>NZ_CP120740.1:470000-5270000 GCF_029581235.1 Micromonospora sp. WMMD998
CGGCTGCACCAGCGCTACGAGAGCTTCTTCATCATCGCCGACCTGCACATGCTCACCACCAGGAACACCCGCGCCGACATCGAGCAGGTCGCCGGCAACGCTCGCGAGATGGTCACCGACGTCCTGGCCGCGGGCGTCGAGCCGGAGCGCGCCACGTTCTATCTCCAGTCGGCGATCCCCGAGGTCGGTGACCTGAACACGCTGTTGCAGAACCTGGTCACGGTGCCCCGCCTGGAACGGGTGCCGTCGCTGAAGGAGATGACCCGGGACGCCGGCAAGGACGAGATGCCGTACGGCCTGCTCGGTTATCCGGTCCTCCAGGCGGCCGACATCCTCTGCGTGAAGGGGCAGGTCGTGCCGGTGGGGAAGGACAACGCGGCGCACGTCGAGGTGACCCGGGAGATCGCCCGTCGGTTCAACCACCTCTACGGCGACGTCTTCCCGGTGCCCGACCTGATCATGTCGGAGACGCCGACGCTCGCCGGCACGGACGGCGCCGGAAAGATGAGCAAGAGCAGGGGCAACGCGATCGCGCTCTCCGACGACGCGGCGACCGTGCGGCGCAAGGTGATGGGGATGTACACCGACCCGAACCGGGTCCGCGCCGACGTGCCCGGGACGGTCGAGGGAAACCCGGTCTTCGCCTACCACGACGTGTTCAACCCGGACCGGGCGCAGGTCGAGGAGTTCAAGACGCGCTACCGGGCCGGGCGGGTGGGCGACGTCGAGGTCAAGGAGGCGCTCGCCACGGCGCTCAACCGCTTCCTCGACCCGGTCCGCGAGCGCCGGGCCCGCTTCGAGGCGCAGCCCGGCCTGGTCGACGAGCTGATCGTCGCCGGCACCGAACGGACCCGGGCGCAGGTGCACGCCACGCTCGTCGAGGTCCGCCGGGCGATGGGCCTGACCAGCGCGTACACCCAGGTGCGGCGGCGGGCCGAGCGTTACCGCAAGACCGCCGCCACGCCGGCCTGACGATCGGGGTACGCCGACGGCCGGTCCGGGTACGCGCTTGCGCCGGACCCGGGCCGGCCGGTTACGCTGCCGGCATGAGCAGTTCGCAGGCGTACCCGACGGCGTACCCCGACGTCCGGCTCGGCGCGCTGCGACGCCGGCGGTCCCGCGACCGCCTGCGCTGAGCTTTCCTCTCCTGCGACCGGCGGATCGAGCCGCCGGTCGTCGTCGATCGTCCTCGCTCCGCCGCCTTCCCAACCGGTGATCCGCGCGGCGGATCGAGCGAGATCGGCGTACCCATGGATCTTGAGAAGTTGCTTGCCGACCGGCTGGCGCCGGCGTTCGCGGCGGTGGCCGGCGGACCGGTGGACCCGGTCGTGCGGCGCTCACAGCACGCGGACTTCCAGTCCGACGCGGCGCTCGGGCTGGCCCGGCGGCTCGGCCGGCCGCCGCGGACGATCGCCGCGGAGGTACGGGACCGCGCGGAGCTGGCCGACCTCTGCGCGGCGGTCGAGGTGTCCGGGCCGGGTTTCCTCAACCTGACCGTCGCGGACGGGGCGCTCGGCGGTCTGGTCTCCGCGCTTGCCGCGGATCCGCGGCTCGGGGTGCCGGTGGCCGCCGGGCCGGAGACCGTGGTGGTCGACTACTCGGCGCCGAACGTGGCGAAGGAGATGCACGTCGGCCACCTGCGGTCGGCGGTGATCGGGGACGCGGCGGCCCGGGTGCTGGAGTGGCTGGGGCACCGGGTGGTGCGCGCCAACCACCTCGGCGACTGGGGCACGCCGTTCGGGATGCTGATCGAGCACCTGGCCGACCTCGGTGAGGCGGAGGCGGCGCAGGAACTGTCGATGGGTGACCTGGACGGGTTCTACACGGCGGCGCGGGCGAAGTTCGACGACGATCCGGGGTTCCGGGACCGGTCCCGGCTGCGGGTGGTGGCGTTGCAGGGCGGCGACCCGACGACGCTGCGGCTGTGGCGGCTGCTTGTGGCGCAGTCCGAGAGCTACTTCCTGACCGTGTACGACCTGCTGGACGTGACCCTCTCCCGGGACGACTTCCGGGGCGAGAGCAGCTACCACGACCTGCTCGCGCCGACGGTCGACGAGCTGGACCGGCTCGGGTTGCTGCGGCGCAGCGAGGGCGCCGACTGCGTCTTCCCGCCCGGTTCGGTGGGGCGGGACGGCGAGCCGCTGCCGCTGATCGTGCGCAAGTCCGACGGCGGGTACGGCTATCCGGCGACCGACCTGGCCGCGCTGCGCCACCGGACCGGCACGCTCGGCGCGACCCGCCTGCTCTACGTGGTCGGGTCGCCGCAGCGGCGGCACTTCGAGATGGTCTTCGCGACCGGCGCGCAGGCCGGCTGGTTGACCCCACCGGCCCGGGCCGAGCACGTCGGGTTCGGGTCGATCCTCGGGCCGGACGGGCGGATGCTGCGCAGCCGGGCCGGCGGGGCGGTGAAACTGGTCGGGTTGCTCACCGAGGCGGTGGAGCGGGCCACCGCGCTCGCCCGCGAGCGCAACCCGGAGCTGGGCGAGGCGGAGGCGGCCGAGGTGGGGCGCGCGGTCGGCATCGGCGCGATCAAGTACGCCGACCTGTCGAGCGATCGGCACCGGGACTACGTGCTGGACTGGGAGCGGATGCTGTCGCTCGACGGCAACACCGCGCCGTACCTCCAGTACGCGCACTCCCGGATCCGGTCGATCTTCCGGCGGGCCGGCGCGGCGGCGCGGCCGGAGGCGGACATCTCGCTCGCCGAGCCGGCCGAGCGGGCGCTCGCGTTCGAGCTGGTCGGCTTCGCGCCGGTGGTCGAGGAGGTCGCCGGCAGTCTGGAGTTCCACCACCTGGCCGGGTATCTGCACCGGGTCGCGGTCGCGTTCAGCGCGTTCTACGAGCGGTGCCCGGTGCTGCGGGCCGAGGAGCCGGTCCGGGACAGCCGGCTGGCGTTGTGCGACGTGACCGCTCGGGTGCTCCGGCAGGGCCTCGATCTGCTCGGCATCCGGACGCCGGAGCGGTTGTGAGCCCGCCGGTCGTGCCCGGTCAGCGGGGCAGCCAGGACTGCACCTCGACCAGGTTGCCCTCGGGGTCACGCAGGTAGGCGGAGCGGACGCCCCAGCCGGGTCGGTCGGCGGGTTCGACGACGACCGTCCCGGCGGGCAGCGCGGCCACCGCGGCGTCCACATCGGGCACCGGCACGACGACGAGCACGCCGCCGTCGCCCCGCCCGACCGGGAGCACGGCTTCGGCCGCCCGCCGGCCCAGCAGCGCGAGCACGGTCCCGCCGGCCGCGTCGAAGCCGGCGTACTCGAAGTCGTCGACCACCTTTTCCGGCTCGCCGAGCAGCGCGGTGTAGAAGGCCAGGGTGGCCGGGAAGTCGTCGGCGACCACGCGGGGATGCACGCTCATGACCGGACCCTAGCGGGCCGGGGTCGGCCGGATGGCCCCGTAGCGCGGGCACGGGACCCCGGCGGCGCGGTCGAGCGGCTAGCGTGACGTCCGGCGGGGTGGGAGGGAGGCGATCATGACGGATCGGCGGGCGGTGCTCGCCCCGGGACGCGGTTACGACACCCGGGGCCCGCTCTTCGTCTACGTCGGGGAGGCGCTGCGCCGGCTCGGCTTCGACGTGCACGAGGTGAGCTGGCAGCGGCTGGACGAGCTACGCCTGGACGCGGCGCCCGGCTGGGTGGCCGAGCAACTGACGCCGGTCCTCGACGCCGGCGTCGACCTGCTGGTCGGCAAGTCGCTCGGCAGCTTCGCCGCTCCGCTCGCCGCCGACCGGGGCATCCCGGCGGTCTGGCTGACCCCGCTGCTGCACGAGGCGGCCGTACGCGACCCGCTGGGCCGGGCCACCGCGCCGTTCCTGCTGGCTGGCGGCACCGCCGACCCGTCCTGGGACGCCGAGGTGGCGCGCCGACTCAGCCCGTACGTGGTGGAGGTGGCCGACGCCGACCACTCGATGATGGTGCCCGGCCCGCTGGCCCGCTCCGCCGACGCGCTCGGCCGCGTCTGCACCGGGGTGGAGGAGTTCGTCCGGCGCCCCGACCGCTGACCCCTCCGAACGGCGCCAGCCTGTCTGCTGGCCGATCGGCCAGCGGTGCCGACCCGACCGTCCTGATCGGAGGAGACGGGTGTCCTCGATGCCGGCCACCCGTGCGATCCTTCCTCGGCGGGCGCTCACCGTGTTGCCCGCCATCATCACGGGGAGGACGTCATGCGTGCCCACGCGCGCGCTTTTCGGCGTATTTTCGCTATCACCCTGACTCTCGCGGTCGGCTGCGGCACGGCGGTCGGCGTACACGCCGCCCCGGCCGCCGCCGACGTTGGCGGGCCGACCGCACTCACCACCGCCGGTCAGGCCTGCGCTCCGCAGGCGCCGGGGCCCTACCTGAGCCCGGTGCGGCTCAACGACGCCAACGCCGTGGTGCTTCAGGGCACCTACAGCGGCACTCCGAGCAGCACCGACCCGCAGGCCGACTTCCAGGTGTGGGACGTCACCAGGCCGGACGAGCCGCAGCAGTGGCGCGACGGGGTCGACCAGCGGAACAACCGGGTGTACATCCAACTTGAGGACCCCGCGCGCCAACTGGACGGTGTCACGTACGCCTGGCGGGTCCGCGTCCTCGACGGCGACGACACGTCGCCGTGGAGCGACACCTGCTACTTCACCGTCGACCGCACCGGCGGTCCGGCGCCGGCCGTCGCGTCGGCGAAGTATCCGACCGGGGACTGGGACAACGCCGGCGGCGCGGTCGGCGACACCGGAAGCTTCACCTTCACCTCGTCCTCCGACGACACCGTGAGCTACCAGTACCGGTTCTACTCCGGCGAGGCGGGCGGCGGCGACGACTACGCCACGGTCCCGGCGACGGGCCTCGGTGGGCCGGCGACCGTCACCTGGACGCCGAGCAGCGCGAGCTACCACGCGGTTACCGTGTACGCCGTCGACCGCGCCGGGAACTGGTCGGAGTCGACCCACTACGAGTTCTGGGTACGGGAGACGAGGCCCTCGGTCTTCTCCGCCGCGTACCCGGACTGGGGCACCAACCTGGACTACGGCGTCGGCGTACCCGGCGCGTTCGAGTTCAGCGCCAACGTCGCGGGCACGGAGTCGTTCGCCTGGCGCATCGACGACGACGGCCCGTCCGGCTCGATTGCGGCCGACGCCGACGGCAAGGCCACCGCGATGATCGCCCCGACCCGGACCGGGCGGCAGACGCTGTACGTGCGGAGCGTCACCGGTGACGGCACGACGCACCCGGAGCGGGCCTACACGTTCGTCGTCGACAACGCGCCCCGGGTCACCGGCGACGTCGACCGGGCCGTGATCATCGGATCGTCGCTCCGGTTCCACCTGGCCCCGCGCATGCCCGACGTCGTGGCCTACCTCTACTGGGACCGGGACAGCAGCGGCGACGAGCCCGACCAGAAGAACGTCCTGTCGGCCCGCGCGGACGGCACCGCGGACCTGACCTGGACCGCCACCAACGAGAACATGAACACGCGGGCGCTGATGGTGCAGAGTCGCAGTGCCGACGGCACCCTGTCCGAGCCGAGGTTCGTCTCCATCTCGGTGTGGGACGCCAAGCCGTGGGTGACCCGCACCGGCGGGGAGGTGGTGGGTTCGACGGCCACCTTCACGGCGGGCACCGAGATGGCGAATGCCGTGGAGTACGAGGTGGTCCTCAACAGCGACCCGGCGACCCGGCAGGTGCTGCCGGCCGCCGCCGACGGCACGGTGGCGTTCCACTACACGCTCACGAAGCGCGGTTACACGTGGGTCACGGTGGTCGCCCGGAACGCGGCCGGCGTGCGGACCGGCGAGGGCAGCACCACCTGGTCGGTCACCGACTCCCCGGTGGTCGTCTCCACCGACTTCCCGTCGTCGGGCTCCGGCCGGATCGCGCCGGGCACCTTCACCTTCAAGCCCCGGCAGCCGGGCGCGGTGAAGTACGCCTACCAGCTTCCGGGCGCGGAGGGCACCGTCGCGGCGGCGGCGGACGGCACCGCGACGATCACGTGGACGCCGCCGAACTCGGGCTACCACACGCTCTACGTGACGAGCCTGACGGCGGACGGCGTCGCGTCGTTGCAGACCTACTACTCCTTCTACGTGGCCCCCGATCCGCTGACCGTGATGTCGGTGTCGCCGACGTCGGTCGCGGCGGGCGGGGTACGCACCATCACCCTCACCGGCACCGGTTTCCACGAGGAGGACCGGGTCACGGTCACCCCGGCCGGCGGCACGGCGCTGACCGCGACCGTGCGGAGCGTCTCCGCCGACCACCGGACCCTCACCGCCGAGGTGGACCTGACCTCGGCCGCCACGGGCAAGGCGTCGGTCTCGGTACGGCCGGACGACTGGAGTGACGCGGTGTCGCTCGCCGACGCCTTCACCATCACCGGCTCGCAGGCCGTCCGGCCGGTGACCGCGCCGAAGATCACCGGCACGGTGGCCGTGGGGTCGACGGTCCGCGCCTCGACCGGGCGGTGGAGTCCGGCCGCCACCGCGTACACCTACCAGTGGGCGGCCGACGGCACCGCGATCAGCGGGGCGACCGGTGCGTCATACGTGATCCCGGCGTCCCGCCTGGGCAAGCGGTTGACCGTGACGGTCACCGCGACCAGGTCCGGCTATGCGCCGGGCCAGGCGACGTCGACGGCCACCGCGCCGGTGGCCAAGGGCGCGGCGCCGCGGGCCACGGCCAAGCCGACGATCACCGGTACGGTCCGGGTCGGTCAGACCGTGCGGGCGGGCACCGGCACGTGGACGCCGGCTGCCGACTCGTACCGCTACGAGTGGCGAGTGGGCGGGGTGGCGAGCGGCACGACGAAGACGTTGAAGCTGACGGCCGCGATGCGCGACAAGGCGGTCACCGTGACCGTGATCGCGGTGAGGGCGGGCTACGCCGACGGTCGTGCCACGAGCGCGCCGGTGACGGTGCGCGCGTAGTGCGACGGCTGACCGCCGCCACCTCGTCGGCCCGTCCCGTGGGTCGGCGAGGTGGCGGCGGTCAGAGCTCGATGATGGTGTTGCCCGCTCAGGCCCACCGCGGCCAGGGCGATCATGATTCGGGTTGGCATGGGGAGAATCCCGGCCGCACCCGCCGTCCGTACGCATACTCAGTCGTTGGGGTGCAGCAGCACCTTGGTCCAGCCCTGCTCGCGCCGGTCGAAGCGGGCGTACGCCTCGGGCGCCTCCGCCAGCGGCAGCTCGTGGGAGACGAGGAACGACGGCCGCGCCCGGCCGGCGATGATCAGGTCGCGTAGCTGCCGGTTGTAGCGCATCACCGGGGCCTGGCCGGTGCCCATCCGCTGACCCTTGGTGAAGAACGTGCCGTACTGCCAGCCGATCCGGCCCTCCCGCGCCTGCTTGTCCGGACCGTTGGGGTCCTGCGGCACGTAGACGCCCACCACGCCGATCCCGCCGGTGGAGCGCACGACGTCGACCAGGTTGTCCAGCACCAGCTCCGGGTGCTCGTCGCCGGACGGGTCGTGGGCCTGGTAGCCGACGGCCTCCACGCCGCAGTCCGCGCCGACGCCGTCGGTGGCGTCCATGATCTGCTGCACCGGGTCGCCCTCGGCGAAGTTGATCGGAATCGCGCCGATCTTGTCGGCCATGGCCAGGCGGTCCGTCTCCTTGTCCACGACGAACACCCGGTCCGCGCCCTTGATCAGCGCGCTGTGCGCGGCCATCAACCCGACCGGACCGGCGCCGAAGACGGCGACGGTGTCACCGGGGCGCTGCCCGGCCAGCTCGGTGCCGTGCCAGCCGGTGGGGAAGATGTCCGACAGCATGGTGAAGTCGTTCTCGTGCTCGGTGCCCGGCGGCAGGCGCAGCAGGTTGAAGTCCGCGTACGGCACGCGCAGGAACTGCGCCTGCCCGCCGTCGTACGGGCCCATGTTGGCGTAGCCGTACGCCGCGCCGTCCATCCCCTCGGTCGGGTTGGTGCGCAGGCAGAAGCTGGTCCAGCCGTGCAGGCAGTTGCGGCAGGTGCCGCAGGCGATGTTGAACGGAGCCGAGACCCGGTCACCGACCTTGATCCGGGTGATCGCGTCGCCGACGGCCTCGACGACGCCCATGTTCTCGTGGCCGAGGATCTTGCCTTCCTCGACCGAGGTGCGGCCCTCGTACATGTGCAGGTCGGAGCCACAGATGTTGGTGGTGGTGATGCGGATGATCGCGTCGGTGGGACGCTGGATGGTGGGGTCGGGCCGGTCCTCGACGGCGACGTCGCGCGGACCACGGTAGACAACAGCCTTCACGGTGAATCTCCAGATCGGTCGGAGGCGGATCAGCCGAGGGCGCGGAGGCGGTCGGCGAGGGTGTCCCGGTAGAAGTCGATGAAGCCGTCCGGGTCCGGGCCGGCGTTCTGCAGCACGAGGTGGTCGAAGCCCGCGTCGACGTACTTCCGCAGGGCCGCGACGTGCGTGTCCGGGTCGGGTCCGACCGCGAACTGCTGCCGGATGTCGTCCTCGGTGACGGTGCGGGAGGCGGCCTCGAAGTTGACCGGGTTGGGCAGTTCGCTCATCACCTTCCAGCCGGTCACCGCCCACCGGCTGGTGTCCCAGGCCGCCCGCACCGCCTGCTGCTCGTCGGGCGCCCAGGCCACCGGCACCTCGGCGTAGCGCGGGCCGGCGCCACCGCCGGAGAGGTACGCCTCGACCAGGTCGGGCTTCGGCTCGGTGGCGAACAGTCCGTCGCCGAGTTCGGTGGCGATGGCCACCGACGCCGGACCGCTCGCGGCGACGGCGATCACCGGCGGCTCGTCCGGCAGGTCGAACACCCGCGCGTCCTCCAGGTGCAGGTGCCTGCCCTCATAGGACTGGTAGCCACCCCGCCAGAGCAGACGGATGATCTCCAACGCCTCGCGTAGTCGCTCGTGCCGTCCGCGTACGCCCGGGAAGCCCCGACCCACGACATGCTCGTTGAGGCGTTCCCCCGCGCCCACGCCGAGTGTGAACCGGCCGTTCGAGACGATCGCCAGGGTGGCCGCCGCCTGCGCGATGATCGCCGGGTGGTAGCGCACGGTCGGGCAGGTCACGCCGGTGGCGAGGCCGATCCGCTCGGTGCGGGTGGCGATCGCCCCGAAGACGGTCCAGGTGAACGGGGAGTGCCCCTGACCGTCGAGCCAGGGGTGGAAGTGGTCGCTCATCTCGACGAAGTCGAAGCCGGCCTCCTCGGCCCGTACGGCCTGCCGGATGAGGTCGTGCGGCCCGAATCCCTCGCTGGAGAGCTTGTAACCGATCTGCATGACGTTTCCCGACTCTGCGGAAGTATTTCCTTCTTCTGACCTTTCCATCCAGGCATGGCGGAAACCGCCGGATCGGAAAATCTCTCCACCGCTCCACCCGGACGCATGTGCGGGACAGAAGTCCCTCCCTCTCCGCAGAAGCGATGCAATATCGCCCCTTTGCCCGGCAGGTGCGTCCAGGTAGGGTGCGCGGTATGACGGTGTTTCGGATCGGGGAGGCCGCAGAGTTGCTCGGCGTGAGCGCGGACACCGTGCGCCGCTGGGTCGACGCGGGCCGGCTGGCCGCCGCGCGCGACGAGCAGGGCCACCGGGTGATCGACGGGGTCGAGTTGGCCGGGTTCGTCCGCGAGCAGGCGGGTGAGGCGAACGGCCGGTCGGAGGATTCCTCGGCGCGTAACCGCCTGCGGGGGATCGTCACCGCGGTCGCCAAGGACACCGTGATGGCGCAGGTGGACATCCAAGCCGGGCCGTTCCGGATCGTCTCGCTGATGAGCCGGGAGGCGGTCGAGGAGTTGGGCCTGCGGGTCGGGTCGGTCGCGGTCGCGGTGATCAAGTCGACCACGGTGGTGGTGGAGCGGTCCGCCCCGACCCACCGGGCACGGGTCGGCGCGTGACCGCGATCCGGGTCCCGGGAGGCGTACGTCTCGTCCGCGCCGCGCTGGCCGGCGTGACGGCCCTGGCGGTGGCGGGGCTGGCCGGCTGCGCGGGCGGCGGCACCGACGCGGCCGGTTCCGCGCCCGGCGGCTCGGCCTCCGGTTCCGGGCCGACCGGGACGGTGACCGTGTTCGCGGCGGCGTCGCTCACCGAGTCGTTCACCCGGATCGGCAGGGACTTCGAAGCCGCCAACCCGGCTGTGCGGGTGACGTTCAACTTCGCCGGCAGTTCCGCGCTGGCCAACCAGATCAACCAGGGCGCTCCCGCCGACGTGTTCGCCTCCGCCGCGCCGAAGAACATGCGGTCGGTCGCCGGCGACGGCCCGCCGACCACGTTCGTGAAGAACCAACTGGTCATCGCGGTGCCCAAGGGCAACCCGAAAGGCATCGGGGCGTTGGCCGACCTCACCGGGCCGGGCCTGAAGGTGGCCCTCTGCGCCGCGCAGGTGCCCTGCGGCGCGGCGGCCATCCAGGCCCTGACCGCCGCGCGGGTGAAGCTCACCCCGGTCACGCTGGAGCAGGACGTCAAGGGCGCGCTGTCGAAGGTGAAACTCGGCGAGGTGGACGCGGCCCTGGTCTACCGCACGGACACCCGGGCGGCGACCGCCGACGTGGACGGGGTGGAGTTCCCCGAATCCGCCGGCGCGATCAACGACTACCCGATCGTCGTGCTGAAGAACGCCCCCAACCGGGCCGCGGCGCGGGCCTTCGTCGCCCACGTGCGGTCCGACCAGGGCATGGCCGTCCTGACCGCCGCCGGCTTCCAGGCTCCGTAGTGGCGATGACCTCGACCGGCGGAAGCGGCACGGCGGTACGGCCCGAGCCGGCCGGTCCGTCGCGCCGCGGCCGGGGGCAGCGGGTGCCGGTGGGTCTGCTGGTGCCGGCCCTCGTGGGCCTGCTGTTCCTGGTGCTGCCCCTGGCCGGGCTGGTGGTCCGCGCCCCGTGGGCCAGCCTGCCGCAGCGGCTCGCCGAACCCGGTGCGCTGACCGCGCTGCGGCTGTCGTTGCAGACCGCCACCGCCGCCACCGCCGTGTGCCTGCTGCTCGGCATTCCGCTGGCGTGGCTGCTGGCCCGCGCCCGGTTCCCGGGCCGCCGGTTGGTCCGCGCGCTGGTCACGGTGCCGCTGGTGCTGCCACCGGTGGTGGGCGGGGTGGCGCTGCTGCTGGTGTTCGGACGCCGCGGCCTGGTCGGCGAATGGCTGGACGCCACGTTCGGGTTCACGCTGCCGTTCACCACCACCGGGGCGGTCGTCGCCGAGGCGTTCGTCGCGATGCCGTTCCTGGTCATCGCCGTGGAGGGCGCACTACGCGGGGCAGACGCCCGCTACGAGGAGGCCGCCGCCACCCTCGGCGCCGGACGTTGGACCACCTTCACCCACGTCACGCTGCCCCTGGTCGCGCCGGGCGTGGCCGCCGGAGCGGTGCTGTGCTGGGCGCGCGCGTTGGGCGAGTTCGGCGCCACGATCACCTTTGCCGGCAACTATCCCGGCATCACCCAGACCATGCCGCTGGCCGTCTACCAGACCATCGAGGGTGGGGACCTGGACGGGGCGGTCGTGCTCAGCCTGATCCTGCTGGCCGTGTCGGTGACCATCCTCGCCGGCCTGCGGGACAAGTGGATCACCAGCGCATGAGCCCGGTCGTGGACGCGCACCTGGTCGTCGACCGGGGCACCTTCCGCCTGGACCTGCCGCTGCGGATCGAGGCCGGCGAGGTGGTCGCGCTGCTCGGCCCCAACGGCGCCGGCAAGACCACCGCCCTGCGCGCCCTCGCCGGCCTGCAACCACTGGACGCGGGCCACCTCGCGCTCGCCGGCCGCCCCGTGGACCGGCCCGACGAGCGCCTCTGGACACCCCCCGAGCACCGCCCGATCGGCGTGGTCTTCCAGGACCATCTCCTCTTCCCGCACCTGAACGCGCGGGACAACGTCGCCTTCGGACCGCGCCGACACGGCGCCGACCGGCGTGCCGCACGGCGTCTCGCCGACGACTGGCTGCACCGGGTCGGTCTGGGCGACCATTCGCGCCGCAAGCCGAGACAGCTCTCCGGCGGGCAGGCCCAACGGGTCGCGCTCGCCCGGGCCCTTGCCGTCGACCCCGTACTGCTGCTGCTCGACGAGCCGCTCGCCGCGCTCGACGCGCGCACCCGGCTCGACACCCGCGCCGAACTCCACCGGCACCTCGGCGACCATTCCGGCGCCACGTTGCTGGTCACCCACGATCCGCTCGACGCGCTGGTCCTGGCCGACCGGCTCGTCATCGTCGAGGACGGCCGGGTCGTGCAGGACGGCGACGCCGCCACCATCACCGCGCAGCCGCGGACCGACTACGTCGCCCGCCTGGTCGGCCTCAACCTCTACCGCGGCACCGCCGACGGGCACACCGTCCGCGTCGACGACCGGTTCGTCCTCGCCGTCGCCGAGGCCCTGCACGGGGAGGCGTTCGTCGCGTTCCCGCCCTCGGCCGTGGCGCTGCATCCACACCGGCCGGACGGCAGCCCGCGCAACACCTGGCCCGCCGTCATCGCCGGCCTGCAACGCCACGGCGACAACCTGCGGGTGCAGCTCGACGGCCCGATCGCGGTCGCCGCCGACGTCACCCCGGCCGCCGCCAGCCACCTCGACCTGGTGCCCGGCCGCTCCGTGTGGGCCGCCGTCAAGGCGACCGAGACCCGGGCCTATCCCGCCTGACTCGGCCTCCGGCCGCCCGCCGGGCCGTCAAGGCGACCGGGACCCGCCTGAAGGGCCGGTCTCCCCGTTCGGGGAGGCCGGCCCTTGGTTGTCAGGTGTGCGGTGTGGTCAGCGTTGGAGGGTGAGCAGGCCGGGGCGGTAGGGCAGGAGGCCGTAGTCGCCGCCGGAGTTGGGGGAGCGGCCTTGGTAGAGCAGTTGGAGGTTGCAGGGGTCGACGGTGAAGGTCTGGTCGGCGGTGGTGCGGATGAGTTCGCCGTGGCTGATGTCGTTGGTCCAGGTGGCGCCGCTGTTGGCCTTGCCGGCGAAGGGGTTGTTTTCGCTGGTGGCGTTGGGGGTCCAGGAGCCGTTGAGGCTGGTGGCGGTGAAGGAGCGGAAGTAGCGGCCCTGGGAGCCGATGGCTTCGACGATCATGAGGTAGCGGGTTTGTCCTTGGAGTTTGTAGACCTGGACGGCTTCGAACAGGTTGTTGGTGCTGTCGCTCATGATGGTGGTGTAGTTGGAGCCGAAGTTGCCGGGGAAGTTCCCGATGGGCATGCTGGCGCGGTAGATCTTGCCGTTGTCACCGGCGAAGAACAGGTACATGTTCTGGTCGTCGGCGATCAGCGTCTGGTCGATGGGGCCGGTGCCGGAGCCGGAGATGCTGCCGGTGAACAGCGGCTGTGCCGAGGACCAGCCGTTGGGGTTGGTCGGGTCGGACGAGGTCTTGTAGGAGAACGCGGTGCCGCCCCACTGGTAGGCCAGGACCCAGATGTTGCGGGGGGCGAAGTAGAACAGGGTGGGTGCGACGGTGCCCTGGTTCATGCCGTTCTGGCTGGCCGAGGCCATGTCCGACCAGTTGGTGAACGGGCTGAAGTTCATCGAGCCCCACGACGAGCCGAAGTCGTGCGTGGTCGCGTAGACCAGGTGCCTACCGTTGTAGGGCACCACCGTGAAGTCCTTCAACGACGCCCAGCCGGACTTGGGCTGCGCCAGCGCGCCGGTCGACGACCAGCGGTACGACGTCGGCAGGTTGCACGTACCACCCGGCGGGGGCGTGGTCGGCGGCGTGGTGGGGTTGCCCCCGCCGTCGACGCGGACGAGCTGCCACTGCTGGTTGCTGCCGTTCCAGTCGTCGTACTGGACGATGCTGCCGCCGTCGGCGGTCGAGGCGCCCTGCACCTCCATCACCCGGTTGCTGTTCCGGTTGATCAGCCGGACGTAGCCGCTGTCGGAGTCGGCCAGCCGGAACTGCTGGTTCGTGCCGTTGTGGTCGGCCCACTGCACAATGTTGGCGCCGTTGGCGGTGGAGAAGTTGTAGACGTCGAGCACCTTGCCGGACAGCCGCGACCGCAGCCGGTAGTAGCCGCCGCCCGAGTCGACGAACTGCCACTGCTGCTGGTTGCCGTTGTTGCGGGCCCACTGCACGATCCGCGCGCCGTCGTTCGTGGCCAGGTTGTAGACGTCCAGGGCCTTGCCGCTGTTGCGGTTGACGAGCACATACCAGGCGCTGGTGTCGACCGAGGCCGCGGCGGCGGGGGTCGACATCACCGCCGTGGCGCCGACGCCGGCCAGCACGGCCGTCACGCCGGCCGCGACGACCCTCGGCATCCATCTGCGTCGCCGCGGCGGGGCATCCGACGGGGTTCTACCAAAGGCGAACATGATCCTCCTCGATGGCCTGGAACCGGACGGAGACGCCCGGTGTTAGCGCTAACAAGATCTCGTGCACGCGGAGTGCGCATGCGATCTCGACAAGGCAGACCTGCCCGGAAAGCCCCAGCCTCGTCCTTGACCATCGAATGTGGGCGATAACATGGCGTTCGTCAAGTCGTAACTTCCCCGAATCATCGAGTGAACCCCGGCGGAAGCCCCGCTTCCGCGAGCATCACCCCTGCCCGCCGGCACCGGACACCGGCACATCACCCTGATGATGGCGTTAACATCGACTGCCGCACATGTTCCGACGGACGGGCGGAGGGGCGGACGGGCGACAAACAGCTTCCTGACAGACGCGATGGCCGCGCTCGTGGTGGCGGTCACGGTCGGCGGCGCCGGGTGCTCGACCCCCGGCGACGACCGGGCGGACACCGGCGCGGGCCGGGGGTGTCGCCGCACCCCCGGCCCGGGTCGGGTCAGCCGCAGCGGTGGCCGTTCAGCGTGAAGGCGGTCGGCGCCGGGTTCGTGCCGCTCCACGAGCCGTTGAAGCCGATGCTGGTCGACGCGCCGGGGGTCAGCCGGGCGTTCCAACTCAGGCTCTCCGCGGTCACGCCCACCCCGCTCTGCTTCCACGTCGCCGACCAGCCCTGACCGACCTTCTGGGTGGCGGTCGGGAAGTCGAAGCCCAGCTTCCAGCCGTCGATCGTGGTGGTGCCGGTGTTCTTGATCGTGACGGTGGCGGTGAAGCCGCCCGGCCAACTGTTCGCCGTCCAGCCGACCGAGCAGCCGCCGGCCGGGGTGGCGGGCGCGGTCCGCACCGCCAGCCCGGGCGAGGCCGCCGAGACGTTGCCCGCCGCGTCGCGAGCGGTCACCACGAAGGTGTACGGGGTGTCCGCGCTCAACCCGGTCACGGTGTACGAGGTGCCGGTGGCGCTGCCCACCTTCACCGTGCCGGTGGCGTCGACCCGGTGCACGTCGTACCCGGTCACGCCGGTGTCGTCGGTGGACGGCGCCCAGCTCAGCGCGACGCTGTCGGCGGTGACCGTGCCGGCGTTCGGCTTGCCCGGGGCGGTCGGCGGCTTCGTGTCGCCGGGCGCGGCGCCGCGCGGCAGCACCAGGTGGGTGACCGAGTTGGCCGGGAACGTGGCGGTGAAGCCGTCGGCGGTCACCGGCTGGTCGTCCTCCCGGGTGATCCCGGTGAGGTTCGCCGCGCTGTAGCGGTACACCTCGGCGCTGCTGGCGGTGACGCCGGTGAGCGCCACCGGGCTGGTCAGGTCGTCCCCGCTCTTGTTCACCACCACCAGGGTGGTCGCCTTGTCGGAGGCGCGCTCGGCCGCGTACACGGCAAGTTTGTCCTGGTCGGCGCTCGTCGCTCGGACGGACGTCTCGCCGAACGCGCCGCCCTTGCCGTCGTAGTTGCGGTAGATCCGGAAGGCGTTGGCCACCGGCTGGTCGGCCGTCGGGGCGGTCCAGAGGCTGGCCAGGTCGAGTCCCTCCCGGCCGAAGATGCCGAGCACGTCCGCCTCGGCGAGCGCGCCGTTGAGCGACCCGTACCCGCCCCAGCTGTACTCGGTCATGGCGATCTTGGTGCCCGGGTAGTGCTGGTCGGCCAGCTCCCGCAGCCGGGGGATGAACCGGACCGGCTGGTTGATCCAGCTCTCGTCCACGTACGTCGGATCCCAGAGCTGGCGGGTCGAGCGCAGGCGCAGCGCCTGGGTGGCGGCGTCGCCGGCGTCCGATCCGCTGACGCCCGACTGCTGCGGATAGAGGTGGACGTCGAAGTAGTCGAGGATCCGGGTGCCGTGCTCCTGCTCGTACTCGCGCATCCGGTCCAGATACCACGGGCCGAGGTCCTGGCCGCCGTGCGCGGCCTTGTCCGGCGGATTCGACCAGCAGCCGGTACGGCCGCAGGTGTCCTGGTCCAGGCCCGAATAGAAGATCGAGTTCAGGCCCCAGCCGACCGGGCCGAGCGTCTTCGCCCCGGGATCGGCCTCCTTGATCGCCGCGGCGTACTCGTAGGTGCGGTCGCGCAGTTCGTCGTAGCCGAGCCCGGCCGGCCGGACGTCACGGTGGGTGGCGTGCCACAGGTCCGGCTCGTTGTCCAGGTTGTAGAACCGCACCCCGCCGTTCCCGGCGGCGCCGAACCGCTCCTTGAGGTGGGTGACGAAGTCGGCGACGTACTGCGGCCCGACCGCCACGCTCGTGTCCTCCGGGTCGTTGCCGGTGATCAGGCTGCCGTCCGGCTTCTTCCCGTTGCCGCAGTCCGGCGCCCACGGGTCGGTGGACTCCTGCGGGCCGTACTTGGCGACGCTGAAGCCGCACGCCCTCGACCGGTCCTTGGCGACCCAGCCGAGCATCGGCACGGTCATGATGGTGTCGGTGCCGGTGGCCTTGTTCCGCTGCACGAACCGGTCGCTCTCCGAGCCGTCGGGCAGGCTGTCCGGGTCCGGGTTGTCGTTCGGAATGTTCTCGAAATACCAGTCCGAGGCCCGGTTCGTGGTGTCGTTGCGGAAGTTGTACCGGGTGGTGGCATTGCCGCCGTACCTGTGCACCGGCAGCCGCAGCTCCCGGGCGAGGGCCTCGTCGGCGAAGTTCATGCCGTAGACGTACGGACTGATCGCGTGCCGGCCGGCGGTGGTGTCGACGGCCAGCGCCGGGCCGGCCGCGGCCAGGGCGGGCTCCGGCAGGGCCAGGCCGCCGAGGGTGGCGGCCAGCACGACCGGGAGCAGTGCTGTGGTGGGACGCACGAGCTCTTCCTTCCTGAGGAAATCGAAGCTCGCCGTTGGGAGCGCCGCCACAGCCTGGCGTGATTCGCCGGCCGCGTCAACACGTCGGCGGCCGGCGAACCACGCCTCCGACTTCTTCGGGCGTATCGCGGGCGTATCGAAAAATCCATACCGCACCGCGACGGCTCGCCGTCTTCACTGAAGACCGGCCGGTGCCCACCGTCCGCGGAATCTCGACCGGAGGAAGGCCGTACGCATGGAACCGGATACGGCGCGTGCTGCCGGCCGTACGCGCAAGATCGTGCTCGTCGTCCTGGCGGTCCTCGGCCTGGCGGGGGCCGCGTTCGCCGTGCGGCGACCGCTCCTGATGGCCGCCCCGGCGTGCCGGGCCGGGCGCTGGCACGGCTGCTACGACACGGAGAACGGCGTCCTGCTCATGATGCTGGTCGGGCTGCCGGTGGCCGCCCTGGTGGCGGCGGCGTTGGCGCTCCGACGGCGGGCCGCCGGCGCCGCCCCGGCGTGGCGGATGTCGCTGGCCGAGGTGGGCCTGGTGTACGGGACGGCGCCGTTCGTGTGGCTGACCATGATGCCCGGCCCGGGCGCCGGCGTGGTGCCGGGCCGGCTGAGTCTGGTCCCGCTGCGGGACCTCGTGAGCATGGGGCCGCTCGGGATCGTCGGGAACCTGCTGGTCTTCGCGGCGCTGGGGTTCTTCGCCCCGATCCGGTTCGCCGCGGTGGCGTCCGTGCCGCGCCTCCTGGCGCTCGGGGCGGGCTGCTCGGCCGTGGTCGAGACCCTCCAGTACGCGCTGCGGCTGGACCGGGTGTCGTCGGTGGACGACGTCCTGGTCAACGCCGCCGGCGCGGCGCTGTTCGGGTTGGCGTCGCGACGCCTGTGGCGCGCCCCGGCCGAGGCAGACTGAGTCGCATGCGCGTGCTGATCGTGGAGGACGAGCCCTACCTGGCCGAAGCCGTCCGGGACGGTCTGCGCCTGGCGGCCATCGCCGCGGACATCGCCGGCGACGGCGACACCGCGCTGGAACTGCTGGGCGTCAACGCCTACGACCTCGCGGTGGTCGACCGCGACATCCCCGGCCCGTCCGGCGACGAGGTGGCCCGGCACATCGTCGCCTCCGGCAGCGGGATGCCGATCCTGATGCTCACCGCCGCCGACCGGATCGACGACAAGGCGTCCGGGTTCGAACTGGGCGCCGACGACTACCTCACCAAGCCGTTCGAGCTGCGGGAACTCGTCCTGCGGTTGAGGGCGCTCGACCGCCGGCGCGGGCACGCCCGGCCTCCCGTGCGTCAGATCGCGGGCCTGCGGCTCGACCCGTTCCGCCGGGAGGTCTTCCGCGACGGGCGCTACGTCGCGCTCACCCGCAAGCAGTTCGCCGTGCTGGACGTCCTCGTCGCCGCCGAGGGCGGGGTGGTCAGCGCCGAGGACCTGCTGGAACGGGCCTGGGATGTCCACGCCGACCCGTTCACCAACGCCGTCCGCATCACCGTGTCCGCACTGCGGAAACGGCTCGGCGAGCCGTGGATCATCGCGACCGTGCCCGGCGTCGGCTATCGCATCGGCAGTCCGCCGGCCGAGGAGGACCGTGGATAGGTCGCCGGGGCTGAGCGTCCGCGTCAAGCTCACCCTCAGCTACGCCGGTTTCCTCGTGCTCGCCGGCGTGCTGCTGCTCGCGGCGGTGTGGGTGTTCCTCCTGCGCTACGTCCCCGACCGGGCGATGCTCATCGTCCCCGATTCCGTCGACACCCTCACCCCCGGCGTCTTTCCGGTCCGCTCCAACCTCCTGCGCGTCTTCGCCCCCAGGGCGGCCGGGACGCTGGCGTTCCTGCTGGCGTTCGGCCTCGTCGGAGGGTGGATCCTCGCCGGTCGGATGCTCGCGCCCCTGACCCGGATCGCGGACGCCACCCGGACGGCCGGGACCGGATCGCTCTCGCACCGCATCCGCATGCCGGGCCGGCAGGACGAGTTCCGGGAGCTGTCCGACGCGTTCGACACCATGCTCGACCGGATCGAGTCCCACGTCGCCGAGCAGCGGAGGTTCGCCGCGAACGCCTCCCACGAGCTGCGTACCCCGCTGGCGATCTCGCGGACGCTCCTCGACGTGGCCCGCGCCGACCCCACCCGGGACCGGGACGAACTCGTCGAACGCCTGCACGCGGTCAACCGGCGGGCGATCGACCTCACCGAAGCGCTGCTGCTGCTCAGCCGCGGCGACCGCGGAAACGTCACCCGGGAGCGCGTCGACCTGTCCCTGCTCGCCGAGGAGGCCGTCGAAACGCTGCTGCCCCTCGCCGAGGCGCGGCGGATCACGCTCGACGTCACCGGCGGGCCGGCCCCGGTCACCGGCTCCGCCGAGCTGCTGTCACGGATGGTGGCGAACCTCGTCCAGAACGCGATCGTGCACAACCTGCCCGCCGACGGCGCCGTGACCGTCCACACCGGGACGCACGGAGGCACCGGCGTGCTGCGGGTGGAGAACACCGGACGCCGGCTCCCACCGGAGGTGGTGCCGACCCTCACCGAGCCCTTCCGGCGGGGAGCGGACCGGGTACGCGCCGACGACCACGCCGGTGTCGGCCTCGGCCTGACCATCGTGCAGAGCGTCGTCCGGGCGCACGACGGGACGCTGGGCCTGCTTCCCCGCCCCGACGGCGGTCTCTCCGTCACGGTCCGGCTCTCCGGGCCGCTTGAGCCGAAATGGTTGGACGGGATGGTCGCCGGCTTGTAGCTTGTGGCTGGCCGTGACCACCTGAGGAGGTGAGACCCATGAACGTCGTATCGAAGTGGGTGCTCCCCCCTGTCGTCACGGTCGGGCGACTGACGTAGGTGTCGCCGGGAGCGCCCCGCCCACCGGGCTCTCCCGAAAGGCAACACCATGCACCCTCTGACGTCCCCCGCGTTCGACGTGGTCATCGCCGGATGCGGACCCACCGGCGCGATGCTGGCCGCCGAACTCCGGCTGCACGATGTGCGGGTCCTCGTCCTGGATCCGGAAACCGAGCCGGTGTCGTTCGCCCGCATCGTCGGCCTGCACGTGCGCAGCATCGAGCTGATGGCGATGCGTGGGCTCCTGGCGCGCGTCCGCGCACACGCGAGACAGCGCCCGGCCGGTGGCTTCTTCGCCGCCATCGACAAGCCCGCGCCCAGCGGACTGGACACCGCACACGCCTACCTGCTGGGCATCCCGCAGCCGGTCATCGTCCGCCTCCTCGAAGAACACGCGATCGCGCTCGGTGCGCAGGTCCGGCGCGGTTGTGCGGTGACCGGTCTCGCGCAGGACGACGGCGGGGTGACCGTCGAGTTGGCCGGCGGGGAGCAACTGCGTACGCGCTATCTCGTCGGCTGCGACGGCAGCCGCAGCACGGTGCGCAAACGGCTCGGCGTCGGCTTCCCCGGCGAACCCGCGCGGACCGAGACGCTGATGGGCGAGATGCGGGTGGGCGTGCCGCCCGAGGAGATCGCCGCCAGGATGGCGGACCTGGGCCGGACCCATCGGTCGTGCTGGCTCAGGCCGGTGGGCGACGGGGTCTACAGCGTCGTGGTCCCGGCGGCGGGCGTCAGCGACCGCGCCCAGCCGCCCGTGCTGGAGGACTTCGCCGAGCAACTGCGCGCCACCGTCGGAACCGATTTCGGCGTGCACTCCCCACGCTGGCTGTCCCGCTTCGGCGATGCGAGCCGGCTGGTCGAGCGGTATCGGGTCGGCCGGGTGCTGCTGGCCGGCGACGCGGCACACATCCACCCGCCCATCGGCGGGCAGGGCCTCAACCTGGGCGTGCAGGACGCGGTGAACCTCGGCTGGAAGCTGGCCGCGCAGATCCGCGGCTGGGCGTCGGCGACGCTGCTGGACACCTATCATGCCGAACGCCATCCGGTCGCCGCCGCCGTGCTGGACATCATCCGCGCCCAGACGGAACTGTCGTCCACCGAACCCGGCCCGCAGGCCCTACGCCGGCTGCTCACCGAACTGATGGACCTCGACGAGGTGAATTGCCTGCTGACCGAGAAGATCGTCGGTATCACCGTCCGATACGACTTCGGCGACGGCCCCGACCTGCTCGGCCGCCGGCTGCGGGACATCGACGTGCGACCGGGCCGCCTCTACGACCTGATGCACCGCGGCCGTGGCCTGCTGCTGGACCGCACCGAACGCCTCACCGTCGGCGGCTGGTCGGACCGGGTCGACCTCGTCCCGGACCCCACGGCGGCGCTCGACGTTCCGGCCGTCCTGCTCCGCCCGGACGGCCACGTCGCGTGGATCGGCGACGATCAGCGGGATCTGCACGCGCACCTCACCCGCTGGTTCGGCGAACCCGCCGCCTGACGCCGGCGTCACCACTGCGGTGACGCCGGGCGTGCCGGGGGTGTGAGAAGGGGCCCCTTCTCTACCGGAGACGTTAAGAAGGGGCCCCTCCTTCGGTCACATGCACCATGGGCATAGCCCTTTGGGCAGCTTGTGGGCCTGATTCGTCCGAACCTATGTTCGGTGCGTCACCGCGAGCCGCGAGCCCAAAATGGGGGTGGGTCTCATGCCCGTACGTCCGACTGCCGGTGAATCGGCGGTGGCGCACTCGTGAGCACCACCGAGGCACCGACCCCGGTCGTCTGGGACGGCCCGGCCCGGATCCGCCGCCTCGCCGGCACGATCGCGCTCGGCGAGACGGCCGGCGTGCTGGTGCCGGTGATGGTTATCGCGCTGATGGCCCGGATCAGCGTCGAGGCGATGTACGTGCGCTCCCTCTACGTACCGCTGGCGTTGCTCTTCGCCGCCCTCCAGGTGGGTTTCGACGTGAGCAACCAGGTCTCCGCCTCGGTGAGCCGCGGCGCGGGCCGGCCGGGGGACGTCCTTCCGGTGGCCGCCAGCATGGCCCGCGTCGGCGCGGCCGTCTGGGGCACCGTCAGCCTCGCGCTGATCCTGGCGGCGCCCTGGCTGGCGGTCCTGCTGAACGTCCCGGACGGGTCCGTGGGGGATTTCGTCGCCTTCACCCGCTGGGCCTGCCTGGCCAATCTGATCTTCTTCCCGACGGTGCTGCTCTCGTCGAGCCTGCGCGGCTACGGCCGGCCGGGCTCTGCGGCGGCCGTGGTGCTGACCGGCGCGACCCTGGAGGTCGGCGGCGTCGCGGTCCTCGGCTTCGGCACCGACCTCGGGGTGTACGCGCTTCCGGTCGCGATCGCGGTCGGCGGCGTGGCCGCGCTGACGGTCGGCATGGTGCAGGTGTACCGCTGCGGGCTCTGGACGGCGAGCGGGCCGCTGACCTGGCGTCCGGAGGCGATCGGGCGACTGACCGGCACCGGGCTGCCAGTCACGGTGTCGTTCGTGGTGATGGCCGTCGCGAACGCGGGCCTGTTGTGGGCGCTCAGCCCGTTCGGTCCGGACGTGGTCTCCGGATACTCGGCGGCCGGCGCGTTGCAGAATCTCCTCATCGTGCCCGCCTCGGCGCTCGGTTCGGCGACCGCGATCGTGCTCAACCAGTCGCGGGGCGCGGGGCGGCCCGGCGACGGGCCGGCCACGCTCGGTGCCGGGCTGCGCCTGACCGCCGTGGTGTACGCGGTGCTCGCCGCCGCGATCTGGTTGTGCCGGGAGCCGTTGGCGGCGGTGCTGGCCGGTGACCCGACGGTGTCGGCGGAGACCGGGCGGTTCCTGGCGATCGTCGGCCTGACCTACTTCGGCCTGGGTTTGAACGTGATGACGCTGCTCCTGCTGGAGCAGGTCGGCGGGGGCCTGATCGCGCTGCTGCTGAACGTGCCCTACTTCGGGGGCATGGTGGTGGTCGGCAGCGCGCTCGCCCGGACCCAGCAGGATCCATCGGCCCTGTACTGGACGATCGCGGTGCTCAACGCCTGCGGCATGTTCGTCGTTCCGCTGTTGACGTGGCGGCACGTCCGCCGGATCAGCCGGGCGGACGCCCGGTGAGCCGTCCCGAGTGGCGGCCGGAGGACGTACGCCTCAGCGTGACGATCATGCACCATCCGGCGCGGGACGTCGTCCTGGACACCCTCGTCGAGGCGTGCCGCCCGCTGTCCGCGCGCATCGTGCCGGACCCGGCGCCCGACGCCGCACGCAGCCCGTTGCGCACCGCGAAGGTCGCCTGGGCCTCGATCGCCGAGGGCGCCACGCACCACCTGGTGCTCCAGGACGACGCCCGGGTCTGCGACGACTTCGCCGCGCACGTGGTCGCCGCGATCGCACACCGGCCGGCACACGGCATCGCCCTGTACACCGACTGGAGCAGCCCGCAGAACAGCTTCCTGTCCCGACTGGCCGCCGTCGTCGGATCGCCGTGGGCGCCGCTGTCCCCGATGGAGTGGACCCCGGCGCTGGCGTTCCTGCTGCCGGCCGGCGTCGCCGCGGACCTGGCCGACTATCTGCGGCCGATCCCGGACGAGGTCACCGACGACGACCAGATGATCGCCCGGTACTGCCGGGAACGCGGCGTGCCGCTGCTGACGACCGTGCCCCACCTGGTCGACAACCGCGGGCTGCCGACCCTGATCGCCGGGCACGGCGGCCGGCACCACGCCACCGTGTGGACGCCACCGGTGCCGTCCGCCACGCACTGGGCGCTCGACCCTCGGATCGAGACGGCCCTCGCCCTGGGTTCCCGCTACCGGTCCCACGACGAGTACGTCGTGCAGGTCAAGGACTCCCGCTGCCTGATCCGGCTGCTCCGCCCGCACACGGGTGAGCCCGCCGGCAACGAGTTCTGCTGGTACTGGGAGGACTGGTGCGACCTGATCGGGGTCAGCGCGGAGCAGGTGACGAACGCGCTGGCCGCGTACCTGGACCACCGGCCGGGACCGCAGCCGCCGGCGCGGGCCGCCCTGGAGATCTGGGCCGCCGGATACCTGCTCGGCTTGGAGGCCGCGGCGGTACGCCGTGACCTGCCCGCCCCACTCGACCCCGCCCACCCGGCCCGGATCCGTGCGGCCGTGTCGTCCTGGGTGGACTCCGGCCTGACCGGCGCGGACGGCACGGCCCTCGGCGCCGCCGGCCGCATGGCGCTCATCGACCTCGGCGCGGCGGCGGTCGCCCTCGGCCTGCACGGTCGGAGCCCCGGCACCTTCGTCGCGGCCGGCGTTCCGGCCGGCGCCCGTGGAGAGGACATCCGACATGACCACGCTTGCCACGACTCCTGACCCGGCTCTGGGCACCCTTGTCGAACGGATGGCGCGCCGCGAGGTCGCGGCGCACTTCCTCATTCCGGCCGATCAGCCGCCGGGGGTGATCCGCCCGCCCGCACCGCCGATGACGGTCCGGGTGATGGCCTGCCCGGACTGCGGCGCCGATGCGGCCACGTTCCGGTCCGCGGGCATCGCGCTGCCCTTCGCGGAGTGGCGGACCGTCGCGGCGGACGACCCCGACACCGGCGGCCTGCCCACGCTGACCGTGCTCGGCTGCGAGTGGTTCGCGCCCCGGGCGATGCTGCCGGTGGCGATCGCGATCGAGCGGTTCGGCCCGGCGTCGGCGACCGGCTTCCGCAGCCGTGCGGTGGCGGTCACCGAGTTGCGGGGCCTCCCGTTCGACGCCGTGCTGGCCGCCCTCGACGAGCAGGAGAGCTGGGCCGATGCGGTGGCCGCCGGCAGCGACCTGCCGGTCGAGCCGGCGCGGACCGTGCCGGCGGCCAGCCGGCTGGTCAGCCCGGCGGCCACCTGGGCCGCATACCGCGCCTCGGTCACCGCCCGGTTCCTCGGCCCGCACGCGTCCGACGTGGCGCTGGGCCGGTGGAACGAGCTTTACCTGGAGAACCGTCGGGTCGCGGCGGTCCAGACGCTCGACGGCTACGCATCGTGTCCGGCCTGACCGCCGACGTGCGCTGGCAGCCCGCGCACTTCACCGGTTCCCGGGCGGTCACCGAGCACCTGACCTGGGGGCAGGTGCTCGTGGAACGCGACATCCGCCGGATGCCGCCGGGCACCGCCTACAACGTCACGGTGCCGGTGCTGATCCCGGCGGGAGTGGACCTGGCCATGGTGTGCGCCGCGGTGGGTGCGCTGGCCGGCCGCTTCGAGGCACTGCGCACGCGATTCCCGCGACGGGACGGCCGGCTGGTCCAGGAGGTGCTCGACAGCGGCAGCATCCCGGTCGGGGTCTTCTCCGGCACCGGTACGGCCGACCAGTTCGCGGCGACCGCCCGGGAACTGGACGAGCAGCTTGAGGCGACACCGTTCGATCACGATCGGGAACTGCCGATGCGCGTTCTGGTCTACGTGCACACGGGTGTGCCCCGGGCTCTGGTGCTCTGCATCTCCCACCTGGCGGCCGACCTACAGAGCAGTCGGCTGGCGGCACGGGTGCTGGCGGAAATGCTCGCCTGCCGGGCGGCGGGACGCCCGGATCCGCCGGCTCCGGAACTGGTTCATCCCGCCGACCTCGCCGCCTTCGAGCGTTCCCCCCGCGGCCAAAAGGTCAGCGCCGCCGCCGTGGCCCACCTGCGCCGGCAGTTGGACGCGGTGCCGCTCGACAACTTCGCCGGGATCCGGCCGGTGGACCCGGCCGAACCCCGGTTCTGGCGCGGTGTCCTGGACTCGCCGGTCTCGGCGCCGATGCTGGGGGTGCTCGCCGACAGGTACCGCACCAGCACCGCCACGGTCGCGCTCGCGGTGACCGCAGCCCTGCTGGGCGTGGTCGCCGAGACCGACAGGTGCGGGCTGCTGCTGGTCACCGGCAACCGCACCACCGCGCCGCTGCGGGCCTCGGTGGGCACGCTGACGCAGCACATGCCGGCGGTCGTCGACCTGACCGGGCCGGCCTTCTCCGACCTGGTCCGGCACTGCTGGATCACGGCTGTGCGGTCGTTCCGGCACGGCCGGTTCGACCCGGCCGACGGGTGGGCGGCACTGGCCGAGGTGAGCCGGGAACGCGGCGCCGAGCCGGAGATCCGGTGCTTCTTCAACGACATGCGCGGCGCGCCGGAGACGCCGCCCGCCGCCGTGTCGCTCGACTCCGACGAGGTGCGGCGGGCCCTGGCCGAGCCGAGCTTCCGGTGGACCGAGCGCCGGCCGGCCGGCTCGTCCTTCTTCATGGAGGTCGGTGACGTGCTCGACGCGCCGGGGCAACTGCGCTGGACGCTGCTCGCGGACACCACCCTGCTCCCCCCGGACCTCATCCGCGCGGTCCTGGTCGGAGTGGATCGGACGCTGCTGCGGCTGCTCGACACGGACCTGCTCCTCTCCGACGTCGGCGAGGCCGCCGGTCTGCACCGCGGCGTGGTGGCCTCGCACTGAACGACCCGATCAACCGGGGCGGGGCAGCAGGGGCTGCCCCGCCCCGGTCTCTCAGCCCTGGGCGGTGACCGTCAGCTCCGGCTGCGCCTCGTCGGCGACCGGAACGGAGGGGACCGACGGCCGGCCGCCCAGGAAGCGAGGCGCCCACCACGCGGCGCGCCCGAGAATCGCCATCGTCGCCGGCACCAGCAGCATCCGGACGATCACCGCGTCGATCAGGACGGCCAGCACCAGACCCAGGCCGACCTCCTTGATCGGGGCGAAGCCCCCGGTCATGAATCCGGCGAAGGTGACCGCGAGGAGCAGGGCAGCCGCGGTCACGATGCCACCGCTGCGCTGCAGGCCCTCCCGGACGGCCTGGTCCGGGCCCGCGCCGGCGAACCGGCGCTCGCGGATCCGGGAGAGGACGAAGACCTCGTAGTCGGTGGACAGGCCGAACGCGATCGCCGCGACCACCACCGGGACGGTCAGGTCGATGCCGTCGAGCCGCTCACCGCCGAGCAGGCCGACCAGGTGCCCCTCCTGGAACACCCAGACCACCACACCGAGCGCGGCGAACAGGCTCAGCAGGTTGGTGAGCACGGCCTTCAGCGGGATCAGCACCGACCGGGTGAAGGCCAGCAGCAGGACGAAGGTGGCGAGCAGCACGATGCCGCCGGCGATCGGGAGGCGGTCGCGCAGTTCCTGCTGGTAGTCGCTGAGGCGGGCCGCGTCCCCGGTCACCTGCACCGTGAAGGGGGCGTTCAGGGCGCGGATGTCGCGTACCGCCTGGATGGTGTCCGGGTCGCTCGTCGGGTTCTTCGGGGTGGCCTGGAGGACGGCCAGCCCGCCGCCGCTGCGCCCCGGGTTCACCACGGACACACCGGGCACCGCGGCGACCCGCTGCCGGAACTCGGCCAGGGCGGGGTCGTCGGCCGAGGTCCGGGCGACGATCGTGATCGCGCTCGGGCCGGCGAGCGCCGGGAAGTGCTCGCGCAGTTCCTCGGTGAGCTGGCGGGTGGCGCTGTCGGCCGGCAGCGACTTGGGGTTGCTGGTGTCCAGCCGCAGGTTGGTCACCGACAGGCCGGCCACGATCAGGCCGGCGAGGACCACCAGCAGGGTCAGCACCGGCATCTTCTGCACCCCACGGGCGACCGCGGCGAAGGACCGGCCGCGCTCCTTCTTCACCCGGACCGGCTTGATCTTGTTACGCAGCAACTGGAGCAGCGCGGGAAGCAGGGTGATCGCGGCGAGCATGTCGATGAGCACGACGGCGGCGCCGGCCACGCCGATCGACCGCAGGAACGGATCGGTGAAGACCACCAGGCTGGCCAGGCTGACCGCGATGGTCAGGCCGGAGAAGACGATGGTACGGCCGGCGCGTTCGGAGGCCCGCACGAGCGCCTCCGCCGCATCCTCGGTCAGCGCCCGTTCCTCCCGGAACCGGCTCACCATCAGCAGCGCGTAGTCGACGCCGAGACCGATGGCGAGCATCGTGGTGACCTGGATCGAGTAGATCGACACGTCGGTGAAGAAGCTCATCACCAGCAGCGTGGTGAAGGTCCCACCGACGCCGACCAGCGCGATCAGCAGCGGCAGCCCGGCGGCGATCAGCGACATGAAGACGAGCAGCAGCAGGAGCAGCAGCAACGGCGCGGAGATGATCTCGGCTCGCCGGGTGTCCGACGTGGCCTGGTCGTTGAACTCGCGGTCGGTGAGCGGCCCGCCGGCGACCACCGCGGTCGTCCCGTCGATCCCGGTCAACTGGTTGCGCACCTTGTCGGCGAGCAGGTCGCCCTGGTGTGCCAGTTCCACGTTCACCACGACCGCCGCGCCGTCGGTGGCGACCGGGGCCCCGGGACCGAACGGGTCGTTCACCGCGAGCACGCCGTCGGTGGCGCGCAGCTCGGTGAGCGCCGTGGAGACCTTGGTGCGGAAGGCGGGGTCGGTGGCCGAGCCGCCGGAGATGACCGCGTTGATCACGGGTGGCGCGAGCTTGGCGTCACCGAGCGCCTTGGCGCCCTGCTGCGACTCACTGCCGGCGATGGCGCCCACCGTTGTCGTCATGCGGGCGAAGACGCCGTTGCCGACCGTGAACCCGGCCGCGGCGATCACCAGCCAGATGACGAGCACGACGGCGGGGCGCCGGCGAGCGAAACGCGTAACGACACGGATCATCACACAGCTCCTCAGGACATAAAAACCGATGTGATCTCATCCTGATGAAGCGAGCGCCCCAGCAGATCGCCGCCGAGAGCGAAATCCGCACTCACCCGTGCGGGGGAGAACGATCAGTCCAGATCCTCACCGGGACTGATCAGGCCGGCCTCGTAGGAGAAGACCACCGCCTGCACCCGGTCCCGCAGGCCCAGCTTGGCCAACACGTTGCTGACATGGGTCTTGACGGTGTGGTCGCTCACCGTCAGCCGGGCGGCGATCTCCGCGTTGGAGAGCCCGCGGGCGACCAGGGACAAAGTCTCCCGTTCCCGGCCGGTCAACTCGTCCAACCGGGCCGCCGGGCGGACCGCGCCCCGGGGCCGACGCAGCAGGTCGGCGATCACCCGCCGGGTCACCGTCGGGGCGAGCAGGGCCTCCCCCTTGGCGATCACCCGGACCGCCTCGACCAGCTCGGCCCGGCGCATGGTCTTGAGCAGGAAGCCGTTCGCGCCGGCCCGGAGCGCGTCGTGCACGTGCTCGTCGACGTCGAACGTGGTGAGGATGAGCACCCGGGCGTCCGTGGTGGCGCAGATCCGGCGGGTGGCCTCGATGCCGTCGATCGGGCCCTCCATCCGGATGTCCATGACCACCACGTCCGGCTGCTTCTCGGCCACCACCCGCAGGGCCTCCAGGCCGTCCGCCGCCTCGCCCACCACCGTCAGATCCGGCTCCGCGTCGAGGATCATGGCGAAGCCGCCCCGAACCAGGTCCTGGTCGTCGACGACCACAATGCGCACCATGGGGCGCCACTCCTCGATACGTAGCAACTCACTCGGCGGGCAGGACGGCGCTCACCGTGAAGCCGCCGCCGTCGGGACCCGCTCCGACGGACAGCTCACCGCCGCAGGCGGTGACCCGCTCCCGCATGCCCATCATCCCGTATCCGCCACCGACATCCACCGCGCCGACACCGTCGTCGGTGACAGTGACCCGGATGTCGCGCGGACCGAACTCGATCAGCACGTCCACCATCGACGCCCGCGCGTGCCGGATGGTGTTGGTCAGGGCCTCCTGCACCACCCGGAAGACCGTGGCGTCCACGTCGGCGGGCAGTGACCGCTGCTGCCCGCGCCAGCGCAACGCCGCCTCCAGGCCGCCCCGACGCGCGTCCCCGAGCAGTTGCGGCACGTCACCCACCCCGAGCACCGGGGCCGGCGGCTCCTCACCCTCCGCCGAGCGCAACGCGGCCAACGACCGCCGGAGCTGGGCGATCGCGGACCGGCCGCTCTCGGCGATCACCTCGAAGGTCTTCTCCACCCGGGCCGGGTCGGTGCGGGCCACCACCGGCCCGGCCTCCGCCTGGACCACCATGATCGCGACCGTGTGGGCGACGATGTCGTGCACCTCGCGGGCGATCCGGTTGCGGTCGCGCGCGGCGGCGGTGGCTCGTTCCTCCTCCTGGCGGGCCGCCCGTTCCTCGAGCACCGCGATCCGGTCGCCGCGCCCCCGGGAGGCGATCCCCATGCTGTACGCCGCCACGTACGCCATCCCCACGTAGCCGAAGGTGGCGGCGCTCTCGCCGGGGACCACGAGCGAGACGACCACCCCGACGGCCTGCACCCCGATCGCGATCTGCCGCCAGGGCGACGGGCTCAGCAAGGCGAACGTGTACGTCGCGACGAGCGGCCCGAAGGGCAGCGGCGGCAACTGGTGCGACAGCCCGAGGACGCTGATCGCCAGGCCCACGGTCACCGTGGTGAGTAGCGGAGCCCGCCGACGCCAGATCAGCGGCAGTGAGGCTCCGGCGGCCACCAGGATGTGCCAGACCTTCCCGTCCTGGGAGAACGTCACCGGCAGGGCGGTGCCGACGAACACGGCCAGCGCGATCAACCCGTCCAGCCAGAGGGTGGCGTTGCGGGGCAGCCGCGCGGGCCGCACCCGCGACCGGACGGTGGCCGGAAGGGACATGGACAACGGCACGATCTGCTCCTCAACGCACGGCGGTCCCCAGTATGCGGCCCCGCAACCGTCCGGCCGGGACCCACGCGACCGGGGTCGCCGTCGATGTCCTGTTCAGGACATCGAGGTGGAGACCGGAACGAGCGGATCGGTTGAATGGAGTTCAGTCGAAGAGAGAAGGAGGCACCACGTGGGCGCAGTCCGCGTCGCCATCGCCGGGGTCGGCAACTGTGCCGCGTCGCTGGTGCAAGGCGTTGAGTACTACCGGGACGCGAGGGTCACCGACACCGTTCCCGGCCTCATGCACGTCGCCTTCGGCGGCTATCACGTCGGCGACGTCGAGTTCGTCGCGGCCTTCGACGTGGACGCCAAGAAGGTGGGCCGGGACCTCTCCGAGGCCATCGTCGCGAGCGGCAACAACACCATCAAGATCTGCGACGTCCCGCCGTCCGGGGTCGTCGTGCGGCGTGGCCCGACGTTCGACGGTCTCGGTGACTACTACCGGGAGATGATCGAGGAGTCCGACGAGCAGGCCGTCGACGTGGTCCGCACCCTGCGCGAGTCCGGGGCCGACGTCCTCGTGTCATACCTTCCGGTGGGATCGGAGGACGCCGACCGGTTCTACGCACAGTGTGCGCTGGAGGCGGGGGTGGGGTTCGTCAACGCGCTGCCGGTGTTCATCGCCTCGGACCCGGCGTGGGCGGCCCGATTCACCGACGCCGGTGTGCCGATCATCGGCGACGACATCAAGTCGCAGGTGGGCGCCACCATCACCCATCGGGTGCTGGCGAAGCTCTTCGAGGATCGCGGGGTCCGGCTGGAGCGCACCTACCAGCTCAACTTCGGCGGCAACATGGACTTCATGAACATGCTGGAGCGGAAGCGCCTGGCGTCGAAGAAGCTGTCCAAGACCCGGGCGGTCACCTCGCAGGTGCCCCGCGAGATGGCCGCCAGCGACGTGCACATCGGTCCCAGCGACTACGTGCCGTTCCTGGAGGACCGCAAGTACGCGCTCGTGCGCCTGGAGGGGCGGGCGTTCGGCGACGTGCCCCTGCAACTGGAGTACAAGCTCGAGGTGTGGGACTCCCCCAACTCCGCCGGCGTGATCATCGACGCGGTCCGGGCGGCCAAGATCGCCCTGGACCGGGGGATCGGTGGGCCGATCCTCTCCGCCTCCTCGTACTTCATGAAGTCGCCGCCCGAGCAGTACGACGACGCCGCCGCCCGGGACGCCGTCGAGCGCTTCATCCGCGGCGAGGTCGAACGCTGACCGACCGACGATGACGGGGGAGCCGGAGGTCGGCTCCCCCGTCGTCGTCGGTCAGGGTGCGCGTCGGAGATCGCGGTGGAACTCGCGGTGGCGGCAGGGGGCGGGATCCGTGCCGGCCAGCGCCACGGCGCCGCGGAAGGGGCCGTGGTCGGGCAGGTCCCGGAGGAAGTAGGCGCCGGGCAGCCGGCCGGACGGATCGCGCACCACCGCCCCGCCCGCCGCGCCGGGGACCGGCAGCCGCAGTCCGAGCGCCAGGCGCGCGCCGGCGGCCTTGACGCACGCCTCCTTGCGGGTCCACAGCCGCAGGTACGCGGCGTAGGCCCCGGCACCCGCCGCCGACACCCGGGCGGCCTCCGCCGGGGTGAAGAACCGTGCGGCCATCCGTCGCGGATCCAGCCCTGGCCGGGGATGGTCGAGGTCCACGCCGACCTCCCGGCCGGCGACCGCGATCAGCGCGCGCTCCCCGGCGTGCGCCAGGCTGAAGTGCAGCGACCGGCCCGGCAGGTACGGCCGTCCGCGCGGGTTGCGCCGCAGCGGCAGCGCGGTGGGACGCAGGTCCAGGCGGTCGGCGAGGATCGCGTTCAACGCGGCGTGCGCCACGACGAAGCGGCGGCGTCCGTCCGGGTCGCCGATGGCTGCGGCCCGCCGCAGCTCGGCCGCGCTCAGCCAGCGGGCGGCGTCGACGTCCTGGTCCAGGGGTACGGTCCAGACGTCGACGCCGCCCGGCTCAGTCACGGCCGAGTTTGCCCTGCACCAGGCCCTGGAAGGTGTTGAGGCGCTGGATGTTGCCGGTGCCCTCCATGAATTCCACCCCCCGGGCGTCGCGGATCAGCTTGTCCAACATCGGCTGCGTCAGCCGTGCGCCCGGGCCGAAGTAGTCGAGCGCCTCAAGCGTCACCTCTTCGGCCAGCCGGGCCGCCCGGGCCTTCGCCGCCGACGCCAGGTGGCCGTTCGCGGGCTGGGCGTCCACGATCGAGGCCGCCTGCCAGATGAGCTGCCGCACGCCGTCGATCCGCCGGCCGGTCCGCTCCCAGCGCAGCCGGTCGGCCTTGGACAGCGAGCCGCGCTGCTCGATGACGTAGTCGTGCGCGGACCGGGCGATGCCCAGGGCGATCGCCGCCACGCCCGGCCGGAGCCGGTTGAACATCTGCACGCCGCTCCACACCCCGCGTCGGGTGGGACTGAGGTGATGCCCGAGCACCCGACCGGCCGGGACCGGCACACCGTCCAGGGTGATCGCGCTGATCTGGGCGCCGCGCAGGCCGATCGTCGGGATCGGCTCGGCCTTGAAGCCGGGCGCGTCGGTCTCGACGAGCACCGCGGTGGCGCCGAGCGGGCCGGGCCGGTCCCGGGCGAAGACGACGCCGACCTGGGCCCGGGCGCCGTTGCCGATGTAGCGCTTGGCGCCGCGCAGGAGCAGGCCCCCCTCGCCGTCCGGGTCCAGCGTGGTGCCCATCGCCGCCGCGTCCGAGCCGTGGTCGGGTTCGGTAAGGGCGAAGAAGGTCCAGGTCGGCGCGGCCAGCAGCCGGCCGTAGAACCACTCCTTCTGCTCCTGGTCGGCGAGCAGGTCGATGAGCACCCCGGACAGCGAGGCGCCGGGGGACGCGAGCATCATGCCGGCGTCACCGGCGGCGATCTCCTCGGCGAACACCACCCGCTCCATGGCGGTCATGCCGTCGAACCGGTACCCGCCGATCAGCGTCCGGTCCGGCATCCACGGTGCCGGGATGAGCATGGTGGACAGGTGCCGTACGGCCGGGTTGTCCAGGCACCGGTACACCGTGTCCGGGTCACGGTCCAGTTCCAACGTCGTCGAGCGCAGGTCGCGCGCCCAGTCCCGGGCGTGCGCCCGGGCGGTGCCGAGCCGGTCGTCGAGTTCGATCACGGCGTCCACCCCTCTCCACCGATCCAGGCGTCGGCCAGCAGTTCCGACGCGTTGACCGCCAGGCCCGGGCCGTCCGCGACGAACCCGCTGGCCCCGAGCAGGCGCAGCAGCATCCGGTCGGCCGTGGTGATCTGCCGGTGCAGGGCGGCCAGGGTTCCGGCCGGTGGCGGCGTGCCGGTCAGCCGGACCTTGATCTCGATCTGCTCGGTGACGGCGTCCGCCAGAGCACCCTTGATCATCTGTTGCAGTAGCAGCGGGGTGTCGCCGACGCGGCGGTCGCCGAGGTGGGCGACGGTGAGGTCGAGCAGTGCCTCGGACAGCCCGAGCCGGAGCCCGGCCAGCACGGCCAACCACTCCGGCCAGGGCGCCGGCACGCCGGCCGGGCCGGCGGCGCCCCGGTAGCGGACCGCCGCCAGCCGGCCGTCCGGCGTCTCGACCGTGCCGAGCCGCTCGACGGCGGCCGGGTCCAGGGCGGCGACCGTGTCCCCGGTCCAGACCCGGCCGGCGTCGTGCAGCGCCGGCTCGGGCAGCACGCAGCACCCGGTCGGGCCGCACGGCAGGACCCGGTCGGCGAGCGTGTCGTGCATCGTGGTGAGCGCGGCGGTGAGCCCGCCGGTCCGGGCGTCACGGCGGGCCTGGTCGGCGATCACGACCGTGCCTCCGGGTCCGAGCCGGCGAAGACCGCCGCGCAGAGGGTGCCCGACACCGGGTCGTGATCAGCCACCGCGATCGGCCCGGCGGTGCCGGCCCGATGCCTGGCGAACTCGGCCCAGACACCGGCCGCGCCCAGGTCCGGCGCCCGGACCACCGGACGGCCGGGGCCGGCGGTCAGACCGGGCCCGGCGATCAGGACGGCGTCGGCCGGCACCAGCTCGTCGAGCAGCGTCCCGACCGCCGCGGGCGAGACGTCCGGGCGCTGGTGCACGGTCGCCCCGTCCGAGCCGGCCGGTTCGAGCAGCACGGCCACCCCGACGTCGTGTCCGGGCACCGGATAGCGGGCCCCGACCACCTCGTACGACATCGTCGTCTGCTCCAGGACCAGCAGCAACGCCCGGCAGCCCGGGAAGTCGCCGGAGTAGGTCCCGAGCAGCCGCAGGGCGGTGAACGCCGCCACCGGTCCCTGGTCGGACACCGCGAAGGCGAGGGGATCGCCGTGCACCAGCTCACTGAGATAGCAGGCGGTGACCCGGCGCGGGTCGGCGTCCGGGGTGGAGTGCGCGATGGCGATCAGATCCACCGGCACCGCGAGGTCGAGGTCGCGTACCAGACGGTCCGCCATGTCGGTGAACGAGTTCCGGCCGGCCGCCGCGTGCCGGTCCCGGTCGAACCGGCGGCCGTACAGTTCGGTCATGTCCGAGAGGTATTCCTCGAGCAGCGGATCGCCCCGGTACGGCTCCGGGTCGGGGCCGAACCGGCGGGCGATCACCTGAGTCGGCCGGAGCCGACCCGTACGGGTCGACGGGGCCGGAGCGATGGACAGGAACATCGGCGTCAGGCCAGGCCCTGCTCGAGGATGTAGTCGGCGAGGGTGCCGACCGACTCGAAGTGGTGCTGCTCCAGCGTGTCCGAGTCGATCACGACGTCCAGCCGGTCCTCGATGTGCATCAGCAGCTCGAGAACGTTCGTGGAGTCCAGGCCCAGCTCGTCCATCAGCCGGGTCTGCTCGGTCACCTGGACCGAGTCGCGGTTCAGCACCGCGACAACGGCGTCGATCACGTGGTCGACGACCGCGGCGCGGTCGACGGTGGCTTCCGAAGCCATGGTCATGGCGGTCCTCCTGTGTGCCGGTCGGGATGGGTGGTCAGTCGAGGATCTGCGGTCCGAGCAGGTCCTCGACGGTGTCGCGGCGGCGGACCAGGCGGGCCCGGCCGCCGTCCACGAGCACCTCGGCCGGGTGGCCGTGGCTGAGGAAGAGCACGGGTGAGGCGCTCGGGCCGTACGCGCCGGAGCGCAGCACGCCGACCAGGTCGCCCGGCTGCAACTCGGGCAGCTCCACGTTGCGGCCGACGGTGTCGTTCGGCGTGCACAGCGGGCCGGTGACGTTCCACGGCGCGGCGTCCGTGCCGGCCCGGTTGAGCAGCCGCATCGGAAAGTTGCGCTTGACGTAGGAGCCGATGCCGACGGCCGCCATGTGGTGGTTGGTGCCGCCGTCGGTGACCGCGAAACGCTCCCCCATGGAACTCTTCACGTACCGCACCCGGGTGACGTAGGTGCCGCACGGCGCGGTCAGGTAGCGGCCCAGCTCCAGCAGCAGCCGGGCCCCGGGGTGCGCGGCGTGGAACGCCTCGACCACCGGGTTGAGCAGGCCGGCGACCGCGGCCGGGTCGAGGTCCGGTTCGCCGGGGAAGTAGGCCACCCCGAGGCCCCCGCCCACGTCGACCGCCTCCAGGACGAAGTCCAGCCGCTCGGCGAGCCGCTCGGCCAGGTCGATGATCCGGCGGGCGTTCTCGGCGACCACCTCGGGATCGAGGATGCGGGTGCCCAGGTAGGCGTGCACGCCCAGGACGCGCACCCCGGGATGGTTCTTGACCAGGTCGGGCTCGTCGAAGAGCTGCTGCTCGTCGATCCCGAACTGGCGCGGCTTGCCGCCCATGGTGAGGCCGGAGCCCTTGACCGCGAAGCTCGGGTTGACCCGCAGCATCACCGGGGCGATGACGCCCCGCTCCCGGGCCATCTCGTCGATCAGCGCCAGTTCCCCGAACGACTCGCAGACGAGCGCGAAGACCCCCTCGGACAGGCACGCCTCGAGTTCGGCGCGGCTCTTGCCGGGGCCGAGGAAGATGATGTCGCCCGGGGCCACCCCGGCGGCGAGCGCGGTGCGCAGCTCCACCATGGACGACACCTCGGCCCGGGCGCCCTGCGCGCCGAGCAGGGCGCAGACGGCCACGTTCGGGTTCGCCTTGAGCGAGTAGAAGATCTCCATCGCCGGGTGCAGCCGCTCACGCAGCCCCAGGTACTGCCCGCGCAGGCTGTCCCCGTCGTACACGTAGAGGGGCGTGCCGAACCGCTCCGCCAGTTCGGACATCGCAACGCCCTGGATCGCCACTTCTCCGGTCACCGTCGTGTTCCTTCCGCCACGGCCGCCAGGCGGCCCGCGATCTCCCCGTCCATCGCCATCAACTCGTCGGTCGTCGGCGCGGTCAGGAAGCCGTACAGGCGGCCGTCGGCGGCCCCCGCGCCTTCCCGCACCAGGGCGTTCACCGTCGAGAAGTTCTGCACCACCATCCCGGCCCGGCCGGGGTCGCTCAGCAGCCACGGCCCGAGCCCGTCGCGGACCTCGCCGAAGCGCAGCGGCCGGGCCAGGCGCAGCGGGTACTGCCGGGCCAGCGCGCACCAGCCCGCCGGCACCAGGTGTTCCTGGAGGCCGACCTGGTAGGTCGACATGTTGTGCCGCGCGTTGATCTCCACGACCGGGTAGACGCCGCCCTCCGGGTCGAGCATCGCGTCCACCCCGACCACGCCGTGGTAGCCGTCGCGGGCCAGCCGGGCGCCGAGCGCCGCGGCGCTGTGCGTCACGGCCGCGAGCTGTGGCCCGGTCAGCTCCGCCGGCATCCGGTGACCCTTGTGTACGCCGTTGGCGGTGACCGCCTCCTTGACGAAGTCGAAATGCACCCCGCCGTCGCGAAACACGGTGAACTGGTAGTTGAGGTCGGTGGTCTTGGCGACCCACTCCTCGACCAGCAGCGCCAGCCGGTGATCGCCGGAACGGTCGGCCCGGCGACGCAGCGTCCGGTGGATCTGGTCCAGGCGTGCCTCGTCCCGGACCAGCAGCAGGCCCTTGCCGGACACCCCGTACGAGTCCTTGAGCACCACCGGCCGCCCGGCCGCGAGCAGAGCCCGTGCGTGTTCCACCGCCTCGTCCAGCTCCTCGACGGTGTCGCAGGTCCAGCCCGCGGACTGGCGCAGCCCCAGCTCGGTGGCGATCCGCCGGCTGTAGATCTTGCCGTTGACGGCCTTGCAGACGGCCGCCGGCGACCCGGCCAGCGCCACCCCGGTGCGCGCGGCGAGCGCCTCCTCGTCGGCGGAGACGCCGTGCGGGACGATCGCCGCCGCCCCGGCCAGGGCGGACAACCGGGCCAGCAGGGCCGGGCTGTCAAGCGCGTCCTGGGTGACCGTGTGGTGCGGGTCCTGCCGGTCGGTGACCAGCAGATGCGGCAGTGCCGTCCCGAGTTTCTCCAGGTGGGCCAGGTGCTCGGGGTCCGGCTGGTCCTTGAGCACCACGTGGTCGTCCGGGCCGGCCAGCAGCAGGGCGAACTCGTCCATCCGGTTCACCATCGCGTCACCCGCGGTCAGCGCGACCCGGGGCAGGCCCGGCTCGTCGCCGCCCCACCGCTGCTCGACCTCGAAGTTGCCGAGGAACACCAGGGGGGTCCGGTCGGTGCCCAGCAGCGCCGTCCGCAGCCGTCTGACGAAAGGTTCCTGTGTCGTGGTCATAGCGTCCTATCAGTGCTCGAAGACCGCGGCGGCGAAGGTCGAACCCAGCCCGACCGCGGCCATCAGGTAGCGGTCGCCGGGCCGCAGCCGGCCCAGGTCGCGGGCCGCCACGTAGTTGAGGAAGGAGTCGGCGCAGAAGCAGTGACCGGTGACCGGCATGTTGTCCAGGAACAGGCGCTCCACCGGGATCCCGACCTTGCGCGCCACCCGCACCCAGGACACCCGGTTGACGTTGTGCGGCAGCACCAGGTCCAGATCGGCGACGGTGATCCCGGCGCGCGCCACCGCCGCGAGGATCACCTCGGCGAGCGCGTCCGGATAGCGCTGCTGGAACTCCAGGGACATCTCGGCGGTCAGGGACAGCCCGGCGTTGAACTCGCCGTGCATGGCGGCGGCGTACGACAGCAACCGGTCACGCCGGCCGGTGCCGACCAGGACGGCGGCGCACCCCTCCCCCATCAGGGCGGTGCCCGGGATCATCCGGGCCGACGGGGTGAACGCCTTCTCCCCGACGAAGACCAGGGCCAGCGCGTCCGGCTCACCGTCCTCGGCGAGCAGCCGACCGGCCATCTCGACGGCGAGCAGACCCGAGGCGCAGGCATGCTGGGTGACCGCGAACGCCTGGGCGTGCCGCAGGCCGAGGGCCCGCGCCACGTCGTGCAGCGGATCCTCCGGGTACGGCGCGATCGCCTGCAGGGTCCGGGCCTGCACCACGTACCGCACCTGGGATTCGCGGCCCCGCAGCTCGGACAGCTTCGCCGCGGCGTTGAGCATCAGGTCCGCGATCGTGCCGGTCGGTTCCCGCAGCACCTCGGCCAGTCCGTAGTAACGGTGGAACATCCGGATCTGCGTGTCGGTCAGCCCCAGGTCGCCGGCGAACGAGTCGATCGGCACCCGTTCCGGCGGCAGGTAGGCGGAGACCGCTTCGAGGGCGGTCACGTCCCGGCGTCCAGCGGCAGGCCGGACAGGTATTCGGTGAGCGCGTCGATGCTCGGGTGGTCCCACACGATCGTCGGCTCCAGCGGCACCCCGAGGTGGTCCTCGATCTCGCCGCAGAGCGCGAGCGCGTACACCGAGTCGAGGCCCAGGTCGGACAGGGGCGCGGCGGTGTCGATGGTGGCCGGGTCCCGGTCGGTGAAGTCGGCGACGCGGTCCTGGAGCCACGGACGGAGCTGTCCGGCGGCCCGGTGGTTCGGCAAGATGGTCAATTCCGGCTCCTTGGAAGGTCGGGCAGCACGCTGTCGGACAGGTCGAAGGCCCGGCCGGCGGCGTACCGCCGGGCCAGCTCCGCATGGATCGGGCCGGCCAGCGCGGCCGGCAGCGACGGGGACGTGCCGTCCAGCTCGCCGGCCAGCCGCAGCAGGGCCGCCGTCACCCAGGCCGGGTCGGCCAGGAAGGTGCCGGGGCGGCGCTGCTCGGCCAGCCAGAGGTTCAGGCAGGTCGCGGCGGTCAACACCGTGGTGTAGCGGGCGGTCAGGTCGAGCGCCGCCGGGTCCCCGCCGATCGCCAGGTCCGCCGGGCGCAGGCCGAGCGCCGCCGTACGCAGCCCGGCCAGCTCGCCGGTGAACCGCCGGACCAGGTCGCGCAGCCGGTCGTCGCCGGGCGGCATCGCCTCGGCGGCGGTGAGCAGTTGCGCCGTGAGCGGGTCGGCGGTCGAGGCGATCCGGAGCCGGTCGAACGGCAGTGCCGGGAGGTCGGCGTCCAGGTCGTACAGGGCGGGCGGCGGCTCCTGGCCGGTCGCCCAGGAACGCCGGGCCAGCCGGGGAAGCTGCGGGAGGACGGTGGCCAGGCAGGCGATCCGGGCGGCGTGCCCGAATCCGGCCGGGGCCAGGTCGCGCTGCAACTTCTGGAAGATGCCGTACTCGCCGGTGCGCAGGTAGCTCTGCGCGCCGAGCAGCTCGCCGAGCCGGGCCATGGCCCGGATGGACCGGCCGGACACGACGTACTTGACGGCCGAGGCGTACGCGTTGGTGTCCTCGGGCAGCAGGTGCACGGCGCGGGCGACGGTGGTGGACAGGCAGTCGGCGATCAGCAGGTCCACGAACGCCTCGGCCAGGGCGGTCCGGACCACGGGCATGGTGCCCACCGCCCGCCCGCGCAGCCGCCGGTCCTCGCCGAACCGCAGCACCGCGCGCAGGCCGGTGTCCAGCACGCCGAGCGTCATCGCCGGCAGCCCGGTCCGGGTCAGTTGGAACGAGCGCAGCGCGACCTCCATGGCCGAGCCGAGCGGCCCGAGCGCCACGCCCGCGTCGACCGGGCACCGGTCCAGCTCGATCCCGCCGAGCTGCACCCCGCGCATCCCGCTGCTGGGGAACCGCGGCAGATACCGCAGCTCGCCCGGGGGCAGCGCGTCCTTCTCCACGAACAACTGGGTGTGGCTGCGACCACCGGCCGCGTCCGAGGTGCGACTGAAGATCACCATCGCGCTGCACCGCTGCGCGTTGGTGACCACCTCCTTGCGGCCGGTGAGCAGCAGCTCGCCCGGCCGGCCCGGGTCGGCCCGGAAGTCCACCCGGGCGAAGTCGTTGCCGTGCGCCAGCTCGTGGTAGACCGACGCGACCCGCCGGCCGGAGAGCAGCAGTTCCGCGAGCCGCCGCTGCTGGGCCTCGTCGCCGCCGGCCCACACGTTGACCGAGGCGATGAACGAGCTGGCCCCGTATCCGAGGCCCAGGCAGGGGTCCCGCCGGAACACCGCGCGCATCGTCCGGATCAGCCGGTCCAGGCCGGCCATCCGGCCGCCCCGGGCGACCGGCACGAACTCCGCGTTGAGCCCGAAGTCGTCGAGCATCCGCTCGCCGTCGGCGAACATCTCCTGCCGCTCGTCGGCCGCCAGCACGGCCCGGTTCCCGAGGGGGTTCGCCGGGTCCCACGGGTCACCGAAGCGGCTCTCCAACTCCCGCACGGTCGTCATCACGCCTCCTCGGTGCCGTCGAGATCGAGCACGGAGGGGCGACGGCCCGGGGGAAGGGCCGCGTACACCCGGTCGTAGCTCTCGGGATGGTCCGGCGCGACGCCGAGGCGGTGCAGCACCCAGGTCAACACCGCGTCGAGCCACAGCCCGTCGGCCCACAGCGGGTCGGCGCCGGCGCGCTCGTGGTTGTGCAGCCACAGGTGCACCGCGCTCGCGCCGGCCACACACAGCTCGTACCGGTGGGCCAGGTCGTAGGCGGCGGCCTCCACGTCGTGCGGCCGGGGGCGGTACCGGGCCAGCTCGGTGTGCAGCAGCCCGGTCGCGGCCAGGAGCGCCTCGACCCGGGCCGCCGGGCCGCCGGCCGCGCGGACGGCCGCCACCGCCGCGGCCAGCCCGCGCAACGCCAGGCACCCCCGGCCGGCGGCCAGCGAGATCCGGTCCGGATCCAGCTCGGGCACCGGTATCCGCAGGTCGGCCAGCGACCGTAGGCGGGCCACATCCACCGGGTCACCGGGCCAGCCCCGCGCCAGGTGCGGGAACTGGTTGATCAGCGCGTTGCGGTTGACCGGGGTGCTGCCGTCGAAGATCCCGACGATCCGGTGGTCCCGCTCCACCTTCTGGAAGCGTCCGTAGTCCGGGATGCCGGTCAGGAACGCGCGTGCGCCGAGCTGTTCGCCGCACCCGGCGATCAGTTCGTCGGTGAGTGCCGGCACGAGCGCCTTGAGCACCGGGGCGAGCACGCCCAGTTCCTCGGTCTCCGCCGTCACCGCCCGGCTGACCAGGGCGGTCACCGCTTCGGCCAGGAACAGCACGGTGTGCAGCCGGCCCACCCCGCGCCGCAGGTACGGCACGTCGGCCAGCCGCCGGCCGTAGAGCCGGCGTTCGGTGAGGTATCGCCGGACCAGCGCCAGCGCGTGGTCGGCCGCGCCGAGCGACAACGCGGCACACGTGGTACGGGTGAGTTGCAGGGCGCGCAGCACCGTCTCCAGACCGGCGCCGGGCGCACCGACCAGGGCCGTCGCCGGCACCGGCGCGTCGTCGAAGACGATCCCGCTGATGTCGGCGCCCCGGATGCCGTGGGTCGGCTCCCCGGGCAGGCACCGGTACGACTGCGCGGGGAGTTCCCGCTTGTCGGCGAGCAGCACCGTGAACCCCCGTGGCCCGCCGTCCGGGTCGGTCCGCGCCAGCAGGCACACCACACCGGCCCGGGTGGCGTTGTTGATCAGCCATTTCGTCCCGGTCACCCGGTATCCGCCGTCGTGCCGGACCGCCGAGACCTCGCCGCCGAGCAGGTCGCTGCCGTGGCCCGGCTCGGTGAGCGCCCAGCAGACGGGCACCCCGGCCAGGACCGTGCCGGCGAGCGCGCGGGCCTGCGCCAGGTCCGCCTCGTCCCGTGGCGACCGGGCCCAGACCGAGGCCGCGCCGAGGAACGTCTTGCCGTGCCCGATGGCCGTGGTCAGGTCCCGGCGTGCGATCACCCGCAGAACCTGGACCAGGGTGTCGAAGCCGCGCAGCTCGCCGCCGTAGGCCGCCGGCACGTAGTGCGCCGGCAGGCCGAGCCGGTCCAGGTGCGCGCAGATCTCCGCCGGGAACGCCTCGATCTCGTCCGCGGCGGCGACCCGGGCGTGGTTGAAGACGACGTCGGCGTCGTCCGGGTCGCCGAGCCGCTCGTCGAGCTGCCGGGCCACGGTCGCGGCCAGGGGCAGGGTGGGCGCGGCCATCTCAGGCCCGCACCCGGTCGCCGGCCCGGCGCGCGGCCCGCGCGCCGTCGGTGAGTTCCTCGTGCTCGGCGCCGAGGGCGCCGGTCAGGAAGAGCATCCGGGCCAGGCCACGCTGGATCTTGCCGCTGGTGGTGCGGGGCACCGTGCCGGGACGGACCAGCACCACGCTCACCGCGCCGGTCCCGAACTCCCGCGACAGCAGGCGGCGGATCGCGGTGACCACCGCGGCGCGGGCCGCCGGATCGAGGGACCGGGCCCGGCACTCCTGCACCACGACGAGTTCCTCGTGCGGCACCTCCACGGTGAAGGCGGCGCCGACACCGCGGGACAGGCTCTCGTCCACGGCGCGCACCGCCACCTCGACGTCCTGCGGGTACAGGTTGCGGCCGTTGACGATCAGCAGTTCCTTGATCCGCCCGGTCACGTAGAGCTGACCGTCGCGCAGCAGGCCCAGGTCCCCGGTACGCAGGAAGCCGCCCTCGCCGTCGGCCAGCTCGTTGTCGAACACCTCCCGGGTGGCCGCCGGGTTGGCCCAGTAGCCCCGCGCCACGCTGGTGCCACGCATCCATATCTCGCCGATCCGGTCCGGCGGCTGCGGCAGCCGGGTGGCGGGATCGACGATCCGGATGTCGAACTCCGCCGTGGACTCGCCGCTGCTGACCAGGTCGCGCACCGGTTCCGGGTGGCCGCCGTCGACAGGTGTCACGACGTGCCGTTCCAGCTCCTCGGCGTCGACCGTGAGCACCACCGGCGGGCGACCGATGGTGGCGGCGCTGACGCTGAGCGTCATCTCGGCCAGGCCGTAACCGGGGCAGATGGCCTCCGGCCGCAGCCCGGCGGCGGCGAATCGGCGGCCGAACGCGGCCAGGGTGGCCGCCTGCACCGGTTCCGAGCCGTTGACGGCGCGCTTCCACCGGGACAGGTCGAGGCCGGCGATCTGCTCGTCGGTGATCCGTCGGGTGCACAGGTCGTACGCGAAGTTCGGCGCCGGGGAGATCTCGATGTCGTGCCGGTCGATCAGCCGGAGCCAGGTGGCGGGGCGTTTGAGGAACGTGGTGGCCGACATCCCGACGCTGCACCCGCCCCGCGAGAGCGGGGCCAGCAACTGTCCGATCAGGCCGAAGTCGTGGTACATGGGCAGCCAGCCGCCGACCCGTACGCCCTCCCCGCCACCGAGCAGCTCGTGGAACGCCCGCAGGTTGGGCAGCAGGTTCGCGTGGTCCACGACGACGCCCTTGGGGTCGCTCGTGGAGCCGGAGGTGTACTGCAGGAAGGCGATGGTCGACCCGTCGACGGCCGGCCGCCGCCACGCCGCCGTCGGCTCGGCGGGAACGTCGTCGAAGGCCAGGCACGGCACGTCGGACAGCCCGCACTCGGCCGCCCATTCGCGGACCGTGTCGAGGGCCGCGGCGTCGGTGACCACGGCGGCCACCTGGGCGTTGTGGGCGATGCCGGCCAGCCGGTCCCGTTGCCGACGGTAGCCGTCCGGCAGCGGGGCCGGGACCGGGATCGCCCCGGCGTGCTGGACGCCGAGGAAGTTCTCGGCGAAGGCGGTGCCGGGCTCGTTCAGCACGAGCACCCGGTCACCGGGACGGACGGTGCCGGCGAGCAGCGTGGCGATCTGCCGGGCCCGGGCGGCCAGGTCGGCCCACGACACCGTGCGCACCGCGACGTCACCCGGTCCGGGGTCGGCGTCGAAGATCAACGCCGGTCGCTCCGGGTGGATGGCGGCACGCTCCTGGAGCAGGTCGACGAAGGTTTCGTGGTCGGGCATCAGGCGCTCCCCCGCGGGTCGGTGACGTGCCGGACCAGCGTCCCGCCGGATCCGGCAGATGCAGAAGGCTCGATCGAGCGGGCGGTTGGGGTAGCCGAACAGGTATGCCAGGCCGTCACGGTGTCTCCTGCCAGCCACCGAGCCAACCCTGCGACACCCCGGCCAGGCCGACCGCGACCAGCGCCGCCCGTTGTTCGTCGGTCAGACCGGTGACGTCCGGCTCCGCCAGGCCGGAGGTGATCCAACTGGTCATCGCGGCCTGGGCGAGCCCGGCCCCGACCGACGCCGGGGGCCAGACCCCGTCCGCCTCCCCGCGGCGGACCGTCACCGCGTCCGCGCCGAGCAGGTAGCCGGCCGCCCACACCTCCAGAGCGAGTCGCCAGTGCAGGCCCGGTGGCAGGCCGGTGACCTCGAGCAGCCGGTCGAACCCGTCCACCACCTGGCTCACGGCCACCCCGACCAGGCCGCAGTGATCAGCCCAGTACCAGCCGAAACCGTGTTCGACGGGTTCCCCGGTGCCCGGCCGCAGCGGTCGCAGCAGGCACCGGTTGCGATGCAGTTGCACGGTGTAGGGCAGCTTCTCGTCGGAGCGGCACCGCCGCCCGAGGGCCTCCTCGGCGCTCGCGCTGAACTGCCAGTATGCCGGCGACAGCGCCGGGGCCGGCAGGAACACGGTGGCGTGGAACCGGCCCGGATGCCCGACGATCGTCGGATCGAACCGGTGGTCGACCAGGTGCGGCACGGTCCCGACGACCGGGATGCCCGCCTCCCGGCAGAACATCACCACCATCTCGTCGTCGTCCTTGACGTCGTCCGGAATGCCGGCCAGATAGTCGGCCAGCTCCCGGGCCAACGTCACCGGCAGGACGAACCCCTGGGTGGGGGTCCACTCGAACCGCGACAGCGGCGCGAACGGCCAACCGGCGATCACCGCGCGGCGGACCAGGTACGAGTTCTGCGGGCTGTCCCAGTGCGAGTAGAGCGAGATCCCGTGTTCCGGACGGGCCGCGATCGCCCGGTGCACCTGGGTGGCGAAGCCCCGGATCAGCCGGATGTCGTCCTGCAACACCAGGTGGTGGGTGGCGCCGTCGGCGACCGAGCGCCAGGCCACCTTCGCGGTACGCAACGGGCTGGGCACCCCGTCCGGATCCGGGTCGGTCACCACCCGGGCGGCCAGCGGGGCGCAGTCGCGCACCAGCGGTGGGATGCGCTCCCGTCGGCGCGGGTGGTGCATGATCGCCACGCTGAGCCGGATCTCGGTGGCCGTCACCGCGCTTCCGCGGCCGAGAGGCCGGCCGGAACGACCGGCTCCCCACCACGGCCGGCCGACCGGTAGGCCGCCTCGATCAGCGCCGTCGTGGTGACGACCTCACGCATCGGCCGCTCCCAGCCGATGCCCGTGGCGACCAGGCCGGCGAAGTCGGCGAACATGCCGCCGAACCACTCCTGGTGGGTCTGGTCCCGGTTCGGCGGGGCCAGGTCGGTGCGCTCCACCCCGTCCGCCGTGCGCACCTCGGCCACCCCGTCGTGCACGTCGGCCGTGCCGTCCGGCCCGCTGACCAGATAACGGTTGGACCGGGTGTCACTGACCCAGCTCAGGTCGATCTCACAGGTCCCGCCGTCGCCGAAATCCAGGTCCAGCCGGGCGGCCACGTCCATCCCGTCGGCGGCGTCGCCGCCCGCCCACTGCGCGACGCAGGAGACCGTCCGCGGCGCGTCGCCGAAGATCTGGGTGGCCATGTACGCGCAGTGCGTCCCGTGGTCGAGCATGATCCCGCCCCGGGCCACCGCGATGTCCCGACGCCAGTCCGGTTGCCATCCGGGCACGCCGCGGGCGTGCGAGTCACGGGCGATCCGGAACCGGGCCCGCAGCGGACCACCGAGCCGCCCGCCGGCGACCGCGCCGGTGAGCACCCGCATCATCGGCGAGAACCCGTAGTTGTGCGCGGGATAAAGCAGCAGGCCCCGGTCCCGGGCCAGGCTGATCAAATCGAGTGCCTCGTCGGTGCGCACCGCGACCGGCTTCTCGCAGATCACGTGCAGACCGGCGGCGAGCGCCTCGCGTTCCAGCTCGACGTGGTGGTTCGGTGGGGTGCAGATGTCGACCGCGTCCACCGGTTGGGCGGCGAGCAGCTCGGCCAGCGTCGTGTAGGTGGCCAGGCCGGGGTCGAGCCGCCGGGCCCGGGCCCGCCGATCCGGCGACGGGTCGAGCACCGCGACGACCCGGCCGGCGGTGACCGTACGGTATGCGTGCAGTCGCCCCTCTCCCGCGGTGCCGAAGCCGATGACGGCGATCCTCATGCCGGTCCCTCCTCAAGGTGCTGTGGCGCCGCGCCGTCGATCAACACGCGGCGAATGATCTCGACGGCCTGCTCGGCCAGTTCCGCGTCGACGTTCAGCGGCGGGTAGAGGCGCAGGGTGGTGCCCCCGGTCATCACCAGCACCCCGGCGTCGAGCAGCGCCAGGAACGTCTCCCGGAAGGCGCCCTTGTCCAGCGGCCGGCGGGACTGCTTGTCGGCGACCAGTTCGATGCCGATCGCGAACCCGGCGCCCCGGACGTCACCGACGATCGGGGACTCGTCGACGAGCGGTTCGAGCGCGGCGAGCATCTCCGCCCCGAGCTTGCCCACCCGGGTGGGCAGGTCCTCGTCGACCAGGACGTCCGTGGTGGTGGCGACCGCCCGGCAGGCCAACGGGAACGCGCCGAAGCTGGACGAGCTGGCGCTCGGGTCGGAGAACGGGCTGGCGGCCATCAGCTCCGCCGTGGAGATCACCCCGGTGACCGGGTATCCGGCGCCCATCCCCTTGCCCACCGTGACGATGTCCGGCACCACCTCGTCCCGCAGGAAGGCGAACGACTCACCGGTACGGCCGAAACCGGTCATCATCTCGTCGACGATCAGCAGCGCGTCGAACTCGTCGGCGACCGAGGCGAGCGCGTTCAGGTAGCCCGGTGGCGGCACCACGTTTCCCGACCGGCCCTGCACCGGCTCGACGACGAGCGCCGCCAGCGCGCCGGTGGAGTTCTCCTTGATGGTGTCCCGCACCGTCTCCACGCACGCGAAGCCGCAGCTCGGGAACGTCATCTTGAGCGGGCAGTGGTAGCAGTTGGCGTACGGCGCGCTGAAATAGCCGGAGGGCAGCGGCCCGAGACCGGTCCGCGCGCCGGCGGTGAGCGCCAGGCTGCCGAGCGTCTTGCCGTGGAAGCCACCCCAGAACGACAGGAACTCGTGCTTGCCGGTGACCGACTTGGCCAGCCGCAGCGCCGCTTCCACCGCCTCGGTGCCGCCGCTGTAGAGCTGGATCCGGTCCAGCGGCGGCGGCAGGAACGCACGCAGCGACTCGGCCATCGCCCGGCGGCCGGCGGACCCGAACGCCCCGGCCGGCGCGGTGGCCAGCTCGGCGGTGAGGGCGGCGATCAGGCGCGGGTTGGCGTGGCCGATCGAGTTGACCCCGCCGGCGCCCTGGAAGTCGATGATCTCGTTGCCGTCCGCGTCGACCAGGACCGCGCCGGCGGCGGACTCGACGCACAACTGCGCCCAGAGCATGACGGCCTGTAGGCCGGGGCCGATCACTTCCTGCTCAGCGGCCCAGTGCTGAGCACCACGCGGCCGGTCGGGAGAACGCCCGAAACGTCGGCCGTCGCCTGAACTTTCTGCCATCGCTCCGCCTCTCGGGTGCGGCCGATGCACCGGTCACGCCGACCGCGGGCCGCTTCCGCCCATGCTCGGGATCCGGCGGCGAGCCCGGGAGCCTCGATCGGCCACGACGAATGGGCATGCCCGGACGGCTGACACGTCCGGGCAGCGCGGCACCGTGGGGGACGCGGTTAGCGTGGCGCCGTGACCAGCACCGTGCAGGACCTCATCGACGTGGCGGCGCAGTCCGCGGTCGACGCCGGCCGGCTGCTCCGGCAGCGGTTCGGCGCCCCGATGCAGGCATCCACGAAGGAGGCGGCCCACGACGTCGTGACCGAGGCCGACCTGGCCGCCGAGGAGTTGATCCGCGCCGCGTTGCACGGTGCCGACGCACGCTCGACGGTGGTGGGTGAGGAAGGCGGCCGGCAGCACGGCGCCACGGTCGGGGCGGATGAACCGGTGTGGCTCGTCGACCCGATCGACGGCACCTACAACTTCGTCCGGGGCATCCCGTTCTTCTGCGTGTCGATCGGGCTGCGGATCGCCGGTCGTACCGTGGGCGGCTGCGTCTACGACCCGGTGCACGAGGAGTTGTTCACCGCGGCGGACGGCTGCGCGTGGCTGAACGGCGCCCGGCTGCCCGCGCGCACGTCCGCGCCGTCGGCACCACCGCTTGTGCTGTGCGACATCCCGAACGCCGGCGGGCCGCCGCCCACCGCCGAGACCGACCTGCTGGCCGCGCTGCTCACCGCCGCCGCGGACGTGCGACGGCTCGGTTCGTCCGCGCTGGCACTGGCGTACGTCGCGGCCGGTCGCGCCGACCTGGCCGCCAACGCGGACGTCTACGACTGGGACACCGCCGCCGGTCGCGCGCTGGTCACCGCGACCGGCGGCGGCTACCTGAGCCACCCCGATCCGCTGCCGACCCGGCGGCGGGGCAGCTTCGTCGCGTGGGCCCCGGCGTACGAGACCCTCGGCCGCGCGGTCGGCGAGGCCCTGCACACCGACAGCCTCGCGGAGACCAGGTGACACACGGGCGCTTTCTGTTCATGGGCGGCATGCACCGCAGCGGCACCACCCTGCTGGCCGCGCTGGTCGGCACGAATCCGCAGGTGGCCGGGTTCCGGCAGACCGGCGCGCCGATGGACGAGGGTCAGTACCTGCAGACCGTCTGCCCCTACGACGAGCAGCACGGCGGTCCGGGACGGTTCGCGTACGCCCCCGGGGCGCACATGACCGAGCACCACGAGCTGGCCACCCCGGCCACCGCCCGCCTGCTGCGTGAGCAGTGGGGCCGCTATCTCGACCCCGACCGTCCGGTCGTGCTGGAGAAGTCGCCGCCCAATCTGTTGCGGTTCCGGTTCTTCCAGCGGCTTTTCCCGGGATCGCGGTTCGTGCTCGTCACCCGGCATCCGGTGGGGGTGGCGATGAGCACCCGGAAGTGGACGCCGGCACTGACCGTGCGGCAGCTCGTCGAGCACTGGCTGCACGCCCACGAGCTGGCCCGGGCCGACGCCACGCACCTCGACGCGCTGCTCACCGTCCGCTACGAGGACCTGATGGACGACCCGGGCCGGACGCTTGACGCCATCGCGGCCTTCGCCGGGATTCCACCGGCCTTCGACGCCGGTGACCTGGACCGGGACACCAACACCCGGTACCTGCACGCCTGGCGGCAGGGCCCGGGAGCCGAGGACGACCTCGCCGACCTCGCCGAGCGGGTCGAACGGCACGGCTACCGGCTGCCCGCGACCGCCTGAACCGGCTTCGTCTGAGAGGAGAGCACGAATGTCCCGGTTGCTCATCGTGCACGGCACCGGCGGACCACGACGCTCCGACGACTCGGTCCGCCGGGAGTGGATCAGCTCCATCGAGGACGGTCTCGCGCTGGCCGGTTATCCGGCGGTGGCGCCGGACGCCACCCTGGTCAACCTCGACGCCCCGGACCGCGTGCCGGCCTTCGGGGACGGCGATCCGGCCGCCGAGGCGGCACTGCTGCGGCGCTGCTGGCGGGCCGCCACCTTCGACGGCGATGCCGGTGCGGAGCCCGTCGGCGAGGGCGCGTTGGCCGCCCGCCTGGCCTGGTCCCGTTACTTCTGCGGCCTGACCGTCGAGGAGCTGACCGGGACCCTGCGTCAGGTGCGGGCGTTCGCCACCGGCCCGGCGGCCGGGCATCCGGCGATCGGCGACGTACGCGCGGCGCTCGGCCCGGACACCGAGATCGTGATCGGCCACTGCCTGGGCGGGGTGGCCGCCGCGCTGGCCCTGACCGGTGCCGGTGCCGCCGCGCCGGCGTTGATCACCCTGGGCGCACCGCACCCCCCGGCCGTGGGACCGCCGACGTCCGGGCCGGCCACCTGGGTTGATCTCACCGACGTACAGGACACGCTGCTCCTGGCGGCCGGGACCGCTCCGGCCGGCGTCACCGGGAGGGTGTCGCTCGACTGCGATCCCCGGGTGCGCGGCGCACGTAATTATCTGGCCTCGCCGGAGTTCGGCAAGGTGCTCGGCAGCCTGCTGGAGACCTCTCAGGGCGGGTGATCCCCGGTGCGGGAGCATGTCCGGAACGAGACATGGTCCTGGATGGAGCGTGCCGTCGTCGGTTTCGATGATTCGTGTGACTCCGAGTGAGAGGAGCGCGGTCATGACCGCGACGATCGTCGAACACCATCCGCACCGAGAGTCGGCAAGCCTGCGCATCGGACTGGTAATGATCAACGACATCCTGCGGGACGGCCTCAGCGTGGCGCTCCGCGGCCTGGCCATGACCACGTCCGTCCGCGCCTACCGCTCGATGCCCGAATTGCTGACCGAGGCCGTCGACAAGCGACCGGAAGTGCTCGTCGTCAACGCGGCCGACGGCGTCGCCGGCATCGCGGCAGCCGCGCTGATCGCCCCGAACAGCAAGATCGTCATGCTGATCCACGACGCCCGTGCCGCCGAGGCGGTGCTGGCCGACGGCATCGTGGTGGACGGCTTCCTGCTCCAGCAGGATCTGTCCGGTCGCACCCTGGAGAACGCGCTACGAGCGATCATGACTGGTGAGGTGCCGATGCCCGCGGTCCTGGCGCAGCAACTGCTGGCCCGGGCGGGCATCCGCCGTACGCCCTCGTCGATGGCACCCATCAAGCTGACGCCGCGTGAGCACGAGACGTTGTTGCTGCTCGTCGAGGGGCTGAGCAACAAGCAGATCGCGCGACGCCTCAAGATCTCCGACCACGGGGCGAAGCGGCTGGTGGCTGGGGTGCTGCTCAAGCTGGGGTGCACCAATCGGACGTCGGCGGTGGTCACCGCCATCCGCTCCGGCCTGGTGGAGTGCGCGTAGGGCGGGCGCCGGGCGGTCGTGCCGGCGCTCGGGAAACACGAAGGTGGCGACGCCCCCCGGCGCCGCCACCTTCGACTCTTTCTCAGACCGCCTGTGGTAGCGGGGGCCGCTCGTAGAGCCCGTGCGCGGCCAGCTTGATGCCGAGCTCGAGCCGGCTCCGGGCACCCAGCATCTGCATGATCTGCGTGACCTGCCGTTGCACGGTGCGGGTGGACACCGCCAGCGCCCGCGCGACCACGTCGTCGGTGGCCCCGCCGGCCAACCGCCGCAGCACGTCACGCTGCAACGGGTTGAGCCTGCCGTGCAGGTCGTGCTCGTCCGCCCGAGCTTCGGACCAGTGATGCTGGAAGATCGTCACCAGCGCCTGCACCGCGGTGGGCGAGCGAACCGCCAGCGGTGCCGCGGCCCCACCCCGCGACACGATCGCCAGATTGCGGTCCAGCACGACCATCAGGGTCGGTGAGTGCTTGCCGCTCCGCACGTCGGCCCGGACGCCCAGCAGGGCCTTCAGCCGGGCCCCCCGGTCCAGCAGGGTCTCCCCGGCCACGACCGCGCGCACCTGGGCGGCCCCCGACCATCCGACCCGGATCGGCGAGGTCCGGACCGGGTCCGGTTCGGACATCAGCGCACAGTTGGCCGGAATCAGCGCGAGCACCTCGTCGCGCGCGGCCCTGATCACCCGCGTCGCCAACCGCCACCCCGCACCCTCGGCCCCGGTGGCTGTCGGTTCGAACCCCATGGCTCCGTTCTGCGTCATCTCTCCCCCGAGTTGCCGTCGCACGCGCCCCTGCGCGTGCGACGCGGACAGTGATTGAAACGTAGCGATCGGCGAACGGCGCGGGTACCGGGGAATCCCTGGCCCGGGAGTCGGATTTCCACCCGCTCGACCGCCCTACGCCCCCCAGCCGGCGGAACTGTTGGACCGGAGGTACATCAACACCGCCCGCACCCGCCGGTGCACGCCCTCCGCCGCGTCGATCTGCAGCCGCTCCAGGATGCTTGTCACGTATGACTCGATGGTCTTGCTGCTCAGACGCAGGCGGTCGGCGATCGCCCGGTTGGTGAGCCCCTGCGCCATCAGTGCCAGCACCTCCTGCTCCCGGACGGTCAGGCGGTCGATCCGGCCGCCGGTGCGGTGTCGGGCCATCAACTCCTCGACCAGGGCCGGATCGATGACCGCGCCGCCGTTCGTCAGCTCCCGTAAGGCGGTGACCACCTGCTCGACGTCGAGGATGCGCTCCTTGAGCAGGTATCCGACGCCTCCCTCGCCGGAGTTGACGATCGCCAGCGCGTACTCCGTCTCGATGTGCATGGAGAGGACCAGCACCGCGATGCCGGGGTAGTCCCGCCGGATCCGCTCGGCGACGGCCAGGCCCTCGGTGGTGTAGGTCGGTGGCATCCGGATGTCGACGATCGCCGCGTCCGGACGGTGCGCGGCCACCGTGTCCAGCAACTCGTGCGCGTCCTTCACCGCCGCGAGCACGGTCATCCCGGACTGCCGGAGGAGGGCGGACAAGCCCTCCCGGATCAGCACCGCGTCGTCTGCGATGACAATACGCACGGAATCACCGTCCGTAGCGTCGTGCCGACCCCGGGTCGGCTATCCAGTTCCAGCCGACCACCCAGCGTCTCGACGCGGCGGCTGAGGTGGCTCAGGCTGTCTTGGTCGTCAAGGGGTCGGGTCGAGCCGGAGCCGTTGTCGCACACCTCCAGGTGCAGGCGGTTCTCCTCCATGCGCATCCGGATCACCACCGTCGTGGCGCCACCGTGCCGAACCGCGTTGGTCAACGCCTCCGCCACGACGAAGTAGGCGGCTTCCGCCACCTCCCGGGGAACCAGACGAGGCCGCCCTTCGATCCGCACCGTCACCGGCGTGTTGACGGTCAACGCGGCCAGCGCCTCGTGCAGCTCACGCCGATCCAGGGCGGGGGGACGCAGCCCTCGGCTCAGCAGCCGCAACTCGGTCAGCGCCATGGTCAGCTCGGTGACCGCCGTGTCCAGGTGGGCGTCGGCCTCGGCCGTGTCCCGGATGGTCTTGCGCGCCATCTGCAACAGCAGCGTCGCGTTGATCAGCCGGAGTTGCGCGCCGTCGTGCAGGTCCCGTTCGATCTCGCTGCGCGCCCGGTGCCGGCCGTTCCGCGCCTCCTGCTCGTACCGACGTTCCCAGAGCGCGGCGTCGGCCTGCCACCCACGCGCGTTGGCGAGCAGGATCAACGGCGGTATCAGGATCTGCAACACCACGGCGGCGGCATTGCCCACCAGCCACGCCACATGCGACGGGGTGGTCAACACGGGCACCACCGCCGCGGCGCTCACCTGCAGACAGATGAGGATGCCCGGGACCGCCACGATCCGCTGCGCGCCCTGCCATCGCCGGATCAGGTGGACGGCGAGCCAGATCGCCACCACCGAGACCACCAGCCGCGCGGCCACCGGCTGGTACGGCTCGGCGGCCCAGCCCGGCGCGGGCAGGCAGGCCAGGCACGGGTCGATCGCGCTGGCCGGCGCGGCACGGTTGTCGACGACCAGCAGCGGCAACCCGCCGAGCGCGGCCACCAGCAGGACGCGGTCCGCCCGGGTGAGTGTCCGGCCGTGCGGCTGGGTGACCAGGATGACCACCAGGAGAGTCCAGACCAGCGAGTGCGCGACGGCGGCCATGCCGGTGCCCGACACGCCCTGCAGCGGCCCGGTGCTACGGGCCAGCCAGACCATCGCGACGCCGAAGAACAGCATGCCGGTCAGCGGGTTGGCGGTCGACCCGATCAGGATCAACCCGGCGGTGCCGTAGGAACAGACGAGCGCCAGCGCGGTCGCGACGAAGAGCGTGGTCTCCGGGTCACCGGACTGGATCACCCGGACCGTGGCGACCAGGCTTCCGCCCAGCATCACACAGACCAGCATGGCGACAGCCGCGCTCCGCAGCGCTGGTCCCGCGTCCACTCGGCTGACCCTGGCAGGCATCGGAAGCCGGACCAATCGTCCCTCCGCGGTCGGTAGCCGATGGGAGCCGACCACTGGAGGGTGGCGAAACCGACGAACGTTCGCTCGACGGTCGCGACGCGATCCCTGAAGATGATCAATCCGCTTGGATCGGGTCTCCGCGATCGACATCAATACTATCGCATCGTCGATTAATCGGGAGCCCATAAATTGCATAGGCGTTTCCGCAGAAGCGGCCCTTACTCACCCACAGCCGCCGTAGCGGCCCCAAGCGCTCGAACCGGACAGCTCACCGAGCCGTCAACCGATGTCACCCACAAGTTCGATGGAATTCATCCTCCCATTCGGGTCACCGGTTCGGGCATAACCCCTTATCCGCTCCACTCCATCCATACGGCATCGAATTCCATCCCGCGCAAGCGTCTGCGATCGCCGACCGGGTCGGGCCGGCCGCCGGCACGGGCGGCGGGAATCAGTTGGTCACCAGGCCCGATAAAGCCACCCAGGGGAGGGCGAGTCCGCGCATTCCGGCATTCAGGATAATCGTTGTCCATGCCCAGGAAGCAGGTTCGCGTATACCTCCGGCAGCTCCTCGCCGGGTCCTGAACAATAGAGGTACGACTGACGTGATCCCCGCACGACGCCATCGGCCCGAAGCCCAATACACCCGACCTGATTCGGCTGGTGCGCCCGAACGGTGACCTGGACGTCCGAATCAGGCGGTCGCCCGCGCGCAGACCATCGGATGCAGCAGCCGGGACAGTTCGGCGACGTCGGCGACGGGCCGCTCGAAGGCGACCCGGATCCGCCGGGTCGCGCCGGGCCGCCCGTACGCGACGAGCAGCCCGTACCTGTCGATGCGGACCACCCGTGGCGATTCGGCGACCGGCAGCTTCAGCCGTCGGCACAGGTGGCCGGCGACCTGCTCGCCGTGGTGGTCGGCGAGGTCGGCCAACAACTCCGCCTCGACCGCGTGCAGCGGGTCGGGCTCGGCCTCCGCGAACGCCGCCGGGTCGATGCGGCGAACACCGCCGGCGCGTTCCCACCGGGCCTCGGCCACCTCGAACCGGTGCAGGCGGAACCGGCGACCCACGTCGAGCAGGTCCCCGGTCGGCTGGGTGACGGCGAAGTCCACCGCGGCCCGGCGCGCCTCGTCCCCGTCCAGCCGCTTCGCCCAGCCGGAGATCCAGGCCCGGCCGAGCGAGGGGGCGCCGGCGGCGGGCGGCAGGTCGAGCACGTCGAGGACGGTGGCGACGTCGGTGGCGTCCGGCGGCGACAGCGCGGCGGCGAGGTCACTGACGATCGGCACCAGCAGCAGCACCCGGCCGTCCGGGTCGGTGGCGTGTCGGACCTGGTGCGGCCCGGCGTGTCGGGCCAGGTGGACGAGGGCGGGCAGCCGGCCCGCGACGAGGGTACGCACGATCTCCGCCGGGCTGGGACGCATGCTCCCGACCTCCTCAATAAAGGTTAGCCTTACCTAACCTGGAGGCTAGACCATGGGACAGCGGTCGTCGACGCGAACCAGCCCGGCTCCGCGCCGCGTCACCGCCGGCGGGCGTGCCCGATCCGGCGCAGCACCCCGTGCCAGGCGGGCGTCTCGCGGGAGTCGTCGAACGCCCGCGCGACCACGACGTCGGTGGAGGAGTGCGCCAGGATCGAGATGACGATGGTCAACGCCACCAGGTGGAACACCTCGTCGCCGGCGGCGATGCCGGATTCGAGGACCAGCAGCCCGTAGACGACCGAGGCGAAGCCCTTCGGGCCGAACCACATCGCGGCGGCCTGCTCCCGCAGGCCCAGTCCGGAGCGCAGGAAGGAGATCCACAGCGCCACCGGTCGGGCCACCACGATGGCCAGGACGGCGAAGACCCAGCCGGCCCAGGAGATCTCCCCGAGGAAGTCCACCGAGATCAGCGCTCCGAACACCAGCAGCGCGGCGAGTTTCAGCAGCTCGGCGACGTTCTCCCCGAAGTGCTCGAACGCGGCGCGCTCGCGCGGCCCGAAGGTGGCCACGGTGATGCCGGCGGCGAACGCGGCGAGGAACAGGTTGCCGTGGGTGACCTTGCCCAGCGCCAACACCAGCAGCCCGATCGCCACCCCGTTGAGCGGCGCGTACGCCGCGGACGCGGCGAACCAGCGGGTGCGCTCCAGCGCGATGGCGGCCAGTGGCACCAGCACGCCGATCAGCAGTCCCACCGCCAGCTCGGTGCCCAACTCCCCCAGGTGCAGGTCCTCGGAGCCGGCCGCGACGGCCAGCAGCACGACCACGAAGGGCAGGGCGAGCCCGTCGTTGACGCCGGACTCGACGTTGAGCAGGTGCCGCAGCCGGGCGGGCACCTTGTCGTTGCCGACCAGCGCGGCGGCGAAGACCGGGTCGGTGGGGGCGAGGATCGCCCCGATCAGCAGCGCCTCCGGCCAGCCGAGGCCGGCGACGTAGTGGGCCAGCACGGCGGTGACGAGCAGGGTCAGCGGCAGCCCCCAGCCCAGTGCGCGCCCGGGCAACCGCCACGCCGAGCGCAGGTCGGCCCACCCGACGCGCATTCCGTCGGTGAACAGCACCGCGAACAGCGCCAACTCGGCCAGTTGCGCCACGATCGGGGAGTCGGCGCGCAGGTGCAGCACGCCGGTGGTGTCCTCACCGAGCAGGAAACCGGCGACCAGGAACAGCGCCGCGGTCGACAGGATGGTGCGGTGGGCCAGCGCGGACACGAGCACGGCGGCCAGCAGGACGGCGGCGAAGCACAGCAGCAGCACGGGGATCCCTCCGGGGCGCGGACGATCACGGTGCCGACCAGTCTTCCCGGCGCTCCACGGATCCCGGTGATCATAACGCCCGGCGCGACGGGCGCGACCGGCCGCGCTGCTCTGTCCGCGCGTGACACGGCGGAGTACGGTGATGGCCGGTGCGCCGGGAAGCCTGGTCGGCAGTCGTGACACGTCGTCGACCGGAGGCACCCGTGGCCGCACCCGCGATCCGCGCGCAACACCTGACCAAACGCTACCGGAGCCTGCTGGCCCTCGACCGGCTGGACCTCGACGTGCCGGCGGGTGAGGTGTTCGGGTTCCTCGGCCCGAACGGCGCCGGCAAGTCCACCACGATCCGGCTGCTGCTCGGCCTGGCCCGGCCCACCGCCGGGCGGGCCTGGATCTTCGACGCCGACGCGGCGGACGTCGCCGCGGCGCACCGGCTGCTGGCGTACGTGCCGGCCGACGTGGCGCTCTGGCCGCAGCTCACCGGCGCGGAGACCCTGGAGCTGCTCGCCGCCACCGGGCCGGGTGTCGACCGGGCCTACCGCGACGAGTTGGTGGAACGCTTCGCCCTCGACCTGTCCACGCCGGCCCGCGCCTACTCCACCGGCAACCGGCAGAAGGTCGCCCTGGTCGCGGCGTTCGCCACCCGCGCGCCGCTGCTGGTCCTCGACGAGCCGACGAGTGGCCTGGACCCCCTGATGGAACTCCAGTTCCGGCGTGCCGTCGCGGTCGCGCGCGACAACGGGCAGACGGTCTTCCTCTGCTCGCACCAACTCGCCGAGGTCGAGGCCGTCTGCGACCGGGTGGCGATCCTGCGTGCCGGCCGGCTCGTCGACGTCGCCACCGTCGGTGAGTTGCGCCGCCTGCACCGTACGGAGGTGACCGCCGGCTTCACCGGCCCCGCACCCGAGCTGCGCGACGTGGCCGGTGTCGAGATCGTCGCCCAGGACGGCAGGATGCTCCGCTTCACCATGACCGGGCCGCCGGCACCGGCGCTGAGCGCCCTCGCCGCCGCTGACCTCACCGCGCTCACGGTCCGGGAACCGAGCCTTGAGGAGATCTTCCTCGACTACTACGGCGAGTCGGCCCGATGACCGCCACCGTTGGCCGGGCGGTCACCCGACTCGCCGTCCGGCAGGTACGCCGAGGGGCGTTCATCGTGCTCACCCTGACGGTCGGCATGTCGGTGCTGGTCGTCGCCACGTACGCCAGCACGATCGCCGAGGGGGGCGGCGCGGAGGCCCTCGCCGCGCTGGCCGGCAACCCCGCGATCCGCACCCTGTTCGGCGAGCCGGCCGCCCTCGACACGGCCGGCGGTTTCACGGTCTGGCGCACCGGCGTCGTCCTCGCCGTGCTGCTGTCGGTCTGGGGGACGCTCGTCACCACCCGGGTGACCCGGGGCGAGGAGGAAGCCGGTCGGTGGGATCTCCTGCTCGCCGGCCGGCTCAGCCGGCCGGCGCTGCTCGGCCGGCATCTCGCGGTGCTCACGGCCGCGATGGTCCTGACCGGGGTCACGCTCGCCGCCGCGCTCACCGCGGCCGGCACCCCGGGCCGCGGGGCGGTCGTGCACGCCGCCGGTCTGACGTCGGCCGGCGTGGTGGCGGTCGCGGTGGCGGCCCTCGCCGCGCAGGTCTTCCCGACGCGATCGGGGGCGACCGGGGCCGCGGTGGCGTTCCTCGGCGTGGGGCTGATGGCCCGCATGGTCGGCGACGGCGTCACCGCCCTCGGCTGGCTGCGCTGGCTGCCTCCGTACGGCCCACTGGCGTTGCTCCACCCCTACCGGGACGACCGGTGGGCACCCCTGATCGTGCCCGCGCTCACCGCCACCGCGCTGGCTCTCGCCGCGCTCGCCCTGGCCGGACGACGGGACGCCCGCGACGGGCTGCTCGCCCCCGCCGCCGGCCGGCCGCCCCGGCTGCGGCTGCTCCGCTCACTGGACGCCTTCGCCGTCCGGCGGCTGCTGCGACCGCTGGCCGGTTGGTCGGCCGCCGTCGGCACCTACTTCCTGCTGATCGGCATGCTCGCCGAATCGCTGACCGGCTTCCTCGCCGACAACCCCCGCTTCGCCGACCTGGCAGCGCAGGCGGGTTTCGGCGGCCTCGGCACGGTCCGCGGGTACGCCGCGACACTGTTCGCCCTCCTCGCCGTCCCGGTCGGCGCGTTCACCGCCGTCCGGCTCGCCGCGCTCGCCGCCGCCGAGACCAGCGGACGCCTGACCCTGCTGCACGCCGGACCGGTCACCCGCACCCGACTGCTCGGCGCCGAGATCCTCACCACCGCGGCCGGCGCGGCGATCCTCACCACGGTCGCCGCGGCGGCGACGTGGCTCGGCACCGCCCTGGTCGGCGCGAACCTGCCGCTGCCGGCGGCACTCGCCGGCACCTGGAACGCGCTACCGGTCGCGCTGCTCAGCCTCGCCGCCGCGGCCCTCGCCCACGGCCGCGCACCGCACGGCGTGGTGGCGTGGGGCATGGTGCCGACCGCCGGTGGGTTCCTCCTCATGGTCCTCGCCGACAGCATCCACGCGCCGGGTTGGGTGAGCGCGCTGTCGCCGTACCGCCATCTCGCGGCCGTGCCCCGGACGGCGCCCGACTGGCCCGCGCTGGCCGTCATGGGCGCGGTGGCGGTCGCGGCGGTGACGGCCGGTCTGTACGCCTACCGGCGACGCGACCTGCGGCCGTAGGCGACGCACGGCCTGGACGCGACGGCCGGGGACGGTGACCGTCCCACCCGGCCCGGCCAGGCTCGTGAGAGCATGCGGCTCATGACCCGGACCGGCCAACGGACCACGCTGCCAGCGCGCACCGCGGATGGCAGCCGTCTCGGTGTGGGTGGCTCGTGATCGGTCGAGCACCGGCGTGGCAGCGACGCAGCGGCCGGCTACGGCACCCCGCGCAGGTGATCGCCGTCGGCTTCGGTACGGCGGTGGTGGTCGGCACCGGCCTGCTGTCCCTGCCGGTGGCCACCCGCTCCGGCGAGCGGACCGGCCTGGTGGACGCGCTGTTCACCGCGACCTCCGCGGTCTGCGTGACCGGGCTGGTCACCGTCGACACCGGCAGCTACTGGTCCGGTTTCGGGCAGGCGGTGATCCTGCTGCTCATCCAGGCCGGCGGGCTGGGGATCATGACCCTGGCGACGCTGTTCACCGTGCTGCTGTCCCGCCGGCTCGGCCTGCGGGCCCGGTTCCTGGCCCAGGCCGAGACGAAGAGCCTCGACCTCACCGACGTGCGCGCGGTGGTCCGCCGGATCGTGCTGTTCAGTCTCGCCGGCGAAGCGGTGGTCGCGGTGGTGTTGACCGCCCGGTTCGCCACCGCCTACGACGAACCGTTCGGCGAGGCGGTGTACGACGGGGTGTTCCACGCCGTGTCGGCGTTCAACAACGCGGGCTTCTCCACCCACGCGGACAGCCTCGTCGGCTACGTCGCCGACCCGTGGATCTGCCTGCCGATCGCCGCCGCCGTCATCCTGGGCGGGCTGGGCTTCCCCGTCGTGTTCGAACTGCTCCGCTGCTGGCGCCGCCCCGCGCTGTGGTCGGTGCTGACCCGCCTCACCCTCGCCCTGACCGGCGCGCTGCTCGTCCTCGGCACCGTCGTGCTCACCCTCGCCGAGTTCACCAACCCGCGTACCCTCGGCCCTCTCGGCGGGTGGCACAAGCTGCTGGCCGGGTTCTTCGCCTCCACCATGACCCGCACCGCCGGCTTCAACAGCGTCGACATCGGCGCGATGCGGCCGGAGAGCCTGCTCGCCAGCGACGTGCTGATGTTCATCGGCGGCGGCAGCGCCGGCACCGCCGGCGGTATCAAGGTCACCACATTCGGGCTGCTCGCCTTCGTCCTCTGGTCGGAGATGCGCGGCGAACTCCACGTCAACGTCGGCCGGCGGGGCATCCCCGCCAGCAACCAGCGCCAAGCCCTCGCCGTCGCCCTGCTCAGCGTCGGCGCCGTCGTCACCGCCACCTTCGCGCTGCTGGCCACCACCCCGTACCGGCTCGACGTCGTGCTGTTCGAGGCGGTGTCCGCGTTCGCCACCGTCGGCCTGTCCACCGGCATCACCGCCTCCCTGCCGCCGCAGGCCGACCTGCTCCTGGTGGTGCTGATGTTCGCCGGCCGCGTCGGTCCGCTCACCCTGGCATCCGCGCTGGCGCTGCGCGACCGCAACCGCCGCTTCGAACTACCCGAGGAAAGGACGATCGTTGGCTGAGACGCGCACCGAACCCGTCGTCGTGATCGGGCTGGGCCGCTTCGGCTCCGCACTGGCCCTGGAACTGCTCAACCGGGGCAGCGAGGTCCTCGGGATCGACCACCGCCCGAAGGTCGTCCAAGCCCTCGCCGGACAGTTGCCGCACGTCATCACCGCCGACTCCACCGACATCGAAGCCCTGCGGCAACTCGGCGTCGCCGAGTTCCGCCAGGCCGTGGTGGCCATCGGCACCGACATCCAGGCCAGCATCCTCACCACCAGCCTGCTGTCCGAACTCGGCATCCCCGACATCTGGGCCAAAGCCATCAGCGCCCAGCACCGCAACATCCTCACCCGCGTCGGCGCCCACCACGTCGTCGCACCCGAACACGACATGGGCGAACGTGTCGCCCACCTGCTCTCCGGACGCATCCTCGACTACGTCGAGGTCGACGCCGACTTCGCCGTCATCAAGACCACCCCACCCCGCGACATCGTCGGCGTGCCCCTGCGCGAGTCCCGCGTCCGCGGCAAGTGGGGAGTCACCGTCGTCGCCGTCAAACCCCAGGCGGCTCCACCCGGGGGCAAACCGCGCGCCTTCACCTACGCCACCCCCGACACCGTCCTCGCCTACGGTGACCTCATCCTCGTCGTCGGCACCGTCGACAACGTCGAACGCTTCGCCACCGCCGACTGACGCGACACCGCCGCCGGCATCCGCGACCGGTCTCCACGGTGAGCGGTCACGGTGACGTCCTCGGTGCGGGCGCCCGCCCCTCCGGCTCCGTCGCGAACCCGTTCGGCGCGGCCGTCTCGATGTGCTGGCGCAGTGCCGCGATCTCCGCCCGCAGCGCCGCGACATCCGCACTCGTCGCCGCGCTGGGCTGCTCGGAGGACGCGGAGACCCGCTCCACGATCCAGGTCGCCAGCGAACCGGTGACGAAACCGATCAGACCGATCCCTCCGATCATCAGCCCGAGCGCGACGAATCGTCCCATCGTGGTGACCGGGTAGTGGTCGCCGTACCCGACGGTGGTGATGGTGACCGTCGCCCACCACAGGGCGTCGCCGAACGACGCGATGTTCGCGTCGGACCCGGACCGCTCGGCGTCCAGTACCGCCAGCGCGGACACCAGGACGAGCAGCACGGTGGTGGTGGCGACGTAGACGGCGAGACGGCCCCTCGCCCAGACCTCGGTGCGCCGGCTGATCGTCAGCACCACCATGATCAGCCGCACGGCGCGCAACGGTCGGAGCATCGGGAGCACCAGCACGACGAGGTCGAACAGGTGGGTGCGCAGGAAGCGGCGCCGGTCGGTCGCCAGTTTCAGGCGCACCAGCATGTCGCCCCAGAACAGCAGCCAGATGACGACGGATGTCACCGCGCAGGCGTCCCGCCACACCTGCGGCAGCCCGGTGTGCAGGATCGGTGCCGCGTACACCCCCAGGAAGACCACCGACATCACCGTCAACGGGACGGCGGTGTATCGCTCCCACGTAGCCGACCGATCCGTACGCTCGCCTGCCTCACGCTGCATATGTGACTCCGCCCCACGATTCTGGCCCCCGCACCGCGACAATGATCGTCCCCCCGCCCCGGCGAGGATAGGTGAGCCAGCGGTCAGATCCACCTGGTCGGCATGGGGCGACTCAGCGAGCACGCCGGTCCGCACGCCACCTGTCGATCAATGCCGGCAGTTCGCGCCAGAGGTAGTCGTAGAAGTCGCGCATCTCGGCGAGGCGGGCACCGGCGAGGCTGCCCTCGCCGGCCACGGTGATGCCCTCCTCGGCCGCCTCCCGCATGCTGCCGATCATCGCGTTCTGGCCGGACATGAGCGTGGCCCACGCGCCGTCGCGGATCCGGAAGTGCTCCCGGCGGCTCCCCGGGGCGGGCACCCGCTCGATCAGGCCGACGCTCGCCAGGGACTTGACGGCGGTGGACACACTGCCGGAGCTGATGGTGAGCGTCTCGGCGATCTCGCCGGCGGTCATCGTCTCGTGTTCGGTGAACAACAACGCCGCCAGCACGCGGGCGGTCATCCGCTGCAAGCCACCCTCGGCGAGGGTCAGCGCCAGCTTCTCCGCCGGAGCACTCAACGCCATCCGGGCCCTCCCGCACTCGATCATCCGGAAGCCTAACATCTTCCAGTCTTCAGAAATCTCTGAAGGTTGGATACTCTTCAAGACATGAGAGCGGTGATCGAGACGGAGAAGCTGACCAAGACGTACGGCCGCCGCCGCGGGCTGGTCAACCTGGACCTCGCCGTGGCCGAGGGCGAGGTGTTCGGCTACCTGGGGCCGAACGGCGCCGGCAAGTCGACCACCATCCGCGTGCTGCTGGACCTGATCCGACCCACAAGCGGACGCGCGCTGCTGTTCGGGCACGACCCGCGCCGCCACGCGGTCTCGCTGCACCGGCGCCTCGGCTACCTGGCCGGTGACTTCGTCGTCAACCCGCGGCAGCGGGTCGGGGAGTGCCTGGCCTTCCTGGCCGACCTGCGCGGCGGCGTACCGAAGGCGGACGTCGCCGAACTGGCGGAACGGCTGGAGTTGGACCTCACGGCGAGGATCACGACCCTGTCCAAGGGCAACCGGCAGAAGGTCGGCCTGGTGCAGGCGTTCATGCACCGCCCGGACCTGCTGATCCTCGACGAGCCGACATCGGGGCTGGACCCCCTGGCGCAACAGACCTTCCTCGATCTGGTCCGCGAAGCCAGAGCCGCGGGCCAGACGGTGTTCATGTCCTCGCACATCATCAGCGAGGTCGAGGCGGTCGCCGACCGGGTCGGCATCATCCGCGACGGCCACCTCGTCGCGCTCGACACCGTGGCCCGCCTCCGCGACTGCAACGTCCACCAATTCCAGGTCACCTTCGCCGGCCCGATCGACGAAGCCGCACTCGTCGCCCTGCCGGAGGTGTCCGACCTGGCCGTCGACGGCCCGACCGCGGTGTTCCACCTCGCCGGAAGCCCCGACGGACTCATCCGCATACTCGCCGGGCACCGGATCACCGCGCTGCGCGCCACCGAACCCGACCTGGAACACCTGTTCCTCACCTACTACCAACCCGACGCCGCGAGCAGGGAGACCACGCATGCCTGACGTCCTGACCAAGACCCTGTGGGACGGCCGGCGCGCCCTGGCCGGGTTCGCCGCCGGCACCGCCCTGGTCGGTGCCGCGTACGCCGGCTTCTACCCGCAGGTCTCCGACGGCGCGATGGGACAGACCGTGCAGGGCTTCTCCCCCGCGCTGCGCGAGGCGCTCCGGATGGAAGACCTCGCCTCCGCCGCCGGCTACCTCGGCTCCAGCGTGTTCGGCATCATCGTGCCCCTGATCGCGGTCATCTTCGGCATCGCCACCGGCACCCGCGCCATCGCCGGCGACGAGGAAGCCGGCTACCTCGACCTGCTCCTCGCCCACCCGGTCAGCCGAACCCGGCTGCTGCTGCACCGCTTCGCCGCGCTCACCGCCGGCGCCACCCTCGTCGCCGCCGTGGTCCTGCTGGCCATGCTCGCCGTCCGGCCCGGCGCCCGACTCGACAGCATCAGCATCGGCCAGTTCACCGCCCAGTGCCTCGCCCTGGCGCTGCTGATCATCGTCTTCGGCGCCGTCGCCGTCACCATCGGCGCCGCCACCGGCAGCCGGGCCGCCGCCCTCGCCGGCACCGCCGCCATCGCCGTGCTCACCTACGCCGCCAGCACCGCCGCCACCCAGATCAACGCCGACGCCCTCCGCTACGCCTCCCCGTTCCACTACTACATCGGCGGAGAACCACTGCGTCACGGCTTCCAATGGGCCGACCTGAGCATCCTGACCGCCACCACCGCGGTGCTGCTCACCATCGCCGTGCTGGCGTTCAACCGGCGCGACCTGACCACCTGAGCCCGACGTGACAAACGCCCGGCGTCATTCACGTTGCGGCGGGCGGAACGGACGCGATCTGCCGATTCAGCGGCGGCCGGTCGAGGCGCCGGGCAGGACCGGTGCCGGACCAGGCGTTCGTTTGCCCGGGTCAGCCGGTGGCGGTGACCGTGGTGGCGGTGACCGTGCCGTCCGCCGACCGGTCGCCCTGCACGCTGACCGTCTGCCCGGCCTTGATCTTCGCCAGTTCGCTCTTCCGGCTGGTCTGCACCGTGGTGCGGTCGTCGGTCCGCACAGTGACCACGGTGCCGTCGGCGGTCTCCACGTACAGGACACCGGCGTCGATCAGCTTCGCCTTCCCGGTGGTCACCGCCGCGGCGGATGTCGGGGTCGACCCACTGCCCGGCTCTCCGCGCCCCGAACCCCCGCCGGGAAACCCGCTGGGCAGCGCCCCCGGGAAGCCCCCCATGCGGCCGGGTCGCGCTGCGGCCGGGGCATCCCCCCAGCGCTGCTGCACCTGCGTCCCGGCCAGGAAGCCGACCAGCACCAGCAACAGGCCGGCCAGCACGAAGGTGCCCCGGTTCCACAAGCGGCGTGGCGCGGCGGCGGCGAGCGCGGCGGAGAGGTCACCGTCGGGCTCCGCCGCGCGGTCCGGAGGCCCCGTCGCTCCGTCTCCCGCCCGTTCGAAGATGACGGTGTCGGTGTCGTCCATGTCCTCGCCTCTCCGGATGGGCTACTCGTAACGCAGGGCGTCGATGGGGCGTAGTCGGGCCGCCCGGGCCGCCGGCAGGCCGCCGAAGAACAGCCCGATCGCGACCGACACGCCGAGGGCCAGCACGACGGAACTCGGCACGATCACCGGCCGCACGCCCACGATGGAGAACCGGGAACCGGCCAGCGCGGCGGCCACCCCCAGCGCCCCGCCGATCAGGCTGAGCAGGGTCGCCTCCGTCAGGAACTGGATCAGAACGGTCCGGCGCCGGGCGCCCAGGGCCTTGCGGATGCCGATCTCCCGGGTCCGTTCGGTGACGGTGACGAGCATGATGTTGGTGATACCGATACCGCCGACGAGCAGGCTGATCGCGGCGACCGCGCCGAGCAGGACCGTGAACGTGTCGGCCGTCTCGGTCTGCGTCTGGAGCAGTTGCGCGGCGTTCTGGATCCGGTACGGGGTGCTGCCGGAGCCGGTGCCCGGCAGGCGTTGGGCGAGCACCGTGCCGATCTGCGCCTGCACCTCCTCCACCTGCTCCGGGCTTCTCGCCTCGACGAGAATCGAGCTGAGCGTCCCGTAGCCGGTCAGCACCTCGCGTACGGCCCGCAGCGGAGCGACCACCAGATCGTTGGGGTCCTGAAAGCCGGTCGCGGACTTCGGGGCCAACGTGCCGACCACCGTGAACAGCGCACCCCCGACGGTGACCTGCTTCCCGATCGGGTCGGCCCCGGCGAACAGCTCTTCGACGACGGTGCTTCCGACGACCACCACCCGACGACCCTGCGCCTCGTCGTCACGGCTGAACGCCGTGCCGCTGGCGACCGGCGAGTTCGAGGCGTCGAACCAGCTCGGCCGGGTGCCGACGAACTGGCCGACCTCGTGCTCCGCGCCGTGGTAGGTCATCGTGGCCGCGGCACTGACCAGCGGAGACACCGACCGTACGTCGGGAGCGAGCACCGGGTCGGCCAGCGCGTCGGCCACGTCCACGGTGAGCCCGCCGCCGCCCCCGCCCCGGTTGGTGCCGGTCACCGTGAGGGTGTTGGTGCCCAGCGCCTCGATCCGGCTCGTGATCGCCTGAGCTGACCCGTTGCCCACCGCGACCAGCAAGATGACCGCCGCCACGCCGATCAGGATGCCGAGCATCGTCAGCGCCGAGCGCAGCTTGTTGGCGGTCACCCCGCGCAGCGCGAAGCGGAGGTTCTCGACCAGGGTCACCTCGGTACTCCCGCCGTGTGCCGCCCCGGCACGTCCTGCCGGTTGTCGACGCGGACCTGACCGTCGAAGAGCCGGACGAGACGCCGGGCCCGGGCGCCGACCTCCGTTTCGTGGGTGATCAGCACGATCGTCCGACCGGCGGCGTTGAGCTGGTCGAGAATGACCAGGATGTCCTCGGTGGAGTGGCTGTCGAGGTTGCCGGTGGGTTCGTCGGCGAGCAGCAGAGCCGGCTCGGTGACCAGCGCCCGGGCCACGGCTACCCGTTGCTGCTGCCCGCCGGAGAGCTGGTTGGGGTGGTGGTCGGCCCGGTCGGCGAGTCCGACGGCGTCCAACGCGGCCATCGCCCGCCGCCGACGCCGGGTCGCGCGGACGCCGGCGTACGCGAGCGGAAGCTCCACGTTGGCCAGCGCGCTGGTGCGGGGGATGAGGTTGAAGGCCTGGAACACGAAGCCGATCAGCCGGTTGCGGACCAGCGCGAGCTGCCGGTCGGCGAGGCTGCTCACGTCCACCCCGTCGAGCAGGTACCGCCCGCCCGACGGGACGTCGAGACAGCCGAGGATGTTCATCAGGGTGGACTTGCCGGAACCCGACGAACCCATGATCGCCACGTAGTCGCCTGCCTCGACCGAGAGGTCGACGCCACGCAGTGCGTGCACCGCCGCGTCCCCCTCGCCGTACACCTTGGTCAGCCCGCGGACGTCCAGGACCGGACGGTGCGGCGTGTCCCGGAGGTCCATCAGCGGCCCGCGTTCCCGGCCTGCCGCGGGCCCTGGCCGCCACCCGGGAACCCGCCGCCGGGAAAACCGCCGCCGGGAAGGTTCGCGCCGCCCCGGGGGCCGCCGCCGGTGTTGCCGGTCCCGGCACTGCTCTCCGGCAGGACGACCCGCTCACCCTCGGCAAGCCCGGAGGTGATCTCGTACGCCTGGTTGCCGGCGAGTCCGACCTGCACCCGCCGCGTCTCCTCGCCGGTCTCCGTGACCACGGTGACGGTGTGCCGGTCACCGCTGCCGCTGACCGCGGTCGAGTTGACCAGGAGGACGTCCTGGGCCGTGCCGGTGACCACGCTCACCGTGACCGTCTGCCCCGGCTTCGCGCCGACCGGCAGCTCGCCCAAGCCGATCGTCACGCCGTAGGTGACCACGTTGTTGCTGGTGGTGGCCTGGGGGTCGATGGCCGTCACCTTCCCGGCGGCCCGGGCGCCGGACAGCGCGTTCCAGGTGACGGTGGCGGTCTGCCCGCTCTTGAGCCGGGTGGCGTCCGCCTCGGCGACCGCCGCGCTGACCTGCAGGTGGGTCAGGTCGGCGAGGTCCACGAACCCGGTGGCCGTGCTCGACGTGCCGGCGTCCTGCTGGCCACCGGAACCGCCGGGGGAGCCACCACCCGGGTTGCCGGTCGATCCACCGCCGGACGAGCTGCCCACCGTGCCGTTGACGGCGACCACCGTGCCGGCCATCGGCGCGGCGAGTCTCGTCCCGGCGACCCCGGCCTCGGCCTCGTCGACCGCGAGTTCCGCCTGGGTCACCGCGTTCTCGGCGGAGGAGGTGTCGCCGTCGGCGGCCCGGGCCCGGTCCAGCGCGTTCTCGGCGGCGTCCAGGTTCGCCCGGGCCAGCTTGAGCGCCCGCTCGGCCGCGGCCGGATCAACAGTGGCCAGCAACTGTCCCTTCTTGACGGTCTGCCCCACCCGCACCCGGATGTCGGTGACCGTGCCGGCGGTGACAAAGCCCGCGCTCGCCGTGGTGGCGCTCTCGATCGAGCCGTCCGCCGTGACCGTGGCGGTCACCGTGCCCCGCGACACCACGACCGACCGGGCGGACCGGCCGGGCTCCACCTGTGCGGCGGAGTCACCGGTCACCGACGACCACGCCCAGTAGCCGCCGCCGAGCAACAGCAGGGCCAGTGCGGCGTTCACCGCCACGGGAGGCCGGTGCAGGAGAGCCGGCAGGCGCACACGCATGGCCGAAGCCTTCACCGGCCGGCTGGGAGAACGTTCCAGGGAAGCTCAGAGCTGGCTCGGAATCGCCGTCCGCAACTCGGGCTGGTCGGCCGGGCCACCGCCGCCGGCGTGTACCCCGGCGGTGGGACGCCCGGCAGCCTGGTCGGGTGCGGTGGGCAGCAGCACCCGGAACGTCGTTCCCGCGCCCGGCGCGGTAACCAACTCGATGCAGCCGCCGTGGGCGTGCACGATCGAAGCGGCGATGGAAAGCCCCAGGCCGGAGCCGCCGCCGTTGCCCCGCCCACGGCTGGGATCCACCCGGTAGAGCCGCTCGAACACCCGACCGGCGTGCTCCACGGGTATTCCCGGCCCGTCGTCGTGCACCTCCAGCACCGCAAGCCCGCCGGCCGGCGCGGGCGGCGGGGCGGACCGGACAACCGGGTCGTCCGGTGGCGCGGGCAACCGCCCGATCCGGACGGTGACCTGCACGTCCGGCCCCGTGTGCTGGAGTGCGTTGCCGACCAGGTTCGCCGCAACCTGGCGGAGCCGATGCTCGTCGCCGAGCACGCTCGGCGGCTCGAACGAGTCGTCGCGGTCGGCCAGGGTGGTCAGCCGGACACGCCGCCTCGGCGTGCGGGCGTGCGCGTCACGGATGGTGTCGGCGGCCACCTCCAGCAGGTCGACCGGACACCACACCGGAATCCGCTGCTGGTCCAGCCGGGCAAGCAGGAGCAGATCCTCGACCAGCACACCCATCCGGGCCGCCTCGCCCTCGATGCGGCTCATCGCCTCGTCGAGGGGCGGCCCCGGTGGAGCGCCGCCGCGCCGGTACAGCTCCGCGAAACCCCGGATAGAGGTGAGCGGGGTACGCAGCTCGTGCGAGGCGTCCGCGACGAACTGACGCAGCCGCCGTTCGGAGGCGGCACGGGCGGCCATCTCGGCGCCGATCCGGTCCAGCATCAGGTTCACGGCCGCGCCGAGCCGCCCCGGCTCGGTGTGCGGGTCGGCACCGTCGACCCGGCGGGTCGGCTCACCGCCGCTGATACCCGCGACGATGCCCTCCATGGCGGTCAGCGGGCGCAGCCCCAACCGGACCACCGAGGCCGCAAGCAGGCCCAGCCCGAGCAGTACGGCGCCGGTGACCGCCCCGTCGATGAGCAGCAACCGTTCGGCGGTCCGGTCCACCTCGCCCAGGGACACGCCGAGGACCACCACCGCGCCCTCCTGCCCGACCGGCACGGCCAGCAACCGCCAGTCGTCCCCGCCCGCACCGGCCGGAGCGGTGTACGGACGCCCGGTCGCGGCTCGCGCCGTCACCTCGGCGAGCGTGGCCGGATCCGGGCCCCCCGTCGCCGGTGTGCTGCTGCGTGCGGCGTCTCGGGTACCGTCCGGGCGATAGACCAGGACCAACTGGTCCTGTCCCAGACGGGCGAACCGGCCGGGCAGACCACGCGCGGCACCGGACGTCGGTTCGGGCTCCGCCCGGGAGGCCGGACTCGCGGAGGGCCCGACCCCCGGCGGTGTGGAGTCACCGGGCCTGGGCACCGCCCCCGGCCCGCGGCCGGCGTGCAGCGGACGGGCCTGGGCCGTCAACTGGTCGTCGATCCGCTCCAGCAGATAGCCACGGAGCAGGAAGAATCCGGCCGTGTTCGCACCGAGAAGGGCGACCGTGGTGAGCGCGCCGATGACGAGGACGAGCCGGGAACGCAGCGTCCAGTGCGCCCACCGGCGCATCCCCAGTCGGCCGTTCACTCGTCCCCGGTCGGCAGCCGAAGGGTGTACCCCACGCCGCGAACCGTGTGGATGAGTGGTGGGCCGAGCCGGTCGACCTTGCGCCGCAGGTAGTACACGTACGACTCGACGATCCGCCCGTCACCGCCGAAGTCGTAGTTCCACACCCGGTCGAGGATCTGCGCCTTGCTCACCACCCGGCCGGCGTTGACCAGGAGGTAGCGCAGGAGCCGGAACTCGGTCGGTGACAGCTCGACCAACTGGCCCGACCGGCGCACCTGGTGCGCGCCGTCGTCGAGCTCCAGGTCGGCGTAGCGCAGCGTCGAGGTCTCCGGCACCGCCGAGGGCTCAGGTTGGCTGCGTCGCAGGATGGCCCGAATCCGCAGCACCACCTCTTCGAGGCTGAACGGCTTGGCGACGTAGTCGTCCGCGCCGACGACCAGCCCGGCCACCCGGTCCTCCACCGTGTCCCGGGCGCTCAGGAAGAGCACCGGCACCGGCCGCCCGGCCGCACGCAGCCGCCGGGCCACTTCGAATCCGTCGAGGTCCGGCAGCATCACGTCGAGGACGACCAGGTGGGGATCGAACTCCTCGACGCTGGTCAGGGCCGCCCGGCCGCTGGCGGCCACCCGCGTGTCGTACGCGACCAGACGCAGCGCGGCGGCGAGCAGCGTGGAGATGTTCGGCTCGTCGTCCACCACCAGGACCCGGGCGGCGCCGGTCGTGCCGGCGGAAGCGGGAGCCGGGCCGCCCCCGGGCGGTCGGGGGATGTCGATCTGCACCGATCCTGCCTACCGGGCCCGCCTCGGAGCGGCCTGTGCCGGACCTGTGTCCCAGCTGTCACCAGGACCGCAGGACGACGTCGCCGGCAGCCAAACCCTCGATGATCTGGGTGTACTGATCACCACGTAGACCGACGGCGACCGTCCGCGTCTCACCGGAGGCGCCGAACCGCACCCTGCCGTGGCCGTCCGTCACATCGTGCACCGCGGTGGAGGGCACACGCAGCGCGTCGGCCACCGACCCCGTACGCACGGTCGCCGCCGCGGTCTGCCCGATCAGCAGGTTCTTCGGGGCCTCGGTGAACGAGAGCACGACGCCGTAACGGACCAACTGGCCGTCGGCGGTGCCGGCCGGGTCCACCTGCACGACGGTGGCCCCGAACGTCTCGCCGGCCCGGTCGGCGAGGCCCACCGTGGCGGTCTGCCCGACGGCGATCGCCGCCGCGTCCGCCTCCGGGAACTTCGCCTCGACCTGCATGCTGAAGGTGTCCGCCAGGGTGATGAAGGTGGTTCCTCGCCCGACCGCGCTGCCCACCTTCCCGGCGACCGCCAGGACGGTGCCCCGGATCGGCGCGATGATGGTCACGCCGGACCGCGTGCTCTCCGCCTCCGCCACGGCTGCCTCGGCCTGGTTCACCCGGCGCTGGGCGTCAAGGATCCGGTCGCTTCCGCCCGATGATCCGCCGGCGCAGGCGGGCACCCGCGTCGCCTCGGGCCGCACGGCGCCCGAGCTGGCGGGCGCCGTGCGGGTGGGAGCGGGGTGGATGGGGGAGGTGGGCGGCGCGCTGGGGGAGGTCGGCGTCGGCGTCGCGGATCCCGATGCCGCCGGGGCAGTCGGAGTCACCGTCCCGCTGGGCTGTGGCGACATCCACGCGACGGTTCGGGAGGCCCGGCTGGCGGAGCCGACCGCGCGGACAGCGGCGGTCGGGCAGTCCGACGCCGCGCTGGCCGACTCGCGCGCCTCGGCCAGCGCGCCGCGGGCATCCGCGAGATCCTGCTCGGCACGGTCGACCGCACCGGCCGCTGTGGCGACGTCCTCGTCGGAGAGCGTGGCAAGCTGCTGCCCGGCCTGCACCACCGTGCCGGGCCGGACGGCAACGCCCGCCACCGTGCCGGAGACCGTGAAACTCAGCGCCCGGGTGGTCGTCGTCTGGACCGTGCCCGTGGTGGCGACCTCGATCTCGACAGGTCCACGGTCGACCACGACGGTGACCGGCCGGGCCGGCACCTCGTCGGTGCCCCCCGTGAACACCAACGCCCCGGCGGCGGCGAGCACGAGCGCGGCACCGGCGGCAGCGGCCCCCCAGCGGCCCCGTCGAGTGCGCCACAGTCGGGTCTGGCCGTCTCCCATGACGGGTCAGTCTGCCGGGCGCTCCTCTCCGGCGGCTCGGTCTCAGCTCGGAGTTGCCTCAAAGGAGCGGCTCCGACGACGGGTCGGCGCGGTGTCGCCGGGAAGCTCCGAGGCAACTCCCAGCCGGGTCCGAGGCGCCCCGGAGCTGAGGCAGCTTGCCTGGGCGGGCCCCGGAAAAGGCTGAGGAGTTTCCGTGTCGAAGACTGGAAGAAGTCGCCTGCTGGCGGCCATCCTGACCGCCGCCGCGTCGGCGCTGCTGACCGGCTGTGGCGGGGACAGCGCCCCCACCGCCACCGCGACCGCGACCGACGGCGGGGGGAACAACGCCTTCGTCGCGTACCGCAACTGCCTGCGCGACAACGGCGTCGTCCTGCCCTCAGCCGACCCGGACCGCTCTCCCCGGGCCCGCCCCACGGCCCGCCCGTCAGGCTTCTCCACGGCCCGCCCGTCCGGTTTCCCGACGGCCCGCCCGTCCGGCGGTGCGGGACGCCGGTTCCCGGGGATGGGCCGGCCAGCGGATGTCGACGAGGCCACCTGGCAGAAGGCGCAGGAGGCGTGCTCCTCGCTGATGCCGACCGAACGGCCCGGCGAGCGGCCCGGCGGGCGGGGCGGGCCCGGCGGGTCGGACGCGCCGGGCGCCGGACGTGACGTGGCCTACCGCACCTGCCTCAACGGGCGTGGCGTCGACCCGGACAGTCTCGACCCGTCGGACGCGAAGGCGAAGGAGGCGCTGACTGCCTGCGCGCCGGTCAGCCCGCCGGCACCGAACTGACCTCCACCACCGGGTGGTCGGCCGGAGGACCGACAGCGCCACAGATCAGACGTCGGCGCCGGCCGGGGTCGCACTGAGGCTGGTGAGCGCCTCGGCCACCCGCACCGCGAGCGCCAGATCGGAGGTCCTCGACGGGACGCCGTCCCCGCGGACGGCCGCGACGAACGCCCGTATCTGGTTGTCCAGCGGCAAGGTGTCCGCGACGTCGATCGGGACGTCGTCGAGGGTCAACCGGTGCGGGGCGAAGTCGTCGTACCGGTACTCGCCGCCGTCGCTCAACCGCACCCGGAAACGATGGTGTCGGGCCGTCGCGGCGTTCGTGAAACGGAACCTGACCGGCGTTCCGCCGACGCGGACGCCGACCTCCCAGTCCTGCCGGCCCGGCGCCGGGACCTCGCACCGTGCGTACTCCCGCGTCACCGGCCCCTGGTCGCCGAGCAGGTCGAGCGCCATGGCGAAGTCGTGCGGACCATAGTCCCAGAGCACGTCGCAGTCCGCGCGCACCGGCCCGTCGCCGCCGAACGTGCCGGATATCGCCCGCACCGACCGCCCCGCGATCCGCTCGCGCAGCTCCCGGAAGGCCGGGGCGTGCAGGTGCTGGTGGCCGACCATGACCGTGCCTCCGCGCGCCTCCGCACGGTCCCGGATCGACAGCGTCTCGCTCAGCGTGGGCGCGAGCGGCTTCTCGACCAGCACGGGGACGCCGGCGTCGAGCGCCTCCATCGTGATCGCGTGGTGCGTCGCCGCCGGTGTGGCGACGATGACCCCGTCCACCGCGGCGCTCCGGATGAACGCCCCAGGCGAATCCCGGCGCCCGGCCACGTCCGAGATCAGCACCTCTCCTTCCGGCCACAGGCGGGCGACGGTCTCGACGTACCGTGACCCCCACCGCCCGGTGCCGACGATCCCCAGCCTCATCGGCGGCACGGGATCACCGGTAGTACTCCTGGGACCAGGTGATGAACTTCCGCAGGCCGTCGGTGAAGGGCACGGTCGGCTCGTAGCCCAGGTGGTCGAACGCCTTGACCAGGTCCGGGCAGCGCCGCATCGGCTCGTCACCGGGGTAGCTGTCCGGATAGTCCCGCACGGTGTATTTGAGGTCCGGCGCCGGCACGGCGTCGCGTACCAGCTCCAGCAGGTCGATGACGGAGACCTCCGGACCGGACGCGCCCACGTTGTACGCCTCGCCGGGGCGCCCCCGCAGCAGCGCCAGCAGGAACCCGACGATCGCGTCGGTGGCGTAGCAGAACGTGCGGGTCTGGGTCCCGTCGCCGTAGACGTCGATCGCCTGTCCGGTCGAGAGACGGACCGCGATGTTCGGCATGATGCGGTAGTCCTCACGACTCAGGCCGGGCCCGTAGACGTTGAACGGCCGGACGATCACCGCCTCCACGCCGAACTGCTGGACGTAGACCTGGAGCAGTGTCTCGCCGAATCGCTTCGACTCGTCGTAGCAGCTACGCGGACCGAGGCAGGAGACGTTGCCGTTGTAGTCCTCCGCGGTCGGCACGTGGGCGGCGTCGGGATTTCCGTAGATCTCCGACGACGACAGGAACAGCAGCCTCGCCCCGTCGGCACGCGCGACGTCGAGCATGTTCCGCAGGCCGTGGGTGGCGACGTCCATGGTCTCCAGCGGGAACTTGCGGTAGTAGTACGGGCTGGCGATGCCGGCCGCGTGCACGACGAAGTCGACCTTCCCGCCCGGGCGGTACGGCAGGACGACGTCATGCTCGACGAAGGTGATGTGCGGGTCCTCCAGCGGTGCGGCGCCGCCGTCGGCGGGCGTCCGCAGGTTGTCCATCGCCAGGACCTGGCAGGGCTCGCGCAGGTATTTCGCGTTGAGCCTCCGGAAGACGGCCGTCAGGTACTGGCCCACGAACCCGCGGGCGCCGGTGATCAGGACCCGCCTGCCGTCGAACCGCTGTGCGTACTCCCCGAGGCCGACGCAGATGTCGTCGATATCCGAATCGATGAGGGTGCTCATTCGACTGCTCTCCCGTCCAGCCGTGCCAAGGTCAGCGGATTCATCCAGAGACCGGACCAGTCCGCGTGGCCGGCGACGATGGTGTCGTAGTAGTTCCAGGCGAAGACGAGTGCGCAGTACCGCTGACCGGACACCTCCGCGAGCTTCTCCGGACCGACCACGGGGATGTGCGTGCCGGGTGTGAAGAGGCCACGCTTGAGCGGACTGTCCTCCACGATGAACTCGACGTCGTCCGCGTCGAGTGCGAAGGAGTACATGAGGGTCGTCAGTTTCGCCGGCGCGCCGTAACCGCAGAAGCGCCATCCGTCGTGCTTCAGGGCCGCGATCTGCTCCCGCAGCTTCTGCCCCCGGGTCCGGATGCGCTCCCCGAACTCCTCGTACGTCCGGGCGGAGAAGAGCGCCGCCTCCTCCTCGGATTTCACGAGTTCCGCCACCCGCGGGCTGACGGCACGGTCGTCGTTCGCCACGTGGACCCGGATCGAGCCGCCGTGGGTGGGGACCCGCTCCACGTCGAACAACGTCATCCCCATCCGGTCGAAGAAGCGGACCAGCGGGCGGACGGCGTGGTAGGCGACGTGCTCGTGGTAGATCGTGTCGAACAGCAGGCCCTCGACGACATCGGCGAGGTAGGAGACCTCGAAGACGAACACCCCGCGCGGGCCGAGCAGGGAGCGCACGGCGGAGGCGGCCTGCGCCAGGTCACCGATGTGGGCGAAGACGTTGTTCGCCGTGACCAGGTTCGCGGGCCCGAACCGGTCCCGCAGGTCGCGCGCGAGGGCGGAGTCCAGAAAGGCCACCGTCGTGGGTACGCCTCGCGATTCGGCGATCTCGGCGATCCCCCGTGCCGGCTCGATGCCGTGCACACCCGTCACACCCCGATCGACGAACTGCCGCAACAGCGTTCCGTCGTTCGACCCGACGTCGACGACGAACGACTTCTCGTCCAGGCCGAGCAGGTCGATCGCCCGCTCGGCGTAGTTCCCGAAGTGCCTGACGAACGACGGCGACGTGCCCGAGGCGTAGACGTAGTCGTCGAACAGGAGGGACGGGCTGACCACCGCGGCGAGTTGGAGGTGCCCGCACTCCGGCGCGGGGCAGAGTTGCAGGTCCAGGGGGAAGCGCTCCTGCTCCTGCGGCTTGTCCACGAAACCGTTCGCGCACGGGGTGGACGGGAGTGACAGGACCACGTGCCCGGCGGTCCCGGTGCCGCACAACGCGCACGTGCGGCGTTCCCGCACCGCGGTCACGACGGCGATCCGGTGGCGACGGTGTACTCGTACCGCCCGGCGAAGGACGACCAGGTGAGGTCGAACATCGGCGGTACGCGGACCACGTCGCTCTCGTGGGATTCGTGGTCGCGTCTGTTCCGGGCGAACGTCATGAACCTGGTCCGCTCCGGGAAGTACATCACGTGCGCCACCAGGGGTGGGGTGAAGAAGAGCTGGCCCGCCTCGAACGTCCGTACCTGGATGCCGTCCGTGCCGTCCGCGGGCCGCCAGCCGTACACGACGCTGCCGGACAGCACGTAGGCGTAGTGCCAGTCGGTCTTGTGATAGTGGTTGGCGCGCACCGCGCCGGGGTGGCTCTCGATGAGTGCCACCGACGTGAACCTCTCGAGAAGCACGTTCAGGATGCTGCCCGCGGCGTTGACGAATGGCTCGTCCAGGGGAACGTGCGGGTCGTCGGGGTAACGCTCCTCGTCCACCCTCTTCGTGTACTCGGCGTGGTTCATCGTTTCCTCCCAAGCGGAACCATGGTCAGTACGCCTTGTCGCGTAGCAACCCCACCGCGATCCGTGCCGCTCGCACCGCGATCGCCATGATGGTGAGGGTCGGGTTCTGCCAGCCGCCGGACGGGAAGCAGGACCCGTCGGCGACGAAGACGTTCGGTGCGTCCCAGCAGCGGTTGTCCGGATCCACCACGGAGTCGGCCGGCGACCGGCCCATCCGCGCCGTACCCAGGTCGTGGACGTTGCGGCCGGGCGCGGTCAGCGTGTCCGCGACGTCGGTGAGCCGCAGGCCGGCGACCGACGCGGCCCGCTCCACCTCGCGCCGCATGGCGTCGTAGAGCCGGTCCTCGTGCGGCCCGTAGCCGCATTCGATGACCGGCACGGGCACGCCCCACCGGTCCCGGGTGTCGCCGAGCCGTACCCGGTTGTGCCGGTACGGCAGCATCTCCCCCTGCGCGTCGATCCCGCCGCACGCCGGGCCGGAGCCGCCGCGTTGCAGTGACACCCAGAGCGCGAACGGGCGGATGTCGCCGGTCTGCGGCTGCGGCGGCGGGACGAGCAGACCGCTCTGCCGGCCGGCGGACGGGTGGGTGGGCATCGGCGGGTGACCGTCGAGGACGCCGGACGAGGTGACGAGCGGATGGTCCATCAGGCCACGGCCGAGCCAGCCGCTGCTGTTGCCGAGCCCGTCCGGATGGCGGGGGCTGTGCGAGTTGAGCATGAGCCGGGCGGTCTCGATGGTGCCACCGCAGAGGAACACGACCCGGGCGCGGGCGTGGTGCCGGGTGCCCGGGACGGCGGCGTCCACGTAGCTGACGCCGGTCGCCCGGCCGTCGTCCGGGTCGACGGTCACCGACGTGACCCGGGCGTCCGATCGCAGCGTCACCCGGCCGGTCCGTTCCGCCCGGGCGAGGGCGGTGGCCTGCATGGTGAACTCCGGCCAGCCGCCCTCGCCCCGCTCGGCCGAGACGAAGCGCACCGGGATCGGGCGGGTGTTCCCCCGGCGGTAGGCGTGCTGGAACGCCGCCTCGGCGGGGGTGAGCGCCGGCGGCTTGCCACGGAAGTGCCCGTCGGGGAGCTGTGCCAACTCCTCGGTGGTCCCGCGTAGATCGACCAGGTCTTCCACGACGTCGTACGCGGCGGCCAGGTCGGCGTACCCGATCGGCCAGCGCAGCGCGCAACCGTCGACGTCGCCGGCCGCCATCTCGAACGTCGACAGGCGCAGCGCCGACCCGCCCCAGAGCAACGACCGCCCACCGACCTGCATGCCGCGGATCCAGGTGTACGGCTTACCCGGCGGCGTCTCGTACGGGTGCTCCACGTCGTCGACGAACAGGTGGGGGCCGCGCGGACCGAAGTTGAAGTGGGTGCGTTGCACCGGCTGTCGCGCCCGGGTGCGCTCGTCGTGGTCGCCGGCGGTGACATCCGGGGCGGCGCGGTCCGGGAGGTCCCCGGCGCGACGGACCGGACCGGCCTCGAGGACGAGGGTGCGGAACCCGGCCTCGGCCAGTTCCTTGGCCGCGCAGGAGCCGGCGAACCCGGACCCGACCACGATCGCGTCGTACGCCGGACCGGGATCGGCGCCGGTCCCGGTCACGTCCGCGTCCCTCCGGTGCGCGACGGGTGCCATTCGATGGGGCCGTCGATGCCGGTGTGGTGCGGCGTGGCGAGTCCGTCGTGGAAGACGGACGCGGGGACCACCCGGAAGTCGAAGCTGACCCGGGTCCGGTCGGAGGCGTTGCGGACGTTGCCGTGCATCAGGTTGGCGCTGTCGAACGCGAGCATCTGCCCGTAGCGCATGGGATGCGGCCGGAAGTCCTCGGCGCCCTCGCTCGACTCGACCCACAGGCAGTTCTCCGACGTCACGTCGGTGAGCGGGAGCCAGAACGTGATCTCGCAGGGGTTGTGACCGCCGCTGCGGTCGCGGTGGTACGCGCCGACGCCGTGTCGTCCCGGCAACTGGATACGCCAATTCGGCACGTGCTGGTAGCGGACGTCCTCGCCGACCATCTCGGTGATCACCGTCTGGACGAACTCGTGGTACAGCGCGGAGATCTCCTCGATGCGGTACAGCTTCTGGTGCATCGCGGAGGCCTGGTCGCCGAAGCCCGGAGTCTCCTCCGCCTCGGCGGGTGCGTGGTGGCGATGCCACATGGCGAGGTCCGGCACACCGCTGGCGGCGCTGATCGCGCGGGCGAAGTCGAACCGCCTGTTGTCGTACGGAACGATCAGCTTGTTCAGCAAGGGCTTCCGCCTTCCTCGTCGGGGGAGGTGATGGTGAAGCGTGGTTCGAAGCCGATGAGGTGACTCAACTGGAGGTCGACGCCGCCGATGTTGGTGAAGTCCTCGCCGTGGAACAGGCTCTTGCGGACGAAGGAGGCGGTCTTGCGGCGGTAGCCGGAACGCGCCAGCAGCATGGCGAGGGTGCCCAGGTGCTGCGGGGTGCGACTGCGGTGCAGGGCGGTGAACGACCGGCGCAGCCTGCGGATCATCCGGTCCGCCGCGGCGGGATCGGCCGGCACCGTCAGTCCGCGCATCCGGAGCCGGTCGAGGAACGCCCGCTGGACCGCGGTGGGCGCCGGGTCGGCGGACGGGTCCGGGGCCTCCCCGCGGATCAGGTCGAGCAGGAGCCGGTCGTGGTCCGCGTATGCGGCGTGTCCCCGGCCGGCGGGAGGGATGGTGCCGGCGACGAGCAGGTCGGCCGCGTGCGCGACGTCGACGTCACCGAGTCGCGCGGCCAGGTGGGTGGTGAAGTCGACGTCCGCGCGCAGGGTGGTGGGCAGCAACGACTCGCTCGGCAGCAGTTCGGACGCCGCCGCGTGCGTGGAGGCCAGCACCGGCGTCCCGACGTACGACGCCTCGACCAGCACACGTCCGAACGTCTCCAGCGACGACGTGCTGGGGAAGAACAACACGTCCATGTCGCGGTAGTCCTGCCACAGGCGGGCCCGGTCCACGGGTGGCCGGCACGAGTAGCCCGGGACCACTGATCCGCCGGCGGTCGCGCTCTGCCCGCCCTCGCCGATCGCCACCGTCCGGAAGGCGCCGGGAGCGCGCCGGTTCAGCTCCCGCTGGAGGCTGATCACCTGCGAGTAGTTCTTGTCGTCGGTGAGCCGGCCGACGAAACCGATCTGCGTGCCGTCGCCGCCCGAGCCGGTCCACGACCCGGCGAGTTCCGCCGGGAACCAGCGCAACAACGGATAGCAGACGGCCTGCCGGGAGCGCGCGAGCCCGGGGAACAGCATCGTGTAGAGCGCCAGCGAGTACCGCGACGAGTGGTAGAGCACGTCGTCGGGGCGGAGGTAGGGGGCCGAGAGCGCCTCCTGTTGCAGGTAGCCGTTCCACAGCGCGGTGCGCGCGTCGCGGACGATGCGGAAGTCGAGCCCGAGTCGTTCGCGCAGGTGGAAGTAGAGGTAGGCGTGTGGGCCCACGGTCGCCACCACGACGTCGCAGCCGGCCAGCGCCGCGCGCGCCGCCTCGTCGCTGCGGAACAGTTCCACCACGTCGTGCGGTTTGGGCCGGACCTCGGCGCTGTCGGAGAGAAGCCGCGCGACCTCGGTGTAGGCGAAGTTCGCGCCGTCCTTGCCCGGGTGACCGGCGTAGCTGCGGAACGTGTGGAAGCCCACGACCGGGCCGGGCCGCCGGAGCGTCCCACCGCTCGCCGCAGCCGGTGCGGGCTTCGCCTCAGCGCTCATCGTCGGCGGCCGAGGCGACCAGGTCGCGCAGCGCGTCGTCCGGGCGTGCCCGGGCGCGCAGGACGTCCACGCGCTTGCGCAACAGGGTCACCTTCGAGGCGTCCCAGTCCTCCGCGCGCAGCGCCGCCAGCACGATGTCGGAGAGTTCGGTGACGTCCTCGTCGTCGTACCCGCGTGAGGTGATCGTCGGCGTGCCCAGCCGCAGACCGCTGGCGACGAACGGCGGCCTCGGGTCGCCGGGCAGCATGTTGCGGTTCGACAGGATGCCCAGGTCCTGGAGCCGGCCCTCGGCGTCCCGCCCGGTCAGTGCGGTGCGGGTGAGGTCGACGACCAGCAGGTGGGTGTCGGTGCCGCCGGTCAGCAGGTCGAGCCCGCCGTCGAGCAGCAGCCCGGCCATCCGCCGCGCGTTGCTCACCACCCGCTCCTGATAGGCCCGGAAGGCCGGACCGGCCGCGTCCCGCAGGGTGGCCGCGAGCGAGACCAGCCCGGCCATCCCGACCGAGGACTGGAGACCGGGGAAGATCGCCGAGTCGATCCGCGCCCGCAGCGACGCGGGACACAGCACGATCCCGCCGCGGGTACCGCGCAGCGTCTTCTCCACCGAGGTCGTCACGACGGTGTCCGGGTAGGCGGCCGGGTTGTCGTGCAGCCCGGCCGCCACCAGGCCGGCGATGTGCGAGATGTCCGCGATCAGGGTCGCGCCCACCCCCCGCGCGATCGCGCTGAGCTGCGCGAAGTCGACCACCCGCGGGTACGCGGAGTAGCCGGCGACGATGACCAGGGGGCGCTCCCGTTCCGCGATCCGCCGGATCTCGTCGTACGCCAGCAGGCCGGTCCCGGGGTGGACGCTGTACGGCACGACGCGGTACAGCTCGGAGACGATGTGCTTGGGATGGCCGTGCGAGAGGTGCCCGCCGGCGGTCACCGCCATCGCCATCATGGTGTCGCCCGGCTTCATCAGCGCCCGGTAGGCGGCCAGGTTCGCCAGCGAGCCGGAGACGGGCTGCACGTTGGCGTGCTCGCCGCCGAACACGGCGCGGGCCCGCTCCACCGCCAGTCGCTCCACCTCGTCGAAGATCGCGGTGCCGGCGTAGGGCTTGTTTCCGACGTGCCCCTCGGCGGAGCGGAACTGGGCCACGCCCCACCCGTGGTTGTCCCGGGTCGCGGCGATCGGCGCGTTCGAGGCGGCGATCAGGTCGATGCTGTCCAGATAGTGCCGGTTCTCCCGGCTCAGCAGCCGTTCGAGTTCCAGGTCATGCATATGGGGTCACCTCAGGGTGTCCAGCGGATGGAAGGCAGCGCGGAGTGCCCGCCCGGCTCGGGACGAGGACGAGGATCAGTTGGCGGGTACGACCCGCAGCAGGGTGCCGGCGCCGGTGACCTGCTGGCTCGTGACCTGGTAGACCGGCTCCACGAGCTCGGCGAAATACCGCAGGTCCACGAGCGGGTCGAGGCCGAGCGCCGGCCCGCGGGCGACCATGTCCTCGGAGGCGCCCAGGTACAGCTCGTCGGCGACGATCAGCGCGGTGGTGACGAAGGCCAGGAGATCCGGCATCCGCAGCAGGCGCCAGAAGTCGAAGGAGAACGCCGAGCGGAACGTGCCCTCGGCGAACGGCACGTCGACGCCGAGCAGGTGCAGGTTGTCCGCGTCCGCGTCGCGCCCGTAGTCGAACGTGACGAGCCGCCGCCGGTCGAGCTGGTCGGTGTCGTAACCGATGACCAGGTCGGGACGTTGCGGGTCCCGCTCGCGCAGCGGGTCGACGGCGGCACGCCACGGCCCGACCGAGCACAGACCCGCGTCGCCGCACACCGCCATGACCCGGCGGTAGTCGGTGACCCGTTCCGCGATGTCGGCGAGCGAGCCGGCCAGGACCTCGGGCAGCCCGGCGATGAGTTCGACCTCGTAGTGCCGGAACTTGTCGCGCAGCAGCGCCAGGCTGGCGAAGTGGTCGCCGAAGGACTTGCGGAGGTTGCGGTAGTGCGGCACGTGCCACACACGCAGCGTGGGCTCGTAGTGGAACCGCGACCGGTCCCGGTCGAAGTGCCGGTAGAGCTTGTAGGAGATGTCCAGGTCCTCGCCGCCCCACCGGGCGTCGTAGTCCACGTCGAACATGCCGACCGCGAGCGCGTCCGACCGGCTCAGGCCGTAGTTGTTGGTGAAGCCGTACATCCACGGCTCGGAGGGCGCGGATCGGGCGCGCACGTCGTGTTCCACCGGGAACGTGTCGAGGACGCCCTTGCCGTTCATCACGGCGTGCAGCGCGGCCCAACCCTGGACGCCGAGCTCGCCGCGACCCCCCATCACGACGCTGCGCGGGTCCTTCTCGGCCAGGTGCCAGTGCCGTTCGAGCAGGTCGGGCGGGCAGAGCGAGTCGTTGTCGAGCAGCAGCAGCCGCTCGGCGGTGGCGGCCAGGATGCCCGTGTTACGCGCCCGCGACCAACCCTTCGGGGAGGTCAGCTCGCGCAGCAGATAGGGCGTGCTCGCGCGCAGCTCGGCCAGCCGGGCCGGCGGCTCGCAGCCGTTGTAGACGACGATGACCTCGAACTTGTCCGCCGGCATCGTCTGGTGGGCCAGCGACTGCAGCACCAGCTCCAGGCACTGCGTGTTGAAGTAGCTCGGGATGACCACGCTGAGCGCGATCTCCTCCTGACGATGGGCGGTGTCGTCCAAGGCGTCCCCCGTTATTAAATCCAGATGTTGTACTAATCGGAGCACGCACTGATCCATCTGTCAACGTCGAAGTCTTGACGTCCGTCAGGCCCGTTCGGACAGTCCGGTGAGGACGGCGCGCGCCACCAGATCCCCGTGCCGGAACGTGGCCGCGTCGGTGCCGGGGATGGCGAACGCGCGCGTCCCGCGCAACGAGGTGTTCCAGCCCAGCGCGTACCGGGCCGGATGCGCCGCGCCGTCGGCGGTCACCATGCGCCCCCGGTCGTCGACGGCGATCCGCCCGGTCGGCGTGCGATAGCCGGTCGCCGGGTCGGTCAGGAACTCCTCCGACGCGGCTCCGGAGGCGTGCAGCGCCCGCAGCAGGTGGTCGGCCGAGCCGTCGAGCGTCGGCTCGGGCAGCCGGGCGTCGATCAACGCGGCGGCGGGGCACTCCTCGTCGAGGTTCGCGCTGCCCGCCCGGTAGCGGCCGGTCGATTCGTCGAGACGCACCCGCATCCCCGAGCCGAGCGGCTGCACCACCCCCGCCCGGCACAGCGCCAGCAACTCCTCCGTCCGGAAGGCCGGCGGACCGCTCGCCACGAGGTTGAACAGGGTGAACCAGGCCCCGTCGAGTTCCTCGACCTGGTCCCGCGGGGACAGGCGGGGCCGCAGGCGCGCGAGGCGCTCGAAGAACAGCAGTTGGGCGCCGTAGACGGCCGAGTCGGCGGACCGGGCCGGGTCGTGGGCGCGCCGCAGCTCCTGCTCCAGCAGCGTGCCGAAGCGCGCGCGGAAGTCGTCGACGTTCCGCGGCTCGACGTGGCGCAGCGGCGCGCGCAGCTCGTCCATGTTCCACCTGTGGGCCGGGTTCGGCACCGCCTTCTCGGCGAGCGCGTCCAACTCGCCGACCGCGGCGGCGTCGTGCAGCCGCGCGAAGTCCGGCCACGGCATGGCGGTGTGCCGCGGGGCGGCGGCGAACAGCTCGCGGTGGTACGCGAAGCTCAGATCCTTCCGGATCAGCGGCCAGAGGTCACGCCTGAAGTCGAGCATCCCGTCCCCGGCGAGCGACTGTTCCAGAGCCGGCGGGAAGTAGCGCAGCTCCCGCACCGGTCCATGGACCAGCCGATGGCTCGGTTTGCACCGGTAGGGCAGGCCGCGGCGGGAACCGGCCAGCAGCCGTGGCTCGCGCCCGGAGGGCAGGTAGCGCAACCGGCCGTCGCGCTCGCGGACGTACCGGCCGCCGCGTCCCTCGGTGACCAGGGCCATCAGGTCGAAGAACGCCAGGCCCATGCCCCGGACCAGGACATCGGCGCCGGCCGGCAGCACCGACAGGTCGGCCTCGGCGATGAAGCCGGGCGGCAGGTACACGAGACCGTGCCGTTCCGCGAACCCGGCCGCCTCCGACTGCTCGCCCTGCGGCCGGGCCTCGAGGTGGCCGAGTGCGAGGACCACCGCGTCGGCGTCGATCCGGGAGCCGTCCGCCAGGTGCACCCGCTCGGTGCCGTCAGGTGCGCCGGTGAGTGCCACGGCACGCCCCCGACGCACGGTCACCCGCACGCCGGGCGGCGCCTGGCCGATCACCTCACGGAGGAACCAGGACAGGTAGGCGCCCTGGACCCGCCGGGTCGCGAACGACACCGGGGAGATCTCGCGCACGTCGTCCGCCAGCTCGGGATCGACGGGCGGGAGACGCCCGGCGACGGTGGCCGCCGCCCACTCGGCAAGCGACGGTCCCGGACGCGGCGGGCCGACACAGCGCACGGCCTCGCCGGGAAAGAGCGTGATGTCCTTGGCGAGCGAGTTCATCCGCATCAGCGGCGACTGCCCGTCCCGCCAGATCCGTCCCGGACCGGCCGGATGGGGATCGATCAGCATGATCTCGATCGGACGGCCCGGCGCGAGATCGGCATTGGCCAGCAGCCGCTCCACCAGACCGACACCGACCGGACCGGCACCGAGCACTGCGATGCGAGCCATGGAGACACACGGTAAACCACAATGGATGACGCCGGGTGACAGTCGTCAGCGGAGCAGGACCGCCGGATCGGCGTAGATGTCCTCGATGACCTGCCCGGCCGCGCCGAGCATCACCGCGTCCCCGCCCAGCGGCGAGATGACGACCGTGGGCGTCTGCTCGTACAGCGCGCCGGCCCGCAGCGCCGCCTCGGTCGGCTCCAGGATCCACGGCGCGAGCCGGGAGAAGATGCCGCCCAGCACGATCGCGCCCGGGTCCAGTCCCTTGACGACACAGGTCAGCGCGCGCCCGAGAGCGTCACCGGCACGCCGCACCGCCGAGATGGCGTCGCGGTCCCCGGCCTTGAGGAGTTCGATGAGCGCGGACATCCGTTCGTCCAGGCCGGACCAGGCGGCCACCGGCTTGAGCCCCACCGCACCGAGCATGGCCTCCCGGCCGGCGACGAGTTCCAGGCAGCCGCGCGCGCCGCAGGCGCACCGCGGCCCGTCCGGATCGACCTGGATGTGGCCCAGCTCGCCGGCGAACCCGTGGACGCCCCGGAAGATCCGGCCGTTCAGCATGATGCCGGCGCCGATGCCGATCTCCCCGGACACGTGCAGGAAGTCGCTCAGCGGGCGGCCCGCGCCGAGCCACATCTCGCCGAGCGCGGCCAGGTTCGCCTCGTTCTCCACCTTGGTCGGCAGGCGCAGCGCGCGAAGGCCACGGTCGACCAGCGCCGCGGCCGGCACGTCACGCCAGCGGAAGCTGGGCGCGCGCAGCATCCCGGAGCGGTCGACCAGGCCGGGCACCGCCACGACCGCCCCGGCCACGGTCAGGCCCTGCTCCCGGGCGGAGTCCACCGCCTGGTCGGCGAGCACGGACAGCGCCGCAGCGATCTCCTCGGGCCGGCGGTTCCGGTTGTCGGTCGTCACCAACTCGCGGTGGCGCACCCGGCGGCTCATGTCGAGGACGCACGACGCCAGGTAGTCGACGGTCACCTCCAGGCCGAGCCCGGCGGCGCTCGCGCCGTCGACCAGGACACCGGTGCCCGGGCGCCCGCGGTCGCCGCCGTGGACCACCCCCCCGTTGTGCACCAGGCCGGCGTCGGCGAGCACCGCGATCAGGTTGGACACGGTGGTCTTGGTGAAGCCGGTGAGCGCGGCGAGCTGCGCCCGGGTAGCCGGTTGGTGTTCCGCGATGACGCCGAGCAGAACGGCCAGATTCCGTTCGCGCATGGTGGCGTGGCGCATGGGTGCACCGACATCGATCGGCATGGGTGCACGCTACAGGCAGGCATGGATGGACCGGCTCTTGGCAGGCCGCCGTCCGGCCACTAGTTTGGTCCAGATCGTTGCCTAAATAGCTGAAGGGTGGCCGTGCCCGCCGTGTCCGCGATGGCGCAACCCGGCCTGCGTGCCGACTCCTCCGCACCACCCCGGGGCGCCTGGGCGGTCCTGTTCACGGTGCTGGGCGCGGCGATGATGGACCTGTTGGACGCCACCGCGATGAACGTCGCCGCCCCGGCCATCCGCAACGACCTCGGCGCGTCGAACGCGCAGTTCCAGTGGATCAGTGTCGGCTACGTGCTGACGTTCGCGGTGCTTCTGCTCGCCGGTGGCCGCCTCGGCGACATCGTCGGCCGCCGCCGCATGTTCCTCGTCGGACTCGCCGGGTTCGCGCTCACGTCGGCGGCATGCGCGACGGCGCAGGCCCCGGCCCCGCTGATCGTCGCGCGGCTGGTGCAGGGCGGCGCCGCGGCGATGATGGTCCCCCAGTGCGTCAGCATGATCCGCGAGAGCTTCGGTCCGGAGCACAGCGCGAAGGCGTTCGCCATCTTCGGGCCCTTCATGAGCCTCTCCTCCGCCGCCGGCCCGATCCTGGGCGGCACGCTGATCACGTTCGCGTCGTGGCACTGGGTCTTCATCATCAACATCCCGGCATGCCTCGTCGTGTACCTCTTCGCACTCCGTACGCTTCCCGCCGACCGCCCCTCCGCGAACCGCCCGAAGCTCGACGGCACCGGCATGATCCTGTGCTCGGTCGCAGTCGGGCTGTTCGTCTATCCGGTCATTCAGGGCCGTGAACATCAGTGGGCGTGGTGGACCCAGGCGATGATGGCCTCGTCGGTGCTGGTTCTCGCGCTCTTCGCGGCGCACGCCCGCAGCCGGCACGGGCGGGGGCTGGACACGTTCATCGAGACGAGCCTGTTCCGCAAACGGTCCTTCACCGGCGGCTCGGTGGTCGTCTTCCTGTTCTTCGGCGCCTGTTCGGGAGCCTTCATCGTCTACCCCGTCCTGGTCCAGTTGTACGTCGGCTGGTCACCGGTCCGCAGTGGGCTGACCGGCACCTGGTGGCCGGTGGGCACGATCGCCGCGATGGGCATCGGGCATCTGCTCGCGAGGCGGCGACCGCGCCTGGTGCTCCAGGCCGGCATTCTGTGCCAGGCGGTGGGTATGGGCCTGGCCGCGGTGACCGTGGCGATCACCGCCCGCACCACCACCTACCCGGGGCCGGACGGCCTGCGGTACGACTCCGGCCTCACCAGCTTCAACCTGGCACCCGCATTTCTCGTCGCCGGCGTCGGGACCGGCCTGTTCTTCGGGCAGTTCCTCAACCTGGTCCTGTCCCGGGTTGACGACCGCGAACTCGGGTCGGCCACCGGCGCCGTCAACGCCCTCCAGCAACTGGGCGGCGCGGTGGCGACGGCGATCTTCTCCACGGTGATCTTCGATCAGATCGGCCGGGGCGCGTCGCCGTTCGCCGCGAGCGAACTCGCCTACTGGTTGTGTGCCGCCCTGCTCGTGGTGACCTGGGTGTCGTCCTTCGCGCTTCCGGACATCCCCGCGACGGCCACCGGAAAGGGCACGGACTGATGTCGAACTCGCCAGCGGTCAACCTGTGGACCATCCGGGACGAACTGGTGGCCGACCGTTCCGGCGCGCTACGGCGCCTGGCCGGCCTCGGCTATCGCGGTGTCGAGCCCTTCGAGGCCCTCGACGACCCGGCCGGCCTGCGTGTGGCGGCCGAGGACGCCGGCCTCGCCGTCTGCAGCGCCCACTCGCACCGGTTCTTCACCGCCGACCGCGACGCGGCCCTCGAAGCGGTGGCGACCCTCGGCACCGACCTGGCGATCGTCGGAACCGGCCTCCCCGACGACGCCTTCACCGGCCGTGCGGCACTGGAGCGCACCGCCGACGCGCTGAACGCGCTCGCCGAGCGGGCCGCCGGGTACGGCCTGCGGATCGGTTACCACAACTACTGGTCCGAGTTCACCGCCCGGGTCGACGGCCGGCACGCCCTGGAGGCCCTGGCCGACCTGGTGACCCCGGATGTCCTCTTCGAGATCGACACCTACTGGGCGGCCGTCGGCGGCGCCGACGTGCCCGCCGTCCTCCACCGGCTCGGCGCGCGGGTGCCGGCCGTACACCTGAAGGACGGTCCGATCACCGCGGACGCCCCGCACGTCGCGCTTGGGCGAGGCGCGATGCCGACGGCGGAGATCCTGGCCGCCACCCCGGCCGGCGCGCTGCGCATCGTCGAGATGAAGGCCAGCGACGGCGACGTCTTCGCGGCGCTCGCGGCGAGCCACGCCTACCTGAACCCGTCTTCGGCCCGGCCCGGATAGGTGCCCTCAGCCGACCCGCCGCAGCCAGGCCGCCGGATCGTCGCGCACGCCCCGTACCACCGCGTCCGCCGCCCCGCGCACCGCGGCGTTGGTGCCCAGCCGGGCGGCCCGCAGCGTGACCGGCGCGAGCCTCGCGGTCAGCACCCGGCGCCGCAACTCGGCCTCGATGCCGTCGCGCAGCCGGTCGAAGTAGGTCGCGTAGGCCCCGCCCAGCACGATCACCGGCACGTCCAGCAGGTTGACCACCGCGGCCAGCGCGATGCCGAGCGCGGCGGCGGCCTGCGGCTCACCCGCGCCGAGTGCTTCCTGACCGGCGTACTGCTCCAGGCAGCCGTTCGAGCCGCAGCGGCAGGCCCGCCCGCCCGGGTGGACCGTCACGTGACCGATCTCGCCGCTCCAGCCGCGCGCGCCGCGGTACAACTGGCCGTCGATCACCAGCCCGGCGCCGATGCCGATCTCGCCGGAGACGTACAGGAAGGTCTGCTCGCCCCCCGCGACCCGCAACTCGCCGAGGGCGGCGAGGTTGGCCTCGTTGTCGACGACGATCGGCAGGTCGGCGAGCTCCGGCACGCCACGCAGCAGCGCCAGCGCGTCCACGTTCTGCCAGCCCAGGTTCGGCGCGTCCAGGACCGACCCGGCGGAGACCAGGCCGGGTACGGCGAGCGCGGCGCCGGCCACCACCAGCCCGTCGGCCTCGGCGGCGTGCCGGGCGCGGGCGGCCAGACGACCGAGTGCGGTGAGCGCGTCGGCCGCCACGGCGGGACGCTGGTCGGCGTGCTCGACGAGGCGCTGCCGGACCACACCGGTCAGGTCGACCACGCAGACGGCCAGGTAGTCGACGTTGATCTCCAGGCCGAGCCCGGCCGGACCGGTCGAGGCGAGCGCGAGCCCGGCCGCCGGGCGCCCGGCTCCGGTGCGCGGCGGCGGGTCCAGCTCGGTCAGCAGGCCGCCCGCGATCAGGTCGTCGACGAGCGCCGAGACGGTGGCCCGGGTGAGGCCGGTGACGGCCGCGACCGCGGCCCGGGACGGCGGATCCGCGCTCTCCGCCACGGTGCTCAGCACCAGCGCGAGATTGTGAGCCCGCACGCTGGACTGCCGGACGGGGGCGCTCGATGCGGAGGTCAACCGAGCCGTCACGCCTTGACAATGCCACACCCCCGGCAAATAATTCAACTCACAAACAAATCCAGCACGTTTCCCGGAGGTAACCGTGTCTGTGCAGCCCACACGTGAGGACAAGTTCTCCTTCGGTCTCTGGACCGTCGGCTGGCAAGCGCGTGACCCGTTCGGTGAGGCCACCCGTCCCGCGCTCGACCCGATCGAGACCGTGCACAAGCTCGCCGAGCTCGGGGCGTACGGTGTCGGCTTCCACGACGACGACCTGGTGCCGTTCGGCGCGGACGCCGCGACCCGCGACCGCATCGTCGCCAGCTACAAGAAGGCGCTCGACGAGACCGGTCTCATCGTCCCGTCGGTGACCACCAACCTGTTCCAGCAGCCCATCTTCAAGGACGGCGGCTTCACCAGCAACGATCGCAACGTCCGGCGCTACGCGCTGCGCAAGGTGCTGCGCCAGATGGACCTCGGCGCCGAGCTGGGCTCCAAGATCCTCGTGCTGTGGGGCGGCCGTGAGGGCTCGGAGTACGACTCCGCGAAGGACGTCCGGGCCGCGCTCGACCGCTACGCCGAGGCGTTGAACCTGCTCGCGCAGTACTCGGAGGACCGCGGCTACGGCTACCGCTTCGCCATCGAGCCGAAGCCGAACGAGCCCCGCGGCGACATCCTGCTCCCGACCGCCGGCCACGCCATCGCGTTCACCTATGAGCTGGACCGGCCCGAGCTGTTCGGCATCAACCCCGAGGTCGGCCACGAGCAGATGTCGAACCTCAACTTCACCCACGGCATCGCCCAGGCGCTGTGGCACAAGAAGCTGTTCCACATCGACCTGAACGGTCAGCACGGCCCGAAGTACGACCAGGACCTGGTCTTCGGTCACGGCGACCTGCTCAACGCGTTCTCCACGGTCGACCTGCTGGAGAACGGCCTCGACGGCGCCAGCCCCTACGACGGCCCGCGGCACTTCGACTACAAGCCCTCGCGCACCGAGGACTTCGACGGCGTCTGGGAGTCGGTCAAGGCCAACATCCGGATGTACCTGCTGCTCAAGGAGCGGGCCAAGGCGTTCCGCGCGGACCCCGAGGTGCAGGAGGCGCTGGCCGCCGCGAAGGTCGGCGAGCTGTCCACCCCGACCCTGAACCCGGGCGAGAGCTACGCCGACCTGCTCGCCGACCGCAGCGCGTTCGAGGACTTCGACGTGACCGCCCCCGGCGCCCAGGGCTACGGGTTCATCCGGCTCAACCAGCTTGCCGTCGAGCACCTGATCGGGGCCCGCTGACCATGGCGCTGGTGGCCGGGATCGACAGCTCGACGCAGTCGTGCAAGGTCGTCATCCGCGACGCCGAGACGGGGAAGCTGGTCCGGCAGGGCCGGGCCGCCCACCCGGACGGCACCGAGGTGCATCCGGACGCCTGGTGGACCGCGCTGCGGCAGGCGATCGAGGAGGCCGGCGGCCTGGACGACGTGGCCGCCGCCTCGGTGGCGGGTCAGCAGCACGGCATGGTCGTGCTGGACGAGAACGGTGCGGTGGTCCGCCCGGCGCTGCTGTGGAACGACACGCGCAGCGCCGGCGCGGCCGTCGACCTGATCACCGAACTGGGCGGCGGGGACAGGTGGGCGGAGGCGGTCGGGATCGTGCCGGTCGCCAGCTTCACGCTCACCAAGCTCCGGTGGCTGGCCCGCAACGAGCCGGAGAACGCGGCCCGGGTCGCCGCGGTCTGCCTGCCGCACGACTGGCTCACCTGGAAACTGTCCGGATCCACCGACATCGCGGACATCAGGACCGACCGCAGCGACGCCAGCGGCACGCTCTACTGGTCGGCCAGGACCAACGAATACCGCCCCGACCTGCTGGAGCTCGGTTTCGGCCGGGCCCTGCGAACGCCGGACGTCCTCGGTCCGACCGGGGTCGCCGGGCACCTGCCCAACGGCGCCCCGCTGGGCCCGGGAGCCGGGGACAACGCCGCCGCCGCCCTCGGGACCGGCGCGCTGCCCGGCGACGTGATCGTCTCGATCGGCACGTCCGGCACGGTGTTCGTCTCCTCGGAGACGGCACCCGTCGACCCCAGCGGCACGGTGGCCGGTTTCGCCGACACCACCGGCCGCTTCCTGCCGATCGTGGTGACGCTCAACGCGGCCCGGGTGCTGGACGCGGCGGCGAGACTGATCGGGGTCTCGCACGACGAGTTGGCCCGGCTCGCGCTGTCCGCGCCCGCCGGTGCGGACGGCCTGGTCCTGGTGCCGTACCTGGAGGGTGAGCGGACCCCGAACCGGCCGGATGCCACGGGCGCGATCCACGGGCTGACCCTGAAGACGTCCGACCCGGCGCACCTGGCCCGGGCCGCCGTCGAGGGCATGCTCTGCGCCCTGGCGGACGGCCTGGACGCGCTCGTCGACCAGGGCGCCCAGGCGAACCGGATCGTCCTGGTCGGCGGCGGGGCGAAGAACGAGGCGGTGCGCCGGATCGCGCCCGCCCTGTTCGGCAAGCCGGTGCTCGTACCCCCGCCCGGCGAGTACGTCGCCGACGGCGCGGCCCGGCAGGCGGCATGGGTCGTCGCCGGTGGGGACACCCCGCCGCGGTGGTCGGCGGAGACGCCGGAGACGTACGAGGACGATCCCGTCCCGCTGATCCGCGAGCAGTACGCGACCGCCCAGCACGCCGTGCTGGACCGGCCCCGCGTCGGCTAGCGCTGCGCCGGCCGGCTCCCCGGAGCCGGCCGGCGCACGCGACGATCGAAACCCTGGCCGGTTGAGTCGCACCGCGCCCAGCCGGCCCGCCGTCCGGTCAGCTCGACGTGGTGGCCGGTTCCCCGGCGCTTTCCCCCTGGCCCGTGGTGACCGGTGCGGCCACCTGCCGGTCGGCCAGGTGCCGGCGCAGTGACCAGCTCACCGCCGCCACCCAGAGCAGCGCGGCGAGCAGATAGCAGGCGTACCGGACGGCGTCCGGGGCGGAGATCCAGTCGCTGAGCAGCAGGGTCCGGGTGTTGGTCAGGACGATGACCCCGCCGACGGCGGAGCCGAGGACCCGGGGCGGGACCAGCCGCACCAGCCAGGCGGCGATCGGCGCGGCGATCATGCCGCCGAGCAGCAGCGCGGCCACCCAGGCGAAGTTGATGTTCGCCGAGCCGATGCCGACCAGGAATCCCACGCTGGCGGCGACCGCCACCAGGAACTCGCTGGTGTCGATCGACCCGATCACGCGGCGGGGTTCCAACCGGCCGCTGGCCAGGATGGCGGGGGTGCCGACCGGCCCCCAGCCGCCACCGCCGGTGGCGTCCACGAAGCCCGCGACGAGTCCCAGCGGCCCGAGGAAGCGCTTGCGCAGGGGCAGCCCGACGCGCTCCCGGGGCAACCCGGAGACGGTGAACCGGATCAGGACGTAGAGGCCGAGGGTGAACAGGATCAGCGACATGATCGGGGCCGCGGTCTCGGTGGAGAGGCGGGAGAGGAACGTCGCGCCGGCGAACGCGCCGACGGCGCCGGGAACGCCGACCCGGCGGACCACAGTCCAGTCGACGTTGCCGAACCGCCAGTGTGCGGCGCCGGAGACCAGGGTGGTGCCGATCTCGGCCAGGTGAACGGTCGCCGAAGCGCTCGCGGCCCCGGTGTTGAGAGCCAGCAACAACGTCGTGGATGTCACACCGTAGGCCATCCCGAGGCTGCCGTCGACGAGTTGGGCACCGAGGCCGACGAGGGCGAGAAGAAGCAGGCTACGCACAATTACCGCCGATCCGAAAGGGAAATGGGGGAGGATGGCCCGGCCGGGACGGTGATGTTGACCGTCTCACCTGGTCGGGAGCCCGGGTAGGGCTGCGGTGCTGCCGGAAATCAGCGGGCGGCATATCCGACGCCGGATCGGCTGACCGCCCGGCGGACAGCTCATGAAACGCTCGTTAAGTGAGTACGTTGACCATCACCAAAGGCCAGAGTGTGACCGGTTCAACACCGGGGTCGGCGGCGTACTCGGGGTGCCCTCGCCTCCGTGGGTAACCAGCCGCACGGTCAGCGGCGACGGGTGGAGCGGCGACACGGAGGGCAAGGAGACCCATCACCACCAGGGGATTTAATGATCGAAACGGATTCCACCTCGCCTCGGGAATTCCACAGCTAATCGATGGGTAATGATGGCGTGGATGCCGATACGGATCTTTAATCGTCGATGCAATCCATGGCAAGACCTGTTCCACATAGTGGGATACGTGATGAGTTGATCTCCCGCCACCAGGATCTTCCCAATCGACGTAAAACAGCTTGGAAATAAGTCTGAAAATGAACAGGCAACCAACTGGGGCATGATTTGGCGACAACGTCGACGCATCGACGATCATCTCGCCTGCTTAACCCGAAGACATATCCCCCGACGTAGGTAGGAAATCTTCACGCAAACGGCCTTGGCGGTTGGATTTAACCGAGATGTAACTGGGCGAAGCTAGGCTGTGACGCAACGCGACATTGACTGTCGCAAATCAGCCCCGTACTCGCCGGTGTCCGGCCGGCAATCCGCCCGTCACCACGCGATCCTTCGCGACCGAAGTGGGAGCCCGATGAGTAGCGCACCGTACACGCGTGACCTGATCCTGGTCGTCAGCCCCGTCGGCGTCCTGGAACCCAGCCCACGGATCACGGCCGCCACCGCCGCCGGTGGTGGGCAGGGCATCATCGACCTGGCCACCGGCGACGACTGGTCGCTACGGGCACTCGCCCGCGCCACGGGCTGGTCCACCACGCCGATCGGCGTCCGGGTGCCGGCGGGCTGCCGGGCCACCCCCGCCCAGTTGGCGCAGGCCGCGAACGACCGGGTGGACCTGGTCGTGGTCGAGCCGGCGAGCCCCTGGCCGCTGGCCGAGATCACCCCGCACTACCGGGTGCTCGTGGAGGTGACCAGCCGGGCCGAGGCGCGCGCCGCGGCGGCGGCCGGGGCACACGGCCTGATCGCCCGGGGCATGGAAGCCGGTGGCCGGATCGGCGAGCTCAGCTCGTTCGTCCTGCTCCAACAGCTCGTCGCCGACGACACCGTCGACCTGCCGATCTGGGTGGCCGGCGGGATCGGCCCGCGCACCGCGGGCGCCTGCCTGATCGGCGGCGCGGCCGGCGTCCTGCTGGACACCCAGCTCGCCCTGATGCCCGAGTCGGACCTGCCGGCCGACGTCCGGGCCGTGATCCGGCGGATGGACGGCTCGGAGACCGTCCTGCGCGACGGCGTACGGGGCATCCGCCGGGGCGGCCCGCAGGGCGCCGACACCGAACTGCTGCCCGTGGGGCAGGACGGTTGGCTGGCGGCCTCCTTCGCCGATCGCTGGCCGGACACCTCGGCCGCCGTCCGGGGGATGCGCGCGGAGATGCTCGACGCCGTCGACGGCCCCGACGCCGCCGACCTGCTCCAGCCCGGCGCTCCCCTCGCCGCGGCCCTCGGGGTGCGGGTGCCGGTCGCCCAGGGCCCGATGACCCGGGTCAGCGACGAGGCGTCCTTCGCCGCGGCGGTCGCGGACGGCGGCGCGCTGCCGTTCATCGCCCTCGCCTTGAACTCGGCCGACCAGTGCCGCCGGATGCTCGCCGAGACCGCCGCACAGCTCGGCGACCGCCCCTGGGGTGTCGGGGTGCTCGGCTTCGCGCCCGAGGAACTACGCGCCGCGCAACTGGACGTCATCCGGGAGATCCGACCCGCCTGCGCCATCATCGCCGGTGGCCGGCCACCGCAGGCCCGCGCCCTGGAGGAGCAGGGGATCAGCACCTTCCTGCACGTCCCCTCACCCGGCCTGCTGCGCCAGTTCCTGCGCTCCGGCGCCCGCAAGTTCATCTTCGAGGGCGCCGAGTGCGGCGGGCACGTGGGCCCCCGGGCGAGCTTCCCGCTGTGGGAGGCCCAGCTTGCGGTGCTCGACGAGCATCTGGACACCGACCCGGCCGCCGGCGCGCAGCTACAGATCTTCTTCGCCGGCGGGGTGCACGACGCCCGCTCGGCGGCGATGGTGGCCACGATGGCCGCGCCGCTGGCCCGCCGGGGCGCCCGGGTCGGCGTGCTGATGGGCACCGCGTACCTGTTCACCGCCGAGGCCGTGAGCCACGGCGCGGTCCAGCCGCTGTTCCAACGTGAGGCGCTCACCGCCGAGCACACCGCGCTGCTGGAGACCGCCCCCGGGCACGCCACCCGTTGCCTGCACACCCCGTTCGTCGACGACTTCCACCAACTGCGGACCCAACTGGAGGGCGCCGGGGTGGAGAACCGCGAGGTGTGGGAGCAACTGGAACTGCTCAACGTCGGCCGGCTGCGCATCGCCAGCAAGGGCCTGCGCCGCTCCGGCGACGTCGTCGAGGCCGTCGACGAGAGCGTCCAGGCCAGCGACGGGCTGTTCATGGCCGGCCAGGTCGCCGTGCTGCGCGACCGCGCCACCACCATCGCCGCGCTGCACGACACGGTCACCACCGAGGTACGGGGCCTGCACGCCGACCGGCTCGACGCGCTGCGGGCCCGGCTCGCGCCGCCGGCCGCCGAGACCGACCAGCCGCCCGCCCCGCTCGACATCGCGATCGTCGGGATGGCCTGCATGCTGCCCGGCTCCCCCGACCTGGACAGCTTCTGGCGTACCGTGCTCAGCGGCGCCGACACCGTCACCGAGGTCCCGGCCGACCGCTGGGACACCGAGCACTACTACGCCCCCGCGGTCGGACCGGGGCAGACCGGCCGGGTCAGCGTCTCCAAGTGGGGCGGGTTCATCGAGCCGGTGCCCTTCGACGCCATCGGCTACGGCATCCCGCCGGCCGCGTTGAGCAGCATCGACCCGACCCAGTTGCTCGCCCTGGAGGTCTCCCACCGGGCCTTGGTCGACGCCGGTTACCCGTACGACGCCCCGGGGGCCGACCACGCCCGCACCGGCGTCGTGTTCGGCGCGGAGGCCGGCAGCGACATGGGGCACGCGCAGACCCTGCGCACCATGCTGCCGGCGTACCTGGGTGAGGTGCCCGAGCAGATGCAGGAACTGCTGCCCACGGTCACCGAGGACAGCTTCCCCGGCGTGCTGGCCAACGTGATCGCCGGTCGGGTCGCCAACCGGCTCGACCTGGGTGGCCCGAACTACACCATCGACGCGGCCTGCGCCTCGTCGCTCGCCGCCATGGACGCCGCCTGCAAGGAACTGGTCAGCGGCGACAGTGACCTGATGATCTGCGGCGGCGCCGACCTGCACAACGGCGTCAACGACTACCTCATGTTCACCTCCGCCCACGCGCTGTCCCCCACCGGCCGGTCCCGCCCCTTCGACAGCACCGGCGACGGGATCGCCCTCGGCGAGGGCGTCGCGTGCGTCGTCCTCAAGCGGCTGGCCGACGCCGAACGCGACGGCGACCGGATCTACGGCGTGATCAAGGGGCTCGGCGGGGCCAGCGACGGCCGGGCCCTCGGCCTGACCGCGCCGCGCCCCGACGGGCAGCGGCGGGCCCTGGACCGGGCCTACCACCGCACCGGCATCTCCCCGCGGGAGGTCGGGCTGGTGGAGGCGCACGGCACCGGCACCGTGGTCGGCGACCGCACCGAACTGGAAACGCTGACCCGGATGTTCGTCGAGGCCGGGGCCGCACCGGGTGGCTGCGCGCTCGGCTCGGTGAAGTCCCAGATCGGGCACACCAAGTGCGCCGCCGGGCTGGCCGGCCTGATCAAGGCGACGCTCGCGCTTCACCACGGCATCCGGCCCCCCACCATCCACCTGGAACGGCCCAACCCGGCCTGGCACCCGCAGCAGAGTCCGTTCGTGTTCTTCACCGAGGCCCGCCCGTGGCCGGTGCCGGCCGCCGAACGGATCGCCGGGGTCAGCGCGTTCGGCTTCGGCGGCACCAACTTCCACGTGGTGCTCAGCGCGTACCCGAACGCGCCGGAACCCCGGCACGCGCAGCGGATCTGGCCGGCGGAGCTGTTCTGCTTCCGGGGCACGGACCGCGCCGCCGCCCACCAACCGATCCGGCAACTGCTGGAGAGCCTTGCCGGCGACCGGGGACGGGACCGGCCGGGGCGACTCGCCGAGCTGGCCGCTTCGGTCGCCACCAAGGCGGCCAACCGGTCCGGTACGACCCAGGTCGCGGTGGTCGCCCGGGACCTGGCCGAACTGGAGGCCCTGCTGCACCGGGCCCTGGCCGGCGAGCACGACCCGGCCCGGGGCCTGGTCCAGCCGACCGGGACCGACCCGGTCGGGCCCGGTCAGGTGGCGTTCCTCTTCCCCGGCCAGGGCAGCCAGCGCCCCGGCGCCCTCGGCGAACTCTTCGTCGCCTTCCCCGAGCTGCGGCACTACCTCGAACTCGACCGGCCGGCGGCGGAGCTGCTCTTCCCACCGACCGCGTTCGACCAGGAGTCCCGACGCGCCCAGGAGGACCGGGTACGCGACACCCGGGTCGCCCAACCGGTGCTGGGCATCGGCGGCCTCGCCATGGACCACCTGCTGCGCCGGCTCGGGGTCCGACCGGACATGACCGCCGGCCACAGCTACGGCGAACTCGTCGGACTCTGCGTCGCCGGGGCGTTCGACGCGGCCACCCTGCTCGACCTGAGCCGGGAACGGGCGGCGGCCATCCTCGGAGCCTGCGGTGAGGACCCGGGCACCATGGCGGCGGTCAACGCCACCGCCGACCAGGTCGCCCAGGCGCTTGCCGGAGCCGGCCTGGCCAGCGAGGTGGTGCTGGCCAACCGGAACGCCCCGCAACAGGTGGTGGTCTCCGGCCCGACGGCGAAGGTACGGGCGGCGGTGGTCGCGTTCAAGAACGCCGGCCTGTCCGCCCGGACCATCCCGGTGGCCTGCGCCTTCCACAGCCCGGTGGTGGCCGGCGCGGTGGAGACCTTCGCCGAGGTGCTCGCCGCCCGGTCGATCGCCGAGCCCCGCATCCCGGTCTGGTCGAACCTGACCGCCGCGCCGTACTCCGGCGACGCCGGCCAGGTCCGCCACCACCTCGCCGAACAGATCGGCGCACCGGTCCGCTTCGTCGAGCAGATCGAGGCGATGTACGCCGCCGGCGCGCGCCTCTTCGTCGAGGTCGGCCCCGGCCAGGTGCTCACCCGGCTGGTGCAGGCGGTGCTCGGCGACCGGCCGCACCGGACGGTGGCCTGCGAGCGCGGCCCCTCCGACGGGCTGCGCGGATTCCTCATCTCGGTCGCCGAACTCGCCTGCGCCGGCGCCCCGGTCCGTCCCGACTGGCTCTTCCACGGGCGGGTCGCCGACGGCAGCACCACCGCACCGCCCCGTCGTCCGCTCTGGACGGTCGACGGCCAACTCGTCCGGGACCAGCACGGCAACTGTCTTCCCGGTGGCATGACCCCTCCCCGACGGATCAAGGAGTTGTCGATGACCTCTGCCAATGGCACCGCCACCACCCCCGGCGCCGCCACCGGCACCCGCAACGGCCCCGAACCCGTGGCCGTCCGGACCGTCCGGACCGTCAGCGACCCCGAGCCGGCGGCCGTCCGGGACATCCGGGGCGAGTTGCTCCGTGAGTACCTGCGCACCACCCGGGAGATGATCGCCACCCAGCGGGACGTGATGCTCGCCTTCCTCGGCGAATCCCCGGACGCGGGCCCCCGGCCGACCGGCCAGCCCACGGGGGCCTATCCGCAGGAGTACCCGGCGCTGCCCGCCGGACCGACGACACCCTCCCCGGAGCCCCGACCGGCGGTGGTCCCGGCCACGACACCCGCCCCGGTCGCCCACCCCGCGGCCACCCCCGCCGCGTTGCCCGCGGCGTCGATGTCGAACGGCGGCACCGCGCTGGCCACGGCACCGGCACCGGCGATCAGTCGGCCCGTTCCGGTCACCCCGGACGTCATGCCCGTCTCGCCCGCGGTCGGCGGCGTCGTCGCGGCCACCGCCGTGGTGTCCGCCGGAACCCCGACCGGCCAGGTGGCGGCCCCCGCGCCGGCCGCGCCGGCCGGTCCGGGCGTCGCCGAGTTCCAGCAGGCGATCCTCGCCGTGATCAGCGAGCGCACCGGCTACCCGGTCGACCTCATCGAACTCGACCTCGACCTCGAAGCCGACCTGTCCATCGACTCCATCAAACGCGCCGAAGTCGCCGGCGAAGTCGCCCAACGCCTCGCCCTCAGCGTCGAAGGCGACGAAAGCGAACTCGAAGACCTCGTCAAGGCCCGCACCGTCCGCGCCATGGTCACCTGGCTCGACCAGAAGATGAGCGCCACCATCCACGTCTCGGCCACCACGACCGGCCCGCTGGCGGTGGCCCCCGCCGGGGCGCTCCCCGCCGCCCCGGTCGACCCGCCCGCCCCGCCCGCCGGGGCCGCCGCGCCCGCCGGCGTCTCCCTCGCCGAGTTCCAGCAGGCGATCCTCGCCGTGATCAGCGAGCGCACCGGCTACCCGGTCGACCTCATCGAGCCCGACCTCGACCTCGAAGCCGACCTCTCCATCGACTCCATCAAACGCGCCGAAGTCGCCGGCGAAGTCGCCCAACGCCTCGCCCTCAGCGTCGAAGGCGACGAAAGCGAACTCGAAGACCTCGTCAAGGCCCGCACCGTCCGCGCCATGGTCACCTGGCTCGACCAGAAGATGAGCGCCACCATCCACGTCACGGCCACCACCGTGCCGGCGACCGCCGCCACGCCGGCCGCCGTCACCGCCGCACCCGCACCCGCACCCACACCCGCTCCGGATCCCGCCGGGGCCGGTACGGGAGTGGGGATCGCGCCGAAGCGGCTGGTCGCCCGGGAGAGCGTCCAGGCCGGGCAGAGCGCCGACCCGGCTGCCGCCCTCACCGGAATGCGCTTCCTGATCACCGGCGGTGGACCGGTCGGGGCGTACCTGGCCGAACTGCTCGGCGCGTACGGCGCCGGCGGCCAGTTGGGTGTGCTCGACAGCGCGCAGGCCGGTCAGGGTTTCGACGGGGTGCTGGTGCTCGACGGGCTGACCAACCTCGACGAGCCGCTGCTGCCCGACGTGTTCCCGCTGTTGCAGCGGGTCCTGGCCGCCGGGCCGCGCTGGCTGCTCGCCGCCGGGGCGCAGGACGTCGCCGGCGCGGCCGACGGCATGCCCGGACTGTTCCGCACGATCGCCCGCGAGTATCCCGGACTGGCCGCCCGCTTCGTGGCGGTGGATCCGGCGGCGACGCCGGAGACCATCGCCCGGCAACTCGTCGACGAACTGCTCACCGTCGCCGACGCCCCGGTGGTCGCCCGGCGCGGCGCCGACCGGTACGTCGCCGACCTGGTCCCGGTCGAGCTGGGCGCGCTGGCCGCCGGGGGCGCCGGACCGGCCGGCGACGGGGTGTCCGAGGCCGCCGCGATCGGCCTGGAACGCGACTCGGTGGTGGTGCTGATCGGTGGGGCGCGGGGCATCACCCCGTGGTTCGCCCGGGCGCTCGCCTCGGCCACCGGCTGCCGCATCGAGCTGGTCGGTCGGACCCCGCTGCCGGCCGGCCCGGAGGACCCGGAGCTGGCGAGCGCCGGGGACCGGGCCGCGCTGGTCGGGGTGCTGGCCCGGCGCGGGGCCTCCACACCGGCCGAGATCGCCCGGACCGCGCAGGGCATCCTGGCGGCGCGGGAGGTGACCGCGACCATCGCCGAGCTGACCGAGCTGGGCGGGGAGGTCCGCTACCACGCCCTGGACGTACGGGACGCCGCCGCCACCCGGCGGCTGCTCGCCGAGATCCACGCCGAGCACGGCCGCCTCGACGGGGTGGTCTACGCCGCCGGGATCATCGAGGACAAGCTGATCGCCGAGAAGGACCCGGCGTCGTTCACCCGGGTCTTCGACACCAAGGTCGACGGGGCGCGCGGGCTGCTGGCGGGCCTCGACGCGCTGCCCACCGCGCCGCGCTTCGTGGTCTTCTTCGGCAGCATCGCCGCCGCCTACGGCAACCGCGGCCAGGCCGACTACGCGGCGGCCAACGACGCCCTGGACTCCATCGGCACCAGGTACGCGGCCCGGACCGGGGTGCGCTGCCTGACCGTGCACTGGGGACCGTGGGCCCCGGGCGCCGGGCACGGCGGCATGGTCACCGCCGAGCTGAGCCGGGAGTACGCCCGGCGCGGCATCGGCCTGATCGACCCGGAGGAGGGCGCGCTGGCCCTGTTGCGCGAGTTGGCCTGGGCCGATGCGTCGGTCACCTCGGTCGTCTACACCGCCTCGGGCTGGTGAGCGCGTCGATGTGCGGTCCCACCCCTGCCCGCCTCACCAGTCGTCGGAGGAACCGATGAACAACGGCGCCACCGCGCCCGACCGGATCGCGATCGTCGGGATGGCCGCCCTGATGCCCTCGGCCGGTGACCTGGAGAGCTACTGGCGCAACCTGATCACCGGGGTCGACGCGATCACCGATGTCCCCGTCCATCGCTGGGACGAGGAGTTCTACGACCCGGAGCAGGCCCACCGGGCCGACCGGATGTACTGCCGGCGGGGCGGCTTCGTCGACGAGTACGCGACCTTCGAGCCGCTGCGCTTCGGGGTGATGCCCGCCTCCGTCGGGGACATCGAGCCGGACCAGCTCATCACGTTGGAGGTGGCCGCCGCGGCCATCGACGACGCGGGGGGCGACGACCGGCTGCCGGCCCGCGACCGGATCGGGGTGATCCTCGGCCGGGGCGGCATCCTCAGCCCCGCCCAGGCCCGGTACGCCCAGCGGGTGCGGATGTCCAGCCAGGTGGTCAGCATTCTGCGGGAGCTGATTCCGGACGTCGACCCGGCCCGGTTGGAGCTGCTGCGCAAGAAGTTCGACGAGCGGCTCGGGCCGTACCAGCCGGAGGGGACCATCGGCCTGGTGCCGAACCTGGCCGCCTCCCGGGTGGCCAACCGGCTCGACCTGCGCGGCCCGGCGTACACCATCGACGCGGCCTGCGCGTCGTCGCTGATCGCCGTGGACCAGGGCATCACCGAGCTGGTCAACGGCCGGTTGGACGCGGTGCTCGCCGGTGGCGTGCACCACGTGCACGACATCAGCTTCTGGTCGGTGTTCAACCAGCTCCGGGCGCTGTCGCGGCAGGGCGAGATCCGGCCGTTCGACGCCGCCGCCGACGGGTTGCTGATCGGCGAGGGCACCGGCGTGGTGGTGCTCAAGCGGTACGCCGACGCGGTGCGCGACGGCGACCGGGTCTACGCGGTGATCCGGGGCAGCGGGGTGTCGAGCGACGGCAAGTCGGCGAGCATGTTCAACCCGGCGGTTCCCGGTCAGGTGCTGGCGATCAGACGGGCCTGGGAGTCGGCCGGGCTCGACCCGACCGCCCCGGACGCGCTGGGGCTGCTGGAGGCGCACGGCACCGGAACCCCGACCGGGGACGCCGCCGAGCTGACCACTGTGGCGCAGGTGTTCGGCCCGTACGCCGGGGGTCCCCGGCCGGTGATCGGCTCGGTGAAGTCGATGATCGGGCACACCATGCCGGCCGCCGGGGTGGCCGGTCTGATCAAGGCCGCGCTCGCGGTGCACCGGGGGGTGCTGCCACCGACCCTGCACTGCGAGACGCCGCGCGCGGAGATGGCGGCGACCCGGTTCGCGCCGATCGACACCGCCCGGCCGTGGGAGAGCGACGGGCCCCGACGGGCCGGGGTCAACGCGTTCGGCTTCGGCGGGATCAACGCCCACCTGATCATCGAGCAGCCGCCCGTGTCGGTGGGCGAGCCGGTGGTCGCGCCGACCGCCCCGGCCGCCGGCCGGGCCGTGGTCGACGAGCCGGACCAGGTGCTCTGGCTGGCCGCGCCGGACCCGGCCGGGCTCGCCGAGCTGCTGGCCCGCGACGACCACGAGGTACGCCGACTCGGCGTCGAGCTGGCCGCCCGCTCCGGCGGGGACGCCCCCGCGCGGACCCGGCTGGGCGTCGTCAACCCGACGGACAAGCTGCTCGCGGTGGCCCGCAAGACGGTCGCCCGGGGCCAGGCGTGGCGGGGCGGACGGGACATCTGGTTCAGCCCCCGGCCGCTGCTCGGCGCGGGGGCGGGCAAGCTCGCCTTCGTCTTCCCCGGCCTGGAGGCGGAGTTCGCTCCTCGGACCGCCGATCTGGCCGCCCACTTCGGCCTGCCGGACCGGGACTGGTCCGCCGCCGACCTGGGCCGGCACGGCGCCGGGCTGATCGAGGTGGGCAAGCTGCTCGACGAGGCGCTGGCCCGGATCCGGGTACGGCCCGACGCGGTCGCCGGGCACAGCATCGGCGAGTGGACCGCCGCCGCGGTCAGCGGCCAGATCAGCACCGCCGCGATGGACGAGTTCCTCGACCTGTTCAACGCCGACTCGGTGGAGGTCTCCGGCTACGTCTTCGCCGCCGTCGGGGCCGGCGCGGACCAGGTCACCCCGCTGCTCGGCGACTATCCCGGGGTGGTCCTGTCGCATGACAACGCCCCGGCACAGTCGGTCGTCAACGGCCCCGAGCCGCAGGTCGACCGGCTCGTCGAGGCGCTGCGTACCCGTAACGTCCTGTGTCAGAAGCTGCCGTTCCGGTCGGCGTTCCACACCCCCGCCTTCGCCGACGGGCTCACCTCGATCGGCGCCGCCCTGGGCCGCTGGGAGGTGCACCCGACCCGGATGCCGGTGTGGTCGGCGACCCTGCACGCACCGTTCCCCGCCGACGAGGACGAGGTCAACCGGATCTTCGTCCGGCACATGATGGAGCCGGTCTGGTTCCGGCAGACCGTCGAGGCGATGTACGACGCCGGGTTCCGGGTGTTCCTCCAGGTCGGCGCGGGGCAGCTCGCCTCGCTCATCGGTGACAACCTGCGCGGGCGCGACCACCTCGCGATGCCGGTGAACACCGCGCACCGCAGCGGGCTGAACCAGCTACGCCGGGTCGCCACCGCGCTGTGGGTGGAGGGGGCCGCACCGGACCTGCGGGCGCTGGACACCGGGGACCGTACCCGGGCACCGGGCAACGGCCGGATGCCGGCGGCGGGCGCCGACGGCGGCCCGGCGAAGCCGCGGGGCGGCGCCGCCCGGCGTGGCCCACGGATGAAGCTCGACCTCGGCGGGCCGCTGGTCCGTCTCGGCGCGGACGCCGCCGGCCTGCTCGGGGTGACCGCGTCGCCCGAACCGGCGCTGCCGACGCCGGGCAACGGCAACGGTGCGCCCCGGCCCGTCGTCACCATGATCGGCCGCACCGCCACCGGACAGGGTGGCGCGCCGACGCCGGCCGCCGCACCACCCCCGGCGGCCCGACCACCCGCCGCACCGGCACCCGCCGCCGCACAGACGCCCGCCGCACAGGCACCCGCCGCACAGGCACCCGCCGCCGCACAGACGCCCGGCACACAGACGCCCGCCGCACAGGCACCCGTCGCACAGGCGACCGCCGCACAGGCACCCGTCGCACAGGCGACCGCCGCCCGGTCGACCGCCGCGCTGGACGCGCTGCAACGGCTCGCGGGCGGGTCCAGCGCGGCGGCCGAGCTCGCCGCCCTGCTGCGGGAGAACACGTCGGGCCCGGCGGCGCTGCGGACGGCCACCGGCGGCAGCGGCACGGCTGCACCGACCCGTCCCGCCCGGCCGGTGACCCCGACCGCGGCGGCACCGGCCGGCACCACGCCCGCGCGGCCACCGGTGACCACCACCGGCCCGCTGCGTCCGGGGACCGGGGCCGGTGCGGAGATCGGTCGGATCACCCGGCGGGTCTCCCTGGAGACCATGCCCTACCTGCTGGACCACTGCTTCTTCGTGCAGCCCGACGACTGGCCGGACCCGGAGGACCGGTGGCCGGTGGTGCCGGCGACCGCCCTGGTCGCGCACATGATGGAAGCGGTGGAGCAGCTCGTGCCCGGTGTCCCGGTGGTGGCGGTGCACGACGCCAAGTTCAACAAGTGGCTGATCGCCGAACCGGCCACCGACGTCGAGATCGTGGTCCGGGCCGCCGGCCCGAACCGGTATTCGGTCGCCTTCGCCGGATATGCCCGCGCGACCATCGAGGTCGGCCCCGCGTACCCGACGCCGCCGCCGGTCTGGACCCACGACCCGGCCACCGAACGACCGCCGACCCTCGGCGCCGCCGAGATGTACGCGGAGCGGCTGATGTTCCACGGCCCGCAGTTCCAGGGCGTGACCGAGGTGCACGCGCTCGGCGACATGCACGTGCGCGGCGTCGTCACCGCCCCGGAGCCACCCGGGGCGCTGCTGGACAACGCGCTCCAGCTCATCGGCAACTGGCTGATCACCACGCAGCCGTTCCGGACGGTCGCGTTGCCGGTGGGGCTCGGGCAGGTGCGGTTCTACGGGCCACCCCCACCGGCCGGCCGGGCGTTCGAGTGCGTCGCCCGGGTCCGCGTCATCGACGACGGCAAGCTCGTCGCCGACACCCAGCTCAGCTACCACGGACGGGTCTGGGCGGAGATCGAGGGGGCGGTGGACCGCCGGTTCGACAGCCACCCGCAGGCCCGGGTCGCGGAGCGGTTCCCCGAGCGGCACCCGATGTCGCTGTTGCAGCCCGAGGGTTGGACGATGGCCTTCGACTGCTGGACCGACCTGGTCACCCGGGGCATGGCGGCCCGGGGCATCCTCGGCGGCGCCGGTTACGCCGAGTACGAGCGGCAGCCGGCGAAGACCCGCAAGCAGTGGATGCTGGGCCGGATCGCGGCGAAGGACGCGGTGCGGGCCCGGCTGTGGGAGGACGGCCACACCGACATCTACCCGATCGAGCTGACCGTCGGCAACGACCCGGACGGCCGGCCCTGGGTCCGTGGTCGGCCCGGCCGCGACCTCGGCGACTGCGATGTCTCCCTGGCCCACTGCGCGGAGATCGGGGTGGCGATCGCCCGCCGCCGGGCACCGGGCGCGACAGCCGGCGGTCCGGGCGTCGGCATCGACGTCGCGGAGGTCACCGACCACCCGGCGAGCACCTTCACCTTCGCCCTCACCCCCGCCGAGTTGAGCCTGCTGTCCTCCCTGGCCGGCACGGACGCCGGGGCCCGGCGGCTGTGGTTCACCCGGTTCTGGGCCGCGAAGGAGGCGGTCGCCAAGGCCGAGGGCACCGGGCTGGACGGCTCACCGCGCCGGTTCCGGGTCTACTCGGCCACCGACTCCGGGCTGACCGTCGAGATCGGCGGGCGGGCGTACCGGGTCGGTCACCGGGACGTGGCCAACCCGGAGGACCTGCCGCCCCGCCGGTACGTCGTCGCCTGGACCTGGGGGCCGGAGCCGTCGCCGGCGACCCCGCCCGGGGTGTCCGGGCCGTGATCCGCGACCCGCTGCGCAGCACCGCCCATCCGACCGACAAGCAGAAGGAGCACCGCCATGCCCGCCGCCCAGGACACCATCCTCGCCGAACTCACCGAGATGATCGACGCCGTGCTCGGTGACTTCGCGGACGACCAGGTGGTCACCATGGACACCACGTTCTCCGACGACCTGGGAATGGAGAGCATCGACGTCGTCGCGCTCGCCGGCCGGCTCCAGGCCCGCTACGGCGACACGGTGAACTTCGCCCACTTCGTCGCCAAGCTGGATCTGGAGACCGTCCGTGAGCTGACGGTCGGGCAGCTCGTCACGCACATCGCCGATTCGTTGGCGAAGGCCGACGAGGTCGGGGCGGGCAGCCGGTGACCATGGTCCGGGCGAACGGGATCACGCTGCACACGCAGCGGCTCGATCCCCCCGGTCCGGCCGCCGCCGGCCGGACCGGGGCGCCGACCGCCGTGCTGATCCACGGGATGGCCTCGGACACCATGGCGAGCTGGTACTTCACCCTGGCCGAGCCGTTGTCCCGGGCCGGTGTCCCGACCGTCCTGTACGACCTGCGCGGCCACGGGCGCAGCGAGCGCCCCGCCACCGGGTACGCCCTGGACGACTTCGTCGACGACCTGGCGGCGTTGCTGACCGGCCTGGACGTCACCGGTCCGCTGCTGCTGCTGGGCAACTCGTTCGGCGGGACCATCGCCTTCGGCTACGCCGCCCGGCATCCGGGGCGGGTGGTCGGCATCGTGGCCGTGGAGTCGGCCCCGCCGGTCCCGGAGTGGATGCGCCGGGTCCGTGAGCGACTCGCCCGGGTCGCCGCCCGGCTGCCCCGCGACGGGGCGGTCACCGAGATCGGGGCCCGGCGGGGCCGGGTGGCCGCCCAGCGCGCCGCGGAGACACAGCGGATGCTCGCCGACACCAGCCTGGCGCGGGAGCTGCCGGCGAGTCCGCTGCCGACGGCCGAGGCGCTGGCCGCCATCGGCTGCCCGGTGCTCTGCCTCTACGGCGGCGACTCGGCGGTGGTGGAGCTGGCCCCGACGGTATGCGGGCTGCTGCCGCAGACCCGGGTCACGGTGCTGCCCGACCAGAAACACACGGTGCTCATCGACCGGCCGGAGGATGTCCGCCGGCTCGTCTTCGCCTGGCTGGCCGAGGACTGCTCACTCGACCTGGCCCAACCCACCACCGCATGACGGCGCGACACGCAGGAGGTCTTCCGATGGACACCCCGATCACCGGGCGGTCGATCATCATCAGCAACGGTCGGTGCGGCTCCACGCTGCTGTCCGACCTGATCCACGAGGAGCCGGACACCCTGTCGGCCCAGGAGTTCTTCATGTCGGTGGCGCCCTGGGCGCGCAGCGCCGAGGTGCTCACCGGCGCCGAGTACTGGGCGGTGCTGGCCAGCCCCAAGGCGGAGCTGTCCACCCTGTTCCGGATCGGGTTGCCGCCGAAGGAGGTCCGCTACCCGACCACCGGCCGGTGGGCCGACCGGTTGACCGAGCTGCCCCGCATCCTGGCCATCACCCTGTCGAAGCTCACCGCCGACCCGGACGCGCTGTTCGACCAGCTCGCCGCGCGGGTGCCGCAGTTCCGCACCCAGACGGTGGCCCAGCACCACCACGACTTCCTGGACCTGCTCGCCGCGCTGACCGGCAAGACCCGCTGGGTGGAACGCTCCGGCGGCTCCAGCCACGTGGCGCCGTACCTGCTGCGGGGCTTTCCGGACTGCAAGGTCGTCTACCTGACCCGCAACTGGGACGACACCGCCCGGTCGATGAGCCGGCACTCGTCGTTCCAGCTCATCCAACTGCGGGTGGAGTTCCTCGGCCGGTGCGGCCTGGACCCGTTCCGGGTCGATGCGGACGAGTCGGTGCCGGAGGATCTCCGGCCGTACCTGCCGGACCGGCTGACCGCCGACGCGCTGCGGGAGCGCGGCGAGGACCTGCGCCGCTACGTGGGCCTGTGCGCCTTCATGAGCAGCCAGGCCGACCAGGCGCTCCGGGACGTGCCGCCGGAGCACCTGCTCCGGATGTCCTACGAGGACCTGGTCGCCGACCCGGTCGGGGAGCTGACCGGCCTCGGTCGGTTCCTGGACTTCCCCGACCCGTCGGGCTGGGCCGAGCGGGTGGCGTCGCGGGTGGTCGCTCCGGCGCCCCGCAGGCAGCCCGCCGCCGTCTGACCTGTCCCCGTCAGTCCTCCCGCCCGAAACCGGGTCGGGTGTCCCCTCCCTAGAAAGAGAGACAGTTGAATCCACTCCGGATCTCCGCGCGGCGGTTGATGGCCGTCGTCGCCGTACTCGGACTCGGGCCCGTGCTTGTGGCTCCGTCGGCGGCGCTCAGCGCGCCGCCTGCCGCCGCCGACACGGCCGGCACGCACCAGAGCAGCCCGCAGTTGCTCGCCAAGGCCCAGCCGGACGAGTGCTTCGCCGGGATCGGGCTGGCGTACCCGGCCGGACCGCCGTGCGCCAGCGGGCAGTCGAAGGTGAACCAGGCGTACCTGTGGGGGATGACCCGGGCCGGCCGGACGCTGTGGTTCGGCACCGGAGCGAACGTCAACTGCCTGACCAGCGGGCGGGCCCTGCGCAACACCAAGCCGACGGTGAACGACGACTGGGTCTGCGAGTACGGCGAGAGCCAGGTCGCCAAGCGCAACCCGCAGTTGCCGCCCATCCTCGGTGACCACCGGCAGCCGCGCCTCTACACCTACGACACGTGGACCAGGAAGCTGACCGAGAAGACCGACCTGGTGAAGGCGGCCTCCACCGAGGACGCCAACCGGTTGCAGACCACGGCGGGCATCCGGGCGGCCGGCAACTTCGGCGGGGTGGCGCTGCTCGGCGGCCCGGCGTTGGGCACAAGCGTCAACCTGTTCGCGTTCGACACCGACACCGGCGCGTACCTGGGCTCCCGCAACTTCCCGATGTACGGCAACATCCGGCACTTCACCGTCGCCGGTGACGCGCTGTACGCCGGGGTGGGTGTCGGCGCGAACGGCGGCGAGCGCGGCAACGTGCTGCGGTGGGCGGGCAGCAAGTCGGATCCGTTCGCGTTCACGGTGGTGGCGAACCTGCCGGCGCAGGCCGCCGATCTCACCGTGCACCAGGGGCGGGTCTTCGTCACCACCTGGCCGGGCTCGGACGACGAGTTGGCCGGCCCGACCGCCGGCGCCGCGGACCCGCCGGCGAGCATCGCCGCGGTCTGGATGAGCCCGCCGCTGGCGGCGGGTGCCCCGGGGCTCAACCCGGAGGACGCCGACGGCTGGCAGCAGGTGTGGAACGTGTCCGCCTACGAGCCGGACCCGGTGGTGGCCCGCGCGTACGCCCTGGGCGGGCTGGCCTCCTACGGCGGCTTCCTCTACTGGGGCACGATGCACGTGCCGATGAAGGCGACCACGGTGCACCTGGCGGTGTACCCGCCGGCGGACGAGACGGCCCTCCAGGCCACCATCCAGAACACCCAGCGGTCGATCAGCATCTACCGGGGCCGCAACTTCGGTTCCCACTTCCAGAAGATCGACCTGTTGTACGGCTCGACGGAGCTGCCCGCGTACGACCCGGCGGCCAACGACGGGGCGGGGGCGTGGGCGTTGCAGTCGACGCACCAGACGCCGAAGTTCGGCCCGGCCGGTTTCGGCAACCCGTACAACAACTACACCTGGAAGATGGTGGTGGCCGGCGGGAAGCTGTACGTCGGCACGATGGACTGGAGCTACCTGGCCAAGGAGCTGGGCAAGGAGACGGCCGCCGAATTGGGCCTGTCACCGGAGCTGGCCGACGACCTGGCCGAGGCCCCGATGGAGGCGGCCGGGATGCGGGCGAGCGCCCTGCCCGAGGCGGTCTACGGCGGTGACCTGTACGCGTTCACGTCGCCGACGAAACCGGCGACGACGATCGACAAAACCGGGTTGGGCAACTACCTGAACTACGGCATCCGCAACATGGTCGCCGACGGTCCCACCGTCTACCTGGGCATGGCGAACCCGATGAACCTGCGGACCGACCCGAGCGACGACGTCCCCGAGGGCGGTTGGGAACTGATCCGGCTCCGGGGCTACTGAGGGCCGGGGGCCGGTCCGGTGACAGCGCCGTCGCCGGGCCGGCACCCCTCCGCTCCCGGCCGGTTACCGCTTGCCGAGTCCTGGCACGTCCTTTACCCGGCTCGAACATTCGCGGGCGAAAGTATTCATATGATGCCTTTTACCGTTATTCGGTCTGATGTCGGGGCGGAGCCTCGCCGCTCCCGCCGGCCGGCGGCTCCCGCCCCGGCCCACCTCGCCGGGACGCTCGCGCTGCTCGTCAGCCTGAGCACCGTCACCGGATGCAGCCTCGGCCGGCAGGACGACGGGCCCGCCGACGGCGGATCACGCCCGGCGGCGAGCGCCCCCTCCTCCGGCGCGGCACGCCCGGCGCCGGACGTCCCCGTCGGCAGTTCCACCCACACGATCACGGTGGACGGGCGGGAACGCAGCTACCGGTTGTACCGGCCCGCCTCGGCCGATCTCGCCGCGCCGGTCCCGCTCGTGGTGATGCTGCACGGCGCGGCCGGCACCGGCGAGCAGGCCGAGCAGGCGTACGGCTGGACCGGCCAGGCCGACCGGGACGGCTTCCTGGTGCTGTTCCCCGACGGGCTGAACCGGGCCTGGGCCGTCGGCCCGCAGTGCTGCGGCGCGCCCGCCCGCGAGGGCGTCGACGACGTCGCCTTCATCACCGAGCTGGTCGCCAGCGTCGGGCGGGACCTGCCGGTCGACCCGGCCCGCCGGTATGTCACCGGGATCTCCAACGGCGGGCTGCTGGCGTACCGGCTCGTCTGCGACACCACCACCTTCGCCGCGATCGGGGCGGTGGCGAGCACGCTCACCGGGCAGTGCCCCGACCCGAAACCGGTCTCGGTGCTGCACATCCACGGCCGGCAGGACCAGACCATGCCGTACGGCGGTGGCCCCGGCCGCCGCGACAACGGCGGCACCGGCCGCAACCCGGTGAAGATCGACGGACCGCCCACCCCCGAGCTGGCCGCCCGATGGCGGGCCGTCGACGACTGCGCCGCGCCGAAGACGACCACCGACGGTCCGGTCACCCGGTCGACGGCGACCTGCGCCGAGGGCCGCGCCGTCGAACTGATCACCATCGCCGACGCCGGCCACCAGTGGCCCGGCGGTCGCCCCAACCCGCCCCGCGCGGAGAAACTGCTCAACCTCGATCCCCCCTCCACCGCGCTGAACGCCACCGACACGATCTGGCGGTTCTTCGCCGCACACCCCAAGCCCAGCGGCGGCTGACCGGCACGTCGCCCGCCGCCGGCTCCGGCATTCCGGCATTCCGCACCCGCAGAACAGGAGTTGAGATGCCCAGCAGAGACGGGCCGGCCGTGGTCGAGGTCGACGACCTCGTCAAGCGTTACCCCCGCACCGACACCAACGCGGTGGACGGGCTGTCGTTCACCGTCGCGCCGGGCGAGATCTTCGGGTTGTTCGGGCCGAACGGGGCCGGCAAGTCCACCACCGTCGGCATCCTGACCACCCGGCTGCGGGCCACCGGCGGCCTGGCCCTCGTCGGCGGGGTCGACGTGGGCCGGGATCCGGCCGCCGCCCGCGCCCAACTGGCCGTGGTGCCCCAGCACAACAACCTGGACCGGGCGTTGACCCCCCGGCAGAACCTGGTCTACCACGCCACCTACCACGGGGTACGGCGACGCGAGGCGCAGGCCCGCGCCGAGGAGTTGCTGGACCGGTTCGGCCTCACCGAACGGGCCGACCGGAGGATCGAGGCGTACTCCGGCGGGATGGCGCAGCGGTTGATGATCGCCCGTGCGCTGGCCCACGAACCGGCGGTGCTCTTCCTCGACGAGCCGACGAACGCCCTCGACCCGCAGACCCGCCTGCTGATCTGGGGCCAGCTCCGGCAACTGCGCGAGCGCGGGGTGGCCATCGTGCTGACCACCCACGCGATGAACGAGGCGGCCCGGGTGGTCGACCGGGTCGGCATCGTCGACCACGGCCGGCTGCTCACCCTGGATACCCCGACCAACCTGGTCCGGGGCCTGGCCGGCGACGCGCTGCTCGACCTGACGGTCACCCCGGCCGGCGGCGACGACCCGGACGGGCTCTGCGCCGCCCTCGGCGAGCTGACCGGCGTACGCAAGGCGGAACGGTTGGCGGCCCCGGCCGTGCCGGCCGGGTGGCGGCCCGGTGCCGGCGGGGCCGGGCTGGCCGGGGTCGGCGGTGCCGGGATGCTGGCCGCGCTCGCCGCCGGGGGCGGTGGCGGGCGGCCGGGCGCCGGCCGGCTGGCCGCCCTGGCCGGCGGGCGCGGCAGCGCGGGCCTGCTCGGGCGCGGCGGTGGTGGCGGCGCGGCGGGCAACGGCGGTCGCGGCCGGGTGCGCATCCGCCTGCACCTGGCCACCGACCCCGCCGCGCTGCTCGGACCGGCGGTGACCGTGCTCGCCAACCGGTCGGCGGCGATCAACGCGATCGACATCGGCGAACCCAGCCTGGAGGACGTCTTCATCGAACTCACCGGAAGGCAACCGCGGTGACCGCTCTCGACACCCCGACCCCGACCCCGCTGCGCCCGACCCCCCAGCCGCGCCCCCGCCCCGGGACCGGGCGGGTGTTCGCCGCCGTGCTACGCCGCGACCTGATGGTCACCGGCCGGGAACTCTGGATCATCCTGGTGCAGGTCGGGTTGACCCCGCTGTTCATGCTCTTCGTCTTCGACACCGTCCTGGGCAGCCAGGGCCTGGTCGGGCGGGGCTTCGCCGACGTGTTCCTGCCCGGCATCATCGCGCTGGCCGCCCTCACCACCGCGTTGCAGAGCGTGGCCCTGCCGCTGGTCAAGGAGTTCGGCTTCACCATGGAGATCGAGGACCGGCTGATGGCGCCGCTGCCGACCGGGTACGTCGCGATCGGCAAGCTGGTGATCGCGACCATCCGAGGACTGCTCGCGGCCGTGCTGATCTACCCGCTCGGGGCGCTGATGGTCGGCTCCGCGCCGTGGCGGCCGGCGGGGCTGCCGCTGGCGTTCGTGGTGGCGCTGCTCGGCGCGTGGATCGGCGGGGCGCTCGGGATGAGCCTGGCCACCACCCTGCCGGTGCAGCGGATCAACGTCACCTTCGCGGTGATCCTCACCCCGATCATCTGGACCGGCTGCATCCACTACCCGTGGCCCCGGCTGTCGTCGGTCCCGTGGTACCAGGTGGTCACCGCGCTCAACCCGATGACCTACGTGTCGGAGGGGGTACGCGGGGCCCTGCTTCCCGGCGTGCCGCACCTGCCGGCCTGGGTGTGCCTGACCGTGCTGACCGGGGTGGCCGCCGTGCTGACCTGGGTCAGCGTCCGCTGCTTCGGCCGTCGGGCGATCCAGTGACCACGTCTGTCCCGTACCCACATCCGACCGGTCGAGGAGTTGCCATGGCAGACCCCACCCCCGCCGCATCCGACCCGGCGCCCGCCCGCCTTCCCGCCGCCCACGCCGGTGCGCTGCCGGACCTGCTGCTCTCGCAGCTCGACGAGTTGGAGGCGGAGAGCGTCTTCGTGATGCGTGAGGTGGTCGCGGAGATGGAGCGGCCGGTGTTGCTGTTCTCCGGTGGTAAGGACTCGATCGTGATGTTGCGGTTGGCGCAGAAGGCGTTCGCGCCGGCGAACATCCCGTTTCCGGTGATGCATGTGGATACGGGGCACAACTTCGCTGAGGTGTTGGAGTACCGGGATCGGCGGGTGGCGGAGTTGGGGTTGCAGTTGATCGTGGCGAGTGTGCCGGAGGCGTTGACCGCGGGTGTGGTGCGGGAGGCGGCGGATGGTACGCGGAACCGGATCCAGACGCCGGTGTTGCTGGACGCGGTGGAGAAGCATCGGTTCGATGCGTTGTTCGGTGGGGCGCGGCGGGATGAGGAGAAGGCGCGGGCGAAGGAGCGGGTGTTCAGCTTCCGGGACGAGTTCGGGCAGTGGGATCCGAAGAACCAGCGTCCGGAGTTGTGGTCGTTGTACAACGGTCGGCATCATCCGGGTGAGTCGATCCGGGTGTTCCCGTTGTCGAACTGGACCGAGTTGGACGTTTGGCACTACATCGCGCGGGAGCGGATTCCGTTGCCGTCGATCTACTTCGCGCACGAGCGGGAGGTGATCGAGCGCGATGGCATGTTCTACGCGGTGAACGAGTTTTTCCGGGCCCGCGCGGGTGAGGAGCCGTTCACGGCCCGGGTGCGGTATCGGACGGTGGGTGACGCCTCCTGCACCGCGGCGGTCCGCTCGGACGCGGACACGGTGGAGAAGGTGATCGAGGAGGTGGCCGCGACGCGGATCACCGAGCGGGGCGCGACCCGCGGTGACGATCGGGTCAGTGAGGCCGCGATGGAGGACCGTAAGCGAGAGGGCTACTTCTGATGAGCGTCGACATCCTGGCCCCGGCCGACGGTGAGACCGCCGCGCGGCCGATGGACCTGTTGCGGTTCGCGACCGCCGGTAGCGTCGACGACGGTAAGTCGACGTTGATCGGCCGGTTGTTGTATGACACGAAGTCGTTGTTCAGTGACCAGTTGGCCGCGGTGGAGGCGGTCAGCGCGGCGCGGGGCGACGAGTACACGAATTTGGCGTTGCTGACCGACGGATTGCGGGCGGAGCGGGAGCAGGGCATCACCATCGATGTGGCGTATCGGTACTTCGCCACGCCGCGGCGTAAGTTCATCATCGCCGACACGCCGGGGCACATCCAGTACACGCGGAACATGGTGACCGGGGCGTCGACGGCGGATCTGGCGTTGATCCTGGTGGACGCGCGTAAGGGTCTGGTGGAGCAGTCCCGCCGGCATGCGTTCCTGTGTTCGCTGTTGCGGGTGCCGCACCTGGTGTTGTGTGTCAACAAGATGGACCTGGTCGACTGGTCGCAGGAGGTGTTCGAGCGGATCGCCGACGAGTTCACCGCGTTCGCCGCGAAACTCGACGCCCCGGACCTGACCGTGGTGCCGGTCTCCGCGCTACGCGGAGACAACATCGTCTCCCGGTCGGAGAACATGCCCTGGTACGAAGGCCCGTCACTGCTGCACCACCTGGAACACGTCCACATCGCCTCCGACCGCAACCTCGTCGACGTCCGCTTCCCCGTGCAGTACGTCATCCGCCCACAGTCCACCACCGTCACCGACTACCGGGGCTACGCGGGCCAGGTGGCCTCGGGCGTGCTCAAGCCGGGTGACGAGGTGATGGTGCTGCCGTCGGGCTTCACCAGCCGCATCGCCGCGATCGAAACCGCCGACGGCTCCATCGACGAGGCGTTTCCCCCCATGTCGGTCACCGTCCGCCTCACCGACGACATCGACGTCTCCCGCGGCGACCTGATCTGCCGACCGAACAACGCCCCCACCGTCGCCCAGGACATCGACGCCATGATCTGCTGGATGGACGAGACCCGCCCACTCCACGTCGGCGGCCGATACACCATCAAACACACCACCCGCACCGCCCGGGCGGTCATCCGCGACCTGCACTACCGCCTCGACATCAACACCCTCCACCGCGACGACACCACAGACGAACTCAAACTCAACGAAATCGGCCGCATCCGACTCCGCACCACCATCCCCCTCCTCGCCGACGAATACCGCCGCAACCGCACCACCGGCGGCTTCATCGTCATCGACGAAACCACCCATCGCACCGTCGCCGCGGGCATGATCGTCGAAGGCACCTGACACCCCCCTCGACACACCAGGTCCACGGAAAGAGTGGCTGTCCGAGCTCGGATAGCCACTCTTTCCGTGAAACTGTGCCGCAAACCGGTCAAGCGAGACGGTGGGTGGCGGCGGCCCGCAACCCCGTCGAGCCCAAATAGGGCATAAGAGCTTGACCGGCACGAATACGATTCTCGGCATCCGCCCGGATTCTTTCATGGAGCGTGACGGCCATCAGTCGGAAATGATTTAACAATGCCGATCCGGGGTAGGGGCTTCACGCGTACATTCAGCCCGGCAGAGCTCGACGCGGCGACCGGAGGTGGACCCGAGGTCCGGAGATTGCGACGCGTTGCAAGGATGGGGGCCGATCCCGGTACGGAGGGGCCGGAGTACGGCCGCGCAGGGGGAGCAGCGGAGGAGGCAGCAGCATGGTGCAGGCCAACCGGCAAACCAGCACGTCACCCACCGGGTTACGGGTTCTCGTCACTCTCGGTCCGGAGGTGCTGCGCAAAGGGCTGGAGGCGCTCCTCGGCGAACTGCACGCGATCACCGGTGTCCGGGTCGCGTCGACGGCAAGTGAGGCGATGGTGCTGCTCCGGCGGCAACGGCCGGACCTGCTGATCGTGATTGTCGAGGATGACGTCCCGATCGACCGGTTGGTGACCGCCGCGCGGAGCGCCGGCGTGGCGACCCTGGCGGTCCTGAGCCGAGCCGGTGACGCACTCCGCGGCCGGACGGCACCGCTGGCGGCTGATGGTTTCATCCTGGCCGGGGAGCTCGATCGCCGGTCGCTGAACAACGCTCTGACCGAACTCTGGCGAGGTGAGATGCCGATGCCGCTCGCTCTCGGCCGGGTCGCGCTCTCGGCGCTGCGGGAGGACCAGCGTCCCGCCGACACCCCGACGCTGACCCCCCGCGAGGGCGAGGCGCTGAGACTGTTGGCCCGGGGGCTGAGCAACCGCCAGATCGCGGGCAAGATGGGGATCACCGAGCACGGGGCGAAGCGGCATGTCTGTCGCATCCTCGCGAAGTTGAACTGCACCAACCGAACGGAGGCGGTTACGGCGGCCTACCAGCTGGGCCTGCTGCCCGCCCGGCGCTGACTCACCGGACACCACTCCCCTCCGGGACGCTGTTCTCCTGCGCCGTCCAGTCGGGCAGCGGAGCGGTCAGCTTCAGCCGCATCTCGTCGTACTCGTCGTCCGGGTCGGATCCGAGCACGATGGCGCCGCCGGCGCCGACCTGGAGGATTCCCCGGTGCAGGACCGCGGTCCGGATGACGATGTTGAGATCCACCCCGCCGGTCAGGCCGAAGAAGCCCAACGCTCCGGAATAGACGCCGCGCGCCCGGTCCTCGATCTCACCGATCAGTCGCATCGTTCGCGGCTTCGGTGCTCCGGTCATCGAACCACCGGGGAAACAGGCCTGGACGATCCGGGTCGGTGAGACCGACCGGCGGCTGCGGCCACGCACCGTGGAGACCAGTTGGTGCACGGTCGCATACGACTCCACCTCCATGAACGACGGCACATGGACGCTGCCGATCTCGCAGACCTGCCCGAGGTCGTGCCGGAGCAGGTCGACGATCATCAGATTCTCCGCCCGGGTCTTCGGTGAGTCGCGGAGTTCGGCTTGCAGGGCCCGGTCCTGCTCGGGGTCGGAGGCCCGAGGGGCGGTTCCCTTGATCGGCTTGGCCTCGACCACCCCGCTCCGGTCGATCCGCAGGAAGCGCTCCGGCGAGGAGCAGAGAACCTGCGTCTCCCCCAGGCGCAGATAGGCGGCGTACGGCGCCGGATTGTGCCGGCGCTGCCGCAGGTAGAGCTCGACACCGCACCCGTCGTACGGGGCCCGGAGTTCGTTGGTCAGGCAGATCTCGTAGCTCTCGCCGGCCCGGAGCAGATCCAGGCAGGTGCGAATGTCCGCCAGGTAGCGCTCGCGTCCGCGGGACAGCCAGCGCTCCGGGTCGTACGTCCGTTCCGGCCCGGCCGGGTCCGCCAGCAGGCAGGCGTGCCGGTCACGGTCGTCGACCGGGTGGCCGACGGGTCCGGTGCGCAGCAGGGCGGCCGTGCTGTCCAGCCAGCCGTCCGCAGCCGCGATCTGGGCGTCGGTGGCGCGGCAGAGCGCCAGCAGCCACACCTCACCGGTCTGATGGTCCAGGGCCACCATCCGGGTCGCGGCCATCCAGACCGCGTCCGGGGTCTCGGCGACGTGCCGGTTCGGTGCGCCGCAGTCGGCCTTCACCTCGTAGCCGAAGTAGCCGACGTAGCCGCTCGGCAGGTCGAACGGAAACTCGCCGCGGTCCGCGATCCGGCGCTCGTCGAGGCGGCGCTGCAACACGGTGAAGATGTCCCCCGGCTCGACGCCGATCCGGACGCCGGTCGGGTCGAGCACCTCGACCGTGCCGGTGGCGCTGGCGTACCGGAGCACCTCCCCGTCCGGCCCGCCCGGGTGCCCCAGGAACGAGAACCGCGACAGGCCGGGTACGACCCGACTGCTGTCCAACCAGAAGGCGTACGGCCGGTCGCCGACGATCCGTCGGAAGACCCACTCGGGGTCGACCGTCCCGACCTGCCCCGGCGGCACCGCCTCCGGGGCGGAGATCCGTCGGTGGCGCAGCAGCCAACCGTCGGCCCGTCCGTTGGTGTCGCTCGATGCCGGGACCGGGTCGACGACGTCGCCGGCCGCCCGCGAACCGTTTGTCGCGCCCTCTCCCACCAGCCGGCGGAAGTTCAGCAGCAGCCGGCTGCCGTGCTCGGAGCTGACCGACTCCGGATGGAACTGCACCCCGAACCAGGGACGGAAGCGATGCCGCAGCCCCATCACCACCCCGTCCTCGGCCCAGGCGTCGGCGACCAGCTCATCCGGTAGCGGTTCGGCGACGCAGAGCGAGTGGTAGCGGACCGCCACGAAATTCTGCGGCAGACCGGCGAAGAGCCCGCCGTCGTGCCGTATCCGGCTCAGGTGGCCGTGGCGTGGCCGGGGCGCCGGCCCGACAGCGGCTCCGCAGAGGTAGCCCAGGGCCTGGTGGCCGAGGCACACGCCGAGCACCGGTCGGCCGCTGTCGCGGATGATGTCAAGACAGCGGCCGATGTCTTCCGGGACCTGCGGCCGGCCCGGACCCGGCGAGATGATCACCGCGTCGAACCGCCGCGCGAAGTCCGCGGTCAACCGCGGGCTGTCGTTTCGCAGCACCTGCGGCTCGACGCCGTAGGTCTGGCCGATCAACTGGTAGAGGTTGAACGTGTACGAGTCGTAGTTGTCGATCAGCAGCGTGCGCACCGTCACGCCACCCCCGAACGCCCGGCGGCGCCCACTTCCCGGGCGTCGGCGTCGGCTGCGGCGCCGGCACGCTCCCGCGCGGGTCCTCCCGGGCTGCCCTGCTCGCGCAGCGCGAAGCGGCGGAGCTTCCCCGTCGGCGTGCGGGGCAGGGCGGCGAGGCGGGTGACGCCACGGGGAACCTTGAACGGCGCCACCCGGCCGTCCAACCAGCGAGCGAGGTCGTCCACGGTGGGGGTGTCGGCGCCGGGCACCGGTACGACGAAGGCGTGCAGCCGGGTGGCGCCGGTCTCGTCCGGTCGGGCGGTGACCGCGGCCTCCGCGACCGTCGGGTGCTCCTCGATGAGGTGCTCCACCGGCTGAGGTGCCAGCGTGATCCCGCCGACCATCTCCAGGTCGTCCACCCGGCCGTGCAGGGCGTACGTCCCGTCGCCGTGCCGTACCGCCAGGTCCCGGGTGCGCAGCCAGCCGCCCACCAGGGTGCGGGCGGTCTCCTCCGGCCGGTTCAGGTACCCGGTCATGACCGTCTCCCCGGCGACCCAGAGTTCCCCCTCGACCCCGTCGGGCACCGCCACCCCGTCGCCGTCGAGCAGCCGGAGGCGATGGCCCGGGACCGGGCGTCCGACCGTCCCGTCTCGGTGCTCCGTCACGGTGTTCGCGCAGAAGGCGTGTCCCGCTTCGGTGGAGCCGACCTGATCGAGCAGCGGGACGCCGAGCAGTTCCCGGGCCCGCGCCGCGAGCTCCGGTCGCAGCGCCTCACCGGCGGAAACGGCGGCCCGGAGACTGCCGAAGGCGGCCCGGTCGCCGGCGGCGACGAGTTGTGCGTACGACGTCGGCACCCCGTAGAGCAGGGTGACCCGGTGCTCGGTGACGAGTTCCGCGACCGTCGCGGGCGCCGGTCGTTCGGGCAGCAGCACCGCCGACGATCCGGAGAAGAGGGGGAAGACGAAGGCGTTTCCGAACCCGTAGGCGAAGTGCAGCTTGGAGATCGAGAGGGTCACGTCGTCGGCGCTGCTGTTCAGCACACCGAGCCCGACGTACCGGTAGTACGCCTCCGGGTCGGCGTGCCGGTGGACAGCGCCTTTCGGATCACCTGTGGTGCCGGAGGTGTACTGCACGTACAGGGGATCGGTGCCGGCCACCGGAACCGCCGGGACAGGACTCGCCCGGCCGGCCCGGTCGAGCAGTTGGGTCGGGGAGAGCGTACGGACGTCGAACCGGTCCGTCAGTTCCTCGGGGCAGAGGACGAGACCCGGGGCGCAGTCGGCGACGAGCGCCGCGTGCTCCGGAGCGGCAAGCGCCGGGTTGGCCAGGACCGCGACCGCTCCGGCCCGAGCCACGGCCAGGAACGAGACCACCCAGGCGGCGCTGTCGGGCAGCGCCAGAAACACCCGGTCGCCCGGCCTGATCCCTTCGGCCGCCAGTATCCGGGCGGCCCTGCCGGCCAGATCGTGGATGGCTCCGTGGGACCAGGTCCGGCCCGGCTCGCGGACGGCTGGGCGCTGGCTCCAGCCGCGTTCCGCGCAGCGCCGTTCCAGCGTGGCCGCGAGATTCATGGCGAGAGCCCTTCTGCTGCTGGACGGGTACGGATGTTCCTGGCTGATACGGACTTTCCCGGGGAATTCGGCGGAGGCGGAAGTTCCGGTAAGAATGAGAGCCGATGTCGACCGTAGAGCGCCGCGGAGGCGGGCGGCAAGTATTCGATTCGACATCCGGACCGGCCCGGATAAATCTTTTTCTGCTTCCGGATGTGAGTGTCGGGAGAATGTGCTAGGACCGCCAGCGTTCCTGTTGGGGAACCGTTCCGGTGGGTTTCGGCGAGGCCGGTAAAGCTCATTACTTAGGTGATCCTAGGTACCCGTCCGGGTACCTTCCGCGGTAGCAGACAGGTGCCTTCGCGCACTTCACCGGTTTGAGCGGAGACCGATCCCGTGGCACCGTGAGTCGGGTGTCGTACAGATTCCGCGAGGTCGATTCCAGTGATTACGCAATCGAGATGCACGGTGTGCATTACGACGCGCGGGAGATCGAAGCTTCAGTGCGTGAGTGTGTCACCGCCGGGAACGTCTGCGCCATCCAGCCGGAGTACGGCGGGGAGCTGACGCTGATCCTGGAAACGGCTGACGCCGGCGGACCGGAGCTGGCGCGCCGGGTCATGGGTGCCGTGGTGGACCGGCATGGACTGGCCCCGGGCACCGTCTGCCTGGTCCCCGGTGGGGAGTTGGACGGTTCGGGCCAGCCGGACGGTGCGGGTGGACGCGCCGCCCCGTGGCGGCACGAGGTGCTGCGGCGGCTCCGGGCCGGCGAACTCACCGTGGCCTACCGGCACGAGGCCCGGCCCGGCGGCGGCCGACCCGCCCCGAGCGCCACCGGCGAGTCGCCGACCGCAGCGGCAGCCGACGGCGGACCAGGTCCGGACGCCTCCCCGACGCAGGCCGGTCCCGGACTGACCGCCGAGGCGATGCGCGCCGACGTGGCCCACCTGCTGGGGATCGAACCGACCGACATCGACCCGGACGTCGACCTGGTGGGGCTCGGCCTCGACTCGCTGCGCACGATGCAGTTGGTGAACCAGTGGCGGCGCAACGGCACCGACCTGACCTTCGCGGAGCTGGCCGAGGCGCCGGTACTCCACCGGTGGTGGGAACTGCTCGCGGCGGCCGGGAGCGGACCGGCCGAGCCGGCGGACGTCCACCCGGTCGACGAGACCGCGCCCTTCCCGTTGACCCCGGTGCAGCACGCCTACTGGATCGGCCGCCGGGACGACCAGGTCCTCGGCGGGGTCGGCTGCCACTTCTACGTCGAGTTCGACGGCGGTGGAGCGGGCGGCACCGCACCGGTCGACCCGGACCGGCTGGCGGAAGCGGTCCGTGCCCTGCTGCGCCGGCACGGCCTGCTGCGGGCCCGCTTCCTCGACGACGGCACCCAGCAGATCCAGCCCGAACCGACCTGGCCCGGTCTGAAGGTGCACGACCTGCGGGCCGGCGACGCGGCCGAGGTCGACGCGGAACTGGCCGCCGAGCGGGACAGGCTGGCGCACCGGCGACTGGCGGTCGAGCGGGGCGAGGTGTTCGACCTGCGCCTCAGCCTGCTGCCCGGGGGACGCCAGCGGCTGCACCTGAACTTCGACCTGCTCGTCGCCGACGTCCTGAGCATCCAGCTCATCCTGACCGACCTGACCCGCCTCTATGTCGACGGCCCGTCGGCGGATCTGCCGCCACTGCCGTACGGCTTCCCGACCTACCTGGCGCACCAGGAGAGCCGGCGGCGGCAGGCCCGTGAGCAGGACCGGGAGTACTGGCGGGAGCGCCTGCCCGACCTGCCGGACGGTCCGCAGCTACCGCTCGCCGTCGAGCCGGCGCTCATCGAGACGACCCGGTTCCAGCGGCGCGACCACCTGCTGGACCGGGCCGCGCGGGGGCGGCTGGAGCACCTGGCCCGGCAGCACGGGGTCACCCTGCCGATGGTTCTCGCCACCGCGTACGCCGAGGTGCTCGGCGCCTGGAGCGCCGAGCAACGGTTCCTGCTCAATCTGCCGCTCTTCGACCGGGAAATCGTCGACCCCCACGTGGCGCGGATCGTCGCCGACTTCACCAACCTGCTCCCGATGGATGTCGACCTCCGCGGGCCCGGCTCGTTCGGGCAGCGGGTGCACGGGCTCCAGGAGCAACTCCGAGCCGGCATCGGGCACAGCGCGTACACCGGGGTCGAGGTGCTCCGGGACCTCGCGCGCACCCGGCCGGACGACCGCATCCCGGCGCCTGTGGTCTTCACCAGCGCGATCGGCATGGGCGACCTGGTGGGCGAGGAGGTCCAGCGGACCTTCGGCCGGCTCGGGTGGATGCTGTCGCAGACTCCGCAGGCCTGGCTCGACCACCAGGTGACCGAGCGCGACGGTGGCCTGTATCTGGTGTGGGACGCGGTGGCGGAACTCTTCCCGCCCGGCGTGCTCGACGACATGTTCGCCGGCTACCTGCGGTTGCTGGACTGGCTGGCGCGAGGTGAGTGGGACGAGCCGTCCCCCGCCCTCCTGCCCGCGGCGCAGTCCGCCGTGCGGCGCACGGTGAACGCCACCGAGGGAACGGTGCCGGACCGCCCGATCCACGCCGACTTCTTCGACCGGGCGACGGCCGATCCGGGTCGGACCGCGCTGATCGCGGGAGACCGGGTGGTCAGCTACGGCGACCTGGCCGACCGCGCGTTGCGGATCGCCGCGGCCCTGCGCGAGCGGGGCATCGGGCGAGGCGACGTGGTCGGGGTGACCCTGCCGAAGGGCCCGGAGCAGATCGCGGCGGTGCTCGGGGTGCTGGCCGCCGGGGCGGCGTACCTGCCGGCCGGGCCGGATCAGCCGCCGGCCCGCCGGGCCCGGATGCTGCGGCGGGCGGCGGTACGGGTGGTGCTCGCCGATGGCGACGTCGCCGGCTGGCCGGACGGGGTCGAGCCGGTGCCGGTCGCGACGACGGCGACCCGGGAGCCGCTCGACGGCTGCGTCGCGGTGCCGATGACCGACCCGGCGTACGTGATCTTCACGTCCGGTTCGACCGGCGAGCCCAAGGGGGTGGAGATCGCCCACATCGCGGCCCGGAACACCATCGACGATGTCAACGAGCGGTTCGGCGTGGACGGGAACGACCGGGTGCTCGCCGTCTCGGCGCTCGACTTCGACCTGTCGGTGTACGACATCTTCGGACTGCTCTCGGTCGGCGGGGCGCTGGTGCTGGTGGAGGAGGACGAGCGGCGGGACGCGTACCGCTGGGTCGAGCTCTGCCGCGCCCACCACGTGACCGTCTGGAACACCGTCCCCGCGCTGTTGGACATGCTGCTGCTCGCCGCCGGCGACCCCGACCGGCCGGCCCGGGTGCTGCCGGAGCTGCGCCTGGTGCTGGTCTCGGGCGACTGGGTCGGCCTCGACCTGCCGGGACGCGCGGCCACCGCCACCGGTGGCTGCCGGTTCGTCGCCCTCGGCGGCGCCACCGAGGCGTCGATCTGGTCGAACCACGTCGAGGTGGCCGAGGTTCCCGCCCACTGGCCGAGCGTCCCGTACGGCCGTCCGCTGCGGAACCAGCAGTACCGGGTCGTCGACGACCAGGGTCGGGACCGCCCCGACTGGGTCCCCGGCGAGCTGTGGATCGGCGGTCTCGGCGTCGCCACCGGCTACCGGGGGGACCCGGAGGCGACCGAGGGCTCCTTCCTGACCGTCGCCGACGCCCGCTGGTACCGCACCGGTGACCTGGGCCGGTACTGGCCCGACGGCACCCTGGAGTTCCTCGGCCGCACCGACCACCAGGTGAAGGTCCGCGGCCACCGGATCGAGCTGGGCGAGGTCGAGGCCGCGCTGCTGGCCCACCCGGCGGTCGCCGCCGCCGTGGTGCTGGCGGTCGGCCAGCCCACCCGCCTGGCCGCGACGATCGTGCCGCGGCCGGAGGCCGCAGCGGACGACGCCGAGGGCGATCGGCCGTCCGTGGGCGGGGACGAACTGCTCGCCTTCCTCCGTGAGCGGCTCCCCGCCCACTCGGTCCCGACCAGCGTCACAAGCGTCACCGAGCTGCCACTGACAAGCAACGGCAAGGTGGACCGTCGGGCTCTCGCGGCCCGGGCCGAGGATGCCGCCGCGCCGGCCGCGGTGGAGCCACCGCGGGGCGACATCGAGGAGACGGTCGCCGAGGTCTGGGCGGAACTGCTCGGCACGACTGCCGTGGGCCGGTGGGACAACTTCTTCGCACTCGGCGGGGACAGCCTGCTCGCCACCCGGATGATCTCCCGGCTGAACGCCGCGGGCTTCGCCGGCGCCGACCTCGGCCGGCTCTTCCGCACGGCGGAGTTGGCCGGCTTCGCCGCCGACCTCCGGCACGGCGGCCCGGAACGGCCGACGCCGACGCTGCGGCCCGATCCGGAGCACCGCTACGACCCCTTCCCCCTCACCGACGTGCAGCGGGCCTACTGGATCGGCCGTACGGACACCTTCGCGTTGGGTGGTGTCGGCTGCCACTTCTACACCGAGTACGACGGCGCGGGGATCGACATGGACCGGCTCACCGACGCCTGGAACCGGGTCATCGAGCGGCACGAGATGCTCCGGGCGGTTTTCCTGCCCAGCGGCGAGCAACGGATTCTCCCCAGCGTGCCGCGGTTCGAGATCCCGGTCGTCGAGGTCGGAGCCGGTGCCGGTGCCGCCGAGGAGGCGCTCGCGCAGCAGCGGGACGCGATGTCGCACCAGGTCCTCGACGCCGGCCGTTGGCCGCTGTTCGATGTCCGCGCGGTGCGCTACGGCGACCGGACCCGGCTCGCGGTGAGCATCGACAGCATCCTCATCGACGCGCTCAGCGCGATGATCCTGATGCGCGAGGTGGACACGTTCTACCGCCGGCCCGACGCCGAACTGCCGCCGGTCGGCGTCTCGTTCCGGGACTATCTGCTCGGCGCGGGGCCGGACGAGAGCAGCCGGGCCGAGTCCGAGTCCTACTGGTCGGACCGGGTCGACAGTCTGCCCGAGGGGCCAGCCCTGCCGCTGGCCAAGGACCCCGCCACCGTGCAGCGGCCCCGGTTCCTCCGGCGGGAGCAGCAGCTTCCGGAGTCGCGGTGGCGCCGGCTGCGCGAGCTGGCCCAGCAGCACGGGCTGACCGGCTCGGCCCTTCTCGCCACGGCCTTCGCCGAGGTGCTCGGCGCCTGGAGCGCCCGGGCGGATCTCACCCTCAACGTGACCCTCTTCGACCGTCGGGACGTTCACCCGGACATCGATGCCGTTCTCGGTGACTTCACCTCGCTGCTGCTCGTGGGTTACCAGCCCGAGCCGGGCGAGAGCTGGCTCGACGCCGCCCGCCGGATGCAGCGGAGGATGGGCGAGGACCTGGCGCACAGCGATGTCTCGGCGGTGTGGGTGATGCGGGAGCTGGCCCGGCGCCGGGGCAGCCTCGACGTCAGCATGCCGGTGGTCTTCACAAGTACGCTCGGGGTCACCGACGACGTCGTCATCGAGCCCTCGTTCGCCGAACGGGTCTGGGGGATCTCCCAGACGCCCCAGGTCTGGCTCGACCACCAGGTCATGGAGCGGGCCGGCGGCCTGCTGCTGGTCTGGGACGCCGTCGAGGAACTGTTCCCCGCGGGCGTGCTGGACGCGATGTTCGCGGCGTACATGCGGCTGCTGGAGTGGCTCGCCGAGGGCACCTGGGCGGAACCGGTGCCGGCGCTGCTCCCGGCCGAGCAGCGGATCGTCCGGGCCGACGTGAACGCCACCGCCGGACCGGTACCCGACGGACTGCTGCACACCGGGTTCTTCCGGCGGGCCGCCGAGTCCCCGGAGCGGGTCGCGCTGCTCAGCGACGACGGCCAGCTCACCTACGGCGAGCTGGCCGGACAGGCGCTCCGGGTGGCCGGTGCGCTGCTCGGGCACGGCGTCCGCCCCGGTGACCTGGTCGGGATCACGCTGCCCAAGGGGCCGGAGCAGGTGGCCGCGGTCCTCGGCACGCTGGCCGCCGGGGCGGTGTACGTGCCCTGCGGGGTGGAGCAGCCGCCGCTGCGCCGGAATCGGATCTTCACCGGTGCCGGTGTGCGCCTGGTCCTCACCGACACCGCCTCCCGGGACTGGCCGGACACGGTGCGGGCGGTGCCGTTCACCGATGCGGTCCGGGCCACCGCGACCGCCGAGCCGGTGCCGCTGAGCCCGGACTCACCGGCGTATGTGATCTTCACCTCCGGCTCGACAGGCGAGCCGAAGGGCGTCGAGATCACCCACGCGGCGGCCGGGAACACCGTCGACGATGTCAACGAGCGGTTCGGGGTACGGGAGACGGATCGGGTCCTCGCCGTCTCGGCGCTCGACTTCGACCTGTCGGTGTACGACATCTTCGGGCCGCTCGCCGCCGGTGGGGCCCTGGTGCTCCCCGCCGAACACGAACGGCGGGAGCCCCAGTCCTGGCTGCGCCTGTGCCGCGAACACCAGGTGACCCTGTGGAACAGCGTCCCGGCGCTGCTGGACATGCTGCTGGTGGCGCTGTCCGGCGACGCGCCGGCCCCGGCCCCGGGGCTACGGCTGGTCCTCGTCTCCGGCGACTGGGTGGCAGTGGACCTGCCGGGCCGGGTGGCGGCGGCGTTCGACGGGTGCCGGTTCGTGGCGCTCGGCGGCGCCACCGAGGCCGCCATCTGGTCCAACGCGGTCGAGGTGACCGAGGTGCCGGAGTCATGGACCGCCGTACCGTACGGCCTGCCGCTGCGGAACCAGCGGTACCGGGTGGTGGACGACCGGGGCCGGGACTGCCCTGACTGGGTCGCCGGAGAGCTGTGGATCGGGGGCGCCGGAGTCGCCACCGGGTACCGCAACGACCCGGAACGCACCCGCGAACGTTTCGTCGACTATGCCGGGGAGCGCTGGTACCGCACCGGGGACCTGGGCCGCTACTGGCCCGACGGCACGCTGGAGTTCCTCGGCCGGACCGACCACCAGGTGAAGGTGCGAGGGCACCGGATCGAGCTGGGCGAGGTGACCGCGGCGCTGGCCGCCTACCCCGCGCTGAGCGCTGCCGCCGCCGTCGCGGTCGGCCGGCCGCCCCGGCTGGTCGCCTTCGGTGTGCCCGAAGTCGGCTGCGGCGACGAGGACCTCGCCGGACTGGAGGAGTTCGTCGCCGCTCGGCTGCCGGGCTACGCGGTGCCGGGTGTCTGCCTCGTCCTGGAGGAGCTGCCGCTGACGGCCAACGGCAAGGTCGACCGGTCCGCCCTGGAGAAGCTGGCCGATGAGGACGGTGGCCCGGCCGAGCCCGGCGAGCCGCCCCGGGGCGAGGTCGAGGAGGCGGTCGCCGCGATCTGGGCCCGGCTGCTGGACCTGCCCGGCGTGGGCCGGGAGGAGAACTTCATCGCCCTCGGCGGGGACAGTCAACTCGCCGCCCGGCTCGCCGCGGCGCTGCGGGAGCGGTTCGGGGTGGACATCTCGTTGCGGCAGCTCTTCGCCGCTCCCACCATCGCCGGGACAGCACGGCTGATCGACGGTTTTGAGGAAGGCGCGCTATGACCCGCTCGATGACCACGCCGACGCCCGCCGAGCTGATCGCCGATCTGCGCGATCTCGGCATGCAGCTCTGGGCGGACGACGGCCAGCTCCGGTTCCGGGCGCCCAAGGGGGTACTCACCCCGGAGCGTCGGGAACTGCTCACCGCCAACCGGGAGGCGGTGCTGGCGTGCCTGGACGCGGAGACCACCACCGTGACGCCCGATCCGGAGCACCAGCACGATCCGTTCCCGCTGACCGACGTGCAGTTGGCGTACCTGCTCGGCCGGCGGGACGCCTTCGACTACGGGGACGTGCCCTGCCAGGTCTACGCCGAGATGGAGTATCCGTCGCTCGACGCGGAGCGGCTGGAGGAGGCGTGGAACCTGCTGGTGCGCCGCCACGGCATGCTGCGCGCCAGCTTCGACCTCGACGGGCGCCAGCAGGTACGGCCGGAGGTGCCCCGCTACCGGATCGCGGTGGCCGACCTGCGGGGCGCCGCCGCCGAGGACGTGTGCTCCGCCCTCCGCGCCACCCGGGAGGAGTTGGATCACCGGGCGTACGACCCGCGGGAGTGGCCGCTGTTCGAGCTGCGGCTGACCCACACCGACGAGGGCACCATCCTGCACGTCTCGGTGGACTTCCTGATCGCCGACTACCTGAGCATCCAGGTGCTCCTCGACGAGCTGCACCAGGCGTACGACGGGGTGGAGCTGCCGGAGCTGGAGATCACCTTCCGGGACTACCTGCTCGCCGAGCGCGGCAGCCAGGAGGGGAGCCGGTACGAGCGGGACCGGGCCTACTGGCTGGACCGCCTGCCCGAGCTACCAGGCGCGCCGGAGCTGCCGGTCCGCCAGAACGGCGATGCCGATCAGGCCCGCCACCCGGATCGGGGGACATTGGGGCGCAGCCGGCCGGGCCGGTTCCGCCGGCTGTCCACCACGGTCCCGGCGGAGCGCTGGACGGCGCTCCAGCAGGCGGCCCGGGAGCAGCGGCTCACGCCCTCGACCGCGGTCCTCGCGGCGGTGGCCGAGGTGATCGGCCGGTGGAGCCGCAACCCCCGGTTCTGTCTCAACCTGACCCTGCTCAACCGGGAGCCGGTGCATCCGCAGATCGGGCGGTTGGTCGGTGACTTCACCACGGTCAGCCTGCTGGCCGTGGAGACCGCACCCGAACTCGGCTTCGCCGAGCGGGCCCGTGCGGTGCAGGACCGGCTCTGGGCGGACATGGACCACCGCCAGTTCAGTGGCGTGTCGGTGATGCGGGAACTGGCCCGCGAACGCGGCCGGTCGGCGGCGCTGATGCCGGTCGTCTTCACCAGCACCCTCGGGCTGGGCGAGGAGTCCGAGCCGGAGCCCGCGACCGGGTTGAGCGGCACCGTCGGCTACGGCCGCAGCCAGACTCCCCAGGTCTGGATCGACGCCCAGGCCATGGTCGAGCGGGGTGCGCTGACCGTCCGCTGGGATGTCCGGGAGGGGATCTTCCCCGATGGCATGGTCGACGACATGTTCGGCGAGCTGTCAACGTTGCTGCACCGGCTCGCCGCCGAACCGGCGGCCTGGCAGTCGCCATCCCCGATCGACCTGCCGCCCGCGCAGCATCGGGCCAGGGCCGCCGCCAACGACACCGCCGGGCCACTGCCCGAGGGGCTGCTGACCGACGACGTCATCGCGGCGGCCCTGCGACACCCGGACCGGGTCGCCGTGACCGGACCGGGCGGGAGCATGACCTACCGGGAGCTGCTCGGCCGGGCCTCGGGAGTGGCCGCCGCGCTCCGGTCCGACGGCTGCCAGCCGGGGGAGATCGTGGCCCTGGCGATGGAGAAGGGCTGGGAGCAGGTGGTCGGGGTGCTCGGCGTGCTCCTCGCCGGCGCCGCCTACCTGCCGCTGGACGCGAATCAACCGCCGGCCCGGCGGGACCGGATCCTCGCCGACGCCGGGGTCCGGCGGGTGCTGGGCCAGTCCTGGTCGTCGCTGCCGCCGCCTCCGGGCACGCTCTTCGTCGACACCCTGGACGACGCCGACGCCGACGGCGCCGGCCCGGCCGACGCACCGGATCCCGGCCGGCACCCGGACGACCTGGCCTACGTGATCTACACCTCGGGCTCCACCGGTACGCCGAAGGGCGTGATGATCTCGCACCGGGCGGCGTTGAACACCATCCAGGATGTCAACCGCCGCTTCGGCGTGACCGCCGACGACCGGGTGCTCGCCCTCGCGGGGCTCGGCTTCGACCTCTCGGTGTACGACCTGTTCGGGCTCCTCGGCCTCGGCGGACAGGTGGTGATGCCGGCGGCCGACCGCCGGGGCGACCCGGCGCACTGGGCGGAACTGCTCGCCGAACACCGGGTGACCGTCTGGAACTCGGTGCCCGCACAGATGCAGCTCCTCGCCGACTACCTGGCGGTGGAGCCCCGGGCGGATCTCGACGCGCTGCGGCTCGCCCTGCTCAGCGGAGACTGGATCCCGGTCGGCCTCCCCGACCGGGTCCGGGAACTGCTGCCCGGACTCCGCATGGTCAGCCTCGGTGGTGCGACCGAGGCGTCGATCTGGTCGATCTTCCACCCGATCGACGCCGTGGACCCCGGCTGGCGGAGCATCCCGTACGGCCGGCCCCTGACCAACCAGAGCTTCCATGTCCTGGACCGTTGGCAGCGTCCCAGCCCGGACCATGTCCCCGGTGAGCTGCACATCGGCGGGGCGGGACTGGCCCTGGGCTACCTCGGCGACCCGGAGCGGACCGCCGAGCGGTTCGTCGACCATCCGCAGCACGGCCGGCTCTACCGCACGGGAGATGTCGGGACGTACCACCCCGACGGGGCACTGGAGTTCCTCGGTCGGGAGGACCGCCAGGTCAAGATCCGGGGACACCGGATCGAGCTGGCCGAGGTCGAGGCGGCCCTGGCCACCGCCGAGGGGGTCGCGGCGGCGCATGTGCTGGTGGACGGGGCGGACGCGACGCGCCGGCGGCTCGTCGCGTTCGTACAGACCGCGGCCGGAGTCGCGGACCGCCCGGACGACGAGCGGCACCGGCTGCTCGCCGCCGCGACCACCGCCGGCGAGGCGACCACCGACGCCGTCGACGCGGCCGAGTTGGCCGAGTTCATGCGACGGCTGGACCGGGCCGGTCTGCTCGGGATGCTGCGTGCGCTCGGGGAGCAGGGCCTCTTCTCCTCGCCGGAGGAGACCCACGACACGGCGGAGATCCTCGACCGGTCCGGGACCGCTCCCCGGCACCACCGGCTGGTCCGGCGCTGGCTCAACGCCCTGGTCCGGGCCGGGCTGCTCACCGAACGCGACGGCCGGTACGCCGCGCCCCGCCGGATCGGCGCGGGCGATCTGGCGGACGCCTGGGCGGCCGTGGACGAGTTGCAGCGGGAGGACCAGTACCCGGCGAAGCTGATCGACTACTTCCGGACCAGCACCGAGTCGCTGCCGCGGCTGCTGCGCGACGAGTTGGACCCGCTGCCGCTGCTGTTCCCCGAGGGGCGGCTGGACATCTCCTACGCCGCCTACCGGGACAATGTGATCAGCCGGTACGTCAACCACGGGGTCGTGGGCCTGCTCCGCGAGCTGGCCGACACCCGGCCGGAGACGCTGCGGGTGCTGGAGGTCGGTGCCGGCGTCGGCGGCACCAGCACCGTGCTGATCCCGGCCCTCGCCGACGCCGACGTGGACTACCTCTTCACCGACGTGTCCCAGTTCTTCCTCACCGAGGCGCAGCAGCGCTTCGGCGACCGGGCGTCGTACGGGCTGCTCGACATCAACACCGACCCGAGGTCCCAGGGCTACCTGCCGAACAGCTTCGACGTCGTGCTCTGCGCCAACGTCCTGCACAACTCGCGGGACGCGGCGGTGGTCCTGGGTCGGCTCCGGGAGCTGCTCGCCCCCGGCGGGTGGCTGGTCTTCATCGAGACCACCCGGGAGAACGTCCAGATCATGACGTCGATGGAGTTCATGATGCCGGAGAAGGATCCGGCCAAGTGGGACTACGACGACCTGCGGCGCGGCCGGGACCAGACCTTCCTGGACGTGGCGCAGTGGCGGGGACTGCTCACCGACGCCGGCGCGGACGTGCTGCTCGACCTGCCCGGTGCCGGCGACGTGACCGAGCCGCTCGGCCAGCACGTCTTCGCCGCCCGGTTCAAGGCGGACCGGGCGGACGTCCGCCCGGCCGGCCTGCTGCGCCACTGCGCCCAGCGGGTGCCCGAATACATGCTCCCCGCCCAGGTGCAGGTCGTCGACGCGCTGCCGCTCACCGGCAACGGCAAGGTCGACCCGTCGGCGCTGGCCGGCTGGATCATCCGGGACGGCGCCGCCGCCCAGCCGGCGGACGCCGCTCCTGCCGACGAGTTGGAACAGCGGATCGCCGCGGTCTGGGCGGACCTGCTCCAGGTGCCCCGGGTCGGCCGGGAGCAGGACTTCTATCAGCTTGGCGGGGATTCCCTGCTGACCGCGCGGCTGGCCGGTCGGCTCCGGGAGGAGGTGACCGAGGCGGGCGAGGTGCCCTACGACACCCTGCTGCGGGTGGTCCTCAACCGGCCCACGGTGGCCGCTCTCGCCGAGCACCTGCGGGCCGGGCAGCACCGGGTCGACGATCCGAGCGCCCCGGCGGAGCCGAGTTCTCCCCTGCTGCCGCTCGTCGACGCCCCCGGTGACGCGGTGCGGGTGCTGGTGCACGACGGGGTCGGGACGCTTGCCGCGTACCGGAATCTGGTGCCCATGTTGGGCGACGCCGGCCCGGTGGTCGGTCTGGCGGTGACCGGCGACGACCCCTACCAGGACGAGGACCCGGCCGGGCTGGTCGAGCGCCGGGCCGGCGACTACACCCGCCGGCTGCTGGAGACCGGCGCCACCCGGTTCCACGTCGTCGGCTACTGCATGGGCGGCCTGCTCGCCCTGGAGGTCGCCCGGCAGCTCACCGAGTCCGGCGCGACGGTAGCCAGCCTCACCATCATCAGCAGCTACAGCCTGCCGCACACGATCGAGGACGAGTTGGTGCTGGAGTACGTCTTCGCCCGGCTGCTCCACCTGGACACCGAGGCGTTGGGCTACCCGGACGACGAAACGACCGCCCGGGCCTTCCAGGAGGTCCTGGCGCGTACCCCCGGCCGGGTTCCGGTCGGGGCGCTGGACGGCCTGGCCGACGACCCGGCGTTGGCCGGGGCCGCGGCACAGTTCGCGGCGCTGCGCCGGACCCCTCAGCCGAACCGGCTGGCCGCCGTGGAGAAGCTGTTGGCCGGTCAGTCCGAGGAGGCGGCGGTTCCGCTGGAGTTGGGCGGTCTCTACGACCTCTACCGGCACAGCATGCGCGCGGTGACCCGGCACGAGGCCACCCCGTACGCCGGGGACATCACGTTCCTGCGGGAGTTGGAGGACACCGGGTTCCTGCCCTGGCTGCGGCGGGACATGACCGACTACTGGCGGGACGTCTGTCTGGGCGATCTCTCCGTGGTGGATGTCCCCGGCGACCACTTCTCCTGCCTGCGACCGCCGCACGTCCGTCGGGTCGCCGACGTGCTGGCCGAGGTGCACCGGGGGGCGCGGTGACGGGTCCGGTCGTCGGGGTGCTCGGCTGCTACGGGGCGGTCGGGTCGGCGGTGGTCGAGCTGTTGGCGTCGGCGGATGTCCGGCTGCGGCTCGGCGGCCGACGGCCCGCGCCGCTGGCCGACGTCGCCCGGGGGGCCGGCGTGCCCCGGGAGGCCACCGCACTCGTGGACGCCGCCGACCGGCGCCGCCTCGCCGAGTTCGCCGCCGGCTGCGCGGTCGTCGTCGACTGCACCGGTCCGGCGTACCGGGCGGAGGCCGGCGTGGTGCGGGCGGCGGTCGCCGCCGGGGCCGACTACGTCGGGGCCGCCGGCGAGCACCGGTACGCCGACCTGCCCGCCGGCCGCCGGGTGGTGGTCGGCGCGGGGATGACGCCGGGCTTGACCTTCGTGTTGCCCCGGGCCCTGGCCGCCGAGGGGTTCGACCGGCTCGACCGGCTGACCGCCTACACCGGCGGGCGGGACCGCTTCACTCCCGGCGCCGCGCGGGACTACGTGGCGGGGATGGTCGAGGGGGCCGGTCGGTCGCTGGCCGCGTGGCTCGGCGGTCGCCGGGTGCCGGGCGCGTTGACCCCGCTGGACCGGGTCGAGCTGCCGTACTTCCCGGGCCGGGTCACCGCGCACCCGTTCCTCACCACCGAGGCCGAGCGGTTGGCGGCCACGCTCGGGCTCGCCGAGGTGCGCTGGTACCACGTCTTCGACGGGGAGCAGGCGCTGCGGGCGCTGAGCACGGTGGACCCCGGAGAGATCGACCCGGCGGCGGACCAGTTGGTGCGGGCGGCCGAGTTGGAGACCTTCGGCAGGTCGACGTACCAGCTCATCGTCCTGCAACTCGACGGCGCCGCGCAGGGCCGCCCGGTGACCCGGACCCTGGCGCTGCGGGCGGTGGACAGCTACCGGTTGACCGCTGAGGCGGCGGTGCTCGCCACCCGGGCGGTGCTCGCCGGTCAGGTGCCCCCGGGTTCGCACCACGCGGGCGAGGTGCTCGATCCGGCCCGGGTGACGGAGCGGTTGGTGGCCTCACCGAACGTCCGCCAGATGGAGTTCGTCGATCGGCCGGCAGCGGTTGAGGAGGGTGCGCTGTGACCGGGAACGTGGTGGTCTGCGGGACCGGCTTCGGCCGGGTCTATCTGCGGGCCCTGGAACGTGCCGAGCCGTCGCTGCGGCTGGCCGGGGTGCTGGCCCGTGGCAGCGCCCGCTCGGTGGCCTGCGCGGAGCGGGCCGGGGTGCCGCTCTACACCGATCCGGACGATCTCCCCCCGGAGATCGACCTCGCGGTGGTCGCGGTCTACGCCGGGGTGAACGGTGGTGCCGGCACCGAGCTCGCACAGCGGCTGATGGGGCGCGGCATCCATGTCCTTCAGGAGGGGCCGCTGCACCAGGACGAGCTGAGCGGCGCGCTGCGTGCCGCCCGGCGGGCGGGGGTGATGTACCAGGTCAGCACCCACTACGTGGAGGTGGAGCCGGTCCGGCGGTTCATCGCCGTGACCCGGGCGCTCGCCGCCCAGCAGCCGTTGCTCCATCTCGACGCGACCTGCGGGCTCCAGGTCTTCTATCACCTGTTCGACATCCTCCGGCTGGCGTTGGGCGGACTGCGTCCGTGGTCGTTCGCGGAGACGGTGCCGTCAGCCGGCGGGTTCGCCACCCTGGTCGGGGAGGTACGGGGGTTGCCGGTGACGCTGCGGGTGCAGAACCAACTGCACCTGACGGACCCGGACAACCACGCCCACCTGCTGCACCGGATCACCGTCGGCGCCTCGGGCGGGAACCTGACCCTGGTGAACACCCACGGCCCGCTCATCTGGAGCCCGCGTCCGCACTTTCCCGCGCAGGGGCAGACCGCCAGCCGGCTGGACGAGAGTCCGGGTGAGCACCTGGACTACCCCAGCGCCAGCCCGATCGGTCCGGCCGAGGCACCCAGCTACCGGAACATCGTGGGGGAGCTGTGGCCGGCAGCCGCCGGCCGGGCGTTGGCCGGTCTGCACCGGGCGGCCCGGGAAGGCGCCGACCCGCTCACGACCGGGCAGTCCCACCTCGCCGTCGCCGGAGTGTGGCGGGACGCGAGCCGCCGTCTCGGCCCGCCGGAGTCGCTCGACGGGCCGGCGCCCCGACCGCTGTCCGTGAAGGAGGTAGACGTTCTGTGATGATCACAAATGGTCAGCGCTGGCTGCGCCGACTCACCACGGCCGACGTACCGGGCGGGCGGCCACGGGTACGACTGGTGGCGCTTCCCCATGCCGGCGGGGCCGCGAGCTTCTACCATAAGTGGGCCCGGCTGTTGCCGAGGGATGTGGAGCTCATGGCGGTCCAGTATCCGGGCCGGCAGGACCGCGCGGACGAGCCGTGCGCGGTGACCATGCCGGAACTGGCTGACCCGATCGCGGCTGCCCTTGCTCCGATGGCCGGGCCGACGATGGCCGTCTTCGGACACAGCATGGGGGCGGCGGTCGCCGTCGAGGTCACGCGGCGGCTGGAGGAGCGGATCGGGCGGCCCCTGCTGCGGCTCTTCGTCTCCGGCCGTCCCGCTCCCCACCGGCAGCGTCCCACCGCCGTCCACGAGGGCGGCGACGACGCGCTCCTGGCGGACCTGCGCCGGCTCGGTGGGACCGACGAGTCCCTGCTCACCCAGCCCGGGCTGCGGGAGATGGTGTTGCCGAGCCTGCGCGCCGACTACCGGTTGATCGAGCGGTACCGGCCCGCCCCGGCGGCTCCGCTGCGGACCCCGATCACCGCGCTCTGCGGCGATCGGGATCCGGAGGTGAGCCCCGAGGAGGCGGCTGCCTGGCGGGAGCAGACAAGCGGCGGCTTCCACGCCCAGGTGATCGACGGTGATCATTTCTACGTCACCGACCGGCCGGTCGCGGCGGTCCGGGCGGTCCTGGCGGACGTACGGCCGCAGGTTCCGCTGGCGGCGGCGTGGCCGTCGACGCCGTAACCCGCCAGATCAAAACAGCCTTTAGGGTTTGAGCGATAGCTTTTGGTGAAACAAGACAGGAAAGACTACGGAAGGGATGAATCATGACGACGGTCAACCACGACCTGGAGAAGGAGCTCTTCGAGCTGGAGCAGGAGGGGTGGCGGGCGATCTCGTCGGCGAACGGCGACTTCTATCGCAAGCTGGTCACCCCGCAGACCCTCGTGGTGGAGCACGACGGGATCTCCACCGGTGACGACCTGGTCGCGGAGATCGACGGGAACACCTCCCCGTTCACCGGCTTCACCCTCGACGAGCAGCGGATCGTTCCGATCAGTGACGACACCGCCGTCATCACCTACCGGGCGGTCGCCGAGGTGAGCGGCCGAGGCACGTTCCGGCTCTACATGTCCAGCGTCTGGCAGCGTCAGGCGGACGGCTGGAAGCTGCTGTTCCACCAGCAGACGCCGATGTCCAACCAGGAGAGCTGAGATCGACAGGGGCGCCGGCCCACGCGCTGGTCGGCGCCCACCCCGGAGAGGACGAAGCGGTGACACAACCAGGCATCGAGGTCGAACACCTCCGCAAGGAGTTCGGCGACAAGGTTGCGGTGGCGGACATCTCCTTCACAGTGGCCAGCGGAACCCTGCTCGGCCTGCTCGGCTCGAACGGCGCCGGTAAGACCACCATCATCAACTGCCTCACCACCCTGGTACGGCCGGACGGCGGCCGGGCCGCCGTCGCCGGCCACGACGTCGTGTCGCAGCCCACGGAGGTCCGGGCGTCGATCGCCCTGACCGGCCAGTTCGCCGCCCTCGACGAGGTGCTCACCGGGCGGGAGAACCTCGTCCTGTTCGGCCGCCTGCTCCGGCTGGGCCGAACCCAGGCCCGGCAGCGCGCCGAGGAACTCCTCGACCGGTTTCGCCTCACCGAGGCAGCCGACAAGCCGGTCAAGAGCTACTCCGGAGGCATGCGCCGCCGCCTCGACCTGGCCGCCAGCCTGGTGGTCGAGCGGCCGGTGCTCTTCCTCGACGAGCCCACCACCGGGCTCGACCCGCGCAGCCGGGAGGAGATGTGGCAGCTCATCCGCCAGCTCCGCGACGACGGCAGCACGGTCCTGCTGACCAGTCAGTACCTCGAAGAGGTCGACCGCCTGGCCGATCGGGTCGTGGTGCTGGACGACGGACGGGTGATCGCCGAGGGGACCCCCGACGAACTCAAGGAGCGGGTCGGCGGCCAGGTGTGCGAGATCGAGGTGCCCGCCGCCCGGAGGGAGGAGGCCGCCGCCGCGCTCCGTTCCGAGATGGACGAGGTCACCGAGCGGGACGGCGCACTCGTCGTGCCGGCGCCTCGGGCCCGGATGCTGGCCGACGTGGTCCGGCTGCTCGAGGAGGCGGGTATCGAGGCCGAGAACGTGGCCCTGCGCAAACCCACGATGGACGAGGTGTTCTTCGCCTTCACCTCGGACGGGACGCAGCGCCCGAGCGCGGAGAGGTCCCGGGCATGACGGCGGCGATCGGCACCGAGCACGGGATCGGAAACCTGGTCACCCAGGGCTCCGTACTCGCCGGCCGGAACCTGAGGCAGCGGGCCAACGCCGAGATGCTCGTCGTGTTCGGCGTGTTCCCGGTGATCTTCGTCTTCGGGTTCCTGTTGCTCTTCGGCCGGCTCTTCTCCGAGCGCGGGCTGGACTACGCCCAGTTCCTGCCGCCGGCGATCGTCGCGCAGTGGATGTTCACGGTGGCGAACACGTCGGGCGCCGCCTCCGCCGCCGACCGGGCCTCGGGGATGCTCACCCGCTGCCTGTCGATGCCGGTCAACCGGGCGGCGGTGGTGGCCGGACGGCTCGCCTCGGACGCCGTCTGGGCGGTGCTCGCGGTGGTGGTGATCAGTGCCACCGGGTACCTCGCGGGGTTCCGGTTCCACGGTGGAGTTCCGGCCGCACTCGGGTTCGTGCTGCTCGCGCTGGCGTTCGCGCTGACCTTGACGGCGGCGACGACAGCGGTGGGCCTCTCCTCGACCGATCCGGAGGCGGTGGCGGCGACGCTCAACCTGCCGTACCTGGCCCTGATCATGCTCTCCAGCGCGTTCGTGCCGGCCGAGGCCTTCCCCGGTTGGCTGGAACCGGTGATCCGGTTCTCCCCGGTCTCGGTGGTCATCGAGGCCCTGCGGTCGCTCGCCTCGGCGACGCCGTCCTGGGGGCAGGTCTGGCCGGCGGTCGCCTGGCTGGCCGGGCTGCTGGTGATCTTCTCGTGGGCCGCCACGCGCGCATTCAGGAGGGCTCGATGAGTGTCGGGCACGAAGCGTCGATCCTGGCCGGCCGGAACCTGCGCCGGTTCGTGCGCAGCCCACGGCTGCTCGGTGACGCCGTCACCTTTCCGCTGGTCCTGCTGCTGTTGCTGCTGGTGATGTTCGGCGAGGTGGTCGGCGGGGCCACCGACGAGCCGTACATCGCCCGGCTGGCCCCGGGGATCGTGCTGTTCAGCGTCGCCTACAGCTGCGTGGGCACGGCTGTCGGGTTCCACGCGGACGTGCACGGCGGGTTCCAAGGGCGGCTGCGGACCATGCCGATCGCCCGGATGTCCCCGCTGCTCGGCCGGATCGCCGGCGACGTGGTCAAGTTCGTGCTGGTCACCGTGGTGACCGTCGCGGTGGGCTACCTCCTCGGATTCCGGTTCGAGCAGGGCTTCCCGGCGGCCGTCGGTTTCCTGCTGGTGGTGCTGCTGTTCGCGCTGATCTTCCTCTGGTCGGCCCTGGTGGTGGCCCTGACCGCCCGCAGCGCCGAGGCGGCGGCCAGCTCCCTCAACGCGCCGGTCACGTTGCTCCTGCTGGTTTCCACCTGCCTGGTGCCGCTGTCGGCGTTCCCGGGGTGGGCCCAGCCGGCGATCCGGGCCAATCCGCTGAGCTGCGCGCACGCCGCGCTGGTCGGCCTCTCCTCCGGAGGGCCGGTCCTGGTGCCGGTACTACAAACCCTGGCCTGGGTGCTCGGTGCCACGCTGCTGCTGGGTCCGCTGGCGCTGCGGCTCGCTCGGCGATGACCGCCGACCGGGTTGAGCCACCCGCGCGGACGGGTGGCTCAACCCCGGCGGTCTCACGAGCGGAGCAGCTCGATCAGCTCGTACCGCAGCTCGCCGTCGGGGTACTCGCCGACAGCACACCGGCGGGTCACCGGCCGCCACCCGTGTTCGGCGGCGATCCGGCCGAGCATCGCCGGGTCGCCCAGATCGGTGAAGCCGAGCATCACCCGCCCGCCGGGGGCCAGGTGCCGCCCGACGGTGCCCAGAAACGCCGCGTGGGCCACGTACCCCGGGTCGAAGAAGGCCCGGTCCAGCAGCTCGTCCGGCGACTCCCCGGGGGAGGCGCCGACGAAGTTGGAGTTCCAGAAGATCAGGTCGAACCGTTCGTCCCCGGTCAGCGGCTGGAACATGTCCCCGCACCGCGCGGTCACCCGGTCGGCGACGCCGTGCCGCTCGGCGTTGCGCCGGGTGTTCTCCACCGCCGCGGCACTGATGTCGAGCGCGGTGACCGCCACGCAGCCGCGCTGCGCGGCGATGACGGAGAGATAGCCGGTGCCGCAGCCCATTTCACAGAACGATCCGCCGGTGGGGTACGCGAGCCACTCGGCGTAGAGGGCGGCGGACGGGGTCAGGTGCGGCGCGTAGACGCCGGGAAGGAGATCCCATTCCTGCCCCAGCAGTTCGAAGGTTCGGGGTTCGACGATGTCCTGGTGCCGGCTCCGCAGGCGCAGAGCCAGGTCTCGATCTCGGGAATCCATATATCTGCCCCCTTTCCTGTACCGGGAGCATAAACACAGGAGGACGGTACGTTGCGAGTCGAACGGCGAGCACCCAGGCAACAGGCGGAGGGTCCGCGGCGGATCGGAACCGACCCGCTGCGGCAGTTCCAGGAGTGGCGCGCGGAATGGGTCGCCCGGTCCCCCGCCGACCCGGCAGCCGCGGTGCTGGCCACGGTCGGCCCGGACGGGCGCCCCTCGGCGCGGTACGTCGACCTGGCCCGGGTCGACACCGGCTTCGTCTTCTTCACCGGGTACCGCAGCCGCAAGGCGACCGATCTCGCCGTCTCCCCGTACGCCGAACTCTGTTTCGGCTGGCTGGAGACATCCCGGCAGGTCCGGGTCGCCGGCCCGGTGGAGCGACTGGACCCGCTGTCGAGCGACGAATACTACAGCCGGCTCCCCCGGCCGGTGCAGCTCCTGGCCTGGTCGACCGACCAGCGGTCGGTGCTCGACGAGCCGCTGACCGGCCGGATCGCGGCCACCGAGCGGCGCTTCGCGGGACAGGAGATTCCTCGGCCCACGCAGTGGGGCGGGCTACGGCTGTTGCCGGAGTCGATCGAATTCTGGCAGGGCGGTCCCGCCGACGTGCCGGAGCGGCTGCGGTACCGGCGCACCGAAGACGGCTGGACCGGCGAACGGATCGCGCCGTGACCAGGCCCGTCGCCGAGCGGGAGGCGCTCCAACAGCCGGAGTGGCCGGACCCGGCGGCCGTGGCGGGCGTACGGGAGACGCTCGCCGGCCGGTCCGGCCTGGTCTCCGAAGCGGAGTGCGCCGTCCTCACCGGGCAGCTCGACCGGGCCGCCCGGGGCGAGGCGGTGGTGTTGCAGGCCGGCGACTGCGCGGAGCGGTTCACCGAGGCCGCCCCGGAGCCGATCGCCGCCCGGCTGGCCCAGTTGACCGGCCTCGCCGCGCGGCTGCGCCGAGACTCCGGGCTGCCGGTGGTACCGATCGGGCGGATCGCCGGTCAGTACGCGAAGCCGCGCTCGTCGGCGTGGGAGCGGCTGCCCGACGGCACGGTGCTCCCCGCATACCGGGGGGACCTGGTCAACCGACCGGAGGCGGACCCCGTTTCCCGTACCCCGGATCCACACCGGATGCTGACCGGGTACGACTGCGCCGCCTTCGTCCTGCGCCAGCTCCGGCGACGGTCCGGGACCGACCCGGCCGGCGTGCCGGTCTTCGCCTCGCACGAGGCGCTGCTGTGCGACTACGAGACCGCCCTGGAGCGGCCCGGAACGTCCGGTCGGTACGCCTCCTCCGGACATCTCGTGTGGATCGGCGACCGGACCCGGGCGTCGGACGGCTGGCACGTGCGGTGGGCGGCGGAGCTGAGCAACCCGGTCGGGGTCAAGATCGGACCGTCCATCACCGCCGCCGAGGCGGTCCGGCTGAGCCGGGTGCTCAACCCGCAGGGCCGGCCCGGCAAGGTGTCGTTCATCGTCCGGCTCGGCTCGCAGCGGATCCGGCGCATCCTGCCGGAGCTGGCCCTCGCGATCCGCCGGCACGGGGCACCGGTGCTGTGGCTGTGCGACCCGATGCACGGCAACACGTACCGGCTGCGCTCCGGCACGAAGACCCGGCTGGTGGAGGCGATCCACGACGAGGCGACCGCGTTCGTCCGGATCCTCGCCGCCCATCGGCTGCACCCGGCCGGGCTGCATCTGGAGGTGACTCCGGAAGACGTGACCGAGTGCATCGCCGCCCCGGTCGACACGCCGGTCTCCCCGGCGCGGGTCGCGCAGCCCCGGTACACCAGCGCCTGTGACCCGCGGCTGAACCGGGAACAGGCGGACGAACTCGTGGCCCATTTCGCGGGCCTGACCCGACGGAGGTGAACCAGCGATGAGCAAAGGACAGCAGGGCGGCGCGGACGCCAAGACGTTCGGCGGCTTCCCGGCCGAGGCGTTCCGCTTCTATCAGAACCTGGAGAAGCACAACACCCGCGACGAGTGGCACCGGCACAAGGACACGTACGACTCGTGCGTCCGCGAGCCGATGGAGGCGCTCGCCGCCGAACTCGGGGACAAGTACGGCGCGGTCAAGGTGTGGCGACCGCAGCGGGACGTCCGGTTCGCGAAGGACAAGTCGCCGTACAAGACGTACCAGGGGCTGACCGCCGGCTCGGCCGACAGCGTCGGCTACTACCTGCAGCTCGACGCCGAAGGGCTGCGCCTGGGCGGCGGCTACCACGGCCTCTCCTCCAAGCAGGTCGAGCGCTACCGCGAGGCGGTCGACGACGGTCGCTCCGGCGGCGCACTGCAACGGATCGTCGACGAACTCAGCGCCGACGACTGGCACCTGATCGGGGAACGGCTCAAGACCAAGCCGAAGGGCTGCCCGGCGGACCACCCCCGGGTGGAGCTGCTGCGGTACCGGTCGCTGGCCGCCGACCGGGTGCACCGGGTGTCGGACGGGATCGACGGCGAGGCGGCGTTGCGCCTGGTCCGGGACGGCTGGGACGCGCTGGCTCCGCTTGTCGACTGGCTGGACCGGCACGTCTCCACCACCGGAGGGAGCTGACCATGCTGGCGGGGTGTGTACCGTGGCCGCCGGAGTTCGCCCGGCGGTACACCGAGCGGGGCTACTGGCGGCCGGAGCCGCTCGGCGATCGGCTGCGGGCTCTGGCCAGCGCCGACGCCGACCGGATCGCACTTGTCGAGCCGGCCCGCCGGATGACCTACGGGGAGCTGGACCGGCGTGCCGACCGGCTGGCCGCGGGTCTGCGCCGGGCCGGCCTGTCCCCCGGCGACCGGGTCGTGATCCAGCTTCCCAACGTGATCGAGTTCGTGACGCTGTGCCACGCCCTGTTCCGGCTCGGCGCACTTCCGGTCTTCGCGCTGCCCGCCCACCGGGAGAGCGAGCTCGCCCACCTCTGCGCCGTGAGCGAGGCGACCGCGCTGGTGATCCCGGACAGCTACCTCGGCTTCGACCACCGCGAACTCGCTCGTCGGGTGACCGGGCCGGAGCACGTCTTCGTCGTGGGTGAGCCGGCGGAGTTCGTCGCCCTCGACGCGGTGGACGCCGAGCCGGAGCCGCTGCCCGCCCCGGACCCGGCGGACGTGGCGCTCTTCCTGCTCTCCGGCGGGACGACCGGACTGCCGAAGCTGATCCCCCGAACTCACCAGGACTACGGCTACAACCTTCGGCTCAGCGCCGAGAACGCCGGCCTGACCTCGGCCGACAGCTATCTGGCGGTGCTGCCGGTCGGGCACAACTATGCGTTGGCCTGCCCGGGCATCCTCGGTACCCTGCACGTCGGCGGTCGGGTCGTGCTCGCGCCGACGCCGAGCGCCGAGGATGTCTTCCCGCTGATCGAGCGGGAACGGGTGACGGTGACCGGGCTGGTCCCGCCGCTGGCCCTGCTCTGGCTGGAGATGGCCGGGGTCGCCGGCTCGGATCTGTCCAGCCTGCGGCTGGTCCAGGTGGGCGGCGCGAAGTTCGGGGCCGAGGCCGCCCGACGATTCGGCCGGGCCCTCGGGTGCGCGGTGCAGCAGTCGTTCGGGATGGCCGAGGGGCTGCTCTGCCAGAGCGCTCCGGACGACCCACCGGAGACCGTGGCCACCACTCAGGGCCGGCCGCTGTCCCCCGACGACGAGATCAGGGTGGTCGACGCCACCGGTGCTCCGGTGCCCGACGGTGAGGTGGGTGAGCTGCTCACCCGGGGGCCGTACACCCTGCGCGGCTACTACCGGGCGGAGGAGCACAACGCCACCGCCTTCACCTCGGACGGGTTCTTCCGCACCGGCGACCTGGTCCGGATGCTGCCCAGCGGGCACCTCGTGGTGGAGGGCCGGGTGAAGGACCAGATCAACCGGGGTGGGGACAAGCTGGCCGCCGACGAGTTGGAGGACCATCTGCTGGCCCACCCGGCCGTACGGGAGTGCGCCGTGGTCGCCATGCCGGACCCGCTGCTCGGCGAGCGGACCTGCGCCTTCGTGGTGCCACGACCACGGGGTACGACCCCGCGGCTGACCGAGGTGGTGGCGTTCCTGCGGGAGCGTGGGCTGGCGGCGTACAAGCTGCCGGACCGGTTGGAGCTGGTCGAGTCGTTCCCGCGTACCGCGGTGGGGAAGGTGGACAAGGGCCGGCTGCGGGAGCGGATCCGCGAACTCACCGGCGCGGCGCCCGGCTCCACCGGCACGGAGCGCGGCCGATGATCGTGGTGGGCGCCGGTCCGACCGGTCTCACGGCCGCCCTGGCGCTGCGGTCGGCGGGTCTGCCGGCCACGGTGCTGGAAGCGGAGCCGGCGGACCGTAGCCGACCGGGCAGCCGGGCCCTGTTCGTGCACGGCCGGACGTTGCGGCTGCTTGCCGGGCTCAGCCCGGAACTCGCCGAGGAGATCGCCCGCCGGTCCGTGGTCTGGCCGACCCGCGAGACGTACTACCGAGGGCGGTTGGTCTTCTCCCGCAGCTATCCGTCGCACTCCCACGGGCTGCCCCCGTTCGCCAGCCTGCGCCAGGTGGAGACGGAACGCCTGCTGCTGGCGGCCTGCGAGCGGGCCGGGGTCCGGTTCGAGTGGGGCACCGCGGTAGACACGGTCACCACCGGGCCGGAGGCGGTCACGCTGGAGACCGGGGACGGCCGGCGGTGGAGCAGCGAGTACGTCGTCGCCGCCGACGGCGCCCGCTCGGCGGTGCGCCGGTCGCTCGGGGTGGGACTGCACGGTCCCCGGCCGCACGGCTTCCACGTCGTCGTCGACCTGGCCGAGGATCCGAACCAGCCGATGCCGTCGCGCCGGACCTTCCACTACGAACATCCGGCCCTCGGCGGTCGGACCGTGCTCCTGGTGCCCTTCGCCGGCGGCTGGCAGGTCGACCTCCAGTGCCGCGAAACCGACGCTCCGGCGACCTTCGACAGTGTCGAGGCGGCGCGGCGCTGGCTGCCCGCGGTGGTGCCGGAGCGCTACCGGGATCGGATCCTGTGGGTCGCCCGGTACAACTTTCACCAGGTGGTGGCGGACCGGCTCACCGACGGGCATCATCGGGTGCTGCTCGCGGGGGAGGCGGCGCACCTGTTCCCGCCGTTCGGCGCGCGCGGGATGAACAGCGGGATGGCCGACGCCGTCGCCGCCGCGGAGGCGATCGCGGCGGCGGACGCCGATCCGGCGGCGGTGCCGGGGTACGCCGCGCGGCGGCACGCGGCGGCACGCTACAACCGGGACGCGGCCGGGGCCGCGCTGCGCCACCTGCGGCCGGGGCCGGCGATGCGGATCCGGCAGCGGTGCTTCGCCACGCTGGCGCCGGTGGTCCCCGCGCTCGGCCGGTGGCTCGAGACGGCGCCCTACGGGCCCCGTCAGGGCCCGTCCGCGCAGAGCAAGTACTGACCGAGCGGCAGGAGGAGCGAGTGGAGCTGGACGGCGCCCCGGTCAGCCCGGCCGACCTGAGCGTGTTGGCGCTTGTCAACTACGGGCACTTCACCACGATGCGGGTCGCCGGGGGCCGGGTGCGCGGCCTCGCCCACCACCTGGAGCGGCTACGCCGGGACTCCCGGGCCCTCTTCGGAGCGGAACTCGATCCGGAACGGGTGCGGTTCCTGGCCCGGAGAATGATCACCGGTCCGGCCGGCGTGGACGGTGCCGCGAGCGGGGAGGGCGGCGGCGCGGTCGCCGTCCGGGTCACCGCCTTCGACTCCCGGCCCGGGTTGGACCGCCCGCCCGCTCCGGCCGCCCCCCGGCTGCTGGTCACGGTCCGGCCCGCCCCGGCCGGGCCGCTCCCACCGCTTGCGCTGCGGTCGGTGCGGTATGTCCGGGAGCTGCCGGAGGTCAAGCACACCGGGCTCTGTGCGACGGTTCATCACCGCCGGGCGGCGCAGGCCGCCGGCTTCGACGACGCGCTCTTCGTCGCCGAGGACGGCCGGGTCGTCGAAGGGAGCACCTGGAACCTGGCGGTCGTCCGGGGGGAGACGGTCATCTGGCCGGACGCCGCCTGCCTGCCGGGGGTGACGACGCGGCTGCTGGGAGACGTGCTGGACCGGCTCGGGATCGCCCACCGGACCGGCAGGGTCGAGCTGACCGAGTTGACCGGGGAGACCGCCGTCTTCACGACCAACGCCACCGCAGGGTTACGCCCGGTCGCCGCGGTCGACGGCGTTCCGCTCGCCCGAGCCGACCAGTTGATCGCGGCGATACGCCGGGAGTACGACGCGATCGCCGGCGATCCGTTGTAGACGCGGCCCGCGACCTCCGAGTCGGCGCTGCCATCGTCACGCCCCCAAAAGTTTCGTTGCTTGCCCCGACACTTTCTGTTTCCACCAGGTAGCCATTTCATTGACGGACGTCGACGTCAGGGCGTAGCGTCCGGCAGTGGAAGCTTCTCACCGAAGCCGCTCCCCCGGCTCCGCCTGGCCCCACGGCAAGGAAACAGAGCAATGGACACAGCGAAACAGAAAGGCCGGCTTCAGACCGCCGGGGGCCGGCCCCCGGGAAAGGTACCGATGAAGAACAAACGTCTCGCGATCTGGACAGCAGTCGCTCTCCTCATCCTCGGTGGTGTCGGGACGGGCACTCTGGTGGCGCCGGTCTACGGTGCGACCGCCGCGGCTGGGACCGACTGCATCGCCGATCCCGCCCTGCGCGGCGCGACGAGGAGTCCGCTCTACACCGTCACGACCGCCGGCACCCCGCTGTTCGTCGAGAAGATGACGAAGTACGCCCCGGAGATGCAGGTGCACTATGCGCACTGCTCGATGGCGGGAACGGGCACGGCCGAGTTCTCGGTCACTGTCGCCGAGGGCTTCAGCTCGTACACCGTCAGCCCCAAGAGCCGGAAACTCGCCGTCGCCCGCAGCGGCAACACCATCACCTTCACCAGCGGTCCGAACTACCTGATCGTCCAGTTCGACTCCAAGGAGCTGCTGTTCATCCTGATCGACGCGCCCGAGACGGACGCGCCCCAGTTGGGCGACGCCAACGTCAAGAACCTCGCCGACTACGGCGTCGACAACACCGGCGCGACCCTGGTCACGTCAAAGATCCAGAGCGCCATCAACGCCGCATCCGGGGCGACCCGCAACGTCCTGTACGTGCCTCCGGGCCGCTACCAGGTCGGCGAACTGTGGATGAAGAGCAACATGACCCTCTACCTGGCCACCGGCGCGGTCCTCTACGGCTCGAACCAGAAGGCGGACTTCAACACCGGTAGCGGTGGGGTGAACATCGAGGGCATGCAGCACGCCTCCCTCCGGATGTACCGGGTGAGCAACGCCAAGCTGCTGGGCCGCGGTGTCATCGACGGGAACGGGAAGTACCTGCGGGCCCAGGGCATGAACCTGGCCGTGCTGAAGATCGAGGAGAGTTCCGACATCCTGGTCGACGGCGTGACCGTACGCGACTCCAGCTACTGGAACACGCTCGTCTACCGCAGCGACAGGGTCACCATCAAGAACTACAAACTGATCAACTGCCGGCCCACGACGGGGTACAACAACACCGACGGCGTGGACTTCGACGAGTCGACCAACAGCCTGCTGTCGAACGCGTTCCTCTACACCGGTGACGACAACATGGCGACCAAGAACGAGTCCGCCAGCGGCACGGTCAACACCAGGAACGTCATCCACGAACACGTCGTCTGCTACAGCAACTCCGCCTGCGCGAAGATCGGCACCAAGACCGAGGGCACGTCCATGGACGGCATCGTCTTCCGCGACATCGACGTGGTGAAGGCGGGCCGCTCGATGGTGATCGACGCGGTCGACACCGCCGTCGTTTCGAACACCCGATGGGAAGACGTCAGGGTGGAACAGACCGACAGTCTGATCGACCTGGAGGAGGATCGCCCGCCGTCCTGGCGCACCGTGAAGAACACCTCGACGATCCGGAACGCCTACTTCACGAACGTCTCCTCAGACGTGAAGAAGGTCGTCAACCTGCACGGACGGTCATCGACGATCAACATCAGCGGCGTGCACTTCGAGAACTTCACCGTCCAGGGCAGACCGGTCACCAGCCAGACCGACCCGGACGCGAGCTGGAACATCAACTCCTACGTCTCGAACATCACCTTCTCCACGTCGCCCCCGACCACCCCGCCGCCCACCACCCCGCCGCCGACCACCCCGCCGCCGAGCCAGTCCAGCGCCTGCGAGGTGGGCTACACGATGAACTCGTGGAACAGCGGCTTCACCGCCAACATCCGCATCACCAATCGGGGCACATCGACGATCAACGGTTGGACCCTGACGTTCACCCTGCCCAGCGGACAGACCGTGACCGGCGGCTGGAACGCCACCTACACGGGCTCCAGCGGTCAGATCTCCGCACACAACGTCTCGTACAACGGGACGCTGGCAGCAGGCGGATCCACCGAAATCGGCTTCCAAGCCACCCACACCGGCAATACCGGCGAGCCTGGCTCCTTCGCCCTCAACGGCGTCAACTGCGCCCTCTCCTGATGGACACATCGACGCGGCCGGTGGAACCGCGCCCGGAACGGGGCCCGGTTCCACCGGCCTTTCACGCAAGCCCAGGCCAGCGGGGTCAGCCCGTGGTGCAGGACTGGATCTGGGGTCTGGCCCAGCTGTTGCCGTTCATCATCGTGGTGAAGCCGAAGGTGTTGCCGCTGCCGTTGGACCGCATCGTCATCACGTACCCGGTGCTGTCCCAACTGGGTGAGCCGTTCCAGGTGGTGGCGACCCGCTGCGGCGCGGTCAACGCCACGACCACGGTCCAGTTGCTGGCCCCCTGAACGGTCACCGAGGTGTTGTACCGGTCGCCCCAGACGTTGGGGGTCGTCGCCGTCGCCGTGCACCCGCCGGTGGGCGGTGGAGTGGTGGGCGTGCCGGTCGGCGGCGCACTTGTCGGCGGCGTGGTGGTCGGCGGCGTACCGTCCGGGGCAACCGCTCGGCCGGTGCTCGGCGAAATCATGCCCGGGCAGAGGTTGCGGCTGCTCAGGTTGGCCACGATCTGCGGAATCGCGTCGCGGGTGTTCTGAATGCCGTCGTGCATCAGGATCACCTGGCCGGCCTGGAGGCGGCTGGCGTTGGAGACGATCTGGCTGACGCTGGCGCCGTTCCAGTCCTGGGAGTCGACGTCCCAGATCACCTGGCGCAGGCCGAGCGACGACGCGACCGACTGGAGGGTCGAGTTGGTCTCCCCGTAGGGCGGGCGGAACAACTGCGGCCGGACGCCGGTCGCCGACTGGATCGCCGAGTTGGTCTGGGAGAGGTCCGACTGCATCTGGCTCTGACTCATCGAGGTCATGTGCGCGTGGTTCCAACTGTGGTTGCCCACCCACATGCCGGCGTCGACCTGGGCCCGTGCGGCGGACTGGTTGCCCTGCGCGTTCTGCCCGATGTTGAACATGGTCGCCCGTACGTTGTTCGCGCGCAGCACGGACAGCAGGGCGCCGGTGTTGCCGGTCGGCCCGTCGTCGAAGGTGAGGCCCACGTACCCGTTGCAGGTGGCGGCGCTGGACGGAGTGGCGGCAACCGCGAAACCGGCGGCACTGAGCGCCACGGTCGAGGCGAGCACGGCCAACCGGAAGGTAAGACGCGATTTTCGGGCGGTGGACGGGCGGCGGGAGCCGCCGACGCTGGCGTACATGCGCAGGTCCTCCTTGGTTTTAATTGACAGAGGTTGATGCCACTGTGATCGGAGTATTGCAGCGGCGTTTCGAACACGTCAATCATTTTCCGGAAGTTTTCCGGAACACATCGGTTGGTCCGCAACCACACCAAGTGCCACCGACTCCTGACTTTCCGTAGGACCCCACGGGCTTCAGGTGAGCCCGATGATGGAGGGATGCTGGAGCAGATCGCGGTCAGCGGCGCCGGCCCGCCGGCGCGGCTCGCCGCCCGAGTTCTCTGTAGACGACTGAGGCGCCCGTCTGCCGGCAACGTCGCCGCGGTGATCCGGTTGATGACGGGTGCGCGGGACGAGCGGGTCGCGGCGATGGCCGAGGAGGCCCTGGCCCTGGCCTGGGGCAGCGACCAGGAGGTGACCAACCGCGTCTGGGACGGCCTGACCGCCACGCCGGGCCGGGCGTGGCGGTTCCTGCTCGCGCCCGCGCCGGACTGCCCGCACGAACCACGGGTACGACTGGTCACCGCACCACCGAACGGCAGACGGGTGCTCGCGGCTGCCCTCAAGTCGGCCGATCCCGAGTTGCGCGGGACGATGGCCGACCTCCTGCGCGTCACCAACCACCCGGTCCTCCTCGGTGACTTCGAGTACGCGCTGAGAAGCTGGCCGATGCCACGCAGTCCCGGGGACGAGAAGCTGGAGACCCGCGCGGTGCTCGACCTCGCGCTTACCAACACCCATCTGTGCCAGCCCGCGCCGGTCGGCAGAAAGCGCACGGGGCTCGCCGTCGTGGCGGTCCTGAAGAGGCGGTTCGACCTGCTCGACAGCTATGACCCCGCATCCATGGCGTCTGAGTTGGTGCGCCTCGACGCCGGGGAGTTCCCGGCACCAGCGACCGAGGGGTACCGCCGGTGGCTACGTGCCCTGGGCCCCGGCCCCGGCCGCGAGCAACTGTGCAAGCTCGTCATCGATGGCCACTCCGAGGCGCTGGCTGCCGTCGCGGACAGCGGCCAGGAGCCGGACTCGCCGGACCTGTTGCCGGCGTTTCTCTTCTGCACCGAGCAGTGGGAGCGATACGACGCCCTGGACCCCGACGGCACCCTGATCGAGAACTACCTCATCGAGGAGAACGACGACGTGGGAAGTCACATGTGGACGGTCGCAAAACGCAACGGACGCGAACTGCCACCCCCGCCAGGTTTCTCCGACCCCGGGTTCTGACCCGGCGGTTGCAGATCAGGACCGGTCGATCTCGGCGTACCTGGTGCGGCTCTCGGCGAACCAGTCGGCGATCAGCTCCAGCGCGAGATCCTCGTATGCGAGGGTCACGGCCACCCGCTCGAACGTGTCGAGGAACGCCCTGATGTCGCCGGGCGGCAGCAGGGCCGTGTCGGCGAACAGCGAGAGGTGGATCCGCTCGGCCGTGCCCCGGATCCCCATGAAGAGATCCTTGTTCTTCATGGGCACCCGCTCGGGCCAGGAGAACGTGGTGGACCGGGTCGCCGCGGCCAGTTCGTCGAGGGTGGCGGGGGGCCTGGCCGGCCGGCCGGGCAGCGCCGACCAGATGTCGTTGAACTGGCAACCCCGCCGCGCCCCCGCCGAACTGATCATGTCGAGGGTGCTGCGCTGGCGATGCCGGCCGTACCGTCTCGCCTCCGCCAGCACAGCCGAGCAGTGACGGACCAGAGCGGCGAAGGAATCCGCGGTCAGCTCGATCACGGTCAGGATCCCCTGGCTGAGGTTGCTGACCGTGCCGGCCAGCTCCGGTGTCGTGCGGTTGCCCTGCATGATGTCGATCGGATAGTTGGGCCCCGGGCAGACGCACCGGATCAGTGCCGAGGTGATGGAGAGCAGGATCGCGGAGGGGGTCGTCCGGTGGCGGCGGGCCGCCGGGCCGATCGCGACGGCCACCGCGTCGGACTCCAGTTGCCCACGGAAGAACCGTGGTGTGACCGGAGTGGCCCGTGCCGGCAGCATCTCCGGGCGGGTTCGTTCGAGCTGGCGCCGGATGAACTGCGCAGCCTGGATGTTCAGTAGCTGTCCCTGCGGCCCGTTCTCCATCCGCGCGAGGTCCGCCGGTTGTGGTGCGGGCCGGGCGGGTGGCGGTGGCGCGCCGGCCGCGCGGGCTCCCAGCAGGGCGGTGAGGTCGGTGACCAGCAGTTCAGCGCTGGCGAAGTCGGCGGACAGATGCGACACGGCCACCGTGAGCAGGATCGGGATGCCGTTCTGAAGGATCACCGAGAAACGGATCGGAAGTTCCTTGTCATGGTCGAAGCCGAGTTCCGCGGCGCGCTCCAGACAGTCGGTGACGATGCTGCCGTAGTCCTTCGGGTCGTCGACCGAGCGGTCGACCAGCTCGACCGGCAGCGACCCCGAGCCGAGGACCTCCTGGATCGCGTCGCCCTTGGCGGTGGGGCGGTACATGGTGCGCAGCGCCTCGTGGCGTCGGATCAGCTCAGCCAGGCTCTCCAGCACGTCCCCGACGCTCAACAGCAGCGGGATGTGCAGCCACTTGGTGAGCACGGCGTACGACCGGGTGTTCTCCCAGTCGCGGATCAGGTCCCAGATGACCTCCTGGCCCCAGGCCAGCGGGGCCGTTCGCGAACGTCCGCCATGGAACTCCAGGTTGGCCGAACGGATAGTGATCATGGGGAGCTTGGCACCTCCACGACGGTGGACAGGTTGCCCGGTGCCGGGTCCGCCGGCGATCTGAGTACCTGTCGCAGGCAGAAGGTCGAGTACGACAGACCGACGGTCCAGCTCGCTACCACGGCCCACATGATGGCGTGGATGCCGAACGGGCGGCTGAGCAGGTACGCGAACGGGATCTGAACCATGACGAAGGCGACGATGGTGCAGATCAGTGGCGCCGTGGTGCGGCGGGCACCGTTGAGGTAGCCGTGCAGGACCACCATCAGGGTGTAGAGCGGCAGGAAGGGAAAAATGATCGTCAGGTACTCGCCGGTGACCCGCCGGGTGGTCGGGTCCTCGGTGAACAGCGCGGCGATCGGGGCGCGTGCCAGCAGGACCACGGCGGAGAACACCAGCGTCAGCACGAATGTCAATCCCAGGGTCCGCAACAGGGCGTGCCTGGCCCGTTCGTGGTGGCCGGCGCCGAGGTTCTGCGCCGCGAACGTGGTGACCGCCCCGGAGAAGGACAGGAACAGGATGGCACTGAACGCCTCGACCCGCGAGACGACGGTGAAGGCCGCCATCACCACCTCGCCGTACGGCTCGATGATCCAGACCAGCACCATGATCCCGACGGCGAGGATGATGTGCTGCGTGGCCAGCGGCAGACCGAGCCGGGTGGCGTCGACGAGTTCGCCGCGTACGGCCTCGCGCGTGGGCCGGCCGGGTGGCAGGGGATAGATCCGGCCCGACGCGACGACTCCGATGACCGCGGCGGCGCTGCTGGCCACCGCCGTGGCCAACGCGGCACCGGCGATCCCGAGGCCCAGTCCACCCACGAAGAGCAGGGCCAGCCCGATGTTCAGCAGGTTTCCGGCGGCCTGCACCCACATCGCCGCCCGCGAGTTGCCGAGGCCGCGTAGGTAGGCGCTGACCGCGGCGGATCCGAAGATGCCGGGGAAGCCGAGGGAGAGCACCTGGATGAAGCGGGCGCACTGCTCGGCCAACTCACCCGTGATGCCCATCAGCGCCAGCACCGGCTCGGCCAACACGGTGACCAGCAGCACGCAGCCCACGATCCAGCCGACCGTGACCAGGGCCAGGGACACCACGACGTCACGCCGCTGCCGGTCCTGCCCGGCGCCGCGCAGGTGCGCAAGGCGGATGGTGAACGCGGTACCGAGCCCGATGAACATCGCGTTCAGCAGATAGAACAGCGGCCCACTCGCCCCGACCGCGGCCAGCCCCTCGACGCCGACGTAGCGCCCGACGACGATGCCATCGACGAGGAGGTACACCTGCTGGAACAGGCTGGCCGCGGTCAGCGGCAGGGCGAAGCCGACGATCTGCCGGAGCGGCGGCCCCTGTGTCATGTCGGTCATGACGTCCCCGATCCGGTCGTCGCTCAGTTACCGCTCGCGCCGAACTCTCGCAGTTCGTCGACGTGGTACGCGATCTCGGCGACGGTGCGGTCGGCGAGCAGGTCCGCGACGTCGTACGACACACCGTGGTAGACCGCGATGTTGTTGGCCACCGTGGTCGCCATGATCGAGTCGCCGCCCAGGTCGAAGAAGTCCGCCTCCACGTCGAGCCGGTCGTAGCCGAAGGCGAGTGCCAGACACTGCGCGACCGACCGTTCGGTGTCGGAGTAGTCGCCACCGGCGCGGCCGTCGAGTTCGACCGACACCGCCGCGACAGTCGTCTGGATCCTGTCGGTGGCCTTCGCCAGCCGGGCCTCCAGCGCGTGCATGTGCCGTTCCACCGTCGCCTCGATGTCGGCGGAGAGCCCGACGTCGTAGGAACGCAGCAGGTGGATGAGTTCGCCACCGTAGTTGAGTTCGCCGGCGAACAGCCGGGACCGGCGGGAGCGCAGGCCGGCGTCGAGGACGGCCAGGCCCACCGCGGTCGGGATGGCCTTGAACATGGTGTCGCCGTTGGTGCCGAAGTCGACCGCCATGCCGATCTCCTTCCAGGCCACCCAGTCCAGCGCGATGACGTGGCACCGCCCGCCGGCCCGGGACCTGGCCAGGTTGTCCAGGTAGTAGTTGGCGGCGGCGTAGTCGGCCTGACCCGGGGCCGGAAAGACCGAGGCGACCGAGGAGAAGTGCGCGACGAAGTCCGGCGGGTCGTCCCGGGTCGCCTCGTCGAGGACGAAGGCGGCGTGCAGTTTCGCCCGTACGACGGCGTCGAAGTCGTCGAGGTGGCGGAACATGACCGTGCTTCCGCCGGGCAGACCGGCGGCGTGCACGATGCCGTCGATCCGGCCGTGGCGAAGGCGGATCTGGGCGACCGCCTCGGCCAGTGCCTTGCTGTCGCCCGCGTCGGCCGCCACCGCGTCCACCGTGGCGCCCAGTGCCTCCATCTCCCGCACCACCCGGATCCGGCCCGCCTGCGGCCCGTCCGCAGCGGGCCCGGTCAGCTCGTCCCACCGGTCGCGGGGCGGCAGTCCGGATCGGCTGAGCAGGATCACCGTGATGTCGTGCTGGGCGACGGCGAAGTCGCGGGCGACGGCGAGGCCGAGCGCGCCGGTACCGCCGGTGATCAGGTAGGTGCCACCCGGCGTGAGATACGGCCGCGGCCCCTCGGCCTCGACGCTGAGGTCGATCTCGGGGACCTCGACGAAGACCTCGCGCAGCCGCTGCTCGCCCCGGAGGACCGACAGGCCGTGCTCGTCGGCGAGGATCTCCGCGCGCAGCGCGGCCGGGGACACGGCCAGGTCGACGTCGATGTGCCTGACCTTGACGTACGGGTACTCCCGCGCGATCACCTTGCCGAAGCCGACAAGCGCGGCGTTCTCGGTGACCGCCGTCGTCTCGCCCTGGTGGGCGCTGACCGCGGTCCGGGTCAGTACCACCAGGTCGAGCTTCGCGCCGGCAGCCATCAACGCCTTGGTCAGGTGGAACAGGCCGTACAGGTTCTTGGTGGACCGACGTTCGACCTCCTCGATGTCGGTCGCCGGGAGTTCCTCGAACGCCAGGGCGTAGACGAGGTGGGTGACGTCGTGTTCGTCGACGAGCCGCACGATGCGTTCGATCGACGCCACGCTGTCGGCGGTGAACGCCTCTTCGCCCGGTTCGACCGGCTCACCGAGGCGGACGATCCGGCTCGCCGCGGGCAGGGCGGCGGCCAGCAACCCGCCGGCCTCGGTCGCCGGATCGACAAGCGCCAGTACGGTTCCCGCCGGGGTCGCCTCCGGTGTCGGTGCCGGCGTGGGCCGGAGTTCGACGTCGTGCGTCACCGGATGGTGCTCGGTGGCGCGCTCCAGTGACAACGTCTGCCGCCAGTCGTCCGGGAAGCTCAGCCAGGCGGTGCTCTCGTCGAAGACGTAGCGGGGCAGCCGGACGACCCGACGCGCCTGGCCGGCGGCGAGTGCCCGCCAGTCGACCGGCGCGCCCCGCAGGTATTCGGTCGCCGCCTCGGCGAGCCGGCCGACGACGGGTTGCGGGATGTCGGCGAGGACCCCTTCCAGCCCTCGGCGGAGATCGTCGGGGCCGGTCACCAGCAGGGCGATCCGATAGCGGTGTGCCGAACGCGAGACCTGGGTGGTGTAGCAGACGTCGGCGATGTCGAGGTCGTCCAGCCCGCCGCCGTCGATGAACGCCAGATAGCTGCGGACCAGCCCGGTCAGTGAGCGGGGCGTGGCCGCGCTCAGCGTGAACAGGTGCTCACCGGCGGCGGAGAGCGGGCGGGGCTCCGCGACGTACTCCTCGACCACGACGTGGGCGTTCGTGCCGCCCAGGCCGAACGCGCTCACCCCGCAGCGACGCGGTCCCTCCGGCGACTCCCACGGGACCAGTTCGGTGGGGACGAAGAGCGGTCCGGAGGCGAAGTCGAGTTTGGGGTTGGGCGTGACGAAGTTGGCCTGTGGCGGGAGCATCCGATGCCGCAGTACGGCCACCGCCTTGAGCAGGCCGATCACCCCGGAGCCCTCGAACAGATGGCCCACGTTCGCCTTGACCGTGCCCACCGCGCAGAAGTTCCGCTCCGCCGTGTGCTGGGCGAAGGCCATCTTCATGCCCTCGTGCTCGATCGGGTCGCCCACCCGGGTGGCCGTGCCGTGGGCCTCGAAGTAGCCGAGCGTGCGTGGGTCGATGCCGGCGTTCTGCCACGCCGCGAGCAGCAGGTCTGCCTGCGCCTGGGAGTTGGGGCTGGTGATGCCGTCGGTGTGGCCGTCGTGGTTGACCGCGCTGCCCTTCAGGATCGCGTAGATCTGGTCACCGTCGGCGATGGCCTGCTCGGTCCGTTTGAGCACGACGGCGCCGGAGCCCTCACCGAAGCCGGTGCCGTCGGCGGCCTCGTCGAACGTCCGGGTGACACCGTCGGACGATTCGATGCCGATCGCCGAGTGGGGATGCTTGACTGGCGCGAAGACGATCCGGGCGCCGCCCACCACCGCCATCTCGCAGTCTCCCGCCAGCAGGGCGTTCTTGGCCTGGTGCACCGCGACCAGGGTGGCCGAGCAGGCGGTGTCGACGACGATGCTCGGCCCCCGCAGGTCGAGCAGGTGAGAGAGGCGGTTGGCGAGCATGGCCGGGATGTTGCCGGTGATCGCCTGCTGGCTGGCCGAGGGCTCGATCCGGGAGAGGTAGTCCATGTAGGTCGCGCCCGGGTTGGTCGCGAAGCCGACGAAGACCCCGGTCCGGCTGCCACGGAGCCGGTCGGCAGAGTATCCGGCGTCCTCCAGGGCGAGGAACATGGCGCGCAGCGCCATGCGGTGGTGCGGATCGGTCAGCGTGGCCTGCCGGGGGGTCATCCCGAACACGGTGTAGTCGAACGTGTCGACGGTGTCGAGGAAGCAGCCGTTGTGGAAGTCCAGGTCATCATCCTCCACCGGCTCGACGGTGGTGGCCCGTAGGTAGTGGATGTACTCGGCCAGGGTGTCCCGGCGGTGCGGCGGGAACGGCCGGGTGAGGCTGGTGCCCGTACTGATCACCCGCCAGAGGTCGTCCAGGCCGTTCACCCCGGGCAGCTCCACCGAGGTGCCGACGATCGCGATGCTCATGCTCCGTTGTCCCTTCAGTGGATCCTGCTCACCAGCGCGGTCAGGGTGCTGCCGTGGACCTCGTCGAACCGGGTCACTCCCGCCGTCCGCAACGTGGTGACCGCGCGCACCCACTGCACCGGCGCGGACACCTGGCGGGCCAGCAGCTCGGCGCCCTCGTCGGGGCGGAAGACCGCACCGGTAACGCTGGACACCACGGTGCCGTGGCCGTCGGCGAACTCGCAGGCTCGCAGCAGTTCGCGCAGTGCGGGCTCGACCGGCGCCATCAGGGGGGTGTGGAACGGCCCGCTGACGTTGAGCGGAACGACTCGGGCGCCGGGCAGGGCGCCGATCGCCTTGGCCGCGACGGCGACCTCGACCCGGTCGCCGGCTATCGCGGTCTGCGTGTCGGCGTTCAGGTTCGCCACGTGGACGCTGGACAGACCGGTTTCCCGCAGGACGCGCTGGACGAAGGCGGCCGGCACCCCCTGCACCGCCGACATGGCTCCGCCTGTGACACCGGCCATCAGCTCCCCTCGGCGTCGTACCAGCCGCAGCGCGGTACCGAAATCGAGTACGCCCGCCGCGACCAGTGCGTTGTACTCGCCCAGACTGTGTCCGGCGAAGAACCGGTAGGCGTCCGGCTGTTCGTTGGCCCGCTGCATTCCCAACAATGCGTTGACCACAAAAACGGCGGGCTGGGCGAATTGGGTGTCCCGCAGCCTTCGGTGCGGATCCCGGGTGCACAGCTCCTCGATGGAGTAACCCAGAATCCCGTCCGCCAGCGCGGTCACCTCCGGAAACTGGACGAAGAGGTCAGCGCCCATTCCTTTGCGCTGCACGCCCTGGCCGGGAAAGAGCAGACACTGCATGCTGGCCTCCTGTCGCCTGGGCAGCGGAAAACTGTTGAATCGGCTCGAACACCAGACGTCGTGCGCTGCCCCGCAGGCACTCCCTGGTAAACCGCCGTGCGGCCGGCCCCGGCCCGCAGTCCACGATGTGGTCGACGGCCGCGTCGTCGATTGCGTGTCGGGTCACGAGTTCCCATTCGATGGGGCGGAGCAGTACCTGGTTGAGGAACTCCTCCACCAGATCCGACGACCCCTGGAGATTGCGTGGGCCGTCGGTGGCGTACACCGGCAGCCGCAGTCTGTCGCCGCCCGGCAGGTCGCCGATGAAGTGCAGGTCGCCGCCGACCCGCTCCGCCGCCGGCGCGAGGTGCGCGCTGTGGAACGGGATGGTGGTGGTCAGAAACGCCCAGCTCACGCCGGTCCGCTCGAACAGCGCCTCGTGGTCGAAGTAGAGGTCGAGCAACTCCCCCGCCGCGCCGCTGAGCACGTAGGTGTCCGGTGAGTTGGCCAGGCTCACCGAAAGGGACCCCCCGCCGGTGTTGAACGCCGCGACGATGCCTCGCAGATCGTCCCGGGGCAGGCCGGAGAGGGAGGCCATCGGGCCAGGTGGGGCACCCCGACGGGCGTTGGCCAGATAGCGGTCGACGGCGTCGGCGTCGGGTGTGGCGGCGGTGGTGAGCTGGTGTCCCCGGACCAGGGTTAGCGCTAACAACCGCAGGCACACGGCGGCCACGTCCAGGAACTCGTCCATCCGCCGCAGTCGCATCCCGGCGATCATGGCGGCCAGCAGACCGATGCTGTGGCCCAACGACCCGACGACGCCCTCCGCGCGGCGCCGAGCCGGTTGCAGGTGGCAGACCTGGAGGATGTGCACGCAGAGCCCGGCGGAAACCGAGTTGTGCAGGACCTCGTCCGAGGCGCCGGTCGCCGGGCCCAGCCATTGCCGCAGCGGAAGATCCGCCGGCCCGCTCCGTGCCGGTGCCGGCGGGTCGAGATAGGCCGCCACCTGGTCGAGGGTTTCCCTCACGACCTGGCAGTAAGCCGCATTTTCGGGAGTGGCGAAAAGACCGCGGAGTGCCGGTAGGAGATTGTCGTTGGTGCCGCCAAGGCCGTCGAAGAGCAGCAGCGTACGCACAGCCGACCTCCACTTTCGGGCCACTGGGTGATCGATATCAGGTCGGGGTGACGTGCGGCTAAAGAATGCCTGCCCGCATGGCTTGTGGCTTTTCGTATCGGGGACACTAGCAAATGATATGGCTCAATGTAAACAAGGTCGTTGGCGAGCAGTGGCGGATCGTCGATCCGCCGAGTGGGGCGGATCCTGCGCTTCGTCACGGGCGGTGACGTTGCCCACCGTGGACTTCACACGGATGTCAATTGTGGTTAACCGAAATGACACGGCCAATGTGAGGTCGGAGGACTTTCCGGTCCAATAGTGCGGTGGGCCGGAGGTTCGCTGTCGGCTGTTTCCGGGCTCGGCCACCCGGTGAGCGATTGTGCGGAGAGCGCACCGGCAGTCGGCCGGCGAGCTTCCGGTGGGCCCACCGGGCGCGGTACCGGAGCCGGCCAGCCCGGGTCGGCCAGCGGGGTGTTACTGAGAGTTGTGACATGGAACGGTAAACGTCCCCACCGAAACAGCGGAGCATCAGACGAGCACCGGGCGTCCTCATGGCGGACGATCAAGGCCGCGTTCGAGGAGAACATCAGCCCCGTTGGCGACCGGACGGTCACCGCGGAGGACTGGCAACAGTCCGCAGAGCCTTCGCCGACCCTGCGGTGATGGAGGCCGCGTGGTCCGCAACCCCGTTAGTAGTCCAACGGCACGGCGGTCGTCGCCGATGGTCAAGGTTTGAGGACGACCTTCTCGCAGTTGTCCTGCTTGTTCTTGAAGATCTCGAAGCCGCGTTCCGCCTCGTCGAGCGGCAGGGTGTGGGTGATGACCCGGGTCGGATCGATCTCGCCACGTTCGATGCGCCGCAGCAGCGGCTTCATGTAGCGCTGCACGTGGCATTGACCGGTACGCAGGGTCAGCGCCCGGTTCATCCAGGCGCCGGCGGGGAACTTGTCGAGGAAGCCGCCGTACACGCCGATCACCGACACGATGCCACCGCTGCGGCATGACGTGATCGCCTGGCGCAGCGCGTGCGGGCGATCGGTCTCGGAGCGGACCGCCTGCTTGACCCGGTCGTAGGCGTGGATGTGCGCGGCACCGTGGCTGGCTTCCATGCCGACCGCGTCGATGCACTTGTCCGGTCCCCGCCCGCCGGTCAACTCCAGCAGCCGGGACCGCACGTCCACCTCCTCGAAATTGATCGTCGTGTGGCCGGCCCGTTCCGCCATCTGCAGCCGGTACGGCTCCTTGTCGATGGCGATGACCTTCGCGGCGCCGAGCACCCGGGCGCTGTCCATGGCGAACTGGCCGACCGGGCCGGCACCCCACACCGCCACCACGTCGGTGGACTGGATGTCACACAACTCGGCACCCATGTAACCGGTCGGCAGGATGTCCGAGAGGAAAAGCACCTGTTCGTCGGTCAGCTCGGGCTCGATCTTGAGCGGACCGACGTCGGCGAACGGCACCCGGGCGTACTGTGCCTGACCACCGGCGAAGCCGCCGGTCAGATGCGAATAGCCGAAGATCCCGGCGACCGGGTGGCCGAACATCTTCTCCGCGATCCCGGCGTTGGGGTTGGAGTTTTCGCAGCAGGAGTAGAGCTCGGCGGCGCAGGCGCCGCACGCGCCGCAGGCGATCGGGAACGGCACGACAACGCGGTCTCCGACCCGTAGCTTGTCGGCCGGTACTCCCGATCCGACCTCGATCACCTCGCCCATGAACTCGTGACCCATGACGTCACCGTCCTGCATCGTGGGCACGTACCCATCGACCAGATGCAGGTCCGAGCCACAGATCGCGGTGGAGGTGATCTTCACGATCGCGTCGCGGTCGTTCAGGATCTTCGGGTCCGGTACGTCACGGACCTTGACCTTGTTGCGGCCCGCCCAGGTGTTCGCCCTCACGCGTCCGCTCCCTTCGCGAACTCGGAATCCGACAGCGGTTGCGCCGGACGCTGCGGGAACTCCTTACGGGCCCGTTTGCCCCACGGGGCACCCTCGGATCGCACCACCTGGCCGGTCTCCAGCACCTGCTTGAGTCGGCGCAGATCGTCGTCGAGCTGCTGGTGTGGCTCCTCACCGAAGTACTTGGCCACCGCCTTGCCGACCGCGCCGCCCGGGATGTCGTACGACATGACGACGTGCACCTCGGTGCTGACACCGTCCGGGGCGGGCACGAATTGGACGGTGCCGGAGTTCGGCACGTCGGCGTCGCCGGTCGACCGCCACGCGATCCTCTCGCCGGTCACCTCGTCGACGATCTCCGCGTCCCACTCGACGTGCCTGCCGAACGGAGCGCCGGCGGACCAACGGCTCGTACGGTCGCCGGTGGTGCGGATCTCCTTCAGGTGCGCCATGAACGTCGGAAGGTTGTCGAGGTCGCGCCAGAACGCGTAGACCTGCGATGGGGGTTTGCGGATGGTCGTGGTAGCTGTCAGCTCCATGAATCCTCCTCTGCGCGCGCCACGTGCCGCCCGCGCCGAACCGACTTCCTTCGACCGGGTTGCCTGCGCGGCCGTCAGCAGGTCGACCACCGTGATTCCGATGATGGCGCCCGTGACACCGACGAGGCGTCGCCGGCGGCGTCCGCTGCGGTGGGCGATGGCAATCCCGAGCGCGGCCAGGTCCATCGCGTCGCCCAAGACCCGGGTCCACGCCCAGATGCCCTTTCGCCGGCTCGTCAGGAGCCCGGCCGCGTGTACCAGCTCCCGCGCCCCGACCAACTGCACCACCGCCCGGGACGTCGCGAAGTCGTCCACGCCGCTGATCCGGCGCACCGTGTCCGGTGCCGCCAGCTGTGTCACGCCCAGACCGAGGCTCATCCAGCCCAGCCCGCGCCCCCGCCGCTGCACCTCGTCCTGCCTGGCCTTCACCGGCTCTCGGGCCGCTAGTCGAGTCACGGGTAGCCTCCGTATCCGGTCGCACCCTCCGCTTCACGACGCGGGGCGCGACCCGTAGGGGCCGGGAATACCCCTTTCAAACCACCCCAACCCGCTCACCGATGCTCGGGTGGATGGGTCTCCCTGTCCCGGTGCCCGCACCGTGGCCCTGCGGCCGGCGAGACGGCCGCCGCAGGGCTCAGGCCCGGCCCAGCTTCCTCGACCCTGAGCCCCACCGGGTCACGCCGTCGCCATTTGGCGAACGTCTTCGCCCTGGGCGAACTCCTCGACCATCTTGGCGCAGAAGGCCGGAAGGTCGCTGGGGTTGCGGCTGGTGACCAGTCCGTTGTCGACCTGTACCTGCTGGTCGACCCAGGTTCCGCCGGCGTTGACGATGTCGGTGCGCAGGCTGGGGAACGAGGTGACGGTCCGGCCGTTGACGACTCCAGTCTCGACCAACGACCAGGGTCCGTGGCAGATCGCTGCCACCGGCTTCTGTTGCTCGAAGAACGCCCGGACGAAGTTCATCGCCTGTGGGTTCATTCGGAGCCGGTCGGGGTTGACCGTCCCGCCCGGCAGCAACAGGGCGTCGTAGTCGGCCGGATCGGCCTGGTCCACCGTCCGGTCCACCCGATAGCGGTTGGCTGGATTGATGTCCTGGTTCATCGACTGGATCTCACCGGACTCCAACGAGATCAGGTGGACCTCGGCCCCCGCCTGCTCCGCGGCGGCCCGGGACTGGGTGTACTCCACATCCTCCACCCCGTCGGCGGCGAGGCAAGCGACTCGCTTGCCGGTCAGTGGCTGCTGGCTCCGCGCCATCTCTGCGACCTTCCCTTCGCGGCACCGCCCCGTAGGCGGCCCATCGCTCGAGCGCGGCTGCCTTCCCGGTGCGGGCACGGGCAAACAGACAAGCGAACGTCACTCAAGGGCGCGCAAGCGACCACCACCCCTCTGCACGGCGATGGCCGGCCCGGAGAAGATCCCTACCAGGTGTGCTGCCCCTCGCAGCGGGTAACGCAGGCAACCCATTGGTGCTGAAGCTCCGGAAAGGCCACGACATGACCCTCGCTGCCGAAGCGATCGAGCTACCGTCCGGCCAGACCATGCCCGTGCTCGGCCAGGGAACCTGGTACCTGGGCGAGCGCCCCGAGAGGCGGCAGGACGAGATCGCCGCCCTGCGCACCGGGCTCGACCTGGGCACGACCATGATCGACACTGCGGAGATGTACGGTGACGGCGCCTCCGAGGAACTCGTCGGCGAGGCGATCACCGGACGACGCTCCGACGTCTTTCTGGTCGACAAGGTGCTCCCGTCCAACGCCAGCCGACGGGGTACCGTGCAGGCCTGCCGCCGCAGCCTGCGACGACTCGGCGTCGACCACATCGACCTCTACCTGCTGCACTGGCGTGGCTCGCATCCGCTAGCGGAGACGATCGAGGCGTTCGCCGAACTCGTCGACGCGGGCGACATCGGGCAGTGGGGCGTGAGCAACTTCGATCTTTCCGACATGACGGACCTGTTCGAGGCGGGCGGCACCGCCTGCGCGACCAACCAGATCCTGTACAACCTCACCCGCCGCGGTCCCGAGTACGACCTGCTGCCGTGGCTACGCGAGCACGGAATCCCGGTGATGGCGTACTCGCCGATCGAGCAGGGCCGGCTGCTCGGCCACCCCCAAGTCGCTGAGACCGCCGCCCGGCACGAGGTCACGCCCGCTCAGGTGGCGCTGGCCTGGCTGTTGCGGCAGGACAGGATTGCGGCCATCCCCCGGTCGTCCAACCCCGAACACACCAGGGAGAACGCGGAAGCGCGCGACCTGCAACTGAGCGAGGAGGACGTGGCGGCACTCGACACCGCGTTCCCGCCGCCGACCGGCCCGCAACCGCTGGAGATGTTGTAGCGCCGCCCATCCCTCACCGCCGATCTCAGCGACCGGTGACGGCGCATCGGGACCCCCCTACCGCCCAAGCCTCTGGCGGGGTCCGCAGGCGCCCTCGCCACTGCTAGGTGCCAACCCGACGGGTCTGGAGCCGCTCCGCACTCGGCCCGGTCAACTGCCAGAACTCCTGCGGCAACTGCTCGACTACGTCCCCGTACTCCTTCGCTCTGACCGACTCACGAAGGGTGTCCAGCACCGCCCGTGCTCCGTCGGTGGCCACCTGGCGATCCACCCCGGCCCGTGACTGCACCCGTTCGAAGAACTCGGCCAGCCCGAACCGTTCCGGATCTTCGGTAGGCCTGGCCACCAGCCCTCGTAGTTCCTGAGGGAGTTGGAAGGCGAGGTCCCTCGCCTGACCCCCGGTGATCCTTTCTGCCAAGGTCTCAAGCGTGGCGCGGGTGATCGATTCCGCCTGACCCGGTGGAACCTTCGGTCGTCCTGCCACGGACTGGATGAACTCGGTGTAGTTCACCTGGGAACCCCTCTCGGACGGATTACGGCGGTTACCCGCACCCGCCGGGGTGAAACGGCGCTTCGACGGCCCGCAGCCCGGTGGTGGCGGAGGGCGATCCCGACGACGGCTCGGAGCCGGTCGTCTGACCGTCAGCTCCCCGATGCCGGGGGGCGACGCACGATCCGGCGGATGAGAGGTGCCTGGTTCAGACCGGCGCTGGTGACGGCGTAGAACACCGGCAGCACGACGAAGATCGCCAGGCCGGCGAGCGGTACGACCAGGTAACCGATGAGCCCTGCGGCGACGTAGAGGATGACCCCGACGAGTGCCCGCACCCGCTCGGCGGGGAAGTGCCCTTCACTGACCCCTTCCCTGAGTAGATCTTTGCGCCGGGCCAGATAGTGGAAGAACGTCAGCCAGCTCACGCACAGCAGCGCGCCGATCAGCGCGTAGAAGGCGACGGCCACCCGTTGGTCCTGCTGGTCGTGCTCCTGAAACGCGTGCGAGACGACGGCGGTCGGGAACGGCAGCAGCGCGGTGGTGAACAGGACGAAGAGGTTCACCCAGTGCAGGCCCCGATCGCTCTCCTTGATGCGGTTGAACGCGCCCTTGTGGTTCAGCCAGACGACGGCCACGTAGGCGTATGAGGCAAGGTAGGCGGCGTAGCCCGGCCACTGCTCCAGCAGCCCGAACAGCAGGCGACCGGGCGGTACGTCCGGCACCCGGAGATCCACCACCAGCAGCGTGATGATGATGGCCAGGACGGCGTCGCTGAACGCTATGGCACGGCTGGTGTCCGACCGGGTGCCGAGGTCGTCGGTTGACCTGTTCACGGCCGGTGGCTACCCACCCGCCCCGACGATAACCGGGCTCCTCGCCACCGGACCGATAGCACGAACACGAGCCAGATCAAGCGAACGGCGGCGAGTAGCAACTCGGAACTGTTGCGCGGCAACAGCTGGGCGTCGGGATGCGCGGTACAGCGGCGCGAGCAGCCAACGGTCGCTACGACCACCGGCTCGACGCTGTACCAGCAACGCTCCCACCGGCCGCCAGCCCGCCATGGAGCGCCGATGAGAATTCCGGGGGCACTTGCCGCTCGCGGCGTACATCCGCCGGAGGCTGCCGGTGGTCCCCACCGATGAGCGCGCAGAGAGAGGCTCACCGCGGGTCAGGCCGTACCCTGGCGGTTGGCCCTGCCCTCTCGGGCCGCCTTCGACCGGCCATGGTCGCGCTCGGTACCCGCAGAACCGGTCGCGGTGCGCTCGTGTCGCTGGTCCGGCGAGTGCTCCACGGTGGCCCCCTGCCGGCCCCGCGCTCCGCTGCCCGGGTGCCGGCTGCCCCGCGCCGACTCGCCGCCGCTGTCATGCTTGTTGCGCTTGTGGCTACCCATGCCCGGCGGGTACCCGGCGCCGGGGCACCCATGCTCTATCTTCGCGAGGTAGGCCAGCACGAACTGCCACCGAAACAGACGAGCACCAATGAAGCACCGACGTCCCGCCATACGGGGGACCGACGACCAGAAGGCCGGGAAAGAAGAAGGCCGTGACCCTCATTGCTGCAGGTCACGACCTTGATCGTTTGTGCGCCCGAAGGGACTCGAACCCCTAACCTTCTGATCCGTAGCTCCGGGCGACCCGGTCTCATGCGTCCGCCTGCGTTGTCACACCGCCGACGGCGGGCGGGCTCCGGCTACTACAGGCTGATGCGTTGCTGTACTCCACTGCTGTACCGCTGCCGCTGGGAACGGCGCCGGAGCCCTAGCCACTCCTCGCGCGAGGTGCTCCTGTCGCACTGACGTCTTAGCCTCAGCCCGTGACGCTCGCCGATGTAACCCGTGACGGTGTACTCGCCGCGGTACAAGAGTTCGACAGGCTCGGCCGTGCCGCCTTCCTCAAGTCCACCGGCTTTGGCCGGTCACGGGCCTACTACCTCGAACACCAGGGCAACCTTTACGACTCGAAACCGATCGTCGGCTATGCGCACGGCGTCAGCACAGGAACAGCATGGGGCCCCTCGAACTTCAGCGGCGGCGACAAGACCGTCGCCCAACGGCTGGAACGACTCGCTTTCACGGTTGCTTTCCTGCCGAACCCGGACTGGACGCGAGACGAAATCATCCTCGCTTGCGACCTCGTCCAGTCCAACGGCTGGCACCAACTCGACGCCAACGACGAACGGGTGCGCTCCCTCTCTGACCTGCTCCAGAGCCGCGCCATCCACCGCGGCCGCCGCAATCCAGACTTCCGCAACCCTGCCGGCGTCGCTCTCAAGACCTACAACATCGTCACCGAACGCAGCAACGGCAACCGACTGGACAAGCTGGTACGCCAGGAGTTCCAAGCTCACCCAGCTGAGATGCGGGCGCTAGCTGACCGCATCCGCGAGCTGCTCCATGAGGGCCTCGGCGTAGAGCCTGTGATCGACGATCCCGACGTCGACGAGATCTCGATGCGCGAAGGCGGCGTCACCTTGCGGGAGCACCTTCGCCGAGAGCGCAGCCCCAAGCTCCGTCGTCGGAAACTGGCCGAGGCGAAGCGGCGAGGTGTCGCCATCGCTTGCGAGGTGTGCGGATTCGACTTCCAACGTGTCTACGGCGACAGGGGACGTGACTACATCGAGTGCCACCACCGGACCCCACTGCACGTCTCCAGCGAGACCGATACCCGACTCAGCGACCTTGCCCTGATCTGCTCGAACTGCCATCGGATGGCGCACCGCGGCAGCCCTTGGCTGACGGTTGAGCAGCTCAGGGCGCTCGTGACGGCGTCATCAATCGCCTAGCAACTGTCCGACGACCGACACCACCGCAAGCGAGGGCTGGGTTCGTCGGCGAGAGCCAAGGGCGATTCCGTGTAGATATCTACCGATATACCTCAGCGCCGGCACCCATCAACCGGGCAGCGCCGGCACCTCCCCCAGACGACACGACGATGCCTGCTCACTGACGGCTATGGACTGAGCACAGCATCGCTTACTGTGGAGCGGAAGCTAGCTAGCGTCTGAGTCGACGGTGGGTGATCGAAGCCTTGCAAGAGCCGGGGATACCAGGGCCGCGCGTCGTCGCAGACGCGATTACCTCAGCTCGCGAGCAGGTCACGGTCCGGACTCGGCAGAGCCGCATCGAACCGGTTGATGCCCGCACCTACACCGCACTGCTTGAGCAACTTCAAGAGGGATTTGTCGCGACGGTCGCAGCCACGGCCGGTTGCATCGTGGAGTCCGTCAAACGGGACGTCTACGGCTTCGACGGCTGGCTGGTCCGTCCTCCTGTCAGTATCGGCGCGGGCGAGGAAACCATGGTCGCAGTGCAGCTGAAGAACACCACCACTGTCAGACCAGATCCAGCAAAAGGGTGGTTCAGCTACCAGTTCAAGGACCGGCGTTCGTTCGAGGTCCTTGCCCGGCCGCGACGCATGAAGGCGATCCTCCTCGTCATGGCGACACCGCCCCGGCAAGCAAGCTGGACAACCTCCGACCACGACTCGTTACGCGTCGAGCACTGTTGCTACTGGGCGAACCTCGAAGGCCAGGAAGCTGCCCCAGGCGTGAAGTCCCCAACCGTCCGGGTCCCGACCGCCAACATCTTTGATGCAAGATCCCTGACCGCTATGATGGATAGATTAGAGCGAGGGGAGGCGTTGTGATTAACCCTGACACTCTCCCCCCTCCTGACCGAATCGATCCAAACCGCCTCACAGTGCTGCTCGAAGAGCTGGGATGGCGCCTAGTTGGAGGACGTCAAGGTCTTTACAACCGCCTAGCTCCGCCTAATCTTGCAGATGAAACAGGCTTGCGCGGGTCGCTCGTAATTCCCCTTGACAGGGAAGCGCCTGAGTTTGCGGAATTGCTCTCAGCGGCTGTACTTGAAGTTAGCTCATCTGCAACTCAGGAACTATGGCAGCGCCTGATCGAGCCTCGTATAATCGCCGACCCAGCGGACCAATTCCAGTTCCGCAAAGAAACATCTGCCCCTGCGGGCCTCATTCCATGGAAGCTTGGAGAAGACTTAATCAAGTCCGCGAGAGCTACCCTCGCGGCAGGCGCAAAGACCTATGTTCAAAAGATGCGCAGGTACAGCAATCGCCTAGGCCAGTTCTCAGGCCGCTTCCTAGATACGGTAATGATGGGGCAAACCGCTGCTGGTAGCTATATCGTTACAGCCTACGCACCCACGGATGCCTCTATACCCGTCTTCAGCACCACCCCGCCAGGGGCAGGAGCTTACGGAGGACGAGTTGCGCGAGGCCGCGAGGTCACCTCAGCCGTCGCAGGCGCCCTAGGAGCGACAGCGGAAGCGCTCGATCATTACCGGAGAACAGCCTCGCTAAGCGGGTTTGAATTCGGCATACGAAGTGGAATCTCTTTTGAACTCTCCGCCGCACTGTATGAGCTTGCTCGGGACTCCGATGGCGGAGACATCCAAATTTCCTGGGAAGAGTCGGTTGACCTCCTTGAAGCCCCGTTCATAACATCATTTGAATTTTCGGGATCTGATGCACCGATCCTTCAGAGGGCTGCGACTTTCCTCAGTGGAGACGCCGAGGAGGTAACGCGACGCCGAACTCTTGTCGGGCGCGTTCACCTCTTGACCAAAAAACAAATGGGCGGGCCAGGCTTATTCGGTATCGAAACCTTGTCTGGCCTACCCCGCAAGGTGCGGGTGCGCCTTCGCGATATGGAGGACTACCACCGCGCTGTGCGTGCTCATGACGAGGATCTAGTACTCGCCGTTGAGGGCGAACTTGAACGCGATGGAAGCATGAATTGGCTCTACAATGCCGAGATACTCGCTGAGATTGGCCAAGCAAACGAAATTAGTACCCGCCTGGCCGCGATGCCCCGGATGGAGCAGATTTCAGTCGATGACTTCTTCGATCTAGATGATGCGGAAGACCAGGGTCTAGACGGTGAGGCACAGCAGGGCCCATCAGTGAGCTGATTCAGCCATCCCGTCTGCCGCCGACCCACACACCGTGGAGCGGGCCAGGGTCAGGGCGACAAGGTGGAGCGCCCTACCGGACGTACGACCTTGTCGCCCTGACCCTGGTCTGCTCGGCTTGCCTGGGTCGGTGGCTGGCGGGATGGCATCCCACCTCAACCACTCTCCTACCGGAACTTTCGGCAACTCCATCTCGGAGTCGTCTGGCCCCCGCCGGAGGCACAGCTCTAACCCGGCCCTCTTACTCACCCACCACCCCCACACCCACCTCTATCCCTTCCCCACCTGGGGCCAGGCCGACCGTGCGGAACCGTTCGGCAACTTCGTCCGCCGCGGTTGGTCTGCCGGATCTCGTGCTGCTTCGGGATCGTCGGCATCGGGTGGAAGCGTGTACGCCTGGCCTTGGTCGTCCTTCGGGACTCGTCACCGGGTCACCTCACTGACCCAGGTGTGACGCGCGGGGCGGGGCGTGGGGTTCGGGCCGGCTGATTTTCCGCCCCGGCACCGTAGGTGCCGGGGCGGCGGCTCCGCAGGAGCCGTTTGCCGCGCCCCGGCCCGCGCCGCGCGGAACGCGCTTGATCTAGTACAGGCCAATTCGGCAACAGATCACGGACAGCGCGCCGATTCGACTCGGCCGGCACCAATACAGCCTCTCCCGAGCCGCCGTGGTCTGGTTGCTGCCTCGGAGAGCCGCTGAAGCGCCATCGTTGTAGGACGCAGCGCCATGCTGGCTCGCCCTTCCTCGGTCGCCTTGCACTCAAGCTTCTCTACCCTCGGTCGTCCCTCACGACTTGGCTCTCGCCGGTCCCTCCGTCCCTCCCCGTCACAACTCCGCCGAGTCACCCAAGGGGCTGGCATTACACACAAATAACCCAGAACGGTTTAAAAACCTAGATCATCTTTGCAGTCTGCAATTTGCATGTGCAAAAGGTTTTGACCAGTTAAGACATGCAATATCTCTATAAATTGTCCTGTCACAGACCTTCGGCGTCGCACAAATTCTTGGGATACTCCACGAACGGAGGTCACTTTCGACCATCCAAGTCGTTTTGAGGAGAGAGCGGGCAGAGCGCCTGCTTGGGATGGGGCGGCACGGCGACTTCCTAGGGCACCAGTGCCGCCCCGCACCTGCAACTTCGACTACGCAAAGGCGCAGGTTCGATGAGCGTAACGAATGGCCGACGCAAAAAGTCTCGGCAGAAGCGGAAGTATGTCCGTAGAAAGACCTGGTCAGCGGCGGAGTGGGTAGCCGTACTCGGTGCTCTGACCGCCTTGTTGGCTGGACTTGCTGCCCTCATGGCTGAAGCCGCAAAGATCATTCTCTGACTGCTAGGCCGGAGAGGCTGCTGGCCGCCTCTCCGGCCTAGCGCTGGAGTAGGCGCAGAGCGATCGGCCTACTCACGGCATCCGTCCGCCTGCTCAGGTTCTCCTAGCTAGAGGAAGCCTCTCGATCGTCTGCCACTCGTACATCTGGCGATCACGGTGCATCTCGATGAGGTCGACGTGGGTGATGGTCAGGCGGGCCTTCTCGGCCTCGGTCTGGTTGACCATCTTGACGTAGGGCGCCGAGGATCCGTCCGCGGTGAGGTAGGCGACGCTGACGTGAGGCCGGAATCTGTCGGCGTTCTCGGGCACCTGCTCTTCACCAAACACGCGGCCAATCGCAGTGCGCGTCAGGCGCCGCAACTCCTGCACTGGATGCGGAGGCTCGGCGGGCATGACGATCGCTTCGTCCGCGACGATCACGGGACCGAACTCCACCTCAAACGCCGGAACAGCGGCCAGCAGATTTCGGGCCTCCTCCACGAGCTGACTGAGGACAGCCGGTTGGATCCCATCGGTGAAGCCAACGCCCTGCATGGTGAGGTGTAGCCACTGGTCCGGTATCAGGGTCAAGCTGGGCATCTCTGCGAGAGCGGTCCGGTACGTGGCGGCCAGGTCGTGAAGGGCTGGCTGGTTGTCGAAGGTGATGTGGAAGGCGAAGAAACGGCGCCCGACGTGCCAGCCAGGGCGCCACCACCAGTGGTTGCGTACCTGCTCGGCGTTCTGGCCGGGCGGAAGGTCAGCAAGGGACACCTAGCCTCCTCAGATCTCGGACGGGGCGTCGGGCTCGGCTGGTTCCGGCTCCACCTCGTACTCGTCGATCACGACAATGCGATCCGCTGGCCACACAGACTCCGAGACTTCCAGCAGGGAGCCGTCGTCTGCTCGGGCGACGTGGATCACCTGCATGACCGGGGCTCCCGTCGGCAGCTCCAACGCTGCTGCCTCTTCGGCCGTGGGAAGCCGGGAAAACCAGTGGTCGCGGGCGGTGGCGTAGCGCTTGCCGCTCAGCTCTTCGATGCAGAGGAACAGGGCTTTCGGCACCACCTTGGGCTCTTCGAGGTAGGTACCGCCGGCAACCTCGGTGAGGATGTAGCTAGCGCCGATCTCCTCAGGCCGACCGGTCTCGCGGTCGTAGAGGTGCCGACGACGGACCACTACCTCTGTGCCGGCTGGCAGATCCATCGCTGCGGCAATCTCACCTACGACCGGCGCCCGGCCTGCAAACACGATCTCGTGACGCAGATGAGCAGTGAGCAGCTTCTGATCGCTCCTGGCCCGTCCGTACCGGTGCCGCGAGCGGCGTTGAAGGCGCCGGCTTTCACGCACGAACGTGCCGACCCCATGCCGGGACTCGATCAGCCCTTCTGCTCGAAGAACGCCAATGGCGTTACGCAGAGTGATCGGACTGACTCGGAAGCGCTCGGCCAATGCCGTCTCGGCCGGCAGACGTTCCCCCGCCTTGATCTGGCCATCGCGGATACTCCGCCGCAGCTCTGCTGCGATCTGTAGATATTTAGGCGCTTTAGCGCCCAGGTCGTCGGTCATCGCCGTCCTAACTCGGTCCGTCCTCTCAAGGACAACCCCTCTACTTCACTCTACGTGCGTTGAACGTCTAACGCATCGACCCTTCTCGCACCTCACGCCAAACACACTCCTATAGAGGACTTGTGAAGGTGCCATCGCTGCGCTACGGTCCTCTATAGGTCTACATGAGTAGACGAAGCGTCCCGACGCATGGAGGTAAAGAGCGATGGCTCTCCGTGGTGGTACTCGGTTCTCGGTTCCGTTCGAGGCGGTCTTTCCGCATGGCGCGGTGTTCGTGCCGGACTCGATCGCGGAGGCGCAGGACTTCAACGAGGTGACTCGTCAGCGGACGCCGGCGAAGGACAAGGTGACGGGGCAGCGGGTGTGGCAGTGCCGGGTGATGGACATGGACCCGGAGTTGGGGTCGCGGTCGCGTGAGGTGGCAATCAAGATCCTGGCCGATGTGCAGCCGGTGCCGCCGGTGGGTCCGTTCGAGCGGGTGGAGTTCGAGGGCCTGAACGTGACGCCCTACGTGGGTAGCAACGGTCGGCTCGCGTTCTCGTACCGGGCGACCGGACTGGTGGCGCCGAAGACGCTGGCGGAGTCGCGTGGGAAGGCCGCCTGATGGCCGGCGGGGCGCACATCACGGCGAACGTGCACGTGAGGCCGGACACGGAGTTGTCGTTCTCGCTGTATCCGACGCAGGAGCGGGTGACGGTGCAGATCGGCGGTGCCGATGGTGACGTGACCCTGTTCCTGCCGCGCAGCGAGATCGACCGGTTGGCCGGTGTGCTCGCTGACGCCGGTGAGTCCTTGTCGGTCGGGCTGGCCGCGGCCTGACCTGCTGGCGGGGTGACTGGTGTCGCCGCACGCCGGGCTTCGATTTCGGTTCGGCGTGCGGGGCGAGGTCAGTCAGCCGACTGGCTCAAAGGGTGGTCCGCCGAGAGTTGCAGCTCCCGGCGGACCGGTCGGCAGGACACGGGAGGTCCCACCGATGGCTAAAGGTACTCGCCCGCCGTCGTGTACGTGCGGCAACTCGGGTGCGTGTGGCTACTGCCCGCAGATCGCGGTGATCGCGACCCGGCAGGGTCAGGTGTCGGGCTCGGGTAGCGCTGGCAAGGCCAGCCGTGACGCGGCGGCTCGCATCGAGCGGCGTCACCGCTGACAGCAACTGAAATTGATGGCGCGGGGCGGTCTCGGCCCTAGGAAAGCTTGACCGCCCCGCTGCCCTCACAAAACCCTCTCGGCCTGGAAGGGCAGGTTCATCATGCCTGTTGTCCTGGACTGGACGCGTGGTGCGGGTGCCGGCGATCCGGTTCCGTGTGTCATCTGCGGTAAGCCCGCGATCTGCCGGAGCCCGTCGGGTAAGCCGGTGCACAAGGGCTGCGCTGAGGCGTGGATCGAGCAGCGCAACAGCCGTCGGGCGGTGGCGTGATGGTGCGCGCTCCGCTGGTCAACTTCCGCCGGTTCCAGATCACCGCGCCGTGGCCGCTGCTCTGGACCGTCACCGCGCTGTTCCTCCTGTTCCGCCTCCTCACCGCCGTGGTCCGCCTGGGCGTGTTCGTGCTCCGGCACTGGCGGGCGTGGCCGGCTGTCGCCCTGGTCCTGTTCGCCGTCGACACCTACCGGGCGCACGGGTGGTGGCCGCACCTCCTGGTCGCTGTCGTCCTCAGCACGGCCGGCGGCTGCTGGTGGTGGCGTGGTCGGGACTCGTTCCACCGCCACGTCGTCCTGCGCGGCGTCTCCATCTGGCGGCGGTTGTGGGTGTATCGGCGGCAGTGGCACGAGGTGATGTCGCTGTGCGGGCTGGTGAAGAAATACGACGGCGGGGAAGTCGTGCCGCGGCTGTTGTCGCTGCGCTGCTCCTACGCCACCGACGAACTCGTCCTGCGGATGCCCAAGGGCCAGAACCCGGAGGTGTACCACAAGGCCGCCCGCGACCTGGCGTACTCGTTCGGTACCCGGCACTGCCGGGTCTTCTCCACCCGCCGCCACCCCATCCCCCACCGTGCTGGTCGTCTCGCGTTCGTGCTGCGGCTGATCGACCGGGTGCGCCTGCGGGACCGGCCCCGGCACGTGTGGCTGGTGTTCATCCGCCGCGACCCGCTGACCCGCATCGTCGCCCCGCTGCCGGTGCCCGCTCGCCCGGACTTCACCGCCCTGCCCCTGGGGCTGCGGGAGGACCTGGCCGTCTACGCCTTCCGGCTCCTCGCGACGCACGTGCTCATCGGCGGCGCCACCCGGATGGGCAAGGGCTCGGTCATCTGGTCCCTGCTCCGGGCACTGGCGGCGGGGATCCGGTCGGGGCTGGTGCGGGTGTGGGCGATCGACCCGAAGGGCGGCATGGAACTGGCGATCGGCCGGCCGCTGTTCTCCCGCTACGTCGACGACGACTGGACCCGCATGGCCGACCTCCTCGACGACGCGGTGGCCCGGATGCGCGCCCGCCAGCAGATCCTGCGCGGCAAAGCCCGCGTCCACACCCCGACCGTCGATGAGCCGCTGATCGTCGTCGTCATCGACGAAATCGCCGCCCTCCTGGCCTACCTGCCCGACAGCGAGATCCGGACCCGGATCACGCAGGCGCTCGGGCTGCTGCTGTCGCAGGGTGCCGGCCTCGGCGTCCTGGTCGTCGCCGCCACCCAGGACCCCCGCAAGGAAGTCGTCTCCGTCCGCGACCTGTTCCCCACCCGCATCGCCCTCGGCCTGACCGAACGCGGCCACGTCGACCTGCTCCTCGGGGACGGCGCCCGCGACCGCGGCGCCCTCGCGGATCAGATCCCCCTGTCCGGCAAGGGCGTGGCCTACGTCCTCCTCGACGGCCAGCCCGAACCGGCCCGGGTCCGGTTCTCCTACCTCTCCGATGACGTGATCCGGGAGATGGCCGCGACCTTCCCGGCTCCGCCGGAGACGCAGCCGGAACCCGTCATGCAGCCGGCGGCGCCCATGCCTCGCGCGAGCACTGGCAACGGTCGGCACATCTACCGACCCACCCCGAAGCAGGGTGCGCCGCTGCTGCCGTCGTCGCTGCTCAACGCCCTTGACCTCAACGGCACCACGAACGGGAGTGACCCCCGATGACCCACGAGCAGATCCCCGAGGGCGCTGCGGTGCGGGTGCCCTACGCCGACGAACCCGACCAGCAGACCCCGGAACCGCGCCGCTTCTACCGGCTGCGCGCCCCGCACGTCGACAAAGCCTCCGTGCCGGTCACGGTCCGGGTCACCCCGGACGCCGACCTCTACGTCGCCGTGGGTGCCGGCCGGCGGCGGATGTACCTGACGCCTGCGGAGGCGTGGGCGCTGTGGCGCTGCCTGTCCGAAGCCGTCGCCTCCACCGGCGAGCCACCGGAGTGGATCCGCGTGCACGTCAACCCCACCACCCGCTAACCCGCCTGCCTCCTTGGAGATCCCGATGGCTACCCGTCGTCTCAACCTTCGGCCGATCCGCCGGACCTGCCTCGACCTGCTCCACGTCGACCCCGACCAGACCTGCCCCTACTGCGCACCCGACCCCGACAGCACCGACGTCATCGCCGCCGCGCTGCGCCAGCACGCCGAGATCGCCGCCGAAGACGCCGAAGCCTGGGGGTGGGCGGCATGACCGGCCGTTCCGGACGCGGTCCGTTCGCGCTGCCGGTCGCGGTGTTCGTCGTCGGCTGGGGCGGCCCCTTGCAGCTCGTCACCGACCCGGATGACTGCTCGCTGTGCCAGCAGCGCGGCGAGGTGCAGATCTGGAACCCCGAGATGACCGACGGCCTGACCTACGAACTGACCTCGCCGGCTCACCGCATGTGGAAGGTCCCCTGCCCGGTCTGCCGGCACGCCGACTTCACCCGATGGGAGGCCCCGAAGTGAGCGCCACCCGACTGAACACGAGCCGACTCGAAGCCCTCGCCCTGGTCCTCATCCTCCTCATCGTCGCCGGGACCGCCGGGTGGGCGTCGTTCTCCCACGTCCACGACTGGACCATGCGCCACGTCCCCGACGGCACCCCCGACGCCTTCGGCTGGGCCAACGCCGTCCTGTCCGACCTCGTACCGGTCGCCTGCCTGCTCGACATCCGCCGACGCCGACGCCATCGGGACCCGATCGGCTATCCGGTGTTCCTGATGCTGGCCTTCGCCGCGTTCTCCCTCGCCGCGCAGCTCGCCGTGGCCGATGCGAGCCCGTCGGGGTGGCTGCTGTCCGCGCTGCCCGCCCTGGCGTTCATGGCCCTGACCAAGCTCGTCTTCACCGGCACCCCCACCCCAGCAACCGCCCCCGCCCGGCCGACCCCGGCTCCCGCGCCGGGCCGGGAGCCCGTCGACGCCGAACCCATCGACGTGCCCGCCGCCGCGGCACCCGTGTTCACCCCGCCGACTCCCGCTCCGGTTCGGTCGGCGCTCGTGTCGTCGGTCGTTCAGGCCCCGCGCAACGGCCACATCGTCTCGGAGGTCACCCGATGAACCAGCCCACGCAGCCACCCCTGATGGACACGTGCGCCGTGTGCAACGGCCCCATCGAGTACGTCGACGTCAAGGACCCCTACTGGCGGCACACCGACATGCGCAACCTCGCCAAGCCCCACGGCGCCCACCCCCGCCGCTAGCCACCGACCACCGCTGCGGCGCGGCCGACCCACCCACGACCGCGCCGCAGCACCCCACCGAGCCAGAGCAGGAGAACCCTGATGCCGTCGCCCACCCGCACCGCTCTCGCCCACCGCACCGGCCCCACCACCCTGACCCGCCGCGTCATCGGCACCCCCGCCGAAGTCGCCGCCGCCCTCGCCGTGCTCCGCGACTCGGGCCGGCTGATGTTCGCCGACCGCCCCCGCCAGCACCCCGACGGCCGGGTCACCGTCACCGTCCGGTTCCTCGACACCGCCCGCACCAACCCGCCACCGGTAGTGCGTCGGCTGCGCCGCGGCCGGGTCATCGCCGCCACCGCCATCACCGCCACCGCCGTCGGCGCCCTGGCCGGCATCGGCTACCTCGCCGCCCAGGTCGCCCACACCGTCCAGCGCCACGCGCCCACCGCCGTCGGCGTCGTCCTGGTCCTCATCGTCCTGGCCGTGTTGCTGCTGCGCCGCAAGACCACCTGCGCCGGGCTGCACTGCTCGGGATGCCGGCACTGACCGCCCATGAACACCGGTCGGCCCACCTACTGCGCCCGCTGCCACAGGTGGGCCACCGCCCTCATCGAAGCCGGCCACCCCGGCACCGGCCGCTACCGCGCCGAAACCGCCTGCGCCCGCCACGAACCCACCGCCCGCCGCTGGGCCAGCCACGCCGGCTCACCCCGCACCACCCCTATCGGCGGCGCACCCGCTGTCCTGTTCGAGCTCCCGGAGGTGACCCGATGACCGCCCCGACCCTGCCCGGCCTCACCCCCGACCCCACCCCGCCGACCGCCGGCCCGGTCGCCCCCGTTCCCCCCGACCTCACGCCGGCGCCCGGCACCCGTGCCGCTCGCCTCGCGCTGCCGATGTCGCGGAAGATCGTCACGGAGATGGCCGCCGAGTACGGCGTGTGCCTACACCCGGTCACCCTGCGCCGCACCGACCTACACACCGGCCACACCGAAGTCGTCGACCTGCCCTGCGGCTCCACCCGCGACGACAAGTGCGAACCCTGCGCCAAACGCGCACGCCGGCTACGCCAAACCCAGATCCGGGAAGGCTGGCACCGCACCGACGAACCGGCGCCCGGACCGAACCCGGCCACTGATGCGCAACGGGAGCTGATCCTGCTGCGCGCCCATTTGGAGTTCGCCCGCGACGAAGCCCAACGCGCCGCCCAGTTCGACCAGCTCCCCGACATCGACGACGCCATCAGCGAAGTAGAGGAAGCCATCGCCGCCGAAGGACTACGCGGCGCCGTCGCCCCCACCCACGACCAGGACGACGACGACAACCACGGCCGACGCAAGCGCTCCACCCGCCGCCGCCAAGACGCACCCGACCTACCCCGCAAGAAGGTCGAGCCCCGCACGGTCGGGAAGGTCTACACCGCCCCCGACGGCACCGAACACCGCCCGTCCATGTGGCTGTCGCTCACCCTCGACACCTACGGCCGGGTCCTACCCGACGGCACCCCCGTCAACCCGGACACCTACGACTACCGGCACGCCGCGTGGGACGCGGTGCACTTCGCCCGGCTCCTCGACCGGTTCTGGCAAAACCTCAGGCGGTGCGCGGGCTGGAACGTCCAGTACGCCGGCTGCGTCGAGCCCCAACGACGCCTCGCCCCACACGCACACTTCGCCATCCGCGGCACCATCCCCCGCGCCGTGCTGCGGCAGGTCGCCGCCGCCACCTACCACCAGGTGTGGTGGCCCGCCGCTGATGAACCGGTGTACTCCTTCGACCGGCCTCCGGTGTGGGACGCCGACCGCGCCGAGTGGATCGACCCCGACACCCGCGAACCGCTGACCGCGTGGGCTGACGCCCTGGACCTCATCGACACCGACCCCAACGCCCAACCCGCGCACGTGGTCCGCTTCGGTCCGCAGGTCCATGCCGAAGGCGTCACCCCCGGCACCGTCCACGCCAACCGCACCATCGGCTACATCACGAAGTACATCACCAAGAGCGCGGCCGACTGCCACAAGCCCGACACCGACCGACAGCGCGACCACCTCGACCGGCTCTGGCACCAACTCCGGGTCACACCGTGCAACGAGCGGTGCGCCAACTGGCTGCTCTACGGCATCCAACCCAAGAAGGCACACGGACGCCTGCAAGCCGGCCGCTGCAAAGGCAAAGTCCACCAACGGGCCACCCTCGGCATCGGCGGCCGGCGCATCCTCGTCTCCCGCGACTGGTCCGGGAAGACCCTCGCCGACCACCGGGCCGACGCCCGCGCCTGGGTCCGCAACCTCCTCGGCGTCACCGTCGGCGCCACCGACGCAGACGCCGTCGATCAGGACGACCCACCCGCCTACGCCTGGGAACTCGCCCGACCCGACGACCCCGACCTACCGCCCCTGCAACACCGACTCCTCAAAGCCCTGTCGCAACGCGCCCAGTGGAAGGCGGCACTGCTCGCGGCGAGAGACAGAGCGTCAACAGGTTCCGCCTACCCGCCGAACAGACCGCCTGACGGAGAGAGGACACCATGAGCACCCGTTCCCAGCTCTTGGCCCCGAAGTGGTACTCGCCCGCTGAGGTTGCTGCCTTGCTCGGCTTCGGCTTGTCGAAGGTCAAGATGAAGATTGCCACCGGTGAGCTGCGCTCCGTGAAGGACGGCAAGTACCGCCGGATCCTGCCGGAGTGGGTCGACGAGTACATCCGGGATCAGGTCGAGCGGCAGGAGGCGGCCTGATGACCGGACGCACTCGCGCCAACGGCGAAGGATCGATCTTCCCCTACCGCAACGGCTACGCCGCGTACGTCTGGGTCAACAAGCCGGACGGCAAGCGCGATCGCAAGTACGTGTACGGGCAGACCCGGGAGATCGTCCACGAGAAGTGGCTGAAGCTGCATCACCAGGCCAAGGCCGGCCCGGTGGCCACCCGCGTGCCGACTCTCGCTGGATACCTCGGCTACTGGCTGGAAGAGATCGTGAAGCCGAACCTCGCGCCGGCTACCTACGTCTCGTACGAGGGTTTCACTCGCCTCTACATCGTGCCGGGCATCGGGGCGAAGCGGCTCGACCGTTTGCAGGTCAAGGACGTGCAGACCTGGATCAACAAGGTGGCGCGGACGTGCCAGTGCTGCGCTCAGGGCAAGGACGCCGCCAGGCCGCTGACCAAACGACGCTGCTGCGCGCTCGGCGCCTGCTGCAACGCCGTCCCGTCCGACAGTGCGATTAAGGGGCTGCGGGCGACGCTGCGAGCCGCGCTCTCTCAGGCCGTGACCGAGGAACTGATCAGTAAGAACGTGGCGGCATTGGTCAAGCTGCGCACCACCCGCAAGAGGCCCGGCACGGCGTGGGACAGCGACGAGGCACGTCGATTCCTGGAAGCGACACGGGCTGATCAGGACCCGATGTACGCGGCATGGGCGTTGCTGCTGGTGCTCGGGCTGCGTCGCGGGGAACTGCTCGGCCTCGGCTGGGACGACGTCGACCAGGCGGCCAGCGAAATCAACGTCGCCTGGCAGCTCCAGCGCATCGGCGGACAGCTCGTGCGCCGGGAGACCAAGACAGCGGAATCCGATGCCTCTATCCCCTTGCCCGACATCTGTCGGACCGCCTTGGCCATCCGACGCGCGGAACAGGCGGCGGACCGGAGAGCGGCCGGCGAGGTGTGGCAGAAGTCGCCGCTGGTGTTCACGACCCGCTTCGGTACGCCGATTGAGCCGCGGAACTTCAACCGGGCGTGGGACGCTCGGGTCCACCGCTACGGCCTGCGGAAGATCACTCCGCATGGCGCCCGGCGGACCTGCGCGAGCATCCTGGCGGATCTCGACGTGCATCCACGGGTGGCGATGCAGATCCTGCGGCACGCCGATTTCAAGGTCACGATGGAGATCTACACGCGCGTCAGCTCGAAGCAGACGCGGGAGGCGTTGAAGCGCCTGGGCGACCGGATGAACGGCACGGAATCGGCATGACCGCTGCTGTACTTTGCTGCTGTACGGCACGGAAAAGGGGCCGTATCGGCTTCCCGAAACGACCCCTGACCTGCTGTGCGCCCGAAGGGACTCGAACCCCTAACCTTCTGATCCGTAGTCAGATGCTCTATCCATTGAGCTACGGGCGCTCAGTGCTCGGCCAGTCTACACACCCGGCTTTTGCGCGGAGACTCCGGGATTCGAACCCGGGAGGGGCTTTAAGACCCCAACCGCATTAGCAGTGCGGCGCCATAGACCAGACTAGGCGAAGTCTCCCCGGTGCCCCGAAGGCCACCGCGCCCGAGGATACAGGTCCGCCCCCACCGGGAGCAAAGCGACTACCGGCGCCCGGCCGGGCCGTCGTGTTTCCACCGTGTGCCAGGTCACCTCCGCGACTACGCTCCATCGATATGCAGGAGCAGCCGCCGAGCGATCCCCCCGCCGCCAAGGCCCGGCGGAGCCGCTCCCCCCGACCGACCTTCAGCCCGCCGCCCGCGCCCGAGCCGACGCCGCCCGACGCGACGGGCGACATCCCGCCACGGAAGCGGGCACGCCGGGCCGCACCGACCGTGCTCTTCCAGCCGCCCGCGCCGGCCCCGGACGACGCGCCGGCCCTCGACGGACCGCCGGCTCCACGCCCGCGTCCGGCCGCGGAGACGTCCACCACCGATCCGGGTACGCCAGCCGGCGCGCCGCCCGCAGAGCCGTCCGCGTCCGGTTCCGGCGCGCCTGCCGCGGCGACAGGTACGACCAAGCCACCCGCGTCCGCCGACGAGGCAGCCTCGAAGCGGGCGGCCCGCACTCCCGCCGAGAAGAAGGCCGCTCCGAGCGCGCGGAAGGCCGCACCGGCCGCCCGGAAGGCCGCACCGGCCCGGAAGACTCCCGTCTCGCCGGACATCGCCGCACCGACCGGCGGGGAGCCGGATGGGCCCGACGGCGCGTCGGAGGAGGCCGGAACCGCACCTCGGGCGACCCGGGCCCGCCGGACCACCAGGAGTGCCCCGGCCGCGAAGACCAACCCGGCGAAGCGCGCGACCAAGCGGACGCCCGCCGGGTCTTCACCGGACACGGCGGCTGGCGACGACCACGAGCCCGCGGCAGCCGCCGGCGTCTCCCCCGGGCTGGACACGGAGGCGTCCACCGGACCCGCCGTCACCTCTGGGCCGGACGCGCAGGCGTCCACCGAACCGGCCACCACCACCGAGCCGGACGCCAAGACGTCCACCGGGTCGGCTGTCACCACCGGGCCGGTCCCGGCACCGACGACACCCGAGCAGGGCAGCGTCGCGCTGAGGAGCGCGGCGGATGCGCGTACCCCGGTGGCGGGTTGGCGGGCGGTGGGGCCGCGCCTGCGCGACCACCCGGGGCTCGCGCCGGAGCTGCTGGCCCTGGCCGCGGTGGACGCGCTCGGGCCACGGGCCCGGAGCTGGGTGGAGCAGGTCCGGCGGGCCTATCCGCTGGCGGACGCCGACGGGGTGGCCCGGCTGGCGACCCGGCGGTTCGTCCGGATGGCCGGTACGGGCGGCGCGTTGGCGGCGGGGGCGGGGGTGTTCGCGCCGGCGGCGGAGCTGGCGGCGGTGCTCTGGACGCAGGCGAACCTCGTGCTGCACGTGGCCGCCGCCTACGGCCACGACCCGGCGGATCCGGACCGGGCGGCGGAGTTGCTGGTGCTGACGTCGATGCACCCGGACGAGGGTGTGGCGCGGGCGGCGCTGGCGGCGGCCCGGGAGGTCGGCGAGCCGGCGGACGGGCCGTGGGGCCGGGTGGCCGAGGCGGCCTGGCGGCTGGCCACGCCGGTGACCGCGCAGGCGGGCGGTTGGCTCGGGTTGCGGCTGGCCGCGCGGTTGCTGCCGGGTGCGGCGGTGCTGGCGGCCGTGACCGGCGGCACGGCGGCGGCCGAGCGGGTCGCCGGCCGGGCGGTCGGCCGATACCGGTCGACGGGTCAGAGCCAGCCGAACCAGGATCTGGGCAGCAGCGCGTAGCCGACGAAGGCGACCACGTCGAGCAGCGTGTGCGCGACGATCAGCGGGGCCACCCGGCGGGTACGCAGGTAGAACAGCCCGAAGACCACCCCCATCACGGCGTTGCCGACGAACGCGCCGAAGCCCTGGTAGAGGTGGTACGAACCGCGCAGCACGGCGCTTGTCGCGAGCACCGCGCCGATCCGCCAGTTGAGCTGCCGCAGCCGGGTGACCAGGTAGCCGACCACGATCACCTCCTCCAGCACGGCGTTCTGCACGGCGGCGAGGATCAGCACCGGCACCGCCCACCACAGGTGCGGCAACCCGGCCGGCACCAGTGTGGCGTTGGCGCCGATCTGGGCGGCCACCCAGACCAGCCCCAGCCCGGGCAGGCCGATGAGCGCGGCCAGGCCCGCGCCCCGGACCAGGTCGGAGCCGGGTCGACCGAGGTCGACGCCGAGCGTCCGCGCCGGGTCGCCGGGGTCACGGGCCAGCAGGTGTACGGCGAGCAGCACCGGCAGCAGCGCGAAGGCGATCCCGAGCAGTTGGTAGGTGAGGTCGAGGTACGGCCGGGTCGAGGCGGACGTGTTGAGCGCGGCGGTCTGCTTCGACAGCCCGCCCGACGCGGTGAGCTTCGCGATCAGCGAGACCAGGGCGTACACGGCCGACTGGCCCAGGGAGAGACCGAGCACGAGCAGCGTCTCGGTGCCCAGCACCCGGCGGGAGACCGGGCGGGCCAACTCGTCGACAGTCACCGGACCATGAAACCACTTCGACGGTCAGGTGAGCCGGTCGCACATTCTGTGCGACCGGCGGACACGCTCCGTGGACATTCTGTCCGGGCCGATCCGCCGCCCGGAGAAGGAGCGTGCCCCTGTGGAGAACGTCGCGCGGCTGCTGAAGGAGAGCTGGGCCCTGGTCGAGGAGCGCGGGGAGCGGCTCGCCGGCCACTTCTACGCCCGGCTGTTCCTGCTCGACCCGGAGCTGCGCAAGCTCTTCCCGGTGCAGATGAGCGGGCAGCGCGACCGGCTGCTGGAGGCGATCGTGACGGCCGCCCAGACGGTGGACGATCCGGAGACGTTCGACGAATATCTGCGCGCGTTGGGGCGGGACCACCGGAAGTACCACGTGTCGGCCGACCACTACGGGACGCTCGGCGTCGCCCTGCTGGACGGGTTGCGGACGGTCGCCGGGGACCGCTGGAGCCTGGAGTACGACCAGGCGTGGCGGGAGGCGTACGCGAGCATCAGCGCGCGGATGCTCGCCGGCGCGGAGGCCGACGTTAATCCGCCGTTCTGGCACGCGGAGGTGCTGACCCACGAACGGCTCGGCCCGGACACGGCCGTGTTGACCGTGCGGGCGCTCCAGGACCCCCTGCCCTGGCAGGCGGGCCAGTACGTGAGCGTGGAGGTGCCGCGTCACCTCCCGCAGACGTGGCGGACGTACTCGGTGGCGAACGCCCCGAACGAGGAGAACGTGCTGGAGTTCCACGTCCGCACGCCGGCCGGGGGCGCCGGTTGGGTGTCCGGCGCGTTGGTCCGCCGGACCAGGCCGGGCGACCTGCTGCGGCTGGCCGCGCCGATGGGCTCGATGACGTTGGACCCGGACTCCACCCGGGACATCCTGTGCGTGGCGGGCGGGGTCGGGCTGGCCCCGGTCAAGGCGCTGGTCGAGGAGCTGACCCGGGTCAACCGGACCCGCTGGGTGCACGTCTTCTACGGCGCCCGCCGCCCGGACGAGCTGTACGCGCTGCCTGGGCTGGAGGAGTTGGTGACGACCTATCCGTGGCTGTCGGTGACGCCCTCGGTCAGCGACGACCCGGACTTCGCCGGTGAGCACGGTGACCTCGCCGAGGTGGTCGCCAGGTACGGGCCGTGGACCACGCACGACTGTTACGTCTCCGGGTCGGCCGCCATGGTCCGGGCGACCCTGCGGGCGCTCGCCGCCGACGACGTCCCGCCGGACCACATCCGGTACGACACCTTCGGCACCCTCTGAGACCTTGCTCCCCCCAAGCCGGGTCGCGTGCCCCCGCCCCCTGGGGCACGCGACCCGGCCCCCCGTTTTCCGGCGCGCGGGTCGGTCCGGCAACCGGCCCGTGCGCCGGAGCCGTGTCAGTAGCGCCAGGGGGTGCCGGTCTCGCGGTATTCCTCCACGGGCACCAGCGGCACGCCGGGTGCCATCCGGTCGACGTAGAGCCGCCCCTCCAGGTGGTCGATCTCGTGCGCGACCAGCCGTGCCATGGCGTACTCGAACGACGTGATGACCCGGCTGCCGTCCCACTGGGCGTGTTCCACGTCGATCCGCAGCGGGCGGGGCACCAGGCCACGGTGGTCGAAGAAGGAGAGGCAGCCCTCGTACTGCTCGTCGGTCTCGGTGGCGGCGTCCACCACGCGGGGGTTGAGCAGCACGACCGGCTCGGCCGCCCGGTCGGCGGGCCGGACCAGCGCGGCGGCCCAGCCCAGCCCGAGCTGCGGCGCGGCGAGGCCGACGCCCTTGCTGAACGGGTGCAGCTCGTCGAGGCGGGCCAGCATCCCGGCGAGCCGGTCGACCACCTGCCGGGCGTACCCCTCCTCGGCCGGCAGGTCGAACTGGCGGGCGGGTTGCCGGAGCAGGTCGTCGCCGCGTTGCAGGATGCCCACCGCGCGCATCCGGTCGCTGGCGCGGACCCGGGTCTCAGCGGCGGGCGCGCTGTCCGGTTCGGCGTCCGGTTCCGGGTTGCGGAACCGCCACTGCAACCGGTAGCGGGCGTTCAGCGGCGGGTCGTCGGTCCCCCAGTCGTAGCTCACCCGGTCGCCGTCCACGGTGCGCTGGATCGGGGTACGCAGCGGCCCCTCCTCCGCCGACAGCGAGGTCTCCGCACCCCACACCTTGGGGTCGAGGTCGGCGGGCAGGTCGAGCCGGACCGCGAGGTGCCGGGTGGGCAGTCGTACGGCGCGCTGGAACCAGGGACCCCACTTGTCCCGGCCGACGCGGTACGCGTACTCGATGGTGACCCGGTCGCCCGGGTAGAGCGGGAAACGGCCCTCGTCGTTCTCGAAGAGCAGCCAGATCTCCTTGAACGCGTCCCGGTCGTGCTTGGCCCGCCAGTGCATCGGCTCGCGCCCGCCGCCGTCGTCCCGGAAGGCGGCGAGTTGCAGCTCGGCGAAGGTGAGCGGGTGCTCCCGGTGGTGCCGGTTGGAGCGGCCCGGGTCGTTGGGGTAGCGGTCGACGGCGACCCGGACCAGGTAGCGGCTGACCGGCTCGGTGCCGGCGTTGTAGAGCTCCCGCCGGATCGCGCAGTGGTAGCCGTCGCCGGTGTGGGTGAGCGTGGCGACCTCGCGTTCGACCACCAGCCCGGTGCCGGGTGGCAGCCACTGGCCGGGTACGGGTGGGTCCCGGTGCGCCCCGGTGCCGCGGCTGTGCCGCAGTTCGTCGTACTCCCGGAAGCGCTGCCAGATCGCGCCGCTGGCCTCCAGGACGGCCTCGGCCCGGCGGGCGAAGTCCTCGGTGGGCCGGTGCCGGCGTCCTTCGACGTGGCTGACGTAGGACGGGTCGAAGCCCATCAGCGTCGCCAGTTGCTTCTTGGACAGCCCTCGGCCGGTCCGGTGCCGGGCGAGTTCGGTCGCGAACGAGTCGGCGGCACGCTCGATCGGTGAGGTCATCAGCTTCCTCGCACGCGGGAAGACCATTTTCACGTTTCGTGGCCGAGCGTGTACGGAAACTGCCTCGTATTCGACACTCACCTTGACATTTCAACGGTGAACGTCGATGCTTGCGCGCGCCTGGCGGTGCTCCGGCCGGCGTTTTCCGCCCACCCCGCCGGGTAGTACGGACGGCGACGGAGTGACCGGGACCTCCCTACACCGATCCGTGGCACCACTTTTCCTCCACCCGGTCCTGTGGTTAGGCTAGCCTTAGCTTCGGTCGACGGCACGCGCCGGCCGACGGGCGACCAGACAGGGGACGGCCAGGTGACTGCGGTGATGCCGGCGCGCGACGTCGCCAGCCCGTTCGCCCCGGTGACGGCCACCCTGCGCGCCATGTTCGGCACCGACGACCTGCCCGGGCTCGCGCCCGGCCTGCTGGTCCGCGACGAGCTCGACCGCTGGGCGCCGGCCACCCACCTGATCGACGGCACCCTGCTCCCCGCGTTCCTGACCGCCGCCGGCCGGCGCTGGGGTGGCACCCCGCACGCCTGCGCCGCGCTCGCCTGGAAGTCCTACAGCTACTGGACCGCGTTGCCGGCCGTGCTCGGCTGGGCCTCGGCGCGGCGGGTTCCGCTGCTCGACCCGGCGACCGTGCTCGTGCACTTCGAGGACCACCACCAACTGCTCACCCTGGGCCTGCGCGCCGGCACCCCGGTGGCCGTCCTGCCCGGCGACCCGCTGGCGCTCGCCGGCGCGCCGGGCGTCCGCGTGGTCGCCGACGAGGCCGCGCTGCTCGACGCGCTGCGCGCCACGCTGCTCGACGCCCACTTCGCCCCGCTGATCGCCGCCATCCAGGGTGAGGTGCGGATCGGCACCCGTACGCTGCTCGGCTCGGTCGCCTCCGGCATCGCGCACGGCATCCTGCGCGCCGCGGACGTGCTGCCCGGTCCGAGCGCGGCGGCCGTCGGCGCGCTGCTCGACGCGCTCGACCTGGCCGACCTGGTCGAGTTGGTGCCCGGCCCGACCGGCGAGCCGACCGTGCAGCGGCGCACCTGCTGCCTCGCCTTCACGCTGCCCCGGCCGAAGGTCTGCCAGGGCTGCTGCGTCCGCTGACCGTCGGTCAGTCGAGGAGTGGGCGCACGTCCCACAGCCAGATTCCGCCGGTGCGGGTCGGGGTGATCCCGGTCAGTGCGGTCATCGCCCGGCGCAGCGACTCGGCCTGCCGCAGCCGGGGGTCGAGGATCACCGCCCCGGTCCGCCACCAGCGCAGGTCGTCGACGGCGGCCAGCCGGTCCGCCGGGGTGATCGGCGGGACCGCGTCGGTGCGTCGTACCGTCTCGAAGAACATGCTCGTGGGGCGCGGCGGCGCGGTGAAGAGCGCGACCCGGTCGGCGCCCGGACGGGTGTCCGGATAGAGGAAGTAGCCCCGGGCCAGCGGCATCTCCAGGCGGGTCTCGGCGGACCAGCGCAGCGGGACCGCGTAGGTGGTGTCGGGCAGCGGCAGCGTGACGATGCTCCGCCCGCCGGCCACGTAGGGCCGCCATGCCCCGGAGGTGACGAACGCCGGCGTCGGGTCCAGGCGCGTGGCGGGCAGCGGGGTGGGCAGGATCGGCAGCAGCGCCATGGCGAGCACGGTGCCGGTGGCGAAGCGGATCTGGCCCCGCGCGGCCGGATGCCGGTGGGCCAACCGCCGCGCCCGCTCGGCGCCGAGCGCCAGCAGCACGCCGATGATCGGGGTGAGCGCGAGCGACCAGCGGGTGGGCACCACCGAGTGCAGGACCGGCAGGTTCTCCAACGCGGCCCAGGGGCCGGGAACGCCGGTGTCCCGTCCGTCGAAGTGGATCTCCCGACCGAGCGAGAAGAGACCGAACACCACCCCGACCGCGGCCAACCCGAGCACCACCGCGTTCCGGCGCAGCCACCAGACGAGCGCGGCGACGAGCACCACGAGCGGCCAGCCGAAGAAGGCGTTCTCCTCGGTGGCGTTCTTGACGAGCGGGGCGCTGCCCCGGGCGTCGCCGGCCACCGACTCCCGGGACCACGCGAGGTAGGCGGCGAGGTCGGTGGAGTAACCCCGGATCAGGGTGGAGAGCCCGGAGTACGCGCCGGGGCCGGCGAACTGCACGTGGAGCGGGTACGCGAGCAGCGCCCCGGCCACCACGGCGGCCACCCCGAGGCCGGCGGCGAAGGGTCGGGCCGCCGACCGCAGCGCGGGCCGCCCGAGGGCGAGCGCCAGCACCACCACGCCCAGGCCGATGGCGGTCATCAGCAGGATCTCCAGGTTGAGGAAGGACTGCCAGACGATCACCAGGCCGAGCAGCAGCCCGTTGCGTAGCCAGCGGCCGGGCTGCGCCAGTCGGAGCGTCCGCCAGATGATCAGCGGCACCACGAACTGGCTGACGATGTTGGGGTGGGCGTTGGCGTGCGACACCATGGCCGGCGCGAACGCGCAGAAGCCGGCACCCAGCCAGGCCGGGCCCCGGGCGCCGACGACCACCCGGGAGAGCAGGAAATACCAGGCGGCTCCGGTGGCGGCGAGGCCGAAGGTGAGGAAAATGAGAAACGACCAGCGCGGTCCGCACCACACCGTGACCGGCGACAGGGGCAGCGAAATGGATAATACGGACGTATTCGCCATCAAATTGACGACGTCCGGCACATTCATGCGGTCGGAGGTAAAGGGATAGGCGAAATCCGTGACGACGCGCGCACCGTGCGCCATCATCCATTCGAACTGCGCCTGATCGGTGCGATTGTCCCGTACGCCGTTCGCCGGGTCCGCCCAGAGCCGGGCCGTCACCCAGAACGCGAGCAGCACGAAGCTGAGCACGGCGAGCACGTCGGCACGCCGCCCCGGCCGAGGATCCGCGCCCGATTGCGGAGTAGTCATAACATTTCAGAGCGTAGTCAGTTTATGACGGCCCCGTGACATTTTCCGAGGACTCACGTAGTATGTGCCGAGTTCGCCGACCGCCGATCACGTGCCCCACCCGACCGCAATTCGGCCACCCCCGGTGCCCCGATTTTCGCCTCAGCCATCCAGATGGTTGACTCTGACGGTCCAGGCGCGGGTCAGGAATATCGTGAGGAATCGACGCATGGCAGAAATCACTGGGGATCAGCGCGTCCAGGCGGAGGTGCTCGAAGGCCTGGCCACAGCCGTCAACCACCGTCGCTGGTTCGTCGAGCTGGCCCTGCCCTACCTCGGTGACAACCCCATCGAGATCGGCAGCGGCCTGGGCGACTACGCCCTCGAATGGATCGAGCGCATCCCCCGGATCACCGCCACCGAGGCCGACCCGGACCGACTCGTCAAGCTCAAGGAGCGGCTGGCCGAGCACCCCGGCGTCGAGGTCCGGCAGATGCTGCTGCCCCACACCGAGCGCGGCGACTACAGCGCCGCCGTGTCGTACAACGTGCTGGAACACATCGACGACCACGTGGGCGCGCTCCGCAGCATGCGCGACCTGGTCCGCCCCGGCGGCGCGGTGATCATCATCGTGCCGGCGTTCCAGTTCGCCATGGGCCCGGCGGACATCGCCACCGGGCACGTCCGGCGCTACACCAAGAAGACGCTCGCCACGGCGATGACCGACGCCGGGCTCACCGTCGAGAAGATCCACTACGCGAACGCGCTCGGCCTGATCGGCTACTTCATGGCCACCAAGGTCTTCCGGCTGATGCCGAAGGAGGGCCCGATGGTGAAGGTCTACGACACGCTCGTGCTGCCCGCCACCAAGGCCGCCGAGCAGCGGCTGCGCCCCCCGTTCGGCCAGTCCGTGTTCGCGGTGGCCCGGGTGTAAGGCGGGGGCCCCGCTTAACGTTTTCGGTATAGGCGGGGGCCCTTCTTAACACCTACCTGTTAAGAAGGGCCCCCGCCTTACACCTCAGTCCTTGAGCTGGTACGTCGGGCGGATCACGGCTCGGGCCAGGGTGTGGAACGCGAGGTTGAAGCCGACGTAGGCCGGGGTGGCCTCCCCGCCCACACCGAGGCGCTCCACGTCGACCGCGTGCACCGCGAAGACGTACCGGTGCGGGCGGTCCCCCGGCGGCGGCGCGGCGCCGCCGTAGCCGGTGTCGCCGTAGTCGTTGCGGATGCTGAACGCGCCGCCGAGGTCGGCCTCCCGCACCGAGGTGGGCAGCTCGGTGACCGAGGTGGGCACGTCCACGAGCACCCAGTGCCAGAAGCCGCTGCCGGTCGGGGCGTCCGGGTCGAAGCAGGTGACCACGAAGCTCTTCGTCTCGGCCGGGAAACCCGACCAGGACAGGTGCGGCGAGACGTTCTCACCGCCGGCGCTGTCGTGCGCGTACCGGGCGTCCATCGGCTCGCCGTTGTGCACGTCGTCGCTCGTCAGGTCGAACGACGGCACGGTCGGCAGCAGCTCGTACGGGTCCGGGGCGATCGGTCGTTCCAGGGTCATCGAAACGGGTCCTTCCGGGTGCGCGGGAAAATGTCCTGCGCCCCTTCATACCCCGCTGTCGTGCTGCCGGCGCACCATCTCGGTGATCCAGACCGGCGCGTACGGGGACGTGCAGCCCGGCGGCGTCGGATAGTCCCTGAGCACCGCCAGGCGCTCCCCGATGTCGACCGCCCGGGCGCGCAGCGCCGCGTGCTCGATCCCGATCTGGGCCAGGCAGTGGTTCATCGCCCACTGGAGGCGGTCCGGGGCGTCCCGCATCTCCGCCTCGATGACGTCGAGCAGGCCGGGCAGGTCGAGCCCGGCCGGTCTCCGCGCCACCCGTTCCGTGGTCAGTGCCCAGCCGGCGCTCGCGACCAGCGGATCCGGGTCGGCGAGCCACGCCACCGCAGCGACTCGGCGTGCGGGCTCTTCTTCACCAATTGACCACGCGGACCTTCGGCTCGTTGAGGCCGGCTCGGCCGTCAAGTCGGCCACCGCCGCGTCCGTCACCGCTGCCTCCTGGGTGTCGCGGGCGGAGGGTGTGGGATTCGAACCCACGAAGACATCGCTGCCTTACCGGTTTTCAAGACCAGCGCCATCGGCCACTAGGCGAACCCTCCCGGCGCGCTCCCACGAGGGGTACGCGACCGCGCCTAGTCTGCCATGAACCGCGGATCGGGTAAGACTGTGCCATGCGTGCGATCACGATCAGCGAACCCGGCGGACCCGAGGCGCTCGTCTGGGCCGAGGTCCCCGATCCCGAGCCCGGCCCCGGCGAGGTGGTGGTCGACGTGCGGGCCAGCGCGGTCAACCGGGCCGACCTGCTGCAACGGCAGGGCCACTATCCGCCGCCGCCGGGCGCGCCCGCGTACCCCGGGTTGGAGTGCTCGGGGACGGTCCGGGCGCTCGGCGCCGACGTGACCGGCTGGTCGGTGGGGCAGGAGGTCTGCGCGTTGCTTGCCGGCGGCGGCTACGCCGAGCAGGTGGCCGTGCCGGCCGGGCAGTTGCTGCCGGTGCCGGCGGGGGTGGACCTGGTCGACGCCGCCGCGTTGCCGGAGGTGGCCTGCACCGTCTGGTCGAACGTGGTGGACCTGGCCCGGCTGGCGGAGGGGGACACGCTGCTCGTGCACGGCGGCGGCAGCGGCATCGGCACGTTCGCGATCCAACTCGGGGTGGCGCTCGGCGCGACGGTGGTGGTGACCGCGCGGGCGGCGAAGCACGAGCGGCTGCGTGCACTGGGTGCCGCGCACACCATCGACTACCGGGAGCAGGACTTCGTCGAAGAGGTACGCCGGGTGACCGGCGGGCGCGGCGCGGACGTGATCCTGGACATCATGGGCGCGTCCTACCTGCCCCGGAACGTGGCGGCGCTGGCGACCGGCGGGCGGCTCGTGGTGATCGGCATGCAGGGCGGCCGGAAGGGCGAACTCGACCTCGGGATGCTGCTGGCGAAGCGGGCCTCGGTGCACGCGACCGCGTTGCGCTCCCGGCCGCTCGCCGAGAAGGCGGCGATCACCCGGGGCGTACGCGAACAGGTGTGGCCGCTCGTGGCGGCGGGCCGGGTCCGGCCGGTGGTGCACGCGCGGGTGGGCCTGGCCGACGCCGCCGACGCGCACCGGCTGGTGGAGACGAACGACCACCTGGGCAAGGTGCTGCTGGTGCGGTGACGCCTCAGTCCCGGGGCAGCACGAGACGCGCGCCGGGTCCTTCGGCGGCGAGCGAGTCGGCGGGGTTGTAGAGCGTGCAGCGCTGCAACGACAGGCAACCGCAGCCGATGCAGCCGTCCAGGTCGTCGCGGAGCTTGCCGAGCAGCCGGATCCGCTCGTCCAGCCGGTCCCGCCAGGCCCGGGACAGCGCGGCCCAGTCCTCCGGGGTGGGGGTACGCCCGGCGGGCAGCGAGTCGAGCGCCTCCCGGATCTCGTCGAGCGAGACGCCGACCTGCTGGGAGATCCGGATGAAGGCGACCCGGCGCAGCTCGGTGCGGGCGTAGCGGCGCTGGTTGCCGCCGGTGCGCGCGGCGTGGATCAGGCCGAGCCGCTCGTAGTAGCGCAACGCGGAGGGGGCCACGCCGCTGCGGTCGGCGAGCTGGCCGATGGTCAGGGTTGCCTCGTGCATCACAGGACCTTGAGGTGAAGTTCGGTTGAGGTTCGAGGCTATCGGCATGACGACGACCACCGCCACCGAGTTGGCCACGCTGCTGGATCGGGTACGCGCCGGCCGCGAGTTCGGCCCGAACGTGTACTCGACGCTCGACGTGCTCCAGGTCCTCTACGACCGGGTGCTGCGGATCACCCCGGCCACCGTGGACGATCCCGACCGGGACCGGTTCCTGCTCTCCAAGGGGCACGCGGTCGCCGGCTACTACGCGCTGCTCGCCGCCCGGGGCTTCGTACCGGTCGAGTGGCTGGACGACCAGGGCGGCCCGGCGAGCCGGCTCGGCGACCACCCGGACCGGACGTTGGTGCCCGGCGTGGAGGTGGGCTCCGGCTCGCTCGGCCACGGGCTCGGACTGGGCGTGGGCGTCGCGCTCGGCCTACGCGCCCAGGGACGCACCGACCCCCGGGTGTACGTGCTGCTCGGCGACGCCGAACTGGACGAGGGCGCCAACCACGAGGCGATCGCCTACGCGGGCGCGACCGGGCTGGGCAACCTGACCGCGATCGTGGTGGACAACCGCTCCGCCACGTACGGCTGGCCCGGCGGCGCGGCCAGCCGGTTCACCGTCAACGGGTGGACCGCCGCCACCGTCGACGGCCACCACCACGACGCCCTGCACGCCGCCCTGACCGGGCACGACCACCACCGGCCGCACGTCGTCGTCGCGGCCGTCGCCGACGGGAAGTGACGCCATGACCATGCGCGACGTGTTCGTGTCGAGCGCCGAGGAGGTGCTTGCGGATCCCCGCAGCGTGCTCGTGCTGGCGGACATCTCCGCCGCCGCGTTCGCCCCGGCCGCCACCAGGTACCCGGGCCGGGTGGTGAACGTCGGGATTCGGGAACAGCTCATGATCGGCGTGGCCGGCGGGCTGGCGTTGACCGGGCAGCGGCCGATCGTGCACAGCTACGCACCGTTCCTGGTCGAGCGCGCGTACGAGCAGATCAAGCTGGACCTCGACCACCAGGGCGTCGGTGCGGTGCTGGTGAGCATCGGCGCCTCGTACGACCGGGCGGCGGCCGGACGCACCCACCTCGCGCCGGCCGACGTGGCACTTGTCGACACGCTCGACGGGTGGACCGTGCACGTGCCCGGCCACCCCGACGAGGTACGCCCGCTGCTGCGCGACGCGGTGTGCGGGCGGGACCCGGCGTACCTGCGACTGTCCACCGCCCGCAACGCGCTCGCGTACCCGGAGGCGGGTGGCCTGCGGGTGGTCCGCGACGCCGGGCCGGGGGCGGCGCTGCTGGTGGCGGTCGGGCCGGTGCTGGACGCCGCGCTGCGCGCGGTGGCCGACCGGCCGGTCACGGTGGCCTACACCCACCGGCCGCGGCCGTTCGACACCGCCGGGCTGCGGGCGCTCGCCGGCGCCGAGGTGATCCTGGTCGAGCCGTACCTGGCCGGCACCTCGGCCCGGGTGGTGGCGGAGGCGCTTGCCGACCGGCCGCACCGGCTGCTCTCCCTCGGCGTGGGCCGGGCGGAGTTGCGCCGCTACGGCACTCCGGAGGACCACGACCGCTGGCACGGGCTGGACGAGAGCGGCCTGCGACGCTCGGTCGACGCATTCCTCGACCCGACCGGCTGACCGCCGACACGACAGGAGACCCCACACCGCTCGCGACACGACAGGACCCCGCACCGGCGACGGTGCGGGGTCCTCGGTCGTGCGGGTCAGCGGGTGGCGGCGGCCGGGCGGCGGCGGGCGCGCTCGCGGGCCAGGATCCAGATCGCCTCGACGCCGTCCTTCCAGGTGATCTTCTTGCCCTCCTCGCGACCCCGGGCGCGGTAGCTGATCGGCACCTCGTAGGGGCGGATGCGCCGGCGGAGGAGCTTGCCGGTGACCTCGGCCTCCATGCCGAAGCCCCGCGAGCGCACCTGGAGCGAGCGGTAGAGCTCCAACGGCATCAGCTTGAAACAGGTCTCCAGGTCGCCGATGTAGGAGTTGTAGAGCATGTTGGCGGCCAGCGTGACGCCCTTGTTGCCCATCACGTACCAGAAACTGTAGGAGCTGTGGCTGCCGAAGGTGCGGTTGCCGTAGACCACGGTGGCGTGCCCGTCGAGCACCGGTTGCAGCAGGCGCGGGATGTCCTGCGGGTCGTATTCGAGGTCGGCGTCGAGGATGACCATGTACTGGCCCTCGGCGTTGTCCACGGCGGTCTTGATGGCCGCGCCCTTGCCGGCGTTGCGCTGGTGGGTGATCACCCGCAGCCGGGCGTCGTCGACCCGGCCGAGCACCTCGCCGGTGCCGTCCCGGCTGCCGTCGTCCACGACGACGAGCTCGATCTCGCACGGATAGTCAACCGCCAACGCCTGCTTGAGCGCATCCGCGATGCGTTCTTCCTCGTTGTAGACCGGCATGAGGATCGAGAGCTTCACGGGTTCTCCACGGAGGCGATGGCAAGTCGGGGCTTAGCGTAGCCTGGCGGGCTCGTCAGGTCACAGCAGCCCGCCCACCCTACTGCTGCTTGAGGGGCACCACGATGAGCCGGGCCTTCCCTTTGTCGCCCTCCTTCGTCCCGGCCACGCCGACCGTCGTCCCGACCTTCACGTCGGTCGACCGGATCGTGGCGCGGTGCTCGACCACCCGCAGCTTCTCGTCGAACGTCCACGTCATGGTGAAACCGTCGGTGGACTTCACGGTCACCGACGTCGCGTCGATCGCGGTCACCGCCCCGCGCTGGACGGCGACGGTCTTCGTCCCGTTCTCCTTGGTCTGCACCACGACCTCGCCGTGCAGCCGGTTCTTGCGCAGCAGCACCCGGGCCCGGTGCCGCTTGCGCCACTCCTGGGCCCGGTCCCCCTTCCGCTTGGGTCCGGCCTCCGGCGTGGCGGAGCCCGACGGGGCCGGGGCCGCGACCGGGTCGACGTCCAGGTCGGCCGGGTCGACGCCGAGCGCGGCCAGCGCCTGCCCGTCCACGCCCATGGCGGCGGCCACCTCGACCGCGCTCTCCCCGGCCGCGCCGACGCCGGACTGTGCCGCGCCGCAGCCGGCGAGGCCGAGCGCGGCGGCGGCGAGCAGTGCGGTGGCGCCGGTGACGATTCGCTGACGTGCCATCGGTGTTCCTCTCGTCGGTGGTGACGTCAGCATCCCCCGGCGACGCGCGCGCAGCGTCAGGCCGATGTTCGGGCCAGGTAAGGATCCGCGGGCAGCCGGACGGCGAAGGCCGCGCCGCCCTCCGGAGCGTGCCCGGCGGCGATGTCGCCGCCCAACCGGCGCACCAGCCCGGCGGCGAGCGCCAGCCCGAGCCCGCTGCCCACCTTGCGCACCCCCCGGTACCGCTGGTGCAGCGCGCCGCGTTCGAACGCCACCGCCAGGTCGTCGTCGGTGAAACCGGGCCCGCCGTCGCGGACCTCCAGGACCCCGCCGGCCGCCGGGCCCGCGCCCGCCGGCCGGACCGCGAGCACCACGGGCGCCCCCGGGGGTACGACGCGCAGCGCGTTCTCCAACAGCCCGTCCACCACCTGCCGGATCCGTCCCGGATCGGTGTACGCCGGCACCGGCGCGCCCGGCGTCTCCACCCGGAACGGCACCCCGACCGCCGCGCACCTGTCGAACCAGGTGCGCTCGGCGTCGGCGACGACCCGGGTCAGGTCCACCGGACCCGGTTCGAGCGGGAAGTCCGCGGCCTCCAGCCGGGCCAGCGCGAGCAGGTCGCTCACCAACCGGTCCAGATGCTCGGCCTCGGCGAGCACGGTCCGGCCGGTCGCCGGCACCGCGTCCGCGCCGATGACGCCGTCGGCGAGCGCCTCGGCGTAGCCGCGGATCGCGGTGAGCGGGGTCCGCAACTCGTGCGAGACGGAGAGCAGGAACTCCCGCTGCCGGCCCTCGCTCGTGGCGAGCGCGGCGGCCAGCCCGTTGAGCGCGTACGCCAGATCGGCCACCTCGTCGGGCGGCTCGACCGGCACCCGGACCGCCCGGTCACCGGCGCGCAGCCGTCCGGCGGCGTCGGCCGCGACCCGGATCGGCCGGGCCAGCCGGCGGGCGAGCAGCAGCCCGGCGGCGGCCCCGGCGGCGAGGCCGGCCAGCAGCGGCAGCCACAGCCCGCGCAGCACCTGCCGCCAGGGTCCGGCGGTGACCGCCCGGGTGAGCACCACCCCGTCGCCGCCGGGCAGCGCCCGCGCCTCGACCAGCCGGCGTTCCCCGTCGACCAGCCGCCGGCCGGAGACGTTGCCGCCGGCGGCCACCCGGGCGACGAGCGGCGCGGGCAGCCCACTCCGGTCGACCTGGCCGCCCCGGAGCACGTACACCTCGATCTGCTGCTGGCGGAGCTGCCGGATGAGCCGGTCCCCGGCGCCGTCGCGCTGGCGCACCGTGCGGACCCGCAGCACGTCGGCGGCGAGCCGGGCCTGCGCGGCGAGCGCGGCCTGATCCCGGCGCTCCACGCCGCGCACCGCCAGCGGGACCGCGACAAGCGCGGTGACGAGCACCGACACCAGCGCGACCGCGCAGGTGACGAGCACCGCGCGGGCGGTCAGGGTGTGGCCGTACCAGCGGCGGGCCGGCGGCGCGGCGGGGCCGGGCCGGACGATCGGCAACGCCACCGTGTGCTGCTCACGCATCTGCCGCGTACCCGACGCCACGGTGGGTGCGGATCACGCTGACCGGGCCGAGCTTCGCCCGGACCTGCGCCACGTGCACGTCCACGGTCCGGGTGCCGCCGTGCGCCACGTAACCCCAGACGGCGGCCAGCAGCTCCTCCCGGGTGAAGACCCGGCCGGGACGGGCCATCAGGTGGGCCAGCAGGTCGAACTCGGTGGAGGTGAGCTGCACCGGAACCCCGCCGGCGGTCACCGCCCGGCGGGCCGGGTCGAGCGTCACCGCGCCGAGCACCCGCGGCTGCTCGGGCGGCGTGCCGGCGGTGCGGCGCAGCACGGCCCGCACCCGGGCGACCAGCTCACGCGGGCTGAACGGCTTGGTGACGTAGTCGTCCGCGCCCAGCTCCAGGCCGACCACGCGGTCCACCTCGTCGTCGCGCGCGGTGAGGAAGATGACGGGCGTCCAGTCACCGGCCGCGCGCAGCCGCCGGCAGATCTCGGTGCCGGCCAGGCCGGGCAGCGCGATGTCGAGCACGCAGGCCACCGGGCGCAGCCGCCGCGCGGCGGCCAGCCCGGCCGTGCCGTCCCGTTCCAGGTGTACGCCGAAGCCGTCCCGGGTCAGGTAGAGCCGGACCAGGTCGGCGATGGCGGGTTCGTCCTCGACCACGAGGACGAGCCCGCGCTGCGCGTCGGCGGCGGTCACCGGCCCATGATGACCGACCGGCCGCCCACCGGACCGTCAGGGACATGTTCGGGTTCGGTAAGGAGAATGTCAGCGGGCCGGCGCCGGGCGGAACACGGCGGGCCGGTTGCCGGCCGGCGCGTCACCGATGGTGGCGACAAGTCGTTCCGCCGGCGTCCGCAGCCGGGTCCGGAAGGCGTGGTGGAGCAGCGCGTCGAGCTGCCACACCCCCCTGGGGTGGTGGGTGTGGATGAGAAACCGCTCGCGTACCCCGTCGATGGCGGTGGCCGCCAACTCCAGCCGGTGCGCCCGCGGGTCCGGGCTCCACGTGACGTTGCTGAGTTCCCGCAGCTCGGTGTTGAGGTGCAGGCGCAGCCGGTGCAACACCCGGGTCTGCCGGGTCACCACCAGCCGGCGGTGGGTGAGGAGCATCAGGTATTCGCCGCCGGCCGGATGCTCCGGTCGGCGGCACCGGGTGACCAGGATGGTGGCGTCGCCGGAGCCGACGCACCGGCGGAACACCGGCATGTGGCGGGTGGCGGTCTGGAGCGCCAGGCCGGTCTCGGCGGCGGCCGGAAGGAACGTACGCGAGAACACGTCCATACCCGGTCCAACGAGCGGTTGACCTGGGGTGATATGGGTCACGCCCGACTTCTGGAACTTCCACCCGGGCCGCGGGTGTCGGCTCCTCGCTCAGAGCAACTCGACGATCGTGGCGTTGGCCATGCCGCCACCCTCGCACATGGTCTGCAGGCCGTAACGGATGCCGTTGTCCCGCATGTGCTGGAGCATCGTCGTCATGATCCGTGCGCCGGACCCACCGAGCGGATGGCCGAGCGCGATCGCCCCGCCACGCGGGTTGAGCCGCTCCGGGTCCGCCTCGGTCTCCGCGAGCCAGGCCAGCGGCACCGGGGCGAACGCCTCGTTCACCTCGTACACCCCGATCTCCTCGATGCCCAGCCCCGCGCGGCGCAGCGCCTTCGCGGTGGCCGGAATCGGGGCGGTGAGCATGGTGACCGGATCGTCGGCGGCGACCACGGCGGTGTGCACCCGGGCCAGCGGGCGCAGGCCGTGCCGGCTGGCCCACTCGGCGGTGGTCACCGCGAGCGCGGCGGCGCCGTCGGAGATCTGCGACGCCGACCCGGCGGTCACCACCCCGTCGGCGCGGAACGGGGTGGCCAGCTCGCCGAGCTTGGCCAGCGACGTGTCCCGGCGGATGCCCTCGTCGGCGGCGAACTTGCCGCCGTCGGCGAGCGGCACCGGGGCCAGCTCGGGGTCGAACGCGCCGGCATCCTGCGCGGCTGCCGCCTTCTCGTGGCTGGCCAGCGCGAACTCGTCGAGCTGGGTGCGGGAGAAGCGCCACCGCTGCGCGATCAGCTCGGCCCCGACGCCCTGGTTGAACGGCAACGCGGAGTCCTCGGCGACGCCCTCCACCCCGCGGTAGCGGTCCAGGATCGCGGCGCTGAACGGCATCCCGCCGGCCACGCTGGACCCCATCGGCACCCGGGTCATCGACTCGACGCCGCCGGCCACGACCAGGTCGGCCTGCCCGGAGAGAACGGTCGCCGCGGCGAAGTGCAGCGCCTGCTGACTCGACCCGCACTGCCTGTCGACGGTGGTGCCGGGGACCGACTCCGGCCAACCGGCGGCGAGCACCGCGTTGCGGGCCACGTTCCACGACTGCTCCCCGACCTGCGACACGCAGCCCCACACCACGTCGTCCACCTGGCCGGGATCGATGCCGGTGCGCTCGGCAAGCGCGCGCAGCACGTGTGCCGACAGGTCGACCGGGTGCACGCCGACGAGGCTCCCCTTGCGCCGCCCGACCGGGGTACGAACCGCGCCGACGATGACCGCGTCACTCATGTCTACTCCTGGGTAACCTCGCTTGCTCCGATCCTACGTGCTGGCCGACCGGTCGTCCTCCCCCGCGCTCCCGCGGTCACGGCTGGCATGCTGGGCGGATGGATCCACAGCCGTCACCGGCCCGGCAGTGGCGGGTGCCGCGGGCGCTTCCGCTGGTCAAGGCGCTCGGCGCGCTCGCCCTGGCCGCGCTGGGCCTGCTCCTGGCCGCCGGGGACCCGGTCCGGCCGGCGCTGGCCGGGGCGGTCGCCGTCGGCCTGCTCGCCTGGGCGCTGCGCGACATCGTCGCGCCGGTCCGGCTGGCCGTCGACCCGGACGGGCTCACCGTGATCCGCGGATATGCCGGCCGTCGCCGGTTGCCGTGGGCCGCCGTGGAGTCGATCCGGCTGGACCGGCGCAGCCGTCGCGGGTTGACCGCCGAGACGCTGGAGATCGACGCGGGCGAGTCGCTGTACCTGTTCGGCCGCCGCGACCTGGACGCGCCACTGGACGAGGTGGCCGCCGAACTCACCGCCGCCCGCCCCGCCGCGCACTGACTCCCCGCCCCGCTGGGCCCCGTCCCGTCGTGCCGCCCCCGGTGGCTCGGGTGGCCGGGGTGGCCCAGGTGGCCGGACACCAGTTCGGTGAAGTGGCGGTATCAGACCACCGTCGATGCCACCACTTCATCGAACTGGTGTCGATCATCGGCCTACGATCGCCGCTCACCCCTTCTGCGCCCGAGAATCGCCGGAGAGCCGACCATCTTGCACCTATTTATCCGCAAGAAACGAGGCAACTCGAAGGAGAGGGCCACCTGCCTGCAAGGTCTCGGACGGCAAAACCGATCTTGGACTTGTGGCACCTCCGATAACGGTCCCAAACCGACATCCCATGGCACCACAAGTCCAAGATCGACGAAACGACCGACCAAACCGGGGCGGGATCAGCCGGTGAGCGCGGCCGTGCGGACCAGGGCCATGCCGATCAGAGCGACGAGCACGATCGCGCCACCCGCCACCTGGAACGCGGTCCGCCGGGACCGTGGGGCGTACGCCAGCACCAGCGCCACCACCGCGCCGACCACCAGGCCGCCGAGGTGCCCGGCCACCGAGATGCTCGGCACGGTGAACGTGAAGATCAGGTTGATCACCAGGATCGGCACGATCGCCGAGGTGTCCCGACCCATCCGGCGCATGATCACGAAGATCGCGGCGAACAGGCCGAAGATGGCGGTCGACGCGCCGGCGGTGAACCGGTTCGGCTCGGTGAAGACGTAGGCCGCCACGTTGCCGCCGAGCCCGGCGAGCAGATAGAGCGCCAGGAAGCGCAGCGGCCCGAGCACCGCCTCAAGCGTCCGGCCGAGCACCCAGAGCGCCCACATGTTCAACAGCAGGTGCAGCACGCCGTAGTGCAGGAACATGGCGGTGACCAGTCGATACCACTGGCCGTCGGCCACGCCGCCGACACTGTCGTCGGGGAAGCGCGCCAGGCCGAGCACCGCGCCCCACTCGGTCAACGGCGTCCCGCCGCCCATCAGGCCGCCGAGGCCGCCGCCGGCGATCGCGTTCCCGCTCCGAGCGGAGATGACGGAGAGCACCATCACCAGCACGTTCAGCCCGATGAGGGCCTTGGTGACATAGCCCTCGCGGCCGGCGGCACCGCCACCGAAGGCGGTACGCGCCGGCCGCACGCTGCGGCGTCCCTCGGCGACGCACTCCGGGCACTGGTGTCCGACGGAGGCGTCGCGCATGCACTCGGGGCAGATCGGCCGATCGCAGCGGGTGCACCGGAGGTAGGTCTCCCGGTCGGGGTGCCGGTAGCAGACCGGGGTGGTCGGCACCGGCCCCTCGGTGGCGTCGCCTGCCGGCCCGGAGCGCTCAGTCATGCGAGCAAAGGTACCCGCGCGACGCTCAGGACTGCTGCCGCTCGATCTCGACCCGCTCGATCACCACGTCCTGGAGCGGCCGGTCGCTCGGCCCGGTCGGGGTGTTCGCGATCGAGTCGACGACCTTCACCGACTGCTCGTCGGCCACCTGACCGAAGATGGTGTGCCGGTTGTTCAGGTGTGGCGTCGGCGACACCGTGATGAAGAACTGCGAGCCGTTCGTGCCCGGCCCGGCGTTCGCCATGGCCAGCAGGTACGGCCGGTCGAAGCGCAGCTCGGGGTGGAACTCGTCGGCGAACTTGTAGCCCGGGCCGCCGCGACCGGTGCCGGTCGGGTCACCCATCTGGACCATGAATCCGCTGATCACGCGGTGCGAGATGGTGCCGTCGAAGTATGGCCCGCTACCGGGCTGGCCGGTACGGGGGTCGATGTATTCGCGGTTGCCCTCGGCCAGTTCCACGAAGTTGCGGACGGTCTTCGGCGCGTGGTTCGGGAAGAGCTCCAGCCGGATCGGGCCGGCGTTGGTGTGCAGGGTGGCGTAGACAGCCTCGGCCACGGGTACTCCTCACTCGTTGGTCAGTTCCTTGCGGATCCTCCCATGTGCCCGATCTGGCCATGCGGAGGCATCCGAAGGTGGAGGATGACGAAGGACAACTCCCAGGAGGTGGGACCGTGTTTCGAATCGGGCGGCGCAAGACCCAGGGCCAGCTCGCCAGGACCGAGTTGAACCAGGGCATCGATCACCTGAGGCAGGCCGCCTCGTACGCGGCGAAGGGTGCCGGTGCCACGGTCGGCCCGCGGGTCCAGGCAGCCCGGGTCGCCGTCGCGCCCACCGCGGTCATGGTCCGGGACCGGGCGTCCAGCGGCGTCGCGTCGAGCGCCGCCGCGCTCGCCCCGGTGCTCCTGGCCGTGCGCCAGGCGCGGGCGGAGGCCGCGGGCAAGGCGCTCTCCGGTCGCAGGGTGGCGGCGGCGAAGCAGGCCGCGATGACGAAGAAGGCGAAGAACATGAAGCCCGGAAAGAAGAAGCAGCGCAGGTCGCGGGGCATGACCGCCGGCCTGCTGATCGCCGGCACCGTCGCCGGCCTGGCCGGCGCGATGGCCGTGCGTCGCCGCCGCGAGCAGCAGGAGTGGGCCGAGTACGACCCGACCGGCACGCTCGGCGCGACCGGTCAGGGCACGCTGGAGCCGATGCGGGAGGACGTGGACACGATCGTGGTGGAGACGCCGGAGCCGACCGCGAAGGTGACCCAGGCCGGCCCGACCGGCGTCGGCAGTTCGGCCGTGGCCGACGGCAGCAGCGCGTCGACCACCCCGCCGGCCGGTGACCCGGTGATCCACCCGAACAGCGAGGTTCCCTCGGTGGCCGAGGGTGCCCGGGACGTCACCGGCCGCCCGGCCGACGACGTCACGAAGGCCGCGCAGAACGGCCGGAGCGCCGCGAAGGCCAGCGGTCGCCGCTGAGCCGGCACCGGCCGGCCGTCGGAGCAGCGCCGGTCACGCGGGTACGCCCCGCGTGACCGGCGCTTCCGCGCCCCGCCGGTCGGCTCGCGGTCAGAGCCAGCCGTTGCGGCGGAACCAGCGGTAGAGCACGAACGACAGGACCAGGTTGACGGCCCAGATGCCCGGATAGCCGTACGTCCATTTCAGCTCGGGCATGTTGTCGAAGTTCATGCCGTAGATGCCGGCGATCGCCGTCCACACCGCGCCGATGGCGGCCCAGGCGGCGATCTTGCGCATGTCGTTGTTCTGGTCGACGGTGACCTGGGCCAGCCGGGCCTGGAGGATCGAGTTGAGCAGGTCGTCGTAGGAGTTCACCTGCTCGACCGAGCGGCTGAGGTGGTCCTGCACGTCCCGGAAGTAGCGCCGCACCTCGTGGGGCACCGTGCGGTTGGCCTGGGAGGTGAGGGTGAGCAGCGGTCGCTGCAACGGCACCACCGCCCGCTTGAACTCGACCAGTTCCCGCTTCATCTGGTAGATCCGCTGGATCCGGCCGCTGCTCTGCCGGTCGAAGACGTCCGCCTCCAGCACGTCGAGGTCGTCCTCCAGCCGGTCGGCGACCTCCAGGTAGAGGTCGACCACCCGGTCGGTGATCGCGTACGCGACGGCCCACGGCCCCTGCCGCAGCAGGTCCCGCTTCTCCTCCAGGTCGGCGCGGACCGGCGACAGCCGGCAGGCGTCCCCGTGCCGCACGCTGATCACGAAGTTCGGCCCGATGAAGAGCATCACCTGACCGGTCTCCACCACCTCGGAGTTCTCCGTCAGCTCGGTGTGCTCGCAGTAGCGGGCGGTGCGTACCGCCAGGAAGGCGGTCTCGCCGAAGTGTTCGAGCTTGGGGCGCTGCTCGGCCTTGACCGCGTCCTCCACGGCCAGCTCGTGCAGGCCGAACGTGGCGGCGATCTCGGTCATCTCGGTCAGGTCGGGCTCGTGCAGGCCGAGCCAGACGAACCCGTCCCGTTCCCGGCGGGCGGCGGCCAGGGCTTCGGCGTACTGCGGGTGGCCGGGGCGGCGCTCGCCGTCGACGTAGAGCCCGCAGTCGACGATCCCGCTGCGGCCGGGGCGGGCCGGCTGGGGCGTACGCGGGGAGCCGTCGGCGTTGAGGATGCGGGACATGGCGCGTACCGGCGCGGCCCAGGCGCGTGTCCTGGATGCCCGGTCGCCGGCCTGTCCGGCGCCACGGTCGCGTGCCACCCGGTCCGTCATCTCTCGCCTCCTCCCCACGAAGCTGCGGCTTGCAGGCTACGCCGGTCGGAGCGAGCGCCGGGCGGGCCGGCCGCGTCAGGGGGGTGAGGGGCGACGCGGCCCACCCGGCACCCCTTGGGGGCGGGAGTGATGCTGGGCACGCCGCCGGCCCGGCCGGACGGCTCGGCCACCCGGGGTGCGGGCCGAACACCGGAAAGGTGAGCGGCGCTCGCAGCATTGTGGGCCGCGGGCCGGCCGGGCGGGAGACCCGGGCCAGCCCACAGAGCAGTTCTGTCGGATTTCCGACAGAAATCAGCCGCGGACGGCCGCCATCGCCTCGGCGAGCCGCCGGACGCCCTCGTCGATCCGGTCCGCCGTCACCGCGGAGTACGCCAGCCGCAGCGCGTGCCGGCCACCGTCGACCATGAAGTCGCTGCCCTTCACCACCGCGACGCCCCGCTCGGCGGCGGCCGGGGCCAGCCGGTCCACCTCGACGTCCGCCGGCAGTTCGACCCAGAGGAAGTAGCCGCCGTCCGGCTCGACGAACCGGGCCTCGGGGATGTGCCGGCGCAGCGACTCGGCCAGCACTGCGGCGCGCTCGCCCAACGCCGTGCGGACCGTCTGGATCGACCGCTCGATCGCCCCGGACACGCAGAACTGGTGCACGATCGACTGCGCCACCATGCCGGGCGAGATGTAGAGGTTGGTGGCGCGCTTGGCGATCGCCGCGATCAGCTCCGCCGGGCCGACCAGGTAACCGACCCGGACCCCCGGGCAGACCGTCTTGGTGAAGCTGGAGGCGTGCACCACCACGCCCCGGCTGTCCATCGACAGCATCGAGGGCAGCGGCTCGCCCCGGAACCGGATGTCCGCGTACGGGTCGTCCTCGAAGATCGTGAACTCGTGTTCCGCAGCCAGGTCCAGCAGCTCACGGCGCTTCTCCAGGGAGAGCGTCACGCCGGCCGGGTTCTGGTAGTTCGGGATCACGTGGGCCAGCCGTGGCCGGACCCCGGACTCCAGCAGCTTGCGCAGCTCGGCGGTGTCCAGGCCGTCCGGCTGGATGGTCACGCCGTGCACCTCGCCGCCCATCTGCTGGAGGTTGAGCAGCGTGCGGTCGTACGTCGGGCGCTCGACGACCACCGCGTCGCCGCGCCGCACCAGGTGGTCGAAGAGGAACGCGTCGGCCTGCAACGAGCCGTTCGTGACGAGCACCTGGTCGGCCTCGACGCCGTGCTTCTCGGCGATCCACTTCCGCAGGGGCGGGTAGCCGACGGACGTGCCGTACGCCGTGACCCCGGCGGGATCGGCGTCGAAGGCGCGGACGGCGGCGGCCTTGAGCCCCTCGACATCGACGATGTCCAGCGAGGGAGCCCCACGGGCAAAGGAGATCAGCTGCTCGGCGGTCATGCGCAGAGCCTAGGGCCTGGCCCGGCGGCTCCGACCGCGATACACGCGAAGTTCAACATGCGGGCGGTCACCGGCGTCGACGAGGGTCGACGGGAAACCGAGGCCGACTCGCGGCTGTCTACGATCCGACCGGACGCTGGCGCGGGTGACACCGCCGCCGCAGGATGACGGGTCGGCAGACCCGCGAGACAGGGATGGGGCTCGTGACCGAGGACGAAACGGGACGACTCGACGACCAACGGTTCGCGCAGTGGCTGGCCGCCGAGGCCGGGGTGGCGCTCACCGCGCTGCGGGACCGGCAGGGCTTCGCCGACCCGAAGGCGCTCAAGGATGCCGGCGACCGCGCGTCGCACGAGTTGATGACCGCGGCGCTGGCCCGCTGGCGGCCGGCGGACGCGGTCCTCTCCGAGGAGGAGGCCGACGCGCGCCGGGCCTGGGCGGACGGGGAACGCGCGCCCCGGCACGAGGCGGACCGGGTCTGGATCATCGACCCGCTGGACGGCACCCGCGAGTTCTCCGAGGAAGGGCGGGACGACTGGGCGGTGCACGTGGCGCTCTGGCAGCGTTCCGCCGGGCCCGACGGCGTGCTCGTCGCCGGGGCGGTCGGCATGCCGGCCCGGACCACGGTGGACGGTACGCCGGTGGTCCTCGGCACCACCTGCCCGACGCCGAAGGCGACCGAGGGGCCGATCCGGATCGCGGTGAGCCGCAGCCGGCCGCCGGCGTTCGTGGGCGAGCTGGTGGAGATGCTCGGTGCCCGGGCCGTGCCGATGGGTTCGGCCGGGGTCAAGGTCTGCGCGGTGGTGACGGGCGAGGTTGACGCCTACGTCCACGCGGGCGGACAGTACGAGTGGGACAGTGCCGCCCCGGTGGCGGTGGCGCTGGGCGCGGGCATGCACGCTTCCCGGATCGACGGGTCGCCGCTGCGCTACAACCGCGCCGACCCGCGCCTGCCCGATCTGCTGGTCTGCCGCCCCGAGTTGGCCGACCGACTGCTCGACGCGATCGCCCGGACCGGGGTCGAGATGCCCGCTTCGGCCGTCACCGGTGACCGGGGTGAGGCGTTCGGCTGAGAGTGACGGTACGTACGGCCGGGGTGAATGCGGGTTATCGTCGGATGGCAATGCGCGTCCGACCTGAGCCCGACCACCCGGGCCGCCGACAGCCAGGGAGGGCCATGCCGGCCGACCGAGACCCGCACACTGCCTTCGGGCAGCCTACCGGCCTGTGGCCGGGGCAGGACATTTCGCGCCAGTCGGGCAGCCCCACGCTGCCCTGGCCCGACGCCGAGGCTTCGCCAGCGGCCCGGGCCGATTTCCGCGGTGACCTGCCCTGGCCTGATCGGGAGCTGCCCGGCCACAACCATCCGGAGCACCCCTGGTCGGGCCCCGACCAGGGGTGGCCGGGGCCCGACCGGGCCGGTGCCGACTGGGCGCCGGACGGCCCCGGGTCCGCAGCCGGCTGGGGCCCGCCGGCCGGGCCGGCACCCCACGACGGCGCCGGCTGGACCGGACCGGCCGACACCACCGGCTGGACCGGACCGACCGACAGCACCGGCTGGACCGGACCGACCGACGGCACCGGCTGGACCGGTTCGGCCGACGGCGCCGCCTGGGGCCAGGGAGCGACGGCGACCGCCACGCTGACCGGGCCGCCGCTCGTGGACGCCCCGGCCGAGCCGCGGCCGGCCGGCGGCGGCCCCGGCCGTCCGCCGCACCCGCCGGTCGCCCCGGGCCCGCCGCCCGGTGGTTCCCGGCCGCGCTGGCGCATGATGGTCGCGGCGGCCGTGACACTGGCCGTGGCGAGCGGCGGGGTCGCGGTGGCCGCGCTGCGGCCCGACGCGACGAACCCGCAGGCCGGCGAGGTGCCGGCCGCTGGCAGGCCGAAACCGTCGGCCGGCCTGGGCGCCCCGGCCAAGCCCGGGTCCGCGCCCCCGAGCGCCGCACAGGGCCTCGGCGGCAAGCCCGACGCGAAGGCGTCGGCGTCCGCCGTCCCGGGCGCCGGCAGAGGCTTCAGCGGTACGCGGCTGACGCTGCCCGGCGCGTCGATCGGCGTGCAGAACGGGGAGAGCTTCGGGCAGGCGCTGAGCCGTTCCGACCGGACCTTCGGCAAGCTCCAGATGGCCCGGATCTTCTTCCCCGGCCTGCCGCCGGCCTGGTCGGGCAGTCGCGCCGACGTGGTGGACCGCACCGTGGTGGTGTCGTTCAAGGCCGCACCCCAGGAGATCAACTCCGGCAAGCACGACTCCCGCCTGGCCTCCTGGTTCGCCTCGATCCCGCGCGACCACAACGTGTACTGGTCCTACTTCCACGAGCCGGAGGACGACGTCGAGCGCGGCTCGTTCACGCCGGACGCGTACCGGACCGCGTGGAAGCGGGTCGCCGGTCTCGCCGCCCGGGCGAACAACCCGAAGCTGATCAACACGCTGATCCTGATGTGTTGGACGCTCGACCCGAAGTCCAAGCGCAGCTTCGACTCGTACTACCCCGGTGGCGACGTGATCGAGACGCTCGGCTGGGACTGCTACAACTGGGGCAAGAAGTGGAATCGGTACGCCTCGCCGCAGGAGATCTACGGCGCGATGATCAGTAAGTCCAAGGCGCTGGGCAAGCCGTGGGGTGTCGCGGAGACCGGCAGCGACCTGGTGCCCGGTGACTCGGGCGCCGGGCGGGCCACCTGGATCCGCTCCATGACCGGCTATCTCAACGGCCAGCGGCCGGAGTTCGTGGCGTACTACAACCAGACCGTCAGTCAGGGTGACTTCCGGCTGCTCGACCAACCGAGCATCCAGGCGTGGAAGGCGTTCTGCGTGGCCTGAGCGGGTGTACTGACATCCGGACGTGATCTCCGCCGACCTGCTCGGCGGAGATCACGTCCGTGTCGGGGAGAGGACCAGACTGCCCGACATCCGACTGAACTCGTGACAACGAAATTGTGCTCCCGAAGAAATCGGAGGTCAACGCTTGATCGATTTCGAAGATCATATAGCGGGGCCGTCCGAATAAAAATAGCGGCGTAGATTCCCCGGCATAAAGGCCTTACCGCCCGGTGAGGCAATGCGCAGAGAGGAACGGGGAATGCGCACACTTTCCAGAAGGACCGGGCACCTGACGGTGGCCGTCGCGACCCTGCTCGTGCTGATGTTGGGCCTCAGTGGACCGGCCCACGCCGAAACGGCGAAAGGCAACGGCTCGCCCACCACGGCGTCGGCATGCAGCTATGGCCACCACAATTACTCCGACGAGTCGGGCTACGTCACCGCGTCCAGTCTGGCCCGCCGATCCGGGCCCTACACGAGCTGCGACGCCTACGACTACGTCAGCCGAAACACCATGATCTACTACCACTGCTGGACGTACGGAAGCACGGTCAACGGGATCACGACGTGGACGTACGGCCGGGTTGCCGGGACTAGCCGGGAAGGCTGGTTCAGCGACGCCTACCTGAGCGGTGGGGGAGCCCACGGGTCAATATGCTGATCGGCCCGTACGGCGTACAACGGATCCAGCAGGAGTGAGCACCGCCGGGGCTCCCCGGGGCGACTGCCCCCGGGAGCCCCGCCCAGTCAGATGCCTCGGCCGCGCTTGTGCAGCGTGCGCAGCACCCGGTCGGCCTGCACCGCCCGACTCGCCACGGCCAGCGCCAGGTACGCGCGTGGCTCCTTCGGATTGCGCGCCAGCGTGCGCCGGGCCCAGCGGACCGCGTCCCGCCGGTTGCCCATGGCCGCCTGCGCGAAGGCGATCTGGCCGGCCACCCGCGCCTCGCCGTGCGGGACGGTGGCGAACTCGGGATAGCGGCGCAGCAGCCACTGCAACGCCGTCGAGATCGTCTCCCAACGCTGCGCGAAGTAGGACCGCTTGTGCCAGCGGACCAGCACGTACGGACTCTCCACGTTGACCAGCGGGGCGTATCGGGCGGCCCGGAGCAGGAACTCGTAGTCCTCCGCGTAGCTGCCCGGGATCTGCTCGTCGACCAGGCCGATCGCGTCGACGAGCGCGGCCCGGCGGATCAGGAAGGTGGACGGGTGCAGCTCGGTGAGCCGGTCCCGCAGCAGCGCCTCGAGCGTGATCCGGGCCCGGTCCAGCGAGCGGTCCACCGTGCGGTCGTCGTAGCTGACCCGGATGCCACAGCTCACCAGCGCGCCGTCGGGGTGGGCGTCGAGCGCGCCGAACTGGGCGGCCAGCTTGCCCGGCAGCCACTCGTCGTCGTCGTCGCAGAACGCCACCCAGTCGCCGGTGGCCGCCTCGATGCCGGTGTTGCGCGCCCCGGCCAGGCCGGCGCTGTGGGTGTTGGTGATGACCCGGATCCGCCGGTCGCCCCGATCCGTCTCCAACGACCGGTCCGGCTCGGACTGGTCGTAGACCACGATCGCCTCGATCAGGCCGGGATGCGCCTGGCTGAGGATGGCGTCAAGCGCCGCGCGCAGCAGCTCCGGACGGTCCCGCGTCGGTACGACCACCGAGATGCTCGGCCCACTCATGATCTCTCCACGGAATCGTCGGAACCCCGCTGGCCCAGGTAGCCGTAGCGGACTCGGAGGGGCAACGTGGCCAGGCTGACCACGGCCCGGCTGCGGCGCGGCAGGCGGTCCCGCCACGCCTCGTCCCGCCGTACCGTCAGCGGACCGCCGCTGAACCGCAGCGGGTTGCCCGCGACGCTGTGCGCCCGGAACGGCGCGGCCGGCTCGGTGGCGGTGTCCGCCGCCGGGCCGCCGGCCAGGATGCGCAGCGCCGCCGGGTCGTCCGGCAGGTCGGTGAACTCACGCAGCCGGCGTACGGTGCCGGCCGGGTCGGCGGTGAAGTCCTCGTAGCGCAGCCGCAGCACCTTCGCCCGCGCGGCGAGCAGGTGGAACGCGGCGTTCTGCGCGGTCCACAGCTTGCTCACCTCGAACGGGGAGAAGGTCGGCATGAAGTCCTCGCCGTCCACCACCTCGGGCCGGCGCACCTGCTTGCCCCAGGAGTATGCGACCGCCCGGCTGTCCCGGACCAGGTGCAGCACCCGCAGGTCGAGCCCGTCGGCCCAGCTCAGCGCGAACGCGAGCGAGGCGTGCTTGCTGGAGTCGACCACCACCCGCGCCCCGGTCACCGCGAGCGCGGCGCGGTAGATCCGGGTGTAGAGGTCGCCGTAGCGTCGGACGTCGGCGAGCTGCTCCGGGGCGAGCGTGTTCTTCGCCAGCCGGGGGATGTGCCGGGTCCGGTCGACCCGGTCCTTGAGTGCCAGCACGTCGTCCCGGTCGACCGCGGACCAGCCGCCGAAGGCCTGCTCGCCGACCTCGTGCCAGAACGGGCAGGCGGTGAACCGCTCGCCGCAGCCGCACCGCTCGTCGGCGCCGAGCGCCCGTTCCCAGAGGTGCACCACCTCACCGACCGCGCACACGTCGGGGCTCTGTGCGAGCAGCAGCTCCAGCAGGGTGGACCCGCTGCGGCCGAGACCGCCGACGAACAGGACGCGCGGCTGTGCCGGTGCGGGGGCGCTCATCCGCGCCGCCCGCCGGCCCGCTGGCGGACCCGGCGGGCCACCAGGTCGTCGATCACGGCGCCGACCCGGGCGACCGCCTCGGCCCGCGGGTCGGGGCGTCCCGGGTCGGCGGCCAGGGCGAACCGGCCCGGATCGGCCAGCCCTTCGTCGAGGGCGGCGCGCAGCTCGGCCTCCGACTCGCAGAGCCGGACCATGCCGGCCGCGCCCAGCCGCCGGGAGAACAGTTGCTGGTGGTTGTCGACGTGCTCGTCGTGCGCCGGGTCGCGGGGCACGACGATGGGCAGGTGGCCGGTGCGCCGGGCCTCGGTGATGGTGGCCGGGCCGCCGTGGCTGACCACGAGCGTGGACTCGGCCATCGCGCGTTGCAGCTCCTCGTGGCCGAGGAACGGGGTCGCCTCGGGCAGGGCCGGCGTGCGGCTGTGCCCGTACTGGAGGACCAGCCGGACCTCGGGCCGGGCGGCGTGCCAGCGCTCCAGCCAGCCCACCAGGCGGTCGAAGCGGTGCACGTCGGTGCCGACCACGACCAGCACGTAGGGCGCGGACCGTCGGTCCCGCTGCTGCGGAATGTGCCCCATCAGAGGAGGTTCCCCACGACGGTCGCCTCCGGGTACATCCGGCGCTGCTCCTCCCACTGCACGAGCATCGCGCTGAGGAAGGGCCGGCAGAGCCGGGCGGTGAGCGTCGCGCTGTCGATCCGGTCGTACACCTCGATGTAGACCGTCGGGATCCGGCGCAGCCGGGCCGCCACCACGAACGGGAGGGCGACTCCGGCCCCGGTGGTGACCACGGCGTCCACCCGGCGGCGGCGGATCACCTGTAGCGCGAGGAAGGCGTTGCGGACCAGGTTCTTGACGTTGCGGGTGGTGGGGTGGTGCGCCCAGACCACCTCCTCGCCGTCGAGCAACGACCGGGCGTCCGGCGTGTCGAACGTGACCCACGCCCGGCGCCGCTCCCGGTACCAGGGCTCCAGGGCCAGGAGCTGGGCCAGATGCCCGCCACTGGATCCGACCAGCAGGACCTGCCCCGAGCCTTCGGTTGACCCGCTCACCACAACGTTTCCTCCCGTACGCATGCGACCGCGTCCGGATTTACGTGAATGCCCCTCGGACGCGCCATGACAACCTACTGGCGTGCCCATGGACAACTGAAGGGCCTGTTGGACGGATCCCGGCCACCGGTCGGGTCGCCCCGGGAATCCCGTCGCCGGGATCCGGTCGGCGGTGCGACTCGGCAGGTCAGCGCCCATGACGCCGCCGGGCCGGGCCGGGCCGACCGCGCCGCGACGGATGTGTCAGGATTCCGTCACCGCTCCGTACGTGAGCCGGCGGCGACGTCGACTACCCGCGGGCAGGTCGGGCCCACCGCCGGGTACCCGCCCGAATGGCCAGTTCCGATCGGCCATCTCTACGCGGGCTGCCCACACCCGGGCAGGCTTACCGGAACGTGAGCAGACTTTCCCTCAACGTTCGGATCGGGGACACTCGAAGTCACGGTCAGTTCCAGCTGTGCCGTGGACTGCCCGGCTCGGTCGAAAGGGAGCGACAGACTCTGATGCCCTCACCCCATTTGGCCGAGAGCGACGCCGACGGTCTTGCCCTGATGGCCTACCTGGGCTGGTTGCGCCGCCGCTGGTGGATCCTGCTGCTCGCCGCCGTCCTCGGCCTGGGCGGTGGCCTGGCGGTGAGCTCGCTCCAGGAAGCGCGCTACACCTCGACCACGTCGCTGCTGGTGCGCCCGCTCGGTTCCGGAGCGGAGAGCAATCCGAACGCCAAGGTCAACCTTGACACCGAGGCGCAGGTGGTCCGCTCACTCGTGGTGGCCGAACGGGCCAAGGGTCTGATGAAGGTCGACACCGGCGGCGACGTGCTGGTCAAGTCGGTGACCGTCAACGTCCCGCCGAACAGCCAGATCCTCCAGGTGGCATACGAGGCGGGCAGCCCGGCCCAGGCACAGGCGGGCTCGCACGCCTTCGCCCAGGCCTACCTCGACCTGCGCAAGGCCACCGCGCAGAAGGCGCTGGAAACCGAGACGAACGCGCTCAAGCAGCAGATCGCCGACGTGCAGAAGCAGCTCAGCGCGGTCGCCGGTCGGATCGCCGCGTCCCCGTCCAACTCGCCGGAGCGGGAGCGCGCCGAGGCCGACCGCAGCGTGTTGACCAACCAGCTCAGCGGGCTCAACAACCGGCTCAGCCCGCTGGTCGCCACCGACTCCGACCCTGGCGAGATCATCTCCGACGCCCGGCTGCCCGAGCGGCCCAGCTCGCCGAACCGCACCCTGAACCTGGCCAGCGGCATGGGGGCCGGCCTGCTGCTCGGCATCGTGCTGGCGCTGGTGCTCGACCGGCTCGACACCCGGATCCGGCGCGGGCGCGACATCTCCGACCGGGTCGGCCTGCCGTTGCTGCTCGAGCTGACCTCCCGGGTGCCGTCGCTCTCCGTCCTTCCCGCCACCCACCGGGCCTCCCGCGAGCTGGGCCGGCTGCGCAACGTGCTGCTCTCCGCCGTCCCCGAGCCGGCCCAGGCCGGGCGCGGCCGTCAGCTCCTGCTCTGCGACGGTTCGGCCGGCACCGCCGCCGGGTTCGTGGCGGCCAACCTGGCTGCCGCGTACGCCCGCACCGGCGCGCAGGTCGCACTGGTCACCACCAAGCCGGACTCGGCGTTGAGCGGCATCACCGGGGTGGCCGAGGGGCGGCACAGCCTCGCCTCGGTGCTCCGCCGCGACGTGCCGGCACTCAAGGCGCTGGCCCCGGTGCCGGGGCTCGGCCAGCTCCGGGTGCTCGTCCCGGGCGACCTGGACGCGGAGGTCGAGCTGCCGGTCGCCGGCCTGCTGGAGATCCTGCACGAGCTGACCGCGCGCTTCGACCACGTGCTGATCGAGACGGCGCAGCCGACCCACGCCGTGGAGGCCCAGGCCCTGGGCCGGTACGTCGACGCGGTGATCGTGGTGGCCGAGGCCGGCAAGACCCGCAGTGGTGAGATCACCGCGGCTCTCCAGCAGTTCGAGCAGGTGAACGCGCCGGTGATCGGCGCCGTGCTGGCGCCGCGCCTGCCCGCGCCGACCGGCGGCGCCACCCGCCCGGCGGCACCGGCCGCGTCGACCGGCTCGACCACTCCGGCGAACCAGGCCGACCGGAGCAAGCCCCGCCCGAGTCCCGGCCCGTCCGCCGAGTCGACCATGGTGCTGCCGCGCATGCAGTCGTCCCGCTCGGGCCCGGCCGCCGGGTCGGCGAAGCCGGCGACCCCCGGCAAGGGGGCCGCTGCGGGCAAGCCGACGCCGGTCAACGGCGCCGGCGGCACCTACCGTTCCCGCGGCGAGGGCGGCGACGGCCGCAGCTACGCCATCGACTCCGGCGAGGACCTGGGGTGAACCGCCGGCAGATGCTCCGCGCCACCCTCGCACCGGCCGTCGTCCTCGGCGTCGGCGCGGGGTGCAGCGAGCCGCAGCCCAAGCCGGGCGGCGCCAACGTGGTGGACCCGGGCGACGTGACCACGTCGTCGGCCGCGCCCAGCCCGACGTCGAGCCTGCCGGCGGGCCCGTTGACCGGGGCGCCGGTCGGCACGGCGGCGGCGGCGACCCGCCAGGCGGTCGCGGTGCCGCTGCGGGTGAGCCCCGCCACCACCCCGGCCGGCCTGGACGCCGCCGACCTGGTCTACGCCGAGTTCGCCGAGTCGGACACGCTGCACCTGACCGCGGTGTTCCACTCCAGGGACGCTGCCAAGATCGGGCCGGTCACCGAGATCCGGCCGGTCGACATCCGGTCGGTCTCGGTGCTGCGCCCGTTCGTCGGCTACGACGGCGGCCCGACCGGCTTCCTCAGCCAGTTCGAGAACTCCGACCTCGACGGCGTGACCCCGGACGACGGAGGCAAGGTCTTCAGCGGCGACTACACCTCCACGGCCGCGCTGCTCAAGGCCGCCCCGAAGGGTGGTCAGCCGCCCACGCCGGCCCTGGACCACGCCACGAACGGCGACGCGCTCGCCGCCCGGGACCTCGCCCCCGCCGCCGAACTGTCCGTCACCGTCTCCGGCGGGCCGCCGATGACCTGGCGGTACGACAAGCAGAAGTCGCTCTGGGTGACCAAGGTCGGCAAGACGACGGTGACGGCGGTCTCGGTGATCGTGCTGACCATGGAATACCGCACGCTCGAGGTGCGGAAGCCGTCGTACCGCTCGCTGCCGTCGGCGAACGTCTTCGGCGAGGGCGCCGTGGTGGCGGTCTCCGGCCCGAACAGCGCCAAGGGCCGGTGGCGCAAGCCCGGCCTGGGGATGGTCTGCACGCTCGCGGACATCGGCGGCGACCTGCTGCACCCGCAGCCCGGCAACGCCTGGGTGGTCTACGCGCCGACCACCGCCAAGGTCACCGTGAAATGAGCACCGTCACCCCACCCCGCCCGGCGCGGGGGTCGGTGCCGCTCGGCGCGGTGACGCCGGCCGAGGGGAGTCGCCTCCCGCCGGTCCGGCTCCGGCCGAAGGGGTGGTCGTGGCGGCTGCCGACCGCGTGGCCGCTGATCTCGCTCTTCCTGCTCTGGCCGGTGTGGTGGGCGCTCGGGGTCTCCAGCTTCGTCTTCATCATCTTCGCGGTGCCGATGATGGTGCAGATGGCCCGGCGGGGTCCGGTCCGGGTGCCGCCCGGCTTCGGCATCTGGCTGATCCTGCTGCTCTGGCTGTTCCTGTCCGCGTCGACGCTCGGGCTCACCGCCCCGGACACGCTGCCGCCCGGTGGGGGCGGGGGCCGTTACATCGGCTGGGGCATCCGACTGGCCAACTTCGTCGCCATGACCGTGGCGATGCTCTACGTCTACAACCTCAGCGAGCGGGAGCTGTCCCGACAGCGGATGATCCGGCTCTTCGGGTTCATGGGCGTGGTGGTGGTGATCGGCGGCTGGATCGGCTCGCTGTTCCCGACCCTCGGCTTCGTCGCGCCGCTGCGTTTCGTCCTGCCGCACTCGATCGCCACCCATCCCTTCGTCGCCTCGCTGATGGACGTCAAGTTCGCCCAGGTCCAGCAGGTGATCGAGGGGGAGGCCAGCTCGCCCCGACCGTCCGCGCCGTTCACCTACACGAACTCGTGGGGGGAGAACACCGCGATCCTGCTGGTCTGGCTGGTCGCCGGCTGGGTGGTGCTGGGAAAGCCGCTGCGCCGCACCGCCGGGGTGGCGATCGCCCTGGCCGCGATCTTCCCGATCATCTACTCGCTCAACCGTGGGCTCTGGATCGGCGTCGGCATCGCCGCGGCGTACGTGGCGCTGCGGCTCGCGCTGCGTGGGCGGATGGTGGTGCTCGGCGGGCTCGCCCTGGCGATGGGGCTGATCGGCGTGCTGATCGTCGCCACCCCGCTCGGCCGCACCTTCGACGAACGACTCCAGAACGGGCACAGCGACGACATCCGCACCACCCTGTCCGAGGGCGCGATGAAAGCGGCCAACCACTCGCCGATCCTCGGCTACGGCGGCAACCGGGCGCTGATCGGCAGCAACCGCTCCATCGCCATCGGCAAGTCCGACGACTGCAAGCAGTGCGGTAACCGGGAGCTGGGCAGCAACGGCCAGCTCTGGGCGCTGCTCGTCGGTCAGGGCTGGGTCGGCGCACTTACCTACAACGGCTTCTTCCTCTACTGCCTCTGGCGATACCGGCGCGACCACAGCGCGATCGGGATCGCCGGTACGCTCGTGATCATTTTGATGCTCTTCTTCCAGTTCACCTACGGGGCACTGGAAGCCACCCTCGCCTACGCCCTGATCTCGGTAGCCCTGCTGGCCCGCAACGACCGGCAACGCCGGGCGCTCGCACCGGAGCCACCTCGGGGCACGATCGCCGGGCTACGGGCCCGACTGGAAGCTGCCGGTGACCGCTGATGGTGTTCCTCGTACCCCCGGACGGCGACGGCCGTTCCGCCTACCTCGGTGAGCTGGCCGGCCTGATCTGGCCCGAACCGGCCGAACCGGCCCTGCGCCGGGGCGGCGCCGGCTGGGTCGTGGTGCCGTCGGCCACCCGGCCGCGGTTGCTGGTGCCCACCGGCTCGGGCCGGGCCGCGGCCGGCGCCGTGCGGCACTCCACCGAGGCGGTCGGCCGCAAGGCCAAGCTGGTCCGGCAGGGGCTGGCCACCGCGTTCCGGTTCGGGCTCGGGCCGTTGGTGTTCCGCGACCGGCTGGTCGTCGACGGCGGCGGGCTGGACGCCTACCTGACCGAGGTGCTCGGCGAACCCGCGCTGGTCAGCCTGCACATCGGGCCGGCGCGGGCCAATCGCAAGCCGGTGCTGCAACTGCTCGCGCCGGACGGCCGCGCCCTCGGCTACGCGAAGCTCGGCGTCGACCCGCTGACCCGCGGCCTGGTGCACGCGGAGGCCGCGGCGCTGCGCCGCCTCGCCGGCGTGCCGCTCGGCCCGGTCGTGCTGGCCGGGGTACGCCACCACGGCGAATGGCACGGGCACGCGCTGTTGGTGCAGGAGGCGCTGCCGGTGCGGCTGCCCCGGGCCACGCCGGCCGTTGCGGCGGAGGGCGAGCGGGCCGCCATGGTGGCGGTCGCCGGCTGCCTCGGCGTACGCAAGGAGTCGTGGGCGGGCAGCGGGCACGCGGCGCGGCTCGGCTCGGCGGTGGACGCGCTCGGTGACCGGCCGGAGGCCGGACGGCTGCGCGCGGTGCTGGCCTCGGTCGCCGAGGCCGACCCGGTGGTGGCCTTCGGCGCCTGGCACGGCGACTGGAACGGCGGCAACAGCGCGGTGCTTGCCGACGGCCGGGTGCTGGTGTGGGACTGGGAGCGGTTCGAGTCCGACGTGCCGGTCGGCTACGACGCGCTGCACCTGGCGGTGCAGGGCGCGATGAGCCACGACGGGGTGGAGCCGGTCGAGGCCGCCCGGGCGCTGATCGCCGGCGCCGACCGGACGCTCGCGCCGTTCGGTTGCGGCGACGGGCGCGCCGACCTGGTCGCCGTGCTCTACCTGGTGGAGCTGGCGGCGCGTTATCTACGGGACCGGCAGGCGGAGGCGGGTGCACGGCTGGGGCATGTCGACACCTGGCTGCTGCCCGCCGTGGAGGAGCACCTGGCCCGCCGGGCCGGGTGAGAGTGAGGGGTGGGGACGTGACGGTGGCCAGGGAGCAGGCGCTCCGCGCGGTGAAGTCGGTGAGCCGGACGGTCGGTCGGTTGACCGCGGGTTCACGGATGGTGCCGGGATTCCTGATCGTGGGGGCGCAGCGGTGTGGCACCACCTCGCTGTTCAAGACGCTGTCGCAGCACCCCGGCGTGCTGCCGCCCGCCTACCACAAGGGCGTGCACTACTTCGACATGGACTACCGCCGGGGGATGAGCTGGTATCTGGGGCACTTCCCCACCACCGGCAAGGCGGAGGCGGTGAAGGCGCAGCTCGGCGTACGCGGGATCACCGGCGAGTCGAGCCCCTACTACATGTTCCACCCGCTGGCCGGGCAGCGGATCGCCAAGGACCTGCCCTCGGTGAAGCTCCTGGTGCTGCTGCGCGACCCGGTGGAGCGGGCCTACTCGGCGCACTCGCATGAGCTGGCCCGCGGCTACGAGACCGAGGCGGACTTCGAGCGGGCGTTGGCGTTGGAGGAGCAGCGGACGGCGGGCGAGCGGGAGCGGATGACCGCCGACCCGGCGTACGACAGCGAGCACCTGCAACACAACGCCTACCTGGCCCGGGGCCGCTACATCGAGCAGGTGGAGCGGCTGGAGGCGCTTGTCGGCCGGGACCGGCTGCACGTCATCGACAGCGACGACTTCTTCGCCGACCCGCGGCCCTCCTTCGACGCGGTCTGCGACTTCCTTGAGATTCCCCGCTGGGCGGACATCGCCTTCGGCAAGCACAACTCGCGGTCCCGGTCGCCGATGTCGGCCGAGCTGCGGGCCCGCCTGGAGGACCACTTCGCCCCGTACGACGAGCGGCTGGCCTCCTGGTGGGGACGAGTGCCGTCGTGGCGGCGGTGAGCCGGGCGGACGCCGACGCCACCGTCGTCCTACCGGCGGTCCGGCCGGCTCCGGGCGCGGGTCTGGGCGGCGTGGCCCGGCAGGGCTTCGCCAACCTGGTCGGGGTGGGCCTGGCCGCGGTGGCCGGCTTCGGCCTCAACATCGTCATCGCCCGGGGCTGGTCGGTCCGTGAGGCCGGCATGTTCTTCGCGGCCACGAGCGCCTTCATGATCGCCGCGTCGGCGGCCCGGCTCGGCACCGACGTGGGTACCGTCTACTTCGTCAGCCGACAGCGGACGCTCGACCGGCGGGACCAGATCCGGGGCACGATCCTGGTCGGGCTGTTGCCGGTGCTGGTGGTCGGTGTCCTGCTCGGCGCGGCCGGCTGGCTGGCCGCCCCGGCGCTGGCCCGGGCGACCATGCCGGAGGCCGGTCCGGACGCGGTGACCGCGCTGCGCGTCCTGCTGGCGTTCGTGCCGTTGGCGGCGCTGAACGACTACGCGCTCGCGGCCTGCCGCGGCTTCGGCCAGATGCGGCCGTTGCTGACGGTGGAGCGGCTCGGCCGCACCCTGGTGCAGTTCCTGGCCGTGGCGGTCGCGGCCTGGCTCGGGCTCTCCGCCACCGTCGCGCTGCCGCTGGCCTGGGTGGTGCCCTACCTGCTCGCCGCCGTGGTCGCGCTGGTGTGGCTGGGTCGGCTGGTCGGCCGGGCCGGGCGGCACGTGACCCGACCGGTCCCGGCGGGCGAGTTGCTGGTGCCGTTCTGGCGGTTCACCGGGCCCCGCGCGGTCAGCAGCGTGGCCGCGATCGTGGTGCAGCGGCTGGACATCGTGCTGCTCAGCGCACTGCGCGGGCCGGCGGACGCGGCCATCTACACGGCCGCGACCCGCTTCCTGGCGCTGGGTCAGCTCTCCAGCGTTGCGCTCTCCAGCTCGGTGCAGCACCGGCTCGCCGCCGCCTTCGCCCGCGACGACCGGGCCGAGGCCCGGCAGCTCTACCAGGCCGCCACCGGCTGGCTGGTGCTGCTCTCCTGGCCGGCGTACCTGATCTTCGCGGCGTTCGCCGTGCCCATGCTGGCGTTGTTCGGCGAGGGCTACGCCGACGGCCGCCGGGTCGTCGTCCTGCTCGCGCTGACCATGCTGGTGGCGACCGGGTGCGGCATGGTGGACATGGTGCTCAACATGGCCGGTCGCACCGCGTGGACGTTCTACAACGCGATGGGCGGCACGGTGCTCAACGTGGTGGCGAACCTGGTGCTCATCCCGCGCTACGGCATCCTCGGCGCCGCCCTGGCCTGGACCGCCTCCATCCTGGTCACCAACCTGGTGCCGCTGACCCAGCTCTGGTGGTCGATGCGGCTGCACCCGTTCGGCGCCGGCACCCGGGCCGCGATGGCTCTCGCGGTCGTCGCGTTGGGCCTGCCGCTCGGGGTGGCCAGTCTGCTCGGCGCCGCGCCGGCGCTGCTCGCGCTGGTGACCGCCGTCGGCGCGGCGGCCTACCTGGCCGGCGTGTGGCGCTGGCGGCGCACCCTGCACCTCGACGCGCTGCGGTCGATGCGCCGCGGCCGTAACCGGGCCGGGGCGGACCCGGCCGCCAAGTCCTGACCCCGTTTCCGCGTACCCGATGGGACCTTCGATGACAAGCGACTCCCCCCTCGCCCCGCACGCCGGGCTGTCCACTGTGAAGGCCGCGAAGCTCGCCGCGGTCGGTCTGCTTGCCGACCGCAAGGAACGCCGGGATCTGGAACGCCCGGTGGAGGCCGCCAACCGGAAGTTCACGCTGAAGGTGGAGCGGCCGATCTTCATCCTCGGCGCCCCGCGCTCCGGCACCACGTTCCTCGGCAGTTGCGTGGGGGCGCTGCCGGACGTGTCCTACCACTACGAGCCCCGGCTGACCAAGGCGGTCGCCCGCTGCGTCTACGAGGGAAGCTGGACGCCGCAGCGGGCGGCGCGCTACTTCCGCGGCTACTACGGCGCGCTGCTCGCCGCGTCCGGTCACGGTGGGCTGCGGTTCGCCGAGAAGGACCCGGAGAACTGCTTCATCGTGCCGTTCCTGGCCGAGGTCTTCCCGGATGCGGTCTTCCTGCACGTCTACCGGGACGGTCGGGACGTCGCCGTGTCGCACGCGGAGCAGCCCTGGTTGAACGCCGCGTCCACGGGCACCGGGCGCAGCGGCCGGGGTGGCACGCCGTGGGGCGCGGCGCCCCGCTTCTGGGTGGAGCCCGACCGGCGCGACGAGTTCACCCGGGTCTCCGACCTGGGCCGGTCCGCCTGGATGTGGCGGCGTTTCACCGGCAGCGCGCTGACCCAGCTCGCCGAGCTGCCCGCGGACCGGGTCCGGCACCTGCGCTACGAGGACGTCGTGCACCGTCCGGCCGAGGCGGCCGAGGTCGTCGCCGACTTCCTGGAGGTGGGCGACCCGGCCGGGCGGGAGGCGTTGCACGCCCGGTTCGCCAAGGCCCGGCCCAACTCGGTGGGACGGTGGCGGCAGCGACTGACCGAAGAGGACCTGGCCGACGTGCTGGCACAGGCCGGCCCGCTCCTGACCGAACTCGACTACCACACGTGAGCGCGCGTCCACGGGTAGAGTGCCAGGAGTCGCCAGCCCGACCCGGCGTGCTACTCCGCTGAGGTGGAGCTCCTCGGGTCGACGACCGTGCGCCGGCGACCATCCTGGGGAGAGGTTGCGGTGGTACGAGGGTTTCGACGGACGATGGCGGCCCTGATCGCGTTGGCCTGTCTGGCGCCGGTGGTCGCGGCGTGCGACTCCGGGTCGCCGGACCCGGCGGCGACCTCGGCGGTGCCGCCCCCGCCCACGGTGACGCCGCGCAAGGGCGCGGTCCAGACCACCGGGCGCGGGCCGGAGCTGCCCGAGAAGGGCGCCTGGGTGGGCGCCTGGGTGAAGCCCGAGTTCCACAACGCCTCCGGCCGCGCGTCGGCGTGGGACGACTTCAACCGGGCAGCCGGCGGCCAGCTCGCCATCGCGCACATGTTCCACGAGTGGAACGAGCCGTTCCCGGGCGCGACCGAGCGGGCGTTCCAGGCCCAGGGCAAGCTCCAGATGATCTCCTGGCAGGGCACCGACACCCGGTCGACGGTCAGCGGCGTCTACGACGCGCTGATCCGCCAGCGGGCGCAGGACGTCAAGGCGTTCGGCGTGCCGGTGCTGCTGCGCTACCGGTGGGAGATGGACCGGCCGAACCTGGCCGCCAGCATGCACTCGCCGGAGGACTACGTCGCCGCCTGGAAGCATGTGCGTGCCATCTTCACCGAGGTCGGCGTCACGAACGCGGCCTGGACGTGGTGCCCGCACGCCGACGGGTTTGCCGAGCCCGAACGCCGGGCCGCCGACTACTACCCCGGGGACGACCAGGTCGACTGGCTCTGCACCGACGTCTATCCGAGCCCGGAGTGGAACAGCTTCAGCAACCGGATGGACCACTTCATGGCATTCGCCAAGAAGCACCCGCGGCCGGTGGTGATCGGCGAGTACGGGCTCACCCAGGACGGCCGTCCGGGGCAGCGGGCCGAGTGGATGCGCGAGGTCGGTCCCTATCTGAAGAAGCACCCGCAGATCAAGGCGGTGCTCTATTTCGCGGCCCGGCAGACCCAGAAGCCGCTGTACGACAGCACGTTCGGCGCCGACCCGGAGAGTCAGGCGGTGTTCCGGGAGATGGCCACCGACCCATACTTCAACCCACCCATGCCCGACCTGAGTGTTTCCGCCGCGCCACCCTCCGTAGGCAATCGGTGATCTTCCCTCGTCTTTTCGTGCGGCCCGGCCCGCTTCCTCGGCCAAAAAGACCGATCCCGGGTGGACGTGCGGTGGCCGGATGCGAGAAAGTATTGCTCTCACGTCTGCGGTCGGCCGGGTAACCCCACCTCACGTCGGCACCGGCCACGACCGCAGCGACTCCGACGTTCCCCCCGGAGCAGCCTGTGCCTTCCTCGTTCCTGAGACACCGCTCGGTGTCCGCCTTCGGCGCCGCCGTGCTCGGCATCGCCACCCTGTTCACACCGGTGCCGGCACTTGCCGCGCCCGGGGCCACGGTCGCACCCGACCACAGCACGCTCGTCGGTGAGATGACGTCGGACAAGACGCCGAACATCAACGACGGCAACGTCGTGGCCATCTACGACGCCGGTAACAAGGTGATCGTCGGCGGTTCGTTCACCAACGCGCAGAACCGCGGCTCGTCGCCCACCCCGGTCGACCGTCGCGGCGTGCTCGCCTTCGACAAGACAACCGGCAAGATCGACAACGGGTTCGCGCCGGTGCTCGACGGCGACGTGACCGCGGTGATCGCCGGGCCGACCCCCGGCACGGTCTACCTCGCCGGCACCTTCAACAAGGTCGACGGCAAGAGCTTCCGCAAGCTCGTGCTGCTGAACGTCGCCGACGGCACGCCGGTCGCCGGCTTCAAGGGGCCGGCGTTCAACGGCACGGTCAGCGACCTCGCGCTCGTCGACGACCACCTGCTGGTCGGCGGCATCTTCAGCACGGTCACCGCGACCACCGACCGCGCCGGGCTCGCCTCGCTCAACCCGACCACCGGCGCGGTGGACGACTATCTCACGGTGTCGCTCACCGAGCACCACAACTGGACGGCGACCAACGGCGGCGCCTCGGCCGGCGTCGGCGTCGAGAAGATGACCGTCTCGCCGAACGGCAAGCACCTCGTGGTCATCGGCAACTTCAAGAAGGCCGACGGCGTCGTGCACGACCAGATCGTGCGGATCGATCTGGGGGCGAGTTCCGCCACCGTCGCCGACTGGAACACCGACAGCTACTCCGGCGCCTGCAAATACAGCGCGTTCGACTCGTGGGTGCGGGACGTGCAGTTCTCGCCGGACGGCAAGTACTTCGTGGTGGGCACCACCGGCGCCTCCTTCCCGGGCACGCTCTGCGACTCGGCGGCCCGCTGGGAGACCGACGCCACCGGTGCCGACCAGAAGCCGACCTGGACCAACTTCAGCGGTGGCGACACCTTCCTCTCCGTCGGCATCAGCGAGAAGGCCGTCTACGTCGGCGGTCACTTCCGCTGGTCGAACAACCCGCTCGGGCGGGACAAGGCCGCGCCGGGCGCGGTGCCGAGGGCGAGCATCGCGGCTCTCGACCCGGCCAGCGGCCTGCCGCTGTCCTGGAACCCGGGCCGGCACCCGCGCGGCTACGGCGTCACCGAGATGCTGGTGACCCCGGAGGGCCTCTGGCTGGGCAGCGACCAGGAATACATCGGCAACCGCGAATACCAGCGGAAGCGGCTGGCGTTCTTCCCGCTCGATGGCGGCAACGCGCCGCACTCGACCAGCACGAAGAGCCTGCCCGGCGACATCTACCAGGCCGGTCGGGCGGCGCAGACCGAGGTGCTCTACCGGGTCAACGCCGGTGGCCCGGCCATCCCGGCGACCGACGGCGGGCCGGACTGGGCCGCCGACAGCGCCACCGCGCCCAGCCCGCACCACAACAGCGGCAACAGCGCGTCGACGTACAGCACGAACGCCACGTTCGACGACACCGTCCCGGCGAGCACCCCGACGACGCTGTTCAACAGCGAGCGGTGGGACGAGGCCACCGCGCCGGACATGCAGTGGGACATCCCGGTCGCGGCCGGCACCCGGGTCGACGTCCGCCTTTACCTGGCCAACCGCTACTCCCGGACGGGCACGGTCGGCAAGCGCAAGTTCGACGTCAGCATCGACGGCGTACTCAAGCTGAACGACTTCGACCCGGTCGCCGTCGCCGGTGGCACCGACCGCGGCACGATGCAGTCCTTCTCGGTGGTCAGCGACGGCGTGGTCGACGTCGACTTCGGCCGCGAGCTGGAGAACCCGCTGATCCAGGGCATCGAGATCGTCAAGACCGCGCCGACGCCGGACGCCTCGGACGTGCTCTACCGGGTCAACGCGGGCGGCGCCGAGCTGGCCGCGCCGAGCGGTCCGGCCTGGGCCGGCGACAGCCCGACCGCGCCGAGCGGATACCACAACGCCGGCAGCCAGGTCCTGACGTACGGCACGAACGCCTCGTTCGACGCCACCGTACCGGCGGGCACGCCGGTCGAGGTGTTCAACAGCGAGCGCTGGGACGAGTCGCCCGCACCGGACATGCAGTGGGACTTCCCGGTGCCGGCCGGCACTCCGGTGCAGGTGCGGCTCTACCTCGCCAACCGCTACAACGGCACCTCCACCGCCGGGAAGCGCAAGTTCAACGTCAGCGTCGACGGCGTGCTGAAGCTGAGCAACTTCGACCCGATCGCCGCGATCGGCGCCACCAACAAGGGCACCATGCGCGCCTTCGCGGTCACCAGCGACGGCAACATCGACGTCGACTTCGGTCGGGTTCTGGAGAACCCGCTGGTGCAGGGCATCGAGATCGTCAAGCTGCCGCCGGTGCCGCCGGCCACCACGATCGACAGCGTCACCAAGCGGTCGTACGACGGCGCGGGCAAGATCGGCACCGCGATGTCGGTGCCGAACCCGGACGACACCCGCTGGTCGGGCGTCAAGGGCGCGTTCTGGGTCGGCGGTGACCTGTTCTACGGCGTCGGCGGCAACCTCTACAAGCGCTCGTTCGACGGCACCGAGTTCGGCACCCCGAAGAAGCTCGACCCGTACCACGACGAGAAGTGGGACCTGATCGAGACCGGCTCCGCGCCCGAGGGCTCGACGTACGCGGGCATGACCGTCAACTTCTCCGCCGAGCTGCCCAACGTGACGGCCATGTTCTACTCCAAGGGCCGGATCTACTACACGCTCGCCGGCCAGCGCACCCTGTTCTGGCGCGGGTTCGCACCGGACACCGGCACGGTCGGCGCCGAGCGGAACACGGTCGCCGGGACCACCGCCTTCGCCGACGCGGGCGGCCTGATCCTGGACGGCGACAAGCTCTACGTCGTCTCCCGGAGCACCGGCAGCCTGTCCTCGATGGCGTGGTCGGACGGCGTGCCGACCGACACCGCCACGGTGCTCAGCGGTCCGAGCGTCGACGACGTGGACTGGCGCGGCACCGCGGTCTTCGTCGGCCCCTGACGGGACGGCACGACCGCGACACCCCGCACGACGATGGCCCGGCCGGTATCGGCCGGGCCATCGCCCGTTCAGGCGCGGGTCGGTGCGTGTTCCCCCGCCCAGACCCGCATCAGGTCACGTACCGAGATCACCCCGGCCACCTCCCGGCCGTCGAGCACCACCAGGTGGCGGAAGCCGCCGCGGGCCATCGCCGCCGCCGCCTCCTCGACCGTCCAGTCCGGGCCGGCGTAGACGACGTCCCAGGTCAGGTGGGCGCCGGTACGTTCGACGTCCGGGTCGAGCCCGGCTCCGATCGCCTTCAACACGTCACGTTCGGTCATGATCCCGACCCCCTCGGAGTCCGGATCGATCACGACCGCCGACCCGACACCGCGGGCCGACATCATCCGGGCCGCCTGGCGGAGCGTGTGCTCCGGGCCGACCACGAGAACCTCGTTGGACATCGCTTCCCGTACCTGCATCACACATCACTCCTGTGGGACGGCGACTGGGTACGGACATAGTGGGCCACCGATGCGTACCGGGACAAGAAGGGGCATCGCCCGAGACGGCGCGGACGGCTACGGTCGGAGGGTGCCCACCGACCCCCTCCGCTGTGCCGGCGCGCTGATCGTCGACGACGACGGCCGCATCTTCGTGCAGCGCCGCGCCCCCGGGCGACGCCTCTTCCCCAACTGCTGGGACATCGCCGGTGGCCACCTGGAGCCGGGGGAGGAGATCGACGACGCGCTGCGCCGGGAGGTCACCGAGGAGACCGGCTGGGCGGTGTCGCACGTGCTGGGCCTGGTCGGCGAATACCGCTACACCGCCGACGACGGGCTGACCCGGGTGGAGACCGACTTCCTGGTCCGGGTGGACGGCGACCTCAGCCGGCCCCGCCTGGAGCCGACCGAGCACACCGAGTTCCGCTGGCTGGCGGAGCGGGACATCGCCCTGCTCGACGAGCACCGCGACGTGAACGACGGGATGATCCGGCGGATCCTGGCGGACGGCTTCGCCGCGCTGCGGTCGATCGGGCTGTAGGGCGATCACGGGCTGCGCCGGGGCCGCCGGGCGGCCGACGATATCCTCGCCTCGTGGAATCGGTCGAGAAGAGGAGCGTGTCGGCATGATCGGGATGGTGCTCGCCGCGGGTGCGGGGCGCCGGCTGCGGCCGTACACGGACACCCTGCCCAAGGCCCTGGTGCCGGTCGACGGGGAGATCACCATCCTCGACATCGCGTTGCGCAACCTCGCCGCGGTGGGGCTGACCGAGGTCGTGATCGTGGTCGGCTACGCGGCCGACGCGGTCCGGCAGCGGCAGGCCGAGCTGGCGGAGAAGTACGGCGTCACGATCACGCTTGTCGACAACGACAAGGCCGAGGAGTGGAACAACGCCTACTCGCTCTGGCTGGCCCGGGAGCACTTCTCCCGGGGCGTGCTGCTTGTCAACGGCGACACCGTGCACCCGGTGAGCGTGGAGAAGACGCTGCTGGCCGAGCGCGGGCCGGGCGTCCTGCTGGCCGTGGACACGCTCAAGCCGCTGGCCGAGGAGGAGATGAAGACCACCTTCGACGCCGCCGGCCAGCTCACCCGGATCACCAAGCTGATGGACCCGGGCGAGGCGTACGGCGAGTACATCGGCGCGACGCTGATCGAGCCGCAGGTGGCCGACGCGCTCGCCGACGCGCTGGAGGCGACGTGGCGGCGCGACCCGAACCTCTACTACGAGGACGGCTACCAGGAGTTCGCCGAGCGCGGCGGCGAGGTGCGGGCGGCACCGATCGGTGACGTCTCCTGGGTCGAGGTCGACAACCACGACGACCTGGCCCGGGCGCGGGAGATCGCGTGCCGCTACTAGCCCGTAGCGTCCTCACCCCGCTGCACATCGACGTGCGGCGGGGCGCGGTGGCGGACCTGGCGGCGATCCTGTCCGACGGCCGGATCTCGGCCGGCGGTGACGTCGCCGTGGTGGTGGGTCCGGGGCAGGGCGAGAAGATCGCCGAGCTGATCCGGCCGTCGCTGCGATCGGCGGACGTGTTCACCGTGGCCGGGGGCACCCTGGACGCCGCCGACGAGCTGGGCGGCAAACTGCGCGCCCGGTCGTACGACGCGGTGGTCGGCATCGGCGGTGGGAAGACCATCGACGTGGCGAAGTACGCGGCGACCCGGCGTGGGCTGCCGATGGTGACGGTGGCGACCGCGCTCGCCAACGACGGGATCGCCTCGCCGGTGGCCAGCCTGATCACCGAGGGCCTCAAGGGCTCCTACGGGGTGCACATCCCGATCGCGGTGATCGTCGACCTGGACTTCGTGGAGGCCGGGCCGGAGCGGCACAACCGGGCCGGCATCGGCGACGTGGTGAGCAACATCAGCGCGCTCGCCGACTGGGAGCTGGCCCGCCAGACACGCGGCGAGCCGGTCGACGGGCTGGCCGCGTCGCTGGCCCGGGCCGGCGCCGAGGCGGTGCTGAACCATCCGGGCGACATGACCGACGACGCCTTCGTCACGGTGTTGGCCGAGGCACTGATCTCCAGCGGCCTGGCGATGGCGGTCTGCGGCACCAGCCGCCCGTCCAGCGGTGGCTGCCACGAGATCATGCACGCGATCGACGCGCTCTTCCCCGGCACCGCCTCGCACGGCGAGCTGGCCGGGCTGGGCGCGTTGTTCTGCACGTTCCTGCGCGGCGACGAGCGCCGGTTCGCCGAGATGTCGGCCTGCCTGGGCCGGCACGGGCTGCCCCGGCTGCCGTCCGAGGTGGAGCTGACCGACCACCAGTTCGTCGAGGCGGTGCAGTTCGCGCCGGCCACCCGACCGGACCGCTACACCATCCTCGAACACCTGGCGATGTCCGCTTCCGAGACCCGGGAGCGGCTGGCAGACTACGCCGGTGCACTCCGCGACCACAGTGGCTGAGCCCCGTCCCACCGTCGCCGACTTCCACCGGGTCAACCGGGGTGGTGGCCTGTTCAGCGAGTCGATCAGCCAGTGGGTCGGGGCGGCGTTCGCGCTCGTCGCCCAGCGGCTGGGGCTGCGCCCGACCGCGTTGACGCTTGCCAACCTGGTGCTGGGGCTGGCCGCCTCGGTCACCGTGGTCGCGCTCGCCGACGACGTGGCCGCCGGCACCGTGCCGGCCTGGGTGGTCGGCCTGGTCGCCCTGGTCGGCTGGCAGATCGCGTACGCGCTGGACTGCGCCGACGGGCAGCTCGCCCGGGTGACCGGTCAGGGCAGCGCGGCGGGCGCCCGGATCGACGTGCTCTGCGACGTGGCCGCCCAGATCGCGTTGGTGACGGCGCTCGGCGCGGTGGCGGTGGCGCAGCGCCCGGCCACGCCGGTGTGGCTGGTGGCGGTGTTCGCCGGCACCTGGATGGTCAACCTGGTGACCTCGGTGATGCAGTCCGGCCCGAACGCCGCGAGCATGGTCACCTCGACGTCGCTCCCGGTCCGGCTGGTGAAGCTGGTCCGCGACTACGGAGCGGTGATCTTCGTGGCCGGTCTGGTGCTGGTGTTCGCGCCCGCGCTGGCGTTCTGGGTGGTGGTGGCGTTCACCGTCGTGAACGGCGGCTTCCTGCTCGCCAGCATCGCCTTCTCCGCCCGCGCCGCGATGTAAGGCGGGGGCCCCGGTTAACGCTTTCGGTAGAGGCGGGGCCCCTTCTTAACACCACCCTGACGGAGTCGCCGGGATCGCTGGCGTGGCAGGCGGCAGGACCCGTCGAGGCCGCTACAAACGGTGTCATGAACGACTCACCGCAGGTACGCCCGCCGCCCCCGCCGCCGAGGTGGCTTAGTCAGCGCGACCCGGACGGCCAACACCCATGACGTTCCACTCGCGGGCCGATTGCGACACGAGTGGAACGTCATGGGTGTCAAAAGCGCGCGGAGACACCCACCGCGTTCCACTCGTGGGCCGACTGGAGCATGAGTGGAACGTCATGGGTGTCTGGAGAGCACAGACCCCGCCGATCGGGGACAGCCTCGTCGGGCAGTGGCTGGCGCCGGGCGGTCAGGTGAGGGCGGCGTAGACGTCCAGGAGGCGCTTGGTGATCACGTCGGGGTGGAACGTGTGCTCGTAGCGGGCGCGGGCCGCCCCCGCCAACGCGGACGCCTCCGCCGAGGCCAGCGGCAGCGCGGCGGCCAGTGCCTCGACCTCCGGCGCCACCACCCAACCGGCCTCGCCGCGCTGCACGCCGGTCGGCAGCGGGACCCGACCGTCGCCGGGCGCGGCGGTGGCCACCTCGGCCGGGCCGGTGCCGGCGGGCTCGCGGGGGGTGTCCGCGCCGACCAGGTACGGGATGCCGCCGAGCGCGGTGCCGAGCACCGGCCGGCCGGCGGCGAGCGCCTCGATGATCACGGTGGGCAGCACGTCGTGCCAGGTGGAGGTGGCGAGCACCACGGCACTGTCGGCGAGCGCGGCGCGTACCCCGGGGCGGTCGAGCTGGCCCAGGTAGAGCACGTCGGGCCGCTCGGCGGCGGCGGCCTCGGCAAGCGGGCGCAACTCGCCGTCGCCGGCGATGCGCAGCGGGCCGAGCGCACCCACCGGGTGCCGCCGCCACGCCGAGAGCAGCAGGTCCAGCCCCTTTTCCGGGCTGAGCCGGCCCATGAACAGGAAACCGTTGCCCGGCGGCGCCGGTGTGCCCGGGTCCGGCACCGCGTTGGGCTTGACCACGATCCGCTCGTCCGGGATGCCGTAGTCCCGCAGGTGGTCGGCGACCGCCGTGGTGAGCGCGATGTAGCGGTCGACCGACCGCCAGGTGGGGCGGTGCACGGCGAGTGTGGTGGCCATCAGCGCGCTCTGCGCCCGGGAGTCGCGGTAGCACCGGTGCACGACCGCCGGCACGCCGAGCGCGCGACCGCGGCAGTCCTGGCAGATCACGCCGTCGCGGAAGTAGAGGCCGGAGGAGCAGACCTGCCGGTAGTTGTGCACCGTCTGCACCACCGGCACGCCCCGTTTGTGCGCGGTCCGCACCACCCAGGGCGAGAGCAGGGGGTACGGGTTGTGCAGGTGCAGCGCGTCCGGCCGGTGCTCGGTGAGCAGGCGGTCGAGGTCGTGTTGGGCCTTCGGGGCCCAGATCGGTGAGATCGGCAGCAGCGCCTTGGCCGCCCTGGACATCGAGGGGATCTCGTCGGAGCTGCGCAGGAACGGCAGCACCTCCACGCCCGCGGCGGTGAGCTGGGCGATCTCCGCGTCGACGATGGTGTTCTCACCGGAGGGCTGCGCTTCCCGGTACCGGTTGTGTGCCACCACGATTCTCACGGGAAAGAAGGCTACCGTTGTCCCGTGCCTGAACTACCGGAGGTGGAAGCGCTCGCCGGTTACCTGCGTGAGCGGGCGGTGGGCCGGCGGGTGGAGCGGTTCGAGGTGGCCGCGATCAACGCGCTGAAGACGTACGATCCGCCGCCGAGCGCGGTCGCGGGCCGGACGGTCACCGGCGCGGGCCGGCACGGGAAGTTCCTGGATGTCCGGTTCGGCGACGACCTGCACCTGGTGGTCCACCTGGCCCGGGCGGGCTGGCTGCACTACCGGGAGGCGTTTCCCTCGGCGGTCCCGCTGCGGCCCGGCAAGGGTCCGATCGCGGTGCGGGTACGCCTCGACGACGGCTCCGGCTTCGACCTGACCGAGGCGGGCACGCAGAAGAAGCTGGCCGCCTACCTGGTCACCGACCCGGCTCAGGTGCCGGGCGTGTCGAAGCTGGGCCCGGACGCGCTGGAGGCCGACCTGCCCACGTTCTGCGAGCGGCTGCGCAGTCGCCGGGGTCAGGTGAAGGGCGTGTTGACCGACCAGGCGGTGCTGGCCGGGGTCGGCAACGCGTACTCGGACGAGATCCTGCACGCGGCGCGGCTCTCCCCGTTCGCGATCACCGACCGGCTCACCGACGACCAGCTCGCCGGCCTGCACGCGGCGACCCGGACGGTGCTCGGCGACGCGGTCCGGCGGTCGATGGGGCAGCGGGCCGCGGAGCTGAAGGGCGAGAAGCGTTCGGGCTTGAAGGTGCACGCCCGGAAGGGACTGCCCTGTCCGGTCTGCGGCGACACGGTGCGGGAGGTGTCGTTCGCCGATTCGAGCCTGCAATACTGCCCGACCTGTCAGACCGGCGGTAAGCCGCTCGCTGACCGAAGGTTGTCCCGCCTCGTACGCTGAGTAACCATCCCGGTTGGTTACTGAGCGGAATCGACCGGGGATCGCGGAAGGTCCCATCCCACGCCTCTACCCGAGCCGTCATCCATCGGTATAGTGGCTCGGTCCCCGGCTTCACATCTGACGCGGAGCCGGCCAGATCTCCGGCGAGCGCGTGGGAGACTGGGACGGTGAGCGACCCGGGTTCTTCACGGCGAGTGAGGGCACGGGTCATGCGGGAGGACATGGGTTGAGGTGACGACAAGCCTCCAGCGCCCGGTAACCGATACAGGCCGGAGCAAGAGCGTGCGGCACGTCGACAGCTTTGAGATCCAGCCGCCGACTCCGCCGTCGCACAACGGCGTACCCCGGTCGGCGTGGGCCCGCGCCCGGCGCCGGGTCTCCCGCTGGCACCGTCCCTACATCGCGGCGCTGCTGCTGCTCGACTTCGGCGCGGCGGCGCTCGCCAGCTTCCTGGCCGTACAGATCTTCGAGCAGGCCAACTCCGGTTTCCGCAACTCGCCCGAGGCGTGGTTCTACACCGTGGCGTTCCTGCTCCTGCCGCTCGGCTGGATGCTGTTCCTGTGGGGCAACCGGGCCTACGACCGGCGCTACCTCGGTCTCGGGCCGGACGAGTTCAAGCGGGTGATCCGCTCCGGTGTGGCGGTGGCCGCCACCGTCTCGTTCCTGGCCTTCGCCACCAAGACGACCCTCTCCCGGTGGACCGTCGGGTTCGCGCTGCTCGGCGCCCTGCTGCTGATCCTGCTCGGCCGGATGATCGCCCGGTCCTGCCTGCACGCCCTGCGCCGCCGGATCGGGCAGGCCGGGCACCGGATGGTGCTCGTCGGCACGCTGCCGGAGTGCCTGGAGGTCTACACCACCGTCACCCGCAACCCCGGCGTCGGCCTGGTGCCGGTGGCCATCCACCTCACCGACGGGTACGCCGCCGCCCGCGGCCTCCAGACCCCGGTCCCGGTGTACGCCGGCCGCGACGTGCTGGCGCTCGTCCGCGAGGTCGGCGGCGACACCATCGCGGTCTGCGGCTCGGCCAGCGCCGAGCCGGGCGAGTTGCGCCGGCTGGCCTGGCAGCTTGAGGGCTCCGGCGTCGACCTGGTGGTCGCGCCCCAGCTCACCGACATCGCCGGCCCCCGGGTGCACATCCGCCCGATCGAGGGCCTGCCGCTGCTGCACGTCGAGGAGCCGACACTCTCCGGGCCGGCGCTGCTGGCCAAGAGCCTGATGGACCGGGCCGCCGCCGGGTTGGGGCTGCTGCTGCTCACCCCGCTCTTCGCCGCGGTCGCGCTGGCCATCCGGATCTCCGACCCCGGGCCGGTGTTCTTCCGGCAGCCGCGGGTCGGGCACGAGGGGCGCACGTTCCGGGTGTGGAAGTTCCGCACCATGTACGTGGACGCGGAGGAGCGACTCGCCGGTCTGGTGGACCGGAACGAGACCGACGGCATGCTGTTCAAGATGAAGCAGGATCCCCGGGTCTTCCCGGTGGGTCGCTTCCTGCGGGCGTCGTCGCTCGACGAGCTGCCCCAGTTGATCAACGTGCTCTGGGGCGAGATGTCGCTCGTCGGGCCGCGCCCGCTGCCCGCCGACGACGGCGACTTCCTGGGCGACGTCCGACGCCGGCTGCTGGTGCGCCCGGGCATGACCGGGCTGTGGCAGGTCTCCGGCCGGTCCGACCTGTCCTGGGACGAGGCGGTCCGGCTCGACCTCTACTACGTCGACAACTGGTCGCTCGCCTACGACCTGAGCATCCTGTGGCGGACCGTCGGGGTGGTGCTGGCGCGCAAGGGCGCGTACTAACCTTCCGGGGTGGGTGGCAACCTCTCGGCGGTCTTCGCCGTCGTCTCGCTGGTCACCGCGTTGGCCGCGGCGCTCTGGGCGGTGCTGCGGCTGCGTGCCCGGCGGGGCATCGCCACCGCGACCCAGCGGGCCACCTACGAGGTGCTGCACACCGCCGGCCTGGCCGCCGAGCCGCTGCGCGCCGGCCTGAGCGCGGCGGACGCGGCGAAGGCCGTACGCCATCTGCGCGCCCTGGTGGGCGCGGCCGGGCTGGCGTTGACGGACCGGGACGCGCTGCTGGCCATCGACGGGCGCGGCGCGCACCACGGCGACCAGTTGGTCGCGGCGGCCCGGCGGGTGGTCGACAGCGGGCGTTCCACCGTGCTGCACGAGTCGGAGCTGCACTGCGACCTGGTCGACTGCCCGGTCCGCGGCGCGGTGGTGGCGCCGTTGGGCGCGGACGGCCGGGTGGTGGGCGCGTTGGTGGCGGTGGCCGACGAGCGGCCGGCGCCGGGCCTGGTGCAGGCGACGCTGGAGACCGCGCACTGGGCGGGTGACCAGCTCGCCCTGGCCGAGCTGGACTCGTCGCGGGAGCGGCTGGCCCGGGCCGAGGTGCGCGCGTTGCGCGCCCAGATCAGCCCGCACTTCATCTACAACGCGCTCACCGCGATCGGCTCGTTCGTCCGGACCGACCCCGACCGGGCGCGGGAGTTGATCCTGGAGTTCGCGGAGTTCACCAGGTACTCGTTCCGGTCGCACGGGGAGTTCACCACGCTCGCCGAGGAGTTGCGGTCGATCGACCGCTATCTGACCATCGAGCGGGCCCGCTTCGGCGAACGGCTCCAGGTGCGCCTGCAGATCGCGCCCGAGGTGCTGCCGGTGACGTTGCCGTTCCTCTGCCTCCAGCCGCTCGTGGAGAACGCGGTCCGGCACGGGTTGTCCCGCAAGCCGGGCACCGGCATGGTGAGCATCGAGGCCCGGGACGCGGGCGCCGAGTGTCACATCACGGTGGAGGACGACGGGGTGGGGATGGATCCGACGACGCTTACCGCGGGTATCGCCGAGGTGTCCGGCGCGGGCAGCGACCCGGCCGAGGACCCGGGGCAGCACGTCGGCCTCTCCAACGTCGACGAGCGGCTGCGGTCGGCCTTCGGGGACCGGTTCGGCCTGGTCGTCGAGACCGGCCTGGGCTCGGGTACGAAGGTCAGCATGCGGGTGCCGAAGTTCCACCCCGGCGTCCGGGTGTCCGCATGACCGTGACCGGTTTCCTCCGGGTGCTGGCGGTGGACGACGAGCCGCCGGCCCTCGACGAGCTGGCCTACCATCTGCGCGCCGATCCCCGGGTGGCCCGGCTGCACACGGCCGGCGACGCGACCGAGGCGCTGCGGGTGCTGCGCGACGACGACGTGGACGTGGTCTTCCTCGACATCCGGATGCCCGGGTTGGACGGCATGGAGTTGGCACGGGTACTGCGCCGGTTCGCCCGACCGCCGGCGATCGTGTTCGTCACCGCGTACGACGACGGCGCGGCGGACGCCTTCGACCTGGGCGCCACGGACTACGTGCGCAAGCCGGTCCGGGCCGAGCGGCTGGCCGAGTCGCTGCGTCGGGTGATCGGCTCGCGGGTGGTGCCGTCGCATCCGGCCGCGCTGGCCCGGGCGGAGGAGGATCCGACCATCCCGATCGAGTTGGCCGGCACCACCCGGATGCTGCCCCGTTCGGCGGTGCGTTGGGTGGAGGCGCAGGGCGACTATGCCCGGCTGCACACCGCGGAGGGTTCACACCTGGTCCGGGTCTCGCTGGCGACGCTCGCGGAGCGCTGGGCGGACGCCGGGTTCGTCCGGGTGCACCGCTCGTACCTGGTGCAGTTGCGGCTGATCGCGGAGTTGCGGCTGGTCAACTCCGGCTACGTAGTGGTGATCGACGAGGCCGAGCTGCCGGTGAGCCGGCGGCACACCCGAGAGTTGAAGGACAAGTTGGTCCGGGCGGCCAAGCAGGACTGGAGCCGCTGAAACCCGACGTACAATGTACGGCAGACCGTACGACAGGGTGGAGGACCGCATGTCCGACGACCACTTCGACGCCGCCGCCGAATTCGACCGCCAGCTCGACCGCCTGGTGCGCCTCGGCTACCCCGCCCTCGCCGGGCAGACCGAGGAGGCGTTCCGCGCCCGGCTCACACCGCTGCGCGACGCGGCGGTCACCGGGGCCGCCGGCCTGACCGGCCCCACCGACGCCCGCATGCCGTTCCTGCTGGTGACCACGCGGGAGCTGGTGCCCGTCCTGGAGCGGATCGCGCTCACCACGCTCGCCGGCAAGCGCAGGCCCGGCGTGCTCGACCGCAACTTCCCCGCCGACGACCTGCCCACCTTCCACCCGATCAAGGAGCTGGAGGTGCCGCCCGGCCCGGCGTACCTGCTTTTCGACGTGGATCGGGGCGAGGAATACCGCGACGTCACGCCGTCCGCCGCGCTCGACGACATGACCGCGCGGGACCGGCTGCCGATCACCATCGACGAGGGCCTGGCCTTCGTCACGCTGCACCCGGAGGCGCTCGCCAGCAACAGGTGCTTCTCGCTCGTCGGCTCCCGCTGCGGCGACAAGCGGGTGCCGGCGCTGTGGATCAGCCAGGGCGCGCCAAAGCTCGGCTGGTGCTGGTTCGGCAACCCGCACACCTGGCTCGGCTCCGCCACCGCCCACCCGGTGCGGGTCGGCCTCGACTGAGCGGTCGCTCAGAAGATGTCGGCGACCGGCAGGACGAGCGGGAACGGGTCGTCGGTGCGGTGGGTGTCGGCGGCGGAGATGACGGCGGACTCGCGGTAGCCGCCGCCGACGTGCTCCAGCACGGTCACGGTCTGCTTGCGCGGCTCCACGAGCCAGTAACGCGGGATGCCTGCCACACCGTATTCGTGGCGCTTGAGCACCAGGTCCCGGCCGGCGTTGCCGGGAGAGACGACCTCGACCACGAGCAGCACGTCGGCCGGGGCGAGCGCCGCCCCGCCCCGGTCCAGAGCGTCCTCGTGGGCGACGAACACGTCGGGCACGAAGTAGGACGAGCGTTTCGCGCTGATCCCGACATCCTGCCCGACGAACAGGCCAGCCGGGGCCTGCCGGTCGAGGAGACGACGGAGACGGTTGGCGATCGCCCCGTGGCGGACGTCCGCGTGCGGAGACACGAGCAGGCTCCCGTCGAAGATCTCGTAATCCTGGCCGTTCTCGGGGAGGTCCTGGAGGTCGTCGACCGTCCAGGCGTCACCGCTGTCGGGCCGTGCCGGGCTGGTCACTGTCACGCCTCCTCTCTATCAGCTCACCCTGACATCCGGCCCGGTCATCCACAACGACATCGCGCTCATCCACCGCGTTGTCCACAGGCACGCGATGTTATCCACAGGTTGTGCACAGGGCCGTCCCGCTGCGCTTGACATTCGCGCCGAGCAGGCGAGACTGCCGGGGATGACCGCAGCCGAGGAACAGCAGCCGGCCGGCCGGCCCGTCGAGGCGGCCCCGGTCCCGGGCCCGCACGCGCCGCAGCGGACCCAGACTGCGCCGCAACGGACCCAGACCCCGCCGCAGCGGACCCGGATCGTGCTGGCCGAGGTCTCCCGGTCGGGCAGCCGGGCCGACCGCACCCGCTCCGAGCTGGCCCAGCAGACCCGGGTCGGCGAGACGCTCGTGCAGGGCCTGATGCGCGCCCAGCTCTCGCTCGCGCTGCGGTTGAGCCTGCTGGTGCTGATCGGGCTGGGCGGCCTGCCCTGGCTGTTCGCCATCGCGCCGACGGTCGGGCGGGTCACCGTGCTCGGGGTCAACCTGCCGTGGCTGCTGCTCGGGGTGGCCGCCTTCCCGTTCCTGATCGTGGTCGGCTGGGCGTACGTGCGGCTGGCGGAACGCAACGAGCAGGACTTCGTCGACCTGGTCCAGCGGCCGGAACGCTGATGACCAACGGGTACGTGGTCCCGGCGATCGTGGCGGTCACCCTGGTCACCGTCGGCATCGGCTTCTACGGGTTGCGGCTGGCCCGGACCACCTCCGACTTCCTGGTCGCCTCCCGGGCGGTCAGCCCGACCTGGAACGCGGCGGCGATCGGCGGGGAATACCTGTCGGCGGCGAGCTTCCTGGGCGTGGCCGGGCTGATCCTCAAGTACGGCGTGGACGTGCTCTGGTATCCGGTCGGCTTCGCCGCCGGCTACCTGGCGTTGCTGCTGTTCGTGGCCGCCCCGCTGCGCCGCTCCGGCGCGTTCACCCTGCCGGACTTCTGCGAGGTGCGGCTCGGGTCGCGCCGGCTCCGCACGATCGCCACCCTCTTCGTGATCTTCATCGGCTGGCTCTACCTGGTGCCGCAGTTGCAGGGCGCCGGGCTGACCCTGGCCACGCTCACCGGCTCGCCGTACGCGATCGGCGCGCTGCTCGTCGCCGTGGTGGTGACCGCGAACGTGGCGCTCGGCGGCATGCGGGCGATCACCTTCGTGCAGGCGTTCCAATACTGGCTGAAGCTGACCGCGCTCGCCGTACCGGCGATCTTCCTGGCGTTGCAGTGGCAGGCCGACGCCCGCCCGGCGGTGACGCCGCCCGACGGGCCGACGTTCCGGACCGCGACCACCGTGGTGGTCGAGCACCGCGCGACGCTCACCCTGCCCGACGGTCACCTCCGGGAGGTACGCCCCGGCGACCGCCTCGACTTCGCCGCCGGCGACCCGGTGCCGGAGGTGTCCGGCGCGGCGATCGGCGCCGCCGAGTGGCTGCTGCCGGACACCGCGGGCGACGACGACCGCAGTCTGTTCGCGACGTACTCGCTGATCCTGGCCACGTTCCTGGGCACCATGGGGTTGCCGCACGTGCTCGTGCGCTTCTACACCAACCCCGACGGGGCCGCCGCCCGGCGCACCACGCTCGTGGTGCTGGCCCTGGTCGGCGTCTTCTACCTGCTGCCCACGATCTACGGGGTGCTGGGCCGGATCTACACGCCGCAACTGCTCGTCACCGGTCAGACCGACGCCGTGGTGGTGCTGCTGCCCGGCGCGGCGCTCGGCGACGGCACCACCGGCCGGCTGCTCGCCGCGCTCGTCGCCGCCGGGGCGTTCGCGGCCTTCCTGTCCACCTCGTCCGGTTTGCTGACAAGCGTGGCCGGGGTGATCTCCACGGACGTGCTCGGCCGCGGCTCGGTACGCGGTTTCCGGCTCGCCACGGTGATCGCCGGCGCGGTGCCGGCGGTGCTCGCGTTGAACGTCTCCGGGCTGGACGTGTCGCAGGTGGTGGGGCTGGCGTTCGCGGTCGCCGCGTCCAGCTTCTGCCCGCTGCTCGTGCTCGGCATCTGGTGGCGCGGCCTGACCGACCTGGGCGCCGCCGCCGGCATGCTCGTCGGCGGCGGCGCGGCGATCGGCGCGGTGCTGCTCACCGTGCTCGGTCCGCCGCTCGCCGGTTGGCCGGCGACGCTCACCACCCAGCCGGCCGCCTGGACGGTGCCGCTGGCGTTCACCGTGATGGTGGTGGTCTCGGTGGCCAGCCGCCGACGCCTCCCCCGCGACGTCGGCCCCACCATGCTCCGCCTCCACACCCCCGAGTCGCTCCGCTTGTAAGGAGGGGGCCCCTATTAACGCCTGCGGTATAGCAGGGGCCCCCGCTTAACACACCTCGGCGTGATCCGTCTCAGGGAGGACGGCAACATCGTCCTCCGGCGGGAGCGCGGGTTGGCCACGGCGGGCTACCGTCGGACCATGACCGATCAGCACCCGGCCCTGCACCTCCGTGGCCTGGCCAAGCGCTTCGACACCAAGGTCGCGGTGGCCGGCGTCGACCTGGCCGTGCCGACCGGCTCGTTCTACGGCCTGCTCGGCCCGAACGGGGCCGGCAAGACCACGACCCTCTCCATGGCCGTCGGCCTGCTGCGGCCCGACGCCGGTGAGGCCCGGGTGCTCGGGTACGACGTCTGGGCCGACCCGGTCCGCGCGAAGAGCCTGCTCGGCGTGATGCCGGACGGCGTACGCCTCTTCGACCGGCTGAGCGGCGCGGAGCTGCTGGCGTACCACGGTCTGTTGCGCGGCATGGACCCGGCGGTGGTCGACCAGCGGGCGGCGGAGCTGCTCGACGTGCTGGCGCTCACCGACGCCGGTCGCACCCTGGTGGTCGACTACTCCGCCGGCATGAAGAAGAAGATCGGCCTGGCCTGCGCGCTGCTGCACGGCCCCCGCCTGCTGGTGCTCGACGAGCCGTTCGAGGCGGTCGACCCGGTCTCGGCGGCGCTGATCCGGGACATCCTGCACCGGTACGTGACCGGCGGCGGCACGGTGGTCTTCTCCAGTCACGTGATGGAGGTCGTCGAGCGGCTCTGCTCGCACGTGGCGATCCTGGCCGACGGCACGATCAAGCGGGTGGGCACGCTCACCGAGGTGCGCGGCGACCGGTCGCTGGAGGAGGTCTTCGTCGAGGTCGTCGGCGGCCGGACCGCGACCGGCGAGGAGCTGTCGTGGCTGTCCCGGTGACCGCACCCGAGCGGCCGGTCCGGACCGTCTCGCCCTGGCACTTCGTCCGGCTGAAGCTGCGGGTGCTCGGCAACAACTTCCGCGGCCAGGCGTGGCGGGTCGCGTTGTTCGTGGTGGGTGTGCTGTTCGCGCTCTGGTTCGCCGGGACCGGATTCTTCCTGCTGGCCGCGCCCGGCCTGACCGGTGAGGACCGGTACGCGCTGATGGCCGCCGCGTTCGGCGGCGGCGTGCTGACGCTCGGCTGGCTGCTGCTGCCGCTCGTCTTCTTCGGCGTGGACGAGACGCTTGATCCGGCCCGGTTCGCGCTGCTGCCGCTATCCCGCCGCACCCTGGTCACCGGCCTGCTCACCGCCGCCCTGGTCAGCGTTCCGGCGCTGGCCACGATGCTCACGGTGGCCGGGTTGGTGGTCACCGCCGGCATGCTGGGCGGCTGGTCCGCCGCGCTCGTCGGCGCGGTCGGCGTGGCCGTCGGGGCGCTCGTGTGCGTGGCCGGGGCCCGCGCGATGACGAGCGCGTTCGCCACCATGTTGCGCTCCCGCCGGGTACGCGACCTGGCCGCCGTGCTGCTCGCGGTGCTGGCCGCCATGCTCGGGCCGTTGCAGTTGTTCGTGGTCGCGGCCGTGCAGCAGGCCGACTGGGACCGGCTGACCGGAGTGGCCCGGGTGATCGGCTGGACGCCGCTCGGGGCGCCGTGGACGGCCGGCGTCGACGTGGCCGAGGGCCGGGCCGCGGCGGCGGTGGTGAAGCTGCTGATCGGCGTGGCGACGATCGGCGTACTCCTGCTCTGGTGGTCGCGGTCGCTGGAGTCGGCGATGGTCGGCGCGGCGAGCGCCGGGCCGGCACGGACCCCGCGCGGCGTGGTCGGCGGCGCGGTCGCGCAGCTCTTCCCCCGCGCGGTCGGCTGGGCCCGGCGGGACCGGTTCGGCGCGCTTGTCGCCCGGGAGTGCCGCTACTGGTGGCGGGACGCCCGGCGGCGGGCCAACCTGATCACTGTCGCCGTGGTCGGCGTGTTCGTGCCGGTGATGGTCAACCTGGGCGGCGCCGGGTTCGTCGTGGAGGGCGGGGCGGCGTTCGGCGAGGCCACCGCCGACTCGTCCCCGGTGCTGGTCAGCATTTCCATGATCTTCGTCGGGGTGCTCGCCTCGGTGACGCTCGCCAACCAGTTCGGCTTCGACGGCAGCGGGTACGCGGCGAACGTGGTCGCGGGCGTGCCGGGCCGGGTGGAGCTGCGCGCCCGGATGGTGGCGTTCTCGCTCTACGTGGTGCCGATCCTCCTCGTGGTCGCGGTCGTGCTGGCGCTCGTGCTCGGCCGGCCGGAATGGCTCGGCGTGATGGCCGGCGGGTTGTTCGGCGCGTACGGCTGCGGGCTGGCGATCAACGGGTTCATCTCGGTGCTCGGCGCCTACTCGCTGCCGGAGACGAGCAACCCGTTCGCCATGAACACCGGGTCGGGGATCGCGAAGAGCCTGCTCGCGCTGCTCTCCATGGTCTCGTCGACGGTGGTCGCGGTGCCGCTGGTGGTGGCCGCCGCCCTGCTCGACGACATCTGGCTCTGGCTGGCGCTGCCGGTCGGCCTGGCGTACGGGTTTGGCGCGGCGATGCTCGGCGCGTACCTGGCCGGGGACGCGCTCGACCGCCGGCAGCCGGAGCTGCTGTCCATGGTCACCCCGAGGCGCTGATGCCTGTCGTCGAAGCGGTCACCACGGTCCCGGTCCCGCCGGAGCTGGCCTTCGCCGTCTCCCAGACCGTCGCCCCGGTGCGCTACCGCTGGGACCCGTTCGTCCGCGAGCAGCATTTCCTCGACGGCGCGACCCGGCCGGGCCGGGGCGTGCAGACCTTCACCCGCTCCCGGCACGGCCTGGCCATGGTCAGCGAGTACGTCTCCTGGTCGCCGCCGACGAACGTGGGCATGAAAATGGTGCGCGGGCCGTGGTTCTTCGAGCGGTTCGGCGGCGGCTGGCGCTTCGCGCCCGGTCCGGAGCCGGGCACCACGGTCGCGACCTGGCGGTACAACTTCCGGTGCCGTCCGGCCCTGCTGCGCCCGGTGGCCGAACGGGTCGGCATCTGGCTGCTCGGTCGGGACATCCGCCGGCGGATCGCCGGTTACGCCGCCGGCTGCACCGACCCCGAGGTGCTGGCCGCCGCCCGCCGCTCGCTCTCTCCCTGAGACGCTCTCCGCCTGACGGTCGTCAGGCGGTGCGGCGCATGGCCGCGTAGACGTGGTGGCCGTCGCCGACGCTGAGCACGTTCACCAGCTCCCAGCCGTAGTTCGACAGGTGCTCGACCGCCTCCATCAGCGGAGGGAAGCCGCTGCTGCCCCACTTGTGCCGAGCGATGATCATCAGGTGCCGGTGCGGGTAGGCGCGCAGGTCGACCTGGCCGCCGAGGATGGCGTCCGCGGTGATGACACGGTCCTGGGCAAGCTTCTGCGGGGGTACGAGGGCCATGCCCCGCAGGGTAGGCGGCTCAGTCGAGCGGTGCCCGGTGGAGGTGCGCGAGCAGGGAGCGCCAAGCGTCCGGGGTGAAGGCGAGGGCCGGGCCGGACGGGTCCTTGCTGTCGCGCACCAGCACCACCCCGGGCTGGTTGCCCGCCACCTCGACACAGTTACCGCCGGAGTCGGTCGATCGGGATGACGTGCGCCAACGGGGCTCGTCGGAGGTCATGGCGTCACCTTCAACTTCCGGACCAGATCCAGGGATGCTCCTGTGGACAGCGATTCGCCGAGGAGGCTATCCCACTTCCGCTCGATCAAGGCGATCGTCTGCGGCTCATCGACGACGTGTCCACGGGCGGCGTTCTCCAGGTAGAGCACCCGCTCCGAGTCCGGCAGCTCGGCAAGCACGAACCCGCCGCCGAGACCGGCGTGCTCGCCGACCGCCAACGGCACCACGTGCAGTCGCACGGCCGGATGCTCGGCCAGCTCCAGTAACCGCGCGAGCTGGCCATCGAGTACCGCCGGCCCACCGACCGGCCGACGAACCGCCGTCTCGTCCAGCAGGAAGACGCAGTGCGGCGGCTCATCGCGGTGCAGTAGTTGCTGGCGCTCCATCCGGAGAGCCACCAGCTCGTCGATCATGGCCGGCGGGTGGAGGCCACCGGTGGAGATGACGGCGCGAGCGTATTCCTCTGTCTGAAGCAGACCCGGAACCAGGCAAGCCTCGAAGGCGCGCAATCTGACCGCCTGCTGCTCGTACCCCCGCCAGGGCACGAACCACGACGGACCGCGCTCCTGATCGGCGGTCTTGAGCAGGCTGGCCAGGAGGCCGCCGGTGCCGAGGGCCTGGTCGGCGGCGATCGCGAACTCCATCGTGGGCCGGCGGCGGCCGGTCTCGATGGCGGCGACCGTCGACGGACTCCACCTGATGGTGGCCGCCAACGCCTCCTGGGACATCTCCGCCCCGGCACGGGCGGCCTTCAACGCCCGGATCCACACCTCGATGTCCATCCTCACCCCGCTGGTAAGTACGCGACTGCGCTCCGTAGTAGCCCCTGGCATCCTCCCCTGCCGGCGCGACCACGTCCAGGGTGGAGACACGCGGCCCGGCCGGTGGAGGCCACGACCCGGCGGCCGGTCCTGCGACGGGTCGCCCCGCCCATCCCCCGGTCGGGGCGACCCCCTTCCCAGGAGGTATCCGATGCGGAGCGAACAAGCAGATCTTGGAGGGAAAGTGCCCCTGGAGGGGCCGAAATCTTCCAAGATCCGGCCGGGACGGGCGCACCGCCGGCCGGGACGGGCGCACCCGCACCTGCCTATGCGGCCGGCGTGGCGGTGTCGGGTGTGCGGGGCGCACTGGCCGTGCCAGCCGGCCCGGCTCGGGCTGCTGCGCGAGTTCCGGGGCGACCGGACGGCGTTGCTGTTCCATCTCGGCACGCTGCTGGCCGAGGCGTACGCGCAGCTCAGCGACGCCACGGACCTGCACGAGCGCTTCCTCGGCTGGGCCCGAACCGCAGGCGGCACAATGTTTCACGTGAATCATGAGCCGGGTGCCGAGATCCACCACACCGATCCGTTCGCGGTGCCGGCCGGGCAACGCTCGCCGGTACGCCGCCTGCGTGGCCGGCTGGCCGCCCCGGTGACGCTCTGGACCGCGCCCGGCCCGGCCGGGCTCACCGTATCCTCCACGCTCGTGGCCGAGGGGGAGCCGGACCGGCTGATCGGCCTGGTCGACCCGGAGTCGGAGCTGTGGGCGGCGGTCGAGGACGCCGGGCGGTTCGCGGTCGCGCCGCTGGGCCCGCGCCACCGGCAGCTCGCCGACCGCTTCGCCGGCCTGTTTCCCGCGCCCGGCGGCCTGTTCGCCCTGGACGCCTGGACCGAGACACCGTACGGCCCGGTGCCGACGGACGCGGGTGGCTGGGCCGGGTGCCGGCTCGACACGGCCCGGGAGTACGGCTGGGGCCTGCTGGTGGAAGCCACCATCGAGACGGTCGACCTGGCCGAGGACACCCCTCCTCTACTGCACTACCGAGGCCGCTACCACGACCTGACCGACTAGACCGCACTGCGTTCCCACGTGGCGATCGCGTCGATCTTGGACTTGTGGCACCTCCGATATCAGACCGAAACCGAAATTTCCTGGCACCACAAGTCCAAGATCGACGAAATGACTGGATCAAGATCCGTCCGCCGCCAAGTTCATGATCAACGCGGGTGGGTGGACCGGTTAGCGGAGTGATCTGGGTCACTGGGCGCAGCGGAAGCGCCGTTGGGCGCACCGGGTGACCGGGACCCGTCCGGGTCTTTCGCGGTGGGTTCGGCGCTCCTAACGTGCGCGGAAATCCCCCCACGCCTGCGAAGGTGGTGATCCACAGATGTCCACGGACACACCCGCGTCCGCACCCTCCGAGTCGACCGCGGAACGGTATCTAGCCGTCCAGCGGTCGGACGAGTTCGCCGGGTTGCGGCGCGCGCTGCGCGGCTTCATCTTCCCGATGACCGTCGCGTTCTTCCTGTGGTACGCGCTCTACGTCATCCTCTCCGCGTACGCGCGGGGTTTCATGGGCACGAAGCTGGTCGGCAACATCAACGTCGCCCTGGTCTTCGGCCTGCTCCAGTTCGTCTCCACGTTCGTCATCGCCTGGTTCTACTCGCGGTTCGCCAACCGGCGGATCGACCCGGTCGCCGACCAGATCCGCGCCGAGATGGGGGAGGTGAACCATGAACACGGTCCTCGCGGCTGAGGCGGGCGGCACCACCGCCCGCAACCTCACCATCACGCTGTTCCTGATCTTCGTGGCGATCACGCTGGCGATCACCGTCTGGGCCAGCCGGCAGACCAAGACCGCCACCGACTTCTACGCCGGTGGCCGCTCGTTCTCCGGCTTCCAGAACGGCATGGCGATCGGCGGCGACTACATGTCGGCGGCGTCCTTCCTGGGCATCGCCGGCATCATCGCCCTCTACGGGTACGACGGCTTCCTGTACTCGATCGGCTTCCTGGTCGCCTGGCTGGTGGCGTTGCTGCTCGTCGCCGAACTGCTACGCAACTCCGGCCGGTACACGATGGCGGACGTGCTGGCGTTCCGGATGCGGCAGCGGCCGGTGCGGACCGCGGCGGCGGTCTCCACCATCACCGTGTCGATCTTCTATCTGCTGGCCCAGATGGTCGGCGCCGGCGCACTGGTGGCCCTGCTGCTCGGCATCAAGCCGGGGACGACGTTCCTCGGCATGGACGCCGACACCGCGAAGGTCGCGACCATCATCATGGTCGGCGCCCTGATGATCATCTACGTCACGGTCGGTGGCATGAAGGGCACCACGTACGTCCAGATCGTCAAGGCGTTCCTGCTGATGACCGGCGCGATCGTGATGACGTTGCTGGTGCTCGCCAAGTACAAGTTCAACCTGTCCTCGCTGCTCGGCGACGCGGCCGACGCCTCGGGCAAGGGGGCGGCCTTCCTCGAACCCGGGTTGCGCTACGGCGTGGAGACACCCGGCGACGCGCTGAAGACGTTCTACAGCAAGATGGACCTGCTCTCGCTCGGCATCGCGCTGGTGCTCGGGACCGCCGGCCTGCCGCACATCCTGATCCGCTTCTACACCGTGCCGACCGCGCGGGCGGCCCGCAAGAGCGTGCTCTGGGCGATCGGCATCATCGGCGCGTTCTACCTGCTCACCCTGGCCCTCGGCTTCGGCGCGGCGGCACTTGTCGGCCGCGAGGCGATCACCGCGCAGGACAAGGCCGGCAACACGGCCGCGCCACAGCTCGCCGAGGCGCTCGGGTTGGACTTCTTCGGCGGGAGCCTGGGCGGCGCGACACTGCTGGCGATCATCGCGGCGGTCGCGTTCGCCACGATCCTCGCCGTGGTGGCGGGGCTGACGTTGGCGTCGTCGTCCAGCCTGGCGCACGACTTCTATGCCAACGTCATCAAGAACGGGCAGACGTCGGAGCGGCAGGAGGTGAACGTCGCCCGGATCTCCGCACTGGTGATCGGCGGGGTCTCGATCCTGTTGTCGATCTTCGCGCAGAGCCTGAACGTGGCGTTCCTGGTCGCGTTGGCGTTCGCGGTCGCCGCGTCCGGCAACCTGCCGGCGATCCTCTACAGCCTGTTCTGGAAGCGGTTCAACACCTCCGGCGCGGTCTGGGCGATCTACGGCGGCCTGCTCGCCGCGGTGGTGCTGGTCTTCTTCTCCCCGGTCGTCTCCGGGGCGCCGACGGCCATGTTCCCCGACCACGACTGGCACTGGTTCCCGCTGTCGAACCCGGGCATCCTCTCGATCCCGTTCGGCTTCCTGTGCGGCTGGCTCGGCACCGTCCTGTCCAAGGAGAGCGACGACGAGAAGTACGCGGAACTGGAGGTGCGCTCCCTCACCGGCGCGGGCGCGCACTGACGGGTAGTTGTTAAGCGGGGCCCCCGCCTCTACCGGAGGCGTTAATAGGGGGCCCCGCCTTACCTGTATAGGGTGGCGGGCATGAACGTCGCTCCCCGGTTTGGGTCCGGGCACCGCATCCTTGTCACCGGCGGTGCCGGCTTCGTCCCGTCCCACCTCGTCGACCGGCTCGTCGAGCGCGGCTGCACGGTGGTGGTGCTGGACAACTTCGTCACCGGTTCCAAGGACAACGTGGCCCACCTGCTGGACGAGCCGACGTTCACGCTCGTCGAGGCGGACATCTCCGACGGCCTGCCCACCCACCACCCGGCGATGACCGAGCGGTTCGACGCGATCCTGCACATGGCGTCCCCGGCCAGCCCGACCGACTTCGAGAAGCTGCCGGTGGAGATCCTCCGGGTGGGCTCGGTGGCCACGCTGGCCCTGCTGGAGCGCGCCACCGACGACGGCGCGCGGTTCCTGATGGCCTCCACCTCCGAGGCGTACGGGGACCCGAAGGAGCACCCGCAGCGCGAGACCTACTGGGGCAACGTCAACCCGATCGGCATCCGGAGCGTCTACGACGAGGCGAAGCGCTTCTCCGAGGCCGCCACCATGGCCTACCACCGCAGTCGCGGCACGGACACCGCGATCGTGCGGATCTTCAACACGTACGGCCCGCGGATGCGCCCGGACGACGGCCGGGCCATCCCGACGTTCATCTCCCAGGCGCTGCGCGGCGAGCCGATCACCGTGCACGGCACCGGCAACCAGACGCGTTCCATCTGCTACGTCGACGATCTGGTGCGGGGCATCCTGCTGCTGCTCGACTCGACGCAGACCGGCCCGATCAACTGCGGCACCGAGCACGAGATGTCGATGCGGCAACTGGCTGAGACGATCGTGTCACTCACCGGAAGCGCCTCCGAGGTGAGTTACATCACTCGTGCCTCGGACGATCCGGAGATGCGCCGCCCCGACCTGACCCTCGCCCGCGAGCTGCTGGGTTACGAGCCGACCGTGGCGCCCGAAGACGGCCTCCGACGCACGATCGAGTATTTCCGTGGGCGGCTAGGGTACTGATCCCCGCTGTCCGCCGGCTGAGTGCCGTGCGCGCCTGAGGACGGCGGTGGACCCGCCGACCTACCCTCGATGACATGTCAGCGACCTCGTCTGCCGGCGCACCCCGCCCCCTGCACCGGGGCGCGGGCCGTGCCCAGGTTCCCGGCTCCGGCCGGGGCGCACCCACGCGCGCCCGCGCTGCGGAAACCCGCTGGTACCCGTCGTACGACGAGGCGCCCCGCTCGGGCGGACGCGGTGGGCCGGGCGGACCGGGCGGGCCGACCGACCCCGGCGGCCCGGGTGGCGGTTCCGGCGGGCCGGGTCGCCGCCGGGGTCCGCGCTGGAAGCGCATCGGCCTGGTGACCGGCGTCGTGGTGCTCGCGCTGGCGCTGCTCGGCGGCGTCGGCGGCTGGCTCTACGCCCGCAACCTCGACGGCGACCTGGCCCGCACCGACCCGTTCTCGGAGATCACCGGCGGGCGGCCGGCCAAGCAGGTCGACGGAGCGTTCAACATCCTGCTCGTGGGCAGTGACTCGCGGGATCCGGACGCCCCGGTCGACGGTGCCGGCAAGTGGCGGGCGGACACCGTGATCGTCATGCACATCCCGGCCGACCACAAGAGCGCCTACCTGGTCTCCATCCCGCGTGACCTGTACGTGCCGATCCCGGAGAAGGCCGACGCCTCCTGCGACTCCGGCTCCCGTAACAAGATCAATGCGGCGTTCGCGTTCGGCGGCCTGCCGCTCGCGGTGCGGACCGTGGAGTGCTTCACCGACGTCCGCATCGATCACGTCATGGCCATCGACTTCGCCGGCTTCAAGGACGTCACCGACGCGCTGGGCGGGGTCGACCTCAAGGTGGACCGGACGATCAAGTCGATCCACAAGCCGTACCGGACGTTCACCAAGGGCGTGAACCACATGGACGGCGCCGAGGCGCTGGACTGGGTCCGGCAGCGCAAGCAGTTCCCGGACGGCGACTTCGCCCGGATGCGCCACCAGCAGGAGTTCCTGAAGGCACTGTTGGACAAGGCGGCGAGCACCGGGACCCTGAGCAACCCGAAAAAGCTGAACGACTTCCTCCGGGCGCTCACCGCCGCCGTCACGGTCGACCAGGGATTCTCGTTGACCGACATGGCGGTGCAGTTCCGCAGCCTGCGCGGTGAGAACCTGACGTTCGTCACCAGCCCGAACCTGGGCGGTCAGACCATCGACGGCCAGTCGGTGGTGGTTTCCGACCGGGAGAAGGCCCTGGCGATGTACCAGGCCATCGCCGGCGACCGGATGGCCGACTGGGTCGGCGCCAACCAGAAGGGCTCGGGCGACAGCGCCGGCGGCTGACGAGACCGGGAGCGGCCTTTCGACCGGCCGCTCAGCCTCGCCCGTTCGGCCATATCTCGGAAACATTGGTCGGGATTGACGGGATTACCCCGCCGCAGAAGGTCGCGAGAACGGGAACAGATACGTAGAGTGGTCCCGCCCCCGATCACCGAGCTGGAGCACGAATGTCGATCCAGACCAGTCGACGCCCGCACTCACCGGCACCCGGTTCAGCCGGGCGGGTCCCTCCGGTCATCCCCACCCAACCCGGCCCCGGCGGTCGCGGTCCCGGCGGAGGTGGCCCCGGTGGTAGTGGCCCCGGCGGCGGGAAGAAGAAGCGCACCAAGCGCAAAGACCCGCTCTGGGCGAAGCTCACGCTGATCCTCGGCGCGGTGCTGATGGTGACCAGCGGCGTGGCGATCGTCGGCAGCAAGGCCGTGATCGGCCAGGCGACGAACAACATCGCCCAGCGCAATCTGCTCGGCGAGGCCGGCAAGAGCGAGGCCGAGGGCGGCAACAGCCTGGACGGCCCGATCGACATGCTGCTGCTCGGGGTGGACGCCCGCGAGCGCTGGGCCGCCGACGACGTCCGTTCGGACACGATCATCATCCTGCACATCCCGGCCAGCCACGACCAGGCGTACCTGATCTCGATCCCCCGGGACACCCAGGCCCGCATCCCGGCGTTCTCGAAGAGCGGCTATCGGGGCGGCACCGAGAAGATCAACGCCGCCTTCTTCCACGGCGCCCAGAACGGCGGCGGCTGGGAGGGGGGTGCCCAGCTGATGGCCAAGACGATCAAGTCGATGACCGGGATCGGCTTCGACGGCGCCGCGATCATCAACTTCGGCGGCTTCAAGAACGTCATCGACGCGCTCGGCACGGTGCGGATCTGCGTCAGCCACGAGGTCCCGTCGCACCACATGTCGATGGTCGAGGGCAAGCCGATGTGGAACGCCGACGCGAAGAAGTCCGGCAAGTCCTACAAGCCGGTGGTGCACAAGAAGGGCTGCAAGGAGATGGAGGGCTGGGAGGCGCTCGACTACTCCCGCCAGCGCTACGGTCTGCCCAACAGCGACTACGACCGGCAGCAGAACCAGCAGCAGCTGATCAAGGCGATGGCCAAGAAGGCCACCGAGGGCGGCATGCTGACCAACCCGATCAAGCTGAACGCGCTGATGAAGGCGGCCGGCAAGGCCTTCGTGCTGGACACCGGCGGCGTGCCGATCGCCGACTTCATCTTCACCCTCAAGAACCTCAACGGGAACGACCTGGTCACCCTGCGCACCAACGGCGGGACGTTCAGCTCGACCGCGGACAACAAGTTCGAGCAGTTCAACGAGACGACCATGGACATGTTCCAGGCGGTCAAGAACGACAAGCTCGCCGACTTCGTCGTGGCAAACCCGGACGTCCTCTCCACTCGTAAGTGACGGAAGCCGGCACCGGCCGGCCGTTCCCCCCGTAGCCTGACGTGAGCAGGTCTCATGTCGTCGCGACGGGGGGATCGTCACGTCCAGGCCAGCACGGAACCGACGCGGGCGGGCCCGACCGGCCCGCTGGCCCCGGTTCCTGCTCGGCGCCGGGCTCGCCCTGGTGCTGCTCGCCACGCTCGGCGTGACCGGCCTGCACTGGCTGACCCACAGGTACGACCGCACGGTCACCAAGGAGCAGCTACTCGACCCCACCGCCCGGAAAAAACGGACGGACCTGGACGGGGCACTCAACTACCTGCTGATCGGCTCCGACCACCGGGCCGGCGCGAGCGCCGCCGACCAGCGCTCGGACACCATCCTGATCGTGCACGTGCCGGCCGGGATGCGGCAGGCGTACCTGATCTCCGTGCCACGCGACCTGCTGGTGGCCATCCCGGCGGCGCCCGGCTTCCCCGGTGGCCAGGACAAGGTCAACGCGGCGTACGAGCACGGCGGCGGTGGCGAGAGCGGGGCGCGGCTGCTCAGCGCCACCCTCGCCCGGCTCACCGGGGTCCGCTTCGACGGCGCGGCGCTCATCGACTTCTCCGGCTTCACGTCTGTGATCGACCAACTCGGCGGCATCCGGATGTGCGTGGACACGCCGGTCCGCTCGATCCACACCGGGACCCGATTCGACCCCGGCTGCCAGCAGATGGACGGGGCCCGGACGCTCGACTACGTGCGTCAGCGCTACGACCTGCCCGAGGGCGACTACGACCGGCAGCGGCACCAGCAGCAGATGCTCCGGGCGGTGCTCGACCGGGCCAACCAGACGCATCTGCGCAACGACCCGGTGAAACTGGACCGGGTCCTGCGCTCGGTCGGCGGGGCGATGACCGTCGACACCAACGGCGTACCCCTGGACGAGCTTGTCTTCGCGCTCCGCGCGCTGCCCGCGGACGCCCTGCGCGGGGTCCGGGTGCCCTCCTACCCGCAGACCATCGACCAGGTGTCGTACGTCGTGTTGGACACCGGCGGCGGCGATCTCTTCACCGCCCTGCGGGACGCCCGGGTGCCGGAGTGGGCCGGCGCGAACCCCCGCTGGGTCAACCGGCTCTGACGCCGACGGGCGACTAGGCTTTGGACCGTGTTCGGAGCCCACCTTCCCAGCGTGCCCGCGTCGGCCGTGCCCGACGACGTCTATCTGCTCGACGTCCGGGAGGACGACGAGTGGGCCGCCGGCCATGCGCCGGCCGCCCACCACCTGCCGATGACCGAGCTGCCGGCCCGGCTCGCCGAGGTGCCCGACGACCGCGAGGTGGCGGTGATCTGCCGCTCGGGCGGCCGTTCCGGGCAGGTGGTCGGATACCTGCTGCGCAACGGCTGGGACGCGGTGCGCAACGTCGAGGGCGGGATGGGCGGATGGGCCGCCGCCGGTCGTCCGGTGGTCACCGACGACGGGCAGCCGGGTCGGGTCCTCTGAGGCACGTCCCGACATGTCCGCCCCCCTGGTCTTCGCCCACCGAGGCTCCTCGTACGACCTGCCGGAGCACACCCTCGCCGCCTACCTGCGCGCCCTCGACGAGGGCGCGGACGGGCTGGAGTGCGACGTCCGGCTGACCCGCGACGGGCACCTGGTCTGCGTGCACGACCGCCGGCTGGACCGGACCAGCAACGGTCACGGGCTGGTCAGCGCGCGTACCCTCGCCGAGTTGGAAGCCCTCGACTTCGGCTCCTGGCACCCGGCCGCGGCGGTGGCCGCCGAGGCCGCGCGCCTCGACGACTCGCACACCCGGCTGCTCACGCTGGCCCGCCTGCTCGACGCGGTGCGGGCCGCCGGGCGGCCGGTCCGGCTGTTGATCGAGACGAAGCACCCGTCGCGCTACCGGGGCGACGTCGAGCGCCGCCTGGTCGACCTGCTGCGCCGGCACGGCCTCGCCGAGCCCGGTCCGGACGAACCGGTCCAGGTGACCGTGATGTCCTTCTCACCGCTTGCCGTACGCCGGGTCCGCGCGCTCGCGCCGGCGCTGCCGACGGTGCTGCTGCTGGAGATGCTGCCGCCCTGGCTGCCGCTGGGCCGGCTGCCCTTCGGCTGCCGGATCGCCGGGCCGGGGGTGGATCTGGTGCGGGCCCGTCCCCATCTCGTCCCCGCGTTGCGTGCCGCCGGCAACTCGGTCTACGTCTGGACCGTGAACGAGCCCGAGGACCTGGAACTTGTGCTGGCCGCCGAGGTGGACGGCGTGATCACGGACCGGCCCGCCCGCGCGTTGACCCGGTTGGGCCGATGATGTCCGTCGATCCGCCTATCGCCCCGTCGACCGACCGGGGGTGTCCCCGGCGCGGCCGGCGGGGCACACTCGGGACATGCCGGAGCGAACCGACTACCCCGCCCTCATCGCCGGCCACACCACAGTGATCAAGATGATCAACTCGGGCGAATCCGGTCTCGCCGTACTCACCCGCCTGCTCCGCGAGGTCCAACCGGCGGTCGGCGCGGCGGGCCTGGTCTTCGTGGAGTTCACCCCGGCGGGCGGGCGGGTGATCGCGGCGACCGGCAGCGCCGAGTTCGTGGTCGGCCGCCCACTGCCGGCCACCGACCCCGCCACCGTCTGCCTGCTGGCCGGTCCGCCGGTGCGGGAGGTCCGGATCGACTCGATCCCGGGCGTGCTCGCCGACGAGATCGCCGGCCGGGGGCTGGGCCGGATGATCGTGGCCCGGGCCGAGATCGGTGGGCTGACCGTCGGCAGCCTGCACGCCCTCTACCCGACGGACGAGCCGCTCGACGCCTCGCAACGCGCCGTCGTCGGATACGTGGCCGCCTGCGTCGCGCACATGTACGGCGACCAGACCGGCCTGCCGGTGCACGGCGACGGTCCGGTCGTGGCCGCGCTCGCCGACGGCCTGGCGGTGGTGGACCGGGACAACCGGGTCCGGCTCTGGAATCCGGCCGCCGCCCAGGTGACCGGCCGCCCGGCGGACGAGGCGCTGAGCCGGTCGTTGCCGTTCCCGCTGCCCCCGTCCGGGCAGGTGCTCGACCACCGGCTGCCGGACGGCCGCTGGCTGCGGATCACCTCCGGCGAGCTGCCCGGCCCGAACGCGCTCCGGGTGGTGACCTTCCGCGACATCACCGACCAGCATCGACGCGACCACGACCGGGACCTCTTCGTCGCGGTCACCAGCCACGAACTGCGCACCCCGGTCACCGTGATCAAGGGCTACGCGGACACGCTCACCGACCACTGGGACTCCCTCAGCGACCACGACCGGCGGGAAGCCGCCCGGATCATCGGGCAGCGCGCCAACGAACTGGCCCGTCTGGTCGACCGACTGCTCACCGCAGCCACCGAAAGCCGTCCCGGCGGCGAACCCGCCGCCCCGTTCGACCTGGTCGACGCGCTCCGAGCGGCGGTGGTCGACCTGCCGGCCGACATCCGGCACCGGATCGTGCTCAACCTCCCCACCGACCTGCCGAAAGCCCTCGGCGACCGGCACAGCCTGGCCACCGTGCTCACCGAACTGGGCACCAACGCCGGGAAATACTCGCTGCCGGACACGCCGATCGAGGTCAGCGCCGACGCGAACGAGCGGACCGTCACGTTCCGCGTCTCCGACCGGGGCATCGGCATCCGGCCGGAGCACGTGGAACGGGCCTTCGACCGGTTCTGGCAGGGCGAGTCCGGCGACCGCCGCCGCTATCCCGGCGCCGGGCTGGGTCTCTATCTCGTCCGGCAGATCGTGGAACAGCAGAATGGATGGGTGTCCCTCCGCCCGAGATCCGGTGGAGGTACGGTCGCGGAGGTGCGGCTGCCCCGGGGGTGAACCGGGCGTCCACGACTGTGGAAGGAACGACGTGTCGACGGGACCGGCTGAACGGTCGTGGTGCGTGGTGGTGCCCCACCACGGGGTCGGCGCGCGCGAGGCGCGGCACCGGCTCGCCGACGAGCTGACCGGCCTCGTACCCCCGGCTCTGCTGGCCGACCTGGTGGCGGTCCTCGCCGAGCTGGTCGGCAACGCGGTCCGGCACGCCGAAGCCCTGCCCGGCGGTGTGGTCCGGGTGGCCTGGCGACTCCGCGTCACCGACCGGGGGCCGAGCGTCCGGCTCCGGGTGACCGACGGCGGTTCCGGTGCCGGCCCGCGGCTCCGGATCGCCGCGCCGGACGCGGTCGACGGGCGCGGGCTGCACATCGTCTCCGGCCTCTCCAGCCGCTGGGGCGTCGAGCGGGACGGCCCGGGGCAGAGCGTGTGGGCGGAGTTCGACCCGGCCGGGTCGCAGCGGCCGGACCTGGTCGCCACCGGCTGACCCGGCCGGGCAGGCGGGTCCGGCCCCCGGGCGCCCCCGCGGGCATCTAGGCTTTCTCGCCGTGAGCAAGCGTCGAAAGAACCAGCGGACCGTCGAAGCCACCCCGAAGCGGGAGAAGGTGCGCGACATCTTCGTCCCCCGACCGTTCGAGGGGCTGGCGGACGAGCCGGAGTGGATCGCCCTGCGCGAGCTGGTGCCGGCCGCGTCCGCGCCGCTGCGGCTGACCCCCGAGCTGGTCGAGGAGCACGGCGACCGGCCGGTCGTCCTGGCCACCGTCCTGCCGATGGCCGCCCCGGCGGTCGCCAAGCCGGACGGGCGGGTCCTCATCGGCCTGCAACGGCACCAGCAGTCCGGCGACGTCTCCCGGGACCTGGCCGACGCGCTGCTCTGCGCGCTGCGTACCGAGCCGGGCGGTCAGGTGAGCGTGCCGCCACTGCCCGGGCCCGGCCCCCGCCTTCAGGACATCCTGGTGGACGGGCCGCTGGAGATCACCATGCACGACGGGTTCGACTTCTGGCTCGACCCGGGCGCCACCGACGACCCGACCGTGCAGGCGTCCCTGGAGCGGGCGAACGCGGCCATCTATCCGACGGTCAAGCTGGACGCGGCGCGGGCGGCGTACTGGTGCCAGGTGCCGGAGAAGGCACACGTGCGCTGGGTGCTGCCGGACGACGAGGACGCCGCGTTGAACGCCCTGGCCCGGCTGGGCGCGGCCGGCGCGCTGACGCTCGGCGACGACACGAAGTTCGCCGGCATGTTCCGCGCGCACGGCCGGCTGGCACCGGTCTGGGACCTGCCGGAGGACACCCCGGCCGCCGAGTGGGAGGGCCCGGTCGCCGAGTTCGCCAAGCGCTACGCGGAGGCGCTCGCGGACTCGGAGCCGCTGGACGGGGACGCCCGCCGCGCCCGCCAGGGCCTCGTCGGCCGCCAGCTCACCCTGCGCTGACCGCCCCGGTGTTAGGCGGGGGCCCCGCTTAACACCGGGTGTTAAGCGGGGGCCCCGCCTCTACCGAAAGCGTTAAGCGGGGCCCCCGCCTTTCTCGCGGACGAGGGGGCAGGACATGCAGCGGGGGCCGCCCCGGCCGGAGCCCAACTCCGAGCCGGCGATGGCGATCACCTCGATGCCGGCGCGCTCCAACTGCGCGTTGGTCTCCACGTTGCGTTCGTAGCCCACGCAGAGGCGTGGCGCGAGGGCGAGCGTGTTGTTGCCGTCGTCCCACTGCTCGCGCTCGGCGGTGACCGGGTCCAGGCCGGTGTCGATCACCCGGAGCTGGTCGAGGTCCATCGCGTCGGCGGCGGCCCGCAGGAACGGGGCCGGGCCGTCGACCCGCGGCTCACCGTCCGCGCCGGCGACCACGGTGTACGCGGACAGCTCGCTGGCGATGTTCGGATACATCAGCACGGCGTCCACGTCGACCATGGTGCAGACCGTGTCCAGGTGCATGGTGGCGCGTTCCTGGGCGATCGGCACCACCAGGATGGTGTGCGCCAGCCCGGCGGCGAAGACCTGCCGGGCCAGCCGTTCCGCGCCGGCCGGGGTGGTGCGTTCGCCGACGCCGACGGCGACCACGCCCGGGGCGAGCAGCAGCACGTCGCCGCCCTCCAGGTGCTCCAGTTCGGGGTGGTAGACGAACTCGGTGCCGGCGAAGCGCGGGTGGTAGCGGTAGATCGCGTCGGTGAGCGTGGTCTCCCGCCGCCGCGCCGGCATGGCCAGGCTGGTGACGCCGACGCGGTCGCCGATCCACACCGACGAGTCGCGGGTGAAGAGCAGGTTGGGCAGCGGGTCGATGACGAAGTCGTGCCGGTCCATCAGGGTCCAGACCAGACCGCCCGGCCGCTCGGCGCCGATCCGCAGTTCCTCGTGCGCGAGACCGGCGACGAACACGTCGGCCAGGGCGGCCGGATCGAGGTACGCCAGGTGGTCGGCGACCCGGGCGCGCAGGGTGTCCCCGAGGCGGCGGGACCGCAGCACCTGCTCGGTCAGCTCGGCCCGGGCGTCGGACACGGCGAGCGTCTCGGCCAGCAGGTCGGCCAGGTAGAGCACTTCCACGCCGCGCGAGCGCAGCGCCGCCGCGAAGGCGTCATGCTCCTCCTGCGCCCGTCCCACCCATGGGATAGCGTCGAAGAGGAGGGAGTCGTTGTTGCGTGGGGTGAGGCGGGCGAGCTCGGGCCCCGGGCGGTGCAGCAGCACCGTGCCGAGCCGGGCCACTTCGCTGTCCACGTAGTGCGTCACCCCCGCAGCCTAGGGCAGGCTTCCGCACCATCCGGAAAAGAAGTGTGAATGAATATGGCATTCATCCACAGTCATTCCGGCGGTCCAACTTGCCGGACCCCCGGGTGTGCAACGTAGGGTAGTGGAGACATAACTTCGAGAGACCTTTTGCCGGAGGTCGCGATGACTGTCTTTCCCGCTCGCCGAGCCGTACCGGGCCGGGCACTGCCGCCCCGCACGGCGCATCCCCGGGTCGAGGCCGCCCCGGCGCTCGAGCCGGCGCGTCCCAGTCCCCTGGAATGGGCCCGCCGCCGTCGCGCCGACCGGGGCGCCCGCCGGTTGGAAGCCGCCGGGGCCCGCGCCCTGGGGCAGCTCGACCACCTGGGGCCCGCCTGGCACGTCATCGAGTGGCCACGGACAGAGCTGGCCGACGCGCTGCTCGACCGCGGCCAGGACGACCGGGCCGGGTTCCTCGCGATCGGGCCGAGCGGGCTCTTCGCGGTCACCATCGCCGACCACGGCCGGGCTCGGGTGCTGGTCGCCGGCGACGTCGTGCAGATCAACGGCAAGCGTCCGCCCTATGTGGCCGACGCGCGCCGCGACGCCAAGCGGGCCAGCAAGGCGCTCTCCGACGCGGTCGGCCTGCCGATTCCGGTGACGCCGGTGCTGACGTTCGTCGGCTCCGGGGTGATCAGCGTCTACGGCCTCCCGAAGGACTGCCTCATGGCCACCCACCGGGAGCTGGACCGGCTGCTCGTGGCCGCCGGCAACCGGATCAGCCCGGTCACCGCGGAAAAGTTGTCCCGGGTCGCCCAGGCGCCGTCGACGTGGTTCAACGGCACGTACCGTCCATCAGCCGACTACCGGTGGTATGACGAGGGCCGAACGGCCGCTGACAAGCGGGCCGCCCGCCGGTAACGTCTCGGACGACGCCACGCGGTCCGCGGCACCGCCCCGACCGGTTCCGTCGTTCCGCGTCGTCGCCGGTCGCCCGCCCCCCGGGGCTCCCGTCGCACCGACGCATGTCCCCCGGTCCCGGCGCCGCCCAGCCTCACGGGTGAGCACCGGTGACCGGAGGCGCAGCGCGGCCGGATGGTCGCTGTGCCGACCGGCTAGCGTGGACAGACCGTCGGTGTACATAGGAGGCGCGGTGGCCCACGTCGAGCTCTCACTCTCGGAAGTGTTCGCGTCCCCGGCCGAGACACCCACCGAGCAGGAGTCCGACAATTTCGCGCAGTGGTCCGGTACGGTTTCCCGGGCCGCCGAACCGTGCCTGTTGATCGACGCCGACACCACCGTGGTGGCGATCTCCTCGTCCGGCTGCGACCTGCTCTGCCTGGGCGCGCCGGAGGACGTGGTCGGCCGCCCGCTGCTGGAGGGCGGCCTGCGCCTGGTCGACTTCACCGCCAGCCCCAGCGAGCTCACCGAGCAGGAGACCGACAAGATCCCGCCGCTGCTCGCGTTGCTCTCCGGTCGACTCGCCCGTGGGCTGCTCCGGGTCCAGGGGCCCGGCTCCGACGCCGGGACGACGGTGGACGCCATCTCCACGCCGGTGCTCACCGGCACCGCGGTGGCCGGCTCGCTCACCTTCTTCTGCGTGCTCTGACCCCGTCGGCGGCATTCCGTCGAGCACCCGGCTTCACCCGGGCGGGCGCGCCTCCTACGATGGGCTCGGCCCCCGGCCATGATGATGCCCCTCGATGTCGAGGACTGCACCGTGCCCCGCACCCCGCCCCACCGCCGTCCCCTCCCGGCGACGCTGCTCGTGCTGCTCGTGCTCACCGCCTGCGGGCAGCCGCCCGAGCTGCGCGAGCCGCCCGCCGCCGGCGGCCCATCCGCCTCGGCGTCGGCGACGCCCACCCCGAGCGCGACCCCGTCGGCGCCGGTCAGCCCCGCCATGCCGGCGCGGCCCGCCCCGACGCCCGACCCGGTCGCCACTCCCTGCCGGGGCAAGCCGTCCGGCGACCGCATCGTCGCGTTGCTGCGCGGCTCCGCCGGGGTGCTGCCGCGAGCGGTCCGGGTCACGGTCCGGACCGGTCCGCTCTGCGCGGAGGGCTGGCAGTACACCGTGCTGGCGGTCCCCGGGCACGAGGAACTCCAGGTGGTCACGCGGGGCCGGTCCGGCACACCGAAACTGGTGACCGCCGGCACCGACGTGTGCGGCGTCGAGGTACGCGCCACCGCGCCCACGGGCATCCGCACCCTGGCCTGCGACGGCACCCCCGGTGCGTAGTGTGGTGGCCATGCCGGGAACACCACCGACCCGCTTCGTCTACCTCGGTCCCGAAGGCACCTTCGCCGAGCAGGCGCTGCGTACCCTGCCCGCCGCCGTACGGGGGGACCGCACGCCGGCCCGCAGCGTCGGCGAGGCGCTCGACGCCGTCCGGGCCGGGGAGGCGGACGCCGCCATGGTGCCACTGGAAAACTCGATCGGCGGCGCGGTCGGGGTGACACTCGACGAACTGGCCGAGGGCGACCCACTGATGATCACCCGGGAGGTGGTCCTGCCGGTGGAGTTCGTGCTCGCCGGCCGCCCCGGCGTCACCCCGGCCGCGGTGCGCAGCGTGGCCGCCCACCCGCAGGCGTCCACCCAGTGCCGCGGCTGGCTCCGGGACCACCTGCCCGACGCCGCCGTGGTCGACGTGCTCTCCAACGGGGCCGCTGCGGCCGGCGCGGCGACCGGCGAGTACGACGCCGCCGTCTGCGCCCCGATCGGCGCCAACCGGCACCGGCTGACCGTGTTCGCCGACAAGATCGCCGACCACCCCGACGCGGTGACCCGGTTCGCGTTGGTGGCCCGCCCCGGGCCGCCCCCGCCGCCGACCGGCGACGACCTCACCTCGCTTGCGGTCTACATCGCGCACGATCGGGTGGGCGCGCTGCTGTCCGTGCTCATGGAGCTGGCCGTACGCGGGGTGAACCTGACCCGGATCGAGTCCCGCCCCACCGGCGAGGCGCTCGGGCGTTACGTGTTCTTCCTGGACTGCACCGGGCACGTCGCCGACGTACGTCTCGGCGAGGCGTTGCGCGGGCTGCGCCGGGTCTGCGCCGACGTGCGTTTCCTCGGCTCGTACCCCCGGCACCGCTGGAGCACGGCGTCGGGTGACCGGCCGACGCCCGCGCCGGCCGGTCTCTCCGACGCCGACTACGCCGACGCGGCGGCCTGGCTGGCCCGGCTGCGCGCCGGCGAGCTGACCTAACCGGGCCGGGTGCGTTCCCCAGGAGCGCACCCGGCCCGGAGCTCACTGCAGCAGGCCGCCGAGCAGGCCGCCCTGCTGTTGCTGCTGGGCCCCGCTGCCCGCCACCGGCGGCTCCTCCGAGGGCTGCACCACGACGAAGCCCTGACCGGCGAAGCTCATCGTGAACGCCTCGCCGGTGCTGCGGCCGAGCAGCGTGCCGAGGCCGAGCTGCTCGGCCCGGTGGTAGCCGGTCTGCAGGTTGGCCGACCAGCAGACCGCCGCCTGCGGGTCGACGTACGTCGGCGCGTCCACGTTCAGCACCACCGGGGTGCCCTTGGTGGTGATGGCGATCCGGCCGTGCCCGCTGAAGACGCAGTTGAACAGGCCCGACGAGGACGCCATGCCCATGCCGCTGACCATCTTGATGTCGTACTGGAGGGTGGAGTCGAAGGCGAGCACGCTGGAACCGTTGATGGACAGCGCGTCGCCGGGCTCCAGGTCGATGATGTGCACGTCCTTGGCCAGCTCGGCGAGGAACACGTCGCCGCGCCCGGAGAGCTTCATCAGCGGCACGCCCTCGCCGGTGAGCCGCTGTTTGATGAACTTGCCGATGCCGCCCGAGCCGAGCGCCTGGAACTGCACCTGGCCCTGGTAGGCGACCATCGACCCGACGCGGGCCATCGCCTCGCCGTTCAGCTCGATCTTCAGCATTTTGGAGTTTTGCAGCCGCATGCCCGGCTGCTGGGACTCCTTCTCGAGGTTTTCCGCGGAGAAGAGGGCGCTGCGCATGGGGTTGTTTCCTCCTGCATCGGGATGTGCCTGATCCGGAGGTTAGGGGACGGGCGCAACCGCGGGGATCGGCCGAGCGGGGCGGGCCGGGGCCCGGTCAGCCCCAACCGAGGGCGTGCAGGCGCTCGTCGTCGATGCCGAAGTGGTGGGCGATCTCGTGCACCACGGTCACCGCGACCTCCTCGACGACGTCGTCGTCGGTGTCACAGATCGCCAGGATCGGGTTGCGGTAGATCAGGATGCGGTCCGGCAGGACGCCGGAGTAGTCCCAGCCGCGCGCGGTGAGCGCATGCCCCTCGTAGAGCCCGAGCAGGTTCTCGCCGGGCGGCGGGTCGTCCTCCACGAGGATGACCACGTTGCTCATCAGGCCGAGCAACTCCTCGGGAACCTCGTCGAGCGCCTCGCCGACCAGTTCCTCGAACCGGTCCCGGCTCATCTCCACGGCCACGTCGCCCATCCTCCCCGCTGCCGCCTCCGCCGCCCACCCCTCGAAGATCCGCGCACTTTCCCGGAAAGAGTGGCCATCGGCGCTTCGATGGGCCCTCTTTCCGGGAAAGTGCGGGCAAGGATGGCCAGGCGCGAGCGTCAGGCCAGGCGGGCGGTAAGCGTGATCTGCGCGCCGGGGGAGAGCAGCCGGGAGATCGGGCAGTTCTCCTTGGCGGCCTCGGCCAGCTTGGTGAACCCGGCCTCGTCGAGCCCGGGTGCCTGGCCGACGGTCTCCAGGTCGATGCGGGTCACGGTCATGCCCGCGTCGGTCTTGTCGAAGTGCACCTTGGCGGTGGTCTCCACCGACGTGTCGGTGGCGCCCGAGTCGGCGAGCTGCTTGGAGAGGGCCATCGAGAAGCAGCTCGCGTGCGCGGCGCCGATCAGCTCCTCGGGGTTCGTGCCCTCGCCCTCCTCGAAGCGCGACGTGAAGGAGTAGTTGCCGGACAGGCCGCCCTTGCCGGTGCGGACGGTGCCGGACCCCTCGGCGAGGTTGCCCTGCCAACGAGCGGATGCGGTACGGATAGGCATGGCACCGACGCTAACCGAAAGCGCGCCGCCCCGCACCGTCCCCCCGGCTCCACACACCCGATGCCGGGCGCCGTCTGTGCCATGATTCGACGCAGGCCCGCGAACGGGAAGGGTGGCCGATGTCGCAGGATCTCCCCATCCCCAGGCAGGACAGCCGCTCCGACGGCACCACGGTCGTCGAGTGGGGCGACACCGACACCGGGTCGGAGCCGTCCGGCCGGGTCGGCCGGACGCTTGCCGGTCTGGGCCGGGACCACCGCCTGCCCCCGGTGCTCGCCGGCCTCGGCGCGGTCGCCGCGCTCGCCTCGCTGATCGGCGAGTGGGTGGTGATCGTCATCCCCGAGGGGTCCCGGGCGGAGAACGCGCCGAACGTGCTGGCCAGCGGCATCTCCGAGACCGGTGGCTTCGGGGTGGCGTACCTGGTGGGCCTGCTCGGGCTGTCGGTCGCCACGGCGCTGGCGCTGCGCGGCGCTCCCCCGGTGCGGCAGCACGCCCGGATCGCCGGGTTGGGCCTCGCCGCCGCGCTGTTCGGCGTGCTTGTCGCGACCGCCTCCTCGCTCCAGCAGATCGCCAAGCGCATTCTCTTCTTCCCCGTCGAGCAGAGCATCCAGGCGGAGCACGGCCGAGGGCTGATCACCGCCTTCCTCGCCGTCGTGCTGCTGGCGGCCACGCTGCACCTGACCGGGCGGGTCGGGGAACGGGCCACCGACCCGGCGGACGACACACCGGCGCACGGTCCGGCCGGCCGGCCCGCCCGGCGACGGGGGCGGACGATCGACGACGACGGGCCACCGGCCCCGGCCGACCTGACGGTGGAGCCGACGACGCCGTTCGCCGGCCCCGACCGCTTGCGCTGAGCGGACCGCCCCACCCGTCCACCGGCCACCGGACCGCCGTCGGGGATTCGCGGCCGATTCGCCGGAACGCCATGGATGACCCCTGCGCGGCGAGATACGGTTGCTGCCCGCCGTCCCATGGTCGCGGCACGAAAGACCTGGTCGGCCGGCGTGACGGCGGCGGGGCGAAGGAGGAACCATGACCCGCCCGGGCCTGCCCAAACTGATCGCCACCGACCTCGACGGCACGCTCGTCCGCAGCGACGACACCGTGTCCGCGTACACCCACGGGGTGCTGGACCGGGTGCGGGCCGCGGGGATCCCGGTGGTCGGCGCCACCGGGCGCGGACCGCGACTGGCCGAACTGAGCCGTAACGACATCCGCGCCGCCGACTTCCTGGTGATGGCCGGCGGCGGTTGGGTGGTCGACCAGAGCGACCCGGCCGGCCCGTCGGTGCTGCGTGACGAGCGTCTCCCCGGCGAAGTGCTCACCCGTCTCCTCGCCGACCTGGAGACCGCCGTGGGCCCGCTCACCGTGATGGTGGAGGCGTCCGGCGAGCACGACGCGCCGCTGTGGGGCGACTACCACCCGAGCTGGCCCTATCCGGAGCGGTTCGAGGCGCGCAGCCGGACGGAATGTCTCGCCTGCGACGTGGTCAAGGCGTTCGTCCGGACCGAGGACCACCACGTCGACGAGCTGCTCGCGGAGGCCCGCCGGATCGTGCCGCCGGAGACGGCCACGCTCACCCAGGCCGGGCTCGGCTTCGTCGAGATCTGCCCGCCCGGGGTGGACAAGGCCACCGGGCTCAGCGTGGTCGCCGACCGGCTCGGCGTCGACCCGGCGGACGTGCTTGTCTTCGGCGACCAACCCAACGACCTGCCGATGTTCGGCTGGGCCGGCTGGGCGCGGGTGGCGGTGGCGAACGCCCACCCCGAGCTGCGCGCCGCCGCCGACGAGATCACCCTGCGCAACGACGACGACGGCGTCGCGGTCTACCTGGACCGACTACTCTCCCGGTGATGGGAGAGCCACCTCGACTCGTCGCCACCGACATCGACGGCACGCTGCTGCGGGACGACCGGACACTCAGCCCGCGGACCGCGGCGGTGCTGACCCGGATCGCCGCCGCCGGCACGCCCGTCGTGCTTGTCACCGGCCGTCCGATCCGCTGGCTCCAACTCGTGTACGACCAGCTCCCCGAGCCGTTGCCGGCGATCTGCGCCAACGGCGCGGTGGTGTACGACCCGGTCGCCGACGAGGTGCTGCGCGCCGACCCGCTCGCCCCGGAGCTGCTGGCCGAGGTGGCCCGGCGGCTGCGGGCCGAGGTGCCCGAGGTGAGCTTCGCGGTGGAGATCGTGGACAGCCGGCAGATGCGACACGAGGCGCACTACCCGCTGCGCTGGGACGCCGACGCGGACGCCATCCGGGCCGTCGAGTCGCCGGAGGAGCTGCTCGCCGCGCCCGCGGTGAAGCTGCTGGCGCGGGCCGGGGAGCAGGATCCGGACGTGTTCGTCCGGGTGGTGGCCGGCGCGCTGGAAGGGCTTGCCGAGGCCACCCACTCGTCCTACAGCGGCCTGATCGAGATCTCCGCCGCCGGTGTGACGAAGGCCGCCGGCCTGGCCTGGTACGCCGCCCGGCTGGGCATCGACGAGCGGGACGTGCTGGCCTTCGGCGACATGCCGAACGACGTGCCGATGCTGACCTGGGCCGGTCGGGCGGTGGCAGTCGCCAACGCCCACCCGGCCGTGCGGGAGATCGCGGACGAGGTGACCGGTGCGAACACCTCCGACGGCGTCGCCGCGTACCTGGAGAAGGTCTTCGGGGTGGACTGACCGGCCGGAGCGCGTCGCGCGCCCCGGCCGGCAGGTCACAGGTACTGGCCGGGAGCGTGGCCCTCGCCGCCGGGCATCCCGGGCATCCCCGGGACCATCCCGCCCGGACCGCCCGGGCCGCTCGGCAGCGCCTGCCGGCCGGAGCGCATCTGCTCCAGTTGGACGCGGGCGGCCATCTGCTGGGCGACAAGCGCGGCCTGGATGCCGTGGAACAGCCCCTCCAGCCAGCCGACCAACTGGGCGTGGGCGATGCGCAACTCACCCTCGCTCGGCGCCTGGTGCTCGGTGAACGGCAGCGAGATCCGCTCCAGTTCCTCACGCAGCTCGGGGGCGAGCCCCTCCTTCAACTCGACGATCGAGCGTTCGTGGATCTCGCGCATCCGGTGCCGGCTGGCGTCGTCGAGCGGGGCGGCCTTCACCTCCTCCAACAACTGCTTGATCATGCTGCCGATCCGCATCACCTTGGCCGGCTGCTCGACCAGACGGGTCGGGTCCTCACCCTTGCCCTCGTCGGTCTGCACCGCGCCGACCGGTCGGCCGTCCGGCCCGACCACCACCACGGTGCCGGGGATGCCATCGTTGCCCTGTTCGTCGTGTCCGCCGGGGTGCGCTTCGGTCATGGCAACCATCTTTACCCACGCCGCCCACGTGCACGCGCGCAGGACCGCGCGGGCTACCGTCGCCGCATGTCCAGCGACCCGCGTGACGTGCTGACCCGGCCGGCTCCGCCGCCGGACGCCACCGTCGCCTACGGCGACCACCCGGACCAGTGCGCCGACCTGCGCCGCCCGGCCGGTGACGGTCCGGCCCGACCGCTTGTGGTCGTGGTGCACGGCGGCTTCTGGCGGGCGGAGTACGACCGCGCCCACACCGGCCCGATGGCCACGGCGCTGGCCGCGCTCGGCCACCCGGTGGCCCAGCTCGAATACCGCCGGACCGGCCAGCCCGGCGGCGGCTGGCCGAACACGCTCACCGACGTACGCGCCGGGGTCGCCGCGCTGCCGGGGCTGGCCGCCGCCGCGCTGCCCGGCCGGGTGGCGCCCGTCCCACCGGTCCTGGTCGGTCACTCGGCCGGCGGTCACCTGGCGCTGTACGTGGCCGCGCACGCACCGGACACGGTCGGCGGCGTGCTCGCGCTGGCCCCGATCGCGGACCTCGCCGAGGCGTACCGGCTGGACCTGGACGGCGGGGCGGTGGCCGCGCTGCTCGGCGGCGGCCCGGCGGACGTCCCGGACCGGTACGCGGCCACGGATCCATCGGCGTTGGTACCGGTCCGGGCACGCACGGTAGTGATGCACGGAACGCTCGACCAGCAGGTTCCGGTGTCGACGAGCCGCTCCTGGGTGGCCGCCGATCGGGCCGCCGGCGGCACCTCCATACTGGTTGAGCTGGCAGAATGCGAGCACTTCGGGCTGATCGCGCCGGACTCGGTCGCATGGCCCCGGGTGGTCGAGGCGTTGCGGTCCCTTCACAGTGATCTTCGGGGCATTGACGCAGCGTCGACGACCAGGTAGAACGCCGATGGGGTGTGCACCATGGCCGCCCCGGCGGGGAGGAAGGTCGGTGGCACAGATGAACCGCAGGCGTGCTCTGCAACTGCTGGGCGCGCTCGGCGTCACCGGGTTCGCGGCCGGCTGCGGCTCCGGCGACGACTCCTCGGAGGAACCGGCGGCCGGCAGCCCGATCAAGATCGGATTGATCGTGCCCGGCAGCGGCCCGAACAAGGCCATCGGCGACGACATCACCAACGGCTTCCAGCTCTTCCTCAGCACGCACGGGCAGCAGCTCGGCGGCCACCCGGTCACGGTGGTGCCGGCCGAGGAGGGCGACAGCGCCGCCACCGGCAAGGCCGCCGTCGACCGCCTCCTGAAGGAGGGTGTGCTCGCGCTCACCGGCGTGGTCAGCCCGACCGTCATGACCGGCATCCGGGACGCCGTCGAGGGGGCCCGGGTGCCGCTGATCGGCTCCAACGCCTCCCCCGCCTCGCTCAAGGGCGTCCTCTACATCTGGCGCACCTCGTACGTGCTGGACGAGCCGGGCGTGGCGCTCGGTGAATACCTGCGCCGGATCCTGGACCCGTCGAGCCGGATCGCCATCTTCGGTACCCAGGGCGCCAGCAGCCGGGACGTCATCGACGGACTGCGGCGCGGCTACGAGCTCGGCCGCCGGCTCACCGAGGAGCCGATCTACACCCCCGACTACGCCAACCCGGGCAAGGGCGTCTACGCCGGGCCGATCCGCAAGGCGCTGGGACGCAAGCCGGACGCGGTCTTCTGCCACTACACCGGCCCGCAGGCCGTGCAGTTCGTCAAGCAGCTCTACGACGGCGGCTACCGGGGGCCCATCTACGCGCCCGGGTTCCTCACCGAGGGCACCGTCCTCGACCAGCTCGACGACGGCGAGAAGGGCCGGGACCGGCGGCTGATCGAGCAGCACGGCATCGAGACCGCGCTCAACTACTCGGCCGACCTCAACAACACCGCGAACCGGGTGTTCGCCTCCGCGTACCGAAAGACGTTCAACACCTCACCGACCACCTACGCGATGGCCTCGTACGACGCCGCGCAGGTGCTGGACAAGGCGATCCGGCTGGTCGACGGCGACCCGAACCCGACGCAGGTCAACCTGGCGCTCGGCAAGATCGGCCAGATCGACAGCCCGCGCGGCTCCTGGCAGTTCAACCAGCCGCGTACGCCCCAGCAGAAGTGGTACCTGCGCAAGGTGCAGCTCGACGGCCGGATGCTCTCCAACGTGGTGATCAACGAGCTGGCCACGCTCGGCTGACGTGACGAGGGGCGGCTCGTTCGTGCCGGAGCCGCCCCTCGTTCCTGCCGGGCCTCAGTGCCGCAGCTCGGCGATGCAGCACTTCACGCTGCCGCCGCCCTTCTTCAGCTCGGCCAGCTCCACCGGGACCGGCTGGTAACCGGCCGCCTTCAACGTGCCGGCCAGCCGGGTGGCCTCGTTGTTCAGCACCACGTTGAGCCCGTCGCTGACCAGGTTCAGGCCGAACGCCAGGGCGTCCTCGTCGTCGGCCACCACCGCGTCCGGGAAGAGCTGGTGCAGCACCCGCTGGCTGGCCGCGGAGAAGGCGCCCGGGTAGTAGACGATGTTCCCGTCGTCGATCGAGGCGAGCGCCACGTCCAGGTGGTAGAAACGCGGGTCGACCAGGCGCAGTGAGACCACCGGCCGGCCGAGCGCCTCCTGCGCCTCGGCGTGCGCGGCCAACTCGGTACGGAAGCCGTGCCCGGCGAGGATCAGCCCGCCGTGCGCGTCCGGCAGGTACGCGAAGTCGCCCTCACCCTCGTTGGTCTCGCTCGGCGCGAGGAACCGCCAGCCCTGCCCCTCGTAGAACTCCCGGTGCGCGGCGGCCTCGGCGGACCGCTGCTCGTGCTTGAACCGGGCGCCGTAGACCGTGCCGTCGACCACGAAGGCGCCGTTGGCCGCGAAGACCATGTCCGGCAGGCCCGCCCCGGGGGTCAGCAGGTGCACCTCGTGACCGAGCCCGAGCAGCGTCTCGCGGAGCCGGTCCCACTGCTTGACCGCCAGGTCCGCGTCGACCGGGGTGGTGACGTCCATCCACGGGTTGATCGCGTACTCGACCGCGAAGTAGTCGGGCGAGCACATGAGATATGTCCGCTTTCGCGAGACTCGCTGCTGGTTCACGGTCACCAAGAGTAGGTAGGTTAGAACTTTGGTAACAGCCACGACCATTGCTTCCCAGAGGCGGAACGTTGCAGATAGACGCGGTAGACCAGCGAATCATTGCGTTGCTCGTGGCGGACGCCCGCGCCTCGTACGCGGACATCGGCGCCCGGGTGTCACTCTCCGCCCCGGCGGTCAAGCGACGGGTCGACCGGCTGCGCGCGACCGGGGTGATCCGCGGCTTCACCGCCGTGGTCGACCCGGCCGCCGTGGGGTGGACCACCGAGGCGTTCGTCGAGCTGTTCTGCGCCGGGCGGACCACGCCGGCGCAGATCGGCGTCGCGGCCCGCCGGCACCCCGAGGTGGTCGGCGCCTACACCGTCTCCGGCGAGGCGGACGCCCTCGTACACCTGCGCGCCGCCGACATCTCCCACCTGGAGGACGCGCTGGAGCGCTTGCGGGCCGAATCGTTCGTCACGTCCTCGCGCAGCACCATCGTGCTGTCCCGGCTGGTCGAATCCCCCGGCGTCGGGCCGTCCACAGGCTGACGCCGGTCCGCCGTCGGCGGACCGGCGTCGTCAGCGGCGGCGCTGTCAGAGGTACATGCCGGTGCGGTGCTCCTGCGCCCGGGCCGGCTTGTCGCCCTCGCCGAAGAAACGCTTACCGCCGAACTCACCGTGCAACCGGTCGTCGAGCTCGTCGGCGAGACCGGTCATCACCTGCACCGCGAGCATCAGGTGGGTGGCCTGGAAGTTGCGGCCGAAGACCGGGACGGACGCCCAGACCGTGTCGTCGGCGCAGTAGAGCCGCCCGATCGGCATCCGGTTGGTCAGCTCGGAGAGCTTCACGTAGAGCCGCTCGGTCGGTTCGACCTCGGTCAACACCGGCGAGAAGACGTCGACGAGCGGCGGATTGTCGCGTACCCGCACGAACACCATGGCCGAACCGGCCCGGATGTTGATGTCACCGTCGGAGTCCACCTGCACCTGGTCGGCGTTCGACTTCAACATCGTCGAGACGACCGTCCGGACCCGCTCCTCCAACGCCAACACGTCGTTCTCGTCCGCCTGGGCGGCCACCGCCGCGGCCAACGCCTCGTCGAGGTCGGCGTCGGAGCCCCGGTCCTGGCCGAACTCGCCCCGCGCGGTGCCCAGCGGTTCCACCGCCAGCGGCTCACCGTCGGCGTCCTGCACCAGGTAGACCAGGAACGCGGGATGCGGGGCGCCGTAGACGTCGCGCAGCGTCCGGGAGAGCACGGCGGACAACCGGGTGGCCTCGTCGACGCCACAGTCCAGGCCGAACTGCTCGCCGGAACCCGCCACCACGCCGGGCGGCGACCAGCCCAGCGCCACCATGTCCGCCACCGCCCCCCGGTCCAGCCGGAACCCCGGCGGAAGCGTGGCGTTGCCGACCGCCCGGGCCGACAGGCCGCCCCCCTCGGCGGCGTCGGCGCTCACCGAATAGACGGCGTCCCCGGTGCCGGAGGCGGTCGGGTCGAGCGTCACCTCCAGGTGCCCACCGGCCGGCAGCCCGCGAAGCTGGTCGGCAAGCGCCCGGGCGAAATCCCGCCATGCCTCCGTCACCTTGGCCCGCAGGTCGGCCGTGGTCGGCTCGTCGAGCAGAATCGACTCGTGCTGCTCCGGCGTGCCGCCGGCAGGCTGGTCGACCGGCGCCGAGGGGTGGTCTGCCGTCATGATCGCCTCCGTCCGTTCCCGCCACCCTACCCAGAGGCACTTGCACCGGACCGGGCTACTTCGCCCCGCCGCTCCCGTCCAACTCCACCGGCCAGGAGCCCGCCAGCGCGCTGAGCCGGGCCGCCGCCGCGGTCGGATCCGCGCCGCGCCCCACGGCCACCCCCAGGAGGTACGCGCTGACCGGCGCGCCCGGCCGGAGCACCTGGTGTGCCACGTCCCGCGCCACGTCGAGCACCGCCGACACCGGCACCTCGGCCGGGTCCAACTCCAACTCGGCACAGGCCGCGGTGACCCAGTCGTCCAACAGCGTCATCTCGTCCACTCCTCGGCCCGGCGTACGTCCTCGTCAGTGTCGCAGTCGAACCAGGGCGGCGGCCCGACGCCGGACCACGTCACCTCGCAGACCGTGACACCGGCAAGCAACCCGCGCACCGGCGCACCGTCGACCGTGCCACCCCGCTCCGCCGCCAGGCGATCGAGGGCCGTACGCAGCGCCGCCAACCGCCACACCCCGCAGAGCTGCTGCCGGCGACCGTCGTCGTCCACATAACAGGCCACCCCCGCGGTCGACCCGTCGAGCGCCAGCCGCAGCTCGGCCACCGCCGCGGCGGTGAGCAGCGGCAGGTCGGCGGCGAGCAGGGCAACCGTCGTCGTCCCGGGCGGCAACAGGGCCAGCCCCGCCGCGGCGGCGGCCACCGGACCTCCACCGGGCGGTTCCTCCCGGGTCACCCGCACTCGCGCAGGCCACGGGTCGGAGCTGCCGGACGCGCCGGAGATTCCCGGCGGGCCGGAGCTGCCGGGCGGGCCGAAGCTGCCGGACGGACCCGCGCTGCCCGGCGGGCCGACCACGATCCGCTCGCTCGCGTCGGTCACCGCGGCCAGCACCCGATGCAGCATCGGCTGGCCGCCGACCGCCCGGGCGGGTTTGTCCGTCCCGCCCATCCGCCGGGCCGCGCCGCCGGCGAGCAGCACCGCCGCGTACCCGGTCATCGCCTCACCCTACTCAGGGACCCACGCTTGGCGAGGCGCGCACAGGCGCCGGGGCCGGTCCGCACGCCGGGCCGGCTCCGGCACCACCTGCCTTGATCGAGTCCCTTGCTCCGGATTGGCGCTGCCCCGCGCCATTTGGCCAACTCTCCTCCGCCGGAGTGGCCGCACCCACGAGCTTGATCGACTCCGTACTGCCGGAGTGACGGCGCCCAGTAGCTTGATCGACTCCATCTCGGCGAAGTGGCGGTATCCAGGACTGCCGGATAGCGCCACTTCGCCGAGATGGTGTGGATCGTCGTTGGCTGAGGCAGGACCGACGGTCGAAAGCGGCAGGTTCTTGGGGCTTCGGCGATGGAGTGGTCTCCCGGTCGCCGATCAGGCCGACGAGTGGAACGCCATGGGTCTCTCCGGCCGCTTTTCACACCCTCCGCGTTCCACTCGTCCCTCGTTTCGCGAAACGGAGTTCAGAAAGCGGAAGCGGAAGGCGGAAGGTGGCGGGCGAAACGGGAGCGGAAGTGCGGCGGGGCAGCAGGGTGAACGTGCGGGCGGGGTGACGTGCGGGAGAGGATGGCCGCATGGGACGGGCGACAGACCGGCGTAGCGTGCTGCGGATCGACCTCGGGGCCACGGGTGACCGCCGGCCCCGGGTCCGCCGGCAGGACACCCTGTCGGTGGAGGAGCCGCTGGAGATCCGGGTCGGACCGCCCGGCCCCGGCCGCCGCCGACCGCTCGCCGTGACCATGCGTACCCCCGGCGACGACCTGGACCTGGCGGTCGGCTTCCTGCTCACCGAAGGGCTGATCCGGTCCGCCGAGGACGTGCACACCGCGCAGCTCTGCGCCGGGGCGGACACGCCCAACACCTACAACGTGGTCGACGTGGTGCTCTCCCCCGGCGTACCGGAGCCGGCCATCGATCCGGCGCGCAACTTCTACACCACCAGTTCGTGCGGGGTGTGCGGCAAGGCAAGCATCGAGTCGGTGCGCACCCGCTCACGGTTCGCCGTCCGGGACGATCCCCTGGAGGTCACCGCCGAACTGCTGGCCGGCCTGCCCGACCGTCTACGCGCAGCACAGCGCGCCTTCGACCGCACCGGTGGTCTACACGCCGCCGGGCTCTTCGACGCCGACGGCGAACTGCTGGTGCTGCGCGAGGACGTAGGTCGGCACAACGCCGTGGACAAGGTGGTCGGGTGGGCGGTCCGGGCGGACCGGCTGCCGCTGGCGGGGCACGTGCTGCTGGTGTCCGGACGGGCCAGCTTCGAGCTCACCCAGAAGGCGTGGATGGCCGGCGTGCCGCTGCTCGCGGCGGTCTCCGCGCCCAGCACACTCGCCACCGAACTGGCCGAGGAAGCCGGCATGACGCTTGTCGGCTTCCTGCGGGGTCCGACCATGAACGTCTACGCCGGGGCCCAGCGCGTGGCAGCTTGACCCGACGCCGGGCCAGCGACGTGAGGGAAGGCCGCTCAGCAACCCGGGAGACGGTCCGCTCAGCGACGCGGGGGGCGACGCCGTCGGCGGCGGAGCACTGATGTGCCGGCGGTGCCGGGCCAGCCGGCCAACTCGGACGGGGACACCCCGCGGCGGAGCGTGTCGTCGAGGAACACCGCGAGCGGGTAGTCGGGGTGCTCGGCGAGGACACGTTCCAGGGCGACCGCGGCCAGTGCGCCGTGCCCGGATCGCCACGCGGCGAACGCGAGCAGGGTGCCGGGCGCCGCGGTCAGATCCGGCTCGGCCCGGCGCAGCACATCCGTCCAGAGGCTGATGTCGGCGTCCCGGCCGTCGGTGCGGGACCATGCGTGATCGCGTACCGCGAGGTCGGTGAGGAGAACGGTCAGCCAGGCCACTTCGTCGTCGTCGAGCCGTTCGCCGCGCCGCTGCCGCCGGAACGCGGACCGCACCGCCGCCGTCCCGGCCGAGCGCACCGCCCTGGCCGTCCCACTCCGATCACCGCCGCCCGAAGCACCACCGGGCGGAGCACCACCAGGCGAGGCACCGTCGAGCGGCTCACCGACGAGCGCGGCGAGTCGACGGCGGGCCCGTGCGGTGGCTCGGCGCATGACGAGTCGGACCGGGCCGGCGTACGGCGACACCTGTGCGGCCAGCGCGGCGCGGTCGGGCAGCGCGACCTGGCCGGCGAAGACGGCTGCCGCGCTGACCTGGCTGGCGGCCGGGTCGTAGGGGGTGCCCTCGGCCGGACAGCAGGCGGGCTCGTCGCAGAGGTAGGACCACCACCGACCGTCGGTGACCCGGAGGACGTCGAGGACGATCAGGCCCGCCTCGTCCAGCGCCTCGCCGACCGCGTCCACGGCGCTGGTGACCCGGGTGGCCGGGCCGTAGCCGATGACCGTCGCGACGTCGGCCTCCTGGCGCGTCACCACGAGCGCCAGGTGCCGGGCCGCCGGACCGGGGTGGGTGCCCGGTTCGGGCAGGTCGCCCCGGGCGGCGAAGACCACGCGCCGGCCCCGCATCGCGACCACGACGACGCTGTCGGTGGGATGGAAGCCCAGCAGGTAGGGCACGGCGGCGACGAGGTCGGCCGGCGAGCGGACGGACAGGCGGGGGCGCTCGGTGGAGTTCATGCCGGCAGCGTGCGTCGTCGACGGGGGCCGCGTCCGACCCTGTGGACGACATGCGGTCCGTCCACAGATACGGAGCGTATCGACCCAGGTGGGGGCCGATCGGCCACCGTCGCGGCACGGCAACACCCGCGGGATGTCCCAGCCACCCGCTACCTTGCGCTCATGGACCTGGCATACCTGCGGGCACATCCGGAGCACCTGCCGACCTTCCTGACCCACCAGCGGATCCGGGAGACCCCGGTCTCCGGCGGCGACATCTGCACCGCTTCCCGGCTCACCCTGGACGACGGGCACTCCGTCTTCGCCAAGAAGTGGCCGGATCGGGCGACGCAGCCGGTGCCCGACGGCTTCTTCGCCGCCGAGGCCGCCGGCCTGCGTTGGCTGCGCGAGGCCGATGCGGTTCCGGTGCCGGAGGTGCTTGTCGCGTTGCCGGAGCTGCTGGCGCTCGACTGGGTGGAGCCGGGCGAGCCGAGCCCGGAGGCGGCGGAGGAGTTCGGCCGCGGGCTGGCCGGGCTGCACCGGGCCGGCGCGCCCGCGTTCGGCGCCGAGTGGACCGGGTTCATCGGCGCGCTGCCACAGGACAACACCGTCGAGCCGGGGCCGTGGCCGGACTGGTTCGCCCGGCGTCGGCTCCTGCCCTACCTGCGCATGTCGGTCGACCGTGGCGCGCTCTCCGGGGAGGCGAAAGCGCTGGTCGAGCAGGTCGTCGACCGGATCGGCGAGTGCGGCGGCGACGAGCCGCCGGCCCGGGTGCACGGCGACCTCTGGCCCGGCAACCTGCTCTGGGGGGCTGACGGCCGGGCCTGGCTGGTCGATCCGGCCGCGCACGGCGGCCACCGCGAGACCGACCTGGCGCAGCTCGCGCTCTTCGGTGGCGCGCCGCTGCTGGATCGGATCCTGGCCGCCTACCGGGAGACCTGGCCGTTGGCCGCCGGTTGGCGCGAGCGGGTGCCGCTGCACCAACTACATCTGCTGCTGGTGCACACCGCGCTCTTCGGACCGGCGTACGCGGACGCGGTGGTTTCCGCCGCCCGCGCGGCGCTGGGGGGCGTCCGACGCGCTACGGTCGGGGGATGACCGCCCCCCGGACGACGGCCGACGGGGTCCTCGCCGACCGGTACGGCCGCGTCGCCCGGGACCTGCGGGTCTCGCTGACCGACAAGTGCAACCTGCGCTGCACCTACTGCATGCCGGCCGAGGGCCTGCCCTGGTTGGCCGGTCCGCAACTGCTGACCGACGAGGAGATCGTCCGGCTGGTCGGTGTCGCGGTGCGCCGGCTCGGCATCACCGAGGTGCGTTTCACCGGCGGCGAGCCGCTGATCCGGCCCGGCCTGCCCGGCATCGTGGCGGCCGTCGCCGGGATGTCACCCCGGCCACGCATCTCGCTGACCACGAACGGCATCGGCCTGGCCCGGCTCGCGCCGGCGCTGCGCGCGGCCGGGCTGGACCGGGTGAACGTCTCGCTGGACACGCTGGACCGGGCCCGCTTCGCCACGTTGACCCGGCGCGACCGGCATGACGACGTGCTCGCCGGGTTGACCGGCGCGGCAGCCGCCGGGCTCACCCCGGTAAAGATCAACACCGTGCTGATGCGCGGCGTCAACGACGACGAGGCGCCGGAGCTGCTCCGGTTCGCCCTGGCGCACGACTACCAGCTCCGGTTCATCGAGCAGATGCCGCTGGACGCCCAGCACGGCTGGGACCGGTCGTCCATGGTCACCGCCGACGAGATCCTGGCCGCCCTGTGCGCCGAGTTCGAGTTGCGTCCCGATCCGGCCGAGCGGGGCGCCGCGCCGGCCGAGACCTGGCTGGTGGACGGCGGGCCGGCCCGGGTCGGGGTGATCGCCAGCGTGACCCGGCCGTTCTGCGGCGACTGCGACCGCACCCGGCTCACCGCCGACGGCCAGGTGCGCAACTGCCTCTTCGCCACCGACGAGTCCGATCTGCGGGCCGCGCTGCGCGCCGGTGCCGACGACGAGGAGATGGCCCGCCGCTGGCGCGCCGCGATGTGGGGCAAGCGGGCCGGACACGGCATCGACGACCCGACGTTCCTCCAACCCGTCCGGCCGATGTCGGCGATCGGAGGGTGACGGTGGAGCTGACCGTCCGCTATTTCGCCGGCGCACGCGCCGCCGCGGGCCGCGCCGAGGAGAGCGCGCCCGCGGGCCGGTCGCTCGACGAGCTTCTCGACGACCTGGCCAGCCGGCACGGCGAGCGCCTGGCGGTGGTGCTCGGGGCGGCGAGTTTCCTGGTCGACGGCGTGGCCTGTCATGATCGTCGGGCGTCGTTGCCGGCCGGGGTGACGGTGGACGTGCTGCCACCCTTCGCGGGCGGCTGAGGGAGGCCGACGTGCTGGCGATGGCGACATTCGTGGGTTTCGTCGTGCTCGTCATCGGTCTGATCCACTTCTACCTGTGGAAGCGGCTGGTCCGGGACACCACCCGTCCGGGCCGGTGGCGCCGGGTCGGGGCGGTGGCGGCGCTTCTGCTCGCCCTGCTGGTGCCGGCGACGCTGGCCGGCACGCGCAACGGCTGGTCCTGGCTGGCCTGGCCGGGCTATCTCTGGCTGGCTCTGATGTTCTACCTGCTGGTGCTGCTGCTGGTGCTGGAGGTGCCGACCGCGGTGGTGCGGCTGGTCATGCGCCGGCGCGCCCGGTCGGTCACCGCCGCGGGTCCGAAACCCGAGCCGGCGCTGGTGGGCACCGGCAACCCCGCCGCGCCCGCCTCGACCGGCGACGCGGCTGACGGGCAGCCCGCCGCGGATGCCGGTGGCGCGCGGTCCACCGGCGACCGGCCGCCGACCCCGGACGCCCGCGGCGCGCGGTCCGTCGACGACATCGACCACGCGCCGCCGGCCGGCGTGGCGGCGGGTCACGACCCTTCCCGCCGGCTGCTGCTCGCGCGCGGTGCGGCGATCTTCGCCGGGCTCACGGCCGCCGGCGTCACCGGGTACGGCGTGCGGACCGCGCTGGGGCCGCCCCGGCTGGACCGGGTCCGGATCCCGCTGGCCAAGCTGCCCCGGAGCATGGACGGGCTACGGATCGCGACCGTCTCCGACATCCACCTCGGGCCGCTGCGTGGCCGGGCGCACACCGAGCGCATCGTCGCCATGATCAACCGCCTGGACGCCGATCTGGTGGCCGTGGTCGGTGACCTGGTCGACGGCACGGTGGCCGAGCTGGGCGGGGCCGCCGCGCCGCTGCGCGACCTGCGCTCCCGATACGGCAGCTTCTTCGTGACCGGAAACCACGAGTACTACTCCGGAGTGGAGGAGTGGGTCCGCGAGGTGGACCGGCTCGGCCTGCGGGTGCTGCAGAACGAGCGGCAGGAGATCCGGGCCCGGGGCGGGGTGCTGGACCTGGCCGGCGTGAACGACGTGACCGCCGCCGGCACCGGGTTGGCCGCGCCGGCCGACTACGCCGCCGCGCTCGGCGACCGCGACCCGAGCCGCCCGGTGGTGCTGTTGGCACACCAGCCGGTGGCCGCGCACGAGGCGGCGACGTTCGGCGTCGACCTCCAGCTCTCCGGGCACACCCACGGCGGTCAGATGGTGCCGTTCAACCTGGCGGTGAAGCTCCAGCAGCCGGTGGTCTCCGGTCTGGGCGAGGTGGACGGCACCAAGGTCTACGTGACCAACGGAGCGGGTTTCTGGGGTCCGCCGGTGCGGGTCGGTGCTCCGCCGCAGGTGACCCTGGTCGAGCTGCGCGCCCCGTAGCGCGAGCAGCGAGTCCCGTAGCCCGCCCGGGTCGCCGTGCCCCGCACCGCATTGCTCAGGTCACGCTTATGCGTGGCGGCGGGCGGGTAGGCGACCGGGCATGACAGGATGCGGCGTGCCTCCGTTCAGCGCCGCACCCCCCGGTGGCCTTCCGCCCTACGTCGCGGATCTGCACATCCACTCGAAATACTCCCGCGCGTGCAGCCGCGATCTGACCCTGCCGAACCTCGGCTGGTGGGCCCGGCGCAAGGGCATCGGGGTGCTCGGCACCGGCGACTTCACCCACCCCGCCTGGTACGACCACCTGCGCGAGACGCTGCACCCGGCCGAGCCCGGCCTCTACCGGCTCGCGCCGGAGGCGGAACGGGACATCGCCCGCCGCTTGCCACCCCGGCTGGCCAGTGCGGCCGAGGCGGACCCGGTCCGGTTCATGCTGAGCGTGGAGATCTCCACCATCTACAAGCGGGACGACCGGACCCGGAAGGTGCACCACCTGATCTACCTGCCCGATCTGGACGCGGTGGGTCGGTTCAACGCCGCGCTGGGCCGGATCGGCAACCTCGGGTCGGACGGCCGGCCGATCCTCGGGTTGGACTCCCGCGACCTGCTGGAGATCACCCTGGAGGCCAGCCCGGACGGCTTCCTGGTGCCGGCGCACATCTGGACGCCCTGGTTCTCCGCGCTCGGCTCGAAGTCGGGCTTCGACGCGATCGCCGACTGCTACGCCGACCTGGCCGACCACATCTTCGCCGTGGAGACCGGGCTCTCCTCCGATCCGGAGATGAACTGGCGGGTGGGCAGCCTGGACCGGTACCGGTTGGTGTCCAACTCGGACGCCCACTCGCCGCCGGCACTGGCCCGGGAGGCGACGGTACTCACCGCGAACCGCGACTACTTCGCGATCCGCGAGGCGCTGCGCACCGGCGACGGGCTGGCCGGCACCGTGGAGTTCTTCCCGGAGGAGGGCAAGTACCACGCCGACGGGCACCGGCTCTGCGGGGTGAACTGGTCGCCGGAGCGGACCCGGCAGGCGGGCGGGCGCTGCCCGGAGTGCGGCAAACCGCTGACCGTGGGCGTGCTCAGCCGGGTCGAGGAGTTGGCCGACCGGCCGGCGGGGCACCGGCCGCCGCACGCCCCCGAGGTGGCCCACCTGGTGCCGCTGGCCGAGATCCTGGGTGAGCTCAACCGGGTGGGTGCACGGTCGAAGAAGGTCGAGGGCAAGCTCAACGAACTGGTCGCGGCGCTCGGCTCGGAGCTGGAGATCCTCACCCGTACCCCGGTTGAGGAGATCGGGCGGGTCGGTGGCGAGCTGCTCGCGGAGGGCATCGGCCGGCTGCGTCGCGGCGAGGTGCGTCGGGTGCCGGGTTACGACGGCGAGTACGGGGTGATCACGCTCTTCGATCCGGCGGAACTGGGCGCCCCCGGGGGCGGGGGTGCGCAGGACGCGCTGTTCGACGTACCCGTGCCCGCGCAGCGGCGGCCCGCGGAGCCGGCGCCGAAGCCGAAGGCCAAGCGCCCGCCGGCGGCCCGGCCGGAGCCGAAGCGGACGCCGCCGCCCACGCCTCCGATCGCGCCGCCGCCCTCACCGCACGAGCCGTTCGAGCCGATGCTGGCCGGCATGGAGGAGGTCGGCACCGGCCTGCTCGACCGGCTGGACGCGATGCAGCGGGTGGCCGCGTCCGCGCCCGGTGGTCCGCTGCTCATCGTGGCCGGTCCGGGCACCGGCAAGACCCGGACGCTCACGCACCGGATCGCCTACCTGTGCGCGGAGCTGAACGTCTTCCCGGACCAGTGCCTGGCGATCACGTTCACCCGGCGGGCGGCCGAGGAGTTGCGGCACCGCCTGGACGGGCTGCTCGGGCCGGTCGCCGAGGACGTCACGGTGGGCACGTTCCACTCGCTCGGTCTGACCATGCTGCGGGAGAACGCCGCGGCGGCCGGGCTGCCGGCGGACTTCCGGATCGCCGACGACGCCGACCGGGCGGCGGCCCGCGCGGAGGCCGGCGACGACGACCAGCGGTATGTGGCGCTGCTGCGCAAGAAGGACCTGGTCGACCTGGACGAGCTGCTCACCCTGCCGGTGGCGCTGCTCAACGGTGACCGGAAGCTGGTGCGGGAATACCGCGAGCGGTGGAAGTGGATCTTCGTCGATGAGTACCAGGACGTCGACGCGGTCCAGTACGACCTGCTGCGCCTGCTCAGCCCGGCCGACGGCAACCTGTGCGCGATCGGCGACCCGGACCAGGCGATCTACTCGTTCCGGGGCGCCGACGTCGGCTACTTCCTGCGCTTCTCGCAGGACTTCACCGACGCCCGGCTGGTCCGGCTGAACCGCAACTACCGCTCCTCCGCGCCGATCCTGGCCGCCGCCGTGCAGGCCATCGCGCCGTCGTCGCTGGTCCGGGGCCGCCGCCTCGACCCGGCCCGGCTCGACCCGGAGGCCCCGCTGGTCGGCCGGTACGCGGCGACCTCGGTGTCCGACGAGGCCGACTTCGTGGTGCGTACCGTCGACGAGCTGGTCGGCGGCCTGTCCCACCGGTCCCTGGACACGGGCCGGATCGACGGGCGCGCCACCTCGCTGTCCTTCTCCGACATCGCCGTGCTCTACCGCACCGACTCGCAGGCCGCACCGATCGTGGACGCGCTGGCCCGGGCGAACATCCCGGTGCAGAAACGCTCGCACGACCGGCTGCGCGACCGTCCGGGTGTGGCCGCCATCGCCCGCGAGCTGCGCCACGCCGGCCTCGACGGACCGCTCGCCGCCCGGGTACGCGAAGCCGGTCGGGTGGTGGCCGAGCGCTTCGCCGTGCCGACGCTCGACGGCTCCGGCGCGGTACGCCCCGAGGACGTCCGCACGGCCGTGGACCTGCTCAGCCCGCTGGCCCGGCGCTGCGACGATGACCTCGAACTGTTTCTCAACCAGCTCGCGACCGGCGCGGAGGTGGACGCGCTCGACCCGCGCGCCGAGGCGGTCACGCTGCTCACGCTGCACGCGGCCAAGGGCCTGGAGTTCCCGGTGGTGTTCCTGGTCGGTGCCGAGGACGGCCTGCTGCCGCTGCGCTGGCCCGGCTTCGAGCCGGACGAGGACGCGGTGGCCGAGGAGCGCCGGCTCTTCTTCGTCGGGCTGACCCGGGCGCAGGACCGGCTCTACGTCAGCCACACCGCCCGCCGCACCCGGCACGGCTCGGAACGTCAGACCCGTCCGACGCCGTTCCTCGACGTGATCGACGCGGGTCTGTTCAACCGGCTCGGCGCCGCCGAGCCTCGCCGCCCCAACAGCCACCAACTCCGCCTGATGTGAAAGGAGGGGCCCCCGGTTAACGCCTCCGGTATAGGAGGGGGCCCCTATTAACAACCGCATGCTCAGGTGAGCACGGCGGCGAGCCAGGCGCCCGCGAGAATCGCCGGGCCGAACGGCAGCGGGGTGTCCCGGCGTACCCGGCCGGCGGCGAGCAGCGCGAGCACCGCCGTCCCGGCGAGCACGTGCGGGAGAAGCAGGCCCAGTCGGAGTGTCGGCCAGCCGAGCCAGCCCAGCGGGAACCCGAGGGCGGCGGCGAGCTTTACGTCGCCGAAGCCGAGTCGGGCGCGCGGCAGCAGCGCGAGCAGCACGTATCCGCACAGGGACAGGCCGGCACCGGCCAGGGCGGTGGCCGCACGGCCCGGCTCGCCGGTCACCGTAGCCGTCCCGACCAGGCCGAGTCCGCCGAGCGCCACCGCGCCGACAAGCGGATCGGGCAGGCGCAGCGCGATCAGGTCGGTCACCGCGAGCACCAGGCCCGCCGCCGCGACCAGCAGGAGCACCGGCAGCGCGGGTTCGGCGCCGTGCGTGACGGCCAGCCCGCCGAACACCACGGCTCCGGTCACCGTCACGCTGCCCCGGCGCGGCGAGGCGTACGCCCGCGTCGACGCGCCGGCCCGGTCGCCGGCCCGTCGCGGAGCCCTTCCCCGGTTGCCGTCGCCCGGAACGGTGCCACCGGAACCAACGCCACCGACCGGCCCCTCGTCCGGAGGAACGCCGACGACGTGGCGGCCGAACGGCACCGCGACCAGACCGGCCAGCGCGCCGAGCAGCACCGCCCCCGCCACCGGAGCCACCGACGCCACGGACACGGGCGGGACGCTACCGCCCGTCCGGCGACACGACCGTCCCGCTTACGGCTGCCGGCGCGGTCCGGCGCGGACGCTCCATACTGACCACCACGGCCACGCCGGCCACGATCACCGCGCCGCCGAGCAACACCTGCGCGGTGACCGGCTCGGCGACGAACAACGCGCCGAGCGCCACCGCGACCACCGGGTTCACATACGCATACGTGGAGACCAGGGAGATCGGCGCGTGGGCGAGCAACCAGACGTACGCGGTGAAGGCGACGAGCGAACCGGCCACCATCAGGTAGGCCAGCGCCGCCCAGGACCGCCCGGTCACCTCGGCGGGGGCGAAGTCGCGCAGCTCGCCGCGGAGGGCCGCGAACGCCGCGAGTCCCACCGCGCCGGCCACCATCTCGTAGACCGTCGCCACGAACGGGTCGGCGGGCATCCGGATCCGCCCGGACAGGTACGAGCCGATCGACCAGCTCGTCGCCGCTACCACCACGGTCAGCGCACCGGCCAACGGCACCCCGTCCACGCCGTCCCGGGGCAGCACCAGCAGGACGAGGCCGGCGAAGCCGAGCGCCACGCCGACGAAGGTCCACGGGCGGGGCCGGTCGCCGCCGGCCGTACGGAGCACCACCACCAGCAGTGGCACGGTGGCCACCAGCAGCGCGGCGACGCCCGAGGGCACCGCGCTCCCGGGCGGGCCCGACTCGGCGAGCACCACCAGGCCGTTGCCCCCGGCCAGCAGCAGCACGCCGACGAGCGCGGCGGCGCCGACCCGACGCACCGGCACGCGGAGGGCTCCCGGCCCGTGCCGCAGCCGAAGCACAAGCGCGAGCACACCGGCCGCGGCGGCGAACCGCATCGCGGCGGAGGTGAGCGGCGGCAACGACTCGACCGCGATCCGAATGCCCAGGTAGGTCGAGCCCCAGAGCAGGTAGACCAGGGCCAGGGCGGTCCAGATCAGAGCGACCGGGGCCGGCGACTTCGAGGTGTCGGTGGCGTCCGTCGCACTTGCGGGGCGTGAGCTCATCAGTGGACCACGCTACGGTGGCCAAGGCGTCGGCGTTGCCCCTCGGTGGCCGGCCTCTCAGCATTGGCGTACGCAGGAGGCGTTCATGTCGAACTTCGGACCACCGGGCAGCGGCGCATCCGAGCCGTGGGGTGGACGACGCCCCGGCGACGAGTATGCGCCCGATTCCCCTTACGGCCCGGTGCCCGGCGGCCAGCAGTACGCGCCGCCCACCGAGCAGTTCAGCCGCGAGCCGTACGGCGGCCCGCCTTCGCAGTACGGGCCGCCGGTCCAGCGTTACGAGCCGGCGCCGGGGTGGCCCGCCGGCCCGCCACCGTCCGCCGCTCCCCACCAGGGATACCCGGCCGATCCCGGGTACGCCGGACAGCCCCCGTACGCCGGACAGCCCCCGTACGCCGGGGGGCAACCCCCGTACCTCGAGCAACCGCCGTACGCAGGCGGGCAGCAGCCGTACGACGAGCCGCCGCGGCGGCGGGGTAAGGGCCTGCTGCTGGTGGTGGTGATCGTGCTGGCGGTGCTGCTGGGCGGCGCCGGAGCATACTGGCTGCTCGGCCGGGACGAGGAGAGCCCGGCGTCCGGGACGACGGCGGCCACCGCGCCGGCGGCGGATCCGAACGCGGCGGATCCCACGGCGGCGGTGACGCCGAGCGACGCGGCGGATGCGACGCCCTCGTCCGCGGCCCCGGCCTCGTCGACCGACCCGCGCTTCGTCAAGGCGGGTCAGTGCGTGGCCAACGAGGGCGGCAGTGGCCAGCCGAAGCTGGTGATCACCGACTGTGCCCCGAAGACCTACGAGGTGCTGCGCCGCGTGGACGGCGCGACGAGCGGCAAGAAGGACGCCGAGGCGAAGTGCGGCAAGGTGACCGGCTACACCGACTGGTACTTCTTCGACAGCGAGTTGGACACGCTCGACTTCGTGCTGTGCCTGAAACGCCGCTGAGGGCAGCGCGCAAGCGGCGACCGGGCCGGTAGGCAAAACTAGGGCTGTCTAGCATCCACGCTAGACAGCCCTAGTTCTGGGTCGAGGCCGACACGCGGTAGCTACCTCTACGCACGTCTAGCCTGTCCGCTAGACAACCCGATACGGTGCGATGCGTGGATCCCGTCCGCAACCCGTACGCCCCGGGCGCCGGCCAGCGCCCGCCCGAACTCGCCGGGCGGGGGCGCGAGCTGGACGTGTTCGACGTGGTCCTGGAGCGCATCGCCCGGGGCCGCCCGGAACGCAGCCTGATGCTCACCGGGCTGCGCGGGGTGGGCAAGACGGTGCTGCTCAACACGCTGCGCTCGGAGGCGATCAACCACCTCTGGGGCACCGGCAAGATCGAGGCCCGGCCGGACCAGTCGCTGCGCCGGCCGATCGCCGCCGCGCTGCACATGGCGGTCCGGGAGCTGGCTCCTCGGCACCGCGCGCCGGACCGGATCGACGCCTTCCTGGGTGTGCTCAAGGCGTTCGCGCAGCGCTCCACGCCGGCCGGGCGGGGCGGCGCGGCACCGAGGCTGCGCGACAGGTGGCAGCCGGGCATCGACGTGCCGGCCGCCAGCGGCCGGGCCGACTCCGGCGACATCGAGATCGACCTGGTGGAGCTGCTCAGCGACGCGGCGGCGGTCGCCACCGACGTGGGCACCGGCATCGCCATCTTCATCGACGAGATGCAGGACGTCGGCGCCGAGGACGTCTCCGCGCTCTGCGCCGCCTGCCACGAGCTGTCCCAGCTCGGCGCGCCGCTCATCGTGGTGGGCGCCGGCCTGCCGCACCTGCCGGCCGTGCTCAGCGCCGCCAAGTCGTACTCCGAACGGCTCTACCGCTACCAGCGCATCGACCGGCTGGACCGGATCGCCGCCGACCAGGCGCTCTGCGCGCCGGCCGAGCGGGAGGAGGTCGAGTACGAGCAGAAGGCCCTCGACCTGCTCTATGAGAAGTCCGGCGGCTACCCGTACTTCGTCCAGGCGTACGGGAAGGCGACCTGGGATCATGCGCCCCGCTCGCCGATCACGGCGGCGGACGTCCGGGTCGCCGCGCCGGAGGCGGAGGCGGAGCTGGCGGTGGGTTTCTTCGGCTCCCGGTTCGAGCGGGCCACCCCGGCCGAACGTGAATACATGCGGGCCATGGCCACGTTGGCGCTGGTCGACGGCGAGGAGAGCGCACGGGACGACATGGACGCCGCGGTGCCCACCGCGGAGATCGCCCGCGCGCTCGGCCGCAAGCCGGCCAGTCTCTCCCCGGCCCGGGACGCGCTGATCAAGAAGGGTCTGATCTATTCCGGCGAGCGGGGGACGGTGGCGTTCACCGTCCCGCACTTCGGCCGCTACCTGCGCACCCAGCCCGCCTGATCGGATGAGGTTCAGACCCGCGACCAGGGCGGCGGGAAGACCACCTCGCCGGCCGGGGGGCAATGGCTCCTCGGCGGTGGACGGCGGCAGCACCAGCGCCTGCCACGGCTCCCCCAGCCCGGACCAGGGGCTGCTCAGGCCCAACCGGTCCGCCGGGCCGAAGCCGAACCGCCGGTAGTACGCCGGGTCGCCCAGCACCACCACCAGCCGCTCGCCCAGCTCGGTGGCGGCATCAAGCGCCGCCTGCACCACCGCCGTGCCGTGCCCGACGCGCTGCCGGTGCCGGGCCACCGCCACCGGCCCGAGTGCCAGCGCCGGCCAGGAGCCGCCGTCGGTGCGTACCCGCACCCGGGTGAGCAGCGCGAAGCCCACCACCTCGCCGCCGTACTCGGCGACCATGGCCAGCTCCGGGATCCACGCGGCGCTGTGCCGCAGCTCCTCGACCAGGCCGACCTCCGGCGGGGTGGACACGTCGGGGCGGGCGAACGCGGCGGCGAGCACCCGGGCCACCGGCGCTTCGTCCGCCGGCTCCTCGGGGCGCAGTCGCAGCGTCGTCACCCGCGCGACCTTACCGAACGCGACCGGTCCATCCGCGACGGTCGCTGAAATCGATACCGGACGGACGTCGATACCTTTCGTGTGTTGCAGGGGTGACCGGGCCTCGGACGGGGTAAGACTGAAGCATGAAGCCCGTGCGCTCCCTCGCCCGAGTCATGTTGAGCGGCATCTTCGTGGTCAGCGGCGCCCGCAACCTGCGCAACCCGGAACGGCTGGTGCCCGCCGCGAAGCCGGTCACCGACAAGGTCACCCCGCTGATCCAGAATCTGCATCCGCGCATCCCGACCGACACCGAGACGCTGATCCGGGCCAACGCGGCCACCCAGTTGGTGGGCGGGTTGATGCTGGCCACCGGCCGGTTCAGCCGCCCGGCCGCGCTCGTCCTCGCCGGCACGCTGCTGCCCACGACGGCCGCGGGTCATCCCTTCTGGAACAACGACGACCCCGCCGCCCGCAACAACAACCAGATCCATTTCCTCAAGAACCTCGGCCTGTTCGGTGGTCTCCTCCTCGCCGCCGCGGACACCGAGGGCAAGCCGGGGCTGCGCTGGCGCGCCGGCCACCGGATCCACCACTCGCGCCGGTCGGTCAAGCGCGCGGTCCGCACCGCCCGCCGGGAGGCGAGAATCGCCGTACGCTCCGCGGCGACCGCCCGCCGGATGCCCGGCTGACGTCCACCCGCACGACACCCACCCCCCGCAAGGCCACCAATCACCTGAACCGTCCGACACCCGTTAACGCGGTGGAAATGTCGCAAACACGTGTGGGATCGGACACGGTCATGTAACGCGGGAGGCAGCATCGTGAGGCGCCGTTCTAGGCTCCGTTCTGGACCTGGACGGGCACGACGACCTTGGTACGGGGGTGGCCACGCCATGCCGACGACAGTCGGTAGACGGACCAACCGCCTCACCCCGACCCCCCGCGTCGTCCTCGGGGTCGACCAGCGGATCGCCGTACGCATCGGCGTCGTGGCCGCGGTCTCGTACGCGGCGTGGATCGCCATCGGCGCCTTCGGCCGGCCGTACAACTTCTTCGACATGAAGATCTATCACGGCGCGGTGCTGTGGTGGGCGGGCGGCAACGAGCTGTACGACTTCGTCGCCCCCTCGACGACGCTCGGGTTCACCTACCCACCCTTCGCCGCCCTGGTCATGCTGCCGATGTCCTGGCTCCCGGTGGACCTCGCCGGCTCGGTCAACGCGCTGGCGAGCATCGGCGCGCTCGCGGTCGTGCTGGCGGCGTTGCTGCGCCCGATCGTGGACCGGCTCGGCTGGTCGCTCTGGTTCACCGTCGGCATCGCCACCCCGCTCGCCGTGGCCATCGAGCCGTCCCGGGAGACGCTCGGCTACGGCCAGGTCAACCTGCTGCTCTTCGCGCTGATCATGGCGGATCTGGTGGGCCTGCGCTGGCGGGCCAAGCGGGGCACCCATCACGAGAGCGCCGAGACGCCGATGGCCCGCTTCGTCTACAGCGGCGCCTGGGCCGGGGTCGGCATCGGGCTCGCCACCGCCGTCAAGCTCACCCCGGCGCTGTTCGTGGGCTATCTGATGCTCACCCGGCAGTGGCGGGCCGCGTGGATCGCGGTCGCCACCACGATCGGGGTGACCCTCGCGACGTTCGGCGCGATCGGCGAGGAGTCCCGCACCTACTTCACCAGCGTGCTGTGGCAGACCGAGCGGGTCGGTGCCGCCGACATGACCGCCAACCAGTCCCTCGCCGGCCTGTTGGCGCGGCTCTACGACTCGATCGAGACGCCCGGGCTGCTCTGGCTCGCCTTCTCGGTGCTGCTGCTGGCGCTGGGCCTGTCCCGGGCGGTCAGCGCCCGGACCGACGGTGACGAGCTGACCGCGTTCACGCTTGTCGGGCTCACCGGCAATGTGATCAGCCCGATCTCCTGGTCGCACCACCTGGTCTGGGTCATCCCGGCGATCATCGTGCTGGCCGACGCCGCGGTACGCCGACGCGACGCCAGCCGCGGCCTGCCCCTGCGCGGCAGCGGGCTACCCTCGGCCAACGGCGTACCCACGCTGCGCCCGCCGATCTGGTATCCGACGCTCACCGGTCTCCGGCACGCGGTCGGCGCGGTCGGGCTCTATCTGCTCTTCCTGATCTCGCCGATCTGGCCGTACGAGCACCAACTCCCCGAGGTGTCCCACTACCAGGACGGCCTGTTCGGCGCGCTGATGGAGAACTCCCTGGCGATCGCGCTGATCGTGCTGGTCGCGGCGTTGCCCTGGCGGCCCGGCGCGGAGCCGGCGTTCTACCCCGACCGGCTGGGCCGCACCACCCAGCTCACCGCCCGGCACTGACCAGCCCGGCTCAGGGGCAGTTCACCCACTCCTCGGTGCCGTCGTCGAAGACCTGCCGCTTCCAGATCGGCAGTCGTGCCTTGACCTCGTCGACCAGCCGGGCGCACGCCGCGAACGCCGCCGCCCGGTGCGCGGTGCTGACCGCCGCGACAAGCGCCACGTCACCGATCTCCAGCGGGCCGATCCGGTGCGACACCGCCACCGCGTGCACCGCGGGATCGTTGGCGATCTCGGCGGCCACCTCGCGCAGCACCGCCTCGGCGGTGGGGTGGCCCTCGTATTCGAGCCGGGTGACCGCCCGCCCGTGGTCGTGGTCGCGGACCACGCCCTGGAAGGAGACCACCGCGCCGGCCCGGCGGTCGGCGACCGCCGCCTCGTGCGCGGCCAGGTCGAGCGGCCGGTCGGTGACCGCACCCAGCACCACGCGCGTCTCGGTCGTCACGGGCGCTCCCCGGAGGTCAGCGGCAGGGGTACGAGCGGCACCCGGTCACCTGCCGCACCGCTGGTGCCGGGGCGGATCACCGCGAAGCCGTCCGCGCCGGCCAGCCCGCGCAGCATCGCCGAACCGACGTGCCGCACCGGGTGCGCGGTGCCGGCGACCCGGTCCCAGCGGACCAGGGCGAGGTGCGTCTGCTCACCCCGCCCGGCGACCGGCTCGGCCAGGGTGACCTGCGGCAACACCGGCATCGCGCGGCCGGTGAGACCGGCGAGCAGGGGAGCGACGAGCGAGACCAGGGCCACCACCGCGGACTGTGGATTACCCGGCAGACCGGCCACGAAGCGCACCCGGCCGTCGGCGTCGGCCATCCGGGCGAGCAGCATCGGGAAGCCGGGGCGCACCGCGACGGTGTTGACCACGTAGTCGGCGCCCAACGCCTCCAGCGCCGGGTGCAGGTGATCGACCGGCCCGTGCATGGTGCCGCCGGTGGTGCAGACCAGGTCGGCGTTGGCGAGCGCGCCACGCAGCGCCGCGACGTGCGCGGGCAGCGTGTCGGCGACGGGCCCGACCACGTCGCCGCCGCGTACCTGACAGCCGTAGCGGCGCAGCCAGGCGGGCACCGAGGGGCCGAGCGCGTCGCGCACCCGACCGGCCCCCGGCGGACCCGAGGTGAGCAACTCGTCGCCGAAGACCAGCAGCGCGGCGCGCGGAGCGCGGCGGACCCGCAGCGTGTCGTGCCCGCAGGAGGCGGCCAGGCCGATCACCGCCGGGTCCACGGGCGTGCCGGCGGGCAGCAACTCCTCGCCGAGGCGGGCCTCCTCGCCCGGCTCACGCCACTCCGGCTGCGGCCGGGGCGTGCCGGCCACCCGGCCGTCCGCCGCCCGGGTCGACTCCTCGATCCGCAGGATCCCGGTGGTGCCGGTGGGAACCATCGCGCCGGTGGCGATCTCCACGGTGGTGCCGTCCGCCGCCAGCGGGGGCGCGGTGTGCCCGGCGAGCACCCGGCCGACCACCTGCCACGGCCCTGCCCCGCGCACCGCCCAGCCGTCCACGCTCGACGTGGGGAACGCCGGCAGGTCGGTGCGCGTGGTCAGCGGCTCGGCCAGGGTGTGCCCGTCGGTGTCGGCAAGCGGCCGGGCGACCGCGGGGAGCGCGGCGGAAAGGCCCACCGCGTACACCCGGGAGCGGGCCTCCTCCCACCCGGCCGGCGGGGGCGTGCCCACGTCGACCGCGGCGGCTTCGGTTTCCGTGCTCATCCGGCGAGCCTAGCGCCGGCGCACCCGGCCCGCGGGCTCAGTGGTCGCCGCCGCGGAGTTGGTCGACCGCGTGCCGCAGGATCGGCCCGAGCACGGCCAGCCCGTCCCGCGCCCCGCCGCGCGAGCCGGGCAGGTTGACCACGAGCATCCGGCCGGTGACCCCGGCCCGGCCCCGGGACAGCGCGGCGGTGGGCACCGCGTCGCGGCTGTGCGCCCGGATCGCCTCGGCGATGCCCGGAATCTCGTAGTCGAGCAGCGCGCCGGTCACCTCGGGGGTGCGGTCGGTCGGCGTGATGCCGGTGCCACCGCTTGTCAGCACCACGTCGACGCCCTCGTCGCGGGCGGCGCGCAGGGCCTCGCCGACCGGGTCGCCGTCGGGCACCACCACCGGCGGGTCGACCGTGCAGCCCAGCTCCGACAGGCCGGCGACGAGCAGCGGACCGCTGGTGTCCGCGTAGACCCCGGCGGCGGCCCGGTTGGAGGCCACGATCACCCGGGCCCGGATCACGGCCGGTCCTCCGGCCGCACCCACTCGCCGGTCTTGCCGCCTTCCTTGCGGAGCACCCGCACGGCGTCCACGGAGGCGGCCGGGTCGACGGCCTTCACCATGTCGACCAGGGCGAGCCCGGCGACGGCCACCGCGGTGAGCGCCTCCATCTCCACGCCGGTGCGGTCGGCCGTCCGGGCGGTGGCGGTGATCTCGACGGTGTCGTCGGTGAGGTGCAGGTCGACGGTGACGCCGTGCACGGCGATCGGGTGGCAGAGCGGGATCAGGTCGGGCGTGCGCTTGGCGCCCATGATGCCGGCGAGCCGCCCGACCGCGAGCGCGTCGCCCTTGGGCAGGCCGTCGCGGCGCAGCAGCTCCATCACCTCGGCGGTGGTGCGGAGCCGGCCGGCGGCGACCGCGAGCCGGCCGGAGACCGGCTTGGCGGAGACGTCGACCATCCGGGCGGCGCCGGCCTGATCGACGTGGGTGAGCTGCGCGGGTTCGGTCACCGCCCGACCCTATCCGCCGGGTACGACGGCGCGCGGCCCGTGCCGTCGGTGGGGAGGGACGCCGCGCCGGTGCCGATGATCTGCACGACGTCCCTCCCACACCTTCCCACCGTCAAGTCGCTGGGGAGGCTCGACGGTGGGGGTCTCTGCGGCCGGGTCCGCCCGTGCGGCGGACCCTCCCCGTTGGCCGACGATGGGACGCTAGCGGGCGCCGCGATAAGAAATCGATAAACAGTCGCCGGCCACTCATCCCTGGAGCAGGGTGCGAACGAGTTGCTGTTCCGGACCGCCCGTCCGTTCGAAGATCGCCAGTGCCCTCCGTCTCAGGCGGCGTGCCTCGTCCGGGTCATTCCCCGTCACCAGGTCACCGAGACGAGCCAGCGCGCGACCCTGTTCCTGTGGATGGGCGATGCGGGTGGCCAGCTTGAGAGCCTGGTCGTGCAACCGGCTCGCTTCCGCCGGGTCTCCCTGCGCTTCGGCTGTCGTACCAAGTTCGTTCAATGCCGCACATTGCGCGTGGCGCTCGCCGTTGTCGAGCGCCAGCCGCAGTGCCGTTTCGTGCTGGTGCCGGGCCGCGTCGAACTGGCGCAGTTCGCGTAGGGCTCTCCCGAGCTCGACTCGCAGTTCCGGTTCCCCGTAGCGATGGCCGGTGCGATCCCGGAGGCGGAGCGAAGCTTCCATTATCCGAATGGCTGGCCCATGATCACCCATTCTCGCCCGCACCATTCCGACGTGCCCGAGAGCGTTGAGGATCTGGAACTGATCAGCCTTGATCCTCGCCAAGAAAAGGTGCAGCCGGTGGAGACCGAGCGCTTCAGCATATCTGCCGACCGCCGCCAGCGCGATGCCGTAGTTCGGCAGTACCAGGTCAGCCGGTACATAACCGTTAGGCAATTCTTCTCGCCGCAACTGAGCGCCGAGCGTCACGGCCGATTCAAGCCGGCCGGTCAACCAGTAGATGACCCCGAGATTCGCCCGGAAGCGAGCCGCTCTCCGCACATTGCCCATCCGCTGATCAAGCCCGACGGCCGATTCCACCAACTTGGTCGCTGCGGGATAGTTTCCGGTTCTGACATGGGCGGACGCGAGATAATTCTGCATCTGGGCAACTGCCTCCAGGTCACCGATACGCCGTGCGGCCACCAGGCCGTGCCGATGAGTCGACAATATGTCATCGAAGTATGTCCTGATGTAGAAAAAGCGCCACAGCGCCCGGGCGAGCCGCCAGGCATACCGATCTCGTTCGGCCCGGGTCGCATAAGCCACCATCGCGGTGAGAGTGGACCGTTCGCGTTCCAGCCACTCGACGTCCGGCTCGATCGCCGTCAGCAGGTCGGGCCGGCGCGGTCGCTCGGCGACCAACGTCTTCAAGTCCAGACGCGCCTCCAGCCCGACCGCCACGGACAGCGCGGCGTGGAGACACAGTTCGAGAAGTCGATCCATGGCCTCAAGCGGGACATGCGCTTCGTCGACAGCCCTCGACAGTTCGGCAGCGTACTCCCGGACGAGGTCGTGAAGCCGGTAACGGTCGTTGGCTCTGTCCTCCAACAGATGACGATCGACCAGATCGTCGAGGATCCGCACGGTGTCGGTCAACGGAAGATCGACCAACGCCGCAGCAGTCGGTGAGCTGAAGTCGTCACCTGGATGCAGGGCAAGCATGCGGAAGGCCCGGCGACTCCGGTCGTCGAGCGGCTCGTAGGAGGTGGCGAATGCCCCGGCCAACGTTCGGTCACCCACCGCCAACTGATCGATCCTGCCGCGTTCACCGGCCAGCCGGGACGCCAGATCCGCCACCCGCCAACTGGTGCGGTGCGCAAGCCGGGCGCCTGCTAGCCGGATGGCGAGGGGAAGATGCCCACACCTCCGAACGACCTCCGCAGCCGCTTCGGGCTCCTCTCCGACACGCTGCGCGCCCGCCGTGGATGCCAGCAGACGCACCGCATCTACCCGGGACAACACATCCAGCGACTCCGGCACCCCGAGTTCGCTGGCGAGCAGCCTCGACCGGGCGGTCACCAGCACCACCGTCCCCGCTCCGCCGGGGAGCAACGGAATCACCTGGTCACTTCTCGCCGCGTTGTCCAGTACGAGCACGACCCGCCGTTGCGCTAGTTCACGGCGCCAGAGCGCGGCCCGCTCCTCGACGTCGATCGGCACGCGTCCGGACGGCACACCGAGTTGCCGCAGCAGGGTCGCCAACGCCGCGGCCGGCTCAAGCGGATCAGCCTCCCCATGTCCTCGAAGATCGATGAACAACTGGCCGTCCGGATGGTCCGCCCGCAACATCTCCGCCAGCCGGACCGCGAGGGTTGTCTTGCCGCAGCCCGCCATCCCATCGATCACCTGGACGACCGCCGCTGGGCCCGATCGCGCGGAAATGCTTCCGAGCAACCTCCGCACCACGCCTTCTCTTCCCACGAAGTCGGTGGTCGGTCGCGGCAACCAGTTGACCGTACGAGTTTTGTCGGCCGTGCTCGGTGGCGTCGGGCGGCCGGCGCTCAGCATTGTCGACCTGGTCTCGATCGCCACCTGGTGGAGTTGGTCCAGCCTCGGCCCGGGCTGGACGCCCATCTCTTCGTCGAGGGCCGCACGGGCGGACCGGTAGATGGCAATCGCTCCGGCGGGATCCTCGTTCGCCAGCAGTGCCCGCATCAGGAGCATCTGAAGGCGTTCCCGTGTGGGGTCGCGAACGGCATGCGGCCGGAGCGCCACGACCGCCCGCTCCGACTGTCCGGTCTGCAGATAAAGCTCGGCCAGGAGGATCAGCGCATCTTCACAGTCCCGCTCGACCGCTTCCCGGCGGGCTGCCAGCGTGCGCCCCAGCGAGAGTCCGGCAAGGAGGGGCCCCGGCCACTCGTCGAGGGCATCGGCAAGCACCGCGATCGCAGACGAACACCGATTCGCGCGTGCCAGGGCGCGCCCCTGCGCGAATCGTTGCTGTGACCGGATCAGGTCAACGGCCTCGGGGAGGACGGAGAGCAGGTAACCGCCCTGTTGTCGAACGATCGTCGCGCCGCCGACCTCCGCGAATGCTCGTCGGAGGTTGGCGGCGTAGGTACGAACGTTGGGGATGGCCGACCGGGGTGGGGCGTCGGGCCACAGCTCGTCCACCATCTCCTCGACAGTCACGAGTCGATTGGCGGCCACCCCCAACATGGCGAGCAGAATCTTCTGCTTTGGTGTACCAAGGGGCAATTCGAGACCGCTGACAAGTGCCTTGATGCCTCCGAGGACCCTGATCTCCACCCGGCTCACCCCCAGGGACTGTGAGATTTGGGTGATCACCAAGCGAAGCCTACCGAACACAGAGAACAGCGCCGCCCTCTACACGAGGTGATCCCGCAACCACCCAAAGTCGCACACATATCGTTCTCGACCGACCTGACAACAGATGGAACCATTCCACCGAGGAACCGCTATCCGCATGCTGTCCACAATGGGTCCGCAGGTAGACCTCGGACGACCTCGACGCGCTCCGCTCAGGCGACCTGGACGGAACGTCACAATACGATCCAGCCTTCACTAATATTGCATATTACGACATTAAATGATGCAATTCGGTGAGTTCCCCCCTTAGGCTCCCTCCAGTCACGCGATCCCCGACCCGGGCGATCCGCGAATCCGTGAGCAAACCGCTCGGACTTCGGTCAGGGCGCTCGAGCTGGGGAGAGTGCAATGCGCGGCAACGAGTGGATGTGACAACGAGATCGAGCCTCCCTGGCCGTACCCCATCTGCGCTACCGTTCGTGCAGCACGGGTCTACCGCGGGAGAGGCATGGACACTCCTGTCCAACGACATGGTCATGAGGCCGACCGACGGCTGAGCAGCTTGGTCGGCCTCATCGCCGTTCTGGCCGTCGTGGTATTCGCGATCTCGCTGGGCTTCACGGCGGAGCAACCTCCGGACTCGGTGAGCGACATCGCCACCATCCTCACGCTCACCTTTTTGGTCGCGGTCGGCACGATGGTGACGGCGAAGGTCCGGATCAGGTCCACCACCCATTCCATCACCTGGAGTGAGACTGCGATCCTGATCGGGCTCGCGCTCGCCCCGCCGCCGTGGGTCGTCCTCTCCACCGCGACCGGCGTCGCGGCGGCCTTCGTGATGCTCCGGCTCTCGGCGATCAAGACCGTTTTCAGTACCGGGAAGAACACCCTGGTCGCCGCGGCTGCCGGCCTCACCCTGACCCAGCTCGAAGGGCACTGGCACCTCCCCGGCGTGCTCGCCCTGATCGGACCCGTCGGCATCGCGTACCTCGTCGCCACGTTCCTGGACGAGGTGATGGCCATACCCGTGATTGCGATTGCCTCCGGCAACCGCATCCGCCGACAGTTCCAGTCCAACTGGGACCTCCGAGCCGTCGGCGTGGTGGTGCGGTTCGTGGTCATCATCTGTACCCTGTTCATCCTTCGCGCCGACCCACGACTGCTGCTCGCCGTGCCGCCCCTAGTGCTCAGCCTGCACCTGGCCTACTCCACACGGATCCGTACCCGCACCGAGCAGCAGGCCTGGCAACGACTCGCCCGCGCCACCGACGCGCTCAACGTGGTCGACCTCGACCAGGTGCTGACCACCGCCGTCACCGAGGCCGCCGAACTCTTCTCCGCCGACGAGGTCGAGATCGAGCTGCGCGAGGGCGGGCGCACCGTCCGCGGTGGCGCCGCCGGGGTCGGATACGACGGGACGACGCCACCGCCCAGCGACACCGACGGCCGGATCGTGCCGGTGTCGCTGGAGGGACACGACCGCGCGGAGGACATCGGCATGCTGCGACTCCGCTTCGCCGGGCCGATCGACCTCTCCGAACGGGAGCAGTACACCCTGCGCACGTTCGCCTCCGCCCTCTGCACCGCGGTCCGCAACGCCCAGGCGTACGCCGAACTCGCCCGGATCGCCGACGACAACGCCTACGCCGCCACCCACGACGCCCTCACCGGCCTGTCCAACCGCCGGCACCTGCTGGACGAGGGCACCGCCCAGCTCACCACCCGGCACGCCGACGGCGTCACCGCCCTCGTGCTGATCGACCTCAACCACTTCAAGGAGGTCAACGACACGCTCGGGCACGGCGCCGGCGACCGGGTGCTGATCCAGGTCGCCGAGCGGCTGCGCGACGCGGCCCGCCCCGACGACCTGGTCGCCCGGCTCGGCGGCGACGAGTTCGCCGTACTCCTGCGCGGCCTGCCCGCCCCGGCGGTCGCCGCGCACCGCGCCGAGGCCCTGCTCGCCGCGCTGCACGACCCGCTCGACCTGGACGGCATGCGGATCAGCGTGGAAGCCAGCGGAGGCATCGCCGTCGTCCCCGCCACCGGCGGCATGACCGAACTCCTCCGCCGCGCCGACGTCGCGATGTACCAGGCCAAGCGCGCCGGCCAACGTGTCGCCACGTACGCGGCGAACCGCGACACCGCCGACCTGCACCGGCTCACCCTCGGCGGGGAACTGCCCCGGGCCGTCGCCGACCACGAGTTCACCGTCAACTTCCAGCCCATCGTCGACCTGGGCAGCGGCAAGGTCATCGGCGCCGAGGCGCTGGCCCGCTGGCACCACCCCACCCACGGCCTGATCGACCCACTGCGCTTCCTCGAAGCGGTCGAACGCTCCGGGCTGCTCCCCGCGTTCGCCGAGGCCATCCTCGACCAGGCCCTGATCGCGGCCGGCTCCTGGCACGACGCCGGATTCGACCTGCCCGTCTCGGTGAACGTGTCACCCCGCAGCCTCCTCGACGCCCGCTTCCCCGGTGCCGTGCTGGCCCGGCTACGCGCCCACGACCTCCCGCCGGACCGGCTCGTGCTGGAACTCACCGAGACCCTCACCCTCAGCCAACTCGACGTGGTCGACCGGGTGCTCAGCCGGCTCCGCGACTCCGGTGTCCGGCTGGCCCTCGACGACTTCGGCACCGGCTACTCGTCGCTCTCGCTGCTCTCCCGCATCCCGGTCCACGAACTCAAGATCGACCGCAGTTTCGTCACCGCCATGGAAACCGCACCCGAGGCCGCCGCCGTGATCCGCTCCACCCTCGACCTCGGCCGCAGCCTCGACCTCACCGTGGTCGCCGAGGGCGTGGAGAGCGAGCCGCAACGCCGCGCGCTCTGGGCACTGGGCTGCGCGGCCGGGCAGGGCCACCTGTTCGCCCGGCCGCTGCCCGCCGGTGCCCTGCTCGCCGCCCTGCACCGCGGCGCCGGCGGCCAGCCCGGCGCGCTCGCCTCACCGCTGCACGACGCCGGCGCCGTCATCCGGCTGCCCGGCCGCCGCGCCGGTGGCGCCCGCACCCGCCCGGCGCCGCCCGCCGCCACCGACGCCCACCAGCCCTGACCAGCCGCACCGACCGGGCCGGGCCGCAACCCGGTCTGCGAGACTGGCCCGCGTGACCGCCCACACCGACCCGGCCACCCCCGCCGCCCGTCGCTGGGCGGCGCTCGACACGGCCGCCGGCGGCCTCGCCCTCGACCTGGGCCTCTACGCCACCGCCACCGCCTTCGCCGCGATCACCGCGGCCACCTCCACGCTGCCACCGCACCGCGCGTGGGGCGCGATCGCCACCATCGGGTACGCCCTCGCCACGCTCGCCGCGACCACCCAGATCCTCGCCCGGCACCGCACCCCCGGCGCCCCCCTCGCCGGGCTGCCCGCCCGCTGGACGGTCACCGCGTTCACCTGGGCCACCACCGCACTGCTGCCGATCGTCACGCAGAGCGTCCAACGGGCCGGCGGACGCGCCGACCGGGCCCAGGAGGAGGTGATCGTCGTCGAACACGCCGGCGCCCGCCTCGCCGAACACGGCACCCCCTACCTCGGACCCGACGCGATCGCCGCCCTGCCACCCGGCGAACAACTCCTCGGCTACACCCCGTACCAGCCGGGCATGGCCCTGTTCGGGCTGCCCCGGGCCGCCGTCGACGCCTGGTGGACGGACGCCCGCGTCTGGTTCGCCGTGGCCACCGTGCTCGCCCTCGCCGCCCTGGTCACCACGCTGCGCGCCACCGCCGCCCCGGCCTCGCCCCGCCGCGCCGCCGCGCTGCTGCGCGCCGTCCAGGCCGCCACCGTCCTGCCCGTCGGTGCGCTCACGCTCGCCACCGGCGGCGACGACCTCCCCGTACTCACGCTCTGCCTGCTCGCCCTCGCCCTCGCCGCCGCCGGCCGGCCCGGCCGCGCCGGCCTCGCGGTCGGCGCCGCCGGCGCGCTGAAACTCTTCGCCTGGCCGGTCGCGGTCGTGCTGATCTGCTGGGCCGCGACCCGGCGGGCCGGGTCCCGGACCGCGCTGGGCGCCCTCGGCCTGCCCGTCCTCGCGCTGCTGCCGGTGCTGCTCGTCGACTCCGACGCCCTGGTCGAGAACGTGCTGCGCTTCCCGCTCGGCCACGGCCTGGTCACCAGCCCCGCCCAGTCCCCGTTCCCCGGTCACCTGATCGCCGAGACGGTCCCCGCCGGCCGTGCCGTCGCCGCCGCCCTGCTCGTCGTGGTCGGCCTGACGATCGCCGTCCGGCTGCTGCGCCGCCCGCCACGGACCGCCGCCGCCACCGCGCTCATCTGCGGGTACGGGCTGCTCGCCGCGATCCTGCTGATGCCCTCCACCCGCTTCGGCTACCTGCTCTACCCGATCGCCCTGCTCGTCACCGCCCCGGCGCTGGCACTCGCGGAGAGCCGGCACGGGCCCGGTATTCCCGGCAACCTCCGGGCGGGAACCGGTCGGAAGGCGTACACCTGAGGGATGACCAGCTACCGCGACCGGGCCGAGGCGGGACGGGACCTCGCCGAACGCCTCACCGATCTCGCCGGCCGGACCGACGTCACCGTCCTCGGCCTGGTCCGCGGCGGCGTCCCCGTCGCCCGGGTGATCGCCGACCGGCTCCAGGCGCCCCTCGACGTGCTCGTCGTCCGCAAGCTCGGCGTGCCCTGGGCGCCCGAGGTGGCGTACGGCGCGCTCGGCCCCGGCGGCGTGCAGGTCCTCAACGACGTGGTCGCCGGCCGGATCAGCGAGAACGACCGCGCCCAGGTGCGCCGCCGCGAGCAGGCCGAACTGGACCGCCGCGAACAGCGCTACCGGAACGGACGGCCGCCACTGGACCTGACCGGCCGCACCGCCGTCATCGTCGACGACGGGCTCGCCACCGGCGCCACCGCCCGAGCCGCCGTGCAGGTCGCCCGCCACCTCGGTGCCGCCCGCGTGCTCGTCGCCGTCCCGGTCGGCTCCGAGCAGGCGTACGAGACGCTCGCCGCCACCGCCGACGCTGTCGTGAGCAGCCAACTCCCGCCCGACTTCGCCGCCGTCGGCGCCTACTACGACGACTTCCACGAGGTCTCCGACGACGAGGTGACGCACGCGCTGACCGCCACCGCGTGAAATCACCCGGTACCGTCGATGTCATGCAGCTCACCTGTCCCAAATGCCGTGGAGACATGCGCCAGTACGAGCGCAGCGGAGTGATCATTGACCAGTGCGGCGAATGCCGTGGCATCTTCCTCGATCGCGGCGAGCTCGAAAAACTGTTCGACGCCGAGGCGAACTGGAACCAGAAGCACGGCGGCGGCCCGCAGGCCGCGCCCACCGCGGCCGGTTATCCGCCGCCCCCGCCCGCCGCCGCGCCGCACCAGCCCGGCTACGGCGCCGTTCCCCCGCCCCCTCCGCCGCCGCCACCCGGTCACGGCTACGCGCAGCCCGCGTACGGCCACGGGCAGCAGCACTACGGTTATCACGGCCACTACCGCAAGAAGAAGAAGCACGGCTTCCTCGGCGAACTCTTCGACTGAAGGTAAGGAGGGGCCCCTTTTTACGCCTACGCGATAGGAAGGGGCCCCGCCTAACCGTGCCGACCCTCGCGCGCCGTGGCAGGCTCACCCACATGAGCCCGATCCGGCCGCACGAGGCGCTGGCCCAGGCGTACGCCGGCATCACCGCCGTTGTCACCCCGCTCGACGACGCCGGCCTGCAACGACCGACCCGCTGCCAGGGCTGGCTCGTCGCCGATCTGCTCTTCCACGTGCTCGGCGACGCCCAACGCGCGCTCGTGGCGCTGGCCAGCCCGGCACCCGGTCCGGCCGACGTGGACGACGTCAGCTACTGGCGCGCGTTCACCCCCGGCGACGACGACGCCGGCGCGAAGCACGCCTGGTGGGCCCGCCGTTCGGCCGCCGCCTTCGACCGGCCCGCAGGCGTGGTCCGGATCTGGAACGACACCGCCCCGGCTGCCGTCCGCGCCGCCGCCGCAGCGGACCCGGAGGGGCACGTGACCACCCAGGGGCACGTGCTGCGCGTACCCGATCTGCTGGCGACCCTGACCACCGAGGCGGTCGTGCACCACCTCGACCTGGTGCTGGACCTGCCGGAAGCGCCGCGGCCGGCGGCCGGCCCGACCCGGGTGGCGGTGACCACGATGGACGGCCTGCTCTGCGACGACGCGGTGCGCCCGGCCGGCTGGGACGACCACGAATATCTGCTGAAGGCCACCGGTCGGGTGCCGCTCACCGTTCGGGACCGGTTCGAGTTGGGTGAGGCCGCGGGCTGGTTCCCACTGCTCGGCTGACCGTCCTGGCCTGACCCCTCCTTGATCAAGGCGGTCGCTCAGACGATGGCCATGTCCACGAATCGCGACAGGTGTAGCTGGGCTGCGACCGTCACCGTATCGGTCGGCCCATTTCTGTGCTTGGCGACGATGAAGTCGGCCTCTCCGGCCCGCGGCGACTCCTTGTCGTAGTAGTCGTCGCGGTGCAAAAGGATAACAACGTCAGCATCTTGCTCAATTGAGCCCGACTCGCGCAAATCGGACAACTGTGGTCGCTTGTCGGTACGCTGCTCCGGACCACGGTTCAGCTGACTCACCGCGATCACCGGGCACTCGACCTCCTTGGCCAGCAGCTTCAGGCCACGGGACAGGTCCGCGACCTCCTGCTGCCGGCTCTCGGTGCGCTTCGGTGAGGTCATGAGCTGGAGGTAGTCGACCACGATCAGCTTCAGGTCGTGCTTCTGCTTGAGCCGGCGTGCCTTGGCCCGGATCTCCATCAGGTTCATGCTCGGCGTGTCGTCGACGAAGAGCGGCGCCTCGCTGATCTCGCCCATGCAGCGGGCCAGCTTGGTCCAGTCGTCGTCGGAGAGCTGCCCACTGCGCAGCACGTGCAGCGGCACCCGCGCCTCGGCCGAGAGCAGTCTCATGACGATCTCGACCTTGCTCATCTCCAGCGAGAAGATGGCCGCGGCCTGGTTGGCGCGAATGGCGGCATTTCGGGCAAAGTCCATGCTGGCCGTGCTGTTGTGGGTTGGGATCATCGACCGGCCAGCAAGATACAAGTGGTCGTCGTTGTCTACGGTCACGCACCGCACCGGAACGCTTGCCACCGGCCGTACGTCCACGATGAAGCGCGAGTGGGAACGCACGTCCGAGGGTGTCCGTCGCCGGGCCAGGTGCGCAGCCCGCTTCCGCTCCAGACGGAAGACCGGGTCCGGGGTGGAGAAGTTCACCGTGTACGCGATCGACGAGTCCTCGGTGCGCCCGCGCACCCTCCGTTTGGCGATTGTGCATCGGTAGCCCAGGCTGACCACGAGTTCCCGAACACCCTCGATCAGGCGCTTCGAGGTGGACGTGTACTGGAGGTTCCCAGCCGGCGCCACCGTACCGTCGGTGTCCATCAGCCCGGCGAGGAGTGCCCGACGCTGGACTTCCGAGGCACGGAGGTAGTCCTGCGGAATGTGCTTGTCGTGGGCCACCCCAAGGTGACGGAGCAGCGCCAGGAACGAACCGCTTCGCTCGTGACACTCGGCGCAGCGTCGCACCGCCGGGTTCTCCCGTAGCGCTCGGGTGGAGCCACCGCAGTCGACGCAGGTGCGGTCCACCGTCCCGGCCACGACGGGCAGCAGGACGGTGTAGACCATTGGTCCGCTCCGTCGCACCTGAAAGCCCTCCCTGGCCACCAGGTCGACCATTTCGGCATCCGCGGTGGTGAAGCGGCTGGTCCCGGTATGCCCGTCGCCGAGCCACACGCCGAGGGCGTACGGCGGAACCGCCAGTTCCCGTCCCGGGAGTTGGAGCGGCGCGCAGGTTTCCACGGCGTGGTTGAGGCGGCGGTCCGCCGTGTCGGTACGCAGCGTGGCAGCGATCTGCGCGGTGGTCACCACTCCGTCGTGCACCATCCGGGCACCGTCGTTGATCTGCCGCTCGGCCCGTTCGCGAAGGCCGGACACGAGTGCACCCGCCGGATAGCCGGGCGCGGTCCAGTTGCGTGCCTTGCCGGCCCGGGTCACCGGCCGGGCGACCCGGGCTTTCGCGCCGACCTGGCGGGCCACCGTGTGCAGCACGTTGCGGAACTCGGGACCGACACGCTCAAGCGTCTCCGCCAGGGTGACCAGGCGGTGCGGCTCGGCGGACACCGTCGCTTCGACCGCACGCACCCTCGACAGCGCCGTATCGGACCAGTGCCGCCGCGGACGCGACTCGGGCTGCCGGCGACTGGCCCGGGTGGTGGTCTTCCAGAGATGTTCGGCGTCCGCCACGATGACCGAGCCGTCGGAGAACTCGACCTCGTAGCAGGGGCGGTCGTGCATCACGTCGAAGACGTTGGTGATCGTGGTCGGGTTGCCGTCGGCCGCGAGCAGTTGGTCGCCGACGCGCACCGCCCCCATGGTGGTCCACCCCTCCGGGGTGGGCAGGGGGGTGTCGAGCGCCAGCGCCTTGCCCAGACCAGGCCGACCGGCCACGATGATCAACTGCCCCGCGTGCAGGCCGTTGAGCAGGCGGTCGAGGTCGGTGAAGCCGGTCGGCACACCGGTCATCACGCCGCCCTGGGCACCGACCGCCTCGATCTCGTCAAGCGTCGGCTGGAGCATGTCGGCCAGGATGGCGAAGTCCTCGCTCACCCGCTTCTCGGTGATCTCGTAGACGGCCTGCTGGGCGAGGTCGACGATGTCGTCGACGTCGCGGCTGCCGCCCTGGCCGGTGCCGTAACCGAGCTGCACGATCCGGGTGCCGGCCTCGACCAGCCGGCGGAGCACGGCCCGCTCGCCGACGATGCGGGCGTAGTAGGCCGCGTTGGCGGCGGTGGGCACGCTGGCGATCAGGGTGTGCAGGTAGGGTGCGCCGCCGATCCGGGCGAGGTCGCCGGCGTCGGCGAGCGCCGCCGCGACCGTGATCGGGTCGGCGGGTTCGCCGCGGCCGTAGATGTCGAGGATCGCGTCGAAGATGGTGGCGTGCACCGGGCGGTAGAAGTCGTTGGTCTTGAGGATCTCCACGACGTCCGCGATGGCGTCCTTGGAGAGCAGCATGCCGCCGAGGACACACTGCTCGGCGGCCACGTCCTGGGGTGGTGTCTTCTCGAAGGACGTGTCCCGCCGTGGCGGCTCGGACGGCTGCCCCCCGGCCCGGTCCGCGCGCGTCTCGTCGGTGACCGACACGGGTTCCCCCCTTGCTGCGTCGGATCGTGTCCAGCTCTATCGCCTGGGTGTGACAACTTTCGCCGACCCTCCGGTCGATCGGGGGTCATCGCCCGGCGGTCGCTGGCCACGATACGGAACCCGAGGTCAGCCACCAACAGGGCCGGTGGACGAGCCTCGGGACAACCTGTGGACGCAGAGGGGTCGGCATGTGCGCAGGGTGTGCACAGGGTGTGGAAAAGTGATGGGGAATTCCGGGCCAATCGCTTCTGAGCTGGGCTTTTCCCATCCCCACCCTGTGGACGGAAGATTTCAGGTCGAGCCTTTGCGCCGTTAGTCCCGTACTATCGCTGCGAACGGCTGCACCTTGACAGCGGATTGCACTTTCGGGTTGAGAGAGGTCACGCTCCGGCCGTGAGACACCGGGACTGGGGAAGCGGGGAGGACAGCCCGCGCGAGCGCCGGCCGAGCGGCTCCTGGGACGATTCCGTCGGTCCGCGCCGGGTCGACTCGTACGTGCCGGAACGCCAGCGCACCCCGAGCCGACGGCGGGCGATCGAGCGTGGCCAGGACGAGCCGGTCGACGCCTATCTTCCGCGTTGGGCGGTGGAGTCGGGGATCAGCCGGGCGGACGGCGGCGGGCGTCACGCCGCGCCGGACGACGACGAGACCGACGTCGAGGCGGAGTCGCCGTCCTCGGGTGGCGGTTGGCGGGGCGACGGCGGGTGGCGCCGGGGCGACGACCGGCGTGAGCTGCGGGCCATCGGGGCCGGGCCGGTCTCGGACCACACCGCCGAGTGGACCATCGACGCCCCGCACGAGCGGGGGTACGTCGGGAGCCGGCGGGCCGAGGCGGAGGACGAGCCGGTGTCGGGGACGGCACCGCGCAGCCGTCCCCGTCGGGCGGCCACCCGGCGGCCTCAGGTGACCTGGTCGGGGCTGCCGGAGGAGGCGGCCTCGGAGGGTGACACCGGCGGGCGGGCGGCCGAGCAGCCGACCCGGCGGAGCCGACGGTCGACGACGAGTTCGTCCTGGCCGCCGCCGGCGGTGGACCCGTGGGATCGGGGCCGTTCGGTCGAGCCGGATCCGTGGGACCGGGGTCGGGCCGTCGAGCCGTCGCCGGTGGAGCAGCCGGCGGTCGACCCGTGGGACGCGTCGGGCGTGCACGCGTGGGGCCGGGCTCCCACCGGCAACCGGTGGGAGCAGGCGGAGCGCGGGTGGGACCGGACGGAGCACACCGGCGAGTGGGACCGGTTCACCGACACCGGGCACCTGGACCGGGTGCGCGACACCGGCGACCGGTATCCGGCGGTCGACCCGTGGGAGCGTACGTCGCCGCCGGTGCGGGAGGGCTGGGCGTCGCCGGAGCAGGTCGAGGAGTTCTGGTCGGGCACCCGGTTGGCGGGGGACGATCCGCGGTGGATGGAGACGCCGACGTCGGCGCCACGGTCGCCGATGGTCGCGTACTCCGCTCCTCGTCCGCAGAGCGCGCCCCGGCGTCGGCCGGCGGCGCCGGTCGGGTCCGGGGCGCCGGCGGGCCGGTGGGGGGCGGGCGCGGTCGGCGGCGGATCGTGGAGCCGGCGGATCGAGGACGACCTGCTGGATCCGGATCCGGGCGGGCCGCTGCGGCCGTTGGTCTACACGGCCGCCTGCTATCTGGTGCCGGCGGTGCTGCTCTTCTTCGGTCTGGTGTTCCTGGACGGGCAGGCCCCCACGGGGTGTGTGACCGACATCAGCGGCGGTGGCTGCGACTCCCCGCGGGCGCACGCGTTCGCGTCGTTGTCGGCGGCGGTGCCGCGGTTCGGGCTGGCGTTGGTGAGCAGCCTCGTGGTCGCGGTGCTGCTGCGTCAGGTCGGGACGACGTGGCGGTCGGCGACGGTGGCGTTGGCGGCGGCCGTGGTGGGTGGTGGACTGTCCACGGTGGTGATCAGCGCGGTGACCGGTCAGGCGATCGGCTGACGCGGACGCGGCGGTCCGGTCCGTCGTCGGGAGCGGAAACGGCCCGCACCGGTTGTCCGGTGCGGGCCGTCCGTGGTGCGGTGTGTCGCGTCAGTCCTTGACCACGTGCAGGTCGAACTTGGCGGTCACCTCGGGGTGCAGCCGGATGCTGACCGGGTAGGCGCCGAGCGACTTGATGTGGCCGGGCGTCTCCAGCCGGCGGCGGTCCAGGGTCGGACCGCCGGCGGCCTTGACGGCGTCGACGATCTCGGCCGGCGTGACCGAGCCGAAGAGTCGACCGCCGTCGCCGGCACGGGCCTTCAGGTTGACCTTCAGGCCCTCGAGCTGGCCCTTGATCTCGTTGGCGTGGTCGAGGTCGCGGACGTCCCGGGCCGAGCGGGCCCGCTTGATGACCGTGACCTGCTTCTCGGCGCCCTTGGTCCAGCCGATCGCGAAGCCCTGCGGCAGCAGGTAGTTACGGCCGAAGCCGTCCTTGACCTCGACGATGTCGCCCGGAGAGCCGAGGCCGGACACCTCCTGAGTGAGGATGATCTTCATGTCCGTCCCCCCTCTCAGCGGGCCGTGGCCGTGTACGGCAGGAGCGCCATCTCGCGGGCGTTCTTGACCGCACGGGCGATCTGCCGCTGCTGCTGCGAGGTAACGCCGGTCACCCGTCGAGCGCGGATCTTGCCGCGGTCGGAGATGAACTTGCGCAGCAGCGCGGTGTCCTTGTAATCGATATAGGTGATCCCGTCCTTGTCGAGCGGGTTCACCTTCTTCTTCGGCTTGCGCAGTGCCGCAGCCTTCGCCATTGCTCTTGCTCCTGGTTTGCGATCGCGGGCGCTCGGCGCCATCAGAACGGGGGCTCCTCGTCGAAGTTTCCGCCGCCCGAACCGGCGCGGGAGGGGGCCGGCGCAGCCGAGGCCCAGGGGTCGTCGAAGTTGCCTCCGCCGCCGCCCTGGCCACCACCGCCACCACCGCCGAAGCCGCCGCCTCCGCCACCGGAGCGGGACATCTTCTGCACCTTCGCCGTGGCGTAGCGCAGGGACGGGCCGATCTCGTCGACCTCCAGCTCGATGACGGTGCGCTTCTCGCCCTCGCGGGTCTCGTACGACCGCTGACGCAGCCGGCCGGACACGATCACCCGGGCGCCGCGTTGCAGCGACTCGGCGACGTTCTCGGCGGCCTGGCGCCAGACCGTGCACGAGAGGAACAGCGGCTCGCCGTCCTTCCACTCGCCGGACGCCTTGTCCATGAACCGGGGCGTGGAAGCGACCCGGAACTTGGCGACCGCCGCGCCGGAGGGGGTGAACCGCAACTCGGGGTCATCGGTCAGGTTGCCGATGACCGTGATGGTGGTGTCTCCTGCCATGACCATCTCCTCGCGCACTCATCGTTGTGCCGTACAGGCTCTCAGAGCCCTCCGACATCGCGGATGAGGCTTGATCCGGACGTGTCGGGTCCTAGATGCTCAGCGCATCTCCGGGCGAATGACCTTGGTGCGCAGCACCGACTCGTTGAGTCGGAGCTGACGATCCAGCTCGGCCACGGCCTCCGGCGTCGCCTGGAGGTCGACGACGGCGTAGATGCCCTCGGCCTTCTTGTTGATCTCGTACGCGAGGCGCCGGCGGCCCCACACGTCGGTCTTCTCCACCGAGCCACCCGCGGTCCGGATCACGTTCAGGTACGTGTCGAGAGACGGGGCGACGGTGCGCTCCTCGAGGCTGGGATCGAGGATCACCATGACTTCATAGTGACGCAAGACGTGCTCACCTCCTGTGGGCTAGGCGGCCACGGTCCTTCCGTGGCAGGAGGTCGTGCGTCGTGGCCCGCCCGATGCCGGGGGGACCCGGCCGGACGCGGACAACCGCACCAGGATAGCCGGTCTGGACGATCATGCCCGGGCCGGTGGCCCGGATGGCCCGGGAGGTGGCGACAGGGGCCCACCGCCGGCATCGCGCCGGGCAGGTGGACCCCTGTCCACGGGGCCGCGGGGCGTCCCGTCCGCATTCCTTGGGTGGGACCTGGGGAGGAACGACCACACCGATGAGGTTGGATCGAGGACGCCCCGCGGAGCTTTATCATGTTGTTACCTGGTCTGACCATACAACGGCTCTCGTCACCACTTGGGGTAAATGCTGGAATTCGTCCAACTAGCCCGCCGAGCCTGGATGACAAGCGGATCCCGCCCCGTCGTGCCGGGCCGCACGGCGGGGCGTCCCGTCTCCGGAGGCCGACGCCTCGCCCGTCCCGTGCTGTGGACCACGTCCGGGTGGAGCGTCGACCTTCGATCCCACCTCGGACAACGACCACCGGGCCGGGTGGTGACGCGGGCCGTCCCCGCGCGTGGCGCGGCGGGTGTCACCGTCGCGACGTAGGCTGCCCTGCATGCGAATCGGAGCCCACGTCGATCCGACCGACCCGCTGGCCGAGGCGAGCGCCCGGGGCGCGGAGGCGGCGCAGTTCTTCCTCGCCGACCCGCAGGGCTGGAAGGCACCGAAGCCGCGAGCGGACGCCGAGCGCCTACGCGCCGCCGACGTCGACCTCTACGTCCACGCGCCCTACGTGATCAACGTGGCCACGCTCAACAACCGGATCCGCATCCCCAGCCGCAAACTGCTCCTCGCCCACGCCACCGCCGCGGCGGCCGTCGGTGCCACCGGGCTGATCGTGCACGGCGGCCACGTCAACGCCGGGGACGACCGCGCCGTCGGCTTCGACAACTGGCGCAAGACATTCGCGTACGCGGCGGACTCCGGCGGCTTCCCGCTGCCGGTCCTGATCGAGAACACCGCCGGTGGTGACAACGCCTGCGCCCGGCACCTGGACGCGCTGGCCCGGCTCTGGGACGCGCTCGGCGGTCACGAGGTCGGGTTCTGCCTCGACACCTGCCACGCGCACGCCGGCGGTGAGGAGCTGCTGGGCCTGGTCGACCGGGTGAAGGCGATCACCGGGCGCATCGACCTGATCCACGCGAACAACTCCAAGGGCGCCTTCAACTCGGGTCAGGACCGGCACGACAACCTCACCGGCGGCACGATCGACCCGGAGTTGCTGGTGGCCGTGATCCGGGCGGCCGGCGCGCCGGTGATCGTCGAGACGCCCGGCGGCGTCGAGGGCCAGAGCGCCGACATCGCGTTCCTACGTGGTCAGTTGGGTGCCACGGCGTGACCAAGGAGCACTCCGGCGCCACCGACCGGTCCGACGCCGCCCCGCGACCGGGGTCCGACGGCAGCCCGACGGACGAGCAGAAGCCGGCGCCGGGCGGGGCCGTCGACAAGCCGCAGGAGACCCGCGCGGACAATCCACCGGCCGACGCCGGAAAGACCACGCCGGCTGCCCCCGCGCGGACCGAAGCCGGGAAGAACGGCCGCACCGAAAAGAGACGCGACGCCGGGAAGAACGGCCGCTCCGGAAAGGGCAACGAGGCCGGGAGGAACGGCCGCGCCGGGAGGAGCCGCGGCGCCGGGAAGAACAGCAAGGTCGGAGCCGGCGACACCGTCGCGGCGGCCGCCGCCACCACGACCGACGACGAGGGCAAGCCCGCCGGCGACCGCGACGAGAACAAGCCCGACGGTACGGACGGCGACCGCGACGAAAGCACAGCCGACGGTACGGACGACGGGCGCGACAAGAGCACGGCCGAGGGTATGGACGACGAGCAGCCGGCGGATCCGTGGACCGCGTTCGGGCCGGCGCCCGAGCCGGTGCTGGGCCGGGCCCGCCGGGCGGGACGCGCGGTGGGCCGGTTCCTGGCGCACGAGTGGACGCTCGCCGCCCTCGCCGCGCTGGTCGTGGCCGCGGCGATGACCTGGCCCACGCTGCGCTACCCGCGCTACACCCTGCCGCAGGACTACTGGGACCCGAGTCTTCAGGCATGGCAGATGGCGTGGTCGGGGCACATCCTGCGGACCGACCCGGCGATGCTGTGGCACTCCAACACGTTCTTCCCGGAGAACTGGAGCTTCGCCTTCTCGGACACGCTGCTCGGTTACGCCCCGGCCGGTTTGATCGGTGTCGGCCCGGAGCACGCCGTACTGCGCTACAACATCATGTTCGTGCTGGCCCACGCGCTCGCCGCGTTCGGGGCGTACGCGCTGGCCCGGCAGCTCGGCGCGGGCCGGATCGGCGGCGCGGTGGCCGGCGCGAGCTTCGCGTACGCGCCGTGGCTGCTGGCGCAGGCCGGGCACCTGCACATCATCTCCAACGGCGGCATCCCGCTGGCGCTGGCCATGCTCGCCCGTGGGCACGGCTGGTCGCTGCGGTACGGCTACCGTCCGCGGCGGCGGCACGCGGGCTGGGCGCTCGCCGGTTGGCTGGTGGCCTCGTGGCAGCTCAGTCTCGGCTTCGGCATCGGGCTGCCGTTCGTCTACCTGCTGGCCGGCGTCGGGCTGGTCACGGTGGTGCTGTGGTTCGTGCGGCGGCGCTCGGTGAAGCGTCCGTTCGGCCGGCGGCTGCTCCTGGCCGACCTGGCCGGTGGGCTCGTCTTCGCGGCGGTGGGCGTCCTGCTGGCGATTCCGTTCTTCACGGTCGCCGAGGCGCATCCGAACGCGGCGCGCTCGCTCGCCGAGATCCAGCTCTACTCGCCGCCGGCCAGCGGCTTCTTCACCGCGCCGGCCGAGTCCCGGGTGTGGGGCGAGCTGCACGAGGGTGCCCGGGCCGTGCTGCCCTGGTCGCCGGAGATGACGCTGCTGCCGGGCTTCGCGCTGTACGCGCTCGCCGCCGGCGGGTTGTTCTTCTCCGTCTGGCGGGTCCGCCACCGGCTCTTCCTGCTCGCCGGGGTGCTGGTGACGATGGCGCTCGCCATGGGCACCGAGTTCTTCGAGGGCCGGTTCACCTACGTGCCGCTCTTCCACTACCTGCCGGGTTGGAATGGTCTGCGTACGCCGGGTCGGATGATGCTCTGGACCACGCTGCTGCTCGGGCTGCTCGCGGCCGGCGCGGTCACCGCGTTCTGCGCGCGGGTGCGCGAGTTGGCCGCGGAGCGGGTCCCGCCGTGGCCCGGCCCGTGGCTGCGGCTGGCCACGTTGCTGCCGCTGCTGCTGGTGCTCGTGGAGGGGTTGAACGTCACCCCGCATCCGGTGGTGCCGCAGCAGCCGGCGGTGATGCGTACCGTCGACGGTCCGATGCTGGTGCTGCCCAGCAGCCCGAACCTGGACCAGCCGGTGATGCTCTGGTCCACCGACCGGTTCCAGCAGATGGTCAACGGTGGCAGTGGTTTCACCCCGGACTCCCAGACCCGCACCCGTGAGGCCACGGTCAGCTTCCCCGACTACGCCAGCATCGACTACCTGCGGCGGATCGGGGTGAGGACCGTGGTGGTCCTCCCCGAGCAGCTCGACGGCACCCCGTGGGAGGGGATGCTCGACCGGCCGGTGGAGGGGCTGGGCGTGACCCGGGAGCAGGTCGACGGCTCGGTGGTCTACCGGTTGTGACGCCGCGTCGACTCAGTCACTCAGACGGACGACCTTGTCCATTCGTCCCGGCCGCCGGTCCAGATCCGCACCGCAGGTCACGTCGACCATCGTGACGCCGGGGTTCGGGCGCACCGCGCCGGCCAGCCGTACGCAGAGCCGGACGTGCACCTCGGCGGCCACGAATCCGCCGCCGCTGCCGACGCCGTCGTACGCGACGTCCACCTCGTACCGGCCGTCCGGGGTGGCCCGGCGGGCGAAGACAGTTCCGTCGCGGTCGGCGGACGCGGCGGCTTCGGCGAGCGCGTCCAGTCGCCCTTCCGGGCCGAGTGCCGCCGTGTCCGCGTCGGCGAGCACGGCGTCGGCGGCGCGATGGGCTAGTGCCGCCCGGGACCGGACCGACTCCGTCGCGGCCTGCGTGGCGGTCCCGTGGGAGTCCACCGCGGAGCATCCCGCGAGGCATAGCAGGGCAACGCCCACGAGGATCGCCGTGCTCCTCGCGGGCGTCACCCGGATGTCTCCGGTCACAGGCCCATCACCACTCCGCGGGACGGCGGGCCGACGTCGACTCAGGCGGGCGCATCGGCCGGGGTGACCGCCACAGGTTCGGCCTGCTGCCGCCTCCGCGTCAACCAGGGCGCGTCGGGCGCGCCGTCGAGCACCCCGCCGTCGGGGTCGTCGGCGTAGGTCTGCCGGACCGCGTCCTCCTCCGGCCGCAGGATGTCCCGGATGATGAAGCCGCAGAGCACCGCCACGGTGATCAGGCGCAGGCTGGAGGCGAGCACGAACACACCCTCGGGGAAGATCGGCCGGGAGGTGGCGGTGCCGAGCAGTTCGCCGTAGAAGGCGGCGAAGTAGCAGACCTCGGCGAACTGCCAGGCCAGGAACGCGCCCCAACGGGGTCGGGCGAGCACCGCGAGCGGCAGCAGCCAGAGCACGAACTGCTGCGACCAGACCTTGCTGAAGATCAGGAAGGCGGCGACCACCAGGAAGGCGAGCGGGGCCAGTCGGGGTCGGCGCGGGGCGAGCAGCGCGAGTGCGGCCACGCCGAGACAGGCCAGCCCGAACAGCAGGTACGACACCCAGTTGAGGGTGGCGATGTTCGCGTTGAGCCATTCGAACGGGCCGAGCTCGCCGGGCGCGGATGGGCTGATCCGGCCGTCCAGGTAGCGGCCGATGTACCAGAGCGTGCCCCAGTCGATGGGGCGGGTGGTGTTCAGGTCGAAGAACCGGCCCCAGCTCTCCCGGTAGGGGATGGCGACCGGCAGGTTGACCGCGACCAGCGCCACCAGCGCGGTGGCGGTGGCGGTGAGCCCGGCCCGCAGTCGACCGGCGCGCAGCGTGAGGACCAGGATCGGCCCGAGCAGGAACAGCGGCCACATCTTCGCCGCGCCGCCGAGCCCGAGCAGCGCGCCCGCCGCGCCGGCCATGAGCAGCTCACGCCGGTCGGTTCGGGTGCGCGCCCAGGCCAGCAGCCCGAACGCGGTGAGGCCGACGGCGAGCAGGTCCCAGTTGACGGTGGCGGTGAGCACCAGCGCCGGGGCGAGGGCGAACAGTGCCGCGTCCCAGGGTCGTCGGCGGCGCAGGTTGAGGATGACCGCGACGGTGGCGACCGCGAGCGCGCCCAGGACCAGCGCGTTGAGGTTGTAGAACCACTGCCCCTGGTTGATGGTCGGCTTGTCCACGCCCAGGGAGTGCACCGGCAGGCCGAGCGCCCCCATGAAGTATCCGGTCAGGACCGGGTATTCCACCGGGTGGTCGGCGTAGGGCACCTTGCCCTCGTTGAGCCCTTCGGCGTAGTAGAGCGCCAGCACGTCGGTGTAGCACATCCGGGTGTACTGGACGTTGTCCTGCCAGGCGCCGTCCTGGCAGGGCGACTTCTGCACCCAGTGCAGGGCGAGCGTGAGGCAGACCAGGGCCAGCACGATCCGCGCGGCGGTCCAGAACCGGCCCTCGCGATCGGCCGGCCGGTCCAGGGCGACGGCGTGGTCACCGAGCGGCCCGCCGATCAGGCCGGACGTGCCTCGCACGAACCAGTCCGAACGGGACGGGTGGTCGGCGGTCGCTCCGGGCCGGGGCGCCTCCCCGGACGCGCCGGGCTCATCGATGCCTGCGGTCGACTGGGTGCTCATGGAGACGCATCCTGCCGTACCCGAGGGCTCGCCGTCCCGCCGCGCGCGGGAAAATTCCGGTACGCGAAACGCGGCGGCGGCCGGACCACTCGGGTCCGGCCGCCGCCGTCAGGTCGTGCGCGCGTCAGTTCGTCTGTCGTTCCGGTGGTGTGCTCGGCAGGATGCCGCCGCCTCGGCCACCGCCACCCGGGCCACCGCCACCGGGGGTACCACCGCCCTGATTGCCACCCTGGTTGCCACCTTGGTTGCCGCCTTGGTTGCCACCCTGATTGCCACCCTGGTTACCGTCGGGGCAGAACAGGCCCAGCGGGTCGCAGTTCTGACCGCCGGGTCCCGGCGGCGGGGGCGGAGGTGCCGGCATCTCACCGTTGCCGGCGTCGTCCTTGCCGATGTTCGCCGCCGGCGGGAAGTCTTCCTTGTCCTTGCCCTTGAGCGCGTCGTTCATGAAGCGCTGGAAGATCTCACCCGGCATCCGGGCGCCGCTGATGTCCGCGCCGCCCTTGGTCTTGATCGCCTTGCGGTCGCCCAGGTTGCCGACCCAGACCGCGGTGGCGAGCTGCGGCGTGTAGCCGATCATCCAGGCGTCGCCGTTGCGGGTGCTGCCGTCGCCGAGTTCCCAGGTGCCGGTCTTCTCGGCGGCCTTGCGACCGTCGTCGAGCCGGCGGTTCACGTGGGCCGGATACTGCTCCAGCACGGAGGTGACGTCGGCGACGATGTCCTTGTCGATCCGCGGCTGCGGCTTGAGCTTCTCGCCGCCGACCGTGTCCCACTTGCCGGTCTGCGGGTTCTGCTTCTGGACCTTCTTGATGAAGTGCGCCTTGTTGTAGACGCCCTGGTTGGCGAACGTGGCGACACCGTTGGCGTGGTCGAGCACGGTGATCGGGTACTGGCCGTAGCCGATCACGTTGAAGAACGGCTCCGGGGCCAGGTCCTTCGGGTCGGCCTTGGTCAGGTCGTACGCCTTGGCCGGGTTGGTGTCGGTGCGCCACATGGTGCTGACGCCGGCCTGCTTGGCCATGTCGAGCACCTTGTCCGCGCCGATCTCCTCGGTGATGTAGTAGAACGGCACGTTCAGCGACTTGAGCGTCGACTGCTCGAGCGTGCAGGAGTCGCCGCAGGAGACCTTGTCGGCGCCGGCGTTGCTCACCTTGAACTCGGTGTCCTTCGGCGTGAACGCCGAGCCCTTCCACCGCGACTTGACCGAGATGCCGGCCTTGAGCGCCGCCGCGAGGGTGTAGATCTTGAAGCTCGAACCCGGCGAGTGACCGCCGCTGACCACGCCGTTGTCGACGTTCTTGCCGGCGTAGTCGGTGCCGGTGCCGTTGTCGCCGCCGTAGTAGGCGCGCACCCCGCCGGTCTTCGGGTCGATCGACACCACGGCGGCCATCAGGTTCTTCGGCTCCCCGTCGAGCGCGGAGCCCTTCCTGGCCCGCTGGGCCGCGTCAAGCACCGCGTCCTGCATCTTCTTGTCGATCGTGGTGGTGATCTTGTAGCCGCCGCGGCTCAACGCCTTCGCGCAGAGCGGCGTGTCGTTCGTCACCTTGGCCTCGTCGTCGGTGCAGAGGTTCATCTCGCGCAGTTCCTGCGAGACGTAGTTGACGACGTTGCCGTACGGCGTGTCGATGCCGAAGCCGCCGGCGCTGTTCTTCGACGGCTTCGCGATGTTCTTCGGGTATTCGGTGGGGTGCTGCGGCATGTTCGGCGCGTCCAGCCACTTCTCGCTGATCATGCCGTTGATGACGTAGTTCCACCGGTCCAGCGCGTCCGTCGGGTTCACCGCCGGGTCGTAGCCCTGGTGCGTGGCGCTCGGCTCGGGCTGCTTGATCAGCGCGGCCAGCACGGCGGCCTCGGCGACGGTCAGCTTGTCGACGTTCTTCTTGAAGTAGGTCTGGGCCGCCGCCTGGATGCCGTACGCGCCGCGCCCGAAGTAGATCACGTTCAGGTAGTGCTGCATGATCGCTTGCTTGTCGTAGCGGTCGTTCAGCTTCGAGGCGAGGATCGCCTCCTTCACCTTGCGGCCGTACGAGTCCTCGTTCAGGTTGTCGAACGCGTTGCGGGCGTACTGCTGGGTGATGGTCGAGGCGCCCTGCTTGTCGCCGCCGCTGAGGTTGTTCCACGCGGCCCGCGCGATGCCCTTGTAGTCGACACCGGAGTGGCGGTAGAAGTTTCGGTCCTCCGCCGCCGCGACCGCGTGCTGGACGTGCTCCGGGATCTGTTGGATGGTGACCAACTGCCGGTTCTGGTCGCCGATCCGGGCGATGGCGGTCTTGCCGGTCGAGTCGTAGACCGTGGTGGACAGCGGCGGGATGGTGTCCTCGGGAAGCACCACCTTTGTGGAATACCAGGTGAAGGTGACCACGCCCATGCCGGCCAGCATGATGAACACGGCGAAACCGGCGATCAGCATGTTGAGCCGCCGGCGCTTCTTCGCCCGCGCCGGGTCCTCACCACGACCGCCGCGACCACCACGGCCGGGGCCGGTCGGGCCACCGGGGCCACCCGGCCCGCCGCCGGAGTAGCCGGGCACACCGGCCCGGGCCACCGCGGCACGACCACCCACCGGCGCGGCGCCGACGCTCGCCCGTCCGGCGCCGACCCGGGCCGCGCCCACGCTCGCCGCGCCCACCGAGGCGCGTCCCGCCGGGCCGGCCGGGGAGACCGGAACCGACGCCCGGCCGGCGCCGGCACGCCCGGCGGCACCGGGCGCCGGGGACACCGGCACCGAGGCGCGGCCGGGCGTGCCGGCGCGGCCCACCGAGGCCGAACCCGAGGCTCCGCGGGGCGCCGGAGGGGCACCGCCGACCGAGGCCCGGCCGCCGGCGCCGCGCGGTGTGACCGAGGCGCGCGCCGCGGCCCCGCCCTCCGGCGCGCCGGACCAGCCGTTCCCTCGCGGGCTCCGCTCGGAGCCCGGGTCGCCGTTCGGGCCCGGGATCTGGGCCCGCCCACGCGAAGAACTGGAATCGCCGTAGTTCATTCCTCACACCCTGCCGGTCGCGGTGGGACGCGGGGGCGTCACCACCGGGTTGCCGTGAGCTGGAACACGGGACGCTACCTGCCGGCCGTGCCGGCGCGTACCCGTCAAATCCGACCTATTCGGATCATTTACGCTTAATGACTGTCGGTCGCGCCGCCCGGGATTCGGGCCGGCGACGATCGGGACAGCCGCGTTCACCGTTGCGCCTCTCGCCTTCGCCGGGGGGTGGAGCCGTCGACGACGGCCGATCCGATCGCGTCCGGCGCCTCGCCCGCGAGACCGTCCCGCCCGAGCAGGAACTGCTCGACCAGGTGGTTCCAGTCGCAGCCGGGGCAGACCTCCACCACGAACACCTGGAACTCACGCAGCGTCATGGCCAGTACGGGCAACTCTGCCCGGGCACGCGCCTGACCCGCCGACTGCTTGAGTTCGTCACCGTAAATGTAGTGGACGTGGATCAGGTTCTCGCTGCGGCAGATGGGGCAGCGGCGGTCGGTCGGCTCGCCGTGGAAGCGGGCGGCGTTTTTCAGGTACGGCGAGGCGTCACAGACGTCGTACGTGCCGATCCGCCCGGCGAGGAGTTCACGCAGCACCGCTCGCTTCTGGAGCGAGTAGTCGACCACCTGGCGCTGCGTACGCATGCCGAGAAGGGTACGCGCTCCGTCGAACCGGGGCGACCATGGTCACGATCGGTGATGATCGCGTCGCGTAACCGGGGGTTTGCCCTGGCTACCCGTCTCCGCTACGGTTCGATGTATCGGCCCGATACATCGCGGCGGTTAGCGCTCCGCGCAGGGGGAAAGAAGGGACGGCGCCCGTGCTTGAGTTCGCCATCCTGGGCCTCCTGCAGGAGGCTCCGATGCACGGCTACGAGCTGCGCAAGGAGTTGACCGCCAAGCTCGGCGCCATCCGGGCGGCGATCAGCTACGGCTCGCTCTACCCGACCCTGCGACGGTTGCAGGCGGCGGGATGGATCACCGAAGCCGCCGAGACACCCGCGACCGCCGAGGAGGTTCCCGCGTTGACCAGCCGACGTGGTCGGGTGGTCTACACCATCACTGCGGAGGGCAAGGAACGCTTCGCCCAGCTCATAGCGCAGGCTGGACCCGAGACGTACGACGACACGGGCTTCGGCGTGCACTTCGCGTTCTTCGCCCGGACCGACCAGGCCACCCGGCTCCGGATCCTGGAAGGTCGCCGTCGCAAGATCGAGGAACGTCGCGAAGGTCTTCGTGACGTGATCGGCCGGGCAGCCGAGCGCCTCGACGCGTACACCCTGGAACTGCAGCGCCACGGGCTCGACGCCTGCGAGCGCGAGGTCCGCTGGCTGGAGGAGCTCATCGCCAACGAGCGCTCCGGCCGGGCCCCGACCACCCCGGAACCCCGGACGGCCGGCGGCCGAGGAGACAACGACAGCCCGCCCACGCCTGGAACGTCCAGGTCAGAGCGGCCGTGATGAAGAAGAAGGAGGCAGACGCTATGGGCTCCGTCCGCGTCGCCATCGTCGGTGTGGGTAACTGCGCCTCGTCCCTCGTGCAGGGCGTGGAGTACTACCGGAACGCCGACCCGACCGACCGCGTCCCGGGTCTCATGCACGTCACCTTCGGCGACTACCACGTATCGGACGTGGAGTTTGTCGCGGCGTTCGACGTGGACGCCAAGAAGGTGGGCATGGACCTCGCGGAGGCGATCGTCGCCAGCGAGAACAACACCATCAAGCTCTGTGACGTGCCGCCCACCGGCGTCAGCGTCCAGCGCGGTCCGACCTTCGACGGTCTGGGCCAGTACTACCGCGAGATCGTCGAGGAGTCGGACGCCGAGCCGGTCGACGTGGCGCAGGCGCTGCGCGACGCGCAGGTCGACGTGGTCGTCTCCTACCTGCCGGTCGGTTCCGAGCAGGCCGACAAGTTCTACGCCCAGGCCGCGATCGACGCCGGTTGCGCGTTCGTGAACGCCCTGCCGGTGTTCATCGCCTCCGACCCGGAGTGGGCGCAGAAGTTCACCGACGCCGGTCTGCCGATCGTCGGCGACGACATCAAGAGCCAGGTCGGTGCCACCATCGTGCACCGCGCGCTGGCGAAGCTCTTCGAGGACCGCGGGGTCGAGCTGCTGCGCACGTACCAGCTCAACTTCGGCGGCAACATGGACTTCATGAACATGCTGGAGCGCAACCGCCTGGTCTCGAAGAAGATCTCGAAGACCCAGTCGGTGACGTCCCAGATCCCGCACGAGATGCAGAAGAGCGACGTGCACATCGGCCCGTCCGACCACGTGCCGTGGCTGGACGACCGCAAGTGGGCGTACATCCGTCTGGAGGGCCGCTCCTTCGGTGACACCCCGCTCAACGCGGAGCTGAAGCTCGAAGTGTGGGACTCGCCGAACTCGGCCGGCGTCATCATCGACGCCGTCCGGGCCGCGAAGATCGCGCTGGACCGGAAGATCGGTGGCCCGATCCTCTCCGCCTCGTCCTACTTCATGAAGAGCCCGCCGGAGCAGTACGCCGACCACGACGCGCACGCCGCCGTCGAGTCCTTCATCAAGGGCGAGGTCGAGCGCTGACGCGCTGACGCCAGCACATCGCGAGGGCCGGGTCCTGACGGACCCGGCCCTCGGTGGTCGTGGTGAGCCCCTCCGGGCGTACGAGGATCGTCCGGCGGTCGACCGCGTCGCCCTTCACGTCGAGCTGGTAGACGTCGAGCCAGCACCAGCCGTCATAGGTGGTCAGGTCGTCGCGTACGCGGATGACCCGCGCCATGATCGGTCGGCTGACGAATTGGACGCTTGCCGCCCGGGTCACGTAGACCACGTCCCCGGCCCGGACCTCGACGCTCATGAGCCGAACCGCCGCCATGCCCTGATCCGGGCACGCGCCACGTGAACGGCGGGACAGAATCCTCCGATGTGACACACGCCGCAACGGCGGTTCCGGTGAAGTTCCAGCACCAGCCAGGCGGCCCGCACCAACGCCGGCGGTCTCCGCCCGGTCACGATTCCGGCCGGTTCTCGTGCAACACCATGCGCGTACCCCTTCGCCCGAAGGGGCGGACGCGCGTCCACCGCCCGCCGCGAGGGGGATTCGCGGCGGGGTCCGCGCGCCCGCCCGGCTCGACGCCGGGATGCGCTGGCTCCTGGCCGTGGCTTCGGGTGCGTTTGTTGTCGCCAGGGCGACAACAAACGCACCCAAAACTGCAAGGTCAGCGCACCACTCGGTCCACAACCGAAGGGGTACGCACCGCGCACGCGCGCCGGTGCCCGCTGGTGGCGGGTACGGCGTGGTAGACAGTCGGGGAGTCGTTCCCCGGGATGCCGTCCATCGCGATGTGTCTCCCGTTCGGCTCGGCAGCGAGTCCTGTTCGATCTTGAGGCGCGTCTGGAGTGAACACATGGCGAGCATCGACGGGTTGACCAGCACGGGCCTGCCGGTCGCCTGGCACGTCAGCACCCGCAGCGGCAGCGGCGGTGGCAACTGCGTCGAAGCCGGTCCGGTGCTCGACGGCAGCGGCCGGTTCGCCGTACGCGACAGCAAGGACCGCAGCGGCCCGACACTGATCTTCTCGGCAGCCGGCTGGACCACCTTCCTCATCGGCCTCCGCACCGACCCGCCGGCCTGATCCGCCGCCTTGCTCACACCGCGGTCACCTTCGGTCGGTGATCAAGCTCTGCCCGCACACCACTCGGGCCCCCCACTGCCCGACGGCCCGCCCGCTCGCGCCCAGGAGGAGCGCGGGTAAGCGGTCAGGACCAGGCGCGTCGCAGCGCCACTCCGGCCTCCAGCTCCAGCAGGGTCACCTTGCGCGGCAGCCCGCCGCCGAAGCCGACCAGCTTGCCGCCCGCGCCGACGATCCGGTGGCAGGGCACGATCACCGGCACCGGATTGCGATTGCACGCCACCCCCACCGCGCGGGCCGCGCCCGGGTCACCGAGCGCCCGCGCCACCTCGCCGTAGGTGGTCGTCTCCCCGTACGGGATGCGGGTCATCTCCCGCCACACCGCCCGCTCGAACTCGGAGCCACGCGGCGCCGACACCGGCACGGTGAACGCGGTCAGCTCACCGGCGAAGTAGGCCCGCAGCTCGGTCACGGCCAGCCGGGCCAGGTCGTCGCCGGGCTCGTCGGCGGCCGACTCCGTCCGGCCGAAGTGCGCGCCGCGCACCGCGTCGGCGTCGGTGCCGACGGAGAACTCCCCGATCGGCGAGTCGAGCACGGTCCAGCGCATGCCGCCCATTGTCGCGCGGCGGGCAACGTTTCTCGCGCACCGGGCGTCTGAGAGACGGAGGTGAACGGTGGCCGAGGTCGACGGGGAGTTCACCGCGTTCGTCAACGAGCGGGGAGCGGCCCTGCTGCGGGTCGCGTACGCGCTGGCCGGCAACCAGCACGCGGCGGAGGACCTGCTGCAGAACGCGCTGGCCAAGGCGTACGCCCGGTGGTCCCGGATCCACGGCGACGCGGAGCCGTACGTGAAACGGATCCTCTACCACGACCAGGTCTCCGGCTGGCGGCGGCGGGCGCGGCGGGCGGAGGTGCCGGTGGCTGACCTGCCGGAGCGGCCGGCCGCCGGTGACGACAGCGACCTGCGGCTGCTGCTGCGGGACGCGCTGCGCGCGTTGCCACCGCGCCAGCGGGCGGTGCTGACGCTGCGCTACCTGGAGGATCTCAGCGTCGAGCAGACCGCCGCGCTGCTCGGCTGCCGTCCGGGCACCGTGGCCAGCCAGAGCGCCAAGGCGCTGGCCCGGCTCCGGCAACTCGTGCCGGCGCTCGACGAGCTGACCACCCCGGCGGAGGTGACCCGATGAGCACGTCCCTGGACGAGACGCTCCGGACGGCCGTACGCGACCTGGCCGCCGATGCCACGCCCGCGCCGGACCTGGCGTGGCGGGCGATCGGCCGGGGTCGCCGGCTGCGTCGCCGGCGGCGGGTCACCACGGCCGCCGCCGCGCTTGTCGCGGTGGTCGCGGTGACCCTGCCGTTCGTGCTGCTGCGTCCCGCCCCCGCCCCGCCGACCACACCGCCGGCCACCGCCACCCCGTCGCCGGTGCTCCGGACCGAACCGGGCGCGGACTGGGCGGACAGCCCGCTGGTGCTGCCCGGCGAGTGGGTGGTCAACCGGGCGCAGGTGACCGGCGGTTCCGGCAGCGGGTTCCTGCTCGACCGGAGGCGCGGGCGATACTTCGTCACCGACCGCTACGACGGCATCTACCCGGCTCCGACCGGCTCCCTCGTCGCGGTCCGGGACGACGACCGCCCCCGGGAGATCGGTCTGTTCGACCTGACCACCGGAAAGACCCGGTGGTACGAGGTGGGTCGCGCGTTGACGGCGCCGAGCTGGTCGCCGGACGGCCGACGGCTGCTGTTCACCACCAGACAGCTCGACCACTTCGGTTTCATCGTGCTCGATCTGGACGGCAGGAAGACGGCCCACCCGGTGGGTCAGCTCGGCTGGCCGTGCGCCGACCTGTGCGAGTTCACCTGGATGCCGGACGGTCGGGCGGTCGCGCTGACGCTGAGCAGGCAGAAGTCGGAGGCGTGGCCCCGGGACCTCGCCAGGGGCGTGCAGCTCTTCTCGGCCGACAACGGGCGGCCCACCCGCCTGATCAGCATGCCGGGCGGGCCGGTCGGCCCGAACGCCTGGTCGCCGGACGGGACGCTCGTCGTCGTGCAGGGCCAGCAGGAACCGCTGCTGGTGGAGACAGCGACCGGCCGGGTGGTGAACCCGCTTCCGAGCGCCGACGTCGCCTGGGTCACCGGCGATCGGCTGCTCTACCGCCTGCCGTACGGGTCGGGTGACTTCGTCCTCGCCGACACCACCGGCCGGGTACTGGTCCGCCAGCCGCTGCCGAGACAACTTGTCGGCCTGGCGGTGACGATCGCGCCGCGCTGAGCGCACACTCAGCCGAAGCTGAACGGCCGCTGGACGCAGTGGATGTTGCACAACCCGGCTACCGTGCAGGTCGTGGCCACAGGGACGCTCATCTTCCTGATCATCGGCGGAGCCGGGGTCGGCGTGCTGACGCTCGCTCTGCTCGGCTCGGGAGTGCTACACCTCGGCCATCCGGACGTCGACGGGCCGGTGTCGCTGGAGGTGGTCGCCGGGTTCACCGGAGCGTTCGGGTTCGGCGCCGCGATCGTCAACGAGATGCTCGGGGCGCGTACCCCCGGAATGATCGCGGCGGCGGCGGCCGGCGGCGCGCTCGCCGCGGTGCCCACCGCGTGGCTGGCGGCCCGGTTGAGCCGCGCGGCCCGCACCATGCGCACCGACCCCACCCCCACCCGGGACCATCTGGCCGGCGCGGTCGGCCTGGTGGTGACCCCGATCCCCGCCAGCGGCTACGGCGAGGTCCGGGTCCGCCTCGCCGGCCAGCCGGTCAAACTCAACGCCCGTGCCGACCGGCCGCTCGCGGTCGGCGCCCGAATCTTCGTGGTCGAAGCCCTGAGCGAGACCAGCGTGCACGTCGAGACCTACTGAAACCCTCAGCACAGACGGGAACCCCCATGCCCCTGCTCGTCGCCATCGGCGGCGCGGTCCTCCTCGCCGTCCTGCTCATCCTCTTCGTGCTCTCCCGGATCAAGGTGGCCGGGCCGAACGAGGCGTTCATCGTCACCGGCCGTAAGGGCCGGACCACCCAGACCGCCGACGGCATCCGGTCCACCGACATGTCCGGGCAGAAGGTCGTGCTCGGCGCCTCGGTGTTCGTGCTGCCGGTGGTGCAGAAACTCCAGTCCCTCGACCTGTCCAGCCGGCGCATCGACGTCGGCATCCGGGGCGCGGTGAGCAAGCAGGGCATCCGCGCCGACCTGCACGGCGTCGCGATCGTCAAGGTCGGCGGCACCGAGGACGCGATCCGGGCCGCCGCCCAGCGCTTCCTGCACCAGCAGGACGAGATCGACAACTTCACCCGGGAGGTGCTGGCCGGCGCGCTGCGCTCGATCGTCGGCCGGCTCACCGTCGAGGAGGTCATCCGGGACCGGGCCGCGTTCGCCAGCGCGGTCGCCGAGGAGGCCGAGCACTCGATGACCAACCAGGGTCTGGTGCTCGACACGTTCCAGCTCCAGGACATCCTGGCCGAAGGGTCGTACCTGGCCGACCTGGGCCGGCCCGAGGCCGCCCGGGTGCTCAAGGACGCGGCCATCGCCGAGGCCCGCGCCCGGCAGGCCGCCGAGCAGGAACGCCTGCTCGCCGAGGAGGCGATCGCCGAGGCGAACCGCAACCTGTCGCTCAAGCAGGCCGGCATCCAGGCCGAGATCGACGCGGCGAAGGCGAAGTCGGCGGCGGCCGGGCCACTCGCCCAGGCCGAGCGGGACCAGGCGATCCTCTCCGAGCAGCAGAAGGTGGCCGAGCGCAACGCCGAGCTGAAGCAGCGTCAGCTCGACACCGAGGTGCGCAAGCCCGCCGACGCGCAGCGGTACAAGGTGGAGCAGGAGGCCGAGGCCAACCGCAACGCGGCGGTGCTGCGTGCCGACGCCGAGCGGCAGGCCACCATCGCCGCCGCCCAGGCCGTCGCCGAGCAGTCCCGGCTCACCGGTGAGGGTGAGCGGGCCCGCCGCGCCGCGCTGGCGGAGGCGAACGCGATCGAGGGCGCCAAGGAAGGTGAGGCGGAGCAGCGCCGGCGTTCCGCGATCGCCGAGGCGGTCGAGCGGGAGGGCCAGGCCGAGGCCGCGGCCATCCTGGCGAAGGGCCAGGCGGAGGCCGACGCGATGGCCCGCAAGGCCGAGGCGTTCGCCGCGTACGGCGAGGCCGCGGTGCTGGACCTGCTGGTCAAGGTGCTGCCCGAGGTGGTCGGCGCGGCCAGCGCCCCGATCGGCGCGATCGACAAGATGACCGTCATCTCCACCGACGGCGCCTCGTCGCTCACCAAGTCGGTGGCCGGCAACGTCGCCCAGGGCCTCCAGCTTGGCAGCGACCTGACCGGCATCGACCTGGCCGGGCTGCTCGCCCGGCTGGGTAGCGCGCACACCAACGGCAAGACCACGGTGGACGGCAGCACGGTCAACCCGTGACGTACGACGGCGCCCGCCGGTTTCCCCTCAGGGGGCCGGCGGGCGCCGCACGTGGTACGGGTCAGAGCGCGGCGAAGATGAACTTCTCGTCGGTGCCCAGGCCCAGGGTCTCGCTGTCCCAGTCGATGGTGCGGCTGGCGATCAGCTCGCCGCCACCGGTGACCGCCTTGCCGTTGGCGTTCGCCCGCAGGTAGACCGAGCCGTCGGCGTTGTAGTCGAGGAAGTCGTAGACCTCCCAGTTGCCGATCTCCGTGCCGCGGGCGATCAGCGGCTTGTTGCCGGCGCTGTCCGCGGTCACGAACTTGCTGTTGACGAGCGCCTTCAGGCTGAAGAAGCCGTCACCGACGCTTACCACCTCGAACTTCTCCCAGGCGCCGACCGTGGCGCTGCGGGCGATCAGCGGCTTGCTGCCGGCGCTCTCCGCCGTCACGTAGTTGCCGTTGGCCACCGCCTTGATGCCGACGACCGGGGCGGGCGCGTCGAAATCGAACTTCTCGGCGGTGCCGATGGCGGTCTTGCTGGCGATCAGCGGCGAGGTGGCGCTCGGCGCGGTCACATACTTGCTGTTGACCGCCGCCTTGAGGCTGACGCTGCCGTCGTTGTTGTCGGCGATCTGGAACTTCTCCCAGGCGCCGATGGTGTCGGCGCGGGCGATCAGCGGCTTGTTGCCGGCGCTGTCCGCGGTCACGAACTTGTTGTTGACGGTGGCGCGCAGCCCGTACAGGCCGTCGCCGGCGTCGACCACGTCGTACTTCTCCCAGGCGCCGACCGAGGTGCCGCGCGCGACGAGCGCCTTGTTGCCGGCGCTGTCCGCGGTGACGTGCAGGCCGTTGATCCGGGCCTTGAGCCCGTACGCGGACCGGACCGTGGCGGGGGCGCCGACGTGCAGGAGCCGGTCGAGCGAGCCTTCGGTGTCGTGCACCGCGCCGCTGACGCCCGTGGTGACGAGCGAGTTGCGCACCTGCTGCGGGGTCCAGGTCGGGTGTGCCTCAAGCGCCAGCGCGGCGGCGCCCGCGACGTGCGGGGATGCCATCGACGTGCCGCTGAACGAGACCGATCCGTTCGTGGTGCCGGCCTTCGCCGACGTGATGGCGGTGCCCGGCGCGAACGTGTCCACGCAACTGCCGTAGTTGGAGAACCACGCCCGGAAGTCGATCTGGTCGGTCGCGCCGACCGTGATGGCGGGCGCCACCCGCCCCGGCGAGACCCCGCAGGCGTCCTGCATGCTGTTGCCGGCCGCGACCGCGTAGGTGGTGCCGAAGGCGATGGACCGGGTCAGGGCGACGTCGACCGCCTCGTCCACGCCGTTGAACCCGAGGCTCATGTTGGCCACGGACGGGCCGGTGGCGTGCTCGGTGACCCACTCGATGCCGGCGACCACCTGCTCGGTGGTGCCGCTGCCCTCGCAGTTGAGCACCCGGACCGCGACGAGCCTGACGTCCTTGGCGACGCCGTACTTCGTGCCGCCGAGCGTGCCGGCCACGTGCGTGCCGTGCCCGTCGCAGTCCTGCGCGACGTCGTCGTCGTCGACCGCGTCGTAGCCGTAGCTGGCCCGCCCGCCGAAGTCCTCGTGGTCGATGTCGATGCCGGTGTCGATGACGTAGGCGGTCACCCCGGCGCCGGTCGCCGGGTAGGTGTACGTGCCGTCGGCCTTCGCGCCGATCTGGTCGATCCGGTCCAGGCCCCAGGGCGCGTCGTCCTGGGTGCCGTTGGCCTGCCAGCGCTGGACCTGCTGGACGAACTCGACGTCCGGGTCCGCGGCCAGGCGCTCGGCCTGCCGGCTGGTCATGCTGGCGGAGTAGCCGTGCAGCGCCTTGCCGAAGACCCGGCGGACGGTGCCGCCGTGCTCACCGGCCAGGGCCGACGCGGCGGACTTCACCCTGGCCGGGCTGGCCTTGCCGTCCTTGAGGACGACGATGTAACGGCCGGGCACCGCCTCGGCCGTGTCGGCGCCCCGGACCGGGGCCCGCTTCGGACCGACCGGGTCGGCCGAGGCGGCGCCGCCGGTGGCGGCGCAGATGATGGAGGTGGCGGAGGTGAGGGCGAGCCCCACCAGCGCGGAGCGGCGCAGCACGCCGTGACGTGACACTGAATAGTCTCCCCGTGTCCAGCGACCGTCCGATGTGGACGGGCGGATGCGATCAGGACAGCCGCACCGGTCGATCCGGTGGGCTGATGATGACCTTCATCATGCGGGAGACATCGACCGACGCGCGTCACCCTTTTGGTCGACACGCCGGCGTATCGTCGTCACGTGCGGTCGAGGATGCCCTCGGCGCGCGCCCAACGCAGCAGTTCCGCCTCGGCCTCGTCGCGGTCCAGCGGCCCGCGCTCCAGGCGCAACTCCTTGAGGTGCTGCCAGGCGCGGCCGACCACCGGCCCCGGCGGTACGCCGAGCAACTCCATGATCGCGTTGCCGTCCAGGTCGGGGCGGACCCGGGCCAGGTCCTCCTCGGCGGCGATCCGGGCGATCCGCTCCTCCAGCGCGTCGTAGTCGGCGGCGAGCTGGGCCGCCTTGCGACGGTTGCGGGTGGTGCAGTCGGATCGGGTCAGCTTGTGCAGCCGGGACAACAGGTCACCGGCGTCGGTGACGTAGCGCCGCACCGCCGAGTCGGTCCACTCGCCCCGGCCGTACCCGTAGAAGCGCAGGTGCAGCCCGACCAGCTTGACCACCTGGGAGGTGACGTCCTTGGGATAGCGCAGCGCCTTCATCCGGGCCTTGGTGAGCCGGGCGCCGACCACCTCGTGGTGGTGGAAGCTGACCCGGCCGTCCGAGCCGACCGCCTTGGTGCCGGGCTTGCCGACGTCGTGCATCAGCGCGGCCATCCGCAGCACGAAGTCGCAGCCCTCCTCCTCCATCGACATGGCGTTGGTGACCACGGTCAGCGTGTGCTCGTAGACGTCCTTGTGCTGGGCGTGCTCGTCGATGGTCAGCTTGAGACCGGTCAGCTCCGGCAGGAAACGCTCGGCCAGGCCGGTGTCGACGAGCAGGCGCAGCCCGGTCACCGGATCGGCCCCGCACAGCAGCTTGGTGAACTCGTCCCGGATCCGCTCGGCGGTGATCCGGTCGAGGTCGCCGGCCATCCGGGCCATCGCGGCGCGGACGTCGGGGTGGACGGCGAAACGGAGCTGGGCGGCGAACCGGGCCGCGCGCAGCATCCGCAGCGGGTCGTCGCGGAACGACTCCTCAGGCGTGCCCGGAGTGCGGATGATCTTCGCGGCGAGGTCGGCCAGGCCGCCGTACGGGTCGGTGAACCGGTGCTCCGGGAGGCTCACCGCCATCGCGTTGACGGTGAAGTCGCGGCGTTTCAGGTCCTCGGTCAGGCTGGTGCCGTACCGCACCACCGGGTTGCGGCTCACCTGGTCGTAGACCTCCGCCCGGAAGGTGGTGATCTCCAGGTTGAGGCCGTCGCGCTGGCAGGCGATGGTGCCGAACTCGCGGCCGGTCTCCCAGATCGACTCGGCCCAGCCCCGGATCACCTTCACCGTCTCGTCCGGGTGGGCGTCGGTGCAGAAGTCGAGGTCGTTGCCGAGCCGGCCGAGCAGCGCGTCCCGGACCGAACCGCCCACCAGGTGCAGTTCGTGACCGGCTCGGGCAAAACGCCGGCCCAGCTCGTCGGCGACCGGGGAGACGCGGAGCAGTTCGGCGACGGCGTTGCGCTGCGCGGCGGTCAGCTCGGGGCGAGCGGCGGCGGAAGCGGCGGCGGAGGCTTCGGACATGGGATCGCCAGCCTATCGGGCGCAGGGTGGATCGACCGCGCCGGGCGCGGGTAACGGGCCGAGGTTGACTAAGGTTCCGGTTGTGCGGGGTCGGCGGGGCCGGGCTCGACGTACCCCTTGGAGGCTGGCAGATGAGCGGCGGCGGGCTCTACCGCAGCGCGAACGCGCACGACGGCGGCCTGCCGCCGGACGACGGCGCCACCTTCATCTCGGCGGAGCCGCTGAACCAGCCGGGCGTCGAGGCGGTCGCGCCACCCCAGGAGGTGGTCGCCGAGACCAGCGCCGCCGCGAACAGCGCGGTGATGGCGATCGGCAGCCTGGTCAGCCGGGGTACGGGCTTTATCCGCAACCTGATGATCGGCGCCGCGCTGGGCGGCGCGCTCGTCGGTGACGCGTTCACCACCGCCCAGTTCCTGCCGAACCAGGTCTACGAGTTCCTGCTCGGCGGGGTGCTCACAAGCGTGCTGATCCCGGTGCTGGTCCGGCGGCGCAAGACCGACCCGGACCGGGGCGAGGCATACTCCCAGCGGCTGCTCACGCTTGCCGTGCTGGCGCTGGCCGCCACCGTGCTGATCGCCCTGGTCGCGGCCCCCGCCCTGACCGCCATCTACGCCGGCGGCAAGGACGAGAACTACCGCGGCCTGGTCACCGGCCTGTCGTACCTGATGCTGCCGATGCTGTTCTTCACCGGCGTGAGCGCGCTGATCGCCGCGGTGCTGAACACCCGTGGGCACTTCGCCGCCCCGATGTGGGCGCCGATCCTGAACAACCTGGTGGTCATCGGCGTCTGCGCGCTCTACATCGCGGTCTTCGGCGCGAAGCTGATCCAGCCCGACGAGATGGGCTGGAGCCGGATCCTGTTGATCGGCGGCGGCATGCTGCTCGGCGTCGCGGTCCAGACCGCCGGCCTGCTGCCCGCGCTGCGCAAGGTCGGTTTCCGGTGGCGGTGGCGGTTCGACTTCCGCACGCTCGGCCTGCGTGAGCTGGCCCGGCTCGGCGGCTGGATGTTCTGCTACGTCGGGGTCAACCAGCTCGGTCTCTTCGTGGTGGTCAACCTGCTCACCCGGGCCGCCGGCGGCGACAACGCCGGCCTGTTGATCTACAACAACGTCTTCCTGCTGCTGATGATGGCGAACGGCATCATCGCGGTGTCGATCATCACCGCGCTGATGCCCCGGATGAGCGCGGCTGCCGCCGAGGGCCGGTTCGGTGACCTCACCGCCGACCTGTCCCGGGGCACCCGGATGGTCACCGCGGTGCTGGCCCCGATCGCGGTCTGCTACGCCGTGCTGGCCGCCCCGATCTCCGTCGTGGTGTTCCGCTACGGCGCCTTCACCGGCGCGAACGCGGTGGCCACCTCGACGGTGCTGCTGGTCGCGGCGCTCGCGCTGGTGCCGTTCGCGGTGAGCCAGCTCTTCACGTTCGCCTTCTACGCGCTGCCGGACACCCGCACCCCCGCGCTGATCAACATCCCGGTGGTGATCCTGCGCGTACTGCTCCAGGTGGGCCTCTTCCTGATCTTCTCGAACACGTTCGCGGCCTCCGGGATGATGCTCGGCAACGCGGTGTCGTACCTGGCCGCGGCGATCATCTCGGCCATGCTGCTGCGGCCCCGGGTGGGCCGCATCGGGCTGGGCCGGATCATGGGCACCCTCGGTCGGGTGGTGGTGGCCGCACTCGGCGCCGCGCTGGCAGGCCTGCTCGTGGTCGCGGTGCTCCCGGGCGACCCGGAGCGGTTGAGCTGGTTCGCCGCCGCGGCCCAGCTCGTGATCGGCGGCGCGGTGATCGGCGGCGTCTACCTCGGGCTGGCCATGCTGCTGCGGATCGGTGAGATCACCGAGGTGGTAGGGATGGTGCGGCGGCGACTCGGGCGCTGAATCCACCGGTGACCGACGGTGAACGAGGATCACCAGGTTGGGGATACGGCTGTGGATAACTCGGGATTCCGCCGTCCAGTGGGCCTCTCGGCCTGTGGATAACCAACCGTACGGACGAGGGTGCCCCGGCCAGGAGGGGGAAACCACGCGCACGCCACACCGGTACGCCCCTGCGCCGATCACTTGCCGTCAACCTCTAGATTGGCGGTGCGTGTCCGCGTGACTGGCTTGTCGCCGGCCGCAGCGGGAAGATGACATGTCGGAGAACCGGGCATCCCGGGTAAGGTCGCTCTCGACGGGTACGTCCGGCGTCGCCGACCGTGCCGGTTCCACCGAAGCCAGAGCGGGAAACACATGCCCAGCAGCACGGGTCCATCGATCGACACGATCACCGAGGGAGGACGGGTGACCCAGGTCGGCGAGGGTCAGGAAGCGGAGGAGACCTCTCCCGCGGTCGTGACCCTCGGTGCTCCCACCGTCGGTGAGCTGCTCGCCGAGCGCTACGAGCTGGTCGAGCACATCAACAACGACAGTGCCGGCCGGCTGGTCTGGCGCGGGGTCGACGTGGTGCTGCGCCGTCCCGTCGCGGTGGTCCTCCGCTACCCGGGTGGTGACTCCGCCACCGAGATGCTCCAGGCCGCCGTCGCGGCGAGCCGGGTCATCCACCCCAACCTGGTCGGCGTCTACGACGCGATCGACGAGGACGACCGGGCGTACGTGGTCCGCGAGTGGGTGGACGGCCAGTCCCTGCGCGAGATGGTGGCCGCCGACGGTCCGCTGGACCCGGCCCGCGCGACCGCGATCGGCAACGCCGTCGCCAGCGCTCTCGCCGCCGTGCACGCCACCGGCATGGTGCACGGCAACCTCCACCCCGGCACCGTCATGATCAGCGACGACGGCCGGGTGGTGGTCGCCGACGCGCGCACCGACGGGGCGGACAGCCAGGAGAACGACCTGCGCGCCGTGGGCGGGGTGCTCTACTTCGCCCTGACCGGCCACTGGCCGCACGGCGAGGCGCCGCTGCACGGCGCCACCGCCGGGCACGGCCGGGCCGCTCTCCCCGACGCGGTCCGGGACGCCGGCGGTGGCATCGCCGCGCCCCGGCAGGTGCGTGCCGGCGTGCCGGCCTATCTCGACGACCTCACCATGGACCTGCTCGACCCGGAGATCGCCCCGCCCTCGTCGGACGTGCTGTCGGCGGAGCTGAGCCGGCTGGACATCCCGGCCGACGAGCAGTTCCTGGAGCAGGCCGGTCCGCTGCGGTTCACCGCCGAGCCCGGCGACGAGCCGTCGCCGCTGGCCGCGGCCGGTGGCCGCAAGGTCGCGTTGGGCATCGCCGGCCTGCTGGCGGTGGCCCTGGTCGGGCTGCTGGTCGGCATCAGTGTGCTCGGTGGTGGTGGCGACGACGACAAGGAGCCGGTGGGCCAGCCGTCCAGCAGCGCTCCCGCCGCCGGTGGCGGCAACACCGAGCCCGCGACGCCGGCCGCCCGCAAGCTCGCCATCCAGGACGTCCGGATCATCGACCCGGACAGCAGCAAGCGGGACGAGCTGAACGGCGTCGAGAAGGTGATCGACGGCGACTCGGACAAGGGTTGGGAGACCGACACCTACAAGACGGCCAAGTTCGGTAACTTCAAGAAGGGCATGGGGATCTGGATCGACCTGGGCGCGCCCCGCACGGTCAAGTCGCTCCAGGCCACCCTGTCGACCTCCGGCGCCTCGGCCGAGTTGCGCGCCGGCGCCAAGGACTTCCCGTCCACGTCCGATGGTGACGACGACCTCGTCGCGGCCTACTCCACCGTGATCGGGCAGCCGTTCGAGGACTCCGGCACCACCATGATCTTCAACGGCTTCGACCCGGCCCAGAAATACCAGTACCTCCTCCTCTGGATCACCGAGCTGCCGAAGAAGGACGACGGCAGCGGCTGGAAGATCGGGGTCCAGGAGATCACGGTCCAGGGCTCGTGAGCCGCACGCCGGCGACCCACGACGGCCCGCCGGCCGGTTCCGACCTGGAACTGCTCCGGGCCCACGTCGCCGGCGACCGGGATGCCTTCAGCGAGCTGTTCCGCAGGCACCGCGACCGGCTCTGGGCGGTGGCCCTGCGGACGATCGGTGACCGCGAGGAGGCCGCCGACGCGCTCCAGGACGCGATGCTGTCGGCGCACCGCGCCGCGGCCCGGTTCCGGGGCGACTCGGCGGTCACCACCTGGCTGCACCGGATCGTGGTGAACGCGTGCCTGGACCGGATGCGGCGACGGCAGACCCACGCCACCGTCCCGCTGCCGGACGGGGTGCACGGCGACGGGGAACGGCACACAGGCGGGGTGGAACCGGCCGCGCCGGCCCAGGACCACGACACCGCGCTCGTGGTCCGGCAGGCGCTCACGGCCCTGCCGGCGGAGCAGCGGGCCGCGCTGGTCCTGGTCGACGTGCAGGGCTATCCGGTGGCCGAGGTGGCCCGGATCCTCGGTGTCGCCGAGGGGACGGTGAAGAGCCGGTGCGCCCGCGGTCGGGCCCGGCTCGCCGTGCTCCTGGGGCATCTGCGCACCGGTTCCGACGACGCCACGGACGTGCCCCGCGTCACCCCGGGGAACCACCGGCCGCCACAGGGCGTCGGATCCTCGTCGGGACGTGCCCGGCCGGACGCCAGCCAGGAGGAGCCGTGAGTTCCCGGGAGTTCAGCGAGGTCGACCACGACCTGCTCGCCGACTATCTCGGCGGGGCGCTGGAGGGCACCCCCGAGCAGGCGACGGTGGCCCGACTGGTCGAGCGGGACCGGGCCTGGGCAGCCGCGTACGCGGACCTGACCCGCGCACTCGACCTGGTGCACGCCGACCTGGCCGGCCTCGCCGGGGCGCCCGCGCCGGAACTGCCGGCGACGGTCGCCGACCGGATCACGGCCGCGCTCGCCGGTGCCGGCCCGGCCGCCGACCACGTTCCCGCCCCGGTGGACCGCGCCGGGACGCGGGTCATCGTGCCGGCGCAACCCGGCCGGACCGGCCGCCCGCCCGGCCCGTCGCCCCGACCCGACGGGCACACCGGGCCGGGGCGACGCTCCCGGCGTTGGGCCCGGCTCGCCGGGCCGGTGGCGCTGGCCGCGGCCTCGGTCGCCGCCGTGGGCCTCGGTGTCGGCCGGCTGGCCGACTCGGGCAGCGACAGCGGCCCCGCCGACCGGGCGGCCGGCGGAGCGGCGCCGATGGCAGCCGCGCCGTACCGGACCACCGGACCGGCCCTACGCAGTGGCGCCGAGTGGACCCCGGAACGCCTCGCCGGTGGCAACCCGCCGAAGGCGAACCGGCCGGAGGTCGCCGGCCCGTCGGATGCGTCGGCGGCCGGCGGCGCGGACGGGCCCCGGACCACCCAGAAATACCGCGTCGGTGAGGTCGGCGGGCTGGACCGGCTCGACCGGCCCGAGGCGCTGGCCGCCTGCCTGACCGCGATCGGCGTCGAGCAGGGCGGCGCTCCGCTCACCGTCGACCTGGTCGACTACGCCCGGTTTCAGGGCCGCCCGGCGCTCGTGGTCACGTTCTCCGACGCCGGTGGCACCCGCTGGGGGTGGGTGAGCGGCCCGGAATGCGGCGTACCCGGGTCCGGCGCGGACACCCGCTTCCGCACGCGGGTAGGGTGAAACCGCGGTCACCGGCTTGTCCCGGCACGTGACGTGACCCACCGGATGACCGGCTCGGGAATCCCCGCTTCGTACGATGACGTTCTGCAGGTCAGTTGTCGGCATCGCTGAGTCGCCGGCGAACACACACTTCGGGAGACGGCAGTGGACGAGGTCCGCAACCTGATCATCATCGGCTCCGGCCCGGCCGGCTACACCGCGGCGGTCTACGCCGCGCGCGCCAACCTCAAGCCGCTGGTGATCGAGGGCGTGCAGTCCGGTGGCGCGCTGATGACCACCACCGAGGTGGAAAACTTCCCCGGCTTCGCGGACGGCATCCTCGGCCCCGAGCTGATGGACAACATGCGCAAGCAGGCCGAGCGGTTCGGTGCCGAGTTCCTCACCGATGACGTGACCCGGGTCGAGCTGAAGGACACCGGCGAGATCGGTTCCGACGCGGTGAGCACCGTCTGGGTGGGCGAGACCGCCTACCGGGCCCGGGCGGTCATCCTCTCCACCGGTTCGGCCTGGCGACCGCTGGGCGTGCCGGGCGAGCAGGAATACCTCGGCCACGGCGTGTCGTCCTGTGCCACCTGTGACGGTTTCTTCTTCCGCAACCAGCACATCGTGGTGGTCGGCGGCGGCGACTCGGCGATGGAGGAGGCGAGCTTCCTCACCCGCTTCGCCGAGTCGGTGACGATCATCCACCGCCGCGACTCGTTCCGGGCCAGCAAGATCATGGCCGAGCGGGCGCTGGGCAACGAGAAGATCAAGGTCGAGTGGAACACCACGGTCGAGGAGATCCTCGGCGAGGACGGCAAGGTCAGTGGCGTACGGGTGCGCGACGTGCACACCGGCGAGACCAAGGTGCTCGACGTCACGGGCGTCTTCGTGGCGATCGGCCACGACCCGCGCAGCGAGCTGTTCCGCGGTCAGGTGGCGCTCGACGACGAGGGGTACGTGCAGGTGCAGGCGCCGAGCACGCGCACCAGCCTGCCCGGGGTCTTCGCCGCCGGTGACGTGGTCGACCACACCTACCGGCAGGCCATCACGGCGGCCGGCACCGGCTGTGCCGCCGCGCTCGACGCCGAGCGTTTCATCGCCACCCTGCAAGGCTGAAAAATCCGGTTCGGAGGAGGGTTCATAGTGGGAGCAACCAAGGCGGTCACGGACGCGAGCTTCGCGGCCGACGTGCTGAAGTCCGACAAGCCGGTTCTGGTCGACTTCTGGGCGGAATGGTGCGGTCCGTGCCGCAAGGTCTCGCCGCTGCTGGAGGAGATCGCGGGCGAGATGAGTGACCAGGTCACCATCGTCAAGCTCAACATCGACGAGAACCCCGAGACCGCACGCGCCTACCGGGTGATGTCCGTGCCGACGCTCACCATCTTCAAGGACGGCGAGCCGGTGCAGTCGATCGCCGGTGCCAAGCCCAAGGGTGAGCTGGTCAAGCTCATCGAGTCGGCGCTCTGAGCCGCGCCCGACACACCGTCGAAGCCCTCGTCACCCCACCGGGTCACGAGGGCTTCGGCGTTCCTGACCTGCGCGAAGACGAACCCGGCGGGTAACCGGTCACGGTACGCTCCGTAGGCGTCCGCCGGAGTGCCGCCTCCGCCGGCGCCCGTCCAGAGGGGGGTCGTCGTGCGTCCGATCCGACCCGGTGACCGAGGCCCCGCGGTGGCCGAGGTCCGCACCGTCCTCGCCGGCCTGGAACTCCTGCCCGCGGACGGCCGCGCCGACGCCTACGACGCCGAGACGGAACGCGCGGTCCGCGCGTTCCAGCAGTCCCGCGGCCTCAGCGTCGACGGGCGCGTCGGTGCGGAGACCTGGCGGGCGCTCGACGCGGCCCGCTGGCGGTTCGGCGCCCGCGCCCTCTACCACGCCGTGCCCGAGCCGCTCACCGGCGAGGACATCCGGTCGCTCCAGGAACGCCTGTTGGAGATGGGGTACGACGTGGGCCGCGCCGACGCCATCTACGGCCTGCGCACCTCCCGCGCGGTGGCCCAGTTCCAGCGCGAGATGGGCCTCAAGCCGGACGGCGCGTGCGGCCCGCACACCGTCAACGCGCTGCGCCGCCTCGGCCGCAAGGTGGTCGGCGGCCGGCCGCAGTGGCTGCGCGAGTCCGACGCCATCCGCCAGGCCGGGCCGACGCTCGTCGGCCGGACCGTGGTGATCGACCCGGGCCACGGCGGCACCGACCCCGGCGTGGTGGTGCCCGACGGGACGCTGCGCTGGAGCGAGGCCGACCTCGTGCACGACCTGGCCAGCCGGTTGGAGGGCCGGCTCGCGGCGGCCGGCGTACGGGTGCAGCTGACCCGGGGTCCCGCGCCCCGGACCTGCCTGCCGGACGCCGACCGGGCCCAGCTCGCCAACTCGCTCGGCGCCGACGTGTTCATCTCCCTGCACACCGACGGGCACGCCAACCCGGCAGCCGACGGGGTCGCCACCTACCACTACGGCACCGACAACGGCGTCACCTCGGCCACCGGGGAACGCCTGGCCGGGCTGGTGCAACGGGAGATCGTGGCCCGCACCGGGCTACGTGACTGCCGCACCCACGCCAAGGCGTGGGACCTGCTCCGGCTCACCCGGATGCCGGCGGTCCGCGTCGAGGTGGGCTACCTGACCTCACCGGACGACCGGAGCCGGCTTGTCGACCCGCGGTTCCGGGACCGGGTCGTCGACGCCATCGTGGCCGCCGTGCAGCGGATGTACCTGCCGATCGAGCGGGACGTGCCGACCGGCTCGATCGACGTGAGCGAGTTGCGGGCGACAGTGGCCGCCGGCACCGTGGTCGACTGAGCCGGTCAGCTCATCGAGCGGGTGGCGGGCGCCGGCCGGACCGGTCGCAGCAGCGTTTCCGGGCTCATCGAGCCGAGGAGCTTCTCCAGCGCGTATTCCACGTCGGACTTCCAGCTCAACGCGGTACGCAACTCCAGCCGCAGGCGCGGGTAACGCGAATGCGGGCGGACGGTCTTGAAGCCCACCGACAGGAAGAAGTCAGCCGGCGCGACGCAGGCCCGGGCCGGCCCCTCCCCGTCGTCGCCGAACTTGGCGTCGCCGAACGCCTCGATCGCCTTGATGCCGCGCTTGGTGAGGTCCCGGGCCACGCCCTGCACCAGCATCCGGCCCAGGCCGCCGTCGGCGAAGGCGGGCACCACGTGCGCCGTCATCAGCAGCGCCGCGTCCGCCGAGACCGGCGACGTGGGAAAGGCCATCGAACGCGGCACGTACGCCGGCGGCGCGTACATGACGAAACCGGCAGGCATCCCGTCGACGTAGATCAGCTTGCCGCAGGAACCCCACTCCAGCAGTGTCTGGGAGACCCAGGCTTCCTTCTCCAGCCCCGGGTCGCCGGCCGCGCAGGCCCGCTCGGCGGAAACCGGATCCAGTTCCCAGTAGACGCACCGCCGACAGGATCGGGGAAGGTCCTCCAGGGTGTCCAGGGTCAGGCTGACCAGACGTCGCGACATGAGCGCACCCCACCCAACAGTCTCGGAGCGCCGGCCACCGCGGTGCCCCGCCGCCCTCGTGCTCCCGACGAGCGATCGTACGCCCCCGCCCGGCGGCGCGGGAGTGGAACGCGCGGACGCCCACGCCACCGGCGGACGGAGGTCCGGGATGTGGACGTGTCCGGATGGCGGGTTCCGTGCCGGTCACCTGCGACTACGATCGACCAATCGGCCGCGCGCCGCCATTGGACGCCGGCATCGCGGGTACCACACCGGGCGGCAGCTCCGCCGACACCCGATCGAGGTGATGTCATGACCGGCACGACGCTCGACGACTACACCGACCGGTACGCCCGGCGTGTCCGCGGGATGACCGCCTCCGAGATCCGGGCCCTGTTCGCCGTCGCCAGCCGGCCGGAGGTCGTCTCGCTCGCCGGCGGAGCCCCCTACATCGCCGCGCTGCCGCTCGACGCGGTGGGCGAGATGCTCGGCCGGCTCGGCGCCGAGCACGGCACCACCACCCTCCAGTACGGCATCGGCCAGGGCACCCCGGAGCTGCGCGAGCGGATCTGCGAGGTGATGTCGCTGTCCGGGATCGACGCCTCCTGCGGCGCCTCCCCGGAGGACGTGGTGGTGACCGTCGGTGGCCAGCAGGCGCTCGACCTGGTGGCCCGGCTCTTCCTCGACCCGGGCGACGTGGTGCTCGCCGAGGGCCCGACGTACGTCGGTGCGCTCGGGGTGTTCCAGGCCGCCCAGGCGCAGGTGGCGCACGTGCCGATGGACGACGACGGCCTCATCCCGGAGGCGCTGGAGGTGGCCATCGCCGACCTGGCGCGCGCCGGCCGGCGGGTGAAGTTCCTCTACACGATCCCGACCTACCAGAACCCCACCGGCGTGACGTTGAGCGAGGAGCGGCGGGAACGGGTGCTCGACATCTGCGAGCGCGCCGGCCTGCTCGTGGTGGAGGACGACCCGTACGGTCAGCTCGGTTTCTCCGGCGAGGCGCCCGTGCCGCTGCGGGCCCGACGGCGCGACGGCGTCTTCTACCTGGGCACGTTCTCCAAGACCTTCGCCCCGGGCCTGCGGGTCGGCTGGATCCTCGCCCCGCACGCGGTCCGCGACAAGCTGGTCATCGCCAGCGAGGCGCAGATCCTCTGCCCGAGCGGCTTCGCGCAGGCCGCCGTCTCCACCTATCTGGGCACCATGCCCTGGCGTGAGCAGCTCAAGACCTACCGGGAGGTCTACCGCGAACGCCGGGACGCGCTGCTCGGCGCGATGGCCGACCTGATGCCGTCCGGCACCACCTGGACCACGCCCGACGGCGGCCTCTTCGTCTGGGCGACCCTGCCCGACGGGCTCGACGCCAAGGCGATGATGCCGCGAGCCATCGCCGCCCGGGTCGCGTACGTGCCGGGCACCGGCTTCTACGCCGACGGGACGGGCACCGGCAACATGCGGCTCAACTTCTCCTTCCCGCCGCCCGAGCGGATCCGGGAGGGCGTCCGCCGGCTGTCCGGGGTGATGGAGCAGGAGATCGCCATGCGGAAGGTCTTCGGGGCGGTCGCCGGCACCGGACCGCGCCGGCGCCAGGGCGGCTCCGACGCGCCCGGCCCCGACTTGGCATGATGCCCGCATGGCCGTCAGCCCTGCCACACCCGTGACCGATCCCGCCGCCGACGAGCTGCACGTGCTGGTACTCGCCGGCGGTCTCTCCTACGAGCGGGACGTGTCGCTCCGCTCCGGTCGCCGCGTACTCGACGCGCTGCGCGCGGTGGGCGTGGAGGCGGAGCTGCGCGACGCCGACATCGCGCTGCTGCCCGCGCTGACCGCCGACCCACCGGACGCGGTGGTGATCGCCCTGCACGGCGCCACCGGCGAGGACGGCTCGCTGCGGGGCGTGCTCGACCTCTGCGACGTGCCCTACGTCGGCTGCGACGCCCGCTCCTCCCGGCTCGCCTGGGACAAGCCGTCGGCCAAGGCCGTGCTGCGCGAGGCCGGCATCCCCACACCCGACTGGGTGGCCCTGCCGCACGACCGCTTCTCCGAGCTGGGCGCGGTCGCCGTCCTGGACCGGATCGTCGACCGCCTCGGCCTGCCACTGATGGTCAAGCCCGCGCAGGGCGGGTCCGGCCTGGGCGCCGCCGTGGTCCGGGAGGCCGCGTCACTGCCGGCCGCCATGGTCGGTTGTTTCGCGTACGACCAGACGGCGCTTGTGGAACGCTACGTGCCCGGGATGGACGTGGCGGTCTCCGTGCTCGACCTGGGCGAGGGCCCCCAGGCCCTGCCCCCGGTCGAGATCGTGCCCCGCAACGGCGTCTACGACTACGCCGCCCGCTACACGGCCGGCCGCACCACCTGGCACGCGCCCGCGCGGCTCGACGACTCGACCACCGCGCGGGTGACCGAGGTGGCGCTCGCCGCACACACCGCGCTCGGCCTGCGCGACGTGTCCCGCGTCGACCTGATCGTCGACGCGGAGGGCAGGCCGCACGTGCTGGAGGTGAACGTCTCTCCCGGGATGACCGAGACCTCGCTGCTGCCGCTCTCCATCCAGGCGGCCGGGCTCGACTTCGGCCGGGTACTCGGCACGTTGGTGAACCGGGCCGCCGCCCGCCGCTCGGCCTGACTCAGCCGGCCCCGCCCGTCCTCAGCCGGCCCCGCCCGGCCCGGACGCCGTGGTGCGCCCGACGGTGTTGGGTGTCGGTGTCGTCCCGTCGTCCTCGCCGGTGGCGCGATCCGCGCTCGTTTCCGCCGCGCTCGTGTCCGCGTCCGCCGCGTCTCGGGCCGCCGGCTCGGCGTCTCGCGCGGGGCCGCCATGGTCGTCCGGATCCGGGAGATCCTCTCCGTCGGCGCCCTCGGCGTCGCCCTCCGCGCGATCGCGGCCGGCGTCGCTCATCGACCCGCTCTCCCCGCCCGCTGCCGTGTCCACCGTCTCGGCCGGATCGGATTCCGGAATCTCGTCCGCTGCCTCGATCACCGAGGCGGCTTCCTCCTCGGCCTCCTCGGCCGCGCCCTCTGACGACGGCGAGGAGAGACTCGACGGCGCCTGCCACTGGATGCGCGGCGGTTCGGCGAGCGGGCGGCCACCGAACTCGGCGAGCCACGCGGCCACCATGGCGAGGTTCTCCCGCCACTGCTCCTCGGAGATCGGCGGCAGGATCGAGTCCCACAGCGACAGGAACGTGCCCCGTAGTTGCAGCCGCCCGTACGGCCGGGCCAGGAACCACATGTGCAGGTGCGCGGAGCCGTCGCCCCACCGGTTGACGTGCACGCGGGCCACGCCGTCCAGCGAGCGGATCGCCCGCTCCAGGCGGACCGTCATCACGCCCAGCTCGGCGGCCAGCAGATTCGGCAGGTCGCCGAGGTCGAGGTGGGAGCGGGACTCCAGGATCAGGACCATCGGCAGCCCGGTGGGCCGGTCCATGGTGCGGACCCGCCAGCGCTCACCGACCCAGATGTACGCCTCGTCGGGCGCATGGCAGGCGGTGCACTCCCGGTCCGCCTCGCCCCGACGGGGAGGTTCGAAAGGTACGGGGTCGTCGAGTTGCTTGACGCGGATATCGCCCTCGAACGGGAAGGAGGGCCACTGGGTGAAGTCCGGGACTGAGGGAGGGGTGTCCTGCACGACGCTGACCCTAACCGAGTTGGCGACGCCTGTCCCTACCCGCGCCCGTCGCGGATCGAACTCGGGGCTGACAATCCACAGCGGTTGTCCACCGAGTTGTCCACAGGGCGCCGAGATCACCAGCACAGCGCGTCATCCACAGCTCAGCAAGGGTTTCCGCGCGGTGTTTCACGTGAAACGGTGCGACCCTGTGGACAACCGCTGTGGATAACTTCCCGGGGTTCCGTGCTCGTCTCTTCTGTCCAACGACCAAAGCACCGGATACGCGCCGGGTCGGTCCGACCTTGTTTCACGTGAAACGCATGGCGGCACGAGGAAGCGTTCACGTCCGTGTCCCGCTCGCTCAACGGACGACCTGTGGAAGAGTTGACCGCCCTGATCCACTCACGCCGAAGTGGCCGCATTCCGCGGTCGAGTGCAGTCACATCTCGACCTGATGTGGATCACGAGGCGGACGTCTCCGTTCCGAGGGGCCGCTTTCTGCGTACTCGCCTCGGGCGGCTCTACCCGCCACCCGCTCGCCGGTCACAAGCAGGGGCCGGGCGGCACGACGCCGACGACCAACTGATGTGGCTCGGCGAGGCGGGCCGGCTGGGCAAGCAGGTGCAGCGGCTGCGACGGCTGGACGCATCCCGCACGCCTTCACAGGACCGGGCTTCGCCAGCCTCACGAGACCCCGGCACCACCTACTCCACAGCCGCCGCCTGTCCACGCCCCTTTGGGTGCACCTGCCGTCGCCCCAGCAACAACAGCGGCACCCAGACCGCATCCCCGTCGTACCGACCGAAGACGGCCCGGCCCGCACCATTGACGGTGCGCGAAGTCGCCGGCGACGGCGCGCCGCCAGAAGTGGCGACTGCGGGTCCCGGCCCACCCGAAGGCTTCCGCCCCGACTCCCACTTCGTGCCTTCGCCACCTGGCCGACCCCGCGATCCGGCTCAGGCGGCGGCAGACGCTGCAGACACCCGTGTCGTTCCAGTCGTGCCCGATGGGGGCCACGGGTGGAACGTCAGGGGTGTGTCGAGGGTGCCGCAGACACCCATGTCGTTCCAGTCGGGTCGTGTCAGGCCACAGGTGGAACGCCGTGGGTGCCTTACTACTTGGGCGCGTCCGGCCCTGTCGAGCTGGAGTCGACGCGCAACGCGGTGGCGGTGCCGGTGCGACCGGACGCAACGCCGCGGCTCGACCGGGAGCGGCGAGACCCGGCGCGACGCGATCGACTCGGCTCGTAGGCGACTCAGCTCGACTTCGGGCTGGCTCGGCGCGAGACCGAACGGCGCGAGACCGAACGGCACGAGGCAGGGCGGCGCAAGGCGGGGCGGCGCAAGGCGGGGAGACCCGAGGCGGAACGAGCGCGAGGCCAGGAGGCAAGGCGGGCAGGCCCGAGGCAGGTGACGAAGGCGCGGGGCGCGCGAAGGCGCGGGGCGAACGAAGGCGCGGGGCGAACGAAGGCGCGGCGGTACCGGCCACGGATCGGGCGGCGATCGCCGATGAGCCGGATTCCTCGCGAGCTGCATCAGGAACGCCCGAGGCAGGAGAGGATGAACCTCACCAGCTCCGTTTCACGTGAAACGGCACTCGCTACGCCGGAGGGTGGTCGATCGGCCAACCCACAGCACCGGACCCGGAGGGCCGACTGCGGCCCGGAACGGCACCGGCCGCACCCCCTTGCGGGTGGTGCGGCCGGGACGGGCGGCGCGGGAAGTCAGCCCTCGGGCTGGTCCTCCTGGCCCACTCCGATGATGCCGACGATCCGCTCCAGGTCGTCGACGGTGGCGAACTCGATCGTGATCTTCCCCTTGCTGCGGCCGATGTCGACCTTCACCCGGGTGTCGAACCGGTCGGAGAGCCGGTCGGCGAGATCGGAGAGTGCCGGAGCGTGGGCCTTGGTCCGACGCTTGGCGGCGGGTGCCTTTGCGGGCCCCTCAGCGAGCGCCAGAGCCACCAATTCCTCGGTGCCGCGTACGGAGATGCCCTCGGCGACGATGCGCGTGGCGAGCTTCTCCTGCGACTCGGAGTCGTCGAGGCTGAGCAGGGCTCGGGCGTGACCGGCGGAGAGCACTCCGGCTGCCACCCGGCGCTGCACCGCCCCGGGGAGGTTCATCAGCCGGATCGTGTTGGAGATCTGCGGACGGCTGCGGCCGATCCGCCGCGCCAGCTCCTCGTGTGTGGCCCCGAACTCCTCCAGGAGTTGTTGGTAGGCCGCCGCCTCTTCGAGCGGGTTCAGGTTGGCGCGGTGGATGTTCTCCAGCAGCGCGTCCCGGAGCATCGCGTCGTCCTTGGTGTCCCGGACGATGGCGGGGATGTTCTCCCGGCCGACCGCCTGGGCGGCGCGCCACCGCCGCTCACCCATGACGAGTTCGTACTTCTCACCGTCGAGCTGCCGGACGACGATCGGTTGGAGGAAGCCGACCTCCTGGATCGAGGTCTTCAGCTCCTCCAGCGCCTCTTCGTCGAAGACGTGCCGGGGCTGCTTCGGGTTCGGCACGATGGCGTCGACCGGGATCTCGGCGAAGCGGGCGCCGGGCACCGGGCTCAGCTCGTACCCGGGCTCGGGCTCGGGCTCGGCGGCCGGCGCGGTCCCGCCGCCTCCGACCGCACCGGTCACGGCGGCGGTCGCGCCGGCGACCGCCGGAGGCGGGACGGCCGTACGGGTGGTCTCCGTCTCGCCGGCCGCCGGGTCGGTGCCCGGTGCCGGCCCGGTGGGAATGAGGGCGCCGAGCCCTCGGCCCAGACCGCCCCGGGGACGGTTCTTCATGCGACGCCTCCCAGCGACTTCTCCGCGCTACGCATTCCGGCTCACCGGCTCCTTGACCCCTCGCTCAGCGATCTCCTGGGCGGCCTCGAAGTAGCTCGTGGCACCCCGCGAACCGGGATCGTAGGTCATCACCGACTGGCCGTAGCTGGGCGCCTCGGAGACCCGCACGTTGCGGGGGATGACGGCCTGGAGCACCTTGTCACCGAAGTGGTTCCGGACGTCCTGCTCCACCGCGTCGGCCAGCCGGGTGCGCCTGTCGTACATGGTCAGCAGGATGGTGGACACCTCGAGCTTCGGGTTCAGGTGCTGGCGCACCAGGTTGATGTTGTTTATCAACTGGTTGAGGCCCTCAAGCGCGTAGTACTCGCACTGGATGGGGATCAGCACCTCCTGCGCGGCCACGAGCGCGTTGACGGTCAGCAGGCCGAGCGAGGGCGGGCAGTCGATGAAGACGTAGTCGAAGTGGCCCGGGTACGCCTCGATGGCGCGCGACAGGCGCGACTCCCGGGCGACCACCGAGACCAACTCGATCTCGGCGCCGGCCAGATCTATGGTCGCCGGCACACACCACAGGTTGGGGATGCCCTCGACCGTCTGGGCCACCTCTTCGAGTGGCACGCTGTCGATCAGGCAGTCGTAGACGTCCGGCACGCCGGTGTGGTGCGGCACGTTCAGACCCGTGGACGCGTTGCCCTGCGGGTCGAGGTCGACCACGAGCACGCGGTTGCCGTGCAGCGCGAGCGCCACCGCCAGGTTGACGGTGGTGGTGGTCTTGCCCACGCCACCCTTCTGGTTGGCGACGCACATCACCCGGGTCCGGTCGGGGCGGGGCATGGAAACCTCGCCACTGGGATTCAGGATCTGCACGGCGCGCATCGCCTCCATAGCCAACGGTGGGTCATCCTCTTCGCGCGTCGGGGTTTCACGTGAAACGTACGTGCTGGCCGGGTTCTCGTCGGCGTACCCGCCGGTCGGTGGCGTGTCGGACGGCGGCGCCGTCGTCTCGGCGGCGTCCGGGGCGGCCTGGTGCGGTACGGCGGAGATCGGCGGCTGCGGTTCGTAACGAGCGGGGACGGCGACGTTCGCGCGGACCGCCGCCGGCCGGGGAGTGGGGGCGTTCACCGGACCGTCGCTCGGGTCGTGCGGCTCGCGGGCCGGCGGCACGTTCGCCGGCACGGACGAGGTTGGCCGCACAGCGCCCGCCGGTAGGACCTCCGGCCGGCGGGCCGGCTCGGTGGGGCGGCGCGAGGACTCGTCACGGGGATGATTCACCGCCCACTCCTGGTAGCTGGTTTCACGTGAAACGGAATCGTCGGGTGAACGCCCGTCGGCTCCGGTCAGCCGTGGATCGTCGTACCTGCCGTCGTCATGCACCTGTCATCCCTACCCGCTCCGGATGGTCGGTCCGCACCCGTCAATCGGCCTCCGCGCGGTGCGCGGTGTCATCGGCCCGGCGGGAACGATCGGGTCGGGTGCCGCCCGGCACCGCCGCTCCACACTATCGACGCGCGGTCAGCCTACGGCCGACGGGCGCGGCGGGTCCATGTCGGGTTGTGATCGATCCGGTCACGTCCTACCGGTCCAACGACCGGACGGGCCTCCGGGCGGCGTGACCCGATCAGCGGTCCCGGTTGCGGCCACCACGGTTGCGACCGCCACGCGAACGCTTGGGCTTCTTCGGCTTGCGTGGGTTGACCACCCGCTCCCGCACCACCTCGATCACCGTCGCGGCGGGCTCGATCACCCCGACGCCGCAGCGGTGCAGCTCGGGCTCCCCACCGCCGAGCCGGAGCACCGCCTCGGCGTGCTCGGTCATCTCCTCGGCCGCGGAAGCGCCCTTGAGCGCCACCAACCGACCGCCGGGCACCGTCAGCGGCAGGCACCAGGCGGCGAGCCGGTCCAGCGCGGCCACGGCGCGCGCAGTGACGACGTCGGCGGACAGCGGCTCGCGGTCCCGCGAGCCGGCTGCGGCTTCATCCGCCCGCCCGCGGAACACCCGGACGGTGCGGGTCAGCCCGAGCTGTTGCACCGCTTCGACCAGGAAGGAGACCCGTCGGGCGAGCGGTTCGACGAGCGTCACGGTGAGATCGGGACGGGCGATCGCCAGCACCAGGCCGGGCAGCCCGGCCCCGGAGCCGACGTCGATCACGCTGGCCCCCTCCGGGATACGCTCCGCCATCACCGCGCAGTTGAGCAGGTGCCGGTCCCATAGCCGGGGCGTCTCGCGGGGCCCGATCAGGCCCCGGAGCACACCCTCCGTGGCCAGCAGTTCGGCGTACGCGGCGGCGAGGTCGATCCGGTCGCCGAACAGGGCGCGGGCGGCCTCCGCCAGCTCGGGCGGCAGGGACGCGGCAGCCGGGTCGACCGGACCGGAGGCGGTGGACACACCATCCATCGTGGACACCTCGGCGACCGCCTCCGGTCCGGCGAAGGACGGCTCGGTCACGGCGTCCGGCTCGGCGAAGAACGGGTCGACCGCACCCGCGGGTGTCTCCGGTCCGGCGGGTTCCGCCACCGCCGGTGGTTCGGCGGAGAACGCCGGTGCCACCACGGCGGCCCCGGTGGGCTCCGATCCGGGCACCTCCGCCGGTTCGCCGGAGAAGTCGGGGTCGGCCGGGGTCCCGGCCGGATACGGCGTACCGTCCGGGGAACCCTCGTCGGAGAAGATCGGTTCGGGGGTCGCGTCGGGCCGTACAGCCGACGGCCCGGGCGGCGTACCACCCGGGCCGGCCACGGCGTCCGCCGTCGTGTCGTCGGAGACCACTGACCTCAGTCCACCGGCCGGACGACGATGCGACGGTTCGGCTCCACGCCCTCGGACTCGCTCTCCACGCCGCTCATCGCGTTGACCACGTCGTGCACGCACTTGCGCTCGAACGCGGACATCGGCTCCAGGCGTACCGCCTCGCCGTGTTCCTTGACCTTCTCGACCGCGTTCTTGGCGACCGCGGCCAGCTCCTTGCGCCGGGCGGCCCGGTAACCGCCGACGTCGAGCAGCAGGCGGCTCGGCGTGCCGGTCTGCCGGAACACCGCGAGGCGGGTCAGCTCCTGGAGCGCCTCCAGGGTGGCGCCGCGCTGGCCGACCAGGCTCTGGAGGCGACCGCCGACCACTTCGACGACCGGCCGGCCGCCGGAGACCAGCTCGTCGATGTCGCCGTCGTAGTCGAGGATGTCCAGCAGACCCTCGACGTAGTCGGCGGCGATCTCGCTCTGCCGGAACAGGTCGCTGTCGGCGGGGGTCTTCTTCTGCCGGGTCTCGGCCGCGTCCTCCTCGGTCCCGGTGGAGGTCGCCTCGACGGTCTCCTCGTCCACGGGCTGGTCAGCGCTGGGGATGCTGGTGTCGGTCACGGTCTCATCTCCGTACTCGCTCGGCCGGACCGTCGAGGGTCCGCTGGTCTCCCGAGGGCCGGCGGGACGTTCGCCGGATGCCCCTCGGGCACGTCCTTCGGGCGGTTCCGCCCGTGACCGCGCGGTGCGCGGCGGTTCCGGCCCGGCGCCGACTCTGGGTCGCAGCTCGGGACCGGACGGGCCACCGCCGTTCGCGGCGGTGGCCCGGGAGGTGTTCAGCCCTGTCGCTTGGCGGGGCGCCCACCACTCTTCTTCGGGTTGACCGGCTTGGCGCCGGGCTTCGGACCGGCCACCTTCGGCGCGGCGGCCGGGGCCTTCGCCGCCGGCTGTGCGGTCTTGCGGCCGAGCAGGCCACCGGTCTTGGCGGGCTGCGCCGGGCTCTTGCCGCCGGTGGTGGTGTTCTTCTTCGGCGGCACCAGCGGCGGGAACTTCCGCAGCACCCACTGCTGCTGGCCGAGCGTGAAGAGGTTGTTGGTGACCCAGTAGATGATCACACCGATCGGGAAGATCGAACCCGAGACCAGCAGCGAGACCGGGATGCCGTAGAGCATCAGGCGCTGCACCATGCGCTGCTGCGGGTCCTCGGCCCAGCCGGTCTTGAGGATCATCTGACGGCTCGTCAGGTAGGTCGTGGCGATCATGATGAGCACCAGGACGCCGGCGATCAGCTTGACCGTGTTGGTGTTCGCGCCCAGCGGCGCCAGGTCGGCGGCGGTGGAGCCGAACCGGCCGGAGATCGGGGCGGTGAAGAGCTTCGCGCTGGAGGCGCTGTTGAACTGGTCGACGGTCCAGCCGTAGAGCGTCTTGCCCTGGTTTTCCGGGTTGAGCCGCTTGAGCGTGTGGAACAGGCCCAGGAAGACGGGGATCTGGAGGAACATCGGAAGGCAGCCCATCAGGGGGTTGGCCTTTTCCTTCCGGTAGAGCTCCATCATCTCCTTCTGGAGCGTCTCCCGGTCACCCTTGTGCTTCTCCTGGAGCTCCTTGACCTTCGGCTGGAGCGCCTGCATGGCACGCTGCGACTTGATCTGCTTGACGAAGACCGGGAACAGGATCACCCGGACCGTCACCACCAGGAAGATGATGGCGAGGATCCAGGCCCAGTTCGTGCCGATGACCGCGCCGACCGGCACCCCGATGGCGTCCCAGGCCGAGTGCCAGGTCAGCAGGATCCACGAGATCGCGTAGTAGATCCAGTCGAGACTCAATTCTCAGGCTCCAGTCACGTCGGCACGGCGGCGATCGCCCGGCTCCGGCACCGGGTCGTGACCACCTGGGTGAAAGGGGTGGCAGCGCGACAGCCGCCGGACCGTCAGCCAGGCTCCCCGCAACGCGCCGTGCCGGGACACCGCCTCCACGGCGTAGGCACTGCACGACGGGTAGAACCGGCAGCGGGCCGGCAACGCCGGACTTATCCACCGACGGTACGCGATGATGGGCGCCAGCAGCATGCGGGCACCGGTAGTCGGCGCCGGAGTCGAGGTCCCCCCGCTCATCGCGACCGACGTCCCCGGGGCGCCCGCGCGGCGGCGAGGGCGGCGTCCAGGTCGGCCCCGAGCCGCGCGTACGTCGCGTCGGCGGCCGGGGGCAGGGCGCGTACGACCAGGGTGGCGCCGGTGGGCAGGTCGGTCAGACGCTCCCGGACCAGGTGCCGGAGCCGGCGGCGGACCTTGTTGCGGACCACCGCGCCTCCGACGGCCTTGGAGACGACGAAGCCGGCGCGGCTCGGCGCGGGTGTTTCCGCGCCGCTGTTCCGCGCCGGCTCCGGCGAGGTCGTTCCGGCGGTGGCCGGCTCGGGGAGTGTCAGGTGGACCACGACGGCACCGCGGCCGACGCGCCGGCCACCGCGAACCGCTGCGGCGAAGTCGCTACTGCGCCGCAGTCGCTGTGCGGCGGCCAGCACGACAGCTCACGTCCCCGTACCGGACCGGACGGCCTCAGGCCGCCAGGCGGGTGCGGCCCTTGGCGCGACGGGTCGAAAGGATGGCGCGGCCGGCACGGGTGCGCATGCGCAGCCGGAAGCCGTGGGTCTTCGCGCGCCGGCGGTTGTTCGGCTGGTAGGTGCGCTTGCTCACGTCAGGCTCTCCGTTGTCGTACGCCCCGCGCGGCGGATCGCCCGGGGTCCTGTGCTGGTCCAGATCACCTCGATGGTGACCGCTGATCGACGCCGCCCGTGCGACCCGGCCCCCGGCGGTGCGGGGAGGTGGTCACGAGGCAGCGAGCATCCATCACCCTAGCAGAGGGCGAGAGAGCATCCGCTCCAGCCTACGCAGCGGCACAATGGCCGTCAAACCTCGCGTTCCCGCCCCCGACCTGCGCCGCAGCGGCTCCCGGAGGGGTGTTTCCGCTGATGTGGCGGACACCCGGAGGGTGTCGGCGGTTGATGGCGCGGGGTCCCCGCTGTTAGCGTGCGCGATTGCGGTCGGTGTCGGTGCTCCAGGTTTGTCGCCGACCGGCAAGACCGGACAAGCTGTTGAATCGTTCGGCACGGTGAACCCGCTTCAGCGCCTCCGCGAATCAGGGGGCAGGTCCGACCCACGTCCGGTGGGCGGCCACAATCGGTCCGTACACACAGGCTGTGGATAACTTGTGGATGACGACCGGTCAGCCGTCCGGGCGGGCGTGAGGATCAGGCGAGGGGGTGGCACGACGTGACCGGAGAGACAGACCTTGCCGCGGTGTGGGCGGCGGCCACCGAGGAACTCGCCGACGAGATCATCTCCGCGCAACAGCGGGCCTACCTCCGGCTCACCCGGTTGCGGGCGATCGTCGAGGACACCGCGCTGCTCTCCGTACCGGACGCCTTCACCCGGGACGTGATCGAGTCCCGGCTCCGCCCGGCCATCACCGAGGCGTTGAGCCGCCGGCTCGGCCGACCGATCCAGGTGGCCGTCACCGTGCGGGTCGCCGAGGATCCGGGCGGACGCCCGGCCGGCACGGTCTACCGCAGCAACCCGGATCCGCTCCCCGAGCCGGACGGCCCGGCGGATCCGCTCCCCGGGTTCGACCGGCTCGGCCCACCGCCGGCGCAGCCGACCTTCCCCGCGCCCCGCCCGAACCCCGGGTACGCCGAGCCGCGGCCGGACCCTCCGGCGGAGGAGCACCCGCCTCGGCAGCGGAACGCGGACGGCAGCCGGACGCAGTTGATCCCCGCCGGTCGGGATGCGCGGGACGGTCAGGACACGCTCTTCGGCGCCGCGTTCGCCGAGCCGATGCGCGCCCCCGAGCGCCGTTCCTTCGACGACCGTCCCGGGGCCGAGCCGTCCGCCGACCCGATCGGATACGAGCCGCGCTACCGGGAGGCCCCGGGTCCGGCCGACTCCACGCCGCTGCGCGGCCTGCCACGCGACGGCGCCACCGACAACGGGCCCGGCCGGGGTGGTCCCGACCTCCACCGCCCGGGTGGCCAGGCCGACCGCCGGCTGCCCGGCGGGGCGGAGACCGGCGGCAACCGCCTCAACCCGAAGTACATGTTCGAGACGTTCGTCATCGGCTCGTCCAACCGGTTCGCCCACGCGGCGAGCGTGGCGGTGGCGGAGTCGCCGGCCAAGGCGTACAACCCGCTGTTCATCTACGGTCACTCCGGGCTGGGCAAGACCCACCTGCTGCACGCCATCGGGCACTACGCCACCACCCTCGGTAACGCCCGCTCGGTCCGGTACGTCTCGACCGAGGAGTTCACCAACGACTTCATCAACTCGTTGCGGGACGACAAGACCAGCGCGTTCCAGCGCCGCTACCGGGACGTGGACATCCTCCTGATCGACGACATCCAGTTCCTGGAGAACCGGGAGCGGACCCAGGAGGAGTTCTTCCACACGTTCAACACGCTGCACAACGCCAACAAGCAGATCGTGATCACCTCCGACCGGTCGCCGCGGCAGCTCGCCACGCTCGAAGACCGGATGCGGACCCGGTTCGAGTGGGGGCTGCTGGCCGACATCCAGCCGCCGGACCTGGAGACCCGGATCGCGATCCTGCAGAAGAAGGCGGCGCAGGAGCGGATGTACGCGCCGCCGGACGTGCTGGAGTTCATCGCCTCCCGGGTGTCGAACTCGATCCGGGAGCTGGAGGGCGCGCTGATCCGGGTCACCGCGTTCGCCAGCCTCACCCGTTCCTCGGTCGAGTTGTCACTGGCCGAGGAGGTGCTGCGGGACTTCATGCCCGACGGCGCCGGGCCGGAGATCAACGCCGACCAGATCATGGCGTCCACCTCTGAATACTTCGGGGTGAGCCTGGAGGACCTGCGCGGCCACTCCCGGTCCCGGGTGCTTGTCAACGCCCGCCAGGTGGCGATGTACCTGTGCCGCGAGCTGACCGACCTGTCGCTGCCCCGGATCGGTCAGGCGTTCGGCGGGCGCGACCACACCACGGTGATGCACGCCGATCGCAAGATCCGTCAGCAGATGGCGGAGCGGCGCTCGCTCTACAACCAGATCGCCGAGCTGACGAACCGGATCAAGCAGAACACCTGAGACGCGCGTCTCGTACCCCGTCACGACAGCCCGGTCGGATTTCCGACCGGGCTTCTTCGTGGCCGGCGCCGGGTGCCCGGCCCGCGCCGATCGACCGCCGCGGACGTCGCCGGTTGACCCTCGACCCGGTCGAGGCTCCAGGATCGGTGTCATGCCCGTCCACAGGCCCTACCGGTTGTCCACACCCCCTGTGTCACAGGCGGTGGATAACGACCCTCTGCATATGGCCGGTTACCCACAGACTGTGGACAAGTCCTGGGGACGAGCCTGTGGACGCCTGGGGACAACCGCCGCGTTGTCCACCGATGGCGATCCTCCTGTGGACCACCTGTTGAAGGTTCTGGGGATGACGACGGCCGGCGTCGTCCGCGTCGTCCACAGAGCTGGGGAGAAAACCGGTGGATTACCGGTGGACAACCGGTGGACAACGGTGGATAACCCGGCGGCTGGCGACGGCTGTGGATCGGGACGCGAGTTGTACCCCGGGTTCTCCACAGCTAAGCCACCTGTAGATAACGTGTCTGAGCTGCGCAGACGCAAGTTCTCCACAGTTTGCACAGGTGCGATGAAGACGATGAGTTATCTCTTCTAAACAACAAAAACCAATCATCACCGTTGGGCTTTCTGTGGATCGGGCCGCAGCGCTGCCGTCGGCAGTCGCCCGGGCACCTGGATCCACGGGGTCGGGCGCACAGCCGATGCCCACGCGCCCTAAGGTGCGATGGGAACCCGCACGGTCGGGCGGGACGGGTGGCAGCGGTCGGCATGAGAGAGTTGTCGCTGACGTCGACGCGGAGGCATTGATGAAGTTCCGAGTGGAGCGCGACGCGCTCGCCGAGGCCGTGGCGTGGACCGCCAAGAGCCTGCCCAACCGACCCTCCGTGCCGGTGCTGGCCGGGGTGATGCTGCGGGTGACCGACGGCAACCTTCAGGTCTCCGGCTTCGACTACGAGGTCTCCAGCCAGGTGACCGTCGAGGTGCAGGGCGACGCGGACGGCGCCGCCCTGGTCTCCGGCCGCCTGCTCGCCGAGATCACCAAGGCGTTGCCGGCCAAGCCGGTGGACATCGCGGCCGTCGGCGCCCACCTGGAGCTGGTCTGCGGCAGCGCCCGGTTCACCCTGCCCACCATGCCGGTGGAGGACTACCCGACCCTGCCGGAGATGCCGGAGAGCGCCGGCACCGTCGACGCCGCGTCCTTCGCCGCCGCGGTGGCCCAGGTCGCCGTGGCCGCCGGCCGCGACGAGACGCTGCCGATGATGACCGGCGTCCGGCTCGAACTGTCCGGCGGCACCATGGCCATGCTCGCCACCGACCGCTACCGCCTCGCGCTGCGGGAGATGGAGTGGAACCCGGACGACCCGGAGATCAGCCTCAACGCGCTGGTGCCGGCCCGCACGCTCAACGACACCGCCAAGGCGCTCGGCCCGCTCGGCGGGCACGTCACCATGGCGCTCTCGGCCGGCGGCGCCGGCGAAGGCATGATCGGCTTCTCCGGCGGCACCCGCCGGACCACCAGCCGCCTGCTCGACGGCGCCAACTACCCGCCGGTGCGCTCGCTCTTCCCGGCCGACCACAACGCCGAGGCCCGCGTCGCGGTCGCCACCCTCATCGAGGTGGTCAAGCGGGTGGCCCTGGTCGCCGAGCGCACCACCCCGGTGCTGCTCAGCTTCAGCTCCGACGGCCTCGTGGTGGAGGCCGGCGGCACCGAGGAGGCCCGCGCCAGCGAAGCCATGGAGGCCACCTTCAGCGGCGACCCGCTCACCATCGGCTTCAACCCGCAATATCTGATCGACGGCCTGGCCAACCTGGGCTCCCAGCACGCCCTGCTGCGCTTCGTCGACGCCTTCAAGCCCGCGGTCCTTTCTCCGGCCGGCGAGGATGGCGAGGTCATTCCGGGGTACCGGTACCTCATCATGCCGATCCGCGTGTCGCGCTGATCGCGGGCGGCACCACCCTGACGTACGGAGGTAGGAGCAGATGCAGCTCGGCCTGGTAGGACTCGGCCGGATGGGCGGCAACATGCGCGAACGACTGCGCGCCGCCGGGCACGAGGTGGTCGGCTACGACCGCAACCCGGAGCTCAGCGACGCCGCAAGCCTCGCGGAACTGGCCGAGAAGCTCGACGCGCCCCGCGCGGTCTGGGTCATGGTCCCCGCCGGCGTCACCGACGCCACCATCGACGACCTCGCCGGCGTGCTCGGCTCCGGCGACATCATCATCGACGGCGGCAACTCCCGGTTCAGCGACGACGCCCCGCGCGCCGAGCGCCTCAACGAGCACGGGATCGGCTACGTCGACGTCGGTGTCTCCGGCGGCGTCTGGGGCCGGGAGAACGGGTACGCGCTGATGGTCGGCGGCGCCGAGCAGCACGTGGCACGGCTCATGCCGATCTTCGACGCGCTCCGGCCGGAGGGTGACTTCGGCTTCGTGCACGCCGGCCCGGTCGGCGCCGGCCACTACGCCAAGATGGTGCACAACGGCATCGAGTACGGCCTGATGCACGCCTACGCCGAGGGCTACGAGCTGCTCTCCGCGTCCGAGCTGGTGACGAACGTGCCGGGGGTGGTCAAGTCCTGGCGCAAGGGCACCGTCGTCCAGTCCTGGCTGCTCGACCTGCTCGACCGGGCGCTCGACGAGGACCCGGAGCTGGCCGACCTGAGCGACTACACCGAGGACACCGGCGAGGGCCGCTGGACGGTCGACGAGGCGATCCGGCTCGCCGTGCCGCTCAACGTCATCACCGCCGCGCTGTTCGCCCGGTTCTCGTCCCGGCAGGACGAGTCGCCCGCCCTGAAGGCCGTCGCCGCGCTGCGCCAGCAGTTCGGCGGTCACGCCGTCCACAAGCGCTGACCGGTATCCACAGACTGTGTACGTCCGCCGGCTCGAACTTGTCGACTTCCGCTCGTACGAGCGGGTCGGCGTCGACCTGGAGCCGGGCCCGAACGTGCTCGTCGGCGCGAACGGCGTCGGCAAGACCAACCTGGTCGAGGCGCTCGGCTACGTGGCGACCCTGGACTCGCACCGGGTCGCCACGGACGCCCCCCTGGTCCGGATGGGCGCCACCTCGGCGGTGATCCGCTGCGCCGTGGTGCACGAGGGCCGGGAACTGCTCGTCGAGCTGGAGATCGTCCCGGGCAAGGCGAACCGGGCCCGGCTCGGCCGCTCCCCGGCCCGCCGCGCCCGGGACGTCCTCGGCGCGCTGCGGCTGGTGCTGTTCGCGCCGGAGGACCTGGAACTCGTCCGCGGCGACCCGGCCGAACGCCGCCGCTACCTGGACGACCTGCTGGTCAACCGCCAGCCCCGCTACGCGGGCGTCCGCGCCGACTACGAGCGGGTGGTCAAGCAACGCAACGCGCTGCTGCGCACCGCGTACCTCGCCCGCAAGACCGGCGGCTCGCGCGGCGGCGACCTGTCCACGCTCGCCGTCTGGGACACCCACCTGGCGCAGCACGGGGCCGACCTGCTCGCCGGCCGGCTGGAGCTGGTCGCCGCGCTCACCCCGCACGTGGCGAAGGCGTACGACGCGGTGGCGGCCGGACGCGGCGCGGCCGGCATCACCTACCGGCCGTCGGTCGACCTGCCCGAGCCGACCGCCGACCGGGCGACGCTTGCCGAGGCGCTGAGCGCCGCGCTGGCCGCGAACCGCACCGCCGAGATCGAACGCGGGACCACGCTCGTCGGCCCGCACCGCGACGACCTGGCCCTCACCCTGGGCCCGCTACCCGCCAGGGGGTACGCCAGCCACGGCGAGTCCTGGTCGTACGCGCTGGCGCTGCGACTGGCCGGGTACGACCTGCTGCGCGCCGACGGGATCGAGCCGGTGCTGGTGCTCGACGACGTCTTCGCCGAGCTGGACGCCGGCCGGCGGGAACGGCTGGCCGACCTGGTCGGCGGCGCCAGCCAACTCCTGGTCACCTGCGCGGTGGACGAGGACGTGCCGGCGACCCTGCGCGGCACCCGCTACACGGTCGGTGAGGGGACGGTGCGACGTGCCGGATGACGAGGAGGTGCGGCTCCCGCCCGCACGGCTGGGGCCGGGACGCGACGCGCGTACCCCACCGAAGCCGGCGGACGGCGAGCCGGGAGCGGCGGACGGCCCGGCCGGGCCGGAGCTGGCCCGGGCGGTGCTGGACGCGGCGAAGGCCCGGCGCCAGGCCGCGGCCGGCCCGCGACGGCGCTCCGCGGTCCGCGGTGACGGCGAGAAGCGGCTGCGCGGCTACTCCGGGGCCGGCCCGGACCCCCGCGACCCGCAGCCGCTCGGCGCGGTGCTCGACAAGCTGGTCAAGGCGCGGGGCTGGCAGCAGCCGGCGGCCGAGGCGACAGTCTTCGGCGCCTGGGAGAAGGTGGTCGGGCCGGACGTCGCCCAGCACAGCCGCCCGGTGAAGCTGGAGAACGGCGAGCTGACCGTCGAGGCCCGCTCGACCGCCTGGGCCACCCAGTTGCGGCTGCTGGCCGGCTCGCTGCTCAAGCAGATCGCCAGCGAGGTCGGCCACAACGTGGTGCGCAAGCTGCACATCCACGGCCCGGCCGCGCCGTCGTGGTCGCGTGGCCCGCGCCGGGTACGCGGTCGTGGCCCGCGCGACACCTACGGGTGAGCGTGGCGGCTCAGACGTGGCGGGTCGGCTCCACGTCGGCGTAGACGGCGAAGCCGCGCTCGGCGCAACGCCGGTAGAACGCGGCGAGCACGCTCAGCTCGGCGCAGGTGAAGTTCCACTGCGGCGGGTCGCCGTTCTCGTCCCGCAGCTTGTCCAGCCGGCTGTCCAGCCAGCGGAGCTGCTGTTCGGCCAGCCGGCCGTCGCCGAGGAGCGCGCGCAGGACCTCGCTCACCGACTCGAACGTCACGGCTTCGCCGTGCGGCCGGTGCCGGGCGATGAACTTCTCCACCCCCTCGGCGATCCACGAGCAGCCGTCCGGGTCGATCACCGGATCCTCGTCCTCGGCCGCGTTCTCCGTGGCGTAGAGCACATTTTCCAGCCCGAGGATCAGGTCGACCAGTTCCGTGTACGCGGTGGCCCGCACCGTGCCGGTCTTCGCGATCAACTCGGCCAGCGCGGCGGTCGGGGCCGAGATGCGTGGTACGTCCACGATGTCGCCGAAGTCCACGAACTCGGCCGGTGCGACCGGATCGTAGAAGCGGCCGGTCCGCGGCCAGTGCACCGCGACGTTGTCCAGCCCCATCTGGTGTCACCTCTCACCAAGCGATTGTCGGACTTCTCCGGCGATGGTCCCCGTTGTGGGCACGAAAGATCAAGACCGCAACGGCGGCGCCGCCAAAAGGTACGGCACGTCGGGTTCCACCGCGACCCCCGGGCGGCCGGACGCGGGTCAGCGAGCCCGGAGCCGCCCACCGCTCACGCGGGCCGGTGGCGCGGCACGGCATCGTTGGCGTGTAGGGGGAGTCGCAGGCAGCGATATTCGTCCGGCTACGGCAACCTCAGCCGCCTTCAGGGGGTGCCGAGTGGCGGTTTGGTCGGCTGCGCACAGTAAGATTGGAGGCGAGACGAAAGACCCGGCACGGAGCGACGGACACGGGCCCGCAGGGCCCTTGATCATTGTCCCGCACCGGGTCCGAGCCGATCGCGATCCGCGGGCAACCGCGGCGCCCGACGTACACGATCCGTGACCTGGCGATCCCGGGGGCGGCCCGCGTGCGACGACGTCGTGTCCTGTCCGCCGAACCCGCGCCCCCGCGCCCACGCGCGGTCGGCGCGAGAAAGTGGCCGAGCGTGGCAGCGGAGGACAACAAGAAGTACGGTGCCGAGTCCATCACCGTGCTCGAAGGCCTGGAAGCGGTCCGGAAGCGGCCCGGTATGTACATCGGGTCCACCGGCGAGCGCGGCCTGCACCACCTGGTGTGGGAGGTCGTCGACAACGCGGTGGACGAGGCGATGGCCGGCTACTGTGACACCATCGACGTGGTGCTGCTCGCCGACGGGGGCGTCCGGGTCACCGACAACGGCCGTGGCTTCCCGGTCGACCTGCACCCCAAGCTGAAGAAGCCGGGTGTCGAGGTCGCGCTGACCGTGCTGCACGCGGGCGGCAAGTTCGACGGCAAGGCGTACGCGGTCTCCGGCGGCCTGCACGGCGTCGGCGTCTCCGTGGTCAACGCGCTCTCCACCCGGATGGCCGTGGAGATCCACAAGGACGGCTTCGTCTGGCGGCAGCGCTACGACCACTCCAAGCCGACCCCGCTGGAGAAGGGCGAGCCGACCGACCGGACCGGTTCCGCGGTGTCCTTCTGGCCCGACCCGGACGTCTTCGAGACCGTCGACTTCGACTTCCACACGATCTACCGGCGTCTCCAGGAGATGGCCTTCCTCACGCGCGGCCTCACCATCCACCTGCTGGACGAGCGGGTGGCGGAGGACGAGGACGGCAAGCTCCGCGAGGTCACGTTCCACTACGACGGCGGCATCGCCGACTTCGTCCGGCACCTCAACGCCTCGAAGAGCCCGATCCACAAGACCGTGGTCGAGTTCGGCGCCGAGGAGACCGGCATGTCGGCCGAGATCGCCATGCAGTGGAACGAGTCGTACGGCGAGTCGGTCTACACCTTCGCCAACAACATCAACACGCACGAGGGCGGCACCCACGAGGAAGGCTTCCGGGCCGCGTTGACGAGCGTGGTCAACCGCTACGGCACGGAGCGCAAGCTGCTCAAGGGCGACGAGCGGCTCTCCGGGGAGGACATCCGCGAGGGCCTGGCCGCGATCATCTCGGTCAAGCTGACCGACCCGCAGTTCGAGGGGCAGACCAAGACCAAGCTGGGCAACACCCCGGTGAAGGGCTTCGTCCAGCGGGTCTGCAACGAGTCGCTCGTCGACTGGTTCGACCGCAACCCGGCCGAGGCGAAGACCATCATCACCAAGGCGTCCCAGGCCGCCCGGGCCCGCATCGCCGCCCAGCAGGCGCGCAAGCTGGCCCGGCGCAAGTCGCTGCTGGAGTCCGGCTCGATGCCGGGCAAGCTGGCCGACTGCCAGTCCACCGACCCGCGCGAGTCCGAGGTCTTCATCGTCGAGGGCGACTCGGCCGGCGGCTCGGCCAAGCAGGGCCGCGACCCGCGCACCCAGGCGATCCTGCCGATCCGCGGCAAGATCCTCAACGTGGAGAAGGCCCGGATCGACCGGGTGCTGAAGAACAACGAGGTGCAGGCGCTGATCACCGCGCTCGGCACCGGCATCCACGACGACTTCGACATCGAGAAGCTGCGTTACCACAAGATCGTGCTGATGGCCGACGCCGACGTCGACGGCCAGCACATCCAGACGCTGCTGCTCACCCTGCTGTTCCGCTTCATGCGACCGCTCGTCGAGCTGGGTCACGTCTACCTGGCCGCCCCGCCGCTCTACAAGATCAAGTGGAACAAGAAGGGCGACGACGCCCAGTACGCCTACTCGGACCGGGAACGCGACGGGCTGATCCTGCTGCGCCAGCAGAAGAAGGCCAACGCCAAGCCGGACGACATCCAGCGGTTCAAGGGCCTCGGCGAGATGAACTACCCCGAGCTGTGGGAGACCACGATGAACCCGGCCACCCGCACCCTGCGTCAGGTCACGCTCGACGACGCCGCAACCGCGGACGAGTTGTTCAGCGTCCTGATGGGTGAGGACGTCGAGGCACGCCGGTCGTTCATCCAGCGCAACGCCAAGGACGTGCGGTTCCTGGACATCTGACGGACGCGCCCGGGTCGGCCGGAGATCCACCGGCCGACCCCGGCGGTCCACAGAGTTATCCACAGGCGGACCGCTTTCCACAGCCGTTATCCACAGCTAGATCACGACTCTGAGTCTGATAAGGGTTAACAGTGACCGATACTCCCGAGTCCACCCCGAACGAGCCGGAAACGCCGGAGACACTCGCCGCGGTCGTCCAGCACGACCGCATCGAGCCGGTCGGCCTCGAGGTCGAGATGCAGCGCTCGTACCTCGACTACGCGATGAGCGTCATCGTCGGGCGTGCCCTGCCGGACGTCCGGGACGGGCTCAAGCCGGTCCACCGCAAGATCCTCTACGCCATGTTCGACTCCGGCTACCGGCCGGACCGCGGCTACGTGAAGTGCTCCCGCGTCGTCGGCGACGTGATGGGCCAGTTCCACCCGCACGGCGACTCAGCCATCTACGACGCGCTGGTCCGGATGGCCCAGCCGTGGTCGCTGCGCTACCCGCTGGTCGACGGCAACGGCAACTTCGGTTCGCCCGGAAACGATCCGGCCGCGGCCATGAGATATACCGAGTGCAAGCTCGACCCGCTGGCGATGGAGATGCTGCGGGACATCGACGAGGACACCGTCGACCTTCAGGACAACTACGACGGCCGGGCCAAGGAGCCCACCATCCTGCCGTCGCGGATCCCGAACCTGCTGATCAACGGCTCCGAGGGCATCGCGGTCGGCATGGCCACCAAGATCCCGCCGCACAACCTGCGGGAGATCGGCGCGGCGGTGCAGTGGTGCCTGGAGAATCCGGAGGCCGACGAGGCGACCACGCTGGAAGCCCTGCTGGAGATCGTCAAGGGGCCGGACTTCCCGACCCATGGCCTGATCGTCGGCCAGCAGGCCATCCAGGACGCATACCGGACCGGGCGCGGCTCGATCCGGATGCGCGCGGTGGTCGAGGTGGAGGAGGACAAGCGCGGTCGGCCGGCGCTTGTGGTCAGCGAGCTGCCCTACCAGGTCAACCCGGACAATCTCGCCGAGCGGATCGCCGAGCTGATCAAGGAGGGCAAGCTCGGCGGCATCGCCGACATCCGGGACGAGTCCTCCGGGCGTACCGGCATGCGGATCGTGCTGGTGCTCAAGCGCGACGCGGTCGCCAAGGTGGTGCTGAACAACCTCTACAAGCACACCCAGCTCCAGGAGACGTTCGGCGCCAACATGCTGGCGCTCGTCGACGGCGTGCCGCGCACCCTCAACCTGGCGCAGTTCATCCGCTACTACGTGGAGCACCAGATCGAGGTGATCCGCCGGCGGACCGCGTTCCGGCTGCGTAAGGCGGAGGAGCGGGCGCACATCCTGCGCGGCCTGAGCAAGGCGCTCGACGCGCTGGACGAGGTGATCGCGCTGATCCGGCGCTCGCCGACGGTGGAGGACGCCCGGCAGGGTCTGATCCGGCTGCTGGAGATCGACGAGGTCCAGGCGACCGCGATCCTGGACATGCAGCTACGCCGCCTGGCCGCGCTGGAGCGGCAGCGGATCCTGGACGACCTGGCCAAACTCGAGGTGGAGATCGCCGACCTCAAGGACATCCTGGCCAAGCCGGAGCGGCAGCGGAAGATCGTCTCCGACGAGCTGGGTGAGATCGTCGCGAAGTGGGGCGACGAGCGCCGCACGAAGATCATCCCGTTCGACGGCGAGGTCTCGATGGAGGACCTCATCGCCCGCGAGGACGTGGTCGTCACGATCACCCGCACCGGGTACGCGAAGCGGACGAAGGTCGACCTCTACCGGTCGCAGCGCCGTGGCGGCAAGGGCGTGAGCGGGGCGACGCTCCGCCAGGACGACATCGTCAGCCACTTCTTCGTATGCTCTACCCACGACTGGATCCTGTTCTTCACGAACAAGGGTCGGGTCTACCGGGCGAAGGCGTACGAGCTTCCCGAGGCCAGTAGGGTGGCCAAGGGCCAGCACGTGGCCAACCTGCTCGCCTTCCAACCGGACGAGCAGATCGCGCAGATCATCGAAATCCCGGACTACCAGGTGGCGCCCTACCTGGTACTGGCCACGAAGAACGGCCTGGTGAAGAAGACGCGGCTCGAGGAGTTCGACTCCAACCGTTCCGGCGGCATCATCGCGGTGAACCTGCGCGATGAGGACGAGCTGGTCGGTGCGGTCCTGGTCGCGCCGGAGAACGACCTGTTGCTGGTGTCGAAGAACGCGCAGGCGATCCGCTTCAACGCCACGGACGAGGCACTGCGTCCGATGGGCCGGGCCACCTCGGGGGTGATCGGCATGCGCTTCAGCGGGGAGGACGAGCTGCTCGCCGTCGAGGTCGTCCGGGAGGGTCTGGACGTGCTGGTGGCGACGAACGGGGGTTACGCGAAACGTACCCCGATCGAGGAATACCCGGTGCAGGGCCGGGGAGGTAAGGGCGTGTTGACTGCGAAGATCACCGAGCGACGCGGTGGTCTGGTCGGCGCGGTCGTGATCGATCCGGAGGATGAGCTGTTCGCCATCACGAGCAACGGCGGCGTCATCCGGACTCCGGTGAAGCCTGTACGCCGTACGCGTGACCGGAACACAATGGGGGTCAAGCTGATGGACCTCCCGGACGGCGTGACTATCGTGGCGATTGCTCGCAATGCCGACGAGCCTGACGAACAGGACTAGTTGATGACGGAGACACAGGCGAAGTCGGGGAACAAGGGGACCTCGGCCACCCCGGTCGAGGAGGAGGCCGCGCAGGGCGGCACACCAGCGACCGGGCGCGCGGCCGTGGGTCGGGCCACGGTCCCCGCCGACGCGCCTGCCCCGAAGTTCACGCGGGCCCCCGGCATGGCCCCGCCTCCCGACAAGCCCGGCGACGACTCGGGGTCCCGGGAGTCGACCGAGACCAAGATCGACGCGCCGACCTCGGCCGACGGCTTCGCGGCACCGGCCACGGCGAAGCCTGCCACGAGCACACCGCCGACCAAGGTGACGGCCGCCGCCCGGCCGTCCACCGGCACGACCGGCACGCAGCCCCGCATCGGGGCCGGCCTGGGCACCGCCCCGAAGGCGACGCCCGAGACCGGCGCCACCCCGGGTCGCCCCGCGAACGGCGGGAGCCTGCCGCCGGGCATCAGCGGCGCGGCGGCGGTCGGCGCCGCGCGCGTGGGCGAGGCGGTACGCGCCGCGCGTACCTCGGTCGGCTCGGCCGCGTCGCGCGGACCGCGCCGGGCCCGGCTGAACCTGAAGCGCATCGACCCGTGGTCCGTGATGAAGTTCGCGTTCGCGGTCTCGGTGGTGCTCTTCATCGTGGTGGTCGTGGCCACGTCGGTGCTCTACCTCGCGCTCGACGCGATGGGCGTGTTCAAGAGCGTCAACGACAGCCTGACCGACCTGGTGAACGCCGGCGGCGGCTCGGGCGGCGGCGGCGGCGGCTTCCGCGTCACCGCCAAGGGCGTGATCATGACGTCCGCGCTTGTCGGTCTGGTCAACGTCGTCCTGTTCACCGCGCTTGCCACCTTGAGCGCGTTCGTCTACAACGTCTGCGCCGACCTGGTCGGCGGGATCGAGCTGACGCTCGCCGAGCGGGACTGATGCCGACGACGCCGGGGCACCGCGTAAAGCGGTCGCCCCGGCGTCGTGCGTCCGGGTACGTTCGTGGCAGCGCGGGTGGTTTCCGCCACGGGCCCCCCGATTTGGGGGCGCTGGCAGCGATGGGTTAACCTTGCTCGTCGCTACGCGGGGCTATAGCTCAGTCGGTTAGAGCGCAGAGCTGATAACTCTGAGGTCGCTGGTTCGATTCCAGCTAGCCCCACCGCACATCGTCCGACGACAGTCGAGCGCGAGGGGTCAAGCCCATGTTCAAGAAGCTCCTGATCCTGGCCGGCATCGTCGGCGTGGCCGCCGTGGTGGCCAAGAAGGTCAAGGCGTCGAACGACGAGCGCGCCCTGTGGCACGAGGCCACCACGGCGCCCGACCTGCGCTGACCGCCGTCTCGGGGCCCTAGCTCAACTGGCAGAGCACTGCCTTTGCAAGGCAGGGGTTAGGGGTTCGAGTCCCCTGGGCTCCACCAGCACTTCCTTGGTTGATCTCGATCCCGAGTACAGCCATCCGTACAGCCAAGCGGTCCATCCGACCGATGAGCTACGTCAGCGCGCTGTGCGCTTGTATCGCGAGTCGGACCCGAAGCCGGTGATTCGGCGCATGGCCGAGCAGCTAGGCGTTCACCATGAGGCGCTGCGGAACTGGATCCGCGGGCCGAGGCTGACGCCGACGAGCTTCACGACCGGCCGACCAGCGAGATGGCGGAGGAGAACCGCCGGCTGCGCAGGGAGGTCGCCGAGTTGCGGCGGGCGAACGAGATCTTGACGGCTGCGAGCGCGCATTTCGCGGCGGAGCTCGACCCGACCCAGCGAGGGTCATGAGGTTCGTCCATGAACACCGTGACCAGTTCGTGGTCGCACTCCTGCTACGGGTTCTCAACATCGGCGCCTCGACCTACTACGTGTGGGTCAAGCAGGCCGAGCGGGCACACCTCACGACGGGCGTGCCCGGCAGGCGTTCCGAGCGGCTCAGTCGTTCTTCTTCGACGAGCAGGCCGTCCATCCGGAGCCGTGCTCCCGGACACCTACGGGGAGCGGGCCCAATGGCATCCCATACCGACGTGTCACTTCACGGGTACTTTTATTTTGAACAGTTTCTCTGCGTTCCGGAACGCAATCTTCTCCTTGTCTTCGCGTGGCAGATCGACTCCGCGGAACCAGTCGGTCTGCTCCTTGATGTCCGCGAACGGATAGTCGGTTGCAAACATCACTCGATCCACGCTTATGTGCTTCAGTAGGAGAGTGAGAAGATGGGTCTGGGGGAATGCGCTGGTGGTGATCCAGAAGTTGTCCTGGAAGTATTGCGCGAAGGGCTTCTTGAGCGAGTTTTCGGTCGGCTCGCCCATGTCATTGACGATCCGTTCGTAGTAGAAGGGAAGACCTTCGCCCATGTGACCGATGATGATCTTCAGTTTGGGGAATCTGTCGAAGACCCCGTACGTGATCATCCGAATGCACTGGGTCAGCACCTCCTGGTGCCAGCCATATCCGGATCCACTGAAGATGTAGGGTTGGAACTCCTTCGTGTACTCGGACCGCGTGGTGTTATAAAGGATCTTGAAGATCTCGTCAGCCGGATAGCCGGGATGTAGGTAGATCGGCACATCGAGAGCAACGGCACGTGCCAGCACCGGCTCGAAATCGGGGTGATCGAGATACTTCTTCGTGATGTGTCCGTTGGTCAGTGCGCCCAAGAAGCCATCTTCCCTAACCGAGCGTTCCAGTTCGTCCGCCGCCGCCTCCGGGGTCTGCAAGGGCAGGGTGGAGAAAGCTCTGAAGCGGCCCGGATATTTGGCGATCGGTCCCTCTGCAAGTAGCCGGTTGAGGCGATAGGCGAAGTCGATTCCCTTCTTCCCCGGGACATTTTGTACGGACGGTGTATGGGCAGAGAGGATTTGAAGGTTGAGTCCCCCCGTGTTCATGTCGTCGATGCGGCGTTGTCCTAGATCCGCGAGACCGATCCCCGTAAGGAACGCGATATGATCCGAATTGATGGAGTTCAGCTTCAACAGTTCGGGAGTTGAAAATGTCTCCTCCACGCCGACGAAGGGTAGGTCCCGGTCTCGCTGGTAGATGTCCGCGGTAGTGTCCGCATTCTGGTTCGGAGCCCCTTTTGGGGTCTTGTCGTCGCTCATTGCCGAGGCGATGGCATGCGTGGACACGCCGGCGCCGATGCCGAGTGCCGTGGCTGCGGCCAGGAAACTGCGGCGTCCCATGGACTTCATGTCAGTCTCTCTTCCGGTGTCTGTGCGGCGTGGTATCCGTACGACGCCCCTGATCTGGGTAGACCGGGGCGGCGCTTTCCCTGACGGCGGTGAATCCACTGTCATCACCGGCCTCCGGCCGACGGATTACCTCGCCTGTCTGACGCCGAATTCGTACCTGGTGAATCTGAGACGAACGTTAGAAATGCCCCCGGGCCGGTCGTCCCGAGCGGGCCGTTGCGTTCTCGCTCCACGGCCGGTGAGCTGCCGCTACCGCGGCACGCGGGCGGCTCGTCCTGGCCGTGGACGTCAGTGCCCGGCCGCGCCCGGACGCCAACGACACAGTCGCGGCGTGCCTGATGTGGTCTGACCCGGACGTCGTGACTGCGGCTACCGACGGCTGTCTTCCCCAACACTCGCTCACCGAGAGCGAGCTCAGCGTTGCCGTGAAGGTGCTTGCGCCGGGATCCTGGCTCGGACAACCGGCCTGAGCATCACATTAATGATCGTCTCAGATTCGCTCGGTACGAACTCGACATCAGACAAGCGAGAGCCCGCATGTGGGGGTTAGTGATGTCAGTCGACGTAGCACCGACCAAGGAAACGCCGCCCGGCCGGTTGGCAAGCCGATGGGTCCCGTGGCTGGTGATCGGCTTGTGGGTGGCGCTGGCGGCGGTCATGGTGCCGCTGAGCGGAAAGCTGAGCTCGGTCACCAAAGACAGCGCCGTGGACTCCCTGCCCGCCAGTGCCGACTCCACCAAGGTGGCGGCGTTGGAGGACAAGCTTCCCGGTGGCGAGGACAACACGTTCGTCTTCGTGTACCACCGTGCCGGCGGTGTTACCGCCGACGACGGCGCGGCGGTCGAGCGCCATTACCACACCTTGGCCAGGCGGTATCCGCCGAAGGTGGCGCCGCCGGCCGGCGAGAACGACGGGGGCCTGCCGACGCAACTCTCCAACGACGGCCAGGCGATGGTGTTCACCCTCGACGTGAGCACGAGCTACGGCGAACCGGCGGTCCTCATCGGCCCGATGCGTGACATCGCGAAGGACCGCCCCGCCGGCCTGGACCTCGACGTGACCGGCCCGGCCGGGATTGACGCCGACATGGACGCCGTGTTCGACGGCATCGACCTGCAGGTCTTTCTTACGACCGTCATCGTCGTCACCATCCTGCTCATCCTCACCTACCGCAGCCCGGTGTTGTGGTTCATCCCGCTAATGGCGGTGGGTGTGGCCGCGCTGACCTCGATGGCGACCGTGTACCTCATGGTCAAGGGCTTCGGCCTCGTGATCAACAGCCAGAACTCGGCGCTGCTGACGATTCTGGTGTTCGGCGTCGGTACGGACTACGCGCTGTTGCTCATCGCCCGATATCGGGAGGCACTGCACCAGCACGAAAACGTCCGGGTCGCGATGCTCCACGCACTACGCGGCGCGGCGCCGGCCATCGTCGCATCTGCGGCCACCGTGATCGCCGGCCTGCTCTGCCTGCTCGCCGCGGACCTGAACGAAACCCGCGGTCTGGGCCCGATCGGTGCGGCCGGCATCCTGTGCGCCCTGCTTGCCATGCTGACCCTGTTCCCGGCGTTGCTGGTGGTGCTCGGCCGGCGGATCTTCTGGCCGGCCATCCCACGGTTCGGCACCGCCATGCAGCAGAAGCGGGGGCTGTGGGGACGCCTCGGTGCCGCCATCAGCCGCCGCCGGTGGATAGCGGCGCTCGCTTCGCTGGGAGTCCTCGGCGTGCTTGCTGTCGGGCTGACGGGCAACACCAGCATCCTGCGGGAACAGGACCAGTTCCTGTCCACGCCGGAGTCGGTCGCCGGCTTCACCGTTCTGCGCGAGCACTTCCCGGAGCTCGGGGGCCAGCCGATGACGGTCTTCACGCGGCCGGCGTACCAGAAGCAGATTCTCGACGTCGTCAAGCGCACTCCCGGCGTGGCACAGGTCGAACCGGGTGAGACCAAGGGAGGCTGGCTCGAAATCTCCGTGTTCCCGGAGGACGCGCCGGACACCGCCGCGGAGTACGACACGATCAAGCGGGTGCGCACCGCCGTGCACACAGTCAACGGGGCGGAAGCCGTCGTCGGCGGGCCGAGTGCGGAGCACCTCGACACCGACCTGACCACCGGGCGCGACCAGAAGGTGGTGATACCGCTGGTACTCGCCGTCGTCCTGATCATCCTCGGGCTGCTGCTGCGCGCCATCGTGGCCCCGCTGGTCCTGATGGCCACCGTGATCGTCTCCTTCGCCGCAGCCTTCGGCGGCAGCGTGTTCGTCTTCGACACCGTCCTCGGGTTCAAGGGCATCGACTATTCGGTGCCGCTGCTGGCCTTCATGTTCCTGGTGGCGCTCGGCGTCGACTACAACATCTTCCTGACCCACCGGGCCCGGGAAGAGACCGTGCGTCTTGGCACCAGAGACGGCATCCTCAGAGCCCTCTCCGCCACCGGCGGCGTGATCACCTCGGCCGGCCTGGTCCTGGCGGCCACGTTCGCGGTCCTCGTCTCACTTCCGCTGGTGATGCTGGTCGAACTCGGGTTCCTGGTCGCCTTCGGCGTGCTGCTCGACGCCCTGCTGGTGCGGTCGGTCCTGGTACCCGCTCTCACCCTGCTGATCGGCCGGCGAATCTGGTGGCCCAGCCGGCTGTCCCGGCCAGCGGCGCAGACGCCGCCGACAGGACGGCACTCGCTCGCCGACGACCAGGAGCCCGTACTGCAACGGTGAACGCACCGGCACGGACGAGAGCCGGGACGGGCAGCCAGCCTGGCCCGGCTCTCCTCCTGTGCCCGGCGCTCGGCGCTGCCGTGAGCACGGCAAAGCGGCGGCGTATTAATACTGACCTCAGGTTGACCGGGGAGGATGAACGTCGAAGGCATCGGTGGGAGGGGTGGGCCGGAGTGCGGATCATGATCGCGGATGACGAGGCGGCCATTCGTGAGTCGCTGGAGCGGGTGCTCCAGGTCGAGGGGTACAAGACCCGTACCGTTGCCAACGGCCTTGCTGTGCTCGACGGGGTCGAGGGCATGGGGGATGACACGTTGGATCTGTTGATCCTGGACGTGATGATGCCCCGGCTCGGCGGGTTGGAGACCTGTCGGCGGTTGCGGGCGGCGGGCCGGGATCTGCCAGTGCTGATGTTGACTGCCCGGGATCAGGTCTCCGACCGGGTTGCGGGGCTGGACGCGGGTGCCGACGACTATCTGCCCAAGCCGTTCGCCACGGAGGAGTTGCTGGCCCGGGTCCGGGCGCTGCTGCGTCGGCGCGCGCCGGCCGGCGAGGAGTCGCCGGTCCTGTCGTTCGCTGACGTCCGGCTGGATCCCGACCGGTTCGAGGCCTGGCGGGGCGGGCGGGCGCTGCACCTGACCCGGACCGAGTTCTCCCTCCTGCAGGTCCTCATGCGCAACGCGACCCGGGTGTTGACCCGCGAGGCGCTGTTCGAGGCGATCTGGGGCTTCGATATGAGCACCACCGCCAACAACCTGCAGGTGTACGTGAGCTATTTGCGCCGCAAGATGGAGGCCGAGGGTGAGCCCCGATTGATCTACACGCTGCGCGGACTGGGATACACGTTGCGGGAGACACCGCCGTGAGCAGAGCTGCCGGGCGGGGGCCGCGCCGGTTGACCCGGTGGTGGCGCGCACGCTCTCTGCGGACCCGGATGACGGTGATCGCGGCGACCGCCATCGCGGTCAGCGTGTTCGTGTCCTTCCAGGTGGCCAGCGAGCTGATGGACCACAAGCTGCTGGACACCGCCGAGGATCAACTGCACGCGGACTCCCGCGTCCTGGCGACGAACGCGGAGCGCGTCGGTCTGGCGCAGGTCCCGCTGCCGCCGTACCCGGGATCCGGCCGGCTGGTGCGGGTCATCCTGCCCGACGGCTCGACCCGGACACCGGCCGGCCAACCGGCTCTGCCCCCGGTCAGCGAGGACGCCGAGCGGGTGGCGCAGGGCTTGTCGACCGACCTGCTGGAGTCGACCGACTGGAACGACGGCTACCGCGTCTACACGCTACGGGTGGGCGACGGTGCGGTCCAGGTGGCTGACCTCGCCGACGACAGCCCGATCAACGAGTTCGGGTTCGGCATGCTGGTGATCGGGCTGCTCTGCGCGGCCGGCGGTGCCCTGGTCGGGCGCACCGTGGCGCGGGCCGCGCTGGCACCGATCGACCGGCTCACCGCCACCGCGGTGCGCGTCGCGGACACCCGGGATCTCGACGCCTCCATCCCGGCCGAAGGCGGCGGGGAGATCCGGCAGCTGATCCAGTCGATCAACGACATGCTCGCCGCGCTGCGGGACTCCCGGCAGGCTCAGCGGCTGCTCGCCGAGGACGCCTCCCACGAGCTCAAAACCCCGCTGACCAGCCTGCGCCTCAACGTCGAGCTGCTGATCCGCCTCGATCGCCGCGGCACCCTGGACAGCGCTCTGCCGGCGCAGAGCCGGACCCGGCTGCTCAACGATCTCGGCGCTCAGGTGGCCGAGTTGAGCACCCTTGCCGCCGAGTTGACCGAGGTGGCACGCGGTGACGTCAGCGACGAGAGCACCGAGTTGCTCGACTTCGCCGACGTAGTGGTGGCCGCGGTGGCCCGGGCGCGTTCGCGCACGCCCGACATCCAGGTCGCGCTGGACGTAGGCTCCGTGTGGGTGAGCGGGCGTCCGGCCGCGCTGCAGCGGGCGGTGCTCAACCTTGTCGACAACGCCGGCAAGTGGTCCCCCGCGGAGCAGCCGGTCCAGGTCCGGCTCCGTGCCGTCGATGAGTCGGCGGTGCTCGAGGTCGACGACGCCGGACCGGGCATCGACGGCCCCGACGTGCCTCGGGTGTTCGACCGGTTCTACCGGGCCGACAGCGCCAGGGCGTTGCCGGGATCCGGTCTGGGGCTGTCGATCGTGCGGCGGGTCGTCGAAGCCCACGGCGGCCGGGCCATCGTCGCCCGCTCCACCCGCGGGGGCGCGCTGCTCCGGGTCGACCTTCCGGCCGCGTCCCCGCCCACCGCGAGCGCGTTGTCCACCGCAGAGAAGGACACTCCGGTGCGCTCCGCACGGCCTGCCCAACCTGTGGCCGCAGGATCGGCGGCGCGTACAGCGGAAGTTGGATCTCATGCAGAAGCTGCGGATTTCTGCGGCAGCGACCGCGAACCGCCCGTCAACGGCGAGGACTGAGCCGCACTACGGTCAGCCTACGAAGGTTATGTGGCCCCGAACGCAGAACCCTATCGAGGCCGACAACCGCGACCCGAGCTCGCCCCAGTCCGGACCTACTCGGCAGCCCTGTGTCCGAAAGGCGTTCGTGGGCCCCACCTGCTGGTGTCCCCGTGCGACACTCGGGCCGGAGGTGTCCGCCATGTTCGGTCGCAGGCGCAAGCGTGAAACGCCGTCCGAGTCTCAGTTCTCCATCATGCCGTTGCCCTCCCAGACCGCCGCTCGGCAGGCGGCGTCGGGTGGCGACCCGGTCGAGATGAACCGGCTCGGCAACCGCCTCAAGCTCGACGGCAAGATCGACGAGGCGGCCGAGTGGTATCGCAGAGCCGCCGAGGCGGGCAACAGCGACGCCGCTGCCAACCTGGCGACCACCCTGATGTCCCAGGGCCGCAACAAGGAGGCCGCGCAGTGGTTCCGGCGTGCCGGTGGGCCGCTTGGTGAGGCGTTGGCCCACCGGTTGGAAAATGAGCCGGACGGCCCTCCGAGCCGTTGAGCGGCATCCCCGACCCCTGGGGGTCACCGCTGTATCAGGCGCTGGTCGTCACGTGCGTGGAGGCCGGGAGGCGCCACACCGCGTACGAGGAAACGGGCCGGCTTTCCGATCTGGAGTCGGCGGTCGCGCTCTTCGGCAGGGTGCTGGACCACGCGCACAACGTCGACGTGCGCAGCGCCGCGATGAACGGGCTCGGCACGGCGCTGTGGTCGCGGTACGAGCGGTTCGGCGGTCCTGGTGATCTCGACAGCGCGATCCGGCTGTTCCGGGAGGCGCTCGCGATGTACCCGGACGAGCGCACGCCGGCCATCCCGTCGATCCACGCCAACCTGGCCGGGGTGCTGCGGTTGCGGTGGCGGCGCACCGGCGACGAGGCCGACCTGGTCGAGTCGGTTGCGGAGGTACGTGCCGCCATCGCGGCCACCAGGGCCGGCGACCCGCAGCGGGCGTGGCGGCTGAGCAACCTGGCCGACGGGCTGCTCGCGCTGTCGCTGCGGCACGACGACTCGTCCGCGCTCGCGGAGGCCGTCGACTGCATCCGCGAGGCGGTACGGACTGCCCCGCCCGGCGATGGGCTGGCCGGCATGCGGTCCAACCTGTCCGAGATGTTGCGGCTGCGCTACCGGTCCACCGGTGGCCGGGACCGGGCCCTGCTGGACGAGGCGGTCGAGCAGGGCCGCGCCGCTCTCGCCGCGGCACCGCGGCACCCGTTGCGGCCACGGTTCGAGGCCAACCTCGCGCTGGTGCTGCTCGACCGGTACACCGCGCGGCGCCGGCCGGCCGATCTGTCCGAAGCCGCTGACCTGGCGCAGAAGTCGGTCGACGCCACGCCGGAGGGGCATCCCAATCGCACCGAACGGCTGCTCACCCTCAGCGGTATCCGGCGGATGGAAGCGATGCGCGGACGGCCGGGGGGTCGGATGGTCGAGCTGGCGCGGGAGGCGGCTGCCGCCACCCCGGACGGGCATCATCTGCGCTCCGACACGCTGCTCAACCTGGGTTGGGCGCTCGCGTTCCAGGCGGCGTCCGGCGACGACGCCGCCTGGGACCAGTCGCGGGAGGTGTTCCGGCGGCTGGCGACCGACCCCGCCGTCCAGGTGCGGGCCCGGGTGACCGCGGCCTGGCAGTGGGCGAACACGGCGTTGAACGGCGCCGGCCTGGCCGAGGCGCGGCGTGCGTTCGACCTGGCGGTGACGCTGCTCTCCCGCACGGTTCCGCGCCAGGTCACCCACGCCGACCGGGAGCGGCAGCTCGCCTCCTTGTCCGGCCTGGCCCGGGACGCCGCGGCGTGTGCCGTGCAGGCGGGTGATCCGGTGGACGCGCTGCGCCTGCTGGAACACGGCCGGGGGGTGTTGCTCAGCCAGGCGCTCGACACCCGTACGGAGCTGACCGGCTTGCGCCCGGAGCTGGCCGAGCGGTTCGTGGCGTTGCGCGCCGCGCTGGACCGGCCGGAGGGCGTGGGTTTCAGCGCGAGTGCCGACGCCGGCCCGGAACTGCCCGGCGAGGACCGGCACGCCCTTGCCGCCGACTGGGACACGCTGATCGAGGAGATCCGGGCGCAGCCGGGCTTCGCCGCGTTCCTGCGGCCACCGCCGGCGGACGACCTGATCGCGGCGACCGCCGGCCACGGCCCGGTTGTCGTGCTGAACATCAGCGGTCTGCGCTGTGACGCCCTGCTGATCGACGGCGGCATCCGGGTGCTGCCGCTGCGGCTGACCCTCGACGAGGTGACGCAGCGGGCTCTGCGGTTCCGGGGGGCGGTCGCCGAGCGGGTGGACGAGACCCTGGAATGGCTCCGGAGCGAGGTGGCCGGTCCGGTGCTGGACGCCCTGGCTCCGCCGCCGGGTAGCCGGCTGTGGTGGGTGCCGACCGGTCCGCTCACCACGCTGCCGCTGCACGCCGCCGTGGCCGACCGGGTCGTCTCCTCGTATGCGCCGACGGTCCGGAGCCTGGTCACGGCGTGGCGGGCGCCGCCGGTCGGCCCGGTGTCCGACCCCCTCGTCGTCAGCATGCCCACCACGCCCGGCCTGCCCCCGCTGCCGAACGTGCTGGCGGAGACCGCGACGCTGCCGCCAGGCCGGGTCCTGACCGGCGAGGACGCGGTTCGCCGGGCCGTGCTCGATGCGCTCCCGCACCACTCCTGGGCGCACTTCGCCTGCCACGCGGTCAGCGCCGCGGACGGCTCGGCCGACGGTCACCTCGTCCTCCAGGACCAGCTCACCGTGGCGGACATCGCCCGGTTGCGTCTGGACGACGCGGCCGTCGCCTACCTCTCGGCCTGCGACACCGGCGTTCCGCACGAGGACCTCAACGACGAGGCGCTGCACGTGGCCGGCGCGTTCCACATCGCCGGGTTCCGGCACGTGATCGGCACTCTCTGGTCGATCAAGGACAGTTTCGCGGCGGAGGTGGCAGCCGGGTTCTATGCCCGCCTGGGCGCGGCCGACGACGCGGCCACCGCCCTGCACGAGACCTTGCGTGAACTGCGGACCTCACATGGGGCGGGGTTGTGGGCGCCTTACATCCATGTCGGCCCATGACACCATGACCAGCGTGACCGATCGACGAGACGACGCCGACCGAGGCGCCACCGAACTCATACTCGGCGCGCTGGCCGGCTCCGCTCTGCTGCCCTTCCTGCAGGCCGTGGCGACGAAGGCGGGCGAGGACGCTTACCAGGCGATCAGCGACCGGCTGCCCTGGCGCAACCGCCGCAAGGCGCGAGCCGAGCTGCACGAGGCCGGCGTCGTGAGCCTCGCCGCCCGTGACGCGCGGGTGGTGCTCCAACTGCCGGAACGGGTCACCCCGGTGATGGCCGCCCGCCTGGAGAACGTACGCCTGCCGGTCGACCGCTCCGGCTGGGCGGTGGTGAGCTGGGACGGGGCGCAGTCCCGCTGGGTGGTGGAACACACGGCGGAGCCCCCGCCGTCGGCCACCTCGGTCGGACCGTGAACGGAGGGTCGTCGCCGCAGTGGGAACGACGCGCGGCGACGCGGTGACCACGCCTTGATAGGCAAGTAGAGACTTGCCTATAGTTGTCGCGTGGGCGACCTGTACCAGGCGCTGGCCGACCCGACCCGCCGCCTGATCCTCGACGAGTTGACCGAACGCGACGGTCAGACCCTGTTCGAGATCTGCGGCCGGCTGGCCACCCGGCACCAGGTGGGGTCGTCCCGGCAGGCGATCTCCCAGCATCTCGACGTGCTGGAGGCCGCTGGCCTGATCGTCACGCGGCGGCAGGGTCGCTACAAGTTCCACCACCTCGACACCCGGCCGCTGCGGTCCATCACCGAGCGATGGCTCAGGTCCGAACCCACACAGGAGACACCATGAGGATCAATCTGACGAGCGTGTACGTCGACGACCAGGACAAGGCGTTGCGCTTCTACACCGAGGTGCTGGGTTTCGTACCGAAGACGGACGTGCCCACCGGCGAGCACCGCTGGCTGACGGTCGCCTCGCCCGAGGCGCCGGACGGCGTCGAGTTGCTGCTGGAACCCGACGCCCATCCGGCCGCCAAGGCGTTCAAGGAGGCGCTGGCGGGTGACGGCATCCCGTTCACCCAGTTCGCGGTGGACGACGTCGCCGCCGAGCACGACCGGCTGCGGCAGCTCGGCGTGCTGTTCACGCAGGAGCCGGTCGACATGGGGCCGGTGGCGACCGCCGTGTTCGACGACACCTGCGGCAACCTGATCCAGATCGCGCAGTACAAGTAGCGGCGTCAGCCCAGGCGGCCGAGGAGGTCGCGGCTGCGGCTCACCACGAGCGTGGTCGCCTCCGCGTCGTACGACGGGAGCGAGCTGTCGGTGAACAGGTGCCGGTCGCCCGGGTAGACGAACAGCTCGCCCCGCTCGGGTCCGACGATCGAGACCAGTTCGCGGGCGGCGTCGACGTCGCCCTCCAGCCCGAAGAACGGGTCCCGTTCCATGCCGTGGACCTGCACGGCCACGCCGTCGGGCCAGGGGCCGATGGCCCACTCGCCGGTGACCGGCAGGCACGCCTCGTAGAGCAGGGCGGCCCGGGCGCCGGACCGGGTCTGGGCGAGCCGCTGGGCGATGGCGGCGCCCCACGAGACGCCCGCGTAGACGAGGTCGGGGCGCAGGTCGGCGGCGATCTGGTCGGCGCGCTGGTCGAGGACGTCACGGCCGATGTGCTTGGTGAGCGCCGAGCCCTCCTCGATGCTCGCCGGCCGCTCGCCGTCGAAGAGGTCCGGGGCGTGCACGGTGTGCCCCCCGGCGCGCAGGGCGTCACCGAGGGCGCGGACGCCCTCGGTGAGTCCCTGAAGGTGGTGGAAGAGGAGGATCTCGGCCATCTCTAGACTCCTGACTGTCGGACCAGAATCATCGAACGAACCAGAATATTAGAACGGTCGAGAAATGTCGGTCAATCAGCGGGTCCCCGATTACGACCTCGACGACCTGCTCGTGGTCACCGCCCCCGAGCAGTTGCGCGCGCTCGCCGACCCCCTGCGCGGCACGCTCCTGGAACTGCTCCTGGAGCGCGCCGCCACGGTCAACGAGCTGGCCCGCGCCGTGGACCGGCCGAAGAGCAGCGTGGCCTACCACGTGAACCAGCTCGTCGACGCCGGGCTGCTGCGCGTGGTCCGCACCCGCCGGGTCCGGGCCATCGAGGAACGCTTCTACGGCCGGGTGGCCCGCACCTTCTACGTCGGCGCGCTCAGCCGGCCGGAGGACAAACAGGTGGTCGCCCGGATCAACGGGCTCGCCGAGGCCGCGGCCGAGGCGGCTGCCGCCCACGCCGCCGACGAGCTGCGCTGCACGCTCGTGCACGCGCGGATCCCGATCGAGGACGTCCGCGAGTTCTGGGCCGAGGTACAGGCGCTGGCCCGGCGGTTCGCGCAGATCCCCCGCGCCGGTGACCAGGTGTACGGCTTCGCCGCCGGCCTCTACCCCACCGACGCGCCGAGCCTTCCCGACGCGGCCGACGAGCGGGACTGAACCCCGGCACGGGCACACCGACCGGGGTCGCGCCGGGGCCGGCGGGCGGCGCAGGCTAGCGTCGCAGCGTGAGCACCGGATCCCCGCGCGTCCTGCCGGCCGACCGCGGCATCGACGAGGCCGCCGCCGTCCTGCGCGCCGGCGGGCTGGTCGCCTTCCCCACCGAGACGGTCTACGGGCTGGGCGCGAACGCGCTCGACGCGAACGCCGCGGCGCGGATCTTCGAGGCGAAGGCCCGGCCCAGCTTCGATCCGCTGATCAGCCACCTGGCCGACGCCGCCGACCTGACCGCGCTCGTCGGCGCGGTGCCGCCGGCCGTGGCCGCGCTCGCGGAACGGTTCTGGCCCGGCCCGCTCACGCTGATCGTGGACCGGCCCGCGGCGATCCCGCCGATCGTCACGTCCGGCCTGGAGACCATGGCCGTCCGGGTGCCGGACGAACCATCCGCGCGGGCGCTGATCGCCGCCGCCGGCGTGCCGGTCGCCGCGCCCAGCGCCAACCGGTTCGGCCAGCTCAGCCCGACCCGGGCCGAGCACGTGGTGGCCGGGCTCGGCGGGGCGGTGGACGTGGTGCTCGACGGCGGGCCCACCCGCTGCGGGATCGAGTCGACGATCGTGGACGCCCGGGGCGATCGACCGGTGGTGCTGCGACTGGGCGCGCTGCCGGTCGAGGCGCTGGTCGAGGCGGTCGGCCCGGTCGAGGTACGCCAGGGCAGCTCCGGCCGGCCGGTCGCGCCCGGCACGCTCGCCGCGCACTACGCCCCGCGTACCCCGCTGCGGTTGGGTGCGGCGGGCGAGCACGACGGCGGCCGGCGGGGATTCCTGGCCTTCCGGGAGCCACCGGCGGACGGCGACTGGGCGGCGGTGGAGGTGCTCTCGCCCTCGGGGGACCTGACGGCGGCAGCCGCGCGCCTGTTCGACGCGCTGCACCGGCTCGACGCGGCCGGGGTGACCGAGATCGTCGCCGAGCCGGTGCCCGACGCGGGTGTCGGCCGGGCGGTCAACGACCGGCTGCGCCGGGCCGCCGCCACCTGGCACTGAGCGCCGGTCAGGACGAGCCCGGCTGCGGCAGGCGGTCCACCAGCTTCGTCAACGCGCCGTTGGCGAACGTCGCGCCGAGCGCCGAGCCGGTCGCGATGGTCCACCCCACCGGTCCGAGCGGGGTGCAGCCGAAGAACTGGCTGACCCCGGGCGTCTGCACCACCAGGACCAGCACGCCGACCGACGCGGCGGTGGCGGCCAGCACGGTGGGGCTGGTGCCGCCGGCCAGCACCGTCTGGCCGAGCTGGGTGCCGATCAGCGAGGCGAGCGCGACGGTGCCGGCCCGGCGTCGCGTGCCGGTCCACCGGGCCAGCGTCCAACCGGCGGTCGCGCCGAGCGTGGTCGCCGCGGCCCGCAGCCCGATCTCCCGGGTCATGGTGGCGCCGAGCGACGAGTCCGGCCCCTCCCGCAGCAGGTGGTCGGTGCGGTCGTCGGCCGGCGGGCGGACCGCGATGGCAAGCGCCGGCGCGAGGTCGGTGAGCAGGTTGACCAGCAGCAGTTGTCGCCCGGTCAGGGCGGACCGGCCGGTCGAGGCGGCGGAGAGCACGCTGAACGCGATCTCGCCGAGGTTGCCGCCGACCAGGATGCTCAGGGCGTGCCGCACCGAGGACCACATGGCCCGTCCCTCGACGAGCGTGGCGATGATCGTCTCCAGCCGGTCGTCGGTGACCACCAGGTCGGCGGCGACGCGGGCGGCCGGTGTGCCGCGCTGGCCGAGCGCGATGCCGACGTCGGCCAGGCGGATCGCCGGGGCGTCGTTGGCGCCGTCCCCGGTCATCGCCACGGTCCGGCCCCGGCGCTGCAACGCCTGGATGATCCGTACCTTGTGGGTGGGCGTGCAGCGGGCCACCACGTCGGTGGCCATCAGCCGTTCCGCGAGCGCGGCGTCGTCCAGCCGGTCCAGGTCGGCGGCGGTCACCACCCGCTGCTGCCCGTGGTCGGGGCTGATGGCGGCGGCGATCGCCTCGGCCGTGGCCGGATGATCCCCGGTGATCATGACGGTGTGCACGCCCGCCTTGCGGATCCGCTCCACCGCCGGCCGGGCGCTCTCCCGCACCCCGTCCGCGAGGGTCAGGAAACCCACGAAGACCAGCCCGTCGACCTGCTCGTCGGCGACCGCGTCGACGGACACCGAACACTCGGCCACGGCGAGGACGCGGTGCCCGGCGCCGGCCCGACCGGCAAGCATGGCCTGCACCTCGTCCCGGCCCGCCGCGTCCAACGGCCGGTCACCCCCGGCGGTACGCCGGGACGCGCACCGCGGCAGCACCGACTCGGGCGCGCCCTTCACGCTCAGCAGGAACCCGTCGCCGGTGCGGCCGACCGTGGCGCTGTAGCCCCGGGACGGCTCGAACGGCAGCCCGCTCGTCGCGGTCCAGCCCGCCGCCCCGGTGTGTTCGGCCACGCCGGCCGTGTTCGCGCCCCGGCGTACCGCCCGGTCGGTCTGCTGCGGCAGCTCCTCCGGGTCGGCCGCCGCCGGGGTGGCCCGCAGCGCCGCGGCAAGCGTCGACCGGAGCGGGCCGTCGAGGCGGTCCGCCGGGGCGTACCTGTCGTCGCCGGTGCCCACGCCGGCCAGCAGCAGCTTCCCCTCGGTGAGCGTGCCGGTCTTGTCGAAACAGAGCACGTCCACCCGGCCCAGCGCCTCGATGGTGCGCGGGTTGCGGACCAACGCGCCGTGCTCGGCCAGCCGCCGCGCCGCCGCCAGTTGCGCGGCGCTGACCAGGAACGGCAGCCCCTCCGGCACCGACGCGACGGCCAGGTTCGCGGCGGTCGCCGCCGTCTCGGCCAGGGGTACGCCCCGGAGCAGCCCCGCCCCGGCCACCGCGATCGCCGAGCCGGCCGCCAGCGGCACGGCGGCGTTCGTCAGCTTGCCGAGCCGCGCCTCCACCCCGCTGGCCGGTGGAGCCTGCCGGGCCAGCGCCAGGCTCCGCCCCGACTCGGTCTGCGCACCGGTCGCCACCACCACGGCGGTGCCGTGCCCGGCGGCCACGGTGGTGCCCTCGAAGAGCATCGAGTGCCGCTCCGCGATCGCCGCGGCGACCACCGGTTCGGGGTTCTTGGCCACCGGCAGCGACTCACCGGTGAGGGACGACTCGTCGGCCTCCAGCCCGTCACTGGTCAGTACCCGGCAGTCCGCCGGTACGGCGTCACCGGAGCTGACGCTGATCACGTCGCCGGGCACCAGGTCCTCGGCCGGCACCACCCGTTCCGTGCCGTCGCGCCGCACCCGGGCGGTGACGGCCGAGCGGGACAGCAACTCGGCCAGGGAGCGTTCGGTGTTGCGCTGGTGCACCGCGCCGACGAGGGCGGAGCCGCCGACCAGGCCGCCGACGAGCGCCGCGTCGACGAGCGAGCCGAACGCGGCGGAGAGCACCGCGCCGGCCGCCAGCACCGGGGTGAGCGGGTTGGACAACTCGTCGACGAACGCGCGGAGGAGCGCGACCGGCCCGTGCCCGTCGCCGGCCCCGGCACCCCGACGCCCGGCCGCTTCCTCGTCGGTCAACCCGGCGGGTCGGCTGTCGAGCTGGTTCAGGACGGTCTCCACCGGCATGAGGTGCCAGGCGGTGAGCGCCGGCGTCGGGGTGCCGGCGCGGTCCGGCAACCGGTGTGCCCGGACGACGCCGTGCCCGAAGGCGACCATCGCGGCACCGTTCACCGCCGCCGTGGTCCGGCCGGGAAGCAGCCGCCGGTCGGCGGTGAACGCGCCGAGCGCGCCGAGCCCGCTGCCGGCCATGGCGATCCTGATGTTCTGCCCGGTCATCCGGCGGGCCACCCCGGCCGCGTCGATGAGCAGGGCGGGGATCCGCAGGTCGTCGCCGACCAGCAGGTGCGCGCCCCACGGGGGCAGGTCGTCCGGCGCGGACACGCCGAGACCGCAGTCGGCGGCGGCGAGCGCGGACCGGCGCCCCGAGACCACGAGCACCACCGCGCCCTCACGTTGCAGGTCACGGACGGCGGTGGCGAGCCGGGACCCGCCCGGTACGTGCCGGTCGGCGAAGTCGTACCGGCCGTCCTCGCCGCCGCCGACCACGAGCCGGACGTCCGCCTGACGGGCTGCGGAGACAAGCGCCTCCACCCCCGGGGCGGGTTCCGGCTCGACCCGCAGCACCGCGGCGAGCCGCCCGCCCTCGGCCAGCCCGAGCAGCCGCCCACCGTGGGACCGCAGCCGCTCGCTGTCCGGGGTGTCCCCGGGATGCGAGGCGTCGAGCCGGTCCAGCGGCCCGAGCCGCCAACCGTCGTCGGTCCGTACCGCGTCCGGGTTGGCCGGGTCGAACAGGGCGAACGCCCGGGCGGCCACCTGCCGGGTGTCGACGCCGGGCAGCGGCGCCAGGTCGGACAGCACGCCCCGGTCGGAGCCGAGCACCGCGGCGTCCAGCACCACCGTGTCGATCCGGTCCAGCTCCCGCAGCACGCTACGGTCCATCGCGATCACACCGCGCCGGGCCAGCATCCGGCCGAGCTGCGCCGCGTACCCCTCGCGCCCGCTGCCCGGCGCCTTGGGCAGCGCGGACAGCGCCAGCGCGGCGGCGCGTTTGCCGCCGGCCACCGGGATCGCCGCCGCGCCCGCCGCCGCGCCGGCCGTGAGCGCGCGCTTGACGTAGCGTTCGACCTGGCCGTCCGGGACCGGGCAGGGCCGCTCGCCGTCCGGCACCCGCGCGACCGCCCGGTCCGGGTCACCTGTCAACCCCGGCTCGGCGCGACTCCACGCGGCGAGCTGGGCCCGCGCCTCACCCCACTGCACCACCCGCTGCGCGCCGTCGAGCACGATGCCGGCCCAGCCGCCGGTGAGGCCCTGCACCACCGCCTCGGCGAGCGGGAAGAGCACCTCGGCGCGGGGGTCGGCGCGCAGGCCACGGTCGGCCAGCGCGTGCAACCTCGGATGCAGGTCGATCGCGTTCAGCAGACCGGCCACCTCGCCGGGCACCGGGGTGAACGGCAGGATCCGGGTGGCCGCGGAGATGGTCAGGCCAAGTGCGTCGGAGGCAAGCGCGCCGAGCGTACGGGGGGTGCGCGGACCCTCCTCCGGCGGATGCGGCGGCGGGATCTCCGGGTCCGGCTCGAACGGGCAGGCCTGCTCGGCGCGCGCCACCGTGTCGATCAGGTCCCGCAGCCTCGGCGCCGGCTCCCCGGTCGCCACCACCACCCGGCCCGACGGCGCGTTCACCCGGGCCCAGGTCACCCCCGGCACCGCCTCCAGCGCCGCCTCGACCTGCCGGGCCAACCGGTCCCCGCCGTCCTGGCAGACGCCGTGCACCTCGATGTGGTGCCGGCCGTCCCGGGACCACACCCGGCGCCGGGCCAGGTTCGCCAGCCGGGCCAACCGGGTGGTCGCCGCGCCCACGTTCCCGGCCGCCCCGGTGACGGCGGGCGGGACGGCGGCCCCGGGCAGGGCCGACCCGACGGTACGCGCCACCCGCGCGACGGCGTCCGGCACGGCGGCCGGCGACAGCAGGAGACCGGCGAACCCGTACGCCATCTCGCCTCCCGGACTCGTCCCGGCGGCCCGACTTCCCGGCGCGGCGTCCGTTATGCCCCCGGAGTGGGGGAAGTTTCCCCGCTGCCCCGCGCATGGACGCCGGGGTCGGTGGAATGCCGGGCGGGTCGATGCCGTCGTCGTGACCGGGGGAGGCAGGGATGAGCACGCTGACGCGAGACCTGAGCGGAGCACGGGAGACGATCCGGGCGTACAGCCGCCGGGTGGACCTCCCGCTGCTGGGCGAGGTGGCGGTGCCCCCGCCGGACAAGCTGGCCTACTACGCCGGCATCGGGGTGCTCGCCGCGCTCCAGGTCATCGAATGGCCGCTGGCCCTGGTCATCACCGCCGGGCACGTCCTCGCCGACCAGCACGCCTCCGGCCTGGCGAAGGGCATCGGCGAGGCGCTGGAGACCGCCTGACGAGACCGGGCCCACAGTTGACCTCAACCACGGTTGAGGGCACAGGCTGGAGCCCATGACGACCGCCACCGCCCCGTCGGAGACCGCCGCCACCGGTTTGTGGTCGCCGGGCCTACGGGCGATGACGGTGGGCAGCGTCGCCCTGGTGTCGCTGCTCGCGTTCGAGGCCCTCGCCGTGGGCACCGCCATGCCGACGGTCGCGCGCAGCCTGGACGGGCTCGGCCTGTACGCGCTCGCCTTCGGCGGGTCGTTCGCCTCCGGCGTGGTCGCGATGGTCGCCTCCGGCATCTGGTGCGACGCGCGCGGACCACGGCCGGCGATGTGGCACGGGGTGGCCTGGTTCGTCGCCGGCCTGGCGCTGGCCGGCGCCGCCGACCGCATGGGTGTGCTGGTCGCCGGGCGGGTGGTGCAGGGCTTCGGCTCCGGCCTGCTCTCGGTGGCGCTCTACGTGATCGTCGGGCACGCGTACCCGGAGCGGTTGCGGCGGCGGATGTTCGCCGCCTTCGCCGCGGCCTGGGTGGTGCCGTCGCTCGTCGGGCCGGCGCTTGCCGGCCTGATCGTGGAGCACCTGGGCTGGCGCTGGGTGTTCCTGGCGGTGCCGGTGGTCGCGGTGCCGGCGGTGCTGCTGATCCAGCCGGGGCTGCGGACGCTCGCCGCCACCGTGCCGACCCGACCGCCGGCCGGCGCGCTCGCCCGGGTGGGCTGGGCCTGCGGGGCGGGGGCGAGCGCCGCGCTGCTGCACTACGGGGGGCAGCAGCGCGGCGCGCTCGCCGCCGGGCTGATCGGGGTGGCGCTGGCCGGGTTGCTCGCCTGCGTGCCGCGGCTGCTGCCGTCGGGCTTCCTGCGGGCGGCGCGCGGGCTGCCGACGGTGATCGGCCTGCGCGGGCTGGCCTCGGCGGCGTTCGTCGGCGCCGAGGTGGTGATCCCGCTGATGTTCTCCCGGGAACGTGGCTTCACGCCCACCGGTGCCGGGCTGGTGCTCACCGTCGGGGCGCTCTCCTGGTCGGTGGGCTCGTGGATCCAGGGCCGGATCCCCACGCCGCGCTCCGCCGCCAGCCTGCCCCGGGCCGGATCGGCCTGCATCGCCGCCGGCACGGCCGGTGTCGCGTCGGCGCTGCTGCCGGGCGTGCCGGTGGCGGCGGCGGTGCTCGCCTGGGCGGTCGCCGGCCTCGGCATGGGCCTGCTCTATCCCTCGCTGTCGGTGCTCACCCTGGAGTTGTCCGCCCCGGCCGAGCAGGGCCGGAACTCCTCGGCGCTGCAACTGGGCGACTCGCTGGCCGCCGCCGTCGTGCTGGCGTTGACCGGGGCGGTGCTGGCCACCGGGTCGTCGCCCGGTCCGGCCAGCTACGCGGCCACGCTCGCCGTCGCGGCCGGCTGCGGCCTGCTCGGCCTGCTGCTCGCCGGGCGCGTGGTGCCCCGGCCGCTCGTCTGAGCGGGTCGGTCTTCTGAGCGGGCCGCTTGTCTGGGTGGGGGCGCTCGTCTGGGTGGGGCGCTCGTCCGGGTGGGGCGCTCGTGTGGGTGGGCGGCTCGTCGGGCCGTCACGATCGGTGCCGGCGTTCCGTCCCTTGTCGGGAGCGGCTTTCGGTGCGGACCCGACGGCCGGCGACACGAGCGGGAGGATGTGACGATGCGGGTGCTGGTGACCGGGGCGACCGGACGGCTCGGACGGGTGGCGGTGCCGCGGCTGCGGGACGCGGGATTCACCGTCCGCGCGGTGAGTCGCCGACCCGCCACCGGCGGCCGTGCTGGTGGTGGTGGCGGCGTTGCTGGCGACGGCGCTGCTGGCGACGGCGCTGCTGGTGGGGGCGCTGCCGGTGGCGGCGTCGCTTACGGCGCCGGGGACGGCGTCGAGTGGCTGCCGGCCGATCTGGCCACCGGCGCCGGGCTGGCGGAGGCGGTCGCCGGGATGGAGGCGGTGCTGCACCTGGCCTCGTCGCCGAACCGGGACACCCACCGGATCGACGTGCTCGGCACCCGCCGGCTGACCGTCGCCGCCGGGCACGCCGGGGTGCGGCACCTGGCATACGTCTCGATCGTCGGCGTCGACCGGGTGCCGCTGTCCTACTACCGGCACAAGCTCGCGGCCGAGCAGGTGGTGGCCGCCGGAGAGGTGCCCTGGAGCGTGCTGCGGGCAACTCAGTTCCCCGAGTTCCTGGCCGGCCTGCTGGGCGGCGCGAGCCGGTTGGGCCCGGTGATCGGGGACCGGGCCGTGCTCGCCCAGCCGGTCGACCCGGGCGAGGTGGTGGACCGGCTGGTGGCCCTGCTCGCCGCCGGGCCGTCGCGCCGGGTCGAGGACTTCGGCGGGCCGGAGGTGCTCCGCTTCGACGAGGCGGCCCGGAGCTGGCTAGCGGCCCGCCGGTCGCGACGGCCGCTGCTGCCGGTCCGGATCCCCGGGCGGCTCGGCCGGGAACTGCGCGCCGGTGGGCTCACCACGACCGCCACGCCCACAGGTGCGCGTACCTGGGCCGATTACCTCGCGGACACGTACGGGGGAACCGGCCGAAGATGAGATCCGATCGGGTCCGGGGGCGGCCTACCGTGACCTCATGCTGGTCTTGGCGGTCACCGTGGTGCTGTACGTGTTCGGCTTCGTCTTCCTCTACGGGGTGATCCGGGTCGGTGTCCGACACGGGATCGCCGACGCCGAGGCGAACCGTCCCGAGCCGCTGCAACGGCGGCACCTCACCGAGGTGTAAGGAGGGGGCCCCTCTTAACGGATTCGGTATAGGCGGGGGCCCCTATTAACAGCGCGGCGAGCGGATTGCCGGCGCGGGTGCAAGGATCGCATCCGTGATGGGGACGCTGAAGACGGAGCCGGCCCGGGGCCGGCTGGACCTGTTGGCGCCGCCGGTCGCCGCAGCGGTGGAGCGGTGGCCGGACGAGGCGCCGGTCGACGTGGACGAGGTGCTTGTCGCGGCGATCGACGCCGACCTGGCCGACACCGCGGCCTTCTGCGCGGCGTACGAGGTGGGGCTGGAGGAGTCGGCCAACTGCGTGGTGGTCGCCGGCAAACGCGGTGGCGAAACCCGCTACGCCGCCTGCATCGTGCTGGCCACCACCCGGGCGGACGTGAACGGCGTGGTCCGCAAGCTGCTCGACGTGCGCAAGGCGAGCTTCGCGCCGATGGCCGAGGCGGTGGAGCTGACCGGAATGGAATACGGCGGGATCACGCCGATCGGGTTGCCCGAGGAGTGGCCGATCCTGGTCGACGCGCGGGTGATCGCCACTCCCCACGTGATCATCGGATCGGGCGTACGCCACAGCAAGATCGCCCTGCCCGGGCCGGCGCTCGGCGCGCTGCCCGGGGCCAGGGTGGTGGAGGAGTTGGCCCGGCCGGCCTGACCGCTCAGCCGCATCGATCTTGTTCCACGTGAAACATCACGCGGCGGCCTCGCGCTGCGCCACCTCACGCAGCGCCGCGAGCAGCGTAGCCGGCTCCTGGGCACCGGTCACCGCGTACTTCCCGGCAAGCACGAAGGTCGGGACGCTGGAGACGCCGAGCTGCTGCGCGGCGCTCAGGTCGGCGGCGACCTCGCGGCGGCCGAGGCCCGACTCCAGATACCGGCGGGCCTCGGTCTCGTTCAGCCCGATCTCGCCGGCGAGCGTGACCAGCGCGTCGATCGATCCGACGTCGACGCCGTCGAGGAAGTGCGCCCGGTAGAGCCGCTCCACCGTCTCCGCAGCTCGCCCCCGCTCGGTGGCGAACCGCACCAGCCGGTGCGCGTCGAACGTGTTCGCCGCCACCGCCCGGTCGAACCGCAGGTCGAGTCCGGCACCTGCGGCGACGCCGGAGACGTGGGCGGCCATGCCCTCGGCCTTGTCCCGGCCGCCGAACTTGTCGGCGAGCGCGTCGAGCAGCGGCCTCGGCTCGGTGACCGGCGTGGGGTCGAGCTGGAACGGCCGGTACCGGACGGTCACCTCGCCGTCGTACGACTCCAGGGCCTGCTCCAGCCGGCGCTTGCCGATCCAGCACCAGGGGCAGACGACGTCGGCGTAGATCTCGATCTCCATGACCAGCGACAACCCGCAGGTCAGGAGATCTGTTCCCGGACCTGGCGCTTCAGGCGGGCCAGGATGGCGGTGCCGCCGCGTACCCGCAGCGGGCTGATCGCCTGGGCCAACCCCATCCGCTGGTAGAGGTCGTCCGGCACGGCCAGCACCTCCTCGGCGCTCGCGCCCTTTAGCCCGTCGGCGAGGATGCCGGCGAACGCCCGGGTGGTCGGCGCCTCCGGCGGGCAGTCGAAGACCGTGCTCACGGTCTTGTCCGGGCGCACCTCGGCGCGCAGGAAGAACGCGGTCTGACACTCGGGGACCTGCTCCAGGTCGTCCCGGTCCACCCCCTCGGGCAGGGGTGGGATCACGTCGGCGAACTCCAGCAGCATTTCCAACACGACGTCGCGCGGGGCGGAGGCGAACTCATCGACGATCTCGGCCAGCTTGGTCGGCATCTCGGGCATGTGTCGAGGCTATCCGCCGCGTCCCGGGTGAGCGGGCGGGGTGTTAAGCGGGGGCCCCTCCTCTACCGCAGGCGTTAAGCGGGGGCCCCGCCTTTCACGCGGTGGGGGTGGGCTGTGAGGCCAGGTCGCCGAGGGAGATGATGCCGACCAGCTTGCGCTCGTTGTCGCAGACCAGCACGCGCCGGATGCTGCGCTCGCGCATCAACGCGGCGGCCTCGCCCGCGGTGCAGTGCTGCTCGATCATGACGACCTCACGGGTGATGATCGACCCGATCGTGGTGGTGCCCGGGTCGGCGCGTTCGGCCACCGCCCGCACCACGATGTCACGTTCGGTCAGCACACCGGCGAGCGTGGCGCCGTCGGTCACCACCACGTCGCCGATGTCCGACTCCTTCATCACCCGGGCCGCCTCGTCCAATGGCGTCTCCGCGGGAAGGTAGACCACCTGCTTGGTCATCACGTCACTGACGCGGTACATGGGAGCCTCCGAAACGCCTCGGTCGATCCTTAAGCGGTACCCGGTGGCACGTTCGTTACACCGCGTCGCGGCGTGTCGCGCCCACCTCGCCGAGCAGGCGCTCCACCACGCCCTCCACCGGCAGGTCGGTCCGTCCGCCGGTGGCCCGGTCGCGCAGTTCCACGTACCCGTCGGTCAGGCGGCGGCCGACCACGACGGCGCGCGGGATGCCGATCAGCTCGGCGTCGGTGAACTTCACCCCCGCGGACACGTGGGTGCGGTCGTCGACGAGCACCCGCAGGCCGGCGGCGGCGAGGCGTCCGCCGAGTTCAAGCGCCGCGTCGAGCTGCGCCCCCTTCCCGGCGGACACCAGGTGTACGTCGCACGGCGCGACCTCGGCCGGCCAGCGCAGCCCCCGGTCGTCGTGGTGCTGTTCGGCGACGGCGGCGACCGCCCGGGACACGCCGATGCCGTAGCAGCCCATGATCGGCCGGACCGGTTTGCCCTCGGGGCCGAGCACGTCGACCGCGAACGCGTCGGTGTAGCGGCGACCGAGCTGGAAGATGTGCCCCACCTCGATGCCCCGCCGCATGGTCAGCTCGCCGTCACCGCAGGCCGGGCAGGGATCCCCGGGCCGCACCTCGGCCGCCTCGATCGTGCCGTCGGGGACGAAGTCGCGCCCGCACACCACGTCGGTGGCGTGCCGGCCCGGCTCGTTCGCCCCGGTCAGCCACGTGGTGCCGGTGACCACGCGGGGGTCGACCAGGTAGCGGATGCCGTGCTTGGCCAGGATCTGCGGCCCGAGGTAGCCGCGGACCAGCTCCGGGTGCGCGGCCCAGTCGTCGAAGACGGCCACGGCGGCCGGGGCCAGCACCGCCTCGACCCGCTTCAGGTCCACCTCGCGGTCGCCCGGCAGGCCGATCACCAGCAGCTCGGCCTGCTCGACGCCGGGCCGGCGCACGGCAAGCACCACGTTCTTCAAGGTGTCGGCGGCGGTCCAGCCGGTGCGGCCGGCGAGCGCGCGGGCGTTCGCCACGTCGACGAGGGACGCGATGGTCGGTGTCTCCGGGGTGTCGTGCACCGCCGTGGCCGGGTGCGCCTCCGGGTCACCGGTGGCCGGCGCGCGGGTCACCACCGCCTCGGTGTTCGCGGCGTAGTCGCAGGCCGTGCAACCGACGTAGGTGTCCTCGCCGACCGGCGTGGCGGCCAGGAACTCCTCGGACGCGGAGCCGCCCATCGCCCCGGACGTCGCGTGCACCACCGTGAAGTCCAACCCGAGTTTCCGGAAGATGCGCTGGTAGGCCGCCCGGTGCCGGTCGTACGCCTGCTGGAGCCCGGCCGGGTCCAGGTCGAAGGAGTAGGCGTCCTTCATCAGGAACTCGCGCCCGCGCAGCAGGCCGGCCCGGGGCCGCGCCTCGTCGCGGAACTTCGTCTGGATCTGGAACAGCGTCACCGGAAAATCGCGGTACGACGTGAACAGGTCCTTCACCAGCAGCGCGGCCAGCTCCTCGTGGGTCGGCGCGAGCAGATGGTCGGCGCCCTTGCGGTCGACGAGTGTGAAGATGTCGTCCCCGTATTCGGTCCACCGCCCGCTGGTCCGGTAGGGCTCGGCCGGGAGCAACGCCGGGAAGTGCACCTCCTGGTCGCCGATCGCGGTCATCTCGTCCCGGACGATCGCGGTGATCCGGTCGAGCACCAGCTTGCCCAGCGGCAGCCAGGTGTAGCCGCCCGGCGCGGCCCGGCGGACGTAGCCGGCGCGCAGGAGCAGCCGGTGGCTCGGCACCTCCGCGTCGGCCGGGTCCTCGCGCAGGGTCCGGAGCAGCAGGGTCGACATGCGAAGCAGCATGGCCGCAGCGTACGGCGACGACCGGCGCGCGGGCGATCCGTTTCGGCTTCAGCGGGGTAGGACTGTCACATGATTCAGCGTCCCCGATTCTCGTTGACGTCCACCGTGCTCGACGCGCCGTCCGCCCAGGAACTGGCCGTCTTCTACGAGCGGCTGCTCGACTGGCCGCGACGTGAGGACGAGCACGACTGGGTGGTGCTGGCCCCGCCGGACGGTGGTGCCACGCTGGCGTTCCAGGACGAGCCGGCGTACGTGCGTCCGGTGTGGCCGGCCGGACCGGGCGACCCGCCGATGATGCTCCACCTCGACATCAAGGTGGACGACCTCGACGCGGCCTCGGCGTTCGCGGTGTCGCTCGGTGCCACCGTCGCCGACTACCAACCCCAGGACGACGTCCGGGTGCACCTCGACCCGGTAGGCCACCCGTTCTGCCTCTATCTCTGACCGATCATTCATCGAGCATGCACGTGCGGTGATTCGGGGCCCCGGCAGTAGTCTGCCGAGGTGACCGCCACACCGTCGGCTCGCGCGGTGAGCCAGTACGCGACCACTACCGGCAACCTCACCGCCCGCATGGCGTTGCACGCCTACGGCACCAGCGCGCAGGGTTGGTTCGCCTGGCTCGGCGAGCGACTGCCGCTGGTCGGGGACGTGCTCGAGGTGGGTGCCGGCACCGGTGAGCTGTGGCGTCAGGTGGGCAGCCCCGAGACCGGGCTCCGGCTCACCCTGACCGACTTCTCACCAGCCATGTGCGACCGGCTGCGCGATGTGCCCGACGCCCGGGTGCAGCGGTGCGACGCCGCCCACCTGCCGTACGCCGACGGGGCCTTCGACGCGCTGATCGCCAACCACATGCTCTACCACCTGGACGACCCCGACGCGGCGCTGGCCGAGTTCGCCCGGGTGCTGCGCCCCGGCGGGCGACTCGCCGTCGCCGTGAACGGCCGCGACCACCTCGTCGAGGTGGACGCGCTCGGCCCGGTCATCGGCCGACCCGAGCTGGCCGTCGGGTTCCACCAGAACGACGTCACCGCCGAGACGACGCCGGCCCGGGTCGCGGCCCACTTCACCGACGTGGCGGTCGAGCGTTACCCCGACGACCTGGCGGTGCCCACCGTCGAGCCGGTCCTCGCCTACGTCGCCAGCATGGTCGGGCCACTCACCGCCGCGCAGGAGTCGGCCGCCCGCGACGTGGTCCAGGCCCGCATCGAAGCGGAGGGCGCTTTCCGGGTACGCAAACACAGCGTGCTGATCACCGCAACGCGCGGTCCCCGCTGAGCCGCACGAAAGCGCGCCAGGCGTCCGGGGCGAAGGTGAGGACCGGCCCGGCCGGATCCTTACTGTCGCGCACCCCGACCACACCGACCACCCCGACCAGGTTGTCCGCCACCTCGACGCACTCACTCTGGCCGCTACGGGTGGACTTGTTCCAGACAGCGCCGGTCAGTTCCATGACCCGATCACTTCCTTCATCAGCTCGATCGACTGGCGGCGAGACAGTGCCTCACTCCGAACGCTCTCCCACCTGGACAGCAGGATAGCCACACTTTCATCATTGTCGATCACCGTTCCCCCGAGTTGGTTCTCCAGGTAGCCGATCCAGCCCCCGTCGCCACCACGAGCGAGTGTGAATGGTCCGGTCAGTCCGATGTGCAGGCTGACATCGGATGGAATCACATGGACGGCGACGTGGGGGAGTCCGCTCGTGTCGATGAGGTGTGCGACCTGTTGGCTCATCAATCCACGGAAGGATTCATCCGCCCGTCGCAGCACCGCTTCCTCGATCACCGCGATGAACTTGGGCGGATCGGGGCGAGTGAGCACTGACTGCCGGTCGAGCCGGACCGCCAAGCGTCGATCACCTTCTTCGGCGGCGAGCATGTCATCGGTGTGAATCATCGCCCGGGCGTAGTTCTCGGTCTGCAACAGCCCGGGAATGAGGCTCGGCTGGTAACAGCGCAACTGTTGGGCCTGGCGTTCGGCTTCCAGCCACGGGCGGAACCAGCTCGGCTGGCCGTCCCGCTCGGCGAGTTTGAGCAGCGACGTCAACAGCCCCCCGGTGCCCAGCACCTCGTCGGCCCGCTTCAGGAAGAACCGGTCCAGCGGTCGCTGGCCCAGCTCGACCGCCGACACCTGGGAGTTGGAGAAGTGCACAAGCTTCCCGAACTCCTCCTGGCTCAGCTCGGCCTTGAGCCGCAGCCGCCGCAGTTGGGCGCGGATCAGCTCGGCGGTCGGCTCGTTCTCCACTCGGCCTCCTCGGTCGCCCGGCGGTTTCCCGATCCGCTCCCGGGCCGGTCTCGACGACTTCCGAGCGTAGTGGCGTTCTCATCAGACTGTCACGCATGAGTCTCCCCGTACCCCGGCTCGGCCCGCACCCGGACCGGCCACGCGCCTACCCGCCGGACCATGCGGCGCACCTGCCGATCCGGCCACTGTGGCTCTGCCGTGCCTGCGGCTCGCCGTGGCCCTGCGCCCAGGCCCGGCTGCTGCTCACGGCCGAGTACGCCGACCACCCGGTCGACCTGGCCGTCTACCTCTCCGGGCTGTATCACGAGGCCACCCACGACTTGTTCCGCCTCAATCCGCACGAGGGGCCCACACCCCGCGACCTGTTCGACCGGTTCGTCGGCTGGGGCCCGTACCAACGCGGTGTGGGCGAGCGGAGCTGACCGCCGGGCACGAGGTTTCGCGGATACGATTCCTCGACGTGGCAGCGCGCAGACAACTCGTGTCCGGTGACTTCGACCTGACCATGGACGAGCTGCGCGAGGTGGCGCGTTACGTGGTCGCGCACGCCGAGGACGTCCTGCCGGTCTTCGAGCAGGCCGTACCCGCCGATCCGCGTCCCCGCGCGGCGGTCGACGCGGCGCGGGTGTTCGTCGACGGTGCCGATCGGACGAAGCTTCAGCGGGTCGCGGCGGTCGAGGCACACCGGGCGGCCCGGTCCGCGCCGTCCGAGGCCGCGTGCCTGGCCGCGCGATCCGCCGGTGACGCCGCCGCGGCGGCGTACCTGCATCCTCTCGCCCGGGCCAGCCAGGTCGGTCACATCCTCCGGGCCGCCGCGAGCGCGGCGCGGATCGGGGAGCTGGCGGCCGGCGGTGACCCGGCGGTCGGTGCCGCCCTGCTGGACCGCTCGCGACGGAGTGCCACCCCGGCGCTCGTCGACGTGCTCCGCCGCTACCCGCCGGTGACCGGTGGCAGCAGCCGGGTCGCCCGGCTGATGGGCGCCCTCGACGACGCCCTGCGGCGGATGCCGACCACTGCGGCGGAGGAGGACGACTCGTGATCCTGCCGAAGGTCAGGGATCCCCGCTTCATCACGATCCGTCGCGGCGGGACGCTCACCGACGACGACCACCGGCTGCTCGCGCTCTGGGCCGCCGACTGCGCGGAGCACGTCCTCGACCTGTTCGAGGCGGTCCGACCCGACGACAGGCGTCCGCGCGAGGCGATCGCGCACATCCGGGCCTGGGTGCGGGGCGAGGTCACGATGATGACGTCCCGCGCGGCGGGCGGTCATGCCATGGGCGCGGCCCGGGACCTGCGTGGGGCGGCGCGCCATGCCGCGTACGCCGCCGGCCAGGCGGGGGCCGTCGCCCACGTGGCCGCGCACGAACTGGGCGCGGCGGCGTACGCCATCAAGGCGGTACGGGCGGCGGCGCCGGACGGCCGGGGTGACACGGCGGGGCGTGCGGAGTGCCGGTGGCAGCGCGACCGGCTCCCGGCGGCGGTCCGCGACCTGGTCCTCGACGACCAGCGGTTGCGCAACGACATCTGCTGGTCGGTGTTCGACTGCTGAGCCGGGACCTGTTCGACTCGTTGGTGCGGCGTACCGGTCAGTTGACCGCGTCGCCGGTCGCGCCGGGCCGACCCGCCAGAGCGCTCAGCTCGGCGGCCCGCGTCACCTGGATGCGGCCGGCGAGCTCCTTGACCTGCGGGCTGCCCCCGGCGGTCCGCTCACCCCGACACAGCACGACGGTCTGCTCGAGGTGCGCCCGGAGCAGACCGACGGCCCGGGACGGCACCTCGGCGTCGGGGGCGGCGCGCAGGTCGGCGAGGCGCTCCTCCGTGACCATGCCGGGCATCTGATGCCCCTCGTGGATGTTCCGCTCCGGGACGTTGCCGGCGGCCAGCAACCCTCGCAACTCCACCACCTCGGCGCGGTGCGCCGTCCGGACGTCACCGAGGACGGTGCGCAGCGCGGGATCGGTGGTCGACTGACGGGTGTCGAGGTGGTCGATCAGCGCGAGAACTCCGTCGTCCATCGGCAGCAGCAGTTGGATGAAGGCGTCGTCGGTGCCGCTGAGCGTGACCGTCGCGGCGGGCGCGGCGGACTGGTCGACGCGGTCCGCATGCCGGGTCAGGGCGACGGCCAGCGTCGTCGCGGCCAGCGCCCCGACGACTCCGGCGATCCGCCAGGCGGGGGCCCTGAGGGCGGAACCGATCATCAGCGTGCGGCCTGGAACGCTCGGCCGATCGCCGTCGCGCTGGTGCCGTCGCTGAACAACCCGGACCTGTCCCTGTCGGTCGCGGGCAGGCCGAACCAGGCGTACCGCTGCACGTAGGGGAGTTGGCCGAGCATGGCGGTGGCCGCGCTGAGGAAGGCCGCCTGCTGCGCCTGACCGGGGAAGATCTGACGCCCGCCGTCGTAGCGGATCAGTGCGAACTCGGTCAGCCAGATCGGTTTCCGGTAGCGCTGGTGGACGGCTTGCAGGTACTGCCGCAGTTGGTTCACCGCCGCGGCCGTGGTGAAGTCGGCGCCATACCAGTGCAAAGCGATGAAGTCGACCCGGTGACCTCTGGCCTCGGCGCCGGCCATGAACCTGTCCAGCCAGCCCTGGGGCTCCGCGCCACCCCACGCGACCGCCGGGCTGCTCAGTTTGCTGCCCGTCGCCATCAATTGCGGCCACAGGTCAAGTGCCTGTTCGACGGTCATGTTCGCCTGCTCGGGCAGGTCCGGCTCGTTGAAGCCGAGCAGGTAGGGTCCGGCCGAGCGGGCCCGGGCCAGGTCCGCGGCGTTGACGTTTTCCGCGCTACGGATCATGGGCACGAACGTCGCGCCCCGTGGAGTGCTGATCCCCGGGTGCTGGGTGCCCCAGGTGTAGTACCAACCGGCCTTCGAGTTGGCCAACGCCTGGCTCACGCCGGCGAAGTTCCACACCCCGACGCCCTTGCGGGTGGAGCTCACCGCCGGCGCCACCGGTGCCTTCGAGGGCGACGGACGCACAGACGGCGACGGCGACGGCGACGTCGTCGGGGACGCGACGACGGTGGGCGCGGCGGGTGGCGCGGCGGCCCAGGACGGCACGGCCGGTGGCGCGGCGGCCGGATCGGCCGGCAGGAGCACCACCACCGCGCTGATCGCGACGACCGCCGCCGCCACCGTCGCGGCGAGGGACGGCATCAGGCCCCGGGGTACGCGCACCGCCGGGTGGACGACGGTCGGCGGCGGCCCGACGGTCTGCGGGGCAGCCGGAGGCGCGGTCGTGGGCGGGACGTGAGTGCCGAGGCCGGGCGGAAGGGGCAGCAGCGGCATCCCCGCGAGCAGCCGGTCGATCGGCAGGAACGCGCCGCCCAGGTGCCCGCAGAACGCGCAGTCACGGATGTGTCGAGCCAACCGCTTGCGCCACAGCGGGCTGGGACTGCCGTCCCACTGGACCGTCAGGATGTGCAGGTCGGGACACCCGGGCCGGGCGTGCAGCGCGCGGACGACCCCGCGTGCGCTCTGGATCTGCTCCTTCATCCGGTGGATGCGCACGGCGACGTGCCCCGGTGACAAAGCCGTCGCCTCGGCGATCTCGGCGCGCGTCAGCTCGCCGGTCTCCTCCAGCCACCACAGCGAGAGCAGTTCCTGGTCGTCCGGTTCGAGCCAGCGGGTCGCCTCGGCGACCTCACGCCGCTGGTCGGTCAGGCCGAGCCGGAGAATCGTCATTCCCGCGAAGTCGGCCGCGGGGTCGGGCACGTCGTGGATCACGTCCAGCCCGGCATCGCGGTGGAGGGCGGCCCGTCGGCGCTGCTCCCAGTCGCGCACCTGCCGGACGGTGATCGCCACCAGCCAGGACCGGTACGCCGTCGGGTCGTTGAGGGCGGGCAGGTGCCGGATCACCCGTACCAAAGTCTCCTGGACCACGTCGTCGACGTCGGCGTGGCCGCGGAGCGCACGCCCGACGATGTTGTAGACAAGCGGGAGCGACGCCGCCACGACGTCGTCGAGAGCGTGCCGGTCGCCCTGGCGGGCCGCGACGACCAATCCGGGATCAGGTCCCGCCCGACCGGCTGCCGACATGGTGCCACTCCCTGTGCGCTCGACCCGAACAGCGCCCGTGCGCGCTGCCCGTCTCCTATCGGAGACCGGCGTCGGCAGGTCAGATTACGGTTTTCCGCCGGGAGACGTCACCGCCCGCGGTGGTGGCATTAATGAGAAATTAAGGATGCGAGGGCAAAAAATTGTTATCCGGAGCGGGCGCGGCGGCCACCAGGGCACCTGTCCGCACCCTTCCTTAATTCCTTTTTCCGAACGTTGCCGCAGGTCACGGGCGTGCACATACTCCATTCGACAGGAGCGTCATCACCGAATCGAAGGAATCACTGGCAATGCGGACTCCCCCCGCGCATGTCGCACCGCCCAGCCGGGCGCACAAGCGCCGCCGCCTCACTCGAATCACGCTCGCCTCCGCGGTCGCCGTGGCCCTGGCCGGCAGCGGCATCTACGTCGCCGGCGCCCAGGCCGAGGAGGTCGTGGTGCCTGGCCGGGTCCAGGCGGAGGCTTTCGCGGCGCAGTCCGGCGCACAGACCGAGAACACCGGCGACGCCGACGGCGGCCGGAACGTGGGCTGGCTCGCCAACGGTGACTGGCTGCGGTACGACGGCATCTCGATCGTCGGCACCGACCTGACGGCCCGGGTCGCGGCGGACAACACCGACGGCGGCACCGTCGAGCTGCGCCTCGGCACGCAGACCGGCGCCCTGCTGGCCACCTTCCCGATCAGCCACACCGGCGGCTGGCAGAAGTGGACGACGGCGAGCGCCACGGCGGCCAGCGTGCCGGCGGGCCCGCAGACCGTCTTCGCCGTCATGAAGAGCGCCTCCCGGTCGGACTTCGTGAACCTGAACTGGTTCACGTTCGGCTCCGCGACCGGCGCGACGCCGAGCGCGTCGCCCACGGCGAGCGCGTCGCCCACGCCGAGCGCCAGCTCGGCGACGCCGCCGACCACCCCGGCTACCCCGACCGCGCCGACGGCCGGTTGGGTCCCGGTCGACCAGGCCAGGTGGAACCAGGAACTTGCCGCCTTCGACGCGATCAAGCCGAAGGCGGTGACGCCGGGAACCACTCGCGTCCCCGAGTTCCACACCGACTGCGAGCTGGCCAACTCGGCGCCGGACGACCCGATCGTCCTGCCCGGCCTGCCGGGTGCCTCGCACATGCACACCTTCTTCGGCCCGAAGGTCGACGCCTTCACCACCACCGACGAGCTGCTCTCCTCGAAGACCACCTGCAACGCCCCCGGTGACCTGAGCGCCTACTGGACGCCGGAGCTGCGCAAGGACGGCAAGCCCGTACCGATGAAGAGTTTCCGGGTCTACTACGGCTCGCGGGTGAAGGACCCGTCGGCCGTCAAGCCCTTCCCGCCCGGCCTGCGAATGGTCGAGGGTGACGCCAAGCGGCAGGTCGACACGCCGAAGAACGCCGGTAGCAACCAGTTCTGGTGTGCCGGCAGCGCCGAGACGGGCCGCAGTGCCGACGGCAACTGGCCGGTCTGCGCCTCCGGCGGCAACCTCATCTTCCAGCTCGTCTTCAAGGACTGCTGGGACGGCAGGAACATCGACTCACCCGACCACAAATCGCACATGGGCGACCCGGTCAACGGCGTCTGCACCGGCAAGTACCCGGTGGCGGTGCCGAACCTGTCCTTCATGGTCAACTACCAGTCGCTGGGTGGGAACGGTCTCAGCCTCTCCTCCGGCAAGCCGTCCTCCATGCACGGCGACTTCATGAACGCCTGGGACCCGGCCCGCATCGGACCGCTGGTCAAGTCCTGCCTGAACCAGAGCGCCAAGTGCGGCACCGAGGTGACCTTCGCCGGCGGCTGACCCCGCACGGACCCCACCCACGGACGGCCCCCACGCCCCGGCGAGGGGGCCGTCCGGCGCGTGGACCCGATCGGTGACGCCCAGTCGTGATGGGGCCGACGGCCGGGCCCATGGTCCGCTCGGGAGGTCGTCGGGAACCGGACGCCGAGACGTCCGCCACGTCCGGCCCCGGGGGGCGGCGGGAGCGGCCCGGGCGGTGACAGACTGAGCGACGCACTTCTGCCGGGACGTCGGAGGGGAGACGCCGTGCGTTGGCGCAGCTTCGTGGCGGTGGGCGACAGCTTCACCGAGGGGATGGACGACGCGTATCCGGACGGCAGCTACCGGGGCTGGGCCGATCTGGTCGCCACCCGGCTCGCCGCCGAGGCGGGCCCCGACTTCGGCTACGCCAACCTGGCCATCCGGGGTCGCCTGTTCCCGAACATCGTGGCCGAACAGGTGCCGGCCGCGCTGGCCATGCGGCCCGACCTGGTCACGTTCGCGGCCGGCGGCAACGACGTGCTGCGCCGCACCTTCGATCCGGATGTCTTCGTCCCGCGCTTCGACAAGGTGGTCGAACGGCTGCGGGGCGTGGGCAGCGACGTGGTGTTGTTCCGGTTCGCCGACGTGATGGCCCGGCTGCCCGGCCAGCGGCTGGTGGCCCCCCGGGTGACGCTGCTCAACCGGGCGGTCGGCGAGGTCGCCGAGCGGCACGGGGCGATCCTGGTCGACCTCTACTCCGACGAGACCTACCTCAACCCGATGCTCTGGAGCACCGACCGGTTGCACCTGTCGGCCGCCGGGCACCGGCGGGTGGCCGCGCAGGTCCTCACCGCCCTCGGCGTCGGCTGCGAGGAGGAGTGGCTGCTGGTGCCGCCGCATCCCGCGCCCACCCCGTGGCTGGCCGCCCGCGCCTCCGACCTGCGCTGGGCCGGCCAGCACCTGGCGCCGTGGATCAAACGCCGGCTGACCGGCCGTTCCTCCGGTGACTTCGTCACCGCCAAGCGGCCGGTGCTCGGCCCGGTAAGCGCCGACTGAGCGGGTGCGCACCCTCCACGTCGCGGACCTGCTGCGGCTCACCCCCGACGACGAGCCCCGCCCCGGGCTGGCGGTCCTGGTCGACGGCGACCGCATCGGGGCGGTCGCGCCGCTGGGTGAGCTGACCGGCGCGTACCCCGGGGTGCGGGTGCGGCGGTGGGCCGGCACGCTCGGGCCGGCGTCGGTGCACGGCGGTCCGCTGCCCCCGGCGCCCACGCCGCGCGAGCGGGTGCACGCGCTGTTCCGGCTCGGCGTCGCCGCGGTGCTCGACGCGCACGTCACCGACCCGACGTTGCGGGCCGCCGCCGTCCGCAGCGAGGTGGCGGTGCTGCCCGCCACCCGGCCGCCGGCGCTCGTGGTGGGCGGCCGGGCCGACCTCGCGGTGTTCGACCCGGACGGCTCCTGCCGGGCCACCGTGGTCGCCGGCCGGTTGGTGCATCGCCGCGCCTGACCCACCGCCGCGCCCCGGCGTTCCGGCGTACCTTGGGGATCATGCCTGTCCCGAGCGATCCGCATCCCCGCCTCCAGTCCTACGCCGACCCGCAGCGCCTGGTCACCACCGAGTGGCTGGCCGAGCACCTGGGCGACGAGGGCCTCGTGGTGGTCGAGTCCGACGAGGACGTGCTCCTCTACGACACCGGCCACATCCCCGGCGCCGTCAAGGTCGACTGGCACACCGAGCTGAACGACCAGGTCACCCGCGACTACCTGGACGCCGCGAGTTTCGCCGAGCTGTGCGCGGCCAAGGGCATCGGCCGTGGCGACACCGTCGTCTTCTACGGCGACAACTTCAACTGGTGGGCCGCGTACGCCCTCTGGGTCTTCTCCCTCTTCGGCCATGCCGACGTGCGGCTGCTCGACGGCGGCCGGCAGAAGTGGGTCGCCGAGGGGCGGGAGATGACCCGGGACCGGGTGAGCCGCCCGCGCGCCGACTACCCGGTGCCGGAGCGCAACGACGCGCCGATCCGGGCCTACCGGGAGCAGGTGATGGCGCACGTGGCTGCCGGCCGGCCGCTCGTCGACGTGCGTTCGCCCGGCGAGTACACCGGCGAGATGCTGCACATGCCGGACTATCCGCAGGAGGGTGCGCTGCGCGGCGGGCACATCCCGGGCGCGGTGAGCAAGCCCTGGAAGTCCGCCGCCAACGACGACGGCACGTTCAAGTCGGCCGACGAGTTGCGCGCCATCTACGCCGACCAGCTCGGATTGAGCCCGGCCGACGACGTGGTGGCCTACTGCCGGATCGGCGAGCGGTCCAGCCACACCTGGTTCGTGCTGCACCACCTGCTCGGCTACCCGCAGGTGCGCAACTACGACGGCTCGTGGACCGAGTGGGGCAACCTGGTCCGGGCGCCCGTCGTCAAGGGCGACCAGCCGGGCGGCCTGACCCGCTGAGCCCCCGGCCGGTCCCCGCGCGGCGGCGGGGACCGGCCGGTCAGCCGGCGGCGAGCGCCACCAGGCCGCGCACGTCGCGGGCCACCCAGGCGACCTCGCCGGTCTCCGGCCGCCAGCGGGCCAGCCCGCCGACGTCGTAGCGGAACAGCACCGCGCCGTCGGCCGACCAGCCGAGCACCTGGCAGCAGCCCTTCCCCAGGTCGTCGCGGCCCAGGTCGAGCAGGTGGGTCACCGCCGCGGTGCGGACGTCCACCACCGCCACCCCCTCACCGCCGCGCATGGTGCCGGTGGTGGTCCAGCCGGCCTGGGCGATCCGGTCGCCGCGCTGCCAGCCCCGCCCGTAGACCTCGTCCAGCCGGTATCCGGGGGGCAGGTCGCCGCTGGTCACCAGCCGCCGGTCCGGCGTGCCGCCGGCCGGAAATCGGCGTACGGCGAGGCTGTCCTCGATGCCGCCGAGGGTGAGCAGGTCACCGACGCGGACCGGCTCGGGCACGACCAGTTCCCACGGGTCGACCGGCAGCTTCCGCGTCGCCCCGGTGCGCCGATCCAGCTCGTACGTGGTGTCGTTGTCGCCGACCAGCAGCCGGTCGCCGGCCCAGACGACGTGTTCGAGATAGCCGGCGAGCGGATAGTGACGGACCGAGGCGTCGGTCAGGTCGACCACGACCACGTCGCCGGGCTGGGCGAACGCCGCGGTCCGGCCGTCCGGTGACAGACTGCCCGCCTTGAGTGGAGCCGCCTCGTTGCCGTCGGCGTCCCGGGTGGGCGCGAGCGGGACCACGTCGAGTTCCCGGACGACGCCGTCGTCACCGAGGACCCGGACCACGCCGGCCTCGCCGGTATCCGGGTCGATCGGCTGGAACAGCGCCAGCGCCCGGCCGATCGGGCGGGCGGAGAGCGGGTCGCCGGCCGGGTCGCCGATCCGGGCGAGCGGGTCGTCGAGGCGGTCCAGCGTGGCCGGGGGCCGCTGCACCGGCGACGCGCTCGTGGCCGGGCTCACGGTGGGGTGGGCCGGGGTGTCCGGGGGCGGGCCGGAGCGGTGCAGGAGCACCGCCGTACCGCCGGCGACCAGGGCGACGGCCAGGGCGGCGGCGCCGGCGGCCCGCCGGGCGCGGCGGACCCGGCGGGCCCGTTCCCAGCCGGCTCCGGCCGGACGGGTCGGCCGGACGTCCTCGGCCGCCCGGGTCAGCAGCCGGGTCAGCTCGGGTTCGTTCACGGGTTCGCCTCCATCCCGGTGACCAGGCCGTCGTCCGTGCCGCCGAGCTCGGGCGCCACCTCGCGGAGCCGGCGCAGCGCCGCGTGGCACTGGCTCTTGACGGTGCCCACGGTGACGCCGAGCGCCTCGGCGGTGGCCACCTCGGTCAGGTCCTCGAAGTAGCGCAGCACCAGGACCGCCCGCTGGCGCGGCGGCAGTCGGTCGAGCGCGGCGCGGACGGTGAGCCGCAGCGCGTCGTCGGCGTCCGTGCCCGCCCGGTCCGGCGGGTACGCGCTGAGCCGTTCCCGCCGCCGGCGTCGCCACCAGGAGACCGCGTCCCGGTAGAGGATGGCGCGCACGTACGCGGCCGGGTCGCCGTCACGCACGGCGGGCCAGCGCAGCGCCAGTTTCAGCAGCGCGTCCTGGAGCAGGTCCTCGGCCTGGTGCCGGTTGCCGCAGACCAGGTACGCGGCGCGCAGCAGCCGGTGCTGGTGCGCCTCGACGAAGGCGAGGTAGTCCGCTCGCCCGTGGTCCACGGCACGTCCCATCCGGCGTCTCCCTCCGTCACCCGGCAGACGCCCGGGACGGGGTGAAAGGTTGGGTCAGATAGCGCTGGATCGTCGGACCGACCCATTCGACGAGTTCCTCCGGGTCCAGGTCGATCACCGGTGGCAGCCGGATCACGTACCGGGTGAGGGCCAGGCCGAGGATCTGGCTGGCCACCAGACCGGCCCGGCGGGCGGCGGTCGCCGGATCGGCGCCGGAGCGGGTGACCGCCGCGACGAGCTGGCCGGCGAAGATGTCGCGCATCCGGTCCGCCGCGCCGGGGTTGGTGCTGGCGGCCCGGAGCAGGGCGACGAGCGTGCCGTCGGCCTCCCAGCGGCGCAGGAAGTGCCGGGCCAGCGTCTCGCCGAGCCGCTCCGGCGGCACCTCGGCCAGCTCGGGCAGGTGCAGGTCGAACTCGGCCGCCGCCGCGAACAGCCCCTCCTTGCTGCCGTAGTAGCGCATCACCATGGCCGGGTCGATCCGGGCGTCGGCGGCGATGGCCCGGATGGTGGCCCGTTCGTAGCCGTCGGCCGCGAAGCGTGCCCGGGCGGCGCGCAGGATGGCCGCCCGGGTGGCGTCCGAGCGGCGGGTACGGGAGCCCGTTCCAGTCATGTCCACGACTGTAGGCCAACAGGTGTTGACATCGGTTCTAGGGTTTAGTCAACAAGCGTTGGCAAACGGAGGTGGCGTGATGCTTCCCGAACACACGGACGTCCTCGTGGTGGGCGCCGGGCCGACCGGCCTCGCCGTGGCCGCGACCCTGGCCGGGCACGGCGTGGCCACCACAGTGGTCGACCGGCTCGTGGAGCCGCCGGTCACCTCGCGCGCCGCGGTCGTGCACGCCGGCACGCTCGAGGTGCTGGACCGGATCGGGGTCGCCGACACGCTTGCCGCCCGAGGGCTGCACTCGACCCGGTTCTGCGTCCGCGACCGGGACCGGCTGCTGGTCACCGTCCCGTTCGACAGGTTGCCGTCCCGCTACCCGTACGCGCTGCTCATCTCGCAGGCCGACACCGAGGCGGTGCTCACCGACCGCCTCACCGCGCTCGGCGGGCGGGTGCTGCGGCCGTACGAGCTGACCGGCCTCGACCTCGACGGCGGCGGCGCCACCGCCCGGTTCGCCGGCGGCGGCGAGGTCCGCGCCCGGTGGGTGGTCGGCGCGGACGGGATGCACAGCCGGGTCCGCGAGCTGGCCGGCATCGGTTTCGGCGGCCCGGCCGACCCGGGTGAGTCGTTCCTGCTCGCCGACGTCCGGGTGGACAGCGCGCTGCCCCGCGACCAGGTCAGCCTCTTCCTGTCCCGGAGCGGGCCGCTGATCTGGGCGCCGCTGCCCGACGGCACGGTCCGGCTGGTCGCGACCGTGGCCGACGCGCCGCGGGAGCCGCAGGCGCGACACTTCCAGGCGTTGCTCGACGAGCGCGGCCCGACCCGGCGGCCGGACCGGGTCACCGGGATGGCGTGGGGCTCGCGGTTCCGGATCCACCACCGGATCGCGAGCAGCTACCGCTCCGGCCCGGTGCTGCTCGCCGGCGACGCGGCGCACGTGCACAGCCCGGCCGGTGGGCAGGGGATGAACCTCGGGCTGCGGGACGCGGTCGCCCTCGGCGACGCGCTCGCCGCCGGCCCGCAGGCCCTCGACGGGTACGCGACCGACCGCCGCCCACGGGCCGAGGAGGTGCTCGGGTTCGCCGCCGGCCTGACCCGGCTCGCCGCCGCCCCGCCGGCCCTCCGCCCCGTGCGTGACCTGCTGCTCCGGACGGTCTCCCTGCTGCCCCCGGCCCGGCAGCGGCTGGCGGTCCGGCTGGCCGGCTTCGAGCCCGCACCCCCGGCCTGACGGGCGGACGTGACGCAACCGGCGGGTAACCATGGCTGCCTCGCCTGGATCGTGAGGTCTAGGCTGGCCCGGTGGCGGTGGAACAGCAGGCACGGGGTGCGACGGGCGCGGCCCGGCGCCGGTCCCGGCGGGACGAGATCCTGGAGATCGCGGTCGGCCTCTTCGCGGCGCGGGGCTATCACGGCGTGTCGATGGACGACATCGGCGCTGCCGCCGGCGTCACCGGGCCGGCGCTCTACCATCACTTCGCCGGGAAAGAGGCGATGCTCGCCGCCGCGCTGATCCCGGTCAGCGAGGGGCTGCTCGCCGGTGGCAAGGAACGCGCCGCCGGCCACCCGGACGACCCGCGCGGCGTGCTCGAGTCGCTCATCGACTTCCACGTCGAGTTCGCGCTCGCCAACCCGGCGGTGATCGCGCTGCACCTGCACGAGCTGGACCGCCTCCCGGACGAGCCGCGTCGCCGGATCCGCCGGCTCCAGCGGATGTACGTCGAGGAGTGGGTCACCGTGCTGACCGCGCTGCACCCGGGGCTGCCGGACGGCGCCGCCCGGGTGCTCGCCCACGCCGCGTTCGGCCTGATGAACTCCACCCCGTTCCTCGGCGGCGAGGTGGACCGACGGCGCCGGGCCGAGCTGCTGCGGGGGGCGGCCCTGGCGGCCCTCCTGGCACCCACCGACCCCACCTGACACGCCGCGTCCGCCTTAACGCATGTTAAGAAGGGGCCCCGGCTATACCTCAGGCGTTAAGAAGGGGCCCTTCCTTGCCGAACATGTTTGATGCGCTGCTGGTGGCGAACCGCGGGGAGATCGCGCGGCGGGTGATCCGCACCGCCCGGCGGTTGGGGGTGCGGGCGATCGCGGTGCACTCGGAGGCCGACGCCGACCTGCCGTTCGTGACCGAGGCCGACGAGGCGGTCTGCGTCGGCCCGGCCAATCCCGCCCAGAGTTACCGCAACGTCGAGGCGATCCTCGCCGCCGCCCGGAGCACCGGCGCGCAGGCGATCCACCCCGGCTACGGCTTCCTGTCGGAGAACGCCGACTTCGCCCGTACCGTCGAGGAGTCCGGCCTGATCTGGGTCGGACCCGGCGCGGACGCGATCACCGCGATGGGCGACAAGATCAACGCCCGGAACCTGATGGCGGCGGCCGGCGTCCCGGTCGCACCCGGCACCACCGAGCCGGCGGCCGACCTGGACGCGGCCGTCACCGCCGCCGCCGAGATCGGCTACCCGGTGATGGTCAAGGCCGCGGCGGGCGGCGGCGGCATGGGGATGGGCGTGGCCGCCGACGAGACCGCGTTGCGCACCGAGTACGACAAGGTCCGCGCGTTCGCGGAGCGGATGTTCGGCGACGGCTCGGTGCTGATCGAGCGTTACTTCCCCCGGGTACGCCACGTCGAGGTGCAGATCCTCGGCCTGGCCGACGGCCGGGTGGTGGCGCTCGGCGAGCGGGAGTGCTCGGTGCAGCGGCGCAACCAGAAGCTGGTCGAGGAGTCCCCGTCCCCGGCGGTCTCCCCGGAGCTGCGGTCGCGGTTCCTGGCCGCGGCGGTCCGCGCGGGCGAGGCGGTCGGCTACCGCAATGCGGGCACCGTCGAATGCCTACTCGACCCGGCGACGCAGGAGTTCTTCTTCCTGGAGATGAACACGCGGTTGCAGGTCGAGCACCCGGTCACCGAGTACGTCTACGGCGTCGACCTGGTCGAGGAGCAGTTGCGGGTGGCCGCCGGCCTGCCGCCCACCTTCGACCCGGACGCGCTCACCCCGCGCGGGCACGCCATCGAGCTGCGGATCAACGCCGAGGACCCGAAGCGGTTCCTGCCCGGCCCGGGCGCGATCCGGACCTGGGTGGAACCGGCCGGCGAGGGCGTCCGGGTGGATTCCGGCTACGTCGAGGGCAACACCGTCACGCCGTTCTACGACAGCCTGCTGGCCAAGCTGATCGTCAGCGGCGCGACCCGGGCGGAGGCGATCGATCGGGCGCGGGCGGCGGTCGCCCGGTTCGAGATCGCCGGGCCGAAGAACAACCTGCCGTTCTTCGCCGAGCTGCTGGAGAATGCCGAGTTCCGCTCCGGCGACTACGACACCGGCATCGTCGGCCGGATGCGCTGAGTCGGCCGGGTGCGTCGAGCCGGACCGGTGACGAGGTTGCCGCCGTTGGGCGGCAACCTCGTGTTCAGCTCGGCCGGTGGAGTGTTCGGTCGCCCGAGATGTCGCTGGTGGCCGGGTGTGCGATGCGTTCGCGGGATGGTTCGGGCGGGCGGTCTATGCCGCCTCCGCTCGGCCCTCGGTGGTGCGGATGGTGACGATGCGACGGAGAACGTCGAGGGCGTGTTCGGCTTCGTCCTGACTGATGGGTGCGGTGCGGGCGGTGATGTATCTGGTCAGGGCGTCGCGGATGATGTCGGAGCGGCGGGCTTCGGTCTGGTCGGCGAGGCGGTCGAGTTGGTCCACGAGCGGAACGGGTAGCCGGATGCTGACCAGCATCATGGGTGCTGACCCGGGTGCGGTTGGGGATGTCGGTGCTTCGGTCATCGACCTGATGATCGGTGCCAGGCTGTCGGTGGTCCGGAACCATGCGACGACCTCATCTTTGGTCATCCGGTCGAAGTCCGGCTCGGTCACAGGATTCGCCTGAGTAGCAGGTCCCCGAGGGCGCGCTCGTAGCGCAGGCCCTGAGGGGCGTACAACGCTTGGGTCGTCTCGTCCACGCCGACGCCATTGCTGCGGGCGTTGTCCAGGCCCTCGTCGGTCCACACGTACTCGCGCTCCGGCACCCCACGACCGTAACACGACGTAATACACGGACGTCGGGTGGTTCAGCGCAGGCACGGATGCGGGCCTGGGCCCTGTTCACGGCCTTCTGCCGGGGTGACAGGGGCCGGCGGTAGCGATCACGTGTGAACGGGGACTGGCCGGCCTGCCGCAGGCCCGACTCGCCCACCCCTGCGATACACGCCTTAGCGGAGGGCGCTGGCGCTTCGGCGCTCGGTTCTGATTCTCTTGGGATGAGTCGGCGGCGCGGTCTGCCCCGATCACGCGCAACGTCACAGTGAGGTGACCCCTTATGACGCAACTGCCGGACGCCGTCTCCATTCGGGAGGTCGGGCCGCGCGACGGGCTCCAGAACGAGGAGCCCATCCCGACCGACGCCAAGGTGCGGCTGCTCGACGCGCTGTCCCGGACCGGGGTACGGCGGATCGAGGCGGTCTCCTTCGTCCATCCGAAGGCGATCCCGCAGATGGCCGACGCGGACGAGGTGTGGCAGCGGGCCGAGCGGGTCGACGGGGTGCGCTACTCGGCGCTGGTGCCGAACACCAGGGGCGCGCGGCGGGCGCTCGACGCCGGCTTCACCGAGATCGAGGTGGTGGTGTCGGCGAGCGACACGCACAACCGGCGCAACGTCAACCGCTCGACCGAGGAGTCGCTCGACGACATCGCCGAGCTGATCGCCCTGCTGCACGGCGCGGGCGCGACCGCCGAGGTGATCGTGGCGACCAGCTTCGGCTGCCCGTACGAGGGGGACGTGGCCCCGGAGCGGGTGGCCGGCATCGTGGACCGGGTGGTCCGGGACGGCGCGGACCGGGTGGCCTTCGGCGACACCACGGGCATGGGTACGCCCCGCCGGGTCCGCGAGATGGTGACCGCGGTACGCGACCGCGACGCGCACGTCCCGGTGCTGCTGCACTTCCACAACACCCGGGGCACCGCCCTGGCCAACATGCTCACCGCGATGGAGCTGGGGATCACCGAGTTCGACGCCAGCGTCGGTGGCCTGGGCGGCTGCCCCTACGCGCCGGGGGCCAGCGGCAACCTGGCCACCGAGGAGGCGGTGCACATGCTGCACGACATGGGCGTGGACACCGGCATCGACCTGGACACCCTGATCGAGGCGGCGGAGTTGGCCGAGCGCCTGGTCGGCAAGAAGCTCCCGTCCGGCGTCCTCCGCGCCGGTCCCCGCACCCGCCTGACCCCCCGCCCCTGCTGACCTCCGGCCCCCGCTTCCGCCGGGCTCGCCGGAGGGGGCGGGGGTGAGGTAGCCTAACGATCGTTCAGGTCGGTGGGTGGTGAGGAGTCGGCGTGACGCTCGACGGTGAGGCTCTGGAGCAGCTGCGCAAGCGCGCCCGTGCCGGCGGTGCGGACAAATACCACGCGGCCAACGCCGCCAAGGGGAAGCTCTTCGCCCGCGAGCGCGTCGCCTACCTGGTCGACGAGGGCTCCTTCGTCGAGGACGGGCTCTACGCCAACGCGATGGCCGACGGGCTGCCCGCCGACGGCGTGGTGACCGGCACCGCGACCATCGACGGCCGGCCGGTCTGCCTGATGGCGAACGACTCCACGGTCAAGGCCGGCAGTTGGGGCGCGCGTACCGTCGAGAAGATCATCCGGATCATCGAGCGGGCGTACACGACCAAGGTGCCGATGGTCTACCTGGTCGACTCCGCCGGCGCCCGGATCACCGACCAGGTCGACCTGTTCCCGGGCCGGCGCGGCGCCGGAAAGATCTTCTGGAACCAGGTCCGGGCCTCCGGCGCGGTCCCGCAGGTCTGCGCGCTGTTCGGGCCGAGCGCGGCCGGCGGGGCGTACATCCCGGCGTTCTGCGACGTGGTGGCGATGGTGGACGGCAACGCCAGCATGTACCTCGGCTCCGACCGGATGGTCGAGATGGTCACCGGCGAGAAGACCACCCTGGAGGCGATGGGCGGGGCCCGGGTGCACTGCGCCGAGTCCGGCGTGGGTCACTTCCTCTGCAAGACCGAGGCCGACGCGCTCGACGTGGTGCGGACCTACCTGTCCTACCTGCCGGCCAACTGGACCCAGGCGCCGCCGGTCGCCGAGGCGAAGCCGGCACCGGAGAAGGCCGACCTGGCCGCGCTGGTCCCGGCCAGCGAGCGGCAGGCGTTCGACATGCGGCGATACGTCAAGGGCCTGCTCGACGAGGGCAGCTTCTTCGAGATCCAGGCGCTCTGGGCCAAGGAGCTGACCATCGGCTTCGGCCGGCTCAACGGCGAGGTCGTCGGCCTGGTCGGCAACAACTCGATGTTCAAGGGCGGGGTGCTCTTCGTCGACTCGGCCGACAAGGCGACCCGGTTCGTGCAGCTCTGCGACGCCTTCAACGTGCCGTTGCTGTTCCTGAGCGACGTGCCCGGCTTCATGGTGGGCAGCGCGGTGGAGAAGCAGGGCATCATCCGCCACGGCGCGAAGATGATCACGGCGATCTCCGAGGCGACCGTACCGAAGATCTGCGTGGTGGTCCGCAAGGCGTACGGTGCGGGTCTCTACGCGATGGCCGGTCCCGGCTTCGAGCCGGACGCGACCATCGCGCTGCCCACCGCGAAGATCGCGGTGATGGGCGCGGAGGCCGCGGTCAACGCGGTCTACGCCAACAAGATCGCCGCCATCTCCGACGAGGCCGAGCGGGCCGCGTTCGTCGCCGCGAAGCGCGCGGAGTACGAGCGCGACATCGACGTCGTCCGGCTCGCCAGCGAGCTGGTGGTGGACGCGATCGTCGAGCCGCACGAGTTGCGCGCCGAGCTGGTCCGCCGATTCGCCGCCGCCCGCACCAGGGAGCGGCACTTCTCGCACCGCCGCCACGGCGTCACCCCCGTTTGAGCCGTAAGCAGGGGCCCCCGCTTAACGCCTGGTGTATAGGAGGGGGCCCCTCCTAACGCTTCAGCCGCTCCCGGCGGCCCGCCCATTCCAGGAGGATCGACATGGACTACCGGCTCAGCGACGAGCAGGAGGCGCTGCGGGAGAGCGTCCGGGACTTCGCCCGCGAGATGGTCGCCCCGGTGATCGGCGAGCACTACGAGAAGCACACCTTCCCGTACGAGATCATCCGGCAGATGGGCAAGATGGGGCTGTTCGGGCTGCCGTTCGGCGAGGAGCACGGCGGCATGGGCGGCGACTACTTCGCGCTCTGTCTGGTGCTGGAGGAGCTGGCCCGGGTCGACTCCAGCGTCGCCATCACGCTGGAGGCGGCGGTGTCGCTCGGCGCGATGCCGATCTACCGCTTCGGCTCCGAGGAGCAGAAGGAACGGTGGTTGCCGAAGCTGCTCAGCGGCGAGGCGCTGGCCGGCTTCGGGCTGACCGAGCCGGGCACCGGCTCGGACGCGGGCGGCACCCGGACCCGGGCGGTGCTCGACGAGGCCACGAACGAGTGGGTGATCAACGGTTCGAAGGCGTTCATCACCAACTCCGGCACCGACATCACCACGCTTGTCACGGTCACCGCGGTCACCGGCACCAAGCCGGACGGCAGCAAGGAGCTGTCGACGATCATCGTGCCGTCCGGCACGCCCGGCTTCACTGTCGCGCCCGGCTACTCGAAGGTCGGCTGGACCGCCTCGGACACCCACGAGCTGACCTTCGACGACTGCCGGGTGCCGGCGGAGAACCTGCTCGGCGCGCGCGGTCGGGGCTTCGCCCAGTTCCTGCGGATCCTGGACGAGGGGCGGATCGCCATCGCCGCGCTCGCTGTCGGCCTGGCCCAGGGATGCGTCGACGAGTCGGTCAAATATGCCAAGGAGCGCCAGGCGTTCGGCCAGCCGATCGGCAACTACCAGGCGATCCAGTTCAAGATCGCCGACATGGAGCTGAAGGCGCACACCGCCCGGCTGGCCTACTACGACGCCGCCGCCCGGATGCTCGCCGGCGAGCCGTTCAAGCGGCAGGCCGCGATCGCCAAGCTGCACGCCAGCACGGTCGCGGTGGACAACGCCCGGGACGCGACGCAGATCCACGGCGGCTACGGCTTCATGAACGAATACCCGGTCGCCCGCTTCTGGCGCGACTCGAAGATCCTGGAGATCGGTGAGGGCACCAGCGAGGTGCAGCGCATGATCATCGCGCGGGATCTCGGCATGTGACCGACCCTCGACTCAGCCGTCTGTCGGATATCGGCGTCGGACGGTCGGGTGGTTGACGCTGGACTGTGGAGCGTCAGATCCCATCCGTACTCTTCGTGCCCATGACTCCGGACCATGATCGTTCACGGAGCCCGGGTGGTCGGACACCGCTGTCCGACCTGTTGCGCGGGCACCGGCTCGCCGCCGGCCTGACCCAGGCCGAGTTGGCGAGCCGGGCCGGCGTGGGCGTGCGGACCGTCCGCGATCTGGAGCGGGGCCGGGCGACCCGGCCCCAACGCACCACCGTCGGCCTGCTCGCCGACGCGCTCGGCCTGACCGGCGCGACCCGGCGGGAGTTCGTCAGCACCGCCCGGTCCGCGCCAACCACCGCGCCGGCCTCTGCGCCGCCCTCCCCGCCGGCCTCCGTGCCGGTCGGGGCCACCCCCGATCCGGGTACGCCGATCGCACTGCCCCAGCCCGTGCCGCTGCTCGGCCGGGAACACGACGTGACCGAGGTGTCCGCCCTGCTCGACGCCCATCCGGTGGTGAGCCTGGTCGGGCTGGCGGGGGTCGGGAAGAGCGCGCTCGCGCTCACCGTCGCCCACGCCGTCGCGGACCGGTATCCGGCCGGTGTGGCCGGGGTGCTGGCCGGCGAGGGCTCGGACGTCGCCGAGGTGCTCGCCGCCTCGACGGCGGTGTTCGGCGTGAGCCGCCTCGCCGACCTCCCCTGTCGGCTCGGCGGCCGACCGGCGCTGCTGCTCGTCGAGGCCGTCGAGCGGGCGCCCGGGCCGGTGGCGGAGGCGCTGGGGTCCCTCACCACCGCCGCGCCGACTCTGCGGGTGCTGGTGACCGGCCGGCGGCCGCTCGGGCTTGCCGGCGAGATGGTCCGGCCCGTCGCGCCGCTTGACGTGCCGCCGGCCGGGGCCGAGCCGGCGGACCGGTCCGAGCTGGCCCGCTGGCCCGCCGCGGCGCTCTTCGCCACCCGGTTCACCCAGGCCCGGCACGCGCCGCCGGCACCGGCGGAGCTGCCGGCTCTCGCCGCGCTCGTCCGCCGCCTCGGCGGCCTGCCCCTGGCCATCGAGCTGATGGCCGCGCGGGGTCGCATCCTCGACGTCCCCGAACTGCTGGATCGGTACGGCGACCGCGTCCTCGACCTGGCCGACGCGCGCCCCGGCCGGGAGCCCGCCGACCCGGCCGCCGGCACGGTGACGTTGCGCGAGGCGGTGGCGACCAGCTACCACCTGCTCGCCCCGGCCGAGCGCCGGGCGCTGCGTCGGCTCTCCGCGTTCCGGAACCGCTGGTCGGTCGAGCTGGCCGAGGAGTTGCTCGCCGACGGCGGCGAACGGTGGGACGCGGTCCCGCTGCTCGACCGACTGCGCGAGTTGGGGCTGCTCAGCGTCCGGGGCACCGGTCCGTTCCGGTTCCGGCTGCTTGATGCGGTCCGGGAATTCGCCGCCGAACAGGCCGAGGTGGAGGGCGAGACGGCGGGCATCCGGCTGCGCCACGCGTCGGTGACCGCCGGCCTGGTCCGGCGTACCGCGCCCGGCCTGGTCGGCGCGGAGATTCCCGGCACCGTGCACCTGCTCGACGAGGCGACCGGCGACATCGGCGCCGCGCTGGCGTACGCCGCGCAGGAGGCTCCGGGGACGGCGCTGCTGCTGGCCGCGGCGCTGCCCCGGTGGTGGCGGCTGCGCGGGCGGGACGTCTCCGGTCGCCGCTGGCTGCGGCGGCTGCTCGCCGATCCGCGTACCGCCGACGCGCGACCGGTGTTGCGGGCCTGGGCGTTGCTGGGCGCGGCCCGGCTGGCCGCCGAGCACGGGGAGGGGCCGGAGGAACTGCCGGCGGCCCGGGCGGCGCTTGCGACCTTCGCCGAGGTCGGCGATGTGACCGGGGAGTTGTCCGCCCGGTCGGTGCTCTGCGCGGTGCTGCGGGGGCTCGGCGCGCACGACGAGGCCCGGGAGCAGGCCGAGGCGGCGCTGGAGCTGGCCACCCGGCACCAGCGGGTACGCGAGGTGGCGGTCGCCCAGCACCACCTGACCTGGCACGACGTGCGGGTGGGGGAGCTGGCCGGTGCCAGGCGGCGGCTGGCCACCGTCGATCGGTTGGCAGCGCAGTCCGGTGACCAGCGACTCCGTCTACTGGCCCGGGCCGATCTGGCGGAACTGACCAGGCTGGAGGGCCGATACGCGGAGGCGGCCGAGCAGGGGCGGCGGGCGGCGTCCGCGCTCGTGGAGTTGGGCGATCCGGGGCGGCTGCGCCGGACGATCGGCTCGGTCGGGCTGGCGCTCGCGCTCGATGGGCACGACGACGAGGCGTTGGCGGTGGTGGCCGAGGTGTGGCCGTCCGGCCCGGTGCCGGGTCCGCGCCGGCCGCCCGCCGCGGAGCGGTGGGACTCGCCCGGGTGGGGTCGGAACGCGCACACGGAGGACGCGCTCCGCGCGTTGATCGAGGGCCAGGTGGCCCTGAACCGGGGAGACCGGGAGCTGGCGGCGGAGTGGTTCGCGGCGGCGTCCGAGGCCGGCGCCGACGGTGCGGACCGGCGGGACCTGGTTGAGGCGTTGGTGGGGTTGGCGGTCAGCACCGACGATCCGACGGTGCTGGACCGGTTGGACCGCGCGCGGCAGGTGACAGGCGTCAGCCTGCTGCCGCGGGAGGAGAAACTGCTCTCGCCGCTGCGGGAACGCACCCGGTGGGCGTGAGCGGTGCCGGTGCGGTGGAGAGGCGCGGGGGTGGCGCGAGCGAAGTAGCCCCCTGGTGCTGCCCCTCGCTCCACGCTCGCGCCAGCACCCCCCGGTGCCCCCCGCGACTGGAAGCCTATCCAGGCGGGTCAACCGGTTGATGCGTCTATATCGGCTTTTGCCCCGGGGCTCGGGTGGTTCTGCCGGTCATTCTGCCGGTGACCGGCGGGTAACTGCGGGGGTCAGCAGGGGTCGGCCCCGGCCGGTTCGGTGCTGCCGGCGGTGGCACCGGGATGGACCGCGTCGCGCACCTGGCGCAGCCCGTCCAACAGCCCGGCGAGCTGAGCCGGTTCGAGCTGGCCGGTGAACCACTGCTCGATGATCTTCAGATGGCCGGGGAGCGTCTCGTCCAGCCGCTCCAGGCCCGAGGCGGTCACCACCGCGAAGGAACTGCGCCGGTCGGAGGGGCAGGCCCGGCGGCAGATCAGCCCGTCCCGCTCCATCCGGTCGACGACGCGGGTGACCCCGCTCGTCGACAGCGAGGTCTGTGCCGCCAGATCGGTCATGCGTAGCTGGTTGTTGGGCGAGCGGGCGAGCCGGGTCAGCACCTCGAACTCGACCGGCGAGAGCCCGTGCTCCTCGAACTGGGCGGCGAACCGGGCGGACAGCCCGGCATGTGCCTCGTAGAGCAGGCCGACGGCGGTGATCCGGGGGTCGTCGAACACGTTCTGGTCCACGTCACCATCCTAGCAGCACTTGACACGGGGAATATTGCTGTAGCTATAGTTGCTTAGTCAGCCGTTGGGCTACTAAACAATCTTCTCCGGAGGAACGCATCATGACCAGCAGCACCGAGGCGACTACCCGCGACTGGGAAGGTCTCACCATCCCGGCCCCCGGCACGTACCTCCTGGACGCCGCGCACAAGCGCGTCGGCTTCGTCGCGCGGCACATGATGGTCAGCAAGGTACGCGGTGAGTTCGCCGACGCCACCGCCACCATCACCGTCACCGACGACCCGCTCCAGTCCTCGGTCACGGCCAGCATCCAGGCCGCCAGCATCAACACCGCGCAGGCGGACCGGGACGCGCACCTGCGCAGCCCGGAGTTCCTCGACGCCGAGCAGTTCCCGACGCTGGAGTTCCGCAGCACCGGTGTGAAGTCGCGTGAGGGCAACGAGTTCGTGCTCACCGGCGAGCTGACCGTGAAGGGCGTGACCCGTCCGGTGGACCTCGAGGTCGAGTTCGAGGGCGTCGGCCGCAGCCCGTTCGGGCAGGACATCTTCGGTTTCTCGGCGCACACCGAGATCGACCGGGAGGACTTCGGCCTGACCTGGAACGTCGCCCTGGAGACCGGCGGCGTCCTGGTCGGCCGCAAGGTCAAGATCGAGATCGAGGGCGAGGCCATCCGCCAGGGCTGAGCCCTCGCGTCAGCCCCACGGGCCCGCACCGTCACCCGACGGCGCGGGCCCGTCCCCGTCCTACCCGGGCGTGGATGTCGGGAGGTGCGGATTGTCACGTGGCTGTCGGGTGGCGGTGGGGTACGAGTGCTCCACCTGCGTCCGACCCGGCGTTCGCCGGGCCGGACGCACTTACGCACACCACGTGAATGGTTCACAATGCGTTGCGGAACGCCAACGGTTCCGTGGCACCGGCGCCGGGAGGACACATGGGCAAGGACGTCGAGCAGGGCGCCTTCACCCGCGAGGATCGGGTCCGCTACCGGCAGAAGGTCCGGCGCTGCCTGGACGTCTTCGCCCTGATGCTCGACGACTTCGGCTTCGACGCCGCCCGGCCGATGACCGGGCTGGAGATCGAGCTGAACCTGGTCGACGCCGCCGCCGAACCGGCCATGCGCAACGACCAGATCCTGGCCGACATCGCCGACCCGCTCTTCCAGACCGAGCTGGGCCAGTTCAACCTGGAGCTGAACGCCTCGCCCCGGCTGATCGAGGGCACCGGCTTCACCGACTACGAGCGTGACCTGCGCAGCAGCCTCAGCCGCGCCGACGAGCGGGCGGCCAAGTCCGACGCCACCATCGTCATGGTGGGCATCCTGCCCACGCTCACCGAGCGCCACCTGGTCGCCGACAACCTCTCCACCGACGCGCGCTACCGGGTGCTCAACGACCAGATCGTCGGCGCCCGGGGCGAGGACATCGAGCTGGACATCAACGGCGTCGAGCGGCTGCGTACGCACACCGACTCGATTGCGCCGGAGGCCGCCTGCACCAGCCTTCAGTTCCATCTCCAGGTCGCGCCGGACAGCTTCGCCGACCACTGGAACGCCGCCCAGGCCATCGCCGGTGTGCAGGTCGCCCTCGGCGCCAACTCGCCCTTCCTCTATGGCCGGCAGCTCTGGGCGGAGACCCGGATCGCCCTCTTCGAGCAGGCCACCGACACCCGGCCCGACGAGCTGAAGGCCCAGGGCGTACGCCCGCGGGTCTGGTTCGGCGAGCGCTGGATCACGTCGATCTTCGACCTGTTCGAGGAGAACGTCCGCTACTTCCCACCGCTGCTGCCGATCTGCGCGGAGGAGGACCCGGTCGAGGTGCTGCACGCCGGCGGCGTGCCTCAACTCGGCGAGCTCCGGCTGCACAACGGCACCGTCTACCGCTGGAACCGCCCCGTCTACGACATCATGAACGGCCTCCCTCACCTCCGGGTGGAGAACCGCGTCCTACCCGCCGGCCCGACCGTGGTGGACATGCTCGCCAACGCCGCGCTCTATTTCGGCCTCGCCCGCGGTCTCGCCGAGGCCGACCGTCCGATCTGGAGTCAGCTCACCTTCAGCTCCGCCGAGGAGAACTTCCACGCCGCCGCCCGCCGCGGCATCGACGCGGTGCTGCACTGGCCCGGCCTCGGTGACGTGCCGGTCACCACGCTCGTCCTGGACACGTTGCTGCCGGTGGCCGCGCAGGGGCTGGACCGGTTCGGCGTCGCGCCGGCCGAACGTGACCGTCTCCTCGGCGTGATCGAGGGGCGCTGCCGTACCGGCCGCAACGGCGCGGTGTGGCAGACCGAGACGGTGTGGGCCGCCGAGCGGCACCGTGGCATGGACCGGAAGGCCGCGCTGCACCACATGGTCCAGCGCTACGCCGAGCTCCAACGCGCCAACGACCCCGTCCACACCTGGCCGGTCGAGTAAGGAGGGGCCCCCGCTTAACGCTTTTGGTAGAGGCGGGGCCCCCGCTTAACCACTGGGCTGGGCACGTCGCCCAGTCCGTTTGAGTGGGGCCGGCTCTTGCGCGGGTCATGGGGCGGCAAGGCGCGGGTCATGGGGCGGTGAGACGCGCGTCGTGCGGCGGCGAGATCAGCGGGCGCGGCGGCGGGCCTTCGGCTCGACAGCCGGGGATGCCGGCCCGACCGGGCGATCCTCGGCGTCCGACTCGTCCCTGCCCGACACGTCCTCGTCCCTGCCCGACACGTCGGTGCGCGGCTTCTCGTCGCGGCCGGCGGCCGGATCGTCACCCGGCTCGCCCTCGGGCTGTCGCTGCCGTGGCACCGCCCGGCCACGACGATCGGCGCCGGACCGCGCGCCACCACCCGGCTCGTCGGCCACCCGGCCGGCGGTACCCACCGTTGTGTCCGGCTTCGCTGCGGCCGTCGACCGCGGCCGGGGGCCGGCCGTCGTCCCCGGATCGGGGACGTCATCAGCTCGCCGACCAGGGCTGACCGCCGTCTTCGACCCGGTGCCGGCCGTCGTCTCCGGCCCGGTGTCGGCCGCCTTGTCGGGCCGGCGGCCAACCGGCGTCGTGGTCGCGTCCGTCGCCCCGGTACGGTCGCCGACATCGGGCGAAGCGGTCGCGTGAGGCTCGCCCGTGGATCGGTCAGCGAGCGTCGCGCCGGCTGTGGCGCGGCGCCGGAAGAACCGCCCGGCAGGCTTCTTCCCACCGCCGGCCGGCTCCGCCGCTGCGCTGCCCGGCTCGGAAGCTGCGCTGCCCGGCTCGGAAGCTGCGCTGCCCGGCTCGGAAGCTGCGCTGCCCGGCTCGGAAGCTGCGCCGCCCGGCTCGGAGGCTGCGTGCGCCGTCGGCTCCGCCTCCCCGTGTCGGGCCGGCGCGGTGGCCGGCTCCCCGGCGAGTTCACCGGAGCCGGTCACCGGCGCGTCGTCGGCCGCCCGCCGGTCGGCCCGCTGGGCCAGCGCGGCCACCAGGACCGAGCCGCCCACCCCGGCCATCACCGCGTACGGGGCGATCAGGTGGGCCGACAACTGCTCGGCGGCGATGCCGGCCAGCCGTGGGACGGCCAGCAGGTATGCCAGTGCGACAAGCAGCGGGCCGGCCGCACCGGAGGCGGCAGCGCCGATCCGCACCCGCGGCGACCGAACCGCGCGCCGGGCGGCCAGCACCCCGATCACCAGGGCCGAGCCCAGCGAGAGCAGCGCACCCGGCCAGTAGAAGTAGTCGCGGATCCAGAACCGCGCGCTGTCCGCGCTGATCTGCCAGATGCCGAGCTGGGCGGTGGTCAGGCCACGGCCGGAGAGCACCCCGTCCACCACCGACACCACGGCGAGCAGCCAGAGCCAGCCGGTGGTGGCGATCAGGTTGGTGGCGGCGGCACGGGTGTGCAGCGCCCAGGTCGCCAGCAGCACGCCGAGCACCAGCCCCGCAGCCGCGTACGCGGCGGCGACGGTCTGCGGCGCCGAGGTGTCCGGGACCCGGGCGGCCCGGGCCGGCACCGCCACCAGCAGCACGGTGACCAGTGCGCCCACACCGGCGGCGAGCGCGAGACCCAGCCGGGGCAGCGTGCCCGAGGGCTCGTCACCGCCGCGCAGGCGCTGGGCGCAGACCGCGCCGGCGATGACCGAGGTAGCGGCGATCCAGGTGGCCCAGGCGAGGCTCGCCACCCAGGCCGACTCGATCCGTACCGCGCCGGTCGGCGCCCAGTTGATGATGCCGAGCCCGTAGCCGAAGCCGAGCTGCGCGGCGCCTGCGCCGGCAGCTACGCCGAGCGCGGCGGCGGTCGATCCTCCCCAGCCCCGTCTGGCCATGCCGGGCAGCGTAACGTCCCGAGGTCGGCCCGGCGAGTCGTGGGAGCGCCGACCGGCCGCGGGTGGCTTGGTGGCACCGGTTACGGTGCCGGTGACTGAGGCGGGAGACGCGATGACGGACGAGCGGCAGCCGGTGCGCGACGAGAACGGTCCGAACCGTACCCGGCTCTTCGTCGGCGGCGCCGTGGCGGTGGTCCTGCTGGCGGTCATCGGCGGAAGTGTCGGCTGGACCCTGGCCGGTGAGTCGGACCAGCCGTCCGCCTCGTCCGAGTCCACGCCGCCGACGGCGGTTTCGCCGCCCCGCCCGACCGAGAGCGTGCCCGCCGAGGACCGCCCCACCGCGGACGGCCCGACGGGCACCCGGTCGGCCACCCCGGCCGGTCTCACGGTGCCGGAGCTGGTGGGCGCGGACTTCGAACGCGCCCGACAGGAGTTGCGCGACCGGCGGCTCGGCTGGCGGCTGGTGTTCGGGAGCGGCTCGGGCCGCGCGGTGGAACGCACGTCACCGTCGCCCGGCGCCCCGGTGAAGCGCGGTGTCACCGTCACCGTCTGGGTCGCCGGTCCGGCGCCGGCGGTCACGGTGCCCGACCTGGACGGCCGGGCCTGTTCCGACGCCGCCGACGAGCTGGTGGAGGCAGGGCTCTATCCCCGCTACCGCACCGGTCGCCAGGGCTCGGTCTCCGCGCAGGATCCGGCCGCCGGGGGCACCGCCCGTTGGAACGACCAGGTCGCGCTGAGCTGCGGCGATGCGCCTTCGGGTACGCCGACGACCAGCCCGCAGCCGACGCCCTGAACGGATCGGTACGGCCGGCCGGCGCGCTGATCCCGGCAGGCGTGGTGGTGGAACGCTACGGTGGACGATCGAGGGCCGTGTGCCCCGTCCCGGTGGGGAGTGTGTGTCATGAGCGACGACCGTCAGCAGTCACCCGCCGGCGACATGGACGCGACCCGGGCGCTGCCCGCGGACCGGAGCGGCGACGCCACCCGCGCCACGCCCTCGGGCGGGGCCTCCGGCGACGACCCGGACGCCACCCGCGCCATGCCGTCGGACCGGCCCGCAACCGACGCCGACGCGACGCGGGCGATGCCGGGGAACGCGGCCGGTCAGGACGCCGACGCGACGCGCGCGATGCCGGGGAACGCGGCCGGTCAGGACGCCGACGCGACGCGGGCGATGCCACGGAACGGGGCGGGGGACGGGGAGAACGCCACGCGCCCCCTGGCCGGCGGCGCGCCCCGGCCCCTCGACGCCACCGGCCGCCAGGAGGTGGTCGGCGGTGGGGCCTGGTCCGGCCGGGCCGGGGTGCCGCCGCCGCGGCCGGCGGGTTACCCGGAGCCGGGCGCCGAGTGGTACGGCGACGAGCAGGCCGGGCGGCGCTGGTGGATGCCGATTTTGCTGGGCATCCTGGCGCTGATCCTGATCGGGCTGATCGCGGCCGGGGTCTGGCTGGCGTTGCGTGCCGCGGATCGCGACTCCGGTCCGGGTACGTCACCCTCGGCGGTGCCGAGCACGTCTGCGTCGCCGAGTGCCACGCCGACGAGCGCGTCGCCGAGCAGTTCTCCGTCGAGCACACCGCCGAGCACAGCGGCGGCGGAGGTGCCGATGCCGCCGTTGGTGGGGCTTCCGGAGGGTGCCGCGCGGTCGGCGCTGGAGCAGCTCGGGATCGACTACGGGGTGCAGCGCCGGCCGTCGGACCGGCCGGCCGGGACCGTGATCGCCACGGATCCGGAGGCTGGTTACTCCGTGGGCGAGGGTGAGCGGGTCACCATCGTGGTGGCCGCGCCGGCGGCGCCCACGACTGGCGCGCCGACGACCGGTGGGACCAGTCCGGGTTCCACGCCGGCCACCTCCGCCACGCCCTGACGGTCACCACTGTCGGCGTCGGGTGCCGACCAGGCCGAGTCCGGCCAGCGAGATGGCGAGACCGAGCAGCCCGGAGTAGAACAGCGACCGGCCGGGGTCGGTCGAGGTGAGGGGCCGGTCGGCAAGCGTGCCCTCCCCGGCGCCGGTGCCCGCCTGGTCGGAGCCGAGCGGCACGTCGGCTCCACCCGCCGCCGACAATTCGTCCTGGTCCGGCTCGTCCCGGTCCGGCCGGGCGTACGCGGGCTCGTCTGCCGCCGGATCGGTGGCCGTCCGGGCGCCCTCCCCGGCTACGGTGATCGCCGGGGCCGGTACGGGGTCGGCGGCGAGTGGACCGGTGGCGGAGAAGGCCGGTTGGCGGGCCGTGAGCGCGAGCGCGATCGCGCATCCGAGGAACGCGAACAGCCCGAGGGCGTAGCCGATGCGAAACCGGTGGTGCCGCCGCGCGGCGGGCAGTTTGACCATGACCATCCCTGGTTCAGGGTCCGTGGCGCGCGGGGTGGAACGTGCCGGGGTGGGCGTCCTGATTCTATGGCCCCGGCACGCCCACCCGGCGGGAAATCCTGAGGTCAGCCCACCCGGACCGCGGTCCGGGCCACCGGGCGCCGGGCGGTGCGGACGGTGTGCTGACGAGGGGTCGGGGCGGCGTGGATCCGCCGTAACCCCTCCTGCTGCACGAAGATCGACCGCCTGTTGACCGCGTCTCCCGCCGCGTTCAACTCGTAGCCGTCGAGCCAGATCCAACCGTCGTACGTCGGCCAGTCGAGCACCCGGATCATGCGGAACATGATCGGCCGGAAGAACTGGACACTCGCCGCGCGCGTCACGTGCAGTACGTCACCGGAGCGGGGAAGCACATGGGCTCCTGGGAGGGTTCGGCCGGCGACGGGGCCGGCGAGGTTGAACGGGGGTCGGTTGCGGTCCGGTGACGGGGTTCTGCCTGGTGGACCGGCGGTCGGTGGCTCGGTGCTGGTCGGGCCGTACCCGCGGTGGCGGACCGCCACCCGACCATCACCCGGCTGCTCCCGGTTGCCGCTCCCGCCGCCGCAGTCAAGCTGGCGTGCAGCGGCGGGGTCTCCATTCCGGTGCAGGTCGCGCACGGCGCGGTCGACTCCCCACCGGCCACGCCTCGAGATCAAGTGAAGACGGTGAGTAACCCGCGCCATACGGACAGAGTGCATCAGCGACGTGCGACATGCAAGTTGCACGTCGACTTTTGCTGATAGGTGAGCGGGACACGTGAACGGGACGCTTGATGCGTCTGGGATACGGGCGGCACACTGGACGCCGGTTTCGCCCGTCGCGGCCGGTCGAGGACCGGCATCCCCCTGCCGTGCACTAGGAGACTTCGTGAGCGAACGGCGCAGCCCGACCATCCGCCGGCGTCGACTCGGGGCCGAACTCCGTCGGCAGCGCGAGGCGGCCGGCATCACCATAGAGGCGGTCGCCGAGCAACTGGAGTGCTCGGCGTCCAAGGTCTCCCGGATCGAGACCGGGCACACCACCGCGACGCCCCGCGACGTGCGGGACATGCTCCGCATCTACGGGGTGGTCGGCGCGGAGAGCGACGAGTTGGTGCAGATCGCTCGCGAGGCCCGACAGAAGGGCTGGTGGCATCCCTACAGCACCGTGCTGGTCGGGGCGTACGTCGGCCTGGAGGCGGCGGCCAGCACGATCCGGGCGTACGAGCAGCAGGTCGTGCCCGGCCTGTTGGAGACCGAGGAGTACGCCGGGGCGATGATCCGCGCCGCCCGGCCGGACTTCACCGCCGATCAGGTCGACCAACGGGTGCGTGTCCGATTGGGTCGTCAGTCGTTGTTGACCCAGGACGATCCGGTCGATCTGTGGGTGGTGCTCGATGAAGCGGTGCTGAGCCGGCCGGTTGGTGGCGACGCGGTGATGCGTGGCCAACTCAAGCGGCTGGTGGAGGTGGCCGAACTGCCGAACGTGACGGTGCAGGTCCTGCCCTTCGAGGTGGGAGCGCACGCCGGCATGGACGGGACCTTCTCGATCCTCGGCTTCCCCGAACCCAGTGATCCCGATGTCGTGTACGCGGAGAACGCCACGGGTGGGCTCTTCCTGGAGAAGAGCGACGAACTGCAGAAGTACAGCTTCATCTTCGATCACATTCGAGCAGCGGCCATTCGACCGGAGGAGTCCGTCGCACACATCGCGAGACTGGCAGAGGAGCCGCTGTGGAAATGGCGACCAAGGAGTTCCCCGTGGACCTGACGCAGGCGACGTGGTTCAAAAGCTCGAAGAGCGGGCCGAACTGCGACAACTGCGTGGAGGTCGCTTACGTGACCGGGGCGGTCGGCGTCCGGGACTCGAAGGACAAGGCCGGTCCGGCCCTGGTCTTCGCCCCGGGTGACTGGCACGCCTTCGTCGCCCGCGCCAGGGGCGGGGCCTTCGGCCAAAGCTGATCCGTACCCCCGGAAGCATGGTCCCGCCCGGCAGCGTCGCCGGGCGGGACCGTTCTCGTCGGCGTGCCGGCGACGCCGGTCACCCGTCGCCAGTTCCGTTCCGCCTCGTTGAACCGCACGGATCGGCAACCGAACGAGGCAGGCGAGACGGATGACGACGATCGGTTCAGAGAATCTCACCACCGGCCCGGGCAAGCCCGAGCGGTTCGGTGGCAAATACCGCGGGGCCCGCCGGGACACCGTCCTCACCGAGGTGGTCTCCGGTGACGGCGACGAGCTGGCCGGTCGGGACACCGTTGCGCCGGAGCAGGCCGCCCCGGCGCTCTCCCTGCCGTCGCTCGACCCGAACCCGCTCACCGAGCCGTCCTTCCCGCCCAGCGGCTGGCCGGTGGAGCAGCCGGAGTCCCTGGTGGACCATCCGTTGCTGCGTGGCCTGCTGCTGGAGTTGCCGCCCAGGGGCAGCGTGCCCCCGCCCGGCTGGCTCGACCGCTGGTTCGAGGCGACCCGGGCGATCCTGGAACTGCTATACGTGCAGGGCGCCGGCCGGTCGCGCTGACACCGCCGGCTGCATGGCCCGCTCGGCGAGCCGGCTGTGCCGCAGCGCGTGGCGTACCCCGATCGTGGACACGCCGAGCACCGCGACGGTGATCGCCGGGCCGGCCACGCCCGGCGTGGCGAACAGGTCGACCCCGAGGGCCGGCAGCACGGCGACGAGCGCCGCGAGCGCGGTCGCCTGGAGCGGAAGCGCGATCAGCGGGTGCGCGGCGGCGGCTCGCAGCGCGTGCGGGGCCGGGGTTTCCGGCGCGGCGGCGAAGGCGCCCGCGCCGGCCCGCAGCCGCCGGACCCGGCGTGCCGTCCACATCCCGACGACCGCCGCCGGCACCGCCGCGACGGCGAGCCCGGAGGCGGCCCGGTCGATCGCGGTGTCACCGGCGCTCTGGAGGCCCGCGACGAGGACCGCCGCGGTGAGCGCGAGGCCGGTCACCACCAGGGCGGACAACCATCCGGTACGCCGCCGCAGCGACCGGGCGCGGTCCAGCCCGGGCAGGCCCTCCGCGACCAGGCCGGCGGCCAACCAGACGGCGGCGACGGGGAGCAACACGGCGAGACGGTCATCCATGGCCCCCAGCCTTGCCCACTTCGACGCGCACCGAATCCGGGGCGGCACCCCGCTTACCCCCGAACGTCCTCCCGTAGGGGTGTCGTCGGTCAGACGTCGAAGGTGGCGGGGCGTCCGGTGGCGGGCGCCGGCGGCGTGGCCTTCCACAGGCCGGTCTTCTGCGCGGCCAGCCGGGCCAGGTAGGCCGGGTTGAGGATGACGTAGCGGCGCCACAGGCGCTTCGGTTCCAGGCCGAGCCGCCAGAACCACTCCAGCCCGGCGCGCTGCATCCACGGCGGTGGGTTGCGCAGCAGCCCGGCGTGGTAGTCGAACGCCGCGCCGACCGCCATCAGCGGCATGTCCAGCAGCGGTCGCATGGCGTACGCGAAGACCTCCTGCCGGGGGCAGCCCAGCCCGACCAGGACGAGGCGGGCGCCGCTGTTCTTGATCCGGTCGGCGATCTCGGTGTCCTCGCCGGGGTTGGCCGCCCGGAACTTGGACGGCTCGACCCCGGCGATCTTCAGTGCCGGGAAGGTGCGCTCCAGCGCCGGGATCAGCCGGGCCAGGGTCTCCTCGGTGGAGCCGTAGAGATAGACCGGCAGCCCTTCGTCGGCGAACCGGGCGAGCACCCGGAGCGTCAGCTCCGGGCCGTAGACCCGGTCGGTGAGGCCGGCGCCGTGCAGCAGGTTGAGCGCCCAGCGCACCGGCTGCCCGTCCGGGGTGACCACGTCGAACGAGTTGAGCCGGGCGTTGTGGGCCGGGTCGAGCACCCCGGTCATCACGCCGTGCACGGCCAGCGCGGTCAGGGCCAGCGGGTGGCGCTCGCGGGCGGCCGAGACCACCGCCTCGGTGGCCCGGGTGTAGTCGGTGGCGTCGACGAGCACACCGAGCACGTTGCGCTTGGTGTCGCCGGTCATGCCTTCGGCACCCACTTGTCGACGTTCGCCTCGTAGATTTCGCGGAGGATCATCGGCACGTCGTAGGTGATCTTCCAGGCGGGGTAGTGCTCCTCGAACCGGGCCATGCTGCTGACGTACCACTGGTGGTCGCCGGTGCGGGCCTGCTCGACGTAGTTGATCCGCGCCTCGCGGCCGGTGATCTCCTGGGCGACCCGGAACGCCTCGATGTGCGAGGTGTTCGAGTGCCGGCCGCCGCCGAGGTTGTAGACCTGGGCCGAGCGGGGCTCGCGGAAGAACGCCTCGAACGCGGTGAGGACGTCCCGGGAGTGGATCGCGTCCCGGACCATTTTCCCCTTGTAGCCGAAGAGGTTGTACGTCCGGCCTTCCATCACGCAGCGCATCAGGTACGCCAGGAAGCCGTGCAGCTCCGCCGCGGAGTGCGCCGGGCCGGTCAGCGTGCCGCCCCGGAAGCAGGCGGTCTTCATGTCGAAGTACCGGCCGTACTCCTGGACCATCACGTCGGAGGCGACCTTCGAGGCGCCGAAGATCGAGTGCAGCGACTCGTCGATCGACATGTCCTCGGTGATGCCGTCGTACCAGCGGTGGTCCTCGGGCAGCTCGTAGCGGGTCTCCAGCTCGACCAAGGGGAGCGAGTTCGGCCGGTCGCCGTAGACCTTGTTCGTGGAACAGTGGATGAACGGCGCGTCGATCGCGTGCCGCCGGGTGTTCTCCAGCACGTTGAGCGTGCCGCCGGCGTTCACGTCGAAGTCGGTGTACGGCTCCTTAGCGGCCCAGTCGTGGCTGGGCTGTGCCGCGCTGTGGATCACCACGGCGATGTCCCGGCCGTACCGGGTGAAGACGCCTTCCAGGCCGTCCCGGTCGCGGATGTCCACCGCGTGGTGGGTGTACGCGGGTCCCAGGTCGGCGGCGAGACGGTCGAGGCTCCAAGCGGTCGAGCCGTCCTCGCCGAAGAAGTATCGCCGCATGTCGTTGTCGATGCCGACCACGTCGAGGCCGAGGCCGGCGAAGTGCCGGGCCGCCTCGGAGCCGATCAGACCGCCGGAACCGGTCACCAACGCGACACTCACACGCCACTCCTGGTCCATGGGAGGCAGGGAAACCACCGGAGCATAGCGTGACGTCCGGAACGCCCCGATATGGTGCGAGGGCCCCGCAGCCTGCGGAGCCCTCGTTCTGGTGGGGATGGGGGGAGTTGAACCCCCACGTCCTTTCGGACACACGGACCTGAACCGTGCGCGTCTGCCATTCCGCCACATCCCCGTGGCACGACCCGGAACACCATATCGCATCCCTCTGCCCGCCATCTGCGGCAGGTGTCGGGACATATTACGCTGTCCACTGGTCACGCCACGAGCGATCACCGCTCGCGGCGGGCGAAACTTTAGCACGCTCGCGGGCCTGGTCACGAACGGGCCGTCGGCAGCCGGCCGAGCGGCGTGTGAGCTGCGGAGGCGGTGTCCGGATACCATCATTGCCTCGGGACCCGAGGAGGAGCCGGTGAGCGTGCTGCAACGCTTCGAGAAGCGTCTGGAAGGCCTGGTCGAGGGGGCTTTCGCCAAGGTCTTCAAAGGGGTGGTCCACCCCGTGGAGATCCTCAACGCCATGCAGCGGGAGGCCGAGGCGCACAAGGCGATCCTGGCCGGTGGGCGCACGTTGGTGCCCAACCGCTACGTGATCGATCTCTCGCCGTACGACCACAGTCGGCTGGCGCCGTACGCCGCCGCGCTGGCCCAGGAGCTGGCCCAGTCGCAGGCGGAGTTCATCGGCGAGCAGGCGTGGACGGTCTACGGCGACGTGATCGTCGAGGTCGAACGTGGTGAGGGACTGGACACCGGCATGTTCCGGGTGACCGCCGAGGTCTACACCGGCGGCGACGTCGCCCCGGTCTCCGCGCCGGGCGGCTACGACCAGGGCGGCTACGACCAGGGTGGCTACGACGCCGGCCCGGCGTACCCGGCCTACGACCAGGGCGGCGGCTACGGCCCCCCGCCCGGCCAGGGCGGTGGCCGCAACGTCCGCCTGGTATCCGGCGACGGCCGCACCTACCCGCTCCAGATGGGCTCGACCGTGATCGGCCGTGGCGACCAGGCCAACCTGCGCCTGCCCGACGTCGGCATCTCCCGGCGGCACGCCCGGCTGGACTTCGACGGCGGCCAGGTCGTGCTGACCGACCTGGGCTCGACGAACGGCACGATGGTCAACGGCCAGCGGGTGTCGGCGGTCGCGCTCAACCCCGGCGACATGATCCAGCTCGGCACCACGACGCTGACCTTCCGCGTGGACGGCTGATCCCCGTTGCCGGAGCTCGTCATCACCGTTGCCCGGTTCGGATTCCTGATCCTGCTGTGGATCTTCGTCTTCACTGTGGTCGGCGTGATCCGTCGGGACCTCTTCGCGGGGGCCCGGTCGGGTCGGCTGGTGGCCGCGCCACGCGGGGTCGGCGCGTCGACCGGCCAGCCCGCCGGCAAGCCGGCGAAGGCGAAGCGGGGTCGCGCCGCCCACCAGATGGTGGTCACCGCGGGTCAGCTCGCCGGCACCCGGATCACCCTCGGGGAGGCCCAGATCACGATCGGACGGGCGGAGGACTCGACCCTGGTGATCACCGACGACTACGCGTCGGCGCGACACGCCCGGCTCGTACCCCGCGACGGGCAGTGGTACGTCGAGGACCTCGGATCGACTAACGGCACGTACCTCGATCGCGCTAAGGTCACCGGACCAACCCCCGTCCCCCTCGGCGTGCCGATCCGGATCGGCCGCACTTCCCTCGAATTACGGCCATGACTTTGACCCTGCGCTACGCGGCCCACAGCGACCGCGGTCTGATCCGAGACGGCAACCAGGATTCCGTCTACGCCGGACCGCGGCTGCTCGCCGTTGCCGACGGCATGGGCGGTATGGCCGCCGGTGACGTCGCCAGCAACATCGTCATCGGTGCCATGGCGCCGCTCGACGAGGACGTCCCGGGTGACGCCCTCGTCGACGCGCTCCGATCCGCCGTGGGCACCGCCAACCAGCAGCTCCGCGACACCGTGGACGCCAACCCGCAGTTGGAGGGGATGGGCACGACGCTCACCGCGACCCTCTTCTCCGGCAGCAAGCTCGGCATGGTCCACATCGGTGACTCGCGGGCCTATCTCCTGCGCAACGGCGAGTTCGCGCAGATCACCAAGGACGACACGTACGTCCAGATGCTCGTCGACGAGGGCCGGATCAGCGCCGAGGAGGCGAGCAGCCACCCCCAGCGCTCGTTGCTCACCCGCGCGCTCGACGGCCGCGACATCGACCCGGAATACAGCGTCCGCCAGGTGCTGCCCGGCGACCGCTACCTGATCTGCTCCGACGGCCTCTCCGGCGTGGTGAGCGCGGACACCATCGGCGACACCATGCGGGAATACCCCGACCCGCAGCAGTGCGTGGAACGTCTGGTGCAGCTCGCGCTCCGTGGCGGCGGCCCGGACAACATCACCGTGATCATCGCCGACGCGACCGACCAGGACATCGTCGAGGCGTCCCCGATCGTCGGCGGCGCCGCCGCCCGGGACCGGGGCATGGCGACGTCGGCCGACGACTCCACCCCGGCGGCCCGCGCCTCGGCGTTGTCCGCCCCACGCGCGCCCGCCCCCGAGGAGCCGGCCGACAACCGCGACGACGAGCCCGAGCAGCGTCGGCGCAAGCCGCTGCGGACGGTGGCGATGGCGCTCGCGCTGGCGGTGATCGTCGGGGGTGCCGTCTTCGGCGGCTGGACCTACACCCAGCGGCAGTACTACGTCGGCGCCACCGACGACGGCCAGCTCGCGGTCTTCCGCGGGGTGCCCGGCCAGGTCGCCGGGCTGGACCTGTCCGCCGTGCACTCGCGCAGCGCCGCCCGGCTCGACGATCTGACGCTTGCCGCCCAGGAGCGGGTGAAGCAGGGCATCCAGGCCAAGAGCGAGCCGGACGCGGAACGCCGGCTGGCGGAGCTGACGAGCGACGACCCGGCCAACCCCAACCTGAAGCCGCTCTGCCCGCCCGACCCGACGCCGGGGTCGACCCCGGTGACGACGCCGCCCCCGGTGTCCCCGGCGCTCAGCCCCAGCGCCGTTCCGTCGACGCCGCCACCCGGCGGGCTGACCCCGACACCCGGCTCGCCCACCCCGGTGGCGGGCGCGCCGACGCCGACGTTGACCACCACGCCCGACGCCGTAGCCTCCGACACCGTTCCGCCGGCCGATCCCGCCGGTTGCCGGTCGCCGGAGTGAGCGCCGGCTCGATCCCGAGGACTCATCCGTGACCGCAGCCGCCGCACCGGCCGCCTCGCCCGTCTCGACGGGCGAGCAGTCCGGCGTACGCCTGGCCCGGTCCCGGCGCAACGCCGAGTTGTCCCTGCTCCTGCTCGCCATGGTGCTGGTGGCGGCCTACGCGGCGATGGTCGAGGCGAAGGCGCTCGACACGGTCACCCCGGACTTCTGGATCCCGGCCGCCGCGCTGGGGCTGGTGTTCCTCGGCCTGCACCTGGTGATCCGCTGGTTGGCGCCGTTCGCCGATCCGGCGTTGCTGCCGGCGGTGGCCCTGCTCAACGGCATCGGGGTGGGCTTCCTGCGGCGTTACGACCTGGCCCAGGCCGCACCGGCGGAGCGGGAGGACCTGGCCATCTTCGCCGGCACCGGTGGCCGCCAGCTCGCCTGGACGCTCGCCGCGGTGGTGCTCGCCGCCGCGCTGCTGGCGATCCTGCGGGACCACCGCACGCTGTCGCGGTACGCGTACACCCTGGGGCTTGCCGGCATCGTGCTGGTGATGATCCCGGCGGTGCTGCCCGGGCGGTTCTCCGAGATCAACGGCGCCAAGCTGTGGATCAAGGTGGGCGGGTTCTCGATCCAGCCGGGTGAGTTCGCCAAGCTGGCCCTGCTCACGTTCTTCGCCTACTACCTGGTGCGCAAGCGCGAGGTGCTCTCGTTGGCGAGCCGGCGGGTGCTCGGCATCGACTTCCCGCGCGGGCGCGACCTCGGCCCGGTGCTGGTGGTCTGGATGGTCAGCCTCATGGTGCTGGTCTTCGAGAAGGACCTGGGCACCTCGCTGCTCTACTTCGGCATGTTCGTGGTGACGCTCTACATCGCCACCGAGCGGGTGAGCTGGCTGCTCATCGGTCTGATCCTGTTCTTCGGCGGCGCCTACCTGGCCTATGTGCTGGGCAGCACCGTGGGCGGCCCGTTCGCCAACTTCTACGACCGGGCGCAGATCTGGCTCGATCCGTTCGCCGAGCCGTACGACCGCGGTTACCAGTTGGTCCAGGGTCTGCTCACGCTCGGCACCGGCGGCCTGTTCGGGGCCGGGCCGGGCGGTGGCCAGCCGACGCTGCTGCCCGAGGTGCAGACCGACTTCATCTTCGCCGGCATCGGTGAGGAGATCGGCCTGTTCGGTCTCTCCGCGCTGCTCGTGGTCTATCTGCTGATCGTCGAGCGGGGCCTGCGCGCCGCGCTGGCGGTGCGGGACTCGTTCGGCAAGCTGCTCGCCGGCGGCCTGGCGTTCACGCTGGGCCTCCAGGTCTTCGTCATCGTCGGCGGGATCAGCAAGCTCATCCCGCTGACCGGGCAGACCACCCCGTTCCTCTCCGCCGGTGGCTCGTCGCTGATGGCGAACTGGCTGCTGATCGCGGTGCTGCTGCGGGTCTCCGACGGCGCCCGCCGACCGGTGACCGGGGCCGGTGGTCCGGCGGCCCGGCCCGCCGGTGGTCCGCCCGAGCAACTGCACGGTGCCCCGACGGAGGTGATCCGCCCGTGAACGCGCCCCTGCGCCGCGTCGGTGTGGTCGTGATGATCCTGTTCGGGTTGCTCTTCGCGAACCTCAACTGGATCCAGGCCTACAAGGCCGACGAATACCGCACCAGCGACTACAACGGCCGGGTCCAGGTCGCCGAGTACGACCGCAAGCGCGGCAACATCGAGGTCGGCGGCACCGCGTACGCGCTGAGCAAGGAGACCGGCGGGGAGCTGAAATACCTGCGCACCTATCCCAAGGGGGAGATGTACGCGCACGTGCTCGGCTGGAAGCCGGTCAACGGCAGCGCGACCGGCATCGAGAAGGTGGAGAACGACTTCCTCGCCGGCACCAGCGACGCGCTCATCGCCAACCGGATCAAGGACATGTTCACCGGGGACGAGACCGGTGGCGGCAACGTGCTGCTGACCCTCTCCAAGGGGGCCCAGGAGACGGCGTTCAAGCAGCTCAACAACAACGAGGTCGGGGCGAAGAAGGGCGCGGCGATCGCGATCGACCCGCGTACCGGCGCGGTGCAGGCGCTGGTGTCGATGCCGAGCTTCGACCCGAACCCGCTGGCGAGCCACTCCAGCACGGAGGCCGACCGGGCCTACAACGCGCTGGAGAAGGACAAGGACCGGCCGCTTGCCAACCGGGCGCTGTCCGAGGTGCTGCCGCCCGGCTCCACCTTCAAGATCGTCATGGCCGCGGCGGCGCTGGAGAACGGCATCGGCCAGCAGACCCAGATCCCGGCCGGGTCGAGCTACACCCCGCCGACCTCCGGCAAGCCGATCAAGAACGCGGCCCCGTCGATCTGCCCGGAGTCGCAGGTGACGCTCCGGGAGGCGGTGACCGAGTCCTGCAACACCGGTTTCGCCCAGCTCGGCGTGCGCCTCGGCGCGGACAAGGTCAAGGAGAAGGCGAGGCAGTTCGGCTTCGAGCAGGAGGACCTCACGGTCGGCCAGCTCGGCGAGGGCGGCCTGCCGGTGGCGGCCAGCCGCACCGGCGACATGCAGAACCCGGACGGCAGCACCGACCCGGCGGCGCTGGCGCAGTCGTCGATCGGCCAGAACAACGTGCGGATGACGCCGTTGCAGGGCGCGCTGATCGCCGCCACGGTCGCCAACGGCGGCAGCCAGATGCGTCCCTACCTGGTGAAGCAGTTGCTCGGGCCGGACCGCACCACGGTCTACGACGCCGCCAAGCCGCGCGAGCTGCGTCGCCCGGTCAGCGGCCAGGTCTCCGCCGACCTGCGCGACATGATGCAGAACGTGGTGAAGGAGGGCACCGGCCGCCGCGCCGCCATCGACGGCTTCGTGGTCGGCGGTAAGACCGGCACCGCCCAGTCCGGCCCGGACACGCCGGACCACGGTTGGTTCATCGGGTTCGCGCTGGACAAGGACGGCACGCCGCTCTCCGCGGTCTGCGTGGAGCTGGAGCAGGCCGGCAGCGGCGGCAGCTCCGAGGCGGCCCGGATCGCCGGCCGGATCATGGCGGCGGCCATCGCGGATTCCGGGAGGCGCTGACGTGCTCGGCCCGGGGGTGCAGCTCGGCAACCGCTACCGGCTCGACGAGCGGATCGCCAGCGGTGGCATGGGCGACGTCTGGCGCGGCACCGACCAGGTGCTGGGCCGGACGGTCGCGGTCAAGAGCCTGCTCCCGGCGCTGCTCGACGAGCCGGGCTTCGCCGAGCGGTTCCGCGGCGAGGCGCGGACCATGGCCACCATCAACCACCCCGGCGTGGTGGACGTCTACGACTTCGGCAGCGACCAGCAGATCGCGTTCCTGGTGATGGAATACGTGGAGGGCGACGCGCTCTCCGCCACGCTCGGCCGGGTCGGCCGGCTCACCCCGGCGCGCACCATGGCGTTGCTGGCCCAGGCCGCCGACGCGCTGCACGCGGCGCACGAGAAGGGCATCGTGCACCGCGATGTGAAACCGGGCAACCTGCTGGTCCGGCCGAACGGCACGCTCGTGCTCACCGACTTCGGCATCGCCCGCTCGGAGCTGGTCGGCCAGCTCACCGCCGCCGGCTCGGTGCTCGGCACCGCCTCCTACATCTCGCCCGAGCAGGCCACCGGCGCGGTCGCCACGCCCGCGTCCGACGTGTACGCGCTGGGCGTGGTCGCCTACCAGTGCCTGGCGGGCCGCCGTCCCTTCGAGGGGGACAATCCGCTCGAGATCGCGATGAAGCACGTGCGGGACACTCCCCGGCCGCTGCCCGCCGACATCCCGCCGCAGGTGCGGGCCATCGTCGAGCGGGCCATGGCGAAGGAGCCGGGGGCCCGCTGGCCCAGCGCCGCCGCGTTGGCAAGCGTCGCCCGGCAGGCCAAGCTCGCGCTCTCCCAGCAGGCACGCGGCGGGCGCCCGATCTCCGGCGTACCGGCCTCGCCGGCCGCGCCCCCCGCGCGGGCGCAGGTGCCGACCGCCGCGCCCCGCCCGCAGCCCCGGCCGCCGGTGTCGCCGGCCCGGCCGCCGGTGGCACCGCGCCCGACCATGGTCGCGCATCCGGTCCCGCAGCCCCGCCCGCCGGTGGGGCCGCGCGGCGCGGCGCCCGTTCCGCAGCCGCCCCGCCCCCCGCACAACCCTCTGGCGTACGCCCGCCCGCCCGCGCCGCCACCACCGGCGCCCCGCCGCTCCCGCTCCGGGCTGTGGACGACGGCGATACTGGTGGCGGTGCTGGTCATCCTCTGTTCGGGCGTGATTTCGTTCTGGTACCGGAAATACATGACCGATGCCGCCGGTGCTCCCGGTCCGGCGAGTGTGAGCGTGACCTCCGGCGCGGTGCGCGCGTACGGGGACGACTATCCGGTCCGCACGTCGTACCGTCGTGAGGTACGCCTCCAGCCGGCCGGCGGCGGTACGACGACGAGCGAAGGACGAGAGACGCGATGACAGCGCAGGCCCGCCTGCTCGGTGGCAGGTACCAGGTCGGCGAGCTGCTGGGCTACGGCGGCATGGCGGAGGTGCACCGCGGCCGTGACCTGCGGCTCGGGCGGGATGTCGCGATCAAGATGCTTCGTGCCGACCTGGCCCGCGACGCCACGTTCCAGATGCGGTTCCGCCGGGAGGCGCAGAACGCCGCCTCGCTCAACCACCCGGCCATCGTCGCCGTCTACGACACCGGCGAGGAGACCGCGCCGACCGGCGAGACGCTGCCGTTCATCGTGATGGAGTTCGTCAACGGGCGGACCCTCAAGGAGGTCCTCGGCGTCGAGGGGCGGCTCCAGCCGCGCCGGGCGCTGGAGATCTGCGCCGACATGTGCGCCGCGCTGGAGTTCAGCCACCGGCACGGGATCATCCACCGGGACATCAAGCCGGGCAACGTGATGCTCACCCAGACCGGCCAGGTCAAGGTGATGGACTTCGGCATCGCCCGGGCGCTGGCAAGCGGCGCCACCACCATGACGCAGACGAGCGCGGTCATCGGCACCGCGCAATATCTCTCCCCGGAGCAGGCGCGCGGCGAGTCGGTGGACGCCCGTTCCGACGTCTACGCGGCCGGGTGCGTGCTGTTCGAGCTGCTCTGCGGGCACCCGCCGTTCGTCGGCGACAGCCCGGTCAGCGTCGCTTACCAGCACGTGCGGGAGCAGCCGCCGACGCCGAGCACGATCAACCCGGACGTGAATCCGGCGGTCGACGCCATCGTGCTGAAGGCGCTCTCCAAGAACCCGCTCAACCGCTACCAGAGCGCCGGCGAGATGCGGGCGGACCTGCTCCGCGCCGCCGCCGGCCGCCCGGTGCTCGCCACTCCGGTGATGCCGGCCGAGGAGACCATGCCGATGGGGGCCGCCGCGGGCGGCTACCAGGCGGCGCAGCAGACCCAGATGATGGGCCCGCAGACCCGCCAGCAGGCGCCGGCCCGGGTGGGTGACCCGCGCAAGCGCAGGAGTTCCTCCTGGGTCATCGCCACGTTCGCCGCGCTCGGCGTGCTCGCGGTGATCGCGCTGGGCACCGCGCTCTGGCTCAACCAGGCCGGCGACGAGAAGGTTTCCGTGCCGCAGCTCGTGGACCGTACGCAGGCCGAGGCGCAGGCCGAGCTCACGAAGGCCGGGCTGCGGTTCGCCGCCGGCGCTCCGGTGCAGAACACCGAGTGCAAGGAGGGCACCGTGGTCGGGCAGAGCCCCGGTCCGGGCCTGCGGGTGGAGAAGAACAGCGCCGTCACGATCCAGATGTGCACCGGCCCGGGCGAGGTCACCATCCCGGAGGGGCTGAAGGGCGGCACCTTCACCAGCGTGGAGGCGCAGCTGAAAAGCCTCGGGCTCACGGTCGTTCGCAAGGACGTCACCGACGGCGCTCCCGAGGGGCAGGTCATCAATGTGTCGCCCAAGGAGGGCAGCACGGTGGCCCCGAAGAGCAAGGTGACCCTTGAGGTGTCCAAGGGCAACGTCAACGAGGTGCCGAACGTCCGCGGCTACACGGAGGACCAGGCGAAGCAGCGGCTGGAGGACGCCGGCTACGAGGTCAAGGTCCGGGAGGGCAACGAGGTCGAGCCGGCCCAGGCCGGCAAGGTGAGCCGTCAGTCGCCGTCCGCCGGGACCAAACTGGCCAAGGGTGAGACCGTCACGATCGAGGTCGACGTGCCGCTTGAGGAGGAGAGCGAGAGCCCGTCGCCGAGCGCGACCCCCAGCGCGTCGCCGAGCACGCCCGGCGCCGGTGGTGGCGGTGGTTTCCCGTTCCCGTCCGTCCCGCCCACCCGCGAGCGCTGATCCCAGCCGCCGCGTGGCGTGCCGGAGGGCCTCAGGCGGTGGCGAACGCGGCCCGACGTCGCGCGTCGACCTCGGCGGCCAGCTCCGGGGCCCGCTCCAGCGCGGCCGGGTGGCCGCAGGCGGCCAGCCAGTTCGCCAGCATCAGGTGACCGCCCTCGGTCAGCACCGACTCGGGGTGGAACTGGACGCCCTCGATCGGCAGCGTGCGGTGCCGCATCGCCATCACCACGCCGGACTCGGTCCAGCCGGTGACCTCCAGTTCGTCGGGGAGCGTCTCGGGCAGCACGGCGAGCGAGTGGTAGCGGGTGGCGGTGAACGGGTCGGGCAGGCCGGCGAGCACCCCCGCGCCGTGGTGGCGCACCTCGGAGGTCTTGCCGTGCAGCAGCTCCGGCGCCCGGGTCACGGTGCCGCCGAACGCCTCGCCGATGGCCTGGTGGCCGAGGCAGACGCCGAAGAGCGGGAGCTTGCCGGCGTACTCGCGGATCACGTCCAGGCAGATGCCGGCCCGGTTTGGGGTGCCCGGGCCGGGTGAGAGCAGCACGCCGGCCGCGCCGGCCCGGCCCACCTCGGCCACGTCGATCTCGTCGTTGCGGCGGACCTCGCAGTCCACCCCGAGCTGGCCGAGGTATTGCACGAGGTTGAAGACGAACGAGTCGTAGTTGTCGATCACCAGCACGCGCATCGGGGTCACCCGCCCGGAGTGGCGGGTGGGGCGTTGTTCGTCTCGATGTCGTAGGGGAGTTCCTCGTCCTCGTCCGGCTGCGCGGTCGGGTCGGTCAGCTCACCGCTGCCGCCGCCCGGGACGCCGGAATCCTGGGTGACCTGCACGTCGTCGAAGGGCAGCAGCGGCTCGGCCCACGGGAAGACCACGAGCCAGAGCAGGGCGACGGTGGCGACGGCGAGCAGCATCGACCCGATCAGCTTGCCGGGCAGCCCGAACGGCAGTTTCCGCCAGATCCACGAGTACACGGGTCAGCCCTCCAGCTCGGCCGGTCGGCCCGCCGACTTGGCCTGGGCGTGGTCGAAGCGGGCGTGGATGATCAGCCGCTGGTAGTTGTCGAACTTCGGGTTGCAGGTGGTGAGCGTGAGCAGCTTCTCGGTCGCCTTGCTGCCCGGTTTGCCCGGCACCGGGGCGACCACCTCCACCTGGGACGGCTTGACGATGCGCTGCTGGTAGACCCGGTAGACGAGCCACTCGGTCTTGGTCTCGACCACGATGGCGTCGTCCGGCTTCAGCTCGTCCAGCTCCCAGAACGTGGACCGGATGCGGTGGCCGGCGACGGAGAAGTTGCCCACCTCGCCGGGCATGGCGCTCTCCGGGTAGTGGCCGGGGGCGTAGCGGATGTCGTCCGGGCTGACCCCCTCGACCACCACCCAGTGCTTGTCGAGCTTCGGGATGTAGAGGCCGGCGACCGGCTTCCCCTCGGCCGGCGGCGTCGACTTCGTGCTCGGGCCGGTGGTCGGGCCGACCGTCGGGTCCGCCGCCCACGCCTCGGCGAGCTGACCGTTCAGGTCGTTCTGGTGGGCATCGACGATGACCGACTTGCCCCAGATCTCGTACCCGGCGAAGAGCAGCACCACCAGCCCGAACGTGATCAGCAGCTCGCCCGCGCCGCGGACGACCGTGCGCAGGCGGGAGGCGGCGGTGGGGCGGGTCAGCTCGGAGTGGACGCTGCGGTATCCCTCGCCGGTCTGCTCCGGCCGGAGCTGCACCACCCGCTCGCCGCGCCGTGGTCGCGGTGGCTCGGCCGGCGGCTCGCCGCCCTCGCCGCCGGGCTCGGGCGCCGGGGGCACCGCGCCCATCAGCCCGGTGGCGTCCAGCAGCGGATCGGCCGGCCGGCGGGGGACGGTGGGCAGCACCGCGGTCGCGCCGGGGTCGGCCGGCGCGGGCACGTCCGGGCCGCGTCCGACCGGGCCACCCGACCGGGGTACGCCGGAGCGCCGCTCGGGTCCGCCGGGCGTACCGGAGCGCCGCTCGGGTGTGCCGGGCGTACCGGAGCGCCGCTCGGATGCGGCGGAGTGCCGCCCGGGCCGCCCGGTCAGCGGCGGGATGAAGTCGGTGGGCCCGTCACCCGGCGCGGCCGGTCGCACGCCGGCACCGGGCATCGCACTGGTGCGCCCGTACGGCATGTCGGAACGGTCCGGGCCGGTGCGGCGGTCGTAGGGGCCGTCGCCGGTCGGGCGGGAGTGCGTTCCCCGACCCGGTGGCGCGAACCGCCGGTCGGGGGTGGGGGCCGTGGGACCGGCGTACCGCCGGGGGTCGACCTGTGGCGTCTCCGGCGGGCGGGACTGGTTGCCCGGCCAGGGGGGCGGCGGCGGTGCGGTCGGGCGGGCGGTGGCGCCGCGCCGCGCCGGGGCGGAGTGGGACGGGCCGGCGTCGGGCCAGGGCAGATCCAGCGGGGGCGGCGGTGCGAGCGCCGGGCGGTCGACCGTCGGGAGGAACGCGGTCGGATCCTCCTGCGCTCGGGGGCGACCGCGCGCCTCTCGCTCGTGGGGGTCGTCGCCGGTCACCGGGGCACCGTCGCCGACTGGAGTGCGGTGGAGTCCTCGAACGCGGGGACGGTGACGTCGGAGACGTGCTCGGTGTAGCCGAGCTGGTAGTGATCGGCCACTTCTTTGAACACCCGGACTCCTTCAGAGGCGGCGAGCGCCCGCTGGAACCCGGCGGGATCACCGATGGCCACGATCTTGAAAGGAGGGGAGTAAACCCGGCCGTGCAGCAGCAGGGTGTTACCGACGCAGCGTACCGCGCTGGTGCTCAGCACGCGGACGTTCATGATTGACATGGCCTCCGCGCCGCCGGCCCAGAGCGCGTTCACGACCGCCTGCACGTCGCCCTGGTGCACGACCAGGTCGTCGTTGCTGGCGCCCTTGGGCAGCGGCTGGCCGGGGCCCCAGTCGGCGTCGTCCAGTTCGATGGTGATCCCGGTGCCGGTGAGCGCGGTGAACCCGGCGGCCTGCCGGCTCGCGGCGGCCCGTTCGCGCTGGGTCTTCACCGGCCCGTCGGTGCCGGCGAGCGACTCGGTGCGTGCCTCGACCTCGTCGCGCAGCCGGGCGGCCTTGGCCTCGCTGGCCGCCACCTGCTCGCGCCGGTCCTCGATGAGTTGGGTGAGCTGGGGTCGCCGATCCTCCCGGAGCGGGGTGCCGCCGGCGGTGGTCGCGCTCGTGGTGAAGAGCAGTCCGGCCGCGGCGGCGATCAGGGGTACGCCGACCGACCATCCCGGGCGCCGCTGGCGCGCCCGGCGGGGCAGCAGGCCGGCTACCGCGCGGCGGAGGGCCTTCTGCCAGGAGGCTGCGCCGGACGTGTACTCCACCGGGCGTTCCCTTTCCCGTCGTCTCGTTCCGGCCCGCGTCGATGCGAACCGACCTGCTCGACCCGAAAAGTCCGCTCTTTTCGGTAACTCCCCGCACCGGCCCCGCCCCATTCGTGGCTTGGACGGCCCGTCCGGACTACGCTAGCTGTCGAACATTATTGGCCATGGACCGTCGCCCCCGCGCCCGGTTGTCAGGCCGGACGAGGTCGTACCCCCCTCTGGAGAGCGTCGTGCCCAAGTCTCAGGTCCGCAAGAAGAAGGTGTACACCCCGCCGACGGACGTGCGTCCGACGGCGACGGCGTCGACGCGCAAGCCTAGCCCGATCTGGCTGCCGGTCACCGCCGTCGCGCTGATCGTGGTCGGCATCGGCTGGCTGGTCGTCTACTACCTTTCCGAGCAGGCGTACCCGGTCGCCTCCTGGGGTTACTGGAACCTCGCGGTGGGCTTCGGCGCGATGGTCTCCTCGCTGATCCTGCTCTCCCGCTGGCGCTGAGCGGCGTTTCCGCCTCCCGGGGCACATCACGCCACGCCGCCCCTGCCCAGCACCCGGGCGTCGATCCGCCTAAGGTGTCCGCAGGGCGGCGTGGCCGATGCGAGAAGACTCACGTTACTGTCGAGTAACCTTCCGCGTAGGCTGCACTGACAAGCAGCAGACCGGGAGGCCAACTCGATGGGCAGCGTCCAGATCGTCACCACGATCCTCGCGGCAGCCATCACCGCCGTTGCGGTGTGGCTCGCGGTGCGCGCGGTCATGAAGATGACGGCTGTCATCCGGCTCGGGCAGCCCGCGCCCGAGCGGTTCGCCGACAAGGGCGCCCGCACGACCAAGATGCTCGTGGAGACCGCCGGCCACACCCGCATGCTGAAGTGGAGCGTGGTCGGGGCCGCCCACTGGTTCGTGATGGTCGGCTTCATCGTGCTGTCGCTGCTGGTGCTCGAGGCGTACTTCGAGGTGGTCTCGCCCGGTGGCGGGCTGCCGGTGATCGGGCACTGGACCGTGTTCGGCCTGGCCACCGAGTGGATCGGCATCCTCGGCCTGGTCGGCATCGTGGTGCTGATGGCCATCCGGCTGCGCAACCGGCCGACCCGCCCCGGCGGCCTGTCCCGGTTCACCGGGTCGACCATGTGGCAGGGCTACTTCGTCGAGTGGGTCGTGCTGCTGGTCCTGATCTTCGGGTTCGTCATCCGGGGCTTCAAGGTCGCCACCGACCACTTCGAGTACCCGCTCTGGGCCACCCCGCTGAGCCACGCGGTCGGCGCCGCGCTCCCGGACTGGTCGGCCGGCGTCAGCGTGGCCGCCCTCATCAAGATCGTCATCTCGATGACGTGGCTCATCGTGATCTCGCTGAACGTCACCATGGGTGTGGCCTGGCACCGCTTCCTGGCCTTCCCCAACATCTTCTTCAAGCGCGACCCGGCGAAGCCCGCCGGCTCCGGCCTGGGCCCGCTGCGCCCGATGACGAGCGAGGGCAAGCCGCTCGACTTCGAGGAGGCCGACCCGGAGTCCGACCAGTTCGGCGTCGCCCAGGTCGAGCAGTTCACCTGGAAGGGCCTGCTCGACTTCAGCACCTGCACCGAGTGCGGCAGGTGCCAGTCGCAGTGCCCGGCCTGGAACACCGGCAAGCCGCTGTCGCCGAAGCTGCTGGTGCTCAGCCTGCGCGACCACGCGTACGCCAAGGCGCCCTACCTGCTGGCCGGCGGCGGCAAGGACCTGGCCGGCGAGGAGAAGGGCACCGCGGAGCAACTGGCCGGCGTCGACGTGCTGGCCATGGCCGAGGCCGACCGGCCGTTGATCGGCACCGCCGAGGAAGGCGGCGTCATCGACCCGGACGTGCTCTGGTCCTGCACCACCTGCGGCGCCTGCGTCGAGCAGTGCCCGGTGGACATCGAGCACGTCGACCACATCGTCGACATGCGCCGCTACCAGGTGCTGATCGAGTCGAGCTTCCCGTCCGAGGCCGGCGTCATGCTGCGCAACCTGGAGAACAAGGGCAACCCCTGGGGCGCGCCGCAGAACACCCGCGAGGACTGGACCAAGGGGCTCGACTTCGAGGTGCCCCGGGTCGGCGAGGTCGACGACTTCGAGTACCTGTTCTGGGTCGGCTGCGCCGGCGCGTTCGAGGACCGGGCCAAGAAGACCACCCGGGCCGTCGCCACGCTGCTCAACGAGGCCGGCGTCAGCTTCGCCATCCTCGGCGAGGGCGAGACCTGCACCGGTGACCCGGCCCGCCGGATCGGCAACGAGTTCGTCTTCCAGATGCTCGCCCAGCAGAACGTCGAGACGCTGAACGAGGCGTTCGAGGGCCGGGAGAAGGCCACGCGCAAGATCGTGGCCACCTGCCCGCACTGCTTCAACACCCTGGGCAACGAGTACGGCCAGCTCGGCGGCGAGTTCGAGGTGGTGCACCACACCCAGTTGCTGGCCCACCTGGTCAGCGCCGGCAAGCTCACCCCGGTGCAGCCGGTCGACGGCGGCGTGACCTACCACGACCCCTGCTACCTGGGTCGGCACAACCGGATCTTCGCCGCCCCCCGTGAGGTGCTCGGCGACTCCATGCAGGGCGAGCTGACCGAGATGCCGCGCAACAGCGAGCGCTCCTTCTGCTGCGGCGCCGGCGGTGCCCGGATGTGGATGGAGGAGAAGATCGGCAAGCGGATCAACGTGGACCGGGTCGAGGAGGCCATGTCCACCGGGGCGAAGACCATCGCGGTCGGCTGCCCGTTCTGCTCGACGATGCTCAACGACGGAGTGAACGGCAAGGGCGCCGGCGAGGACGTCGAGGTGGTCGACGTGGCGAGCGTGCTGCTGCGCTCGGTCAAGCCCGAGGCACCGGCCGGCGAGAAGGAGACCGCGCCGGCGGCCGGCTGAGGCGTACCCCGGCGGGGTGACCCGCCACCGGCGCCCGCGTGCCACAATCACGCCCATCGACGGCCTGCTGGTTCTGACGCTGTTGCCCCTGGTCGGCTTCGTGCTGCTGACCGCCGGCAACGCCTTCTTCGTCGCGGCCGAGTTCGCCCTGGTCACCGTCGACCGCGCGGAGATCGACAGGCGGGCCGGCGAGGGCGACGCCCGGGCCGCCACGGTCCGCCGGGCGCTGCGGGACCTGTCCTTCCAGCTCTCCGGCGCCCAGCTCGGCATCACCATCACCGCGCTGCTCACCGGATATCTCGCCGAACCGGCCCTGGCCCGGCTCGTGACGCCGCTGTTGCACCCGTTCGGCGGGGCGGAACGCTTCGCCGGGTTGCTCGCCCTGGCCCTGGCCACGCTCATCTCGATGCTCTTCGGTGAGCTGGTGCCGAAGAATCTCGCGCTGGCCCGCCCGATGCCGGCCGCGCTTGTCACCGCCGCGCCGATGCGCGCCTTCTCCCGGGCCTGCGGGTGGCTGATCCGGCTGCTCAACGACTCGGCCAACCGGCTGGTCCGCCGGCTCGGCGTGGAGCCGCAGGAGGAACTGGCGAGCGCCCGCTCCCCGGAGGAGCTGGGGTTGCTGGCGGCCATCTCGGCGCGGGCCGGCGCGCTGCCGCCGGACACCGCGATGCTGCTGCGCCGCACCATCCGCTTCGGTGACAAGCGGGCCGCCGAGGCGATGACCCCGCGGGTGGACGTGGTCGCGCTGCGCGCCACCGCGTCGGTGGCCGAGCTGCTGGAGGAGTCCCGGCGCACCGGCCGGACCCGGTTCCCGGTGTACGAGGAGACACTCGACCTGGTCACCGGCGTCGCCGGGGTGCCCGACGCGCTCGGTGTGCCGCTGGCCCGCCGGGCCGTCACCACGGTCGCCGCGGTCGCCCGGGAACCGGTGTACGTGCCGGAGAGCCTGGACCTGGACGGGGTGCTCGCCGCCCTCAAGGACGCCGGGGCGGACCTGGCGATCGTGGTCGACGAGTACGGCGGCACCGACGGCGTGGTGACCGTGGAGGACCTGGTGGAGGAGCTGGTCGGGGAGATCGCCGACGAGTTCGACCCGGCCGCGGTGGACGACCTCGGGCCGGCGGAGCTGACCGTGCCCGGCGGGGAGCGGACGGTCCTGGTCGACGGCGTGCTGCGCGCCGACGAGTTGGTCGAGCAGACCGGGTTCCGGCTGCCCGAGGGGCCGTACGAGACGCTCGGCGGCTTCCTGATGGCACGGCTCGGGTGCATTCCGGTCCCCGGCGAGACGGTCGACGAGGCCGGTTACGAGTTCACCGTGGTGGAGGTCGACAGGCACCGGATCGAGCAGGTCCGGGTGCTGCGCCCGGAGGAGTTCGACGACGGTGCCTGAGTTGCTTGTCGCCCTGGCGTTGCTGCTCGGTAACGCCTTCTTCGTGGGCAGCGAGTTCGCGTTGATCGCCTCCCGCCGTACCGTGATCGAACCGCTCGCGGCGGCGTCGAAGCGGGCCCGGTGGGCGCTCGCCGCGATGAACCAGATCCCGCTGATGATCGCCGGCGCGCAGCTCGGCATCACGGTCTGCTCGCTCGGCCTGGGCGCGATCGCCGAACCGGCGCTTGCCCACCTGCTGGAGATGCCGTTCACCGCGCTCGGCCTGCCGGCCTCGGCGGTGCACCCGGTGGCCTTCGTGATCGCGTTGGCCGTGGTGGTGTTCCTGCACACGGTGGTCGGCGAGATGGTGCCGAAGAACATCACGCTCGCCGGTCCGGAGCCGTCGGCGCTCTGGCTCGGCCCGGCCATGCTCGCCTTCTGCCTCGCGACCAAGCCGCTGCTGGTGGCGATGAAGTGGTCGGCCCGGCAGGTGCTGCGCTGGTGGCGGGTGGAGGCGACGGACGCGGTGAAGACCGTGTTCACCGCCGAGGAGTTGGCCGGGCTGGTCTCCCAGGCGCGTACCGAGGGGCTGCTCGACGCCGAGGAACACGCCCGGATCACCGGCGCGCTGGCCCTGCACAGCCGCACCGCCGCCGACGCGCTGCAACCCTGGTCCACGGTGACCACCGTGGCCGAGGACGTCTCACCGGCCTCGCTGGAGGTGCTGGCGACCCGCACCGGCCGGTCCCGCTTCCCGGTGGTGCAGCGGACCACCCGTCGGGTGCTGGGTTTCGTGCACGTGAAGGACGTGCTCGGGTACGCCGGGGCGAGTCGCCGTGCTCCCGTGCCGGCCGAGGTCTACCGGCCGTTGGCCGTGGTGCCGCCGGACCGTACGCTTGCCGATCTGCTGCTGGCGATGCGCCGCGAGCGCCGGCACATGGTGCTGGTCAGCGACGGCCGGCTGCCCCTGGGTGTGGTCACGCTCGACGATGTATTGACCGCGATCGTCGGCAAGTGAGCGAATACCCTTGGTGCGCAACCGATTGCGGAAACATGATTGAACAACGGGCCGCCTTGATTCCACCCCCGTGCCTTCCCTAATGTGATGCACCGACCGCTGTGGGTCGTCCGCCTCGATCTTCCCTCTCGCGAGGCGCCCGCCGGTCGGTTGCAAAGGAGTCCGTGCCGGTGGCAACCATGCCCCCTCAACGTCACGTCCCGAGCGCTCCATCCGGCCCGCCGGCCGGGTCGCGCCGGGTGGTACGCCGTCTCCTCACCCTGGTCGCGGCCGTCGCGGTCGGCGCCGGGATGGTGGCGGCCCCGGCGCACGCGGCGCCCTCGGTGGACGAGATCGACGCGCAGATCGACAAGCAGTGGGAGAAGCTCGAACCCACCATCGAGGACTACAACAAGGTCCGCTCCCAGCTCAAGGTCAACAAGAAGAAGTCCGCGGACCTGCAGAAGAAGATGGTGCCGCTGGAGTTGGCCTCGACGCTGGCGATGAACAAGGTCGGCGACATCGCCGCCCGCTACTACATGCGCGGCCCCTCGCAGGAGATGGGCGCGCTGCTGGTGAGCACCAAGCCGGGCACCCTGGCCGAGCAGCTCGTCATGCTCGACCGGGTCGCCGACGACCAGCGGCGGCAGATCGCCAGCGTGCTCGCGGCCCGCGACAAGTACAACGCGCAGAAGCAGAAGCTCGACCGGCTGATCGCGACCGAGCAGCAGCAGGAGGCCAAGCTGGCCTCGCAGAAGAAGCAGATCGACGCCGAGATCAAGCGGCTCACCGGGATGCTGCCGGTGACCTCGATCCGCCCGGCCGGCTGCCCGAAGATCGACGGGGTGGTGAGCAGCGCCGCGCGTACCGCCATCAAGACGGCGTGCGCCCAGGTCGGCGACCCGTACGTGTGGGGCGCCACCGGCCCGAACTCGTTCGACTGCTCCGGCCTGACGCAGTACGCCTACAAGGCGGCGGGCATCTCGCTCACCCACTTCACCGGCGCCCAGTGGAACGAGGGCCGCAAGGTTTCCCGCTCCGAGGCGAGGCCGGGTGATCTGGTCTTCTTCGGTAGCGACCTGCACCACGTCGGGCTCTATCTCGGCAACGGGGTGATGGTGCACGCGCCCCGGACCGGCAAACCGGTGCAGGTGTCGAGCATCAGCACCCAGCCGCTCGCCGGCTTCGTCCGGGTCGGCTGAGCCGCACCCGAGGCATCGAGAAGGCCCCCGGTCCATCTGGACCGGGGGCCTTCCTCTCGTCGGGACCTTCCCGCGTCGGGGACCGCTACCGCGGCGCGCCGACCGGTGACGGCAGGATCAGCACGTCGTCGAGGTTCACGAACATGATCCGGTGACCGAACTGGACCTGCACGTACCGGTTCCTGCCCCGGACCACGGTGCGGTCGCCGGGGGCCGAGCCGTCGAACGAGACCGCCCGGTAGTACTCGCCCGGCACCACGCCGCCGACGGCGTACCGCTGGCCGGCCGCGAACGTGTACTGGAGCGGGGAGATGGCCTGGTACGGGATGGTGTCCGGGTAGGCGGCCTGCTCCGGGTAGGCGCGGCCGTACACCGGAACGGCGGCCCGGCCGGGCCGTGGCGTCACCACGAAGCCGGTGGACCACTTGGCCGTGGGCGCCTTGGTGGGGTTGTGGAACCACGCCTTCTGGCCGAGATACCAGATCGCCGTCCAGTCACCCTGCCGGCCGGCCACCGCGTATGTCTGTCCGGCCGAGGCGCGGGCGCCGTGGTCGGAGATGTACATCGTGTCCGGCGTGCCGTCCGGGCGCAGCCCGAGGTCGTTGACGAGCGGGGCGTCCGCGCTCGGCGCGGTCCGCAGGAGCACCGCCGAGGAGCCGCGCGACGGGCAGGGCTCGGCCGGCGGGGTGGGCGTCGGAACGCCCGGCGGTTGCTGGTTGCAACCGACGAACGCCGGCCGGTTGGTGGCGACGTCCGGGTCGATGGTGACCAGCCCGGTGCGCGCGGTGCCGAGGGTCCGGAACGGTGCCTTCATCAGGTCGAAGTAGTGCGACCAGTCCCAGTAGGGGCCCGGGTCCCAGTGCATGCCGCCGACCGCCGCGGCGGTGATGCCGGGCACGTTGTCGTGACCGATGATGTGCTGCCGGTCCAGCGGGATGCCGAACTTCTGCGCCAGGTAGCGGACCAGCTTGGCGGAGCTGCGGTACATCGCCTCGGTGTACCAGGCGCCGTTCGCGGCGAAGCCCTCGTGCTCCAGGCCGATGGACTTGGCGTTGACGTACCAGTTGCCGGCGTGCCAGCCGACGTCCTTGGCCTTGATGTGCTGGGCGACGAAGCCGTCCGCCGAGCGCAGCGTGTAGTGCCAGCCGAGGTAGTCGGCGCGCTTCACCAGGTCGACGCTGGGGTCGAAGTAGCCCTCGGTGTCGTGGATGACGATGTATTCGATCTTCTGCTGCTTCGGCCGGTTGCCCAGGTCGTGGTTGCCGTAGTCGCCCGGGTCCGCGCTGAGCTGCTCATACGGTGCGGGGATCCACTCGCAGGCCAGCCGCACCGGGCACTCCAGCCCGTCCGGCCGCTGCGCGTGGCGCAACCCGAGCCGGCTGAGCACCCCACGGTCCGGCCGGGCGGCGGTGGCGGCCATGGTGACCCGCTGCCCGTCGTCGGTGGTCCGGGTCGCGCCCTGGCCGAGCTGGTCGTAGACCTCGTCGGCGAAGGCCGCCGCCGCGTCTGTGGTGTCCGCGCCGGAGTAGCGGGCCACCGCGCCGTACCAGGCCGCCGCGTCGGTGCCGGCGCCGACCGGCCCACCCAGTGCCTTCTGGTACGAGGCGAGCAGCGCCGCGCCACCGCGGATGTTCGCGGCCGGATCGGTGCGCAGCTTCTGCGGGTCGAGCCCGGTGAGCGTCGCGGCGGCGTCGAGCGTCTGGAGCGAGGCCGTGGGCAGCGGTTTCTCCCGGGCCGGTGCTTCGGTCGTGGCCGGGTCGAGGGTGAGCGGGCGGGAGTCGTCGCCGCGTGGGTCCTCGTCTTCGTCGACGTGACCGTTGCGGGGTGAGGCGAGGACGTGCGCGGCGTCGGTGAGGTGCATCGGGCCGTAGCCGCCGCTGGTGCTGGGCTGCCCCGGGTGGGCGTCCCAGCGGGACTCCAGATAGGAGACGCCGAGCAGCACGTTCTGCGGCACGCCGTACTCGGCCGCCGCGGCGGCGTACTGCTGCTGCCTGTCGTCGTTGCCGGATAGGGTGTTCGGTGGCGCGGCGGCGACCGGGCCGGTGGTCGCCAGCGCGGTGGCTGTCGCCACGGCGGCGGCGAGCAGCATCCGTCCGGCCGACGGCGGGGGCGAGAGGTGCATCGAACCTCCTGGACAGGGATGGGGGTCACTGCGTCCCCACCCTCACTCCGCGCACCCGTGACGGTCAATACCTTTCCGCCGGATAATCTAGTGTGAAAAAAAGCTTCACTCATGTCCGGGCTGGCCCATTCCGTACGGAGTGTCACGGCCGTTCGGGTTGCGGATCGATAACGGGGATCCCTACTCTGGCCAATTGTCGGCCCGCACGTTCACCGTCCAACCCGGTCGGTGACGGTCCGACACCGCCGAATCGCCTCCGGGCGAATCGGGGACCCAGGTACCTGGGGTGAATCCGCAGCCACTGCGGTAGGGCGTCTCCCTTCCCGCCCGAACCCGTCAGCTAACCCGGTAGGCGGTCAGGAAGAAGGAGTACCGACGCCCGGTGGCACACCATGCCCCGCGGCCGTCGCCGAGCCGGTCGATCGACCGGCCCGCCGTCGCGCCGCGCTCCCGCTGGTCCCGCTTCACCACCACACTCGCCGCCCTGGTCGGCGCCGCGGTCGTCCTGACCGGAGGCGCGACGGCGGCCCACGCCGAACCCTCGGTCGCCGAGATCGAAGCCCGGATCGACCGCGACTGGAACAAGCTCGAACCCGTCATCGAGCAGGTCAACGCCGTACGCGAGCAGCTCGCGCTGCGGCGCAGGCAGGCCGACGCGCTCGGTAAGCAGATCGCCCCGCTCCAGGCCCGGGTGGACGCCGCGCTCGGCCAGGTCGGCGGTCTCGCCGCCGACGCCTACAAGGGCGACAACCTCTCGACCGTCAACGCCCTGCTGGGCAGCCGCTCGCCGGGCGAGCTGATGAGCGGCCTGGAACTGCTCGACCGCTTCGCGCACCACCAGCAGGAGCAGGTGCGCACCATCGCCGAGCTGCGCGACGAGCTGGCGGCGAAGAAGAAGCCGCTGGACGAGATGGTCACCGACCTGAGCCGCACCGAGGCCCAGCTCGCGGCGAAGAAGAAGCAGATCGACACGGAGATCGCCAAGCTCCAGAAGCTGCGGCTCAAGGTGTACGGCAACGGTGGCGGCGGTCCGCTGCGGCCGGCGCCCTGCCCGGCCGGATACCCGGGTGGCGCGGCCGGGGTGGCGGTCAAGTTCGCCTGCGCCCAGATCGGCAAGATCTACGTCTGGGGCGCCGCCGGCCCGGACCACTTCGACTGTTCGGGCCTGACCATGGCGGCCTGGGCCAAGGCCGGCATCTCGCTGCCGCACAACGCCCGCCAGCAGCACAACGTCACGAAGCGGGTCAGCCGCGCCGAGCTGCGCGCCGGTGACCTGGTCTTCTACTACGCCGACCTGCACCACGTGGGGATGTACGTCGGCGACGGCTGGGTGGTGCACGCCTCCCAGTCCGGCAAGCCCATCACCATGAAGCGCGTCGACGACGGCGACATCAACAGCTACGGCCGCCCCACCTGAGGTGTAAGGAGGGGGCCCCCGTTAACGCATTCGGTATAGGCGGGGGCCCCTCTTAACAACCACGGCCGGCGTCAGCGGGTGGGCCAGGTACGCCAGCTCTGCCACGACCGGCTCGGCGTCGGGCCGCGCTGACCCTGGTAACGCGACCCGTAGACGGCCGAGCCGTACGGGTGCTCGGCCGGCGAGGAGAGCCGGAAGATGCAGAGCTGACCGATCTTCATGCCCGGCCAGAGCGTGATCGGCAGGTTCGCCACGTTCGACAGCTCCAGCGTGACGTGACCGGAGAAGCCCGGGTCGATGAAGCCGGCGGTGGAGTGCGTCAGCAGCCCGAGCCGCCCCAGCGACGACTTGCCCTCCAGCCGGCCGGCGAGCTGATCGCCCAGCGAGATCACCTCGAGCGTGGAGGCGAGCACGAACTCGCCCGGGTGCAGCACGAACGGCTGACCCTCCGGCACCTCCACCATCGACGTCAGATCGTCCTGCTGCATCGACGGGTCGATGTGCGTGTAGAGGTGGTTGTTGAAGACCCGGAACAGCCGGTCGAGGCGTACGTCGATGCTGGACGGCTGCACAAGTGTGGGCTCGAAAGGCTCCAGCCCGAGCGTGCCTGTCTTGATCTCGGAGACCAGGTCGCGGTCGGAGAGCAGCATCGCAACACCATAGCGACCGGTACGAGTGACCTGCGTGTCGGACTACATCTTCGTACACGTGTTCGATAGAATGTCGGCATGGCTTCCTGGTCCGAATTCGCCGCCGACGAGCCCCGACTCGCCGCCGAGATCCGCCTTCTGATCCAGCAGTACGGGCCGGGCTTCGGCTATCTCGCCACGGTCCGCGCCGACGGTGGGCCCCGCGTGCACCCGGTCTCCCCGCTGATCACCGACGACGGGCTGTGGTGCTTCGTCATCGACTCGCCCAAGCGCCGCGACCTCGAACGCGACGGCCGCTACGCGCTGCACTCGTTCCCACCGGAGGAGAGCGACGACGAGGCGTACGTCGCGGGCCGCGCCCACCCGGTGACCGACCCGGGCACGGTGGCCCGGCTGGCCCGGGTCGGCCGGGCGGCGCCGCTCGGCGACTGGAAACTGTTCGAGTTCTCCGTCGACGTGGCGATGCTGACCCGGCGTGACCCGGCTGCCCGCCCCGGCGTCGGCCGGCCGGAGATGCGGCTCTGGCTCGACCCGCGCGGCTCGGCGCCGGCTCTCGGTCACGAACCGCTCGACCCGCGTCGGGCCGCGCCGGTTCTCCGTGAGGGGCCGCTCGCCCCGGAGGGCCGGCGCGGCCGGCACGGCTTCGACACCCGTCGCCCGGCCGCCTGATCAATCCGGCTGGCACCGGCCGGATCCGTGGGCCGAGGTGCCCGACCGGAGCCCGGAAACGACCGACGCCGGCCCTGTCCGAGGACGGGGCCGGCGCCGGTGCGTCGTGGGTGAGGTCAGGCCGCGCGGTACGCGTTCCACGCGGTGAGCATGCGGCTCGCCTGGCCGGCGGTGAACTGGTACATGCAGGAGTCGTAGGTGTAGTCCATGAAGTTGGTGATCGGGTCCTTGCCGGTCGAGGAGCAGGTGTCCCGGCCGGTCGGGCACTGGTAGGCCGGGGATGCCTCGGCCGGGGTGTCGGAGACGCCGTCACCCGAGCCGGAGCAGCCGCCCTGGAAGGTGTGGTAGAGGTTCAGCCAGTGGCCGATCTCGTGGGTGCCGGTGTCGCCCTGGTTGTAGTTGGTCGCGGTGCCGCCGGGCAGCGACTCGTTGAGCACGACGACGCCGTCCATCTTGTCGAGCGTCCGCTTCGGGAAGGTCGCCCAGCCGAGCAGGCTGTCGCTCAACTCGCCCAGGTAGATGTTGAGCGTGTTCTTGCCGCCCTGGCGCAGCGAGGTCTTCATCGAGCGCTCGGCCGAGGAGCCCTGCACGATCGGGTACCACGACGGGTTGGTCACCCGGTTGATCTTCGAGAGCTGGAAGGCGAACGCGGTGGGCGCGCCGCCGGTCGAGCCCGCGTACGCCTGGTTGAGCACGCTGATCTGCTGGTTGATCATCGAGTCGGTGATGTTGCCGCCGGCCCGGGTGCTGTTCTCCTGGATCACGTGCACGACGACCGGGATGGTCACGGTCGCCAGCGGGGCGACGGCGCCGGTGCGGAAGTTGGCCCGTGCGCGTTGCGCGGCGGCGAGGTCGGCCTCGCGCTCGCGTACCTGCTGCGCGGTCAGCTCGTTGGGGTCGAGCTTGGCGTTGCCGCCCTTGGCGACGCGGGCGTTGGCGTGGCTGTCGGCCGGCTCGGCGCAGACGCCGGCCGGGGCGGCCGAGAAGGCCGAAGCAGCGGGGACGACGCCGACGGCCGCGGTGCTGAGCAGCAGCGCGAGGGTCGACGTCGCGACACCGGCGGTACGCCGGGTCAGCAGGTTGGGACGAAGTCCCATGGGCCCACCTCTTTCTGACGACGTGACCGGGGGTGTGTCACGTCGGGTCGGAAACGTGGGGCAGACGTTACATCCCATCGACGCATTTGAGAATGACCATATGTTGCCGGCGTGCAACATCCCCGGCCGGTGTGCACCGGGCGTTCTTGATCCACTCCGGTTCGGTGAGGTGGTGGCGACGCGGGGGTACCTGGGTGCACGGGGATGGTGACCTCAGGTACAGTGGTGCCGCCTGCGGGTGTAGTTCAATGGCAGAACATCAGCTTCCCAAGCTGACAGTGCGGGTTCGATTCCCGTCACCCGCTCCAGCGCGAGGCCCCAGCTCAGGACAAGTTTCCTAGCTGGGGCCTCAGTCGTTGCTACTGCTTCTTGCGCTGGCCGTGCCCGCACGTGCCCGATCCTAGCTCTGCGTGATCTGGGAGCTGAGCGCGTCCGCGACGTGCGCGTCGCGCTCCTTTCTAGCCCTCCTGCTCTGACCGGGACGCTTCGATGAACTGCCGTGAGGTCACCCCTTCAACGAACCAATACATGTCACCTGCTGCACCATCCTCGGGTGCTCCTCCCATGATCCGGTTGGGATCTTCGCCGGGCTTCGGGAGCGGAAGCGCCAGTCCTTCCGGTGTCGGATGCGCGGTCTGGGAGCGCTGATAGGAGGTCGCAGTGAGCCACATGCCGGATTCGTTGCGCAACGGGCCGAGCCGCGCCTTGTCCCGCAGCGAGTTCCGCTCATCGGGCCAGTAGGGCTCATTGTAGGAAACAATAAGGTCAAGATCGGCGGCTCGGTTTGGCGCAAGAATCCTCGAGAGCCTCGCTGCCGATCGATTGCTTGAGACGTCCGGCAGGGGGCCGGGCAACCTGGCGGCTTGCCGGAAGCGGGGCCGCTGAAGATCCCACAACCAACGGATGCGGGCGATGCGAAAGACCCCAGGCGCAAGTTCCTCACCGTTTAAGGCACGACCTTTGCGGGGGATCTTGTGGCTGATGAAGTCCCCTTGCGCCTGAATGGCGGCGGCGGCTTTGCGGTCAACCCGCACGTGAAAGCGGTGCCCGTCGGGGTGATCGCCGTTGGGCCCGTGCGCGGAGAGATGGAATGCTTCCACGGTGGCATGTGGATCAAGGTAGAAGTCGCTCTTCTTGGCCGTGATCCGCCAGATGTTGCCGAGCGCTGGCGAGTCGCCGGCGGTGAAGGCGACCAAGATCTCCTTTATCGTCACGGCGGTTAGCCTAAGACCGTCAGGAGGCCCTCTCCACTTGATATTCCCTGACATGTGCGGCCAGCGGCAGGCGGGAAGCGGAGGCCCGGACTGCCTGACTGCCTGCGTGTGATTGACCCATGTGATTGACCCATGGCTGGTGAGAACTTTCTATACGTCTTCAAGGCGGCCCGCTTCGCAGGCCGCGCGCGCCGCCGAACCTGGGCCGGGCCTGTCGGCCCGCCGCCGCGCCTCTGGCCTTCGGCCGCCGGCACGCGGTGACAGCCCGCCGGCGGCACGACATACGAAGAAGCCCCGGGCCGCCATGATCGATGACAGTTCCGGGGCTTGAAGTTGATCGAGACACGGACAGTGCCTCCGGCGGGGCGCTCGGGCGCTCTGGGATGGTGGTGCCATCCCGACGACCTCCGTCCGGGCAGAGCCGAGCAGGTGGGGCCTGCCCGGTCAAGGTCGTTCAGACGGTGGGGTGCTCCACCTTGACCGGGCAGCCCCACCTGCTCCACCGTGGTGCGGACGAAGGCCGACGGGATGGCAAGGACTTGCATAACCTCATCTATGTTGTCTTGCGTGCTATCTTAGTAGAGGTTAGGACTACCAAGTTCAGACAAGGGAAGAGGGCCACGCGAAGTTCCACGCAGCCCCCGACCGTGATGTGTTGGTGTGACCTAGGTTCTCGTCGTTCAGTTTCGCAGACCGTTGACGAGCGCCACCACCAGGACCAGCAGGACGAGCCCGGTCAAACCGGGTTCGTCGCTGCTGGCCGCCGCCTCGTTAAAGCTGGCGACCAGATCGCAGACCAGGGCCAGCGCCACAAGGGCGCTCGACTCCTGGTCATTCTCTCCCGGCGCTTTCATACGCATCCTCTCTTCCGGGGGGTACCGGGCTAGACAGCATCTAGCCCGAGACCATCCGGAAGACTGGCCGTAGGTCGCACCGCCACTCAGTGTAGCTGACGGCACAAAGTGGACCTGCACCCCCGCACGCCGTGCCCGGCCCGTGCCCGATGAGCCGGTCAGCAGGGGTCAACAATGGTCTGTAGCCGTGGCGTCAACCGGCTCCATCCACGCTCGACCATCAGGCGGGACGGCCCTGGTCAGGACGCGAGTCTTGAGCAGGGCCTTTGCTTACGGAATGCGCTGCCCGCCTTCCTCGTACGGGTGTGAGCCCAGTTCGAGGACGTGCCGCCGGCCGGGCTGCCCGCCCAAGTCGACCTCGCCGGCCGGCACGAACCCGGTACGCCGGAGCACCGCCAACGACGCCGGGTTCGCCAGCGCCGCGTCGGCGACCAGCCGGCGCAGCCCGTACTCCTCGCGGGCCAGTTCACAGACGCGCCGTACGCCGTGTCGGGCCAGGCCGCGGCCGGCGGCGCGCTCGGCCACCCGGTAGCCCAGCTCGGCGCTGCCGTCGGCCACGTCGACCAGGTTGAACCGGCCGAGCACCGCGCCGTCGTCGTCGGTCAGCACGTGGAAGCGGCACGTGCCGCGGGCCTGCTCGACGAGCAGGCCCGCGTGCCGGGCCGCGAAGTCGGCGAAGTAGTCGTCGCCCCGGTCGGGTATCCATCGGGCGAAGTACTCCCGGTTCTCCCGCTCGAAGCGCAGCACGGCGGGCGCGTGGTGGGCGGCGAGGCGTTCGAGTTCCGGCACCGTGCCAGGCTAAGCGGGCGCGCCCGCCGGCGTCGTACCCCGCTGGCACTATCGGCGGCATGCGGGACGAGATCCGGGCCCTGGTCGAAGGGCTGACGCCGGGCGACGAGTGGGAGGCGCGGCACCGGGAGGCGACGCTGGCGTGGCTGGCCGGCACGGCGGACATCTTCCGCCGGGCCAAGCCGCGCACCCCGTCGCCGCACCTGGTCGCCTACTTCCTGCTCCGCGACCCGTCCGACGGCGCGGTGCTGCTTGTCGACCACCGCAACGCCGGCATGTGGCTGCCCAGCGGCGGTCACGTCGAGCCGGGCGAGCACCCGGTGCGCACGGTCCGCCGCGAGCTGCGGGAGGAGTTGGGTGTGCCGGCGGTCTTCGCGCCGCCGTTCGGGGAGCGACCGGCCTTCCTCACCGTCACGGAGACGGTCGGCCCGCCCGAGAGCCGGCACACCGACGTCAGTCTCTGGTATGTGCTGACCGCCGGTCGGGACCAGCGGCTCACCCCGGATCCGGTGGAGTTCCGGGGCGTCCGGTGGTGGACGCCGGCCGAGGTGGCCGACGCGCCGGCCGGCACGGTCGAGCCGCACCTCGGGCGGATGCTGGCGAAGCTGGCTTGACCCGGCCCCTGCGGCAGGGCCCAGCGTGGTCCGGGCCGGCCACCCGGGTCGGCGCGAGGAGGAGAGCGACGTGCGGCTGCTGACCATCGGGGCGTTCGCCCGCGCGGCCCGCCTGACCGCCAAGGCACTGCGGGTCTACGACGACTGCGGGCTGTTGCCGCCGGCCGCCGTGGACCCGCACTCCGGCTACCGCTACTACGCGCCGGAGCAGCTCGACCGGGCCCGGCTGATCGCCGCGCTGCGCCGGGCCGGGATGCCGCTGGCGGAGATCCGGACCGTCTGCGGCCTGCCGCCGGAGGCCGCCGTCGAGGCGCTGGACGCCTGGTGGCGGCGGGTCAGCGCGGACACCGCGGCCCGCGGCCGGGCCGTCGCGCTCCTCGTCGACCAGCTCAGCGAGAGGGGCACCACCATGTCCGAGCACACCTTCCGGTACGCGACGCGCTGCGAGACCGGCACCGTCCGTGACTCCAACGAGGACGTCGCGTACGCCAGCGGCACGCTGCTCGCGGTCGCCGACGGCGTACGCGGTCCCGGCGGGGCGGACGCCAGCGCCGACGCGGTGGACGCGCTGCGGTCGCTGGAGTCGGCCGACGTGCCGGCCGCCGACCTGCTGGCCGCGCTTGCCGACGCCGTGTCCCGGGCCGACCGGGCGGTCCGCGCGCGGGCCACCGACGTCGACCGGCCGGCCAGTACGCTCACCGCGATCGTGCGGCGCGGCACCCGGCTCGCCCTCGTGCACGTCGGGGACACCCGCGCGTACCTGCTGCGGGGCGGCGAGTTGTCCCGGCTCACCCAGGACCACACGTACGTGCAGACCCTGGTCGACCAGGGGCGGCTCACGCCGGCCGAGGCGGGGGCGCATCCGCAGCGGGCACTGCTGGCCCGGGCGCTCGGCGCGGGCGCCGAGGTGGAGGCGGATCTGGCACTGCGTACCGCCTTGTCCGGTGACCGTTACCTGCTCTGCTCGGACGGGCTCTCCGCGGTGGTCGACCCCGGCGCGTTGCACGCCGCGCTGGCCGGCGCGGACGACCCGGAGACCGCCGTCGGGCGGTTGGTCGATCTGGCGTACGCGGCGGGCGCGCCGGACAACGTCGCCTGCGTGGTGGCCGACGTGACGGCGTGACCCGCCGGCCCGGGCCGGCGGGTCCGGCCCGGGCCGTACCCTGGCGATCATGCGGATTGGCATCGTGATCCTGCCGGACCAGCGGTGGTCGGAGGCGCGGCGGCGGTGGGCGCAGGTGGACGAGTGGGGTTTCGACCACGCCTGGACCTACGACCACCTCGGCTGGCGTGACCTGGTCGACGGGCCCTGGTTCGACTCGTGGACGACGCTCACCGCGGCGGCGACGGTGACCGCCCGCGTCCGGCTGGGCACGCTCGTCGCCTCGCCGAACTTCCGCCATCCGGCGGCGTTCGCCCGGCAGGTGACCGCGCTCGACGACGTTTCCGGCGGGCGGGTGCTGCTCGGGTTGGGCGCGGGCGGCATCGGCTTCGACTCGGCGGTGCTCGGCGGGGAGACGCTGCCGCCGCGGCAGCGGGTCGACCGGTTCGCCGAGTTCACCGAGCTGCTCGACCTGATCCTGCGGGAGGACGGCACGACCTGGCGCGGGGAGTGGTTCGCCGCGGTGGACGCCCGCAACAACCCGGGCTGTGTCCAGCAGCCCCGGGTGCCGTTCGTGGTGGCCGCGAACGGGCCGCGCTCGATGCGGCTGGTGGCCCGGTTCGGGCAGGGTTGGGTGACCACCGGTCTCGGCGGCGACGACCTGGAGAGCTGGTGGGGCACGGTGGCGGACCTGTCCGACCGGATGACGCGGACGCTGGAGCAGGCGGGTCGGGACCCGGCCACGCTTGATCGCTACCTCTCGCTCGACTCGGCGCCGGTGTTCTCCCTGACCAGCGCCGACTTCTTCGCGGAGCAGGTGGAGCGCGCGGCCGGGTTGGGCTTCACCGACGTGATGACGCACTGGCCCCGGGCAAGCAGTTGGTACGCCGGTGACGAGGCGGTGCTGGCCGAGGCGGCGGCGCTGTTGCCCGAGCTGCGCTAGGTGTTAGGAGGGGGCCCCGCTTAACGCTTTCTGCATAAGCGGGGCCCCCTCCTAACACCTCAGGTGCCGACGCGGCCCTCGGCGGAGACCAGCCGGAAGCGGAGGCAGACGATCTCGCTGTCGTCCGTGACGGGGGTGCCCTGTCGGGCCCAGTAGGCCCCGTGACCGGCCCGCCACTCCTCGATCGACCGGTCTCCCTCGCCCTCGGAGCGGGCGAAGTCCCAGGGCACGTCGGCGAAGCGCACCACCTCGACGCCGGTGATCTCCACGATGCCGACCAGCGCGTCGTGGTCGTCGACCAGGGCCAGCCGTTCGCCGACGTGCTCCAGTTCCTCGTTCTCCTGCGCGTACTCGCCGGTCAGGCCGGCGGTCGCGGTCTTCTCGCCGGAGAGCGCGAGCGTGTTCAGGCGGGTGCGCAGCTCGCCGGGGGTGCCGAGGGCGAGCGCGCGCAGTCCGTCGATGCGGGGCCACATTCCGCCGAGGCTACGGCACGCCCGAGCCCGGGTCAGGGGCCCCGAGGTCACGCCTGGCCGGGGAGCTGGTCGCCGGTCAGCAGGGCGCGCAGCCGCAGGCGTTCGGCCACGGCGGGTGGACAGGTCGCCACCAACGCGGCGGCGCCGACCAGGTGGGCGCCGCTGTCCCGGACCACCCGGTGCAGCGCGTCGAGCTGTGCCCCGGTGTCGACCCAGTCGTCCACCAGCAGCACCCGGTCGTCCGGCCCGAGCCGCCGACGGTCCACGCCGATGCGGAGCCGCTGCCCGCGGTGGTCGGGCGGGGTCTCGGCCCACCGCATCGGTCCGACCCGGCGACGTTCACCGCCATCCTTGTACGCGGGCAGGAACCCGGCGTCGGCGGCGACCGCGACCAGCGGGCCGAGCAGCAGCCCGGTCACCTCCGGGGCGATCACCACGGTCGGGCGCGCGTCGGAGAAGAGACCGGCCAGCGCCGGCCCGACCTGGGCGAGCAGGCGGGCGTCGCGCCACCAGCCGGAGAGGTCGCTGACCAGGTGGCTGCTCTCCGGTCCGGGGTCGACCCACCGGAACGACTCGACCAGGCGACGGATCAGCACGTCTCTCATCCTGCACACCGTCCACCGTTCGGCCCAGCGGTGGTGGCTTGATCGGCTACACGTACCAGGGTAAATGCGGATATAGCATCATGATCACGTTGACTTCGGAAGTGCTTCTCTCGTTACGGTCCGGGCCGGTTTTTGTTCCACCGACGAAAGGACCGGGCCCGGTGGCTGCTAGGCACCTTCGTACCCGCAGATTGCTCTCCTCGCCCGCCGGCATCGCCGCCACCGCGGCCGTCGGCGTGGCGCTCGCGGTCGGCGGCACCGTCGGCGCGGTGCAGCTCACCGCCGCCGAGCCGCCCGCCCAGCCGGCCGTGGCGCAGGCCCCGCCCAGCACCCTCGCCCCCACCTCCGCCGCGCCGTCGCCGAGCGCGTCCGCCTCGGCGAGCCTCAGCGCGTCGCCGAAGGCCAGCCCGAGCCCGAAGCCGACCCGTACGCAGCCGGCGTCCCGCGGCAAGGTCCGGACCGTGGCGCCGAAGCCCACCGCGACGAAGAAGAAGACCGCCGCCCCGAAGGTCGTGGACAGCGGCTCCTGCGGCGCGTCCTTCTACGACGAGGGCCAGATGACCGCGAACGGCGAGACCTTCAACCCGGACGCGCTGACCGCCGCGCACAAGACGCTGCCGTTCAACACGAAGGTCCGGGTCACCAACCCGGCCAACGGCAAGTCCGTGGTGGTCCGGATCAACGACCGCGGTCCGTACATCGATGGTCGTTGTATCGATCTGTCCCGCGCCGCGTTCGCGGCCATCGCCTCGACAGGTCTCGGCGAGGTTGACGTCCGGTACGAGGTTCTCGGCTGATCGGCCTCTCCGGCAGAACTTCTGCGACGGACGGCCGAGGTTCATTCTCCGCTTCACGTCCATCAGGCATGCTGTCGGATGTACGTACGCGACCCTTTCAGCCGGGCCACGGCCCGCTGAGCCCCGGATCCCGCGCCGGCCTCGGCGCGGCTCTCGTGCTGCTCGCGATCGTCTCTGCCGCGGAGGCCGCCGACGGCCGGTCGGTGCACTATCTCGCGTTGATGGCCGCCGCGCCCGTGCTCGCCGGCGCGCTCGCGTCCTGGCGGGTGGTGCTCGCGGTGGGTGCGCTGGCCACGGTGGCCGCCGCCGCCTTCGCCGCGGCCGAGCCGAGATGCTCGCTGGCGACCGGGGTGAGCGTGGCGGCGATCGTGCTGGCCACCGCCATCGCCGCCGCCACGGCGGCGATCCGGCAACGCCAGGCGGAGCGGATCGGGGAGTTGTCCCGGCTCGCCGCGGTCGCCCAACAGGCGGTGCTGCGCCCGCTCGGTCCGCAGGTCGGCACGCTTGCGGTCGCCGCGCGCTACATCTCATCCACGGCCACCGCCGAGATCGGCGGCGACCTCTACGAGGTGATGGACACCCCGTACGGCGTCCGCATGATCATCGGCGACGTACGGGGAAAGGGGCTGGACGCGGTCCGGCTGGCCAGCATCGTGCTCGGCTCGTACCGGCACGTGGCGTACGAGCGGGCCGACCTGCGCGCGGTGGTGACCGACCTGGACCGGGCGGTGGCCCGCAACGTCGGCGACGAGGACTTCGTCACCGCCGCGCTGATCGAGGAGCGGGGCGGCACGCTCACCATCGTCAACTGTGGACATCCGGCGCCGCTGCTGCTGCGCCGGGGCGCGGTGATCCCGTTGGAGCCGCCGGCCCCCGCGCCACCGCTGGGCTTCATGCCCGTGGTCCGGCCCCGGGTGGAGCGGCTCGAGCCGGGCGACCGGCTGCTGCTGTTCACCGATGGGCTGGGCGAGGCCCGGCGGGACGGGGAGTTCTTCCCGACCGCCGACCGGGCGTGGCGTCTGCTCGGCCACGGCACGGTCGGTGACGGGCTCGCCTCGCTGGAAACCGCCCTGGTCGAATGGGTGCACGGTCGCCTCGACGACGACATCGCGCTGGTCCTGATGGAATACGCCGGGCCGCGCAGCGCGGCCGGCGCACCGGTGCCGAGCTGGGAGGTCGGCGCCGCCGACGGGTGAACGGGAGGTGTGTAATCGCTGTCACTTCCGTCATCGGCTTGTCGTTGCCTACCGGTGAGTAATACAGTCTGGAGTTACTGATCGGTAACACCTGTCCGGAAGCGGGGCCAGCGAGCATGACCCACTACAAGAGCAACCTTCGGGACCTCGAGTTCAACCTGTTCGAGGTGTTCGGGGCGGACCGGGCGTTCGGCCAGGAGCCGTACACGGACCTGGACGTCGACACCGCCCGCAGCTTCCTCTCCGAGGTCGACCGCCTGGCCCGCGAAGACCTGGCCGCCAGCTACTCGGACAGCGACCGCAACCCGCCGGTCTTCGACCCGGCGACGCACACCGCGCCGCTGCCGGAGTCGTTCAAGAAGTCGTACCAGGCGTTCATGGACTCGGAGTTCTGGCGGCTCGACCTGCCCGAGGCCCTCGGCGGCACGAACGCCCCGCGCGCCCTCTGGTGGTCCCTCGCCGAGCTGGTGCTCGGCGCCAACGCCCCGGTCTGGATGTACGCCTCCGGCCCGTCCTTCGCGCACGTGCTGCACGTCGAGGGCACCGAGGAGCAGAAGAAGTGGGCCCGCCTGTTCATCGACAAGCAGTGGGGCTCGACGATGGTGCTGACCGAGCCGGACGCCGGCTCGGACGTGGGCGCCGGCCGCACCCGGGCGGTCCCGCAGCCGGACGGCTCGTGGCACATCGAGGGCGTCAAGCGCTTCATCACCTCGGGTGAGCACGACCTGAGCGACAACATCGTCCACTACGTGCTGGCCCGCCCGGTCGGTGTGGAGGGTGTCGGCGGCCCCGGCACCAAGGGCCTGTCCCTCTTCGTGGTGCCGAAGTTCCACTTCGACGCCGAGACCGGCGAGCTGGGCGAGCGCAACGGCGTCTACGCCACGAACGTCGAGCACAAGATGGGCCTGAAGGTCTCCAACACCTGCGAGGTGACCTTCGGCGAGCACGGCGTACCGGCCAAGGGCTGGCTGCTCGGCGAGAAGCACGACGGCATCCGCCAGATGTTCATGATCATCGAGTACGCCCGGATGATGGTCGGCACGAAGGCCATCGCCACGCTCTCCACCGGCTACCTCAACGCGCTCGAGTACGCCAAGAACCGGGTGCAGGGCGCCGACCTGATCCAGCAGGCCGACAAGACCGCCCCGCGGGTGACCATCACCCACCACCCGGACGTGCGCCGCTCGCTGCTGATGCAGAAGTCGTACGCCGAGGGCCTGCGGGCGCTCGTCTGCTACACCGCCGGCTGGCAGGACAAGGTCGCGATCGCCGAGGCGGCCGGCGACGAGAAGGCCACCAAACTGGCCAAGCGGGTCAACGACCTGCTGCTTCCGCTGGTCAAGGGCGTCGGCTCGGAGCGGGCGTACGAGCTGCTCGGTCACGAGGCGCTCCAGACGTACGGCGGCTCCGGCTTCCTCCAGGACTACCCACTGGAGCAGTACGTCCGGGATGCCAAGATCGACACGCTCTACGAGGGCACCACCGCCATCCAGAGCCTCGACCTGATCTTCCGGAAGATCGTCCGGGACAACGGCAAGGCCCTCATGGCGGTCGCCGGCGAGATCCAGGAGCACATCACCTCCGAGGCCGGCAACGGCCAGCTCAAGGAGGAGCGGCTGGCGCTCGGCAAGGCGCTCGCCGAGATCCAGGCCATCGTCGGGGTGATGACCGGTTGGCTGGGCGAGGCACAGGCCGGCGACGCCCGCGCGCTCTACAAGGTCGGCCTGGGCAGCCGCCGGTTCCTGCTGGCGATCGGCGACCTGGTGGTCGGCTGGCTGCTCCAGAAGCAGGCGGACGTGGCGTTGAAGGCGCTCGCCGGTGAGGTTTCCGCCACCGACAAGGCGTTCTACACCGGTAAGGTGGCCGCCGCCCGGTTCTTCGCCCGTGAGGTGCTGCCCCGCATCGGCGCCGATCGGCGGATCATCGAGGGCGCCGACCTGGAGATCATGGACCTCCCGGAGGAGGCGTTCTAAGCCTCATCACCCTTTTCACCTCGACGGCCGGTGGGCGACAGCCCACCGGCCGTCGTCGTTGGTGCCACCCCGGGTGGTGAGTGCGGCCGGTGGGCGGGTAACCCGTCGCGGACCACGACCGGAGTACGCCCAAGGGCCACCGCACGGGGGAGTGCAGCGCACATGGGCATTGGCAGCGCCATCTTTCTCATCGCGCTCGGCGCGATCATGACCTTCGCCGTCCGGGCCAACGTCTGGTGGATCGACCTGCGCGCGGTCGGCTGGGTCTTCATCCTGGCCGGGCTGGGTGTCCTGCTGACCACGCTGTGGTTCTGGCAGGACCGCCGCAAGCGCGCCCGCACCCTCATCGTGGAGGAGAACCGGCTCTCGCACCCGACCGCGATGATGCCGCCGCCACCCGACCCGCCGCCGCCGACGGCCCCGCCGTCCTGACGCCGCGCGCGCCCACCCACCCGGCTGACGCCGCGCGCCCACCCGGGCTGGTGTTAATAGGGGGCCCCGCCTATACCGCAGGCGTTAAGAAGGGCCCCCGCCTTGCACCTCAACCGCGGGCGGTGTGGCGGGCGGTGAGGGGGGCGTGGGGGGAGAGGGTGGGCCACGGGGTGGTGGGGTGGTGCACCACGATGTCTGTGGTGCGCAGACCGTCGGGATCCGCCCGTGCGGGGTCGAGCAGGGCCGAGAGCAGCGAGATGCCCGGATTGTGGGCGATCAGCAGGACCGTGCCGGCTCCCGGGTCGACCGTCCGGACCAGCTCCAGCAGATCGTCCGGGCGCGCCTCGTACGCGGCCGGCTCGTACCGCACCACGGGTGTCGACCCCGCCGGACCGCCCTCGGGCGGGGCGCCCGTCATGCCCAGGGCCACGCCGTGCCAGGTCTGCCGGGTGCGTCGGGCCGGCGAGCAGAGCACCACGTCGGGCAGCAGCTCGTGCCGGGCCAGCCAGGCGCCCGCCGCGGCGGCGTCGGCGTGACCCCGGGCGGTGAGCGGCCGTTCCGCGTCCGGGCCCTGGCGGGACTGTTCGGCCTTGGCGTGCCGTAACAGCACAAGCGTCCGCCGTTCGTTCCTGCCGTCCGTCATCCGCCCAGCTTGCCTGATTGGCGATCGGAGCGCCTGGGTATGTCGATGTGTGCCGCTACCTCTATCCATGGCCGCGGCGGGCAGGAACGCCAGCAGGACGCCAAGGAGGCGACGTCATGGGCATCGGTGCCAGCATCTTCCTGATCGCGGTCGGCGCGATCTTCGCGTTCGCCGTCGACGCCAACCTGGGTTGGCTGAACCTCAACGTGGTGGGCTGGGTGCTCATGCTCGCCGGGCTCGTCGGGCTGATCACCACGCTCTTCTTCTGGAACAACCGTCGCCGGGTGGTCGCCGCGCCGGTGCGCGAGCAGGTCGTCGCGGAGCCGGTCGTGCCGGTGCAGGGCGACCGGGTCGTGCGCGAGGAATACCGCGAGGTGCGCCGCCCGGGCTCGGGCTACCCGGTCTGACCCGTCCCCCGGACCCGAAGGCCCCGCAACGACGCGGGGCCTTCGCGCACGTCCGGCCCGGCCGCGGCGGTCAGGCGAACAACGCGAAGTAGATCGCGATGTGGTGGCAGATCGCCGCGAGCAGGGTGCACGCGTGGAAGAACTCGTGGTGGCCGAAGACGGTGGGCCAGGGATTGGGCCGGCGCAGCGCGTAGAACACCGCGCCCACGCTGTAGATGGCGCCGCCCACGCTCAGCAGCACCAGCGCGGTGACGCCGCCGCCGTGCAGGATCTGCGGCAGCATGGTCACCGCCACCCAGCCGAGGGCCAGGTAGAGCGGGGCGGAGACCCAGCGCGGCGCGTGCGGCCAGATCATCTTGACCGCGACGCCGGCCAGCGCGCCGCCCCACACCAGGCTGAGCATGACCGTGGCGTGCCGGGGGGCGAGCAGCAGCACGCAGAACGGCGTGTAGGTGCCGGCGATGAACACGAAGATCATCGAATGGTCCATCCGGCGCATGATCTGGTAGCCGCGTTCGGACCAGACCCGTCTGTGGTAGAGCGCGCTGGTGCCGAAGAGCCCGCACACGGTGAGGCTGTAGATCAGGCAGCTCACCAGCGGCGCCCAGCCGGGGCGGGTGGCGGCGATGGAGCACAGCACGATGCCGCAGACGAGCGCGGCGAAGAACGCGTACGCGTGGAGCCAGCCGCGCATCCGCGGCTTTCCGATGTCGACCGGCCGGAGCCGGAGCGGTGCGGAGGTGGTCACCTCAACAGGTTACGACACCGTAGGTTACTTGCAAGTAGTGTGGACCGTCACGTCCGCTGACGCGAGGATGACCGGATGCGGATCCAGCCCGTCGGGGCACACGCCCTGCTGCTCGACTGCGACGACCCCGACCAGGTCGAAGCGTGGCGCGCCGAGCTGTGGCGACGCCGGGCGGCCGGCGACCTGACCGCCGACGACATCGTCCCGGCCGCGGTCACCGTGCTGCTCGACGGCGTGCCCGACGCCACCGCCACCGCCGCGCGGATCGCCGGTTGGCAACCCCGGAGCGCCGCGGCCGGCACCGAAACCGCCGAGGTCCGGGTGCCCACCGCGTACGACGGTGCGGACCTGCCCGCCGTCGCCGACCACTGGGGCGTCGACGTGCCGGCCGTGATCGACCGGCTGCGGCGCACCGAGTTCCGGGTCGCGTTCTGCGGCTTCGCGCCCGGCTTCGCGTACCTCACCGGGCTGCCGCCGGAGCTGGCCGTACCACGGCTCGCCACCCCGCGTACCCGGGTGCCGGCCGGCTCGGTCGCGCTCGCCGGCCCGTACGCGGGGATCTACCCCGCCGCGTCGCCCGGCGGCTGGCTGCTGGTCGGGCGCACCGACATGCCCCTCTTCGACGTGCACGCCGACCCGCCCGCCCGGCTCACCCCCGGCACCCGGGTCCGACTGGTGGAGCCGTCATGATCGAGGTGCTGCGGGCCGGCGCGCTCACCACCGTGCAGGACCAGGGCCGACCCGGCTGGGCCCACCTCGGCGTGCCCCGCTCCGGCGCGCTCGACCCGGCCGCCCTGCGCCTGGCCAACCGGCTCGTCGGCAACCCGGAGCACGCCGCCGGCCTGGAGATCACCCTGACCGGCTGCGCGCTGCGCCTCACCCGGGCGGTCACCGTCGCGCTCACCGGCGCCCCGGCCGACGTGCAGGTCGGGCGGCGGCCCGGGGACGTGGGGCGACCGCTGTCGCTGCCCGCCGGGGCGGTGCTGCGGGTCGGCCCGGCCCGCGCCGGGGTGCGTACCTGGCTGGCGGTCAGCGGCGGGATCGCGGTCGAACCGGTGCTCGGCAGCCGGTCCACCGACACGCTCTCCGGCCTCGGCCCGCCGCCGCTACGCGACGGGGACCGGCTGCCCCTGGCCGCCCCGGTCGGCCCGCCGGCGCCGGTGGACCTCACCGTCACCCGACCCGTGCCCACCGAGCTGTGGCTCGAGGTCGAACCCGGCCCCCGGCAGGACTGGTTCACCCCGGCCGCGCTCGACGTGCTGCGCCGCGCCGCGTACACCGTCGCCCCGGACAGCAACCGGGTCGGCGCGCGGCTGGCCGGCGTCGCCCTGCCCCGCGCGGTCGCCGGCGAACTCCCCAGCGAGGGCCTGGTGCTCGGCGCGGTGCAGGTCCCGCCGGACGGCCAACCACTTGTCTTCCTGGCCGACCACCCCACCACCGGCGGCTACCCGGTGATCGCGGTGGTGCGGGACGTGGCGCCGCTCGCCCAGGCCCGCCCAGGCACTACGGTGAGGTTCCATGGACCTCAACGCTGACCTCGGCGAAGGATTCGGGAGCTGGCGGCTCGGTGACGACGAGGCGCTGCTCGGGCTGATCAGCTCCGCCAACGTGGCCTGCGGTTTCCACGCCGGTGACGCGCCCACCATGCACCGGGTCTGCGCCGCCGCCGCCGAACGCGGCGTCGCGATCGGCGCGCAGGTCGGCTACCGGGACCTCGCCGGGTTCGGCCGGCGGCACATCGCGTACGACTTCGCCGAGCTGCGCGACGAGACGCTCTACCAGCTCGGGGCGCTCGACGCCTTCTGCCGGCTCTATCGCACCCGGGTGCGCTACCTGAAACCGCACGGGGCGCTCTACCACGCCGCCGCGTGCGATGAGGCGCAGGCCGCCGCGCTGGTCGCGGCGATCAGTGGGTACGACCACGAGCTGCCGGTGCTCTGCCAGCCCGGCACCGTGCTGGCCCAACTCGCCACCGGCGCCGGTCTGCGGGTGGTGGCCGAGGGTTTCGCCGACCGCAACTACCTGCCCAACGGCGCGTTGGTGCCACGTAGCGCCGCGAACGCGCTGGTGACCGACCCGGAGCAGGTCGCCGTGCGGGCGGTCCGGATGGCCGTCGAGCGGACCGTGGTCGCCGTCGACGGCACCGTGGTCCCCTGCCCGGTGGAGTCGATCTGCCTGCACGGGGACACGCCTGGTGCGGTGCGGTGCGCGGAGCTGGTGCGCGCGGCGTTGGTCGACGCTGGGGTCACGCTCACTCCGTTCGCGTGAAAGGAGGGGGCCCCTTTTAACGCATTCTGCATAGGCGGGGGCCCCTATTAACACCCGTCGGCTCACGCCTCGTCGAGGCCGCGCAGCACCAGGGGGAGACGGGTGGCACCACCGGCGACCACCCGGACGGGCACGCCCCAGTCCTGCCGGGTCAGGTGGCACGCGGCGTGCTCGACGTCGGCGTCGCAGGTCGCCGCCTGGGCGGTCACCTGCAACACCCCCTGCGCCACGTCGCCGTCGATCACCAGCCGGCGGGATAGGTCGGTGGTCGTGCCGGCGCCCTCGACCAGCAGCTCCGCCGGGGACGCCGAGACCACCAGCCGGGTCGACGGCCCGTACGTCTCGTCGAGCTTCTGCCCCGGCGCCGGCGTGAAGATCACATCGAGCGTCAGCTCACCGGCCGCCACGTCGGTGGGCCTGCGCTCCAGCCGCAGCCGCGGACCCGCCACCGTGCTCGCGCCGGCCGCGGTCAGCGCGCCCGGCGCCAGCCGGGTCAACCGGTGCGCGGCCGACTCGACCACAAGCACCTCGCCCTCGGTGGTCACCACCAGGTCGCTCGGCTCGGCCAACCCGTCGGCCACGGTGCCGACCTGACCGGTAGCCGGGTCGAAGCGGCGCACCGCGCCGTTGTACGTGTCCGCGATCAGCACCGAGCCGTCCGGCAGCGCGCACACGCCCAGCGGGTGCTGGAGCAACGCCTGGTCGGCCGGACCGTCCACGTGCCCGAAGTCGAACAGGCCCTGACCGACGGCGGTGTGCATCACGCCGTCGGCCACCCAGCGGATCGCGCTCGTCTCGCTGTCGGCGACCCAGAGCCGGGAACCGTCGGCCGAGACCGACAGCCCCGAGGGCTGCGCCATCCAGACGTCCGGCAGTGGGCCGTCGCGCAGCGCCTCGACCGTGGTGCCGGCGTACATGCCGGCGGTCCGCCGGATCGGGTCGAACCACCAGAGCTGGTGGATGCCGGCCATCGCCACGATCACCCGGTCGTCGTACCAGGCCACGTCCCACGGGGAGGAGAGGTCGACCGCACGCGCGTCGTGCGCGTGGTCGTCGACGGTCGAGCGCCACTGCCGCCCCGTGCCGGCCACCGTGACCACCTCACCGGAGGACAGCCGTACGCCGCGCAGCAGGTGGTTGACCGTGTCCGCGACGACCAGGTCGTAACCGGCGACCTCGGCCACGTGTGGGGGCAGCAGGCAGAGCCCCTGCGGCTCGGCGAAGGTGGCGCCGGTGGCCGGGCCGTCCGTCCGGCCCCGGCCGCCCGCACCGATCCGGCGGACCACCGTCTCCCCGTCCGGGGCCAGCTCGACCAGGGAGTGCCGGGCCGAGTCGGAGACCAGCAGGTTGCCGCCGTCGAGCGGGACGGCCTTGCCGGGAAAGCGCAGCGCCGTCTCCGGCAGGGGCGGCGGGACGTACGGGCCGTCGCCCCGGTGCAGCGTGCCCTTCGCGTCGTGCGTGGCGATCAGGTCGTCGATGAGCCGGGCCAGCCCCTCGGCGTGCCCCTCGCCGGCCATGGTGGCGACCACGTACCCCTCGGGGTCGATCACCGAGAGGGTCGGCCAGGCCTTCGCGGCGTACTGCTGCCACATGTCCATCTCGGGGTCGTCGAGCACCGGGTGGTGCACGCCGTACCGCTCGACGGCGGCGGCCAGCGCGTCCGGGTCCTTCTCGTGCTCGAACTTCGGCGAGTGCACGCCGATCACGACAAGCACGTCGCCGTACTTCTCCTCAAGCGGACGCAGCTCGTCGAGCACGTGCAGGCAGTTGATGCAGCAGAAGGTCCAGAAATCCAATAAGACGATCTTGCCGCGCAGGTCGGCCAGCGTGACGGCCGCGCCGCCGGTGTTCAGCCAGCCGCGACCGCGCAGCTCGGGTGCCCGTACTCGTGCGCTCATCCCCCCATCGTGCCGCACGAGCGGAGCACCGCCAGCGCGACGGGCGACGGGAGAGGTGTGCGTGACACTGATTTGCCGAGGCTCAGGACGGCCGAGGTGCGGTGTGGTCCGCGGCGAACGGGCTGTCAGCCGGCGAGGTCAGCCGCGTGGTTCGACCCACGCGGTGAAGCGGTCTTCGAGGCCCGCCGGGCGTCTGCCGCCGTCCAGCTCGGCCAGGTCGTCGGCAGCGGTCTCCTGCTGGGCCAGGAGGTCCGCCTTCAGCTCGGCCTTCCGCTGGCGGTACTTCGCGAGGAGGTTCAGCTTCGCCGTGGAGCACGGCCAGGCCACCCCACACGCGCGGCAGCGCCAGGTGGGTCGCGACGGGACGTGGTCGGCGGGGCCAGGGCGGCGGGCCATCAGACAAGAGCGCCGGTACGCGGCCGGCGCTGCGACACAGGCGGCGGGGCCACCATGCGAACCCCGGCCCGGCGCATGAACAGGGACCGGCGGGCGGTCGCATTGCCGTCCGGACCGAGCTGGTAGACATCAACCCAGAGCCACCCGTCGTACGTCGTCCAGTCCAGCATGCGGATCAGCCGAACCCTGATCGGCCGGGCGAACTGCGGCGACGCCACCCGGGTCAGGTGCAGGACGTCGCCAGCACGCAGCGCCAGCCCCTCCGGCCGGCGGCGACCCGGCGCGGTCACCGGCCGTCGCCGGGTCGCGTCGTGTCCAGCGACGAGAGCCAGCGTGACGACGGAACGGTTCGGCCGGACCGACGGCGGGGCCGGCGGCGGATCGAGGTTCGGCTTTTTCTCGGGCATGGGCAGTTCTCCTCCCATCGGTGGGACCTGGAAGAGGGACCGCCCCGCGCTGGTGCCTGCCCGACGAGGCGGTCCCCTGACTGACACGGCCGCCGGGTTTCGGGTGGTCCCTGCCGGCCGCGCCGTCTACAAGGCACCATCGCGCGTTGAAGTTAGACGGCTACACCCCGTAGATATATGTTCTTGAGACGTCATAGACGTCCAATCAGGAGGTGACCGTGAACCAAGCGCTACGTGCGGCACTTGCTGACGCGGGCCAGACCGTCGAAGGCCTCGCCGAGCAGGTCGGGGTAGATCCGAAGACGGTCGCACGGTGGGTCACGCCCGGCCGCGTCCCGCACCCGCGGCACCGTTCCGCCGCAGCGACCGCGCTCGGGCGTGAGGTGGGGGACATTTGGCCGGACGTTTTGAAGCGACGCGAGCCGGCGTGGCTGCGGCCTTGGGTGGAGACGGAACTCCAAGCGACCGCGCTCCGCTCCTTTCAGGTCGCCGTGATCCCCGGCCTACTCCAGACGCCGGAGTATGCGGCGGTCGTGCTGGCTAGCGGCCTCCTCGGGCCGGAAGAGGTCGCCGGCTACGTCGAGACACGGATGAAGCGGCAGGCGGCCGTCCTCGACCGGCGGAAGCCTCCGCTTTTCGTCGCGGTGATCGATGAATTTGCGCTGCGTCGCGGTGATCCCGACGTCATGCACCCGCAGCTTGACCACCTGGCGGCGATGGCGCGACGGTCTAACGTCTTGGTGCACGTGCTGCCCTTGGACGCCGGTATTCACGCCGGCCAGGCCGGGCCGTTCGTCATTGCCACAACCGACGACGGCGACGTCGCCTACCTAGACGACCAGGCCGCGGGACGGCTCACGAACGACGTCGCCCCTCTCTGGACCATCTGGGATACGCTGCGGTCGGTGGCACTTCCGCGCCGCCAGACCATCGACTTTCTAGAGGCAAGATCATGGCTGACCTGACCGGCGCACAGTGGCGCAAGAGCACCCGTAGCAGCTCCAACGGCGGCGACTGCGTCGAGGTCGCGGACAACCTTTCCGGCGTCGTCGGCGTGCGGGACTCGAAGGACCCGACCGGGCCGGCGCTGGTCTTCGCGCCGCAGGCCTGGCGGGCGTTCGTCGCCCAGGTTGCCGAGCGCGACTGACCACAGATATGCGAAAGCGCCCGTCCCCGAGCTGGGCGGGCGCTTCGCGTTGGGTGTTCAGTCTTCGCAACCTGCCATGTCAAGGGGTCGGCGCGTACGCTGGCCTCGACGGGCCGTTTGTCGTCGCGACCCGGGCGGACTTGGTTGACGTGGGCTACCTCGACAACCGACTACGGGGTCAGGTGGTCGAGCGGGCCGACGAGGTAGCGGCCCTGCGCGAGCAATGGGAAGCCATCCTCGCCGAGGCGCTGACCCTGCAACAGTCCACCGAGCTGATAACGGAAGTGGCAAAGTCATGGACCTGACTGGCGCGCACTGGCGTAAGAGCACCCGTAGCGGCAGCAACCAAGGGGCCTGCGTGGAGGTGGCCGACAACCTCCCCGGTGTCGTCGGCGTGCGGGACAGCAAGGACCCGTCCGGCCCGGCACTTGCCTTCGAGCCGGCGTCCTGGCGGGCGTTCGTCGCCCAGGTCGCCGGGCGCGTCTGACCAACCGCACACCGCAGCGCGAAGCGCCCGCCCCGGACGGGACGGGCGCTTCGCGTCAGGCGTTACTGGCCGGACGGCTTCAGGCAGAGCACCCGGTTGGTGCCGTCGCCTTGAAGGACGACCGTGGGCTGGGACAGGTCGGCGCACTTGTCCTTGTTGTCCACCTTCGACACGACGGTGAACGCGCCCGGCTGCCCGCAGTCCGTGGCGACGGCGCTCTCGCCGGACTGCTTGATGCAGGTGCCGACCGCCGGGTCGAAGCCCGCCGGCTTGTCGCCGCCGTCGATCTTGCCGAGCAGCGTGAGCAGGCCGAGCGGCACGGCGAGGATGAGCACGGCCGCGACAAGCACGGCGGCCAGCACCCGGCCGTTGCGTACCTTCGGCGCCGGCGCCTCGGTCTGCGGCTCGGCGTCCGGCTTGAATGCGTCGAACCGGCCCTGCGCCGGGTCACCGGCCGGGTCGTCGTCGGACGACCACGCCGGTGGGGCCTGCCGAGGCGGCGGGAAGCCACCCGGCTCACCCTGACCCGGCACGGCGACCGAGGCGCGTCCACCGGCGGCCGGCGCACCGAACGGGTCCGGCGGGCCGCCGAACGGCTCGGGACGACCGCCGGGCCCGGGGAACGCGTCCGGGTGGCCCGCCGGGCTGCCGTAGGTGCCCGGTTGACCGCCGGGCCCGCCGAACGCGCTCGGCTGGCCGCCGGGACCGCCGAACGGGTCGCGCGGCCCGCCGGTCTGCTCGCCGTCGTGCGGGTGTACGCCGTTGGCGGGACGGTTGTTGCCGGGCGGGTCCACGAACGACGGCACGCCGACCGGGAACGGTGACGGGCCGGCCGGTGACGACGGCGCGTCGCCGTACCCGCGCGGGTCGTCCTCGCCGGACCGCGACTGCGGTCCGGGGTAGCCGGCCGCGTCGCCCGATCCCGCCTGCGGCCCCGCGAAGGCGGACGGACCGTCCTGGCCGGGATAGCCGTGCGGACCGTCCTGGCCGGGATAGCCCGGCGGGCCGTCGGGCCGCGACTGCGGTCCGGGATAGCCGTGCGGGCTGTCCGGCCGGGAGTAGCCGGGTACGTCGTCCGGGCGGGACGGCGAGCCGGGGTAGCCGGGTGCGTCGTCGGGCCCGGACCGGGCTCCGGTGAAGGCCGACGGGCCGTCCTGGCCGGGGTAGCCCGGTGCCTCGTCCGGGCCGGCTGCCTCCTCGGGCTCCGGGCGGGCCGGCCGGCCGTAGACCCGGGGCTGGGGCGTCGGGGTGCCGGTGGGACGCACCGGCTGGTCGGAGGGCGGGCTGACCCGGCTGGCCACCGGCACCGACGCGCTCGCCGAGACCGCGCCGGGCGCGCTCGCCTCGGGCGACGTACGCGGGCCGGGAATGACCGGGGCGTCCGGCGACTGCGGGTCGTCGGGCTCGGGTCGGGCGGCGCCCCAACCGGCGTCACCGCGCTCCGGCTCGTGCTCTGCCGGCGCGAACTGCGCGGCGGCCGGATGGTCGGCGGGCGGCGAGGCGGCCAGGGCGGCGCCCGGCACCCGCTGGCCCTGCGCGGGCAGCGGCACCACGTTGCCGGGGGAGATACCGGGCGCGGGCGCGGGCTGGTAGGCCGGGCCGTCCTCGGCGGGCTGCCAGCCGCGCGACGGGGCCGGACCGGCGCCGTCGGCGTGACCCCACGCCTCCGCGGGGGACCAGGGCTCGGCGTCCGGCAGGACCGGACGCTCGGGGGCCCGCTCGGGGTTGACGGCCCAGCCGGAGGGCGCGTCCGGCGTCGACACCGAGGCGCTGGCCCGGGCCGGTGCCTCGGGCGCGGCGGCGGAGCCCCAGCCGGCCGGCGCCGGATCGTCCGTCGGCCGCTCGGGCTCCCGCTGCGGCGGCACGTCCGCGCCGCCGCTCCAACCGCCGGCCTGCTCGCCGGCCCCACGCTGCGGCAGGGCCGGGGCGTCGTTCCAGCCGCCCGACGGCGGCTGCTCCGACTGGGCCCAGCCGCCCGACGGTGGCTGCTCCGACTGCGCCCAGCCGCCCGGCTGCGGGGTCTCCGCCAGGGCGGGCGCGCGTCCGCCCGCCGGCCAGCCGCCGGAACGGTCCGGGTCGTCGTCCCGGGTGGACTCGTCCCAGCCGCCGGCCCGGTTGTCGGCCGACGGAGCGGGCCAGTCGGCGGAGCGGGGCGGGTCGTCGTGCGGCGGTCCGCCGGCCCGGCTCCAGCCGCCGGAGCGGTGCGGGTCGTCCTCGGACCCGGCGGAGCGGCTGTCCTGTTCGGACTGCTCCGGAGTGGACCACGTCTGGTCCGGCCGGACGGCGCCGGGCACGGAGACCTTGGCGGCGGCCCGGGCGGGTGGCTCGGCCGGCGGCCATGTGGCGCCGGTCTGCTGGCCGGGCGGAGCCCAGGCCGGCTGGGTGTCGCGCGGGGTCCAACTGCCGGAGCGGTTGGCGTCGTCCGGCTGCGCGCCGGGCTGCTCGTCGCGCGGGGGCCAGCCGCCGGAGCGGCTCGGGTCGTCCGGCTGTGCCCCGACGGCCCAGCCGCCGGAGTGGCCGGCGTCGTCGCTCTGCTGCGCGGCGGGAGCGTAACCCCCGGAGCGGTGCGGGTCGTCCGGGCCGGTGGGGGTGACCCAGGATTCGTTCGGCACGGTGGCCGGCGCCGGGACGTAGCCGGTGTCGCGCGCGTCGCCGGGCTGCGCCCAGGCCGGCTGCTCGCCGGGCGGGCCGCCCGCGCCCCAGGCGGGGCGGTTCGGCTCGGCTGCCCAGGCGGGGGGCGTGGGTTCGGCGGGGCTGTTCGGGGGCGTGGCGGCCCAGGCCGGCGGTGCCGGTTCGGCGGCCCGGTCCGGGCTGGTCTGCTCGCCCGCGGGCCACGCGGGCCCGCCCTGTCCGGGGGCGGCCCAGGCCGGTGCGCCCGGCTCGGATGCGCCCCAGGCGGGCTGCTGGGCATGACCGCCCTGGTCGGCGCTCGGCGGGACCTGGGCGGTCGCTCGACCGGTGACCTGCTGGCCGGCGGGCGGTGCCCAGGCGGGTGGCTGGTCGTCGGCCCAGGCCGGTGCCGACGGGGCGGGTCGACCGGGTGGCGGGGGCGGTGCCCAGCCGAGGTCGGGTGTGCCGTTGTACCCGTTGTCCTGCTGCGCCGGCTGATCGCCGTACGGCACCGGTCCGCCGGTGCCCGGCGACACCTCGCCCGGCTCCTGGCCGGGGCGGTGCGGAGCCTCGGACGTCATGGGTGCGCCTCCTCCATCACAGGTCGGCCGCCGATGCCGGTCGGGGACCGTCGGCATGGCTGCCGCGTCGCCGGCGGGTACCGGCCGTGCGGGCTCCCCGCACCGTATCGGGTGGTCGCCCGGGGGCGCTCGGGGAACCTCTGTCGTCACCGACGGTCACCGGGCGACGTCGATGAGTTTCACTTTCCGCATCGGTCCGGAGACAGTCGATTGGCGACCGTGCCAACCGTACCGGGCGCTGCGGCGAGGTGGAATCCCGGTGCCGGGCGACGCGGAACGCCGAAGGCCCGCCCGGCGTGCCGGGCGGGCCTTCGAACTGGAGGAGGTGAGGAAGGTCGGTGGCGTCAGCTGAGGTGACGCTGGGCGATGGCGAGAAGCTCTTCCCGGACCGCGGGCGAGTTGGCGGAACGCAGCGCGTGCTCGATGGCGCGGGCCCGGCGGTTGGCGTCGCGGCGGGTGCGGATTCGCTCGATCATGCTCATCTTGGGTCTCTCCTCCTGGCTATTCGGTTGTCAGCCCCTTGATGTCTCCATTGAAGCGCAGATCGTGGTCGAATGCCATCGATTATAAGGTGAGCTGAACCACGTACCTAAGGATCGTAGGTCCAAACTCGTTCGAGCCGACGATCTAACGGCAACGGCCGGTGTGCCGGGCGTTCACCCATGGCACACCGGCCGTTGCCGGAGCGGTGGTACGTCAGGTCCAGGCGAGCAGCGCCGCCTCCGGGTCGGCCAGGAAGTCCCCCACGTCGCGCAGGAACTTCGAGCCCAGCTCACCGTCGACGATCCGGTGGTCGAAGGAGAGGCCGAGCGTGGTGACCAGGCGCGGCTTCACCTTGCCCTTGTGCACCCACGGCTGCTGGCGTACCGCGCCGAAGGCGAGGATCGCCGACTCGCCCGGAGGCAGGATCGGCGTACCGGTGTCGACGCCGAAGACGCCGACGTTGGTGATGGTGAGCGTGCCGCCGGACATGTCCGCCGGGGACGTCTTCCCCGACTTCGCGGTCTGCACCAGGCCGGTCATCGCGTCCGCCAGCTCGCGCAACGTGAGCCGGCCGGCGTCCTTGATGTTCGGCACGATCAGGCCGCGCTCGGTGGCCGCCGCGATGCCGAGATTGACGTACTCCTTCACCACGATCTCGTCGCCGGCCCAGGTCGAGTTGACCATCGGGTGCCGCTTGACCGCCAGCAGCACCGCCTTGGCGACCAGCAGCAACGGCGAGACCCGGACGTCGCGCCACTCGCGACGGTCCCGGAGCCGGTCCAACGCCTTCATCGCCCGGGTCACGTCGACGGTCAGGAACTCCGTCACGTGCGGCGCGGTGAACGCCGAGCGGGCCATGTTCTCCGCGGTGAGCTTGCGTACCCCCTTCACCGGGATGCGCTGCTCGCGGTCCGCGCCGAAGCTCGCCGCCGACGCGGCCGGGGCCGCGACCGTCAGCGGCTCGGCCGCCGCCGGGGTCCCGCTCGCCGCCCGCTGTACGTCCTCGCGGGTGATCGAGCCCAGCGGACCGGAACCGGTGAGCGTGGCCAGGTCGACCCCGAGGTCCTTGGCGAGCTTGCGGACCGGCGGCTTGGCCAGCACCGGCCCGCCGGCCCGGCCGTTGCCGTTCACCGCCGGTGCGGGTGTCGACGTGGGTGTCGGCGCGGCCGGCGCCGGAACGGCCGGGGCCGGTGTCGCGGCCTCGGCCGCCGGTACGCCGCCCTTGCGCGGCCGGCGCTTGGCCGGCGCGTTGCGCGGGCCGTAGCCGACGAGCACAGCGGTACGCCCGCCCGGGGCGGCACCGCCGATCAGGCCCGGCTCCACCATGCCCTCGGCGGGCGCGACCTCCACCGCGGCCAGCGACGCGGCCGACGGGGTCGGCAGCTCCTGCGTCGGCGCACCTGTCGTCGACTGCTCCAACGGCCCGGCGCCCGGGTCGGTGTCGATCGCGATGATCGGCACGCCGACCTCGACCGTGGCGCCCTCCGGGTGGAAGATCTCCTGCACCCGGCCGGCCCACTTCGCCGGGATCTCGACCGCCGCCTTGGCGGTCTCCACCTCGACGATCGGCTGGTTCAGCTCGATGTCGTCGCCCACCTTGACCAGCCAGGCGAGGATCTCGCCCTCGGTCAGGCCCTCGCCCAGGTCGGGCAGGTTGAACTCCTTGACCCGTGACATGCCGCTCACCAGCCGAAGGTGCGGTCGACGGCGTCGAGCACCCGGTCGAGGTCGGGCAGGTACTCCTCCTCCACCCGGGCGGCCGGGTAGGGGATGTCGAAGCCGGTCACCCGCAGCACCGGGGACTCCAGGGAGTAGAAGCACTCCTCGGTGACCCGGGCCGCGATCTCCGAGCCGAGGCCCAGGTTGCCCGGGGCCTCGTGCACGACCACGCAGCGGCCGGTGCGCCGCACCGACTCGTAGGCGGCGGACAGGTCCAGCGGCGAGAGCGTACGCAGGTCGATGACCTCCAACTCCCGGCCGTCCTCGGCCGCGGCGGTGGCCGCGTCGAGCGCGGTGCGCACCATCGGACCGTACGCGAGCACGGTGGCGTCCGTGCCCGGCCGCGCGACCCGCGAGCTGTGCAGCGGGTACGCCTCGGCGAGCGGGGCGTCCAGCTCGACCGGACCCTTCTCCCAGTAGCGCCGCTTCGGCTCCATGAAGACGATCGGGTCGTCCGAGGCGATGGCCTGCTGGATCATCACGTATGCGTCCTGCGGGTTCGCGCAGGTGACCACCTTGAGGCCGGCGGTGTGCGCGAAGTATGCCTCGGGCGACTCCGAGTGGTGCTCGACCGCGCCGATGCCGCCGCCGTACGGGATCCGGATGACCATCGGGATCCGCACCTTGCCCTGCGAGCGGTAGTGCATCTTCGCCACCTGCGACACGATCTGGTCGTACGCCGGGTAGACGAAGCCGTCGAACTGGATCTCGCAGACCGGCCGGAAGCCGCGGATGGCCAGGCCGACCGCGGTGCCGATGATGCCGGACTCGGCCAGCGGGGTGTCGATCACCCGCTGGTCGCCGAAGTCCTTCTGCAGGCCGTCGGTGATGCGGAACACGCCGCCGAGCTTGCCGACGTCCTCGCCCATGATGACGACCTTCGGGTCGTTCTCCAGGGCCCGCCGCAGGCCGGTGTTGAGCGCCTTGCCGAGGGTGAGCGTCTCCGTGGCCATCAGTGCGCGCTCCCCTCGAACGACTCCATGTAGCTGGTGAACCGGGCCCGCTGCTCGTCCACCTCGGGGGAACCGTGCGGGTAGGCGTGGTCGAACATGCTGACCGGCTGCGGGTCGGGCATGTCGAGCACCCGCTCGCGCAGGTGCACCGACTCGGCGCGGGCCTGCTCGTCGACCTCGGTGAAGAACGACTCGTCGGCGATCTTCTGCCGGGTCAGGAACGCCTTCATCCGGGCGATCGGGTCCTTGGCCTGCCAGGCCTCGACCTCGCTGGCGATCCGGTAGCGCGTCGGGTCGTCGGAGGTGGTGTGCGCGCCCATCCGGTAGGTGTACGCCTCGATCAGGGACGGGCCCTGGCCGTTGCGCGCGATGTCGAGCGCGTGCCGGGTCACCGCGTACGAGGCGAGCACGTCGTTGCCGTCCACCCGGACGCCGGGGAAGCCGAAGCCGCCGGCCCGCCGGTAGATCGGGACCCGGGTCTGCCGCTCCAGCGGCTCAGAGATGGCGTACTGGTTGTTCTGGCAGAAGAACACGAGCGGCGCGTTGAAGACGCCGGCCCAGACGAACGACTCGTTGACGTCGCCCTGGCTGGTGGCGCCGTCACCGAAGTAGGCGATCACCGCCTCGCCGTCCTCGCCGCCGGTCTTGCCGTCCATGGCGACGCCCATGGCGTACCCGGTCGCGTGCAGGGCCTGCGCCCCGATCACGATCGTGTACATGTTGAACTTGAATTCGTTCGGGTCCCATCCGCCTTGGTCGACGCCGCGGAACAGGCCGAGCGGCATGATCGGGTCGATGCCGCGGCAGTAGAGGACGCCGTGCTCCCGGTAGGTCGGGAAGGCCATGTCCTGGCTGCGCAGCGCCCGGCCGGAGCCCACCTGCGCGGCCTCCTGGCCCAGCAGGCTGGCCCACAGGCCCAGCTCGCCCTGGCGTTGCAGGGCGGTCGCCTCGGCGTCGAGCTTGCGGACCAGGACGAGGTCGCGGTAGAGCCCGCGGTATTCCTCGTCGGTGAAGTCGACGCGGTACTCGGTCCCGTCCGGACCGAGCGCGGTCTCGATCCGCTCCCCCTCCGGGGTGAGCAACTGTACGAGTTCCGGTTCGCCGGTCGCGGCGGCGCGCCTGGTACGGGGTGCGGCCCGCTTGCTGCGGGTGGCGGCCCCGGGGTCGCCCTTTGCCATCCGTCTCTCCCTGTCTGTCTGCGCCGCGCCGGGGGTGACCCGAGCCGCGCACCTCGTGCGCCCGCCCGGCTGCTGCCGGGTCGGTCCCTGGCGACCGCGCCTAGCCCCGGTGAGGGTTGCCGCGCGGCGTGAGCCGGGGTCCGCCCGTCGGGGGACCCTGGCCCGGGAGCGCCGGCGCCGTACCGCACCAGCCGCGGGGTGCGCGGAGGTGGCGGCTGCGTTGCCGTCGTGCCTGAATGATTGCAGAGGAGGTGAGCGGGCCCACAGTATGGCCTCCCCTCCCAGTGAGGTTCCATCGCGTTCGTGACGCATCGATGCTTTTGTCGGATAGATCGCACCCGGGTGGACGGACAAATTGTGTGCCGACACGCGGTGGCGGCTGGTGAACTGACCGTCACTACGTCAAGCTGACAGCGAGCCGTTTCGGGTCATTTGTCCTAATATCCGTGCGCGCTCTTCCGTCCCGTCGACACTACGAGGAGCGTGCCAGGTGTCCGAGCCAGAGGGTCCTCCCGGTACTCCCTTCCTCGGCCGGCACCGGGCCCTGCCCGCCGCCCACTACCGCCGGCTGGTCGGCGCGCACCGCGCCCCCGGCGCCGGCGCCCCCAGCCGGGGCTACCTGCTGACCGTGGCGCTGCTCGCCGGCACCGCGTCGATGCCGATCCTCGCCGCGATCAGCACCGGCTCGGCGACCGTGGGAAACAGCGCGCTCCCCGACCTCGGCACCCCGTTCATCCCGACCCCCTCGGTCGGGCCGGTGGTCATTCCGCTGCCACGGACGACCCGGCCCCCGGCGATCCCCGCGCCGACGCCGGCGGTCGGCCCCACCGCCACCGAACCCCCGCGCCCGGTGCTCCCCGCCGCGCCGGACCGGCCCGACGACAGCGACCTCGGCTCGATCCGCCGGTCCCGGCCGGCCACCGCGCCGCCGCCCCCGCCCGTGCCGACCCGGCCCATGCCGGTCCGGCCACCGCGACCGTCCCCGGTGCCCTCGCCCTCGCCGTCACCTTCCGGCCCGGCCACCCCCGAACCGAGTCCGGTCCCCGAGCCGACCAGAAGCTCGTCCGAGCCGGTCCCCGAGCCGTCCGGCACGTCCGCCGAACCCGGGCCCGAGCCGCCCGGCACGTCCGCCGAGCCCGAACCTGAGCCTGAGCCGTCCGGCAGCTCGTCCGAGCCGGCGCCCGCGCCGTCCGGCGCGTCCGCCGAGCCCACACCGGAGCCGTCCGGCACGCCGTAGCGGGTCAGGCCGAGTCGTCGGTGAGGCGGTGCCGGTTCGCCTCGATCCAGGCGTGCAGCGCCTCCGGGTCGTCCGGGTCCACCCCGTCCGCCATGAGCTGCGCCACCGCCGCCGTGGCCGGACTGCGTCGTTCACCCGTGCTGTAGAGCCGGGCGAACTCGGGGACCATCTCGGTGATCGCCTCGTCCGTCCGGGCCGCGGCGGACTGCGACAGCCCACGTTGCCGGGCCGCGTAGGCCGCCCACGCGCGCAGCACCCGGGGCAGCATCGCGGCGTCGTCCATGTCGAGCACGGCACGGCGGTGCACCCAGTCGAGCAGGAACAACTCGACGACCATCGGGCTCCACCGCATCGGGTCGGCGTCCGGGAAGCTCGCCGCGTGGTCCAGCAGCAGGCCCAGGCAGAAGTGCAGCGAGGCCAACTCGCCGTCGGCCACCGCGGGCAGGCCGAACCGGGCGGACTCGGGCGCGTCGAGGAACGCGCGTACCAGCCGGGTCCGTTCCTCGTCGGTGATCGGTGGCACGAGCGTCGGGCCGGCCGGCGGGGTCAGCCCGGGCAGGGCGGCCAGCCGGGCGCCCACCAGGGCGCGGTCGGTGGCGAGCGAGCCCTGGGCGGGCAGCTCGCCGAGGTCGTCGGTGACCGCCAGGTGGCGGGTCACCTCGGCGTGCATCCGGGTCGGGTCCTCGGTGCGGAACCAGGTCAGCTCATCCTCGGTGCAGATCTCCCGCGCCTGTTCGACGATCCGGGTCGCCGGACCGCCGACGAACACGTCCTTGGTGATGCCGATGTTGTGGTCGACGAGGGCCACCAGGGCGTGCTCCGGCCCGCCCTGCTCCTCGTCGTCGTAGGCGAACGTGGCGAGGTAGGAGGTCTGGTCGCCGTACACGTCGCCGTACGCCCAGGTGCCGGTGAGGCGCACCCGGCCGAGCTGGGCCGCCCACGCCGGGGCGTGCGCGCCGGGCCGGACCCGGGCGGCGCCCTCGGCGTCCGGCACCAGGCTGGCGAAGACGGCGCGGATGGTGGTCGCGGCGGCGCTGCGCCGGCGGGACGTGGCGGCGAGGAAGCCGGCCACGAAATCGCGGACGGCCTGCTCGCGGTCGTGCTCCGCGACGGCGTAGACGCTGCCCAGCAACGCGGCGCCGAGCATCTCCGCGTCCAGGGCGGAGTCGAGCCTCGTCACGTCGCGCGCGGCGTGCAACACCGCGTCGTAGGGGGTCTGTGGCGTGGCCATGCATCGACCCTACGCCGCACCGCCGGCCACCACATCGGCCAGCGCGCCGGGTTCAGCGCCGCGCGGCGTCCCGCAGCGCGTCCCGCGCCGCGCCGTAGCGCGCCAGCACCGCCCAGACCGGATCCAACACATACTTCTCGCCGACACTGCCGACGGAGGTGAGCAGGCGTTGCTCGGCCTGGTGGCGGGCCCGTCCGGCCGCCCACCCGACCACCGGCCGGGTCAGCGCCGCCACCAGGAGCCCGGCCAGCAGACCGCCGAGCAGCAACACCGTGGGCCAGGGCACCTCGCCGAGCTTCGGGTATTCCAGCGCCGGCAGGCCGAGGAAGCGCAGCGCGTACCCCAGGACCAGCCAGAGCAGCCCGGCCAGCGCGGCCAGGGTGACCAGCCACTGGATCCCGCCGACCATCCGCCACCAGGCCGGACGACCGTCCATGCCGAGGTCGGTGGCGGCGACCGCGTGGTCGAGCGCGCCCGGCAGCTCGGTCAGCCGGGACCGGGCCGCCGCGGTCACCGCGGTCGGCCAGGGCTCCGGCAGATCGGTGCTGGAACGATCGGCCACCGCGCGGATGGCCAGGTTGAGCGACGAGCGCTGCGCGGCGGTCGGATCGGGTACGGAGGTGGCCGCGACCAGACTCTCGGCCGGCGCCTGCGGATCCCGCCCGGGCAGGTGCAGCCGGCGCAGCGGGTCGGGGCGCAGCTTCCGCCAGCTCCGCACCAGCGGCCAGCCGGTGCTGCTCGCCGCCCGGTGCCGGTAGGCGGCCTGGACCGCGTTGGCCACGGTCGGCACGCCGGCCGCCCCGGCCAGCGCCCGGGTGAGTTCCTGGGCCGAGGCGTCACCCGGCCGGGTGCCCGGCGGCTCCGGCCCGACAAGCGGTTCGAGGTCGGCCACCACGGCGTCCACGTCGCCGGAGAGCCGGCGCAGGGCGGCCTGCCGTTCGGCGACCGTCTTCTCCAACTCGGCCCGCAGCCCCGACAACCCGGCCGGGTCCACCGCGACGGTGGGCAGCAGCGGCACCCCGCCCAGCCCGTCGTCGTCGAGCAGCCGGCGCAGGTCGTCCAGGACCGTGGGCAGCTCGGTCGTGGGCAGCCGGTCGGCCTGGTTGAGCACCACCACGGTCACGTCCTTGTGCCGGTGGAACTCGCGCAGGTAGCTGGTGTGGATCACCCGGTCGGCGTACTTCTGCGGGTCGACCACCCAGACCACGAGATCGACCAGGCCGAGCAGCCGGTCGACCTCGAGCCGGTGGTTGTGCTGCACCGAGTCGAAGTCGGGCAGGTCCAGCAGGACCAGGCCGTGCAGGGTGGACTCGTCGTCGCCGTCCAGCGGGCTCTCCCGGACGAACCGGTGCCGGGGCAACACCCCGACCCAGTCGAGCAGCCGGACCGCGCCGTCGAGCGGCCCCCACACGCAGGCGTGGGCCATGCCGGTGGTGGGCCGGCGGACACCGACCGGGGAGAGGTCCATCCGGGCCAGGGCGTTGAACAGGCTCGACTTGCCGCTGCCGGTCGCTCCGGCGAGGGCGACCACGGTGTGCCGGCCGGAGAGGGCGAGCCGGTCACCGGCCCGCTCGACCACCGTGTGCCCGGCCACCAGTTGCGCGTCCGGCACCTCGCCGTCGACCGCGGCGAGGAACCGCTGGACCGCCTGTAGACGCGCGATCAGGACGTCCGGGTCGACCCGCTGGTCGGCCCGGAACGCCTCACGCATCCGTCCCACGATGTTGCTGGCGCTCATGGGCGACCGTCCTGCTCGGTGGTGGGCAGCGCGCCGGCGGCGGAGGCGAGGCCGCTGCGGTGCCGGGCGCGCTCGACCGCCACGGCGGCCAGGCGCAGTGTCCCACCGGCGTCGGCGGTCGGGCGCGCCGCCTCGGTGCGGGCCAGGAAGCGGTCCGCCTCCTCGGCCAGCAGCGCGCCGACCCGGTCGAGCAGGTCCGCCCGCGCCTTGCGGGACAGGTCGCGCACCGCCTGGTCGCCGAAGATGGCCTGGAGCACGGTCTGTCCGGCGACCGCGGTGCCGGTGCCCGCGGCGACCTCCAGCCCGGTCGGGATGAACGCGGTGGAGGCGAAGACGCCGATCATCACGATCAGGCCGGTGGCGTTGACCGCGTAGGCGGCGGTGCGGGCCACGAACCGCCGGTCGCCGCCCTCGACGCGGACCAGCTCCAACACCCCACGCTGCCAGTCGCGGACCAGTTGCTCGCCGCGCGCGGGCAGGTCCGCCGAGGCGTGCGCCAACTCCGGTTCGAGCAGCGCCGCGCCCGCCGGATGGGCCTTCCACCCGGTGTACGCGTTCTCCGCCGCCTCGGCGGCCACCCCGCGCAGCAACGTGACCAGTTGGGACTCGATCGCCGTACGCAGCTCCGCGGCCGGGGCGGGTCGTCCGGTGACCACCGCCACCACGCGGTCGCGCAGCCGGCCGATGCGTGCCTCCAGGCCACGGAAGAACTCACCGGTGCCGACGAACTCCTGCCAGCGGGCCAGCACCTCGCCGCGGAGCAGCCGGCCGTCCTTGAGCCCCTGGTCGACGGTCCGCTCCGCGCCCCGGTAGGCGGCCCGGACCCGTTCGTCAAGCGCCTCGGCGGCGGCCACCTGCTCGTCGGCGGCGTCGGCCATCGCCTCCACCGCCGGGTGCAGGGCGGCCAGCGCGCCGTCCAGCGTCTGCCGGACCACCGCCGAGCGGGCCTCCGCGTCACCGGCGAGCCGGGCGAACCACCCGCTCAACGGCGCGGTCATCCGGTCGGGCAGCAGCCCCTGCCCGTCCACCCAGGTTTCCGGCAGCACGAACAGCGGCGCGGCGCCCAGCTCCTGGGCGGCCAGCATCTCCGACAGGTGGGCGGCGACCTCGTCGACGGCCTCGGGCGGGACCCGGTCGAGCACCATGGCGACGGCGGTGCCCCGGGCGCGCGCGCCGCGCAGCAGCTCCCAGGGGACGGCGTCGGCGTAGCGCGCCGCGGTGGTGACGAACAGCCACAGGTCGGCGGCGGCGAGCAGTTGCCCGGCGAGCGCCCGGTTGGCGTCGACCACCGAGTCGATGTCCGGTGCGTCGAGGAAGGCCAGGCCGGGCGGCAGCGCCGGGGCGGTGACCAGTTGCAGGGTGCCGGGATGCTCGCTCGGGCCGGTGGTCCGGGTCAGGCCGGGCAGCAGATCGCCCTGGCGGAACCAGGCCGCGTCGGCCGGGTTGCAGACCAGCACCGGGGACCGGGTGGTGGGGCGGAGCACACCCGCCGCGCTGACCCGCGCCTGGACGAGGCTGTTGACGAGCGTCGACTTGCCGGCGCCGGTGGAGCCGCCGACCACCACGAGCAGCGGGGCGTCGAGCCGGGCCAGCCGCGGCAGCAGGTAGTCGTCGAGCTGGTCGGTGAGGCTCCGGGCCGCCTGCCGGGCCGGCTCGGCCGACGGGAGGGCGAGCGGAAAGCGAGCCGCGTCGATCGCGGCCCGCAGCCCGGTGAGCGCGGCGGGCAGGCCGGCGGTCTGGTCGTCGCCGGTGGTGGATCCGGTGCGGGCTGCGACGGCGGGCGCGCCGGCACGGGTGGCGGAATCGCCATGCGTCGTCACCGCTAAAGCGTGCCCGACCGACGCAAGGTAAGACAACCGGACGGTAATAACGGTCAGGTTGCGTCGAGTCGACTCAACCCCGACTTGCGGTTTGCCGGAGGCGTGGCACTATTGAGTCAAGTTCACTCAACTTATGGCGCGGCCGCCTCCGGGCGACCCTGCCGGGCAGGCCATCCGACCTGCTCACCCGTTACGAAGCGAGGAAGCGAACATGGCACGTGCGGTCGGCATCGACCTCGGCACGACGAACTCCTGCGTCAGCGTTCTCGAGGGCGGTGAGCCCACCGTCATCGCCAACGCCGAGGGCTCGCGTACGACTCCCTCGATCGTCGCGTTCGCCCGCAACGGCGAGGTGCTCGTCGGTGAGGTCGCCAAGCGCCAGGCGGTGACCAACCCCGACCGGACCATCCGCTCGGTCAAGCGGGAGATCGGCACCAACTGGACCGTCGACATCGACGGCAAGAAATACACCCCGCAGGAGATCTCCGCCCGGACGCTGATGAAGCTCAAGCGGGACGCCGAGGCGTACCTGGGCGAGCAGATCGCCGACGCGGTGATCACCGTCCCGGCGTACTTCAACGACGGGCAGCGCCAGGCCACCAAGGAGGCCGGTGAGATCGCCGGCTTCAACGTGCTGCGGATCGTGAACGAGCCGACCGCCGCCGCCCTGGCGTACGGCCTGGACAAGGGTTCCAAGGAGCAGACCGTCCTGGTCTTCGACCTCGGTGGCGGCACCTTCGACGTGTCGCTGCTGGAGCTGGCCGAGGGCGTCGTCGAGGTCAAGTCGACCAGCGGCGACAACCAGCTCGGCGGCGACGACTGGGACCAGCGGATCATCGACCACCTGGTGAAGACGTTCCGCGGCGAGCACGGCATCGACCTCTCGCAGGACAAGATGGCCATGCAGCGGCTCAAGGAGGCGGCCGAGAAGGCCAAGATCGAGCTGTCCGCGGCCACCACCAGCAACATCAACCTGCCGTACATCACCGCCGGCTCGGCCGGCCCGCTGCACCTCGACGTGACGCTGAGCCGCGCCGAGTTCCAGCGGATGACGCAGGACCTGCTGGACCGCTGCAAGGGCCCGTTCGAGCAGGCCGTCAAGGACGCCGGGATCAAGGTCTCCGACGTCGATCACGTCATCCTGGTCGGTGGCTCGACCCGGATGCCGGCCGTCACCGACCTGGTCAAGCAGCTCACCGGCCGCGACCCGAACAAGGGCGTCAACCCGGACGAGGTCGTCGCCGTCGGCGCCGCCCTCCAGGCCGGCGTGCTCAAGGGCGAGGTCAAGGACGTCCTGCTGCTCGACGTGACCCCGCTGAGCCTGGGCATCGAGACCAAGGGCGGCATCTTCACCAAGCTGATCGAGCGCAACACCACCATCCCGACCAAGCGCTCCGAGGTCTTCACCACGGCTGACGACAACCAGCCGTCGGTGCTGATCCAGGTGTTCCAGGGTGAGCGGGAGATCGCGGCCTACAACAAGAAGCTCGGCACCTTCGAGCTGACCGGCCTCCCGCCGGCGCCGCGCGGCGTGCCGCAGATCGAGGTCACGTTCGACATCGACGCCAACGGCATCGTCAACGTGCACGCCAAGGACCTGGGCACCGGCAAGGAGCAGAAGATGACGATCACCGGCGGCTCCTCGCTGCCGAAGGACGACATCGAGCGGATGCGCCGGGACGCCGAGGAGCACGCCGACGAGGACAAGCGTCGCCGTGAGGAGGCGGAGACCCGCAACGTCGCCGAGGCGCTCCAGTGGCAGACCGAGAAGTTCCTCGCCGAGAGCGGCGACAAGCTGCCGGGTGAGAACCGCGACCAGCTCAACGAGGCGCTCGGCGAGCTGCGCAGCGCCCTCGGCGGCCAGGACATCGACAAGATCAAGGCCGCGCACGAGAAGCTGGCGCAGGTGTCCCAGCAGGCCGGCTCGCTGCTCTACGCCCAGCAGCAGGAGGGTGAGCCGGGTGCTCCCGGCGCGGCCGGACCGGGTGCCGGCGCGGGTGCGGGCGCGACCGGCGGCCCCCAGGCCGGCGGCGCCGACGACGTGGTCGACGCGGAGATCGTGGACGAGGACAAGAAGTGACATCGGTCCCCCGACACGACTCGCACCGCACAGGGATGAGGTAACCGCATGACGGACAAGCCACGAGCGGCCGACCCGGGTTCCACCGGGTCGGCGCCGGGTGGCTCCGCGGGCGCCGGCAAGCATGCCAGCGACGAGCCGCGGGTCGTCATCCGCGACAAGCGCAAGCTCGGCAAGGTGACCGAGGAGCCGGCGGACGCCGCCTCGGCGGCCGACGCCGCCGCCGATGCGCCCGCCGAGGGCCTGGTCGAAGAGGCCGAGGTCGTGGTCGACGAGATCGGCGGCGAGGACGAGGTTCCCGGGCCGCCCGTGGTCGACTCGCCGGCCGAGCCGAACGAGGAGACCGGCGGCGGAAAGGCGGAGCCGCTCGGCGCCGAACTGGAGTCGCTCCGCTCCGACCTGGAGGAACGCACCCGCGACCTCCAGCGGGTCTCGGCGGAGTACGCCAACTACCGCAAGCGGGTCGACCGGGACCGCAACCTGGTCCAGGAGCAGGCGACCGGCGGGGTGCTCACCGCGCTGCTGCCGATCCTCGACGACCTGGACCGGGCCCGCGAGCACGGCGACCTGGTGGGTCCGTTCGGCAGCGTGGCCGAGCAGCTCACCGCCGCGCTGGGCAAGTTCGGCCTGACCGCGTTCGGCGAGCAGGGCGACCCGTTCGACCCGACCCGGCACGAGGCGGTGGCGCACCAGACGTCCACCGACGTGACCGAGCCGACCTGCGTGCAGGTCATGCGCCGGGGCTACCAGCTCGGCGAGCGGCTGCTGCGGCCGGCCATGGTCGCGGTCGCGGAACCGGAGTAGTGCCGACCCGTGACGTCCCGCCCGCCCCCACCGGGTGGGCGGGACGACCGGGATTCGACCCGTGGAAGGGGGTGGACCGGTGAGTTCCAAGGACTGGATCGAGAAGGACTACTACGCCGCGTTGGGCGTGGACAAGTCCGCCTCCTCGGACGACATCAAGAAGTCGTACCGAAAATTGGCCCGGGAGTCGCACCCGGACCACAACCCCGGTGATGTCAAGGCCGAGGAGCGGTTCAAGACCGTCTCCGAGGCGTACGCGGTGCTCGGCGACGAGAAGAAGCGACGCGAGTACGACGAGATGCGGTCGCTGTTCGGCTCGGGCGCATTCCGGCGCGGCGCCCGGGGCGCCGGCCAACCGGGTGGCGCGCCGTTCGACGTCTCCGACCTGTTCGGCGGTGGCGGCCCCGGCGCCGGCGACACCCGGTTCGGCGGAGGCGGCTTCACCGACCTGTTCAGCACGATCTTCTCTGGCGGCGGCGCCGGCGGCGGGACCCGGGCCCGTGGCCCGTCCCGGGGCCGGGACGTCGAGACCGAGGTGGCGCTCGGCTTCGGGGACGCGGTCCGTGGCGTCACGCTGCCGCTGACGCTGCGGGCCCCCGGCATCTGCGACACCTGCCACGGCAACGGCGCGAAGCCGGGCACCCAGCCGGTGGCCTGCCCGGTCTGCCACGGCGCCGGGGTGACCACCCGCAACCAGGGGTCGTTCAGCTTCTCCGAGCCGTGCCGCAACTGTCAGGGCGTCGGCACGGTCGTCGAGGAGAAGTGCCCGGAGTGCCAGGGCACCGGCGGCGTCACCAAGACCCGCACGCTGAACGTCCGCTTCCCGGCCGGGGTGGCCGACGGGCAGCGGATCCGGCTGGCCGGCCGGGGCGAGCCCGGCGAGCGGGGTGGCCCGGCGGGCGACCTGTTCGTGCAGGTGAAGGTTCGTCCGGACGAGCTGTTCGGGCGCACCGGGGACGATCTCACCCTGAGCGTCCCGATCACGTACGCCGAGGCCGTGCTCGGCACCGACCTGCGGGTCCCGACGCTTGACGGCGCGGTGACCCTGCGGGTGCCGCCGGGTACTCCGGCCGGGCGGGTGCTGCGCGCCCGCGGCAAGGGCGTCGTACGCAAGGACGGCCGCGCCGGTGACCTGCTGGTCACGCTCGACGTGGTGGTCCCGGCGACGGTCTCGGACGAGGCGCGGGCGGCGCTGGAGACCTTCGCGGAGCAGACCCCGCCCGCCGCGCGGGAACATCTCGAAGCGCGGGTACGTCGATTCAGTTGACGGCGGCAGCGGAGGTGAGCGGGCATGTCGGAGGAGTACGTCGGTTCGGGTGACCCGGCCTATGAGGCCAAGATCTTGATGATCTCGGTGGCCGCGCGGATGGCGGGCATGCACCCTCAGACACTGCGTCAGTACGACCGGCTGGGCCTGGTGCAGGCCGGCCGGGCCACCGGTGGCGGTCGCCGGTACAGCGTCCGGGACGTGGTGCTGCTCCGCGAGGTGCAGCGGCTCAGTCAGGACGACGGCATCAACCTGGCCGGCGTCAAGCGGATCATCGGGCTGGAGCGGCTGCTGGAGGAGGCACACCAGCGGGTGGCCCGGCTGGAGGCCGAGCTGGACGCCGCGTACCGGCGGATCGCCGAGCTGGAGTCGCTCGGTGGCTTCGCCCGCGGTGACCTGGTGCCCACCAACCGCACCTCCACCGCGCTGGTCGTGTGGCGCCCCCGCCGCACCCCCGACCGCTGACGTTCGCCGTTCGCTGCTCGCGCTCGTTGTTCGCGGCCCGCGTTCGTTGCTCGTGCTCGGCAGAAGGAGGCCGGCACGCCCCGGTGTTCCCGGGGCGGTGCCGGCCTTCCGCCGCTTCCGCCCCTGCCACTCTCCACCCGTCCCGGCCGGGGCGGAGGTTGCGGAAAGTGGGGGTGAAGGCGGACGGATTCCCTTACGCTTCTCCTCAGCGACAAAAGCCATGAAACGGAATCCCGGCTGGCGGGGGGAGCCATGACGGAACCGGCGAAGAAGGTGGCCGAGCGCGCGGAAGAACGCCTGGAGAAGGTGGCCGAGAACGTTCGGGAGCGGTTCGACCGGGTCACCGAGGGCCGCTTCAGCGACAAGGTCAAGGAAGGGCGTTTCGCCGACCAGACCGACCACGGCGTGGACCGGGCGAGGGACGACGAACGGCGCAGGAAGCAGGGCGGACCGACCTGACGGTCCGCCGACGTGCGGGCCGGGACCCACGGGGGGCCCCGGCCCGCTACCCGCGCCGATCTTGGGGTTGTGGCACCTCGCCTATCCGCATGAAGCGGACATACACTGGCACCACAAGTCCAAGATCGGCGAGACGGGTGGTCGGCCGTGATCATGAGGTTGGCGGCGGTGGGTCAGAGGCGGCGGTTCTCGCGGACCAGGCCGCCCTCGCACCAGTCCCGATAGACGAAGAGATCCGGGCGGGCGAGCAGCACCCGGCTGTTGTGCGCCCAGTTGCGCATCAGGTCGTCGCCGGACCGCTCGGACTGCTCGACAAGCTTCCGGAAGCGGCGCTTCGGGTGGGCGCGAAAGTTCGTCCGGATGCCGTCGGCGGCATAGATGTAGAGGCAGTGGAGCGCGAACCGGCGGGCCGGACAGTTCTGATCCATGGCCAGCTCGAACAGCGTCTGCACCAGGTGGTCACCGGCGACCAGCAGGTCCCAGTCCGGCGGCATCGAGGTCAGCGGCACCGAGTCCGGCTGGTAGGCCCAGGCCCGCAACTCGGCGGGCGAGGGATCGACGGGGTTGGCGAAGCCGTGAAACGTCTCTTCCCGCACGCTCACCGGCCGACCTTCCGCATTCCCCGGCGGGTGCGCCGCTCGCCACCCGCAAATCCTGGCTGCTGGGGCGACACGTTAACGCGGTTCGGTGGAGCAGTGGTAGACCTTCCCGGGATCAATTTGACAACCTTCGGCCCGACCTTCGGGCCGGACCGGCTGAGTCGCCGATCCGGCCCGGCCGGGGTCAGTCGCTCGCCCGTACGGCGGTGGCGGCCCGGGTGGCGGCGGCGCGCTGGCGCAGCCACTGCTTGAACCACGGCGTGTCCGGCAACCGGGCGAGCAGCGGACCCGTCACCACCGTGATCAGCACGTACGCGGTGGCGAGCGCGGCCAGCTTCGGCTCCACCGGGTAGACGGCGGAGACGGCCAGCCCGGCGATGACGATGGAGAACTCGCCGCGCGGGGTGAGCGCCAGGCCGGCCCGCCAGCGACCCGGCTCGGCGATCCCGGCCCGGCGGGCGGCCAGGTAGCCGGTGGCCACCTTCGTCGCCATGGTCACCACGGCCAGCAGCAGCGCGGGCAGCAGCACCGGCGGCATGTCCAGCGGGTTGGTGACCAGCCCGAAGAACACGAAGAAGACCGCGGCGAAGAGGTCCCGCAGGGGCGAGAGCAGTTCGGTGGCGTGGTGCGCGACCGGCCCGGACAGCGCGATGCCGACCAGGAACGCGCCGACCGCGGCGGAGACCTGGAGTTTCGCCGCGAGGCCGGCGACCAGCAGGGTCAGGCCGAGCACCCCGAGCAGGAGCGCCTCCGGGTCCTTCGCGGAGAGCGCGGTGGAGATCAGGTGCCCGTACCGGATCGCCACGGCCAGCACGACGACCACGGTGAGCACCGCGACGGCGAGCGCGACGCCGCCCTTGACCAGGCCGACCCCGGCGAGCAGCGCGGTGACGAGCGGCAGGTAGAGGGCCATCGCCAGGTCCTCGATCACCAGGACGGAGAGGATCACCGGGGTCTCCCGGTTACCGACCCGGCCCAGGTCGCCGAGCACCTTGGCGATCACCCCGGAGGACGACACCCAGGTGACGCCGGCGAGCACCACGCCGGCCACCCAGCCCCAGCCGAGCAGCAGCGCGAAGGCGAAACCGGGCAGCGCGTTGAACACCGCGTCGATCACACCGGCGGGCGCCGCCGAGCGGAGGTTGCCCACCAACTCGTTGGCGCTGTATTCCAGGCCGAGCATGACCAGCAGCAGGATCACGCCGATCTCCGCGCCGACGGCGAAGAACTCCTCGCTGGCGTTGAGCGGCAGCAGGCCACCGTGCCCGAAGGCGAGGCCGGCGAGCAGATAGAGCGGGATGGGCGAGACACCGACGCGGCGGCTCAGCCGGCCGAGCAGGCCGAGCAGGAGCAGCAGGGCCCCGACCTCGATGAGCAGGACGGTGGTTTCGTGCATACGGGTCAGCCGTCCGGATCGGTCTCGGCGAGGATCGCGGTGACGCCGTCGAGACCCTGACGGGTGCCGACCACGACGACCACATCGCCGGATTCGAACCGGAAGGTGGGGTCGGGCGAGACGTTCACCTCGCCCTGACGCAGCACGGCCACGATGGACGCGCTGGTCCGGGTGCGGGCCTTGGTGTCGCCGAGCCGCCGGCCGACGTACTTCGAGCCGGCCGGGATCACGATCTGCTCGGTCAGCAGCCCGGCGGCCTGCTCGCGCAGCCCGGAGAGCTGACCCAGCATCAGCGACGCGCCGAGGATGTCGGCGAGCGCCTCCGCCTCGTCGTCGGTGAGCGGTATGTCGTGCTGGCAGGAGTCGGGATCGTCCGGGTCGTAGAGGACCAGGTCGCGGCGGCCACTGCGGTGGGAGACCACGCCGAGCCGGCGGCCGGACTCCGTCATGAGGTCATGACGTACGCCGATTCCCGGTAAGGCGGTCTGTTCGACACGTACTCGCACCCCAGTGAGGCTACCCGGGGCCGGTCCCCGGGCCGGCGGCCCGCGTGGGCGCCCGCCCTACGTGAGCTCGGTGAGGCGGTGGGTGAGCGTCGGCCCGCCGTGCCGATCCACGGTCACGGTGAGCAGGCAGCCCCGCTCGACGTCGAGGACCACCCGCAGCGAGCGCCCGTCGGGGAGGGCGAAGCCGTTGTACGGCGAGGGCTCGTTGCCCATCGGCGTGGCCGTGATCCGGATCAGCCCCGCGTCGTCCGGCCCGGCCACCGCCGACACCACTGTCCGGGCGAGGAGGTCCACCGGGCGCAGCATCTCCACGAACCAGGCGTCCGCGACCCCCGGCCAGGAGTAGAAGTACCAGGGATCGTCACCGATCTGCTCGGTCGGCACCTGGGATCGCACCGGTTTCCCGTCGGCTGTCGGCTGCACCAACTCCCGCCCGTCGCAGGAGCGCCGCACCTCGTCGTCGCCCTGCCGGACGGTGTACGACCAGTGCAGCAGGTCGTCAGCGTGTAAGCGGTGTTCGGACAGCACGGTCAGGTCGACCGTCTCGACCCTGGCCACCGCCGATCCCACCGAGTCACGGGTCACCAGCGACAGCCATCTGCCCAGATCCACCTGCACGTCGTCCCCTCACCTGTCGACTCTGATCACCCATGATGCCGACACCACCGGCACATCCGGGCCAGGACCGCGACTCCCGAGCACCGGCCAGGCGGCGTGGACGACCCAGTAGGGGCCGGCTCCGGCGTCGGCTGCCACGTCCACCCGGGCCGGTTGAGCCCCGCCACCGGTTCGCGAACACGTGGCGTCCGGCTCGGCAAGGCCGCAGATCGTCTCGGTGCCGTCGGCTTCATCAGGAATCCCGTTCGCGCCGACCTCGGGATAGCGGTAGAGAACGGCCCGGGACGGCAACTGCGCCGTGTCGAATTCGACGACGACCCGACGGGTCGACTCGGCCAGCCGCACCGCGGGCCAGTCGACGTGCCGCGGTGGACTCGCTTTCGGCCCGCCGCGGGCCGCCCAGTCCACGGCGATCCTCCGCATCACCGTGCGATTCCCGCTGACGACCAAGGCCGACTGTGGCGGCTTGCGGGGTGCGGTGAGCAGCGTGTCGGGAAGGTAGGGCGCCGGACTCTGCGGAATGGCGTCGCCCGACGGTTGATCGGCAATTTCCGGCGCCGATCCGCACGCAGCGGTGACAATAGCCGCCGTGACGGCGGCCGTCACCGCGCTGGTTCTTGCGATGACGGCCGTACGCCACTGGCGTGTGCCCGAACGCATGTCAGTTGTTGGCACCGCACTGAATTTCGTCGTCGTTCTCCTCGTAGGCGGCGGCGCTCACCGGTTGCCCGTCGAGAATGCCGCTGCCGTATCCTTCGGTGCGCCAGCGGTGCAGGGTGCCGTAGTCGCAGTTGACGTCCACGGTCACCCGGACGCGCCAGGCCGTCTTCGGGCCGGACGACTTGGTCTTCATGTGCTCCCACCCGTACCAGCGGGAGCGGTAGCTCTTGCCGGTGATGGTGTTGTTGACGATCGTGCTGCCCTGGCAGAAGGATTCGACCCGGGTGTGAATCTGATTTGCCGTCGTGTAGGAGGGGTGCGGCAGGTCGACGCGGACTCCGCAATCACCCGCGGCGAGCGTGTGTCCCGATTGATAGGAGGACGTGCCTGCCGGTTGGTAGGAGGAATAGCCCCGCGCGCCGAGCGGAGCCGATTCGTCCTTGTCGGCAGCCTGGGCCGCACTGGACGTTCCGGCGACCAACAACGCCGTCGTCGCGACGACGCACGCCGCTCTGGTCGGTGTACGCATTCGTCAGTCCTTTCAGGATTGCGTGCAGGTCTCTCCGACCATTCAACAGCCGCCGCCGCCGTGTGAACCCGTCACCGCTATGGCGAAAGTCACATACAAATACGTGTATTTATTTGATCTTCGGGACTGTGTGCCCGGATGATTCCGTGCGCGCCGGCCCGACCGACGGAATTTGATTACCGATTGGCGCGGGGGGTGGAGGCCCGCGCTCGGACCACCGTTTCGCCAGCGCTGGACGTCTCCGGCCGGAGATGGTGGACGCCGCAATCGGTGGGTGATCGTTCGGTGGCTGCCCGGAAGCTGTCCGTGAGTGACGGGCCCGGCGCGGGCGGGATCGATCGCCGCTGGTCCGGGCGGGTGGCCGATAGCGGGCGGAGTGTGACTCGGGTCACGTCGGTAGAGTTGAGCGGAATAGACTCAACTCTGGTTGTGTCGTTTCCAGTGGACACGCCGATCCCGGGGGAGCCCATGAACACGGAACGCCTCACCACCAAGAGCCGCGAGACCATCACCGGTGCCGTCGCGCAGGCGAACCAGCGCGGCCACGCCACCGTGGAGCCCTGGCACCTGCTGCTGGCGCTGCTGGACACCGACGGCTCGACCGCCGCCGGGCTGCTGCGCGCCGTCGGGGCCGACCCCGCCGAGTTGCGCCGGGTCGCGCTGCGCGCGGTCGACGCGCTGCCCGCCGCGCGCGGGTCCAGCCTCGCCGAGCCCACGCTGGCCCGCGAGTTCGTCAACGCCATCGGCGCCGCCGAGCAGATCGCCCGGCCGCTGGGCGACGAATACACCTCCACCGAGCACCTGCTGGCCGGGCTGGCCCGGGTCGGCGGCGCGGTCTCGGTCGCGCTGAAGAACGCCGGTGCCACCGAGGAGAACCTGGTCGCCGCGTTCCCGACCGTCCGGGGCGGAGACCGGCGGGTCACCACGGCCGACCCGGAACAGACCTACCAGGCGTTGGCCAAGTACGGGGTCGACCTGACCGCCAGCGCCCGCGACGGCAAGATCGACCCGGTGATCGGCCGGGACTCGGAGATCCGTCGGGTGATCCAGGTGCTGTCCCGGCGCACCAAGAACAACCCGGTGCTGATCGGTGAGCCGGGCGTCGGCAAGACCGCCATCGTCGAGGGCCTGGCCCAGCGGATCGTGGCCGGTGACGTGCCCGAGTCGCTGCGGGACAAGAAACTGGTCTCGCTCGACCTCGGCGCGATGGTGGCCGGCGCGCAGTACCGGGGCCAGTTCGAGGAGCGGCTCAAGTCCGTGCTGGAGGAGATCAAGAACTCCGACGGGCAGGTCATCACGTTCCTGGACGAGCTGCACACGGTGGTCGGCGCCGGCAAGGGCGAAGGCTCGATGGACGCCGGCAACATGCTCAAGCCGATGCTGGCCCGCGGCGAGCTGCGGATGGTCGGCGCGACCACGCTCGACGAATACCGCGAGCACATCGAGAAGGACCCGGCGCTGGAGCGCCGCTTCCAGCCGGTCCTCGTCGGCGAGCCGACCACCGAGGACACCATCGGCATCCTGCGCGGGCTCAAGGAGCGCTACGAGGTGCACCACGGCGTGCGGATCACCGACGCCGCGCTGGTGGCCGCCGCGACGCTCTCCGACCGCTACATCACCGACCGGTTCCTGCCGGACAAGGCGATCGACCTGGTCGACGAGTCCGCGTCCCGGCTGCGCATGGAGATCGACTCCCGCCCGGTCGAGGTGGACGAGATCGAGCGGGCGGTGCGCCGGCTGGAGATCGAGGAGATGGCGTTGGCGAAGGAGCCCGATGCCGCCTCCGCCGAGCGCCTGGAGCGGCTGCGCAAGGAGCTGGCCGACAAGCGCGAGCAGCTCACCGCGCTCTCCGAGCGCTGGCAGACCGAGAAGAGTCACATCACCAAGCTCTCCACCGCCAAGGAGGAGCTGGAACGGCTCAGCGGCGAGGCCGAGCGGGCCGAGCGGGACGGCGAGCTGGAACGCGCCGCCGAGTTGCGGTACGGCCGGATCCCCGCGCTCAAGGGCGAGCTGAAGCAGGCCGAGGAGGAGCTGGCCCGGCTCCAGGCCGACGGCGCGATGCTCAAGGAGGAGGTCGGCGCGGACGACATCGCCGCCGTGGTCGCCTCCTGGACCGGCATCCCGGCCGGGCGGCTGCTGGAGGGTGAGACCGCGAAGCTGCTCCGGATGGAGGAGTCGCTCGGCTCCCGGGTGGTCGGCCAGGCCGAGGCGGTCGGCGCGGTCTCCGACGCGGTCCGCCGCGCCCGGGCCGGCGTCGCCGACCCGGACCGCCCCACCGGCAGCTTCCTCTTCCTGGGTCCGACCGGCGTCGGCAAGACCGAACTGGCCAAGGCGCTGGCCGAGTTCCTCTTCGACGACGAACGGGCCATGGTCCGCATCGACATGAGCGAGTACGGCGAGAAGCACTCGGTGGCCCGCCTGGTCGGTGCCCCGCCCGGTTACGTCGGCTACTCCGAGGGCGGCCAGCTCACCGAGGCGGTGCGCCGCCGGCCGTACTCGGTGGTCCTGCTGGACGAGGTCGAGAAGGCCCACCCGGACGTCTTCGACGTGTTGCTCCAGGTGCTCGACGACGGCCGCCTCACCGACGGCCAGGGCCGCACGGTGGACTTCCGCAACGCCATCCTGATCCTCACGTCGAACCTGGGCTCGTCGGTGATCAGCGACCTGACGCTCACCGAGGACGAGCGCCGGGAGGGTGTGCTCGCCACGGTCCGGACGCACTTCAAGCCGGAGTTCCTCAACCGCCTCGACGACATCGTGGTGTTCGCCGCGCTCCAGGGCACAGATCTGCGGGCGATCGTCGACATCCAGCTCGACCGGCTGCGGCGCCGGCTGGCCGACCGCCGGCTGGGCCTGGACACCACCGAGGCCGCCCGGACCTGGCTGGCCGAGCACGGGTACGACCCGATCTACGGCGCCCGACCGCTGCGCCGCCTGGTGCAGTCGGCCATCGGCGACCGCCTGGCCAAGGCGCTCCTGGCCGGCGAGATCCGCGACGGCGACACAGTCCAGGTAGACCTGTCAACCACCAAGGACACCCTGACGGTCACCCCCGCCTGACCCGCACCACCCCGACGAAGGCCCGGCCCTCCGGCCGGGCCTTCGCGCTGCCCCCGTCCCGCCCTCGGCCCCGGTGATCAAGGAGTTCGCGTCAGCGAGGACGCGGCAGGCGACACAAACTCCTTGATCACCGGGGTGGGGGTGGGTGAGAGACGGTGGGGGTGGGCACATAGTGGGGCATGAGCGGGAGGCGGGAACTAGACCAGGCCGTGCGGGAGCTTGACGACGCCGACACCCTGGCCTTCGGTGGGGTCGGGTTCGCGGGGCAGATCCTGCCCGCCACCGAGGCGTACCGGCGGTTGGAGCAGGAGCTGCGCGAGCACCCGGAGACGACCCGGAAGCGGGTGGAGCGGTTGCTCAGCGACGGCACGCCAGCCGGCAAGGCGTACGCGGCGAGCCTGCTCGAATCGGTCGATCCGGCCGCCGGGCGGGACGCCTGGGAGCGGCTGCGCGGCGACGACGGCGAGTTCACCACGTTCTCCGGCTGCGTGATGGGTCGCACGACACTGCGTGAGTACGCCGCCGCACGCCTGTCCGATGCTGACCGTAGCTGATCCCACACTCAGCGAACGGCAGTTCAGGTGAGGTGCGCGGGGTTGTTACCGTCTCCGCCGATGCACGTTGGGGGAGGCGCTCATGAACGGTTCGGTGGCGTACGTGGTGGCCACGCTGGGGTGCCTGCTCGGGGTGGCCGGTGTGGTGATCGCCGTGGTCGCGCTGCGCAGGTCCCGCTCGACGCCGCGTCCGAAGGCGGCACCCGGTGACCCGTTCCGGGACCGGGACACGGACGTGCTGCGCGGCGACCCCCGCGCGCTCAAGCCCGGCGACATCGTCGAGATCCGCCAGGTGCCGTACACCGTGCGTGGCTCGGTGCACCTGGTCGAGGGCGGCTGGAGCTGGGCGGAGCATCTGCTCGACGACGCCGGTGGGGTGAAGCGCTGGCTCTCCGTCGAGGCCGAGCCGGACCTGGAGCTGGTGCTCTGGGCCAGCGAGCCGGGCGCCACCGTCACGCCCGGCGCCCCGACGCTGGAGATCGCCGGTCGCCGCTACAACTGGGACGAGTCCGGCCAGGCCCGCTACACCGCGACCGAGGGCACGGGGCTCGACCCGCACGGCACCATGCGTTACCACGACTACCAGGCGCCCGGCGGGGCCCGACTGTCGTTCGAGGCGTACGGCGAGGCCGGGTGGGAGGTCAACCTCGGCGAGGAACTGCGCCGCGCCGAGGTGATGATCTACCCCCAGGGCGGCGCGGACCAGGTGAACTGAGCGTGCTCATCGCCCTCGCGGCCCCGTACGTCGACAGCCGAGCCGCCGACCTCAGCCTGTCCCTCGGCGGCCCGGAACTGCCGGCGCTCGCCGTCCGCGACCTCGACCTGCCCGGCGGTCGACCACTGCGGTTGCGCCTGCTCGGCGCCTCCCACCAGGTCGTCGCCGGCGCGCTCACCGAGACGGTCGCCTGCCTGCCCGGCCGCCGGCCGCACCTGCCGGACGCGCTGCACGACGCGACCACCGGCTACCGGTTCACCGCCACGGTGCTCCGACCGGCCGGCGACGGACTGCGCACCCGGGTCGCGGCGCTCCGCGCCGAACTGGCCGACGACCCGCACGCGCTCGTCGGCGTGTTCCCCGGCGACGAGGACGCGGTCACCGCGCTCGCCGTCCGGCTCGACCCGCCCGACGGCGCGGTCGCCTGGCGTACCTGGCACGCCTATCCGCAGACAAACGAGCTGGTCCTGACCGAGACGGTGGTGGAAGAGCTGTGACGTACCGACGGTGGTTCGTGGTGGGCGTGGCGGTCGCCGTCGTCGGGGTGCTCGTCGCCGCCTTCGCGATCTTCTACGGCAACTTCTCGCCCCGCGGCTACGTACAGGACCACTTCTCCCGGGCGTCCGGGCGGGACATCGGCTCGCAGGCGGTCGCCTACACCTCGAACAAGTCGCCCAGCCAGGTGTCGAAGCAGATCACCGACGCCTGGCAGCCGGCCGACCAGTACGTCGACGGAAGCGGCGTCTACCTGCGCTACGACGACGACTCGGTGGTGATCCTCCCGCTCGCCGTCGGCTCGGTGATCCTGCTGGAGCGGATGAGCACGGCATACCCCCGCTATCACGGCATCGTCGGCAACAGCTGGGGCTGGGGCCGAGGCAGCACCGTCCGGGGCGGCGGCCCCGGCGCCGGCAAGTAGCCCGTCCGACCCCCTCACCCTGGAGTCCCCTGTGCAGCATCTCGTCACCGATCTGCTGGTCACCCTCGCCTACGGCGTGGTCGGCGTGGTCCTGATGGCCGTCGGCTACCTGCTTGTCGACATGGCCACCCCCGGCAAGCTCCACGAGCTGATCTGGGCCGAGCGCAACCGCAACGCGACGCTGCTGCTCGCCTCCAACCTGATCGGCGTCGGCACCGTCGTGGTCGCTGCGATCGTGTCCAGCGCCGACGACTTCGTGCTCGGCCTGGTCGGCTCCGCCGCGTACGGATTCCTCGGCCTGGTGATCATGGCGGCGGCCTTCGTACTGCTCGACGTGGCCACCCCCGGCAAGCTCGGTGAACTGCTGGTCGACCCGGAACCGCACCCGGCGGTCTGGATCTCCGCCACCATGCACGTCGCCACCGGCGCGATCATCGCCGCCGCGATCAGCTGATGACCGCCAAGGGCGCCGCCGCGAAGGCGAAGAGCAAGCGGGGCACGACGGTGCTGGTCTGGGTCGTCGTCTCGCTGGCCATCGGCGTGCCCTGCGTCATCGGGATCATCAACGGCGGCGAGAGCACCGACGTTCCCACGCCGACGACCGAGCAGCGGAACGCCACCGTGCCGCTCCTGGCGGCGGCCACCGCCGGCCAGGGCATCTGCTACGGCTGGGTGCTGCATGACTACAGCACCGAGATCAGTGTCGGCTCCAACCTGGGTGACCAGGTGCCGGTGCGGGACGACCCCCGGTGCCCCCGCTGGATCGAGGTCTCCGCCGTCGTGCGTTACACCTCCGCCAGCAGCGAGTCGCGGGACTCGGCGAGCATCGGCGTCGACGGCTCGGACGACATCGACCGCGCCGACCTCTATCCGATCGCGTCCGGGCTGGGCCGGTTCGGGCTGGACGAGGACGCCTTCGTCGACGAGCCCGGCTGGGCGATCACCCGGGCGACGACCGTGCTGCCGCTGCTCGCCGCCGAGGTCGGGCTCGCCGAACCGGCCCCCACCGCCGCCACCCCGGCGGCCGGCACGCCGGCCCCGCTGCCGAGCGCCGGCAACGACCTGCTGCGGGACCGCAAGGGCTGGCTGTTCACCGCCGCCGGTCTGCTGCTGGTCGCCGCGCTGTTCATCGCCGTGGGCGTGCGACAGAGAAACCGGCAGCTCCGGGGCGGCGGACCCGCGAAGCGCGCCGGGGCGGGCGCCGCCGGGCGTACCCGGGAGAAAGCGTGACCACCGACGCGCCCGCGCGGCCACGGTGGCGCGCGGCCCGCGCGGCGGTCCTGCTCGCGGTCTTCGTCTGCGCGGCCTGCGGCCTGGTGTACGAGCTGGCGCTCGTCGCGCTCGGCAGCTACCTGATCGGCGACGCGGTCGGCCAGGCGTCGATCGTGCTCGGCGTGATGGTCTTCGCGATGGGCGTCGGCGCGCTCGTGGCGAAGCCGTTGCAGTCCCGCGCGGCGCCCGCGTTCGCCGCGATCGAGCTGACCCTGGCGCTGCTCGGCGGCCTCTCCGTGCTCGGCCTCTACGCCGCGTTCGCCTGGCTCGACCTCTACGGCCCGGCGCTCGTCGGCACCGCGTTCGTGCTCGGCCTGCTGATCGGCGCGGAGATCCCGCTGCTCATGGTGATGCTGCAACGCATCCGGGAGCAGTCCGCGGGCAGCGCGGTGGCCGACCTGTTCGCCGCCGACTACGTCGGCGCGCTGCTCGGCGGACTGGCCTTCCCGTTCCTGCTGATGCCGGTCTTCGGCCAGCTCAAGGGCGCGCTCGTGGTCGGTGCGGTGAACGCGGTCGCCGGCGTGGCGCTTGTCCTCACGGTGTTCCGCGACGACCTCGGCCGCCGGGCGCGGGTGGGCCTGGGCGCCGGCTCCGTCGTGGTCGGCCTCCTGCTCGGGTACGCGTGGGTCACCGCCCACGACTTCGAGGTGACCGCCCGCCAGCAGCTCTACCGGGACCCGGTGGTGCACGCCGAACGCAGCCGCTACCAGGAGATCGTGCTGACCCGGTCGGTGCGGGAGGTCGGCCACACCGACACCGATCTGCGGCTGTTCCTCAACGGTGACCTCCAGTTCAGCTCCGTCGACGAGTACCGCTACCACGAGGCGCTCGTACACCCGGCCATGCGTGGGCCGCACGGCGACGTGCTGGTGCTCGGCGCCGGGGACGGGCTGGCCGCGCGGGAGATCCTCAAATATCCGGACGTGCGCTCGGTGACGCTCGTCGACCTCGACCCGGCCGTGGTGGCGCTGGCCCGCAGCGAGCCACAACTGCGCGACCTCAACCACGCCTCGCTCGCCGACCCCCGGCTGCGGGTGCTCAACCTGGACGCGTTCGGCTGGCTGCGGACCGCCACGCAACGCTTCGACGTGGTGATCGCCGACCTGCCCGACCCGGACGAGACGGCCACCGCGAAGCTCTACACGGTCGAGTTCTACACGCTGATCCGTCCGGTGCTCTCCCCCGGCGGTCGGCTGGTGGTACAGTCCGGCTCGCCCTACTTCGCGCCTCGGTCGTACTGGTCCATCGAACGGTCGGTGCGGGAGGCGGGCTTCGCCACCGTGCCCTACCACGTCGACGTGCCGAGCTTCGGCGACTGGGGATTCGTGCTCGCCGCACCGGGCGGCACCGCCCCCGAACTGGGGCTGCCGGCCGACGTGCCGCCGCTGCGCTTCCTCACCCCGGAGGTGCTCGCCGCCGCCGCCACGTTCCCCGCCGACCGCGGCCGGATCGACGTGCCCGCCTCCACGCTGCTGCGACCCAGGGTGCTGGAGTACGCCCGCGAGGAGTGGCGGGGCTACTAGGTTTCGGACCATGCGCCGAGCGCCGGCGGCTGCGCCGCGCCGCCGACCGCTGAGCCCTCCTACCGTGCCCACCTGGCCAAAGATCGCTACGGTGGTCATCTCATCCAGGGAGGGAGAATCATGGTCGATGCTCCGGGCACCCCGCCCCGCGCGCGTCCCGGTGTGGTGACGCTTTCCAGTTGGCTGCTCATTCTCGTCGCCGTCATCCAGGTGCTGAACCTGATCGTGACGCTTGCCGTCATCGGCAAGATCCGTGACGTGATGACGGACGCCTACGCCGGCACCTCGGCCGAGTCGGCGGGCGACATCGCGTACGCCTTCACCATCGGCTCGTCCGTGCTGACGCTGCTGCTCGCGATCGGGCTGGTCGTCCTCGCCATGCTCAACAACCGGGGGAAGAACGCCTCCCGGATCACCACCTGGGTGGTGGGCGGCATCCTGCTCTGCTGCACCGGCGGCGGCCTGCTCAGCGGCGTCTCCGGCGGCATGATGGGCAGCGGCGGCAACACCAGCGGCGACCTGCCGAGCACCCAGGAGGTCCAGCGCCGGGTGGAGGACGCGCTGCCGTCCTGGCACACGCCGGTCAGCACGCTGCTCGGTCTGATCGCGCTGCTTGCCCTGCTGGGCGCGCTGATCCTGCTGGCGCTGCCGAAGGCGAACGAGTTCTTCCGCAAGCCGAAGGCCGGCTGGGAGCCGCCCGTCCCGGGTGGCGCGTACCCGGCGTACCCGCCCGCCCCGGGCCAGTCGGTCGACCCGGGGTACCCGCCGGTCCCGGGCCAGTCGGCCGGTGGTCCGCCGGCCGCCACGCCGCCCCCCGCGTCGGGGGAGCAGCCGCCGGCCGGGCCGACCGGCCAGCCGGGCGAGCGCCGCGACCCGGAGCCGCCCGCCGGAAGTTGACGACCGGATAAGAGCGACGCCGACGGTCCCTCCGAGTAGGTTGCAAGCCGACGCCTACCGGAGGGACCTGTCGTGTCGTACCCCGATCGGGCCGCGCCCCGCCGGCCGGCCACGGTCGTCGCGGCGGTGGCGGTGCTGCTGCTGATGGCGGTCGGCGCCGTGGCGTACGCGGTGACGAACCTGGTGGTCGCCGGCGGCACCGTGGACCGGTTCCGGGCCGCCGCGCAGGGCACCGGCGCGGGCGGCGACGACATCGACCGGGTGGCCGGTCTGCTGCGCGGCTCGACCGTGCTTGCCGCCGTACTCGGCGTGCTGGCCGCGTTGCTGCTGGTCGGGCTCGCCCTCGGCCTGCGCGCCGGTCGCCCGGGCGCGCGGATGGCCACCTGGGTGGTCGCCGGGCTGGGGTTGCTCTGCGGCTGCTGCGGGCTCGCGGCCCTCGTGGGGCAGCGGGCCGCACCGCTCCGGCTCGGTGCCGACGACCGGGCCACCGCCGACCTGCTGGGCCTGGTCGGTGACGCCTACCCGGCCTGGTGGATCCCGGTGAACGCGGCGCTGTCGGTGGCGCAGGTCCTCGGCTACCTGGTGGTCGCCGCGCTGCTCACGCTGCCGTCCGCCGGCGCCTTCCTGCACCGACGTACGACCCCGCCGGGTCCGCCGACCGGTCCGGTGACCGGCTTCGGCGGGTCGGTGTCCGGCGCTCCCGTCTCCGGGCCGACGCCGTGGGGACCGCCGTCGGGCCTGGCCCCGCCGCCGGTGCCGTTCGTGCCGCCGCCCTCTGCCCCGCCTGGGGCCGCCCCGCCTGGGGCCGCGATGCCGCCGGCCGGGTCTCCGCCTGCTGCGTCCGCCCCGCCGGGGCCCGCGACGCCGCTGCCCGGGTCTCCGCCCCGGCCCGAGTCCTCGCCACGGCCCGAGGACCGCCCATGACCGGTGCGGCTCACCCCACCCGGCGCCGTGCCCTGGTGACCGGCGCCAGCCTGGGTATCGGTGCGGCGTTCGCCCGCCGGCTCGCCGCCGACGGCTGGGATGTGGTCCTGGTGGCCCGGGACGCCGCCCGGCTCGGCGCGTTGGCGGCCGAGCTGACCGGCCGGCACGGCGTCGAGGTGGAGTCGGTTCCGGCCGATCTGTCCACCGACGACGGTTGCGCGACGGTGGAACGCCGGCTGACCGCCGATACGCCGATGGACCTGCTGGTGAACAACGCCGGGCTCAGCCTGAACACCCCGTTCGTCCGGTCGGCGGCCCCGGACGAGGCCCGATTGATCCGGCTCAACGTGCTGGCGGTGCTCCGGTTGACGCACGCGGCCCTCGGCCCGATGATCGAACGGGGCGAAGGGGCAGTGATAAATGTCTCTTCGGTTGCGGGTTTTGGCGTCCCCATGCCGGGTTCCACCTATTCGGCCAGCAAGGCGTGGGTGACGAATTTCAGTGAGTCGATCGGCCAGTCGGTGGCTCCGCTCGGCGTGCGCGTGATGGCGTTGTGCCCCGGCTACACGCGCACCGGCAACCACGAGCGCGCCGGCATCGACATGTCGCGACTGCCCGGTTGGGCCTGGCTGCGGGCCGACCAGGTGGTCGACGAAGGGCTGCGTGACCTGCGAAAAGGCAAACTCGTGAGTGTTCCGGACTGGAAATACAAGCTGGCCGTGGCCGGGCTGAGGCATGCGCCGAAACGGCTGCTGCGCGGCTTCACCCGGGACACCCGGGGCAAGGTCGACCGGGCCCGCGGTTGACCCGGCGGCCGTCTCGTCGTCCGGCCCCGACTCGCCGGCAGACCGGGATGGACGGTCGCGCAGCGTAGCCGAGCATTGCCACACATCGGTCGCCCCGAGGGCTGATCCGGGTGGACCCCACAGACGGCGCACAGACTTGCGAAGTACGCTCATCGCCATGGGGGACCACGACGACCTGCGTAAATTCATCACTGACCTGGCTGTGGTCCACGGTCGGGTGGTGCTCTCGTCCGGCCGTGAGGCGGACTGGTACGTCGATTTGCGTCGCGTCACGCTCCATCACCGGGCCGCCCCCCTGATCGGCCGGGTGATGCGCGACCTCACCGCGGATTGGGCGTACGACGCGGTCGGCGGACTGACCCTGGGCGCCGATCCGGTGGCCGTCGCGATGCTGCACGCCTCAAGCGGCAGCGACCGACCGCTGGATGCGTTCGTGGTCCGGAAGGCAGGCAAGGCGCACGGCCTGCAACGGCGGATCGAAGGTCCGGACGTGGCCGGACGGCGGGTCCTGGCGGTGGAGGACACCTCGACGACGGGCGGAAGTGTGTTGACCGCCATCGAGGCGTTGCGTGAGGCCGGAGCCGACGTGGTGGGTGTGGCGGTTATTGTTGATCGAGGCGCCGGCGACGCGGTGCGAGCCGCCGGATTGCCCTATCGGGCGGCCTATACGTTGGCTGACCTCGGCCTTGTGGCGTAAAAGTTTGTCGATTCGGACCTGCTGATATGCAGGCGGATCGATGCTGCTGGTGGAAGGATGGAATACGTGGGAACTGCGTTGGCTGAAATGACCATGCCTCAGATCTCGCCGCTTGCCGGCGAGCCGATCGAACGCGCCGATGCCGAGCGGCTTGCGGGGGTCCTCAAGGCCCTCGCCGACCCCGCCCGGCTGCGGCTGCTCAGCCTGATCCAGTCGGCTCCCGAGGGGGAGGCGTGCGTGTGTGACCTCACCGCGCCGCTCGGCCTCTCGCAGCCGACGGTCAGCCACCACCTGCGAATCCTCACCGAGGCCGGCTTGCTGGAGCGGGAGAAGCGCGGGGTCTGGGCGTACTACCGGCTGGTGCCGACCGCGATCGCCACGATCGCGGATCTGCTCACCCCGCCGCGTAAGCGGGCCACCAAGAAGGCTCGCTGAATTCGGCCCGTCCTCCGGGAACGGGCCGGCCGGCCGAGGCCCGGCGCGCTGAGACGCGCGCCGCGACCGGCGGGTCGTGTCGACCGGGTGCGGGTGACCGGTGGCGTGTCAGGGGTGGCGCCACCACCGCGCGATGACGGCTGCCGTCGTCCGTGTCACCCGCGGTCCGACAGGTCGTGAGCGAAGGCCGGCCCCCACCCGGGGGCCGGCCTTCGACGTCTGCGGGCTGTCGGCGTCGACCGGCCTTCGGCGTCTGCGGGCTGTCGGCGCCGGTCAGCGGCGGGGCTGACCGCCGTGCCCGTGCGGGTGGTCGTCGCCGTCGATGGCGTCCCGGGCGGCCTCCACCGCACCGGCGGCGGTCGCCGCGGCGATCACCGCGACCGCCTCGCCGCGCTTGCGTGCCTTCCGGTCGCGGAGGAACTCGAAGAAGATCGGCAGCACCGAGATCAGGATGATCACCGCGACCACCGGCAGGATGTAGCGGTCGATCTTGTCACCGATGGCGTCGTAGATCTGGCGGGCCAGCAGGTAGCCGATCAGCAGGATGCCGTCCACCCAGAGCACCGCGCCGACCACGTTCCACACGAAGAACTGCCGGGCCGGCATGCCGAGCACCCCGGCCACCGGGTTGAGGAAGGTCCGCACGATCGGGATGAACCGGGCCAGCACCACGGCCTTCGCCGGACCGAACTTCTGGAAGTAGTATTCCGCCTTCTCCACGTACTCCCGCTTGAACAACCGGGAGTTGGGCTTGTCGAACATGCGCCGGCCGTAACGCGCGCCGAGCCAGTGCCCGAGCTGGGCACCGGCGATCGCGCAGATCGGACCGCCGATCATCAGCCCGGCCAGCGAGAGCCGGGTGCCGTCGCCGAAGATGGCGTCCGCCACCGGGGAAGCGGCCACCCCGGCCAGGAAGAGCAGCGAGTCACCCGGGAAGAAGAAGCCGATCAGCAGGCCAGTCTCGGCGAACAGGATGGCCCAGACGCCGATCATCCCGAAGGTGTGGATGAGGTCCTTCGGGTCGAGCGGATTCAACGCCACGTTCTCGGAGATCATCCGGGTCTTCTCAGCTGTGTCCACGGCCACAAAGGGTACCCGCCCGCCCTGCACCCCCAGTCCACCCCCGCAGTTTCACGGAAAGCGGCGCCGTCCGAGCGCGGACAGCCACTCTGTCCGTGAAACGGCGCGCGGGGGAGGCGTGCTCGGAATACGCAGGTGCCCCGCCGACCGGGAGGTCGACGGGGCACCTGTGGTGGGGCGAGGTCAGGCGACGAAGCGGGTCTTGCGGCGGCGGGACACCACGTAGCCGCCGAAGCCGGCGGCGAGCAGCAGCACGCCGACGCCGGCGATCAGGGCGGTGTTGGAACCGGTGATCGGCAGGGAGCCGCCGTCACCCTCCTGACCACCGCCGGCGTGGCCGCCCTCGCCACCCGGCGCGGCGTTCACGACGACCTCGGCGGTGTCATTGGCCGGCTTCAGGTCACGGGTGAAGCCGCCGTCGCACTGGCACGTGACGTTGATCTTCACGGGCCCGGTCGCGTTGGCGATCACCTTGTCGATCCGGAGCGAGAAGTCCAGCATCGCCGAGTCGCCGGCCTTCAGCACGCTGTCGAAGTAGCAGAAGTAGTGGCGCTGGCCCGGCTCACCCGGCTCGCCCCACTGGTCGCCGTTCCTGGTGATGCAGTTCTCCGGCACGGCGACCGCCGTCGTGCCCTGCGGCACGTCGAAGCTCAGGTAGGTGACCGAGCTGCCCGCCCGGTTGTAGTCGAGCGTCGCCGGGCCGTTGTTACGCAGCCCGAAGGGCGCCTTGACCGTGGCACCGGCCGTGCCGGTCACCGAGGTGCCGAGCGCCTCGAGATCGGTGCCGTTCTTGCCGGTCGCCGTCACCGTGAAGATCGTTCCATTGTTCTCCGGCCGTCGGTCGGCCTGGAAGCCCTGGGCGGTCGCCTTGCCGGGGACCGGGGTGAGGACCAGCTCGCCGTCGGTGCCCGGCTGGCCGATGGTTGCCTGATTGAAGCCCACGTCCTGCTGGAAGTCCTCGAACTCGGCCGGGGTCATCCAGATGATCTCGCCGTACTTGGAACTCGGGGCGTAGGTGTCGACACCGAGCACGTACGGCAGCGACGCGGTGAAGCTGCTGCCCGCCGGCAGTTCCTCGTCGAACGTGCAGGTGCGCAGTTCGTCGCCCACGTACGTGCAGTTGCTGAAGTGCTTGGCCGCGTTCAGGCCGTAGTCGTTGTAGAAGACGGCCACGGCGCCCTTGGCGGTGGTCTCGCCCGCGTTGCTGACGGTCGCCGCAGTGGTGAAGGCGCTGCCCGGCGCGGCCGAGGTCTTGGTCTCGGGACCGGCGGCCAGGTCGACACCCTCGCCGACCCGGATCTTCGCGCTGTGCGAGACCGGCTCGTATCCGGCCGCGGTCATGGTGACCTTCAGCGTGCCGGCGTCGCCGTCCTTCGCCTTGCTGGTGGTCTTGAGCTGCACGTCGAAGAATCCGGTCGAGCCCCACTCGTAGACCTCGACGTCGAAGAAGCTGGTGCAGAGCAGCACGTACTTCGACGGCGTGGTGCAGTCGCTGCCGGACTCCTCGCCGACGGTCACCTTGTCGGCCAGGTCGGAGAAGTCGTAGCGAACGGCGACGTCGTGCAGCACGGTCGGGGCGGTGCTGAAGATCCGGCTGTCCCCGATCTTGCCGTCGGAGTTCGTCGCGATCGTGGTGTCGCTGAAGTAGAGGCCCAACTCTACCTGGGGGGCCGCGGCGAAGGCGGGGGTGGCGGAGGCGGCGACGAACGCGCCTGCGACGCCCAACCCGGCGAGCCAACGCCGGGTGGAGTTGCTGAGCATGATGGAGGGTCCTCCCGTGGGGGTGATCAGGTGGAGCCCGTGGAGCTTAAAGATTCCTTAAGCCGTCCCGCTGTCCCGTCCAGCGAACATTGACCGAACGGATGATCATCGCCGCCGCAACACCTGTCCCCCGGTCCCGATCAGCGGTAGTCGTCCTCGTCGGCGGTGACCACCCGGGCCTGCTCCATGGCGTCCCAGTCGTCGACCTCCAGGCCCCGGTGCGGCTCGCCGTCGGCGTCGTCCGGAGCGACCGCGGCGGCCTGCTCGACCGCGTCGGCCGGCTCCGCCTCGGGGTCCCGCTCCTCCGGAGCGAGGTGGTCGCTCGGGGCGAAGTCCTCGTCGGGCTGTCCCATCGTCCCTCCCTGCGTCTGGGGTGCGGATCGTGTCACCACCACCGTACGGGCTGGTCCGGGCCAACGCTCGGCACCGGGCGGAACGAGCCGAGTCGGCGTTTGCCCCTCCCGGGGGCACGGCCGTGCCAGGATGGTGCCGTGGGCTTCCTCATCCGGTTGGCGATCACCGCGGTGGCGTTGTGGATCGCGACGCTGATCGTGCCCGGGGTGGAGGTGACCGGCCGCAACGGCGCCAACACCGTCTTCACCCTGATCGTGGTGGCGCTGGTCTTCGGCGTGGTCAACGCCGTGCTGAAGCCGCTCATCAAGGTGTTCGGCTGCGTGTTCTACCTGCTCACGCTCGGTCTGTTCGCGCTCGTGGTGAACGCCCTGCTGTTCCTGTTGACCGACTGGATCGCCCGCCAACTGCGCCTGCCGTTCCACGTCGACGGCTTCTGGGCCGCCTTCTGGGGCGCCATCGTGGTGTCGGTGGTGAGCTGGCTGATCAGCGTCGCCGTGCCGGACCGGCTGGAGAAGCGGTGAGCGGTGCCCGGGTCGGTTGTGCCCCGCGTTCGCTCCTACGGGATACTTCCCGCGGTGGACAGCGCGGTCCGGCGCACCCGAGGAAAGACAGCGGCCTGTACGGCCGAGAGCGGTAAGTAAGGAGCGTTCGACATGCCCATCGCTTCCCCCGAGGCTTACGCGGAGATGCTGGACCGGGCCAAGGCCGGCCGGTACGCGTACCCCGCGATCAACGTGACCTCGTCCCAGACGCTGAACGCGGCGCTCAAGGGCTTCGCCGACGCGGAGAGCGACGGCATCATCCAGGTCTCCACCGGTGGCGCGGAATACCTGTCCGGCCCGTCGATCAAGGACATGGTGACCGGTGCGACCGCGTTCGCCGCGTACGCGCACGAGGTGGCCAAGAAATACCCGGTGACCGTCGCCCTGCACACGGACCACTGCCCGAAGGACAAGCTGGACAAGTTCGTCCGGCCGCTGATGGCCATCTCCCAGGAGCGCGTCAAGAACGGCCAGGAGCCGCTGTTCCAGTCGCACATGTGGGACGGTTCGGCCGTGCCGGTGGCGGAGAACCTGGAGATCGCCGAGCAGCTCCTCGCCGAGGCCGCCAAGGGCAAGATCGTCCTGGAGATCGAGGTCGGCGTCGTCGGCGGCGAGGAAGACGGCGTGGAGAACGCCATCAACGACAAGCTCTACACCACCGTCGACGACGGCCTGGCCATGGTCGAGGCGCTCGGCCTGGGCGAGAAGGGCCGCTACATGGCGGCGCTGACCTTCGGCAACGTGCACGGCGTCTACAAGCCGGGCAACGTCAAGCTCCGCCCCGAGGTGCTCAAGCAGATCCAGGACGCGGTGGGCGCCAAGTACGGCAAGGAGAAGCCGCTCAGCCTGGTCTTCCACGGCGGTTCCGGCTCCCTGCTGGAGGAGATCCGGGAGGCGCTCGACTACGGCGTGGTGAAGATGAACATCGACACCGACACGCAGTACACGTTCTCCCGCCCGGTCGCGGACCACATGTTCCGCAACTACGACGGGGTGCTGAAGGTCGACGGCGAGGTCGGCAACAAGAAGCAGTACGACCCGCGCGTGTGGGGCAAGGCCGCCGAGGCCGGCATGGCCGCCCGCGTGGCGGAGGCGTGCGAGCACCTGCGTTCCACCGGCACCCGCATGAAGTGACACCCCCGGGATGTAAGGAAGGGGCCCTTTTTAACACCTCGTTGTTAAGAAGGGCCCCTTCCTATACCGCAGGCGTTAATAAGGGCCCCCTCCTTTCACCGCACCAGGAGGGCGACGGCCTCGTGGACGTCGTCGGTGAGGTGGATCGTGCGGGACAGGTCGCCGAACGGGGACCCGGCGAAGAGTGGCCGCAGCAACGACTCCACCGGCAGCTCGGTGGTCCAGAACGCACGGTCCAGGAAGACGTACGCGCCGCTGGCCCCGTCGGTGCCGTAGAACGTCTTCGTCGCCGCCTGGAATACCTCCTGCACGGTGCCGGCCCGGCCGGGCGCGAACACGATCCCGCCCCGGGCCAGCCGCAGGATCGTGTCCTCCCGGATGGCGTTGGAGAAATACTTCGCGATCCGGCCGGCGAAGAGGTTCGCCGGCTCGTGGCCGTACAACCAGGTGGGGATGGCCAGCCCGCCGGACCGGGCCCACAGGGTGCCGGGGGCCGCCGGCCGGGGCGTGGGCAGCGACGGCCCGTCCGCGTACCGCTTGCGCACCGCCAGGGCCGCCGCCGTGTAGCGGTCGTGGTCGGTGAAGTCCGGCGCGGCGGCCAGCACGTCGATCGCCGCCGACAGCTCGTCGGCCGGCCAGGCCGCGAGGAACGCGCCCAGGTTCGTCGCCTCCATCACGCCCGGACCGCCGCCGGTCACCACCAGGCGGTCGGCCCGCGCCAGCTCCCAGCCCAGCACCGCCGCCATCCGGTACGCGGAGCTGCCGCGCGGCACCGCGTGCCCGCCCATCACACCGACCACGGACTGCGGCCCGTGCACGGCCAGCCACGCCCGGGTGGCGTCGGCGAGCGCGTTGTCCACGCCGTGGTCGTGCAGCCGCTGGCCGAGCGCCTCGCGTACGTCGGGCAGCGCGCCGCCGTGCGCCCGGAAGTGCGCGTACACCCGGGTGTCGTACATCCCGGCGAACCCGCCCTCGTCGAAGCCGGCGGCCAGGTCGTCGGCGGTGTAGAGGTGGGACGGTTGGGTCGGGTAGGGCAGCCCGGAGAACGGCGGGACGACGTCGGCGCCCCGGCGTACCAGATCCGCGCCCACCTCGCGGTCGGCGAACCGGCAGCCCACGAAGAGGGCGCCGGCGACGTCGACGTCGCGCAGGTCGGGGACCGGGTCCAGGTCGAGGCGCAGCCCCTGCACGGTCAGGCCGGTGAGTGTCCCCCCGGCCAGCCGCCGGTCGAACTCGACCCGGGTCTGCACTTCGTTGAGGTGGGGGGCGTGCGGCTCGATGACGTCCGCGGGCGGTGGGGTCGGCACCAGGCCATCCTGCCCCGGCCCGGCAACCCCGCAAACCCGGCGGTACGGGCAGGAGCCCGGCGGGCACGCCGCCGGGCTCCTGCGTAACCGGTTCCTGGGGAGGCTCCGGATATGTAGTTGTAGTGCAATATGCACGCGGGCGGCATGGGCCGCGGGTACGTGTGGTCCCGCCGCAGGCGTGACGAAACCCTCAGCCGTTCAGCCGACCGACCGGCCAGCCCCCCTCGCGCACCCGGGGGCGAAGCGGGTTGAATGGGGCGATGCAGAACCTGTTGCCTGAGCCACCGGCCACCCTGCTCCCCGTCTCCGAAGAGGCCGACGCCGCGCTCGCCGCCGCGGTCGAGCAGGGCACCGACGAGGCGTACGCCGAGGTCGCGGCCCGCTTCCCGACCTACAGCGCGGCCTGGGCGGCGCTGGCCGGCCGCGCGCTCTCCGCGGGCCAGGTCGTTCCGGCGTACGCCTACGCCCGCACCGGTTACCACCGGGGTCTGGACCAGTTGCGCCGCAGCGGCTGGAAGGGACACGGCCCGGTGCCTTGGGCGCACACGCCCAACCAGGGCTTCCTCCGCTGCCTCTACGTGCTCTCCCGAGCCGCGGGCGAGATCGGCGAGGCCGACGAGGCGGCCCGCTGCGCCCAGTTCCTCCGCGACTGTGACCCGGCCGCCGGGGACGCGCTGGCCAGCGACTGACCCGTTCCGCGACGGCCGGTCCCACCACCACGGGGCCGGCCGTCGCGCCGTCCTACAACCCTTCCGCCACCGACGCGGCGATCTTCAGCCAGGCGTCCCGGGTGGCGGCGGAGAGCTGTCCGTACCGCAGCGGCTCGCCGGTGTCGATGAGCCGCTCGTACGGCGCCAGCAGCACCGCCCGGGTGCGGGCGGCGAAGTGCGCCTGGATGGCCGGCAGGTCGATCTCCTTGCGGGAGGGCGGCATCGAGACCACCGTGACCGCCTGCCGGACCAACCGCTGCCGGCCGCTCTGCTCCAGATGGTCGAGCATCCGCGCGGCGGTCTCGGCCGAGTCGTTCCGCGCCGACATGGTCACCACCAACTGGTCGGTGGCGTCCATGGCGGCCTGCCAGTTCTGCGCCCGGACGTTGTTCCCGGTGTCCACGAAGATCAGCTTGTAGAAGCGGCTGACCACCTCGCGGATCTCGGCGAACGCGGCGGCGGTGAGCATCTCGCCGCCGGTCGCCGACTCGTCCGAGGCGAGCACGTCGAACATCCCCTCGCCCTGCGAGCGGACATACTGCGACAGGTCGCCGACCCGGCCGTGCGGACCCTGGAACTGGGCCAGGTCGCGCAGCATGTCCCGCACCGTGCGGGCGTGGAAGTCCTGCTGCGCCCGCATCCCGAGGGTGCCCTGGGTCTCGTTGTTGTCCCAGGCCAGGACGTACCCGCCGCGCTTCTGGCCGAACGTCATGGCGAGCAGCAGGATGGCCACCGTCTTGCCGGCGCCGCCCTTGGGATTGACCACCGTCACCTGGCGCAGCCCGCCGAAGTTGCGGCGGACCATCTCGATGTCGCGCTTCATCTCCTGCTCGTGCCGGCCGGGCGCGAGCCGGACCAGCCCCATCCGGTTGACCACCGCGCGGACGCCCATGGTGGCCACCGGGTCGACCGGCCGGACCTGACGTCGCCGGGCGAAGTCCTCAGCCGTCGGGGGCACCACCTGCTGGGGAGTCCAACCCGGCTCCGGGTACACCCCGGGTGGCAGGGCGGGCTGCTGCGCCGGTCCGGCCGGTGGCGGCATTCCGGCTTGGGGCGCCGGTCCGGCCGGTGGCGGCATTCCGGCCTGCGGCGCTGGTCCAGCCGGTGGCGCGATCCCGGCCTGTGGCCCGGTCCGGGCCTGTGGCGTCCCGGCTTGCGGGGGCACGCCGGGCTGTGGTGGCGTTCCCGGCTGTGGCGGCATGCCGGTCTGTGGCACCCCGGGCTGCGGTGGCCAGCCGGGCGGGTACCAGCCCGGCTGGCCGGGCTGCGGCGGGTAGGCGGACGGCGGGTAGGCGGGCGAGGGGTAGGCCGCGTCACTGCCGTAGGGCGGCTGTTGCATCGGCACGCCCGGCGACGGCGGGAACGGGCCGAGTCGGTGCGGGGTCTCCTCGGACGGCGCGCCCGGCCCCATCGTCGGGGTCGGCCCGTCCAACGGCACGGCCGTGACCGACGCGGAGCCGACGACCGGCCCTGGGCTCGTCGGTCCCGCGCTCGTCGGACCAACTGTGGATGGGCCGTTCGCGGCCGGGCCGCCGGCGGAGCCGGTGTCCGTCCTTGCGAGCGCGGCCGGTCCGTGGCCGGTGGAGCCGCCGGGCGCGGTCAGCCCGACCTGGGAGACATCGTGGGGCGGCGGGTACGCGGCCGAGCCGGCACCGTCGGTCCCGGTCCCGGTCCCGGTGCCGGTCGGCTGGCTCGGGACGGTGGGACGGGCCGGTGCCTCGACGCGCTCGGCCGGCTCCGCCGCGCCCGTGCCCGCGCCCGTGCCCTCGGCCGTGGGCCGCTGCGGCGGCTGTGCCCAGGGCGACGCGGCCCGCCCGTTCGCCGGGACGTCGTCACCGACGCCAACCGCCCGAGCCGCGGTTCCGTCGGGGTTGGCCGCCGGGCCGCCCGAACGGCCCGCGGTCGGCGCGGCCTGCGGGAGGCGGCCGGGTGCCGTTCCGGCCGGGAGGTGGTCGACGCTCGGCGCGGCCTGCGGGAGGCGGCCCGGTGCCGTGGCGGCCGGGAGGCCGCCGGAGGCTGCCGCCGGCGGGGCGGGAGCCGGCGGGGCGGGAGCCGGCGGGGCGGGAGCCGGCTGGCCGGGAGTCGGCTGGTCGGGGGTCGGCTGGTCGAGCATGAACGGCAGGTTGACGTCGACCGCCTGGGGCGGCGACCCACCGTTGCTCGTGCGGCCCACCTCGGACGCGGAAGCGACCTGCGTCGACGACGTGGACGTGACCTGCGGCGACGACGTGGACGTGACCTGCGTTGACGGCGCGGGGGCGTCGGCCGGCGGGAGGGGCCACGGTGGCACGGCCGGCTGGGCCGGTGCCGCCCACGGCGGGGCGGTGACCACCCCGTCGATCTCCTCGGGCGGCCAGAGCGGCTCGACGTCCCGCTCCGGCACCTGCGGTCCGCCCGGCACGTGGGCCCGGTCGTCGTTCTCGTGCGCCACGATCCCTCCCCATCCCTCCCGCCGAGAATAGGCGGTCCGGCCAGCCGGGCGATCCGGGTGCGGATCGACAGCGGTCAGCCCGTCCAGACCGCCCAGGCCCCCGGCTCGGTCCACCAGGACCGCTTCCGGCTCAACTCGCCCTCGACGCCGTCGTCGAGGAAGGGCACCTTCCCGTCGCGGGGCACGACCGCCACCGCCCGGCCTCGGGCCCGGCGTACCTCGAGCCGGACCTTCTTCCGGCCCAACGCGGATCGGGTCACCACGGGCACGGCCACGCCCACCGCCAACCGGCCGTCCGCCGGGTCCGGGTCGGCGAGCAGGGCCACCTCACCGAGACGCGCGTACCCACCGGCGTTGCCGATCGCGCAGGCCGAGATCGGCTCGGTGCCGTCGCTCAGCACCGCGCCGTCCACCTCGACACGGGCCCGCCAGTGCAGCGGGCGGCCCGCGTCGTCGGCCGCGCCGAGCAGCGCGCCGTCGAGCGTCACCGAGCCGCCGTCGTTGCGCAGCAGGTCCAGCCGGCGCGGCGTACCGTCAAGCACCGCCGCGGCCACCGCCGCCGGCTCGCGCGGCAGCCCGAGCTGCGCGGCGAGGTCCCGCGCCGACCCGGTCCGGGCCGGATCCAACGGGAGTACGCCGACCGGCGGCAGGTCGGGCAGCGTCCGGTTCTCCGGCAGGTCGGCCGGTCGGCGGCTGGGCGGCGGAGCGTACCGGCGCACCAGCCGGCGCAGCACGGCGCGCAACTGACCGTCACTGGCCGTGGCGACGATCAGCCGGGTCTTGCCGTCGGAGTCCGGCCAGGCGAGGCCGTCGGCGCGGGGCGGACCGTCGAGGCGGGCCAGCACCTCGTCGATCTCCGCGTCGGACCGGGCGGTCACCGTGGTCACCCGGGCGCCGCGCGTGGTCAGCGCGTCCGCGCAGGCCAGCACCGGTACGCGCGGTGTCTCGCAGCGTTCGGCGTCGGGCGTGGCGGCGGTGTCGTCCGCGCCTCCGCAGCAGGCTCCGCCGCTGCCGCAGCCCCCACCGGGAGCGTCCCGCTCCGAGCCGAGCGTGAGCAGCACCACGTCGTACACGAAGGAGCCTCCTGCTTCTCGACGAACCCCTGCCGGTCCGGTCGTCACTACTTGTTAGCCTGACACCCCGGGCTCGCCGACCGGTCGCCACCTGGCACCCGAGCCTTCTGGAGGCGGAAAAGATGCCAGCGATCGTGCTCCTCGGCGCCCAGTGGGGCGACGAGGGCAAGGGCAAGGTTACCGACCTGCTGGGTGAGCGGGTCGACTACGTCGTGCGCTACTCCGGCGGCAACAACGCCGGCCACACGGTGATCACCCCGGACGGGCAGAAGTACGCGCTGCACCTGATGCCGTCCGGCGCGCTCTCCCCGAACGCGATGATCGTCATCGGCAACGGCGTGGTGGTCGACCCGAAGGTGCTGTTGCAGGAGATCGACGGGCTCGCCGAGCGGGGCGTGGACGTCTCCCGGCTGCGCATCTCCGGCGACGCGCATCTGATCATGCCGCACCACCGGGGGATCGACCGGGTGGTCGAGCGCTACCTGGGCAGCTCCCGCATCGGCACCACCGGACGGGGCATCGGCCCGGCGTACGGCGACAAGGTCGCCCGGATGGGCATTCGGCTCCAGGACCTGCTCGACCCGGGCATCCTGCGGAAGAAGCTGGAACTGGCGCTCCGGGAGAAGAACCAGCTCCTGTTCAAGATCTACAACCGCAAGGCGATCGACGTCGACGAGACCGTCGAGGAATACCTCCAGTACGCCGAGCGGCTGCGTCCGTACATCGCCGAGACCCGGGTGATGCTCTGGGACGCCCTGGACCGCGGTGAGACCGTGCTGCTGGAGGGCGCCCAGGCCACCATGCTCGACATGGACCACGGCACGTATCCGTTCGTCACCTCGTCGAACCCCACCGCCGGCGGGGCGTGCGTGGGGGCGGGCATCCCGCCGACCGCCATCACCAAGGTGATCGCGGTGAGCAAGGCGTACACCACCCGGGTGGGCGCGGGCCCGTTCCCCACCGAGCTGTTCGACGACAACGGCCGCCACCTGGTCAAGATCGGCCACGAGTACGGCACCACCACCGGCCGGGAACGCCGGGCCGGCTGGTTCGACGCGGTGGTGGCCCGGTACGCGTGTCGCCTGAACGGCGTCACCGATCTGGTGGTGACGAAGCTGGACGTGCTGACCGGCCTGCCCAAGGTGCCGATCTGCGTCGGCTACGAGATCAACGGCGAGCGTTTCGACGACATGCCGATGACGCAGACCGACTTCCACCACGCCACGCCGATCTACGAAGAGCTGGACGGCTGGTGGGAGGACATCACCAAGGCGAGGACCGAGCAGGAGCTCCCGGAAAACGCGAGGCGCTACATAGCCAGAATCGAGGAGCTAACCGGAACCCGCGTAAGCGTCGTAGGAGTAGGCCCAGGCCGAGAGGAAAACGTCCACCGCCACCCCCTCCTCCCCTAACCCCCCACCCCCACCCTCCCCCGGGTGATCATGAAGTTATTGCCACTCGGATCGGCGTGTCGGGACAATAACTTCATGATCAACGGGAGCGGCGGTGGGGCCTGTCCACAGGGTTGTCCACAGGGGTGGTTCTGGTGGGGTGGGCGGGCGATGGTGGGGGCGTGGATGCGTTGGAGAGAGCGCGTCGGGTGGCGGCCCGGCAGGACGGAATGGTCACGCTGGCTCAGGCGCGGGCCGCTGGCCTCACTGTGCACGAGGTGCATCGGCTGTGTCGGGCGGGGCGGTGGCGGGCCCTCGCGCGCGGCGGCTATCTGATTGACGCGGACGTTTGCCAGTTCGTGCCACGTCGGGCCCGCGTCAGGGCCGCGGTGGAGTCCTTCGGGCCGGCTGCGGTGGCGGTGCTCGGTACCGCTGCGGAACTGCATCTGATCGGCGGGCTGCCCCGAAATGGGCCGATCCACGTGAGCGTGCCCGGCTCCAGGGCCCGGCCGGCCCGAGCTTCCCATCCGGACGTCCTGGTGCACCAGTTGAAGATCGCGCCTACGGATCTTCGCCGGGTGGCGGGGGTCATGACGACCACACCGCTACGCACGGTGGCGGACATGGTGCTGCGCGAGGATCGCTACGCCTCGGTCTCGCTCCTGGATTCGGCACTGAACCGGCAACTGCTTTCGCCGTCCGACCTGGAACGTCTGCGGTCCCTGGTCAAGGGGCGTCGAGGGGCCGTGGCCGCGCGCCGGTTCCTGGCCGAGGCCAACGGGCTCGCCCAGTCACCGTTGGAGACACGCACTCGCCTGCGCTGCGTCGACGGCGGCGTACCCCCGGACGCCCTTCAGGTCGAAGTGCGGGACGCCGACGGTTACCTGCTGGGGATCGGAGATCTCGGCTGGCGCGCGGCCCGGGTCATCGCCGAGGCGGACGGGCGGCAGGCGCACAGCGGTCCAGCCGCGCTCCTGGCCGACCGGCGGCGGCAGAACCGCCTGGTGAACGCCGGTTGGAAGGTGTTGCGCTTCACCTGGGCCGACACCCTTCGTCCCGACTACATCCCCTGGGTCGTGCGGCAGGCCATCTCCGACGGGAGACCATCATCCGGGCGCCCATCACCTTGATCAACGAAGTTGGCAGCGGGGGTCAGTAGGATGCCGGGCGTGCGGGTTCTTCTTGTGGGTGGTGGTGGGCGGGAGCACGCTCTCGCGCTCGGGTTGGTGGCTGATCCGGCCGTTGAGTCGCTGATTGCGGCTCCGGGGAATCCGGGGATCGCCGACGTCGCGTCGCTGCGGGGGGACGTGAACCCCGCCGATCCGGCGGCGGTGGCGGCGCTCGCGGTGGAAACGTCGGCGGATCTGGTGATCATCGGTCCCGAGGCGCCACTGGTGGCCGGCGTCGCCGACGCCGTACGCGCCAAGGGCATCGCCGTGTTCGGCCCCGGCGCGGAAGCGGCCCGGCTGGAGGGCTCGAAGACGTTCGCCAAGGACGTGATGACGGCGGCCGGTGTGCCGACCGCGCGCGCGTACACCTGCACCGACGCGGCGGCCGTGGCGCGGGCGCTCGACGAGTTCGGCGTGCCGTACGTGGTCAAGGACGACGGGCTCGCCGCCGGCAAGGGCGTGGTCGTCACCGACGACCGGGCGACCGCCGAGCGGCACGCGGCCGAGTGCGGCCGGGTGGTGATCGAGGAATACCTGTCCGGCCCCGAGGTGTCGCTCTTCGTGGTGACCGACGGCGAGGCGGCGCTGCCGCTGCTGCCGGCGCAGGACTTCAAGCGGGTCGGCGACGGCGACGCCGGGCCCAACACCGGTGGCATGGGCGCGTACACGCCGCTGCCCTGGGCCCCGCCGGGCCTGGTCGACGACGTGATGCGGGACGTGGTGCACCCGACGCTTGCCGAGCTGCGCCGCCGGGGCACGCCGTTCGTCGGCCTGCTCTACGTGGGCCTGGCGATCACCCCGTCCGGCCCGCGTGTGATCGAGTTCAACGCCCGCTTCGGCGACCCGGAGACGCAGGTCGTGCTGGCCCTGCTGGAGACGCCGCTGGCCGGGCTGCTGCACGCCGCCGCCACCGGCACGCTCGGCGCGCACCCGCCGCTGCGCTGGCGCGACGGCGCGGCGGTCACCGTCGTGGTCGCGGCCGAGGGCTATCCGGAGCGCCCGCGTACCGGTGATGTGATCACCGGCGCGGACCGCGCCGGGATCATCCACGCCGGCACCCGCCGGGACGCCGACGGCACGTTGCGCTCCGCGGGCGGCCGGGTCCTCTGCGCTACGGCGACCGGCCCGGACCTGGCCGCCGCGCGCGACGCCGCCTACGAGGTGGTACGCGGCGTCGAGCTGGACGGCGCCCACCACCGCACCGACATCGCGGCGGCGGCGGTGGACGGCCGGATCACGATCCCCGGCTGACCCGGACGGCGGGCGGCCGGCAGCGGCCCGGGCTACGCCGGGGCGGCCCGGTCCCCGCCGATCATCCGGTCGAGCACGTTCGCGGTGGCCCGCTCGATCCGCGGGTCGCGGTGCCCGCGCCGGTCCAGCGCCATGGTCCAGCCGAGCGTGCCGGTCGCGAAGACGACCGCGCCGCCGGGCGTCTCGTACAGGTGGGTGCCCTGGACCCGCCGGCCGCTCTGCCGTACCGGGTACGGCGAGGCGCTGAGCAGGACGTCCTCCACGTGGGCCGGGGGGTCGAGCCGCCGGTTGAGGCCGTCCGCCTCGCCGGCCACCACGTGGGGGATCCGGTCGCCGTCGGCCACACCGGTGCCGGCCCACACCCAGTGGTTGGCCGAGCGCACCACGAGCGGCTGCGGGGTCAGCACGATGCCGTTGAACTGCACGCCGATCAGCGCCTGTTCGGGCCGGTCGAGATCACGCCACCGCACCGTCGGGCCGGTGGTGACCTCGGCCGGATCGGACCAGTCCTTGGCGCAGGCGACGAGGCGTTCGGGTCGGCCGTCCGGGGTGTGCGGCATGCGGGCGTGCCAGTAGACGCTGTTGGCGCCGAGGAACGCGAGGCTGGTGCCGTCGGCCCGGGCGGCCTCCGTCGCCCGGCGCATCTCCGTCGACCAGTACTCGTCGTGCCCGCAGAACACCAGGCCGCGGTGCCGGGCCGGGTCGAGCCGGCCGGAGTGCAGGTCGAAGCTGGTGGCGTAGCTGACGTCGTAGTGGTTGCGCTCCAGCCACCGGATCGCATCCTGGTCGCGGTCGAAGTGGATGGGCAGGCCGGCGTCGGCGTACGGGCGGTCGAAGGAGACCGCGCGTGCCCGCAGCGCCGGGTCGCGCCGCCCGTCGGGGGCGTAGCCGTTGTAGAGGCTCGTGCCCGAGCGTCGGTCGCGGGGCCACTGGTTGTAGGCCTGCCAGGTGGTCACCGGCAGCACCACGCAGAGCGCGGCGGCCCGCCGGTCGTCCCGCACCACGAAGGGGGTGCACGCCCGCCAGCCGGCGGCCGAGGTGAAGACCGCCACGTAGAGGCCGGTGACCCAGCTCTCGGGCACGCGCAGGTGCCAGGACACCGGCCACCGGCAGTCGAGCGCGCCGTTGGCCGGGTCGGCGGGCGGCACCGGCTGCGGCACGCCGTCCAGCTCGGGGCTGGAGAGCAGGGTGCGGGCGCCCGCGCCGGCGTACCAGCCGATGCGGTGCACGCTGACGCGGAACCGTCCGGCCGGGTTGACCGCCACGTGGAAGTCGATCGACTCGCCGGGGGCGACGCTCGTCGTCGAGGCGTACCCCTGGATCTGACGCCGCCTGTCGTCGGCCGCCCGGCCGCCCTGAGAGGGCCACCAGGGCTGGCCGGCCGCGCGGTTCTCCACCTCGACGGGCGGGACGTGCCGTCGGGTCGGCCGGACCTCCCGGTGCTCGCCGAGCACCGGTTCGATCGGGCTGACCGCGGCGACGGACGCGCCGCCGAGGAGGAGGCCGAGCGCGGTGCGTCGGCGGAGTCGGATCACTGTGTCGTTCCCTCGTTTCCCCAGAAACCAGGGGGAAAGTAACAGCGACGTCTGTCCTCTGTGGTCCGCCGATCAGCCGAAGTATCGGCGCAATTCACGACTCAGCACCTTGCCGGTGGCGTTGCGCGGCAGGTACTTGACGAAGATCACATCGCGCGGCACCGAGAACCGGGCCAGATAGCGCCGGACGTACTCGCGGACCGCCTCCGGGTCGAGCGTCTCGTCCGGGCGCAGCGCCAGGAACGCGGCGAGCCGCTGCCCGTACTCCGGGTCGGGCACACCGATCACGGCCACCTCGCGGACCTGCGGCAGCCGGGCGATCAGATCCTCCACCTCGGACGGGAAGACGTTCTCCCCGCCGGAGACGATCATGTCGTCCGCCCGCCCGTCGACGAAGAGCAGGCCGTCGGAGTTCAACCGGCCGAGGTCACCGGTGTCCAGCAGGCCGTCCCGGCTCTCCCGGCCGGCACCGGACGTGTAGCCCTCGAAGAGCATCTCGTTGCCCACGAAGATCCGCCCCACCCGGCCGTCCCGGACCGGCCGGCCCGTCTCGTCCACGATCGCCAGCCGGGTGCCGTGCGGTGGCCGGCCGGCCGTGGTGGGCGCGGCGCGCAACTCGACCGGCCCGGCGATGGACGCCCAGGAGACCTCGGTCGAACCGTAGAGGTTGTAGAGCACGTCGCCGTACCGGTCCATGAACGCCGTCGCCAGGTTGCCCGGCAGGGCCGAGCCGCTGACCGCGACCACCTTGAGCGGCGGCCGGGACTGCGGCGGCGCGACCTCCATCAGCCGTTGCAGCATCACCGGTACGGCGAAGAGCGCGTCGCAGGGCTGCCCGGCCAGCGCGGCGAGCGTGGCGGCCGGGTCGAAGCGGCGGTGCAGGACGACTGTGGCGCGCAAGGCGAACGAGACCTGGAGGGCGGCGTACCCCCAGGTGTGGAAGATGGGCGCGGCGATCATCACGACGTCGCGCGCGTGCAGCGGGATCCGGTCGATGATGGACACCAGCGGACCGAAGCCGTGCGGGGTCGGGCGGCGGGCGCCCTTGGGCGTGCCGGTGGTGCCGGAGGTCAGCACGATGGTCCGGCCGTCCCGCTCCGGCGGCTGGAGCCGCTCGCCGGGCACCGCGCCGGCGATCAGCTCCTCCTGTCGCCGTTCGTCGACCCGGGGCAGCCCGGCCGGCAGGCCGAGGACGCGGTCGGCGAATTCGGCGTCGTGCACCAGCGCCCGCAGGTCCTGTTCCTGCGCGACGGTGACCAACTGCGCCGCGGAGAGGCCGGTGTTGACCAGGACGGCGTCCGCGCCGAGCAGCATCGTCGCGACGATCGCTTCGACCAGCCCGTGGTGGTTGCGGCAGAGCAGGCCCACCCGGTCCCCGGCCTGGACGCCGAGGGCGGCCCGCAGGGAACGGGCCAGTCGCTCCGACCGGTCGAGAAGTTCCTGGTACGTCAGCGCGGCGCCGTGCTCGTCCACCACGGCGACACGGCCGGGGTCACGGGCCGCGGCCTGGCGCAGCTCCCCGGCGAGGCTCCAGCCCCACCGGCGCAGCGCGTTCAGTTGCGAGGCCACCCGGATCGGGCGGCCCGGGGTGAGCAGTCCGCGTCGGGTCAGCGTGGTGACGATGAACGGCAGGTCCACGGCGCAGCCTCCTTCGCGTACGTGGCTCCCGGTGGTGAAGCGGCCGGCCCGGCCCGCGACGGTGCCCGGCACGGCGTGCCGTCGCGGGTCGGGGTTCGACGGCGATCAGCGGATCTGCATCCCGGAGATGGCCCGGGAGATGACCAGCCGCTGGATTTCGGACGTGCCCTCGAAGATGGTGTAGATCTTGGCGTCCCGGTACCACCGCTCGACCGGGTGGTCGCGCAGGAAGCCCGCGCCGCCGAGGAGCTGGACCGCCCGGTCGGTCACCGACACGGCCACCTCGCCCGCCTTCAGCTTGGACATCGAGCCCTCGCCGGCGGTGAACGGCCGGTTGTTGCGCCCCATCCAGGAGGCCCGCCAGACCAGCAGCCGGGCGGCGTCGATCTCCATCTTCATGTCCGCCAGCGCGAACGCGACCGCCTGGTTCTCGATGATCGGCCGCCCGAACTGCACCCGCTCCTTGGCGTAGTCGAGCGCGTACTCGTAGGCGGCGCGGGCCACCCCGAGCGCCTGCGCGCCGACCGTCGGGCGGGACAGCTCGAACGTGCGCATGGCCGCCTGCCCGGAGGCGCGCCTGCCGGTGCGGGCCCGGGCCAACCGCTCGTCGAGGGCGTCCTTGCCGCCGAGCAGGCAGCGGCCCGGCACCCGGACGTCGTCGAGGAAGACGTCCGCGGTGTGCGAGGCGCGCAGCCCGAGCTTGCGCAGCTTGCGGGTGGCGGAGAGGCCGGGGGTGCCCGGCGGTACGACGAACGCGGCCTGCCCGCGCGAACCCAGCTCCGGCTCGATCGAGGCGGTGACCACGTGCACCCCGGCGATGCCGCCGTTGGTGGCGTACGCCTTCTGCCCGTTGAGCACCCACTCGTCGGCGGCCTGGTCGTAGACGGCGCGGGTCCGCATCGACCCGACGTCGGAGCCGGCCTCCGGCTCGGTGGTGCAGAACGCGGCGACGGCCGGGGAGTCGGCGTCGCCGAAGCACTGCGGCACCCACTCGACGAGCTGGTCCGGGGTGCCGGCGCCGTAGATCCCGGCCACCGCGAGGGCGGTGCCGAAGATGCTCAGGCCGATGCCGGCGTCACCCCAGAAGAGTTCCTCGCTGGCGATCGGCAGGGAGAGGCCGGTGGGGTCGGCCCAGCAGGTGGCGAGGAACTCGAACCCGTACAGGCCGACCTTCGCCGCCTCCTGGATGATCGGCCAGGGAGTCTCCTCCCGGGCGTCCCACTCGGCGGCGGCCGGGCGCACGACCTCGGCGGCGAAGCCGTGCACCCAGTCGCGAAGGTCCCGCTGTTCCTCGTTCAGGTCAAGCGAGAACTCGGCCACGGTCAGGCCTTGGGCATGTCGAACAGGTTGGCGATGTTGGCGGCCAGGCCCAGGTCGCCCTTGGCCTTCAGCTTGCCGGTCATGAACATCATCACCGGGTTGGCGCCGCCGGTGACGATCTTCAGGAACTCGACCGGACCCATGGTGAGGCTGAGCTTCGGGTCGCGGGTCGGGGTCTCCAGAACGGTGCAGGTGCCGTTCTCGATGATGATCTCGTAGGTGTCGGTGCCGCCGTCCGGCCGGCCGGTGATGTTCCAGTGGATGACCGCGTTCGTGGCGCCGGCGCGGTCGGCGCGGAACAGCGTGGGCATCCGGCTGAAGACCTCGCTGAGGATCTTGCCGCGCATCTCACCGGACATGATCTCGGCGATCTTGTCGTCCGGGGTGGACTTCACCAACTGCGCGAACTCCTTCGGGCCGACGTTCGCGAAGGTGGCCGGGTCGAAGTCAGTCATGGGGAATGCACCTCTCGACATTGGTTACTCAAGCGTAACCCTACGCACGAGTAGGTATGCTTGCAAGGGTGTCCAGCACACCGGCGTTCAAGCGCCTCCCCCGCGCGGTACGCGAGCAACAGATGCTCGACGCGGCGGTCAAGGTCTTCTCCCGCCGGGGCTTCCACGCCGCCAGCATGGACGAGATCGCCGACGACGCCGGCATCTCCAAGCCGATGGTCTACGCCTACCTCGGCACCAAGGAAGAACTCTTCATCGCCTGCCTGCACCGCGAGGGCACCCGGATGATGGAGGCCATCGCCGGGGCCGCCGCCCCCGACCTGCCCGCCGACGAACGGCTCTGGCGCGGGCTGCGCGCGTTCTTCGGCTTCGTCGGCGAGCACCGGGACGGCTGGGCGGTGCTCTACCGGCAGGCCCGCGGCTCCCAGCCGTTCGCCGGCGAACTCGCCACCATGCGCGGCCGGCTGGTCGAGGTGGTCGCCGGGATGCTCGACCACGCGCTGCGGGCCTCCGGACGCGAGGTCGGCGCGACCGACCTGGAAGTGGTCGCGTACGCGCTCGTCGGCGCCAGCGAGTCGCTCGCCGACTGGCTGGCCGACCACCCGGAGGCCGACGCGGAGAAGACCGCCACCCGGATGATGAACGTCGCGTGGCTCGGCGCCGACCAGCTCCTGCGCGGCGTCACCTATCACCCCGCTGGGGGGTAAGGCGGGGCCCCTTCTTAACGCCTGCGGTATAGGCGGGGGCCCCTTTTAACACCCGCGCCGGGCGGCGGCTCCGTGCCCAGCGCGCCACCTCCACCTCCAGGGTCACGGCGAGGGCCAGCCTCAGCCGGACAGCAGGCCACGGTGCGGATGGGGCCACCGCGTACCGCGATGTCCCGCCGGGCCCGGTCCGCCGTGACCCACCGCCGGCTGTCCCGGGGCAGACGATCCAGCAGCCGCGCGCCGACGGTCACCCGGCGGTTGATCAGCTCCTTCGCCGAGCGGGGTCCGGCTCGGCGGGAGGACGCCCGGCAGCGGCTGGCCCAGCTCACCGAGCGGGAGGCGGTGATCGTCCGGCAGGTGACAGGTACGCCGAGGCGACCGTGAAGACGCACGTGAGCCGCGCGCTGGCCAAGCTCGGCGTGGCCATCCGGGTGCAGCTCGCCACCCTGGTTCACGACGCCGACCTGTTGGAGGGCCCGGTCAGCGGTGGGTCGCGGCCCGGCAGCGGATCCGGCGGCGGACCCAGCGGGCGGCCTCGAACAAGCCGGTGACCGCCAGCGAGATGCCGACGCCGGCGAGCAGCCCGGTGACCGGGTTGTGCTCGAAGGCCAGGCCGCCGAAGTAGCCGAGCAGCCCGCAGTAGATTCCCCAGGTGCCGCAGGCCAGCGCGTCGTAGGCCAGGAACGAGCGCGGCGGGTAGCGCACCGCGCCCATGGTGAGCGTGACCGCGGTCCGGCCACCGGGCACGTACCGGGCGGTGGTCAGGATCATCCCGCCGCGCCGGTCGACCGCCCGGCGGGCCCAGTCGGAACTCGCCCGCCGCCGGCTGTCCGCCGGCAGGCGGGCCAGCCGGTGCGCACCGCCGCCGCGCCCGATGGCGTACGAGACGTGGTCGCCGATCAGCGCGCCGAGCGCGGCGGTCACGATCACCGCCACCAGGTTCGGCTCGCCGCCGGCCGCGAAGACGCCTGCGGTGATCACCACGGTCTCACCCGGCACCGCCGGGAAGAACGCGTCGACCGCGGTGACCGCGACGATCACCAGGTACACCCACGGTGAGGTCACCGTGTGGTGCAGCAGGTCGAGCACGTCCCCCATGTCTCCCATGCTCGACGCTGAGGTGTTAAGCGGGGGCCCTTCCTATACAAAAGGCGTTAACAAGGGCCCCCGCCTTCTCCTCGGCCGTGGGGCCGTGCGACGTGAGCAGCACGGGGACGCCGAGCGCCTCCTCGACCGTCGTCGGCCAGTCGCGCGGCGCCTCGTCCAGCACCGGGTGCGCCCGCATCAGCCGGTCGGTGAGCGCCGCCTGCCGTTCCAGGTCACCGGGGCTGCCGGGGCCGAGCCGGTCGGTGCCGTCGGCGTAGCGGCGGCAGATCCGCAGGGCCGGGCCGGCCAGGTCGAGGTGGGTCAGGGCCAGCCCGTCCACGCCGCCGGCTACCGCAAGCGCGTACCTGTGGGCGACGGCGTCGAAGTGCCCGAACCGGAACGGGCCCTGCCAGGCGTTCGTCGGGTTGCGCGGGTCGGTGAACGGCAGCGCCGGGTCCTCGGTGACGAGCGGCCCGGGGCCGTGCCGGGTGGTGGTCACCCGCAGCACCCCGAGCCGCTGGGCGGTCCCGGCCATCCCGGCCTCGGCGAGCAGCGTCTCCGCGTTGGCGAACGTCGTGGTGCTCCACGTCGTGTACGGGTGGAAGCCGTGCCACTCGTCGAGCAGCACCCCCTGCGCCCCCTCGAAGACGCAGGTGCCGGCACGCAGCGCCCCGGCCAGCCAGGTCCGGTCGACGATCGCCACCCGGTCGGCGAAGGCGGCGTACGCGGGCAGGCAGTCGGCGACCGGCGGCGCGTCGAGCGGCCCGAGTTCGGCGGTGAGCCGGTCGCGCAGCGCGGCCAGCCGGCGGCGCAGCACCGCCGGCCGGCGGCAGTCCGCCACCCGGGGCGCCTCGTCGGGGTGGGCGAGGCCGTACGCGACGGCCTCGCCCACCCCCAGCCCGCAGGAGCCGTGCCGGTCGGCTCCCCGGGCGATCTCCCGGGCCCGGTTGGCGGCCCGGTGGTACGGGGTGGCCAGCAGCGCCTCCCCGTCCACGGTCATCCGGTCGAGCGCGTCGGGCACCCCGACCGCCGCGAGGTGGTCGGCCTCGGCGGCCAGCGCCAGCGGGTCCACCACCACGTGCCGGGCCAGGTGCGTCCGTACGCCGGGGCGGAACGTCCCGGCCCCGAACTGGGCGAACGTGTGCGCCCGCCCGTCGCGCAGCACGACGTTGTGCGCCGCCTGCGCGCCCCCGTTGAACCGGACGACGGTGTGCACCGGCCGGGTGGCGCAGAGCAGGTCGACGACCGTGCCCTTGCCGGCGTCGCCGTAGCCGAGGTCGACCACCATCACGTGGTTCACAGCCGGGTGACCCCGCCTTCGCCGTCGGTCGGGGTGAACGGCAGCGCCGCCACCGCGCGCCGGTCGCCGCCGAGCCGGGCGAGCGCCCGGGAGACGGTACGGGTGGCGGTCGAGCCGGTCCGGTCCAGGTCGTCCAGGCCGGTGTCCAGGTCGATGGCCTGTTCGCCGAGGCCGACGATGAGCGCGATGGTCTCGCAGACCGCGTTCAGGTCGTCCAACTCGACCGCGTTCTGCCCGAGCAGGCCGCGCCAGAAGTCGAGCACCTTGCGGTTGCCGGCGTGGGCGGCGCCGGCGGGGAGCAGGTGGTAGGTGTCCCAGCGGGCGGTCACCTCGTCGACGACCTGCCGGATCGGCAGGTCCTCGACCTGGCGGTCGCCGATCAGCCTGGCCACCTCCCGCCCCTTCACCCGGGGGTAGGCCAGCTCGTCGCCGATGACGAACAGGTAGCCGCGCCGGCCCCGCTTCGCCCAACTGTCGGTGACCGTGTGCCGGGCCATGAAGTACAGCGCCAGCTCGTACGACTCCATCATCTGGCCGCCCCCGCCGCCTTCCAGCACGATCCGGCCGAGGTCGTCGTCCATCCGGTTGTCGGACTCGAACTGCCCGATCTGCAACGGCACCCGGTCGCAGGTGGCGTCGCCGATCGCACCGAACATGACCTGCGGGTCGCGGGCGTACCCCTGGCGGAGCAGCAGGCCGAGCAGTTGCGGCAGCTTGCCCTGGAGGACCCGGGGCACGTGGCCCATCGAGCCGGTGACGTCGAAGAGCACCGCGATCGGCGTCGACTGCGGGTGTTCGGCGGAGTCGCGGCTTTCCCGCGTCGCGCCGCGCGGGTCGAGCGCGGGGTGCACCGTCCGCGCCCCGCTGTCGCTGTAGGAGAAGGCGCTCCGGCCGGTCTTTCGCCGGTAGCTGTCGGCGGCGTCGTACACGTCGGTGGACCAGATCCCGCTGCCCATGGCAGCCTCCCTAGGGGTTGAGGGTGAAGGGTCGGAAGGTGCGCGGCCCGTAGAGCCGGTGCAGCACCTCGTCGAGTTCGCGGAGCAGCCGCCAGGCGTCGTCGGGCCGGGCGGGCAGCGCCGGCTGCCGGCAGCCGGCGGCGAAGGCGCGCAGCTCGCGCGGCGCGCGGTCGGCCATCAGCCAGGTCAGGCAGCGGGCGGCGAGCGCGATGTCGGTGCCCGGGCCGCATGGCCGCTTTCCGGTGACCTCGGGCGGATACCAGTCGGCCATGCCGGTCACGAGCGCCGGCACCAGCCCGCCCGGCTCGGTGGCGAAGCACCAGTCGACGAGCACCAGGCCGTGCGCGTCCGGCTCGATCAGCACGTTCCGGGGGAGCACCGCGCCGTGCACCACGCCGGCCCGGTGGGCGAGGCCGAGCGCGACAAGCAGCCGCCGCCACATCCAGGCCGCGTCACGCGGGTCGACCCCATCGGGGTACGCCCGGCGCACGTCCTCCAGGCTGCGCAGCCCCGGCACCGTCTCCAGCACGTTGACCAGCAGTTGTGCGCCGGTGGCCGGGTCGCGCACCGGATAGGAGTCGACGAGCCGGGGCACGTACGCGAGGTGCCGTGGGTCCCCGCGCTCGGCGACCCGTCGCAGGGCACGCGCCTCGCGGGCCATCAGATCGTTGTCGCTCGGGTGCCGCGGTGCCTTGAGCTGCCGGTGATAAGCGGGGCCCCCGCCTATACCGGAGGCGTTAAGCGGGGCCCCCTCCTTGCACCTCATCGGAGGAGGGCGGGGTGGAGGAGGCGGGCGGTGCCGGGGCGGTAGAGCTTGGCGCGGGGGCCGCCCCGTGCGCCGCCGCGCTCGGTGCTGGCGCCGGTGGCCTCCACGAAGCCCGGCACGGAGAGCACCTTGCGGTGGAAGTTGCCGGCGTGCAGCGGCTGACCCCAGACCGTCTCGTAGACCGCCCGCAGCTCGGTGATGGTGAACTCGGGCGCGAGGAAGCGGGTGGCGAGCGGGGTGTATTCCAGCTTGGACCGGGCCCGCTCCAACCCGTCGTCGATGATCCGGCCGTGGTCGAAGGCGAGCTGCCGGCCGGCCAGTGCGGTCACCGGCAGCCAGGCCGCGTCGGCGGCGTCGGTGTCGGCGACCGGGTCGGGCAGGTCGGGGGCGAACGCCAGGTGGGCGATCGAGACCACCCGCATGCGCGGGTCGCGGTCGGGCGTGCCGTAGCTGCCGAGCTGTTCCAGGTGCACCCGGCGCAGTCGCTCGCCGCCGAGCCCGGTCTCCTCGGCCAGCTCGCGCCGCGCGCCGGTGGCGAGGTCCTCGTCCGGGCGGACGAAGCCGCCGGGCAGGGCCCAGTGCCCCGCGTAGGGCGGCGCGCCCCGGCGGATCAGCAGCAGGTGCAGCGCGCCGTCGCGGATGGTCAGGGCGACCACGTCGACGGTGACCGCGACCGCCGGGTAGTCCCGGGGGTCGTATCCGGCGAGGAAGTCCTGCTCGTTCACGGCGATTACCTTCTCATCTTGAGAACAACTCAATCTGAGAACAACCTAACGCACGAGAGAGGGGACCGCAAGGTCCCCTCTCGTCAGCGGACGGTGCCGACCAGATGTGGCCGCCCGTCCCGGGCGCCGTGCAGCCCGAAGTCCCAGCCCTCGCCGGTGCGCGACGCGCTGAAGGCCACCGTGGACGGCAGCGGCACCGGCAGCTTGAACGCCACGTCCACGGTGTAGACGTCGGGCAGCCGGGCATCCAGCGCGGCCAGGCAGCGGGCCTTGCTCCACATGCCGTGCGCGATCGGGCGCGGGAAGCCGAACAGCCGCGCGCCGAGCTTCGAGGTGTGGATCGGGTTGTGGTCGCCGGAGACCCGGGCGTAGTCCGTACCCACCCGTGGCGGCACCCGCCACCGCGCGGAGGGGGCCGGCGGCGCGGGGCGGTCACCCCGGTCGCGCCGCGGGCCGCCGCCCGCCGCACGCTCCTTCCCGAGGTACGTCGACACGCCCCGCCACACCTCCTCGCCGCCGACCGAGCCGACGAGCACCACGTCGAGCTGCCGGCCCCGTTCGTGCGGGCGCAGGTTCTCCGCGTACGTCCGGAAGTCGACGACCTCGTCGGCCCGCACCGGCCGGCGCACGGTGATCCGGTTGGCCACGTGCACCACGCCGGTGAGCGGGATCGGGAAGTCGGCGGCGGTCATCAGCCGCAGCGACAGTGGGAACCCGAGCACGTGCAGGTAGGTCGCCGGCAGCCGGTCGGCCAGCCGGAACCCGCACACCCGGTCGTAGTCGGCCAGATGCCCCGGATCCACCCGAACCCCGGCCACCCCCAGCTCGACGGCCGGCAACTCCCGCCCCCGCCGCCGTCCCGTCCCGGGCAGCACCCCCAGCATGGCCCGCCGGTAGAGCGCCCCCGCCGCTGGCAACCGCTCCAGCTCCACCCGCTCCCGCACACCCGGTTCCCGATCGACAGGGTGGGGCGGGGTCAGTGCGGCGGCTCGGGCGGTCGACAGGTCCTGGGTGCGGCCCTCGATCAGGTCGTGCAACGACAGTTCCTCGGCCGGCTCCTCCGGCCGCTGCTCGCGCCGCGCCATCACGCCCCCAGCAGGCTCTGGCCGCAGACGCGGACCACGTTGCCGCTCACCGCGCCGGTCGCCGGCCAGGACAGCCAACCGATCGTCTCGGCCACGTCCACCGGCAGGCCGCCCTGGGCCATGCTGTTCATCCGCCGGCCCGCCTCGCGGATGGTCAACGGGATACGCGCGGTCAGCCGGGTCTCGATGAACCCGGGCGCGACCGCGTTCAGGCTGATCCCGCGCTCGCGCAGCACCGGGCTGAGCGAGTCGACCAGACCGATCACACCGGCCTTGCTCGTCGCGTAGTTGGTCTGCCCCCGGTTGCCGGCGATCCCGGCGATCGAGGAGACCGAGACGATCCGGCCGCCGGCCGGGACCAGGTCGCGCGCCAGCAGCACGTCGTTGATCCGTTCCTGGCTGGACAGGTTCACGTCGATCACCGAGTCCCACCGGTCGGCGTCCATCCGGCCCAACGTCTTGTCCCGGGTGATGCCGGCGTTGTGCACCACCGCGTCCACCCGGCCGTGCCGGGACGCCAGGTGCTCGGCCAGCCGGGTCGGCGCGTCCGGCGCGGTCAGGTCGAGCTGCACCGCGCTGCCGCCGACCGCGTTCGCGACCGTGGCCAGCTCGTCCCCGGCCGCCGGGACGTCAAGCGCCACCACCTGCGCGCCGTCGCGGGCGAGCACCGTGGCCAGCGCCGCGCCGATCCCCCGGGCCGCGCCGGTGACAAGCACCACCTGGCCGTCGAGCGGCCGGTCCCAGTCGGCCGGCGCGACGGCGGTGCCGGCGCCGACCCGGACGACCTGGCCCGAGACGTACGCGGAGCGGCCGGAGAGCAGGAACCGCAGGGTGGACTCCAGGCTCACCGGCGTGCCGGCGTCCCCGTCGCGGGTGACGTACACCAGTTGGGCGGTGACGCCGCGGCCGAACTCCTTGCCGATGCTGCGGGTCAGCCCTTCCAGGGCGCGCTGAGCGGTGGCCTCCCGGGGCGAGCCGCACTCGGCCGGTGGCGTGCCCAGCACGATCACCCGACCGCTGGGCAGCAACGACCGGGCGTGCGGGTGGAAGAAGTCGTACACCTGGCGCAGTTCGGTGGAGTCGGTGACGCCGCTGGCGTCGTACACCAGGGCGGCGAACCGGCTGTCGGCGGTGGCGGCGGCCGGGTCGACCAGCTCGACCCCGGCGGCGGTCAGGACCGTGCCGACCGGCTCGGCGAGCCGGCCGCCGGTGGCGGCGCCGAGCAGGACCGGCCCGGGGACGAGCGGGTCACCAGGCGTGTGCCGGCGCAGTCGGGGCGGGTCGGGCAGCCCGAGGCGCTTGACCAGCGCACGACCGGCCCCCGTCTGGACGAAGCTCGCGTACCTGTCGGTCATGGGCGTAGCCTACTGGTGAGTAGGGTTGGGCAACAGCTTCGAGGAGGCCGATCGTGCAGAGTGTCCGGCGGGTCGCGGTGATCGGCGGCAACCGCATCCCCTTTGCCCGATCCAACTCGCGTTATGCGCACGCGTCGAACGCCGACATGCTCGGCGCGGCGCTCGACGGGCTGGTCGCCCGGTTCGGGCTCGCCGGCGAGCGACTCGGCGAGGTGGTGGCCGGCGCGGTGCTCAAGCACTCCCGGGACTTCAACCTCACCCGCGAGGTGGTGCTCGGCTCCCGGCTCGACCCGCACACCCCGGCGTACGACGTCCAGCAGGCGTGCGGCACCGGGCTGGAAGCCGCCATCCTGGTCGCCAACAAGATCGCCCTCGGGCAGATCGACGCCGGCGTCGCCGGTGGCGTCGACACCACCTCCGACGCGCCGCTGGCCGTCAACGAGGACATGCGCCGCACGTTGATCCAGCTCAACTCCGCCCGGACCCTCGGCGAGCGGCTGAGGCTGGCCGCGAAGCTGCGCCCGCACCAGCCGTTCAAGCCGGAGATCCCGCGCAACGCCGAGCCGCGTACCGGGCTGTCGATGGGTGACCACGCCGCGGTGACGGCGCTGCGCTGGAACGTCGACCGGGCCGCCCAGGACGAGCTGGCGCTCCGCTCGCACCAGCGGCTCGCCGCCGCGTACGAGCAGGGGTTCTTCGACGACCTGATGACCCCCTACCTGGGGCTGACCCGCGACCAGAACCTCCGGCCGGACACCACGCTGGAGAAGCTCGGCTCGCTCAGGCCGGTCTTCGGCACCACGGGTCCGGACGCCGAGCGGGCCACCATGACCGCCGGCAACTCCTCGCCGCTCACCGACGGCGCGTCCACGGTGCTGCTCGCCTCGGAGGAGTGGGCGCGGGCGCACAACCTGCCGGTGCTCGCCTGGTTCTCCTGGTCCGAGACGGCCGCCGTCGACTTCGTGCACGGCGACGAGGGGCTGCTGATGGCCCCCGCGTACGCGGTGCCCCGGATGCTGGCCCGGGCCGGGCTCAAGCTTGAGGACTTCGACTACTACGAGATCCACGAGGCGTTCGCGTCGCAGGTGCTGGCCACCCTCGCCGCCTGGGAGTCGCCGGAGTTCTGCACGGAGCGCCTCGGCCTGGACGCGCCGCTCGGGTCGATCGACCGGGACAAGCTCAACGTCAACGGCTCGTCGCTGGCCGCCGGGCACCCGTTCGCCGCCACCGGCGGCCGGATCGTCGCCACGCTGGCCAAGCTGCTCGACCGCAGGGGCAGCGGGCGCGGGCTGATCTCCATCTGCGCGGCCGGCGGGCAGGGCGTGACCGCGATCCTGGAACGCTGAGAAGGGCGACGCCCGCCCGACGTTCTGCCGGGCGGGCGTCATTCGGCTCATCCGCCGAGGGTGAACTTCTCCCAGGCGCCGATCGTGGTGCGGTTGGCGATCAGCGGCTTGTTGCCGCCGCTGTCGGCCGAGACGAAGCGGCTGTTGACCGTCGCCTTGAGGCTGGTGGTGCCGTCCGCGTTGCGGGTGAGGGTGAAGCCCTCCCAGGCGCCGGCGCTGGTGCGGTTGGCGATCAGCGGCTTGTCGCCGGCGCTGTCCGCGGTGACGATCAGCCGATTCGCCCAGGCCAGCAGCGCCACCTTGCCGCCGCCGAGGTCGAGCACGTCGAACCGCTGCGCGGCGCCCACGCTGGTGGCGCTGGCGATCAGCGGCTTGACGGTGGCGCTGTCGGCGGTGACGAAGCGGCTGTTGGCGCCCGCCTTCAGGGTCCGTCCCGCGTTGGCGACGTCCACACGGTAGAACTTCTGGTCGGCGCCGATGCTCTTGGCGTCGGCGACGAGCAGGACGGTCGGGTTGGCGGTCGCCGTCACGTACCGGCCGCTGGCCACCGACCGCAGGCTGACGCTGCCGTCCGCGTTGCGGACCAGCGTGAACCGCTCGGTATTGCCGACGAGCACCGTCTGGTAGGTCAGCGCGGCCACACCCGCGGTGTCGGCGGTCAGGTAGCGGCCGGCCGCGCGGACGAACAGGGCGACCGTGCCGTTGCCCGCGTCGGCGAGGTCGAACTGGGCGGTCGGGCCGAGGTCGGGTCGGTTCGCGGCGAGCGTCGGCCACGACGGCGGGCTGTTGCCCGGGGAGACGTAACTCAACGAGGAGAGCGCGAGCAGGCCGACGGTGCCGGTCCGAGGCAGCACGCTCACCTGCTGCGTCCGTACGTCCGTCCGGCCGTCGGTCCCGGTCACGCGCACCGAGACGGCGTACGTGTTCCGGCTGGCGTACCGGTGCGTGGCAGCCGGTGTGTCCTGGGTGACGACCGTGCCGTCGCCGAAGTCGAACCGGTAGGTGGCGACCGGTACGACGCCCGGCACCGTGGTCGAGGCGTCGACGGTGACCGAGCCGGTGTCGAGATCCGGCGTCAGGGTGAACCGGGCGTCCGGGGCACGTACCGTCTCGATCGGGCCCCGGTCGGCCCAGGGCGTCGGACCGGCACCGGTGTTCGGCACCGCCGGGTCATCCACCCGCGCGGTGCCGTTCCGGTCGGTCGCCGGGTAGCCCGGCGCGGCCGAGTTGGCCGAGTCGTGACCACCCGACGGACCGGGGGTGTCCAGGTCGTGTGCGCCCTGCCCGGAGGCGGCGCGGAACGCGGCCAGACCCGTCCGGGTGCCGTTCCAGTCGTAGATCGTCGGGAAACCCGGGGTGTAGAGGTCGACGAGGTTGTAGTCGACGACGGTGTCGGCGGTGGCGTCGGCCGCGACCGCGATCTGCGCCGCGTTCAACGACATCTGCGAGCAGCCGCCGCCGGACCGGGACTTGCCGAGCACGTTGTTCTGCACCGAGACGCCGGTGGAGCCGCCGTCGACGCGGATGCCGTCGAGGCAGCGGTCCTCGATCGCGTTGTTCGTGATCGCGGTGCCGGTGGCGCCGGCGTTGTGGATGCCGTAGCCGGTGCCCTCGCCGATCTGGTTGTTCGCCACGGTCGTTCCCCGTGCGCCGGCGGCGATGCTGACGGCGGCGCCGGTGAAGCGACCGACGGAACTGTTGACGATCACGTTGTCGGCACCCTCGACCCGGATACCCACGCTCTGTTCGAGGGTGTCGTTCGCGGTTCCGGAGACGTTCACCGCCGACAGGCGTACGCCGGACGTGGTGCCGTCGAGCAGGACGCCGACGGACGGCAGGCCGCCGGAGACGAAGGAACGGCTGATGGTCGAGTCGGTGACGCCGGAGAAGCGGACGGTCGGGCCGGCCGGGCTGCCGGTCACGGTGAAACCGCCGTCCTCGACCGCGATCCGGCTGGCGTCGCGAACGTCGAGGGCGGGGTTCTCGGCCGCGCCGGGGACCTGGATCCGCTGGATTGTGACGTCGTGCTGGCCGTCGATGGTGATCCCGGCCGCTGGACCGATGAGCTGGGCGCTCGTGGAGGTGCGGAAGACGATGGGCGCGTCGGGCGTGCCGGATCGGGTGATGGTGACGTGCTCCCGGTAGACGCCGCCGCTGATCTCGACCGTCTGGCCCGGTGACACCACCGACGCGGCGGCGTTGATCGAGCAGAACGGTTGGTCGTAGCTGCCGGGGCCGGTGTCCGAGCAGGTCGGCGCCGAGGGCCGAACATAGAGGGCGTCGCCGGCGGCCAGCGCGGCACCGCCGAGTGTGAGCAGGGAACCGCTGGTCAGCGCGGTCGCGGTGAGCCCGGCGAGGAGGGTTCTGCGCATGTGGGTCCTCATGGAGGAAGTGGACGGCCCGGATCGGGACCGCCACGAATCATCGCTGCCGCCCACCCGTTCCGCGGCCCCGATCGGCGCAACGGACAAAGGTGGTCACGCACCGGGTGATAGCCCAATCATGGAGCTAAGCGGACAAAACCCGCCCGCCCCGCGCGGTCTCACGCCTCGGGCGGCGGCACCGCCGATGGGACGAGTCGGACGGTGGCCCCTTCGGGCAGGCCGACCGAAGGCTCTATGTGCCACTCGTCGGAGCCCTGGAAGCCCAACTCCACGAGTCGTCGTGACACCCGCGTCGGGCTGAGGCCGGTGACGTCGGCACCGATCACGAGGCGCGCGAGGGTGAGGTCCTCCGCCGGATCCATCCAAGGGTGCTGGCCGTCGAGGGACTGGCTGACGAGCACGGTGTCTTCGGCCGAGATGTAATCCGGCAGCATGTGCGCGGGTGCCGCGTGGCCGAACTCGCGGAGACGTTCCGCTACCCGGGCCGGAGTGAGGCCGGTGCGGTGCGCGGCACCGACGAGGTGCCCGACCTCCACCTGCCGCTCCACGTCGAGCCAGGGGTGCACACCGTCGAGCTGCCGGCTGAGAATGATCAGATCCGCCGGGGTGACGCCGTCGGGCGGCAGGTCCGGCCGGGTGGTGAAGCCGAAGCGCCGGAGCCGTTCATGCACCTGGGCGTGGGTGAGTCCGGTCCGTCTCGCGCCGAGCAGGACGTGGCCCGGTGGGACGACGCTGGTCCCGTCCAACCAGGGCGGGTCTCCGTCCAGGTCGCGGCTGAGCAGACCGACGTCGGTAAAGGTGACAGCGTCCGGGAGCGACACCGCCGGGATGAGGTAGCCGTACTCCGCGAGCCGCGCCGCCACCTGGGCGGGAGCCAGCTCGAGCCGCATGGCCGCAGCGGTGAGATGGGAGGGCAGGACGGTGGAGGCCGGGTCCAGCCACGGATGCCGCCCGTCGAGATCTCGACTGAGGAGCACGAGGTCGTGCTCGCCCATCGTGTCGGGAAAGGTCTCTCCGACGAGCCGGTAACCGAGTTGCTTCAGCCGTTCGGCGGTCTTGCCGGGGCTCAGCCCGCTGCGTTCGGCCACCTCGATCAGCGTGTGGGGCGGCAGCGGCCCCGACGCGTCCAGCACCGGGCCGGGAGCCGAAGAGCCGAAGCGGCGGGCGCGGGCGGCGGCCCTTCCGAAGGGGCGCGTCATCGCCTGGCCCGAGCCGGCCGCCAGATCGTCGGAACCGCACAGCAGCTTGATCTCCGCCTCGACCGCCAGGTCGGCCCGAGGCGGGACCGTCGCGGCGTACCCGAGCCGGCGCAGCCGGTCCACGACGTCCTCGACCGGGATGCCGGCCACGAACGCGGCGACGACGACGTGCCCACCGGAAACGGTCGCGCCGGGCCGGAGCCACGGGCTCAGGCCGTCCAGATGAAAGCTCGCGACGAGGAAATCGACCGGGTCCAGACCGCCGGCCGGCGCGTCCCGCACGGTGAAGCCGAGCCGGCGGAGCCGGTCGGCTGCCAGGTCGGCGTCCACGCCCGCCTTCGCCGCCGCTGTCACCAGGTGCGGGACCGCCACCTCGTCGGCCTGGTTCAACCAGGGCCCCTTCCCATCGATGTCTCGGCTCAGCAGCAGTCGATCGACCAGGCTCGTCGGGTCGGGCAGTTCGTGCCGGGGGGCCGGATAGCCGAGTGCCACGAGTCGCTCGACGACCGCCGGAAGGAACGGGCCGAGGGTGGTGGCCGCTGCGAGGAGGTGGCCGATCGGGACCGGCTGGGTCGGATCCAGCCAGGAGCGACTGCCCTCGCCGTTCTGGGTGAGGATCGAGTCGCTCGGTTTCGCCCGGATGATGCTTCCGTGCGACACCGTCAGCTCGGAGCCGTGGAGGCCGGCGGCGATCCAGGCGACCAGGCGCCAGATCCCGACCGGCTGGCTCAGGTCGGCGACTTCTCCGGCCATCCGATCCGTGGCGAGGCGCCTGGTCGGCGCGATCGGGAGGACCGACATCGCCGCGTCTGGTGGGTAGCAGCCGACGGTGAGTAGCTCGTCCGTCAGGGCGCTCCCGGGCCAGGACGTGCGGCCCGCCCGGAGCGCCAGCTCGAACACCTCATCCGCCACCATCGGTTCGCGCTTGGTGAGTTCCGCGAGCCAGTGGTGGCTGAACAGCGGACTGTCGGCGGCGCCCGCGGCTCCGGCGGCCTCCCGCAGGAGATCGGTAATCTCCTGCGACTGGTCGTCAAGCATCTGCGTCCGGTTGACCGACAGCCGCGGCGCGCGCCTGCCGTAGAGGTTGACCACGGCGGTGAAGGCCGCTTCCTGAAGCCAGATGCCGTCCCCGAGGACCGCGCCGGGACGATTGCACCACCACACCGGATGTGGCTCCGACCCGACCACGATCGGCTCCGGGCGTGGTGCCCGGTCGGTATCCTCTTCCGCCTCCAGCAGGTTGCGGTCGCCCAACGGGGCGATCGTCGACAGCCGTCGCGGCTCCCACACCGCGACCTTGTCGTCGTGTGTCACCGTGGTGCGAAACTCGGCCACCCAGAGAAACCGTCGCAGGAAGTCCGCGCTGGAGAGCTTTTCGGTGTCCTTCCTGAGATAGAGCCGGACCCTCGTGCCGGCCTCCGGCCCCGGGCCGGTGTCGCGAATCCGGAAGAGGTTGCCCGGTCCGGCGATGGACACCCGGAGGCGGCTACCGGGACGACCCTCCTGACCGAACCGGCAGGTCTCCACGGTGATCTCGTCGGCGAGCATGAAGTAGCTCAGCACGCCGACGCCGAACCGGCTGTTGGGGAAGAAGACGATCGGCGGGTCCAGGCGCGCCCACCGGGACTGCTCCTCCACGAACTCGGATGTCTCGACGAAGCGCGTTCCGGCCTGGGAGAAGACATCGGTCAGCTCGCGGACACCCATCCCCACGCCGTTGTCGGTGCACTCCAGGTAGGGGCGTCCCTGGCCGTCCCTACCCTGGACGAAGTCGATCCGGCCCTCCCACGCGGGAGTCGGCCGGCCGGTCCGGTTCACGTACCCGTTGCGGGCGGCGCGGTACCGGCAGGCGTCCAGCGCGTTCTGATAGAGCTCCCGGATGGCCAGGAGCGGATCGCCGTAGAGCTGCTCGCCCATGAGCAGCTCCTGGATCCTGTCCTCGGCGAGATGGAACCGCACGCCGGCGGACTGGTAGGCCCGACCGTCCGGCCCTTCGCTCGGGCGGATCTGGTCCGCCGAGGCGTGCGCCGGCAGGGCGGAGAGCGGATGGAGGTGCGCGTCCTCGGCGGCGGCGTCCTGGATTTCGACCAGGAGCGTGTCGAAGAACTCGACGTGGGCCCGCAACGCGATCTCGATGGCGGGGTGGGCGCAGGTGGTGCGCAGGACGCGGACCGGCCCACGGGACTCCCATTCCACCGAGTCGATGGAGGCGTGCAGATCCTCGGGTGTCACCGGATCACTGATCCCCATGTGCTCGACCACCACCTCCGGCAGGGCGGCGGCCTCGACGGCCATGGCGCGGCCCGCGGCGAGCAGGTAGGCGACCAGTCGTTCCCGCACCGGTTGCTCCTCGGCGGTCCCCGCGCCGACCGTGCAGCGGCTCTGTAGCCGCCCCGGTCGGTCGGTGCGGGTCAGGAAGCCGGAGCCACCACGCAGGCTCCGGAGCAGTTCGATCACCCGAGGCTGCTCGAAGACCCGCCCGGACAGGTGCGACGAGGCGACCCCGAGCGGGATCAACTCCGAGACGTCGGCGTCCGGGCGGGTCAGGGACTGCCGGGCGATCCATCGGTGAAGCAGCCACCACCCGACCTGACCGGCGACGTCGGAGTCCCGTGCCCGCCCGTGCAACCGGCGCCACAGCCGGGGGAAGCTCTGCGCGAAACGGCGGTAGGAGTCGCTGTCGGCGTCCCGGCGTTCCGGCGCGGGCCAGTTGGTCGGATCGACGTGCGCGGCCCGGGCGGCGCGCAGCGCCCAGAAGGTGTCGTACAGGTATGGGCCGGCGACCAGCAGCGCGGCCTCGGCCGCGGACAGGTGCAGCTCGCCGCCCGGGGCCGTGGCGGGAAATGCCGGGAGGCTCGTCAGGAACTCGACCCGCCGGCCGATGCGCGTGGCGAGGTCCGGCTCGTGCCACGGATCCCGGGCGAGATCCCGCGCGGCCTCCCGGCGCAGTCGCACCAGGTGTTCGACGAGGCTGACGGTGGAGTTACGGAGTTCCTCGCTGTTCAGCGCCGGCGCGACCAGGTCCCAGGCCCGGTGGGACTGCGCCTGGGTGACCCAGTCGAACGAGCGCTGCGTCGACCGGCGCGACGAGAGCGGGAACGGCGTGATCGTCGTGCGGTCCGGATGGGCGTGGGCGGTCTGGACCCGGCGGTCGTGCGCCGCCGCCAGTTCCCGCATCTGCTCGTTGACCGCGCCGACGAGATCCTCCAGGGTGCGGCCGGTCTGACCGTTGACCAGAACCTGCTGCAACGCGCGGGAGAAGACGCTGAAGGAGTCACCGGCGCCGGGCACGAACTGCGCCTTCTCGCCGGGGCCGCAGGCGAACAGGAAGGCGATCCGCTGATGCGCCACGTGGCTGATCCGACCTGTGCTCCACCGCCGTAGCTCCAGCGCCATGGACTCCTGGTCGAACCCCTCACGGCAGGCGTCCACGACGAAGACCACCTGCCCGGCCCGGCTCCGCTCGACGGCGCCCGCCCAGTAGTTCAGGGGAACCATCGACTCGGTGAGCGGAATCCGCAGATCGGCCTCGGACGGCACCAGAAAGTCGACTCCGCCCGTGTGGGCGCCGTGCCCGCTCAGGTAGATGAGCAGGTTGTCGCCCAGACGGGCGTTGTCCAGGAACTGCGTGACCTCGGCGCAGATCTTCGGCCGGCTGATCCGGCCACCGTCGAGGGTGCGGACGCGGTACCCGTTCTCCTCGAGAGCCACGCTCAGGGCGCCGATGTCGTTGGTGACGAAGGGCAGCGGCAGGATCTGCGGGTCGTCGTACTCCGCGACGCCGAGAAGGAGGGCACGGAAGGCGGCCACGGTGGCTACTCCCGGAACGTCAGCGTGACCGTGCCCTTGGAGCCGATCTCGGTCGTACCGACCAGGTTCAGGCCACCCTTGGCCGACACCTCGAAACTGAACTGCGCCTCGGCGAGCCGGAGCCGCCCGGTCTCCTCGGCCACCTCGTCGAAGACCGTGCGGAGCGCGGCCACCGTGTGCCGGACGCTCTCCCGGAGAACGGCGATCGGAATGTGCCGGACCGCCACCTCGCGTTCGCCCTTCCGGAACAGCCCCATGGTGTCCGGGTCGTCCGACACCTCCACGGACACCAGAAAGGGCAGTGTGTCGACATCGATTGCGGGGTGCGACATCGGCGACGCCTTCCCGATCGGGGATCATTGACGGAGGGCGGACAGCATATCCGTGGAATTCGCGCTCCAGCGCCACTGTCGCATCGTCGACATCGGGCCGGCGCGGTCGCCGGAGCCGGCCTGATGCCTCCCGGCCGGAGGCGTACGAAAGAATGTGGGCCGTGACGACGATCCCGAACGTGCTCGCCAACCGCTACGCCTCACCGGAGCTGGTCGCCCTGTGGTCGCCGGAGGAGAAGGTCCGGATGGAGCGCCGGCTCTGGCTGGCGGTGCTCCGGGCCCAGCGGGACCTCGGCGTGCCGGTGCCGGACGGGGTGGTCGAGGCGTACGAGCGGGTGGTCGACGACGTCGACCTGGCCTCGATCGCGGCGCGCGAGCGGGTCACCCGGCACGACGTGAAGGCCCGGATCGAGGAGTTCAGCGCGCTCGCCGGGTACGAGCACGTGCACAAGGGGATGACCTCCCGCGACCTCACCGAGAACGTCGAGCAGCTCCAGATCCGGGCGTCGCTGGAGCTGATCCGGGACCGGGTGGTCGCCACCCTGGCCCGGCTCGCCTGGCACGCGGGGGAATACTCCCCGCTGGTGCTGACCGGCCGGTCGCACAACGTCGCCGCGCAGGCCACCACGCTGGGCAAGCGCTTCGCGTCGGCCGCCGAGGAGCTGCTGATCGCGTACGAGCGGTTGGCGGACCTGATCGGCCGCTACCCGCTGCGTGGGATCAAGGGTCCGGTGGGCACCGCCGCCGACCAGCTCGACCTCTTCGACGGTGACGCCGGCAAGGTGGCCGAGCTGGAGCGTCGGGTGGCCGGGCATCTCGGGTTCGGCCGGGTGCTGGACAGCGTCGGCCAGGTCTATCCGCGCTCGCTCGACTTCGACGTGCTCGCCGCGCTGGCGCAGGTGGCCGCCGCGCCGTCGTCGCTCGCGACCACGATCCGGCTGATGGTGGGTCAGGAACTGGTCACCGAGGGCTTCAAGCCGGGGCAGGTCGGCTCCAGCGCGATGCCGCACAAGATGAACACCCGTTCCTCGGAGCGGGTGAACGGCTTTGCGGTGATCATCCGGGGTTACCTGTCGATGGTCGGCGAGCTGGCCGGGGACCAGTGGAACGAGGGCGACGTGTCGTGCTCGGTGGTGCGGCGGGTGGCGTTGCCGGATGCGTTCTTCGCCGCCGACGGCCTGTTCCAGACGTTCCTCACCGTGCTCGACGAGTTCGGCCCGTACCCGGCGGTGATCAACCGGGAACTGGAGCGCTTCCTACCGTTCCTGGCCACCACGAAGATCCTGGTCGCCGCCGTACGCCGGGGCGTCGGCCGCGAGGTCGCGCACGAGGTGATCAAGGAGCACGCGGTGGCCGTGGCGCTGGCCATGCGGGAGCAGGGTGCGACCGAGAACGACCTGTTCGACCGCCTGGCCGCCGACGGCCGCCTGAACCTGACCCGCTCCGCGATCGACGCGCTGGTCGCCGACCGCAGCACCTTCACCGGCGCCGCCGACGATCAGGTGACCCGGGTCAACGTGAGAGTCACCGAGATCGTCCGTTCCCACCCCGAGGCCGCCACCTACTCCCCACCCCCCATCCTCTGACCCCACCCCCGCGCGCCTCCCGCACTGATTCACGGAAAGAGTGGTCTTCCGCGCTCGATAGCCACTCTTTCCGTGAATCAGCGGGCAGGAAGGGCAGGGGAGGGGGTCTAGGGGCCGGTGGGGGTTTCGGCCGCCGAACTCAGGTTGGGGGCGCTCGCCGGCTCGGCGATGCCGCCGGGGGCGGTGGCGATCTCCGGCTCGTGGGCGGTCTCGGCGGCGATCATCGGCTGGTCCGGCGGCATGATGTCGGGCGTCCTCGGCACCACGATCACCGCCGTGCCGTACGCGCAGATCTCCATCCACATCTCGCCGCAGTCGCGGCTGTCGAAGCGCATGCCGATGACCGCGTTCGCGCCGAGACGCTGCGCCTCCTCGCCGAGCCGGGCCACCGAGTCGGTGCGCCAGCGGGTGAGGTTGTCCGGGGCCATCGGGTCGTAGGCGCCACCACGCAGATTCTTGACCCCCTCGCGGTACGGGTTGCGCGTCCTCGCCATCGAGGAGACCACCTCGCCGAGGATCTGGCGGATCTCGTAGCCGGGCAGTTGATCCGTCGTCACGACCAGCACGGTTCCGATGCTGTCAGTCGTCGGCGGGGGTGGTTCGCGTGCCGTGTGCACCTGATCGGATGCTGCGAAACGGGGCGGCGCGGACGGCCGGGTGGCTCCCGGCCCATCCGCGCCGCGACGGTGGAAACCGTCAGACACCGGCCACCGAGGTGATCCAGGCCCTGTTGTACGCGACACTGCCGTAGTTCTGGATGCTGGAGCCGTCGGCGGTGGACGCCACTCCGACCTGCCGGCCGTTGTAGAACTCCGGGCCGCCCGAGTCGCCGCGCCAGGCGTTGCCGTTGACCCGGGTGCTCCGGATCGCCTGGCCGCCGTACGCGTCGCTGACGCTCGTGCTCGTCACCCGGACGTTCGCGGTCTTGAGCTGGGGCGACGCGCCGCACCCGCTGTAGCAGGTCATGCCCCAGCCGTAGATCGAGTTGGTGGAGCCGACCGGCGGGTTGCTGCTGGCGAGCGAGACGGTGGAGGTGCTGACCGTGCTGGAGAGCCGGAGCAGGGCCAGGTCGTAGCGGGTGTAGGAGGCGCTCACGGTGCGGGTGACGCCGCCCGAGGCGTAGTAGACGCTGCCGACCCGGACGGACATGCTGCCGCTGACGCAGTGCCGGGCGGTGAGCACCCACTGGGAGGCGATCACGCTGCCGGAGCAGGTGAACGAGCCGTTGCTGAAGACGGCCGCGGCCCATGGCGCGGACGAGACGGTGCCACCGCCGATGATCGGCTGCGGTCCGGCCGGGGCGGCGCCGGCGCCGGACGCCGTGGCCAGTACGCCGGCGAGGGCGGTGGTCAGCACGGCGAGCAGGGAACGGAGGCGCATTCGGGCTCCTTCTGCCTGGACACCCGGGGTCGCCGGGTGCGGATCGGGCCCGCCGGGCGGGGTGGACCGACGGGAACGTCGATAAGTGGCATCGACATCTGGCGATGCATGCTAAGGGAGCGCCGGGCCGTGTCGCCACATAGCAATTGGTAGATATCGATGATGTGAGGTGCGCCGCGGGGCGGGACGGGGCTCTGTCGGAAACTGGTTCCGTCGCGTGGTGAAGCAGAGCAAAATGCCTGGTGGGAGGCGTTGTGTGCGAGCGGGGAGCGGCTCGCCGGGCAACGAATACGTATCGACGCCGCAACGAACGCGCAACGGTCTCCGGTCCGCGCCGGGAGTCCCACCCGCCACCGCCCGAACTGGCGACGGCCGGTGCGGGCCGGACCGCATCTGCCAGGTAGGCTGGCTGCGCTCGGCCGTTTGTGGGCCGGCACCCAACTGCGTACACAGTCAGGAGTGCCCCGTGCCTCGCGTCGTAGTCGACGTCATGCTCAAGCCCGAGATCCTCGATCCGCAGGGCCAGGCCGTCGCGAACGCGCTGCCCCGGCTCGGCGTCAGCGACGTCGCCTCGGTTCGGATCGGCAGGCGGATCGAGATCGAGTTCGCCGGCGAACCGGACCTCGACCGGGCCCGTGAGATCGCCGACAAGTTGCTCGCCAACCCGGTCATCGAGGACTTCGCCGTCCGCGTGGACACCTCCGACGAGACCGCGGGCGCCCACTCGTGACCGCCCGGGTCGGTGTGGTGACCTTTCCCGGCTCGCTCGACGACGGGGACGCGGCCCGGGCCGTCCGGCTCGCCGGCGCCGAGTCGGTCCGGCTCTGGCACGGCGACCCGGACCTGCACGGGGTGGACGCCGTCGTCCTGCCCGGCGGCTTCTCCTACGGCGACTACCTGCGCTGCGGGGCCATCGCCCGGTTCGCGCCGGTGATGGAGACGATCGTCGAGGCCGCCCGCGGTGGCCTGCCGGTGCTCGGCATCTGCAACGGCTTCCAGATCCTCTGCGAGGCGCACCTGTTGCCCGGGGCGCTCACCCGCAACCAGCACCTGCACTTCCGCAACCGGGACCAGGTCCTCCGGATCGAGGCCACCGGCACCGCGTGGACCAACGCGTTCCAGCCGGGCCAGGAGGTGCTGATCCCGGTCAAGAACGGCGAGGGCTGCTACGTCGCCGACGCCGCGACGCTGGACCGGCTGGAGGCCGAGGGTCGCGTCGTCGCCCGATACCTCGGCGGCAACCCGAACGGATCGCAGCGTGACATCGCCGCGATCACCAACGAGGCCGGCAACGTCGTCGGCATCATGCCGCACCCCGAGCACGCGGTGGAGGCGCTCACCGGCCCCTCCCTGGACGGCCTCGGCTTCTTCACCTCGGTGCTCAAGCACCTGGTGGGAGCCCCCGCGTGATGATGGCCGGCACCATCGGTCGGCTCACCCGCCGTCGCGGCGGCGAGCGCAGCAAGGAGACGTCATGACCACCCATCCGGATCCGACCCTGCCCCAGGCGCAGGGCGTGGCGCCGCAGGCCGGCCCGACCGACGACTGGGCGCCGGGCGTGGACACCGTGCAGCGCGCCGGCGGCACGCCGGAAGAGCTTCAGCCGTACGCCGAGCTGGGCCTCCGCGACGACGAGTACGACCGGATCCGGCACATCCTCGGCCGCCGGCCCACCCAGGCCGAGCTGGCCATGTATTCGATCATGTGGAGCGAGCACTGCTCCTACAAGTCGAGCAAGGTGCACCTGCGCCAGTTCGGCGAGAAGGCGCCGCCGAGCGACCGGCTGCTCGCCGGCATCGGGGAGAACGCCGGCGTGGTCCGGGTCTCCGACGAGCTGGCGGTCACCTTCAAGGTCGAGTCGCACAACCACCCGAGCTTCGTCGAGCCCTACCAGGGCGCGGCGACCGGCGTCGGCGGCATCGTCCGCGACATCCTCGCCATGGGCGCCCGCCCGGTGGCCGTGATGGACCCGCTGCGCTTCGGCGCGGCCGACCACCCGGACACCGCCCGCGTGCTGCCCGGCGTGGTGGCCGGCGTCGGCGGCTACGGCAACTGCCTCGGCCTGCCCAACATCGGCGGCGAGGTGGTCTTCGACCCCTGCTACCAGGGCAACCCGCTGGTCAACGCCCTCTGCCTGGGCGTGCTGCCGGTCGACCGGCTGCAGAAGAAGGACGCCACCGGCCCCGGCAACGTCGTGGTGCTGATGGGCGCCAAGACCGGCCGGGACGGCATCGGCGGCGTCTCGGTGCTGGCCAGCGCCACCTTCGACGAGGGCAGCGAGCAGCGCCGCCCGTCCGTGCAGGTGGGCGACCCGTTCATGGAGAAGCTGCTCATCGAGGCGTGCCTGGAGCTGTACGACGCCGAGCTGGTGGTCGGCATCCAGGACCTCGGCGGCGCCGGCCTGACCTGCGCCCTCACCGAGACCGCCGCCTCCGCCGGCACCGGCATGCGGGTCTGGTTGGAGCGGGTGCCGCTGCGCGAGCCGTCGATGGAGCCGCACGAGATCCTGGCCAGCGAGTCCCAGGAGCGGATGCTGCTGGTGGTCACGCCGGAGAAGCTGGAGGCGGTGCTCAAGACCGCCGAGAAGTGGGGCGTCTGGGCCACCGCCATCGGCGAGGTCACCGCGCCGTCGCCGGACGGCCGGCCGGGCCGGCTGGTCATCACCTGGCGCGACCAGCTCGTGGTCGACGTGCCGCCGGGCTCGCTCGTCGACGACGGTCCGGTCTACGCCCGCCCGATGCGTGAGCCGGCCGACCTGATCCTGCTCCAGGCCGACCGGGCCGAGACGCTGCCCCGGCCGGGCACCCCGGACGCGCTCCGGGAGACCGTGCTGCGCATGATCGCCTCGCCGAACCTGGCCGACAAGACGTGGGTCACCGAGCAGTACGACCGCTACGTGCTCGGTAACACCGTGCTCGCCCAGCCGGAGGACTCGGGCGTGATCCGGATCGACGAGCGGACCGGCCTGGGTGTCGCCCTCTCCGTCGACGGCAACGGCAGGTACGCCCGCCTCGACCCGTACCACGGGACGAAGCTGGCGCTGGCCGAGGCGTACCGGAACGTGGCGGTGACCGGCGCGAAGCCGATCGCGGTGACCAACTGCCTCAACTTCGGCTCGCCGGAGGACCCGGGCGTGATGTGGCAGTTCGCCGAGGCCGTGCGCGGCCTGGCGGACGGCTGCCTGGAGCTGGGCATCCCGGTCACCGGCGGCAACGTCAGCTTCTACAACCAGACCGGCGCGGCGGCCATCCACCCGACCCCGGTGGTCGGCGTGCTGGGCGTGCTCGACGACGTCGCCGAGCGGGTGCCGATGGGCTTCGTGCCCCGCCCGGCCGGCGACCACGACCAGCTCTTCCTGCTGGGCGAGACGCACGTCGAGCTTTCCGGCTCCGAATGGGCCTGGGTGACCCACGAGCACTTGGGCGGCATCCCGCCGCAGGTGGACCTGGCCCGGGAGCGGCAGCTCGCCGAGCTGCTGGCCGAGGCCGCCCGGGTCGGGCACCTCAGCTCGGCGCACGACCTCTCCGACGGTGGGCTGGCCCAGAGCCTGGTCGAGTCCACCCTGCGCCGTGGCGTCGGCGCGCAGATCGCGCTGCCGGAGCAGTTCGCCGAGGGCTCGATGCCGTTCGTCTTCCTGTTCAGCGAGTCCGCCGGCCGGGTGCTGGTGTCGGTGCCGCGTGGGCACGAGAAGGCGTTCACCGCCCTCTGCGCCGAGCGGGGGGTGCCGTGGGAGGTCATCGGCGTCACCGACCCGACCGGCGGGGCACTTGAGGTGCGCGGCCAGTTCCGGATCGACCTGAACGAGCTGCGCGAGGTGCACGGCGCGACGCTGCCGCGTCTCTTCGGCGACGCCGAGGTGGCGCGGGTGGAGGTGGCGTCGACCCGTACCGGCACCGCCACCGTGCTGCCGGCGACCGCCGAGCGGCCGGTCGGGGTGGACCCGGCCCGGGTCGACGCGGAGCCGATCGCCAAGGCCGGTTCGGAGGCCGAAGCGCCTGGTGGACCGGCCCCGGCTCAGGCCGCGGACGGGTCGGCTCAGGCCCGGGCCGAGGCGGCGACCGGTGGATCCGTTCCGGCGGCGACCGAGGCGGCGTCGGCCGGCTCCGCTCCGGCCGGGGACGCGGGTACGTCCGAGGCGGAGTCCGCCCCGGACGCCGACCGCCCCGCTTCCGGTGAGCCGGACCAGCGCTGAGGCCCTGGCCTTGGCCGTCTTCGCCCAACCCGGGGCCGGCGCCCGGTTCGACTGGGGGTTGACCGGGGCGGCGGAACTCGGCCGGGTCTGCGCCGCCCTGGTGGTGGTGGACGTGCTCTCGTTCACCACCGCCGTGGAGGTGGCGGTGAGCCGTGGCTCGCGGGTGCACCCGTTCCCCTGGGGCGATCAGGCCGCGGAATACGCCCGCCGGGTCGGTGCCGTCGCCGCCGTGGGGCGTCGGAAGACAACACCGGAGCATCCGTGGTCGCTCTCCCCGGCGGCACTGCGAGCCGCGCCGGTGGCCGCCGACCTGGTGCTGCCGTCGCCGAACGGTTCGGCGATCAGCGCCGCGGCGAGCGCCACCGGCACGCCCGTGGTCGCGGCGTGCCTGCGCAACGCACGCGCCGTCGGGCGATGGCTGCGCAATCAGGGGTATGGCACGAACGACGCCCCGGTGGGCGTGGTGGCCGCCGGGGAGCGCTGGCCCGACGGGTCGTTGCGTCCCTGCGTGGAGGATCAACTCGGGGCGGCCCTCGTGCTGGACGCGCTGGCCGGGGTGCCCGGTGGACTCTCGGTGGAGGCGGCCATGGCGCTTGCCGCGCTGGCCAGCACGCCCGACGTCCCGGCGGCGGTCCGGGGTTGCGTCTCCGGCCGGGAACTCGCCGAGGGCGGTTTCGCCTCCGACGTCGAGATCGCCACCGAGGTAGGTGTCTCCGACGTGGTGCCGGTGCTCCGCCGGGGCTACTTCACCGCCGCCTGAGCGCCGCCCCCGCCCCGGTTTCGTCCGGTCTGCGGGTGACGGCGTCGATCTTGGACTTGTGGTGCCAGGAAATATCCGGCTCGTGCCGATATCGGAGGTGCCACAACTCCAAGATCGGCGAGGACTGGCGACAGCGGAAATGCGGGTATGCGCGGAACGCATACCGCAACGCCGCTGAGCGGCTTGAATGGTTAGGCTCGATTTCTGACCCAGCCACTCGCGCGGAGCGAGGTCGCCGGTGACACACGCCAACTGCCCCCGCTGCGGCGGACGCCTGGCTCGCGACAACGACAGTGGACGCTGCGCGCCCTGTCAGGCCGCCGAGCGGGACCGGTTGAGCGCCCCGCCGGTGGTGCCGGCGTTGTTCTGGGAGCACGAGCCGGTACGCGCGGCGCTGGCCGGACGGCATCTCGGTCGGGCGATTCGCGCGTATCGGAATCACCCCTACCAGGGGAGGAACCCACTGCCGCAGAGCGTGGTGGCGGGGTGGCTGGGGATCACGCAGGCACAGTTGAGCCGGGTGGAGAACGGACCGCCGATCGTTCACCTGGATCGCCTCATCCACTGGGCGCGGCTGCTCCGGATTCCGTCGCCGTACCTGTGGTTCAGCCTGCCCGACCAGCCGCCCGCCAGGCCGAGCACGGATGCCGAGCGACCGGACCACGAGTCGGTCGCGACACTGGAGACAGCCGGGGCGGCGAACCCGCCGATCCTGGCGGATGCCGCGACACCGGCATCGGAGCGAGGAGGTGGCACCACGGACCGCCGACAGTTTCACGCCCTGGCCGCACTTGCCGGCATAGCCGCGACGGGCTTCCCTGACCTGCTTTCCGGCCCGGTCGACGCACCTCGGAGCGTCGGCATGGAACAGGTACGCTACGCCGGCTCGTTGGTGGGGCAACTCCGCCAGGCCGACGCGGTCGCGGGCGCCGACCAGCTCTACGACATCGCCGTTCGGGTCCATTCACACCTGTCGTCGTGGGCCACGAAGGCCACCTACAGCCGGGAGGTCGGCGACGCACTGCAGACCGCGTTGGCCGACCTGGCGATAGAGACCGCCTGGCTGGCCATCGACTCCGACCGTCGGCCGCTGGCGCGGCCGTACCTCAACGAGGCGATCACCCGGGCCCGCATCGCCGACGATCCGCGCATGGAGGTCCGCGCCTTCGCTCAGCTCGCGCTGCTCGTTCGGGACGACCGTCCCGGCGAGTCGTTGCACAGCGCGGAAGCGGCGGTACGTGCCTCGGCCGGGTGGGGCACGCCGAGGCTGGCGACCCTGCTCCACCTGCGCACCGCGCGCGCGAACGCGGCACTGGGGGATGCGGGCGGCTTCAGCCGGGCGATGACCAAGGCCCGCCGCGAGTTCGAGCGCGGCACCAGCGAGGACGACATGCCATTCCTTCACTTCGTCACCGCGCAGGAGGTCCAGGGCATCGAAGGGCTGTCGTATCTCGCGATGGGCCGGGCTGATCGTGCCGCGGACACGTTCCGCGCGATCACCGAGAACATCCCCCCGGCGCTGCGCCGGAACCGGATCTACTACACGGTCCAACTCGCCGACGCGCAGTGCCGGCTCGGCGACGTCAACGGGGCCGCACAAACGGCGATGGATGTCCTGCCCGAACTGGGCCAGGTGAGTTCCGGGCGGGTGTGGCGCCACCTCGCCCAGGTCAGGTCGAGCCTGGGGCAGGCCCAGCGACCGACCGCCACGAGCCGCACGTTCCTCGACGCCTACGACCAGGTGGTGAGCCGGTAGTGGGGGGACTGGACCTGCGTCACCACACCGCGGCCGAGGCGGCTCCGCTCGTCGACGACCTCGTCGCCCTCTACCTCCAGGTGTACGTGGGCGGCGGCGAGTTCCACAGCGAGGACCGCTACCGACGCCAGCTCGCCGCCCACATGTCACGCGACGGGTGGAGCCTGGTCACCGCCACGGCCGGCGCGGAACTGGCCGGATACATCTACGGCTTTCCCCTGCCCGCCGAGACCGGGTGGTGGGCGGGAATCGAGCAACCCGTACCGTCCGGGTTCGTCGCGGAGACGGGACGACGTACCTTCGCCGTCAGCGAACTGCTCGTGCAACCGCGGTGGCGGCGTCAAGGCGTGGCGCGAGCGCTGCACGACCAACTTCTCAGCCGCCGTGCGGAGGATCGCGCCACCCTTCTCGTGGATCCGGAGAACAGCGTCGCTCGACGCGCCTACGACTCCTGGGGGTGGCGGCACGTCACTTATCTGACGCCGTCCTGGGATGACGCGCCAAGGTTCATGGTCCTGGTCCGGCAGCCCGTTCACGCCGAACCGCGAGCCTGACGACGATGGCCGCCCCGTGATTGCGGGGCGGCCATCGTCGTGAAGGTGCGGGGTCAGTCGTCCAGCCAGTCGAGACGCCGTCCGCCCCGGTCGGACTGGCCGTCCGGGCGGGCGCGACCGGCCTGGGCCGGGTCGTGGGGATAGCCGGCCTGGTTGTCGTAGCCACCACCGCGCTGCTGCGGCGGCTCCTGGCCGTATCCGCCCTGCGGCGACTGACCGTAGGCGTCGCCGTAGCCGCCGCGCTGGTCGTAGCCGCCGGACTGCTGACCGGCGTCGTAACCGCCGTAGCCGCCGGCCTGACCGCTGTCGTAACCGCCCTGCTGGCGACCGTCGTAGCCGCCCGCCGGATTGGCGTCGTAGCCGCCGGCCGGCGCGTCGCCGTAACCGCCCTGCTGCCGGCCGCCGTCGTAGCCGCCGCCGGCGTTGTCGTAGCCACCCGCCGGCGCGTTGTCGTAGCCGCCGCCCGCTCGACTGTCGCCGTAGCGGGGGCCGTCGCCGTATCCACCCGCCGCCGGGGAGCCGCCGTAGCCGCCGCTCGGGTTGGCGTCGTAGCCGCCGGTGGGGCTGGCGTCGTAGCCGCCGGTCGGGGAGCCGCCGTAACCGCCGGTCCGGTTGGCGTCGTAGCCGCCGGTGGGGCTGGCGTCGTAACCGCCCGTCGGGGGGGTGCCGTAGCCGCCGGTCGGGTTGGCGTCGTAACCGCCCGTCGGCGCGTCGCCGTAACCCGCCTGCTGCCGGCCGCCGTCGTAGCCGCCACCGGAATTGTCGTCGTAACCGCCCGACGCGGCGCCGTAGCCGCCGGCCGCGCCGTAGCCGTCGCCCTGCTCCGGGCCACGACCGTACTGACCCGGGCCGGCCTGGCCGTAACCCCGGTCCTGCTCCGGCTGGTAGGTGCTGGTCGGATAGGGGTCGGCGGCCGGCGCGTACTGCGTGCTGTCACCGGTGTAGCGGCCGGTCGGCTCGTCGAAGCGCTCGTGGCCGTACCCGCCGCCCTGGGCCGGTGCGTAGCCGCCCGCTCCGGCCGCCCCGGCCGCGTAGTCGGTGCTGCCGTAGCCGGCACCGGAGGACGGGCCGGTGCCGTAACCGCTGCCGGAGGAGGGTGCGTTGCCGTAGCCGCCGCCCGAGGCGGGCGCGTCGCCGTAGCCGTAACCGGCCTGCCCCGCGCCGACGCCGTAGGTGGGGCCGGGCGGCGCGCCGTACGGGTCCGGCGGGACGTCGTCCACGACCGGCCGCTGGAGCATGGTCGGCGCCTCGCTCATCGCGGCACCGCCGACCATGGTCGGGGTCGGGCCGCCGCCCATCCCGTTGACCACCCGGGTCTGGTCGTCCGCACCCCGGTATGCGCCACGGGCCGCGGGGATCGCGCCCGCCGCGGCGGGCCCGCCCGGGCCATCCGGACCGATCGGCGCGCCCGGCCCGTCGCCGTCGCCGTCCTCGTTCTTGCGGCGCATGTAGAGCAGCACGATGGTGCCCACGCCGACGGCGACGAAGAGGCCGCCGAGCAGGATCAGCAGCCAGGAGCCGAAACCGCCGGAGTCCTCGTTCGAGGTCGGCTCCTGGGCGGCGGCCGTGTCGGAGGCGGGGGCGTCGGTCGCCGCGTCCTCCTCGGTGACCTCCTCGGACGGCACGGCCGACTCGCTCGCCGACGGGGTCGCGCTCGGGCTCGCCGACGCCTTGACCGCCACACTGATGCGCAGGCCGGTGACGGACTGGCCGGCAGCGGCGTTGATCGACTTGGTGCCGGGCTCGGCCTGCCCCTTGGAGGCGCCGAGGTCGATCCGCCCCGGCGCGATCGGCTGGGACGCGGAGCCGCTGAAGCTGAAGTTGCCGCTGCCGTTCGTCTCCGTCGAGCGCTGCTTGTTGGCGCTGTCGCGCAGCATGACGAGCGCGCCGGAGATCGGCTCACCCTCGGAGGTGACCACCTTGCCGGAGATCGTCTTGACGGTCTCCGGCTGCTGCGGGGACGGCGGAGCGGGCTTACCCTTGACGGTCAAGTTGAAGTTGGCGGTGGCCGGCCGGCCAACTCCTTGAATCCGGACCGTGACGGAGGAATTGGCGTCACCGGCGTTGTCGTTCGCGCGCAGGGTGAGGATCTGAACCTTGGGAGCGCCCGGCGGATTGAACTCGATACCGCCGCAACCGCTGGTGCAACTTACTCCGGCTGGCAGACCGCTCAGGCTAATGTCGCCGTTAGTGTCGCCGCCCTCGGGGTTGACCGTGACGGTGACCGTGGCATCACTGCCGGCGTTGACTGTGACGGACCCGGGCGAGACGCTGACGCTTGCCGCGAGGGCGGGTGTGGCGGGGACGGTGAGCAGGGCGCCGAAGACCAACGCTACGACCACACCGGCCCGATGCTGCCAGGCACGTCGGTGTGTGGACACGTCCACCGCCTTCCGGGTCTGATCTCCCCGCTGGCCGGTCCGGCCGAGGTTGATCACTCACGGTACGAATTACGCCGTCGGCAACTATGCCTTGTCTGACCGGATCATCTCTACCCAGGGCCGGCGTCGGGCGGCCTTCTGCCGGGTCGTATCGTCCCGTCGTGTCCTCTCCGCACGCTTATTCCGAGTCGGTGCTCGCCGCAGTGACGGCGCTTGATGAGGGGCGTACGCCCGAACGGCCGGTGCTCCGGGCGGCGGTCCGGACGCTCTTGGCCGCCCTCACGGAGCGCGCTCCCGGCCGATCGGTGGAGGTGCGCGTTCCACCTTACGGCGCGGTGCAGTGCGTGCCCGGCCCGCGACACACCCGTGGCACCCCACCGAACGTGGTGGAGATGGATTCGGCGACGTGGCTGGCGCTCGCCACCGGACGTCTCGGCTGGGCGGAGGCGGTCACCGAGGGTCGCGTACGGGTCTCCGGGATCCGGGCCGACCTTTCCGCGTACCTCCCGATTTAGCCGGGCCGACCCGGTCGGACCTGGTGACGTTCGGCGGATGTTTCGTGACTGTCGGTGTCGACATCTGTTCGCGTACACTGGTGCCCGATGACGGTCCCGGCCCACGGTGCGGAGCTGCCCCCCGACTCCGCCAGGCCAGTCCAGACCCCCACCATGAGGGAGCGGCAGGTGCCCCGAGGCGATGGCCGGCTGAGCCACGACCTTGACCCCCAGCGACCCGGCCCCCAGGACGCGTGCGGCGTCTTCGGTGTCTGGGCGCCGGGGGAGGAAGTCGCCAATCTGACCTACTTCGGGCTCTACGCCCTTCAGCACCGTGGCCAGGAGGCCGCCGGCATCGCGGTGAGCGACGGCTCCGGCGTCGTGGTCTACAAGGACCTCGGCCTGGTCGCCCAGGTGTTCGACGAGCCGACTCTGGCCAGCCTGCGCGGGCACGTCGCGATCGGGCACGCGCGCTACTCGACCACCGGCGGTTCGACCTGGGAGAACGCCCAGCCGACGATCCGCGCCACGAGCGCCGGCACCACGATCGCGCTGGCCCACAACGGCAACCTGGTCAACACGTCCGACCTGCAACGCGAGGTGTCCGTCCGTGGGCTTGACTCCGACGGGTCGAGCAACGACACCTCGCTCGTCACCATGCTGCTGGCCAGCCGCCCCGACCTGTCGGTCGAGGCGGCGGCGCTTGAGGTGCTGCCGCAGTTGCGCGGCGCGTTCAGCTTCGTCTTCATGGACGAGTCGACGCTCTACGCGGCGCGCGACCCGCACGGCGTACGCCCGCTCGTGCTCGGCCGGCTGGAGCGGGGCTGGGTGGTGGCGAGCGAGACCGCGGCGCTCGACATCGTCGGCGCGAGCGTGGTCCGCGAGGTCGAGCCGGGCGAGCTGATCGCCGTCGACGAGGACGGGCTGCGTTCCAGCCGGTTCGCCGCCCCGGAGCCCAAGGGCTGCCTCTTCGAATACGTCTACATCGCCCGGCCGGACGCCACCATCGCCGGCCGGAACGTGCACGCCGCGCGGGTGCAGATCGGCCGCCAGCTCGCCAAGGAGCACCCGGTCGAGGCCGACCTGGTGATCCCGGTGCCGGAGTCCGGCACCCCGGCGGCGATCGGCTACGCCGAGGAGTCCGGCATCACCTACGGCCAGGGCCTGATGAAGAACCCGTACGTCGGGCGCACCTTCATCCAGCCCTCGCAGACGCTGCGCGCGCTCGGCGTCCGGCTCAAGCTGAACCCGCTGCGCCAGAACGTCCGCGGCAAGCGTCTGGTGGTGGTGGACGACTCGATCGTGCGGGGCACCACCCAGCGGGCCATCGTCCGGCTGCTGCGCGAGGCGGGGGCGTTGGAGGTCCACGTCCGGATCTCGTCGCCGCCGGTGAGCTGGCCCTGTTTCTACGGCATCGACTTCGCCACCCGGGCGGAGCTGCTGGCCAACGGGCTGGACAACGAGGGCATCCGGCGGTCGATCGGCGCCGACACGCTGGGTTACGTTTCGCTGCCCGGTCTGATCGCGGCGACCGAGCAGCCGAAGACCCGGCTGTGCCGGGCGTGCTTCGATGGGGAATACCCGATCGAGCTGCCGGCCGGGAACCTGATCGGCAAGCACGTGCTGGAGGGCGTGAGCCGCCGGATCGTCGCCGAGGCGGCCGAGTCCACGAACCCTCTCGTCGCCACACCCACCCATCACCCGTAGCACCACCGACGCGGGTCCGGCGCCTCGGCCCCGCGGAACCACAAAGGGGAGAACCGTGACGCACGTGTCCGAGCGCAGCGGCGCAGGATCCAGCCCGTCGGGTGCCGGCGGCGACCGCCAGCCCTGGTCGGCGGGCTCCAGCCGGACGCAGCGCAAACGCTCGGTCTCGTACGCCGACGCCGGGGTGTCGATCGAGGCGGGCGACCGCGCGGTCGAGCTGCTCAAGTCCAAGGTCAAGGAGACCCGTCGCCCGGAGGTCCTGGGTGACCTGGGTGGCTTCGCCGGCCTGTTCCGGCTGGACACCAAGAAATACAAGAACCCGATCCTGGCGTCCTCCACCGACGGTGTGGGCACCAAGCTGGTGATCGCCCAGCAGCTCGACATCCACGACACGGTCGGCATCGACCTGGTCGCGATGGTGGTCGACGATCTGGTCGCCTGCGGGGCCGAGCCGCTGTTCCTGCTCGACTACATCGCCACCGGCGAGGTCGTGCCGGACAAGGTCGCCGAGATCGGCGCCGGCATCGCCGACGGCTGCCGGTACGCCGGCTGCGCGCTGCTGGGCGGTGAGACCGCCGAGCACCCCGGCGTGCTGCGCCCGGACGAGTACGACATCTCCGCCACCGGCGTCGGCGTGGTGGAGGAGAGCGAGATCCTCCGTCCGGAGCGGGTCGAGGTGGGCGACGTGGTGATCGCCATGCGTTCCTCGGGTCTGCACTCCAACGGCTACTCCCTGGTGCGGCACGTCCTGCTGGGCGCCGGCCGGATGCGGCTGGACGTGGTGATCGAGGACTTCGGCCGCCAGCGCACGCTGGGCGAGGAGCTGCTCACCCCGACCAAGATCTACGCGAAGGACTGCCTCAAGCTGATCGCCGAGGCCGAGGTGCGGGCGCTGGCCCACGTGACCGGCGGTGGCATCCCGGGCAACCTGGTCCGGATCCTGCCCGAGCACGTCGACGCGGTGGTCAACCGTTCCACCTGGAAGCCGCAGCCGATCTTCGACCTGATCCAGACGAAGGGCCGGATCGAGGACCCGGAGATGGAGGCGACCTTCAACATGGGCGTGGGCATGTTCGCCATCGTCTCCGCCGAGGACGCCGACCGCGCGCTCGCCACCCTGACCGGCCGCGGCGTCGACGCCTGGCAGGCGGGGGAGGTCATCGAGGGCTCCGGCAACGTCCAGATGGTCGGCCAGCACACCCGCGGGTGATCACCTTCTGTTGATCATCCGCGCACCTGGTCGGGGGTTCACCCGGACGGCCGCCGCGGCCTAGCCTGAAGGTTCGGGTTTTCACAGGTACGCGGGGGAGGGGTCGATGGCTGCGCTCACCTCGGACGGGATGCGGGGCATCGCCGCCGTCCCCTCGTACGTGGTGATGCAGCCGACCACGCTGTGCAACCTCGACTGCGCCTACTGCTATCTGCCGTTGCGCGCGGCGGACCGGCGGATGCCGGTGGCGGTCGCCGAGGCGGTGGCGGCGTCGGTGAACCCCTGGGCGGCCGAGGGTCGATGCTCGGTGGTCTGGCACGGCGGTGAGCCGCTCGCGGCGGGCCGGGAGCACCTGGCCGCCCTGCTGGCCCCGTTCGGGCCGGAGGTGGAGCACCACGTGCAGACCAACGCCACGCTCATCGACGACGCCTGGTGCGCGTTCTTCGCCGAGCACCGGGTGCGGGTCAGCGTGAGCGTGGACGGCCCGCGGGCGCGCAACGCCGAGCGGGCCACCCGGGGCGGCCGGCCGGCGTACGACCGGATCGTGGCCGGGGTGGCGGCGCTGCGCCGGCACGGGTTGCCGTTCTCGGCGCTGGCGGTGGTCTCCCGGCCGGAGCCGGGGGTGGCGACGGAGCTGTACGACTACTTCCTCGACCTGGGCTGCGAGGTGCTCGGCGTCAACATCGAGGAGACCGAGGGGGTGAACACCCGGTCGAACGCCCGGGACGCGGGCGCGGTGACCGGGTTCTGGGCCGAGCTGGTGACCGCGTGGCGTCGGGCTCCCCGGATCCACCTGCGGGAGGTGGAGTGGTCGCTGCGGTACGCCGGGGCGGTGCTGACCGGCGCCGCGGACGACCTCCTGCCCCGCCGGCTCGACCCGATCCCGACGGTCGCGTACGACGGTTCGGTGGTGGTGCTCTCGCCCGAGCTGGCCGGCTTCACCGACGCCCGCTACGGCGACTTCGGCAGCGGGAACGTGCTTGCCACGCCGCTGGGCGAGATCCTCGCCGACGCCGGCCGGACGCCGTGGGTGGACGAGTTCCTCACCGGAGTGGAGGCGTGCCGGGCGACCTGCGCATATTTCGGCTTCTGCGGTGGCGGCCACGCCGCCAACCGCTACTTCGAGCAGGGGCGGTTCGACGGTACGGAGACCGAGCACTGCCGGAACAGCAAGATCCGCCTATTGGAGGGAGTGTTGGAGCATGCCCGAGATCACCAGTGACACCGACCGGGACGCGGTCGCCGACCGGGTGCGGGATGCCGCCGCGGGGTTGACCGCGCTGCTCCACGAGGCCGAGGCGGCACGCCTGCTGCGGGCGGAGGTGTCGGGCGGAGACGGCGCCAACGCGGTCTGCGCGTGGAACCACTTCGAGAACATCCCGACGTTCTACAACTGGAACAATCGCCCGCGCTGAGCATCGGTTGTGCCGCGATCAGGGACCTGTCGGCGCGGGGAGGCATCCCGGTGCGGCAGGCCCCTGATCGTCGGTCGTACGCCGGCGCCGGCTGAGCACATGCGTGAGCACGCGGGGGCTGCCGCGTGCTCAGTGTGACCGGAGGTCAGCGGGTCGGACGGGCCCAGGGGTCCGGGTCGTCGTCCGCGTGGTCCTCGTCATCGTCGTCGACATACTCTTTGTAGTCGTCGTCGAAGTTGTGCTCAGACTTACCACTACCCGCCAGTTCGCGCTGCAAGGCGGTTAGGTCGGTGTTCGGGGAGTGGTACTTCAACTCCCGGGCCACCTTTGTCTGCTTGGCCTTAGCACGGCCGCGCCCCATGGCTCGACCCCCTCGCACAGAATGCGGGGCAGCCCGAAGGCGGGCCCCGATGACGTCAGGCATCTCTCGTGGCTCTTACGGTACATGGGGATGCCACCGTTCGGCACCTCGGGTCACCGTCGACCGGCCCTGCGCGTCGCAGTGTTCCGACCGTCACACAGTGTACCCGGTAAGGAGTGCTTACTGAGGTCGGCCATGACAGCGGGCAAATCGGCACGAAGTCACCTACGCCCAGCCTAACGCCCCGGTCGGCCGCGGGCGGCCCGGGGGCGGAGCCGGTGGAACCGCCCCCGGCAGCCGCTCACCGCAGGTGGATGCTGCGCAGCCGGCCGACCTCGGCCATCCGCCGCTCGGCGAGCCGGTCCGCGGCGACCGCCGGTGGGACACCCTCGTCGTCGGCGAGTCGCAGGATCTCGCGGGTGGTGTCGAAGATCCGGGTGGCGCGCAGCTTGGCCCGTTCGAAGTTGAAGCCCTCGATCTCGTCGGCGACCTGGATCACGCCACCGGCGTTCACCACGTAGTCCGGCGTGTAGAGGATGCCCCGGTCGGCGAGGACCTTCTCGATGCCGGCGTGGGCGAGCTGGTTGTTCGCCGCGCCGGCGACCACCCTGGCCCGCAGCGCCGGCACGGTCTCGTCGTCGAGCGCGCCGCCGAGCGCGCACGGGGCGTACACGTCGATGTCGGACGCGACGAGCGCCGCGGTGTCGTCGACCAGGGTGACCTGCGGGTGGGTGGTGCGGGCCCACTCCTGGGCGCGGCTGCTGACGTCGGTCGCGACCACCTCGGCGCCGTCGTCCAGCAGGTGCCCGGTCAGATATTTGCCGACCTTGCCCAGGCCCGCCACGCCGACCCGGCGGCCGGCGAGCGTCGGGCTGCCCCAGACGTGCTCGGCGGCGGCCCGCATGCCCTGGTAGACGCCCCAGGCGGTGAGGATCGACGAGTCGCCGGCGCCGCCGTGCTCCACGCTGCGGCCGGTCACGAAGCGCGTCTCGCGGGCGATCACGTCCATGTCCGGGACGTAGGTGCCGACGTCGCAGGCGGTGTAGTAGCGGCCGTTGAGCGACTCCACGAAGCGGCCGTACGCCCGCAGCAGGGCCTCGCTCTTGAGCTGCTCCGGATCACCCCAGATGACCGCCTTGCCGCCGCCGAGGTCGAGGTTGGCCAGGGCGTTCTTGTACGCCATGCCGCGCGAGAGGTCGAGCACGTCGGCGAGGGCGTCGGCCTCGCTGGCGTACGGGTAGAACCGGGTGCCACCGAGCGCGGGGCCCAGCGCGGTGGAGTAGATCCCGATGATCGCCTTCAGGCCGGACTGCTTGTCCTGGCAGAACACGACCTGTTCGTGACCTGTGGATGCGGGGTCGTCGGTGCTGGCAAATACGCCCATGGCTGACTCCTGTGTCGGTGTGCGCCCTCGTGGGGCGCGGACCTGGGTGGCGCGGCCGGCGGGATGCTGCCGGTGTCGTTGAGCCTAATATCGGCCGGAACCGTACTGTCGCCCACGTCACGGTGCCGGTGTGACGGTGGCGACGGGCGGTCCCGTCTCGTGGGAGGATCGCGCCGTGCCGTCGCTCTTCGCTTCATACCTGCGCGTGTACGAGCCGCTGACCGCCTTCGACCGGGACCGGCAGTCCTACTGGCGCCGGTACGTCACCGAAGGTCGGGCGATCGCGCCGCTGGAGGGGCCGGGCCGGCAGCGGACCTCGGTGATCGAGGCGCTCGGCGCGGGCTGGACCCGGCTGCCCGAGCTGCCGGAGGAGGCGTACGTCCTGGAGGCCGACGACACGCTGCTGGTCTGCCCGTGGAACCTGCGGATCCGGGTCGCCGAGGCGGCGCTGAGCGCCCGCGACGGCGTGCCCCCGGTGCTCGCCGACGCATTCGTGCCGCCGGTGCTCGCCGGGCAGGCCAAGGCCGTGGTGGAAGACTGGCGCAGCGGGGCGCGGGTGCTTGAGCACGGCGTGCCACGGGTGCACGAGCAGGTCGCCACCTGGGGAGTGCCGCTGCGCTGGTTCGTGCTCTTCGAGGCCGGGGAACGGCACCTGGTCACCGACGCCGGGCGGCGGGCGCTGCGCTACCGCACGGAGATCTCCAAGGCCCGCCGCCGTTCCTCCCGGGCGCTGTCCGTGCTGCGCAAGTCGGTCGGGGAGGCACCGATCACCGAGGCGGTCGAGGAGGCCGCCCGCTGGCTGGAGGAGTTCCATCCGAGGTCGGTGGTGGAGCTGGACTACGGCGGTCTGGTGCAGTTGCTGCCGGACGAGACGCTGGCGGCCGACGACTCGACCGAGCTGGTCGCGGAGGGCCTGGCCGGGCTGTCCCGGGGCGAGGCCGAGGAGGCTTCGGCGGCGTACGACAAGCTGGTCGCCCGCTGGCGGGCGGTGCAACTTCTGGAACGCTGCAACTGACGCCCGGTTCGTCCATCTTTGCAGCGCCGGATCCGAAACTGTCTCGTAGTTGACGCATCACGAACCGTGATCATGAGTCCGAATAAGGTGGGTTCTGCAACATAAAAGTCGTAAAAATCGGGCATGCTTCATCCGTCCGTCTAGGGACCTTCAGCCGTTCGGCCCATGTCGGACATCGGGGACTAGCCGGACCATGGGAGACGCGTCGGCCGGCGGGACCCCGGCCGATGTCTATACATGTGGAGGAGTGACCCCGATGGCATCGCGAACGCACGAACCAGAGCCGCTACTCACACCGGCCGAGGTGGCGTCGATGTTCCGTGTCGACCCTAAGACGGTGACCCGGTGGGCCAAGGCTGGCAAGCTCAGCGCCATCCGGACCCTGGGCGGCCACCGCCGATACCGCGAGTCGGAGGTTCGAGCCCTGCTTCAGGGGCAGATCCCCCAGCAGCGGCAGGGGGACTGACGACCCGGACATTTTCTCAGCTTTGCGATCGAGGGCGGTCGGCCGACGGGCCACCGCCCTCAGTCATGTCCGGAGGTCGCACCGTCGAGCACGATCCGCAGCCCCACCGTGCCGCCCTCGCCCCGGCGCAGCCGGCTACCGAGCAACGTCATCCGCCCGATCAGCCGGTACTTGTGCTTGAGCAGCCCCCGAACCCGGCGGGTGTGCTCCGGGTCGTCGATCGTCGCGTGCCCCGGCACCGCCTCCCCGCGCGGGTTGCCGCGTACGTCGCACGGGGCCACCGTGACCCGGCCGTCGCGCCGGATCCGTTTCACCTTGCCGGAGTCGGACACCGTCCACACCGCGAGCGCGTCGCCGTCGCGCACCGCCCACACCGGCGTCGACACCGCCCGCCCGTCCTTGCGGAACGTGGTGAGCAGCACGTACTTCTCCGCAGCCAGGCGGTCCAGGTCGGTCACGACGCCCAGGATACGGTCGCGCCGGTGCCGTCGAGCCCGGATAGCGTGCTCGCATGACCCCCGAACCCACGATCGGCGACGTGTTCGGCGAGATGATCCGCGACGTGTACGCCGTGGCCACCGGGGTCGGCCCCCGGCCGATGGCCGGCGGACGCCTGCCCCGCCCGGTCATCGAGATCATCGAGCGGGACGACGGGCTGGTCAACGGCGCGCCCGCCGGGCACTACCTGGACCCGCCGCCGCAATGGCAGCCGCACGACCACCGGGCGGTGGACCGGGTCCACGGGCACGTGCTCGACGTCGGCGTGGGCGGCGGTCGGATCGCGCTGCACCTCCAGGAGCGCGGGGTGCCGGTCACCGGGCTGGACACCTCGCTCGGCGCGCTGCGGGTCAGCCGCCACCGGGGCGTACGCGAACTGGTGCACGCCACCGTCGACGAGCACGCCGCGGGCGACCGGCGCTACGACACGTTCCTGCTGCTCGGCAACAACCTGGGCCTGTTCGAGAGTCGCGAGCGGGCCCCGGTGCTGCTGGCCGCGCTCGCCGCGCTGGCCCGACCCGGGGCGCGGGTGATCGCGCAGGGCACCGACCCGTACGGCACCACCGACCCGGTGCACACCGCCTACCACGAGGCGAACCGGCGGCGGGGTCGGCTGGGCGGGCAGCTACGGCTGCGGTTGCGGTACCGGTTGCTCGGCACCGACTGGTTCGACTACCTGGTCTGCTCGCCCGCGGAGTTCGCCGAGCTGGTCCAGGACAGCCCGTGGCGACTGACCGACGTGGACGACACCGATCACCCCTACTATCTCGCCACGCTCGCGCTGAGGCGTTAGGAAGGGGCCCTTCTTATCGCCTAGGCGATAAGAAGGGCCCCCGCCTTACCTCTCACACCTGGACGGTGGGCGTGGTCTGCTCGGGCGGGAGGCCGCCGTCGCCGTCGACCACCTCGTCCGGGGTGCCGTCCTCGTCGATGTCGACCATGGTGATGTCCACCTTGCCGTCGCCGTCGGTGTCGAACTGGAACAGGTCGGCCTTGCCGTCGCCGTCGGTGTCCACCACCCAGACGTCGGTCTTGCCGTCGTTGTTGGTGTCCGCGCGAAGCAGGTCCACCCGCTCGTCACCGCGCGTCTCGACCGTCTCGGTGCCCTCCGCGCTCTCCGGTGCCTGGCTCATCTCGATCCTTCCTTCGGCGTTGACGGCGGTCTTTACCCCGTCCGCCCGCCCCCCACGCATGCCCGGCGGTCCCGCCGACGCATAGGGTCGCATCCAGGATCGAGCGAGCGGCCGGCCGGGCGGCGGAGACCCCGCGCGCCACCGCCGCGACGAGGGGACACGATGAGTGGTCGTTTTGTGGTCGTCGGAGCCGGCACCATGGGCCTCGGCATCGCCTACGTGGCCGCCGGCGCCGGCTACGCGGTCGAGCTGGTCGAGGTCGACCCGCAGCGGGGGGCGGACGCCGTCCGACGGCTCGGCGAGCTGTGGGACCGCGCCGTCGCGCGCGGAAGGCTGACCGCCGAGGCGGCCACCGCCAACCGGGTGCGGGTGACGCCGCGTACCGGCCTGGCCGAGGTGGCCGACGGGCCGGACGTGATCGTCGAGGCGGTGCCCGAGCGGCTCGACCTCAAGCGGGTGGTGCTCCGGGAGGCCGAGGGCCGTCGGCCGGCGCTGCTGGGCAGCAACACGTCGAGCATCCCGATCGCCGAGCTGGCCGCCGGGCTGGACCGTCCGGCGGACTTCCTCGGGCTGCACTTCTTCAACCCGGTCTGGGCGATGGCGCTGCTCGAGGTCGTGGTCGGCCCGGCCACCGCGCCGGAGACCATCGGGGCGGCCGTCGCGCTCGCGGCCCGGCTGGGCAAGGACCCCGTCGTGGTACGCGACATGCCCGGCTTCGCCACCTCCAGACTCGGTGTCACGCTCGGCCTGGAGGCGATCCGGATGGTGGCCGACGGGGTCGCCGACGCGGCCGACATCGACAAGGCGATGGTGCTCGGCTACCGGCACCCGGTCGGCCCGCTGGAGCTGACCGACCTGGTCGGGCTGGACGTCCGGCTCGACATCGCCCGCACCCTCCAGGCCGCGTACGGTGACCGCTTCGCGCCGCCGCCGCTGCTGGCCGAGATGGTCGCCGCCGGCAAGCTGGGCAAGAAGTCCGGGCAGGGCTTCTACACCTGGGAAGGCGGCGTCAAACAGTGAGCGCGAGGAGTGAGCTTGCGAGCCCCGCAGTCGCGAACGAAAGGCAGGCACGGTGAGCGCGAGGAGTGAGCTTGCGAGCCCCGCAGTCGCGAACGAAAGGCAGGCACAGTGAGCGGGCTGCGGATCGAGGAACTGCCGGACCGGCTCGTGGTCACGCTCGACCGGCCGGAGAAGCGCAACGCGATCGACGCCGACCTGGTGGGTGAACTGCACGACGTCTGCGCCGAACTGGAGGCCCGCCCCCGGCTGATGCTGCTCACCGGCGGGACGGACGGCATCTTCGCCGGCGGCGCCGACATCGCGCAGCTCCGCGAACGTGGCCGGCTGGACGCGCTCGCCGCCATCAACCAGGGCGTGTTCGCCCGGATCCGGGCGCTGCCGCTGCCCACCGTGGCGGCGGTCGACGGTCCGGCGCTCGGCGGTGGCGCCGAGCTGGCGTACGCCTGCGATCTTCGGGTGTGCACGGAGCGTGCGGTCTTCGGTCAGCCCGAGGTGCGGTTGGGCATCCTGGCCGGTGCCGGTGCGACCTACCGGCTGCCGGCGCTGGTCGGCGAGGCCCGGGCCAAGGAACTGCTCTTCACCGGCAGGCGGGTGGAGGCGGACGAGGCGCTGCGGATCGGCCTGGTGAACCGGGTGGTGCCGGCGCCGGCGGAGCTGCTGCCCACCGCACACGGCCTGCTCGACGAGATGGCCAAGGGCTCCGCGCTGGCCCTGCGGCTGACCAAGCTGGCGGTGGACGCGCCGCCGGCTGCGCACCCCCAGCTCGACCTGCTGAGTCAGGCGGTGCTCTTCGAGGACGAGGAGAAGCACCGGCGGATGACGGACTTCCTGGAGCGGCGCCGGGCACGCTGAGCCGTTGCCGGACGGCGCGGGCCGCACCGGGGTCGTCCCCGGTGCGGCCCGCCCTGTTTCGACCGCTCAGTCCCGGATCTGGACCCCGGCGTCGGCCAGCGCGGTGATCGCCCGCGCCGACTCGCCGAACCCGATCACCAGCACCGCCTCCGGCCCGAAGCTCTTGATCTCCTGGGCGATGCCGGTGAAGTCGACGGGCGTGTTCGGGTCCTCCGGCGGCACGTAGGTCAGCAGCTTGAGCCGGTCCGCACCCACCCCGGCCTTCTCCAGCTCGGACCGGACGTTCTCCTGGAGGCCCTCGCCGTAGGAGTCCTTCCGGGCCAGGAGCACGATCTTGCGGGGCCCGTCCCGCAGCATCACGTCGGCGAGCGCCCGGCCCTGGAGGCTGTCCGGCGGCGCGGTGCGGAAGTAGAGGCCCTTGTCGTCGATGGCGCTCAACCCGGCGTCGGTGTTCGACGGGGAGAAGAGGATCCGTCCGGCGGCCACCACGTCCGGCAGCACCGCCCGGGAGATGCCGGACGCGCCGGCCCCGATGATCACGGAGACGTCCTGGCTGACGTGGGAGGCCACCGTCGCCTTCGCCACCGTCGGGTTGGTGCCGTCGTCGCCCACGATGAACTTCACCGGCTCGCCGAGCACCCCGCCGCCGGCGTTGATCTCGTTGATCGCGAGCGTGACCCCGGCAGCCATCGGCGGGTACGCCAGGGCCAGGTCACCGGTCTTCGGCAGCAGGCCGCCGATGATCAGCGGCGCGTCCTTCGCCTTTCCGCCGCGGGGCTTGCGACCGCGCGGTGGGGTCTTGGTGCTCACCCCGGACTCGTCCCCGGCGCCGACGAACTCGGTCTTCGCGTCGTCGAGCTGCTGGTTGTCGAAGTGCAGGGTGCCGTAGCTCGCGGTGGCCGGCTCGCCGGCGTCGGTGAACCCGGCCCGGTTCAGCGACACGCCCCGGTACTGCAGGTCCTGGCCGGCGCGGGCCAGTTGGAGGCAGGACTTCACGGTGTCGCAGATCTGGCCGCCGGTGGTCACCCCGACGATCTGCTCGGCGATCTCGGCCGGCGCGGTGGTCCCGGCGACCTGGGCGGCCAGCGCGCTGATCACCACGGCGTCGTAGGACTCGGCGGAGTAGAGGTAGTCGGTCAACTTCGGATCGACGTTGCGTAGCCGTTCCTTGAAGCTCTCCGGCAACGGTGTCAGGGGGGTGGTGCCCTTCATCCCGTTGAGAAGATTCGCCCGGTCCTTGAGTTCCGCGGCGAAGGAGTTCTGCATATTGCCGTCGGTGCCGTAGAGGCGGACCTGGGTGGTGGCCGCGTCCTTCGGCTCGTCACTCCCGCAGGCGCTCGTAGCGAGCAGGAGCGCCGCGCAGGCCGTGGACAGGGCCGCGCGCGACGTGCGATTTCCAAGCATGGTCGTCCTTCCTCCGGCGAAGGTCCGCTGCGCACATTAGCGTGCCCGCGCAGCACGCGGGACCGTGGACCTGGCTCCGTCGGCACCTCGACTGCGGGAATGACTCTGGGTGATCGTCTCCCTGGTTCCGGGTCACCGGTTTGACCCTCGGCGTTACTGTTCCGCAGGTGACCGACGACGCACAGCAGACGCTCGACGACGCGACCGCCGTGCTCCGTTCGGCGCTGGCCGGCGACGGCGCCGGTGTGGTCGGCGCGTTCGACGCGGTCGTGGACCGCTCCGGGCTGGCCGGGGCGTACGGGGTGGCCTGGTGCCTGGCCGCCACCATGCTCGGCGACGACGCGCCCGGTGGCGCCGCCGCGCTCGACTTCCCCGGCATCGACCAGGCCGGCTACGACACCCGCTGGGTGGCCCGCTTCGTCAGCGCGTACGCCAACGACGACGCCGACACCGGCGAGGCGCTGTTCGGCGCGGCGGCGGCCGACGGGCTGCTGCCCGACTGCCTGCTCACGCTCGCCGGCTCGACCATCGCCACGCTGCGCAGCCGGGAGGGCTGACACCGCGCCCCCTCGTTGTGATACCTCTGACTGATGTCCCAGGCGATGCTCGGCAAGGTGCGCAAGCTGCTCGCCCAGGCCGAGGACCCGGCCTGCACGCCCGCCGAGTCGGCCACCTTCATGGCCAAGGCCACCGAGCTGATCGCCCGGTACGGCGTCGACCGCGCGCTGCTCGCCGCCCGCGAGCCGGCCGCCGATCCGATCGGGGACCGCACGGTCGAGGTGGTCGCCCCGTACGCGCGGGACAAGGCCGGTCTGCTCGCCGCCGTCGCGGACCCGCTGCGGTGCCGCTGCGTACGCCGACGGCAGGGCGACGGCTACGCGATGCACCTGTTCGGCTTCGCCAGCGACCTGGAACGGGTCGAGCTGCTCTTCACCTCGCTGCTGGTGCAGGCGGCGCACGGGTTGGCCGGGGCGGCGGTGCCGGTCGGGGAGCATCCGGCCGCGTTCCGGCGCAGTTGGCTCGCCGGCTTTGCCCAGGTCGTCGCCGAGCGGCTGCGCGCGGCCGAGGCCGGTGCGGTCGCCGAGGCCGGCGTGCCGTCGGTGGCGCTGGTGCTGGCCGACCGCTCCGACCGCGTGCAGCGCCGGCTCGCCGAGGTGTACCCGCGCCTGCGTACCGCCCCGCGCCGCCGCCTCGCCGGGGGTGGCTTCGCCCCCGGCGCCGCCGCCGGTCGTCGCGCCGACCTGGGCGGCACCGGGCTGACCGGTGCCGGCGCGAGCCCCGGAATAGCCGGCTGACCGATCCGGCCGCGTCCGCGCCGCGCTTCAGGGTCAGACGGTGGTGCGGGCGACCGTCGCCAGGTAGCGGCAGAGCAACTCGTGCCAGCCGGCGGTCAGCACCTCCCGATAGTCCTCGGCGGCCGTGCCGTGCCGGTCGAAGTAGCGGTGCTCGACGTCCACCCGGGTCGAGCCGGGGCCCTCGGGGTGGAAGAGCACCTCCACCTCACTGGCCCGGGCCGGATCCGGCAGCGGCACCCGGTCCGGCCCGAGCTGCCAGGTGAACACCAGCCGCCGGGGCGGGTCCCAGGTCAGCACGCGACCCCAGTCGTTGCGGAAGCCGTACGGGCCGATCTCGTAGAGCATCCCGCCGGCCCGTGGCTCCATGCCGAGCGCGGCCAGGGCCTCCGGCCCGGACCAGGTGTATTCGCGTACCCACCAGTCGGCAAGCGAGCCGGTGAAGACGGCGTACGCCTGCTCGGCGGGTGCCGGGACGAGGAGGCTGCTGCGGAGGGAGAAGCGGTCGGATTCCTGCCGGACCTCATCCGGATCGGCCATCTCCTGTCCCATAAGCCCGGACCATACCGGCTGATGTCTCGCTGTGCAGCTTCGGTTTCGCACGCTTTCGGACAGCGGAGACCCGCCTTCCCGACAGCGGGAGCGGCAGCACCGGCGGTCACCAGGGGACGCATGACTCATGGATGCCGTGGACCCAGGCGGCGCAGGTGCCGGCCTAGAGAACGTCGAACTCGTTGCCCTCGGGGTCGGCCATCGTCACGTGGTCAGGCGTCCCGTCCGGTCCGTCGACCCGGAGCACGGTCCCGCCCGCCGCCACCAGCTTGTCGACCGCCGCCCGGACCCGCGGCCAGCGGACCTCGAACGGTTCCTGCCGGCCGCCGCCGACGTGGACGTCGACGTGCATGCGGTTCTTGACCACCTTCGGCTCCGGCACCCGCAGGAACGACACCCCGGGCCGGGCGCCGTCCGGGTCCTCGATGAAGGCGCCGTCGTCCCACTCGTCCTCGGGGATCTCGAAGTGTGCCTGCCACGCCTCCCAGGAGGCGAACCCGGCCGGTGGGGCGGCCGGGACGTATCCCAGCGCGAGGCACCAGAACGCCGCCAGCTCGCGCGGGCTCGCGCAGTCGACGGTCAACGACCACTGCTCGGACACCGCCACACCGTAGACCCTCCGAGGTCCCGCCGCCGGCCGAGCCGGAAAAGCAGAACGCCGACCGGCGTTTCCGCTGGTCGGCGTTCCTGTAGCCCGGCGAAAGGCTATGTGGCCAGGGGCGGGGTCGAACCGCCGACCTTCCGATTTTCAGTCGGACGCTCGTACCAACTGAGCTACCTGGCCGTGGTGCTCGGCACATGCTACCGCACGGCCGATACGCAGAACGCCGCGCAATGATGTGCGCGGCGTCAGCGCTTGCGGTCCTGACGGGACTTGAACCCGCGACCTCCGCCTTGACAGGGCGGCGAGCACTCCAACTGCTCCACAGGACCTGGCTGGTGTTGCCTCCGGCGTGAGCCGGATCGTGCCCCCAACGGGATTCGAACCCGTGCTACCGCCTTGAAAGGGCGGCGTCCTGGGCCGCTAGACGATGAGGGCGGCCCCGCCATCATTGCACACTCGCAACTTCAAGCGGACTTGCTCCCATCCGGCCCCGCCGGAGGCATGACGAGCATATGTCATGCCTCCTCCGACGGCCAAACCGGTATGGCCGCGTGCACATCACCGGGCAGAGTCGCAGCTCAGCGGCGGTGTCACCGCAGCCGGGCGATCCCGTACCGCCGCTTGAGACCCGGGATCAGGTGCCGGCAGGCGGCCATCGTCTGAGCCCGGTCACCGCCCGCGTCGTGCATCAACACGACCGAACCACGGTGGGTGGAGGACTCCACCCGCTTGATGATCTTCTGTGCCGGTGGGTGGTCCCAGTCCTGCGGGTCGACGCTCCAGTGCAACGGGCGCAGACCGAGCTGCCCGGCGACGGCGAGTTCCTCGGCGGTCCACCGTCCGCCGGGCTGGCGGAACCAGGTGATCGGCGCCTTCGGGGCCGCCTCGCGGATGACCCGGTTCGTCCGCTCCAGGTCGGCGCGGATCTCCGCGACCGGTCGCCGGCCGAGGTCGAGGTCGTGGCGCCAGCTGTGGTTGCAGAGCTGGTGGCCCTCCCGGACGATCTGGGCCACCAGCTCGGGGTAACGCTTGGCCTGCCTGCCGACCAGGCAGAACGTCGCGGTGACGTGGGCCGCCCGGAGCTGGGCCAGGATCTGGGGGGTGTAGCGGGGGTCCGGCCCGTCGTCGAAGGTGAGCGCCACCCCCGTGCTGCCGCTGCGCCGGTGCAGACCGGCCGGGAGCTTCTTGGGCAGCGGTCGCAGCTTCGGCTTCGGTGGTGGGGTGGTGCGGGTCGGCCGGGGTTTCGGGCTGGACGTCGGCTTCGGCGTGGATGTGGTGGAGGGTGGGGCGGCGACCTTCTCGGGAGTCTTACCCGAACCGCCGCAGCCGGCGACGAAAAGTACCAGGCCGAGGGCGAACGCCAGCACGGTGCGTGGACGCATCTGTCGCTCCCGGAGGGGTCGGGGTCAGACGGACTTTCCGACCGTAGTGGACGCCACCGCCAAGCGGGAGAGGGGGGCGTCAGCCCGCCGCCGACTGGTCGAGCGAGTCCCGGACGGCCACGGCCAGCGAGAGCGCCTCGGCCAGGTCGACCGGGCGGACCACCCCGGCCGGCAGCGAGTCCGCCCGCCAGCCCGGCCCGGCGGCCAGCACCAGCAGCGGCCGGCGGGGTACGGCCAGCAGCGCGGCGAGCTGGTGCGGGTCGGCGGTGGCGCGGGTGTGCGACCAGAGCACCACGGCCGCCGGCCCGGTCCGGTTGACCGCCTCGACCAGGGCGGCCACGGGCATCCGCGCGCCGAGCATGCGATAGCTCACACCGGCCTCGGCGAGCGCGGCGGCCAGCGCCTCCAACGGCAGGGAGTGTTGCTCCTCGTCGGCACAGGAGAGCAGGATCCGGGGCGGCCCGGCGGTCGGGTGTGCCCGGGCCACCGTGGCGAACGCCTCGGAGACGCACCGGGACACCAGGTGCTCCACCTCGATCAGCCCGGCGGTGGCCGCGTGCCGTTCCCCGATGCCGGCGAGCACCGGCCGCAGCAGCCCCTCCCAGGTCGCCACCACCCCGTCGGCGGCGACGGCGTCGGCGATGGTGCGGGTGATCGTCACCGAGTCCAGCCGCATGGCGGCCCGGGCCAGGCCACGCGCGACCGGCCCGGCCCGGCCGACCGGGATGGTGGTGCCGCCGCCGTCACGGACCGTCAGGTGACCGACCTTGGACCTGAGCCGTTCCGGCGGGCGTACGGTCGGCGCCTGCCGGGCCCACCGAGCCGCCTCGGCGGGTGCGACCCCCTCGGCGGTGAGCCGCCGCATGATCTCCAGGCGAGCGAGGTCGGCGGGCGTGTAGCGCCGGTGGTGGCCCGGCACGTGTTCGCTGGGACCGAGGCCGTAGCGCTGGTGCCAGGTACGCAGCGTGGTGACCGCCACGCCGAGCCGGCGCGCGACGGCCCCCGCGCTCAACGCCTCATCGGCCACCCGACCGCTCCGGTGCCTCGGTGGCCGGCGCGCCGGGCCGGAACGGGACGGCCGGGGCGGTCGGCACACCGGGCCGGGTCGGGTCGGCCGGGTGCAGCAGCCGATTCACCACGCCGCCCAGCCAGGGGGCGTACGTGCGGGGGTCGGCGTCGAGATCGGCCGCCACCGCCGCCGGATCGACCCAGCGCAGCTCGGCCACCTCGTCCGGGTCGGGTCGGGTGGGCAGGTCGGCGGGCACGTCGGCGCGCAGCACGTGGTCGTACTCGAACTCGACCCGACCGGTGGCCGGGTCCTCGGCGTAGTAGAGGTAGATCCCCACCTCGGCGAGGGCGAGCGGGCCGAGGCCGAGTTCTTCGGCGAGGCGGCGGTTGGCGGCCTCGACGAGCGACTGGCCGGGCAGCGGGTGCCCGCAGCAGGAGTTGGCCCAGCGCAGCGGGAACCGGGTCTTCACCGCGGCCCGCCGCTGGAGCAGCACCCGCCCGGCGGGGTCGACCAGGAGCACCGAGAAGGCCCGGTGCAGCCGGCCGGGCGGCTGGTGGGCGGTGGCCACGCTTGTCTCGCCGACGACCCGCCCACCATCGTCGACCAGCTCGACCAGGTGGTCCTCCCGCGCGGTCACGAACCCTCCCCGGTGATCCGGGCGGCGGCGAGCTTGCCGCTGATCAGCACCATCGGCACGCCCACGCCGGGTTGGGTGCCGGAGCCGACGAAGACCACGTTGCCCAGTGTGCGGTGCAGGTTCGACGGGCGGAACGGGCCGGTCTGGAAGAGGCTGTGCGCGGCGGCGAACGGGGTGCCGGCGGCCATGCCCTGCGCCGCCCAGTCGGCCGGGGTGACCGCGCGCAGCACCTCGATGCCGTCGCCGAAACCGACGTAGCCGCGTGTCTCCAGCGTGTGCACGAGATGGTCGGCGTAGCGCCGGGTGAGGTCACCGGGCCAGTCGAACGGGGCCCGGTCGAGGTTCGGCACCGGGGCCAGCACGTAGTAGGTGTGCTTCCCGGCCGGGGCCACCGACGGGTCGGTGCGGCTCGGGTTCGTCACCAGCAGCGACGGGTCGGTCATCAGCTCGCCTCGGCGGATCACCTCGTCGAACGTGCCCTTCCAGGCGCGTCCGAAGTGGATGTTGTGGTGAGCGATCTTGCCATAACCCTGCGTCGAACCGACGTGCAGCACCACGCAGGACGGCGAGTAGGTCAGCCGGCGCTGCCGGCTCTCCGGCAGCAACTCCCGGTAGGCGACCGGCAGGTCGGGGTTGAGCACCACCACGTCGGCGGGGACGAACTCACCGTCGGAGGTGATCACGCCGGTGGCCCGGCCGTGGGCGGTCTCCACCCGGGTCACCGTGGTGTCGTACCGGATCTGCACGCCGTGCTTCTCGGCCGCGCCGGCCATGCCGCGGGAGACCGCGTGGATGCCGCCGCGCGGGAAGCTCACGCCGGCCACCGAGTCGAGGTACGCGATGACGGTGTAGATGGCGAGCGCGTCGTGCGGCGACAGGCCGGCGTACATCGCCTGGAAGGAGAAGATCCGCTGGGTACGCGGGTCGCGGAAGAACTGGTTGATCTTTGTCTGGAGTCGCCGGAACGCGCCGTTGGCGAACAGCTTCAGCAGGTTGCCGGTGAGCAGGTCGGTCGGCGCGTCGAGGTTGCGCTCGATGAAGTCGGCCCGCTCCCACCGCCAGAGGTTGCGGGCGTAGTCGACGAAGCGCAGGTAGCCGTCCGCCTCGCGGGGGCCGCACACCCGGGAGATCTCGGCGGCCATCCGGGTGGTGTCGGTGATGACGTCGAGCGTCGACCCGTCCGGGTAGTAGGCGCGGTACGCCGGGTCGAGCGGGGTCAGGTCGAGCCAGTCGGTCAACTCCTCGCCGACCGCGCCGAGCGCCTCGGCGATCAGGTCGGGCATGGTGAGGACGGTCGGCCCGGTGTCGAACTCGTACCCGTCGACGCTGAGCCGTCCGGCGCGCCCACCCGGCACCGGCTCGCGTTCCAGCACGGTCACCTGCCGGCCGCTGCCCGCCAGGTGCAGCGCGCAGGCCAGCCCACCCAGCCCGGCGCCGACCACGACGACGCGGTCGGTCCGTCCGTCGACGGTGCGCATTCCGGCTCCGTTGGTCACGAGGTTGCTCATCAGGACCGCCGTTCGGTGGCTGCGGTGGCGAGACCGGTGAGCGCGGTGCGCGCCGTCTCGTCGATGGGTGCGGTGTCGAGCGCGGACAGCGCCTCGGCCACCCGTTCGGAGATCATCCGTTCCACCCGGGCGGCGGCGCCGGTGTCCCGCACCACGTCGGCCAGCCGGGTCAGCTCGCGCGCGCCGCCTACCGAACCGGCCCGGTCCAGGGCGCGGCGCTGGGCCGGGTCGGCGAGCTGCCGGGCCAGCATGAGCAGCGGGGTCGGCTTGCCGGTGCGCAGGTCGTCCCCGGCCGGCTTGCCGGTGGTGGCCGGGTCGCCGAAGACGCCGAGCAGGTCGTCCCGGAGTTGGAACGCCTCGCCGACGGCCAGCCCGTAGCGGGTGTACGCGGCGGTCAGCGGGCCGTCCGCGTCGGCGCCGGCCAGGCCGGCGCCGAAGAGCAGGGGGCGCTGGACGGTGTAGCTGGCGGTCTTGTAACGGGCCACCCGCAGCGCCCGGTCGACCGACCAGTTCGCCGCGTCGTGTTCGCCGAGCACGTCCAGGAACTGCCCGGCGACGGTCTCCACCCGCATCTGGTCGTAGCAGCGGCGCACGTCGAGCAGCCGGTCGGGCGGCACGGCGGCACGCCCCATGAGCCGGTCGGCCCAGACCATGCAGAGGTCGCCGACGAGCACGGCGACCGCCTCGCCGTACCGGTCGGGGTCGCCGGTGTGCCCGGCGGCCCGGTGCCGGGCGGCGGCGGCCCGGTGCGCGGTGGGTCGGCCGCGCCGGACGTCGGAGGCGTCCATCACGTCGTCGTGCACGAGCGCGAAGGTGTGCAGCAGTTCCAGCGCGGACAGGGCGGGCAGCACCGAGGACAGCGGCCCGTCGCCGCCGACCACCCCGCGCCAGCCCCAGTAGGCGAACGTCGGACGCACCCGCTTGCCGCCGGCGAGCACGGAGTCACGGGCGGTCGCGGCGAAACCGCCCATCGCCGCGTCGATCTCGGCGAGTGCGTCGACTTCCGCGGCCAGGAACGCCGCCAGGGTGTCGTCGACGCCGGTGACCAGGTCTTGGGTGAACGCGGCCAGGACGCCGTGGACCGGATCGTCAGTCGCTTCCGGCTGTGCCGGCGCGACGCGGAGCGCATTATCCGCAACTGCGTCGTTGGCCATGTGGAGGAGCGTACCCTAGGCTCACGAGTTGCGTCGATTTCTGCGTCGAAACCGAGGAGGGGCCGGTGGACACCGATCTCACCGCTGCCTATGACCGCTGTCGCGAGCTGCACCGGCGTCACGGCCGCACCTACTATCTCGCCACCCGGCTGCTCCCCGCATGGAAACGACGGCATGTGCACGCGCTGTACGGGTTCACCCGCTACGCGGACGAGATCGTCGACCGCACCGAGGACCTGCCGCCCGCCGAGCGCGCCGCCCGCCTGCGCGAGTGGTCCGACCGTTTCGTCGCCGGGCTGCACGGCGCGTCGGTCGACGACCCGCTGCTCCCCGCGGTGCTGCACACCATCGCCGTGTTCGACCTCGACCGCGACGACTTCGCGTCGTTCCTGCGCAGCATGGCGATGGACCTGACGGTCACGTCGTACCCGACCTACGACGACCTGCTCGACTACATGGAGGGCTCGGCCGCCGTCATCGGCACCATGATGCTGCCGATCCTGGGCAGCTCCGACCCGGCCGCCGCCCGGGAGCCGGCCCGGCAGCTCGGGTTCGCGTTCCAACTCACCAACTTCATCCGGGACGTCGCCGAGGACCTCGACCGGGGCCGGACCTACCTGCCCGACGAGGACCTGGCCAAGTTCGACCTGACCCGCGACGACCTGCTCGCCGCCCAGGCCGCCGGCCGCGCCACGCCGGCGATCCGCGAGCTGATCGAGTACGAGGTGACCCGGGCGCAGGCCCACTACCTCGCCGCCGCGCCGGGCATCCCGCTGCTCCACCCGGCCTCGCAGGCGTGCATGCGCACCGCGTACGCGCTCTACGGCGGAATCCTCGACGAGGTGGCCGGGCAGGGTTTCGACGTCTTCGTCCGCCGGGCCCTGGTGCCGCAGCGGCGGCGGCTGGCGGTGGCCGCGCGGGCGCTGCTCACACCCGCCGGCACGCCGGTGCGGGTGCCCGGCCCGGCGCCGGCGTCGGCCGTGGCCGGATGACCGAGCGTACGGCGGTCGTGCTCTTCACCCGCGACCTGCGGGTGCACGACCACCCGGCGCTGGCCGCGGCGGCCTCGGCGTTCGACCGGGTGGTGCCGCTGTACGTGCTCGACCCGACGCTCGCGAAGCTCTCGCCGAACCGCACCCGGTTCCTGCACCAGAGCCTGGCCGAGCTGCGCGAGACGCTCCGCCGACGCGGCGGCGACCTGGTGGTGCGGCGCGGCGACCCGGTGGCCGAGACCGTCAAGCTGGCCCGGAAGGTGGGCGCCGAGGGCATCGGGCTCTCCGCCGACGTGAGCCGCCACGCCCACCGCCGGGAACGCCGCCTGCGCGAAGAGTGCGACAGGCACCGGATGTTCCTGCGGCTCTTCCCCGGGCTGACGATCGTCGACCCGGGCGCGCTCCGGCCCACCGGCGGCGACCACTACCGGGTGTTCAGCCCCTACTTCCGCGCCTGGCAGGGGGTCACGCGCCGGGAGGAACTCGCCGCGCCGAAGCGGATCCGGCTCCCCGGGGACGTCGACCCGGGCCGGCTGCCGGAGCCGCCGAAGGGCGACAGCCCGGACGCCGCCGAGGGCGGGGAGAGCGTCGCCCGGCGTCGCCTCACCGCGTGGCTGCCCACCCTCGACCGCTACGACGACATCCACGACGACATGGCCGGCGACGACACCTCCCGGCTCAGCCCGTACCTCCGATGGGGTTGCGTCTCCCCGCTGGCGGTGGCCAACCGGGCCGGCGACCGCGACGGGCCGTTCGTCCGGCAGCTCTGCTGGCGCGACTTCTACCACCAGGTCGTCGCCGGTTTCCCGGGCCTGAGCACGACGGCGTACCGGCGGGGCGCCCGGGAGGACTGGCGGGACGACCCGGCCGCGCTGGCGGCCTGGACCGAGGGACGCACCGGGATGCCGATCGTGGACGCCGGCATGCGGCAACTGCGCACCGAGGGGTGGATGCACAACCGCGCCCGGCTGATCACCGCCGGCTACCTGACCAAGCACCTCGGGCTGGACTGGCGGCCCGGGCTGGAGGTCTTCTTCCGCTGGCTGCTCGACGGCGACCGGGTCAACAACTCGGGCAACTGGCAGTGGGTGGCCGGCACCGGCAACGACACCCGGCCGTACCGGGGCTTCAACCCGGTGCGGCAGGCCGAACGGTACGACCCCGACGGCGCGTACGTGCGGCGGTGGGTGCCGGAGCTGGAGTCGGTGGCCGGCAAGGCGGTGCACCAGCCGTGGCGGCTGCCCGACGAGGTACGCCGCACGCTCGACTACCCGCCCCCGCTGGACGTGCCCGGCGCCGACCCGGTCTGGATGCGCTGACCGCACCCGGTCACAGGCAGGAGTGCAACACCTCGGCCAGCTCGTCCACCCGGTCGTGCTCGGCCAGCCGGGCCGTCACGTACGCGAGGGTGTAGCCGCGCTCCGGGTCGGCCCAGGCGCTGCTGCCACCGATCCCGCCCATGCCCCAGCTTCCGTCCGGCTCCCACTGCATGCCGAGCGTCCAGTGCGCCGTCCGGTCCAGCACCAGGTCCGGGCCGGCGTACTGGACCCGGGTGGCCTCGGCGACCAGCTCCGGGCTCACCAGGCGTACCCCGTCGAGGGTGCCGCCGGCGAGCAGGCCCGCGTAGAACCGGGCCAGCGCCGACGCGGTGGCGTGCAGGTTCACCGCCGGAATCTCGGCGGCCCGCCAGCGGTCACCGTTCACCACCGCCACGTCCCGCCCACCCGGCGGATTGTCCAGCGCCCGCGCCCGCAGCGAGCCCGGCTCGCCGCGGGTACGGTCCGGCCAGGCCGGATCGCCGTACGACAGGTCGGCGCACCGCCGCCGGTCGACCGGACCCAGCCCGAACGCCAGGTCGAGGCGCCACGGGCCGGCGATCTCCTCGGCCAGGAAGCGCCCCACCGACCGCCCGTCCACCCGCCGGACCAGCTCGCCCACCAGGTGCCCGTACGTCCAGGCGTGCTCGCCCGCGACGGTGCCCGGCGTCCACTCCGGTTCGGCCGCGGCCAGGTCGGCGCAGAGCAGCCCCCAGTCGGTGATCGCCGCGGCCGGCCGGGGCACCGGGAAGGCGGGCAGGCCGGCGGTGTGGTCGAGCACCTGCCGCACGGTGGCCGGGGTGCGGAACTCCGGCCAGTAGGTGGTCACCGGCGCGTCCAGGTCGACCCGTCCCCGGTCGACCAGCAGCAGCAGGCAGAACGCCACCACCGGCTTGCCCACCGAGTAGACGTCGACCAGTGTGTCGGGCCGCCACGGCCGATCCGCCCCGACGACGGGCACGACCGTGCCGGGCGGGACCACGGCGCGGGTGCCACCCACCAGGTCCACCACCGGACCGCCGTCGCACCGGACGGAGAGCGCCGCGCCGGTCTCCCGGCCGGCGGCGAAGAGATCGTGGAAGGCGTCCCGGACCGGGGCGAAGCGCGCGTGCATCCGGTCACGGTAGGCGGTCGCGCGGTTGACCGGGACGGAATTCCGGCCCGGTCCGGTGGCCGCCGAGCGGTGCGGTGCGGAATGCTGGCGGAATGGCAGAGCCGGAACTGGTGGACGTGGTCGTGGTCGGGCTCGGGGTCGGCGGCGAGGAGGTGGCCGGGCGACTCGCCGAGGCCGGGCTCGACGTGGTCGGCATCGAGCGGGACCTGGTCGGTGGCGAATGCCCCTACTGGGGCTGCGTGCCGAGCAAGATGATGATCCGGGCGGCCAACGCGCTGGCCGAGGCGCACCGGGTCAACGAGCTGGCCGGGTCCGCGCAGGTGCGCCCCGACTGGGCGCCGGTGGCGAAGCGGATCCGCGAGGAGGCCACCGACACCTGGGACGACAGGGCGGCGGTGGACCGTTTCACCGGCAAGGGCGGCCGGTTCGTGCGCGGCAGCGGCCGGCTCGACGGCCCGAACCGGGTCCGCGTCGGAGACCAGGTCTTCGAAGCCCGCTTCGGGGTGGTCCTCGGCACCGGCACCCGGCCCTCGGTCCCGCCGATCGACGGGCTGGCCGACACGCCCTACTGGACCAACCACCAGGCCATCGAGGTCGAGGAGCTGCCCGGCACGCTGCTGGTGCTCGGCGGCGGCGCGATCGGCCTGGAGCTGGCCCAGGTGTTCGCCCGGTTCGGCGTCCGGGTCACCGTCGTCGAGGCGTCCGACCGGGTGCTCGCCGTCGAGGAGCCGGAGGCGTCCGCGCTCGCCGCCGAGGCGCTACGCGCCGACGGGGTGGAGATCCACACCGGGGTCAAGGCCGGCCGGGTCAGCCACGACGGTGACACCTTCACCATCCACGCCGACGGCGTCACGTTCACCGGCGAGAAGCTGCTCGTGGTGACCGGCCGCCGGGCGCACCTGGAGGAGTTGGGCCTGGACGCGGTCGGCGTGGACGCCGGGCAGCGCTACCTGCCGGTCAACGACCGGATGCACGTCACCGACGGCATCTGGGCGGTCGGCGACCTCACCGGCGAGGGCGCGTTCACCCACATCGCCATGTACCAGGCCGGCATCGTGGTGGCCGACGTGCTAGACCACATGCGGCGCGGCAAGGGCGGCCCGGACGCCAGCGGCACCGCGAGCGTGGTCGGCGGCGCGGCCGGCGTGGTCAGCGCGGTCGGCGGCGCGATGAGCGCGGGCGGACCGACGGCCGCCCCGGGCAGCGTCCCGGTCGCCGACTACCGGGCGTTGCCCCGGGTCACGTTCACCGACCCCGAGGTGGGTGCGGTCGGCCTGACCGAGCAGCAGGCCCGCGACCGGGGCGTCAACGTCCAGGTCGGCCACACCGACCTGACCTCGTCGACCCGGGGCTGGATCCACAAGACCGGCAACGCCGGCTTCATCAAGCTGGTCGCCGACGCCGACCAGGGCGTGCTCGTCGGCGCCACCTCGGCCGGCCCGGCCGGCGGCGAGGTGCTCTCCGCGCTTGTGGTGGCCGTGCACGCGGCGGTGCCGATCAGCCAGCTCCGGCACATGATCTACGCCTACCCGACGTTCCACCGGGCGATCGAGGACGCGCTGCGCAACCTGAAGTGAGCGGTCAGCCGGCCGGCGCGCCGTGCCGGCCGGCCCCGGCGGCGAACCGGCCGGCGCCGCGCACCCCGTCCACCGCCAGCGACTCCATGCCGTAGGCAAGCTCCACCGCGAACGCCTCCGGCTCGGGTCGGCCGGCGCCGCCGAGCACCGCCGCCCGGTCGTTGCGCAGGCAGGTCTGCGGATGCCGGGCGATCTCGGCGGCCAGCCGCTCGGCCTCCGCCCGGGCCGCGCCCGGCGCGACCAGCCGGTTGACCAGACCCATCGCGTACGCCTCGTCGGCCGGCACCGGACGCCCGGTGAGGATCAGGTCCATCGCCCGGCTCTCCCCGATCAGCCGGGGCAGCCGGACCGTCCCACCGTCGACAAGTGGCACGCCCCACCGCCGGCAGAACACCCCGAGCGTGGCGTCCGACTCGGCGACCCGCAGGTCGCACCAGAGCGCCAGCTCCAGACCGCCGGCCACGGCGTACCCGGAGATCGCGGCGACGACCGGCTTGGACAGCGACATCCGGGTGGGACCCATCGGGCCGTCGCCCTCGGCCTCGACCCGGTTGCCGCGCGGCGTGCCGATCGCCTTGAGGTCGGCGCCGGAGCAGAACGTGCCGCCCGCGCCCCAGAGCACGGCGACCGCCGCGTCCGGGTCGGCGTCGAACGCGCGGAACGCGTCGGCGAGCGCCCGGGCGGTCGGCCCGTCCACCGCGTTACGGGCCTCCGGCCGGTCCAGGATCACCGTGGTCACGCCACCCGCACGTTCGACGCGAACCCCCACCCCCCAAGCATGCCCGCCCCACCACCCACCGCGCCACCGGCGCGGCCCCGGCCCGGCCCGGCCCGGCGGAGCAGATTCACGGAAACAGTGCTCATCCCGTGTCGGATGAGCACTGTTTCCGTGAATCAGGCGGCCCGCTTCTATCCGGCGGCTTGTCGGCGTACTCCCGTTTCGTGGTCAGCGTTCCGCGAGGTCGAGGCGGACCAGGGGGAGGCGGGCGTCCACGTCGGCCGGCAGCGGGCCGTCGCCGGTCAGTTCGGGGATGCCGAGGGTACGGCCCAGCGCCGCGGCGGCCCGCCGGTGCCGCTGCCGGTAACGCGCCAGCCGTTGCCGGACCTCCTCGCCGGCCAACACCGTCGCCCGCGCCGGGACACCCCGGTCCGGGCCGGTCCACACCCGTACCGCCGGATCCGCGCGCACGTTGCGGAACCACTGCGAGCCCGGGCCGTAGCCGGAGGCGAGGAAAAGCGCGCCCGGCTCCCGGTCGACCACCTCCAGCACCACGTACCGGGGCAGGCCGGACCGGCGGCCACGGTGCTCCAGCATCATCAGCCGGCGGCCGAGGAACCGGCCGAGACCGTGCCGGTAGAGCGGGATCGGCGCGCGGGCGAGCCAGCGGGGGATGCGACGGCGGGCCATGCCGTCGACCGTACGCCGCTCGGTGGGCAGCTTTTTCCCCGGCGTCCGGTTTGGGTGCTCGCCGTCCGGGAAGTCGGACCAGGTGCGCGAACTACTGACGAAGCTCGAACAGGCATCCGGTCTCGACCGGGTGGGTGACCGGTGGCAGCGCGTCGTCCAGGGCACGCTGCGCTCGCACCGGGTCCGGGACGCGCTGCACGGCGTCTGGTTGGGACATCCGCTGCACCCCGCGATGGTGCAGGTGCCGGTCGGCGCGTGGATCTCCGCCGCCGTGGTGGACCTGCTGCCCGGCCAGCGTCGGGCCGCCACCGCCCTGGTCGGGCTCGGCACGGTCAGCGCGTTGCCGGCCGCGGTCGCCGGCTGGAACGACTGGGCCGCGCTCTCCCGCGACCAGCGCCGGGTCGGGCTGGTGCACGCCGGGGCCAACATCGTCGGCCTGACCCTCTACGCCGGCTCGCTCGCGGCCCGGCTCAACGGGCGGCACGGGCTCGGCCGGGCCCTCGCGTACCTGGGGCTGTCCGCGGCGAGCGGCGGCGCGTACCTGGGTGGACACCTCGCCTACAAGCAGGGGGCCCAGGTCAGTCAGAGCATCTCCGAGCTGCACCTGATCGGCGACGGCTGGCATTCGGTGGGCGACCTGAGCGACCTGCCGCAACGCGAACCGGTGACCCGGACGATCGACGACGTCTCGGTGCTCCTCTACCGGCACGGCGACGACGTCACCGTGATGCTCGAACGCTGCCCGCACCAGAGCGGCCCGCTCGGCGCGGGTGAGGTGCAGCAGATCGACGGCCACGCCTGCGTGGTCTGCCCGTGGCACGGCAGCGCGTTCCGGCTGGACAGCGGCGAGGTGGCGCGCGGTCCGGCCGCCAACGACCAGGTCGTGCTCCCCACCCGCGTGGTCTCCGGCCGGGTCGAGGCCCGCCTGCCCTGACCGGGGCCGGCTCAGTCCCGGCGGTGCCGCCCGTTGCCGAGCGCGCGCGCCGTCGCCGGCCGGCGACGCAGCCCGAGGACCGCGCCGATCTGTGCCCCCACGATGCTTGCCACCGCCAGCACCGCCGAGATGGCGAGCGGACGGTTGATGCCCTCCTCGGCCGTGGCCCGGGACGCCCCCGCCGCCATGGCCGGCGGCTGCCCCTCCGGCGCTTCCACGGTGGGCGTGGTGTCCTGCGCGGACGTGTCCGGCGCGGGACTCGGCGCCGTCGAGGACGTGCCGCCCTCGGCGGGCTTCGGCGCGGTCGCGGACGCGCCGCCCTCGGCCGGCTTCGCCGGTGCGGGCCGGGCCGGGCGCACCACGAGCCGACCGGCGGCGTGCCGCCGCGCGCCGTCGTCCACCGCGCCGCCGGGCAGCTCGATGAGCTGGCCGGGGCGGATCCGGTCCGGGTCGGCGAGCCGGTTCATCCGGGCCAGCTCCCGGTAGCGGTCGAAGTCGTCCAGGTAGCGGTCGGCGACCGCACCCAGGTAGTCACCCTTCGCCACCCGGTACACGGCCGGGCCGGTGGCGTCCGGCGCGGCCCGTGTCGGTGTGGCGAGGTGCGGCGCCGCGTACGCCGTGCTGACGGCCGGGGCGGCGACCGCCGGCTGCGGGGCGGTCAGCGCGGCGGCGCTCGCCGCGGCCGGGCTGGCCGCCAGGATCAGCGCCACCGAACCGACGAGCGCGGCGGCGGCCCGCTGCTGGCGACGCATCCCGGGCAGCTTCGGCGCGGGCCGGCGCACCGCCGATGCCAGCAGCTCCACCACCACGGAGAACGCGAACGTGGCCCACCCGAACCAGCCCACCACGGCGAGCGCCCGCAGGAAGAGCTGCCCGTCGTCGCGGCTTGTCAACGCCGTGCCCGCCTCGGCCAGCGTGGGCAGGTGGTCGGGCAGCGGGTTGCCGGCGAAGGCCAGCAGCGCGATCGGCCCGCCGGCCAGCACCCCGACGAGCACGACGAGCGCGCCGAGCCCGGTGAGGACCTGCCCGGCGCGGCGGACGGCGGAGCGTCCCGGTGCACCCATGGCGACCTTCCTTCCTACGGTCCGGTGAGCCCCCGAGCGGTGGCCTCACCGGTGACGGTGGCGGTCTTCTGCACGCCGAAGAGACCGAGCAGGTCCCGGCGGTAGGTGATCCGGACGCGTACCCGGATCTGGGTCTCGACGCCGACCACGGGGAAGTCGACCTCGTGGCCGGTCACGCCGCCGGCGGCCTTCAGGTAGTCGGCGACGGCCTTGCGGGCGGCGACCTGGTCGATCCGCTTCGGGCCGCCGTCGATGGCGCTCGCGCGGTCGATCATCTGGCCGCCGCTGCGGGCCGCCTCGGCGGCCAGGTTGTCGGCGCGTTGCAGCGTGCGCAGTTGCCCGGCGCCGTCGTAGGCGAGGCTGACGATCGCCAGCACGCCGGTCATCGCCACCGCCAGGAAGAGGCTCACCCGGCCGCTCTCCGCGCCGCGCCGCGTCATCCCCGGCTCCGGTAGGTGTCGAGCGGGGAGGTGAAGCGCGCCGAGACGGTCTTGCCGCCCGGCACCCCGGGCAGCCCGGGCGCGCGCATGTCCTCGAAGGAGACCGTGCAGGTCACCGTCACCGTGACGGTCGCCGGCACGCCGGCGGCGCTGCGGTACGCCCGGTTGAAGCTGGTCGACATGCCGGCCACCGAGCCGGTCAGGTCCAGCCTCGGCGGGGCGGTGCAGCGCAGCCCGGACCAGTTGAGCTGGTCATGGGCCGCCTGCTCGGCCGCTTTCCGGCCGTCGGCGGCGGTCCGGGCGAGCGAGGCGGCCCGGGCGGCGTCGTGCGCGGCGGACTCCACCGCCTCGTCGGCGACGGCGGTCCGGCCGACCACCCCGGCCAGCACCATCAGCCCGATGAAGGCGGGGGCGAGCACCGCCACCTCGATCGAGACGGAACCTCGGTCCCGGGGCACCGGCCTCACCCCGTCCAGCGTTCGGTGGGGCCGTGCGCGGTCTGCGCGACCTCGAAGTCGACGCCGGGGACGACCGACAGGGACCGCCCGCGCACCGTGCAGGTGACGTCGGTGGCGGTCGCCTCGCAGGTCGGGCCGGTCTTGTCCCAGCCGACGAGCCAGTCACCGGAGCGGCGCAGGAAGTCGGTGGCCCGGTCCCGCCCGGCGTCCGGCGCGGCGTCGTACGAGCGTTGGGCGTTCACCCCGGTCTGGGCCGCGTTGAGCGCGGTGGACCGGGCGACGAACCAGACGGCGACCTGGATCGAGCCGAAGAGCAGCACCAGGATCGCCGGCATCACCACGGCCAGTTCGACCGGGTTGGCACCCCGCTCGCGCCCGCCCGCGGCGAGGCGGGCGCGCAGCGTGGCGGCGATCCGCCCCGGGCCGCGCGGACCCGCCCGGCCGGCGGGTGCCGGCCGGTTCCGGACCGTACGGGCGGGGCGGGACGTCACTTGGGCTCCACCGGCGCCTCGTTGTCCGGGATGGCGTCCATCCAGTTGTTCGCTTTGGCCAGGGCGTATCCAGTGACCGCGATGGCCACCGCGACCAGGCCGAAGATGATGACGGCGGTCGGCACCGGGCTGTCGCCACGCTCGGCGCGGTGCCGCAGTTCGGCGAGGCGGCTCCGGACCGTCGCGTAGACGTAGGTGCTGAGGAGTTGCATGGCCTTCTCCTTCTCGGGGGTTGTCACAGGCGGGCGATGAACGGATAGACGGCGAAGCCGAGCAGGACGAAGACCAGCAGCGAACCGGGGATGTCCAACTTGCTGGTCACCCCCTCGGCGCGGGTCAGGTTGTCGGTGCGGATCTGGTCCCGCAGCGAGTCGGCGCGGGCGCGCAACGTCTCGTGCACCTGGGCGCCCTCGCTGCCGGAGGACCGCATGATGGCGCCCACGTCGCCCAGCTCCGGGATGCCGATCCGGTCGGCCAGCTCCTGCAACTCGTCCCACGGCGAGTGCATCTGGAGCTGGGCGAGCCGCAGCGCCTCCCGGATCCGGTCGAAGACCCAGCCGTCGCAGACCGTCGCCGCGCGTTCCAGCGACTGCACCGGGCCGTGCGCGGCGGAGAGCTGCAACGCCACCAGGTCGAGGTAGGTGCAGACGGCCTGCCGGAACTCGTCCCGGGCGGCGTCCGCCTTGCTCAGCACCGAGTGGTGCGCGAACAGGCCGGCGAGCAGCGCCATCCCGAGGCTGGCCAGCACCGGTACGACCACCGGCACGGACACGCCGCCCAGGAAGAGCACGGCCGAGACGACCGCCGGGGTGGCGAAACCGATGAGCGCGGAGAGCAGCACCGACAGGGCGTACTGCTCGGGGGTCCGGTCGAGCAGGGCGAGCTGCCGGGTCGGCGGGCGCAGCCAGCGGGCGAAGCCGCCGAGCCAGTCCGGCCCGGCGCCGGCCACCGGGGCCTGACCGGGCGGCTGGTGCAGCCGGCGCAGCGCCGGACCGAGCGCCGGGGTGGCCGGCAACGCCTCGCGGACCACGAGGAACAGACCGAGCCCGACCGCCGCCCCGCCGAGCACGGCCAGCACGAGCTGCCAATTCATGATCACCGGGCCGGCCTCTCGTTCGCGACTGCGGGGCTCGCAAGCTCACTCCTCGCGCTCACGCGATCGCCTCCTCCAGGTCGGGGGCCGGCAGGAAACGCGCCGGGCGCGGCGGCTGGCTCATCGACCGCACCCAGACCAGCAGCCCGATGAAGGCCGCGCCGAGCACCGCCATCACGAGCTGCCCGGTCAAGGTCCCGTAGGGGCGGATGTAATCGCCGTTCACCAGCCCGTACGCGAGCGTCGCCAGCGTCATCCCGGTGAGGAAACGCACCGCGAACCGGGGCTGGGTCCGCTTCGCCTCGACCTCGCGCCGGGTGGCCACCTCGGCGGAGGCCGCGCCGGCGATCGAGCCGAGCACGTCACCGAGGCGCTCGCCCCGGTCGGTCAGGTGCAGGATCAGCGCGGCCACCACCTGGTCGGCGACCGGGTCGGCGATCTCGTCGGCGAACGCCAGCAGCGCCGACTTGGCCAGCCAGCCGGCCTGGAGGCGGGCGGCGAGCGTGCGTACCTCCTCCTGGATCTCCTCCGGCGCGGTGGTGATGGTGCCGACGATGGCCTGCTGGAGCCCCTGCCCGGTGGCGGAGATGTCCTTGAGCCGCCGGGTCCACTCGCCGACCGCCTCGACCCGGGCGATGGCCCGCTGCTCGGCCCGGCCGACGGCGAACAGCCACGGCACCCCGGGCACCGCGAGCGCCACCAGCAGGCCCACCACCGGCAACCCGGTGATCAGGAACGCCAGTGCCCCGGCGGCCACGGCACCGCCCAGCAGGAGTTGGTGGCGTCGCCGGTCGGCGCTGCTGGCCCCGGATCCGGTCCAGAGTCGGCTCAGGCCCGGCCCGGCGTCGCCCGGTGTCGACCTGGGCGGCCGGCGGGTGCCGACCAGCGCGACCACGGCGAGCACCAGCCCGGCCACACAGGCGGCGCCCGACACCAGCGCGATCAGCTCGATCTGCGTCATGCCGGCCCTCCGCCCGGCCGCCGCCCGAGGCGGGTGTGGCGGGGCCGCCGCCAGGCGCCGACGCCGGCCTCGACGAACCGGGTGAGCAGCCGGGCGTCGTAGCCGACGCGCAGCAGTTGGTCGCGGATCCGTTCGGGCAGGTGGCGGGGGACCGCCCGGCCGTCCGGCCCCGGGCCGAAGACGGTGGTGGTGGTGATCCGGTTGCCCTCGCCGACGCCGATGACCTCCTCGACGTGCGAGACGAAGCGGTGCTTGCGACCGCCGATCGCGGTCTCGTCCTCGACCGTGACGTAGACGATCAGGTCGAGCGCGTTGCCCGCCATCCGGCGGGCCTGGTCGACGGTCATCTCCCGGCCGTGGGACAGCGCCAGCTCGATGATGCGTTCGCTTACCCCGGCCGGGGTACGGGCGTGGATGGTGCACATCGACCCGCGGCTGGTGGTCATCGCCTGGAGCATCGGCACGATCTCCCGGGACCGCACCTCGCCGACGATGATCCGCAGCACGCCCATCCGCAGCGACACCGGGATCAGGTCGGCGATGCTCACCTCACCCGCGGGTCGCCCGTCCGCGCCGCGCTCGCCGTGCCCCTCCCGGGACTCGAAGCTCATCACCGCCCGGTGCTTGTGCCCGCGCCGCGCCGGCAGCAGCTCCCGGCTCTCCTCCAGCAGCACGTACGGCTCGTCGGCCGGGATGTCGTCCATCAGCGCCCGGATGACAGTGGTCTTGCCGGCTCCGGCCAGCCCGGCGACCATGATGTTCAGCCCGGCCCGCATGGACGCGCGGAGGAAGTCGCGCAGCAGCGGGTCGATCATCTCGTCCAGGTCGGGCCGCCCGCCGGCGATGTCCTCCAGGCTCACGTCGAGCGTGTTGTGCTTGCGGATCACCGCGTAGGGACGGTGGCTGACCAGGAAGACCGCGGCGAGCCGGCTGCCGTCGGGCAGTTGCAGGTCGAGCGTGGGCTTGGAGGTGGAGAGCGACCGTTCGGTGGCGCCGGCCCGGCGGGCCGCCGCCTGAAGGATCTCCACCAACTCGTCGTCGCTGTCGGCGATCGGTTCGGCCCAGTCGACGCCGCCGCCGTGCCGGGTGATGCGCACCTGGTCGCAGCCGAGGATGTGCACCTCCTCGATGGTCTCGTCGACGAGCAGCGTCTGGAGTCGGCCCAGCCCGACCAGTTCGGCGGTCACCTGGTCGAGCAGCAGCCGCTCCGCGTCGGCGGGCATCGGCGTGCCCGCCCGGCGTACCGAGTCGGCGTACGCGGAGACCACCGCGACGGCCAGCCGGGCCCGCTCGGTCTCCTCGGCGTCGGCGTCGAACTCCCGCCCGCGCTGCCAGTGGGTGAGCCGCTCGCTCAGCTCCCGGCGCAGCTCGCGGACCACCGCGAAGTCGACCCGGGGGCGGGGCGGTGGCGCGGGCGGCGCGGCGGGGAGGGCCGGGCCGGCGACGTGGTGCCGCCCGTTCGGCGGGGCCAGCGGCGGGACCGTGGAGACGACCCCGGGCTGTTGCCCGCGTGGGTCGTGCGAGACCGGCTCAAACCGCACCGGGCACCTCCGGCGCGAGCGGTGCGCTCACCGCGCGGGCGGGGGTCGCGCCGGGCCAGGCCAGCCGGGCCTGCCGCCGGTCCAGCAGCGCCCGGACCGGCACCTCGAGCGCGCCGGCCGCGCGCATGAGCGGCCGACCGGCGCGTACGGTGCCGCCGTGCGCGAGCACCTCGGCGGTACGCGGGTCGTGCGGCAGCCGGGCGATCACCGGCAGCCGCAGCGCCTTGCTGATCTCGCTGGTGCCGTGCCCGTCCCCGACCACCAGCAGCCGCAGGTTGCCGGGCGGGACGCGGTGTTCGGTGAGGTCCCGTTCGATCGCCCGGACGGTGGCCCGGGTGGCGGAGAGGTCGGGCAGGTGCGCGCGGGTGACGAGCAGCACCACCGCGGCGGCCCGCAGCAGTGGCCATGGCGGACCGTCGACCGCCAGCCGGCCACAGTCGACGAGCACGTCGTAGGGGGGTACGCCACGGTCCAGCCCGGTGAAGTAGTCGGCGAAGCGCTGCCAGAGCGGCACCACGCTGCCGGCCTGCGCCGGGTCGACCACGCCGGGCAGGAGCAGCCGTTCGCGGCGCGGCGCGTCCAGGTCGACGAGTTGCGACCAGAACGCGGTCTCCAGGCTGCCGTCGCGCAGCTCACCGACGGCCAACTCGCCGATGCCGCGCGGGCCGTCGAGCGTGCCGCCCAGGTAGCCGGCGAGGATCGAGCCGCCCGCCGGGTCGCACTCGGCCAGCACGAGCCGGCGGTGCCAGCTCAGCGCCGCGGCCAGCGCGGTGGTGGTGACGCCGGGCGAACCCTTCGCCGACACCAGGGCGATGATCGCCATCAGGCGGCCTCGACCAGCACGAGCGCGACCCGGTCGTCCGAGGCCAGTGCCACCACCGCCGGCACGTCCCGGACGGCCAGCGCCAGGTAGACCACCACGTCATTGCTCGCCGGCACGGCGGTGTCGATCACGGTGGCCTCGAACCGGGTGCCGCCGCGGGTCGCCCCGGCGCCGCTGGTGCTGGTGTCCGGCGTGCTGACCAGCAGCACCTTGTCGCCGGGGTGCAGTTTGCGGGCCGGCACCTGGTCGGCGGCCAACCCCAGCGCGATCTGCTGCTGGCCGGGGCCGAGCAGGGGGGCTTCGGTGAGCTGGGTGGTGGTGAGCAGCGTCCCGGGGGTGAGCCGGACGGCGGCCCGCAGGCCGAGCAGGTCCTTCATCCGGGCGGCGGGCACCGGCCGCAGCTCGCGCCCGCCGGAGAGTTGGACCGGCACCAGGTCGTCGGCGGTGATCTGCTGCCCCACCTCGACCGGGCGGGCCACCGCCAGGTAGGTGCCGGTGGACCGCACCGAGGTGACCGCGAACGCGGCGCCCAGCCCACCGAGCGCGATCAGCAGGATCGCCAGGCCGAGCAGGCCGGGTCGGATCCGTCGCTGCCGGACCACCTTGGGCGGCGCCACCGGCGCCTCCATCGGGGTCCCGTTCCGGGACGCCACCATGCTCATCGGGTCACCACCTGGAGTTCGTTGATCTGCACCGGGACCACACCGCTGACCCGGGTCTGGTAGATCCGGCCGCTCTCGCCACCGCTCGACGACCACTCGACGGTCCAGTAGGCGGTGGCGTAGACCTGGTAGGTGTCCGCCTTCGGGTAGCCGTCGGGCAGGCCGCAGTCGGGTGAGGCGGACCCGGCCCGTGGCCCGTCCGCCTTGTAGGGCGTGCCCGGCCCGTCGCACTCGACGTCGAGGCCGTCGGCCATGTGCCAGACGATCCGGGTCACCGTCGCGGTGATCTCCACGGTCAGACCCCGCTCCGAGGCCGAGGCGGACAGCGGCCCGAAGTAGGACTTGCCGGGGCTGGCCCACATCCACACCGGCAGGCCGACCAGCCCGGGCCCCTTGCTGCGGCGGGGCGCGACCGCCGTCCGCGGGGGCAGCAGCGAGATCGACGCGAGGGCACGGCGGGCCAGCTCCTCCGGGTCGGGTGGCGTGCCGTAGCCGGGCGGCGGGGCGGCGAGCAGGACGTTCACCTGGTTGCCGAGGCCGCCGTAGCAACTGGCCGTATACCACTGCTGACCCTCGGGAGCGGGATCCTGCGGCGAGGCGAGCTTGTAGTAGCAGCCGCCGTCGTTGTCGAACCAGCCGAGGATGTCGTCGTAGCAGGGGACGACCCGGCTCTCCCACTGGCACTTGGCGGTGCCGCCGTCGTTCCCGCCCCCGCCGCCGGGGTCCCCGCCACCACCCGGCCCGCCGCCTCCGCCCGGGATCGGCGGGTCGTCGTCCCAGACGTCGCAGTCGACCTGGTCGGGGGTGCAGGAGCCGCCCGGGTCGGCGGCCCGCGCGGGCGCGCCGGCGAGCGTCAGGAGCGCGACCAGGCCGACGGCGAACCACCGGCGGGGCGTCCCGGCCCGGCGGGCCGGGACGCCCTCGCCTCCCCAGGTCAGCACGGCTGGTCCCGGTGCGCGGCGCCGGTCTTGACCAGCCAGCGGCCGTCCGGATAGCGGGCCGCGGTGGCGGTGGCCAGGTAGCGCCCGCCGCGGGTGCCGGGCACCGTCTTGCGGTCCTTGGCGTAGACGAGCCGGTAGCCGGTCGAGTCCAGGCAGTCCTGGATCTCGACGGTGGGCAGCGGGGCGGTCAGGTCGACCGAGACGACGGTGGGGTCGGAAACCAGTTTTCCGGTACGCATCGCGCCGTGCTCCTTCGCGTCACGAATTGCCAGCCGAACCTGGGTCAGCAGCGGGTCGGCCAGAAAACGTGCCAGTGCGGGGTGGCCGGGATCGCTGCGTGCGCTCGCTGCCCGGGACGCGGCGAGATAGCCGGAATAGGCGGCCAGTGCCGATTTTTCGGCCGCCTTCTCCTCGGCGGCGGAATGGGTGGCCGGTGCGGTGGTGCCGTCGGCGAGCGGGCGGACGGCCACCTCGGGCTCGGTGCCGCACCCGGCTACGCCGACCAGCAGCGCGATGCTGAGCAGGCAGCTTTCCCATCGGCGGGATTGCCATGTGCGCAACGCCGAGCCCTCCTCGGTGCCGGCCCGGCTCGGTCGTGTCGACACGCTCCGGGCATGCGGAAGCGCGCCCGGATCTGCCCGGCCGGGCCTCGGCCGCCACCGCTTGCATTTACCTGTGCTGATCTGTCGGGAATGTGGAACTGATGTCTCCGGTCGGGCTCCGACGCCAATTGATCGGGGGTTGCGTCGTACCCAAGGGGCGAGCATAGGCTGACGTGCGCCGATGCAACAGAGGCAATTCACGTGAACACGGTGAGTGAAGACGGGTGGTGGCGGCCGGTGGATGTCCGGACGGTGACGAGCGGGCCGCCAACGGCCCGGCCGGGCGCAGGCGTGTGCCCGTCCGCACCCCTCCGCCCGTGCCCGGCGGCCCGGTTCCCGCCCACCGGTATGGGTGGGGACCGCCCGGGTCGTCCGATCCGTTCCGCCGACCGGACGCACCCGGCCCGCCCCGCCCGAACCGGCCGGCGGAACGCCCCTTTCCGCGCCATCCGCAACACGGCGATCACTGCCCCATCACGCTGCGTGTTGCAGGATGCAAGCGACGGCGTCCGAACGGGGGAGTCGGTGTGACCGCCGAACGGATCCACCACCCCACCCCGCCGGCCACCGGCCGCCACCCGGTCGTGCGGCTGCTGGCCACTCTCGCGGTCGGGCCGCCCATCCGGCTGGCGGTGGCCCGCTACGCCGTACCGCCGGATCGTCCCGACCGCACGGGGTGCGACGCCTGCGGCGCGCCGATCGGGCTGGACCGACCCCTGCCGGCGCTCGGGCCGGCGGCCCGCTGCCCGGCCTGCCGCGCCCGGATCGGCGCGCCGCCCGCCGTGGCGGAGGTGGCGCTGCTCGTCGCGGTGGCCGTGCTGGCGCTGGCCGGCGGACCGCTCGGCGCGCGGCTGGCGCTTGCCTGGTGGCTCGCCTGGGCGGTGCCGATGGCGCTCGTGGACGCCGCGGCGCACCGGCTGCCCGACCGGCTGACCTGGCCCGCCGCGGCCGGCACCTGGGCGCTGCTCGGGGTGGCCGCGCTGACCGGGCCCGGCCCGTCGCCCTGGCTGCGGGCCACCGCGGCCGGGCTGGCGCTCGGCGCCGGCTTCGCGGCGACCACCCTGCTGTTCGGCAGCCGGGGGTTCGGCCTCGGCGACGCCAAACTGGCCCTGGGCGTCGGCGCGCTGCTCGGGTGGCACGGCTGGCCGGTGCTGGTGACCGGGCTGGTGCTCGCGTTCGCCCTCGCCGCGCTGGCCGCGCTGGCGCTGCTCGCCACCCGGCGGCTCCGCTGGTCCAGCCACCTCCCGTTCGGACCGTTCCTCATCCTCGCCACCGCCGCCACCCTCGTGCTGGTGTAAGGAAGGGGCCCTTATTAACGCCTCCGGTATAGGCGGGGGCCCCGCTTAACGCCCCGCGCCCCGGTCACCCGGCGACTGGGCCGGCACGCCCGACATCTGCTCGACGATCTTCTCCAGCGCCTCGAACGCGTACGCCCAGTTGTGGCACTTGAAGCTGCGCAGGCCGGCGATCGGGGTCCGGCAGTCGGCACAGTGGACGCCCGGCACCGCGTCCGGCACCTCGGTGTTCACGTACTTGCGCTCGCCGAGCACCACCCGGGCGATCATCGTCTTGTCGTGCACCCCGTGCAGCGCCGACGAGACGATGTCGTACCAGGTCACCCGGCGCCCGCACTTGGGGCAGTCCGGCTCGTCGCCGCTGACCCACAGCGGCGCGCCGATGCTGTGCGCCGGAATCTCCAGCAGCCGTTCCAGCCGGCGTACGTCCGCCTCCGGGGTGGTCCACCGGTGCCGCCCCGGCAGCGAGGCGGGCGAGTCGTAGACGGCGCGGAACAGGGCCGGGTCGACCTCCACGGTCTGCCGTCCATCGGTCATCGGTACCTCCTCGCCACGGCGGGTCAGCGGTGTGTCGCCCAGAGTGCTACACATCAGGGCGTGACGGAGGCTGAAACGCGACCCAACGTGGCCCGGATGTATGACTACTACCTGGGCGGCTGCCACAACTTCGCCGCCGACCGGGCCGCCGCCGAGGAGATTCTGAAGATCTTTCCGGATACCGGGGTGGCGGCCCAGACCAACCGCGCCTTCCTCCGCCGGGCCGTGCGGTGGGCGGCCGAGCAGGGCGTACGCCAGTTCCTCGACGTCGGGGCCGGGCTGCCCACCCAGGGCAACGTGCACGAGGTGGTCCGTGCGGTGCGCCCCGACGCCCGGGTGGTCTACGTCGACCACGACGAGGTGGCCGTCGCGTACGCCCGGCGGCTGCTGCCCACCGACGGCGGTCGCACCGTCGTGGTCCGGGGTGACCTGCGGCGGCCCGACGAGCTGCTGGCCGACCGGGCCGTGCGGGCCACGCTCGACCTGGCCGAGCCGGTGGCGCTGCTGCTGGTCGCGGTGCTGCACTTCGTGCCCGACTCGGACGACCCGTGGGCGGCCGTGGCCCGGCTGCGCGACGCCACCGCCCCGGGCAGCCTGCTCGCGCTCTCGCACCTGACGTTGGACGGCGCGCCGCCGATGCCCGCGCGGGCGGGCACCGAGATCTACCGGCGCAGCAGCGCGCCGCTGGTGCCCCGCACCCACGCCGACGTGGCCCGCTTCCTCGACGGGTACGACCTGGTGGAGCCCGGTCTGGTCCGGCTTGCCGACTGGCGGCCGGACGGCGAGCCGCGGGCGGCGGTGTCGCACGGCTACGGCGGGGTGGGCGTGCGCCGCTGAGCCCTGGTCCGGCCGCCGCTCAACCCAGGCCGCGGTGGGCGGCCCAGAGCGCGCCGGCCCGGTCGGCGGCGGTCGCCACCAGCGCCGCCAGCTCCGGCCGGTCCGGCACCCGGAACGACACGTACGCGCCGCGGCCACCCGCCGTGGGCCGGCCGTACGCCTTGGCGGCGAGGTGCCCGTCCGGCAGCAGCCGGACGTTGAGCGTGGTCAGGGTGAACTCCTCGCCGCGCCGGGTGTCGGTCCAGCGCAGCGCCTCCGGGATGGCCACGTTGATGGCGAGGGCGTTGACGTCGGGCGCCGCGTCGCTGCTCATCGGGGCATCGTCGCACGGCGGCTCAGCGTCGTCTCGCGGGTCATGTGGGACAGCTTCGCCGGGTTGCGCACCGCGTAGAGGCCGGTGATCCGGCCGTCGCCGAGGCGTACCGCCACCACCGTGTCCAGCTCGCCGTCGAGCCGGACGACGAGCGCCGGGCAGCCGTTGACCTCCGTCGGCTCCATCGACGCCACGGCGGCGACCCGGCCCCACCCGCCGGTGACCAGGCGGGCCACCTTGTCGGCGCCGGTGACCGGGCGCGGGATCGCCTGCTTGACCCCGCCGCCGTCGCCCACCAGCACCACGTCCGCGGCGAGCACGGCCAGCAGCGACCGCAGGTCACCCGTCTCGACCGCCCGCCGGAAGGCGTCGAGCGCGTCCCGGGTCTCGGCCGGGGAGACGGTACGGCGGGGGCGGCGCGCCGCCACGTGGGCGCGGGCCCGGTGCGCGATCTGGCGTACCGTGGCCGGGCTCTTCTCGACCGTGTCGGCGATCTCGTCGTATCCGACGTCGAACACCTCACGCAGCACGAACACGGCCCGCTCGGTCGGCGCGAGCGTCTCCAGCACCAGCAGCATGGCCATCGAGACGCTGTCGGCGAGCGCCACGTCGTCGGCCACGTCGGGCGCGGTGAGCAGCGGCTCGGGCAGCCACGACCCGACGTACGACTCCTTGCGCCGGCCCAGCGTCCGCAGCCGCGTCAATGCCTGGCGGGTGGTGATCCGCACCAGGTAGGCGCGGTGGTCGCGAACCTGGTCGAGGTCGACGCCGGCCCACCGCAGCCAGGTCTCCTGGAGCACGTCCTCCGCGTCGGCCGCCGAGCCGAGCAGCTCGTACGCGACGGTGAAGAGCAGGTTCCGGTGGGTGAGGAAGTCCTCGGTGGCCCGGTCCGCCATGGCGTGCTCCCGTCCGCTCGGCTGCGTTCCCCACCAGACGCCCGCCGCCGGTCCGGTGTGACACCTCGCCGTTGTGGTGGTCGTCACCGGGTAGGGAAATCCCTACCCCAACAGGGCGGTTCAACCACATTGTCGACTCCCTCTCGCGTCGACACGCTGTATGAGATCGAAAGCGCGAGGGGATCATGCATGAACAAGTCTTATGTCAGTCGACGCACTGTTCTCGCCGGCTCCGCCGGGGTGTTCGCGGGAGCGGCTCTGTCCTCGTCGCCCGCGATGGGTGAGGAACCATCGATCCGGTCCCGCGCCGTGGTGATCGACGACGTCACCGTGATCGACGGGACGGGTGCCCGCCCGAAGCACAATCAGCGGGTCCTGCTGCGTGGCCGCCGGATTGCCGCGATCGGTCCCCGCGCATCCGTCGAGGTGCCGAGGGCCGCCACAGTGGTCAGTGGCACCGGGAGGTTTCTCATCCCCGGGCTCGCCGATCTTCATGTGCACTCCAGCCCGCTGCCGGACATCTTCCCGCCGCTGTACATCGTCAACGGCGTCACCACCGTCCGGGAGATGGGCGCCAACCCGCTGGTGAGCCAGTGGCGGCAGGAGGTCGCGGCCGGCACGCGGATCGGCCCGCTCTGGACGATCGGAAGTGACATCGTGGACGGTTCGCCCTCGCTCTGGGAGGGCATCGGCGTTCCCTATCTCAAGGTCGCGAATGCGGCAGAGGCCCGAGCCGTGGTGCGTCAGGAAAAGGCGAAGGGCGCCGATTTCATCAAGACCTACACGCGGTTGTCCCGGGAGTCGTTCCTTGCCCTCGCCGACGAGGCCCGTCGTCAGCGGATTCCGTTCCTCGGGCACGTGCCGGACTTCGTCTCCCTGACCGAGGCGAGCAACGCCGGGATCAGGACTGTGGAACACCTGTTCCAGATCTGGTACGACACGTCGAACCGTGAGGCGGCCATCAGGCGTCAGGTCGAGGAGGTGCCGATCGGGCCGGGTGAGTACGGCGGTTGGTACGCGAAGATGCATCCGCTGGAGTACGCGGCGGCGCGCAGTCACGACCGGCGGAAGGCGAGGCGCGTCTTCCAGCACCTCGCCCGCAACGGAACCCGGGTCACCCCGACGCTCTCCGTCCACCAGCTCGGTGACATGCCACAGGACGTCGACCTCGACGACCCACGCTTGCGCTATGTCCCCGCGGACCTCCTGGCGAGCTGGGAGTGGAGCCGGCGGGAGATCTACATGAAGGACCGGACCCCGGCCGTCGACGCCGAGAAGCGCGAACTCTTCCAGCGCCGGCTGGAACTGGTCGCCGAGATGGCGGAGGCCGGCGTGCGCCTGCTGGCCGGGACCGATGTCGGCGCTTCGTACATCCTGCCCGGCTTCAGCCTGCACGACGAGCTTCAGCTCCTGGTCCGCGCGGGCCTGAGCCCGATGCGGGCCCTGATCGCCGCCACCGCGGAGCCGGCGAGCCTTCTCGGCCACCACGACCGCGGCACGGTCGAGGTCGGCAAGGTCGCCGACCTCGTCCTCCTCGACGGCGACCCGCTGCGGGACATCCGCAACACCGCGCGCATCAATTCGGTGGTGGTGAACGGCACGCTCATCACGTCCGGCCAGCGTGAGCGCATGCTGCGCGACATCCGGGCCGCCGCGCGGCAGCCCCTTCCGGCCGGCGTCAACGCCAGGCCCGCCTGCGCGTGCCACGGCGGGTGACGATCGCCCGTGGGCGTACCCCGGTCGGCGTCGCGTTGCGACGGCGGCCGGCGCCCGCCGCTGTGGTGGTCGTCACCGGGCGACGGTGTCACGTCGTGCTCGCCGCCGGCATCTCATGGTCGTCCGAACGACACGCCACCGGAGGGGACGCCACCATGGAGACCCGGATCAACCTGTTCGAGAACCCGATCGCCGCGAGGTTCATGAAGCGGTTCGCCAACGCCGGCACGGTCCTGCACCAGTCGCCGCTGCCGTACTCGACCCAGGAGTTGGTGTCGCTGCGGGCCAGCCAGATCAACGGCTGCGGCTGGTGCATCGACATGCACACCAAGGAGGCAGCCGCCGCCGGAGAGAGCGTGGTCCGGCTGCACCTGGTCGCCGCCTGGCACGAGTCGAGCGTGTTCACCGAGGCGGAGCGGGCCGCGCTGGCGTTCGCCGAGGAGGGCACCCGGCTCGCCGACGCCCACCTGGGGGTGTCCGACGAGACGTGGGCGCAGGTGCGCGAGCACTACGACGACGACCAGATCGCGACGTTGATCTGCCTGGTCGGGCTGATCAACGCGGCGAACCGGTTCGCGGTGATCGCGCACCAGCAGGGCGGCTCGTACGAGGCGGGGATGTTCGCCGCCGCGCTGCGCTGACCGACGGGGAGCGGCCCGGCCCGGGACCGTCCGGGTCGGGCCGCTACCGGTCGCCGTCGTGGGCCTGCTCAATCTCGGTGATGGACCGGCGTAGGGCGGCGGCGTTGCTCGGACCGCGCAGCAGGTGTCCGGTCTCCTTCAGCGCATCGTATTCGGCGAGTGGCACGATGACCTCGGCGAACCTCTCGGCGAGGGACCTGAACACTGAGCTTGCGATCAGAAATCGAAAGCGGCGCTGATCTTGCCCGGCCATACTGGGTTCATGAAGCTTGCTGAGGCTCTCGCGCTGCGGGCGGATGCGACTCGGCGCGCCGAGCAGCTCCGATCCCGCATCGCCGCCAGCGCCCGCTACCAGGAGGGCGAGTCACCCGCCGAGGACGCTCCGGCACTCCTCGCGGAGGTGGGTGCCGCCCTCGGCGAGCTGGAGTCGCTGATCCGGCGGATCAACCGGACCAACGCCGCGACCGAGGTGGACGGCGGCACGCTCACCGACGCGCTCGCTCGTCGTGACGTGCTTCGCCTGCGGCACAGCGTGGTCACCTCGGCGGCCGACGCCGCCGCCGGAGAGGGGCAGCGGGGCTACCGGCAGTTGCGGTCGGAGCTGAAGATGATCCCGGCGCTTCCGGTGGCGGAGTTGCGCCGACAGGCGGACGACCTAGCCCGGCAGGTACGCGAGGTGGACACGCTGATCCAGCGGACGAACTGGGAGATCGATTTGCTCGACTGACGGGCTGCGGAGCAGGTAGCCGACGTGGAGGCGTGCACGCCCCCGAGAGCCGGCGGGTAATCCGGCTCACTCCTGGCGCGCCGTGGGCAGGCGTGGGGGTTCGATTCCCCGATACACATCGCACGCCCAGCACCGCTCACAGGTGACGGCGCACGGAGCACGGCACACTACCGAGTGCAGATCCACGGCGGCGAGGGTGGGACAGGGGACTTCCGCAGCCCGAAAAGGACTCCCTTGGGTGATTGGGTAGGGGTGCCGACTGGAGGAGAACCACCAGTGCCACCGCAGTACCGCTACCAGCAGGTAGCCGACGACATGGCACCGGATCAAGTCTGGTGAGTTTCCGCCCGGCTCGCGCCTGCCGAGCAGTGCGAGGTGTCCAGCTTCGTTGCCGACCGCGTGTATCTCATGCCCAAGATGCAGGGGCTCACGGAGTCGCTGCCGGGCGCCGGCGTGTTCGTAAAGGAAAGCGCCCCAGGCCAGGGACTGTCTAGCGTCCCGAACATGGGCCGCCGTCTGATGGGTGCGTACGAGATTCGTACCCGGCTGGGCGTCAGTCGCCAGCGCGTGGAGCAGTTGATGAAGCGCCTTGACTGGCCGGAGCCGTACGAGACGCTGGCGACGGGCCGCGTGTGGCGCACCGAGGACATCGAAGCCTGGATCCGCGAGCACCGGCCGCACCTCGACGAGCAGGAGTAACGAACCTCCGACCTTTGGGTGTGTTTGTTGTCGCTCCGGCAACCACAAACGCACCCAGAGTCAACTCCCGCCGCCCGCACGCGGTCTGGTGCTGCCGGAAACTGATTCGTAGTCTGGTGCGGCACGTTTCGGGTCGACGGTGGGAGGGGTTCGCGCTGCTGTCGAACCGGAGCCTCGCCGACGTACCGTCCGATCGCGTCGGCGCCCTGCCCGCCGCGGACACCGACGCCCTCGCGATGCTTGTCGCCCGCGACCATCCGGACCTGGCCGCCGTGGTCCACCGCCCGGCCACCCGGCACGCGATGCCGGCGGATGTCGTGCACGCCGCGCTGGAGCGGCTCGAACAGGTCGCCGTCGAGCTGCTGCCGGCGTGGCTGCCCGAGGTCGCGGACGGGGTGCGTCCGGACACGGCCGGGCTCGCGGCGATCCGGGGCGCGGCCACCGCACGGGCACGCCGTGACCGGTTTCCCGGGTCCTTCCTGCCGGACCTCGCCGTCTTCGCGGTGACCGGCCGGCGTCCCGCCACCGCGCCGCTTCCGGCGCGTACCCGGGCCGCCGCGCTGGCGCGCCTCGTCGCCGCCGCGTTCGGGCGGCGGCGGGTGGTGCTGCTCGTCGAACCGGCGGGCGGCGACGGCGCGGTGGTCGCGGCCGGGGCCGGCTGGCTCGTGCAGCACGGCGGCCCGGCGGTCTGGTTGCTCGGCGCCGGCGCGGCCGGGCTGGACGGGCTACCGGAGTTCCGGGTCGCGCCGCCCGCCGTCGCGCCGCCGGCCACCGCGCCGCCCGCCGTCGTGCCGCCCGCCGTCGTGCCGCCCGACTCGCCGGACGACCACGAGGCGGTGGTGGGCAAGCCGCACCCGGCGAGCGACGCGGAGAAGCGGCTGGAGGCGGCGCTCGCCGCCGAGAGCTGGGCGGCCGGGCGGCGGTGGAACCAGAGCTGGCGGTCGCACCGCCTGGCCGCGCCGATCCGGCTCGATCTCCTGTGGCCCGACGAGCGGTGCGTGGTCGAGATCGACGGACCGGAGCACTGCCGGCCGGTCCACTTCGAGGCCGACCGGCAGCGCGACGTGCACCTGCAACTGGCCGGCTACGCCGTCCTGCGCTTCACCAACGCCCGGGTAAATCACGACGTCGGCGCCGTGGTCCAGCAGATCGGTACGTATCTGCGGGCCCGTCGCCGGGACATTGCGGAAGGACGGCACCATGGCCGGCGATGACCTGACGGCATCCGAGAGCGCGATCCTCGTCGTGCTCATGGCCGAGGCGCGGGAGGTGTTGAACACCGAGCTGCGCGACCGCTACCACCTGGACGTACGCAAGCCGCAGCGGGACAAGCTCACCCGCCTGCACTACGTCGCCAGCCGCAAGAGCGGATCGACGTACGCCCTCCAACTCGACGACAAGGGCTGGGTGCGGATGCAGGGCGACCTCGACTTCGCGCTGCGCGGCGCGTCCGCGCTCGGCGCGGCGCTGACCGCCCTCCAGACCAACCTGCGGGATCGGGTGCTGGCACGCAGCGGCTGCGCGACGCTCGCCGAGCTGTTCGCGCTCACCGACGTGCGGGCGTCGGCCCCGGCGCCGGCCGACCCGGCCGGGGCGCTCACCGCGCGCGTCGTCAGCGCCTGTCGGGCGCTCGCCGACGAGCCGGGGGCCTGGGTGAGCCTGCGCCGGCTCCGCCCGTTCTTCGCCGACGTGCCGCGTGACGACCTGGACGAGGCGTTGCGCCGGCTCAGCCGGGAGCCCGACGTGACGATCGCCCCGGAGTCGAATCAGAAGACGCTCACCGAGGCGGACATCAGGGCGGCGCTGCGCCTCGGCGGGCAGGAGAACCACCTGCTGGCGATCGGCGGGGAATGAACGAGGCGGAACGGACCGCGCTGGCGGCCCTGCGGTTCGACTGGGCGCCGGTCCCCGACGACGTGTGGCGACCGTTGCCCTTCCACGTCGACGGGTTGCACGTCCCGGCCGTCCGGGACGTGCTCGCCGGCGTGGCGGAGGCCGAGGCGAATCCCCACGGCAGCCCGCTCGGCCTGGTCGTGCAGGGCCAGCGGGGGTCCGGCAAGACGCACCTGCTGGGCGTGATCCGCCAGCAGGTGCAGGAACGGGGCGGCTACTTCTTCCTGGTCGGCCTGCTCGACGCGGAGAACTTCTGGGACGGTGTGCTGGCCGCGATGCTCGACGGCCTGGCCCGGCCGGTGCCCGGCAGCCCGGAGACCCAGCTCAAGTTGCTGCTGCGGCGGTTGTCGGCGCTTGTGGGCGCGCCCCGGACGGCACGCCGGGCGGTGATGGGCGACACCGAGCTGACCCGCGCGGCGCTCGACGCGTTCCTGGACGGGCTGGGCGACTTCGACCGGCACGCGGCCCGGACGTGCCAGGAGACCGCGCGGGCGCTCGCCTTGAGCGCTTCCGAGGACATCTCCCACCGCGACCTGGCGGAGAACTACTTCCTCTCCGGCGAGGAGGTCGTCGCGGGCGAACGCGCGGTGTGGGGGATGCGCCGGATGCCCCGCCCGGCCCAGCAGATCGTGCAGGACCTGTCCTGGTTGCTGGCGCTCACCGGGCCGTCGGTCGTGGCGATCGACCAGATCGACACGTTGATCGCCCAGTTGGCGATCCAGAGCGACCCGTCGCTCGTGGGTGCCGCCGCGATGAGCCCGGAGCAGGCGCTGATGCTGGCGCGGATGGCGGACGGCCTGATGTCGCTGCGGCAGACGACCCGACGCACGCTCACGGTCCTCGCCTGCATCCCGAACTCGTGGACCATCATCCGGTCCACCGCCGCCGACACGGTGGCCGACCGGTTCCGGGAGACGCCGACGTTGCGCCGGATCGACGACGCCGACCTCGCGCGGGCGATCATCGAGAAGCGGTTCGACCTCCGTTACCGGGACGTCGGGTTCGTCCCGCCGTACCCCTCGTGGCCGGTGTCCCCGCGCGCCTTCGCCGCGGCGGGGGCGTTCACCCCGCGCCAGCTCCTGATCGAGATCGACGGGCACATCCGGGCGTGCCTCGCCACCGACGAGGTGCGGGAGATGACAGGCCTCGGCGAGCCGCCCACGGCGGAGCCCCGGGAACCCCGGCCCGCTCCCGTCACGGTCGGCGGTGCGGAGATGGCCCGCTACGACGCCCGCTTCGCCGAGCTGAAGGCCGCCGCCGACGTCCGCGCGCCCCGGGAGCGGGCGTCCGAGGACGCGGTGATGCCGGCGCTGCTCGCCGCCGGGCTCACCGCCTGGATCCTGGAACGCGGCGACGCCGGTGAGGCGTTCAGCGTCGACCCGCCGCCGAGCACCGATCCGCCGCTGCACGCCCGGCTGCGCCTGACGCTCGACGAACGCACCGAGGACCAGGTGCACTGGTGTTTCCGGGCGATCAGCGACGACCACCACGGCAACGCGGCGCTGGCCCGGCTGCGTAAGGCGTGCGTGGCGTCGGCCCTCGACACCGGGATGGCCAAACGCAGGCTGTTCCTGTTGCGCAACCGCGAGTGGTCGGCGAGCGCGGCCACCCGGAAGGCGGTCGACGCGTTCACCGAGGCGGGCGGGCAGACCATCGGCCTGGACGAGGCGGACCTGCGCGTCCTCTCGGCGCTGCGGGTCATGCTCGCCGAGGCCACCATGGACCTTCAGGGCTGGTTGGCCGACCGCCGGCCGACCCGGGAGCTGACGTTCCTCACGCACGCGCTGGCGGACGTGGACCGCTGGACGGCGGCCGGCGGACCGCCCGCGCCGCCGCCCGCCGGGACGGCCGCGGCGGTCGAGTCCGAAACCAGGCCGGCGTCCGGGCCCGCGTCTGCGACCAGGTCCGCGTCGGCCGCCGAGCCGTCGTTCGTCGTCGGGCACGGGTACGACGACGGCACGCCCGTCCCGGTGGCGCTGGAGGCGCTGCGGAAGCACACCACGATCTTCGCCGGCTCCGGCTCGGGCAAGACCGTGCTGATCCGTCGCATCGTCGAGGAGTGCGCGCTCGCGGGGGTCTCCGCCATCGTGCTCGACCCCAACAACGACCTGGCCCGCCTCGGCGAGGCGTGGCCCGAGCCGCCCCCCGGGTGGCGACCGGGCGACGCGGACCGGGCCGCGGACTACCTGGCGCACACCGACGTGGTGGTCTGGACGCCGCGTCGCAGCTCGGGTCGTCCGCTGAGCTTCCAGCCGCTGCCCGACTTCACGAGCGTGCGGGACGACCCGGACGAGTTCGGCGAGGCGGTCGAGGCGGCTGTCGCGGCACTGGCGCCACGCGCCATGGTCACCGGCCGGGCCACCCGGGCGCATCTGGGCCTGGCGGTGCTGCGCAAGGCCGTCGAGCACTACGGCCGGCGCGGCGGTTCCCGGCTGAAGGGCCTCGTCGACACGCTGGCCGACCTGCCGGACGGGATCATCGACCTGGAGGACGCCGAGAAGATCGGCCTCAGCCTGGCCCAGACACTCACCGCCGCCATGGTGAACGACCCGCTCTTCGGTGGCGAGGGCACGCCGATGGACCCCGGCGTGCTGCTCACCCCCGCCGCGGGCAAGCGGGCCCGGGTGTCGGTCGTCAGCCTGGTGGGGTTGCCGTCGGACGACGTACGCCAGAGTTTCGTCAACCAGCTCCAGATGGCGCTCTTCGCCTGGATCAAGAAGAACCCGGCCGGCGACCGTCCACTGCTGGGGTTGCTGATCATGGATGAGGCGCAGACGTTCGCGCCGTCCGGGGCGATGACCGCGTGCACCCAGAGCACGCTGGCGCTCGCGGCCCAGGCCCGGAAGTACGGGCTCGGGCTGGTCTTCGCGACACAGGCGCCGAAGGGGCTGCACAACCGCATCCCGGGCAACGCGGCCACCCAGTTGTACGGCCTGATGAACAGCCCGATCCAGATCGAGGCGGCGCGCGAGATGGCTCGGGCCAAGGGTGGCGACGTGCCGGACATCTCCCGGCTGACCGTGGGCGAGTTCTATCTCGCCGCCGAGGGCGCGGCGCCGCGGAAGATCCGGACGCCGCTGTCGCTGACCCACCATCCGCGCAGCCCGCTCACCGTCGAGGAGGTGTTGCACCGGGCGCGCGGTCCACAGTGAAGCTCGTGTCACTGAGGGTTACCGGCGGCGAGGCGCTCGCGCTGGGTTCCGCAAGCATGACTTTCTGCTTTGTGTCGAGGTCAAGACACTGATCACCGATCTCCCCGAACATTGTGGACGATGAGCTGTCTACATTGCCGCCCTGCCACGGATAGTAATTGGCGAACCGAAGGGGCCAAGGGGGAACGATGAACGAAGCACTGGCGGAACCGCTTACCGGCTATCAGGTGACGGCCGTGGCCGTAGCCGTCGCCGGAGTGGTGGGGGGCCTGGTGCGGGCCTGCGTGGCGTACCGGGCGCGGATACACGCCGAACGCGAGGCCACGACACGTACGACAGCCCGGGTGACCTGGCTGATCCGGCTCACCGAGGCCGACCACGACGTGGTGCGGATCGTGGAGCGTGACCGTGACGGTCATCGCGAGGTGGAACTGGGCGTCCGTGACCTGCCGAAGTCCGGGATCACCAGGGAGGCGGCGTGAGCGACATCCAGGGCACCGCCGCCCGGACACCGGCCGACGACGAGGATGCGCGCCGGGCGGAGGCCCTCCGCGTGAAGGCCGACCACGACCGGGAGTTCGCCACCTTCGTCGAGGGCTCCTACCACACCGTGGAGCGGATCCTCCGGTCCGTGTGGTGGGACCGCGAGGTGGTGGCGGACGCGCTGCACGAGGCGTACCTGCACGCGCGGGTCAAGTGGCCCGAACTCCGGGACCATGTCCGGCCGATCGGCTGGATCGTGCGTACGGCCCGGTTCAACCTGCTCAAGGACCGGGACCGGCGTCAGCGGGAAGCCGCGGTGGCGCCGGAGGACCTGCCGCCGGCGCCGCACTCCGACATCGCGGACGTGTGGGAGGCGCAGGAGACGTTGCGGGCCTGGCTGCGTCAGCTTCCGGCGCGGCACGCCGAGGTGTTCCAGATGTCCCGGGAGGGCTTCTCCAACCAGGAGATCTCCCGCATCCTCGGGCTGACCGAGAACAGCGTCCGGTGCTACAAGGCCGCCGCCAAGCGAGGTCTCGGTGAGTTGGCCGAGAAGGCCGGCTTCACCCGTTCGTCCGGCCGGCGGGGTCAGGGGGGAAGCCGTGGATCTCGATGACCTTCTGGCGATGGCCGAGATCAGGCCCAGCCCGCTGGAGCTGGCCCGTGCCCGCCGCGTCGCGCGTACCGTGCAGAGCCGGTACGACCTCTCGCTCGCCGAAGGCTACGAGATCATGGTCGATGCCGACCTCGTCGACCCGGTGACCTGGAAGGCCGATGAGGTGACCCGGGTGGCGCGCGCCGCGCAGTTGTCGAAGCTGGGCACGATCACGTGGATGGCCGGCGGGCCCGGCTGCCTCGGCCGGCTCTTCTGGTCGGACGAGATGGCGCTGATCTTCGGGCACGCGCCGGGAACGCGGCGCCTCACCCCCGAGACCGTCCTCGACCTCATCCATCCGGGGGACGCCGAACGGGTCCGCGCGGTCGTGCGGGCCGCGTGGGAGCGGCACCGTCCCGACGAGGTCCGCTTCCGGGTGGTCCAACCGGGGGGCCGGATCCGCCACGTGCACTGCCACCTCGAAATACTCACCGCCGCGGACGGCCCGTCGGGGATCATCGCGACCGGGGAGGACGTCACCGCGTTCGAGCTGGCCCGGCAGGAGCGTCGCCGGCTCGCCGTCCGCAGCCGGATGCTCAGCACCGACCTGGACGTACCGGACGTCCTGACCGGGCTGCCGACCCGTGCGTACGTGATCGACGAGGTGGACCGGGCGCGTCGCAGCACCGGCGGGGCGCTCGTCGTGGTGGCGACCGAGCCCGCCACCCGGCTGCCCGACGCGCTCACCGACGAGGACCGCGACCGGGTGACGGCAGAGGTCGCCCGGGTTCTCCGCGCGGTCGTCGGGGAGAAGGTGACAGGTGGGCTGGTGGGCTCCGGCTCGTGGGGGGTGCTCCTCACCCCGGCCGACGACTATCCGGAAACCGCGGAGAGCCTGGCGGTCAGGATCGTCGAAACGTTCCGCAACCACCTGTTCAGCGTGCGGCAGAAGCCGTTGCGGTTCACCATCTCGGCCGGCGTGGTCCACTTCGGCAGCGGCGTGCCCGCCACCGGGTTCGACCTGCTCATCGATGGCGAGAACGCCGCCCGCGACGCGCGCCGGAACGGCACCGCCGTCACCGTCCTCGACCGGCCGGTCGAGGAGAGGGAGCGGACGGACCGATGCCGCGACCGGATCCGGCGCGTGGTCAAGGCCAACCGGTTCGCCCTCTACGCGCAGCCCATCGTCGATCTCCAACTCAACCAGGTCACCCGGCACGAGATCCTGTTGCGGGTGCGCAGCGACACCGGTCAGCCGGTCGCACCCTGGGCCTTCCTCGACATGGCCGAGCGGGTCGGGGAGATCCTCACGGTGGACAAGTGGGTCGTCGACCACGCCCTGGAACTGATCGGCCGGGGCGCACAGACCTCCCACTACCAGGTGAACATCTCCGGCCGGTCGCTCGCCGACCCGGGGCTGCTCGCCTTCGTGACCGACGCGATCGACAGGCACCGGGTCAAGCCGGAGTGCCTGACGTTCGAGATCACCGAGACCGCGCTGATCGAGAACCGGAACGAGGCCACGGCCTTCGCCACCGGGATCCGAGAACTGGGCTGTCACCTGGCGCTCGACGACTTCGGCACCGGATACGGCACCCTCACTCACCTGAAACAGCTCCCGGTCGACCTGGTCAAGATCGACGGGACGTTCATCGTCGACCTTTGCCGGTCCCCGGCGAGTCAGGCGGTCGTGTCGACGCTTGTCGAGCTGTGCCACACGCTCGGCATCCGGGTCGCCGCCGAGTACGTCCAGGACGAGGAGACCATCGAGCTGCTGCGGACCTGCGGCGTCGACTTCGCCCAGGGCTACCGGACCGGACGACCCGAGCCGATCACGGTCGGCCGGAAGGAGGTGCAGACGGTGGAGCTGGAACTGCGGTTTCCGCCGCAGCACACCGCGCTCGGCTGAGACCTCGTCCGGCCCATCGGGTACGACGGCCGGGTCGGCGGCCGGCACGACGAGTTGCTCGGCGTCCATGCCGTGGGCGCGGTACCGCCCGGAAGTTTCCGGCCGACCGAGGGCTGTCCCCGGGTGGACGGCGTCAACGAAACGTTACGCCCGACAACTCTTGGTGGCTCCCGCCGAAGTGTCGCGTCCCGCGGTTGACCAGGCCCGGAAGTCATCGACATTGACCGATCGCGGGCTGCCGAGTATGTTCCGTGAAGTTACCGGTAGTTTTCCGAAAAATTTCGGACCTGACGGTAGGGGCGTGGTCTCCACGCCTGCCACCACCTTGCACATCACCGTCCGATATGCAGAGGAGTGTCATGGAACGTCTACTGAGGCGTGGTCGCTATCGCATGGCGGTGGCCGCAGCCGCCGGCTCGCTGGCGTTGGCCGGCGCCGGACTGCTGGTGCCCGGTCCGGCCCAGGCGGCCTCCACCCTGGGCGCGGCAGCCGCGCAGTCGGGGCGGTACTTCGGCACAGCCATCGCCGCGAGCAGGTTGAACGACTCGACGTACAGCACGATCGCGGCGCGTGAGTTCAACATGATCACGGCTGAGAACGAGATGAAGCCGGACGCCACGGAGCCGAACCAGAATCAGTTCAACTTCAACTCCGGCGACCAGATCTACAACTGGGCGACCCAGCGTGGCCTGAAGGTCCGGGGGCACACCCTGGCCTGGCACGCGCAGCAGCCCGGCTGGATGCAGAACATGCAGGGCAGCGCGCTGCGTAACGCGATGATCAATCACATCAACGGTGTGATGGCCCACTACCGGGGCAAGCTCGCCGCGTGGGACGTGGTCAACGAGGCGTTCAACGAGGACGGCAGTCGCCGTAACTCGAACCTGCAGGGCACCGGCAACGACTGGATCGAGGTGGCGTTCCGCACCGCGCGGGCGGCCGACCCGAACGTGAAGCTGTGCTACAACGACTACAACATCGAGAACTGGTCGTACGGCAAGACGCAGGGTGTCTACCGGATGATCCAGGACTTCAAGTCCCGGGGTGTGCCGATCGACTGCGTCGGCCTGCAGACCCACTTCACCGGTGGTAGCTCGCTGCCGGGCAACTTCCAGACCACGCTGTCCAGCTTCGCTGCCCTGGGCGTGGACGTGGCGCTGACCGAGGTCGACGTCACCAACTCCTCCACCTCCCAGTACGCCGGGCTGACCCAGGCGTGCATCAACGTGCCCCGGTGCATCGGCATCACCGTGTGGGGTGTCCGCGACAGCGACTCGTGGCGCTCCAACGAGAACCCGCTGCTGTTCGACGGCGGCGGCAACAAGAAGGCCGCGTACAACTCGGTCCTCAACGTCCTCAACGCCGCCGGCCCCGGGCCCACCACCTCGCCGACCACCTCGCCGACGGCGACGCCGACCACCTCACCGACCACCCCGCCGCCGTCCGGCGGCGCCGGCCGGATCGTCGGCAGCCAGTCGGGCCGGTGCATCGACGTGCCGAACTCGTCGCAGAACAACGGCACCCGGGTGCAGCTCTACGACTGCCACGGCCAGAGCAACCAGCAGTGGACCTCCACCGGCAGCAGGCAACTGACGGTGTACGGCAACCGCTGCCTGGACGCCGCCGGCTCCGGCAACGGCGCGGCGGTCCAGATCTACAGCTGCAACGGTCAGGCCAACCAGCAGTGGAACATCAACTCCAACGGCACCATCACGGGCGTCCAGTCCGGCCGCTGCCTCGACGTCTGGGGCACCGGAAACGGGCAGCAGGTCCAGATCTACGACTGCAACGGTCAAGCCAACCAGCAGTTCCGGCTCGTCACGAGCTAGTCGACAGGTAGACCGGCGGTGGCCCATCGTTTCGACGGTGGGCCACCGCAGTCGTCCGTACGCCCGGACTCCCCGCGGCGGAGGCGGACCTCAACCCCAGGGTCGGTGATCGGGTAGCCTGATGGCCCGACGGGCCGTTAGCTCAATTGGCAGAGCTGAGGACTTTTAATCCTTAGGTTCTGGGTTCGAGTCCCAGGCGGCCCACTTTGTTGATCTTTCATGCGGACCGGTGAAGCTTCGAGTCTTTCCTGGCGAGCGGGTAATGCTGCATGCATAATGAATGCATGGTTGCTCTCCAGATTCGGGACGTGCCGGAAGAGGTACGAGACGCCCTGGCAGCGCAGGCCAAGGCGCGTGGGCAGTCACTCCAGGCGTACCTGCTGGATCTGGTGGAGACGCAGGCTCGGCGGCTGCGCAACACCGCGGCCCTTGATCGCTTCGCCGGCCGATCGGACGGTGCTCGCTCCCTGCCGGGGGAGAGCGCGGCCGAGTTGAATGACCAGCGGGAGCAGCGCGGACCGCGGGGAAGCGCGGCATGATCGTCGTGGATGCGTCTGTTCTGGCTGATGCCCTGGTTGACGACGGGCCGGTCGGCGACGCGGCGCGGGCGGAGCTGACCGGAGATCCGCACTGGGCCGCACCGAGCCATCTTCTGGTCGAGGTCATGTCGGTGATCAGAGGCAAGGTCCTCGGTGGGAAGTTGGGCCTTGCCCGGGCTCAGGAGGCGATCGACATCCTGCCCTCGTTGGTCATCGATGAGGTTGGCGTCGCCATGCTGCTCGACCGAATGTGGCAGTTGCGGGGCAATGTCACCGCGTACGACGCGGCCTACGTTGCGGCGGCGGAGCTGTTGGCCTGCCCACTCGTGACTGGTGATGGTCGGCTCGCCAAGGCCAGCGGCGTACGCTGCGAGTTCCGACTGCTCGCGGTGTCCTGACGGTGGCCGCCCGAGGATCATCGGCCTGACGCCCTTGGGCCGGCCAACCTGAGTGGAGGCGGGTCACCGGCGATCGTCGCGGGGTGGTTCGCATGGGGTGCCTCCGGCACACTTTGTTGATCTTTCATGCGGACCCGGTGACCGCGACGCATCGTGACGCTTGGCTCGGCTTCTTGACGTGGACTGTGCTGACCACGGCGGCACGGTGCTGGGCGGGCCGGGATGTTGCCGTACGGCGAGTCGCATGGCGCCGGCACGCAGCCGCCGCAGGGCCGTGTCCCTCGGCGGAGGGAGTAGTCCTCTACCTCACTCGTAGTGGTAACGGCACTGCGCGATCTGCACGGTGTCGTCCATGATCCGGTATACAAGGCGGTGTTCCTGGTCGATGCGTCTCGACCAGAATCCCGCCCAGTTTCCGCGGAGCTGCTCCGGTTTGCCCATGCCTTGGTGGCCGTTGCGTCGGATGTCCTCGATCAAGGCGTTCACTCTTTTGAGCATCTGGCGATCTCGTTGCCAGGTCAGATAGTCTTCCCAGCCTCGGCCGGCGAACTGGACCTTCACGCTGCCGACGCCTCGCCTGAACTGGCGTCGGGGTCGATCAGGTCGTGCATCTCTCCACCCCCGTTACGCAGTTCTTCGACGGCTTCATTCAGGCGGCGCGCGTTGGCGGGGCTGGCCATCAGGTAGGCCGTCTCCTTCAACGACTCGTACTCGCGCAACGAGATGATGACCGCGGCCTCCCGACCGGAGCGGGTGACCACCACCTCCTCGGCGTCGTCCACGACATGGTCGAGCATCTTGGCCAGGTTCTGCCGGACTTCCGAGTAGGGAACGGTGCGCATGCTGCTGCCTCCCAAACGTTACGTACAATAAATTGTACAAGCTCACCGGGGCTGCTCGTCGGATGGTCCGATGTCCGGCCTTGAACTGTCCATGACGCCGCTGCCGTTGAGGGAAGTGAAGACTCGCCTCTCTGAGCGGGTGGGGCGGGTGCGCGACCACCGTGAACGGTCGGACGCGCGTTCAGCCGGTTCGGGTGAGCAGCAGCACCACGGTTCCCAGGTAGATGACCGGGATGGCGATCCCTTCGAAGCCGATTCCCCGACGTTCCCGGATGATCAGCCCAGCGGCCAGCGCGGCGGTCATCAGAGTGGTCATTCCGGTGAACAGCAGACCCGACAGGTTCGCTTCCGAATAGATCGATCCGGGCCGGTAGGTGGCGTCGGCCAGGAAGATCATCAAGGCGTCGAAGGCGTTGCCGCCGAGGATGTTGCCGATGCCGAGGGTCAACGCCCCGATGCGGATCGCCGCAATGAGGGTGATCAACTCCGGCAGCGAGGTGATCGCCGTCGTGAGCGTGAAGCCCACGAAACCACTCGGTAGGCCCGACGCGGCGACCACGCCGAGCCCGCCCTGGCCGATCAGGTAGCCGGTGGCGGCCACCACGGCGGCCAGCGCGGCCAGCCGAAACCACAGTCGGCGGAGGCTCACATCCGACGGGGTCGCGGCCGGCACGTCCTGACGGGTGTCGGCGGTGCGGCGCGCGAACCACATGGGTTCCCTACGGAGTCTGCGGAGCAGTGACAGGCCGTAGAGATAGATCACGGGGATCAGCAGGCTCGCCGGGTGCACCCAGAAGATGGTGAGTTCGGGCGTCGCGTACGCCACCACGGGCAAGCAGAGCAACGCCACCAGGACGATCGCCTGGAGGACGTTTTCCAGGGAAGCCGCCGCGTGCTCGATGTTGGACCGGCGGTAGAGCAGGTCGGCGATCGCCAGCCACACCGTCTGCACCGCGATGCCACCGATCGGGTTGGCGAGGGCGAACTCGGCGTCCTGCCGCACGGAACCGATGATCGTGGTGGCGATGCCGGGCAGCGAGGTGACCGCGCCGAGCAGCAGCGCGCCGGCCACCGCCTCACCCATGCCGGTCCGGTCCGCCAGCTCGTCTGCCGTCCGGGCCAGCGCCCCACCGGCGAACAGGATCGCCACCAGCGCGGCGAGCAACGCGATCACGCTGGGCACGAGGGGCCAGGTGCCGGTGGCCGTCACGAGGTGCCGCCGGCAGTCAGTCCACTTGCGGAAGCCATGGTTCCACCCGTACCCGATCGATGGGACTTTGGCACGGCACCCCGATCATGGATTGCTTCTTGACCGGTATAGAAAACCTCGCTACTGTACCGGTATAGAAAACAGCTTCGGTGAGTCAGGAGTTCGTCATGGAGATGCCCGCCGCCTTCGTCACCGCCATCAACGCTGTCGACTACGAATTCGCCAGCGCCCGCCCCGACGCCCCGGTCGTCCCGCACGTGGAGAAGCCGCGGCGCGCCAAGGTCGTCCGTGCCGCCGTCGCCAAGCGTCTCGTTCGCGCCGCCAGAGTGGTCAAGCTGGCCTGATCGCGGTCTTTGATAGCCTGATACCAGCCGGTAGGCATCGGCGTCCGTCGACCCAGGTGGCTGACGGACCGAAGACCGATCCGCCGTCAGGGCGCCCTCGACCCTGACGGCGGACACAGCGGGAACGACTGGTGGTGGCGTGGCGTCCCGGGTGACACTGCAGACGATCGCCGACCGGGTCGGCGTGAGTCGGATGACCGTGTCGAACGCCTTCTCCAAGCCCGACCAACTGTCCGCGGCGCTACGCGAGCGGATCCTCACCGCCGCCCGGGAAGCGGGCTACGTCGGCCCCGATCCGGCGGCGCGCGCCCTGGCGAGGGGCACCACCGGTGCCGTGGGCATCGTGCTGACCTCCTCGCTCCGTTTCGCCTTCACCGATCTGGTCGCCACCAGTTTCCTCGGCGCGGTCGCGGAGGAACTCGGCCCGACCGGGCTGTCACTCACCTTGCTGACGTCGTCCGACGACGGCGCGATCATTCCGGCGCGGGACGTGGCGATCGACGGCGCGCTTGTCTACTCGTGCGATCCCACGTCGACGGCCGTCCAGTTCCTCACCCGCCGCAAGCTGCCCCTGGTCTACGTCGACCAACTGCCGGTCGAGGGAATCCCCGCCGTCAACGTGGACGACCGCTCCGGCGCCCGGGCCGCCGCCCAGCACCTGATCGACCTGGGGCACCGGCGGATCGGGCTGCTGCTGTCCGGCCTGCATGGCACGCACGGCCTGGTCACCGCCGCCGACCTCACCGCCGAGGGGCACGCCTCCACCCAGCGGATGCTCGGGTGGCGCGACGCGCTCGACGCGGCCGGCATCGACCCCCTGATGGCGCGACAGAGCGGCGCCGACCTGGAGCAGGCGAAGGCGGGTGCCCGGCTGCTCCTGGACCGGCCCGACCGGCCCACCGCGCTGCTCTGTTTCTCCGACGCGGTCGCCTACGGCGCGCTCCGGTGTGCCGAGGAACTCGGCATCGACGTTCCCGGCGAGCTGTCGGTGGTCGGCTTCGACGACAACCCGCTCGCCGTGCAGATCCGGCCCACCCTGACCACCGTCCGTCAGGACGTGCAGGCCAAGGGGCGGCTCGCGGCGGCGGCGCTCAGCCGCGCGATCCAGGACAATCTCGCCGGCCGTCCGATCGCCGCCGAACACAGGCTGCTCCCCACCGAACTGGTCGTCCGGGACAGCACCGCCCCACCAGAAGCCGGCTGATCATTCCGCGACGCGCGGCCGGCGCACGACCGGCGGACGGGCCGATGCTGCGGGGGACGACGCCGACACGTCGTCCCCCGCAGCTCCGGCAGGTCGGTCTAACCGGCCACGGCACCTGTGGGTTCACGGAGCAGCACCCGTTCGGCGGGCTCGGCCACCGGCACCCGACTGGTCCGGTGGAGCCAGATCGGCCCGGCCAGGAGGAGCAGCAGGCCGGTGAGCGGGAACAGCGCGGCGATCACCTGCTCCCAGCCCGCCAGCGCCATCGGCGCCGGCGGCGACTCCTGGATGCCCAACAGCGAGAAGACCCGGACGGAGAAGACCGCTGCCAGCGCGACCGTCAGCGCGGCCAGCCCGGCGGAACGGTCCCGGTAGGCCCGGACCGCGAGCCAGACCAACAGCGGGATCACGTACACCCAGTGGTGTTCCCAGCTCACGGGCGAGACCAGCAGCCCGGTGACGGCGGCGGCGGAGAAGCCCAGAAAGTCCGAGCCGTGCTGGTGGGCGTAGCGGGCCACGGCCAGCCCGAGGACCGCCACGATCGCCAGGACCACCAGCCACCAGTGCGCGAACTGGGTGCTCGACACCCCCCGGGCCAGGGCCCCGGACAGCGACTGGTTCGGGGTGTCCCACACCCCGCCGGCCCGCGACGAATGCAGCACCAGACCACCCCAGTACCGCGCCGCGTCCGCCGGCAGCAGGACGAACCCGAGGGCAACCGTGCCGAGGAAGGCACCCGTCGCGGTGGCCGCCGCCCGCCACTGCCGGGTCACCACGAGGTACGCGATGAAGATCAACGGCGTGACCTTCAGCCCGGCCGCGATCCCGATGCCCAGCCCGCGCCAACGACCGGTGTAGCCGCGGAAGTCGAGCAGCACCAGCAACAGGAGGAACATGTTGATCTGCCCGGCGATGAGCTGGATCCGCACCGGCAGCAGCCAGGTGGCCAGGACGAGCACGACCAGGGTCAGCGCGGCCCGGGTCCGCGGGGTGCGGATTCCGGCGATGCCCAGCGAGAGCCAGGCGACCCCACCCAGGGCGATCAGCGACAACGTGTTCCACACCAGGCTCGCCGCGCCGATCGGCAACAGGGACAGCGGCACGAAGAAGAGGATCGCGGTCAGTGGCGGGTAGAGGTAGGGCATCGGCCCGTACAGCGGGCTCTGGATCGCCACGTCGTAGAGCGAGGTGCCGTGCCGCACCGCCTCACCGCTGGCCAGGTAGACCTTCAGGTCCACCGTCCACCGCAGGGCCCAGTACGGGTCGCGGGTGAAGATCGCCTCGGCGATCACGGCCAGCGCGAACGCGGCGATCACCACGGCCGCGATCGTGCCGATGCTCAGCCGTCGGCTCTGTGGCCGCGACTCGATCTCTGTCGTCTGCATGGTTCAGCTCCTGTCCGTCACAAGGGGAAGGTGGGGTGCGCGTCCGGCCAGGATCGGCGGGAGTGGACGCGGTCCGATCAGCAGTTCGTCGTGGCCGGCGAGGCGCAGCTCGGCGCCGGTCGCGCCGAGACGATCCAGCACCCCGAGGGCGTCGAGTTCGTCGCATCCGTTGAGCAGGAGGTTGACCTGCTCGTCCGCCACGTCAACCTCATCGGTCGAGCGCAGGGCGCCGACCGGCACCGGCCCGCGCCCGGGAAATCTGACGAGCGTGGCGATGTCCGGGCGGGCCGACCGGCGGCGGGTCGGTCCGGATCGGGCCGTCCGAACCTGGTGCTCGACCACGCCGGCGAGCAGAGTGGCGGTCCGGTCCCAGGTGAACCGGGCGGCCCAGGCCCGGCACGCTTCGGCGAACCCGCGAGCGACCTCGTCGTCGGCCAACGCCACGAGTCGGCCGACGAGCGCATCCGACAGCCGGTCGGGCGAGCTGACGATCTCGCCGGTGCGGCCCTGACGCACGAAGTCCCGGGCGCCGGCAGCGGCCAGCGCCACCCCGGGCACCCCGTACGCGGCGGCGTCGAGCAGTCGGGAACCGCGCCCCTCGCGTGTCCCGGTGCAGGCGGTCAACCAGGCGCGACGCCACCACCGGTCCCGGAGTTCCGGTGCGAGCGGGCCGTGCAGGGTCACCGAGGAGGCCAACCGTAGGGTCTCCACCTGCCGACGCAGCCGCGCGAGGTCCGGGCCGTCGCCGAGGATCTCGACCCGCAGGTCCGGCAGCGCGGCCACGACGGCCGGCAGCGCGTCGAGCAGGACGTCGAGCCCTTCCTGCGGGACCAGGTCGGCCTCGACGACGACGGTCGGGACCGTTGCGCGTCGTGTGACGCCATCCGGAGCGGGCGTCGTGGCGCCGGGCGGCACCACGAAGATCGGCCCCTGGAGGCCGAGCCGCCGGCGCAGGTCGTGCCGGGCCGACGGCGACAGCGCCACGGTCACCCGATCCGTCCGGCTCCACCGGCCCACCGCGCCGGCCAGGAGCTGGCCCGGGCGGGTGCCGGTGTGGCGGTCGGTCCGGTGCACCACCTCGACCACGGGCACGGAAGGACCGACGACCAGCGGCAGGGCGCCGATCGACCCGCCGGCGGCCAGGACCACGTCGAAGCGGTCCCCCTCCCGCACCGCACGCGCCACCGCGCTCAACGGTCGGGCGGCACGCAGCACCCGTACCCCCGCGATCGTCTCCTGCTCGGGACGGCCCGGAAGCCGGCGCGCGGCCCAGGTGACCTGGGTGCCGTCCGCCGCCCAGCGCCGGGTGACCTCGTGCAGGTAGCACCCGGCGGCAGCGGTGCCGGGCTGGTGCGCGTCGCGTTCGCCGAGCACCAGCACCCGGCGGTCCGCCGGGTGTGACCGGTGCGGGTTCACCGTGCACCCGCCCCGGCCGTGCCGAGCAGGTCCGCCCGGTAGAGGCGGAACAGGTCGGCGAAGGCTGCCCGTCCGTCCCGCAGCGGGCGGAACGTGGAGCGCTCGTCGTCGGTCCAGACGACCGGAACCTCGGTGATCCGGCCGCCGGCCCGACGGATCTGTCGCAGCAGCTCCACGTCGAAGGCGAAGCCGCTGAGGTGGCAGCGGCGCAGGGCCCGCTGCACGGCCGGCCGGTCGAAGAGCTTGAACCCGCACTGGGTGTCGTGTACGCCCGGAACGAGCTGCCTCGCCAGCGCCCGGAACACCGAGCCGCCCAACCTGCGGGCGACCGGCTGCGGACAGGCCAGTTCGGCCCCCGGAGCGTGCCGGGACGCGATGGCCGCCGCGGCGCCGGCCTCCAGCGCGTCGACCGCCCGGATCAGGGTCGGCACCGGGGTCGAAAGGTCGGCGTCGATGAAGCCGACGAAGCGCGCCCTGCTGCCGGCGATTCCGCGCCCGACCGCCGCGCCCTTGCCCGGCCGGGAGCACCCGACCACCACCACTTCGGCGTCCCACTTGCCGGCCTTCACGACGGTCGCGGTGTCATCGGTGCTTCCGTTGTCCACCACCACCACCCGGGACCGCCACTGTTGACCGGCCAGGAAGGCGGTCACCTCGGCGAGCGTGGCCGGCAGTCGGGCGGCCTCGTTGAACGCCGGGACGACCAGCTCCAGGTCGACCGTGTCCCGCCGGGCGGCAGCGTGTACGGGGGCCGTCGCCACGTCCGTTCCGCCCATCACGCACCTCCCCGAACCGTCGCATCGGCCACCAGCGAGCCGCGTGCGGTGGCGTACCGGCTGGCGAAGAGCTTGGGGTGGGCGGAGCGGATGCCGCCGACGACCATGTCGTACGGGACGTCGTCGAACTCGCCGTGCTCGCGGAGGAACTCCATGTGCCGGCGCCCCTCGTCGTCGTAGGGGTGGTACATCGAGTCGGTGCGCCCGTCGAACTCCAGCGGTTTGATCCGGTAGAGCCGGCAGAGCATCCGGTTGAACACCGGGGTGGCCCGGACCCACCGGCCCTCCAGGTAGACCGTCGTCAGACTGTGGAAGGTGAAGATGTTGCCGCCCATCAGCTCCTCGAGCTGCGGGGAGGCGAGGTGGTTGCGGACGTCGCCGTAGTAGATCCGGCTCGGGATGCCGACCGCCCGCAGCGCGGCGGCGTACACGATGGACTTGTGGACGCAGAAGCCGGTGCCCCTGGTGATCGTGGAGCTGGCACGGAGGCCGTGGCGGGACAGGTCGGCCCCGTACACCTCGTAGTGGATGCCGTCGCGGACGGCGTAGTAGAGGGCGACCGCCCGCTCGGTCGGAGTCGCCTCCGGCGCGTCGGGCAGGTGCCGGGCGACGAAGTCGCGGACGACCTCGGACTCGTGGTCGATGAACTCGGTGGCGGTGAGCAGGGGTGCGTGGGTGAGGGTGGTCGACACGGACATGGGGTGGTCCTCCAGGGATGTGGACGGAAAGGGGGGTGCCGGGGGTCAGAGGCCGAGCATCCGGGCGATTCGCTGGCGCTGGACGTCGGAGGTGCCGGAATAGATGGTTCCGGCGACGGCGTTGCGCAGGTCCTTCTCAAGGCCGTACTCACTGGTGTAGCCGTAGCCGCCGAAGACCTGGACGGCGGCGAGTGCGACGGCGACGTTGCTCTCGCTGGTGATCAACTTGCTGGCCGCGATGTCGACTGTGACGTTCTCGCCGTCGACGTGGCGTTGCCCGGTGTCGTAGAGCCACTTGCGGGCGTTCTCCACCGCGATGTGCATGTCGACGATCCGGTTCGACACCGACTGGAACGAGCCGATCGGCTGACCGAACTGCATCCGGGACCGGGCGTACTCGATCGAGCGCTCCAGCCGGTGCTGCATCTCGCCCACATTGATCACGAAGGAGCAGAGGATCTCCCACTTCATGACGTGATCCATGACCAGGAAGCCGGCGCCGGGCGAACCGATCACGTTCGTCACCGGGACCCGGCAGTCGTCGAAGAACAGCTCCGAGAAGGGAGAGGTGGTCAGGCCCATCTTCGCCACCGGCGGTCCGACCACCAGGCCCGGCGTGTCCCGGTCCACCAGGAACGCGGTGAGCGCGGCCGGGCTACCTCGCTTGCCGGTCAGGGCGTACACGACGATCACGTCGGCGATCGGGCCGTTGGTGACGAACGCCTTGCTGCCGTTGAGCACGTAGTGATCGCCGTCGCGAACCGCTGTCGTGCGCATGCCCATGACGTCGGAGCCACCCGACGGCTCGGTGATGGCGTGCGCCCCGATGACGGATCCGTCGCTGACCCGCGGCAGGTAGCGCTGCCTGAGCTCGGCGGACCCGAACCGTTGCAGCGGCACGCCGGTGCTGACGATGTGGGTGGAGACGGAGAAGCTGAACCCGCCGTCGCGGCAGGCGTACCCCAGCCCCTCCAGGACGTACATGGTGGTCAGCAGATCCTGGCCCAGCCCGCCCCACCGTTCGTCGAACGGCAGCCCGAGCAGGCCGGTCTCCCGGATCAGCTTCCAGGCCGCGAAGCCGAACTCCCGGTCGGTGTCCCGGCCCAGGTGCCCGTCGCCCGCGGCGGCGCCCAGCTCCTCGGCCAGGCCGCGCAGCTCGCGCTGCTCATCGGTCCAGTTGATCATTTCGTCACCGCCCTTCGGTGGCGCCGGAGGGCGTCCGCTCGCGCCGCGCCCGCAGCACGTTGCGGTCGACCTTTCCGGTCGATGTCCGGGGTAGCGCGTCGTCGACGAGCACGAACACGCCAGGAATGGCCGTACGGGGCAGCGCCGCCGCGCAGTGCAACCGCAGGTGCAGCCCGTTGACGTCCGAGGCCGCACGGGGGCGGACCACCGCGTGCAGGACGTTGCCGGCCTCCGCGTCCGGCACGGCGAGCACCGCCGCCTCCAGCACCTCCGGGTGCGTCAGCATCACCTGCTCCACCTCCTTCAGGTTGGTCCGGACGCCGCGCACCTTGACCTGGTCGTCGTTGCGGCCGGCGAGGAAGAACAACCCGGCGGCGTCGCGCCGGACGAGGTCGCCGGTGCGGAACCAGCCGTCCCGCCAGCGCGCGGCGTTCGGCCCCGCGTCCAGGTAGCCCCGGGCCCGGAACGGGGTGCGGACCACCAGCTCACCCACGCCGGCACCGGTCACCTCCGCGCCGTCGGCGTCCACCACGGACACCTCGACCCCGTCGATGGGGCGACCGATCGGCGTCCCGCCCAGCGCCCGCACCTCGGCCGGCTCCACCCGGTGCAGGAAGCTGTCGTTGGTCTCGGTGCAGCCGTAGACGTTCCACAACCGCGCGTGGGGGAAGGCCTGCCCGATCCGGTCGAGCAGGGGCGGCGGCACGGCGTCCCCGGTGAGCAGTACGTCCCGTACCCCGGGGAACCGGCCACCGGCGTCGGTGACCAGCCGGAAGAACAGCGGGACGGCCTGCACCACCGTGGGAGCCTGCTCCCGGCAGAGCTCCGCCAGCCACGGACCGTCGACGGCCCGTTCCGGGTCCACCATCACCACGCAGGCGCCGGTCGCCAACGCGGTCCACACGTCCAGCAGGCACAGGTCGAAGTTGAGCGGCGCGTAGTTGAGCACCCGGGCGTCGGGCCCGATGTCGAAGGCCCCGGCCGCCCAGGTCAGAAACGGGTCCACCCCGTCCGGGGCGAGCTCGACCACCTTCGGCGTACCGGTCGAGCCGGAGGTGGTGAGCAACATCCCGGCCCCGGGCATGGCCCGACCGGCCGCCCCACTGGGCCGGACCGTCAGACCGTCGGCGCTGGCGCCGAGGATGTCGGCGCAGCCGACCGCGGCGCAGACGCCGGCCAGCGACTCCGGGCCCAGGGAGGCGGGGGGCAGCAGCACCCGACGGTCCAGCTCGAACGCGGCGATCAGCAGCGCGACGGTCTCCGGCGACTTGACCGCCGGGACGCACAGCGGCACCTCGGCGTCCAGATGCAGCTCGTCGAGCGCGGCGCGGGTGTCGCGGACCAGCTCCGCCAGCCGGCGATAGCTGATCTGGTCTCCGGCCCAGGACAGCGCCGGTGCCTCGGGCCGGTCGTGGACCTGTCGGTAAAAGGCGGTACAGAACGATGTGGTGGGCACGATCTCTCCTGTCGTTCGTCGTCGTGTCGGCGTCGCGGGGCGGCAGCCGAACGGGGGTGGGATCAGGTGCTGGCGTCGACCAGTCGGCCGCCGCCGGGCACGGGCCGGTCCAGACCGGCGACGGTGAGCAGTCGATGCAGACACGCCTGGTTGGAGGTGACCACCGGGACGCCCAAGCCGGCCTCCAGGCGGGCCACCGCGTCCCACGAGCGGAATCCGCTACCGGGAATCAGCACGCTGTCCGCGTCGGCCGGGAAACGGGCGGCCACCTGCCGGCAGACCTCGTCCGGGTCGACCGCCCAGCGGCCACCCCGGTCGAAGATGCGGTGTCGTTCCACCGCGTTCCACCCGGTGTCGAGGCGGTAGTGCAGCAGCCCGGCCACCTCGAAGCCCGCCGCGCTGAGATACCGCCGCGCCGCGGCGAAGGTCGGGTCGGTGAACCACGGCGGCACCAACACCAGCGGCCGACGTACGCCCAACTCGACAAGTCCGGCCCGGATCGCCTCCCCGGCGGTGTAGACCGGGGTCCCGGCCGCCAGGTCCGTGGCGGCGGCGGAGAAGCCGGCGTCGAACTCCAAGCCGCCGAAGAAGCTCGCCGACGCGAAGCAGAGGCAGATCGCGGTCAGGTCCATCTGGCCGAGCTGGACCAGCCCCCGCCGGATGTCCGGCTGGGCGATGAGACGCTGCCAGCTTTCCTCGGTGTACTCCGCGCCGGTGCTCGTCGGGCTCTCGAAACGCGCGGCGTGCACGGTGACCCCGGCCGGTGCCCGGCCCCACAGCTCCGCCTCCACCACCGGGTCGTTGTGCACCACCAGCACGCCGAGCTGGGCGACCCATGCCGAGGCCCTCATCGCCGACTCTCCCCGAACTCCGGGACCAGCCGGTGGATCGGCTGGTCACCCGCACCGGTGTCGGGCCCGACCTCCGTGGCCCCGCGGTCGTCCGAGGCCCGGGCGGCGCCGCCGGCGCTCCGGGCGGGCAGCCCGAAGAAGGCCAGGACCGCGCCCGCGCCCGCCGCCAGGGCGGTGGTGAGGAACGCGGCACCGAAACTCTGCGCGTCCGGGTCGGGGCCGAGCACCAGGACCAGCACCGCGATCCCGAGAGCGCCGGCCATGTACTGGGAGGTGGTCATCAGGGCGCTGCCGACACCCTGGTTGCGGTCGGCCACCTCGGCGGTCCCGGCGATGAACATCGACACGTACGTGACGCCGTGCGCGAAGCCGGTGATCAGCAGACCGGGGAGCAGGTGCAGCAGGTAGTTCTCCCCGTGCACCTGGGTCGCCAGCAGCAGCAGGCCGGCGGCGTTGCCGACGAACGCCAGGGTCAGGGCCATCCGGACGCCGAGCACGGAGACGATCCGGGCGGCGACGGAGTTGGCCACGGCGATCGCCACCGCCATCGGCAGGAACGCCATGCCGGCCGCGATCGGACCGTATCCGCGCAACTGCTGGAGGAGCAGGGTGAGCACGAAGAACTGGTTTCCGACGCTGGCCATGTAGAGGGCGGTCGACCCGCAACCCACCAGGAGCGAACGGGTCCGCCGCAGCAGCGGGTCCACAAGCGGCTGGGTGCTGGTCCGTTCCCAGATGACGAACCCGCCCAGGAGCACGGCGGCGAGCACGAACATGGCGACCGTGCCGCCGGACGTCCAACCGTCGCTGGAGGCCCGGGTCAGGGCCAGGGCGGTGGCGAGCACCGTGCCGGTGCAGAGGATCGCGCTCGGCACGTTCAACTGGTTGTGCCCGACCGGTGGGCGCAGTCGAGGCAGCAGGCGGGGCGCGGCCAGCGCACAGATGAGGGCCAGTGGCAGGTTGATCAGGAAGACCCAGCGCCAGGAGACGGTGCTCAGCAGCCCCCCGATCACCACACCGGCGGCGAGACCGGACGCGCCGACCGTGCCCCAGACACCGAGCGCCCGGTTACGGGCCGGACCGGCGGCGAACGAGGTGTTGATCAGCGCGATGACCGCCGGTTGGAGCGCCGCCGCGGCCACGCCCTGGACCGCTCGGGCCACCAGCAGCAGCGCCGGCGCGGTGGCGAGACCGCCGGCGAGCGCGGCCAGCCCGAAGACTGCCATCGCGGCGATGAAGAGGTTCCGGGAACCGAACCGGTCGCTGGCTCGGCCACCGACGATCAGGAAACCGGCGAAGAAGACGGCGTAGCCGCTGACCACCCACTGGATGGCGCTCTCGCTCAGGTCGAAGTCGGCGCCGATACGGGGCAGGGCGATGTAGACGATGGAGTAGTCGAGGGCGATCAGGAACTGGGCGATCGCCAGGATGGCGAGGGTGCCGGCAGCGGATGTCGGCCTGCCGGTGGCGGCGCGGTAGCGGGCGGCGGAGGGCATGGTCAGATCACCTCTGGTAGCGGTCGGACGGAACGGGTGTCGGAGGTGAGCAGCAGCGCCGGGCCGAGCGTGGCCGGGCTGGTGAACACCGCGCGGGCGCCGGCGAGCAGGAGTTCGACCCGGCTGGCCACACCGGTGGTGACCCCGAACGGGACCATGCCGGCCGCGTTGGCCATCCGGACGTCGTCCACCGCGTCACCGACGACGACGCACCGGGCGGGCGGCACACCGAGCGTGTCCGCCGCCAGCAGCGCGAGGTCGGCGTGCGGCTTGCCGCGTGCGGCCATCCCGTGACAGGACAGGCAGTCGAAGGCGTCCAGCAGACCGGTGGCGGTCAGCAGCTCGATCGCGCTGGGCCGCACCTTGCTGGTGACCACCGCCAACGGATGACCACGGTCGCGCAGGGCGGTCAGCAACTCCGGCACGCCGGGAAACACCAGCTTGGCCGCGTTCGGGACGACCGTCTCGGTGAACAGTTCCCGCGCCCGGTCCACGGCCCGTTCCACCTCGGGGTGGTCGGCCGGTCGGGCGAGCAGCCCCGCCAGGGAGGCGGCCAGCGGGCGGCCGATGGTACGGCGTACCTGCTCGTCGGTGGCGGTCCGGCCGTGCTCGGCGACGACCGCGTGCAGCACGTCGGCCATGCCGGCCGGAGTGTCGACAAGGGTTCCGTCGACGTCGAAGAGGATCGCGGTGGTCACCGGTCCTCCCGCAGCGCGACGGCGACCTCGGCGGCGAGAGCGCTTGTGGAGAGCAGCACCGACCGGTTCGCCGCGGCGGTACGGCCGTTGGTCGCCGCCGAGACCCGGGAGAGGATGTACGGCGTCATCGCCGGGCCCTGCACCCCGGCCGCCTCCGCCTCCGCCTGCGCCTGCCGGACCAGCACGTAGATCTCGTCCGACGGAAGGGCATCCAGGTCGTCGATCGGGTGGGTCACCAGGAAGGAGCTGTCGTTGCCGACCGCCCAGTGCAGCCGGACCGCCCTGGCCAGTTCGGCGAGGTCGTCGATCCGGCGGGGGTTACGGACTCCGCTGGAGATGCTGTAGTAGGCCGGGAAGTCGTCGCAGCGATAGCCGACGACCGGCACTCCGAGCGTCTCCAGGTATTCCATCGTCAGCGCCGGATTCAGCAGAGACTTCGCTCCGGCGCAGACGACGGTGACCCGGCGCCGGGTGAACTCGACCAGGTCGGCGGAGATGTCGAAGCTCCGTTCGGCGCCGAAGTGCACGCCGCCGATACCGGCCACCGCGAAGACCTCGATGCCGACGTGCGCGGCGGCGACCAGGGTGGCCGAGACGGTGGTCCCGCCATGGCCGCCGCCGGCGAGGACCGGTCCGATGTCGCGGGTGCCGACCTTGGGTATCTGGGGAGTGCTGGCGAAGATCTCGACCTGCTCCTCGGACATCCCGATCACGAAGCGGCCGTCGACGATGCCGGTCCGGGCCGGGACGGCGCCGGCCGCCCGGATCGCCTTTTCCATGTCGAGCGCGGTTTCCAGGTTGAGCGGCCAGCTCAAGCCGTGGACGACGCCGGACGACTCGAGGGCGACCACGGGACGGCCGGAGGCCAGCGCGTCGGCGGTCTCCGCCGAGAGCGAGAAGTTCTCGTCCATCTGTTGCTCCTCTGTGACTCGTGTTGTTGAGGGGGCGGACGGATGGCGGCGCCTCCGGGACCGACCGGTCCCGGAGGCGCGCCGGCTAGTACTCGGAGAAGCCGTCCGCATCGAGGTTGTGCCGTTCGTCGCCGCGCAGCGGCGGGTTGAACACGCTGATCAATTCCATGTCCTGCTCGGGATCGGCGATGAGGAAGTGCTCGTCGTGCTGGTCGAGGGCGTAGATGACGCCGGGCTCGATGTCGTAGGTGACACCGTCGGAGATCACCTGGCCGCGGCCGGAGATGCAGTAGCAGGCCTCAAGGTGGTTGCGGTACTGCAACGGCGACTTCGAGCCGGCCGTGACCACCGTGTGGGCGACGGCGAAGCCCATGTTGTCCCTTGCCACGAGCAGCCGGAAGCTCGTGCCGTTGCCCCAGTCGACGGCCGGAACGGCGGACCTGGTCTTGACGATCATTTCGGTTCCCTTCCTGGATTCGTTGCTCTCTGCGTCGCAACGGCACCCGCGGAGGCAGGTGCCGACGGGCTTTCAGACCGGGCTGTGCGCGTTCTGGACGAAGGCGGCGATGGAGGCGACCGAACTGAACTGGGTGGGCGAGATGTCCAACTCCTCGACGGGGATGCCGTATCGGTCCCCGACCCAGGCGATGAGGCGTAGCAGCCCCAGGCTGTTGACGATCCCGGTGTCCAGCAGATCCACGTCGTCCCCGAGCAGCCCCGCGGGGATGTCGGGGGCGAAGCCGGTGACGATGAAGTCCCGGATCTCGGCCTCGTAGGACATGGCGTTCCTTTCGTCGGTGCCGCCGGCGGGAGCCGGGACGGCGGGGTGGGTTGTGGGTGGTCACCGCGGGGTGACCGGTCCTGGCCGCCCGGGGTTGAGGAGCGGCAGGGGGTACGGGGGTCAGCAGAGTCCCGGCACGGCGTTGCTCAACAGCTCGACGAGCAGGACCTGCTCCGGGTCGGTGCGCCCGACGTGTTCGGCGAGGACCACCTCACGCAGGTCTCCCACCAGCCGGTAGCTGGGCCGATGGCCGCCGCGTGGTCGCGCCGGCCGGGTGAGACCGTGCTCGGCGGCCCGCGCCAGCAGGGACATGTCGTCGACGAAGACCGGCCCGACCTGCCCGGCCAGTTGCGGTGGCAGGTCCCGGCCCGAAGCGTTGACGAGCAACGCGCCTCGGGCCAGGCGCACCTCTCCGTCGCCGAGGGGAAGCGCGCCGCCATCGGCCGGGCCGGTGACGACCACGAGGTTCGCCCCGAACGCGGACCGCCCGGGCGTGGTGGCCCGGACCACCACGATGCCGGCCAACTCCAGTTCGTCGATCACCCACGGGTCGATGAGCGACCGGAACGGGACCGCGCCGTGGGTGGGATCGGCGTCGGTGACCTCCGGCGGCGGCGCGTCGGTCAGGCACACCGCGACGTGACTGATGGGCGGGACGTGCCGGGCGAGGACCAGGGTGTGCGTCTGGACGGTGAGCCTCGGTCCGATGACCGCCGCCGTGATCACCTCGGAGTCCAGCAGGTACCGGGCGGCCAGGGCGGCCAGCAGCGCCGACCAGTATCCGGGCGAGGGCTCGCACCCGACCGCGTCCCGGTGGTCGGCCGGGAGGAGGGACCCGCTGGTCATCAGCCGCTCGGTCAGCACGTCGACCGGGTCCCGCACGTCGGCGCCTCGTATGCGGCCGGCGCACGGGCCGGGAATCAGGCTCTCCATCGGATGTCCCTCCGGTGGTCGTCTCGTTTGCGAGTCCCACCGTGGGAGCCGGTCCTATCGGACGGCTTTCCGACGACTATCGGTCGACGCCCGATGACGAACAGCGATCGGAGGCCGAGGCGATAGCGCCGGCCGGTCTGGTGTGAGCAGAACGCAGCCAGCGCCGCACCGGGAGGAAACCGAGATGCTCATCACCCGCACGTTCGTTCCCACCGTCCTCAGGTCCGTTCTCGCCGTCGCCGCTCTCGCGTTGGCCCTCGGCGTCGCAACGGTGAGCGCAGACGTGTCGATGTCCGGAGTGCCGACCGCCGGCGGGGACTGCCCCATGGACACGCACTGGAGCCCCGAACTCGGCGTCTGCGTGGAGGACACGCACTGGTGAACCACGCCTGACGCCACCGGTCCCGGCGGCACCCCGGAGGGGGTGCCGCCGGGACCGGTGGCGTTTCGGTGGTGCGGGGCCGGGGGGAGGGCCGGCCCGGACTCAGCTTCCCGCCGGGACCATCGGGCGGGTCCCGCGGGAGCCCGACTCCTCCGCCTGGGCCAGCAACGAGGCGGCCCGGTCGTACCACATGGTCGAGCCGAGCTGCTGGAACAGGTCGCACGCCGTGCGGAGATGCTCCACGCCGACCGGGGCACGACCGGTGGCGAGGGCGATCTTCCCCAGGAAGTACTGCGACTTCGCCTCGACCAGCCGCTCCCCGAGGCGCCGGGACCGGTTCAGGGTGTGGGTCAGGATCTTCGCGGCGTTGTCCGGTCGCCCCTCCTGGTACCGGAGCATGCCCAGGCCGTAGAGGGCGTGGGTCTCGCCGATCCGGTCGCCGAGGTCCCGGACGATGCGGAGGGCCTGGTAGAGCGCCCGCCGCGACAGGGCGATCTGGTCGGTGGCGAGGTACACCTCGGCGAACCGGTACAGCACCTGTGCCTCCACCCGCAGGCAGCCGGTCTCCCGGCAGATGTCCAGAGCCTGGCCGAGCAGGTCGAGCGCCCCCTCGTGGTCGCCGGCATCGATCCGGTGGCGCGCCAGGCTGCGCATGATGTGCGCCTCGCCCACGCGGTCGCCGACCCGTCGCATGATCTCCAACGAGCGGGCGTACTTGTCGAGCATCGCCGCGGTGTCACCGCGCAGGCCGTCCACGTACGCGGCGTTGCGCAGCACCAGGCCGGCGCCGTGCTCCATCCCCTCCTCCGTGAAGATCTCCAGCGCGGTGGTGAAACATCCGTCCGCCTCGGCGAGACGGGCCTGGAACATGTGCAGCGTGCCGAGCGAGTAGCGCATGGCCGCCATGCCGATGCGGTTGTCGGCCAGTTCGGCGCAGGCGTAGGCCGTGGTGGCGCACTCCCGCCAGTCGTCGAAGTAACCCTTGGACTCGAACAGACTGACCGCGCCCAACGCCAGATCCCAGCAGAGTTCGTCCAGACCGGCTTCGGCGGACTGCTGGACGGCGGCGACAAGTGCCCGCCGCTCCGTCTCCCACCAGTCGGCCGGGTCACCGATGTGCGTGGCGGCCTGGGCGGGGTCGAGACTCCACCGGTCCGCCGTGCCGTGCAGGGTCGTGTAGTTGCCCCCGTAGTCGCTGCGGTGTGCCTGCTCGGCGAGGGCCAACCAGCCGCCCAACACCCGGGTCAACGCCGCCGTACGCTCCGTTCCGGTCTCCGTCCCGGTCAACTTCTCGGCCGCGAAGACCCGGATCAGGTCGTGCAGTCGATAGCGGGGCGCCGCGTCGGGATATTGGACGATGTCGACGAGTTGGGCGTCCACCAGGCTTTCCAGGATGTCCTCGGCCTTGAAGGGGCTGGTGTCCAGCAGCGCTGCCGCCGTCCAGCTCGGGAAGTCGGGGGCCTGCATCACCGCGCAGAGCCGGAACAGCCGCTGGCTCGCGGCGTCGAGCGCCCGGTAGGCCAACTCGATGTTGGAGCGCAGCTCGAGCCCGTGGTGGGTGAACTCGTCCAGTCGGTTCGCCTCGTCCTGTAGCCGGAGGACCAGCCCACTGAGACGCCAGTGCGGGCGTGAGGCCAGCCGCGCGCCGGCGATCCGCAGTGCGAGCGGCAGGCCACCGCAGAGCTCGGCCAGCTCCGAGGCGTGCCTCCGCTCGGCGGCGATCCTCTTCGGCCCGATCATCGCGGTCAACATCTCGACCGACTCGGCGAAGTCGAACACGTCGAGGTCGACCTGCCGGGCGCCGGGCAGGCCGGTGAGGCGTACCCGGCTGGTGATCAACACGGCACAGGACGAGCTTCCCGGCAGGAGTGGGAGCACCTGAAGATCCGACGGCAGGCCGTCGAGGACCAGTAACAGCCGTTTGCCGGAGAGCATGCTCCGGTAGAGCTCACCCCGTTCCTCGACGTCCTCCGGGATCGCCGAGCCGGTGGCGCCGAGTGCGCGCAGGAACCGGGCCAGGAGTTCGGCCGTGTGGTCCTGCCGGTCCCGGGACCGCAGGTCGGCATAGAGTTGGCCGTCGGGATAGTGGTCGCTGAGTTCATGGGCGCTGCGGATGGCGAGGCTGGACTTGCCCACGCCGTCCTTTCCGGAGATCACCACGATGGGCATGCCCCGTGAGTCGCGGACGCCGTCCGGCTCGCGGCTCAACAGACCGCGAATCCGATCGAGTTCCGCGTCCCGGCCGACGAAGTCGCTGATGCTGGCGGGCAGTTGGCGAGGCAGCACCGTCATCGTGTTTCGCGGTGACGCGGGGGCCGGCCTCGACGGCGACGGCGCCACCGGCGGCACCGATCGCTCGTCGGCGGGGCCGAGCAGTTGGTCGCGTTGCAGGATGGCCCGTTCCAGGCGTTGGAACTCCTCGCTGGGATCGAGACCGAGTTCGTCGCTGAGCACCTGCCTCGCCGCTCGGGCTGCCTTGAGCGCGTCGACCTGTCGCCCGTTGCGGTAGAGCGCGAGCATGAGCGCACAGTGCAGGCGCTCACGGTGCGGGTGCTCCCCGACCAGGATCTGCAACTCGTTGACGACCTTCTGGTGCCCGCCGAGTTCGAGATCGAGTTGGATGCGTTCCTCGATCGCCGCGATCCGCTGGTCGGCCAGCACGGTGGCGGCCCGTTGGAGCGTCGCGCTCGGTATGTCGGCGAGGGCGTCACCACGCCAGAGCGCGAGCGCGGTACGCAGTGTGGCGCAGGCGTCGGCCTTGGCGCCCGCGTCCGCCTGTCGCCGCGCGTCGCGAACCAGCGCGGTGAACCGGAACACGTCCACGTCCGCGTTGTCCAGTTGGAGCAGGTAGCCGGGCGGGCGTGTGCTGATCGCGCCGGGCCGGGAGATGGCGTCGAAGAGGCGGCGGAGGGCGGAGATGCAGATCTGGATCTGGCCCCGGGCGGTGCTCGGCGGGTCCTCACCCCACACCGCGTCGATGAGCTGATCCATGGGAACCACGCGACTGTTGTTGAGGCCCAACATCGCCAGGACGATCCGCTGGCGTGTTCCGCCCAGGTTCATCGATCGTTCACCATCGATCATCTCTATCGGACCGAGTAGTCGTAGGCTCATCCAGCATCTCCCCCGCTTGCGCTCCGTGATCAGTAGCCTACAATACGCTGCGGTAGCCCTTCTCGCATCAATCGGTGCAAATGCCTCAACTGTCTTACATTTCAAGAAGAACTGGCTTCGGTGCACAGTTCAGGCGCCGGATTGACGATAGCGGGTCTGCCGCTGATGTTCGTCGGTAATTGCGGGAGGCCGCCGCGCGGATGAAAGCAACAATTCGCATCGACGTAACCGGATTCACGTGATGAATTTTGGGCCCTCGGATTCCGGGCGCGCGTCGGCCCGGCGTCGTCCGCCACCTGAGGGCCGCCCGTCCCCGAGCGGTTGTCGTCCGGTTCAGCGGGTACCGCACCGAGTATGCGCATAGTGATCGTGGGGGCCACCGGCAACGTGGGGACCGCCGTACTCCGCCGGCTGCGGCAGGAGCCGGGGGCGGAACTGGTCGGGGTGGCCCGCCGGCTGCCCGGGCCGGACGCCGGTGAGCCGTACGACGACGTGCGGTGGCACTCCTGCGACATCGGCGCGCCCGGCGCGGCCGACGAACTGGTGCGGATCTTCGCCGGGGCGCGGGCGGTGGTGCACCTGGCCTGGCAGATCCAGCCCAGCCACGACCGGCGCACGCTCTACCGGACCAACGTCGGCGGCAGCCGCGCGGTCATCGAGGCCACCGTCCGGGCCGGCGTTCCCGCCCTGGTGTACGCCTCGTCGGTCGGCACCTACGCGCCCGGCCCGAAGGACCACCCGGTCAGCGAGGACTGGCCGGCGACCGGAGTGCCGACCTCCTCGTACAGCCGGGACAAGGCGGAGGTGGAGGCGCTGCTGGACGGTGTACAGCGGGAGCACCCGGAGTTGCGGGTGGTCCGGCTGCGGCCGGGGCTGATCTTCCAGCGCGAGGCCGGTACGGAGATCAGCCGCTACTTCCTCGGCCCGCTGGCGCCGGTGCGGCTGCTGCGCTACGGCCGGATCCCGCTGGTGCCGTCGCACCGGCGGCTGCGGATGCAGGCGGTGCACGCCGACGACGTGGCGGACGCGTACGCCCGGGCGGTCGTGGGGGACGCGCGCGGCGCGTTCAACGTGGCGACCGACCCGGTGCTCACGCCGCAGTTGGTGGCGCGGCACTTCCACGGCTGGACCGTGCCGGTGGCGGTGCCGGTGCTGCGTGCCGCGGCGGCGGTGACCTGGCGGGCGCGCCTGCAACCGGTGGACGTCGGCTGGTTCGACCTGGCGTTGAACGTCCCCCTGATGTCCAGCGCCCGGGCCGAGACGGATCTGGGCTGGACCCCCGGGGTCGACACGGCAACCGCCCTGAAGGACCTCATCGCCGGCATGTCCACCAGAGCGGGCACGAAGTCCCCGCCTCTGTCCACGGATCCCACCCTCCCCGGTCGCCCGGCCGCCCTCCCCCGGGGCCGCCTCCCCGGCCACCCCAACCCCTACTGATCCACACTCCCCATCGAGGGTGTGAGAGGGGGCCCCTTCTCTACCGGAGGCGTTAAGAAGGGCCCCCGCCTTCGGTCTCACGAGAGGTGGGAGGAGCTGACCGACGGTGGGCGCGCACCGAGAAAGAAGATCCCCGGGAACCCCTTCGTCTCGAAGCCCTTGCTCGGGTTCCGCCGCAGGGTCGAACTGGTGATCGACATGGTGCCGGTGCGGTTGTTGCTGACGAAGAAGACAGCCCCGCCGCCCTCGTTGGCGCTGTTGTTCTCGACGACGGTGCCGGCGAGCTTCACCGTGAACTCGTTGCCGTCGCAGTAGATCGCGCCGCCGCTGCCGCCGCCGGGCGTGCCGCCCCGGGCCGGGTTCGCGCCGGTGCCGACCGCCCGGTTGTCGCGGAAGACGCTGTTCAACACCGTCCACGAGACGCCGATGCTGCTCAGCGCCGCGCCGTTGGCGCACACCCCGCCGGTGAACGTGCTGCCCACCACGTACACCGGCTTGTTGTCGAACTGGCTGAGCACCCGCAGCGCCGCGCCCCCGAGGTCCGGGCCGGTGCGGTCGCAGCGGTTGTCGACGAACCGCGAGTTGACCACCTTCACCCGCCCACCGCGGACGAAGATCGCGCCACCCCCGCCGCCCTCGGTCTTCTCACCCGTCGAGTTGCCGCCGGTGAACGTCAGGTTCTGCACGGTGAGCTGCGGGAACTCCTGGTTCTGGCAGTGCGAGGTGGTCCAGCCCTGGGCCTGGTCGCAGGTGTTCATGTAGAGGATCCGCCGGCTGCCACCGCCGCTGAGCGTGACCTTGCCGCCGCCGTCGAGCACGATGCGCGGGCCGTGCGCGTTCACTACCTTCGCGGTGGCCGTCATGGTGATGGTCACCGGTGCCGGACCGCAGTCGAACGTGATGATGCCGCCCGCCGCCACCGCCTTCACCACCGCCGCCGAGGTGCAGCTCGCCGGGGTGCCGGTGCCGACGGTACGGGTCGGGTGTGACGTGTCCACCGCCCGCGCCTCGGCCGGCACCGTGGCCTTCCCGTCCGGGTTGCCGGCGCGCAGCAGCGTTGCCTTGGCGGCGCTGGGACTCGGCCTGGCGCTGCCCAGACCGGCGCGGGCGCTCGGCGAGGTGGCCGGCGCGTCGACGGCCGGGGCGGACGGCGTGCCGGTGGCGGCGACCGGGGCGGGCGGGTCGGCCGGGTCGGTGCCGCCGCCGCACGCGGGCAACGTGGCGGTGGCCAGAGCGAGGGCGAGCAGGGGGAGGGCGGATTTCAGGCGCACCGCCCGATGCTAGGAGGACGACCGGTCCGGGGACGACTCCGGGCGGCGATCCTTAACCCGCCGCTAAAGCACAGGCGCCGGAATGGCTGTCGGTCATCCGGCGGTGTCGGGGTGGTTGTCGGCGCGGGCTCGCCGGCGGTCGACGAGGTCTTCCCGTAGTTGGCGGGCCTGCTCGTGTTCGCCCAGGCGGGCCAGGCTGTTGGCGAGGTTGTTGGCGCTGCTCAGCGTGTGGGGGTGGTCGTCGCCGAGGATTCGGCGGCGACGTTCGAGGGTGTCCTCGTGGAGTTGGCGGGCCTCCTCGTACTCGCCCAGGTCGGCCAGGCTGCTCGCGAGGTTGCTGGCAGAGGTCAGGGTGTCGGGGTGGTCGTCGCCGAGGATTCGGCGGCGACGTTCGAGGGTGTCCTCGTGCAGTTGGCGGGCTCGCTCGTGCTCGCCCAGCTCGGCCAGGTTGCCGGCGAGGTTGTTGGCGGAGCTCAGCGTGTTGGGATGATCGTCGCCGCGGGTGCGGCGGGACCCTTCGTGGATGTCCTCGTGCAGGTGGCGGGCCTGCTTGTACCGGCCCGTGAATCGGTAGGCCGTGGCGACCTGGCTGGCCATCCACAGGACGTGTTCGTCGTCGGGATGCAGGCGCGACCGCCACTGTCGGTGCCAGCGCTCCGCGAGCGGCAGTCCGGTGTGGTAGTCGCCGTGCATGAGGAGGTACCACGCCGCGTTGCAGGCGGTGTCGCGGAGATCCGGGCCGGCGGTCGCGGGGTCGAGCGTGAGCAGGTGCGGCAGCAGCTCCGCCCAGGCCGGCCAGGAGAGCGGGTCGGTGCCGTCGTTGTCGGGTTCGCCGGCGGCGACGAGCCGCTCGGACCGCTGCCGGTGGTCCTGCCGTTCGGCCGGGGTGGCCAGGTCCCGTAGCACGGCCTGGGTGAGCCGGTGCAGTTGAACGGTGTGCTCGTCCAGGCGGACCAGGCCGAGCCGCGCCAGCCGGGCCAGCGTGTTGCGGAACGCCAATCGGGCACCGGCCACCGTGGCCAGCGGCTCGGGCAGGACGCCGTCCGGAGCGTCGGCGAACCAGCGCAGCGGGATCGGCTCCGGGGCGAGATGGGCGCACATGTGGAGGAGTTGCACGCCCGCGGTGTCGTCGTTGGCGGTCAACTGGGTCAGTGACACCTCGATCGCGGCGGCCAGCGGCGCCGGATAGCCGACCACGGCGCCCATCCGCAGGAGTTGGGCGGTGTGCTCGGCCAGTTCGGTCAGATAGTCGGCCACACCCATGCGGGTTTCCGCCATCAGGCCGGTGGCCTGCGCGAGCGCCAGCGGCAGGTCGCCGAGTTGCGCGGCGAGCCGGTCGGCGTCGGTGTCGGCGACGGTGGGCAGATGCTGGCGCAACATGTCGACCGATTCGGCCCGGGAGAACACGTCGACCTCCACCGGCGTGGCCACCCCGGCGAACGCGCTGCTGCGCGAGGTCACGATCACATGCCCGGTCTCCGGCGGCAGCCAGGGTGCCAGGTCCGCGCCGTCCGTCGCGTTGTCGAAGATCAGCAGCCAGCCGTGGACGGCCCGGAGCCGCCGCCACGCGGTGTCCCGGGCCACCGCGATGGTGGTGCCCTGTTCCACCCAGCCGGCGGTCACGGCCAGGGCGGCGACCTGTTCACCGATCAGTTCCGGCCGCTCGGCGTCGATCCACCAGACCAGGTCGTAGTCGCCGACGAAGAGGTGGGCGTACTCGATGGCCAACTGCGTCTTGCCCACCCCGCCGAGGCCGGCCAGCGCCTGCACCACCGCCCGGTCCCCGTCGGTCAGCCGGGCCCGCAACGCGGCCAGCAGCCCCTGCCGTCCGGTGAACGCCTGGTTGCGGCGGGGAGCGTTCCACACCGCCGGGTAGCTGCCCGGCACGCGGGTCGTGCCCGCCGTCACCGCATCGCCGGGAAACGGCACCGTCGCCGGCCGCACCGGACCGCCGACGGCGGCCAGCAGCGCGGCGCGGGCCTGCGGTTCGGCCAGGTCGAACAGGTCCCGGTAGATCAGTGACCGGAGGATCGGCGGGGGCTTGACCTCCTGCACCCGCACCGGGATCAGCCGGCGTCGCTCGGTCCCGTCCGGACGCTCGGCCAGCACCGCCGTCCACTCGTCGGTCGTGAACCGCTCCCGCTCGAAGTAGGCCACGGAGAACAGGGCCAGTACCCGGTCGGCCCGGGCCAGCGCGTCGTTGATGCGCAGGACGAAGTTGGCGCCGGTCGCCCAGTCCCACACATCCAGTTCGACCGTGTAGCCGGCGGTCTCCAACTGCCGCGCCGCCCACTCCGCCCACGGCCGGTCCGGGCCCGCGTAGCTGACGAACACATCCATCCGAGCAGTCTTCGCCTCCGCCACGGTCGACAGCGTGCCCCACCTCGGTCACCGAACGCGATCATCCGTCCGGCCAACACCGCCCATTGGTCAGGTATGGGACAGGGCGAACGCGACCAGGAAGCCGAGCACGGTGATCAGACCGACCAGCAGGTGTGCGTCCTCGAACGCCTCCGGGACCATGGTGTCGGTGATCATCGCCAGGATCGCGCCGGCGGCCAGCGCGGTGATGGTGGCCAGCACCTCCGGCGGGGCGCCGCCGAGCAGCGTGTACCCGGCCAGCGACGCGGCACCGGAGATCAACGCGATGGCCGTCCACAGCCCGAAGACGTACCGCCGGGTCCGCCCGGCCTGGCGCATGCCGGCGGCGCTGGACAGCCCCTCCGGCACGTTGCTGAGGAAGACCGCGATCACGGTGACGAAGCTGACCGGCCCGCCGGCCAGCAGGCTCGCGCCGATCACCACCGATTCCGGTACGCCGTCGAGCAGCGCGCCGACCGCGATCGCGTTGCCCGAGCCGGGTTGCTCCTGCTCGGAGGGCTGCTCGTCGCCGGAGCGCTTGCGGTGTCGGGCGCCGTGCCGGGCCAGCAGCACGTTCGCCCCGGTGTACGCGAGCGCGCCGGCCGCCGCGCCGATCGCCACCGGCAGCAGACCACCCTGCTCGTGCGCCTCGTCGATCAGCTCGAACGAGACGGCGGAGAGCAGCACGCCGGCCCCGAACGCCATCACCGAGGCGGTCGTCCGGCGCGGCACGCGCACGAAGAACCCGACGGCCGCCCCGATCAACAGGGCGGACCCGGCGAGCAGCCCCCAGAATCCCGCTTCCAACCACTCCGGCACGCGCAGGACCCTACCCCCGGCCCGGCGCCGCCAACCCGATCAGAAGTCGGCGAACAGGTAGGGCAGCTCGCGGGGGAAGACCCGGCGCAGCTCGGTGGCCGCCTCGACCGGCACCTCGCCCAGGCCGCGCACGGCCACCTCGGCCGGGTCGAGCACCCCGTACGCCAGGGCGGACAGCCCGGCGGCGGTGAGCCGCGCGCACGGCACGCCACCCTCGGCGGCGGCATCGGCCGGCACCACCGCCAGCTTGCCGGTGGTGCCGTCGAGCAGGTGCCGGCCGGCGAGCCAGCGGTCGCCGACCAGTTCGACGAGCACCCGGCCCACCCCGACCGGCTGGTCGGCGAGCGCCTCCAGGCTGAGCAGCCGGGCCATCGGCGCGGTCGGGTCGGGCCGGGACACCCGGGCCTCCACGTGCACGTCCAGGTCGGTGAGCCACAGCTCGGGCAGCTCGCCAGGCGGCAACTGGACGCTGACCCGGGCCACCTGGTCGACGTGCCGGGCGAAGAACTGCAACAGCGAGGCCCGGGCGTACGGGTCGTCGAAGAGCAGGTCGTCGGCGATCAGCGTGCCGGCGTGGTCGTCGATCCGGTAGGTGACCGCGCCGACCGTCTCGCCGCCGCGTACCACGCTGAGCAGCCAGCGGTCGTCCCGCTCACGCAGCCCGACGGCGCGGAAGTCGGGGAAGACCGCGAAGCCGTGCCGCTCGCGCAGGCACCTGTCGGTGTAGGCGCGCCACCGTGGATAGCCCGCGCCGATCCGCTCCCAGACCAACTCGTCGGGCAACTCGGCGCGCAGCAGCGGCGCCAGGTCCGCGGGGGTGAACACGGCGGTACGCCGCCGGGGCAGCCCGGCGTAGCCGAAGCGCTCGTAGAACGAGGCGCGGAACGGGTGCAGCGCGCTGAGCTGGTGCCCCTCGTCGCGCATCCGGTCGAGGACCTGGTGCATCAGCGTCCGGACGTGCCCGCGCCGGCGGGCCAGCGGATGGGTGGCCACCCCGGCGACGCCGGCCATCGGCAGCACCGCGCCGCGCAGGTTCTGCCGCATCGGGATCGCCGACACGGCCGCCGTGGTGACGCCGTCCTCCTCGACCACGAGCGTCGTGTTCCCCGCGTTGTACGGCAGGTAGGCCCGAAACTCGTCGGTCCGGGACGCCGTCAGCGGCGTGGCCTCGAATGCGTACGCCTGCAGCGGGAAGCTGGTGGTCAGGCGGTCCTCGGCGGCCAGCCGGCGAATGTGCATCCGTTCATCCCAACGCGCCCGGGCGGGGGTCGCAACCCGAATGGGACCGGGATCAGGCTTCGGTGACGTCGGAGATGACCACGGTGACGTTGTCCGGCGCGCCGGCCTGGTGGGCCAGCTTCACCAGTTGCTCGCCGCACTGCTGTCGGTCGCCGTAGGTGGCGAGCGCCCCGGCGATGGCGGCGTCCTCCACGTAGTCGGAGAGGCCGTCGCTGCACAGCAGCAGCCGGTCGCCGGGGAAGACGGTGAGCGCCCCGACCGCGGGCGGTGCGTCGGAGCCCTGCACCGCGCGGGTCACCAGGGAGCGCTGCGGGTGGTGCCGGGCCTGGTCGCGGGAGAGCGCACCCTGGTCGACGAGCGCCTGCACGAACGTGTCGTCCCGGGTGAGCTGGGTCAGCTCGTGGTCGCGCAGCAGATAGCAGCGGGAGTCGCCGACCTGGGCGAGGACCAGGGTGTCGTTGGCCAGCAGGGCGGCGGTAAGCGTCGTGCCCATGCCGTCGCGGGTGGGGTCCACCGTGATGGCCGCACGGATGCGCTGGTTGGCGGTGCTGACCACGGCGCGCAGCGCGTCGGCCGCCTCGTCGGCGCCGGTGGGCGGGGTCAACTCGTCCAGGATCCGGATGACGATCTCGCTGGCCACCTCGCCGGCCGGGAGGCCGCCCATGCCGTCGGCCACCGCCACCAGGCGGTCACCGGCGAGGGCGGAATCCTCGTTGTTGGTCCGGACGAGGCCGACGTCGTTGAGGATGGCCGAGCGGAGGATGAGCGTCATGGGGACAAGCTTGCCAAGAAGAACGGCTCCGCGTCTCTACACGCTGCCGGGTCGGGGGAAAGAAATGTCATCCGCTTACATCCCGGGTATGTGTCAATTGTCCTTACCGGACGGACGTGGGTAGCGCAGGAGCAGGCTGGCGCGGACCTGCTCGTCGCCCACGGCGGCGTAGCCGTGCGGCACGTCGGAGGTCCAGCGCAGGTATTCGCCCGGGCCGGCGGTGAGCGGGGCGTCCACCGGGCCGGCGCGGAGCACGCCGGAGAAGACGGTCACGTGTTCGGTGACGCCGGCCTGGTGGGCGGGGGAGAGCTGCGTCGGCCCCGGGCTGACCCGCATCCGGTACAGCTCGTAGGTCGCGTCGCGGTCGTGGAACACCTCCAGCAGCGTGGCGCCGACCGCGGTTCCGCGTACGGTCGGCGTCTGTTCGGGATCGGACAGCACGGCGGTGAGCGGCACGCCGAGCTGCGCGGTGATCGCGTACAGCGTCTCCAGCGTGGGGTTGCGGACGCCGTTCTCCAGGCCGGAGAGCGTGGCCTTCCCGACGCCGGCCAGCCGGGCCAACTCGGAGAGGGAGATCCCCCGTTCCATCCGGAGGGCGCGGATGCGTGGGCCGACGTCCATGGGGCTATCGTGCTACATGACGTCGTTCCGTAAACGGAACAACCGGAGGGGGAGGCATGGCCGGTCGACTCCAACCCGTGCTGGCCGGCGTGGTGACCGCCCTGGTCGGCTTCGCCAGCTCGTTCACCGTCGTCCTGGCCGGGCTGCGCGCGGTCGGCGCCGACCCCGCCCAGGCCGCGTCCGGCCTGCTCGCGCTCTGCGTGGCCAGCGGCGCCTGCGCCCTCTGGCTCGGCCTGCGACACCGGATGCCGCTCGCCATCGCCTGGTCCACGCCCGGCGCGGCGCTGCTGGTCGCCACCGGACCGGTCCCCGGCGGCTGGCCCGCCGCGGTCGGGGCCTTCCTGCTCGCCGGCCTGCTGATCGTCGCCGCCGGGCTGATTCCCGCGCTCGGCCGCGCGGTCGCCGCGATCCCCACCCCGCTCGCCTCCGCCATGCTCGCCGGGGTGCTGCTGCCGCTCTGCACCGCACCGGTACGCGCCCTGGTGGAGGTGCCCCGGCTGGCCGCGCCGGTGGTGCTCGTCTGGGTGCTGCTGCACCGGTTCGCCCGCCGCTGGGCGGTGCCCGGCGCGCTCGCCGTGGCCGTGGTGGCGATCGCGCTCACCACCACCGGGCCGGCCCGGCTGGACGCCGCACCCGTGATCGCCCTGACCACGCCGGCCTGGACGTTGCCTGCGATCGTCGGGCTCGCGCTGCCACTGTTCCTGGTCACCATGGCCGCGCAGAACGTGCCCGGCACCGCCGTGCTCGCCGGCTACGGCTACCGGGCCCCGCTGGGCTCCGCGCTGCGGGTCACCGGCCTCGCCACCGTGCTCGGCGCGCCGGCCGGCGCGCACGCGGTGAACCTGGCCGCGATCACCGCCGCGCTCGCCGCCGGCCCGGACGCCCACCCCGACCCGGACCGACGCTGGATCGCCTCGGTCACCGCCGGCATCGGCCTGGCCCTGCTCGGCCTCGGCGCCGGCGCGGCCACCGCCCTGGTACTGCTCTCCCCGCCGGTGCTCGTCGAGGCGGTGGCCGGGCTCGCCCTGATCGCGGCGCTGGCCGGCGCGGTGACGGCGGCGGTCGCCCAGCCGGACGCGCGGGAGGCCGCCGTGGTCACGCTTGTGGTCACCGCGTCCGGGGTCACCCTGCTCGGCATCGGCGGCGCGTTCTGGGGCCTGGTCGCCGGTTGGCTGATGCTCCTGCTCTTCCGCCGCCCGACCGCCCCGGCCCCGACCGCCCCGGCCGAAGCGCCCCCGGAGCGAGCCGAGGAGGATGCCGCGCCCTCGCTTCCCGTCCGTTCTGTGCGGTGAACTGCTAATCTGGGATGCGCAGGAGGCCCGTCAGGGTTCCCGCAACCGCCTTAGGGCCCGCTGTCAGGCGGGCCCTTCGTGCATCCGGCGACCGGTCGGGCGCCAACACCAGGAGTGGTATCTGCGGGGCTCGACCCAGGACCACAACCGGGATCGTTCATGACGCGCAGGTCGTCATCACTCCTCGGCGGGCAGCTCCGCGACCGGGACGGTGAGGCGGACCGCGCCGTCGGCCACGGCCGCGATCCGGTCGGCCAGCACGTAGACCGCGCCGGTGTCGGCCAGCTCGGTGGTGACCTTCAGATAGCCCTCGCGCAGCAGCCGGGCGGCCAGGTCGGCCGGTACGTCCGGCTCCTCGACGGCGGCCGACTCGATCAGCTCGTCGAGGCTGCTGCCCGGATCGACCGGAGTGGGCGCCTCCACGGTCACGGCGGCGGCGTCGCCCCGCTGGACGAGATCGACGGTGCCGACCTCGACGCCTGTGGAGTCGACCACCCGCATGCCGGTGGTGACCCGGGAGAAGGTGTCCTGCTGCTGGCTCATGCCGAAGCGGTTCCCGGAGCGCGCGGGCGCTAAACGGACCGCAGGCGCTAAACGGACGGGGTCCAGCCGCCCGGCGGGCGGGGCGACAGCTCGCGCCAGGTGTCCGGCCCGTCGAGCAGCGCCCGGATCGTCTCCTCGGCCTCGTCGACGCTGGCGTGCTCGTAGAAGCGGGAAACCCCCTCGGCGCCGCCGGCGCGCTGCTCCACGTGCCAGCGGTCGCCGTCCACCCGGAGGAAGACGTCCCGCCGGGCGAGCCGCCCCCATTTCCCGTTCCACAAGTGTTTGCGCTGCTCCATGCCCGGAACCCTATCGAACATGTGTTCGATTCGGGTCGGCCCCCGCGGAATCTCCACGGGGGCCGATCGGCTATGGGCGTCAGCGGGGGGCCGGCGGCTCCTGCCGGCGGCCCAGCACGTCGTCGAGCGCGCCACGCTGGGCCGGAGTGCCGTGGCCGCCGGCGACGAGCGCGTCGCGGATCTCGGTGAGCAGCTTGACCTCCTCGCTGGGGGCCGAGGGCGGCGGCTCCTCGCCGCGCTTGCGCCGCTCGGCGAGCCGGTTCATCGGGTAGACCACCAGGAAGTACAGCGCCGCCGCGGTGAGCAGGAACGTGATCACCGCGTTGACGAACGCCACCCAGTCGAACTCGATGCCGCGGAAGGACGGCGTCGAGCCGCTGAGCCCGTCCTCGTTGCCGGTGATCAACACGATGAACACGCGGACCAGCGGTTCCAGGAACGACTTGGTCAGTTGCGTGACCACGCCCGTGAACGCGGCGCCGATGACGACACCGACCGCCAGGTCGACGACGTTGCCGCGCATGATGAAGTCTTTGAAGCCCTTGAGCATCCGCACTCCCGTGCTGTCCGAGTCTCGCCTCCGGCAGACCCTATGCCCCGGACGGCCCCTCCAGAAAAGCGCCCGCTTCGATCGCTGCCCGCGCCGGGTCGCCGGCCCGGATCGCCTCGACGAGTCGACCGTGGTCGACGTACCGCTCGTCGGTCAACGCGGTGCCCATGGCCTGGGCGACCGTGCTGCGCAGCGCGACGCCGACCGAGGCGTACAGCTCGGCGAGCATGGCGTTGTGCGCGGCGGCCACCACCGCCGTGTGCAGCGCGGCGTCCGCCTCCACGAACTCGTCCACCCGGCCGGAGCGCCAGGCGGCCTCCCGGGTGGCGAGCGCGCCGTCGAGCGTCGCCAGGTCCTCGGGGGTACGCCGCAGCGCGGCCAGCCGGGCGGCCTCGACCTCGAACGCGCGCCGGACCTCGATCACCTCGGTCATCCGGTCGTCGGCGAGCCGGCGGGCCACCACCGGCGCCAGCTCGTCGGTCGACACCACGTAGGTGCCGGAGCCCTGCCGGCACTCCAGCACGCCGGCGTGCACGAGCGCGCGGACCGCCTCGCGGACCGTGTTCCGTCCCACGCCGAGCTCGGCGACGAGCTGCGGCTCGGTGGGGATGCGCCCGCCCACCGGCCACTCACCGCCCAGGATCCGGGCGCGGAGCTGCTCGATGGTCTGCCGGACCCGGTGGCCGCGCGGTGGCACGGCGACGGAATCCGCGGTGGGTGTCACCGGTTACACCTGCTGCCCAAATTCATCCCATGATTGTAGGTTGAAGGCCATGACACCGCCAGCCACGCCCGCCGCGCCCGCGCCCACCGCCGACCTCACCCCCGGGTCGGTGGCCGGTGCGACCCCGGCGACCACCCCGACCCCGGCCGCCGGCCCGGCGCGGGGCGGCCTGCTGGTGCTGGTCGGGATGCTGCTTGTCGCCGTGAACCTACGCGCCGCGGTGACCAGCCTCGGCGCGCTGCTCGACGAGATCCGCGTCGGGCTGGGCCTCTCCGGCGCCATGGCCGGCGTGGTCACCACGCTGCCCACCGTCGCGTTCGCCGGCCTCGGCGCGCTCACCCCGTGGCTGGTCCGCCGCTGGGCCGCGCCCCGGGTGCTGGTGCTTGCCATGATCGCGTTGACCGCCGGGCAGGTGCTGCGCGCGGTCACCGGCTCGGCCGCCGTCTTCGTGCTCACCAGCGCGCTCGCGCTGGCCGGCATCGCGGTGGCGAACATCCTGCTGCCGATGCTTGTCAAGCAGCACTTCCCGCACCGCACCGGGCTGGTCACCGGCGCGTACACGATGGCCCTGACGGTGGGCACGACGGTGGCCGCCGCCTCCGCCGTGCCGGTGGCCCACGCCTTCGGCTCCTGGCGGGCCGGGCTCGGCATGTGGGCCGGGCTGGCCGCGCTGGCGGTGCTCCCCTGGGTGCCGCTGGCGCTGCGGGCGCGCGCCGCGCGGCGGGCCGCGGCCCGGTCCGCGGCCCCGGCCGCGGTGGCCGCCGCGCCGGCCCGGGTGCGCCCGGAGCGGACCCGGCTCGGCTGGGCCATGGCGGTCTACTTCGGCACCCAGTCGCTCAGCGGGTACGCGATCATGGGTTGGCTGGCTCAGCTCTTCCGTGACGCCGGCTACCGGCCCGAGGCCGCCGGCCTGCTGCTCGCCGGTGTGACCGCGCTCGGCGTGCCGGTGGCGCTGATGATGCCCACCCTGGCCGCGCGGCTGGCCACCCTGCGCCCGCTGGTGCTCGGGCTGACCGCGTTCTCCACCGTCGCGTACGTCGGGCTGGCGCTCGCGCCGCACAGCCTGGCGCCGCTGTGGGTGCTGCTGCTCGCGCTCGGCCAGGGCGCGTTCCCGCTCATCCTGACCACGATCGGGCTGCGCGCCCGGACGCCGGAGGGCACCGTGGCGCTCTCCGCGTTCGCGCAGAGCACCGGGTACGTCATCGCCGCGCTCGGTCCGCTGCTTGTCGGCATCCTCTACGGGGCGACCGGCGGCTGGACCGCCCCGATCGGCTTCCTGCTGGTGGCGCTCGCCGTGCAGGCGGTCGCGGGCATGGTCATCGCCCGCCCCCGCTACATCGAGGACGAGCGCTGAGCGAAATCGGTCAGGAGGAGGCCGGGGTGGGTTCGCCCGCGACGGCTTCGTCCACCGTCGGATAGGTGTGCAGCACCTCGACCAGGCCACTGACCTCGAGGATGCGCAGCACCCCGCGCTGCGGGGCGGCCAGCCGGACCACGCCGCCGGCCTCGTCGCAGCTGTTCTTGGCGCGGACGAACACCGACAGCCCGGTCGAGTCGCAGAACGACACCTCGGCCAGGTCGAACACGAGGCGGTTACGCCCCTTGTCCAGCAGGTCCGTGATCTGGTCCTGGAGCTGCGGTGCGGTGGCCATGTCCAGCTCGCCCGCGACCGACACCACGACCACGTCGCCGCGCTGTTCCGTGTGCACCGTCAGGGACATTCGTCGACCTCCTGTGTTCGGTGGAACGGTATCCCACGATGACCGCGCCGTGCAGAACGGGAGCGGACACAGGTGCCGTCGATCATTTCTTTGTCCCGTGGCAAGTAGTGCCGCAACCCCCGGTGATAGAGTCCGCCCGTCCAGATCTGGGAGGTCAGCATGGCGTTGAGCGGGGAACAGGGCGGTCGGCTCGCCGACCTGCTGAGTCAGCACGCGGACCGGTTGACCAACCGTTGGATCGAAATCATCGCCGGTTCGTTGCGCGGCCGGCTGAGCCGGGCCGAGCTGGCCCGCCAGGTGCAGGAGCTGCACCGCGCCGTGACCGACGCCGGCCGGCAGGGTCTCGGCGACCTGGCCGACGAGCACGGCGGGGAGCTGCGGGCGGTGCTCGCGGAGATCTCCACCAGCCGGGCCCGCCAGGGGTTCAGCGCCACCGAGACCGCGATCAGCGTGTTCGCGCTCAAGGACGCCCTGCTGGAGCTGATGGAGGAGGAACGGGGCGAGACGACCCTGCGGGACTTCGTCGCCTTCTCCGCGCTCATCGATCAGATGGGGCTGTTCACCTTCGAGACGTTCGTCCGGGCCCGGGAGAGCCTCATCGCCGACCAGGCGGAGCAGCTCCTGGAGCTCTCCACGCCGGTGGTCAAGCTGTGGGAGGGTGTGGTCGCCGTCCCGCTCGTCGGCACGCTGGACTCGGCCCGCGCCCAGGTGGTGATGGAGCGGCTGCTCCAGACCCTGGTCGACACCGGCTCGCCGTACGCGATCATCGACATCACCGGCGTGCCGGCGGTGGACACCCAGGTCGCCCAGCACATCCTCAAGACCGTGGTGGCCGCCCGGCTGATGGGCGCCGACTGCATCATCTCCGGTATCCGGCCGCAGATCGCCCAGACGATCGTCGCCCTCGGCATCGAGTTCGGCGACATCGCCACCAAGGCGAGCCTGGCCGACGCCCTCCGTCACGTGCTGCGCCTGAACGGCGTCGAGACCACCTCCCGCCGCGCCCGCCGGGAGGCGTGATGGAGCGGGTGCCGATCCTCAAGATCGGCGACATCCTGCTGGTCTCCATCCAGGTCGACATGTCCGACCAGACGGCGATCCAGCTCCAGGAGGACCTGGCCGAGCGGATCGTCGCCACCGGTTGCCACGGCGTCATCATCGACATCACCGCGCTTGACATCGTCGACTCCTTCGTCGGCCGGATGCTCTCCACCATCGCGTCCATCTCCAAGGTGCTGGACGCCGAGACGGTGGTGGTCGGGATGCGTCCCGCCGTCGCCATCACCCTGGTCGAGCTGGGGCTGTCGCTCAACGGCATCCGCACCGCGTTGAACGTCGAGCGGGGCATGGAGCTGATCGCGGCCACCCGGGCCGACGACCGGGACGTGGTGTTCGACGACGAGGACGACGAGACGACGGCGACGCCATGACCACCGGCCTCGACCTGGGGGTGCCAGCGACGCAGGCGATCCGTAGCGACGAGGACGTGGTGCGGGTCCGCCAGTTGGTGCGTACCACCGCCGTGGCGGTCCGGCTCTCCCTGGTCGACCAGACCAAGCTGGTCACCGCCGCCAGCGAACTGGCCCGCAACACGCTGATCTACGGCGGCGGGGGCAGCGCCGAGGTCACCACCGTCTCCGACAGCCGCCGCCGTGGCGTACGCATCGTCTTCGCCGACCAGGGTCCGGGCATCCCCGACCTGGACCTGGCCCTCACCGACGGCTACACCACCGGCGGCGGGCTGGGCCTCGGGCTCAGCGGCGCCCGCCGGCTCGTCGACGACTTCGACATCAAGACCGCCGTCGGCGAGGGTACGACGATCACCGTCACCAAGTGGTCGCGATGATCTCCGACGTGGTCCCCGACCACGGCGTCTGGTTCCGGGTCGACAACGGCGCGACCGCCGGTGGCGTACGCCGGGCGGCCGAGCGGCTCGGTCGGCAGCTCGAACTGAGCGCGCCGCGCGTCGCGGACCTGGCCATCGTCACCGCCGAGATCACCAGCAACCTGGTCAAGCACGCCCGTGAGGGCGCCCTGCTGCTCCGCCCGGCCCGCCGGGACGGGCGGGCCGGGGTGGAGCTGGTGGCCATCGACTCCGGTCCCGGCATGGCCGACCTCACGCTCTCCTCGGCCGACGGGCACTCCACCGTCGGCACGCTCGGCATCGGCCTCGGCGCGATCGCCCGGCAGTCGAGCCGGTTCGACGGCTACTCGCGTCCCGGTCGCGGCACCACCCTGACGGTCCAGGTCTGGGACGGGCCGCCGCCGGAGCCGGACTGGGCCGGCGGGCTGGCCCGGCCGATCACCGGCGAGCAGGACAGCGGCGACGGGTACGCGGTCCGGATGGCCGACGGCCGGCGGCAGGTGCTGGTCTGCGACGGGCTGGGACACGGGCCGCTGGCCGCCGCCGCCACCGGCGCCGCGGTCGCCGCGTTCCGTTCGGCGCCGGCCGGTCCGCCGGAGGCCGTGGTGCGGCACCTGCACGCCGCCATCTCGCACACCCGCGGCGCGGCGCTCGCGGTGGCCGAGCCGGATCCCCGCAGCGGCACGCTCCACTACGCCGGCCTCGGCAACATCGCCGCCATGATCGTGGCCAGCGGCGAGCGGCGGCGCGGCCTGGTCTCGCTGCCGGGCATCGCCGGTCACCAACGTCCGGCCATCCGGGGGTACGACTATCCGTTCCCGTCCGGCGCGACGCTCGTGATGCACAGCGACGGTGTGGTGGACCGCTGGGACCTGGACGACTATCCCGGGTTGGTCGGCCGTCCGCCGTTGCTGGCCGCCGCGACCCTGCTTCGGGACGCCGGTACCCGCCGTGACGACGCCTGCGTCCTGGTCGGCCGGGTGCCGGCATGAGTGAGGGCATGCCCGGCCGGCACGGTATGAGCGAACGCACCGAGCGGAGCGAGGGCCGTGAGGGCATGCCCGGCCGGCTCGGCATGAGTGAGCCGCTGCTGCACCTGGCGCTCCGGGTCGAGCAGGACATCTTCCTGGTCCGCCAGCGCGGCCGGGAGGTCGCCGCCGCCGTCGGGCTGGAGCACCAGGACCAGGTCCGGATCGCCACCGCGCTCAGCGAGGTGGCCCGGGAGTTGCTGCGCGGCGTCGGCGGCGCGGACGTCGCGTTCGCCCTCGACCGGGACGTCACCGCCGGCCGGGCCCGGCTCCGGATGGACCTGTCGCCGGTCCGTTCGCTCCCCGACGGCCGGTACGAGCCGCAGTCCGGCGCGGTGGCGCGTCTGGTGGACTCATTGCAGGTGATCATGGTCGAGGGCGATACCGTCGTGAGGATGTCCCGACGAGTACCGGATCACGCCGCGGAGCTGACGCCGGAACGCGCCACTCAGATCCGTGCCGAGCTGGCCGAGCGCGTTCCAGGCTCCGCGGTGGACGAGTTGGCCGCTCAGAACGCCCAACTCATCGCCGCGCTCGACGAGGTGCGCACCCAACGGGACGAGTTGGCGGTGCTCAACTCCGAGCTGGCGGAGACCAACCGGGGCGTGATGGCGCTCTACAACCAGCTCACCGAGGAGCTGGAGGAGACCAACCGCGGCGTGGTGGCGCTCTACGCCGAGTTGGACGAGAAGTCGGCCCAGTTGCGGGCCGCCAGTGAGTCGAAGAGCCGTTTCCTGGCCAACGTCAGCCACGAGTTGCGCGCCCCGGTCACCGCGATCATCGGCCTGGGGCGCCTGCTTGCCGACTCCGCCTCCGACCCGCTCACCGGTGAGCAGGCCCGCCAGGTGGGGCTGATCCGATCCTCCGCCGGTGACCTGCTGACCCTGGTGAACGAGCTGCTCGACCTGGCCAAGGCCGAGTCGGGCCGGATCGAGCCGGACTGGTCCGAGGTCGACCTGCGCGCGGTGTTCGGGCAGCTCCGCGGCACGCTGCGGGCGTTGGCCACCCGGCCGGAGGTGGAGCTGGTGGTCGAGGAGCCGCCCACCCCGGCCACGCTCCGCTCGGACGAGGTGCTGCTCGCCCAGGTGCTGCGGAACCTGCTGCACAACGGCCTGAAGTTCACCGAACGGGGCGAGGTGCGGTTGCGTGCCGAACGCCGCGACGAGGCGTGGTCGCTCACGGTCACCGACACCGGGGTCGGCATCCCGCCGGAGTTGCACGAACGGATCTTCGAGGAGTTCTACCAGGTGCCGGGCACCACCCGGGTCGGCGGCACCGGTCTCGGCCTGCCCTACGCGCGGCGGCTGGTCACGCTGCTGGGCGGGACGCTGGAGCTGACAAGCGCGCCCGGCCGGGGCAGTACGTTCACCGTGGTCCTGCCCGTGGGCGGAGCGTGACGGTGGACGGCGGGCCGGCGACGGTGCTGGTGGTCGACGACAGCGGCCCGAAGCGGTACCTGCTGGTGAACTGGCTCAACCGGGCCGGCTTCACGACCGTGGAGGCGGAGAACGGCACCGCGGCGCTGGAGCGGGTGGCCGCGGAACCGGTCGATCTGGTGGTGCTCGACGTCCGGCTGCCGGACATGAGCGGCTTCGAGGTGTGCGAGCGGATCAAGGAGACGTCGCCGTCCACCCCGGTCGTCCACGTCTCCGCGCACGCGGTGGACGTGGTCGATCGGGCGCAGGGGCTGACCCGGGGCGCGGACGCCTACCTGACCGAGCCGATCGAGCCGGAGGAACTGGTCGCCACCGCGCACGCGGTGCTGCGCTACTACCGGGCCCGGCGGCGGGCCGAGCAGCTCGCCGAACGGTTGGCCGCGCTCGCCGACGCGACGGTGGAGATGCATGCGTCGCCGAACTTCGTCCGGCTGTTGGAGGCCGCCGCGTCCGGCGCGGCACGGATCTTCCGGGGGCCGGCGGCGGTGGTCGCCGAGACGTTCGACGGGGACTGCCTGGCCGGGGTGGCCGCCGACCCGCACACGCCGGCCGGGATCGTGCCGTGGACGGTGGACGACACCGGCGTACCGATCGGCACCCGGGTGTGGGTGGACCAGCCGGGCAACTGGCCGCTCACCGACTGGCCGGACGGCGACACGGTGACCGTGGCCGCCTCCCGGCTGCGGGAGGACCGGGCGCCGCTCTACGTGGTGGTGCCCACGTCGACCCAGACCGTGCGTACGCCGGTGTTGGTGCAGCTCGCCCAGGCCGTCGCCTCGGCGGTGGAGGCGCAGCGCTCCTTCGACGAGGAGCACCGGATCGCGGTGACGCTCCAGCGCAGCCTGCTGCCCCGGCGGCTACCCGAGGTAGCCGGCCTGGACCTGGCGGTCCGCTACGAGCCGGCGAGCGCGCAGACCGAGGTGGGCGGGGACTTCTACGAGCTGGTGATGCTCGACGGGCACCTCCTGGTGGCGATCGGGGACGTGGCCGGGCACTCGCTGCACGCCGCCACCGTGATGGCCGAGCTGCGGCACGCGGTGCGGGCGTACGCGGTGGAGGGGCACCAACCGGGCGTGATCCTGGACCGGGTCAACGAGCTGATGCGGACGCTGTTGCCGAACGAGCTGGCCACCATCTGCGTGCTGCTGCTGCATCCCGGCACCGGGTTGATCCGGTTGGCCAGCGCCGGGCACCTGCCGGCGCTGCTCAGCCGGGACGGGCGGGTCGAGTTCGTGTCGCAGACGGCGCCGCTGCTCGGCGTGCGCGCGCCCCGCCCGCCCGATCTGGAGTTCGTGTTGCCGGCCGGGGCCACGCTCGTCCTCTACACCGACGGGCTGATCGAGCGGCGGGACGCCACCATCGACGACGGCATGGCGGCGCTCGGCGTGGTGGCTACCCGGGTGGACGACGACCTCGACCAGTTCTGCCAGCGGCTGCTGACCGAGTTGGCCCCGCCGGAGATCAACGACGACGTCGCCGTGGTCGCGGTCCGCCGCCGCTGACGCCCTTTCGCCGCACTCCTTGGCGTCATCGACCGCTACTCTTCGTATTCCTTTCGCGTGGGCTAAGGCATCACCTCGCGCCGCCTTTGCTCTGCAGCCACCCACGCATCAGGCGTCTGAGCAGGTGCGATGTGTGGACCGCGGGGAGGGCGACGGAGCGATCACCGTTACTCTACGTGTGTGTTGCCCCCGTGGCTGCAGAGCAAGGGCGGATGGCGGCCCGGCAGACCGCATCGACCAGCCCGCGCCGCCCATGGGTGGAATGGTGTGGGTGTGTGAGGGTGCGGTAGGCACCCATAGCGTTCCACTCGTGCTCCGCGCCGCTGATGGGTGGAACGGCATGGGTGTGTGAGGGTGCGGTAGGCACCCATAGCGTTCCACTCGCGCCCCGCGCCGCTGACGGGTGGAACGGTATGGGTGTGTGGGGCCGCCGTCACGAATTGGCCGGGATGTCGACGGTCGCCCCGTGCCGCCATTCCATCACCACCGCTCGCGCGCCATGACCCGGCCGGCGATCAAGGAATTCGCGTCATCGTGGAGATCGACTTCGACACAACCTCCTTGATCACGTCAAAGGGGGTTGAGCGGGCGGGAGGCTGTCAGGTGTGGGATGTCGCGGCCAGGGAGTGGGCGTAGGCGGCGGGGGAGATGCCGGCTACGGCGGTGAAATCGCGGACCAGGTGCGCCTGGTCGGCGTACCCCAGGTCGGCGGCGACCCGCGACCAGTCCAGCGGGCCGGCGGTGGCCTGCTCGATCGCCTCCTGGAGCCGGTAGCGGCGGATCACCCACTTCGGACCGACGCCGACGTGGTCGAGGAAGAGCCGCTGGAGTCGGCGGGTGGAGACAGCACGCCGCCGGGCGAGGTCGGCCACCCGCCGCACGCTCCGGTCGGCGCGGATCTCCTCGACCAGTGCGATGGCCTCGGCGGCGGCCGGGTCCGGCGCCGGCGCCCAAGCGGTCAGCAGGGTGTCCAGCCGTTGGCACCGCTCGTCGTCGCCGCCCGGACAGACCGGCCCGGCTCCGGCGGTCAGGTCGGCCCCGGCGAGTGGGATGCGGTGACCGGTCAGCTCGGCCACCGGGCGCCGCCAGAACGGGCGGAAGCCGCCCGGGCGGAACTGGACGCCGGTGACCCGCCCCGCGCCGTGCAACGTGACCGTGAACAGGCCGGCGCCGACGCCGGCGATCTCGCCGTGCTCGGCCGCGCCGTCCTGCGCCTGGAACACCACGTTGACCGCCGGGTGCGGCACGACCCGCTGGACGAACGGTTCGGGCAGGTCCCAGTCGATCAACCAGTAGTGCTCCACCCATGGTCGCAACGACGGATCGGGCAACCGGCGCCGGAACCGGACCTGCCGCAGCAGCCGGCCGGGATCGAGGATTCCCCGGCTGTCCCGTCGCGGTTCGTGTCGCATTTCTTCAAGACCGTCCTCATACGCTGGCCCTATGACCACGAAGACTAGTGAGCTGCTGGCCGTGGCCGCGCCGGGCACGGCGGCCGTGGTGCGCGGCATCGCCGACGACCAGCTCGACCGCCCTACTCCGTGCCCCGACTACACGGTGCGCCACCTGCTCAACCACCTGTTCGACGTAGTGGTCAACTTTCAGGCGATGGCCCGGCGGGAGGAGGTCGACTGGTCGGGCAAGACCGACCACCTGACCGACGGCTGGCGGGACCGGTTCGCGACGGAGGCGGCGCGGCTGACCGAGGCGTGGTCGGACCCGGCCGCGTTGGAGGGCGTCTCGCCGGGCATGGGGCTGCCGCAGGAGACGGTCGGCCTGATGGGGCTGATCGACCTCACCGTGCACGGCTGGGACCTCGCTCGGGCCACCGGTCAGGAGTTTGCGGCGGACCCGTCGGTGGTGGCCGCCGGGCACGAGTTCATGGACCGGATGGGCGACATGGGCCAGCGGATGGGCGCGTTCGGCGCGCCGGTGCCGACCGGCGCGGCACCCGGCACGCTGGCGGCGCTGCTCGGCCGGACCGGGCGCGAGCCGGCCTGGAGCCGCTGAACCCGACCCGCCCGGGCGCGAGCCGGCCTGGAGCCGCTGAACCGACCGGCCCGCGCGCCACCTGGCCGGCGGGTCAGCGACCGAGCAGGCCGGTGGACCCGGCGACCGCCAGGCCGATCACGGACGAGCAGCAGCAGATCGCGAGCGCGGCGGCGACCGCCACGAGGATCAGCCAGGTCGGCCCGCGCCGCGCCGCCACCCGCTCCTCCTCGGTCACCCCGGCAGTCTAGGGCGGGCAGGATGATGGTGCGATGGAGCTGATCTCGATCGACGACGTCCGGGCCGCCGCCGATGACGTGGCGGGCACCGCGCTGCGTACCCCGCTGCTGCCCACGGCCTGGGACGACGAGCTGTGGATCAAGCCGGAGAGCCTGCAACCGGTCGGGTCGTTCAAGCTGCGTGGCGCCACCCACGCGGTGGCCCGGCTCGACCCGGCGGTCCGGTCCCGGGGCGTGGTCACCCACTCCTCCGGCAACCACGGCCAGGCGCTGGCGTACGTGGCCCGTACGTTCGGTGTGGCCTGCGTGGTGGTGGTGCCCGAGGGCGCGCCGGAGGTCAAGGTGGCGCGGATGCGGGCGCTCGGCGCGGACGTGCTCCCGGTGCCGCCGGCCCGTCGGCTCGCCGAGGCGGAACGGATCGTGGCGGAGACCGGCGGGGCGTTGGTGCCACCGTTCGACCATCCGGCGGTCATCGCCGGCCAGGGCACCGTCGGGTTGGAGATCGTCGCCGACCTGCCGGACGTGGACGTGGTCCTGGTGCCGGTCGGCGGCGGCGGACTCGGTTCGGGCGTCGCCACGGCGGTCAAGGCCCTGCGCCCGGCGGCTGCCGTGATCGGCGTGGAGCCGGCGCTGGCCGCCGATGCCCAGGAGTCGCTCGCCGTGGGCGAGGTGGTGGTCTGGGACGTCGAACGCACCTACCGGACGTGCGCGGACGGGCTGCGCACCAACCTGTCCGCGTTGACGCTGGCCCATCTGCGGGAGCGGCTGGACGGCATCGTCACGGTGACCGAGGACGAGATCATGGCGGCGGCCGGCCGGCTGCTGCGGGACGCGCGGCTGGTGGCCGAGCCGAGCGGCGCGGTCGCGACGGCCGCCCGGCTGTTCCACCGCGACGAGCTGCCGGCCGGGCGGACCGTCGCGGTGGTGAGCGGCGGGAACGCGGATGCGGCGGTGCTGTCCGCGGTTATACGAGGCCGAGGCGGTCCAGCGTCCACGCGTTGACGAACGCCTCCTCGCGCCAGGCGTCGTACCGGCCGCTGGGCCCGCCGTGGCCGGCGCCCATCTCGGTCTTGAGCAGGTAGTCGCCCTGCGGGGCGACCGCGCGCAGCCGGGCGATCCACTTGGCCGGCTCGTGGTAGAGCACCCGGGTGTCGTTGAGGCTCGTCACCGCCAGGATGGCCGGGTAGTCGGCGGCGGTCACGTTCTCGTACGGGGTGTAGGACTTCATGTAGGCGTAGACCTCGGGGTCGTCCAGCGGGTTGCCCCACTCCTCCCACTCGGTGACCGTCAGCGGCAGCGACGGGTCGAGGATCGAGGTGAGCGCGTCCACGAACGGCACCTGCGCGACGATCCCGGCGAATGCGTCCGGCGCGAGGTTGGCCACCGCGCCCATCAGCAGGCCGCCGGCGGACGCGCCCCGGGCGACCAGCCGGTCGCTCGCCGTCCAGCCGGCCTTGACCAGGTGCCGGGCGCAGGCCACGAAGTCGGTGAACGTGTTCTTCTTGGCCAGCAGCTTGCCCTCGTCGTACCAGCGCCGGCCCAGCTCACCACCGCCGCGGATGTGCGCGACGGCGAAGATGACGCCACGGTCGAGCAGGCTCAGCCGGGCGATCGAGAACCAGGGATCCATGCTGGCCTCGTACGACCCGTAGCCGTAGATGACCGCGGGCGCGGAGCCGTCGCGCGGGGTGTCCCGGCGGCAGACCAGGGAGATCGGCACCCGGGTGCCGTCGTCGGCCAGCGCCCAGTCGCGGTGCTGCTCGTAGTCGGCCGGGTCGTACGCCCGCCCGTCGGGCCCGGGCCGCACCGGCTTCTGCCGCAGCAGCGTCAGCTCACGGCTGGTCAGGTCGTAGTCGTAGACCGAGTCGGGGGTGACGAGCGAGGTGTAGCGCAGCCGGACCGTGCCGGTGCGGTATTCCGGGTTGGCGTCCAGCCCGACGCTGTAGATCGGCTCGGGGAAGTCGATGTCCCAACTGTCGTCGCTGCCGATCGGCAGCACCCGCAGCCCGGTCAGCCCGTTGCCGCGCAGCGAGACGACGAGGTGGTTCTCGAACGCGTCGACAGCCTCCAACCGGGTGCCCGGGGTGTGCGGGATCAGCGGCGTCCAGTCGCCCGGCGCGTCCGCCGAGGTGTACGCGAGCGCGAAGTCCTCCGCGCCGTCGTTGTGCAGGATCAGGAAGCGGTGGCCGTGGTGTTCGACCGCGTACTCGACGCCCTGCCGGCGCGGCGCGACGATTGCCGGCTCGCCGGTGGGGTTGGACGCCGGGATCACCCGTACCTCGCTGGTGATCTTGCTGTGGATGTCGATCACCACGAAGCGCTCGGAGCGGGTCAGCTCGACGCCCACCCAGAAGCGCTCGTCGTCCTCCTGGTGGACCACCACGTCCTCGCTCGACGGGGTGCCGACGGTGTGCCGCCACACCCGGTTCGGCCGCCACGTGTCGTCCACGGTGACGTAGAAGAGCGTGGAGGCGTCGCTCGACCATGCGGTGCCGTAGAACGTGTCCGGCACCTCGTCAGGCCGCAGCTCCCCGGTGGACAGATCCTTGATCCGCAGGGTGAACCGCTCGTCGCCGGAATAGTCGGTGGAGTAGGCCAGCCAGCGCCCGTCCGGGCTCACGTCGAACGCGCCGAGGGACAGGAAGTCGTGCCCCTCGGCGAGCTGGTTGCCGTCGAGCAGCACCTCCTCGCCGTCGAGCGGGGCGCCGTCCGCGCTGACCGGGGGCGTGGTCTCGCCGGGGCGGACGCTGCGTCGGCACTGCACGCCGTACTGCTGCCCCTCGACCGTGCGGGTGTAGTACCAGTGGTCGCCCTTGCGGGTCGGCACCGACAGGTCGGTCTCCTGGGTGCGCCGGCGGGTCTCCTCGAACAGCTCCGCCCGCAGCCCGTCCAGGTGCGCGGTGCGCGCCTCGGTGTAGGCGTTCTCGGCCTCCAGGTAGGCGATCGTCTCCGGGTCGTCCTTCGTGGCGAGCCAGGCGTACTCGTCGACGACGGTGTCACCGTGATGGGTCCGCTCGGCCGGAACGCGCTTCGCCGTGGGCTGTGGGGTCGTGGTCACGGCGCCACGTTACCGGTCGGCGGGCCGCCGCCGGGCGTCCGCGCCGCGCGAATCCGCCGACCCGCCGTCAGCTTTTTAGAACATGTGTACGATAGCCGGCATGGCGGCTGCTGCGCGTTCCATCGACCGACCCGGAGCCCTTGAGATCACCCGGAAGCTGGCCGAGATCTGCGGTCCGCCGTTCGCCCGTGTCGCCGGCCCGGCCGACGACGTGGCCGGTCGCACCGCCCGCTGGGTGGCGGTGCCGGGCGGCCCACGCGCCGCCGCCGAGGTGCTTCGGCTGGCCGCGGCGCACGACCTGACCGTGGTGCCGCGCGGTGCCGGCACGAAGATCGACTGGGGGGCCGCCCCGGCCCGGGTCGACATCATGCTCGACACCGGCCGGCTGGCCGGTGTGTGGCACGAGCCGCGGGCCGCCGCGGTGGCCGAGATCGGTGCCGGCACGCCGCTGCGCGCCGTCCAGGCCACGCTGGGCCGCACCGGCCGACGCCTCCCGGTCGACGTGCCCTCGCCCGGGGCGACGCTGGGCGGGGTGCTGGCCGCCGACGAGGCCGGCCCGTTGCGTCACCGGCACGGCAGCCCGTGCGCGCAGATCGTCGGCGTGCGCTACCTCGACGCCGACGGCGAGCTGGTGAGCGTGGGCGAGTCCGGCACGGCGCGGCTCGGGCGGGCGGCCCCGGCGAGCGGCTTCGACGTCGGTGGCCTGTTCGCGGCCGATGAGGATGGCGACGAGGGCGGCGCGGCCGGGTTCGGCGGTGGCGGCTCGGGCGGCGGCGGTGTCGCGGCGGAGTTCGGCCGTGGCGGTCCGCCGCTGGGTGGTGGCGGCGCGGTGCTCGGTCGCGGCGACCTGCCGGGGCTGGACGTGGCCCGGCTGCTCTGCGGCTCGCAGGGCGGGCTCGGGGTGCTGGTCTCGGCGACCATGCGGGTGCAGGCGGTGCCGGCGGGCCGGGTCTGGGTGTCCCGTCCGGTCTGGACGCCGCTTGAGGTGCACGACCTGGTCCGCGCGGTGCTCGCCGCCGACGTCGAGCCGGCCGCGGTCGAGCTGGACCTGCCGGTCCCGGTGCCGCTGCCCCGCCGCCGGATCCCGGCGAGCCACCCGTCGGTGGTCGGGCGTCCCGACCATCCGGCGGTGACCGGGCGGCCGGCGGCGGGCAGCCTGGTGGTGCTGCTGGAGGGCGGCCCGTCCGACGTGGCGGAGCGGGCCGAGCGACTGACCGCGGTGCTCGGCGGTGAGGCCGTGGTCAACCATCACGCGCCCGAGTGGTGGGGGCGCTACCCGTTCGCCCCCGGCGACACCGCGCTGCGCATCGAGGTGCCGGTCGACGACCTGCACGCCGCGGTCTACGCGCTGCGCGACGCCGCCGGCGCCCCGATGCCGGTACGCGGGTCGGCCGGTGTCGGCACCGCGTACGCCGCCCTGCCCGGCGGGCTGTCACCCGAGCGGGTCGACTCGATCCTCACCGCGGTCCGCAGCGTGCTGATCGCCCGGCGGGGCCGGTGCGTGGTGGTGGCGGCGCCGCCTCCGGTGCGCCGCGCCGTCGACCTCTGGGGTGAGTTGCCGGCGCTGCCTCGGTTGCGCAGCGCCAAGGCGCACCTGGATCCGCACCGCAGGCTGGCCCCCGGTCGTCTCCCCGGCGGCCTCTGACCTCGGCCGGGCCGCCCGGTCAGGGGGTTTCGTTGCGGAGGACCAGGACGGCGATGTCGTCGCGTGGGGGCTCGGGGGAGAAGGCGATGGTGGCGGCGCGCAGCCGCGCGGCGACCACGTCGGCCGAGTAGCCGGCCAGCGGCGCCGCCGACTCGCGCAGCCGCTCGGTGCCGAACAGTTCCCGGCCACGTCGCCGCTCGGTCACCCCGTCCGTGTAGAAGATCAGCGCGTCGCCGGGCTTGAGCGCGACCTCCGCCGTCGGGGTGGTGATCGTGTCGAGCAGGCCGAGCGCGGTGCCGCTGGCGCCGACGAACGTCGCGCCGCCGCCGCCGTGCAGCAGCACCGGCCGGTCGTGGCCGGCCAGGTGCAGGGAGACGTCGAGCTGGTCCCCGTCGCCGGGCGCGACCGAGGCCAGTGCGAGTGTGCAGTAGCGCCCGCCGCCGCGTTCGACGAGCGTCTCGTTGAGCCGGCCGAGCACCTCCGGCAGTGGCTTGCCGTCACCCACCAGGACCCGGATCACGTCCCGCACCAGGCCGGTCACGGTGGCCGCCTGCACGCCCTTGCCGGAGACGTCACCGACCACCACCAGCCAGCGGTTGTCCGGCAGCGGCAGCACGTCGTAGAAGTCGCCGCCGACCTCGGCGTCGTCGCCGGTCGGGACGTACTCGGCGGCGAAGCCGATGCCCTCGACGAGCGGGAGCGCCGGCGGCAGCAGCGACTTCTGGAGGGCCTGCGCGACCCGGCGGCGCTCGGCGTGGATGCGGGCGTTCTCGATCGCCAGCGCGGCCCGCCGGGCCACGTCCTCCAGCACCGAGACCTCGTCCGGGTCGTGCCGGTGCCGCTGGTGCCGGCCCACGGCCAGGGTGCCGAGCCGCTGCCCGCGGGCGATCAACGGGACGGCGAAGCCCTCCATCGGCCCGCCCAGCGGCACCTGCGTCTGGCTGCGGGTCGCCTCGCGGAGCCGGGTCTGGACCGAGTCCGGGCCGGTCTCGGCGAGGAACCGGTGCAGGTGGGGCAGCATCGACTCGTCGGCGTGGCTGCACGCGGCGAGGCGCAGCCGCCCCCATTCGTCGGTGGTGTGCACCGCGCACCACTGGCCGAGCCGGGGGACCACGAGCTGCGGGATGAGCGCCATCGTCAGCTCGACGTCGAGCGACTGGGCGAGCAGCTCGCTCGCCTCGGCGAGGAAGGTGAGCCAGGCCGAGCGGCGTACGTCGGCCCGGCGCAGCCGGTCGTTCTCCAGGTGCAGCGAGAGGCGCTCGGCGGCCAGCACCGCGAGCGGCCGGGCGTACGTCGAGGGCGCCGCGTCCAGTTCCAGTTCGCCCGCGTACGGGCGGTGCACGGCGAGCGGGACACGCAACAGCTCGTTGCCCTCGCGCGGCTGCCGGCCGTAGCGGGCGAACACCTGGGTGCCCAGCCCGTCGCCCCGGTCGAGTCGGACCGTGCCCCCGGCGGCGCCCACCATCTCGGCCACCCGGGTCAGCAGCCCGGCGGCGAAGTCGGGCAGCGGTTCGTCGGCGTACGGGTCGGGGATGGTCTGCATGAGTTCGCTCATCGCCGCGGCGCTCGGGGTGCCCTCCTCCACCGGTTGCCCCGCCGCGCGGGCCGGCGGGGCGGACGGGCGGGCGGCTCCGGGCAGGCCGGGACGGTCCAGGCGAAACCAGACCCCCTTGCCGGTGGGGAGGTAGGTGGTGCCCCAGCGGCTGGCGAAGTGGTCGACGAGCAGCAGGCCACGCCCGCGCGCGGCCACCTCCGTGATGTCGGAGGTGGTGTTGCGGACGCCGACGGTGAGTTCGTCGACCGGGCCGGAGGCGAAGTCGGTGACCGTGACGGTGAACCCGGCCTGGTCGGCTTCGACCTCGATGTCCAGTTCGGTGCGCGCGTGCTCGACCGCGTTCGTGGTCAGCTCGGTGGTGAGCAGGAGCGCCTCGTTGAGCAACTCGGGCAGGCCCACTTCGAGGAGCGTGGCGCGCACGAGCGCCCGGGCGGCGGCGGGGGTGCGCCGGTCGGCGGGGAGGCGGACACGTCGGACCTGCTCGTCCGCGCCGCCGCTGTGGGCCGGCTCAACCTCCGCTGACACCTTCACATCCTCCATCGCCGCCACCCCGGGTGCCAAGCGCCTCGCCCGAACCGGCCAACCGGGTGGATACCGTGCGTGACGCGCCACGAGCCCGGGGTGACCTCGACGGATGGCGCGGCACAATGATGGGATGGCTGCGTGTCGGCACGAGCCGGTGGGCCCCGAGCTGAGCGAGGAAAGATGACCACGGCGAAACAGTCGGTGACCGCGGATCCGTCCGCGACCGACCACGAGGTGCTCCTCGGCGAGCTGGTCGAGGCGCTGGAGCGGGTGGCCCGCGGTGACCTCCGGGTCCGCCTGCCGCGACGGGCGGGGCTCTCCGGTGAGGTCGCCGACGCCTTCAACGACGTGGTGTCGCTCCAGGAACGGCAGCACCTGGACCTGCGCCGGATCAGCCGGATCGTGGGCCGGGACGGGCGGCTGACCGAGCGCCTGGACGACGAGGGACTGGAGGGCACCTGGGCGGAGGGGCGGCGGGCGGTCAACTCGCTCATCGACGACCTGGGCCGACCGGCCACCGAGATCGCCCGGGTCATCGTGGCGGTGGCCGACGGCGATCTCTCCCAGCACATGGCGCTGGAGATCGACGGTCGCCCGCTGCGCGGTGAATATCTGCGCATCGGCCGGACCGTGAACACCATGGTCGACCAGCTCTCGTCGTTCGCCGACGAGGTGACGCGGGTGGCCCGCGAGGTGGGCACCGAGGGCAAGCTGGGCGGCCAGGCGGACGTGCGCGGCGTGGCCGGCACCTGGAAGGACCTCACCGACTCGGTGAACACCATGGCGTCGAACCTGACCGGCCAGGTGCGGTCGATCTCGCAGGTGGCGACCGCGGTGGCGAAGGGCGACCTGTCGCAGAAGATCACCGTCGGGGCGCGCGGCGAGGTGGCCGAGCTGGCCGACACGATGAACTCGCTCACCGACACGTTGCGCCTCTTCGCCGAGCAGGTGACGCGGGTGGCCCGGGAGGTGGGCACCGAGGGCAAGCTCGGCGGCCAGGCGCAGGTGCCGGGCGTGGCCGGCACGTGGAAGGACCTGACCGACAACGTCAACTCGATGGCGTCGAACCTGACCAGTCAGGTCCGCAACATCGCCCAGGTGTCGACGGCGGTGGCCAAGGGTGACCTGTCGCAGAAGATCACGGTGGCGGCGCAGGGCGAGATCCTGGAGCTGAAGGACACCGTGAACACGATGGTGGACCAGCTCTCGTCGTTCGCCGACGAGGTGACGCGGGTGGCGCGCGAGGTGGGCATCGAGGGCAAGCTGGGCGGCCAGGCGCAGGTGCGTGGCGTCTCCGGCACCTGGCGCGACCTCACCGAGAACGTCAACCAGCTCGCCGGCAACCTGACCAGCCAGGTGCGCAACATCTCCCAGGTGTCCACGGCGGTGGCGAAGGGCGACCTGGGGCAGAAGATCACCGTGGACGCGCAGGGCGAGATCCTGGAGCTGAAGAACACCGTCAACACGATGGTGGACCAGCTCTCGTCGTTCGCCGACGAGGTGACCCGGGTGGCGCGCGAGGTGGGCACCGAGGGCAAGCTGGGTGGCCAGGCGCAGGTCAAGGGCGTGTCGGGTACGTGGCGGGACCTGACCGACAACGTGAACTCGATGGCGTCGAACCTGACCAGTCAGGTCCGCAACATCGCGTCGGTCACCACGGCGGTGGCGCGGGGCGACCTGGGGCAGAAGATCACGGTGGACGCCCGGGGAGAGATCCTGGAGCTGAAGTCGACGGTGAACACGATGGTGGATCAGTTGTCGTCGTTCGCCGACGAGGTGACCCGGGTGGCCCGGGAGGTGGGCACCGAGGGCAAGCTCGGCGGTCAGGCGCAGGTGCGCGGCGTGGCCGGCACCTGGCGCGACCTCACCGACAACGTGAACTCGATGGCGTCGAACCTCACCGCCCAGGTCCGCAACATCGCGCAGGTGTCGACGGCGGTGGCGAAGGGCGACCTGTCGCAGAAGATCACCGTGGACGCGCAGGGCGAGATCCTGGAGCTGAAGTCGACGGTGAACACGATGGTGGACCAGTTGTCGTCGTTCGCGGACGAGGTGACGCGGGTCGCGCGTGAGGTGGGCACCGAGGGTAAGTTGGGCGGTCAGGCCCAGGTCAAGGGCGTGTCGGGTACGTGGCGGGACCTGACCGACAACGTGAACTCGATGGGGTCGAACCTGACCAGCCAGGTCCGCAACATCGCGTCGGTCACCACGGCGGTGGCGCGGGGTGACCTGCGGCAGAAGATCACCGTGGACGCGCAGGGCGAGATCCTGGAGCTGAAGAACACCGTCAACACGATGGTGGACCAGCTCTCGTCGTTCGCCGACGAGGTGACGCGCGTCGCGCGCGAGGTGGGCACCGAGGGCAAGTTGGGTGGTCAGGCGCAGGTGAAGGGCGTCTCCGGCACCTGGCGCGACCTCACCGAGAACGTCAACCAGCTCGCGTCCACGCTCACCACGCAGTTGCGCGCCATCGCGCAGGTCTCCACGTCGGTGACCCGGGGCGACCTGACCCAGCGGATCAACGTCAAGGCCCAGGGCGAGGTCGCCGAGCTGAAGGACAACATCAACCAGATGATCGTCACCCTCCGGGAGACGACGAAGAAGAACGCCGAGCAGGGCTGGCTCGACTCCAACCTGGCCCGCATCGGCGGCCTGCTCCAGGGCCAGCGGGACCTGGGCGAGGTCTGCCGCATGATCATGATGGAGGTGACCCCGCTCGTCGACGCGCAACTCGGCGCGTTCTTCCTGGCGGACAGCTCCGAGGGCAGCATGCGGCTGCGGCTCACCGCCTCCTACGGGTACGTGGCCCGCGGGCACGACGTGACGTTCGGCCCCGGAGAGGGGCTGGTCGGCCAGGCCGCGCTGTCCCGCCGGACCATCCGGGTCAAGGCGCAGCCGGACGGGCGGCTGGTGGTCCGGTCCGGGCTGGCCGACACGCCCCCGGCCGACCTGGTGGTGCTCCCGGTGCTGTTCGAGGGCGAGCTGCTCGGCGTGATCGAGTTCGCCGGCGTCACCACCTTCTCCGACCTGCACCTGGCGTTCCTGGAGCGGCTGGTGCTCACCATCGGCGTCGCGGTCAACACCATCCAGGCCAACCGGCGTACGGAGGAGCTGCTGGCGCAGTCGCAGCGGCTGGCGCACGAGATGCAGGACCAGTCGGCGGAGTTGCAGCGTACGAACGCCGAGCTGGAGGACAAGGCGAAGCTGCTGTCGGAGCAGAAGGCCAACATCGAGACGCAGAACCGGGAGATCGAGCTGGCCCGGTTGGGCCTGGAGGAGAAGGCGCAGCAGCTCACCCGGGCGTCGGCGTACAAGTCGGAGTTCCTGGCCAACATGAGTCACGAGTTGCGGACGCCGCTGAACTCGCTGCTCCTGCTGGCCCGGCTGCTCGCGGAGAACCCGGAGCAGAACCTGAGCGCGAAGCAGATCGAGTTCGCCCGGACCATCCACAGCGCCGGTTCGGACCTGCTCTCGCTCATCGACGACATCCTCGACCTGTCCAAGATCGAGGCGGGGCGGATGGACGTGGAGCCGACCGAGGTCCCCTTCGCCGAGATCCGCGGGTACGTCGAGCAGGCGTTCGCGCCGCAGGCCGAGGAGAAGGGCCTGGACTTCCAGGTCCGGGTGAGCCGGGAGCTGCCGGTGGCCCTGGTCACCGACGCCCAGCGGTTGCAGCAGATCCTGCGCAACCTGCTCTCCAACGCGGTGAAGTTCACCGACAACGGCGCGGTGACGCTGCGGATCGGTCCGGCCGCCGAGAACGCCGTCTTCGACGTGCCGGCGCTCACGAACGCCCAGCGGGTGATCGCGTTCACCGTGATCGACACCGGGATCGGCGTCTCGGACGACAAGCTCTCGCTGATCTTCGAGGCGTTCCAGCAGGCCGACGGCACGACCAGTCGGCGTTACGGCGGCACCGGGCTCGGCCTGTCGATCAGTCGGGATCTGGCCCGCCTGCTCGGCGGCACGATCACCGTGTCGTCCGCGCCCGGGCAGGGCTCGACGTTCACCCTCTTCGTACCGGATGTGCTGGCGCCGGACGCGGTGGTGGCGCCGTCGCCACCGTCGCCGAGTCGCGCGGGCCTGCCGTCGTCGCTGTTGATGCCGATGGAGTTGCCGCAGCCGCAGGAGACGCCGGCCACCCGGCGGCTGGACGGCGTGACCGTGCTGATCATCGACGACGACGTGCGGAACGTGTTCGCGCTGACGTCCGCGTTGGAACTGCACGGGATGACCGTGTTGTACTCGGACAACGGGGTGGACGGCGTGCGCCAGCTCGCCGAGCATCCGGAGGTGGACATCGTCCTGATGGACGCGATGATGCCGGACCAGGACGGATACGAGACGACCGCGCAGATCCGCCGCAACCACCGCTTCGCGGACCTGCCGATCGTGTTCCTGACCGCCAAGGCGATGCCCGGCGACCGGGAGTCGGCGTTGGCGGCCGGCGGCAGTGACTACATCACCAAGCCGGTGGACCTGGACGAGCTGATCGGGCTGATGGCGTCCTGGATCGGCCGGAGCAAAGGCGAGGAGAACGCGTGACGCAGTCGGCCAAGGCCCTGCTGGTGGACGACCGGCGGGAGAACCTGATGGCGTTGGAGGCGATCCTCCAGGGTCTCCAGGTGCAGTCGGTCGCGGTGGAGAGCGGTGAGGCCGCGCTCAAGCAGTTGCTTGTGGACGACTTCGCGGTGATCCTGCTGGACGCCCAGATGCCGGACATGGACGGCTTCGAGACCGCCACCCACATCAAGCGGCGGGAGCGGACCCGGCACGTGCCGATCATCTTCCTCACCGCGGCGGACAAGGACGCCCAACTCGCGCTGCGCGGCTACCAGGTCGGCGCGGTGGACTACCTGACCAAGCCGTTCGACCCGTGGGTGCTGCGGGCCAAGGTGACGGTCTTCGTGGAGCTGTGGGTGAAGACCCGGCAGCTCGCCGCCCAGTCGGACCTGGTGCGGGAACGGGACGTGCAGATGCGGCGTCTCACCGAGGCGGTGGACTCCGCGACCGCGCTGTTGCGCGCCGACGACGACCCGGCGGCCCGGGAGCGGGCGGCGGACCTGCTGGAGCAGGCCCGCTGGGGCAACACCCGCTGACGGCTCAGTCGGCCGGGCGAGCGTGCCCGGTCGCGGCCCGCCGGGCCCGCCAGCGGTCGCCGAGCGCTTCCACCTCCTCCTGTACGAAGAGGAAGAAGTCCCGCATCTCGGCGACCCGTTCGCCGGCCGGGGTGCTCCGCCCGTGCAGCGCCTCGACGCCGCCGCCGGCGATGTCGATGAAGTTCTTGTAGAGCGTGGTCTTGGTGATGGTGGCTTCGTACCACGGGTTGTCGGGCATCCGGTAGCGGTCGCGCCGGGAGCCCTTGACCGGCTCGCGGACCAGCATGGCGAACTGCGTCAGGTAGCGCACCGCGCCGGAGACGGCCGCCGCGCTGACGCCCAGCCGCTCGCCGATCTCGCCCGCGGTCAGCGGTTCGTCGGCGCTCATCACGGCGAACAGGACCCGGGCGGCCATCCGGGGGAAGCCCACGTCGGCGAAGGCCATCGCCATCCGTTCGACGAAGAGGTGGACCTCGTCCTCGTCGGGTCGGGGCGGCTCGTTCATGGTCGGCTCCTCGACGGTCACCCTGCGACCCTACAGTCTTCACAACTTTCTGAAATTAGCGTAGCTTCCGAACCATGGAAACTTCCATCGAGGTGTCCGGCCTGGTGAAGACGTTCGGCCGCACCCGAGCACTCGACGGACTCGACCTGACCGTCCGCACCGGCGAGGTCCACGGCTTCCTCGGGCCGAACGGCTCCGGCAAGTCGACCACCATCCGGGTGCTGCTCGGACTGCTGCGGGCGGACGCGGGGGCCGTCCGACTGCTCGGCGGCGACCCGTGGCGCGACGCCGTCGCCCTGCACCGTCGCCTCGCGTACGTGCCCGGCGACGTCACGCTCTGGCCCAACCTCAGCGGTGGCGAGGTGATCGACCTGCTCGGCCGGATGCGCGGCGGGCTCGACCCGAAGCGCCGCGCCGAGCTGCTGGAGTCGTTCGAGCTGGACCCGCGCAAGAAGGGCCGCACCTACTCCAAGGGCAACCGGCAGAAGGTCGGCCTGGTGGCCGCGCTCGCCTCCGACGTCGACCTGCTCATCCTCGACGAGCCGACCTCCGGGCTCGACCCGCTGATGGAGGAGGTCTTCCAGCACTGGGTCCGCCGGGCCCGCCACGACGGCCGCACCGTGCTGCTCTCCAGCCACATCCTGGCCGAGGTGGAGGCGCTCTGCGACCGGGTGACGATCATCCGGGCCGGCCGGGCGGTGGAGTCCGGCACCCTCGGCGACCTGCGCCACCTGCACCGCACCGCGATCGACGCCGAGGTCGCCGCCCCGCTCGACGGGCTGGCCGACCTGCCCGGCGTGCACGACCTGCGGGTGGACGGGCGCCGGGTGCGCTTCGACGTGGACGCCGCCGCGCTCGACGCCGCCCTGCGCCGCCTCACCGAGCTGGGCGTACGCAGCCTGGTCAGCACGCCGCCGACGCTTGAGGAGCTGTTCCTGCGGCACTACGAGACGGCCGACCGGTGAGCACGCTCACCGGGACCCGGCACCTGGTCCGGCTGATCCTGCGCCGTGACCGGCTGCTGCTGCCGCTCTGGGTGCTGGTCCTCGCCGCCCTGCCCGTGTCGTACGCGGCCAGCTTCCTCGAACTGTTCCCCACCGCCGCCGAGCGGGCCGCGTACACCGAGGGCACCGCCCGCAACCCCTCCATCGTCGCGCTCCTCGGCCCGGTCTACGGCGACAGCGTCGGCGCGTTGACCGCCCAGCGCAGCGGCTTCCTGCTGGTGATCATCGCCCTGGCCAGCCTGCTCACCGTGATCCGGCACACCCGCACCGAGGAGGAGGCCGGCCGGCGGGAACTGCTCGGCGGCAGCGTGCTCGGCCGGTACGCCGGGCTGACCGCCGCGCTGCTCGTCACGTACGCGGCCGACCTGCTGCTCGGCCTGCTCACCGCCGCCGGGCTCGCCTCGACCGGGCTGCCCGCCGCCGGCTCGTTCGCGTACGGCCTGGTCGCCGCGCTCACCGGGATGGTGTTCGCCACCCTCGGCGGGCTGGCCGCGCAGCTCACCGAGACCGCGGGCGGGGCACGGGGCATCGGCATCGCCGGCCTCGGCACCGCGTTCGGGCTGCGTCTGGTCGGGGACACCGCCGGCAACGACTGGCCGAGCTGGCTGTCCCCGCTGGGCTGGGCGGCCCGGATCCGGGCCTACGTGGGGGAGCGGTGGTGGGTGCCGCTGCTGCCGCTTGCTGCCACGGCGCTGCTCGCGGCGCTCGCGTACCCGGTCTCGGTCCGCCGTGACCTGGGTGCGGGCCTGCTGCCGCCCCGACTCGGCCCGGCCACCGCCGGCGGCGCGCTGTCCGGGCCGTTCGGCCTGGCCTGGCGGCTGCACCGGGGGCAGATCCTCTGGTGGTCGGTCGGGTTCGGCCTGCTCGGGCTGATCCTCGGCGGCGCCGCGGAGGCGGCCGGCCGCTCGGTGGAGGGCAACGCGCAACTGGAGGAGATCATGTCCCGGCTCGGCGGGGCCGCCGGGCTGGCCGACGCCTACCTGGGCGCCACGTTGAGCGTGACCGGGCTGGCCGCGGCCGGGTACGGCATCCAGGCCGCGCTGCGGATGCGCGCGGAGGAGTCCGCCGGCCGGGCCGAGCCGGTGCTCGCCACCGGCACCCGCCGCTCGACTTGGCTGCTCTCACACGTCGTGTTCGCGCTGCTCGGGCCGGTCGTGGTGCTCGTGGTGACCGGTCTGACCACCGGCCTGACCTACGGGTTCAGCGTGGGCGACGTGCCCCGGCAGGTGGGCCGGATGATGGGCGCGGCCCTGGCCCAGGCGCCGGCCGCCTGGGTGCTGGCCGGGCTCGCCGTGCTGCTGTACGGACTGCTGCCCCGGCTCGCGTCGGCCGCCTGGGCGGTGCTGGCGGTCTGCGTGCTCCTCGGCCAGCTCGGCGCCGTGCTGCGCCTGGACCGGTGGCTGCTGGACCTGTCCCCGTTCACGCACACCCCGCAGGTGCTGCGCGCCGCGTGGAGCCCCACCCCGCTCTACCTGCTGACCGCCCTGGCCGTGGCACTTGCCGTCGCCGGCCTGCTCACCTTCCGCCGCCGCGACCTCCCGGTCACCTGACCTGGGGTGGCGGCGGTCAGGAAGCGGTTTCGTTGCGGATCATCAGGGCGCTGCGCAGGCCGGTGATGTCCAGGACGCGGATCAGGAAGTCGCCGACGTTGCTCAGCATCAGCACGCACTGCATGTGGCTGGCCTTGCGGCTGAGCACCACGAGCGTGCCGAGGCCCTGGGAGTCGCAGAACGTCACACCGCCCAGGTCGAGCACGATGCGCGGGGGAGGATCCGCCAGCACCTCGTTGACCACCGTCGAGAGCTGGGCGGCCGTGAGCATGTCGATCTCACCGGCCAGGCGAAGCACGGCTTCGTCACCGGTCCGGTGTACGGTGATGGACAGTTCGGCACGATCCACCCGGTCAGCCTATCGCGATCTCAACCAACGGGCCTGTCGAGCGTCCCCGGTCGCCGCCGCGCATCTCCCCGCGACGGGTGAGGCGGGTAACGCCGTTTCGGGGTGGCTGCCAGCCGGCCGTCCGGCGCTGACACAATGGCGGCATCGTGACCGAGACCCTTTCCGCCGGATCCGGCCGCTACCCGGCTGACGCTCCGGCCTCCGAGGCCCTGTTCGATCGCGCCCAGGCTGTCGTGCCCGGCGGGGTCAACTCACCCGTGCGCGCGTTCGGCGCCGTCGGCGGCACCCCGCGCTTCATGGTCCGGGGGGAGGGACCGTGGCTCTTCGACGCGGACGGCCGTCGCTACGTCGACCTCGTCTGCTCCTGGGGCCCGCTGATCCTCGGCCACGCCCACCCGGCCGTGGTGGAGGCGCTGCGCGAGGCCGCCGCGCTGGGCACCAGCTTCGGCACGCCGACGCCCGGCGAGGTCGACCTGGCCGAGGAGATCGTCGCGCGGACGCCGGTGGAGCAGGTCCGCCTGGTCAACTCCGGCACCGAGGCGACCATGTCGGCGATCCGGCTGGCCCGCGGCTTCACCGGTCGCAGCAAGATCATCAAGTTCGCCGGCTGCTACCACGGCCACTCGGACGGGCTGCTCGCCGCCGCCGGCTCCGGCGTGGCCACGTTCGGCCTGCCCGACTCGCCCGGTGTGACCGGGGCGGCGGCCGGTGACACCATCGTGCTGCCCTACAACGACCCGCGCGCGGTCGAAGACGCCTTCGCCGCCCAGGGACAGCACATCGCCGCGATCATCACCGAGGCGGCGGCCGGCAACATGGGCGTCGTCGCCCCCCGGGACGGCTTCAACGCCGAGCTGGCCCGGATCGCGCACGCCAACGGCGCGCTGCTCATCGTCGACGAGGTGATGACCGGGTTCCGGGTCTCCCGCGCCGGCTGGCACGGCCTCGACGCCTCCGACGCCGACCTGTGGACGTACGGGAAGGTCATGGGGGGTGGCCTGCCCGCCGCGGCGTTCGGCGGGCGCGCGGAGATCATGGCGAGACTGGCCCCGGCCGGCCCGGTCTACCAGGCCGGCACGCTGTCGGGTAACCCGCTCGCGTGCGCGGCCGGGCTGGCCACGCTGCGGCTGGCCGACGACGCGCTCTACCGCCGTCTCGACGAGACGTCCGCCGCGCTCGGCAAGCTCGTCACCGAGGCGCTGTCGGAGGCCGGCGTGCCGCACCGCCTCTCCACCGCGGGCAACATGTTCTCGATCTTCTTCACCGACGCCGACGTGCGCGACTACGACAGCGCCCGCACCCAGCAGGTGCCGGCGTTCAAGGCGTTCTTCCACACGATGCTCGCCGCCGGCGTCTACCTGCCGCCGAGCGCGTTCGAGTCGTGGTTCGTCTCGACGGCGATCGACGACGCCGCGTGGGAGCAGATCGCCGCCGCCCTGCCGGAGGCGGCGCGGGCGGCGGCAGCGGCCGGGACACGGGGGTAACCAGATGGCGGAGACGGTGGTGCACGTGCTGCGGCACGGCGAGGTCTACAACCCGGACGGCATCCTCTACGGCCGGCTGCCCGGATTCCGCCTCTCCGAGCTGGGCGTGCAGATGGCCAAGGCAGCCGCCCAGGCGCTCGCCGAGCGGACCGTGGTGCACGTGGTGGCGAGCCCGCTGGAACGCGCCCAGCAGACCGCCGAGCCGATCGCGGCGCAGTTCGGCCTCTCCGTCGGCGTCGACGAGCGGCTGATCGAGAGCGCGAACTGGTTCGAGGGCAAGAAGGTCTCGCCCGGCGACGGCTCGTTCCGCGACCCGCGTAACTGGTGGGTGCTGCGCGACCCGGTCACCCCGTCCTGGGGCGAGGCGTACCAGGCGATCGCCGAGCGGATGTTCGCCGCGTTGCACGCCGCCCGGGTCGCCGCCGAGGGGCGCGAGGCGGTGCTCGTCTCGCACCAGCTCCCGATCTGGACGCTGCGCCGGCACGTCGAGCGCAAGCGGCTCTGGCACGACCCCCGCCGCCGGCAGTGCGGCCTGGCCAGCCTCACCTCGTTCCACTTCGACGGGGCCAGGATCGCCGGGATCGGCTACTCCGAGCCGGCGGCCCACCTGATCGCGATCTCGCCGACCGCCCGGACGGCCAAGGGGGCCTGATGCTCACCCGGAGGCTCGCCGCCGCCCTGCTCGCCGCCGTCACCGCCGGCACGGCGCTGGCCGGTTGCACCTCCGGCAGTCAGGAGAGCCGGTGCGAGGCCGACGGGCTCACCGTGAGCTGCGCCCCGGACCAGCGCGCCAAGACCCCGAAGGTGAGCGGCGAGCTGCTCACCGGCGGAGACTACGACATCACCCGCGATCGCGGGCAGGTCGTGGTGGTCAACTTCTGGGGCTCCTGGTGCGCGCCCTGCCGTGCCGAGGCGGAGGACCTGGAGGGCACCTACCAGGCCACCAAGGCCGCCGGCGTGACGTTCCTCGGCATCAACGTGCAGGACAGCAGGGACAAGGCGATCGCGTTCGAGGAGGGCCGGGTCACCTATCCGAGTATCTTCGACCCGTCCAGCCGGCAGGCGCTCAACTTCGACATCCCACCGAACAGCACCCCGGCCACGGTGGTGCTCGACCGGGACGGGCGGATCGCGGTGGTGATCCGCCGCGCGGTCACCCAGGACGAGCTGCGGCCGATCGTGGAGCGAGTCGCCGCCGAGCAGCCGGCACCGAACGGATCCCGCTGATGGGCGAGACGTTCGCCCAGCTCGCCTCGTCGGGTCCGCTGCTGCTGGCGGTGGGCGCGGCGGCCCTCGCCGGCCTGGTGAGCTTCCTCTCCCCCTGCGTGCTCCCCCTGATGCCCGGCTACCTCTCCTACGTCACGGGCCTGGCCGGCGCCGACCTGGAGGGTGCAAGGAGGGGGCCCCGCTTAACGGATTCGGTAGAGGCGGGGCCCCCGCTTAACACCAGCGCCGGCGGCGGCGCCGGCGGGAGCGTGGGCGTCGCGGAGCGGGCGGCGCCGACACGGACCACCGCCGCCGTGAAAGGGCGGGTGCTCGCCGGCACGCTGCTGTTCATCGGCGGCTTCACCGCCGTGTTCGTCGCCACCGCGGTCCTCTTCTCCGGCGTCGGCAAGCTCTTCTTCCGGTACGAGCGCCCGCTGGAGATCGTCATCGGCGTGCTCGTGGTGGTGCTCGGGCTGGGCTACCTCGGCGTGGTCCCGGGCATGCAGCGCGAGTTCCGCATCCGCGCCCTGCCCGCCGCCGGCCTGCTCGGCGCGCCCGTGCTCGGCGCGGTCTTCGCGCTGAGCTGGCTGCCCTGCACCGGGCCGACGCTCGGCGCGGTGCTCGGCCTGGCCGCCACCGAGGGGAGCGCGGACCGGGCCGTGGTGCTCGCCGTGGCGTACTGCCTCGGGCTGGGGCTACCGTTCGTCGTCTTCGGGCTGGGCTTCCAGCGCCTGCTCGGGGTGTTCCGCGCGGTCCGGCGCAACAGCCGCTGGGTCACCCGCGTCGGCGGCGCCCTGCTGATCGTGATCGGCCTGGCGCTCGTCACGGGCGGCTGGCAGAACGTGGTGATCTGGTTGCAGACGCACGTGGGCGTGGGTGAGGTGAGCATCTGATGACGACCGTGGACGACCGGCCGGGCACCCCGCCGGCCAAGGCACCCCGGCGGGTCAACCCGGTGCTGGCCCTGCTGCGCAACTCGTGGCGGCAGCTCACCAGCATGCGTACCGCGTTGATTCTGCTCTTCCTGCTCGCGGTCGCCGCCATTCCCGGTTCGGTGCTGCCGCAGCGGGGGGTCAACCCGGAGAACGTCGACAAGTGGTTCGTCGACCACCCCGACCTGGCGCCCCGGCTGGACCAGATCGGCGCGTTCGGCGTCTTCGGCTCGGTCTGGTTCTCCGCGATCTACGTGCTGCTGTTCACCTCGCTGATCGGCTGCATCCTGCCCCGTACCCGCGATCACGTGCGCGCGTTGCGGCTGCGTCCGCCGGCCGCGCCGCGGCGGCTGGAGCGGCTGCCCCAGCACGCGGTGCTGGAGGCCCCGGCCGCCGCCGATCCGGCGGCGATCGCGGCGGTGCTGCGCCGCCGCCGGTGGCGGGTCACCGTCCGGGGCAACGAGGTCTCCGCCGAGAAGGGCTACCTCAAGGAGACCGGCAACCTGCTGTTCCACACGTCGCTGATCGCCGTCCTGCTCGGGGTCGCGGTCGGTTCGTGGTACGGGTGGCACGGCAACCGCATCCTGGTCGCGGGCGCGGACAACGAATTCTGCAACACCCGCCAGCAGTACGCCGAGGCGTCGCTCGGGCCGCGGGTGGACAGCGCCGACCTGCCGCCGTTCTGCCTGACGCTGGAGAAGTTCGAGGCCGACTACCTCGACTCCGGGCAGGCGTCCCGCTTCTGGGCCACGGTGAGCGTGGACTCCCCGGGCGGCGAGCCCCGCACCGCCGGCTTCTCGGTGAACTCGCCGCTGCGGCTCGGCCCGGCCAACGTCTACCTGCTCGGCAACGGCTACGCGCCGATCCTCAAATACACCGACAGGTACGGCAAGAGTCAGACCAGCGACGACCCGTTCCTGCGTACCGGCGACCCGAACGCGACCGAGGAGGGCGTGGCGCTCTTCCCGGACGCGAACGTGGACCCGAAGACCGGCAAGCGTGCCCCGGACCAGCAGGTCGCCTTCGACGGGCTCTACCTGCCCACCGCGCCCGACCGTGCGCCGTTCGTCGCGTCGCGGTTTCCGGCCGAGCGGGACCCGGCGGTGAACCTGACCGCCTACCGGGGCAACCTCGGGCTGGACGCCGGCATCCCCGGCTCGGTCTACCAGCTCGACCAGCGGCAGGTGGCCAACGGCAAGCTGAAGCAGGTCGGCACCAAGCTGCTGCGGCCCGGCGAGACGTGGACCCTGGACGACGGGAGCACGCTGGAGTTCGTCAGCACCAAGCCGTACGTCACGCTCGCCGTGCGGCACGCGCCCGGGCAGACGTTGCTGCTGGTGGCCAGCGGCACGCTGCTGCTCGGCCTGATGGGCTCGCTGTTCGCCCGCCGTCGCCGGGTCTGGTTCCGGGTGTCGCCCCCCGAGGGTGGATCTCCGACGAGCGGTAGTAGCTTGGTGGAGGCCGGTGGGCTCCCGCGTACCGAGCACCCAGGGTTCGCCGACGAGTTCGCGCAGCTCGTCGCCGCGGTCGGCGGCGACGGGCCGGACGAACGGCGGGCGCGAGAAGGAGACGAGTGATGTCCGCACTCTCCGATCAGTTGGTCACGTTCGCGATCCTGGCGTACCTGGTCGCGATGATCAGCCACGCCGTGGAGTTCGCGCTGGGCAACGCCCGGAAGGTGGCCGTGGCCGCCCCGGACCGGGAGCTGGTCGGTGCGGGCGTCGGCGGCCCGGGCGGCCCGCTCGACCAGCCGGTCGTCTCGGCCGTGACCCGACCGGACCGCTCCGCCGACCGGGCGGTGCTGGCCGGGCGGATCGCCGCCGGGCTCACCGCGCTCGCCGCCGCGCTGCACCTGGGCGCCGTGGTCACCCGGGGGCTCGCGGCCGAGCGGATGCCCTGGGGCAACATGTACGAGTTCGTGCTCACGGTCACCTGGACCGGGGCGGCGGCGTGGCTCGTGGTGCTCTGGAAGCAGCCGTCGCTGCGCCGGCTCGGGCTGTTCCTGACCCTGGTGATGGTGCTGCTGCTGGCGTTCGCCGAGCTGAAGCTCTATGTCCAGGTGGTGCCGCTGATGCCGGCGCTCCAGTCGTACTGGTTCGTCATCCACGTGTCGACGATCATCTTCGCCTCGGGCATCTTCCTGCTGGGCGTGGTGCCCGCCGCCGCGTACCTGATGCGGGCCGGCTGGGAACGGGGGAAGCGCAGCTTCCCGTACACCCTGGCCCGGCGGCTGCCGGCGGCGGCCGGGCTGGAGCGGTTGACCTTCACGCTGCACGCCTTCGCGTTCCCGATCTTCACGTTCGCGGTGATCGCCGGGGCGATCTGGGCCGAGGCGGCGTGGGGTCGCGCCTGGGGTTGGGACCCGAAGGAGACCTGGGCGTTCATCTCGTGGGTGGTCTACGCGGGCTATCTGCACGCCCGGGCCACGCCGAGCGTGCGGCGCAACGTGGCCACCTGGATCGCGGTCGTGGGCTTCCTGACCATGCTGATGAACCTGTTCGGGGTCAACTTCTTCTTCACCGGCCTGCACTCGTACGCCGGCGTCAACTGACCGCAGCGCCGCCGACCGCCGGGAGTCCCGCGACTCCCGGCGGTCGCGTCGTGTCGGCTCAGCCGATGGTGACCGGGGCGGTGTCGTTCGCCGGGGTGTCGTCGCCCCGGGGGTAGCCGTAGGGAATGGCGACCGAGCCCGGCGCACCGAGCGGGCCGTCGATCCGCAGGCCGAACTCGACGAGGAAGGCGCTACCGGCCGGGAAGACGCCGTCCGGAACGGGGCAGTGCCAGATCGCAGGTGCGTCCGGATTTTCCTCGTCCGCGCTGTTGAAACAGTGCTGCGGGATGCTCGTGACCACCGTCCCGGCCGGCGGGGTGAAGACGAAGCGAGCGGCGCTGTCGCCGGAGACGGTGCCGTCCGGTACGCCTGGCCCGTCGTTGCGGATGCCGACCCGGACCCGGATCGTGTCGCCGGGCGCCCCGGCCGCGGTCGCGCCGACGGCGACCACGTCGAACGCGCCTCGCACGGCCCGCAGGTAGTACTGGCCGAAGGCGTTCTGCTGGTCGTGGCCGAGCACGCCGACCCGGTCACCGACCGGGCGCAGCCGCAGCGCCGTGTCCGCCGGCCGACGGCGTAGGACCACACCCTCGGGCAGCGGACCGGCGGTGACCTCGGGCGCTACGGTCTGCGTGATGCGCTTTTCGCCGATCGCGGCCGGACCGACGGTGGTCGGGAAGCCGCCGGGCAGCTCGTAGCGCCTGCCCGGGGTCAGTTCGCGGCCGAAGTTGCAGACCACGATCGTGCTGAGCTGGCCGCCGGCACCGTATCGGCAGTTGCGGTAGGCCGCCGGCTCCAGCCCGACCGGGAAATGGAACGTCGCCCGTAGGCCGGTCACCGGCTGGTCGCCGGCGCTGACCAGGGCCACCGGCATGGCCAGCCGGTCGCCCGTGCCGGCGCCGTCGACGTACGCGTCGACCAGGTCCACGGCGTCCGGCCCAGTGTGCACCGTGACGCTCGCCTGCTGGGCCTCGCCGTCGACGCCGTCGGCGGCGATCGACCAGTCGATCATGCCGGCGGTGCCATCGGCCGAGCCCGCCACCGCGCGGAGCACGATCGGTATGATGCCGTTGACGCCGCCGAACTCGTCCGTGCTGGCGTCGGGAGGCGTCGGGCAGCTCGCCACGGCCCCCGCACGGTCGCACCAGGCCGGGAACGTGACGGTGGCAACGTCGGCGAGGCCGCTCACGTCGAACCGGACGCCTGGGTGGACCGCGTCGGCGCTGGCGCTGAAAGAGAAGGCGGTGGTGCGGGCGGGCGCGGCCGGACCACCGATCGTGGTGTCGTCGAACCAGCCGCTGACCCAGCCGGGGCCGAGGTCGGCCGAGGCTGGGGCGGGCAGCGTGGCGAACACACCGAGGGCGGCCAGCACCGCCGCGCCGGCCGAAAGGCGCAGGTGTCTCATCGAACTTCTTGGGGGGAAGAGGGAGCCGACCCGGGCGGCCGGTGCGCCGATCCTATGAGGAGGGTGTGACGCGACGACGACTCAGCGTCTCGTCGACACGGCGGGTGATCTGGTAGGCCACCTCGGGCAGGTCGGTCAGGTCGAGCCGGTCCGCCCGCAGCGCGAACTGGGCGTGCAGCTCGCGGGCCACCGTGTCACGGATCTCGGTCTGGAGCGGGCTGAGGCCTGCTGGCGGTGCGCGTCTTCGCCGTGGTCGGAGGGACACCTGCCTACCGGCGGGAGTACGTCCAGGACGACACGCCGGCGGGGCCGGACGACTTCGACGACTGGGTCGTGCGTACGGTCCTGAACCCGGCTCGGCCCCTGTTCCGGGAGGCCCGCTACCTGCTCGCCGAGGATCCGGATCTGCGGGACACGGCGCTGTACCACTCCGTGCTCGCCGCCGTCGCGGAGGGGAACGCCAGCCGGGGTGGCATCGCCGGCTACATCGGGCGGAAGGCGACCGACCTCCAGCACGCGCTGACCGTGCTGGAGGACGCCGGCCTGCTGCTCCGTGAGCCGGATCCGCTCCGAAGCGGTCGCAGCAGCTACCGGATCACCGAGCCGCTGATCACCTTCTATCAGGCGATCATGCGTCCGGCGTGGACGGCGTTGGAGCAACGCCGGGGAGCCGACGTGTGGCGACGCTCTCAACGTCGTTTCGCGAGCGCGGTCCTCGGGCCACGTTTCGAAGAGATCGTGCGGCAGTGGTCGCTGCGCTTCGCCGACCCCGAGATGCTGGGTGGTCATGTGGCGGAGGCGAGTGCCGCCACTCTGACCGACCCGTCCACGCGGACCAGTCACGAACTCGATCTGGTCGCGATCGGCGAGCCGCCGCTCGGTGACGGCCCCCGTCCCCTGCTGGCGATCGGCGACGTGAAGTGGGGCCGCCGGTTGGGTCGGGGTGATCTGGACCGCCTGGAGCGGATCCGCGCCCTGCTCGTACGGCGGCCCGGGTACGACGCGACCGGCACCCGGCTTCTACTGGCCAGCGGTCAGGGCTTCACCGAAGACCTGACCGACGATGCCGCGACCCGACCGGACGTCGTTCTGGTCGACCCGGCCCGCATCTACGGGCACTGAGGGGTCCTTCACCGACCTAGACATCGATGGTTCTCTATGGTTTCCTGAAAGCGCTTTCTTTTACCCAGGGTACGCACGCTCGAAAGGTGAAACCGGATGAGACGCAAAGTCGCCACGCGGTGGCTGACCGGCGGTGTCACTGCGCTCGTAGGCGCCGTCGTCGCGCTGGCGTTGCAGGTTCCCAGCGCCTCGGCCGCCACCAACCTGAGCCTCGGCGCCGGCGCCGACGGCTCCAGCAAGGCCAGCGGCACCAGCTACGGCAACGTGATCGACGGCAACACGGGCACCTACTGGTCGCCGACCGGTTCGACCGGCACGATCTCGGTCAAGTGGGGCAGCGCCACCACGGTGTCCTCGGCCGTCATCGTGCCGGCCTCCGGCGGCGGCTCGATCAGCGGCTGGCAGCTCAAGAACCACGACACCGGCTCCGTCCTGGCCAGCGGCGGCGGCGCTCCGAGCACCATCAACTTCTCCTCGACGTCGCTGAAGAAGATCTCCCTCGTCATCACCGGCGCGTCCGGCACCCCGCGGATCGCCGAGTTCGAGACGTACGCCAGCGGCGGGTCGACGCCGACCAGCGGCCCCACGAGCGGTCCGACGTCCGGCCCGACCGGCAACCCGGGTACGCCGACCGGCGCGTGGCCGTCGTCGGCCGGCTCGGTGAACATTTCGAGCACGGTCAACGTCTCCGGCACCTTCGACGGCGGCATGAAGACCTACTGCTGCATGGGCGACGGTGGGCAGGGCGAGTCGCAGAACCCGATCTTCAAGGTCGCCAACGGTGGCACGCTGCAGAACGTCATCCTCGGTTCGCCCGCCGGTGACGGCGTGCACTGCGAGGGCACCTGCACGCTGCGCAACGTGTGGTGGAACGACATCGGTGAGGACGCCGCCACCTTCAAGCAGACCAACGGCGGCACGTCCTACGTCATCGGTGGTGGCGCGCGCAGCGGCAGCGACAAGACCTTCCAGCACAACGGCAACGGCACGGTCAACATCTCCGGCTTCTACCTGAAGGGGACCGGCAAGCTGTACCGCGCCTGCGGCAACTGCTCCACCTCGTACACCCGCCACGTGCGCATCGACAACGTCCTCGTCGACGACATCGACATGCTCGCCGGCATCAACAGCAACTGGAACGACACCGCGACGATCACTCGCGTGGTCGTGATCGGCTCGGCCGTCATCTGCGGCAAGTACAAGGGTGTGGCCAAGGGCAGCGAACCCAGCTATCTCGGTGAGGGCTGGAACGACGCCAACTGCAAGGTCAACAGAAGTGACGTCGTCTTCCGGTAGTTCTCGAAGGGGCGCCCGCCAAACGGTCGGGTGCCCCTTCCATGTCCTTCACCCGCCGAACCAGCCCGGCACGTCGAGGCGGAACACGTCGGCGGGGACCATCCGGCGTAGGTCGTCCTCGATCGCCGCGACCCGGTCGGCGCCGAGCGTGGCCACCCAACGGTCGCGCAGCTCGTCGAAGACGACCGCCGAACGGTGCAGCCCGTCGTGGCCCCGGGCGGTCATCCGGACCAGCTTCCGGCGCGCGTCGGCGGGATCGTCCACCCGTTCCAGGTAGCCGAGCGCGACCAGCCGGTCCACCGTCTTGCCGGCGGCCTGCTTGGAGACGCCGAGGCGGTGCCCGAGGTCGGAGGCGGTGGTGCCGGCCGGACCCACGGCCTGGAGCACGAAGCCGTGCGCCGGGCGCAGCTCGGTGTGCCCGTGCCGGGCCAGATCGGCGTGCAGGTCGTCGATGAGCGTGCGGAAGCCGGCCAGCAGGAGCAGCGGCAGCGCGAAGCCGGGGCGGTCAGGCGTTGCCATGTTCGACAACCTGGTTTACGGTTTGGTCAACCACGTTGACTATCCTATGGGAAGGGACCGACGATGTCCCGCTTCACCGCGTACGCAACCGACACCGCGCCGGCCGCCGCCCGCCCGGTCATGGCCGGCGTCCACCGCAAGCTGGGCCACCTGCCCGCCGCCGTCGGCCTGATGGCCGGCTCGCCCGAGCTGCTCAAGGGCTTCCTCGCCGCCAACGCCGCCTTCGAGGCCACCGACCTCGACCCGATCGCCCGCGAGGTGGTCGTGCTGACGGTCGCCACCCGCAACGCCTGCCACCTCTGCGTAGCCATGCACACCGCGACGCTCACCCGCCACGACGCCGCGCCGGAGCTGATCGCCGCGCTGCGTGCCGGCGGGGCGCTGCCCGCACCCCGGCTGGAGGCGCTCCGCCGGTTCACCGTCGCCGTGCTCGACCACCGGGGCGCGGTCCCCGACGCCGAGATGGACGCGCTCCTCGCGGCCGGCTGGCAGCCGCGGCACGCGCTCGACGTCGTGCTCGGCGTCGGGACGTACACCATCTCGACCTTCGCGAACCGGCTCACCGCCGCGCCGCTCGACGAACCCCTGACCGCGTACGCCTGGACGCCGGCCGCCTGAGTTGCGCTGTTAATAAGGGGCCCCGCCTCTACCGAATGCGTTAAGCGGGGGCCCCGCCTTAACCCACGGGCTGCCGCAGGCCCGGCAGAGCCACAGTGGCCGGTGCGGGTCGTGGCGTCGCGTCATCGCCGTTCCTCCTCGGTCGCCTGGCTGGAGGGAGGGGCCGTCCGCCGCCGACGTACCGGACGGCCCCTCCACGGTTTCGTCCGTCCTTTCGGGGCGGATCCGGACGATTCCGCTGTGCACAGTTTCGGGACGGCGGGACTACTGGTGGAAGGCGTATGGTCACCCAGTGTGTCGGGCCGTGCGGTTGGTGAGGTCGGTGAGACACGCGGAGCGCAACCGTGAGGAGGCGTGCGGGTGGACGAGCGCTTGCAGGTGTTGATCGAGGAGCTGCGGCACATCCGGGCGGCTCGGAAGATGACCCAGGAGGATCTGGCGAAGGCGATCACCTATTCGCCGTCGACGGTGGCGATGGTCGAGACCGGCGCGCGTAGGCCGCCGCCGGACTTCTGGGACCGGGTGGACGTGGCGCTCGACACCGGCGGCGTGTTCGGCCGGATGCTGGTCCGGCTCGGGTCGCCGCAGTGGATGCGGGAGTGGGAGGCCAACGAACGGCAGGCGACCGTGCTCCGGTCGTACCAGAACATGGTGGTGCCGGGGCTGTTGCAGACGTCGGCCTACGCCCGCGCGTTGTTCCGCAGCGTCAACCTGTTCGACGAGCCGGAGGTCGAGCGGCGGGTGGAGGCCCGGCTCGCCCGGCAGGCGGTGTTGGCCGGGGAGAAGCCACCGCACCTCGTCGCCATGCTGGACGAGCACGTGCTGCGCCGCCCGGTCGGCGGCCCGCTGGTGATGCGCGAGCAGGTGTTGCGGCTGGTCAAGGTGGCCGACGAAAATCCTCGGGTACGCATCCAGGTGGTGCCCGCCTCGACCGGCGCGTATCCGGGTTTCGCCGGGGCCTTCGTGCTGGCTACGCTGCCCACGGGGGAGGACGTCGTCTATCTCGATGATCAGCTCAAGGGTCAGGTGATCGACCGCACCGAGGACGTGCTCGCGGTCCGGTCGTCCTGGGAGTCGATCGAGGGGGAGGCGCTGCCGCCCCGGCAGTCGATGGAGTTGTTGACGGAGGTGGCGGAGACATGGCGGACCTGACCGGCGCCCGGTGGCGCACCAGCACCCGGAGCAGCACCAACGGCGGGGACTGCGTCGAGGTGGCCGACAACGTTCCCGGCGTGGTCGGCGTACGCGACAGCAAGGACCGCGACGGCGCGCTGCTGACCTTCCGCCCGGCCGCGTGGCGTGCGTTCGTGGAGTCGGCCCGCCGGCTCTGAGCCGCCCCGCTCGTCAGCCCTTCAGGAACGGCGACAGTAGGGCGGCGAGCTGCGCCGGCCGCTCCTCGAAGAGCCAGTGGCCGCAGTCCGGGACCACCTCGCCGGTGACCGTGTCGGCATAGCGGCGCACCTGCTCGGCCACCTGCCCGCCGAGGCTGGCCTCCGCGCCGATGGCGAGCACCGGCATCGGCAGCTTCGTCCCCCGGTACGCCGTGTTGTCCGCGATGTCCTGCCCGAACGCGCGGAAGTAGGCGAAGCTGGCCCGTAGGCGTGCCTCGTCGCGCAGGTGACCGGCGTACTCCTCGATCTCGTCCGGGCCGAGACTGCCCTTGTTGATCATGATGGAGTCGGTGAACCGGTCGACCCAGAGCGCCTCCCGGCCGGCGACGAGCCGCTCGGGCAGGCCGTTGGGGACGGTGAAGAAACCGAAGTTCCACACGGCCGGGCCGGCGGCGGTCAGCGCCGGGATCGTGTAGATGCTCTCGTCGGGGATCGGGGCCTCGGTGAGCACCAGCCGGGTGACGGCGTCGGGATGGGCGGCGGCATAGGCGTACGCGACCATGGTGCCCAGGTCGTGGCCGACCAGCCGGATCTCCCCGGCCAGGTCGAGCCCGGTGAGCAGCCCGTGCAGGTCGGCGGCGACGGTCTTCTTGTCGTACCCGCCGGCCGGGGCGTCGCTGTCGCCGAAGCCGCGCAGGTCCGGGGCGATCACCTGGTACGACTGCGCCAGCTCGGGCAGCACGTGTCGCCACATCCGCCAGCACTGCGGGTAGCCGTGCAGCAGCACGAGGGTCGGTCCCCGGCCGCCCCGGACATAGTTGACCGCCACGTCGCCCACCTGGGCCCGCTGCTCGCTGAACCCCGCCGGCACCCGCCCATCGCCCATCCCGCCGACTACCCCGCTGACCTCGGTCCATGCGGTGGGCGTGTTAATAGGGGGCCCCTCCTCTACCGAATGCGTTAACAAGGGCCCCCTCCTTACACCCCGGAGGGGTGGGGGAGGATGGGGGTATGGGGCGTGGCTTTCCGTACGACGATCTCAACGACTTCCTAGCGGCCCTGGAGCGCGCGGGCGAGCTACGGCGGGTCACCGTCCCGGTCGATCCCACGCTGGAGATGAGCGAGGTGGTCACCCGGACCGTCCGCGACGGCGGGCCGGCGCTGCTCTTCGAGCGGCCCACCCGGGGCGAGATGCCGGTCGCGGTCAACCTGTTCGGCACCGAGAAGCGGATGGCCATGGCGCTCGGCGTCGACACGCTCGACGAGATCGGCGCGCGGATCGGCGCGCTGGTCAAGCCGGAGCTGCCGGTCGGCTGGTCCGGCATCCGCGAGGGCCTCGGCAAGGTCATGCAGCTCAAGTCCGTGCCGCCCCGCAAGGTCAAGACCGCGCCGTGCCAGCAGGTGGTCTACTCCGGCGACGACGTCGACCTCGGAAGGCTGCCCGGGCTCCAGGTGTGGCCGGGCGACGGCGGGATCTTCCACAACTTCGGGCTGACCCACACCAAGCACCCGGAGACCGGCAAGCGCAACCTGGGCCTCTACCGGCTCCAGCAGCACGGGCGGAACACGCTCGGCATGCACTGGCAGATCCACAAGGACTCGACCGCGCACCACGCCGTGGCCGAGCGGCTCGGCCAGCGGCTCCCGGTCGCCATCGCCATCGGCTGCGACCCCGTCGTCTCGTACGCGGCCACCGCGCCGCTACCGGGTGACATCGACGAATACCTGTTCGCCGGCTTCCTGCGCGGCGAGCGGGTGGAGATGGTCGACTGCCTGACCGTGCCGTTGCAGGTGCCGGCGCACGCCCAGGTGGTGCTGGAGGGCTATCTGGAGCCGGGCGAACGGCTGCCCGAGGGCCCGTTCGGCGACCACACCGGCTTCTACACGCCGGTCGAGCCGTTCCCGGTGCTGCACGTCGAGACCATGACCATGCGGCGCGACCCGGTCTACCACTCGATCATCACGTCGAAGCCGCCGCAGGAGGACCACGGCCTCGGCAAGGCCACCGAGCGGATCTTCCTGCCGCTGCTCAAGCTGATGATCCCGGACATCGTCGACTACGACCTGCCGGCCGCCGGGGTCTTCCACAACTGCGCGATCGTGTCGATCCGCAAGCGCTACCCGAAGCACGCGCAGAAGGTGATGAACGCGATCTGGGGCGCCCACCTCATGTCGCTCACCAAGCTGATCGTGATCGTCGACGAGGACTGTGACGTGCACGACTACCACGAGGTCGCGTTCCGCGCCTTCGGCAACGTCGACTACGCCCGTGACCTGATGGTCACCGAAGGGCCTGTCGACCACCTGGACCACGCCTCGTACCAGCAGTTCTGGGGCGGCAAGGCGGGCCTCGACGCGACCCGCAAGCTGCCCACGGAGGGCTACACCCGGGGCTGGCCCGAGGAGATGACCATGTCGCCCGAGGTGGTCGCGCTCGTCGACAAGCGCTGGAAGGAGTACGGGATCCGATGACGGCGGTGGCGGAGCGGCCCGGGCGGGTCACGTCCTTCCTCAAGCTCGTCGCGATCGAGCACTCCGTGTTCGCGTTGCCGTTCGCGTACCTGTCCGCGTTGACCGCCATGCAGGTCAACGGCGGGCGGGTGCGCTGGCTCGACCTGCTGCTGATCACCGTGGCGATGGTCGGCGCGCGGACGTTCGCGATGGCCGCCAACCGGATCCTCGACCGGCGGATCGACGCGCGGAATCCGCGTACCGCCAACCGGGAGCTGGTCACCGGGGCGGTGAGCGTGCGCACGGCCTGGACCGGCGCGGTCGTCGCGCTCGTGGTCTTCCTGGGCGCTGCCGCCCTGCTCAACCCGCTCTGCCTGGCGCTCGCGCCGCTGGCCGCGGTGCCGCTCGTGGTCTACCCGTACGGCAAGCGGTTCACCAACTGGCCGCACGCCATCCTCGCGCTGGCCCAGGCGGTCGGCCCGGTCGGCGCGTGGCTGGCGGTCACCGGCACCCTGGACGGCTCCGGCCCGGCCTGGCTGCTCGGCGCGGCGGTCGGGCTGTGGATCGGCGGCTTCGACCTGATCTACGCCTGCCAGGACTCGGAGATCGACCGGGAGATCGGCGTGCACAGCGTCCCGGCCCGGTACGGCCGCCGCTTCGCGCTGCACGCCTCCACCGTCGCGCACGTGGTGACGTTCGCGCTGTTCATCTGGTTCGGCGCGCTCGTCGGCTTCGGCTGGCTCTGGTGGATCGGGCTGGCCCTCACCGCGGTCGCGTTCGGCTACCAGCACCTGGTGGTCAGTCCCACCGACCTGAGCAAGGTCAACCGGGCGTTCTTCACCGCCAACGGGTTCGTCGGCATCGCGTTGTTCGTGTTCGCCCTGCTGGACCTGGTGATCCGGCTCGACCTGCGCCCCTGAGCGGGCCGGGCCCCGTTACGGCGCGGCGGCCACCGGGTAGCGGGCGCTCTCCAACGTCCAGTCGACGGTGCCCCGGACGGCGGCGGCCACCCCGTCGAGGTGGGCGGTGACCGCCTCGTCCAGCGCCGGACCGAACGACGGCACGGCCGCGCGCAACGTCATGAAGCGGCTCATCTCGGCCCGCCAGTGCCCGGCCACCAGGTCGACCGCGGCCGGCACCGGCACGCCCCGCTCGCCGGCCACCGCGAGCACCAGGTTGTGCCCGCCGCCGACGGCCCGGTCGCGTTCCAGCGAGGCGATGTCGTTGAACCAGGAGAGCAGGTCGTTGCCGAGGTCGGCATACCGGCGCAGCACGGGATGGTGGTAGACCGCGTCGGGCAGCGGTCGCCGGGACGCGAACTCGATCAGCGGGTACGACACGTACGCCGCCGAGGTGGCCCGGCGCAGCCGGATGTACTCGGCGACGCCGGGCGGGCGGCCGGTCGAGGTGGCCGCCGCCTCCCGCGAGACGCCGTCGAGATGGTCGGCGACGGCGTCGGCGAACCGCAGCCGCCACCGCGCCGGCATCCGGCGGCGGGGCTCCCGCCACGCCTGCACCAGCAGCCGGCGCAGCGGGCCGGCGAAGCCGGGGTGGCGGGCCCGGGGACCGTCGCGGAGCAGCGCGAGGGTGCCGTCGCGCAGCGCGCGGATCTGCGCCGGGGCCAGCCGGTCCGGGCCGTCGCAGGCGTCGTCGACCAGGAAGAACCAGGTGAACAGCGCGGTCAGCACGCGTAGGTCGGCCTCGCTGGCGTCCGGGTAGAGCCGGCCGGCATACCTGGCGAAGCCGGCCCGGGCGAGCCGCCGCCGGGTGGCCGGGTCGAGTGGCAGGCCGAGCCGGTCCAGCCGGGTGGCCAGCCAGCCCTGCACCTCGTCGGCGTACGGGGAGAGCCGGGGCGGAACGGGGCAGTCGGAGCGCAGCGCCCGTAGCACCGCAGCCGTCATCACCGGGCCTTCCCATGAGAGGTGGATTGCCGGTCAGAGAATCCCATGCCACGGGAAGCCCCGTCGACCCGGTTGACGTTCGGCCTGGCAGGCTTGACGGCATGCGCGAACCATGGGTGGTGGGCGTCTCGGGCGCCTCCGGCACACCGTACGCGGCGGCGGTCGTCCGGGGCCTGCTCGACGCCGGTCAGGCGGTGGACCTGATCGTCTCCCGGGCCGCCCGGCTGACCGTCCTCGACGAGACCGGCCGGCCGTTCCGGGACGCGCACTGGGCCGACGACCTGGCCGGCTGGCTCGACCGGGACCTCGCCGGGGCGGACCTGCGGCACTGGCCCGCCGGCGACCTGGCGGCCGGGCCGAGCAGCGGCTCCTACCGGGTACGCGGCATGGCCGTGGTGCCGGCCAGCACCGCCGCCTGCGCCGGCATCGCGATCGGGCTCTCGAAGGACCTGCTCCAGCGCGCCGCCGAGGTGAATCTGAAGGAACGGCGGCCGGTCGTGGTGGTGCCCCGGGAGACGCCGGTGACCCGCAGCCACCTGGAGCACCTCATCGCGTTGCACGACGCCGGCGCCGTGGTGCTGCCGGCCAGCCCGGGCTTCTACGGCGCCGGGGCGTCGGCCTCCGCCCAGCAGTTGGTCGACTTCGTGGCCGGCAAGGTGCTCGACGCGCTCGGCGTCCCGCACACGTTGTTCCGGCGCTGGTCCGGGGAGTTGGCCGCCGATCGCCGGGACGCGAACCCGGCCTGACCGGTCGGGGCGCGGCCCGCCTCACCGGTCGGACCGCGCCCCGCTCGCTTCAGTACATGCCGGCGTTCGCCGGGCCGGGGCCGGTCGAGGCGGTCGGGCCCATGTTGCGTGGCTTGCCCATGTCCTCCGCCTCGTCCAGCATGCCCTCCCCCTCCAGCAGGGCCCGCACCTCGGATTCCCGAAACCGGCGATGCCCGCCTGGAGTCCGGATGCTGCCGATCCGGCCGGCCGCTGCCCATCTGGTCACGGTCTTCGGGTCAACCCGAAACAGCGCAGCGACCTCACCCGGTGTCAGCAGGCGATCTCCAGTGTCCACAGCCCCCTCCTCGCGTCGACGAAGCCCCCGGCTGAACACACTGCCCCCGGCCGGTGCGAGCCCAGAGCCGTCATGAGGGACGTACGGTAATTACAGCACCAGCGGCCGGGCGTGTCCGCCAAACGCGAAAAACGCACACAGTGAGAAAGTTAGTAAATGGTACTGGCGTAGACCCCCTGTGAGCGGGCGTTTGTGAATGGATAGGGTCACTCTCCGTGGATGCGATCGACCTGAGCCTTGTGGAGCTGCTGCGCGGCAACGCCCGCCTCTCGTACGCCGAACTGGCCCGGCAGGTCGGTCTCTCCGCCCCGGCCGTGCACGAACGGGTCGGCAAGCTGGAATCCGGCGGCGTGATCCGCGCCTATCGGGCCGAGGTCGAGCCGGAGTCCGTCGGGCTCGGGGTCACCGCCCTGATCGGCATCGTGGAAGACTCCGACGCGGACACCGACGACGTGCTTGAGGCGTTCCGCCAGATCCCCGAGATCGAGTCCTGCTACTTCATGGCCGGCGTGGAATCGTTCCTGCTCAAGGCGCGGGTGGGCACCATCGCCGAGCTGGAACAGTTGATCGTCCGGCTGAACCGCACGCCCGGCGTCGCCTCCACCCGCACCGGCATCGCCCTGTCGACCAAGTGGGAGAACCGTCCCCAACCACTCGTGCCCCCCACCCCCTGACCACCGATCGGGGGTCGGGCCCGGCGGCGCGGGGGTGCCTTCGCGTTGCCGAGAAACGTGATGACGTAAACGAGTCACGTGCGCCTGCTTCGCCGTCGGCAGCGCTTCGCCGAACCTGGCGGTTCCGCTGATCCACCTACGCCATCAAGTTTCTAGGCAACGCGAAGCCACCCCTCCGGGGGCCTCCTCGCCGTGCCGGCTCTGGCCCGGTGATCGGTTTGGCCGCGCGTCCGGCCGAGACCGGGCCGGCGGGTCGGGTCGGGGTCCGGGTCGTTACGTCCGTGTCCGGCGGTCCGGTCGGGTCCGGGTCGTTACGTCCGTTTCCGGCGGTCCGGTCGGATCCGGGTTCGGTCAGGTCGGCGTTTGGCGGGTCCGGTCGGGTCCGGGTTCGGTTGGTGCCGAAGGGCGGGTGAGGGGCTGGCCGGCGGGCCGGGCGGGCGGTTAGCGTGCGGCGATGACGACCTCGGAGCAAGGTGCAGCCGTGGTGACCGGGGCGGCCGGCGGGCTCGGCCGCGCGCTCGCCGCCGCGCTGCACGCCGACGGCTGGCGGGTGCTCGTGACAGACGTCGACGGCAGCGCGGCGGCCGTGGTCGCCGGGCCGCTGGGCGGCTGGTCCCGCCCCCTCGACGTACGCGACGAGGATGCCTGCGCGGCGGTCGCCGCCGAGGCGGCCGGCACGCCGGGCGGACTCGGGCTGTGGGTGAACAACGCCGGCATCCTGGTCACCGGCCCCTCCTGGGGGCACGGCGCGCAGGCCCGACGCCGGGTGGTCGAAGTCAACGCGCTCGGCGCGATGAACGGCACCCTGGCCGCGCTCGCCGTCATGCGGGCACAGGGCCACGGGCACGTGCTCAACGTGGTGTCGCTGGCCGGGCTGATCGCGGCGCCCGGGGAGACCGTCTACGCCGCCAGCAAGCACGCCCTGCTGGCGTTCAGCCTCGGCACCCTGAGCGACCTGCGGATGGCGGGCGTCCGGGGCGTACACGTGTCGTGCCTGTGCCCGGACGGGATCTGGACGCCGATGCTGCACGACAAGCTCGACGACCCCGGGGCGCTCGCCTCCTTCACCGGGTCGCTGCTGACGCCGGAGCGGGTGGCCGCCCGGGCGGTACGGCTGGCCCGCCGGCCCCGCCCGGTGGTCAGCCTGCCCCGCTGGCGTGGCGCGCAGGTGCGGCTGCTCGACGCGTACCCCCGGCTCACCCTGGCCCTGACCCCGGTGGTGCGGGCCGCCGGCCGGGCCGGGCAGCGCCGGCAGGCGCGCCGGGTCCGGGCGGATCCGAGCCCACCTCGCTTGTAACGTTGCCGGCGTGACTCATCTCGACCGCTGCGACGAGGCCGGCCGGCGCTGGTTGACCGAGGCCATCGCCACGGTCGAGGCGGACGCCAACCGCTCCGCCGACACCCACCTGCTGCCCTTCCCGCTGCCCCGGGCGTGGGGGATCGACCTCTATCTCAAGGACGAGTCGGTGCACCCGACCGGTTCGCTCAAGCACCGGCTGGCCCGCTCGCTGTTCCTCTACGGGCTGTGCAACGGCTGGATCGGCCGGGACACCACGGTCGTCGAGGCGTCCTCCGGGTCGACCGCGGTCTCCGAGGCATACTTCGCGCGCATGCTCGGGCTGCCGTTCATCGCGGTCATGCCCGCCTCCACCTCCCCGGAGAAGATCGCTCAGATCGAGTTCCAGGGCGGGCGCTGCCACCTGGTCGACGACCCGGCCAAAGTGGTGATCGAGGCGCGTTGGCTGGCCGAGGACACCGGCGGGCACTACATGGACCAGTTCACCTACGCCGAACGGGCCACCGACTGGCGGGGCAACAACAACATCGCCGAGTCGATCTACGCCCAGCTCGCGCTGGAACGGCACCCGATACCGGCCTGGATCGTGGTGGGCGCCGGCACCGGCGGCACCAGCGCCACCATCGGCCGGTACGCCCGCTACCGCCGGCTGCCCACCAAGCTGTGCGTGGTGGACCCGGAGAACTCCGCGTTCTATCCGGCCTGGCAGACCGGCGACTGGTCGCTGCGCACCGGCCGCGGCTCCCGGATCGAGGGCATCGGCCGGCCCGGCGTCGAGCCGTCCTTCCTGCCAAGCGTGGTGGACCGGATGGTCCAGGTGCCGGACGCCGCGTCGCTGGCCGCGATGCGGGCCGGCTCGGCCGTGCTCGGCCGTCGGGTGGGCGGCTCCACCGGCACCAACCTGTGGGGCGCGTTCGGGCTGATCGCGGAGATGCTCGCCGCCGGCCGGACCGGCTCGGTGGTCACGCTGATCTGCGATCCGGGCGACCGCTACGCCGACACCTACTACGACGACGGGTGGGTGGCCGCGCAGGGCCTCGACCTCGCCCCGTACCTGGCCGTCGTCGACCGGTTCCGCACCGACGGCGCCTGGCCGGCCTGACCGGTCAGCGCGGGTCGACCCGCTCCGCCAGCCCCGGGTAGCGCGTCACGAAGCCCTCCGGGTCGACCTCCAGGTCGGTGGTGAAGGTGCCACTGGCGTACCGGACCCGGCCCGGACCGAGCGACGTGTAGACCTGCTCGGCCGGCACCACGGCCAGGCCGGGCAGCAGCACCCAGGCGACCGACACGCTGGTGGCCAGGTCGGCGGGGAGCCGGCCCAGCCCGATCCGGCGAATGGGCAGCGTGTTGGTCAGCGGGGAGCCGCCCAGGTCGACGTCGAGCGCGTCGGCCAGCCGGTCCGGTTCGTCCGTGCCGGGCAGGCCCGCCGGCGGATGCCCGGCCGCGCGCAGCGCCGCGTCCAGGTCACCCTCCTCGCCGGTACGCACGCGCCACCCGTCCCGACCCCGCTCCAGGCGTACGCTCCGCGCCCAGCCGGCGCCGTCCGCGTCGACCTCCAGGCGGTTGGTCGACCAGTCCGGCGCGATCGTCAGGCGGTAACGGCAGGTGTAGGGAATCGGATCCACGGCCAGCGCCACGCCCTGCGCGGTCAGCCCTTGGCGGTCGTCGAGCACCACGTGCTCCGAGCCGGCGGTGTCGGTCCGGGTCCAGAAGAGCGACTTCGGCATGGACCGGACGTTACGCGACCCGGGGCGCACCGGCAGTGGATGCGCGAACGCCGCCGTCGAGCGGATGCTCGACGGCGGCGTTCACGGTGTGCCCAGGATCAGTGGGTACGGGCCGGCGGGCGCCCGCCGAAACCGCGCCGCTCGTCACGCGGCCGGTCGTCCCGAGCCCGCCCGTCGGAGCGGAACCCGCCCCGACGCTCGGCCGGCCGGAAGTCACCCCGGTCGCCGAAGCGCCGCTCGGTGCTGCCGTCCCGGTCGCCGAAGCGCCGCTCGCCCTGCGGGCGGTCGTCGTGGCGGCGCTCGCCGAAGCCACGCCCGCCGGTGGGCCGCGTGTCGTGCCGCCGGTCGTCCCGCCGGTCGTTGCCGAACCGCTCGCCGGCCGGCCGGTCGCCGTATCCGCGCTCGCCGAAGCGCCGGTCGCCGGTGGGTCGGTCGCCGTATCCGCGCCCGCCGGTGGGTCGGTCGCCGTATCCGCGCTCGCCGGTGGGTCGGTCGCCGTATCCGCGCTCGCCGGTGGGCCGGTCGCCGAAGCGCCGCTCGCCGCGGCCGTCCCGGTCGCCGTAGCCGCGTCCGCCGCGGTCGAAGCCGCGCGCGCCCCGGTCGCCGTGACCGCGTCCGCCCCGGTCGTAGCCGCGGCCGTCCCGGTCGCCGTAGCCGCGCCCGCCGCGGCGGGGCTCCGGCTCCTCGCGGACCGGCACACCGCTGGGCTCGCGCGCGCCGGTCAGCTCGGCCAGCGCCTCGTCGCCGGCACGCACCCGAGCCTGGGCCGGGTCGACGCCCGCCTTCTCCAGCATGGCGAGCGTGGTCCGGCGTTGCTTGGGCAGGACCAGAGTCGCCACCGCGCCGGACTCGCCGGCCCGGGCGGTGCGGCCGGCCCGGTGCAGGTAGTCCTTCGGGTCCTTCGGCGGGTCCACGTGCAGCACGAGCGAAACCCCGTCGACGTGGATGCCCCGGGCCGCCACGTCGGTGGCGACAAGCACGTTCATCCGACCCTCGCGAAACTCGGCGAGGGTCTTGGTGCGCATCCGCTGGGTCTTGCCGCCGTGCAGGCCACCGGCCCGTACGCCGACCGCCGTGAGCTGCTCGACCAGCCGGTCGACGCCGAGCTGCGTACGGGCGAAGACCATGGTGCGGCCGTCCCGGGCGGCGATGGACGCGGTGACCGCGAACTTGTCGTGCGGCGGGATCAGCAGCATGTGGTGGTCCATGGTGGACACGGCGGCGGTCGCCGGCGCGGTCGAGTGGGTGACCGGGTCGGTCATGAACCGCTTGACGAGCGTGTCGACGTCGTTGTCCAGAGTGGCCGAGAAGAGCAGGCGCTGGGCGTCCGCGGGCGTCTTCGCCAGCAGCTCGGTGACCTCGGGCAGGAAGCCCATGTCGGCCATCTGGTCGGCCTCGTCCAGCACCGTGACCTCGACGTCGTCGAGCCGGCAGACGCCACGCGCGATCAGGTCGCCGAGCCGCCCCGGCGTGGCCACCACGATCTCCACGCCGCGCCGCAGCGCGTCGATCTGCCGGTCGTACGGCACGCCGCCGACCGCGGTCTTCAGGAAGATGCCGATCGACTTGCCGAGCGGCACCAGCGCGTCGTTGACCTGCATGGCCAGCTCGCGGGTGGGAACGAGGATCAGGGCACGGGGGTGTAGCGAACGGGCCCGGTTGCGCTCGGCGAGCCGGGCGATCACCGGCAGGCCGAAGGCGAGCGTCTTGCCCGAGCCGGTCTGACCCCGGCCGAGCACGTCACGGCCGGCGAGCGCGTCCGGGACGGTGGCCCGCTGGATCTCGAACGGGGTGGTGATGCCCTGGCGGGCGAGCGCCTCGACCAGCCGCCGGGGCAGGCCCAGCGAGGCGAAGTCGGGGGCGTCGGTCGCCGGCTCGATGGCCGGGTCGGTGGACGGGGACGTGCCGGAGGCAGCGAACGTGGTCAAGAAAAGCCTTTCGAGCGAGCGGGGGCGCATCTTCGCGATGGCCCGCCGCAGCACAGTCACGCCGCCGAATCGCCCGCAAGATCGCCCATGGGCGCGCGCAGTCGGCGCGCCAGGTCAGTGATCCCGACAAGTGTACGGCGATCCACCGACACGGCCACCGCAGCGCGCGGCGGTAGTGGGCGGGCTCACCCCGTCAGCCGCCGGTCAGCCCGCTCAATGCGTCGTTGGCCAGGAAGACCACGAGCAGACTGATCGCGATCAACACGGCAAGCGCCACGGCCAGCACAATGATGACCTTGGTGTTGCTGGACCGGGCGGTCGGCGCGTCCTCCGACCAGCCCTGGGCCAGGATGTGCCCGGTCAGCGAACCGGAGTTCTCCGACGGGCTGCCCTGCGGAAAAGAGATCGTGGCGAAGCCGGGACCCTCGGTGCCGCCGTACGCGGTTCCGGCCAGGTCCTGAGCGCCCGACTGCGGGCGTACCGGACGGGCCGCCGAGGCGTCCCGCGCGGGGGCGGCCGGCGGCGGCCAGGTCGGCAGCGCCGGTGCCGGCACCACCGGCGGCGGGGGCGCGGCGGGCGGGGGTGTGGTCGACGTGTACGTGGCGACCCACGCCGGCTGCGCTCCGGACGGCGACCCGGGCGCGTCGGCCATCGCCGGCGGCGGCGGGAACGGCGGCGCGGGCATCGGACCGGGAGGCGGCGGCGCCGGCGGCACCAGCGGCCCCGGTGGCGGTACGGGCGGCCCGGGCACCGGCGGGATCGGCCCGGGCGGATTCGGCGCCGGCGTGGGCGCGGGCGGATTCGGTGCCGGCGTGGGCGCCGGCGGCCCGGGCGGCGGGGGCGTCGGGCGCAGCGGGGGCTCCGGCTCGGAGGGAGCCGGCGACGGGGGCGTGGGCCCCGGGACCGGGGTCGGCTCCGGCTCGGGCTCCGGGCCGCGCGGTGTCGGCGGCTGCGCGGGCTCCGGCGGCTGGGCGGGCTCCGGCGGCTCCGGACTGACCGGGCCGGCCCGGTAGACCTTCGCGGCGGCGGGAGTGGCTGGCACCGAGGCGGCGACCTCCTCGGCGGACACCCGGCTCAGGCCGGGCACCGAGGCGCTGGCCCGGGCCGGCGAGGTCTCCGCCTCCGCGCGCGGCGTGGGTACCCGGACGGAACCGGACACCCGGGACGCCGCCGCGGCGTCGCCACCGGTCGTACCCACCGCGGCGTCGCCACCGGTCGTACCCGCCGCCCGGTCGCCACCCGCCGTGCCCGCCACGGCGTCGCCGGGGGCGGGCGCCGGGCTGGCGGCGTCGCCGGGCCCCGAGGAGTCGGCGTCGCCGAGGGCGGCGGCCGGGTGGTCGGTGTGGCCGGGGGCGGGCGCCGGAGCCTCGGCGGACGACTCCGACGCCGACGCGGCGGGGACCGGTCGTTCCGAGATCCCGGTGGCCTGGCTGGACGCGGGTGCCGGGCTACCGGCGTCACCGTCGTCGGGTGGGGACACGGCGGCGGGGCGCTCGGCCGCCGCGAAGGCGGACCAACTGGTGGGCGGGACGGTCGCACCGGGACGGCGCCGGTCCAGCGGCGGCGCGCTCGCCGCCGGAGCACCGGCCCGGTAGGTGGTGGCGGTGGCCGGCGGACCGGGGTGTTCCCCGCCGGACGGCGGCGGCACCGCCGAGCCGGCCACGCTCACCCGAGCCCGCGCCACGGCCACCGGTGCCGGCTGCTCGTCGGCGTCACCCGCGGGGTCGGCTGCGGGTCCCGGGTGGACCGTCTCCGCCGGAACCTCGTGCTCGCCCATCTCGCCCTCCGCACCCACGCTCGCCCCCGACCGTGCCGCCGGCCGGAAGTGCCTGGATCTCACCGTGCCACATTCCGGCCCGGGAGCACAGCCGGAGCGGACGGTTGGGTCAGCCGGCGCTGCTCGGGCTCGCGGAGTGGCTGCCGGTCGCGCTCCGGGTCGGCTTGGCGGCGCTGCTCGACGGCGCGGCGGCGCTCTCGGTCGGCTTCGCCGCGCTCTCGGTCGGCTTCGCGGCGCTGGTGGTCGGCGCGGCGGCGCTCTCGGTCGGTTTCGCCGAGCTGGTGGTCGGCGCGGCGGTGGCGGTGCGGCTCGGCGTCGGGCTCGGCGTGTCGGACGGGCTGGGCGTCGGGGTCGGCGTGGCGCTCGTCGACGGGGTGGGCGACGGGCTCGACGTGGTCGGCGTCGGCTTCGGGGTGCCCGAGGGCTTCGGCGTCGCGGTCTTCGTCGGCGTCGGCGTCGGCTTGGGCTTCGGCGGGTTGGTCGGCACGGTCGGCGCCGGCACGGGCGTGGCCGGGGCGGGGATGGCACCGACCACCCGGGTCGCGGCGTAGAGCCGAGACCAGCGGACCACGGAGATCTTCACGACGTCGCCGGTCCGTGGCGCCTCGACCATCTTGCCGTTGCCGATGTACATCGCCACGTGGTGGATGCTGGTCCAACTGCTGCTCGACGCGAAGAAGAGCAGGTCGCCCGGGAGCAGCGCGTTGGGGTTGACGGTGCGGGAGCGGGTCGCGAAGTACTGGTCGCGGGAGACCCGCGGCAGGCCCCGGTAGCCGGCCGACCGGTAGGAGGCGAGCATCAGGCCCGAGCAGTCGAACCGGTCCGGGCCTTCCGCCGCCCAGAGGTAGGGATCGCCGAGCTGGGCCAGGGCGTAGCGCACGGCGTCGAGCGCCCGCGGATCGGCGACCAGGCCGTTGATGCTCTGGTTGATGACGTACGGGTTGCCGAGCCGCTGCTCGGCGGCGTCCTCCCGACGCTCGATGTCGAGCAGCTTCGCGGCATTGTCCCGGCGCAGCTTGAGCAGTGCGGCTTCCTGCTTGTGCAGATCCGTCTCGACGCGGGTGAACTCCGCGGTCTTCTCGGTGACCCGCCGCTGCACCGAGGCGTGCGCCTCGCGGGCGACCCGCTCGTCGCTGCTGGCGCGGAGCAGCTCACCGGTCACCGACGTGGTGGCCCGCTCGGCCTTGTCGCCCCGGGTGATTCGTTGCAGGTCGGCGAACTCGCGCAGGCTGGAGCCGAAGTTGCCGGTCGGCAGCGCGGCATCGGCCTTGACCGCGTCGGTGGCGGCGCTCTTGGCGTTCTCCTGGGCTCGGGCGAGCGCGTCCTGGGCCTCCTTGAGCCGGCCGGCGGCGACGACCAGCTCGGCCTGGGCCGCGTCCCGCTCGCCCTTGATCCGGAGGAGGTCGTCGCCGAGCTGCGCGACCCGGCCGTCGACCTGGTTGATCTGCGCGATCAGCGGCCCGTCGGCCGGGTTCCCGACGCCGGCCGTGGCACCCGGCACGGCACCGGGGACGGTGGCGCCGGGGAGGCCCAGGACGGTGCCGGGGCGGCCGGCGACGGCGCCAGGCGCGACGGGCAGTTGCAGGGTGCCGGTGACCTGCGGCCGGGAGCCGGTGCGGGGAACGGTGTCGGGCAGTGGATCGGCCCAGGCGGGAGTGGCGAGCGCCGCGGCCACGACCGCCCCGAGCAGGGCGGACCAGAGCGCCGGTCGGAGCACCGGTGAGATCACCGGGGCCCGTCGCCGTCGCCGTCGGGCCTTGGTGCTGTGGACCATTCCGCTCCCCGTCCGGTCTGGTACGCGCCACGTGTCGTGGGCGTGATGGGACAGAGAGACAAAGGTGGTGTGTTCCGCCCCACCTTTGTCTTACCTCACCGACGCAGCGATGTCGATGTGCGGAGGGTGACGGCCGGTGAACTGCGTCGCTGCGGCCCGACCGCGTCGGCGGTCCGTCCGAGCCGCGACGTACGCTCGATCCGGACCCCAGGTGGAAGGACGTGGCTGTCGGATGGACGCCGGACTCAAGCGCGAGCTCGAAGCGAAGGTCTACGCGGGGGAGCGGCTGACCCGCGAAGACGGCATCGCCCTCTATGACAGCGATGACCTGACCTGGTTGGGCCGGCTGGCCCACCACAGGCGGACCGAGCTGAACGGCGACCGGGTGATGTTCAACGTCAACCGGCACCTCAACCTGACGAACGTCTGCTCCGCGTCGTGCGCCTACTGCTCGTTCCAGCGCAAGCCGGGCGAGAAGGACGCCTACACGATGCGGATCGACGAGGCGGTCCGCAAGGCCAAGGAGATGGAGGACGAGCAGCTCACCGAGCTGCACATCGTCAACGGACTGCATCCGACGCTGCCCTGGCGCTACTACCCGAAGGTGCTGCGCGAGCTGAAGGCCGCGTTGCCGAAGGTCAACCTGAAGGCGTTCACCGCGACCGAGGTGCAGTGGTTCGAGAAGATCAGCGGGCTCACCGCCGACGAGATCCTCGACGAGCTGATGGACGCCGGGCTGGAGTCGCTGACCGGCGGCGGCGCGGAGATCTTCGACTGGGAGGTCCGCCAGCACATCGTCGACCACGCCTGCCACTGGGAGGACTGGTCGCGCATCCACCGGCTGGCCCACTCGAAGGGCATGAAGACGCCGTCGACCATGCTCTACGGCCACATCGAGGAGCCCCGGCACCGCGTCGACCACGTGCTGCGGCTGCGTGAGCTGCAGGACGAGACCGGCGGTTTCCAGGTCTTCATCCCGCTGCGCTACCAGCACGACTTCGTCGACTCGGCGGACGGCAAGGTCCGCAACCGGATCCAGGCGCGCACCACGATGGCTTCGCCGGCCGAGTCGCTCAAGACGTTCGCGGTCTCCCGGCTGCTGTTCGACAACGTCCCGCACGTGAAGTGTTTCTGGGTCATGCACGGGCTCTCGGTGGCTCAGCTCTCGCTGAACTTCGGCGTGGACGACCTGGACGGCTCGGTCGTGGAATACAAGATCACTCACGACGCCGACTCGTACGGCACGCCGAACACCATGCACCGGGACGACCTGCTCCACCTGATCTGGGACGCCGGCTTCCGCCCGGTGGAGCGGAACACCCGCTACGACACCGTCCGCGAGTACGCTGCCGCCCCGTCGATGGCCGAGCGCCGCTCCGAGCCGCAGCAGGTCTGGGCCTGACCCCGGGGATGAGCACCGACGGGCAGCAGCGCGCGTTTCCCCGGCGCGACGCCGAGGGGCGCATCCTCACCCTCGGTGACCTGCTCGGCGTGACGCTCGCCGGCCTGGTGATCGGGGTGCTGGCGCTGCTGCTCTTCGAGTGGGCGTTCGCCGCCGTGGGCGCCGGCGGGTTCGGGCGGACCAACGGCTGGCTGGCCGTGATCCTGCCGCTCTGGTTGTTCTGGGACGACTTCCGGGCCTGGGAGTTCGGGGCCGCCCGGGTGGTGGCCGCGCTGGTCGGGATCGCGGTCGGCGTCCTCGCCGGCCTGCTGGCGGCCGGGCTGGCCGCGGGGCTGCCGGCGCTGTTCACCGGCGCGCTGGCCGCGGCGGTGTTCACCGTGGTCTACGCGGTCATCTGGTTTCATGGCGTGCACTGGCTGGCCCGGCGGACGGGCTGAGGCGCGGAGAGTGGGAATGCTGGCATGAGCGCGGCCGTCAAGTACACGCTGGGCCGGATCGGGCTGTTCGTCGCCGTGCTGGCGGCCCTCTGGTTCGTCGACATGAACGTTTTCCTCCGGCTGATGCTGGCGCTCGTGTTCTCCGCCGCGCTGTCGTTCTTCCTGCTCAAGGGTTGGCGGGACGAGATGGCCGGGGAGATGGCGGAGGCGTCGGAGCGTCGTCGCGCGGAGAAGGACCGGCTGCGCTCCGCGCTCGCCGGTGACGACCAGCCCACCGAGCCCCCGAACCCGAACTAGCTGCGCGGTGGTGAGAAGGGGCCCCTTCTCTACGCCAGGCGTTAAGAGGGGCCCCCTCCTTTCACAGGTGCGGCCAGGGGCGGCTGGTGGGTTTGATCAGGTAGGCGATGCCGCCGGAGCCGGAGGCCACCGTGCCGTTGGCGCGGTAGCGCTTGGTGCGCAGCCAGATCTGCTCGAACTGCTCGCGCTTGTAGACGTTGCGGACCGCCTCGTTGGACGACGACGCGGGATCGTTGACGATGACGTCACCGTCGGCGGTGAAGCCGACGATCACGAACAGGTGCCCGGAGGTGCCGTAGTTGGCCCCGTCCAGTTCCTCGGACAGGAACGACTGCGACGTGACCACCGGGATCCCGGCCTTGATGTACCGTTCCGCCTCGTCCAGCGAGTGCAGCCGGGTGACCCGTGCCTCCAGGCCGGGGAAGCCGGCCGCGTACGCGGTGTTGAACGGCCAGTTGCCGGCGCCCTCGTACTCGTAGTCGTAGGTCATCCGCGCGGCGTGGTCGACGGTCGGGTCCGCGTAGGCCGGGTCGACCCAGGCGGTGTCCTCGGCCGAGGGCTTGCGCCCCCAGTACTCGACCACCATCTCGGTGGAGGTGGGGGAGCACCATGCCTCGCCGCCGCCGTCGTACTCCGGGTATTCGCCGACGTGGACGTTCTGCGAGTAGCGGGGCACGGCCAGCTCGGTGCCCCAGGCGATGCCGCCCCGGCTCGGCGTGACGGTGAACCGGTCCGGCACGTTCGAGGCCATCGCGCCGAGCATCCGGACCCGCGGCGCGGCGGCCTGGCCGGGCGCGCGGTAGAGCGTCAGCCGGAGCTGGTACGACCGCAGCAGCACCCCGGCCGCGGCGTCGTCGATGGAGAACGTGTCGGTCCAGATGCTCGACCAGGGGTCACCCTGGCCGTCCAGGGTGGCCCGCTTGATGTCCTGGTCGCCGGAGGCCCAGCGGCCCATGACGTACCACGGGGTGTGTTCCCCGGTGGTGTACGTGCCGTGCAGCTCGACCTGGATCCAGGTGCCGGCCGGGGTGCTGGCGTTCCACGACGCGACCAGCTCGGTGGCGTCGAACCCGATCCGCCGCTCGGGCGAGGTCCAGGTGGCGTACTCCCAGGTGCGGGTGGTCCCGGTGTGCTCGTCGGTGAACTCGGTGGTGCCGGCGGCGCGGCCGATGGTCAGCGCGGGGTCCCGGCCCGGTAGGGCGCGGGTGCCCCGGTGCGAGCCGCTCCGCCAGTCGGGATAGCGGGAGAACTCCTGGAAGGTGATCTGTTCGTCGTGGGTGACGCCCGGTCGGTGGCCGTGCGCGTGGGCGGGTGCGGTGGTGCCGAGGAGGGTGAGCGCGGTCAGGCCGGCGAGGGCGACCGTGCGCAGGGATCTTCCGAACATGACAGCTCCACTCCGGAGGCGGCATCGTCGCCGTTCACTGTCGCGCCTGGCGGGAAGTTTCGCCAGATGTTCGGCCATGGAAAATCATTGCCGATGTGAGGACCCGGCCGGGATGGACCTAGATAAAGATGAATGTTGATATGACCATGTAACTGCTGGTGGAGTGTGCGGACAACGGGATCTCCCGTACCCCGAGGAGGTTGTCGATGGCCTTCCATGCGCTCCCGCTCCGCCGCCGGCTGGCGCTCGCCGCCGCCGTCGGCCTGACCCTCGTCACCGCCGTCGCCGGGCCGGCCGCCGCCCGCCCCGCCCCGGAGCGGCCCGGTGAGCAACCGGCCGCCGTCGCCTACCGGGTGCTCGGCCCGCGGACCGTCGCCGACCGCACCGCGGTCGCCCGCACCGGCGCCGCGATCGACTACTCCGAACACGGTGTGCTGCACGTCACGGCCACCACCGCCGAGGCCGCCGCGATCACCCGGCTCGGCTTCCGGCTGGAGAAGGACGTCGCCCCGGCGCCTGCCGGCGGCGCGACCACGTACGCCTTCCCGCCCGCCGACTCGAACTACCACGACTACGCCGAGCTGACCGCGGTGGTGAACCAGGTCGTCGCCGACCACCCGAGCATCGCCCGCAAGCTCAGCATCGGCACGTCCTACCAGGGCCGGGACCTGATGGCCGTGAAGATCTCCGACAACGTCGGCACCGACGAGAACGAACCGGAGATCCTGTTCAACGCGCAGCAGCACGCCCGCGAGCACCTGACCGTCGAGATGGCGATCTACCTGCTCAACCTCTTCACCGACAACTACGGCAGCGACTCCCGGATCACGAACATCGTCAACTCCCGGGAGATCTGGATCGTGCCCACGGTCAACCCGGACGGCAGCGAGTACGACATCGCCACCGGCTCCTACCGCTCGTGGCGCAAGAACCGCCAACCCAACAGCGGCTCCTCGTACGTCGGCACCGACCTGAACCGCAACTGGAGCTACCAGTGGGGCTGCTGCGGCGGCTCGTCCCGCGTGAAGTCGTCGGAGACCTACCGCGGCCCGTCCGCCTTCTCCGCCCCGGAGACCGCCGCGCTGCGCGACTTCGTCAACAGCCGGGTCGTCGGCGGGGTGCAGCAGATCAAAGCGAACATCGACTTCCACACCTATTCCCAGCTGGTGCTCTGGCCGTACGGCTACACCTACAGCAACACCGCCACCGGAATGACCGCCGACCAGTACAACACCTTCGCCACCATCGGCCAGCAGATGGCGGCGACGAACGGCTACACCCCGGAACAGTCGAGCGACCTCTACATCGCCGACGGCACCAGCATCGACTGGATGTGGGGCAGCCACAAGATCTGGGCGTACACCTTCGAGATGTACCCCGGCTCGGCCTCCGGCGGCGGCTTCTACCCGCCCGACGAGGTGATCCCGGCGCAGACCGCCCGCAACCGGGACGCCGTGCTGATGCTGTCCGAGTACGCCGACTGCCCCTACCGGGCGATCGGCAAGCAGAGCCAGTACTGCTGACCTCACCACCCGTGGTGGGGACCCCGGTTCCACCCCCGCCGGGGTCCCCACCCACCCCCTCCCGTCCGGGTGATCTCCGCTGGTCATGCGCTACCGTGACACCGACCGTGCCACAGCGAAGCCGGTGCGAAACCGGCGCTGTCCCGCAACTGTGATGCCCCGTACGCGCGGCGTCGGCCTTCTCCGCCGGCGCCGACGGACGTGGGACGAGCCAGGTCGCCTGCGGCCCGGTCGCGACACGCGCTCTCGAGGAAGGGCGCCTCGCGGACGGGCCTTTCCACCTGTCGGCGAAGCACCACGCTCCTCGACCGACAGGAGGACCATGACCCGACGTACCCCTCGGCTCTTCGCCGCCGCGCTCGCGGCCGGCGCGATGCTGCTCGCCGGCTGTGCCGAGAAGACCTCGACCGACACCCCCGCCACCGGCGCGTCCGGCGGCGCCTTCCCCGCCAGCGTCGGCAACCTGACGCTGTCCACGCGCCCCGAGAAGATCGTCTCGCTGTCGCCGACCTCGACCGAGATACTCTTCGCCATCGGCGCCGGAAAGCAGGTCACCGCCGTCGACGACCAGTCGAACTACCCGGCCGATGCACCGAAGACCGACCTCTCCGGCTACCAGCCGAACGCCGAGGCGATCGCCGCGAAGAGCCCCGACCTGGTGGTGCTCGCCAACGACACCAACAAGATCGTCAGCCAGCTCGTGGCGCTGAAGATCCCGGTCCTGCTCGCGCCGGCCGCGACCACGCTCGACGACACCTACCGGCAGCTCACCGACCTGGGCACGCTCACCGGCCACCCGGCCGAGGCGGAGGCCGTGGTGCGGAAGATGAAGGACGACATCACGGCGCTCACCAAGGACCTGCCCACGCGCGCCGAGAAGCTGACCTACTACCACGAGCTGGGTCCGGAGCTGTACAGCGCGACGAGCAAGACCTTCATCGGCACCATCTACGCGCTCGCCGGGCTGGAGAACATCGCCGACCCGGCCGACGCCGGCGGCAAGAGCGGCGGCTACCCGCAGCTCTCCCAGGAGTTCATCGTCAAGGCCAACCCCGACTTCGTCTTCCTGGCCGACACCAAGTGCTGCCAGCAGAGCGCGGACACGGTCAAGGCGCGCAGCGGCTGGGGCGGCGTCACCGCGGTGAAGAACAACCAGATCGTGGCGCTCGACGACGACATCGCCTCCCGCTGGGGCCCGCGCGTCGTCGACCTGCTCCGGACGATCGTCGACGCCACCGCCAAGGTCCCGGCCTGACCGTGGCCGTACGACCGGTGGACCCCGTGCCGGCCGGGACGCCCGACGGGCCCCGGCCGGCCGGCCGGCTTCCCCGCCCACGTCGCGCAGCCCGGGCCGACACCCCGGCCCGGCCGGCCGGGCTGCGCAAACGCTGGCTGCTCGCCGGCCTGGCGGCGGTGCTCGTCGCGCTGGTGGCCGGCGTGTCGTTCGGCCCGGTCAGCCTGCCGCCCGGCAGCGTCGCCGCCGAACTGCTCAACCTGCTGCCCGGGGTGCACCTGGACAGTGGGCTCACCGAGCGGGAGATCGCCATCGTCACCAAGCTGCGGCTGCCCCGGGTCGTGCTCGGCCTGCTCGTCGGCGCGCTGCTCGCCCTGGCCGGCGGCTGCTACCAGGGCGTCTTCCGCAACCCGCTGGCCGACCCGTACCTGCTCGGGGTGGCCGCCGGGGCCGGGTTCGCGGTCACCGTGGCGATCGTGCTCGGGGCCGGGGCAGGCGGGGCGCTCACCGGGCTGCCGGTCACCATCCCGCTCGCCGCGTTCGTCGGCTCGCTCGGCGCGGTCGCGATGACGTACCTGCTCGGCATCGCCGGCGGGCGGGACCGCTCCCCGGCCGTACTGATCCTGGCCGGGGTGGCGGTCTCGGCGTTCTTCTCCGCCGGGCAGACCTACCTGCTGCAACAGCACTCCGACAACATCCAGCAGGTCTACTCCTGGCTGCTTGGCCGGCTGGCCACCGCCGGTTGGCACGACGTGTGGCTGGTCCTGCCCTACTTCGTGTTCACCGCCGTGGTGGTGCTGGCGCACCGGCGGGAGCTGGACGTGCTCTCGGTCGGCGACGACGAGGCCACCAGCCTCGGGCTGCATCCGCAGCGCTCCCGCTACCTGCTGATCGTCGCCGCCTCGCTTGGTACCGCCGCCGCGGTCTCCGCGTCCGGCCTGATCGGCTTCGTCGGCATCATCGTGCCGCACACCGTACGACTGCTCGCCGGTTCCAGCCACCGGGTGATCCTGCCGCTGTCGATGCTCTTCGGCGGCGCGTTCCTGGCGTTGACCGACGTGGTCGCCCGGACCGCCGCCGCGCCCGCCGAGATCCCGATCGGCGTGGTAACCGCGCTGCTCGGCGGCCCGTTCTTCGTGCTGATCCTGCGTACCTCCCGCCGGGTCGGGCAATGAGCGCGGCGGCGCTCGAGGTCCGGGGCCTGCGGATCGAGCTGGGTGGAGCCCCGGTCCTGGCCGGCATCGACCTGACCGTCGCGGTCGGCGAATGGGTCACCGTCATCGGACCCAACGGCGCCGGCAAGTCGACCCTGTTGCGCGCCGTCGGCGGCCTGCTGCCCGCGCCGGACGCCGTCACCCTCTTCGGTACGCCGATCCGTGCGCTGCGCCGCCGCGACCGGGCCCGGGTGGTGGCCACCGTGACGCAGTCCCCGGTGGTGCCGGCCGGCATGGCGGTCTTCGACTACGTCCTGCTGGGGCGCACTCCCTACATGCCGCCGCTGGGTCGGGAGTCCGCCGCCGACCTGGCCGCCGTGCACGAGGTGCTGGACCGGCTCGACCTGGGCGGGTTCGGCCGCCGCGAGTTGGCCACGCTCTCCGGTGGGGAGCGGCAGCGGGTGTTCCTGGCCCGGGCGCTGGCCCAGGGCGCCACGCTGCTGCTGCTCGACGAGCCGACGAGCGCGCTTGACATCGGGCACCAGCAGGAGGTGCTGGAGCTGGTCGACCAGCTCCGCCGCGAGCACGACCTGACCGTGCTCGCCACCATGCACGACCTCTCCATCGCGGGCGAGTACGCCGACCGTCTGGTGCTGCTCGCCGACGGCCGGGTGGCTGCCGCCGGTCCACCGTCGGAGGTGCTCACCGAGCAGCTCCTGGCCCGCCACTACCGCGCCCACGTCCGGGTGATCCCTGGCCCGCACGGCCCCCACGTGGTCCCCCTCCGCCGGAGGTGAAAGGCGGGGGCCCCTTTTAACAGGTGGTGTTAAGAGGGGCCCCCGCCTCTACCGAATGCGTTAAAAGGGGCCCCCTCCTTACACCTCAGCGGAGGGTGGAGATGGAGAAGAGGGCGCCCTGGGGGTCGCGCAGGGCGGCGGCGCGGCCGGCCGGATTGTCCCGGGGCGGGACGAGGATGGTGCCGCCCAGCTCGGCGGCCCGGGCCGCGGTCGCGTCGGTGTCCTCCACCGCGAAGTAGACCGTCCAGTACGCCGGCAGGTCCGCGGGCAGGGGCTCGGCCGGCGGCAGCATGCCGGCGACGATGCGGGCGCCGCAGCGCCACCCGACGTAGGGGATCGGCCCGGCCGTTCGCTCCTCGGCGTGCCAGCCGAAGACCAGCGCGTAGAACTCCCTGGCCCCGTCCGGGTCGGGCGTGACCAGCTCGTTCCAGCACATCGCGCCGGGCGCGTTGAACAACTCCGCGCCGCGCATCGCCATCGGCTGCCAGACGCTGAACACCGCGCCGGCCGGGTCGGCGAGCACCGCCATCCGCCCCTGCCCGCTGACGTCGAACGGCGACACCAGCACCTGCCCGCCGGCGGCCTCCACCCGGGTGGCGACCAGGTCGGTGTCGTCGGTCGCCACGTACGTCGACCAGATCGGCACCTGGTCCGGCGTGGCCGGTGGGCCGGCACCGGCGACGGCCCGGCCGTCCTTGAGGAAGACGGTGTAGCCCTCCGCGTCGGGCACGGTGGAGATCCGTCCGGTCCAGCCGAACAGCTTCGGATAGAACCGTCTCGCGTCCTCCAGGCCGGGCGTGGCCAGGTCGGTCCAGCAGGGTGTGCCGGGCTCGACGCCGTTCACGGTGACCCCTCTCGCCGGGAGCGGTCCCGCTGGCCCGCCCTGCCGGCATCGTGGCACCGCCGGCTCGGCCGCCGGGCCGGAACCGGACAAAACGTCGGCTGAAGGTGGGCCCGACCGGCGACCGCGACGAGCAGGGGCACCCGGGGCGCGGCGGCCGGGGCCGGGATCGTGGACCCTGCCCACGTCACCCGCACCGCCCCCTGTGGAGGGGGGTGCATCCCCTAGTCTGGGGGCGCCGTCGACGGCGGCGGTGTTGTCCGACCGGACACTGGGGAGGGTCCGTGACCAGTCCGAGCAGGGATCTCGACGTCCAGCCGGAGGCGTTGACGGCGTTCGCCGCCGCCTCCCGGGACCGGGCCACCCGGTTCCGCGAGCTGCACCGGGCATTCCGCGACGGGCACGTGGCCCGGCACTCCTTCGGTGTGATGCCCGCGTCGTTCAGCCTCGCCGCCGCGTACGCCGAGCAGTTCGAGGCGTGCCTTCAGGGGCTCGACGAGGGCGCCGAGGTGATGGCCGACATCGCCGAGGGGCTGACCGACACCGCCGACGCCTACACCGGCACGGACGTGGCGACCACCGACATGTTCACGCCGGGCGCCTGAGGGGGCGGGATGAGCACCGAGGCGCTTGCGCGCAACAAGACCTACTTCGAGCAGATCGTGTCGGGCACGCCCGACCCGTTCAAGCCGCTCTCCAACGCCGTGCTGTGGCCGTTCGAGCAGTTGTTGGAGCTGGTCGCCGGCGAGCCGGACGACCTCATGCAGGCTGCCCAGCTCGCGCTGACCACCGGCGAGGCGGTGCGGCGGATCGCCGGCGACCAGGTCGCCGACCGGGCCCGGCTGCGCGGCGCCTGGGACGGCGACGCGGCGGAGAAGTTCCACGCCTCGATGGAGTCCGTCGAGGAGGCGATCGAGGAGCTGGCCAAGGGGCTGGACGGCACCAAGGAGGTGCTCGTCGACGCCGCGAACGCGGCGGTGGAGGCGTTCAACCTGCTGGTCGAGCTGATCCTGGAGTTCCTGCTCTGGTTCCTGACCGAGGTGATCATCGCGGCGGTGGCGGCGGCGCTCAGCGCCGGGGTTACGCTCGCCGCGACCGTGGTGCGGGTGCTGGCCCGGCTGGCCACCACGGTCGGTCGCATGGTCAAGATCGTGGCCCGGTTCGCGGAGATCCTCACCAAGCTCGTCACCAAGCTGGAGAAGGTCGCCGAGCTGCTCACCCGCTACCGCAAGCTGGTGATGGAGCTGCGTAAGGCCAAGAAGGCGTACAAGGCGTGGAACAAGTCCGGCTACACGAAGGAGGCGTTCGCGTTCAAGATGAAACGCGCCGCCATCCTGTTCCCGGGCAAGTTCGCCATCAACCAGGCGTCCCCGGTGAACATCCCGGGCATCGGCGGCGCCCTGCTCGACACCGGGGTGGGCCTGCACGACGTCTCCGACGGCCACAAGGATCGCAACTACCTGGTGGACGGCACCTACCGCGAGGACCTGGGCCCATACACCAAGGGCGTGCAGAACGTGTTCGACTCGATCGTGAACTGAGAGGCAGCCATGACGTTCCCGGCCCTGGACCGGATCGAGGCGTTGGCCCGCAACCTGGACGGGTGGCAGCGTGAGCTCGGCGCGCGGATGGCCGAGCTGGAGCAGAGCAACGCCGCGGGCGCGAGCGACTCCGGTCTGGTCACGGTCGTGGCCGCCGCCGACGGCCGGATCCTCTCCACCGACATCAACGCGCGGGCCATGCGGTTCGACTCCTACACGCTGGCCGAGGAGTTCACCGCCGCGGCGAACCGGGCGCAGGAGGCCGCCGCCGCCCGGGTGCGGGAGATCGTCGGCGAGGTGATGGGCGCCGCCCCGGCCGCGGAACGCCGCGCCGACGACGGCTACGGCCACGATCGATACTGAGCCGATGGACGAGACCAGATACCGCGAGGCGATCGGCCGGCTCGTCGAGCCGGGTGAGCGCGTGCTGGCCCTGGCCAAGGCGGACGTCGGCGGCGGTCTCACCCCGCCACCGCCGCCCGAGCCGTCGTCGACCGCCGCGCCGGGCCGGCGGACCGTCGGATCGGTGCTGCTCAACGTGCTCGTGCCGCTTGCCACCTGGGACCGCGGCGACCGCCTGGTCGACCTGGTCGGCTGGGGGATCGCCGGCCGCGGCGCGCCCGGTTCGGCGGCGTCCCGGCTGCACCGGGCGCTCAACCCGCCCCGGCCGGACGGCGCGGTCCGGGAAACCGTGTTGGTGGCCACCGACCGGCGGCTGCTGGTCTGCCGCACCGGCCCGGTCAAGCTCCTGGCCGGGCGTGACGACGAGGAGCGGGCGTTGGCCGAGACCGAGGTGGTCTGGTCGGCGGCGCGCACCGAGGTGGCCTCCGCCCGGGTGGGCTGGCACCGGCTCAACCCCAAGCGCCTGCGGTTCGACTTCGCCGACGGCTCCTGGCTCGCCTTCACCGTCCCGATCGCCGAGTCGGGCCGGCCGCTGCGCGTCGTCGCCGACGCCCTTTCCGACTGAAGAATGCCTCCGTCATCCGACGAGGAATGACGAGAGCAAGTTGAGCAGGAAGCCGAGGACAGCGCCGAGTGTGAAGGTCAGCCAGGTGCTCTTGCTGTTCGATCGCTTCAGCCCCTCGATCTGCTTTTCGTGAGCGACGGTCAGTCTTTCGATCTCCTCCTTCAGCTTCTCTTCGCTGCGCGTGGTGAGCAACATGGCGATCTTGCTGGCTTGAGCCTCGTTCAGTTGTGCGGTGGCCTGTGCCGCATCCGCACGCCTCACCAGATCCCGCACCTCGGTTTCGAACGCCTGAGCCTTGGCGCTGATGTCCCGGAGCCGGCCGACGGTGTCGGAGAGCGTCGCCGAAACCTCGGCGATCTCCTCTTCGAGCGCGGGTGGAGGTGTGTCCGGTTGCAATTGCTCGACGGCATTCAGGACCTGGGCGTGCACGCTGCGATACTGCTCGGCGAGCAGGCGCTCGCGTGATTGTTCTCGAAATGATCCGACGACCGCGATGATGATCACAAAGGCGAAGAAAGCGATGCTGGAGAATGTGATGGATGCGATCACAGCGCGTGCCATCGAGTCGGACATTGACACAGGTTATGGTCGAGGTGCTGGTGCCGGCCAGTGACGTCCGGTGGTGTTTCGCAGAGCCGACAGGTGCCGCCGAGTGCCCGTTCGGTTAGCCGGCCAGCGGCGCGGGCAGCGGCTCCCGGTGCAGCACCGCCAGCCCGGAGACCGCCCGGGTCAGCGCCACGTAGAGGCGGTTCAGGCCACGCGGCTCGGCGGCCACGATCGCGGCCGGCTCGACGACCACCACATGGTCGTACTCCAGGCCCTTGACCAGCGTCGCCGGGACCACCGTGACGCGCGCCGCGGCCTCGACGTCGTCGGCGGTCGCGGTCTCGACGCCCGCCGCGGCGAGGGCCGCGCGGAGCCGGTCCACCGTGTCGTCGGCCGCGATCACACCAACCGAGCCGTCGTGCGCCAGCGCCGCCCGCACCTCGGCCACCGTCGCCGCCGTCAGGTCCTCGGCGGTACGCACACCGAGCGCGCCGTCGTTGCGTAGTGACCGGGCCGGGGGTACGTCGACGGCGAGCACGGGCAGCAGCCGGTTGGCGAACGCCACCACGGCGGCGGGCACCCGGAAGCCGACGCTCAGCGGCACCACCGCGGCGTCCGGCTTGCCCAGGTGGGCGAGGGACTCCCGCCAGTCGGTCGCGGCCCAGGGCGCGGTGCCCTGGGCCAGGTCGCCGAGGAGCGTGATCGAGCCGTGCTCGCTGCGGCGGGCGATGGCCCGGCACTGCATCGGGGAGAGGTCCTGCGCCTCGTCGACCACCACGTGGCCGAAGCCGGCGGGCCGTTCCAGGAGCCCGGCCACCTCGTCGAGGAGCACCGTGTCGGCGGCGGTCCACCGGGTCGCCTTCGCGGTGCGTCCGACCTTGCCGGCGCGGAACAGTTCCTGCTCCTCGGCGGTGAGCAGCCCGTCGGCGGCGGCGGCGAGCGCCTCGGCGTCGGTGCGTAGCCGGTGCAGCAGGCCGTCCGGGGTGAGCGCCGGCCAGACCGCGTCGAGCAGGTCGGTGACCGGTTTGCTCCGGCTCATCCGGCGCAGCCAGGCGTCCGAGGGCGACTCGGCCCGGCGGGCCTCGGCCTGGCGTTGCAGCAGGCCGACCAGCCGGGCCCGGACCCGTTCCCGACCGGTGGCGTACGGCAGGCCCTCCGCGCGGGTCTCGGCGACCAGGCGGTGCAGCGGGTCGAGCCCGATCCGCCAGCGGAACGAGCCGTCCGACACCATGATCGGCTCGGTCGGCGTACCGATGTGGGCCTCGACCGCGCGGCGCAGCACCTCGGCCATCCGGATGTCGTGCTTGAGCGCGGCGGCGGCCGGCTCGTCGACCGCGCGGACCGGCACCCGGGCGACCAGATCCTCGACCGTGGCCTGCTCGACCTCCACCTCGCCGAGCGCGGGCAGCACGGCCGCGATGTAGGACAGGAACGCCCGGTTCGGTCCGACGATCAGCACCCCGGAGCGGCGCAGCCGTTCCCGGTGCAGGTAGAGCAGGTACGCGGCGCGGTGCAGCCCGACCGCCGTCTTGCCGGTGCCCGGCGCGCCCTGCACGCAGATCGAGTCGGCCAGGTCGGCGCGGACCAACTCGTCCTGCTCGGGTTGGATGGTGGCGACGATGTCCCGCATCGGGCCGACGCGGGGGCGCTCGATCTCGGCGGTGAGGATCCGGCTGGCCGTCCCGAGTTCCTCGCCCCGGTCGAGGCGCTCGTCCTCGAAGCTGGTCAGGACGCCGTTGTGGAACCCGAACCGGCGGCGCACCGCGACGCCCTGCGGGTCGCGGGCGCTGGCCCGGTAGAACGACCGGGAGACCGGGGCGCGCCAGTCCAGCACCAGCGGCTCGCCCCGCTCGTCGGTGACGTGCCGCCGCCCGACGTGGTAGTCCCGCCCGGCGTGGTCCGGGTCGTCCGGCCCGAAGTCCAGCCGGCCGAAGAAGAGCGGGGTGGTCGGGTCGTCGGCCAGCTCCTTGACCCGCCGGGCCATGTGCCGGCCGAGCTGTTCGGCGGTGTACGCGTCGCCGGCCACCTTGTCGCCGGTGGCGAAGAGCGACTCGGCGCGTTCCCGCATCCGGCGCAGCGCGGAGCGGGAGGTGTCCAGGTGGGCGCGCTCGGTGGCGAGTTCGTCGTCGAGGGTGGTGGCGTCGCTTTGCGGTGCGGGCACGGTGAACTCCCAGGCTCAACATGATGCTCGCTCGCGTGTCCGGGGCGGTTGGCCTGCTCCCGGCGCGGGGACGTCCGCTGCGGTGCATGCTCACCGCGGCCGTCGGGCGGTCAACCACTATACGGAGGCGCCGATCGACCCCGCCACCGAATTGACTTGGCGCGTTGCCTGGAAGGGAACCGAACTTAACAATATTCTTAAGTCGGAGGTGGGTGGATGGAGTGGGAGATCCTGATGACGGTGCAGGTCGGGGAGTTTCTTGAGGATCTCTACGCTGTCGATCGTGAGTCGCATCGTCTCGTCAACCAGGCCATCCTGGTGTTGGAGCGCAACGGGCCCGCCGAAGGGAGACCCCTGGTCGACAGCATCACGGCCTCTCGTCTCAGCAACCTGAAGGAGTTGAGACCCCCGTCCGCGGGGCGCACGGAGATTAGGCTGCTCTTCGTCTTCGATCCATGGCGATCGGCGGTCCTTCTGGTGGCTGGCGACAAGTCCGGCCAGTGGAAGCGGTGGTATAGGGAAGCGATACCTGAGGCGGAGCAGCTCTACGACACGTACCTCAAGGAACGGCAGGAGGAGAGCCGATGAGCGGGGTGAAGCGCTGGCGCGACACCACACACCTGGAGCGTGCCGTGGAAACGGCCGGCGGTGAGCGTGCGTTCGAGGCCGAGGTCGGCGAGATGCTCGACCATGCTCGCGGTTGGCGTCTCGCCGAGTTGCGTAAGCGCCGCGAGATGACCCAGGAGCAGGTCGCGTCCCGGATGGGCGTGTCGGTGGCCCGGGTGTCGCAGATTGAGGCGGGCAACGTGGCAACCCAGGAAGTGTTGGCGCGCTACATCGCGGCGCTCGGCGGCACGCTCAAGGTGATCGCGGACTTCGGCGACGAGCAACTCAAGGTGGCCTGAGCCGCTGCGGGTGTCCGTCGCCCGTCGACGCGGGATCATGGAGGCATGACCGAGGCGCGTCCCGAACAGCACCGGGTGACGATTACCGATCCGCAGGTGATGCGGGCGTTGGCCCATCCGGCCCGGATGGCGATCGTGGAGCATCTCAGCGCGTTGGAGGGCGGCGCGACCGCCACCGAGTGCGCCGAGATCGCCGGCCTCTCGCCCAGCGCCACCAGCTACCACCTGCGGGAATTGGCGAAGTTCGGCCTGGTGCGGCAGGCGGCCGGTCGGGGGGACGCGCGGGAGCGGGTGTGGGAGGCGGTGAACCCGTCGTACTCCGTGGAGGCGGGGCCGGACGCCGACCCGGAGACGCACGCCGCCGAGGCGGCCCTGGTGGAGGCGCACCTGGTCCGGGACGCGCAGCGGGTCCGGGACTGGCTGCGCCGCGTGCCGGACGAGTCGCCCGAGTGGTACGAGGCGTTCTGGTTCAGTGACAGCGTGCTGCTGCTGACCGCCGAGGAGTTGGCCGAGCTGAACGAGTCGGTCCGGGCGCTGACGTCGCCGTACCGGCAGCGGAGCCGGACGGATCCGCCGGCCGGGGCGCGGAAGGTGGCGGTGCAGTACCGGGCGATGCCGATCGACTGAGGCGGGTTGCGCGACCCAGGTGTGAAGGATTATTTTCGAAGTATGTCCTTCGCGCCTGGGTCGTCGCGCTGGTCGGACGTGTGGCTGGCCACCACCGCCCGGGGCGTTTCCAGTTGCGGCGACTTCCTCGCCGCCACCGCGCTGACGCTCGCGCTCCAGTCCGCCGGTGCCGGTGGGCTCGCCGTGTCCGGGCTGCTGCTCGCCGCGACGCTGCCGCTTGTCGCGCTCGCCCCGCTCACCGGTCGCCTCGCCGACCGGGTGGACAGCCGCGTGCTGCTGGTCGCCGCCGGCCTCGTCCAGGCCGGGATATGCGTGGCCCTGGCGTACGCGAAGGATCCGGTCCTGGTCGTCGCGCTCGTGGCGCTGCTCGCGACCGGTCTCGCGGTCACCCAGCCGGTGCTCGCCGCGCTGGTGCCGGTGATGGTCCGCGCCGCGGACCTGCCCCGGGCCGGCGCGCTCAACCAGACCGCCGGCACCCTGGGCGCGCTCGCCGGGCCCGCGTTGGCCGGGCTGCTCGTCGGGCAGTTCGGCACCCGCGTGCCGCTGCTCGTGGATGCGGTCAGCTACCTGGCGTTGGTGGTGGCCGCGCTGCTCATCCGTACCCGCCGGGGTGGCCGTGGGGTGGCGGCCGGCGGCGTCGTGGCGGCCACGCCCGGGTGGCGGTTGCGGCGCGACCCGCTGCTGCTGGTCATGGTCGGCAGCGTGGCCGCGGTGGTCGGCGCGGTCGGGGCGATCAACGTGGTCGAGGTCTTCTTCATCCGGGAGACCCTGGACAGCTCCACCACCGTGTACGGGCTGGTCACCGGCTCCTGGACGCTCGGCATCGTGCTCGGGGCCTGGCTGTTCGCCCGGGTCGCCCGCCGGCTCGCCGACGACGGCGCGCTGCTCGGGGCCGGGCTGGTGCTCCTCGGCGGCTGCTGCCTGGCGGTGCTCGCCTCGGCGGCGGTGCCGTCGGCGTGGCTGCTGGTGCCGATCTGGCTGCTGGGTGGCGTGGGCAACGGCGGCAACAACGTCTTCGACCAGTTGCTGCTGGCCCGCCGGGTGCCGGAGGCGGCCCGGGGGCGCGCGTTCGCGGCCTTCGGCGCGGCGGTGCAGGGCGCCGGGATGGGTGGCTACCTGGTCGGCGGACTGTTACTGGAGGTGGCGGACCCCCGGTCGCTGGTCGCCGGTTGCGGGGTGGTCGGCCTGCTCGTGGTGGTGGCGCTGGCCTGGCCCGTCCGCCGCGCGGTACGCGCCGAGCGTGCCGCCGCCACCCCCGCGCCGCACCCCGCCGCGCCCTCCCCGGTGGGGGTGGGTGGTTAGGAGGGGCCCCTTCCTCTACCGAATGCGTTAATAAGGGCCCCCTCCTTTCATCCGGTGCGGGATGGACCACTTCCGCGCCGGCCTGCGGGGCGGCGCGGGGGTGGCGGGGATACGGTCAGGCCATGGCCGAACGCATCGCCCGCCCCCGCGTGGGGCACATCCAGTTCCTCAACTGCCTGCCCATCTACTGGGGGCTGATGCGATCCGGCGCGCTGCTCGACGTCGACCTGCACAAGGACTCGCCGGACCGGTTGAGCGCCGACCTGGTCCGCGGCGACCTCGACATCGGCCCGATCACGCTCGTGGAGTTCCTGAAGCACGCCGACGAGCTGCTGCTCCTGCCCGACCTCGCGGTGGGCAGCGACGGCCCGGTGCTCTCGGTCAACATGGTCTCGACCCGGCCGCTGGCCGAGCTGGACGGCGCGAAGGTCGCGTTGGGGTCCACGTCGCGCACCGGCGTGCTGCTGGCCGAGCTGCTGCTCGCCGAGCGGTACGGGGTACGCCCGGAATACTTCCGCTGCCCGCCCGACCTGACCCAGATGCTGCTGGAGGCCGACGCCGGGGTGCTGATCGGGGACGTGGCGCTGCGCGCGCTCTACGAGGCGCCCGGCAAGGGTCTCGCGGTGACGGACCTCGGGCAGGCCTGGCACGACTGGACCGGGTTGCCGATGGTGTTCGCCGTCTGGGCGGTACGCCGGGACTTCGCCGCCGCCCACCCGGGGCTGGTGAAGGAGGTGCACGAGGCGTTCCTGCGCTCGCGTGACCTGTGCCTGGCCGAGCTGGACCAGGTGGCCGAGGCGGCGGCCCGCTGGGAGCCGTTCGACGCGACCACCCTGGCCACCTATTTCCGCACGCTCGACTTCTCGCTGGGCGAGCGGCAGGTGGCCGGGCTGCGCGAGTTCGCCCGGCGGGCGGCCTCGTACGGGGAGGTGCCGGCGTTGCCGGAGGACGGGCCGCGGTTCTTCCCGGGCTGAGCGTGGCTCAGTTCGCCGGGCGCAGCAACGCCTCGGTGATCTGCTCGCAGGCCTTCATGCCGTAGTCCCAGCTACCGACGCTGAACGGGCTGCGGACCATCACGCCCATGGTCCAGGTGTCGCCGACGGCCAGGCAGTTGACGTGGTATTCCTCTTCCTTCTGCCGGTCGATCCAGCCGTTCTTGATGGCGATCTTCTTCCGCTCGGCCGCCGGGAACGCCATGCGGATGCCGAAGTCGCCGGCGCCACGGACCAGGCGCATCTCGTTGAGCAGCCACTTCGTCCACTTCGGGCCGGCGGCCCGGCCGTCGTCGATGCAGAGGCCGAGCCGCGCGGTGTCGCGCGGGGACAGCAGCGTCCGGCTCCAGCCGCCGTCGGCGGCGACCTTGCTGTCGGTCAGCTTGCAGATCGAGATCAGCCGCTTGATCGAGGCCGCGCTGCCGACGCTCTCGTAGAACTGCTGGGCGCGGGTGTTGTCGCTGTCGCGGATGATCCGCGTGGCGTCGGCGAGCTTGGCGTCGCTCGGGGTCTTGCCGGCCTCGGCGCTGCGGCGCAGGTAGTCGGCGACCACCCAGGACTTGATCAGGGACGCGGTGGTGCTGGTCTCGCCCATGTTCTTCGAGCCGATGATCTCGCCGGTGCGCTTGTCCAGCACCGACCAGGCGTACCAGCCTTTGAGGTTGAGGGAGTCGAGGTTCCTGGCCTCGAACGGCAGCGGCTCCAGCGACGGCGACGGCGACGGCCGGGGCCGGGCGTTGCGATCGGTGGGTTGCGCGGTGGACCGCTCGCCGGCCGGGTCGGGATGCGACGCGGCGGTCGGTGGCAGCGGTGAGCCGGGGACCAGCCGGAGCGAGAGCACCAGCAGGCCGACCAGGGCCACGGCCACCGCGGTGAACGCCAGCGGACGGTGGTGGCTGCCGGGCCGTCGCCGGGCGCCGGCCATCAGAGCTTTCCGACCGGCTGCTGCGGCACCTTGAGCGCGGCCCCGGGCTGCGGGGTGACGAGCTGGGTGGCGACGCTTGCGCACACCTTGGACCCGTAGGACAGGCCGGCTTCGCGCGGGTAGCGCATCATCACCGCGAGACTCCACTTGTCGGTGACGGCCAGGCAGTTGACGTGCCAGTTGCGGTCGTACACGAGTTGGGTCCAGCCGTTCTTGATGCTCACCGGGCCCTGGGACTTGATCGAGGCGGGCAGGCCGTCGACGATCCCCCACTTGCCGCCGCCGGACCTCGTCTGCTGGCTCTTGATGCTGCCCCGGACGTTCGCCATCTCGTTCAAAACCCACGTCGTCCACTTGGGCCCGGCGGCCTTGCCGTCGGCGATGCAGTCGCCGAGCCGGACCGCGTCCCGGGGGGACATCCGGGTGAAGCTCCACCAGCCCTCGAACGAGGGCACGTTGCCGGGCTTGGTGTCGGTGAGGCCGCAGATCTTGACCGCGCGCTGGAGCACCGGGTTGAGCTTGCCGCCGGGCTGCGGCTTGTAGGACCCGCCGGCCGCCCGGTAGACCCTGTTCGCGCCGTCGTCGTCGCTGTCCCGGATGGCCACGCTCGCCGCCTTCTTCAATTCGGCGGTGGGCTGCTTGTCGCCGAGCTGGCGCAGGTAGTCCGAGACGATCCAGGTCTTCAGCATCGACTCGGTGGAGCTGGTCTGGCTCATGTTCTTCGCGCCGGCGACGACTCCGGTCTTGCGGTCCATCAGCGCCCAGGAGAAGAACTCACCCTTGAAGTTCACCGAGACCGGGGCGGCGGCGAGCGTGGGGGGTGGCGGCGCGCTCGGGGCGGGCGCGGGCACCTGCTCGGCGCCGGCGCCGACGCCGCCGAGGCTGCCCAGGCCGTCTCCGTCGGAGAGTTTCGCGTACGCGGCGGGCACCAGCATGCCGCCGCCGACGAGGACCGCCACGACGGCGAGCACCAGGGTCACGCGAGGTCGCATGAGTGGGTGGACTCCAGATCTATGGCCGGGGGGACCGGCGCTTGCGCATGTGTTCGGGCCTGATCACCACTGGGCCGGGGGACGATGGCCTGGGTGGTGGCGATCAACGGCAGCCGATCGGTGTGCCGGGGGAAGTCTACTTCCGGACTGGCCATCCGCCAGATCCCGACACCCGGCGACTCGCCGGGTGGACGGGATATTGAACCGCGATGCCGCTCTTGGGGGCTTTCGTCGGCGGCAAGTGGTCGAGGTCACAGCTGTTTTCCCAGCTCAGGTCAGCTCACGGTGAGTATTTGGCCAGTCACTCAAGGTCGCCCGGGAATCCTGTTACACCCTCTGGTGTCATTCGTCGCGAGCTGTAACACTGGCTTCATGTATGGCAACGACTTCGCCCCGCCCGAGGACGCTCCGGGCGGCGGCCTGCTCGGCGAGGTGGAAGCCGCGGAGGCGGCGCTGCGCGAGGCGGCGGCGCGGGCCCGGCGGGGCGGTCCGGCGCCGGACCAGGACTTCGAGGCCTACTTCGCCGACGTCATCGACGCGGATCAGAAGATCGAACCTCGGGACTGGATGCCGGAGGCGTACCGGAGGACCCTGATCCGGCAGATCGCCCAGCACGCCCACTCCGAGATCATCGGCATGCAGCCGGAGGGCAACTGGATCAGCCGGGCCCCCTCACTCAAGCGCAAGGCCATCCTGCTGGCCAAGGTGCAGGACGAGGCCGGCCACGGCCTCTATCTCTACGCCGCCGCCGAGACGCTCGGCATCACCCGGGACGAGTTGGTGGAGCTGCTGCTCAACGGCCGGCAGAAATACAGCTCGATCTTCAACTATCCGACCCTGACCTGGGCCGACGTCGGTGCCATCGGCTGGCTGGTGGACGGGGCGGCGATCGTCAACCAGGTGCCGCTGTGCCGCTGCTCCTACGGCCCGTACGCCCGGGCCATGATCCGGGTCTGCAAGGAGGAGTCGTTCCACCAGCGCCAGGGCTACGAGATCCTGCACACGCTGGCACACGGCACCCCGGGCCAGAAGGCGATGGCCCAGGACGCGGTCGACCGCTGGTGGTATCCGTCGCTGGCCATGTTCGGCCCGCCGGACGGCGACTCCACACACAGCGCGCAGTCCATGGTCTGGAAGATCAAGCGCTTCTCCAACGACGAGCTGCGCCAGCGTTTCGTCGACATGTGCGTCGGCCAGGCGGAGGTGCTCGGCCTGAGCATCCCCGACCCGGACCTGCGCTGGAACGACGAGCGCCAGGCGTACGACTACACCGAGCCCGACTACGCCGAGCTGATGCGCGTCATCAAGGGCGACGGCCCGTGCAACCGGGAGCGGATGTCGCATCGCCAGCGGGCCCACGCCGACGGCGCCTGGGTGCGGGAGGCCGCCGCCGCGTACGCCGCGAAGCGGGCGGGCCGCAAGGAAGCGGTGCCGGCATGAGCGAACGCACCGAGCGGAGCGAGGGCCGTGAGGGCATGCCCGGTCGGCTCGGCATGAGCGAACGCACCGAGCGGAGCGAGGGCCGTGAGGGCATGCCCGGCCAGCACCGCATGAGCGGCCAGTCCTCTCCCCTGTGGGAGGTCTTCGTGCGGGCCCGGCGCGGCCTGTCCCACACCCACGTCGGCAGCCTGCACGCCGCCGACGCGGAGCTGGCGCTGCGCAACGCCCGTGACCTCTACACCCGCCGCCAGGAGGGGGTCTCCATCTGGGTGGTGCCGGCCGGCGCGATCACCGCGTCCAGCCCGGACGAGAAGGACGCCTTCTTCGACCCGGCGGCCGACAAGGTCTACCGCCACCCGACGTTCTACGAGGTGCCGGACGGGGTGTCGCACCTGTGAGCGGCGTCTTCGACTTCACGCTCGGTCTCGGCGACGACGCGCTGATCGCGGCGCAGCGGCTCGGCGAGTGGGCCGCCCGCGCGCCGGAGATGGAGGAGGACATCGCGCTCGCCAACATCGCCCTCGACCAGCTCGGCGCGGCCCGGCTGCTGCTCACGTACGCGGGCGAGCTGGAGGGCGCCGGTCGCGACGAGGACGCCCTGGCCTACCTGCGCGACGACCGGGAGTTCCGCAACTGCCTGCTGGTCGAGCTGCCCAACGGTGACTTCGGCATGACCGTGGCGAAGCTGTTCTTCCTGGCCGCCTGGCAGGTGCCGCTCTACACCGCGCTGGCCGGCTGCCCCGACGACCGGCTCGCGGCGGTCGGCGCGAAGGCGCGCAAGGAGTCGGCCTACCACCTGGACCACGCCTCGCTCTGGGTGCGGCGGCTCGGCGACGGCACCGACGAGTCGCACCGCCGCATGCAGGACGCGGTCGACCAGGTGTGGCCGTACGTCCATGAACTGTTCGTGGCGGATCCGGCCGCGCCGGTCGACCCGGCCACCCTGCGGGCCGACTTCGACACCACCGTGACCGCCGTGCTCGACCAGGCCACGCTCACCCGCCCGGAGACGGACTGGAAGCCGGGCGGGGGTCGGGACGGCCTGCACACCGAACACCTCTCCTACCTGCTGGCCGAGATGCAGGTGCTGCACCGCGCCCACCCCGGGGCGCAGTGGTGAGCGCGAGGAGCGCAGCGCAGCGGAGCCCCGCAGCCGCGAACGGAAGGTGGCTCTGGTGAGTGACGCCAGGGCGGCCGTGGCGGCGGTGGTGGACCCGGAGATCCGGGTGATCACCATCGACGAGCTGGGCATCCTGCGCGCGGTGGAGGAGGAGCCGGACACCGGCCGGGTCGTCGTCACCATCACCCCCACCTACACCGGCTGCCCGGCCATGGACGTGATCCGCGCGGACATCCGCCGTGCGCTCGCCGCCGCCGGGCACCCGGACGCCGAGGTCCGCACGGTCTACGCGCCGGCCTGGAGCACCGACTGGATCTCCGAGCGGGGCCGGGCCAAGCTGGCCGACGCCGGCATCGCCCCGCCCGCCCCGCGCGGCGACGACGCGGTGGTGCCGTTGACCCTGGCGGTCCGCTGCCCGCACTGTGGCTCACCGGAGACCACGCAGGTCAGCCGGTTCGGTTCGACCGCCTGCAAGGCGCTGTGGCGCTGCCGCTCCTGCGCCGAACCCTTCGACCACCTGAAGGCGCTGTGACTGTCACCATCACCCGACCGGTCCGCCGTCGGCCGGTTTTCCATCCGCTTCCCGTCGCCGCCGTCGACCGGCTCACCGACGACTCGGTGTCGATCACCTTCGCGGTGCCCGACGAGCTGCGCGAGACGTTCGCGTTCTCCGCCGGGCAGCACCTCACGGTCCGCCGCCCGGCCGTCGCGGACGATCCGGAGCAGGCGGAGGCCCGCCGGTCGTACTCGATCTGCTCCACCCCGGACGAGCTGGCCCGGCACGGCCGGTTGCGGATCGGGGTGCGCGAGGTCCCGGGCGGGGCCTTCTCCGCGTACGCGTGCGGCGCGCTGCGCGACGGCGACACCGTCGAGGTGCTGCCGCCGCTGGGGCAGTTCACCTCCGCGTTCACCCCGGACCGGGTCCGGCGGTACGGCGCGGTGGTCGCCGGCTCCGGCATCACGCCGGTGCTCGGACTGGCCGCGACCGCGCTGGCCGTCGAACCCGACAGCACCTTCACCCTGGTGTACGGCAACCGCACGGCGAACACGGTCATGTTCGCCGAGGAGTTGGCCGACCTGAAGGACCGCTATCCGACCCGGCTGCACCTGGTGCACGTGTTGTCCCGCGAGATGGGTGATTCGGCGCTGCTCTCCGGGCGGATCGACGCCGACCGGCTGGCCCGGCTGCTCGACACCGTGGTGCCCGGTGACGAGATCGAGGAGTGGTTCCTCTGCGGCCCGTACGGGATGGTGGTGGACGCCAGGGCGGTGCTGGCCGGGCGCGGGGTGCCGGACGCGGCGGTGCACACCGAGCTGTTCCACGTGGACGCCCCGCCGGAGCCGGTACGCCGACCCACCGCCGACGCCGACGAGACCGGCGCGGAGGTGACGATCGTGCTGGACGGGCGTTCGTCGAGCTTCACCATGGGCCGGGACGAGCGGGTGCTCGACGCGGCCCTGCGGGTGCGGGGCGAGCTGCCGTACGCGTGCAAGGGCGGGGTCTGCTCGACCTGCCGGGCGCGGGTCACCTCCGGTGCGGTGACGATGGCGCGCAACTATGCCCTGGAGCCGGACGAGGTGGCCGCCGGATACGTGTTGACCTGCCAGTCCAGCCCGACCACCGACACCTTGACGGTCGACTACGACGCCTAGCTGCGCGAAACCCGGCTCACCCACCGTCCGGGGACGGTGACGGCCCGCCAGTTCCGGCGCGACCTGGCGCAAGCTCATCCGCAGCGGCTCCGACTCCCGCACGGACATGCCGGCGCACACACCCCTGGCGTTCCACTCGTGGGCTGAGCGGGGCGTGGGTGGAGCGCTAGGGGTGTCTCGGGCGTGCTGAGGCACCTCTGGTGTTCCACTCGTGGGCTGGGCGGGGTGTGAGTGGAACGCCAGGGGTGCCTGAAGCGCCGGCGTGCCGACCGGACGGCCGCCGCCAGAGTTGACTACGACGTGTGACGGGGCAGTGCCGCAGCCGCTGATCCTCTATATTGCCAACCGTCATCGCCCGTTGCCGGAGCGTCGCGTTCGTCGCGCGCCCCTGGCGGCGGGCGTTCCGCGCATCGGGCCGAGTGGTCGCCCGCAGCGCCGTATCGACGGGGGAGCACCATGACGGGACACCATCGACGACGACAACGCCGCCGCGCGCTGCTGGCCGGGGTCGTGACACTTGCCGGCGCGGGGCTGGTGGCGGGCGCGCCGGCGCGGGCCGTGAGCGGCGGCACGCCGGTCACGGACCCGGCGTACGCGTTCGCGGCCAAGGTGGTCTTCGGCGACGTGCACGGCTGTTCGGGGGCGCTCGTGGCGCCGCAGTGGGTGCTCACCACCCGGTCCTGCGTGACCGACGGCGCGTCGGCCCCGGCGACCGGTGCGCCGAGCCGGGCGACCACGGTGACCGTGGGCCGGCTCGACCTGGCCGCCACCGGAGGCCACGTCCGGCGGGTCTCCTGGGTGGTTCCCCACCCCGACCGGAACGTGGCGTTGCTGCGGCTGGCCGTCCCGGCGGTCGGAGTCGCCCCGGTGGCGCTCGGCACCGCCGCCCCGGCGCAGGGCGAGCAGTTCCAGGCGCTCGGCTTCGGCCGGACGGCCACCGAGTGGGCGCCCGGCGAGCTGCACGGCGTGGGCGTCACCGCGGCGGCGGTGACCGACACCACTGTCGACATCACCAACCCGGACAGCGGCGGCCCGACGACCTGCAAGGGTGATGCCGGCGGGCCGACCGTCCGGGTGGCCGGCGGGGTGCCGCAACTGGTCGCCCTGCACGACAGGTCCTGGCAGGGCGGGTGCCTGGCCGAGACGGAGACGCGCCGCGACGCGGTCGAGGTGCGCACCGACGACCTGGCCGCCTGGATCAGGGCGAACAGCGTCTCCACCTGCAACGCGGGCGGCGGCACGGTGGTGCCGGGAGACCAGTCGAGCCTGGCGATGCTCGGGGACTGGACCGGCGACTGCCGCGCCGACGTGCTCGCGCAGACGGCCGACAACCGGCTGCGCCTCTACCCGTCCAGCGGCGACATGTCGGGCACGGCGCCGTTGTTCCCCGGGCCGTACCCGTACGTCGGCACCAACTGGTCGGCGTCGAACCGCCCCCGGGTGCTTGTCGGCGACTTCAACGGGGACGGTCGCTCCGACATCATCGGGGGGACCTCCGACGGCACGCTCACCGCGTGGGCGTCGACAGGTGACGTCTCCGCCGACTACCGGCTCTTCCCCACCCCGGTCAAGGTCGGCACCGCCTTCACGATCGGGTCGATCCCGCGTCTCCACGTCGGTGACTTCGACGGGGACGGGCGGACCGACCTGCTCGGCCAACTGCTCAACGGCACGTTGAAGGTGTGGACCTCCAGCGGCGACCTCTCCGCCGACGCCCGCCTGTTCTCGGCGCCGGCGCGGGTGGTCGGGGACGGTTTCACCACGTCGGCGGTGCCGCGGATGCTGACCGGTGACTTCGACGGCGACGGCCGTACCGACCTGATCGCCCAGTACGCGGACGGCAGCATGAAGGGCTTCCCGTCCAGCGGCGACCTCTCCGCCGACGGAAAGCTGTTCCCGTCGACCGCGCAGGCGAAGGTGGTCGGCAGCGGCTGGAGGAGCAGTTCGATCCCGCGCGTCCTGGTCGGTGACGTGGACGGCGACACCGTCGCCGACCTGGTGGCCCAGTTGGCCGACGGCACGCTGCGGGTCTACCGGTCGTCAGGTGACCTGACCGGCAGCGCCCTCACCTTCCCGGGCCCGTACCTGAACGTGGGCACGAACTGGACGGCGGCGAACCGGCCCCGGATCCTGGTCGGTGACCTCTCCGGGGACGGCCGGACCGACCTGGTCGGGCAGCAGGCGGACGGGAAGCTGCTCGGCTTCCGCGCCACCGGTGACCTCTCCGCCGACTTCAAGCTCTACGTCACGAGTGAGAACCCGGTCGGAACCGGCTGGGGAACGACGTCGATCCCGCGCATCTTCTAGGCGGGCACGGCGGGCGGCGGCCCCGTCCCGGTCATCCGGGGCGGGGCCACCGGCATCCGGGGTGAGCTGCGCCACTGCCCTCCGGGGCCGGGTCAGCGCCCCCGGGATGGCCGCCGCGTCCGGGGCGTACGCTCGATGGCGTGACGGTGAGCCGGGAGATCGACGACATCCTGCAGCGCGGCGCGGACGGCGGGCGGATCACGCCCGAGGAGGCCCTGCTGCTCTACACCGAGGCGCCCTTCCACGCGCTGGGCGAGGCGGCCGACGCGGTACGGCGTCGCCGCTACCCGGACAACATCGTCACCTACCTGATCGACCGCAACATCAACTACACGAACGTCTGCGTGACGGCGTGCAAGTTCTGCGCGTTCTACCGGGCCCCCAAGCACGCCGAGGGCTGGACCCACCCGACCGAGGAGATCCTGCGCCGCTGCGGCGAGGCGGTCGAGCTGGGCGCGACCCAGGTCATGCTCCAGGGCGGGCACCACCCGGACTACGGCGTGGACTACTACGAGGAGCTGTTCTCCTCGGTCAAGCGGGCCTACCCGCAGCTCGCCATCCACTCGATCGGCCCGAGCGAGATCCTGCACATGGCGAAGGTGTCCGGGGTGAGCCTGGACGAGGCCATCGCCCGGATCAAGGCCGCCGGCCTGGACTCGATCGCGGGCGCCGGCGCGGAGATGCTGCCGGACCGGCCGCGTAAGGCGATCGCGCCGCTGAAGGAGTCCGGCGCGCGCTGGCTCGAGGTGATGGAGCTGGCGCACCGGCAGGGCCTGGAGTCGACCGCCACCATGATGATGGGCACCGGCGAGACCAACGCCGAGCGGATCGAGCACCTGCGGATGATCCGCGACGTGCAGGACCGCACCGGCGGGTTCCGGGCGTTCATCCCGTGGACGTACCAGCCGGAGAACAACCACCTGAAGGGTCGGACCCAGGCCACCACGCTGGAATACCTGCGCCTGATCGCGGTCGCCCGCCTGTTCTTCGAGACGGTGCCGCACCTCCAGGCGTCCTGGCTGACCACGGGGAAGGACGCCGGGCAGCTCGCGCTGCACATGGGGGTGGACGACCTCGGCTCGATCATGCTGGAGGAGAACGTCATCTCCTCGGCGGGCGCCCGGCACCGGTCCAACCTGCACGAGCTGATCGGCATGATCCGGTCGGCCGACCGGATCCCGGCCCAGCGGGACACGCTCTACCGCCGGCTCGCGGTGCACCGCACTCCGGCGGACGACCCGAGCGACGACCGCGTGGTCTCGCACTTCTCGTCGATCGCCCTGCCGGGCGGCGGGGCCGGGAAGTCGCTGCCGCTGGTCGAGGTCAACTGACACCGCTCGCGCGTGTCTCCGCACCGTGGGTGACGGTCACCGTTCGGTCGAACGGGCGATGGTTGCTGAGCGAATGGATCCTTCCGGCGGGCCGGTCGACCGGCCTCCGGCAGGGGCGCACGGGAGCAAGAGCGATCAATTCGGGCGATCCTTAAGCGATACTTAGGCGCGCAGGTGAAGAACGTGCCCCGCCCGGGGATGGCGAGGAAGATCGCGGACCGCTAATGTCCCCGGCCATGCGCTTTCCTGCGCCGCCGCCCGGGGTCATCCTGGTGACATCGGGTGACGAGAAGCCGACCGCCTGACGGTCGTCCTCCATCGGCCCATGAGGGCCGTCCACATAACGCACCGCGGCCGGGGCGGGATGGGTGACCATCCCGCCCCTGCTGTCGGTCGAGGTAGGTGGGAATTTCCACCCGCGCATCGGCTGGCGCACCGCCGCGTCGCTCCGGTACCGTCCGTTCGTTCCGTGCGTGATCTGCGCTTCCCTACCCCCCGGGGGAACCATGACCTTCCGTTACCACTCCACACTGGCGCGTGCCGGTGTGGTGGCTCTGCTCTCCACCGCCGGCCTCGGCGCCGTCACCGGACCGGCGCACGCCGCCGGCGAGGCCGATCTCAGCCTCATCCCGCTCAGCTACCAGCTGGCCAAGGGTGTCGACGAGGCCAAGGCCAAGCCGTTCAAGTTCCAGGTGAACAACACCATCGGCACCGTCGACGCGAAGGGCGTCCGGGTCACGGTGGAGACGAAGGGCCTCAAGACCGAAAAGGTCGGCGTGCTGGTCCCGGACGGCTGCACGGTGACGGGGACGGCCTTCTCCTGCCTGCTCGGTGACCTGGCCGCCGGCACCACCGAGGACTTCGGCCTCCCGCTCTTCTCCACCGGCGGCAGGGGCGCGGCGGGCACGCTCACGGTCTCGATCAGCGCGGCCAACGGCGACGGGATCCTGGACTCCGTCGACCACGACATCACCGTCACCGCCCCCGGCTACGACCTCACCACCTGGGTGCAGGACGTGTACGCCGACGTGGACGTGGACGGCGACGAGGCGGGGGAGGCGGACCTCCGCCCGGTCCGGCCGGGCGAGACCGCGCCGCTGGACTGGGCCGTCTTCAACGACGGCAGCAAGAAGGCCACCGGCGTCGGGTACGGGATCACGCTGCCGGCCGGCGTCACCTTCGCCGAGCTGCCCGAGGGGTGCGAGGAGCAGGATCTGGGCGGCGTCGCGCACGCGTACTGCGCGGACCGGGGCGCGGTGCTGAAGCCCGGCCAGTTCTACACCGCCGGCGTGCGGGTGAAGGTCGGCGCGGACGTCACCGAGAAGCTGCTCCGCCCGGGCATCATCTTCGCCTCCGGATTGGACTCCGCCGCCGGGGAACCCGAGGAGGCCCCGCGCGTGGCCAGTTCCGCCCAGCGTCGCGCCTTCTCCGAGGTCGACGACGGCGACAACACCGCCCAGTTCGACGTCTTCGTCGACCCGAGCGCGGAGCCGAGCCCGAGCCCGACGGTCACCCCGACCGCCGAGCCGACCGCGGAGCCGACCCCGAGCGGCAGCGTGACCCCGGTCCCGACCCCGACCACCGGCGGTGGCACCGGCGGCGGTTCCGGTGACGGCGGCCTGCCGGTGACCGGTATGCAGGTGGGCCTGATCGGTGGGATCGGCGCGGTGGTGCTCGCCGCCGGCGCGGCGCTGCTGATGCTGTCCCGGCGTCGCAAGGTCGTCCTGGTCGCGCCGAACGAGGAGCGCACCGAGGACTGACCGCGGACGGGCACGACGGGGGCGGGGTGGGCGACCACCCCGCCCCCGCGCGTACCCGGGTGGCGTGGCTGGCAGAGTGGAGGGGTGAGTAGTCGTTCCCCGCAGGGCCGGCGCGCCAGCCTGGAGAAGCAGCCGCACGAGGTCGCCGCCATGTTCGACGGGGTGGCGGCCCGCTACGACCTGACCAACACCGTGCTCTCGTTCGGGCAGGACCGGTCCTGGCGGCGGGCCACCCGGGCGGCGCTCGGGCTGCGCCCCGGCGAGCGGGTGCTCGACGTGGGCGCCGGCACCGGCGTCTCGACCGAGGAGCTGGCCCACTCCGGGGCGTACGCGGTCGGCGCCGACCTGTCGCTCGGCATGCTGCACGCCGGCAAGCGCACCCGCCCGGCGGTGCCGCTGCTGGCCGGGGACGCGTTGCGACTGCCGTTCGCCGACGCCAGCTTCGACGCGGTGACCATCTCCTTCGCGCTGCGCAACGTGAACGACACCGATGCCGCGCTGCGCGAGCTGGCCCGGGTGACCCGGCCGGGCGGGCGGCTCGTGGTGTGCGAGTTCAGCACCCCGGTCAACCCGGCGTTCCGCACGGTCTACCTGTCGTACCTGATGCGGTCGTTGCCGGCGGTGGCCCGGACGGTGTCCAGCAACCCCGACGCCTACGTCTATCTCGCCGAGTCGATCCGGGCCTGGCCGGACCAGGCCGCCCTGGCGGCGCGGGTCGGCGCGGCCGGCTGGGGCCGGGTGGCGTGGCGCAACCTGACCGGCGGTGTCGTCGCCCTGCACCGTGCGGTCCGGAGCTGACAGTTCGGTCCCATCCGCCTTCTATTTCGTGAATATCGGACTTATCCGCCACGGTCGCCGTAGGCTCGCGGCCATGACGCGATCCGACCACGCCACCGCCACCGACGACGACGCCGCCGAGTTGGTCGCGCAGTTGACGGAGTTGGCCGGCGCGGATCCGGTGGCGGTGCGCCAGGTGGTCGCCGAGGTGCTGGCCGCGCTCGACCGCGCGGCCGGCGGCGCGCTCCGCGACCACCTGCCCGAGACGATCCGCCTCGACGCCGGTCTCGGCCCGGTCGCGCCGGCCCGCCCGTGACCGATCGTCACCCGCTTACCGAACCGTTTCCGGGAAGTTAGGACCCCCTCAGCGCGAAGTGGTGTAACGCCGGTCATAGACTCCAACCCGATCGGCTTGTGAAGCATTTCACGAGCATGCGGGAGGAGGCGCGGATGACCGCGGTGGAGAACGACGCCGACGTCATCGTCGTGGGCGCCGGTCCCGGAGGATCGGCCACGGCATACCACCTGGCACGGCACGGCGTACGGGTGCTGCTGCTGGAGAAGACGGAGTTCCCCCGGGAGAAGGTCTGCGGCGACGGGCTCACCCCCCGCGCCGTGCGGCAGCTCATCCGGATGGGCGTGGACACGTCCCCCGAGGCCGGTTGGTTGCAGAACAAGGGCCTGCGGGTGATCGGCGGCGGGGTGCGCCTGGAGCTGGACTGGCCCGACCTGGCCAGCTTCCCCAACTACGGCCTGGTCCGGACCCGACTCGACTTCGACGACCTGCTCGCCCGGCGAGCCGTCGACGCCGGAGCGACGCTGCGCACCGGCGTCAACGTGCTCGGTCCGGTGCTCGACGCCGACGACCGGGTGACGGGCGTGCAGGCCGAGGTCGGCCCCGGCAAGGAGCCGGCCACCTTCCGCGCGCCGCTCGTGGTCGCCGCGGACGGCGTATCCGGCCGCTTCCCGCTCGCCCTCGGCATGGCCAAGCGGGAGGACCGGCCGATCGGCGTGGCGGTCCGCCGCTACTACCGCTCGCCCGCCAAGCACGACGACGACTACCTGGAGTCGTGGCTCGAGCTGCGGTCCAAGGGCAACGAGGCGCTGCTGCCCGGCTACGGCTGGATCTTCGGCCTCGGCGACGGCCGGGTGAACGTCGGCCTGGGCGTGCTCAACTCCTCGTCGGCCTTCGGCAAGACCAACTACCGGCGGCTGCTCACCGACTGGCTGGCCAACACCCCGGAGGACTGGGGGATGACCGACGAGGCCAACGCGGAGGGGCCGATCCTCGGCGCCGCGCTGCCGATGGGCTTCAACCGGGTCCCGCACTACAGCCGGGGCGTGCTGCTCGTCGGCGACTCCGGCGGCATGGTCAACCCGTTCAACGGCGAGGGCATCGCGTACGCGATGGAGTCCGGTGAGCTGGCCGCGGAGGTCGCCGTGCAGGCGCTCGCCCGCCCGGCCGGCGCCGAGCGGGAGCGGGCGCTGATGGCGTACCCGCAGGAGCTGAAGGCCCGCTTCGGCGGCTACTACCGGCTCGGCGGGATCTTCGTGAAGCTGATCGGCCGCCCCGAGGTGATGCGGATGGCCACGAAGCACGGCATGCCGCACCCGATGCTCATGCGCTTCGTGCTCAAGCTGCTGGCGAACCTGACCGACCCGCGCGGCGGGGACGCGATGGACCGGGTCATCAACGCCATGACGAGGGTGGCGCCGGCCGTGTAGGAGACCACCGGCCCGGGGCCACCGGCCCACGGAGCGGACCGGGATCGACCCCCGCCGACCGCGGTCGGCAGGGACGTGAATAGTGTGATTTTGGCCAACCACCGAGGTCAGGGAAGGACGAGCAGGGGACAACGATGACGCTCTCGCCTTATGCACCCATCATCGGGCTGTTCGCCCTCGCCGCGGGGTTCGCGCTGTTCTCCGTGGCCGCCGCCCGATTCGCCGGCCCCCGGCGTCTGAACAAGGCCAAGCTCGAGGCGTACGAGTGTGGCATCGAGCCGAGCCCGCAGCCGGTCGGCGGCGGCCGGTTCCCGATCAAGTTCTACCTGACGGCGATGCTCTTCATCGTCTTCGACATCGAGATCATCTTCCTCTACCCCTGGGCGGTCTCCTTCGACGCCCTGCCGATCTTCGGCTTCGTGGAGATGGTCATGTTCATCGTCGCGGTCTTCGTCGCCTACGCCTACGTGTGGCGGCGCGGCGGCCTGGACTGGGACTGAGGAGGTAGCAGATGGGCATCGAGGAGAAGCTTCCCTCCGGCGTCCTGCTCACCAGCGTCGAGAAGCTGGTCAACTGGTCGCGGAAGTCGTCCGTCTGGGGCGCCACCTTCGGCCTGGCCTGCTGCGCCATCGAGATGATGGCCGCGGGTGGCCCGCACTACGACATGGGCCGGTGGGGCATGGAGGTCTTCCGCGCCTCGCCCCGGCAGGCCGACCTGATGATCGTGGCCGGCCGGGTCAGCCAGAAGATGGCCCCGGTGCTGCGGCAGATCTACGACCAGATGGCCGAGCCCCGCTGGGTCATCTCGATGGGCGTCTGCGCCAGCAGCGGCGGCATGTTCAACAACTACGCCATCGTGCAGGGCGTGGACCACGTCGTCCCGGTCGACATGTACCTCCCCGGCTGCCCGCCCCGGCCGGAGATGCTCATCGACGCGGTGCTCAAGCTCCGCGAGAAGATCATGTACGAGCCGCTGGGCCCCAACGGCCGCAAGATGCTCGAGGCCCGCAAGGCGCGCGGTGACGTGCCGGTCGTGCCGTACGGCTCGATGCCCTCGTCGTACCGCAACGACAAGGCCCGGCGCGCCGAGTGGACGAAGGCGGTCCGCGAGGGGCGCGAGGAGCAACTGCGGATCGAGAACTGGATGAACGCGCAGAACCACCTCCAGACGCAGGGGGGACCGAAATGACGTCGCCGAACGACAGGAACAACGACGGCGGGGTTCCGGTACCCACCACCCCGGTCGGCGCCAGCGGCACCGCGCCCGCGGAATACCCGCCGGCCAGCCCCGCCGGGCGCGGGATGTTCGGCAACCAGGGCACCGGCGACGTCTCCGGCTACGGCGGCCTGGTCCGCCCGCGCCGGCCGATCGAGGAGGCCGCCCGGCCGTACGGGAGCTACTTCGACGAGGTGCGGGACGCGCTGGAGGAGGCGTACCCGCAGTTCGGTGACGCGATCGAGAAGGTCGTGGTCGACCGGGGCGAGCTGACCCTGCACGTGCGACCGGAGCGGATCGCCGAGGTCTGCCAGGTGATGCGCGACGACCTGTCGCTGCGCTTCGAGCTGTGTTCGTCGGTGTCCGGGGTGGACTACCTGGGCGCCGACGGTCGTCGGTTGCACGTGGTCTACCAGCTCACCTCGATGACCTACCGGCGGCTGGTCCGGTTGGAGGCCGCGGTCTCCGCCGAGGACCCGCACCTGCCGAGCGTCACCGCCGTCTACCCGACCGCCGACTGGCAGGAGCGGGAGACGTACGACATGTTCGGCATCGTCTTCGACGGCCACCCCAACCTGACCCGGATCCTCATGCCGGACGACTGGGAGGGGCACCCGCAGCGCAAGGACTACCCGCTGGGCGGCATCCCGGTGGAGTACAAGGGCGCGGAAATTCCCCCGCCGGACCGGAGGAGGTCGTACCAGTGACGACGTCGAACTACGCGACCGAGCGCGAGACCACCGAGGGCAAGGTCTTCACCGTCACCGGTGGCGACTGGGACCAGGTCGTCTCCGGCACCGACCCGATCAACGACGAGCGGATCGTCGTCAACATGGGCCCCCAGCACCCGTCCACACACGGCGTGCTCCGGCTGATCCTGGAGTTGGAGGGCGAGACGGTCCGCGAGGCCCGCTCGGTCGTCGGCTACCTGCACACCGGCATCGAGAAGAACCTGGAATTCCGCAACTGGGTCCAGGGCTCGACGTTCGTGACCCGGATGGACTACCTCTCGCCGATCTTCAACGAGACGGCGTACGCGCTCGCGGTGGAGAAGCTGCTCGGCGTCACCGACGACATCACCGAGCGGGCCACCACCATCCGGGTGCTGATGATGGAGCTCAACCGGATCTCCTCGCACCTGGTCTGGCTGGCCACCACCGGCATGGAACTGGGCGCGATCAACATGATGTTGTACGGCTTCCGCGAGCGGGAGTACATCCTCGACATCTTCGAGACCATCACCGGCCTGCGGATGAACCACGCCTACGTGCGGCCGGGCGGCGTGGCGCAGGACGTGCCGGACGACGCGATCCGCAAGATCCGCGACTTCCTGGCGTTGATGCCGAAGAAGCTCAAGGAGTACGAGAACCTGCTCTCCGGGCAGCCGATCTGGATCGAGCGCACCACGAACGTCGCGGTGCTCGACACCACCGCCTGCGTGGCGCTCGGCATCACCGGCCCGGTGCTCCGCTCGGCCGGGCTCGCCTGGGACCTGCGCAAGACCATGCCGTACTGCGGCTACGAGACGTACGAGTTCGACGTGCCGACCCACACCGACGGTGACGTGTGGGGCCGCTACCTGGTCCGGCTGGCCGAGATGCGCGAGTCGCTGAAGCTTGTCGAGCAGGCGCTGGACCGGTTGAAGCCGGGCCCGGTGATGGTCTCCGACAAGAAGATCGCCTGGCCGGCGCAGCTCGCCATCGGTGTCGACGGCATGGGCAACTCGCTCGAGCACGTCGCCAAGATCATGGGTCAGTCGATGGAGTCGCTGATCCACCACTTCAAGCTCGTCACCGAGGGTTTCCGGGTCCCGCCGGGCCAGGTGTACGTCGGCATCGAGTCGCCCCGCGGCGAGCTGGGCGTGCACGCGGTGTCCGACGGCGGCACCCGGCCCTACCGGGTGCACTACCGGGAGCCGAGCTTCGTCAACCTCCAGGCCCTGCCGGCGATGGCCGAGGGCGGCCTGATCGCCGACGTGATCGCCGGCGGCGCCTCGCTGGACCCCGTGATGGGTGGTTGTGACCGATGAGCTTTTCCGAAACGACTCGCACCCGGGCGCGGGAGATCATCGCCCGGTACCCGGCGGACCGGTCCCGCTCGGCGCTGCTGCCGCTGCTGCACCTGGTCCAGTCCGAGGAGGGCTACGTCTCCCCGGCCGGCGTCGAGTTCTGCGCCGAGGTGCTCGGGCTGAACAAGGCGCAGGTCGGCGCGGTCGCCACCTTCTACACCATGTACAAGCGCAAGCCCACCGGCGACTACCTGGTCAGCGTCTGCACCAACACCATGTGCGACGTGCTCGGCGGGCAGGTGGTCTACGACACGCTCGCCGAGCACCTGGGCGTCGGGCACGAGGAGACCACCGCCGACGGGAAGATCACCCTGGAGCACGCCGAGTGCCTGGCGGCGTGCGACTACGGCCCGGTGATGACCGTCAACTACGACTTCTTCGACAACGTCGAGCCGCAGGGCGCGCTCGGCGTGGTGCAGGAGTTGCAGGCCGGCGGCCGGCCGATGCCGACCCGGGGCGCCCGGCTCTGCACGCTGAAGGAGATGGCGGTCCAGCTCGCCGGGTTCGCCGACGAGCGGGACGGCGCGGTGGCCGACGGCGGGCCGGGCGAGCCGAGCCTGCGCGGCCTGCGCCTGGCCGAGCAGCACGGCGTCGCGGTGCCGGGCTACGACCCGAAGACGCCGATCCGCAGCAAGGCCGAGGCCGACCGGGCCGCCGCCGAGGCGAAGGCAAAGGCCGAGGCCGAGAAGGAGAAGCCGGCCCCCGCCCCGGAGCCCCGCGACGCGCGGGCGGCGGAGGCGGCCGGCGTGGCGGCCAACCGGCCGGCCGGCGACGGCAAGCCCGCCGGCGACGACGCCGACGCGCAGAAGCGCAACCTCAAGGACGCCGAGGCCGGTACGGACGCGGACGGCGCCGAACCGGCGGAAGCGAACGGAACGGGGGTCCGCAAGTGACCACGCCTCGACCGGAGACGCTGGCCAAGCTCACGCCGGTGCTCACGAAGCGCTGGCTGTCGCCGGACGCCTGGCGGCTCGGCACCTACGAGAAGCTGGACGGCTACGCCGCCCTGCGCAAGGCGCTCAAGGCGCACCCGGACGACCTGATCCAGTTGATCAAGGATTCGGGGCTGCGCGGCCGGGGTGGCGCGGGCTTCCCCACCGGTCTGAAGTGGGGCTTCATCCCGCAGGGCGACGGCAAGCCGCACTACCTGGTGGTGAACGCCGACGAGGGCGAGCCGGGCACCTGTAAGGACCTGCCGCTGATGACCCACGACCCGCACTCGCTCGTCGAGGGCGTCATCATCGCCTCGTACGCGATCCGGGCCAACCGGGCGTACATCTACATCCGGGGCGAGGCCGTGCACGCCGCCCGCCGGCTGCGCAGCGCGGTCGCCGAGGCGTACGCCAAGGGTTATCTCGGCCGCAACATCCTCGGCTCGAAGTTCGACCTGGAGCTGGTGGTGCACTCCGGCGCCGGGGCGTACATCTGCGGTGAGGAGACCGCGCTGCTGGACTCGCTGGAGGGCTTCCGCGGCCAGCCCCGGCTGCGCCCGCCGTTCCCGGCGACCCACGGCCTGTACGCCAGCCCGACCGTGGTGAACAACGTCGGCACCATCGCCAGCGTGCCGTACATCGTGCTGGGTGGCGCGGACTGGTGGAAGACCATGGGCACGGAGAAGTCGTCCGGTCCGATGATCTACTCGCTGTCCGGCCGGATCGCCGAGCCGGGCCAGTACGAGGCGTCGATGGGCATCACGCTGCGCGAGCTGATCGAGCTGGCCGGCGGGATGAAGCCCGGGCACGAGCTGAAGTTCTGGACCCCGGGCGGCTCCTCGACGCCGCTGCTCACCGCCGAGCACCTGGACGTGCCGCTGGACTTCGAGGGGGTGGCGGCGGCCGGCTCGATCCTGGGCACCACGGCCACCCAGATCTTCTCCGACCAGGACTGCCCGGTGTACGCGACCTACCGGTGGCTGGAGTTCTATCACCACGAGTCGTGCGGCAAGTGCACCCCGTGCCGTGAGGGCAACTACTGGATGGTCCGGGTCTACCGGCGCATCCTCGCCGGCCAGGGCACCCACGAGGACCTGGACACCCTGCTCGACACCTGCGACAACATCCTCGGCCGCTCGTTCTGCGGCCTGGGTGACGGTGCGACCAGCTCGGTGACCTCGTCGCTGAAGTACTTCAAGCAGGACTACCTCGACTACATCGAGGGACGTACCGCACCGAAGCTGTCGGACAAGCAGCTGGTGGGAGCCCACTCATGACGGACGTAGCCAAGCAGACCGAGACCGTCACGCTGACCATCGACGGGGTCGAGGTCACCGCGCCCAAGGGAACGCTGCTGATCCGGGTCGCCGAGCAGATGGGCACCGAGATCCCGCGCTTCTGCGACCACCCGCTGCTGGCCCCGGCCGGCGCCTGCCGGCAGTGCCTGGTGGAGGTGGAGGGCCAGCGCAAGCCGGTCGCCTCCTGCACCCAGACGGTCGCCGACGGGATGGTGGTGCGGACCCAGCTCACCTCGCCGGTCGCGAAGAAGGCCCAGGAGGGGGTGATGGAGCTGCTGCTCCTCAACCACCCCCTGGACTGCCCGATGTGCGACAAGGGCGGCGAGTGCCCGCTCCAGAACCAGGCGATGTCCACCGGCCGGACGGACTCGCGGTTCCACGAGCACAAGCGGGAGTACCCGAAGCCGCTGCCGATCAGCACCCAGGTGCTGCTCGACCGCGAGCGGTGCGTGCTCTGCCAGCGGTGCACCCGGTTCTCCGAGGAGATCGCCGGCGACAAGTTCATCGACCTGATGGGACGCTCCTCGCACGAGGAGATCAACATCTACCGGGACGACGCCTACGGGGAGGAGGGCGACGAGGGGGATGTGCCCTTCAACTCGTACTTCTCCGGCAACACCGTGCAGATCTGCCCGGTCGGCGCGCTGACCGGCTCGCAGTACCGGTTCCGGTCCCGCCCGTTCGACCTGGTCTCCTCGCCGAGCGTCTGCGAGCACTGCTCGGCCGGCTGTGCCCAGCGCACCGACTGGCGGCGGGGCAAGGTGCTGCGCCGGCTGGCCGGCGACGACCCGGCGGTCAACGAGGAGTGGAACTGCGACAAGGGCCGCTGGGGCTTCCAGTACGCTCGCGCGTTCGACCGGCTCACCACCCCGCTGGTGCGGGACGAGAAGACCGGTGAGCTGCGCGAGGCGTCCTGGAGCGAGGCGTTCACCCGGGCCGCCGAGGGGCTGCGTGCGGCCCGCGACGGCGCGACCGGCACGGCGGTGCTCACCGGCGGCCGGCTCACCGTCGAGGACGCCTACGCCTACGCGAAGTTCGCCCGGGTCGCCCTGCACACCAACGACATCGACTTCCGGGCCCGCCCGGTCTCCCGCGAGGAGGCCGACTTCCTGGCCAGCAACGTCGCCGGGGTCACCGACGTGACCTACGCGGACGTGGAGGACGCGCCCGCGGTGGTGCTCGTCGGCCTGGAGCCGGAGGAGGAGTGCCCGATCCTCTTCCTGCGGCTGCGCAAGGCGTACCTGAAGAACAAGCTCACGGTGTACGCGATCGCGCCGTTCGCCACCCGCGGCCTGGAGAAGCTCGGGGCGAAGCTGGCCCGGGTGGTGCCGGGCGAGGAGGCGAGCGTGCTGGCCGAGCACGCCACCGTCGCCGAGGCGCTGGGCCAGCCCGGCGCGATCCTGATCGTCGGCGAGCGGCTGGGCGCGGTGCCCGGCGGCCTGTCCGCCGCGGCGGACGTGGCCCGGCGTACCGGCGCCCGGCTGGCCTGGGTGCCGCGGCGCGCGGGTGACCGCGGCGCGGTCGACGCGGGCTGCCTGCCCAACCTGCTGCCCGGCGGCCGGGTGGTCACCGAGCCGGCGGCCCGCGCGGAGCTGGGCGAGGCGTGGGACCTGCCGGCCGGGGTGATCCCGAGCCAGGCCGGCCGCGACACCGACGGCATCCTCGCCGCGGCGGCCGACGGCAAGCTCGGCGCCCTGGTGGTGGCCGGGGTGGACCCGGCCGACCTGGCCGACCCGCGCCGGGCCGAGGCGGCCCTGGACGCGGTGCCGTTCCTGGTCAGCCTGGAGCTGCGGATGAGCGCGGTGGCGCGGCGCGCCGACGTGGTCTTCCCGGTCGCCCCGGTGGTCGAGAAGGCCGGCAGCTTCCTCGACTGGGAGGGCCGGCTGCGCACGTTCGAGCGGGTGCTGGAGACCGGCGCGATGACCGACAGCCGGGTGCTCGACGCGATCGCCGCGCAGCTCGACGTGCGGCTCGGCGCCGGGGACGTGACGAGCGTGCGCCGGGAGCTGGGCGCGTTGCCGCGTACCCGGATGGACCGGCCGTCCGCGCCCTCGGTCGAGCCGGCGGCCGTGCCGCAGCCCGGCCCGGGCGAGGCCGTGCTGGCGACCTGGCACCAGCTCGTCGACCTGGGCAGCCTCACCGACGGCGACGAGCACCTCGCCGGCACCGCCCGCCCGCCGGTGGTCCGGCTGGGCAAGGGCACCGCCGAGGCGCTCGGCGTGGCCGACGGCGACCCGGTCACGGTCGGCACCGACCGCGGCGCGGTCACCCTGCCGGCGGCGATCACCGAGATGCCGGACGGCGTCGTCTGGCTGCCGACCAACTCACCCGGCTCGACCGTGCGGCGCAGCCTCGGCGCGACGTCCGGTCATGTCGTGACGGTGACCGCGGCGCCTGTCGCCGCGGACGCCGCCGCGCGGCCGGGTCCGCTCCTCAACGCAGGGGGTGCAACCCAGTGAACGCGGTCTACCTCGCGGCGCAGGACCCGACGCTTGCGGACTTCGGCAAGGACCCGTGGTGGCTGGTCCTCGGGAAGATCGTTTTCGCGTTCGCCTTCGGCCTGCTGGCCACGCTGCTCGGCGTCTGGTTCGAGCGGCGGGTGGTCGGCCGGATGGCGGTCCGGCCCGGCCCGAACCAGGTCGGCCCGTTCGGCCTGCTCCAGACGCTCGCCGACGGCCTGAAGATGGCGTTCAAGGAGGACATCCTCCCGCGCGCCGCCGACAAGGTGGTCTTCTTCTTCGCGCCGACCATCTCGGTGATCTCCGCGGTCACCGCGCTGTCGGTGATCCCGTTCGGCCCGAGCGTGAGCATCTTCGGACACTGGACGCCGCTCCAGGTCACCGACGTGCCGGTGGCGGTGCTGGTGATCCTGGCCTGCTCGTCGATGGGCGTCTACGGCGTCGTGCTCGGCGGCTGGGCCTCCGGCTCGACGTACCCGCTGCTCGGCGGCCTCCGCTCCAGCGCCCAGATGATCTCCTACGAGGTCGCCATGGGGCTCAGCATCGTGGCGGTGTTCATGACCGCCGGCACGATGTCGACGAGCGGGATCGTCGCCGCGCAGGGTGACGGCACCCGGTTGAGCCTCGGCGGGTTCGAGCTGCCCACCCCGGGCTGGTACGCGATCCTGCTGCTGCCCAGCTTCATCATCTTCTTCATCGCCATGGTCGGCGAGACCAACCGGGCGCCGTTCGACCTGCCGGAGGCGGAGTCGGAGCTGGTCGCCGGCTTCATGACCGAATACAGCTCGCTGAAGTTCGCGCTCTTCATGCTCTCCGAGTACGTGGCCATGGTGAGCATGTCCGCGGTCACCACCACGCTGTTCCTCGGCGGCTGGCGGGCCCCCTGGCCGATCACGCTGTGGGCGGGCGCCAACGACGGTTGGTGGCCGATGCTGTGGTTCTTCGGCAAGGTGATCCTGCTGGTCTTCGTGTTCGTCTGGTTGCGGGGCACGCTGCCCCGACTCCGGTACGACCAGTTCATGCGCTTCGGCTGGAAGGTGCTGCTGCCGATCAACCTGGTCTGGATCCTGGTGCTCGCCGGGCTCCGCTCGATCGAGGACTGGCAGACGAACGACCGGCTGCTCGTCACCGCCATCGGCGCGGGCGTGCTGCTGCTGGCCACGCTCTTCTGGCCGAGCCGGAAGAAGCAGCCGAAGCCGTCGCTCCAGGAGCAGGCGGACAGCCGGCCGTACGGCAGCTTCCCGCTGCCACCGATGGATCTTCAGGTTCCGCCGAGCCCGCGCACCAGGCGTGTGGTCGCCGAGCGGGAGCCGGCGAACGTCGTCGCCGGCTCCGAGTCCAGGGAGGTGTGACGTGGGCGCGATCACCGGAACGTTCAAGGGCTTCGGGGTCACCTTCTCGCACATGTTCAAGAAGGTCGTCACCACCGACTACCCGTTCAAGCCGCCGGTCTCGGCGCCGCGCTACCACGGGCGGCACATCCTCAACCGGCACCCGGACGGGCTGGAGAAGTGCATCGGCTGCGAGCTGTGCGCCTGGGCCTGCCCGGCCGACGCGATCTACGTGGAGGGCGGCGACAACACCGAGGAGCAGCGCTTCTCCCCGGGTGAGCGGTACGCCAGCAACTACCAGATCAACTACGCCCGGTGCATCTTCTGCGGGCTCTGCATCGAGGCCTGCCCGACCCGTTCGCTGACCATGAGCAACGAGTACGAGCTGGCCCGGGACAACCGGCAGGACCTGATCTTCACGAAGGAGCAGTTGCTCGCGCCGCTGCTCGAAGGCATGGAGCAGCCGCCGCACCCGATGCGGCTGGGCGACAGCGAGAAGGACTACTACGTCGGCGCGCTCACCAACCCGGGCACCTCGGCCGGCGCCGAGCACTCGCCGATGGGCCCGGGCCGGTACCAGGTGGAGGAGCACCCCGGCGTGACCTTCCCCGGCGCCGAGCAGGCCGCGCAGCGGTCCGAGGCGGGCAAGGGAGCAGGGGCATGACCAGTTCTACGGTGCTCGCCGCGGCGGGCCAGGTGTCCGGGGGTGAGGAGGTCACCTTCTGGATCCTCGCCCCGCTGGCCCTGATCGGGGCGCTCGGCATGGTGTGGGCCCGCAACGCGGTGCACTCCGCGCTCTGGCTGGTGCTGACCATGCTCTGCCTGGGCGTGTTCTACGTGCTCCAGGCCGGGCCGTTCATCGGCATGGTGCAGATCATCGTCTACACCGGCGCGATCATGATGCTCTTCCTGTTCGTGCTGATGCTCGTCGGGCGGGACGCGTCCGACTCGCTGATCGAGACGCTGCGCGGCCAGCGGGTCGCCGCGGTGGTGCTCGGGCTCGGCTTCGCCGGCCTGGTCGGCACGGGGCTCTACCGCGCGCTGAACGGCGTGCCGGCGGTCGGGCTCGACCAGGCGAACGCCGAGGGCAACGTGCAGGGCATCGCCCGGCTGCTCTTCACCAAGTACGTCTTCGCCTTCGAGCTGACCTCGGCGTTGCTGATCACGGCCGCGGTCGGCGCGATGGTGCTGGCGCACGTGGAGCGGCGCAAGGAGGACCGGATGGACCAGGTCGCCACCATGAAGGCGCGGTTCCGGCCGGGCAACTACCCCGGCCCGAAGCCCGGCCCGGGCGTCTTCGCCACCTCCTCCTCGGTGTCGACGCCGGCCCGCCTGCCGGACGGCCGGCTGACCGACCGCGGCATCTCGGAGGTCATGCCGGTGCGCGAGCTGACGGCCGAGGAGACCGCACTGAAGGGTACGGACAAATGACGCCGGACTACTACCTGATCCTCGCGGCGGTGCTGTTCACCATCGGCGCCGTCGGCGTGCTGGTCCGGCGCAACGCGATCGTGCTGTTCATGTGCGTCGAGCTGATGCTCAACGCGGCCAACCTGACCCTGGTCACGTTCAGCCGGATCAACGGCGACCTGAACGGCCAGATCATGGCGTTCTTCGTGATGGTGGTGGCGGCGGCCGAGGTCGTGGTCGGGCTCGCGATCATCATGGCGATCTTCCGGACCCGGCGCTCGGCCAGCGTCGACGACGCCAACCTGCTGAAGTACTGAGGGGTCTGCGGTGGAACAGACTGTGGAATTCGCTACTGCGGATGGCCTGCTGGGCAGCGTCTGGCTGCTGGTGGCGATCCCGCTGGTCAGCGCGGCGGTCCTGCTGCTGCTCGGCAGGCGGGCCGACCGCTGGGGCCACTGGCTGGGCGTGGCCGCCATCGGCGCCGCGTTCGTGCTCGGGCTGACCTACTTCTTCCAGCTTCGCGGCCTGGAGAACAAGCAGGTCCAGTCGAGCCTCTGGCAGTTCATCACGGTCGGCGACCTGAAGGTGGACTTCGGTCTGCTCTTCGACCCGCTGGCCGCGGTGTTCGTCCTGCTGATCACCGGGGTGGGCTTCCTGATCCACCTCTACGCCGTGGAGTACATGGCGCACGACGAGGGCCGGCGGCGGTTCTTCGGCTACTTCAACCTGTTCGTCGCCGCGATGCTGCTGCTGGTGCTCGGCAACAACTACGTGATGCTCTACTTCGGCTGGGAGGGCGTCGGCCTGGCGTCGTACCTGCTGATCTCCTTCTGGTACGGGCGGCCGAGCGCGGCCACCGCCGGCAAGAAGGCGTTCCTGATGAACCGGTTCGGCGACGCCGGCCTGGCCATCGGCATCTTCGTCATGTTCGCCATGCTCGGCACCACGCAGTACGACGAGGTGTTCAACGGGGTCGGCTCGCTGACCTCCACCACGGTGCTGGTGCTCGGTCTGCTGCTGCTCCTGGGCGCCGCCGGCAAGTCCGGCCAGTTCCCGCTCCAGGCGTGGCTGCCGGACGCGATGGAGGGCCCGACCCCGGTCTCCGCGCTCATCCACGCGGCCACCATGGTCACCGCGGGCGTCTACCTGATCGCCCGCTCCAACCCGATCTTCTCGGCCAACGAGACGCTCCAGCTCGTGGTGGTCAGCGTCGGCGCGCTCACCCTGCTGATGGGTTGCGTCATCGGCGCCGCCAAGGACGACATCAAGCGGGTGCTGGCCTGGTCCACGGTCAGCCAGATCGGCTACATGTTCCTCGGCGTCGGGCTCGGCGGGGCGGCGTACGCGCTCGCCATCGTGCACCTGCTGGCGCACGGCTTCTTCAAGGCCAACATGTTCCTCGGCGCCGGCTCGGTCATGCACGGCATGAACGACCAGGTGGACATCCGCCGCTTCGGCAACCTGTCGAAGTACATGAAGGTCACCTGGCTGACGTTCATGATGGGTTGGCTGGCCATCATCGGCATGTTCCCCTTCTCCGGCTTCTTCTCCAAGGAGCCGATCATCGTGGCCGCCTTCGAGCGGGAGGGCTGGACGGCCTGGCTGTTCGGCATGGCGGCGCTGATCGGCGCCGGGCTCACCGCGTTCTACATGACCCGGCTGTTCGTGCTCACCTTCCACGGGCCGGCCCGCTGGACCGAGGACATCGAGCACCCGCACGAGTCGCCGAAGCTGATGACGGTCCCGCTGATCCTGCTGGCGATCGGCTCGGTCGGCGCGGGCTTCCTGCTCTCCACGTCCGTGCCGGACTGGCTGGAGGCGACCGCCGGTCTGGGCGGCCAGGAGGAGGGCCACGAGGCGGTCCTCGCGCACTGGGTGATCACCGTGCTCTCGCTGCTGCTCACCGTGCTCGGCGCCGGGCTGGCCTGGTTCCTGTTCCGCAGCGGCACGGCCACCGAGCCGCAGCCGGCCGGCGTGGCGGTCACCGCCGCCCGCCGGAACCTCTACACGGACGCCTTCAACGAGGCGGTCTTCGAGAAGCCGGGCATCTTCCTCACCCGGGCGCTCGTGTTCCTCGACAACCGGGGCGTCGACGGGCTGGTCAACGGCCTCGCCGCCGCGGTGGGCGGGGGCTCGGGCCGGCTCCGGCGGCTCCAGACCGGCTTCGTGCGGTCGTACGCGACCTCGATCCTGACCGGCGCGCTGCTCGTGGTGGCGGCCTTCCTGGCGGTGCAGGCGGGGTGGCTGGCGTGATCGACCTCAACGCGGCCACCCCCGCCGGTGGACCACGCAGTCACGACGGAGGTAAGGCCGAATAATGTCCAACTTCCCGTTCCTCTCGGTGCTGACCGTGGCGCCGCTGGTCGGCGCCCTGGTGGTGGCACTACTGCCACGTAGCCGGCCGGACCTGGCCAAGCTGGTGGCGTTCGGCTGGTCGCTGCTGGTGCTGGTGCTCTCGGTGGTGATGTGGTTCGCCTTCTCCGCCGGCGGTGACCGGTTCCAGTTCCGCGAGTCGTACGCGTGGATCCCGAACTGGGGTGTGCGGTTCACCTTCGAGGTCGACGGCATCGCGCTCGTCATGCTGATGCTGATCGCGATCCTGGTGCCGCTGGTGATCCTCGCGTCGTGGCACGACGCCGAGTCGTCGAAGCGTTCGGTGCCCGTCTACTTCGCGCTGCTGCTCGTCCTCGAGTGCACGATGATCGGCGTCTTCGCCGCGTCCGACGTCTTCCTGTTCTACGTGTTCTTCGAGGTCATGCTGGTCCCGATGTACTTCCTGATCGGCAGCTACGGCGGCCACCAGCGGCAGTACGCGGCGGTGAAGTTCTTCCTCTACTCGCTCGTCGGCGGCCTGTTCATGCTCGCCGCGGTGATCGGACTCTGGGTGGTCGGCGGGAAGACCTTCGACTGGCAGGCGCTGAGCCAGGCGGAGTTCGCCACGAACACGGCCCGCTGGCTGTTCCTCGGCTTCTTCCTCGCCTTCGCGATCAAGGCGCCGTTCTTCCCGTTCCACACCTGGCTGCCGGACGCCGGTGGCGCGGCTCCGGCCGGCGCGGCTGCGCTGCTCGTCGGCGTGCTGGACAAGGTCGGCACGTTCGGGATCCTGCGCTACTGCCTGCCGCTGTTCCCGGAGGCGTCGCGCTGGTTCGCGCCGTGGGCGCTGGCGCTCGGCGTGATCGGCATCATCTACGCCGCGTTGCTGGCGGTCGGGCAGAAGGACCTGAAGCGGCTGGTGTCGTACACCTCGATCGCGCACTTCGGGTTCATCGGCGTCGGCATCTTCGCCTTCACCACCCAGGCCGGCACCGGCGCGGTGCTCTACATGCTCAACCACGGGCTGGCGACCGGCCTGCTCTTCCTGGTGGTCGGCATGCTCATCGCCCGGCGCGGCTCGTCGCTGATCAGCGACTTCGGTGGCGCGGGCAAGCTGGTGCCGGTGCTGGCCGGCGTGCTTTTCTTCGCCGGTCTCGCCTCGCTGGCGCTGCCCGGCACCGCGCCGTTCGTGTCCGAGTTCCTGGTGCTGATCGGCACGTTCACCGTCAACAAGCCGGTCGCGGTGATCGCCACCGTCGGCATCATCCTGGCGGCGGCGTACGTGCTGTGGATGGTGCAGCGCACCACCCAGGGCACGCTGAACCCGGCGCTGGCCGAGTCCGAGGGCATGCGTCGGGACCTCAGCCTGCGCGAGAAGGTCGTGGTGGCGCCGTTGATCGCGCTGATCGTGCTGCTCGGCTTCTATCCCAAGCCGGTCACCGATGTCATCAACCCCGCCGTCCAGGCGACCATGCAGGACGTCGGCAAGTCCGATCCCGCCCCTGAGGTCGGCAGCGTCCAGGAGGCGTCGAAGTGAGTGAACTGAAGCTGCCGTCGATCGACTACGCGGCGCTCGCTCCCATTCTGATCATGTTGGGCGTCGCCCTGCTGGGCGTCCTGGTCGAGGCGTTCGTGCCGCGTCGCCTGCGCAACACGGTGCAGCTCGCGCTCGCCCTGGTGGCGGTGCTCGGCGCGATCACCATGGTGATCCTGAACGCGGACGACCGGCTGATCACCGCCGGCGGCGCGCTGGCGGTGGACGGGCCGACGCTCTTCCTCCAGGGCGCCATCCTGGTCCTGGCCGCGATGGCGCTGCTGCTCGTCGGTGAGCGCACGGTGGAGCGGGGCGGCGCGTTCGTGGCGCACGCCGCGGTCACCGCCGAGTCGCCGGAGGACCGGAAGCAGGCCGAGGGCGTGGGCGGGACCACCGAGGTCTACCCGCTGATGACGTTCGCGATCGGCGGCATGCTGATCTTCGTGGCGGCGAACGACCTGCTGACCATGTTCATCTCGCTCGAGGTCTTCTCACTGCCGCTGTACCTGCTCTGCGCGCTGGCCCGTCGCCGGCGGCTGCTGAGCCAGGAGGCGGCGATGAAGTACTTCCTGCTCGGCGCGTACGCTTCGGCGTTCTTCCTGTTCGGCGTCGCCCTGATCTACGGCTTCACCGCCGGGATCCCGGGTCGCGGCGCGGGCGTCGACTTCGCCACCGTGCACGCCGCGGTCGGTGAGTCCGTGTCCAGCCAGGTGCTGCTCTTCGCCGGCATGGCGCTGCTCGCCATCGGCCTGCTGTTCAAGGCCGCCGCCGCGCCGTTCCACGTGTGGACGCCCGACGTCTACCAGGGCGCGCCGACGCCGGTGACCGGCTTCATGGCCGCCTGCACCAAGGTCGCCGCGTTCGGCGCGCTGCTGCGCGTGTTCCACGTCGCGTTCGCCGGGGCGTCCTGGGACTTCACCCCGGTGATCGGCGTGGTGGCGGTGCTGACCATGCTGGTCGGCGCCGTGCTGGCGGTGACCCAGACGGACATCAAGCGGCTGCTGGCATACTCGTCGATCGCGAACGCCGGCTACCTGCTGGTGGGCGTGCTGGCCCCGAGCCGGGAGGGACTCTCCGGCACGATGTTCTACCTGGCCGCGTACGGCTTCTCGGTGCTCGCCGCGTTCGCCGTGGTGACGCTGGTGCGGGACGCCGACGGCGAGGCCACCCACCTGTCCCGCTGGGCCGGGCTGGGCCGCCGCTCGCCGTTCTTCGCGGCGATCTTCACGTTCATCCTGCTGGCCTTCGCCGGCATCCCGCTCACCAGCGGGTTCACCAGCAAGTTCGCGGTCTTCGGTCCGGCGCTGGAGGCGAACCAGGCCTGGCTGGTGATCGCGGGCGTGCTGACCAGCATGGTGCTGGCCTTCCCGTACCTGCGGGTCGTGGTGATGATGTGGCTCTCCGAGCCGGGTGAGGCGACCCCGACGGTGACCGTGCCGGGCGCGCTCACCTCGGCGGCGCTCGTCATCGGCGTGCTCGCCACGCTGGTCCTCGGCGTGGTCCCCGGCCCGCTGCTCGACCTCACCACGGGCGCGGCCGAATTCGTCAGATGACAGAGGCGGTTCCACCCGGGGGCCGGCACGCCGTGGCGTGCCGGCCCCCGGTCCGTATCCCCCTCACCGGGCAGGTCGAACGGGTGTGGCATGGTTGAAGACGTGGTGAACCCGGCTGGCGAGCATTCAGGTCAGTTCGGCGCGCTCGGCCTGCACCTCGCCGACCCGCGCGTCGAAGCCTCCGTGCTGGGCGTGCTCGACCGGGTCGAGACGGAGCTGCGGGCGAGCGTGGCCAGCGCGGACCCGTTGGTGACCGACGCGGCCCGGCACCTGCTCGAGGCCGGCGGCAAGCGGTTCCGCCCGCTGCTGGTGGCGTTGTGCGCCCAGTTCGGCGACCCGGACACCGCTCAGGTCGTGCCGGCGGCCGTGGTGATGGAGCTCACCCACCTGGCGACGCTCTACCACGACGACGTGATGGACGAGGCTGCCGTGCGGCGGGGCGCGCCGAGCGCCAACTCCCGCTGGACCAACTCGGTGGCGATCCTGGTCGGTGACTATCTCTTCGCCCGGGCCGCGGACGTCGCGGCCGACCTGGGCCCGGAGGCGGTACGACTTCAGGCGCGCACCTTCGCCCGCCTGGTGCACGGCCAGATCGCCGAGACGGTCGGCCCGCGGGACACCGATCCGGTCGCCCACTATCTGCACGTGATCGCCGAGAAGACCGGTTCGTTGATCGCCACCTCGGCCCGGTTCGGCGGCATGTTCGGCGGTGCGCCCGCCGCCCACGTCGAGGCCCTGGCCGGGTACGGCGAGATCATCGGCGTGGCCTTCCAGCTCTCCGACGACCTGCTGGACATCGCCAGCGAGTCGGTGCAGTCCGGCAAGACACCCGGCACGGACCTGCGGGAGGGCGTGCCCACCCTGCCGGTGCTCTACGCGCTGGCGAGCGACGACCTGGACGCGGCGAGTGTGCGCCTGCGGGAGATCCTGGCCACCGGCCCGCTCGTCGACGACGCGCTGCACGCCGAGGCGCTCATCCTGCTCCGCGAGTCCCCGGCGCTCAAGCGGGCCCGGGAGACGGTCCGCAGCTACGCCGAGGACGCCCGCGCCCGCCTGACCCCGCTGCCCGACTCCCCCGCGCGCCGCGCCCTGGAGTCCCTCTGCGACTACATAGCCGACCGCACCAGCTAACCCCCACCCCCACCCGGGTGATCATGAAGTTGTTGTCACCTCGCCCGGCGTGTCGCGGCAATAACCTCATGATCACCGAGGTCAGGGGGCCGTGCGGGAGAGGCCGTGGGTGGTCAGGAGCATGAGCAGGGCGGCCAGGAGCATGGCTACCGCGGCCGTGAGCCACATCGTCGGGTAGCCGGCCGCGCTGGCGAGCGCGCCCAGGCCGAGCGGGCCGACGCAGCCGCCCGCGTACACGCCGGTCTGGGTGATGGAGGTGGCGGCGGCCGGGGCCTGCGGGTGGAGCCGGACCACGGCGAAGTTCAGCAGCCCGGGCCACGACCAGCCCAGACCGAAGCCGAGCACCACGCCCACGACAAGCGGCGCGGTGCCGGCCACCGCGAGCAGGACCAGCCCCACCGAACCCGCCACCAGCAGCCCGGCGACCACACCGACGTGCCCGCCGGTCCGCCGGTCGGCGAGCCAGCCGACGCCCACCCGCGCCGCCACGCAGACCGCGCTGCCGAGCGTCAGGGTCAGGCCGGCGAGCCCGGGGGAGAGCCCGCGGGCGGCCGACGAGTCGACCAGGAACGTGCCGAGCGCGTTCGCCGCGCCGGCCGCCAGCGTCGCGGCCAGCCCAACCACCACGAGCGCGGCCGTGCCGCCGCCCCGGCCGGCGGAGGCGGTGCGGGTGCGCCGGTCCCGGCCGAACCGGGGGACGGCCGGGAGCGCGGCCAGCGCGGCTGCGGCGGCGGCCACGAACGCCCAGCGCCAGCCGGCGGTCAGCGCGACGGTGGGCACCGCCGCGCCGGCCAGCAGCGTGGAGACCGGGATGGCGGCCTGCTTCACGCCGAAGGAGAGCCCCTGCCGGTGGGCGGGCACGTGTTCGGCAAGCGCGGCGTTGCTGGCGAGCTGGCCGAGGGCGTTGGCCGCGGCGCTGAGTGCCAGCAGCGCCACCAGCACCGGGTACGACCGGGCGAGGCCCGCCACGGCCAGCAGCGAGCCGGCGGAGAGCCCGATGGCGGCGCGGGCGATCGGGGCCGGTCCGTACCGTTCGACCAGGGCGCCGGAGGGTACCGAGGCGAGCGCGCTGATGCCGAAGTAGACCGAGACGGCCAGGCCCAGCCCGGTCGGGCTGAAGCCGAGTTCGTCGCCGAGCTGCACGGCCAGGCCGCCGACCAGGAAGACCGGCAGGACGCAGGCGATCGTGGTGGCGGTGGCGCCGGCGCCGACCCGGACGGCGCGCCCCGGCACCGGAGGGCCGGATCGTGAAATTGTTTCGGTCATCGTCGGCAAACCTACGCCGACCCAATTTTCGCTGCTGATCGTGTCTGTCGGAGCACGTTCTGTGCCCGGCGATCTGGCATCCTCCACCCGAACAGGCATTTCGCACTCGGCCTCTTTTTCATATGGTGTATGTCCCCGGCGGCGGAGGTGGTTGTGCGCGACCCCTTGGCGGAACCTTCGGATCTGATCCGGAGCGTCTCTCGGGCGCTTCGAGTGCTCGAGTCGGTCGGCCGTGCGCCGAGGGGCCTGACCGTGAAGCAGATCGCCCGACGCTGTGAGCTGACCGTCGCCACCACCTACCACCTGGTGCGGACGCTGGCGTACGAGGGCTACGTGATCCGACGTGAGGACGGCACCTACATCGTCGGGCTGGAGATCGCCGACCGCTACCGCGAGCTGGTCACCGCGTTCCGGGGTCCGCCCGCCGTCGGTGAGGCGCTGCGGCGGGCCGCGGCGGACACCGGCTGGAGCCACTACCTCGGCCGCTTCGTGGGCGGGCAGGTGGCGGTGACCGCCTGCGCCGAGGGGCCACGCTCGCCCTATCTGGAGGAGATGGTGCCGGGCTTCGACGAGGGCGCGCACGCCACCGCGCTCGGCAAGAGCCTGCTCGCCACGCTCACCGCCGATCAACGCTTCCGCTACCTGCGCGAGTACGGGATGCGCCCGTTCACCACCGCCACCCTCACCTCGGTCGAGGCGTTCGAGGCCGACCTGGCCGCCGGTGACCGGCGTGGCATGCAGTTGGAGCTGGGCCAGTTCCGGCAGGGCGTGGCGTGCGCGGCGGTCCTCGTCGCCCCGGACAAGGACATCGAGCGCCGGGTGGTGCTCGCCTGCGCGCTTCCGGCCAGCGAGATGATGACCTCGGCCCGGGTGGTCCGCGCGAAGCTGCTCACCGCCGCCCGGGCGATCGCCGACGGGATCGCCACCGAACACTAGAACGGCCAGGCTGCGCGGGCGTGAACAGCTCCGGCTTGACCTGCGGCTGAACCGTTCGGCGTCACGGCACGTATGGAAGGGCGGACGCAACGCCTGCAAGGGCGGACGTAACACCGGTCTCCCGCCGCCGGAAGCGAGGTACCGCCATCAGTGACCACGACGCCCAACTGCTGCGCGCGCTGCACGACGAACATGCCGACGCGCTGTACGCGCACGCCCTGAGGTTGGTCAACGGCGATCGGCCGCGGGCCGAGGACCTGGTGCAGGAGACGCTGCTGCGGGCCTGGCGGCACCCCGAGTCCCTTGATCCGCGACGCGGCTCGGTCCGCGCCTGGCTCTTCACCACCGCCCGGAACCTCGCCATCGACGCCTGGCGTCGCCGCTCGGCCCGGGTCGGCGAGGTCTACACCGACGAACTGCCGGAAACCGCCGAGACGGTCGACGAGACGGAGCGCGCGGTGGAGGCGTGGACGGTGGCCGAGGCGCTCAACCGGCTCAGCCCGACCCACCGCGAGGTGCTGGTCGAGTGCTTCTACCAGGGCCGGTCGGTGGCGGAGGCGGCGGCCCGGCTGGGCGTGCCGCCGGGCACGGTGAAGTCGCGCACCCACTACGCGCTGCGCTCACTACGGTTGGTGCTGGCCGAGATGGGGGTGACCGGATGACCCGCTGCGAGTTCGCGCACGACGACGGGGCGTACGTGCTGGGCGCCCTCGCCCCGGCCGACCGGGTCGCCTACGAACGGCACCTGTCCGGCTGCGCCGCGTGCCGGGAGGCGGTGGCCGAGATCGCCGTACTCCCCGGCCTGCTGGGCCGTCTCGACCCGGCCGGGCTGGAGCAGTTCCTGGAGGTCGGGCCGGAAACCTCCCGGGTGCCCGCGCTGCTCGACGCCGCGCGGGAGCGGCGGCGGCGCGACAGGTCCCGCTCCCGCCGACGGTACGCGCTGACCGCGCTCGCCGCCGCCGCGCTCGCGGTGCTCGCGGGCGTCGGGGTGACCGTGTTCCGGCCGCCCGCGGAGCCGGCGACCCGGCCGGTGGCGCTCACCTCGATGCGGCCGGTGGCCGGGACGGCGCCGGTGCACGCGGAGGTGGGGCTGACCGAGACGCCGTGGGGCACCGAGGTCACCATGCACTGCGGCTACGACCGGCGGGCCGGGCACCGCGAGGCGTACACGTTCCGGCTGGTGGCGCACGGCCCGGACGGCGCGACCGAGCAGATCGGCTCCTGGCTGGCGGCCCCCGGCGACGACCTGCGCTTCTCCGGCGTCACCCGATTCACGAAAGGCGAACTGGTCCGCCTGGACCTGATGCGCGGCGACGACGCCCCGATCCTCTCCTACGACCTCCGCTGACGGTCCCATCTGCCATGCGCTGATTCACGGAAACAGTGGCTATTTCGCGCCGCGTAGCCACTGTTTCCGTGAATCAGCGCGGAACTGGGGTGGGGAGGGGGGTGGCGCGGGGGCGGCGGCGGGTGTGGTGGAGGGCGTCCACGGTGAAGACCAGCAGGGCTAGCCAGACCAGGGCGAAGCCGGCGAGCCGGGCCGGGGGCATCGGCTCGTGGAAGATCAGCACGCCGCAGCCGAGCTGGAGGATCGGCGCCAGGTACTGCAACATGCCGAGGGTGGACAGCGGCAGCCGGTTCGCCGCGCCGGCGAACAACAGCAGCGGGATCGCGGTCGCGGCGCCGGCCAGCACCAGCAGCGCCGTGTGCCCGGCCGAGACGTGGCCGAATGTCGAGTCGCCGCGGGTCGACAGCCAGGCCAGGTAGGCCAGGGCGGGCAGCGCCAGCACCGCCGACTCGACGAAGAGCCCCTCGACGGCGGGCAGGCCGAGCCGCTTCTTGACCAGGCCGTATCCGGCGAAGCTGAACGCGAGGGTGAGCGCCAGCCAGGGCAGCCGCCCGTAGTCGACGGTGAGCACCGCCACCGCGAGCGCGCCGACGCCGAGCGCCCCCCACTGCGCCGGGCGCAGCCGTTCCCGCAGCGCGACGACGCCGAACAGCACCGACACCAGCGGGTTGATGAAGTAGCCGAGCGCGGTCTCCACCACCCGGTCGGAGTTCACGCCGTAGATGTAGGTGCCCCAGTTGACCGCGATCAGCGCGGCGGCGAGCGTGATGCCGGCCAGCGCCCGGGGGCGTCGGGCCAGCGTCCGCAGGAAGCCGACGTGCCGCATGGCGGCCAGCAACAACGCCACGAACGCCACCGACCAGATGATCCGGTGCGCGAGGATCTCCACCGGCCCGGCCGGGCGGAGCAGCTTCAGGTAGATCGGGAAGAAACCCCAGAGCAGGTACGCGCCGATGCCGTACAGGTAGCCGAGGCGGAGCTGGTTCACCCGCCTACCGTAAGCGGTCGATGCGTCACTGGTCCTTTCCGGTGACCGGCGTCACCGCTGGTCCAGCTCCAGGTAGCGGTCCGCCGCGACGGGCTGGAAGCCGAGCTTGCCGTACACCCCGTGGGCGTCGAGCGTCGCCAGCAGGATCCGGCGTACGCCCAACTCGGCCAAGTGGTCGCGGACGCCGGCCGCCAGCCAGGTGCCCAGCCCGCGACCTCGCTCGGCCCGATCCACGTAGACGTCGCAGAGCCAGGCGAACGTGGCCCGGTCGGTGACCACCCGGGCGACCGCCACCTGCCGGCCGTCGCCGGGCCGGTAGACGCCGAAGCCGATCGAGCCGGCGAAGGCGCGCTCGACCGTCTCCCGGTCCCGCCCGAGCGCCCAGTAGGCGTCCGTGGCGAGCCAGGTGTGCACCCGGGCGAGGTCCAGCCGGGCGGGGTCGGTGCGGAGCTGGTAGCCGTCCGCGCGGGTCAGAATGAACACCCGGCCGAGCGTAGTGCCGCGCCCCGCGCCGGGGACCCGCCAATTCCCGCGTGCTGGACCGCGAGCGCGCGCCGGCCGGTCGCCGGACCGCAGGTGACCGGCGACCGGCCGGGACCGTCAGTCGCGGTCGAGGACGGCGCCGAGGATCCAGGTGACGATGCCGACGAAGAGCGCGCCCAGCACCGCCGCCGGCCAGAACCCGTCGACGTGGAACGGCAGCCCGGCCTCTCCGGCGATCCAACTGGTCAGCAGGAAGAGCAGACCGTTCACCACAAGCGCGATCAGGCCGAGGGTGAGCAGGTAGAAGCCGCACCCCACGGTCTTGATGATCGGCTGGAGCACCGCGTTGACCACGCCGAAGATCACCGCGACGAGCACCAGGGTGGTCACCGTCTCGGTGGCCGAGTCCGAGTCGAGCGTGATGCCCGGAATGAGCAGCGTGGCGAGCCAGAAGGCCACCGCCGTCGTGCCCACCCGGATCAGAAGACCCTTCAGAAAATCCATGGCCGGGATCGTGCCACGCCGGTTCCACGCGCGGAACCCGGTCCGCCTCAGTGGCGGACCGGGCGACCGACCAGTTGCGACTCGACCGGGGTCGGCGAGAGCAGCGCCCACCGCAGCGCCCGGCGGTTGACCACCGCCACCATGTCGTCGCGGATCCGGGTGAGCCAGTCGGCGGACGCGCCGAGACCGAGCGCCGTGCCGGCAAGTGCCGCCTCGGCCGGGTCGAGGGGCTGGAGGACAGCCAGATCCGCGCGGGCCAGCGCCGGCGCGTCCGCGGGGGTCAGCTCGTCACGGACCACGAGCACCGACTGCCAGGCCGCCGCCGGACCGACCTCCGGCGGCTGCGGGCCGGCGTCGACCACGAGCAGCACCGGTCGCAGCGGCGAACCGGGCGCGCCACCGACCGCCCGCCCCGGCGGGAGCAGCGGCACCACGCCGCCCGGGCCTCCGGCCCCGCGGACGAACGCCTCCCAGGCCCGGGGGCGGGCGGTCTGCACCGCGACCCGGGCGCCGAGCGCCAGCGCCCGCAACACGAGCAACTGCGCGGCGGGCACGCCGCCCACGAGCAGCACCCGGGTCGTCGCCGGCCGGAACAGGCGCACGGTGAGCGGGCCGCCCCGCCGGTCGGCGCCCACCATCAGGCCGGACCCGCCGACCGGCAGGTCCGGTGCTGCCGGCGGTGACCCGGCGGGGGGCGCACCCGGTCCCGCAACCGCCAGTGGCAGGGTGGCGGCCAGCCCCGCCAGGTGCTCGCCGTCGAGGCGGCGCAACTCGCCGCCGGCGGCACCGGCCACCCGGTTCAACGCCCGTTCGGCCACCGACAACTCCGCCGCGCTCGCGGCGGCCACCCGGACCGTCAGCTCGGCCGGAACCGGCACGGAGTCGGTGCGGGGGCCGACGCGGACGGCGACGGTGGTGGCGGCGGCCGGCACGGCCAGCAGCCGGGGAACCAGCCCCCGGGCGGCCTCGCCGCGCGGGTCCGGCCACCGGCGCAGCCGCCAGGTCGCCTGCGCCAGCCCACCCACGGTGAGCATCGGCCAGGTCTCCCGGGCCGGAGCGCCGGCCTCGTGATGGGCCAGCTCGGCGATCACCCGCAGTGCCGCCGGCACGCCGAGCGGCGTGCCGGTGAGCGGGCCGAGCCGGCGGACCGTCCGCCGGACCGTGCCGGAGAGCGCCCGCAACAGCTCCTCGTCCGACCAGCCGTCGGCCCGCAGCACCCGCAGGGCCAGCACCACCCGGGCGCGCCCGGCCAGCCGGCCGTCGGTGAGCTGACGGTAGGACGTCCCGGCGGGACCGGCCGCGACGGCCGGCGCGGGCGCGGGCGACGCCGAGAAGAGCAGTTGGAGCCGGACCGGCGGGCTCTCCGGGCCGGCGGTGGGAAGCAGGTCGAGCGGCGCCGGCAGCGCCTGTTGGCGGTCACCGAGCAGGTCGTCCGGGTCGCCGAGCTCCAGCAACGCGGTCAGCCCACCGGCATCGTGCAGCACGGCGGCCGGGCCGCCGGCCAGCTCCGCCGCGTGCGCCACCGTGCCCGGCCCGACCAGCTCCAGCACCGCCGCCGGATCGGCCCCCGCCGGCAGGGCGCGGCGACGGCCGAGGTACGCCACCCCGACGGTGAGCCATTCGTGCAGCCAGCGGCCCCGGTAGCGGACCCACGCGGCGGGCAGTAGCACCGTCGCCGACAGCAGCGCGACGGCGGTGAGCGTGACGCCCCGCCCGGCGGACGCCACGAGCACGGCTGCCGCGACCTGCGTCGCCACGACCTGACCGGCGCGGACCCGGGTGTGCGGGCGGCGTCTCCACTGTGGCGTCGGGACGGATGCGGGCGAGGGCCGGCCCGCCGTGGTCGCGGTCACCGCACCTCCTCGCCCGGCCGTCGGGTGACGTCGCCGTGGCTCATCGTAGTGGGCGCGTTGTCCACAGGGGAGAGCTGGGGGGTAGCAGAACCGGAGTGATGCGGCTACCGTCAGCGACGAAAACCGTCGACGCGTGCGCCCGCCGTCTCCCTCCCCCTCCGGCGGCCGCGAGCGCCGCGCGACGAGTCCACGGTGGTCACACGGTGGCCAGCCACGACCGAGGAGACGAGGTGACGTCCGGGATGTCCCAGACCCAGGCAGAAGCCGCGGTGATGCATCAGACCGCCGCGAAGTTCGAGCAGGCCGACCAGTCGCTCCAGACCATGCTCAGCGGCCTGATGGCCGAGCTGGAGGTGTTGCAGCAGGCCTGGCGGGGTGCCGGCGGGCGTTCGTTCGAGCAGGTCAAGCAGCAGTGGGCGCAGGACCAGACGGCCCTGCAGCGGGCGCTGCGCGAGACGGCCACCGCGATCCGCACCGCCGGGCGGCACTACGACGCCTCCGACACCGAGGCCGCCGGCCGGGTGTCGGGCACCAACCGCGGCATCCAGCTGCCGCTCTAGACCTCCGGAAAGGAACGAACCCATGGAGCATGGTGTGCTGGTCGTCAACTTCGCCGCCCTGCATCAGGCCGGCGCCGACATCCAACGGGCACTGACCACCCTGGAGAGCCAGCTCGGGCAGCTCGAACGGGACGCTGCGCCACTGGTGGCGAGCTGGAACGGTGCGGCCCGGGAGGCGTACGAGCAGCGGCAGTCCCGCTGGCGGGCCGCCTCGCAGGACCTTCAGGCGATGCTGCGCGACATCAAGCTCGCCGTGGAGGATTCCGCATCCGACTACCTCGACACCGAGAAGCGCAACGCCAACCTGTTCCACTGACTCCGGTGTGGCCCGGGTGCCCCGCTCGGGCCACGACCCGGCGGTCCGGCAGGTCAGACCGGCCCGGCCGGACGCCAGCGCCGGCGTGCCCCCCGGGGCACCACCACGGCCAGCAGCGCCACCAGCGCCGCCGCGCCGCCGGTCACGCCCGCCACCAGCAGCGCCCGGTCCCGGGCCAGCGCGCGGCGGGCACGACGGTCGAGCACCGCCGGGTCGGGCCGGTCGGCCGGGAGCACGACGCCACCCCGGCGAACGGCGCCCGCCCCGCCCGGCGACTCGGTCACCGCGCGGTACGGGTTGAGCACCCCGGCGCCGTAGCCCGCACCCCGCCCCGGCGCCGGGTCGGTGCCGCCGACGATCCGTGCGGCGACCTCGGCCGCGCTCAGACCGGGGCGATACTGGCGCAGCAACGCCGCGGTGCCAGCCACGAACGGGGTGGCATAGCTGGTCCCCTCGGCCCGGTGGTGGCCCTGCCGGGGCGCGGCCATCAGCACCTCGCGGCCGGGAGCGACCAGGTCGACGTACGGGCCGGTCTGGGAGAACGCGGCGCGTACCCCGTCCGGCCCGATCGCGCCGACGCCGAGCACCCCGTCGTACGCCGCCGGGTAGGGCCGGGGATCGCCGTTGTCGTGCAGGTTGCCGGCGGCGGCCACCACCACCACGTCCCGCCGCACCGCATAGGCGACCGCGGCGCGCACGGCCGGGTCGTCCGCGTACAGCACGACCGAGAGGTTGAGCACGTCGGCGTCGTGGTCCACGGCCCAGCGGACGGCCCGGGCGAAGTCGGCCGCGTCGACCGTACGCCCCGACTCCCGCCCCTCGACCACCTGTTGCTCGCTCACCCGCACCGGCAGGATGAGCGCGCCCGGCGCGAGGCCGTGGAACGCGATGCCCGGCCGGGGCGTGGCGGCGATGATGCTCGCCACGCCGGTGCCGTGCCCGGCGCAGTCGCGGGTGCCGTCCCCGCCCGGGTCGAGGAAGTCGGCGCCCGCCAGCACCCGGCCGGCGAGTTGCGGATGCGACCGGTCCACCCCCGAGTCCACCACCGCCACCACCACGCCGGTGCCGGTGGCGAGCGGCGCGAGCCGGTCCGGCGCGTACCGCTGCTGGGGCCACGGCTGCTCGGCCACCGGGCGGGCCGGCGCGGGCGGGGTGGCGCAGCCGGACGGCGCGCGGGCCGCGGCCGGCGCCGCGGGCAGGCCGGTGACGAGGAGGGTCGCCAGAGCGGCCACGGTCCGGCGGGCGAAGGGCCGAGGCATCGACGACCTCCGTAACATGTCGACTCCGGAACGCGATGTTAGCGCCTGACCGAGGCAGGGGCCGACCGTCGATGGCCAGGGATTGTGATCTTGTTACCACCTTGTAGGTTGTAGGCGATACCTGTGGCCTGTGCACGGAAGGAGAGGTGGCCGTGACCGGATGGGAGCCGGCCACCGAGGCCGAGGTGGCGATGCGGGACGCGCTGCACGCACAGGACCAGCAGCAATACTTCCGCGTCCTGGCCCACGTCGATCTGGTGCTGCCGGTCGCCGGCGGGACGACCGCGGGGTGGGGCACCTGGACCTCCGGGGGCCGCACGCACGTGTTGGCGTTCACCTCCGTCGCCGCGCTGCGGGCCAGCCTGGGCGAGAACGCCGGCACCACCCGCCGGGTGGCGTACGCGGACCTGGCCGCCGGCTGGCCCGACCAGGAGTGGTGGCTGGCGGTCAATCCGGGCCTGCCGATCGAGGGCTACCTGCCCGCCTGGTATGTCGCGCAGCTCTCCCGGGGTGACGTCCGGCTGCCCGGCCGGACCATGGGCGCCCGGGCCCGGCTGGAGCGGGTGCAGAGCGCCACCCGGGCCGCCCGCAACGGCACGCCCGAGCCCGCCACCGGAACGCCGTCCGCCCCGTTTCCCGCCGCTTCCGTGCCCGCCGCTCCGGTGCCGCCGCCGTCGGTGCCACCGCCCCTTGTTCCACCGCCCTTGGTGCCACCGCCGTCGGTGCCGCCGCCGGTCGCGCCGGGCCGCCGCGGGTGGGCGGCGACGCCCGACGAGCCCGCCACCGTGCCGATCCGTACCGCTCCGGGGCTGGGCCGCCGCGTGCCGACCGTACCGCCCCGTCGTCCACGGCCGGCCGCCGGCGACGGCGGCCGGGCCGGGGTCCGCGACGGCGCCGACCCGGACGCGCTCGACGGCTGGCTCACCGACCTGCGCCAGCGCCCGGACGAGCCGGACCCGTTCGCCGCCGGTCGGACCGCGCCGGTCGACGAGACGCCGACCGTGGCGGCGCCGCCACCGGCCCGGTCCTTCTTCGAACCCACCTCCGGCCGCTCGTCCCGGCGGTCCTCCCCGCTCGACGCGCACCGCCGGTCCGCCGAGCGGGAGACGCCCTCCCGGTTCGCCGGCGGTCAGCCGTTCCCCCGACGCCGGCCGCTGAACGAGCCGGTGCCCGAGGACCCGACCCGGGCGTTCCCGGCGGGTGCGGCCGAGCCGACGCCGGCACCCCGGCCGGCCGAGCCGGCGCCGTCGTTCCACCCGGCCCGCCCGGCCGAGGACCACACCCGGACGCTGCCCCGCCGGCAGCCCGCCCCGACCGCCTCCGCGCCGCCGGACGAGTGGGCTCCGGCCCTCGCGGACCGCTGGGAATCCGTCGACGCTCCCGCGGAAGCGGAAGAGCTGCCACCGTCGATCGCCGAGCCGGTGTCCGCCCCGCCCGTGTCGCGTCGTGACTTCACCCCGATAGTCATCGAGGGCACCGTCATCGAGGCCCGCGACCTGACCATCCCCGGCCAGGGCTGGTCCTCACCGCCGGCCGTCGACGGGCATGGTGCCGGCCCCGCCGCGTCGTGGTCGACCCTCACCGGCCCGACCACGCCCCTGCCGGCCGACCCGCCGATCGCGCCCCCGGCCGGCGCGGTCGACCTCGACGAGCCCGCCCGGATCGACGACCGCCCGACGGCCGAGCCGCTCCGGGCCGAGCCGTCCGATCCCGAGCCGTCCCCGACCGCGACGGCGGCCTCCGGCTGGCCGGACCCGTCGCCGGGGTCGGGTTGGGCGACGGCCGAGCCGGACCACCCCAACGGGCCGCACGCCTCCTCGGACGGGCCGACGGTGTCGCTGTTCGAGCCGACCACCCCGCCGTCCGAGCCGTCCCCGGTCCAGCCGGCCCCGGCGGCTCCCGCCGCCGAAGAACCCACCGTCTCGCTGTTCGATCCGGTGTCGCCGGTGGAGCCGACGGTGCCGCTGTCCGCGCCCGCGTCACCGGGTGAGCCGACCACCGCGCTCTTCGCGCCCGCGTCGCCGGACCAGCCGACGGTGTCGCTGTTCGCACCGGCGTCGCCGGTGGAGCCGACCACCGCGCTGTTCACTCCCGCGCCACCCGGCGAGGCGACCACCGCGCCGTCGGACGAGCCGACGGTGTCGCTGTTCGCACCGGCGTCGCCGGACGAGCCGACCAAGGCACTGTCCGCCGACCAGCCGGTGACCGCTCCCCCGGCCGAACCGGACTTCGTGCCGGCGAACCCGGTGGAGGAGGAGTTGCTGGCGGCGACCGGCAGCGGGAACGCGGACGGGTTCCTCACCACGTTGCTGCTGGCCCGGGTGATGCTGCCGGTGGCGTTCGACTCGGCGCCGGGCAGCCGCCCCGGTGACCCGGGCTTCGCCTGGCGCACCGAGACGGTCGACGGGGTGCGGTACGTGGCGGTCTACACCTCGCCGGAGCGGCTCGCCGAACACGCCGAGGGGCCGGTCGACACGATCCGGGTCAAGTTCGTCCAGCTCATCCGGCGCTGGCCGGACAGGAACTGGTCGTTCCTGATCAACCCGGGCAGCCCGGTGGGCGCGGCGTACCCGGGAGAGCAGGTGCTGGCGCTTGCGAACTGGGCCGCCGAGGTGGGGCTCGGCGACGACCCGGAAACCGAGCCGGAACCGTCCGCCTCCGGGCCGGCGCGGGCCGCCGAGCCGCGCCGGAACGCGGCGGCGACGCCCCCGAGCCCGCCGGTGACCATGCAGAAGGCGGTCGCGGCGAGCCAACTCGCCTACTACCTGGAGCGCGGCTACGACCGGGTCTCCGGCTTCGTGCACCGGGCCGGTGAGCTGGCCCACCTGCGTACCCCGGGGGAGTTGTACGACGCGCTCGGACTCGGCCATCCGGGTTCCCCGTTCTCCCGCGACGACGAGGAGCTCTACCTGCTGCGCTGGCCGGCCTACCGGCCGAGTCTCTACCGGATCCCGTACGGCGGGCAGAACGAGGCCGCGATGCGGGCGATGGAGGGCTGGGTGATCGAGCGCCCGCCGTTCCGCGGCAACGGCTTCGCGCCGAGCGAGAACAGCGACGTGATCGCCGAGTTCAAGGTGGACAGTGCCCGGCTGCCGCACGGTGCCCAGCTCTGGCGGATCGGCGCCGACGGGGACGCCCGGCTCGTCGCGACGCTCGACACCGACGCGCTGCGCTGGCAGAAGACGGACCAGGCATGACCCGCGACGGCTACGTGGCGCGCTGGCGGGGCCGGGAATACCAGGCCAGCCCGGACGGCGACGACATCCGTCTCTACCAGCCCGACCCGGACGAGGGTTTCACCGAGGCGCGACCCGGCCGGTACGTCCGGGTGGTGCCGGCGGCCGAGGTCGACGACCTGGCGTACGTGCGGACCACCTGCACCTGGCAGGGCGAGCCGTTCATTGTGCTGGCCGAGCACGAGGGCTGGCTGCGGGTCGAGTACACGGGTGGCCGTTGGCCGGTGGCGGAGGCGATGGGCCTGGAGGCGTTCGACTTCGGCGTCTACCAGGGCTGGGCGCCCGCGGCCGAGGTGGTCGGGCTGGGCGAGCAGCGGGTCTGAGTCAGGACTTCGCCCACCGCAGGATCTCGCCGAGCACCACGTTGCGGGCCTCGACGTGCGGGAAGTGGCCCACCCCGTCGAGCAGTCGCCACTCGTACGGCGCGCTGACGTAGCGGCCGGAGCCCTGCGCGGTGCGGGGGAGGGACGCCCGGTCCAGCGCGCCGTGCAGTTGCAGGGTCGGCGTGACGAGCGGCTTCTGCATCAGCTTGACGAACCGGTAGCCGTGCAGTCGCAGCGCCGAGCGGAACGCCCAGCGGTAGCCTTCCAGCGCGCAGAACGCGGCCTGCGGGATCTGCATCGCGACCCGGCAGCACCTGGCGTAGTCGGCGAAGTCGGGGCCGTCCACCCAGCTCGGTCCGCCCCAGCGGCGCAGCATCTCCTCCACCTCGGCGGCGCCGTCCCGGGTCAGCACGTGCTCGTAGCGGGGGAGCTGGAACTTCAGCGTCGCGGTGGCCGAGGCGAACTGGCCGCGCGGGTCGGCGACGATGGCGGCCCGCAGCCGGAGCGGGTGCGGCGCGCCGAGCACCACGAGCCGGCGGACCAGGGTGGGGTGGAACGAGGCGGCGGTCCAGCCGATCAGCCCGCCCGCGCCGGTGCCGACCACAGTGGTCGACCGTTCGCCCAACGCCCGGATCAGGCCGGCCACGTCCGCGGCGAGCGTGTAGCCGTCGTACCCCCGGGGTGGCTTGTCGCTCGCGCCGTAACCGCGCAGGTCGACGGCGACCGCGCGGAAGCCGGCGTCGGCGACGGCCGGCAGCATCTCGTGCCAGGCGTACCAGTATTCCGGGAAGCCGTGCAGGAAGAGCACCATCGGGCCGGTGCCCGCCTCGACGACGTGGAACCGGCTGCCGTTGGCGCCGACGAACCGGTGCGTCCACGGCCCTTCGGGCAGGACGCAGGACTCGTCGGCGGGTCCGCCGCGCTGGTCGGTCATGAGGCACAGCCTAGGGCCGCTGGCCGCCCGCCGGCCCCGCAGGTGGGCAGGATCAGGGGTTTCTCCGGGAGGGGCCGGGGTGCGGTCAGGCCACGCGCTCGATGCGCAGCAGACCGACCAGCCGGCCCGGTCCGCATGCGACGCCCTCCGGCGCCGGGCCGACCGTGGCCCGGACCCAGGTGCCGGCGGGCCAGGTGCCCTTGTCCGGGCCGTACAGGGTGTGCTCCTGACCGTCGTCGGTGACGAGCGTGTAGCAGGGGCCGTCACCGCCGTCGCTGATCCGGCCGGCGAGGATGTTCGGCTTGCGCTGGTCGGTCGGGTGCCGTGGCGGCCCGATCGGTGGCCGGAGCGTCGGCAGGTCGGTGGTGGAGAGCGGGGGCCGGCCGGTGGAGGCGGTCGGGGCCGGGGTCGCCGGGCTCGGTGTGGCCGGGCTCGACGCGGCCGGGCTCGGTGTGGCCGGGGACGGCTCCGGCGCGGAGCCGGTGGATCCGGTGGGGTCGGGCACGGCGGCTTCCTTGTCCGGGCTCGCGCAGCCGGCCAGGGCCAGGGCCAGCGCGAGGACCGCGGCCAGGCGGCGGTCGAGGCTTGTGGTCACCCGTCTCAGACGCGCCGCGGGTCGCGACGGTTCCCACCTGGAACACGGGCGAGGCCCGGGCAGGTGACCTGCCCGGGCCTCGTCACGGTGTCGCACGGATCAGCGGTTCAGGAGAAACGGACCTTCATCGAGGTGCCGTTCTGCTCCAGGACCTTGATCTTGGCACCGGAGGCCGGCAGCTTGACGCCATGGTTCGGCAGCTCCGGGTACCAGTACTGCTTGGTGTCGTCGAACAGCGGCTGCGCGGCCTGACCGCGGATGTACTGCGGCTGGCTGTTGATGTGCAGCGTGAACGAGTCCGCCTTCTTCAGGCTGAACGGCGCGTCGTAGACCTGGACGCGGGCCCGCCAGGGCTGCCCGGTCAGGTTGTAGATCGGCCGCGGGTGAGCGTCGATGATCATGTTACGACCCTCGCCCGGGTGCGCGAACGTGTCGTTGTCCGCCCACCGGAGGTTCCAGTAGGAGATCAGCAGACCCTGCTGGTACGCGTAGTGGTCCACGTAGTCCGGGCGGGTGTTCGCGTAGCCGAAGTAGTACGGGCCGGTCTTGAGGTACTTGTCGTACGAGACGTACGACCGGTTGCCGGCGATGTAGTAGTTGTCGAACTTGCGCGTGTAGGTCTCCTCGACGATGCTCCAGCCGCTGAGCGTCCAGCCGGCGGCACCGGCCTCGGCACCATCGGTGAGCAGCGTCTGACCGTCGGCGGTCACGGTGATGGCGTCACCGTAGAAGCCGCCCTCGGAGACGCCACCGTCGGTCTGGTAGCGGAGCCGGAACTGCACGGCCTGGCCGACGACCGAGTCCAGCGAGACGTTGACGTCGACCCACTTGTCGTCGCTGGAGCCGTCCAGGGCGTACCGCCCGGGCGAGATCTCCTTGAGCGCCTTGCCGTTGGCCGTGCCCGGGAGCGAGACCCAGCTCTGGCCACCGTCGGTGGAAGCCTCGAAGAAGAGGTAGTCGTAGTCCTCTTCGATGCTGTAGCGACCCTTCATCGACACCGCGGCGCTGCTCTTCCCCGTGAGGTCGATGGCCCGCGTCATCGTGGTGTTCAGGTCGTCCTCGTTACCCGAGAAGAACTGCTTCGTCCCCTCGAACGGCTTGCCGTTCTGGAACGAGTACTCCCGCTGCGGCAGCACCACCACGGCGCCCTGGGCCTTGGAGGAGTTGTACTCCTGCGGGCCCAGTTGCAGCGTGCGCTTCTGACCGGCGACGACCACCTCGTAGTCGAGCCAGCCGAGCTGGAGCTTGTTCCAGGCGCCCAGGTCGCCACCGCGCTCGCCGATGCCACCGTCGTTCTTGGCGCCGAGCCGGCTCTGGGCCATCAAGGTCCAGTGCTCGTTGTTGTTGTCCCCACCACTGACCACGTTGTAGTCGTCCGGCAGACCGAGGTCGTGGCCGTACTCGTGGTAGAAGACGCTCCGGCCACCGTTCTCCGGCTGGATCGTGTAGTCGCCGATCCAGACGCCGGTGTTGCCGATCTCGGTGCCGCCACCCGGGAAGGTGTCCGGGCCGGTGCTGCCCTGGTCGCTGGCGAACGCGTACCAGCGGTGGCTCCAGATGGCGTCCTCACCCTGGAGCGGGTCACCGTCGGCCTGGTCGCCGCCGGCGTGGACGATCTGGAAGTGGTCGATGTAGCCGTCCGGCTCGTTGAAGTTGCCGTCGCCGTCGTAGTCGTAACGGTCCCACTCGTCCATCGACTTGACGTCGGCGGCGATCTCCTCGTCGGAGCGGCCCTGCGCCTTCTGGTCGGCGACCCACTGGTTGGCGGCGTCGCGGACCAGGGCCCAGGTGTTGGTGCAGACGTTCGAGGCACACGGGTAGCCGTCGGAACGGCCGTAGCGCGCCTCGTTGTACTTCACCTTCACCCAGTTGGTGACCTCGCCGTCGACGCTGTATCGACCGGAGGACTGGGCCTCGTAGTACTGCTTCAGCGACTCGTCACCCGGCTTGGTGCCGAAGTAGATCTGCCGGTAGTGATCGGCGCTGAAGTCCGGCTGCCAGACGGTGGAGTTGTCCACCGCCCGGTTGGGCTCGGGGATCTGGTTGACGCGCGGACCGTCGAACCGGGTCGGGCCCGGGGTGTCCGGGTCGGTGTCCTGGTCCGGGTAGTTCGGGTGCCGCTCGTCGCCGAACTCCGCGAGGATGACGAAGATCTTGTCGGTCCGCTCGCGGGAGAGCTCGACGTACTGGTCCTTGGTCGGACCCTTGCCGGCCTTGGTGCTCTTGGCGGACCTGCCCGCCGCGGCACCCTCGGCAGCCTTCTCGCCAACCTTGACGACAGTGCTGCCGTTGATCTTCTGGGCCTTCGCCCTGCCGGACAGGACCTCGCTGAGGCCTTCCTGGCGCAGTGCGCGCCGCTTGTCCTCGAGCGGGTTGGGCAGGTCGTGATCAGTCTGCGCAGGCTCGGCCACCGACGGAGCGGTGGTCGGCAGCTTCGGCGTCGGCGCGGCGCTGGCGGACGTACCTGCCACCAGCCCCGTCGCGGTCAGCGAAAGCCCGAGCAGACCCACTGCGACTTTGCGCACGTGGTACCTCCGGTGTGAGGGAACCGGCCCCATGGGGGTACGGGCCGGTGGAACGTCCCACAAGTGGGACCCTTGGTGAACATAGACACTGCTGGGACTGGTGTGAAGATGCGCGCGTCGTTTTGTTGCAACTTTTTGTTGGACAGGTCTTTCCCCGTCACACCCCGGACCGCCGTCGAGTCGTTGACCAGTGCGGACGTTCCCGTATCGCGACGCAGCGACACCGATGGATATGCGGAAGGGTCGGGAGCGCGGCGGCTCCCGACCCTTACCTCATCCGGACCCTTCAGCCCATTTTCCGGTCATTCCGGTTCCGGTTTCGCGCGGTCGTTCAGTTCCTCGGCGGGACCACGTACACCATGGCGTACGCGTTGTCCCGGGGGGCCCACTTGATCATGATCGAGGTGCCGTACGCGACACCCGCGTCCCGCGGGTTGCCGGTGCCCAGCACGATCGCGCCGCCACCCAGCTCGGTGCCGTAGTAGTCGGTCGCCGGCGTGCCGTCCGGGTTCACCACCCGGGTGGTGTACTGCTGGTTCCCCTTCGACGGGACCACCACCGAGGCGTCGTTGTCCCGCGCGTACGGCGAGCCGTCGCGGATCTCGATGCCCGGGTACCACCCCTTGCTGTCGGTGAAGCCCCGCACCGGCGCCTGGGCCTTGAACTTCGTGCAGTACTCGCTGTACGGCTCGTCGGCCGCCTCCAGGCACTCCTTGAACGGGTACGTCGACTTCAGCCCGAAGGCGGCGTTCGACGACTGCGGACGGCTGGGCAGGTTGTCCAGCACCGACGGGTCCTTCTCTGCCGCGGTGCCCGTGCGGCGCAGCGGGTCGTTGTGCGAGTCGACGATCAACAGCCCGCCCTTGGCGCCGTAACTGGGCAGCGCGGTCATCTGCGCGGTGACGTGGTTGACGTCGCCGAGCTGGGTGTCCCGGTACCAGACCAGCATGCCGGGCGCGTTGTACGCGATCCGGTCGACCTTCCACGCCTCGTGCGAGTAGACCGTGTCGTAGGCGTACTTCAGGCCCTTGTCGAAACCGTCGAAGTTACGCCACTCGGCCAGGTAGTAGTGCGACTTGACCTGGGTGCCCGAGTCGACGTGCCAGCCCGCGCCGCTGGTGTCGGTGAACGTGCCGCCGGTCTGGGTCCAGCCGGCCGTGCCGCCCTCGACGTCGTCGCTCCACGTGGTCGCGCCGCCGCCGGTCACCGAGAAGTCGTCGGCGAACCAGCCGCGCTCCACGAACGCCTCGTCGGTCGCGTACCGCAGCCGCACCTGCACGGTCTGCCCGGCGTACGGCGACAGGTCCACGTAGTCGTGCCGCCAGCCGCCGGTGCTGCCGGTCAGGCCGTACTTCTTGTTGCCGAAGTCGACCATCCGCCCGTTCGGGTCGGCGTAACCGTCGTCGGTGGAGACCAGCGCGCCGGAGGAGTCGTACACCTTGCGCTCGGTCCAGGTGGCGCCGCCGTCGGTGGAGACCTCGACGAAGCCGTAGTCCCAGTCCTCCTCGATGACGTAGTCGTTCCACATCCAGAACTTCGCGTCGGCGGCGTCCGGGACCTCCACCGTGCGGCTCAGCTTGACGTCGGCCCAGTCCTGGTCGGCGCCGGAATACCACATGTTCCCGCCGCTGTGCGGCTCGGCGAGCGTGATCACCTTGTCCGGCAGGTCGATCTTGATGCCGTCCTCGGTGCCGACCGGCGTACGCGAACTCTGGCCGAGCTTGACCAGCTTGGCCCGGTCGCCCGGCCCGAAGGTCTTCGGCTCGGCCCAGCCGAGCACCCACTTGTCCCAGATGCCCATGTGGGTGGGGAGCGCCTGGAAGATCTCGCCGGAGTGCGAGCCGGACGCCATCAGGTCCCAGAAGTCCACGTCGGAGTCGGCGTTGCCCGAGGTGTCGTAGAGGTCGGGCAGGCCGAGGTCGTGCCCGAACTCGTGGGCGAAGACGCCGACGCCGGCGTCCTCCGGCTGCACGATGTAGTTGGACACCTTCAGGTTGGTGCCGGGGACGGTGTAGCCGCCGGCCACCGTGGAGGAGTGCGCCCAGACCGAGTAGACGCCGATGTCGCCGCCGCCCCGGGACTTGCCCTGGTTGGCGTGCACCAGCACCAGGTGGTCGATCACGCCGTCCGGCTCGTGGAAGTTGCCGTCGCCGTCGCGGTCGCTCTGGTCCTCGATGTCGTAGTCGGCCCACGGGAAGTCCGGGTCGGCGGCGGCCAGCGCGTCGATCGCGTCGGTGGCGAGCCGGCCCGCGCCCTGCGGGTTGTCCGGGTGGCCGTTCATCGACTGCTCACGCCCGGCGACCCAGTCGCCGTTCTCGTCCTGGAAGCAGCGCGACGCCGCGTACCAGCCCTCCGAGTGCGGCACCGTGATCCACGGGCTGGCCTGCCCGTCCACGGTGTACGCGCCCTTGGACATCTCCAGGTACATGTTGTGCATGGTCCGCCCGGCCAGGCTGATGCCCGGCTTGCCGTCCGGCCCCTTGAGGTCCTTGCGGACCCGCTCGGTGATGCCCTTCTTGGTGTAGAGCATCTTGTCGTAGTGGGCCGGGGAGAAGTCCGGCACCCACATCGAGTTGTTGTCCTTGTGCGGCAGCGTGGCCGGGTTGGGGATGGTGTTGTGCCGCGGCCCGTTCTGCACCGTGCCGGGCACGCAGGTGCGGTCCTCGAAGACCGTCTTCGGGACCATCACGTTCGTGAAGTCGTCGTTGGCCTCGTCGTTGAACTCGACGAGCAACGTCAGCAGCTTGGCCGTCTGGGTGCTCTTGGCCTTCTTGATCTTGCGGGGGCTCTGGCCGGTCCGGATGGACTTCGCCTCCAGCTTGGCCAGCTCCCGGGCGGTGGCCGGGTTGCCCCCGGCGTACTTGCGGTCGTAGGCGCGCGCCTCGTCCGCCGGTGACGAGAAGACCCCGTCCCTGCCCCGGGTCTCCTTGCCGCCGGTGTCCGGCTGTACCTCGGGCTCGGCATAGTTGATGTAGTACTCGTCCGCCCCGATCGTGGCCGACGCGGGCCGGGACGGTTGAGCCGCCGCGCTACCTGTCACGGTCAGTGACGAGGCGGCGAGGGCGATGGCGGGCAGCGCGACGAGTAGGCGTCGGCGCGCCCTGGACTGCGAAACGGGGAGCATGCCACTCCGTTCGTAGGGAATGGTGAAGGGCCGGCCGTCTCAGTGACGCTTGTCGAAATCCGCCGGTTCCGGCTGAACGTAGTCCACCGGACGCGGCATCGACAGGGGCGGACTGGTTAGTGCCTCCTCCGCCGATCGACCGGCATGATCCCCACGTACGCCGAAGGGGGCGGGCCGCCGCGCGACCCGCCCCCTTCGATGCCGATGTGGTCAGTCCTCGTCGGACTTGCCGCCACTCATCCCCGAGGAGATCAACTCCATCACCGAGGAGTCCTGCAACGTGGTCACGTCGCCGAGCGACCGGTTCTCCGCCACGTCCCGCAGCAACCGGCGCATGATCTTGCCGGAGCGGGTCTTCGGCAGCTCCGGCACCAGCATGATCTGCCGCGGCTTGGCGATCGGGCCGAGCGTCTTCGCCACGTGGTTGCGCAGCTCCGCGATGAGCTGCTCGCCCGCGTCCCCGTCGGTCTCCGCGCTGCCGCGCGGGATGGCGAACGCCACGATCGCCTGCCCGGTCGTCGGGTCGGTCGCGCCGACCACCGCCGCCTCCGCCACCGACGGGTGACTGACGAGCGCCGACTCGACCTCCGTGGTGGAGATGTTGTGCCCGGACACCAGCATCACGTCGTCGACCCGGCCGAGCAGCCAGATGTGCCCGTCGTCGTCCTTCTTGGCGCCGTCACCGGCGAAGTAGACCCACTTGTCGCCGGCGTTGGCGCCCGCGCCGAACCGCGACCAGTACGTCTCCAGGAACCGGTTGTCGTCGCCCCAGATGGTGCGCAGCATCGACGGCCACGGCTCGGTGAGCACCAGATAGCCGCCCCCGCCGTTGGGCACCGACTCACCCTGGTCGTCGACCACGTCGGCCACGACACCGGGCAGCGGCGCCATCGCCGAACCGGGCTTCGCCTCGGTCACGCCCGGCAACGGCGAGATCATCATCGCCCCGGTCTCGGTCTGCCACCACGTGTCCACGACCGGCAGCTCACCCCGGCCCACGTACTGCCGGTACCAGATCCACGCCTCCGGGTTGATCGGCTCACCGACGCTGCCGAGCAGGCGCAGCGACGACAGGTCGTACCCGGCCGGCACGTCCTCGCCCCACTTCATCATGGTGCGGATCAGCGTCGGCGCGGTGTACAGGATCGTCACCCCGTACTTGTCGACGATCTCCCAGAACCGGCCCTTGTGCGGGGTGTCCGGCGTGCCCTCGTACATGACCTGGGTGGCGCCGTTCGACAGCGGGCCGTAGACGATGTAGGAGTGCCCGGTCACCCAGCCGATGTCGGCCGTGCACCAGTAGACGTCCGTCTCCGGCTTCAGGTCGAACACCGCGTGCGTGGTGTACGACGCCTGGGTCAGGTAGCCGCCGGTGGTGTGGAGGATGCCCTTCGGCCGGGCGGTGGTGCCGCTGGTGTAGAGGATGAACAGCGGGTGCTCGGCGTCGAACGGCTGCGCCTCGTGCTCCGGCGACGCGGCCTCCACCGACTCGTGCCACCAGTGGTCCTTCGCCGACCAGGCGACCTCCTCGCCGGTGCGGCGGACCACGAGCACGTGCTCCACCGACGGGCAGTTCGCCACCGCCTCGTCCACGGTCGGCTTGAGCGCCGACGGCTTGCCCCGCCGGAACCCGCCGTCCGCGGTGATCACCACCTTGGCGCTGGCGTCCTGGATCCGGTTGGTCAACGCGTCCGCCGAGAAGCCGCCGAACACCACGCTGTGCGTGGCGCCGATCCGGGCGCAGGCGAGCATCGCCACCGCCGCCTCCGGGATCATCGGCAGGTAGATCGCCACCCGGTCACCGGCCGTCACGCCCAGCTCGGTGAGCGCGTTCGCCGCCTGGCAGGTGAGCCGGTGCAGGTCCGCGTAGGTGACCGTGCGGGTGTCGCCCGGCTCGCCCTCCCAGTGGATCGCCACCTTGTCCCCGTGGCCCGCCTCCACGTGCCGGTCCAGGCAGTTGTACGCCACGTTGAGCCGGCCGCCGGTGAACCACTTCGCGAACGGCGCGTTCGACCAGTCGAGCACCTGCTCCCACGGCTGCGCCCAGGCCAGCCGGCCGGCCTGGCGCTCCCAGAAGGCGAGCCGGTCACCGGCCGCCTCGTCGTACGCCGCCGCGGTCACGTTGGCGTTGGCGGCGAGTTCGGCCGGTGGCGGGAACTGGCGCGTCTCGTTCAGCAGATTGGCCAATGCCTCGCTCATTCGGTGACTCCTTCGTCGCGTGACCTGCGTCTCCCTACTCCGGGGAAGGTTAGCCCCGCCGCCGGACACCCGCGACCGCCCCGCCGCCCCGCCGCGCCCAGCGGCACCCCCACCGCGCTGAGGTGTAAGGCGGGGGCCCCGCTTAACGCATCCGGTAGAGGAAGGGGCCCCGCTTAACACCCCGTACCGTGTCAGGGTGACCACCGATCCGCTCGCGCCGCTGCTCGCGCTCGCCGACGTCGCGCCCGCCGCCGAGCGGGCCCGCGACCTGGTCGACCAGGCCCACCGGCACCGGGCGCTGCGCCGCCACGGCGGCCAGCTCGCCGCCGAGGTCAGCCTCCGCTCGGCCGTGGCCAGCGCCGCGCTCGACGGCCGGAAGCACGACCGCGAGGAGGTACGCGCCGGCACGGTCACCGACCCGGTGCTCCAGGGCGCGCTGCGGGTGGCCGGCGCGCTGCCCGGGCTGAGCGACCTCTGGCCGAAGGCGCCCCGCCAGGTGCTCGCCCGGCTGCACGTGCTCGCCGCCCGCGACGTGGTGACCGAGGAGGAACTGGGCCGGCCGGTGGCCGACCCGGTGGTGGCGGCCCGCCTCGACAGCCTGTCCGGCCTGGTGGCCGGCGGCACGAGGGTGCCACCGCTGGTGCTGGCCGCCGTGGTGCACGGCGAGATGCTGAACCTGCGCCCGTTCCCCGGCCCCTCCGGCGTGGTGGCCCGGGCCGCCGCGCGGCTGGTGCTGATCTCCACCGGGCTCGACCCCCGCGGGTTGGTCGCGGTGGACGTCGGGCACCAGGAGCGGGAACCGGAGTACGTCGGCGCGGCCGGCGCCTTCGCCACCGGCACGCCCGACGGCCTGCGCTCCTGGCTACGGCACTACATGAGCGCGGTGGAGGTCGGCGCGGAGCAGATCACGCTCATCGGCGACGAGATCCTCGCCGCCTCCTGAGCCCAGCCGCCCTGCGCCCTGCCGCCGGCTGTCGGCTGTCGGCTGTCGGTCGTCAGGCGGTGGGCGCGGCGGTCCGGGTGCGCCGGTGCCGCCCGTACCAGGCGATGCCGATGGCAACCCCGACACCCACGCCGAGCGCCGCCGCCGCGACCGGCACCGCCGGCCGCTCGCGCAGCCGGCGCCCCAGCGGGATCGGGTGCCGGAACTCCAGCACCGGCCAGCCGTTCTCCACCGCCAGCTTGCGCAGCGCCCGATCCGGGTTGACCACACTCGGGTGCCCCACGCACTCCAGCAGCGGCCGATCACTGTAGGAATCGGAGTACGCGTACGAGTCGGCCAGGTCGTAGCCGCGCTCCCGGGCCAACTCGCCCACGCCGTCGACCTTGCTCGGCCCGGCCGCGTAGAACTCGACCTCGCCGCTGTACCGCCCGTCGACCACCGCCATCCGGGTGGCGATCACGTCGGTCACCCCGAGCAACTCGCCGATCGGCCGGACCATCTCGTCGCCCGAGGCGGAAACCAGCACCACGTCCCGCCCGGCGGCCTGATGCTCCTCGATCAGGGCGGCTGCCTCGGCGTACACATAAGGGTTGATCAGCTCGTGGAGCGTCTCCGCGACGATCTGGCGGACCTGCTCCACCGGCCAGCCCTTGCAGAGCGCGGCCAGATAGTCCCGGGTGCGGGCCATGGTCTGCTCGTCGGTGCCGCCCAGCCGGAACATCAGCTGCGCGTACGCCGACTTGACCACGTCGCGCCGGGTGATCAGCCCGTCCCGGTAGAACGGCCGACCGAACGCCAGGGCGCTCGACTTGGCGATGACGGTCTTGTCGAGATCGAAGAAAGCGGCACTGCGGCCCACGGCGCGAAAGTCTAGCCGGACGGACCGCCAACGGCCGCCCACCCCGGCACCCGAAAGCGGAGGTGCACCCGCTGGAGTGACGGCGGTCACATAGCGCTGCGAGAAATTAGCTTTGCGTGGAGTGAACAACACTCGACGTATAAGGGTCGGCTGCGGCATGCTTGTCCTCGCGACGGGAGTTCGCCTCCGGTCGCTGCTCAGACCCTCGGCGGTTGCACCCCCCGTGACCGCTGAGTCGGTTCGGCTCGACCCCCCCGGAGCCGAACCACACGACGACCCCCGTCTCCCCCCGACGGGGGTCGTCCCTTTCCGGTGGGAGCGCTCCGCCGCAGGTCACAGGTCGTCTCCGTCCCCGTTGAGAAGGCTCTCCAAGGGCGTTTCTCCGGCCGGAGGCAGCAGGGAGGCAGCAGAGCCGTTGAACGCCTCCAGGACGCGGGCGGCGTAGTCGTCCGGGGTGTGGGTGTAGCGGTTGAGCGTCGTCGACGCCTGTTCGTGGCCCATTACCCGCTGCACCAGGTTGATCGGGACGCCGTCGGTGACCAGCCAGGTGGCGTAGGCGTGCCGCAGATCGTGGAACCGCATCCCGCCGGCAGCCTTGGCCGCGACGCAGGCGACGGCCTCCCGCTCGGTGGTGAACTCAGCGGACCACTCGACGCCCTCCCGGTCCGACCAGGTCGCGCGGTACCGATGCGGGCCCATGTTGGCGACCTGGCCGAGCAGCCCGGCACGCACCAGCGACGGCAGCCAGATCCGACGGCGGAAGTTCGACCGCCGCAGCGGCCGGCCGACCCGGTCGCGGAAGACCAGGGTTCGCGGGTCCGGATCGTCGGCGGCGGCGTGCAGCTCGCGGAGCGCCGCGAGGAGGAAGCCGGGCAGCGGGATGGTCCGAACCCCGGCACGACTCTTCGGGTACGGGCGCAGCACGATTCCGCCGTGGGTCTCCTCGGCCACCTGGACCACGCGCAGCGATGCCCGGTCAAGGTCCACCGACGACCACATGAGCCCGGCGCACTCTCCCCAGCGAAGACCGGCCCCAGCGGCGGCGGAGACCATCCCCCGGTGCCGGGGCGGGACAGCGGGCAGGAGTCGGCCGAAGAATTCCTCCCGGCTGATCGTGACTGGTCTGACGTCGCGGGACCGGTCACGCGGCAGCTTCACGCCCTCGGCGGGGTTGGTGGCGATCAGCCGCGCCTGAACCGCTGTCTTGAGGATCATCGACAGCAGTTGGTAGCACTTGGCCACGGTGCCGGGGGCGAGATCCCGACCGAGGCCGGTCACCCACTCCTGCACCGACATGAAGTCGACCTTCCCGAGCGGCCAGTCACCCCACTTCGGCAAGATGTGCGTCCGGAGCATGGAGACGGTCCGCTCGGTCGTGCGGGCCTCGACCGCCCGGGTGGCGAGCCACTGCTGAGCGAAGTCACCGAGACGGGTACGGCCGGCGTGCGGGTTGACGTAGGTGCCCCGGTTGAGGCTGCCCTCGACCTCGGAGAGAAAGGCATTGGCTTCCCGCTTCGTGCGGAAGCTCTTGGACTTCTGCCCACCGGCAGGATCACGCCAGCAGGCACGGAAGGTGCCGGCCGGGGTCTTGCGGACGAAGCCCATCAGCGCCTCCGACCGTGCTCGGTGCCGGTAGCGGCGGGTTGCTCGGTGACACCGTCGAGCCAGACGTGGAACCGGGTACGCGGAATCAGCCAGCGGCCACCGAGGCGAGTCGCCGGAATCGTGCCGTCCCGGACGAGTGCGTACGTGCTGCCCAGCGACAGGCCCAGCAGGGCGGCAACCTCGCGGACGGTGTAGGTGACCGGCTCGACGACGACAGCCCCGTTGCGAGGGACGAGCCGAACGACCGGGCTGGGGCGGGCGATGGTGCTCATGACGGGTGACCTCCTCAGGTCTGTCGGATCAGGCGGCGACCGGCACGACGCCGGTCGAGGTGGTGCCGAGTTCATGGGCGAGTTCCTCGCGTCCGGTGGTTCGTCGCTCGCGGGCCATGGCGGCAGCGCTATTGGCGAGCAGGGCGTCTCCGGTGGTGTGCCAGCCGACTCCGGCGAAGGTGAGGGTGCCGACGATGAGCGTGGTGTCCTCGACGAGTTGGCCGGCGGGTGGTCCGCCGGTGGTGGGGTGCTCGTGGTCCTGGTGCTCGTGGCGCCGGAACGCAACGCGGTTGTCGCGCAGCAGTTGGAAGGTCACTGAGTAGCGGCGGGCTTTGGTGAGGAAGTGGCCGCCGTAGCCGAGCATGTGCGCCCACCGGCGCAGCCGGGCGTAAGGGTTGGTCGTCGCCGGTTTCGTCGGCTTGGTGTCAAGGGCGGCTTGACGCACGGCGGTGCAGACGGGGCAGGCGGCGTACCGGGTGTGGGTGCCGCAGTCACGACACTCCCAGCGGTCGACGAAGCCGGGCCGTGGCCGGGAGTCCCGAGGCCGCTCGGAGAGCGGGACGGGGGTGCCGGTGGGTCGGCCGATGCGCCAGCAGGCGTCGATGAGGCGGGCGGTGTGGTCGCCGTCGGGGTCGGCGTAGTCGCCGATGGTGTCGGCGGTCAGGCGGGTGGAGGTGTGCCCGGTGGCCTCGGTGCTCTTGGTGGCGTACTTGGCAAGGTAGCCCGCGACCATCCCATCGGTGACGTCCCCGGTGCCGTCGGTGGTGATGTGTTCAAGGTCGATTTGCTCGCCCCAGGCGATTGGCCAGCCGTCGGGCCGATCGGGGTGGCTCGGGGTGTGAAAGGCGATCTGACCGGCGGCGTGGCGCAGCGCGTCGACGAGGTCGGCGACGGTGAACCCGGGCGGCGGCGGGACGATGGCGTCGGGGTCGGTGGCGTCAACGCCATCGAGGCGTGCGATGGCATGGAAGTGCACCGCTCCCCGGGCTTGGAGTTCGGCGACCTTCCCGGGCGACAGCCGGACCGGTGGAACCTTCCGGGTCTTGCCCGAGGCGGTAAGGATCTCGACGCGGGGGATGCCGCGGCGGTGGGCGAGTTTGGCCAGCCAACGTTGCGCGGCTTGCTTGGTGCGGTGCCACAGCTCACCGGAGAACAGGTTCCACACGACCTGGTGGCCGTGGTCGTAGCAGTCCAGGCACAACGGCCGGCCGAGGAAGGCGTCACCGGCTTCATGGCGTGCCCAGCAGACCGAGGGCCGGCCGTGGGGGCACATGCCGGCGGTCGGGTCGGTGGCGCGGCGGGCGTGGCAGGGCTCGGCGCGGCAGTCGCATCGCTTCCGGTTGCGGCAGGTGTGCCGCTTCACGACCCGGGTGTGAACGGTGCCGAACGACGGTGCGGTGAAGGTGGCGAACACCGCCGGATGCTGCGCGACGCTTTCGGGGACGCCTTTGCCGCCCACGAGGCCGGCGCGCAGGAGTTGAAAGGCGTCGCGCTGGTAGGTCTGGGCGCAGGCCGGGCAGACGGTGGCGCGTCGGTTGCCGCAGGCGGTGTAGATGGCGGCATCCGGCATGACGTCGGTGTGCCGTGTGTCGAGGACACGGCCGGTCGAGGCTTCGACGGTGAGGAGGCTGCCGGACAGGCGGATGGGGCGGGTGCAGCCGGCGGCGGCGCGGACGTGTTCCAACCAGCCGAAGTAGTCCGGTCGGGTGGCGCGTTGGAACGCGGCTCCGGCGGCGGTGTAGCCGTAGACGATGGTGTCGGCGTTCGAGCCCACCCCCCGGGCCGAAGCGCGGGGGGTGAGGTCCAGCGTCGAGCCCATCAACCAGCCACCTTGTTGGTGGGGTGCAGGTTGGTGATGGTGCGTTCGATGACGATGATGCGGCAGGCACCGCACTGGCGGGTGGTCGGCTCGTGTCGACCGCAGCGGATCTGGGTGACGGTGTCGCCGCAGCGGATGGTGACCGGGTTGCGGCAGGGTCCGCCGTCGATGACGTCGATGACGGTGCGGCGGATGTCGTAGGGATGGGGGCGCGGGTCAGGCGGGCAGGTGTGCAGGAGCTGCACGACGTCAACGGTGTGGATGCTCATCGGGCACCACCGCCGATGGTGGCCAACAGTTGGCCGGCGACGGGCGGGGTGACGTCGAGGCGGTCGGCCAGCTCGGCCGGGGTGATGGGCTGGCCGGTGGCCTGTTCGTGTTGCACGGCGGCGAAGCGGGCCATGGGCAGCAGGTGGGTAGGGACGTCGACCGGCTCCGGTGCCGGTGCGGTGACGGGTTCCGGCTCGACAGCCGGGGTCGGGGTGATGGCGGCCGGCGGTGCCGGCTCGGTGGTGACCTGCTCGGCCACTTGGACGCGGATGGGTTCGACCGGCGTAGCCGGCGGCGTGGGTTGTTCCGGCGTGGGTGCCGGGGCGAGGACGAGTTTGACCAGGGCCATGAACGCCAGCGCCGGCACGGCGGACAGGAGCCACCCGGACGGGCCGGGCTTGGCGACCGCGAGTTGCGCGGCGAGGGACAGGCCGGCGGCGGCGATGAGCAGGAACAGCGGATAGCCGATGGACGCGCCGGCTCGGCGGCGTCGACGGATGGTCAGCAGGGAGGCGATGGGGACGAGTTCGGAGATGACCGCGTTGGCCCAGCCGAACCATTCCCCGGTCCCGGCCGGGGAGTTGGCGAGGGTCCAGTCCTTGACGTGGGTGAAGGAGGCGGCACCGGCGAAGCCGGCGACGGCGATGAGGATGAGGACCAGGACGACACCCTCGACGCGGGTGCCCCGGTTGGCAGTGGTGGTCATCAGTGGCCTCCGTGGCAGTCGAGGCAGCAGCCGTAACGGCGGGGGATGTAGTAGGGCTTGACCTGGCCGCAGTGGCGGCAGGTCCGGCGGGCGAGCAGGGCCTTGGCGATGGCGGTCCGCTGAGCCGGGGTGGCGACCCGTTTCGGTGCGGCGAGGTCGAGGCGGTAGAGGTAGGCGACGCGCTTACCGCGACGCCAGAGGATCTGCGCGACGGCGTGATGCCCTCCAGGGCGAAGGCCAGCGGCGCGCAACTGTCGCCGGGTGGCCAGCCCGTCCGGGGCGAGCCGGAACGGGTAGGTGGGGAACTCCTCGGCGGGGTTGGCCGGGTCGTAGGTGAAGGTGGTCACGGCCGGTCTCCCCAGCGCTGCTGGGCGGCCTGGCGGGAGATCCCGAGGCGTGAGCCGATTTCGGCCCAGGAGTAACCGAAGGCCCGAAGACTGACGACGGCGTCGGTGATGGCGTCGTCGATGACCGACGACATGGCGACGAGGTCGCGGAGGGCTTCGACGTCGCCGTCAGCGACCCGACGACCGTGAGCGCGGATGATGCGCCGGGCGAAGGCGGCGAAGGCGTCGTTCTCGACGACGTCCCTACGACGTTGCGACGGGACGCGAGGCGTCAAGGCTTTCTTGACGGTGTTCATCGGTTCTCGCCCCCGTCGGTGTGGAGGCGGTCCCACTCATCGGCAGCCGCCTCAAGGGCGGTGATGACCTGCTCGGCGGTCCGGGCAGGGTCGTCGTTCCACGAGTAGGGGGAGGTGTGCTCGTCGAGGAGGTAGCCGTCTTCGTCGATGTGGAAGACCGGCGCGAAGTTGTCGAGGTAGTCGACGAACGCGGCGATGGCGCGGCGGTAGGTGACCGCGTCGGCGGGGTGGAGCTGGTCGGGGTGATTCATGCGCCGGCCGGCGGCGGCCATGCCGATAGCTCCGACGGAGCAGGCCGCCCGGAAGGGCTGGCCGGTGCCCGTGGGGTCGGGGGTGTAGTAGGTGCCCTGGGCCCAGCCGTTTCGGCGCAGGTAGAGGGCAGCCATCCGGAGCAGGTCAGCGGGGGTGACCTGGACTCCGGTGGTCTGGTTGTGGGTAGCCTTCATGGCAGCCACGTCCTTTCGGGGCTGTTGGTGGAGGTCGGCAGGACCAGATCTGCTGGCAGGCGGTGTCCTGGTCCTGTCGGCCGGTTATCGGGTGCGCAGCCGCAGGTAGCGGCGTTGGCGGGTGTCGTTGCCGCCCATCGACTGGGGTGGGCCGAGGTAGACGAGTCGGCCGCTGGCCGAGGCGACCCGCACCATGCAGGCGATCTCGCTCGGCTGGGCGATGATCCAGATTTCGACGTAGCCGGCGGCCCGCTGCTGGTTGGCGCGGGCGTATGCCTGTTCGCGGGTGGTCATGCCGCCACCTCGAAATCCGCCCGGGCAAGGTCCGGGATCAGGGTCGGTAACGGGCGGGGCCGGCGAATCCAGGCCGCATAGTCGGCGATGCCGGCGATCTGCTGATCGGTGAGGTAGGCGACCTTGATGCGTTGCGGGGTGCCGCCTTCGGCGATGAGGTAGGCCGCGCCCTGGTTGGTCGGGGCGATGTCGGTAGCCGAGTAGCCCTGCTCGGCCCAACCGTGGCCAAGCACGATGTTGGAGGTGTTCGGAGTCGTGCAGCGGAACGCGGCCCGGTAGCCGAACAGGTCCCGCAGCGAGGTCGGGATGATGTCGAACGACGGCCGCTGGGTCGCGGCGACCACCGGGATGCCGGCGGCACGTCCACGGGCGACCAGGTCGCGCAGGAGGGCGACGAACTCTTCCTGTTCCTGCTTGCTGCCGACGGTGGCGGAGTAGTAGGCGATCTCGTCGACCAGGACGGTGATGACCGACAGTCCGTCGGTGGCGGTCACCTTGCGGCGCCCGTGGGCGCGTAGCCAGGCGTAGCGGTTGTTCATCACCAGTTGCAGCCGGCGCAGGATGTCGAGGGCGGCGGTGATGTCGGGGCCGATGAACGCGTCGGCGCAGTCCTCCCACTGACCCAGCTCGACGAGCTTGCCGTCGAGCAGCACCAGGCGGCTGTCGACGGACAGAGCCGCATGGGCGGCGATGGTGTTGAGGAGGCCGGACTTGCCTCCGCCGGGTTCGCCGCCGGCGAGGAGGTTGCGGTAGGCGAGGGTGATGTAGACGGGGTGACCGAACTCGTCGATGCCGACGAAGATGGGGTCGAACATCGACAGGCCAGGCCCCACGGGAACGGGGGCCGTTTCGGCGATGGTGGTCATGGATTGCCCTCCTTGGGCGAGGTGTGGGCGCGGAGAGCCACACGAACGAGCCGCAGGGCTCTCCGCGATCAGGAGATGGAGTGGGTCAGATCCAGTCGTTGACGTCGTCGACGTCGCTGGTGGTGGAAGCCGTGGGCTTGCTGCCGTTGGCGGTGGTGGCCGGCTTCTTCTGAACCGGCAGGGTCACCGTGGGGACGTCGACGTCCGGCAGGTCCAAGGCAGTCGGCACGACGGCCGGGATCCGCTCGGTAGCCGGGATCGTGTCGTCGATGACGTCGACCAGCGGGGAACCGACCTGAGCGGTCAGCACCTCACGGCGCTTGATGTCGAAACGCACATAGGCGGCGTTGCCGTCAGAGGCCCGCTCCACCAGGGCGGTGGAGGCGTGGCAGGCGACCGCGATCCGGTCGAGCCGGCTTTCCAAATCGGCCAACGAGAGGCCGGGGCGCAGGTAGACCCAGACCCGCTCACCGACAGGAGTGGGCTTGGCCCACAGGATCAGCGGCAGGCTGCCGGACTGGTTGGCGATGATGAACTGCGCGAAGCACACGCGCAGCCGATGCCGCACGATCAGGCACCACGACCAGGCGACCACGAGCCGGCGCGACGCCGGCAGGGCAGCCGGGACGCCCACGACCAGGGCGACGACGGCCAGGGTGACGGGCATCGGCGTGTGGTTGGCCAACTGCACCCAGGCAGCGCCAAGGATCGTGGTGATCCCGATTTCCGGGGTCCACCACCACAGCAGCCGCAGCACCGGCCAGATCCGCACGAGCAGCCACACCAGGCCACCCACCGGAACCCCGATCAGCACGCCGACGAACACCGCGAGGATGGGGTGAATGTAGGAAGCGGCCACAACGGCCGACAACAGGCCGACGATGACCGCCGTGAGGATGAACGCCAACCGGGCGTTACGCGCCGACGACCGGTGAACCCGAGCCTCGATCACGGTGATGGTGCCGCTGGACTTCCCCCCGAAGCCACGGCGAGAGCTAGACTTGGACATGACACGTCCTCCCAGATGATGGGCTGGATGGGTTGGAAGAGCACGGGGCCGGCAGGTGTAGGAGCCAGTACCGGCCCCGCGCTCGTAACTCGTCAGGAACGATGCGGGCGGGCGAGCTTGCGGGTCCCGATGATGGAACCGCTCAGATCCCGAACCGTGTCATGCGGCACCAGCAGATCAGTGCGCCCTACCGCCGCCAGTCCCACGACCAGCGACACCAGGTAGAACACACCCTCGACCGGCTCCGGAAGCGCAGTCACGCCACCGTCAGCCGAACCGAACGAGACCTGCTCGACCGGAATCCCGAGACCGAGGTCATCGACCCCAACCACGCACTGGCCGAGCCGAGCCGGCTGATGCTGCGCCGAAGGCGAAATCACCCGCAGCGGCAGGACTGAACCCGGCGCAATGCGATCGGGCGTGTCGACCGAGTAAACGGCCACCGGATGCGGAGTCAGGTTGACGAGTTGCATCTGAATACCTCCCGTACGGAGCAGATGGATTGGAAGAGGTGATGCGGGCGGCAGGTGTAGGAGCCAGCACCGGCCCGCGCTCATGACCTAGCGGTTGCTCAGGTCACCGCTGGTCGTTCAGACCGTTGACGAGTTGGCCGAAGAGGATGCGCTCGTCCTCATCGAGGACGGTGGGGGTGCGCCCAGCGGCGCGCTCCTCACGGAGCTGCTTGTCAAGGTGCCTCGGGTCGACCTTGACCTCACGGACACGGCCGTCGGCGTCCTCACTGAACAGGTACTTCCTGCCCATGACGGGCTCCTTCCGATGTTCAGAGGGCGGATTTCAGAGGCAGGCGATGAGCAACGCGGAAGCCCACAGGCAGACCGCGTGCAGGGACTGATCGGCCAGGTACATGCCGCAGATCGGGGCCTGCCGGTCGGCGAAATCGCCGCTACCGGTGTGCATCAACAGCCAACGCACCGGCCAACGCCGATCGAGGAACGCATGGCTAATCGCGGAGAAGCCCAGCCCGGCGGCCATGCCACCGGCGGTGACGGGCAGATGCAGCGCGACGATGGTGACCGCCAGCATCACCACGATGACCAGGTGATAGGCCACGACGTGGCCCAGCAGATGCTTCCAGCCGTGCCAGCCGGGCGCGGCCTTGTGGGCGGCCTGCCTGTCGGACTGGCCGAACACATGATCGGCCACCTGGTGGCCGGCGTAGAGGGTCGCCGCGACAACGGCGAACACGATGGCGGATTCGAGCATGACAACCACTCCCCACGATTGAGGGCAGACAGGTTGGAAGGGCAGACGGGGCCGGCAGGTGTAGGAGCCAGTACCGACCCCGCGCCACAACTTCACGAGGGCAACCACGGGTTGCCAGGGCCGGGAGAGTAGGAGCCAGAAACACTCCCGGACCAGGTTGAAACAGATGCAGCGGACTCAAGCCGCTTCACGCGCGATGCGCGTCAGACACCACGAGGCTTCACACAACACATTGTGCGAAGGACTACTTGGCCGCCGAACCAGCCTTCGGCTTCAACGAGATGGCACGGAACGCGACGCCGTTACGCCCGTTGGTCGCCCACGGAATGGCCTCCAACTGCTCGACCTCGATGAGCTGCCCCACCATCACACCCGGCTTCTCTCCCGCCGTCGTGATGCTGATGACCTCACCGCCAGTCTCGTCGAGCACGATGACCTGGGTCGCCCACATGAGCCGGCCCGTCCCCTTCTCCGACCGCTGATTGCCGTTCTGGTCGTTCTTCGACTCCGGGTCCTTCGACACCGTCACCTGCTTGCCCTTGGTGTCCACGTACAGCTTCACTTTTGAACCTCCTGTGTCTAGGGCCAAATGGTGAGCTTGTCCCCGGTGGACTCTTGCTCGTGGCCTCTGCGGATAAGACTTCCGGAAAGCCGAGGACGCCCCATCCAGCGGGCTGGACGACTATAGGACGTCTGAGCTATCGTCTACTCGTCCCTAGTCGTCCCTTGAGGAGGGTCGAATGGCGAACGACCGGCTACGTGATGCCATCCTGCGCAACGGCTTGACCCCCGGCGCGGTGGCCGATCAGATCGGCGTCGACCCGAAGACGGTGGAACGATGGATCACGCAGGATCGGGTTCCGTATCCCCGTCACCGGCACGCAATCGCAGCGATAGTGCGTGAAGACGTGCCGTATCTCTGGCCGAATGCGGTCACCCCGGAGAAGGCATCAAAGATCGGGCAGAGCGAATTGGTCCAGCTCTACTCGCGGCGATCCTCCGTGCCGTACGACCTGTGGGGCCGACTAATCGAGCGGGCAGAGGAGCGGATCGACGTGCTGGCCTATGCCGGTCTCTTCCTCGTGGAGCAGAACCCGAGGATCGTTGACGTGCTACGTCAAAAGGCTGTTGACGGCGTCCAGGTGACAATCCTTCTCGGTGACTCGACTAGCGAGGCGATCGAGCGCAAGAGCATCGAGGAAGGTGCGCCCGGCGTGATGGCCGCAAAGATTCGCCAGGTACAGCACTATTACCGCCGGCTGGAAGGTGCGCCAGGGGTGAAGGTGCTCTACCACGACACAACCCTGTACAACTCGATGTACCGCTTTGATAACGAGATGTTGGTCAACATGCACGTACTCGGATTTCCGGCGCCACACGCGCCCGTGATGCACCTGCGCAGGCTCAACGGCGGAGACCTGTTCAGCACCTACTCCGACAGCTTCGACCGGGTCCTGATGGCCGCAAAGCCTCAACCCGGCGGCGAGGTGGCAACCTAGAACCATGGCGAGAACCGAGCACTACCACGACCCGAACGCGCCGAAGGCCAACAGCATCGTCGTGGCCGTCTCCATCTTCGTGTGCGACGAGGTTGGCCGGGTGCTGCTCATCCAGCGCACCGACAACGGCCTGTGGTCATTGCCTGGCGGCGGCCAGGAGATCGGCGAATCGGTGGCAGAGACGGCGGTCCGTGAGACCCAGGAGGAGACCGGCGTACGGGTCGAAGTCACCGGCATGGTCGGCGTCTACTCCGACCCCGGGCACGTCATCACCTACTCTGACGGCGAGGTGCGACAGCAGTTCTCGCTCTGTCTGCGAGCCGTGCTTGTTGGTGGCACCCCGAGCCCGAGCGACGAATCGAGCGACGTTCGATGGGTGGCACGCGACGAGCTGGGCGCGCTCGACATCCACCCGTCGACCCTGCTTCGTATCACTCACGGCTACGAGAACCGCCCTGAGCCCTACATCGGCTGAGCGACGCTGTCCGCGAGCCGCCGCTGAGTCCGCTGCACAGCAGCGACCATCTCCGGTTCCGCCCGACCGATGAATCGGGTCACCAGATGCTCCGGCCCGTACCGCGACCGGATCTCCGCAAGCCGATCCAAGACCTTGAAGTCCTGGCCGTCCGGCCCGGTCGTCATGTCCGAGAAGCAGAGCGCGTCAGTCACCGCGGTTTCCTCCCGAGGGAACTCGGCGGCCAGGACGTCACCGAGCCCACGCTCCTCCGCTTCCAACCATGCGCAGGAGTGGTGAGCTACCAAAGCGGCTATTCGCTCATCTAACCGCTCTCGGCGAAGCCAACGCCCACCGTCGAGGGCGTGGAAGCCGGTGTCGACCAGGTCGGGACTGTAGCCGATGTCATGCAGCCACGCCGACGCCACGAGCACATCCCGATCTTCGGCTGGGACCGCCTCGCTTATCCTGTCCGCCTTGGTGGCCACCGCCTGGACGTGACTCCATCGACGAGGCAACGGCGTCTCCAACAGGTGTCGCGCAATCTCTCGGGCAGTCTCGGCGAAGGTGGCCATGCGGTCAGCGTACGGAGAGCCTCAGGCACGCACCATCCCCGTGTCCGAACGGCGGCAGAGCGGGTCCGGCCGGCTACCGGCGATGTGGTTCAAAGTTTCTGTACGTCTTCAAGGCGGCCCGCAACGGGCCGCATGCGCCGCCGCCTGGGCGCGTGTCCGTCGCTACGCTGGCGCTCCGACTCCGGCCACGCATTACGCCCGGCGGCTGGCGCGGAGGGCGGGTAGCCCGGTGGGCCGCCGGATGACGACAGGCCGTTTCCCGGTGGGGTGAGTGGGCCGGCAGCCGGCCGGGCCGCGCGGCGAGCACCGCGCGGCGTGGGGGAGTGCACGCCGGCCGCGTCGGCGAGCTGGCGGCGGGTGGCGGGGTCGCGGTTACTGCGCCTCCGGCGGGGGCGCTCCGGCTCCAGGATGGCCGGGGGTCCGTCGGCGGCTTGCGGTCCGTGGGTGGTGGCGGTGGGAGCCATCCCGCCTGCCGTCGACCCGGGCGAGCCGAGCAGACCACCGCCCGACCCGCCAGCGTCCGTACGAGCCGTCAAGGCCGTCTTGACGTGGCGGGCCGGGCGGAGGCCCGCTCCCCAGGAGGGCGGGCCGACGGCAGACGGGATAGCATCAGCCCTTGACAGTTGGAGCTTCGTCCTGTACATAGGCGTCGTCGTGGTTTACTGTTGGCGCAGCCTAAACATTCACTTCGAGGAGCTAGAAGGTTGGCGCAGCCGCAGCAACATCCAGACCGTGACTTCCTGGCCTTAATCGGGAAGATTAATCGGGTCTTTCGCCCCTCGGCTCCAATCGATGACCGTGGTTTATTTGCGGGCCGTATCAAGCAACTTGAGCAGCTGGTTGATATCGCGATGTCTCCTGGTCAGCATGCTGTTATGTATGGAGAGCGTGGTGTTGGAAAGACGAGTCTTGCATCGGTCTGCCGAAACATTCTAAGCGGTAGTACTGGCTTTATTGCGGTGAAAATCAATTGCGATGTCACCGACAACTTCGCCTCTATTTGGGGCAAGGTGGTCGACGGTTTGGGGCGAATGCATGAGGCTGGCGAGCTGCCAACTGCGGACCCCGGCTCGGCTCAAGCCATCGAGCGGGCTGCGGAGGTTCTCGGCGCGATGGAAGTCGGCCCTCGTGAGGCGGTTGACGGGCTTTCCGTTCTTGCTAAGAAGCACAAGGTCGTTGTGTTTATTGACGAGTTCGACACGGTGCTAGACTTCACTAGTCGAACCTTATTTGCAAACACGATCAAAACGCTTTCGGATTACAATGTCGATGCGACTTTGGTTTTCGTTGGTGTGGCGGATACTGTTGATGAGTTGATCGCAGAGCATGAGTCAATCGGGCGTAATCTGTTTCAGATCCTGATGCCGAGAATGACGGTGGAGGAGCTGACAGACATTATTACTACGGGGCTTGATGCGGCCGGCATGACGGCAGATCAAGATGCCGTCAGCTACATCGTGAAGCTATCTCAGGGGTTGCCCCATTACACGCACCTCCTTGCTCAGAAGGCAGCGAGGAATGCTGCATCCCATGGCCGCCGGAATATCGAGTCAGAGGACGTCTGGCAAGCTGTCGTGGCTGCCGTGTCTAATGCTCAGCATAGCATCAAGACTCTCTACCATGCCGCCACGACAAGTCCTCAACGCGAACACCTCTACGGCAAGGTTCTTACTGCCTGCGCATTAGCGCGGTGTGATGACTTGGGCTTCTTTGCGCCAGCGGATGTGCGTGAGCCGCTGCAAGCTGTTACCGGGAAGAACTATCAGATTCCGGCATTTGTGCGACACCTGACGGATTTCTGTGAAGTTGCTAGAGGTCCGGTTCTGCAAAGAAGGGGAACTAGTCACAAGTATCGGTATCGGTTCCTTAATCCGCTGCTTCAACCTTACGTGATTATGAAGGGTTTGTCGTCGGATCTGATTACTCAAGACATGGCATTGGGGACCGATGTGCGGATTAGCGGCTAGGTGCAGCTCGCCCGAGCGATGATGCGCGCAGTGCCCGATGTGTGCCCGATGCAAGGGGCAACAGCGGCTCGCAGGGGAGCCATGTCGGAGGCGCTCCTGACACTCCTTGAAGGTTCGCCTAGTGGTGCGGTCACTCATCGCGTAGGCGTGCCCAGGTTCGACTCAATTCCCAAGCTGACCGTCTCCGGCGGGCGTCGAGCATCGACGAGGCAGCAAGGAAGCAGCACGAGCGCCATCGTCAGCCGGCATCGAACGTGAACCGATGGTGTCTGGGACCTGCTCCTTGACGACGACCGTCGCTGGTCGGTAGCTGGCGACAGATTGAGTCCGCATCCCCCCGACGGGGGTCGTCCCTTTTCGGGGAGCGCTCCCGACACGGCGGAGCGGCCGACCCGTTGCCCGGGCCGGCCGCTCTCGTCAGCGGATCAGGACTTGACCAGCTTGACGACAGTGGTGTCGTTCACCTCGACGTACTTGTCGTACTCGCTGTCGTACCCCTGGGCCCTGGTGTCGACCTCCGCCTTGCCCTTGACGAACGGCACGGTGCCGATCGGGACGGCGGTGGCGGTCCAGGCCGCCGGCGTACCCGGAACGCAGTTCACCCGGGTGCTGAAGTCGCCTCGGACGATGGTCTTCTTGACGATCTCCGTGACCGTGCCGTTGAGCGACACGGAGGTCGGCTGGTTGCAGGTCACCGTGCCGTGCACGACGGCCTTGCCGCTCACCGAGCTGGCCGTGCCGTCGGTGGCCACCGCGAGCGCGAGGTCGAGCGGCGCCGGCGGCGGCGGGTTGGCGATGTGCACCTCGCCGCGGGCCGCCGGGGTGCCGCCCTCGCAGTGCTGCTCGAAGGTGGCGTCGAACGTCTGGACGTAGCCGTTCGGTCCGAAGACGGCGTTGAGCACCGTGAACGTGCCGGTCAGCTCGTTGCAGCCGCGCCCGTTCCCGTCCAGGCTGAGGCCCGGACCGGCCCCGTTGAACGGGTAGCGTGTCGCGTTCTGGTAGGTGCCCGGGGTCAGCGGCGTGCTGCCCGGGGCGTCGAAGTCCACGGACCACCAGTCGCCCTGGTAGCCGTTGACGCCTACCGACACGTGGCTCGTGTCGGCCGACGCGGCGGTGGTGAGCTGGTCGCCGTCGGCGACCGAGTAGGCGTACGACCGGCCGCCGGTGATGTAGTCGCCCGGGTCGCCGCCGAAGGTGACCGATCCGGACGCCACCGGTTGTGCCTGTGCCGGCGTGGCGGCGACCAGCCCGCCGAGCGCCCCCGTGAGCGTCAGGCCGGCTGCCAGGGCCGCCTTCCGCCAGGACTTGTGCATCCCCGCTCCTCTCTGCTGAGACGGCTGGGCGCTTCCACGCCCGAAGATCGCCGTCGGTCAATTACCGCACAGAGGTGTGACACTGTTCGGCCGTGCTGACCGAGCCGTCCATACGGGACGATTGTCAGCGGATCACCGCGCGCATGGTGCGCGGCTCGGGCTGGAAGCAGACAAGCGCCCGGCCCCGCTCGTCGGTCACCACCCACGGGTGGCCCACGTACGTCTGCTGCCGGTGGGACCGACCGGCCTGGAGCACCGCGTACCGCTGGCGGCGGCCGTGGTAGTCCAACCAGTAGACGACCACCGGCCTGGTCCGGACATTGACGAACTCGATGAAGGTCGATGGCCCGCCACCGTTGGACCGCAACCGCCACTCCCAGGACGCCGGAAGCGGGCTGAGCTCGTCGGTCCGGGGCTCGGGTCGCTTCGTCCGGCTGGCCGTCGGCTTCGGGCTGGGCCGGGCGGCCGGCGTGGTGCGACGCGGCGGCGCGGGCGGGCGGGTCCGCGGCGCGGCGCGGGCGGAGAGCGACACGGGCGCCGGTGAGTACGACTCGGCCGCCACCTCCGCGGTCGGCGAGGCGTATGCCGGGGACGCCAGGATCGCCTCGCTGCCGACCGGCGGCGGCAGGTCGGGGCGGCGGGGCATGGCGAAGAAGCTGAGCGTGCCGACCAGCACCACGATCACGATCCCGAGCGCCACCGAGGCGAGCGTGGCCGGTGACGGGCCGCGGAGCAGGACCTGGTCGTCAGGTGAACCGCTGCGGGCGTGACGTCGGACGGGCGGCGGTCCGGTGCCGTGTGGTGACTCGGTCATGGCCTCGATTTCACGAGCCGGTGCCGTCCGTTTCGCGGCGAGAGGATCCGATTATGCGGGACGGATGATCCCTTTCGTCAATGGCCGGCGGTCCAACCGATTCGATCCGGTGGGGCCGGGCCGGTCAACCACCTGGTCAGCCGCCCCGAACGGTCATCACGGCCACGCGGTTGCCGCCTTTCGTCGACCGGATGGCCCATAGCAGATCGATTCGATCGCCGAGGTCTGTCCACAACGCCTCGTTGTCCACAGGCGGGCGTCTGCGGCACCCGTGCGGCCGGCCGAATTCGGCAGGCTTCACCGCGGCACGTCCGAGTCCGACCGTTGGAGGCCGCATGCCGCCCCGCACCCCGCTCCCGCCGTACCCTCGACTGCCCCTGCTCGTCACGGCCGACGACGACCTGCTCGACGAGTTGTTGCGGCTCGCCGCGGCCGGCGGCGTGGAGGTCGAGCTGGCGGCCGACCCGGCCGCCGCCCGCGCCCGTTGGGGGCCGGCGCCGCTGGTGCTTGTCGGCGCCGACCAGGCGGCGGCCTGCCTGCGGGCCCGCCTCCCCCGACGTTCCCGCACCGTCCTGGTCGGACGCTCCGGCCAGCTTGATCCGGGTACGGAGCTGGCCGAGCTGATCGGCGCCGAGCACGTGGCCACTCTGCCCGCGGCGGAGCCCTGGCTGGTCGACCGCTTCGGCGAGTGCGCGGCCGGTCCGGTCGGCGCGGGCCCGGGGCGGATCGTGGCGGTGCTCGGCGGGCGGGGCGGCGCCGGGGCCAGCGTGCTCGCCGGTGGGCTCGCTGTCAGCGCGGCCCGAGCCCGGCTGCGTACGCTGCTCGTCGACGCCGACCCGCTCGGCGGCGGCCTCGACCTGGTGCTCGGCTGGGAGCAACTCGACGGGCTGCGATGGCCCGAGCTGGCCGGCGCCGACGGTCGCGTCGACCCGCCGTCGCTTGTCCGCGCCCTGCCCAGCCGGGGTGACCTGGTGGTGCTCTCGTGGGACCGGGGCGACCTGCGGCACCTGCCGGCCGAGGCGATGGCCGCCACGGTCGACGCCGGCCGGCGAGGTCGCGACCTGGTCGTGCTCGACCTGCCCCGTCACCTCGACGACGCGGCCGTGATCGCGCTCCAGGCCGCCGACCGGGCGTTCCTCGTGGTGCCCGCGGAGCTGCGGGCCACCGCCGCCGCGGCCCGGGTGGCCGCCGTGGTGGCCCCGCACTGCGAAGACCTGTCGGTGATCGTGCGCGGCCCGGCTCCCGGCCGGCTCCGGGCCGCCGAGGTGTCCCGGGCACTCGGCCTTCCGCTCGCCGGCACGCTCCGGCCCGAGCCCGGCCTGTGCCGAGGGTTGGAGCGCGGCGAGGCGCCGGGCGCCACCGGTAAGGGTCCGCTCGCCGTGCTGTGCCAGCGGCTCGTGGACGACCTGACCGGCCGGTCCGCGGCGGGTGCGGCGTGAGCGGGCCGGCGAGCCCGGGGGAGCTGGCGGTCCGGGTCCGGCACCGGTTCGCCGCCGACGCCACCCCGGTCACCTCCGCCGCGGTCGTCTCCGCGGTACGCGCCGAGCCGGCCGCCGGCGTGCTCGGCGACACCGCTCTGCTGCGGATCGCCGACCGGGTGCACGACGACCTGGTCGGCGCCGGTCCGCTCGCGCCCTTCCTGGCCGACCCGGAGGTCACCGACGTGCTGGTGAACGGCGTCCGGGTCTGGGTCGACCGGGGGCGGGGGCTGCACCAGGTGGCCGTGCCGCTCGGCACGGTCGACGACGTACGCCGGTTGGCGCAGCGGTTGACCGCCGCCGCCGGTCGCCGGCTGGACGACGCCTCGCCGTGCGCCGACGCGCGACTGCCCGACGGCACCCGGCTGCACGCCGTGCTGCCGCCGGTGGCGACCGACGGTCCCTACCTGTCACTGCGCACCTTCCGGCAGCGGCCGTTCACCCTGGACGAGCTGGTCGACCACGGCACCGTGCCCCGGCCGGTCGCCCCGTTGCTCGACGCGGTGGTGGCCGCCCGGCTGGCGTACCTGGTCACCGGCGGGACGGGCTCCGGCAAGACGACGCTGCTCAACACGTTGCTCGGCCTGGTGCCCGGCACCGAGCGGATCGTGCTTGTGGAGGATGCCGCGGAGCTGCGCCCGGTGCATCCGCACGTGATCGGGTTGCAGGCGCGTACCGCGAACGTCGAGGGCGTGGGCGTGGTCGGGCTCGGTGACCTGGTCCGGCAGGCGCTGCGGATGCGACCGGACCGGCTGGTGGTGGGCGAGTGCCGGGGCGCCGAGGTGGTCGACCTGCTGGCCGCGCTGAACACCGGCCACGACGGCGGGGCGGGGACGCTGCACGCCAACGCGCCGACGGACGTGCCCGCCCGGCTGGAGGCGCTGGGTATGCTCGGTGGGCTGCCACGGGTCGCGCTGCACGCCCAGGTCGCCGCCGCGTTGCAGGTCGTCCTCCAGGTCCGCCGGACCGGCGCGGGGCGGGTGCTCGACTCGATCGGCCTGCTCCTGCCGGAAGGGACCGACCGGCTGGTGACGGTCGTTCCGGCCTGGACACGCGGCCGTGGTCTCGGCCTTGCCGCCCGGCCGCTCGGCAACCTGCTGCGCGAGCGTGGGGTGCCCGTGCCGCCGATCCTCCGCGTGGTCTGGCCGGGCTCGGCGGGCCCGTCGTGACCGGCCAACTCTGGTTCGTGGTCGTGCTGCTGACCGGCGCCGCGGTGGCGGTCGCCTGGCCGGCGCGCGCCGGCCGCGCCCGCCGTCGGGCGGTCCTCGGTGTCCGTCTCGTCCGGTGGCGCGAGCGTGGCGGTCGAGCTTCCACGGGAGGCCGGGGCAACGCACGCCCGACGCTGTCCGCGCGGCGTGCTCTGCCGACGGCCGCGCTGCTCGGCGGTGGGGCCGGAGGGCTCCTCGGTGGTCCGGTGGCCGCGCTGGCGCTCGCCGCCTACGGGACGCTCGCGGCCCGTGCCGTGCTGCGTCGGCGTACCCTTCGGGCCGCCGCCCTGGCTCACCGCCGCGACCTCGACCGGCTCGGCGCCGCCGCCGCCGACCTGCGGGCGGGCCTGCCCGTCGACGGAGGGTTCGACAGCGGCACCGGCCGGCTGGCTCGGCTGGCCCGGGCCGCGGTGCGGCTGGCCGACCGGACCGGAGCGCCACTGGCAGAGCTGCTCGAGCGGATCGAGGCCGACGCACGTGCGGCCGACCGAGGGCTCGCCGCTGCCGCTGCCCAGGCCGCCGGCGCCCGGGCGACCGCCTGGCTGCTCGCCGCCCTGCCGCTCGGCGGGATCGGCCTCGGCTACGCCATCGGGGTCGATCCGGTGACCGTGCTCCTGCACACGCCGGTCGGGGGCGGTAGCGCCCTGGCGGCCGTCGCCCTGCAAATCACCGGGTTGCTCTGGGCGGAGCGGCTCGGTGCGGGGCCGGGGCGGGTGGCCTGATGTCCCGCCAGGTGATGGCCGCCGCCTGCCTCGGCGCCGCCGCGTCGCTCCTCGCGGTCGCCGGCCCGGTCGTCCGCCCGGCGCGGCGACTGCGCCGGCTCGCGTCCACCCCTCGGCGTGGTCGCCCCACCTGGTGGCCGGACCGGGTCCGGTGGGGCGCCGGCCTGGCCGGCGTGGCCGTGGCAGTGGTCGTCGGTGGGTGGGCTGGCCTGGTCGCCGGGCCGCTCGCCGGGGTGGCCGCCGACCGGCTGCTCCGCCGGATCGAGCCCCGTGCCGTGCGCGACCGGCGGCTGCGCGAGACCGCCGACCTGCCGCTCGCCGCGGACCTGCTGGCCGCGGCGCTGCGGGCCGGCGCACCGGTCGACCGCTCGGCGCTCGCGGTCGCGGAGGCGCTCGGCGGGCCACTCGCGGACCGGCTCGGCCGGGTGGGCCGCACGCTGGGCCTGGGCGGTACGGCGATCGAGGCGTGGGAGCACCTGCGACCCGTGGCCGGTACGGAACGCATGGTCACCGCCGCGGTCCGCTCGTCGAACAGCGGAGCCGCGCTGGCGGGCGCGCTCACCCGGCTCGCCGACGACCTGCGGGCCGAACGCTCGACGGCGGCAGAGGCCACCGCCCGACGCGCGGGCGTGCTCATCGTGCTGCCGCTCGGGCTGTGCTTCCTGCCCGCCTTCATTCTCGCCGGTCTGGTGCCGGTGATCGTCGCCGTTCTCGGCGACGTCCTGTGAACCATCGAGAAGGGACGTACGACATGCGCAAGCTCCTCACCCGCCTCCGCGGCGACGCCGGCATGAACACGGCGGAGTACGCGGTGGGCACCCTCGCGGCGGTCGCCTTCGCCGGGATCCTGCTGAAGGTGCTCACCTCCGGAAACGTGCAGTCCGCGTTGACCGCTGTCATCGACCGGGCCCTGAAGTGACCGGACGCCGGTGGGCCGCCCGGCAGATCCGCCTCTACCCGCCCCCGGGGGCAGACGGTGCGGACCACCCGGGCCGTGTCGTCCGGCGGCGTCCGGGGGAGCGGGGATCGTTCACGGCTGAGATGGCGGCCGGCCTGCCGGCGTTGATGCTCCTCCTCGTCGCCGGGCTCACCGCGGTCGACGCGGTGGCCACGCGGGCGGCCTGCCTCGACGCGGCCCGGGAGGCGGCGCTCGCCGCCGCCCGTGGCGAGCCCGGCCCGGCTGCCGGCGCCCGGTACGCCCCCGTGGGCGCGGAGGTGACGGTGACCGTGGCCGGCGACCGGGTGACCGCGACCGTCCGGGCACCGGTCCGGACGGTCGGTGCCCGGCTGCCCCGGACGACCGTGTCGGGCGTGGCGGTGGCCGCCGTGGAACCCGGCGCTCCCGGCCCGGTGCCGTGACGCCGGGCCGGGAGCCGGCCGAGCGGGGTGGCGCGACGGTGTGCCTGCTCGCGATCGGCCTGGTGTTCGTGCTCGTCGGGCTGTTCGGCGCCGGGGTCGGCGCTGCCCGGTGCGCGCGTCATCAGGCCCGGGTCGCGGCCGACTTCGGCGCGCTGGCGGGCGCGGGTCGTGTCCTCGACGGGGCGGACACCGCATGTGACTCGGCCGCCGCGCTGGTGTCGGCCAATGACGGTCGACTGACCGGCTGCCGGGTCGACGGCCTCGACCTGATCGTCACGGCGGAGGTGCGGGTGACGCCGTTGCCGGGGCTGTCCCGCGTCGCCACCGCGACGTCGCGCGCCGGCCCGGCCCGCATCAGCGATCCCTGAGGTCAGCGTGGCGCGTCCCCGCCGGCCGGCTTTGGGTGCGGTTGTTGTCGCTGGGGCGACCACAATCGCACCCAAAGCCATCGGCCCTCCACCCACCGGGCCGCTCGCAGCGTTGTGCGGACCGGGTGCGGCGAGCACGGACCGCAGTCAGGTCGTCGCCTGGCCGGCGATACCGGACGTACGGACGTCGCCGGCCGGCCTCGCGGTCAGCGGGACTGGAGGGCGTCCAGGCCAACGGCCATGGCGATGACCAACCGGCGGTCGATGTGCGGGTGCTGGATGTCGACGACGTACCGGTCGCGCAGGCCCCACTTCTTGTCGACGGAGAACACCGGCTGGCCACCGGCCACGAAGTCGAAGTGGTACGGCAACCAGGAGAGCGAGTCGACGAAGCGCCGCAGCAGCGCCACCGGCATGCTGCGCTCCTGCCCGACCGCCGGCGGCAGGCCGGGCTGCTCGACGTGCCAGGTCGAACGCAGCAGCGACTGGGCGAAGTCCTTACGGAACAGGCCGATCGGGTTGCCGGCGTGGTCGGTCACGTCATAGGTGGCACCGAGGTCGAGCCGCTGACGGGCCTTGAAGCCGAGGAGAGGGTACTGCTTGGTGTCATCGGTGTAGATCGTGACCTGCTCCTTGAAGGCGAGCCGTTTCTGCTGCGCGAACGCGAGCAGCCCACCCTCGGAGCCGTCCGGTGCCGCGGCGTGCACCTCGTACTGGTTGACCATCATCCGAATCCGCTGCCGGACGATGAACCGGTGCTGAGCCTGTAGGTTGTCGAGCGACATTTGATCTCCTTCGAGGGGTCGCCGGAGTCTTGCACAGCGACGCCACCGTCGCGCGCTCGCACAGCGCTGCCGTGCAGCCCCGACGTCGCCTCGCTCGCGTTGGAGCGCGGGTGCGTGATCGACTCCAGCTCGCCGAGGTGGCGGTGTCGACTGCCAACCGATACCGCCACCTCGGTGAACTGGCGACGCCCACCCGCCGGCAGCCCATGGTCCGGCAGCCCATCTTCGGTGGCCCGGCCGTCGGTGGCCCGGCAGGCAGGCCGGCAGGCCGGGCGAGATCCGGTCCGGTGGCCCGGGCGGGCACGGTGCGTGGGTCAGCGTCCGCCGTCTACCGTCGCCTTCAACGCCCAGGTGTTGAGCACCTGGTGGATGCCGCGCAGACGTTCGTTGATCTGCTCCAGCCGCTCCGCCTGGGCCAGGTGCGCCAGCGCGGTGCCCAGCGCGATCTGCTGGTCCGCGGTGAGGTTTTCCTGGTCGATGGCATAGAGCAACTCGACGGTCTCGGCGATTGTGTCGGCCACGGCGGCACCTCCGGCGGACGGGTCTCGGTTCACGTCTGCGCTACCGGAATGATGCATGGAAGCGCTCCCATGCATCAATGCCCCGATGCCGTCGACCTCATGCACCCGTCCCATCAGCCAGACGCCGGTGCCCGCCTGTCCTGCCTCGACCAGCGGTCAAGGCACGCCAGTTCGGCGAGGTGGCGGGGTCCGGCACCCGCCGATGCCACCACTTCGCCGAACTGGCGAGCGAGACGGCGAGGGGGCACCGGAGACGGCGAGCGGGCACGGCCGGGGCGAGCGGCAGGCGGGCGAGCGGCAAGGACGAGGGCCGGCTACGAGCGGCAGAAGGCGAGGGGCAGGGACGAGCGGCAAGGACCAAGCCAGGAACGAGCGGCAAGAGACCAAGCCATGGACGGGCGGCGGAAGACCAAGCCATGGACGAGCGGCAAGAGACCGAGCCATGGACAAGCGGCAAGGAGCAAAGGCAGGAACGAGCGGCGGGAGGGCCGCCGGGGTCAGCCCGTCGGGCCGCCGGCCGTCGACCGTCGCGCCGTCCGGTCGTCCTGCCGCGGCAGCACTCCGCCGCGTCCCGCGCCCGAAGTAACCCCACCGCCCGCCCCGGGGCCGTCGGCAGCACCACCCACACCGGGACCACCCGCCACACCGCCGTCGGACGAGCCGTCGGCGAGGTTGGCCAGCACCACGTCGAGGACCTGCACCGCTTCCGGCTTGGCCAGCGGGTTGTTGCCGTTTCCGCACTTCGGGGACTGGACGCAGGACGGGCACCCGGTCTCGCACCCGCACTCGACGATCGCGTCCCGGGTGGCGCGCAGCCAGGCGGCGGCCGTCCCGTACGCCCGCTCGGCGAAGCCCGCCCCGCCGGGGTGACCGTCGTAGACGAAGACGGTCGGGGCCTCGGTGTCGGGATGCAGGGCGGTGGACAGCCCGCCGATGTCCCACCTGTCGCAGGTCGCGATCAGCGGCAGCAGGCCGATCGCGGCGTGCTCGGCGGCGTGCAGCGCCCCGGGGACGTCCGCGGCGTCCACGCCGGCGCGGGCCAGTGACTCCGGGGAGAGGGTGAACCAGACCGCGACGGTACGCAGCTCCCGCGCCGGCAGGTCCAGCGGGCGGGTGTCGATCACCTCGCCGGTGGCGATGCGCCGCCGCTGGTACGACACCACCTGGCTGGTCACGTCGACCTCGCCGAGGAAGAGCCCGACCGGGCCGGCGTCGGTGTACGAGCGGACGGAGACGACGGAGAGCGAGGTGACGTCCCGGGCGTGGGTGGACCAGTCCGGCTCCTCGGCGTGTACGAGCGCGCACCCGTCGGCCAGGTCGAGCGCGTCGACCAGGTAGGAGACGCCCTGGTGCAGGTAGACCGCGCCGGTGTGGAGCAGGAAGTGGGCGGAGCCGCCGTCGACGGTGCCGAGCAGTCGCCCGGTGGACTCCTCCACCACGCAGACCGGGGCGCCGCCCTCGCCGCGCAGGTCGACCTCGGGGCGTTCGCGGTGCCGCCAGTACCAGCCGGTGGGCCGCTGCCGCAGCGCGCCCGCCTCGACGAGGGAGTCCACCGCCTCCTTCGCGCCCTCGCCGAAGAGGTCCAGGTCGGCGGGGGTGAGCGGGGCCTCGTGGGCGGCGCAGGCGAGTTGCGGCGCGAGGACGTAAGGGTTGGCCGGGTCGAGGACTGTGGCTTCGACGGGACGCCCGAACAGCGCCTCCGGGTGGTGCACGAGGTAGGTGTCGAGCGGGTCGTCGCGGGCCACCAGCACCGCCAGCGCCTCGCCGCCGCGTCCGGCGCGTCCGGCCTGCTGCCACAGCGAGGCGCGGGTGCCCGGCCAGCCGCAGATCAGCACCGCGTCCAGCCCGACCAGGTCGACGCCGAGTTCGAGCGCGTTGGTGGAGGCGAGCCCGAGCAGGTCGCCGCGCAGCAGCGCCCGTTCCAGCTCGCGGCGTTCCTCGCGCAGGTAGCCGGCCCGGTAGGCGGCCACCCGGCCGCCCAGCCCGGGCACCGCCTCGTCGAGCGCCCGCCTGGCGTTCGCGGCGACCACCTCGGCGCCCCGGCGGGACCGGACGAAGGCGAGCGTGCGTACCCCCTCGACGACGCTGTCGGTGAGCAGGTCGGCGGTCTCCCGCAGCGCGGACCGACGCACCGACACCAGGTCGGCCTCCGGCGTGGCATCACCCACCGGCAGCAGCGGCGGCTCCCAGAGCGCGAACGTCACGCCGCCGCGCGGGGAGGTGTCCTCGGTGACGGCGGTGACGGGCAGGCCGGTGAGCCGCCCGGCCGCCGTCGCCGGGTCGCCCGACGTGGCCGAGGCCAGCAGAAAGACGGGGGTACGACCGAAGCGGGCGCACTGCCGGCGCAACCGCCGCAGCACGTGCGCGACGTGTGAGCCGAACACGCCCCGGTAGGTGTGGCACTCGTCGACCACCACGTACGCGAGCCGGCGCAGGAAGCCGGACCAGTGCGCGTGCCCGGGCAGGATGCCGTGGTGCAGCATGTCCGGGTTGGTCAGCACGAAGCGGGCGTGCCGGCGGATCCACTCCCGTTCGGCGCGCGGCGTGTCCCCGTCGTAGGTGGCGGGGCGTACCCCGTCCAGTTCCAGGCCGGCGACGGCGCGGAGCTGGTCGGCGGCGAGCGCCTTGGTCGGGGCCAGGTAGAGCACGGTGGCGCGCGGGTCGGTGAGCAGGGTGCTCAGTGCCGGGAGCTGGTATGCCAGTGACTTGCCGGACGCGGTGCCGGTGGCCACCACGACGTGCTGTCCCGCGTACGCCAGCTCGGCGGCCTCGGTCTGGTGCCGCCACGGCGCGACCACGCCGCGTCGCGCGAACGCCGCCCGCAGGTCTTCCGGCGCCCAGCCGGGCCACGGCGCGGATTCACCCGCGCGGGCCGGCACCCGCTCGACGTGGGTGACCGGGTCGGTGGCGTGGCGCAGCCGCAGCCGACGCAGCAGCTCGGCCGGCGTACGCCTCGGGCCGGGCCTGTCGTCGGTCACGTCCTGCACTCTCGCACTGGTGTTCGGAATTGGGAACCGCAGGGTGGGGGTATGAGGAGGGTCGGGCCGGTGACCCGAAGTGGTCGCGTGGGGGGATGGTTAGATGCCCAGGAGAGTTTACCGAGGAGGAGTCGATGGAGCTGTCGCTGGCGACCAGCACCGTGGGAGAGCACACGGTGCTTGAGGTCGGCGGTGAGGTGGATGTCTACACCGCCCCCCGCCTGCGGGAACGGCTCATCGAGCTGATCGACGGCGGGGCCCGCCACGTGGTGGTGGACCTGGGCCGGGTGGACTTCCTCGACTCGACCGGGCTCGGCGTGCTTGTCGGCGCGCTGAAGCGGCTCCGCGCGGCCGGCGGGTCGTTCGGCCTGGTCTGCGACAAGGAGCCGCTGCTCAAGATTTTCCGGATCACCGCCCTGGACCAGGTCTTCCCGCTGCACCCGACGGTCGACGCGGCCATCGCCGCCGACTCCACCGGCGCGTGATGGCCACCGTCAAGCTGTCCTTCTCTCCGGCGCCGGTCCACGTGCGCACCGCCCGTCTGGTCGGTGTCGCGGTGGCCCGGCGGGCCGGCGTGCGTGAGGATCTGCTCGACGAGGTGCGCCTGGCCATCGGTGAGGCGTGCACCCGGGCGGTCGCGCTGCACCGGCAGTACGGGTTGGCGGAACCGGTGTACGTGGAGATGTCCGACGGCGGGCCGTACACGGTGCGGGTGGTGGACCGGGCCCCGATCGAGGCGGGTCTGGGGCTGGCCGCGCTCGGCCCGGACGAGTTGGCCAAGGAGTCGCTCAGCGAGGACGCGCTCACCACCGGCGTGGGGTTCGCCCTGCTCGCCGGTTTCGTGGAGGATCTTCAGGTCCGCCCGGTCGAGGAGGGCGTCGGCACCGAGGTCCGGATGGCCTGGCCGGCCGGCCGCCTCTGACCGTTCTTCCCACAGGCCGCGTTTCCCGCACGGGGGGCGCGGCCTGGTCGTGTTGACCGGCCCATATATCAGATTTCCTCGCCTAACACAGTTACGAAGATCATCGGCGGCGGGTGCCCCCTCGGTGTGACCCTCACCACGCCAGAGGGCTACAGTACCCGGGTTGTCAGCAAGTGATCGCTCCCCGCAGCCAGCGGGACCGGGTGGATGGCGCACGCTGGCGAGTTCGCATCCAGGCGTCGGCCCGTGCGTCTCCACGAGCCGACGCGAGTGTTCGGTACAGGAGGACACAGATGTCCGGGACCTTGGCCGCCGACGGCGGCGCACTGTCCCTTACCGGAGCCAACGTGACGTACGTCGTCATCGCCGCGGTCATCGCGCTGGTGGCGCTCGTCTTCGCCGCCGCCTTGACCAAGGCGGTACTGGCAGCCGGTACGGGAACCACAAACATGCAGGAGATCTCCGGGGCGGTGCAGGAGGGCGCGTCGGCGTACCTGCTGCGGCAGTTCCGCACGCTGGCGATCTTCGTGGTGATCGCCGTCGTGCTGCTGTTCCTGCTGCCGGTGCACGACACCGACGGCAATCAGACGCTGGTGAAGATCGGCCGCTCGGCGTTCTTCGTGGTGGGTGCGCTGTTCAGCGCGTTCATCGGCGGCGCCGGCATGTGGCTGGCCACCCGCGCCAACCTGCGGGTCGCCGCCGCCGCCCGGGAGCGGGAAGGCGGGCGCGAGGGCGCCATGAAGATCGCCTTCCGGACCGGTGGCGTGGTCGGCTTCCTCACCGTCGGCCTCGGCCTGTTCGGCGCGGCGCTCGTCGTCATCCTGTTCCGGGGGGACGCGCCGACCGTGCTGGAGGGCTTCGGCTTCGGCGCGGCGCTGCTCGCCATGTTCATGCGGGTCGGCGGCGGCATCTTCACCAAGGCCGCCGACGTCGGCGCCGACCTGGTCGGCAAGGTCGAGCAGGGCATCCCGGAGGACGACCCGCGTAACGCCGCCACCATCGCCGACAACGTGGGCGACAACGTCGGCGACTGCGCCGGCATGGCCGCCGACCTCTTCGAGTCGTACGCGGTCACGCTCGTCGCGGCGCTGATCCTGGGCCGGGCCGCGTTCGGCGAGGACGGCCTGGTCTTCCCGCTGATCATCTCCACCATCGGCGTGCTCGTCGCGATCGTCGGCGTGTTCATCACCCGGCTGCGCGCCAGTGACCGCAACGGCCTCACCGCGATCAACCGGGCCTTCTACCTCTCCGCGGTGATCTCCGCGGTGCTGGTGGCGATCGCCGCCTTCGCCTACCTGCCGGCGACCTTCGGGGAGCTGGAGGGCGGGCTGACCGACGTCGACCGCAACCCGCGGCTGGTGGCGATCGGCGCGGTCGTGATCGGCATCGTGCTGGCCGCCGCGATCCAGGCGCTCACCGGCTACTTCACCGAGACCAACAAGCGCCCGGTGCAGGACATCGGCAAGAGTTCGCAGACCGGCGCGGCCACCGTCATCCTGGCCGGCATCAGCGTCGGCCTGGAGTCGGCGGTCTACTCGGCGCTGCTGATCGGCGCCGGCGTCTTCGGCGCGTTCCTGCTCGGCGGCAGCTCGATCACGCTGTCGCTGTTCGCGGTCGCGCTGGCCGGCACCGGCCTGCTCACCACCGTCGGCGTGATCGTCGCGATGGACACGTTCGGCCCGATCTCCGACAACGCGCAGGGCGTGGCCGAGATGTCCGGCGACATCGACGAGCACGGCGCGCGGACGCTCACCGAGCTGGACGCGGTCGGCAACACCACCAAGGCGATCACCAAGGGCATCGCGATCGCCACCGCGGTGCTCGCCGCGACCGCGCTGTTCGGCTCGTACACCGACACGCTGCGGACCTCGTACTCCGACGCGGGTGTGGGCGACGTCGGGACCGAGATCCTCAACGCGCTGAACGTGGCCAACCCGCGCAACCTGGTCGGCCTGATCATCGGTGCGGCGGTGGTCTTCCTCTTCTCCGGCCTGGCCATCAACGCGGTCTCCCGCTCGGCCGGCGCCGTGGTGATGGAGGTACGCCGCCAGTTCCGCGAGCTGCCCGGCATCATGGACCGCACCCAGCGGCCCGAGTACGGCAAGGTCGTGGACATCTGCACCCGGGACGCGCAGCGCGAGCTGATGACCCCCGGCCTGCTGGCCATCCTGGCCCCGATCGCGGTGGGCTTCGGCCTCGGCCCGGGCGCGCTGGCCGCGTACCTGGCCGGCGCGATCGGCGCGGGCACGCTGATGGCGGTCTTCCTGGCCAACTCCGGTGGCGCCTGGGACAACGGCAAGAAGCTGGTGGAGGACGGCGCGTACGGCGGCAAGGGCTCCGACGCGCACGCCGCCACCGTCATCGGCGACACCGTCGGTGACCCGTTCAAGGACACCGCCGGCCCGGCGATCAACCCGCTGATCAAGGTGATGAACCTGGTCTCGCTGCTGATCGCGCCGGCCGTGGTGGCCTGGAGCGTGGGCGACGACCGGAACAACCCGCTGCGGATCACGATCGCCGTGGTGGCCGCGCTGATCATCGCGGCTGCGGTGGTGTTCAGCAAGCGCAAGGGTGTGGCCATGTCCGACTCGGACGACACCGGCGCGGGCACCCCGGACCAGCGCCCGGAGACGGTGAGCGCCTGATCGACGTGACGGTTCCCGGCCGGCCCACGGGTCGGCCGGGAACCGCGCGAAACCTGACCGGTGGCGGTTCCACCCGGAGGTCGTACGCTGCAACGCATGCGTACGTGCCGGGCGGCAACCGCCGGAAAGCTCACGGTGGTCCTGGCCACGCTGGTCCTCGTCGTCGCCGGGTGCGGCGGCGGCCCGAGCCCGCGGGCCTGGGCCGCCTCGGTCTGCCAGGCGCTCACGCCGTGGCGCGCGGAGATCTCCAAGCTGACCAGCAGCACCCAGCAGCAGATGACCGCGCAGACCACCCCGGCGCAGGCCAAGGAGAACCTGGTGCGGCTCTTCTCCGGCGCCGAGCAGGCGAGCGAGACGGCCCGGCGCAAGGTCGAGGAGGCGGGCGTGCCCGAGGTCGAGCGCGGCAGCGACGTGTCCGCCGGGTTCCAGGGTTCGCTCGGCAAGATGCGCGACGCCTACGGGCGGGCCCGGACCACCATCGACGGGCTGGACACCGCCCAGGCCGGCCCGTTCTACGACGGCGTGCGCGCCGCCGTGGACACGCTCAACAAGGAGTACGACGCGAGCGCGCTGGACACCAGCAAGCTCAACTCACCCGAACTCAAAGAGGCCTTCGACGAGGTCCCGGAGTGTCGCTGACCCCTCCCACACCCAACCCGGCCCGCCAGCCCTCGCTGTTCTCCACCGAGGCGGCCGATCCCTCGCTGGCGGACCTCGCCGGCCTGCTCGCCGGGCCGGGGGAGATGGTGCGGATGGGCGGCACGGCCCGGCTCTCCGTGGTGGTGGACGCGGCCTGGCGGGTGCACGTGCTGGTGGCCGAGATGGCCGCCCGGGGCGTGCCGGCGAGCTGGGAGCCGACCGAGGACGGCCGGCACCGGGTGCGCACCGCGTACGCGACCACGCTGGCCCCGCTCGCCCGGGCCTGGCTGCGTGGCACGGCGAAGCGGCCACCGGCCCGGTTCCACCTCGACGGGCGGCGGCTGCGGCTCTGGGTCGCCGCCGCCGGTGCCGCCGAGCCGGCCGGGTTCCGGCTCCGGCTCGGCCCGGCCGACGAGCAGTGCTGGCCGGCGGTGCGCGCCGCGTTGGCCGGGGTGGGACTGCCGGCCGCGTTCGTCGAGCCGGGCGACGGCGGGCCCGCGTACCGGATCGGTGGCCGGCGGATCACCCGGCTGGCCGAGTTGGTCGGGGAGCGGCCGTCGGCCGCGCCGGCCGGGACCTGGCCGGGCCGGGCCGGCTGACCCGCCGACTGTCCGATCGCGGACCGGCCGGGCGGCGATTTGGGCAGGAAAACGACGGGCGTCACCTCCGCCGGGGGTGCGTGATCGTCACAGTGACCCGCCCGGCGCCCTACCCACGGTGTACGGTGGCGCCGTCCGGCAGGGTTCGGCCGACCGTCGCCCGGAAGGCGACCCGTCTGCCGCCCACGAAACCCGGAACGCGGGCGGCGCGTTACGTTGGACGTCCGGGCCACCGGCGGTCCGGACGGTGCAGGACGGCCCGAACCGGGCATGGCGTAGGAGTGAGGTCGGAGAGAGACGTGCCGAGCAACGCTGGAACCACCCGTCTGGTCATCGTCGAGTCACCGGCGAAGGCCAAGACGATCTCGGGCTACCTCGGCCCGGGGTACGTCGTGGAGGCCAGCTTCGGCCACGTCCGGGACCTGCCCCGCAACGCCGCCGACGTGCCGGCGAAGTACAAGGGCGAGCCGTGGGCGCGGCTCGGCGTCGACGTCGACAACGGCTTCCACGCCCTCTACGTGGTCTCCGCCGACCGTAAGCAGCAGATCAGCAAGCTGGTGAAGCTGGCCAAGGAGGTCGACGAGATCTTCCTGGCCACGGATGAGGACCGCGAGGGCGAGGCGATCGCCTGGCACCTGGTGGAGACGCTCAAGCCCAAGGTGCCGGTCAAGCGGATGGTCTTCCACGAGATCACCAAGCCGGCCATTCAGGCCGCGGTCGCCAACCCGCGGGAGATCGACCGCGACCTGGTCGACGCCCAGGAGGCCCGGCGCATCCTGGACCGGCTCTACGGCTACGAGGTCTCCCCGGTGCTGTGGAAGAAGGTCATGCCGAAGCTCTCGGCGGGCCGGGTGCAGTCCGTGGCGACCCGGATCGTGGTCGAGCGGGAACGGCAGCGGATGGCGTTCCGCACCGCCGAATACTGGGACATCCTGGCCACCCTGGCGGTGGCGAAGCCGGGCGAGGGCCCGCGCACCTTCAACGCCACGCTGGTCGCGCTGAACGGCGACCGGATCGCCACCGGCAAGGACTTCGAGCCGACCACCGGCCGGGTGCGGCCCGGCGCAGGCGTGGTGCACCTCGACGAGGGCGGGGCCCGGGGCCTGGCCGCCCGCCTGGCGGACCGGCCGTTCACCGTCACCCGGGTCGAGGAGAAGCCCTACCGCCGCCGCCCGTACGCGCCGTTCATCACCTCCACGCTCCAACAGGAGGCGGCCCGCAAGCTGCGCTTCTCGTCGCAGCAGACGATGCGCACCGCGCAGCGGCTCTACGAGAACGGCTACATCACCTACATGCGTACCGACTCGGTGAACCTGTCGGAGACCGCCATCGCGGCGGCCCGCCGGCAGATCGTCGAGCTGTACGGCGAGCGCAGCGTGCCGCCGGAGCCGCGCCGCTACACCGGCAAGGTGAAGAACGCCCAGGAGGCGCACGAGGCGATCCGCCCGGCCGGCGACAACTTCCGCACCCCCGGCGACGTGGCCCGGGAGATCTCCGGCGACGAATACAAGCTCTACGAGCTGATCTGGCGGCGCACCATCGCCTCGCAGATGACCGACGCGGTCGGCTCCAGCGTGTCGGTGCGCATCCGCGCGGTCTCGTCGGCGCAGGAGGAGGCCGACTTCGGCGCCACCGGCAAGACCATCACCGACCCGGGCTTCCTGCGCGCGTACGTCGAGTCGAGCGACGACGAGAACGCCGAGGCGGAGGACGCCGAGCGGCGGCTGCCCACGCTGGTCAAGGACCAGCCGCTGACCGCCGACGAGCTGGCCGCGCAGGGCCACCACACCCAGCCGCCGTCGCGCTACACCGAGGCGTCGCTGGTCAAGGCGCTGGAGGAGCTGGGCATCGGCCGCCCGTCCACCTACGCATCGATCATGCAGACCATCCAGGACCGTGGGTACGTCAACAAGCGCGGCCAGGCGATGATCCCGACGTTCCTGGCGTTCGCCGTGATCGGGCTGATGGAACGGCACTACCCGCGCCTGATCGACTACGACTTCACCGCCAGCATGGAGAACGAGCTGGACGAGATCGCCGGCGGTGACCACGCCGCGGTCGACTTCCTCACGTCCTTCTACTTCGGCAGCGCCAACGGCACCGGCGACCAGGCCATCGCGCACGCCGGCGGGCTGAAGAAGCTGGTCACCGAGAACCTCAGCGAGATCGACGCGCGCAGCGTCAACTCGATCCCGCTGCACACCGACGACGAGGGGCGCGAGGTCGTCGTCCGGGTCGGCCGGTACGGGCCCTACCTGCAACGGGCGCTCCCCGACTCGGCCTCGGGCTCGGCGTCGGCGTCCGGCTCGGCCTCCGGGGAGGGTGAGGGTGAGGAGGGCGGCTCGCAGGGCGACCGGGCGCCGATCCCCGAGGGCCTGGCCCCCGACGAGCTGACCCCGGAAAAGGTGCACGAGCTGTTCCTCGGTGGCGGCGGCGAGCGCAAGCTCGGCGACGACCCGTCGACCGGCGAGCCGATCCTGCTCAAGTCCGGCCGCTTCGGCCCGTACGTGGCGAGCGGCGAGCGGAAGTCGTCGCTGCTGCGCTCGCAGTCGCCGGACAGCCTCACCCTGGACCAGGCGTTGCGGCTGCTCAGCCTGCCCCGGCTGGTGGGCGTGGCCCCGGACGGGGTGGAGGTCTTCGCCAACAACGGCCGCTACGGCCCGTACGTCAAGCGCGGTGACGAGTTCCGCTCGCTGGACTCGGAAGACAAGATGTTCACCGTCACGCTCGACGAAGCGCTGGCGCTGCTGGCCGCCCCGAAGACCCGCCAGCGTCGGGCCGCCGCCCCGCCGCTGCGGGAGATGGGCGCGGACCCGCTCACCGAGAAGCCGCTGGTGATCAAGGATGGGCGCTTCGGGCCGTACGTGACGGACGGGGAGACGAACGCGTCGCTGCGGCGCGGGCAGACGCCGGAGGAGCTGACGCTGGCGGAGGCGTCGGAGATGCTCGCCGAGAAGCGCGCGAAGGGTCCCGCCCCGAAGAAGAAGGCCACCAGGAAGGCCGCCCCCGCCAAGAAGACCACCGCCGCGAAGAAGACGACGGCCGCGAAGAAGACGACAGCGAAGTCGACAACGGCTGCGAAGAAGGCCCCCGCAAAGAAGGCGGCACCCAAGAAGGCGACCTCAACCCCGAAGGAGTGAATCTTGGAAGCAAACGGCCCTCAGAGGGGCCGGTAGCTTCCAAGATCTCGCGGTTGTCCACAGGGGCGGCGCAGCCGGCATTCGAGCGGCAGTGTTGGGCGGGTGGGGGATTCGTGGGCGGGTATGCGGCGGGCGCTTCCGTCGGACGACGCGGACGAGTTGACCTGGCTGCTGTTCCGGCAGGATGACGTGCTGAGCCTCGGTCAGGCGCAGGCGCAGGCGCACCTCACCCGCAAGGCGATCCGCCACCGGGTCGCCACCGGTCGTTGGCGCCGGGCCCACCGTGCCGTTCTCGTCGCACACAACGGTCCGGTCAGTTCCGCTCAGCTCCGCTGGATCGCGGTGCTGGCCGCCGGGCCGACCGCGTTGCTCGGCGGGATCACCGCCGCCCAGGCGGGTGGTCTACGCGGGTTCTCGGATCGCATCATCCACCTACTCCTGCCGGCCACCTGCCGGCGCGCCCCGCTGCCGGCCGGGGTGCGAGCACACCGGACGACTCACCTGCTCGACGAGGATGTGGTGCACGTCGGCCGACCGCCCCGCACTGCTGCTGCGCGGTCGGTCGTCGACGCGGCCCAGTGGGCGCCTTCCGACGGGCAGGCCCGGGCCGTCGTGGCGGCGGCGTTCCAGCAGCGGCTGGTGGGCGGTGACGATCTGCATGAGGTGCTCGACCGGATGCCGCGGGTCCGCCGACGGCGGCTGATTCTGTCCACCGCCACCGATGCGGCCGGCGGTGCGCACTCCCTGGCTGAGCTTGACCTGCTCCGTCTGCTGCGCGGTGCCGGCCTGCCCGAACCGACCCGCCAGTTGGTCCGGCGTGACGCCGCCGGCCGGCGGCGCTACCTCGACGCCTACTTCGAGGAGTGGCGGGTGCACGTCGAGGTGGACGGCGGGCAGCATCTCGACCCGGCGCACGCGTGGGCGGACATGCGCCGGCAGAACGAGCTCTGGGTCGAGGGCGACCGCGTCCTCCGGTTCCCCTCTTGGGCTCTTCGCACGGAACCGGAGGCGGTCATCGCCCAGATCCGTGCCGCTCTCCTGGCCGCCGGCTGGCGAGGATGACGAAGGCCGAGATCTTGGAAGCAAGCGGCCCTCGGAGGGGCCATCATCTTCCAAGATCTCGGGTCAGGCTCCTAGCACCTGCTGCAGATACGGGTTTCCGAAGAGGTTTTCGGGGTCCAGGCGGGCGCGTTGGGCCTGGAAATCGGCGAACTTCGGGTAGGCGGTGGCCAGCGAGTCCGCGTCGCGCCAGTGCAGCTTGCCCCAGTGCGGCCGGCCGCCCAACTCGGTGGCCACCTGCTCGAACGCGCGGAAGTACGGCTCGTACGGCATCCCGACATACTGGTGGACCGCGACGTAGGCGGAGTCCCGCCCGTAGGAGTGGGACAGCCAGATGTCGTCGGCGGCGGCGAATCGCACCTCGACCGGGAAGAGCACCTTGAACGGCAGCCGGTCCACGATCCGACGCAGCTCCGCCAGCGCCGTGGGCAGCGCGTCGCGTGGCAGCCCGTACTCCATCTCCACGAAGCGGACCCGGCGCGGGGTGCAGAAGACCCGGTCGGAGCGGCCGGTGTAGGTGCGTTCGGTGAGCGCGCGGGCGGAGACGGCGCTGATCCCGGGCGCGAGGGCGGGCACGGCGCGGCCCAGCCGGCAGGCCCCGGCGAAGACGGTGTTGGACAGGAAGTCGTCGTCCAGCCAGCCGCGCCAGCGGGGCAGCGGCCGGTCGTCGGCGGGGACCCGGTCGTTGGCCTTGACCTGCACCCGGTCGGTGTAGGGGAACCAGTAGAACTCGGCGTGGTCGTGCCGCTCGTAGAGGCCGGGCAGGTCGTCGAGCACCTCGGCGAGCGCGGCGGGCCGTTCGTGCGCGCGGAGCACGAAGGCGTCCACGCAGCGCAGGGTGACCTCGACGAGCACGCCGACCGCGCCGAGCCCGACCCTCGCTGCGTCGAACACGTCGGGGTGCTCGTCGGCGGAGCAGCGCAGCACCTCGCCGGTGCCGGTGACCAGCGTCAGCCCGGTCACGAAGGTGGAGAGGCAGCCGAGTTTCGCGCCGGTGCCGTGGGTGCCGGTGGAGAGCGCGCCGGCGATGGTCTGCGCGTCGATGTCGCCGAGGTTGGGCATCGCCAGCCCGTGCCCGGCGAGCAGGTCGTTGAGCGTGTGCAGGGTCATTCCGGCCGGTACGGTGACCAGGCGACGCGCCACGTCGACGGTGACCTCGGTGGCCAGGTCGGCGAGGTCGAGCCGGTGTCCGTCCGCGACGGCGGTGGCGGTGAAGGAGTGACCGCTGCCGACCGCCCGGATCGTCCGGCCGGCGGCGCCCGCCTGCCGGACCGCGTCGGCGACCTCGGCGACGGTACGCGGGCGCACGGTGACGATCGCCGTGCTGTGCTGGTTGCCGGCCCAGTTGGACCAGGCGGCGGAGGTACCGGCCATGGCGCCACTCCTCGACATGAATATGAACTGAATTCATATCAGGAACGTTGTGCCTGGTAAATACCGCAATCGAGCCCGGCTCGTTGTACCGGTAGTCACAGACTCGTGACGTGCAGATATGTTCATCCGTCGAAGGGGGGTGGCGCCGAGTGTCCACACCAGCCGCCACGACCGGGCCGCTGCGTCGGGTACCGGTGCAGGGTCGAAGTGTGGCGCGGGTCCAGCGGATGCTGGACGCCTGCGCCGAGCTCGTCGACGAGGTGGGGTACGAGGGCTTGACCACGACCCTGCTCGCCGAGCGCGCCGAGGTGGCGATCGGGTCGGTCTACCAGTTCTTTCCGGACAAGCGGGCGATCGTGCAGGCGCTGACCCTGCGCACCATGGAGTCCTACCTCCAGCGGCTCGACGAGCGGTTCGCCTCGGACGACCTGACCCACTGGTGGGACGGGGTCGACGCGGCGATCGACGAGTACATCTCGATGCACCGCACCGTCCCCGGTTTCCGTACCCTGCACTTCGGCGACGTGGTCGACCTGCACCTGCTGGACGACGCGCGGGACAACAACGGCGTCATCGCGGAGCAGCTCGCCCGCGTGCTCACCGAGCGCTTCGGCCTGGCCAGCGTGCCTGACCTGCGGTTCCACCTGGAGGTCGCGGTAGAGGCGGCCGACGCCCTGATCAAGCTGGCGTTCCGTCGCCGTGCCGACGGTGACGAGCGGGTGCTTGTCGAGGCGAAGGCGCTCATCCGGGAATACCTGCACCGGCAGGTCGACGCCCCGACCGAGGCCGTCCAGCAGGGCTGAGCGGCACGCGATCGGCGGGTTCGGAGAGCGCGCCCGGGCCCGCCGTCGTCAGGTCAGAGGAACGCCTGGCCCTCGCCCCGGTAGGTGGGCACGGTCCCGACCAAGGTGTCGCCCTCGACCAGGTGCACCTCGTTGACGTGCTCGCACACCTCGCCCGCCTTGGCGTGGCGGAACCACACCCGGTCACCGACCCGCAGCCCGTCCGCGGCCTGGCCGGCGAGCGGGGTCTGCACCTCGCCCGCGCCCTCCGCGCCGAGGAGCTTCAGCCCGGCCGGGAGCCACGGCCGGGGCAGCCGGCTCTCCGCCGCCGGGCCGGAGGCGATCCAGCCGCCGCCGAGCACGGTGGCCAGCCCGGGCGCCGGCCGGCGGACCACCGTGCAGGCGTAGAACGCCGCCGGGGTCGGCCGCCAGGCACGGTATCCGTCGAACAGCGTGGGCCCGTAGAGCCCGGAGCCGGCGGTGACCTCGGTGACCGCCGGGTCGGCGCTGGTGGCGGCCACGCTGCCGGTGCCGCCGCCGTTGACGAACTCCAGGTCGGCGTGCTCGCGGACGGCGGCGACCGCCGCCGACCGGCGGGCCAGCAGTTCCCGGTACGACCGGCGCTGGGCCACCCGGATCGCGGAGCCGAGCACCGCCTGTCCCGGCGGGGCGTCGCCGAGGCCGGCGATCTGTGCCTCGTACGACATCAGGCCGACCAGCCGGAAGCCCGCCCGGCCGGCGACGGCGGCGGCGAGCGCGCCGGCCGCCCGGGCGCTGTGCACGGGCGAGCGGCGCACCCCGACGTGCACCCGACCCCGCAGCGGTCGCCAGGAGGCGTCCAGGTCGAGGCAGACCCGCAGCGCGGTCCGGCTTCCGGGCGGGCACGCCCGGTCGATCAGGTCGAGCTGCCCGGCGTCGTCGATCATCAGGGTGACCGCGTCGGCGAGCTTCGGGTCGGCCGCCAGCTCGGTGAGCGCCCCCCGGTGTGCGGTCGGATACGCGACCAGCACGTCGTCGGCGACGCCGCCACGGACCAACCAGAGCGCCTCGGGCAGCGTGAAGGCCATCACGCCGTGCCAGCCGGGCCGCTTGAGCACCCGGGTGAGCAGCTCGCGGACCCGCACGGACTTGCTCGCCACCCGCAGCGGCTTGCCGCCGGCACGTCCGGCCAGCGCGTCGGCGTTGGCGTCGTACGCGGAGAGGTCGACCACCGCGTACGGCGGGTCGAGGTGGGCGGTCGCCCGGTCGAGGCGATCGCGAAGTTCGGCACGGTCGATGGCCACGTCTGCACGCTAACTGTCTGGACGGCAATGCGAAATACCCTCGCGTCTGTCCGGGCTGCGGGCGGTGGTTCCGGCGGCCTAGGCTCGACGATCAGGCGATGTCACCGGAGGGGACCCCCTCCGCGCGGCTAGAGTGTTCCACCGGGGATGCCCAGACCTGGGCCGGCACGTGGAGGTACGGCCATCGAAAGCCAGCAGAACGGCGAGTCGTCCGGCGTGTCGTCGCCCGGCACACAGGCCGACCGGTCCGGCCTCGCCGCCATCCGCGCGGTGCTGCGCATCCGGCCGTTCCGCAGGCTGTGGATCGTGCTCAGCGCGGCCTCCTTCGGCGACTGGCTCGGCCTGCTCGCCACCTCGGTCTTCGCCGCCTCGCAGGTGTCCGGCAGCACCGCCAAGGGCGCCGCGTTCGGCACCACGATCGCCATCCGGCTGCTGCCGGCGCTGATGCTCGGGCCGGTGGCGGGCGTCTTCGCCGACCGGTTCGACCGGCGCTGGACCATGGTCATCTGCGACCTGCTGCGCTTCCTGCTCTTCGCCTCCATCCCGCTCTACGCGCTGACCGGCGCGGCGGGCGGCCTGGTGGTCGGCTGGGCGCTGATCGCCACCTTCCTGATCGAGTCGATCACGTTGATGTGGATCCCGGCCAAGGAGGCCGCGGTCCCCAACCTGATCCCGCGTACCCGGCTGGAGGCGGCCAACCAGCTCACCCTGATCACCACGTACGGCCTGACCCCGGTCGCCGCCGCCATCGCGCTTGCGGTGCTGACCCGCGGCCTGCCCGGCGCGGTCGGCGGCAACCTGCCCGACTGGGCCCAGCCGGCCCAGCTCGCGCTCTGGTTCAACGCCTTCTCCCGGCTGGCCACCGCGCTGGTGGTGGCGTTCGGGATCAAGGAGATCAGCGAGGCCCAGCGCGGCGACGCCCAGCGCACCGAGCAGAGCATGTTCCGCCAGTTCGCCGACGGCTGGAGGTTCATCGGCCAGACGCCGCTGGTCCGTGGCCTGGTGCTGGGCATCTTCGGCGCGTTCGCCGGCGGCGGCATCGTGATCGGCACCGGCAAGTTCTTCGCCAACTCGCTCGGCGCTGGTGACGCCGCCTTCTACATGCTCTTCGGCGCGATCTTCGTCGGACTGGCGCTCGGCATCGGGCTCGGGCCGATGATCGTGCGGGACATGTCCCGCCGTCGCTGGTTCGGCATGAGCATCGTGCTCGCGAGCGCCTCCGTGCTGGTGCTCGCGTTCGCCATCCACCTGTCCATGGCCATCCTCGGCGCGATCCTGGTCGGCGCCGGCGCCGGCATGGCGTTCCTGGCCGGCACCACGCTGCTCGGCGGCGAGGTCGCCGACGAGGTGCGCGGCCGGGTCTTCGCCGTGGTGCAGATCGGCACCCGGCTGGTGCTGATCCTGGCCATCGCGCTGAGCAGCCTCCTGGTCGGTGTCGGCGGTTCCCGCCAGCTCACCATCGCCGACCTCGGCATCTCCATCTCCTCGACCCGGCTGCTGCTGCTCGCCGCCGGCGCGGCCGGCATCTTCGCCGGGATCAGCGCGTTCGGCCAGATGGACGACAAGAAGGGCGTGCCGGTCCTCGCCGACCTCTGGGGCTCGATCCGGGGCCGTCCGCTGATGCCGGCCGAGCCCTTCGTCTCCACCGGCCTCTTCGTGGTCTTCGAGGGCGGCGAAGGCGCCGGCAAGTCCACCCAGCTCGCCGCGCTCGCCGAGCGGTTGCGCGGCGGCGGCCGGGACGTGGTGGTCACCCGGGAGCCGGGCGCCACCGGGGTCGGCGCGCGGATCCGCTCGCTGGTGCTCGACACCGCGACCGACGACGCGCCGTCGCCGCGCGCCGAGGCGCTGCTCTACGCCGCCGACCGGGCCCACCACGTGGCCACCGTGGTCCGCCCGGCGCTTGCCCGCGGCGCGGTGGTGATCAGCGACAGGTACGTCGACTCGTCGCTGGCCTACCAGGGCGCCGGCCGGACGCTGCCGGTCGACGAGGTCTCCTGGCTCTCCTCCTGGGCCACCGGTGGGCTCAAGCCCGACCTGGTGGTCCTGCTCGACGTCGAGCCGCACACCGGGCTGGGCCGGGTGGCGGCCCGCAGCGAGGGCGCCGACCGGCTGGAGGCCGAGTCGCTGGCGTTCCACGAGCGGGTCCGGTACGCCTTCCTCGACCTGGCCTCCGGCGACCCGAAGCGCTACCTGGTGCTCGACGCGTCCCGTCCGGTCGAGGAGATCGCCGACGCGGTCGCCCGCCGGGTGGACGAGTTTCTCGTCAACCCGGCCGGGATCGTGCACCCGCGCCCGGCGCAGGGCCCGGACACCTCGGTCCAGCCCGAGTTATCCGAATCGGAGCTGGTGACGATGGAGCGGCGCCGACGATGACGGACGTCTTCGGCGATCTGGTCGGGCAGGACGAGGCGGTGGTCACGCTGCGGCGGGCCGCCGCCTCCGCCGCCGCGCTGCTGCGGGCCGGCGAGGCCGCGCCGGCCGGCGACACGGGCGGGGCCGGGCCGACCGACGCCGGGATGACACACGCGTGGATCTTCACCGGCCCGCCCGGTTCCGGCCGGTCGGTGGCCGCCCGCGCCTTCGCCGCCGCCCTCCAGTGCGTGCACGGCACCGGGTGCGGTCACTGCCCCGGCTGCCACACCACGCTCGCCGGCACCCACGCCGACGTGCGGCTCGTGGTGCCGGACGGGCTCTCCATCGGCGTCGGGGAGATGCGGGCGCTGGTGCTGCGGGCGGCGAGCACGCCCTCCGGCGGCCGTTGGCAGGTCGTCATCATCGAGGACGCCGACCGGCTCACCGAGGCCGCCGGCAACGCGCTGCTCAAGGCCGTCGAGGAGCCGCCACCGCGTACCGTCTTCCTGCTCTGCGCCCCGTCCACCCACCCGGACGACGTGTCGGTGACCATCCGGTCGCGGTGCCGCGTCGTACCGCTGCGCCAGCCGCCGGCCGGCGCGGTGGCCGAGGTGCTGGTCCGTCGGGACGGCATCGCCCCGGACGTGGCGCAGTGGGCCGCCGCGGCGGCGCAGGGGCACGTCGGCCGGGCCCGGCGGCTGGCCCGCGATCCGGAGGCCCGGCAGCGGCGGGACGCCGTGCTCGCCGTGCCGCGCCGGCTCACCGGTGTGGGCGCGGCGTTCGACGCCGCGTCGGCGCTGATCGAGGCCGCCGAGGCGGAGGCCGCCGCCTCGGTCGCGGAGGCCGACGAGGCGGAACGGTCGGCGTTGCAGACCGCGCTCGGCGCGGGCGGCACCGGCCGGGGCGCGGCCGGCGCCATGCGGGGGGCCGCCGGCCAGCTCAAGGAGTTGGAAAAGCGGCAGAAGTCGCGGGCCACCCGGGCCCAGCGGGACGCGCTCGACCGGGCGCTCGTCGACCTGGCCGGCTTCTACCGGGACGCGCTCACCATGGCACTGCGGGCACCTGTCGCGCCGGTGCACACCGACACCGCGACGCTGGCCGGGGCCGGCGCCCAGAAGTGGGACGCGGAGGGCTCGCTGCGCCGCCTGGAGGCCGTGCTCGAGTGCCGGACGGCGATCGGGGCGAACGTCAAACCGCGGATCGCGGTCGAGGCGATGATGCTCTCCCTCTGGCGGGGTTGAGGCGCTCGTCCCGCGCTGTCCACAGGGCATCGACACGCGCAATTGACGTGCGGTACGGTCCGGTGATGCCGTGGTGACGAGGGCGGCACGCTCAGTGAGGGTGGCGTCGGGGTGGGGCCGGCGGCGCCGACCGGCCGGGAGGAGTGCGCCGATGGCGCGGGGGGAGATCGACGAGGCCTGGATCGAGGAGGCGGTGCGGCGCTATCGCCGCATCGAGGCCCTACAGGCCGAGTTCGACCAGTCGGTAGCCACGGTGGAGGTCACCGTCCGCTCACCCGACGGGCTGGTCGAGGTGGTGGTCACGGCCGGCGGGCGGATCACCGACGTGCGTTTCCTCGGTCCACTGCACCAACGCAGCCCGCGCGACGTGGCCGGCTCGGTGCAGGCCGCGGTGACCGCCGCCGCCGACGCGGCGCAGTGGGCCCGGGAGAAGCTGCACAACGAGACCTTCGCGGCATACCGCCCGCTGGCGGGAGCCTGACATGGAATCGCTGCGCACGCTGGCCGCCCGCCTCGACGACGCCGGCGCGACCCTCGCCACGCTGGCCCGCACCGTGACCGCCGCCGACCCGCCGCACCCCGCCTTCGGCGCCCACGCCGCCGGCCGGCCCGGCGAGGTGGGTCGCGCCCTGCACCGGCAGTGGACCGCCGCCACCGCCGACCGGGCGCGCGAGGCGCAGGCCGCCGCCAACCGGTTGGCCGCCGCCGCGGCGGCGTTGCGCAGCGCCGCCGAGCGCTACACGGCGGCCGACGACGCGGTGGCCGGCCGGCTGGCCCGGGAGGCGTGATGGACGCGCTGGACCGCCTCGCCGAGCCGGGTCTCGACCTGCTCACCCGGGTCGACACGCTGCTCGCCGCCGGTGCGCCCGAGGGGCACCGGCTCTGGCCGCTGCTGCGCCGGATGCAGGTGCTCCCCGGCGTGGCGGTGCGCGAATTCCTCGAACTGCACCCCGCGCCGCTGGCCGACGCCGGCCACGCCGTGCGCCGGCTCGTCCGGGGGTACGACGACACCTGCGCCGTCCTCGCCGACCCGGTCGCCTGGTCCGGGTCGGCCGCCGGGGCCTACGACGAGGCGCGCGGCGCTCTGCTCCGCCACCTCGACGAGGGGCCGGAAAGCCTGGTCGGGCGGCTGGAGTCGACCGCCGGCTACGCGGACGCGCTCGCCGCCTGGGTGGAGAGCAGCCGGGCCGCGCTGGCACGGGCGCTCGCCGAGGCGATCGGCTCGGCCGAGGCGGTCACCGTGCACGCCGCCGTCCGGCCGGGGGTCGAGGCCGGCCCGGCCGGCGCGTCGGCGGCGGCGGAGATCGCCACCCGGATGCTGGGCGTGCTCGGCGTGGCCTACGACGGGGCCGAGACGCTGCTGCGTCAGTGGGGGCCGAGCCTGGCCGAGACGACTTGGCGGGACCGCGCCGGCACCGCGCCGCGCTATGGCGGCACCACCCGGATCGGCTCCTGACGACTCACGGCGTCGCACGTCGATCCGGCCGTGGCCGGACACCGGCGTGCGACGCCGTGGTCTTCCCCTGCACCCCCCGCAGGTATGCCTTCACTCAACGCGAACGGCAGGCGTTTGTCCCGGGACCGGCCCAGGTTTCAACCGTCCGGGCGAGGCATGGGGGCCGCTCGGTCGGTTCGACCGGGATGGATCGCTGCGCGGTGTGACCGGACGGCGACCGGCGAGCCGTCCGGCCGAGCGGGGCCGCGTAGGGTAGGGCGCATGGGCATGCTCTGCGCGGTCAGCTTCAACCGGTACGGGCGTCTCTACTACCTCGACCCGGGTGAGCTGCGCCCGCAGGTCGGCGACCGGGTGCTGGTGCCCACCGACGACGGTCCCGAGGTGGCCGAGTGCGTCTGGGCCGCGCAGTGGGTCGACGAGGAGACCGCGGGTTTCCCGAAGCTGGCCGGGTTGGCCGACGACGACGACCTGCGCCGGGACGAGGCGCTGCGCCGGCGCAAGGCCGACGCGAAGGTGGCCGCCAAGCGGCTGATCCGCGAGCACGGCCTGCCGATGAAGGTGGTCGCGATCGACCACGTCCTCGGCACGCCGGAGACCGGCAGTGACCGCACCACCATCTATTTCACCGCGCCGCACCGGGTGGACTTCCGTTCGCTCGTCCGCGACCTGGGCGCGACGCTGCACTGCCGGGTCGAGCTGCGACAGCTCTCCGCCCGCGACTCGGCGCGGGTGCAGGGCGGCATCGGCTCCTGCGGGCGTGACCTGTGCTGCGCCACGTTCCTCACCGACTTCGAGCCGGTGACGATCCGGATGGCGAAGGACCAGGACCTGCCGCTCAACCCGCTGCGCATCTCCGGCGCGTGCGGGCGCCTGATGTGCTGCCTGAAATACGAGCATCCGCTGTATCAAAAATTCCAGGAGTCCGCCCCCGCGGTCGGCACCCGCGTGGAGACCCCGCAGGGCGAGGGCAAGGTGGTCGGCCACAGCGTCCCGCGCGACGCGGTCACCGTCCGCCTGGACGCCGACGGCTCCCGCTGCCAGTGCAGCCGCGCCTCCGTCTGCGCCCCCCGCCAGTCCCACGACAAGCACTACAACCCCACCCCCTGACCCACACACACCCCGTCTTCGCGTTGATCAAGGGGTTTGTGTCATCGTTCGCGCCCAGGCGTGACGCAAACTCCTTGATCAACCGAGTTGGACAGGCCGTCAGCGGAGGGTGATGGGGGGTTCGGCCAGGCGGGGGGTCAGCGGGGTCTTGGGGGTCAGCCAGGGGGCTGTCGGGGAATCGTCCGGGTTTAGCTGCCAGGTGTGGGAGACCCTGTCCAGGGCGATGGGGTAGATCGTCAGGGTGCCGTCGGGGTCGAAGCGGAACCTGAGGAACGCCTTCGAGTCCTCGATGCCCTGGGCGGCGAAAAGCTCGTTCAGGTTCACCCCGAACGCACCCGCCACCAGCAGATAGAGCGCCACCAACTGGCTGGCGACCAGCCCGCTCGCCGGGCCGTAGAGCACCACCGCCGCGACCGCCGGCAACGGCCACGGCCAGTCGTAGAACGGCAGGTGCAGCCAGAGCCAGGTCCCACCGGCGGCAAGCGCCACATGGGCTGCCCCGTGCGCCACCCCCAGGATCCAGTGCCGGGCGTGCCGCTTGCCGCCCGCGCTCGGTGGCTTGGCGAAGAACACCGCCCCCATCAGCGTCACCACGAGCATCGCCACCAACGGGACGCTGAACAGCCGCTGCGCGGTCGAGTCGGCCCGCTGCGCCGCCACCCCGGCCATGGCCAGCATCAGCAGCGTGTGCAGGGTGCCGAGCAGCGTGGCGAAGCCCGGATTGCGGTACGGCAGCCGGCCGAAGATGCCCCAGCCGTAGCGGCGGGAACGGGCCTTGTCCGGATAGCGGGCGGTCAACTCGTACTCGCGGGTGCGGCTGGCCCGCCGGGTCAACGTGTCCCGCGGCGGCACCTCCAGCCGCTCCGGCAACCGGTGGGTGGGATAGAGGTAGGCGCCGCCGCCACCGCAGGTGATGAGCTGCCGCTCCGGTCCGGCGTACCGGGCGTAGTGGTGCAGGTCGCCGGAGACCAGCACCCGGACCTGCGCCCCGGTGGGCGCGACGATGGTACGGATGAAGTAGTCGATCGAGTCGTACGCGTTGGGGTGGTCGGCGGCCTTGACCCACGTCGGCTCCGGCACCGCCAGGATCACCTTGGACTGCGGGGTGAGCTTGCGGGCGACCTCGTCGAAGTAGGTGAGCTGCGGATCGTCCAGATACGACCCGGACTGGTCGTCCAGGCCCAGCAGCCACCAGCCGGCCGGCAGCTCGACGGCGAAGTACGAGCGGGACTGGGCGGTGCCCCAGCCGGCGAAGTGCCGGTCCCGGGACCTGACGAACAGTCGCAGGAACGCGGTCAGCCCGTCGTACCAGTCGTGGTTGCCGGGCACCGCGAAGAGCGTCGGCCGCTCCGGCGGAGCGACCGGCAGCGCCGCCTGGTAGGGCCCCTTGCAGCGGTCCTCGTACGCCTCGTAGCCGGCCGACGGATACACCTGGTCGCCGCCCATCACCAGCGTCTGTGCCCGGGGCAGGCGGTGGCCGTCGACGGTCAGCTCCGGCTGGGCGAGCAGGTACGCCACCGAGTACGTGGCGTCGAAGCCGTCGCCCAGGTCGGCCACGTAGTCCAGCCAGAGCCCGCCGTCCGGCCCGACCTGCCGGAACGTGTCGTTGTCGAAGGCGTTCTGCAACTCGCGCTTGTCCAGGTAGGCCCCGAACAGCATGGCCAGCAGCGTCCGCAGGCCGGTGGTGATCAGCAGTAGCGGCGCGAGCCAGGGCACCGGCCGGCGCGGGGTGAAGCCCAGCTCCAGCGGGTCGATGCGGTGGGGTCGACGGCTGGCCCGCTCACCCGGGCGCGCCTCGGGGTCCGGCTGCTGCGGCGGCGGTACGTGATCGTCGTTCACCCGCCGCAGGGTAGTCCGCGCCGGCCGGGAAGTCTCTCCCGCGCGGGGCTGCTCGTGCCCTGCTGTCCGGTTCCGGACGTGGGGGATCCGATTCGGCCTCCGGCCGGGCGTGCCGTACACTTGATGATCGTTGCCGCCTTAGCTCAGTCGGCTAGAGCGACGCACTCGTAATGCGTAGGTCGACGGTTCGATTCCGTCAGGCGGCTCAAGGAGAGGCCCTGACCAGCAGATTCGCTGGTCAGGGCCTCATTTTCATCGATGCAGTTTTGAATCGCCCCCCGAAAACCCCCCACAAACGCCTACCGGCGATCAGGTTCCGCGCACCAGCCAGCGGGGGCAGGGGTCTACTTGGTCCGGCGCTGCCCGCGATCTTGAAGCGTAAGGCCAGTTGCCTCCGGACCTGCGCCAAGCTGTTCGAGGATGTCGGAGCTGTCCGGGGCGAGGGCGGGCTTGACGATGTAGTGCTTGTTGGTGATCTGCTCGGTGGCGTGCCCGAGCTGGGCTGCGGCGCTTTTGGTGTCGGCCTCCTTGTCGATCAGGGTGGCGACGGTCTTGCGGAAGGTGTGTGGGGTGACCCATTCGAGGCCGGCGTCGGCGCGGGCTTGACGCCACTGGCGGCGTACGTTCTGCGGTGACAGCCAGGTGCCGCGCCGCGAGGCGAAGATTGCGTCGTGGGGATTGTCGGCGGCGTTGAGTTTGCGACCCATCAGCATCCCGACCGCGAACCGAGGCAGCACGACCGTTCGGAAACCGGCGTCGGTCTTCGTCCACTCCTGCCGGAAGAAGCCCTTGCCTTTGAGGTAGACGATCGTGCCGCAGATGGTGAGCGTCGGGCGTTCAGCGGCAAGATCGAGATCCTCCCAGCGCAGCGCCAGAATTTCGCCGATGCGGGCGCCGGTGGCGAGCATGAGGTCGACGATGTCGGCCAGGTCGCCGGTCGGCCGAGGTCCCGACTTGCCGGGGGCAGGTTGCTGCCAATTCTGGATCGCCTCGCGAACCTCGTGCAGTTGCTTCACCTCCAGGGCCACCACCTTGCGACGGGGGTTACGCAGCCGACCGGTATCGCGCACGGGGTTGGCCGTGAGCGCGCCTCGGCGTACAGCCAAGGCGAACATCTGGCCGAGGACGACCTTCGCGCCTTTGGCGGCTGACGGACGGTCCTCGGCGATCTTGCGCAGAAACCTGTCGAGGCGGCCTGCGGTGGCCTCTCGGATACGCAGTTCGCCGAGGGCGGGCTCGATCGAGACACGCACGCTGATCTCGTACCTACTGATCGTTTGCGGCGTGACACGTTCCTCCGCAGTGATCTCGTCCAACCAGAGCCTTGCGAGGACGCTGACGTGGGTATCCCTGGTGATCTCGTCGTCGTTCGGGGTGACTCGGTCGCGAAGTTTGACCTTCAGAGCCCGAATGGCGGCGGGGCCGGTGGTGTCGGTGGCCTCGACGTCGCGGGTCTTGCCGTCGTGGTCGCGGAATCGGGTTCGGGCGCAGTACCGGTTGGGGCCGAGCTTTTCGGTGCGGATCGCGCCCCAGGTGCCGATGGGTAGTGGAGGTCGGGCCATGGCTCAGCGCTCCGGGTCGGTGTGGGCGTCGAGCCAGCGTTCGATCTCGCTGCGTCGGTAGCGCAGGGTGTTGCCGACGCGGATGGCGCGTGGTCCCTTGCCTCGGCTGTGCCAGGCGTAGAGGGTGTTCTTCGGCTTACCCAGCCAGACGGCGACGTCATCAATGGTCAAGAGAGGGTCGGGCCGCCATTCGGCGGTGGTCGGCGTGGTCATCGGCGGCCTGCCGATGGGCCGGGCTGCCGGATCGCCCTGTCGTTGTCGGTAGACCGCCGGTGGTCGGTGGCATCTGGTCGTACGGACCCTGGTGGACGGCACGGATCGGATGTCCTTTCAGCGTCCCGGCCCGGGTGGGCCGGGGGTGCGGTGGTGCCACCCGCGTTGGCGGGGGGCACCGGTTGTGGACGTCGATCCACGCGTGGCGGGGTGAAGGCATCAAGCCTGTGATCACGGCGCGCATCGCCGGTGACTGGCCGAGGCGATGTCGAGTGGCACCCCAGGGCGTGCGGCTGGCCGAGTACGGATTCGCGCCGCGACGCCGCTTCGGCCGAACTCTCGGGGATTAGTGGAGCTTTGAGGATCAAAACGTCTTCGTGCTGGACGAGCCATTGCGGGTCGCCTGCGGCGATGGCGTCTCGGGTGTTCTTCTGCTGGAAGAACGAGGCCCGGGGGATGATCACGCCGTCGCGGACGCCGCAGATGAGGGCGATGCACTCCTCGACGAGTTCGAGGCCGGCGTTGATGCCGGCGGCGACGACCATGCCGGGGATGTCGATCAGCTCGCCGTGGCGGCGGTAGGGCCGGGCGGTGACGACGACGTGTCCGCCGGGACGCAGGAGCTGGCGGCAACCGGCGAGGATCGCGGTGAATCCGTCGGCGAGTTGGCCGTGGCTGCGGTAGGCGAGGTTGTCCACGCCGCCGTACTTGTGGTTGATCTTGCGGACCTTGCCGCGCCTCGGGCCAGGGGTGCGGACGTGGCCGTGGGTGGACGACCCGTAGGGCGGTGAGGTAATCACGAGGGAGACTTGGCCGTGCAGGCTGGCCGGCAGCAGGGACGGCAGCGCGGTCGAGTCCCCGTGATAGATCTCGCCCTGGCCCGGTGCCCCGGTCTGGAGTGTGTGGCGGATGTTGTCGGCTGCCTTGGCGACCCATTCGGCTTCGTACTCGACTCCGACGCCGTGCCGGTCGAGGTGCATCGCTTCGATGATGGTGGTGCCGATGCCGGCCATAGGGTCGAGGACCACGTCACCAGGCTGGGTGTAGGTGCGGATGGCGTACCGGGGGATGGTCGGTAGCATCTTGCCGGGGTGCGTCAACGACTCCGGGGTGTACCGGTCGCGCCGCAGATCACGCGATGCGGTTTGGCCGGTGAGCCAGACCGAGCCGAGGTAGCCCTCGGTGAGCAGCGCCGCCAGATCGGACGCGCTGGGGTACGGCGGTTCGGAGTCGTGGGGGTCGCCGGGGTGCAACGGCGGACGAGATTCAGGCACGGGCGTTCTCCTCACCGGTGGCGATGGCGGTGGCGGTGGTCCTGAGCACGACCAGGTCCCGGAACGTCGGTAGATGACGGCCAGCGAGCAGACGCCGCCCGTCGTCGGCTTCGCCGGGGCGTCCTGAGGCGGTGCGCGGCTCGTGCTCGGGCAGCGGGACCAGCACAGCGGGGATGTGCTGGTGGTAGAAGAGGCCGGCGGCGCGGGCGGCGGCGATGACCGAGGTCCGCTGGCTGACCTCGCCCGGCTGAGGCGGTGAGGCGGTGAGTCCAACCAGCAGGAAACCGCCGGGGCGTAGCAGAGGCCGCCAGGTGCTCATTGCTGTGGCGATGCCATCTCGGGTGAGGCCCTGTGCGCCCTGCGGCAGGGTCGCCAGGATCAGGTCGACACATGGGCCGTGCCGTCGTGCGGCGTGTGGGTTCGGGCGTTCGGGGGTGGGCGGTAGGAGCCGCACGTGTAGACCGTGGCGATCGGTGACCAGCCGGGCCGGTACTCGGTCCAGGTAGGCGGTCGCGGCGATGGCGGCGGGGTGCGCGTCGAGGTCGAGCACCACGTCACGGACGTGGGTGTAGCGGCGGATGAGGTAGGCGAGGTGGCTCGGGGACAGTCCGTGCCAGTGCGGCACTCCCGGACGGGGCGTGCGCGGGACGCGGGCTCGGGGAAGGAGTAGCCCGACCGGTGCCGGCTGAGGCCGGTCGTCGGGGGCGGTGGAGTGGGGCTTCGGCATGGGCGTGTGGGCCACGTCCGCCGACAAGCGCTGACACTAGGGGATTACAAATCCGGGCCTCGGATTGGAAACCGCGTCCGCTGCCGAGCCGGGTACCTCGCGCGACGCCGCCGGGTTGAACAAGATCCTCAACGGGTTGAACGCGCAGGTCAGAGCCATAGAGACACCGGCTGTCGGCATCACCCGACCCGTGAGGGCCGCCGACGCGATCCGTGACCGGTTGAACAAGATCCGCGCCGGGCTTGAACAAGATCGTCATCTGGTTGAACACGAGGCGGCTCCCCGCCTCGGGGCCTTGAACACGATCGAGATGGGGCCTGAGTGCCCTCAGCGAAAGCCGCTCGTGGTCGTCCTGCTTCGCCCCGTGGCTGCCTCGTAGGCGACGCGTGTTCAAGGGTTCCGTCTTGACGTGGCTGCGCCCAGCTTGAAGGGCCTTGAACAGCCTGACCACGGGTTACACACCCCGACTCGGGGTGTCCACTGGTGGACGTCGAAATGCATCGACGGGGGATTGGCGACGGCCGGGTTGAACACGGGTCGAGACGCCTTGAACAAGATCAACAGTGTTCATGATCTGTTCAAAGTCCCTGGTGGCGTGGTGGCACAGCGCCGACCGGCACTCCCGCCGGACGGCCACGGTCATCACGAGGGAGCACCACCATGGATCGTCGTACCCCCGCCACCGGCCCGACTGCCGGGCCGCGCGGCGAGACACTACTCAGCGACATCGAGTACCGGTTCCGGCTGTTGGGGCAGGGGCCGAGCCCGCTGTCGGTGGACGGTCGCAGCCTCGGCCACGGCTTGCCCCGCCGGGCCATCGCTCTGCCCGAGCTGTCGGCGATCCTGATGCACCCGTCCTGCGGCTACGCCGCCCGGGACGCGGCGTGGCGGCTGCTCGTGCAGCGCGCCCGGACCGGTGATCCGGCGTGGCGTGCCGGTGTGGTCGGCGTCGCGTTGCCGGGCCTGCGGTTCAAGGCGTACCTGCTGGCGAAGCTGTTCACCGGCGACGTGCAGGCCGCCATCGTCGAGCACTTCCTCCGCGCTCTCAGCACGGTCGACGTCACCAGGCCGGGCGTGGTCGGCAACCTGCTGTCCGCCGCGTTCTCCAAGGCCCGCGCCGAGCTGCGCGAGCAGGAGCCCGCCTCGTCCGGGGCACCGAACCACGCCCCGGGCGCGGTGGTGCCGCCAGCCCCGTACGGCCACCCGGATCTCGTCCTGGCCCGCGCGGTCACCGCCGGGGCAATCACCGTCCAGGAGGCCGAACTGATCGGCGCGACGTACCTGGAAGAGGTCAGCCTCACCGCCTACGCCGAACGTACCGGTCAGCCTCGCTGGAACCTCTACAAGCGGCGCACCGCCGCCGTCGCCCGACTGAAGGCCGCGATCGAGGCCGGGGAACTGTCCGATCCCTACACCGACGTGGTCAACGAAGCCACGGCGACGGTGGTCCTCGACGCGTCCACCGCCCGGAAGCGTCCGTAAGCAGCCTTCCTGAGCTGCGGCTTTCCAATCCGGGGCTCGGATTTGTAATCCCCTAGTGCGGGACTCTTCCGCGCAGGTGACCATGTTCCGACCGGACCGCTGACGGCGCTGACACCCCGCACGGTCCCCGGCCCACCCGCCATCTCTGGTGAGGAGGACGGCCGCGCCGGTCGGCACCACAGGTCACCCCGCACCGCCCGGTCCCGCCTTCGCCACCCACTCGCGCACCCACGCCCCGCTGCGGGCTGCGTCGGCGTGTGCACCGGAGGTGCCCAACCTGATGAATCCCCACCCCTTCCCACGCCCCGAGGCGGCGAACCGCCGCCTCGGGGCCGGCAAGCGCGGACGGCCTTCCGTCCGCCGTCCGCCCCGAGGCCGTCCTCGGACTGTCCGCGCCGTGCTACTACTCCTCAACGCCGCCGCGGTGACGGCAGCGCTCGTTGCCGTGCCGACCGTGGCGTGGGCGGCCGAGCCCGCTGCGGTGGTGCTGGCCGCCGAGTCGATCCAGCAGGTCGCCAACAACATCCGCACGTGGCTCGTCGGCATCCTCGTCGCTGTCGCCACCCTGTTCCTGACCGTCGGCGGCCTGCGGTACCTGGCGGCGAACGGCGATCCCGGTGAGGTCGAGAAGGCCAAGCTCGCGCTGCGGTCCGCCGCGATCGGCTACGCCCTCGCGCTGCTCGCGCCGCTGTTCGTGACCATCGTCGGCGCGTGGGTGGCCTGATGAGTGCCCTCACGCTCCGATCCCGCCGCCCGGTCCGACCGGTGTCGTTGCTGCTGCTCGGCGGCATGATCCTCGCCGGACTTGCCCTGACCGGGGTCGGACCGGCGCACGCCGAGCCGAGCCCGGCACCCGGCCCGCCCGCTACCGCACCCGGCACGTCGCCAACGCCCGGCGTACCTGATCCTGGCGTCCGCCCGCCGGGAGGGGAACCGTCTCCCTCCGTGCCGGCACCCGCGCCCGGTCCAGCCCCGACTCCCGGCCAGTCCTCCGTCAGCGATGACCCTGCCTGGTACGACGTCGGAGGTCAGATCCGCAAGGCCGTGGTGGACCTGGTGGTGTGGGCCGCTGAGCAGGCTCTCCAGCCGGTGATGGAAGCCCTCGGCGCGTCATGGCTGTCCACCCCCGACCTCACCAACAACGAGCACGTCAAGGCGATCTGGACAACCAGCCTGATCGTCGCCAACGGCATCATCGTGCTGTTCATCGTCGCCGGAGGGTTCCTGGTCACCGCCCGGGAAACCCTGCAAACGCAGTACGGGCTCAAGCAGGTGCTACCCCGCATCGCCGTGGGGGTGGTCCTGGCCAATTGCAGCCTGATCATCGGGCAGAAGGCCATCGAGCTGACCAACGCGCTGACCGTGGCCATCGCGGGCAACACGATCGACGGGCCGAGCGCGGCGACGGCGATCCGGCAGATCGTGGACGAAGCCCTGCAGGGTCAGGGGTTCTTGATGGCGTTGCTGGTCATCGCCGTGATCGTGATGTGCCTGGTTCTGGAGTTCACGTTCGTGCTCCGATTGGCGGCGCTGATCATCCTGCTCGGGGTCGCCCCGGCGGCGTTGATCTGCCACGCCAGCCCACTCACCGAGGGCGTGGCGCACCTGTGGTGGCGGTGCACGCTGGCCTGCCTCGGCCTGCAACTCGGTCAAGCCGTCGTCGTCATGGCCAGCGTCAAGGTGTTCCTCACCCCCGCCGGACCGACCGTGCTGGGCGTACCAGCGACCGGGCAGGGGCTCCTCGGCATCGTGGTGTGCCTGACGATGCTGTGGCTGCTGATCAAACTGCCGGGCTGGATGCGACAGTTCGTCCTCGGCCCACTCGGACAGCGCAACGGCCGAGGACTGCTCGGGCAACTCGTCCACGCCTTCATCATGATCAAAACGCTCGGTGCGGCGGCCGGCATCCTCGGCGCGAGCCCGTCCCGGACCGGCGGACGGACGGCCCCTCGTCCGCCCGGCCCCCGTCCGTCACCGGGTGGACCCCGTCCGCCCCGTCCACCGCGCCCGCCCCGTCCGGGGCCGACTCCCGTCCCCCCGCCTTCGCCGGGACCGGTGGCCTTCAGCCACGCCCCGGCCACCCACACGCCGCTGCCCGCGCCGTCCGGGACGAACGCCGCCCCCACCTTCAGCCACCCGTCCGCCCCGTCCACACCGACCCCTGCCCCGTCCGGCGGTGTCCCGGCGGCACCGTTCTCCCACCCAACCCCGCCCCACCCGAGCGTGCCGTCCCCGAACACCCCACCGGCCCGAGTCGCCTTCAGCGACGCCACGACCACGGCACCGACACCAGCACCCAGAGGCGCGGCACCAGCCGTGAGATTCTCGGCCGCGCCAGCGCCGCAGAGCGCGCCGCGCCGGCCACCTGCCCCGGTCACGCCGGTGTTCTCCGCAGCCCAGGCCACACCGGCACCCGGCGGGCCACGACGAGCCTCGACCCCCGGGACACGGCCCACGGCGGCGCGACGCGCTACCCCGAGGGGGCAAGCCGCCGCCAACCCGGGCACCCCGTCCGCCGTTCGGCGGGCAGCCACGCCCAGCACGCCCCGGCCCCGTCCGCCGGTGTCGTCCGTCCCGCTGTCCCCGGACGGTCGGCGGTCGGCGTTTCCGTCCCCGCCGCGAACGTCCCCGTCCCCGGCGGGCGGTGTGACATCGGCAGGTCCGTCCGCCGTCCCGTCCCCGTCCCCGCCGTCCCGGTCGTCCGGTCCGGTGCGGGGTTCTTCATCGAAGCCGAGGGGTGATCAGCGGTGAGCCGCCACAGTGACGAGGCCCCGATGAGGGCTAGGGTTCCCGCAGACATCGAGCGGCCGGACAGGCTCGCGTTCGGCATGTCGGGACGGCAGTTGGTGATCCTGGCCGTCACGGGCCTGCTGCTCTACGCGGCGTGGACGGCGGTGGCCACGGTGGTGCATCCGGTGGTGTTCCTCGCAGGGGCGATGCCGATTGCGGCTGGGGCGTTCCTGCTCGCGGTCGGCCGCCGAGACGGCGTCAGCCTCGACGCCTGGTTCCTCGCGGCGTTGCGGCACCGCCGCAGTCCGCGTCGGCTCGTCCCGGCCGATGGGCCGGTCGTCCCGGCTCCGGCGTGGGTGCAGACCGCCGCCGGGCCGGGTGACCGGCTGCCGCTGCCTGCACCTCTGCGGCTGCCCGCGAAGGGCATCACCGGCGACGGGCTGATCGACCTCGGCCCGGATGGCACGACGGGCCTGGTCGCCGCCTCGACGGTGGCCTTCGGCCTGCGGACACCAGGTGAGCAGAACGGCCTGGTGGCCGGGTTCGCGCGGTGGCTGCACAGCCTCGACGGCCCGGCGCAGATCGTGGTGCGGGCGCAGCGGGTCGACCTGACCTACCTGGCCGACCGGTTCCTCGCCGCCGCCCCGGGGCTGCCGCATCCCGCCCTGGAAGAGGCCGCCCACGCGCACGTTGCGTTCCTCGATGACCTGGCCGCGCGGCGGGAGTTGCTGCACCGGCAGATCACCGTCGCGGTGCGCAGCCGACGCGGCGCGCACCATACCGCGCACACAGCGGCCGAGGCGGTGCGTGCCCTCGCCGGCTGCGAGGTTCCCGCCCGGGTCCTTGGTGAGCCGGAGGCCACGGTGCGGCTCGCGGCCAGCCTCGACCCCACCGCCCCAGCGCTCACGCCCTACGCCCCATCTGACGGAGGTGACCAGCGGTGAGACTGCTGTCCGCGCTGCTGCCGAAGCGGCGGTCCGCCCTGCCTGAGTCTGCCGCGATCCTGCCCGGTTCCCCGGACGCCGTGGAGGTCGACGGCCGATACGTGCGGGTCGGGGACGGCTACAGCGCCACCCTGGCTGTCGTCGGCTACCCGGCTGAGGTCGGCCCGGGGTGGGCGGAGCCGATCCTGTCCTACCCGGGCCTGGTCGACGCCGCCTTCCACATCGAGCCTGTCGCGCCGGCGGTGGCCTCGCAGCGGTTGCGGAAGCAGCGCGGCCGGTTCGAGTCCTCCCGCCGGCAGGATGCGGCCAAGGGCCGCCTCGACGATCCCGACCTCGACGCCGCTGCGGCCGACGCCGCCGAGCTGGCCGCCCGTGTCGCCCGAGGCGAAGCCCGGCTGTTCCGCCTCAGTCTGTACCTGACTGTCCACGGCGCCAACCCCGACGAGTTGGCCGACCGAGTGGCCGAGGTGCGGTCCCTGGCCTCCTCGTTGCTGCTGGCCACCGCGCCGGTGACGTGGCGTCAGTTGCAGGGCTGGATCAGTGGCCTACCCCTCGCGTTCGACGCGCTCGGGATGAAGCGGGTCTTCGACACTGACGCCCTTGCCGCGAGCTTTCCGTTCACCAGCCCGGACCTGCCGGACACCGCTGGGGACAGCGGTATGGGGGTGCTGTTCGGGTTGAACTTGTACTCGGCCGGAGTCGTGGTGTGGGACCGGTGGGCGCAGTCCAACTACAACGCGGTCATCCTCGCCCGATCCGGGGAAGGCAAGTCGTACCTGGCCAAGCTCGACCTGCTGCGCAACCTGTGCCTCGGGGTGCAGGCGTTCGTCATCGACCCTGAAGACGAGTACCTGCGGCTGGCCGATGCGGTCGGCGGCACGGTCATCCGGCTCGGCGCGGCTGGTGTGAAGATCAACCCTCTCGACCTGCCGCCGGGTAACGACGATGCCCTCAACGACCGGGCACGGTTCCTGCACACGCTCGTGACCGTGATGGGCAGCGGCGATACCGCCGTCACCGCCCCACTGCCCGGCGACGAGGCCCGCTCCCTCGACGTCGCCGTGCTGGCCGCGTACCGGGCCAAGGGCATCACTACCGACCCGCGCACCTGGAGGCGACCGGCCCCACTCATCGGTGATGTGATGGCCGCGCTGGAGGACACCGACGACGCCGGCCGCCGCGTCGCCGCCCGACTGCACCCCTACGTCTCCGGCAGCATGAAGGGTCTGTTCGACGGCCCCACCACCACCGCCGCCCGAGGGCACCTGGTGGTGTTCGCCATCAAAGACCTCCCCGAACAGCTTCATCCGGTCGGGACGCTGCTCACCCTGGACACGATCTGGCGCACCGTACGCGGCGCGACCGCCTCCGGTCAGCGGCCTGATGCGCTGCGGATGGTGCTGGTGGACGAGGCGTGGAAACTGCTGTCTGGCGGGCGCGGCGGCGTGTTCCTGGAAACCCTGGCCAAGTCCGCGCGCAAGTACGGCGTCGGGTTGACCGTCGTGACCCAGGACGCCGCTGACGTGCTCGCCACCAAGACTGGCCGTGCCGTCGTCTCCAACGCCGCCACGCAGGTGCTGCTGCGGCAGGCGCCGCAGGCGATCGACGCGGTGGCCGAGGCGTTCGGCCTCACCGACGGCGAACGGGCGTTCCTGCTGTCCTGCCAACGCGGCGACGCGCTCCTCACGGCCGGGTCGGCGCGGGTGGCTTTCCACAGCCATGCCTCGCCCGCCGAGCACGAGTTGATCCTCACCGGCCCGGTCACCGGCCCGCCTGCCCGCCGCCGCTGATCCCGCCCGCGAGCCTCCTTCCCCACTGCCGATCGGAGTTCCCGATGGTTCTCTCCTCCACGCTGTCCGCATTCCCGCCCTCGCCGGCATCGGCCCCCGATGGCTGTGTGCCCGGCCAGGGCGGAGTGCCCGACTCGATAGTGGGCGAGCTGGTGTGCGGGTCCGGGGGCATCGACGCCACCGACGCCGTGTGGCGTCTCGTCCGCGACCGGTGGCCGCTGCTCCTCGCCGCCCTGACAGCCCTCATCGCCGTGCGGGTCGGGTGGGCATTGTGGCGGCGGCGCGTCTGGCGACGGCACGCCGCCGCAGCCCGATGGCTGCAGATCACCCCGCCCGTGACCGCCACTCCGGCCGCGACGATCGGCCTGTGGCGGCTCCTCGCCACGGTGCTGCCCGCGCCGCGCCGGTGGGCGCTACGCCCGGCCCGGCTCGTGTGGGAGGTCGCCGCCGACCCGGACGGGATGCGCTGCGGACTGTGGTTGCCACCGGGGGTCAACCCGACCGCCGTGGTGCGGCTGCTGCAACGCGGCTGGCCCGGGGTCCGCGCTGAACAGACCCGCCCACCGGCCGTCCCCACCATCGGGGCCAACGCCGCCCTCGCGGTCTGGCCCACCCAGCCGGACTGGCTACCCATGGTCGAAGACACCACGCCAACCCACCGCCGAGGCATGGACGCAAGCGCACCCGAAGAGGACCGGCTCCGGGGGGTCTACGGCGGCCTGGCCTCGGCCGGGCGCACCGGCGGCGCGATCCTGCAAGTCCACCTCGGCCGAGCACCCGCCCACCGGATGCGCACGCTGCGCCGCGCGATGACCAACCCCCACCGCGCCGGTCGCCCCCGAGGCACCGCTCGCGCCGCCGGGCTGCTCGCCGACGGGCTACGAGCGCTGATCATCGGCGTCCTGGACATCGTCACCCCCGGCCCGTCGAGCCCGAAGCGGCACACCCGTTCCACCGACCCGTACACCGCCGAGTTGGCCCGGCAGGCGAGGGCAAAGTACGCCGACGCACCCCACCTGCTCGTCGCCGTGCACACCATCGCCGCCGGCCCCACCAAGCCCGCCGCCCGCGCTGCCGCTGCTGATGTCAGCTCCGGGTTCGGGCTGCTGTCGGCCCACTTCACCCGCCGCCGGCTCCGATCCGGCGTGATCGCGGCGGCCGACCGGTGGGTGCCCGAGGCACGGATGAGCCTGGTGTCCGTGGCGGAAGCCGCCGCCCTCGCCGGGCTGCCCGCCGAACCGGCCGCCTATGGCCTGCCCGGCGCGGCGTCACGCCGCCGGGCCGCGACCCGCGACATCTTCCGGGCCACCGAGCGGGACACACACCCTCGCCCGGCAGAGCAAGCCGAGCCCAACGCCGACGACCCGCCAACCGCGTGGAGCACCCCATGAACAAGACCAACCCCAACGCCATGGCTCCGACCCCTCGCCCGGACGGGCGCCGGCTGAACCTGGTGCCGGTCGAAGACCGGCAGGGCCTGGGCGGCAAAGTCATCGGCGTCGCCAACGCCGGCCCGCCGATGCGGGTCGGGATCTCCTTGGCCGACTGCCGGTTCCACATCCACGCACTCGGACCGACCGGCACGGGTAAGACGACGCTGCTGATGCGGATGATCCTGGATGACGTCGAAGCCGGGCGCGGCGTGGCCGCGTTCGACCCGGCCAAGGGCGACCTCATCCGAGACCTCCTGGCCCGGCTGCCGAAGAACTGCGGTGACCGCCTGGTCCTCATCGACCCCGACGAGAAGATTGCGCCACCGGCGATCAACCTGCTCGACCCGGCCGTGCACGGCGGCAGCGAGCACGACGTGGCCGCGAACCTCACAGCGGTGATGGCGAAGGTGTGGTCACGCTGGTGGGGGCACCGCACCGCCGACATCTGCTACCACGGCCTGCTCACCCTCGCCCACGTCGAAGGCGCCACCCTCGCCCAGCTACCGCGGCTGCTGTCCGACTCGAAGTGGAGGACCGCACGGGTCAACGCCGCCACCAGCAAGCTGAACGCCTGGGAAGGCAACACCCTCGGTGAGTTCTGGGAAGGGTTCAACGAGCTGCCCGCCGCCCAGCGATCCGGTCTGATTGCCCCGCTGCTGTCCCGGCTACGTCTCGTTCTGGCGCATCCCATGGCGAACAGCTTGTTTGGGGTGCCGGCCACCACGTTTTCCTTCGCCGAGATCCTCGACGGCGGCATCATGCTCGCTCGGCTACCCAAGGGCGTCATCGGTGAGGACGGCACCCGTCTCGTCGGTTCCCTGCTCCTCGCCGGGTTGTGGCAGGCGACTACCGCCCGCGCCCGCATCCCCGAGGACGAGCGTCCCGACGCGATGATCGTGTTGGACGAGTGCCACAACTTCCTGCACCTGCCGATCGGCATCGATGACGCCCTCGCCGAGGCCCGCGGCTTGCACACCTCGTTCGTCCTCGCTCACCAGTACCTTGGCCAGTTGTCGGGGGACATGGTGGAGGCGATCGACGCCAACGCCCGCAACAAGGTGTACTTCGCCCTCGCCCCCCGCGACGCCATCGACCAGGCCCGGCACCTGCGGCCGTATCTCGATGACGGGGACCTGATCCGCCTCGGCGGCTACGAAGTCGTCCTCCGTCCGGTCGCGGGCGGAAGGGTCGTGCCACCGGTCACCGCCGACACCGAGCCCCCACCACCGGCCGTGCCAGGACGAGCCGGCGAGCTGCGCCACGCGGCCCGTGACCACACCGGCCTCGCCATGAAGGAACGTCACCGGTTGCTCGGCGAGACCGCCACCGCCGCCCCCAAGGCCGAACCCTCGGCACCCACCGAGGACACGGCGGTGGAACTGGTAGGGCGCAACACCTTCGCTGTTCAGGGCGAGGGTTCTAACGAGAGGTCTAACGAGCGATCCAACGAGGAACGCAACGACCACGAACCACCGGGTGAACACACCCCCATGAACGCGTCGTACGCGCACGTGGACGGCGGTGAGGAGGACTCGTGGACCGGAACCGACTGATAAGAGATATCCCTCCTACCCGCACATCTGCCACCGGCAGTCTCCGCCTCACGGCGTCCGTCGTGGCCGCCGAACTCGGCCGACTCACCCCCCGAGACCGACTCCTGCTCGACCTGCTCGACCAGCACCGAACCTTCACCACCGACCAGCTCGTCGACCTCGCCTTCGGCTCCGTCGGCCGAGCCCGCAACCGCCTCAACACCCTCCACGATCGAGACATCCTCGACCGGTTCCGCCACTACCAACGCCCCGGATCACAAGCGTGGAGGTGGACCCTCGGCCCGGTCGGCGCGGCACTGCTCGCTGCCGGACGAGGCGAAACGCTGCCCCGTCCCGCCGTTGTGCGTGACGCCACCGCCCGACTCGCCATGTCCCCGACGCTGGCACACCTGCTCACGGTGAACGGGTTCTTCGTCGCGCTCACCGGGCACGCCCGTACGTACCCCGGGGCGCGGTTGGTGCGGTGGTGGAACGAGGCACGCTGCCGGGAGGCGTGCGGCAACCTGGTCCGCCCGGACGGACACGGCGTGTGGGCCGACAACGGGCGTGCGGTGCCGTTCTGGGTCGAGGCCGACCTCGGCACCGAAACCCTTTCCCGGGTGGTGGGCAAGCTGACCGGCTACGCCGCACTACCGCCCCGCCGCGCGTACCCGGTGCTGTTCTGGCTACCCACCACCACCCGCGAGACCAACCTGCACGCCCACCTCCGGCGGGCCGGGGTCGGGGTGCCGGACGGGGTGACCGTGGCCACCGCCGCCGCCGACCACGCCGCCGCGTCCGGCGGCCCGCCGGGGCCGGTCTGGCGCATCGTGGGGCACCCCGACCGGGTGCGTCTGGCCGACCTACCTACGCCGACCGGGGGCGGTGCGTCGTGGGACGGGTAGCCCTGTGGGTCGCGACCGGGGTAGCCGTGGCATTGCTGCTGCTCACCTCGGCTACTGCCGGTGTCGTCTCGTCCGTATTCGGTGGCGGTGGAGGCGGGGGTAGCTGCGTCGGGGCGGTCACGGCACCGGGCGCGACCCCGGCGGGGTTGTCGGCTGAGCAGGCCCGTAACGCCTCGGTGATCGTGACGGTGGGTGAGCGGTTGCGGGTACCGGTGCGCGGGTGGGTGATCGCCGTGGCGACCGCCCTCCAGGAATCCTCGTTGATCAACCACGGGTATCTCGGCCCGGACAACGATCATGACTCGTTGGGGTTGTTCCAACAGCGACCGTCGCAAGGATGGGGCACCCCGGAACAGATCATGAACCCCGAGTACGCCGCCGCGAAGTTCTACGAGCGCCTCGTCACCGTGCCCGGGTGGGAACGGCTACCGCTCACCGACGCGGCACAGAAGGTGCAACGGTCGGCGTACCCGGACGCCTACGCCCGACACGAGACGCGGGCAACCGAGATCGTGACGGCGTACACCGGCGGGACGCTGCCCGTGTGCGACGGCGCGCCGATCAGTGCCTCCGGGTGGACCCGCCCGGTGGCGGGCACGGCAGGCTCCGGCTTCCGCACCAGCGACCGGCCCGGCCACGACGGGGTCGACATCATGGCCCCGAAAGGCACCGTCATCCGGGCCGCGTCTGGTGGCGTCGTGGTGCGCGTCCGGTGCAACATCGGGGGCAGCTCGTGGGACCCCACCGGCGGCCCGATGCCGTGCGACAGCGACGGCTACCCCGGCCTCGGCGGGTGCGGCTGGTATACGGAGATCCGCCACGCGGGCGACGTCGTTTCGCGGTACTGCCACATGGTGCGACAGCCGACTGTCCGAGTAGGGCAGAGCGTGATAGCGGGGCAGCCTATCGGCCACGTCGGGAGTTCCGGGAACTCGTCCGGTCCGCATTTGCACTACGAGATCCACGAAGGCTATCCCGCCACCGAGAACAATGCCGTTGACCCGGTTCCTTTCATGCGTCAAAAGGGCGTGGCCCTGTAGATTCGTGAAGTGATTTTCCGCACAGTTCAAGAAGGCCCGCGCGGGTTGCGGTGAGCGCCGCGCATCCGGTCCGCCGGGCGCGCGGCGTTGTCGTTTCTACCCGGAAACCGCGACCCCGTAAGACGGTGTGAGCGGCCACCGTGCCGCCCAACCTATGCAGCACCAGGGAGCCGCGCCGAACGTTCCGCAGCGTCGGACGTGGGGCCGCCAAATGGCGTTTCGGGCGGCGGTAGCGGCTCCAGAATCGAGAACGGAAGCGGTGCGGGGTGATTCCCGTAAAGAGTCTTGCGCAACGGGGTTGACAATCGTCGTGTGCAGAGGGTCCATGGACGTGGGCAACAAAAACCGCCCCGGCGGAACCGCAAACAATGCGCATCACGCGTACGCGGAATCGCTATTTGTCGACCCCATTTTGTGGAGGTGTATTGCCATGACCGCAAACATCGTTCTCACCCCCGGCAGCGACGAGGCCCGGTCCGCTGTCGCCGAGGCGCTGCGCACCTACCCCGGCGTCACCGCCCGCAAGTTGGCCGGACAGGCGAACCTGCCGCTACCGGTCGTCACCGAGGCGCTCACCGCCATGGAAACCGCCGGGACCGCCACCCGCACCCCCGACCCGGCCAAGGGTAACCGCAAGAGCGCCGACACCTGGCAGACCACCACCGCCGACCCGAACGCCGACGACGAGCCGACGCCCACCGGCGACACCCCGGCCACCGACCCGGCAACGGGCACCGCCGACGACGAGGCCACCACGGACGCGACCCCGGACACGGCCGACGAGCCCACCGCCGACAACGACGGCCCGGCCACCGCCGACGAGCCGACGGCCGAGGACACCCCGCCGACCGACCCGGCGACGGTCACGGCCGACGAGGCACCCCTGCCCGAGGCCCCGGTGTCCGGCGCGCCCGTGTCCGGTGCGCCGGTCGCCCCGCGTCAGCCCGACCTCAAGGTGTTGATCATGGCTGGTGTGCTCGGTGGTCACCCGGACGGCATCACGGCTGACGCGGCGATCGGGGAAAGCGGTCTGTCGGTGGCGATGGGTGACACGATCCTCGCCGCGATGGAGGTTGCTGGTGCGGCCCGTCGCCTGCCGGTCACCGAGGACGGTGACGAGTTGTGGGTGATCGGGGACGGTGACCTCGCCACGGTGGACCCGGCTAACGCCCCGACGCACAGCACGTGCCCGACGTGCGGTCACACCCGCAAGATCCGCCGTCCCTCGGCTCGCCGCGCCAACGGCACCGGCCGCACCATGGGTGAGATCAACAGCGACGGGTCGGCCAAGTTGGGCAAGAACGAGTTGCGTAACCGGGTCGAGGCGTTCATGCGTGACCTCGGCCCCGGCCACGACGTGACCCCGGGCACCGTCGCCCGTGAGATCGGCGGACGGAGCCCCGGGGCGGTCCGCAACGGCATGGAGAAGCTGACCGGGTTCGGGGTGCTGGTCCTGACCCGTGAGGCCCCGGAAACCTACGCCCTCGCGGACAACCCGCCCGCCCCGACCGCCGAGGTCCGCGCGTTCATGGCCCCGCCGCAGACCGACACCACCCCGCCCGCCGGTGACGAGACCAGCGCCGACGAGGCCGGTGCCGACGAGGCCGCCGCCGTGCCGGTGGCGGCCTGACCAACCGCCCCGCCGGGGCCGGGCACCATGCCCGGCCCCGGCACCCGCACGCCACCCACAAACACCACGGAAGGAACAGGCCATGACCACCCCCCACAACCACCCCCACGGCCCCACGGCCGCGCCGGGGGCGCTGCGCTGCCCCGAATGCGCCGAACCGGCCCGGCCCGTGCCGCCGCGTCGCTGGCCCCTCGACGGATTCGCCTCACGCCCGGCCACGTCCCACCTCGACGGCACCCCGCTATGCCCGGTGCCCGGCCCGAACGGCTCACAACCGGCGGACCCGATCGGCGCACCGGCACGCCTGACCATCTGGCAGGCCGTACGGCAATCGTGGCTCATCCATCCCGACTGGACCGTCACCGATCACCTAGCGTGGCTTGATAGCGAGGGCTACGACACCGGCACCCTGACCGGCGACCCGGCCGAGGTGGTCGGCCGGTGGCTGGCCGAACACCGCCGTACCGCCCCGGTGTCCCGGCCCGCCGATGACCGGCGCGTCTACATGGTTGCCGGGGGCGACATGGTGGCCGTGTTCGACTCGGCGGACGAGGCCGACATCATGGCCGTGACGATGACCGCCGCGAACCTCGAACCTTTCACACTGCCCCTGACCGAGGCGCAATGGGAACAGGCACACGCCGTACTGCGGTCACAACTACCCCACGTCACCGTGACCGATACCCGGTCCACCCGCGCGGCCGGTGCCCCGTGACCGGCCCATCGGCCACCGCCGACCGGCCCGACATCCCGCCCTCGCTGGCCGCGCGTCCCCACGACGCGCGGCGCGGCCTGCCCATCCCGCCGGTCAACATCCACCCCAACCCCGGTGGCGGGTCGCACGTGGACTTCACCACGATCAACACCACCGTCTCGACCCGCCTCGCGGTCGAACGAAGGTGCTCGCTGTGCGGTGAGCCCATGGGCTACTGGGTGGCGTTCCTCGGCGGACCGAGGGCCGCCGAGTTGATGCGCTACGCGGATCCGCCGGGGCACCCCGAGTGCATGACTGCCGCCCTGTCGCTGTGCCCACACATCGCGCTCGGTCGGCACCGCCGCGCCCGTGCCGACCGGCCCGGGGCGGGCATCATCCCGCCGGGGTCGCACGGCGACAAACCCGACCGGTACCTGTTGGGCATCACCCGCACCTACCGAACCCGGTTCATCCCCGAACACGGGTTCACCGTGTACCTACCGGCCCCGTTCAAGACCGTGCACACCTACCTGTACGGGCCGGACGGGCGGCTACGCCGGGCCACCGACACCCGGTAGGCCACGCCCGGCGGTGGGCGTCAGATTCGCCGCAGAAACCTTCATCGACTCGAACCGATCGTCTTGATCGGCGGATAGAGGCAGGAAACATTGTTAGTGACGGCGCGGCCGGGGTGGCAACCCCCGGCCCCGCCGCCCGCCCGAAATTACAAGCCGGAAGGGGTGCCACGATGGCACACGAACTCGAAACTCTCGCCAACGGTCAGACGGCCTTCGCCTCCGCACGGTTGACCGCCTGGCACCAACTCGGCACCGTCACCGACTCGTGCATGACCGCGCAGGAGGTCATGAGCAAGGCGTGGCTCGGCGGCTGGGAGGTCCGCAAGATCGCCCTTCAGGGCATCGAGGTCACCGAGCGCGGGGTGACGAAGGTCGACTGCCCCGACAAGTACATGACCGTACGCACCAACCCGGCCACCGGCGAGACCGAGTACCTCGGCGTGGTCGGCGAGGACTACAGCGTGGTGCAGAACGAGCAGGTCGCCGAGACCCTCAACCTCCTGGTCGACGCCTCCGGCGCGCACTTCGAGACCGCCGGCTCCATGCGCAAGGGCCGGTCGGTGTTCGTGACCATGAAGCTGCCCACCGCGATGCGGATTGCCGGGGTGGACGACATGGACCTGTACCTCGCGGCCACCACCTCCCACGACGGCACCGCCGCGCTTCGCCTCGACGCCACCCCCGTACGGATCGTATGCGCGAACACCCAGGCCCTCGCCTACCAGCGGTCGCGCAGCTCGTACACGTTCCGGCACACCTCGAACGTGACCAGCAAGATCGCCGAGGCGCGGCAGGCCCTCGGCCTGATGTGGAAGGCGTTCGACGCGTTCGAGGCCGAAGCCGAGAAGATGATCAACGAGTCGTTGACCATGGGCGAGTTCGAGAAGATCGTCGCGCAGGTGTGGCCCCTCGCCGACGACGCCTCCGACACGGCGCGCAACAACGCCAAGCAGCGCACCGCGACGCTGCGCTACCTCATCCGCGACGCGGACACGCAGAAGGCGATCAAGGGCACCCGGTGGGCCGGCTACCAGGCCATCACCGAGTACGTGGACCACTTCGCCCCCGCCAAGACCGACCTCGCCCGCGCCTCGCGGGCGCTGACCGGGGCCGGTGCGGACCTGAAGGCCCGCGCGTTCGAGCTGCTGGCGGTCTGAGATGCGCTGGCCATGGTTCCGACGCCGGAAGAAGAGGAACAAGCCCGGCCCTGTCACCGGGGCGTACAGCGCAACCGGCACGGCGAAGGTCCGTACCGAGCCGGTCGTCGCGCCACCGCCCGCCTCGGTGCCTACCGACTCGGCCGTGATCGCGCTGGTCAACGATGTGTGCGCCCAGTTCGCGCGGGCTGAGGTCGCCCGCGCGCTGGCCGGACACTCCACCAGCCACGACGAACACGCCACCCTGACCGAACGCGCCGCCCGACTCGACGCACTCGTCGACGAGCGTTGGCGGGAACTGGTCAAGGCGATCCGCGCGGGACTGCCCGGCGCGGCGCAGGTCGAGCGGTTCATGCCGGTCCGGCCACTGACCAACGGCCACGTCGAGCTGCACGTGCACGACACCTCGGACCGCCGCCTCGTCGTGCTGCTCACCGGCGCGCAGGCCCTCGCCGTGGGCGCGCACATGACCGCCAACGGGGCGATCGTGCTCGACCGCATCGGTCAGAAGCTCGATCCCGGCCTGCCGCACGTGAAGGCCGCACCCCCGTTCGCCCCTACCGGGTCCACCGGTCGGCAGGCCACCCCGGACGGTGCCGCCGGCCCGCCGGTCGCCCGTTCCTGACCGTCGCCCGGTATGCCGCGCGGCCATCGGTCCGACCCGGGACCGCGCGGCACACCGGGGCGACGCCCCCTCTGACTCACCACGGAGTATCGCCATGAACCCAGAACGACTGTTCGACCTCGCTGCCGAATTCGCCCAGGCAATCGGCAACGCCGAACGATTCCACGCCCGCGCGGCCTCCTGCGCCGGAGACGACCACACGGCGCACACGAAGAAGGCGTCGGACTGGCAGGCAATCGCCGCTCGCCGCCGCGAGCACCTGCGCGCCGCGCTGCGGGAGGCACTGCGCGGGACGATGACCGCTGTACCGGACGCCGAGCTTCCCGTGGCCACCTGGCAGCGAGGCCGCGTCGAGGTCCGCGCCACCACCCTCGACGGCACCCGCGCCGTCCGCGTGCGGTACACCCCGGCCCAGGCCCTCGCCGCCGGAGCCGCACTCATCGCCTGCGCCGCCATCACCGACGAGCAGACCGGCGGCACCCTCACCGGCATCCTCCCCGCCTTCCCACCCCACCCGGCCACCGGCGGCGAACTCGACCACCCCACCAGCTAGCCCTCACCCCCCTTTGAACGGAGTTGTGATGTACCGATCCTTGGAGTACGGCGACACCGCGCGGGTGATCACGCCGACCGACCCGGTCGAGTACCGCCTCGGCACCGTTACCGACGTCCGCTATTCCACCCCGCACACCACCTACGCCCGCAGCTACACCCTCCGCTTCCCCAACGGCGACGAGCGCACCTACCCGGCCGCGAACGTCAGGCGAGCCACCCGGGCCGACGACCGCGCCGCCCTGGAGGCCGCACTCACCACAGCGGCCGAGGCGGTACGCGACGCCTGCCGCATCGCCCACGACTACGACGCCGACCTCAGCGCCGGAACCGCGAGCCTGCTGCGGCGGCTGGTCGACCTCGCGACTCTGCGTCTCGGCCTGATCCTTGGCCCCGCCAATCCCACCCGGCCCCAGCTCACCCGCCCTCAGGACGGAGGCGACCAGTAATGCCACCGCACTCCCCGCACCCCGAGGAATCCGCCCGACTCCCCGAGGCGGCAGCGCTCGACGTGAGCACGGCGCCGGTCCCGGAGTCGCTCTACTGCCGCCGCTGCCGCCGCGCGCTCAACGTCCGCTTCAACAACCTGGGCATGATCGTCGAATACCTGCACGCGGCCGAGCAGCGCGGCCAGCGCAGCGACCACCGCCCCGAGCCCGCACCCATCACGGAGATCCCCGATCCGATCATCGAGTGTGACTTCTGTTCCGCACCTGGGGCCGCCTGGATCTACCGGTGTGCCAACCAGATCACCGACGCCCGCCGAGTCACCGCACAGGTCATCGCCGTAGGCGACTACCAGTCTCAGCACCATGCGGCACGGGTACGCCGCACCGACACCGAGCACGCCTTCACCCAGGCGTGGGGCGAAGGCTGGTCGGCCTGCGACGGGTGCGCCGACTTCATCGAGGCCCGGGACCTGTATGGGCTGATCGGCCGGGTGGTCGAGGCCCTGCCCGCGAAGCTCACCCGAGGCAAGCACCTCATGCGGACCCGGGGCCAGCTCCACGAGCGGTACTCCGGCGTGTTCGACACCCTCGCCCCTGGCCGAGGCCGCATCGCCCCCGGCCACCCGCTCGGCATCTGGACCCACCGGGCGGGGGAGGCACCATGACCGACATCACGGGGCGGCACGGATGGCCCGCCCTCACGCACGCGAAGGCCCGCCGCCGGATGGGGCCGGTGTGCGGCGCTGCCGACGTGCCGTGGAGCCACGTCACCGAGGACCCCCACCTCGTGACCTGTCCCGACTGCGACGGGCTGGCCGAGATCGACGCGCTTCCGGACGACGCGACAGCAGGTGACCCCCGCGTCATCGAGCTGCTCCGAGAGGCGAAGCGCGGTGCGTGCCGCAAGATCGACGGGGTGCTGGTGGACGCGACCACCGCCGCCGCGATCCTGACCGTGTACGACGCGCTCAAACCCGCCACCCGCGCGAAACTGGCCGCGCTGCGCATCGACCGCATGGCGCAGGTGGCCTGGAAAGTGCTGCGCCCACCGAAGTAACCGGGGTGGGTCGGTGGCCGGCGGGCGCACCCAAGGGTGCGTGCAACCCCGACCGGCCACCTCGCCCACTCCGGGCCGCCTACGGATACAAGACCGCTTCTACCCGAGTCAGGGCGTGCCGCCGATCCTACGGCGAGCCACACCCGCTCGATGCCACCGCACCGGCAGCGACCCGGCACCGGAGGGAGGATGGGGGCGTGGCACGACGCATGATCGGCGCACGGATCGCCCTCGACCGGGCCGGAGTCGCCGCGCACACTGGCGCGGCGTACTCCACGGTCAACCACTGGCACCGCCACCGCGCCCGGTTCGGCTTTCCCGAAGGCTTCCAGCATGACGGGCGGGAGTGGTTCTGGCTCGACGACATCGAGGCATTCCACACCGCGCACCAGGCGGCGAAACGCGCCGAGCTGACGAGGGTCGACCGCCGCGGCGACTCCGACGACCTCATCGGCTCGGGCGCGGCGGCGAGGGTCCTCGGCTACGGCTCGTACCGCAACCTGCCTGACACCCTGTACAACCACCCCGACCGAGTCGAGACGCTGCCGGACGGGCGGGTGCGTCGTCTGTGGTTTCGGCGCACCGTGTGGGCCGTGGCCGACGCCCGGACGGGCCGGCAGTCCACCGGCCGCACCCCCGGCACCACCGGTGCCCGCAAACCGCACCCGTACGCCGACGACCCCCGGCTCTCCGCCGCCATCGCGCTCCTGGCCGAGGCGGACCGCGCCGGGCGTGACCGGCGCGGTCTCGGTGTCGCGCTGGCTCAGCAGCTCGGCATAACCGAGCGCACGGCGCAGCGACTTCTTGCCGTTGCCTACGAGGCGAACGCTACCAGCCTCGCCGCTTCATCTGGCTAATGCGACAATTAGCCCCTTAATCTGATCAAGGCGCACGTATGTAGCGCGACCGAGGGGTGTCGTAACAGGTTCGCGTCGCACCCCGCCCCTAGAGTCGAGTGCGTTTGTAGTTGACGCGACACACGGAGTCAGATCGGCGTGCGCCCATGCGCGCGACGCGTGAAAGGTGCGGTGTAGATGTTGGACGAAGCAACGCTTGCGATCATTACTGGAGCAACGGGAAACATTGTTGCTTACATGCTCAATGGTCACGCCGACGCCCTGCGCGCCTGGGTGTCGAGGATTTTCCGAGCTGGAGGGGGAGGGCAGCAGTCGGCACCCCTCCGGAGGATCGAAGAGGACAGTGCTGCCCTGCTACGAGGGGCGGCCACTGAGTCGGAAATTAGGGCGCGGTGGAGTGTCCTGCTCACCTCCCTCCTTGCTGCCAATCCCGAACTTCGCGCAGAGGTTGGCGCGTTCGCGACTGCTCCTGTCCCGGCGAGTGTGGTTAACCTTGGTTCGCAGAACAACTACGGTCCGGGGCCGTTCATTGCTGGACACAATTTCGGGAGCATTGGCTCCGCCTCGGAACGGGGGGGCCGGTGACGGTATCGTTCCCTGAGCGCAATCGTCCTATGCAACTGAACAATTTCGGGTCCGGCCCGTTTGTTGCTGGCGACAACTACGGCAATATCGGGATGGTGGACGATCAGACTAGGGTCGCCCTTGCTGAAATCTCCAGGGATTTGCCGCCCGTGGGTGCGTTGATTCGTAAAGCGCTTGATGAAGGATTGATACCACCGGAGACGGTACGTTCCTTGGTGGGTGTGGCGCAGCATATCAACGCGGATGTCGCTCATGCCATCTGGGAGGGTGGCCGAAACATCAATGAGGACACCGCCTCCTGGATCTGGGAGGGTGGCCGAAACATCAATGAGGACACCGCCTCCTGGATCTGGGAGGGTGGCCGAAACATCAATGAGGACACCGCGTCCTGGCTCTTGCAGGCAGGGAGAAGTATCAACCCAGAGGTGGCTAGCAGCCTCGCTGGCACTGCTGATGAGTTGAAGCGTGCGGCTGATAGGTTTGAGCGAGCCCTAGATCAGATGACGGTCGCCTCCGGCGCTCTTCGTGCGTCGAAGGCGTACGCAAGTGAGTGGAGCCAAACTGCCGAGGCAATGCAGAGCGCGGCGGACGCCTTAGCAATGGCCACTCAAGTCGAGGCAGGAATGCGAGACAGGTTTTCGGGCACATGGTTCAAGAACGGAATTATCGCGGGGTTTGCCGCTGCTGTAGCGCTCGCCATCATAGTCATCGTAATCCAGGTCAATATCACCTGATCGGCAAATCTGGTAGCGTGCCCGCACTCTAGCGCCAACAAATGGTGTCGCCGGGGCCGCGCTCGCGGACCCGGCGACGTGTCTCGTCCTGCGAGTTGAGTCAGTCCTCGTCGTCTGCAACAGCGCGAGGTGTCGGAACCTCGATCAGGTAGCGCAGCGCGCCGTTGATGTCGGTGTCTCGGCTGTCGGCGGTGCGCTTCAGCACGTCGTACACGTCGTCAGCGACCTCGATCGTACGGAGGCCGGGCGTTGTCTCGGTCATCGGTGATCCCTTCTGGCAGCGTTCGGCGTGGTGCCCGTTCGGGCAGCCGTGCCTATCCACGCCGACCTCGACGGCGCGATCAAGACCACCGCCGGTGCCAGGCCAGGGTCACGACTGACGGCTCTGTTCGAGGGTGGACCGCCGCCGCTCGCGTTTGCTGCGTGTCACTGCGGGGCGCTGCCATGAATGGCCGCGTCGGCGGTGTCGGCGGCGCGGAGCAGGGCGGCGGCGAGGGCGCGAGCGTGCTCCGGTGCCAGACTCAGGTGCAGGTCGTCTTCGGTGGGGCCGCTGATCTCGACGTAGGGGCGTTCGAGATCGGCGGGATCGGTGCCGATCCAGTCCGGTGCTTTGTCCCAGTACGCGACCCGCACCTGTGTCTCGACCAGGAGACACGCGTCGTCGTAGGCGTGAACGATGTCGGCCGCGCCTCGGTGCAGGAACGCTCGGGGTGAGAAGGGGTCTGCGTCGTCGTGGCGACAGTCGATGCACCAGGGCGGGCAGTGCTGTGGGTGGGGTGGGCGGGCGGCGCTGGCCGCTCGGGCAGGCTCGGCCACGGATGGCCTCCTCGCGTGTCTGATCCTGCGGTGAGCTGACGTCGGCACGCTATACCGGTGCCGTGGGCCGAGTGCCGTTGACCGGCTGCGCCTCCTGGCGCAGCGTGGCGAGTAGTTGTGAGACGGCGCTGTTGCGGATCGAGTGGCCGTTCTGGCGTAGCCGCCGGGCGAGGGCATCTCGGCTGACGGTGTGGCCTTCGCGGGTCAGTTCGTCACGGGCCGCGCGGGCGGCGGGCAGGAGCGGCACCAGGTCCGGGGCGAGGTCGACGTCGATGTCATCGGTCTCGTCGGATGGGTCGTCATCGTCAGATTCAGCATCAAGGTCGGCACCAGTCTCGCTGCCGTCCGCTTCCCGGTCGTCGTCCCGGTGGCCGGCAGCGTCAGGAGTCCCGCCGTGGGCCGACCCGTCGGCACCGGCATCAAGGGAAGGAGGTTCGGACGGTGAACTCCGACCGGTTGGCATGGTGTCGCTGATCCCGGGCATGGTCTCGACGGGTGTCGACTCGACGGGCTGACCGGGAGATGGTGCCGGTGGGGTCTGCGCCGCTACGACGCGTGGCGGGTCCTCGGCTTCGCGGCGGCGGGCGGCGAGTTCCACCAGCGATACCGACGCGACGATGATCAGCCCGTCCACCGAGAGCGGCAGGAGGTAGGGGACGGTGCCGGTTTCGCCGTACCGGGCGACGACTCCGACCATGTGGTGGTAGCTGATCCAGGCGGCGATGGCGGCGATGGCCGAGGCGGCGACGATCCGGATGATGCCGAGCGCTCGGCGGTAGACGGGTATGCGGGTGACCAGCTCGACGGTGATCAGGAGAGCCAGGGGTGGCCATGCCGCGATGGTCTGGGAGATCGGGTTTGGTTGGGCGTGCAGGATGTTCGCGGTGACCGAGGCGGCCACGCCGAGGACCAGTGTGGCCCGCACTGCCCACTGCATCCGTTGGAGCTGACGGTGGTTCACGGCCGTCCTCCACCAGCGGGGGCGACGGGTCGGAGCTGGCGCTCGGCGACGCGGCGGGTGGCCTGGGACGGTTCGGCGTCGCCGAGATCTGCGAGGCGTTCCTCCAGGCGGCGCAGGGTGCGCCGGACGGCGTCGGGGCGCTGCTGTCGGCCGTGGATGCGCATGATCCGCTGGTACAGCTCCTCGTTGACGGGGTCGAGGTCGGCGGCGTGTTCGAGGGCGGCAACCGCCTGGTCGGGGTGGTCGGGTTCGAGGATCTCGGCGATGCGGGCGTAGGCGGTGAGGATCTGGTGGCGGTAGCTGGTGGCGTAGTCGGTGGCCCACGGATGGTCGTGGCCTTCGGCGAAGTCACCTCCATACAGCTCGGTGGCCCGGCGTAGCGCGCTGAGCATCGCTGTCTCGTCGTCGGTGGTGGTGGCCTGGTCGATGGCGGTGAGCATCTGCCAGAGGTCCACGGTGACGGTCTCGGGGTCGAGCTGGTATCGGCCGGTGGCGGGGTCGTAGACGATGAACATGGGCTCGTCGTGGCCGGTGGCGGCGCGGAGCACTCGCCGGGCGGAGGTGATGTCGGTGCGGACGCGTTTGACGGCGGCGGTCGGGTCGGCGTTGGGGTGTAGGTCGGTGGCGAGTTGGTCGAGGGTGCGGCCGGCGGGGTGGGCGGCGAGGACGGCGAGCGCGGTGTAGGAGCCGGTGCGCATTCCGGTGGCGATGGGGCCGGCGGCGGTGGTGACGGTGACCGGTCCGAGCACCCGGAGGCGGACCAGGGCCGCCGTGTCGTCGGGCTGGACCGGTATGGCCTCGTTCGGCTCGGCGGTCACCGCGGCTGACGAGATCTCGGCGGGCGGGTCGTCAACGTCAGTACCGGCCTCGGGACGGGCTGTCGCGTCGGTGAGCATGGAGAGGATGGCGGCTAGGTCATCCGCGCCGAGAGTGGAGAGCCGTCCCACCGGATGCGGTTCGCCGCCGCTGGGGGTGCCCTCGGGGCTGATCTCGATGGTGGGGATGCCGTCGTGCGGGCCGAGGATGACGGGGTGCAGGTTCAGAGCGGCGCGGTGGGTGGCGACGGCCTGGAGGCGAGCGGCGTGCCGAGGACTGGAGTCGATGAGCAGCACGTACGGCGGCTGGGTTTCGGCGTGGTCGGTGCGGGCGTTGAGGTCGATAATCGTCTCGGCGTCGAAGGTGTCCAGCAGCCGGCGACGGCCGATCATCTCCTCCTCGGCGTGGGTGATCGCCGCAGCGGTGTCGGCGAGCACGATGAGGCGTTCTCCGTCGTAGGCGGTGCCGTCAGGGTCCAGCCCGACCGCCGGGGCGTTCTCTGGCAGGAGCCGGGCGAGTAGATCGGCGGTGGTGACCACGACCGGGCGGGCACTGGCTGTCTCGACCGCGCCGCTGGTCAGGACGGACGCGAGGATGGCGCGGGCCGCTGGTACGGCTCCGTCGCCGTGCAGGGCGACGCCGGGACCGGGCAGGTGGAACAGGCTTACCTCGGTGCCAGCCGAGTCGACGCCGATCGGTGCCGCAACGGTAGGGCTGGCCGGGCGGTGGTCGCTGCTGGGGCCGAGGTGACGGCTGCCGATGATGTCGACAGGAGCCAGAGAAGGCGGCATCGGGGATCGGTGCGGCGCGGTGCTGACCGATGCCGGGAAGGTCAGCCGGGCGCGGCGGCGGCGTTGCAGGCGCAGCAGAGCGGCTACGGCGGCGATGGCGGTGGCCAGGCCGAGGCTGATCCAGCCCTGCGCTGGCAGCGTCATTCCGGCCTCGTCGGTCGGCTGGTCATCGGATGGGTCGGTGTCCGGCGCGGGGGTGTCGACATCGGCCGAGTCGGCGGGTGCGCTTGGTTCGGCGGTAGGCGGTGAAGGGCTTGGCTCCGGGGTGGTGGGGGTTGGGGTGGCGCTGACCGGTGGCGGTGGGACGGCTGGGGCGGTCTCGTTGGCCTCGGGCACGGTGGTGTCAGGGCTGCCGGGCGGTGGTGCCTGGGTGTGGGGTGGGGTGGTTGCTGGTGCGGCCTCGCGGGCGGGGAGAGCGAGGACCCATCCGACGTGGATCTCGTCGGGGTCGGTGAGGGCGTAGCCGTTGGCCTGTTCGTGTCCCCGGTTGAGTTTGTAGATCTCCCGCCAGCGGTGCGGGTCGCCGAGGTGCTTCTCGGCGAGGTCCCACAGGTTGTCTCCGGCGACGACGCGGTGTGTCCCGCCCGGGGCGTCTTGTGCCCGGGACGGGACGGCTGGGCTGTCTCGGTGGGTGGTGAGCGGGAGAGTGGTGCTGGTGGCGGACACGCCGATGGTGAGCGCCGGGCGCGGGCCGTGCTCCACAGTCGGCGGGGCGACGGCAACGGCCGGGCGGCGTGCGGCGGCATCGGCGGCAGCCGCGCCAGCGGTGGGGGTGCTGGTGACGGCGCGGGCGGCGTCGAACAGCACGGCTCCGACGATCGCGCCGACGAGGACAGCGGCGACCCAGCGGATCGGGCCGCGTCCACTCGCCGGCGGTCGGGGCTGGCCGTGCCGGCTGCTTCTCGCGGCGGCGGACGTCTCGATGATCTCGATGATGGTGTCGCGCAGGAACTGCGCCCACAGCATCCAGCCGATCGTGGCCAGCAGCGCGAAGACCATGTTGTCCGACCATGGGCTCGTGATCGCGGCTTGTAGGTCGGTCAGCGTGGGCACCGTGTCGGGCTGCGGCCAGCCGATCCAGTCGAGGGGCCAGCCGGCCGCGACGATCAGCAGCCATGGCACCCCGGCGGTGAAGCCGGCCAGCACGGCGAGTGCGAGCAGGGCGCGCACGGTCCGGGCGATGGCGGCGATGGTGCGGGACATGCGGGGTCGTCCTCTCCCAAGGTGCGGCTCAGGTGTTGGGGCCGGTGACGCCCTGCACGGCGGTGGCGCTCGCGGAGGCGGACACGTCGAGCTGCCGCACGCCGACGATCTGCAGGAGCTGGGTGCGGCTGGCACGGCGTACGGTCACCGTGACCGTTGTCGTGGTCGCGCTGGCCTCGCCCGTGGCGCCCGCCGAGGCCAGCCACGCCCGTGCGGCCGACGTGGCTCGGGCCAGGTCGAGTACCGCGACGTTGCGGGTGCGGTACTGGTACAGGTCGAGTTCCTGCGCACCGGCCCTGGCCGCCCCTTGGGCGATGTCGAGGGCACGGACCTTCTGCGTGAGGGCCAGGCCGGCGTCGAGGACCAGCCCGGCCACGGCGAGCAGGGCGACCATCATCAGGACCGCGAACGCGGTCACCTGGCCGGAGTCGTCTCCGGCACGCTCGCGTAGCCGTTGCCAGTAGCGGGCATCGGGTGGGGTCATGAAGGGCCTCCGCGCCACACATCGATGGGAGAGGTCGCCGTGGCCATCACGACGCGGGAACCAGGGACGGACAACAAGGCGAGGTCGGACAGGGGAACCGAGCACTCCACGGTCACGGTGACCGCCCCGCCTGGTCGGAGCCCTCCGGTGGCGACCGTGACAGTGACCTGTCGGCAGGTGACGGAGCGGGCGGCGAGGGTCTCCCGGGCGGTGCGATCTGCCTCGGCGCGTGCGGCGGCGTCGGTGCGGGCGAGGGAGGCGGACCGGGCCGCGGTGCTAGCGGCGGCGTCGAGGTCCATCTGTGCCGAGACCAACCTCCCGCACAGCACCACGAACAGCATGACGGCCACCAGCAGCGGGGTAACGAGGGCCGCTTCGGTGGTGCTCGCTCCCCGGTCACCGAGGGCGATGACCTGCCGCAGTCGGAGGAGTCCGGTTGACGCAGCGGCCCAGGTCATGGTGCGGCTCCGTCGTCGGGCACGAAGCGTTCGACGGGTCGTGCGACGGTGGCGCGGACGGTCCAGCGCACCCCGGGGACCACCGTCGCGGCGGTGCCGGTGATCTCGGTACGGACCTCGGTGGCGGTGCGGGTCACCGACACCGACGGGTCCTTGAGGACCCCATCACCGATCGCGGCAAGGGTCTGCTCACCCGCGTCTCGGCCGGCGGCAGCGCTGGATTGGTAGCCGGCGGCGGCGTTGGCCGAACGGGTCGCGGCGCTCTGGGCAACGTGGGTGGCGTGCATGAACACCCCGGCCTGGATGACGAACATGACGATGAGCAGCAGCAGCGGCATAGCGATGGCCAGCTCGGCGGTCGCGGCGCCCGCGTCGGAGTGGGCGGTCACGCGCCTGCATCGGGCGCGCAGCACTCGGGCCGCGACGAGCGCCGGGGAGGGCGGGCGCTCGGCGCGGTGTTCCCGGAAGGTGGTTGGCGGCATCGGTCAGCCGAGGTTGATGCTGTTGGCCTTGCTGGTGACCTTGACCGCGATGATGCCGAGGACCACGATCGCCAGCGTCACGAGCACGGCGGTGACGAGGACGGCTTCAGTGGAGTAGCCGCCGTCTTTGGTGTCGCGCACCGCCTGCCAGCGGTGCCGCAGCTCGGCGGCGAGGTAGGTGACGAGAGCGGACATGGCGTGCTCCTCCAGAATCGGGTACGGAATCTGTGGCTGTTCGGGATTGGTGAACTGGGGGTGCCTCCTACAGCCCGCCGAGTACGGCAGCCATCGCCGGATAGCCGAGGAAGATCAGGAACCCGGCGAACAGAGCGACGATGGGCAGCGCCATCCGCTCGGTCGCCGCGTTCGCCTCACCCTCGGCGTCGGTGAGTTGCCGGGCGCGCAGAGCGATGGCACGCGAGCGCAGGGACGCGCGGACCTTCGCTCCTTCGGTGCCGGCCAGCCCGACGGTGGCGGCGAGCTGCTGTAGCTCGGCAACGGCGACCCGGCGGCCGAGGGCGGCGAGGATGTCCCACGGCGGTATCCGGGCCAACCGCGCCTCGGTCAACGCATACCGCAGTTCGGTGTACGCGGGGCCGGAGCCGACCTTCGCCGCGTCGTCGAGCGCCTGGTCCACCCCGGCCCCGGACGCGAGGCTGATCACCACCAGATCCAGAAAGGACGACAGGGCATCACGGAACGCGGCCCGGTGCTTGACGGCCTCCGATCGCACCGACAATTCCGGGGCGAGGAATCCAGCGATGCCGAGCGCTAGTGACGCTGCGACGGGCACCGTCACGCCGGTACCCACTCCGGCGAGGACGAGCAGCGTCGCGGCGAGGGGAGGCAAGAGCAGCCCGAACACCATCGCGGTCGCCTGCTCGGCGAGGTGCACGTCGACCGGCTTGTCGACGGTGGCGAGGTCGCGGCGGGTACTGGCCAGGGGAAGACCCATGCGACGCAACCACCGCACCGCCGGGCGACCCCACCGCCCCGACCACCCCAGAGAGTGAGTCTCGGCTGCGACGTCACCAACGCGGCCGATCCCGTACGGGGCGTCGAGGGCCTTGTCCAGCCGAGGTGGGCGGGGGAACCAGCCCACCAGCACGAGCCACAGGCCCACTCCGGTGCCGAGCCCGGCCAGCAGTATCAGCCCGGTCATGTCGGCACCGCCTCTGGCTCGGCCGGTGCGGCGACACCGGCCAGGACGCGGGCGGTGTCGCGGTCACGCATGAGCCGGCCGAGCCAGACGAACGCGGCGGCGAAGCAGCCACCGGCGGCTAGGAGGACGAGCTGACCGGTCGCCGTGTCGAACGGGGCCAGGTAGCCCCGGTTGAGCAGTGCCAGCAGCCCGGCCATGGCCAGGGTGGCACCGACGATGACCCGCGCGGAGGTGCGGTTGCGTTTGCGGGCGGCGGCGATGCGTTGCCGGGAGGCGACCTTCGCCCGCGCGGACGCCGCCAGCTCTCCCAGCACGTCACCGAGTTGCCCGGCGCTGCCCCGCGCGGCCATCACCAGCCCGGCGACCACCAGATCGGCGGTCGGGTCGGCCAGCTCGGCGGCGAACGCGCGCAGCGCGTCACGCAGTCGCCAACTGCGCTGTAGGCGCACCGCCAGGCGGGTCACCTCCTCACGGATCGGCTCTGGGGATTCGATCGCGCTGGCGGTGATCGCCTGTTCCAGCCCGGCCGCGCCGGACAGGTTGTCCCGTAACGCCTCGGTCCAGGTGGCGATGGCCTCGATCCGGGCCACCCGGCGGGCGTGGTCACGGTCCGGTCCGATGACCTGCGGCAGCATCCACGCCCCGGCCGCTGCCAGGGCCGCCGCGACCGGCCAGCGGGTCACCACACCGACGACCACGCCCACAGCCAGGCACAGGGCTACCCGACGCCGGTCGACCGGCCCACGGGCCGAGGCGAGCCTCGACAGCCACGAATCGGTGGTGGAGTCGCCGGGCCCGTCGTTGTCCCGGGGCGACAGGCCCAACGCCAGCAGGACCAACCCGAACGCGGTTCCGGCCCCCAGCAGGGCAGCCAGCGGCACCGTCAGCACCATCACGCCCACCCCCCACCCGGGGCGGTGCGGGCCTCATCGAGCGACCCTGGGTCGAAGCCGCACCCGGCCAGCGCCGACAGCAGCCCGGTCGACGGTGGCGCACCCGGAACCGCCCGGCCATCCCGGTCAGGACGGAAGATCTCGTTGCTGGACACGGCCAACCCGTCAGCGCCGACCACCTCCCGCACCGACGTCAACGCCCGCACCCCGTTGCCACCGGTTAACCCCAGGTGCACGACCAGGTGAACCGCCTCGGACACCAGAAGATTGGTGGTGGCCGGGTCGAGGCGTTCCGGCGCCTGCGCGGCGTAGAGCATGAGCTTGTGAAACGCCCCGGCCGATGACGAGGCGTGAATGGTGCCCAACGAGCCGTCGTTGCCCTGCGACATCGCGTTGAGCATGGGGATGACTTCGTGCCCGCGGATCTCCCCGACGATGACTCGGTCCGGGGACATGCGCAGTCCGGAGCGGAACAACATGCTCATGTCGAGCGTGCCTTCACCCTCGACGTTGGCCTCCCGCGACTGCAACGCCACCACGTCCGGATGCGCGGCCTTGTCCGCGTCGAGCGCCAGTTCGTAGGTGTCCTCGATCGTGACAATCCGTTCGCTGAAGGGGATCGCCGAGGCGAGAGCGCGCAGGAGGGTGGTCTTGCCCGCACCGGTACGCCCAGCGATCAGCACGTTCAACCGTGCCCGCACCGCAGCGGAAAGGAGTTCCCGCAGCACCGGGTTGACGGTGCCGAGCTGCTCCAGATCGGCCAGGGTGACCTTCACGTAGCCGTGCCGACGGATCGACAACGCAGGACGCCGAGTCACCGACATGATCGCGTGCAGCCGGGAGCCGTCCGCGAGCTGCAGGTTCAACACCGGGGCGGCCCGGTCCCAGCGGCGTTCCTCCGCGCCCTCGCCGCCGGTCTCCGCGCGCCCGGCGTCGGCGGCCAGGCGGCGGATCAGCTCCACCATCTCCGCATCCGAGTCGGCGATCGGCCCGACCTGAGCGCGGCTGCCGTCGCTGTAGCGGACGAACACCTGGTCACAGCCGTTGGCGTTGACCTCCTCGATCCGCTCGTCGTTGAGCAACGGTTGCAGGCCGCCCGCGCCGAGCAGCATGTCCGCCACCGCCCGACCCACCCGCGACTCCACCTCCGGGCGCAGCGGCGCCCGCCCGGCGTTCATCTCCTCCGTCGCGTACCCGTCCAGAACCTCGGTGATCAACCGGCGGGTCGCCGCCGCGCGCTCGTCGGCGGGCATCGGCGAACCGGTGGCGGTCTCGTGCGCCCGTGTGGCCCGGGTCAGCCGCTCGGCGACCTCCCGGCGAACCCGCCGCACCACCGTGACCTCGCCGGACTCCACGGCACCCGGGGTCGACAGGAAGGGGCCGGTCACGATGTCGCCTCCGTGGGTACGTCGGTGGGCTGCGGGGCCGCGACGGGCAGGTACGGGCCGAGGTCCGTCCACAGCCGCGCGTAGGCGGCCATCAGAGGCAGGCGACGCCAACGCCGCCCGGCCACGAGGTCCCCGCCGAGCACCGCCGCCGCCCGCCGGTCGTCCGGCAACGGACCGAGCACGCTCACCGCTTCCGGGTCGCGGGCCAACTCCTGCCCGACGTGCTTCGACAGGACATCGGCCACGTCCGCAGCGGAGTACACGCCGCCCGCGCCGAGCAGCACCACCAAGCGGCCTGCGCCCGCGTCGACGAGGTCGCCCAGGTGCTCCCGCAGATGGGCCATCTCGTCGGCGTTCGCCCGAGCCAGCACCACCACCACATCCGCGAGCCGGACCATCGGCCACACCGGCGAGCCCGGCCCCAACCGGCCGCAGTCCGCCACCACCACCCGACCCGTCGCGGCCAGCACCGCCCGACCGCTACCGGTCAACTCCGGCAACGCCGCGCGGGTCTGCGCCCCACCCGCCGGGGCGACCACCACCGGCACCACCACCTCGGCCACCGACACCGGCTGCGACGCGTCCGCGAACACGTCCCCGGAACTCGCCGCGCCTCGCACGGCGGCGGCCAGGTCCACCACGCTCGGCACCGCCGCCAACCGGTGCCGGCGCATCAAATCGCCGCCCGTCGGATCGCACTCCACCACCACCGGCCGCGCCCACTCCGGCGCGACCGCGGCCAACCCGAAGGCTGTCGTCGTCGCTCCCGGACGACCCTTCACATAGGTCACCGCCACCAGAGGCATGTCAGCTCCCCACCGGCGAGGTCTGCATCAGCACCACACCGCCAGCCGGAGCCGCCGCCAACTGCGGCGCGTCCGAGGCAGCCAGCAGAAGCGTGATGACCGTCGAGCCCTGGCCGTCCCCGGCGAGGTCGACCCCCAGCACCACGGCCGACAACCGCGCCGGGGTCGAACCGCTCGCCGTCGAGCTGGCCGCCGGAGCGGGCTGACCCCCGTCCTGCACAGCCGCGACGTAGACGGACACCTTCGCACCGGCCGCGAGCCCTTGCGGATACTGACCCGGCTTCACCGCCACCGAGGCGGTCACCTGACCACCGGGCGGAAACGCGGCATCCCCAAGCAACTCCGGCGTCAGCAACGTGCCGGCCACCAACGGCACCACCGCCGTACGACCGACCACCTCCACCGCTTGCGCGGCCTCAACCAACCGCACCCCAGGGTCACGGGCTGCGGAGACCTGCTTGAGGTCCGCAGCGGTGATCGGCTGCCCGGCCGCCACCGGCCGCGCCGCCGCGAGCACCTGAACACGGTCACCGAGCTGCGCCGCCCCGTACGCGTAGGCCAGCACACACACGATCACCAGCAGGCCGCCCAACGCGACGAACGGCAACCGGCGACGACGACGGGCGGCCCGCCACGGCCCACGTCCCGCACGGCCGCCAACAGCCGCCGCACGATCGCCCAAACCTGTTCTAGGGCGCACGGAATCCAGCGCCATGACTTGCCTCCTCGGGAAACGGCGCTCAAACGAACGGACTTGTTGGCCTAACGCACGACGGCCTGCGACTCCTGGACCCGGGTCTGCACCTGCCCCGTCGTGGTCAACCCCGGCACCGTGCCGGACTGCCCAGCACCCGCCCAGGTCACCTCCCACGTGACCGTCACCGTCACCGTGTAGCGCCCGCCCGGGGAGCCAGCCGAGGACCGCCGGTAGACATGCCCGCAGTCAGGCGACGCCTTCGCCGGATCGGTACCCGAGGCCCACAGCGTTCCCGGCCCGTCGCATGTCACTGTCACCCCGTCACCCATCGACCAGCTCGCCTTCACCGGCCGCGCCGTCGCCGTGACGCTGACACCCGGAACGGAAGCGGTCGCCGACCGCGACCCCCACGACCCCTGGTCGAGCGCCAGCCAGGCCGGCAGGTTGACGAGCTGATCACCCGGCGGATTCATACGAATCACGACCCTCGGCAAGTCAAGACGCGCCCGCGCCTGCCGCGCCAACACCGCCGGAGACACCACCGGCGGGTCACCCGCGATCCACACCGCACCTCCGAGCGCACTGCTGCCGCCGTAGCAGATCCGCATGTACCAACCACCCTCACCCGCAGGCTGACCCCCGAGAGCCGCAATAGTCGACGGCGACGGATCGGCCGGCGAGTAGTAGCAGCCATCCGCCCCCGCCCACGCACCGTCCCGCTCACACGGAATCTCCTCGCCGGCAGGGTTGCGGCACTTGCCATCGCCACCCTGGCCTCCGCCACCATTGCCGCTGCCTCCCGGATTGCTCGGCTGGCCGGGGGTGCCGGCGTTGACGTCACAGACCGGGCGGGGATCGTCCTTGCTGCACACCACGCCACCGGTACCGCCACCGGCGTAGGCGACTGCTGGCCCCACCAGAAGGACAGCCACCGCGACGGTGGCCAGAGCAGCGAGTCGGCGCGTACCCGTCAGCATGTGCCCGCCTCCTCCAGGATGAACGAGCTGACCCGCCAGCCCTCGGCCGTCCGGTCGAGGGTCGCCGTCGTGCGGTGCCTACCGCCGGGCTCGTCGTTGGCCAGACCGCCGGACGCCTTGTGCTCCAGCCACTTCTCGTCGTTGACGCAGTCCAAGATCGTGGCCTTCGTAGGGTCCTCGGCGGGTGTCAGCGCCGTGACCTTCGGGTCAAGCACCAGTTCGCCGAGGATGACCTCCTTCTGCTCCCGGTTGGTGAAAAGCGCGTTGACGATCAACCTGAGCGCTTGGCCCGAGGCGTACTTGCGCAAGTCGGGGGCGTCAGGGTCCGATACCTTGCCCGCCTCCACGAAGGCATCCCACATGCCCCGGTACGCGGCAATAGCGTTACTACCGGCAGTGGCGCTCGGCTCAACGGTCGTAGTGCTCGGCGATGTCGCCGGAGCCGTCGGTTCTGGCCGGGCAGAGTCGCCGGAGTTGCAAGCAGCGCTGAGCAGCACCGACGCACCGACGAGACAAGCCATGAGCGGACGGGTCAGCACCGGCCACTACCTCCCAATCTCGTGAACGGCCCCGGCTCGCAGCCGGGCCTGCGACCGTGAACGCCGCCCACCGACGGCCGACTCGTACAAGGTCACGAGTCGTGTCTACACCCTGACCCCGCAGTGATGTCTACGTGCGTACCTGCGGCTACGCGCTTCAAGAAGGGCTGGACTCACGCGCGCGGACGTATGCACTATGGGCAAAGCGGCCTTCAAATAGGCGCAAAGCGATCAAAAAGGGCTGTCGCCTACCCGACAGATAAGTCGACATCAATTGTGGCCACGATTGGCTGAAAATGGCTGTGCGGGAAGGGTGAGGAGGGTCAATGGGCGACCACCATGGAACAGAGCAAACACTGTCCCTGCTAGCCCGGCGCGGTGCCTTGGAGTTGCTACTGGCGATGCATCATCGCGGCGGGACTGCCAGCTTCGCCCAGATCGCGGCCGAGTCCCCCCGGCCTACAGCCCTGTTGCGAGCAATGGCGGCAGATGGCTTCGTGGTCAGCCCTCACGCCGGCTCGCTGGACAGCGAGCCGCTCGCCGAAACCCGCTTCTGCCTGACCAGCAGAGGGGCGGCGATCCTCGGCCACCTCCTTCGGCTACGTCACTGGCTGGCATCGCGCACGGCCCCGGACCCGAGGCCGACCGGCACCTGACCCGTCATTCGAGATGCATTAATTGCGAAGATCATCCCGAAAGATACCGTATCCTCCGGAAGTAGTTCCATAGTGGACGGAACTTTCCTCACGTTAATCCCTCGCCGAACAGTTGTGCGGCCTCATAGACTGTCGTCTTGAGCCGGCGCGCTCGATTCGGGGGAGGTGAGTTGCGCTGACGAACGATCTCGAACACCTACTCAATCTGGCTAGGCGGAAGCTGTCGGTTGCGGTACTGACCGCCCTCCATGAAGGCCCGCTGCGCTACTCGAAGCTTCACCACGCGGTGTCTCAGGCCAGTCCCGATGTCGTGCACGCCCGCACGCTGACCGACACCCTGGCCTACCTCCGCGCCCACGACCTCGTTGAGCACCACCAGGGCGACGACGGTGCCGACTACCGGCTGACTCATGGCGGTGTCGAGCTGGTCGACCTCCTCGGCGAGATCGATCGGTGGAGTCGGGAGCACCGCGCAAGCGGCGAGCGGACCTGACACCTATGACCAACGGCGTAACCGCGATCGGCCTCGGCCTCGCGGGCGCGATGGCCGGCGTGCCGATCGCTGCCGTCGCGTATGGAACGGGCGAGTCCGGGCCGGTACGTCTACCCGCAGGCTGGTGGACCGGCAGTCCCGCTCGCCCCACAGAGGTGATCGTTACCGCCCTTCTTGCCGCCACCGCCGCCGCCGTCACCGGGGTAGTCATACCTCTCGGTGTCACACTGCCGGCCTACTGGCTCTTCGCGGTGGTGGGCGTATGTCTGGCAATCATCGACGTGCGGTGCCGGCGGCTGCCCCATCGCCTCACCGGCTCGCTGTGGGTGTCGTCTGGCCTGCTCTTCATCATTGCCTCCCTCGTCCGAAGCGATGTCGGGCCGCTTCTTCGAGCTGCGTGCGCGGGTATCGCCGCAGCGGCGATCATGCTTACCATCGCCTTGGCGTTGCCCGGTCAGCTCGGCCTCGGTGATGTCGTGTTCGTCGGCGTCATCGCGTTCAACCTCGGCTGGCTGGGCTGGCATACAGCGACGCTCGGTTTCCTTGCTGGGCTGCTCCTGCACGGCACCATCGCTTCCGTCGTCAGAATCCGACGATCGAACGACGTGAAGAACCCGTCGATCCCTATGGGGCCAGCCCTCGCGGCTGGTTGGGTTCTGGCCGTGGTACTTGCCGCATAGCGATACCGATCAGTTGGCGCGGGCGGGGCAGGGATGCTGCCGTGACGCGTGACGACGGGATCAGTCGCCATCACGCTCGTACATGAGGGCATCGTCATCGATGGGACGGCCGCGACCGCCGACTCGGAAGCCGGTGTGTCCCGGCGGTGGAACGTCCTCGAATCGCTGCGGATCAGGGCCTGCGGTCGCTATGACGAGTTCGGCGTGAAGCCGAACCGGACACGGTGCCGCCCGCCCACACGCCTTGCAGACCCTGGGCTGGCCTTCGACGACATGCCGTCGGTAGAGGGTCACCGCCACGTCGAACATGACCGACTGGCGCAGTCCCGGGATGACTGTCAACGGCCTGCCCATCGTTGTCCCTTCACCGCACGGCCTGTGGTTCTGCGCTCCGGTGAAGCGGGGTCACCGTCGCAGGACGACCGGTTCGAGGCGCACCAGCATGGTCGGTGGACCTCATCGGCGGCATCTGAAGAATCCGTGCGAAGCGGGTCCGGGCGTCCTGGTCGGCGAGTTTGAGAAGGTCATCGAGGGCTGCCTGCATCGCCAGACTCGGCGGTTCAGGCTGTCCGCGGTCCTCCCACGTGGCGACGATCGAGGGAGCGACGCGAAGCCGTTCGGCGAACGCCCCAAGGCTGAGCCGCAGTGCCTCCCGCAACGCAAGGACTTCCCGCTCCCTCCAACGAGCGATCGCGACCGTGCATCCGCAGCCGGGAGTCGCGATCTTGAGGTTGGGTGGTGGCTTCGGCGGTACGGCTGCCTGATGGCGTAGCAGTCGTTCGTGTTCGGCTACCCACGCTCGATGCCTCCGGAGCATGGTGATCAGTTCCTGGAGCGTGTCGAACGCGTCCACCAGCGATCCTTGCGCCCGGAGTTCGCGGTCGGCGCGCTCCCAGAAGCCACGGGTGATGGTGTTTCGCCCGATCTCCACGTTCGCGACCGAACTGCGGGAGTAGGCCGTCCGTTTGGCGAGGGCGGCCTGGGTCATGCCGGCTGCCTTGCGCCAGTGGGCCAACTGCCGTCCCAGCGCCTTCTGCAGGTCGCGAATCTGTTCCGACGTGACGGGACCCGGGACGCTATCCATTCCGATCATCTGCCCTGTCCGCCGTGAAGTGCGTACAAACGAGACCGGCCGCCGCTGTTCACGAGGGGAGCGGCGTCGGAGTCGACTGGCCCGACAGGCAGGATCTCCATGATCACCATGAACCGTGTCGGCATCATCGCCGAGGCATCCGTTCGTGGCTGCACTGCCGCTTGCTGGTCCACGAATCGCCGCAAGCGGGCCAGCGCTCCGCCCGTCTCCAACGCCTGGTCACAGCGACTCATGACATCCAGGCTGGCCGTACGCTCGGCTTTCTCGATCTTGCCGAGCAGGTCCGGGCTCACGTACACCAGTGCCGCGAGCCGTGCCAGCGACAGCCCGCGCTGCTGCCGCCAACAGCGCAGCTCCGCGCCGAGAAAGTGGCGGGCGGACGCGTGGGGCCTCAACTCGGCCGGCTGCTGCCCCATCAGGCTCGCCTGCGCCGATCGGCGAGTGAGTACACCCGTGCCCCACCGCTGGCAGCCAGCGGTAGCGCCGAGAGTTCGGAACAGTCCTCGGGCATCGCGGTCAGTACGACGCGGACCGGCCCGCCGGGCCCACTGTCGACCGTGACCACGACCGCCGTGCCCGCCGCGACGCCGAGATGAACAGTGGGCGTCACATCCGCATGGTCGTTCCGCGACGTGAGCGGTGTGGGCTCAGGCTCCCTCTCCCATGCCGGAGCTGGCACGTCATCTACGGCCCCGGCTGGCCGTCCGGAGCCGTAGATGACGTGCAGCCCGATCGAGGCATCGTTGTCCACGCCGAAGACCCCGCGTAGCCCCGCCCGGATGGGCGATCCCGGCCAGCGGGACTCACCGCGCTCCAGCTTGCCGACGTACCTGCTGTCAAGGCACGTACGTCGTCTCTGGTGCTCCCAGATCCACGCGTTGACCGCCTCGGCAACCTCCTGCCGCGACATCACTCGACCTGACCCCGTCGGCGACCGCCTCGCCAGCCGTGCGCGCCGCAGCAAGTCGTTAGGACTGCGTGGAGCCCTCGTTCGAGCGCCCGGTACGCCGTTCACTATCAATGCCCTCTCAAATTAGGCCACCGCGAAGGATAAAGGTCTGCTGGCGGACTTCAGCTTCCGTAGTCGCGGAGCTCCGTCACCCCTGCCTCCACGACGACTTCTGTGCTAGCTACAGCTTCCGACGAATAGGTCGGCTCGTTTTATCGCAGCATCGACCGGGGTTGTCGTGCCCTGGATCGGTGCCGCTAGCAGGGGCGGATGCCGTGATCTATTGCGGTTCCAGCCATATCAAGCGCTGAGGAAAGCTGATCAACCGCTGCTGCTGGGAGGTGACCCTGGCCTAAACCGCTTGCCTTCATCAAAGCCCGCAGCGTTCCTTGGCTTTCGGAGGTGACGGCCGGATGATTGATGAGGTCGCGCGCCGCGTTGGCGTCCTCGTCGTGGATAGCATCTGCGACCAACTGTTTGGTCAGGCTGTCTACGACATCGGTTGGCAAGCTCACCGCGAGGTCCAGGGCCGTCAGTCCGAGGCGAACGCGGAATACGGTGAGCCCGGGGGTTCGTGGTATGGCTGTCACTCGATCGATGAGGTCAGCGTGGTCGACGGGGGTGCGACCCGCAGCCAGTTCCAGCCAGGTCGTGAGGAGTCCATGCACCGCTTGCTCCCACGGCGTTTCGATCTTGGTGGCCGTGAGGAGAGCCGCTGCTGACGGCCCTTCATCCTGCAGTAGATGGGTAACGACCGCGACCTGTCGTCCATCAAGGAGGGTAGGTCCGATCTCGTCGTATCGGCGCACATGGGTCACAACGTCGTCCCACCGCCCGGCAAGGGTGAGGGCGCGGATTCCGTCCGAGAGCAGTGTGCCGCGCAGCCAACTGATGATCTGGTGGAGTTCTTCGGGATCAGCGGGAAGTTGTCGAGGGTGTATCTCCAGGTCCTCCAGAAGAGCGGGACTGCCGCCGACGATTGCCGCGTAGAGGTGGGTGAGTAGGCGGTACGCGCCGTCGCCGTCGCCTTCACGAATGCGCAGGCGAGCGAGGTTGACGACTGGCTCGAGAGCGAAGCGGGCCGTGTAGCCGTTCAGCGGGGCTTGGTTGAGGTAGAGGCTTGCGTGGCGGCGGCACCAGGCGCGGGCAAGGTTGGGGTCTCCGCAGTCGGAGGCGATGAGGGCGGCCCCGTTGAACACCATGGACGCCTTGTCCGGGTCGCATTCGCGGTGTGCGGTTTCGGCGAGCCTGACGAGCCGGTCTACTCGAGCATCCAGTGGTTTGGCGGGTGGTCGTTTGCGGGCGACGAGAGGGAAGCGGGCGGCGATGGTGGCGGCACGAGACGGAGTCATGGTGTCCTCATCTGCTGCGGAAGGGCCGCATGGTGGCAACGAGGTGCGTCCAGGTCGTACGTGACGTCTCAGCTGCGCTCGTCCCTGGGGCGCCGGGGCGGGACAGGGCACCGCCCCGGCGTGGATGCGGTCAGAAGGAGATCGTGAGGATGGTGTCGGATCGGCTGATGTCGCCGCGTTCGGTGGTTCGGGTTCCTGCGCGGTAGGCGGTGACGGTGGGCTGGTTGGGGCGGCCTGCCTCGTCCCATTGGTCGAGCAGGTTGGTCAGGTCGGTGACGAGCGCGTTGGCGTTCGGTCCGTGGGCGATCGCGCCGAGTTCGTGGTGGCCGTCGCCGGTCTCTTGGAAGGCGAGGTAGGCGATGGTGCCGCCGTGGTAGATGGCGGCACCGGCCCATCGGTAGGCGGGGGTGACCAGTCCGCTGGTGCGGGCGGTGTCGCCGACGCCGAGGCGGCCGAAAGGCTTGTTGGCGTGGATGAGGAGCCACAGGTCGAGGTGGCCGATGGGGTCGGCGTCGTTGACCTGGATGCCGGTCCAGCGTTCGAGCCGGGGGTGACTGAGGGCGTTGGCGAGGGCGGCGCGGTCGGGCTGGTCGGTGGCGTCGAGTTTGAGGACCACGTCGGTGTCGAGGCGTACGTGGTGGTCGGTGTGTTCGGTGCTGCCGCGCATGGGGACGAATCCGCAGACCAGCGGCGTCGTGGTGCTCACCAACTGGTGGGGGCCGGTGCGGTCGAAGGCGAAGCATCGGGTCAGGCCGCTCTCGTGCACGCGCAGGGGCACGACGATGCGGCCGTGGTCGGCGAGTTGTTCCCACCAGGCGGCGGAGATGTCCCAGGCTCCGGCGGTGACGATGATCCGGTCGTAGGGCGCGTGATCGGGGTCGCCGAGGGCTCCGTCGCCGCAGATCACTGCGACGGTGTCGTAGCCGGCGCGGTCGAGGCCGGCGCGGGCGCCGTCGGCGAGGTCCTGGTCGAGTTCGATGGTGATGACCGTGCCGCCGGGGCTGGTCAGCTCGGCGAGCAGGGCGGCGTTGATGCCGGTGGCCGCGCCGATCTCCAGGACGCGGTGGCCGGGTTGTGGGGCGAGTTGTTCGAGCATGTCCGCGACGAGGCTGGGGCTCGACGCTGACGACAACGCGGCACCGCTGGGGTCCCGTTTGGTGACGATCTGGCGGCGGGTGTAGACGGTTTCCAAGTCGACACCGGGAAGGAACTGCTCGCGGGGGACCGTACGGAATGCGTGCGCGACGGGGGCGGAGCGGATGTGGCCGCGCTGTTCGAGCGTGCTGACGAGTTGTTCGCGCAGCGTCGCGGCACTCGACGTTCCCGGTGCGGTGGGGGAAGTGTTCACTGCGTTGACCTTACTGTCGATCTTGGTGGCGGGTTGATAGCCGGATGGGGTGTCGAACGGGTGGTGGAAGGTGACGTTCACGGCCGCCGTCGCTAGCAGCCAGGTGTCGGCGGCGGAGATGCCGAGCCGGTTGAACAGGAACAGAAGGTGGTGGGTCAGCACCTCGCGTAGGTCGCGGGTCAGCGCGCCGTGCCGGTCGAGGAAGCCGAGGTCCGCGCCCGCCAGCTCGTGGGCTTGTGGCCATCGCGGCGTGATGGCCAGAGGGCTTTCGGCCGTGTCGTCTGCTGCGGTGAGTAGGCGCTGCACGGCCGCGATGAGCCTGGGGCTCGGCGCGGGGGCGTTCGGCTGGTGCCGGCGCGAGGCGAGAAGCCGCCAGACGTCGCCCTGCTCGGAGAACTCCAGTCCGGCGGCGCGCATGAGGCGAGTGGCGAGCAGAACGCCGAGTTCACGCCGATGGGTGCCGCCGGCGGTGGCGAGATGGCCGAGGATGTGGCGGCTGTCCGCGTGGAAGAGGGTGTGGGCGATCGTCATTGCCTGGTCCCCGCCGAAGGCGTACGCCTCGGGCCGGTAGACGGGCTCGGTGACACCGCGGATGCGGTCGTCGTCAGTGATGGCGGCGAGGAGCGCGTAGACCTGGGCGAGCCGGTCGCCGGGCAGGAGCCGCAGCCGCCACGTCTCGCCCTTGCGGACGAACCAGAAGGCGGTGATCGCCCGGTGGTCTTCCGCAGCGGTAAGTTCAGGGGCGAGCCGCGTTGCGGCGAAGTCCTCAGCGGTCTGCCAGTCCGAGAACGTCAGGTTGATCTGGCGCCATCGGCTTACCGGTGCCACGCCTGGTGGCTCGGTGTCGGGTTCGGAATCGAGATTCACGACGCTCTCCTCGTCTAGTTGATCAGCAGGCTGGTGGCCCAGAGGACGTCGGTGCCGGTCGCGACGGTGTGCAGGGTGAGGGCGATTCCGGCGGGGCCTGTGATCAAGCCGGATCGTGCCGGGGTGGTGTCCGTCGCGTGCTGGATCAGCAGGCGCACGATCTGGGGTAGCTGGTTCTGGAGTCTGGTGGTGCGGGCGTCGGCGGCGGCGTACCAGGCCGTAGCGGCAAGTCCTGCCCAGCCGTGACACAGCGACGGATCGACGATCCGGCTGAGTTGGAGAGGACCGGCCAGGCAGAAGGCTAGGGCCTCTTCTGCCGCCTCTTGCCGGGCGGCGTCATCGAGGGCGATCCCGGCCAGCTGCTGGGCGCGGGCGACTCCAGGGGTGCCGTAGCACCAGGACGGCCGCGCCGGTCCGCCCATGGAGGGCTTACCGGTGCGCAACTCCGCGACGGTGATCTTCTCCGGCCACCACGGTCCCGCAGGGCTTGCCTGCTGCCAGCAGTCGAGCCACGTGCAGATCCGGCGGATCGCCTCCGCGTGCCCCGGCACGCGGATGTTCTGCCGCATGGCCAGGGCCAGGAGAGCCAACGGGCCGGCGATGCCGTGCGCCATGCCGACGTTGGCATGTCCGCCATGCTCCGGACCTTCGCGGTCGGCGGGGTCTGCGCTCCACCAACCCGGCGCGAGTCGACCTGCGGCGTCGTTGGTGTGTACCGGCTCGGTGAGCTGGACCAGGTACACCAGCACCCGCCGGAGCAGAGGTCCGTGCGGGGCGCGGCGCAGCAGGTGGGCTCCCAGGCCGGTCAGCCCACGTACGAGGTCGAACTCCGACAGCGAGGGCCGGGCACGCGCCGCGAGGCGTGCCGTGGCAGCGGCCAGGCGGCGTTCCACCAGGTCATCGAGGGCATGATCAAGCGCGTCCAGCGCTGCCGGGCGGGAGTGCGGCATGGCCATGGTCAGCGCGTGGGTGACAGCGGGTGCGCCGAACCAGAGTCCGGCTCCGCTGCCGCTGTTCAGCGTGTCAGCGGTCGCGCGTCGCAGCCAGGCATGGACCGGTTCCCACCCGCCGTGTCCTGTCTGCGCTCGCACCCCGTGCAGGAGTGCCACCCCGGCGGCACCCCGGGACAGCGACTGGGCGTACCAGCGGGTACTGCGTGGCCCGTAGTCGTCCGCTGCGAAATCCGGGGGTGGCGGCTCGGTCAGGGTGTCGGTGATGCATGCGGCCATCGCCTCGGCCGCCCGTAGCAACGGTGTACTCAGCGGTGTTTCGGTCATCAGGATGCTCCTACGGCGCGAACCCGGCGACGCACCGCCGCCAGCGCGACATGGCGTGCCAACCGATACGTGAGCTGCTCGGCGCCTTCGTCGGGGCCGAGAGCGCGAACGACGTGCAGGTGTATCAGCGACGCGAGCACCGAGGCGGGGGTGAGCGGGCCGGCGACGGCGGACAGTTCGGCGGCGTAGTGGGTTGCGGCCCTGGAGCGTTCCTGCCATGCCTGCTGGATGGGCTCAGGAAGTCCGCTCGGGTCGAGGGCGACCGCTTGACGCAGCACGTCCCGCTGGACCGGTGCCTGCCCGGTCTGCTCGGGGCGCGCCACCAGCCACTCGCACCCGGCGGTGCGGCTGCCGAGAATCGAGGCGGCCAGATCGACCATGCTCAGGGCGGTCAGTGCCCGCTGATCGATTCCAGAGTCGGGCTGCGCTACCAGCTGTGCCAGAGCTGCGCTGGAGTCGGCGGCGAAGAGTTCCTCGGCTGCTGCCAGCGCGGGGCCGGAGCCGTACCGGCCGGACTCGGGATGGTAGGTGTCCAGGCTCCAATCGCCGGCAAGGCGCTGCTGTCGGAGCCCGGCGACCCACCGTCCGACCCGTACCGCCACGTCGCCGTAGTCTTCGGTGTGCAGTCGTAGTCGAAGATGCGGGGTGGGGTGTCGCATGCGCACGAACCACCACAGCGGCGGCTCGGGCCAGTCGGCGAACAGCGTGGGCAGCCCTCGCGCCAAGACCAGCTCCACGGTCGAAGGGTCGACGGTCACCGAAGCGGACAACAGGCCACTGGCACCCGGTATGACCGGCTCGGGGGGAGCAGGTGGCGGCCAGTCGCCTCGCGCGGTAACCGCAGCCGGCGTGGCAGCGGGCGCAACCGTCGAGGCGACGGGCACGACGATCTCGTGAGCGCGGCCGGAGAGCCAACCGAAGTCCTCTGGGCTCGCCGCGTCCACCACGGTTACCGGTCCGGCGCTGGCGTCCAGGTGGGCACGGAGTAGGGCACGGTCCATGGACTGATCGAGGTGGAGCCGAAGCCTCTGGTCACCGTTGCCGACCTGTACCCATGCCGGCAGCCGCAGCCGCGTCCGCAGCGCCTCCCAGGCCGACGACCATTCGCCGTCGCCTCCGTCTGCGCCGGGCAGGGCCGCCGGATCGACGCGCCACCGGGCCGCCGTCAGGAGGACGCGGCCGTACTTCAGCGCGGGTCGAAACGGCAAGCAGGAAGCCGCACCCCAGTCGAACGGTCTCAGCCGAGCATCCGTGGCTCGCGGCAACTCCAGGAGAAGCCGGCCGAGCAGCGGCATCGTGTGTACGGCGGCGGCGTGCGCCACTGTCGGCTCCACCACCCGCTGCCGCGACATCGACACCAGCACCAGCCGATCACGGCCGGCGGTCACACCGAGGTCGTCGAGGCCAATCACGTTCTCGGCCACGGGCCGGTGCTCGGCCAGGCTGACCAGCCACGGGAGTACCTGCCGGGAGTTGAGCACGTTCTGGGTGTGCAGCTTCGGCGGTGGGAAGCTCAGCTGCGCCGGCATGGCCCCGGCCACGGCGACAGGAAGGCGGGCGAACTCCCGGCACATCAGCTCCCGGTCGGCGTAGGGCAGCCCGTCGAGGAAGCGCCCGCTCGTCGCCATCGCCGAGCGGCCCATGCCGGTCAGCGCGACAGTGAACCGTCCCTGTGTCAGCGCCTCCAGCGAGACCGCGCGGACCTCTGCCGAGACGTCAACGTGAGGGCTGACAGACCCGGTGACCCGGCTAGTGCCGGCGAGCCATTCGACGACCGCGTCGTCGAGAACCACCTCACGAGCACCGTCGATCAACGCCTGCTGAGCCAGCGCGAGCAGACGCTCGTCACGGCCGGACAATGGTGCTGTGGGCGCGACGGCCACAGCGCCGAAGTGCTCGGGGAAGCCCAACCCGACGAGCGGATCTACCAGCCGATCCAGCGGCACCACCGCCGTCATCCCGTAGCGGTCGACAAACCGGGCACGGTACGTACGCCACTCGGGCCGCCCCGCCGGATCTGGCGTCAGCCGTCGCAGCACCTCCACCGAAGCGGCGATTTCGGTGGCGACCTGCTCCGACAGGGTGATCTGATCCGCGAGCTGAAGATCCACCGCGAGCGGCTGGGTGGCCGGTGCCACGTTGCGCATGCGGTCGGCGAGCCCACGAAGGTACGTCGCGCTCCCTGCGCTGGTTCCACCGAGACGACCATGCAGCGAGCGCAGCTCGGCTCGAACGGCTCGCTGTCCCTCAGGATCATTGTCGAACACCGCATCGAGGGTGTCCAGGACATGCCTGATGGGGTCTGTGCATGTCGATGGTGGTCGGAGAGCGGAGATCAACACGCCGTGGTCCACCAGGCCGGCGACCATCGCGTCAGCGGACGCGCGTGGGAAGCCGGGGAACGCCGCAGCGACCGCGTCGACCAGCTCAGCCCACGGGACGGGGGCACGGGCGAGCGACACCGCCAGCCGTACCGCTGCGGTGCTCCTGACCGAGGTCGACTCCGTACGTGCAGAGGCGTGCGGCCGGCGGGCCACGACGATCCGAGGCCCGTTCACCAGCGCCAGATTGTTCGCCTGCAAGGGCAGATGGCGGCGCACGTCGGGCTCAGCTTCAAGGCGCGCGATCAGGGACGCGAGCCAAGTCGCGTCCGGCCGTACCCGGATCGCTGGCTGCCCTGCCGGCACCACCGCAGCCACCGTGTCGAACCGAAGAGCCGCCACCCCCGAGAACAACCCGAAGGGCGTCGCACGCCGCTGCGCACGGACCAGGTACCGCGCCAGCGCCAGCGCCATCCGCCACCCTCGGTCCGGAGCAGCGCTCCCGGTGGCGAGTACCGCTTCTACGCGAGCAGCGAACTCGGGGCTGGCGGCCCAGACAGCTTCGGCCAGGCCGGCCTTCCGCCAGGTCGCTTGCAACCAGTCGGCGATACCGGAGGCGTCGCTCGGGTCCGGAAAAGGCGCTGGGCCGTCGGGCCATGAGTGAGCGGCAATGCGGATGGTCGCGGCATCGATCGACCGAAACATGAGGCGTCCTCCTTCCGTCACGAAGCGCCTCTCGGGGACATGGCTGGTTGTGGGGGTGCCGGTTCCGGCAGGCATCGGGGATCGCCTGCCGGAACCAGCGGGGGTGTTCGGTCAGCAGTCGCTGCCCTTCACGGTGTCGCAGCCGTCGTCCGTGTCGGCCAGCAGAGCGGCGGCGACCGGACCCTCCGTGACGATCTGCACGTCGAGCTCGAACGGGTCGTTGCTGACGGCGAGCAGGCTGTTCATGGAAGCCTCCAATGGGACTGGGATGTTGGGTGGGCAGGTAGCCCCCGCAGCTACCGGCACGTTGGCTGGCGGATCGATCCGCCTTTTCTGGAACGGCGTCCAAGGAGAACCCGCTACGTTCGGCCTGCCCGCCGCCACGCCCTCCCCGGCAGTGACAGCGGGCAGGAGCCTCAGGTACGCCGGATGAGCACCAGATCTTCCGGCGCAGCGCCGACACGGACGTAGGCCAACTCTCGGGCGAAGAGCGCACCCCACGCGGACTCGGGAACCCCTTCGGTGGGAGCGAGACCGCGACTGCCGAGGGCCTCATAGGTCAGGCGCTCAGCGGTAGCTGCCTCGACCAGATTCATCCGGCATCCGCACGGTGAGCGGTAGCAGCGCCGTCCATCGGCGGATTCGAGCGGGCACAGCGGCAGGCCGCACCCCTTACAGACCAGCAATCCCCACAATGGGTAGAGATGGTCGGGTAGATTCGTGCCCCCCACCATCGCGGCGAAGATCTTCATGGCGTGTAGCCGGGATCGACATTTCGGTCGGCCGCACCCGCACCCTTGCGGCACTGCCGGATGCGTCCGGTAGACATCGGTAGCAAGGCTGACCAGGCGCGAGCTATGCAGACTCGATACGAGCACGCCCGCCGTGGCACCTGCGCTTTGACCATGCACCCCTTCGATACCGCCGCAGGCCCCAGTAGCGTTGATGGCGATCAGCGTTGCGCTCGTGGCGTCCATGCCGCTCCTCCCGCATCTCGGACGTGAGAGTCCGCCGCGAACCTGTCGCCGCATGACCCCACGCAAGCCGTAGACACATCGCTTGTGGTGGTTCCACGATCGCGGTTCTTGCATAGCCCCGGGAACACCGGCCAATGGGGAAATTTACGGGGAGACTCACCGGTCGCCGCGCGCTTGACCAGGGGTTTCCTTGCGGAAAGCATGATCGGCGCTGGCGGTGATCGGCAAAACAGGCGTTACGCTCTCGTCGCCGGGGTCCAGGCGGGATGGATCGCCGGGGCCATTCGCGTCTCTCGCCGGGGGTGTCGTTGATCAGTCCATATGTGCGTCGTCGTCGGCTCGCTACCGAACTCGTGCGGATACGGGAGGAACACGGCTACTCCGCTGAGCGGCTTTGCAAAGAGACAAAGATCGCCAAGCAGAAGCTGAGCCGTTTGGAGAACGCGAGAGTCCGACCAGATCAAGACGAGATCATGCGAATCCTCGACCACTTTCGGGTTGACGAGCAGCGGTGGGAAAAGATCATGGCCATTGCTCGCGAGTCCCAGGAGAACGGCTGGTGGGAGAAGTTCCGCGTCGAGATGGGACCACGCCAGGCCCTCTACGCGGACCTGGAAGCCGGTGCAGAGCACATCGCCGAGTACCACATCACCCTGCTGCCAGGCTTGTTGCAGATCCCGGCGTACACCGAGGTCCGCGCGGTGGCAGATCGTGCTGCCTACCCCCGGAGATTCACGGTGGAGCGAGCACTGGAAGCCCGCGCTGCCCGGCAACGGGTCCTTGAGAGACCCGGCGGACCCACCTACGAGGTGATTATCGATGAGCTCGCGATCCGTCGGCACGCCGCACCGCCGGAGGTCGTCCGCGCGCAGCTTGACCACTTGATCAACGTCGGTCACGAGAAGAAGAAGTCCACGATCCGGGTACTGCGGCTGACCGCGCGAATCGCTGGCAACGCGGTACCCCGGTCGTCGTACTTCAGCTACCGATACCCCGACCCGAGCGATCCGGTGGTCGTCGCGGTCGACACCATCACTAGCGACCTCGTCCTCACCGACCCGGACGAGGTTGCCAACTACGCCTCCCTGTACGAGCGCCTGCGTTCCGCGGCCCTCAGCCCCGCTGACAGCCTCGACTTCCTCGCCACCGTGGCGGAGGAACTGCCCGACTACACCAGGAGATGACCATGCACCCCGAGAAGTTCACCAACTGGCGGAAGTCCAGCCGCTCCGGCGGTGGCGACAACTGCATCGAGGTCGCCTTCGCGCTCGACGGCACCGTGGGCATGCGGGATTCGAAGGACCGGACGGGACCAGTGCTGAGGTTCACCCGGGGTGAGTGGACGGCGTTCACTGATGGCATCCGCGACGGTGAGTTTGACGACGCACACTGAGCTGCTGTCTCGTCGGCGCGCCCGGGAAGCCGGGCGCGCCGCGCTGACCTCGGAGTGTCACCGCTTGCAGGCGCAGTTCATGCTGGCCGGCGTAGTGCCCTGTCCGCCAATCTCGCGCCGGCTCGGAAGAAGCCGGACCCCGATGCGAGCATGAAGTGGGGGTTGTGTGCTCCTGTCGATTGGTTCTCAGCTCAGCGCATCGAGACCAACGTCTGCTCGATGTGTTCGAAGATGTCCGAGTCCGTCTCCCGCTGCCACTCCGGCATGTCTGACCAGTCGGCCACGTAGGAAGCCTTCGGGCTGGGAAAGTGTTTGAAGATCTGCGCAATCCAGCACAGGGCGACGAAGCGTCCTTTCTGTTCACGGGTCAGCTTCGCGGTTGCGCCGTCGGCTGCCTCGATGAACTGGCGGACTTGCTCATACACTGCGGCGGCACTTTCCCGTTCCCATTCGGGCGTATCCGCCCAGGGCGTGACGTAGCCCGGTTTCGGTTCGCCGCGATAGTGCTTACGGACTCCCGCGATCCATGCCTCCCGGAACATGCGCCCCGGTTCTTCGACCTGCACGCTGGTCCTCCCTCTGGTCGTGTCAGTTCCCTGCCCTGATAAGGGAATTGATCTGGCTGTTGAGATGCCGCACGTGAGTGTCGGCAAGGAACGGCTGCAAGTGGTGGTGTAGCTGGTTAAGTTTGGAGCCGACCACGCCCGAGCCGCTTTGGCGGGCAGTATCGAGGGCGGCGCTGCCGTAGAGCACGATCTGGTGTACGTCGCTACGGTGAACTCCGACCAAGGCGAGGTCCGTCAGGACGGTTCCGCGTCGTCGCGTGGAGAGGCTTTGCGACAGAGCGCCGGACAACACCGGCTCGGCCAGGTCTGGGCGCCTCAACTCGACGTAGCAGGCTCCGCGTTCCTCGGCGAGCCGGGAGCCGTCGAAGCGCAACCATCCGCCGTTATGCACCCGGCCGGGCAGGTGGTTGACCTCTTCGGCTTGGTCGAGCGCCCGCCGGCATCCGCTGAGGTCGCCGAGGCCCGCGAGAGCCTGTGCCCGCACCGTGTGTGCCCAGTGCCGGGTCGACAGCGCGCTGTCCCCGTGCTGAGCCAGGCCGGCGGCAACGTCCAGCATCGGTGCGGCGTGCCGGAAGTCGCGCTCGTAGACGCTGATGAAGGCGTGACGGATCATCGCGCACGCCCAGAGGTCGTAGGCAGCAGCTTCTCGGGCGGCGGTCGCTGCCAGCGTGTAGCAGTGCGCGGCCTCGCTGTACTCGTTCGCGTCGAAGGCGACCTCGCCGGCGAGCTGGAGCAGGTCGGCGGTGACCTCGCAGAGCCGACGGTGCACGGGTGTCGTGTGGGAGCGACGTAGGTTCGCCGTGAGTGTCGTCAGCTGACGGTTGACCAGCGGTGATACTGCTGCCTTGGACTCGGCTGCGCCGAAGGCCGCCCACAGCTGGGCGTTCAGGCCCTCGTACTCGTCGAGGGTCGCTGGGTCTAGTCGCCTGTCCCCGTCGCTGGAGGACTCGATGCGCGCCCAGTCGAGCTGGCTGCCCGGGACGGGCGCGGCCAACAGCGCACCTGTCAGGCTCAGCAGGCGTAGCAACTCGCGGCGGTTCATGTCGCCAGTGTCCGTGATCTCGCTGCCGGTCAGCGACTCGCCAGCGTGATCATCGCCATTGGTGAGCATCTCGCCCGGGGGCATCTGGTGCGCAACGGGATCAGAATGGCGTTGGCCACGGGTGATGTAGAAGCCTAGGTCAGGGTCCCGTGTTGCCTTCAGCACCGCACGGAATGCCTCCCGGGTCGTGGGCTTGGGCCAGCGGTGTTCTCCTCGCTCAAGCTTCCCGACGTGGTTGGCGTCCATACTGGTTCTCGTACCGTAGGTAGCCCACAGGTAGTTGTTGACCGCCTCGGCGACCTCCTGCCGAGACATCCGTCGACCTGAGCCGCTCGGGGACAGAAGTCGACGGCGGGCGTCGCTGAGCAGGGTGTTGGGGCCATCTGGCGCACCCGACCTCGGGGCCAACCCATCACCACCCGTCGAAACTTGCTGGTAGTCCTGTCGGGCGGCCCTGCAAGATCGTTGCCACCCGCATCCCTGGTCTGCTGGACCTCGGCTTCGTCCTGCCCAACAAGGCGGCCCGGCGGTCCGCTTTGCCGGAATGCCACGCCAGCATGCCAGCGTAACTACCTGATCACAAGACAGAATACCGACGGATCGTCAGGCTGGTCTCGAACGGTGGCTGGTGGGGCGGAAGATGGCTTCACAAGACGTGCGCGAACGAGCCTTCCCTGATGTGTGCCTGCGGGTCACGGCCGATCTGGAGCGAGCTGACGAGCTGCGCGCGCGTTCGACTTCACCTACGCGCTGGAGACCTACCTGGTCTATCGGTGGGTCCGCGCCGCGCCGCGCCTCTGCACCAGCAGGGCCGCGCCGCGCCTCTGCACCAGCAGGGCAGTGCTGTTCCCGGCGGCATGCACCGCCACATCACGCCCGGCGTGTACATCCCCGGCAGGCCGAAATAGGGTGACCGGCAGGAACACTGCGGCCTTCGAGTCGCCCCCTTTGACGAGCAAGGACACCCCGACTGATGGCAGTGACACAGCAGGAGATCGAGAACCGTTTGTGGGACGCCGCCGACGAGCTGCGCGTGGCGATACCCGAAGCGCAATACTCCTCGGTTGTCTTCCCGCTGATGTTCTGGAAGTACCTGTCGGACACCTGGGAACACCGCCACCAGGAGTTCCTGGACGACAACGAGGGACTGGACGGCCTCTCCGCCGAGGAAGCCCACGAGATTGAGTACCGCGACTACCAGTCGTTCGAGATTCCGTTCATCTACCCCGGTACCGTCCAGCAGCGTCGCGCCTCTTGGCCGTCCATCCTTGCCACCATTATCCAGCCCGGCCTCGGCAAGCGGGTCCGCGCCTCCCTGCAGGCCATCGAGACGGCCAACCCCGACAAGTTCTCGCGCCTGTTCGGGTCTATGACTTGGACCTCAGAAGAGGTGTTGTCGGGTGAGGTGTTGGCGGCGGTCATGCAGGCGATGGACCGCACGCCGAAGATGCACGAGGGCAACATGTCCCACGACGTGCTCGGTGGGGCGTACGAGTACCTGCTGAAGCGGTTCTCCGACGGGTCTGGCACCCGCGCCGGCCAGTTCTTCACCCCACGCGAGGTCGTCGAACTGATCGTTGAAGTCCTGGCCCCCAAGAGCTACGAGTCGGTGTATGACCCGACCTGCGGGTCGGGCGGCATGCTCATCGCCTCCGCGAACCTGCTGAAGGCTCATGGCGGGCGTGGCTACACGCTCCGCCTGTACGGGCAGGAGGCGGTCGCGGACACGGCGGGTGTGGCACGCATGAACCTCTTCATGCACAACCTCACCCAGTTCCAGGTCGAGGTCGGGGACACCCTGAAGGACCCGCGCTTCAAGAAGCCGGACGGGTCCATCGCGCAGTTCGATGTGATCGTCGCCAACCCGCCCTACAGCCTGAAGTGGAAGCCTTGGTCCCCCAAGGACCCCCGCGCCATCGGCGGTGTCGCTCCGCAGTCATCGGCGGACTGGGCGTTCGTGCAGCACATGATCGCCAGCATGGACCCAAAAAAGGGGCGCGCTGGCGTCGTCTTGCCCAACGGCGTCCTCTTCCGCAGCGGCCAGGAGGGTTCGATTCGTCAGCGCGTCCTTGATGACGACCTGCTTGAAGCTGTGATCGGGTTGCCGGCAAACCTCTTCTACAACACGACGATCCCGACCTGCATTCTCGTCTTCCGCGCTCGCGGCACCAAGTCTGGAGAGCGTAAGAACGGGGTGCTTTTCATCGACGCCTCTAAGCGCTTTATCAAGGCCAAGAATCGCAACGTCCTGACCGATGCTGACATTTTTGACACGGTGGCCGCCTATCACGTGAGCATTGACGCCGACGGCACCACGATCGACCCAGACGGAGAAGGTGGACTGGCCGCGCGGTTCGTATCTTTGACCGAGATTGCGGCGAACGGCTATGACCTCAACATCAGTCGCTACATTAAACAGGCCGCGGCCGATAAGGCGGACCTACCCACCCTGATCGAGGCCTACAACCTCGCCCGAGCCAAACGTCAGAAGACCGAGCAGCACATGCTTGCCGTTCTTGCGGACGCTGGGATTAAGGGATTCGATGAGTGACCCGACGGACAATGACTGGGCAGGTGACAGGCATGAGGGGTGGGTTCAGGAGCCTCTTTCGCGGTTCCTCACAGCGAATGTTGAGATCGTCGATGTGGAACCGGATCGGCTCTATCCGATCGTAGGAATCCTGAATAGGGGGAGAGGGCTTCTCTATCGCGATCCCGTCGCAGGAAGCTCTACAGCCTACAAAAAGCTCAACCGGATCGGCCCCGGCGTGCTCGTCTACAGCCGGCTCAAGGCATTCGAAGGCGCGATCACGGTAACCCCAAGCGACCTGCCGGAATCGTTCGCGTCTCAAGAGTTCCCTACCTTCACCTTCGTATGTGACGCGGACCCCGACTTTTTCCGCATCCTCACCACGACGCAGAACATGTGGGACGCGCTCCAAGGTGTGTCAAAGGGGATGGGTGGCAGACGCGAGCGGGTGAAGCCCGCAGACTTCCTCAATATCGTCATGGACCTCCCGCCGCTGCCAGTGCAGGAGCGGATAGTCGAGATCATCAGCGTGGTAGACGAACAGGTCGCGGCACTCGATATTGAGGCAGAAAGTCTCATTCGAGTCCGTAACGCTGCTCTGGAAGACGCACTCTCCCGCGGCGGTGAAGGATGGTCGTCTGTTCCGTTGTCAAAAGCCGGGACGCTCAGCCGTGGCCGACGGTTCGTGAAGAGCGACTACGTGCAGTCCGGCCTGGGATGCATCCACTACGGTCAGATCTACACGGACTACGGAGCGTCCGCTACGCGCACGGTGACCTATCTGCCCGAGAGTTTCCGCAGCTCGATGCGCCTGGCGCGACCTGGCGATGTGGTAATCGCCGGGACGAGCGAGAACGTCGAGGACGTCGGCAAGGCTACTGCTTGGTTGGGTGATGATGAAGTGGCTGTTCACGACGACTGTTTCATCTTTCGGCATGATCTTGACCCGAAGTTTGTATCTTACTTCTTTGCCTCACCCCTGTTTCAGCACCAGAAGCGTAGGTTCACGAGCGAGACTAAGGTGGTTCGCGTCTCCGCCGCGAACCTCCATAAGATCGTTATGCCCGTGCCGCCTCGTGACGACCAGGAGCGCATCTCAGGGATGGCTGACGCGGTGGATAGACAGGTCGCCGCCCTCCGTGCTGAGGCGGAACGTCTTCGTCAGATGCGGGCGGGACTGCTCTCGGGTTTGCTAGACCGCACCATCGACATCGAGTCCGCCGAGCTGAAGGTCTGAGCCATGGCGAAGGGCATTCGGGAGCGCGAGTTTCAGAACCTGGTGATCCAGTGGTCCCTCCCGATGGGCTGGCGTTTCACAGCGGGGAGGTCGCTTCCGCGTGAGATGACGCAGACGGTGATCGCCGACGACCTCCGGGATGCCATCGTCCGACTCAACCCGGGGATGATCGACGGGTTCGATGTGGACGCGGTGGTCGAGGAGATCATCGGCACGGTCAACGCTGTTGAGGGCGGGCTGGTACGGGCCAACGAGCAGGTGCTACGCCTGCTGCGCGGGCATAAGGAGTTCCGGGACGCCGACGGCGTGTGGCACGCCCTGAGGGTCATCGACGTCGAGCACCCGACCGCCAACACGCTGATCGTTTCGGACGAGGTGACCATCACCGTCCCCGGGAAGACCCCCCGCCGGTTCGACCTCGTGTACTGGGTCAACGGGCTGCCGCTGGTCGTGGTCGAGGTGAAGTCGCCGACTGCGAAGTCTGGGTGGGCTAAGGCTGCGCGCGAGATCAACGATGTGTACGCCACCGAGTACCCGTGGTTCTTCACTCCGAACGTTTTCGCCGTTGCTTCCGATGGGCTGAAGCTGCGATTCGGCGCCGTTGGTGCGCCCCTGAACCTGTGGCAGCCGTTCCGGTCCACCGCCGATGACGAGAGCCTGTCCGGGCAGGCTGACGTGCAGCGTTCCGTGGAGCTGCTGCTCAACCCGGCGACCGTCTTGGACATGCTCGCCAACTTTGCTCTGTTCGACACCGCGGGGGCTGGGGTGGACAAGAAGTACCTGCCCCGCTACCCGCAGCGGGAAGCCGCCCACCTGATCCACCAGAGAGTCCTGGCCGGCGGCCAGAAGGGCCTTATCTGGCACCACCAAGGCAGCGGCAAGACGCTGCTAATGGTGTTCGCCGCCTCGCTGTTACTGGCCGACTCCCGTACCGACTCACCCACGATCATCTTGCTCTCGGACCGGACCGATCTCGTGCGGCAGACCTCCGGGGTGTTCACCTCCGCGATGGGGGACGCCTACTTCCACCAGCCGAAGACCAGTCAAGACTTGCGGTCCCTGCTTGCCGACGACGTGCGCGGGGTCATCTCCACGACCGTGCACAAGTTCGCCGAAGCCGGCAGTAATCTGTCGAAGCGGGACAACATCATCGTGCTGGTCGACGAGGCGCACCGGACCCAGTCCGCCAAGTCGAAGTCCCTGGCCGGGCACATGCGCGCCGCGATCCCTCAGGCGAAGTTCTTCGGCATGACCGGCACCCCTCTGCGGAACCTCGCCACCGACACCTTCGCCCTCTTCGGTGACGAGGCCGACCCGGGGCGAGTGCTACACCGGTATTCGGTGTCCCGGTCGCTGCGGGACGAGGCGACCGTCCCGGTCATGCTGGACCCGCACCCGGTGTCCTTCGAGATGAACGACCAGGAGTTGCAGGCCGAGTTCGACCAGTTCGCCGACGACTTCGACCTCGACGACCCCGACCGTGAGGCACTGTCTCGCAAGTTCGGGCGCCTGACCTCGGTGTTCGCCAACCCAAACCGTATCCACGCGGTCTGCCAGGACATCGTGGACCACTACCTCACTGGTGCCTACCGCAACGGCCTGAAGGCTCAAGTCGTGGCCTACAACCGTGAGCTGGCCGTGGCATACACGGACAAGATCAACGAGCTGCTGGCCGGCTTCGAGGCGTCACAGGTACTCGCCGAAGTGGGGAATTACGACCGAATCACGGCCGAGGTGAACATCTCCGTCTCGGACTCCAAGGACGAAGACCCGGCCATGCGGCCGTACCGGCTCTCGGAGGCCGAGGAAGAGAGCCAAAAGCGGCGGTTCCTCACCCCGGACGATCCGCTGTGCTTCCTGGTGGTGACCGCGAAGCTGATGACGGGATTCGACGCCCCCAACGAGGGTGTCCTCTACCTGGACAAGCCGCTGAAAGCCCACACCCTGTTCCAGACGATCACTCGCCCGAACCGCACCTGGGTGTCCCCGACCGGGTTCGTGAAGACCTCCGGGGTGGTCGTGGATTACATTGGGCTGGCCGAAGAGGTCCAGCGGGCCGTCGTCGACCCCACCCCGGAAGGGTCCGGCAAGGGCGGCGGATTCGTCACCGACGTGTCCGAGCTGGTCGCCGAGTTCCGCACCACCTTCGCCCGCATCGAAGACCTCCTCGCCGACGTGGACGACCTAGACCTCACGGTCCACGGATATGAGTCCGTGCGAGCCATCAACGTCTTCCTGGACGCTAACCCCGGCTCCGCCGAGGTGTTCAGCAGGGACTACCGGCTGCTGGCCCGCCTGTACTCCCTCATCAGCACCGACAAGCGGATCGCCAAGTACCGGGACGGCTTCGGGCTGTTCGGGTCCGTGTACACGACCCTGTTCAAGAGGTCCTCTGACGAGGAGCGAAAGGAACGGCTGGCCGAGCTGGGGCCGATGGTCCTGGAGATCATCAACGGTCACGTCCACTCCTTCGCCGTGGTCGCCTCCCAGGAGGAACCCCTTGTCCTTGACGCCCAGGGCATCGCCATCCTCAAGGAACTGATGGCCCTCGTCCGCTCCACGCCTGGCAAGGACGACGGCGAGGACGAGAAGCCGCCGTCCGCAGCGGAGATCCTGGACCGGATCAAGGCCGCCCTCGACAAGGGAGTTGAACCCGGGTCTGCAAAGTACGCCGCGCTCGCGGAACGCATCAGGCTGCTGCGGGACCGGATCATCCAGACCGCCCAGGACGCCCTGGACTTTCTCTCGGAAGCACTCCGGATCGCCCGCGCCATCGTGAACGCCGGGAAGCATCCTGAGGAAGCTGTCGTACTGGACGACGACCACGTGGGCGTCCTGTCACGGATCATCCACGAGCACGCACCCGCCGGCCTCACCATCACGGAGAGGAACCTGGCCGAGGAGATCGACCAAGTGGTCACCCGCACCCTCGCCCAGTCGTGGGACAACGCAGACGCCCGCAACCGAGGCGTCCGCCGCGCCACCGCCGCCGTCTTCCGGCGGTACATGTTGAAGCCGGTCGGGGAGCCGTACGACTCCACCGTCGCGTACATCGAAGCCCACTACCTCGTTGACTGACGACTGTATTCGTCTCGACAGCCACTTCCGGCGCAATTAGCCTCGCCATTGTCGATAAGCAAAGTAGGCGCCAATGATAGCGACGATCACGCCGATGACCGTCCAGATGGTTTGAGCTCTAGTCCAGCCGGATTCAGTTCGCTCCTCGGCTGGTTCACTGTGTGCGATGCCGCCATCGCCTGCCTGTGCCGTCGTGACCGTCACCTGATTGCGTCTACCTCCATGCAACACGACATTGACCGCCTGGGCTGCCTGCTCTGAAGTCGGAATCGACGCATCATCGCTCATTGTCGCGCGGATCTCGCTAACTAGACGGACAAGCGTTGTCCGGATTTGATCCAGAATGCCCTCAACTCTCGCGGTGCTTACACTCCAGTAGAGTCTACTGACGACCGCGCCTTGGTCGCTCCGTTCATAATTCATCAGCTTTACTGCCTCGGCGCTGCCAGGCGGGGCGAGCTTGACACTCGTCTCGCCAGAGCGCTCAGCATTCCGCAGCAGCGCTTGAAGGTCGCCGACGCCGCACGCACCGGGGGTCGGTGCCGGCATGGCCGCAACACTGCCTGTCGTTGCCGACGGCAATCTTGGCTGGCGTCGCCGGCGTCCCTCGTTGCTCTGTGTGGCAGCGGCCCAGGGCTGGGGGATGTGGGGGCCAGCAGGGGCACCGCCGGCTCGGCCTTGGCGGACATCATCGGGCACGTGTATCTGGCCGCCGCCGACTGGTCGTAGGTGGTCCTGGATGCATACGTCCTTTGGCATGACGTGGTTCAGGACGAGGTGGCGAGATCACCTTCCCTGCGGAGATGCGTCCGCTGTTTCCATACGCCCTTCGGCGTGACGTGGTTCAGGACAGGCAGCGTGCCTCCGGCACAAGACCACCTCGAAGTGTTTCCATGCGCCCTTCGGCGTGACGTGGTTCAGGACTAGGTGAATTCGCGCTCAGGGGCAAGTACTACCCATTCACGTTTCCATACGCCCTTCGGCGTGACGTGGTTCAGGACCCTGGCCTTTGTGCGGGGGGTGTGACCAGGTTGTTTGCCGCGCCGCTGCATACCACCTGGCGTGCGGCGGCAGTTGGACCGACGAAGGTCAATGCATCTCGTGCGTTTGTGCTGGTAGGGATGGCTGCATAGGGGGCGATGTGGAGACTTGATCGGCTACCCAGGTCCGGATCGCCTGTTGCCTAGTGCTTTTGGCGGTTTCTATGGGACTGCCCAGTAGAGGGTATCGGGTTGGACGGTGGCTTGGCCGATCGTGGTGATGCCGTTCCAGCAGGTTCCGCAGAGGGGGACGATGTGGATGGAGTCGGTGCGGGGGTTGACGAGTTGGCGGAGTTGTTTGGTGAGGTCGTGGAGGTCGTTGGCGTCGAGGGTGCAGACGAAGACGCTGCGTTGGATGCGGTCGCCCCAGGTTTGGATGGTGGCGGCGGCGCGGGCGCGGGTGGTGTCGGTGGAGATGTCATAGGTGATGAGGACGGTGGGCATGGTGGATCACCGCCATGATAGGCCGGTCCACGGGGTGCCGTGGTCGATGTGGGCGGCGAGGCGTTGGGCTTGGCGGTGGAGGTGGCGGCGGAGGCTGCCGGTGAAGCCGGGGAGCGCTCCTCGGGTGGTGTGGAGCATGCGGCGTTCGTAGGCGTCGATGAGGGCGGCGCGGCCGGCTTCGGTGAGCAGGATGCCGGCGCGGCCTTCTTCGGTGCGGGCGTGTTCGGGGCGGAGTTGGTTGGCGCGGGCGAGGGTGGTGACGGCTTGGTCGACGACGAGGGGGCGGAATTCCTCGATGAGGTCGAGGGCGAGGCTGGGGCGGCGGTCGGTGTCGGTGTGGAGGAGTCCGATGGCGGGGTCGAGGCCGGCGGCGGTCAGGGCGGCGACGGCTTCGCCGGTCAGCAGGGTGTAGCCGTAGGAGAGGGCGGCGTTGACGAGGTCCAGGGGTGGGCGTCGGCTTCGGCCGGTGAATCGGAGGGGTTCGGGGACGGCGAGGCTCAGCGCGGTGAAGTAGGCGCGGGCGGCGGCGCCTTCTACGCCCATGATTTCGTCTCGGGTGGCGGCGTCGGGTAGTAGGGCCAGCATGCGGCGCATCGCGTCGACGTTGGCGGCGAGGTCTTCGTGGTTGTCGCGGCGGGTGATCCGCTGGATGAGGACGATCTGTTTGCGGATCTTCGCGTCGATGGCGGCGCGGCCGAAGGGGATGGCCCGGTCCGGGTCGTCGGCGCAGGCGAGTTGGGCGCGGAGTCGGGTGACCCGTCGGGTGGAGCCTGAGCTGAGTTGCCCGAGGTAGTGGCCACGGCGGGACGCGATGATGACCTCGATGTCGCTGGCCAGGGCCCAGGAGCGGGCGCCGGCGCTGAGCCCGACCGGGCCGAACAGGACGAGTCGTTCGACGTGTCCGGTGGGTACGTTGAGCAGTTCGACGTCGTCGGTGGTTTCGACGATGAGTCGGCCGGCTTCGGTGCGTACGGAGGCGCCGGGTTTGGCGACGTAGACGGTGCGGGTGGTGGGTTCGACGATGCGGTGGTCGTCGAGGACGGGTGGGTAGCGGGGGCCGAAGTCCTCGCCGAGGAAGCAGAACCCGTCGGTGAAGGACATCACGCTGCTGTCGGTGCCCAGGCGCATGCCGATCTCGGCGGCGGCGTGTTCCACGAGGTGGAGTCCTTCCTGTGCGTCGGTGCGGGTGGCGGCCAGGACGCAGAAGTCGTCGCCGTAGCGGACCATGGGGAATCCGGCGGCGGTGACCCGGTCGTCGATGTGTCGTAGGGCGAGGTTGGCCAGCAGGGGGGACAGCGGTGCGCCTTGCGGCAGGCCCTGGGTGGGGCGTGGTCCGGTGTCGCCGCCGATGGGGCGGCGGAGTAGGAGATCGATCAGGGCGAGGACGTCGGCGTCGGTGAGCGTGGTGGACAGCAGGCGTCGTAGGCGGGGCACGTCGATTGAGGGGAAGCAGTCGTCGATGTCGGCGTGTGCGACCCAGCCGAGGCCTTCGGCGCGGAGCCGGGCGACCTGCTGGACGGCGTCGGTGACGCCGAGGCCGGGGCGGTAGGCGTAGGCGGCGGGGCCGAGTAGCGGGTCGATGATCGGGGAGAGGGCTGCGGCGAGGGCTTTCTCCACGATGCGGTCGGTGACTGGCGGGATCGCCAGGTGCCGGGTGTCGCCGTCGTCCTTCGGGATGGTCACCGGGGCCAGTGGTTGTGGCTGGTAGGTGCCGGTGGCGAGTTGGTCGGCGAGGTCGGTGAGGCGGGCGTGCGGGTTGGTGGCGAACCGGCGGGTGCCGGTGGAGAGCGTGCCGTCGTCGTGGTCGTCGGCGAGCAGGTCCTCCCATGCGCGGGTGAGGGCGGCCAGGCTGGTCGCGGTCGTGTACAGCGGGCTGGTCATGGGCGGCCGGGTTGTCGCCAGGTCGGTTCGGGGCGGACCTGGCCGAGTCCTCGGGTGGTGTGGGCGCCGATTCCGGCGTAGGGGGCCAGGCGGATGAGCCGGTCCACGGCGGCGCGGATGTCGGGGTTGTCGCAGGTGTAGCGGATGCGGCCGACGAACCCGGAGACGGTGAGGTTGTTGATTCGCAGGATCTCGTTGGTGCCGTCGACGTCGGTCACCCAGATCGGGTCTGCGGCGAGGTCGAGGGTGATCTCGGGTAGGTCGGGTGGGGCGAAGCGGCGCCAGGTGGCGCGCAGGCTGCCGAGGACCGGGTTGGGTGCCGGCCAGGGGGTGAAGGCGTTGCCGCGGCGGAACGTGGTGGGGGTGACGAAGCGTAGGCACCATGCGTTCGCGCCGCTGTCGCTGTCGGCCAGGTGGGTCCATGCGGTGGTGGCGAGTTGTTCGGCGCCGAGGGTGAGGCGGGTGTGCTGGGCGCCGAGCCGAAGCCGGATGCCGGGTGCGGCCCGGGTCAGGAGGCGGTTGGTGAGGGTGTCGTCGAGCAGGGTCACCTCGAACCCGGGGGCGTCGGTCTGCCGGGTGGGCGGACTGACCGTGTACGGCTTGGCCTGTGCGTGGTGCGCACCGTCGGTGTCGAACCAGCCGGAGACGACGGCGTGCAGGTGTTCCACGCGTACTCGGGTGGGGTCGATGCCGGGGGTGGTGATGCGCCAGCGGCTGGGCATGTCGGCGGCGGCCTCCATCCGGATCGGATTGGTTGTCGCGGCGATGGACGGCTCACGGTAGGTGACGGTCGTGGGGGCGGCAAGTGGTGCAAGTGTCGTGGTGTGGACAGCGGACGGATCGCCCTGGACGGTCTGCGGTGGCTTGTGGTGACCAGGGCTGATGCCTCGATCTGGTGACGGTGGGTGCCGTCGTGGTCGCTGTTGTTGTCCGGGTGTGGTCTTGTGGCCGTGTTGGCGGGACGGTACGTATGGGAGTCATGACTTTCGGCGGTGGCCGGCGGGGCGCGTTCCTGGGTTGCGGTGACGTGTGATGGTGTCGGTGGTGGTCACCGGGTGGGACGCGGATGCGCGGCTGCTGCGGTACGTGCCGGTCGACGGCGGCGGGGGCGGCGGCGAGAGCAGGGTGGAGGTGCCGGCCGGGGATGCCGCAGAGGTGTCCGCCGAGTGCGGGCGGGGCCCGCTGCCGAGGGCCGGTGAGTTAGTCATCGAGGACGATGGTTGCCTGCTCGACCTGAGCGGCCCGCCGGCCCGCTGGTGTACGGCGCAGCGGGACGGCGCGGCGGTGCGGCTGACCGAGCGGGACACCAAGGACCGGGTGGTCACGTTTCCTGCGGCGTCGCTCGGGTTGCCCGGCGACGAGGCGACCCTGGAGCGGGTCCGGCAGATCGGCGACTTCCTCCTGTTCGATCCGCCGGGGCCGGTGTCTGGCTGCTGGGTTCGTCCGGGTGGGCTGCCCGGATGGCTGGCCGAGGAAGCGCTCCGTCGGGAGCGGGCGGTGGCCGAGGCTGCCAAGGCTCGGAGGCAGCGTCGGGACCGGTTCGTCAACCCGTACACGTTCGTGCCGTTCCCCGCTCGGGTGATGCGGCGGGAGCCGGCGGGGCACGAGCGGTTGGCGCCGGGCCGCCTGTCCGGGCGGCTGGTGGTGCGGTGGGAGTTCACCGGGCCGGTCCAGGCACCCGACGGGTCGACCGACGGTGCCGTGTTGCGGTTTCCCGGCTCGTCGGTGAAGGGCGTGGTGCGGTCGGTGCACGAGACGATGGCCGGCGGTTGCCTGCGGATCGTCGATGAGGAGTTCGTCCCGTCCTACCGGGACACCGCTTCGGCGTTGTCGGACGACTGGGCCCTCGCCGTCGTTACAACGAACTTCAACGGGCAGCCGTTGACGGTGCGGCCGGCGACGAAGGTGGTGTGGGTCCGCTCCGGGCAACTCGTCGCGGCCTGCGGCGCTGGATTACGGACCGGTAGCCGGATCGGCCTCAACCCGCCGGAGAGTGTGAACAGTCTGGGGCGGTATGAGCTGGACGAGCAGGCTCGGGTGACGGCCGGTGGTGACTGGGTGGTGCTGCTGACCGACGCCGGAGCCCGGCCCGAGAAGCGTCGGGACGGCAGCGCGGCCCTGTACTTCGCCGCCTGCGGCCACATCCCCGACTCGACGCCGGAGGCGGAGGTGGACGAGGCGGCATGGCGACGGTTCCGACAGGCGGTGGCGGGTGCCCGCGAGGCGGTCCAGAACCATACGCCGGACGAGCCGCCGGGGTGGGTGCTGGTGACGTTCCGGGGGCAGGCCATCGGCGAGCGGAAGTCGGTGACCGGCTGGTTCGAGATGGGCGACGTGCTGTGGGTACGCCGCGACCAGAACGGCCGGGTGGTCGAGTTGCGGCTGTCGGCGATCTGGCGGCACCCGGGCACGGGACCGCTAGGTGAACGGGTGCCGCCCCACCTGTTGCCCTGCACCGATCCGGTGTCGTTGTGCCCGTCGTGCCGGTTGTTCGGCTCGGCTGACACGCAGGCGCGTGACGAGGACGGCCGGGCCGACCAGCGGGCCTACGCCGGTCACGTCCGGTTCGGGGACGCCGTGTCGGCCGGGCCGGTCGCGTTGACCGCATTCCGCCGGGCACCGATGGGCGCGCCACATCCCGGGGCTGGGCAGTTCTACCTGTCCTACGCCGACCGCCGCCCGGCGGGAAGGGGGCGGCTGCCGACGCGGGAGTGGGGTGCCGATCCGGACCGGTCGCAGCCACGACCGGTGCGGGGACGCAAGTTCTACTGGCATTCCGCGCCCGGCACGCATCCACCCCGACACGAGGCGCAGGAACATCACCGGCCGCAGATGGTCGCGGACAAGCTGCTCGCCCCGCCCGGCACGACGCTGACGCAGACGGTCACCTTCGACAACCTTGACCCCGCCGAGCTAGGAGGTCTGCTGGCGGCCCTGCAACCGGACCTGGCCCTGCGCCACGGCGGTGAAACCGAAGAGAGAAGGCCGACGCGGCTGCATCTGGGCGGTGGCAAGCCGTTGGGTCTCGGCTCCTGCACCGCCACCGTCGTGCAGGCGCAGGTGTGGGACGCGGCCAGCCGCTACGGCGACAGCCCACCGCCCGCGTACACGCCGGAGGTGTTCGTCGACGCGTTCGTCGCCTCCTGCCCGGACGAGGTGACCGCGACCTGGCCGGCGTTGTCGGCGGTGCTGGGTGCCGGCACGGTCAACGGCGCCCGGGTGTCGTATCCGCCCGGCGCGGACTGGACCGACCGGCAGCAGGACCCGAAACGGTTCGACGAGCCGTTCGCCTTCTTCACCGTCACCAGCGGCATGTACCTCGCGAAGGGCGAGGAACGCCCGCTGCTGCCGTTGCCCGACCCGACCGCCCCGGACCAGACCCTGCCGATCATCCACGAGGACCACCAGGAGCATCGGCCGAAGGGCCGACGCTCATGACGGGTGGGATGTTCATCGATGTCGCCGCCGTCCGGATCGGGAACTACCTGAGCCGCACCCCGGACCTGAAGGGTCGCCGTGGCGCGTCGGCGTGGCTCAGCCACACCTCGCACCGCACCGGGCTACCCGACTGGCTGGCCACCGCCACCGCGCAGCTGGGCGTCAGGCCCGAGGTCAACCCGGAGGCGGGCGAGGCCGACGGGCTGATCCCCCTGCGGATACCCGCCGGCCCGGCCGACGGTCCCGGCGGCGGGGCCGCCGAGGAGGTGGCCCGGACGGTCGTCGACGCGCTGCGGCGACGGCTGCCCGGGGTGTGGCTGCGGGCGAACTGGGCCGCCGCCGACTCCTACCTGGCGGCGTACCGGGCCATGCACGACCCCGAGACAGGTACCGGCCTGGAGGCGTTCCCACCGCTGCCGGACCTGCCTGTGCTGACCACCTGCGCCCGCTGCCGGGTCGACCCGACGGTCGCCACCATCGACATCCACGAGGAGCAGAACGTGCCGGTCTGCGCGGACTGCGAGGCCCGGTACACCGACCGGTACCGACAGCCCGGACTGTGGCACGAGCACGTGCCCGTCGGCGCGGAAACCGACCTGCTGGAGGCGTTGTCGCTGACCCCACGTCAGGTCGTGCAGCACTTCACCGAACTGGCCGCGCTGGGTGAGGAGGACGGTAACCGTAACCACCTGGCGACGGTGTACATCGACGGGAACGGGCTCGGCGCGCTCTTCGACCACATCGCCCGTCACGGCGACGGGGACCTGAAGGCCCGGGTGTCGGCGCGGGTGTCGGCGGCCACACGCGCCGCGCTGGTCGAGGCGACCCGGGTCGTCCTCGGCTCCTCCCGTACGGTGCCGGTCATCCCGCATCTGGTCGGCGGAGACGACGTACTCGTCTCCGTGGTCGCCGACCGGGCCTGGCGATTCGTCACCACCTACCTGGAGGCGTTCGCCGACCAGATGCGCGGCATCGACGGCCTGGCCGGACTGCTGCCCGACGGGCAACATGTGACTGCGTCCGCCGGCCTGGTCTTCGCCCACGCGAAGTTCCCCTTCCGCCGCAGCGTGGAACTGGCCGAAGACTTGCTCAAGAAGGCGAAGAAGGACCACAAGGGGCGGTACGCGGCGGTGGGCTGGCTCGACGTCACCCGCGACGGTGAACAACCACCCCGGCACCGGGCCACGTGGACCACCCAAGAGCTGGCCGCTCTAGGGCCGGCGCTGGCGGCGCTGGCCACCGTACCGCCGTCCGGGCGGGCCGTCTGCGAGCGGCTCATCGATCCCACCCGGCCTGCCCTGTCCACCGCCCGGCTACGCGAACAGGCCCGCCGCCTCGACCGCAGTGACGTCCTCGACCCGTTCCTGACCCACGGCGGACCGGCCACGGTCGCCGACGCGCTCTGTCTGGTCCGGTGGTGGCGGTGACCCTCACCTTCGAGATCACCTTCCACGGGCCGTTCCGCGTCGCGACCGGGCGGGCCGGCGACGGCACCGACAGCGTCATCGATCGGGACGTGCCACTGCCCGCCTCCAGCATCAAGGGCGTCATGCGCTCCGCCGCCCGGGACCTGCTCACCCTCCCACCACACCTGGTGGAGGCGGTATTCGGGACCGCCTGGCAGCCCTCGCCGTGGAGCTGGTCCGACGCCACCCTCACCGGCGACCGGCGTGCAGGCAACGCCGACCCCGGTGACGAGGGCGGCGACGGGGTCGAGCAGCTGCGGGTGCGCACCCGCGCCCGTATCCAGATCTCCGAAGCCACGCACACCGTGGTCGACGGCGCGCTCGCCGTCGGCGAGGAGATCCTCGCCCGCCGGGCCGTCTTCACCGTACGACGCAACGGCCCGATCACCGCCGCCGACCTGCCCCGGCACGAGGCGGTGCTGACCGCCGCCGCCCGCGCGGTCACCGCGCTCGGCGGCGACCGGCGACGTGGACTCGGCTGGGTGAGCATCACCCCGCTGCACCCGGCATGGACCGCAGCCAGCGCCGACCACCTCACCGACCTGCTCCACAGCTCGGAGGAGCCATCATGACCGCGCCCGGCCCGCCCGTGCTGGCGGCGACCGTGACCGCCCGGCAACGACTCGCTCTCGGCGTCGCCTCCGAGATCGGCTACCACACCGCCGGCCACCGCTACGTGCCCGGCAGCGCGCTACGCGGGGCACTCGCCGCCGTCTGGATCACCGAACACGGCCCACCTGGACGCGGCAACCCGAGGACCGACGAGTTCCGAACCCTCTTCGACGGGACGATCCGCTACGGGAACCTGCTGCCCGCCGGCAGCCACCGCACCCCACTGTCGGTGTTCCAGTGCAAATACTCCCCCGAACCGACGTGCGCGGAGACGGTCGTCGACCGGGCGTTCGAGACCGGCGACCACTGTCCCGGCTGCGGCCAGCGGCTCGAACAGAGCCGAGGCAACCTCGACCCGCCCGGCGAGCCGACCCGCATCACCCGCACCTCGATCGACCCGGCCACCGGCCGGGCCAAGGACGGCGAACTGTACGCCAACGACGCCCTACCCGCCGGCACCACCCTGACCGGCCTGATCCACGGCCACCACCCGTGGCTCACACAACCCCACACACTGTGGCTCGGCGGGCGGCGTACCGTCGGCGGACAGGCCGACCTCACCACCACCGCACACCAGCCCGCCGCGCCGACACCGCCCGCACCCGGAAAACCGCTGGTCATACGACTGGCCAGCCCCGCCGTCTTCGTCGACCTCGCCGGACGCCCCCGGCTGACACCCGAACCCACCCTCGACCTCATCCCCGGAGCCACCCTCCTGCCCGAGACGTGGACCCGGGCGATCACCTGGTCCGGCTGGCACGCCGCCTCCCGCCTGCCCAAACCCGCCGAACTCTGCGCCACCGCCGGCTCCACCTACCGGATCACCGGCACCCCCGACGTCCTCGCCACGCTCGCCACCCGCCTCCTACGCGACGGCATCGGCCTACGCCGGTCCGAAGGATTCGGCGACGTCACCATCGCCACCCAACCCTGGCGACCCACCGCTGCCGGCATGGACGACGACACCACCACCGATCCGCTGTCCACACTGCACAAGCGGCTACTCGACATCGGCCTCGACGACGCCGCCTGGCGGTGGCTCATCGGTGCTCTCCGCGCCCTCCAGGTCGAACACCACCGCACCGGCACCGTCCCCGCCAACCTTCTTGTGGACCTGCTCAAACAGCCCACCGCAGCCGACCTCTCCGGCCGGCAACGCGACCACCTCCGCAAGACCCTGGACGGGCTCGCCCCGGCCACCCTGCGGGACCTCACCATCCTCGTGCTCACCACACCCGCCGCCGACCGCCAACGAGCAGCACGACAGGCGGCACGATGATCATCACCTTCCTGATCGCCGAGATCACCGTCGAACCCGGATGGGCCGTCGGCGCCGTACCCATCGAGGACCCCACCCTCGACCGCGACCTGCTCCACGACACCGACGGCCGACCCTGGGTGCCCGGGTCCGCACTCGCCGGATCACTGCGCGCTCACCTGCGCAGGCACGACACCCGCCACGGCACCACCCTCGACACCACCCTCATGGGCAGCCGCCCCCCAGCACACCACGGCGACACCACCGACCCGTCCCCGCTGTGGATCCTCGGCACCCACTTCACCCCCGACCCCGGCAGCGAAACCCTCACCGAAATCGTCGGGCAGACCGCGATCGACCGGCACCGGGGCACCGCCCGGCCCAACTCCCTGCGCTACAGCCACACCGTCGCCACCGGCGGAACCCTCACCGCCTACCTACGCCACGACGGACCGCTCACCAACGACCACCTCCACGCCCTCGCCGCCTGGCAACCCGCCATCGGCCGCGACCGCACCACCGGCGGCGGCCAGGCCCGCCTACGTGCCCTGCGCCACGGCAGCATCGACCCCACCACCCCGGACGGCATGCGCACCTGGCTCACCCACACCGGCCCCGCGCTCGTCGAAGCCGTCGCCACCCACCCCATCACCCCGACACCACCACCGACCCGACCCTGGCTGGACGTCGACCTGCACCTGGTCGACGCGCTCCTCGTCGGCGACCCGCGACCCACCGGCGCGGCCACCGCCCGCGCCCGGGACAACCAACCGTTCGTCCCGGGCTCCGCGTGGAAGGGCCTGTTCCGCTCCCGAGCCGAATACATCCTGCGCTCCCGCTACGGCCCCGACACCGCCTGCCGACAACAGACCGGCTGCGGCACCTGCCCCACCTGCGACCTCTTCGGCCACCAGGGCAGGCGAGGACGACTCGTCTTCCACGACAGCCCGATCCTCGACGCCCAGCGCCCACCGGCCCGCACCCACGTCGCCATCGACCGCGTCACCGGCGGCGCCCACGACGGCCTGCTCTACCAGACCACCCCGGTCACCACCGGCCGACTACACCTACGCATCGACGCACTCACCGACATCCCCGACTGGGCGCACACCGTCATCCAGCACGTCCTGCGTGACCTGCACGACGGACTCATCGGCCTCGGCTCCCGCACCACCCGGGGCATGGGCACCCTGCGCCTCGACACCCCACCCACACCCGACCCCGTCACCATCACCAACCTGGAACCCACACCCCGCACCGAAGGACCGGCGCGATGACCAGCTCCATGGACACCACCAGCGCGACGACCACCGGTGTCCTGCACTCCCACGGCCGCATCCCCTGGCACCACCTCGCCGCCACCCTCACCAGAGCCGACGGCACCGCCTGGGCCGACTACGACGGCTTCCACATCGGCGCACCCCCCACCAGCCCACCCCCCTACACCCACCTGTGGGCCTGGACCACCAACTGGCTCCTCCGCGCCCGCCTCGACAACGACACCGCCATCGTCGGCGTCCTGCACCTCGACAACGCCACGCCCCCACTGGAGCCGCAGCCCGTCGCCGTTGAAACCATCGCCTACACCATCCGCCACGCCCACACCTGGCCCGCATTGGAAAAGCGCATCGGTCCCCTCGACCACACTGTCACCGACCGGCACGCCGACCTCTACCAGACCGCCGGCACCCACCCGACCACCTTCGTCAGGATTCGATGAACAACCCCGCACCGATGCCCACCGCCAGGACCCGAGCCGGCATCAGACGGTGGCGACCGGCCACCGGTCCACTGCTCACCACCGTGGCGAACTTCGCCATCGCCGCCTTGACCGCCCTCACCACCGCAGCCCTCGGCCTCATCGTCGAAGACCTGCTACCCCTGAAACCACCCCGCCAGGTGTCCCCGGAACGAGCCACCCTGCTCGCCGCCGCCCTTGTCCTGCTCTTCGCCGCCGTCCTCTGGCGCAGCCTGATCCACCGCCGCACCGGCACCCTCTTCTACGTCCGGCTCCTCGCCGACGACATGCCCGACCTGCACGACACCGCCATCCAAATCGCCGCCCGACGCCGCATGTCACTCAAATCCGTCACCCGCTGGGCCGACCTGCCCACCCACACCCACCAGAGCGTCATCGACCTCAGCGCCACCTGCACCGACATCGCCGCCGCCCTCGAAACGGTGATCAACACCGACCGCGACGACACCGCCTACACCATCGCACCCAACATCCTCTGGCCCGCCGCCCTCGCCATCGGCGCCGAACTTCCCATCGTCGACGACCTGCAACTCCTCGAACTACCAGACCCCCGCACACCCCAACCCATCACCTTCACCCTGACCAAGGCGGTCACCCCCGCCACCCTCGTCACCGAAGAACTTCCCCTCGACACCACGACACCGGACGCTCCAGTCGGCCTGATCCTCGCCTTCGCGCCCGCCGCCACGAAAATGACCCCACAGGTGACATACGCGGAATACCCCATCAGCCGATGCCAACGTATCCGACCAGCCGCGACAGAAGACATCACACAACTGAGCCGCACCACCTTCACCGGCCCCGAAATCGCCACATTCGCCAAGCCCCTCACCGAAGCGATAATCGCCGTTCAGAACCAAGCCGGAGCACGCGAGGTCATCATCGCCGCCGCAATGCCCAAAGTGCTCGCCATGGCCATCGGATGGCACCTCGCCCAAGCGACCACCCGATTCTTCACCAACGCCCGCCTACTCCACTACGACCAGCGGACCAACACCTACCTCCCCATCCGTGCCCATCCCGCGCAAGCCACCCGACCGCTCGCCAAGCTTCCCTCCGCACACCGTCCAAACGGCGCAGAAACCGCCGAAGCGGGCCTGGGTAGCTGATCATGCCCCCGCCTTGTCCCCTGTGCAGTGGCCTTCACCAGTGCGAACGCGGCATAATCATCGACTGGCGGCTATTGCTCGACCGTCCGGACCGAGGGGGTATGCAACCTGCCGACGAACACCCTGGTCAAGCCCAGGGCGACAGCAGTAGAGTCCCCAACCACGTCACGCCCAAGGGCGTATGGAAACACGAGCTTAAAGGCGTAGTCGTCTGCCATTTCATGAGAGTCCCCAACCACGTCACGCCCAAGGGCGTATGGAAACCACTGCCCACGCGTCTCCTGGCCGCTGGGATTGGCCGGAGTCCCCAACCACGTCACGCCCAAGGGCGTATGGAAACGACCAACTTCTTTCCACTGACCGGGCGCAAGGTCCGTGTGTCCCCAACCACGTCACGCCCAAGGGCGTATGGAAACCGTCCGGACTCGAGGAAGTGCGGCCACATCCCAGTCCCCAACCACGTCACGCCCAAGGGCGTATGGAAACCTCACGCGTCCCGGCGTTGAAGCCCGAGATGTAGCACGTCCCCAACCACGTCACGCCCAAGGGCGCATAGAAACGCTCAGCAGCGGCTGGAGAGCTTGATGTCCGGGGCCGTGTTCCAAACCACGTCACGCCCAAGGGCGTATGGAAACTTCACGTCATAGGTTCCATCTGCCATGCGGCAGAACAGCGTCCCCAACCACGTCACGCCCATGGCTGTATGGAAACCGGTCGCACGCCGCCCAGTTCATCAGGACGGGTTCCCAATGACGTCACGCCCAAGGGCGTATGGATCTGGACACCGGACGGTATAGCCGTCTCGTTCGGCTCGTCGGCGGTGTTAGTCAGGTCGTGCTGGGCGTTCCGGCGTGCAGCGACGCGGGGCGGGTATTACGTGCGACAGTGCCCTCGTTTACCCCCCGAAAACTCGTACCAACGACCGGCCAGCAGCGATCAGCGTTGATCAACTGGCGGCCACGTTTGCGCAGGTCGACGACTAATCTTGGTAAGCGATGACAAGCGCGGGAGGGTAATGGTCGAGCAGCGTAGGTCGACGGTTCGATTCCGTCAGGCGGCTCGGCACGGAAGCCCAGGTCATCGGCCTGGGCTTCGCCGTTTCCCGAGGTCCACGACACCGCCGCCGGCTGTGCGAGTGCGACTGACGCCGCAGCCGGCGCGAAGATCCGAGGCCGGAAGTTGGTGTTTCGCAGCGGCCGACCGTTCGGCGCGGTGAACACCAGATCCTCACGCCGCTTCCCGGCGACGTGCGCGGCCACAGGCCAGGAACCGCACCAGCACGCCGTACCGCCCGCACGCCTCCGCGAGCATCGCTCGATGGTCCGGGTCTTCATGCTGCTCCTCCCTGTGCGGTAGCGGTTGCCGAGACGTCGGGTGGGTCGCTCGCCGCCCGAGATCCGCTCTTAGCCACCCTGCCCGCATAGCAACACAGCCCGGTTCTGCCAGGCGGTACCGGTGTACGCCATGGGATAGCTCACCTCACGGGTTCGATGGTCGGCCGTCTCAACCGACAAGCGCATCGGCACCGGATCAGGCTTGACGGAGCAGTGCATCATGACCCGGACGTCCATCACGCCTATCTCGCCAGGACGCAGCCGGCGAAACTGAGCGGCGGCATCGATCACTGTGCCGGGCAGACGTACGCCGATCGCGCGAACCGTAACCGGCTGTGGACCAGCGTTGACCGCCGTCAGTTGAGCGTCGAACCGGGCGGTACTGCCGGAGAGTTCACCGCCGCCACTTGCCGAGCTGGCTATGACGACAACCGCGACAGCGGCAGCCGGCGTTCGTGCATCGCGTGAGTCCTGCACCTCGGCTACGCCGATACCGCCGACCGCTACGCCAAGGACGAACGCCCCAATGGCGTAGGCGCTCGCCGCTCGGTTGATCAGTCTGCGGCGTCGCGGACCCTCATCCCGCGTGACGCGTGCACGGTCACGGTCATCGAGGTCGATGATCGGATGCTCCTCCGCCATACCGACAGCATGGCGGCGCATCCTGTCGCCGTACAGCCATCGGTACAGCCACGACCACCCCCAGAAGCCGACGCTGCCCGACAACGACGGACGGGCTGACCAGGCGCGCAGCCACCCGACCAGCCATCCGCGATCTTCTTCTAGTCCCAAGGCCCGCGCGGTGCCTGGTAGATCGGGCGGTGTGGAGATCAGTCAGTTGGACCGGGCCCTGGACGAAGTCTTCGACCAGGCGGTGGTGTACCACGCCCACACCGACTACATGCGCGACTACGAGGTTGTCCTCTACGCGACCGCCGACCTCAACCGTTCCGGCGTTCGAGTTCGTGCCGGCGGGTGAGCAGTGCCTTGCGATAGGCCCGGGCCCGGACGAGCAGCATGCCTCCCACGACGGTCAGGCTCACGCCGAGACCGCCGACGGTGAGGACGCCTGCGGGGCCGGCGCGCATGACGGCGATCGTCACCATGCCGACTGTCATCAGAGCGCTGAAGGTGACCGCGAGCCAGGCGGCGATCACCCGGTCGGCAGCGAACAGCGGGCGGCGGGCCAACGCCCAGCCCGCGAACCCGGCCCACGCCATCCCGATGCCGATCATCGCGACGAACGCGATCCTGGTCCGTAGCGGCAATTCGTCGGGTTCGGTGGCCAGCAGCAGGCCGATGGTCACGGCTGCCGCCAGGCCACCGAGTCCCGCCACGAGGAGTCCGACGCGCCGCGGCAGCGACAGCCCGCGCACGAGGTCGTCCGGGCCGTACGACGGTCCCTCGGTCATCCTGAGTATCCCTTCTCGATCATGTGGTCGCGCAGCATCCGGCGCGCACGGAACAACCGGGACTTCACCGTCCCGACCGGGACTGCCAGCACCTGCGCACACTCCTCCAGTGCCAGGTCGTAGAGGTAGAACAAGATCAGCACCTCTCGTTCGCAGACCGGCAACCCGGCCAGGCTCTCGGTGACCTGCGCCTGGTCCAACACCGCGGCGACGTCGTCGTCGTCCGCCGCCGGCTCACCGTCCAGCGGATCGGCCTGGCGGTACCTGTCCCGCAGGTGATCCAGCACCGCACGCCGAGCGATCGTGAACAGCCAGGGCGCGAACCGTTCCGGTTCCTTGAGGGTCGGCAGCGCCTTCAGCGCACCAGCCCACACCTCCTGGCTCACGTCGTCGGCCAGGCCGGCCCGGTCGAGCATGCGCCGCACGTAGCGCCATACCGGCTCGTGCCAGTACCCGACCAACTCGGCCAGCGACCGTCGGTCTCCCAGCTGCGCCCGAACAACCAGCAGCGCGTCGCGTCTGACCCGATCCACATCGTCTCCCGCCCGTATCGCCTGCCACACCTCTACAGTCGCCCGGCAGGTCACCGAGGTTCACATCGGCGCACGTCGGCCTAACATCGACGCATGCGGAAGCGCCTGTGGGTGATGGTGGGCCTGGCCGTGGCGGGCGTGCTCGCCGTACCGGTCGCCGTCCTCGGCGTCCATGTCACCCATCCTCGGGACGAGGACGGATACCTGGCCTACCTCCGGCAGTACGGCAACCGGCAGAGCGACGAGCCGCTGCGGGTGCTGCCACCGACCGCGGATCTGATCGCCGAGGGTGACGCGGCCTGCGACTGGCTGCGGGAGCAGCCGTACGCCCTCTGGCGGCACGATCGGCGGTACCGCGAGATGGTGGTCTATCAGCGCTACCTCACGCAGGTCGGTGACCGTCCGCCGAGGTGGGGCAACGAGCTGCCGGATCAGGATTCGGTGACCGGGGGCGCCTGGCACCACCTCTGCCCGGCGGACTGGGAGCTACGACAACCCCGCTGGCATCCCTTCGCCCCCAAGTCGGATTGACCACGCGCACGGTCGACCGGAGCGGAAGGGAGCCCGGTGGACGCGGCCACGTCGGCCGGTCCACCGGGCTCACTCCGGCAGGGCGGGGAAAGGTCTACCGGGGTGGAAGGACGCCCGCCGGTCGGGCCGGGGCGTACTCCGGTTCGGTCTCCGGTGGCGGCGGCTCCTCGTCGGTGTCCGCGCGGTGCCGGGCCACCGGGTCGGGCAGGCCGCCGGGGGTGATGGTCCCGCGCCAGCCGCCCGACTCCACCTGCCGGCCCTCGATGTAGTCCTTGAACCGCTCCAGGTCGGACTCGGCCTGCCGGTCCACCAGGTGCAGCCGCTCGCCGGCCTGCTCGACCAGGCCCTCCGGCTCGTATTCCAGCAGGAGCTGGACCTGGGTGCGGCCGGCGTCGAGCGGCGCGAACCGGACCATGCCCGCGTTGGGCGTGCCGCCGGTCGCCGCCCACGCCACCGACCGGTCCGGCACCTGCTCGACGATGGTGGCGTCCCACTCGCGTTGCACCCCGGCGATCTCGGCCACCCAGTGCATCCGCTTGTCGTCGAGCTGGCGCACCTCCCGCACGCCGCCCATGAACCGGGGGAAGTCCTCGAACTGGGTCCACTGGTTGTAGGCGGTGGTGACCGGCACGTCGACGTCGATGGACTTCTCGACCTTCCTGGTCATGACCACTCCTTGTCGTCCCGTCGTCTGCACCGGAATCGGTACCCCGGTGGCATCGGCCTAACCGGCCCCGGTCAGACGTAGAGCTTCTTCGCGTAGTCCGGGCCGTAGTGCCGTTCCAGGTCGGCCAGGCTCTCCGCCGGCGCCTCCACCTCCTTGACGAGGCGGGGGCGGGACGGCAGCACGTCCGGTTGCCAGGTCTCCGGCGCCCACAGCTCGGAGCGGAGGAACGCCTTCGCGCAGTGGTAGAAGATCTGCTCGACGGCCACCTCGACGGCGAGGACCGGCCGGTGGCCCTTGACCTCCATGTCGGCGAACCAGGGCGCGTCGCGGAGCAGCCGGGCCCGACCGTTGATCCGCAGCGTGTCGGTGCGGCCGGGGATCAGGAAGAGCAGGCCCACGTGTGGGTTCTCCAGGATGTTGCGGTAGCCGTCGGCGCGCCGGTTGCCGGGGCGTTCCGGAATGGCCACGGTGGTGTCGTCGAGCACCAGTGCGAAGCCGGGCGGATCACCCTTCGGGGAGACGTCGCAACTGCCGTCCGCCCCGGCGGTGGCGACCAGGCAGAACGGCGAGGCGGCAAGCCACTCCCGGTCTCGTCGGTGCAGCGTGCGGCGCTCCTTCGCGACCGCCCGCGGCGTCGGTGCGCCGAGCAGCTCGCGTAGTTCCTCGGCGTTGGTGATCTCCTGCGTCGTCACGTCTTCCTCCCCCGTCCGTTGACCTCGACGACGGTTCCGGCCCGGGGCGGGTCGGGATCCGCCATCGTGAGTGTAGGAGCGTGCCGGCCGCCGGGGTTGCCCCCGACGTCGGCGGGCAGGGACCGGAGCGCGCGGCGCGTCCGGACACGACGGATGGAGACCGAGATGGAGAGCCGGCTGAAGGTACTCGGCCATCCCGTGCACCCGATGCTCGTGATGTTCCCGCTGGGCCTGCTGGTCACCGCGGTGATCTTCGATCTGGTCGACACCGTGGGCGGGCCGGACTTCCTCGGCGAGGTCGCGTACTGGAACATCACGGTGGGCCTGATCGGCGGCCTGCTGGCCGCCGCGGCCGGCGCCTTCGACCTGCTCGCCCTGCCGGCCGGCACCCGTGCCAAGCGGGTCGGGCTCACCCACGCCGGCGCCAACGTGGCGGTGATCCTGCTCTTCGCCGCGGTCTGGGTGGTCCGGCTCAACGCCGACTCGCGCGCGGCCGGGGGCGCCCTGATCGCCATCGAGGTGGTCGCCGTGGCGATCCTCGGAATCAGCGCCTGGCTCGGCGGTGAGCTGGTGGACCGGTTGGGCGTCGGCGTCGACCCGGAGCACGACCTCGACGCCCCCAGCTCGTTGCGACCCGGCCCGCAGCGGATCGGAGACGCACGATGACGGACCCGAAGGGCTGGCGGGGTCGCCAGCAGGGCTGGGACCCGATGGGCGAGTTGCAGTCGCTGCGCGCCGAGCTGAGCCGGTTGGTGAGCGGTCGGTCCGGCACCCCGGACGTGGAGATGGCCGAGGTGGCCGACGGCTGGGAGGTGGTGGTCCGGCTGCCCGGCGTCGCGCCGGAGGAGGTGGCCGTCGAGCTGGACGACCGGGAACTGTGCGTCCGGGCCCGGTCGGAGGCCGAGGTCAACGCCGACCAGGGCATCCCGGGCGGGTTCACCACCCGCGGCTTCGAATACCGGGTGGACCTGCCGGCGCGCGTCGACCCGGAGCGGATCGACGCGGTCATGGACCACGGCCTGCTGCGGGTGCGACTGCCCCGGGCGACCCGGCCCGCCACCCGCACCATCACCGTCGGCCGCACCGGGCCGCGCGCCACCGTCGACCGTACGCCGACCTCGGCCGACCCGGCCGCGGACCGGGAGCTGCACCACCCGGACACCACGCCCGACGAGATCGACCGGCCGTAGGCCCGGGTGACCACCTCGTCCGACGACGCCGGCTCGGCGCGCCGCGACCGGGAGCCGTCGTCCGCGCTCGGCCCGACCGGCGAGCGCATACCGGACGTCGACCGGATCGCCGTACTGCGGGCCAACGCGCTCGGTGACTTCATCTTCCTGCTCCCCGCGCTGGACGCGCTGCGGATGGCGTACCCGTCGGCGGAGATCGTGCTGCTCGGCGCGCCGTGGCACGCGGCGTTCTGGCGTGACCGGCCCGGCCCGGTGGACCGGGTGCTGGTGGTGCCGCCGACGCCCGGCATCCGCGAGCCCGGGCCGGACGAGTCGCCGGTCGAGCCGGCGGACTTCCTGGCCGCCGCCCGCGCCGAACGGTTCGACCTGGCGTTGCAGGTGCACGGCGGTGGCGCCAACTCCAACCCGTTCGTGGCGCGGCTCGGCGCGCGGGTCACCGCCGGCCTGCGGGCCGAGGACGCGCCGCCGCTCGACCGCTGGCTGCGGTACGTCTACTACCAGCACGAGGTGGTCCGCTACCTGGAGGTGGCGGCCCTGGTCGGGGCGCCGGCCACCACGATCACGCCGGTGCTGGCGGTGACCGACGCCGACCGGGCCGAGGCGTCCGCGGTGCTCGGCGCGCCGACCCGACCCCGGGTGGCGCTGCACCCGGGCGCCACCGACACCCGGCGGCGCTGGCCGCCGGAGAGCTTCGCCGAGGTCGCCCGGGCGCTCGCCGCAGACGGGTACGAGGTGCTGGTCACCGGCACCCCGGCCGAGCGGGAGACGGTCGACGCGGTGGTCGCGGCGGCCGGCGTGCCGGTGCGCCCGCAGGTCGGCACGCTGGGGCTCGGCGCGCTCGCCGCCGCCTACGCGGAGTGCGCGCTGGTGGTCTCCAACGACACCGGCCCGCTGCACCTGGCCGCCGCCGTGGGCGCCCCGACGGTGGGGATCTTCTGGATCGGCAACCTGATCAACGGGGCGTCGCCGCTGCGGGGCCGGCACCGCCCGATCGCCGCCTGGACCGTCCGCTGCCCGGTCTGCGGCGTCGACTGCACGCCCGGGATCTATCCGCACCGCCCCGGCGACGGGAACTGCCCGCACCGGGTGTCGTTCGTCGCCGACGTGCCGGCCGTCGAGGTGATCGAGGCGGCCCGGGACCTGCTCACACCTCCGCCACCGGCTCGTTGAGCACGACCTCCCACGCCTCCACGTCCCGCTCGGTGACAGTGGTCGGCGACTCCAGGTGGTAGGCGCCGCTGGGCAGCACGCCGGCGCCGCCGTGGCGCTCCAGCACCGCGAGCTGGGCCGCCACGTCCTCGCCCTGGTGCCGCTCGGGTAGCCGGTCCCAGAAGTCGAAGCCGCCGGCGTCGACCAGCTTGGCCCGGTCGTAGAGCACGCAGCCGCCGATCCAGGACACCTTGTACGCCCGCCAGGCGCCCGCCGGCAGGCCGAGCTTCTCGGTGACGTGCAGCAGGTTCGCCGCCGGGTGGATCGACGCCCGCTGCCACTCCGGCGTGCCCGGGCGGATCCGTTCGGGCTCCGGTGGGCCCGGCCACTCCTCGTAGTGCCGGTGGGTGTCCGGGCGCACGTCGTCGACGTAGGACAGCCCGTGCACCGCGTTGCCGACGAACCCGCAGCCCAGCTCGGCCAGCGCGGTGACCAGCCGGGACAGGCTGCCCGGCTCCAACCACACGTCGTCGTCGAGGCAGAGCACCGCGTCGGCCGCCGACCGGGACAGCAGGTAGGACCGGTGCTCGGCCAGCCCGCGCCGGGGCAGCCGACGGGTCAGCAACACCGGGTGCCCCCGGTGCCGCAGGGCGCGGATCATGGTGGCCGCCGCCGGATGGGCGTACGCGGGATCGCCGTCGGACTGGTCGCTGACGACCACCCCGAAACCGGGTACGCCCTCCTGGGCGGCCAGCCCGGCGAGGGTGACCGCCAGCTCGGCGGGCCGGTTGCGGGTGGGGATCAGCACGTCGACGCGCCGGGGTCGGCGGAACTGCTCGGGCGTGCCCGGGTCGAGCGGTCGGGTCACGCCGGCCTGCTCTCGACCGACTGGGCGCGGATCCGGTCGATGATCGCCGAGGTGGAACGGTCCGGCACGTACCCGAGCGTGCGTACCTGCCCGCCGAGGCGGCGCACCAGCGGCGCCTCGGGCACCATCTCCGGCGGGTAGTCGCCGCCCTTGACGTAGACGTCGGGGCGGACCACCTCGATCAGCCGGGCCGGCGAGTCCTCCTCGAAGACCACCACGTGGTCGACGCAGGCGAGCGCCGCCAGCAGGGCGGTGCGGTCCTCGACCGGGTTGACCGGCCGGTCCGGGCCCTTGAGCCGGCGGACGCTGCCGTCCGAGTTGACCGCCACGATGAGCAGGTCGCCGAGCGCGCGGGCCTGGGTCAGGTAGCGGACGTGCCCCGGGTGCAGCACGTCGAAGCAGCCGTTGGTGAACACCACCGACCGGCCCGCCGCGCGGTGCTCGGCGACGATCGTGGCCAACTCCCCGGCGTCGACGAGCGCCGGGTGCCCGGCGTCCTCGCCGGCGGTGCCCAGCGCGGCGAGCAGGTCCTCCCGCCGGCACACGCAGGTGCCGGTGTCGGCGACCGTGATGGTGGCGGCGAGCTGGGCGAGTTGCGCGGCGGTCGGCAGGCCCGCCTCGGCGGCGAGCGCCAGCGTCATGGCCGCCAGGTAGGCGTCCCCGGCGCCGACGGCGTGGCTGGCCGGGACCGGGGTGCTGTGGCTGCGCCGGGGTGAGCCGTCGGCGCCGCCGACCACCGCGCCCTCGGTGTCCAGGGTCACCGCCACCACGTCCGCGCCGGTGTGGGCGCGCAGCTCGGACAGGCGCGATTCGGCCAGCACCGCCCGGTCCACGCCCTCGCCGGCCGCCGCGTTCACGGTCACCCCGGTGCCGGTGACACTGAGCCCGTTGCCGGTCAGCGCCACCCGCTCCTCGCCGGGCGTCGGCTCGCCGGTCGGCCCGGACGACGCGCCGGTCGCCCCGCCGGCGGGCGCGCCGGAGGCCGGGTGCGGGCTCCCCGAGGTCCGGCCGCCGAGCCCTCCGGACCCGGCGTCCGTCACCCGTTCGCCGGCTCCGCCGGGCGCCGCGCCGACCACCAGCTCGGACGGGCCGTCGTCCGTCAGGTGGTCCAGGTGCAGGTCACCGCCGGTGGGGGCCGTGTTCCGTTCGGTGTGGGCGAAACCGGCCGCGGCGCGGGCCAGGAGCCGGGTCGCCTCGGCGAAACTGGGGGTCACCACGGTCGGGTTGAGCCCGCGCCAGTCGGCCAGGTCGTGCGCGTCGAGCGCCACCGTGGCGTACCGGTCGCGGTTGGCGACCAGCCAGGCGCGGACCGTCGAGGGCAGCCCGCCGAGGCCGTAGTCGCAGACCACGAGCGTGAGGGGCTGCCCGGCGGCCACCGCGCGCAGCTCCTCCGTGGCGCAGTGCAGCGCGGTCAGCAGGCGGGCCACCCCGTCTTCGTCGAGCGTGTCCTCCGGGCCGCCGGAGTCCTCCCGGAGCAGGATCTGGTTGCCGGCGAGCATCCGTCGCTTGACCGGGGTGGGCCGGCCGGGCTGGCTCACCGTACGGTCCCAGACCGTCGCCCGGTCCAGGCAGTCGTGCAGTTCGTCCCCGGCGACGTCGGCGCCGACCGGGGCGACGAGCGCGGCCCGGCCGCCGAGCGCGGCCACGTTGACCGCGGTGTTCGCGGCGCCGCCGGCGGCGGAGATCCGGCGGCGCAGGGTGAGGACCGGCGCGGGCGCCTCCCGGCAGAGTCGCTCCGACTCGGCGAACCGCCACTCGTCGAGCATGGCGTCGCCGACGACAAGCACGGGACGTTCCTGCCAGCTCGCCACGACGGTGGCCAGCCGGCGCTCTTCCGCCGCTGCTCCTGCCATGCCCCTCCGGGTCCCCGTGGGGCGACCGGCCAAACCTGGCCGCCCGGCGGTCCCGGTGCGATGCGGGCCACCCGATGTGCCCGGTTTCGGGGCATCGGCCGGGGGAACCGTGCAGACACACCCCGGAGAGGAGAAGCAGCATGGCAGCGACACTTCAGGGCAAGCGCATCGCCTTCCTGGCCGCCGACGGCGTCGAGGAGGTCGAGTACACCAAGCCGCGCGAGGCGGTGGAGAACGCCGGTGCCCGGGTGGAGCTGGTCTCCATCGAGTCCGGCTCGATCCAGGCGTTCAACCACCTGGACCACGGCAAGCAGTACCAGGTCGACGTGACCACCTCCGAAGCGGACGCCGGGGCGTACGACGCTCTGGTGCTGCCCGGCGGGGTGGCGAACCCGGACTTCCTGCGGACCGACCCGGAGGCGGTCCGGTTCGTGAAGTCGTTCTTCGACGCCGGCAAGCCGGTCGGGGTGATCTGCCACGGCCCGTGGACGCTCGTCGAGGCGGACGTGGTGCGGGGCCGCACCATCACCTCCTGGCCGAGCCTGCGCACCGACCTCACGAACGCCGGCGCCAACTGGGTGGACCAGGAGGTCGTCACCGACAACGGGCTGGTCAGCAGCCGCAAGCCGGACGACCTGCCGGCGTTCTGCGCCAAGATCATCGAGGAGTTCGCCGAGGGCCGGCACACCGCCGGCTAGAAACTCGTCATCCCACCGGGGGCATGATCCGCCCCCGGTGGGATAGGAAGCGGGATGACCGCCCAGGCCGCTCGTCCCGCGTTGCCCGCCCGCCAGATCCGCCTGCTGATGTTCGGTCTGATGACCGGCATGCTGCTGGCGGCGCTCGACCAGACCATCGTCGGCACCGCGCTGCCCACCATCGTCGGTGAGCTGGGCGGGATCGACCACTACTCGTGGGTCGTCACGGCGTACCTGCTGGCGTCGACCGCCTCGACGCCGCTCTACGGCAAGATGGCCGACCTGTATGGTCGCCGTCCGGTCTTCCTGTTCTCCATCGGCGCGTTCCTGCTCGGCTCGCTGCTGGCCGGACTGTCCCGGGACATGACCCAGTTGATCGTCACCCGGGGCGTGCAGGGCCTCGGCGCGGGCGGCCTGATGACGCTGGCGTTCGTCATCGTCTCGGACGTGGTGCCACCCCGGGAGCGGGGCCGCTACCAGGGCCTGTTCGGTGCCGTGTTCGGCCTGTCGTCGGTGGCCGGCCCGCTCGTCGGTGGCTACTTCGCGGAGACCAACTGGCGGTGGATCTTCTATATCAACGTGCCGCTGGCGATCCTCGCCATCGTGGTGTGCTGGCACGTCATGCGGCTGGTGCCGTTCCAGCGTCGCGAGCACACGGTCGACTGGATCGGCGCGGCGCTGCTCGTCGCCGGCGTGAGCTGCCTGCTGCTGGCGTTGAGCTGGGGCGGCACCTCGTACGCCTGGGGTTCCGGGGTGATCCTCGGGTTGTTCGTGGCCGGCGCGGTGCTGGGCGCGGCGTTCCTGTTCCAGGAGGCCCGGACCCGGGAGCCGATCCTGCCGCTGCGGCTGTTCCGCAGCCGGACGTTCGCGCTCGCGAACTCCGCCGGTTTCGTGCTCGGCCTGGTGATGTTCGGGTCGATCATCTTCATCCCGCTCTATCTCCAGATCGTCAAGGGCGCCTCGCCGACCCGCAGCGGTCTGCTGATGCTGCCGATGATGGCCGGCATCATCGTCACGTCGATCCTCACCGGCCGGGCGATGAGCCGGATCGGCAGGTACAAGTGGTTCCCGGTGACGGGGTCCGCCGTGCTGGTGGCCGGCATGCTGCTGTTCCGGCACCTTCAGGTGTCCACGTCGCTCTGGGTGGCGTTCGGCTACATGGTGGTGATCGGCGTCGGGCTGGGCCTGTGCATGCAGTCCCTCATCCTGGCCGTGCAGAACGCGGTGGACGTCCGGGACCTGGGCGCGGGCACCTCCTCGGCCACCTTCTTCCGGTCGTTGGGCGGGTCGTTCGGGGTGGCGATCCTGGGCGCGGTGCTGTCGACGCGGCTCTCCGCCGCGCTCGGCGACCGGCTGCCCGGCGCGGTCGCTCAGCTCCCGCCGCAGCAACGGGCGGCGGTGGCGGCCGGCGGCGCCGAGAACATCTCGATCAACGACCCGGCGACCATCCTCGCCCTGCCCGCCCCGGTGCGCGCCGCGATCCAGGCGTCGTTCGTCGACGCGCTGCACGTGGTCTTCCTGACCACCGGGCTGGTCGCCGTGCTGGCGGTGCTCGTCACCCTGGCCATGCCGAACCACCAGCTCCGCGGCGCCGGACCGCGGGGCGCCACCGGCGGCGCCGACCCGCTCGGTGGGCAGGCCGCCGCCCCGGGCGGCAAGCCGCTCCCCAAGGAGTCGAAGGACGAGGCCGCCGCCGAGATGGAGGCGAAGTCGCAGACGATGCTCTGAGAGTCGCCTACTTCAGGATCAGCCGGTTGGTCTGCTCGAAGACGTCCAGGTCGGCGAGCGTCTCGGACACGCTCGACGAGAGCGGGGTGGGAAACTCCGCCCGGTGGAAGAAGCCGGCGTCGGTGGTCTCGTCGGTGTAGCGGGCCAGCGTGCCGTCCCACTCGTCGACCCGGAACGCGGCGGTGAACACCTGGTAGGTGTGCCCGTACATGTTGGTGTGGGTGCGGTCCGGCCCGGTGTAGAGCGCGAACGCGCTGACCCGCAGCGCCCGCAGGCCGGTCTCCTCGCGGACCTCCCGGACCGCGCAGTCGGCGATCGACTCGCCGAGTTCCATCGCGCCGGCCGGCAACGCCCACTGCCCGTTGTCGGAGCGCCGGATCAGCAGCACCCGGGCGGCGTTGTCGCGCACCACGGCGCGGGCGCCGACGAACATCAGGGTCCGGTCACCGGCCAGGGCGCGGAGCTGCCCGACGTACGAGTCTGCCCACGAGATGCTCACCCGGACAATCTACGCATCAATTCCAGCCGTCTCGGCCGTTCCGGGGGTTCCGCTCGTGTGAACGGCGACACTACGTTGTTACCCATGCGTAGCACGATGATGGACGCCCCCCTCCAGGTCGCCCGGATCCTCGAACACGGCTCCACCGTGCACGGCACGGCGGAGGTCGTCACGTGGACCGGCGCCGAACCGCGCCGGATGACGTACGCGGAGGTGGGTCGCGCCGCCGCCCGGCTGGCGCACGCGCTGCGCGACGAGTGCGGGGTGACCGGCGACGAGCGGGTCGCCACCTTCATGTGGAACAACAACGAGCACCTGGTGGCCTACTTCGCCGTGCCGAGCATGGGCGCGGTGCTGCACACGCTCAACCTCCGGCTCTTTCCCGACCAGGTCGCCTACATCGCCAACCACGCGCAGGACCGGGTGGTGCTCGTCGACAGCACGCTCATCCCGCTGCTCGCCCGCGTGCTCGGCGAGCTGGCCACGGTGCGGCACGTGGTGGTGGTCGGCGGTGGCGACCCGGCCCCGCTGGTGGCGGCGGCCGGCGACCGGATCACCGTGCACCACTGGGACGCGCTGCTGGCCGACCGGCCGGACCACTTCGACTGGCCGGAGGTGGACGAGCGGGACGCGGCGGCGCTCTGCTACACGTCCGGCACCACCGGCCACCCGAAGGGCGTGGCCTACTCGCACCGCTCGATCTATCTGCACTCGCTCCAGGTCTGCATGCCGGAGGGCTTCGGCCTCGGCCCGAAGGACCGGGAGCTGGCCATCGTGCCCATGTTCCATGCCATGTCCTGGGGCCTGCCCTATGCGGCGTTCCTCTCCGGCGCGTCGCTGATCATGCCGGACCGGTTCCTCCAGGCCGAGCCGATCGCCGCGATGATCGCCGCCGAGCGACCCACCCTGGCCGGCGCGGTGCCGACCATCTGGACCGATCTGCTGGCCTACCTGGACGGCCACGACGTGGACACCTCCTCGCTGACCGAGGTGATCGTCGGCGGCTCGGCCTGCCCGCCGGCGCTGATGCACGCCTTCCGCGACCGACACGGGATCGAGGTCATCCACGCCTGGGGGATGACCGAGATGTCGCCGCTCGGCTCGGTGTCCCGCGCCCCGGCCGGTGCCACCGGCGACGACGCCTGGCGCTACCGCTACACCCAGGGCCGGGTCCCGGCGGGCGTGGCCGCGCGGATCGTCGGCCCGCTGGGTGAGCCGCTGCCCGCCGACGGGACGTCCGTGGGCGAGCTGGAGGTCTGCGGGCCGTGGGTGACCGCCCGGTACGTCGGGGACGAGGCCCCTGACCCGGAGAAGTTCCGGGACGGCTGGCTGCGGACCGGGGACGTGGGCACGCTCTCGCCGGACGGGTACATCGCGCTCACCGACCGCGCCAAAGACGTGATCAAGTCGGGTGGGGAGTGGATTTCCTCGGTCGAGCTGGAGAACGCGCTGATGGCGCACCCGGCGGTGCTGGAGGCGTGCGTGGTGGGCGTGCCGGACGAGCGGTGGGACGAGCGCCCGCTGGCCACGGTCGTGGTCCGGGAGGGCGTCTCGGTGACCGCGGAGGAGCTGCGGGACTTCCTGGCCGGGTCGGTGGCGCGCTGGCAGTTGCCGGAGCGCTGGGCGTTCATCGACGCGGTGCCGAAGACGAGCGTCGGCAAGTTCGACAAGAAGGTGGTGCGCTCCCGGTACGCCGACGGCGGGCTTGAGGTGCGGGAACTGACCGCGCCGTAACACTTTCCGGCGTACCGTCGCCAACACGGGTAGGAACATGGTTCCGAACGGACATTCCTCCCAGAGGGCGGCCCCGGCGTTCGCACCGCGCCGGGGCCGCCCGTCCGTTACGGGGTGGCCCCGCTCCGTCATTGTTGCGAAACTTGTTCGCCTCTGTCCCGATGTCGGGGAAATCGACTACTCGTCGGCGGTGCTGACCAGCACCTTGCCCACCGCGCCGTCGCGTACCGCCTGCTGCGCCGCCGCGGTCTCCACCAACGGGTGGCGGTGCAGCGGCAGGCCGGCCTCCTCGCCCACCCGGATCGCGCCCTGTGCCACCGCCGCCGCGATGTCGGTCACCGCCTGCGCCTTCGCCACCTTCGGCGCGGTGTAGACCAGCACGAACTGCCACCGCGCGTTCGGACCCATCAGCGGCCGGATCGGCAGCGTCACCTCGTCGCCGCCGTCGTCGGCGTAGACGCACACCGCGCCACCGGGGCGCAGGATTTGCACGTCGGCGGCGGCGTTGCGGGCGGCGGACACCTCGACGATCGTGTGCACCCCGTCGGGCGCGGCCTTGCGGACCTCCTCGACCACGTCCTGCTCGCGGTAGTTGATCACGAAATCGGCCCCGGCCGCGGCGGCGAGCTGCGCCTTCTCCGGGGTGCTCACCGTGGTGATCACGCAGGCGTCGGCCCAGCGGGCGAGCTGGATCGCCGCGTTGCCGACCGCGCCCGCCCCACCCTGCACCAGCACCACGTGGTCGCTCAACGCGCCGGCGTGCAGCTTGTCCGGCATGAACTCGCCCGCGGTCAGGCAGCGGTGCGCGGTCATGAACGGGATGCCCAGCGCCGCGCCCAGGTCGAACGGGGCCGAGCCCAGCGACACCGCGTGCCGGACCGGGACCACCGTGTATTCGGCGGCCGTGCCCCATGGGCGTTGCCAGGCCGCCTCCCAGATCCAGACCCGCTCGCCGATCATGATCTGGTCGACGCCCTCGCCCACCGCCTCGACCACCCCCGCGCCGTCCTGGTGCGGGATCTGCCAGCCGGCCGGCAGCGGCCATGCCTGGCGGGCCTTCCAGTCGGTCGGGTTCACCCCGGACACGGCCATCCGCACCAGCACCTCGCCCGGGCCCGGCTCCGGCACCGGCCGCTCCACCAACCGGAGCACCGAGGCGTCACCGCTGTGCTCGTACACGATCGCCTTCATCGCCGTCCCTCCGCCGTCGTCTCGTGCGCTACCCCCACCCTAGGGAGGGTCCCCGCCCGACGCCTGCGGTAGCGGACGGGCCCGCTCTGATTCGCGCGGCTCGGACTGCTCATGAGGGAGCCGGCGGGCGGTTTGAGCGGGCCGGGGCGGGGGACCCGCACCGGGCACGAACTCGTGAAAGGTGACGACCGTGTTCGTTCTGACGCAGGACGGCTTGAAGATCAACTGGGTGGAGATGCCCACCTACAACACGATCATGTCGGTCGCCGCCGGGGTCGGGCTGCTGCTGGTGGTGGCGCTGGGCCGTCAGTTGGTCGACGGCCGGGAAATCGCGCCGGAGGGGTGGTCGATGGCCTTCGCGGTGCTCGGCGCGCTGCTCACCGCCACGGGCCTGCACATGACCCTGACGTGGCCGCTGGCCAGCGGCGGGTTCGCCTTCGACAACATCATTTTCGGGGAGCCGGCGCTCGCCTTCGGCGTGCTGCTGCTCGGCTCGGCGCTCGTGCTGTGGCGACGCGCGCCACTCTTCACGACCACCGCCGACGGCGCGGTGGACCGACGTCTGGAACTCATCCGGAAGCTGGCCGCGCCGATCTCGCTGTTCGTCTTCGCGCTCGGACTCTGCTGCTTCGCCATCGCCGCGGCGGGCTGGGCGTTCACCCTCTTCGCCGCCCCGCCCGAGGAGCCGATCAGCGGGCAGTTCGCCGACTACCCGTGGATCGAGGCGACCTTCATCTCGGGGCTGTACGTCCTGGTCGGCATCGGCGCGGTGCTCTTCCCGTTCGCGCTGCGTAACATGCGCCGGCCGCTGCTCGTCGTGACCGGCGGCGCCTGGACCCTGGCCGGCCTGGCGTTCATGCTGTTCGGCGCGTTGAACTACTTCACCCACATCGGCCTGATCGTGCACACCCAGTAGGCCACCCGCCTCAACCCAACCCCTCGACCACCTCGGGAGTGAGCGCGCCGATCGAGGGAAGTGAGACCGCGGTAAGAGCCTCGGCGTCCGGATCCAGCGGGTACGACACGTGCGGCACCGCCACCACCCGGCATCCGGCGGCTGCCGCCGAACGCACCCCGTTCGACGAGTCCTCCACCGCCACGCACCGCGCCGGGTCGACGCCCAGCCGCGCCGCCACCGCCAACCAGACGTCCGGCGCCGGCTTGCCCCGGGCGGTCTCCTCGGTCGACAGCGTCGCACCGAACGCGCCGGCCAGGCCCGTCGCGTCAAGCGCCGCCGCGATCAGCCGGGTCGGCGAGGAACTGGCCAGCCCCAGCGGCCACCGCGCGGCCACGCGGCGCACCACCGCGTCGGCCCCGTCGATCAGCGGTACGCGCTCCGCGTACCGCCGGGTCATCTCGGCCACGACCTCGGCGGCGACCTGCTCGGTCGACCTGTCGACGCCCAGCTCGCCGCTCAGGTAGTCGGCCCACTCGCCGGTGCTCATGCCCATCAACCGGCGCTGCGTGTCGGGCTGCCAGGTGCCCCCGTGCGCGGCCACGTAAGCCCGCCGGACCTCCTCCCAGACCGGTTCCGAGTCCACGATCACGCCGTCCAGGTCGAAGAGCACCGCGTCCACCATGCCGCCCATCCTGCCCCAGCCGACGGCCCGGCTCATCCTGGCAGCGTGGCCCCGGTGGACCGCTGCGCCGGCAGGCCGATCGGGGCCAGCGGCGGGATGATCGTGCGGCAGCGGGTCGCGATCGGTTCGAGCAACTCCCGCAGCCGCCCGGTACGCTCCGCGCCCAGCGCCCGCCACGGCCCCGAGGCGGCCCGGTCGGTGGCCTCCTCGACGGCGTGGAACGTGGCGGTGGCGTGCGCGGTCGGGCCCCGGTCGGTGGTCAGCCAACCCTTGTCGACAAGCCGCTCCTCGGCGGCGGACCACTCCTCGTCGGTCCAGCCCCGCGCCGGCTGGTGGAACTCGCGCGACTGGTCGACCCGGCACCGCCAGGCCACCACCTCGACCGGGTCCAGGCCGGTGCCGACGAGCGCCGCGACGTGCCCGTCGCCCCGGTGCTCGCGCAGCGTGGCGGCGGCCTGCCAGAGCCGGGCCAGCGGGTATTCGCCGCGCGGCAGGGCGGCGTTGACGGCGCCGAGCATCCGTCCGGCGGTGTCCACCCGGTCGGCCGCCTCCTCCAGCAGGCCGGCGGCCTCGGCCAGGTGCGACTCGGGCAGCTCGTAGGTGAACTCCGCGAGCGCCTGCACCGCCCCGGTGAGCCGGGCACGCAGCGCCTCCTCCGGCGAGGCCAGCCGCCACACCGACGGCAGCGCGCGGGCCACCATCGGCGGCGCGAAGCTGAAGAACGCGGCCGTCACCGTCGGCGCGTCGACCGGCCCGAGCGGCGCGGCCCGGCCGGCGAAATAGCCACGCCAGTAGCCGCGCAGACCAACCGCCTCGAACGCGGCCCGGGCCCGTGGGTGAAAGTAGGTCACCGCGTGGACCGGCTCGAAGAGCGTCCACATCCGCCGAGCCGTTCCGTTGTCGTCCAGCGCCGCCACGTGCACCTCCGCGTGGGTGAACAGGTCAGCGTGGGCGGGGAACCGCCCACGCTGACCACGAACCTACTGCCGCTGGGTAACCGGGTGGAAGCCCGCAGTGATCTACTGCGCAGCCAGCACGTCGACGACGAAGCGCAGCGGCCCGGCCGGACGGCCGCCCTCGGCATTGTCGCCGTACGCCAGATCGGCCGGGAGGTCCAACTGCACCCGGCTGCCCACCGGCACGCCGACCAGGCCCTGGTCCCAGCCCTTGATGACCTGACCGACGCCGATCGGGAAGGTGGCCGGCTGGCCGTTGTCCCAGGACGCGTCGAACTGCTTGCCGTCCTTGTAGAAGACGCCCACGTAGTTCGTGGTGATCGTCTGCCCGGACTTCACCGGCGCGCCCTTGCCCTTGACCAGCGTGGTGACCTTGAGCTTGGTCAGCTCGCCCGAGCCGGCCTTGACGGTCGGCTTGGTCTTCAGCGCCGGGTCGATGTCGGCGGGCAGTTCCGGGGCGGGCGGCGCGGTGGGCTCGACCTGGTCGGCCGGAGCGCTGGGGCTCGCCGAGGAAGCGGTGGCCGGCTTGTCGTCGTCCCCGCTGTTCAACCAGACCAGGCCGCCGACCAGGGCCACCACGGCGAGCACGCCGGCGGCGGCGCCCAGCATCGACTGCCGTCGCCGTCGCGCCTCGGCGGCCTTCTTCTCGGCCAGTTGGGCAGCCAGCCGCCGCCCTGCCTTGGTGGCCGGGGCGGCCTGCTCCTCCGACCGGTTCTCCACACGCTCGCTCACGTCGACTCCCTGCAGTGGGTGGGTGCGCGCACACGGTACCCGCCCACACCCCCACACCGAGTAAAGGCGGGGGCCCTTCTTAACGCATTTGGTATAGGCGGGGCCCCTTCTTAACAGCTCAGCCCCGCCCGAGGATCAGGCCGACTTCTTCCGCGGGGTCGTCTTCTTCGCGGTCGTCTTCTTCGCCGGCTCGGCCTTTCCGGCGGCCTTCTTCGCGGCGGTCTTCTTCGCCGGCGCGGCCTTCTTCGCGGCCGGGGTCTTCTTCGCCGCCGTCTTCTTCGCCGGCTCGGTCTTCTTCGCGGCGGTCTTCTTCGCCGAGCGGGCCGACGAGATCGGGGTCGGCTCGGCCCCGCCGCCGGACGGCGCCTCGCCCCGGGCCGCCCGGGCTCGCTCGACCGACGCCTTCAGCGCGGCCATCAGGTCCACCGCGGCGGCCGGCGCGGCCTCTTCCTCCTCCGGCTGCACCACCTCACGGCCCTCCACCTTCGCGTCGATGACCTCCTGCAACGCGGCCCGGTAGTCGTCGGTGAAGGCGTCCGGCTCGAACTCGCCGGCCATCGAGTCGATGAGCGAACTCGCCATCGCCAGTTCCGGCGGGCGTACCTTCAGGTCCTCGTCGAGGAAGCCGAAGTCGGGCTGGCGGATCTCGTCCGGCCAGAGCATGGTGTTGAGCAGCAGCACGCCCTCGCGGACCCGCAGCGTGGCCAACTGCTCCCGCTGGCGCAGCGCCACCTTGACGATCGCGACCCGCTCCGAGTCGGTGAGCGCGTCGCGCAGCAGCACGTACGGCTTGGTGGCGGTGCCCTCCGGCTCCAGGAAGTAGGCCTTGTTGTAGAGGATCGGGTCGACCTGCTCGGCCGGCACGAACTCCAGCACGTCGATCGCGTGCGAGGTGCTCAGCGGCAGGTCGGCGAAGTCGGAGTCGGTCAGGATGACCATCTCGCCGCCGCCGATGTCGTAGCCCTTGGCGATGTCGTCGTAGGTGACCTCCTCGCCGCAGACCGAGCAGGTGCGCTTGTAACGGATGCGACCGCCGTCCTCGCGGTGCACCTGATGGAACCGGATGTCCTTCTCCTCGGTGGCCGAGTAGACCTTCACCCCGATCGACACCAGGCCGAACGACACCGCTCCCTTCCAGATCGCCCGCATCCCCGCGCTCCTCTCCCCGGCTGAAGACCAGAATCGCAAACGATCGAACGGGGCGCACGCCCTTCGGCGTGCAACTACAGTCAGGAGGTGCCCGGCGCGCCGTTGAAGCCGATGCTCGCGATGACCGGGCAGCTCCCGGCCGGTGCCGCCTGGGCGTACGAGTTCAAGTGGGACGGGGTCCGCGCGCTCGCCGACATCTCCCACGGCGACCGGCACTTCTACGCCCGGTCCGGGGTCGAGATCACCACCGCGTACCCGGAACTGCTCAACCTGGCCGAGCAGGTCGACGACGCGCTGCTCGACGGCGAGGTGGTGCTCTTCACCGACGGGCAGCCGTCGTTCACCGCGCTTGCCGAGCGGATGCACGTGCGTAACGCGGCGAAGGCGGCGCGGCTGGCGGCGACCGTACCCGTCACGTACATGATCTTCGACCTGTTGCGGCTCGACGGCGTGGATCTGACCTCCCGGCCGTGGCGGGAGCGGCGGGCGGCGCTGGAGTCGCTCGGGCTCGGCGCCGCCCGGTGGGCGGTGCCGCCGGTCTTCACCGACGGCCCGGCCACCTACGCGGCGGCGGGAGAGCACGGGCTGGAGGGGGTGATGGCCAAGCGGGCCGACTCGGTCTATCGGCCCGGGGTGCGCTCGCCCGACTGGGTGAAGGTCAAGCTGGAGGTCACCGGCGACTTCGTGGTCGGCGGCTGGCGTCCCGGCGCGCGCCGGATCGGCGGGTTGCTGGTCGGCGTGCCCGGGCCGGACGGGCGGCTGGTCTACCGGGGTCGGGTCGGCGGCGGGATCGGCGCGGCGATCGAGCGGGAGCTGCTGCGCGAGTTGGAACCGCTGCGCGCCACCGGCTCGCCGTTCGCCGCCGGAGTGCCGCGCGAGGATGCCCGGGGCGCGATCTGGGTATCACCCCGGGTCGTGGTGGAGGTCAAGTACGGCCAGCGCACCCCGGACGGCCGGCTGCGCTTCCCGCGGGTCCTGCGCCTGCGCCCGGACAAGCCGCCCGAGGAGGTCGACGATGCCGACTGACCGGTTCAAGGTCGACGTCGAGGGGCGTGCGCTGGAGCTGTCCAACCTGGACAAGGTGCTCTTCCCGAAAGCGGCTTTCACCAAGGGCGAGGTGGTCGACTACTACACCCGGATCGCCCCGGTGCTGCTGCCGCACCTGGAAGACCGCGCGCTCACCCGGATCCGCTTCCCCAACGGCGTCGACGGCGGCTCGTTCTTCGAGAAGAACGCACCCGCCGCGACCCCCGCCTGGGTACGCACGGAGAACCTGCCCGCCCCCGGGTCGAGCAAGGGGCGGGAGACCATCGACTACGTGGTCTGCGACGAACTGCCCACCCTGGTCTGGTTGGCGAACCTGGCCGCGTTGGAGCTGCACACGCCGCAGTGGAAGATCGGCGCGCACCCGGACGTGATGGTGGTCGACCTGGACCCGGGCGCCCCGGCCGCGTTGAAGCAGTGCTGCCAGGTGGCGTTGCTGATGCGTGACCGGCTGGCCCGTGACGGCGTGGCGGCGTATCCGAAGACGTCCGGGAAGAAGGGCATGCAGCTCTGCTGCCCGATCGCCGGTACGCAGGACGCGGAGGTCGTCTCCGGTTACGCCCGGGCAGTCGCACGGGAGTTGGAGCAGACGCACCCGAAGCTGGTCGTGTCGAAGATGGCGAAGAACCTGCGCCCCGGCAAGGTCTTCATCGACTGGAGTCAGAACAACGCGGCGAAGACGACGGTCGCGCCGTACTCGCTGCGCGCCCAGCCGGTGCCGGCCGTGTCCACGCCGTTGACCTGGGAAGAGGTCGAGGCGGGGGCGGCCGGGAAGCGGCCGTCGACCCGCCCCTACACCGCCGCCGAGGTGCTCACGCGGGTGGCGAAGCAGGGTGACCTGCTGGCTCCGCTGCTCGACGGCGGTCCCGAGCTGCCCACCCGCTGATCCGCCACCAGGCGCCGCCCACCAGGAGCAGCACGATCACGCTGATCGCCACGTCACCCGTCAGGTCCGCGGCCGGGCTCGACGGGGAATAGGTCGGCACGTCGTACGCGGAGGTGGCCGCGGCGAGCACGCTTGCCGAGCCGGCGGCGAGCACGTGCAGTTGTCCCCAGCCGGGCCGCCGGGACCAGCGCGTGAGCAGGACGCCGGTGACCGCGGCGAGCGTGAGCGCGACCCCGATCCCCGGCCAGCCCGGCAGGGCACTGGCCCCGGCGTACGCGACCGCCACCAGCAGCCCCGCGCAGACCGGCCATGGCGCGGTCGCGGCGCTGGTGTCGACGCGGCCACGGCGGCGCAGCAGGGCGGCGGTGATCAGGGCCAGCGCCACCCCGGCGGCGAACACGAGCTGGACCGGCGAGGCCTGAAAACCCTTGCGACCCCCATCGTCGGCGAAGATCAGCAGGCTGCCACCGAGCCAGAGCAGCGCGGCCACGGCCAGCCCCGGACGGCCCAGCCAGGGCCGCGACCGGCGGCCCGCACCGAGGTACGACTCGACGAGCGCGATCGACGCGCAGATGGTCAGCGCCACGTGGTTGCCCACGTAGTCGACGGCCTGCCGGGCGCTGAACCCGAGGCCGGGCACCAGAGTCGCGTCGGCGACGGCGCGGGAGCCGGCGAACTGGGTGTCGTCGAGGTACCCGGGGTTGAACAGCGACTGGTCGACCAGGCCGGCCTGGACCACGCCGAAGGCGGCGGCGAGCAGGACGATCCCGGGCCAGCCGAGCCGGAGCCGCCGGGCCGTCTCCCGGATCAGCAGCGCGGCCCCGCCGTACATCGGGGCGAGTATGACCACGACGAACGGCATGCCGACGAGCGTGAAACCGCCCCAGGAGCACTCGGCGGTCCAGGGCGCGAGCAGCAGCAGCGCGATCGACGGGAGGAGCCGGCGGCGCAGGGGTTCGGTCGTCATGCCCGCACCGTGCCGTAGCCGCCCGGCTCGCCGATACGGCCATCGGCCGGCCGGGTCCGCGACCAAAGTCGACGTTCGCGGACCCGGAGGCTCTCTTCGGTGGCCGACGCCGCTGGAGCGGCCGGCGTCTAGAGGGCGAACAGCAGGGCGGTGTCGAGGAGCATGACCATGGCGGTGGCGAAGTGGATGCCGAAGGCGGTGGCCCGGGTGCCGCCGTGCCGGAGCACGATGACGGTGTCGGCGAGCGGGGCCAGCGTGACGACGAGCATGAACCAGGCGACCGCGTCCGCGTTGGTGAAGGCGATCAGGGCGAGACCGACCAGGCCGTAGGTGAGGTCGCGCACGCCCTTGATCGTGAGATAGGCGGGGTCGCCCCCGCCCTCCGTCGCCGGGACGCCGTAGCCGGCGGCGGCGGCCCGGGGCACCACGAGGAAGCGTGCGCCGATGTAGACGATGAACAGGTTGAGGACGATGGCGAGCCCGTAGGCGAGGACGTTGAGCATGACCGACTCCAAAAGCTAGCGCCGCTAGATATGAGGGCAACGCTAGCAGAGCGCCGGCAGCCTGGCTAGCGGTGCTAGAGTCTCGGTCATGTCGATTCAGGCGCGGCGGGAGCGGGAGCGGGCGGAACGCGAGCGGGCGATCGTCGCCACGGCCCGCGAGCTGGCCGAGTCGGAGGGCTGGGACGCGGTCACCACCCGCCGGCTCGCCGCCGAGATCGAATACAGCCAGCCCGTCCTCTACAGCCACTTCAAGGGCAAGGACGCCATCATGGCGGCGGTCGCCGTGGAAGGCTTCGGCGACCTCGCCGACGACCTCACCGCCGTCCGGACCGCCGCGACCGACCCGCGCCGCGCGGTGGCCGACGTCGCGACGGCGTACGTCGCGTTCGCCGAGCGTCGGCCCGCCCTCTACGACGCGATGTTCACCCTCGCCATCGAGTTGCCCTTCGCCACCCAGGACGTTCCGGTCGACCTGGCCCGGGGCTTCGCCCAACTGGCCGAGGCCCTGCGCCCGTTCGCCGGGGACAACGACCTGGGGGCGTTCACCGAGACGTTCTGGAGCGGGCTGCACGGCCTGATCACGCTGATGCGCAACGGGCGGCTGCGGCGGGCCGACCACGAGCGACGCTTGGCCCTCCTGGTGGACCGGTTCGCCCGGCTAGGGTGAGGCGACCCCGCCAGGGAGGAGCCCGTCCGATGGCAGCACCCGCGTCCGTCCCCGTCGCCGCAGACGAGCCGCTGCTCAGCTACCACGACGACGCCACCGGCGAGCGCACCGAGCTGACCACGTCGGAGCTGGGCGCCTGGGCGGCCCGCAGCGCCGGGTTGCTGCGCGACGGCTGCGGGCTACGCCCCGGCGACCGGGTGGCGGTGCTGCTGCCGCCGCACTGGCGCACCGCGGCGGTGCTGCTCGGGGCCTGGTCGGTCGGGCTCACCGTCTCCTTCCGGCCCCGGGCGCTGGCCGGGCTGCCGGTGCTGGAGCCGGGCGCGGACCGACCCTACGACGCGGTGTTCGTGACCCCGGAACGCCTCGACGACTGGCTGGAGGACGTACCCGAGGGGACGCACCGCTACCTGGTCGGCACCGGCGCCGGCGCGCTCGACGCGGTGCCGGCGGGCTGGCTGGACTGGTCGGCCGAGGTTCTGCGGCACCCCGCCGACCCGCCGGACTACACGGCGGTGGACCCGGCCGACCCGGCCACCCCGGACGGCACCAGCTTCGGCGCGTGGCGACGGCTGGCCGCGGAGATCGCCGGGCAACTCGACCTGCACGCCGGTGATCGCCTGCTCGTCGACCCGGTCGAGCACGAGCAGCCGCTGAAGTGGCTGCTCGCGCCGCTCTCCGCCGGTGCCCGGATCGTCATTCACGCCAACCCCACGAATCCGGCCCCGCCCCACACCCACCGCCTCTGACGGAACTGGTGACGGTGGGGGTGAGCCTGGGGCCTACTGCTGCCGGCAACGGGCGACGGAGGTGGCACCGGGCGGGCGGGTCACGCTGCTGCGGCGTCCTGACCGCCCTTGTTGATGCCGCCGGCCCCCCTCTTCGGTGCGAGTTGCGATACACGCTGCGCGGAGATGCCAAGGAGGGCGCCCGCGTCGCGAACCGTGTAGCCCTTGGAGAGCAGGGCACGCACTGCGGTGACGGTCGCCTCCTCGGCGGACTCTTCAGCCGCCCGCAGGGCGCTTCGTGCCTTGCGGGCGCGGGTCACCTCTTGGGGCATCTCGGGCTGCACCTCGACGTCGAAACTCAGTGGGTCGACTTCGAGGAGGAGAGCGATGGCTTCGCGAGCCATCCCCTCGACCTGGTCGAGACGACGTGCTTGGGAGAACACGCCAGTGATCTCGGGTACGGTGATTGCCCACCAGCCGCCCGAGCGCACGCAAGTGGCGGTGTACTTCATTTGCGCCCCCCTCACCTCAGTCCGAGGCTGCGCAGGATACCCCGCGCCGTAAGTTCGTTGATCTCCTTGTGTCGAGGTATGACGACGTTCTGTGGGCCGTACCGATAGATCGTATGGCTGCCGCCCTCGCGAACCATCTCGAAGGTCACGCCAGCATCGGCGGCAGCCTTGCTGATCTTGTGGATGAGGTCAACCCGCTTCACATTGGAAGTCTAGTCTACTAGATGAGATAAGTTAAACGCACTAGATGTGCGACTTGACGGTTGGGGTGGGTGCCCAGGCGGGGATGTACTCGGGTGCCTAGAAACTTGATGGCGTGGATGGATCAGCGTCGGCGGAGCCAGGGCGCGCGGCGGGCGCACGCCGCGACGTGATCCACCGGCAGCGCACACCGGCCGCCGCCATCCGGCAGCGGGTGATCGCAGAACACCCAATGGCGTACGCACTGCGCGTCCTCCGCCGACACGGTCACCCCGCCCGGCTCGACCCGGGCGCTGAGCTGGGCCAAGACCCGGGCGGCGGTACGCGCGAAGATGCGCGCCCGGTGCAGGTCCGGCGCGGTCACCGGCAGGTGGATCGCCCAACGTTCGGTCATCGGTAGCGGTGCTGCGCCGACTGGGCGCCCTGCCAGGCGCGGAGCACATCTTTGAGGCTCGCGGACGACTATGACGTGTCGCGGTCAACGATCAGCCGGGCGGTGGCGCGTCTGCGGGAGCAGGGCGTACTGGTGGGCCACCCCGGCCGAGGCGTCTTCGTCGCTGAGGCCGACCGCTGCTGATCGCGTGAGATCTTGGTACGAATCGGCCCCTCCGGGGGCCATTTCGTACCAAGATCTATGCGGATGTCCATTAAATGAGACACCGATCCTGCTGGGTGGGATGCGGTGCCATTCGTTGGTGTCGTCCATAGCCAAACTCGTCGAAGCGATGCGGAAGGGCCAGTAGAACGTCGCCTACAACGATCTCTACCGGGTCTGCGAGCATCACTTCCGGAAGCCGCGCGAGGCCGGCACCTCCATACGGTGTTCAAGATGCCGTGGGCCGGCGATCCACGGGTCAACATCCAGGACGACAAGGGCAAGGCCAAGGCTTACCAGGTACGGCAGGTGCTCAAGGCGATCGACAAGAAGGAGGCCATGTGATGTCCGAGTCCCGTCCTGAGATCTCGCACTACACCTACCGCGTCACGTGGTTGGCCGAGGATCAGGAGTTCGTCGCCACCTGCGCCGAGTTTCCGTCCCTCTCGTGGTTGGCTGCCCGTCAGTTCGAGGCGCTGCAAGGGCTCCAGGCGTTGCTGCGTGAGGTGATCGCCGACATGGCGGAGCAGGGCGAGCAGGTCCCGGAGCCGCTGTCGGAGCGCACCTACTCGGGCAAGTTCAATCTCCGGGTCGGCGAGAGCCTGCACCGTGAGCTGGCCATCCACGCCGCCGAGGAAGGCATGAGCCTCAACCAGTACGTGCTCAGGAAGCTGAGCGCCGCCTGACCAAGCCCGAGGGGTGTTGTGGACGCCGTTGACGTGGTCTTATGTCGGGACGACGACGTCATCGACCCGCAGCTTTGACAACCCCGCGTCGTGTTCCTTTCATGCCTCTCGAAAGGTGCAACGATGCACAGGAAACCGACCATCCACCTGGCAGTGCTCGCCGCTGCCGCTGCCACGTTCCTCACCGCCGGCGGCGCGCCCGCCACGGCGTCCGCCGCCCAAACGGCGACCTGCCAGCCCGGCGCCGCTGACACGCACAGCGCCGCCCGGGTACGCGAGGGCGCCACCGCCCAGGAGCCGGCGCTCTACTCGAAGAACGAGGCACACGCGTACGGCGTGATCAAGGACGCCCCGCGCCTGGCCGACGGCAGCGTCACCGTGCCGACGGTCTTCCACATGATCTCCGACCACACGCTCGGCGCGGCCGAGAAGGCCCGCTGGAACACGCTGATCGCGGCGCAGATGACCGTGCTCAACGACTCGTACGCGGGCCGCACCGCGGCCGACGCCTCCGACACCCCGTTCCGGTTCTCGCTCGTCGACACCACGTGGACCGTGAACAGCACCTGGTACACGGTGGTGCCGGGCAAGAACGAGCGGGACATGAAGAAGGCGCTCTACACCGGTGACTCCCGCACGCTCAACGTCTACGCGGCGAACATCGGCGGCGGGCTGCTCGGCTGGGCGTACTTCCCGAAGGGTTACAACAACGGCCGGGACTACATCGACGGCGTGGTGATGCTCGACGAGTCGATGCCGGGCGGCACGGCTGGCAAGTACGCGCTCGGCGACACGCTCACCCACGAGGTGGGGCACTGGCTGATGCTGGAGCACACGTTCGCGCACGGCTGTTCCGCGTCCGGCGACTTCGTCGCCGACACGCCGCGTGAGGCGGCGCCGCAGTTCAACTGCCCGATCGGCGCGGACACCTGCACCGCGCCGGGGCTGGACCCGATCCACAACTTCATGGACTACACGCAGGACTCCTGCATGAACATGTTCACCCCCGGCCAGGCCGACCGGATGAGTGACGCCTGGGTGGCGTTCCGCGCCAGCGGCCAGGGCTGACCGACGACGGAGGGGACGGCCGCATCAGACCGTGGCCGTCCCCTCCGCCTGCGGAGACTCAGCAGGTGGTGTTGCCCAGCGGCACCCAGCCGTCGATCGACGGGTACTCGGCGCCGTGGCCGTACACCCAGGCCTCGTTGTCCTCGGCCCAGCCCCCGTGGGCGCGGAACCCACGCCCGGCGGTCAGGGTGCGCAGCACGCCGCCGTGCGGTTGGTCCCGCAGCCAGGTGTTCTGGGTGAGGTTGCAGACGAAACCGGGCGCGTCGCTCGCCGAGGCGGGCGAGGGCGCCACGGCCGCGAGGGCGAGGCCGACGGTGGCGACCGTCAGTGCGGAGAGAAAACGGCGGTTCACTCGGGTCCCTTCTGGTGCTCCAGTGACGGTCCCCGATTGTGCCACTGTGGACGGACGCCGGGAACACCGGAAGCCGGGCTACTCGACCGTCGGCAGCGGCGGGCCGAGGACGTCGTCGGCGTCCACGATGGTGTACGCGTACCCCTGCTCGGCGAGGAAGCGCTGCCGGTGCGCGGCGTACTCGGTGTCGATGGTGTCCCGGGAGACCACGGTGTAGAAGTGCGCCTGCCGGCCGTCGGCCTTCGGGCGGAGCACCCGGCCCAGCCGCTGCGCCTCCTCCTGCCGTGATCCGAACGTGCCGGACACCTGGATCGCCACCGCCGCCTCCGGCAGGTCGATGGAGAAGTTGCCCACCTTCGAGATCACCAAGGTTCGCAACGAACCGGCCCGGAACGCGTCGAACAGCCGCTCGCGTTCCTTGTTCGTGGTGGAGCCCTGCACGATCGGCGCGTCCAGATATTCGCCGAGCTGGTGCAACTGGTCGAGGAAGCCACCGATGACGAGCACCTGCTCGGACGGGTGCCGTTCCACCAGGGCCCGGACCACGGGCAGCTTGGTGCGGGCGCTCGCGGCCATCCGGTAGCGCTCCTCCGCCTCCGCCGTCGCGTACGCCAGCCGCTCCGCGTCGGTGAGCGTCACCCGTACCTCGGTGCACTCCGCCGGGGCGATCCAGCCCTGCTGCTCGATGTCCTTCCACGGCGCGTCGTACCGCTTCGGGCCGATCAGGCTGAACACGTCGCCCTCCCGGCCGTCCTCGCGTACCAGCGTCGCGGTGAGGCCGAGCCGGCGGCGGGCCTGGAGGTCCGCGGTGAAGCGGAAGATCGGCGCGGGCAGCAGGTGCACCTCGTCGTAGACGACCAGGCCCCAGTCGCGGGCGCCGAACAGGTCCAGGTGGGTGAACGCGCCGCCGCGCCGCGAGGTGAGCACCTGGTACGTGGCGATGGTGACCGGGCGGATCTCCTTGCGCTCGCCCGAGTATTCGCCGATCTCCTCCTCGGTCAGCGACGTGCGGGCGATCAGCTCCCGCTTCCACTGCCGGCCGGCCACCGTGTTGGTGACCAGGATCAGCGTGGTCGCCTTCGCCTCGGCCATCGCCGCCGCGCCGACGAGCGTCTTGCCGGCGCCGCAGGGCAGCACCACCACGCCGGAGCCGCCGGCCCAGAACGCCTCCACCGCCTCGCGTTGGTAGGAGCGCAGCGTCCACGCCCTGCCCCCGTCCTTGCCGGACTCGGCCAGCTCGATCGGGTGCGCCTCGCCGTCGACGTAGCCGGCCAGGTCCTCCGCCGGCCAGCCGAGCTTGAGCAGCGCCTGCTTGAGGCGCCCCCGCTCGGACGGGTGCACGGCGATGGTGTCGTCGTCGAGCTTCGCGCCGAGCATGCCGGCGAGCTTCTTGCTCTTCGCCACCTCGATCAGCACCACCCGGTCCAGGGCGCGCAGCACCAGCCCGTGCGCCGGGTCGTTGGCGAGCTGGAGCCGGCCGTACCGGTCCATCGTCTCGGCCACGTCGACGAGCAGCCCGTGCGGCACCGGATAACGCGAATACTTGATCAGGGTGTCGACCACGCCCTCCGCGTCGTGGCCGGCGGCCCGCGCGTTCCACAGGCCCAGCGGCGTCAGCCGATAGGTGTGCACGTGCTCGGGGGAACGCTCCAACTCCGCGAACGGCGCGATGGCCATCCGGCAGGACTGCGCGTCCGGGTGGTCGATCTCCAGCAGCAGCGTCTTGTCCGACTGCACGATCAGTGGTCCACCGCTCACGCCGCGTTCTCCTCGCATCGGCCGGGATCCGTGCCCGCACCCCGGCTGACCTGCCGAAGGCGGACCATCAAGTGTTGCACGCCCGGCATGGTCGGAAAAAAGTCTCGCTGGACAGGCAACGTCATACTCACCCCACACGTCTAGAAAGCGGGACAACTGTCCAGGGAGGGCCCATGCAGCGTGTCCGGTTTCTCGCCCGGGTCGTCGGTCTGACAGTGGTCGTGCTGGTCGGCGTCGGCGCGTGTGCGCTCGATCCGCAGGCGGAGGGCGCCGGGGGCAGCACCCCCGCGCCGGTCGGGCTGACGGAGGGAGCATCGGGGGCGAGCGCGCCGCCCACGCCCGAGCGGTCGGCGACGTCCCCGTCGGCGCAGCCGAGCCGGACGGCCACGCCGAAACCCACCCGGTCGCCGACCGCGACCAGGAAGCCGAAGCCGAAGGCCACGCCGAGCCGGCCCGCCGGGTGCCCGCAGGGGGAGCACCAGAAGGCCGTGGAGAGCTACCTGAGTCGGCTGGGCGGTTTCGGGACGCTGAGCGTGGACGGTGCGCAGTCCGCCGCCGACTGCGCCGCGATCAAGAAATTCCAGATCCGGTACGGCATCAGCCCCGCCGCCGGGCGCGCCGGCCCCACCACGTACGACGTGGCGAAGCGGCTGGCCGGCACCGACGTGTCCCGCTGCCGGGCCGGTTCCCGGCTCACGTTCTGCGTCGACCTGACCCGGCAGACCGTGTGGGCGATGCGCGGCGGCAAGGTGGTGCTGGGCCCGACCGTCACCCGCACCGGCATGTCCGGGTACGCCACGCCGACCGGCACCTACTCGGTGGGCGGGCGGAACCTGCGCGAGTGGTCCAACCCGTACGAGGTGTGGCTGCCGTACTGGCAGCGGTTCAACGGCGGGATCGGCTTCCACGAGACCACCACCTACCTGCACAACGGCGCGATCGGCTCGCACGGCTGCGTCAATCTGCTGCACCGCGACGCGGTACGCCTCTGGGAGTTGGGCTCGATCGGCACCCGCGTGGTGGTGTTCGGCCGCCGCCCGTGACCGGACCGCCCGGATCAGGGTTTTAACCCCTGTCCGCGCGGGCCGGTCGGTGTCACTGTGGAAGCCGGGTCCACCACGGGGCGGGGAGGGGCTGGCCATGACCGTCGATCAGGACGTGCTTCCCGAGGACGAGCGGACGCAGCAGGAGGTCTCCACGGCGGCGATGGTCGGTTACGCGGTCGCCGCCGTGGGCGTGTTCGGGTGGTTCCTGTTCGGGCTGCTGGTGCAGCGGCAGGGCTTCGTCGACTCGGTCGGCGAGTCGGCCGGCGCGGCGTTCGCGCTGCTGCTGGCCGTCTCGGTGATCGGCACGCTGCGGCGCAACGGCGAATAGGGTCACTCCTCCAGCACGGCGGCGGTGATCCGGTGCAGCGCGAACGTGTGCAGCATCTCGGTGCGGTCGTCCTCGGCGCGCAGATAGCCGGCGCCGATCGACACCGGCCGCACCAGCCGGGACGCGGTCGCCCCGTGCGCGTCGACGTAACCCACCCAGACCAGCGCCTTGTCCCGTACCGCCTGCTGGAGCACGGCAAGCGCCTCGCCGTGCCCGTGCGCCGGCGCCGGACCGGTGGTCGCCGCGCCACGGACCACCGCCGGCGCCCGCCGCGCCACCCGGGCTGCCATGTCGCCCCGGCGCATCTGCTCCACCACGCCGAGCAGGCGGGGCATCGGCAGCTTCGGCGTGGCCAGCGGGTCCATCGCGCGGCCGGTGACCGGGCTGCGGCCCGGCGCCCGCCGGGTCTTCGGGCGGGCCAGCACCGTCGCGCCGCTGGCGTCCTCGGGCACCGGCGCGTACCCGGCGTCGCGCAGGGCCAGCAGCATCCGGTTGACCTGGTACGGGGTGACAAGCACCGTCGGGGCCAGCCGGCGGAACGCCAGCGACTCCAGTCGCCGGTCCGCCTGCACCTCGGTGAGCAGCGCCTCGTCGTCGCTGCGCACGTACCCACCGGCCGAGCCGACCCGCAGCCCGCCGTGTTTCCGGGCCACGTCGTCCACCAGGTAGGTCAACCCCTGCGGGACCGGGGTACGCGACCGGCGGCGGAACAGCGCGTGCAGGTCGTCGGCGGTGTAGCCGGCGTCCAGGGCCCGCCGGATGCTCGCCGTGGTGACCCGGTGCACGCTCGCCCCGCCCGCCGACTCGTGCTCGGCCACCACGTCCAGTTCGGCGGCGAGCGCCGGGTCCGGCGGGCCGGGCACCACCACACTCAGGTCGGCCTGCACGAGCACGTGGTCGACCGGGGCGGGCAGCAGCCCGTCCAGTGCGCGTACCGCCGTCGACGGGTCACCCGACTCGGCGTCGGAGCGCAACCCCAGCGGGTCGTCACCCCGCTCGTCGGCGTCGGTCAGCTCGGCCAGCAGCAGCCGCCCGTACGTGGTGAGCGCGCCCAGCGCGGTCACCCCGAGCCGCGCCGCCTCGGCCAGCACCTCGCGGTGGGCCGTCTCCCGCCCTCGGGCCCGGCGGGGCGCTCGCCAGTCGAGCAGCGCCAGCACCTCGTCCGGCGTCGGCGCGGTGGCCTGCGGCAGGTCGGCCAGCACGGCGAGCACCGCGCGTCGGGCGGCCGGCGCGCCGGCGCGTTCCGCCTCGGGGGAGAGCACCGAGATCGGGCGGTCCCGGTCGTCCCGCTGGCCGACCAGGCCCACCTGGCGGGTCATCGCCAGCCACGCCCGGGCGAGTTGCTCCCAGCGCTGGGCGAGCGACGCCGCGCGCCACACCTCGTATCCCCCGGTGGGCAGGATCTGCTGGTCACCGCCGTACCGGGTGGTGGCCGACCCGGTCAGTTCCAGCTCGCCGGTCAGCCCCGCCGCGTACGCCACCTCGAAGATCAGCGCGGTCGTCGGCTCGTCCAGCCCGAGGCCACGGGCGAGCCGGCGCAGGTCGCGCACCCCCACGCCGCCGGAGCGCAGCACCGGGGCCGGTTCGGCGACAAGCGCCTCCAGCAGCGCCTCGGTGTGCCGGACCACCTCCATGGTCTGCCCGGCGCCGGCCGAGTCCACGGCCTTGACCTCCCGGGGCGGGCCGGAGACCTCGGGCGGGCCGGTGCGCAGCGGGCCGAGCGGACCGGCGTCGCGGCGCAGCACCAGCCCCACCTCGCGGGGCAGCTCGACGGTGCCGTTGGGGTCGCCGGACATCCGCACCAGCAGCCGGTGCTCGACCAGCCAGCGGATCGGTGAGCCGGTGGGCGTGCCGCCGTTGACCAGGTCGGGCGGAAGCACGTCCTGGTCGCCGGTGGCGGGCGCCTCCAGCGCGCCCGGGGCCACGGTGCCGACCGGTGGGCCGGCGGCCAGCCGGTCCAGGACCGCCCGGGCGGAGGGCGGCGCGGCGAGCAGCGTCCGCCGCAGCTTCGCCGGGTCCGCGCACAGGGCCGCCGCGCGCGGGTCCAGCTCCGCCGCCGGCCGGCCCAGCCCCGCGGGGTACGGGGAGACCTCGTCGACGCCGCCCACCACGTGCAGGTCGTGTTCGGCGCCGTAGAGCAGGAACCGCGCCCGGAGCCGGTCCACCGCGGCGCGGACCGTGGTCGGGGCGGGTGGGTGCGGCCCGGCGGTGGCCATGGCCAGGATCTGGTCGGTGGAGGTGCCGCTCTCGGTGCCCTGGGTGAGCCGGGCGGCGTCGAGGATCTGGAGGGTGAACTGGTCCAGCCCGTCGAGTGCCCGGGCCACGGAGACCCGGGACTGGGCGCGCAGGGCGAGGGCGGACACATCGGCCGGCACCGGCACGACGAGGTCCGGCCGCAGTTGGAGCAGGGCGGCCAGGGACTCGTCGGGGAGGGCCCGCAGGTGGTCGGCGAGTGAGGTGGTCATCGTCGTACCACGCTAGCCCGCTGGGTAGGTTCTCGGCATGTCTCCGCTGATGGTCGGCTTCGACCTTGACATGACCCTGGTCGACTCGCGCCCCGGCATCGCCGCCGCCTACCGGGCGTTGACCGAGCGCACGGGCGTGCCGGTGGACGCGGATCTGGCCGTGTCCCGGCTGGGCCCGCCGCTGCGTACCGAGCTGGCGCACTGGTTCCCGCCGGAGCGGATCGAGGAGGCGGTGACGCTCTACCGGGAGCTCTATCCCGCGTACGCGATCACGCCCACGACGCCGATGCCGGGCGCGGAGGCCGCGCTCCGGGCGGTGCACGCGCGCGGCGGCCGGGTGATGGTGGTGACCTCCAAGATCGGGCGGCTGGCGAAGCTGCACCTGGACCACCTCGGGCTGCCGGTCGACGAGTTGGCCGGGGACCTGTTCGCCGAGCAGAAGGCGACCGCGCTGCGGGAGCACGGCGCGACGCTCTACGTGGGCGACCACGTGGCCGACATGGCCGCGGCGCGGGCGGCCGGAATCCCGGGCGTGGGAGTGGCGACCGGCCCGTGCCCGGTGGACGAGCTGAGCGCGGCCGGCGCGTATCTGGTGCTGAATGATCTTGTCGAATTCCCGAAGGCGGTCGACCGGATCATCGGGCTAGCCTTGGAGGGGTAGACGGTTCGAGTGGAGCGGGGTTCGACAGGTGCCGACGGGTCGAGTGAAGTGGTACGACGCGGCCAAGGGATACGGGTTCGTCACCAGTGACGAGGGTGGCGACGTGTTCCTGCCGAAGGGCGCGCTACCGGCGGGTGTCGCCGACCTGAAGGGTGGCCAGCGGGTCGATTTCAGCGTGGTGGACAGCCGCCGTGGCGCCCAGGCCATGGGGGTGAAGCTGCTGGAGGCGCCGCCGTCCGTGGCGGAGCTGCGCCGCCGGCCGGCGGAGGAGTTGCACGGCCTGGTCGAGGACATGATCAAGGTGCTGGAGGCGAAGGTCCAGCCGGACCTGCGCCGGGGTCGCTTCCCCGACCGCAAGGCCGCGCAGAAGATCGCTCAGTTGGTCCACGCGGTCGCGCGCGAGCTGGAGGTCTGAGGGACGAGCCCGGCGTCGGCGGCCCGGCCCAGCAGCGCCTCCACGGCGGCGAAGCCGGCCTCACCCAGGTCGGCGGTGAACTCGTTGACGTAGAGGCCGATGTGCCGGTCCACCACGTCGGGCTCCATCTCCTGCGCGTGCGCGAGCACGTACCCGCGGCTGGCCTCCGGGTCGGCCCATGCCTGCCGGACCGACTCGCGGATCCAGGTGGCCGCCTCAACGGGGTCCACGGCGCCCTTGCGGGCCAGGATCGCGCCGAGCGGGATCGGCAGCCCCGTGTCGCCCTCCCACCATTCGCCCAGGTCGACCAGGGCGGTCAGCCCGTGCCGCGGGTAGGTGAAACGGGCCTCGTGGATCACCAGTCCGGCGTCGTACCGGCCGGCGGCCACACCCGGCATGATCTCGTGGAACGGCACCACCTCGATCCGCTTCGGCGCCTGCTTGGCCGCCCAGAGCCGGAACAGCAGGTACGCCGTGGTCCGCTCGCCGGGCACCGCCACGGTCGCGCCGGACAGGTCGGCCCGGTCACCCCGGGTCAGCACCAGCGGGCCGCAGCCCCGGCCCAGCGCGCCCCCGCAGGGCAACAGGTGGTAGTCGTCGAGCAGCCAGGGCAGCGCCGCGTAGCTGACCTTCACCAGGTCGAACGCGCCGCGCTCGGCGGCCGTGTTGGTGACGTCCACGTCCGCGTAGGTCACCTCGACCGGCGGCGCGCCGGGCACCCGCCCGTGCACCAGGGCGTCGAAGACGAACGTGTCGTTGGGGCAGGGGGAGATCGCCAGGGAGAGCGTCACGCTCCCACCGTAGCTCCGCCCCTTTCCAGCGCCCGCCGCCCCGGCTCCGCGATGTGACCGGCGAGGCTGTCGGCTCACCGGGAAGTGCCGGCTTCAGGGAGCGCCGGGTTCCGGGAGCGCCGGGTCGGGGAGCGCCGGGTCGGGGAAGTGCCGCTCCGGCGGAGGCCGAGGAGATGTTCCCGCGGGGAAGATGCGGGGTGGACCAGGGCGCTCGTCCCCCAACTCGCGCAGCCGCGGGCGAGCGGCGAGGTCCTGGTTGGCTGCCTAGAAACTTGATGACGTAGATGAATCGGCCCCCGGACGGGCCTCGCCCCGCCCGTCGAGGGACTCGGCCGAATCCTCGCCAGGGTCGATTCCTCCTGGTAGGGGCCCATCGGATGAATCCGAGGGCCCGGGGTCGGTTGGGTGGAGTCGAGGGCCCGGTCGGGTGGGTTGGGTGGAGTCGAGGATCTGCCCGAGGTCGATCCGGCCGCGTCGAGCTTCCGCGCCGGCGTGGGATTCGGCCCTGGCTCGTCGCGCCCGCCTGCGGCCGATCCACTCTCGTCATCACGTTTCTAGGCGCTGGCGCACCCCTTCGTCCCCAGCGGCGCTGCTTTTCCACAGCGTTGTCCACAGGCTGACAGGTGGGGTGGAGGAACAGCCGGCGACGGTCGAGCATGACGTGGTGACCGATGTCGAACACCCCGCCGAGCAGACCATCACGTTGGGGGCGACGCTGCGGGCGTTGCGCCGGGCGGCCGATCTGAGCCAGCGCGAGCTGGCGGCGAGGTCGGGGGTGCCGCAGGCCACCCTGGCGCGCATCGAGTCGGAAAATTCGGGCCGATCGGTCGGCCGGTCGGCTGGTCGGTCCTCCGGCCGGTCGGCAGGCCCGAGTTTCCGGACCATCGAGCGGCTGGTCATCGGTGCGGGCGGGCAGATCATCGTCGTGCCGCCACCATCGGACGGCGCGCCGGAGCCAGCCACCGGGACCGGCGCGTCGGAGCCAGCCACGAGGCCCGGCGCGCCTGAGCTGGCCATGGGACCCGGAGCGCCGGACGGAGAGCCGGCGGCGCAGGAGCAACTGCGGGACGCGGCGGGGCGGCACTGCCCGGCGCACCTGGACGCCCGGGAGGTGCGTGAGCCGAAGGACTGGCCGAGGGCCTGGTGGGCGCACTGGCCGAGCCTGTCCGCCGGATACTGGTCCGCCCTGCCGGCGGTGACGTACCGCCTCGACCGGGAGCTGCGTGATCGCGATCGGGTCCGCGAAAGGGTGCGGCAGGGCTTCCGGGTCCGTCGGCACCTTGCCCCGGAGTTGCCGACCACCTCCTGGCGGTTCGTCGCCGAGTTGCCCGACGGTGAGCTGGTGGGCGAGTTGCGCGCGCACGAGCGCAGCGACGAGTTGCTGTTCGGGTACCCGGTGCCCGAGCAGGATCAGATCGTGTTGGACGGGATCCTGGTCGTGCCGGCATACCGGCGACTCGGCATCGGCCGACGGTTGGTGAACGCGCTGACCGCCGAGATGGCCCGGTGCGGGGTGCGGTCGGCGCACGGCTTCGCCGAGGGCGGCAGCACACGCTTCCTATGGGTCTGCGGGTTCCGGGTCGAGTCGATGCGAGCGGCAGAGATGCGGTTCGACCTGCCGGTCAACGCAGGACTGACGCGGCGGTGGTGAGCGCGGTGAACGCCTCGCGCATGCGCCAGGCGTCGCGATCGCGCGGGCCGATCGGGTTCGAGATCGTGCGCAGCTCGACGAAGGGGATGTCGGCCAGGGCGGCGGCGACGGCCACGCCGTACCCCTCCATGGCCTCGGCCACGGCGTCGGGGTGCCGGCCGGCGAGGGCCGCGGCGCTCGCGGCGGTGCCGGTCACCGTGCTGACCGTCAGGACCGTGCCGACGGTGGCCGCCGGGAGGGCGGCGCGCAGCGCGCCCAGCAGGGCGCGGTCGCCGGGCACGGTGCGGCCGACGCCCAGCATTTCGGGGGCCATGCCCAGCTCCTCGACCGGGAGGAAACCGCTCGGCGACTCGGCGCCGAGGTCCGCGACGACGCTGCGGTCGGCCAGCACGGTGGCGCCGACCTCGACCCGGCCGACGAAGCCGCCGGCGATACCGGCGCTGACCACCGCCCGGTACGGCCGGCCGGCGGCCTCGGCCAGCGCCAACAGCCGGGCCGTGGCGGCGCCGGCGACCGCCGGGCCGACGCCCACCGGTCGCACCGTCACGCCCGGGTCAGCGAGGCCGGCGCGGATCGCCTCGGCCTCGGCGGGCACCGCCGTGACCACCAACAATCCGGTCACGCCACCGGCCCCCGGGGGTCGCGCCGGTTCTCGTCCTCCGTCGTGCCGGGGCCGCCGACCGACGAGGAGGGGCGGTAGATGTGGAAGCCGGGCGGCGCCAGCGCATCGTCGTCGGGTGCCGGCGCGTCGGCTCGCTGCGGCGCCGGCGAGGTGGGCACCGGGTTGTCGAACGCGGTGACAGCGGGCTCGTGGAACGCGGTACCGGTCGGCTCGTGGAGCGCCGTGGCGGCGGGCTCGGCCGGTGCGGCGGCCGGCGGCACCGCCGCCGGGTCGTCGTCGCCCACGGGACGGCCGCTGGTCAGTTCGTCGTCGCCCAAGGGGCGGCCGACCAGGTGCTCGCCGCGCAGTCGGCCGGCGACAAGCACGCCGCGTACGGCCACCAGCGCGGCCACGCCGGCGGCCACCGCCACCCCGATCAGGCCGGTGAACGGCACCAGCCCGAGCCCGCCGCCGGCCACGAAGGCGAGCATCAGCGCGGTCTCCGAGTGCGCGAAGGAACTGGCCCGCAGCCGCTCCGGGATCCGCTCCTGGATCGACGCGTCCACCGCCAGCTTGGCGATCCCGCTCATCAGCGCGGCCACCAGGCAGAGCAGCGCCACCATCGGCAGCGAGAACTTGATCGCGGCGAGCAGCGCGACACCGGCCACGATGATCGTGCCGCTGGACTGGATCGCGGTCGGGCGGTGGATGCGCAGCCGGGTGCCGAGCGCGGTGGCCAGGAAGGTGCCCACCGCCAGCGCGCCACCGACCAGGCCCAGCGCGGCCTGGGCGCTCAGCTCGCGGCCGAAGAAGTCGGTGGTCAGGTCGCCGGCCTTGATGGCGAACGCGAGAAAGAGCAGCAGGAAGCCGTAGAGCCCGCGTAGTGCCGCGGCACCGATCAGCGTGGCGATCACCAGGCGGCCGGCGGGGCGTCCCCGGCCCAGCGGGCGTTCGCCGTCGACGCGGCGCATCGCCCGCAGCGGGCGTGGCATCCGCTCCGGCGGCTCCGAGTCGGCCCTCGGCGGCAACCGGAGTGCGATCACCATGCCGACCAGGAAGATCACCGAGGCGACCCGGAGCGGCCACTGCGGCCCGAGCCAGAACGCGGCCAAGCCGATCGGGGCGACGAGCGCGCCGGCCACCGTGCCGTAGACGCTGGCCCGCGCCCCGACCTGGGACAGCCCCAGCCCGTCGGGGAGCAGCCGGGGCACCGCCGCCGACCGGGCCACCCCGTAGGCGCGGGAGAGGGCGAGCACCCCGAACGCCGCCGGGTAGAGCCCGAGGCCGCCCATGTAGTCGGAGATCAGCCAGGCCAGGAAGGCCCGGCCGAGCATGGTGGTGGCCAGGGCGTACCGGCGGCCGTGGCGGAAGTGGTCGAGCAGCGGGCCGACCACCGGGGCGAGCATGGCGAACGGGACCATGGTCACCAGCAGGTAGAGCGCGACCTTGTTGCGGGCCTCGCCCAGCGGCACGTCGAAGAAGATGGTCCCGGCCAGGCCGATGGCGATCAGCGTGTCCCCGGCGCAGGAGAGCGCGTGCAGGTCGAACAGGCGGACCATGCCCACCTCGTTGCCGGCGCTGCGGGCCCGGGCGGTGCCGGCCCGCCGGGTCATCCAGCGTCCGCCGTGCAAGGAGCCCCGCAGCAGCAGCCGGGTGGCGCGGATGCCGGTGCCGACGGTCCGCCCGAGGAAGGAGCGGCCGGAGCGGGAGGACTGCGCCATGTGTCCCATCCTCGCCCATCCGCTCCCCGCGCGCCGCCTCACCCGGGGAGAACCCGCCGACGGGCATGGGGAACAATGGAACAGTGACCAGGCCCGTCTCCGCCCGCGCTCCCCGGCTCGACCAGGTCTGCGCCGCCGCCGTCGAGGTGGCCCGCGACGCCATCACCGAGGTGGAGCCGACCGACGTCGGCGATCACCTCCAGGCCGTCGCCGAGGGCGACCGGGTCGTCACCCACTACTTCGACTGCCGGATGGCCGGCTACCGCGGCTGGCGCTGGGCCGTCACGGTGGCCCGGGTGGCGCGCAGCAAGCACGTCACGATCTGCGAGACGGTGCTGCTGCCCGGCCCCGACGCGCTGCTCGCCCCGGGCTGGCTGCCGTGGCAGGAACGGCTCCAGCCGGGCGACCTGGGCCCGGGCGACCTGCTCACCACCTCGGCCGACGACGAGCGGCTCGCTCCCGGCTACCTGCTCTCCGACGACCCGGCGGTGGAGGAGACCTCCTGGGAGCTGGGCCTCGGCCGGGCCCGGGTGCTGTCCCGGGAGGGGCGCGCCGACACCGCCCAGCGCTGGTACGACGGGGACCACGGGCCGGACGCCGCCATCTCCACCGCCGCCCCGGCCGCCGCCCGTTGCGGCACCTGCGGCTTCTACCTGCCGCTGGCCGGCTCGCTGCGGCAGTCCTTCGGGGCGTGCGGCAACTTCTTCGCTCCCGACGACGGCCGGGTGGTGAGCGCCGACCACGGCTGCGGCGCGCACTCGGAGACGCTCGTCGGGGTGGCCGAGACGCCCGTCGACGAACTGCCCACCGTCTATGACGACAGCGAGGTCGAGGCGATGCCGGTCGGCCAGGTCCCGGGCGCGAACTCGGCGGAGGCTGCCGAGTCGACGGAGCCCTACGGGCCGTGACCGGTCAGCGCTGAGGCTCGGCGGCGGCCCGTCGACGACGCCTGGCGGCGGCCCGTCGACGACGCCTGTTGGCGTCGTGCCGCATCATCGTGGCCAGCCCGGGAAAGCCCCACAGAAAACCGGCGAGGCAGGTCCAGAGCCAGTTCTCGTGCCCGTGGGTGGTGAGCCAGCCGCGGAAGAAGATCAGCAGCACCAGGCCGGCCACCGCCCAGGCGATCAGCCCGGCAACGGCGAACGGCACCATCGGCGGGTCGAGCGGCTCCGGCCGCGGCTGCTCCTCGGGCACCGGCCCAGCGTACGTGATCGTCCTTCCCTGTCCGCCGGGTGATCTGGCACGATGCGCGCGACGAAACCGGTTGATCGACAGGATGAGGACCTCCGATGGCCATTGACCCGCCGGCGGACCACGGCACGCCGCCCGATCCCGCGCACCCACGTAACGCCTTCGACCGCTTCTTCGAGATCTCCGCCCGCCGGTCGACGACGGGACGAGAGATCCGTGGTGGTCTCGCCACGTTCTTCACGATGGCGTACATCGTGGTGTTGAACCCGCTGATCCTCGGCGGCTCGGAGGACGCGGACGGCCGTATCCTGGCCATCCCGGCGCTTGCCGCGGCGACCGCGCTGGTGGCGGGCCTGATGACCATCCTGATGGGCGTGGTGGCCCGGTTCCCGATCGCGCTGGCCGCCGGGCTGGGCGTGAACGCGCTCGTCGCGTTCGAGATCGCGCCGCAGATGACCTGGGCGGACGCGATGGGTCTGGTGGTCATCGAGGGTGTGCTGATCGGCATCCTGGTGCTCACCGGGCTGCGCACCGCGGTGTTCCGCTCGGTGCCGACGCAGCTCAAGACCGCGATCGGCGTCGGCATCGGTCTGTTCCTGACCATCATCGGCCTGGTCGACGCCGGGTTCGTCCGGCGGGTGTCGGACGCCGCGAACAGCACCGTGCCGGTCGGGCTCGGCATCAACGGCAAGATCGTCAGTTGGCCGATGCTGGTGTTCGTGGTGGGCCTGCTGGTGACCGTGGTGCTCGTGGTGCGCCGGGTCCGCGGGGCGATCCTGATCGGCATCCTGTCCTCCACCGTGCTGGCCATCATCGTCGAGGCGATCGGCGACATCGGCCCGTCCTTCGTCGACGGCAAGCCGAACCCGAAGGGCTGGGCGCTGAACGTGCCCGAGCTGCCGAAGCAGGTGGTGGACCTGCCGGACCTGTCGTTGCTCGGCAACTTCAACGTGCTCGACTCGTGGACCCGGGTGGGCTGGCTGGTCCCGCTGATGTTCGTCTTCACGCTGCTGATCACGGACTTCTTCGACACCATGGGCACGATGGTCGCGATCGGCCAGGAGGGGGACATGCTCGACGAGCAGGGCACCCCGCCCCGGGCCAAGGAGATCCTGCTCGTCGACTCGATCGCCGCCGCCGCCGGTGGCGCGGCGTCGGTGTCGAGCAACACGTCGTACATCGAGAGCGCCGCCGGTGTCGGCGAGGGTGCCCGGACCGGGGTGGCCAACCTGGTCACCGGCGTCCTGTTCCTGCTGGCCATGTTCCTGGCGCCGCTGTCGGCGATCGTGCCGTTCGAGGCCGCGTCGACGGCGCTCGTGGTGGTCGGCTTCCTCATGATGACGGCCGTCCGGACCATCGACTGGACCGACTACGAGATCGCGATCCCGGCGTTCCTCACCATCGTGCTGATGCCGTTCACCTACTCGATCTCGAACGGCATCGGGGCCGGCGTGATCAGCTACGTGCTGGTGAAGCTGGCGAAGGGTAAGGCCCGGGAGGTCCACCCCCTGCTGTACGGCGTGGCCGCGCTCTTCGTCCTCTACTTCCTGCGCGGGCCGATCGAATCCGTGTTGCTGTGAGCCGGTGAGCCTGGTCATAACGCATGTCGTTAGCCAGGCTCATTAGTTAAGCTAACGAGTGTGACGGAGCGGACGGTGACGGCGAGACGCGTGCCACCGGCGCAGCTGGCCCCCCAGCTGCGAGATGCGATCACCCGACTCAACCGGCGGGTCCGGCAGGCCCGGCCGGTCGGCGACCTCACGGTCACCCAGTTGTCGGCGCTCACCAGCCTCAACCTGGCGGGCGCCCTCACACCACGGGAACTGGCCGACGTCGAACGGGTGCAGCCGCCCACGATGACGAAGATCGTCGCGAAGTTGGAGGAGCGCGGCCTCGTGCAGCGCACCCCCCACCCGACCGACGGACGGCAGGTCATCCTGGCGGCGACCGAGGGGGGACGGGCCGTGCTCGACCAGTTCGAGCGCGCCCGCAACGAGTGGCTGGCCAGCCGGCTGGCCGCGCTCACCGAGGAGGAACGCGACACGCTACGGCGGGCCGCCGACATCCTCCAGGGGATCGCTCGCGCCTGACACCGCGTCGCGCGGTTCGCTTCGTCCGCTGTGGATGAGGCATACCCGACGCAAGGAGGCGCACCAAGAGTGCGGGCCAAGCTGAGCACGATGTTCCAGTCCCTACGAGTCCGCAACTATCGACTCTTCGCCACCGGACAACTGATCAAACTGATCGGCGTCTGGATGATGTTCATCGCCCAGGACTGGCTCGTCCTCGAGCTCAGCGACAACTCCGCGACCGCGCTCGGCGTGGTCACCGCGTTGCAGTTCACCCCCGTACTCCTGCTCACCCTGCTCTCCGGCCGCCTCGCCGACCGGTACGACAAGCGGATGCTGCTCTTCGCCGCCAACGCGTTCTGGACCGTGCTGGCACTCGGTATGAGCCTGCTCGTCGTCACCGGCCTGGTGCAGCTCTGGCACGTCTTCGCGTTCGCCGCGCTGCTCGGCGTCGGCAACGCGGTGGAGACACCGGTGCGGCAGTCGTTCGTCTCCGAACTGGTCGGTGTACCGCTGCTGCCGAACGCGCTCTCGCTCAACGCCGCCGTGTTCAACTCCGCCCGGATCATCGGCCCCGCCGTCGCCGGCCTGGCCATCGCCGCCTTCGACGTCGGCCCGGTGTTCATGTTCACCGCGCTCAGCTCGATCGCCCCGCTCGTCAACGTGGTCCGGATGCGACCCGCGGAACTGCACCGCAAGGACCTGCCGCCGGCCGGTGAACGGGACCGGGCCCGAGTGGTGGACGGCCTCCGGTACGTCGCCCGCCGCCCCGACCTGCTGCTGCCCATGATGCTCATGTCGGTGGTCGGGATGAGCCTGTTCAACTTCCAGCTCACCCTCGCCGCGTTGGCCAAGACCGTGTTCAAGACCGGGGCCGCCTCGTTCGGCCTGTTCAGCACCGCGCTCGCGGTCGGCGCGCTGGTCGGCGCGCTCGCCGGCACCGGCCGGCGCAGCCGCCCCTCGGTCTGGTTGGTGCTCGGCGCCGCGATCGGCTGCGCCAGCTTCGGCACGCTCGTCGGGCTCGCCCCGGCGTACTGGATGGTGGTGGCGCTCCTGATGCCCACCGGGTTCTTCATGGTCTTCTTCGCCCAGGCCGCCAACCAGCGGGTGCAGCTCGGCGTCGACGCCTCCTTCCGGGGTCGGGTGATGGCGCTGTGGGTGCTGGTGTTCCTGGGCACCAACCCGGTCGGCGCGCCGATCATCGGGTGGACGGCCGAACGGTTCGGCGCCGGCGCGAGCATCTGGATCGGTGGACTGATCTCGCTGGCCGCCGCGCTGCTGGCGCTCACCTGGCAACTGCGCCGTTCCGGTGCCCGGCTGCGGCTGCGGGTGCTCCCGATGCCCCGCTTCTACGTGGTGTCCCCCGGGGCCGAGTGAAAGGAGGGGGCCCCTGTTAACGCTTTCGGTATAGGAGGGGCCCCCGCTTAACACCCCGCACACCCGTACCACCCGGTTTTGGCAATCGGGTGGCGGGTGCGTCCGGCAGGGCCTAGCGTCAATGTGTGGGATTGGGTCAGGGGCTGCTGTTGGCGCTGGCGATCTTCGCCGTCTGCTGCCTGCCGGCCCTCTTCGCGCTGATCTTCTGCGCCGACGAGATCATCGACCGGGTCGCCTGCGGCTGGGCCGACTGGCGTGAGCAGCGTCGCGAGCGTCGCACCATCGACCGGCTCGACCGGGCCGTCGAGGCCGAGGCGCTGACCCGTGACATCGACCTCACCGAGTTCGAGCGGGAGGGCCGCCGCTCCCTGGAGCAGCTCGCGACCGACCTGCGCCGGCTGGGCGGGCACCGACTCGCCGCCGCCGACCGGTCGGTGGTGTGGCACGGCGCGGTCATCGAGGCGTACGACGAGCGGTTGTCCGCCGCCTGCCGCGCCCTGGGCATCGCCGAGCACCTGACCGAGCTGGACGGCGTCGACCGGGAGATCGAACGGGTACGCGTCGAAGGGCTGCTGCACGCCGCCGGGTTGACCCTGCCGGCCGCCCGTGCGGCGCACCACCAGCGGCACCGCTGACCGGGTGCGGCTCTTCGCGGCGATCTGTCCACCTCAGGCCGCCGTCGACGACCTGACCGGGAGGGTCGCCGAGCTGCGGGTCGGCCTCGCCTCCGCGAGCGGCGTCGACGTCCGGCTCGCCGACCCGGCCCACCTCCACCTCACGCTTGCCTTCCTCGGCGAGGTGCCGGACGACCGGCTGGTCGACGTCGAAAGCACGCTCGGGCTCGCTGCGGCGGCGTTCCGGCAGGGTCGGGGCAGCTCGCCCCGGCTGCGCCTCGGTGGCGGGGGCAGCTTCGGCCAGGGCCGCTCCACTGTGCTCTGGGTGGACGTGCGCGGCGACACCGACGCGCTCAAGGCGCTCGCCGGCCTGGTCCGCGACGGGCTGCGCCGGGCCGGGCTGCCGCACGACGACAAGCCGTTCCGCGCGCACCTGACCATCGCCCGCCCCGGTGACCGGATGGACCCCGCCGACGTCCGCGCCGACCGGGAGGCGCTGCACGGATACGCCGGCCCGCCGTGGCCGGCTGCCGAACTGGTTCTGGTACGCAGCCGGCTCGGCTCCCGCCGCCGCTACACGCGCCTTGCCGCGTGGCCACTCTGACCGCCGCGTACCGCCGCGTACCCGCAGCCGTGCGCCGCGGCTCGCCTGCCGCCGGCAGTGGTTAACAGGGGCCCCCGCCTATACCGAATGCGTTAAAAGGGGGCCCCTCCTTACACCTACCAGGCCCAGGCTTCGGGGGCGGGGCCGCCGTTGCCGATCGGCGGGAACAGCTCGTCGAGGCGGGTCAGCGTCGACTCGTCCAGGTGGACGTCGAGGGCGCCCAGGTTGCGGTCGAGCTGGTCCATGGTGCGCGGGCCGACGATCGGGGCGGTCACGCCCGGTCGGGAGAGCAGCCAGGCTAGCGCCACGTCCGCCGGGTCGTGGCCGAGGTCCGCGCAGAGCTTCTCGTACGCCTCGATGGTGTTCCGGTGCTCGGCCAGCGCGTCGGCCGAGCGGCCGGTGGTGCCCCGCGCCGCGCTGCCGTCGGCCATCTTCCGGATGATCCCGGAGAGCAACCCGCCGTGCAGCGGCGACCAGGGGATGATGCCCAGCCCGTAGTGCTGGGCGGCCGGGATGACCTCCAACTCGACGTGCCGGGTGAGCAGGTTGTAGATGGACTGCTCGGAGACGAGGCCGAGGAAGTTGCGCTTGCCGGCCGCGGCCTGCGCCTGCGCGATGTGCCAGCCGGCGAAGTTGGACGAGCCGACGTAGAGCACCTTGCCCTGCGCGACGAGCGTCTCCATCGCCTGCCAGATCTCCTCCCACGGCGTGGTCCGGGAGACGTGGTGCATCTGATAGAGGTCGATGGTGTCGGTCTGGAGCCGGCGCAGCGAGTCCTCGCAGGCCCGGATGATGTGCCGGGCGCTCAGGCCCTGGTCGTTGGGCCACTCGCCCATCTTGCCGTAGACCTTGGTGGCCAGCACGACCTTGTCGCGCCGCCCGTCGCCCTGGGCGAACCAGCGGCCGACGATCTGCTCGGTGATGCCTTCGCCGAGCTTCCAGCCGTAGACGTTCGCGGTGTCGAAGAAGTTGATCCCGTGTTCGAGCGCCCGGTCCATGATGGCGAAGCTGTCCGGCTCGTCCGTCTGCGGCCCGAAGTTCATGGTGCCGAGGCAGAGCCGGCTCACCGACAGGCCGGTGCGTCCCAGGTTCGTGTACTCCATGGGTCCACCCTGGCACGCGGGCACTTCGAGTGCCTCACGTCGAGCGCCCCAGGGTGGACCTGTGGATCAGGAGGATTCGCGGGCCGCCGGGCCGCTGCCGAAGAGGACGTCGTCCCAGCTCGGCAGCCGCTTACGCGGCTTGCCGCCGGCCTCACCGGCGTCGCTGCCCGAGCCGGACGCCGGTGCGGCGCCCGTGCGCCTGGGCCGCAGCACCGCCAGCGAGGGTACGGCCGGGATCTCCTTCGGCGTGTCCGAGTCGTCGTCGAACGCCGAGCCCTGACCGCCGCCGAGCAGCGCGGCGGCGCCCCCGGCGACGGCCCGTTGCCGGGGCGCGTCGGAGCCGGCGAGCGCGGCCGGGGACCGGGTGTCGAGCCCACGGCCGGACGAGCCGCCGAGGGGCCGGTCGAGCGAGGCGAGCAGCGCGTCCCGGCCGGCGCGGATCGGATCCCGCCCCGGTCGGGCCTGCTCGACGCCGGACGGCAGGCCGTGCCCGCCCCGGCTCGGCTCGCCACGCGACGGGCCGGGCAGCGCGTGGCCGCCCCGCTCCGGCGCCGGCTCCTGGCCGAGGATCGGCGTGGGCCGCTCGGCGCACAGGTATTGCGCCATGTCGTCGTGCGCGATGACGTTCTGCCGGGACTTGTCGAGATCCCACACCGCCTGGGCGGTGGCCTTGCCGGACGGCCAGGTGGCGATGATCCGCCAGGTGCCGTCGTCGCGGCGGTAGGCGTCCCACGAGATCTTCTCGGTGTCGATGCCGTGTTGGGCCAGCCGACCGTTCACCACCTCGGCCAGCGGGGTCGGCTTCTCGGCGCCCTTGAGCCGGGTGCGGCGGGCGTGCTGGGCGAGCATGGCCCGCTCCTGGAGCACCGGGCCGGCGTAGCGCAGCACCCGGTCGACGGGGACGCCGGCGATGCGGGCGACGTCCTCCGCGGACTCGCCGGAGCGGATCCGGGCCTGGATGTCCCGCGGGGACAGCGACGGCGTGGGGTCGGTGGACGCGGGCACCACGGCGAGCGGGGCGCCGCCCGGCTCGGAGTGCAGGGCGGTGGCGACGCGCTCGTCGATGGGCAGGGCCAGCAGGCGGCCCACCTCGTCGGTGAGCACCAGGGCCTGGCCGTCCTCGGAGAGGGCGACGAAGCGTACTGGGCGCATGGGCTTGCCTCCGTCCCGCTTCGCTGGCCGTCACGCCACGAGCCGGCCACCCGGGCGTCCTCGCACCACCGTACGCTCATCTTCCCAGCCGTGGCGATAACGACACCCCGGCATGTCGCGACTGAGCTGCGGCGATGATCACGGTGGGTGGCCGCCGGAGCCCCGGCGACCACCCAGCGTCACGACGTGATCAGAGTCGCTCCACCACGTAGTCGATGGACGCGGTGAGCGCCTCGACGTCGGCCGGCTCGACCGCCGGGAAGAGCGCGACCCGCAGTTGGTTGCGGCCGAGCTTGCGGTACGGCTCGGTGTCGACGATGCCGTTGGCGCGCAGCGCCTTGGCGATCGCGGTCGCGTCCACCCCGTCGGCGAAGTCGACGGTGGCGACCACGGTGGAGCGCAGCGCCGGGTCGGACACGAACGGGGTGGCGTACGCCGAGCGCTCGGCCCAGCCGTACACGATGCCGGCGCTCTCGGCGGTGCGCTTGGCCGCCCAGGCCAGGCCGCCCTGACCGTTCATCCAGTCGGTCTGCTCGGCGGCCAGGAAGATGGTGGCCAGCGCCGGGGTGTTGTAGGTCTGCTCCAGCCGCGAGTTGTCGATCGCGGTGACCAGGTCGAGGAAGGCCGGGATGTAGCGGCCCGACGACTTGATCTCGGTGGCCCGGTCGAGCGCGGCCGGCGACATCAGGGCGAGCCAGAGACCGCCGTCGGAGCCGAAGCACTTCTGCGGGGCGAAGTAGTAGACGTCGGTCTCGGCGACGTCGACGTCCAGGCCGCCGGCGCCGGAGGTGGCGTCGACGAGCAGCAGTGAGCCCTCGTCCGCGCCGGGCACCCGGCTGATCGGCACCGCCACGCCGGTGGAGGTCTCGTTGTGCGGGGTGGCGTAGACGTCCACGCCGGCCTCGGCGGTGAGCGTGGGAGCGCTGCCCGCCTCGGACTTGCGGACGGTCGGCTCGCCCAGGAACGGCGCGTCCTTGACCGACTTGGCGAACTTCGCGCCGAACTCGCCGAAGCTGGCGAACTGGGCCCGGTCGCGCACCAGGCCGAACGTGGCGACCTCCCAGAACGCGGTGGTGCCGCCGTTGCCGATGATCACCTCGTAGCCCTCGGGCAGGGAGAAGAACTCGGCCAGGCCGCGGCGCAGCCGGGCGACCTGGTCGCGGACCGTCTTCTGCCGGTGCGACGTGCCCAGGTAGCTGGTGGCGACGTCGGCGAGCGCGGAGACCGCCGCCGGGCGGACCTTGGACGGCCCGCAGCCGAAACGTCCGTCGGCGGGCCTGAGGTCGTCGGGAATCCGGATGGTCGGTGCGTCAGCCACGGTTGTCTCGATCCTTCCGCATGGGCGAGGGCGGGCCTTCCTGCGGGCGCGGAGCGCCGACCGGCTCGTGCGCCGGGCGCACGGGACGGCCGGGATCCGAACCCGGCCGGCAGCGCTGCCGGCCCCCATCCTCGCACCCGACCGGCCGCGACCGGCCGTTCGTCCCACCCCCAGCCCTGAGGCGTACGCCACAGGGCGGGTGTTAAAAAGGGGCCCCGCCTATGCAGAATGCGTTAAGCGGGGGCCCCTCCTTACATCTCAGACGTTGTGCGGGATGGCGTCCCAACCCTCGACCTGCTGGGGCTTGCGGGTGCCCGGGCCGACGTAGGTGGCGGACGGGCGGACCAGCCGCTGGAGCTTCTTCTGCTCCAGGATGTGCGCGGACCAGCCGCCCATCCGGGCGCAGGTGAACATCGAGGTGAACATGTGCGCCGGGACCTCGGCGAAGTCCAGCACCACGGCCGACCAGAACTCGACGTTGGTGGCGAGGACGCGGTCCGGGCGGCGGGCCTGAAGCTCGGCCAGGGCGGCCTTCTCCAGCGCCTCGGCCACCTCGAAACGCGGCGCGCCCAGCTCCTTGGCGGTGCGCCGGAGCACGCGGGCGCGCGGGTCCTCGGCCCGGTAGACCCGGTGCCCGAAGCCCATCAGCCGCTCACCACGGTCGAGCACGCCCCGGACGTAACCCTCGGCGTCGCCGCCGCGCTCGACCGCCTCCAGCATGCTGAGCACCCGCGACGGCGCGCCGCCGTGCAGCGGGCCGGAGAGGGCGCCGATGCCGGAGGAGATGCAGGCCGCGGCGTCCGCGCCGGTGGAGGCGACGATCCGGGCGGTGAAGGTGGAGGCGTTCAGGCCGTGCTCGGCGGCCGAGATGAAGTAGGCGTCGACGGCCTTGACGTGCCGGGGGTCGGGCTCGCCCCGCCAGCGCTTCATGAACCGCTCGACGATGGTCTCCGCCTTGTCGATCTCCTTCTGCGGCACCGCCGGCAGGCCCAGCCCGCGCGCCGACTGGGCGACGAAGGAGAGCGCGGTGACCGACACCCGGGCCAGGTCCTCGCGGGCCTGGACGTCGGAGATGTCGAGGAGCTGGCTGAGCCCCCAGTACGGGGCCAGCATGGCGACCGCGGACTGCACGTCGACGCGGATGTCGCCGGAGTGCACCGGCACCGGGAACGGCTCGGCCGGCGGCAGGCCCGGCCCGAACCGGCCGTCCACCAGCAGCGCCCAGACGTTGCCGAAGGAGACCTGGCCGATCAGATCCTCGATGTCCACGCCCCGGTAGCGCAGCGATCCGCCCGCACGGTCGGGTTCGGCGATCTGGGTCTCGAAGGCTACGACGCCCTCCAGCCCCGGTTTGAAATCGGACATGTCGTCTCCAGGCTTCCGGTGCGGTGCGCCCGGCGGGCTGATCCAGCCCCGCAGCTCAGGCGACCCTCAGGGATGTGGTTCGTGACATCTTGCCCGGTGGGTAACCAGGTCCGCGACCCACGGCCACTGTGCGCCACGCGACATCCCCGCCGGTGGACACCCGTTCGGGTGAGGGAAGACTGTTCGTCGGGGCCTGGCCAGCGTCGGGGGACGCCGGTTTGCCCGGGAGAGGGACGGCGAGAGTGACAGGCGACACATCCACCCCGGCCGGCATGCGTAACGAGTACGCCGCCGACCTGGGCCTGACCAAAACGGACCTGGCCTCGGACTGGACCACCCAGTTCACCCGCTGGTTCGCCGACGCGGTGGCGCACCCGCTGCCCGAACCGAACGCGATGGTGCTCGGCACCGCCGACGACCGCGGCCGGCCCAGCGGTCGCACCGTGCTGCTCAAGGGGTACGACCCGGAGGGCTTCGTCTTCTTCACCAACCACCACTCGCGCAAGGGCGCCGAGCTGACCGCCAATCCCTGGGCCAGCCTGGTCTTCCCGTGGTTTCCGATGCAGCGGCAGGTGACCGTCACCGGCCGGGTGGAGCGGATCGACCGGGTCGAGACCGAGACCTACTTCGCCAGCCGGCCGCGCGGCTCGCAGCTCGGCGCGTGGGCCAGCACCCAGTCCGCGGTGGTGCCGGACCGGGCCGCGCTGGACGCCGCGTACCGGGCGGCGACGGAGCGGTTCGCCGGCGTCGAGCCGGTCCCCGCGCCGCCGCACTGGGGTGGGTTCCGGGTCCACCCGGAGACGGTGGAGTTCTGGCAGGGGCGGGCCGGTCGGCTGCACGACCGGCTGCGGTTCCGGCGTACCACCGGGGGCGTCTGGGTCGTCGAGCGGCTCGCACCGTGACGGAAATCACCAAGCCCCGGGCTCGTGGACCGCGTCGCTGGGCGATCGACGTGCGTCCGCTGGGCGTGCCCGCGTACCGGCGGGTGTGGCTCGGCAACGCGGTGGCGATGTTCGGCTTCCAGTTCACCGCGGTCGCGGTGCCGGTGGAGATGTTCGACCTCACCGGCGGCTCGTTCTGGGTCGGCCTGCTCGGCATCGCCGGTTTCGTACCGCTGCTGGTCTTCGGGCTCTGGGGCGGCGCGGTCGCGGACGCCCGGGACCGGCGGCGGGTGCTGCTCGCCGCCGGCACCCTGCTCTGGGCCGCGACGCTCGGGCTGCTGGTGCAGTCCCTGGCCGGGGCGCGCAGCCCGGTGCTGCTCCTGCTGCTCGTGGGCGTGCAGGCGGTGGCGTTCGCGATCACCTCGCCGGCCCGCAGCGCGATCCTGCCCCGGCTGGTGCCGGCCGAGCTGGTCCCGGCGGCCACCACGCTGAACTACACCACGTTCACCGCCGCGGCCGTCTTCGGCCCGCTGGCCGCCGGGCTGATCTTCGCCACCTGGCGCGTCGACGCGGCACTGCCCATCGCGTACGGGTTGGACGCGCTGCTGTTCACCGTCTCGCTCTGGGCCACGCTACGGCTGCCGGCGATGCCGCCCGAGCCGGAGCCGGGCGGCGGCGTCCGCCGGGCGGGGCTGGGCAGCATCGTCGACGGCTTCCGCTACCTGGCCACCACGCCGGTGCTGCTGCTCTCCTTCGCCATCGACCTGATCGCGATGATCCTGGCCATGCCGCGGGCGCTCTTCCCGGAGCTGGCCCAGGACCGCTTTGGCGGCGGCGCGGCGGTCGGCTGGCTCTACAGCTCCATCGCCATCGGCGCGATGCTCGGCGGTCTCACCTCCGGCTGGATCGGCCGGGTCCGCCGGCAGGGGCTGGCGCTCGCCGTGGCGGTGGTCGGCTGGGGCGTGGCGATCGCGTTCGCCGGGCTCGCCGGCCGGCTCTGGCTGGCGGTGCTGCTGCTCGGCGTGGCCGGCGCCGCCGACCTGGTCAGCGCGACCCTGCGGCAGTCGATGCTGCTGGTGTACGCGCCGGACCGGATGCGCGGCCGGCTCCAGGGCGTGAACACGGTGGTGGTGGCCGGCGGCCCGCGCCTGGGTGACCTGCGGGCGGGGGTGACGGCCGCCGGGTTCGGCACCGGCTTCGCCATGGTCGGCGGTGGGATCGCCGCGGCCGTGCTGGCGACGCTGCTGGTGGTCGCGTTCCCGGCGCTGCTGCGCTATCGCGCCACCATCCCCGCCGAGGAACGTCGCTGACGGTAGGGTCGCCGAATGGGGATCGACGCGCAGGCACCGTCCGGAGCACAGTGGACCATTTCCGCCGACGGCCACGAGGCCGTCGTGGTGGCGGTCGGCGGTGGGCTGCGGGCCTACCGCCACGACGGGGTGGACTACCTCGACGGGTACGCCGAGGACGAGCTGAGCCCCGGCTCGGCCGGGCACGTGCTGGCCCCCTGGCCGAACCGCATCCGGGACGGCGCGTACACGTTCGGGGGCCGCTCGTTCCAGCTCGACCTGACCGAGCCGGAACGGCACAACGCCCTGCACGGTCTGGTCGACTGGGCCCGGTGGGAGTTGGTCGAGCAGTCGCCGGCGAGCGTGACGGTCGGCTACGACCTGCCACCCACCCCCGGCTACCCGTGGGCGCTGCGACTGCGCAGCCGGTGGAGCGTCGGCCCGGACGGCCTGCACGCCGCGCACGAGGTGACGAACCTGGCCGCCGAGGCGGCGCCGTTCGGCTTCTCCGTGCACCCCTACTTCCAGTTGCCCAAGGTCGCCGTGGACGACCTGCTGCTGAGCGTGCCGGGGCGCAGGCGGGTGCTGGTGGACGGCCGCCTGCTGCCGGTCGCGGCGACCGAGGTGGCCGGGACGGAGTACGACTTCACCACGCCCCGCCCGATCGGCGGCCTGGTGCTCGACCTGGCCTTCGGTGACGTGCGGCGGGACGCCGACGGCGGCTCGGCGGTGACGCTCGGCGCGCCCGACGGCACGAGCGGGCTGCGGATCTGGGCGGACCGCGAGTTCGGTTGGTGGCAGGTGTTCACCGGGGACACGCTCGGCGGTGAGCGGCACCGCCGCTCGGTCGCGGTGGAGCCGATGACCTGCCCGCCGGACGCGTTCCGGTCCGGCAAGGACCTGATCACGCTCGATCCGGGGCAGACCTGGCGGGGTGCCTGGGGCGTCCGACCGGCGGTCTGAGCGTGGAGTTCGCCGAGGTCGTCCGGCGTCGCCGGATGGTACGCAACTACGACCCGGACCGGCCGGTGCCGCCGGAGACGGTGGACCGTCTGCTGGCGCACGCGGTCCGGGCCCCGTCGGCCGGGTTCGCCCAGGGCTGGGGTTTCCTGGTGCTGGAGGAGCCGGCGGACCGGGACCGGTTCTGGGCGGCGGCCACCCCGGACGGCGGCGGCCGGGAACGCTGGCTGGCCGGCATGCGCCGGGCGCCGCTGATCGTGGTGCCGCACGCCAACCGCGACGCCTACCTCGACCGGTACGCCGAGCCGGACAAGGGCTGGTCGGACCGGGCGCAGGAGCGCTGGCCGGTGCCCTACTGGTACGTGGACACCGGCTTCGCCGCGCTGCTGATGCTGCTGACCGCCGTGGACGAGGGGCTCGGCGCCTGCTTCTTCGGCATCCCGCCGCAGCGGATCGAGGCGTACCGGGGCGCGTTCGGAGTGCCGCCGGAGCTGCACCCGATCGGTGCCGTCACCATCGGTTATCGAGCTGTCGACCATCGGTCACCGTCGCTTCGCCGGGGGCGGCGTCCGGTGGATGATGTGGTGCGGCGGGGGCGGTGGAGCTGAGCGGCTAGGCTGGCACCCACATCGTCAGCCGGGCCTGGGGGAGGAGAGCGCGCCGTGATCTTCAGGGCGGTCCGGGACGGTCGTCCCTACCCGGAGCACAATTTCACGCTGAAGCAGTGGGCCGAGATCCCACCGCGTCCGCTGCGGCTGGACCAGCTCATCACCACCAAGCGGGAGTTGGCGCTGGACAAGCTGCTCGCGGAGGACTCCACCTTCTACGGCGACCTCTTCCCGCACGTGGTGCAGTGGAGCGGCGGCCTCTACCTGGAGGACGGCCTGCACCGGGCGTTGCGCGCGGCGTTGCAGCAGCGCAACCAGATCCACGCCCGGGTGCTCGTGCTCGGCGAGCAGGGCGAGTGACGGCATGACCACCCTCGACCTGCTCGACGTCGGCGCGTCGCTGAGCGAGGAGGAGCGGCAGATCCGCGCCGTCGTGCGCCAGCTCGTGACCGACCGGGTACGCCCGCACGTCGCCGGCTGGTATGAGGACGGCGACGTGCCGGCCCGCGATCTGGCCCGCGAGTTCGGCAAGCTCGGCCTGCTCGGCATGCACCTCACCGGCTACGGCTGCGCCGGCGCGTCCGCCGTCGCGTACGGGCTGGCCTGCCTGGAGCTGGAGGCCGGCGACTCCGGCGTCCGCTCGCTGGTCTCGGTGCAGGGTTCGCTGGCCATGTACGCGATCTGGCGCTTCGGCAGCGAGGAGCAGAAGCAGCGCTGGCTGCCGGCCATGGCGACCGGCGACGCGATCGGCTGCTTCGGCCTGACCGAGCCGGACCACGGCTCCGACCCGGCCTCGATGGCCACCCGGGCACGCCGCGACGGCGACGACTGGATCCTCACCGGCGGCAAGATGTGGATCACCAACGCGCCGATCGCCGACGTCGCGGTGATCTGGGCCCGCACCGACTCCGGCGTGCGGGGTTTCGTCGTACCCATGGACACGCCGGGGGTGACGGCGCGCGAGATCCGGCGCAAGATGTCGCTGCGCGCCTCGCTGACCGGCGAGATCACGCTCGACGACGTGCGGCTGCCGGCGGACGCGCAACTGCCCGAGGCGACCGGGCTGAAAGCGCCGCTGAGCTGCCTGACCGAGGCCCGGCACGGCATCGTCTGGGGCGCGCTCGGCGCGGCCCGCGACTGCCTGGAAACCGCCCTGGAGTACGCCACCACCCGCACCCAGTTCGGTCGGCCGCTCGCCGGCTTCCAGCTCACCCAGGCCAAGCTCGCCGACATGGCGGTGGAGTGGAACAAGGGGCTGCTGCTGGCGCTGCACCTGGGTCGGCTCGCCGACGCCGGGGCGCTGCGGCCCGAGCAGGTGAGCGTGGGCAAGCTGAACAACGTGCGGGAGGCGCTCGACATCGCCCGGCAGTGCCGCACCATCCTCGGCGCGAACGGCGTCTCGGGGGACTACCCGGTGATGCGGCACGCCAACAACCTGGAGAGCGTGCTCACCTACGAGGGCACCTCGGAAATCCACCAGCTCGTCATCGGGCAGCGGTTGACCGGCCTCTCCGCCTTCTCCTGACCTGCGTCTCTCCCCGATCGTGGCACTCGGCGCGCGAGTGTCGCACGCTGCCCGTACCGTCATTGTCAGTCGATGTGTCGGACGAGGACGGTGAGTGGCGATGGCCCGCGATGGTGACCTCAACCAGCCCACCAGGGAGTTTCCGGAATACCCCACGAGCGAGCCCCTGCACGACCGGTCGGAGTCGCCGGCCGAGCCGGAGCCGGGCGCCCCGCCGCCCCCGGCCGGCGGCGCCGCGCGTGGTCTGCTCTGGGTGCTCGGCGTGGCCGCGCTGGCGGTGGTGGTGCTGCTCGGCGTGCAGGCGACGAACCTGCTGCCCGACTTCCACAACCCGTTCGCCAAGGAGCAGACCGACCGCAGCCAGCCGCCGCTGCTCAAGTCGATCCAGGACCTGAGCCGCTACGTCGCCGCGGAAGGCAACTTCCAGGTGGTGGTCGACGTGCAGAAGGACCGGCGCAACGTGCCCGACTTCCTGCTCAACGAGCGCACGCTCTTCATCGGGGCGGGCCGGGTCGAGGCGTACGTCGACTTCGCGAAGATCGGCGACGGTGCCGTGGTGGTCTCCGAGGACGGCAAGTCCGTCGAGATCAAGCTGCCCGCGCCGCAGCTCGGCGAGACCGACCTGGACATGGACAAGAGCTACGTCTTCGCCGAGGAGCGGGGCCTGATCAACCGGCTCAACGATCTGGTGGCCGGCGACCCCAACCGGCAGCAGCAGGTCTACAAGCTGGCCGAGGAGCGGATCACCTCGGCCGCCCGGGACAGCGGCCTCGCCGCCCGGGCCGAGGAGAACACCCGCAAGATGCTGGAGGGGCTGCTGCGCTCCCTCGGGTACGAGAAGGTGACCGTCACCTACACGGCCCCCTGACCTGGCTCCTGCTCTGCTCTGCCCTGCCCGCCCCGGCCTGCTCGGCCGGGGCGGGCGCGTGTCGGGTCAGCGGGTGGCGAGGTAGCGGTCCTCGTTCGGCATCAGCACCCACAGGATCAGGTAGATGATCACCTGGGTGCCGGGCAGCAGCAGCGACAGCAGGAACAGCAGCCGGACCATCCCGGCCGACATGCCGAACCGCTGTCCGAGGCCGGCGCAGACACCGGCGATCATGCGCCCCTCGCGGGGCCGGACCAGTTTGCGACTCATCGTCGTCTCCCACTTCTGCGGCGATCCGCCGCGCTGATTCCACGGTAGAAAGGGGTGCGCGCCGCGCCCTCGGCCCCGAGGAGGATCGGCGACCCGGGCACCCGTAGGTGCTTACCCCTCCACCCCCCTCCCAACGCACCACCCCCACCCCGCGCAGATTCACGGAAAGAGTGGCTACCCGAGCGGGAATAGCCACTCTTTCCGTGAATCTGCATGAGCCGGGGCTGGGCTGGGCTGGGGGAGGGCGGGGTGGGGGCGGGGCACTGGGTGGGTGAGTAGGCTTGCGGGTCGGGCGCCCCCACCCTGGGCGCTGGCCGTCGACCCTCGGACAGCGGGGGCGCGGCACACGCACGGATCGGAACCGCACAACGGGGACGACGGCGAGGAAAGTGCAGCCATGATCAGTGTTTTCGATCTCTTCAGTGTCGGTATCGGGCCGTCCAGCTCGCACACCGTCGGGCCGATGCGGGCCGCCCGTACGTTCGTGGGTGGCCTGAAGGCCGACGGGCAGCTCGCCGACGTCGCCCGGGTGCAGGCCGAGCTGTTCGGGTCGCTCGGCGCCACCGGCCACGGCCACGGCAGCGACCGGGCGGTGCTGCTCGGGCTGGAGGGTGAGTCGCCGGAGACGGTCGACACCGACGGGGTCGGTGAGCGGGTGGCACGGATCCGGGCCGAGCGGCGGCTCAGCCTGCTGGGCAGCCAGGAGATCGACTTCGACCCGGACCGGGATCTGGTGCTGCACCGCCGGCGCTCGCTGCCGTACCACCCGAACGGGATGACGTTCGCGGCCTTCGACGCGGACGGGAACGAGGTGCGGGCGCGCAGCTACTACTCCGTCGGTGGCGGGTTCGTGGTGGACGAGGCGGCGGCCGGGGCGGACCGGATCAGGCCGGACAGCACGCCGGTGCGGCATCCGTTCCTGACCGGGGCGGAACTCCTCGACGTCACCAGGGAGACCGGCCTGTCGATAAGCGCGGTGATGCTCGCCAACGAGTTGTCCTGGCGCGGGGAGGCGGACGTGCGCGCGGGGCTGCTGGACATCTGGCGGGTGATGCGGGAGTGCGTGGAGAACGGGTGCACCCGCGACGGCGTACTCCCCGGGGGGTTGAAGGTCCGTCGCCGCGCCGCCGAGTTGCGGCGCGGCCTGGAGACGGAGAGCGGCCCCGGTGATCCGCTGCGCGCGATGGACTGGGTGACGTTGTTCGCGCTCGCGGTCAACGAGGAGAACGCGGCCGGCGGGCGGGTGGTCACCGCGCCGACGAACGGCGCGGCCGGCATCATCCCGGCCGTGTTGCACTACTACACCCGGTTCGTGCCGGGTGCCTCCAAGGACGGGGTGGTCCGGTTCCTGCTGGCGGCCGGCGCGATCGGCGTGCTGTTCAAGGAGAACGCCTCGATCTCCGGTGCGGAGGTCGGCTGTCAGGGCGAGGTCGGTTCGGCGTGCTCGATGGCGGCGGCGGGGCTGGCCGAGGCGATGGGCGGCACGCCGGAGCAGGTGGAGAACGCCGCCGAGATCGGCATGGAGCACAACCTGGGGCTCACCTGCGACCCGGTCGGTGGGCTGGTGCAGATCCCGTGCATCGAGCGGAACGCGGTCGCGAGCATCAAGGCGATCACCGCGGCCCGGCTGGCGTTGCGGGGTGACGGGGTGCACCACGTGTCGCTGGACAAGGTGATCAAGACGATGCGGGAGACCGGTGCGGACATGAAGGTCAAGTACAAGGAGACGGCGCGGGGCGGGCTCGCGGTCAACGTGATCGAGTGCTGACCCCGTTGGGGTGATCCGCCGCTGACGGCCGCCGCGCCAGCAGGAGAAGGCGCGAGGATGGTGCGGTGACGTCAGGCGTCGCGGCGCTCTGGTCCGCCCGCACCTCGCTGCGCATCCTGGTCCGGCGGGATCTCGCGGTGAAGTACCAGCAGTCGGTGCTGGGTTACCTCTGGTCGCTCATCGAACCGCTCGGCATGGGCCTGATCTACTGGTTCGTCTTCGGTGTGCTCTATTCCGGGGCGACCCGGCGGCACCTGGGGGAGGCGGCCGGCTCGTACCCGCTGTTCCTGATCACCGGGATCTTCGCCTGGATGTGGGCCAGCTCGGCGTTGACCGAGGCGGCGAACGCGCTCACCGGACAGGCCCGGCTGATCACCACGATGAACCTGCCCCGGCCGATCTTCCCGATCGGTCGGGTCGCCGGCCGTTTCGCCGAATACCTGGCCGGCCTGCCGATCCTGGTCGCCATCGCGGCGCTCTACGCGGCCCAGGGGAAGATCCACCCGGGGTGGAGCCTGCTCGCGTTGCCGCTGGCGGTGGCCGTGCAGTTCGTGCTGCTCGTCGGGCTGGCCCTGCTGTTGTCCGCGGGCAACGTGCTGATGCGCGACATCGAGCGGACCATGCGGCTGGTCATCCGGCTGCTGTTCTACGCCACCCCGATCATCTACCCGTTCAACCTGGTCCGCGACTCCGGCATGCCGGGCTGGCTCAAGCTCGGGTACGAGCTGAACCCGCTGGTCGGGATCTTCCAGCTCCACCACGCGGTCTGGTATCCGGACGAGTTCCCGGACGCCCGGCTGCTCACCGTCACCGTGGCGGGCAGCGTGCTGGTGTTCGTGCTCGGCTGGTGGGCGTTCCGTCGGCTGGAACCGGCCGTGCTGAAGGAACTCTGAGTGGCGGCGATCATCGAGGCGGACGGGCTCGGCATCCGGTTCGTCCGCAACCGGCGCCGCCAGCTCCGGCTGCGGGAACTGATCGTCCACCGGGGGGCCCGCGACCCGGACGCCGGCCGGTTCTGGCCGTTGCGGGACCTGTCGTTCCGGATCGAGCCGGGCGAGACGGTGGGTGTGGTGGGGCGCAACGGCACCGGCAAGAGCACGCTGCTGCGGTTGATCGCCGGCGTGCTGATCCCGGACGAGGGCGCGATCCGGGTGCACGGCCGGGTCGCGCCGCTGCTGGAACTGTCCGCCGGGTTCTCCGGCGACCTGACCGGGCGGGAGAACCTCTACCTGGTGGGCGGGCTGCACGGGCTCTCCTCCGCGTACCTGCGCCGGCACTTCGACGAGATCGTCTCGTTCGCCGGTGAGCAGGTGGAACGCGCCATCGACACGTCGGTGCGGCACTACTCGTCGGGGATGAAGGTGCGGCTGGGCTTCGCGGTGATCACGCACCTGCCGCACCCGGTGCTCCTGGTCGACGAGGTGACCGCGGTCGGGGACGCGGAGTTCCGCGCCAAGTGCTATGCGACCATCGAGCGACTTCTCGCGGAAGGGCGCACGCTGGTGCTGGTGTCACACAACGACAAGGACCTCACCCGGTTCTGCAGTCGGGGGCTCTACCTCGACGCCGGACGGTTGACCGTCGACGGGACGATCGACGAGGCACTGCGGGCCTACGCCGACGCGGCGCAGCGGTGACGCTCGCGATCGTGCTCGCCGCCGGGCCGGCGGCGGGCGGAGCCACCGTAGGCGAGAAGCCGCTGGTCGCGCAGTGGCGGCGGGCCGGTGCGGACGACGTGCGGGTGGCCGCCGACCTGACCGAGTTGGCCGACCTGGTGGCCGGCGCGACCGGCCCGGTGCTTGTCAGCGGCGTCGACCTGGTGGCGCACACGGCCGTACTCAGGCACCTGGCGACCAGCCCGGTCGGGCCGACGGTGGCGCTCGTGCTCACCGATCCGCCGGCCGCCGGCCGGGCGACGGTGCGGGAGGAACGCGGCCAGGTGGTCGCGGTCGGGGACGCGGACGCGACGGGCGTGTTCGGTGGCGCGCTCCGGGTCGGCGCGGCCGACCTGCCGGCGCTCGCCGACGCCGCCCGCGCGGCGACCGTGGCCGGTGGGCCGCTCGCCGCGGTGGACCGGCTCGTGGCCGAACTCGCGGCCCGGGGGACGCTGATCTTCGCCCACCGGGTACGCCTGCTCGTGGCGCACCGGGTCGGCGACGCGGCCGAACGGGTGGCCGCCGAGGCGGCGGTGGCGGCGGTCGACGAGGACCGGGCCGAGCTGAGGTTGTCGGTGAAGGAACGGGACGACTTCTTCACCACGTTCTTCGTCAGCACCTGGTCGCCGTACGTGACGAAGGTGGCGGCGCGGATCGGGATCGGGCCGACCGGGGTCACGATGGTCTCGGTGGCGTTCGCGGTGGCGGCGGCGGTGCTGTTCGGCGCGGGCGGGCGGCCCGCGCTGGTGGCCGGCGCGGTCCTGCTCTACCTGGGTTTCGTGCTCGACTGTGTGGACGGGCAGTTGGCCCGCTACACCCGGCACTTCAGCGCCTGGGGCGGCTGGCTGGACACGATGGCCGACCGGTTCAAGGAGTACGTGGTCTACGCCGGGCTCGGCTTCGGGGCCACGCACGTCGGGTTCCGCTACGGCTGGGCGTTGGCGCTGGCCGCGATGACGTTGCAGACCGTGCGGCACATGACCGACACCTGGTACGGCGCGCTGCACGACGAGGCGGCCCGGCGGCCGAAGGTGGTCAGCGGGGACGCGGGCGGGATCGGCGGGAAGTTGAACGCCGCGTCGACCCGGGTGCAGGCGGACACCGGCTCGGTGTCGTACTGGCTGAAGCGGACCGTGGTGTTCCCGATCGGTGAGCGGTGGGCGTTGATCGCGGTGGCGACCGCGCTGTTCGGGCCGCTCGTGGCGCTCTGCGCGGTGCTGGTCTGGGGCGCGCTGGCGTTCGCGTACACCGGGGGGTTGCGGACCTTGCGGGCGCGGTGGATGCGGGTGCCGGTGCTGACCACGGTCGACGCGGGTCTGCACCGCGACGACGGCCCGCTGGCCCGGACGCTGCCGGCGACGCGCCGGCCGCTGCTGGTGGCGGTGGTGGGCGCGCTCGGCGCGGCGGCGCTGCTGGTCTGGGCGTTGTGGGCGGTGCACGACGGGCGCGACCTGCCCGGCTGGGGCGTGGTCCCCGCGATGGTGCTGCTGCTGGTCGCGGCGCAGGGGGCGCGGGCACGGCACGACGGTCCGTTGGACTGGCTGGTGCCGGCCGCGTTGCGGGCCGCCGAGTATCTGTTCGCCATCGCGGTCGGGGTGGCCGGGCGGGCGCCGGCCTGGTTGATCTTCGGGTACGTGCTGGTGCTCACGCTGCACCACTACGACCTGACCGCCCGGTTGGAGAAGCGGCAGGCGGCCCCGCCGCTGCACGCCGCCGCGCTGGGCTGGGAGGGGCGTTCGGTGGTGCTGGCAATCGCGTCGATCGCCGGAATCGCGAGTATCGCTCTAGCTACACTCGGTGCGTACCTTTTTGTGGTTTTCGTCGCGAGCGTGGTCCTCGCCTGGGTGGTCCTGCCGACCCGCGCCCGTGGGGGTGCGCGCTCGCCGGGCTGACGGAGGGCGGGCCGGCATGACCTTGATCAGCTTCGTCGTGCCGGCCTACCGGGTGCAGGGTTACCTGCGGGAATGCCTGGACTCGATCCTCGGCCAGCCGTTCGGCGACGTCGAGGTCATCGGGGTGGACGACGCCTCCCCCGACGACAGCGGCGAGATCCTGGCCGAGTACGCGGACCGCGACCCCCGGGTCCACCCGGTCCGGCTCACCGAGAACATCGGGCTCGGTCCGGCCCGCAACGTCGGGCTGGACCGGGCCGCCGGTGACTACGTGTGGTTCGTCGACGGGGACGACTGGCTGGTCCCCGGCTGCCTGCCGCACGTCGCCGACCGGCTCCGCGACACCCGCCCGGACGTGCTGATCGTGGATCACGTCCGGGCGCACTGGAACAACGTCGGCACCCGCAGCGCCATGCGGGACGTGTTCCCCGTCCCGCCCGGCGCGGCGACGTTCGCGCTGCCGGAGCGGCCGGAGACGCTGCGGCTGCTGCACACCGCCTGGAACCGGCTGGTCCGCCGGGAGTTCCTGGTCGAGCGCGGGTTCCGCTTCGCCCCGGGCTGGTACGAGGACGTGTCGTTCAGCTATCCGGCGCTGATGGCCGCCGAGCGGATCGGGGTGCTGGACCGGATCTGTCTCCACTACCGGCAGCGGCGCACCGGCGCGATCACCCGCACCCGGGGCGACCGGCACTTCGAGGTCTTCGCCCAGTGGCACCGGGTGTTCGCGCTGATCGACGCATGGGGGATGGACGGGCTGCGGCCGGCGATCTTCGAGCGGATGATCTGGCACTACCTGACCGTGCTCGGCAACGGCGACCGGATCGCGCCCGAGTTGCGGGCGGCGTTCTTCGCCCAGATGCACGCCGACCACCTCCAGTTCCGGCCGCCGGCGGGCTATCCGGTCCCACCCGGCGTGGAGGGGCTGAAGCACCGGCTGGTGGCGGCCGGTCGGTGGCGGACGTTCAGCGCGTTGCGCGGGGCGCACCAGACCGGGGAGACCGCCCGGCGGACGGTGGGCCGGGCCCGGCGGCGGCTGGTGCCGGTGGTGCGGCGGGCGCGGAACGGCGCGTTGCGTGAGTACTACCGGGCCGAGACGCACCGGCCGATCGACCCGACGCTGGCGGTGTACGCGGCGTACTGGTACCGGGGTTACTCGTGCAACCCGGCCGCCGTCTACGAGGCGGCCCGCCGGCTCGCCCCGCAGGTGCGCGGCGTCTGGATCGTCCGGCGGGACCGGGTGGCCGCGCTGCCGGCGGGCGTGGAGTACGTCGTCGCCGGCACCCGCGAGTATTACCGGGTGCTCGCCCGGGCCCGCTGGCTGGTCAACAACGTCAACTTTCCGGACTTCGTCCGCAAGCGGCCCGGCTCCATGCACGTGCAGACCCACCACGGCACGCCGGTGAAGGTGATGGGGCTGGACCAGCAGCGCTACCCGGTGGGCGCGATGGGCATGAACTTCGCCGGCCTGCTGCGCCGGGTGGACCGCTGGGACTACAGCGTCACCTCGAACAGCTTCTCCACCCAGATGTGGGAGCGGGCGTACCCGGCCGACTACACCACGCTTGAGGTCGGCTACCCGCGTAACGACCGGCTGGCCCGCGCCACCGCCGAGGAGTGCCGCCGGGTCCGTGCCGCCCTGGGCCTCGGGGAGGACGAGTACGTGGTGCTCTACGCCCCGACCCACCGGGAGCACCTGCCCGGCTGGCGTCCGCCGTTCGACCCGGACCGGCTGCTCGACGTGCTCGGGCCGAGCGGGCGACTGTTGATGCGCAGCCACTACTTCCACGACCGGGAACGACTACCGCGCGGGCCGGCGGCGGGCGGGGTGCTCGACGTCAGCGGCCACGATCGGATCGAGGATCTCTACCTGGCCGCGGACGTGTTCGTCACCGACTATTCCTCGGCGATGTTCGACTACGCTGTGCTGGACCGGCCGATCGTGGTGTACGCCCCGGACTGGGACACGTACCGGGTGGCGCGGGGCGTCTACTTCGACCTGCTGGCCGAGCCGCCGGGCGCGGTCGCGACGGACTTCCCCGCGCTGCTGGACCTCTTTCGATCCGGCGCGGTGCGGGCCGGGACGGCCGAGCGGGCCCGGGCGGCGTTCCGCGCCCGGTTCTGCGCGCTCGACGACGGGCAGGCCGCCGAGCGGGTGGTACGCCGGGTGTTTCTCGACGAACCGGCATAAAAGTGGTTACTCACAGGTCACTTGACGGTAGAGCTTGACGATTACCCCGTAATAGGACTGTCACGAACCGAACATGGCACGTTTACCCGATGTGCGAACCCGATGATCCTGGCCACAGTCAGTTCCGGGTTCGGGCGAACAACTGGGGAGGTGACGGTGAGCACCGTCGCGCTCAAAGATGTCACCAAGGTGTTCCAAGACGGGACGATCGCGGTCGACACCATAAATCTGGACGTCAACGATGGTGAGTTCATGGTCCTGCTCGGCCCCTCGGGCTGCGGCAAGTCCACCGTGCTGCGGATGGTGGCCGGGCTGGAGGATCCGACCTCGGGCGCGGTTCTGCTCGACGGCGAACTCGCCAATGATCTACCACCACGGGACCGGAAGATCGCCATGGTCTTCCAGGATTTCGCGCTCTATCCGCACATGACCGTCGGCGACAATATCGGATTTCCGCTGCGCCTGAGCGGCGTCGAGCCGGGGTCACGCGGCGAGCGGATCCAGGACGTGGCGGGCGCGCTGGGCATCGGCGACGTGCTCGCGCGCAAGCCGAGCCAGCTCTCCGGCGGCCAGCGGCAGCGGGTGGCCATGGGACGGGCCATCGTGCGCCGGCCCGGCCTGTTCCTGATGGACGAGCCGCTGTCCAACCTCGACAGCGGCCTCCGCGCCGAACTGCGGGCGGAGATCTCCGGGCTCACCCGGGAGCTGGGCGTCACCACCATCTACGTCACCCACGACCAGGCCGAGGCGCTCACCATGGCCGACCGGGTCGCCATCATGCGCAAGGGCGTGCTCCAGGACGTCGGCACCCCGACCCAGGTGTACGGGCGGCCGGCGACGCTCTACGTCGCCGCGTTCCTCGGCAGCCCCCGGATGAACCTGCTGGAGGCGTCGGTCTATGTCCATCTCGACCGCTACATCGCGCTGAACCTCGGTGAGCAGTCGCTCTACCTGCCCTGGGACGACATCCGCAGCCGCGCCGTGGCGCACTACCACGGCGAGCGGATCGTGGTCGGCCTGCGCGCCGAGGCGCTCACCCCGGTGGCCCCCGACACGGCCGGCGACGTGCTGCACGGCCGGATCCGCTACCTGGAGCACCACGGCCACGAGTCGCTGGCCTTCCTCGACATCGGCGCCACCGCGATCGTGGTCGACGAGATGGGCACCCCGGTCGAGCGGACCGCGCCCGGCCAGCGCAGCCTGCGCCGGTTCGGCCAGGTGATGCAGCGGCTCACCGGACGCGCGCCGGAGTCCGCCTCGCCGGAGCCCGCCCTGAACGGCGGGGGCGGCGGCAACCGCACGAGCGTGCTGCCCGACCCGGGCCGGCACCACCGCCGCCCGGCGGAGCTGGCGGTGCGGCTCGCGCCCTACCCGCAGGTGTCGTCCGGGCACCCGCTGGCGGTGCAGGTGCGGATGGACGCGCTGCACTTCTTCGACGAGCGCGGCGACCGCATCGACGTCGGCTGGCGGTGAGGTGTAAGGCGGGGGCCCCTATTAACGCATTCGGTATAGGCGGGGGCCCCGCTTAACACCCACCCGGCGGTGGGAGCGGCGCGACGGGCGGGCGGCGGTGCGGGCCCCAGGCGACGAAGCGGACGAACATGTCGGCGGGGGAGGGCGCGTCCGCCGGGTTGAGCCGGTAGAGGTCGCGCGTCGCCTCGTAGAACAGCCCGCACAGATAGATCGACAGGCCGATCTGGTTGTCCTCGTACTCGCTCCGGAGCAGCAGGCGGGCGGTCGCGCACGGCCACGGCTGGCCGCATGCCCGGCAGCACCACATCGGGCGCAGCGGCGTGTGCGGCGTGGCATGCCCGGGGTACGCGCGAGGGCGGTCCCCCGTCGGCCCGTCCGGCGGCTGTCCGAGCTGGTGACTGATCACGGGGCGCTCCTCGCGTTCGCGGGTTCCGGACGAATCCGGCTTCGCTGCGTGACAGTCTCGTCACCGCGTCGCTAGGGTCGGAAGGCGTTCCACCCCCACATCGTGGGCTGTCCGACCGGCCGTCCTTTCGTGTGCAGAGGTGTGCAGATGAGCCGTGCGTCGTTGTGGGAACTCTTCGCCGGTGAGCTACGCCGGCTCCGCACCGAGGCCGAGCTGACCCAGGAGGCGCTGGCCGAGCGGGTGAGCTATTCGGCCTCGCTGGTGGCGGCCGTCGAGCAGTGCCGTCGCGCGCCGCGCGCCGAGTTCACCGAGCGCTGCGACGAGGCGCTGCACGGCGGCGGCCTGCTGGTCCGCATCCGGGCCGCGCTGGTGCGGGAGTCGCTGCTTCCGTGGTTCCGCGAGTGGGTGAGCATCGAACAGGAGGCCACCGCGCTCCGCAGCTTTCAACCGCTTGTGGTCCCGGGCCTGTTGCAGACCGAGGAGTACGCCCGCGCGTTGCACGAGGGCGCGAGCCCGCTTGTCGGCGAGGCGCTCGAACAGCAGGTGGCCGCACGTTTGGCCCGGCAGGGGGTGCTGGAGAAGCCCGCGCCGCCGCAGTTCGTGGCCGTGCTCGACCACTCAGTGCTGACCCGCCCGGTGGGCGGACCGAAGGTGATGCGCGAGCAGTTGGCGCATCTGGTCGAGATGGGCCGCCGGCCGCGGGTGCACCTGCACCTGGTGCCCGAGACGGTGGGCGCCTACCCCGGGCTCAACGGCGCGTTCGTGCTCGCCACCCCGGCGGACGGCGACGACGTGGGCTATCTCGACAACCAGTTGCACGGCTCCATCGTGGAGCGCGCGGCGGACGTAAAATCGCTGCGGCAGACCTGGGAGTCCGCCCGCGCGGAGGCGATGCCGCACGGGGCGACCCTGGCGGCGATCTCGGAGGCGGCGAAACGATGGAGCTGACCGGCGCGACCTGGCGTAAGAGCACCCGCAGCAGCGGCAACTCCGGCGACTGCGTGGAGGTGGCGGACAACCTGCCCGGCGTGGTCGGGGTCCGCGACAGCAAGGACCGGCAGGGGCCGGCGCTGACGTTCACGCCGGCGAGTTGGGCGGCCTTCGTCGCCCGCACCAAGCGCGCCTGACCCCCGACGCCGCCCCCGCGGCGTGATCGACTCCAGCTCGCCGAAGTGGCGGCATACCGCGCCCCAGGATGCCGCCACCTCGCCGAGGTGGCGGGGTGCCCCGCCCGGGACACCGCCACTTCGGCGAGGTGGCGGCATGCCTCGGTCGGAGATGACGCTCAAACGCCGGCGGCCGGCTCGGTCTCCCGGGGTGTGAAGAAGCGGACGATCTCGGCGGCTGCGGTGGAGGACAGCATCATCGCCTGCACCCGCGCCGACATCTCCGCGATCGGTCGGATCCGGGCGAACATCGCTTCCTCGTACACCGGAATGGCCGTCGCCGAATCGGCGGCGAACGCCGCGGCCAGCTCGGCGGCGTCGAGCATCGCCTGGTTGGCACCCTCGCCGACCGGCGGCATGAGGTGCGCGGCGTCGCCGACGAGGGTGATGCCCGGTCGATGGTCCCAGCGCGTGTCGGCGGGCATCGCCTCGATCCGGCGCGGGACCGGCGTGCCGTCGCCAGCTTCGATGAGGGCGGTGAGGCGGGGGTTCCAGCCGTCGAACAGGTCGAGCAGGGCCCGCTTGCTGCGGTAGGTGTCGAGGTCGCGATCGTCCGCCGGCAGGGAGATCCCGACCCGGACGCTGCCGTCGCCGAGGCGCTGGGCGGACAGGACCTGGCGTACGCCGATGCACCAGAAGTTGCCGGGCCCGATCATCTCGGCGAGCGTGGGGTGGCGCCGGTCGATGTCGCTGATGCCGAGTTCCACATGGGTGGAGACGGCGGACAGGGTGACGTCGGTCAGCAGCGGCCGGACGACCGACCGTGCTCCGTCCGCGCCGACGAGGACGTCACAGTCGGCGCGGTGGCCACCGTCGAACGTCAGCTCGAAACCCCCGCCGGGCCGTGGCGTCGCCGCGACGAGCCGATGGCCCCACGCCACCGCGTCCCCGGGAAGCGAGTCGAGCAGCAGGTCACGCAACACGGTCCGGTCGATCTCGGGACGCCCGTCGAACGAGCCGGGCTGTGGCTCGTGGCGCAGGAGGACGCGGCCGTCCGGGTCGAGGATGCGGTGCTCCTCGCCCTGCGGGCGGGCCTCGGACCGGAATCGGGCTTCGAGACCGGCCGCGGCCAGGGCGTGCTGCCCGGACTCCGGGTGCAGGTCGAGCGAACCGCCCTGTGTCCGCGCGGCGCGGTGCGGCTCGCGTTCGTAGACCACCGCGCCGATGCCGTGCCGGCGCAGGATGCGGGCCAGCGTCAGGCCGCCCAGGCCGCCACCGGCGATCGCGATCCGCATCGTCAACTCCCTTAGCGTACGCTGTATCTCATGGATACGCCGTACGGTAACGTACCTCTGCCGGTCTGGGAAAGGCCCGAACCACGGCCCCGGGCGGCGCCGGTGGCGCTGAGCCGCGCGCGGATCGCCACCACGGCGATCCGGCTCGCCGACGCGCACGGCCTCGACGGGCTGTCGTTACGCAAGCTCGCCAAGGAGTTGGGCGTCGGCCCGATGCGGCTCTACGACTACGTGGCCAACCGGTCCGAACTGCTCGACCTGATGGTCGACGCCGTCTACGCCCGCATCGCGGAGACCGCCGGCATCGCGGAGACCGCCGGCATCGCGGAGACCGCCGGCATCGCGGAGACCGCCGGGATCGCGGAGGATGCCGGGACCGGCCGGCGTCCCGAAGCCGAAGGCTGGCGCGACGCCGTCGTGACCATCGCCCGGGCGACGCGCGAGGCCGCCCTCGACCACGAATGGCTCGTCGACCTGCTCGGCGCGCGGCCACACCTGGGACCGCACGCGCTCGCCGTCGGCGAGGCCACCGCCGCCGCGCTCAGCCAGGCCCCCGGCGTACGCGACATCGCCGCTCTTCAGCGGGCCTCGGGCGCACTCGGCGCGTTCCTCGTTGGCGCGCTCCGCCGGGAGATCACCGAGCGCCGCACCGCGCGGGCCACCGGCACCGACGTGTCCGCGTGGCAGTCCGCGCTCGGCCCCTACCTGAGGCGCATGCTCGACACCGGCCGCTATCCCACCATGGCCCGGCTCGTCGTCGACGGCGCCCACCTCGACGCCGAGGAGACCTTCCACCACAACCTGAGCACGATCCTGGACGGCGTCGCCGAGTCATGAGCCCGTGCGGAACGGCGTTGGGTTGCGAGAACGAGTGATGTCCCATTGTCTCTTAATAAGAGACATTCATACGTGCAGCGGAGATCATTGTCTTTTATTAAGAGACAAGGGGACACCTCCAACGTGAACCGGCGCGTCGAGTCTCAGCAAGGACGACACTTGTAGCACAAGTGCTACCCTGGGAGCTGTGCATGAGATTGGGCTGCGGGAGATGCGGCAGAACGCCAGCGACCTGGTGCGCCGGGCCCAGGCGGGTGAACGCGTGACGATCACCGTCGCTGGGCGACCGGCGGCCGTGCTGGGCCCGGTCAGTCCTCGGACCTGGCGCGCGTGGGACGACCTTGCCGGTTTGTTCGACCAACCCACGGATCCCGGGTGGGCAGAGGATCGGGGCCTGATCGACGGCACCGTCGTCGACCCGTGGGACCAGCGGTGAGCCGAGGCATCCTCGATACCAGCGTCCTCATCGCCACCGATGTGACCCCGATTCCCGGCGAACTGGCCATCAGCGTCGCCAGCCTCGCCGAACTCCAGTTCGGTGTCCTGGTCGCGAAGAACGCCGAGGCGAGGGCGCTCCGGTTGGCGCGGCTGAGCGCGATCCAACGTCGGTTTGATCCGCTTCCCATCGATGAAGCCATCGCCGACAGCTACGCGCGCCTGGCCGCCCGTGTCGTCGAGCACGGCCGCCAGCCACGCGCAAGGGTGATGGACCTGCTCATCGCCGCAACCGCGCACGCCCACGACGCCGCCGTCTACACCCGCAACGCCGACGACCTCGCCGGGCTCGAAGACCTGATCACGATTCGCGCCATCTGACCTCGCAGCCGGCCCCTGGCGGCAGTCCAATAAAGGGCTGCGGCTGGCGGGAAGTGGGCCGTCGCATATCTCCGATTTTCTGACGACCCTGTCCACTGGGTGACAGGTGAATGTCGCTCGCGGGATCTCAGCGCGGGCGGACGTTCGATATCGTGCCGCTCATGGTGGGCGATGGCTAGCATCAGAGGCAGTTTTGAATACCCCGATGGGTTGACTCCTGGCGTGGGTAAGACGGGCGGAATGCACCAGAATCTGTTCAATCGCGACGGAAAGCTTGTCGGCCACGGCACTTTCACTCCAGATGAAGGCCGTGCGGGTCGGGTAGGTCCGGCGAGGGAGTCCACGGAGTTCCAAGATCTGGTCAAACGCCTGGCTCTGGAGGCTGCCATGAGGGTGGCCGTGGCGGCCGCGCCGCACGTCGAGAGGTGGTTGGTTCAGCAGGCGCTGCCGGCTGCGAAGACCGCGTTGACCCAGCAGGCCGTACCAGCCGTGAAGTCGGCATGGAGTAACCAGGCGCTCCCAGCTATGCGGTCGACCTGGAACTTCGTGTCGCGGAAACAAGCCTCGCGTGATGCCATTGCCGCCGAATCGGTGCCGGCGCCGGATCCGATTCGGGTTACGGCGACTCTGGGCGAGGAGCCGTCGCGAGAGCTGGCAAGGGCGCTTGAAAGCTTTGGTGCCGGCGGCGGCGAGGTGGATGCACGGGAGCGCTTTGTCGCGGCGCTGATGGCTCAACTGCTCAGTGAGGACGGCCGATTCTTCCATGAAGTGCAGGCGAGGGTGCTGCGCAATGCTGGGGTCGAGGACTTGGACGAAGTGGGTGTGCTTGGCCCGGAGCAGATAAGCGAAAGCGTCAAACGGATGCTGGAGGAGGATCCTGCCCTGATCGATGCACTGATCCGGGCTCTGGAGCCGCATCGGCAGGGCAGTCTTGCCGAGGAAGTTACTGGCGAGTAGCGTTCGGGCATGTCCATCGACTCGCGGCAGGTGGCAGCGGCCCTCCTCGAAGCCGTGCCGTTCGCCCGTACCCTCGGAATCGAGATCGTCGAGGTCGCGCCCGAGGCCGACGGCGGGGTCCGGGCCGTGGTCCGGCTCCCCGACGACCCGGCGCACCACAACCACGTGGGCGGCCCCCACGCCGGCGCCACGTTCACGCTCGGTGAGACCGCGTCCGGCGCGGTGGTGATGGCCGCCTTCGGGCAGGTCCTCGACCGGGCCGTACCCCTGGCCGTGACCGCGACCATCCGCTACCGCAAGGTGGCGATGGGTCCGGTGCTGGCCACGGCGCGGCTCGGGCGTCCGGCGGCCGACGTGCTGGCCGAGCTGGACGCCGGGCGGCGGCCCGAGTTCCCGGTCGAGGTGGAACTCGGCACCGAGGACGGCACCGTCACCTCGTCGCTCACCGTGACGTGGACGCTGCGCCCGCACCGCTGACGCCCCGAACCGTGTTTGCCCGGTGAGTCGCCTGGATAGATTCAAACAATGCTGGGCCTACCCGCGCACGTGACCGCGTGTCTCTTCGATCTGGACGGTGTGCTGACGCAGACCGCCAAGGTGCACAACGCCGCCTGGGCCGAGACGTTCGACGCCTTCCTGCGGCGTCGGGCGGACGAGACCGGCGAGCCGTTCCGCCCGTTCGACCCCGGACCGGACTACAACCGGTACGTGGACGGCAGACCGCGCGCCGACGGGGTGCGCTCATTCCTGGAATCGCGTGGCATCACGCTGCCCGAGGGCACCCCCGACGACCCGCCGGACGCGGACACCGTCAACGGCGTCGGCAACCGCAAGAACGTCGTCCTGCTCCAGCGCATCGCGCACGACGGCGTCGAGGTCTACGACGGTTCGGTGCGCTATCTGGAGGCCGCGACCCGGGCCGGGCTGCGCCGCGCGGTCGTCTCGGCGAGCGCCAACTGCGAGGCCGTGGTGCACGCCGCCGGCCTGGACCGCTGGCTGGAGGCGCGGGTCGACGGCGTGGTCGCCCGCGAGCGCAAACTGTCGGGCAAGCCGCACCCGGACACGTTCCTGGAGGGCGCGCGGATGCTCGGCGTCGAACCGGCGAACGCCGCCGTCTTCGAGGACGCGCTCGCCGGGGTGGCCGCCGGAAAGGCCGGCGGATTCGGGTACGTGATCGGCGTCGACCGGGTCGGCCAGGCCGACGAGTTGCGCGCGCACGGCGCCGACGTGGTGGTCACCGACCTCGCCGACCTGCTGGCCACGGAGCCGGCCGCATGATCCGGGAACGCTCCTACCCGGTCGAGCCCTGGCACATCCGCGAGGTGCGGCTCGACATGGACGTGCTGGCCCAGTCCGAGTCGGTCTTCGCGCTCTCCAACGGCCACATCGGGCTGCGCGGCAACCTCGACGAGGGCGAGCCGCACGGCCTGCCCGGCACCTACCTGAACTCGTTCTACGAGCTGCGCCCGCTGCCCTACGCGGAGGCCGGCTTCGGCTTCCCCGAATCCGGGCAGACCATCGTCAACGTCACGAACGGCAAGCTCATCCGGCTGCTCGTCGACGACGAGCCGCTCGACGTCCGCTACGGCGAACTGCTCGACCACGAGCGGACCCTCGACATGCGCGCCGGCACGCTCCAGCGGGAGCTGCACTGGCGTTCCCCCGCCGGGCGCGAGGTGAAGGTCCGCAGCACCCGGCTGGTGTCGTTCACCCACCGCTCGGTCGCGATGATCAACTATGAGGTGGAGGCGGTCGACGGGCCGCTGCGGCTGATCCTCCAGTCCGAGCTGGTGGCGAACGAGTCGCTGCCACCGCAGAGCCGCGACCCGCGCGTGGCCGCCGTGCTGGAGTCACCGTTGCAGGCGGAGGAGGAGCTGACCACCGACGACGGCGGCCTGCTCATCCACCGCACCAAGGTCAGCGGCCTGCGGGTCGGCGCCGGCATGGGCCACGACGTGCACGGCCCGGAACACACCACGATCGAATCCGAGGGGTACGAGGACTGGGTCCGCACCACCATCGGCTGCGTGCTCAAACCCGGCGAGAAACTACGGGTGGTCAAGTACCTGACGTACGGCTGGTCCAGCCGGCGGTCCCTGCCGGCGCTGCGCGACCAGGTCGGCGCGGCCCTGTCCTCCGCCCGGCTCGACGGCTGGGACGGGCTGCGCCGCGCGCAGCGGGAATACCTCGACAAGTTCTGGGACGCCGCCGACGTGCGGGTCGAGGGCGACCCGGAGGTCCAGCAGGCGGTCCGGTTCGGCCTCTTCCACGTGCTCCAGGCCGGCGCCCGCGCGGAACGGCGGCCGATCTCGGCCAAGGGCCTCACCGGTCCCGGGTACGACGGGCACGCCTTCTGGGACACCGAGATGTTTGTGCTGCCGGTGCTGACCTACACGCAGCCGAGCGCGGTGAAGGACGCGCTCCAGTGGCGCCACGACACCATGGCCCAGGCGCAGGAACGGGCCCGCACGTTGAACCTGCAGGGCGCCGCGTTCCCGTGGCGCACCATCGAGGGGCCGGAGTCGTCGGCGTACTGGCCGGCCGGGACCGCCGCGTTCCACATCGCCGCCGACATCGCCGACGCGCTGCGCCGCTACGTGCTTGTCACCGGCGACGAGGCGCTGGAGCGCGACATCGGGCTGGAGTTGCTCGTCGAAACCGCCCGGCTGTGGCACTCGCTCGGCCACCACGACCGCGCCGGCCGGTTCCACATCGACGGGGTGACCGGCCCGGACGAGTACACCGCGGTCAAGAACGACAACGTCTACACCAACCTGATGGCGCAGCGGAACCTGCTCACCGCCGCCGACTGCGCGATGCGCTACCGGGACCAGGCCCTCGACCTCGGCGTCACCGAGGAGGAGGCCGCCGCCTGGCGGGACGCCGCCCAGGACATGCACGTCCCGTACGACTCCGAGATCGACGTGCACGAGCAGGTGGAGGGCTTCACCCGGTTGCAGGAGTGGGACTTCGAGCACACGCCGCCGGAGAAGTATCCGCTGCTGCTGCACTACCCCTACTTCGACCTGTACCGCAAGCAGGTGGTCAAGCAGGCCGACCTGGTGCTGGCCATGCACTGGCGGGGAGACGCCTTCAGCGCCGCCGAGAAGCTGCGCAACTTCACCTACTACGAGCGCCGGACCGTACGCGACTCGTCGCTGAGCGCCTGCACCCAGGCGGTCCTCGCGGCCGAGGTGGGCTTCCCCGAGCTGGCCCACCGCTATCTGCGCGAGGCCGCGCTGATGGACCTGCACGACCTGAACGAGAACACCCGCGACGGTGTGCACATGGCCTCCCTGGCCGGTGCGTGGATCGCGCTCGTCGCCGGCTTCGGCGGGTTGCGCGACCACGACGGGACGCTGTCCTTCGCGCCCCGGCTCTCCAGTCGACTCAGCCGCCTGGAGTTCTCGTTGCAGTGGCGGTCGCTGCGGCTGCGCGTCGACGTCCGGCCGCACCAGACGACCTACTCGCTGCGCAACGGCGGGCCGGACACGGCGCTCGACCTGCTGCACCACGGCGAGAAGCTGCGGGTCACAAGCGCCCAACCGGTCACCGTGCCGGTGCCGCAGAAACACGAGTCGGGGCCGCAGCCGCAGCAGCCGCAGCCGCAGCAGCCGCCGGGCCGCGCGCCGCTGATGCGCCTGCCGGAACACGCCGACTGACCGCTTCCCGCCGGACCGAGCGGCCCCGCGTCGACGGGGCCGCTCGGTGTGCGTACCTCAGAACTGGCGGCCGTTGGACGGACGCCCGCCGGCGTCCCGCGGCGCCATCGCCCGCGGATCGTCGGGGGTACGCGCCGACGCGGCGCGGTCGGCCCACTCCGGCGAGTCTTCCAGCTCCTGTTCGCGGCGTTTCTGGTCGCTGAGTTCCCGCTCCCGGGACCTGTCCTGTTTGGCCATCATGAGCCTCGCGATCGGTCGGGTTCCGTGGTCACCCCGCGCGTTCCCACCCGGCGCCGGCCCAACCGTCCAGGTGGCGGGCGAAGCTCTGCCGCAGGTGGTTCTTCGGCCGGGCACCGACGGTCGAGCCGACCACCTGGCCGTCCCGGAAGACGAGCATGGTCGGCGCGGACATCACCTGGTAGGCGCGGGCGGTGGTGGGGTTCTCGTCGATGTTCAGCGCGACGAACCGCAGCGCGTCGCCGAACTCCTCGGCCAACTCGGCCAGGTGCTTCGACACCACCCGGCAGGGCGGGCACCACTCGGCCCAGAAGTCGACCACGACCGGGCGGTCGGCGGCCAGCACGGTGGCCGCGAACGTGGCGTCGGTGACCGCGGTCAGTCGGCCGGCCTGCGTGTCCTGAGGCATGTTTCCTCCCGATGGGTGATCGCGTGGGCGAGCTGGTCGTGCAACCGGCGGCGGACCGAGCCGAGCCGGTCGAGATAGTCGTCCACCTCGGCGAGCTTGCGCCGCAGCACCGCCACCGAGTCGGGGCAGACGTCGCCGGAGTCGTGCCCGGCGCGGAGACAGGCGACGAACGGGCGGATGTCGTCCAGCCCGAAGCCGATCGCCAGCAGGGAGCGGATCTCGCGTACGACGCGCAGTTCCGCGTCGTCGTAGATCCGGTAACCGTTCGCGGACCGGCGCGGCCGGACCAGCCCGTGGGTCTCGTAGTAGCGCAGGGTCCGGGTGCTCGTACCGGCCCGCTCCGCCAGCTCCCCGATCCGCATCAGCGCCTCCCGCCCGTCCGTCCCACGGCAGACGCTAAACCTTGCCGCCGACGTCAACGCAACCCGGCGCGGGCCCGTCCCCCGGTGATCATGATCATGATCAGCGGCGTGGGGGAGCGCTCTCCGGCCCGCCAACTTCATGATCGGCGGGGAGGGGGGTAAGGGGGAGGGGAGACGTGGGGGTGAGGGTGTGCGGGAGATCGCGGTGCCGGTGGTGGAGGGCGGGCTCGTCGGGGACGTGTCCGTGCCCTCGGGAGCCGGCGGGGTCGTGTTGTTCGCCCACGGGAGCGGCAGTTCGCGGCACAGCCCGCGCAACGTGGCCGTGGGACAGGCACTCAACGCGCGCGGGCTGGGCACCGTGCTCGTCGACCTGCTGACGATCGACGAGGAGGCGCGGGACGAGGTGACCGCCGACCTGCGCTTCGACATCGGGATGCTCGCCGAGCGGCTGGCCGGCATCGTCGACTGGATGGACGCCGACCCGGAGCTGGGCCGCCTGCCGATCGGGCTCTTCGGCGCGAGCACCGGCGCGGCTGCCGCCCTGGTCGCCGCCGCGACCCGGCCGGACCGGGTGGGCGCGGTGGTCTCCCGGGGCGGACGGCCCGACCTGGCCGGCAGCTCACTGACCGCGGTACGGGCACCGACGCTGCTGCTCGTCGGCGGGCTGGACGAGGAGGTGATCGTGCTCAACGAGCAGGCGCGGGACGAGTTGGGCCAGGTGGCGGAGCTGCGCGTCGTGCCCGGCGCGACGCACCTGTTCGAGGAGCCCGGCACGTTGGAGCAGGTGGCCGACCAGGCCGGCACCTGGTTCGTCACCCACCTGCGCCAACCCCATCCGGCCTGAGCGCCGGTCGCCCGGCGGAGGCGGAGTCGGCGGGCGGAGTCAGGGCGGAGTCAGCGGGCGTTCTCGGCGGTGCGGGCGGCCTCGCCGGACCGGCAGCGCTGCACCGTGTCCAGCACCCGCCAGAGCACCGCGGCGATCGGCACCGAGACGAACGCGCCGGCGACCCCGGCGACGAGCGTGCCGGCGGTGACCACCACCAGGATGACCGCCGGGTGTAGCTGGACCTGCCGGCGCATCACGAGCGGTTCCAGCAGATTGCCCTCGATCTGCTGTACGGCGATCACCGCGGCCAGCGTGAGCAGGGCCGTGGTGGGGCCGTTGGCGGCGAGCGCGACGAGCACCGCGACCGCGCCGGCGACGGTGGCGCCGATGATCGGCACGAACCCGCCGAGGAACGTGATCAGGGCCAGCGGCAGGGCCAGCGGGACGCGCAACACGACCAGCGCAAGGCCGATGCCGGTGGCGTCGATCGCCGCGATGATCATCGTGCCCCGGCTGTAAGCGCCGAGCGTCTGCCAGCCGGCCCGGCCCGCCGCCGCGGTCACTTCGCGCCGGGGCCCGGTCAGCCGCCGCAGCACCCAGTGCCACATCGACCGACCGTCCTTGAGCAGGAAGAAGAGCAGCACCAGACCGAGCAGGATCGCGCCGGCCACCTCGGCGGCCTTACGCGCACCGGCCACCGGGTCGGGGGCGCTGCCGCTCAGGCCCTGACGGATCTGCTCGATGAGCCGGTCGAGCTGCTGGTCGCTGACCGGCAGGGTGGAGGTGACGAACTCGCGGCTCCGTTGCAGGCCCTCGTCGAGCTGCTGGCTCAACTCACCGAACTGGCTCGCGGTGAGGTCCCAGACCAGGACGCCGGCGCCGACCAGGACGCCGAGCAGCAACAGGACGGTGAGCAGCGCGGCGAGCGCGGCCGGCACCCGGAGCCGGCGCAGCCGCACCAGCACCGGGTCGAGCAGAGCGGTGAGGAAGAGCGTGCCGGCCAGCGCCACGGCCAGCGGCGCCAGCAGCACCGCGACCTTGCCGAGCAGCCACAGCCCGGCCGCCACCACCAGCAGGCACGTGCTCCACGTGACCGCCGTCCGGACCGGCCACGGCAGCCCCGCCCAGGCCTGCCGGGGCTCGGCCGGCGCGGGTGCGGGCCGTGCCGGCTCCGAACGCTCCGGTCCGGGGCGTGCCGGTCCGGGCGTGCCAGCGTCGTCGTCCACGTCGCCTCCTCGATCGTGGCCGTTGATACCCGACGCGGGTGAATCCGACACCCGGGGCGTCACCGCCCGTCCGGTGTTTGCGCCCCCGGCCTCAGGGAAGGCCTTCAACCTACCGAAGGGAGAATCTGAGATGAGCAACTTCATGGACAAGGCGAAGGACTTCGTCGACAAGCATGACGAGCAGATCGACAAGGGCCTCGACAAGGCCGGCGACGCGGTGGACCAGCGCACCGGCGGCAAGTACGACAAGCAGGTCGACAAGGGCGTCGACATGGCGCAGCAGCACACCGGCCGGGGCGACACCGCGCGCTGACCACCCGACGGGTCCCGGGCCGCCCCGAAACGGGGTGCCCGGGATCCGTGGTGTCCGGCGCGGAACCCCCTCAGTCGGGCAGGCTGCCGAGCAGACGGCTCACGGTGATCTCCAGGACCACCCGCTCGGGATTCGGACGCGGGATGCGGTAACGCTCGGCGTACCGCCGCTCGGCCTCGGCCACCGACTCCGGGTCGCGGCGTACCACCGCCCGGCCCTCCACGGTCAGCCACCAGCGGCCGTCGACCTGGCAGACGGCGACCGGCGTGCCCGCCGGCCCGGCGGCGGCCACGTGCCGGGCCTTCGCCGAACCGCCCGACGTGATCACCCGCGCCAGCCGGGCGTCCGGGTCGAAGGTCACCCCCACCGGTACGACGTGCGGAGTGCCGTCCGCGCGCAACGTGGTGAGCGTGGCCAGGTGCCGGTCGGCGAAGAAGCGGGCGACCCGCCCGTCGTGCGGGTCCAGCCGGTGATCGCCGGGCATGCCGTCTCCTCGCTCGTCGCGTGGTTGTCGAGCTGATGACCGGTCATCGACGCGGCACGCCACCCGGCGGGGCGGCGGGCAGGGTCGGTGCCGGGGCGTCCCGGGTGACGCGCTGCGCCGCCCGGTGCTTGGCGGCCAGCCGGCCCAGATAGAACAACGCGCCGGCAAGCACACCCATGTCGTCCAGATAGATCGGGTCGGGCAGCAGGTCCACCGGCAGGATCGTGTAGATCAGCGCGCCGTAGAACGCGACCTTGCCGCCGGCGCCGAGCGCACCCAACATGCGGCGGGTGCGGACCACTCGGATCGCGAGCAGCACCGCCCCGACAAGCGTGGCCGCCGCGACGACGGCACCGAGCGCGACGAGAAACCAGGCTTCACGGGACACGGCACCACGCTAACCGAGCCGGGCCAGCACCGCCCGACGATCAGTACGCCGCCACGGCGGCCCGGCCCCGGGCCACCGGAGCCAACTCGCGGGTGATCTCCCCGACGGGCAGCTCCCGGGTGCTCTCCGGGCCGGTGAAGCCCACGATGGAGAGCGCCGCCTGCGGCTCGACGGCCGGGTGCAGCGCCGCGAACGCCTCCTCGCGCAGGCTCCGAGCCGCCGCCGCAGCCGTCTCGGCGGCCCGCCACGCGGCCTGCTCCCGCTCCGCGGCGGCGTGCTGCCGGGCCTGGAGGTTGTCCCGCACCAGCCGGCGCAGCAGCAGTTCCTGCTCCACCGGGTGCCGGCTCGGGTCCCAGCCGCGCCCGCCGAGGATGTCGCTGAGCTGCCGCACGCTGATCTCCTTGCGCCACTGGGCGTCGAGCGCCGCCCGGTGCAGCCAGCGCTCCCGGTCCGCGTACTCGGCCGGGGTCCGGGCGGTCCGGGGCAGCGGCAGCGCCGCGGCGGCGGCCAGCCGGCGGACGTCCTCCTCGGCCGCTTCGCACGCCAGCCAGGCCGCTTCGGCCTCGTCCTGCGCGGCCAGCCACTCGGCGCGGCTGCGCTCGGCGGTCACCGCCGCGCGGGACGCGGCCACGGCGACCTCGTCCGCGTACCGGCTGCGTTCCCGGTCCTGCTCGCGGGTCCGCTCGGCCAGGTCGATGCTGCTCGGCCGGGCGGCCTCGCTGATCCGTTCGCCGAACACCGAGCGGAACCGGGTCGGGCGGACGACGAGCGCGGCGACCACGACCGCCGCCAGGGCGAGCAGGGCCAGCCAGATCACGGCGGCGGCGGGAACGTCCGGCAGGACGGTGGAGAGAACGGTCTGCATCTACGGCACCTCATGGTGGAACGAGTGTCGAACAACGACTGGGCCCGGACGACGGGCGGTGTGCGCGGCAGGGCGCGGCGGGATGCGCGGGGCGGGCGGCCGGGTGGGGCCGCGCCGGGGCGTACCGGAAAGGTGGCCCGTCAGGCGCGCGGAGGCCCGCGGCGGGCGATGGCCGCCCGGCCCGGGTCGGCGGCGGCCGGAACGTCGGCGGCGGTGACCGGCGCGGCGACCGCGACATCGGTCGGGCCGGCGACGGACGGGCCGGTGGCCGGGTGGGTGACGGCCCACGGCGCGGCTTCGGCAACCACCGTGGCCCCGTGGGCGGCGTCGACGGTCGACGCCGCACGGGCGTCGGTCACCGTGACGGCGGCGGGACGTGCCGTCGGGGCACCGGCGTCGGCCGGTGTGGCGGCGACGCCCTGGAGGCCGGCGATCAACGCCAGGGTGGTCGCGGCCGTGCGGGCGATCCGACGCAGCATCGCCGTCCAGGTGGACGAGGCGAACGCTACGGGCAGCACCACATCAACCTATCGGTCAGCGGCCGATCGCGCAGCTCGACGATCTTGCCGGTTGCGTGAGCCACCCCACGGCTCGCTGTGGACGGTCGCCTCTCCGCGCGACGAACGGCGCGACGCCTGGTCCGGGTCGCCGCGCCGTGGTGTCGTGTCGTGGTGTCGTGCCGGGGTCAGTTGCCGTCGAGCACCGGCGGCGGGGCGGCGTTGCCGTCGCCCCAGACCATGTCGTCCTCGGTGAGCCAGGTCAGCCGGCCGTCGGTCTCGTCGTCGTCGTGACCGCCCCGCGCGCCCAGCACCCCGTTGCGCCCGGCCATCGCGGGCCGCCCGGTGGCGTTGGTGCGGCCGGTCGACCTGCTCTCCGACTCGACCGTCAGGCCGCGGCCGGAGGTGAGCCGCCCGGTCCCGGTGGCCGACCGGCTGTCCACGCCGGGCGTGCCGGCGAGCCGGCCGGCGGACGCCGCGGTGGGGCCGGTGCCGGCGAGCGAGCCGGTGCTGAGCACGCCGGGGCCGCCGAAGAGCCCGCCGCCGGTCGTCACGGTCGGGTTGCCGGCGCCGGGCCCGAAGCCCGGGGTGCCGCCGACCGTCGGGCCACCGGTGACGCCGGCCAGCGGGCCGGCACCGGCGAGGGAGGTGCCGGTCGGGTCGACCGTGCCGCCGGTCGTGACCGAACCCGGCGCGCCCGCGCCGGTGTGGCTGCCCGGGGTGCCGCCGCCCGGAGCGCCGTCGCCCGGCATGCCGCTGGTCGGAGCCGTGTGGTGCACGCCCGACGTGGTCGCGCTGCCGTTCGCCCCCGGACCGAAGCTGCCCAGACTCGGACCGGACGCCGGCGTCTTCACCGACGGGCCGTCGCGCAGCGTCGGATCGTCGCGGTCGTGGTGGCCGGGCAACTCGGTGGGCGGCGGCTCCGGCACGACGATCCGGCCGTACGCGGAGAAGTCGTAGCCCTCGGCCAGCTTCGCCACGACCTGCACCATCCGCTGGTGCGCCTTCTCCTGCTCGGCCTCGTCCTGCTGGTGACCGATGATGCCGCCGATCAGCGCGCCCGGGGCACCGCCGAGCAGGAAACCCTTGCCGGCGCCGGAGAGCAGCTTGTCGTTGTCGTCGGTCTTCTCCGGGCTCTCCGCCGTGGTCTGGGCCGTGCGCAGGTCGCCGGCCATCATGTCCAGTGCCTGCCGGATGCCCGTCATGCCCTCGGCCAGGTTGCCCGAGTAGCCGCTGACCATGGTCAGCCGGCGCTGGAACTCGCGGGCGGCGTCACCGGTCCAGGTCTTCGCCAGCGCGTCCAGGTCGGCGCCCAGGTCACGGCTGAGGTCGTCGAGCGTGCCCTTGAGGGCGGTCCACTGGGCGCTCAGCCCTTCGATCTGCTTCGGGTCACCGGCGTTGACGCCCTGGTAGAGCTCCTCGTGACTGACGTGCTCGTAGCGCCTGGTGTATTCAGACACCCCGATCCTCCTTCGGCTGCTTCATCGCCTCGTCCAGCCCGGAGAGGGCGGCGGCGATGTCGGCCGCGGCGGCGGCGTTACGGGCCTCGGCGGTCTTGTAGTTCGTCATGATCGAGTGCGTCGCCTCGCGGGCGGCCAGGATCGCCCGGCGCAGGCGGTCCACGTGGTCGACGTAGCTCTGGTGGGTCTCCGCGTAGCGCCGGGAGTTGTCCGTCGCGTCGGTGAACGTGCCGAGGGCCGGCGGGCGGCACTGCATCTCGGTGTTGAGCTTGCGCAACACCGACTCCGCCTGGTGCAGACGCCGCTCAAGCCGCCTGTGGAAGTCCTCCAAGGACAGTACGTCCACTGTCGTGCGCCCGGTCATGGCTCAATCCCCGTTGTCGTCGATGGCCCGTCGGCCATGCTCAGGCTAGTCGAAGCGCGCCATCGCGGGCGACCCGTGACCGGCCGCCTCCACACCGGACGTACCGGTCGGTCAACCACCCTCGACCTGGGCGGCCCCGCCCCCGGGCGAGGGGGCCGCGGTGCTCTGCGGCGCCGCCGCCGCGTCGAAGTAGGCCAGGGCGTCCGCGCGGGCGAGGGTCGGCCCGGTCGGCACCAGCGCCAGCAACGAGGCGGGCACCGCCACCGGGGTCACGTCGCCGTAGCCGAGCGCGCTCTTCGCGTCGCCGCTGTCGGTGCCGAGCGGGTAGCGGACCCCCTGCGCGGTGATCAGATAGACCGTCGCGCCGGCCGCCGGCCTGCCGCTCTCCCCGGCCGTGGCCTGCACCAGCACGCCCTTGCCGCCGGGTAGCAGCACGCTCTCGGCGGTGCGCACCGCGTCCCGGTCGCCCTGTCGCGCCGGCACCGCGGTCGAGGCGGTCAGCTCGGCCGGCGGGGCGTCGAACACCTCGAGCGTGGTGGCCGGCGGTCGACCGGCCGCGCCGGACCGGTAGGTGGCGCAGAGCACGGCGCGCCCGGCCCGGACGTCGTGCAGCGTGGGCATCCGGGCCGGCAACCCCTCGGGCTCCAGCCGCTGGTCGGTGAGGAGCCGGCCCGCCTCGTCCGGCGTGATGTCGGTGATCGTCCCGCCGCCGCCGAGCAGCAGCCGCGCGGTGATCTCGCCGACCGCCGCCAGGCCCTGCCGGGTGAGCACGTAGAACTGGCCGGCGGCCTGGTAGACCTGGCCGATCCGGGCCGGCCGGTCGGCCACGGTCAGCCCGCTCGGCTCGCCGTCGGAGTCGATCGTGGGCTTGCGCAGCACCGGGCCCACCGGCACCGCGTTGAGCAACTGCTGGCCGACGGTGAGGTTCGTCGCGCCGGCCATCCGCAACGCGACGAGCGCCTGCTCGTCACCGGCCACGCGCAGCCGGGAACCGCCGGTCAGCAGGTAACGGGCCTCGCTCGTGCGGACCAGCACCGCCCGGTCGGTGAGCGGCGTGCCGCCGGGCAGCGGCCGGTCGACCAGCAGCCGGGTGGTCGAGCGCCGCGGGTCGTTCGGGTCCGGCACGTCGCAGACCGACCAGGGCAGGCCGACGAGCGATCCGCGGTCCGGCAGGTCGTCCGGCGCGCCCACGATGCCGACCATCCGGCCACGCGGCCGGTCCCTGATGGACGCCTGCGACACGGTGCGCACCTCGGCCGAGGCGTCGTCGACCACCAGCCGGGCCGAGGCGTAGTTGAGCGTCGGGTGCAGCACCTGGTCGTCGCCGAACCAGTAGGTGGCCCCGGTCTCCCGCTCGATCACCACCGTGTTCGCCTCGAGCGGCGCGGAGTTGCTCGTGAGCTGCCCGTACGCGCCCACGCCACCGAGCACCACGGCCGCGGCGATCACGCTGCCGAACACCGCCATGCCGAGCCGGCGCATCGGCAGGTCGTTGGTCTCCGGGTCACCGGCGAGCAACGCGGAGACGATGCGGCGGGTGACGAAGCGGTACGCCTGCACCTGATCGCGGCGGGTCCGCATGACTAACCTCCGGCCGGGGTGGGTCCGCGACGATCAGGTCCGAACAGCGCCGCGGGCTTCCCTACGATAAGGGGCCGTCGGGGGTGCGCCGGACCCCGTCCGCCACCGACGACACACCCCACCGGGGGATGCCCGGCAGGTCCAGAAGGGACGCTCACCGATGACGCAGCTCCAGGCGCCACCCGGTCGTACGGCCACCGCCCCGGCGGCGGACCAGCCGGTCACGCCGGTGGACAAGCGCCGGCGGGGGCGGCTCGGCCCGGTCGTCGTGGGTCAGCTCGTGGTGGCGGAGTGCGCCGCGCTCGCCGTCTGGTTCGCCACCGCCGGCCCGGCCTGGTTGCTCGCCGCCGTCGTGGTGCTGGCGCTGCTGGCCGTGGTGGCGGCGTTCGCCAGGCGCGGCGGGCGCTGGTGGTACGAGGACCTGATGCTCCGCCGCCGGCTGCGTCGCCGCCGGGGCCGGGCCCGGGGTGCGCTGCCCGGCGGTGACCCGAGGCTGGCCGCGCTCGCGCCGGAGCTGACCGTGGTGGAGCTGACCGAGCGTGGCACCCGGCTCGGCATCGGCCAGGACGACCGTGGCTGGTTCGCCGCGGTGGTGCTGACCGGCCGGCCCGGCGCGCCCGCCGGGTCGATCGAGGCGACCGTCGTGGACCGGGCGCTCGCGGTGCTCGCCGACTTCGCCGGGCCGGTCACCCAGACGCAGGTGGTCTCGCACACGCTCGTCTGGTATCCGGCGCCCGGCGCGCCGCCCGCGGCGCACCGCACCGTGTGGGTGGCGCTGCGCCTGTCCGTGGGCGACGCCCGCACCGAGACGGTGACCCGCGGCGGTGGCCTGCGCGGCGTGCACCGGACGGTGGCCGCCGGGGTCGGCCGGCTGGGCAAGGCGCTCAATGCCGCCGGCCTCGGCCACCGGGTGCTCGGCCGGGACGAGCTGCACGCCGCGGTGGTCTCCGGGGCCGGGCTGGACCTGGCGCCGGAGGCACCGGTCGAGACCTGGACCAGCGTGCGCGGCGGCGGCTGGACCCAGCGGTGCCTGGCGCTGCGGGTGCGTCCCCACGGCTCGCTCGGCGCGCTCGTCGACGCGGTCACCTCCACCTCCGCCCCCTCGCACACGGTCGCGGCGGTGGTGCTCCCCGGCGGCCGGCGGGTGCCTCCGCTGCTGCGGGTCGCGGCGATGGACGGGCACGCCGACGCCCTGGTGAAGGTCGTCCGGGAGATGGCGCGGCGGGCCGGCGTGCCGGCCCGCCCGCTGGACGGCCAGCACGGTCCGGGCGTCTACGCCACCGCGCCGGTCGGCACCGCGATGGGCACCGTCACGGTCGAAGGTTGACGATCCAGCCGTACATGCCGCAGACCCAGACGGCCAGCGGCACCAGGGCGATGATCAGCAGGATCTCGACGATGTCCAGGGTGCGACCCCAGACCGGGGAGATCCGCTTGCCGGCCACGGTGAGCCCGTAGACCAGGCTGATCACCGCCACCACGGCCAGCCCGCCCAGGATCAGCCCGAGCCGGACCGGCAGCGAACCGGCGCCGAAGACCGCCGCGGCGACCAGCCCGAGGCCGAGGGTGCCGGCGAGCAGCACCGGGGCGCGCTGGCCCCGGCCGAGGAACGGGCGGGCCCGCAGCAGCGACAGCAGGGCCAGCACCAGGCAGAGCAGGACCGCCGGGAGCCGGCCGTCGGCGGCGAGCACCACCTCGCCGCCGAGCACCAGCAGCGAGACGGTCCACAGCAGACCGGTCAGGTAGGCGTCGGCGCGTTCGCTGTTGCGCAGCACCGCCGGCCCGTCCACCGACTCGGTGTCGGTCTTCAGGTCCTCCGGGCCGGTCGGGATGGACGGCACCGGCAGCCGGGCCAGCCGGTAGGCGAGCATCGGCAGCGCCGGCAACGCGCCGAACGCCACGGTCGCCACCACCGCCGCCGCAGCCGCCGCGTCGATGCCGAAGGCCAGGCTGAGCACCGCGCCGAAGCCGACCGCCGCGCCCACGCCGACGGCGCCGAGAAAGAGCGGCAACCGGTCCCCGACCGCGAGCGCGGCGATCGCGCCGAAGAGCACCACGGCGGTGCCGGCGAGCAGCACGTGCGGGCTGGCCAGGTCGCCGAGCGGGCGGTCGCCGGCGAGCACCAGCAGACCGCCGACCCCCGCGTAGCCGACCCCGACCAGGGCCAGCACCGCCCCGGTGCGGCTGTCGCCGGCCGCGCGGGACAGCACCGCGGCACCGGCCAGCAGCGCGACCGCGACCACCAGGGCGGCCACCGCCCCGGGCAACTGCGGCGGACCGGTGAACAGCGCCGCGACCGCGCCGCCGGCCAGCGCCGAGGAGGCGAGGAGCACCGCGTACGCCCGGGTGGTGCCGACCTGCCAGGCGCCGGCCCGTTGGGTGGTGGACGTCGCGACCGCGTCCACCACGTCGTCGAAGACGATCTCGGGGGCGGTGGCGGCGCGGGGGTTGAAGTAGAGCACCTCGCCGTCGCGGACGCCGAGCTGCGCGGCCGTGCGCCCGCCGTCGAGCGGCTGCCCGCCGAGCCGGGACAGGCTCCAGCCGCCGTGCCGCACGCCCTCGTCGGCGAGATCCTCGCCGGCATAGCGCAGCAGCGTGGGCAGCAGGTCGGCAAGCGGCACGTCGGACGGCATCGCCAGGTCCATCCGGGTACGCGGCGCCACGATGGTGATCCGGCTCAGCCCACCGGTCGCCGTCTTCGTCGCCACAGTGGCCTCCTCGTGCTCGCCTACGATCCACCCGGCCGCCGACGCCGTACCCACGGGTCCACGACGCCTCCGGGAGATTACCTACGATGGCGGCGCACAGGTCGCCCACCCGACGCGCGCACCGGCGGTGGCAGACCTTCTGGGGAGGGGAGAGCCGTGAGTACGGTGGTGTTCCGCCGACTTCCGCGTCAGCCGGGGCCGGCCCTGCCGCGCGGCGAGGTGCTGCTGGAGTCCCCGCCCGAGCTGCCGGAGCCGCAGGCCAAGGGCATGGGGCAGGTGCTGATGATCCTGCCGATGCTCTGCGGCGTCGGCGCGATGGCCTTCCTCTACGCCGGCCGGGGCGGCGGGATGATGACGTACGTGGCCGGTGGGCTGTTCGGGGTGTCCATGTTGGGCATGGCGCTCGGCACGCTCGGCAACGGCGGCAACGACAAGGCGGAGCTGAACGCCCAGCGGCGTGACTACATGCGCTACCTGGCGCAGATGCGCAAGCGCACCCGGCGGGCGGCCGAGCAGCAGCGCGCCGCGATGACCTGGCGGCACCCGGAGCCGGACGCGCTCTGGTCGATCGCCGCCTCGCGCCGGCTGTGGGAACGGCGGGTCACCGAGGACGACTTCGGCGAGGTGCGGATCGCGCTGGGCCCGCAGCGGCTGGCGGTGGAGATCGTGCCGCCGGAGACCAAGCCGGTGGAGGACCTGGAGCCGATGAGCGCCATCGCGCTGCGCCGCTTCGTCCGGGCCCACTCCAGCGTGCCCGACCTGCCCACCGCGCTGTCGCTGCGCGCGTTCAGCCGGATCGCGCTGCGCGGCGACCGGGAGCCGGTGCTCGACCTGACCCGGGCCGCGCTGGGCCAGTTGGTCACCTTCCACGCCCCGGAGGACCTGCTGGTGGTCGTGGTGGCCGCACCGGACCGGCAGCCGGCCTGGGACTGGGTCAAGTGGCTGCCGCACGCCCAGCACCCGGGTCGGACGGACGCGGCGGGCGCGCGCCGGATGGTCTTCGCCAGCCTCCGCGAGGCGGAGTCGGCGCTCGCCGGCGAGTTGGGCGGCCGACCCCGTTTCACGCCCGAGGCGAAGCCGCTCACCACCGCCGGTCACGTGGTGGTCGTGCTCGACGGCGGCGAGGTCGCGGCGACCTGCGCGCTGACCGGGCCGGGTCTGCTCGGCACGACCGTGTTCGACCTGTCCGGCGCGGTGCCGCGGGACGCCGGGCGCTGGCTGCTCTGCCTGGACACCGGCGACGGCACCGGGCTCGACCTGGTGCGCGGCGCCACCACGTCCCGGCTCGGCCGGCCGGACCGGCTGACCCTGACCGCGGCGGAGGGGCTGGCCCGGCAGGTCGCGCCGTTCCGGCTCTCCCAGCAGCAGGGCGCCGGCACCGACGAGCCGCTGGCCCGCAGCATGGAGCTGCCCGACCTGCTCGGGGTCGGTGACGCGGCCACCGTGGACACCCGGCAGACCTGGCGTCCGCGCAGCCACCGGGACCGGCTGCGCATCCCGCTCGGCCTGGGACCGGACGGCAACGTGGTCGAGCTGGACTTCAAGGAGTCCGCGCACGAGGGCATGGGACCGCACGGCCTGGTCATCGGCGCGACCGGCTCCGGCAAGAGCGAACTGCTGCGTACGGTGGTCGGTGCGCTTGCCGTGACGCACTCCTCGGAGGAACTCAACTTCGTCCTGGTCGACTTCAAGGGCGGCGCGACGTTCGCGTCGCTCGACGCGCTGCCGCACACCAGCGCGGTGATCACCAACCTGTCGGACGAACTGCCGCTCGTCGACCGCATGCGCGACGCGCTGGCCGGGGAGATGAACCGCCGGCAGGAGGTGCTGCGGGCGGCCGGCAACTACGTCTCCCGCTACGACTACGAGAAGGCGCGGGCGGCCGGCGAGCCGCTGGAGCCGATGCCGAGCCTGCTCGTCATCTGCGACGAGTTCTCCGAGTTGCTGGCCGCCAAGCCGGACTTCATCGACCTGTTCGTGATGATCGGCCGGCTCGGCCGGTCGCTCGGCGTGCACCTGCTCCTCGCCTCGCAGCGCCTGGAGGAGGGGAAGCTGCGGGGCCTGGACACCCACCTGTCCTACCGGATCGGCCTGCGGACCTTCTCGGCGGTGGAGAGCCGGATCGTGCTCGGCGTGCCGGACGCGTACGAGCTGCCGAGCGCGCCGGGCCACGGTTACCTGAAGACCGACACGGCCACCATGCTGCGGTTCCGCGCCGCCTACGTCTCCGGCCCCTACCGGGCGCCGGGGCAGGTGCAGCGTTCCACCCGGGCACAGGTGCAGCGCCGGATCGTCCCGTACGGCGTCGACTACGTGCCGGCGCCGGCGGTCCCGGCCACGGCGGAGGCCGCGACGGAGCCGGAGCAGGGCGGTGACGGCAAGACGGTGGCCATGCTGGACGTGCTGATCGACCGGCTCAAGGGCCGGGGCCGGCCGGCGCACCAGGTGTGGCTGCCGCCGCTGGCCGAGCCGTCCGGGCTGGCCGAGCTGTTGCCGACGCTGAGCGTGCACCCGACGTTCGGCCTGACCACGGCCGACTGGCCGGGCCGGGGCCGGCTGGCGGTGCCGGTGGGCATCGTGGACCGGCCGTACGAGCAGCGCCGGGACCCGATGATGGTCGACCTCGCCGGGGCGGGCGGCAACGTGGTGATCGTGGGCGCGTCGCTGAGCGGCAAGAGCACGATGCTGCGGTCGATGCTGGCCGCGCTGGCGCTCACCCACACACCCCGCGAGGTGCAGTTCTTCTGCCTCGACTTCGGTGGCGGCGCGCTGCGCAGCCTGGACGGGCTGCCGCACACCTCCGGGGTCGCCGGCCGGCGGGACGTCGAGGCGGTCCGGCGGACGGTGGCCGAGGTGGTCGCGGTGATCGACGAGCGGGAGACCCGGTTCACCCAGCACGGCATCGACTCGGTGGCCGGTTACCGGCGTCGGCGGGCGGCCGGAGAGTTCGCCGACGACCCGTTCGGCGACGTCTTCCTCGTGGTGGACGGGTGGAACACGCTGCGCCAGGAGTACGAGGAGCTGGAGCAGACCATCACCAACCTGGCCAACCGGGGCCTGGGTTTCGGCGTGCACGTGGTGATCACGGCGGTGCGCTGGGCGGAGATCCGGATCAACATGCGGGACCTGCTCGGCACCAAGCTGGAGCTGCGGCTCGGTGACCCGTCCGAGTCGGAGATCGACAGGCGGGCCGCGCAGAACGTGCCGGTGGGCGCGCCCGGCCGGGGCCTGACCCGCGACAAGCTGCACTTCCTGACCGCGGTGTCGCGGATCGACGGCAAGCGGGACATCGAGGACCTGACCGAGGCGTCGGTCGCGCTGGCCGGGCACGTGGCGGCGAACTGGCCGGGCGCGCCGGCGCCGAAGGTCCGGCTGCTGCCGCGCCGGCTCACGGCCGATGAGCTGGCCACGGTGGTGGACCGGGCCGCCCCGGGCATCCCGATCGGCGTGAACGAGGCGGCGTTGGCGCCAGTCTACCTGGACCTGGCCGGCGAGCCACACCTGACCGTCTTCGGCGACGCCGAGTGCGGCAAGACCAACCTGATGCGGCTGATCGCCCGGGGCATCGCCGAGCGATACACCCCGGCGCAGGCGCGGCTGGTCATCGCCGACTACCGGCGCGGGCTGCTGGGCGCGGTCGAGGGTGATCACCTGCTCGACTACGCGCCGTCGAACCAGGTGTTCAGCCAGGGCCTCGGCTCGATCCGCAGCGCGTTGCAGAACCGGCTGCCCGGCCCGGACGTGACCACCGCGCAGCTCCGCGACCGGAGCTGGTGGACGGGGCCGGAGCTGTACATCCTGGTGGACGACTACGACCTGGTCGCCTCCGGCGGCGCCAATCCGCTCAGCGCGCTGCACGAGCTGCTGCCGCAGGCGCGGGACATCGGCCTGCACCTGATCATCACCCGCCGGGTGGGTGGGGTGGCGCGGGCGCTCTACGAGCCGGTGCTGCAACGCCTGCGTGAGCTGGACTCGCCGGGTCTGCTGATGTCCGGCAGCCGGGAGGAGGGCGCGGTCTTCGGCAACCTGCGGCCCAGCCCGCAGCCGCCCGGCCGGGGCACCCTGGTGCGTCGCCGCGACGGCCAGCAGCTCATCCAGACCGCCTGGACGGAGCCGGCCTGAGCGCACCGTCCATCCCGTACGGTCCGCACCGGATCGCCTTGTCGGTCCTGGCCTGTCGGTTTTCCACGATGGGACGGCAGGGCTGCGCAGGTTGGATGTCGTCCGCTACGGTTCGGATGAAGTGTCCGTCGGTGGGGTGTGTTCGCCTTGCCGCGGGGGAGGGCGCGGCGAACCGCCGCCACAAGATGACGGAAGGGTGTGAAGCATGGCGTTCGAGGTCAGTGCAGCCTCTCTGCACACCGCCGCGAGTGACGTGCGGTCCACGCGCAGCGATGTCGACGGTGAGCTCAAGAAGCTGTGGAACGTGGTCGACGACCTGGCCATGGCCTGGAAGGGGCAGGCGTCCACGGGCTTCCAGAGCCTGATGACCCGCTGGACCGAGGACACGAGCAAGCTGCTCACGGCGATGGACAACATCGCGGACCTGCTTGACAAGTCCGGCACGACCCACCAGGTCAACGACGAAGAGCAGCAGCAGATGCTGGACAAGTTCCACGCCGCGCTCAACCCGTGATCCGCGAAGACAGGCAGAGGAGGAATCGATGAGCATCAAGGTTGACTACGCTGTCCTCGAAAGCAGCAACCAGCAGATGCAGGCCATCTCGCGGACCATCGACGAGAAGCTGGACACGCTGCGGGCCATGCTGACCAAGCTCGAGTGGGAGGGCCAGGACCGGGTCGCCTACCAGCAGCACCAGGCCCAGTGGGACGCCGCCGTGCGGGACATCAACAAGGTCCTCAACGAGATCGGCGGCGCGGTGGGCATCGCCCGGGAAAACTACATGACCACGGAGATGAGCAACTCCAAGGTCTGGGGCAACTGACCCTCGACCGGTCCGTCGCGGCTCCGCTCCGGCTCGTGCCGGGCGGAGCCGCTGTGCTTCGCCAAGAGGGGCGGGCGGCGGCGACTGCCCGGTCAGGCGTCCCGCGGCAGGTCCCGCCGGCCGGGACGCCAGCCGCGCCGCCGGCCGTGGACCAGGATCGGTCGCAGCGTCAGCAGGACGCCGGCGAGCAGCGCGCCGACGACCGCGACCCAGATCGCCACGGTGCGTTGCCAGGCCAGCGGGTCGGCGTGCGGCGCGGGCGGCGGCATCGCGCCCAGCGGCGCGTCGTCACGGGTGCCCAGCAGGCTGGTCACCGCCCGGTAGGGGTTGACCATCCCGTAGCCGACCTGGGCGTTGTGCCCGTCGGGTGGGTTGTCGGCGGTGCGGGTGAGCCGGTAGGCGACCTCTTCCGGGCTGATGTCCGGGTGCGCGGCGCGCACCAGCGCGGCGGCGCCGGAGACGTACGCGGTGGCGAAGCTCGTCCCGCCCTGCGGTTCGGCCCGGTAGCCGGACCCCTGCGGGGCGGGGCCGACGATGTTCAGACCGGGACCGGCGATGTCCACGTAGTCCGCGCTGACCGAGCTGCCGACGTGACCGCCCTGCTCGTCGATCCCGGCGACCGCGATGACCCCCGGGTACGCCGCCGGGTAGGCCGGCCGGTCCTCCCGGTTCTCCTGCCGGTTGCCGGCGGAGGCCACGATCACCACGCCCTTGCGGAGCGCCCGGTCGACCGCCGACCTCAGTGCCGGGTCGTCGAGCGTGACCAGGGACAGGTTGATCACGTCGGCGTCGTGGTCGACCGCCCAGCCGATCGCCCGCCCGATCTCGCCCGGCACGTCGGGGTCGAAGTTCTCCTTGTTCTCCGCCAGGACCCGCAGCGGCAGGATGCGGGCCTCCGGCGCGATGCCGGTGTACGGCGATCCGCTGCCCTCGCGGCCGGCGATGATGCCGGCCACCATGGTGCCGTGGCCGACCAGGTCGCACTGCCCGCGCAGGTGGACCAACTGGTTGAAGTCCTCGCCGGGCAGCACCCGGCCGCGTAGCAACGGGTGGCTCGGCGAGACGCCGGAGTCGATGACCGCGACCGTGACGCCCTGCCCCTTGCCGACCCGCCAGGCCGCCGCCGGATCGAGCCGGCTCAGCGCCCACGGCGCCTCGCTGGGGGCCGGGCCGCCGGTGGGCCCGCACTTCGGGGCCGCCACGGCGGGCGCGGGCACCGCGAGCGCGCCGCCGAGCAGCGCCGCCACCGCCGCTCCGGAAAGGACGGACCTCGTCCGGTGCCGGGCGGGTGGGCCGCCGGGCCGCAAGCTGTCGCGCACGCGGTGAGATTACCGTCGCGGCCGGGCGTGCGCGGGCACCGGCATGCGGCCAGAGGCGGTCACCGCTCGGTGGTGGCGTCCCCGACCGGCTCGGCGACGAAGAGGTCGAGCAGCGCGCCCACCTGCTGGTCGGCTTCGGCCGGGTGCCGGAACCGACCACTCGGGTTGATCGTGTATTCGTTGCGCCGGCCCACCCGGGTGCGGCGGAGGTAACCGCCGGCCTCCAGGTCGGCGACGATGGCCTGGGCCGCCCGCTCGGTGACGCCCACCTCGGCGGCCACGTCCCGCAGTCGCGCGGTGGGGTTGCGCGCGATGACCAGCAACACGTGCCCGTGGTTGGTGAGGAAGGTCCAGTTCCGGCGGCTCCCGTCCTCGCCTGGTGTGGTCGCCATGGTGGTCATCGTATGGCCTTCCCGGCTCCGGCGCTTCGGCCGTGGTGCGGGCCGGAGCGGCAACGTATGAAACACGTATCACGAAATCTTGACGTGCCTTCCGGCGGCGTGTGACGGTGGGTCGCGAGGCCGACACCGCCGGCCGGCCCGGTCGTTCCGTGCGAGCACGAGGTGAGCAGCAATGAGCCTGACCACTCCTGACGAGGCGATCGCCGAGCTGCGGGCCGGTAACCACCGGTTCGTCACCGGTGCGCCCCAGCATCCGAACCAGGACGCCGGGCGGCGGGCCGCGGTCGCCGACGGCCAGCACCCGTTCGCGGTGATCGTCGGCTGCTCCGACTCCCGACTCGCCGCCGAGATCATCTTTGACCGCGGTCTCGGCGACCTCTTCGTGGTACGCACCGCCGGGCACACCGCCGGTCCCGAGGTGCTCGGCAGCGTGGAGTACGCGGTCACCGTGCTCGGCACGCCGCTCGTGGTGGTGCTCGGGCACGACTCGTGCGGCGCGGTCCAGGCGGCCCGGGAGGCGGTCCGCACCGGTGCCGCCCCGACCGGGCACCTCGGCGCGGTGGTGGACGCCGTCTCACCCAGCCTGCTCCGGGCGGCCCGGCAGGAGGTCGAGGACCTCGACGGCATCATCGACGTCCACATCGCGCAGACCGTGGAGAACCTGCTGGCCCGATCGACTGTCCTCGCCGAGCGGGTGGCCGGCGGGGCGTGCGCGGTGGTCGGCATGTCCTACCGGCTCAGCGGCGGCGAGGTGCGGACGGTGGCGCAGTCCCCGGCCCCGCTGCCCGCACCGGCCGCGCCGGCGGATCCGGCGCTCGCCGGCTGACCGCACCGGACAGCCGGAAGGGGCCGCCCGCGGGCGGCCCCTTCTCGTGCGTCGGTGTGGCGTCAGAGCAGCGACATGTGCACGTGGTCGGTGTGGTTGGACGGCCCGCTGTAGGCACTCCAGCCGGTCGCCGGGAACCAGATCTGCCGGTTCCAGATCACGTAGTAGATGCCCAGCCGGTCGGCGTTGCGGATGAGGAACGCGGCCACCTCGTTGCCGTACCTGCGGGTGTCGTTGTTGTGCCACGGCGAGAAGCCGCTCTTCTGCAACGACCAGTCGCAGGCCTTGCCCTTGGGGTGCTCCCACGGCCCGCCCGGGCGGTAGCAGCCGACGAAACGGTTGAAGCCGGCCCGCTTGACCTCCTTGTAGGCGTGCAGCGTGCGCGGCGTGACGCAGCCGGAGGTGGTCGGGTCGTTCTCGCTGCACGACTCCGACTTCCACCCGCCGTCGGCGGTGCGGCCGGGGCCGACCCTGGCGACCTTCGACGTGGCCGAGACCAGACCACCGGTGAAGCCCAGCCCGCCGACGAGCTTCAGCGCCTTCTGCGCCTCGGCCCGCTCCCGGGCCATCGCGTTCGCCTGCTTCTCCTGCTCGCGCACCTCGGCGTCGATGGCCAGTTTGGCCTGTTCGGCGCGGTTCTTGGCGGCGTTGATGGCGGTGAGCCGCTGCGCGTTGAAGAGGTTGAGTTCGTCCAGGGCGTTGGCCCGCCGGACGAACGAGTCGGGTGAGTCGCTCTCCAGCAGCATCGCCATCGCGCCCATCCGACCGGTTCGATAGGACTGTGCCGCGATCTGGTTGACCTGCGGGCTGAGCGCCTCCAACTCGGCCTCCGCCGCGCTCACCTCGGCGGCCAGCAGCTTCTGGCGCTTCTGCGAGGTGGTCAGCTTCGTCTTGGCCTGGAGGTACGCCCGGTTGGCGGAGTCGATCGCCTCGGTGATGAGCGGCGGGTCGTCGTCCTCCGCGTGGCCCGAGGGGTTGGGCGCGGCGGCGTGCGGGGCGGCTGTCGCCGGGGTCGGCCCGGCCAGCACGGCGCACGAGGCGAGCACGGCCACCACGGGTGTGAGCCAGTGGCGCAGGGGTGCCGTCACAGTGTTCCCTTCCGTCGGCCGCCGACCGGGTTAGCTGACGGGTTCGGGACGGAAGTGGCCCCTACCGCTCGCGCGGATTCACCCCATGTACCTGGTTCCCCGGCTCGCCCGGAGGCGATTGGGCGGCGGCACCGCAGGCACCGGTGAGTGCCTTCGGCGGTGACCGGCAGCGAGGTTACCCGACAGCCCGACCGGGGATCTACGTCCGGAAGCCGACCAATCGCGAGAATTCGACATTGCCCAGCGTGACCAGCATCGCGTTTGATTCCGGCCGTCACGCTGCGGAGTGTCACCATGCGGCCTGCGTGCTCCTCGGGTCCCCGGGCCACCGCTCGGCGGACGCCCCGCCGAGCGCCTCCAGCGCGTCGTCCCGCTCCCGCGGCGACCGCGACGCGGGCGGCGCCGGTCCGTCGTCCGGCCCGCGCCGCCCGGCGGTGGTGACGACCGCGGCGAGCGCGGTGGTCAGCGGTACGGCGGCGATCAGGCCGATGGTGGCCACCGCGCTGCGGACGATCTCCTGGGCCAGGAACTCACTGGTGAGGATCTCGCCCACCGGGCGCGAGTCGGCGACCAGCAGGAGCAGCAGCGGCAGCGAGGCGCCCGCGTACGCCAGCACGATGGTGTTGACCGTGGACGCGATGTGCGCCCGGCCGACCCGGGTGGCCGCCCGGTAGAGCGCCCGCCGGGACAGCCCCGGGTTGGCGTGCGCCAGCTCGGTGACGGTGGCCGCCTGGGTGACCGTGACGTCGTCGAGCACGCCGAGTGAGCCGATGATGATGCCGGCCAGCAGCAGTCCGTGCAGGTCGACGTCGCCCTGGAACATCGACAGCGTGGTGGCGTCCTCGCTGCCGAAGCCGGTCAGGTGGGTGGCGGCCGTGGCGAGCGTGCCGAGCGCCCCGGTGACCACCAGGCTGCCGAGCGTGCCGAGCACGGCCACCGACGTCTGCGCGCTGATCCCGTGGGTCAGGTAGAGCACCACGAACATGATCAGGGCGGCGCCGACGATCGCCACCGGCAGCGGGGACCGGCCGGCGCCGATCCCGGGCAGCACGAAGCCGAGCAGGATGGCGAAGCTCGCGACCAGGCCGCCCAGCGCGGCCAGCCCGCGCCACCTGCCGAACGCCACGATCGCGGCGGCGAAGAGCGCCACCAACCAGATCAGCGGCGTGCCGCGCTGGTGCTCGGCGATGTGGTAGCTCTTGGCCGCCGGATCGGCCGGGTCGGTCAGCTCGACCAGGATCACCTCGTCGCCGACCTCGACCCGGGGTGCGCCCGGCCCGTCGGGGATCGGCGTCTCGACCTGCCGGCCGGCGTCCGGGCCCTGCTCCGCGGCGACGGTCACGGTGCCGCACCGCCCGGCGGCGCCCGTCGGCTCCTCCGGGGTCGGTGGGCAGGGCTCCGTCACCACCCGGGTCACCGTGCCGTGGTGGCGCGGCACGGTCGCGCCCGCCGTCGGTTCCGGTCCGTGCCGGGGCCACAGCGCCAGCGCCGCGATCACGGTGAGCACGAACAGCGGCACCACGGTCGCGACGAGGATTCGGCGTACGCGCGGCGGCGCGGGTGCGGTGCGGCTGTGGTCGGCGCCCACGGGCCGGTCAGCCGCGCTTCATGAGGCGGCCCACGGCGGCCATCATCTCGGTCGCCATCTCGTCGGCCCGGCCCTCGGCGGCGCCCTCGTGCATGCAGTGCCGGGCGTGGCCGTCGAGCAGGCCCAGGGCGACCTTGTCCAGCGCGGCCTGGACGGCCGAGATCTGGGTCAGCACGTCGATGCAGTAGCGATCGTCCTCGACCATCTTCTCGACCCCCCGGACCTGGCCCTCGACGCGACGGAGCCGGGCGAGGAGCTGGTCCTTGCTGGCGGTGTAGCCCCGGGTCGGGGTGGACGGCGTGGTCATGCGCCGAGGATAGCGTACCCCTCGGGGGTATGCTAACGTTCGGCGTGTACCCCTAGGGGGTATCAGATCGGAGGGCGAGATGGACACCACCTACCAGGTGAACGGCATGACCTGCGGCCACTGCGTCAACGCGGTGAGCGCCGAGTTGACCGCGCTGCCGGGCGTCACCGACGTCCAGGTCGACCTGGCCACCGGCCGGGTCACCGTCACCAGTCAGAGCCCGCTTGACGCGGACGCCGTACGCGCCGCCGTGGACGAGGCCGGCTACGACCTCGCCGGGGCGTGACGGGTCCACGGACCCGCGCAACCCAGGAGGCACCGATGAACACCACGGGAAAGGCGCTGCCCACCGCGCCGAATCTGATCGAACTCGCCATCGGCGGGATGACCTGCGCGTCCTGCGCAGCCCGGATCGAGAAGAAGCTCAACCGGATGGACGGCGTCGAGGCCACGGTGAACTACGCCACCGAGAAGGCCACCGTCCGGTACGCCGACGAGGTCGCCCCGGCCGACCTGATCGCGACCGTGGAGAAGACCGGCTACACGGCCGTGGTGCCGCCGCCGCCCGCGCCGGCCCGCGAGACCGTGGCCGGTGAGCCGGCGGACGAGCTGCGCGGCCCGCGTACCCGGTTGTGGGTCTCCGCCGTGCTGACCCTGCCGGTGATCGTGCTGGCCATGGTCCCGGCCTGGCAGTTCGACTACTGGCAGTGGCTCTCGCTCACGCTTGCCGCGCCGGTGGTGGTCTGGGGTGGGCTGCCGTTCCACCGGGCCGCGCTCGTCAACCTGCGGCACGGCGCGGCGACCATGGACACCCTGGTCTCGCTCGGCACGCTCGCCGCGTTCGGCTGGTCGCTCTGGGCGCTCTTCCTCGGCGACGCCGGGATGCCCGGGATGACCCACCCGTTCCGGTTCGACATCACCCGGGGCGACGGGGCCGGCAACATCTATCTGGAGGCCGCCGCCGGCGTCACCGTCTTCATCCTGGCCGGGCGCTACTTCGAGGCCCGCGCCAAGCGCACCGCCGGCTCCGCCCTGCGCGCCCTGCTCGAACTGGGCGCCAAGGACGTGGCGGTGCGGCGCGGCGGGCAGGAGGTGCGGATCCCGGTCGACCAGCTCGTGATCGGCGACCGGTTCGTGGTGCGCCCCGGGGAGAAGATCGCCACCGACGGCGTGGTCGAGGAGGGCACCTCGGCGGTCGACGCCAGCATGCTCACCGGCGAGTCGGTGCCGGTCGAGGTGGGCCCCGGCGACGTGGTGGTCGGCGCCACGGTCAACGCGGGCGGCCGGCTCGTCGTCCGGGCCACCCGGATCGGCGGGGACACCCAGCTCGCCCAGATGGCACGGCTGGTGGAGCAGGCCCAGTCCGGCAAGGCCGCGGTGCAGCGGCTCGCCGACCGGATCTCCGGGGTCTTCGTGCCGATCGTGATCGCCCTGGCCGCCGGCACGCTCGGCTGGTGGCTCGCCACCGGCGCCGGGCCGACCGCCGCGTTCACCGCCGCCGTGGCCGTCCTGATCATCGCCTGCCCGTGCGCGCTCGGCCTGGCCACCCCGACCGCGCTGCTGGTCGGCACCGGGCGCGGCGCGCAGCTCGGCGTGCTGATCAAGGGACCGGAGGTGCTGGAGTCCACCCGACGGGTCGACACCGTGGTGCTGGACAAGACCGGCACCGTCACCACCGGCCGGATGGCGCTGGCCGAGGTGCTGCCCGCGACCGGCGAGGACGCCGACGAACTGCTCCGGCTGGCCGGCGCGCTGGAGACGGCCTCCGAGCACCCGATCGCCCGGGCGGTCGCCGAGGCGGCGGCCCAGGCCGGATCGTCGTTCGCGGTCGACTTCGCCAGTGTCGAAGGGCTCGGGGTGACCGGCACGGTCGACGGACGGAGCGTGGTGGTCGGGCGGGCCCGACTGCTGCGGGAGCGCGGTCTCGACGTACCCGATGAGGTGTCGCGGGCCGCGACCGGCGCGGAGGCCGCCGGCCGCACGGCGGTCCTGGCCGGCTGGGACGGGCGGGCCCGCGGGGTGCTCGCGGTGGCCGACGCGGTGAAACCGACCAGCCGGGCGGCGGTCGACCGGCTGCGCGGCCTGGGGCTCACCCCGGTGCTGCTCACCGGCGACAACGCCACCGTGGCCGGCGCGGTGGCCGCCGAGGTGGGCATCGACGAGGTGATCGCTGAGGTGCTGCCCGCCGACAAGGTGGCGGTGGTCGAGCGGCTCCAGCGCGAGGGCCGGGTGGTGGCCATGGTCGGCGACGGGGTCAACGACGCCGCCGCGCTGGCCCGGGCCGACCTCGGCCTGGCCATGGGCACCGGCACCGACGTGGCGATCGAGGCCGCCGACCTGACCCTCGTCCGGGGCGACCTGCGGGCCGCGGCGGACGCCATCCGGCTCTCCCGGCGCACCCTGTCGATCATCAAGGGCAACCTGTTCTGGGCGTTCGCCTACAACGTGGCCGCGCTGCCGCTGGCCGCCGCCGGGCTGCTCAACCCGATGCTGGCAGGTGCGGCGATGGCCTTCTCGTCCGTCTTCGTGGTGGCGAACAGCCTGCGCCTACGACGATTCCGGCCGATCGGGTGACCCGTCTCGCCGGCATGGTTGGACCGGGGACCGGTGGGGTAACCAGTTGTCGTCAAGCAACTGCTGAGTTGGAGGTTCGCATGGGTCTCGACGACAAGATCGACAACACGTCCCAGGACACCGCCGGCAAGGTCAAGGAGGGCGTCGGTCGGGTCACCGACGACGAGCGCCTCGAGGCCGAGGGCCGCAACGACCAGGCCGGCGCCAAGCTCAAGCAGGCCGGCGAGAAGATCAAGGACGCCTTCAAGAGCTGACGTACGCGAAGCACATCCCGCCGGGCCGGCAGTCATGCCGGCCCGGCGTGCTGCGTGGACCGTCCACAGTCGTTCACCCAGGGCCACCGCGGTTCGCGTTCGCTGCATAGGATGCAGGCGACCTCGATTCCGCCAGGAGCTGCGCGATGGCCCAACCCGCCGACCCGTCCGGCCTCGGCCGGGTGCTGTCCGAGACCATGGCCGCGTTGCAGCGGCACAACACCGCGGACGCCGGTGAGCCACCCGTGCCGCCGGAAGGCGTCGGTGAGGCCGCCGACGGTCTGATCCGGGTCACCGCCGGCCTGCCCGGCCGGCTCACCGCCGTAACCCTGGATCCACGGGTCATGCGCATGCCGAGCGAAACCCTCGCCGGGGAGATCGAGGCGGCGGTCAACGCCGCCCTCACCCACCTCCAGGGACAGGCCACCGCGGCCGTGCCCGACCAGGTCGACCTGGGCTCACTGGGCGAGCAACTGCGGCGGATCCAGGAGGACGCCGGCCGCCAGTTCAACGCCTTCACCGATGCGCTCGTCGAGGCGCAGGACCGGCTCTCCCAGCGGGACGGTCGCTGATGTCGGTCGAGGTCGACCCGGACGCGCTGGGCGCCTCCGGGCTGGCGCTGGGCGGCGCGGCGACCCGGTTCGGTCAGGCGCTCGCCGCGTTCCGGGCCGAGCTGGCCGGGTTCGGCCGCCCCTGGGGCTCCGACGACATCGGCTCGCTGATCGGGGCCGCGCACGACGAGGTCTCCGCGTTCGCGTTCGAATGCTTCGACACCGCGCTCGACGAGATCGCCGCGGCCGGCGTCGACCTCGGTGACATGGCCGCGCGTTACGCCGAGATCGAAGCCACGATCACGCAGGGCTTCGACGGTCTGCGCCGGTCACTGGGGCGCTGACGGTGGGCTTGGAGCTGCCCGGCGAGCTGCGGTCGCTGCTCGGCGTCCTGGGCTACACCTGGCCGGAGGCGGACGAGGTCAAGCTCTTCGAGATGGGCAACGCCTGGATCCGGTTCTCCGGCACGCTCTCCGGCGTGGTCGCCGAGGCGAACACCGGAGCGGCGGCGGTCTGGACCCAGCACACCGGCCAGGACATCACCGCGTTCCAGACCTGGTGGAACCGGCTGGACAGCCCCGCCGACAGCCTGCGCGACGGGGTGACGGCCGCGGTGCTCACCGGCACCGGCCTGATCATCTGCGCGGCGATCGTGCTCGCCCTCAAGGTCGCCGTCATCGTGCAACTGGTCCTCCTGGCCATCGAGATCGCCCAGGCCATCGCCACCGCGGCGGTCACGTTCGGCGCCTCGCTGCTGGAGATCCCGGTCTTCCAGCAGTTGACCCGCACGATCATCGGCAACCTCGTCCAGGAAGTCCTCTGGAAACTCCTCGACGGGTGAGCTGATATGAGCGGGGGCAAGACCGGCGGCAGGCTGATGCGAGCCGCGCTGCGTTTTCTGAAGCGCACCAAGACCCGGAACCGACCCGGCCGGATGAACCCGCACTTCACCGAGCACGTGTTCGGCGGGCACGTCAAACCGGGCATGCCCAAGGGGTCGGGCTACCACTACCGGCCCGGCGGCCAGGACTTCCCCGGCCGGCGGGTCAAGCCGGGCACGATCGAGCGGGACTCCCGTACCGGCGTCTACAGCGCGGAGCCTGAATTCTTCGACCCCACGCTCGACCCACCGAACGGCAGGTGGAAGGCGAAAGCGGGTAACGGGGGCCTCAGCACCTTCTTCCCGGACCATTGGACGCCGGCGCAGGTGGACAACGCCGTTCCCGGTGCGTTCCAGAACGCCGTGCAGACCGGTCCGAACAAGTGGCGAGGGACCTACAAAGGCGTGACGATCGAAGGCTTTTACAATTCGTCCGGCGGGTTCACCCACGGTTGGCCTGTCCTACCGGCAACAGGAGGTGGCCATCCGTGAGTTCCATGCGATTCGCCTACGACCAGTTCGGACTGCCGGTCTTCCAGGCGGAGGACAAGCGTCTCGACGCGCTGGGCTCGTGGCTCACCACCGACATCTCCACTCATGCCCTGGTCTGCCTCGACGCGCTGGCCATGTTGAGCGACGTGTCGCAGGGCCGGCCGCCGTTCGAAGAGTGGAGCAGCGAGAACTACGAGGTGACCTTCGAACCCGAGGGCGTCTCCATCAGCAATCAGTGGGTCGACAGCGAGCAGGGCAGTTACTCGCTGGCTGAATTCCGGGACGCGCTGGAGCAATACTGGGCGTTTCTTCGCAACAGCCCCGGCAACCCGAACCTGGTCCGAGAGTTCCGTCCGGACCTCGCGCACTGGGAGGCGGCGCTCCTGCGCTGGGAGGAGAAGTGGGGCCGCCCGCACCCCGACCGGGGGCGGTTGTTCTGACCTTGCCGGCACCAGGTCGGCGAGGTGGTGGCATCCCGGCGCGGTGAAAGCACCACCTCGCCGAGGTGGTGTGGATCTTGCGGCGGCTTGGTGGTGGGCACGCGGTGGATGTGATCCACTTCTTTGGGTGCACCTGATGTCGCTCCGGCAACGACAGACGCACCCAAACCTTGCGACCCGGTCGTCCCCGGCGGCATCCCGGCGCGGGGACGGCAGCGCTGGTTCCGGCCCGCACTCGACGCGCACCACTTCGCCGGAGTGGTGTGGATCTTGTCAGGTTCAGCGGCTGGCGAGCCGGGCGGCGCGTACCTCCAGGTAGCGCCGCTCGGGCAGGCTGGTGGTGGCCCGGGCGGCGGCCAGGTAGGCGGCCCGGGCGTCCGCCCGGTCGCCCGCGAGTTCGAGCAGGTGCGCGCGGACGGCGGCCAGCCGGTGGTGACCGGCGGTCCGGTCGTCGGCGTCCAGTGGCGCGAGCAGGGCCAGGCCGGCCCGGGGGCCGTCCACCATGGCCACCGCCACGGCCTGGTTGAGCGTGACCATCGGATTGGGCGCGAGCCGGGCCAGCACCCGGTAGAGCGCGACGATCTGCGGCCAGTCAGTCGTCGCGGCGGTGGGTGCCTCCGCGTGCACCGCCGCGATGGCCGCCTGCACCTGGTACGGGCCGGGCGCCGACCAGGTCAGCGCCTCCGTCACGAGCGTGATCCCCTCCGCCACGGCGGCCCGGTCCCAGCGGGTCCGGTCCTGCTCCGCCAGCGGCACCAGCTCGCCGTCCGGGCCAGTACGCGCCGCCCGGTGCGCGTCGGTGAGCAGCATCAGGGCCAGCAGCCCGGCCACCTCGCCGTGGTCCGGCAGCGACCGGCGCAGTTCCCGGGCCAGCCGGATCGCCTCCCCGGTCAGCTCGGCCCGGTGCAGCTCGTCCCCGCTCGACGCGGTGTAGCCCTCGTTGAAGATCAGATAGAGCACGCGCAGCACCGCGCCCAGCCGCTCGTCCCGCTCCGCCGCCGAGGGCAGGGTGAAACGCGCCCCGGCCGCCTCGATCCGCTGCTTGGCCCGGCGGATCCGCTGGCTCATGGTGGCCTCCGGCACCAGGTGCGCCCGGGCGATCTCGGCGGTGCTCAACCCGCCCACCGCCCGCAGGGTGAGCGCCACCTGGGCACCGGCCGGCAGCGCCGGATGACAGCAGAGGAAGAGCAGCTTCAGCGTGTCGTCCCCGCCCGGCGGTTCCTCGTCGGCCGGCGGGGCGACCGTCGCGTACGCCGGCGTCCGGACGACCACCGCGACCTCGCGTTCCCGGCGGGCGCGTTCGCTGCGCCACTCGTCGGTGAGCCGGCGGGTGGCCACGGTGACCAGCCAGGCGCGGGGATGGTCCGGCACGCCCTGCGCCGGCCACTGGGTGGCGGCGGCGAGCAGCGCCTCCTGGACGGCGTCCTCGCAGGCGTAGAACTGGCCGTGCCGGCGCACGAGCACGCCGAGGACCTGCGGTGCGAGCGTCCGCAGCAGGTCCTCGACCGCCCGGGAGGTCACATCTCCGTCCCGGCCTGCTCCATCACCGCGCGCACCTCGAGCACGCCGAGGCCGCGCCGCACGTCCGGCCAGTTCGCGGCGATCTCGGCGGCCCGCTCCGGGGTCTCGCAGTCGACCGTCAGGTAGCCGGCGAACTGCTCCTTGCTCTCCACGAACGGCCCGTCGGTGATCTCCGTGCCGCCGGCCGTGGCCCGTACCGTGCGGGTCTGCGCCGGGTGGGCCAGCGCCTCCCCGCCGACCAGCTCGCCGGACTCGGTCAGTTCCTTCATGATCTCGTCGACCTCGCCGAAGATCACGTTGCGCTCGGCCTCGGACAGCTCCTCGACGAAGCCGGGCCGGTTCCAGATCAGCAGCATGTACTTCATGGTCCACTCCTCGGTTACGGGCCACCGTCGGCGGCGCCCCTCGCGGACGGGTCGGAGCCGCCGGCCCCGATCCGACAGCTCGAACTCCCTCCCCCTCCCCTCCCCCGTCCGGCCCGGGACCGCTTCGTCGATCATGGACTTGTGGTGCCAGCAATTGCCGGAGTTGTCGGATATCGGAGGTGCCACAACTCCTAGATCGACGTCGCCGGCCGAGACCTTGGAGGTCAGCGGGGGCCGTGCACGGGGTGGGGGCTGGGGTGGTGGGCGTTCAGCGCGGCGTGGTCGGCGGCGGTGGTGCCGGAGGCCCAACCCTCGCTGTCGCGCACCTGGAGCCGGTGCCGGGTGGTGCCGGGAAAGAGCTGCTCGGCGCGGCTCCGGACGGCGTCCGAGCGGGCCGCGAGCACCGGCAGCAGGCGATCGTCGTCCCGCTCCTCGGTCGCGGCCGTGCTGGCCGCCCGCAACCGCTCCCCGATCCGCAGCGCGAACGCATTGAGGAACGACTCGTCGTAGCCCTTGGTGCGCCGCCCGCTGACCGTGCCGCGTCCGCGCCGCCCACCGCCTGCGCCGCGTCCGCTCCGCCCGCGCAGCATCGCGGCGGTGGCCTGCACCAGCAGCGAGGTGTGCAGCAGGTCGACCGCGGCCAGGTCGGCCGGGAAGCCGAGCACGGTGGCGAAGCCCAGGTCGTCGGACCAGACCGACTCGCACCGGTTCGCCGCCGCCACCTCCTGGATCAGCAGCGCCTTCGCCGCCGCGTACGGGGTGTCGGTGCCGAGACGCATCCCACCCGGCTGGTCCGGCCGCTCGGCCGTGGCGTCGAGCAGCGCCGCGTCGATGCTGTGCCGGGCCATCAGCTCCTGCGCCTTGGCGGTGAACGCCTCCGCCTCGGCCGGATAGCCGCTCGACTCGGCCTTGGCCAGCAACGCGCGTACCCGGTCGAGCATCCGGGAGCCGGTGGCCGGCGCGGCGGCGAGCGGGACGGCCGCCGCGCCCGGCGGCGGACGGAGCAGCGCGATCGGGGGCAACCCCTCGACCAGGACGAGCGCGTCGACCGCGTCCCGCAACGCGGTGATCCGGTCGCCGTCGGCGCGGCGGTCCAGCCAGCCCGCGTCGGCGTCCCAGTGCGCGCCCAGCTCGGCGAGCTGCTCGTCGAACCAGGCCGGGACCGGCGCGGGCAACCCGCGTCGCTGGGCGGCCAGCGCGTCGCGCAGCAGCCGGGCGCCGCGCGGGGTGAGCCGGCGGGTGGCCAGCCGGTCCAGGTCGACCGGTTGCCAGCCGCGCGGCCAGAGCCGGCCCACGGCCCGGGACAGCCGGGTGAGCAGGGCCGCGTCCACCGCCGCGCCGTCGGCCACCACCAGGGCGTCGAGGGTACGCTCGGCGGCGCGTACGTCGGTGCCGCGCGCCGCCGCGAGGGCGTCGGCGAGCAGCGGCTCGGCTGAAGACACGGGTGGCTCCCTGGGATCCGACAGGCGGCCGGTCGCCCACCCCGACATCGACGGTACCCGGCCCGCCCGTTCAACCGTCCGGCCCCGTCTTGCGTACTCTCCTGAGCCAGCGCGGGCGGTGCGACGGACGGAGAGCGACGTGGGTGGGCAGGACCGGGGTGTGCACCGGCGGCGACGGAGGTCGCGGGCCGGCGTCCGCGCCCTGGTCGCGGTCGTCGTCGTGACCGGCCTCACGGCCGGCGGGGGGTACGCCGTGCGGCGGCACCCGGAGCTGCTGGCCTCGGTCGGGGTGGAGCGGACCGTGCCGGCGGCGGTGCCGGACGTGCGCCCGACCGCGCGGCCGACGGGGAGCGCCCGGCCACCGGTCCCGGCGGCCGGGCGGGTGCCGCCGGGCATCACCTACCCGCTGCGGGGCGGCGGCGACTTCCGCACCGCCGACACGGTCGGCGCGGTGGCCGGGCGCTCCGGTGAGCTGCTGCGTTACCGGGTCGCGATCGAGGACGGCATCCGCAACGTGGACGTCGAACGCTTCGCCCGCGAGGTCGCGGCGACGCTCGCCGACCCGCGCGGCTGGACCGGCGACGGCCGGTGGCGGCTGCAACGGGTGGGCCGGGACGGGCCGGCGGACTTCACGGTGCTGCTCACCACCCCGGTGACCCGTGGCGAACTCTGCGACGACCGGACCGACCGTTACACCTCCTGCCGCAACGGCGACCGCGTGGTGGTCAACGTGGCCCGCTGGGTGTACGGGGTGCCGCACGTGCCCGACCTCGGCCTCTACCGGCAGTATCTGCTCAACCACGAGGTGGGCCACCGGTTGGGCCGGGGCCACGAGCGCTGCCCCCGGGCCGGTGGCCCGGCGCCGGTGATGGTGCAGCAGACGCTCGGCCTGCACGGCTGCGCGGCGAACGCGTGGCCGCTCGTGGGCGGTGAGCCGCTGGCCGGGCCGTCCGGCCAGTACGACGACCCGATCCCGGCCGGGGACCACTGACCCACCGGACTGCGCGCGCCGCCGGCCGGTGGTGAGATGGACGGCATGGATTACGTGACGTTCGGTTCCACCGGCCTGGAGGTGTCCCGGCTCTGCCTGGGTTGCATGAGCTACGGCGAGCCGGGTCGGGGCACCCACCCCTGGTCACTGCCCGAGGACGCCGCCCGACCCTTCATCAGGCAGGCGCTGGAGCTGGGGGTGAACTTCTTCGACACGGCCAACGTCTACTCCGACGGCACCAGCGAGGAGATCGTCGGCCGGGCGCTGAAGGACTTCGCCGCCCGCGACGACGTGGTGATCGCGACCAAGGTGCACGGCCGGATGGGGCCGGGGCCGAACCGGGGCGGGCTGTCCCGCAAGCACATCATGAGCGAGATCGACGCGAGCCTGCGCCGGCTCGGCACCGACTACGTCGACCTCTACCAGATCCACCGCCTCGACCCGGTCACCCCGATCGAGGAGACGCTTGAGGCGCTGCACGACCTGGTCCGGGCCGGCAAGGTCCGCTACCTGGGCGCTTCGTCGATGTACGCCTGGCAGTTCGCCAAGGCGCTCTGGGCCGCCGAGCGGCACGGCTGGACCCGTTTCGTCTCCATGCAGAACCACTACAACCTGCTCTACCGCGAGGAGGAGCGGGAGATGATGCCGCTCTGCCGCGACGAGGGGATCGCGGTGATCCCGTGGAGCCCGTTGGCCCGCGGCCTGCTGACCCGCGATCCGGGGGAGCGGACCGCGCGGGCGGAGACCGACGAGTTCGGCCGCAAGCTCTACGCGCGTACCGAGGAGCACGACCGGGCGGTGATCGACGCGGTGGGCCGGGTGGCCGCGCAGCGTGGGGTGCCGCGCGCCCAGGTGGCGTTGGCCTGGGTGGCCCGCAACCCGGCGGTCACCGCGCCGATCGTGGGCGCGACGAAGCCGCACCACCTGACCGACGCGGTGGCCGCGCTGGAGCTGGAGCTGACCGACGCCGAGGTGGCGGAGTTGGAAGCGCCGTACGTGCCGCATCCGGTCTCCGGTTTCTGAGCCCTACCGGGAGAACGCGGCCCAGATGTGCTTGGAGGAGCCGGTGGCGTACCAGCCGACGTCGAGCGAGATCGACTGAGCCAGGAACAGCCCGCGCCCGCCGGAGTCCGTCGGGCTGATGTCGGACAGCTCCGGCACCGAGCTGACGTCGTGGTCGGCCACGTCGAGCAGGAAGCGGTCGTCGGTGGCCAGCAGCGTGACGATGGTGGGCGGCCGTCCGTGCCGGAGCGCGTTGCTGGCCAGCTCGGTGGCGACGAGCAGGACCATGTGCGGCACCTCGTCCAGGTCCTCGCCCTGCACCAGCCCGTGCCGGTTCAGCGCGTCGCGCAGCGACGCCCGTACGTCGCGAAGCTCCTCGGGGGTGTCGAGCACCCACCGCTCCAGTTGGGCGGCCTGTGGCGGCGGCGGCGACGTGCGCAACTGTCCCATGATCTTCCTTTACCCTGCGTAGCCACCCGCTAAGCCCGGCCGGCCGGCCATCCGCCGAGCCGGCCGGGCGGGCACCGCATCAGCGACGCAGTAGCGCGAACACTCCCCAACCCAGATACTCGCGCCGGAAACGGACGTAACTGAGCGGATCCTCGGTCAGCTCCCGCCGCAGCTCCGGGGCCAGTTCGTCGTCCGGGTTGGCGTCCAGCCAGCGGCGCAGGTTCAGCCAGTGCGCGGCGGCGTACCGGTCCCAGCTGTCCTGATCGGCGAGGACCATCTCGACCAGGTCCCAGCCGCACCCGCCGAAGAGCCGGACCAGGCCGGGCAGGTCGTGGAAGTCGTCCCGGGACCGGGCGTGCGAGGCGGTCACGGCCTCGGCGTCCGGCGGGTCCTGCCGCCAGTACGGCTCGCCGACAAGCGCCATGCCGCCGGGCCGCAGCGCGCGGTCGAGCAGGTCCAGGGTGCCGGGGACGCCGTCGCCGATCCAGGTCGCGCCGACGCAGGCGGCCACGTCGACCGGCTGCTCCGGAACGTACGCGGCGGCGTCACCGTGCACGAACCGGACCCGGTCGCCGACGCCCAGTTCCGCCGCGCGGTCCCGGGCGGCGGCGGTGAACCCGGTGCTGATGTCGACCCCGGTGCCGGTGATCCCGTGGTCCCGGGCCCAGGTGCAGAGCAGCTCGCCCTTGCCGCTGCACAGGTCCAGCAGCTCGGCGCCGGGGGCGAGCTTGATCACCCGGCCCAAGGTGGCCAGCTTGGCCTCGTCGAACGGGTTGAGGATGCGGAGGTCGCCCTCGCGGATGGTGAAGCTACGTGGCAGGTCCAATGTGGTCACTCCGATGGAAGAGGGTCGTGGGCAGGTCGATCCGGTTCGGCGCGGTCGGCACGGGCACCAAAACACCCTCTTCGCGGTCTCGGAGTGACGGTTGCCAGGACGCTAACCCGCGCGCTGGCGACGGTCGATGGGATTTCCAGGTCTGGGCCGGACCGGGTCACCTGCGGTACGGTCACGGCATGGTCGTCGAGGAACACTGGTGGAACGGCGTCAGCATCCCGCGTGGGCGGCGCGACGTCTACATCTGCACCGACGGGCAGCGCTGGCAGGTTCAGGCCCAGATCGGCGGCGCCGCCGGTCGGTCGAAGATCCAGCAGTGCCCGAGCCGCGGCTCGGCGAGCATCCTCGCCGGGGCCTGGCGGTCGAGCGGCACCGGCTGGCGGGAGATGCCACGCTGAATGAGGGTACGGCGGCCGGCTCCGGCCGCCGTCCACCGCACGGTCGACGAGTGACCCGGCGACCTTCCACGGCCTCCGGTCGGAGTCCTGCCTTCCGCGCCGTCTGAACCGCACCGACGCTTCGCCCTGCCCGATTTGTGCCACTCCGGCCGTCCGGCGTGAAAGGCGCGTCAAGAATCCGCCGTCCGGCGTGATGGTCGCGTCATGACCCCTGTCCGTCAGCTCGACCTGGCGTTGTGATTGCCCGGCGACCGGGAGGCGGTCGCGCGGACAACTCGCAAGGAGTGGTCAGCCGTGTCTGACGTGCTGTTCGTGTTGCTGACGGTGGGGCTGTTCGTGGCTCTCGCCCTCGTGGTGCGGGGGGTGGAGAAGCTGTGAGCGCCGTCAACGCCGCCGGCCTGATGCTGGCGATCGGACTGGGCGTGTTCCTGGTCGCCGCCCTGCTGTTCCCGGAGCGCTTCTGATGAGCACGACCACAGCCGGGGTGCTCTTTGTGCTGTCGCTGGTGGTGGCGCTGGTGGCCGTCCACCGGCCGTTCGGCGACCACATGTACCGGGTGGTCTCCGGCACCCGGTCCGCCCGCGTCGAGCGGGGAATCTACCGCCTGGTCGGCGTCGACCCGGCCGCCGAGCAGACGTGGGGCGTGTACGCCCGCAGCCTGCTGGCCTTCTCGGCCGTCTCGATCCTGTTCCTGTACGCGTTCCAGCGCCTGCAGGACCACCTGTGGCTCTCGCTGGGCCTCGACCCGGTGGTGCCGCACGGCGCGTGGAACACCGCGGTGTCGTTCGTGACCAACACCAACTGGCAGTGGTACGCGGGTGAGTCGACCATGGGCCACCTGGTGCAGATGGCCGGCCTGGCGGTGCAGAACGTCGTCTCCGCCGCGGTGGGCATCGCCGTCGCGGTGGCGCTGGTGCGGGGCATCGCCCGCAGCCGTACCGGCGAGCTGGGCAACTTCTGGGTCGACCTGACCCGGATCACGCTGCGGATCCTGCTGCCGATCGCGGTGGTCGGCGCGGTCGTGCTGATGCTCGGCGGGGTGGTGCAGAACCTCTCCGGCGGCACCGACGTGACCACGCTGACCGGCGGCGGTCAGACGATCACCGGCGGGCCGGTGGCCAGCCAGGAGGTGATCAAGGAACTCGGCACGAACGGCGGCGGCTTCTACAACGTCAACAGCGCCCACCCGTTCGAGAACCCCACCGCGTGGACGAACTGGCTGGAGATCTTCCTGCTCCTGGTGATCCCGTTCAGTTTGCCCCGGGTCTTCGGCCGGATGGTCGGGCAGAACCGGCAGGGCTACGCGATCGCCGCCGTGATGGCGATCCTCGCGCTCGCCAGCATCACCCTGACCAACGTCTTCGAGCTGACCGGGCACGGCACGGTGCCGCAGGCGGTCGGCGCGGCGTTCGAGGGCAAGGAGGTGCGCTTCGACGTGTCGAACTCGGCCACCTTCGCGGCGGCCACCACGCTCACCTCGACCGGCGCGGTCAACTCGTTCCACGACTCGTACACCGCGTTGGGCGGCATGATGCCGATGATCAACATGATGCTCGGCGAGGTCGCCCCCGGCGGTGTCGGCGCCGGCCTGTACGGCCTGCTGATCCTCGCGGTGATCACCGTGTTCGTCGCCGGTCTGATGGTCGGACGCACACCGGAGTACCTGGGCAAGAAGATCGGCTCGCGCGAGATCAAGCTCGCCTCGACGTACTTCCTGATCACCCCGGCGCTTGTGCTCGCCGGCTCGGCCGCCGCGTTCGCCACCGGCAGCAACTCGACCGCGCTCAACGTCGGCCCGCACGCGACGTCGGAGGTGCTCTACGCGTTCACCTCGGCGAGCAACAACAACGGCTCGGCGTTCGCCGGCATCACCGTGAGCACGCCGTGGTGGAACACCGCCCTGGGCCTCTGCATGCTGCTCGGCCGGTTCCTGCCCATCATCTTCGCGCTGGCGCTGGCCGGCTCGCTGGCCCGCCAGCAGCCCACGCCCCCGTCCGAGGGCACCCTGCCCACCCACCGGCCGCTCTTCGTCGGCATGGTCGTCGGCGTCACGGTCATCCTCGTCGCGCTGACCTTCCTGCCCGCGCTCGCGCTCGGCCCGCTGGCCGAAGGGCTGTGACCACCATGAGAGACAAGGACATGACGGCACCTCTCGACACCGCCGACCGGGTCGGCGGCGGACTGCTCGACCCACGCCGGTTGATCGCGTCCCTGCCCGACGCGCTGCGCAAGCTTGATCCGCGCACCCTGTGGCGCAACCCGGTGATGCTGATCGTCGAGGTCGGCGCGCTGTTCACCACCGTCCTCGCGATCGTCGACCCGTCGGTGTTCGCCGGGGCCATCACGATCTGGCTCTGGCTGACCGTGCTCTTCGCCAACCTGGCCGAGGCGGTCGCCGAGGGGCGGGGCAAGGCACAGGCCGACACGCTGCGCCGGGCCAAGCAGGACACCATCGCCACCCGCCTGCTCGGCTGGACTCCGGGCGGGGCGGCCGACGCCTACCGGGACGAGGCGGTGCCCGCGCCGCAGCTCAACCAGGGCGACATCGTCCTGGTCGAAGCCGGGCAGATCATTCCGGGCGACGGCGACGTGGTCGAGGGCATCGCCAGCGTCGACGAGTCGGCGATCACCGGTGAGTCCGCCCCGGTGATCCGGGAGTCCGGCGGGGACCGCAGCGCGGTCACCGGCGGCACCCGGGTCCTCTCCGACCGGATCGTCGTCCGGATCACGCAGAAACCGGGGGAGAGCTTCATCGACCGGATGATCGCCCTGGTCGAGGGCGCCGACCGGCAGAAGACGCCGAACGAGATCGCGCTCAACATCCTCCTGGCCGCGCTGACGATCATCTTCCTGCTCGCGGTCGTCACGCTCCAGCCGTTGGCGATCTTCGCCAAGGGCTACCAGGCCGCCGCACCGGACACGCAGGCGATCACCGACTCCGGCGTCGCCGGCATCGTGCTGGCCTCCCTCCTGGTCTGCCTCATCCCGACCACCATCGGCGCGCTGCTGTCCGCCATCGGCATCGCCGGCATGGACCGCCTCGTCCAGCGCAACGTGCTCGCCATGAGCGGGCGGGCGGTCGAGGCGGCCGGTGACGTCAACACGCTGCTGCTGGACAAGACCGGCACGATCACCCTGGGCAACCGGCAGGCCGCCGAGTTCCTGCCGGTGGCCGGCGTGGACGCGGCCACGGTCGCGGACGCGGCGCAGTTGTCCAGCCTGGCCGACGAGACGCCGGAGGGGCGTTCGGTGGTGGTGCTGGCCAAGAACGGCTTCGGGCTGCGCGAGCGCGAGCCCGGTCTCATCCCGCACGCCACCTTCGTGCCGTTCACCGCGCAGACCCGGATGAGCGGCGTCGACCTGGCCGCCGACGGCGGCGACCGGCGGATCCGCAAGGGCGCCGCCGCCGCGGTGATGACGTGGGTACGCGAACACGGCGGCCACCCGACCGAACAGGTCGGTGACGTGGTCGACGCGATCAGCGGCACCGGCGGCACCCCGCTCGTGGTCGCCGAGCACGTCGCCGGCGAACCGGCCCGCGTCCTCGGCGTCATCCATCTCAAGGACGTCGTCAAGGCCGGCATGCGGGAGCGCTTCGACGAGATGCGCCGGATGGGCATCCGGACCGTGATGATCACCGGAGACAACCCGCGTACCGCGAAGGCCATCGCGGACGAGGCCGGCGTGGACGACTTCCTCGCCGAGGCCACGCCGGAGGACAAGCTCGCCCTGATCCGCAAGGAGCAGGAGGGCGGACGGCTGGTCGCCATGACCGGCGACGGCACCAACGACGCGCCCGCGCTGGCCCAGGCGGACGTCGGGGTGGCCATGAACACCGGCACGTCGGCCGCGAAGGAGGCCGGCAACATGGTCGACCTCGACTCCGACCCGACCAAGCTGATCGAGATCGTGGAGATCGGCAAGCAGTTGCTGATCACGCGGGGCGCATTGACGACGTTCAGCATCGCCAACGACCTCGCGAAGTACTTCGCGATCATCCCGGCCATGTTCGCCGGCATCTACCCGTCCCTGGACCGGCTCAACGTGATGCGGTTGGCCAGCCCCGAGTCGGCGATCCTGTCCGCGGTCATCTTCAACGCGATCGTCATCGTCGCGTTGATCCCGCTGGCCCTGCGGGGCGTCCGCTACCGCCCGGCCAGCGCCTCGAAGCTGCTCGGCCGCAACCTGCTGCGGTACGGCCTCGGCGGCATCGTGGTGCCGTTCGTCGGCATCAAACTCATCGACCTGCTCGTCCAGTTCATCCCGGGGATCTCGTGATGCGTCTGCCCAGTTGGCTCGCCCAACACCTCGCCGCCCTGCGCGCCCTGCTCGTCCTCACCGTGCTGCTCGGGCTCGCGTACCCGCTCGCTCTGGTCGTCGTCGGTCGGATCCCCGGCCTGGACGGCCGGGCGGACGGCTCGCTGGTCACGGTCGACGGCCGGACCGTCGGCAGCTCGCTGATCGGCCAGTCGTTCACCGACGCGGACGGCGACCCCGTCCCGCGCTACTTCCAGTCCCGGCCGTCCGCGGCCGGCGACGGCTACGACCCGACCGCCACCTCTGCCAGCAACCTGGGTCCGGAGAGCGTGGTGGACACGCTCGCCGCCGACCCCGCCGACTCCACGCCGAGCCTGCTCACCCAGGTCTGCGCGCGCAGCAAGGCGGTCGGTGAGCTGGACGGCGTGGACGGGCGGCGCCCGTACTGCACGCCGGACGGGGTCGGCGCGGTGCTGGCCGTGTTCCGCGCCGACGGCCTGACCGGCCGGATCACCCGGGTGGTCAGCGTCAACCAGGCCGCGCCGGCGACGCCGTTCGTGTCGACCTGGCAGGGAGTCCCGGTCGAGCCGGCGCGGCCCGGCCGCGACTACGTGGCCGAGGGCGGCGTGGTCACCCCGGTCCGGGGAGACGCCCCGGCGGAGCCGGCCGTGCCGCCCGACGCGGTCACCGCAAGCGGCAGCGGTCTCGACCCGGACATCTCCCCGGCGTACGCGGAGATCCAGGTGGCCCGGGTGGCGCGGGAGCGTGGGGCGGACCCGGGGGCGGTCCGCCGGCTGGTCCGGGAGCACACCGCCGGGCGGTCGCTCGGCTTCCTGGGCGAGCCCGCCGTGAACGTGCTGGACCTCAACCTCGCGCTGGACCGGGAGTTCCCGCCGCGCTGAGGGTGGCAGGTGTTAAAAAGGGGCCCCGCCTCTACCGAATGCGTTAAGCGGGGCCCCCTCCTTTCCTCGGGGAGGATGGGGTGGTGGGCAAGGGTGAACTGCGGATCTATCTCGGGGCGGCCCCCGGGGTGGGCAAGACGTACGCCATGCTCGAAGAGGCCCGGCGTCGGGCCGAGCGCGGCGCCGACGTGGTGGTCGGCCTGGTCGAGACGCACGGTCGGCCGCACACCGCCGCCATGATCGGTGACCTGGAGGTGGTGCCGCGCCGGGCGGTGAGCTACCGGGGCGTCGAGTTCACCGAGATGGACCTCGACGCGGTGCTGGCCCGCCGGCCCGAGGTGGCGGTGGTCGACGAGCTGGCCCACACCAACGTCCCCGGCGCCCGGCACGACAAGCGCTGGCAGGACGTCCAGGAGCTGCTGGACGCCGGGATCAGCGTGCTGTCCACGGTCAACGTGCAGCACCTGGAATCGCTCAACGACGTCGTCGCGCAGATCACCGGCACCACCCAGCGGGAGACCGTGCCGGACCAGGTGGTCCGCGCGGCCGGGCAGGTCGAGCTGGTGGACATGACGCCGGAGGCGCTACGCCGCCGGATGGCGCACGGCAACATCTACCGGCCCGACCGGATCGACGCGGCGCTCGGCAACTACTTCCGGGTCGGCAACCTCACCGCGCTGCGCGAGCTGGCGCTGCTCTGGCTGGCCGGCAAGGTCGACGAGCAGCTCGGCGCGTACCGGGCCCAGCACGGCATCGCCGACACCTGGGAGACGCGGGAGCGGGTGGTCGTGGCGCTCACCGGCGGCCCCGAGGGCGAGACGCTGGTCCGCCGGGCGGCCCGGATCGCCGCCCGCGGCAGGGGCGCCGACCTGCTCGCCGTGCACGTGGCCCGCAGCGACGGGCTGGCCGGCGCGGACCCGGCCCTGCTGGCCCGGCAGCGGGTGCTCGTGGAGAGCCTCGGCGGCACGTACCACCAGGTGCTGGGCACCGACGTCCCGGTGGCGCTGCTCGACTTCGCGCGCGGCGTCAACGCCACCCAGCTCGTGCTCGGCGCCAGCCGGCGCGGTCGGTTCGCCCAGGTGTTCGCCCGGGGCGTCGGGGTGACCACCACCGCGCTCTCCGGCCCGATCGACGTGCACCTGGTCACCCACCCGGAGGCGGGGCGGGGCCGCGGCGGGGCGCCGCCGGCCGCGCTGTCCCGCCGCCGCCGGCTGCTCGGGTACGCGCTGGCCGTGCTCGGCATGCCGCTGCTCACGCTGCTGCTGCGGACGCTGCCCGACCTCACCCTGACCAACGACATCCTGCTCTTCCTCGCCGGCGTGGTCGGGGTGGCGCTCGTCGGCGGACTGTGGCCGGCGCTCGTCGCCGCGCTCGGCGGCTCGCTGCTGCTCAACTGGTTCTTCACCCCGCCGTTCCACACGCTCACCATCGCCCAGGCGGACAACCTCCTCGCGCTTGCCGTGTTCGTCGGCGTCGCGGTCGCGGTGAGCGGGGTGGTCGACGTGGCGGCCCGGCGCACCCGGGAGGCGGCCCGGGCGTCCGCCGACGCGCAGACCCTGGCCACCGTCGCGGGAAGCGTGCTGCGCGGGGAGCGACCCCTGCCCGCGCTGCTGGACCGGCTGCGGGAGACCTTCGGGCTGCGCGCGGTGAGCGTGCTGGAGCTGACCGTCGGGGCCGAGGGGCGGCCGGCCCGATCCGCCGACGAGGCCGCCTGGCGGGTGGTGGCGAGCGTCGGCGAGCGGCCCCCCGGCAGCCCGAGCGCGGGGGAGACCGTGGTGCCCGTGGACGAGCGGCTCAGCGTGGTGCTCGCCGGGCGGCGACTGGAGGCGGCCGACCGGCGGGTGGTGGAGGCGTTCGCCGCCCAGGCCGCCGTCGCGCTGCGGCAGGAGCGGCTGGCCGAGGAGGCGGCCACCGCCCGCCCACTCGCCGCCGCCGACCGGATGCGCACCGCGCTGCTGGCCGCCGTCAGCCACGACCTGCGTACGCCGCTGGCCTCGGCCAAGGCCGCGGTGAGCAGCCTGCGCAGCCCCGACGTCGAGTTCGACGCGGCGGACCGGGAGGAGTTGCTGGCCACCGCCGACGAGTCGCTGGACCGGCTGGGCCGGTTGGTGGCGAACCTGCTCGACATGAGCCGGTTGCAGGCCGGCGCGCTCGGCGTCACCGCCACCGCGGTCGGGTTGGAGGACGTCGTACCCCGGGCCCTGGACGAGCTGGGCGACGCGGCGGCCGAGGTGACCACGGACATCCCGGCGGACCTGCCGGCGGCGCGTGCCGACCCCGGCCTGCTGGAACGGGTGCTCGTCAACATCGTCGCCAACGCGCTGCGGCACAGCCCGCCCGGACGGCCGCCGACGGTCGTCGGCAGCGCGCACGCCGGCCAGGTGGAGCTGCGGGTGATCGACACCGGGCCGGGCATTCCCGAGGACCAGTGGGAGCATGTGTTCCTGCCGTTCCAGCGCCTCGGCGACCGGGACAACCAGACCGGGGTGGGGCTCGGGCTGGCGCTGTCGCGGGGGCTGGCCGAGGCGATGGGTGGCAGCATCACCCCGGAGACCACGCCCGGCGGCGGCCTCACCATGGTGCTGCGGCTGCCGGCCGCCACCGATTCGGGAGGGCCGCCGCAGTGACCCGCATCCTGGTCGTCGACGACGAACCGCAGATCCTGCGCGCCCTGCGGATCAACCTGCGGGTCCGCGGCTACGACGTCGACGTGGCCGACAGCGGCGCCGCCGCGCTGCGGGCCGCCGCCGGGCACCCGCCGGACCTGGTGGTGCTCGATCTCGGCCTGCCCGACCTGGACGGCACCGACGTGATCCGTGGGCTGCGCGGCTGGACCGCCGTGCCGATCATCGTGCTCTCCGGGCGGGCCGGCAGCGAGGACAAGGTCGCCGCGCTGGACGCGGGCGCCGACGACTACGTGACCAAGCCGTTCGGGGTGGACGAGCTGCTCGCCCGGATCCGCGCGGTGACCCGCCGGTCGGGCCCGGCCACGCCGGACGTCCCCGCGCTGCGGGTCGGCCGCCACACCGTCGACCTGGCCGACCGGACCGTCACCCGGGACGACGGTACGGAGGTCAGGCTGACCCCGACCCAGTGGGCCGTGCTGGAGAAGCTGCTGCGCAACCCGGGCAAGCTGGTCAGCCAGCGGCAACTGCTGCACGACGTGTGGGGGCCGGGATACGACCAGGAGACCAACTACCTGCGGCAGTACCTGGCCCAGTTGCGGCGCAAGCTGGAGGACGACCCGGCCCGGCCCCGGCATCTGATCACCGAGCCGGGCATGGGCTACCGCTACCGGCCCTGACGTTTGCGCCGGCCGCCGCGGGGGACTCGGCGAGCCGGCCGAGCAGCGGGGAGGGGTATGGCGGGCGACCGGTTCGCGGCACCGCCGCCGGAGGGGTTCGGCAGGCGTCTGGACGAGCACGCCGCCGGCGCGGCGGAGCCGGAGCACGCGGCCGGGCTGGTCGACAGCGGCGTCTACGTCGACGGCGTACGGCGTGCCTCGCCGGGCGGCCTCGCCGACACGTACCGCTGTCTCCAGCACCTCGACGGCGCGATGGCCTGGATCGGCCTGCGCGGGCCGAGCCGGGCGCAGATCGTCTCGCTGGCCGCCGAGTTCCGGCTGCCCGAGCTGGCCGTCGAGGACGCGATCAACGCGCACCAGCGGCCGAAGCTGGAGCGGTACGACGACACCCTGTTCGTGGTGCTGCGCGCCGCCCGCTATCTCGACGCGCGGGAGGCGGTCGAGTTCGCCGAGCTGCACCTGTTCCTCGGACCCGGGTTCGTGATCACGGTCCGGCACGGCGGCGCGCCGGACCTGGCCGCCGTGCGGCGGCGGCTGGAGGCCGAGCCGGGTGTCCTCCGGCTCGGCCCCGAGGCGGTCCTGTACGCGGTGCTCGACCGGGTGGTCGACGGCTACGCGCCGGTGGTGGCCGGGCTGGAGAACGACATCGACGAGGTGGAGACCGAGGTGTTCGGCGGCGACCCGAACGCGAGCCGCCGCATCTACCAACTGAGCCGCGAGGTGATCCAGTTCCAGCGGGCGGCGAGGCCGCTGCTGAAGGTGGTCGAGGCGCTCACCGACGGCTTCGAGCGCTACGGCACGGACGAGGAGCTGCGCCGCCGGCTGCGGGACGTGGCCGACCACCTCATCCAGGTGGTGGAGCGGGTGGACGGCTTCCGGCACCTGTTGCAGAGCATCCTCACCGTCAACGCGACCCTGGTGTCGCAGGCGCAGAACGAGGAGATGCGCAGTCTCACCGCCGCCAGTTTTGAGCAGAACGAGGAGGTCAAGCGCGTGTCCGCCTGGGCGGCGATCCTGTTCGCGCCCACCCTGATCGGCACCGTCTACGGGATGAACTTCACCCACATGCCGGAGCTGGGCTGGCGGTACGGCTACCTGTTCGCGGTGGCCCTGATGCTCGCCGTGTGCGGCGCGCTCTATCTGCTGTTCAAGCGTCGCGGCTGGCTGTGAGCGCGGTCGCCCGGCGGTGACCCCATAGGGTGTCGGGATGGTTGACCGGCGAGGTGAGGTGCCGGCCCAGCGGGGGGTGCGCCGTCCGGGCGGCGCGGAGTCCGGGACGGTGGCGACCCGGTGTGCCCGGATCGTCGCGTCCCGGCCGTTCGAGATCGCGATCGTGGTGCTGATCATGGCCAACGGCGCGGTGCTGGGCATCGAGACGTACCCGCACTCGGGGGCCACCGCGACGGCGCTGCGCTGGACCGAGCTGATGTTCCGGGTGGTCTTCGTCGTGGAGATCACCATCCGGGTGCTCGCGTACGGCCGCCGGCCGCAGGACTTCTTCCGGCACGGCTGGAACGTGTTCGACCTGCTGGTGACCGTGGCGATCTTCGTGCCGGGGCTGCACGGCGACCCGGCGGTGCTGCGGTTCGTCCGGGTGGCCCGGGTGCTGCGGCTGGTCCGCTTCTCGCCCGGCCTGCGCACCATCGTCACGGCGCTGTGGCGCAGCCTGCCCGGCGTGGCGGCGTTCCTCGCGCTCGCCGGGGTCACCCTCTACGTCTACGGGATGGTCGGCTGGCTCATCTTCGGCGACCGCTACCCGCAGCAGTACGGCGACATCGGTCGCTCACTTGTGACGCTGTTCGTGCTGCTGTCCCTGGAGACGCTGCCCGACCTGCTGGAACAGGGCCTGGAGGTGTCGACGTGGACGCTGCTCTACTACGTCAGCTTCGTGATGATCGCGGTCAACCTGCTGCTCAACATCCTCATCGCCGTCATCGTCAACTCGATGGAGGAGGCGCGCCGGCTGGAGATGACCGAGGGGCTGGCGTCGGACTACGACTCCGACGGCGACGGGGTGCCGGACGAACTGGACCGGATCGCGATCAGCCAGCGCCTGGACGACCTGCGTACGGTGGTCGCCGAGCTGGAGCGGGAGCTGCGGATCGACCGGGAGGACACCCTCGGCGGGCCCCGGCGACGGCAGCCGGTGGACCGCTGACCGGGCCGTTCCGGGCCGATCCGCCCCGGGCCGGGCGGGATCGGCCATGACAGTTGCGTGAAAGAAGCAACTCTCGCGTTTGGGCCGCAGGTCGTGCGGGGCACCGAACGGGACGTCAGACTCTCGGAAGAACAGGACGGGTCCCGTGGAAGTTACCGGCTTCTTCATCGCGATCATCATCGGTCTCATCATCGGCGCGCTCGGTCGCCTGGTGGTGCCGGGCAAGCAGGACATCCCGATCTGGCTCACGCTTGTCATCGGTGTGGTCGCCGCGCTCCTGGGCACCCTCGTCGCCGGCCTGTTCGGCGTCGACGACACCTCCGGCATCGACTGGATCGAGCTGGCACTACAGATCATCTTCGCCGCGGTCGGCGTCTACATCGCCGCCGGCGCGTACGGACGTCGTCGCCACTGACCTGCAAGGCGGGGCCCCTTCTTAACGCATTCCGCATAGGAAGGGGCCCCGCTTAACGTCTACTCGCGCCAACCGGTGAGCTCGACGCCCTTCGGCATCTCCACCCGGAAGCCCAGAGTGATCTCGCTGGTGTCGCCCGGCGCGAGCGACAGCCGCCAGGTCAGTTCCCCCAGTTCGGTACGCTCCGCCGGCGGCGGCGCCAGCGTCGTCTCCCGCACCACCACCGCCTCGTCGCGGGACACCGGCAGTTGGTCGCGTACCTCGACCGTCGCGGCCCGGGGCGTGTGGTTGGCGACGGTGATCCGGTGCTCCACCTCCCGCCGCCGGGTCGAGGAGAGCGTGGCCTTCGTCTCGGTGCGCCGGTGCAGTTTCCGCTCCACCCGCAGCCGGTCGTCCACGCCGAGCGCCAACTCGGTCTCCTCGCCCGGCGCCCACGTCGGCAGCCGGGTGGCGGCGACGAAGTCGGCGCCGTGGAACACCGCCGCCGGGCCGGGCAGCAGCGTGTGCGCCGACGTGTTGCGTACCGTCGCCCGCAGGTGGGCCTCGGCGGCGCGGATCGGCACGGTCACGTGGTCCAGCCGGGCCGGCAGCTCCAGCACCGCGATGGTGGCCCGATGGGCGCTGCCGTCGGCCGGCACCGCCACCGGCCGGGCCGGTCGGTAGGTGGCCGCGCCGACCCCCTGCTCCACCTCGGCGACGCTCTCCCGGACCCGGGGCCGGTGGGCCACGGACCTGGCGAATCCGACGCCGGTCGGCGCCGCGCCGGGCGCCGCGGGCGGCGACATCCCGATCGGCAGGTCCGCCGCCGCGGCCCGCGGGGGCGCCGGCCGGAGCCGGTCGAGATACCAGGGCGACAATTCGGGTACGCCGGCCGTCGCCGCCGGCCGCGCGGTGGAGAGCCGGAGTTCGCACTCCGGCCAGTCCTCGCCGGTGCCCTGGCTGACGAGCGCGAACCAGGTGACGGTCATGGTGTCGTCGACGAGCCGCAGGTCGTAGGAGGGTTGCCAGCGGGCCCCGTCCACCAGGTAGGTCAGTTCCAGCTCGACGTCGGCGTCGTCGTCCGCCACCGAGACGGTCACGTCGGCGGCCAGCCGGTCCGGCTCCCGCTTGCCGCGCGCCGCGTCGAGGTCGCGATCGACCGCGGCCAGCTCCTCGGCCAGCTCGGTGCGCCGCCGGGCCAGCCCGCGTCGGCGGGACCGGACGTCGCTGAGCTGCGCGGCCACCGAGTCGGTGAAGGCTGCCACGTCGGCCGGCGCCGCGTCGCCGGCGGCGAGCGCCCGGGCGTACGTGCCGCCGGCGCGCTCGGCCAATCGGGTGAGGAACGCGTCGCGCTGCTCCTCGACCCCGTCCGCGTCCTCGACCTCGGCCAGCTCGTCGGCGAGTTCGCGACGCCGCTGCTCCAGGCCGACCACCTGCGCGTCGGTGCTGTGGGCCTGCCGTCGGGCGGTCACGTCCACGCCCAGCACGGTGGCCGCGCCCCGTCCGCCGACCCGGATCGAGTCGTGCCGCAGGCCCGACGGGAGCGGCGCGAGGCGTACCCGATGGTCGCCGGCGGGAAGCCGGAGGGTGCCGCGGCGGGTGACCCGCGCCCGGTCCGGATAGACGGTCACGCTGACGACCGGCGCGTCGATCTCGGTGGTGTCCACGGCGCGAGGGTAGTGCAGCCGCGCTCGCATCGAACTTTATCGAAGCGCTTCACATCTTGGCAGCGCTGCCCGGCTCCGCTACCGTCCATGGGAACGCTCCCATGAACTTAGATACACCAATGTGATCAGGAGGAAACACGTCGTGGCTATCCTCTCTCCGCTGCGCCGCCGCAGATCGGCGGCGCTCGGCGCGGCGGCCGTCGCGGGCGCCACCGCCGCCGCCATCGGTCTCACCGTCGGCGGCGCCTCCGCCGGCACGCTCTCCGGATCGCTCTACCGCGACCCGACGTCGGCGGTCGTCCGCTGGACCGCCGCCAACTCCGGCGACTCGCGCGCCGCCGTCATCCGGGACAAGATCGCGAGCCAGCCGCAGGCCCGCTGGTTCGCCAACTTCAACCCGTCGACCATCCAGTCCGAGGTCTCCGGGTTCATCGGCGCCGCCAACGCGGCGCAGCAGATCCCGGTGCTGTCGGTCTACGAGATCACCAACCGGGACTGCGGCGGGGCCAGCGCCGGTGGGGCGCCCGACCTCAACCAGTACCAGACGTGGGTGTCCAACTTCGCCCGCGGCCTGGGCAACCAGACCGCCATCATCATCCTGGAGACCGACTCGCTCGCCCTGCTGACGTGCCTGAGCAGCGCCGAGCTGAACGCGCGCAACCAGGCGATCTCGACGGCCACCCGGACCATCAAGGCGGGCAACCCCAACGCCAAGGTGTACCTCGACGGCGGCCACTCCACCTGGAACAGCGCCAACGAGACGGCCAACCGGCTCCGGAACGCCGGCGTGCAGTACGCCGACGGCTTCTTCACCAACGTGTCGAACTTCAACCCCACCTCGAGCGAGGCGAACTTCGGCCGGGCGGTCATCTCCGCCCTCAACGGCATGGGCATCTCGGGCAAGCGTCAGGTCATCGACACCAGCCGCAACGGGGGCGCCAGCGGCGACTGGTGCGCCGACGACAACACCGACCGGCGCATCGGGCAGTACCCGACGACGAACACCGGCGACGGCAACATCGACGCCTACCTCTGGGTGAAGCCGCCGGGTGAGGCGGACGGCTGCCGCTACACGGCCGGTTCGTTCCAGCCGGACCTGGCCTACAGCCTGGCCAACGGCGCGCCCAACCCGCCGACCACCGCGCCGCCGACCACGGCCCCGCCGACGACCGCGCCGCCGACCACGGCTCCGCCGACGACCGCGCCGCCGACCACGGCTCCCCCCACCACCACGCCGCCGCCGACCGGTAACGGCTGCTCCGCCTCGTTCTCGGTCAACCAGTGGCCCGGTGGCTTCACCACGAGCGTGAACGTCACCGCCGGCTCCGCGGACATCAACGGCTGGACCGTGACCATCACGCTGCCCAGCGGCGCCGCGATCACCGGCGTCTGGAGCGCGCAGGCAAGCGGCACCAGCGGGACCGTCAAGTTCACGAACGTGGGCTACAACGGACACGTCGGCGCCGGGCAGACGACAAACTTCGGCTTCCAGGGCAACGGCACCGGCCCTGGCGGGACGGCCAGCTGCACGGCGAGCTGACCCTGCCCGACGTCGCGGCCCGGCGTGGAGCATGACGCTCCGCGCCGGGCCGTGGCACGTCCTGGGTGAGGGGCAGGTCAGTAGCGGCCGAGGCTGTCCAGCGGGCACATCACGATGCGCGGCTGGGCCGCCGGGTCCAGCCACCGGAGCACGCCGACCAGGTCGGCGTGCGACAGGCTGACGCAGCCGGCGGTGGGACCGGAGGGCGTCGCGCTGAACTCGTGCAGGAAGATCCCGCTGCCCGCGTTCGGCACCGGCTTCGACACGTTCGGCGTCATGTTGTAGGTGATCACCGCGAAGTGCGTGTAGGCCGGCTTCTCCTTCCACAGCGCCTCGCTGTAGCCGCCGGGACTGGTGGCCGTGTGCTGGAACGTGTTGTAGGCCGACGAAGCCGGGTTCTCGTTCCACCAGTCGTTGGTGACGATCCGGTGGTAGGGGTGTTTCACGCCCGGATCCGCGGCGATGCCGTACATCGTCGGGCCGAACGAGTAGACACCCGTGGGTGTGGTCGGGACGCCCTCGACGTGGTGGTCGCTGAAGAACTGGGAGCCGATCCGCGCGGACAGCGCCGCCGAGACCGGGGTCCAGCGGCCATCGGTCTTCGCGAACGTCTCAAGCGTGGCGTAGCTGGTGTTCCAACTGGCCGCGGTCACCACGACGACCTGCCGCGTGGTGGCCGGCAGGGTGGTGAGGCCGCTGGCCCGGTTGCTCGGCGTCCAGGTGCGCGGCCGTGGGCGGGGCGGGTCGGTGGTGGCGTCGGGAGGGGCTGCCGCTGCCGGCGTCGCCCCGGCGGCGACGACGGGCGCGGCGAGGCCGGCCGCCGCGCCGACGATCAGGGATCTGCGTCGCATGTGGCAGATCCTCCCACCCGGTGCGCCGATCCGGTGTCCCGCGCGATCCGGACATGGGTTTTCCGGCTGGGCCGGCGGGGGTAGAGGGCACACCGCCCGTCCGCCGATGCCGAGGAGACAACCATGTCGGTGCAAGCGTTTCTCTATCTTGTCGCGGTCATCCTGCTCGCGCTCGCCGCGTTGCCCGTCCGCACCCGGGGCGTGTCGCTCGCCCTGCTCGGGGCGGCGTGCGCCCTGCTCGCCTATGCCTGGCCGGTGATCACCGGTTAGGCGCGGGGCGTCGAGGTCCGTGGCGCGGATCCCGGACCTCGGGCCTGCCTCTCGCCCCTCCTGGGCCCTTGACACCGGGCGGCACGCCCGGTGAGACTGCCTATGCTAAAGCGATTTAGCTAGGCATTTCAGGGGTCCAGGAGGGGGCCCTGTCCGTATTTCCGGGTCAGCCACCACCACCCGGCCGTCGGTGTCCGAACACGACCCGCCGGGGTCCTGAGCGGACCAGAAACGACAGGAGCACATCCCGATGAGAGAGGCGATCGGAGGACGCCGGCTCAGCCGTGCGATCTCGCTACTCGCGCTCATGGCACTCGGCGCAGGCGCCGGCGTCACCGTCTCCGCGCCGGCTGCCGTCGCCGGCAGGCACCGCCCCGCGGTCGCGCCGGGCGCCACCGTCAAGCCGGACCACAAGTCACCGACCGGATACACCGTCACGTTCGTCTACCGCAACCCCAACGCCACCCAGGTACGCCTGGCCGGCGACCTGACCCTGCTCGACCTGGACACCGGCACCACGCGGTACCAGCCTGAGGAGTGGCAGCCGGGGCGCTACCACGCCGGGGGCACCGAATTCCTCCGGGACATGACCAGGGACGCCAGGGGAAACTGGTCGGTCTCGCTTCCGCTGCACGCCGGCGGGATCAGCTACTGGTACCGGGTCTGGGACCCGACGCAGGGGTGGGAGAACAAGCGGATCTGGGACCCGGCCTCCACCAAGCCCCGTCCCCCGGGCGACGCCTCGTTCCGGGTCCGCAACAACGACGTCCTCGACGCCGTGTACGTGCCGTACGCCAAGAAGCAGAACGATCCGGTGCTGAAGCAGCGGGCGGAGTACGAGCTGCCGATCGCGGACCGCGCGAAGCGGGGCACCGTCCGGTACATCCCCTACACCACGATCCTCGGCGACAGCGGTCACTACCTCGGCGTCTACCTGCCGGCCGGCTACGACGCCAAGCGCAGGCAGCCGTACAAGGTCGCCTACCTCGCCCACGGCATCTTCGGCGACGAGACCGACTTCATGGTCCCGGCGAACGTCCCGAACATCCTGGACAACATGACGGCCAGGGGCGAGATCGAACCCACGGTGGTGGTCACCATGGGCAACCACTTCACCGGCGACAGCCTCGGCTTCGCCTCCTACAACCAGACGAACGCCGCGAACAACCTGGTGCAGACGATCCTTCCGCTGATCGAGAGGAAGTACAACGTCTCGACCGAGCGTGAGGGACGCGCCTACGCCGGTTTCTCCTACGGCGGCATGACCGGCGCCCACGTCATCCGGGGCTACCCGACCACGTTCGCGTTCTACGGCCACTTCTCCGGCAACCCGGCCCTGAGCGCGCAGGACTACGACAACGTCGCGGCGGCGGTCGGGGACGACGACCTGTTCGTGTTCCTCGGCAACGGCGTCTTCGAGGGCAACCTCAACGCGCAGAACGCCATCGCCGACAACTTCCGGGCCCGCGGCTACTCCGCCGCGACGACCCAGGTGCCCGGCGCGCACGACGGGATGACCGCGAGCCAACTCTTCACCATCTTCGCCCGGGACCACCTGTGGTCGGGCGTCGACTCGGTGTCGGTGACGCCCGCGACCACCCATCTGAAGAAGGGCGGCAACCGGACGTTCGCCGCCACGGTGGCCACCAACCCCGGAGTGAGTCCGGCGGTGACCTGGTCGGTCCGGGGAGCGACCTCGGCCCGGACGACGGTCTCCGCGGACGGCCGGCTCTCGGTGGCCGCCACGGAGAGGGCGCGGTCGCTCACCGTCGTGGCGACGTCGGTGGTCGACCCGACCAAGACCGCCTCGGCCCGGGTCACCCTGACGCGACCAGGTCGGGGGCACTGACCGGTGGGCGCGGTGGGCCGGTGACCGCGGTCGCCGGCCCACCGCGTCGGATCACGGAGTGGTGAGGTCGAAACGGTTGACGGTGACCGAACCGCCGAGCGACGAGGTGGCGTAGTTGAAGATGCCGTACCGGTAGCCCATGAAGAACTGCCAGTTGTTGTTCAGCGTGTACGCCGGCCCGAGCGAGGTGAAGTTGACTCCGTCGGTGCTGTAGGAGAACCTCGCCTGCCGGCCGGAGCCGGGTCTGATGTCCGCATTGATGCGTAGCCAGATCCGGCCGCCGGACACCGCCGCGCTCGCCCGTTCGGTGCCGGTGCTCGTGGTGTTCCAGTTGCTGTCCATGGAGAGCCCGTCGACCATCGAGACCCGCGTCTGTCCGTTGTCGCGACGGACGCCGACCCAGGCCGACAGATGTCTCAGCATCGCCAGTCCGGACCGGTCACCGTCGCGCATGGTCGAGTAGTCCAGTTGGATCGTCGCGGTCGACGTCGGTCCCTGGATCCGGTGGGTCAGCGTGTTGCGGGCGGCGTACAGGTCGTTCGTGACCGTGGCGGTCTGCAACCGCAGCCCGTTGTTGAGCGAGTACTTCGTGGTGTCCGGGTTGTGGTTCCACTCCCAGCGCGGGTCGAGCGTCGGGCCGGCGAAGGTGTCCGGACCGATCATCGACTTGACCTGGCGTGGTGGCCGCGGCACGTTCGGGAACGGGTAGCTGGCGCCCCAACCGCCGTTCACGGTCTGGACACTGGGCCAGCCGTCCGAGCTCCAGTTGATCGGCGCCATCACCGGGATCCGGCCGCCGGGGTACGCGTCGACGAACGCCATGTAGTACCAGGCGCCGTTCTGGGTCTGCACCAGACCGCCCTGGTGCGGGATGCCGGCGCCGGAGACCGGGGTCGGCATGTTGAGCAGCACCTGCCGCATCTCGTACGGCCCCCAGGGGCTGGTCGAGCGCAGCACGTACTGGCCGTTGGCCGGCCGGGTCACCCAGATGTAGTAGTAGTTGCCCCGCTTGTAGAACCGGGAGCCCTCGAGCGTCCCGACGCTCGACGGGGTGCTGAACACCTGCTGGGCGCGGACCTGGCTGGTGCCGTCCGCCGACAACTGGGCCACGCTGAGGGTGGTGTTGCCGTACGCGACGTACATCGTGTCGTTGTCGTCGATCAGCAGCCCGGCGTCGTAGTAGCAGTTGTTGATCCGGGCCTTCTTCTGCCAGGTGCCGTCCACGGCGGACGCGGTGTAGACGTACGTCCGGTTGAACTCGACGCAACCGAGCCAGTAGTAGGTGCTGTTGCTCTTGCGGTAGTTGAACGCCGAGGCCCAGATGCCCTTGATGTAGGCCCGGCCCCCGGTCAGGTTGTAGTTGTTCGAGTCGAAGTCCAGATTCGGCACCGCGTGCCCGGCGTACTCCCAGTGCACCAGGTCGTAGGAGCGCAGGATCGGCGCTCCGGGCGAGTAGTGCATCGTGGAGGCCGTGTAGTAGTAGACGTCGCCGACCCGGATGATGTCGCCGTCGGCGAAGTCCTGCCACACGATCGGGTTGGTGTAGGTCGACGACGGCGGCCACGGCCCGTCGGTGGGCGGGGGCGTGGTCGTCGGCGGGGGAGTCGGTGAGGCCGTCGGCGACGTCGTCGGCGACGGCGAGGTGGTCGGCGAGGTGGTCGGCGACGGCGAGGTGGTCGGCGAGGTGGTCGGCGCGGTGTCACCGCAGGTGACGCCGTTGAGGGCGAAGTCCGTCGGCACCGGGTTGCTGCCGGTCCAGGCGCCGTTGAAGCCGAACGACACGCTGGCGTTGGTGCCGATCGCGCCGTTGTAGGGGGCGTTGGTGACGGTCACGTTGGCCCCGGACTGGGTGTGGTCGCCGTTCCACAACTGCTGGATGGTCTGTCCGGCGCCGAAGGTCCAGGTCAGCCGCCAGCCGTTGACCGGATCACCGAGGTTGGTGACGTCCACGTTGGCGCCGAAGCCCCCCGGCCACGAACTGCTGATCGTGTAGGTCACCCGGCAGCCGCTCGCGGCCTGGGCGGACGAGGCGACGAACGCGGCTCCGGTCGTCGTCAGGAGGGCGGCCAGCAGGCTGGCCAGCCAGAGTCGTCTGATGCGGTGCACAGTTCTCCTCCGATGCGTGGTCAGGCTGCGGCGCAGCTCAGCGTGGGGTTGTTGTTGGCGCCGCTGACGGAGCCGAGGAAGCCGAACTCAGTGCTGGCGCCGGCTCCCAACGCGCCGTTGTAGCTGACGTTGCGGGCGGTGACGGCGGAGCCGCTGCCGCTGATCGTGGCGCTCCACGACTGGGTGATGGTCTGACCGTTGGCCCAGGTCCAGGTGACGGTCCAGCCGGAGATGGCCGCACCTCCGGCGGTGACGGTCACGGTGGCCTGGAACCCGCCCGGCCACTGCCCGGCCAGGGCGTACGTGGCGGTACAGGCCCCGCCACCCGGCGGCGGCGTGGTCGGCGGCGGAGTCGTCGGGGGCGGCGTGGTCGGGGGCGGCGTGGTCGGCGGCGGAGTCGTCGGCGGGGGCGTGGTCGACCCGCCCACGTTGCCGATGCTGCCGGGCACCGCGCGCAGCGCGTTGTACCAGACGGCGGCCATCTTGTCGTAGCCGTTGGCGGTCGGGTGGATGCCGTCGATCAGGTCGCCCGTGCTGAGCGCGGAGTGCATGTCGACCAGGTGGACGCGCTTGCCGGCGTTCACCTTGCTCTGCACGATGCCGGGAACCGCGGCGTTGAAGGTGCGGACCGCCGACTCCTGGCCCGGATTGGACAACGGGATGAGCTGCGCGACGAAGACGTCGGCATTGGGCGCCGTCGCGGTGATCTTGTCGATCAGACCGGACAGCCGGTTCGGCGCGCCCGACACGTTGTAGTTCTGCAGGATGTCGTTGGTGCCGATGTGCAACAGCACCGTACGCGGGGTGGTGTTGCGCAGCCAGCCGACGATGTTGGCGTCGATCTGGTCGATCCGCCAGCCGGGGTGCCCCTCGTGGTCGTGGTCGCCCAGGTTCCCCGGCCCGTTGTACTGCGAGCCGACGAGGTCGACCCGGTAACCGGCGCTGTTCAGCCGCTGCCACAGGCCGATCCGGTAACCACCCGGCACCTGCGTGCCCTCGGTGATCGAGTCGCCGAGCGGCATGACCCGTACCCCGCCGTTGGACTCGGCGCCCGCCGGCCCGGTGACGGTCGCCGCGCCGATCGCGGCCGTCGCGACCGCGAGGGCCGCCGCGACGAAGAATCTCCTCCGTGTACGCATGATCAGCCCTTCTGCCGGTATCCGGCGGTGCTCCCCGCCCGGCGGGGAGATGGAGGTCTGGTCTCTGGCAAGGGGTGCTCCCTCTGGGACGGGACGGCCGGCGGGCGCGCCGTGCGCGACTGCCGGCGGGGCGGGTGGGGGCGTGAGTGATGACCGGGCGCGGGGCGGTGCTGGTGGGGGTGCGCAGCGGCTCGACGCCCGGCGTCCGCTGCGGCGCCGGCGGTTGGCCCGGACGGTCACCGGCGGGACGGCGCGGGAACGTGCTGGTCCCGGTTGCCCTCGCGGCTCGGCGATCCGATGGGGAGCGTGCCCTTCGCTCCGTCGCCGGAGAGATTACATGTTATCGTTAACATCTTCAATGGGTGAACGTCGATGCGTCACCCGCCCGCGCCGTGCTCAGCCGGCGTGGTGGTTCCGCCCGGCCCGCTGGATCAGGGCCTCGACCCACCGCTCGAACTTGCTGCTGCCGCCACCCAGCAGCCCGGACAGCTCGTCCTGCGTCACCCCGCCGCGCGCCGCCAGCGACTCCAACAGGCTCCGCACCCGCCTGTGGTCCTCGTCGTCCGACCCACCGCCGGTCGCGCCACCCATGCCCAGGTGGCGGTGCAGATCCTGGAGGATGTCCATCATCTGCGGCAGCGTCTCGATGATCTGCGACAACCCGGCCTCCCGGGGGCTGGACGAACCGCGCAGGTCCTGCAGGGTGAGCGCCACGGACATCGGGGTGACGATGTCGGTCTCGCTGCTCATCCCGTCGATCGCCCGGCCCAACTGCTGCTTGGCGGACTCCACGCTGTCGAGGTCGGTGTGGTCGACCAGGATGGTCCGCATGCCCTGCACGTCGAAGGGCAACTGCTGGTCCTTCGCCATCAACTGCACGAACGGCCGGCGTAGCGCGTGCCGCACCGCCAACTCGTAGAAGACGTTGGCGTTCTGGTCGGTGAGGTCGGCGACGACCAGCTCGTTCTGAATGATCCGGTCCAGCACCTGCGAGGTGATCAGCCCGGCCCGCTCGATCTCGTCGCCCCGCACGGCGACGAAGCCCCGTGCCTCAACCACCGGTCGGATCAGGTAGTTGAGGATCTGGTCGCTGCGCCGGCGGATCTCCGAGCCGTCGGGACCGATCGGTGCGATGACGAAACACTCACGGCGTGTGGCGTTACCGTTACCCTCCCCCATGGAGTCAGCGTAGTGGAGGTCGGGTAGGCGGGTGTCAGCCGGTCGGTGCGTGCTGGTGGTCCCAGCGGGCGCGGTGCGCCGCCAGCAGGCGTCCGGCCTCGGCCGCCGCGTCGGGGGCGACCGGCTCAGCGGCCCATCCGTCGAGCACCCGGGCCATCCCGTCGACGAGCCGCCGGCCGACCGGGGTGAGCCGGCGCCGCGCGTGCAGGACCGGCAGGGTGTCGGCCACCGCCCGGCTCCACCTGACCCGCTCGACCTGGGCGTGGTGCCGCTGCGCCCGGGTGCGGGCGGCGTCCGCCTGCCGGCGCCAGAACCGGGCCACCCCGAGGTGGGCGTACGCGCCGTGCAGCAGGCCCTCAAGCGGGCGGGGGTCGGTGCGCCACGGCGCGTAGAACAGCTCGGTCGGGCCGGGTTCGAGCAGGGCGAACATGTCGGCGAGCGCGGCCAGTTTCAGGTGCTGGATCTCGTGGGCCAGGGTGACCGCCGCGGTCCGGACGTCCCGCGGGGGGTGCGACATCGCCACCGACCCGAACGCGTGGTGGAAGGTGCCGCTGCGGGTGCCGGCCCGGGGCGCGCGGACGGGTATCAGCACCCGCATGGCGGCGGACACCTCCTCGGCGACCGGCCGGTGGTCGTCGACCAGGAGCCGCCACGTCCCGTCGAGACGGTGCCGCCACCCGTGGTCGGTCCGGGGTCCGTCGAGGCGTACCCCGGGGACATGCTGCCAACCGGGGGTGTCCACCACGAGCGACAGCGGTAGGCCCTGACGGCGGAACCCCATCCGGGGCAGTGGGGTCCAGCCCGGACCTGCCGCCCGCACGTCGTCGACCTCGACCCGCTCGCCCGCGCAGCGCACCCGCAGCCGTCCGTCGACGCACCGCACCGACGCGCGGGTCGCGCCGGCGGGAACGGCGAGGGTGCCGAGCCCGGGCAGGTCGAGCCGGCCCGGCACGCCGGGCGGCAGCGGCACGTCGAGGTCGGCGTCCGTGCCGGAGCGTACGGCCGCGACCACGGCCACGGCCGCCAGCAGCCCGGGGTACGGTGCGCTGCTACCGCGGCGCAGCAGCGAGGCGGTGCCGAACGCCCAGGCGGCGACAGGCGGATGGCCCAGCGCCGCCGCCCGGGCCCGCGGGTCGCATCCGGCCAGCACCCGGTAGGCCGCCTCGATCGCCGGCAGGTCCGGGTGGGCCGCCTCACCGAGCAGCAGGGTCAGCGTCCGGACCATCAGCAGGGTCTTGCTGTGCTGCGCGGAGCGCAGCCGCGCGACGGCGTCGGCCCCGCCCCGGCCGGCGGCGAGTTCGTCGAGGACGCCTCCCGGCAGGAGGTGGTGGGGGAGGGTCACGACGCCGCCCGTAACGCGGTCACGTCCCGCTGCACCGTCCGGTGGATGTGTCCGATGAGGGCGTACAGGTCGGGGCAGTAGACCGAGGGGTTGTCGAAGCCGGCGCCGGCCCGGTACCGGTGGGTGCGCAGCCCGCCGCCGCACACCCGGTGCCGGTCGCAGGCCCGGCAGGTCGCGCACAGCCCGGCGGCGCCGGCCTGCTGGGCCCGGATCGCCGGCAGCCGCAGCGCGGTGTCGAAGGAGTGCCGGCTTACGTGCAACCCGGTGCCGGCCGCCCCGGGGTACGCGGCGGCGAGCGTGTCGTCCAACTCGATCGCGCCGTCGCTCTGCACCACGGCCACGGCGAGCGGGCCGGTGCCGACCCCGGTGAGCCGGGACGTCCCGCCGAGCAGCAGTTGGATGATCTCGTCGAAGAGCCGGACGCCGGTGCGCTGCCCCGGCGTGTGGTACCACTCGTCGAAGACGGCGGCCAGCCAGCGCGCGTACGGGATGCGGCGGGGGTCGGGGGCGCGATCGGGCGGGGGTGTGGCCCAGGTGCCGTGCGGCAGCAGGAAGTCGACCGCCGGTGGCCGGTGCGCCAGCAGCGCGCGGTAGGTGGTGACCGGGTCGTTGCGCAGGTCGACGGTGCAGAGCAGACCGTTGAACAGGTGCGGGAAGTCGCTGGTCAGCCGGCACAGAGCTGCCTCGACGTGGGTGTGGCTGCCCCGGCCGTCCGGGCCGCGCCGGTGCCGGTCGTGCCCGGCCCGGTCGCCGTCGAGGCTGACGCTGACCCGGACGTCGAGCCGGTCGAACAGGCGCAGGAAGGTCTCGTCCAGTCGTACCGCGTTGGTCTGCACCGTCACGCGGACCGGGACGGGCGCGGCGGCCTGCCGGAGGGTCGTCACGGCCGCGCGCAGGCGCGCGGGCCCGGCCAGCAGCGGTTCACCGCCGTGCAGCACGACGTCGACCCGACGGAGCCGGTGCGCGCGGGCGTGCTCGCCGATGCGCTGGGCGGTCCGGCGCAGCACCTCCGGCGGCATGGTCCGGGGCTGGGATCGCCAGCCCTGGTCGGCCTTGGTGTAGACATAGCAGTGGTCGCAGGCGAGGTCGCAGCGGCTGTGCAGCTTGAGCACGAACTGTCGGAACGGGACGGCCGGCACCCGTGGGCCGTGATCGGGTCCGGGCATCAGCCGCTCCGCCGTGAGGTGAGGGGCCGTCCGGCCGCTGCGGGGAACATCCAGCATACATCGACGTATGACGTTTGATCGGCGCGCGGCGAGGAATGCCGGCCACCAGGGAAGCAGCGCACCGTTATCATGAACCTACGCAGCGGATCCGGCCACCGGTCGATATCCGAATCCGTGGTGACACCACCCGGAGCCACATGCGAAGACAGGCGGTGATCGGGGGATGGACGCGGAGGAGGACATGTTGCGTTCCGATCTCATCGATCTCACCGATGTGGATCTGACCGCGCTCGACGCGGTGCCCAGTGCGGTGCTCGTGGCCGCGCTCCATCGCCTGGAACGCCGCAGCGCGGACCTGGGCGACCAGTACGCGGCTTTCGAAAGCGCACTCGATGGCCAAGACTGACGACACCTCCGGCGCCGGCGGGACCATCGTGTCCTTCGTCTCGCCCGCCAGCGGCACCGGGCGCAGCAGCGCGGTGGCCAACATCGCCTGGATCCTCGCCGGTAACGGCAAGCGTGTCCTGGCGGTGGACTGGTGTGCCCGGACCCCGCGCGTCTACGACTACCTGCGCTCGTTCCAGGTGGACGCCGCGTCGGCCGCCACCGCCCTCGGCCCCGATCTGGCGACGCTGATCACCCCGCACCCGGACGGGCCGTCGCACCGCGCCCCCGCGCTGATCGCCCCGGCCGCGCCGCACCAGGGCACCCTCTACCGCTACGCGATGCCCGGGTCGAGTTTCGGGTTCGAGATGGTCGGCGTCGGCGCGGAGGCCGTGACCCGTCCCGACGGCGACCCGGTGCGGCTCCGGCAACTGCTGCGGCAGACCGACTACGACTATGTCCTCATCGACACCCCGGTGGACCTCACCCTGCCCGGCATCACCCACGCCGCGGTGCTCAGCGACGTCGCGGTGGTCAGCATGCCGCCCCGGCGGCAGGCCATGCACCAGGCCGCCGAGCTCGCCGCGGAGCTGCGACGGCAGGCCGCCGGCGGCATCCGGATCCTCGCCGCGCCGACCCTGCGCGACGTCACCCACCCGTGGTACGGCGAGGCACGCGACACCGCCCGCCGCGCCTTCGCCGCCCTGCTCGACGAGTCCGACCAGCAGTCGCCGGACGACTCGGTGGAGATCGTCGAGGTGCCGGAACAGGCCTACGACACGTACGACGACGTGCTGGCCGTGCTTGCCGACCCGCCCGACGTCGACGCCAGCCTGCTGTCGGCGTACGAACGGATGACGGCGTGGATCAGCCGGGGCACGGTGACGCGGGCGGCGGCCGTGCCGGAGCGGATCCGGCGCCGCTACCGCCGGGGCGTCCTGTTGGAACGGGCGGAGAGCGCCGACGACATCGCCGTGATCTACGACCCGGCCGACCGACCCTGGGTGGACTGGATCTGCGGGCAACTGCGCCGGGCCAGCGTCACCGTCCACCCCCGCGCCCTGCGGTCCGGCACCGCGCCCAGCTACCCGGGCGACGCCACCGTGCTGGCCGTCGTCTCCCCGAACGTGCTGCGGGCGGTCGGCACCGCACTGTCCACCCTGCCCGCGCAGGCCGACGACGCCGAGATGCTCGCCGTCCTGGTCACCGGCCACGAGACCGACCAGAAGATCGACCCACGGCGGGTCGTCGACCTGCGCGACGCCGACCCGGTCCGGGCGCAGTCGCTGCTCCTGAGCCGGCTCGGCCTGATCGCCCCCGCCGCGCCCGCCGCCGATCTCCGCACCGCGCCGCGCTACCCGGCCGAGCCGGACCGACGGACACGGCACAACCTGCCGCCCCGCAACCCGTCCTTCGTCGGCCGGGGGGAATACCTGGAACGGCTGCGCGACCGGTTGGGCGTCGACGGCAGCCCGGTGACCCTCACCGGCGGCGCCGGAGTCGGCAAGAGCGAGTTGGCCCGCGAGTTCGCCCACCGGTTCGCCTACGACTACGACGTGGTCTGGTGGATCCCGGCGCAGGACCGCGACACCGTCCAGACCAGCCTCGGCGAGCTGGCCGACGAGATCAACGCCGTCGACGGCACCGGGGCGGCGGAGGCGGCGCTCACCGCGCTGTCCACCCGCGGCGGCATCGCCCGATGGCTGTTGATCTATGACAACGCCGACAACGCCGAGGTGGTGCAGCGGCTGCGCCCCCGTGACGGCACCGGCCACGTGCTCATCACCTCCCGGGACGACGGCTCCCCGGACCTGCCCTCACCGCTTGAGGTCGCCGCCTTCAGCGGGGACGAGAGCATCGCGATGCTGCGCCGGGTGCTCGGCATCAGCACCGACGACGCGCGGACCATCGCCGCCGCGCTGGAACACCTGCCGCTGGCCCTGCGCCTGGCCACCGCCTGGATCCGGGAACGCACCCGCGCCTTCGAGGACGAGGGTCTGCCCAATCTGGAGTCGGTGGGCCGCAGCGTCACCGAGCTGCTCGACGAGCTGGGCCGGCCCAGCGCCCAGGAGGACGACGAACGGATCCCCGGTTCGCACACCTCCACCGTGGCCCGGGTCCTGGACATCACGCTGCGCACGCTCGACGGCATCGAGTTCGGGCCACTGGCGGTGCGCCTGGCCGAACTCGCCGCGTTCCTCTCACCCGAGGGCATCGGGCTGCCGCTGCTGCGCTCGACGTCGATGCTGACCCAGCTCGCCGCCGCCGCGGACGTCGACGCCGAGGAGCTGCTGCTCACCGCCGGCGAGATCGACCTGGTGCTGACCGTCGGCGCGCGCTTCGGCCTCTACGACGTCGACTGGGGACGCGGCGCCGCGCTGCGCATGCACCGGGCCATCCAGGTGCTGCTCCGCGAGGCCATTCCCGACCCGCTCCGGCAGGAACGCCACGACCAGGTGCTGCACGGCCTCGCCGGGTACGCGCCGACCGACCCGGAGGCCGACGACCGCCGCTACCTCGACGTCTTCGAGGAGCTGCAACGGCACCTCGTCCCTGCCGGCGCGCTGGAGTGCGATCACCGGCTGGTCCGCCACTGGGTCGTCAAGCAGGTCCGTTACCTCTACCTGACGAGCGACAGCGACATCTGGCAGTCGGCGCTGCATCTGGTCCGGCCGTTGTGCGAACGGTGGACCGCCGACGGTCAGCCCGACCAGTTGACCATGCGCCTGCTCGTGCAGACCGCCAACCTGCACCGGGCCCTCGGCCAGTACGCCGACGCCCTGCGCCTCGACGAGCAGGTGCTCAGCGAGCAGCGCCGCCGCTACGGGCTCCGGCACTACCGCACGCTTGTCGCCGGTCGCGGCCGAGGTGGTGACCTGCGCGGGCTCGGCCGCTTCGAGGACGCCCTGGTCGAGGACCAGGCCACCTTCGCCGGGTTCCACAAGGTCGTCGGTGACGACCATCCGAACACCCGGATGGCGGTCAACAACCTCGCCCTGTCCTTCCTGCTCACCGGCGACGCCCGCGAGGCGCTGCGGTTGGCCCGCATGGAGCGCGACCGCCGGATGGCCCTGTTGGGGCCCGAGGACTTCCGGGTCTGGCGGGCGGCCTGCGTGGTGGGCACGCTGGAGCGCGAGGTCGGCGCCTACGACCTGTCGCTGGCCACCCTGCGCGAGGCACTCGAACGGATCCACCAGTTGCCGGCCGCCAGCCCGCTGGAGGAGCTGCGGGTCAACCGCACCCTCGCCGTCACCGAACGACGCCTGGGCTCCACCGTCGCCGCCAAGAACCGCAGCTCCGAGACCTACCGCGGCTACCGCAGCCACCTCGGCGAGGACCATCCGCTGACCCGCGCGAGCCTGCTGAGCATGGCCGTGGACTACTACCGCGCCGGCGACCTCGGCATCGCCGTCGAGAACGGCATCCGCTGCCTGCGCGGCTACGAGCGGCAACTGGAGACCGGGCACCCCTTCATCGCGGCCTGCTCCGTCGACGTCGGGCTGTTCCTGCGCGGCGCCGGCGAATACGACCAGGCCGTCCGGGACGGGGAGCGTGGCCTGCGCATCCTGCGGTCCCGGCTCGGTGACGTACACCCGTGGACCTTGACGGCGATCAACGCCCAGGCCGGCCACCTGGCGGCGTGGGGTGACCTGGACGAGGCCCTGCGCATCCAGGACGAGGCACATCTGAACAGCGTGCACTATCTCGGGCGCAGCCACCCGTGCAGCCTGGACGCCGCCGCCAACGCCACCACCATCCGGGGCCTGCGCGACGGCGACGGTGGCGTCACTCCGTCCGCCCTGACCGACACCGACATCGACGTGCCGGAGAGCTGAGGAGTGACCAGGTGAGCGTTCCGGAGCCACGCGCCGCCCTGCACGAGGAGTCCGCCGAGCAGGACGTCCCCGGGTTCCGCAAGAAGCGGGACCTGTGCCGGGAGGTGCTGCTCGCCGACTCCGGCATCTACCACGTGGCGCACTACACCTCCGGCGTCCTCGACTTCGCCCTGGACCTGCTGGCGCACGGGTCGGCCCCGCCGACGCGCGACGGCGACGAGCTGACCGACAGCCGCGACAACCACCGTCGGGTCGGCGCGCAACTGGTATACCGGGCGACCGAACTCAACCGGCGGCTGTGGGAGTTGCAGAGCGGAGCGCTGATCCGGCTGGTCGCGCAGACCGCCTCGGGCCTCGTCTTCTGCAACTCGGTGGTCGGCAGCGAGCACGTGGTCGGGTTCGGCGCCACGCCTGCCACCCCGGCCGTCACCGGCGCCACGCCTGCCGACCCGGCGCAGTTCGAGAGGATCGACCGCGCCGCGTCCGGGCTCGCCACCGACCTGCGCCGGCTGATGCGGCAACGCTCCCAGAATCCCGGTGGCTGGCTCACCGACACGACACGCTCGACCCAGCAGGCCGCCGACGGTCCCCTCCACCCGCGCGTGACCGGGTCCGCGGACTCCGACGGCGTGCTCGCCGCGGCCCTGCGGCCGGAGGGGCTGCACTACCTCAGCCATCATCGGGCCGGGGAGCAGGTGGCCAGCGCCGACATCCTGGCCCACCCCGAGCTGGCGCCGTTCTTCAACCGGGGCGTCACCGTGGCCGACCGGCGCAGCCGCTACCAGCGGCTCGCGGCCGACCTGTCCCTCCTGGTGTTGCAGATCAGCCGGGACCTGCGCCGGGCCGTCGACGGTGACGTCACGCGCCTGGTGCTCGACGTGGAGATGGGCGCGGTCTACTACAGCCGTCTCACCCGGGGCGACTACCTGTTCGGCGTCACCCTCGACCAGGACATGGTCCGCGAGGCCGATCAGGCGTTGTGGGCGGCGGGGCGCCGGCTCGTCGAACCCGCTGCCGGACCGTCCGGCCGATAAGCTCCCGATGGACCACTCGGCGTCGTACCCGTCCGGAGGACGGCTGTGAAACCTCTGGCGCGATCGGCGGCCGTGGTGGCCGCCGGACTGTCCGGCCTGCTGCTGGCCTGGGCCGGGCACATCCGCGGGCTGGAAGAGTCGCCGACCTACCTGCTGCTCGCGGCGGTCCTGCTGGGTGTCGGGCTGATCGGCAGCACCCGCGACCTCAGCCTCGCCGACGTGCGCGCGCACCTGTCCACCGTGCTGCTCGCCGTCACCGTCGGGGTGGTCCTCAAGGCGGCCCTCATCGCCGCCGTGATGTACCTGGCCTTCCGCGATCCGGCGGTGCTGGTGCTGGGCGTGGCCGTCGCGCAGATCGACCCGCTCGCGGTGGCCGCCATGAGCCGCCCGGACCGGACGTCCCCCCGCGCCCGCGCGATCCTGTCCATCTGGGCGTCCTTCGACGATCCGGTGACGGTGCTGCTCACGATCTATTTCTCCGCGGTCGCGCTGGAGTTGCGCGGCGACGTGGCCACCACCGCACCGGGCATGCTCGGCAACGATCCGCTCGACCTCGCCCTCGGCTTCGCCCTCAACCTGGCGTTCGCCGCCGTCGCCTGGCTGCTGTGGCGTCTCCTGCTGGCCGCCGGTCTCCGCCCGGGCGCGCCGGTGAGCGCACGCCGACTCGCCGTGCTGCGGTGGACCGCGGTCGGCCTGCTGATCGTGCTCGTGCTCGTCGCCGCCGGGCAGTTCCTCATGCTCGGCCTCGCGCTGGCCGGGCTCTTCTTCCGGCCGCGCCTGGGTCCCGTCGTCGGCCGGTCCACCGAGGCCGCCTACCTCGTCGCCACGTTCCTGCTCGGCATGCTGCTCGTACGGGGAGTCCACCTGGTCGAAGGGGTGGTGCTCGGCCTCGCCGCGGTGGCCGCGCACATGCTCGTGTCGCTGCCGCTGTCCCGCAACCTGCCGACCGCCGACCGGCGGTATCTGGCCTGGGGGCAACAGAACGGCCTGACCGCGGTGATCCTCGCCCTCGTCCTGGAGCGCAACTTCCCGGGCACGGTGGGCGTGGTCGCCACCGCCATCGTCGTGATCAACGTGGTGCACGCCATCGCCACCGCGGTCCTCGACCGCGCCCGGCCCGCCGGTGACACCGCCGAGCCGGCGCCCGCCGACCCGGTCGCGCTGCCCCGGATGCGGGAGAACCCGGCCGCCGGCTCGCTCGAACCGGAACGGTGACGAGGCGCGGCCGTCAGCGCGCCACCATCAGTTGCCGGACCCGCCCGCTCAACCCGTCGAACAGTGACCGCGCCTCCGACCATCTGGGGGAACGGTCCGGCGGCGCCGCCGCGCCGTCGGACTCGCCCAGGTCGCCCAGCACGTCGAGCTGGAACAGCGGCAGGAACTCGGCGAGCCCGTCGTAGGTCTCGCAGAGCCGATCCAGCCGCTCCGGGTCCGTCGCCTGCGGATCTCGTCGGTGGCTGTCGTACCACTGCGCGACCCCGTCGCGGAACGCCTCCACCAGCCGGCGCAGCATCATCGACGTGCCCAACGCCCGCTGCACGTCCCGGGACCGCAGCCGGGCCCGGAGCGACGCCCCGCCCTCGTCCGCGGTCGCGCCGCGCCGTGGCGCGAAGGCGTCGCTGAGCTGACGATCGACGCCGGTGAGCTGGTCCAGCGCCCCCACCGCCTCCACGAACACCTGGGCCACCCGGCCGGGCAGCTCCGGCGCGCCCGACGCCACCGCCGGACCCGGGGCGACCCCGCCCACGACCACCCGTGGCCCGCCCAGCTCACCCCGCAGCTCGTCCAACTGGTACGACAGTTGCTCGATGGAGCGCTGGGTGTTGCTCTGCTGCCGGTGGATGCGCTCGACCCGCTGCCGCACCGACGTCAGCGCGTCCGCGCCGACCACCTGTTCCAGCCGGCGCATCGACGCCTTGACGCTGCCCGAGAGGTCCTCGGCGAACGTCTGCGGGTCGTAGACGATCGGCTCCACGCTGAACGTCGCGGCGAGTTCCGCCGCCAACTCGGCGGGCAGGTGCCCGACCACGACCAGGATCGCCTCGCTGTCCGGCACCCGGGCCCGGATGGCCATCACCCGCCGGTGCAGCTCGTCGACCTCCTCGGCCTTCAGGATCGACTCGGACAGCAGCACCCCGCACCCGGCGTCCTGCTCGTCCAGCGGGATCCAGAAGTCGACGGGCAGGTCCCGCACCGATCCGAGCAGATGGTCCCGCTGGTACGACCAGCCGTCCTGGGTCAGCACCCGCCGCACGGTGGCGGCCACGTCCTGCCGGCTGGCCAGATCGAACTGGACCCGCACCGCCTCCCGCACCATGACGTGGGTGACCGGCGTGCCCGCCTGCGTCGCCCGCTGGTGGAGGTCGTAGCAGAGTCGGATCACCCGACGCGGCACCCCGTCGGCCAGGTTCGTCAGGTAGTCCACCGTCTCCGGGGTGAACGGCGCCAGGCGGGCCTGCCCGAACGTGCGCGCCTGGCTCTGCCGGATGAACTCCTCGACGTCGGCGACGCTGAGCGCCGACATCCGCACGATCGGCCCGATCCGCTGCCGCACCTCGGGGGTGAGCAGGTGCAGCAGGTCGGGCAGTCCGGAGAGCACGAGCAACGCCCCGGACGACGCGAAGGCGCCGATCAGCGCCGCCAACCGGGCCATCGCCTCGTCGTCGGGCCGACCCGCGAGGAGGTTGTGCAGCTCGTCGAGGACCAGGACGAACCGTCTTCGCCGCCGTGCGTGCAGCACCGCGAGCACCGCCATCGTCTCGACCGCGGCGGCCTCCACGTCGGTGCGCGTCGTGACCCCGGCGGCCACCAGGGCCGGCCCCGGCGGGTAGCCGGTCAACCAGTCCCACGCCGCCGCCTCGGTGGCCGGCTCCAGCAGCATCGCCAGCACGGTGCCGAACGACGGATCCGCGGTGACGTCGGCCAACTCCGCGCGTAGCCGCTCGGCGAGCGCACCGGTCGCCGGCTCGCCCTCGTCGGTGGCCTGCCGCTGCGCGACGAGGTCCCGGACGGCCGCCCGGGACAGCCGGCCCAGAAACTGCCGGCTCACCGCCCGGAACGTGTCGGCCGGGGCGTCGAGATAGATCGCGCCACCGACGGCCTCACCGGCGGCCCGGGTGCGGGCCAGCAGCTCGACCGCCAGATGCGTCTTGCCGGTGCCGTAGTCACCGAGCACGGCGACGGTCGCGCTCGCACCCGTCCGGAGGTAGTTTTCCAGGTGCCCGACCGCGTCCCGGATGGCCGCGGTGACCACCGTGGGGCCCGCCGCGCCGTCGTCGCTGACCCGGGCGACGGCCGTCGGGGAGAACGGATTGACCGCACCGGCCGCAGGTGGACTTGCGTGTGCGTCCATCTTCCTGATCCTCCGGTAGCTGCGGTCTGGGCGCCAGACATTCCCGTACCGGAGGCCGGCTCCGCGCGTGTGCCACCTCCGGCCCGTCTTCGAATGGTAGCCGTCCGTAGCCAACGCGGCGGACCCTCGCCGCCCGCCGGTTCGGGTTCACCTGCGAAAAGAAGCCGTTCGGGCAGGTGTGGTGGACGCCGGCCCGATCGACTTTGTCCAATACGATAAGGCCCATGGTGGCAACCGGGAGGCCGCGAAGCCGATTCGTGATCCGCCGCCGCCCGCACCGTCCGAGAGGCGTTCGATGACCGAGCCCGGTGCGGGCTCCTCCCGCCCCACCGGCTGGTGGCTCCGAGTGGTGTTCGCGGTCGTCGGCGTCTTCGCCTTCGTCCTCGGCTACCTCGGCTTCGAACGGCTGCTGCTGGACCGGCCGGAAACCGCACACGACCTGACCGACGTGATCTATTACGACCTGCAACTGTTCGTCCTCGGTGCGGAACCCTTCCAGGAGTCCGGCCCCTACCCGTGGCAGCTCCAGGTCGCCCGCTTCGTCGCCCCGCTGTTCACGCTGCTCGCCGTCGCCGAGGCCGGTCGCCTGCTCCTGGCCGCCGAGATCCGTCGCATCCGCGCCCGGCGGGCGCGTGAGCACGTCCTCGTCTGCGGCGACTCCCAGTTCGCCCGGATGCTCGCCGACCGGCTCTTCGCCGACGGTGAACGGGTGGTCGTGGTGCGTTCCGTCCCCTTCGGGCCGTTGGAGTACCGGCAGCGCCGATATCTCGGGGTGGTGGGCGACCCCACCAGCCCCGAAGTGCTCCGCGGCGCCGGCCTGCCCCGCGCGAACACCATCTACGCCTGCACCGACGACGACGACCGCAACCACGCCGTCGCGAACACGGCCAGCCGGCTGATCCAGGACCGCCGTCAGCCGCCCCGGGTGTACGTCCAGGTCCGCGACCCGGAGATGTGCCTGTCCCTCCAGGCCCGCCGCCTCGGCGCCGCCGGGTCCAGCCGGCTGCGGCTGGACTACTTCCACGTCGACGACGTCGCCGCCCGCGCCCTGCACCGCCATCACCCGCTGCCCGCCGTGCCGGCCCGGTCGCCCCGCGTCCTCATCGCCGGCAGCGGCGCCTTCCGCCGGGCCCTGCTGGTGGAGACCGCCCGGCACTGGCGTACCCGCGGTGCCGCCACGGCGCCGCTGCGGGTCGACCTCGTCGCCCCCGACGCCGGCACCGAACTCGCCCTCGCCGCCTCCCGGTACCCGTTCCTGAGCGCCGCCTGCGACGTCGTCGCGCACGACCTGGACCTGGACGGCCTGGCCGGGCTGGGCCACCTGGACGACGGCTACGACCGCATCTACATCTGCACGCCGGACGAGCGGGTCGGGTTGCAGTTCGTCCTGGACACGCCCGCCCTCTGGCAGGCGGCGCGCGGCGAGGTGTTCGTGCCCGTCTACCGCCAGGCGGCGCTCGCCGCCGCGTTCCACGGCGACTCGCGGCACGACCTGCTCGACGAGGTGCACGGCAAACTGCGCCTCTATCCGGTGCTCACCCGGGCCTGCGACGCCCGGCTGATCGCCGAGGACCTCACCGAACGGCTGGCCCGGCAGATCCACGACCGCTATCTGCGGGCCCACCGCGGCCCGGGGGCCCGGCCCGGTCCGGCCGCCGCGATGGTGGACTGGGCCCACCTGCCCGAGTCCCTGCGGCGGGCCAACCGCGCCCACGTCCAGGACATCGCCGCCAAGCTGCTGAACCTCGGCTGCGTCGTGGCGCCCCGGCGCGGCGGCGCCGGTGACGCCTCCGCCGAGCAGGCGATCGAGGACCGGATCGACGTCCTGGCCCGGCTGGAGCACGAGCGCTGGTGCCGGGAACGCGCGGGTGAGGGCTGGGCGTACGGTGAGCCCCGTGACGACACCCGACGGCGGCACCCCGCGCTGCGGCCCTGGGACGAGTTGACCCCCGACGTGCAGGAGAAGAACCGCCAGGAGATCCGCGCCCTGCCCGACGTGCTCTCCGACAGCGGGTTCGAGCTGATCCGGCTGAGCGCCACCGTGCCCACCCAGTCCCGCGGTCCCGGCCGGTGACCTCCGGCCACCCACCGGTGCGGGTCGGCGTCACCGGGCACATCCACCTGACCGCCGCCACCGAGCGGCTCGTCGCCGACGCGCTGCGGGTCGAGCTGCGCCGGATCAGCACCCGGCCGGTGCACGGCGTCACCTGCCTGGCGCCCGGCGCCGACCAGATCTTCACCCGGGCCGTGCTCGCCGGCGGCGGCACCTACGACGTGGTCCTGCCGGCCCTCGACTACCGGGACGCGACGATCCCGCCGGAGAAGCGCCCCGACTTCGACGACCTGCTCGCGCGCGCGGCGCACGTGTTCCACACCGGTCACGCCCACTCGGGCACCGCGGCGTACGCCGCCGCCAACCGGGACCTGCTGCGCCGGGTGCAGCGGTTGGTGGCGGTCTGGGACGGCGAGGCCGGCTGCCACGGGGCGTCGACCGACCGGACCGTCGGCTGGGCCCGGCAACTGGGCATTCCGGTCACCGTGGTGTGGCCGCCGGGCGCGCGTCGCGAGGCGAGGCCCTCGAAGTGACGTTAGTCACACCGGAGTGGGACCGTTGTGCGACGGCCGCGTCGTCTGACCCGGTGTGAGAACCGGCATGGACGCGGCCGACGAGGGTGAACTCGTACGTCGCGTGGCCCGTGGAGATCGGCGGGCGTTCGACGAGCTCTACCGGCGTACCGCGCCCTGGTTGGAGGTGCGGTTGCGTCGCCGCTGCGCGGACCCGGACGTGGTCGCCGAGGTGCTCCAGGACACCTACCTCGCGGTCTGGCGGGCGGCGGGCAGCTTCGCCGGCGCCCAGGCCAGGGGCAACGGTGGCGCGCGGGGCAGCGCGGTGGGCTGGCTGTGGACCATCGCCGCCCACCGCCTGGTCGACGCGTTCCGCCGGCGGGCGCGCCGGGCGCAGGTGCCGCCGGTGCCGCTCATGCCGAGCACGTCGCCGGCGGCCGAGGACGAGGTGATGGCGGCCCGGATCGGCCAGGAGTTGGAGCAGGCGCTGCTCGTGCTGCCGCCCGAGGTCCGGGCCGCCCTGCGGGCCACGGTCCTCGACGGGCTCTCGCCGCGCGAGGCGTCGGTGCTGCTGGGCGTGCCGGAGAACACCGTCAAGTCCCGCGTACGCCGAGCGCGGATCGCCCTACGGGAGGCGCTGTCATGACCACCCATCCCAGCCTCACCCAGATCGACCGCTACGCCGCCGGCGATCCCGGCCTCGACGAGCCGGCCGTCTGGGCGATCGAGGTGCACCTGGAGGACTGCGCCGACTGTCGGGCCCGGCTCGCCGGCAGCACCACCGTGGACAGCCGGGCCGTGATCGAGCGGGTGGCGACGATCCTGGACCGGGAGATCGCGACGACGCCGACCCCCGCCGCGCGCGGCTGGTCCTGGCCGGTGCTGCGGCACCGCTGGTTCGTCGGCACGCTCCTGCCGTGGCTGGCCGTGACCGCCGTGGCGCTGGCCTGCGCCGCGCTGCTCGGCGCGCTGTGGACCGGGCTGCCCGCGCTGGTGCTGCTGATCGCGCCACTGGCTCCGCTGCCGGGTGTGGCGGTCGCCTGGAACCGGCGGGCCGACCCGGCCTGGGAACTGATCGCCGCCACGCCCGCCGCCGGCCTGACGATGCTGCTGCGGCGTACGGCTGCGGTGTTGGCCTTCGTCGTGCCCGCGCTCGCCCTGGTCGGTGCCGGCGCCGGGGTGTCGTTGGCCCTGATGCTGCTGCCCGGCCTGGCGTTCGCCGCCGCCGCGTTGCTGCTGGGCACGCTCGTCGGGGTACGCCGGGCCGCGATCGGCCTGATGGCGGCCTGGACGCTCGTGGTGATCGCGCCCAGCCTGGCCGCCGCCCGGATGCCCGTGGTGCTGGCGGCGGGGAGCGTGCGCGCCTGGGCGCTGGCCGCGGCGCTGCTGACCGTCCTGGCGCTGCTCCGGGTCGACGGATTCCGGCGACTCGCCCACCACGACTGACCACCCGAGATCGCGATCCCCGAAGGAGATCATGACGATGCGCGCCGTGAGCGCGGTCGAGACGACCGCCACCACCCATCCCTGGGCGATCCACGCGGAGGGCCTACGGGTCCGGGCCGGACGGCATCTGGCCGTCAACGGCCTCGATCTGGCCCTGCCCACCGGCGTGCACGGCCTGCTAGGCCCGAACGGCGCCGGGAAGACCACGCTGATGCGCGCCCTGGCCACCGTCCTGGCCCCGGCCGGCGGCCGGCTGACGCTGCTCGGGCACCCGGTCGACGGCCGCTCCGACCTGCGCCCGGTCCGCCGCACCCTGGGCTACCTGCCGCAGCACTTCGGCTACTACCCGCGGTTCACGGTGCGCGAGTTCGTCGGCTACATGGCCTGGCTCAAGGAGATGCCGAAGGCCGGTGTCCCGGCGGCGGTGCAGCGGGCCATCGACCGGGTCGGGCTGACCGCCAAGGCCGACGCCCGGCTGAAGACGCTCTCCGGTGGCATGCTGCGCCGGGCCGGCATCGCCCAGGCCATCGTCAACGACCCCCGGCTCCTGCTGCTCGACGAGCCGACCGTCGGCCTCGACCCGGAGCAGCGCCTCGACTTCCGCGAGCTGCTGCGTGACCTCGGCACCGACAGCTGCGTGCTGGTCTCCACCCACCTGGTCGAGGACGTGGTGGCGGCGTGCGCCGACGTGGTCCTGGTCCACGAGGGCCGGCTGGTGTGGCAGGGCACGCCCGAGGCGTTGAGCGCGCAGGGCGACCAGGGCCACGCCGGCGACAGCCCGGCCGAGCGGGGCTACTCCGCGCTCCTGCGCCGGCACCGCGCGGAGGTCACCCGATGAGCATCCTGGGACTCGAACTGCGCCGCTCGGCCGCGCTCGGCGCCGCGCTGATCGCGACGGCGGTCGGGGTCGGCGCGCTCTACACGGCGACCGGCAGGTGGTCGGCCGGCTGGATGACGCTGGCCCTGACCATCCGGGAATACCTGCTCCTGATGTGGCCGCTGGCCCTCGCCGCGGGGGCCTGGCAGGGCCGCCGGGAGCACCGGGCGAAGGTCGGCGAGCTGTTCGCGACCACCGCCCGGTCCCGCGCCGGGCGGATGCTGCCGGTCCTCGGCGCGATGGCGCTCACCCTCGCGCTCGCCTACCTGCTGGTGACCGCCGCGGGCCTCGCCGGGATCGTCACCACCGCCCCCTACCGGCCCCTGCCGACCTTCGCCGTCGTCACCGGCGTCGGCGCGCTGTCCCTGGTCGCCGCGGCGTGGCTCGGGCTGGGGCTCGGGCGGATGCTGCCCGCCCTGGTGACCGCCCCGGCGCTCGGGGTGGCCGGGGTGCTTGTCGTCTTCTTCAGCACTGTCGGGCCCGCGGACCGGCTGGCCGCCGCGATCTCCCCGGTGCACGGCTCGGGCCCGTTCCACGACTACCAGACGATCGACAACCGGGTCAGCGGCGCGCTCGCGATCTGGTTGACCGGGCTCGCCGTCACCGGCCTGCTGCTGTTCGTCGCCGGTGACTGGCGCGCCCGGACGGCGGCGCTGCTGCCGGTGGCGCTCGGGCTCGTGGCGGCGACGGCGATCGTGCCCCGCGACCGGGACGTGCTCAACTGGCCGGTCGACCCGGTCGCCCGGGAGCTTATCTGCACCGAGGATGCCCCGACGGTCTGCGTCAGCCGGGTCCACGCCAACGTGCTCGACACGCTGACCCCGCTGGCCCGGGAGGGCCTGGCGGCACTGGCGAAACTGCCGGACGCGCCGACCGCCGTACACGAGGACACCCGCACGATCGGCTACGACGAGGCCTGGCCCGCCCCCCGGGCCGGCGTCGTCACGATCGAGATCCGGATCGACGCACGTGGCGGGCTCGCCCACCCCGCGTCCGTGGTCCCGGCGGTGGTCAGGGGACTGGGAGTCGGGTACGACGGGCAGTGCCGCAACCGCAACGACGTGGTCGAACGCGCGGCGGCCTCCTGGCTGCTGGGGCGCGAGCCGCGGTCCGACGTCGGACTGGTGCCCGGCATGATCGAGGAGGATCCCGGGATCAACCCCGAGGCCGTCACCCTGTGGCAGGGGTTGCGGGAACTGCCCGACGACGAGGCGCTCGCCCGGGTCACGGCGGTCCGCAACGCGCTGCGGGCCTGCCAGGACCCCAGCGGATTGCTGTCCCGGAGTGCCGGGTGAGCGGGACGCTTCTCTACCTGCGGTCGCGCCGCGTACCCCTGGCCCTGGCCGCGGCCCTCGGCGGCGCGGCCACGGTCTGGGCGCTCCGGCTGGTCTTCGGCGAGGAGCGGGACGCCGCACCGCTGGTGGTCGTGATGTCCGTGCTGCTGATGGTCGCGGCGCTCGCGCCCACCCTCGCCGGCCCCGACGAGAACCTGGACCGGACCGCCTCGATGCGCTGGCCCTGGCGGCGCGCGGCGCACCTGCTCGCCGGCCTGCTGATCGTCCTCCTGCCCCTGCTCGCCACGCTGCACACCGGCGCCCGGTTCGGGCCGGCGACGCTTGTCGCCCGGGACGCCGCCGGCCTGCTCGGGCTCACCGCGCTCTGCGCGGCGGCGCTCGGCGCCGCCCGGTCGTGGATCCTGCCGCTGGCCTGGACCACCGTCGCGGCCATCTATCCGCAGGGCGGCACCTGGGGAACGGTCGCGACGTGGCAGGGCCAGCCCCCCGACAGCCGGGCCGCCACGGTGACGGCGGCCGTGTTCGCCGTCGGTGGGCTGGTCGCCTACTCGGTCGCCGGCCCGGCCCGTCGGGAGCCGGCCGAGTAGCGCGGACGGTGATCGTCCAACTACTTCCGAACCCGGTGCAACGTCCCGGGTGAGTGCCTCCGTTCTATCTCCGTCACGAGGAGGCAGTCGACGTGAGAGCCGAAGACGAGCAAGCATTCCGCGAGTTCGTGACGTCACAGATGGCGTCGCTGCGGAAGCTGGCGTACATGACCTGCGGGGACTGGCACACGGCGGAGGACGCCGTGGCCAATGCGCTGGTCAAGCTCTATCCCCGCTGGCGGAAGCTGGAACGGCCCGATCTGTACGCCAAGACCATGGTCTATCGGGCCGCGGTCGACGAGACCCGCCGGCCCTGGCGGCGTGAGCGGTCCGCGGGCGACGCCATGCCCGACGTCGCGCTCCGGGACCCGGCCGGCGCGACCGAGGAGCGGATGCGCCTACGGGCGGCGCTCGACGCCGTGCCGGCCCGGCAGCGGGCCGCGGTGGTGCTCCGGCACTACCTGGACCTGAGCCTGGAGGACACGGCCCGGGTCCTCGACTGCACGGTGGGCACGGCCAAGAGCCAGGTCTCCCGTGGCCTGGCGAAGCTGCGCGAGTCGCTCGGCGGCGAACACGTCAATCTCACCGCGAAGCCGATGGAGGAGTGGACAAATGCAGTTGCGTGATCTGGTGGACGCCGTGACGGGCGACGAGCCGCCGATGACCCGTACCGCCGACGACATCATCGCGGCCGGGCGGCGGGCGCAGCGGCGTCGCCGCGCCGGGTTCGCGTCGGCCGGCGCGGCCGGGCTGGTCGCGGTCGCGGTCACCGGCGCGTTCCTGCTGCCGGCCCTGGTCGGCGAGCGGGACACCCGGGCCACGCCGACCCCGGCCGGGGCGGCACGGCCCGGGTCCGGCGACGCAGGCCGGCCCGACGCCACGCCGTTCGCCTTCACCTTCAAGGGGTACGACGCCGGCACGCTGCACGTGCAGGACCCGATCGCCACGTCCACCGGCTACCAGATCGCCTCCGTCTACTCCGACAACCACACCTCCAACGACAAGCCCCAGACGGCGGAGGAGGCCGAGGCGCAGGGCAACGTCGCCGAGCGGAGGAAGAAGGCCGGCGGGAAGCCGTTGCTGTGGGCGTACCTGACCGTCTACCGGCCGGGCGTCTTCGACCCCGCCGGGGTCAAGGGCGGCACGAACGTCACCGTGGCCGGGCACCGGGCCCTGCGGGCGACGCTGCCGGTCGACCTCGACCCGAGCAAGCCGGTGGACGAGCGCAACAAGCTGTTCGCCTGGGAGTACGCCGACAACGCCTGGGCGGCGGTCACGTCGTTCTCCGGCGACGCGGCCACGCCGAGCTTCGAGGACCTGGGTGGCCTGGTCGACGGCCTGAAGCCCAGCACGCCAACGCCGGCCCGGGTGCCGTTCACGGTGGGCTACGTGCCGGACGGCTACGTGCCCTTCCAGACCGGCACGCACGCCATGCCCGGTCTCGTCGGGGTCGCCACGGCCCGTGAAGGTGACTACGGGGGGGCCACGTACACCCGGCCGGCCCTGCCCACCGCGGGCCTGACCGCGCCCTACGACGCGACCGAGGGCGTCATCACCGACGGGTTCCACATCTTCCTCACGCCGAGCACCAGCGCGAACCAGTCGCCGGAGCCGGGCGCGACGAGGTGCTACGAGGTGGACCGCCGGCGCGTCCGGGAGGCCGGCCTGTCGATCGGCGACTTCTGCAACATCTGGAGCGCCGACGGCAAGGTCGTCCTCCAGGTCAGCGCCACGGGCTCCGACAACAGGCTGCGGCGGGCCGAGCTGGAGAAGATCGCCAAGGGGATCACGGTCGCCGACGTCGATGACGAGTCGACCTGGACCGCCGCCGCGGACGCCCTGCGGCCCTGACACGCTCTCCTGGGACGAGGCGGTGCCGGCACCTCGACAGGTGCCGGCACCGCCCGTCTGTGGTCGACTCGGTGGCCGTGCCGGATCGACAGGTGGCCGTCGTGCGGTGGCCGCGGCGGTGGATAACAGAGCGCGCCGCCGGCCAGAGGCCGGCGGCACGAGCGTGACGGGCTAGACGAGTCGCGCGCAGATGATCGCTACCCATTTTACCCAGTTCGTGAAGAAATCCACGCAGGACTGGGCCACTGTTGGTGCGGAGTCAGCGGGCAACTCCAGGGAGGGGGCAAGCAGGAAGGTTAGGAGGTCGGCGGCGACCTGGAGGCCCAATCTAAGGATCATGGGACGGGAGGCTAGTGCACGATCTTGACGGGGCATGAAGGGGCTTCGCATCCTGGACGTATCAGTCATAAGGCCCCTAATATTTTATGATGGTAATTGTAGTGCCCTGTCCTGACTGCGGGAGCCCCTTGCCGGGTGCGCTCTGGCGTTAGGCTCGTCGACAACGGCAATGCGAAGCGTCTATGTGAGTCGTGGTTCGTGGGAGGCCGTGCATGGATGATCAGATCGTCCTCGCTGTCGCGACCGCACTGGCGACCAAGGGCGCGGAGGCGCTCGGTGTCGGTGCCCGGAGCGCGATCGGTTCGCTGGTCAGTCTGGTCCGCGGCCGATTCGGATCGGGGACGCGCGAGTCGGCGGTGCTCGACGCCGCGATCGCGCACCCGCAGGAGCGTTGGCGGCATGCCGCGCTCGCCTCGGCTCTGGCAGACGTGATGGCACGGGACCCGGACTTCACCGTTGCCCTCGACAACGAATGGCGCAGGCTGGCCGGGGCGGGCGTCGTCGCTGTTCAGGGCCAGGTGGTGAACCACTTCAGCGGGACGGCCGGCAAGGTCGTGCAGGCGCGCGACGTACGGGGGGACATCAACTTCTAGGTCCGACCGGGTCGGACGTGCGGCGGGCGGGTTGGGGCGCGGCGATTGGGAACGGATTCCTGCGGAACCGAGCGAACGGTGCCGTCCGGCACGTCGAACGAACAGTCCGGGAACGTGTCCGGATTGAGCGTCCAGGCCGGCGTCATCCACGGCGGCGTGCATTTCGGTGGCGCTCCCGTCGACCGTTCTCCGATCCCCCGGCAGCTACCGGCGCCGTCGTCGAACTTCACCAACAGAACCAGCGAGATGTCCGCGCTGGACGGGTATCTCGCCGAGCGGGGAAACCTCGTCGCCGTTCTGTTCGGTCCGGGCGGCGTGGGAAAGTCGGCGCTGGCGAGACAGTGGGCGCACGGCAGGCTGGACCGTTTCGTGGACGGGCAGCTCTATGCCGACCTGCGGGGGTTCAGCGGCGCCGAGCCCCTGGACCCGGGCGTGGTGCTGTCCGCCTTCCTCCGGGCCCTGGGGGTGGCCCCGGACCGGATTCCTCCGCACCTGGCCGAACAGGTCACCCTCTACCGCACGGTGACCGCGAACAGGTCGCTGCTGGTGGTCCTCGACGACGCGTTCTCGGCGGCGCAGGTCAGAACGCTGCTGCCGGCGTCGGCGTCGGCGGTGGTCCTGGTGACCAGCCGCCGACGACTGACCGGGTTGCTGCCCGACGGCGCCCGCCTCGTCGAGGTGGGTCCGTTGCCGACCCCGGAGGCGGTGGAACTGCTGGGGCGGGCCCTCGGCCGGGAGCGCATTCTCCGCGAGTTCGCGCCGGCCGAGGAACTGGCGGGCATCTGCGGCGGTCTGCCCATCGCGCTCGTCGTGGCCGCGGGACGGCTCGCTTCCCGTCCCAAGTTGACAGTACGACGGATGGTCGCCGAGTTGGCCGACGAGGCGCAGCGGCTGACCCGGCTCTCGGTGGTGGACGGTTTGTCGGTCAGGACGACGTTCCAGTTCTCGTATCAGGCCCTCACGCCGGGGGCCTCGGTGTTGTACCGGAGGTTGGCCCTGCACCCGGGGGCGGAGTTCGGGATAGATCTGGTCGCGGCGGTGGCCGGGGCCGACGGGGCCCGGGTGGGCGCCGTGGTGGGGGAGTTGCTGGACGCGAACCTGTTGGAGGAGGTGGCCGAGGATCGCTTCCGCTACCACGATCTGCTCCGGCTGTACGCGCGGGAGATGTCGGAGCAGCACGACGCGCCCGACGACCGGCAGGCGGCGGTGCGCACGATGCTGGAGTTCTATTTCGCCGCCGCCCGTCGGGCGGATCTCGTGGTGACCCCCTACCGGCGACGGCTGCCGTACGTCTATCAGCAGGACCTGGACGGGCCACCGGAGTTCGCCGACCGGGCTGCCGCCCTCGGTTGGCTGGAACGGGAGCGGAGCAACCTGCTGGAGGCCGGCCGGGTCGCCTTCGACCTGGGCCTGCACGAGTTGGCGTGGCAGCTCAGTGACGTGGTCTGGCCGCTCCTGCTCTATTTCAAGGGCTACGAGGACCGGCTGGAGGTCGACGAGCGCGGGGTGCGGGCCGCCCGGGCCTGGGGAAACGTCTGGGCCGAGGCGGTGATGCTCAAACGGCTGGGTCGGGCGTACAGCCGCCTCGGCGACCATGACGCGGCCGAGCGACATGGTCGGGCGGCGGTCGACAGGTATCGGCAGGTGGGCGACGCTCAGGGCGTCATCGACGCCGAGGAGGGGTTGGCCACCCTCTACGCCGATACCGGCCGGGAGGGCCTGGCGGCGGAGGCGTACACCCGCGTCCTCGCCGGACGGCGGACCCTGCCGAACGTCCGGAGTGTGGGCCTGTCCTGTCTCAACCTGGGCATGCTCCGGACCCGGACCGGCCGCCCGGCCGAGGCGCTACCGCTGCTGGTGGAGGCCGGGCAGATCTTCGCCGAGCTGTCCGAGGTCGACCCCTACAACGCCGCCCGGGTGCTGATCGGCCTGGCCGATGCCCACCTCGGCACCGACGACCTGGACGCCGCCGAGGAGTCGGCAACCGAGGCGGTACGCCGGATGGCCGGACTCGGCGCCGACAGTGAACGGGCAGAGGCGCTGTTCCTGCTGGGCCGCATCGCCCGCCGGCGCGGTGACGACGAGACCGCACGACGGCACTATCGGGAGGCCGCCGCCGTCTTCGCCGCACTCGCCGCGCCCCGGCTGCCCGACGTGCTCCGTCGGCTGGACGAGTTGGGCGGCGACGCGGACGAGCGATAGCACGTCCCCGCCGGGGCGCCGGCACAGGGCTCCGCTGACCCACCGCACGTGGAGCAGTCGAGCCGCAGCGGTGAGCAGCCCGATCGTCAGCCGGCCGGGTGCGGCCAGCCGGCCGAGGCGAAATGACGGGCCGCCGCGCACCCCGACGGCGACCTCCCCCGCCGGGGTGCCGACGACTGCGAGGGCCAGCCCGGGGTACGCCGTCAGCAGGCCCGCGCCGACCTCGGCCGGGTTGTCGCCGTCGACGATGGTCACGACGATGTCGGCCAACCGGGCCGCGCGCGGCGCCTGCCCACAGGCCGACAGTGCCACGACGACGGGCTCAGCCGGCGAGGTCATGCCGGGCCTCCCGCCGGTCGAGGCTCGGCACCGGCACGGGGCCCGACTGTCGGTGCCGGCCGGGCTCGGTCAGCCGGAGCAGGCGGTACATGGTGCGCCGCAACAACACGCCGGCCTCCCCCGGACGGCTGGTCAGCGCGGCCATCACCGCCTGCCTGTCGACGCCGGTGGTCCGGGAGAGCTGGGGCGGGAGCGGCAGGCGCGGATCCAGGCGGTTGGCGCTCGCGGCCAGCAGGTGCTGGGGCGTTCCGGCGGCCGGCGCCGACCGCAGCGCGGGTAGCAGCAGGGTTGGACGCCCGATGGCGGCGGCGTACGCGGTGACGGAGCCGTGGTCACCGATGACGTGGTCGGCGGCGACCACCGGACCGCGCCAGTCCTCGGTCGGGTCGGACAGCAGCAGCCCGGCGTCGAGGCAGTCCCGGAGCCAGGCGCGGATCTGACGGTGGCCGTGCGCGTCCCAGACCGCCGGGTGCAGCAACGCGGCGATCCGGTACCGGCCCGCCGGGAGCTGCGTCATCAACTGCGGAAGCAGGTCGGGCCACCGTCCGAAGACGCCGTCCCGGCCCCAGGTGGAGGAGACCACGACGAGTTCCTCCCGCTCGCCCAGCCCCAGGCCCCGCCGGTAGTCCCGCCGCCGGGGGAGGCTGGCGACGAGCCGATCGGCGCAGGGGTCGCCGACCACCACGGCGGCCTCGACCGCCTCCGGACACTGCCGGCGCAGCACCTCCAACTCGTGATCGTGAGAGAGGGCGAGGGCCGTCGGGAGAACCCGCCCGCCATGGATCAGTCGCTGCGCGTCGAGGCCGTACACCGGCGGGTCCGCGAGCACCGGTCCGCCGTACCGCCCGGGGCGCACCCGTTTGCCGTGCCCTGCTCCGTGTGCCATCAGGAGCAGGGGCGCGTGCAGTTGGTGGAGTCCGCCGTGGGCGGCGGCGAGGCCCAGGTCGAACCGTTCCCGGACGGCCTGGTGCCAGGGGAGGACGAGCGCGCCCAGCCGGTCGAGGAATCGCTTCACCTGGTGGTTGAAGACGTCCGGCGCCACCGTGAAGACCAGTTGCACCCTCGGGTCGCTCTCGACGTACTCGATCACGTCCAGGAGTCGCCGGCAGCTCGCGATGGTGTGCGCCACGACGAGCACCGTCCGGCAGCCCGACCGGCTTGCCCAGCGGTAGGCGTCGATGCCAACGGGGGTGGATGACCATTCCGGTGACGTCATTGATGTCCCTCCAGCATTGAATGTCGGCGGGATTCAGCGTCGAAGAGTCGGTTGCGGATCAGCTTGCCGGTCGCCTTGCAGCGGGCTTGCAGAGGGCTGGGAAGTGGAATGTCTGATTTTGGATTCTGCGGAGAAATGTTTGTAGCGCTTGACCGCCGGAACGAGAATTAAATAGGCACATGTCGATCAAGAATGGTGGGGGCGGAGCTGATGGAGTTCGCGATTCTGGGTCCCACGAAGCTTACGGTCGAGGGGCGGGCGATCCCCCTGGGTACGGCGAAGCAGCGTGGCCTGCTCGCCGTCCTTCTCTATCACGCCGACAATCCGGTGCGGGTCGAGACGGTCGTGGATTTTCTGTGGCAGGACTCGGCCGTCGATGCTCGCCGCCCGCTGCTCTACACGCTGGCCAGTCGTCTGCGGGCCGCCCTGCGGGCGGTCGACCTCCAGGACTCCCTGGTTCGAGTGCCCGGGACCGGCGCCTACCGGCTGGCCATCGATCCCGACCTGGTTGATTACCACCGCTTCCTGCGGTTGGCCGCCGAGGCGAGGAAGGCAGTCGACCGGGACCAGCACGACCGGTGCGTCGCCCTGCTCACCACAGCGGACGAGCTGTGGCGGGGCGATCCGCTCGCGGACCTGCGCGGGGCGCGGTGCGAACACCTTCGACGGGATATGCGCGAAAGGCAATTCAGCGCAGTGAAAATGCTGGCGGAAAGCGAATTGGCGACCGGCCAGCACAACCGGGTGCTGGCCCGACTGGAACCGTTACTGATGGAGAACCCTCTCGACGAGGGCCTGGCAAGATTGTGGATCACCGCGCTGCACGCCGCCGGTCGCACCTACGACGCGCGGGACTTCCTCGCCACCTACCGCCGCCGCTACCGCCGGACGATGCGCGCCGATCCGATGCTCACCATCGCGGATCTCCTGCCCAGCGCGTCCGCCCGGAACCACCTCGCCGCCGAGGACGCGGCGGTGCCGGTGCCCCGGCAGTTGCCGAACGACGTACCCGACTACACCGGGCACCGCGGGCTACTGGACGAGCTGGACGCCCTCGCCGCCGGCGAGGGCACTTCGAAGGTGGTGGTGTTGACCGGGATGCCCGGAGTGGGCAAGACCACCCTCGCCGGGCACTGGGGACATCGCCGGCAGGGGTGGTTCCCCGACGGGCAGCTCTATCTCAACGCCGAAGCACACGGCCCGGTGCCGCCCGTGGACACGCAGGAAGCGCTGCACCGCTTTCTCGTCGCCCTCGGTGTCCCGGCGGATCGGGTGCCCGCCGACGCCCATCGACGCGTCGAGCTGTACCACCGGCTGATGGACGGGCGGAACATGCTCGTCGTGCTGGACAACGTCGTCGACTCCGACCAGGCGCAGCAGCTCCTGCCCCGCTCCGACACCAGCCTCACAGTGGTGATCAGCCGCAATCGACTCCGCGGGTTGAGTGTTCGGCACGGCATCCGCAGCCTCACCGTCGTACCCCTGTCGCACCTGGAACGACATCACATGCTCGGCCGCATCATCGGACCCGGACGCGCCGACGCCGAACCTGCGGCACTGGAGACGCTGGCCTGGCTGTCGGGCGGTCTGCCGCTGGCGTTACGGGTCATCGGCGAGCACGTGGTCTCCCGGCCCGAGGCACGACTCGGCGACCTCGCCGACGAACTCGCCGGTCGACTACTCGACATCGAGGGCGACGACACCGATGAGATGACCCTTCGGACTGTCTTCGCCTGGTCGGTCAACGCGCTCGCTCCGATGCCCACCCGGCTCTTCCTGGGCCTCGGCCTCTTTCCGGGCGGCACCATCGGGGCGGAGGCCGCGGCGGCGATGCTGGCGGTGGACGTCGCCGGCGCCGAGCGGGCCCTCGACCGACTCGCCCGCGCGCACCTGGTCAGCCACGACACCGTCCGCCGATATCGGATGCATGATCTGTTACGCCGGTACGCCGCCGACCGGGCCCGGGCGGAGCAGCCCGCCGAACAGCGACGAGCGGCACTGCGTCGGCTGTTGGACTGGTATCTGCTCACCGCGGTCAACGCCGTCGCTGTCCTGGAGCCCACCCGTGCACCCGTCCCCGACCTGCCCGAACCGGGCGCGGTGCCACCTATGACGTTCACCTCGGACGGCGCCGCACTGCGATGGTTCGAGACGGAGCGGACCAACGTGCTCAACCTGGTCCGCAGCGCGGCGGTGGAGGGGTTCCACAGGCATGCCTGGCAGACCGTCGACACGGTCCACGAGGTCTTCGACCGCTCCGGAAGCCAGGAGGACATGCGGGAGATGTTGCGCATCGCACTCGACGCCGCGACTGCCGACGGTCACGACCCGGGCCGGGCGGGCACCCTCGTCAACCTCGGGGCCACCTATTTCACCACCCACGACTATCACCGCGCCGGCATCCTGTTCGCCGAGGCTCTGCGTCTCGCCGAGGAGAACGGCTTCGCCGAGTTGCGGATGGTCTGCCGGCACAATCTCGCCTCCGTGCACCTGCGGACCGGGGCGACCACCACCGCCATCGCGACCTTCGAGGAGGTCCTGACCGACTGTCGCGCGGCCGGGGACGCGATGGGTGAGGCGTACACGCTCTACCACCTCGGGGACGCCCACCGCCAGCTCGGGCGGTACGACCAGGCCCGTCTTCTCTACCAGCAGGCACTCGCCATCTGGGACCGGATCGGCTCGCTTCGGGGCCGGAGCCTCCACCACGTTCGGCTCGCCGAGCTCAGTCTCGACATGGGCCAGCCCGAGACCGCGCTCGACCTCGGCCGCGCCGCTCTCGATCTGCACGATCGGGTCACCGACGACACGATCCGGTGCGACGCCCTCATCATCTCGGCCGAGGCCCAACTCCGCCTGGGGCGGCACCGTGACGTGCTGGCCGACGCCACCCTGGCCCGGGTGATCGGCGACGAACTGGCCGACCCGCTACGCCAGGCGCGCGCCCTCGCCGTCCTGGCGGAGGCCCTCTGCGCCGTCGGCGACCACGACAACGCCCTCAGTCGGGGCCGGGAAGCCCTCGACCTGCTCGACGGCACCGACGACCCGCAGCGACAGGCCATCCGCGAGCGGATCTCCGCGTACCGCGTCCACCAGGATCGGTGACGGCGCTGCCCGACCGGGTCGCGGCCGGCTCAGGAGGCGGTGGGGAAATGGAAGTCCGAGCGGAACATCTCGGTGCCGCCCGGCCACCGGCTGGTGACGACCTTCCCCCGGGTGTAGAACGCCACCCCCTCCGGGCCGTGGATGTGGTTGTCGCCGAAGAGTGACGCCTTCCAGCCGCCGAAGGAGTGGTAGGCCATCGGCACCGGCAGCGGTACGTTGACGCCGATCATGCCGACCGTGACGCCCCGGACGAAGCGGCGGGCCGCCGCGCCGCCGGAGGTGAACAGCGCGGTGTCGTGTCCGTCCACCCGCAGCCCGCGGCCGTCGACGACGACCGTGGCCCCGGCCCGCTGCGCCTCGTCGACGCTGCTGATGACCCGCTCGCGGGCCTCGGCGGTGACGACCGGTCCCATCTGGGCGGACTCCTGGTCGCCGGGGCCCACCACGATCGTCGAGGCTTCCTTGTCCAGCAGTTCGACCAGCTCGTCGGTGACCGGCTCGGCAAGGCCAGCCTGCCGGGCGCCCTCGGCCGGGCCGGCTGGTTCCCGGGCGAGCCGGCCCGAGACCACCGGGGCGCCGCGCCCGCCGATCGGCGGTCCACGGTGGACCAATCGCGCCGGCTCGGCAGGACGGGTCAGGCTGTCGGCCGCTCGTCGTCGGGGGCCACCAGGGTCATCCGGCGACGTCGGGCAACAAGGAACAACGCGCCTCCGACCGCCAGCGCCGCGACGCCGATCCCGCCGACCAGCCCGGCCCGCGGCCCGGTGACCGGCAACCCGCCGCCACCGTCACCGCCGCCCACGCCACCACCGCCGCTCTTCGCGGCCAGCACCACGGCGAACCCGTCCCGGTTGTCGCTGTGGTCCACGTCGGCCACCCGTGCGGCGACGGCGTTCGCGGGCAACTCGGCCCGCGCCGGCTCGGAGCGGGCGTTCGTCGCCCGCTCGGCGAGGCCCTCCACCTGCACGGTGCCGCCCCGCAACGTCGCCGGAGCGGTGGCGGATGCCGCGGTCGTCACCAGGTTGTACAGCTCGACCGCCGAGTAGATGGTGTCCTTCGGATCGGTGTCCTCGGCGGCCGGTACGAGGGTGAGGCCCGCGTAGGTGCAGACCGCCGAGCGCCCGGCGTCGGCGACCACGCACTGGGCCGGTGGCCTGGTGAAGGTCACGCCCGGGGGCAGGCGCAACGAGACCCGCACCCCGTGGACCGCCTTCCGGCCCTGGTTGGCGACGGTGTGCCACACCGCGCCCGTCTCACCCGGGTTCAGCGTCCCGGTGGGCCGGGGCGTGCCGTCGGCGGCGATCCGCACCGACTGCTTCACGTCCCGGGCGACCAGCGAGAGGTCGGCACGGGGCTCGTCGACAAGCGTCAACGGGAACCACCTGGTGTTGTCAGCCGGATTCGCGTCCTTCTCCGGCCTGATGCTGACCGAGACTTCGAACCTGCCCTCGTAGGGTCCCGCGCCCCCGAAGACATTCGCGTCGATGGGAACGTCGACGGTCTCGCCCGGCCCCGGAACCAACTCCGGCGACAGTCGGCAGTAGAACCCGCCGAAATCACCGTCGCACTCGCCCACACCGCCCCCGGAATGCCAGAGCAGGGCGACCGGCAAGGGGTCGGGGCCCTCCTGCGGCTGACGGACGTTGACGACCACGTCGCCCGGGGTCTCGTCCCCCAGGTTGCTGATCTTCAGATAGACGACCTTCTTCGCGACTCCCAGCGGGATCCTGGTCCCGGAGGCGTCGACCGCGAGGTCCGGACCCCTCTTCGCCGCTTCGGCGGGGCCGGCGGGGATCGTCATCCCGGCGAGGAGGAGCAGTGCGGCGGCGACAGTTTCCGGCAGCCGCCGACGACCAACGCTCATGGCATATCCCTTCGGGAGGTGCGGACGGTGTGGTGCAGAACACTATCGGCAATGGGCTTCCACGGGTGTCGATCCGTCCGACTCCGGCCGCGGGATTTCTCCGGGCCCGGGGGCGGCGGACGATCGTCGGCCGGCGATACGCCATTGACGGAGTGAGTACTCACTCCGTACCGTGACGGGTATGACTGAGACGCCCGGCCGGCGCAGAGCGCCGGGGATGAACGCGCAGGATCGACGCGAGATGATCGTGGCGGCGGCGCTGCCACTACTGGTCGAGCACGGCTCGGCGGTGACCACCCAGCAGATCGCGAGAGCGGCCGGGATCGGTGAGGCCACGGTGTTCCGGGCCTTCGCCGACAAGGACGAGCTGTGGGACGCCTGTGTGTCGGCTGCCCTGCGCAACGACCTTGTGCTGGCCGAACTCGACGCGGTGCCGCTGGACCAGCCCCTGGCCGCCAGGTTGACCGAGGCGGCAGCGACCCTGCACGCCTATCTGGATCGGATGGGCACGGTGCTCGGGGTCCTGCGGGCCGGTGGCCGCCGAGGTGAGCGGCGCGGGCCGGCCGACGGCAGCGCGACCGGCGGTCGGGCAGCGGCGGTCGAGCGCACCCACCAGGCGGTGATTCGACTGCTCGAACCCGACCGGGCCGCGCTGCGACTGCCCGTCGAACAGCTCGCCGTCGTCTTCCTCGGCATTCTCATGGGGCGGCGAGGGGGCCACGGGGACGCGGAGACTCCGGTCGAGACGCTTGTCGACGTGTTCCTGCACGGCGTGGTCGATCCGGCGTCGGCCGCCACATGAGCCCCAGCCACCGGATCCGGGGTGGGGTCGGGGCCGGCGGGGCGCGGCTCAGCGCGTCGGGCCGCCGTGGCGGTCGAGTCGGTCGCGGAGCGTGCCGGCGAAGCCCTCCGCCATGGCGAGTTGGTCGCGCAGGGCGGTGACGCGGGTGGTGGCGGCGGTGTGGAACGTGACGAGCCGGTCGAGCAACCCGGTCCGATCGGCGCCGGTGGCGGTGTCGAGGGCGTCGAGCACGGTGAGCAGGTCCCGCATCTCCTCGAGGGTGAACCCGAGAGGTTTCATGCGCTTGACCACGGCGAGGCGGTCGAGGTCGGGCTCGGTGTAGAGCCGGAAGCCGCCCTCGCTGCGGGCGGAGGGGACGATCAGTCCGGCTTCCTCGTAGTGGCGGATGGTGCGGATGCTCAGCCCGACCCGTTCCGCGGCTTCGCCGATCCGCATGAGGCGGCCGGGGGCGTGCTCCGGCCCGCTCTCGTGGCCGGTGGTGGCGGCCATCAGTGGCCGACGCCGAGTTGGCCGGCGAGAGTGCCGTGGATGCGGGCGCTGGGTTGGTTCAGCTCGACGATCTCCACGGTCTTGCCCCGGGCGGCGTACCTGGTGGTGATCGCGTCCAGGGCGGCGACGGAGGAGGCGTCCCAGACGTGGGCGTGGGTCATGTCGATCACCACGTTCTCCGGGTCGTTCGCGTAGTCGAACTGGCCGACCAGGTCGTTGCTGGAGGCGAAGAACAACTCCCCGTGCACGGAGTAGATCCGGGTGCCGCCGTCGGGATCCAGGACGCTGGTGACCTCGACCAGGTGGGCGACCCGCCGGGCGAAGATGACCATGGCGGTGAGCACGCCGGCGACGACGCCGATGGCGAGGTTGTGGGTGGCCAGGGTGGTGGCGACGGTGGCCACCATGACGATCGTCTCGCCGTAGGGCATCCGCCTGAGGGTGGCCGGGGCGACGGAGTGCCAGTCGAACGTCGACACCGCCACGATGACCATCACGGCGACCAGGGCGGCCATCGGGATCACCGCGACCACGTCGCCGAGCGCGACGACCAGGACCAGCAGGAACACGCCGGCCAGGAACGTCGACAGGCGGGTACGGGCGCCGGACGCCTTCACGTTGATCATCGTCTGCCCGATCATGGCGCAGCCGCCCATGCCACCGAAGAACCCGGTGACGATGTTTGCCACACCCTGCCCCCAGGACTCGCGGGTCTTGCTGGACGGGGTGTCGGTGATGTCGTCGACGAGCTTCGCGGTCATCAGCGACTCCATCAACCCGACCAGCGCGATCCCCAGGGCGTACGGGGCGATCAGGGTGAGCGTCCCCATGGTCCACGGGATCTGCGGCAGGCCCAGGGTGGGCAGGCTGTCCGGCAGCGCGCCCTCGTCGCCCACGGTGGGCACCGCCACGTGCGCGGCCACCGTGACCACGGTCAGCACCACGATCGCGACCAGCGGCGCCGGCACGGCGCGGGTGAGCCGGGGCAGCCCGACCATGATCGCCAGCGCGACGACGACGAGCGGGTAGACCAGCCACGGCACGCCGAGCAGGTGCGGGACCTGGGCGGCGAAGATCAGGATCGCCAGGGCGTTGACGAAGCCGACCATGACGCTGCGCGGGATGAACCGCATCAGCCTCGCCACCCCGAGCACCGCCAGCAGCACCTGGAACACGCCGCCGAGGATCACCGCCGCGACCAGGTAGTCCAGCCCGTACTCCTTCGCCAGTGGCGCCACCACCAGGGCGATCGCGCCGGTCGCGGCGGAGATCATCGCCGGTCGGCCGCCGCAGATCGCGATCGTGACCGCCATCGTGAACGAGGCGAACAGCCCCACCCGCGGGTCGACCCCGGCCAGGATCGAGAACGAGATCGCCTCCGGGATCAGGGCCAGGGCGACGACCAGGCCGGCGAGGACCTCGGTGCGGAACACCTTCGGCGACAGCCAGGACGGACGGGACAGACGCGGCCGGGCGACCGCGGACAGCACAGAAGACATACAGCCATTTCCACTCGGGCGTCTCGTCGACGCGCACAGTTCCATCCGCGCCGAAGGGGCGGATCAGCAACAGAGTCGGTCCTACCGGCCCGAGGGCCTCGTCACCTGGACCCGGGCAGGGCCGTCGCAGCGGCCATCCGGTCACGCCGGGAGAGCCGGAGCCGACCCTACCCTTCCGTCAGGGGAGAGTTGACCGAACGTGGTGATCATCACGAACCACGCGCACCGGACTCCGCCGCCTGGCGCGGCGCCGGCCCCGCGGCCGGAGCTGTCACTCGCGGGTCAGCCCCGGTGGCAGCGCGTCCTCGTCAGGTCGGACCCGGCGGGCGTTGGCCACCGGATCGCGTTCGAGAGTGTGGATCAGTTGTTCCGGGCCGCCGACGCAGGTCCAGGTGTCGTCCCAGAGGGCGGAGACCAGCCAGGACCGGTCGGCGGGGAAGAACAGGTCGGGTAGCGCGCCGTGCGCGTGGCGCATGTGACCGCCGGCGCGCCAGGTGAGGGCCGCCTCGGGGCCGGCCTCGACCAGCACGTACGGCCAGTCCCAGTAGAGGAACACCCGCGGGGCGTCGGGAAAGACGACGTCGTGGGCGCCGGTGTCGAGATAGGCCAGCCACCAGGGCTGGTCGGGAGTGTGCGTGACGAGGTTCTCGACCAGGGCCCGCTCGTAGGCGGCGGCGGTGACGTCGTCGGCCTGGTACGTGGTGGCGTAGGCATCGAAGATCGGCGGGATGGCGGTGGTGACCGAGACGCCGGCAGTGGTGTGACCGGCGATCCAACCCACGTCGGCGGCGCTGCCGATGCGCCAGTCCCGCCTGTCCTTGTTGACCCGCACACCGCCATTCAAGCCGCTGCGGCAGGGGTTGGCACGAAATCGGGTCGCTCGCGGGGACTCACCGGCATGGCGCGGAGTCTGTCGCCGGACAGCAGCGTGGACGGTCCGGCCGCGCTGCCGCTGGCGAGAAGAGCAGCGTTGCGATCTACACCGCGGCGTACGGCGCGGTGACCGCCGTCGCGCTGAAGGCACTGCGGTGAGCGGCCCGCTGGGTGGCGAGGACGACCACGCGTTCGTGTCGGTGCAGAGCATCGTGGTCGACCCGGCCGACCGGCTGTGGGCGCTCGACACCGGCAGCCCGATGGTCCAGCTGACGACGCCGGGCGGCCCCACCTCACCTCCTCCAGCACGACGCGGTGCTGCGCCGCCGCACCGACGGCGACTACGAGACCCTGGTGCACGACCCGCGGCTGCTGTGGCCGGACACCATGTCGGTCGCCGCCGACGGGCAACCGTACGTCACCGCCAACCAACTGCACCGCCGGGCGAAGTACCAGCGGGGGCAGGACCTGCGGCGCAAGCCGTACGTGCTGTTCCGCACCCGGATCGACGCAGGCCCCCTGCGGGCGAGGTCAGTCTGCTGTCGGGGCGGGAGCCTGCCACAGGGTGCTGACTGGCATGGCGCGGAGTCTGTCGCCGAACGGCAGCGTGGAGGTTCCGGTGTAGGGGACGATGCCGGCGACGACGTCATTGCCGAGGCGGTCGGCGAGTCGGCGTAGCCCGCGGAAGTCGTCGGGTCCGACGGCGGTGGCCGCTTTGACGTCGATCCCGACCAACTGACCAGCTCGGTTCTCGAGCATTGCGTCGACTTCGTACCTGCTCTGGTCGCGGTAGTGGGACAGGTCGACGGGCTGCTCGGACCAGGTGAGCTGCCGGGATAGCTCGGACAGGACGAATGACTCGAGGAGTGGGCCGAACGGTGCGCCCGGCCGGAGCAGTGCCCGGGCGTCGGTCGCGGTCTCGCTGGCGGCGATGCCCGAGTCAACGAAGATCAGTTTCGACGCGGCGGTGGTCCGGGTGCCCAGGTTGCGGGACCAGCCCGGGATCCGCTTGATCAGGAAGATCTCTTCCAGGGCTTGGAGGTAGCGGGCGATCGTCGGTCGACTGAGCCCGAGGGAGGTGGCGGCGATGATGGTCGCGGACCTGGCCGCAAGCAGGCGTACCAGTTTGCGTAACTCGCCCTTGTGCTGGATGTCGGACAGCTGCCGGACATCGCGGTCGATGAGCGCCTGGACGTAGGCGTCGAGGAACCGTTGGCGGCGGCGCGGGTCGGTACGGGTGGTGGCTTCCGGTGGGCCGCCGCGCACTATCCTGGCCGCATTTTCGATCTGCGAGGTCCTTGGCTTTCGATCTGCGGCACGAGGTGCGTTCGGTACGCGGTCATTTGATGTTCGATCTGCGGGCCAGACGTGCGGGCCGGTTCAGGTCGTACTCGGCGTGCCCGGACCAGTCGAGGTGACGCGGAAGCGTCACCTGCGCGCTACTCCAACGTCACTTGATCTTTCGGCTGGCTTGGCGGCGCTCGGTGCCGGCGCCGCCCCGCCGCTGTCGCCGAGGGTCGCCCCGTAGTTGGGTGGGGTGACCGCGTCGGGCGGGGCCCTGTCATTAGGGACGCGCCTGGGTTGACAACCTTTGTTGTCGAGCGGAGCCTGAAAGTGAGCTACCTGGCGAGAGGGGTCGCACCATGCGGGATCTGACACCGGACGAGCAGCAGGAGCTGCGGCGGGAGCTGCGTGCTGTTGCCGCCGATTGGGCGCGGCGGCTGATGGCCGCCGGCCCCGACCCCCGGGCCATAGGCGACCACGAGTCGGGGGACTCGGAGCGGATGCTGACCGCCCACTTGGCGCGCATGGCGGCAGGCGAACAGATGCGCCGCCTGCTCGCTGACCTCGTGTCCGACAGCGCGGAGGAAGCGGTGCAGTGCGGTGCCGGCTATCCCGACCTAGGCGCGGCGGTAGGTGCCAGCCGGCAAGCGGCACGAAAGCGTTGGCCCCATCTGTCGATCTCGAGAAAGCGTGCCGGTGGTTGGAAGCAGCCGCCCGGAGGCCTCGGTTCCCAGGCCGGCGAGAGTTACCTGGGATATCCGAAGGGAGTGGCCTAGTATTTCAGCTCACTTGATCTTGCGGTCGGTGTTGTGACCGAGTCTTCGCTGGTAGTGGGATCGTCGGGCTCGGGCTTGGGATGTTCGTCTCCAGGTTGACCAGTGCAGGGTGTGCGCTGGTGGTAGCGGTGTGGCAAGGACGCAAGCGTTGAGGAGTCGGCGGATTTCGGCGACGGTCAGGGCGATGATGTCCGGGTCGGGGTCGGTTTGCTGTGCGGCGAGGATGGTCAGGATGGCCAGGGCGAGCATGGCCAGGGTGACGTGCCGGTGCCAGCCGGCCAAGCCGCGGACCTGGTAGTGGTCCAGGCCAACCTGGCCCTTGCCGGTCTGGAACAACTCCTCGATGCTCCAGCGGGAACCAGCGACACGGACGAGGGCATGCAGCGGCATCGGACGAGGCGCCCAGCACAGGCAGAAGGCCAGCTCGCTGGTGGTCCGGTTGCGGCGGATGAGTAGCCACCGATGCTCACCCCGGCTGGTGGTAGTGGTGATCTAGGCCAAAGGTAGTCGCGGGGTCCTTTCGCTCCCGGTCCGCAGCTGTGTGCAGCTGCCACTCGCGGGTGGGGATCCGTTCGGCGAGGTCGTCGACGCGGATGAAACTGCGGCCGTCGTTGACGTGCACGCGGCGGTCGCAGCCGACGGCCAGGACGTAGCCGATCCCGCGCTGTTCGAGGTCAGCGCGTAGGCCGGGGTCGGCGCCGTAGACCTCATCGCCGGTCACCCACCCGGCGGGGACGTCGGCGTTCATCACGGCGGCGATCATCTGCCGGGCCAGGGCAGGTTTCGTGGCCAACCCGACCTGGTCGGGGACGCTGGCGGCGGCGAGGCGCTCGGCTGCTATGCCTCGGCGCGTCCGGTGACCGTTGCCAGGGAGCGGCAGGGATCGTGTAGGCCGATGTCACGACCGCTGTGTCAGCAACGGATGGAGACTTCAGTGCGGGTCAACGTGGGTCACTCTCCCTGCCAACGCGGGTGGACCCGCAGGTCGTTAGACTGACCACTCGCGCCCTCGTAGCTCAGGGGATAGAGCATCGGTTTCCTAACCCGACGCTCCGCTTCTAGCCGCAGGTTGATGACCTGCGGCTTTCTGGTTCGCTGCCCACGTGTGCCGGTCGCAGCGGGGTGTTGCTGTGGTCGCTTGCTGAGCCGCGAGGGAGCTATAACGGCAGGCGCTCAAGGTTCGAGTGCGGAGTAGGTGAATTCCTTGCCGCCGCGTTCGGCGACCCCACGCCGCCGAACGAGCGCTCTCGCCGCGACGAGGCGTTTTAGTCGGTTATTCGCGTTTGGGGCACTGATGCCCAGTTGTTCAGCCACCGTCGTCGCGGTGAAGGTTCCTAGCTCCCTGGCGAGCTTGAAGGTGTCCGAGAGAACATCCGACGCCGCCAGTAGCACAAGGTCATCACCGAGGCGCTCCAGCGCGAGAAGTTCGCGGCGTTCGAAGGCGATGACGATCGTTTCGCGGGTGTCGTTGTTGAGTCCGGTGACGAGCACGGAGGTCGGGCCGTCGTCCTGCGTGGCGAGGGTGGAGTAGTACTTGCGGAGGAACTCGTCGGTAAAGCTGACAGTCATCGCCTCCACGTTGGCGAAGTTGATGACAAGAAGGCTGGTGCCAGGCGGGATCTGGTCTTCTAGATCGTGAAGCACCTTCCTGCCGCGTTCCCTGGTTGACAGGAACGCCCGGTGTTGTCCGACGTCGTAGGTGACGGTCGTAGCGGGATCCGGTTTCACCTGACTGATTGAAACACGTTACGGCCCGTTAGGGAACTCGGACACGGAGCCAGGCCCAAGTGCCCTCCACCGGTTCGGCGACGCGACTGCAGATCGAGGTGGGTTCCAGGCGGAGCTTCGCGGTGGCGACGGCGTCTCCGCTGCGGAGCATGAGTTCACCTCCCTTGCCGCCTCGGACGGCCTGCCGCCACAGGTTCGGTAGTCCGTGGCCCCGCCCTTCGGCGCGTCTATTGCCACCATTCAGTGCTAGCTCGAGAGCCGGGGGTCCTTCCAGATCCTGCTTGGTGGTGCTGGAAAGGACCTTCTGGATCCCGTCGCCGGAGTCGCAGACGGCGAACTCGAAACCAGGTGTACGGCTCAGAGTGCCGCTGTAGAGCTGGGCGGCAGTGAAGGCACCCGTCTCGCTGTAGCCATGTGTGGTGGCGTTGTTGAGCAGCTCGGCGAGGCTGTCGAACGCCGCTCTGCCCGCTTCCGGTCCAAGCCGCTCCGTGACCAGTAGGCCGAGCCTGTCGCACACATCGTCAATGTTGGCGGGCGTGACCTTGGCAACCTCGAGGAGTTTGTCGGAGTGGTCCCGGCGCTCCTGGGATGGGACTGACCCATCGATATCGGCGAAGGGCTTGAGAAGCTCCACCACGTTCATCCGCGCGAGATAAGACGCGATCTTCGGGTCGTGAGGAACGAGCAGGCGGACCTCACGGCCACGGGCGGCGGCGACGGTCCCCATCGTGACGATGGCGGCGAGCTCAAGCGGGCTGACCCACTGGAGGCCTCGCGCGTCGAGCACCAAGTTCCCCGTGTCGCCATGAAAGTCAGCCCGCAGCTCTCGGCGTCGGAGAGGGTTCCGGCCGGCTAGCTCGATACGCACCCACCAAGCATGACAGTTCTAACCGGGCACGCACGTCCTCGGGACGCCGGACTGGGCCAAAGGCCGCTTCGGGGTTGCGCCAGACACGATCACCTGTTTCACTGGTCTCAGTGAAACCGAAATCTCGGGGACGACCGGTGCCGAACCACCAGCCTCCGAGACCGCGGAGCCCGTCGACACGGCACCGCTGAAGCAGAGGAGCAGACGTGAGGATCCACAAGTTCACGGCCGGTGAGGCCGTTGCCCAGACCCGCGAGGTCGAGCCCGATGTGCGGCTCGGTGACCTTCTCGTTCTCGAGGAGGACGAGAAGGTGTTCGTGGTCGACGACGAGGCCGAGCTCGATGTGACCGTGACGGTCGAGGCGGCTCTGGCGGGGCGGCCGGGTCACCTGGCTACTTCGGTCTGCCGCCAGATCGCGGTGACGGTCGGGTACGCCGGAGCCGACAAGGTGGTCAAGGTGCACCCGGCCATCCGGCTGCGTCAGGTCCGCAAGCGGGCGATCGCGGCGTTCGGGATCAGCCAGGCCGCCGCGGCCGATCTGGTCCTGCGGCTCCCTGGCGAGACTGAGGACCTGGACCTGAACTCGCCGGTCACCACCATCGTTCCGAGGCAGACCTGCAGCACGACGGTCGACCTGGTCCACACGGTCCGGCCGCAGGGATGAGCACGGCGTCCGAGCCCGGCGTCGACCCGAACCTGCGACGGCTACGCCGGCATCTGTCGGCCGCCGATGTCGAGGCCGGTGTCGACGCCGGGTCCTGGCGCATCGTCGACCTCACCTGGCCGTTCCTAACGGTGGCCATCGCGGTCGGCGAGGACGCGGAGCTGGGCATGCGGCTCGACGTCCAGGACTACCCGCTCCAGGCGCCCGCGGGTCAGCCCTGGAACATCGTCGCGGACGCGCCGCTGCCTGTGGCCGAGTGGCCGATCTCCGGCCGCAGCCCGGAGATCTTCCGCCCGGACTGGTCGCCGTCGAACAACAACGCGCCGTACCTGGCCTGCGATCGAGCCGGTATCACGAGTCACCCGAACTGGGCCACCGAGCGCCCGGAGCGGTCCTGGAACGCGAGCCGCACGATCGGCTTCTACCTGCGCGAGCTGCACCGGGAGCTGTCCTGCGCGACGATGCCCCAGAACGGAGTTGACCGGTGACCGCCCGTCTGACGATCAAACCGGACTTGTTCGACGTCCTGCTCGCCGGGCTCGCTGAGCGGGGGCAGGGACACCGCGAGAGCGGCGCGTTTCTGCTCACCGACCGAACCCACCCGGACAACGAGCTGCCCCAGGCGGTCACCGCGATCGCGTTCTACGACGACCTCGATCCCGACTGCCTCACCGGCAGGATCGACTTCCACGCCGCCGGCTACACCGCTCTGCAGAATCTCTGCCGCCGGAACGGACTGCGCGTGGCCGGCGACATCCACACCCACCCGGCCCACCGCGTACAGCAGAGCCGGATCGACGCGGCCCACCCCATGGTCGCCCGAGATGGCCACGTCGCGCTGATCGCTCCACACTTCGCGGCCGGCGTCACCAACGTGTCCCAGCTCGGGGTCCATGTGCGTGTGAACGGCGACTGGGCGTCCTTCTACGGAGAACAAGCTGCCGAGCTCCTGCTCGTGCCCGTGCCGGAAGGGCGCTTGGTCGCTGAACGCACACCGTGGTGGCGCCGGATGCTGTCCCGCTTCCACTTCCGCCGAGAACGTCAGGAGACACGATGACCCCCTCGATCACCGACACCTTCAACCGCACCGCCCTGCTAGCCGTGCACGAGGGAACCCAAGCGACTGTCGACGCCGCGCTCGACGCGCAAGTGGCGACAGGGATGGCCATCGTCGCGAACAGCGTGGCCACCGACGTGCGCGGCCAGGCCGCGCTGTGCACGGCCGTCGCGACGGCGGTCCGCGCGTTCGGCCACGTCATCGTGGTCACCGACGGCAAGATGCCACTGACCGCCGGACCACACCGAGGGCACACCATTGTGCAGATGATCGAGCAGGAAGGCGCCCGGCTCGCCGAGGACCTGACGGACGTACCGGCGGACTGGCCCGTGCTGTACCTCGGCGACACTGCGCTGCCGGCGTCCGGCGGTGTCGTCCGGCTCCGGGCCAGGTGGAGCGGCTGGACCGCTCACGTCCACCCGGCCGACACGGGGACCGACCACGGCCTCGAAGGGAACATCCTGGCCGCGATCGCCGCCGCTGCCCTCGGCGTGCACGAGGCCTTCGGCGCGATCCGGAACCGCCCGGGCAGCGACGCCGGCTTTCGCACCATCACGGTGAACCTGTGGCAGCCGGGGAGCAGCGCTGACGGGCCGGAACTGACCCACGCCCCGGCAGCCTGGTGGATCGTCGGCCTCGGTCACCTCGGCCAGGCCTACGCCTGGGTGATGTCCTGGCTCACCTACGCCGACCCGACCCAGGTTGAGATCGTCCTGCAAGACACCCAGCGCGTCGTGGACGCCAACCACAGCACCGGACTCCTCACCCCGGTGAAGCCGGACCCGGTCCGCAAGACCCGCCTCGCGGCAGCAGTCCTCGAGCGGGCCGGTTACGACGTGGTCATCCTCGACCGGCGACTCGATCACACCAGCCGCGTCCTGGCCGACGACCACCATGTCGCGTTGCTCGGCGTCGACAGCCTCGGCCCTCGCAGGCTCATCTCCCGAGTCGGCTGGAAGCTCGCTATCGACGCCGGACTCGGCGTCGGACCGGCTGACTTCAACGCAGTGCTCCTCCGCCGATTCCCCGCTCATATCCTCAGCGACCAGGTCCCGGGTTGGAAGGGTGACGTCCCCCAGCAACCCCGTGCTGCCACGGCCGCCCTCGCCGACCTTCAGCGACGCGATCCATGCGGATCCGTCCAACTCGCCGGAACTGCCGTCGGCGCCGCCTTCGTCGGCGTCGTCACGGCATGCCTCGGAGTCGCCCAGGGCATCCGCGCCGCCCTGTCCGGAGACGGCTTCGACGTGATCAACCTGCACCTGCAGACCGACGACGTCGATCTCGCTCCGGCAACCCGCGAGGTCGATGTGGTCGCGGCCCGCCTCTGCGCCCTGTAGCAATCAACCGACCGGCAGCCGCCAGAGAGCCGCGCGATCCGAGCTTAAGGGCAGGATCACCGTGAGTCCCGGTGGAACCGGGGGCGGCGCCTGTCGCGCTTGCGTCGACAACGTTCCCTCGACGGACATCCCGCCGACGGTGCGGACGGGTATTGGCTCCGCATCCAGCTCGAGGGTTGCCGGCCAACGCGCCGGGCTCGTGGGAAGTCGCCACCCGCTCGGACGACCCAGCGGCCGCGGCCATTGACAGGACGGGAATCTCAGACACGACGTGAAACTCGCGTCTAGCGCACCCGCGACGGTAGGCAACCGGGTCGGGCCGCCTCACCAGCCGCCCTGGGTGATCGGCGCTGTGCTCCCAGCGGGTGTGGGAGTGTCCTTGCAGGAAGAGGCTCAGTGGGTCGGTTCGGTCGCTTCGTCGGACCGGATGCCACGTGCAGCCGTGTCTAGCTCCATCGCGCACCCCGGGCCCTTACTGTCTGGAGGGTGCAGCGATGGGATTCGCTCAATGAGCGGCAGCTCGACCTGCTTCGCCGGATCCACGGCGGCGATGACCTCAGCGGCCCGGACGGCGTCGAGTACCGCCGGTCGGCGCGTGCGCTCCAGGACCGGAACCTGGTGACGGTGACACGCAAGGCAGGGGTGTGGAGGGCGTCCTCGACCGACGCCGGTCGCTTCTACCTTGAGCATGGCCACCACCCCGATCATCCCGACCACCGTGCTTCCCTCCCGCGGTCCGAGACACCGGCACCCGGCGGCATCGCCGGCGGCGCTTCCTCGGTGGACCTGCTGCGATCGGCTCGCGAACTGCTCGACCGCCTACAGCACGAGGGCGGCACGGTCCGTATCGAGAGTCCCGACAGTGGAACGCGGGCCCGGTACCGCCGGATCATTCACGCGTTCAAGCAGCACGGACTTGTGCCATCGGGTCACCATCTGCGCCACACCGGCCGCGACGCCGGCGACATCGTCATCCACCTCTACACCGGCGCCGGTCCGGACGAGACCGACTGGAACCGGATCCGGCTCAACACCCGACGTGTCACCACCGACCCGCATCTGGCGTTCAGCGCCCTCGAGGCCGATCCGACCAACCTCGCCGTCAGCCCGGACCTGCTGCCCCGGGCGTTGCTGCTGGTCCGGCAGCTCGCCGGCGAGGCGGCACGGCGTGGGCACCGGCTCGGGGTCAACACCAAGGCGAAACACCCGCGGGTGATCCTCCGGGCCGGGCAGGTCCGACGCACGGTCACCCTGACCGAGGAACGCGACCAAGTCCCGCACGAACCCACCGCCGAAGAGCTGAAGGTGCTGCGCCTGCGGCCGTGGATGAAACCCCCGGAGTTCGACGTCGTCGACTCCGGCAGGCTCCGCTTGGAGATCGCCCGGGCCGGACACGACAACCGGGACACCTGGACCGACACCCCACGCGTACGTCTGGAACAACGCGTCGCGCAGATCATCCAAGGGTTCGAGGCTGGCGTCACCGCCGACGAACAGCAACGGCGGGCAGCCGAAGCTGCGCGGGAGAAGGCCGCAGCTGAGCACCGGCGGCGGCACGAGGAAGCCGCGGCCGAGCGCAGACGGCAGGAGGAGGCCACCCTCGCGCAATGGCACGCCGCGATGGCCGACTGAACCGCCCCGGATCTTGTAGAGACTTCCCCGCTTGGGAAGGATCGAGAGATGGCAGGAACGAAGCCGTATCCGCAGGAGCTGCGGGAGCGGGCGGTGCGGATGGTCGCGGAGGTGCGGCCGAACTACGAGTCGGACTGGGCGGCGATCACCGCGGTGGCGGCCCGGTTGGGGATCGGCACGGCCGAGACCTTGCGCAAGTGGGTTCGTCAGGCGCAGGTCGATGACGGCCAGCGGTCGGGGGTGACGTCGGAGGAGTCGGCGGAGCTGAAGCGGCTGCGGCGGGAGAACGCCGAGCTGCGGCGGGCGAATGAGATCTTGAAGGCCGCGTCGGCTTTCTTCGCGGCCGAGCTCGACCGGCCTACGACACGCTCGTGAGTTTCGTTGACGAGCATCGGGACCGCTTCGGTGGAGTCGAGCCGATCTGCCGCCTGCTGCGTCAGCACGGGCTGCAGATCACCCCGAGCGGCTACTGGGCGGCCAAGAAGCGTCCGTCTTCGAAGCGTCAGGTGCGCGATACGCAGCTGACCGAACTCATGCGGGAAATCCACTCGGCGAACTACGGCGTCTATGGAGCCCGAAAGGTCTGGCATGAGCTGCGCCGCCAAGGGCATCCGACGGCCCGGTGCACGGTCGAGCGGTTGATGCGTGCCGCCGGCCTTGCCGGCGTGGTGCGGGGCAAGAAGATCCGCACCACGGTCGCCGATCCTGGGCATGAACGTGCCGCTGATCTGCTGAACCGGGACTTCACCGCCGCCCGGCCGAACCGGTGCTGGGACTTCACCCACGTCGCCGCCTGGTCGGGCGTCGTCTACGTGGCGTTCGTCGTCGACATCTACTCCCGGGCAATCGTCGGCTGGTCCGCGGCGACGAACAAGCGCACCCCGCTGGTCCTCGCCGCGGTGGACATGGGGTTGTGGCGCCGTGACCGCGCCGGGCAGCCGGTCGGGGCGGGCCTGGTGCACCACAGCGACGCGGGCAGTCAGTACACGTCGTTCCGGTTCACCACCCACCTGCTCGACGCCGGTATCGACGCCTCGATCGGCAGCGTCGGCGATGCACTGGACAACGCGCTGATGGAGTCCACCATCGGCCTCTACAAGACCGAGCTGATCAAACCCCGGGGCCCATGGCGCAGCCTCGCCCAGGTCGAACTGGCCACCGCCGAGTGGGTCGACTGGTACAACAACCAGCGCCTGCACTCCGCCATCGGGCACGTCCCACCGGCCGAATACGAATCGATGTTCTACGCTCAACCCCAGCCCCGTGAGGTGGTTGGATCCAACAGCTGAGGTCTCCACAGAACCCGGGGCGGTTCACGCTCATAGTGAGGTGAGCAGAAGTGCAGCGAGGGCGCCGGCCACGAGATATGGCCCGAAAGCCAGCCTGCCCCCATCGCGGCGAACCAGGCGGATGAACGCGGCGGGCGCGGCGAGTAGGTACGGCAGGACCGCACCGAGGAGCACTGCGTCCCAGCCGAGCGTGCCGAGAGCGGCGCCGAGGAGGGCGGCGAGCCGAACGTCGCCGAGTCCCATGCCGCTGCCGGCGATGAGGGCGAGCAGCAGGTATCCGCCGCCGAGCACCGCACCGGCCGCCGCAGCGCTGGCAAGCCGCCGCCCGTCAGCGGTGATGGCTGCCTCGGTGACGAGGATGGCGAAGACCGCTGCTGCCGCGGCGGCGATGACGGGAGTGGGCAGGCGGCGCACGGAGATGTCGACGGCCGCGAGCAACGCCCCGCTGTAGAGAACGACCAGCCACACCGCCAAGGTCGCGAGGCGGGGTGGCTCTGCAGATCGTAGGCGCAATTCGATGTGGGCCTGACCCGGTTTGACGGACATCCGAGATCAGGAGCCTGGTGGGCTCCGGGAGGATGTCCGGCATCATGGAGAGCATGGGTAAGAAGCGGCCCCGGCCTCGTCGGTCGTTCACGGCGCAGTTCAAGGCCGAGATCGTCGAGTTGTGTCAGCGGGGGGACCGCACGATCAGGCAGGTCAGCGACGATTTCGACTTGACCGAGACGGCGGTGCGGGAGTGGGTCAAGCAGGCCGAACTCGACACCGGCACCCGCTCGGACGGACTGACCAGCGACGAAAAGGCCGAACTGGCGCAGCTGCGGCGGGAGAACCGCCGGTTGCGGGAGGACGTCGACATCTTGAAGCGGGCGACGGCTTTCTTCGCGAAGGAGACCCGGTGAACGTGTATCCGTTCATCGAGGCGGAGAAGACCGGCAAGCACAACGTCACGCGTGCGTGCGAGCTGATGAAGGTCTCCCGGTCCGCCTACTACCAGCACGCCGCCGCCCGGCCCTCCCGGCGGGACCTGGCCGATGAGGCCCTGACGGCCAAGATCATCGAGGTACACGCAATGTCGAAGGGCACCTACGGGGCCCCGCGGGTGCACGCCGAGTTGGCCGACGCCGGACTGCGGCACGGCCGCAAACGCGTCGCCCGGCTGATGCGCGGCGCCGGGGTGGCCGGCAAGAGCCCACGGCGGTGGCGGACGACCACCATCGCCGATCCGGCGGCAGCCGACCGCGCGGACCTGATCCGCCGGGACTTCACCACCGACCCGACCCGGGTCGACACCCGCTGGTGCGGCGACATCACCTACATCAACACCTGGCGGGGCTGGCTGTATCTGGCCACCGTCATCGACCTGGCGTCTCGCCGGGTCGTGGGCTGGGCCGTCGCCGACCACCTGAAAACCGACCTGGTCGACGCCGCGTGAGCGACGCGATCGTGCGACGACGGCCGGCGTCCGGGTTGATCTTCCACTCCGACCGCGGATGCCAGTACACCAGCGCGCAACACGCCCGCCTCGCCGCCAGACACGGCATCCGCCTGTCCACCAGCCGCCGCGGGCAATGCTGGGACAACGCGGTCGCCGAGTCGTTCTTCGCCACGATCAAAACCGAGCTGCTGCACCGGCAGCCGTGGCCCACCCACACCGCCGCCCGCCAAGCCATATTCGAGTACATCGAAGGCTGGTACAACACCCGCCGCCGACACTCCTCACTGGGCTACCTCAGCCCAGCCACCTACGAAACCGCCCACCGCACCACCCAGCCACAACGGCTGGCAGCCTAGATAAGATCACCACATCGACCCCGTCCGTCGAATCGGGTCAAGCCCACCCGTGACCTTCGATGGTGTGCGCGGTGTGTGCTCCCCAGCGGATGCCACCCCGGGTGAACCGGTGCCAACGCAGGTCACCGCGGCCGACCGCCGGTCGCAAATCGGGGTCCGTGTGCTCGGGGTGTGCTCCTGGGCTGCGAGAACGGCGGTGCGGGGAACGTGGGTGAACGTGGGCGACTCCCTGCCACCCCAGGTGAACCCCAGGTCGCTAGACTGGGCCCTCGCGCCCTCGTAGCTCAGGGGATAGAGCATCGGTTTCCTAAACCGTGTGTCGCAGGTTCGAATCCTGCCGGGGGCACCAGATCAAGGCCCTGACCAGCAAGAAGCCGTCCAGAGCCTTGATTCACCGCTGCGCACATCAGCGGAGATCAACTCAGGTCCGTCCGTATGCCGACCGTCGGCACCGGTTCCTCGGTGTAGGCGGCGGGCTGGCCGTGGGCTGCGAGGGTCGGCCGCTGGATTCCCTCGGACAGCCAGCGCTCCGTGGCCAGCAGCTCCGCAGGTGTCCCGTACGCCACCACCCGCCCGTTCCGCACCAGCGCCACCGAGTCGGCGTCCAGGCTGCGGAGCAGGTCGTGCGTTACGACGATCATGGTGCGCCCGGCCCGCAGCAGGCGGGTGGCGTCCTGAACCGTCTGGTCGGTCTCGACGTCCAGGCTGCTGGTCGCCTCGTCCCAGATCAACACCGTCGGGTCCGCCATCCACGCGCGCAGGATCGCGATCACCTGGCGTTGGCTCGCGGACAGAGCCGTGCCTCGTACCCCGACTGGTGTGTCGAGCCCCTCGGATGTGGTGGACAGGACCGACCAGACTCCGAGCGTACGTGCGGCGGCCTCGATCTGGTCGTCGGTGGCTGTCGGGTTGCCCATCCTGATGTTGTCCGAGATGGAGCCGGTGAACAGGTATCCCTCCTGCGGCACGTAGGCGATCGCGCGACGTAGGTCCGAGTGGGCCAGTCGACGTACGTCGACCCCGTCCAGGGTGACTCGCCCGCGCTGGGGGTCGTAGAAGCGCAGCATCAGTTTCACCAGCGTGGACTTGCCGGCTCCGCTGGGGCCGATGATGACGAGGGTGCTGCCCGCGGCAACGGCCAGGTTGACGTCGTGCAGCACGTCCGGTCCGCTGAGGCCGTCGTGGTCGGGGTAGGCGAAGGTCACGTCGGACAGGGTGACCGCGCCGCGTGGGTCCGGGAGTCGCACCGGCGACGCCGGTTCGGACACCGTCACCGGTGTCGCCAGGATGTCGATGACCCGTTCGGCCCCCGCCACGGCCGACTGCAGGGTGTCGTACACCGAGGACAACTCGTAGATCGGACTGAAGAAGCCCCGCAGGTAGAGAAGGAAGGCGGTGAGGGTGCCGATCTCCAGCCCCTCCCCGGAGACGGAACGAGCCCCCATGGCGAGGACGGCGACGGTGGCCAGGGCGGAGCAGAGGTCGAGGGTGGGGAAGTAGACCCCGGCGGTGCGGACCGTGGCGGCCTTGGCCCGCCGCTCCTCGCCGTCAGCCGCGGCGAGCCGGTCGAGCGTCGCCCGCTCGTGGCGGAACGCCTGGATGACCGCGATGGCGCTCAGGGCCTGCTGCAACTCGATGGTGACTCCGGTCGCGGTCTCCCGCACCTGTCGCCAGGCGACCGCGGACCGACGGCGGAACCATCTCGTCGCCAGTGCCAGCACCGGCAGCACGACGAGGCAGGCGACCGCCAGCCCGGGGTCGAGCAGGAGGAGCACGACCGCCGTACCGGCGAGGGTGAGCGTACTGACGAAGAGGGTGACGAATCCCTGGGTCAGCAACCCACTCATCGCTTCGATGTCCGCGGTCAGGCTGGCGACCTGCCGCCCCGGACGGTTGTGTTCGTGGTATTGCATGGGCAGCCGTTGCAGGTGCGCGAAGAGCGCGACCCGAGTGCTGGAGAGCATGCCGTGCCCCGCACGGGCCACCGCGCGGATCTGTGTACGGGCCGCGAGCACCTCCAAGCCGGCCAGCACGATGCCGGCCAGCGCCGCGAGGGACAGCACCGTGACGTTCCCGACCAGGATCCCGTCGTCGATGGCGACCTTCATCAGGTACGGGATGGCAAGCGCGGCAGCGGTCTGGAGGACGGCGGCACCGAGGCCGAGCAGGACCGGCCCCCGGTGCGTCCGGAGCAGCGGACGCAGGAACGCGACCACGCGACCTCGTCGCGCGGTCACCGGTGACCACCGCCCGCGCCGGTGGTCTCGCACAGCGCGCCGTCGGCGGTCAGGGTGACCACCCGCCCGTGGGGTCGTCCCCCGACTCCGGGTCGGGTCAGGTGCAGGATGGTGACCGTGCCGGCCAGTTCATCGAGCCCGTTGCGCACGCGTTGCCTGGTCTCCGTGTCGATCTGGGTCAGCGCGTCGTCGAGGACGAGGACCCGGGGTTCCGGCAGGACCGCGCGGGCCAGGGCCAACCTCTGGCGCTGCCCGCCGGAAAGCAGATGTCCGTGGTCACCGACGACGGTCTGCAATCCCTCGGGCAACGTCCGCACCAACTCGTCGGCGGCGGCCAGGCGCAGCGCCCGGTCGAGTTGGGCCGCGGTCGCGGTGGGGTGACCGACGAGGAGGTTGTCCCGGACGGTGCCGTTGAACAGGACGGCGTCCTGTGGCACGTAACCCACTGCGGCGCGTACCGAGCCGAGCGTGAGGTCGGCGACGTCGATGCCGTCGGTCATCAGGCGGCCGGCGTCCGGCAGCCAGAGTCGCACCAGCAGCCCGGCCAGCGCCGACTTGCCGGAACCACCGACGCCCTCGATCGTCACGTGTTCACCCGCGGCCACGTGCAGTCGGATCCGGCGCAGGCCGGACCAGGTCCCGCCGGGGTATCGGAAGCAGAGGTCGTCGAAGGTGACGGAGGCGCCACCGGACGCTCGGGGCAGGTCGACCGCGCCGGGACGGTCAGCCACCGTCAGGGGCTCGTCGAGGACCGTGAAGACCCGGGCCGCGCTGGCGGCGGCCCGCCGGGCGGAGCCGAACAGCCCGACCATGGAGCTGACCGGCCACACCAGCAGAGCCATGTAGGTGCTCAGCGCCACGAGTGTGCCGACCGTCAGCGATCCCCGGATCGTCAGGTAGCCGCCGAACCACACGATGAGCACCAGGCCGACCTCGGGCAGGCCGATCGTCCACGGAAGGTAACGGGCCTGGAGCACGGACAGGGCCACGTTGTGGTCACGGACCTCGGTCGACCGGCGGGTGAACGCCTGAACTTCCTCGTTCTCGCGGCCGAGGCCCTTGATGACGCGGATCCCGGCCGCGTTCTCCTCGGCGTGCGTGGTGAGGGCGGCCACCCGTTCCTGGAGCCCGGCGGCGGCGGCGAACGTCCGACGCCCGTAGCCCATGGTGACCAGCCCGAACAGCGGCAGGACAGCGGTGGCGGCCACCCCGACCGGCCAGGACAGGAGCCAGATCTGGATCAGGGCGGCAGCGGCGGTCAGCGTGTTGAGGATGATGAACAAGGCGGAGTACGACACGAAGGTGCGGACGATTCGCAGGTCGGAGCCGACGAGGGAGAGCACCCGCCCCGCCTCCGTGCGGCCGTGCCAACCGGCGTCCAGCGAGAGCAGGTGCCTGAAGAGCCGGGCCCGGAGATCCGCCTCCAGACGCAGCCCGACCTGGCCGCTGACCTCCCGGCGTACCACGTCTGCGAGCCAACGGAGGGCAGCGAGCCCGAGCAGCAGGGCGAGCCCGGCGGTCGTGGCGTCGCTGTCGTTGGGCAACAGGCCGTGGTCGATGATGCGCCGGATCACCAGCGGCAGCGCGTTGGTCAGCAGGATGACCACGACACCGAGCGCCACCGCGGTTGCCGCCGCCCACCACCGCCGTCGCAGCAGGCCCAGGACGCGGAGCAGGGCGTCCCGCTGGTGCGCGGCGTCGGTTGGCATGCCGGGCGGGCTCAGCCGGCGACGGACAGGGCCGGTCGGCGAGCCTGCTGCGCCATGAAGTCCAGCATGGTGAACCCGTCGGGAAGCACGCCGCGGCATCGGACGAAGATCTCCTGGTAGAGGTTGAAGACCAGCAGGTCGGACTTCTGTTCGAAGTACGCGCCGTACTCGTCGTCGCGGAGGTAGTCCGCCGGCAGCACCTGGTCGCAGAGGCGGATGAACCGCTCCCGGTGCCCGAGGACCGAGGTCGGCGCGCCGATCTTGCGTCGCAGCACACTGCCCACCAGATCGACCTCGTCACCCCAGGTCTTCAGGACGGCCTGCTTGAGCAACCGTTTGGTGATGCCCAACTCCCAGTCGACCCGGTAGGCCAGCGGTTGACGAAACGCGAACTCGACCACGTGGTGGTCGAGGAACGGCACCCGCATCTCCAGGCTCGCCGCCATCGACGAAGCGTCCAGAAGTTCGAGGTGGTCTCGGGTGAGCTGCTCCCGCATGTTCTCCGCGAACAGCTTCCGAAGGTAGTGCGGGAACGGCTGGTCCGCGGTGAGCGAGTCGAGGTACTCCCGCCCCCGTCGGCTGACCGGACGCCCCGACGCCTCGAGAGCGGCGAGACGGTCCACCATCCGCCGGGTGCGGAACGACCGGTTGACGTACTCGCCGTAGCCGCCGAAAACCTCGTCCGCCCCCTCCCCGTTGAGGCACACCTTGACGTCGTCGCCGATCCGCCGGCAGAGGACGTTGAGCGCGATGCCGCCGAGGCCGGCGGGCTGCTCGGCGGCGGTGAGGTAGGACGGGATGGTCGCGACGAAATCCTGGAACGTCAGGATCGACACATGGTGGTTCAGGCCGAGTTGCGCGGCCAGCCGCCGGGCCTGGACCACGTCGGGGTGGTCCGCGTGGTCCCCGATGGTGTAGGCGCGGATCGGACCGTCGTGCAGGTCGCGCATGAGCCGCGCGAGGATCGTCGAGTCGAGGCCGCCGGAGAGGGTGACCCCGATCTCCACCTCGGCCATCAGGTGCGACCGGACGGTGGCCCGCAGCAGTTCCGTCAGGTCGGCGGCGGCCTCGGCGAACGGCTTCGGGTCGGATTCCGCCTCCGGCAGCGTGTGGTAGCGGGTGACGGCGGTGACGAGCCGGTCGTCCGCCAGCACCGCGCTCAGCGTGTGGCCGGGTGGCAGGCTCACCACCCCGCGCAGCAGGGTGCCGGGGCCGGCGGGATGACCGAACACGGCCGTGTCGGCCAGCGCTTCCTCGTCGATCTGCGGGGTCAGCAGCCGGCTCTGTAGCAGCGCCTTGACCTCCGACGCGAACAGCAGGCTCGCACCCACCTCGGCGTAGTGCAGCGGCTTGATACCGAAGCGGTCACGGGCCAGCAGCAGGCGGTCTCCGTCGGCGACCGCGAACGCGAACATCCCCTGCAGATGCTCGACGCACCGGTCGCCGTACTCCTCGTAGAGGTGCACGATGACCTCGGCGTCCGAGTCCGTGCGGAAGTGGTGTCCCTGTCGCCGCAGGTCGTCACGGAGCTGCCGGTAGTTGTAGATCTCGCAGTTGGCCACCACGTACACGTCGCGTCGGTCGCCGCGGATCGGCTGGGCGCCGTTGTCGATCCCGATGATGCTCAGACGCCGGTGGCCCATGCCCGTGAGCTTTCCGAGGTACCGGCCCTCGTCGTCGGGGCCGCGGTGACGCAACGAGTCCGTCATCGCCCCCAGGGCCGACCGGTCGGCTGTCCCGAAGATCCCGGTGATGCCGCACATCCTCAACACGTCCTCTCGGCGGTGAAGGCGATCGCCCCGAAGCGGTGCAAAGCGCGGAGCGCCGTCACGACCGGCTGCGGGTCGGGGTAGCGGGACGCGATGTCGTCCACCGTGCGGGTGCCGTCGCACCGGAGCCACACCGACTCCATCCCGGCGTTGATCCGGCAGGTCTGGACGAGCGCCTTCAACGGCCGCTTCACGAACATCATCCGCATCGGCTCCGCGAGCGGCGGCGCGTCCTCGGGCACCTCGCCGGCCTGCAATCTGGGCAGCAGGGCGGTCAGGTCATGCCGGAAGTGGTCGACGAGCACGTGCGCGCCGGTGATCGGGACACAGTCGCCGAGCAACTCCGGTGGTGCCGGCCGACGGGCGAACTCGGCGGCGTCGTGACAGGACGCGGTGCCGAATCCCTGCACCAGTAGGTGCTTCTCGTAGCGGAGCAGGTCCCAGGCGTACGCGGGTCGCAGCTCCCCGTCGGCGAAGAGCCGCTCGGCGAAGTCGCACAGCCGTGTCGTGGCCAGGATGACAGCGCTCTCCGCGGCCGGAACCGGCGGGCATTCCCGGCAGAAGCGCACCAGGTGCCGATCGAGTTGACCGTGCAGGACCAGCGCGGAGAGCGGAGCCGACTTGAGTGCCAGGCCCAGCCGGGCGTGGGCCAGGTTGCCGGCGTGCAGCCGGAGTCGCTTCCGGTCCATCCGGCGCAGGCTGTCCAGCTCCCGCTCGGTGAGGTCGTACCCCGACGGCGCGTCCGCATTGTCGCCGAAGAACTCCCGCTCGAAGTGGGGGTCGGTGAGCAGCCGGCTGAACGCCCGCTGCATGTCGAGCAGGCTCATGACCCGGCTTTCGCCGGGGCGGGCAACAGGTCGCGAGCCCGGTCGAGGTGGTCCAGCAGTTCGGCGAACTCCGGCCAGTCGGAATCCCATTCGAGCAGGATCGCCTTGACCGGCGCCCGTTCCACGACGTGGGCGGCCAGCGCCCACACCTGCTCGTTGACGGCGCTGCTGTGAGTGTCGACGAGCATGCCGGCCAACTCGACCCCGCCCGCGATGTGCATCTGCACTACCCGTTCCAGCGGAATCGAATTCAGGAATTCGTACGGGTCGAAGCCCAGGTTTACCGAGTTGATCCAGACATTGTTCACGTCGATCAACAGGCCGGTGTCGGTTTCTTCGAGCACCCGCGTGATGAACTCGGCTTCGCTGAGGTCGTTGTCCGGGATCGGAAAGTAGTAGGTGACGTTCTCCAGCAGGAACGGCGGTTCCGGGATGCGCGCCCTCAATTGCCGAACATTGCGGCAGACCGCTTCGAGACTCTCCTGGGTGAACCACACGGGAGTGAGTTGCTCGACATCGACGTCGGGCGTTTTGGTGAAGCTCAGGTGGTCGCTGAACCAGTGTCCCCGCGTCGCTTCGACGAATTGCGCCAGCCGGTCGAGGTATTCGCCGTCGAGGGGAGCCGCCGTGCCGACGGACAGACCGACTCCGTGGGGAATGAGTGGGAACGCGTCGCCGAGTTCCAACAACCGCAGGAGCTTCTCCGGCGGTGCGTACAGATATTGGTCGGAGATGACTTCGAGAAAGTCGATCCGGTCGGCGTTGGCGACGATGTCCTGATGCAGCGCCGTGCGGTACCCCAGGCCGGCGCCGAGCCGTGGTAGAGCCTTGCTCATGTGCATCCTCCTGTGGAAGCTTGTGAGGGTGCGGGCTGCGGTGCCGGCCTAGGGCCTGTGCGGCGTGGGCGGGAGGGCTGGTCAGTTCTCCATGCCGCAGCCCGTGCACCCACCACAGCTCGAGCAGCTCGCGCAACCGGGGGCCTCGATGTCCGAAACGTTGCTGAGCGACAGCTCCTCCATCTCGAACACGATGTTCTCCAAGGTCTCCATGTGATTCACCTCCCTTCCGTTGGCAGTTGCCGACCGGCGGCGCGGGTCGCGCCGCCGGGGTATCAGGGCGTGCCCTGGGCGGCGTCCTCCAGCACCACGACGCCCTCTCGGCGGAGATCGACGAGGGCACGGAGAACGTCGGCCTCCGCGGCTGGAGCCAGCGCGGCCACCAGGTCGCCGACGGTGCGGTTGCCGTCGCAGAGGTCGAGCAGCCGACAGGTGGCGGCGTTGAGCCGCAGCTCGCGGTGGTCAAGGTTCGGCCGGCGGACGAAGCAGACGACACTCCGCTCGCCCGACTGGGTGCTCCGGACGCCAACCGGGCCCGTCGGCCGGCAGAACAGGTCGGTGACGTTGTGGTCGAACGACTCCACCCGGACCGTGCCGGCGCGACGGGGCGCCATCCTCCGCAGCAGCGCCGGGGAGAACCGGATGCCGGCGTGCCCGTCCCGGTCGTGCGGACCGTCCTGACAGGCCCAGAGTCGGGCCTGCTGGAAGCGCAGCGCGTCGGCCAGGTACGCGGGACTGACGCCTGCGGCCGGTGCGGCCTGGTCGAGTCGTCGGGTCAGATGTTGACAGAACGCCTCCGTGACGGCGAAGTCGCCGGAAGCGGTGTCGATGTCGTACGCCGCCGTGAACTCGGCGACGACGTCCGGCCACGCGGGTCCGAACATCTCGGCCAGTTTCGGCGTGAATTCGGCCAGCAGGTCGGCCGGGGTGCGGGGTGCGGGAACCCGCTGGGCCGGCGACCCGATGTCGACGAGCGACTCCCAGGCGTCGGCGAAGGTCTCGAAGCTGTCGAAATCGGCACCGAGCGCACCGCCGGCCGCGCCGATGCGGGCGGCCCCCGCCGGGTCCCGGACCACGATCTCGAGCTGGGCCGCCAGCTTGTCGTGCTCCTTGGGGTCGGTGACGACCAGAACGTTCCCCTGGTCGGTGAGGCGGTGGGCGTACGACTGCTTCTCGAGGATCTCCCCGGAGAGCACCAGGCAGACGCCGCAGGCGAGCACCTCCCGCGGTACCACCGGGCCGTGGATGCCGATCGGGAAGTCCCGCTCCAGGAAACAGACGGCGGTGCAGGTGCGAATGAAGCGGCCGACCTGCCACGGCGGCACGAAGTCGAGGATCGTGGTCCGCTCGGCGAGGCCGGCCGCTCGGAGGTCGGCGCGCATCCGGTCCAACTGGGACCGCCCGCTGAGGAAGAGCGCGTTGAACCGAAGCCCGCGACCGGCGAGGACGGCCAGCGCGGCGATCAGGTCGAAGGTGCCCTTCCGGTCGCCGGGCTTGCCGTACATGCCGATCGTCGGCAACGCCGGGTCGAACCGGGAGCCGAACTCGTCGATCGACGCCGCGGCGATCTCCCCGGGGTCCAGGGGTGTCGCCTCGGGTGAGAACGCCGACGTCGGCAGCGGGTACGGAGGACCGAACCGCAGCGCCTCGCGGGCCACCCCCATGCCGAGGAACCGGTGCACCAGAGACGGCTTGGTCACCACGGCGGTCGCCGACCGCAGGATGTCCTTGTAGACCGTCGCCAGCTCGGGCACGCGCATGAGCCGATCGAGGTCGCTGCCGGCGTGCTCGACCATCATCGGCGTGCGGGTGAACGTCGACGCCAGGTGACCGGCCACCACGTATGGCTCGAAGTAGTAGGCGACGATGAGTTCGCAGCCGTTTTCGCGAATGGTTGCGGCAGCCAGGCCTGCCAGCTTCGAGACAAATGGGTTGCTCGACGGGATGTGCGCCATTCGACGTGGCGTCATCGGCTCCGGACGAATCACTTTGACCGCGCCGCCGGTGGCCGGGAATTGCGGTTCGTAATCTGCCGCATCGACGTCGTCGAGACGTTGCCGGAAACGTTCTTCGACCTCATTTGAATTGGTTACGACATAGACCTCGTGGCCACGTGATGCCAGTGCTGCCGCGGCCCAGTAGTTCTGTGCGCTGACTCCGCCCTCGATCGGAGGATATTTTCCGACGAAACAGATCTTCAATGACCTACTCCTCCGATTCGGCCGGGAGTCACAAGAGGCAGAGTAAAGGAGGTGGAGCGCCGCGTCAATGTATCAATGATTGCAAATCCCATGAGCGGGAATTCCGAATGTTGCATTTGATTGGCGACCTGCATAGGTGATCGTCCGGGCGGGTCGGGGCGGCGGGGAAAGCCGGCAAGCCCGACCATCAGGTCCAGCTCCGAGGGCGTGGGTGCCCGGGCCGATGGAGTCGGCTTCGGTGTGCAGCCATGTCGCCGACCACCACCGGGATCGTCGCCGCGTCGACCGTCCTCGTCCCGGATCTCCTCCTGGCGCATGGCCGCCACGGATGCCGTCGACACGGCTGCTGTCGAGCGCTTCTCCGCGACCCGACGTGGACGAATTGTTACTCTCCGTAAATGAGGTTTCCCGGGCGCTCAGGACGGCGTCAGGTCATGTCGGTACCCTGCTAACCCGACCCGTCGCGACGACACATGAGGTATTTGTGAACGATCTTCGAGTGGTGGCCTTCGACCTCGACGACACGCTGGCGATCTCCAAGTCCCAGATCGATCGTCGGATGGCGGACCTGCTCGGCCACCTGCTCACCGAAGTGGACGTTCTGATCATCTCCGGCGGCCGGTTCGAGCAGTTCCAGTCGCAGGTGCTGGCCCACCTCGACCTGACCGGGGAGCAGCGCGACCGGCTGCACCTGATGCCGACCTGCGGCACCCGCTACTACCGCTGGTCCGACGGCGACTGGCGGCTGGTCTACGCCGAGGACCTGAGCGAGGCCGACAAGGCGCGCGTGATCGCCGCGCTCACCGAGTCGGCGCAGGCGCTCGGCCTGTGGGAGTCGAAGACCTGGGGCGACATCGTCGAGGACCGGGGCAGCCAGATCACGTTCTCCGCGCTCGGCCAGTCCGCGCCGCCGGCCGAGAAATACGGCTGGGACCCGGACGGCGGCAAGAAGAAGCGACTTCGGGACGCGGTCGCCGCGAAGCTGCCCGACCTGGAGGTCCGGGGGGGCGGTTCGACCTCGATCGACGTCACCCGTAAGGGCGTGGACAAGGCGTACGGCATGCGGAAGCTGCTGGAGCACCTCGATCTGAAGACCGACAACGTGCTGTTCGTGGGGGACCGGCTCGACGTGGGTGGCAACGACTACCCGGTCAAGGCGATGGGCATCCGCAGCGTCGCGGTCACCCGCTGGGAGGAGACCGCCGACTACGTCGAGACCCTGGTCGACGACCTGGTGAAGCAGCGCGCCGCGCGCGCCTGACCGACCGGCGCGCCTGACCGCCGGTCGTGGCGGGCAGGCGCGTCCCGGTTCCGGAACCCGGAAGGCTGGCGAGATCGACGGTGATGAGGTAGGAACGGCGAGAGAGCGCTCTCCGTCCCATCACCGAACAGGCAGGCAGATGCGATCACCCGACCCCTCCCGCCGCCGCTTCCTCACGCTCACCGCCTCCGCGGCTTCCCTCACCTCGCTCACCGCCCTCGGCCTCCCGGCCGGGGCGGCCGTCGCGGCCCCGCCCGCGCGCCCCGGCCGGCCGGCCCACGAGCCCGACTTCGGCCCGAACGTCTTCGTGTACGACCCGAGCACGCCGGTTGCGGAGATCCAGTCCACGCTGGACCGGATCTTCGCCGCCCAGGAACGCAACGAGATGGGCCTCGACCGGTACGCCGTGCTGTTCAAGCCCGGCCGCTACGAGGTGGACGCCCGGCTCGGCTACTACACGACGGTGGCCGGTCTCGGCGCCCATCCCGACGACGTGGAGATCCACGGCGCGGTCCGGGTGATCGGCCAGCCCGACCCGAACTCGCCGGCCGGGATCTCCGCGCTCACCAACTTCTGGCGGTCGGCGGAGAACCTCGCCGTCACCCCGACCGACTGGTCGAACCAGTGGGCCGTCTCCCAGGCGTCGCCGATGCGGCGGGTCCACATCAAGGGCGTCCTCTGGCTGGAGCCCGGCAACGGCGGCTACTCCAGCGGCGGCTACATCGCCGACTCCAAGGTGGACGACGTCACCATCAACGGGTCCCAGCAGCAGTGGCTCACCCGGGACAGCGAACTCGGCGGCGAGTGGACCAACGGCGTGTGGAACCAGGTCTTCTCCGGGGTGCTCGGCGCGCCCGCGCAGGGCTTCCCCGACCCGCCGTACACCACGCTGCCGACCAGCCCGGTGACCCGGGAGAAGCCGTACCTCTTCGTCGACGGCGCGGGCCGCTGGCGGGTGGCGGTGCCCCGCCTGCGCCGCGACACCGCGGGCACCACCTGGGCCGCCGGCGGCGCGCCGACGCCCTCGCTGCCGCTCACCGACTTCTTCATCGCCCGGCCCACCGACTCGGCGAAGCGGATCAACGCCGAGCTGGCCCGGGGCCGGCACCTGCTGCTCACCCCCGGCGTCTACCGGCTGGACCGGGCGCTGCGGGTCCGCCGCCCGAACACCGTCGTGCTCGGCCTCGGCATGCCCAGTCTCGCGCCGACCACGGGCGACGCGGCGCTGCGGATCGAGGACGTGGACGGGGTACGGATCGCCGGCGTGCTCGTCGACGCCGGGCCGGTCGAGTCCGACGTGCTGGTCGAGGTCGGCGGGCGGCACTGCCACCGGTCGCACGCCGGCAACCCGATCTCGTTGCAGGACGTCTTCTTCCGCATCGGCGGCCCCTACGCCGGGCGGGCGGTGACCAGCCTGGTAATCAACAGCCGGCACACGCTCATCGACAACATCTGGGCGTGGCGCGGCGACCACGGCAACCCGGGCACCATCGGCTGGACCGTCAACACCGCCGGCACCGGCGTGGTGGTCAACGGCGACGACGTGACCGCGTACGGGCTCTTCGTCGAGCACTACCAGCGTTGGCAGACCATCTGGAACGGCGAGCGCGGCCGGACCGTCTTCTACCAGAGCGAGCTGCCCTACGACCCGCCGAGCCAGGCGGCGTGGCGCAGCCCGACCGGCAACGGCTGGGCCTCGTACAAGGTGGCCAACCACGTCCGCACGCACGAGGCGTGGGGTCTGGGCGTCTACGCCTACTTCAACCAGGGCGTGGACATCCGCTGCGACCGGGCGATCGAGGCGCCGCGCCGGGCCGGGGTGCGGTTCCACGACGCGATCACGGTGTTCCTGGACGGCAGTGGCGGGATCGAGCGCACGATCAACGACGTCGGCACCCCGGTCGTCGGCTCGTACGGCACCAGCCCGGTGGTCAGCTACCCCTGACGGCGACGGGTGGCCCGGCCGGCGGCACGCCGGCCGGGCCGTGCCCGCTCACGCCGCGAGCTGGTCCACGCGGGAGAGCACCTGGTCGACGAGGCCGTACTCGCGGGCCTCCTCGGCGGTGAACCAGCGGTCCCGGTCCCAGTCGCGCTGGATCTCCTCCAGCGTGTGCCCGCTGTGCTCGGCGATCAGCTCCTGCATGGTGCGCTTCACGTGCAGCATGTTCTCCGCCTGGATGGTGATGTCGGCGGCCGTGCCGCCCATCCCGCCGGACGGCTGGTGCATCATGATCCGCGCGTGCGGCAGCGCGAATCGTTTGCCCGCCGCCCCGGCGCAGAGCAGGAACTGCCCCATCGAGCCGGCCATCCCGAGGGCCAGCGTCGCCACGTCGTTCTTCACGTACCGCATCGTGTCGTAGACGGCCATGCCGGCACTGACCGAGCCGCCCGGCGAGTTGATGTAGAGGAAGATGTCGCGCTCCGGGTCCTCCGCCGCGAGCAGCAGGATCTGCGCGCAGATCTGGTTGGCCGAGTCGTCGGTGACCTCGGTGCCGAGGAAGATGATCCGCTCCTTCAGCAGCCGTTCGAAGACCCGGTCGCCGAAGGCCGGCTGCCCGTCGTCCCGCATCCAGATGCCACCCATGACCGCCACCTCCATAGCGCCGGCGGGCGGGGAACCGCCCGGCGATCCGGCGGTCTCCAGCGTCCGCCGGCCACCCCCGCGCGGCCCAGGCTTTCTGCCCGGGGCAGATCCGCCCTCGGCAGAAGCCGGGCCCGCGTCGACGCTGCCGGCGCGACGGCCGGCAGCGCGCCCGGGCCGGCCTTCGCCCGCCCGGACCGTGAGCGCCGGGGCCGTGAGCCGGTGCTACGCCCGGACGGGCCGCCGTCGGGCCGTCCGGGCCCGTCGCCGGGCGAGTGCCGATGAGGTACGCGGGCGCGGGCGGGCGGCCGGCGTCGGGATCAACCAGATCCGGGTGCCGGTGCCGAGCAGCTCCGGCGTGCCGTGGCCGGGCGGCGTGGGGAACGGGCCCACCGGACGCAGCGCGCCGCCGAGCAGCGGGGTCGGGCGCACCGGGCGGGTGGCGTACGACGGAGCCGGAATGTTGGGGCGGGCCGGATGCGGGCCGGCCGGGCGGCGGGTGACGTGCAGCCGGGGCGGGCCGACCCGCAGTTGCGGGCCACCGCGGGCGGCGGGCACCCGGTCGAGCCGGGCCAGCGGGACGCCGGAGCCGACCGGCGTGGGCCGCTCCCGGCGCAGCTCGTCCCGCGCCTCCTCCAGCAGGTCCGCGAGGTGGATGCCGAGCGCCCGGCAGATCGCGGCCAGCACCTCGGAGGAGGCTTCCTTGCGGCCACGTTCGACCTCGGAGAGATAGGGCAGGGAGACTCCTGCCACCTGCGCCACCTCGCGCAGTGTGCGGCCCTGACGCAGGCGGATCCGCCGCAGCACCGCACCGATCACCCGTCGCAGCAACGACATGCCGGCCTCCTCGCGGTCGCCGTTCGCCGACGCCACCATCATGCCCCGTCCCGGCGACACGGACCGGCCCGGTCGACCCCCGTGGCGCCCCGGCCGGTCGCGGATCGGCGCAGCCGGGTTCCTCCCGCCGGGACGACGAGATCCGCGCCGCTCGTGGAGCGGGACCGGTTCCCCGCCCGCCGGGCCGGCTCTCGGCGTACCCGCTATCTTGAGGGCGTGCAGGCGACGGTGGCGGAGCGGGACCGACGGTGATCCATTTTCCCGCGCAACGGCGGGGGCCGCTGAGCGCGCTGAGCCTGCGCCTGCTCGCCGCTCTCGGGTTGATCCTCGCCACGGTCTTCGTGGTCTGGCTCGACCGCGACGGCTACCGCGACACCAACGGCGACGGGCTCACCCTGCTCGACTGCTTCTACTACGTGGTGGTCTCGCTCTCCACCACCGGGTACGGCGACATCGCCCCGGCCAGCCCCTCGGCGCGCCTGGTGAACGTCCTGTTCGTCACCCCCGCCCGGGTGCTCTTCCTGATCATCCTGGTCGGCACCACCCTGGAAGTCCTGACCGAGCAGTACCGGACCGGCCGTCGCCTGTCGCGGTGGAGGAGAACCGTGAAGGACCACGTCATCATCTGCGGCTACGGCACCAAGGGGCGTAGCGCGGTCTCCGCGCTGCTGGAGAACGGGGCGGACAAGTCCAGGATCGTGGTGGTCGAGCGGAGCGCGGCGGCGCTGCGCCAGGCCACCTCGAACGGGCTGGTGACGATCGAGGGCTCGGCGACCCGCTCCTCCGTGCTGGAGGAGGCGCACGTCCGTACCGCCAAGGCGGTCATCATCGCGACCGACAGCGACGACGCCTCGGTGCTCGTGGCGTTGACCGTCCGGCAGCTCACCGCCGGTCAGGTCCGGATCATCGCGGCGGTGCGGGAGGCGGAGAACGCGCCGCTGCTCAAGCAGAGCGGTGCGCACCACGTGATCGTCTCGTCCGCGACCGCGGGCCGGCTGCTCGGCCTCTCCACCTCGGCTCCGCCGCTCATCGACGTGGTGGAGGATCTGCTCACCCCGGGGCAGGGCATGGCGCTGGCGATGCGTTCGGCCGAGCGGAGCGAGGTGGGACGTTCGCCGCGCGAGCTGGATTCGCTCGTGATCGCGCTGGTCCGCCGGGGCAAGGTGATCACGCTGAGCGACCGCGCCGGCGCGCTGATCGAGACCGGGGACATGTTGGTCCACGTCCGCGACGACCGCCCCCAGGCGACCACCACGGCCTGACCGGGCCGGCGATGAGCTGTTAAGCGGGGCCCCCTGCTCTACCGCAGGCGTTAAGCGGGGCCCCTTCCTTTCACGTCAGCAGGTTTCGGAGCACGGCGGTGCGCAGCCCTGGCTGGCCCGCCTCAGCAGGTCGTAGAGCAGGTTCCGCTCGTCGGGGGTCAGGGCGCTGAGGACGTCGTCCTCCGCGCCGGCGAGCCCGCACTCGGCCTCGCGGAGCCGCGTCGTGCCGGCGGCGGTGAGGCTCACGACGTGCCGGCGGCGGTCTTCCGGGGAGCGGCGTCGCTCGACCAGGCCGGCCGCCTCCAGCTCGTTGAGCAGCCCGACCACGTTCGTGCCGTCGAGCTGCAACGTCGCGGCGAGCCCCTGCTGGCTGATGTCGCCCGAGTCGCGCAGCACGGTGAGGGCGACCAGGTGCCGGACGCGCAGGCCGAGCGGCATCAGCGCCGACTCCGAGCGCAGCCGCATCCGCCGGGCCAGGTGCTGGAGCAGTGGCCCGGAGCGACGCTCCGACTCGTGGGTGGGCCCGGCTGACATGTGACCCAGTCTACGCGGAGCAGGGAACATCCTTCTGCTATAAATAGTTGGCGCTACACAAACGATCTGCGGAGGAGCGGCAATGGCACACCTGTTGCACATCGACTCGAGCATCACCGGGGAGCGGTCGGTCAGCCGCCGCCTCACCGCCCGCGCGGCGGACGCCTGGCGCGCCGCCCACCCGGACGGCACGGTCACCTACCGGGACCTCGGCCGGGACCCGCTGCCGCACCTCGACGCCGCCGGCGGCCTCGCCCGGGCGGTGCCGCCCGACCAGCACACTCCGGAGCAGCGCGAGTCGTGGCGGCTCAGCGAGGAGTTGGTGGCCGAGGTGAAGGCGGCCGACACCGTCCTGCTCGGCCTGCCGCTCTACAACTTCGGGCCGCCGAGCAGCGTGAAGGCGTGGGTCGACCACCTGATCGCGCCCGGTATCGCGCTCGACCCGGCCACCGGGGCCGGGCTGCTCGGTGGTCGCCAGTTCATCGTGTTCGGCACCCGGGGAGGCGGTTACGGCGCGGGCACCCCGCGGGCGGGCTGGGACCACGCCGAGCCCTGGCTCCCGCACGGCGTCTCCATGACCGGCCTGGAGCCGCGCTTCATCTCGGCCGAACTGACCCTCGCCCCGGTCAAGCCCGCCATGGCCGAGCTGATCCCGCTGTACGAGGCGAGCCTCGCCGCCGCCGAGCGGGCCATCGACGAGCTGTGGGTGCCGGCCGCGGCGGTCGCCTGAGCCGCGTCGGCGCCACAGAAGGGCGGGCCGTTCCGAGGGGGAACGGCCCGCCCTTCTCTGCGCGGATCAGCGGTGGCTCAGAGGATCGTCCAGGTGTCGCCGCCGGCGAGCAGCGCCGAGAGCTGCTGCTCCGGGGCCTGGTCGACGCCGGCCCGCGCCGAGGCGACCTGCTCCTGCACCACGCTGTCGTAGGAGGGGCGTCGCACCGAGCGGAACACTCCCATCGGGGTGTTGCGCAGGTCGAGCCCGGGCAGCCGGGACAGCGCGAAGGCGTACGCCGGGTCGGCGACCGTGGCGTCGTGCACGACGATCTCCTCCGCCGGGGTGACTGCGGTCTCCCGGACCTCAAGCCCGAAGCCGCCCGGCGGGTGGACGACGCAGAACTGCCCGTCCGCGCCGAACGTGATCGGCTGTCCGTGCTCCAGCCGGATCAGGAAGTCGTCCCGGGTGGCCGGCTCCTTCAGCGGCTCGAACGCGCCGTCGTTGAAGATGTTGCAGTTCTGGTAGATCTCCACGAACGCGGAGCCCTGGTGCTCGGCGGCGGCCCGCAGCACCGACTGGAGGTGCTTGCGGTCCGAGTCGAGGGTCCGGGCGACGAACGTGGCCTCGGCGCCGAGCGCCAGCGACAGCGGGTTGAACGGCGCGTCCGCCGAGCCGAGCGGCGTCGACTTGGTGATCTTCCCGACCTCCGAGGTCGGTGAGTACTGCCCCTTGGTCAGCCCGTAGATCCGGTTGTTGAACAGCAGGATCTTGAGGTTGACGTTGCGGCGCAGCGCGTGGATCAGGTGGTTGCCGCCGATCGAGAGCGCGTCGCCGTCACCGGTGACCACCCAGACCGACAGGTCCGGCCGGGACACCGACAGACCGGTCGCGATCGCCGGGGCCCGGCCGTGGATCGAGTGCATGCCGTACGTGTTCATGTAGTACGGGAAGCGGGACGAGCAGCCGATGCCCGAGATGAAGACGGTGTTCTCCCGGGGGATGTTCAGCTCCGGCATGAAGCCCTGCACGGCGGCCAGGATGGCGTAGTCACCACAGCCGGGGCACCAGCGCACCTCCTGGTCGGACTTGAAGTCCTTCGCGGTGAGCTTCAGGGCGACGGGCTCAGACATTCTTCAGGACCTCTTCCAGCATCGTCTCCAGCTCGGCGGCGGTGAACGGCAGGCCGCGGACCTGGTTGTAGCCGATCGCGTCGACCAGGTATCGCGCCCGGATCACGTGGGCGAGCTGGCCGAGGTTCATCTCGGGAATGACCACCTTGTCGTAGGCGCGCAGCACCTCGCCGAGGTTGGCCGGCATCGGGGCCAGGTGACGCAGGTGCGCCTGGGCCACCGGGAAACCGCGCTGGCGCAGGCCCCGGCAGGCGGCGCCGATCGGGCCGTACGTCGAGCCCCAACCGAGCACCAGCACCCGGGCGTCGCCGTCCGGATCCTCCACCTCGACGTCCGGCACCGGAATGGTCTCGATCCGGGCCGCCCGGGTCCGCACCATGAAGTCGTGGTTCGTCGGGTCGTACGAGATGTCGCCGGTCTTGTCGGCCTTCTCCAGGCCGCCGATCCGGTGCTCCAGCCCGGGGGTGCCGGGCACCGCCCACGGACGGGCCAGGGTCTGCGGGTCGCGCAGGTAGGGCAGGAACGTGGCGCCGTCCTCGCCGTTGGGGCGGGTGGCGAACTCGACCCGCAGGTCGGGCAGCGACTCCACGTCCGGCAGCAACCACGGCTCGGAGCCGTTCGCCACGTAGTTGTCCGACAGCAGGATGACCGGGGTGCGGTAGGTGAGCGCGATCCGGGCCGCCTCCAGCGCCGCGTGGAAGCAGTCCGACGGGGACTTCGGCGCGATCACCGCGACCGGCGCCTCGCCGTGCCGGCCGTACAGGGCCATGTTCAGGTCGGCCTGCTCGGTCTTCGTGGGCATGCCGGTGGACGGCCCGGCACGCTGCACGTCGACGATGACAAGCGGCAGCTCCAGCGCCACCGCCAGGGAGATCGTCTCGCTCTTCAGGGCCACGCCCGGGCCGCTCGTGGTGGTGATGCCGAGCGAGCCGCCGTACGAGGCGCCGAGCGCCGCGCCGACCGCCGCGATCTCGTCCTCGGCCTGCATGGTGACCACGCCGAACTTCTTGTGCTTGCTCAGCTCGTGCAGGATGTCCGAGGCCGGCGTGATCGGGTACGCCCCGAGGAACACCGGCAGCCCGGAGCGCACCCCGGCGGCCACCAGGCCCAGCGACAGCGCCGCGTTGCCGGTGATGTTGCGGTAGGTGCCGGGCAGCATCCGGGCCGGCTTGACCTCGTACCGGACGGAGAAGTCCTCGGTGGTCTCGCCGAAGTTCCAGCCGGCCCGGAACGCGGCCACGTTCGCCGCCACCAGCTCCGGCCGGGCGGCGAACTTGCGCTCCAGGAACCGCAGCGTCGAGGCGTACGGGCGGGAGTACATCCAGCTCAACAGCCCGAGCGCGAACATGTTCTTGGCCCGCTCGGCATCCTTCTTGGACACGTCGTGCTCGGCCAGCGCGCCGATCGTCATCGAGGTGAGCGCGACCGGGTGCACCGCGTAGCCGGCGAGCGAGTCGTCGTCCAACGGGCTGGTCGCATAGCCGACCTTGGCCAGGTTGCGCCGGGTGAACTCGTCGGTGTTGACGATGATGTCCGCCCCGCGCGGCAGGTCGGCCAGGTTGGCCTTGAGCGCGGCCGGGTTCATCGCCACCAGCACGTTCGGGGCGTCGCCCGGGGTCAGGATGTCGTAGTCGGCGAAGTGCACCTGGAAGCTCGACACGCCGGGCAGCGTGCCGGCGGGGGCGCGGATCTCGGCCGGGAAGTTGGGCAACGTGGAGATGTCGTTGCCCAACTGCGCCGTCTCCGAGGTGAACCGGTCGCCGGTGAGCTGCATGCCGTCGCCGGAGTCACCGGCGAACCGGATGACCACCCGGTCCAGCTGACGGATCTGCTTGGTCACTCCCGCACCTCGCTTCGCTGAGCGCCGTCGCCCACGCCGGCACGGCCCGCTCCGTTTCTCACGTCAGAGCCTACGTCGGACGGTTAGGGCCGCCTTGGTGGAGGTCCGACGTGTGGGACTCGTTTGCGCAGGTGTATGCCCCACTTTGCGGGCTTTAGTACCCCACCCCGTAATCCAACTCACCAAGATTTAGGGGGTGTCAGCGGTCCGTGGTGGGGTCCGCCACGGTGATGTCGCTCCGGCGTCGCAGCGATCGGGTGGCGAGTGTCAGCGCGAACACCACGAGCAGTCCCGACATGACGATCAGGACGATCGCGATCCGGCGCGCCGGCGTGCCGGGTCCGCCGGACCGGCCCGCCGCGGCGAGCACGCCCTCCGACCAGGTCGGGGCGGGCGCGCCGACCGCCGGGGTGGCCCGGGCCGCCGCCGCGCTGATCCGGAAGCTCATCTGCACCTGCCGGTGCGGCCCGCTGCGCGGGTCCAGCCGACCGATCACCGCGCCGGCGAGCGGGGCCGTGCGCTGCGCCTCCGCCGAGGCGGTCAGCGGCAGTCGCAGCGTCGCGGCCCGGCCGGCGGGCAGTGTGCCGAGCCCGCACCGGGTACGGCCCGGGTCCGCCGGAACGCAGCCGCGCACGTCGCCACTCACCGTCACCCCGGCGGGAAGGAGCACCTCCACCCGGCCCGCCGCGTCGACCGAGCCGGTGTTGCCCAGCCGTACGGTGAGTGTGCTCGCGCCGTTGAGGTCGACGTGCACCTCCTCGGTGCGGAGGGAGATGCCGGGCACCGGTGGGCCGGGCGGGAAGAGCACCGCGAAGCCCTCGTCGTCGTACGCCGCGCCGTCGACGCCGGGCGCGACGGCGGTGACCTGGACCGAACCGCTCAGTGGCATGGTCCGCCAGGCGTCGCCGGCGACCCGGACCCGGATGGTGGTGCTGAACCGGGCACCGGGTGAGGCGGTCCACCCGCCGCAGCGGTGGTTGCCGCCGCCGGCGTCGACGCAGCCCGGCGTGCCGGCGTCGGCCAGCCCCGCCGGGAGCGTGTAGCCGAGGCTCACCTCCTCCGCCCGCCCGCCGGTGTTGGCCACCGTCACCCGCAGTGTGGTCACCGTGCTGTCGGCGTTCCAGTAGCCGGGCGTCAGCACCACGTCGTCCGTGCTGACCTGCACGCCGAGCGGTCCACCGGCCGGCTGGGTCCGGGGTGGCGGAGGGGGCTGCACGGGCGGCACGACAGGTGGGCGCGCCGACGCGGTGGAAGTCGGCGCGGTGGTGGCCGGCGCCGACGAGGGCGGCGCGGTGGTCGGCGGCAGCGCCGTGGTGGCGGCCGGCACCGCGGGCGTGGTGGGTGTCGGGGCCTCCTCCGTCGGCGGCGCCGGCGCGGTGGCGGTCGTCGTCGCCTCGGTGGGGGTCGGCTCGCCGCCGGGCTCACCGCCGGGATCGTCGCCCGGGTCGCCGGGCGCGTCCGGGCCGGCCGCCCGGACCACCGTGGCCGGCGACGCGGAGGTGGCCGTGGCCCATCCCGGCGCCACCGTGACGACCGCTGCGGCTGCGGCGACCAGCGCGGGCGCGAACAGCGCGAGGGTGCGGCGGGGTGGGCGGGGGCGGGTCATCTGTCCTCCGGGACGGTGAAGAGGTCTCATTATTCGGTCACAGTTGCTATCCGGCACTAGTCCCGCCAGGAAACGAATTCGTAACGTGTTCGAGACGCCTCGACGGGACCGGTACGCTCCGGTCGTGACCGGATACCTCGGCTCGTACGCCACGCTCGGTCTGCTGCTGCTCGCCGCCGTGCTCTTCTTCGTCACGGCGTTCTCCGCGAACCGGGTGTTACGTCCGGCCTGTCCGGCCGAGCCGTGGGGCAAGCGGGCCTCGTACGAGTGCGGGCTCGACCCGGTCGGCGGCGACTGGGCCCAGATGCAGATCCGCTACTACGTCTACGCCTACCTCTACGTCCTGTTCGCGGTGGAGGCGGTCTTCCTGTTCCCGTGGGCGCTCGTCTTCGACCGTCCCGGATTCGGCGCGACCACGGTGGTGGAGATGGGCGTCTTCGTGGCGATCGTCGCGCTGGGCATCCTCTACGCCTGGCGGCGTGGCGTCCTGCGCTGGACGTGAGACCTAGGCCAGCCCGCGACGGGTCGCCGCCGGCGGCCGGTCACCCCGGATCGACGCCACCATGTCCAGCACCCGCCGGGTCTCGCGGACCTGGTGGGCGCGGAACACCCGGGCGCCGAGCCAGGCCGAGACCGCCGTGGCGGCGAGCGTCCCCTCCAGCCGCTCGGGCACCGGCAGGTCGAGCGTCTCGCCGATGAAGTCCTTGTTCGACAACGCCACCAGCAGCGGCCAGCCGGTGTCGGCCAGCTCGGCCAATCGCCGGGTGATCTCCAAAGAGTGCCGGGTGTTCTTGCCGAAGTCGTGCGCCGGGTCGATCAGGATGCCGTCCCGGCGTACCCCCAGCCCGGCCGCGCGGTCCGCCAGCCCGGTGACCGTGCCGACCACGTCGGCCACCACGTCGTCGAAGGCCGCCCGGTGCGGCCGGGTCCGCGGCGCCAGCCCGCCGGCGTGCGAGCAGACCAGCCCGGCGCCGGTCGCCGCGGCGACCTCGGCCAACGCCGGGTCCGCCCCCGACCAGGTGTCGTTGAGCAGGTCCGCGCCGGCCGCGACCGCCTCCACCGCCACCTCCGCCCGCCAGGTGTCGATCGAGACGACCACCTCCGGGAAGGCGGACCGGACGGCGGCGATGGTGTCCACCGTCCGGCGGATCTCCTCGGCCACGTCGACCTCGTCGCCCGGCCCCGCCTTCACCCCGCCGATGTCGATGATCTCCGCGCCCTCGGTCACCGCCCGCTCGACCGCCCGCAGCGCGGAGTCCCGGGCGAAGGTGGCGCCCCGGTCGAAGAACGAGTCCGGCGTGCGGTTCACGATCGCCATCACCGCCAGCTCACCCGGGGCGAAGGTCCGCCCGCCGAGCCGCAAGCTCCCCGCCATGCCCGCCCCTCCCTCGTGCCCACACCCGGTGACGCTCCGGGATCCTGGTACGAAACTGCCCCTCCGGGGGGACTTTCGTACCAAGATATTCGCGTTTCTCGCCACTTCGTTCCGGACCGGAGGCTCCGGAGGGCTCGCCCGATCCCGGCCCGCATGCCACGATCTCTGCATGGGTCAGGTTCTGCTCCTCTTGGTCGTCGCGCTGACCGTCGCGGCTGTGGTGTTCGGAGTGACGGCGCTGGTTTCCGGACGGGATCCGGGCCTGGTGCCGGCCGAGCCGGACGGGCGGTCGGTGCCGCTGCCGGGCGCGCGCCCGCTCGACGAGTCGGACGTGACCGGGGTCCGGTTCGACACCGCGCTGCGCGGATACCGGATGGCCCAGGTCGACGCGGCGCTTCGGCGCGCCGCCTACGACATCGGCTACAAGTCCGAGCTGATCGGCGTGCTGGAGGCCGAGAACACCGCGCTGCGGGAGGGACGGACCGAGGACGCCGACGCGCTGCGTCAGGCCCGCGAGGAGGCCGCCGCGACGAGCCTCGGAGCCGACCCGTCGGACGGCGATGCGTCCACCGGCCCGGTGGTCATCGACCTGACGGCGCCCGAGTCACCGGCCACCGCCGAGGCGGGCGTGGCGGAGGCGCCGGCCGCCGCCGCGGTAGAGGACACCATCACGCCCGCGACCGGGGCCGCGCCGGAGCCGGCCGGCGAAAGCGTGCGTACGACCGACGCCGACGACCGGGAACGCGGGGCGCTCCGCTCGGAGTCGGCGTGACCGGCACGGAGGGCTCCGCCGGCTTCACCGAGGCGGCCCAGCCGGGTGCCGCCGAGGTCACCGCCACGGTGATCGTCGACGCGCCGGCCGATCGGGTCTTCGCCGCCCTGACGGCCTGGGAACGGCAGTCGGACTGGATCCCGTTCACCACGGTCCGGGTGGTCGAGGGGGACGGCGGCGAGGGGAGCCTGGTCGAGGCGGTCACCGCGCTCGGTCCGGCCGCGCTGCGCGACGAGATGCGTGTGGTCCGGATCGACGCGCCGTACGAGGTCGGTGTGGTCCACTGCGGCAAGCTGCTGCGCGGGCCGGGTGTGCTGCGGTGCACCCCGATGGACCGGGGCCGCACCCAGGTGGTGTGGCACGAGTGGTTCCACCTGCCGGGCGGTGCGGCCGGCCGGGTCGCCTGGCCGCTGCTCTGGCCCGGCTCGAAGGTCAGCCTGACCCAGGCGTTGAAGCGGTTCGCCCGGTTGGTGGAGCAGGGCCGCCTGCCCTGAGCTGGCAATCCAGCCTGTCGGTGCCCTGGCCTACCGTGTACGGCGTGACTGACCTGGTGACCGGCGCCGACGGCCTGCCCCGCTGCGCCTGGGGAGCGAGCACCATCGACTATGCCGTCTATCACGACGAGGAGTGGGGCCGGCCGCTGCGCGGCGACGACGCGCTCTACGAGCGGCTCACGCTTGAGGCGTTCCAGTCCGGCCTGTCCTGGCTGACCATCCTGCGCAAGCGGCAGGCCTTCCGGCTCGCGTTCGACGGGTTCCGGATCGGGAAGGTGGCCGACTACGGCGAGGCGGAGGTGGCGCGGCTGCTGGCCGACGTCGGGATCGTCCGCAACCGGGCCAAGATCGAAGCGGCGATCGCCAACGCCCGCGCCGCGCTGGAGCTGCCCGAGGGCCTCTCCGCGCTGCTCTGGTCGTTCGCGCCCCCGCCCCGGCCGGCGCGCCCCCGGTCCTTCGCCGAGGTGCCGGCGCTCACCCCGGAGTCCACCGCGATGGCCAAGGCGCTCAAGAAGCGGGGCTTCCGCTTCGTCGGCCCGACCACCGCGTACGCGCTGATGCAGGCCACCGGCATGGTCGACGATCACCTCGCCGGCTGTCACTCCGGCGGCGACCGGGCCGGGGTGTGACGACGCGGCGTGATGGGATTGGGGCATGACCGACACCGAGCCGCGGACGAGCGGGACGACCGACGGTGACCCCACGGCGGGCGCCTGGGCGGTGCTGCTGCCCGCCGAGCGCTACCAGGCCGAGCGGCTGGTGCACCACGACGTGCTGGAGCTGACCGGGTTGCCGGGGGCGGGCCGGCCCCGCCCCGGCGACCGGGTGGCGGTGCTCGTCGAGGAGCCGCTGCGCCTGGTGGCGCTCGGCCGGGTCGCCCGGGCCGGCGTCGGGGGCCGGGAGGATCCCGACGACCCGCAGTCCGACGCGACGGGCGGGGCGTTCGTGGTGACGTACACCCGACGGGCGCTCGACGAGCCGGTGGCGGTCGACGGCCCGGCGCCGGACGGGCCGGTGGCCGCGCTCGACCCGGCGCGGTGGCGGGCGTTGGCCGACCGGATCGGCCTGCCGCCGGCCCGGCGCACCTGGCTGGTCAGCCTGGACCTGCCGATCGAGGCGGCGACGCGGGCGGAGGCGGTCCGGATCTTCTGGTCGTACGTGCAGGAGCTGGGGCCACGCGAGCTGCCCGCGTTCGTCTCGCCCTCCGGCGACGAGCTGGCCATGCAGGCGTTCGTGCTCGGCGCCGAGGCCAACCAGGACCCGGAGGAGGACGACTGAGGCGCCTCAGCGGCCCTCGAAGACCGGCTTCCGCTTGTTGACGAAGGCCATCGTGGCGGCCCGGTGGTCGGCGGTGGCACCGCAGATCGCCTGCGCCTGCGCCTCGGCGGCGAGCGCGTCGGCCAGGGTGCCCGCGTCGGCGACGGAGAGCTGGCGCTTGATCGCCCCGTAGGCGACGGTCGGGCCGGCGGCGAGCCGGGCGGCCAGTTCCTGCGCGGACGGGAGCACCTGCTCGTCGTCGTCCACAAGCCGGGTGAGCAGGCCCAGCCGGCAGGCGTCCTCGGCGCCCACCGGCTCGGCGAGCATGAGCAGCTCGACCGCCTTGGCGTGGCCGACGAGGCGGGGCAGCGTCCAGGAGGCGCCGGTGTCGGCGGCGAGCCCGACGCCGGCGAACGCCATCAGGAACCGGGTCTTCGGGCCGCCGATGCGGAAGTCGGCCAGGAACGCCAGTGAGGCGCCCGCGCCGGCGGCCATTCCGCGTACCGCCGCGACCACCGGCTTGGGCAGGTTGGCCAGCCGGGCGGCGATCGGGTTGTAGTGCGCCCGGACGGTGCCGAGCGGGTCGGTGTCCGCCGACTCCAGCGTCTGCACGTGCTCCCGCAGGTCCTGCCCGGCGCTGAACGAGCCGCCCGCGCCGGCCAGCACCACGGCCCGGCAGGAACGGTCGGTCTCCAGCTCGGCCAGGGTGTCCCGGAGGGCCTCCTTGAGCGCCACGTCGAGCGCGTTCATCGCCGTCGGGCGGTTCAGCGTCAGGGTGACGACGGCGTCGGTGCGGTCGACGAGCAGCGGCTCGGTCACGTGTCTAACGACCCTTCTGTCGGGCGAGGCGGTTGCCGGCGTCGAGGCACTGCTCGACGTACCGGTCGGCGGCGGGCCGGAGCCGGGCCGCGTGCCGGTCGAAGAACCCGGCCGCGCTGGTGCCCGGCCAGCGCTCGGGGAGCAGCGCCGGTGGGAGCTGCGGGTCCCGGAACAGGAACGTACGCCACGCGTGCACGAGCCGGAACCGGGCCGCGTACGCCTCCTCGTCGCTGCTGCGTACCGTGACGCCGTGCAGCAGCGGTTTCTGCTCGGCGACGAAGCGCTCGTACGCCCGGCCGATCTCGGCCAGGTCCCAGGCCCGGCGGACCACGCCCATGGCGCCGGGGGTGCCGGCGGCGTGCGCGGCGGTGAACCGCTCGAAGCGCACACCCGCCTCGGCGAGCAGCAGGTCGACGTCCTCACCCGGACGGGTGGCCACCCAGGTGCAGTCGTCGAGGGTGCCGTACCCGAGGAAGGTGAGGTTGGCGGCGAGCCGCTGCCGTTCCCGGCGCGACGCGGGCGCCGTGAGGACGAGAAGATCGAACCGTCCGTCCCAACTGTGCCGACCGGTCCGGTAGATCCGGGAGGCTGCCTCGTCCAGTCGACGGCCCGCTTTCGGGGTGATCGCATATCCGGGTCCGGAGGCGAGCCGGAGCGGTTCCAGCCAGCCCTGGCGCACCATCCGGGAGACCGCGGTGCGCACGGCCGGCGGAGCTATCCCGAGCGGCGCCAGCAGTTTGACCAGGGCAGCAACGGGCGCGCGGCCTCCCCTGGCGCGGAGGTGGTCGCCGTAGAGGTCGAAGAGTGCCGACCGTGCCTGCATGACCGCACATTGTGACAGGCCTATCCAAGATAAGCTAGGTGCTGTTACATCAATGCTGCTTCGGTTTGGGTCCGGCGGTGTTCATCAGGGAAAATCGTTTGTTGACGCCTCCGCGACGGTTGCGGCTGGCGATTGGCGAATGTGGCTGTGGGGCAACCCACCGACCCTGGTGTAGGTCTGAGGGGAGACAACATGGCGGCGATGAAGCCGCGGACGGGCGACGGTCCGCTGGAAGTCACCAAGGAGGGCCGGGGCATCGTCATGCGGGTCCCGCTGGAGGGTGGTGGCCGGCTCGTCGTCGAGATGACTCCCGACGAGGCCACCGCGCTGGGTGACGCGCTGAAGGCGGCCGCCGGCTGATTCGAGGAGCAATCCGCACGACGTCCAGCCGTGCGGGCGGATCGTCCTACCCTGAGCCACCGGCTTGGCCGGTGGCTCAGGGCCTTTATCGGCCGGTGAGCGGCAACCTGTCCGGCTCGGAGCTTATTCGGAGGTACGGTCCAGCGTGCTGGCCATTCGTCTGGTGAGCGGGTCCACGGGACCCGACGCCCTCGTCCTGCCTGTTCGTCCCGGTGCGCCGGACGCCCCGCCCGAGGTGGTGCCGACCGCCACCACACCCGGCGACGACATCCGGGCCGAGGTGGCCGCGCTGCTGCCCGTCGCCCGCCACACCGGCGCCGCCGGTGAGATACGCGAGCACCTGCGTCCCGGCGGCGCCCCGAGTCGCCTCTGGCTGCTCGGCGTCGGCGACGGCGACGAGCGGGCCTGGCGGTCCGCCGGCGCCGCGCTGGCCCGCGCGGCAAAGAGTGAGACGCAGATCACCATCGCGCTGTCCGGCCGGGCCGGGGCGACGCAGCCCGAGGACAAGGCGGCGCTGCGTGGCCTGGCCGAGGGGCTGCTGCTGGGCTCCTACCGCTTCCGCCTCACCGAGGCCGGCGCCCGGCCCGCCGCCCTGGCCCGGGTCGACGTGCTGGTGGCCGATCCGGAAGCGCTCGCCGACACGCTTGCCGCCGCCCGGGCCACCGCCGAGATGACCCGGCTGGCCCGCGACCTCACCAACACCCCGTCCTCGACCAAGCACCCGGAGTGGTTGGCCGACCAGGTGGCCGCCGCCGCGTCCGGGCGGCCCGACCTGCACCTGCGGGTCCGCGGCCCGGAGGAACTGGCGGCGGAGGGCTTCGGCGGCATCCTGGCCGTCGGCGCCGGGTCCGCCCGGAGCCCGCGCCTGGTCGAGCTGGACTGGCGGCCGGCCGACGCCCGCACCCACGTGGTGCTGGTGGGCAAGGGCATCACGTTCGACACCGGCGGCATCTCGATCAAGCCGGTGCCGGCGATGAAACTGATGCGCAAGGACATGGCCGGCGCCGCCGCGGTGCTCGCCGCGACGCTCGGCGCCGCCGAGCTGCGCCTGCCGGTACGGGTCACCACGCTTGCCCCGCTCGCCGAGAACATGGTCAGCGGCTCCGCGTTCCGGCCGGGCGACGTGATCCGGCACTACGGCGGGCTGACCAGCGAGAGCACCAACTCCGACGCCGAGGGGCGGCTGGTGCTTGCCGACGCGCTGGCGTACGCGGTCCGGGAACTGAAGCCCGACCTGCTCGTCGACCTGGCCACGCTGACCGGGGCGAACGCGGTTGCCCTGGGAAAGCGGCACGCGGCGCTCTACAGCGACAACGACGGCCTGGCCACCGACCTGGTGGCCGCGATCTCCGCGGCCGGCGAGGGCGCCTGGCGGATGCCGCTGACCGACGACTACCTGGAATATCTCGCCAGCGACGTCGCGGACCTGCACAGTTCCCCGGCCCAGGGTGCCGGCTCGGTGGTGGCGGCGCTCTTCCTCCGCGAGTTCACTGGCGACCTGCGGGACCGTTGGGCGCACCTGGACATGTCCGCGCCGTCGTGGTCCGACGACGTGCACGACGAGCTGGTCAAGGGCGCCACCGGGTGGGGCGTGCGCGGGTTGCTGCGCTGGCTGGCGACGCTGGGCTGACCTCAGCGTTCAGGGAACGCGGGGCTGACCTCAGCTCTTCACGGCGGCGAGCAGGCCGTGGCCGACCGGCAGCAGCGCGGGCACCCAGTGCTCCGACTCGCGGATCGCCTTGATGGTCTCCCGCACCGTGACCGTCTCCACGTCCCGGGCGGCCGGATCGCCGATCCGCCCGGCGGCCAGCGCGCCGTTGAGCGCGAGCACCCCGCCGGGGCGCAGCAGCCGCAACGCGGCGTCCACGTACGCCGCGAAGCCGGTCGCCGCCGCGTCCGCGAAGACCAGGTCGTAGACGCCGTCCGCGAGGCGCGGCAGCACGTCGAGCGCCCGGCCGGTGATGATCCGGGTACGCCCCGACGGGACGCCCGCCTCCTGGAACAGCCGCCGGGCGATGCGCTGGTATTCGACCTCCACGTCGATCGTGGTGAGCACGCCGTCGGGGCGCATGCCCCGCAGCAACCAGACGCCGCTGACCCCGGTGCCGGTGCCGATCTCGACCACCGCGCGGGCGTTGCCGGCGGCGGCGAGCAGTCGCAGCGCCGCGCCGGCACCGGGCGTCACCGCCTCCACGCCCACCTCGTGGGCGAGGGCGCGGGCCGTGCGCAGCACGATGTCCTCGGTGACGTACGACTCGGCGAACTGCAGCGCCTGGGCCGTCGAACTGCCGTGACCGGCGACCGTGGCGATGGGACACCTCCGGGTGCGGGGCTGGTGCGAGGGGTCGGGTGGGCACTGTGAGCGTAGAGCCGGGCCGGTACCCGCGCAGCCGCGAGTCGGCCGTCGGACGATCACGGGCGGCAACCCCTGACTCCGCCCGGGGCATTCGTGCAATCCTGGATGGGTCCCGCGCGTCTCGGTCGTCCGGCTCCGCCGGCGTCCGGCGCGGGGCGTGCGGGACGAAAGTGGGAGGCACGGACGTGACCGACGGCTGGGACTGGCGCCAGCCCGGCGGGGCCGGGGCACCGGGGGGAGGCCCGTCGCCCGGGCAGCCGCCGCAGGGCGCCGGGAGTGGTGCGACGTCGCCCTGGTGGTCCGACGCGCTGGCCGACCCGTGGCGGGATCCGTACGCGCCCGCGGCCGTGGTGGTGCCGGCCGCCGCGCCCGCCGGGTCCGGTGAGCCGGAGCCGGTCACCGATCCGGACCAGCCGACCCGGCCCGGGCTGCGCCAGGTGGTGCTGATCTCGCTGGTCACCGCGCTGCTCGCCGGTTCGCTCGGCAGCGCCCTGACCTACGCGCTCCTGCGCGGCGGGGACGTGCCGACGCTCGGCGCGCAGGCCGGCCAGGCGCCGGCGCTCGCCCAGCGCAAGCCCGAGTCACTGGCCGGGGTGGCCGAGCGGGTGCTGCCCAGCGTGGTCACCATCCGGGTGGCCAGCTTCGGCGGGACCAGCGAGGGCTCCGGCTTCGTGGTGAGCACCGACGGGCACATCATCACCAACGACCACGTGGTCGCGGACGGCCCGGGCAGGGCCACGGTGCTGTTCAACGACGGCAGCACCGCCGCCGGCACGGTGGTCGGGCAGGACCCGGAGTCGGACATCGCGGTCATCAAGGTGACCCGCAGCGGGCTGACGCCGGTGCAGTTCGGCGACTCGGACGCGCTCGCGGTGGGCGATCCGGTGCTCGCGATGGGCTCGCCGCTGTCGCTCGCCAACACCGTCACCGCGGGCATCGTCAGCGCGCTGGACCGCACCATGCAGGCGGGCGAGCCGGGCGGGCCGACCCGCTACTACGCGGCCATCCAGACCGACGCCGCGGTCAACCACGGCAACTCCGGCGGCCCGCTCGTGGACGGCGCCGGCCGGGTGGTCGGCGTGAACTCGACGATCAAGTCGCTGGTGGCCGACGGGCAGGAGGCCGGCAACATCGGGCTCGCCTTCGCCATCCCGATCAACCAGGCGAAACGGGTCACCGAGGAGATCATCGGCACCGGCAAGGCCCGGCGTACGGTGATCGGCGCCTCGGTCGGCGGCACCGGCGCCACCGGCGGCGGGGTCCGCCTCAACGCGGTCGAGCCGGCCGGGCCGGCGGCGGCGGCGGGGATGCGGACCGGCGACGTGGTGCTCCGGCTGGACGGCCATCCGATGACCGACCCGACCGACCTGGTGGCGCTGGTGCGCAAGTACGCGCCGGGCTCGGTGGTGACGGTGGAGTACCGGCGCGGGTCGTCCCGGCAGAACGCCTCGGTGACGCTCGCCGCGGACGCGAAGTGAGGACCGGTCACCCCCTCCCCGAGGGTCACCTCACGTGCGTAGTCTTGCCCTGACACGGACGAGGAGGCCGGAGTGTTCGAGAACCTGAACATGTGGGAGGTCGGCGTCCTGCTGCTCCTGGCGTTGCTGATCTTCGGGGACCGGCTGCCCAACGTGATCAGCGACGGCCTCCGGATGGTCCGCAACCTGCGGAGCATGGCGCGCAACGCCACCGGCGACCTGAGCCGTGAGCTGGGCACCGACATTCAACTGGAGGATCTGCACCCCAAGGCGTTCATCCGCAAGCATCTGCTCAGCGAGGACGACGAGCAGGCGATCCGGAAGCCGCTCCAGAGCATGTACGACAACCTGCGCTCCGACGTCACCGGCGTGCACGACGAGCTGAAGGACGTGGCCAGGGCGGCCGACCTGCGGACCCCCGCGCCCCGCCCCGCGGTGACCACCCCGGCCGCCCCCGCCGCCCCCACCCCACCCGCCCCCCGCCCGTCCTACGACGACGCCACCTGACCCACCCCCACCCCAAGATCCGTGCAGATTCACGGAAAGCGTGCTCATGTCGCGGGCGATAGCCACGCTTTCCGTGAATCAGCGGGAACGGGGAGAGGGCGAGGGGTGAGAGGGCTAGCGGGCGGTGGGCTTGAGGCCGAGGGGCTTGCCGAGCAGCGACTCGCGGCGGACGGCGAGCCGGTCGGCGATCTCGAACATGGCCTTCGCGGCCGGCGCGTCCGGCTGGGCCAGCACGATCGGCCGGCCCGCGTCGCCACCCTCACGGACCCGGGTGTCCATCGGGATCTGCCCCAGCACCGGCACCTGCGCGCCGATCGTCCGGGTCAGCGACTCGGCCACCGTCGCGCCGCCACCGGCGCCGAAGACCTCCATCCGGGAGCCGTCCGGCAACTCCAGCCAGGACATGTTCTCGATCACGCCGACCACCCGCTGGTGGGTCTGCAGCGAGATGGCGCCGGCCCGCTCGGCCACCTCGGCGGCAGCCGTCTGCGGGGTGGTGACGACCAGGATCTCCGCGTTCGGCAGCAGTTGGGCCACCGAGATCGCGATGTCGCCGGTGCCCGGCGGCAGGTCGAGCAGGAGGACGTCCAGGTCGCCCCAGTAGACGTCGGCCAGGAACTGCTGCAACGCCCGGTGCAGCATCGGGCCGCGCCAGACGACCGCCGCGTTGCCGGGGGTGAACATGCCGATCGAGATGACCTTCACGCCGTGCGACTGCGGCGGCATGATCATGTCTTCGACGCGGGTCGGCGCGCCCTCGGCGCCGAGCATCCGGGGCACCGAGTGGCCGTAGATGTCGGCGTCCACCACACCGACCGACAGGCCGCGGGCGGCCAGCGCGGCGGCCAGGTTGACCGTGACGCTCGACTTGCCGACGCCGCCCTTGCCGCTGGCCACCGCGTAGACGCGGGTCCGGGAGCCGGGCTGGGCGAACGGGATCACCGGCTCGGCGGTACCGCCGCCGCGCAGCTTCGACTGCAACTCCTGGCGCTGCTCCGGGCTCATCACGTCGAAAATGATCTCGACGCGGCTGACCCCGGGCACCGCGCCGACGGCGGCCGTGATGTCGTTCCGCAGCTTGTCCTTCAGCGGGCAGCCGGCCACGGTGAGCAGCAGCTCCACCCGGACCACGCCGTCGTCGTCCCGCTCGGCGGAGCGGACCATGCCGAGCTCGGTGATCGGCCGACGGATCTCCGGGTCGTTGACGGTGGCCAGCGCGGCCTGGATCGCGTCGGAGATGGTGCTGACAGGTGCTGACATGCCCGCAATGTTACGTCGGGCTCTCCTGCCGCCCCTCGTGGGCGTAGTCACCGTCAAGTTCGTCGCGGGGTTCGTCGAGCGGGTCGCCGCCGGCCGGTCGCCGGGCCTTCCGCTCCTGCTGCCGCCGCTCCAGCTTGCGCCGCCGTTCGGCCGCCTCGTCCAGCTCCTCGGCCAGCCGGGCCAGCTCCGAGCGGAGGAAGTCACGGGTCGCCACGTCCCCCATCGCGATCCGCAACGCCGCGATCTCCCGGGCCAGGTATTCCGTGTCCGCCTTCTGCATGGTGGCCCGCCGCCGGTCCTCGTCCAGGGAGACCCGGTCCCGGTCCGCCTGCCGGTTCTGCGCGAGCAGGATCAGCGGGGCCGCGTAGGAGGCCTGGAGGGAGAGCACGAGCGTCAGGAACGTGAAGGTGTACGGGTCGAAGCGCAGGTGCGCCGGGGCCAGCGTGTTCCACAGGAACCAGGCGGCGAGGATCAGGGTCATGTAGACGAGGAAGTTCGCCGTGCCCATCCCCCGGGCGATGCCCTCGGCCCAGCGGCCGAACGAATCGGCGTCGATCCGGGGCAGGTGCAGGCCCCGGGGGGCGCGCGGCTGGTCCAGCCGCTCGCCGCGTCGCTGCTCACTCATCGTCCACGATCCCGTCGTCGGTGGCGGACGGGGTGGGTGCCGCGTCCCGGTCCCGCCAGTCGCGCGGCAGGGAATGGTCAAGCACGTCGTCCACGGTCACCGCGCCGACCAGCCGGTTGTTCCGGTCCACCACCGGCATGCCCACCATGTCGTAGGTGGCCATCCGGCGGGTGATCTCGGTCAGCGGGGTCGAGGTGCGGAGCGGGTCGATGTCGTTGACCACGATCCCGCCGAGCAGGTCGGCCGGGGGCTCGCGGAGCAACCGCTGGAAGTGCACCATACCCAGGTAGCGCCCGGTCGGCGTGGTCAGCGGGGCACGGGTCACGAAGACCTGCGCGGCCACGGCGGGTGGGAGCTGTGGCTCCCGGATCCGGGCCAGGGCCTCGGCCACGGTCGCGTCCGGCGGCAGGATCACCGGCTCGGAGGTCATCACGCTGCCGGCGGTGCCCGAGGCGTAGCGCAGCAGTTGGCGTACCGGGTCGGCCTCGTCCGGCTCCATCAGGTCGAGCAGGACGTCCTGTTCGGGCGGGGGCAGCTCGTTGAGCAGGTCGGCCGCGTCGTCCGGGTCCATCTCCTCCAGCACGTCGGCGGCCCGTTCCCGGTCCAGCGCGGCCAGGATCTCCACCTGGTCGCGCTCGGGCAGCTCACTGAGCACGTCGGCCAGGCGCTCGTCGTCGAGCGCGGCGGCCACCTCGTTGCGCCGGGCGTCCGGCAGGTCCTGGAGGGCGTTGGCCAGGTCGGCCGGGCGCATGTCCTCCAGCACGGCGAGCAGGTTGGCCGTACCCCGGTTGTCGCCCACCGTGCCGAGACCGCGGACCCGGTCCCACTCGACCTGGTGCAGGTGGCCGCGGCGGGTGAGCCGGTTGGTCTGTTCGCGGACGGCGACCCGGCTCAACGCCCACTCGCCGCCGCGGCTGCACTCCATGGCCACGTCCACCACCGAGCCGGCCGGCCCGGTGTCGAGCTGGACCCGCCGGTCGAGCAGCTCCTGGAGGACCAGCAACTCGTTCGGGCGCTTGGAGAACCGGCGCAGGTTGAGGGTGCCGCTGCCGAGCACCACGGCGTCCGGGTCGATCGAGGTGATCCGGTTGATGGAGAGGAAGATGCGTCGCCGCATCGGCATCTCGGCGACCAACCCCACCACCTCCGGCGGTCGCTGGGTCGCACGGATCCGGGCGACCGCGTCCCGGACCCGGCCGACCTGGTCGCCGTTCGGGTCGAAGACGGCGACTCCGGCGAGTCGAGCGATGTAGACCCGGTTCGGCGTGCTCACGGGCACCAGCCTAAGGGCCTACTCTCTAACAACATGTCGACCTTGGCCTACGAGATCGTGGACGTCTTCACCGACCGCCCGTTCGCCGGCAACCCGCTGGCCGTGGTGTTCGGTGCGGAAGGGCTCGCCACCGAGCAGATGCAGGCGCTCGCGTTGGAGTTCAACCTGTCCGAGACGGTCTTCGTGCTGGTGCCCACGCAGGCCGGCGCGACCTACCGGGCCCGGATCTTCACCCCGACCGCCGAGTTGCCGTTCGCGGGGCATCCGAGCGTCGGCGCCGCGGTCACCGCCTGCCGGCGCGGCGTGTTCGGTGTGGGGAGTGTCACCCAGGAGTGCGGCGCGGGCGTGCTGCCCATCGAGGTGACCGCGACCAGCGCGACGCTGACCGGGGGTTCGCCGACCCTCGGCCCGGAACTCGACCCGGAGCCGCTGCTGGAGATCGCCGGCCTCACCGCGGCCGACCACGCCGGCCCGCCGCCGCGGGTCGCCGGCTGCGGCCTGGAATTCCCCTACCTTCCGGTACGCCCGGACGCGGTGGCCCGGGCCAGGCTGAACACGGTGGCGGCGGAGCGGTACGGCGTGGAGCACGTCAGCCTCTTCTCCTGGGACGCCGACTCGCGGACCGCGCACGCCCGGGTCTTCGTGCCCGGGCTGGGTGTGCCGGAGGACCCGGCCACCGGCTCGGCCGCCCTGGGCCTGGGAGTCTGGTTGGTCGCCAGCGGGTTGCTGCCCGTCGAGGGCCGGACGCCGTACGCGGTGCGCCAGGGCATCGAGATCAACCGGCCGTCGTCGCTGTTCTGCACCGTGACCGCGGCCGGCGGCGCGGCGGTCGGCGCGACCGTCTCCGGCCAGGTGATGCCGGTGGCCCGCGGCGAGATCACCGTCCCGCCCTTCATCGGCTGAGCCGCCACTCCCTGCCTGCTGCGCCTGCTGCCGGTCGCCTGGTTGATCCCCGCGCCGGCTGCCTTCAGCGCGTCGGCCGGCCTCTTGGGCCTGGAAGACGACCGGAGCGTTGCGGTTCCGCCCGGATACCCACCGGTCCCCGACGGCGCCGCGCCTGGCCGGATCGCCGTCCTGACTCCGCCTCGGCTCGACGGCCCCTTGTCACACTGGAGACTAGAAACTTGATGACGAGAATGAATCGCCGGGCCGCTGTTCCGCGCGCCGGCATGTCACGCGTCGGCGTCGCTCCGGGAAGCCCGGGGCGGTGACCCATTCTCGTCATCAAGTTCCTAGTCTCCGAAGCGGAGCCTCCCGCAGGCTGGTCAGGCTGGTCAGGACCGAGGGCTCGCAGAACGGCGAACGGCGGTCCGAACGGCGAGTCGTCCGGCGAAATCGTCCGGCAGCCCGAACGGCGGTCCGTCCGGCGGTCCGAACAGGCGGGGATGCGGGAGGATGGGCGGGTGAGCGACGAGGTGGACGAGCGGGTGACGCCGCCGCTTGTGGACGAGGCGGTGAAGAAGGCCGCGGTGTGCTGGGTCGGCGTCGGCGACGGCCCGGCGTACGCGCTGTGGTGCCTGCCGCTGGACGGGGCGCTGCTGGTGGTGACCGGTCCCGGCGAGCAGGCCGCGCCCGGGCTGGCCGACAGCGACGCGGCCGAGGTGACGTTGCGCGGCGACCACGGCGGCCGGATCGTCTCCTGGTCGGCCCGGGTGACCCGGCTGCGGCCCGGCACCGAGGAGTGGGACACCGCCGCGCCGCTTGTCGCGGCGAAGCGGCTCAACGCCTCCGGTTCCGCCGTCGACCTGGTCGCGCGGTGGGCGGTCGAGGGTTGCGCGCTCCTCCGGCTGACCCCGGCCGGCACGGCGGTGACCGGCGCGGACCTGCCGGCCGGCGCGCTTGCCGAGCAGCCCCGGCCGGCGCCCGTGGTCCGGGCCGTCCGCAAGCCGTTCCGCCTGCACCGGGTCCGTCGCCGCTGACCGCGGCGAGGTCGCGGCCCGCCTGGTGGCGCGGCGGCGGGTCGGGTGCCGGCGCGGCGGTCAGTCGGGTAGCGGCGCGGCGTCGGCGGGCACGGCGGCCGGCTCGGGGCGGCGCCCGGCGCGCGCTCCGCCGAGGACGACCACGGCGACGCCGGCCAGCAGCAGCGCCAGCCCCGGCAGGGCGAGCGGTCGGGGCAACTGGCCCAGCCAGACCCAGCCGATCAGGGCCGCGCCCGGCGCCTCCAGCAGGATCAGCACGCTGACCGTGGTCGCGGAGACCCGGTGCAGCGCGTAGTTGAACATCGAGTGGCCGAGCAGTTGGGCACCGGCCACCATGCCCAGGATGGCCAACCAGGTCCCGCCGTCGTAGCCGTGCAACCGCACCCCGCCGACCAGGCAGACGACCAGCAGGAACACCGCGCAGACGCCGTAGCAGACGGTCGTGTAGGTGATCGTGCTGACGCTGGCCCGGGCGCGTTCGCCGAACGCGGTGTAGACGGCGGCGAACATGCCGCCGGCCACGGCCAGCAGGTCGCCGGCGAACGCGCCGCCGGACACCGCGACGTCCGCGCCGGTGGCGAGCGCCGCCCCGAGCACCGCCACCCCGATACCGGCCCAGACGGCGGCGGGCAGCCGCCGCCCCTGCCCGCGGGCGATCAGGCCCTGCCACACCGGCTGCGTCGCGACCAGCGCGGTCGCGGCGGCGACCGAGGTGAGCTTCGCGCTCGGCATCCAGGTGGCGAAGTGGGCGGCCAGCGCGACCCCGGAGAGTACGCAGTAGAGCCCTTCCCGGCGATCCGCCCCGACGGTGAGCGCGCGGAGTTCGGCCCGTCGCCGGGTCACCGCGACCGGACCGAGCACCACCACCGACAGCACGTTGCGCCAGAAGGCGATGGCCAGGGCCGGCGCGGCGGCGAACGCCACAAGCGGCGCGGAGGACGAGATGGCGGCGACCGCAAGCGCGAGCGCGCCGAGGGTCAGCACGTCGAGCGGTGGGCGACCGGGAGTGATGGGCACGTTACGATCATGCGCGTTCCGGCGATCCGCTCGACGACCGGAGGCATCTCCCCATGCCCCGTCCGGCGGTGACGCCTCAGATGTCGCGGACCTCCAGCACCCGGGTGGTCGGTGCGGCGTCGCCCAGCTCGGCGCGGAGCGCGGCGCGGTCCGGGTCGGCCAGGAACGCCTCGTAGCCGGCCCGCGTGGCGAACCGGATCACGTGCACCTCGGTCTCGCCGTCCCCGGTACGCAGCCGCCGCTCAAGCTGCCCGTCGTGCCGGTCCAGCAGCGCCAGCACGGCGTCCTCGTACCGCTGGCCGGCCTCCGTGTCGGCGCTCAGGTCGACAAGCGCGACCAGCAGGACCCAGCTCTCCGTCGTCATGGCGTCGAGTGTCCCAGCCGGCCGACCGTCACGGTGTCCCTCAACCCTCGATGCCGACGGCCCTCGCGCTCGCCGTCCAGAGCCGGGCGGCGAGCGTCGGGTCGGCCGCCTTGGGACGCGGCCGGTGTGGCTCGCGGTCGGCGTAGTAGCCCCCGGTGACCAGTCGGGACGGGTCCTGGCAGGCGAGCCAGACGAGCGTCTCGGCGCCCTTCTCCGGGGTGCGGAACGGCAGCAGCCGCATGCCGAACGCCACCAGGCGGCTCTCGTTGCCGAACCGGGTGCTCACCACGCCGGGGTGGAACACGTACGCCGGCACCCGCGGCCAGCGCCGGGCCGCCTCCGCGGTGAACAGGATGTTCGCCTGCTTGCTGGTGCCGTACGCGCGGAACGGCCGGTAGTGGCGCAGCGCGGCGTTCAGGTCGTCCGGGTCGAGCGCGCCGCTGCGGTGCGCGTCCGAGCCGGTCACCACCATCCGGCGGACCCGGTCGGCGAGCAGGTTGCTGAGCAGGAACGGGGCGAGGTGGTTGGCCTGCATGCTCAGCTCGAAGCCGTCGACCGTGGTGATCGGTTCGAGCACGATCGCGCCGGCGTTGTTGGCGAGCACGTCGATCCGGTCGTAGCCGGCGCGCAGTCGCTCGGCGAGCCCGCGTACGTCGTCGAGCACGGCGAAGTCGGCCCGGAACAGCTCCGGCCGCTCGCCGCAGGACTCGCGCACCTTTTCCCCGGCCGCGCGCAGCCGGGCCGGGTCCCGGCCGACAAGCACCACCTGGTCGCCGCGGCGGGCCAGCTCCACCGCGGCGGCCAGCCCGATGCCCGAGCTGGCGCCGGTCAGCACCACGATCCGCCGCTCAGTGAGATCTTCCACAGGTCCATTCACCCCGGTCACGGCACGAGGTTACCGTGGCGTAGCCCGTCCTTTGGGATCGTTAAGTTCTCGACATCCACCGCCGCGTCGGCGTGTTGCGCCGGACGCGGGAAGGAGCGCATCCATGACCGCTGTCGGTCGTCCCCGCCGGTCCTGCCTCGCGGTACCCGGCTCCAGCGTCAAGATGCTCGGCAAGGCCCAGGGCCTCCCCGCCGACCAGGTCTTCCTGGACCTGGAGGACGCGGTCGCCCCGCTGGCCAAGCCGGACGCGCGCAAGAACATCGTGGCCGCGCTGAACGAGGGGGACTGGGCCGGCAAGACCCGCGTGGTCCGGGTGAACGACCTGACCACGCCGTGGACCTACCGTGACGTGATCGAGGTGGTCGAGGGCGCGGGGGCGAACCTGGACTGCATCATGCTGCCGAAGGCGCAGAACGCCGAGCAGGTGCACTGGCTGGACCTGCTGCTCACCCAGATCGAGAAGACGCTGGGCCTGGAGGTGGGCCGGATCGGCATCGAGGCGCAGATCGAGAACGCCGCCGGGCTGGTGAACGTGGACGCCATCGCCGCCGCGTCGCCCCGGATCGAGACGATCATCTTCGGCCCGGCCGACTTCATGGCCTCGATCAACATGAGGTCGCTCGTGGTCGGCGCGTTGATCCCGGACTATCCGGGCGACCCCTACCACTACATCCTGATGCGGATCCTGATGGCCGCCCGCATGCATGACAAGCAGGCCATCGACGGCCCGTTCCTGCAGATCCGGGACGTCGACGCGTTCCGCGAGGTGGCCAAGCGTTCGGCGGCGCTGGGCTTCGACGGCAAGTGGGTGCTGCACCCCGGCCAGGTCGACGCGGCGAACGAGGTCTACTCGCCGGCGCAGGCCGACTACGACCATGCCGAGCTGATCCTCGACGCGTACGACTACGCCACGTCCGAGGCGGGCGGGAAGCTCGGCGCGGTGATGCTCGGCGACGAGATGATCGACGAGGCGTCCCGCAAGATGGCGCTGGTGATCGCCGCCAAGGGGCGCGCCGCCGGGATGACGCGTACCTCCTCGTTCACCCCGCCCGCGCAGTGACCGCGCGCCGGGCCGCCCCGGCGCGCGGGGCGGCCCGGCCGCGTCAGTAGCTGCTGGAGCTGTCCGAGTTGACGGCGATCACGATCATCACGATGTAGAAGATGATCAGCGCGACCAGCAGGCCGGTGAGGATCCAGCCCACGATGATGGCCGCCGTCGCCATGCCCTCGCCCTGCTCGCCGGTCTCCCGGATCTGCTTGCGGGCGACGTGCCCCATGATCGCGCCGATCGGCGCGGTGATGCAGGAGGTGAATCCGACGAGCGAGAGCACCAGGGCCACGATGGCAAGGGTGTTCGTCCGGCTCGCCGGCATGTGACCGGGGTACGGCGGCGGGTACGCGCCGGGCGGCGGGTATCCGACCGGCACCGCGTACGGGTCGCCGCCGGGCGACGGGTATCCGGGCGGCGCGTAGGGCGACTTGGCTACCGCGTACGGGTCCGGCGGCGCGTAGGGGTCGGCCGGCGGGGTCGGGTGCGGGCCGGCCGCCGCGGGGTCCTGCCAACCACCGGGTGGCGGGGGATAGGTCATCAGATTCATCTCCAGAGGCGTGGTCCGGTCAGGGTAGCCACCGCCGGGTAACCCGGAGGACCGGAGTTCCGGGTGCCGCATTGCCCGGAAGGTCCACAGCGGGCAGGATCTTCGGCATGGCACTTGACGCACGCGGGGGTCGGTCGCGACGGGACATGAGCCGGCCGGGGTCGGTTCGCCGCCCGCGCGTCGGGGAGCCGGCGGGCGCCGCCGACCAGGACCGGGCCGAACCGCTCCCGGAGACCGCCACCATGCGGCTGGACGGCCGGGTCGCCCTGGTCACCGGCGCGGGCAGCGCGGACGGCATCGGGTACGCGACCGCGCGCCGGCTGGCCGAGCTGGGCGCCCGGGTGGCGATCGTGTCGACCACCCGGCGGATCCACGACCGCGCCGGTGAGCTGGGGGTGACCGGCTTCGTCGCCGACCTCACCGACGAGTCCGAGGTGGGCGCGCTCGCCGACGCGGTGGCCGAGCAGCTCGGCGACGTCGAGGTGCTCGTCAACAACGCGGGCCTGGCCAGCCGCGCCAGCCCCGAGGTGCTGCGCCCGGTGGCCCAGCTGACGTACGACGAGTGGCGCGGCGAGATCGACCGCAACCTGACCACCGCGTTCCTGTCCAGCCGCGCGTTCATCAGCGGCATGTCCGAGCGCGGCTGGGGGCGGATCGTCAACCTGGCCGCCACCGCCGGACCGGTCAACGCACTGCCCACCGAGGCCGCCTACGCGGCGGCGAAGGCAGGTGTGGTCGGGCTGACCCGGGCGCTGGCGATGGAGATGATCGCCGACGGGGTGACCGTGAACGCGGTGGCGCCGGGCATCATCCACACCGCGGCGTCCACCATGGTCGAGATCAAACAGGGCCTCGGCACGCCCGTGGGACGCCCCGGCACGCCGGACGAGGTGGCCGCGGCGATCGCGTTCCTCTGCTCGCCGGCCGCGTCGTACATCACCGGGCAGATGCTCGTGGTCGACGGCGGCAACAGCGTGCGGGAGGCGCAGTTCCGCTGACGGTCACCAGCCGTTGTTGTCCGCCCTGGCCCAGAACGCCAGGCCGATCCAGCCGCAGCAGGCCAGCAGGCCGAGCGCGGTGAAGACGTAGCTGAGGATCAGACCCCAGGTGGCGAGCTGGTCGCCCTCCTCGCCGGTCTGCCGGATCTGCCGCTTGGCCAGGTGGCCGCAGACGATGCCGGCGGGGGCGAACACGAACGCGAAGACGAGCGACAGGATGGCGAGCACGTTCGGGCCGCCGCGCGGTGGCGGTCCCTGGCCGGGCGGCCCGTACTGGCCGTAGGGCGGCTGCGGGGCGTACGGCGGCTGGTGCCCCCACTGCGGGTGCTGCTGCCCGTACTGCGGTTGCCCGTACGGCTGGCCGTGCGCCGGCGGCTGGTCGGGCAACGGTGGCTCGTAGGGTGACGGTGGCTGCTCGTCGGTCACGCTCGCGCCCTCTCGATCGCAGGTCAACCGCCCTCTCTCTTGCGGACGCTACAGGCAGCGGTGAACCTTTTCACAGTGGTTGTGTGGACTGGTCACCTTGGCGCGGCCGGTCCCGGGGCCGATACTTACCGAGCGTTCAGTTACCCATGAGTAATGCGCCGACCCCGGAGGCTGAGATGGCCCGACTCGCCCAGACGCCCGGCCTGACCGACGTGCAGCGGTCGATCCTGGAGACCGTGCGGGAGTTCGCCGACAAGGAGATCATCCCGCACGCGCAGCGGCTGGAGCACGCCGACGAATATCCCACCGACATCCTCGACGGGATGCGCGAGATGGGGCTGTTCGGCCTCACCATCGACGAGGAGCACGGCGGCCTGGGCGAGTCGCTGCTCACCTACGCGCTCGTGGTCGAGGAGTTGTCCCGGGGCTGGATGTCGATCTCCGGCATCGTCAACACGCACTTCATCGTGGCGTACCTGATCTCGCAGCACGGCTCCGCCGAGCAGCAGGCCCGGCTGCTGCCCCGGATGGCCACCGGCGAGGTGCGCGGCGCGTTCTCCATGTCGGAGCCGGAGTGCGGCTCCGACGTGTCGGCGATCAAGTCCAGGGCGGTCCGTCAGGGCGACACCTACGTCCTCGACGGACAGAAGATGTGGCTGACCAACGGGGCGTACTCGTCGGTGGTGGCCACCCTGGTCAAGACCGACACCGGGGCCGACTCGGTCTACGGCAACATGAGCACGTTCCTGCTGGAGAAGGAGCCCGGGTTCGGCGAGACCGCGCCCGGGCTGACCATCCCCGGCAAGATCGACAAGATGGGCTACAAGGGCGTCGAGACCACCGAGATGGTGCTCGACGGCGTGACCGTCCCCGCCTCCGCCGTGCTCGGTGGCGAGGAGAAGGTCGGCCGTGGCTTCTACCAGATGATGGACGGCATCGAGGTGGGCCGGGTCAACGTCGCCGCCCGTGCCTGCGGCATCTCGATCCGGGCGTTCGAGCTGGCGGTCGCGTACGCCCAGCAGCGCAAGACGTTCGGCCAGCCGCTGGCCCGGCACCAGGCGATCGCGTTCAAGCTCGCCGAGATGGGCACCAAGATCGAGGCTGCGCACGCGCTGATGGTCAACGCGGCCCGGCTCAAGGACGCCGGCCAGCGCAACGACGTCGAGGCCGGCATGGCCAAGCTGCTCGCCTCGGAATACTGCGCCGAGGTGGTCCAGGAGGCGTTCCGCATCCACGGCGGTTACGGCTACTCGAAGGAATATGAGATCGAGCGCCTGATGCGCGAGGCGCCGTTCCTGTTGATCGGCGAGGGCACCTCGGAGATCCAGAAGACCATCATCTCCCGCGGCCTCCTCAAGCAGTACAAGCTGTAAGGCGGGGCCCCCGCTTAACGTTTCCGGTATAGGCGGGGCCCCCGCTTAACGCCCGGTGCCGCGCTCGGCCGGGAGGTGCCGTCGGGCGCGGTCGACAAGCGCCACCGGGTCGTCCGCGTAGAGCCGGATCTCCCGGACCGGGGCGCTCGGCCCGTTCGGCAGCGGCACCGATCGCGGCGCCCGCAGCACCAGGTCGACCGCCGTCTGACTGCCGACGCCGAGGTTGAGCACCGTCGGGTCGTCCTCGTCGTACCGGTACGCGCGGCTGGACGTCAGCGACCGCCGGCGCACCGACACCGCGGCGACGGCGTCCCACGGGATCGTGAGGTCGAGCGAGGTCCCGTTGCGCAGCCGCAGGCCGGTGTCGTCGACCACGTGCGGGTGGAGCCGGAGGCTGGCCATCAGCCCGACCATCCACAGCACGCCCCAGACGCCGATCCCGATCGCGGCGTGCCGGATCGTCGGTGAGTCGACGGTGTGTCGCAGGATCACGTCCAGGATCGGGATCTCGATCGTGGACAGCACGAGGAAGGCCAGCAGGATCGGCTGCACGCCGCCGACGTAGGCGAGCGTCGCCGCGCCCGGCGCCACCGGGTAGGGGCGGCGCAGCGTCCATCGGGCGAGGCTGCGCCACATGCCCCATTCGTACGCCACCACACGTCGCGCCAACCGCCACATCGCTCCGCCTCCTCTTCTCAATACGGTCGTAATGTAAAGGCGTTCCCCGTACGTGTCAATGCAGTCGTATTGTGAAAGCATGGAGGCATGCCGAAGCGGGTCGACCACCGGGAGCGCCGGGCGCTGATCGCCGACGCGCTGATGCGGGTCGCGGCCGAACAGGGGCTGGAAGCGGTGAGCCTGCGGCACGTCGCCGCCGCGGCCGGGGTCAGCGCCGGGATGGTGCAGCACTACTTCCGTACCCGGGACGAAATGATGGTCTTCGCGCTCGCCGTGGTCAGCGAGCGCAACGAGGCCCGGGTGCGCCGGGCGGTCGAGGCGCTCGGCCCGACACCCGCGCCCCGGGCGTTGCTGCGGGCCATGCTCGCCGAACTGCTGCCGCTGGACGAGGCGCGACAGGCGGACGGCCGGGTGGCGCTGGCCTTCCTCGCGTACACCGCGGTCCGGCCGGCGGTGGCCGCCGCGCTACACGACGACACGGCCGCGCTGCGGGCGTTCGTGGCGGATCAGGTCGCCGCCGGGTCGCCGCTCGCCACGGACGGCCGGGTGGACCCGGACCGGTCCGCGGTCGCCCTGCTCGCCGTGATGGAGGGGCTCGGCATCCACCTGCTCGGCGGGCACTATCCGCCGGAGACCGCGCTGGCCGCCCTCGACGTCCAGCTCGACCTGCTCTTCGGCCCCGAGCCGCGGCCGAGCCCGGTCAGTCGCGCCGGGTGAGGCCGGCGGCGGCCCGCTCGACGATGAGACACCGGTCCTCGACGTAGTCGACGCCGGCCTCCGCGGCGATCCGGCGCGCCTCGGCGGAGACGATCCCGAGCTGCAACCAGACGGCCGGCGCGCCGATCGCCACCGCCTGCCGGACCACCTCGCCCGCGTCCCGCGCCGGGCGGAACACGTCCACCAGGTCGACCGGGTGCGGGATGTCGGCAAGCGTCGGATACGCCTTCTCGCCGAACAGCTCGTCCACGGTCGGGTTCACCGGGATGATCCGCCAGCCGTGCCGCTGCATCTCCAGCGGTACGCGGTGCGCGGCCTTGCCCGGGTCACGGGACGCCCCGACGACGGCGATCACGGCGGACTCGGCGAGGAGTTGCTGGGCGGAACGCATCACCCGAGCGTAACGCGCACCGCGCTAGAGGAGGGAGAGCTGCTCGGCGGCCGGGGCGGCGGGCGAGGTGTCGGGCAGCCGGCGGTTGTCGCCGACCTCGCCCCGGTGCAGCCCGTGCCGGCGTGCCGCCATCCGCACCCGGGCGGTCACCTCCCGCTGGTAGGCGTGCGGGGCGTACGCGCCGGCCTGGTAGAGCTGGCGGTAGCGGGGCACCAGGTGCGGAAACTCGCGGGCCAGCCAACGCGCATACCACTCCCGGGCACCGGGGCGCAGGTGCAGCGGCAACGCGGTGACGTCGGTGGCGCCGGAGGCGGCGATCGCCGCCACGGTGGCGTCGATCGACTCCTCGTCGTCGCTGAGCCCGGGCAGGACCGGGGCCATCAGCACCCCGACCGGGAAGCCGGCGTCGGTGAGCCGGCGGACCGCGTCGAGCCGGCGGCGCGGGCTCGGGGTGCCCGGCTCGGCCAGCCGCCAGAGCGTCTCGTCCACGAAGCCGACCGAGTAGGACAGCCCGACCCGGGTCACCTCGGCGGCCTGCCGCAGCAGCGGCAGGTCACGCAGCAGCAGGGTGCCCTTGGTGAGGATCGAGAACGGGTTGGCGAAGTCGCGCAGCGCGGCGAGGATCGGCGGCATCAACCGGTAGCGCCCTTCGGCCCGCTGGTAGCAGTCTACGTTGGTGCCCATGGCGACGTGTGCGCCGCGCCAGCGGGGGGCGGCCAACTCCCGCCGGACCAACTCGCCCGCGTTGACCTTGACGATCACCTTGCGGTCGAAGTCCGCCCCGGCGTCGAGGTCGAGGTAGGTGTGGGTGTTGCGGGCGAAGCAGTTGTGGCTGACCACCCCGTTGGCGATGAAGTCGCCGGTGCCGGTGGTGATGTCCCACAGCGGCAGCTCCAGGCCGAGATCCTCGACGGCGGTCACCTGGAGCCGCGCCGCGCACTTGAGCGCCGTGCCCTCGATCGAACGCTTCCGGGTGACGGCCGGATCGGCCAGGTGGAAGAAACGCAGCCGCTCCGGCAGGCCACCGGTCAGCCGGGCCTGGCGGGCGCCGTTGCGGTTGCCCGGCTCGTCGAGCGCCCACCGGAAGGAGAACCGGTCGAGTGCGGCGGCCGTGCGGCGCCGGCTCTCGTCGTCGGCGACGCCGATCCGGAACACGCCCCGGCGGCAGCTCCCGGCGGCGTCGAACATGCCGGCCAGGAAGCCGAGCCGCCAGTCGTCGGTCGGCTCGTCCGGCGGGCGGGCCAGCAGGGCGACGCTCTCGACGGCGGCCGGATCGGTCGCGTGAGCCGTCGTGGACCGGCGGGTCGTCCGGCCGGCCATCCACTCGACGGTGATCCCGGCGTCGGCGAGGAAGCGTCCGGCGCGCTCCAGCACCTCCGGCTCGGTGGTGGCCAGTCGGAATCGGCGGCGCAGGTCGGCGGCGTCGGCGTCGGCGAGGGGGAACCGGCGGCCGGCGTCGCGGACCAGCGCGTGCAGGTAGCCCCGGCGGTAGTCGGTGGACCGCTTCGGCGGGACCGCGAACCGGCCGGTGCCGAGCAGGCGGTTGCGCGTGGTCAGGTGGGGACATCGCCCGCCACCCCGCATGCCGCCGGTGACGTGCTTCCAGCCGCGTTCGGTCAGGAAACGGTGGTCGCCGCTGGCCACAAGCGTGGTGCCGTCGACGAGGACGACCCGGTAGGCCCGCTTCACCGTCGACCACGTGTCGAGCACGGTGGTGACGACGTAGTGGCGGTAGGCGCCGCGCCGTTCGGTGCCGTAGATGCGATCGCCGACGGTCAGCTCGCTGATCGGTCGGGTCCGGCCGTCCGCCATGAGGATCGGCGTGTCACCGGCAACGCAGTAGGTGCACGCGTGGGAACACCCGCGGTAGGGGTTGACGGTCCACTCGAACGGCACACGCGACCGGCCGGGCACGCGATTGATGATCGACTTGGCCTGCACCTCGTAGAAGGTCATGCCGGCGAACTCGGGGGTGTCGAACGTGCGGGCCACCGCGCCGGGCAGCGCCAGCGGCAGGGGTGGAGCCGCTGGCGCTGCCTCGTCGGGAGTCCCCTCGTCCGGGGGAGCGGAGAGGTTGTCCCAGCGCATGCGCCATATTCGAACATGCGTACGAACGAAGCGCAAGTGACGCGCCGGACACCGGCCGCCGCCGGCCCCGCCGCGGGTGCAGGATGGAGGCATGGAGACGTCGACCTTCGTCTACGACGGCGACTGCGCCTTCTGTACCCGCTGCGCGCAGTTCATCGAGCGCCGGATCCCCACCGGCGCCCGGGTGGTCCCGTGGCAGTTCGCCGATCTGGCGGCGCTGGGCCTGACCGAGGCCGCGTGCGAGGAGGCGGTCCAGTGGGTGGGCGCCGACGGATCCCGGGCATCCGGGCCGGACGCCATCGCCCGGCTGCTCGGCGACAGCGGGCCGCTCTGGCGCGTCGCCGGGGGCGGGCTGCGCTTTCCGCCGGTACGCGCCGCGGCCTGGCCCGCGTACCGCTGGGTGGCCCGCAACCGCCACCGCCTGCCCGGCGGCACCGCCGCGTGCGCGCTGCCGCAGGAGGCCCGGGAGCGGTTGTACGGCCCGGCGGGCCGACCCGACCCGACCGGCTGACCGACGCGCCTCGGAGCCGCGCGGTCAGGACGGAGCTGGCCGGTCCGGACGGCTCGCCGCCAGCGGCGACATGGCGGGCGCGGCGGACGGTGACACGGCCGGCGCGGGCGGCGTGCCGTCGGACGGGCCGGCGCGGCGGCTCAGCAGGCGGCGGACCAGGACCACCGGGCGGAGCTTCTCCAACGGAAGGAAGGCCGTCATCGCCACCAGGTGCGGCGCGAACGAGATCGTGATGGTCGCGATGGTCGCCAGGTGGAACGAGTAGAAGAAGCCCACGACCGCCGGCCGCCACCGGGCGGGCGTCACGAACACCAACGGGCTGAGCAGCTCGAACGCCAGGATGCCGAACTGGGCGACGATCAGCAGGTGGGGCACCTGCGCGATCAGGTCGGCGAGGTCGGTGCCGCGCCGGATGATCGCCCGGGCCAGCACCGAGCCGGTGGCCCAGTCCGGCCCGCCGAAGCGGAACTTGGCCCAGGCGGCGAGGAAGTAGGTGCAGATCACCGCGATCTGGGTGACCCGCAGCGCCCAGCCGCCCGCCTCGGTGCGGGTGGGGTCGCCGTGCCGGGCCCGGCCGGCGGTGGGCAGCGCGGCCAACGCCACGAGCAGCCCGAACCGGTCGTGGTCGACCTTGCCGTAGCTCATCGCCACGATCATCCACTCGAGGTAGAGCGCGAAGACCGTCCAGCCGAGCAGCCGGGGCGCCCGGCCGGTCGCGGCGAGCAGCGAGGCCACCAGCAGCACCCAGAAGACCACGCCGACCAGGGCGGGGTCGGGCGTGGGCAGCGGGAGCAGCCGGCCGATGAGCAGCGGCTGGTAGAGGTCGCCGGGCACGTCCACGCGGGTGCGTACCCAGGGGGTGAAGACGACCAGGTCGGCGGCGACGAAGAGATAGATCAGGGTGCGGAAGGCGGCCACCCGGCCGCGCGGCACCGCCTCGGTCAGCCAGCCGGTCATCCGGTGGCCTCCCACCGCACCGCCGTCCGGTCGGTCCACTCGCCGGTCGGCCGCCCGCCCTGGATGTCGTGCCAGCGGACCACGATGCGCACCTCCACCAGCGCCGGGGCGGCGGGGTGGCGTTCCGCGTACGCCTCGGCGACGGTGCGCAACAGGCTCGGGTCGGCGGCGTACCGGTCCTGCTGGCCCTCGATCTCGGCGCGGCGGATGCCGGTGGCGTCCTGGCCGAGGGGCACCACCGCGCCGGTCCGGTCGACGCCCTCGACCCGGGTGTCGGGCGCGGGCGCGTTCGGCGGGTCGGAGGTGGAATACATCCGGAACGGCCCGAACGGGAAGTCGTCGTCGGTGCCCCGCACGGTGCCGAGGAGAAGCAGTGCCAGCCCGACCAGGGTGGCGGCCAGCCGGACGGTGCGTCCGCGCGGGGTCAAGGTCTCCATCAGCTGGCGACGATACGGGAGTGAAGAGTCCGGAACTGTCCCTCAGTCGGCCATTTCTGACTGTCCGTCCGCCCGTCGACGGGTGCGGGAACGCCGCCGGCCGGCCCCGTGTCGGGACCGGCCGGCGGCGGACGACGCGCTCAGTGCTTGTGCTCGGCCAGCTTCTTGCGGACGTCCTCCATGTCCAGCTGCTCGACCTGCTCGATGAGGTTCTCCAGCGCCGACTCGGGCAGGGCACCCGGCTGCGCGAACACGATCACGCCGTCGCGGATGGCCATCACGGTCGGGATGGAGCTGATGTTGAACTTGGCCCCCAGCTCCTGCTGCGCCTCGGTGTCGACCTTGCCGAAGACGATCTCCGGGTGCTTCTCCGAGGAGCGCTCGTACACGGGGGCGAAGCGCTTGCACGGACCGCACCAGTCCGCCCAGAAGTCGAGCAGGACGATGCCGTCGCGCCCGGTCACCTCGTCGAAGTTGGCCGTGGTCAGCTCAACCGTTGCCATTGCGTCTCTCCGATCACCGCGGATTGCCGTACGTCCGGTGGAACCAAGGTCGATCCACCGGAATTCCCGTGACCTGCGCGACGAAACGCCAGGTGGGTCCGGGCGACCCCAACGCATCGAAACTTATCTGTTCACACCGGCCGTGCGGAACGCAAGTGCAGGACGCATTTGCGTGACGGGACGTGATGGGAGCGTTTCCAGGGAGATCACGCTCAGTTCCGGCCGCGAAGCGATAAATCGCGTGCTGACTAGGGGCTATCCGGCCTGCGGAGATCGCGTACCTGGGGGTCGCCGGTAACGGTGAGTATTGTTACGAAAAGATAAATGTGACGCCGGTCTCTGTTGGCATCGGGCCCCGTACGGCAGAATCTTTCACATCAGAGCGTGGGCGGCGGGTGCCGGGGAGGGCCCCGCCGCTCATTGCGTCTCCCCCCAGGTGGCGCCCGGTGTGACGTATCCGCCGTGCGAGCGCCCCGGCCCCCGCCTTAACCAGCGGTAAGGCATGCTGTGCCGAACTCGTCGCCGCCCGTCGAAGGGACCAGGATGCAGTTCGGCCGCTACTACGAGGAGTTCGAGGTCGGCGCGGTCTACCGGCACTGGCCGGGCAAGACCGTGACCGAGTACGACGACCACCTCTTCTGCCTGCTCACGATGAACCACCACCCGCTCCACCTGGACGCCCACTACGCGGAATCCGCCTCCCAGTTCACGCGCAACGTGGTGGTCGGCAACTACATCTACTCGCTCCTGCTGGGCATGTCGGTCCCCGACGTCAGCGGCAAGGCGATCGCCAACCTGGAGATCGAGTCGCTGCGACACGTCGCCCCGACCTTCCACGGCGACACGATCTACGGCGAGACCACGGTGCTCGACAAGCGGGAGTCGTCGTCCAAGCCCGACCGCGGCGTGGTCGCGGTCGAGACCCGGGGCTACAACCAGGACGGCACGCTGGTCTGCGTCTTCCGCCGCAAGGTCATGGTCCCCAAGCGGGAGTACGCGGCGGCGGCCGTCCCCGACGGCGTCGACCCGGAGCGCCCGAGCTTCCCCGAGCCGCGCTGACCCGGGCCGTCTGACGCCCCGTTCCCGTTCTGCGGGGACGGGGCCGCCGGACCCCTCCCGGGGCTTATGCTCTGGCTGGAGGTCCCCATGAGCCACTCCGTCGCCGGAGAGCCGTCCTCTGCCGGTCGCCGCGCCGCACCGCTCACCTCCGCCGCCTACTCCGCGGCGGAGTGGGACCTGCTGACCGACCTGCCGGGCCGGGTCCTCGTCGCCGCCGCCTCGCCCGCTCCGGGGCGCCCGCCGCGGGGGGTCGCCGCCGGGCTGGCCGGTCTGGACGCGGTGGCCGCCGGTCGGGCCTTCGACAGCGACCTGATCCGTGCCGTGGTGACCGCCATCTACGCCCGCCACGACGGCGCCGACCGGGGCGAGCGCCTCACCGACCTGGTGGATCTGCTCGCCGCCGCCCGGGCCGCGGTGCGGGTGCTACGCCGGCGGGCCGATCCGGCCGACTCCGCCGCCTACCGGCAGTGGGTGGAATCGGTGGCCGCCCGGGTCTGCCGGGCCGGCGCGACCCCGCCGAGCCCCGCCGACCGGCGCTTCCTGGACCGGCTGGGTGGCGCGCTCGACCTGCGCTGAGGAGCGTCCGCCGCCGGCCCGTACCCTCTGCAGACCGTGACCGACGACCAGTTCGACGTGGGGGTGGGGCCATGGCCCGGTGACCCGCCGGACGACCCGCGCCTCGACCCGGAGCTGCTCGCCGCCGGCGACCGGCGCAACGTGGTGGACCGCTACCGCTACTGGCGGCGCGAGGCCGTGGTGGCCGACCTCGACCGGCGCCGGCACGACTTCCACGTGGCGATCGAGAACTGGCAGCACGACTTCAACATCGGCACGGTGGTGCGCAACGCGAACGCGTTCCTCGCCGCCGAGGTCCACATCGTCGGCCGGCGGCGGTGGAACCGCCGGGGCGCCATGGTGACCGACCGCTACCAGCACGTGCGGCACCATCCGACGATCGAGGAGTTCGTCGCCTGGGCGGCCGGGGAACGGCTGCCGGTGGTCGGGATCGACAACCTGCCCGGCTCCCGGCCGCTGGAGACCGGTGTGCTGCCGCGCCGCTGCGTGCTCCTCTTCGGCCAGGAAGGACCGGGGCTCTCCCCGGTGGCCCGGGCGGCGTGCGACGCGCTCTTCTCGATCGCCCAGTACGGCTCGACCCGGTCCATCAACGCGGGCGTGGCCAGCGGCATCGCCATGCATGCCTGGGTCCGGTCGTACGCCGGCCCGCCCCCGGACTGAGGCGCCGCGGTGGTGCCCACGGGCGGAAATCCCACGTTCGTCGGCCCGCCTCGCTTGACGCCCCGCCGCCCCGGGGCGACGGTGAGGGTGTGACTGTCGCGGTGAGTTGTCCGAGATGCGCGGGTCCGGTGCGCGATCCCGACCTGATGCACGGCGAATACCGGTGCCTGCGGTGCGGCCCGGTTCCGCCCCTGCACGTGCCGGAACGCATCGGCGCCGAGATCATGGCGAGCGTGGTCGAGCGGGTGGCCGCCGACGGCGAGTCGGCCGGTGTGCCGCTGTGGTGCCCGTGGCCGCTCCCGCCGGGTTGGACACTGACCGGCGTGGCCTGGGCCGGCGACGACCGGGCCGGGGTCCGCGCCACGGTGGTCGCCTGCGCCGGCCCGGCCCCGCTCGACGGTGGACCGGCCGACCTGATCTTCGTCGCCGAGGAACCCGGTGTCGGTCTCGGTTCCCGCTTCGCGGGACTGCCCGGACCCGATCCCGGCCCCCAGGTCGAGGAGGCGCTGACCGATCCCGGCCCTGGTCATCCCGAGCGTCTGCCGCACGCGAAGATCCGCGTGGGTGGTCATCCCACTCCACTGTGGCTCGTGCGGTCCGAAACGGATCGAAGCGCGTACGCCGGTGAGGCTCGGGGAATGTGGCTCCATGCGATAGCCTGGCCGGCGAGCGCGGGTCACCTCCTCGCGGAAGAAGTCGTGCTGCACGACCTCACCGAGTGGACACCGCCTGAGCTCGTGTACGGCGCACCGTCCCCGTACCTGCACGGGCAGGCCTGACCGGCCGGCACCGGCGAGTCGGGGAGCGGACGCAGATATTCACGGTAAGACACCATGCTGATACTCTGGGTGCCGCTGCGGTAAACGGACCCGGCTCCGCGAGAGGATGGCCCGCTATGGTCAAGAAGGTCCTCACCTGGGCCGGCATCGCATTCTTGATCTTCTTCGTCGCCTACCGGCCAAACTCGGCAGCCGACGTGTTCAAGTCTCTCGGTGGCGGCATCATGGACATCGCGCAGGGCTTCGGCGACTTCTTCACCAACCTCGTCGCCTAGCCGCCGATGGGAAGCCCTTCCGGTCCCCCCTACGACCCGGACGATCCCGACCGGGCACGCCGGGAGCGCGACACCGAGCCGATTCCACGGATCGACCCCGACGACGGTCCCGGCTTCGGCGCCGGCCCCGGCTACGGTGCCGGCCCCTCCCTGTCGGGCGGCGCCGCCTTCGGCGACGGGCCCGGCTATGCCGGCGAGGGGCGCTCCGGTCGCGCCTGGGCGCGCGACCCGGAGGGCTACCCGGAGCAGCCGATCTCCGAGGAGGAGCTGGCCGGTCTCCGGGTCGACGCCTCCGGCATGGCCCCGCGCCGCGTGCTGCCCCTGGAGGACGAGCCCAGCTCGCTCGTCGCGCGCTACCTCTTCCCCACCGAGCGTTACCGGGGCGAGTGGAAGCGGCACTGGATCCACCTCACCACCCCGATCATCGTCGGCATCGCGGCCACGTTCGTGCTCGGCTACCTCGCCGGCTTCCTCGCCGGACGCGACGTCGGCGCGCTGACCACGATCGCGGTGCTGCTCTGGTTCGCCGTTATGGGCTGGGTCGCCTGGCGCGTCGCCGACTGGTATTACGACAGGTTCATCCTGACCAACAAACGGGTGATGGTGGTCAACGGGATCATCACCCGCCGGGTCGCGATGATGCCGCTGGTCCGGGTCACCGACATGAAATACGAGCAGACCCCGACCGGTCGCGCCCTCAACTACGGCACGTTCGTGCTGGAGTCGGCCGGCCAGGAACAGGCGCTGCGCGAGGTCAAGAACCTGCCCAACCCGAACGAGCTCTACCTGCGCGTGGTGGAGGAGATGTACGAGCCGCAGGCCGTCGAGGCGCGGTTGGGCAAGGAGGCCGACGAGGCCAAGGCCGACGACGGCGCCTGAAACTTTTCGGCCGAAAATCGGAGGGACTGCGCACCTTTCGCCGTCGACCCGGCCCACCCGGTCGTGGGAGCCTGCCAGGCAGGACGGGGGCGCGGAGGTGAGCGTGGCGAGCAGGGATCCGCTGGAGGAGGAGTTCCGCGAGTTCGTCGCGGCCCGCTCCGGTGCCCTGCTGCGCACCGCCTACCTGTTGGCCGGTGACTGGGCCACCGCCGAGGACCTGCTCCAGACCGCGCTGACCAAGACCTACCTGGCCTGGAAACGGCTCGGCGGGATCGACGCCATCGAGCCGTACGCCCGCCGCGTCCTGGTCAACACCTCGACCAGTTGGTGGCGCCGCCGCTGGCACGGCGAACGGCCGACCGAGGTGCTGCCGGAACGGGCCGGCGTCGACGAGATCGAGCAACAACTCGACCGGGACGCGCTCTGGCGGCACCTCCAGGCGTTGCCCGCCCGGCAGCGGGCCGTGCTGGTGCTCCGCTTCTACGAGGACATGTCGGAGGCGCAGACCGCCGCCCTGCTGGAGATCTCCCCGGGCACGGTCAAGAGCCAGACCTCCCGGGCGCTCAACACCCTGCGTCGCCGGCTCGGCTCCGAGGCCGCCCTGGGCCTGCCGGCCGAGACACCCGCCGAGGCGCCAGCGGCTTCCCCGGCGAAGTCCGGCACCTCGGCGGTCCCTCGGGGCGCGGCCGGTCCCCGGGCCCGACCGGCGGCGACACGGCGACCCGCCGAGTCGACCGCACCGGGTTCGCCGGCCGGGGCCGCGCGGCAACCCGCCGCCCCGGCGACCCGCCCGGCCCCGTCACCGGCGACCCGTCCAGCCCCGTCACCGGCGACCCCGGCCGCGCCGACGGCGCCGGTCCGTTCCGCCGTGCCGATCCCGGTGGAGACCCGATGAGCGGCACCCGACCCGCCGGTGACAACCGGACGGGCAGCCCGGAGCGTCCACTTGCCGTGGGTGAGGACGAGCTGGAGCGGGCGCTGCGAGAGACGTTGTCCCGCCGCGTCGTCACCTCCCCACCGCTCCGCGCCGATCCGGCGGGGGACGTGCTGCGGCGTGCCCGCCGCGCCGGGCGCCGCCGGGCGCTCACCGGGCTGGCCCTCGCCGGCGTGGCCACGGTGCTCGTCACCACCGGGATGGCACAGCTCGGCGGGGTGGGCGGGCAGGGCGACACGTCGACCGTGGTGCTCGGCGACCCGCACGGATACTCCGCCTCACCGCTACCCACCGCGGCCACCCCGATGTCGGGCCCGGGACCGGTCCGCGCCGAGCTCGACCTGCTCGTCGGCGACGTGCTCGACACCAGCGGCGGCGAACGGCGCGAGCTGCCCGGCGTGGGCAACGTCGAACGGGCGCAGCGGGTCCGCGACCGGGAGGGGTGGCTGCTCACCTCGGCGGCCACCGCTGCCGGCCGTACCCTCTGGTGGGTGCCGGCGGGCAGCGGCGCGCCGCAGGTCATGCTCGCCGCCGCGGACGCCGTCGCGGTCTCCCCGGACGGCCGGCAGGTGGCCTGGCGGGACGGCCCGGACGTGGTCGCCGCCGGGGTCGTCGCCGGTCAGCTCATCGCGCCCAGCCGGGTGGCCGCGCCGCCCGGCGTCGTGCCGATCGGCTTCACCGGCGACGACGTGCTGATCGCCCGGCCCGGCCGGGGTGGCACGAGCGTGTGGCAGCGCGCGATGGGCGGCGTGCCGGGCGCCGCGAACCCGGACGTACGCGCCGTCTACGGCATGCGACCGGACGGGCGGGTGGTCGGCCTGGTCACCGACGGTTCGGCGGGGAAGACCTGCCTGGCGTTGCTCGACCCGGCGCGCGACCTCGCCCCGACCCGCACCGACTGCGGCCCGAAACTGGCCGCCGACGGGCTCGGCGCGGTCTCGCCGGACGGGCGGTGGCTGCTGGCCAACGACACCGCCCGCAGCGCCCTGCTCGTCGACCTGGCAGCCACCTCGGCGGCCCACCCGGCCGGCCCGGCGCTGGTCGGCGCGGTCGCCTGGACCCGCGCCGGCGCCGCGCTGCACGTGGACGCCGCCGGCGGGCTGGTCCGGGTCGAGCCCGATCGGGTGCTGGCCGGGCAGCGGCCGACCGGGTCTGCGCTCGACGGGGTGCCGCCCGGGCAGCGTCCGGTGGTGGTGGCCGACACCCCCGCCACCCCGGACGGGGCGTAGCGTCGCTCAGGTGAGCGTTCCCGCCCGCATCGACCTGCACACCCACTCCACCGCGAGCGACGGCACGCTCGACCCGGCCGAGCTGGTCCGGGCCGCCGCCGACGCCGGGCTCGACGTGGTGGCGCTCACCGACCACGACACGACGGCGGGCTGGGCCGCCGCCGTCGCCGCCCGCCCACCCGGTCTCACCCTGGTCCGCGGCGCCGAGCTGTCCTGCCGCTGGTCCGGCGTCGAGCCGGCGATCCCGCTGCACCTGCTGGCCTATCTCTTCGACCCGGACGAGCCGGAACTGGTCGCCGAGCTGGCCCGGGTCCGGCGGGCCCGCGAGGAACGCGGCGAGCGGATCGTCCGGCTGCTCCAGGCCGACGGCGTCCCGGTGAGCTGGTCGGAGATCCTGGCCGGGGCGGCCGGCGGGACGGTCGGTCGCCCGCACATCGCGCAGGCGCTGATCCGGGCCGGCCTGGTCGCCACCACCACCGAGGCATTCGGACCGGACTGGCTGGGGGAGCGGTACCGACTGCCCAAGGACGACATCGACGTGTTCCGCGCGGTCGCGCTGGTGCGGGGGGCCGGCGGCGTGCCGGTCTTCGCCCATCCGAGGGCCAGCCGGCGCGGCCGGATCGTGCCCGACGAGTTGATCGTGGACCTGGCGGCGGCCGGGTTGGCCGGTCTGGAGGCCGACCACGAGGACCACAGCCCGACCGAGCGGGAACACGTCCGCCGGCTCGCCGCCGAGCTGGGTCTGCTGGTCACCGGCGCGTCGGACTTCCACGGCACGCACAAGACCGTCCGTCTCGGCGCGCACACCACGGCCCAGGAGGCGTACGAGCGGATCGTCGGGCTGGGCCGCGGGGTGACCCCTGTCGCTTCAGGCTGAAGCGTGCCGGCGGCGCGGCTACCGTGTCCGCGTGGATCTCAAGCTCTTCGGCGAGGTCTTCGTGACCCTGCTGGTGATCGTCGACCCGCCCGGAATGATGCCCATCTTCCTCGCGCTCACCGGGCCGTTGCCCGCCCGCGACCGGAACCGGGCCGCCTGGCAGGCCGTGGCGCTGGCGCTCGGGGTCATCGTGATCTTCGCGGTGGCGGGGCAGACGATCCTGGCCTACCTGCACGTCGACCTGCCCGCCCTCCAGGCCGCCGGCGGCCTGCTGCTGGTGCTCGTCGCGCTGGAACTGCTGACCGGCAAGGCGGACGACCCGAGCCAGCAGGTCACCTCCAACATCGCGCTGGTGCCGCTGGGCACCCCGCTGCTGGCCGGACCGGGCGCCATCGTGGCCACCATGCTGTTCGTGCAGCAGGCCGGCTCCGTCACCGACTACGCGGCCATCGCGCTCGCCATCGTCGCCGTGATGGTCGCCGTCTGGGTGGTGCTGCGCTTCTCCGGCGGAATCGTCAAGGTGCTCCGCCCGGGCGGCATCGAGGTGCTGACCCGGATCGCCGGCCTGCTGCTCGCCGCCATCGCGGTGCAGCTCATCGCGGATGCGATCGCCGCGTTCGTGACCGAATACCTGAACGCCTGAGTCCCTCGCGCCCGATGTCGTAGCGGGGTGGCAGGATCTCAGGCGTGCGACGACCCTCACCGACCGGACGACCCACCGGTGGCCGTGCGCCCCGACCCCGCGCCGAGCAGGCCGAGCAGCTCGGCTTCGAGGGCATGCCGGAGCGGCTCTTCGTCTGCACACCCAGCAAGCTCGGCGCCTACACCGACTGCCCCCGGCGCTACCGCTACACGTACGTGGACCGCCCCGCCCCGCCGAAGGGGCCGCCGTGGGCGCACAACTCGCTCGGCGCCAGCGTCCACACCGCGCTCAAGAACTGGTATGCGCTGGCCCCCGACCGTCGCCGCCCCGAGGGGCTCGCCGCGCTGCTCAAGGGCACCTGGGTCCGCGAGGGCTACCGCGACGACGAGCAGGAGCGCGACGCCTTCCGGCGGGCGCTGGCCTGGCTGGAGTCCTACGTGGCGGGGCTCGACCCGGCCGACGAGCCGATCGGCGTGGAGCGGGTGGTCGCCGTGAAGACCGCCGTGCTGGCCTTCAACGGCCGCACCGACCGGATCGACTCCCGCCCCGGCCCGGACGGCCGCCCCGAGCTGGTCATCGTCGACTACAAGACCGGCCGCACCGGGCTCGACACCGACGACGCGCGCGGCTCGCAGGCGCTCGCGCTCTACGCATACGCGGCGGAGCGGGTGTTCCGGCGGCCGTGCCGCCGGGTAGAGCTGCACCACCTGCCCAGCGGCACGGTCGCCGCGCACGAGCACACCCCGGAGTCGCTGCACCGGCAGCTCACCCGCGCGGAGGACACCGCCCGCGACATCATGGCCGCCGAGCGGGCGGTGGCCGACGGCACCGATCCCGACGAGGCGTTCCCCACCGAGCCGGGGCCGCGCTGCGGCTGGTGCGACTACCGGCACACCTGCCCGGCCGGCGCGCAGGCCCCCGGAAAGGACCCCTGGTCGGCGGTCGAACGCTTCGCCGACGCCGACTGACGACTCCTCAGGCAGCCGCCAGCCGGGCCGCCCGCTCCTTGGCCACCTGCTGCAACGGCCCCTCCCGGTAGCGCCGCGGCACCGCCGCCAGGGCCAGCCGCAGGGCCCGCACACCCACCTCGGCCGACAGCGCCGTGGTGGGCAGCCCGAGCCCACCGTAGAGCCGCAACGCCCACGGCGGCAGCAACCCCAGCGCGGCGCCGGCGACCCCCAGGTACGCCCAGCGCGGCGGGCCGAGACTCAGGCCGAGTTTCACCGGCAGGCTGAGCTTCCACGGGATCGGCGGCGCGGTCAGGAACACCGCGGTCTCGGCCGCCTCGCGGGTCATCCGCAGCTCCGGACGCACGCCTCGGTAGTACGCCTCGACCTCGGCGGCGGTGCCCGGCACGTCGTCCGGGTCCAACCCGACCAGGGTGGCGGCCCGGCGCTGCTCGGTGTAGTAGCCGTCCACCTCGTCGTCGGTAAGCGCCAACCCGGCCCGCCGGGCGGTGCTCACGAACGACTCGACCTCGGTGACGTGCACCCAGCGCAGCAGGTCCGGCTCGTCGACCCGGAACACCTCGCCGGTGAGCGGGTCGGTGGCGCGCAGCCGGGCGTGCAGCGCGCGCAGCCGCCGCCCGGCCGCCTCCGCCTCGGCGGTGGTGCCGTAGATCGTCGTCGCCACGTAGGTCGCCGTGCGGACCAGCCGCCCCCAGGCGTCGGCCCGGTAGTTGCTGTTCTGCGCCACCCCCGCCATCGCGCGCGGGTGCAACGCCTGCAGGTAGAGCGAGCGCAGGCCGGCGACGATCAGGATCGGTTCCTCGTGCACCTTCCACGTGACCGATCCCGGTCCGAACAGGCCGAGGTCGTCGGTGTCCACCGGTCAAGAGTGCCACGCCGGGCGTGCCTGCCCGGACGGCTCGGAGCCGCCGGCGTGAACCGGTGAGGCGATCCGTGCGTGGGTGTCGATGTGCGAACGTGCCTCGGCGTACGCTGGCCGCGCGAATCCGTCCACTCGCCGGAGGTGTCGGTGTTCAAGGAAGTCAACGGTCTCCCGGGCCACGTCCTGGTCATTCACGCGGTGGTGGTGCTGGTGCCACTGTTGGCGTTGGTCACCGTCGCGTTCGGGGCGTTTCCCCGCTGGCGGCCCCGGCTGGACTGGGCGGTGGTGGGGCTCGCCGTGGTCACGCCGATCCTGGCCTGGGTGGCGACCGAGTCCGGCGAGGAGCTGGAGGAGGCGCTGGAGTCGCGGGGCTACCCGCCGGAGGGGCTTGCGAAGATCCACGAGCATTCCGAGTACGGGGAGACCCTGCTCTGGTTCACGTTCGGGCTCGCGGTCGTGGCGCTGCTGCTGGTGGTGAGCACCAAGGGCTTCGCCCGTCTCCAGAGCCTGCCCCGCTGGGTGCCCCTGGCGCTCACCGTCGTGGCGGCCGTCCTCGCCGTGTTCGCGCTGATCTACGTCTACCTGACCGGCGACAGCGGGGCCAAGATGGTGTGGGACGGCATCGTCTGAGCGACCGGCTTTCCGGCCTCCGGCTTTCCGGCCTCCGGCTTTCCGGCCTCCGGCTTTCCGGCCTCCGGCTTTCCGGCCTCCGGCTTTCCGGCCTCCGGCTTTCCGGCCTCCGGCTTTCCGGCCTCCGGCTTTCCGGCCTCCGGCTTTCCGGCCTCCGGCTTTCCGGCCTCCGGCTTTCCGGCCTCCGGTCGGGGGCTTAGAACAGCAACCGTGAGCACAGCAGGCACGTCAGCAGCACCAGCACCACGCCGACGACCGCGCCGATGCCGTAGGTGAGGTGCTGTGCGCGCTGCTCCGAGCGGTCCATGGCGACCATGTCCTGCGCCGGGAGCTGCCGGGGCGGTGGCACCCGCACATGCACCGGCGGTCGCCAGCCGGGCGGCGGCGGCGTGCTCGGCGGCGGCCCGGTGTATGCGTCGGCGTGTCCCGGCGCGGCGTTGTGTGCGGGTGGGCCGGGGTGCCCGGGTGGGCCTCCGGGTCCCGGGGGCCAGGGTGGGCCAGGGTGTCCGGGCGGGCCTCCGGGTCCTGGGAGCCAGGGTGGGCCGGGGTGTCCTGGTGGACCGGGGTATCCTGGTGAACCGGGGTGTCCTGGTGAACCGGGGTGCCCGGGTGGGCCGGGCCATTGGCCGGCGGTGGCGGTCCAGCCGCCGGCCGGGGTCGCCGCGTCCGGCCTGGCCCAGGGGCTCTCCATGGCTCCCTCGCGCGACCACGGACTGGCGGCCTCGCTCGTCGCGCCGGCCCCGCCGGGTGTGTCCGGATCGGGCACCTGCTCACCGGCGGCACCGTCCGGATTGTGGCGCTCGCGGTGGTCGCCGTCGGCCGGGGGCGCGTCCGCGCCGATCGTCGGCTCCGGCGTGGGCGCATCCTCCTCGGGCTGGCTCGTCGCGGTGGGCCGGCTGTCATCGGGCCGGTCCACGGTAGGTGCCCCGTCCGGCTGCTCGGGGCGTCGCCAGGTCTCGTCGTCGGGGCTGCCACCGCTCGGCGTCGTCACGCCGACCGACGCTACCAACGGCTCGCCCGGTCGGCTGCCCGACGCGGCGAGCGTCGACTCACCCGCGGCACACTCTCCGGCAGTCGGCAGTCGGCAGTCGGCAGTCGGCAGTCGGCAGTCGGCAGTCGGCAGTCGGCAGTCGGCAGTCGGCAGCCAGCGGTCGGCTGCCGGCTGCTGGCGGTCGGTCCCGTGGTGGGACCGGCGCTGCTGCCGGACCAGACAGCGCCGCAGCCGGCGTCCCGGAGCATGGACCGCGGCGGGTCGAGGCGGCCGGCCGGCGGCGGTATCGTTGCTCCCCGTGACCGACCCCGGCATCCAGGTCCCGCGCGACGACGACGACCGCGTGGTCGACCTCAGCGAAGACTTCGTCGTGCTGCCCGAGCAGACCACCGACGACACCGACCGCGGCTGGGGTGAGCGCCCCGGCGGCAACGACGACTGGCTGCTCGGCGAGCGCCCGCCGCACTGGGACTGAGGACGAGCGCCCCCCCGGCCGTTGGGAGCGAGGACGAGCGCCCGCACCGGCGCTGGGGAGCGAGGACGGGCGCCCGCACCGGCGCTGGGGAGCGAGGACGGGCGCCCGCACCGGCGCTGGGGAGCGAGGACGGGCGCCCGCACCGGGGCTGGGAGCGAGGACGGGCGCTCGCCGGCACTGGGAGCGAGGGCGGGAGCCCGCCTGCCGCTGGCCGTCATCGTGGGGGAGAGGGCCGGCGTCAGCCGCGTACCACCACGGCGAAGCGACTGCCCTCAGGCAGGCCGACCGCGCGCCGGGCCTGTTCCGGTGGGAGCGCCAGATAGAGCGCCGAGGAACCGTCGACCACCCCGTTGGCCCCCACCACGTCGAGCACCAACGCGCGCGGTGCGAGCAGGGTGGGATCGCGCGACCCGCCGGCCGGCACGACCAGCAGGTCGACCCGGGCACCCGGGCGTAGCACCGCGAGTGCGGCCGGCTCGGCCAACCGGATCGGCACGCCGACCGCCCCGGCGGGCAGCGTCAGGGTTCCGTCCGGCCGCGGCTCGACGGGCGCGGGGAAGGCGGCCGGAGGTGGCCCGGGCGGGCAGCCGGTCGGCGTCTGCAGCACCGCGGCGGCCAGCCCCAGCAGCACCGCGACAAGCGTCACCCGCAGCAGCGTGCGGCCCCGGGGGACACGCCAGCGCACCGGCCGCAACGTCACCTCTGCATCCGCCACCGCTGCCCTCCCCTCCGCCGGCTCCACAGGCGGCGACCCGCCATCCCGTCAGCAGGTTAGGCGCTCCCCGCCCGGCCGCGTCGCCCGTCGCATCCCCCCTGTGGATAACCCGTCGTCCGGTGGACAACGGCTCGGTCCAGGCACCCCGGTCCCGCCCCCGACTCACCCCGACCCACCGACTCACCCCGACCAGGGTCGACCGGTCGACAACACCGCCGTCGAGGTGGCCGTGCCGGAGGTGTTGGGTGCCGTCACGCACCCACGACGTTCCACTCGCGGGCCGGACGGGGCACGACTGGAACGCCACGGGTGTCTCCGGCCCCCCGAGACACCCACGACGCTCCACTCGCGGGCCGGCTGAGGCACGACTGGAACGCCATGGGTGTCTCCGGCGATCACGAATTTGGCCGTGACAAAAACGGACGAGTCGTGTCGCTAACTTCATGATCAACGGAGGGGTGGGGCGGGAAGGGGGTGGGGCGGGGTGAGAGCGCGAAAGTGGCCGGCCCCGGAGGGGTCGGCCACTTCGGAAAGCGTGCGGTCAGGAGGAGCTGGACGCCGCCGGCGACTTGCTCGCCGAGCCTGAGCCCGAGGACGCCGAACCTGAGGACCCCGAACCCGAGCCCGACGACCCGGTCCCCGAGGACCCGGAGCCCGACGAGGACGACGAGGACGACGAGGAGTCGGACGAGGATGAGGAGGAAGTCGAGGACTCGGGCTTTCCCGTCTTGCCCCCGGCGCCGGCACCGGTCTCGGATCCGGACGAACGGGAGTCCGTGCGGTAGAAGCCGGAGCCCTTGAACACGATGCCTACCGAGTTGAAGAGCTTGCGCAGCCGCCCCTCACACGCCGGGCACTCGGTCAGCGGCGCGTCCGAGAAGGACTGCACCGCTTCGAGCTGGTGGCCGCACGCGGTGCAGGCGTACTGGTACGTGGGCACGTTCTCCTCCGGATCTGGCACAGCCGTACTGGCACTCGTGGTCTTCGAGTGCCAATGGTGCGTCATGGCACCCGGATTCGTCCAGCGGAAGCGCCCGGTCCCACACCCGGCACCGCCGTCAGCCCGCCCGAGGGTGTGATCACACAGCGCACCGGACGGTCGTGCGGGCCGGCGGGAACGGTCGGGACCAGCTCGCCGTCGTGCAGGAGCGCCACCGTCGGCACGGTGGCGGGCACCCGGGCCAGCGCCCGGTCGTAGGAGCCGCCGCCCCGGCCCAGCCGGACGCCCCGGTGGTCCACCGCCAGCGCCGGCACCACCACCAGGTCCGCCCCGGCCACGACGGCCCGGCCCTGCGGGGAGCCGGTCGGCTCGCGCAGCCCCCGGCCGGCGGCGCGCAGCGACTCCGGGCCGGTGTAGGCGGCCCAGTCCAGGTCGAGGTCGTCCCGGAGCACCGGTAGCAGCACCTCGCCGTCGGCCGGCAGCGCCGCCCGGAGGATCTCGGGCAGGTCGGGCCCGCCCGGCTCGGAGGCGACCGGCACATACGCGGTCATCCGGGTCGGGCGCATCCGGCGTACCAGGGAAATCAGCTCGGCCTGCACGGACGCCGCGGCGTCGGCCCGGCGCGTCGCGGACAGCGACCGGCGGGCGGCGAGCAGCGCGACGCGCAGGTCCCGTTTCGCCTCGTGCACCTCATCCGAAAAATCCGGCACGCAACACTCCTGACGCAACGCTTGCCTAACGGTCGCTCTGTGTCAGCATCGCACCAAGGGGTGCGGTACTTCCGGGGGCAAGCTTGACGCTACGCGGGCGGTTGACGACGGCTTTCCTCGTGGTGGTCCTCGGCCCCGTTCTGCTCGGCGCGTTCTTCGTCGGCACCACACTGAGCGCGGTCGACCGCAGCCGTGCCACCGAGCGGCTGGGGCTGGCCGCGGCCGGTGTGCGTACCTCGGTCGACGCGATCTGCCAGCAACTGCGTGCGGCGGCCGACGCGGTCGCCCTCGTCGCGGACCCGGCCGCCCGGTCGCGCGCCGCCGACCAGGTGGTCGGCCGTGGCCTGGCCGCCGCCGTCAGGATCGCTGACGCCGCCGGCCGGGCCAGCTACGCCACCGCCGGCGGCCCGGCCGGCCCCTGGCAGGACTGCGCCGGCGACCCGGCCGGCCCGGTGGGCGCGCTCGCCGTCCAGGTCCGGCTCCGCGACTCCGCCGGCGCCGACCTCGGCGCGGTCGCCGCCGCGCAGCCGGTCGACGGGGCCTTCGTGGCGCGGCTCGCGGCCGTGACCGGCGTCGAGGTCACCCTCCTCGACGACCCCGGGCGGGCCACCCACACGACCGAAAATCAGGGGGTACGCGCGGCGGTGCTGGCCGCCGCCCGCGAGGTCGCCGGGGATCGGGTGGCCGGTACCGGGAACGGGTGGTACGTGCGTCGGGTCGGGCCGTCCCCGGGGCAGCCGCTGCCGCTCGTGCTGTCGGTGCGCGGCGACCGCCCGCCCGGTCTGTACGGCGCGCTCGTGGCCGCCGTCGCGCTGGCCGCGCTGCTCGCCGTGCTGGCGGCCGGGCGGCTGGCCCGGGTGACCACCCGGCCGCTCGTCGAGCTGGCCGGCGCGGTGGACCGGGTGGCCCACGGTGACCTGACCGCGCGGGTGCCGGTCCGCAGCCGGGACGAGATCGGCCGGCTGGCCGGCGCGTTCAACCGGATGACCCGGGAGACCGGCAGTTACGTGGCGGCGTTGACGAGCAGCCGGGACCAGCTCCGCAACCATCTGGCGGTGCTCGGCGACACGCTCGCGAGCACGCATGACCTGCAACGCATCCTGCGGGTGATCCTGGACAGCGCGATCGCCGCCACCGGCGCGCGGGCCGGCGCGGTGTTGCTGCTCGACGGCCACGGGGTGCTCGTCGGCCAGTGCGTGGAGGGGCTGACCGGGCGCTGGCCGACCGACGACCCGGCCGACCCGGCGACGCTGCGGGTGCCGGTCGGCGCCGGCGTGGTGGGGGCGGTGGCGGCCACCGGGGAGCCGCTGCGTGGCCGGTGGGCGTCGCCGGACGCGCCGACCGGGGAGCCGTCCTGCGAGACGTACGTGGCGGTGCCGTTCGCCGCGCCCGGCGTGGCCGACCCGCGTGGGGTGGAGCGTCCCGGCCATCCGCCGGTCGACAGCGACCCCACCGCCGGCCCGCCCAGCGCGGCGCTCGGCGTGCTGGCCCTCTACGACCGGCTCGGCGGGCACGAGTTCGACGACGACGACCTGGTCACGCTGCGGACCTTCGCCGGTCACGCGGCGGTGGCCGTGGAGAACGTCCGGGTGCACGAGGAGGCGCAGCGGCTCTCCCTGACCGACCCGCTCACCGGGCTGTGGAACTACCGCTACCTGCGCGAGTCGATCCGGCGGGAGGTGGAGCGGGCGAACCGGTTCGGCCGGATGCTCAGCGTGCTCGCCCTCGACCTGGACCGGTTCAAGGACGTCAACGACACGTGGGGGCACGCCGCCGGGGACGCCGTGCTCGTCGAGTTCGCCCGCCGGATACGCGGTGTGATCCGCGAGGTGGATCTGGCGTTCCGGCACGGCGGCGAGGAGTTCGTGGTGCTGTTACCGGAGACCGACGCGCGGGGCGCCACGATCGTCGCCGAGCGGATCGGCGCGGTGGTGCGGGACCAGCCGGTGCCGGTCGACGGGCACGGCGACGAGCCGGTGCGGGTGCCGGTGACGGTCTCCATCGGCATCGCCGTCTATCCGGACCATGCCGGCGGCGGCCAGCAGGTGCTCGACGCGGCCGACGACGCGCTCTACGCGGCCAAGGCCGCCGGGCGGGACGGCTACCGATCGGCGCCCGCCCCCGATCCGGTGCGCACGCAGGAAATTCCGGTGGCCGCCACCACGGTCAGCCCGCCCGACGGGCTGCCCCGGGCCGGCACGGCGGAGCAGGCGGGCACCGTGCCGGGCGGCGCGTCTTCCGGTCCTCAGCCGCCGCGGCAGAGCCGTGGCCGATAGTCTCGCGGCATGTCGGAGCACTCAGCGAACCCCTCAGCGACCTCTGGTCGCTCCCGCGCGGTCAAGGCCGTCATCCCGGCCGCAGGCCTGGCCACCCGGTTCCTGCCGGCCACCAAGGCGGTCCCCAAGGAGCTGCTGCCGGTCGTCGACCGGCCGGTCCTTCAGTACATCGTCGAGGAGGCCACCCAGGCCGGCATCACCGACGTGCTGCTGATCACCGGGCGGGGCAAGACCTCGATGGTCGACCACTTCGACCGGCGGCCCGACCTGGAGGAACGGCTCGCCACAAAGCCCGATCTGCTGGCCGCGGTCAAGCGCACCGAGGAACTGGCCGCGATCTACACCTGCCGCCAGCCGGAGCAACTCGGCCTCGGCCACGCCGTCGGGTTCGCCGAGTCGCACGTCGGCGACGCGCCCTTCGCGGTGCTGCTCGGCGACGAGTTCGTCAAGCCGTCCGAGCCGTTGCTGCCGGCCATGCTGGAGTTGCAGGCCCGCACCGGCGGGGTGGTGCTCGCGTTCTTCGAGGTCGACCCGGCCGAGACCAGCCGCTACGGCATCGCCTCGGTCGAGCCGGCCGAGTCGGAGTACGCCGACATCGCCGAGGTCGTCAAGGTCACCGGCATGGTGGAGAAGCCCAAACCGGAGGACGCGCCGAGCAACCTGGCCGTCCTCGGCCGGTACGTGCTCCCGGGTCGGATCTTCGACGCGATCCGGCGCACCCAGCCGGGCAGCGGCGGCGAGATCCAACTCACCGACGCGATGGAGTTGCTGCGCACCGAGGGGGTGCCGGTGCACGCGATCGTCTACCGGGGCACCCGCTACGACACCGGCATGCCGCTGGGCTACCTCCAGACCGTGGTCCAGATCGCCTCCGAGCGGGAGGACCTGGGCGCCGAGTTCCGCAAGTGGCTTGCCGAGTTCGTCAACAAGGGCGACGAGACCGTCACCGACGCGGTCCTCAACGGCCTGCGCGACGTGTCCGGCGGTGCCGATACATGACCGCGACGGCCGACGCCGAGGCGGCCGCGAACGGGTTGACGCCGCTCGCCGACTACCTGGGCAGCGTGCTGCGCAGGTTACGCGCGCTGCCTCCGCTCGACCTCGACCTGACCCAGGCGTACGGCAACGTGCTCGCCGAGGACGTGGTCGCCCCGCACTCGTTCCCCGCCTTCGACCAGGCGGCGGTGGACGGGTACGCCGCGCGCTGGGAGGACATCTCCGGAGGGAGCCGGGGGCCGGGATACGTCCCGGCCCCCTCCGGTATGCCCGGCGGGCGCAGCATCCGGCTCAACGTCGTCGGTGACCTGGGCGCGGCGAGCTGGCGACCGGTCCGGCTCACGCCCGGCGCCTGCTTCTCGGTGGCGGCGGGCGCGCCGCTGCCGCTCGGCGCGGACGTGGTGGTCCCGGTGGAGTGGACCGACCAGGGCATGGCCGCCGTGGAGATCTTCCGCGCCCCCCGACGCGGCTACGGCCTGCGCCGCGCCGGGGAGGAACTGGTCGCCGGCACGCTGCTCGCGCGCGCCGGCGCGTACGTCTCACCGGCCCTGGTCGCCGTGTTCGCGGCCACCGGCATCGGGCACGTGGTGGTGCGACCCAGCCCCCGGGTGGTGATCGTGGCCACCGGCGACGAACTCGTCGACGTGGGCCGGGGCAGCCAGCCCGGTCAGGTGGTGGACGCCAACTCGCACGCGCTGACCGCGGCGGCGGCCGAGGCGGGCGCGCTCGCGTACCGGGTCGGGATCTGCGACGACGACCCGGAGGCGCTGCGCGGCCTGTTGGAGGACCAGACGCTGCGGGCCGATCTGATCATCACCACCGGCGGCACCGGCACCGGCCCGGGTGACATGGTCCGCCGGATCCTGTCCCGCCGCGACGGCGGCCGGGCCGGGCCGGTCACCTTCACCGAGGTGGCCCTCTATCCCGGAACCGCGCTCGGGTTCGGTACGGTCGGCGCCGAGGAGGTGCCGGTGGTGTGTCTTCCCGGTGAGCCCGGCGCGGCGCTGATCGGCTTCGAGGTGCTGGCCCGCCCGGCCATCCAACTGCTGGCCGGCGCCGAGCCGGTGTTCCGGCCCAGCGTGCGCGCGCACCTGCTGGAGACCGTGTCGTCGCCGGTGGGGCTGCGCGAGTTCCGCCCCGCGCACGTGGCCGAGCGGCGCGGCGGCGGCTACACCGTGCAGCCGCTGGCCGGTGGCCCGTACACGCTCTCCGGCCTGGCCGAGGCGAACGGCCTGCTGGTGCTCGGCGAGCGGGTCACCACCGCCGCGGCGGGTTCCACCGTGGATGTTCTCCTGCTGGACCGCCGCCGGTGAGCGCGAGGAGTGCAGCGAAGCGGAGCCCCGCAGTCGTGAACGTGTCGGGCTCGGTGAGCGCGAGGAGTGCAGCGAAGCGGAGCCCCGCAGTCGTGAACGGTTCGGTTCGGTGAGGTTTCGGCGGGCGCCGGGGTGGCCGGCGGTGCTTGTGGACGGTCCGGTGGTGCTGCGCCCCTACCGGCGCTCCGACGCGCTGGCGTGGTCGGCGATCCGGCGCGCGAACCGGGACTGGCTCGCCCCGTGGGAGTCCCATGTGCCCGGCGGTTGGGACCAGACGAACTCGACGGCCGCGTTCCGCCTGGTCCACGCCGACCAACGAAAGTCCGCGCGGACCGGCGACGGCATGCCGTTCGCGGTCTGCCTACGCACCGACGGGCAGGAGCGGCTGGTCGGCCACGTCAATGTGGGCAGCATCGTGCGGCGGGCGTTCTGCTCCGGGTACGTGGGGTACTGGGTGGACTCGCGGGTGGCCGGTCAGGGTGTGATCCCGACCGCTGTCGCGCTCGCCGTGGACCACGCCTTCGGCCCCGGTGGGCTGCACCGGGTCGAGGTGAACATCCGGCCGGAGAACGTGCCGTCCCGGCGGGTGGTGGAGAAGTTGGGCTTCCGCGAGGAGGCTTACCACGTGCGGTACATGCACATCGACGGCGCCTGGCGGGACCACATCGGATACGCGATGACAGGTGAGGAAGTGGCCGCCGAGGGCGGGCTGCTGGCCCGATGGCACCGCGTACGTGACAACCGGCGCTGAGCCGTTCGGCCGGTGACCGCCCGGCGCGGCGCACGGTGAACCCGGTCCGTGGCCCGTAACCTCAAGTAACTGCAAGCTGTGGCAAGCGCTGCCCGCCCGCATGATGTGCGCCGTTAACGAGCGGTGACGGAAGAAGTTGCGGCCGAGCGGCGTTCGCCCCGAACTTGGTGACGGGAGGGGTGAGGGTGCCGACGTCGGTGCTCCTCGCCGTCCTCGCCGCCGCCGGTCTGCTCGCCCTCGCTCCGGCGCTGGTCCGCCGGTACGACGCCACCGAGCGGCTGGTGGCGGAGCGGGCGCAGTCGACGGCGCGGGTGCTCCAACGCCAGCGTCGTCGGCGCACCGTGCCCGGACGGCGACCGCTGCACCCCCCGCGCTCCCTCGTAGTCACCTTGAGTGAAAATTCGGACACGGGTGGTCTTGCCCGGCCGGTCTCCGCCCCACCCGCACGACGGCGCTCCGGCCGGCTCCGGCCCGTTTCCGCGATCCCCGCGCAGTCCCGCCGACGGCACCCGCCCCGGCGGCGGCACACCCCGGCGGTCTACCGCCGACGCCGGGTGCTCGCCGCGTTGCTGCTGCTCAACTTCGTCGAACTGGTCGGCGTGGTGCTCGTCGGTCCCGGGTTCTGGATCAGCGTTTCGGTCACCGGCACGCTACTCGTCGCATACGTCGTACACCTGCGGCAGCGGGCCCTGGCCGAGCGCCGGCGGCGGCGCGCGGACGCCCGCGAGTCGGCCTGGTTGGCCGCCCGCCAGGCCGAGGTGCGCCGCGAACAGGCCCGGCGGGCCGCGGCCCGGCGGGAGGCGCAGCGCCGGCTGGCCGCCCAGCGGGAGGCGGTCCGGCGTACCGCGATGGGCCTGGACCGCCCGGCGGACCTGCCGCCGGCCGCGAGCGGCGGCTCGGTGTCCTACCGGCGTGCCGGTGGCCTGCGCGGCCGTCCCTACCAGTCCGGCCGGGGCGCGTGACCTCCGCCGGGCCATTTGCGTCGATCATGGAGTTGTGGTGCCAGGATTAGTCCCTTCGGTGGCTTATCGGAGGTGCCACAACTCCAAGATCGACGGACTGGGCGGTGCGTGGCGGGGCGGTTCGCGTGGCGGGGGTGGGGCCTGTTAGCCTTGGTGCCGGCCCGCCCGGTGAAAAGCCGGGTGGGACCGACGCTGGTTCGCCGGCGGAGGGGCTGTGGCGCAGACCGGTAGCGCACCTCGTTCGCATCGAGGGGGTCAGGGGTTCAAATCCCCTCAGCTCCACCCAGTTCAAAGGCCGTTTCCCATGGCGGGAAACGGCCTTTTCGATCTTGTGCACGGGTGGCGGGCAGTCGAGCCGTACCCGGACCGATGACTTTCCGGCCCGGCGGCTGTCGACAGGAGCATGACCACAACCCAGACGCTCCACCTGCCCGAGGTCGACCTCGTCTACGACGTCCACGCCCCGAGCGCGGCGGCCGGCGCACACCGGCCCCTGTTCATGATCGGCCAGCCGATGTGCGCCGACGGCTTCACCACCCTTGCCTCGTACTTCCCGGAGCGGACCGTCATCACGTACGACCCGCGCGGGCTCGGGCGCAGCGTGCGCCGCGACGGCCGGGCGGACTCCGTGCCGGAGGTGCAGGCCGACGACGTACGCGCCGTCGTCGACGCCCTCGACGCGGGCCCGGTCGATCTGTTCGCCAGCAGCGGCGGGGCGGTGACCGCGCTCGCGCTGGTGGCGGCGTACCCGGGCACGGTGGCCACGCTCGTGGCGCACGAGCCGCCGCTGTTGCCGCTGCTGCCGGACGCCGAGGCCGCCACGCGCGCGTACGCCGCCTGCCAGGAGGTGTACCAGAAGCACGGCTGGGGCGCCGGCATGGCGGCGTTCATCGCCATGACGTCCTGGCGGGGCGAGTTCACCGACGACTACTTCGCTCAGCCCGCGCCGGACCCGGCGGCGTTCGGCTTGCCGGTCGACGACGACGGCTCGCGGGACGACCCGCTGCTCTCCGACCGGTCCGCGGCGGTCACCAGCTACCGGCCGGACGTCGACGCGCTCCGCGTCACGCGTACCCGGGTCGTCATCGCGGTGGGCGAGGAGTCGGCGGAGACCCTGACCGGACGTACCTCGGTGGCGACGGCCGAGGTGCTCGGCGGGCGGCCGGCGGTCTTCCCGAGCCATCACGGCGGCTTCCACGGCGAGGAGGGCGACTACGCCGGGCAGCCGGAGGCGTTCGCCCACCGGCTGCGGGAGATCCTCGGCGGCGGCTCCTGGCCCGCCGGGCCGCTCAGGCGCGACGCACGTCGGTGACCATGACCGGGTACGGGCCGGACGGCGCGGCCGGGCCGGCCTGGTCCGCCGGGACCACGTTCTCCATCCGCAGCCGCAGCGTCGCCGGGTCGGTGCCGTCGAGGGTGACCCGCCACCCCCACCCGCCGGCGTACTGGGCGGCGAGCGTGACCGTGGCACCCGGGCCCGCGTCACCGGTGAGCGTCATCGGCCCCGGCTGCTGGTGCCACGAGTCACCCCACCAGGCGACAAGCGAACCCGGCTGCTCCCCGACCCCGAGCACCAGCAGGCCGTCCTGCGGGCCGTCGTCCGGGTGCGCCCAGGAATAGGAGACGGTGGTCAGGTGACCGCCCGCGGCGGTCGCGACGGTCATCGTGGCCGGCGACTCGGCGAACGGGTCGGCGGGCAGCATCCGGAAGCCGTTGGTGCCGGCCCAGGCACCGATGGCGTCAGCGAGAATCACCGGCCCAGCATAGGTGCACGGGTGCCACCCGACCGTCCACATGCGACGTCAGTCGTCACAGCCGACACCGTCGCCGTCCCGGTCCAGGTCGTAGATGTCGCTGCCGACGACACGGACCGGGCCGGTGACGTACGCGGGACCGTTGCCGCTGCCGCCGGCGCAGTCCACGTCGCTCGCGATCGGCACGCAGGCTCCGCTGTAGTTCGGGTCGCAACTGCGCGTCTGCTTGGTGCCCACGGCGACCACCTGTGTGACCGGCTTCCTGGTCACCACCGAACGGACCAGCTTCTTGCCGGTCTGCACCCCGTCGGTGACCGTCACCTGGTAGGTCAGGGTGCGGACACCGGCGACGCCGCGAGTGCGTACCTTCTTCGTCCCCCGGGACAGCGTGGCGTCCTTCACCGTCCGGGTGGAGTAGGCGATCTTCGCGGTCGAGGTGACGGTCGTGATCCGGACCAGGGGCGACGCGGCCGGGCTCGCCTCGGTCGGCGACGGGGCGGAGGTCGCCAGATCCACGATCGCCGGTGCCGTGGCGTCGACACCCGCCGTCGCGGGCGTGGCCGGTGCGGTGTCTGTCCTGTCCGGTTGCGCCGGAGCGTCGGCGCTCGCGCCGTTCGCCACTCCGCCGCAGCCGCCGAGCAGCAGCAGACCTGCCGAGACGGCCGCGATCTGCGCGCCGCCGGAGAGCCGACGCCAGCGGGACCGTTTCGGCGTGGGGTGTGCCGGGCCGGGGCCGAACGGGACAGTTGCCGGGTTCTGCGGTGATGGATGCGTCACGCAGCTCAGTCTGCTTGCGTCCACAACGATTTCCAGCGGTCAACCGGTGCGCTCCGTGTCGACGCTCCGACGGTCGGTCATGCCGAAGGTCGCGGAAAACGGACCGACCGGCGAGCCCTCGACTGCCCCCGGCCGGACCGGGAAGACCGGTCGCCGACCCCGGTCCGGCCGGCTGTCCGGCGCTGGCCAGGCCGATCGGTCGGCCGATCGGGTGGCGGGTTCCGGTCAATGATCGACACCGGTTCGGTCGTCCGGGGACCGGCAGGGCAGCAGCGGGATGGTGGTCTCGTTCGTCATCGTTCGACCCTGGCGGCCGGCGGCCGGTACGCGCACAGGGAAGTGGCCGAACGGCTGGGTGGGACCGCCGGAACGGCCGCGGGGGCCGGTCCCGGGCGGGACCGGCCCCCGCGGTGCGGGGTCGCGCGGGTGTCAGGGCTTCCAGGACCCGGCGGTACGCAGGTGGTGCTCGTACTCGACGACGCCGTTCTTGTCCTTCACGTCGAAAATGAGCTGGCCGCTGCGCTTGGAGCCGACCGGCAGGTTGTTGCCCGAGGTCATCAGCTTGCCGCAACCGGAGAACGCGCCGCCGATGCCGTTCTCCTCGGTGCCGTCCGCGGCCCGCCACGTGAAGAAGAACGGGTTGATCGACCCGGTGCCCTTGGTGACCTCGGCGGTCACGTCGGCGATCAGGAACGTGCCGTTCTTCGGGCCGGGCATGTACTCCCGGCAGGCGGCGTCCTTGGTCCGGAAGTTGCCGACCGTGATTTCGAGGGTGCCCTCGTCGTCGTTGATGATCAACTTGTCGCCGGCCGGCATGTTGAACGTCTGGTCGTCGGTCTTGCCCGGCTCCGGGGTGGCTGTCGGGTCGCCGGTCGGCGGGTCGTCGACCGGGTTGCTGTAGGTGATGCCCGGGGTGGGCAGATCGTCGATCGCCTCCTGGGTCTTCTTCGCCCCGCTGTAGATGGCGAAGATGCCCCCGCCGCAACAGAGCAGCAGCAGGACCACCGCCACGATGCCGATCGTGATCCAGACGTTCTTGTTGGACTTCTTGGCCGGCGGCCCGAACGGCTGCCCCGGCGGGGGCGGGTACGGCCCGGTCGGGTACGCCTCACCCGGCGGGTACTGCCCGGGCGGTGGCGGGTACGGCGCGCCCGAGACGGGCGGATAGGGCGGCTGTGCGCCGCCCGGCTGCGCGCCACCCGGCGGCGGGTAATCCCCCGGCGGCGGGTACGCGCCACCCGGCGGCGGATAACCGCCACCTGCCGGCGGATAGCCGCCGGCTGCCTGCGGGTATCCGCCACCCGGGGGCGGATACGGCGCGCCGGACGTCGGCGGCGCGGGCGGGAATGCCTGTGTCGAGGGCGCGGTCGGGAACGCCTCGGTCGACGGTGCCGGCGGGAACGCCTGCGTCGACGGTGCGGGCGGGAACGGCTGCGTCGACGGTGCCGGTGGGAACGGCTGCGTCGACGGCGCTGACGGGAACGCCTCGGTCGGCGGTGCCGGCGGGAACGCCTCGGTCGGCGGGGCCGGGAACGGCTCAGGCCGCGACGGGTAGGGCGTGCCGGAGACCGGCGGCTGTGGCGCCCCCGAGACCGGTGCCTGCGGCGCGCCCGAGGTCGGCGGCTGTGGCGCGCCGGAGACCGGTGCCTGTGGCGCGCCGGAGGTGGGCGTCGGGGGAGCGCCCGAGGTGGGTGCCTGCGGCGCGTCGGGGGCGGGGGGCGCCCAGGGACTGCCGGACACCGGCGGCATCGGCGCGGTGGGGAACGCCTCTGTCGGCGGTTCCTGCGGCTGGTTCGGGTCCTGTGACCCGGACGGAGGCTGAGGGTGGCTCACCGTACTCCTTGGGCACCTTCGGGATTTTCAGTCGGAACGACGGTACAAGCAGGCGGCGACAAAGCCGTCCGGCCCTCACCGGCGTGTCAGAACGGCGGCGGTACGGACCAGATCGTCGTCCACCGCGAACCGTCCGGACATCGATGACGGAGGATCGGACACCGGCGCGTCGGCGAGCCGGGTCGGCGCGATCTCGGCGTGGAACGTCCCCGCGTCGGGGTCGAGCGTGACCCGGGCGTCGGGGAAGCCCAGCCAGGTGCCGACGAGCGGGTACCAGACCTTGTAGACGGTCTCCTTGACGCTGAACAGCACCGTCGGCCAGGGCGGTCCGGACGGCAGCCGGGCCAGGTCCGCCTCCTCGTCGGGGCGGCACACCTTTCGGCGTACCCCCGGGGTGAGGGGTCGACGCCGCTCGGCGTCGATGCCGACCGCGCGCAGGTCGCTGGCGTGCGCGGCGGCGGCGGCGCAGTAGCCCGCGGTGTGGGTGATCGTCCCGACGACGCCGGGCGGCCAGATCGGGGCCCGGTCGGTGCCGGCGGGCACCGGCGTGGCCGGCAGGCCGAGCGCGGCGAGTGCCCGGCGCGCGCACACCCGGCCGGCGGTGAAGTCGCGGCGGCGGCTGGGCACCGCCCGGTCGCCGAGCGCGGCGCGCTCGACCGGCAGCAGCGCGCCGGACCAGTCGGCCGGGCCGGCCACCGCGACGGCGACGGCGGGCGGCAACAGGTCACGCACGAGCGTCGGTGGGTGACGGGAACACGCGGTGACCGTACCGTAACGGCGGAGCGCGATGGGGCGCTGAAGGAGCGTTGCGGGGGGTGGCAGCGTCGACATCGATGGAAGGAGTGGCCGATGACCCCCGGTGTGGAGGCGTCGGAACCAAGGTCCGCCGAGCATGTGCCGGTGACGCCCGACTGGACCTGTGGCTCGTGCGGCGACGACTGGCCCTGTGCCACGAAACGCCAGGACCTGCTGATCGAGTACCAGGTCGACCGAGCATCGTTGAGCGTCTATCTCGGGTCCTGCCTGGCCGCCGCCACGCAGGACCTGCGGAGCGCGCCGGTCACCGCGTTGCAGGACCGGTTCATCGGCTGGGTGCCGCGCCGCCCGCGTACCGTCTGAGCGCTTCCGGTGGCCGCCGCGTCGGGTTCCCGGCGGCCACCGGTCGCGGTCTCACCGGCGGCGGGGCCGCCGGGTGAGGGCGAAGCCGACCACGCCGGCCACGGCGGCCAACACGCCACCGACGCTCGTCCACACCCAGCGCGAGCCGGCCTCGGGGAGCCAACCGGTCAGGTCCGTCTCCTCCTCGGCGACCGGTTCGGGCGTCGGCTCGGCCGCCAGCACGGTCCCGGCCCGGGTGTTCGGCACCAGCGGCGCCGCCAGCTCACCGTCGTCGCCGGAGGCGCCGCCGGAGTCGTCGGCACCGACCAGCAGGTCCACCTCGATCGGCAGGCCCAGGTCGGGTTCGGGCAGCTCGGTGACGGAGAGCCGGACGTAGTAGGTGCCCGGCAGCGGGTCGCCCGACCACGGTTCGGCCCACGGCCGCACCCGGCGCAGCGTGCATCCGAGCGTCACGCCGGTCGCCGCCGCGTCCACGGTGGGGGTCTGCGCCCCGGCCGTGCACGCCTGCCGGCGGCGCAGCCCGTCGAAGACGTCGACCGTCCAGGTGGACGCGCCGCTGCGCGGCTTCGGGAAGGTGACCGTCACGTCGAGTCGGTGCACCTGCCCGGCGTCGGCCCGGAACGACCAGTACAGGTGGTCGCCGGTCGAGGCGCCGACCCGTACCGGCTGGCCGGCGTCGATGGTCGTGGCGGTGAGGAACGAGGTGCCGGCCTTGGTCACGGTGGTCGCGCCCGGCGAGGGGCTCGGCGCGGCCAGAGCCGCGGCCGGGGCGAGCGCGAGGGCGAGGGCGGCCGTCGCGGCGCCGATCAGGGTACGCATCCTCAGTTCTCCCTCCAGGTGGCGACCCACCAGCGGGTGAGCAGCCCGGCGACCAGCCCGGTGACGAGGCCGGCCAGGGTGAGCAGGAGCAGCAGCGCCCAGCCGCGGCCGAGGTCCGGCCCGTCCGGGGCGGGGGAGGCGGCGACCACGTCCACGGTCAGCTCCACCGGCATGCCCGGTTCGGCCCGGGTACCGGAGCGGGCCGCGAACGAGTTGCTGACCACCAGGCACACGGTCCGGGCGGCCCGCGTCCCGCTCGGGGTCGGTTCCGGGCTCGCCGCGTCCTCCTCCTCGGCGGCCGACCAGCGCAGCCCGGCCGAGACCACGTCGGTACGCCCGCTGCCGGCGTCGACGCCGCGGACCAGTTCCCGGCCGTCCGGCGCGGTCGCGCGCAGCAGCACCCCGTAGTCCGGGTTGACCGGCCGGTCCAGCGCGATGCTCACCGAGGCGCGCAGTTCCTGCCCCGGGCGCACCGGCACCCGGTACCAACGGTGCTCGGAGAACGCCTCCCGGTCGGTGTAGACGCCGGCGGCGAGCAGCGGCGCGCCCGCGCAGTCCGCCGCGCCGCCGACCACCGCCGGGGCGGCCGTGTACGTGTCCCGGGCGCGGTCGACGAGCTGCTTGATCCGGCCGGTCAGCTCCTCGGCGCTCTGTGCCGCGGTGTAGGTGCCGCCGGTGGCCCCGGCGATGCAGAGCAACTGCCGGCGTACCTTCTCGTCCGGGGCGAGGCCGAGCGTGTCGACCACCAGCCGGGTGCCCTGGGCGGCCAGCTCGCGGGCCACCTCGCACGGATCGGGCGGGGCGCACGTGTCCTCGCCGTCGGTGATCAGCACGATCCGGCGGGTGGTGCTGCCGGTGCCCAGGTCCTGCGCGGCGGAGCGCAGCGCCAGCCCGACCGGGGTGAAACCGGTGGGGCGGAGCCCGGCGACGGCGGCCTTGGCCCGGGTGCGGTCCACCGGGCCGACCGGCACGATCTGCTGGGTGTCCCGGCAGCCCTGTTTCTTGTCCTTGCCGCGGTAGGTGGCGCCGAGCACCCGGATGCCGAGCTGTGTCTCGTCCGGCAGGCCGTCGACCACCTCGTTGAACGCCTGCTGCGCCACCGAGATCCGGCTGCGTCCGTCGATGTCGCGGGCCCGCATCGAGCCGCTGACGTCCAGGACCAGCTCGACCTTGGGGGGTTCGGCGGCGGGTTCGGTGGTCTCGTCGTCGGCCCCGGCGGGGCTCGGACCGATCAGCGCGGTCGCCGCCAGCAGTCCGAACAGGACGGCCGTCGATCGTCTCTTGTTGATCACCGGGCGAAGTGTAGTGAGATCCACTTTGGAAGATCATTCGGGTGGGCCCGACCGTTAACTGCTCGACGTCAACCATTCGGGGGTGGTATCGGTCGGAAATCTGACTTTGCTGCACCCGTTGTGCGCCCGGCGCAGTGTGGTTAAGCTCTGTCTTGCGCGCCCCAATCGCCCGCTTCCCCCGTGGCAGGCGATCGGGGCGCGCGTTTCTTTGTCCCGGTCCGCTCCGTCGGCCGGCGAAGTGATCACGAGCCATGACGACGGCCCGGTGGGATGTCTCCCACCGGGCCGTCGCGCGTCCGCCCGCGCTCAGATCCAGCGGCCGTCCAGCCACATCCGGGCCGACCAGTCCGCATACTGCATGACCGTGCCCACGAAGATCGGATAGAAGTACGCGAAACAGAGCGCCACCAGCAGCACGTACGCGCCCGCGATGATGCCGCCGACCAGCCTGCGGTCATTCACCTGCTCGGCGCTCGGCGGCGCGGCCGTCCCGGTGACCGGCGCGGGGGTGACGATCGCGCCGAGCACGTAGACCACCGCGAGCACCATGAACGGCACCGCCGGCGCGGCGTAGAAGGAGAACATCGTCCGGCCGTCGAAGGCGAGCCAGAACCAGGGCAGCAGGCCGGCGGCCACGGTCAGCAGGATCGCTCCGGCCCGCCAGTCCCGCCGGGCCAGGCCCAGCCAGGCGGTCGCGGCCAGCGCCGGCAGGAACGACCACCAGAGCAGCGGGGTGCCCAGCAGCAGCACCTCGGAGGCGCAGCTCGACGCGCCGCAGTCGCCGGTGCCGGACCAGTGGAACGCCACCGGCCGGCCCAGCAGCAGCCACTGCCACGGCCAGGACTGGTACTTGTGCGGATCGTCGAGCTGGGCGTGGAATCCGTACGCGGCCTTGTGGTATTCCCACAGGTTGATCAGCGGGCCGATGAACGGCGTGTCGCTCATCCCCGACACGTTCGGATACCGGCTGGCCAGGCGGTAGTAACCCTCGTCGCTGAGCAGCCAGCCCGACCAGGTGGCCACGTAGGTGACCAGCATCAGCACGCCGGCCACCAGCAGCCAGGGGAGTTCGTCGAGCACGGCGTCGCGCCAGGGCCGGCGGACCCCGGCCGAGCGGCGGACCCCGACCTCCCAGAACAGCACCAGCAGCGCGAACGCCGGCAGGAAGTAGAGCCCGTTCCACTTCACCGCGCAGGCGCACCCGAGCAGCACCCCGGCGGCCAGCCGCCACCACGGCCAGTTCCGCCAGCCCGACGGCGGCCGGCCGGCCCGCCCGGGCACCGTCGGATCGAGCCCGTCCGCCAACGCCCGGGCCCAGCGTCGCCGCCGGGCGTCCCGGTCGAGCACCAGCGCGCCGAACGCGGCCAGCACGAACAGCAGCACGAAGATGTCGAGGATCGCCGTGCGGGACAGCACCAGGTGGAAGCCGTCCAACGCGAGCAGCAGACCGGCCGCGCAACCGAGCGTGGTGGACCGGAACATCCGCCGGCCGATGCGCACCAGCAGCAGCACCGACAGCGTGCCGCAGACCGCCGCGGCGAAGCGCCAGCCGAACTCCGGCGCGGTGGTGGTCAGGTGCCCCGGCACCGAGACGTTGCTGTCGGCGTCCTGGTAGCCGAACGCCCACTCGCCGATCCCGATCAGCCACTTGCCCAGCGGCGGGTGGACCACGTACGACGGGCCGTTGTCCTTGTAGTTCCACTCGACGCCGCGGTCGATCAGCCCGTAGGCGTCCTTGGCGTAGTAGGTCTCGTCGAAGATCTTGCCGGGCGGTTGGCTGAGCCCGACGAAGCGCAGGATCGCGGCGATGGCCACCACCACGGCGGTGGCCAGCCACGCCTGCCCCTGCCCGAGATGGCCGTCGACGGTGGCGAGCCGGCGCCGGATCGCGGCCGGGATGCCGCCTCCGCCACCCCCGCCACCCCCGCCGCCGTCGTCGCCCGGCGAGCCGACGGCCCGGTCGGTGGTGGGGGAGGGCTCCTGTGCTGTCGACGCACTCGTCACCCGGCGATCGTAGGCTGCCAGAGTGCCCGGTGGCGTCAGTCGTCCCCGAAATTGGTACGACCGTCGATGAAGGAGCGCACGTCGTGGGGGAAATGTCCGACGTAGGGCGGTTGGTGCTGCTCGGCGCGCCGTTGGGAAATCCGGCCGACACCTCCGCCCGGTTTCGCGAGGTGCTCGCCACCGCCGACGTGGTCGCCGCCGAGGACACCCGCCGGCTCACCCGGCTGGCCCGCGACCTCGACGTCGCCGTGCCCGGCCGGATCGTCTCCTATTTCGAGGGCAACGAGGAACGGCGCACCCCGGAACTCGCCGAGGTGCTCGCCGCCGGCTACACCGTCGCCCTGGTCACCGACGGTGGCATGCCGAGCGTCTCCGACCCCGGCTACCGCCTGGTCCGGGCCGCCCTGGAGGCCGGCGTCCCGGTGACCGCCGCCCCTGGGCCGAGCGCGGTGACCACCGCGCTCGCGCTGTCCGGGCTGCCGTGCGACAGGTTCTGCTTCGAGGGCTTCCTGCCCCGCAGCCCCGGCGCCCGCCGCTCCCGCCTGCGTGCCCTCGCCGCCGAGGAACGCACGCTCGTGCTCTTCGAGGCGACACACCGGATCGCCGGCGCGCTGGCCGACCTGGCCGAGGCGTTCGGCCCGGACCGGCCCGCCGCGCTCTGCCGCGAGCTGACCAAGACCTACGAGGAAGTGGTCCGCCGGCCGCTGGGCGAGCTGGCCGAGTGGGCCGCCGCCGGTGACGTGCGCGGCGAGATCACCCTTGTCGTGGCCGGCGCCCCGGCGGCGCCGGCGATCCGTCCCGACGACGACGCGCTGCGCGCCGCGGTGGCCGAGCGGGAGGCGGCCGGGTCCTCCCGCCGGGACGCGATCACCGAGGTCGCCACCGCGTACGGGCTGCGCCGTCGCGAGGTCTACGCGGTGGTGCACCGCTGAGGGCGGGTGGTTAAGAAGGGGCCCCGCCTCTACCGCAGGCGTTAAGCAGGGGCCCCTCCTTACCAGGCGCTGAGGAGGAAACCGACGGTGATGAGCAGCGGGCCGCCCAGCGCCAGGCCCACCGCCCAGCGTCGCTGGCGCGGGTCCGCCAGCCGGATCGCGCCGGTCCACCTGGCGATCCCGGCCGCGCAGCCCCCCACCAGGGCCAGCCCGAGCAGCCAGCGCAGGTGCCCGCCGACGCCCCGGTCCGCGTACGCGGTGGCGCCGTCCGGGCCGGTCATCCGGGCCGGCAGGGTGCTGCCGGTGGCGGTGCGCCCGGCCGGCACGCCGCTGACCCGTACGCCCTGGGCCTCGAAGCGGTCGTGGTCGGCCAGGAAGATGCCCCGGCAGCGTTGGGTGAGCCCGCCGCCGACACACTCCGTGATCATCACGGTGCCGTTCGTCGAGTGTCCCACCGCCAGCCAGAGCGGTCCGGCGCTCACCCAGGCGAAGAACGCCGCGAGCAGGCTCAACGTCACCAGCACGGCGAGGCCGGCGGGCGGGTCCGGCGGGGGGACCGGGCGGGCCGGCTCCCGGCGGGCCGGAGCACGGCCGGTGCGGCGGCGCGGCTCGTCCCGTAGCGGCGTGCCGTCCCAGTGCACCTCCTCGATCGGCGCCCAGCCGGCCGCGTCGTCGCCCGCCCGGGCGGAGCGCCGCTGCCAGCGCGGCTGCCGTACCGGCACCCGGCGGGGCACGGCGTCCACCGGCGCCCCGGTGGTCGGTTCCACCTCCACCGTCGGGTCGGCGGGGTCGACCCGGGGCTGCGGGGCGACCGGGACGCCGGGCGCGCCGCGCGCGGCGCGCCCGGCCTGAGCGGCGGCCGACGGTTCAGGTGCCGCTGGTCTGCTGGTCACGACGTTCATTTCACACCGGCACCGTCGGCTGGCGGGGCAGCTCAGGGGGCGTGTCGGCGACAAATCGGACGTACGCCGGCGGCGCCGGCCCTATTGGTTCGCAGGTCGCCCCCGGCAATCACTAGGCTTGACGCTCATGAGTCACGTTCTCGCCGCGGTCGCCTGGCCCTACGCCAACGGCCCGCGCCACATCGGCCACGTCTCCGGATTCGGCGTTCCCTCCGACGTCTTCGCCCGGTACATGCGGATGGCCGGTCACGACGTGCTCATGGTGTCCGGCACCGACGAGCACGGCACCCCGATCCAGGTGCAGGCCGACGCCGAGGGGGTCACCCCCCGCGAGCTGGCCGACCGGTACAACCGGGTGATCGCCGAGGATCTGCGGGCGCTGGGGCTGTCGTACGACCTGTTCACCCGCACCACCACCCGCAACCACTACGCGGTGGTGCAGGAGCTGTTCACCGGGCTGCACCGCAACGGCTACATCGTCCCGAAGGTCACCACCGGGGCGATCTCCCCGTCCACCGGCCGCACCCTGCCCGACCGCTACATCGAGGGCACGTGCCCGATCTGCGGCTACGACAGCGCCCGCGGCGACCAGTGCGACAACTGCGGCAACCAGCTCGACCCGATCGACCTGATCGACCCCAAGTCGAAGATCAACGGCGAGACGCCGGAGTTCGTGGAGACCGAGCACTTCTTCCTCGACCTGCCGGCCCTCGCCGACGCGCTGCGCCAGTGGCTGGACACCCGGGAGGGCTGGCGTCCCAACGTGCTGCGGTTCTCCCGCAACCTGCTCGACGACCTCCAGCCCCGGGCCATCACCCGCGACCTGGAATGGGGGGTGCCGATCCCCCTGGAGGGCTGGCAGGACCGATCCGACAAGCGGATCTACGTCTGGTTCGACGCGGTGATCGGCTACCTGTCCGCGTCCATCGAGTGGGCCCGGCGCACCGGCGACCCGGAGGCGTGGCGCAAGTGGTGGTCGGCGGACGGCGAGGGGAAGGACGCCCGCGGCTACTACTTCATGGGCAAGGACAACATCGTCTTCCACTCGGTGATCTGGCCGGCGCTGCTCGGCGGCTACTCAGGCGCGGGCGCCCGCGACGGCGAGCCCGGCGACCTGGGCCGGCTCAACCTGCCCACCGAGGTCGTCTCCAGCGAATACCTGACCATGGAAGGGCGGAAGTTCTCCTCCTCCCGCAAGGTGGTCATCTACGTCCGGGACTTCCTGGAGCGCTACGACGCCGACGCGCTGCGCTACTTCATCGCGGTCGCCGGGCCGGAGAGCAACGACACCGACTTCACCTGGGCCGAGTTCCTCCGCCGCAACAACGACGAACTCGTCGCCGGCTGGGGCAACCTGGTCAACCGGTCCGTGTCGATGGCGGCGAAGAACTTCGGCGCGATCCCGCCGGTCGACCCGGCCGGGCTCACCGAGGCCGACGAGGCGCTGCTCGCGGTGGCCCGCGCCGGCTTCGCCACCGTCGGCGACCTGATCGCCCGGCACCGGCAGAAGCAGGCCATCGGCGAGGCCATGAAGGTGGTCGCCGAGGCCAACAAATACCTCTCCGAGCAGGCGCCCTGGAAGCTCAAGGGCGATGACGACAAGCCCCGGATGGGCACCATCCTGCACGTCGCCCTCCAGGTGGTCAGCGACGCCAACACGCTGCTCACCCCGTTCCTGCCGCACTCCGCCCAGCAGATCCACGAGCTGCTCGGCGGCACCGGCACACACGCGCCGATGCCGGTGATCGAGGAGGTCGACGACCTCGACGGCGGGCCGGCGTACCCGGTGCTCACCGGTGACTACACGGTCGGCGCGCGCTGGGAGTCCGTACCCCTGGAGGTGGGTCGGCCGCTCGCGGCGCCCAAGCCGGTGTTCCGCAAGCTCGACCCCTCCGTCGTCGACGAGGAGCTGGCCCGCCTCGCCGGCTGAGCGCCCGACGACGGCGGCCCCGGGCGCGTCCCGGGGCTGCCGTCGTTTCCCGGGTCAGGCCGGGGCCATGCTCGGCTTGCCGATGAACTCCATGATCGCCTTGTTGACCTCGGTCGGGTGCGTCCACGGGGTGCCGTGCGGCGCGCCCTTGAGCGTGACCAGCTTGGCGTCGGGCAGCATGTTCACCAGCCGCTGACCCGTGACCGGGTACGGCAGCACGTTGTCCTTGTCGCCCTGGATGATCAGCACCGGCACGTCGATGTTCGGCAGGTCGCCGCGGAAGTCGGTCTGCCAGGCGTCCACCGAGTCGTGGGTGCCCTTCGCCGACGCCTGCGCGCCGATCTGCCAGTGCGCGTGGTACGCCTCGTCGCTGACCAGCTTGCCCCTGTTCTCGCTGGCGTTGAAGAAGACGTCGCAGAACTGGGTCAGGTAGGCGAACCGATCCTGGATGATCGCCTGCTGGAACGCGTCGAACATGCTCTTGTCGACGCCCTCCGGATCGTCGGGGGTCTTGAGCAGGTACGGCGCCAGCGGGGCCATCATGACCGCCCGCTCCACCCGACCCGACCCGTACGCGCCCAGGTAGCGGGTGACCTCGCCGGTGCCCATCGAGTGCCCGACCAGGATGGCGTTGCGCAGATCCAACTCGGTCATCAGCACGTCGAGGTCGGCGGCGAACGTGTCGTAGTCGTAGCCGGACGCCGGCTGGGCGGAACTGCCGAACCCCCGCCGGTCGTACGTGATCACCCGATACCCGGCGGCGAGCAGCGGACCGCTCATCTTCTCCCAGGTGGCCCCGTTGAACGGGAACCCGTGGATCAGCACGATCGGCTGACCGGAACCGTGGTCCTCGTAGTACAGGTCGATGGGCGCGGAATTCTCCGTACCGACGGTGACGAAAGGCATGTCGGAAACATCCTTCTGCGTGGCTACTCGGACGCACCCGCCTTCCCGGTCTGCCGCCGGCTAATCGTGGTGACGCGGGTACGGCAGGTCCACCACCCGGTCGTCGGTCAACTCGGTGGCGGGCGCCCAGACCTCGTACACACCCCGTTCGTGACACTGCGCACCGGTCACCGCCACCGCGTCCGGATCCGGGCGGCGCAGCCGCAACCGCAGCCAGTCCCCCTCCTCCCGCAGCACCAGGCAGGGCACACCGCGCCAGGTCGCGATCCGCAACCGGCGGGCTGCGGCCTCCACCGGATAGCGGGCCGCCCGGGTCATCGCCAGCACCCGGAACCCGCCGGGCTGGTCGGCCACCGCCTCGTACTCCGCCCCGGCGTACGCGCCGACGAGCCGGGTGGAGTGCGGCGCGTCGCCGGTCGGCACGTACTCCTGGTCGGCGGCGAGGCCGGGCACCGCGGCCAGCAGGTGCCGCCACTGGGGGCCGGCCAGGCGCAGCCAGCCGCGCTGCTCCGCCTGATAGGTGTAGAGCACCACCTCCATCCCTTCGGCCGGGTAGGCGAGCAGGGTGGCGTTGGCCGGCATCGGCAGGTCCGCGAAGTCCCGGGTGACGAACTCCGGGACGAGTTGGGCGTTGCTCGGCACGAACCCGGTGCCCAGCACCGGCGGACCGAGCCGGTCGCGGGGCGGCAGGGCGGTCAGCCCGTGGTGCGCCGCGCCGACCGGGACGTCGTAGTCGGCCGGGTCGGCGGCCCGCCAGCGCAGCGCGTACGCCACGTCGCCGCCCTCCGGATCACCGCGCAACACCGCCATCCCGGCCGGTGTCCGCAGGTGCGCCACGTCGTGCTCCCGGTAACAGAAGCCGTGCGGCAGCCAGCCCCGCACGTAACCGGCGAGCTGCCGGGCGGAGAGCACCTTCACCATCCGGGTGCCCGGGCGGATCACCGCCGACGCCCGCACCGCCGCCAACGTCGGGTCACCCGCCGCCGTCGGTCGCTGGCTGAGCTGGTGCACGTACGCCCAGCCCCGCTCCCGGTGCACCGGCATCAGCAGCGGCGCGTCGGTCTCCTCGGTCGGCTCCACCGCGCCCCGCACCGCGTCCACCTCGGTCACGTGCACGAACTTCCGCCACGGATGGCCGCCCCCGGGCCGGGGGCACCACTCGAAACCGGCCGCCTCGTCGGCGCTGAACAGCTCGTACGCCGCGCCCCGGGCGATCTCCTCGGCCGGGTACACCTGGCCGTCGTACGTCACGCGCAGCCCGGTCCGCTCGGAGGCGGCCCCGCCGGCCCGGTCAGTGACGGTCACCGGGAGACGCTAAGCCGGCCAGATGTGGTGCGTGTGAACGGACGGTGGCGGGTGTGTGATGCTGGCCGCGATGACCGAGCAGACCGAGACCCGCAAGCAGCGCGCCGCCCGCCGGGCCGGCGAGTTCCCGCCCGCGCCCGAGCCGCTGCCCGTGCCCGTGCTGGACAGCCACACCCACCTCGACATCACCGTCGGCGAGTACGGCACGCCGCCGGGCGGCGACGGTGGCGACCCGGTGGCCGCCGCGATCGCCGTCGCCACCGGGGTCGGCGTGGACCGCCTGGTCCAGGTCGGCGTGGACGTCGAGTCGTCCCGGTGGGGCGCCGACGTCGCCGACCGGTACGCGCCGGTGCTGGCCACCGTGGCGTTGCACCCCAACGAGGCACCCCGCCTGGACGACCTGGACGAGGCGCTGCGTGCGATCGAGACGCTGGCCGGGCGGGACCGGGTGCGCGGCGTCGGCGAGACCGGCATGGACTTCTTCCGCACCGGCGCGGAGGGGCTGGCGGCGCAGGAGGAGAGCTTCCGGGCGCACATCGCCATCGCCAAGCGGTACGGCAAGGCGCTCGTCATCCACGACCGCGACGCGCACGCCGACGTGCTGCGGATCCTCGACGACGAGGGCGCGCCGGACACCGTGGTGATGCACTGCTTCTCCGGCGACGCCGACTTCGCCCGCGAGTGCGTCCGTCGCGGGCACCTGCTGAGCTTCGCCGGCACGGTCACGTTCGGCAGCGCCGTCGCGCTGCGGGAGGCCGCCGCCGTCACGCCGCCCGCGCAGATGCTCGTCGAGACCGACGCCCCGTACCTGACGCCGATGCCGCACCGGGGCCGACCGAACGCGTCGTACCTGATCCCGCTCACCGTCCGCGTCCTCGCCGCCACCACCGAGGTTGATCTCGACGAGTTGTGCGCCGCCATCTCCACCAACGGTGAGCGCGCCTTCGGCCCGTGGCGTTAAGAAGGGGCCCCGCCACAACGCCAGGCGTTAACAAGGGCCCCCTCCTAACCGCGAAGCGGGCGCGCTTACGCTACGGGGCGTGACCGGACTCCTCGGCCCGGCGGAGATCCGGGAACTCGCCGCGCGGCTCGGCGTCACGCCGACCAAGAAGCTCGGCCAGAACTTCGTCCACGACCCGAACACCGTGCGGCGGATCGTCACCACCGCCGGCCTCGCCCCGGACGACGTGGCGCTGGAGGTCGGCCCCGGCCTCGGCTCGCTCACCCTGGCCCTGCTGCCGGTCGCCGCGCACGTGCACGCCGTGGAACTCGACCCGGCGCTCGCCGCCGCGCTCCCGGAGACCGCCGCCCGGTTCGCCGGCCCGGACGCCGGCCGGCTCACCGTGCACCCCGCCGACGCGCTGCGGGTCACCGCCGCCGACCTGGCCGACCCGGCCCCCACCGCGCTGGTGGCGAACCTGCCCTACAACGTGGCCGTGCCGGTGGTGCTGCACCTGCTCGCCGAACTGCCCACCCTGCGGCACGGCCTGGTGATGGTGCAGAAGGAGGTCGCCGACCGGCTCGTCGCCGGACCCGGCTCCAAGGTCTACGGCATCCCCTCGGTCAAGCTCGCCTGGTACGCCCGCTCCCGGGCCGCCGGCAAGGTCCCGCCGAACGTGTTCTGGCCGGTACCCAACGTCGACTCCGGCCTGGTCGCGTTCACCCGGCGTGAGCCGCCCCGACCGGACGTACCCCGCCCGGCGGTGTTCGCGGTCGTCGACGCCGCGTTCGCCCAGCGCCGCAAGACGCTGCGCGCCGCCCTGGCCGGCTGGGCCGGCGGCGCGGACCGGGCCGCCGCCGCGCTCACCGCCGCCGGCGTGGACCCGGGCGCACGCGGCGAGTCACTCACCGTCGACCAGTTCGCCGCCATCGCCGCGTCGGCCCCGGACGGCTCCGCCGCCGCCCAGTAGGCTGGCGCCGTTGCCCGACCCCGCCGAGGAGCTGACCGTGCAGAAGCCGTTCGACATCCGCCTGCGCCCGCGAGAGCTCTCCCGGTGACCGAGGCCTGGCGACCGGAGGACGAGGACGGGCAGCGGCGCGGAGCCAGCGGCCCGGTCAAGGTGCGGGTGCCCGCCAAGGTCAACCTGCACCTCGGGGTGGGGCCGCTGCGCCGGGACGGCTACCACGAGCTGAACACCGTCTACCACGCGATCTCCATCTACGACGAGCTGACCGCCCGCCGCGGCGACACCCTCACCCTCACCATGGAGGGCGAGGGCGCCGGCGAGCTGGCCCTCGACGACACCAACCTGGCACTGCGCGCCGCACACGCCCTCGCCGGCTACGCCGGTGTCGCCCCGCACGCCCGGCTGCACCTGCGCAAACACATCCCGCTCGCCGGCGGGCTGGCCGGCGGCAGCGCCGACGCCGCCGCCGCGCTCGTGGCCTGCGACGCGCTCTGGGGCACCGGCCTGTCCCGCGACGAACTGGCCGGCATCGCCGCCGACCTCGGCTCCGACGTGCCGTTCCTGATCCACGGCGGCACCGCGCTCGGCACCGGCCGGGGCGAGGCGGTCAGCCCGGTGCTGGCCCGCCCCACCTCCTGGCATTGGGTGGTGGCCATCGCCGACGGCGGCCTCTCCACCCCGGCCGCCTACCGCGAACTCGACCGGCTGCGCGACACCGGCGCCGCCGGCGCGCCACTGGGCAGCACCGACGCGCTGCTCGGCGCGCTGCGCCAGCGTGACCCGCGGGTGCTCGCCGCCACCCTCGGCAACGACCTCCAGGACGCCGCGCTCACCATGCGCCCGGCGCTCGCCGACACACTGAAGGCCGGCGAGGCCGCCGGAGCGCTGGCCGGCATCGTCTCCGGCTCCGGGCCCACCTGCGTGTTCCTCGCCGCCGACGAGGCCGACGCCGGGCGGATCGCCGACGAGCTGACCGTCGCCGGGGTGTGCCGGGAGGCGCGGGTCGCGCACGGGCCCGTGCACGGCGCCCGCATCGTCTGACGCCCCGTACCCTTGACTCAGGCGTCCCGGACCCCGGGGCGCCTCAGTCGTGTGAAAGGTGAGCCCGTGGCCAACATCGTCAACCTGGACCGGGTGTCCAAGGGGTACGGCGCCGCCGGGCCACTGCTCACCGACGTCTCGCTCGGCCTCGACGACGCCGACCGGGTCGGTGTGGTCGGCCTCAACGGCGCCGGCAAGTCGACGCTGCTGCGACTGCTCACCCGCAGCGAGGAACCCGACGACGGCCGGGTGACCCACCGCCGGGACCTGCGCGTGTCCTGGCTGCCGCAGCGCCTCGACCTGGCCCCCGACCTCACCGTGCGGGACGTCGTGCTCGGCACCGCGTGGCTCAGCGAGAGCATGGGCGCCGAGCACGAGTGGGCCGGCGACGCCGGCGTCCGCGCCATCCTCGACGGCCTCGGCATGCCCCACCTCGGCCTCGACACCCCGATCGGCCCGATGTCCGGCGGGGAACGCCGCCGCGTCGCGCTCGCCGCCCTGCTGGTCCGCGACGCCGACCTGCTCGTCCTCGACGAGCCCACCAACCACCTCGACGTCGGCGGCGTCGACTGGCTGGCCCGGCACCTGGTCACCCGCAAGGGCGCGCTCGTCGTGGTCACCCACGACCGCTGGTTCCTCGACGCCGTCTGCACCGCCACCTGGGAGGTGGCCGACCAGACCGTCCGGGCGTACGAGGGCGGCTTCGCCGCGTGGACGCTCGCCCGCGTCGAGCGGCAACGGATCGCCGCGGCCACCGAGGCCCGCCGGCAGAACCTGCTCCGCAAGGAGATCGCCTGGCTGCGCCGGGGCCCGCCGGCGCGTACCTCCAAGCCGAAGTTCCGCATCGACGCCGCGAACGCGCTCATCGCGGACGTGCCGGAGCCGCGCGACACCATGTCGCTGCAACGGCTCGCCACCGCCCGGCTCGGCAAGCAGGTGTACGACCTGGAGCACGTCACCCTGCACGCCGGCCCGAAGGAGATCCTGCACGACACCACCTGGCAGGTCGGGCCCGGCGACCGGATCGCCGTCCTCGGCCGCAACGGCGCCGGCAAGACCACCCTGCTGCGGATGCTCGCCGGGGTGACACGCGCCGACGGCGGGCGGTTCGCCGCCGGGCAGACCGTGCGGGCGGCGTTCCTCTCCCAGGAACTCGCCGAACTCCCCGGCCACCTGCGCGTGCTGGAGGCCGTCGAGGAAGTGGCGCGACGGGTGCAGCTCGGCGACCGGGAGATCAGCGCCGCCCAGCTCGCGGAGATCTTCGGTTTCGACGACCGGCGGCTCTGGACCCCGGTGAGCGACCTCTCCGGCGGGGAGCGTCGCCGGCTCCAGATGCTGCGGCTGCTCGCCGGCGAGCCCAACGTGCTGCTGCTCGACGAGCCCACGAACGACCTGGACACCGACACCCTCGCCGCGCTTGAGGACCTGCTCGACTCCTGGCCCGGCACCATAGTGGTGGCCAGCCACGACCGCTATCTCATCGAGCGGGTCACCGAGGTCGCGTACGGCATGTTCGGCGACGGGCGGCTCGTGCACCTGCCCGGCGGCGTCGACGAATACCTCGCGCGCGCCGCAGCCGCCGGTGGCCCGGCGCCCGCCGACCTCACCCCCGGCACGGCCGCCCCGGCCCGCGACGGCATGTCCGCCGCCGAGGTACGCACCGCGAAGAAGGAACTCAACCGGCTGGAACGGCAGATCGCCAAGCTCGAACAGAAGGAGGCGGGCCTGCACGAGCAGCTCGCCGCCAACGCCACCGACTACGCCCGGGTCGCCGAGTTGGACGCACAGCTCAAGGAGGTGCGGGCCGAGCGGGACCGCACCGAGGAGACCTGGCTGGCGCTGGCCGAGGAACTGCCCGGCGGCTGAGGGTGGGGGGTGTGCGGCGTCACTGACCGCCGTACGGGACAATCAGCGGAAACTCTCACCCGTTCGGTCTTTGGAGACGCAGAGATGGCCCACACCCCCGTCAACCACCCCGCGCGGCCGATCTTCCGGGCGATCGGCGGGCTCGTTGGTCTTTACTTCGTCGTCTTCGGCGTCCTCGGCGTCATCGCCAGCGCCGGCGACGACTTCTTCGCCCAGGACGACACGAAGGTGCTCGGCCAGGGCACCAACATGGGCTTCTCGCTGCTGTCGGTGCTGCTCGGCGTGGTGATCCTGGTCGGTGTGGCGATCGGCCGCAACCTCGACGTGGCGGTCAACCAGTGGCTGGCGTACACCCTGATGGTCATCGGCCTGGCCGCGCTGGCGTTCCTCCAGACCGACGCCAACGTCCTCAACTTCTCGATCATGACGGTGGTCGTGGTGCTGACCCTCTCGCTGGTGCTCCTGGTGGTCGGCATGTACGGCAAGGTCGGCAGCGACGACGAGCACGAGGCCTGGCAGAAGGCCCGCCTGGTGCTCTGATCCGGAACCACCCGACGGCCCGGCGCAGCGCGCCGGGCCGTCGGCGTCTTTCCGGGACGGAGGCGGGCGGCTCGGGTGACAATTGCCCCGAATCGGTCTCCACGGTTGGAGGGCAGCATGGCGCACTTCCCGGTGAACCACCCCGCGCGACCGCTCTACCGGGTGCTGTCCGGGCTCGTCGGCCTCTACATCCTGGTCTTCGGCGTCTGGGGCGTGTTTGAGACCTGGGGCGACGGGCTGTTCGGGCGGGACAGCAACTGGGCCCTCGGGCTGCGTACCAACCTGGCCTTCTCGCTGGTCTCGGTGGTGTTCGGCGCGGTCCTGATCGTGGGCGCGTCGCGCCGCGACAACCTCGGCCACTACATGAACCTCACCGCCGGGGTGGTCTTCCTGGTCACCGGCATCCTGATGATGGCCGTGCTGCAGACTTCGGCGAACTTCCTGAACTTCTCCATGTCCACGGTCGTCGTGTCCATGCTGTTCGGGCTGATCCTGCTCGCCACCGGCCTCTACGACAAGGTCGGGCCGCCCGAACACGCCGAGGAGGAGCGTCGCCGCCGCTACCACCCGGTCGCCGAGGGCCCTAACCGCTGATCGGGCCCGGCTTCGACTCCAGGTGCGACAGGCCGTTCCAGGCCAGGTTCACCAGATGCGCCGCCACCGTCTCCTTGCGCGGCTTGCGCACCTCCAGCCACCAGCGCCCGGCCAGCGCCACCATGCCCACGAGCGCCTGCGAATAGAGCTCCGCCAGCTTCGGGTCGTACCCCCGGCTGTGGAACTCCGCGCCGAGGATGTGCTCCACCTGGTGCGCGACGTCGTTCATCACACTGCTGAAGTTGCCCGTCGCGGACATCAGCGGCGACTCGCGGACCAGCACCCGGAACCCGCTGGTCTCCTCCTCGATGTAGGTCAGCAACGTCAGCGCGGCCTGCTCCAGCAACTCGCGCGGGTGGCCCGCGGTCAACGCCGTGGTGATCCGCTCCAACAGGGAGCGGACCTCCCGGTCCACCACCACCGCGTAGAGCCCCTCCTTGCCGCCGAAGTGCTCGTAGACCACCGGCTTGGAGACCTTGGCCCGCGCCGCCACCTCCTCGATCGAGGTGGCGTCGAATCCGCGTTCGGCGAAGATCTGCCGGGCGATCGAGATCAACTGCTCGCGCCGCTGGGTCGCGGACATGCGCACCCGGGAGGGCTTGGTCGCCGGGACAGCCCGCCGACGACTGCGGTCGCTGCCGGGAACGTCGGTCACCCGCCCATCCTGCCAGGCCCGGGCCCCTCGGGCTGACCGACGCCGATTCTGTCGTACGCCTGTTCTAATTTCGGGTGGTGACCGATCCGCTGGCCCTCGATCCACTCGCCATCGAGGCGCGCCGTCTGCGCGTCGAAGAACAGCTCTCCGTAGCGGAGATTCAGGCCCGGCTGGGCATGGGTAGGGACAGGGTCTACGCGATGCTGCGCGGAATTCCCCCTCCCGAACGGACCCGTCGACCCCGCGCTCGGGATGACGACCGCGCCGAGGCCGTGCGTCTGCGGAAGGCCGGTCGGTCGGTGAACCAGATCGCGGAGCAGCTCGGGGTGGCGAAGTCGACGGCCTACCAGTGGGTGCGTCACCTGCCGCTGGATCCGGACGCGGCGACGGCCGAGCGGCGTCGCGCGCACTCGAAGGTGATGACGGAGGCCCGCTGGAGCGCGTACCGGGAGTCGCGGGACGCGGCGCAGGCAGCCGAGCAGGCCAGGGCTGCCGGTGTGGTGGGTGGCCTCAACGAACGGGACCTGCTGGTGCTGGGCGCGGCGATCTACTGGTGCGAAGGAGCCAAGTCCAAGCCGTGGCGGCGGCCGGTGACGATGCAGTTCGTCAACACCGACCCCGGTCTGCTGGCGTTGTTCCTGCGCTTCCTCGAAGTCTGCGGGGTCGATCGGGCGGTGCCGACCTACCGGGTAAGCATCCATGAGTCGGCTGATGCCGAGGCTGCCGTCGATTGGTGGGCGCAGCGGCTGCGGCTGCCACTGGAGCGGTTCCGCCGCACCGCGCTGAAGCGGCACAACCCGACAACGATGCGGCGCAACACCGGAGACACCTATCACGGCTGCCTCGTGATCACTGTGCCGCGCAGCCGTGCGCTCTACTGGCGGATCGAAGGTATGATCTCCGAGCTGTTCCGGATCGCGGACGGGCAAGTCGAGGAGGCTGGTCCGTAGGTCTTGACATGGCAATGGGGTGTGGGGTAACGGCAACCCGCAGGCCTTTGGAGCCTTGAGCTCCTGGTTCGAATCCAGGCACCCCAGCTCAGTCGCCGAATTCACCTCGGGTGGACGGCGTTTGTGCGGCCGGATGCGAATTGGGGCGAGTCGCGTGGTTAGCATGACCGCGAGACTGTCGCCGTCCCGACGGGAGCCACGTCGTGCCCCAGCCCCACCTCCGCACCGTTGTCGTGCTCGCCGCCGGTGAGGGCAAGCGGATGAAGTCGTCCATGCCCAAGGTGCTGCACCCCCTTCTCGGTCGCACCCTGCTCGGTCACGTCCTGGCCGCGGCCGGGCCGTTGGGCGCGGACCACACGATGGTGGTGGTCGGCCACGGCGCCGACCAGGTGCGGGCACACCTGGCCGAGGTCGCCCCGACGGCCGTCCCGGTGCTTCAGGAGCGCCAGCTCGGCACCGGGCACGCGGTCCGGATCGCGTTGGACGCGGCGCCGGACGCGACGGGCACCGTCGTGGTGATCAACGGAGATGTGCCGTTGCTGCGTCCGGAGACGGTCGCGGCCCTGGTCGAGGCGCACGAGGAGGGTGCGGCGGCGGCGACCGTGCTGGCCGCCGAGGTGCCGGACCCGACCGGCCTGGGGCGGATCGTGCGGGACGCGCACGGGCGGTTGGAGCAGATCGTCGAGGAGCGCGACGCCACGCCCGCGCAGCGTGCGCTGCGGGAGATCAACGCGGGCATCTACGCGTTCGACGTGGCCCGGCTACGGGAGGCGCTGGGCAAGCTCTCCACCGACAACGACCAGGGCGAGGAATATCTGACCGACGTGTTCGCCCTGCTCCGGGACGCGGGCGAGCCGGTGGTGGTGCACTGCGCGCCCGACCACGTGGAGACGCTCGGTTGCAACGACCGGGTGGAGTTGGCGGGGCTGCGCCAGCTCCTGCGCGACCGGGTCAACGAGGGCTGGATGCGCACCGGGGTGAGCATCCTCGACCCGCACACCACCTGGATCGACGTGACGGTCACCGTGGAGCGGGACGCCGTGATCGACCAGAACACCCAGTTGCAGGGCGCCACGGTGGTCGGCGCGGGCGCGCTCGTGGGTCCGGACACCACGCTTGTCGACACCGTGGTGGGCGAGGACGCGAGCGTGGTGCGCAGCCACGCGGTGGGCGCCGAGGTCGGCCCGCAGGCGAGCGTCGGGCCGTACGCCTACCTGCGGCCGGAGTCGCGGCTGGCCCGTAAGGCGAAGGTCGGCACGTTCGTGGAGACCAAGAAGGCGTCGATCGGGGAGGGCTCGAAGGTGCCTCACCTGTCGTACGTGGGGGACGCGACGATCGGCGATCACAGCAACATCGGCGCGGCCACGGTCTTCGTCAACTACGACGGGGTGCGCAAGCACCACACCACGATCGGTAGTCACGCGCGCACCGGGGCGGACAACATGTTCGTGGCGCCGGTGCGGGTGGGTGACGGCGCGTACACCGCGGCCGGGTCGGTGATCGTCGCGGACGTGCCGGCGGGCGCGATGGCGGTGGCGCGGGGTCAGCAGCGCAACGTGGAGGGCTGGGTGCTGCGCAAGCGGCCCGAGTCGGCGGCTGCGCAGGCGGCGCGTCGGTCCGGTGAGGGTGCGTCGGAGCCGGGCGGCGCGGCAAGCGAAGGTGACTGAACCCACGGGGACGGCCGGGCCGTGGGTGGACCGGTGAACCCGGGGGATACTGCAACCGAACAGTCCCCGGCCCCACCGCCGCCGGGCACCACCGACACACGGGAGCAGACGGGCCCATGGGCAGCATCGTCGCCGAGAACCGCAAGAGCCTGATGCTCTTTTCCGGGAGGGGTTTTCCGGAGCTGGCCAAGGAGATCGGTGAGGTGCTCGGCGTCGCGCCGACGCCCACCGACGCGTACGAGTTCGCCAACGGTGAGATCTTCGTACGGTTCAAGGACTCGGTGCGTGGGTCGGACGCCTTCGTGGTGCAGTCCGTGACGCACGGGGTGAACACGTGGGTCATGGAGACCCTGATCATGGTCGACGCGCTGAAGCGCGGTTCGGCCAAGCGGATCACCGTGGTGTTGCCGTTCTACCCCTACTCCCGGCAGGACAAGAAGCACCGGGGCCGGGAGCCGATCTCGGCGCGGCTGGTGGCCGACCTGTTGAAGACCGCGGGCGCGAACCGGATCCTCACCGTGGATCTGCACACCGCGCAGATCCAGGGTTTCTTCGACGGGCCGGTGGACCACCTGTTCGCGATGGACATTCTGGCCGAGTACGTCGAGCACCGCTATGCGGGCCGGCCGATGACGGTGGTGGCGCCGGACTCGGGTCGGGTGCGCGTGGCCGAGCGGTGGACGGACCGGCTGGGTGGCTGCCCGCTGGCGTTCATCCACAAGACGCGGGACCCGATGAAGCCGAACCAGGTGGTGGCGAACCGCGTGGTCGGTGAGGTCGAGGGCCGGGTGTGCCTGATCGTGGACGACATGATCGACACCGGCGGCACGATCGCCAAGGCGGCCGACATCCTGAAGGAGTCGGGAGCGGCGGAGATCGTGGTGGCGTCGACCCACGCGCTGTTGTCGGATCCGGCGACCGAGCGGCTGAAGAACAGCCCGATCAGCGAGGTCGTGGTGACGAACACGCTGCCGTTGCCGCCGGAGAAGCAGCTCGACAAGCTGACCGTGCTGTCGATCGCCCCGCTGCTGGCCCGGGCGATCCGCGAGGTCTTCGACGATGGTTCGGTGACCACCCTCTTCGGTGGCCTGAGCTGATCGTCGGGTTCGGCCGCCGGCTCGTCCGGCGGCCGGGCCGTTGCCCTGCGCGCCGGCCGCGACGGTGATACGGGGACTGCCGGAGGGCCCGGATTTCGCTCGGGTAGACTGGTGCGGTTGCCACGGCGAGGGTGCCCGGCGGGCTGCTGAATAGCACCGCACGGAGGCGCCGTCATCGACGCGGTGCTCCGGGCGGTCGTTCATGACCTTGAGCCCCAGCGAGCCCCTCGCCCAGCACCGCCAGACGACAAGCCGCCGCAGCGAAGCATCAGGAGTTTCCCCGTGTCCGAGGTAAAGATCAGCGCCGAGCCCCGCACCGAGTTCGGCAAGGGTGGTGCCCGTCGTACCCGCCGGGCCGGCAAGGTGCCCGCCGTGCTGTACGGCCACGGCGAGAAGCCCACGCACATCGCGTTGCCGGCGCGGGAGTTCGCCGCGGCGATCCGCAAGGGCGGTGCGAACCAGCTCTTCGCGATCGAGGTCAGCGACGGCACCCAGGTGCTGGCGCTGCCGAAGGCGATCCAGCGTGACCCGATCCGGGACTCCTTCGAGCACGTGGACCTGCTCCTGGTCCGCCGGGGCGAGAAGGTCACGGTCGAGGTCCCGGTCCAGCTGACCGGTGAGGCGGCGCGGGACACCCTGATCGTGCACGACCACGACACCCTGTCGGTGACCGCCGACGCGACCAAGGTGCCGGACCACCTGGAGGCGTCGATCGACGGCGCCGAGGCGGGCACCGTGGTCACCGCGGGCGACGTCGAGCTGCCGGCCGGTGTCGAGCTGGCCGTGGACGGGGAGCTGCCGGTCGCCTCGGTGACCGCCGCCCCGACCGCCGAGCAGCTCGAGGCCACCCTCCCCGAGGTCGAGGAGGCCACCGAGGAGGCCGAGGCCGGCGCCGGCGAGGAGACCGCCGAGGCGCCGGAGGGCGCTCCGGCCGCCGAGGGCGGAGAGGCTCCGGCCGAGGCGAAGACCGAGGCCTGACCGGTCCGCAGGCTGTGCGACAGGCGTCCCCGGTGGTCCGGGGGCGCCTGTCGGCGTATCGGGGCGGGTGGCGGGGTAGCGAGCGGGAAGGGGCGTCGGGGTGACGGACGAGGCGGGGCCGTGGCTGGTGGTCGGCCTGGGCAACCCCGGTCGGGAGTACGCGCACAACCGGCACAACGTCGGGTTCATGGTGGCCGACCTGCTGGCCGCCCGGGTGGGCGCGAAGTTCGGCCGGCACCGGCGGGCGGTGGCCGAGGCCGCCGAGGGGCGGCTGGGGTTCGGCGGCCCGAAGCTGGTGCTGGTGAAGCCGCTCACCTACATGAACCTTTCCGGTGGCCCGGTCGCCGGGCTGGCCCAGTTCCACAAGATCCCGCCGGCCCGGGTGATCGCGGTGCACGACGAGCTGGACATCCCGTACGGGCAGGTGCGGGTGAAGTGCGGTGGGGGCGAGGGCGGTCACAACGGCCTGCGGTCGATGTCGAAGTCGCTCGGCACGAAGGACTACGTACGGGTGCGGTTCGGGGTCGGGCGGCCTCCGGGCCGGCAGGACCCGGCGGACTTCGTACTCTCGGATTTCTCCGCCGCCGAGCGCAAGGAGCTGGAGTTCCTGGTGGATCGCGCGGCGGACGTGGTGGAGTCGGTGGTCACCAAGGGTGTGGAGCCGACGCAGAACCTGTACCACGGGGCCTGAGCGGCTCGTCCGGAGCCGGCCGGTAGTCTGCGCCTGCGCGAGGTGGGCGAAGGCCGGCGACGGGAGCGGTGAGACCATGGTCAGTCCTCCGGTGATCGACGGCGCGTTCGCCCGCTGGCTGGCGTCGCGGGCCGGGCAGGCGTTGGTGGATCTGCGCGCGGAGGTGGGCTTCGGGGACGCGGAGGCGTTGCGGTCGGCCGGGGACAAGGTCTCGCACGACCTGATCCGGACCGAGTTGGCGAAGTGGCGTCCGGCGGACGCGGTGCTGTCGGAGGAGGACGTGGGCGCGCGGTCGGCCGGGGTGGGCGGCGAGGCGCCGGCCCGACTGGCCGCCGACCGGGTGTGGATCGTCGATCCGTTGGACGGCACCCGGGAGTACGCGGAGGAGGGGCGCGCGGACTGGGCGGTGCACGTGGCGCTCTGGTCGCGGCGGGCGTCCACGCCGCACGGCCTGGTGGCGGGCGCGGTGGGCCTGCCGGCGCAGCACCGGGTGGTGGGCACGGACTACCCGCCGGCGTACCCGCCGATGCCTGTGGAGTCGAGGTCGGCGGGCGGCGCGCGGACCATCCGGTTGGCGGCCAGTCGTAGCCGTCCGCCGGTTTTCCTGACCGATCTGGCAGAGGACGTCGGCGCTCATCTGGTTCCGATGGGCTCGGCGGGCGCGAAGATCGCCGCCGTGGTCACCGGTGAGGTCGACGCGTACATCCACGCGGGCGGCCAGTACGAGTGGGACTCCGCCGCTCCGGTCGCTGTGGCGACGGCCACCGGACTGCATGCTTCCCGGATCGACGGTTCTGCGCTGAAATACAACGAGGCCGACCCGCGCCTACCGGATCTGCTGGTCTGCCGCAAGGATCTCGCGAGTCGGTTGCTTGCAGCGTTGCAGCGGCATTCCGGGTAACCTGAGCGTTCTTCTTCACGACTCCGACCGGAAAGGTCTGGATTCCCGATGTACGGTTCCGAGCGAATCGAGTTCGTGTCATGACGGCCCCCGTCGCGTACCAGGTGTCGCACCTCGACGAGTTGGAGGCGGAGAGCGTCTTCGTGATGCGTGAGGTGGTCGCGGAGATGGAGCGGCCGGTGTTGCTGTTCTCCGGTGGTAAGGACTCGATCGTGATGTTGCGGTTGGCGCAGAAGGCGTTCGCGCCGGCGAACATCCCGTTTCCGGTGATGCATGTGGATACGGGGCACAACTTCGCTGAGGTGTTGGAGTACCGGGATCGGCGGGTGGCGGAGTTGGGGTTGCAGTTGATCGTGGCGAGTGTGCCGGAGGCGTTGACCGCGGGTGTGGTGCGGGAGGCGGCGGATGGTACGCGGAACCGGATCCAGACGCCGGTGTTGTTGGACGCGGTGGAGAAGCATCGGTTCGACGCGTTGTTCGGTGGGGCGCGGCGGGATGAGGAGAAGGCGCGGGCGAAGGAGCGGGTGTTCAGCTTCCGGGACGAGTTCGGGCAGTGGGATCCGAAGAACCAGCGTCCGGAGTTGTGGTCGTTGTACAACGGTCGGCATCATCCGGGTGAGTCGATCCGGGTGTTCCCGTTGTCGAACTGGACCGAGTTGGACGTCTGGCACTACATCGCGCGGGAGCGGATTCCGTTGCCGTCGATCTACTTCGCGCACGAGCGGGAGGTGATCGAGCGGGATGGGATGTTCTACGCGGTGAACGAGTTTTTCCGGGCGCGGGCGGGTGAGGAGCCGTTCACGGCCCGGGTGCGGTATCGGACGGTGGGTGACGCCTCCTGCACGGCGGCGGTCCGCTCGGACGCGGACACGGTGGAGAAGGTGATCGAGGAGGTGGCCGCGACGCGGATCACCGAGCGGGGCGCGACCCGGGGTGACGATCGGGTCAGTGAGGCCGCGATGGAGGACCGTAAGCGAGAGGGCTACTTCTGATGAGCGTCGACATCCTGGCCCCGGCCGACGGTGAGACCGCCGCGCGGCCGATGGACCTGTTGCGGTTCGCGACCGCCGGTAGCGTCGACGACGGTAAGTCGACGTTGATCGGCCGGTTGTTGTATGACACGAAGTCGTTGTTCAGTGACCAGTTGGCCGCGGTGGAGGCGGTCAGCGCGGCGCGGGGCGACGAGTACACGAATTTGGCGTTGCTGACCGACGGATTGCGGGCGGAGCGGGAGCAGGGCATCACGATCGATGTGGCGTATCGGTACTTCGCCACGCCGCGGCGTAAGTTCATCATCGCCGACACGCCGGGGCACATCCAGTACACGCGGAACATGGTGACCGGGGCGTCGACGGCGGATCTGGCGTTGATCCTGGTGGACGCGCGTAAGGGTTTGGTGGAGCAGTCCCGCCGGCATGCGTTCCTGTGTTCGCTGTTGCGGGTGCCGCACCTGGTGTTGTGTGTCAACAAGATGGACCTGGTCGACTGGTCGCAGGAGGTGTTCGAGCGGATCGCCGACGAGTTCACCGCGTTCGCCGCGAAACTCGACGCCCCGGACCTGACCGTGGTGCCGGTCTCCGCGCTACGCGGAGACAACATCGTCTCCCGGTCGGAGAACATGCCCTGGTACGAAGGCCCGTCGCTGCTGCACCACCTGGAACACGTCCACATCGCCTCCGACCGCAACCTCGTCGACGTCCGCTTCCCCGTGCAGTACGTCATCCGCCCACAGTCCACCACCGTCACCGACTACCGCGGCTACGCCGGCCAGGTCGCCTCCGGCGTCCTCAAGCCCGGCGACGAGGTGATGGTGCTGCCCTCAGGGTTCACCAGCCGGATCGCCGCGGTGGAGACGGCCGACGGCCCGGTGGACGAGGCGTTCCCGCCGATGTCGGTGACGGTCCGGCTGACCGACGAGATCGACATCTCCCGGGGCGACATGATCTGCCGGCCGAACAACGCCCCGATGGTCGCGCAGGACATCGAGGCGATGGTCTGCTGGATGGACGAGAGCCGGCCGCTCCAGGTGGGCGGCAGGTACGCGATCAAGCACACCACCCGCTCGGCCCGGGCGATCGTCCGCGACCTGCACTACCGGCTGGACATCAACTCGCTGCACCGGGACGAGGCGGCAGGCGAACTGAAACTCAACGAGATCGGCCGGATCCGGCTGCGAACCACCGTTCCGTTGCTCGCCGACGAATACCGCCGCAACCGCACCACCGGCGGCTTCATCATCATCGACGAGGCGACGAACCGCACGGTCGGCGCCGGCATGATCGTCGAAGGTGGCTGAGGTTTTTTGATAGGCGGGGGCCCTTCTTAACACACGGGTGTTAAGAAGGGCCCCCGCCTTACAACCGGGTGACGCCGCCGGCGGGGAGGACGGTCAGGGTGCCGGGGGCGGAGAAGCCGCGCCCGGCGTACGCGGTCCGGACGGCGGCGGCCACCGTGTCGGCGGCGTCCGCGTCGACCAGGGCGAGCACGCAGCCGCCGAAACCGCCGCCGGTCATCCGCGCGCCGTACGCCCCGGCGTGGAGCGCCGCCTCGACCGCGACGTCGATCTCCGGGACGGTGATCTCGAAGTCGTCGCGCATCGAGGCGTGCGAGGCGGTCAGCAGTGGCCCGGCCTCGCGGACCCGGTCGGCGCGGAGTAACGCGACGGTGTCGAGCACCCGCTGGTTCTCGGTGACCACGTGCCGGACCCGGCGGCGGGTCTCGTCGTCGTCGAGGCGGGCCAGCGCCGCGTCGAGGTCGGCGGTGGGCACGTCGCGCAGGGCGGTCACCCCGAGCGTCGCGGCGGCCCGTTCGCAGCTCTTCCGCCGGGCGGCGTACTCCCCGTCGGCGTGTCGGTGCGGCGCGCGTGAGTCGATGACAAGCACGGCCAGCCCGGCGGCGTCCAGGTCGAACGGGATCTGCTCGATCTCCTCGGTGCGGCAGTCGAGGAAGAGGGCGTGCCCCTCCCGGCCCCGGATGACCGCGGACTGGTCCATGATCCCGGTCGGCGCGCCGACGTAGTCGTTCTCGGCGCGCTGGGCGAGCCGGGGCCACCGCTCGGCGGGCAGGTCCAGCCCGCCGAGGTCGACCAGGGCGGCCAGCACCGCCGACTCGATGGCGGCGGACGAGGAGAGCCCGGAGCCGACCGGGACGTCGGAGGCGATGGCGAGTCGCGCGCCCGGGACGTCGAGGCCGGCGGCGCGCAGCGCCCAGACCACGCCGGCCACGTAGGCGGCCCAGCCCTCGACCCGGCCGGGCTCGTCGGCCGCCTCGGCGCCGAACTCCACCGGCTCGTCGTCCAGCTCCGACCAGACCGTCCAGCGCCCGTCCGGGCCGGGCGCCGCGGCGACGACGGTACGCAGCGGAAGCGCGAAGGGCAGCACGAAGCCGTCGTTGTAGTCGGTGTGCTCGCCGATCAGGTTGACCCGCCCGGGAGCGGCCCAGCGGCCGGCCGGCTCGGTGGCGTACCGCTGCCGGAAGCCGGCGGTGGCGCGGTCGGCGACATCGCTCATGCTGTGCCATCTTTCGTTCGCGACTGCGGGGCTCGCAACCCCGGCTCACTCCTCGCGCTCACGGGCGTGCGCCCGCGATGTGCTCGCGGTAGAACGCCCAGGCGTCGCCGACCATGTCCTGGAGGGTCGGCTTCGCAGGCACCCAGCCCAGCTCGTCGCGGGCCAGCGCGGACGAGGCGACCAGCTCGGCGGGGTCGCCCTCGCGGCGCGGCGCCACCTCGACCGGCAGCGGGTGCCCGGTGACCTCGCGGACCACGTCGACGACCTGACGGTTGGTGAAGCCGTTGCCGTTGCCGAGGTTGTAGATCCGGTGCCGGCCCGGCGTGGCCGCGTCGAGCGCGAGCAGGTGGGCGCGGGCCAGGTCCTCGACGTGGATGTAGTCGCGGACGCAGGTGCCGTCGACGGTGGGGTAGTCGTCGCCGAAGAGTTGGAGCTTCTCGCGCCGGCCGGCGGCCACGTCGAGCGCGATCGGGATGAGGTGCGTCTCCGGGTCGTGCCGCTCGCCGATGGCCTGCCCGTCGCGCAGGTAGGCCCCGACGACGTTGAAGTAGCGCAGCGAGACGGCGCCCAGCTCGTGCGCGATCGCCTCGGAGGTGAGCGCCATGTCGACGGCCAGCTTCGTCGCCCCGTAGGTGTTGGTGGGGGCCTTGACGGCGGTTTCCGGGATGGGCAGCTCGGTGGGGTTGCCGTAGACGGCGGCGGTGGAGGAGAAGACCATCCGCGGGACCCGGGCGGCGCGGACCGCGTCGAGCAGGGCGAGCGAGCCGACGGTGTTGGTGTCCCAGTACAGCTCCGGGCGGATCATCGACTCACCGGCGGCGATCAGGGCGGCGAAGTGCAGCACGCCGTCGAACCCGGCGTCGGGGGTGAGCACCCGGGCGGCCTCGTGCACGGGCAGGTCCACGTGGGTCGCCTCGGGGGCGAGCGCCTCGCGGTGCCCGGTGCGCAGGTCGTCCAGCACCGTCACCTGGTGGCCGTGGTCGAGCAGCATCCGGGTCACCACGCTGCCGATGTAGCCGGCGCCGCCGGTGACGAGCAGTTTCACGTCGGTCCTCCTGCCTGGCCGCGTCCGTGTCGGCCGTCCGTGATCACCCTACGGCCGGCGCGCCCGGGGCGGCGGGTCGAGTGCGCGTCACTTCATTCCACCGCAAAGCATCAGGGCCGAACAGATCCGAACATCGGGCCGGTTCGCCAGCGCTCGATGTCTACCATGCTTGTCATGCGGGAAGCGGGTGGTCCCGGGCCCCGGCGACGACCGCCGGGGCGGCCCCGACGCGAACCCGGCCCGCTCGCCCGGGCCGTGGCCCGCCTGGTGGTGCGAGCCGCCGACGGCGCGACCCGCATGGTCACCGGCCTGCTCGGGGCGAGTCCCACCGCCGGGCGGGAACGGATCAGCGAAGCCGAGCTGCGCGACCTGGTCGCGGCGAACACGGTGCTCGACCCGGACGAGCGGCGGATCATCGACGAGGTGCTGACGGCCGGCGCGCGGCTGGTACGCGAGGTGATGGTGCCCCGCACCGAGGTCGTCTTCCTCTCCGCCGGGCACTCCATGGCGCAGGCGCAGCGGCTGGTCCGGGACGACCCGCACACCCGCTACCCGGTGGTGGACGGCACCCCTGACGACGTGGTCGGCCTGGTGCACCTGCGGGACGTGCTGCTGCGCCCGGAACCGGCCGGCCCGGTCGCCGTCGCCGAGCTGATCCGCGAGGTGAAACGGCTGCCGGGCAGCAAGCGGGTGCTCGCCGCGCTCACCGAGATGCGCCGCGAGGGGCACCACCTGGCCGTGGTGGTCGACGAGTACGGCGGCACCGCCGGCATCGTCACCTGCGAGGACCTGGTCGAGGAACTGGTCGGGGAGATCTACGACGAGGACCACGCCCCGCCCGGGACGGAGTCCGCCGGGCTGCCCGCCGTGGTCGACGGCCGGCTCAACCTGGTCGACTTCGCCGAGCGCACCGGCGTGCCGCTGCCCGCCGGCCCGTACGAGACGGTCGGCGGGTACGTGATGGCCGCGCTGGGCCGGCTGCCGGTGGCCGGCGACGAGGTCCCGGTGGCGGTCGACCCGACGGACGGATCGGACGTCACCGATCCGGAGGGCTGGCTGCTGCGGGTGCTGGCGCTCGACGGCCGGCGGGTGTCCCGCCTGGCGGTCTCCGCGCTGCGGCTGCCCGAGCCCCGACGCGAGGTCAGCGGCCCGCTGCCGCCCGTACCCGTCCGACCCGCCGGCCCGTCATGACGGATCCCGGGGCTTGCTGACAGAATTGCCGCCATGTCCGACGTACCCGTCCGCCCGCGCGTCTTCTCCGGCATCCAGCCGACCGCCGACTCGTTCCACCTCGGCAACTATCTGGGCGCGCTGCGGCACTGGGTGGCCCTGCAGGACAGCCACGACGCGTTCTACTGCGTGGTGGACCTGCACGCGATCACCGCGGGCCACGACCCCCAGGTGCTGAAGCGGCGCAGCCGGGTGGCCGCGGCGCAGCTCTTCGCGCTGGGCCTCGACCCGGAGCGCAGCACGCTGTTCGTCCAGTCGCAGGTGCCCGAGCACCCGCAGTTGACCTGGGTGCTCGGATGCATCACCGGGTTCGGCGAGGCCAGCCGGATGACCCAGTTCAAGGACAAGTCGCAGAAGCAGGGCAGCGAGCGGGCAAGTGTCGGCCTGTTCACGTACCCGATCCTCCAGGCCGCCGACATCCTGCTCTACCAGGCGCACGCGGTGCCGGTCGGCGAGGACCAGCGGCAGCACCTGGAGCTTTCCCGCGACCTGGCACAGCGGTTCAACTCGTTGTTCGGTCAGACGTTCACGGTGCCGGCGCCGCATATCGTGAAGGACACTGCCAAGATTACCGACTTGCAGGATCCGACGGCCAAGATGTCGAAGTCGTCCTCCTCCCCGGCCGGCATCATCGACCTGCTGGAGGACCCGGCGCGGTCGGCCAAGAAGATCCGTTCGGCGGTCACCGACACCGGTCGCGAGATCGTTTTCGACGCGGTGGGCAAGCCCGGCGTCTCCAACCTGCTCACCATCTACTCCGCGCTCTCCGGCCGGGGCATGGACGACCTGGTCGCGGCGTACGACGGCAGGGGTTACGGCGACCTCAAGAAGGACCTCGCCGAGGTGGTGCGGGAGTTCGTCACCCCGGTCCAGGAGCGCACCAACGGCTACCTGGACGACCCGGCCCAGCTCGACAAGTTGCTCGCGCAGGGCGCGGAGAAGGCCCGGGCGGTGGCGGCCGACACGCTGCACACCGCGTACGAGCGGGTCGGCTTCTTCCCGCCGGTGCGGTTCGAGTAGCGGCCCGGGTGGAGCGGAGGCGGTGACGCAGGCGGTGACCGGAGGGACGGCACGCGACGTGGCGGGCAGTGCCGCGGCGCCCGACAGCGAGGGCACGATCCAGATCGGGATCGCGGTCGACATCCCCGAGCCGTGGGGCGGGCTGCTCACCCGCCGCCGGGTGGAGGCCGGCGACCCGCAGGCCGTCCCGGCCCACGTCACCCTGCTCGGGCCCACCGAGATCCCGGTACGCGCGCTGCCCCCGGTCGAGGAACACCTGGCCCGGGTGGCCGCCGCGCACCTGCCGTTCACGCTGCACCTGCGCGGCACCGGCACGTTCCGGCCGGTCACCCAGGTGGTCTTCGTGACGGTCGCCGCCGGGATCAGCGAGTGCGAACTGCTCGCCTCCGCCATCAACTCGGCCCCCGAGCTGCGCCGCGAGACGCGCTTTCCCTACCACCCGCACGTCACCGTGGCGCAGGACGTGCCGCCCGAGGTGCTCGACAAGGCGTACGAGGACCTGGCCGACTTCTCCGCGCTGTTCGAGGTGGAGGCGTTCACGCTCTTCTCACACAGCGGGGCGACCCGGTGGCAGCCCCGCCGCGACTTCCGGCTCGGCGGCGGGCGCTGAACACTCGACCGGCCGGGCCTCCTCCGCCGGGGGCGGTGATCGGCGAGGATGGCGGGGTGAACGTCTTCGGCCGGATCGAGGCGGCGGCGGGACGCCGGATCGACGCGGCCCGCGGCCGTTCACCGGTCTTCGACCACCTGTGGCAGGCCGGGACGCTCTACGCCGACCTGCTCGCCGGGCGGCTCGCCGCCGCCATCGCCTACTACGGGTTCTTCGCCGTGTTCGCGCTCGCGCTCGTCGCGTACTGGGTCTTCGGCGCGGTGCTGCGGGACAACGAGGACGTCAGCCGCGCGGCGGCCGACTTCCTCCGGGAGAACCTGCCCTTCCTCGACCCGGCGCAGATCTCCGAGAGCAGCAGCACCGTCGGCGTGGTCGGCCTGGTCATCCTGGTCTTCACCGGCATCGGGTGGGTGGAGGCGATCCGCTCGTCGCAGCGGCTGATGTACGGCTTCAACCAGCAACCCGGCAACATCGTGGTGCGCCGCCTGGTCGACCTGGGTGTGCTGGTCGCGGTCTTCGTGCTGCTCTTCGTCTCGGTCGCCGCCGTCGACGCGCTGGAGTCGCTGCTGCGTTTCCTGCTGCGCAGCACCGGCTCGGTCGGCCTGACCACGGTCAGCGCGGTGCTCAGCGTGCTCGTCAACGCCGTGCTCGCCGCCGCGCTGCTGCTGGCCGTGCCCCGGCTGCGGATGAGCCGGCGACGGTTGCGTCCGGCGGTGCTGATGGTCGCGGTCGGGATCACCCTGCTCAACACCGTGGGGCGCTACTACGTGGTGCGCACCGAGCGGAACCCGGCGTACACGGTGGTGGCGACCGCCGTGGGCCTGCTGCTCTACCTCTACCTGCTCAACCAACTGGTGCTCTTCGGCGCCGCGCTCGCCGCCACCAGCCGGTACGGCCGGGTGGTCGACCTGGCCGAGGGCGGGGCGCGGGAGGTGGACGTGGAGGCGGACGTGCTCGACGAGGAGACCGATCCGGGCACCCCGGGGGGCGGGGGATGAGCGATTGCGCTCCCCGCGTGGATGCGGAACGGCGATGATGGGCGCGTGGGCGCACTCGTGACACTGGACCTGCCGGACGACTCGCCGATGCGGGGCCTGCCCTGGATCATCACGTTCGGCCCGCTCGCCGCCGAGGACGAGTGGGAGCCGGTGGTCTGCGGGCCGTACGAACGGCCGCACGCGCTGGCGTTGGCCGAGGCGGTGGTGGCCGAGGAACAACTGATGGCGGTGGTGGAGCCGCTGCTGCCGGCGCTGACGCCGGAGGAGATCCGCGGCGAGATCGCCGCCGCCCAGATCGCCGCCGCGGACGAGGCCGCCGAGGTCGACCAGGCGGATCTCTACGGCGACTTCGAGGACATCATCGACGACGAGTTGGAGCTGGCCGCCGAGCGTCAGCCGGAGCCGCAGCCGGCGAACCCGCCCGACTCCGACGAGATCCGCGCCGGGTTCGCCCGGATCGCCGCGCTGCTCACCGCCAAGGGCGGCTGACCGCCGGCGCGGCCGGACACGGACACCGGCCCCCGGGAGCGGACTCCCGGGGGCCGGCGCCACCTCACCCCCCACCACAAGGGGTCGGCAGCCCAGCCGCCCGTCGGCGCGGGGCACGACGGACGGCCAGGTCGATGGCGGGTTACCCGGCTCAACGCCGTTCGAACCACGCAGCCGCGTCCACCGGCAGGACGTGCCCGTCGCCCCGCTCGGCGAGGTCGGCGCTGGCGACGAGCGGCCGGCCGTGGCCGGCGACCGTCACGTCGGCGCCGCTGAGGTTGACCACACAGGTCAGGTCGGTGTCGCCGGCGGCGCGGCGGAACGCCAGCACCCCGGGCTCGGTCTCCAGCCAGGTGATGCCGCCGAGGTCGGCCAGCGCCGGGTGCGCACCCCGGATCCGCAACGCCGTCCGGTAGAGCTCAAGCGTCGAGCCGGCCACGTGGGTCTGGGCGGCCACCGAGAGGGCCCGCCAGGTCGCCGGGGCCGGCAGCCAGCTCAGCTCGCTGCCGTCCGGCCCGAAGCCGTACGGGGCCAGCTCGCCGCTCCACGGCATCGGCACCCGGCAGCCGTCCCGGCTCTCGCCGGTGCGCCGGAACGCCGGGTCCTGACGCAGGTCGTCGGGGATGTCCAGCACCTCCGGCAGGCCCAGTTCCTCACCCTGGTAGACGTAGGCGCAGCCGGGCAGCGCGAACATCAACAGCGCGGCGGCCCGGGCGCGGCGCAGGCCGACCTCGCCGTCGCCGTACCGGGTGACGTGGCGTTGCCGGTCGTGGTTGGAGAGCACCCAGGTGGTCGGCGCGCCGACGATCGTCGACTCGGCGAGCGCCGTGTCGATCACCTTGCGGAACGAGTCGGCCGACCAGGTGGCGTCGAGGAAGTCGAAGCTGAACGCCTGGTGCAGCTCGTCCGGGCCGATGTAGCGGGCCAGCCGCTGCGGCGTCTCGGCCCACGCCTCGGCGACCGCCATCCGGCCGCCCGGGTAGCTGTCCAGGATGGGCCGCCAGGAGCGGTAGATGTCGTGCACCTCGTCCTGGTCGAAGTAGGGGAGCCGGCCCTTGCCGAGCAGCTCCGACTGACGCCGGCCGGTGGTCATCGAGTTGAAGCCGACGTCCGGCAGGCCCTCGGCCTTGATCATCCCGTGTGCCACGTCGATCCGGAAGCCGTCCACCCCGCGGTCGAGCCAGAACCGCAGGATGTCCTCGAACTCGGCCCGCACCTCGGGGTGACGCCAGTTCAGGTCGGGTTGGGCCGGGTCGAACAGGTGCAGGTACCACTGCCCGTCGACCACGCGGGTCCAGGCCGGGCCGCCGAAGATGCTCTCCCAGTCGTTGGGGGGAAGCTCGCCCCGCTCGCCCCTGCCGTCGGCGAACAGGTAGCGCTCGCGTTCCGGCGAGCCCGGGCCGGCGGCGAGCGCCGCGGTGAACCACGGGTGCGCGCTTGAGGTGTGGTTGGGCACCAGGTCGGCGATGATCCGCAGGCCCAGGGCGTGGGCGTCGGTGATCATCTCGTCGAAGTCGGTCAGGTTGCCGAAGAGCGGGTCCACGTCGCGGTAGTCGGCCACGTCGTAGCCGGCGTCGACCTGTGGCGAGGTGTAGAAGGGGGTGAGCCAGAGCGCGTCCACGCCCAGGTCGCGCAGGTAGGGCAGGCGTTGCCGGATGCCCTGGAGGTCACCGACGCCGTCGGCGTTCGCGTCGGCGAAGCTGCGGACGTAGACCTGGTAGACGACCGCGGTGCGCCACCAGTTGTCGTCGGCGGCAGGCGGCGTGGCGGCGGGGGCGGGGATCATCGGCGGCGGTTCCCGTTCTGTGGCGGCTTCGGTGGCGGCGCGGCGTGTCTGAGCAGAATGCCGCGCCGGCGCTGCAAGAGTCAAGCATTCCTTGCGCAAGAAGGAGCATCGATCACCCGCCGTCCAGGCCGACCGCACGCGCCGCGGCGTCCCGCATCCCGGGAAGCCCGCCGCGCCCGCCGCCAAGATCCACTCCACGTCGCCGACGTGGCGGCATCGAAGCCGACCGAACCCCACCACCTCGCCGTAACGGTGTCGATCACACTCGCGCCGGCCCAGCGCCGCGGGCGCGGGGAGCTAGGCGGGGACGGCCACGGTGGGGGTGGGGCGCCTGTGGTGCGGGGGTGTGGCGGTGCCGGCCACCGCGGTGGAGCCGCGTACCACGAGCTCCGGGCGGAACAGGTATTCCGAGTTCGGGGCGGGGTGACCGTTGATCTCGTCGACCAGGGCCCGCACGGCCGCCACCGCCATGGCCGCGACCGGCTGGCGCACGGTGGTCAACGGCGGGTCGGTGAAGGCCATCAGCGGTGAGTCGTCGTAGCCGACCACCGAGATGTCCCCGGGCACGGAGAGGTCACGGTGGCGGGCCGCCCGGATCGCGCCGAGCGCCATCAGGTCCGAGCCGCAGACCAGGCCGGTCACCCCGCGTTCGAGGAGCCGGCCGGCGGCGGCCTCGCCACCCTCCACACCGAACAGGGACAGCTCGGTCAGCTCGGTCAGGTCGTCGTCGGAGATGTCGGTGAGGCGCCGCATCGCGGCCTTGTAGCCGGCGACCTTGCGCTGCACCGGGACGAACCGGTCCGGCCCGGTGATCAGGCCGATCCGCCGGTGCCCGAGCGCGACCAGGTGGGCGACGGCCAGCTCGGCGGACTCCCGGTCGTCGCAGGAGACGAAGGGCGCGGGGATGCCCGGCGCGTACCCGTTGATCATGACGATCGGCAGCGGCCGGGCGAGCAGCGTGCGGTACCGGTCGTGGTCCGCGGCGGTGTCGGCGTGCAGGCCCGAGACGAAGACGATGCCGGAGACCTGCCGGTCCAGCAGCATCTCCACGTACTCGTCCTCGCGGACGCCGCCGGGGGTCTGCGTGCACAGCACCGGCGTGTAGCCGGTGGGGGCGAGGGCGGACTCGATGATCTGCGCGAACGCCGGGAAGATCGGGTTGTCCAACTCGGGCACGACCAGGCCGACCAGCCCGGCGCTGCGCTTGCGCAGGCGGGCCGGGCGCTCGTAGCCGAGCACGTCGAGGGCGGTGAGGACGGCCTGCCGGGTCTCCGGGGCCACTCCGGGGCGGTCGTTGAGCACCCGCGACACCGTGGCCTCGCTGACTTCGGCCTGTTGGGCGATGTCGGACAGTCGAGCGCGCATGGCCGCACTGTAGCTCAACGGCAAAGTCTTGCGTACGTCTCTGCAAGCCCTTCCATTCCATGCAACCTCTTGCTAACGTCCCCGCAACATGCGAGACCGGCGGCGCGGCATCCCCGCGCCGGTCAGCAAGAACTTCCAGAGATATTCCACTGGCGGTCGCCCTTCCCCCGGCGTGCCGCCATGACGACAGGAGTACCGATGCGCATCCGTACCGCGGGTGTGGTCGCCGCCCTCGGCCTGGCGCTCGCCGCGTCCGGCTGTGGCGACAGCGGCAGCGACAAGCCGGCCGCCGAGCAGTCCGCCAGCAAGGCGACCGGCGGCAAGCTGGTCATCTGGGCCGACGACAAGCGCACCGCCGCCCTCAAGCCGTTCGCCGAGGAGTTCGGCACGGAGAACGGCGTCACCGTCGAGGTCCAGGCCGTCTCCAAGGACCTGCAGACCAACTTCGTCACCGCCTCCCAGCAGGGCAGCGGCCCGGACGTCGTGGTCGGCGCGCACGACTGGATCGGCAACCTGGTCCAGAACGGCGCCATCGACCCGGTCCAGTTGCCGGCCGAGCAGAAGAGCGGCTTCAACGAGACCGCGATCAAGGCCGTCACGTTCAACGGCCAGCTCTACGGCGTGCCCTACGCCACCGAGAACGTCGCGCTGATCCGCAACACCGAGCTGGCCCCCGAGGCGCCGAAGACCATCGAGGACCTGGTGGCCGCCGGCAAGAAGCTCAAGGCGCAGAAGAAGACGAGCGAGATCCTCTGCCTCCAGTCCGGGCAGAACGGCGACGCCTACCACATCTACCCGCTCTACACGTCGGCCGGCGGCTACCTGTTCGGCACCGCCGCCAACGGCGACTACGACCCGACGGACCTGGGCGTGGGCAAGCCGGAGTCGATCGCGGCCTTCCAGAAGATCGGCAAGCTCGGTGAGAAGGGCGACGGCGCGTTGAAGCGCTCCATCACCCCGGAGAACGCCATCTCCACCTTCACCGGCAAGAAGTGCGCCTTCCTGGTCTCCGGCCCGTGGGCCGTCGCCGACGCCAAGAAGGCCAACATCGCGTACGACATCTCCCCGGTCCCCGGCTTCGCCGGCGCCAAGGAGGCCCAGCCGTTCGTGGGCGTCCAGGCGTTCTACGTCGCCGCCAAGGGCAAGAACAAGGCCCTGGCCCAGGAGTTCGTCACCAACTACGTGACCAAGCCCGAGCTGGCCGTCGCGCTGTACCAGGCCGAGCCGCGCCCGCCGGCGCTGACCGCCGCCTTCGACCAGGTCAAGGGCGAAGACCCGGACCTGGCCAAGTTCTCCGAGGCCGGCAAGAACGGCCAGGTGCTCCCGGCTATCCCGGCCATGGCCGCGATCTGGGACCCGTTCGGCAAGGCCGAGGCCGCCGTCATCGGTGGCGCCGACCCGGCCAAGACGATCACGGCCGCCGGCAAGACCATCCAGGGTCAGATCAAGTAATGAGCGCGCCGCTGTCCGGCCCGGGGTCCAGGCGGACCCCGGGCCGGGAGCCCGCCCCGGGCACGTCCCGTACCGCGCGGAACCACGCGCCGATCACCGCGACCGGCCTCGTCGTCAAGGTGGTCCTGCTCGGCCTGGTGGCCGGGATCGCGATCTGGGCGGCGTTCCCGCTCATCGAGGCCGAGCACTGGACCGGGCTGGCCGTCCTGGTCGCCACCACCGCCGCGCTGTTCTACCTCTACCTGGGCCGCCGGCACATCCCGGCCAAGTATCTGGTCCCCGGCACGCTCTTCCTCGTCGCCTTCCAGATCCTCCCGGTGCTGTTCACCGCGAGCACCGCGTTCACGAACTACGGCGACGGCCACCGCGGCAGCAAGGCCGACGCGGTCGTCGCCATCCAGACCTCCTCGGTGAAACAGGTCCCCGGCTCGACCGAGTACGCCCTCACCATCGCCACCACCGGCGACCCGGCGAGCGGCCCCCTGGTCTTCCTGCTCAGCGACCCGAAGACCAAGGAGGTCTTCGCCGGCGACGCGGGCGGGCTGCGCCCGCTCGACGCCGGCGCGGTCACCGTCAGCGGTCTCAGCGGCAGGATCACCGCGGCCGACGGCTACACCGTGCTGAACATCGGGCAGGCCAGCACCCGCAGCGACGACGTCACCGCGCTGATCGTGCCCACCGACGACGGGGCCATCCGCTCCACCGGCCTCACCCGGGCCTACGAGGGCAGGGCGGCCCGGGCGTACGACGCCGGCTGCGACTGCGTCACCGACAGCGAGACCGGCCGGACGTGGACCGCCGACGGGAAGGTCGGCTCCTTCGTCGCCGCCGACGGCGAACGGCTCACCCAGGGCTGGAAGGTGAACGTCGGGTTCGAGAACTTCGGCGCGGTGCTCACCGACCCGAACATCTCCGGGCCGTTCTTCGGCACGCTGGCCTGGAACTTCGCGTTCGCGATCGGCTCCACCGGCCTCACGTTCCTGCTCGGCATGGCCATCGCGCTCGCGCTGCACTCGCCGCGGATGCGGGGCACCAACGTCTACCGGGTGCTGCTGATCCTGCCGTACGCCATGCCGTCGTTCGCGATGCTGCTGGTCTGGCGGGACATGTTCAACACCGACTTCGGCCTGCTCAACAACCTGTTCGGGCTGGACGTCGACTGGTTCGGCGGCACCTGGTCGGCCCGGATCGCGGTGCTGCTGGTGCAGCTCTGGCTCGGCTATCCGTACATGTTCCTGGTGGCCACCGGCGCGCTCCAGGCCATCCCACGGGAACTGACCGAGGCCACCTCGGTCGACGGCGCCGGCCCCTGGCAGTCGTTCCGGGCGGTCACCCTGCCGTTGCTGCTGGTGGCGCTCTCGCCGCTGCTGATCGCGTCGTTCGCGTTCAACTTCAACAACGTCAACGCGATCCTGTTCACCACCGAGGGCGGGCCGTTCGCGCCGGACAACCCACGCAACGGCGCCACCGACCTGCTGATCACCTACACGTACCGGCTGGCGTTCGGCGCGCAGGGCGCCGAGTACGGCCTGGCCGCCACCGTCTCGATCTTCATCTTCGCGATCGTGGCGACGGTGTCGGCGATCAGCTTCCGGCGCACCCGCAAGCAGGAGGAGGTGTACTCGTGACAGGCATCGCGGAAACGCCTGCCGCCCGCCGGTCGCGCAACAGGTGGTTCGCGCAGGTGGGCTGGCGGCATCTGGTCGGGGTGCTGGCGGTGCTGTTCAGCCTCTTCCCGATCATGTTCGTGATCTCCGCGGCGCTCAACCCGCTCGGCACGCTCTCCTCCACCGAGCTGCTGCCGACCGGGGCGTCGTGGGAGAACTTCACCAACCTGTTCGACCGGACCGCGTTCGGCCACTGGTTCCTCAACTCGCTGCTGCTGGCGGGCGTGGCCAGTTTCGCGTCGATCTTCCTCTCGGCGCTCGCCGCGTACGCGTTCTCCCGGATGCGGTTCGCCGGACGCCGGGTCGGCCTGCTCACGTTGCTGCTGATCCAGATGTTCCCGCAGTTCCTGGCGATCGTGGCGATCTTCCTGATCTTCACCACGATCACCGACCTCTATCCGGGGATCGGCTTCAACACCCCGTGGGGCCTGTTCCTGCTCTATATGGGTGGCGCGCTCGGGGCCAACACCTGGCTGATGAAGGGCTTCTTCGACACGCTGCCGAAGGAGCTGGACGAGTCGGCGACCATGGACGGCGCCTCGCACGTGCAGGTCTTCTTCCGGATCATGCTGCCGCTGGTGGCGCCGATCCTGGCGGTGACCGGCCTGCTCGCGTTCATCGGGTCGATAAACGAGTTCATCATCGCCAACGTGTTCCTCACCGACACCGAGTCGAAGACCCTCGCCGTCGGCATGTACGGCCTGGTGGCCGGCGAACGCAACAACAACTTCGGGATGTTCGCGGCGGGCACGCTGCTCACCGCGATCCCCACGGTGCTGGTGTTCCAACTGCTCCAGCGCTACATCGTCTCCGGCCTCACCTCCGGAGCGGTCAAGGGCTGAGCCGGTCCGGCTCACGCTGCGGCAAGGGCGTCGTGTCGGCGTACACCCCAGCGGTTCGGCGGTCGGACCGCCGCGGTCGGGTGACCGATCGCGGCGGTCGCCCACCCACTGTCGGTACGACGCGAAAGGCCGCGCCATGTTCCTTCAGCCGCACCACGACGGATCCGCCACCTACGTGCCGGAGCAGGAGCCCGCGCTCGGGCAGACCGTGCCCGTGTTCGTCCGGGTGCCCGCCGGCGCCGGCGTCCGCCAGGTGCACGTGCGCACCACGGGCGACGGCGAGCCCCGCTTCGCCGAGGCGGTCGTCGACCGCACCCGCGCCGGTGAGGTGTGGTGGCGGGCCGACGTCGAGGTCCGCAACCCGGTCAGCAACTACCGCTTCCTGCTCGACGGCGACGCCGGCGCCCGCTGGCTGAACGCGGCCGGCGTGGTCGGCCACGACGTGCCCGACCACGGCGACTTCAAGCTGGTGAGCCACGCGCCGCCGCCGGCCTGGGCCCGGGACGCGGTGATCTACCAGATCTTCCCGGACCGGTTCGCCCGCTCCGCCGCGGCGGACGGCCGGCCCACACCGGACTGGGCCGTCCCGTGCGACTGGGACACCCCGGTCATCGGCCGCGGCCCGGAGACGCCCCGCCAGTTCTACGGCGGCGACCTGGACGGGATCACCGAGCGCCTGGACCACCTGGAGCGGCTCGGCGTCAACACGATCTACCTCACCCCGATCTTCCCGGCGCGCTCCAACCACAGGTACGACGCGTCCAGCTTCGACACCGTCGACCCGCTGCTCGGCGGCGACGCGGCGCTGGTCCGGCTCGCCGACGCGGTGCGCGCCCGGGGCTGGCGGCTGCTCGGCGACATCACCAGCAACCACACCGGCGACGCCCACCCGTGGTTCACCGACGCCGTCTCCGACGTGCACGCGCCGGAACGGGAGCTGTACTACTTCGACCTCCCCGGGTCGGACTACGAGTCCTGGAACGGGGTGACGTCGCTGCCGAAGCTCAACTGGGGCAGCGCGGAGCTGCGCCGCCGCTTCGCCACCGCCGAGGACTCGCTGCTGCGGCGCTGGCTGCGCCCGCCGTACGGGCTGGACGGCTGGCGGGTGGACGTGGCGAACATGACGGGCCGGCGGGGCGCCGACGCCTACACCCACGAGGTGGCGCGGCTGCTGCGCGAGGTGGTCGCGCAGACCCGGCCGGACGCGCTGCTGCTCGCCGAGCACGGCCACGACCACACCGGTGACCTGGACCGCGACGGCTGGCACGGGACGATGAACTACGTCGGCTTCACCGATCCGGTGTGGTCCTGGCTGCGTGCCGGCGACGGTCCGGTGCCGAACTTCCTCGGCACGCCGGGCGGGGTGCGGCGGCGGGACGCGGACGCGGTGCTGGCCACCATGAACGCCTACCGGTCGCTTGTCTCCTGGCGGTCGTACACGCACTCCTGGCAGCTCCTCGGCTCGCACGACTCGGCCCGGATCCGCACCGTGGTCGGCGACGCGGCCCGGCAGGAGGTGGCCGCCGGGCTGCTCGCCACCCTGCCCGGCACGCCCGTGGTCTTCGCCGGTGACGAGCTGGGGCTGACCGGCGCGAACGGAGAGGGGTCGCGCACCCCGATGCCGTGGCACCGGCCGGAGAGCTGGGACCGGCGCACGTTCGAGGCGTACCGGTCGCTGCTGGCGCTGCGCCGCGACGAGCCGGCGCTGCGGCACGGCGGCCTGCGGTGGGTGTACGCCGACGCGGACACGCTCGTGTTCCTCCGGGAGGCACCGACCGGCACGGTGCTGGCGCTGGCCCGTCGCGCCCCCGGCGTCCCGGTCCACGTGCCGGGCCTGCCCGCCGCCGACAACATCTACGGCGGCGCGCCGCCGTTGCGCCCGGACGCCCCGCTGCCCCCCGACGGCCCCACCTTCCAGCTCTGGCGCGTGCAAGGAGGGGGCCCCGCTTAACGCATTCCGCATAACCGGGGGCCCCTCTTAACACCTGAGCCCGGGGAGGTCACGGTATGACGGCACCTCGGCGGTCCGACTACTACACGGCGTCGTTGATGGGGGAGGATGGGCGGCGTGGAAGCTCTTCGACTGATCCTTCTCTACGTCCATCTGATCGGTTTCGCGCTGCTGCTCGGCGGCGGGATCGCCCAGTACGTCACCGGTCGCCTGCGGATCAACGCGGCCATGCTGTGGGGGTCGGTGATCCAGATCCTGACCGGTCTCGGACTGTCCGCGCCCCTGCGCGACGGCGACGAACCGGCCCCGGCGAAGCTTGTTACCAAGTTGGTGCTCGCGCTGCTCATCTTCGTCATGGTCTTCTTCTCCCGTAAGCGGGAGTCCGTGCACCGTGGCCACTTCCTCGCGATCATCGGGTTGACGCTGCTCAACGCGGCGGTCGCGGTGTTCTGGCGATAGGTCGCCGGGCACCCGGAAGGTCCCGGAAAGCGGACGTTCGGGACACGTACGCGCATGCCTACCGGCCCGATAAGTGATCTGCCCCACGCAAGGGTTACACCGGGGTAACGGACGCTCAACAGTCGTGCACGATTGTCGGCCGGTGGGTGGGCGCGGGCGTACGCTCCCGTCCGTAACGTGGGACGCCGGCGGCACACCGCAGGCCGGCGCAAGGGCTGCCACCGCGCACGACGCGGTCGGCAATGGGAAGGAGACGTCTTGCGCTCTGTGCGTGGGATGCGGATCGCCTCCGCTTTCGTGGCGGGTGGCCTCGTGCTGGGCGCCGCCGCTTGTGGTGAGGCCCCCGACGACAACAACGACGCCGGTGACACCGGCGGCAAGAAGTACAGCGCCTGCATGGTGACCGACGTCGGCGGTATCGACGACAAGTCCTTCAACACCTCCGCCTGGAAGGGCCTTCAGGAGGCACAGAAGGAGAACGACAACATCGAGATCAAGAACGTCCAGTCGAAGGCCGAGGCGGACTACGAGGTCAACCTGACCGGGTTCGTCAACCAGAAGTGCGACTTCATCCTGGCCGTCGGTGGCCTGATGCAGGACGCCACCAAGAAGGCCGCCGCGGCGAACCCGAACCAGCAGTTCGGGATCGTGGACGCCAACCCGGGCGTGGCGAACGTCTACCCGATGCAGTTCGACACCGCGCAGGCCGCGTTCCAGGCCGGCTACCTGGCCGCCGGGATGAGCAAGAGCGGCAAGGTGGGCACGTACGGCGGCCTGCCGATCCCGCCGGTCACCATCTTCATGGACGGTTTCGCCGACGGCGTGGCCTACTACAACAAGGCCAAGAGCAAGAACGTCCAGGTGCTGGGCTGGGACAAGGCCACCCAGAAGGGTTCCTTCACCAACGACTTCGTCAAGCAGGACGAGGGCAAGAAGGTCTCCGACGCGCTTGTCGCCCAGGGCGCGGACATCATCATGCCGGTCGCCGGCGGCGCCGGCCTCGGCACCACCGCCGCGGCCAAGGCGTCCGGCGGCAAGTACTCGGTCGTCTGGGTGGACGTCGACGGCTGCGAGAGCACCCCGGACTGCTCCGCGATCCTGACCACGGTCGTCAAGAACATCCCGGATGCCGTCAAGGAGGCCGTGCTGAAGGCCGCCGGTGGCGAGAAGCTCCAGTCCACGCCGGGCTTCGTGGGCACCCTGTCCAACTCCGGCGTGTCGATCGCGCCGTACCACGAGTTCGACAGCAAGGTCCCGGCGGACCTGAAGGCCGAGGTCGACAAGATCAAGGCGGACATCGCCGCCGGCACCATCACGGTCACCTCGAAGGCCCAGCCGACCAAGTGACCGCTCCGCCGGCCGCCGCGGTGAGATCATCGGCAGCGGGCCGGCGGGCACCTGACAGCACGATCCGGCCGTCCCGGGCGTACGGGGTCCGAACCCCGCGCCCCGGGGCGGCCGGTCACCTTGATCCCCCACCCGGCGTGGTGGCCGCGCGGCACCATCGCTCGCACTCCAGGAGGTTGCGCTGAGACTCGAACTGCGCGGCATCACCAAGCGGTTCGGTGATCTGGTCGCCAACGACCACATCGACCTCACGGTGGAGCCTGGAGAGATCCACGCCCTGCTCGGCGAGAACGGCGCCGGCAAGTCGACCCTGATGAACGTGCTCTACGGGCTCTACCAGCCGGACGAGGGCGAGATCCTGGTCGACGGGAAGCCGCTGAAGCTGAGGGGCCCGTCGGACGCGATCGCCGCCGGGATCGGCATGGTGCACCAGCACTTCATGTTGGTGCCGGTCTTCACCGTGGCCGAGAACGTGATGCTCGGCGCCGAGCGGGTCACGGTGCCCTTCGCCGGCCTCCTGGACCGCCGGCGGTCCCGACGTGAGGTCGCCGAGGTCTCCGAGCGGTACAACCTCAGGGTCGACCCGGACGCGGTGATCGAGGACCTGCCGGTCGGCATCCAGCAGCGGGTGGAGATCGTCAAGGCCCTCACCCGCGACGTCGACCTGCTCATCCTCGACGAGCCGACGGCCGTGCTCACCCCGCAGGAGACCGACGAGCTGCTCACCGTCATGCGGTCGCTCAAGGCCGCCGGCAAGTCGATCGTGTTCATCACCCACAAGCTGGGCGAGGTGAAGGCGATCGCGGACCGGATCACCGTGATCCGGCGCGGGCGGACGGTCGGCACCGCCGAGCCGAGCGCCAGCCGGGACGAGCTGGCCGCGCTGATGGTCGGCCGCAACGTCCGGCTGACCGTGGACAAGCAGCCCGCTCAGCCGGGCGAGCCGGTCCTGGAGGTCGCCGGCCTGGTCGTCGACGACGACCGGCAGGTACGCGCCGTCGACGGCGTCGACCTGACCGTGTACGCCGGTGAGGTGCTCGGCATCGCGGGCGTGCAGGGCAACGGACAGACCGAACTGATCGAGGCGATCATGGGGCTGCGCCCGACGCTCGCCGGCACGGTCCGCCTCGACGGCGACTCGACGAAGGGCTGGTCCACCAAGAAGGTGCTTCGTGCCGGCGTCGGCTACGTGCCCGAGGACCGCAGCGTCGACGGTCTGGTCAAGGAGTTCTCCGTCGCGGAGAACCTGGTGCTCGACATCTACGACCGGCCGCCGTACGGCCGGGGGCTGTCGCTGAAGCCGGACGCGATCGCGACGTCGGCGAAGGAGCGGATCGACCAGTTCGACGTCCGTACCTCGTCGGCGGATGCGCCGGTGGGCACGCTCTCCGGCGGCAACCAGCAGAAGGTGATCGTGGCCCGGGAGCTGTCCCGGCCGCTGAAGCTCCTCATCGCCGCCCAACCCACCCGGGGTGTGGACGTCGGCTCGATCGAGTTCATCCACAGCCAGGTGATCCGCGAGCGGGACGCCGGCACCGCGGTCATGGTGGTCTCCAGCGAGTTGGACGAGGTGCTCGGCCTGGCCGACCGGATCGCGGTGATGTACCGCGGCCGGGTCATCGGCATCGTCGGCCCGGACACCCCGCGCGAGGAGATCGGCCTGCTGATGGCCGGCATCACCCCGGACACCGCGGCCACGACCCCGAAGGGGGACCACGCCGCCACCCCGAACGAGGGCGACGCCGCCCCGGCCCCCGAGGGCCCCAGCAACGAGGACGAGGCATGACGAACCCGAACCCGGCGTCGGGCTCCCCGGACAAGGAGCCGGCGACCGAGTCGCAGGAGGCGCGCGCCGAAGCCCGGGCGACGCCGACCGCGCCGTCCGGCGACACCGGGCGGCCGGCGACCACCACCGCGACGGAGCCGGCCCCGGCCGGCGAGCCCCGCCCCACCCTGGGCCGGCTCTTCCTGGACAACCTGTGGGCCGCCAACACGGTGACCGTGACCGTGCTCGCGGTCGTGCTGGCGATGCTTGTCGGCGCGGTGCTGATCATCGTCTCCGACCCGGACGTGCTGGCCACCTACGGCTACCTCACCGCCCGCCCGATGGACGCGCTGAACGCGAGCTGGAACGTGGTCAGCGAGGCGTACGCGAACCTGTTCAAGGGTGCGATCTTCGACCCGGACGCGGTCGGCTTCACCGCCGCGATGGGTCCGATCTCGGAGACGCTCACCTACACCGCGCCGCTCGTGTTCACCGGCCTGTCGGTGGCGCTCGCGTTCCGCGGCGGCCTGTTCAACATCGGCGCACAGGGCCAGGCGACCATCGGTGTCATCCTGGCCGCCGTCGCCGGCTTCGCGCTGCCACTGCCGCCCGGGGTGCACCTGCTGGTGGCGCTGATCGCCGGCGCGCTCGGCGGTGCGCTCTGGGGCTTCGTCCCGGGCATCCTCAAGGCGCGCACCGGCGCCCACGAGGTGATCAACACGATCATGCTCAACTACGTGGCGGTCTACTTCCTGTCCTGGATCATCGTCCAGAACGGGGTGCAGAACCCGAACCGGTCGGACGCGATCAGCAAGCCGGTCGAGTCCTCCGCGCAACTGCCCCGGCTGCTCGGCGACAACCTGCGGGTGCACGCCGGCATCCTGCTCGCGGTGCTGGCCACCTGGTTCGTCGCGTGGCTGCTCAACCGCTCCACGCTCGGCTTCGAGCTGCGCGCGGTGGGCGCCAACCCGGACGCGGCCCGCACCGCGGGCATCAGCGTGACCAAGACGTACGTGCTGGTGATGGTCGTCGCCGGTCTGCTGGCCGGCCTCGGCGGCTCGAACATGGTGCTCGGCTCCACGGCCAACGCGCTGACCCCGCTCGTGGTCGCGCAGATCGGCTTCGACGGCATCCTGGTCGCGTTGCTCGGCCGGGTGAAGCCGTGGGGGGTGCTGCTGGCCGCGTTGCTGTTCGGCGCGCTCCAGGCCGGTGGCAACCGGATGCAGTCGTACTCCGGGATCTCACTGGAGCTGGTCACCGTGCTCCAGGCCCTCATCGTCATCTTCATCGCCGCGCCCGCGCTGGTGAAGGCGATCTTCCAGCTCCGGGCGGCCCGCGCCGCCCGGCTGCAGACGAGCCTCGCGAAGGGCTGGTGAGCATGTCCACCACCGCTGTCCCCGACGTCGCGGTCACCGCGGTCGACGAGGGTTTCTGGACGCGCGCCCGCAAGGCCGGCGCCGTCCTGCTGGCGCTTGGTGTGCTCGCGACGGTGCTGTTCGGCGCGTTCGCCACCGACCAGCAGGCCCGCTTCACGCTCAGCGAGACCGAGGGCGGCGCCGCCCTGAAGATCAACGGCACGATCGGCGCGATCCTGTTCGGGGTCATCGCCACCGCGGCCGGGGCCGCCCTCCTCGCCGGCGTGCCGAAGCGCTGGTTCACGCTGCTGCTCGGCGCCGGGCTGGTCGCCTTCGTGCTGAGCTTCCTGTGCTGGCAGGTCTCCGCCGCGCCCGAGGGGCGCAACTTCATGCCGCTCGTCAACGTGATGCGGGGGACGTTCATCCTGGCGCTGCCGTTGACCTTCGGCGCGCTGGCCGGGGTGCTGTGTGAGCGCTCCGGCGTGGTGAACGTGGCGATCGAGGGCCAGATGCTGATGGGCGCGTTCTCCGGCGCGCTGTTCGGCAGCATCTCCGGCAACGTCTGGGTGGGCCTGGTGGCCGCCGCGATCGGCGGCGCGCTCATCTCCCTGCTGCTGGCCGTGTTCGCCATCCGCTACCTGGTCGACCAGGTGGTCATGGGCATCGTGCTCAACCTGCTGGCGGTCGGCGTCACCGGCTTCCTCTACGAGCGGTTGATGGCGACCGACGCGGAGAAGTACAACAGCGCGCCGCGGTTCGGCACCTGGGAGATCCCGCTGTTGAGGGACATCCCGCTGCTCGGTCCGGCGCTGTTCCGGGGGAACATCTTCCTCTATCTCGGTCTGCTGCTGGTGCTCGTCATCCACCTGGCGCTGTTCCGGACCCGTTGGGGCCTGCGGACCCGCTCGGTGGGCGAGCACCCCACCGCCGCCGACACGGTCGGCGTACGGGTGCTCGGGTTGCGCTACCGAAACGTGATCATGGCCGGTCTGGTGGCCGGCGTCGGTGGGGCGTCGTACACGCTGGCGCTCTACTCGTTCACCAAGAACATGATCGGCGGCAAGGGCTTCATCGCCCTGGCCGCGCTGATCTTCGGCCGGTGGAGCCCGACCGGCGCGCTGCTCGCGGCGCTCTTCTTCGGCTTCGCCGACCAGCTCGCCACCTATCTGGGCGCGATCGGCAGCAGCATTCCGGACCAGTTCCTGGCGATGCTGCCCTACCTGGCGACGATCCTGGCGGTGGCCGGGCTGGTCGGCAAGGTCCGGGCGCCGGCCGCCGACGGCAAGCCCTACGTCAAGGGCTGAGGTCCGCGAGTGCACCGTGCCCGGCGGGGAAGACCCGCCGGGCACGGTCGTCTCCGGCCGCGCACGCGACCGATCGGCGTGAATTGGGCAGAATGGGAGTCGTGATGGAGATCGACTGGGAGCGGCTGCGGGCCGCCGCCACCGAGGTGATGCGGCATGCCTACGTGCCGTACTCGACATTCCCGGTCGGGGCCGCCGCCCTGGTCGACGACGGCCGCGTGGTGGTCGGCTGCAACGTGGAGAATGCCGGCTACGGCGTCACGCTCTGCGCCGAGTGCGGCGTCGTCTCGTCGCTGCACGCCACCGGCGGTGGCCGGATCGTGGCGTTGTCCTGCGTCGACGCGACCGGCGAGCCGCTGATGCCGTGCGGCAGGTGCCGGCAGTTGCTGTGGGAGCAGGGCGGCCCGGAGTGCCTGATCGAGGCGAAGGGCGGCCCGCTGCGGATGGCCGAGCTGTTGCCGCACGCCTTCGACGTGGCCGACATCGAGGCGGTGACCGGCGAGCGCCCGGTGCCCGTGGTGCCGGACCGGCTGGCCGCCTGGCGGGGCCGGGGCACCGTGTTCGTGCACCCCGACCTGTCGGACGGCCAGCAGGTCTGGACGGCGTACTGGGAGCGGTCGGCGGGGGACACCGAGGGTGCCGAGACCGGTGTGCTGGAGGAGGGCGCGACCTGGGACGATCCCACCGGTGCGATCGAGTGGGGCCTGGCGCGGACGCCGCGTGTGGTCGTGGTGGACGCTTCGGGCGCGATCTTCTGGGCGGGTGAGGGTGAGCCGCCGTCGGAGATCCCGGGCCGTTGGGGTGGTTGAGGTGGGGGAATCGGGCCGACCGTGCCCGGCTCCGGGCGGTCAGGCTTGATCCCTTCGCCGGTCACGGTCGGCCCGATTCCTCGTCGGTCACCGTTCGCGGGGTCGCTGCGACCAAGCGCGATTACTGATTGGATCTTGTAAGTGAGTGCTTTCACGGCGGTTGACGTCATCCGGGCCAAGCGGGACGGGGGTGTGCTGAGCGACGGGCAGATCGACTGGGTGGTGGACGCCTACACCAGGGGGTTGGTGGCCGACGAGCAGATGTCGGCGTTGGCGATGGCGATCCTGCTGCGCGGCATGACCGTTCCGGAGATCGCCAGGTGGACCGCCGCGATGATCGCCAGTGGCGAGCGGCTGGACCTGTCGTCGGTGGCCCGGCCGACCGTGGACAAGCACTCGACCGGGGGCGTCGGCGACAAGATCACCCTGCCGTTGACCCCACTTGTCGCGGCGTGCGGCGCGGCGGTCCCGCAGCTCTCCGGGCGCGGGCTCGGCCACACCGGCGGCACGCTCGACAAGTTGGAGTCGATCCCGGGCTGGCGGGCGGCGCTGCGCAACGACGAGTTCATCGCCCAGCTCGGCGACGTCGGCGCGGTGATCTGCGCGGCCGGCGACGGGCTCGCCCCGGCCGACCGCAAGCTGTACGCGCTGCGCGACGTCACCGGCACCGTCGAGGCGATCCCGCTGATCGCCAGCTCGATCATGAGCAAGAAGATCGCCGAGGGCACCGGTGCGCTGGTGCTCGACGTCAAGGTGGGCTCCGGCGCCTTCATGAAGAACGTCGACGACGCCCGCGAGCTGGCCCGCACCATGGTCGAGTTGGGCGGCGCGCACGGAGTGCGCACGGTTGCCCTGCTCACCGAGATGTCCACCCCGCTGGGCCGGGCCGTCGGCAACGCGGTCGAGGTGACCGAGTCGGTGGAGGTGCTGGCCGGCGGCGGCCCGGCCGACGTGGTGGAGCTGACGCTGGCGCTGGCCCGGGAGATGCTCGACGCCGCCGGCCTGCCGGACGCCGATCCGGCCGCCGCGCTGCGCGACGGCCGGGCCATGGACGCCTGGCGCGCGATGATCCGGGCGCAGGGCGGCGACCCGGACGCCCCGATGCCGACCGCGAACGAGGTCGAGGTGGTCACCGCGGTGGAGGACGGTTGGGTGGCCGAGGTCGACGCGTACGCGATCGGGGTGGCCGCCTGGCGGCTCGGCGCCGGCCGGGCCCGCAAGGAGGACCCGGTGAGCATCCCGGCCGGGGTGGTGCTGCACAAACGTCCCGGTGACCCGGTGCGCGTCGGCGACCCGCTGTTCGAGCTGCGCGCCGAGCACGCCGAGCGGATTCCGGCCGCGCTCGACGAGGCGCGTCGGGCGGTCCGGGTGGCGTCGACGGCTCCGGCCGGCACGCCGCTCGTCATCGACCGGATCGGGTGACCGGCCAGCCATGGTGCAGGCCCGCTCGGAGCCGCTATCCTCGCAGGCCAGGGGGACCGACCGGCAACGAGCCGAGGCGAGCAGACAAGGACTGACCTTGCGCGTATCCGCTCCCGACCCCCGGGCCGTCCGTGAGGCGAGCCTCGACGAGCTGTCCCGGCTGGGTCTTCCGCTGCCGCCGCCGCAGTTTCCGCTGGTGTGGGAGCCGGGCGACGAGATCGAGCTGCGCCCGACGCCGGAGATCGAGGCCCGGATCGCGGTGCTGCACGTGATCCTGGCCCGCTGCTTCGGGATGCCCGCGCAGGCGGCGATGGGCTGGCTGCTGGAGTCGCACCTGGTGGAGATGGTGACGCCGCCGGAGTGGCAGTTCGTGATGGGCGGCCGGGGCGACCACCGGTCGTTCGTGCTGCACCACGACGCGCTCTTCTCGCTGGCCTGGGTGCTCGGCCTGGCCAAGCAGCTCGACCCGACCGTGCCGGTGGACGAGCGCCTGGTCGAGCGGATGCCGCACCTGGTCACCGGCGAGACGTTTCCGCAGTGGCGGGCCCGCATCCTGGCCGCTCCGCAGCACCCCGCCGACGCCGCCGCCCTGCTCGACCTGCACTACTGCCTGGACTGGGCCTACCTGGAGACCGAGCGGGCCGGCCAGGCGCTGCCCGGGCTCGTGGACGCGAACGCGATCGGGCAGCGCCGGTGGGCGCTGGAGTGGGCGGTGGTGCTGCGCGGGCCCTACCACGACGAGCCGCCGGGCTGGGAAGAGGTCGACCTCTCGACCTAGCTATCGGGGGCGGTGCGTGCCGAGCCGGACGGCGAGCGTGACAGGCGTCGGCTCGGGCAGCGCGGCGATCCGCGCGGCGAGCCGCTCCGGGGCGGAGTGCCAGGCGCTGGGACCCATCCCGACAAGCGTGGTGACCTCGGCGCGGGTCAGCGTCAGCCGGGCCCGGTGCGCGGTGACGGACTCCTCGACGAAGTGCGCGCCCAGGCTTTCGGCGACCCGGTCGGCCTTGGCCGGGTCCACCCGCAGCAGGTCGAGCGCCTCGACCAGTTCGCCGAGGTGGTCGGCGGTCGGCGTGACCACCAGCAGCGCGCCGTCCGGGTCGAGCACCCGGTGGAACTCCGGGCCGTTGCGCGGCGCGAAGACGTTCAGCAGCACGGCGGTGGACCGGTCGGCCAGGGGCAGCCGCTGCCAGGTGTCGGCGAGCGCGGCGGCGGCCCGTGGGTGCGCCCGGGCCGCGCGGCGCAGCGCCGGCTTGGAGACGTCCAGGGCCAGGCCGGCGGCGTCCGGCAGCGCCGCCAGCACCGCGGCGAGATAGTGCCCGGTCCCGGCGCCGGGCTCCACCACCAGGGGGTACGGGTCGTCGGGCGCGACCGCCGTCGCGGCGGCGGCCAGTGCGGCGGCCACGGTGTCGTAGTGGCCGGCGGCGAGGAAGTCGGCCCGGGCGGCGACCATCTCCGCGTTGTCCCCGCTGTGCGGGGCGCGGCCGGCGAGCAGGTTGACGTATCCCTGCCGGGCGATGTCGAAGCTGTGCCGGCGTGGGCAGCGCACCGCACGGGCGGTGCCGGCGGTGGTCTCGGCCAGCGGCTCGCCGCAGACCGGGCAGCGCAGCCGCGCCAGCACCGACGGGAGCAGAGCGGGATCGGCCACGCCGAAGATCCTATTCCTGCGGCCCGACGACGGATCTAGATTGAGGCATGACAACCAGTGAGCGACTGTGGGAACTGTTCGGATCGCACGGCCGCGGGGTCCTGGCCACCCTGCGCCGCGACGGCCGCCCCCAGCTCTCCAACCTCGACTACCTGGCCGAGCCGGGGCTCATCCGCTGCTCCACCACGGGCGACCGGGCGAAGGTGCGCAACCTGCGCCGCGACCCCCGGGCCAGCTTCCACGTGACCACCGCCGACGGCGGGGCGTACGCGGTCGCCGAGGGCACGGTGACGCTCACCCCGCCGGCCGCCGCGACGGACGACGCCACGGTCGAGGAGCTGGTCGAGGTCTACCGACGGATCCGCGGCGAGCATCCCGACTGGGCGGACTACCGGGCAGCCATGGTCGCCGACGGCCGCGTGGTGCTGCGCCTGGTGGTCGAGCGGGTGTACGGCTGGCGACCCTGATCCGGCCGGTGACCACCGGTGACTAGGGTCTGGGCATGGTCGCAATCTCGTACGAGGACATCATCAAGGTCCCGAAGGCGTTGCTGCACGATCACCTCGACGGTGGCCTGCGGCCCGCGACGATCGTCGAGCTGGCCGCCGAGTCCGAGCACGAGCTGCCCACCACCGACGCGGAAGCGCTCGGTCGCTGGTTCGCCGAGGCGGCGAACTCCGGCTCGCTGGAGCGCTACCTGGAGACGTTCGCGCACACCGTGGCCGTGATGCAGACCGCGCCCGCGTTGCGTCGGGTGGCCCGGGAGTGCGCGCTGGACCTGGCCGCCGACGGCGTCGTCTACGCCGAGGTCCGGTTCGCGCCCGAGCAGCACCTGGAGCGGAACCTGACGCTGGACGAGGTGGTCGAGGCGGTGGTCACCGGGTTCCGGGAGGGCAGCGCGCTGGCCGGCGAGGCGGGCACGCCGATCCGGATCGGCACCCTGCTCACCGCGATGCGGCACGCGGCCCGCTCGCAGGAGATCGCCGAGCTGTCCGTGCGGCACCGGGACACCGGTGTGGTGGGCTTCGACATCGCCGGCGCCGAGGCCGGTTTCCCGCCCACCCGGCATCTGGACGCGTTCGAATATCTCCAGCGGGAGAACTTCCACTTCACCATCCACGCCGGTGAGGCGTTCGGGCTGCCGTCGATCTGGCAGGCGATCCAGTGGTGCGGCGCGGACCGGCTGGGCCACGGCGTCCGCATCGTCGACGACATCATCCCGGGCAATCCGCCCGCGCTGGGCCGGCTGGCCGCGTACGTGCGGGACAAGCGGATCCCGCTGGAGCTGTGCCCGTCGTCGAACGTGCAGACCGGCGCGGCGGCGTCGATCGCCGACCACCCGATCGGGCTGCTACGCGACCTGCGCTTCCGGGTGACGGTGAACACCGACAACCGGCTGATGAGCGGCACCTCGATGTCCCGGGAGATGGCGCTGCTGGTGGAGGCGTTCGGCTACGGCTGGAAGGAACTCCAGTGGTTCACCATCAACGCGATGAAGAGCGCCTTCATCCCGTTCGACGAGCGTCTGCGGATCATCGATGAGGTGATCAAACCGGCGTACGCCGAGCTGATCGGCTGATCACGACCGGTGCGGGTGGCCGGCGAGCAGGGCGGCCACTCCGCGCAGCACCTCCCGGGCCCGGGCCGCCTCCGCGCCGAGCCCGGTCTGCCGGCGCAGCACGGCCGGTTCGGCCCGCAGCAGGGTGATTCCGCGCCGGACCAGCACCCGGGGCGCCTTGCGTTGCTCGGCCAGGTCCCGGGCGAGCCGGCGCAGGAACGTCGCCCCGCGCGGCCGGCGCAGCGCGTACGCCCCGGCGAGCAGCCCCCGGCGCCGGCACTCGCCGACGATCTCGGCCGCGAAGATCCCTTCGGCGATGAAGATTGGCGATCCGTCGACGGCAAATGGCCGGGTGGCCACCCTCCGGTCCGCGCCGATCGCATAAACCGGCACTTCGGCCTTGCCCTCACGGACCAATCGGGCAATGGTTTCCACCGCCGTGTCCGCGTCCCAGGACAAGGGAGACTCCCAGTCGACCTGTCCGTTTCGTCGCGGGCACGTAGGGTCATCGCCGTCCTTGTAGAAGTCGTCCAGGCACAACACCGGAAGTCCGGTTCGGTGCGCTATGTACGACTTTCCCGAGCCGGATGGCCCGGCGAGGAGGACGACGCGGTGCGGATGATTCATAACCTTCAGTGACTCCGGCCGGACAGATTGCTATCAAATTGCATCAACATCTCATCACACCTCCGGTGAGGGCCAACCTGGGCTTTCTCTTTACCGGGCGGCGTGATGGAATCTCGGAGGTCCGACCCGCCGGGTCGGACGCTCGGCGTTGCCCTCAGGTGACGTCGGACGCGGTTTTGCGAGGGCGGTGACGTGAGCAAACGGCCAACGACGGCGGGCTCTTTCCTGTCGCGGCTGAGCCGGCCGGCGAGCCGGCTGCGCGACATGCCGATCTGGTCCAAGCTCGGTCTGATCATGATCGTGCCGACCATCGCCACGGTCGTGGTGGGCACAAGCGGTCTGGTCGACCACCTGGAGACGCTCAACAGCGCCAACCGTGCCGGTGACCTGGCCAGCCTGATCGGATACTCGGGCGACCTGGCCGACACGATGCAGGACGAGCGGGTCGGCTCGGTGCTCTTCCTCGGTGCGAGGGAGACCCAGACCCGGGCGCAGTACCAGGAGGCGTACAACCGGGCCAACCAGCGGGTGGACCAGGCGAAGGGCCCCTACTCGCGGCAGCGGGGCGAGATCAGCGACCTGCCACGCAACTTCGAGGTCCGGCTGAACGAGATCGACGACCAGCTCAAGGACCTGCCGGCGACCCGTAGCCAGGTGCTGAACGGCAAGCTCAAGATCGACGAGGCGGAGAAGGCGTACGAGCGCCTGATCAACGACCTGCTCTCGATCCGCGACTCGGCCACCCAGCTCGCCGGCGACAACGACCTCAGCGACCGGATGCGCGCCGCCGCCGCGGTGGCCCGGCAGAAGGAATACCTGGCCCAGCGCCGGGTGGTCGTGCACCAGGCGCTCACCCAGAACCAGTACAGTCCGGCGCTGCGCGAGCAGTTCATCGCCAGCGGCACCGCCCAGGCCCAGGCGCTCGCCACCTTCCGGTCCGTCGCCACCCCCGCCGACTCCGAGTTCTTCGACCAGACCGTCGAGGGTCCCGACCTGCGCAAGGCGGACAACCTCACCGGGTTCATGTCGGCGAACAACAGCGGCTCGATGGCGAACGCGCCGTTCGGGCCGGACCAGTGGGACCAGGCCATGGTCGGCAACGCCAAGCTGCTCCGCGCGGTCGAGTCCCGGCTCGACAGCAACGTGGTCCGGCAGGCCGACGAACTCCGCTCGGACACGCAGCGCCAGGTGTTCCTCGAAACCGGCCTGCTGCTCACCATGCTTCTGCTGGCCATTCTCTTCGCCTACCTGGTCGCCCGCTCGATGGCCCGCTCGCTGCGCGACCTGCGCCAGGGCGCCCTCTCGGTGGCCCAGTACGGCCTGCCGCAGGCGGTGGCCCGGCTGCGTGACCCGCAGGTGACCGGCCAGCTCTCCCCGGTGCAGTTGGCCAACCAGATCGCCGAGCCGCTGCCGGTGCGCAGCAAGGACGAGTTCGGCCAGGTGACCGAGGCGTTCAACGCCGTCCACCTGGAGGCGGTCCGGACCGCGGCCGAGCAGGCCGCCCTGCGCGCCTCCGTCGCGACCATGTTCGTCAACCTGGCCCGCCGCTCGCAGATCCTGGTCGACCGGCTGATCGGCCACCTCGACCGGCTGGAGCGCGGCGAGGAGGACCCGGACCGCCTGGCCGAGCTGTTCCAGCTCGACCACCTGGCCACCCGGATGCGCCGCAACGACGAGAACCTGCTGGTCCTCGCGGGCGCGGACTCCACCCGCGTGCAGCGTGAGCCGGCCGCCCTGATCGACGTGCTCCGTGCCGCCCAGTCCGAGGTCGAGCACTACACCCGGATCGAGTTCGGCGTGATCGACCGGGACATCGAGGTCGCCGCGCACGCGGTCAACGACCTGGTGCACCTGGTCGCCGAGCTGTTCGACAACGCCACCGCCTTCTCCCCGCCGGACTCGCACGTCATGGTCGAGGCCCGCCGGGTCGGCGACCGCGCCTCGCTCTACGTCGAGGACCGGGGCATCGGCATCAGCGCCGACCAACTGCACGACCTGAACGAGCGCCTGGCCACGCCGCCGCAGGTGGACGTGGCGGTCTCCCGGATGATGGGCCTCGTCGTGGTCGCCCGGCTGGCGGCCCGGCACGCCGTCAAGGTCGAGCTGCGCCCGGCCGCCGACCGGGGCACCGTCGCCGACGTCACACTGCCGACCACGGTCCTGGTGCCCCGCGCCCTGGCCGGTCGCGGGATGCCGGCGCCGGCTCTCCCGGCCGCCGGCCCGCAGCAGGGTGGTCCGACGCCGGCCTTCGGCGCCGGACCGGCACCCGCCTTCGGCGCCGGACCGGCACCTGCCTTCGGTGCCCTGGCCGCGCTCGGCAACGGCCCGCACACCCCGCCGCCGTCGCACCCCGGCACCTCCGGCAACCAGGTCACGCTCGGCGGCCGGTCCTTCGACCCGGGCCACCGCAACGGCGCCGGCACCCCGGCCAACGCCGGTGCCGGCCGCGCCATGCCGGCGTGGTCCGACCTGACCGGGGCCAACCCGAGCGGCGGTGACGGCTACCCGTCGCGGTCGGCGAACGGCCAGCCGGTCGACCCGCTGCCCCAGCGGCGCTACCCGGCCGAGGGCGATCCGGCCGCCGGCGGCCAGCAGCCGACGATCCCACGGCAGTTGCCCAGCAGCCCCGAGGCCCGGCCGTACAATCCGCCGCCGGTGTCCGCGCCGCCGGTCCCGCCGGTGTCCGCGCCGCCGCTGCCGCCGGTGTCCGGCACCCCGTTCCCGGGGTTCTCGGGCCGTCCGGTCTCGGCCGCGCCGGTCTCCGGCCACCCGGTCTCGGCTGACCCGTACTCGGGCCACCCGGTCTCCGGTGACCCCTACTCGGGCCGCCCCGCGTCGGACGACCCGTACTCGGGTCGCCCGGTGTCGGCCGCGCCGGTCTCGGGCAACCCGCTTCCGACCCGCCCGGTGTCGGCCGCGCCGGTCTCGGGTAACCCGCTTCCGACCCGGCCAGTGTCGGCCGCGCCGACCTCCGGTCAGCCGACCGCTGGTCACCAGGTGTCCGCGCCGCCGGCCGGCCAGCTTCGCCCGGCCCCCGCGCCGCACGTGGGCGCCCCGCCGGTATGGCCGCCGGTCGCCCCGGCCGAGCCGGCCCCGGCTCCCGCGGCGCCGGAGCGGCAGACGGCAAGCCTGGACATGACCACCGAGCTGCCCCGCGTCCCGCGCACCGAGACCCAGCCGGCGGCTCCGCAGCCGACCGCCGCCCAGCCGACCGCCGCGCCGTCGACGCCGGCCCCCGCGGCGCGTCCCGCCGCGCCGCAGCCGGCCGGCAACCGCCAGCGGTACGCGGACGAGACCATGGAGCTACCGATCTTCCGGGAGCTCGAGTCCGCCTGGTTCCGCACCCGCCGACCCGGGCCCAACGACGAGGCGCCGGCGCCGGCCCCGGCGGTGCCGGCGAACGGTGCCCCCACCCAGCAGTTCGCCAAGGTGGACACCGCCGGCCGGCCCGTACCGCAGACATCCGCAACGACAGGTAACACACCGATGGCGCAGACTCCGACAGCCGGCGGAGCGCCGCGTGACAACCGGGCGGCGAACGGCAACGGCCGTCCCGCGTACGCCGGAGGCTTGCCCACCCGGCAGCCGACGTCGCCGCAGCAGCCCTCGCCGCCGCAGTCCTCGCCGTGGCAGACCGCAGCCGACGACGGCTGGCGGGCCGCCTCGGCGGCCACCGAGGTCCCGGTCGCGGAGACCACCCAGAAGGGCCTGCCGAAGCGGACGCCGATGGCGCAGCTCGTGCCGGGCAGCATCGACAAGCCCGCGCCGACCGCGCAGCGGCGTACGCCGGAGGCCGTCCGGGGTCTGCTCTCGGCCTACCATCGAGGTGTCCAGCGGGGCCGCAACCACCCCACCGACAGCAACACGACCGGCCCGGAGGGCACTCCGGGCGGGCAGCAGTCCTCGCAGTCTGGCTCAGGCCCGGTGGCCGGGAGCGGGCAGAAGGAGCAACAAGGATGACTACTACGCAGGATCTCGGATGGCTGCTCGCCAACTTCGCCGACCGGGTGCCCGGGGTGGCGCACGCGGTCGCGGTCTCGGCCGACGGCCTGCTTCTGGCCTCGTCCCGTGACCTTCCGCGGGACCGCGCCGACCAGCTCGCGGCCATCTCCTCGGGTCTGGTCAGCCTGACCCAGGGCGCGGCGCGGTGTTTCGAGGGCGGGGCGGTGCTGCAGACAGTCGTCGAGATGGACAACGGCTTCCTGTTCCTGATGTCCATCTCCGACGGCTCGTCGTTCGCGGTGCTCGCGGCGCGGAGCTGCGACGTGGGTCAGGTCGGGTACGAAATGGCCCTGCTCGTCGACCGGGTGGGCGACGCCCTGACCCCACAGCCGCGCGCGGCTGTGGGGATGATGGGCTGAATGACGCGCTGGCCGGTGGGTCAGGAGCGGGAACAACGAGGACAGCGACGGATGTCACCGGGGCGAGCCGGTGCCGGGTACGAGGGAGGTGAACGGCCACATGGCGGATCGTGACGAACCAACCGGAGCGTTGGTGCGGCCGTACGCCGTGACCCGTGGTCGTACCCGTCCCCGGCTCGAAATCGCCCTGGAGGCGCTCGTCGAGACGACGGTGCGCGGCCGTGCAGTGGCCACCGGCAACGGTGGTCAAGGTCGTGAACACCAGTACATCGCCGCGTTGTGTGACGGACGTGTGCAGTCGCTCGCCGAGATCGCGGCGCGGATGCAGCTTCCGCTCGGCGTGGCCCGGGTGCTCATCGCCGACATGGCGACGGATGGCCTGGTCGCGGTGCACGAGCCGACCATTCTGGACGACTCCGACGACGCGGTGGGCACTGAATTGCTGGAGAGGGTGCTGAGTGGACTTCGCAGGCTCTGACATGTCGCACCGGCCGCCGGTGCCGAGCGGGCGCGTGACGTCAGCGAAGATTGTTATCGCCGGCGGGTTCGGCGTCGGCAAGACGACGCTGGTCGGCTCGGTCTCCGAGATCACGCCGCTGACCACGGAGGCGATCATGACCTCCGCGGGTGTGGGCGTCGACGACACCCGGCAGGTGCCGGGCAAGACGACGACCACGGTGGCCATGGACTTCGGTCGTATCTCGATCGACCGTGACCTGATTCTGTACCTCTTCGGTACGCCGGGTCAGACGCGGTTCTGGTTCATGTGGGACGAGCTGGTCCGGGGAGCCATCGGCGCGGTGGTGATGGTCGACACCCGCCGGCTCGCCGACTGCTTCGCCGCCATCGACTTCTTCGAGCACCGTCGGCTGCCCTACCTGGTGGCCATCAACTGCTTCGATGGCATGCAGTACCACGACCCGCAGGACGTCCGGGACGCGCTGGCGATCTCCCGCGACGTGCCGGTGGTGCCCTGCGACGCCCGTAACCGGGAGTCGACGAAGCACGTGCTGATCTCGCTTGTCGAGTACGTGCTCACCATGCGGCGTTCGCGGGCCGTCGCGCCCGCCTGACCGACGCGCGGAAGCGCCCGATGGCCGTGGGGCCACCGGGCGCTTCCTGCTGTCCGTCACCGCGTTCATCCCGGACGTTCCGGGTGACGACGGTCAGGCGTACCGGGTCCAACTGCTCTGGGACACCCGATAGACACCGAGCGAGTCGGCCTCCATGCCCCCGTGGTGGTCGGGGGTGAACGCGTACCCGCCGGCGATGCCCTCGACCATCTGCGTCTGCAGGAACGCCCGTAGCCGGCCCCGGTCGAGGCTCGTGGCCTCGCGCGCCGCCGCCGCGAGGAGGTGGAGGGCGTCCGCGGCGTACGGGGCGAAGCCGACCGAGGTGCCGTGGCGCTGGGTGTAGCGGTAGTCGAAGTCCCGCCGGGCCACCTGCGCGCCGCTGGTGGCGGTCAGCGCGGAACCACCCAGGCAGGCCGGGTGCACGGCGTACGCCCCCTCGACCGCCTTCGCGTTGGCGCGGCTCAGCGTGTCGTCCACGACCGCGCCGGGATCGAAGAAGAGCGGACCGTGGTGCCCGGCCCGCCGCAGGGCCCGGGCCGCCTCCCCGGAGTCGGGCGCGGCGCCCCAGACGACGACGCCGTCCGGGTCCCCGGCGGTCACCCGCTCGGCGGCGGCACGGAAGCTCCGCCCGGTGTCCGGGAGGCGTAGCGTGCGCACCAGATCCACGGTGCTGGCGCCGAGGGCCTCCCGAACCGCCCGTACGCCCGAGTCGCCGTGCGGCCCGTCCGCGGCCAGCAGGGCCACCCGCCGGATCCGCTGTGATTCGAGCAGGTCCACCATCCGGCGGGCCACATCGGCGCTGTCGGGGGTGAGCTTGAAGCTGAACGTGCGGTCGGCCAGGGGCAGCACGATGCGGTCGGCGTGGCCGAGCGCCAGGAACGGGGTCTTGAGCTGCTCGGCGGCTGACGCGAGGGCGACGGCGGTCTCTCCGAGGACGCCACCGACCAGGGCGTGTGACCCGGCCTGGGTCAGATCGGCGGCGTGTCGGGCGGCCAGTCGTGGGTCGCTGCCGTTGTCCCGGATCTCCAGCCGGATCGACCGGTGCAGGTTGCCGACCGGGATCCCGGAGCGGTTCAGTGACTCCGCCATGATCTCCAGGGCCCGCCGCTGGACCAGACCGAGCGCCGCGCCACGGCCGCTCAGCTCAAGGCTGGCACCGACGACCATGTCCTGGTCGCCGGGGCTGCTGCTGGTCGCGCCCTCGCCCGGCCGCTGTCCCTGCGGGCCGCAACCCGCGAGCAGCAGGCTGCCGGCCGCGGCCGTGAGGATGCCCCGGCGGGTGAGCACGGTGCAGTCGAATGCCGGTGTCGCCAATGGAGTCGCCTTCCCACCACGGCGAACGCGCGCCGCCGCTGGTCCGCCGGGTATGTTCCCGGCCGACCAGCGGCGGCGTCAAATTGTCCGGGTGTGGGCAGAAACACCCCGTGGGGCAACTCGGGTCAGGATCGGTAGCCCGCGGAGCGGTATTCGAATTCCCGCTCGTCGTCGCGGTCGCCGGTGTCCCGACTGAAGTCCCAGCCACCGGCCGCCTCCCGGCCCGGGCGACCACCGACGGCGAAACCGCCGATCTCCTGTCCGCGCCGCCACCCCCGGAAGTAGCCGGTGGTGTTCTCGGCGAGGCTGGCCGCGTTGCGGACGATCCGCAGTGGGCGCTCCTCGCGCAGCGGCGAACCCGGCACCAGGTTGGCCTGCGGCACCCGCTTGGGCAGGCCGGCCTTGGTCTCCGAGCCGACCGCCGGGCGGGCCGCCTGCTCGGCAGCCTGCCAGCCGGTGTCCGCGGTGGACGCCCACTCCAGGTCGGCCTCGTCGCCGTGCCCGACGAACCAGGCGGACCTGGCCTGCGCGAAGATCAGCAGGTCGCCGTCGCCCTCGTCGGAAACCGGCGGGGGCCGGTGCTCCTTCGGCGCGGGCCGCCGCTCCAACGGCGGGGGCAACTCGGCGCGGGCGACCGGTCGGCCGGCGTCGCCACGGTCGACCAGCCGCAGTGGCGGCGTGTCCAGACCCGGCTCGGTCGCCCGGTCGAGCTCGCTGCGCAGGGCCCGGTCGGCAAGCGGCGGCGGCTCGACGAGCCGCAGCATCGGCGGTTCCTGCGGCAGGTCGTCAGCGAGCCACGGCGGGGTGACCCGACCCGGGTCGCTCGGCGCGTCCACGCTCCGCCCGTAGGGGTAGGCGGGCGCCTCGCGCTCCCGGTCGGCCTGGTCGTCGCCGTTGTTGACGAGCGGCCAGTTGGCGCGGGATCCCGGCGGGGCGGCCTCCGGCGCCGGTGGACGGGAACTCGGCACCGGGATGCTCAGGTCGGTGGCGCTGAACCCGCCGGTCGGCGGCTCCGGCGTGGTCTTCGGGCGCGGCGGGATGACCGTGCGCTGCCGCTCGGCCCGGGCCTTGTTGATCGCCGCGGTGGTGAGCGTCGGGCGGAACGGCTCGCCGGCCTCGGCCGGCGGCACGACGCCGCGCTGGGACGGCGGGATCGGCGTGATCCCGGGCGGCGGCGGGGGCGGCGCGGAGACCGGACGGTTGGTCGGCCCGTCCACCCGCGACGGCAGCGGCGCGCCGGTCGGCTCGGGGCGGCTCGGGGATGCGGCGGCCGGCCGGCCCAGCGCCGCCGGAGCGACGGGGGTGACCGGGCTCGGGGCGACCGGCGGTGGCGCGACCGGTGCGGGCGCGACCGGCGGCGGGCCGAGCGGACGGGGGGAGGTCGAGGCGGCCGGGCCGGAGACCGGCTCCGGGCGGCTACGTCGGCCACCGGGGACCGGCTCGGGCCGGCTGCGCCGGCCGCCCGGATCGGTGGCGTCGAGGTGTGGTTGGGGACGGCTGCGCCGGCCGCCCGGATCGGTGGCGTCGAGGTCCGGCTCGGGGCGGCTGCGCCGGCCGGTCGGCTCGGCGGCCGGCGCGGGCTCGGGCGCGCGCACCGGGCGCAGCCCGGCGGGCGCCGTGGGGGTCAGCTCGTCGACCTGCTCACCACGGCGGGCGGCGGCCCGCCGGCCGGCGGCCGGCGCCGGGGTGGCGCGTTCGGCAAGCGCACCCACAAGCGCGTCGCAGCCCGCGTCGCAGGCCCGGACGGAGGCGACGGCCTGCCGCACGGTCTCGGCGACGGCGGCGGTGAGCACCCGGTTGACGGTGGCCCGTCGGGGCGTCTCGGAGACGGCGACCCGCAGCGCGGTCACCGCCTCGGTCACGGTGTCGGCGTCGGCCAGGCCTTCGGCGGCGAGTTGCGCGGCCACCGCGTCGACGGTCGCGCCGAGGTCACGGCCGCGGCCGGCGACGCCGGTCAGCATGCTCGGCTCGGGCAGCGCGTCGAGCACGGCCAGGGCGACCGGGTCGGCGGGATCGAGGTACGCGCGCAGCGCGGCCGGGTAGAGCTCGCGGAGCACCTCGCGCAACGTCACCGCCGCCGAGTGCCGCCCGCTGGCGAGTGCCGCGTGTGCGGAGAGGACCTGCTTGTAGCCGGCGAGGTCGCGCGGCGCCGGGAGGGTCACCGCGGACAACGCGCCGGCCTGCAACGCACGGGCCAGCCCGACCGCCCGGCGCTCGGCGGGCGAGGACTGCATCTCCTCCAGCGAGTCGTCGTCGGCGAAGCGCTCGGCGAAGTCGTCGACCGAGTCGTCGTCCGCGATCGCCAGCGGTCGGCCGGCGGCGCTGAGCAGCGAGGTGACGGTGTGGTCGTCGCTGTCCGCGGCGATGGCCGCGCCGCTCGGCCCACCGGAGCGCTCCACCAGCAGCGCGACCAGCCGGGCGTAGCCGGCGGGCTCGTCCCCGATCTCACAGACGTGCAGCAGACGGCCTGCGTCGTCGACCACAGCGGACGTCAGCGTCGTTTCGGCCGAAGCCGTTCGGTCGGCCGGATCTGCCGAGGCCAGACCGCAGTACACGCGCACGAGCGCCACAGCGTCGTCCTCCTCCCGGGACACAGGTCTTGTTCTGCCAGAGACTGATGCTCCCCGCTACGGGTCAGTCGCGCCAGTCCACAACAGCAGAGATCTTGCCGACAATGGTGCGCCAACCCAAACTTGCGGTTTGTGCCCCGATTTTCTTCAGCCGCCGACGGCCCAGGAAACCACCCACCCCGCCGTTGACGGAAGCGCGCAGCGCCTCGTCGAGATCGTCCAGGCTGGAGCCGGCCGAGAGCATGTCGAGCACGGCCGGTAGCCGCAGGGCGTACGCCAGGTCACGGGCGATCTCGCCGGCCTCGATCAGGAGCGCGGGATCCCATGCGTCGTGCCCGCCGCGCAGGTTCTCCACCACCAGGTCGAGTTCGTAGGTGTCCTCGTCCAGTGGGGCGACGTCGGCCGGTTCCAACCGTTCGGACAGTTCATTCCAGCTGTCCAGTTGGGACAGGTCGGTGGGCGCACCGGAACGGATGAAAGTCACAAGTGACTCGGGGGTCTTGAACAACAGCAGCCGGCCCTTGTGGGTGAGGAAGACCGGCACCTCCTCGTCGCCCGCGGCGTCCTCGTCCTCGTCCGCCTCGTCCTTCTCGTCGTCCGCCTCCTCGGCCTCCTCGGCGTCGGCGTCGGCCTTTGCGCGGCGGCGCTCCCCGTCCGTCTTCCCGTCCTCGTCGTCCTCCTCGGCGGAGAGGGCGGCGAACTCCTCGTCGAGGATCACCACCTCCTCGTCGTCCTCGGTCTCGACGACCTGGCGGCGGGCCAGGAAGGGGTCGTCCTGGTCGCGTTCGGCGACGTCGGTCGGGGTCAGCTCGCGCGCCGACCGGTAGGCCCGCAGCGTGAAGCCGGTGCCGGCGGGCAGGGCGATCTCCACCGGGTCGATCCGCACCTCGTCCCAGAGGGCACGATCCGCGGCCGGGCGGTCGGCCCCGACCTCGTCTGCTGCGGTCGACGCGGTGTCGTCGAGCTCGGGCTCGTCGGCGTCGGGCCGTTGGGGCGACTGGCGGGCCACGCTGACCTCCGGGTGTGCTCGGGTGCCCACCCGGCGGCGTCGCGCCGCCGAGTGACTCTGCGCACATACCCTAGTGGTCGACCGGTCGCGCACGGGAACCCCACCCCGGTGGCGTCCCGAAGCCCAGACAAGTAGGCTTTCTACGCATGAAGGCGCAGGCGCTGCACGGACATCTCGACGCGCTGCTGCTGGCCGTGCTCGAGCAGGGCGCGCAGCACGGCTACGCGATCATCGAGGCGCTGCGGGCGCGCAGCGGCGGCACGCTCGACCTGCCGACCGGCACCATCTATCCGGCGCTGCGCCGACTCGAACGGGCCGGCCTGGTCGCCAGCACGTGGAGCACGGTCAACGGCCGGGAACGCCGCACCTACCAGCTCACCGACGCGGGCAGCCGGGCGCTCGCCGGGGAACGCGCCGGCTGGCGGGAGTTCAGCGCCACCGTCGGCCGCTTCCTCGGCGCGGACGAACCGCCGGTCGCGCCGGCCTGACCCGCCGGGATCGCGGGCCCGGCCCACCTGGGCGGGCTATCCGGCCACCCGCGGACGGCGTGCGCTGAGCAGCCACCAGCGGGCCGACCGGGCCAGGGAGAACCAGGCCGCCGACGCCACCACCGCGCCGATGATCATCGGGGGCCAGGTCAGCGCGGCGTCCCACAACCGCACCGACCAGGCGAACAGGGCACCGCCGGCGAGCGCGCCGACAAGCAGCCCACCGGTCAACCCGAAGCCGACCGCCCGGGCCGACCGGACGAGCCGGGGCGAGTCCCGCCGGGCGGCGAGCGCGCCGAGTGCCAGCCCGGCCAGCGCCAGCCCGGCGACGGTCCCCCAGATGCCGTGCATCGACGCGGAGAGCAGCAGGTAGGCCGCCGGCGGTCGCGGGCCGGCGCTCCAGCTCGACCCGTGCCAGGTCAGGTCCCCGGCGGCCATCAGCACCGCCGCCACCGCCAGCGTGCGCAGCGCCAGCCCGCGCAGCGCGCCGGCGGCCAGCTCGGCCTGGAAGCCCGGCGCGAGTTGGGCGACGCCGCCGAACTCGGCCACCGCCCGCCGCTCGGCCTCCGCCCGTGACAGACCACCCTCCCGGTACGCCTCGGCGGCGTCCTCGAGCGCGTGCCGCGCCTCGGTCAGCAGATCGGCCTTGAGCCGGGACGGCCCGTGCAGTCGCCCGGACAGCTCCCGCAGCCGGTCCTCGACCCGTGCCCCCTGATCCACCCGCATGGGACCAGCCTGCCACCGCGGGCGAGCGCCCGCGTCGGGGAAATCCCCGGAGTGCTCAGGGGGCCAGCGCGAGATAGCCGCGCTCGGCGGTCTCCTGGCGCAGCCACTGCTCCCGGTACCAGCCGGCGCGCGCCACCAGCTCGTCATGCCGGCCGCGTTGCGTCACCCGGCCGTCCTCCACCACCACGATCTCGTCCAGCCCGGCCAGGCCGCTGAGCCGGTGGCTGATCAGCAGCACCGAGTGCCCGGCCGGGACGGCGGCCAGGGCGGAGGCGAGCACCGCGTCGGCCGCCGTCGGGTCGAGCCCCTCGGTCGGCTCGTCCAGCACCAGCACCGGCGGGGCGGCAAGCAACGCCCGGGCCAGCGCCAGCCGTTGCCGCTGCCCGCCGGACAACTGCCCGCCCTGCTCGCCGACCACGGTGTCCCAACCGTCCGGTTGGTCGAGCACCCAGTCCAGCAGGCCGGCCGCCCGGGTGGCGGCGGCCAGGTCCGCCACACCGGCGTCCGCGCGCCCGAGCAGCAGATTTTCCCGCACCGTGGCGTGGAAGACGTACGCCTCGGCGAGCAGGCCGCCGACCGTCCGGGGCAGACCGTCGGCCGGGTGGTCAGCCACCGGGACGCCGCCGACGGTGACCCGGCCGGTGTCGGGGCGGACCGCGCCGGTGAGCGCCGCGGCAAGCGTGCTCTTGCCCGCGCCGCTCGGCCCCACCACGGCCACCCGGCGACCGGCCGGCAGGTCGAGGTCGAACCCGGCCAGGGCGGGCGCGGCGCCGGCCCGGTAGCGGACGGTCACCTGCTCGAACCGCACGTCATGACCGACCGGCGCCATCGGCGGCGCGGCGTCCACCGGCGGTGCGGTGGCGTCCGGCGGTGGCGCGGCGGGCTCGGTGAGCAGGTCGGCCACCCGGGCCAGTCCGGTCCGGAGCTGGGTGCGCTGCCGGGCCGCCGCGACCAGGGCGAGGGCTACCTCGACGGCGGCCAGCGCGCCCACCGCGAGGACACCCACGAGCACCCCGCCCACCCCGGCGCGCAGCGCCACGGTCACCACCGCGGCGGCGGTGAGGCCGCCCACCAGCACGCCGGCCGCGTCCACCGCGAAGCCGGTCGTGGCGAGCCGACGTTCCAACCGGGCCAGCCGACCGGCTCGGCCCTGCGCGGCGGCCAGCGCGGCGCCGGTCGCGCCGAAGGCGGCCAGGTCGGCGGCGCCGTGGGTGAGGTCGACCGCGTCCACGGCGAGCGCGCCGCGCAGCGGGGCCACCTCGTCGGCGGCCCGGCGGGTGAGCCGGGTGGCAAGCGCCGGCAACGCCACCCCGGCCACCAGCAGGCCGGTCGCGAGCACGCCGGCGGCCGGCGGCGAGATCAGCGCGGCGCCACCGACGGCGAGCAGACTGACCAGGGCCGCCGCGGCCCCCGGCACGACCACCCGCAGCAGCAGGTCCTGAGCCGCCTCCACGTCGGAGACCAGCCGGCTCAGTGCGTCCCCGGTGCGCCGGTCGGCGGCGTCGCGCCGGGCGGCGAGCGTGGCGAAGACCCGGGCCCGGACGTCGGTGATCATGCGGAGCACGGCGTCGTGCCCGGCGAGCCGTTCGGTGTAGCGGAACACGCCCCGGCCGACCGCGAGCGCCCGTACCGCGACGATCGCCACGGTCAGCCGGTCCAGCGGTGGCCGGCCGGCGGCGCTCATCAGCAGCCAGGTGGCGGTGGCCATCAGCGCCAGCCCGGCGAACTCGGTCGCCGCGGCGAGCAGCCCGGCGCCCAGCAGCCGGCCCAGGTACGGCCGGGCCAGGCGCAGCACGGCCCGTTCGGCGGTCATCGGGTCACCGCCGTGCCGGCCGTCGGGCGCAGCTCGGTGACCCGGCCGTCGGAGACCCGCAGGATCCGGTTCGCGTCCGCCAGCAGCGCGGGCCGGTGCGCGACGAGCAGCGCGGTCCGGCCGGCGACCAGCCGTCGGGTGGCGGCCAGGACCAGCGCCTCGCTGGCGCTGTCCAGTCGGGCGGTGGGCTCGTCCAGGAGCACCACCGGGGCGTCGCGGAGGAACGCCCGGGCCAGCGCGACCCGTTGCCGCTGCCCGCTGGACAGGCCGTGACCGCGCTCGCCGAGCCGGGTGTCGAGCCCGTCGGGCAGCGCGGCGACCACCTCGTCGAGCGCCGCGTCGGCGACGGCGGCGGCAAGCGTGTCGTCTGCCGTGTCCGGGGCGCCGAGGCGGATGTTGTCGGCAAGCGACCCGGCGAACAGGTGGGCCCGCTGCGGCACCCAGGCCAGCTCGCGACGCCAGGCGTCGAGGTCCACCCCGGCCAGGTCGACGCCGTCCACGGTGACCCGGCCGGCGGTCGGGGCGACGAAGCCGAGAAGCAGGTTGAGCAGCGTGCTCTTGCCCGCGCCGCTCGGTCCGATGATCGCCACCCGGTCGCCGGGCCGAATGGTGAGCGTCACGTCGCGCAGCGCGGTCGTCCGGTCGTACGCGACGGTCACCCCCTCGAAGCGGATCTCGCCCCGGCCGGACGGCGCCGGACGGCGGTCGCCGGCCGGGCCGGCGGCGGGGTCGGTCGCGGACAGGGTGAGCGCCTCGTCCAGCGCGGTGAGCCCCTCCATGCTGGCGTGGAACCGGCTGCCCGCGGCCCGCAGCGGCAGGTACGCCTCGGGGGTGAGCAGCAGCACCAGCAGCGCGGTGGAGAGCGTGATCCCGCCGCCCAGCAGGCGCAGCCCGACCGGCACCGCCACCAGCGCCACGGAGAGCGTGGCGACCAGCTCCAGGACCAGCGCGGACAGGAACGCGATCCGCAGCGTCCGCATGGTGGCCTCGCGGTGCCCGTCGGCCATCCGGCGCACCACCTCGACCTGGGCCCGGGACCGGCCGAACGCGCGCAGCGTGGGCAACCCGGCGACCATGTCGAGGAAGTGCCCGCCGAGCAGCGACAGCCGCCGCCACTGCCGTTCCGTGGCGGCCTGCGCCTGCCAGCCGAGCAGCGCCCCGAAGATCGGGATGAGCGGGATGGTGAGCGCGATGATCAGTGCCGAACTCCAGTCGGCGAACACGACCCGGGCCAGCACCGCCGCCGGCACGGTCACGCTCAGCACGAGCTGCGGCAGGTAGCCGGTGAAGTAGGCGTCGAGCGCGTCCAGCCCGCGACCGGCGAGCGTGGCGAGCTGCCCGGCCCGCTGGCCGGCGACCCAGGTCGGACCGTGCCGGCCGACCGCGTGCAGCAGATCCGCCCGCAGCGCCGCCTTGACCGTCGCGGCGGCCCGCGCCGCCACCGCGCCCTGCGCCCAGGCGACAAGCGCCCGGAAAGCGACCGCCGCCAGGAGACCGGCGAGCGCCGGCCGGTGCAGTTGCCCGTCGAGCGCGGTGGCGAGCAGCGTGGCCAGCGCGGTGGCCTGGGCGACCACGAGCAGCGCGGTCGCGCCGCCGAGCAGCGCGAGCACGGCGAGGTCGCGCCGGGCCGCGGGGACCCGGCGCAGCAGACGCGGGTCGAACGGACGGCGGTTCACCAGTACACCGGTGCCCTGCCGTCGATCCGTCCCCGGAACACCCACCAGCACATCGCCTGAAAGCCTAGTAGGGCCGGCACGAGCGGCAGCACGAGCCAACCCAGCAGCGCCAGCGTCGGGCGGCTCGCCGCCGCTTCGGCGACGGTCAGCGAGGTCGCCGGGTCGGTGGTGGAGACCAGGACCCGGGGCCAGAGCGCGGCGCCGACAAGCGGCGCGGGCAGCGCCAGCGCCGCCGCGGTGGACACGAAGGCCACCCCGGCCCGACCCCGGCCCAGCGCCGCGCGGGCCACCAGCAGCGCGGCCACCAGCGCCAACGGCAGGAGTACGGCGATCACCGGCCGCGCCACGGCAGCGCGTACCCGGTCGGAGAGCAGGCCGAGGACGGTGGCTGCGGCGACCGCGGTGAGCGCGGCGGGCACCAGGCCGCGGGCCAGGCGGGCGTACGCGGGCGCGTCGCCGGCCGGCAGCCGGAGCGTGAGGAACGTCGCACCGTGCACCGCGACAAGCGCGAGCAGCGTCAGCCCGGCGGCGGCCACGAACGGGGTGACCACGTGGCCGACGCCGGCCACGTGCCCGTCGGCGGCGCGCGGCACCCCTTGGAGCAGGCCGCCGAGCAGCGCGCCCCAACCCAGCGCGGCAAGCACGCCGCCGACCACGACGATCCGGTCCCAGCCGGCGCGGGCCGCCCCGCCGCCCGCCCGGCCGCGGAGCTGCACGCCCGCGGTCACCAGCACCACTCCGGTCAGCGCGCCGAGCACCACCGGGTAGAAGCCGGAGAGCAACTCGCCCTCCAGGGCGGGGAAGGCGCCGAACAGGATGCCGACCGAGGCCACCAACCACACCTCGTTGCCGAGGAAGAACGGGCCGACGGCGGTGAGCGCGGCGCGCCGGCCCGTCGTCCCGCCCACGGCGGTGGCCCCGGTGGTGGGGCGCCGGGCCAGCAGCAGGGCGACGCCGTAGTCGTAGCCGCCGAGCACCAGGTAGGCGGCGAAGAAGAGGCCGAGCAGGGCGTACCAGGCGAGTTCCACGGCGGGCTCCCTCAGGCGAACACGGGCTGGCGGTCGGGGTCGGTGTCGGGCGCGGGCGGGCGACCCAGGGCCGGGTCGAGCGCGCCCCGGGCGGCGTGCCGGGCCAGCAGCACCCAGTTGGTGACCGCGAGCGCGCCGAGCAGCAGGCCGAACCCGACGAGCGAGGTGAGCATCAGCCCGGGCGACACCGGCGACACGGCCTGCGAGGTGGGCAGCAGCCCGTAGGCCGCCCAGGGCTGGCGGCCCACCTCCCGGGCGATCCAGCCGAGCAGCACCGCCGCGAACGGCAGCGGCAGCCCGACCAGGACCAGCCGGAGCGGAAACCTCAGCCGGATGATCCAGTCCCGCCACAGCAGCGGCAGCAGGCACCAGACGCAGCCCAGGGTGAAGCCGATCAGGATCATGAAGCCGAGGCCGACGTTGGACAGCGCCGGCGGGCTCCAGTCGCCGGGGCCGAACCGCGCGGTCCAGTCGGCGACCGTCGCGTCCCGGTCCGGGCCGCCGCCGAACTTGGTCGGCTGGAGCTGACCGACCGGGCCGAACTGGGCGAAGCCGAAACCCTGCAACGCGCTGACCGCGACCGCCGCGGTGACCAGACCGAGCCGCAGCGAGGTGCGGAAGAGCAGAAAATCAGGGGTACGCCGGAGCAGGTGCCAGGCGCTGACCGCGGCCATCAGCAGGCCGCCGGTGACCAGGCTCGCCGACACCACGTGACCGAACGCGAAGCCGAACGTGGGGTTGGTGACGAGCGCGCCGAAGTCGGTGAGGTGGGCGACGCCGTCGCGGACCTGGTAGCCGACCGGGTGCTGGAGCCAGGCGTTCGCCACCATGATCCAGAACGCCGAGGCGTACGCGGTGAGCGCGACTCCCCAGAGCAGTGCCAGGTGCACGCCACGCCGGAGCCGGTGCCACCCGAAGATCCACATCCCGAGGAACGTGGACTCCAGGAAGAACGCGACGAGCGTCTCGATGGCCAGCGGCGCGCCGAACACGTTGCCCACGTAGCGCGACAGGCCGCTCCAGTTCAGCCCGAACTGGAACTCCATGACGATCCCGCTGGTGATGCCGAGCACGTAGTTGATCACGTAGAGCTGGCCCCAGAACCGGGTCAGCCGCTCGTACACCGGCTTGCCGGTGAGGTAGCCGGCGGTCTGGAGCCCGACCAGCAGGGTGACCAACCCGAGCGTGACCACCACGAAGAGGAAGTGGATCGAGGTGGTGGTGGCGAACTGAAGTCGGGCGAGGAGCAGGGGGTCCATGGCCGTCCTCCCACAGGTTGGCTCCCTTGTCGTAGCAACCCTACACGTAGCGTTTCTACTTATTGGCACCGGTGATCCCGGAGATGGCCCCTAGGGGCGGTCAGCTCAGGAACAGGGAGATCGGCAGCGCGACCAGGGTGGCGGCCACGGCCAACGCGGCGGCGCCGAGCACCCGGGGCGGACGGTCCGCCTCCAGCAGCCGCTGCACCCGTACGTCCAGGTCACGGTCGCCGACGCCGAGCGTGCCGGCCGGCGTGACCCGGTGCCCGGCGGCGGCGAACCGGCGCAGCGCGCCGGCCAACGGCTCCTCCGCGTGCAGCTCCCGGGCCTTGTCGTCGGCGCGCATCTCGACAAGCAGCGCCACCCGGGCGTGCGCGTCGCGCACCCAGCGGAACCAGGGCAGCGCCCGACACAACGCGGTGAACGGCAGCAGCACCAGGTCGTGCCGCTCCTGCGCGTGCGCCCGCTCGTGGGTGAGCACCGCCGCCAACTCGGCCGGGTCCAGCAGCTCGACCGTGCCGGCGCTCACCACCACCCGGGGCCGCACCCCGGGTAGGCAGTAGGCCGCCGCGCTCGGATGGTCGAGCACCAGCGCGCCGGGCACCGTCGGGTCGCGCCGCGCCACCAGGCTGAGCAGCTCCCGGTGCCGGCGCTGGGCGCGTACCGCGCCGTGCACCGCGCGCACGGTGGTGGTGAGCAGCACCACGCCGATGCCGAAGCCGACCCCGACCAGGCCGAGGTGCGCCGCGCCCACGCCGGCCGGCAGCGTGCCGTGGGTCAGGTCGTCGGCGAGCGCCAGCAGCGCGCTCCCGGTCGGCCGGTCGTAGGCGGTGAGCCCGACCGCCATCGGCAGCCCCATGGCGGAGAGCCCGAGCGCCAACCCGACCGCCTGCCAGCAGACGATCGCCACCCGCGGCGCCCGCCACGTCCACCGCGCGGCGGCGAGGACCTGCGCGGTCAGCCAGCAGGCCAGGACGGTCGCGGCGAAGTGCACGGCGTACGCCACGGCGGTCGCCCTACCGGTCCGTCGCCTCGTCGAGCGCCGGCCCGGCGGGCCGCGCATCCCCGACCCGTCCGGTCGGCCCGGTCTCCACGCCGTCCGGCCCTGCCGCGCGGGACCGGGCGCCGGTGTGCGGGCCGGCTTCGGCGGCCTCGGCGCTGAGCGCGGCGCGGAGCACGTCCGCCTCCGTGCCGGTCACCGAGCGGGCGAAGCGGACGAGCGCGGCGTCCCGGCTGCCACCGAGGTCGAGGGCGTCGAGCATGAGCTGGGCGATGTGCGCCTCGCGGGTGGCGGCGGGCCGGTAACGCCACGCCCGCCCCTCCCGCTCGCGCTGCACCATGCCCTTGCCGGCGAGCCGGTCGAGCACGGTCATCACGGTCGTGTATGCCAGCTCGCGCCCGTCGAGGGCGTCGGCGACCTCGCGCACGGTCACGCCGTCCGCGCTGGCGGGCACCGCGTCCCACAGCACGTCCATCACCGCACGCTCAAGGTCCCCCAGCCGAGTCACCCCCCAATCCTACCCCCCGTAGTAGAACTTCCTCCCACCCGCCTCCACCGCCGCAGATTCACGGAAATAGTGGCCATCCAGGCGCGGATAGCCCCTCTTTCCGTGAATCAGTGCGGGAGTTGAGGGGTGGGTCAGGTGCCCTTGGGGTGCCAGACGGTCTTCGTCTCCAGGAGCGTGGTCATCCGGGTGACGCCCGGATCGGCGTGCCAGTCGTGGTCGGCCGGGGCCGGCCGGAGCACCCGCTTGAGGTTCTCCGCGGCCTTGACCTCCAGCTCCGCCGACAGCTCGGCGTCGGTGACGCCGGTCAGGTCGATCGCGTTCACGTCCATGTGCGCGGCGAGCGTCGGTACCGTCTCGGACAGCCGGCCGGTGAGGATGTTGACCACGCCGCCGGGCAGGTCCGAGGTGGCCAGCACCTCGGCCAAGGTCACCGCCGCCAGCGGGGCCGCCGGGGAGGCGGCCACCACGACGGTGTTGCCGGTGACGATCGCCGGGGCGACCACGCTCACCAGGCCGAGCAGCGCCGGCGCCTCCGGGGCCACCACCGCCACCACGCCCGTCGGCTCCGGCGCGGACAGGTTGAAGTACGGGCCGGCCACCGGGTTCGCCCCGCCGTAGACCTGCGGCAGCTTGTCGGACCATCCGGCGTACCAGACCCAGCGGTCGATCGCCGCGTCCACCTCGTCGGCCGGTACGCCGAGCGCCACGAACTGCTCGCGCCGGCCCTCAAGCATCTCGGCCACCCGGTAGAGGATCTGGCCCCGGTTGTAGGCGGTCGCCCCGGCCCAGCCCTTCACCGCGGCCCGGGCGGCGACCACCGCGTCCCGCGCGTCCTTGCGGGAGGCCAACGACACGTTCGCGGATTGCACCAGATACGACCGTCCCGACTCGCTGCGCGGGAACTTCCCGCCGATGAAGAGCTTGTACGTCTTGCGTACCGCGACCCGCTCAGACATTGAGGTACGCCTCCAGCCCGTGCCGGCCGCCCTCGCGACCGTAGCCCGACTCCTTGTAGCCGCCGAACGGCGAGGTCGGGTCGAACTTGTTGAACGTGTTGGCCCAGACCACGCCGGCGCGCAGCCGGTCGGCCACCCACAGGATCCGGGAACCCTTGTCGGTCCAGATCCCGGCCGACAGGCCGTACGGCGTGTTGTTGGCCTTCTCGACGGCCTCCGCCGGCGTGCGGAAGGTGAGCACGGACAGCACCGGGCCGAAGATCTCCTCGCGGGCGATCCGGTGCGCCTGGGTGACGCCGGTGAAGATGGTCGGCGCGAACCAGAAGCCGCGGTCGGGCAGCTCGCACGGCGGCGACCAGCGCTGCGCGCCCTCGGCGGCGCCGGCCTCGGACAGCTCGCGGATGCGCGCCAACTGCTCGGCCGAGTTGATCGCGCCGATGTCGGTGTTCTTGTCCAGCGGGTCGCCGAGCCGCAGCCGGGCCATCCGCCGCTTGAGCGATTCCAGCACCTGGTCCGCGACCGACTCCTGGACCAGCAGGCGGGAGCCGGCGCAGCAGACGTGGCCCTGGTTGAAGAAGATGCCGTTGACGATCCCCTCGACGGCCTGGTCGACCGGGGCGTCGTCGAAGACGATGTTGGCGGCCTTGCCGCCCAGCTCCAGGGTGAGCTTCTTGCGGGTGCCGGCGACGGCACGGGCGATGGCCTTGCCGACCTCGGTGGAGCCGGTGAACGCGACCTTGTCCACGCCCGGGTGCTCGACCAGGGCGCGGCCGGTGTCGCCGGCGCCGGTGACGATGTTGACCACGCCGGCCGGCAGGTCGGCCTGCTGGCAGATCTCGGCGAAGAGCAGCGCGGTGAGCGGGGTGGTCTCGGCCGGCTTCAGCACCACGGTGTTGCCCGCCGCGAGCGCCGGGGCGATCTTCCAGGCCAGCATGAGCAGCGGGAAGTTCCACGGGATGACCTGCGCGGCCACCCCGAGCGGGCGCGGGTTCGCGCCGAACCCGGCGTGCTCCAGCTTGTCGGCCCAGCCGGCGTAGTAGAAGAAGTGCGCGGCCACCAGCGGCAGGTCGACGTCGCGGGACTCCCGGATCGGCTTGCCGTTGTCCAGCGACTCCAGCACCGCCAGCTCGCGCGAGCGCTCCTGGATGATCCGGGCGATCCGGAACAGGTACTTGGCCCGGTCCCGGCCCGGCATCGGACCCCAGACCTTGTCGTACGTCGTCCGGGCGGCCCGGACCGCGCGGTCCACGTCCTCGCTGCCGGCCTCGGCGATCTCGGCCAGGACCTCCTCGGAGGCCGGGTTCACCGACTTGAAGCTGCCGCCGTCGGACGGGTCGACGAACGCTCCGTCGACGAAGAGCCCGTACGAGGGCTTGAGGTCGACCACCGAGCGCGACTCGGGGGCGGGTGCGTATTCGAACATCGCGTTCAGTCCAGGGTGAAGTAGTCGGGGCCGGCGTAGACGCCGGTCGTCAGCTTGGTGCGCTGCATCAGCAGGTCGTTGAGCAGGCTGGACGCGCCGAACCGGAACCAGTCCGGGTCGAGCCAGTCGGCGCCGACGGTCTCGTTGACCATGACCAGGTACTTGATCGCGTCCTTGGTGTTCTTGATGCCGCCGGCCGGCTTCACGCCGACCTGCCGCCCGGTGGCGGCGCGGAAGTCGCGGACCGCCTCCAGCATCACCAGCGTCACCGGCAGCGTGGCCGCGACCGGGACCTTGCCGGTGGAGGTCTTGACGAAGTCGCCGCCGGCAAGCATGGCGAGCCACGAGGCACGCCGCACGTTGTCGTAGGTGGCCAGCTCGCCGGTCTCCAGGATCACCTTGAGGTGGGCGTCCCCGCACGCCTCCTTGGTGGCGACGATCTCGTCGTACACCTCGGAGTAGCGCCCGGCCAGGAACGCGCCCCGGTTGATCACCATGTCGATTTCGTCGGCGCCCGCGGCGACGGCGGCCCGGGTGTCGGCGAGCTTGACCTCCAGCGGCGCCTGGCCCGACGGGAAGGCGGTCGCCACGCTGGCCAGGTGCACGCCGGAGCCGGCCAGCACCTCGGCCACGTGCGGGACCATGGCCGGATAGACGCAGACCGCCCCGACGTGCGGGCAGCTCGGGTCGGCCGGGTCGGGACGCAGGGCCTTGGCGGCGAGCGCCCGCACCTTGCCCGGGGTGTCGGCCCCTTCGAGGGTGGTCAGGTCGACCATCCGGATCGCCAGGTCGATCGCCTCGGCCTTGGCCGTGGTCTTGATGGAGCGGGTGCCGAGTTGGGCCGCCCGCTGCTCCGCGCCGACCTGGTCCACGCCCGGTAGGCCGTGCAGGAAGGTCCGCAGAGCGGTCTCGGATCGTCCCAGCTCGGAGAGGTCCGACCGGGCCGACGTCGCTGTCGCCGTCATGCCCCGAATAGTACGCACCCGCGAGTCGAGTGATCTTGGTCACGCCGGACCTGTGGTGAGCGGCGTCGCTGCTCGGGCCGCACCCACCGTGCGCCCGGCCGGGGAGCGGTAGGTTGGGCGATCGTGGACGTACTCGTCATTGACCACCCGCTCGCCCAGACCCGGCTGACCGCCATGCGGGACGCCCGGACCGACTCCTCGTCGTTCCGGGCCGCGCTGCGCGAACTCACCACCATGCTGGTGTACGAGGCCGCGCGCTCCTTCCCGGTCGAGAACTACTCGATCCAGACCCCGGTCACCGCCGCCGACGGCACCCGGCTGGCCAACCCGCCGCTGCTGGTGCCGGTGCTGCGGGCCGGGCTCGGCATGGCCGACGCCGCGCTCGGCCTGGTGCCCGAGTCGTCGATGGGCTTCGTGGGCCTGGCCCGCGACGAGGAGACGTACGAGCCGCGGGCGTACATGGAGTCGTTGCCCCGGGATCTGGCCGGCCGGCCGGTGCTGGTGCTCGACCCGATGCTCGCCACCGGCGGCTCGCTGGAGCACTGCTGCCGGCTGCTCGCCGACCGCGGCTGCACCGACATCACCGTGCTGTGCGTGCTGGCCGCCCCGGTCGGCATCGCCCGGCTGGAGCGCAGCGGACTGCCGCTGCGACTGGTCACCGCGTCGATCGACGAGGGCCTGAACGACCGGATGTTCATCGTCCCCGGCCTGGGCGACGCCGGCGACCGCCAGTTCGGCGGCATGCCGCGCTTCTGACCCACCCCCGCGCCCACCCTCCGTGCCGCAGATTCGCAGATTCACGGAAACTGGCCCTACCCGAGCGCGGAAGAGCCCGCTTTCCGTGAATCAGGGCGCGGGAACCGGGGTGGGCGACCACGGCAAGTTGGTGCGCCGGATGCGGGGAGGCGCTAGCGTTCCGGGCCATGAATGGTGTTGCACTCGCCGAGGAGTTGCTGCTCCTCGCGTATGACGACGAAACCGGCAAGGCGGCCATGCCGCGGATCAGCCTGGACCTGGGGATGGCCGCCGCGGTACTGGTCGAGCTGGCCCTGGCCGGCCGGGTCGCGTACGCCGACGGAAACCTGACGGCGGTCGATCCGACGCCGACCGGCGAGCCGATCGCGGACGCGGTGCTCGCCAAGATCGCCGCGGACACCCCGCACACGCCGTCGTCGTGGGTGCAGCGGCTGCGGCACGGCCTGCGCGACCGGATCCTCGGCGACCTCTGCGAGCGTGGCGTGGTCCGCGACGTGGACGAGACCGAGCTGGGCTTCATCCACGTGCACCGCTACCCGGTGACGGACACCTCGGTCGAGGCGGACATCCGGCGGCGGCTGGCCGAGGCGCTCACCGGCGGGCAGCTCCCGGACGAGCGGACCGCCGCCCTCGCCACGCTTGTCGCGGTGCTGCGGATGGAGCCGGCGCTCGGGCTCACCGGCCCCGCCGCGGACGACGCCGGCAAGCGCCTGGCGGAGATCGCTACGGGCGCCGGCTTCTCCGGCACGGTGAGCGTGGACGACAGCGTGGTACGCCCCTCGGTGAGCCTGGTCATCGCCGCCCTGGCCCAGGCGGTCGACGCCGCCCTCGGCAAGCGGTAAGGCGGGGGCCCCGCTTAACGCATTCGGTAGAGGAAGGGGCCCCGCTTAACACTCAGGTGTTAAGCGGGGCCCCCGCCTTACACCTCAGAGGGCCAGGGCGGTGGCGATCTCGGTGCGCAGCTCGGTGACGGCGGCCCGGGCACGCTGCCGGGCCGCGGGGACGTCGCCGCCGGTCACCGGCTCCACCACCTCCAGATACGCCTTGAGCTTCGGCTCGGTGCCGGAGGGCCGGATGACCACCCGGGCGACGTCGGTGCGCAGGGTCACCACGTCGGCGTCGGGGAGCCGGTCGGACGCCTCGGTGACCGGGCGCCCGAGCAGCGCGGTCGGCGTGGCCGCCCGGATCCGCGCCATCGCGTCGGCGATCACCCGCAGATCGTCCACCCGCACCGAGAGCTGGTCGGTGTGGTGCACGCCGAACTCGGCGGCCAACTCGTCGAGGCGGTCGGTGAGCGTACGTCCCTGGGCCTTGAGCCCGGCGGCCAGCTCGGCGACGGTGAGCGCGGCGGTGATGCCGTCCTTGTCCCGGACGTGCTCCGGCGCCACGCAGTAACCGAGCGCCTCCTCGTAGCCGTAGACGAGCGGCTCGCGACCACCGCCGGCCCGGACGATCCACTTGAACCCGGTGAGCGTCTCGTCGTAGGGCAACCCGCGGGCCGTGGCCATGGCCCGCAGCAGCGAGGAGGAGACGATGGTGGTGGCGTAGAGGCCGGTCACCCCGCGTCGCATCAGGTGGTCGGCGAGCAGCGCGCCCACCTCGTCGCCGCGCAGCATCCGCCAGGACCCGCCGTCGCGTACCACCACCGCGCAGCGGTCCGCGTCCGGGTCGTTGGCGATCGCCAGGTCCGCGCCGGTGCGGTCGGCCAGCGCGACGAGCAGGTCCACCGCGCCCGGCTCCTCCGGGTTGGGAAAGGCGACGGTCGGGAACGCCGGGTCGGGCTCGGTCTGCTCGGGCACCACGCCGGGCACCCCGAAGCCGGCCCGGGCGAACGCGGCGGTGAGCACCGCCGCACCCACCCCGTGCAGCGGGGTGTACGCCACCCGCAGGTCCCGCGGCCCGGCCAGGTCGACCACCGCGGCGGCCCGATCCACGTACGCGGCGACCACCTCGTCGCCGAGCACCTGGCCGGACGGGCCGAGCGGCACCTGCGCCAGCGGGCCGACCGCCCGGATGGCCGTCTCGATGCCGGCGTCGGCCGGCGGCACGATCTGCGCGCCCGCGCCCAGCTCACCGCCGAGCCCCGCGCCCAGGTAGACCTTGTAGCCGTTGTCCTGCGGCGGGTTGTGGCTGGCGGTGACCATCACCCCGGCGACGGCGCCGAGCTGCCGCACCGCGAACGCCAGCACCGGTGTGGGCAGCGGGCGGGGCAGCAGCAGCGCCGGCCGGCCGGCGCCGGTGGCCACCCGCGCGGTGCGCTCGGCGAACGCCCGCGAGCCGCGCCGGGCGTCGTACCCGATCACCAGCGGGCCCTCGCCGCCCTGGGCGGCGAGCCAGCCGACCAGCCCGGCCGCGGCCTGGGTGACCACGGCGAGGTTCATCCCGTTGGGGCCGGCGCGCAGCGGGCCGCGCAGCCCGGCGGTGCCGAAGGTCAGCGGGCCGGCGAAGCGGTCGGCCAACTCGGCGCTCGTGCCGGGCAGCCCGTCGAGGACGGCGCGCAGCTCGTCCCGGTCGGCCGGGTCGGGGTCGTCGGCGAGCCAGCGCTCGGCTCGGCCGCGAAGGTCGTCAAGGTCAGTGGTGTCCGCCGCCATTGCCTCTTGATAGCACGGCGGCGGACCACCACCGGTCGTCGGCCTCGACTCAGTTGGCCGCCGTGAGCTGGAACGAACCGACCATCGCGTCGAAGATCGGCTTGCTCTCGGCGAAGTTCGCCTCGTCCGAGGTGAGGTAGAACGAGTAGACCTTGTCGTCCTGCACCACGCCGCGCCACACCCCGTGTCGCTTGGTGTCACCGTCGCCGCAGGTGTATTCGAACTCCGCCGCCGGCTTGCCGACAAGCGTCGTCTCCGTCATCGCGAGCTGCTCGTAGGGCTTGGCGCACGACTTGCTCTTGTCGCGCAGGTTGCGTGAGGCGAACTCGGCCCAGCTGATCGATGTGCCGCCCCAGTCCTCGGCGAGCAGGCGCACCTTCCGGCCGCTGTCCTGCGGGTCGACGAAGTCGACGAAGACGCCGCCGGTCTTGCGGTCCCATCCCTTCGGCACCTGGACCGTGATGCCCTTGGTGGTCTGCTCCTGCATCTCCGGTGCGGCGGGAGTCGAACTCGACGGCAGCGCGCCGACGATCGGCGGGGGAGCGTCGTCGCCGCCGCTCGTCAGCGCGATCACGCTCACCAGCAGCACCACGGCCAGGCCGCCGGCGGCGGCGAGCTGCACCTTGCGGGGCAACGCCTTCACCCGGTCGAGGAGGCCCTTCGCCCCGCCGGACGCGCCGCCGGCCGGCGCGGTGGCGGGGGTGGTCCACGGCTGGCCGGTGCCCGGCACCGACCACTGGTTGCCGCCGCCGTAGGTGGCCGGCTTGGTGGTGGGGACGTGCTGCGTGGCGTCCGCCGCGCCGCCCTGGTTGAACCGGACGGTGGAGTCCGCCGAGATGCGCTGGGTCGCCTCGGTCGCGTCCGGCCCGGACATCGCGCCGGTGGGCGTGTGCAGCGGCCCGGCGAGCGCGTCGGCGCTCGTCTCGTCGAGCGCGGCGGCGCCGGTGGCCGGCTTCGCGGCGGGACGCTCGCCGCGGCGCAGGGCGGCGAGCCGGTCGGTGAGCGACTCGCCCGGTTCGATCATCGCCCGGCCGCCGATCTGGCCGCTCGGCTTCGGCTCCGCGGCGATCGCCGGCGGCGTGGTGGGGCGCGGCACCGGCACCACCGCGTACGGGTCGGTGACCGAGTTGACCGCGGTGGCGGTGCTGGTCAGCGGCCCGGCGAGCAGCTCACGCAGCATGCCCCGGGCGCGGGGCACGTCCAGTCGACGGGCCGGGTCCTTCTCCAGCAGACCCATCAGCACGCCGGTGAGCGGGCCGCTGCGCTGCGGCGTGGCGGGCGGGTCCTCGACCACGGCGTGCATGGTCTCGATCGGGTCGCCCTTGTCGAACGGAGGCCGACCCTCCACCGCCGTGTAGAGCGTCACGCCGAGCGAGAACAGGTCGCTGGGCGGGCCGAACTCCTGGCCCATGGCCCGTTCGGGGGAGATGAAGTGCGGCGAGCCGAGCACCATCCCGGGCGTGGTGAGCTGCACGTCGGTGGGCATCCGGGCGACGCCGAAGTCGGTGAGCACACAGCGGCCGTCGGAGCAGATCAGCACGTTGGCCGGCTTGACGTCGCGGTGCAGCACGCTGAGCGCGTGGGCCACCTCCAGCGCGCCGAGCAGGGCGATGCCGATCTTGGCGACCGCGCGGGGCGCGACCGGCCCGTCCTCGATCACCATGTCGGCCAGGCTGCGAGCGTCCAGCAGCTCCATCACGATCCACGGCCGGCCGCCCTCGGTGACCACGTCGTAGACCTGCACCACGGCCGGGTGCTGGATCGCGGCGGCGGCGCGGGCCTCGCGGAGGGTCCGTTCGTAGAGCGCGTCGCGGTCGCTGGGCGCGAGCCCGGGCGGGAGGACGACTTCCTTGACCGCCACGTCACGGCGCAGCAGGGTGTCTGTGGCCCGCCAGACCGTGCCCATGCCGCCGTTACCCACCGGCGAGCGCAACGAGTAGCGACCACCGATGGTGGTGCCGGGCGCCGCGCGTCCAGTGGGCGGACTGGCCGGTCCACCGCTCCACGTCGGAATCTGAGTCACAGAAAAGCCACCGGGGGATATCGAGGGGGCTGGGACACAACCCCTCTATCTTGCTGGTTCCGACGCCCGATGCGAAACCCGACGCGGCGGGCGTTTATCTACTCGACGGTATGTGGGCAGCTCCTCACCTCCGGTGGGGTCACCGCTTCCCGGTGTGCGGTATCCCTCACCCCTGCGGCGGCAACTGCGTCCTACCATCCGGTAATGAGCGATGCGCGGTCAAGCGAGTCGGGTTTTCCGATCAAGGGCGTCTACACGGCGGCCGACCTTCCGGCGGATCTGGAGTCCCGGCTGGGCGAGCCGGGCGACTACCCGTACACCCGCGGGGTCTATCCGACGATGTACACGTCCCGCCCGTGGACCATGCGGCAGTACGCCGGTTTCGGCACCGCCACCGAGAGCAACGCGCGCTACCACCAGTTGCTCCGCGCCGGCACCATGGGCCTGTCGGTCGCCTTCGACCTGCCCACCCAGATGGGGTACGACTCGGACGACCCGATCGCGCACGGCGAGGTGGGCAAGGTCGGCGTCGCGATCGACTCCATCGAGGACATGCGCACGCTGTTCGGCGACATCCCGCTGGACAAGGTGTCCACCTCGATGACCATCAACGCGCCGGGCTCGGTGCTGCTGCTGCTCTACCAGCTCGTGGCGGAGGAGACGGGGGTGCCGGGGGAGGCGCTCAACGGGACCATCCAGAACGACATCCTCAAGGAGTACATCGCCCGGGGGACGTACATCTTCCCGCCGAAGCCCTCGCTGCGGCTGGTCGCCGACACCTTCGCCTACTGCCGGGCCGAGGTGCCGAAGTGGAACACCATCTCGATCTCCGGCTACCACATGGCGGAGGCCGGTGCCTCGCCCGCGCAGGAGATCGCGTTCACCCTGGCCAACGGCGTGGAGTACGTCCGCGCGGCGCTCGCGGCCGGGCTGGCCGTGGACGACTTCGCGCCCCGGCTGTCGTTCTTCTTCGTGGCCCGCACCACGCTGCTGGAGGAGGTCGCCAAGTTCCGCGCCGCCCGCCGCATCTGGGCCCGCCTGATGCGCGACGAGTTCGGCGCGAAGAACCCGAAGTCGATGATGCTGCGGTTCCACACCCAGACCGCGGGCGTGCAGCTCACCGCGCAGCAGCCGGAGGTCAACCTGGTCCGGGTGGCGGTGCAGGGCCTGGGCGCGGTGCTCGGCGGCACCCAGTCGTTGCACACCAACAGCTTCGACGAGGCGATCGCGCTGCCCACCGAGAAGGCGGCCCGGCTGGCGCTGCGCACCCAGCAGGTGCTGGCGTACGAGACGGATCTCACCGCCACCGTCGACCCGTTCGCCGGGTCGTACGTGGTGGAGGCGATGACCGACGAGCTGGAGACCGCGATCACCGGGCTGATGGACCGGGTCTTCGACCACGGCTCGGCGGTGGACGCGATCGAGGCCGGTTTCCAGAAGCGGGAGATCGAGCAGTCCGCGTACCGGATCGCCCAGGAGATCGACGCGGGTGAGCGGGTGGTGGTGGGGCTCAACCGGTTCCGGATCGACGAGGAGGAGCCGTACGAGCCGCTGCGGGTGGACCCGACGATCGAGGCGGCCCAGGCGGAGCGGCTGGCCAAGCTGCGCGCCGATCGCGACGGGGGCGCGGTCGAGCGGGCGTTGGCCGAGCTGCGCGCGGCGGCCGAGGGAAACGCCAACGTGCTCTACCCGATGAAGGAGGCGTTGCGGGCCCGGGCGACCGTCGGTGAGGTGTGTGGCACCCTGCGCGCGGTGTGGGGCATTCATCGCCCGTCCGACCGCTTCTGACACGGTCGACGACGGCCCGCGCTGGCGCCCCTCGGGTGCCTCGGCGTGGGCCGTCGTCGCGTCTGCGGTCGGGTGTGCGATTTGTCAATGCGGGTAACCCGATCGGGTGAGCGGAACGGACAGCCTGTGCGGGCGGGTGGCCGGCGATCATGTCACCGTCGGGAATCGTCAGATGACCCGATGCTGTCGGGCACCTGTCCGAGCGGCACGTAACCGCTGCGACTAATGCGACAATTCGGAACGGCGGTCCGCTATTTCTTGATCGACGATCCGGTTACGCGGTGTAGGAGGTGGGGGGCAGATGACGGCGTCCGACCGCGATCTACCTGCTGTCCGGCAGATATTCGAACGCTCCCACCAGGGCATTCGTGACGCTTCGCGGTCCGACGGCTACGGGAAAGAGGTTGCGCAGCGTTACCGTCGGGGGTCTAGGCTGTCTGCTGTTCTGCCTGATGATTCAACCCTCTCCAGTGATCGAGAATTCGACGTGACGAGTGCGCTGACGCTGCCTTCGGACGGCCTCCCGGCGGCGTCCCGGCTGGACCCCCAGCCCGGTACGACGCCGCTGCCGCATGGCGCGGACGAGGTGCTGACCCGGAACATCCCGGGCCTGATCGCCGTGCGTCGCCACCTCCACGCGCACCCCGAGCTGTCGGGGCAGGAGTTCCGGACCACCGCGCTGGTGGCCGGGCGCCTGACCGGGCTCGGTCTGGTGCCGCGGCTGCTGCCCAAGGGCAACGGCCTGTTCTGCGACATCGTCGGCGGGGCCGACGGGCCGCTGGTGGCCTTCCGGGCGGACCTCGACGCGCTTCCGCTGCCGGACAGCAAGTCGGTCGACTACCGGTCCACCGTGCCCGGGGTCTGCCATGCCTGCGGCCACGACGTGCACACCACGGTGCTGCTCGGCCTGGCTCCCGTGCTCGTCCGGCTCGCCGAGCAGGGTGCGTTGCCGGGCCGGGTCCGCCTGATCTTCCAGCCCGCGGAGGAGTCCGTGCCCTCCGGCGCGCCCGAGGTGATCGCCGCCGGGGCGCTTGACGGCGTCTCCTCGATCTTCGCGCTGCACTGCGCGCCGCAGTTCCCGGTGGGGACGGTGGCGGTCCGGTCGGGTCCGCTGACCGCCGCGTCGGCCACCCTCGAGGTCCGCGTCGCCGGCGGCGGCGGGCACACCGCCCGCCCGCACCTCACCACGCACGTCGTCGACCTGCTCGGCCGGGTCATCGTGGGCCTGCCGGGGATGCTCGCCCACCGGATGGACCCGCGCCGGCCGGTCTCGCTCGTCTGGGGCGCGGTCAGCGCGGGCACGGCCTTCAACACGATCCCCGCGGAGGGCGCGGTGCGGGGCACGGTGCGCAGCCTCAGCCGTGAGGCGTGGCACGAGGCCGGCGCGGTGATCACGAACCTGGTGCCGGATCTCGTCGCCGGATCGGGCGCCGACGTCGAGGTCAGCTACGTCGAGGGCTTCCCGCCGGTGATCAACGATCACCATGCGACGGCGCTCATCGCCTCGGCCGCGACCCGTGCCCTCGGCGTCGACCAGGTGGTCGAGGCGCCGGTGAGCATGGGCGGCGAGGACTTCTCCTTCTACCTGGAGCAGGTCCCGGGCGCGATGATCCGACTGGGGGTCACCGCGCCGGGCGTCACCGATCCGCCCGACACCCACCAGACCGGCTTCGACGTCGACGAGCGGGCGATCGAGTGCGGCGTCCGGGTGATGGCGCACACCGCGCTGGCCAAGCTCGCCGACTCCGGGCGGGAGCCGGGGAACGGGACTCCGCGGTGAGCCGCGGGTCGTCGACCGAGCCCGACGGTCGCAGCGAGCTGCGCGAGCAGGTGGCGAGCGTCGTCTCGGAACTCACCCCGGGGCCGACCGTCCGCCCCACCCACATCTGGTACGTCTGCTACGGCTCGAACATGAGCCTGGGCCGGCTCAACTACTACCTGCTCGGCGGTCGCCCGCCCGCGGGCGCGCTGACGTACCCCGGTTGCCGGGACAAGACCCCGCCCAGCGAGAGCCGCGCGTTGCGCCTGCCGGGCACCATCTACTTCGCCCTGGAGGCGTTGGCCTGGACCGGCGGGATGGCCTTCTACGACCACGGCTGCCCCGGGGACACACCGGCCCGGGGGTACCACCTCACGGTGTCGCAGTTCTCCGACATCCTGGCCCAGGAGATGAACCTTGAGCCCGGCGACGACGTCGACCTCACCGACGTGCTCGACCAGGGGCGACTGACGCTCGGGCCGGGCTGCTACCAGACCCTCCTTCACCTGGGTGACATCGACGGCGTTCCCGCCTTCACCTTCACCTCCCCGTGGTGCAGTGACGAGGTCGAGCATCGCAAGCCCGCCGCGATCTACCTGCGGCACCTGGCCGCCGGCCTGGTGGAGGCCCACGGCTGGGGCGTCGCTGAGGTCGCCACCTATCTCGGCAGCCGGCCGGGAGCGGCCGGGTACTGGTCGCCGGACGAACTTCTGACGCTCTTCGCCGACCTCTGCTCGGAGGCCACCGGGCCGCCCCGGATCAACCCCGTCCGGCATCTCGGGGCGATGCCGGCGCCTCTCGGCGTGGTCACGGGCTGATCGACCACCGACCCCACCCTGCTTCCGCCGGTACCCGACAAGCGGTGCGCGCCGATCGGGCGACATACGAGGAGGAATGGCCATGCACCTCAGCGCGACGATGGCCGACCTGGAACGCAGCAGTCTGTTCCTGGACCACCAGCGCCAGCACTCCTGCACGGACTGTGGCCATGCCTACCTGGACTCGCACCTCGGGCCGGCGGGGGAGCACTTCCGGCGGTTGCGGGTGGGCGGCGGGACGATCGTCGCCAACACCGACGAGCCGCTGCGGGAGCTGCACATCGTGCCGCACGGCGGCACCGAGCTGCCGGCGGACCTGCTCTCCGCGGTGGACCCGGCCGACTACCCGAGGCTGGCCCAGTTGGTGCACGAGAACGTCGACCTGGGTACGGCAGCGATCTACCGGCACCTGGTCGACGACATCGTCGCCGGGCGGGCCCGGGGCGTGGCGGTGGCCGGGTTCCACCTGTCGCGCCTGCTGCTGGACGCGAACCGGCACCTCGTCGACGAGCAACTGCCGCCGACGCCGTACGTCGGGTCGGCGGACCTCTACCGGGAGTACCTGCTCAGCGAGGGGCGTCGGCTCCGGGTCGAGGCTCTTCTGCCCTGGCTGGAAGCGGTCGACGAGGTGCTGCACGAGATCGGCGGCGCGGGCACGGTCTACCACCACCACACCTACGACGTCTATTCGATGAGCCCCCGGCCCTGGGACCGCGGCTTCACCGAGAAGCGTCCGGCGTTCCAGCTCATCTGGCGGCGCGCGCCGCTGAGCCCGACCGACGTGGACCCCGCCGAGACCGACCCGGGGCTGGCCCCGGTCGCGGACATCGAGGATGTCCAGGCGACCATCCGCGACTTCCTGGAACAGGAGATCGGGGTCGGCAACGGCACCGGCCAGATCGACTACCCGCTGTTGCTGCCGGTGCTGCCGTTCCGTGGGACCAGGGTCGGCGACCCGCCCGGCGCACCTCGGCACCTCGTCTACGACCTGCGCAAAGACCTGCTCGCGACCGAGCAGCACATCCATTCCTGGGTCGTCGTCGCACCGTGGCGTTTCCGGGATTCGTCCGGATCGACGGTAGGGTTGGCGGAAGGCTACGCGCCCCCGGCGAAGATCGGCTGAGCCCTGCTCGGCGCCGTCGGGAGAGCGACCCGGAGCGGGAGTGACCCATGAGTCAGGGCCTGGTGCCACACGACGAGCCACAGCTGAAGATTCCCGACCTGGTCGGGTGGTTCCGGCCGACCGGTCGGCACAGCCACCGGATCGGGCTTGAGGTCGAGTGCGGTCTGGTCCGCCCGGACACCGGGCGGTCCGTCTCGTACGACGAGCCGGCGGGCACCCGGGCCCTGCTGGTGGCGCTCCTCGACGGGCTGGGGGGCGACCCGATCCACGAGGGTGGCGCGCTCGTCGGGCTGTCGCTTCCGGACGGCGCCGCGCTGACCCTGGAGATGGCCGGCGCGATCGAATACTCGTCGGCGCCCCAGGCGTCGGTGAGCGAGAGCGTGGCCGCGGCCCGCCGGGGCCTGGTCGAGGTGGCACGGGTCGCCGAGCCGTTGCGGCTCCGCCTGCTGACCGGCGCGCACCTGCCCTTCGACGACCCGGCCGGGATCAGTTGGGCGCCCAAGGAGCGGACCCGCATCATGCGTCGCTGGTTCGCCCAGTTGGGCGACGGCGGCCGGCTGAGCGACCAGGTCATGGGGTTGACGCTGTCCACCCAGGTGAGCCTGGACGCGCTCGACGAGGCCGAATACCTGGAGAAGCTCCGGATGCTGCTCGGGGTGTCGCCTTTCCTCGCCGCGCTCCTGGCGAACGCCCCGGCGCTCGCCGGGCCGCACCGGGACGACGGGCTCGTCTCCCGGCGGATGGCCTACTGGCGTCGGATCGACCCGGCACGGTGCCAGCATCTCGCCTCCCGCCTGTATGCCGTCACCGACCTGGCCGAGATGGTCCAGGTGCTGTGCGAGCTGCCGATGATCTACCGCCGCTCCGACCACGGGTACGTGCCGGGCGGCCCGCACAGTTTCCGCGAGTCGCTACGGGACGGCTTCGGGGACGGAACCCGGCCCACGATCGCCGACTGGCGCACCCACCTGGGGCAGGTGTGGCCCTCGATCCGGCCACGCCGGACGCTGGAGACCCGGCTGCCGGACGGCCAGGCATGGGATCAGCTCGCGCTCGTCCCGGCGCTCTTCGTCGGCCTCGCCGAGGAGCCGGCGGTCCGGCGGGCGGCGCTCGACGTGGTGTCGGAGTTCCGGACCGAGGCGCTGGACCTGATCGCGGTCAAGGCCGCGCAGGGCAGCCCGGACGGGATCAACCCGCAGATCCGCGAGGTGGCCGGACACCTCGTGCACCTGGCCGAGAAGGGGCTCGCCGCGCGGGTCGCCCGGGGGGTGGAGCATCCGGACATCGTCAAGTCGCTGGAGCCGGCGTTCCACAGTGCCGCCACCGGCCGGCCGCCGGCCGACGCAATCGTCGCCCGGTGGACCAACGACTGGGCCGAGCGGCCGGACCGTTACGTGGCGGCGCTGGGCATCCCGACGGACCAGACCGGCTAGGACGGCTGCGGGTTGGCGCTGGCGAGCCGCCACAACTCCCGGAAGTGGTGCTCGAAGGCGGCTGCCACCCCGGCGTCGCGGATGCTGAAGCCGCGCAACTCCCCACGGTCGTCCACGGCGAAGCCGAGGAAGACCACCACGGAGTCGATGACCGCGAAATTCTCACCCTCCAGCTCCATGCCGGGCGGATAACGCAGGATCTTGACGTGGTAATTCTCGATCTTGCTGGCCAGGTCGACCTGCTCGTCGACCCACTGCTGGATGTCGGGACTGCTGTGCGGCAGGCGGATCACCCGGTGCAGGGAGCGCTTGCCCGGTGTCTTGCGCGCCCAGCGGATGGTGCCGGTGTAATAGCGGCGGGACTCCTCCGTCTGTTGCCCGGGGGCGGTGTCGTGCGAGAACACGGCGTAGACCGATTTCGAACTGCGGGAAATGGCGTGCAGGGCCTCGCCGTAGAAGGCCGACGAGGAATCGTATGTGCGCAGCGGCGCCCCGGTGGCGATGGTGAGGACCCGTCGCCGGGTGATGTCGAGCCACCGGAGAAAGACCAGCATGGTCAGGAAAATGAGGGGAATCGTCCAGTCTTTGTTCGTGACGAAGTGGAAGATGTTGTCCGCGATGCTGACCGCCAGGGCCCCGGTGAGCGCGAGCGTGATCAGCCTGGACTCAAGCTCCTCGATCCGGGACTGCCCGGTCTCGTCGTTGTTCAACGGAACTCCCTTCCGCCGGAATCCCCGCACGACGCACAGTCCTTAGTGGTGCGACAAGTATCTCATGGTGATGCGCGCCCGGCCCGGTCCCGGAAAGGCGCCGGGGCCGGCGGGAATCCCATTAATGTCCGACGTCACGCGCGGTCTCGCCACGTCCGGCAGACTGCGTTGAGGACGGCACGATACGAAGATCGAGGAGCCACCATGCAACTCACCAAGTACGCCCACTCCTGCCTCCGGCTGGAGCACGACGGGGCAGTGCTTGTCGTCGACCCCGGGGTGTTCAGCGAGACGTCCGAGGCGTTGGACGGGGTGGACGCGGTGCTCGTCACCCACGAGCATCAGGATCACCTCGACGTCGCCGCGCTGACCGGCGCGCTGGAGCGGCGACAGGTGCCGGTGCACGGCCCCGCCTCGCTCGCCGGGGTGCTCGGTGACGCCGCCGAGGCGTTCGTCCCGGTCAGGCCGGGAGAGTCGTTCACCGCCGCCGGGGTGCCGGTGCGCGCGTACGGGGGACAGCACGCCGTCATCCATCCGGACATCCCGGTGATCGAGAACCTGGGTTATCTCCTCGCCGACGTGGTCTACCACCCGGGCGACGCGCTGTTCGTCCCCGACGACGTCCAGGTGGACACGCTGTTCGCCCCGATACACGCGCCCTGGTCGAAGTTCTCCGAGGTGGTCGACTTCATCCGCGCGGTCGCCCCGCGACGGGCCTACGCGCTGCACGACGGGCTGCTCAACGCCAACGGCTTCGGCGTGCTCGACCGGCAGTACACCGCGTTGTCGAAGACCGACTACCGCCGTCTGGAGCCGGGCACCCGGATCGATGCCTGACGTACCCGCCGAGGTGGTCCGGCGGCTGTATGCCACCCCGCCGGACAAGTTCGTCGAGGCCCGGGACGCCGCCGTGGCGCAGGCGCGCCAGGCCGGCGACCCGCGTACCGCCCGGGAGATCGGCCGGCTGCGCCGGCCCACCGTCGCGGCCTGGCTGGTCAACCTGCTCGCGATCCGGCGACCCGAGCTGGTCGCCGACCTGGCCCAGCTCGCCGAATCGCTCCGGGCGGCGCAACGCGACCTGCGGGGCGGGAAGCTGCGGGAACTCTCCGCCCAACGCCGCGCCGTCGTGGGCGCGCTCGTCGCCGAGGTACGCCGGCTGGCCGCCGACGAGCCCGCGGCGCCGTCGGCCGGGAAGCTGCCGCTGGGTGAGGTGGAGGCCACGCTCAACGCCGCGCTCTCCGACACGGAGGTGGCCGAGCGGGTACGCGCCGGTCGGCTGCTGCGGTCCAGCCACTACGCCGGGTTCGGCGAGGTGCCCCGCCCCCAGCTCCGGCTGGTGACCGAGCACGAGGGCAAGCCCGGCGTGCCGGCTGGGGCGGGCGGGTCGGGCGTACCGGCTGGGGCGGTCAAGTCCGGCGTACCGGCTGGGGCGGGCGGGTCCGGCGTACCGGACAGGGCGGCCGAGCGGGCCGAGGCGCGCCGGGCCCGCGACGAGCGGGCGGCGCGGGCCGAACGGGCCGGGCGGCGGCGGACCGCGACCCGCGAACTGGCGAAGGCCCGCGCGGACCTGGACCGGGCCCAGGCGGAGCTGGCCGGCGCGGACACGGCCGAGCGGGACGGCGCCGCGACCCTGGACCGGATCGAGACCGAGCTGGCCGAGCTGGAGCGCCGCCGGGCCGTGGCCGAGCAGGAGTTGAGCCGGGCGAAGCTGGCCCGGCGGGGCGCGGAACGGGCGGTCACCGCGGCCCGGCGGCGGGCCGGCGAGGTGGAGGCCGTGTTGGAGGCGCTCGACGCCGAAGAGGGGGATGCCGAAGGCGGTGACGACCGGGCAGACTGAGCGTGATGGATGCCCACGGTGGACGGACGGCGGTGGGTCACCGATGACGCCGGAGCAGGTCGCCGCCGCCTGCAAACCGCTCGTGTTGGAGCTCGGGGAGGCGTTCTCCCGCTGCCCGTCGACGCAGCGCCGGGCCCGGCTGCTCGGCATCTCCGGCTGGGCGTTCTACATCACCGGCCGGGCCGGCGCGCTCGGTGACGTACGCGCCGAGACGGTGGCGGCGGCGCTCGGCTTCATCGCCCCGGAAGCGGTGGCGGACGGCTGGGACGCCGCGGCGCGGGCGGTGCCGCCGCTCGAGGTGGCCGCCGCGAACCTGGCCGAGTGCTGCCGGTGGGGGGTGGACCGGCTCGGCGAGGCGCCCGGGGCGTCCCGGCTCGCCGGTCTGCTCGACCGGGCGGTCGACGCGGCGGACGGCAGCGCCATGCCGCTCTTCGCCGCCTGGCGGGCCATGCCGCTGCCCGACGACCTGTCACCGGGCGCCCGCGCGGCCGTCGGCCTGCTGCTGCTGCGCGAGCACTTCGCCGGGGCCTACCTGCTGGCCGTGCGGGCGTCCGGGCTGACCCCGCTGGAGGCGGTGCTGGCCGGCCCGGAGGGGGAGGCGGGTGCCGCCGCCTGCGGCTGGACGCCGCCCTACCCGCCGGTCGGGCCGCTGGTGCGGCGGCGGATCTGGGCCGAGGCGGTGACCGACCGCCTGGTGTCGCCGGCGTTCCACGCCCTCGGCCAGGCCGGCGGCGCGGAGCTGGTCGACCTGCTCACCGTCGCGCGGCTGCACGCCCGGCGCGGATAAATGGGAGGCGTGGCGGCGGTCCGACTGCCAGGATCTGCCGCGTGACGCTCCCCGCCGGTTGGACGGCCCGCCGCCCCACCCTCGACGACGTGCCCGCGATCCTGGCGGTGGTGCACGCCGCCGACACGTTCGCCGTGGGCTATCCGGACTTCGACGCCGACGACGTGCGGGACGCGCTGACCGCGCCCTTCGTCGACCCGTCGCGGGACTCCTGGCTGGTCACCGACCCGGACGGAACGCCGGTCGCCTGGTCGATCCTGAGCAACCCGACCGGGGTCGGCCGGGAGTGGGTGGACGTGCTCGTCGACCCGGACCGGGGCGCGCGGTTCCGCGCCCCGCTGCTGGCCCGGCTGCTCGACCGGGTCGCCGAACGGGCCGCCGAGCGGGGCGTGCCCGCGCTCACCGCGCGCGCCGGCGTGTACGCGCCGGAGACCCGCTGGGCGGGCGAGCTGGCGGCGGCCGGGTTCACCCGGGTCAAGCGGTACGTCCGGATGAGCCGCTCCCTGGCCGACCTGCCGGCCGAGCCGCCACCGGCGGCCGGGGTGACGGTCCGGCCGCTGCGCCCCGACGACGAGGCCGACCTGCGGCTGTTCCACCGGATCTACGACACCGCGTTCCGGGACACGCCCGACCACGAGCCGCTCGGCTTCGACCGCTGGCGGGAGCTGCTGCCGTCGTACGGCAAGGTCTGGGACGAGTGGTTCGTGGCCGAGGTCGACGGCGAGCCGGCCGGCGCCCTACAGTCCTCCGACCAGGCGGTGGAGCAGGACGCCGGCTGGGTCCGGACGCTGTCCGTGCTGCCGGCCCACCGGCGGCGCGGAGTGGGCGCGGCGCTGCTGCGCCGGGCCTTCGCGGTCTACGCGGCGAAGGGCCGCGCCCGCGCCGGGCTGGGCGTCGACCTGGCCAACCCGACCGCGCCGGTCACCCTCTACCGCTCGGTCGGGCTGGTGGAGGAGCGCTGGACCGACATGTACGAGCGGAGCGTGCCCGCCCCGCGGGTGTGATGCGGGACCCCCGGGTCGGGGGTCGCCGAGCGGGTGGGCGGCCGACCGGCGCACACTGTCGGGGTGGGAGACGCGCTAGGCGGACGCCGTGCCGGTCGGACGGGACCGCAGCTCGGTGACGTAGTCGTCGGGCGCGCCCGCCTTCTCCGCCGCGTTCGCGATCTCCGACAGGTACCACGACGTCGGCAGGCCGCCCTCGTACCCGTCGAAGACGTAGACCCACGCGGTCACGTCCCCGTCCAGCGTCGAGACGCGCACGGTCAGCTTGCGGTAGGTCCCGGCGGTCACACCCTCGAGCTCGTCGAGCTGGGCGGCGTCGTACGGGTGGATGTCGTAGAGCGCCACGAAGACCCGCTCACCCGGGGCCTCGACCACGGTGCTGACCGAGCCCTCCCAGCCGATGACGTCCTCGCCCGCGAAGGTCAGCCGCCACCCCTCCAACCAGCCGATGCCCACCATCGGCGAATGCGGGCAGTAGGCGCGCATGCGAGCGGGGTCCAGGTTTGAGCCGTAAGCGGCGTAGAGACGCACGGCGACGACGATAGCCCGGTCTGCCGGTGGGGGAGAATACGACGGTGCGTGTCGGATCCGACGGGGAGAAGAAAGTCACTGTGAACACGGACGAGAGGACGGCTGTGGTGAGCGCGAGGAGCGCAGCGAAGCGGAGCCCCGCAGTCGTGAACGGAAGGACGGCTCAGTGAGCCAGATCGTGATCATCGGCGGTGGCCCGGCCGGGTACGAGGCGGCACTCGTCGCCGCCCAACTGGACGCCGATGTCACAGTGGTCGAGGCCGACGGCGCGGGCGGCGCCTGCGTGCTCTCCGACTGCGTGCCCTCGAAGACGTTCATCGCCAGCTCGGAGGTGGTCACCAACTATCGGGACACCGAGGAGTTCGGGGTGCACTCCGACGGCCTGGAGGCGGTCACGGTCGACGCCGTGGCGGTGCACGAGCGGGTCAAGCGGCTCGCCCTGGCCCAGTCCGCCGACATCCACACCAAGCTGGTCAAGGCCGGGGTGGAGTTCGTCGCCGGCACCGCGCGGCTGGGGGAGGACACGCTCGGTCACACCCACCAGGTGATCGTCACCCCGGCCGACGGCTCGCCCGCGTACCCGATCGGCGCCTCCACCGTGCTCGTCGCCACCGGCGCGACCCCGCGTCAGCTCCCCACCGCGCTGCCCGACGGCGAGCGCATCCTGACCTGGCGTCAGGTCTACGACCTGCCCGAGCTGCCCGAGCACCTGATCGTGGTCGGCTCCGGCGTCACCGGCGCCGAGTTCGCAAGCGCCTACCTGGCCATGGGCGTCAAGGTCACGCTGGTCTCCAGCCGGGACCGGGTGATGCCGCACGAGGACGCCGACGCCGCGATGGCGATCGAGCGGGTGTTCCGCAACAGGGGCATGAGCATCCTCAACAACTCCCGGGCCGAGGCCGTCCGCCGGGTCGGCGACGGCGTGGAGGTGGTGCTCTCCGACGGCCGCCAGGTCGCCGGCTCGCACGCGCTGATCGCGGTCGGCTCGATCCCCAATACCGCCGACCTGGGCCTGGCCGAATACGGCGTCGAGCTGGCCCGGGGCGGTTACGTCACGGTCGACCGGGTCTCCCGGACCAACGTGCCGGGCATCTACGCCGCCGGCGACTGCACCGGCGTGCTGCCGCTGGCGAGCGTCGCCGCCATGCAGGGCCGGATCGCGATGTGGCACGCGCTCGGCGAAGCGGTCCGGCCGCTGCGCCTGCGTACCGTCGCGGCGAACGTCTTCACCGACCCGGAGCTGGCCACGGTCGGGGTGTCGCAGGACGAGGTGGCCGCCGGGAAGACCCCGGCCCGCCAGGTCATGCTGCCGCTGTCCGGCAACGCCCGGGCCAAGATGGACGACCTGGCCGACGGCTTCGTCAAGCTGTTCTGCCGGCCGGCCAGCGGCCAGGTGATCGGCGGCGTGGTGGTGGCCCCGAAGGCCAGCGAGTTGATCCTGCCGATCACCATGGCGGTGGAGAACAACCTCACCGTCAACGAGCTTGCCCAGACCATCACGATCTACCCGAGCCTGTCCGGTTCCATCACCGAGGCCGCCCGCCAGCTCATGCTGCACGAGTTGGAGTGAGCGCGACCTCGACAGGTGGAGGGCGACGGTGGTCAGGAGCGCGGTCTCGCTGAGGATGAGGAGCCGCTCGGCCAGGCCGATCAGGGCGCGGTCGCCGGGATAGGCGCACCAGATCATCGCGGCGGCCAGCAGCAGGCTGGTCAGGGTCAGGGCGCGCAGCCACCGGGCGGGCGGGCCGCCGGGCCGGCGGGCGAGCAGCCAGCCGGCGACCGGCAGGGCCAGGAACGACAGCACCGAGGCGTACCGGTGCATGTAGGCCGCGGTGTCCATGGGTGAGCCCGGGGCGTTCGTGGGCACCACCGCGGCGGCCAGCAGCCCGCCCGACCAGGCCGCCAGCAGCGCGAGGGAGGCCCGGTCCGCGCCGCTGCGGCGCAGGGCCGGCAGGAGTACGACGGTGGCCGCCGCCAGGACCGCCATCGCGGTGTCGATGACGCCGCCCCGGTCGGAGACGGCGAAGTCGCTGACGGTCAGCGACAGGAGACTCAGGTCGTCGTTCACCTCGACGTGACCGATCACGACGAGCACCGCCGCCAGGGCGATCCCGCCGAGGGCCAGCAGGCCGCTGCTCCGGGCCGAACGCATGGGTCCAGCCTGTCGCCGGAACCGCCCGAGGCGGATCCGGGGCGGTCACCCACTTCGATCCCCGGGTCAACCCTTACCGAGGCGGCGGTGGAACGCGCGTCAGGCCACGTCGAGCCGGATGTTTCCGATCCGGGCGACGACATCGAGATGGCCACCCAGCCCGGTCACGTAGGCGCGCAGTATCTCCAGGTTGACGCTCTCTCCGCGCTCGATCTGGCTGATCCGGGCCTGGGACAGGCCCGCCGCTTCCGCCAACTGAGCCTGTGTCATGCCCAACTGTTTACGGATCTCCGCCAACTGCGCGCCGCTGACCGAGGCCAGCATCTGCTCCCTGAGCCGGCCGCGTCGGGCCACCCGATCGGCGTCGTCCCAGGAGGGGTCAACCTCCCGAGCCTTCGCCTTGACGTCGCGCCAGTTCGCCCAATCGGTCATGTCCGGTCTTCCTTCGAGCTGATCAAGTGTTCCTGGAACCGCTCATCCGCCAACGGGATGGCGATCCGGTACCAACTCTGCCACTGCCCCGACTTGTCCCCGGCTACAAGGAACACGGCTTCGCGGAAGGGGTCGAACGCAAAGATCATGCGAACCTCCGAGGAACCACTCGAACCTGGCCGTAACTCCTTCATGTGGTGATAGGCGCTGCCCTTGAGCCGATCGACCAACGGCCGGCCAAGGGCCGGGCCGTGCTTTGCCAGTAGGTCGAGCGCCTCTTCGACGAGTTCGGCCGTGCGCGGATCGCCTATGCACAGGTCGAGGAACCAGGCTTCGACCTCAGGATGCAGTCTGATCTCCCACACCTGACAAATATAAGTAAACCTTATGCGACGCGGTTTGCGCCTCTCCGATGTCCTCCCAAATTCCGCGAATCTCAGTCGACCGGAGTTTCGGTCCGGTCCGACTCCTCGCCGGCCGGGCCGGGCCGCGGGCCGTCCACCGCCGCCAGCATCTGCTTCCGGAGTTGCCGTCGTCGGGCCACCCGCTCGGGATCGTTCCAGGTGGGATCGAGCCGTTGGGCCTTCGCCTTGACGTCGCGCCAGTTCGCTCCACTGTTCATGATCGGTTCTCCTTCGATGTCGTCACGTGCTCGTGGGGTCGCTGCGGACGGCTGGGCCTGGCGGGTGCCGATCCAGGTCATCACCCAGCCGGCCGCCGCGAACCCGCCCGCGGCCACGCCCCCGACCAGCAGCAGCCGCCACCCCGACTGGGTGAGCGCGGTGCCGCCCAGGTGCCCGACGAGCGTGCCGTAGCCGGCCCAACCGACGGCCGCCGCCGCCTCGTAGACCAGGAACAGCCGGTACGGGTAGCGGCTGCGGCCGGCGGAGAAGCAGGCCGCCATCCGGCCACCCGGCACGAACCGGCAGAGCAGGATCACCAGCGGCCCGGGCTCGCGCAGCCGGCGGGTGGCCTTGGCGACCGCACGCCGGGCCCGCCCCGGGGTGGCGTGCCCGGTCGCCTTGCGGGTCGGTGTGGTGCGGCCGAGCAGGTAGCAGGCCAGATCGCCGACGAAGACGCCCGCCGCGCCGACCGCGATGGTGACCGGCAGGCTGAGCCCGCCGTAGACGGTGAGCGCGCCGCTGGTGATCATGAGGATCTGGGTCGGCACCACCGGGACGAAGGCGTCCGCGACCAGCAGGGCCAGCAGCAGCGCGTACGCCCACGCGGGCGACGTGACGTGGGCGATCAGCTCAGCCACGGCCGCCACCCCGCGGGAGTGCCCGGGACGACCGGATCGGGCCGGACGCGGAGCGGGGCGGCGGATCCGTGCGCACCGGCGTACCGTTGGCGGAACGCGGCACCGGCGCCGTCGGGTCCCCCGTTCCCGATGGCCGGGCCGCCGCGGGTCGCCGGCAGGTCCCGTGCCGGCGACCCGCACCCACTCTCCGCTGTCGGGCCTGCGACAGCACGCCTGCCCGGATGCGCTTCCCAGATACGATCTTGGGCCCTAGCAGCATTCGCGCACAGGAGGCTCCATGGTTTCCACCCTGCTCCGGGGTGTGCTCGCCCTGACCCTGACGATCGGCGGCGGCGTGGCCGTCGCGGTCGGCCCGGCGGAGGCGGCGGCGAAGACATACAAGAACTGCACCGAGCTCAACAAGACCTACAAGCACGGCGTCGGCAAGAAGGGCGCGAAGGACAAGGTGCGCGGCAGCACCAAGCCGGTCACCAACTTCACGGTGTCCGACGCGGTCTACGCGAAGAACACGAAGCACGACCGCGACAAGGACGGCGTCGCCTGCGAGAAGCGCTGACCCGTTGACCGGAAATGCGGTCGCGCCGTAAGGCCGGGCCGCCGTACGGTCACCACATGCGCAGCGCGGAGAGGACCACGACGCCGGGTGTTCCCGGCGTGCCGCACTGACGTTTCCGTCGACGAGGCCCCGGGGCGATCCGCTCCGGGGCCTCGCGCCGTTCCGGCACCGCTCGCCTCCGGGTCGTACCCGATCAAGGAGAGCGACATGATCGACCACCGTAGGCTCGGCCGGGACCTGGAGCTGTTCGTCTCCGACCCGCTCGCGGGCGCCGGCCTGCCGATCTGGCTGCCGGCCGGCGCCGCCGCCCGGCACGCCGTCGAGGAGTACGTGCGGGAGTTGGAACGCCGGGCCGGCTACCGGCACGTCTACTCGCCGCCGCTCGGCAAGCGGGAACTGTTCGAGCGATCCGGGCATCTCGGCTACTTCGCCGACGACATGTTCCCGCCGATGCGGCTGAGCGCCGACGACGAGTTCGTGCTCCGGCCGGCGCTCTGCCCACACCACGCGCTGGTGTTCGCCGCCCGCGGCCGGTCCTACCGGGAGTTGCCGCTGCGCGTCGCCGAACTGGGCGGGATGTATCGGGCGGAACGCTCCGGGGTGCTCGGCGGCCTGTCCCGGGTACGCGCCATCTCGCTCAACGACGCGCACAACTTCTGCGCGCTGGAGCAGGTCGGCGACGAGGTCCGGGAGATCCTGCGGCTGATCGGCGAGGCGCACGCCGCGCTCGGCGTCCGGCCGGCCGGGTTCCGGCTGTCGGTGCGCGGGCCGGGGCAGCGGTACGTCGGCGACGACGCCGGCTGGGCGCGGGCCGAGGACCTGCTCCGCGCCGCGCTCGACGGGGTGGACGCCGTCGAGGCACCCGGCGAGGCCGCGTTCTACGGCCCGAAGATCGACGTGCAGATCGTGGACGCCGCCGGCCGGGAGTCGACCATCTCCACCGTGCAGCTCGACTTCGACAAACCGGAGCGGTTCGACCTGTCGTACACCGACTCGGACGGGGGCCGGAAGCGGCCGGTGATGGTGCACCGGAGCCTGGTCGGCAGCATGGAGCGGCTGTTCGCGTACCTGATCGAGGTGCACGAGGGGGCCTTCCCGGCCTGGTACGCCCCGGTGCAGGTGCTGCTGCTCCCGGTCGACGACGCGCAGGCCGACGCCGCCCGGCGGCTGGGCGTGGAGGCGGAGGCGGCCGGGCTGCGGGTCGAGGTCGACTCCGGCGGCTCGCTCGGCGCCCGCATCCGGGACGCGGCCCGGCGCCGTGTCCCGTACGTCGGGGTGGTCGGCGCCCGGGAGGCGGCCGAGGGTGCGGTCTCGCTGCGCCTGCGCGACGGACGTCGGCTCGCGCCGATGCCCGCGGACGCGGCGTGGGGCCGCATCGGGGCCGTGGTCGCCAGCCGCTCGGTCGACCTGCTCCCACCGGCCTGACCCGGCCCCGCCCGGGTGACGGACCGTCACCCGGGCGGGACCCGGTGTCGAGGCTGTCGCGGGGTCCACGTCAGTTCCCGATCGGCGCGCCGGTGGGACGCATCCCGGCCGGCGGACCCGCCGGCGCCGGCACCTCGTCGGCGAGAACCGCGCCGGTGAACTGCGCCCGGTAGAGCCGGGCGTACGCGCCGTCGGCGGCGACGAGCTGGTCGTGCGTCCCCTGCTCGACGATCCGGCCCCGCTCCATCATCAGGATCAGGTCGGCGTCGCGGATGGTGGAGAGCCGGTGCGCGATGACGAAGCTGGTCCGGTCGGACCGCAGCGCCGCCATGGCGCGCTGGAGCAGCACCTCGGTGCGGGTGTCCACCGAGCTGGTCGCCTCGTCCAGGATCAGCAGCGACGGCTCGGCCAGGAACGCCCGGGCGATGGTGATGAGCTGCTTCTCACCGGCGCTGACGTTGCTGCCCTCCTCGTCGATCACGGTGTCGTAGCCGTCCGGCAGGCTGCGCACGAACCGGTCCACGAAGGTGGCCTGGGCGGCGGCCAGGATCTCCTCCTCGGTGGCGTCCGGCCGCCCGTAGGCGATGTTGTCCCGGATGGTGCCGCCGAAGAGCCAGGTGTCCTGGAGCACCATGCCGATCCGGTCGCGCAGGTCGTCCCGGCGCATGGTGCTGATGTCCACCCCGTCCAGGGTGATCCGCCCGGCGTCCAGCTCGTAGAACCGCATGACCAGGTTGACCAGGGTGGTCTTGCCGGCGCCGGTGGGGCCGACGATGGCCACCGTGTGACCGGGCTCGGCGACCAGGGACAGGTCGTCGATCAGCGGCTGGTCCGGGTCGTACCGGAAGGAGACGTGCGCGAACTCGACCCGGCCGTGCGGGTCGGCGATCCGGGCCGGCTCGGCCGGGTCGGCGCTCTGCTCGTCGGCGTCGAGCACCTCGAAGACCCGCTCGGCCGAGGCCACCCCGGACTGGAGCAGGTTGGCCATCGACGCGACCTGGGTCAACGGCTGGGTGAACTGCCGCGAGTACTGGATGAACGCCTGCACGTCGCCGAGGCTCATCGTGCCCGAGGCCACCCGCAGGCCGCCGACCACCGCGATCGCGACGTAGCTCAGGTTCCCGATGAAGAACATCGCCGGCATGATGATCCCGGAGACGAACTGCGCGCCGAAGCTGGCCTGGAACAGCTCCTCGTTCTTGGTCCGGAAGGCGGCCTCGACCTCCTTCTGCCGGCCGAACACCTTGACCAGCTCGTGCCCGGTGTACGCCTCCTCGATCTGGGCGTTCAGCTCGCCCGTGTGCGTCCACTGGGCGATGAACTTCCGCTGCGACCGCTTGGCGATCTGACCGGTGACGACCACCGACAGCGGGATCGCCACCAACGCCACCAGGGCCAGCAGCGGCGAGATCCAGAACATCATCCCGAGTACGCCGACGACCGTGAGCAGCGAGGTGAGCAACTGGCTCAACGTCTGCTGGAGCGTCTGCGCAATGTTGTCGATGTCGTTCGTGACCCGGCTGAGCAGCTCACCGCGCGGCTGCTTGTCGAAGTAGGGCAGCGGCAACCGGTTGAGCTTGTCCTCCACGTCGGCGCGCAGGCGCAGCACGGTGCGCTGCACCACCCCGTTGAGCACCCAACCCTGCCCCCAGGTCAGGATGCCGGCGGCGACGTAGAGCGCGACCGCGAGCGCCAGCACCCGGCCCAGCCGGGAAAAGTCGATGCCGGCGCCGGGCACCACGTCCATCCGGGCCAGCATGTCGGCGAAGTTGCCGTTGCCCGAGGCCCGGGCCGCCGCCACCGCCGCCTCGGTGCTGGTGCCGGCGGGCAGTTGCCGGCCGATCACCCCGTTGAAGATGATGTCGGTGGCGTGGCCGAGCACCTTCGGCCCGATCACGCCGAGACCGACGCCGGCCAGGGCCAGCGCCAGTACGCCGGTGAGCTGGATCCGGTGCGGTCGCAGCCGCCCCAGCAGCCGGCGCGCCGACGGCCCGAAGCGCATCGCCTTCTCGGCCGGCATGCCCATGTTCATGTGCGGCGGGCCGCCGCCGGGTCGCCGCCCGGCCGGGGGCAGCCGCTTCGACTCGGCCTTCTGCTGCGGTACCGCCCTCGTGTCACTCATGCCGTGCTGGCCGGGCATGCCCTCACGGCCCTCGCTGCGCTCGGTGCGTTCGGTCATGCCGCCACCCCCGCGGTCTGCTGGGACGCCACGATCTCGGCGTACGTCGGGCAGTTCTCCAGCAGTTCGTCGTGTCGTCCCATCCCGACGACGCCCCCGTCCTCAAGCACGATGATCTGGTCGGCGTCGACGATCGTGGAGACCCGCTGGGCCACGATCACCACCGCCGCGTCCGCGGTGACCGGCTTGAGGGCGGCCCGCAGCCGGGCGTCCGTGCCGAGGTCGAGCGCGGAGAAGGAGTCGTCGAAGAGATAGATCTCCGGTTTGCGTACCAGCGCGCGGGCGATGGCCAGGCGTTGCCGCTGGCCGCCGGAGACGTTCGTGCCGCCCTGCGCGATCGGCGCGTCCAGGCCACCGGGCATCTCGGTCACGAAGTCACGCGCCTGGGCGATCTCCAGGGCCGCCCACAGGTCCGCGTCGGTGGCCTCCGGATTGCCGTAGCGCAGGTTGCTCGCCACCGTGCCGCTGAACAGGTACGGCCGTTGCGGCACCAGCCCGATCCGCCGCCACAGCTCGTCCGGGGCCAGCTCCCGCACGTCCACGCCGTCGACCAGGACCGCGCCGGCGGTCGGATCGACCAGCCGGGGGATCAGCGTCAGCAGCGTGGTCTTGCCGGCGCCGGTGGAACCGATGATCGCCGTGGTCCGGCCGGGCCGGGCCTGGAACGAGATGTCGTGCAGCACCGGCGCGGTCGCGCCCGGGTACTGGAAGCCGGCGCCGCGCAGCTCCAACTCGCCGTGGCCGGACACCTCGGTCACCGGGTCCGCCGCCGGCACCACCGACGAGTCGGTGTCGAGCACCTCGGAGATGCGTTCGGCGCAGACCGCGGCGCGGGGCACCATCATCAGCATGAAGGTGGCCATCATGACGGCCATCAGGATCTGCATCAGATAGGCCAGGAACGCGGTGAGCGCGCCGATCTGGATCTCGCCGGAGTCGACCCGGGACGCGCCGAACCAGAGCACCGCGACGCTGGAGACGTTGAGCACCAGCATCACGATCGGGAAGATCAGCGCCTGGAGCCGGCCGATGCGCAGCGCGGTCGCGGTCAGCTCGGTGTTGGCCACCCGGAAGCGGTCGGTCTCGTACGGCTCGCGGACGAAGGCCCGGACCACCCGGATGCCGGTGATCTGCTCGCGCAGCACCCGGTTGACGGTGTCGATCCGGGTCTGCATCAGCCGGAACCCGGGCACCATCCGGCGGATGATCAGGCCCAACGCGACCGCCAGCACCGGCACGCAGACGAGCATCAGCCAGGAGAGCCCGACGTCCTCGCGCAGCGCCATCACCACGCCGCCGATGCTCATGATCGGCGCGGCCACCAGCATGGTGCAGCTCAGCAGCACCAGCATCTGCACCTGCTGGACGTCGTTCGTGTTACGGGTGATCAGCGACGGGGCGCCGAACCGGGCGACCTCGCGGGCGGAGAAGCGGTTGACGTGCCCGAAGATGGCACCCCGGACGTCCCGGCCGAAACCCATCGCGGTCCTGGCGCCGAGGTAGACCGCGGCGATCGAGCAGGCGATCTGGACCAGGCTGACCAGCAGCATCCACCCGCCCGTACGCAGGATCTCGTCGGTGTCGCCGCGGGCGACGCCGCGGTCGATGATGTCGGCGTTCAGGCTGGGTAGGTAGAGTGACGCCATGGTGCCGACGAACTGGAACGCCACCACGGCGGCCAGTGGTCGACGGTATGGGCGTAGGTAGGTGCGGAGCAGGCGGATCAGCACGGACGTCTCCCCGTTGGCGACTCGGTGTCGGACTCGCTGTCGGACTCGTTGTCCCGGTTCAACCGACGGAGGTCCCCGTCGGACATGCCGGTGATGATTTCGGTGAGGAACTCGCGGACGACGGCGCGCTTGGCGGGGTCGGCGTCGACTGACGTCAGCGGGCGGTCGCTGTGGATCATGTCGATGATCGCGCGGGCGTGCTCGTGCCCCTTGTCGGTGAGCGTGAGCTGGACGGTGCGGCGGTCCTCGGGGCCGCGCCGCCGGGCGACGAACCCGTCGCGTTCCAGGGTGTCGACGATGCCGGTGAGGGTGGCCGGCCGGACGAAGCACAGCTCCGCCATGTCGCGGTGGGTGATGTCGCCGGAGCGCAGCAGGATCATCAGCACGCGCATGCCGGCGGAGGTGAGGCCGTGGTGCTCGGCCAGGTAGCGCCCCCAGTGCTGCTCGACGACGTGGCCGGCGATGGAGACGAGCCGGCCGAGCGGCGCGTGTTGCAGCGCATCGGGGAAGCGGACGAGCGGACCCATGTTCACGGGCGCTAGATTAGCGCCCGAATCATCAGGCCCCAAACGAATTTCTGAGAATCACCTCAGTCGCCGTCGGAGCCGGTGCGCCGGGTCGGCGCCGCCTCGTCCGGCGCGGTCGCCACGTAGTCGCGCATCACGTCCGCGACCTCGCGCAGGAACGCCGCGGTGGCCTCGGCCTGCTCGGGGGTGAGGCGGGCGACCGCCCGGTCGACGCCGACCAACATCGGGCGCAGCGCCTCCAGCACCTCGCCGACCGCGTGCTCGGTCACCTGGAGGCTCAGCCGCCGGCGGTCGCGCGGGTGCGGGGCGCGGGCGACGTGGCCCGCGCGCACCAGCCGGTCGACAAGCGTGGTGGCGGACGCCGACCGGATGCCGAGCCGGTTGCCCAACTCGACCGGGCCGAGCGGCTCGGCGCTGGAGACCAGGTGGTCGATGGCCGCGGCGTCGGTCGTGCCGATGCCGAGACGGCGGGCGAGCGCGGCGCGGGTGTCCCCGGCGACCCGCAGCACCTCGCGCAGGGCTCGGGCGGCCTCACTGCTCGGCGGCGGGCCGGCCGGCCCGGCCGCTCCGGTTGACGGCGACCGCTCCATGGGTAAAAGCTAGCATCTCAGGTAGCTAGAAAAACTAGCTAACGAGGAGGTCGCAATGCGCAGCGACGGGCGCGGACGCTGGTTCGGGCTGCTCGCCATCAGCCTCGGCGTCGCGATGATCATCGTGGACGCCACCATCGTGAACGTCGCGGTGCCGCAGATCATCCGGGACCTGGACATCACCTCCACCGACGCCCAGTGGGTCCAGGAGGCGTACACCCTGGTCTTCGCGTCGTTGCTGCTGGTCGCCGGCCGCTTCGCCGACCGGTCCGGGCGGCGGCGGATGTTCGTCACCGGGGTCAGCGTCTTCGTGGTGGCCAGCGTGCTCGCGGCGGTCGCCGGCTCCGGCGAGGCGCTGATCGGTGCCCGGGTGCTCCAGGGCATCGGCGGGGCGATGATGCTGCCCACCTCGCTATCCCTGCTCAACGCCAACTTCACCGGCCGGGAACGCGGCATCGCGTTCGCCGTCTGGGGCTCCACCATCGGCGGCGCGGCGGCGCTCGGGCCGCTGCTCGGCGGCTGGCTCACCACCACGTACTCCTGGCGGTGGGCGTTCGGCATCAACGTCCCGGTCAGCCTCGCCGTGATCGTGGGCGCCCTGCTGCTGGTCGCCGAGTCCCGCGACGACCGCGCCGAACGCGGCGTCGACCTGCTCGGCGCGCTGCTCTCGGTGGTCGGCATGACCGGCGTGGTGTTCGCGCTGATCGAGGGCCGCACCTACGGCTGGTGGGAGCGGGAACGGCCGTTCAGCCTGTTCGGCCTGGACTGGACCGCCTCGATCTCGCCGGTGCCGGTGGCCGCGCTGGCCGGACTGACCGCACTCGGGGTCTTCCTGGTCCAGCAGGTCCGCCGCAACCGGGCCGGCCGGCCCGCGCTGCTCGACCTGTCGCTGTTCGGCATCGGCTCGTTCCGCAACGGCATCCTCGCCGCCGCGATCGTCAGCCTGGGCGAGTTCGGCCTGCTCTTCGCGCTGCCGCTGTGGTTCCAGAACGTGCTCGGCTACAGCGCCTTCCGCACCGGCCTGGCACTGCTGCCGCTCGCCGTCGGCAGCTTCCTGGCCAGCGGCATCGGCGCGCCGCTGACCCAGCGCTGGGGCGCGGCCCGGGTGGTCCAACTCGGCGTCGCCGCCGAGCTGGTCGGCGTCGCCGGGCTGGGTCTCGTGGTCGCGCCGGACACCCGCTGGTGGGCGCCGGTGGCGTTCCTCTTCGTCTACGGCGTCGGCGTCGGGCTGGCCACCGCTCAGCTCACCGGCGTCTCCCTGGCCGAAGTGCCGGTACGGCGCAGTGGGCAGGGCTCGGGACTGCAGAGCACCGCCCGGCAGGTCGGCTCGGCGCTCGGCATCGCGGTGCTCGGCACCGTGCTCTTCGCCAGCCTCGGTGGGATCCTCGGCGACCGGCTGGCCGACCAGCCCGGCCTCGACCCGGCCGGGCGGGACCAGGTGGTGACCGCGGTGAAGGAGAGCGCCGGCGCGTCGATCACCGGGCTGGCCGCGGATCCGCGTACCGCACCGATCGCCGAGGAGGCGAAGGCCGCCTTCTCCGACGCCACCCGGTATGCGGCCTTCACCGCGGCCGGATTCCTGCTGATCGGCCTGCTCGCCTGCCTGCGCCTGCCGGAGGTGCGCGCCCGGGAGGCCGGCGACGCGGCCGGGGCGGAACCGGTCCGGGCCTGAGGCGGGCCCGCCCCGGCGCCGGGTCAGCCGGCCAGGGCGACTGCCAGCGCGGCGGACACGAAGACGACCTGGAGCGCCGTGCGGGCGCCGAGCGGGGTGACCGGCCGACCGCCGAGCGTCAGCCGGCGGCGGGCGGCCGACACGTTGGCCGGGAACATGGCCAGCATCAGCAGGGCCAGCCCGGCCGCCGCCCAGCGCGCGGTGGCCGGCGCGAGCAGGGCGAGCGCGCCGGCGAGCTCCAGCACGCCGGTCAGCGTGACCAACAGGTCGGGCCGGGGCAGCCCCGGCGGGACCATCGTGATCAGGTCCGACCGCCGGGACGTGAAGTGCGCCGCGCCGGTCAGCACGAACATCAGCGCGAGGCCGACCCGCAGCGCGGGGTGCCAGGCGTCGAGGGCAGGCACGCCGAGCAGGCCGGCGATCCGGGCCAGGGCGGTGCCGGTGAGAAGCGCGATCAGGGGTGCCACGGGTCGTCCCTCCGACAGGCAATCTTGTCAGCGACAAGATTGCCTGCGGCGATGGCATCTTGTCAATGACAAGTTATGGTGAGGTCATGACGTCCGCCCGCGCCTACCACCACGGGGACCTCCACCGCGCGCTGCTCGCCGCCGCGGTGGAGGCGATCGCCGAATCCGGCCCGACCGCGCTGAGCCTGCGCGACCTGGCCCGCCGGGCCGGCGTCTCGCACGCGGCGCCCGCGCACCACTTCGGCGACAAGGCCGGCCTGCTCACCGCGCTCGCCACCCAGGGCTTCGACCTGCTCGGCGAGGCGCTGCGGGCAGCGGGCGACGACTTCCGGGAGTACGGCGTCGCCTACGTCGTCTTCGCGGTCCGCCACCGGGCGCACTTCGAGGTGATGTTCCGTCCGGACCTCCACCGAGCCGACGACCCGGAGCTGCTGGCCGCCCGGGAGCGGACCGGGGAACTGCTGCGCGGCGGGGTGTCCCGGCACACCGGCCGGGAGCCCGGCGTGGACGCGCTGGCCGCCTGGTCGGTCGCGCACGGCTTCGCCGAGCTGTGGCTGGCCGGCGCCCTCCCGTCCCGGGTGGGCGCCGACCCCGAGCCGGCCGCGCGTGCGGTGCTCGGCCGGCTCTTCTCCTGAGCGGTCACCAACTGGTCGGCAGCGGCATGCCCTCGGTGTAGCCGGCGGTGCTCTGCACACCGACCAGCGCCCGCTCGTGGAACTCGTCCAGGCTGCGCGCGCCCGCGTACGTGAACGCGCTGCGTACCCCAGAGACGATCTCGTCGATCAGGTCCTCCACGCCCGGCCGGTTCGGGTCGAGATACATCCGGGCGGTCGAGATGCCCTCCTCGAAGATCGCCTTCCGGGCCCGGTCGAACATGCTGTCCTCGGCGGTCCGCGCGCTCACCGCCCGGGACGAGGCCATGCCGAAGCTCTCCTTGTAGCGCCGGCCGTCGGCGTCGGTGTAGAGGTCGCCGGGGGACTCGTAGGTGCCGGCGAACCAGGAGCCGACCATCACGTTCGAGGCGCCGGCGGCCAGCGCCAGCGCGACGTCCCGCGGGTGGCGTACGCCGCCGTCGGCCCAGACGTGCCGGCCCGACGAGCGGGCCGCCGCCGCGCAGTCGAGCACCGCGGAGAACTGCGGACGGCCCACCCCGGTCATCATCCGGGTGGTGCACATGGCACCCGGACCCACGCCCACCTTGACGATGTCGGCGCCGGCCTCGATGAGGTCGCGTACCCCGTCGGCGGTGACCACGTTGCCGGCCGCGACCGGGACGGCCGGGTCGAGCTTGCGGACCGCCCGCAGCGCCTGCATCATCCGTTCCTGGTGCCCGTGCGCGGTGTCCACGACCAGCGTGTCCACGCCGGCCGCCAGCAGCGCGGCGGCCTTGCCGGTGACGTCGCCGTTGATCCCCACCGCCGCCGCGATCCGCAGCCGGCCCCGGTCGTCCACCGCCGGCGTGTAGAGCGTCGCGCGCAGCGCGCCCGCGCGGGTCAGCACGCCGATCAGGCGGCCGTCGGCGTCCACCACCGGCGCGAGCCGCCGCCGGCCCGCCGAGAGCCGCTCGAATCCGGTACGCGGGTCCGCGTCCGCCGGCACGGTGTGCAGTTCGGTGGACATCACGTGCCGGAGCTGGGCGAAGCGGTCCACCCCCACGGTGTCCGCCTCGGTCACCACGCCCACCGGCCGGCCGCCCTCGTCGACCACGATCACCGCGCCGTGCGCCCGCTTGGGCAGCAAATGGATGGCGTCGCCGACGGTGTCGGTCGGGCCGAGCGTGATCGCCGTGTCGTGCACCAGGTGCCGCTGCTTGACCCACCCGACGACGTTCGCGACGACCTCGATCGGGATGTCCTGCGGGATCACCGCGACGGCGCCGCGACGGGCGACGGTCTCGGCCATCCGCCGGCCGGCGACGGCGGTCATGTTCGCCACCACCAGGGGAACGGTGGTGCCGGTGCCGTCGCCGGAGGACAGGTCGACGTCGAGCCGGGAGCCCACCTCGGAACGGTTGGGCGCCATGAAGACGTCGTTGTAGGTCAGGTCGTGCGCGGGGACCGCGCCATGAAGGAACCGCACCCGGCCATCATTCCCGCTCCCGGCGCTTCCCGCCGCCGCTGGTGGCCCGGACCACCCGCCGCCCGGGGTGTTAAGAAGGGGCCCCGCCTATACCGCAGGCGTTAAGCGGGGGCCCCTCCTTAACCCTCGATGGTGCAGATGGGGGCGCCGGCGGTGATGACGGCGCCCACCTCGGCGGCCAGCCCGCTCACCGTGCCGGCCTTGTGCGCGTGCAGCGGCTGCTCCATCTTCATCGCCTCCAGCACCACGACCAGGTCGCCCTCGGCGACCGTGTCACCGTCGGCCACGGCGATCTTCACGATGGTGCCCTGCATCGGCGAGGTGAGCGTGTCCCCGCTGACCGCGCCGCCCGCCTTGCCTGCGCCACCACGGCGGGTCGGCTTGCGCGCGGCGGGCACGACTGCCGCCGTACCCGCGCCGAGGCCGGCGGGGAGGACGACCTCCAGCCGCTTGCCGCCGACCTCGACGACGACGGTCTCGCGCTCGGCCGTGCCCTCGGCGACGTCGGCGACCGCCGTGAAGGCCGGGACGGTGTTGTCCCATTCGGTCTCGATCCACCTGGTGTGCACGGTGAACGGCTCGCCGGTGAACGCCGCGTCGCGAATCACCAGGCGGTGGAAGGGCAGCGCGGTGGCCATGCCCTCGACCACCATCTCGTCGAGCGCCCGGCGGGCCCGCTCCAGCGCCTCGGTACGGGTCTCGCCGACGATGATCACCTTGGCGAGCAGCGAGTCGAAGTTGCCGCCGATCACGTCGCCGGCGGAGATGCCGGCGTCCACCCGGACGCCGGGGCCGGTGGGCAGCCGCAGCGCGGTGACGGTGCCGGGTGCGGGCAGGAAGTTGCGGCCCGGGTCCTCGCCGTTGATGCGGAACTCGATGGCGTGCCCGCGCGGCGTCGGGTCCTCGGTGCGGCGCAGCTTCTCGCCGTCGGCGATGCGGAACTGCTCGCGGACCAGGTCGATGCCGGCGGTCTCCTCGGTCACCGGGTGCTCGACCTGAAGCCGGGTGTTCACTTCCAGGAAGGAGATGGTGCCGTCCCGGCCGACCAGGTATTCCACCGTGCCGGCGCCGTGGTAGCCGGCCTCCCGGCAGATCGCCTTGGCGCTGTCGTGGATCTGGGCGCGCTGGGCCTCGGTGAGGAACGGCGCGGGGGCCTCCTCGACGAGCTTCTGGTGCCGGCGCTGGAGCGAGCAGTCCCGGGTGCCGACGACGATCACGTTGCCGTGCTGGTCGGCCAGCACCTGTGCCTCGACGTGGCGGGGCTGGTCCAGGTAGCGCTCGACGAAGCACTCGCCCCGGCCGAACGCGGCGACCGCCTCGCGGGTGGCCGACTCGAACAGGTGGGGGATCTCCTCCATGGTGCGGGCCACCTTGAGGCCCCGGCCGCCGCCGCCGAACGCCGCCTTGATGGCGACCGGCAGGCCGTGCTCGGTGGCGAACGCGGTCACCTCGTCGGCGCCGGCCACCGGGTCGGGCGTGCCGGGCACGAGCGGCGCGCCGGCGCGCTGGGCGATGTGCCGGGCGGTCACCTTGTCGCCCAGGTCGCGGATCGCCTGCGGGGTGGGACCGATCCAGGTCAGGCCGGCGTCGATGACGGCCTGGGCGAAGTCGGCGTTCTCGGAGAGGAAGCCGTAGCCGGGGTGCACCGCGTCCGCGCCGGCCCGTGCGGCGACGTCGATCAGTTTGTCGATCCGCAGGTAGCTGTCCGCGGCGGTGTCACCACCGAGGGCGTACGCCTCGTCGGCGAGCGTGGCGTGCAGGGCGTCCCGGTCGGAGTCCGCGTAGACGGCGACGCTCGCCAGCCCGGCGTCGCGGCAGGCGCGGATGACGCGGACGGCGATCTCGCCGCGGTTGGCGATGAGAACCTTGCGCACCTTGTGGGCTCCTCCCGGGAGGTCGATTTCGGGAGTGTAGCCCCGGGCCAGGACGGCCTAACGATCGCTCAGTGTGGGATGTCGCACTGTAGTCAAGTTTGGCTATTACGCTTGTCCGATGTCGGCGACGCGGATGATGATCCTGGGGCTGGTCCGGTGGATGCAGCCGGTGCACGGTTACGACGTACGCCGTGAGCTGCTGAGTTGGAGCGCGGACAAGTGGGCCAACGTGCAGCCCGGTTCGATCTATCACGCGCTGCGCAAGCTCACTGACGAGGGGCTGCTGCGGACGGTCTCGGTCGAGCAGGTGGGCGCCCGCCCGGCCCGCACCACGTACGAGGTGACGCCGAAGGGCGAGGAAGAGTTCGAGACGTTGCTGCGGGCCCAGTGGTGGCAGGTCCACGAGTCGCCGGACCCGTTCGTGGCGGCGTTCTCGTTCCTGCCGGCGATGCCGCGCGAGGAGGCCGCGGCGGCGCTGCGCAACCGGGCCAACCTGCTGCGGGCCGGCGTCGAGTCGATGCGTGCGTCACTTGACTCGGACTGGGTACGCGCCCGCAAGCCGGTGCACGTGGGCTGGATGTTCGAGCTGTGGTTGGCCCGGGCGGAGGCGGAGATGGCCTGGTGCGAGCGGATCGCGGAGCGGATCGAGTCGGGGGTGTCGTACCTGCCCGCCGGGATGGAGCGCGGGGAGGGGTGGGCCGGTGGCGACACGAAATAATCAACGTTGACCAGAAGAGTTATATCGCGTTAGCCTCAACGCGAATCGTTGATCGGTGGCCGCACCACGCCGGCCCGGGACGACCAGGAGCAGAGATGATCGAGACCAGGGGGCTGCGGAAGTCGTTCCGCACCCGCGCGGGTCGCGAGAAGAAGACCGTCGACGCGGTCCGCGGCGTCAACCTCGACGTCGCCGAGGGGGAGATCTTCGGCTTCCTCGGGCCCAACGGCGCCGGCAAGACCACCACCCTGCGGATGCTCGCCACCCTCATCGAGCCGGACGGCGGCCAGGCCACCGTCGCCGGCGCCGACCTGCTCCGGGATCCGGCCGGGGTGCGGCGGCGGATCGGCTATGTGCCGCAGGGCGGCAGCACCTGGGACGAGTCCAGCGCCCGCGAGGAGTTGGTGCTCCAGGCCCGCCTCTACGGCATCGCCAAGGACGACGCCAACCGACGGGCCGCCCGCGCGCTCGACGCCTTCCAGCTCAGCGAGTACGCCGACCGCAAGTGCAAGACCTACTCGGGCGGTCAGCGCCGGCGGGTCGAGATCGCGCTCGGCATCATCCACGAGCCGAGGATCGTCTTCCTGGACGAGCCGACCACCGGCCTCGACCCGCAGAGCCGCGCGCACATGTGGGACGAGATCCGCCGGCTCCGCACCGAGGGCATGACCGTCTTCATCACCACGCACTACCTGGACGAGGCCGACGCGCTCTGCGACCGGATCGCGATCATGGACCATGGCGAGGTGGTCGCGGAGGGCACCCCGACCGAGCTGAAGCGCGAGATCTCCGGCGAGGTGGTGGTCGTCGGCCTGGACGCCGCGACCACGCCCCGGGCCGCCGAGATGCTCGACACCGAGGCGTACGTGACCAAGCTGGAGACCGCCGACGAGGGCGGGCTGCGCCTCTATGTCGACGAGGGCGCCGTCGCCATCCCGCTGGTGCTCCGTCGCCTCGACCACGCCGGGCTGGAGCTGCGCTCGATCGAGCTGCACCGCCCCAGCCTCGACGACGTCTTCCTCACCAAGACCGGCCGCTCGCTGCGCGAGTCCTGACCCCCGGAGAAGCTGTCATGAAACTCGCCCGCGACACCTGGTTGATCTTCCAGCGTCAAGCCCAACTGCTGCTGCGCAACCCGGTCTGGCTCTTCGTCGGCATCTTCCAGCCGGTGATGTACCTGCTGCTCTTCGCCCCGCTGCTCAAGCCGGCACTGAACGCGCCCACGCAGGCCGCCGCGTACAAGATCTTCGTACCCGGCCTGTTGGTGCTGCTGGCCATCTTCGGCGGCCTGTTCCAGGGCTTCGGCCTGATCGCCGAGCTGCGCGCCGGTGTGATCGAACGCTCCCGGGTCACCCCGGTCAGCCGGCTCGCCCTGCTGCTCGGCCGGTCCCTGCGCGACGTGGTCTCGCTCATCGTCCAGGCCGTCATCATCACCGTGCTGGCGCTCCTGTTCGACCTGCGTGTCTTCATCGGCTACCTGCTCCTGGCCTATCTGATGCTCGCCCTGATCGCGCTCATGACCTCGGCCGTCTCGTACGGCATCGCCCTCAAGGTCAAGAGCGAGGACGCGCTCGCCCCGCTGATGAACACGGTCGCGCAGCCGGTGCTGCTGCTCTCCGGCATCCTGCTGCCGCTCACCTACGCCCCCGGCTGGCTCCAGGGCGTGGCCAAGTGGAACCCGTTCTCCTGGGCGGTCGACGGCACCCGCGCGCTCTTCGACGGCGACCTCGGCAACGACAACGTCTGGCAGGGGCTCGGCATCATCGCGGTGCTCGCCGTCGCCGGCGTCGTCTGGGCCGCCCGCCAGTTCGCCCGCACCGTGAGATGAAAGGAGGGGCCCCCTTTTAACGCATTCGGTAGAGGAAGGGGCCCCGCTTAACACCGGGGGAGAGCTGCCTCTCACTGAAGGCGGGGTGCCGGTCGCGCGCGCGTAGCGTCGGGCCGGTGCCCCGCCTCACCCGTGACCGGACCACCTGGCTGACCTACGCCCAACTCGGCCTCTGGGGCTTCTTCCTCTACGGGTTCGGCCCGGTCGTACCCCTGCTCCGCGACGAACAGGGCACCAGCGCCGCGGTGGCCGGCCTGCACAGCACCGGCATCGCGGTCGGCGCCCTGACCGGCGGCGCGCTCTTCGCCCCGGTCGCCCGCCGCCTCGGCCGCGGCCCGGCCGTCTGGCTCGGCCTCGCCGGCGTGGCCGCCGGCGTCACCGCCCTCGGCCTGCTCCGCCCGCTGCCCGCCACCATCGCCGCCGTCGCGGTCGTCGCCACCTTCGGCATGATGGTGATCAGCGGCGTCAACGTGGTGCTCACCACCCGGCACGGCCCCGCCGCCCCCGCCGCGCTCACCGAGGCCAACGCCGCCTGCGCCGGCATGGGCATCCTGGCGCCGCTGACCATCGGCGTCACCGTCGACGCCGGCCTCGGCTGGCGGCCGGTGATGGCCGTCGAGGTCGGCCTGATCACGCTGGTCGCGCTCACCGCCATGACCTTCCGGGTACGCCGACCGGAGCGCGCCCCCGCTGCCGCGGCTACCGACCTCCCCGTCCGGGCTCCCGCCGCCGTCCCCCTGCCCAGCGGGCCCGGCGTCGTCCCGGTGCCCGCCGGGTCCGGTGTCGCCACCCCGGAGGCGGTCGACGCTGCCGCAGCCCCCGGGCACCGTCAGCGCCCGGTTAGAACAGGCACTGTCCAGGAACCCGCCCCCGGCGCGGGGCGGCTGCCGCGGGCGTACTGGATCGCCTGGGTGTTGATGTCGTTCACCGGGTCGATCGAGGTCTGCCTGTCGCTCTGGACCGCCGACGTGCTCCGGACCCACGCCGGGCTGAGTGCCGGCGGGGCGTCTGCGGCGGTCGCGGCGATCGTCTGCGGCATGTTCGCCGGTCGTGCCCTCGGCGGTCGGGTCGCGTTGCGCTGGCCACCGGTGCCGCTGCTGCTCGGCGCGCTCACCGTCTCGCTCACCGGGTTCACGCTGTTCTGGGCCAGCCCGGTCGGCTGGCTCGCCGTCACCGGTCTGGTCGTGCTCGGCCTGGGCAACGCGCTGCACTATCCCCTGGCCATCTCCATCGCGCTCGCCGTCGCCGGCCCGGCTGCCGATCGGGCGGCGGGCTGGTCGTCGTACTCGATGGCGGTGGGTTTCGGGATCGCGCCGGTCGTGCTCGGCCGGGTGGCCGACGGCGTCGGACCGCATCTGGCCTTCCTGCTGCTGCCCGCCTTCATCGCGGTGGCCGCGCTGCTGGCCGTGCGCCTCGGCCGCGCCCTGCGCCCGGCCTCCCCGTCCCCCGCCTGAACGGCTCCTTTTCGGCCGTTTGATCCACTCCATCTCGGCGAGGTGGCGGGGTCGGGCTGTTTGATCCACTTCATTTCGGCGAGGTGGCGGGATCAGACGGGCTGGCATGCCGCCATCTCGGCGAACTGGTTCAGCGCACGCGGGCGAGGGTGACCCCGTCGGCGATCGGCAGCATGACGGCCTCGACGCGGGTGTCCGCGACGACCGCGTCGTTGAAGGCGGCGATCGCCCGGTCGTCCGCGTTGCCCGGGGCGAGGACCCGCCCGCCCCGGAGCGTGTTGTCGACCGCGATCACCGCGCCCGAACGCATCCGGGGCACCAGCTCATCCCAGTAGAGCGGATATCCGGCCTTGTCCGCGTCGATGAACGCGAAGTCGAGGTGACGCTCCCTCGGTAGCGCACGCAGCGTGTCCGCGGCCGGCCCGATGCGCAGCTCGATCCGGTCCTGGACGCCCGCCCGGGCCCAGTACCGGCGGGCCACCCCGGTGTACTCCTCGGAGATGTCGAAGCAGGTCAACCGGCCGCCCTCGGCCAGCCCACGAGCGATCGCCAGCGAGGACAGCCCGGTGAACGTGCCCACCTCCACCGCCTGCCGCGCCCCGAGCAGCCGGGTCAGGAACGTCAGGAACGCCGCCTGTTCCGGCGCCACCTGCATGCCCGCCTCGGTCGGCAGCGCCGCCCGGGTCTCCTCGACCAGATCCCGGACGATCTCGTCGGGGGCGGACCCGTGGGCCACCAGGTAGGCGTGCAGTTCCGGGGTCAGCGGCAACGGCTTCGTCGTCATGCCCGGACGTTAGCCGAGATGTGTGACCTCCTGGCCCCCCGGCGCGACCTTCGTCCACAGATCGACCAGGCGCAGGTCCAACTCGCCAAGAAGCCTCCGCAGCAGCGGCAACGAGAGCCCCACCACCGTGCCCGCATCACCCTCGATGCCGGTGAGGAACGCGCCACCCAACCCGTCGATGGTGAACGCGCCGGCCACCGCGAGCGGCTCGCCGGTCGCCACGTATGCGGCGATCTCCTCGTCACTGATGTCGGCGAAGTGCACCGTGGTCGACGCGACGGCCTCCGCACGGGACTCACGCGCCACATCGATCAGACAGTGCCCGGTGTGCAGCACACCGCTGCGCCCACGCATCCGCCGCCACCGCCGGGTCGCGTCCGCCGCGTCGTCCGGCTTGCCCAGAATCTCGCCGTCGAACGCGAGCACCGAGTCACAGCCGAGCACCAACGTGTGCTCGCCCGGATCGGGACGCAGCCGCCCGAGCACTGCCTGCGCCTTCAGCCGGGCCAGCTCGAGACACAGATCCTCGGCCCGGTCACTGACCACCTGCGACTCGTCGACGCCGCTGACCAGCACGTCCGGCTCGATCCCGGCGGCCTGGAGGAGCTTGCGGCGGGCGGGGCTCTGCGAGGCGAGCACGAGGCGCAACGGCATGGAGGTCGACACCCCGCCGACGCTACCGGCTGATCCTCGGTGGCGGATCCCCGGCACGTCGATGCCGCCGCCAGATCAGATAGCCGCCGCCCGCCGCCAGCAGCACCCCGAGGGTCGCGAGGCCCCGGACCGTGCTGTCGTCACCGCCGGTCCCGGGCGGGGCCGGGGCCGTCACCCCGGTGGATTCAAAACCGAGCGGGGGTACGTCCGCAGTGAGCGCGGCGACCAGATCGATGACTCCGTAGCCGTACTGGTCGTCGCGGCCCGGCGGTCCCTTGTCGATGGCGGTCGCGGTGAGCCGGTGTGCGACCTCTTCGGCGGGAAGGTCGGGATATTTGGAGCGGATGAGCGCAGCGGCCCCAGCCACGATCGCAGTGGCGCTGGAAGTTCCAGTGCCCTTCGAGTACTTGCCGCCAAAGCTGGTGCTGTAGATGTCGACCGCAGGTGCCGCGACATCTACCCGGGGCCCACTGACAGAAAAGGCGGCATGTCTTCCTGAGCGGTCAATACCGGCTACTGCGATAACGCCTTTCTGTGCAGCAGGAAAACCAACGCCAGCAGCTTCAGGTAGATTTCCAACACCTGCAACGACAATGATGTCTGCCGCCAGTGCGCTGCTTACGGCCCGTACCAACTTCTCGCTCGTCACTCCTGCGCTGGAGATGCTTATTACGTCGGCGTGTTGAGTTACGGCGTAATCGATCGCTTCAGCGAGGGTGTCAGCGTTGCCGTAATTGTCGGATGTCGAGGATATCAAGGGAAGTATCTTAGCTTCAGGCGCTATCCCTAGGGCTCCCAAGCCTTCTCCCGATCCGTGCGCTGCTATGAGGCCAGCCATGGCTGTGCCATGGCTGTTCGCATCATGTAGACCATCGCCACGTTGCGCGATTAGATCTTTTCCCTCAAGAAGGTTGCGCGTCAGGTCGGGATGAGGATCTACCCCCGTGTCAGGTAGGGCAACCAGCACGCCGGCCCCTCGACTGATCCTATGGGCATCCTTGACGCTCAGATAATCGAGATGCCACTGATCCGCTCGAACTTGGGCAGCATTGTCGGGTGAAGCAGGACTGGCATGTGGCGGTGCCAACTGAGCTGCTGGCAGGCCGACTGCGGCATAAACCGCCAGCGCGATGCGTATAGTTAGGTCGCTCAATTGTGGCGGCCGATTGCTGGACCAGGGTCGATGGGGCCCTCCTCATCAGGAGGGAGGACAATCGGACTGACGCCTTCTTGAGTTGTCCATGGGTTGTCCGTATCCCACACGCGGGAGGTTCCGGGCGGTTCTTGCTTGCGGGTGGCCCAGCCGGCCCCAGGAGGAAACCCTGGATGGGGTGCTCCGCCCTGCGGTCCCATCAGTGGCCCTCTACCGATTCCAGGGCGTGGTCCAGCCGACCCGGTTGGGGTGGTACCTGCACCACCGCCTCCGATTACACCGCCGAAAGGATTTATCCGTCGCGAAGCTGCGCCCCGCGGGGATGGCTGGCTTAACGCTCCAGGCGGCTGGCCTATCAGGCCATTGGGATACGTCGGACGCGGAGCGGAGGCAGGTGGAGTTCCTCCTCCGGTAACGGCTTTGCCTCCGCTTCGAGGGATCGGTGGCTTATCGAAAGCTTTCGGCGTCATTCTCGACGTAGTGCCGGGAGGCGGCAAAATCCCTCCACCTAGCGAGGAGGGCTGAGTTGCTGTGCTTCCCGGCGCTGTGGGCGCGGCGGGAGGTGTCAGCGTAGGTCCGGCACCGCCCAGGATGGGCCCGACGCCTGCTGCGTTTGCCGCAATTGGAGAGCTTTGCGGGCGGCTCCCACTTCTACTAGGGGCGGGCTCTGATGGCGTGCTAGTAATCGCAACTGGGACGATTGGTGGAATAATAGGAGGTGCTTGGCTCAGCCCGTATACATCTGAGTTGTTCGTTTCGATCCCGGGTCGACGAACGAGCGGCGGGCGCTGAAGCATGACCTGGGCCTGCTGGAGTTCTCCGCTCAACCCCGTCATCAGCCCACGCGCCCGCACGTTCAACTGCTCCAAGTCGTCGTCCGTCACCGGGGGTCGTTCCGGCAGCCGGCTACCCGCCACCGCCTTCGGGTCGGCGATGGTCGCCTCGTACGCCCGCTTCTGGCGCAGCTTGGTCGCGTACTCGTCGTGGAGCGGTTGCAGTTGGGTGCGGGCGCTGCCGATGGCGCGGGCGGCGGCGGCCAGCGCGTCGTAGTTCGCGGCGGCGGCGTCGTGGGTGTGTTGGACGCGCTCGATGAGCTGGTCGAGTTCGCCGACGTACGCCCGGGCGGCGGCGTTGGTCTCGGGTGGCCACGCCTCGGCGAGCCCGCGTCGGTATTCCCGCAGCCGGCCGAGGTGGGCAAGCGCGAGGTCGCAGACCTTGCGCCAGCCGGCGACCTGCTTCCACTGGCCGGTGGTGTCCTGGTCGTGCAGGCACGCCCACATGCTGAGCACGTCCATCAGCCGCCAGTCGGTGAGCCCGGAGGTGCGTCCGCCGCCCCGTTCGATCACGGCAGGACCACCCGGCCCTGGTCGGGTCCGGTGGGGTCGGCAAGTGGTGGGGTGGGGCGCACGACGGTGGTGGGGGGTGCGGCGAGCGCCCGTTCGACGTCGGCGACGCGGGCGGAGGAGAAGGCGTCCGCGTCGTCGTAGTGGGCGGCGATCCGGCCGGCGGCGTCGGCCAGCCGGCCGGTGGCGGGGGCGAGGTCCCACACGGCGCTGACGGCGGCCTTCTGGGTCTCGTGGTGGGCCTGCATGAACTGGACCAGCTCGATGAAGGCGTCGGCCGGGTTGGGCACGGCGGCTTTCATGTCGTCGGCGATGTAGGACAGGTGGGGCGCGTAGTTGCGGGTGACCTCGTCCTGGAGCCGTTCGGCGAACTCTCTCATCTGGCGGATGTCGGCCTCGATGCCGCCGTAGTCACGCAGCCAGCCGCCTGGCCGGTTGTCCTCCGGGATCATCGGACCTCCCTGCCCGTCACCGTACGGTTTCCCAGAGTGAGGTTAATGGCTCCACTCGGATCCCGGCAGCCCCGCCAGGGCTCCGTACACGGGGAAGGTTTCAGCGGGGAAGGCCGGCGGCGCGCCACGCGCCGGGACCGGCGGCGGGCATCGCGCGGACCGGGCGGGCGCTGCGCGTCCAGTGCGACACCGCGGTGGGCGCGGCGACCGCGACCGGCCGGGTACGCACCATGATCGCGCCGACCAGAGCGGCCAGCTCCTCGGCGGTGGGCACCCCACGGACGATCCGGAACACCGGCTCTTCGGCAGACATGGACCCAAGGGTACGCGCGTCGTGAAGTCGACCTTCGGCAGACAGTGGCGTGCCGGCGGTGTGTGCGTCAGGGTGGCCGGGTACCGTTTCTGCGATGTCGAACGCACTTCCCCAACTCGTCGCTGACCGGTATCGGCTTCTCACGCCGCTCGGTCAGGGCGGCATGGGCCGCGTCTGGAAGGCGCGGGACGAGGTGCTGCACCGGGACGTCGCGATCAAGGAGCTGGTCCCGCCGCCGGGTCTCACCCCGGACGAGCGCCGCGAGATGCGGGAGCGTTCGCTGCGTGAGGCGCGGGCCATCGCCCGGCTCAACAACGTCAACGTGGTCCGCATCTTCGACGTGCTGCGCACCGACGGCGACCCGTGGATCGTCATGGAATACGTCGCGTCGAAGTCGTTGCAGGACACGATCGCCGAGGACGGCCCGGTGTCGGTGGCCAAGGCGGTCGAGATCGGTCTCGGCGTGCTCGGCGCGTTGAAGGCCGCGCACAAGGCCGGCATCATGCACCGCGACGTCAAGCCGGGCAACGTGCTGCTCGGCGAGGACGGTCGGGTGGTGCTGACCGACTTCGGCCTGGCGACCATCCCGGGTGACCCGAACGTGACCCGCACCGGCATGGTGCTCGGTTCGCCGGCCTACATCTCGCCCGAGCGGGCGCGGGACGGCACCGCCGGGCCGGAGGCCGACCTGTGGTCGCTCGGCGCGACGCTCTACGCCGCCGTGGAGGGCAAGTCGCCGTACGCTCGCCCGTCGGCGATCGCCACGCTCGCCGCTCTCGCCACCGAGCCGATGCCGCCGCCGCGCAACGCGGGGCCGCTCAAGCCGGTGCTCCAGGGGCTGCTGCGCAAGGACCCGGACGAGCGGATCACCGCCGAGGTGGCGGAGCGCATGCTGCGCAAGGTCGGTGGCCGGCGGGTCAAGGGCATCTCGCTGCTTGACGGCGTACGCCGGCCGGGGCCGAACGGTCCGCGGGTGCCGCGCCCGCCGCTGGTGCCGGCGCCGCGACCGGCCGACGACCGGGTCGAGCGTGCGGCCACCGCGGCGTCCGGGGTCGCCGCGGCCGGGGGTGTGGCCGCCGCGGACCCGACGGCGAAGGTGCCGGCCTCCGCCTCGGACGCCGGCCCGACCGCGAAGGTGAGCCCGCCAGTCACCGAACCGACGACGAAACTCGACGCGGACCCGCAGACCGACGCGGACCGGCAGGTCGACGAGACGCGGGTGGGCGACGTCGATCCGGCGCTCGACGAGACCCGGCTCGACGGTGAGCCGGTGGCCGCCGCTCCCGCGCAGCGCTCGGCCCCGGTCAGTCCGGCCCCGGGCGACTCCGTTCCGGTCAGCCCGGTGCCGGTCAGCCCCGCGCCGACGACCGGCCGGGCGACGGTGCTGCCGGCGGTCAAGGTGGCGCCGAACCGGCGGAACCTGCTGATCGGCGCGCTGGCCCTGGTGCTGCTTGTCGGCGTGGCGGTGGCCGTGCCGCTGCTCAACAACGGCGACGACGACGGTGACGGCGGCAAGCCCTCGGCCGGTTCCTCGGTGGCGTCGGCGGTCCCGCCGGCGGCCAGCGACAGCGCCTCGCCGAGCGCCAGCGCCAGCGCGAGCGCGTCGCCGAGCAGTTCGTCGCCCAGCGCGACGCCGTCGGCGAGCCCGTCGGCGTCGGCGTTCACCCTGCCGACCGGTTGGCGCTACTACACCGGCTCGAACGGCTTCAAGGTGCCCATCCCGAACGGCTGGCAGGCCCGGCCCGGCAACAACCAGGTCGTGCTCTACGAGGTCGGCGGCGCCAAGCGGGTCCTGTTCATGCAGTGGACCGACTCGCCGAAGAAGGACGCGGTGGCCGACTGGCGGGAACAGGAGCCGTACCGGCGCTCGCGGGTCAGCGACTACAAGTTGGTCGACATCACTCGGTGCGACGACTACTACCGCACCTGCGCCGACTGGGACTGGCTGGAGACGCGCAACGACGGCACCCGCTTCCACGTGCGTAACCGGGGCGTGGCGACGGCAAGCAACCGGGGGTACGCGCTGCGCTGGGAGGTGCCGGCGAAGGACTGGGAGGCAAACCTCGGTGCCTTCGACGTCATCACCAGGGGCTTCGTGCCGGACCGGGTGAACTGACGCCCGGTAATCCCGCCGTCGCCGAACTCGCGGGCATGACTTTCCGTAGCGGGGGGTATGGATACCCCTGACGACGGAAGGAGGTGCGACATGGGTTACCGACGCAGGGACACCGGCCCTCGGCTGGCACTGTGGATGCTCGTCGCGCTCGGCGACGCCGTCCTGCTCCTGATCTCCGCCGGCATGTCCGCGCCGGTCGCGGTCCTCGGTGTCCTCACCCTCACCATCGCGGGCGTCGCGGCGTGGCGCTGGACCCGCCGGCCCGCCCCGGTTCCCGTCCCGACCGGCACGCGCCGCCGCGCCTGAGCCAGGACCAGACGGTACGACGACAGCGGGATCGCCTCCACACGAGGCGATCCCGCTGCGACGCCGTGTCCGTCAGGTGTTGTTGGCCAGGGCGATCAGCCGGCTCCGGTCACCGTTCCAGTAGTTGCGGTCGACATTGCCGCTGATCCCGGAGACTCGGCCGGTGCTCGTGTACTGCCAGAAGCTCCACACCGGCGCGCCGGCCGGCAGGGTGCCGGGCGAGCTGGCCCAGCGGGCGAGCCACAGCGGGTGGTTGGCCCACGGGCCGGTCCAGCTTCCGGTGCACTGGTTCCACCAGCTCGCCGTGGTGTAGATGACCGCGTACCGGCCGGTGCGGGAGCGGTAGGTGTTGAGGAAGTCCTGGATCCAGTTGCGCATGCCGGTGGTGCTCAGGCCGTAGCAGGTGCCACCGCTGTACGGGTTGGCCTCGACGTCAAGCGCGGCGGGCAGCGTACGGCTGTCGGCGGACCAGGCGCCGCCGTTGCTGGCCAGGTAGTTGGCCTGGGTGGAGCCGGCGGAGATGTTCGGCCGCGCGAAGTGGTAGGCGCCCCGGATCACACCGGCGTTGTAGGCGTTCACGTAGTTCGCGTTGAAGCTCGAGTCCTTGTAGCTGGTGCCTTCGGTGGCTTTGATGTAGGCGAACTGGATGCCGGCGTTGCGCACGCTGGTCCAGTTGATGCTGCCCTGGTAGTGGGAGACGTCGACGCCGGGCGTGGTCGCGGCGGCGGCGGGTCCGCCGGTCGCCACGAGGGCCGCAGCCGCGGTGGCGGCCACGGTCAGGCCGGTCGCGAGCAGCCGGCGTACGGAGAGTCTGGTACGGGCCATGGTGTGCCTCCAGAGGACGTCAACTGATTGACGCCCATCTTTGGAGGTTAGTGCCCTAGATCGCAATAGGGCGCTAGAAAATTTTCATCCGTTCACCGGAGGTCTCCTGGATCCATGGCCCATCGAAACGGCTCGGTCACGCTCAGAGTCTCGCCGGCCTTCGCCACCCCGTCCTCGACGTAGTGCCCCCCGTCGAGCCGGTGCAGCCGCAGCAAGTGGCCGTCCCCGTCCTGCTCGACCAGCAGATACCACGGAATCCGGGCCACCGCGTAGAGCTGCATCTTCAGCACCCGGTCGACCCCGGCGTTGCCGGGCCGCACAACCTCCCCGACGAGGACGACGCGATCTGCTTCGAGCACGGTGCCCTCGTCGTCGGCGTCCGTGACGACCAGGTCCGGAATCATGATCCGGTTGGCGTCGAGCCGCACGTTGACGGCCTCGTAGACGAACAAGCCGGCCGGTTCGGCCGCCAGTTCGACGGCGTTCGCCAGCCGTCGCGCCACCCGCTGATGCCTTCGGCTCGGGGCGGCGCTGACGACCAGACCGCCGTCGAACAGCTCGATGCGGCAACGGCTCTCGCCCGTCGCCAGGTAGTCGGCTTCGGTCAACGGGGTCACCGGCGAACCGAGCATTGCGCTCACCCGACCTCACCTCCGTTCCGGCGTCCGGTCCGCCCAGTGTGACCTGCCGAGGGACGCGGCCGGTCGAACGACACGGCTCGGGCCGGTAGGCTCCCCGCTCATGCCCCTGATCGACGGCCTCACCACGCTCTGGGACACGCTGCTGAGCGCCCAGCCGGACCCGCCGCCGCTGCTTGTGGTGCTCACCGCCGTGGTCGCGCTCGCCGTGGTCGCCGCCCGGGTGCCCTGGCGGATCGCCCGCAACGCGGTGACCATCGCGCACGAGGGCGGCCACGCGCTTCTGGCGCTGCTCACCGGCCGCCGGCTGCACGGCATCCGGCTGCACTCGGACACCTCCGGGCTGACCCTCTCCGCCGGCCGACCCACCGGGCCGGGCATGATTCTCACGCTTGTCGCCGGGTACGTCGCCCCGTCGCTGCTCGGTCTCGGCGGCGCGTGGCTGCTGGCCGGTAACCGGATCACCCTGCTGCTCTGGCTGGCGGTGGCGCTACTGCTGGCCATGCTGCTGCTGATCCGCAACCTCTTCGGGGCACTGTCGGTGCTCGTCACGGGCGGCGTCGTGCTCGCCGTGTCCTGGTACACCTCGCCCCAGGTGCAAGCCGTGTTCGCCTGGACCTCGATCTGGTTCCTGCTGTTCGGCGGCGTACGGCCGGTGTTCGAACTGCGCCGCCAGCGCAGCCGGGGCCGGATGCCGGAGTCGGACGCCGACCAGCTCGCCCGGCTCACGCCGTTCCCGCCGCTGTTCTGGGTGGGGCTGTTCCTGCTGACGAGCGTCGGCGCGTTGCTCGCCGGCGCGCTGCTGCTGACCGGCCCGATCCTCGCCGACAGCGGCCTCACCGGCTGACCCGTCCCGCCTTCAGCGCTCCGCGCGCCCACTTCAGCATCCCGCACCCGTTCTTCCGGCAGTGGGTGCAGTGACCGGTGGCGTGGTGCTGCGTCACCACGCGCTGCGCTGTCCATATCACAAGGGCCGGCGTCACGGCCCCTTCATCGATCGGCACGCTCGGACCTCCCGAGACAGGCAGGTCCGAGCACCGAACTCCGTTCAAGTGCCCGAACCGCTACCGGTTGTGACCGGTTAACCATCGCTTAGGAGTGCCCCCCTGTCAACTATGACAGTGCATAAGGACCGGCCATGCCGATGACGCTGCCAGCGAAAACAGGTGACCCACAAGGGGTTACGGATACGTAAGGGGGTCGGCTCGGGATCCTCAGTCCATGGTCCGGAAGTTGTACGGCTCCGCTGAGCTACAGGAACGTCTGGGCGTGTCGCGCGTCCGGGTCGTCCAGCTCACGAGCCGACCCGACTTCCCCGAGCCGTTCGAACGCCTGGCCGGCGGCTCGGTCTGGTGGGCGGAGGACGTGGAGCGGTGGATCGCAGAACACCAGCCGTGGAAGGCGCGTGGGGCGGATGAGCCGCCCCCGCCCGAAGGCTAGGACCAAGCGCCCGCGCGACATGACGATTGATCTCACCCCTGTGGGGCAGAATCGGACGGGTGCGATACGTGATCATCGGAGCGGGCGCGGTCGGCGGCACCATCGGCGTACTCCTGGCCGAGGCCGGCCGGGACGTGACGCTCGTGGCCCGCGGCGCGCACCTGGACGCGCTGCGTGAGCGGGGGTTGACGCTGCGGCGGCCCGACGGCACGGTGACCGCCCGACCGCCGGCGGTGGCCGGCCCGGACGGTCCGCCGCTGCCGGCCGACACCGTGCTGGTCCTCACGGTCAAGTCGCAGGACACCGTCGCCGCGCTGGCGACCTGGGTGGACGCCCCGGTCGAGGGCGGCGGGACGGCGGGGGAGCGGCTGCCGGTCGTGCTCGCCCAGAACGGCGTGGCGAACGAGACGGCCGCGCTGCGCCTCTTCGCCCGCGTGCACCCGGTCTGCGTGTGGCTGCCCGCCACCCACCTGGAGCCGGGTGTGGTGGTCGCCAACGGGCACCCGCATCCGGGCATGCTGCACCTCGGGCGCTACCCGACCGGCGCGGACGACACCAGCCGGGCGGTCGCCGCCGACCTGACCGCCGCCGGTTTCGTCGCCCCGGTCCGCGACGACGTGATGCGCTGGAAGTACGGCAAGCTCCTGGCCAACCTCGGCAACGGCCTCCAGGCGCTGCTCGGCCGCGACGTGCCCGAGCACCTGTCGCAGCGGGTACGCGCCGAGGGCGAGGCGGCGCTGGCCGCCGCCGGCATCCCGCACACCACCCGCGAGGAGGAAGCCGCCGAACGCGGCGACCTGGTGTCGCACCGGCCGGTCGACGGCGAGCCGCGGTCCGGTGGCTCCACCTGGCAGAGCCTGGCCCGGGGCGCCGGCTCCGCCGAGGCCGACCACCTCAACGGCGAGATCGTGCTGCTCGGCCGCCTGCACGGGGTGCCCACCCCGGTCAACGCGGCGGTGCAGGTCGCGGTGCGCCGGGCGGTCCGGGAGCGGATCCCGGCCGGCGACTTCCCGCTGGGCGAGCTGGAGAAATCGGTCGGCTGACCGCGCAACCGCATCCGGTACGCCAGGCGTCTCCCCTGCGACCGCCCCGGGGGAGGTAACAGCGTGTCGGACGTCGACGGGTTCGACGAGTTCTACCGCGGCAGCCGGCAACGGCTGCTCGGCTTCATCTACGTGCTCACCGGCAACCTCGCCGAGGCGCAGGACGCCGTGCAGGAGGCGTACATCCGGGCCTGGCAGCGGTGGCCGACGGTGCGCGGCTACGACGACCCGGAGGCATGGTTGCGGGTGGTGGCCAGCCGGATCGCGGTGAGCCGGTGGCGCAGCCTGCGCAGCCGTGCCCGCGCCTACCTGCGGCACGGGGCGCAGGAGAGCGTCCCCGCCCCGAACACGGACACGGTCGAGGTGGTGGCGGCGTTACGGCGGCTGCCCGAGGAGCAACGCACCGCCATCGCGCTCTACTACCTGCTCGGCATGCCGGTCGCCGAGGTGGCTCGGGAGACCGAGGCGCCGGTCGGCACGGTCAAGGCGCGGCTGTCCCGGGGGCGCTCCGCGCTCGCGGAACTGCTCGCGGTCGTGGATCTGGAGGAGCCCGCCGATGCGTGACGACGACCTGACGTTCATCGAAGCGGTCCAGCGGGACCTGTACACCGTCCGCTGGGCGGAACCGGCCGAGCTGCGGGCCCGCGCGCGGCGGCGCAGCCGGCGTACGGCGGTCGCGGCGGCCGTGGCGGTGCTGGCGCTCACCTCCGGGGCCGCGTTCGTGGCGAGCCGAGGCGCCACCGCGCCGGCGTCGGCGCCGGCCGCTGCCGGCCCGTCGGTGTCCGCCTGGACCGCCGCCGAGGTGCCCGCCGAGGCGCTGCTGCAACCGGCGGACCTGCGGCCGGCCATCGCGAGCCCGTGGAACGAGGCAGGTCTGGGCGAGGAGATCCGCCTGGACCAGATGCTCGAGGTGTGCCGGAAGGACCAGGGACTGTTGACGCGATGGGAGCAGTCCCGATACTCGCGTTCGGTCGCCATCGTCCGGGAGCGCCCGGGCGGGGCCGACCAGCGGGAGGGTCAGGTGCTCGCCATACAGGACCTCTACCGGGTGCAGCCGGAGCGGGCCGACGAACTCTTCGACGGGCTGCCGGCGCTGCTCGGGCCGTGCCGGCAGTGGCGGTCGAGCGGACCCACGGCGTGGCGGGGCACCACGATCACGGCGGAGGCCGTCCACTCCTGGCAGGAGGTCGACCGCGACTTCGCCGGCGACGAGTCGGTGCTCGTGCGCCACACGGTCGGCCCGGCCCGCAATCTGGACACCGGCGCGCCGCTGGACGACCGCACGTCCGTCACGGCGCAGGCGGTTATCCGGGTCGGTGATCTGGTGAGCGTGCTTCGCAACGGGTCGGACGGCAGTGAGTCGCAGTTGCGGGACCTGGCCCGGGTGGCGGCCGAGCGGATGTGTGTCGCCGCCAACCCCGGCTGCTGACCCCGGGCCGTGTTAAGAAGGGCCCCCGCCTCTACCGAAAGCGTTAAGCGGGGGCCCCTCCTTACACCTACAGGGGGATGTTGCCGTGCTTCTTCGGGGGGAGCGTCTCGCGCTTGGTGCGCAGCACCCGCAACGCGCGGACGATCTGGGTGCGCGTCTCGTACGGCGGGATCACCCCGTCGACGTAGCCGCGCTCCGCCGCGATGTACGGGTTGGCGAGCGTGTCCTCGTACTCGGCGATCTTCTCGGCCCGCACCGCCGCCGGGTCGTCGGCGTTCGCCAGCTCCGAGCGGTAGAGGATGTTCACCGCGCCCTGCGCGCCCATCACCGCGATCTGCGCCGTCGGCCAGGCGAAGTTCAGGTCCGCGCCGAGGTGCTTGGAACCCATCACGTCGTACGCGCCGCCGTACGCCTTGCGGGTGATGACGGTGACCTTCGGGACGGTGGCCTCGGCGTACGCGTAGATGAGCTTGGCGCCCCGGCGGATGATGCCGTCCCACTCCTGCCCGGTGCCGGGCAGGAAGCCGGGCACGTCCACGAACGTCAGCACCGGCACGTTGAACGCGTCGCAGGTGCGGACGAACCGGGCTGCCTTCTCCGAGGCGGCGATGTCGAGCGTGCCGGCGAACTGCATCGGCTGGTTGGCCACCACGCCCACCGGGCGTCCCTCGACCCGGCCGAAGCCGACCACCATGTTCTGCGCGTACAGCGGCTGGACCTCCAGGAACTCGCCGTCGTCGAGCACGTGCTCGATCACCCGGTGCATGTCGTACGGCTGGTTGGCCGAGTCCGGGATCAGCGTGTCCAACTCCCGGTCCGCGTCGGTGATCTCCAGCTCGGCCGGCGCGTCGAACACCACCGGCTCGTCCAGGTTGTTGGACGGCAGGTACGACAGCAGCGCCTTGACGTAGTCGACCGCGTCCTCCTCGTCCGTGCCGAGGTAGTGCGCGTTGCCGCTGCGGGCGTTGTGGGTGCGGGCGCCGCCCAGCTCCTCCATGCCGACGTCCTCGCCGGTGACCGTCTTGATGACGTCCGGGCCGGTGATGAACATGTGCGAGGTCTGGTCGACCATCACGGTGAAGTCGGTGACCGCCGGGGAGTAGACCGCGCCACCCGCGCACGGGCCCATGATCAGGGAGATCTGCGGGATGACGCCGCTGGCCCGCACGTTGCGGAAGAAGATCTCGCCGTAGAGGCCGAGCGACGCGACGCCCTCCTGGATCCGCGCGCCGCCGGAGTCGTTGATGCCGACCACCGGGCAGCCGATCTTCATGGCCAGGTCCATCAGCTTGACGATCTTCTCGCCGAACACCTCGCCGAGGGAGCCGCCGAAGACGGTGAAGTCCTGCGCGAAGACGCAGACCTGCCGGCCGTCCACGGTGCCGTAACCGGTCACCACGCCGTCGCCGTACGGGCGGGTCCGCTCCAGGCCGAAGTTGGTGGAGCGGTGCCGGGCGAACTCGTCCAGCTCGACGAAGGAGCCCTCGTCGAGGAGCATGGCGATCCGCTCCCGGGCCGTCTTCTTGCCCCGCGCGTGCTGCTTCTCGACCGCGCGCGCCGACCCGGCGTGCACCGCCTCGTCGACCCGTCGCTCCAGGTCCGCCAGCTTGCCGGCGGTCGTGTGGATGTTGGTCCCGGTCTCGGTAGTCACCCGTGGAATATAACGATGGTTCAGGCGAGTGATGCTGTGCAGTGCGCCTCATCCGGGCCGTAGGCTGGCGGGATGCCCGGCTCGCCGTACACCGATCTGGACCGCCCGCCGCTGTCGGCGGCCCGGCTGCGGCGCGCGCTCGTCGCCCCGCACGGGCCCTGGCGCCGGCTGGAACTGGTGGCGGAGACCGGCTCGACGAACGCCGACGTGGTGGCCGCGGCGCGGGCCGGCGAGCCGGAGGGACTGGTGGTGGTCGCCGAACGGCAGACCGCCGGCCGGGGCCGGCGCGGCCGGATCTGGCAGTCGCCGCCGCGCGCCGGCATCGCCGCGAGCGTCCTGCTCCGGCCGGGCGAGGCGGTCGCCGGGCGCGGCTGGTCGCCGGTGCCCGCCACCGGGTACGGCTGGCTGCCGCTGCTGGCCGGCGTCGCGCTCGTCGAGGCGGTGCGCCTGCTGGCCGAGGTGGACGCCCGGTTGAAGTGGCCCAACGACCTGCTTGTCGACGGCGCGAAGTGCGCCGGGGTGCTGGCCGAGGCGGTGCCCGGCGACGGGGCCGCCCAGCCGCCCGCGATCGTGGTCGGCATCGGCCTGAACGTGACCCTGCGCGCCGATGAGCTGCCGGAGAACCCGACCGGCCTGCCGGCCACCTCGCTCCAACTGGCCGGCGCCACCGCCACCGACCGGGATCCGCTGCTGCGGGCGGTGCTGCGCGCCTTCGCCGACTGGTACGAACGCTGGCGCGACGCCGGGGGCGACGCGGTGGCCAGCGGGCTGCGTGCGGCGTACCTGGCCGGCTGCGCCACGATCGGCCGCCGGGTGCGGGTGCTACTGCCGGACGGCCGTGAGGTGCACGGCACCGCCGCGGGCGTGGACCCCGACGGCCAGCTCCTGGTCGAGACCGCCACCGGCACCCTCCACCTGGCCGCCGGCGACGTCCTCCACCTGAGGTGAAAGGAGGGGGCCCTTGTTAACGCCTCCGGTAGAGGCGGGGCCCCTTTTTAACACCCCGCGCCGGGTAGCCGCCCGCGCGGCCGATGCCGCCGGGGTGTGCTGACCAGTTACGGTCAGCGCGTCCGGTTCTGCGAGGAGGTTGGCAGTGGCGTTTCCCGAAGACGTGCTCACCGAGGACGAGCACGTCGTGTTGCACCTGCACCCGCACTGGAAGGCCGTCATCCGGCCGATCCTGGTGCTGGCGCTCACCGTCGCGGCGGTGGTCGCCGCCTGGATCCTGCTGCCCGACGGTGACGGCGGCACCATCGCGCTCTACACCATCGCCGGGCTCGGTCTGGTGCTGACCCTGTGGTTGGGCCTGTGGCCGTTCCTGGTCTGGCGCACCACGCACTACCTCTTCACGAACGAGCGGGTGCTGCTCCAGGAGGGGGTGTTCTCCCGGCACCGGCGGGACCTGCCGCTGACCCGGATCAACGACCACGCGATGAGCCAGCGTTTCGTGGAGCGGATGCTCGGTTGCGGCACGTTGACCATCGAGTCGGCCGGTGAGCGGGGCCAGTCGGTGCTCCCCGACGTGCCGCACGTGGACCGGGTGCAGACGAAGCTCTACGAGCTGGTCGAGGCCCAACACGACAAGCACAGCCTGGGCGACGACGAGATGCGCGACATCCTGGCCGACATGGCCGAGGGCAAGTCGCTGCGCGACCCGTCCTGACCTTCCGGGGTCGCCGGAGCGGGGCGGGCGTGGTCAGCGGCGGGTGCGGCGGGGTCGCAGCTCGGCGGCGAGTTCGGCGTCCAGGTTGGCGCCGACCGCGCCGCCGAGGGCGTCGGCCGGTGCCGTCCGGCCCTGCGGCGGGGTGTAGTCGCCCACCGGGCGGCCCGTGCCCAGGGGCGGCTCTTCCTCCTCCAGCTCGCTGACGGACTCGGCCAGCTCCGCCACCGGGTCCATCTCGGCGACGTTGTCCCACTCGTCCCGGGGCACCGAGTGCCAGGTCTCCTCGGCATGCTTGGGCACCGGCTGGAACACGAACGTCCGGTAGGACCAGAAGCGGAACAGGGTGGCCAGCAGGACGCCGATCGTCTTCGCCAGGTTCAGCGCCAGCAGGCCGTGCACGCCGAGGCCGTACTTGGCCAGGGCCAGGACGCCCAGTTCGATGATCAGGCCGGCGCCGTTGAACACGAAGAAAAGGGCGTATTCGCGCCTCAGCGCGGATTTCGGCCGATCCCGGTACGTCCAGTGCCGATTCATCAGATACGACGTGATCGTCGCCACGACGGTCGCGATCGCCGTCGCCTTGAGCTGGCCGTCTCGGAAAAGCGTGAGCGCCAGCGCATTGAACACCGCGTAATTGATGACGGTGTTGACGCCGCCGACGATGCCGAATTTGGCCGCCTCGCGGATGAACTTCTGCCAGCGCTCGGGCAGCAGACGGACTCCAGGCATGCGGAACACCTTAGGGCAGTGGGCAGGGCCGGCTGGGCCCAGCGGGTCGGGATGGGCGGTGGGTCACGCCCCGGACTCTCGATCGTGGCTCGGTGCCGGAACAGGGGGAGTTCCCGCCTCGACGAAGACGAACCGTCGGTACGACCAGAACCGGAACAGCGTGCCCAGGCCGGTGCCGACGATGAAGCTGGCGAAGTTGTCGGCCAGCGGCGTCTGGAACACCTCCGGCCAGAGCGCTCCCAGGCCGTAGTGGCTGATCGCCAGGCAGGCCACCGCGATGCCGAGGCCCACCGCGTTGAAGAAGAAGAACAGCGCGTACTCGCGGGCGGGATGGGAACGCTGCCGGTGCCGCCAGGTCCAGAACCGGTTGCCGACGAAGGCGACGGTCGCGGCGATCACGGTGGAGATGGTCTTGGCGGCCAACGGGGGCATGCCGCGACCGCTCGCCAGGTAGTTGAAGAGCGCGAAGTCGACGAGGAACGCGAAGCCGCCGACGGTGGCGAACTTGCTCAACTCGTGGATGAGGTGACCGAAACGGTGGAGTAGGGCTCCGATCGGACCCCGGCGGGTCGGTGGAGCCCCCGGTTGATCCCCGGTCATCGTCGTGGCCACTCGCAGAGAGTACCGGTTGGCCCTGAACGGGACCGACCGCAACGGCGAGTCGCCCGGCGGGAACCGTTGCGGCGGTCGCCTCCGCCGGGCCGCCGCCGCCCCCGGCGTCCTCCCGCGCGGTCCGGCGGTCAGTGAGCGGAGCGTGACCGACGGTACGAATGCGGAGAACGTGTTCCGCTCCGGTGCCGGGAAGGTTCACCGCAGGATTTGCGTGAAACTGCGCGCGAAAGCGGGTATCAGATCGTGAAGCCGCAGCGTGGGCGTAGCTTGTGCAGTTCTTCACAACCAGTCCCACTGACTGGGGACGCAGCCCGGTTTACGCTGAGTCCAATCCCAGGTTTCCACGACGGCGGCGCTCTTGCCCGCCAGAACTCGTGCATCCCATAGATCGGTCAGCGTCGACCACAAGGAGATGTGACATGGTTGCTCCGGCTGTTGTGCGGGGTATCGATCAGGCCCCGACGTCCCACCCGAAACTGCTCGCCTGGGTCCGTGAGGTCGCGGAACTGACCACCCCGGAGCGGGTGGTCTGGGTGGACGGGTCCGACGAGGAGTGGCGTCGCCTCACCGACGAGCTCGTCTCCAGCGGCACCCTGATCCGGCTGAACCCCGAGAAGAAACCCAACTCGTTCTATGCGCGGACGGACCCGACGGACGTCGCCCGGGTCGAGGAGCGCACGTTCATCTGCTCCGTCGACGAGGCGGACGCCGGCCCCACGAACAACTGGATGGCGCCGGCCGAGATGAAGCGGACGATGACGGAGCTGTACCGCGGCAGCATGCGCGGGCGCACCATGTACGTCATCCCGTTCTGCATGGGTCCGGTCGAGGCGGAGAACCCCATGTTCGGCGTCGAGATCACCGACAGCCCGTACGTGGTCGCCTCTATGCGGATCATGACCCGGATGGGGTCGTCGGTCCTTTCGGCGATGGGCGACGACGCCGACTTCGTGCACGCGCTGCACTCCATCGGCGCCCCGCTCGCGCCGGGCCAGCAGGACGTGGCGTGGCCGTGCAACGAGACCAAGTACATCTCGCACTTCCCGGAGACCCGGGAGATCTGGTCCTACGGCTCGGGCTACGGCGGCAACTCGCTGCTCGGCAAGAAGTGCTACTCGCTGCGGATCGCCAGCGTGATGGGGCGCGACGAGGGCTGGCTCGCCGAGCACATGCTGATCCTCAAGATCACCTCGCCGGAGGGCCGGGTCTACCACATCGCCGGCGCCTTCCCGTCCGCCTGCGGCAAGACCAACCTCGCCATGCTGGAGCCGACGATCCCGGGCTGGAAGGTCGAGACGATCGGCGACGACATCGCCTGGATGCGGTTCGGCCCGGACGGCCGCCTCTACGCGATCAACCCGGAGTACGGCCTGTTCGGCGTCGCGCCCGGCACCGACTGGAAGACGAACGCCAACGCCATGCGGACGCTGGACCGGGGCAACTCGGTCTTCACGAACGTGGCTCTCACCGACGACGGCGACATCTGGTGGGAGGGCATGGGTGAGCCGCCGGCACACCTGGTCGACTGGAAGGGCAACGACTGGACGCCGGAGAGCGAGAGCCTGTCCTCGCACGCGAACAGCCGGTTCTGCACCCCGATCACCCAGTGCCCGATCCTGGCCGACGACTACTACGACCCGAACGGCGTGCCGATCGACGCGATCCTGTTCGGCGGCCGGCGGCGCGACACCGTCCCGTTGGTCACCGAGGCGCGGGACTGGGTGCACGGGGTCTACCTGGGCGCCACGCTCTCCTCGGAGACCACGGCCGCCGCCTCCGGCGCGGTCGGGGTGGTGCGTCGCGACCCGATGGCCATGCTGCCGTTCATCGGCTACCACGCCGGTGACTACTTCCGGCACTGGATCGAGATGGGCAAGGGCGCCGACGGCGACGAGGCCAAGCTGCCCAAGATCTACTACGTCAACTGGTTCCGCAAGGACGCCGACGGCAGCTTCCTCTGGCCGGGCTTCGGTGAGAACTCCCGGGTGCTCAAGTGGATCATCGAGCGACTGGAGGGCCGGGGCGAGGCGGTGGAGACCCCGATCGGCATGGTGCCGGCGCAGGACGCGCTGGATGTCGACGGCCTCGACATGACCCCGGAGGACGTCCGGATCGCCCTGAAGGTCGACCCGGAGGAGTGGCGCCGGGAGTTGCCGCTGGTCACCGAGTGGTTCGAGAAGTTCGGCGACAAGCTCCCCGGCGTGCTCTGGGCCGAGCTGGACGCGCTGCGCGCCCGGCTGGACGCGGAGCCGCAGAAGTAGCAGGTGTGCCGGTTGCCCGTGCCGGGCAACATCGGATGCCATGAGGACGGCCGTCGAACCTGTCGAGGTCCGGCGGCCGTCCGCCGTCCGGGCGCTGACCACGCTGCTCGCCGTGACGGCGGCGGCCACCGTCGTGGTCGAGCTGCTCAATTACTGGTACGCCCCGGAGCAGGAGTTCGGTCTCGCGGTACGCACCGGCTGGGCGATGCTCCGGTCGTTGGGCTTCCTGATCCTGATCGGGCACGTCAACCGGGGCCGGGTGGCGGCCCGGCCGTTCGGGTTGATCCTGGCCGTGACCACGGTCTTCGCGGTGGGCCGCTTGGTCGTGCCGCGTGCCGGCGTGCCCGCGTTGCCCGGCCTGCTGGGGTTCGCGGCGCTCACCGCGCTCTGCGTCGCCGTGGTGGTGTTGCTCTACCGCTCCGACGCGGTCCGGGCACACCTGGTCCGGCACCGCAAGGGACTGGTCGTCGAGGGCGGGACGATCGCCTGGCGCGAGGTGGCGCCGAAACGTCCGCAGGCGAACGGATGGCTGCTCACCGCCCGGGTCGCGGCGTTCACCTACAGCCCGCTGATGCTGGTGCCGGCGCTGGTCGCGACCGGATCGGTGCTGGACGGGGGCGTCGCGGCCGTGCCGGCGCTGCTGTTCTGGTTCGGCGCCGGCATCGCGGCCAGCTACGCGGTGCTCCTCTGCACCGCGTTCCTGCTGCGCGGAAAGGGCTGGGCCCGCCGCGCGCTCGTGGTGGTCACGCTCGGCGTGCTCGCGCTCGACCTTCCGCTCTGCTGGTGGCTGCTCGGCTCCGACGGCCTGATCCGCGACGGCGCTCCGCTGCTGACTGCAGCCGCCCTCTGCCTGTACTCCCTGCGCCGCTCCACTGCCTGACCCCGCGTCCCCCGCCTCGTCGATCGAGGAGTTCGCGTCACGACGCCCTCGCCATTGCCCTCCAGAATCTCGGTCAACGCCGTCGATCTTGGACTTGTGGCACCTCCGATATCTCCCCGAAAGCGACATTTGGTGGCACCACAACTCCAAGATCGGCGAAACGGCGGACCCAAGCTCACCCGCCGCCACGGAGAGCGAGACGGTGAGCAGGGAGGTGGGGCGGGCGTGGGAGGGCGGGGAGCGGGGGAGGATGTGGGGGTGGGTGGTGAGGTCTGGGATGTGGTTGTGGTGGGGGCGGGGCCGGCCGGCGCCGCCGCCGCGATCGCCGCGCGTCGCGCCGGGGCGGAGCGGGTGCTGCTGCTCGACCGGTACGACTTCCCCCGGGACAAGGCGTGTGGGGACGGGATCGCCGCGCACGCGCTGGACGTCCTCGCCGAGCTGGGCGTGACCGGCGCGGTCGACGGGTACGCGCCCCTGCCGGCGCTGCGTCTGGTCGGCCCCGGCGGCGGCACGGTGGCCCGGGCGCTGCCCCGGCCCGCGTACACGGTGCCCCGCCGGGTGTTCGACGCGCGCCTGGTCCGGGCCGCGGTCGAGGCGGGGGCGGAGCTGCGGCGGCACACCGTCCGTCGGGTGGAGGTGGGCGCCGGCCGGGTGGTGCTGGACGGGGAGCTGGCCGCGCGGGCGGTGGTCGGGGCGGACGGCGCCGGTTCGGTGCTGCGCCGGACGCTCGGGCACCAGGTGAACCCGGATCGGCACCTCGCGCTCGCCATCCGTGGCTACGCGCCCACGCCGCCCGACCGGCCCGGCCTTGCCGCGCCGCCGGCGCCGCCCGTGCCGCCCGACCCGCCCGAGCAGCTCATCGTCACGTCGGCGGCGCGCTGGCCCGCGTACGCCTGGGTCTTTCCGATCGGTGACGGGCGCGCGAACGTCGGGTACGGGGAGGTGCTGCGCGGCGAGCCGCTGACCCGCGCGCACCTGCTGGACCGGATGGCCGCGCTGCTGCCCGGCGTCGATCCGGGCACGGTGACCGATCTGCGGGCGCACCACCTGCCGCTCTCCACCCACCGGCCGGCGCCGGGCCGGGGCCGGGTGCTGCTGGCCGGCGACGCGCTGTCGTTGATCAACCCGTTCACCGGCGAGGGCATCTTCTACGCGCTGCGGTCCGGCGCGCTGGCCGGCACGGCGGCGGCCGGCGCGCCCGCCGACGCGGCCCGCCGGTACGCGGCCATGCTGCGTGCTCGGCTCGGTACCCACCTGCGGCACAGTTCGGCGGCGGCCTGGCTGGCCCGGCGGCGGTGGGTGGTGGACGCGGCGGTCGGTGCGGCGGGCCGGGACGAGCGGGTCTACCGGACGGTGGTGGAGTTGGGGCTCGGCGACGGACGCCTGGACGCCCGCACGTTGGCCGCGATCGCCGCCGGCGTGCCGGGCCTGCGCCGGGCCACGTCACCGGGGTCGACACCGAGCTGAACGGGGCGCGCCGTCCCGCGATGCGCCACCGCGGCACTGATCTTTCCCGTGGGTCGCTACCCTGCAAGGTGATGACTCTGCGGAAACTCCTCTACTCCGTGTACGAGCGCCGGCTGACGGCGAAGCTCGCGGGCCGGCCCGTGCCCGCGCACGTCGGCGTGATGTGCGACGGCAACCGCAGGTGGGCCCGGGAGATGGGCTTCGTCGATCCGAACGACGGCCACCGGATGGGCGCCGAGCGGATCAAGGAGCTGCTCCGCTGGTGTGACGCGGCGGGCGTCGGGCACGTGACGCTCTGGTTGCTCTCCACCGACAACCTGTCCCGGCCGGCGACCGAGCTGGATCCACTGCTCCAGATCATCGAGGATCTCACCACCGAGCTGGCCGAGGAGGGCAACCCCTGGCGGCTGCGCATGGTGGGCGCGCTCGACGTGCTGCCGGCGCAGCACGCCGCCGCGTTGAAGGGCGCCGCGGAGCGCACCCGGGACCGCGACGGCGGGGCACAGGTCAACATCGCTGTCGGGTACGGCGGCCGGCGCGAGATCGCCGACGCGGTCCGTTCGCTGCTGCTGGAGCACGCGGCCCAGGGCGGCACGATCGAGGAGTTGGCCACCACGATCGACGTGGAGCACATCTCGGAGCATCTCTACACCAAGGGGCTGCCCGACCCCGACCTGATCATCCGGACCAGCGGCGAGCAGCGGCTCTCCGGGTTCATGCTCTGGCAGAGCGCGCACTCGGAGTTCTACTTCTGCGAGCTGAACTGGCCCGACTTCCGCAAGGTCGACTTCCTTCGCGCGCTGCGCTCCTACGCCACCCGCCAACGCCGCTACGGGGTCTGACCCTTCGCCGCTGCGGCCCGGTCAGCGCAGGTGGGGCAGGGCGGCGGTGAGGAAGTCGCCGAGGGCGGCGGGGGAGTCGAGCGTGAGGTCGGCGGCGTCGGCCACCTCGTGGCCGGTCTCCGGGTTCGCCACGGCCACGCAGACGCCGAGGAAATCCGGGTCGGTGGCGGCGCGGGCGCGGAGCGCGGCGAACGCCTTGATGTCGGAGACGTCGTCGCCGAAATACCACGCGCCGCCGGCGTCCCGGACCGTCTCGCCGATGACCATGCCCTTGTCCCGGTCGACCGGGGGCTTCAGTTCCAGCACCATCCGGCCGGCCTGGCAGCGCAGGCCCAGCCGCTCGGCGCGGGCCCGGCCCCACTCCTGCACCAGGTCGCCGAGCTGCGGGGCGGTGCGCCAGTGCAGCGCGACGGAGAGCCGCTTGAACTCGACCAGGGCGCCGGGCGGCAGCTCGGCCTCGGCCTGTTCGGCAAGCTCGGCCATGGTTGGCACCCAGGGCAGGGCGGCCGGCTCGGTGACCGTCTCGCCGCCGGAGTGGCTGTGCTCCAGGCCGTAGAGCCCGTACAGGTCGATGCCGGCCAGGCCGCCGAGGTGGTTGCGGAGGAACTCCACCGGGCGCGCGGAGACGATGGCGATCCGGCGTACGCGGGCGGCGAGCGCCTCCAACGCGGCGAGCACCTTGGGCGCGGGCCGGACCGCGGTGGGGTCGTCGTCGACCGGCGCGAGTGTGCCGTCGAAGTCGAAGAAGAGCACCATGTCACTGGCGCGGGCGGCGGTGGCACGCCACGCGTGTTCGGCGTCCAACGGGGTCTTCGGCTGCTGGTTGCCCAGATTCAACGGCGGCACGCGCGTCAGCGTACCCCGCGCCGGGCGGCGTATTCGTGGCCGAGACGTGACTGTGGGACGACCGGGGAGTCAGCGTTCGGCGGCTCCTCGTCCCCGGCGCCCGAACGGCACGACTGCCGCTTCCTGCCCGTGGCTGAGCAGGTAGCCCTCCACGAAGCCGGTGTTCCGGTCGCCGGTGTGCGCCTCGATCTCGTTGAGTCGCGCCACCAGGAATTCGGTGAGCGCGCTGACCCGGTCGTTGAGGCGGTCGTGCAGCTCGGCGACGACGGCGAGGATCACCGCCGTGCCGGCCGTGGTGAGCGCGAGAAGATTGACGACGAGCGGAAGCTGCCCGCCGTTCAGCACGCCGACGACCACGTTGCCGGTCACGCACGATGTCACCGACACCACGGCGACCACGACTGCCAACCATTTCAGGGTCATGGACAGACCCCTCCTTCTGTCCCGCAGGGCTGGGTTCGGCTGTGTCCCGTCCCCCCGCCGATGACGAGCCCCTAGCAGTACAAACGTGGACGCTAGCGGGTCCGATCCGTCCCCGAGGCGAATTGATCGGTCCCGACCTTCCGTTCTTTCGCCATCTGAGGAACTACCCGGCCTGCTTCCCCCTATTTCGGACATTTGCCGAAAGCGTTGGGCGATATGCGAGGTATCTAATGGTTTCTCGAATGTGGAACTTCTCCGCGTCGGAGACGCTCGGGTCGACCAGTCGGCGCAGCAGCGCCTCCACGTCCGGGTCCATCGGGGGCGGGACGGAGGTGGGGCGGGCGCCGGTCGCCCGGTCCCAGCCGAGCGCGGTGAACGCGGCGGCCGGATCGAGGCCGAGCCCCTCGCAGAACGCGACCACCCGCTCGGCCTCGGGATCGCTCGCCCAGTCGCCCCGTACCCAGCGGTTGATGGTCTGTCGGGAGACGCCGGTGCGTCGGGAGACCTCGGTGCCGCTCCAGGCCCGCATGGCGCGGGCGTCGTCGAGCGCCCGGCGGACGAAGGTGGCGAAGGCGATCTTCCGTGCGTTGGCCGTCTCGGTCACCCCGTGACGGTACGGCCGGTCTGTTGCGTCAGGGTGACTCGGCACGCTGATGTCACGCCTACGTGACGCCGATCCGGACCTTCCGATAACCGGTCCAGAGCCGCTCCTGGGGGGTATCACCTGGGCAGAATAGATAGACAGGAGTGCGGCGGCAAATGGCCAAAAAGCTGATACTGTCACGCTCATGAGACAACTTACGGTGTGTCACGTGCTTGAGACGGAAGGTGCTCACGTGCGTCACTCCGCGGTTGCGGAGGGGGTCTCGTGACCGAGGTCGCGACCCGAGCCCAGGCATTCGGGCTGATCGCCGACGGAGTCTCCGCCGGGTTGAGCGCCCCGTGGCGCCTCTACCTCGCCCGGGGCTGCCGCTATCTCTCACTCAGCGTCGGCGACCGGGCGGAGTGGGACGCCTGGCGTACCCATCTCGGCTGTCCCGAGCTGAGCGTGCGGGTCTACGACTCCGGCGGCGAGATCCGCCGGGCGTCCGTGGCCGAGGTGATCCTCGACGGATGCCGGATCAGCGTCGAGCTGGTCGAGGAGGTCAGCACCGCCGACCTGGAACGGCTTCTGGTGGTCGACCCGCTGCCCGGGGCGGACGAGCGGTGAGCCCCTTCCTCGCCGTCGTCCTCGTGCTGGTGCTCAGCGCCACCTGCTACGCCGCCGGCCGGCTGCACGGCCAGCTCAGCTATCGGATCGGCTACCGGTTCGGCTACCGGCAGGGCTACTTCGACGGCGACCGCGGCGCGTGGAACCGCAGGCGTCGGGAGGCCCAGGCCGTCATCGCGTCGGCGCTGTCCGGCCCGGCCCCGGCCGCGGTGACGTCGGTCGGGCGTCCGGCCGCGTCGTTCGCCGGCACCGCCGCGCCCGCCGCGGTCACCGCCCGGCCGGGGCCCCCGGCGGTACGGGTCACCGCGCCGGGCGGGACGGCGGCCCGCCCGGGCACCACGTACACCGGCTCCTCGTTCGGCGCGACGGCCAGCGGGCCGCGCGCCGGGACGCTGGTCCGTCGGTCGGGCTGAGGCCCGCGGGGACCGGCCGGGACGCGCCCAGGGGGCACCGCGTCCCGGCCGGTCCCCGCGAAACAGGCCCTAGCCGCGCGGGCCGACGGCGATTAGCGTCTAGGCATGGCGCGGGGCTTTCCCGGGCCAGCCGGACAGCCCGGACCTGCGAACCTCGCGCACGGGGCCCGCATCCGACCCCGTGTCCGCCGGGCACCGGAAGAGGCGGAACTCGGGTGGCCGGGTGCCCATCCGCGGAGCAGGCCTGTGACCACTCGCCGTACCCCCGCCGGTGCCGACCAGACCCCGGCCTCGACCGCCACGACCCGTCGGACCACCCGCAGCCGGCGCACCGCCGCCGCTGCCGCCACCGAGGAGCCTCGACCAGCGGGCCCGGCCTTCGTGCTGGACACCTCGGTCCTGCTCTCCGACCCGGCGGCGTTCCACCGCTTCGCCGAGCACGAGGTGGTGCTGCCGCTCGTGGTCATCTCCGAGCTGGAGGGTAAGCGGCACCACCCCGAGCTGGGCTGGTTCGCCCGGCAGGCGCTGCGCATGCTGGACGAGCTGCGGGTGCGGCACGGCCGGCTGGACCGGCCGGTGCCCGCCAACGACCAGGGCGGCACGCTGCGGGTGGAGCTGAACCACACCGACGACGGGGTGCTGCCGCCCGGCTTCCGCAACGAGTCGAACGACGCCCGGATCCTGTCGGTGGCGCTCAACCTGGCCGCCGAAGGGCGCGAGGTGACCCTGGTCAGCAAGGACATGCCGCTGCGGGTGAAGGCGGCCTCGGTGGGCCTGCGCGCCGACGAGTACCGGCACGGTCAGGCGAGCGATCCGACCTGGACCGGGATGGCCGAGGTGGAGCTGGCCGAGGAGGAGATCACCCGGCTCTACGCGGGCGAGACGCTGGACATCGACGCCGCCGCGGGTCTGCCCTGCCACACCGGCCTGGTGCTGCACTCGGCGCGCGGCTCGGCGCTCGGCCGGGTGCTGCCGGACAAGACCGTGCGGCTGGTCCGGGGTGACCGGGAGGCGTTCGGCCTGCACGGGCGTTCGGCGGAGCAGCGGATCGCGCTCGACCTGTTGCTGGACGAGTCGATCGGCATCGTGTCGATGGGCGGCCGGGCCGGCACCGGCAAGTCGGCGTTGGCCCTCTGTGCCGGCCTGGAGGCGGTGATGGAGCGCCGCCGGCACAAGAAGGTGATCGTCTTCCGCCCCCTGTACGCGGTCGGCGGCCAGGAACTCGGCTATCTGCCCGGCTCGGAGTCGGAGAAGATGTCGCCCTGGGCCCAGGCCGTCTTCGACACGCTCGGCGCGGTGGTGCACGAGAACGTGCTGGAGGAGGTCACCTCGCGCGGGCTGCTGGAGGTGCTGCCGCTCACCCACATCCGGGGCCGGAGCCTGCACGACGCCTTCGTCATCGTCGACGAGGCCCAGTCGCTGGAGCGGGGCGTGCTGCTCACCGTGCTCTCCCGGATCGGTCAGGGGTCGCGGGTGGTGCTCACCCACGACGTGGCGCAACGCGACAACCTCCGGGTCGGTCGGCATGACGGCGTCACCGCGGTGATCGAGGCGCTGAAGGGCCATCCCCTCTTCGCGCACGTCACGCTCAGCCGATCGGAGCGTTCTCCGATCGCCGCGATGGTCACGGATCTCCTGGAGGACATCCCGGGCTGAGCGCATTTGCCCCCATTATTGGTGTGGCGCAGATCACTTTTGGCCTCCGTGGTTTCCCACCGGCCTCACCGTGCGCGATGGTGTCCATCGAGCGTCACCGACAACTCCAGTCCCTGGAGTCCCATGCACACCTGACACTCGTCGAGCATTCCCCGCCACGGTGGCGGGAGCCACGAGGGTCGGTGCGTCGGCTGAGACCGGCGGGTCGGGGCGCTCGCGGCATCCCGGCGCGGCCGAACCCGGCCACGCGAGGTGCCGTGTCCCTGCCTCCGACGAAGGGAAACTTCGTGAGTCGGCTGTGGAGCCGGTTCGGCGCCCGTACGGCCGCTGTCGCGCTGCTCTCCGTGGGCGTTGCCGGCGGTTTCTACCTGGGCGAAGATCGTCAGACCCAGCAGGAGGGCCTGACCGCGCAGGTCGGCCGCGAGGTCGACCGAGCCGAATACACCTACCAGCGCGAGCAGCAGGCCCACCACCGCGTGCAGTCGTCCCGGCAGCGGGCCGCGGAATACCAGGCCAAGCTGCGCGCCGCGGCGGCGGCCAAGGAGGCCGCCGAGCGGGCCAAGGCGGCCGAGAAGGCCGCCGCGAACCGCAAGAAGGAGCGGGAGGCGGCGAAGGCCGAGGCCGAGGCCGACGCCAAGATCAAGCCGTACGCGGGGGAGATCCCCGCCTCCTGTTCGGAATACAGCGGCAACCGGAAGATCGGCTGCGCCCTCATGCTCGACAAGGGCTTCGGCATCGACCAGTTCCCCTGTCTGGACAAGCTCTGGAAGAAGGAGAGCGGCTGGAACCCGAAGGCGTCCAACAGCAGTTCCGGTGCGTACGGGATTCCGCAGGCCGTGCCGGGCAGCAAGATGAGCTCGGTGGGCGACGACTGGAGGACCAACCCGGCCACCCAGATCAAGTGGGGCCTCGGCTACATCAAGGGCAAGTACGACACCCCCTGCGGCGCCTGGCAGCAGTCGCAGAGCGAGGGCTGGTACTGACCGGCTGAGAACGTCCGGACGGCGGCGGGAGACGCGGAGATCCGCGTCTCCCGCCGCCGTCTCACCCGCTCAAGTGGCGGCCGGGCGCATTTGCTGATACCTGTTGGTGAGTGACCTGGCCCGACAGCCCTCGCGGCGGAGACCCCAACCGGTTCGGCACGGACGCGTTCTACGCGGCGCTCGGCCGGGCCTTCGTCGCCATGTGCGCGGTCGTGCCGGTGCTGTTCCTCATCGAGGCGCTCGACGTCGGACTGCGCCTCAACCTGGACGTCACCGCCGGCATCATCCCGCACCGGATCCAGGGCCTGGACGGCGTCTTCTTCTCGCCGTTCCTGCACGCCGGCTGGAACCACCTCTACAGCAACAGCATCCCGCTGATCCTGCTCGGCACGTTCGTGCTGGCCGCCGGCACCCGCCGGTTCCTCTGGTCCACCGCGGTGATCATCCTGGTGAGCGGGCTGGGCGTCTGGTTCACCGGCTCACCGAGCTCGGTGGTGGTCGGCGCGAGCGGGGTGATCTTCGGCTATCTCGGCCTCCTGCTCACCCGGGGCGTGGTGGAGCGGAGCTGGTGGAACTTCGCCGTGGTGCTGCTGGTCGGGCTGCTCTACGGCTGGCAGTTGCTGGGCATCCTCCCCACCGACGAGCGGATCTCCTGGCAGGGCCACCTGTTCGGGCTGCTCGGCGGCGTGGTCGCGGCGATCCTGTTCCGCCGCCGCTCCGACATCGATGCGCCGGACCGGCTCGGGTCACCGCCGGTCACCCTCCCCTGACGACGCGCTCGTCCATCGGCGGGACGTGCTTGCCCACGCCCACCCCTCCGCCTACCGTCGGCATCAGCACGCGTTGATCCACCCCGGGCGGAAAGTGACGGTACGCCATGCGCGAGGTCGATGTCGCCGTGATCGGGGCGGGCCCGGCCGGGCTCTTCGCCGCCTACTACGCCGGCTTCCGCGGGCTCTCCGTGGCCGTGATCGACGCGCTGCCCGAGCCGGGTGGCCAGGTCACCGCGATGTACCCGGAGAAGCTGATCCTCGACGTCGCCGGCTTCCCCGCCGTCAAGGGCCGGGAACTGGTCGCGAACCTGGTCGCCCAGGCCGCGCCGTTCCACCCCGAATACCTGCTCGGCGTACGCGCGGAGAAACTGTCGTACGTCGACGGGCGACCGGTGCTCGGGCTGGCCGGCGGTGAGCAGTTGAGCTGCGGCGCGGTGGTGGTGACCGGTGGCCTGGGCAGCTTCACGCCCCGGCCGTTGCCGGTCGCGGAGAGCTTCACCGGCGCCGGGATCGTCTACTTCGTGCCGCAGCCGACCGAGCTGACCGACCGGCACGTGCTCATCGTGGGTGGCGGCGACTCGGCCTTCGACTGGGCGGCCACACTCGCCCCGCTGGCCCGGTCGGTGACCCTGGTCCATCGTCGGGAGCGCTTCCGCGCGCACGCCGCCACCGTCGAGCGGGTCCGCGCGCTGCCCGTGCGGGTCGTGGTCAACGCCGAGGTGAGCCGGCTGTACGGGGAGGAGCGCGTCACCGGCGCCGAGCTGACCGTACGCGGCGGCGACGTGGAGTCGCTGCCGGTGGACACGGTGGTGGCCGCGCTCGGCTTCACCGCCGACCTGGGCCCGCTCGCCGAGTGGGGGCTCACCCTCGACCGGCGGCACATCGTGGTGGACAGCGCGATGGCCACCAACCTGCCGCGGGTGTTCGCGGCCGGCGACATCACCGAATATCCGGGCAAGGTCCGCCTGATCGCCACCGGCTTCGGCGAGGCGGCGACCGCGGTCAACAACGCCGCGGTGGCCATCGACCCCGCCGCGCACCTCTTCCCCGGCCACTCCTCCGACGGCACGTAAGGAGGGGCCCCTTCTTAACGCCTCCGGTAGAGGCGGGGCCCCCGCTTAACACCGCTGACCGGTGTCAGGGCAGGCCGATCAGGTCGGCCATCAGGCCGATCTGGTGGTCGAAGTATTCGTCCCGGTGCGGCAACGCCCGGTTGATCCGGCCGAACAGCTCGAAGCTGATCAGCCCGAAGAGCTGGGTCCAGCCCGCCATCCCGCGCGCCATCAGCGCGGGCGGCAGCGCCACGCCGGTCTGGTCGACCAACTCGGCCACGTCGTCGCGCAACGGCTCGGGCAGGTCCTCGTCCGGCGGGGCGATCCGGCCGGAGGACACCCCGTCGCGCAGGATGCCGATCAACGCGAGCGGCGGGCGCAGGGCCGGCGCGATCGTGTCGTCCGGGGCCGCGTACCCGGGGATCGGGCTGCCGTAGAGCAGCGCGTACTCGGCGGGGTGGGCCAGCGCCCAGGTGCGCGCGGCCCGGCAGGTGGCGAACCAGCGACCGCGCGGGTCGTCGGGGTCGGCGGCGGCGTCCGCCGCCTCCACCGCGTCACCGAGCGCGTCGTACGCCTCCAGGATCAGCGTGGTGAGCAGGTCGTCCCGGCTGGGGAAGTAGCGGTAGATGGCCGAGGAAACCATGCCGAGGTCCCGGGCGACGGCGCGCAGGGAGAGGTCCGCGCCGTCGGTGGCCAGGTGGCGACGGGCGACCGCCTTGATCTCTTCGATCATGCCGGCGCGGACCCGGGCGCGCAGCGAGGGAGCGACCATGCCCTCACTGTGCCACGGATGAGAGCGCCAATCAAAAGAGAGAGCACTGCTCTTGACTTTTGGTCCAGGCCCGAGTCATGCTCTTCTTCGAGAGCGGTGCTCTCGATTCGGACTACTGCTTCAGACAAGGTGGACCCGCCATGGCCCTGCACGTGATCGTCGGCGCCGGACCCGTCGGCACCGCCACCGCCCGCCTCCTCACCGAGCGTGGCGAGCGGGTGCGGATGGTGACCCGGCGCGGCACCGGCCCGGAACACCCGGCGGTCGAGCGGGTCGCCGCCGACGCCGCCGACCCGGCGCGGCTCACCGCGCTGACCGAGGGCGCGGTCGCGCTCCACAACTGCGCCAACCCGGCCTACCACAGGTGGGCGACGGACTGGCCGCCGCTGGCCGCCGCGCTGCTCACCGCCGCCGAACGCAGCGGCGCGGTGCTCGCCACCGTCGGCAACCTCTACGGGTACGGCCCGGTGGACGCCCCCATGACCGAGGCGACCCCGCTCGCCGCCACCGGCACCAAGGGCCGGGTCCGCAACCGGATGTGGGCCGACGCCCTGGCCGCCCACCGCGCCGGTCGGGCCCGGGTCACCGAGGTACGCGGCTCCGACTACATCGGCGTCGGCGGTGTCTCGCTGGCCATGATGGTGCTGCCCCGGGTGCTCGCCGGGAAGCGGGTGTTCCTGCCCGTCGCCTGGGACGCGCCACACACCTGGACGTACGTGCCGGACGTCGCCCGTACCCTCGTCGCCGCCGCGACCGACCCGCGGGCCTGGGGCCGGGCCTGGCACGTGCCGAGCGCGCCGGCGACCTCGATGCGGGAGGTGGCCGAGCGGACGGCGGCCCGGGCCGGCGCGCCGGCGCCACGGCTGACCCGGATGCCCTACCCGGTGCTCTGGCTGGCCGGCGTGGCCAACCCGTTCGCCCGGGAACTGCGGGAGACCGCGCACCAGTTCGCCCGGCCGTTCGTGCTCGACTCCACCGCGGCGACCGAAACGCTCGGCATCGAGCCGACCCCGCTGGACCGGATCATCGAGGAGATCGTCGCCGGCCTGCGCACCCCGGCCGCGCGTTAAGCGGGGCCCCCGCCTCTACCAAAAGCGTTAAGCGGGGCCCCCGCCTTACCTCCGGGCGGCGGCGATGAGGACGGCGACCAGCGTCAGGGCGGCACCCAGCAGGGTGTTGGCGCCGGGGTGGCTGGCGGCGGTCGGCAGCACCACGTCCAGCAGCACCGCGCCGATGATCTGCCCGGCGATGGTGGCCAGGCCGAGCAGCAGCACCCCGGTGAACCGGACGAGCGTGGCGGCCAGCGCGATGAACACGATGCCGATCGGACCGCCGAGATAGAGCCACGGCTCACTCGGCAGACGGCCGGTCGGCCAACCCCGCACCGCCACCTCCACCAGGAAGGTGGCGAGCAGCGCCACCGTACCGACGGTGAAGTTGACGAGCGTGGCGGTCACCGCGCTGTCCGCCGCCGCCCGGACCCGGCCGTTCACCGCCTGCTGCCAGGCGATGGCGACCCCGCCGACCAGCGGCAGCAGGGCCAGCGCGAGCGCCCCCGGGTCGCCGAGCCGGTCGCCCACCGCCAGCAGTACGGCCAGCACGGTGAGCACCGCGCCGACCAGCCGGTTCGGGGTGACCGGTTGCCGGCCGGTCGGGCCGATGCCGGCGCGGTCGACGAGCAGGCTGCTGCCGGACTGCCCGGCCACCACCGCGACGGTGAAGACGGCCACGCCGAGCGCGCCGATGGTGAGCCCCTGGGCCGCCACCAGGAAGGCGCCGCACACCCCGCCCAGGCACTGCCATGGCCGCAGGGCGCCGGCGCGCAGCGCGCCCCGCAGGGTGGTCAGCCCTCGCCGGCCGGCGGCGGTGACGGGGACCAGCACCAGCAGGAGCAGCAGGCCCAGGCCGAACGAGACCACCGCGGCGGCGATCCCGTCGGCCAGCCGTACGCCCAACTCGCCGTTGATCCGGGACTGGACGGCCACCAGGACGCCGGAGGCGGTGGCCAGCCCGACGCCGGCGACCCGTCGCCCGGCCGACAGCGTCGGTGGTGCCGCCGTCCCGGCCGTCACTCCTGCTCGGCCAGCGGGCGCCCGTCGAAGTCGACCGCCGAGTAGAGGGCCAGCTTCTCCAGGCGGTGGTAGGAGTCGATGACCCGGATCGTGCCGCTCTTGGAGCGCATCACGATCGACTGGGTGTACGCGCCGCTGTTCCGGTAGCGCACGCCGCGCAGCAGGTCCCCGGAGGTGACGCCGGTGGCCACGAAGAAGCAGTTGTCGCCGGTGACCAGGTCGTCGGTGAACAGCACCCGGTCCAGGTCGTGCCCGGCGGCGATCGCCTTCTCCCGCTCGGCCGCGTCCTTCGGCCAGAGCTTCGCCTGCATCACGCCGCCCATGCACTTGAGCGCGCAGGCCGCGGTGATGCCCTCGGGGGTGCCCCCGATGCCCATCAGCACGTCCACGTCCGACTCGCCCCGGGCCGCCGCGATGGCGCCGGCGATGTCGCCGTCGGAGATGAACCGGATGCCCGCGCCGGTGCGCCGGATCTGCTTCACCAGGTCGTCGTGGCGCGACCGGTCCAGCACGCAGACCGTCACCCCGGCGGTGTCGGTGCCCTTGACCTTCGCGATCCGGCGGATGTTCTCGGCCACTCCGGCGTTGATGTCCACCACGTCGGCGTACGTCGGGCCGACGGCCAGCTTCTCCATGTAGAAGACCGCGCTCGGGTCGAACATCGCGCCGCGTTCGGCCACCGCGAGCACGGCGAGCGCGTTCGGCATGCCCTTGCTCATCAGCGTGGTGCCGTCGATCGGGTCGACCGCCACGTCCACCTCGGGACCGGTGCCGTCGCCGACCTCCTCGCCGTTGAAGAGCATCGGGGCGTTGTCCTTCTCGCCCTCGCCGATCACCACGACGCCCCGCATCGGGATCGAGTTGATCAGCTTGCGCATGGCGTCGACGGCGGCGCCGTCGCCGCCCTCCTTGTCGCCCCGGCCGACCCAACGGCCCGCGGCCATGGCCGCGGCCTCGGTGACCCGGACCAGATCGAGCGCGAGATTGCGGTCGAGATCCTGGGGCGTCCGCGTCCTGGTGATTGTCATGGCGGCCTCCTCCTCGCGACGTTGCGGGGTGGACCGGCGGGAGCACGGCCGTCGCCGCCGCCGGTTTTGTCGCTGATCCTCACACGATCTCAGGTTCACCGTCCCGGCGGGGCGGAGGAGGCCAGGATCACCTCACCCGAACGGCTGCGACAATGGCCGGGTGGATCCCGCACAGCCTGCCGACCGCGTACCGCCCGACGCCACCCCGCCCGACGGGCAGCCACCGGTGCGGCCCACCGCCGGCGCGACGCCGCCGGACGGGTCGCCCGCGCTTGTCGAGCCGCCCACGCCGGCGGCCGACGCGGGAGACCGGCCCGCGCCGATTGCGGACGCCGGGGACCGGCCCGCGCCGCCCGCGGGCCGGGACAAGGCCCGCTCCGAGCGGTCGCCGAAGGACATGGTCCTCTCGCTGCTCATCCTGCTGGTCCCGATCGCCCTGCTGATCGCCTTCTACCGGGGGTTCCTCGGCGGCGACTCGCCGGTCACCGTCGACCCCGCGCCCGCCCTGGAGCAGGCCCGGTCGGCGAACGCCTTCCCGGTCGCCGCGCCCTCGGGGCTGGACTCCGACTGGCGTACGGTCACCGCACGCTTCCGCACCGAGGCGGACGGCGCCACGCTCCGGATCGGGTACGTCACCCCGGAGGGCCGGGGCGCGCAGCTCGTGGAGAGCGACGTCCCCGCCGAGAAGCTGCTGCCGGCCGAGTTGAGCGACGGCCAGCCACAGGGCCCGGTGGACCTGCCCGACGGGCTGAGTTGGCAGCGGTACACCGCCCGCGGCAACGAGCAGGCACTCGTCCTGCTGGAGCCGGACCGCACGATCATCGTGGTCGGTGACGCGGGGGAGGCGGAGCTGCGTCGCCTCGCCACGTCGCTGCGCTGACACGCCGTCGGGATTGCGGAACGCCACTTCCGGGAACAGAAGGGACACGAGCCTGGATGACCCACCTGGAGAGGTTGACGTGAAGATACGACGCTTCAGCGCCACCGCGTTCGCCGCGGCGCTGCTCATCCCCGGCCTGGCCGCCTGCAACGGCACCGGGACCGGGACCTCCGACGCCTCCGCGACCCCCGGCGCGTCCGCCAGCGTCGCTCCCAGCGCCAGCACGTCCGGCAGCGCGGCCAAGCAGGCGCTGCTCGACTCCACGAACGCCATCCGCGAGGGCAACTTCCGGTTCACCATGTCCGGCGCCGGCTCGACCGCCGAGGGGCAGGTGCACGAGCCCAGCCAGAGCGCCGAGATGCGGATGACGATCGGTGACCCGTCGTCGGACCTGTCGATGAAGCTGGACCTCATCCACGCCAAGCCGGACAGTTGGGTCAAGCTGGAGCTGGGCGGCACCGCCGCGGCCCAGATCCCCGGCGCGAAGAACATCAACACCGGCAAGTACCAGCACCTCGACCAGAACCGGATCAAGGGCAACCGGGCGCTGGGCTTCGACTTCGACAAGGTCGACCCGGCCGGCAGCGCCGTGCTCACCAAGGGCGTCACCGAGGTACGGCAGACCGGCGATGGCGCGTACGCGGGCACCGTCGACGTGTCGAAGGCCGCCGAGGCGGGCTCGCTCGACCCGGCGATGATCACCGCGCTGGGGGCGCAGGCCCAGTCGGTGCCGTTCACCGCCAAGGTCGACCCGCAGGGCCGGCTCAGCGAACTGGTGCTCCAGATCCCGGCCGCCGGTCAGAGCGCCGCGCAGGACATGAAGATCACCTATACCGACTACGGCAACGCCGCCGCGGCCCAGAAGCCGCCCGCCGACCAGGTCGTCGAGGCGCCGCAGGAGCTCTACAAGCTGTTCAACTGAGCGCGACCGTTCGTCGACGCACCCCGGAGGCCGCCGCGCCTGCGGGGTGCGTCACTCCTCGGGGCGCTGCCGGGCGGCGTCGATGCGGGCGCGCGCGCCGTCCAGCCAGCGCTGGCACACGCCCGCCAACTCCTCGCCGCGCTCCCACAGCGCCAACGACTCCTCCAGCGAGGTGCCGCCGGCCTCCAGCCGTTCCACCACCGAGGCCAGCTCGGCGCGGGCCTGCTCGTAGCTGAGCTGCTCGTTCCTCGTCGCTTCAGTCATCGGTCCTCTCTCATCAGCCGTCGACGGTGGCGGTCAGCTCGCCCTCGGCGAGGCGTACCCGAAGTGGATCGCCCTTGGCCACCGCGGACGCCGCGCGGACCACGTGGCCGTCGGCCCGCTGGACGATGGCGTAGCCGCGGTCGAGCGTGGCCGCCGGGGAGAGGGCACGCAGCCGGGCCAGGGTGTGCCGCAGGTCGTCGGCGGCGGCGCCCAGCCGGTGCTCCAGGGACCGGCCGGCGCGGTCGTGCAGCGCGGTGACCTCGGCGGCCCGCTGGTCGACCATCACCTGCGGCCGGGCCAGCACCGGGCGGGAGCGCAGCAGGTCGACCCGATGCTGCTCGCGGTCGACCAGGTGGCGCACGGCCCGCTCCAGCCGCGACCGGGCCTGCCCGATGAGGCGGACCTCCTCGGTCAGGTCGGGCACGATCCGTTTCGCCGCGTCGGTGGGCGTGGAGGCGCGCACGTCGGCCACGTAGTCGAGCAGCGGCGCGTCGGTCTCGTGGCCGATCGCGCTGACCACAGGCGTGCGGCAGGCGAAGACCGCCCGGCACAGCGCCTCGTCGGAGAAGGGCAGCAGATCCTCCAGGCTGCCGCCGCCGCGGGCGATGACGATCACGTCGACCGCCGGGTCGGCGTCGAGCACCTTGAGCGCGCCGACGATGTCGGGCACCGCGCCCGGCCCCTGCACCGCCACGTTGACGGTGCGGAAGTCGACCGCCGGCCACCGGCGGCGGGCGTTCGTCAACACGTCCCGCTCGGCGGCCGAGGCGCGCCCGGTGATCAGGCCCACCCGGCCGGGCAGGAACGGGGGACGCCGCTTGCGCGACCGGTCGAACAACCCCTCGGCGGCGAGCAGCTTCTTGAGCTTCTCCAGCCGGGCCAGCAGCTCGCCCAGGCCGACCTGGCGGATCTCGTCGGCGCGCAGGCTGAGCGTGCCCCGCGCGGCGTAGAACTCCGGTTTGGCGTGCAGCACCACCCGGGCGCCCTCGCGCAGCTCCGGCGCGCCGGCGTCGAGCACGTCGCGGTTGGTGGTGACGGTCAGGCTCAGATCGGCCGAGGGGTCACGCAGGGTGAGGAACACGGTGGCGGCGCCGGGCCGGCGGCTGATCTGCGCCACCTGGCCGTCGACCCACACCCAGCCGAGCCGGGCGATCCACGCGCCGACCTTCTGGCTGACCACCCGGACCGGCCACGGCTCCTCCGACGTGCTCCGGTCCGAGGGCGTGCTCCGGCCCACCTCACCCGCGCTCACGCCGCCCACCCTACGGCCCGGGCCCGACAGCCCGGGGCAGGGTGCTCGCGGCGCACGTACGATGGTCGGGTGACTGATGCGCAGACGACTCCCCGGACCGGCAAGCGCGTGCTCCTGGCCAACCCCCGCGGCTACTGCGCGGGCGTGGACCGGGCGGTGCAGACCGTCGAGGAGGCGTTGAAGCTCTACGGCGCGCCGATCTACGTACGCAAGCAGATCGTGCACAACCGGCACGTGGTGCGGACGCTGGAGGCCAAGGGCGCGATCTTCGTGGAGGAGAACGAGGAGGTGCCCGAGGGCGCCACCGTCATCTTCTCCGCCCACGGCGTCGCGCCCGAGGTCTACGCGCAGGCGAAGGAGCGCTCGCTCAAGGCGATCGACGCCACCTGCCCTCTCGTCACCAAGGTGCACCACGAGGCCCGGCGGTTCGCCCAGCAGGACTACGACATCCTGCTGATCGGGCACGAGGGGCACGAGGAGGTCATCGGCACCGCCGGTGAGGCCCCCGCCCACATCCAGCTCGTCGACGGCCCGGACAGCGTCGACCAGATCACCGTGCGTGATCCGGAGAAGGTGGTCTGGCTCTCCCAGACCACGCTGTCGGTGGACGAGACGCTGGAGACCGTGGCCCGGCTCAAGACCCGGCTGCCGCTGCTCCAGTCGCCGCCGAGCGACGACATCTGCTACGCCACCTCCAACCGCCAGCACGTGGTCAAGGAGATCGCCCCCGAGTGCGACGTGGTGCTCGTCGTCGGCTCGCGCAACTCCTCGAACTCGGTCCGGCTGGTCGAGGTGGCGGTGGACGCCGGCGCCCGCGCCGGTCACCTCGTCGACTTCGCCCACGAGATCGACGACGCCTGGTTGGAGGGCGCCCGCACGGTGGGGCTGACCTCCGGCGCCAGCGTGCCGGACGACCTGGTGCAGGACGTGCTCGCCCACCTGGCCGAGCGCGGTTTCGCCGACGTCGAGGAGATCACCACCGCGGACGAGCGGCTGACGTTCTCACTGCCCCAGGAGCTCAAGCGCGACATGAAGGCCGCCGCGACCCGCGGCTGACCGGGAACGGATCCGCCGCCGACCGCGTCCAACCGACATGAAGACTCCTCGGACGGTGCTCGTCGCCCTGCTCGCCGCTGCCGCGCTGACCGCCTGCGCCGAGCCGGGCGACGAGCCCGCCGGCCCCAGCCCGACGGGAGCCGCCACGGTGACCAGCCAGTCCGACCCCGGTCCCAGCACCAGCCGCCCGGACCCCACCTGGAAGGGCGGCCCGTCGACGCCGCCCGGCGTGGGCGGCACCACCCTCAACGGCACCATCCGCGCCGGGGTCGAGCCGAACTGCCTCCTGCTCGACGACCACCTGCTGGTCGGCGGCCCGCGCGACCTGCTCAAGCCCGGTGCCACGGTGCAGGTCACCGGCCGACCCGAGCCGGGCATGATGACCACCTGCCAGCAGGGCACGCCGTTCGTGGTCGAGTCCGCCCGCCGGGCCTGACCGACCGCCGCGCCGCGCCGCCTGACGGCAGGAGCCCCGCCCCCCGGATGAGGGTGACGGGGCTCCGTCGTACCGGCGGTCAGTCGACCGCGTTGATCTCCACCGAGCCGCGGCCGACGACCGCGCCCTCGACGGTGGTGACGGCCATGTCGCCGTACAGCTCACGGCCCGTCGACGAGGTGGACAGGGCGGTCACCGAACCGGTCAGGGTGGCGGTGGCGCCGTTCGCGAGCGACAGCGGCGTGTTCGGCGCGGCGAGCGAGCCCAGCGCCGGGGACGAGAACGAGTCCCGGTAGTCGTACTCCGTGCCGCCGGCGGCCACCGCGTAGCCCTCGACGACCACCCGGTAGGTGCCGGCGACCGGGTTGGTCAGGGTGACGGCCTCCTCCGAGTCGCCGTCGGCCGACCGGCCCACCTCGGTGGTGCCCCGGAAGACGTACAGGTCCAGGTCGGCGCCGAGGTCGGAGGTGTTGCCGATCCGGGCGGAGAACGACGTGGTCCCGGCCGGGATGTCCACCGTGTATTCCTGGGTGGCGCCCTCGGTGATGGTCGGCCGCTCGGCGCGGACGCTTGCGAGCGGCCCGCCGACGCCGGTCACCTGCACCGGGCCGAACGTGTTGGTCAGCTTCCAGCTCACCGGGGTCGGCGTGCCGGCGGTGACCGACGGAAGCTGGACCACGGCCGGTTCCACCTGCACGCCCTGCACCCGCGCCTGGAGCTGGAACGGGTTGTCCAGCGCCGGCGAGGTGCGTCGCGCCTCCACCTCGATCTCCCAGACGCCCGGGATCGGGTTCTGGTAGTCCCGCTCCTGCGGCTTGCAGGCGGCGGCGTCGGAGAAGTTGGTGTAGCAGGCGGTGCTCGCGGTGCTCTCGACCGGCACGCCGTACGGGTTGATGGCGATGAACCGGGTCTGCGAGCCGGTGGCGATGCCGGACAGGTTGACCTGGAGCGCGCCCGCACCCTGCGGAACCGTCACGAAGTAGGACGTGAAGCCGTTCCGCTCGACCGAGCCGTTCGTCGAGTACGAGTACGCCGGGGCGGCCACCGCGTTCGCGGCGACGACGACGGTGGCGACCTCGAAGTCGACCACGGAGGTGGCCGGGTCGTCGACGGTCATGATCGCGCCGTGCGCGCCGGTCGTCATCGGCTTGGCCTTCACCTTGACCGTGACGGTCTTGTTCAGCGGCAGCCACACCTCCTTGGGGGAGGTCCAGGTGCCGTCGTTGCCGCGGAAGTCGACCAGGTGCCGGATGCCCTTGTTCGGCCCGCTGGTCCGGGTCAGCTCGACCTCGTAGTAGCGGCCCTCCTTGACCGCCTGGCCACCCCGGTCGGCGGCGCAGCGGTTGTAGATGCCGGTGCCGACGTTCGGGTTCGGCACGAACGTGCCGGAGGCCCGGTCGTAGCGGGTCAGGTTCGGCGACAGTTCGGTGCAGACATCGGCCGCGGAGGTGTAGGTGCGGGTCTGCACGCCCTCGGCGAGCAGGTCCCACGCGGCCGGCACGTTGAGCATGCCGTAGCCCTGCGCGTACGTCGGGACGCCCGCGATCGGCTCGGCCGAGGTGTAGACGGCCCGGCGCAGCGCGGCCGGGGTGACCCCGGCGCCGGTCGCCTTCGCCGCCGACAGCAGCAGCGCGGCGGCGCCGGTGGCCTGCGGCGAGGCCATCGAGGTGCCGTTGAGCATCTGGTAACCCGGGGGCAGCGGGTAGCCCGCCTCCGGCACCGGGTTGCCCGGCTGCCACGTCGGCGCGGTGGAGATCGCCGAGCCGGGCGCGGTGATGTTCGGCTTGAAGCCGCCGTCCTCACGCGGGCCGCGGGAGGAGAAGTTGAACAGCGCGTTGTCCTTGCGGACCACCGAGCCGTAGTTGGCCAGCCAGGTGTCCCGGCTGACGTTCGCCGCGACGCTGACCACGTCGGTGGCGACCGAGGGGTCGCCAACGGTGTTCACGCCCGGACCGGAGTTGCCGGCCGAGATGAAGAGCTGCACACCGTAGACGTTGATCAGGTCGTTGTAGAGGACCGCGCGGGCGTTCGAGCCGTCGTTGAGCGCCGGCAGGCCGCCGATCGACATGTTCACCACGTCGACCCTGCGGTTGACCACCAGGTCGACCATGCCGGTGGTGAGCGCGGCGGCGGTGCAGCCGCCGCCCCAGGAACAGGCCCGGGCGGAGACCAGCTTGGCGCCCGGGGCGGCGCCGTCGAAGGCGCTGTTGCCGAGCATGTCGTTGGCGGCGGTGATGCCGGCGACGTGGGTGCCGTGGGTGCTCTCGATGATGCCGATGCTGACGTAGTCGACCAGGCCGGGGCCGCCCACCGGGGTGGTGTCGACGTTGCGCCGGTATTCGACCACGAACGGGATCTGCTCCCGCACGGCCGTGTCCGGGTTGTCCGTGCCGAAGTGGCCGACCTGGAACTTCTCCTTGTACGGCCGCATCACCTCGTCGTCGGTGAAGTCGCGGTTCTGGTTCGCGTCGACGCGGATGTCGCCGTTCGCGGGGTTGTAGAGGATGCCGAACGTGTCGGTCTTGTCCCCGTCGCGGTTGACGTCACCGGCCGGGTCGCTGGCCGCGGTGATCGCCTCGCTGAACTGGTTGAACCGGTAGGTGCCGGCGGGCGCCGTCCAGGTCACGGCCGAGGCGCCGGTGCCGGTGGTGAACGTGGGACCGGCGACCTGGGTGATCATCGGTCGCCAGGAGGCGTCCTCAAGCGGGTCGGTCGCGGTGACCCAGTCGACGATCTTGCGTTCGCCGGTGGTGGTCTTCTGCAACGCCGGCTGGTCCAGGTCGATCCCGGAGTCCATGATGCCGATGGTGACGCCTCGGCCGTCCCACTCCGGGTGCGCGGCCTTGAACGCCTCCGCGCCGGTCTCGTTCGTCGGCATGTACGGGTTGACCGCGCCGGTGTCCGCACCGGGCCCGGCAAGCGTCTCACCCTGCTCGGCGGCCCGCGCGCCGTTGGGGGCGGCTTCCGGCGTCGGGTCGGGGAGCGTGATGGTCTCGTCGAGGTCGACGGCGGCGACGCCGGGCAGTGTGGCGGCCTTGAGCGCCTTGGCCGTCGGCACCTTGGCCAGCACGTAGCCGACCTGGTCGTACCGCTGGCTCACGGTGGCGCCGAGGCCGGCGAGGCCGTCGACGACCTTCTTGGCCGAGCCCTTCCGCGCCGCGATGATCATCGTGACGGTGGGTGCGTGCTTCGCCTCCGCCGCGTCGAGCAGCTTGGCGTCGTGGGCGCCCAGGGCCTTCGCGGCGGTCGGTGGCGAGGGTTGCGGGGCGGCGGGGGCCGCGCTCGCGGTGCCGGCGCCACCCCCGACGGTGATGGCCCCGGCCGCGAGGACCGAGGCGAAGAGCGCGGCGGAGGGGCGCCGACTCCGGTTGAGGGGTTGACTCACGTTCTCTTCCTCCAGAGAACAGGGCCCTTCAGGGGACGGGGCACGTGTGACGCAGATCCTGCGTGGCACGATCAGTCGTGTCACTAGTGGATATAGGTTTGTGACCACTCCGTGACGAGATCGACCGTCATCGTCGTACCTGACTGTGTTAGACGTCGATATCTGCCGGCCGTTCGGCCGATGTGGGCGGCGGGGCCAACAACTCGGGCGCCTGCGGCTGCCGGGGCGCGAGCTCGACCTGCGCCGGAGCGGCCAGCTCGTCGCCGGAGACGCCCAGCTCGGCCAACTTGCGCGCGCTGACCAGCACCCGGGACTCCAACGAACCGACCGCCCGGTTGTAGGCCGTCACCGCCCCGCTCAACGAACTGCCCAGCTTGCCCACGTGGTCGCCGAGCGTGGACAACCGCCCGTACAGCTCGCGGGCCAGCGAGTGCACGGTCGCGGCGTTGCGGGCCAGCGCCTCCTGCCGCCACGAGTAGGCGACCGTACGCAGCAGCGCCACAAGCGTGGCCGGCGTGGCCAGCACCACGTTGCGGGCGAACGCGTGCTCCAGCAACGCCGGATCGCGCTGCAACGCGACGTCGAGGAACGGGTCGGCCGGCACGAACAGCACCACGAAATCGGGGGTCTGGTCGAACGCGGCCCAGTAGGACTTGGCGGCCAGGCTGTCCACGTGCGCGCGCAGGTGCCGGGCGTGCGCGTCGAGCTGGGTGTCCCGCCCGCGCTCGTCCCGCGCCTCCATCGCCGTCAGGTAGGCGTCGAACGGAGCCTTCGCGTCGACCACCACCGTGCGCCCGCCGTGCAGGCGCACCACCAGGTCGGGCCGGACCCCCTGATGCTCGGTGGCGGCGGTGACCTGCTCGTTGAAGTCGCAGTGCTCAAGCATGCCGGCCGCCTCGACGATCCGCCGGAGCTGGTGCTCGCCCCAGCGGCCCCGCACCTGCGGCGCGCGCAGCGCCGCGACGAGCTGCTTGGTCTCGGTGCGCAACTCACCCGAGACGGTGCTCATGGCGCGGACCTGCTCGCGCAGCTCGGCGTATGCGTCGACCCGGTCGTGCTCCAACTCGGCGACCCGCTGCTCATAGCGGCGGAGCGTGTCGTGCAGCGGCGCCACCGCGCGCGCCACCGCCTCCTGGGACTGCGCGGTCGCCTCGTAGCTGAGCGCCCGCATCGACTGCTCCAGCCGCCCCTCACCCGCCCGGGTGGCCGCCAGCGTCGCCTCCAGCCGGGCCACCTCCGCCGCCGAGCGCGCCCGGGCCGCCAGCCAGCCCACCGCGCCGCCCGCCGCGAGGCAGAGCACCACCACGGCCAGGGTCGAGAAGCTCATGCCAGAGAGCTTGCCAAACGGGTACGACGTGCGCGCGGTGGGTACGTTCGAGGTCATGGACGTTGCCCTGTGGCTGTTCCTGGTGCTGATGCTCGGAGGTGCGCTGGTGTTCTGGCGGTGGGGAAGCAGGTCCCGGCGGGCGAACGAGCTGGCGGACGCCCGCGCCGAGGCGCAGCGGTGGTACGAGCGGCTCGGCGGCCAACTGATGAACCTGCACGGCGACGAGCCGGCGGTCCGGCAGGCGCTCGCGGACGCCGGTGAGCGGTACAACGCGGCCGGCTCGCAACTGGAGCAGGCGCGTACCACGCACCAGTTCGCGCTGGCGCGGGAGACCGCGCTGGAGGGGCTGGCGTACATCCGGGCGGCGCGGACGGCGATGGGCATCGACCCGGGCCCGGAGCTGCCGCCGCTGGCGGCTGCCCGCGGCGCCGGCGCGCTCACCAAGGAGCGCGAGGTCGACGTGCAGGGCCAGCGGTTCCGGGCCGGCCCGCAGCCGGGAGCCCAGACGCCCTACTACTATCCCGGCGGCCGGCTCCAGGGCCGGCCGGTGCCGGCCGGCTGGTATTCGACGCCGTGGTGGAAGACCGCGCTCGGCGCGGGCGCCGGGGTGATCGGCGGCATGCTGATCGCGGACGCGCTCTTCTCGCCCGCGTTCGCCGACCCCGGTTACGGCTACGACTCCGGTTATCAGGAGGGGTTCCAGGACGGCTTCGGCGACGGCCAGGACTACGGCGACCAGGGCGGCGCCGTCGTCGGCGGCGACCCGGGCGGCGGGGACTACGCCGGTGGCGACTTCGGCGGCGGCGACTTCGGCGGCTTCGGCGGTGGCGACTTCGGTGGTGGTGACTTCGGCGGCGGCGACTTCTAACCGGAGCCAGGTGTTAAGCGGGGCCCCCGCCTATGCGGAATGCGTTAAGCGGGGGCCCCTCCTTACACCTCAGCCGGTGTTGCGCATGCCGGCGGCGATGCCGTTGACCGTGGTCAGCAGCGCCCGCTCCAGCGCCGTGCCGTCGTTCGGGGCACGCCGGCCGCCCGGCGCGGTGGCCACCGACCGGCCGGCGGCGCCGGACTCGCGATATTGCCGCAGCAACGCCACCTGAAGGTGGTGCAGGGGCTCCAGGTAGGTGTCCCGCACGGCGAGCGTGCGCTGGAGCACGGGCGAGTTCTCCAGCAGGGCCGGCGAGGCGGTCACCGCCAGCACCTCCCGCTTGGTCAGCTCGTACTCCTCCTCGATCTTGGCGAAGATCGGGTGCAGCTTCTTCGGGACCAGGGTCTCCACGTAGCGGCGGGCGATGCTCAGGTCGGTCTTGGTCAGCATCATCTCGACGTTCGACAGGAACGTGCGGAAGAAGTGCCAGTTCCGGTTCATCTCGGCGAGCACGTCGGCCAGGCCCGCCTCCCGGGCGGCGGCCAGCCCGGAGCCCACGCCGAACCAGCCCGGCACGATCTGCCGGGTCTGCGTCCAGCCGAACACCCACGGGATGGCACGCAGGCCGGACAGGCCGGCGCCGGTGTTCGGGCGCTTCGCCGGTCGGGAGCCGATGTTGAGCGCGCCGAGCAGCTCGGTCGGGGTGGACGCCCAGAAGTAGGCCGGCAGGTCCGGATCCTCGACCAGGGACCGGTAGGACCGGAACGCCGAGGCGGACACCACGTCCATCGTCGCGTCCCAGCGTTCCAGCATCTCGGCCGGCTGCCGGGGCGCGGTGTGCAGCAGCGTCGCCTGGAGCACGGCGGCGACGGTCAGCTCCAGGTTCTCCCGGGCCAGCGCCGGCAGCGTGTATTTGTCGGAGATGACCTCACCCTGCTCGGTCACCTTGATCGCGCCGTCGAGCGTGCCGTAGGGCTGGGCCAGGATCGCCTCGTGGGTGGGACCGCCACCCCGGCCGACCGTGCCGCCCCGACCGTGGAACAACCGCAGGTGTACGCCGTGCCGGGCGGCCACGTCGCGCAGCGCCCGCTGGGCCCGGTGGATGGACCACTGGCTGGTGGTGATGCCCGCCTCCTTGTTGGAGTCGGAGTAGCCGAGCATCACCTCCTGCACGTCACCCCGGGCCGAGACGAGCGCCCGGTATGCCGGCAGCGACAGCAGCTCGTCCAGCAGCTCGCCGCCGGAGTCCAGCTCGGCCGGGGTCTCCAGCAGCGGCACGATGCCGACCCGGGCCCGCCCGCTCTGCACGTCGACCAGGCCCGCCTCGCGGGCCAGCACCACGGCGGCGAGCACGTCGTCCACGCCGAGCGTCATCGAGATGATGTACGACTCGATGACCTCGGGGCCGAACCGGTCCTGCGCCTCGCGGATCGCGGAGAACACGTCGAACGTCTTGCGGGCCGACTCGGTGAGTGGGCTGTCCTGGGTGGAGAGCGGCCGGCGGCCGGTCAGCTCGTCGGCGAGCAGCTTGGCGCGCTCCATCCGGCTCAGCGACGGGTAGTCGGACACCTCGCCGACCGCCTCGTAGAGCTGCGCCAGCACCTCGTGGTGCTTCTCGGCGTGCTCCCGGATGTCCATCGTGGCCAGGTGCAGCCCGAACGCGGACACCGTACGGATGGTGGAGGCCAGCCGCCCGACGGCGGTGAGCTGGCCGGAGTTGCGGGCCAGCGAGGCGCGCAGCAGCTCCAGGTCGGCGACCAGCTCGGTCGACCCCCGGTAGTCCCGGCCCGGCACGTGCGGGGTGCCGGAGCGCAGCCGCACCCGGGTGTTCGCGAGCTTCGCCTTCACGCAGCGGGCCTTGAGCCGGTAGGGCTCCTCGGCGTTGACCCGGCGGAACCGGGGCGCCACCTCGGGCAGCGCGTCCAGGTCCTTGGCCAGGCTGGCGGAGAGGTCGAGGGAGACCGCGCGCAGCCGGCGGGAGACGCTGACCTCGCTGATCAGCTCGTCCATCGCCTTCTCGGTGGCCTCGATGCCGTGCTCGTGCTGGATCCGCAGCACCTCGCGGGTGACGGTCGGGGTGACGAACGGGTTGCCGTCCCGGTCGCCGCCGATCCAGGTGCCGAACGACAGCGGGCGGGCCGTCGGCGACGTCTCCACACCGAGGGTACGCAGCGTGTCGGCGAGGTCGTCGAGGACCTGCGGCGCGGCCTCGGCGTGCAGGTCGCGCAGGTAGTAGATGGCGTTGCGGGCCTCGTCGGTCGGGTCCGGCCGGTCGAGCCGCAGCTCGTCGGTCTGCCACATCAGGTCGAGCAGTTCGGCGAGGCGGCGGTTGGCCGGGCCCTCGTCGCTGGCACCGTAGAGGATCGCGTTCGCGGTCTCGGCGTCCAGCTCGTCGGCGACGGCGCGCAGCTTGGACAGGATGGACCGGCGGGCCGCCTCGGTGGGGTGGGCGGTGAAGACCGGGCGGACGGCCAGCCGGCGGGCCGCGGCGGCGATCTCCTCGGCCGGCACGCCGCGCTCGGCGATCGTCTTGGCGGCCTGGTCCAGCCAGCCGCCGTGGGTGGCGCGGCGGCGGCGCAGGTCGCGGGCGCGGTGCACCTGCTCGGTGATGTTGGCCAGGTGGAAGTAGGTGGAGAAGGCGCGGGCCAGCTTCGTGCCGGTGCTGACGTCGAGCCCGGCGAGGCGCTGGGCCGCGGCCGGCGCGTCGGCGCGGACCTGGGCGCGGATCTCCTCGACCAGGTCGAGCAGCGGTCGGCCCTCCTGGCGGGCCAGGGTCTGCCCGAGCAGCGTGCCGAGGCGGCGGATGTCGGCTCGGAGAGCGGCGTCGGGCCCGTCGTGGTCGTGCTGGTCGGTCACGGTGCGCTCCTTACGCGAGGACGAAGGACAGCGCTGTCCGACTCCCCTGGATGGTAGTCGCGTACGCCCCGACCGCAGGAGGGGGACGACGTGATGATCTGCACTCTGGGACGCGCCGGCCGGTCAGCCCTCGGCGTTCCGCGCGCCGGCCGCGTGCCGCCCCGGCGCGGTCCGGGCGGCCCGTCGGCGGGCCCGGAACATGGTGGCGGTGAGCAGCCCGACCAGGCCGGTGACCACCCAGACCAGCAGCCCGGTCAGCGCCCAGCCGCCGCCGCGCCAGTCGAAGTAGATGGCCGACTTGACCAGGTCGGTGGCGAGTCCGGGCACGTTCCAGCGGTGCATGCCGCGCAGGAACGGCGGCAGGAACTCGGGCGCGTAGATGCCGCCGGAGCCGGGGTTGCCGAGCACCACCAGCAGCAGGATCACGATGCCGGTGCCGAGCAGTCCGAGCCACGCCTGCACGGCCGCCGCGACCATCCCGGCCGCGAACGCGGCGAGCGCGCCGATCACCGCGATCGTTCCCACCTTGTGCGGAAAGACGTCGAGCACCGGTCCGACGAGCACCGCGCCGACGAAGCCGAGCAGGATGGAGTGCACCGCGAGCGTGGCGATCCGCAGCCCGGCCCGGCGCAGGTCGCGCGGGCTGGTGCCGAGCGAGATGCCGAGTGCCGTGGACGCCAGGTAGCCGCCGAGCACCACGCCGACCGCCAGATAGAACGGGACCAGGCCGCGCGGGTCGCCGTCGGACACCGGCACCTCGTCGGTGACCTGGAGCGGCACGTCGGCCTGCCGGGCCGCCTCGGTGAACACGTCGGTGACGAGTTCGGTGGCGGCGGGCGCGCCGGCGCTGGCCGTGGCCAGGGTGAGTCCACCGCCGGGGTCCGAGTGCAGCACCGCGTACACCGATCGGTCGTTCAGGCCGTCGACGGCGCGTTCCTGGCTGTCGTACCCGACGGGTTTGATGGTGTCGGTGCGGGCGCGGACGGCCGACATCACGGCCTGGGCCTGCCGGTCGGTGGTGACCACGGCGACCGGCACGTCCTTCGGGTCCGGCTTGTGCAGCGCGCCGACGTAGGCCGCGATGAACGCGCTGGCGAGCGCCAGGGTGCCGAGCACCAGCGCCGCCGTGCGGGGCAGCCAGTCCCGGGTCCGCAGCTCCGGCTCGTCGTCCACGGCCTCAGCCTATGGTCGGAAATCGCTGGTGCGGGCCGATAGCGTCGGATCATGACACCGCCGCGTTACCCGACCAAGCCGCAGCCGGGCGACCGGGTCGCGGTCGTCTCACCCTCCGCCGGCCTGCCAGCTCTCTTCCCCCACGTGTACGAGCTGGGCCTGCGCCGGCTCCGCGAGGAACTCGGCCTGGAGCCGGTGGAATATCCGACCACCCGCGTCATGGGCGCCGAACCGCGCGACCGGGCCCGTGACCTGACCGCCGCGTTCGCCGACCCGACGATCACCGCGGTGCTCGCCACGGTGGGCGGGGACGACCTGATCACGGTCACCCCGTTCCTCGACGACGACGTGTTGCGGGCCAACCCGAAGCCGTACTTCGGCTACTCCGACAACACGAACGTGCTCAACCACCTCTACCGGCTGGGGATCGTCGCTTACCACGGCGGTTCGGTGCTCGTGCACCTCGGCCGGCCCGGTCGGCCGCATCCGCTCACGTTCGACTCGCTGCGCGCCGCGCTGTTCAACCCCGGCTGGTACGACCTGACCCCGGCCGCCGAGTGGGGCGACGAGCCGCTCGACTGGCAGGACCCGGCGACGTTGACCGAGGAACCGCCGATGCTGCCGGGCGAGGGCTGGCGCTGGCACGGCCCGGCCCGGGTGGTCCAGGGTCACACCTGGGGCGGCAACCTGGAGATCCTGCACTGGCTGGCGGCGGCCGACCGGATGCCGTCCGCCGCCGAGTTGGCCGGCTCGGTGCTGGTCATCGAGACCTCGGAGGAGATGCCGCCGGCTCAGGAGGTCTTCCGGATCGTGCGGAACCTGGGCGAGCGCGGCCTGCTCGCCGGTTTCCCGGCCATCGTGGTCGGCCGACCCAAGGCGTGGGACTTCGACCGTCGGTTGTCGGTCGCGGAGCGGGCGGCCTGGGGTGAGGCGCAGCGGGCGGCGATCCTGCGGGCGATCGGGCCGTACGCCGACGACCCGGTGGTGGTCTTCGACGTCGACCTCGGCCACACCGACCCGCAACTGATCATCCCGTACGGCGGCGAGATCCGGGTCGACGCGGTCGAGCGCCGGATCGCGGTGCGCTACTGACCGCGCTGCTCCCGCACGAACACACCGGCGCCGGGTGCGCCCTCGACGAGTCCCCGCGCCTTGAGCCAGTCGATGGCGGAGCGCACCACCTGGCGGGAGACGTCGAACTCGGCGCACAACTCGGTGCCGGAGGGCAGCTTCGCGCCGGGCGGATAGTCGCCGGACTCGATGCGCTCGGTCAGGGTCTCGATGAGGCGTTGCTTCTTGGTATAGGCAGGCATGGGTCGACTCCGTGGCAGGTGCACCCATGTGATCACGGCGGACGACGGAGCGTCAATCAAATGTGGTCGCAGGTATTGACCTGGCATGACAGGTAGTCGTAGGTTGTATGGGGGTGGCCGTGGCAGGTCCCCCTTGATCCATAGGGCGGCCCGGGGTGGAGGTGGCACTCCGCTCCCCGGGCCTTGACCGGGAAGGAAGCCCCGGCCCATGAGCAATCTATCGAACACCGCCCACCCGCCCTGGTGCCTGCGTGGCCCGGACTGCGCCGGCCCCAACGGCCTGCACTTGTCCCGCCTCGTCGGCACGGCGGTCCGGGGCGACGAGGTGATCCAGGCCGGAGTCGGCCTGTGGCGGATGGATGTCGGCCCAACGCCGCCGTCTGGCCTGCTGTTGGAGTTCTCCGCAGGTGAGGACGTCGAGCGGTGGCCGATCGACCTGCCCCAGTCCCGCGCGCTGGTCCGCGCGTCCCAACACCTGCTCCGCCACCTGACCCCCGCCGCAACCCGTGCCGCCTGACCGCCCCCGCCCCCGCCCCCGCCCCTGTCCCGCCACCGGCTCGGTGGAACGCCGTGGGTGTTTCGGCCCTCGTTTGGCACCCGTGGCGTTCCACTCGTCGTCGCGGAGCGCCGGGGGTGGAACGTTGTGGGTGTCTCGGTGTCTGTTTCGCGCCCGTGGTGTTCCATCTGCCGTTGGCCGGCGGGCAAGATCCACACCAGTTCGGCGAGGTGGTGGGGTCGGGGGGCGGTTGATCGTGCCACTTCGGCGAGATGGAGTGGATCTTGGGGTCAGTGGGTCGGCCGGGCTCGGCATGCCGGAGTGGCCGCCACTTCGGCCCGCAAGCCGTGCTGCCTGACCGCCTCCGCCCCTGGCCCGCCATCGGCTCGGTGGAACGCCATGGATGGATCGGCCGGTTGACACCCGTGGCGTTCCACTCGTCGTCCTGAATTGTCAGGGGTAGAACGTTATGAGTGTCTCGGCCCTTACTTGACACCCATGGCGCTCCACTCGTCGCCTCAGGGTGTCGGGGGTGGAACGTTATGGGTGTCTCGGTGCCTGTTTCGCGCCTGTGGTGCTCCATCCGCATTGGCCGGCGGGCAAGATTCACACCGGTTCGGCGAGGTGGTGGGGTTGGCGGGTGGTGGATCGCGCCAGTTCGGCGAGGTGGAGCGGATCTTGTGAGCCGGCCGCACCGCGGATGTCGGCCCGTGGGAGCGGGCGCCGGTTCGGCGAGGTGGTGCGCCGGGAGTGCCGTGACCGCACCACTTCGGCGGGGGTGGGGTCGCTCCGGTGCAACGTGGGCAGGGGGTCAGACGACGGCGAAGGCGCGGACCGGGAAGGTGCCCATGCCGGCCACCCGCGGCGGGGCGGCGGTGAACCGGAAACCGGCCGGCGGCAGCGCATCCAGGCCGGTCAGGTGCTCCACGATCGGGATGCCGGCGGCCAGCAGCGCGGAGTGCGCCGGGCGCTCGCCGGCCGCTGCCGGGGTCATGTCGTCGATGTTGATCGAGTCGATACCGACGAGCGTGGCACCCGCCGCGACCAGCCAGGACGCGCCGTCACAAGTCAGGAACGGCGCGTCCGGAGCGGCGTACCTGTCGGTGCCGAAGTGGGTGTCCCAACCGGTGTGCAGCAGCACGGCCCGCCCGGCCACCTCGTAGGGGGCGAGCAGCAGCCGGTCCACCGCCCGGGTGCCGGCGGGTACGCGCACCACCACGCCGGGCAGGTCGGCCAGCCGGTCCAGGCCGACCCCGCTCAGGTCGGCCCCGTCGGCGTAGCGGTGCGACGGCGTGTCGACGTACGTGCCGGTGTTGGCGATCATGTCGATCCGGGCGACGTGGAACTCGACGCCCGGCGCGTACCGCTGACGGGACGCCTCCCGGGCCAGCCACTCGGTGATCCGGGGCGCCGGCCAGCCGGGCAGCGTGACCATGCCGTCGCCGATCACGTGGTTCAGTTCGACGAGACGCCGCCCGGCGGTGGCCGGGGGGTCGACGCCGCGCCCGCCCTTGTGCGGCTCGGCCACCACGCTCCGGTTGCGGATCCGCACCTCACCGACCATGAGCAGCCCGAGGTGCCGGACGAGCAGCGCGGCCAACTCGTCGTCGGTGACCTCGGGGCCGGGCACATCGAGCCGGAACCCATCGGTGCGCAGTCCGCCGCCGTTGACAAATTCCACCTCGGCGTCGAAGACCGCCCGATACTCGCCCATGCCACCACGCCACCACGCCCCCTCCACCCCGTCAAGAAGTGCCGCTGATTCACGGAAAGAGTGCTTGTCCGCGAGCGGGAGGCAACGCTTTCCGTGAATCAGCGCGCATCGTGCCGTGAGTCAGCGCGCGCGTCCGGGGGAGGGGTGGGAGGGGATAAGGTCGGGGGGTGCACCCCCCGTCCGGCTGGACGCGGGGTCGTCGTCGTGTCAAGCGCTGGAAGTGATCACTGATGCTCACCGGACTCTTCGCCGCCGCCCTGGCCGACCCCGGCTTGGCCCGGGCGCGTGACCTGGCGCGTTCCGGTGCCGCACAGGTCGACGGGCTCGACCTCACCGCACCCGCCGCGCTGCGCCCGTTCGCGGTCGCGGCGGTGGCCGCCGACGAGCAGGGGGCCGGGCGGCCGGTGCTCGCGGTCACCGCCACCACCCGCGAGGCCGACGACCTGGTCTCCGCGCTGGGCAGCCTGCTGCCGCCGGAGCAGGTGGCGGCCTTCCCGTCCTGGGAGACGCTGCCGCACGAACGGCTCTCACCCCGCTCCGACACGGTCGGGCGGCGTCTCGCCGTGCTGCGCCGGCTGGCCCACCCCGACTCCGCCGACGCGCACGGGCGCACCGGGCCGCTGCGGGTGGTCGTGGCACCGGTCCGGTCGCTGCTCCAGCCGCAGCTCAAGGGCCTCGGCGACCTGGAGCCGGTGCGGCTCGCCGCCGGCGAGGAGGCCGATCTTGAGGAGGTGGCCCGCCGGCTCACCGACATGGCGTACGCCCGGGTCGACCTGGTCACCAAGCGCGGCGAGTACGCCGTGCGCGGCGGCATCCTCGACGTCTTCCCGCCCACCGACGAGCACCCGTCCCGGGTCGAGTTCTGGGGCGACGAGGTGGAGGAGATCCGCACCTTCGCCGTCGCCGACCAGCGCACCATCGAGGGCGTACCGCAGCTCTGGGCGCCGCCCTGCCGCGAGCTGCTGCTGACCCCGGGCGTGCGGGCGCGGGCCGCCGCGCTCGCCGCCGAGCACCCCGAGCTGGCCGAGATCCTCGACAAGCTGGCCGAGGGCATCCCGGTCGAGGGCATGGAGTCCCTCGCCCCGGCCCTCATCGGCGCCGACGCGCTGGAGCTGCTCGTCGACTGCATGCCGGCCGGCACCCACGTACTCCTCTGCGACCCGGAGCGGATCCGCACCCGGGCGCACGACCTGGTCCGTACCTCGGAAGAGTTCCTCCAGGCGAGCTGGGCCGCAGCCGCCGTCGGCGGCCAGGCCCCGGTCGACCTCGGCGCCGCCGCCTTCAAGACCCTGGCCGAGGTACGCACGCGAGCCCGCGCCCTGCGTCAGCCCTGGTGGACGCTCGCCCCGTTCGGCCTGGTCGAGGCGGAGAGCGCGCCGGCCCGGCAGCCCTGGGAGGACGCGCCGGCCGAGGTCGACGTCACGCCGGACGACGCCATCGCGGTGAGCCTGGCCGCCCAGCCGGCCCCGCTCTATCACGGCGAGACCGCGCGGGTGGTCGACGACCTGAAGCGCTGGGCCGGCGAGGGCTGGTCGATCGCGCTGGTCTTCGAGGGCCACGGTCCCGCCCAGCGGGCGGTGGAGGTGCTCCGCGACGCCGGCCTGGGCGCGCGGCTCACCGAGGAGGTGCCCACCGCCCCCGCCCCCGGTGAGCTGCTCGTCTCCTGCGGCTGCCTGACCGCCGGCTTCGTCGACGAGGCGTCCCGGTTCGTGCTGCTGACCGGCAACGACGTCACCGGTGGCCGGGGCACCTCCACCCGCGACATGCGCAAGATGCCCAGCCGGCGGCGCAACACCATCGACCCCCTCGAGTTGCGGGCCGGCGACTTCGTGGTGCACGAGCAGCACGGCATCGGCCGGTACGTCGAGCTGGTGCAGCGCACCGTCAACGGCGCCAGCCGGGAATACCTGGTGATCGAGTACGCGGCGAGCAAGCGCGGCCAGCCCGGCGACCGGCTCTTCGTCCCCACCGACCAGCTCGACCAGCTCTCCCGCTACGTCGGCGGCGAGCAGCCCACGCTGCACAAGATGGGCGGCTCGGACTGGCAGAAGTCCAAGGCCCGGGCGCGCAAGGCGGTGCGGGAGATCGCCGCCCAGCTCATCCAGCTCTACGCCGCCCGCAAGGCGTCCAAGGGGCACAACTTCGGGCCGGACACCCCCTGGCAGCGGGAGCTGGAGGACGCGTTCCCCTGGCAGGAGACGCCGGACCAGATGGCCGCCATCGAGGAGGTCAAGCGGGACATGGAGCAGACCGTCCCGATGGACCGGCTGATCTGCGGCGACGTCGGCTACGGCAAGACCGAGATCGCGGTGCGGGCGGCGTTCAAGGCGGTGCAGGACGGCAAGCAGGTGGCCGTGCTGGTGCCGACCACGCTGCTGGTGCAGCAGCACTACAACACGTTCGCCGAGCGGATGAGCCAGTTCCCGGTGAACATCCGGCAGCTCTCCCGGTTCCAGACGCCGAAGGAGTCCGAGCGGACGCTGGAGATGGTCGCCGACGGCAGCGTCGACATCGTCATCGGCACCCACCGGCTGCTCCAGGCGGCCACCCGGTTCAAGCAACTGGGTCTGGTCATCATCGACGAGGAGCAGCGCTTCGGCGTCGAGCACAAGGAGCACCTGAAGACGCTGCGCGCCTCGGTCGACGTGCTCGCCATGTCGGCCACCCCGATCCCGCGGACGCTGGAGATGGCGATCACCGGCATCCGGGAGATGTCCACCATCGCCACCCCGCCGGAGGAGCGGCACCCGGTGCTCACGTTCGTCGGGGCGTACGACGACCGGCAGGTGGCCGCGTCCATCCACCGCGAGCTGCTCCGCGACGGGCAGGTGTTCTACCTGCACAACCGGGTCGAGTCGATCGACCGGGCGGCCCGCCGGATCCGCGAGCTGGTGCCGGAGGCGCGGGTCGCGGTGGCGCACGGCCAGATGGGCGAGGAGGCGCTGGAGAAGGTGATGGTCGGCTTCTGGGAGAAGGAGTTCGACGTGCTGGTCTGCACCACGATCGTCGAGTCGGGCATCGACATCCCGAACGCCAACACGCTCATCGTCGAGCGGGCCGACCTGCTCGGCCTGGCCCAGTTGCACCAGATCCGCGGCCGGGTCGGCCGGGGCCGGGAGCGGGCGTACGCCTACTTCCTCTACCCGGCGGACAAGCCGCTCACCGAGAACGCGCACGAGCGGCTGGCCACCATCGCCCAGCACACCGAGTTGGGCGCCGGCATGTACGTGGCGATGAAGGACCTGGAGATCCGGGGCGCCGGCAACCTGCTCGGCGGCGAGCAGTCCGGCCACATCGAGGGCGTCGGCTTCGACCTGTACGTGCGGATGGTCGGCGAGGCCGTCTCCGCGTTCAAGGGCGAGAGCACCGAGTCCGACGCCTCGGCGGCCGACGTCAAGATCGACCTGCCGATCGACGCGCACCTGCCGCACGACTACGTCGGGGTGGAGCGGTTGCGCCTGGAGATGTACCGCAAGCTCGCCGAGGCCCGCGACGCCGAGCGGCTGCGCGAGGTGGTGGCCGAGATGACGGACCGCTACGGCGAGCCGCCCGCGCCGGTGCAGAACCTGGTCGCGGTCGCGAGGTTCCGGCTGCTGGCCCGCCGCTACGGCCTGGCCGACGTGTCGATGCAGGGCAAGCACATCCGGTTCGGCCCGCTGCCGTTGCCCGACTCGAAGCAGATGCGGCTCAAGCGCTACCACCCGGACTCCGTCTACAAGCAGGCGGCCGACCAGGTGAGCGTGCCCCGGCCGAGCACCCGCCGGATCGGCGGCGAGCCGCTGCGCGACCAGGCGCTGCTGGAGTGGTGCGCCCAGCTCCTCTCCGATGTGTTGGGCGAGCCGGCGGCGGCGCAGCCGGCCGGGGCGGGGGCGCGGTGAGGTGGGCGGCGTCACAGCCGGATACGGGGCGTGAGAGAGTGACCGTCATGCGTGCTCGCCGTCTTGTCGCCGTCGCCAGCGTGGCGGTCGGCCTCGTCGCCCTCTCCGGTTGCCGTACCGAGCCCGGTGTCGCCGCCTACGTCGGCGACCACCGTGTCACCGAGGATCAGGTCTCCTCGATCCTCGACGAGGTCCGGGAGGGCCTGGCCAGCCAGCCGGCCACCGCCCCGCAGGCCGACGCCCTGCTGCCGGCCCGGGACCAGGTGGTCGCCACCCTCGTGCTGTCCGACGTGTGCCGGGCGCTCTCCGCCGACAAGGGCTACCAGCCGCAGGGCCAGGTGACCCCGGAGCAGGTTGCGGAGCAGACCGGCCTGCCCGCCGACGCGGCGTACCCGAAGAAGATGGCCGAGTTCTACACCTGCATGTCCGGCCTGCCGGCGTCCGAGCAGGCTGCCCCCACGCCGGAGGAGCTGGCCACGGTGATCTCCGCCGGCCGGGCCGCCGGCGCCATCCCGCCGGACGTCTCGGACGCCGACGCCGCCCGCCAGCTCGACGGCGAGCAGCTCCGCTCCGCGCTGGGCACCCGCAAGTCGCTCGCCGACGCCGTCGACGGGTACGACGTCTCGGTCAACCCGCGCTACCGTCCGCTGGCCTTCCCGCTGCTCAGCTTCAAGGGCAACGTGCCGGCGGTGGCCGTGCCGCTGGGCGAGCCGGGCTCGTCGGTCACCGACGTCTCCACCCCGGAGCCGGACGCCGGCGAGTCGGTGCCGGTGGTCGACCCGTCGGCGGCGCCCGGAGCATGACCGCGCGCATCGTCCTGCTGGTCACCTCGCCCCGCTTGCCGGCCGGTCTGCTGACGTCGGCGGCCTGGGACGCCGTACGCGCCGCCCCGGTCCTCACCGGCGCGGAGAGCGAGCTGACCCGGGCGGTCCGGACGGCCGGCGCCGAGGTGCGTGTGGTGGCCGAGGGCGCGACGCAGGCCCTGCTCGACGCCGCCGCGGCGCACGGCGGCGCGGTGTGGCTCGCCGGCCCGGCCGGCGACGAGGCGCTCGCCCGTGAGCTGGGGCTGCGGCTGGCCCGTCAGCCCGGGCTGGCCGAGTTGGAGCTGATGTACGGCTCCTGGGACCCGCCCGGCGCCCGGCTGCTCGACGCGGTCGAGGTGATGGACCGGCTGGCCTCGCCGGGCGGTGACCCGTGGAAGCGGGCGCAGACCCACCGCAGCCTGGCCGGCTTCCTGATCGAGGAGTGCTACGAGGCGTACGACGCGATCAGCGCCGACGACACCGACGCGCTCCGCGAGGAGTTGGGTGACGTGCTGCTCCAGGTGCTGCTGCACGCCCGGCTGGCCGAGGATCTGCCGGAGGGCGAGAGCTGGACCGTCGACGACGTGGCCGGCACCCTGGTCGACAAGATGGTGCGGCGCAACCCGCACGTGTTCTCCGGCGAGCGGGCCGGTTCGATCGAGGAGATCGAGGCGAACTGGGAGCGGATCAAGCGGGCCGAGAAGACCCGTGACTCGGTGCTCGACGGCGTCGCGTTGAGCCAGCCCGCGCTCGCCCTGGCCGCGAAGATCCTGGACCGCGCCGGTCGGGTCGGCCTGGCCGTGCCGCCACCGCTCGCGCAGTCGCAGGTGGACCCGGAGGCACGGCTCGGCGCGAGCCTGCTGGCCACGGTCGCCGCCGCCCGGCAGGCCGGCATCGACCCGGAGGCCGCGCTGCGTCGCGCCGCGCTGGCGTACGCCGACGCGGTCCGCGCCGCCGAACGCGCCACCGGAGACCGGCCCGCCTGAACCATCCCGAGCCCTCGGGGACCGTCGGGGTAGGTCGGTAGGGTTCGGGCATGGAAGCGTTCGTGCCGCTCGCGGAGCGGATCGTGGAGGCGTTGCTGGAGAGCCGGCCCGGGCTGGCCACCTCCGCCGGGGACCACCGCTACGACGACCGCCTGCCGGACCTCTCCGCCGACGCGCTCGCCGCCGACCAGGCGATGCTGAAGGACGCGGCCGACGCGCTCTCCGAGATCGACCCGGACGTGCTCGACGCCGACGAGAGCGTCGACCACGCGCTGCTCAGCGCCCTGGTCGACCGGGGGTTGTTCGAGGCGACCGAGATCCGTGGCCACGAGTGGGATCCGTTGCGGCACAACCCGGGGCCGCTGCTGCACGCGGTGCTGGCCCGGCCGTACGCGCCGGTCGAGGAGCGGCTGGCGCACCTGGCCGGGCGTCTCGCCGCCGTACCGGATGCGTTGGCGACCGCGCGCGCGACGCTGCGGGACATGCCGCGGGTCCATGCCGAGACGGCGGTCGGCCAGTTCGCCGGCACCGCGGCGCTGGTCCGCGACGAGGTGCCGGCGTTGCTCGCCGAGGCCCCGGCGCTGCGCGACCGGGTGGGGCCGGCGGCGACCGCCGCGATCGCCGCGCTCGACGAGTTCGTGGCGTGGCTGCGGGCGGGGTTGGCGGCCGACGCCGGCCCGGGGCGTGACCCGCGGCTGGGCCGGCGGCGCTGGGAGGCGCGGCTCTGGCACACGCTCGACACCGAGCTGGGCGCCGCCGAGGTGCAGCGCCGCGCCTGGGCCAACCTCGACCGGGTCACCGACGAGATCCGGGCGGCGGCCGTCGAGCTGGTCGGTGGTCCGGCCGACGACGAGACGGTACGCCGAGCGTTGGACCTGCTGGCCGCCGAGCACCCGGCCGACGCGACGATCGTGGACCTCGCCTCGGTGACGCTCGACGAGGCGGGTGACTTCGTCCGGCACCACGACCTGGTCAGCCTCGTCGACGACCCGTGCGTGATCCAGGAGATGCCGGAGTTCGCCCGGGGCGTGGCGGTGGCCTACTGCGACGCGCCGGGCCCGCTGGAGACGGCAGACCTGCCGACGTTCTACTGCATCGCGCCCACCCCGGCGGGCTGGCCGGCGCAGCGGGTCGAGTCGTTCTACCGGGAATACAACGACCACATGATCCGCAACCTGACCGTGCACGAGGCGATGCCCGGTCACTTCCTCCAGCTCGCCCACGCCCGGCGTCACGCCGGCCCGACCCGGGTGCGGGCGCTCACCGAGTCCGGCGTGTTCATCGAGGGCTGGGCGGTCTACGCCGAGGAGCTGATGGTCGGGCTCGGGTTCGGCGGCCTGCCGGTGCGGTTGCAGCAGCTCAAGATGCAGCTCCGGATGACCATCAACGCGCTGCTCGACCAGCTCGTGCACTGCGACGACCTGTCCGAGGCCGACGCGATGGCGTTGATGACCGGGCGCGGCTTCCAGGAGGAGGGCGAGGCGGCCGGCAAGTGGCGGCGGGCGTTGCTCACCTCCACCCAGCTCTCCACCTATTTCGTCGGCTACAGCGAGATGGCCGGCATCGCCGCGTCCCGGCCGGACGGCGTGCCGGTGCGCGACTGGCACGACGCGATGCTCGCGCACAACTGCCCGCCGCCGCGCCACCTGCGCACCCTGCTGGGGGTGTGAGGGGTCAGGACGTCTTCGTGCGGCGGTCCACCACGCCGGCGCCGGCCGGCATGTCGAACGCGGTGGACTCGACCGTCTCGGTGTAGCGACTCAGCGTCACCTCGGCGGGCTTGCCGTCGAGCGTGCCGGTGAAGCTGCCGAGCACTCCCTCGGTGGTCACGCAGGCGGTGAAGCGTTCTCCGGCGCTTGTGACGTCGACGCACGTGGCGTGGTGCCCGGCCAGCGTGGTGTCGGTCTGCTGGATGGCCGCCTCCGGTTCCAGCGCCGCGTCGGTGAGCAGCCGGATCACCGCCGGCGGGGTGACCAGGCCCTGCTTGCGCGCCTCGTCGTAGACGATCACCGACGGCTTGCCGGCGGTGAGCACCGGCGGGGACACGGTGCAGGAGGTGCGCCCGGCGGCGCTGGTGCACCGGGTGACCGCGTCCTGGGTCACCGTGATCTTGCCACCGGACCAGGTGTAGGTGGAGCGCAGCGGATCCGTGGTCTGCGCGATCGATGCGGTCTGTCCCCCGGCGAGCTGGTAGTCGGCGGCCCAGGTCTGCTCCAGCGCCCGGTCCATCCGGGCGGCGAGGTCGTTGACCAGGTCGGCCCGCCCGAGCGCGACGCCCGCGCCGTCCAGGGCCTGGCAGCCGGTGACCGAGAGCGACGCGATGGCCGTGGCGGCGAGCACGCGGAGAGTCGTCGAGGCGGCAGGCATGATGCCCAGCCTTGTCGATCGACGCAACCTCTCGCAAACCCGTTGCCGGTTGACGCCCGGTAAAGCGGGAATGTCCGTCTCATTCGCCGCCGTGGGGGCCGCCCCGAGCGGCGTGCCGGGAGGCGGGGACCGATACGCTGCGTTCAACACCTGCCTCAGCCGCACCGTCGCGGCCCACACCGGACCGGTACACACAAACGAGGAGCGACTCAGTGGCAACCATCGAGGGAATCGTCGCCCGGGAGATCCTGGACTCGCGGGGCAACCCGACGGTCGAGGTCGAGGTCGGGCTCGACGACGGCACGATCGCCCGCGCCGCGGTGCCGTCCGGCGCCTCCACCGGCGCGTTCGAGGCGGTCGAGCTGCGCGACGGTGACAAGGGCCGTTATCTGGGCAAGGGTGTCGAGAAGGCGGTCGCCAACATCGAGGACCGGATCGTCGACCAGCTCATCGGCTACGAGGCGAGCGAGCAGCGGCTGATCGACCAGAAGATGATCGACATCGACGGCTCGGACAACAAGGGCGAGCTGGGCGCCAACGCCATCCTCGGCGTCTCCCTGGCCGTGGCGAAGGCCGCCGCCGGCAGCGCCGAGCTGAGCCTCTTCCGCTACCTGGGCGGCCCCAACGCGCACCTGCTCCCGGTGCCGATGATGAACATCCTCAACGGCGGCGCGCACGCCGACTCGAACGTCGACATCCAGGAGTTCATGATCGCGCCGATCGGCGCGCCGACGTTCCGGGACGCGGTGCGCTCCGGCGCCGAGGTCTACCACGCGCTGAAGTCGGTGCTGAAGAAGAAGGACCTGTCGACCGGTCTCGGCGACGAGGGCGGCTTCGCCCCCAACCTGCCCACCAACGCCGCCGCGCTGGACCTGATCGCCGAGGCGGTGGAGAAGGCCGGCTACCGGCTGGGCACCGACATCGTCTTCGCGCTCGACGTGGCCGCCACCGAGTTCTTCGACAACGGCACCTACACGTTCGAGGGCAGTGCCAAGAGCGCCGAGGAGATGAGCAACTACTACACCAAGCTCGCCGGCGACTACCCGATCGTGTCCATCGAGGACCCGCTCGCCGAGGACGACTGGAGCGGCTGGGCGACCCTGACCGCCGCGCTCGGCGACCGGATCCAGATCGTCGGCGACGACCTGTTCGTGACCAACCCGCAGCGCATCGCCCGGGGCATCGCCGAGCGGGCCGCCAACGCGGTGCTGGTCAAGGTCAACCAGATCGGCTCGCTCACCGAGACGCTCGACGCCGTGGACCTGGCCCACCGGGCCGGCTTCAAGTGCATGATGAGCCACCGTTCCGGCGAGACCGAGGACACCACCATCGCCGACCTGGCGGTCGCCACCGGCTGCGGCCAGATCAAGACCGGCGCGCCGGCCCGCTCCGACCGGGTGGCGAAGTACAACCAGCTCCTGCGGATCGAGGAGGAGCTGGCCGACGCGGCGCGGTACGCCGGCGCCGGCGCGTTCCCGCGCTACCGTTCGGCCTGAGGCAGCGCTCCGGGGGAGGGGTGTGACGATGCAGCAGCGCCGCACACCGGGCGGCCAGCGGCCCGTCCGCCGGCCGGGACAGGCCGGTCGGGCGGGCGGTGCCCGGGTCCGGTCCACGGCCCGTGACGCCGGCGTCCGCGCCGAGCCGCGTGCCGCCGGCCGGTCACCCGGCGCATCCCGGGCCGCCGACGGCGTACGCTCCGCGAGCCGCCCGGCCGCGGCCCGGCGTACCGCCGCCGGTGGCACCGTCAAGCGGCTCACCGCACCCCAACCCCGGCGCTTCACCGGACGCGCGACCGTGCTGTTCGCGGTGCTGATCGCGCTCGCCCTGGCGTACACCTATCCGGTCCGGGTCTATCTGGACCAGCAGGCCGACATCGAGCGGATGGAGGCGTCCCAGGCCGAGCAGCGGAGGCTGATCGAGAGCCTCACCGCCGAGGCGGCCAAGTGGAAGGACGACGCCTACGTCGAGACCAAGGCGCGGGAACGCTTCTTCATGGTCCGGCCGGGTGAGACGGCGCTCGTGGTGCTGCGGGACGCCGAGGGCGCCGACCGGGACGCCGGCAAGGGCGCGACGTCGGGGGCGCCGACGTCGCCCGAGCCGTGGTACGACACCCTGTGGTCGAGCGTGCAGGCGGCGAACGCCGAGCGCCCCGACAAGTGAGCGACCGAGGAAGGCGTGACCCGTTGAACGTCGTACCACCGCAGGACCCGGCGGCGGACTCCGTACCCCCGCCGGAGCGCCAGCCGGCCACCGAGGCCGACCTGGCCGCGGTGGCCGCCCAGCTCGGGCGCGCGCCGCGCGGCACCCGGGCGGTGGCCCACCGGTGCCCGTGCGGCCTGCCCGACGTGGTGGAGACGACACCCCGGCTGGCCGACGGCACGCCGTTCCCGACGCTGTTCTACCTGACCTGCCCCCGGGCCACCGCCGCGTGCAGCCGGCTGGAGTCGGCCGGGCTGATGAAGGAGATGGCCGACCGGCTCGCCGCGGACCCGGACCTGGCCGCCCGCTACCGGGCGGCGCACGAGGACTATCTGACCCGCCGGGAGGCGATCGGCGAGGTCCCCGAGATCGCCGGCATCTCCGCGGGTGGGATGCCCGGCCGGGTGAAGTGCCTGCACGTGCACCTGGGTCACGCGCTCGGCGCCGGGCCGGGGGTCAACCCGCTCGGCGACGAGACGCTGGCGCTCGTGGAGAAGTGGTGGGCCGCCGGCCCCTGCGTGGACGTCCCCGCACCGTGACCACCGTCGAGCAGGTCACGATCCGTCGCGCCCGGACCGCCGACGTACGCGGCATCCGCCGGCTGGTGGACACCTACACCGACGACCGGCGGCTGCTCAGCAAGGCCACCGTCACGCTCTACGAGGACGTGCAGGAGTTCCGGGTGGCGGTGACGCCGGACGGGACGGTGGTCGGCTGCGGCGCGCTGCACGTCATGTGGGAGGACCTGGCCGAGATCCGCACCGTGGCGGTGGACCCGTCCTGCCGGGGGCACCGGCTCGGGCACCGGATCGTCGGCGAGCTGATCGACGCGGCGCGGGAGCTGGGCATCGCCCGGATCTTCGTGCTCACGTTCGAGACCGGTTTCTTCGGCGCGTTCGGCTTCCGTGAGATCGACGGCGCGCCGGTCCCGCAGCCCGTCTACGAGCAGCTCCTGCGCTCCTACGACGAAGGTGTCGCCGAGTTCCTCGACCTGGAACGGGTCAAGCCCAACACCCTCGGCAACACCCGCATGCTGCTGCGCCTCTAGGGACTGTGTCGAAGTCGGTCACAGCCACTCGTTGATCGCGGCGATGTGCACGGTGGCCTCGTAGCGGACGGCGAGTTTGTCGAAGCGGGTGGCCACGGCACGGTGGCGTTTGAGGCGGTTGATGCCGCACTCCACGGCGTGACGCTGCCGGTACCGCTGGGGGTCGAAGGCCGGTGGCCGGCCGCCCTTGGACCCCTTCTTACGCCGGTTCGCGTCCTGATCGGCCTTCGACGGGATCGTCGCGGCGATCCCACGTCGACGCAGATAGCGGCGGTTGGCCTTCGACGTGTACGCCTTATCAGCCAGGACCCGGTCCGGGCGGGTCCGGGGCCGGCCACCGCCGAGACGGGGCACCCGGATCCCGTCAAGCACCGGGATGAACTGCGGGCTGTCCCCGCGCTGCCCGGCGGTCAACACGATCGACAGCGGCTTCTGCCCCTGCTCACATGCCAGGTGCACCTTCGTGGTCAGCCCACCGCGCGAGCGACCGAGCGCATGGTCGTCCGGCTCGACCGTGACCCCGCCCGGCGGCTCGACCTGCAGATCCCCCTTTTACGCGCCCCAGCGGCGTGCTGATGCGCCCGAGCGACCGTCGAGTCCACCGACACGTCCCACACGACGCGTCCGCCCCCGTCAGCCAGGGCCTGTAACACGGTCAGGATCGTCGCCCAGGTCCCATCGCGCTGCCAACGCCGGAACAGCGCGTACACCGCCGCCCAGGACCCGTAACACTCCGGGACGTCCCGCCACGGGGCACCAACCCGTACCCGCCACCGAATCCCATCAATGAGCTGCCGTTTCGTCCATGTCGACGGCCGACCCGGCCGACGCCCCGCAGGCAGCAACGGCTCCAGCGCCGCCCACTGTGCGTCGGTCAGGTCATGCCGCCTCGTCACCGCTAGGGTGTCCACGAGGTCTCCGGTGTTCGGGTTCTGCTTGGTCGCTGAACCAGATACCGGAGACCTCGCTACATCTCGAACACCGACACGCCAAGACCCTCACCCAACAACTCAAGCCCTGGCACCGACTTCGACACAGGCCCTAGAGCCGGCCGGCGCTGCCGTAGGGTGGCGGCGTGAGCGCGCGCGTGGGGGCCATCGACTGCGGGACCAACTCGATCCGACTGCTGATCGCCGACCTGCCGGATCCGTCCGCCGGGCCGTCGGCGCCGCTCGTGGACGTCAGCCGGCGGATGGAGATCGTCCGGCTGGGGCAGGGCGTCGACCGCACCGGCAGGCTCGCGCCCGAGGCGATCGAGCGGACCCGGGTCGCGCTCGCCGACTACGCCGCGGAGATCGACAAGGCCGGCGTCGACCGGGTACGGATGTGCGCCACCTCCGCCTCCCGCGACGCCTCCAACGCCGAGGACTTCCGGACCATGGTCGAGCGGACGCTCGGCGTACCGCCGGAGGTGGTGACCGGCGACGAGGAGGCCCGGCTCTCGTTCACCGGCGCGGTGCGCGGCCTGCCCGCCGACGCCGAACCGCCGTACCTGGTGGTCGACATCGGCGGCGGCTCCACCGAGTTCGTGGTCGGCACCCGCTCCGGCGGCGTGGGCGGGGCGATCTCGGTGGACATCGGCTGCGTCCGGATGACCGAACGGCACCTGCACGGCGACCCGCCCGGCCCGGCCGAGATCGCCGCCGCCGAGGCGGACATCGCGGCGGCGGTGGACCGGGCGCTCGCCGCCGTGCCCGGCCGGGAGGCCGCCACGCTTGTCGGGCTCGCCGGTTCGGTCACCACCGTGGTCGCCCTGGCCGAAGGACTCCGGGAGTACGACCCGAGCCGCATCCACCACGCCCGGGTCCCGTACGCCCGGGTGGCGTCGGTGACCGGCTACCTGCTCGGCGCCACCCGGGAGCAGCGGCTGGCCGAGCCGGTGATGCATCCCGGCCGGGCGGACGTGATCGGCGCCGGCGCGCTGGTGCTGCGCATCATCATGGAGCGGGCCGGCATGCCGTCGGTGGTCGCCTCCGAACACGACATCCTCGACGGCATCGCCTGGAGCCTCGCGTAATCGCGGTCGACTCGCCTGGCGACTGGCCTGGTCTGGTCGATTCGCCTGGTGAGGGGCCTGAGCGGGCTCTTTGGCCAGGAGCACCGGTCGATGCCGCAGCCCGCTCCCGCCAGGCACAGGCCGGAGACCCGGCGCGCGACGTCGTCGAACGTGACGCCGAGCTACGGCGGCTGGCCGAGTGATCCACCCGATCGCACCGGGGGCGATGGTCCATCTTTCGGGTTAGCCGTCCCACTTGCCGAGAGGCCGGGTGGGACGGACGCCAGCTCGGCGAAGTGGCGGTATCCGGCTGGCGGGATGCCACCACTTCACCGAACTGGTGTCGATCATTGACCGAAACTCGCCAATCGCGCTGCGTCGCTTGCGCTCAGTCGGAAGACAGGTCCGGTCGGTGCTCCCGCACCCACTTCTCGACGTCCGACTTCCGCCAGATCTGGCCCATCTTGAGCACCTGATACGGGGCGGGGAAGTCGCGCCGGGAGGCGACCACCGACGCGCGGGCGCGCGAGACGCCGCCGAGCATGTCTCGGATCTCGGCGATTCCCACGAACTCGAGCACACCTTGACGGTAGGTACCGCCGACTGTTCGACGGGCGATAACAGCGATCGGGGTTGACGACCGATAACAACGCGAGCACGATCAGGGGATGAGCGCGCCGAATGCCTCTCCCGTACCCGATCGCGGTCGCCGGGTCGTGCGACCGCACCTGCCGATGCGGCCACGCTGGCTCTGCCGGGTGTGCGCGGGCCCGTGGCCGTGCCAGCCGGCCCGCCTGTTGCTGCTGATGGACTACCGGCGTGACCGCGTCGCCCTGTCGATCTACATGGCGGCCTGCCTGTTCGACGCGACGGCCGACCTGCTGCACCAGAACCCCGAACCGCAGGACCTGTTCGACCGCTTCCTCGGCTGGGCCGCCCGCCCCCCGCTCCGGTGATCAAGGAGTTTGCGTCGGATTCACCGTCGGCGCCCGACGCGAACTCCTTGATCACCGGCGGCGGGGCGAAGGTATGGTGTTCTTGACGGTATTCTTTAATGCGGACTAGTGTGTGGAACGTGGATGCAACGCAACTCCTCAAGGGTGTGCTCGATCTCGCCGTGCTCGCCGTGCTCAAGGACGAGGACGGATACGGCTACGACATCCTCCGCCGGCTGCGCGAGGCCGGGCTGACCGAGGTCGGCGACGCCTCGGTCTACGGCACCCTGCGCCGGCTCTTCGCAGGCGGCCTGCTGACCACCTACGTGGTGCCGAGCGAGTCCGGGCCGCACCGCAAGTACTACTCGCTGAACGCCGCCGGGCGCGACCAACTCACCCGCTCCGGCAAGACCTGGCGCTCGTTCGCCACCACCATGGACGCACTGCTCGACGATCGGGGGATGGCGGCATGACCGTCACTGGGCAGGAGATCACGGACTACGTCGACCGGGTGCGGGCCGCGCTCGCCGACCTCCCGCCGACGCTCCGAGACGAGTTGACCGAGGACCTTCCGGAGCACCTCGCCGAGGTGGCGGCCGAGGGCGACGACGCGCTCGTCGACCGGCTCGGCACGCCCGAGGCGTACGCGGCCGAGCTGCGCGCCGCCGCCGGCGCCGGGGAGGGGCAGCGACCGGCGCGCTTCCACCGCCTGGCCGAGGTGCGGGAGCAGGCGGTCACCCAGTTGCGCCTGATGGACCGCCAGCTCGGCCCGGTGCTCGGGCACGAGACGGTGAGCGACTTCCTGCGCCCGCTCCGCCCGGCCTGGTGGCTGGTGCGCGGCTGGCTGGCCGCCCTGCTCGTGTCCGCGATGACGGATGGGCAGGTCGGGCTGGTGCCGCGGCTCGGCACCAACACCTCCGCCGGATTGCTGGTGCTCATCGGCGCGGTCGTCGCGTCGGTGTGGTGGGGTCACCGTTCCGCCGGCCTCGCCGGGTGGCCGCGACGGCTGCACCACCTGGGCACCGCCGCGCTGCTGTTGTTCTCGGTCGCCGTGCTTGCCGAGGTGGACCAGCGTGCCGGCGGCGTCAACCCCGCCGACTACGAGCAGGTGTCGGTGGATCACCGGTACGACCGGATCGAGGACGTCTTCGTCTACGACCAGCAGGGACGCCTGATCCGCGACGCCCAGCTCTTCGACCAGAACGGCGTGCCGATCCGGCTCGGCTGGCCCAACTGTCTCGACTCGTACGGCGCCGTGCCCGCGCCGCGCAACGCCTACCCGTACTGCCCGGAACTGGCCCCGTTCGGGCCGCCGGCCCCACCCGCGCCCACGCGGACCAGCGCACCCGCGCCGACCGCGAGCGCCACGCCCACGCGCACGCCCGCCCCCGACGCTTCGACGGTGTCGGAGTCGCCGGCTCCGACACCAACCACCTGACCGTCGCCGCCACGAACGCCGTCCCGCGTCCGCCTCGCCTACCACCGTGGGGCGGGCGCGGCTGCTGTGCGGGCATCCGTTGGCAGGAGGTGAATGCCACTGTTGTTCCGTCTTCCCCGGGCCCATGATCGCGTGGCACGCTACCGGCACGTGACACCCAACTGTGCGACCAGCCAACGTTGACTGACCGCTAGGAGGACGGCCCCATGGGCGAAATGGTGAGCTTCACCGGCAACGGGGAGACGAGCGAGGGGTATCTCGCGATACCCTCCGGCGGTGCGGCCAGCCCGGCGGTCATCGTCATCCAGGACTGGTGGGGGCTGGTGCCCCACGTGCGGGCCGTGGTCGACCGGTTCGCCGAGGCCGGCTTCGTCGCCCTCGCGCCCGACTTCCGGCACGGCGGCCCGGCCGTCAAGCCGACCGAGCCCCGGCAGATGTTGAACAGCACGCAGATGGACGAGGCGGCGAGCGACATCGCCGCCGCCGCCGAATACCTCGCCAACCGGCCCGAGGTCGCCGGCAAGGTGGGCTGCGCCGGGTTCTGCGCGGGCGCCAGCCTGGCCCTGTGGTCCGGCACGTCCTCCGAGCGGATCGTCGCCACCGCCGGCTTCTACCCTCGGCTGCCCTGGGAGGGCATGCCCGCCGACAGCGACGACTGGGCCGGCTACGCCGGGAAAGCCGCGCTCATCCACTGCTCCGAGGCCGACGGCCTGTCCGCCGCCGACGGGGTGCAGGACGTACGCCGGTCCATCGAGGCGGCCGGTGGCACCTGTCAGACGTTCGACTACCCGGGCACCGCGCACGCGTTCTTCAACGAGGACCGGCCCGAGCACTTCGACCAGCGGGCCGCCGCCACCGCGTGGGCCCGCACGCTGGAACTGTTCCGGGCGAAGCTTGGCTGAGTCGCGTACCCCCGGGGACGTGGTCGCCCGCGCCGCGCGGGCGACCGACCTGGCCGACCTCGACGGCGCGGTGAGCGACTGTTTCGCCTGCCCCCGGCTGGTGGCGTGGCGCGAGGAGGTGGCCCGGGTCAAGCGGGCCGCGTTCCGCGACCAGGACTACTGGGGGCGGCCGGTGCCCGGCTTCGGCCCGCCGGACGCGCGGATCGCCATCCTCGGACTGGCGCCCGCCGCGCACGGCGGCAACCGCACCGGCCGGGTCTTCACCGGGGACCGCTCCGGCGACGTGCTCTTCGCCGCGCTGCACCGGGCCGGGCTGGCCAACCAGCCGACGAGCGTCGCCGCCGGCGACGGCCTGAGGCTGCGGGACACCCGCGTCTTCGCCGCCGTGCGCTGCGCGCCGCCGGACAACAAACCCACCCCGGCCGAGCGGGACACCTGCGCGCCGTGGCTGCACCGCGAGGTCGAGTTGGTCCGCCCCACGCTGCGCGTCGTGGTCGCCCTGGGCGCGTTCGCGTGGGCCGCGTGGTGGCCGGTGCTACGCCAGGTGTACGGACAGCGCCCGCCCACACCGCGACCGGCGTTCGGGCATGGGGCACACTGGTCCGGCGAGTCCGTGCCGGCGGTGCTCGGCTGCTATCACGTCAGCCAGCAGAACACGTTCACCGGCCGGCTCACGCCCTCGATGCTGGACGACGTGTTCACCCGGGCGAAGCACCTGTCCGGGGTGGACTGACACACCTGAGGCGGTGGAATGGATTTCGGCGTGCTGCGCAGGTGGTGGCCGGTCGCGGCGGTGGCGGCACTGCTCGCGGTCGCCGCGCTCGCCGCCGGTCACTCCGCCATCGGGGCCAGCCGGATCCCGCCCGCCGTCCCGTACGCGCCGAAATATCCGTCGCCCGAGGCGGTGCCGTCGATCCGGATCGAGCCCCGGGAAGTGGGCGAGCCCAGCTCGGGCGGAGTGCCCGACTGGCTGGGCACCGTCGCCGTGGCGCTGCTGTCCGTGATCGTGCTGGCCGGCGTCGGCTACGCGCTGTGGAGCATCCTCCGTGCCCTGCCGCGCCGGAAGACCCGCGCGGTGGCGGCACGGCGCACCCGGCGTACCGCCGAGGGCACCGCCCGCGAGGTGGTGGCGGCCCTGGACGCCGGCCTGGTCGAGCTGGACGACCGGTCCACCGACCCGCGGACCGCGGTGATCGCCTGCTGGGTCCGGCTGGAGGAGGCCGCCGAGGACGCCGGCGTGCCCCGGCAGACCGGCGACACCCCCACCGACCTGGTCAGCAGGTTGCTGCGCGGTGACCCGGCGGCCGGCATCCCGGCGATCGCCAGCGCCGACGTGCTGGACGGCTTCGCACACGTCTACCGGGAGGCCCGCTACGCCACCCACGCGGTCGACGAGCGCATGCGGGACCAGGCCCGGGCCGCGCTGCGGCGGCTGCGCGGCGAGCTGACAAGCGTGGCGGGTCCGGTATGAGCACCAGCATCGACGATCTGCTCGGCTCCGGCGAGGAGCCCGCCGGGGCCGCGGAACAGCCCTCGGGCGGCCGGGCGCGGAGGCTGCTACGGACCGCCGCGATCACCGCCGCCGTGGTGGTGGTGATCGTGGTCGGCCTGCGCGCGGTGGGCCTGCGGGTGCCGATCTGGATCATCGTGGCGGGTGTGCTCGCGGTGCTCGCCGTCCGCCGGGTCACCGCCGCGCTCTCCCCTCCGCCGCCACCCCGCGCCGGCCTCCGCACCTCCGCCGGCGGGGAGGAGCCCGGCACCTGGAACTGGTCCGCCCGGGACGCGCTGCGGACCGCCATCAACGGCTGGGAACGACCACTCGACTGGTGCTCCGACAACCGGGAACGGTTCACCGAGCGGGTGCTGCCCCGCCTGGGCGAGTTGGCCGACGAGCGGCTGCGCCAGCGGCACGGCGTGACCCGCGAGTCCGACCCGGCGCGCGCCCGTGCCCTGCTGGGCGAGCCGCTCTGGACGTTCCTCGGCACCCCCGCCCGCCGCCCCCCGACGCCGCGCGACCTCGCGGCGATCGTCGCCGAACTGGAGAAACTCTGATGAACGACGTGGACCGGAGCATGCCCCCCGCCGAGGTGGGCCGGCTCGCCCGGGCCGTCCTGGACGCGGTCGGCACCGTCGTGGTCGGCAAGCGCGACGCGCTGGAACTGGTGCTGGCGGGCATCCTCGCCGGCGGGCACGTGCTGCTGGAGGACCTGCCCGGCCTGGGCAAGACACTCACCGCGCGGTGCTTCGCGCAGGCGCTCGGGCTGGATTTCCGCCGGCTCCAGTTCACCCCCGACCTGCTGCCCGCCGACGTCACCGGCTCCTTCCTCTACGACCAGAGCAGCGGCGACTTCTCGTTCCGGGCCGGGCCGCTCTTCACCAACCTGCTGCTCGCCGACGAGATCAACCGGACGCCGCCGAAGACCCAGTCGGCGCTGCTGGAGGCGATGCAGGAGAAGCAGGTCTCGGTGGAGGGCGTGACCTACCGGCTGGACGAGCCGTTCCACGTGCTCGCCACCGCCAACCCGATCGAGTACGAGGGCACCTACCCGCTGCCCGAGGCGCAGCTCGACCGGTTCCTGCTGCGCGTCTCGTTCGGCTACCCGACCCACGACGAGGAATGGGACGTGCTGCGCCGGCGGATCGCCCGCCGCCGCGAGGAGGCCGAGATCAAACCGGTGGTGGACGCCGGCACGCTGCGCGCCATGCAGGCCGCGCTGGAGGACGTGGTCGTCGAGGACTCGATCGGCCGGTACATCGTGTCGCTCACCGCCGCCACCCGGGAGCACCCGTCGGTGCTCGTCGGCGCGTCACCGCGCGGCTCGCTGGCGCTGCTGCTGCTGTCCCGCACCCGCGCGGTGCTCGCCAACCGGGACTACGTCGTGCCGGAGGACGTGAAGGCGGTGGCCGCGCCCGCGCTGGCGCACCGGATCACGCTGCGGCCGGAGATGTGGCTGCGCCGGGTGGACCCGGCGTTCGTCGTCGGTGAGGTGCTCGACTCGACGCCCGCCCCGGCCAGCGGCGCGCTGCCCAGCTACGCCGCCGGGCGCTGATGGACGTGCGGGCCGAGCCGGCGGGCGGCTGGGCGCCCACCTGGGCGCTCGGCCGGGCCGTGCTGCTCACCGGCGTGCTGATCGTCGCGGCCGTGCTGCTCGGCCGGATCGACCTGGTGGTGCTGGCCACGCCGTTCGCGCTCGGCACCGCGTACGCGCTGCGCCGCCGCCCGGCCGCCCAGCCGGAGCTGGAGCTGAGCGTCGGCGACACCCACCTGGTCGAGGGCGCGCCGATGGCCGCCACGGTGGCGGTCGCCAACCCGGACCTGATCGGGTACGACATGGCGGTGGTGCGGACCCGGATGTCCCCGTGGCTGCGGGTGGAGCAGGTCGGTTTCGGTGGCGCGGCGGTGGACGTGAGCCGCTCCGGCGGCGCGGACCGGCCGTTCGTCACCTCCGTGCCCCCGGGCAGCGCGGTCGACCTGGAGCTGACCGGCAGCGCGCTGCGCTGGGGCCGGCACCCGGTCGGCCCGGCCGGTGTCCGGGTCGCCGCCGCCGACGGGCTGCTCGTCTCCCGAGCGGTGATCACCGACGCGATCCGGGCCCGGGTCTATCCGCGCACCGAGCCGTTTGACGCGGTCGAGGCGATGCCCCGGGCCGCCGGGCTGGTCGGCGGGCACCGGTCCCGGCGGCCGGGGGAGAGCGGCGAACTGGCCGGCGTGCGCGTCTTCGCCCCCGGGGACCGGCTGCGCCGGATCGACTGGCGGGTGTCGCTGCGGGCCCGCCAACTGCACGTGGCCGCCACCCTCTCCGACCGGGACGCCGAGGTGGTGGTGCTGCTGGACGTGCTGGCCGAGGCGGGCCGATCCGGTGGCGTACGCGGACCGGCGTCGGTGCTCGACACCACCGTCCGGGCCGCCGCCGCGATCGCCGAGCACTACCTGCACCGGGGCGACCGGGTGGCGCTGCTGGAGTACGGTCCGGCCGCCCGGCGACTGCGCCCGGCGACCGGCCGGCGGCAATACCTGACGGTGCTGGAGTGGCTGCTCGACGTGCACGCCGAGTCCTCCCCGCACGAGCCGTACGACCAGGTGTTCGGCCCGCAGGTGCTCTCCTCGGACGCGCTCGTGGTGGTGCTCACGCCGCTGCTCGACGAACGGTCGGCGCAGATGCTGGCCCGGCTGGCGCGGGGCGGCCGGTTCGTGGTCGCGGTGGACACGCTGCCGGCCGAGTTGCCGGTGCCGAAGGACCGGGGCTGGGCCGAGGTGGCGTACCGGCTGTGGCGGCTGGACCGGGACACGATGATCGGCCAGCTCCGCGAGCACGGCGTGCCGGTGGTGCGGTGGGCCGGCGCGGGCAGCCTGGACGAGGTGCTGCGCGACGTGGCCCGCCTGGCCACCGCCCCCCGGGTGGGGGGCCGGTGAGCGCGAGGAACGCAGCGGAGCGGAGTCCCGCAGTCGCGAACGAAGGGCGGGCACGATGAACGCCGTGGTCGACCGGATGCGCGGGCTGCGGTACCGGGCCGCGCGGGTCAGCGCGCTCCCGCTGCTGGTGCGGGGCGGCATCTTCCTCGCCGTGCTGGCCGGCTTCCTGCTCGCGTACCCGGCGGAGGCCCTGGCCCCGCGGGCGCTGCTGGCCCTGACCGTGGCCGCGGTGCTGCCGGCGGTCGGGCCGCGCCGGATCTGGCCGACCTTCACCGCGCTCGTGACGGTCGCCGGCTGGCTGCTGGCCGCGCTCGGCTTCGACCGGCCGCCGGCGCTGTGGCGGCTGCTCGCCGTGGCCACGCTGCTCTATCTGGCGCACACGCTCTGCGCGCTCGCCGCGCTGCTGCCCTACGACGGGTTGATCGACCCGGACCTGGTGCTGCGGTGGCTGACCCGGGCCGGCGGGGTGGTGCTGGCGAGCGCGGTGCTCGGCATCGTCCTGGCCTGGCTCGGCGGGGTCGGCGGCAGCGGCGGCACACAGGCGGCGACCGTGGCGGGGCTGCTGGTCGCGGTGGGGCTGAGCGCGCTGCTGGGGTGGCTGCTGCGTCGCAGGTGACGGGACATCCGGGGCACGTTGCGCAGGTCACACCGGTTGTGCTCCGTCACAGAAGGGGGTCTCGCGCGGGATTACCCGAGCCCCCCGGGGAAAGATGGAGGCGTGAATCCGAAGCGGATCCTTGTCGTGGGTGCCGGGCACGTCGGCCTGTACGCCGCTCTGCGTCTGTCCAAGAAGCTGAGCTCGCGTGAGGCCGAGGTGGTCGTCGTCGACCCGCAGCCGCACATGACGTACCAGCCGTTCCTCCCGGAGGCATCGGCGGGCAACATCTCCCCTCGGCACGCCGTGGTGCCGCTGCGGCGGGAGTTGCGCAAGTGCACGGTGGTGGCCGGCACGGTCACCCGGATCGACCACCACCGCAAGACCGCGGTGGTGCAGCCGATCAGCGGCCCGGCCCGGGAGATCCCGTACGACCACGTGGTGGTCGCCCCCGGCTCGGTCTCCCGTACCCTGCCGATCCCCGGGCTGCACGAGAACGGCATCGGGTTCAAGACCATCGGCGAGGCCATCTTCCTGCGCAACCACGTGCTGGACCGGCTCGACGTGGCGGCTGCCACCACCGACCCGGAGGTCCGCCGCCGGGCGCTGACGTTCACCTTCGTCGGCGGCGGCTACGCCGGCATCGAGGCGCTCGCCGAGATGGAGGACATGGCCCGGGACGCGCTGCGCTACTACCCGGAGCTGACGCCGGCGGAGATGCGCTGGGTGCTGGTCGAGGCGACCCAGCGGGTGCTGCCCGAGGTCGACCGGGACATGGGCGCCTACACGGTGCAGCAGCTCATGAAGCGGAACATGGACATCCGGCTGGACACCCGGCTGGAGTCCTGCGTCGACGGGGTGGTCGAGCTTTCCGACGGGGACACCTTCCCCTCCGACACGATCGTCTGGACCGCCGGGGTGAAGCCGTCGCCGATGCTCGACGCGACCGACCTTCCGCGGGACGAGCGCCGCCGGGTCACCTGCCTCCCGACGCTCCAGGTCGTGGACGGCGACCGGGTGGTCGACGGCGCGTGGAGCGCCGGTGACTGCGCCGCCGTGCCGGACCTGACCAAGGAGCCGGGCAACTTCTGCTCGCCGAGCGCCCAGCACGCGGTGCGGCAGGCGGCCCGGATGGCGGACAACATCGTCAACGTGGTCCGCGGGCGCGAGCCGGTCGACTACAAGCACAAGCACGTCGGCAGCGTCGCCAGCCTCGGCCTGCACAAGGGCGTGGCGCAGGTCTACGGCATCAAGATGACCGGCTGGCCGGCCTGGTTCATGCACCGGACGTACCACATGTCGCGGATCCCCTCGCTCAACCGCAAGGTCCGGGTGGTGGTCGACTGGTCGCTGGCGTTCTTCCTCAAGCGTGAGGTGGTCGCACTGGGGCAGTTGCACGACCCGCGCGAGGAGTTCGCCGAGGCGTCCGCCCCGCCGGTCGGCGCTACGCGGGGCTGAACCGCCAGGTCCAGGCGTCGGCGACTCGGGTGCCCGGCCCGAACAGCGCCTCCAGCGTGCGACGCAGCAGGGGCGCGTGCGGTGCGTCGTCGGTGAGCGCGACGCACGACGCGCCCCAGGCCGCCACGTCCCGGGCCGCCTGGCGGCGCTGCCGGTCCCCGACCGCCCGCGGCACGCCCTGCCGGGCCACGTCGGTGAGCAGGGCCGAGGTGGGGCGCTGCCAGGTGCCCATGGTGGCCGAGCCGCCCCGCCCGTACGGGCCGATGAAGAAGCCCTCCGGCATGCCGAACTCGACCCCGGCGGCGGTGGCCCAGCGCATCGGCCCGGGATCGCGCGGGGTGGCCGTCGGCACCGGCACCAGCACCCCGCCGGGGCGTACGCACTGCCGCCAGTGGCCGCCGGTGACGAACTCGGGCAGCGGCGGCCGGTCGACGGTGGGCAGCGGCGTGGGGAACACGCTGAGCAGGGCTGCGCCGACCGCGAGTGGCACCACCCGGCGGGCCGGACCCGGCTCGCGCAGCGCCCGGTGCACGGCGAGCGTGAGCACGGCGCCGACGAGCGGCAGCACGGCCAGCGCGAAGCGCGTCGGCAGCGCGCCGTCCACCACCGGCAGGCCGTCGAGCAGCGCGTACGGGCCGGGCACGCCGGTCCGCTCGCCACCGGCCACCACCTCCGGGCCGAGCGCGAGCGCGGCCATCACGAGCGCCGCGGTCACGATGGCGCGCACCAGCGCCCGCCGCCCCGACCAGACCGCGCAGCCGACCGCCACCAGCAGCAGCGGCCAGCCCAGGAACGTGGTGAACTCGGCCGGACCGGTGGTCAACCGGACCGACTCCGGGCCGCCGAACACGGTGAGCGCGGAGAGCCTGACCCAGCCGGTCAGGTCGGCGGAGAAGTAGGCCGCCGGGAACATCCCGTCCGCGACGCCCCGCGGGCCGGCGAACTGCACCCGGAGCGGGTACGCCAGCACCAGCAGCGCCAGCCCGGCGGCGCAGAGCAGCCCACCGGCGAAGCCGGGAAGCGCGCGGCGCGCCAGCTCCCGGTCGGCCAACCCGTACCCGAGCGCCATCACCGCCAGGGTGAGCGCGGTGAGGAAGAGCACCTCCTCGCCGACGAAGACCTGCACGCTGACGACGGCGGCCAGCCCGACCGCCGAGGAGACCATCCGCCGACGGTCCGGGCCGCCCGGGCGGCCGGCCGGGTCCGCGGCGCGCAGCAGCCGGACCACCAACCAGACGACCACCGGCACCAGCCACTGCGCGGTCATGTGCAGGTGGCCGTTGCTCTGCGAGACCATGCCCGGCCCGAAACCGCAGAGCGCCGCGCCGAGCCCGGCGGCGGGCCGGCGGGCCCGCAGCACCCGGCTGAACAGCAGATACCAGGCGAGCGCTGTGCCGGCCAGGTTGCCGGCCACCAGCAGCGCGAACGTGACCGGCGCACCGAAGGCCAGGGTGACCGGCGCCAGCGGCACCCCGAGCGCCAGCACCGAGGTGTTGGCCAGCAGATTCACCCCGTCGGGCGCGTTGAGCCGGTCGGTGACCAGGCTGAGGTCGCCGTGCAGGGCGCGCGCGTCGAGCGCCAGGAACCACTCGTAGAGCGTCTGGTCGGCGGGGTTGAGCGCGAGCATCCGGCTGCCCGGCGCCGACCACAGGTGGTGGGTGAGCCAGCCGGCGAACCCGGCGTACGCCAGCCCGACCAGCAGGTCCGCGCCGTGCCGGCGGGCGGCGGCCCGCACCCGGGCCAGCCGCGCCCCGACGGCTGGCGGCGCGGGGTGGAGCGCCTGGTCCGGGCCGGACGCCGGGGCCGGGCGGGCGGCGCTGGTCACGGCCCCGACCCTAGCGGCCACACCGCCGGGGTACGCCGAGGCGCGGCGCAGCCGCTACGGTGAGATCTGCACCGCCACGCGCGTCGACGCGCCGGTGTCACCCGCCCGGGTGGTGGAACGGCAGACACGGCCGCCTTAAAAGCGGCTGCCGCAAGGCGTGCGGGTTCGACCCCCGCCCCGGGCACCCCGAACTCTCAGGTTTCCCACAGCTTCGCGCCGCACACGGGTTGGCCTCCCCGTCTACCCTGGAGGCGCACGTCTGCGTGCGAACGACCCCCTGAGGGAGGCCTGAGAAGTGAAGTCCACGAACCCGGTGCTCGCCCGGCTCGGCCAGGCGGCCGAGCGTGAGCGGGCGACCGGGTACGCCCAGCCCGGGCCGTACGGTCAGCCCGGATACCCCCAGCAGTACCCGCCGCAGCAGCCCTACCCGGGCGCCTACGGCCAGCCGGCGGCCCCGCCCGCCGTGACCCCGATGACCATCGACGACGTCGTGGTCAAGACGGTCCTCATGCTCGCCCTGCTCGGCGCCGCGGGTGCCGCGGCGTGGGTGCTCGTGCCGGACGCCCTGGCCGGCGTCGCCTGGATCGGCGCCGCAGTGGTCGGCCTGGTGCTGGGCCTGATCATCTCGTTCTCCCGGATCGCCAACCCGGCGCTCGTGGTGGCGTACTCGATCGTCGAGGGCGTCTTCGTCGGCCTGGTCAGCAAGGCGTTCGAGTCGCTCTACGACGGCATCGTGCTCCAGGCGGTGGCGGCCAGCTTCGGCGTCTTCTTCCTGATGGCCATCATCTACAAGGCGCGGATCATCCGGGCCACCCCGAAGTTCGCCCGGATCATGATGGCGATCATCGCCGGCCTGTTCGGCGTCATGCTCGTCAACCTGGTGCTGTCGCTGTTCGGCGTGAACACGCACCTGCGCGACGGCAGCCCGCTCGCGATCGGCTTCAGCCTGGTCTGCATCGTGGTGGCGTCGCTGAGCTTCGTGCTCAACTTCGCGCAGATCGAGGAGGGGGTCCGGATGGGACTCCCGCAGCGCTACGCCTGGACGGCCGCGTTCGGCATCGTGGTCGGCCTGGTCTGGCTCTACCTGGAGATCCTGCGCCTGCTCAGCTACCTCCAAGGCGACGACTGACCGTCCGCCTGCCCGTCCGCCGACGCCCGCCTGCCACACCCCGTGGCGGCGGGCGTCGCCGTTTCCCTGCCCGTCCGACCGTAGACTCGGCGGTGATGAGCGCAGCGGAGCTGGACCGGGCGGTGACCCTGCTGGTCCGACAGGTCGGGCACTGGCAGCAGCCGCGCTGGTCGGCCCCGGCCGAGGGGGGCAACGTGTCCCGGGCCGACCTGGTGCACAAGCTGGTCCAGGAGATCGCCAACCTGGCGGCGGACGTGGCCGGCGAGCCGCGCCGTCAGGTGCCCCGGCTCCCCAGTGACCTGGCCCTGCCCGACCAGCTCCGGGTGGTCGCCGCAGACCTGGTCGTGGCCGACCCGCCGGAGCCCGTGCTGGCCGGCGCCGCCGAAGCGGTGACCCGCACCCGTTCCGCTCTCTAGCGGCAGCCGTCGGACACGGCGCACCTCGATGCCGGCGTGCCTTCGGGCGCTGGCGTGGTCTGGAGGTTCCTGACGCTGTGCCCGGCCGGGATGTCGCAAGCCGGTCCTGTCACACGGCGGTCGTCGCGGTGAGGTGACGCCTCTACCCGAACGGGTGCCTCTCCGGGCGCTACAAACTTGATGACGTGAATGGATCAGCCGGCAGTGTGAGGTCCGGAGTTGCCCTGCCGGGTAGGTGCGGCGTCGGGCAAGGCGGGGGCGAGGGCCGGGTGGGGCCAAGGTCCGGTTGGACACGGCCGCTGTCCACGCGGACCGAGGCGCTGTCCTGACTCATCTGCGTCATCAAGTTTCTAGGCGCCGACAGAGGCCCTCCCGCCGCCGCACGGGAAGGCCGTCTCAGGGCCGGAGCTGACGCAGGAGCCGGCGGGAGGCCGCCGGGCGAGTGAGAAGGTCGTTGCCAGGCCCGTCGGAGGACTCTGCCAACGCATAACGGCGCCCGGCAGCCCAGCGGTCAGCGGGTCAGCCAGCGGCGTACCCTGCGCCGCCGGGCCCGGTCCCGTGCCCGCAGCACCGCCGGCAGGTCGTGCCCGGCGGTCTCCGCCTGGCGGGCGTGCAGCAGGCCGTAGGTGAACGTGTTCTCGCCCTCGGCGTACGCCCGGAGCGCGTGGCGGAGCAGCACCTCCCGGGTCACCACCGAGTCCTGGTGCGTGCCGAGCAGGTCCTGGAGCCGCTTGAACCGCTTCACCAGGCGGGCGGCCGGCTTCCCGGCTGCCGCCTGGCGCACCTCCACCGCGTACCGGGCCGCCTTGTACTTCTTGCGCGCCTCGTGCAGGGCGGCGTCCCCGGCCGGTCCGCCGCCGGCGAGCGCCCGGTCCAGCCGCTCGTCGGCGCGGCGCACCGCGCGGCGTATCCGGCGGTCTGTCCAGCGACCGTCGACCTCGCCCGCGGTGCCGTCGAGCAGCCGATCCAGACGGGTCAGCAGCTCGGGGTAGCGGTCGGAGTCCAGCGCGGCCCGCAACGCGGTGATCGCCTTCGCCAGGTCGGCGGCGAACCGTTCGCCGATCCGCGCGGCGACCGGGCCGAGCACCAACTCGTCCGGCAGCTCGTGCATCGCCGCAGCCAGCCGGGCGGCCATCACCTGGTGGTCGCGCACCGCACCCAGCTCGCCACCGAGCCAGCGCAGCTCGGCCCGCGCCGCCTCGCTCTCCCGCCGGGCCCACAGGCCGCGGAACGTCCGCAGCGTGGCCCGGAGCCGGCGGACCGCCACGCGCATGTCGTGGACGGCGTCCTCGTCCCCCTGGTACGCCGCCGCGTGGTTCGCGACGATCGTGTCGCGCTGCTCCCGGGCGTACCCGATGACCGGCCCGGCCGCGTCGGCGGGCGGCCGGTCGTCGACGCGCGCGAGCCGGTGCGCGACCGCCCGGTGCGACTTGCTGACCGGCACCTCGCGGGCGCCGGCCCCGGACAGCCGGGCGGCCACCGCGTCGAGCAGGTCCTCGTCGCCGTCGATCAGCTCGACCTCGACCTCGTGCCAGCTCTGCGTGGTGCCGTCGACCAGGTCCTCGGACCGGACGTCGTCCTCGGCGACCTCGGCCAGCACCCGGCCGCCGGAGTCGAGCAGCCGCCGCTCCCGGCGGTGGTTGACGATCCGGGCCGCCGGCGCCACCGGTCGGCCCCGGGACGCGCCCCGGATCAGCGCGACCAGCTCGGCCGGCGGGCCGGCGTCGGACGCTCCGGCCGGGAACTGGTGCTCCACCCGCGCGCCGCCGACCGCGCCCACCTTCAGGTGCCAGCCGGCGTCGTGCCCGCCGGTACGCCGCCGCAGCGCGTGGCCGCTGCGGAGCAGCCGCAGGTCGTCGGTGTCCCAGTAGACGGCGTCCAACTCCAGGGCGGTGGCGTCGGACACCGTCGCGACGCCACCGCACCCCGCCAGGTCGGGCAGCCGGAACCCGTCATCGCCGGAGAACTTGCGCTCGCGTTCCACGACGGTCCCCATGCCGGGTGCGGTACCCGCTTCGCGCCGCCGCGAATCGGCCTCAGGTGAGCCGTTCGAGCACCATGGCCATGCCCTGGCCGCCGCCGACGCACATGGTCTCCAGACCGATGGTCCGGTCGTGCCACTCCAGCGCGTTGAGCAGGGTGCCGGTGATCCGGGCGCCGGTCATGCCGAACGGGTGGCCCACCGCGATCGCGCCGCCGGCCACGTTCAGCTTCTCCTCCGGGATGCCGAGCTGCCGGTACGACGGGATCACCTGGGCGGCGAACGCCTCGTTGATCTCCACCAGGTCGACGTCGTCGATGGTCATGCCGGCCCGCTTGAGCGCCTGCTTCGACGCCTCGACCGGGCCGAGCCCCATGATCTCGGGGGAGAGCGCGGTGACACCGGTGGAGACGATCCGGGCCAGCGGGGCGAGGCCCAACTCGGCCGCCCGGCCGGCGCTCATGATCACCACCGCGGCGGCGCCGTCGTTGAGCGGGCAGCAGTTGCCGGCGGTGATCCGGCCGTCCGGGCGGAACACCGGCTTGAGCCCGGCCACCGCCTCCATGGTCACCCCGGCACGCGGGCCGTCGTCGGTGCTGACCACGGTGCCGTCCGGCGTCGTGACCGGGGTGATCTCACGGGCCCAGAAGCCGTCCGCGATCGCCTTCTCGGCCAGGTTCTGGCTGCGGACGCCGAACGCGTCCATGTCCTCGCGGCTCACGTCGTACACCTGGGCCAGGTTCTCCGCGGTCTGACCCATGGCGAGGTAGACGTCCGGCAGCGCGCCGGCCTCCCGCGGGTCGGTCCACACCTCGGCGCCGGCCTGCGCGCGGGCCTGCGAACGCTCCCGCGCCGCGGCGAAGCGCGGATTCTCCCAGCCGCCGCCGACAAGCGCCTGCGCCTCCGGCGGCAGCGCGTCCGAGTTGCCCCGGGCGTACCGGGAGACCATCTCCACCCCGGCGGAGACGAACACGTCGCCCTCGCCGGCCCGGATCGCGTGCATCGCCATCCGGGTGGTCTGCAACGACGAGGCGCAGTAGCGGGTCAGCGTGGCGCCCGGCAGCCCGTCCAGGCCCAGCAGGGTGGCGACCACCCGGGCCATGTTGAAGCCCTGCTCCCCGCCGGGCAGACCGCACCCCAGGTAGAGGTCGTCGATGGTGGTGGGATCGAGCGCCGGGACCTTGTCGAGGGCGGCCTGGACGATGGTGGCGGCGAGGTCGTCCGGGCGGACCTCGCGCAGGGAACCCTTGAACGCGCGGCCGATGGGGGACCGGGCGGTGGCGACGATGACGGCGTCGCGGGGCGACTCAATCGGCATGAGCCAACGTTAACCCGCCGGTAACTTGCGGTGGAAGCCACGCGCCGGGCGGGAAATGTCACCCCGCCGGCGGCCGGCGGTGGTGCCGGAACGCGACCGCCGCGGCGGCGGCGACCGCCGGGAGCAAGGCGTGCGCCCAGACCCGGTAGCCGTCCGCGGACGGATGGAAACCGTCGTGGCACAGCGTGCCGGCGTCGGCCCGGAACACCGGGCCGGTCTCGGTCCCCAGGTCGACCACGGTGCCGCCGGCGTCGAGCACGGCCACCGTCTGGGCCCGCGCCATCCGCCGCCCGGACCAGCCGAGCACCTGGCGCAGCGGGGCGGCGACCGCGCGTACCGCGCCGAGGTCGGGGCAGGTGCCCACCACCACCTCGACGTGCGCCTCGCGCAGCCGACGCACCGCCGAGCCGAGGTAGGCCGCCGCGTCGGCCGGGCGACCCAGCGCGGTGGCGTCGTTCGCCCCGATCAGCACCAACGCCACGTCGGGCCGCTCACCGAGCAGCGCCCGGGCCACCTGGGTGGCCAGGTCGGTGGCGCGGGACCCGGAGACCCCGACGCTCGACAGGTGCACCCGCCGGCCGGTCGGCCCCTCGGCGAGCAGGTGGGCGAGTTGGCCACCGATGGTCTCCTCGAACCGGTCCACACCCACGCCGAGCGCCGACGAGTCGCCGAGCAGCACCAGCCGCAGCGGCGGCGCGTCGGCCCGGCCGATCGTGGCCCGCAGCACGAGACCCAGCTCAGGCTGCGCGTACTCGCGGCTGCGGGCGACGACGGCCTGGCCGGCGAGCACCGCCGCGCCACCCACGGTGCCCGCCAGCAGCGACAGGGCCGCGGCCCGGCCCCACCGGGCCGCCTCGTTCGTTCCACTCATGCCGTTCCCTCCAGCGTGGCCGGGTCGGCCGCGGTGCCGGTGGGTGGCACCGCGCCGACGCCGAAGAAGGCCCGTCGGCGAAGCTGCGCCCACCGGCCGCCCGGCCCGCGGTCGCGGCCTCGCAGTTGGGCGCCGGTGACCTCCGTGCCGGCGTGCCGGGCCGCCTCCTGAGCCGCCTCCGGAAGCGACCGTACGCCCTCCAGCCCGCTGAGCGAAGGACGGCGTTCGGGCACCGCCTCCAGCGCCGAGAGCACGGTGGGCAGCAGCGCCGCCGCAGCCATCGCGTACCCCTCCGCCGAGGGATGGAACCGGTCCCAGGCGAACATCCGGCCGGGCTCGGCGGCGAACCGCGGCCCCAGCAGGTCGCCGAGGGAGACCGTCCGGCCGCCCGCCTCCACCACCGCCACCGTCTGGGCGGCGGCCAGTTGCCGGCTCCACCGCCGGGCCAGCCAGCGCAGCGGCGGCTGGATCGGCCGGATCGTGCCCAGGTCGGGGCAGGTGCCGACGACCACCTCGCAACCGGCGGCACGCAGCGTGCGGACCGCGTCGACCAGGTAGCGCACGGCCAGCGCCGGCGGGGTGCGGTTGGTGACGTCGTTGCCACCGACCAGGATCACGGCGATGTCCGGCTCGACCTCCAGCGCGGACTCGACCTGCGGCTTCAGCCCGGCCGACAGGGCGCCCACCACGGCGAAGCGGTGCAGCCGGACCGGCCGGTGCAGGCGGCGGGACAGCCCGGTGGCAAGCAGGGAGCCGGGCGTCTCCCGACGCCGATAGACGCCGTAGCCGGCGGCGGAGGAGTCACCGAGGACGACCATGGTGACCGGCGGGCCGGGGAACCTCGCGCCATAGACGCCGTCGCAGCGCGGTGGTGGGGCCTGGGCCATCGGGATGGTGCGCCGGGCCTGCCGGGCTTGGCCGAGCAGCACCCCGCCGGTGGCGGCCGTGGCCGCCACCGTGGCGCCCGTGCCGATCGCCGCCAGGCGGGCGATCTGCCGGGCGCGTCGCCGGCGGACCGGCGCCACGGAACCAGCGTCCCCCATGAACCGACAGTATCGCGCCGGCACGACCGTCGCTGTCCTTGATCGGGTGGCTGGACGGTGACCGTTCTGGGTATCAGTGGGGTGGACTTGCCCCGGTGGCGCACCCTGGTCCGGCGGAGAGAGGCGGAAACATGGGGAAGACGTTGAAGCGCAGCGCTGCGTTCGCCGCGCTGGCCCGGGCACTGGCGGCCGGCGCGCGACGCGGGCCGTCGCTCGGCGCCCGGATGGCGGCGCTGCCCCGGATGATCCGGGCCACCAGCCGTGGGGAGTACGACGGTGGGCTGCGGCTGGCGCTGATGGCCGGGGCGACGGCGTACATCGTCTCCCCGATCGACCTGCTGCCGGAGATCCCGTTGGCGATCTTCGGGCTGGCGGACGACGCGGTCATGGTCACCTGGCTGGCCGGCAGCGTGCTCGCCGAGACGGAACGGTTCCTGGAGTGGGAGGCGCGCCGTAGCTCGGTCATCCCCGGGCATGTGGCCCCCTGACGGCACGTACGCTGGGCGACGAAACCGGCCGACCGGCCGCCCCACGACGGCGGCGCGACGAAGGGCACAACGAGGTGCAGTACTACGACAACGTCGTCGAGCTGATCGGCAACACCCCGCTGGTCCGCCTGCGCAACGTCACCGAGGGCATCCAGGCGACCGTGCTGGCGAAGGTGGAATACGTCAACCCGGGCGGCTCGGTCAAGGACCGGATCGCGCTGCGCATGGTGGAGGACGCCGAGAAGGCCGGCATCCTCGGGCCGGGCGGCACGATCGTGGAGCCGACAAGCGGCAACACCGGCGTCGGGTTGGCCCTGGTGGCCCAGCTCAAGGGCTACCGCTGCGTCTTCGTCTGCCCGGACAAGGTCAGCCAGGACAAGCAGGACGTGCTGCGGGCGTACGGCGCCGAGGTGGTGGTCTGCCCGACCGCCGTCGCGCCGGAGGACCCGCGCTCCTACTACAACGTCTCCAACCGGCTGGCCCGGGAGATCCCCGGCGCGTGGAAGCCGGACCAGTACAGCAACCCGGCCAATCCGCGCTCGCACTACGAGACCACCGGCCCGGAGCTGTGGCGGCAGACCGCGGGCAAGATCACGCACTTCGTGGCCGGTGTCGGCACCGGTGGCACGATTTCCGGCATCGGCCGCTATCTCAAGGAGGCGTCCGAGGGCCGGGTCAGGGTGGTCGGCGCGGACCCGGAGGGCTCGGTCTACTCCGGCGGCAGCGGCCGGCCGTACCTGGTCGAGGGCGTCGGTGAGGACTTCTGGCCGACGACGTACGACCGCGGGATCGCCGACGAGATCGTCGAGGTGTCGGACAAGCAGTCGTTCGAGATGACCCGGCGGTTGGCCCGCGAGGAGGGGCTGCTGGTCGGCGGCTCCTGCGGCATGGCCGTGGTGGGCGCGCTGGAGGTGGCCCGCAAGGCCGGGCCGGACGACGTGGTCGTGGTGCTGCTGCCGGACGGCGGCCGGGGCTACCTGTCCAAGATCTTCAACGACCGGTGGATGGCCCGGTACGGCTTCCTGGCCGACGCCGGCACCGAGCCGACCGTGGCCGACGCGCTCGGCAACAAGCCGGGTGGCCTGCCCGAGCTGGTGCACGTCCACCCGACCGAGACGGTCCGCGACGCCATCGACTACATGCGCGAGTACGGCGTCTCCCAGCTCCCCGTGCTGAAGGCCGAGCCGCCGGTGGTGACCGGCGAGGTGGCCGGTTCGATCGCCGAGAAGGACCTGCTCGACGCGCTCTTCACCGGCCAGGCGCACCTGCACGACACGATCGAGCGGCACATGGGCGAGCCGCTGCCGATGATCGGTGGTGGGCAGCCGGTCAGCGAGGCGGTCGGGCTGCTGGAGAAGGCCGACGCGGCGCTCGTGCTCGTCGACGGTAAGCCGCGGGGCGTGCTGACCCGTCAGGACCTGCTGGCCCACCTCGGCGCCCGCTGAGTCAGCGAGTGGGTGTTAAGAGGGGGCCCCTGCTCTACCAAAGGCGTTAACAAGGGGCCCCTCCTTACACCGCACGGGTGTAGCGGAGCTGGGGGACGGTGACGGAGCCGATGTGTTCGGTGAGGTGGCCGCCGGTGGCGTGCCAGCCGCCGCGCTCGTAGAAGCGGCGCGCGGCGGCGTTGTCCCGCAGCACCCACAGCGCGGCCCGGGTCCAACCACGGGCCCGGATCGCGGACAGGGCGTCCACCATCAGCGCCCGGCCGGTGCCCCGGCCCCGTTCGTCCGGCTCCAGGTGGATGGCGCTGAGCAGCCCGGTCGCCGGGTCGCCCTCGTCGTCCGGGCCCAGATAGCTGAAGCCGACCAGCCGCCCGTCCCGCTCGGCCACGATCATCCGGTGGTCGGCGCCCTCCCAGGTCAGCCGTTCCACCCAGTATCGGCCCATCGCCTCCGGGGTCGGGTCGGCAAGTGCCTCCGGCGGCAGGAACGACGAGTATGCCGCCACCCGGGAACGCTGGTGCAGAGCGCCGACCGCCATCAGGTCGGCCTCGGTAGCGGGCCGTAGGGAGAGCGTCACTCCGGCGACGGTACTCGTCGGGGTGGCACCGGAACCGTGCCCAGGTCCTCGGCGATCACCAGCTCGCCGGTGAAGTGCTCCCGGGCCTCGTCGTGGAATCGGCGCGGGTCGGCGTACCGCTGGGAGAAGTGGGTGAGCACGAGCGTGCGTACCCCCGACTCGGCCGCCACCCGCGCGGCCTGGCCGGCGGTGAGGTGGCCGACCTCGGCGGCGAGCGCGGCCTCCGACGCCAGGAACGTCGACTCGATGACCAGCAGGTCGGCGTGTTCGGCGAGGGCGTACACCCCGTCGCAGAGCCCGGTGTCCATCACGAACGCGAATCGCTGCCCCGGTCGGGTGACGCTCACCTCGTCGCGGCTGACGCGACGCCCGTCGAGGTCCAGGTGGCCTGCGCGGAGCAGCTCTCCCACCGCCGGACCGGCGATGCCGTACGCGGACAGCCGCTCCGGGAGCAGCCGGCAGCCGTCCGGCTCGATCAGGCGGTAGCCGTACGTCTCGACGGGGTGTCGCAGCCGGCGGGCCTCAAGCGTGCCGATGCCGAGCGCGACGCGCTGCCCGTCGGCGTGGATGGGCTCGACGGCCAGCTCGGCGGTCTCGTGGAAGCTCGACGCGTGGCGCAGCCGGGCGAAGTATTCGGTGCCGCCGGCCGGGAAGTGCACGGCCACCGGGCGTGGCACCCGGTCCAGGGAGAGCCGTTGGATCATGCCGGGCAGCCCGAGGCAGTGGTCGCCGTGGAAGTGGGTGACGCAGATCCGGGTCAGGTCGGTGGCGGTGACGCCGGTGTGCAGCATCTGGCGCTGGCTGCCCTCGCCCGGGTCGAAGAGGATCACCTCGTCGTCCCAGCGCAGCAGGTAGCCGTTGTGGTTGCGGACCCGGGTGGGGGCTTGGCTGGCCGTGCCCAGAACCACCAGCTCACGCATGGACAAGGCCGCCTCCCGACATGAAGCGACCCCCGGGGCTTCCGCGCTCGCGCGCGGGCCGGCTGGACTGTGGCCGGCACCCCGGGGGTCGGGTGGCTGTCGTGGTTTCGCCGCACCGCTGCCACACGGTCTCGACGATCGTTCTTCACTGTCGAGGACAGCGGCTAGCGGACAGCCACCTCACGAGTCCGATTGCTATACAAGTCTGGACCACCTCCTTTCCCGTGTACCGCCACGCTATCCACTCCCCGGCGGCCTCGGCAACGGATTTCGATCACAGACGTCTACTCCACGCCGATCGGGCCCTCGCGCGGGCCGTCGATGTGCGCGGGCTGCACCGCCAGCGACGGGAAGTCGGCCAGGTCGCCCTCCGGCTCGGCGTCCCACTCCGGGAACACCAGCGGGCTCTGCAGATAGAGGCAGAGCAGTTGGGTGAGGTGGTGCAGGCCGTCCAGGTGGGTGCGCTCGTGGCCGTGGGTGGCGTCCACGCCGAAGCCGAGCAACGCCACCCGGGCGTGCGCCCCGGCCTCGACCGCCGACGCCGCGTCCGAGCGGTAGTAGTCGAACACGTCCCGGACCAGGTCGACGCCGTGCTCCTTGGCGATCGAGGCCAGGTTGCGGGTGAGGTGGTAGTCGAACGGACCCACCCCGTCGCCCATGGCCAGGGTGGCGGCGTTCTCCCGGGACTGCTGGCCGGGCGCGACCACCGCCGCGTCCACCGAGACGATCTCCGCCACGTCCGGGTCCAGCCCGTGGCTGGCGCCGTGGCCGATCTCCTCGGTGACGGTGACCAGCAGGTGCGCGCTGACCGCCGGGGTCACACCGGCGTCGACCATCGCCTTGAACGCGGTGAGCACGGCGGCCACGCCGGCCTTGTCGTCCAGGTGCCGGGACTTGACGTACCCGCTGGGGGTGATGGACGGGTTCGGCAGCAGCGCGACGAAGTCCCCGGTGTCGATGCCGAGCGCCCGCAGGCCGGCCTCGTCGGTCACCGGCTCGTCCACCCGGACCTCGACCAGCTCCCAGCCGACGCCCTGGAGGTCGACCGCCTCGTTGTAGCGGTGCCCGCTCGCCTTCAGCGGAAGTATTTGTCCGGTGACCACCCGGTCCAGGTGGTCGGTGAAGACCCGCACGTGGGCGCCCTCGGCGAAGCGGGCGCTGTGCGTGCCGATCGGGTTGATCTCCAGCCGGCCGTTCTCCTTGAGCCGCTTGACCATGCCGCCGATGGTGTCGGTGTGCACCACGACGGCCCGGTCCGCCCCGGTCGACCGGGGGCCGGGCAGGCAGGCGCTCAGCGCCCCGCGCCGGGTCAGCGTGGAGCTGATCCCGAGCGCGGAGAGCCGTTCGCCCACGTACTGCTGGATGTGGTCGGTACGCCCGGACGGGCTGGGGATCTCCAGCAGTTCCACCAGCACCTGGCGCAGGTATTCGAGGTCGAGCTTGAGCGGTTCGGGTTTCCGTGCGGTCATGCCCCAGAGCCTGCCGCACCGGCCGGCGACCAGAGTCGCTGCGGTGCCCGCGTGCCCGGGAAGAGGAGGTCGACGAACCGTTCGGCGGTCGGTTGCGGCTCGTGGTTGGCCAACCCCGGCCGTTCGTTGGCCTCGATGAAGACGTGTTCCGGCGCGTCCGGGGCGGGCACCAGCAGATCCAGCCCGGTGACCGGGATGTCGAGCGCCCGGCTGGCCGTCACGCACGCCTCCGCGATCGCCGGGTGCAGCTCGGCGGTCACGTCGTGGATGGTGCCGCCGGTGTGCAGGTTCGCCGTCCGCCGGACCGCCAGCACCTGCCCCTCGGGGAGCACGTCGTGCATCTGGTAGCCGGCCTCGGCCACCACCTCGCGGGTCATGCCGTCGATCGGGATCCGGGACTCGCCGCCGGTGGCGGCGGCCCGGCGGCGGCTCTGCCGCTCGATCAGCTCGGTGACGTCGTGCACCCCGTCGCCGGTGATCTGCGCCGGCCGGCGCACCGCGGCGGCCACCACCTCGTGGTCGATCACCACCACCCGCAGGTCCTCGCCCGCGCGCAACTCCTCGATCAGCACGTCCGGGCAGAACCGCCGGGCCAGCTCGACGGCCGCGGTCAGCGCCTCCGGCGTCCGCACGCCGACGGTGATCCCGTTGCCCTGCTCGCCCCGCGCCGGCTTGACCACCACCGGGCCGACGTCGGCCAGGAACGCCACGTCGTCGGGCTCGCCGGTGGCGGTGCGCCCGCGCGGCACCGACAGCCCCGCCTCGGTGAGGATGCGTCGGGTGACCCGCTTGTCGTCGCAGCGGCTCATCGCCACCGCCGAGGTCAGCTCGGACAGCGACTCGCGGGTGTGGATGGTCCGGCCGCCGCTCGTCAGCTTCAGCTCACCCCAGTGCGGGTCGGTCACCTCCACCCGGATGCCGCGCCGCATCGCCTCGTCCGCGACGATCTTGGCGTACGGGTTCAGCTCGTCGTACCCCGCCGGCATGGCGGGCAGGAACAGCCGCTCGTTGATCGGGTTCTTCCGCTTCACGCAGAGCGTGCCGGTGCGGTGGAAGCCGAGCCGCTCGTAGAGTCGGATCGCGCCGGAGTTCTCGGCCAGCACGGACAGGTCCACGTACGCCCGGCCGCGCGCGTCGAGCCGGTCGGCGAGCGCGGTGAGCAGCGCCTGACCGGTGCCGGGCGGCGCGGTGTTGAAGTCCACCGTCAGGCACCAGAGGCTGGCGCCGTTCTCCGGGTCGTCGAAGACCGCGACGTGGTCCACGCCGGTGATGGTGCCGACCACCTCGCCTGTCGCGTCCTCGGCGACCAGGTGCAGGAACCGCTCGGTGCCGGCGTTGTCCACGAGCACCTCGACCGGGGCGGTGACCATGCCGTTGCGGGCGTAGATCCGGTTCACCGCGTCCGCGTCGTCGGCGTCACGCAGCGGTCGGATCGTCAGTCCGGGGATGTCCTCACCCTCGGTGGCCGCCGGCCGGCGCTCGCCGAGCGGCAGCCGGTAGGTGAGCGACGGGTCGATGAACAGCTCGTCCGGCAGCCGGGAGACCAGCACGTGCGGGTCGCGCAAGTAGATGCAGATGTCCCGGGCGCCGTTGGCCTCGGAGCGCAGCACGTCGGCCACGTGGAGCTGGTCGGTGAAGGTCTGACCGAAGACCAGCCGACCCCAGCCGCAGTCCAGCACCACGCCGGAGGCGTCCGCGGACTCGGCGGAGGGCCGGCGCGGCTCCGGCGTACCGGGGGCGACCGGGTCGCCGCCCGGGCCGGTGCGTTCCCGGCGCCGGCCCAGCACCCGTTCCCGGTCGGTGCGTGCCGTGCCGGTGGCGAGGGTGTCGGTCACGGTCAGTCGATTCCGTGGCTCTGGAGCCACATTTCCAGGAGTCCCAGTTGCCACAGCTTGTTTCCGTTCAACGGGGTCAGTTCGGCATTCGGGTCGGCGAGCAGCGCGTCGACGTAGTCGGCGCGGAACAGGTCGCGACGGCGCGCCTCCGGGGCGTTGAGCGCGTCGCGTACCCGGTCGAGCAGCTTGCCCTCCAGGTGGGTGAGTCCGGGTACGGGGAAGTAGCCCTTGGGCCGGTCGATGACCTCGTGCGGCAGGACCCGCCGGCCGATCTCCTTGAGCACGCCCTTGCCGCCCTGGGCCAGCTTCAGCTCCGGCGGGCAGCTCGCGGCCAGCTCGACGAACTCGTGGTCGAGGAACGGCACCCGGGCCTCCAACCCGTGCGCCATGGTCATGTTGTCGACCCGCTTCACCGGGTCGTCGGTGAGCATGACCTGGGTGTCGATCCGCAGGCCGGCGTCGACCGCGGTCTGCGCGCCCGCCCGGCCCAGGTGCGCGGCCACGAACTCACGCGCCGGGTCGCCGTCGGCCAGCCACGCCGGGTTGAGCACCCGGGCCAGCCCGGCCGCGTCGCGGTCGAAGAACGCCTTGGCGTACGTGTCGAGCGCCGCCTCCCGGTCCACCCCGGCCAGCGGCGGATACCAGTGGTAGCCGCCCAGGATCTCGTCCGCGCCCTGACCGGACTGGACCACCTTCACGTGCCGGGCGACCTCCTGGCTGAGCAGCCAGAACGCCACGCAGTCGTGGCTGACCATGGGCTCGCTCATGGCCGAGACGGCGGCCTCCAGCGGCGGCAGCAGGTCGCCGGTGGGCACCCGGATCTGGTGGTGGTCGGTGCCGAACGTCTTCGCCACCAGGTCGGAGTAGACGAACTCGTCGCCCTCCCGGCCGCCCACCGCGTCGAAGCCGATGGAGAACGTGCCCAGGCCGGAGCGGCCCTGCCCCTCGCCGGCCAGCAGCGCGACCACCAGGCTGGAGTCGAGGCCGCCGGAGAGCAGCACGCCCACCGGCACGTCGGCCACCATCCGGCGGCGTACGGCGGTGGTCAGCGAGTCGAGCAGCGCGTCCTGCCAGTCCCGCTCGGACCAGCCGGCCCGCTCGTCGGCCCGGCCGAAGGCCGGATCCCAGTAGACCCGCTCCCGGGTGGTGCCGTCCGCCTCGTACACCTTGACGGTGGCGGGCGGCAGCTTGGTGACGCCGCGCAGGATGGTGCGCGGCGGCGGCACGATGCTGTGGAAGCTGAGGTAGTGGGCGAGCGCCACCCGGTCGATGGTGGTGTCGACGCCGCCACCGGCCAGCAGCGCCGGCAGGGTGGAGGCGAAGCGCACCACGCCGGGGCTCTCGGCCAGATAGAGCGGCTTGATGCCGAGCCGGTCCCGGGCCAGCACCAGACGGCCGGTGTCGCGCTCGCTGATCGCCACCGCGAACATGCCGATCAGGTGGTCGACGAAGTCGAGGCCCCACTCGGCGTACGCCTTGACCACGACCTCGCTGTCGCCGGCGGAGAAGAAGCGGTGGCCCTTCGCCTGAAGCTCGGCGCGCAGCTCGCGGTAGTTGTAGATGCAGCCGTTGAAGACCCCGGTGAGGCCCGAGCCCGCATCCACGATCGGTTGGCCGCTCGCCGCCGACAAGTCGATGATCTTGAGGCGCCGGTGTCCCAGCGCGGTCGGGCCCTGCGACCAGACGCCGCTGTCGTCGGGCCCTCGGTCACTCATCGTGGCCGCCATCCGCTCCACGGCCGAGACGTCGGCACGTGAACCGTCACGGCGGAACTCTCCCGCAAGTCCGCACATACGAGCCAATGCTGCCAGAGCTTGTTGCAGTTCGCCTGTTGAGACGATGACGAACGTGTGACAGCTTGCTACAGTGCGCCGTCACCGAGGGTGGTTGCCCGTCACGCCGTCGATTCCTGCCCTCCGGTGCCCGATGCCGGAAATGCGCCGGGCCCGCGGTGTGACGAACACCATAGGCTTGGCCCCGACGCCTTCGGGGAGTCACCAAGCTTGATCGTCCGGCGGTAGTTCGCTGCTTGTCCCCCGATTCTCAGTCCGAGGTGCGCTGCCTTTCCGCTGAGTACCGGAGTCTGCTGATCGTGCCCACCGTCACGACGACGATGAGGCCGACCGTCCCCATCCAGATCGCCGCTCCGCTGTCACTGGAATTCCGGGAAGCATCGAGTTCCCTCTTCCGCAGCTCGCCGACCTCGTCCACCTGCTTCTGATACAGGATGCGCGCGAGATCTCTGTCGGCCGAGGCGGGTGGAGTCGTCGGCCAAGCGGGCAGGTCGCGGCCTTCGATCGAGCGGCCTGCCCCTACGGTCATCGAACTCTTGATCTCAACAAAGGGTGCGGCGAGAAATATGACCCCGATCGCCAGTGCCGAGACGCTCGTGTGCAGTAGCCAGATCCGTCGCATCGACAGCTCCGACGCAACCTGGCTGAATAACGAATACCTGGTGAAGGCGCGCAGTTCTCGCTGACTGACCAGGGTGCGATCAAGTGGAGCCACGAAGGGAAACTTGTCGCCGGTCCCGACGAGTCCTGAATATGCGGCACAGCAGGCGATCGAGATGCCGATGAAGGCGGGAGTCAGGAGACCTCGGGCGGGAAACGGGCTCCGCGTCACCGAAAAGCCGACCGCCAGCACGCCGCTGTAGATCGAGACTATGGCGGCACCCGACTTCTGCACCATGTCGGCAGCGTTGCGGGACCTGTCGACCGCGCCTGCGGCCAAGTCGTACGTCTTGTCGTAGAACTTCTTCCGTGCCTCCTCGTCAACCTGCTCATCGGCCTCGTTCATCTGGAGGGCGTAAGCTGCCTCGGCTTGTTCCCGCCTGCGGGCACGTGCGCCCCGTCCCACCGTGTCGCGCATCGGTTATCGTCTCGGCGCCGGAGCGTCTCCCGATCCTCCGCCGCCCTGATATCTGTTCAGAACGACATATTTTCCGAGGAATGTCCGGTGCACCGGGACGCCGCTCATGGTGTGCCAATCCCCATCGGCGTTGTGGCAGTATTCACCGGTGTCCGCCCGCTTTAGGTCGCGGGGCCGGACGAACTGCTGGCACATGTAACACCGAACCATGTGGGCTCCTGCCTTTACTCGCATCCGGGTGGCGGCACGACATGCGGCTTCGTCTGAACTCTGCACAGCTGAAAACTGAAGAGTAGGAGACGTTAGCGATTGGCCCGGTGGCGGCGGAGCTTTGGTCCAAGATCTGACAGGCGTCTGCGACCGTTGGCCGGCAGACACACGTATGGGTGCCATGGAGGTTCTGCGGCATGCGGCAGTTCTGGCGCGAATCCGCGGATCCGCGCCAGAACTACTCGGATCAGGCCGTCCTGGCCACACCGACCGGGCAGCTCAGCCCGTTCGGACCGTGGTTGCAGTAGCCGTTCGGATTTTTCGTCGGGGCCAGGTACTGCTGGTGGTAGTCCTCGGCGAAGTAGTAGTCGCCAAGCGGGGCGATCTCCGTGGTGATCTCACCCTTGCCGGCCCGCGCCACGATCGGCGCGAACGCCTCCCGGGACGCCTCGGCAGCGGCGCGCTGCTCGTCGGTGGTGGTGTAGATCGCCGAGCGGTACTGCGTGCCCACGTCGTTGCCCTGGCGCATGCCCTGGGTCGGGTCGTGGTTCTCCCAAAAGACCTTGAGCAGGTCCTCGTAGGTGATCGTCGACGGGTCGTAGACCACCTGGACCACCTCGGCGTGCCCGGTCATGCCCGAGCAGACCTCCTCGTACGTCGGGTTGGTGGTGAAACCGCCCGCGTAGCCGGCCGACGTGGTGATCACGCCGGGGAGGGTCCAGAACAGGCGCTCGGCGCCCCAGAAGCAGCCCATGCCGAAGACGGCGACCTGCGCGCCCTCGGGGAAGGGACCCTTCAGCGAGGCGGGCAACACCTCGTGCCGGTCGGCGACCGGCATGGCGAGCGGACGGCCCGGCAGGGCCTGGTCAGGAGCGATCATCTCGGCCTTCATGCGGCGGAGGAACACGGTGGGACTCCTCTCGTGGCTTTCCCCAGCGTGTAACAGCGCCGGTCCCCGGTTCCTTACCCGTCCATCCCGACCTCAGGCCAGGGCGGCCGAGATCCGAGCGGCGAAGCCGGCGGCCTCGGCGTCGTCGGCGTAGCGGGTGCGGGGCCAGAAGAAGCCGCGCAGCCCGTCGCCCTTCGTCCGGGGCACCACGTGGGTGTGCAGGTGCGGGACGGACTGGGACACCTTGTTGTTCATCGCCACGAACGTCCCACCGGAGTCGAGACCGGTCTCCACCGCCACCGCGATCCGCTGCACCAGCCGGAAGTAGCCGGGCAGCGCGTCGGCGGGCAGGTCGGCCAGCGTCACCAGGTGGGTACGCGGCACCACGAGGACGTGTCCCTTGAACACCGGCCGGGTGTCGAGGAACGCCACCCCGTCCGCCTCGTCCGTCACCGTGAAGCTCGGCACCGCACCGCCCACGATCCCGCAGAACACACACCCACTCATCGGCTCAGGCTAGGCCCACCCCGCCGGTCCCGCCGGGCGCGCCCCGCCCTCGTCCCGCAGTGTCGATCATGAACTCGGGTGGGTTGGTCAGGGTGGGTCCAGGTAGGCGTCCCAGTCGTCGTCGGGGATGCCGGGCGGGCCGGTCTCGCCGTTGGCGAGGCGCCTCCGGATGTCCGCCTCCCAGCGCAGCGCCCACGTGCGCAGCTCGCCGATCTGTGGCTCGGTGAGGCCGTATGAATGGAAGGTTCGGACATCCCGCTCGATCACGCCACCCAACCGATCGGCCAACTCGTCCAGCGAGAAGCCTGCGGTGTGGCGGGCGCCGAGGCGCTCCAGCTCGGACCACGCGAGTCGCCCGTTCGCGGCGTGGACGTCGATGTAGTCCCGGTGGGCGGCGCGGTCGTGCAGCGCGCGAACCTTGAGCCCGACAGCGTCCTCGAAGGCCAACACCGGGCCCACAGTCATTTGGGCCGGTGGCGCGAGTGCTTCCTTGAGCAGGTCGACCTCGCACGAGGACACATCGTTCGAGACCAGCAGGCGAGCCATCCGAGGGGTCGACTCGATGATCCGAGCGGAGAACCCGGCTGCGACGTAGGCGGCGGCGAGGCGGTCCGTCACGGCAGGGAGCGGCATCGCGGCGGCCGTGGCGAAGTCGATGTCCTGGGAGGGCCGGTTGACCAGATCGTGAGCCCAGATGGCGTAACCACCCGCGAGCACCAAGCCCAGGTCGTCGCCGGCGGCAAAACCAATCTGCAACAGACGACGATGCAGCTCGTCCATTACTCGGCGGTGAGGGCGGGCAGTCGTCGCTCCCAGAGCCGCGTCACCCGGCGCGCGGTCAGCCGTCGGATGCGGGGCCAATCCTGGCGGAGGAGCGTGGCGTTGACGTAGTTGACGATGTCGCGACGCTGGCCGCAGTCGAGCAGCAGGCAGTAGAAGGTCAGTCGTTCGTGCGGGTCGCCGATGTCGTAATCGGTCGGACCCGACCAGGCCAGCCGCACGGGCAAGCTGACCCGGCCCGATCGCGGACCGACCAGCATCTCCAGCGAGGCCGGGATCCGGTCGATCGCGCCGTGCAGGCGGGAGGGCAGCGCTTCGGTCGGACTCACCGAACCAGTATGGCCGACCGGTCCGACGCGCCGGGTTCCCCGCGCAGTGGCGGACCGGCGGACTAACGTCTCGGTAATGAGTCACGGCTTCGAGACACTCGCCATCCACGCCGGCCAGGACCCCGAGGCCCGCACCGGCGCGGTGATCCCCCCGATCTACCAGACCAGCACGTACGCCCAGGATGCCGTCGGCGCGCCCCGCGAGGGCTACGAGTACAGCCGCTCCGGCAACCCCACCCGGGACGCGCTGCAGGAGTGCCTGGCCGCGCTGGAGGGCGGTCCGGTGGGGCTCGCCTTCGCCAGCGGCCTGGCCGCCGAGGACACGCTGCTGCGGACCGTCTGCAAGCCCGGCGACCACGTGGTGATCCCGGACGACGCGTACGGCGGCACCTACCGGCTGTTCGCGAAGGTGGCCGAGCGGTGGGGCCTGGCGTACACCCCGGCGAAGGTCTCCGACCCGGACGCGGTCCGGGCCGCGATCCGGCCCGGCGCCACCCGGATCGTGTGGGTGGAGACGCCGACGAACCCGCTGCTCGGCATCGCCGACATCGCCGCGCTGGCCGCCGTGGCGCACGACGCGGGCGCGCTGCTGGTGGTCGACAACACGTTCGCCTCGCCCTACCTGCAACAGCCGATCGCGTTCGGCGCGGACGTGGTGGTGCACTCCACCACCAAGTACGTCGGCGGTCACTCCGACGTGGTCGGTGGCGCGCTTGTCGCCGCCGACCGGGCGCTCGGCGAGGAGCTGCGCTACCACCAGAACGCGATGGGCGCGGTCAACGGCCCGTTCGACGCCTGGCTCACCCTGCGTGGCATCAAGACCCTCGGGGTACGGATGGACCGGCACTGCGACAACGCCGAGCGGATCGCCGCCTGGCTGGACGGCAACGCGAAGGTCGCCCAGGTCATCTACCCGGGCCTGCCCTCGCACCCCGGGCACGAGGTGGCGGCCAAGCAGATGCGCCGCTTCGGCGGCATGATCTCGTTCCGCGCGGCGGAGGGCGAGGAGCACGCCGTCGAGATCTGCAACCGGGCCCGGCTGTTCGTCCTCGCAGAGTCCCTCGGCGGGGTGGAGTCCCTGATCGAGCACCCGGGTCGGATGACACACGCGAGCGCCGCCGGCTCGCCGCTTGAAGTTCCCGCCGATCTCGTGCGACTGTCTGTCGGCATCGAGACGGTCGACGACCTGCTCGCCGATCTGGAGCAGGCACTGGGCTGACCGCTGGACGACGGAGGGTGGCAGTGCCGGACATCTTGCCGACGACCTGGGTCGGGGCGACCGCCAAGCAGATCGCCCGCGCGGTACGCCGCGGCGACGTCTCCGCCACCCAGGTGGTGGCCGACCACCTCGACCACGTGTCCCGGGCCGACGCCGAGCTGGCCGCGTTCCGCACGGTACGCGGCGGCGAGGCGATCACCGAGGCGGAGAAGGTCGACGAGCAGGAGGAGTTGGCCGACCTGCCGCTGGCCGGGGTGCCGGTGGCGGTCAAGGAGAACACCCCGGTGGCCGGCCTGCCCACCTGGAACGGGTCGGCCGCGATGCGTACCGCCGTGGCGGAGGCCGACCACGAGGTGGTCCGGCGGTTGCGCGGCGCGGGCGCGGTGATCCTCGGTGTGACCCGGATGCCGGAGCTGGGCCTGTGGGCCCTCACCGACGACGACAGCGGGGTGACCCGCAACCCGTGGGACCCGGCGCGTACCCCCGGCGGCTCCTCCGGCGGCGCAGCCGCCGCGGTGGCCGCCGGGATGGTGCCGATGGCGCACGGCAACGACGGGCTCGGCTCGATCCGCATCCCGGCGGCCTGCTGCGGCCTGGTCGGGCTCAAGCCCGGCCGGGGCGTGGTCCCCTGCCAGCTCGGCGCGGACGACTGGTTCGGCCTCACCGAGCACGGCATGCTCACCGGGACGGTGGCCGACGCGGTGGTCGGCTTCTCGGTGCTGGCCGGTCGCCGGCCGGCCACCCTGGTGCCGCCGCCGCGGCTGCGGGTGGGCGTCTCGCTGCGTTCCCCGGTGCGCGGCGTCTCACCGGACGCGGCGAACCGGGACGCGGTCGCCGCCGCCGGTCGGCTGCTGGCCGGCGCCGGGCACGACACCGTCCCCACCGACCCGGTCTACCCGACCAAGCTCGGCCTTCAGGGCATCGCCACCTGGTTCGCCGCCGCCGCGGCCGACGTGCGGGCTGCCGGCGTGGCCCCGCGTCAGCTTCAGCGACGCAGCCGCCGGCACGTCGCGCTCGGCGAGTGGGCGCAGCGCCGCGGGTACGTCCGGGAGGCCGACCGGGCCGCCTGGCGCGAGCGGTCGGTGCACTTCTTCGCCGACCACTCGGTCGACCTGCTGCTCACCCCGGCGCTGGCCGGGCCGCCGCCGGAGGCCGCCGGCTGGTCCGGCCGCTCCTGGCTGGCGAACATGACGACGAGCATCAGGTACGCCCCGTACGCCGCGCCGTGGAACATCGCCGGGCTGCCGGCGATCACGATCCCGGTCGGCCGTCGCCCGGACGGGCTGCCGCTGGCCGTGCAGGTCGTCGGGCCGCCCGGCTCGGAGCTGCTGCTGCTCGGCGTGGCCGGCCAGTTCGAGATGCAGGCGCCCTGGCAGCGGCACGCGCCCGGCTATCCCCGCGTCGGGACGCCGGCCGCCGCCTGAACGAGGCTGTGGGTCCGACGTCGCCGCCGGTCCCGCCGGGGGCGAATGGCACGATCGGGGCATGACGGAACTGGTCGGTCTCGCCGACGTACGGGCCGCGCGGGAACTGCTCGCCGGCGTCACCCGCACCACCCCGCTGGAGCCGTCCCGGCCGCTCAGCGCCGAACTCGGCGGACCGGTCTGGCTCAAGTGCGAGAACGTGCAGCGCGCCGGGTCGTACAAGGTGCGCGGCGCGTACGTGCGGATCTCCCGGCTCTCCGCGGCGGAGCGCGCCCGCGGTGTGGTGGCGGCGAGCGCCGGCAACCACGCCCAGGGCGTGGCGCTCGCCGCCGACCTGGTCGGCACGCACGCCACCGTCTTCATGCCGGTGAACGCGCCGCTGCCGAAGGTCGCCGCGACCAAGGGGTACGGCGCCCGGATCGAACTGGTCGGCAACACGGTGGACGAGTCGCTCGTCGCGGCGCAGACCTTCGCGGAGCGCACCGGCGCGGTGTTCATCCACCCGTTCGACCACGCGGACGTCATCGCCGGCCAGGGCACGGTGGCGTTGGAGATCCTGGAGCAGTGCCCGGACGTGCGCACCATCGTGACCGGGGTGGGTGGGGGCGGGCTCGTCTCGGGCATCGCGGTGGCGGCCAAGGCGCTGCGTCCCGACGTACGGGTGATCGGGGTGCAGGCGGCGAGCGCCGCGGCCTTCCCGCCCTCGCTGGTGGCCGGCGAGCCGGTCCGGCTGCCCTCCTTCGGCACGATCGCCGACGGGATCGCCGTCGGTCGCCCCGGCGAGCTGACCTTCACCCACGTCCGCAAGCTCGTCGACGACGTCGTCACGGTCACCGAGGAGGACATCTCCCGGGCGTTGCTGATGCTCCTGGAGCGCGGCAAGCAGGTGGTGGAGCCGGCCGGCGCGGTCGGCGTGGCGGCGCTGATGGCCGGCGCCGTGGAGGTGACGACGCCAGTGGTCGCGGTGCTCTCCGGCGGCAACATCGACCCGCTGCTGATGCTCCGGGTGATCGAACACGGCCTGGCCGCGGCCGGGCGTTTCCTGCGCGTCACGGTGCGCTGCACCGACCGGCCGGGCCAGCTCGCCTCGCTGCTCAGCGAGATCGCCGAGCACCGGGCGAACGTGGTGGACGTGGTGCACCAGCGGGCCAACCCGCACCTGCGGCTCGGCGAGGTGGAGGTGGCGCTCTCCGTGGAGACCCGCGGGGTGGCGCACTCGGACACGCTGATCAGCGCGTTGCGCGCCAGCGGCTACCAGGTGGTCTTCGCGGGCGAGGGGTGACGCGCGACCGCGAACGCCCCGGCCGGAGGAACCGGTCGGGGCGTTCGGCGGTGTGGCTCGGGTCCGAGGAGCCTGTCAGCCTCGGTCGGGTCGGACCCGAGCCGTCCGGCGCGGGTCCGCCGGTGGGTCAGCCCGAGTAGGGCTCGAAGGAGACCACGGTCACCTTGATGTCGGCGCCGCTGGGCGCGGTGTAGGTGCAGGTCTGACCCGGCTTGCCGCCGAGGATCGCCTTGCCGAGCGCGGACTCGGGGCTGTAGACGGTGAGATCGGTGGTGGAGGCGATCTCACGGGAGCCGAGCAGGAACGTCTCGGTGTCGTCGGCGTCGTCGTCGAAGTAGATGGTGACGACCATGCCGGGCGACACCGCGTCGGCGTCCGGCGCCTCACCGACCTTGGCGGTGCGCAGCAGCTCCTTGAGGTAGAGGATGCGCCCCTCCGCCTTGCCCTGCTCCTCGCGGGCGGCGTGGTAGCCACCGTTCTCCCGCAGGTCGCCCTCCTCGCGCCGGGCGTTGATCTCGGCGGCGATGACCGGCCGGTTGGCGATCAGCTCGTCGAGCTCGGCCTGGAGGCGGTCGTGAGCGTCCTGGGACAGCCAGGTGGCGGGCGCCTCGTTTCCGTTTGTGGACACAGGCGATCTCCTCGGTTGGTGCGAACTGGCTGACAGGTGAAACCACCAGATTACCAGTGCCGCACACGTCCGGGTGTGGTCCAGCGCCCCGGGTGCCGGCGATGGGACCCGGGGTGCGGGTGCCGGCGGCTCGCCGGCGTCCGGCTCAGCCGGCCGGTCGGCAGCGCAACACCTCGCCGATGAACGGTCGGGCGCTCGTCGGCACCTCCTGCCGGACGCGGACGTGTCGTTGACCCGGTGCGGCGGTCACGGTGGCCTCGACGTGGCCCACCTCGGCGCCGTCGTGGGAACGGGCCCGCAGCAGGCAGGTGGCGGCCCCGCCCGGTGGCACGGTGACCCGGAAGTCGACCACGACCCGGGAGTCGGTGATCCCGGTGTAGCTGATCATCTCGCCCTGGTAGTCGGGGTCGCCGTACTGCTGGTAGAGCTTCACCGCGCCCAGCCCGAGGACGGCCAGCACGGCCGTCACCGCCAGGGCGAGCGCGAGCGGCCGGCGGCGACCCGGCTCCCGGCGACGGCCGTAACGGCCCGGCGGGAAGACCGGCGCTCCCGGTGCGACTGTGGCGTGCGTCTCGCTCACCGGCGGGCATCTCCTGGCGTCGTTGTCGGCGGCATCGGCAAGAATGGCAGGGTCCATCTTCCCAGCCCGGCGCTGAGTCAAGAATGGCAGGTCGGCCCCGACGGGTCCGGGTGGTCCTCGCCACCCCGGCGGCGGTCCCGACCGGCCAACACGGGGGCTTGCGCGGGCGCGGGGGGAGATTCCGGCAGGTCAGCCGGCCGACGCATGTCGGTCGGCGGGCACAGACGAGGAGCGCCGAAGGTGGCAGAACAGCTGCGTCTCATGGCGGTGCACGCCCATCCCGACGACGAGTCGAGCAAGGGCGCCGCCACCATGGCGAAATACGTCGCCGAGGGGGTGGATGTCCTGGTCGTCACGTGCACCGGCGGTGAGCGGGGCAGCGTGCTCAACCCCAAGATGGACCGGCCGGACGTGTGGGCCAACATCGGCGACATCCGCCGGGCCGAGATGGACGCCGCGCGCGCCGTCCTCGGCGTCGAGCAGGCATGGCTCGGCTTCGTCGACTCCGGGCTGCCGGAGGGCGACCCGCTGCCGCCGCTGCCCGAGGGCTGCTTCGCGCTCCAGGAGGTGGAGGTCGCCGCCGCGCCGCTGGTCCGGCTGATGCGACAGTTCCGCCCGCACGTGGTCACCACGTACGACGAGGAGGGTGGCTATCCGCACCCGGACCACATCATGACCCACAAGGTCACCGTGGCGGCGTTCGAGGCGGCCGGCGACCCCGACCGCCATCCGGAGCTGGGCGAGCCGTGGCAGCCGATGAAGCTCTACTACGACGTGGGCTTCTCCCGCGCCAAGATCCTCAGCCTGCACGAGGCGATGCTCGCCGCCGGCTTGGAGTCGCCCTACGGCGAGTGGATGAAGCGGTGGGAGGACCGCCCCGACAAGGGGGAGCGGATCACCACCCGGGTGGACTGCGCGCCCTACTTCCCGGTCCGCGACGACGCGCTGCGCGCCCACGCCACCCAGATCGACCCGGACGGGTTCTGGTTCCAGGTGCCGATGGATCTCCAGCAGCGCGCCTGGCCGACGGAGGACTTCCAACTCGCCCGCTCGGTCGTCGACAGCCCGCTCCCGGAGTCCGATCTCTTCGCCGGGGTGCGCGAGACGTGCCATGCCGGCTGACATCCCCGAGGGCTACCCTGGTGGCCAGCCGCACATCGGAGGAACACCATGCTGACCACCGCCCAGGTGCTCGCGGAGAACAACTTCGGTGACACCCGCACCGGTGGGCTGGCCGGCCCGATGGGCCTCTTCCTCATCATCGCGCTGGCCACCGTCACCGTCCTGCTCATCCGCAACATGAACGCCCGCCTGCGCCGCCTGCCGGACCGCTTTCCGCGCCAGGCCGAGCCGGGCCGGGCCGACGCCGCAGTCGTCGATCCGACAGATGGACCCGATGGGCAGGATTCACCGACGAATGCTCCCACCGGCCCCCAGCAGCGCGGCAACGGTTGAACACCGCATGAATCACGCCCAGACCGGTCCTCGACCCCTGTTGCGGCCACCGGGTTTGGCTTAGCCTTCCGCCGGGGGGACCGTCAGGCCCCGGACCCTGCGTGGAAGGGGGCGCCGATGTCGAAGGCCGCGACCGCCCCCGACCGTGCCCCGATTCCGCGTCCCTCCGGGGCGGGGCCGTGACCTCCGAACCGGCCGACCGTCCCCCCGACCGGCTCGGCCTGCGCGGCACGCCGCTGAGCGTCGTGCTGCTGACCGCCGCGGTCGCGGTCACCGCGTTGCTGGCCGCGGTGCTCGGCGTCGCCGCACCGGCGCACCTGCCCGCCGGCGATCCGCTGCCCGGCCCGGCCCGCTTCGGCCTCGCCGCGGTCGCGTTCGCCGTCGCCCAGCTCGCGCGGCTGCGCTTCCGCACCGCGGCGGGCATGGTCAGCATCACCTGGGGTGAGGCCGCGCTCGTGGTCTGCCTCTGGCTGGTGCCCGCCGGCTGGCTCCCGGCCGCGGCGCTGCTCGGCGCCGGCGCCGCCTGGACCGCCATGTCCCTGGCCGTCGACCGCCGCCCCGTGCTGGAACTGGTGCGCATCGCCACCTCGCTCGCCGCCGCCACGGCGCTGGCCGGGGCGGCGGTGAGCGCGCTCGGCCGGCCACTGCTCGCCGCACCCACCCCGGAGCTGGCCCTCGCGTCGAGCGTCGGCGCCGTGACCTACCTGCTCGCCACCGCCTTGCTGGGCGCCGCCGCGATCGCGCTGCGGCACGACATCCCGATCGGGCCGCCGCTGCTGGCCGCGCTCCGCGGCAAGCTGCTCATGTTCGTCGGCAACGTCGCGGTCGGCCTGGTGGTGGTCACGCTGCTGGAACTCGACCCGCGCTGGCTGCTGCTCCTGCCGCCGCCGCTGTGGCTGCTGCAACAGACCTACCGGCACCGGCTCCGGGCCGAGGAGGAACGGCGGACCTGGCGGGCGTTCGCCGAGGCCACCGCCGCGCTGAACCAGCTCGACGAGCGCGGCGTGGCGACCTCCGCCGTGTCCGGTGCCCTCGCCCTGTTCGGGGCCGAGCTGGTCGAGGTGGACGTGGCGCGCGGCGACGGGCGCTGGCGACGCTACCGGGCCGACCTCGGTGGGCAGGTGCACGACTACGAGGTGACCCCCGCGGCGGGCGACGGGTCGGGCGAGCACGAGCTGGTCCGGCGGCTCGCCGTGGGCGCCGTCGAGGTGGGACGGTTGCGGGTGCGCTTCGCCCGGTCCGCCCCGCCCAGCCACCGCGAGCGCGACGGCGTGGCCGCCTTCGGTGACGCCCTGGCCGCCGCCCTGCACGATGCCGCGACCCATCGCGAGCTGCGGTTGGTCACCGCCCGATCCTCGTACGACGCGGTGCACGACCAGCTCACCGGGCTGCTCAACCGGGCGGCCCTGCTGACCCGCGGCGACCAGGCGCTGCGGCAGCGCCCGCACGACCATCCGGTGGCGCTGCTGCTGCTGGACGTGAACCAGTTCAAGGAAGTGAACGACACGCTCGGGCACGCGGCCGGCGACCAGTTGCTGCGGCTCACCGCCAACCGGCTGGCCGTGCTGACCCGGCCCGGCGACCTGCTCGGGCGGCTCGGCGGCGACGAGTTCGCGCTGCTGCTGACCTCGGTCCCGGTGGTCGAGGACCGGACGGCTCCGCTCGCGTACGCGCTGCGCCAGGCCCGGGAGGTGGCCGAACGGCTCGCCGCCCCGACCGAGGTGGCCGGCGTGCGAATGTCCGTCGAGGTGGCGGTCGGCGTGGTGGTGGCCGACGCGGGCGCCGCCGACCTGACCGAGCTGCTGCGCCGCGCCGACATCGCGATGTACCAGGCGAAGGCGGGCGGAGGCAGCGTCGCCGCGTACGACAGCTCCCGGGATGCGGCGAGCACCGACCACCTGGCGTTGCTCGCGGAGCTGCGGGAGGCCCTCGCCACCGACGACCAGTTGGTGCTGGCGTTGCAGCCGGCGGTCGACCTGGCCACCGGCGCTCCGACCGGGGTGGAGGCGCTGATCCGGTGGCGGCACCCGCGCCGCGGCTGGCTCGGCCCGGCCGACTTCATCCGTCCCGTGGAAAACAGCGAGCAGCTCGGCAGCTTCACCCGCTACGTGCTGGACAAGGCGTTGGAGGTGGCCGCCGGGTGGGCGCGGGAGGGGCTCGACGTGCCCATCTCGGTGAACCTGTCGGCCCGCAGCCTCCTCGACCCCCGGCTGCCCGCCGAGATCGAGGAGGCGCTGCGCCGCCACCAGGTCCCGCCGCACCGGCTGGTCCTGGAGATCACCGAGACGGTGGTGATGAGCGAGCTGGAGATCATCGACGAGGTGTTGGCGACCCTGCGGGCGATGGGCGTGCAACTGGCCGTGGACGACTTCGGCACCGGCTTCTCCTCGCTGACGTTCCTCACCCGCATCGCGGTGGACGAGTTGAAGGTGGACCGTTCCTTCGTGATCCGGATGGCCGACTCGCCGGAGGCGGCGGCGATCGTGCGTACCACCGTCGGGCTCGCCCACGAGCTGGGCCTGCGGGTGGTGGCCGAGGGGGTGGAGACGGCCGAGCAGCGCACCGCGCTGGCGGAGCTGGGCTGCACCGCCGCCCAGGGTTACCACTTCTTCAAGCCGATGCCGGCGGACAAGATCGGCGCGGTGCTCGGCTCCCTGCGCGACACCGCCCGCGCCAACGTCTTCCCCCTACGCGCCGACGGCGCCTCCTGACCCCGCCCCCGCCCCCCGGGTGCCCTGCGCGCTGATTCACGGAAACAGTGGCTATCCGGGCCCCGATAGCCACTGTTTCCGTGAATCTGCAGGCGCGGGGGACGGGGGGTGGGGGGTGGGGGTGGGTCAGCCGCGGGGGAGGACGTTGGCGAGGACCGTGGGCAGCGTCGACCAGTCGGCGGAGGCGACGCTGGCGTGCGCGCGGGCGAGCTGGGCGACCCGGGCCGCCGCCGCCTCGGAGTCACCGGTGCCGACCGCCGGCGGGACGTTCTGCGCGTCGGTCATCACCAGCAGGTAGTGGTTCGCGTCGTACCAGGCGGTGTCGATGCCGCCGGTGACGTACCCGGTGGCGTCGCCGTCGAAGAGCACGAACCACTGCCGCAGCGCGGCGTCGGCGTACCGGGTGCGGGGGTCGCCGGCCTGGGCCCGGTGCACGGCCGGGAACGCCCGGGCGGTGCCCAGCGTGCCGGCCGCCGCCAGGCCGGCCAGGTGGCGGGCGTACTCCACGTCGGTCCAGAGGGTGTCGGTCGGGTTGCCCTCCTCGACGGTGCCGGGGATCAGCTCCACGAGCACCTTGCCGGCGAGCTGCGCCCGGGTCGGCCAGGCGTCCGCGCGGGCGGCGGCGTCCAGCGTGGGGTGGCCGCCGAGCAGGTCGGCCGGGCCGAACACCCGGTCGCCGAGGCGCGCGGCGAGCACCGCGTCGAGTTGGGCCGGTCCCTGCCCGGTGCGGCTGCTGAACCCGGTCTTGAGCTCCAGCTTGAGGACCAGCGGACCGGCGTCGGGGTGTGCGCCCAGCCAGAGCCGGATGTCGTCGAGGCAGTGTTCCAGGTTCTTGTTCCGGGTGCCGGTGTAGAGCTGTGCGGCGCTGGTGGCGGCCACGCAGTTGTTGTCGTTGCCGAGCGGGTTGCCGTGGCTGACCCGCCACTGCCGGGTGAGCACGTCCGGCCAGACGTCCAGCTCGATCAGCGCGGGGCGGGCGTCGAGCGCCTGGGCCAGGTAGGTGTAGGTGCCGCGCTCGTACGTGTTGTGGATCCCGACGCCGGTGGTGGCGGACCACCGGGTCTGCGGTGGCACCGCGGCGGACGCGGCGCCGGGGGTCAGGGCGGAGCCGGCGAGGGCGGCGAGGGCGAGCAGGGCGGGGATTCTGCGCATGACCGTCTCCTTCGGACGTGCCGGCCGGGGGGTACGCCGGACATGCGCCGATTCAAATAGACGAAAGTGAATAGCGGAAGGACGGTCCGTGGCGCCGACCGGTCCGGCGGCGGTGTCGCCGGACGGCGGATAGGGTCGGGTGGTGAATCGACTCGCCGAGGCCACCTCGCCCTACCTGCTCCAGCACGCCGACAACCCGGTCGACTGGTGGCCCTGGTGCGCCGAGGCGTTCGACGAGGCGAAGCGGCGCGACGTGCCGGTGCTCATCTCCGTCGGCTACGCGGCGTGCCACTGGTGCCACGTGATGGCCCACGAGTCGTTCGAGAACGAGGCCGTGGCCCGGCTGATGAACGACGACTTCGTCTGCGTCAAGGTCGACCGCGAGGAGCGCCCCGACGTCGACGCCGTCTACATGACCGCCACCCAGGCGATGACCGGCCAGGGCGGCTGGCCGATGACGGTCTTCGCCACCCCGGACGGCACCCCGTTCTTCTGCGGCACCTACTTCCCGCGCGCCAACTTCGTCCGGCTGCTCGACTCGGTCGCCACCGCCTGGCGGGACCAGCGCGAGGCGGTGCTGCGCCAGGGCGCCGCCGTGGTCGAGGCGATCGGCGGCGCCCAAGCCGTCGGCGGTGTGACCGCCCCGCTCACCGCCGAGCTGCTCGACGCCGCCGCCGCCCAGCTCGCGAGCGAGTACGACGAGACGAACGGCGGGTTCGGCGGCGCGCCGAAGTTCCCGCCACACATGAATCTGCTCTTCCTGCTCCGGCACCACCGGCGCACCGGGTCGGCGCGGAGCCTGGAGATCGTCCGGCACACCGCCGAGGCGATGGCTCGCGGCGGCCTGAACGACCAGCTCGCCGGCGGTTTCGCCCGCTATTCGGTGGACGGCCACTGGACCGTGCCGCACTTCGAGAAGATGCTCTACGACAACGCGCTGCTGCTGCGCGTCTACACCCAGCTCTGGCGGCTCACCGGCGACCGGCTGGCCCGCCGGGTGGCCCGCGACACCGCCCGGTTCCTCGCCGACGAGATGCACCGGGCCGGGGAGGGCTTCGCCTCCGCGCTGGACGCCGACACCGAGGGCGTCGAGGGGCTCACCTACGTCTGGACGCCCGCCCAGCTCGTCGAGGCGCTGGGGGAGGACGACGGCCGCTTCGCCGCCGACCTGTTCACCGTCACCGAGCACGGCACCTTCGAGGAAGGCGCGAGCGTGTTGAAGCTCGCCCGGGACGTCGACGACGCCGACCCGGCGGTCCGGGCCCGCTGGCGGGACGTGGTGGGTCGGCTGCTCACCGCCCGGGACACCCGCCCCCAACCGGCCCGCGACGACAAGGTGGTGGCCGCCTGGAACGGGCTGGCGATCACCGCGCTCGCGGAGTTCCAGCAGGTCGCCGCGCTCTACGCGGACCCGGCGGACGAGGACGCCAACCTGATGGAGGGCGTGGTCATCGTCGCCGACGGGGCGATGCGCGACGCCGCCGAGCACCTGGCCGCCGTGCACCTGGTGGACGGCCGGCTGCGCCGGGTGTCCCGGGACCGGGTGGTCGGCGAGCCGGCCGGGGTGCTCGAGGACTACGGCTGCGTCGCGGAGGCGTTCTGCGCGCTGCACCAGCTCACCGGCGAGGGCCGGTGGCTGACCCTGGCCGGTGAGCTGCTCGACGTGGCGCTGGCCCGGTTCGCGGCACCCGACGGCGCCTTCTACGACACCGCGGACGACGCCGAGCGCCTGGTCACCCGCCCGGCCGACCCGACCGACAACGCGACACCGTCCGGCCGTTCGTCGATCGTCGCGGCGCTCGTCGCGTACGCGGCGTTGACCGGGGAGACCCGCTACCGGGAGGCGGCGGAGATCACCCTGTCGACCGTCGCGCCGATCGTCGACCGGCACGCCCGGTTCACCGGCTACGCCGCCACGACCGGCGAGGCGTTGCTCTCCGGGCCGTACGAGATCGCGGTGGCGACCGACGACCCGGTGGGCGAGCCGCTGCTGGCTGCCGCCCACCGGCACGCCCCGCCCGGCGCGGTGGTGGTCGCCGGCGCCCCGGACCAACCAGGCGTGCCGCTGCTGGCCGGCCGGCCCATGGTCGACGGGCGGCCCACCGCGTACGTCTGCCGGGGTTTCGTCTGCCAGCGGCCGGTGACCTCGGTGGAGGAGCTGGTCGCCCAGCTCGGCTAGGCGTCGGTGTCCGGGGCCGTGGCGCCGGACCGCAACGCCTGCGGCAGGGTGTCGAACCACTCCAGCACCGCCCGCTCGTAGGCCACGCCGAACCGCAGCGTCGCCACCGCGTAGGGCTCGACGTCGTCGGCGCCGTCCGGCAGCGCGGCGGCCACCTGCTCGTACTCGTCGAGCCGGGCGGCGTGCGTGGCTCGGTGCGTGGCGAGGTGTTCGGCGAGTCGCGGCGGTGGGAGATGCCGTCCGAAGAGCACCGTGAGCAGCAGCGGGAAGCGGATGGTTTCGTCGGCCGGAGGCTTGAGCGCCCATGCGGCGAACGCCGTGCGTCCGGCGTCGGTGATCTCGTACGGCTGCCGGTCGCGTCGTCCGCGTGCCCCGGCCCGGACCAATCCGGCGGACGCCATCGCGGCCAGCTCCCGGTAGACCTGGCTCTGCGTGAGCGACCAGAACGCGCCGATCCGCTGCTGGGCGTGCTCCAGGAGATCCCATCCGGTCATCGGGCCGTCGTGCAGGAAGCCGAGCAGGGAGGCGGCGGTGGCGTTGAGCGGCCGTTCGGGCATGGGCGGCGGACTCCTCGAATCGTCTTGACATCCCATTGTGTCAGGTCGGACGCTTGAGTAAGCGACCTCCCACAATGGGATGTCGGGGGAGGGGAGTCGTCGTGCGTACCGTGCTCGTTCTCGTCCATGCCGGCTGCGGCGCCGTCGGCCTGCTGCTCGCGCTGCCGGTGCTGCTCGCGCCGAAGCGTCGGGGCCGTCACACGCTGCTCGGCTGGGCCTACGCGATCGCCGCGCTCGGCCTGAGCCTCAGCGCCCTCGGGCTCTTCGCCCTCGACCCGGCCCGGCTGTGGGGGCTGGCGGTGCTCGGCGCGCTGACGCTCGGCTGGCTTGTCGGCGGCGTCCTGATCGCCCGTCGCCGCCCGCGTCGTCTCGGTGCGCGCGGCTGGCGGATCTGGCACCTCAACCTGATGGGCAGCACCGTGATCGCCTTCGTCACCGGCTTTGCCGTGCAGATGACCGACGGCAACCTCGTGGCCTGGCTCGCGCCCACGGTGGTCGGCTCGCTCCTGATCGCCCGCGCCACCGCCCGTGAGGTCGCCCGTGCCCCGCGCCGGATCGTGACACCGCTCGCCGGCTGAGCCCCGGTCGGCCCGCCGCAGTCGGGCCGCCGGGTCGGGGCCGCCCGAGTCGGGTCGCGAAGGTCGGGCCGTCGGGACCGGGACGCCGCGGCCGGGCCGCGCGGGCGGTGGGTCCGGGGGCCGCCCTCGCGGTCCGGTCCGGTGCCGCCCCGGCTAGGCTGGCGGCGCTATGGACTCCCGTACCGGACTCCCCGTCGTCGGCATGGTGGGCGGCGGCCAACTGGCCCGGATGACCCACCAGGCCGCCATCGCCCTCGGCCAGTCGCTGCGCGTGCTGGCGCTCGCCCCCGACGACGGCGCGGCGCTCGTCGCCGCCGACGTCCAGTACGGCGACCACACCGACCTGGCCGCGCTGCGCACGTTCGCCAAGGGCTGCGACGTGGTCACCTTCGACCACGAGCACGTGCCCAACGCCCACATCCGCGCGCTGGCCGACGAGGGCGTGAAGCTCTTCCCGCCGGCCGAGGCGCTCGTGCACGCGCAGGACAAGCGGGTGATGCGCGAGCGGCTCGGCGAGCTGGGCGCGCCGAACCCGGCCTGGCGTCCGGTGGAGTCCCCGGCCGACCTGGTCGCGTTCGGCGCGGAGACCGGCTGGCCGGTGGTGCTCAAGGCCGCCCGGGGCGGCTACGACGGTCGGGGCGTCTGGATGGTGGACGACGCCGACCAGGCCGCCGAGCTGGCCGCGACGCTGCTGGCCGGCGGCACGCCGCTGCTTGTCGAGGAGCGGGTGACGCTGCGCCGGGAACTGGCCGTGCAGGTGGCGCGCTCGCCGTTCGGGCAGGTCGCCGCGTACCCGGTGGTGGAGACGGTGCAGTCCGACGGCATCTGCGTCGAGGTGTTGGCGCCCGCGCCGGACCTGCCCGAGGAGCAGGCGCTCGCCGCCCAGCAGCTCGCCATCGACCTGGCCACCGCGCTCGGCGTGGTCGGGCTGCTCGCGGTCGAGCTGTTCGACACGCCCACCGGGCTGGTCGTCAACGAGCTGGCCATGCGCCCGCACAACTCGGGGCACTGGACCATCGAGGGCGCCCGCACGTCGCAGTTCGAGCAGCACCTGCGGGCGGTGCTCGACTATCCGATGGGGGACACGTCGCTCACCGCCCCGGTCGTGGTGATGGCGAACGTGCTCGGCGGGGAGCCGGGCGGGATGTCGATCGACGAGCGGCTGCACCACCTGTTCGCCGCCGAGCCCGGCGCCAAGGTGCACCTGTACGGCAAGCAGGTCCGGCCGGGCCGCAAGATCGGGCATGTCACCGTGCTCGGGACCGATCTCGCAGACGTACGGGCCCGGGCGGCGCGGGCCGCCCGCTGGCTGCACGAGGGAGACCGGTGAGCGCGAGGAGTGAGCTTGCGAGCCCCGCAGTCGCGAACGAAAGGGAAGCACCGTGAGCACCGTCGGGCTGATCATGGGCAGTGACTCGGACTGGCCGACCATGCGGGCCGCCGCCGAGGCGCTCGACGAGTTCGGCGTGCCGCACGAGGTGGGTGTGGTCTCGGCGCACCGCACCCCGCTCAAGATGATCGAGTACGGCCGGGAGGCCGCCGGTCGGGGCGTCCGTGTGATCATCGCCGGGGCGGGCGGCGCGGCCCACCTGCCCGGGATGGTCGCGTCGGTCACCCCGCTGCCGGTGATCGGGGTGCCGGTGCCGCTGAAGCACCTGGACGGGATGGACTCGCTGCTGTCCATCGTGCAGATGCCGGCCGGCGTGCCGGTCGCCACCGTGTCGATCGGCAACGCCCGCAACGCCGGGCTGCTCGCCGTCCGCATCCTGGGCGCCTCCGACCCGGCGCTGCGCGACCGGATGGTCGCCTACCAGGCGAGCCTGGAGGACCTGGTGGCCGAGAAGGAAGCCGCGCTCCGCGCCTCGCTGGGCTGACCCGGCCACCCACGGCTCATCGCATGCCGCGCAGCGCGGTCTGGAGGCGTTCCTGGGCGCGGCGGCGGCGCTCGTTGCTCGCGCCGAGCACCAGCAGGACCAGGCCGACCGGGAGCAGCACCAGCCACGGGCCGAGGCTGAACAGCGCGTGCACGGCGGCCACGGCGGTCACCGTCGCGCCCACGATCACCGGCGCCTGCTGCCGGCTCGTCGAGCCGAAGATCAGCACCGCCACGGCACCCAACAGCAGCAGCACCTGGCGCAGCATGGTGGAGTCGGTCGCCAGCACGATCGCCAACGTGGGCAGGAACGCGGTCACCAGCGCCGGCCCGTACGCCACCCAGCTCGACATGTCCGGCCGCTGGCGCAGTTGCAGCACCCCGACCAGCAGGGCCAGCGCCGCGAACGGCAGCGTGTACGCCTCGGGCAGCGCCACGTCGGACACCCGCATCAGGATCCACCAGGCGGTGATCTCGCACGCCACCACCGCCCAGAACAGCAGGTTCCGCTCCATCGGCCGCCGACCCGGGCGGCTGGCCGCCACCCCGAGCACCGCGCCCCAGGCGGCCAGCAACGCGGCGATGTGCCGGGGCGAGTCGTACGCCAGGGCCAGCGCGATCAGCGCCGACCCGTAACCGCTCCACTCGACGGTGGCCGCCTCCCGGTACGCCTCGGGCCGGCGTAGCCGGGGCAGGGTGGCGGCGAAGACCTGCAACGCCGCGCCCACCGCGAGCACCCCGAACGCCGACCACACCGCGGCGAGCCCCGCCACCAGCCCCAGCGTGAGCACGAAGAGCTGAGCCATCAGCGAGGCGAACAACCAGCCGAGGATGCGGGCCCGCTGGGTGGTGCCGAAGAACGCGGCGATCGCCCCCACACCCACCGCGCTACCCAGGGTGATCAGGGTGAGATCACGGGTGGCGAGGGCGCCGGCGAGCCCGGCGCCGCCGGCGGCCAACCCGATGGCGAAGACGAGCACCCGGGCGACCCGGATCGAGCGGCCCGGCTCCGCCAGCGCCGGCGGCGGGGTCAACGCCAACCCCAGCATCGAGATGGTGAACACCACCAGCCCGGCCTGCGCGGTCACCGGCCAGCCCTGGCCGAGCGCCACCGGCGTGATCAGCAGGGTGAGGGCCGCGCCGGGCAGGACCACCGGCACCGCCCGGGAGCGGCGACCGCCGCTGAAACCGGTCGCGGCCAGCGCCGCGGTCGCGGTGAGCAGCAGCGCGGTGAGCACGTGGGTGGGGTCCACCGCCTCCGGCGGCGGCGTGAGCAGCTCCGGCGGCGGCCCCTGCCACACCCGACCCAGCACCGCGAACGTCGAGAACAGCGCCACCCCCAGCGACGGGGCCAGCGTGACGAGCGCCAGCGCGGTGGGCAGCGCCGCCGCGGCCAGCGCCCCGGCGGCCGGGCTGACCCGCCACCGCAGCTCGGTGCCGGCGTCCGGGTCCCGGCGCAGCGCCCCGTTCAGCAGCACCGACAAGCGGTGTACCGGACGGGCCGAGCCGGCCGGCGGGACGGTGGCCGCCCGTACCAGCTCGGCGAGCACACCGAGCAGCGCCGCGGCGGCGGCGAAAACACCGGCGGGCAGGTGGACGAGGAGGGCGGCAGCCGCCGTGACGGTGGCCCCGCCGACCACGGCCACGCTGGCGTACGGCAGATATTGCGGCACCTGCCGGCGGACCGCCGCGATCACGGCGAGGCCGATGCTGGCGGCGGCCAGCGCCGCGGTGAGTATCACCTGCGCCGGGCGGCCGAACTCGGCGGACAGCGCGGCCACCGCTCCGGGCAGCGCCAGCAGAGCCGCCCCCGCAGCCGCGCCGCCCACCTGCACCAGGTGCGGCGGCATGCCCTCGGTGCGGAAGTCGTCCACGAGCGCCGGCGCGAGCGCCCGGGCCAGCACCGCCACCGTCACCCCGATCAACGCGACGCTGCTGAGCGCCAGCGCGGTGGTCCAGGGCCGGACCAGTCCGGCGCCGGTGGCGTGCAGCGCCACCACGCCGGCCACGGTGGCCCGGGACAGCGCCGCCCGAGGGTCCGCCGCAGCCGCCGCGGCCATCCCGTAGACCGTGGCCACCATGCAACCGACAAGCACCGGCGACCACCAGGGCAGGTCGAACGCGGCCGGCGCGCCCACGGTGGCCAGCACCGCGGCCACGCCCGAGATGTCGTACTTCCACGGCGGCGGCAGCAGGACGGCGGCGGTCACCGCCAGCAGCGCCAGCGCGACGGGCGCCTGCCACGCCGCCCCGCCGGTGGGTGCGGCCGGCCAGCCGCTCAGGTCGCCCGCCCAGATCGGCCCCGGGGTGGCCAGCACGCCGAACCCGCCGCGCAGCGCGCTCCAGGCCGCGACGAGGCCGATCAACGTGCCACCGGCCGCGATGCCGAGGACGGGTCCGCGCCGCCACTCCTCCGGCAGCGCCCGCGCCGCGACGGCCACCACAAGCACCAGCGCGGCGGCCACCACGAGCTGGCCGCCCGGCGCGAGCACCGCGGCGATCCGGGCCAGCGTGGCGACAAGCGCCACCGTGGTGGCGGCGAGGGCCAGGTCCGACCCGTCGAACGACATGTCGGCGCGGCTCCGGGCGTCGATCCGCGGGGCCAGCGCCAGCATGGCGGCGGCGATCAGCAGCAGGCCGCCCACCCAGGCGTCCGCCGAGGTCGCCCCGGGGGCGCCGAACGCGGCGGCGACGACGGCCACCGCGCCGAACACCGTGCCCAGCGCGTGCGGCATGCTCAGTTGCCGCTGCGCCACCTGGACCAGGGCGGCGTAGGCGAGCGTCACGCAGACGCCGAGGAAACTCGCGGCGAGGATCGGTACGGTGATCTCGCGCAGGTTGGCCGGGGTGGAGATCGGCGGCGTCGGCACGCTTGCGGCGACGAACGCGGCCACCGCGCCGGGCAGGGCGAACGCGGCGCCGCCGGCGGCCCAGGCACAGACCGTGTCCGTCGCGGCGGCGGCGAGCCGGACCCGGGGCGCGAGCGAGACCAACGCCCCGGCCAGGAAGAGCAGGGTCAGCGCGGCGGCGGTGAGCGCGGGCCGGGCCAGCGCGGCACCGGCTCCGGCCAGCCCCAGCACGGCCGCGGTCACCGCGTGCGCCACGGCGGCGCGTTCCGTGCCGGCGCTGAGCCCGAGCACCCCGATCGCGACGGCGGTCAGCAGCATCGGCCAGCAGGCCGCCGCCCAGCCCAGCCCGAGGGAGGCCGGCACGGCGAGCGCGGTGAGCGCCGCGCCGACCACCGCGAACTCGCGTCGGATCTCGGGGGGCAGCGCGACCACGGCGGCGACGGTGAGCAGCAGGGCGCTGGCGGCGAGCTGCCAGCCGGTCGGCCCGACCGCCCGGGCCAGCTCGGCGTGCCACCCGCTCAGGTCCGCCGACCAGGCCGGCAGCGCCGCCCGGACCGGCGCCAGCCCGGCGCGCAGCGCGCCGCCGGCGACCACCAGGCCGCTCACCGTCAGCGCCACCGCGGAGGCGAGCTGCGGGCCCCGGCGGGTCACCTCCGGCATGGCCCGCACGGCGACGCCGGTGAGCGCGATGACGGCGGCGATGAACAGCAGGGACCGGCCGGGCAGGGCCACCGAGGCCACCCGGCCGAGCGCGCCGATGACCGCGAGGGTGACGATGCCGGCGCCCAGGTCGGGCAGGGGCGGCCGGCGCAACACGAGCGTGCCGGCCAGCGCGGTCAGCGCGGCCAGCAGCAGCACCGTGCCCGCGCCCGCGGCAGCCGACACGGTGGTGGCGCGCAGCAGGGCGGTGACCGCGTACGCCAGCGCGAGCGCGACCGCCACACCGTGCAGCAGCCAGGTCGCCTCGCGCAGCCACGGCACCGGACGGGTCGGCGCGGCGGCGGCCGGGCCGGCGGGCGGCTCACCGCCGAGCACCTCGGCGGACTCCTCCGGCGCCGACTCGGGCCGGTCGTCGTCGGCGCCCTGGCGGCGCGGGACCGCCGCCGGCGTGGTGGGGGGCAGGTCCGACCGGACCGGCCGTTCGAGCATCACCGCGGACCGGGCCAGCGCCAGGTCCAGCACGGCCACCACGGTGAGCACCAGGGCCCAACCGGCGGGGCCGGTGATCCGCTCGTACGCCAGCAGCGGCAGCACCGGCTGGGCGGCGAGCACGGTGGCGAAGCGGGGCGCGCGCAGCCCGGTGCCGTACGCGTACCCGACCGCGACCAGGGTGGTGACCAGGAAGATCGCTCCGGCGAACGCGGCACCGGACGTGCCGCCCCCGATCCGGTCGACGGTCCAGGCCGCGTACCCGGCGAGCGGCACCAGCAGCAGCCCGACGGCGGCGATGGTCTCGGCGGTCGAGGTCAGCCCGCGGCGGGCCAGCACCGGCGGGGCGAGCAGCATCAGCACGGTCGCGACAAGCAGCACGCCGAGCCGGGCCAGCGCGTCCATCGAGCTGGTGGCGACCGCGGCGAAGACGACAGCCGCGATGCCGAGAAGGAGCCCGGCGAGCCCGAGCGGGATGTTCTGCACCTCGCGGGAGGACGCCTCGGGCGGGTGCTCCGGGTCGTCCGCGTCGAGCCACTGTGGGCGACCGCGGGGCGGTGACGGGGGAAGGTCCTCCGGAGTGGGCGGCGGCGTGCCCTGCCGGGGCACCCGGGGCGGCGCGCCGGTGGCGGCGGTGGGCGGCCGGCGCCCCGGACGCCGGCGCAGCACCTTACGCGGCCGGGTGGCCTGTTTGATCCGTTCCTCGCCGGCGTGCGCCAGGATGTCGCGCTGGAAGAGCGCGGCCTGCATCTTGGCGGCGATCTGCCGCTGCTCGCGGGCGATCTCGGCGTCGCGCGCCTTCATCTCGGCGATCGAGCGCTCGATGTCGGCCAGGTGCTCGGCCCACTGGGGCTGCTCCGCGCCGCAGTGCGGGCAGACGGCGGCGGGTTTGATCTCCCGCCCGCACGAGGCGCATCTGAAGCTCTCCACGACAGTCTCCCGTCCGCCCACGCCCCGCACTGTGGACCTCTCAGTGGCAGCATGCCCTGACCGGGCCGGGATTTCGACAGTTGCGGGCGCGTTCCGGACAACAATAGGGGCCGGCCGGCCGGGGAACTGGTCCCCGGCCGGCCGGCCCGACGTTGATCGGTCAGGGGCGGCCCAGGCCGCGGTACTCCCAGCCGGCCTGCGTCCACAGTGTGGAGTCGAGGCAGTTGCGCCCGTCGACGACCCGGCGACCGTTGGCCAACTCGCCCAGCGCCACCGGGTCCGCGTTGCGGAACTCGGCCCACTCGGTGAGCACGCAGACCAGGTCGGCGCCCTGGACGGCGTCGGTCATGGTCTCCTCGTAGGCCAGGTCGGGCACCGCGCGGCGCGCGTTCTCGATCCCCTGCGGGTCGAAGACGTGCACGTCGGCGCCGGCCTTGCCGAGCAGCGCGGCCACCGCCAGGGCGGGCGCGTCGCGTACGTCGTCGGTGTTGGGCTTGAAGGTCGCGCCCAGCACCGCGATCCGGGTGCCGGAGAGGTCCGGGCCGGCGGGCCCGGAGCGGCGGCCGAGGAGTTCGGCGGCGAGCTGCACCACCCGGGTACGCCGGCGCAGGTTGATCAGGTCGACCTCGTGCAGGAACCGCAGCGCCTCGCCGGCGCCCAGCTCCTGGGCGCGGGCCTGGAAGGCGCGGATGTCCTTGGGCAGGCACGCGCCGCCGAAGCCGAGCCCGGCCTGGAGGAAACGGTTGCCGATCCGTGGGTCGTACCCGATGGAGCGGGCGAGTTGGGTGACGTCGCCGCCGGCGGCCTCGCAGACCTCGGCCATCGCGTTGATGAAGGAGATCTTGGTGGCCAGGAACGCGTTCGCGGCGACCTTGACCAGCTCGGCGGTGGCGAAGTCGGTGACCACGAGCGGCACCTCGCGGTCCTCGGTGGCGGCCAGGTCGAAGACGCCCTTGTGGGCGGCGAAGAGCATGCCGTTGGCCCACTCGCTCTTGACCCCGACCACGATCCGGTTGGGCCGCAGCACGTCGTCGACGGCGAAGCCCTCCTGGAGGAACTCGGGGCTCCACGCCACCTCGACCCCGAGGTCGTCCGGGCTGTGCTTGCCGACCAACTGCTCCACCCACTCGGCGGTGCCCACCGGCACGGTGGACTTGCCGACGATCAGCGCCTTGCGCGTCAGGTGCTGGGCCAGGCTGGTCACCGACGCCTCGACGTACGACAGGTCGGCGCCCATGCCGTCGGCCCGCTGCGGGGTGCCCACGCAGATGAAGTGCACGTCGCCGAAGTCGGCGGTCTCCTGCATGTCGGTGCTGAACCGCAGCCGGCCGGCGGCCAGGTTGCGCCGCAGCAGCTCGTCGAGGCCGGGCTCGTGGATCGGCACCTCGCCGGCGTTCAGCTTGGCGATCTTGTCCGCGTCGACGTCGAAGCCGAGCACCTCGTAGCCCAGCTCGGCATAGCAGATGGCGTACGTCGCACCGAGGTAACCGGTGCCGAGGAAGGTCACCCGGGGCCGGGCCGCGCCGGAGGGCGGGGTCACCGCGGCGATGGCGGGCATCGGCTGGGAGTTCGGGTACGGGATCGTCACGCCTGTCTTCTCCGCTCGCACTGGCGGCGCATCCTCGCGTCGCATTCTGCTGGGGCGCCTGGGCCGGGCACCGAGGGGACCTGATTCTGGTGTGAGGGTAGTGGGTCGGGTGGGCGACGCTCGGGCGCGATCCTACCCGCCGGTAGCTCCGGTCGAGGCCCGGTGGCTATCCTTCAGTCTGCGGCAGTCGGCGGCCCCCGGGCAGCACAGACTGCGCATGATAGCCGTGAAAGGGGGCCGACGTGGCCGCAGAGCAGTCGTTCGACGTCTACCGGTTGCCGGAGGAGCACGAGGCGATCCGGGAGGCGGTCCGTGAGGTCTGTGCGGCCAAGGTGGCTCCGCACGCCGCGGAGGCGGACGAGACAGGCGAGTTTCCCAAGGCGTCCTATGACGCCCTGCGCGCGGCCGACTTCCACGCCCCGCACGTCCCGGTCGAATACGGCGGCGCCGGCGCGGACGCGCTGGCCACGGCCATCGTGATCGAGGAGGTGGCCCGCGCCTGCGCGTCGTCCTCGCTGATCCCGGCGGTGAACAAGCTGGGCACCATGCCGCTGCTACTGGCCGGCTCCGAGGAGCTGAAGCGCAGATATCTGACCCCGGTCGCGGCCGGCGACGCGATGTTCTCCTACTGCCTCTCCGAGCCGGAGGCGGGCAGCGACGCCGCCTCGATGACCACCAGGGCGGTGCGTGACGGCGACCACTGGGTGCTCAACGGCGTGAAGCGGTGGATCACCAACGCGGGCGTCTCGGAGTACTACACCGTCTTCGCTGTGACCGACCCCACAGCCCGCTCGAAGGGCATCTCCGCCTTCGTGGTGGAGAAGTCCGACCAGGGCGTCAGCTTCGGCGCGCCGGAGAAGAAGCTCGGCATCAAGGGCTCACCCACCCGCGAGGTCTACCTCGACAACGTCCGGATCCCGGCCGACCGCATCATCGGCGCCGAGGGCGACGGCTTCGCCACCGCCATGCGGACGCTCGACCACACCCGGGTCACCATCGCCGCCCAGGCGATCGGCATCGCCCAGGGCGCGCTCGACTACGCCAAGGGGTACGTCCAGGAGCGCAAGCAGTTCGGCAAGGCGATCGCCGAGTTCCAGGGCATCCAGTTCATGCTCGCCGACATGGGCATGAAGCTGGAGGCGGCGCGGCAGCTCACGTACGCCGCCGCCGGCAAGTCCGAGCGCGGCGACGCGGACCTGACCTACTTCGGCGCGGCGGCCAAGTGCTTCGCCTCGGACGCCGCCATGGAGATCACCACCGACGCGGTCCAACTGCTCGGCGGCTACGGCTACACCCGTGACTACCCGCTCGAACGGATGATGCGGGACGCCAAGATCACCCAGATCTACGAGGGCACCAACCAGGTCCAGCGGATCGTCATGGCCCGGCAGTTGCTGAAGGGCTGACCGGGCTGTTCTGTGCGGGCGGACCGGGACTCCCGGCCCGCCCGCGCCGGTCAACGAAGGTCGGTCGGGCCGTCCGGCCGGGTGCCGCCGCGCGGGGGAGCGGACCACGGTGACTCGCCGCCGGTCCGGCGAGGCAGGGGTTCGGTGGGGGTGTCGGGATAGGCGAGCGTCAGCGGGGCCGTGTCCGGGTCCCTCGGCGGCGCCGGCGGCGGAGACCAGTCGCTCGACGCGGGCGTCGACTCGACCGGCGGAACGGCCGGGGTCAGCTCCGCCCCGTCCGTTTGCGGTGCGGGTCGACTCCGCCACCGCTGGCCGCTGAACACGGCCATCAGCAACAACATGCCGATCAGGAACAGCGTGCCGTTGTCCAGGGGCTGGCGCAGCGGCAGCGGGTCACCGAGCAGCTTCAGGTCGCCGGGCACCCGGTCCCGCACGCTGAAGGGCTCGACGAACAGCCAGAGGTAGGGGACCGCGAGCAGCAGCCCCGCCACGAGCGGGCCGAGAGGCGAGAAACGCAGCGTGCCGAGCAGGCCGAGCAGGACGCCGGCCACGCCGAGATAGACGGCCGGCTCGATCAGGTTGGGGGTGCTGTACGTACCGATCTCCACCCAGCGGTTGACGGTCCGCCCAGATCCGTCCTGACCGAGGGTGACGAGCACCCAGGTGACCGGCGCCACCACCAACCCGGCGAGGAAGCTCCAGAGATGTCGCATCCGCGCACCGTACCGTTTCCGGCATGACAGATCATCCCGCGGTGCCGTCGGGTAAGCCGACCTCGTACTCCCGCGTCACGCTGAGTCGCATCATGACCGCTGTCGATGTAAATCTGTACGGGACCGTGCACGGTGGGGTACTGATGAAGTTCGTCGACGACGTGGCCGGCGCGTCGGCCGCCCGGCACAGCGGCGGCACCGCGGTCACCGCGTCCATCGACGAGATCGTCTTCTCCGAGCCGGTCCGGGTGGGCGATCTGGTGCACGCGCACGCCCAGGTCAACTGGACCGGCAACACGTCGATGGAGGTCGGCGTGCGGGTGGTCGCCGAGCGCTGGGACTCGGCCGAGGACGAGCCGGTGCGGGTCGCCACCGCGTACCTGGTCTTCGTGGGCGTGGACGTCGGGGGCGCGCCCCGCGCGGTGCGCCCGGTGCTGCCGGAGTCACCGGACGACGAGCGCCGCTTCCGCGAGGCGGAGATCCGGCGCGCCCACCGGCTGGCCCGCCGCCGCGCCATCCAGGCCCACCGCGCCACCTGAGGTGTTAAGCGGGGCCCCCGCCTATGCAGAATGCGTTAACAAGGGCCCCCTCCTTACACCCCACATGGGGAGGGGGCGGGGGGTGTGGGGTGGGCACGCCGTACGAGGGGCGCCTGGTGCGGAGAATGGCGGCACCGGGTAGGGCAAGATGGCGCCACGGCCCATGCACAGTGTCGTGCCGGGCCTCAGGGGAGGGTGTGACAGTGGGTGACGTGCTGTGGACGCCGCCGGCGGACGTGCGCGAACGGTCCCGGATCGGTGACTACCTGCGCTGGCTGGCCGAGCACCGGGGGCTGGAGTTCGCCGACTACGACGCGCTGTGGCAGTGGTCGGTCACCGACCTGGACGGGTTCTGGGGCTCGATCTGGGACTACTTCCAGGTGGTGGCGCACACGCCCCCGACCGCAACGCTGGCCGGGAGGTCCATGCCCGGCGCCCGCTGGTTCCCCGGCGCCACGCTCAACTACGCGGAGAACGTGCTGCGCATGCCGGGGCTGCGCGACGACGACCCGGCGGTGATCGCGCACGGGCAGACCCGCGCGCCGGAGACGCTCACCGTGGCGGAGGTGCGGGAGCGGGTCCGCCGGGTGGCCGCCGGCCTGCGCCGCCTCGGCGTCGGCCCGGGCGACCGGGTGGCCGCGTACGCGCCGAACATCCCGGAGACGTACGTCCTGCTGCTCGCCGCCGCCAGCCTGGGCGCGATCTTCTCGTCCTGCGCGCCGGAGTTCGGCACCCGCAGCGTCACCGACCGCTGGCAGCAGATCGCGCCGACGGTGCTGGTCGCGGTCGACGGCTACCGCTACGGCGACAAGCCGGTCGACAGGCGCGCCGAGGTGGCCGCCATCCGGGCCGCGTTGCCGTCGTTGCGGCACACCGTCGGCATCGCGTACCTCGATCCGGACGGCCCGGCCCCCGACGGCGCGCTCGCCTGGGCGGAGCTGGCGGCGGAGACCGACGAGCCGCTGGCCTTCGCGCCGGTGCCGTTCGACCACCCGCTGTACGTGCTCTACTCCTCCGGCACCACCGGCCTGCCGAAGCCGATCGTGCACGGCCACGGCGGCATCCTGCTCGAACATCTGAAGATGCTGGCGCTGCACCACGACCTGGGTCCGGCCGACCGGTTCTTCTGGTTCACCACCACCGGCTGGATGATGTGGAACTTCCTGGTCTCCGGGCCGGCGGTGGGCGCGGCGATCGTGCTGTTCGACGGCAACCCGGGCCACCCGGACCTGGGCGCGCTGTGGCGGCTCGCGGCGGAGACCGGCACCACCTACTTCGGCACGTCGGCCCCGTTCCTGCTGGCCTGCCGCAAGGCCGGGCTGGTGCCGCGGGAGATCGCCGACCTGTCCGCGCTGCGCGGCCTCGGCTCGACCGGCGCGCCGCTGCCCGCCGAGGGCTTCACCTGGGTGTACGAGAACGTCTCTGACCGCCTCCAACTCCAGTCGCTCTCCGGCGGCACGGATGTGTGCACCGGTTTCGTCGGTGGGGTGCCGCTGCTGCCGGTGCACGCCGGTGAGATCGCCTGCCGCGCGCTCGGCGCGAAGGTGGAGGCCCGATCCGCCGACGGCTCTCCGGTCATCGGTCAGCTCGGCGAGCTGGTGATCACCGAGCCGATGCCGAGCATGCCGGTGGGGTTCTGGAACGACCCGGACGGCGTGCGCTACCGGGAGGCATACTTCGAGGTCTATCCCGGGGTGTGGCGGCACGGCGACTGGATCACCGTGAACGAGCGCGGCGGCTGCGTCATCACCGGTCGGTCCGACGCCACGCTCAACCGGGGTGGCGTGCGTCTCGGCACCGCCGAGTTCTACTCCGTGGTGGAGGGCCTCGACGAGGTGGTCGACTCGGTGGTGGTGCACCTGGAGGACGACGAGGGCGGCGCGGGGGAGCTGCTGCTGTTCGTGGTGCTCGCCGAGGGCCTGGAACTCGACGACGCGATGCGGAAGAAGATCTGCCGCGAGCTGCGTACCGCCCTGTCGCCACGGCACGTGCCGGACGAGATCCACCAGGTCCGCGCCGTGCCGCGCACGCTGAGCGCGAAGAAGCTGGAGGTGCCGGTCAAGAAGATCCTCACCGGCACCCCGGTCGACCGGGCCGCCGCGAAGGGCGCCCTGGCCAACCCCGAGTCCCTTACGGCCTTCGCCGCGTTCGCCGAGGGCCGCGCCGCCCCCTGACCTAGGTCAGGATGTGGGTGGCCTTCTCGGTCGCGGCCCGGGAGTCCAGGCGGGCGCGGTCGAGGTGGGCGCAGGCCACGACGCTGGCCCCGGCGGTCAGCGGGGCCAGCAGCCAGTCGACCGGGTCGGGGTGGCGGGTCACGTCGACCAGGAGGCGGTCGCCGGCGGTGAGACCCAGCTCCGCGGCGCGGGCCTCCGCGCGACCCAGCAGCGCCGCGTCCGCCTCACCACCGGAGGGGTACGGGGTGAAGTGGTCGCCGTGCCCGCGTACCGCCGCCACGAAGTCGGCGCAGCCGGCCGGCACCTGCCGCATCGGCAGGGCGAACGGGTCGAGCGCCAGGGCGTACCGCTCGCCGGCCGGCCACCGGCCCGCCTCGTCGACCCGGTCGACGGCGGTGAACAGCACCTCTACCGGACCCGGCGTGTCGATCATGGTCAGTTTCGCCGACCAGCAGCCGAGCAGGACCGCGGCGGTCTGCCAGTGCGGTGGCAGCAGCGCGCCGGCCGGATCGCCGGGGGCGCAGCCGGCCTCGTCGACGAGCAGGTTGGCGGTCTTGGCGACCCAGTTCGCAAGCGTCGCGCCGGAGAGTTCGGTGCGTTCGCCGGTGGCGTCGTCGTACCAGGTCAGCAGCGGTCGGGTGGGGTCGGTCGCGATCGTGTCGGCGAACACCCGGGCAATGTTGTCGGCCATCGGCGCGAACGATACGCCGCCCGGGTACGTACTCGATGACAGCGACAAGTCGGCGTACCGTCGGGTCGCAGTCAGCGTGGGACACCCGGTCCGGCGTAGGCTTGCCGACAGTGTTGTTCCCCACAAACGCGCCACCTGAGGAGTCGCCCCGTGACCGCCGGTCGCCCGCCCCGCGTTCTCATCGACGCCACGAGTGTCCCCGCCGATCGCGGTGGCGTCGGTAGATACGTCGACGGCCTGCTCGGCGCGCTCGGCCGGGTCTGCGGAGACGGCGTCGACCTGGCCGTGGTGAGCCTCCGCACCGACCTGGAGCGCTACGCCCGGAGGCTGCCCGGCGCCGAGATCATCCCCGCGCCGGCGGCGGTGGCGCACCGCCCGGCCCGGCTCGCCTGGGAGCAGACCGGCCTGCCGCTGCTGGCCCAGCAGGTCAACGCGGAGGTGCTGCACTCACCGTTCTACACCTGCCCGCTGCGGGCCGGGTGTCCGGTGACGGTCACCGTGCACGACGCGACGTTCTTCACCGAGCCGGAGCACTACGACAAGTCGCGCCGGACGTTCTTCCGCAGCGCGATCAAGACCTCGCTGCGTCGCGCCGCCCGGGTGATCGTGCCGAGCAAGGCCACCCGGGACGAGCTGATCCGGCTGCTCGACGCCGACCCGACCCGGATCGACGTGGCCTACCACGGCGTCGACCAGGCCGCCTTCCACGCGCCGGGTGACGAGGAGAAGGCCCGGGTCCGGGCCCGGCTGGGGCTGGGCGACAACAGCTACGTCGCGTTCCTCGGGGCCAAGGAGCCGCGCAAGAACGTACCCAACCTGATCCGCGGCTGGGCCCGGGCGGTGGCCGACCGGCCGAACCCGCCGGTGCTCGTGGTGGCCGGCGGCCAGGGGCACGACGACGACATCGACCGCGCGGTGGCCGAGGTCCCGTCGCACCTGCGGCTGCTCCGCCCGGGCTATCTGCGCTACGCCGACCTGCCCGGCTTCCTCGGCGGTGCGCTCGTCGCCGCCTACCCGTCGTACGGCGAGGGCTTCGGGCTGCCGATCCTGGAGGCGATGGCGTGCGCCGCGCCGGTGCTCACCACGCCCCGGCTCTCCCTGCCCGAGGTGGGCGGCGACGCGGTGGCGTACACAAGCGAGGACCCGGATCAGATCGCCGCCGACCTGGGCGCCCTGCTCGACGACGAGCAGCGGCGGCTCTCCCTGGCGAAGGCCGGTTTCGACCGGGCCAAGGAGTTCACCTGGGAGTCGAGCGCGGAGGTACACATCGCCGCCTGGCGGCGGGCGCGTTCCTGAACGTCCGCTGCGGATCCTTCGCGACGACCGTGGCGGGTCGCCCGCTTCGGGCATGATGTGCTGATGTTCTACGCCGTCATCCCGGCGGGCGGCAGCGGCACAAGGTTGTGGCCGCTGTCCCGCGCGGGCCATCCCAAGTTCCTCCACCCGCTGACCGGCACCCCCGCCTCGCTGTTGCAGGCCACGGTCGACCGGTTGGCGCCGCTGACCACACCGGAGCGCACGCTCGTGGTCACCGGGGCCGCGCACGCCGCGGCGGTGGCCCGGCAACTGGCTGGCCTGCCGGAGGAGAACGTCCTGGTCGAGCCGTCACCGCGGGATTCCTGCGCGGCCATCGCGCTGGCCGCCGCGGTGATCGCCCAGCGTGCCCCGGCGGCGGTGATGGGCTCGTTCGCCGCCGACCACCTGATCGGCGACCCGGTCCGCTGGGCCGAGGTGGTGCGGCAGGCGATCTGCGGCGCCGAGCAGGGGCTGCTGATGACGGTGGGCATCACCCCGACCCGGCCGGAGACCGGCTACGGCTACCTGGAGACCGGCGACCCGGTGGACGGCGGGCCGCTGCGTCCGGTCCGCGAGTTCAAGGAGAAGCCCGCCGCCGAGGTGGCGGAGGTCTACGTCCGCTCGGGCCGGCACCTCTGGAACGCCAGCATGTTCGTGTGGCGGGTGGACGTCTTCCTGGCCGAGCTGGCCCGTCAGCAGCCGGCGCTGCACGCGGGGATCACCGCCATCGCGGCGGCCTGGGGCACGCCGGAACAGGACGACGTGCTCGGCACGGTGTGGCCGACGCTGCCGAAGATCTCGGTCGACTACGCGGTGATGGAGGGCGCGGCGACCGCCGGCCGGGTGGCCACCGTGCCGGGCGACTTCGGCTGGAACGACGTCGGCGACTTCCACACCCTCGGTGAGGTGCTGCCGGCCGACGACGGCGGCAACGTGGTGCTCGGCGGCGACGCGAAGCCGGGCGTGCTGCTGCACGACACCTCCGGAACCGTGGTGGTGCCGCACTCCGGCCGCCTCGTCGCCACGGTCGGCGTGCACGACCTGATCGTGGTGGACACGCCGGACGCGGTGCTCGTCTGCCCCCGCGACCGGGCGCAGGACGTGAAGAAGATCGTCGATCAGCTCAAGGAGCGCGGCGAGGAGGGTCTGATCTAGGGCCTGTGTCGAAGTCGGTGCCAGGGCTTGAGTTGTTGGGTGAGGGTCTTGGCGTGTCGGTGTTCGAGATGTAGCGAGGTCTCCGGTATCTGGTTCAGCGACCAAGCAGAACCCGAACACCGGAGACCTCGTGGACACCCTAGCGGTGACGAGGCGGCATGACCTGACCGACGCACAGTGGGCGGCGCTGGAGCCGTTGCTGCCTGCGGGGCGTCGGCCGGGTCGGCCGTCGACATGGACGAAACGGCAGCTCATTGATGGGATTCGGTGGCGGGTACGGGTTGGTGCCCCGTGGCGGGACGTCCCGGAGTGTTACGGGTCCTGGGCGGCGGTGTACGCGCTGTTCCGGCGTTGGCAGCGCGATGGGACCTGGGCGACGATCCTGACCGTGTTACAGGCCCTGGCTGACGGGGGCGGACGCGTCGTGTGGGACGTGTCGGTGGACTCGACGGTCGCTCGGGCGCATCAGCACGCCGCTGGGGCGCGTAAAAGGGGGATCTGCAGGTCGAGCCGCCGGGCGGGGTCACGGTCGAGCCGGACGACCATGCGCTCGGTCGCTCGCGCGGTGGGCTGACCACGAAGGTGCACCTGGCATGTGAGCAGGGGCAGAAGCCGCTGTCGATCGTGTTGACCGCCGGGCAGCGCGGGGACAGCCCGCAGTTCATCCCGGTGCTTGACGGGATCCGGGTGCCCCGTCTCGGCGGTGGCCGGCCCCGGACCCGCCCGGACCGGGTCCTGGCTGATAAGGCGTACACGTCGAAGGCCAACCGCCGCTATCTGCGTCGACGTGGGATCGCCGCGACGATCCCGTCGAAGGCCGATCAGGACGCGAACCGGCGTAAGAAGGGGTCCAAGGGCGGCCGGCCACCGGCCTTCGACCCCCAGCGGTACCGGCAGCGTCACGCCGTGGAGTGCGGCATCAACCGCCTCAAACGCCACCGTGCCGTGGCCACCCGCTTCGACAAACTCGCCGTCCGCTACGAGGCCACCGTGCACATCGCCGCGATCAACGAGTGGCTGTGACCGACTTCGACACAGTCCCTAGGGGCCGGTTTCGGCCCGTCGGCCGCCGGTGCGCGACTCAGCCGGCGGCGCGGCGGGCCAGGGCGGCGAGCGCCGGCGCCACCAGATGGGCGGTCCCGTGCGCCAGCGGCTCGGGCAGCTCGTCCGGCGGGAACCAACCAAGCGCCTCGGACTCGTCACTGACCCGCTCCGTCGCTCCCGCCGGGGCGAACACCGCGTACCGCACGTCGAAGTGCAGCGAGCCGCCCTGGCAGGTGACCGGGTGGATGTCGACGTCGATCGGGTCGGGATCGAGCGTCAGGCCGGCGATTCCGGATTCCTCGGTGGCCTCGCGCAGGGCGGCTGCGGCAAGCGTCCGGTCGCCGGGCTCGCAGTGCCCGCCGAGCTGCACCCAGCGACGGAACTTGCCGTGCAGGCAGAGCAGCACCCGGTCGCCTGTGGAGTCGAGGACGAGCGCGCTCGCGGTGACGTGTCCCGGCCGGTGCGCGCGGCTCATCGCCACCGGCCCGTCGGCCAGCAGGGTCAGCGTCCGGTCCCGGTTCGCGGCGGCGGCCGGGCTGGCCGCCGTCCAGCGGCTCAGCGCCGCGACGGCGTCGGCGTGCAGGTCGGCGTACGCGGTGAGATCGCTGTCAGGCACCCCGACACTGTACGAGCGTCGTCTCCGTACCCTGACCCGGTGACCCTGCGACTCGTCGAGTTCCTGGTGGCCGGCAACGAGGCAAGTGATCTGCTGCCGGTCCGTTCGCCGGCGTTGCTGCGGGCCCACGGCGCGCGGCGTGGGTTCTGGACCGTGCTGGACGAGGGGCCGGTGGAGCAGTGCCTGGCGCTGCTGCTGGAACGCGACGACGGCGAGTGGCTGGCACACCACGTGCCCGCCGACGCGGGCCGGGAGAACGGCCGCACCGAGGACGGTGAGGCGCTCGCCCACCACGACGGCTGGGTGTACGTCTTCGGCTCGCACTTCGGGTCGAAGGGCGGGCCGCTGCGACCCCGTCGCGCCTTCGTGGCCCGGTTCCGGGAGGACGACGCGGTGGGCGGGTCGCTCGCCGTGCACGTGGTCCGCAACCGCTTCCGGCTGCACCGGGCGATCAACGACGCGCTCGTCGCCGCCCCGCTGACCCCGCTGCCGCCCGGCGACCGGGTCCGGCAGCGGTTCGTGGTGGAGACCGTGGCCCGGGGCGTCGCGCGGGCCAAGGGTTGGGTTAGCCGGCTGGCGGAAGACGACCTGCCCCTCAACGTCGAGGCGGCGGCGTTCACCCCGGCCGGGACGGTGCTGCTCGGGCTGCGTTTCCCGGTGACCGCCGCGGGCGAGCCGATCTACGTCGAGGTGGCCGGGGTGGCCGGGATGTTCGACGACGCCGACGTGGCGAGCTGGCCGCGGGCGCTCGGGGCGTACGCGCTGACCGGGGTGACGCCGGCCGGCGCGTTGGCCGGGTTCCGCGCGATCACGCCGACCGGCGACGGCGGCTACGCGGCCGTGATCGGTTCGATCGACGCGCTGGGCAAGGGTTCGGTGCTGCTCGACGACCACCCGCACGGTGGTGAGGTGACGTCCCGGCACGTGCGGTTCCGGCACAGCCCGGGCGCGGACGCCCGGGTGGGCGCCGAGCTGGTGGCGGAGTTGGCGCCGTTCCATCACGTGGAAGGGCTGGCCGAGGTGGCGGGACGCTGCTATTACGTGACCGACGAGGACCACCGGGTGGCGCTCTGGATCGGATGAGCGACGGCCGGACGGCACCCCTGCGGAGCGATCCGCAGACCCTCGTGGTGCCGTCCGGCCACGCCCGTCGGCCGGCGACCGGGTCGGCAACGCGCCCCGGCGTCGGTGGGCAAGGGAGAGTTTGCCGAACCGGTACGCCAAACGTCGAGGTCTTTCACGTCACGCTTAAAAATGGAGATTAGTGCCGGCGGGTAAAGTGCCAGGGGTGGCGGGCACCTCCGCCGTCCACCCGGGAGCGATTGATGTTGAAGATCATTTTCTCGCGCGAGGACATCCTGCGGACCCGGGTCGCCCCGGCCGCGGACCCGCTGTGGGAACTGGTTCTCAGCCTGCACCTGCTCCAGGGGCGCAGCCGTGACCCGCTGTCGACCACCTGGCGACGCGGCGTGGCGCGCGGTCTGCGGACCGACACTGGGGCCGAACGCTACCGGCTGCTCCTCGCGCTCAACCCGCCCCGCGGCTACTTTCCCGACTTCCTCACCCCGTCCGCCAGCCGGGACGGTTTCGAGGCCGGGCTGGAAGCGGTCCGCGGCACCCCGCTCGGCATGCTGCGCCGCGACCTGACCGTCCTCGCCGGAGAGACCGCGCTGCCGCCCTCGGCGACCGCGCTCGCCCGGGGTGAGCCCGAGGCGTTGCAGGACCTCACCGACACCATGGCGCGTTACCAGGCGCTCGCGGTCACCCCGTACTGGGCGCGGGTCCAGGCCGCCGTCGAGGCGGACCGGTCACGGCGTGCGCGGGCCATGCTCGACGGTGGCGCCGAAGGGCTGCTGGCCAGCCTGCGCCCCACCATGCGGTGGGCCGACGGCGTGCTCGAGGTGCTCGACTACCCGGACACCCGGGAGCTGCACCTGGACGGCCGGGGCCTGCTGCTCGTACCGTCGTTCTTCTGCACCGGAAACCCGGTGGCGCTGCTCGACCCGAGCCTGCCCCCGGTGCTGGTCTACCCGGTCGACCGGCTCGGCGGCCTCACCCCCGAGACCGGCGGCAGCCCGGACGACGCCGCCGCCCAGCGCGAGGCGCTCGCCGCGCTGCTGGGTCGCACCCGTGCGGCGGTGCTCCAGGTCGCCGACGAGGGCTGCACCACAGGCGAGATGGCCCGGCGGCTGCGCATCTCCGCCGCCGCGGCCAGCCAGCACACGTCGGTGCTGCGCAACGCCGGGCTGCTGGTCAGCCACCGCGACCGCAACACCGTGCTGCACACGTTGACGCCACTGGGCCGCGCCGTCCTCGACGCCTGAGAGGTGCCGCTCGACGGGTCAGAGTGCCAGCGTGGCGCTGGCCGTGCTGCCCGCCGGGGGCGGCAGCAGGACCGACCCGACACCCTCGGCGGCCAGCGCGGTGCGCAGGCGTTGCACGTCGGCGCCGAACCGGACCAGGTCCGCCCGGTCGACCGGGGTCGGCGCCGCACCGAGGACCAGGCCGGTGGCGGTGTTCGGCCAGCCGGACACGGTGGCGGTGAATCCGGCGCGTACCTCCTCGTCGGTGACGTGGGTGAAGACGGTGCCGGGGGCGACCGCCTCGGCGACCGCGGCGATCGCCCGGTCCACCGCGGCCGGGTCGGCCGGGGTCGGACCGGTCACGTCGGGCAGGGTGGCCGCCGCCCGCAGGCCGGCGGCCCGCGCCTCGGCCGTGCCGAGCGAGAAGAGGTCAAGCGACGCGTCCCGCACGAGGGTCCGGGCGCCCTCGTCGTCGTCCCGGGTCGCGGTGAGGTAACCGCGGACGACGGCGACCGGCACCTGATCGCACTTGCCCTTGATCAGCTCGCCGGCGCCGGCCAACTCGTCGACCACGGCCATCTGGGTGAGATGGAGTTCGTTGCCGTACGGGTCGACCTCGCCGCGGTGGTCGCGGATCGCCGGCATGCCGGCCACCCCGAGCGCCACGTCGGTGAGCCCGTTGCGCCACGGGCGGCCCATGGTGTCGCTGACGACGACGGCGACGTCGAGGCCGTGCCGGTCGCGCAGCGCCGCCCGCAACGCGCGCGCCGAGGCGTCCGGATCCACCGGAAGCAACACCAGCCGGGTCTTGTCCACGTTCGAGGCGTCGATGCCGGCGGAGGCCATCACGAACCCGTGGTGGGTCTGCACGATCCGGGTCGCGCCCCGGGTGGCGACCACCCGGGCGGTCTCGGCGGCCAACACCCGGTCCCGCTCGGCGAGGCGTTCCGGGCCGTCCGCCGGCACGTCGACAAGCCGGCCCTCCGCCTTCGAGACGATCTTGCTGGTGACCACCAGCACGTCGCCGTCGCGCAGCCAGGGCGCCGCACCGGCGATCAGCGCCGCCAGATCGTCACCCTCGGTCACGTGGCCGATGCCCGGCACCGGCAGGATCTCCAGCTTCACATCAACTCCAGCGCGGCGAGAACCATCGCGGTGGTCGCCGCCTCGTCGGTCATCCGCAGCGGCGCCGCACGGACCACCACGCCCGGCACCGTGGCGCCCTCGTCCTCCTCGGCGACCAACCAGCCGTCGAGCAGGCCCCCGGCGGAACGGGCGCCGTAGAGGCCACCCACGCCGGCCGCGCTGCACTCGACGCCGAGCACGGCCAGGCAACGGTCGGCCATGCCGCGCACCGGCGCGCCGCCGATGACCGGCGACACCCCGACCACCGGCGCGGGGCCGCCGACCACCGCGTCACGCAGGCCGGGCACGGCCAGCACCGGCGCGACGCTCACCACCGGGTTGCTCGGCGCGATCAGCACCACGTCCGCGGCGGCGAGCGCCTCGACCACGCCGGGCGCCGGCTTCGCCGCCTCCGCGCCCACGAACACGAACCGGTCCGTCGGTACGTCGGCCCGGTAGCGCACCCACCACTCCTGGAAGTGGATCGCCCGCTGCCCCTGCCCGTCGGAGACGACGGCGTGGGTCTCCAGGCGCTCGTCGGTGGCCGGCAGCAGGCGTACGCCGGGCTGCCAGCGGCTGGCCAGCGCCTCGGTGACCTGGGAGAGCGGGTAGCCGGCGTTGAGCATCGTGGTGCGGACCAGATGGGTGGCGAGGTCCTTGTCGCCGAGGCCGAACCAGCTCGGCTCCGCGCCGTACGCGGCAAGCTCGGCCTTGACCGTCCAGGTCTCGCCCGCCCGGCCCCAGCCACGCTCCGGGTCCGCGCCGCCACCCAGCGTGTAGAGCACGCTGTCCAGGTCCGGGCAGACCTTCAACCCGTGCAGCAACAGGTCGTCGCCGACGTTGACCACGGCGGTCACCTCGGCGCCCACCTCCCGGGCGTACGCCCGGACGCCGAGCAGGAAGCGGGCGCCCCCGATGCCGCCGGTCAGTACCACGATGCGCATGCCGTCCATCCTTCCGCACGTGCCGCCGTCGATCGCCAGGTGGCCGGAGAGACTAGGCTCACTTCGCCAACTGTCCGCTTTCGTCCCCTGGGGGAGTCCGTGACCAGCCCCGCCGAGCCCGCGTCCGGTGACGCCGCGCAGGCCAGCCAACTGACCAAGCCGCTGCGCGAACTGGCCGCGCTCGTCCTGCTCGGCGCGAACGCCGTGCTGCTCTTCGTCGGCCTGCTGCGCCTGCTGGTGCCGGTCGACGACTACAGCACGTTCGGCGGCCGGGCCGGCAGCACCTTCTACGCCTTCGTCGGCCTGGAGGCGACGGTCCTGCCGCTGCTCGCCGTCCTCCTCGCCACGCACATCCGCCCGACGCTGGCGAAGGCGAAACTGATCACCCTGGTGGCACTGGTCGAGTACGGCGTCTCCGCCGTGTTCGGGGTGCTGACGTTCCTGATCTGGCTGCTCGGCCGGCTCGCCGACGGTGAGGTGCTGGACGCGTTCCTCGGGCTGCTCACCCGGGCGGCCTGGCTGGCGATCTTCGCGGTCGCCGCGTACGTGGTGTTCAAAATCTGGCGCACGCTCTACTACGTGCCGAGGCCCAAGCCGCAGCCCGGCGTCTACGGCCAGGCCCAGCCCGGCTGGCCGCAGCAGCCCGGCCAGCCCGGCGGCTATCCGGCTCCGGGCGGGTACCCGCCGGCCGGTGTGCCCCCGCAGCCCGGTCACCCGTCGGCGGGTTACCCGCAGGCGGGCGCGCCGCCGCAGCCCGGCTGGCCGCAGGCCGGCCCGTACGGCCAGCCGCAGTCGGCGCCGCCGTTCAACACCGCCCCGCCGCACGCCCCGCAGTCGGCCCCGCCGTTCGGGGCCCCGCAGCCCGGCGGCCCGCAGTTCGGCGGCCCACAGTCCGGTCCGCAGTTCGGCGGCCCGCAGCCCGGCTCGCCGTTCGACGGCCCGCAGTTCGGTGCCCCGTCAGCGGGGTCCCAGCCCGGTGGTGCGTCGGCCGGATCCCAGCCCGGTAGCCCGTCGGCCGGGTCCCAGCCCGGTGCCCCGTCGGCCGGGTCCCAGCCCGGCTCGACGCCGCCGGCACCGCCGTTCGGCCAGCCGCCGTCGGCCGACCCGACCCAGGCCATCCCGCGTCAGCCCGGGGAGCCGGGCCAGCCGGCGTCCCCGGCCGACGACGAGCGCACCCAGCGTTTCGACCGCGAGGACCCGAACCAGTCCCGGTGACCCAGCGGGCGGCGGGCGGCGGCCTTCCCCGCCGCCCGCCCGCCGCTCCGCCGCGTGTCGTGTTAAGCGGGGGCCCCTCCTCTACCAAATGCGTTAACAAGGGGCCCCGCCTTACACCTGAGCGGGCGCATAGGCTGGGGGGATGGGTGATCACGGTGGGCGCGTTCCGAACGGGGCCGAGGTTCGGCGGGCGCTCGGCCGCGCCGCCACCGGCCGGGCGCTTGACGTGGGTGAGGCGACGGCGTTGCTCACCGCGCGCGGGGCGGCGCTGGACGAGCTGCTCCGCGTCGCCGGTGACACCCGCGACGCCGGGCTGCGGGAGGCCGGCCGGCCCGGCGTGGTCACGTACTCCAAGAAGGTCTTCGTGCCGCTGACCCGGCTCTGCCGGGACCGCTGCCACTACTGCACGTTCGCCACCGTGCCGCACCGGCTGCCCGCCGCCTACCTGGAGCGCGACGAGGTGCTGGCGATCGCCCGCGAGGGCGCCGCGCAGGGCTGCAAGGAGGCGCTGTTCACGCTCGGCGACCGTCCGGAGGAGCGGTGGCCGGCGGCCCGGCGGTGGCTGGACGAGCGGGGGTACGACTCGACGCTCGACTACCTGCGCGCCTGCGCGGTGGCGGTGCTGGAGGAGACCGGCCTGCTGCCGCACCTGAACCCGGGCGTGCTCTCCTGGTCGGAGTTGCAGCGGCTCAAACCGGTCGCGCCGAGCATGGGCATGATGCTGGAGACCACCGCCACCCGACTCTGGTCGGAGCCGGGTGGCCCGCACTTCGGCTCGCCGGACAAGGAGCCCGCGGTCCGGCTGCGGGTGCTCGACGATGCCGGCCGGGTCGGCGTGCCGTTCACCACCGGCATCCTGATCGGCATCGGTGAGAACCTCACCGAGCGGGTCGACGCGCTCTTCGCGATCCGCCGCGCGATGCGGGAGTACGGCCACCTCCAGGAGGTGATCGTGCAGAACTTCCGCGCCAAGCCGGACACCGCGATGCGTGGCATGCCGGACGCGGAGCTGCACGACCTGGCCGCCACCGTGGCGGTGGCCCGGCTGCTGCTCGGCCCGAAGGCCCGCATCCAGGCGCCGCCGAACCTGATCGCGGGCGAGTACGACCTGCTGCTGCGCGCCGGCATCGACGACTGGGGCGGGGTCTCGCCGGTCACGCCCGACCACGTCAACCCGGAGCGGCCCTGGCCGCACCTGGACGAGTTGGCCGCGCGTACCGCGAGCGCCGGGTTCACGCTGCGCGAGCGGTTGACCGTCTACCCGGAGTACGTGCGGGCCGGCGAGCCGTGGCTGGACCCGCGGCTGTTGCCGCACGTCACCGCGCTCGCCGACCCGGTCACCGGGCTGGCGGTGGAGGAGGCCCGTCCGGTGGGGCGGCCCTGGCAGGAGCCGGAGGAGGTCTTCGGCGGCCGGACCGACCTGCACGCCACCATCGACGTCACCGGGCGCACCGAGGACCGGCGGGGCGACTTCGACAGCGTCTACGGCGACTGGTCCGAGGTGGCGAACAAGGTGACGGCGGAGGCGCTCGCGGTCCGCGCCGGCGTACCCGGGACCGGTGGCGCCTCCGGCGCGGACGGCGACCTGCGCGCGGGCCTGCGGCTGGCGGCGGACGACCCGGCCGCGTTGCTGGAGCCGGCGCACGAGGCGAAGGCGCTGGCGTTGTTCGGCGCGGACGGGCCGGCGCTCGACGAGCTGTGCCGGATCGCCGACGACGCGCGCCGGGACGCGGTCGGCGACGACGTGACCTACGTGGTGAACCGGAACATCAACTTCACGAACGTCTGCTACGTGGGTTGCCGGTTCTGCGCGTTCGCCCAGCGGGAGAGCGACGCCGACGCCTTCCGGCTCTCGCTGTCGCAGGTGGCCGACCGGGCGGAGGAGGCGTGGGTGGGCGGCGCCACCGAGGTCTGCCTCCAGGGCGGCATCGACCCGAAGATGCCGGTGACCGGCTACGCCGACATCGTCCGCGCGATCAAGGCGCGGGTGCCGGGAATGCACGTGCACGCGTTCTCCCCGATGGAGATCGTCACCGCCGCCGCGAAGGCGGGCGTGCCGGTGCGGGAGTGGCTGGGCCGCCTACGCGAGGCCGGTCTGGACACCATCCCGGGCACCGCCGCCGAGATCCTCGACGACGACGTGCGCTGGGTGCTCACCAAGGGCAAACTGCCGGCCTCCGCCTGGGTCGAGGTGGTCAGCACGGCCCACGAGCTGGGCATCCGGTCCAGCTCCACGATGATGTACGGCCACGTCGACCACCCCGGCCAGTGGCTGGCCCACTTCCGGGTGCTGGCCGGGGTGCAGGACCGCACCGGTGGGTTCACCGAGTTCGTGGCGCTGCCCTTCGTGCACACCAACGCGCCGATCTACCTGGCCGGGGTCGCCCGGCCGGGGCCGACCTGGCGGGAGAACCGGGTGGTGCACGCGATGGCCCGCCTGCTGCTGCACGGCCGGATCGACAACATCCAGTGTTCCTGGGTGAAGCTCGGCGACGCCGGCACGGTGGAGATGCTGCGGGGCGGCTGCAACGACCTCGGCGGCACGCTGATGGAGGAGACCATCTCCCGGATGGCCGGCTCGGGCAACGGTTCGGCGCGTACCGAGGAGCAGTTGCGGGGGATCGCGGCGGCGGCCGGGCGGCCGTTCCGCAAGCGGACGACCGCGTACGGTCACGTCGGCGCCTGACGTCGAACCTTTTTCCGCCCCGCGCCGTACCTGTGGATGCCGGCGGCGGTTGCGGCGAGGACCGCCGCCGGTGACCCCAGCCCGGGGACCCGGCGGCGTCCGGGTGCCCGGCCCCCGCGGCGCCACGGCGCCGGTCCGGAAAGGTTGCCGATGAGCACTGACGAGACCACCGACGCCCCGAAGCGGCGGACCTGGCCGCGGTTGACGCGCCGGCAGACGCTGACCGCTGCCGCGAGCGCCACGCTCGGCGCGGCTGCCCTCACCGTGCCGGGCCTGTCCGCCGCGCAGAACTCCCCGTCGGCGAGCCGGCGGGACGAGCCGATCGTGGTCCATCTCCGGGACGCCGCCACCGGCACGATGGACGTCTTCGTCGGCACGACCCGGGTCCAGGTACGCGACCGCGGCCTGGCCGACCGTCTGGTTCGCGCCGCCCGTCGCTGATCCCGCTCCCTCCCGGCGCGGGCTCCCGGCGCCGGTCCGACTCACGTCCCCCGACGAAGGTGTGGTCCGCCATGTCCTCTCACCGCGAAGCGCCGGAAATCGCCAAGGATCCGGTCGCCGACAGCTCCGACCTGTACGCGTTCGTCAGCCCGAGCCGACCGGACACGGTCACGTTGATCGCCAACTACGTGCCGGTGCAGCTTCCGTCCGGCGGTCCCAACTTCTTCGAGTTCGGCGACGACGTGCGGTACGAGATCCACGTCGACAACGACGGCGACGGCTACCCGGACGTCACCTACCGGTTCGAGTTCACCACCGAGATCACGAATCAGAACAGCTTTCTCTACAACACCGGCCCGATCGATTCGCTCGACAGCAAGAACTGGAACCGGCGGCAGTTCTACAAGCTGACCCGGGTGGCGGACGGCCGCGAGCACGTGCTGGCGAACAAGCTGCCCTGCCCGCCGTGCAACGTCGGCCCGCTGTCCATCCCGAACTACCAGAACCTGGTGCGGCAGGCCACGTTCAAGCTGTCCACCGGGGAGAAGGTCTTCGCCGGCCAGCGGGCCGACGGCTTCTTCGTCGACCTGGGCGCGGTGTTCGACCTGGGCACGCTGCGGCCGTTCCAGCAGTTGCACGTCGCCGGCAAGAAGCTGTTCAAGACCGAGGGCGAGCCGGTCAACGCGCTGGACCGGTTGAACGTGCACAGCATCGCCGTCCAGGTGCCGTTGAGCAAGGTCCGCCGCAGGGCCAGCCGGTACGGCTACGCCGACCGCGCGTCCACCATCGGCGTCTGGACCAGCGCGTCCCGCCAGCAGGTCCGGGTGCTCGGGGACCGGGTGTCGGCGGACACCGCCACCGGCCCCTTCGTCCAGGTGTCACGCCTCGGCAACCCGTTGTTCAACGAGGTCATCGTGCCGATGTCCAAGAAGGATCTGTGGAACACGCTGCCGCCGTCGGACGACAAGCGGTTCGCCGGGTTCGTCGAGCGGCCGGAGCTGGCCGCGTTGCTGCCGGCGCTCTACCCGGGCGTGTTCGGAAACCTGGACGCGCTGAACAAGGCGAAGAAGCCGCGCGCCGATCTGGTGGCGATCCTGCTGACCGGCTTACCGGCCGGGCTGATCAACGGCTTCGCCAACACCACCGGTGACACGCAGGCCGACATGCTGCGGTTGAACACGGCGATCCGGCCCAGCGCCAAGCCGGACCGGTTCGGGGTGCTCGGCGGCGACCTGGCCGGCTTCCCGAACGGCCGGCGGATCGGTGACGACGTGGTGACCATCGCGCTGCGGGCGATCGCCGGGCTCACCGTGCCGCTCGTCGACAAGACGTTCAAGCCGGACGCGGCGGCGGCGGCCGTCACGCCGGGCCTGGACGCCACCGACGTGACCGCGCCGTTCCTCGCCGACTTCCCGTTCCTCGGCACGCCGTACGACGGGTTCAACAACCCGCCGGCGAAGAAGTCCTGACGGGAGCGCGGGATGCACAGGCACCAGCACCACGACCTCGGGCCGTCGTTCAGCGGCACCGTCATGCTGGACCTCGGTGGCGACTCCGGCGCGCTGATCGTCCACACCGGGCGGGACCTGCACCGGCGCGAAATCGAGATCAGCCGTGCGGACCGGGAGGGCCCGCGTACCCACTCCGCGGTGCGGGAACGACATGTCCAGGACGGCGTGTTCCACAGTGCGGTCTACCCGGACCTGGAGGCGGGCGTTTATACCGTCTGGTGGGACGAGGACACGCCGGCCGGCACGATCTCCGTCACCGGCGGGTCGATCGCCGAGTTCGTTTGGCCGACCAGCTCACCGACCAGAAACGACTGATCGGCCGCTCCGCCCACCCTGCGCGCCCCGTCCACATGTTGGACGGGGCGCGGTCGGCGTTGACGGCTCGACGAGCGGTACCCGGCCGGGGCGCGTTACCCTTTGCCCCACCGTTGGTGATCTTGGGGCGACGGCCGGCGGGGGCGCCGGTCGGTCCGCCGGTGGTGCGCCACGGCAGAAAACTTGGGGCAACTCGCCGGGAGGGGCGTTACTCGTCCGGGGTCTGAATCGATAGGGCAGGTTGCGAGGCTACGGGCGACCGCGGCGGTCGTCCCCCTCGTGTCGGGAGGGCGACTCCATTATCAAGTTTGGCTTGACGGCGCACGCATTACACGCGTGTAATTTGAATGGGGTTGTTCGCACGGAACGCATCAAATAGGGCCCGTACGGACACGCACGCCTTTCGCGTGGGGGGTTGCAGCGGCGAATGACGCCGGTGCGCGACAAGGAGGCAATTGATGGACGGCCAGCTCGAGGTGGCCGACCTGCTCGGGAACGCGCCGGAGTGGCAGGAGCGGGCGCTCTGCTCGCAGACCGACCCGGAGGCGTTCTTTCCCGAGAAGGGCGGTTCGACCCGCGAGGCGAAGCGCATCTGCTCGCGGTGTGAAGTCAAGACGGAATGTCTGGAGTACGCGCTCGGCCACGACGAGCGGTTCGGGATCTGGGGCGGCCTCTCCGAACGGGAGCGGCGCAAGCTCAAGCGGCGCGTGGCCGCCTGACCCGCGCACGGGCCGGGGCGGTGGGGGCCGCCCGGCCCGTGGGGTCGACCTGGATCAGGCCAACTCGTCGGGGTCGACCCCGAGCAGGTTCGCCACCTGCTCGATGATCACGTCGTGCACGAGATCCGCCAGGTCCTCCCGGTCCATCGCGCGGAACTCCAGTGGCCGCCGGTAGAGCACGATGCGCGGCGGCACCTCCTGCCGGCCGGGCCGACCCGGCAGGAGCCGGGCGAGCGGCACCTCGCCGTCCTCCAGCACGTCCGAGTCGTAGACGTTCAAATCCGGCGGAACGTCCTCGACGGCGAACTCCACCCCGGCCAACTCCTTGGCGAACCGGCGTTCGAGCGTCTCCACCGTGTCGAGCACCAGGTCGTCGAAGACCTCGGCCTTGGTCCGGGCCAGCGGCACCGTGGCCGGCACCAGCCGCCCGCGCAGCCCCCGACCGTGCCGGTCGCGATGGGTGCGCCGGCCGGAGCCGGGGCGGCGGTTCTGCGGGCTCGTCATGACCGACAGGGTAGCCCGGTGACCGGGCCCGTTCGCCGTCGCGCGGCTGCCCGGCGCGCCGGTGCGCCGAGGAGGCAGATTGTGATCACCATGACGGGCGTGTCGTAACGCGAAGCGGTGCGCCGAACCCGGTAATGGGGATACCCTGCCGCACGTGAGGTCACCACGGCGCTGCTCCCGTAACGGCTGCCCCCGGCAAGCGGTCGCCACATTGACCTATGTCTACAACGAGTCGACGGCGGTGGTGGGCCCGCTCGCGGCGTTCGCCGAGCCGCACACGTACGACCTGTGTGAGCAGCACGCCCGCAGCCTGACCGCGCCGCGCGGCTGGGACGTGGTGCGGCACGAGGGCGAGTTCGAGCCGCCGCCGCCCACCACGGACGACCTCGTCGCGCTGGCCGAGGCGGTCCGGGAGGCCGCCCGCCCGGCCCCACCCCGCCCGCCCGAGGACGACAAGTCCAAGCCCCCGACTCCCCAGCAGGGTCGCCGGGGCCATCTCCGGGTGATCCCACCCAACCACTGACACCCGAGACTCCAGGCCACTTGCGGCGTGGGTCATCCGGGGCTGAGGATGTGGACATGATCCCGCCGACCGTCGACGCGGCCCTCGGGCGGATCCATCTACGTGACCTGTCGACGGATCCCGACCCCGCGCTGCTACGGCGGGCCTACCGGGAGGTTCTCGAGCCGAGCTTCCCGCCTGACCAGTTGGTGAGCTTCGATTCCATCGCCACGTGCGAGGCGACGTGGGCCGCCGTCGCCCTGCACGACGGCTCTCCCGTCGGTGTCATCGTGACCGACACCTTCGAGCGGGTGCTGCTGCTGAGCTACCTGGCGGTCCGTCCCGGGCTGCGGGGCAGCGGGGTCGGTGCGGTCCTGCTCGACCACGTGTTGCCGGCCTGGCGGCGCCGCGCCGCAGCCGAGGTGGTGCTCGCCGAGGTCGAGGATCCCCGGGCGCACGTCGCCGGTGACTTCGGCGACCCCGCCGCCCGGCTGCGCTTCTACCAGCGCGCCGGCTTCGGCCTGCTGCCCGTCCCCTTCGTCCAACCACGGGTAGGCGACGACGCGCCCCGGGAACGCGGCATGTTCCTCGCCGCCCGCCCCGGCGACGCGGCGGTCCCGCAGGACCTGGTCCGGTCGTTCGTCGTCGACTACTACGAGGACGCCGAAGGGCCGGACGTCCACGACGATCCCGAGTTCGTCGCCGTGCTGGCGGCCGTCGAGCGGCAGCCGGCCGCGCTCACCCCGCTGCCACCCGACGGGTACGCGGAGATACCGACCCTCGACGTGGCGACCGAACTGCTCCACCGGGACTACCCGGCGACCGCCGCCGCGCTCGACCTGTTGGCCACCGACGACCGTGCCGGGGCCGTGCTCGACGCCGTCTGGGCGCGCGTGCTGGCCCGGCTCGCCGCCGGCGAACGGCTGCCCCGACCACGGGTCGCCGTGCTGACCCCGCTGCTCGACGCGCTGTCGGACGACGGGCTGCTCTTCGTCTCGGCGGATCCGGCCGACGAGGGCGTGCTCCAGTGGTGGTTCGCCGGCGAGGACGACCCGTGGGCCGGGTGGTGGCGCACCGACCCGCCGGAGTGGACCGACGACATGCCGCTGGAGCACCTGGTCGCGCAGGCCGTCCGGCGGCTGCCCCCGCTGCCACGGGTCGCCCTCGTCCTCGCCGACGTGCTCGGCGTCGCGCCCGCCGAGGCGGCCCCCCTCGTCGGGCGCGACGAACAGGAATACCAGGAACTGGTCGGCGCCGCCCGCGCCGAGGTGATCGCGCTCATCGACAGGCGAGCCGACGGGGAGGAGAAGGATGGACGCCTTCCTGCGCTGTGACCGGGTGGTGACACTGACTGCCCGGCTGGCCGACGGCACCGTGGCCGAGGACACGCGGGAACTGCTCGAGATGCATCTGCTGAGCTGCCCGGCCTGCCTTCAACACGTCCGCAAGGCACAACTCGTCCGGAGCAGCCTCGCCGCGCTGCCCGGCCGGCACGCCCCGGAGCACCTGGCCGCCCTGACGCCGGAGCCCGCCGCGGAAGGCACCCCGTCGTGACGTACTACAAGTTTCTCGGCGCGGGCCGGGTCGGGCCCTTCTCCGGCCACGTCTGGCCCACCGACTGGCTGGAGGCGCCCGAGGTCTCACCGTGCCACCGCGGGCTGCACGCCTGCCGGGTCACGGACCTGCCCTACTGGCTGCACGACGAGCTGTGGTCGATCGAGTTCGACGGGCCGGTCACCGTGGTGGGCCGCAAGGTCGTCGGGCGACGTGCCCGGCTGTCGGCTCGCGTGCCCGGATGGAACCTCGACACGTCGGCCGCGTTCGCCCGGGCGTGCGTGGGACGGACGGCCGGGCACGCCGCCGCCGAGTGCGGCGACCTCGACGAGGGTCACCTGGCCGAGGCCGCCGAACGGCTGCTGGCGTCACCGGCCGGGGAGTCGCCCGCCGGCCCCGGTCCGCTCACCGGCCTGCGGGAGTTGGCGCTGCGCCGGCAGGAGGCGGCGGCGCGGGCCGACCGACCGTCGGCGGCGCTCGTATGCGGCTACCTGGCCGACGCGGTCGAGATGGTCACCATCTACCCGGCCTCCGCGCTCGGCTACGTCGCGGCCCGGGCCGCGCGGTCCCGCCGCCCCGAACCGGGCGGTGACCGCCACGACGAGGAGCGACGCTGGCAGGCCGACTGGCTGGCGGACCGCCTCCGGCTGCCGAGCGACTGATCAGCCCCGCAGCGCGTCGGCGAGCCGGTCGATGGCGTCGAGTTCGACCTCGGCGTCCAGGTCAAGTCGTTCCACCACGTCACCCCAGTAGTCGGTGAAGGGCCCCCGGCGCTGATACAGCTCATTCGGCCGGGGCCCACGCGGAAAGAGCGTGGCGGCCAGCGCCGGACCGTCCGCGTCGAGGCGCGCGACGTCCGGCGCCTCGCCCGCGGTCGGCTCGACCAGCGCCGCCAGAATGTCCGGGAAGGAGCTGTGCCCCGCCCACCCGGGCACCCGGCCCGCCGCCCGGGTCGTCATCTCCGCGTAGAACTGGCTGGTGTACTCGTCCGGAGCGCTGACCACGGGCTCGAGTGAGTTGGCCATGCGATGGAACACGAAGGCCCGCTTGACCGCCTGCCCGTACTCCCGCGCGGCGGCGACCGGATCGGCGTCGTGCAACAGGTCCGCAAGCAGCCGGTGCACGTATGCCAGCAGCTCCGAGTCGACCTCACCCGCCTCCGCCACCCGGCGGATCATCCCGCTCGACCGGCGGCACCGGTCCGCGGCCGAGGCGTGGTCACCCGCCGCGTACGCGACCTCCGCCCACTCGAAGTAGAGCCAGGCGAACATCCAGTCGTCGTCGAGGTCGGCGAACTCCGACTCCAACTGCCGGTAGGCCCGCTCGGCGTCGGCGAACCGGTTGTCGTACCAGAACGTGTGCGCGGTGAACAACCGCAGGTAGAGCCACGCCCGACGGAAGACCCCCTCGGCTTCCGGCGAGCGGCCCGGAGCCTGCCAGCCGTGGCGGACCCCGCAGAGCTCCCCCACCGTACGCAGGGCGTGCCGGGCCTCCGTCCAGTGCTCACCCGCCGGCTTGTCCGGACCGGTCGGGTAGTTCGCGTGGAAGCGGCGGATCTCGTCGAGCAGATCCCGGTCCACGTCGTCCTGCGCCGCCCGCTGCCAACTCTCCAGCAGTTGGTGGCAGAAGGCGAAGTCGACGTACAGGCCCCACCACCAGAACGCCTCCAGGAACAGCACCACGAACTGCGCCCGGGTCAGGTCCCGATCGCCGGACAACTGGGCGGAGTGGTACATCCATTCGGTCTCGTGCATCTGCCACACGGCGTCCTCGTACTTGAACCAGGACCCGTACGCCGTCTCCGTCTTCGACTCGATCTCGGTGATCTGGCGGTAGTAGTAGCCGGCTGCCCGGCTGTGGATGCGCGCCCACCGGTCCGGCGTGAACCGCCGGACCGCCTCGGACATCGCCGGCCGGATGAAGTCGTGCAGGCGGAACCGACCGGCGACCGACAGCGGATCGAGAAGACCGAGCCGCTCGATCTGTCGTACAGCGTTGCTCACCTGGTCCGGACCGGCCGGGGGATCCTCGCTGCCGAGCAGGTCGACGAGCATCGGCACGTCGAAGCTGTTCAACAGCGACGCCACCTCGGCCACCCGCCACACGCTCGGGTTCCGGTCGGGTTGGATCACCTCGCGGACCAGCCGGTCGAGCTGCGGGTCACCGCCGTCGGAGAGGTCGATCAGCATCTCCCGCAGACGGCCCGGGACCAGCGCCTCGTCGAGATGGGCGCTGATGAACTGTCGGACGAGCCGGAGCCCGTACGGATGACCGCCGGTGAACTTGGTGACCGCCTGCGCGAGACAGATCTCGGCCCGATCGCCGAAGTGGTACGTCAGGTAGGAGTGCGCCTCGGCCACCGTGAACCGCGGAAGCTCCTCGATGAGGTCCGGATCCAGGACCCGGCGGCCGTGCTCGGCATACTCGCGCGGCACCAGCGACAGCACCACGGCGGTGTCCGGCAGGCGTCGGGCGAGCCGCACGAACCACTGGCCCACCGCGTCGTCGATGAGCGTCTCGAATCCGTCGAGGATGAGGATCGCCCGCCGGCCGGCCAGGAAGGCGCGCCAGTCGGCGAGGAAGGCGTCGTCGATGCGTCGCTGGGCCCGACTCAGCCGTTCGATGGCGCTTTCCGCCGGACCCTTCACGTTGACGTCGACCTGGGCGTTGGAGATGGCGCCCCAGGACTTCGCGACGAACGTGTTGTTCATCGTCACGTTCGACGCACGCGGCACCCCCTCCTTCGCGACGACGAAGGTGCCGAACTGTCCGACCACGTCCTGCACCAGGTCGCCGAGGAACTGCGCCGACTTGTCCAGGAGCAGGGCGGCGACGGCCGGCGTGACCGCGGACCCGTACTGGCCGCTGTAGGCCTCGCTGAGCCCGTACAACTCCGGCGACTCCTGCGGTCGCATCGGCATCAGCACCGCGTCCGGGAACTCCCGGCGGACGGCGTCGCGCAGCATGGACAGGAACGAGGTCTTGCCCATGCCGTGCCCACCGACCACCGCGAAGGTTCCCCGGCCGGAATCGCGGATGCCATCGAGCACCGCACGCAACTGGTCACCGCGGTCGATCAGACCGTCGACCACCCGGACGGTGGGTTCGGTTTCGGGGGCTACGGTGTCGCCCCGCGCCGGGGCCGGCTCGGGAAGCGACGGCGACGTGACAGGCGTTCCGGTCGCCCGGATGTCCTCGATCACACCGCCACTCGTGGCGTGGAAGTTGCTGTCGCCCTCACCGGAGACGGCCACCCGGCGGATCCGACCACCGAGGCTCGCCGTGAAGCGGTGCCCCAACCGGCGGGGGAGCTGGCCGCCGGTGCCGGCGGAGAGGGACGCGACGGCCGCCACGAAGCTGCCGACACCGGCCAGCCAACTGGTCACCTCCACACCACGCAGACCCCAGACGATCGCGACGATCGCGAGACCGAGAGCCGAGGCGGCGGCGGCGAGGGTACGCAGCTTTCGAGATCTCGAAGAGGGCATGCCGACACTGTGGGACAGGGCAACCAGGAAACTCGATCCTTTACTCGGCCTTTTTCCGTCGGGGAAACGGTCATTTGCTGGTCGAAGGCATTGTCCTGTCAGCTATCCGATACACCGCCGGCCGCCTGCCACCGGATCACGCCCGGTGGTGGGAGCAATTCGCGACGAGGCGCAGCGGTTCGGTGGTCTCGGTGAGCGAGTTGGGCTCGACGACCAGGCGCGCGGTGACGGTGGCCGGCCCGCCCCGGAAGGCGCCCTGGTCGGCGGGAATGGTCGAGGTCCAGGTGCCGGCCGTGCGCTCGTCGGTGCAGGCGCCGATCACGCCGAAGCCGAAGCCGGTGATCGAGGCACGCCGCACCCGCTGGCCGAGGTGGACCTCGATGTACGCCAGGCCGCGCTCGTCGCCGCAGTCGAACCGTCCGCCGACCGTGGCGGTGTGCGCGCGTACGTCGGCGGTGCCGAGCCAGTTGACCGAGATCGTGGGTTCCGAGGCGGCGACGGCGGCTCCCGGCGCGAGCCCGACGGCGGCGGCGGTGACGAGCGCTACGAACATGCGGGGACTCCTGTCGAGAGGTGGGATTCCGGTCCGGTGCGGGTGCCTCAGCATCCCATCGGCGTCCCGGACACGAGCTGCAAGATCTCGGACAGATCACACTCGTCACTCTCCGTGTGGATCGCTCCGGTGGAATGAACGGTCCGGCCCTCCCATCCGTACCAGGCGTCGAACGACACCGACGACGGGAGAGAACGTGAGGGTGCAGCGCAAGCACGTGCTGGCGGCGACCATGGCGGTGGCCGCCAGCGTGGTCGTCTCGGTGGGCACGGGAATGGGTTTCGCGCAGACCGCGCCGGCCGGGCGGGCGGTCTGCGCCGGTTCGGTCACCTTTTCGGCCGAGGGCGGCCCGCCCGCGGCGACAAGTGACCGGTTCCCGGTGGGCACCCGACTGCGGGTGACGAACCTGGACAACGACAAGGCGACAACCGTGACGGTGACCGGGCCGTCGGGCAGTTGCGTGCTGCTCAACGCCGCCGCCATGGACCTGGTACGCGAGCCGGGCAAGAACGTCATCCGCCGCAACGTGGTGGAACGCCTCGACGGCACCGCTCCGGTCCCCGGCGACGTGCAGCCGGTCGAGACCCGGCCGGGCAACGCCCAGCCGGTCGGCGGCAGCGCCTGCACCGGGGCGATCACCTTCTCCGCCGAGAGCGGGGCCCCGGCCGCCACCAGCGGTCAGTTCCCGGTGGGTACCCGGCTGCGGGTGACCAATCTGGACAACAACCGGGTGGTGACCGTGACGATCACCGGGCCGTCGGGCAGTTGCGTCCTGCTCAACGCGGCGGCCATGGACGCGATCCGCGAGCCGGGCAAGAACCTGGTCCGCCACAACCTGGTGCAGTTGCTGCGCTGAGATCCGCGACGGTCGGGGTGAGCCGCTGAGATCCGCGGCTCACCAGGTGCCGTCGTCGCGCACCCGGGCGGGGGCGCGGCCGAGCAGCAGCGTGGTGAGGGCGGCGTCGATGTCGGCGCCGAGGAACCACTCGCCGGCCTGGTCGAGCGCGAAGACCCGGCCCTGCTCGTCGACGGCGAGGATGCTCTCCTGACGCTCGCTGCCCAGTGGGAAGAGGCGGGTGCCCAGGACCGCGCCGAAGTCGGCAAGGGTGTCGGCGGTATGCGCGACCTTTCGCGGTCGTACCTCGAAACGCGAGATCCACACCGCCTCACCTGGACCTTGCCGGGCGCTCACCAGCCCGGGAAAGGCGGTGAGCGTCGCCAGGGCGGCCGGGAAAGAAGCATGGTCGTGCTGCGTGCCGCTGACTTCGGTGACCTTCCGGACGGAGGTGGCGGCCGACACCTCATCCCCGAAGTGCGGTCGCCAGCCGGCTATCACGAGCGCGTCCGCGACCTCGGGGGGGAACCGGTCGCGATCGGGGGGTGTCTGGGGATCCGGACGCCACTCCTCGACGTAGGCCAGCTCCGGCCAGGGCAGCACGTCGAAGTGCACGAGGAACCTGATGCACGACTCGCAGCGCAGGTCGGACGGCCCGCCGGCCGGATCGCCCGGTTCGCGGACGCGGAAGCACTCGATTCGACCCGTGGCCAACAGGCGGCGGGCATCCTCGTCGGAGAGCGGCGGAAGCCCCTCGGCGGCGCGACGGTGGTCGTGTTCGTGCAGCGCGTCGGAGACGACGATCATCTCGGCGTGCCGCTCACCGCCCCGGACCAGGTGGCCGGCGGGCAGATCGTCCAGGTAGGACCGGACGAGCGGGTGGTGCCGCAACTCGACGTCGCCCTTGGCGCCCTGCGCGACGTGCAGCCGGCCGTCCAGGGTGAGGTGTGCCGCGGTGCCGGGGGTGGGCAGCCGGGTCAGCTCGCGGAGCAGTTGCCCGGCCGGATCGACGGTGCGGGGGGCGCGGGGCTCGGGCGGCCGGCGCTGGCGGTACATCTGCTCGACCGCGTCCGCCGGCACCCGGGGCCAGGTGGACACCTCGCCGGTCTCCTTGTCGATGACCGTGGTCGGCAGGTCGCCGGGAAGGGCGCGGGCCTCGGTGGACACCGTGGACACGATCACGTAGCCCAGGTCGAACTCCTCGATCACCGCGGTGCAGGGAAAGCCGAGGCGGTCGGAGTCCCGCCGCGCCCACGCCGAGGCGATCTGCTCGGCCTGCTGTCGCTCGATCACCACCTGAAATTACCGGACCCCACGGAGTTCGTGGCACCCGGTATGGTCGGCCCTACCCACGGTGACGGGAGGGGTGCGGCGGTGGCTGAGAGTGTGGACCGGGATGCGAACCGTGCACTTCGGGCGCGGTTCGACGAGGTGTACGGGCAATACCGGCGACTCCGGTCCGGTCTGGACGAACTCCAGCGTGAGCTGACCGAGCTGCGGGTGACCGAACGCTCCGCCGACGGTCAGGTCACCGCGGTGGTCGGGGCGCGAGGTGAGCTGATCAGCGTCGAGGTGAGCCCCGGCGTGTTCCACGACCGGGACGCCCGGGCGCTGAGTCGGAAGATCACCGAAACCGTGCTGCGTGCGTCCGCCGCCGCGGCCGACGCCACCCGTGAGCTGGTCGCCGGCTATCTGCCGCCCGGCTCGCCGTCGGTCGACTTCCTGCGTACCCATGACTTCGGTGCGCTGCTGGGCCGGGCCGACGCCGTTGCCTCGCGCGGCGAGTGACAGGTGGCCGGGGAGGAGATCTGGCTGGACGCGGACCGGGCCCGGCGCGGTGGCGCCGACCTGGCGGCGACCGGGAAGGCGGTGACCGCGGCCCGGCGTGAGACCGGAGATCCGATCGCCGCGGCGGGCGCGCAGCGCCCGTGGGGGCGCGACGACATCGGCGCCGCGTTCGACAAGCAATACCAGGGGTACGCCGAGACGCTGCTGCGGGCGTGGGAACTGCTCGGCCGGTCGCTCGACGGGATCGGCTCCGACGTGCTCCGGTCGGTCACCGCGACCGTGGAGACGGACCTGAGCACCGCCCGCGATCTCGGGAATCTCCCGCACCAACGGCACACCCCGCATCGGCCCTGGCGCTGACCGGAGGACCCGCGTGAGCATGCTGCCCAGCCCGATCCCACATCCACTCGACTACTGCCCCTGGGACGTGCCCGGCTGGATCTACGAGGCGCTCGACTGGGTGGTCGGCGTGGAGTGGCCGGAGGGCAACGAGCGCGCCGTCTGGGACCTGGCCGACCGGTGGTACGGCGTGGCCGGCGTCCTGGCCGGGCCACGCGACGACGCCACCACGGCGGCCGGCGAGGTGAAGAGCGGGTACGGCGGGGTCGGGCTGGTGGCCCACGCATTCGACACGGCCTGGGACAAGGTGGCCGGGGGCGAGGACGCCCCGCTGCACGTGCTCGTGGCCGCCACCGACGAGTTGGGGCGGCTGGTCGACTCCTGCGGTTGCGATATCGAGGGCGCGAAGCTGGAAGCCTGGATCGAGCTGGGCATCCTGGTCGTGGAGTTGCTGTCCCTCGCGGTGGTCACGGCGCTCACACTTGGCGCGGCGTCGCCGGCGGCCGGTGCCGCGGTCGCCGCCACCCGGGTCGCGGTGCAGCAGATCTTCAAACGGCTCGTCGCCCAACTGGCCCGCAAGGCGATCAGGGAAGGGTTGAAGGAGGCGGGCGAACGGGCTGCGAAAGAGGTCGTCAGGAGCGGTGCCCGGGGGCTCGCCCGCAGGGCGGCGCTCGGTGGTCTGGTGGAGGCCGGGCAGGAGGCGGGCACCAGCCTGGCGACCCAGGCATACCAGAACTCCACCGGTCGCCGGGACGGCCTGGACCTGACCGACGTGGGCGCGTCGGGCCTGGGCGGCTTCGCCGGTGGCGCCGCCGCGCCCCTCGCCGGCCTGGGGCGGCACGCGAGCGGGCGATTCGCGCAGATCGGGGAACGTTTCGGGCGGGAGATGGCAGGCGAGAGCCTCGCCGAGACCGCGGCCGGCCTCGCCACCGGCCAGGGCCCGTCGGTGGAGGATCTGGCCCGCGCCGCCGCCTCCGGGGTGAGCGGATCCGCCACCGGGCAGGCCGACACGGCGCTGCACCACCGGCTCGACGGGAAGCTGGGCGGCCTCACCGCTCCGCCGCTCGGCTTGGACGTGCCGCCCGGCATCGAGGCGGCCGGGCTCGCCCCGGCACAGTTGTCCACCGCGTCGCCCCCCGTCCACCCCGGCGATCCGACCGTCGGTCACCCCCTGGCCGCCGATTCGCCGCCGGTGGCCCTGCCGACCTCCGATGCCGCGACGCACCAGCCCGCCCCGGTCGACCCGGCGCGACCGGCCCCGGAGGCGACCACCTCATCGCCGCCTGCTGCGGGGGACGCATTGGCGAGCGCCGCGACGGCCAGTCCGGCGCACCTATCCACCATCGCCGACCCGACCCTGTCCTCGGTAGCCACCGACGTGCCCGCCGCCGGCGCAGCCCTGGCCGGTCCGGCCGACACCGGTGCTCCCCACCAGCCGGCGTCGGTGCAGGCGGCAACGGCTCCGACCTCGTTCAGCACATCGGCTGCCGAGGCGCCGCATTCCGCGGCGCCCCCGTCTCCGGACCGCGCTTCACCGGTGACTGGTCCCGCGCAACCAGGGCCGGTGACCGCCCCGTCGGTCCACGCGCCAGTTCCGCCGGTGCCGGCGGTGTCCCCTCCTGGTGTAGGGAACGTGCCGAATCCTCGCTTCCCGCTTCTGGAGACGTTGGCTCCACGGCACTCGACACCAGCGCTGCCGGGCGTCTCCCACCCGCTCGGCCCGACGCCCCCGAGTCCTCATGGTGATCAGGAGAGGGCAGCGCGCCTGGCGGCCGACCGGGAAGCCTTCGATCGGCGTCGCTATCGGGGTTATCTGCGATCTCAACGGGACTGGTTCGAGGACCGTCGGCGTCAGACGAGGGCGGACTGGCTCCACGAACGCGCCGCCTATCACGAGGAACGGGCCAGTGACTGGGCGGCACAGGCTACGGAACTCCGCCGAGAGGGACGCACCCTGGCAGCCGAGCGTTGGCACCGAGAGGCGCATGAGGCCGGCATCGAGGCGTCCGAGTTGCGCGAGGAGGCACGGCACGTCCTCGCCGGGAAGCAGGCGCCCGAGCGGGTGATGGTCGAGGACGATCTCGACTTCTACCGGATCAACGACGACGTGGCAGACCTGGCCCTCGGCGCGGTGGAGACGGCCGACCACTCCGCGCTCACCGGCCACGGGCATCCACCGCCGGTCGACCGGTCCCGCCCCTACGGGCGGCGTGGTGGCCTTCGGCCGCCGCTCGCCCTGCACCAGACCGACCTCGAACGGCAGATGCCCCGCAACCCGGACGGCACCGTGGCCCGGACCGCCGATCCCCGGCGCGGTGGGTGGTTCCGACTGGCGAACGACGGCGGGCCGGCCGCCGACGCCACCCGGGGCATCAACTGCCTCGACTGCACGCTGTCGCTCTACGACACCTGGATGCACGGCCGGCCGCGGGTCGCCGCGCCGCGTACCTTCGACGGGTATCTGGCGGGCGACGTCCACCGGCCGGTCGGCGGCGAGTTGGACGGTCCGCTGCGGATCGAGGAGACGACCGGCGGGCGCTTCCAGGACCTGTGCGGGCCCGATCGCTCCGGCCGGGACCCGCGGATGCTTGTCGATCGCGGCTACCGGGACCTGCACGCGCAACTGGCGGCCGGCGGTCACGGCAGCTATGCCTTCCTCATCACCAGCTTCGAGGGCGGCGGCTCGCACGCCTGGGTGGCGCTCAACCAGAACGGCACGGTTCTCTACCTCGACCCACAGACGGGGGTGGTGGCGGGCCAACCGCTCTACCGCCACCGCGGGGTGCCGCTCGACACCAACGTGGTGGGCATCGACGCGCTGGTCCTCGGACCGGACGGCCGCCCGATGCCGCTCGCCGGTCGACCGCCCGGCACCTACAACGTGCTGCCCGAGCCGCGCCACCGCACGGCACCACCACGTCCGCCGGACCCGCCTTTACTCGACGGTGGGCCGGCACCGGACTTCAACCACGTCCACCTGCTCGGCGAATCGACCACCTTCCACCGCCCGGCCGGCCCCTCGCTGTCCGGCAGCGCTCCCCCGGGGAGCGTGCCCCCGGGAAGGGTGTCGCCGGGCAGCGTGCCGCCGGGCGAGCCGGAGCCGGATCGGGTCCGCCGGTCGCACCGGCAGGCACACGCGGACCGGATCGCCGCCGGGCTTTATGTCCGGGACGCGCTGGCGACGAGCGGCAGCCTGGACGACGCCTTCGCCGGCGGGGTGACGCCTGTCGAGTTGGCGCAGCACGCCGACGGGCCGACGCTGCGACGGCTCGTGCCGGGTTTGGACGAGACCGCCGCCGGTGAGCTGACCGGCCTGCTCGCCGACCCGCGCGTTCAGCGGATGCTGGACCAGAGCTGGGAGGCGCCGCCACGGCGGGAAGAACTGCTCGCCGAGACGCTGGTGCGGCAGCTCGCGGAGCGGCCCGACCTGGTACGGATGATCCGGGCGACCCCGGAACTCGCCAACTCGCTGACCGCCCGACCGGTGACCCTGCACCACCTGGCCAGCCACCAGCAGGCCATCGACGTGCTGCAGGACGTGTTGCAGGAGATCCGGACCAATGGTGCCGAGGCCGTCGCCTCGGCACCCGTATCCTCCGTCGAGGCCACTCCGCTCAGCCTGGCACAGATCGAGGTGAGTCGGAGATTCGACGGTGCGCGTCCAGTACCGGTCCAGCCGGGCTTCGACCGGGACCACCTTGCCGAGCCGACCTATGTGAAGTCCTACCTGGATCAGCTGTATCGAGATGCGGTGGCAGCGCAACGCGAGCTCGACTTACTCGGTAGTGAGCTGGCGGGCCTGTCGACGGACGGGGCCGAGTACAAGCCACGGCCTGGGCCGAAGGATCGCGTTCGAGCTGAGGACAAGATCGCCCGAAACGGCGGCAGGGCCGACCGCCTCCGAGATCTGGCCGCCGGCAGGGTGTCGTACGAGACAGTGGATGATCTCTACGCGGGGCTGGCGAGTCTGTGCGCCAACCCTCGTGTCGAGGTGGCGCGATTCGAGGATCGGTTCCGTGTCCCTCAGGACAGTGGATATCGAGACATCCAGTTCCTGCTGCGGACCTCTACCGGGCACATTGGCGAGTTCCGGCTGCAGTTGGCCGCGCTGGACCGCGTGGCGGAGTGGGAGCACTCCCTGTTCGAGGTCTGGCGTGACCTGGAGGCGGTGTCCCGGAGCGAGGGCCGTAATCTGACTGTCGCGGAATCAGCGATCCGAAAGGGCATCATCCGGCGCCAGCGTGAGCACTTCTGGGCCGCACTTCAATCGACCCTGAGCGGTGGACAGTAATGAAGGATGCGGCGGACGGGCTCAGCCTCGCCGGCTACTACGACTACAACGACACCCCGGTGAAGATCACTCCGACAGCGGAGGGCGGTCTGACCGCCTGGCGGTTGGATCTCCAAACGGGCGGCTGGCAGGTTGCTGACGACATCATCGACGAGATTGTTTTCGCCATGGGTGGAGAGGTCTTCGTCCGGTCGGTTGGGCAATTCGTGCAGCGTGTTGAGGAAGAGCGCGGATTGAGTCTGAGGGGCGAGGGGCCGGTGTTCGCGCTCTACGAGACCGTGCGGGCCATCGAGGAGCAGGCCGTCGCCGAGCGGCGTGCGTTCACCCCGGAGGAGGCGGCGCTCGTGACCGGCATTCGGCGGCGCACCTTCGTGATGTTCGAGGAGCAACTCCAGCGGGCGGGCGACCCGGGGGCCGACCCCAGCATCGCGACCGCCGTCCCCGGCAGCGACACCGAACCCTCGTAACACTCTCAACTGCTCAAGCCCCGCAACCTGTCCCACCAGCAGGGATGCGCCTCCCACCTAACAAGAAACGCGAAGATCTTGGTAGGAAAGTGCCCCTATGAGGGCCGTTTCGTACCAAGATCTCGAAGCGCCAGCGCCAGCGCCAGCGCCAGCGCCAGCGCCAGCGCGAGACGGCGTGGAACCGGGGGTGAGTCGGTGACCTGGGCTGACGTCCGCCGGGTGTCGCGGCACACATGTCGAGCGCTCGATGGGCGGGTGCCCGGGAGGCCCGGTAGTAACCTGACCGGCGGATCTTCGTCCGGGACGGGAACGGTGAGGTGGAGATGTCGGTCAGGCGGCACACGGCGCGTTGGGCCATGGTCGGCGTGACGCTGGGCGCACTGGTGGCCGCCCCGGCGTCCCCGGCGATGGCCGAGGGCGACCGGGTCGGGCTGCGCTCCGCCGGCAAGTTCACCGCCGGCGGTTCGGCGGGCGCGGTGACGATCGGGGTGCGCAGGCGCACCGAGGGTTGCGTGCAGGTGCGTACCGCGCTCGGGTTGAGGTTGGACGGCCTGCGGGCGGACCAGGTGCGGGTGGAGGTGGCGACCGGCGGACGCTGGGTGGCGGTGCCGGTCGCCGGCGGTGGTGGCGCCGTATCCACCGCCCAGGTGGCGCCGGTCGACCGTCCGCTGTGCAAGGGGCGGACCGCCAACGTGCGCTACCGGGTGACGTTCCTGGCCGGGGCTGTCGGCGGGCGGCTGGAACTTGCCGGTGAGGCGAGCGCCGCGAACGGTCAGGTGCTCGGCCGGGCCGGCGGTTCGGCCCGGGTGGTGGGTGCGAAGCGTCCGCCGACCCCGAGCCCGACCCCTTCCCGCAAGCCCACACCGACGCCCACGCCCAGCGCCGCCGCGTCCACGCCGGCCGAGACGGCCGGTACGTCGGCGGTGGTCGCCGCCGTCGGTCCGGCTGCCGACGCCGCTGCCGACGACTCGTCCTTCGGAGGCTCCCTCATCATGTGGTTCGGTATCGCGCTCGTCGTCGTCGGCGCCGCTCTGATCGTCCTGCTGGTGCGCCGCAGCCGGGCGGACCGGACGGACGACGGCCCGGCCGCCGACGAGTCTCCGGTCCCGCTGCCGCGCGGCAGCACCACCTACCGCTCCGGGACGCCCGGGCCGGCCCCGACCGGGTACGGCGGCGGGACCCCGCCCCGTCCGGCCGGCAACGTGTACGGGGCGCCTCCGCCCCCGCCGGCCGGGGATGCCACGAGCATCCTGCCCCGGCTGCCGGACTGAGCCGGAACCCGGCCGGGTACCGGGGTTACGGTGACCGTGGGTGATGCCGGCGTGACCCGGCCGCCGGGCCGGTCGGCGGGTGCCGAACACATTCCGGTGCCGGGGCCGGTTCGCCGTTAAGATCGCGTGCGCCGGACGGCACCGCCGACCGGTGAGACCGCATACGTGGAAGGAGCCGCGCCGTGGCCCTGGACCCGCAGTTGCTCGAGATCCTCGCCTGCCCGGACACACACCACGCCCCGCTCGACTACGACCCGCAGGCGCAGACGTTGACCTGCACCGAGTGCGGTCGCGTCTTCGAGGTACGGGACGACGTCCCGGTGCTGCTCCTGGACGAGGCGCGTGGTGGCCCCGGCGCCGACGACGCGCGTGGCGGGTCGTCGCGGTGATGGACGGTACGGCCGGGGTCAGTGGACACCGGCACGCGGACGAGGCGTTGCTGGACAATCCGGCGCTGCTGGCCGAGCGCGACCCGGGCGGGATGCTGCGGTTCACCGCCTCCGCCGGCGCGCAGGTGCGCGAGTCGGCGGCGCTGGCCGCCGAGGCGAACCTGGGCGTGCTCGGTGACGACGGTCGGCCGCGGGCGGTGGTCATCGCCGGCATCGGCACCGCCGGGCGTACCGGGGACGTGCTGGCCACGGTCGCCGGGCCGCGCTGCCCGGTGCCGGTGATCCCGCACCGCAGCGCCGGCGTGCCGGGTTGGGTGGGCGCGGCGGACGTGGTCATCGCGGTGAGCGCCTCCGGCCGCAGTCCCGAGGCGCTGGGCGCGGCCGAGGCGGCGCACCGGCGTGGGGCCCGCCTGGTCGCGGTCGGCGCGCCGGACTCGCAACTCCAGTCGGTGGCCGAGCGGGCCCGGGCGCCGTTCGTCCCGGTGCCCCGGCGTGCCCCGGCCCGGGCCAGCCTCTGGGCGCTGACCGTGCCCGTCCTGCTCGCCGCCCGGGCGCTCGGGCTGGTGAAGGTCAACGAGGCGGATCTGGCGGAGACCGCGGCCCGGTTGGACGCCGACGCCGACAGGTGCCGGTCGACCGCCGAGTCTTTCGTCAACCCGGCGAAGTCCCTCGCGCTGGGCCTGGCCGGTTCGGTTCCGATCGTCTGGGGGTCGTCCCCGTTGGCCACCGTCGCGGCCCGCCGGTTCGGTGACACGCTGTCGGCGAATGCCCGCTACCCGGTGGTCAGCGGCGCGCTCGGTGAGGCCGGTCGGGGCCGGGTGGGCCTGCTCGACGGCGTCTTCGGCGGGTTGGCGGAGGGCGAGCGGGACATCTTCGCCGATCCGGACGACTCCGACGCCGACGGGATCCGGCTGCGGCTGGTGCTGTTGCGCGACGGCGGGCTCAACGCCGACGACGACACCGACGAGCCGCTGGCGGTGGAGGAGCGCCGCGCGGACGCGGTGCAGACCCTCGCCGAGCGGCGCGGGGTGCGCTGCGACGTGGTGACCGCCGAGGGCGGCTCCGCGCTGGAGCGGCTCGCGTCACTGGTGGCGGTCCCCGACTTCGCCTCGGTCTACCTCGCCCTGGCACACGGCCTGGACCCGATGGCGGTTCCGGCCATCACGGAAATGAAGGAGCTGGCAAACCAGTGACCACGTGCGGCATCGAGCGAGGCGGAGAATGAGCGCCAACGGGGGCACAAAGGCGATCGTCGCCGCCCTGGCGGCGAATCTCGGCATCGCCGTCACCAAGTTCGTCGCGTTCCTGCTGACCGGCTCGTCGTCGATGCTGGCCGAGTCGATCCACTCGGTGGCCGACTCCGGCAACCAGGGCCTGCTGCTGATCGGTGGTCGGCGGGCCAAGCGGGAGGCCACCCCGCAGCACCCGTTCGGGTACGGGCGGGAGCGCTACATCTACGCGTTCATCGTGGCGATCGTGCTGTTCAGCCTCGGCGGCCTGTTCGCGCTCTACGAGGCCTACCACAAGGCGTCCGATCCGCACCCGATCGAGAGCTGGCAGTGGGTGCCGGTGGCGGTGCTGCTCGCCGCGATCGTGATGGAGGGTTTCTCCTTCCGCACCGCGATCAAGGAGTCCAACCACATCCGGGGCAACCAGACCTGGGTCCGGTTCATCCGCCGGGCCAAGGCCCCGGAGCTGCCGGTGGTGCTGTTGGAGGACTTCGGCGCCCTGATCGGTCTGGTCTTCGCGCTCTTCGGTGTCGGTATGACGCTCGCGACCGGCAACGGCATGTGGGATGCCGCCGGGACCGCGATGATCGGTGTGCTGCTGGTGATCATCGCGATCACGCTGGCGATCGAGACGAAGAGCCTGCTGCTCGGTGAGGGCGCCGAGCGGAGCGAGCTGGCCAAGATCGAGCGGGCGGTCACCGGCGGCCCGGAGGTCGAGCGGATCATCCACATGAAGACGCTCTATCTCGGCCCGGAGGAGCTGATGGTGGCCGCGAAGATCGGGGTGCCGCCCTGCGAGAGCGCCGAGGAGTTGGCCCGGGGCATCAACGCGGTCGAGGCACGGATCCGCCGCGAGGTGCCGATCGCCCGGGTGATCTATCTGGAGCCGGACATCTACAGCGTGGCGGCGGAGCGGGCGGGCACCGGGCAGGCGGCCGACACCGCGGTGCCGGAGGGGGCGGTCGACGACGCCGGCGCGACCACGCCGCAGGCCGGGGCGGTCGACGAGGTGGCCGGACGGTCCGGTAGCTGACCGATGGAGTTGTTGCAGGGCCGGATCCGGGACTACGCCTGGGGATCGCGTACCGCGATCGCCGAGTTGCAGGGCCGGCCGGCGCCGAGCGACGGGCCGGAGGCCGAGCTGTGGCTGGGTGCCCACCCGGGCGCCCCGGCCACGGTCGATCGGGACGGTCGACCGGTGAGCCTCACCGATCTGCTGGTGGCCGAGCCGGAGCACTGGTTGGGCGAGCGCCTGGTGGGTCGGTTCGGCATCCGGTTGCCGTTCCTGCTGAAGGTGCTGGCCGCGGACGCGCCACTGAGTCTCCAGGCGCATCCGGACGCCGAGCAGGCCCGCACCGGGCACGCGGCCGACGCCGGGCAGGTCAACTACGTCGACCCCTATCACAAGCCGGAACTGCTGGTGGCGCTCTCGGAGTTCGACGCGCTCTGCGGTTTCCGCGACCCGGCCGACTCGGCGGAGGCGATCGCCGCGTTCGGCGTACCCGCGTTGGAGCCGGTGGTGGCGGCGTTGCGCGCCGGGCCGGCGGGGCTGCGGGAGGCCGTGCGTGCGCTGCTGAGCTGGCCGGCGGCGGAGCGCGCGGGGCTGGTGGCGGCCGTGCTGGCGGGGGCGGTCGCCGGCCCGGCGTCGCCGGACGCCGCGCTGGTGCGCACGCTGGCGGCCGGCTATCCGGCCGATCCGGGCGTGGTGGTGGCGCTGCTGCTGCACCGCGTCCGGCTGTCGCCCGGCGAGGGCATCTGGATGCCGGCCGGAAACCTGCACGCCTACCTGCGCGGCACCGGTGTGGAGATCATGGCGGCCAGCGACAACGTGCTGCGCGGCGGGCTGACCCCGAAGCGCGTCGACGTGGACGAGCTGCTGCGGGTGCTGCGGTTCGAGGTGCTGGCCGACCCGGTGGTCCGGCCGGAGCCGGTGGCGCCCGGGGTGCTGGCCTGGCCGGTGCCGGTGGAGGATTTCGCGCTGCACCACGTCACGGTGAGCGCCGCTGCGACGGGGACGCGGCTGACGCTGCCCGGCCCGCGGGTGGTGCTCTGCCGGGCCGGCCGGTTGACCGTGGCCGACGGGGTCGGCGAGGTGACCCTGGACGCGGGGCAGTCGGCGGTCGGTACGGCGGCGGGTGCCGCGCTCACGCTCACCGGGGACGGCGAGGCGTTCGTGGCCACCTGCGGCCTGCGCTGATCCGCTGATTTCGCGGAAACAGCCCGACCCGGCGAACACCCGCTGTTACCTTATGAGTGCGCAGCGTTGTCGCGACGAAGGTCCGGGAACGCGCGGGGAACCAAACCGGGGGGATGCACGGGGCGGCCGAGCCGTGGGCGGAAAGTCCGTTCACGACCGACCGCCCCGTGCGCTGTCGTCTGCCGGCCCCGGCCAACCGGGCCAGGGTGAGCCGGCCCACGCGCGTAAGGTGAAAAGCTGCGCAGCACTTCCTTCGACAGGAGCTTCCATGACCAGCACGCTTCCGGCAGCCCGCAGCGGCGCCCGGCCGAGCACCCTCGCCGAGGGCGACTACAAGGTGGCGGATCTGTCGCTCGCCGAGTTCGGGCGCAAGGAGATCCGGCTCGCGGAGCACGAGATGCCCGGCCTGATGGCGATCCGGCGCGAGTTCGCCGAGGCCCAGCCGCTCGCCGGTGCCCGCATCACCGGCTCGCTGCACATGACCGTCCAGACCGCCGTCCTGATCGAGACCCTGGTCGCGCTCGGCGCGCAGGTCCGCTGGGCGTCCTGCAACATCTTCTCCACCCAGGACCACGCCGCCGCGGCGATCGTGGTCGGCCCCGAGGGCACCCCGGAGGCCCCGGCCGGTGTCCCGGTCTACGCCTGGAAGGGCGAGAGCCTGCCGGAATACTGGTGGTGCACCGAGCAGGTGCTCGCCTGGCCGGACGGGCAGGGTCCGAACATGATCCTGGACGACGGTGGCGACGCCACGCTGCTCGTCCACAAGGGCGCGGAGTTCGAGAAGGCCGGGGCCGTGCCGCCGGTCGAGTCCGCCGACTCCGAGGAGTACGCGGTCATCCTCGACCTGCTGCACCGCTCGCTCGGCGAGGACAACCAGCGCTGGACCCGGATCGCCGCCGGCATCAAGGGCGTCACCGAGGAGACCACCACCGGCGTGCACCGGCTCTACGAGATGCACCGCGCCGGCACCCTGCTCTTCCCGGCCATCAACGTCAACGACTCGGTGACCAAGAGCAAGTTCGACAACAAGTACGGGTGCCGCCACTCGCTCATCGACGGCATCAACCGGGCCACCGACGTGCTGATCGGCGGCAAGATGGCCGTCGTCATGGGCTACGGCGACGTGGGCAAGGGGTGCGCCGAGTCGCTGCGCGGCCAGGGCGCCCGGGTCGTGGTGACCGAGGTCGACCCGATCTGCGCGCTCCAGGCGGCGATGGACGGCTACCAGGTCGCCACGCTCGACGACGTGGTGGAGCAGGCTGACATCTTCATCACCGCGACCGGCTGCTTCGACGTCATCACCAACGAGCACATGGCCCGGATGAAGCACCAGGCCATCGTCGGCAACATCGGCCACTTCGACAACGAGATCGACATGGCCGGCCTGGCGAAGCGCTCCGACGTCACCCGGGAGAACATCAAGCCGCAGGTCGACGTGTGGCGGTTCGACGACGGCCACGCCATCATCGTGCTCTCCGAGGGCCGCCTGCTCAACCTGGGCAACGCCACCGGCCACCCGAGCTTCGTGATGTCGAACTCGTTCGCCAACCAGACGATCGCCCAGATCGAGCTGTTCACCAAGACCGACGACTACCCCACCGGGGTCTACGTGCTGCCCAAGCACCTGGACGAGAAGGTCGCCCGGCTGCACCTGGGCGCGCTCGGCGCCAAGCTGACCACGCTCACCAAGGAGCAGGCCGCCTACCTGGGCGTCTCCCCGGAGGGCCCGTTCAAGTCGGAGCACTACCGCTACTGATTTCGCACTCCCGGGAGGGACCGGGGTCGGCCGCCGCGCGGTCGTCCCGGTCCCTTTCGCGTACGCGGGTCCGACGGCGCCGGGTCTCGTCCGTGCGGGGGTGACGCTGCCATGAACAACTTGACGTGGCGGAAGAACGGGAGCAAGGTATGGCTGTCCTAAGTTAACTGAGGCATCCCTCACCTACTGCGGAGTAACCGATGTTCGCCACGTACCTGATCGGCCTACGGGAGGGCCTGGAAGCGACCCTGGTGGTCAGCATCCTGGTCGCCTTCCTGGTGAAGTCGCAGCGACGTGACCGACTGCCGCAGGTCTGGGCCGGCGTCGGCCTGGCCGTCGCGCTCTCCGTCGGCTTCGGCTCACTGATCCAGTACACCTCGACCTCGCTGCTGCGGACCTCCGAGTCGCGCGAGTTCTTCGAGGCGGTCACGTCCGTCGCCGCGGTGGTGTTCGTGACCTGGATGATCTTCTGGATGCGGAAGGCGGCCCGGACGATCGCGGGCGAGCTGCGCGGCCGGCTCACCGACGCGCTTGCCGTGGGATCCCTGGCGGTCGCCGGGATGGCCTTCCTCGCGGTGGTCCGGGAGGGCCTGGAGACCGCGCTGATCTTCTACGCCGCGGCCGAGAGCGTGGCCGGCGGCACCGGGCTGAACTCGCTGCTCGCCCTGGCCGGCGGCATCGTCACCGCCGTGGCGATCGGCTTCGGGCTGTACCGCAGCGCGCTGAAGATCAACCTGAGCCGCTTCTTCACCTGGACCGGCGCGCTGCTGATCCTGGTCGCCGCCGGCATCCTCAAGTACGGGGTGCACGACTTCCAGGAGGCCGGCGTGCTGCCCGGCCTGAACAACCAGGCCTTCGACATCTCCGCCACGCTGGACCCGAACGCCTGGTACGGCGCGCTGCTCGCCGGCATGTTCAACATCACCGCCGCGCCGACCGTGCTGGAGCTGATCGCCTGGGTCGCGTACGCGGTGCCGGTGCTCGTGCTCTTCCTGCGCAAGCCGGCCCGGCCCGCTGCGCCTGCGGCCAAGCCCGCCGCGGCCCCGGAGTCCGCGACGCCGGCCGAGCCTACCGAGGCCACGGCCGAGCCGGTCCGGCCGACCGCCGAGCCCGCCGCCCCGGCCGGGAACGCCCCGGCCGAGCGGTCGCAGCCGGCCGCCACCGCCCCGTCCCCGCGCGCCTGATCCGCCCCGTTTCCGAGGAGATTTCGCACCGATGCGTACCACTCGAATCGTCGCACCCGCCGCCGCCGGGTTGCTGGCCGTCGCCGGACTGGCCGGTTGCGGCGGCGGTGACGACGCCGACGCGGCGGCCGGCGGCCCGATCGCCGTCACGGCCACCGACAGCGCCTGCGAGGTCGCCAGCACCGAGATCGACGCCGGTCAGGTGACGTTCAAGGTGACGAACAACGGTTCCAAGGTCAACGAGTTCTACGTCTACGCCGCGGGCGACCGGGTGATGGGCGAGGTGGAGAACATCGCCCCGGGGCTCAGCCGTGAGCTGCGGGTCGAGCTGCCCGCCGGGACCTACGAGACCGCCTGCAAGCCGGGGATGAGCGGCCGGGGCATCCGGGGGGCGCTGAAGGTCAGCGGCACCGCCGAGAGCGTCGCACCCGACGCCGCGCTGACCGAGGCCACCGCCAGCTACCAGCGCTACGTGCAGAGCCAGACCGCCGCGCTGCTGACGAAGACCGAGGAGTTCGTGGCCGCTGTCAAGGCCAACGACGTGGCGAAGGCCAAGGCGCTCTATCCGGTGACCCGCACCTACTGGGAGCGGATCGAGCCGGTCGCGGAGTCCTTCGGCGACCTCGACCCGAAGATCGACGGTCGCGAGGAGGTGGTCGAGGAGGGCATGGAGTTCACCGGCTTCCACCGGATCGAGAAGGACCTCTGGACCACCGGCGACGTCAGCAAGGACGGGGCCATCGCCGACCGGCTGCTGGTGGACGTCAAGGCGATCGTGGCCAAGGCCAACGCCGAGAAGCTCACCCCGCTCCAACTCGCCAACGGCGCCAAGGCGCTTCTCGACGAGGTCGCCAGCGGCAAGATCACCGGTGAGGAGGAGCGTTACTCGCACACCGACCTCTGGGACTTCAACGCCAACCTGGAGGGCTCCAAGGCGGCCGTCGGCGCGCTGCGTCCCGCTCTGGAGCAACGCGCGCCCGACCTGGTCAAACAGCTCGACAGCGAGTTCGCCAACGTGGAGGCCGCGCTCGGAAAGCACCGGGCCGGCGACGGGTGGAAGCTGCACACCCAGCTCAGCGAGACCGAGCTGAAGGAGCTGTCGGACCGGATCAACGCGCTGGCCGAGCCGGTCAGCAAGATCGCGGCGGCCGTCGCGCGATGATCACCCCGGCCGGCGGTGACGCGACGAGCGAGCCGAGCAACTCCCGGGCCGATCGCCAGGTCTCCCGGCGACGGGCGATCACGCTCGCCGGCGTCGGCGTGGCCGGCGTCGCCGGGGTGGCGACCGGCGCGGGCGCGCTGCTGGCCGGCGGCGACCAGGCGTCGGCCACCGGTACGGCGGCGGGCGCGGTGCCGTTCCTCGGCGAGCACCAGGCCGGCATCACCACCGCGGCCCAGGACCGGCTGCACTTCGTCGCGTTCGACGTGGTCACCAAGGACCGGGACCGGCTGGTCGCGATGCTCCAGGAGTGGACCGCCGCGGCGGCCCGGATGACCGCGGGTAAGGACGCCGGGGTGATCGGCGCGGTCGGCGGCATGCCGGAGGCCCCGCCCGACGACACCGGCGAAGCGCTCGGGCTGCCCCCGTCGCAGCTGACCGTGACCGTGGGCTTCGGCCCGTCGCTGTTCCGCGACGCCCGGGGTCGGGACCGGTTCGGCATCGCCGACCGCCGCCCCGCCGCCCTGGCCGACCTGCCGCACTTCGCCGGCGACGCGCTCAAACCGGAGTTGTCCGGCGGCGACATCTGCGTCCAGGCCTGCGCCAACGACCCGCAGGTGGCGGTGCACGCCATCCGCAACCTGGCCCGGATCGGCATGGGCGTGGTGAGCGTCCGCTGGTCGCAGCTCGGTTTCGGGCGTACCTCGTCGACGTCGCGGGACCAGGCCACGCCGCGTAACCTGTTCGGCTTCAAGGACGGCACCGCCAACCTCAAGGCCGAGGACGCCGGACTGCTCCGGGAGCAGCTCTGGGTGCAGCCCGGCGACGGCCCGGACTGGATGACCGGCGGCTCCTACCTGGTCACCCGGAAGATCCGGATGTTGATCGAGACCTGGGACCGCAGCCCGCTCGCCGAGCAGGAGATGATCGTCGGCCGGACCAAGGGCAGCGGCGCCCCGCTGGGCCGGCGCGACGAGTTCGACGAGCCGGACTTCGCCGCGAAGGGCGACGACGGCGAGCCGGCCATCGCGGAGAGCGCGCACGTGCGGCTCGCCCACCCGGACCAGAACGATGGTGCCCGCCTGCTGCGGCGCGGCTACAACTTCGTGGACGGCTCGGACGGGCTGGGCCGGCTCGACGCCGGGTTGTTCTTCATCGCCTACCAGCGGGACCCGCGTAAGCAGTTCGTGCCGATCCAGACCCGGTTGGCCCGCAACGACGCGATGAACGAATACCTGCGGCACGTCTCCAGCGGCCTGTTCGCCTGCCCGCCGGGCGTGCGGGACGCGGCGGACTGGTGGGGGCGCGACCTGTTCTCCTGATCCGGCAGGGGAGAGGGCCCGGCAGAGGTGGCGGGTGGGGCGATCACCGGGGGATCATGGATACGACGGGTCCGCAACCGGTGGATCCGTCCGCCGCGGCACGCCACGCTGGTCGGCCACGCCGTCGGCTGTGGTGCGCGGGCGCGCTCGGCGTTACCGTGCCGTGAAGACTCCGACCTCCGAATGAACGGGGATGGAACGATAAACCCCATGAGAGCCCGCGTACTCGTGGTCGACGACGACCCCGCCCTTGCCGAGATGCTCGGCATCGTGTTGCGCAGCGAGGGCTTCGTGCCGTCCTTCGTCGCCGACGGAGAACGGGCATTAGCCGCGTTCCGGGACAGCCGGCCCGATATCGTCCTGCTCGACCTGATGCTGCCCGGCATGAGCGGCATCGACGTGGCCCGCGCGATCCGGGCCGAGTCCGGCATACCCATCGTGATGTTGACCGCCAAGAGCGACACCGTCGACGTGGTGCTGGGGCTGGAGTCCGGCGCCGACGACTACGTGGTGAAGCCGTTCAAGCCCAAGGAGTTGGTGGCCCGGATGCGGGCCCGGCTGCGCCGCGGCGAGGATGTCGCGCCGGAGCTGCTCACCATCGGCCCGCCCGGCAACCAGATCACCATCGACGTGCCGGCGCACACGGTCAGCCGGGACGACGAGGAGGTGAAACTGACCCCACTCGAGTTCGACCTGCTCGTCGCGCTCGCCCGCAAACCGCGCCAGGTCTTCACCCGTGAGGTGCTGCTGGAGCAGGTGTGGGGCTACCGGCACGCCGCCGACACCCGACTCGTGAACGTGCACGTGCAGCGGCTGCGCGCCAAGATCGAGCCGGACCCGGAGCGACCCGAAATCATCCTCACCGTGCGAGGCGTGGGCTACAAGGCGGGCACCGGATAACCTGGGCAGCACTGTGGTGACCACCCCGCTGCCCGACCCGCCGACCACCGAGTCCCGCCGGCTTCCCGCCGCGCGGGCGCTCTGGCGTGCGCTGGCCGGTCGCTCGACGCGGTTCGCCGCCGGCGTACGCCTGGCCTGGCGGCGGTCGCTCCAGGTGCGTGTGGTCACCATCACACTCGTGGCGTCGAGCCTGCTCGTGGGCGGATTCGCCTACCTGATCGCCGACAAGATCACCAACATCCTGCTGGAAAATACCGAGACCGACGTGCGGCTGCGGCTGAAGAACGGCAGCGACTACGCGGCCAAGCAGTTCAACCTCTACAGCCAGCCGCAGGAGGCCCAGCTCCAGGACACCATCGACGGCACGGTCAACTATCTGGCCGGGGGGGACCCGACCCAGACCAGCGGCGTGGTGGTGGCGATCACCGCCGACAACTTCACCGCGTTCATCGAGCCCCGCGTGTCCCCGGACGTGCCGGTGCGCACGGTGATCGGCGACGAGCTGCGGGCCACCGTGGCGTCCGGCAAGGTCGCCCACCAGATCCGCACCGGCACGCTCAACGGCGACCGCACCAAATACCTGGTCTACGGCTCGCCGGTGCCCACCAAGTTCGGGCAGGTGGAGCTCTACTACCTCGTACCCCTGGCCCGGCAGGACGCCACGGCGGCCGACGCCCGGGCCACCGTGGTCGCCACCGGCGTCGCGCTCGTGCTCCTGCTCGGCCTGCTGGCCGCCCTGGTCACCCGCCTCGTGGTGACCCCGGTCCGGGTCGCCGCGCGCACCGCCCAGCGGCTCTCCGCCGGCCTGCTCGACCAGCGCATGGTCGTCTCCGGCGAGGACGACCTGGCCCTGCTCGCCGCCTCGTTCAACCAGATGGCGACCAACCTGCAACGGCAGATCCTCCGGCTGGAGGAGATGTCCCGGCTGCAACGCCGGTTCACCTCGGACGTGTCGCACGAACTGCGGACGCCGCTGACCACGGTCCGGATGGCAGCCGACCTGATCTTCGCCGAGCGGGACGAGTTCGACCCGGCGGTGGCCCGCAGCGCCGAGTTGCTCCAGGCCGAGCTGGACCGGTTCGAGGAGTTGCTCACCGACCTGCTGGAGATCAGCCGGTTCGACGCCGGCTTCGCGGTGCTGGACAGCGAACCGACCGACCTGGTGCCGGTGGTGCACCGGGTGACCGAGCGGCTGTCCGGGCTGGCCGAGCGGGTCGGGGTGGCCATCGAGCTGGACCTGCCGGGCACCCCGGTGATCGCCGAGGTCGACCCGCGGCGGGTCGAACGGGTGCTGCGCAACCTGGTCGGCAACGCGGTCGAGCACGGTGAGGCCAAGCCGGTGCGGATCAGCCTGGGCATGGACCAGAGCGCGGTGGCGATCACGGTGCGGGACCACGGCGTCGGCCTCAAGCCCGGCGAGGAGAAGCTGGTCTTCAACCGGTTCTGGCGGGCCGACCCGTCCCGGGCCCGGCAGACCGGCGGCACCGGCCTGGGCCTGTCGATCAGCCTGGAGGACGCCCGGTTGCACGGCGGTTGGCTGGAGGCGTGGGGCGCGCCCGGACAGGGCGCGCAGTTCCGGCTCACCCTGCCGGCCCGGGCCGGGGACCGGCTGACCACCTCGCCGCTGCGGCTCGTGCCGGCCGACGCCACGCTGTCGTTCGGCGCTCCCCGTGCCGGCGGCCCGCTGGCCATTGGCCCGGGCAGCGGCGCGGGGGCGCTGGCCATCGACCCCGCCGACGGCCCGGAGCGGGTGGAGGTGGGCCCGTGAGCGCGAGGAGTGAGCCGGGTTTGCGAGCCCCGCAGTCGCGAACAGGGACGGGACGGCGCGTGCGAGGCCGGCTGCTGGCGCTGCTGCTCGCCGGGGTGCTGCTCCCCGCCGGGCTGGCCGGGTGCGGCATCCCGGCCGAGACCGGCGTTCAGGTCGACGGCTCGGTGCCCGCCGGCGAGGCCGGTTCGCTCAACGGCCCCCCGGCCTCGCCGCCCGCGCCGACCGACAGCGACGAGCCGGTGCCGTTCATCGAGAACTACCTGCGGGCAGCCGCCGCCGGGGAACGCGACGACGCCTACACCCGGGCCCGGAGCTTCCTCGCCGCCGAGGCCCGGAACCTGCTGCCCGGCAAGCCGCAGACGAGCGAGGTCGAGCTGACCGTGGTCCGGCTGCGGGCCAAGCCGGAGAGCACCCCGGCGAACCCCCAGGGCATCTTCACCGTGCGGATCAAGGTGCAGCAGGTCGGCGTGTTGCGCGCCGACGGCACGCTGGGCCCGCCGGGGGCCACCGAGACCGAGTACGTGTTCCAACTGCGCCGCGCCGAGACCGGGCTGCTCATCACCAACCTGCCGAACGTGCTGTTGACGAGCGACGCGGCGCTGCGGGAATACTACCGGTCGCGCACCGTCTACTTCTGGAACTCGGACCAGACCCGCCTGGTGCCCGACCTGCGCTACCTTCCGTCCTCGGTGCCGGCCGAACGGCGCGTCACCGAGGTGGTGAAGTGGCTGACCGGCGGCCCCTCCGACTGGCTGGCGTTCGGGGTCACCGGGCTGCCGGACGGCACCCGGCCGATCAACAACGCCACCGGCGCGGACTCCCAGTGGGAGGTCAACCTGAGCATGCCCGGGGCCACCGAGGCGCGGCTGGCCCGGCTCGGCACCCAACTGGCGTGGTCGCTGCCGGAGCTGACCGGCCACCTCGACCTGAAGATCCAGAACCAGAAACGGTTGACCGTCGACCTGGAGCGGGAGCGCGACACGGATCCGGCGTACCCGCGCGGTGCGAACCCCAGCCGGTTCAGCGTCTATGACGGCGTCGTCCACCCGCTCGCCATCGGCAACGAGCGGCGGGACCCCGTGCCGCTGCCGGCGGCCGAGAACCGGAACGTGGTCTCCGCGTCGTTCGCCCGCGCCGACGAACACGTGCTGGCCGCCATGGTGGTGACCGGGCCGGACCGGAAGGTCCAGCTCAAGGTGGGCACCGGCCCGGAGCCGGTGGCGGTGTTCACCCGCAGCGACCGCGCCTACCACTCGATGAGCCGGCCCACCTGGCTGCGCTCCCTGGACGAGAACCATTCGGCGGGGCTGGTGGCGGCCGACGGCAAGCTCTACCGGTTCGACGGGACGGCCGAGATGAACCTTGTTCCGCTCAACGTCTCCGGGAGCGTGGTGGCGGTCGCCGGCTCCCTCGACGGCCACCGGATCGCGCTCGTCGCCGGCGGCGCCGTCTATGTCGCACCGGTGAGCGTCGAGGGCGGCGTGGTGAGCCTGGGCCCGCCCCGCCGGCTGCCGACGCTGCTGACCGGCGTGACGGCGGTCGACTGGATCACGGAGGACCAACTGGTCCTGGCCGGCAACGACCCGGAGCGCCGCTCGGCCATCCATCAGCTCACCATCGACGGCGCCTGGGAGTCCACGCTGAAGTCCGAGATCGGCGCACCGGTGACCCAGCTCGCGGCGTACCCCGGAGGTGGGGACCGGGGGCTGCCGGCGTTCTCCTACATGTGGGAGACGAACGGCGGGGCCTGGCGGAACAACCCGTTCGACTTCGTCACGCCGGAGCAGGTGCTGGGCCTTCCGGCGGGCAGCCGGACGGCCAACCCGACCGCGCCCTTCTTCCTCTACTGAGGTCCCGGTGCCGGGCCTGGGGGGACTCTGGTCCGACCTGACCGATCTGGTGCTGCCGATCGGCTGTGCCGGCTGCGCGACGCGCGTCCCGACCCTGCGGCAGGGCTTCTGCCCGCGCTGCGTCGACGAGTTGGAGTCGCTGCGTCCCGCGCCGACCACGCCGGATCCGGTCCCGCCCGGCCTGCCGCCGTGCGTCGCGCTCGGGCCGTACGGCGGGGTGTTGCGCGAGGGGTTGCTGGCGTACAAGGAACGGGGCCGGCACGGGCTGGCCCGGCCGTTGGGCGCGTTGCTGGCCGAGGTGGTGGCGACGGCGGTGGGGCGACCCGGCCCGGTGACGCTCGTCGCGGTGCCGGACACCGCCCGGGCCGCCCGGTCCCGCTACGGCGACCACCTGGAGCGGCTGGTCCGTCCCGCCGCGGCCCGGCTGCGCGCGGCCGGCTGGCCGGTACGGGTGCTCCGGCCGCTGCGGGCACTGCCCCGGCCGGACTCGGTGGCGTTGGACAGCGCCGGGCGGGCCGCCGCGGCGGAGGCGGCGTTCCGGCTGCGCCGTCCGGCTCCGGCTCCGGCGACACCGGCCGGGACCGTGGTGCTGCTCGACGACATCGTCACCACCGGCGCCACCCTGGCAGCGGTGAGCCGCAAATTGCGCCGCGCGGGAATGACGCCAAAAGTCGCGGCGGTGCTCGCGGCAACGCAAAAGCGGCACCGACGGTAACGCTTCGTGTATCCCTTTCACCCCAAGGTGTATGAGCTGTTAAATTTCGCGACCACCTTCGGGCACCGGGGGTGACTGACGACCGAACAGGAGTTAGCGTTTCGGTGTCGGGGGTAGTGAGGATGCACACCTTCCCCGGCACTGGAAGGAGGCGTAGCCGAACACCACCGGTCGACGCCGAGCGGAGCTCTCCCCGGCGGGTCGACCGGAAGATCCGGACCGAACGACCGTCCGAACAAGGGAGGTCACGTGGACATCGTGGTCAAGGGCCGTAACGTCGAAGTGCCGGACCATTACCGGGTGCACGTAGCCGAAAAGCTCGCGAAGATCGAACGCTACGACCACAAGCTCATTCGCGTGGATGTCGAGTTGTTCCACGAGCGCAATCCGCGCCAGGTCGACCACTGCCAGCGGGTGGAGATCACCTGCGTCACGCGGGGTCCGGTGATCCGGGCCGAGGCATGCACGAACGACTTCTACAGCGCGCTCGACGCCGCCATCGCCAAGCTGGACACCCGCTTCCGCCGGGCGGCCGACCGCCGCCGGGTGCACCGTGGGCGGCACGCCCCGCTCTCGGTGGCCGCCGCGACCGCCGGCCTGCCGGTGGCCGACCTCGACGGGCCCGGCCTCGCGGCGCGCGACGGTCACGGCACGGCCACGGCCGTCGCCGACCGGCCCGACGAGAACGTCCGTGAGGAGCCCGACGACCAGCCGTGGCACATCGCCCGGGCGAAGGTCCACCCCGCCGATCCGATGACCGTCGACGACGCGCTGTTCCAGATGGAGCTGGTCGGCCACGACTTCTACCTGTTCCTCGACAAGGAGTCCGGCCGCCCCAGCGTGGTCTACCGCCGGCGCGCGTACGACTACGGCGTCCTCCAACTCGACACATGACCCCTTGACCGGTCAGGACGGGCCCCCGCGCGGGGGCCCGTCCTCACTCTTCGTCGGTGGCGAGCCGGCCGTAGACCACCGAGTCGACACGGACGCCCTCCGGGCCGGGCAGCCGGCCGCGCAACAGCCCCTCCCGCCGGAAACCGGCCCGTTCCAGCACCCGCTGCGAGGCGACGTTGTCCGGCCGGGTGCCGGCCCACAGCCGGGCCACCCCGATGCCGAACGCCCACCCGGTGACCAGCCGGACCGCGCGCGCCGCCACGCCGCGCCGGCGCGCCTCGGGCAGCAGGCTGTAGCCGAGCATGGCCTGCCCGGTGGCCGGCTCGTCGTAGAACAGCGCGCAACCACCGAGGACGGCGCCGGTGGCCGCGTCGAGGATCGCCAGGTCGGCGGCCTCGCCCGCGAGCCAGCGGCTCGCCGCCAGCCGGCAGCGGCGCGCGAGCGCCGCACGCTCCGGCGCCACCGGCGGCACCCGGTTCGCCACCACCTCCGGCAGTGAGTGCAGCCGGTACAGCGCGTCCGTGTCCGCCGGCTCCACCGGGCGCAGCGTCACGACGCCGTCGGTGAGCCGGCCGTCCGGCAGGTCCGGCAGCAGTCGGGCGACCGGCCCGGGCGGGTCGTCGGCCAGCCGCACCCAGGCGATCAGATCCTGGCGTACGCCGTCGCCGTCCGCGCCCGCCGCCCGGCGTACGCCCTCGTGCCGGTAGCCGCAGGTCAGAGCGATGCGCTGGCTCGCCACGTTGTCCGTGCGGGTGAGCAGCTCCACCCGGGCCGCGCCGGCGGCGAACGCCCGCTCGGTCAGCAGCCGGGTGGCGGCGGTCGCCACGCCCCGGCCGCGCGCCGCCGCTCCCACCCAGTAACCGATCTCGTACGTCGCCCGCTCCGCGCTGAGCCGGGTCAGCCCGACGCTGCCGAGCAGCCGGTCGGTGGCCGGGTCGGCGATCGTGTACGCGGCCCCGCCCGCCGCCCACGCCGCGAGCGCGCCCTCGTCGATCCACCAGCGCGCGGCGTCGGCGTCGTACGGGTCGGGCAGCAGGGGCATGAACCGGCGGATCTCGGGGTCGTTGCACCCGGCCACCATGTCCGGTACGTCCGCGAGGTGGCACGGTCGCAGCCGGACCCCGTACCCCTCGATCGTCTCCGGGGTCATCACAGGTCCTGCGGCAACAGTCCGCCGATCCACACGTCCGGGCGCTCGCCGCGGTGCGGGACGCCGCCGCGCAGCGTGCCCTCGACGGTGAAACCGGCCTTCTCGGCGGCCCGGCGGGACGCGGTGTTGCCCACGTTGGCCCGCCACTCGACGCGGGCCAGGCCGAGCGTGGTGAAACCCCAGGCGCAGAGCGCGGCCAGCGCGGCCGGTAGGTAACCCCGGCCCCGGGCGTGCGGGGCGGTCATGAAGCCGACGTCGGCGACCACCGGGTCGGTGGGAAGGATGCGCAGGTCGACCGAGGCGACGTAGCGGTCGTCCGGGTCGGCCACCGCGAACATCGCGGCGGTGCCGCGGGCCCAGGCCGGCCGCACGAGGTCCCGCAGGTAACCTACGGCATGCTCGCGCTGGTAGGGGTGCGGCACCGTGGTCCAGCGGACGGTGTCCTCGTCCCGGCAGGTGGTCACGATCGCGTCGAGGTCGCGTTCCTCGGGCGCGCGCAGCCGCAGCTCGACGTCGCCCGCGGTGGCGAACAGGACCGGCTGCGGCCGGCCGAAGACCGCCGCGCGGCGGGCCTGGAGCGTGGCCGGACCGTACGGGACCGGATCGCCCGGCGCGGCCAGGTCGGTCGGGATCAGCGAGCCGATCCACCCCTCCGGCCGGCCCTCCTCGGACGGGTGGGCCAGGCGCAGCTCCCCGTCGACCCGGAAGCCGGCCCGCAGCGCGACCAGCCGGGAGGCGTGGTTGCCGATCTCGGCCTGCCAGGTGATCCGACGCAGGTCGAGCGCGTCGAACGCCCAGCGGGCGACGGCCCGGGTGGCGCGCACCGCGACGCCCCGCCCGCGGGCCCCCGGCGCGGTCCAGTAGCCCACCTCGGCCGAGTTCAGCCCGCGGTCGACGGAGACCAGGCCGCAGGAGGCGAGCAACTCGCCGGTGCCGGCGTCGCAGACCGCGAACGGCGCCCCGGTGCCGTCCGCCCAGGTGCTCGCGCTGACCGTGGTCACGAACGCGAGGGCGTGTTCGGGCAGGTACGGGCGCGGTACGGTGGTCCAGCGCTGGATGTCCGGGTCCTGGCAGGCGCGGTGCACCGCGTCGGCGTCCTCCGCCCGCCAGGGGCGCAGCACCAGCCCGTCCTCGACGATCTCCACAGGCTCCATCCGAGCCATGGTGCCGGATCGTTCGCGGACGGCGTAACCCGATTTGCCGCCGCCGCCCGCGCGGTCGCGGCATTATGTCGGGTTCGCGGGTCCGGACCGCCGCCACCAGTGACCATCGCCGCGCCGGAGCGCCTACGATGGTTCGAGACCGTCTAGGGGAGCGTTGATCCGTGTCGATTCTGGAAAAGGTCCTTCGCGCCGGCGAAGGCCGCATGGTGCGTCGGCTGAAGGCCATCGCTGCCGCCGTCAACTCGATCGAGGACGACTACGTCAACCTCGGCGACGACGAGCTGCGCGGCATGACCGACCAGTTCAGGGAACGGCTCGCCGACGGCGAGACGCTCGACGACCTGCTGCCCGAGGCGTTCGCGGTGTGCCGCGAGGCCGCCTCCCGGGTGCTCGGCCAGCGGCCCTACGACGTCCAGGTGATGGGCGGCGCGGCGCTGCACTTCGGCAACATCGCCGAGATGAAGACCGGTGAGGGCAAGACGCTCACCTCGGTCATGCCGGTCTACCTGAACGCGCTCGCCGGCAAGGGCGTGCACGTGATCACGGTGAACGACTACCTGGCCGAGCGGGACGCCGCCTGGATGGGCCGGGTGCACGACTTCCTCGGGCTCACCGTCGGGGTGGTGCTGCCCAACCGGCCCGCCACCGAGCACCGCGCGGCCTACGAGTGCGACATCACCTACGGCACCAACAACGAGTTCGGCTTCGACTACCTGCGCGACAACATGGCCTGGTCGAAGGAGGAGCTGGTCCAGCGCGGCCACTTCTTCGCGGTCGTCGACGAGGTCGACTCGATCCTCATCGACGAGGCCCGGACCCCGCTGATCATCTCCGGCCCGGCCGAGCACTCCGCCCGGTGGTACCAGGAGTTCGCGACCGTGGTGGCCCGTCTCCAGCCCGGTACCGACGGCGAGGGCGACTACGAGGTCGACCACTCCAAGCGCACCATCGCGGTCACCGAACGCGGGGTCGCCCGGGTCGAGGACCGGCTCGGCATCGACAACCTCTACGAGTCGGTCAACACGCCGCTTGTCGGCTACCTGAACAACGCGATCAAGGCCAAGGAGCTCTACAAGCGCGACAAGGACTACATCGTCAGCGACGGCGAGGTCCTGATCGTCGACGAGTTCACCGGCCGCATCCTGCACGGCCGCCGCTACAACGAGGGCATGCACCAGGCGATCGAGGCCAAGGAGGGGGTGGAGATCAAGCAGGAGAACCAGACCCTGGCCACCATCACCCTCCAGAACTACTTCCGCCTCTACGAGAAGCTCTCCGGCATGACCGGCACCGCCCAGACCGAGGCGGGCGAGTTCAACAAGGTCTACAAGGTCGGCGTCGTGACCATCCCGACGCACCGGCCGATGGTCCGGATGGACCGGCCCGACGTCATCTACAAGACCGAGAAGGCCAAGTTCAACGCCGTCGTCGAGGACATCGCCGAGCGGCACGAGCAGGGCCAGCCGGTGCTCGTCGGCACCGTCTCGGTGGAAAACTCCGAGATCCTGTCGCACATGCTGCGCCGCCGGGGCATCCCGCACGCCGTGTTGAACGCGAAGTTCCACGCCAAGGAGGCGGAGATCGTCGCCCAGGCCGGGCGCAAGGGCGGAGTCACGGTCGCCACCAACATGGCCGGCCGCGGCACCGACATCCTGCTCGGCGGCAACCCCGAGTTCCTGGCCGCCAACGAGCTCCGCCAGCGCGGCCTCGACCCGGTCGAGCAGCCGGAGGAGTACGCCAAGGCGCTGGAGGAGATCCTGCCGACCTGGAAGCAGGCCTGCGACGCCGAGGCGGAGGAGGTCGCGGCCGTCGGTGGGCTCTACGTGCTCGGCACCGAGCGGCACGAGTCCCGCCGGATCGACAACCAGTTGCGCGGTCGCGCCGGCCGGCAGGGCGACCCGGGCGAGTCGCGCTTCTACCTGTCCCTCCAGGACGAGCTGATGAAGCGCTTCCGGGCCGGCGCGGTCGAGGCCGTGATGGAACGCTTCAACATCCCGGAGGACGTGCCCATCGAGTCGAAGATGGTCACCCGCCAGATCAAGAGCGCCCAGGCCCAGATCGAGGGTCAGAACGCCGAGATCCGGAAGAACGTCCTCAAGTACGACGAGGTGCTCAACAAGCAGCGCCAGGTGGTCTACGCCGAGCGCCTCCGGGTGCTCAACGGCGAAGACCTGTCCGACCAGGTCCGCAACATGATCGACGACGTGGTCGGCGCGTACGTGGTGGGCGCGACGAGCGACGGCTACGCGGAGGACTGGGACCTCGACCAGCTCTGGTCCAGCCTGAAGCAGCTCTACCCGGTCGCCGTCACGGTGGAGGAGTTGGAGGAGGAGGTCGGCTCCCGGGCCGGCCTCGACCAGGACTTCCTGCTCGCCCGCCTCAAGGAGGACGCGAACGCCGCGTACGACAGGCGTGAGGAGCAGCTCGGCGAGGAGGCGGTCCGTCAGCTCGAACGGATGGTCCTGCTCCAGGTGATCGACCGCAAGTGGCGCGAGCACCTGTACGAGATGGACTACCTCCAGGAGGGCATCAGCCTGCGGGCGTACGCCCAGCGCGACCCGGTGATCGAATACCAGCGCGAGGGCTTCGACATGTTCGCCACCATGATGGACGGCATCAAGGAGGAGACGGTCGGGTTCCTCTACAACCTGGACGTGCAGGTCGAGGAGGCCGAGCCGGAGGCCGAGGAGGTGCAGCTGCTGGACAAGCCGGTGGAGATCCGGGCCAAGGGTCTCAACCGCACGCCGCAGCAGCAGGGCCTGCAATACTCCGCGCCCGCGGTCGACGGGGAGGCCGGTCGTGGCTCCCCGGTGATCGAGCGGGTCGAGCAGCAGGCGCCGGCGCTTGGCATCGGCCAGGCCACTCCGGAGCGTCCCGCCGCCTCGACGCCACGCCGGACCCGGGCCGGCGCCGGCGGGTCGAGCGGCCAGGCGGTCGCCGCGGGCACCGCCAGGCGGTCCGCCTCGCCGCAGGTCGACGGCGGCGAGGGCCCGTCCCGTAACGCGCCCTGCCCGTGTGGGTCGGGGCGGAAGTACAAGCGCTGCCACGGTTCGCCCAACGGCGGCAACTGACCTTCAGGTACAGCTCGACGGGCCCCGGCCACCGGCCGGGGCCCGTCGACGTTCCGCGGTCCCGTACGTGCGCAGCGGCCCGGTCCGGTCCCGCTCGATCCGCCCCGCCCGACGCCGGTTCGGCGAGGTGGCGGCATCCGGCCGCACGGAAAGCACCACTTCGCCGAGGTGGTGCGGATCAATGCTCAGAGGACGTCCAGGACGAGGCAGAACCAGTTGCCCCGGTGGCGCTCCAGACGCACGGCGACCGCCCAACTGGTGCCGCCGGCACCGAGGAACACGGCGGTGGCCTCGACCGCGCCCGCCCGGGGCTCGCAGACCCGCAGACGGCGCAGGTGCAGGGTGGGCCGGGCGGTGCGGCGGCGGACCGGGGTCACCCGGCGCGCCGCCCGGGTCAGCTCGGCTGACACCGTGCTGACGGCTTCGGGCAGGCAGAGCGGTCGTAGCTGCCCGGGCGGCCGGAAGCCGTTGACGATCTCCAAGAAGGTGCGGATGAACCGGTACGCCGCCCGCGCGGCCTCGGGCGTGGCGGCGGGCACGTCGGGCGCCGCCTGATCTGCGGCACCGGGCGGGGTGCAGCCCGCCGGTGGGCCGGCGGAGGACCAGCGGGGCCAGCCGGGAGCGCGGTCGGGGGCCCGGTTGGCGGGCCGGTCGGGCTCCCGTCGGCGCGGGTCGACCAGGTCGAGGGCGAGTTGGCCGGCATGACTCCAGGCTGGGTCGTCGTCGATGCAGGGCGGGTCGAGGGGCGGGGCGGGCCGGAGACGGACCGGTGGACGCGGTGCTCGGGGACGGCGGGTGTCAACCATGTCAGCCCTCGAATCCTTGCGTTTGCCTCTGTTTGCCTGCGACAGATGCTCATCTTCGGGCACGACAACCGCGCGCGTCAATGGCCCACCGTCAGCGGAAGGTCACTCCATGTCGCGCTCGCCGAGCGGATTTCCGCGTACCCATTCCGCGGTCTCGGCGTACTTGCGCTCGATGTACTCCTCCAAGCGCGCGCGCTCGACCCGCCACTGACCCCGTCCACCGATCTTGATGGCGGGCAGCTCGCCGCTGCGCACCATGTGGTAGACCTGCGAGTCCGACACGTTCAGCTCGGCAGCGACGTCGGACAGCAACAGGAACCTCGACTCCACGGTGACTCCCGGGGTTGGTTTCGTTTGCCTCAGTTTGCCACCAGGCGGTGACACCTCCCAGGCCCCATTTCGGCGGACACACCGGCGGAACGCTTCTCCTTCCGCGGGGGCGGGTGTATGACGGTCACGGCGTACGGCATGATCGGCGCCCGGAGCCGGCACCCGCCGGCGAGCGGCGGAGAGTGCGGGGAGAGACCGTGACCGACGAGCTTGTCCGGGTGTACCTGCCGGCGACCGTTCCGATGCTCGCCCGGCTGCGCGACGAGGGCCTGAGCGTCGAGGCGGCGCACGCGGTCACCCCGGAGCTGCGCGAGTGGTACGCCGAGGGTGACGAGGAGGAGTTGGAGTACGTGGCCTTCACCCGGGCCGCCCAGGACGCGCTGCTCCTGCTGCGGGGCGATCCCACCGCCTCCCGCCGGCGGGTGGTGGTCTCGGCCGACCTGCCTGTCCGGGCGATCGGTCGACACGGCGGCGAGTTGGGCTCCAGCGTGGTGCGTCCGGCCGGGCCGGTGCCGGTGACGTCCATCGCCGCGATCCACGTGGACGGCGCGGAGGCGGCCGAGGACGTGGCCGCCGCCGTCGAGGTGGTGGCCGAGGCGCAGGCCGGTGACCCGGACGCCCAGTTCACCGTCGACGGCGTCGAGGACCACGAGCTGGAGTGGTACGACGTGACCGAGCTGGATCTGCTGCTGCGCCAGGTCGGCTGAGCCGGTCGGACGCCGGGCTCAGGACGCCGGCGTGTCGTCGTCGTCCTCGTCGGCGACGGCGCGTGGCCCGAGCGAGCGCCCGAAGACGATGAGCGTGGTGAGCGCGCCCACGAAGAGCACCCAGATCCCGTTGTCCACCCGGGAGGTGCCGAGAGCGGTCTGCGCCACCCGGTCGGCCTCGCTGAGCGCGGCGGCGAGGTCGAGCAGGCCGCGCCCACCGACGCGGATGATCACCTCGGTGAGCAGCAGGAGCAGGCCGGCCCCGGCGCCGGCCACCAGGTACGCCGGCCAGCGCAACGGCGACGCCGCACCGTCCCGGCGTTCCGCCCGCCGGCGCGACCAGGTCAGGTAGAGGTAGGCCACCAGGCCGGCGAGCAACCCGGCGAGCAGCGACTCCGTCCGGGACACCCACTTGGCGGCGTCGAGCACCGACTGCTGGGTCTCGCCGGCCCCGAACAGCTCGGAGAGCGGGTCCCGGGCCCGGCTGAACACCACCACGAAGACCTGCGCGGCGAGCGTGGCGGCGGCGAGACCGGCCACCACCCGCGCCTGGCGCGCGCCGGCCATCGCCCCGCCGATGATCGTGGCCGCCGCCGTGGTGCCGGCGATCGTGTTGGTGGTGGCGTTGTCGGCGTACGTCAGGTTGATCGCCACCGCGGCGGCGAGCCCGGCGAGCAGGCCGGCGCCGACGGTGGCCAGGAAGCGCAGCGAGACCCGGCCCAGCCGGTTGGTGGCCGCCAGGGCGACCGTGGCGCCGGTGACGAGCGCCGCGGTGATCACGCCGGGCAGCGCGTACGCGGAGAGGCTGATCGCGGTGACCCCGGCCGCGGTCGAGGTGATCGCCTCGCGGGTGGACCAGAGCATGGCCGCCAGCCAGGCGATCGACAGCAGCGCCAGCGGCAGCGCGGCCGGCGCGTACTCCGGTCGGCCGACCGCCGGCGCGCCCTCGCCCACGGACTTGTCGCCGCCGGCGGGCGGCGCGACGGCCTCGGGCTGGTCCGGCTCCGCGGCCGTGGAGCTGCCGGGCTGGTTGCTCATCGTCTCCCTTTCGACGGACGCCGGATCTCCCCGCGCCGGGCGGGCAGGTCACCGGCCACCCAGCGTACGCGGCGCGGGACGCTCTCCCGGGCGGGCGGCCCACCGCGCCGACGTGCCGGGCGGGTGGCGGGAGGGTGCCGAAGGATCGCATGCCGAGTGTGGCTGTCGCCGATGTTTCGTCGGTCGTGACGCGGTCGGGCCGAGGGTCCGGAGAATGCGGGTGCCGTCTGTCGTGTGATGCCGAGCCCGGTGCGCGCGGGCCGCGTGAAACAATCGGCGCAGGTCCCGCCGCCGCGACCGGTCCGCCGCGCGGTGTCCGGCACCCGACCGCCCGGTCGGTGCCCGCGGGTCCGGTTTCGCCATCGCCGTCGAGATCGCACAGGAGCCTGAGATGGACGCCGTCTTCTCCGTCCCCGAGCCGCGCAACGAGCCGGTACACACCTACGAGCCCGGCAGCGCCGACCGGGAGCGGCTCCAGCGGCGGCTGGCCGAGCTGGCCGCCGAGCGGATCGACCTGCCGATGACCATCGCCGGCGAGCAACGGATGGCCGGTGGCGCGTCCATCGACGTGGTCCAGCCGCACAAGCACGCCCACGTGCTCGGCGTCACCGGGCACGCCACCCACGACGACGCCCGCGCCGCGGTCGAGGCGGCCAAGGGCGCCGCCGGGATGTGGCGGGCGCTGCCGTTCGAGGAGCGGGCCGCGATCTTCCTGCGCGCCGCCGACCTGCTCTCCGGCCCCTGGCGGGACACGCTCAACGCGGCGACCATGCTCGGCCAGTCCAAGACCGCGGTCCAGGCGGAGATCGACGCGGCCTGCGAGCTGATCGACTTCCTCCGGTTCAACGTCCACTTCGCCCGCCGGCTCCTCGCCGAGCAGCCGCTGTCCTCGCCGGGCGTGTGGAACCGCTTCGACCACCGGCCGCTGGAGGGCTTCGTCTACGCGGTCACCCCGTTCAACTTCACCGCGATCGCCGGCAACCTGCCGTCCGCGCCGGCCCTGCTCGGCAACACCGTGGTCTGGAAGCCGGGCCCGACCCAGCAGTTCGCCGCGCACTTCACCATGCGACTGTTCGAGGCCGCCGGCCTGCCGCCCGGCGTGATCAACATGGTCACCGGGCGGGGCGAGGAGGTCTCCGACGTCGTCCTCGCCGACCCGGACCTGGCCGGCATCCACTTCACCGGCTCCACGAAGGTCTTCCAGCAGCTCTGGCGGACCGTCGGCGACAACATCGCCCGCTACCGGGGCTATCCCCGGCTGGTCGGCGAGACCGGCGGCAAGGACTTCGTGGTCGCGCACTCGAGCGCCGACGTGGACGCGCTGCACACCGCGCTGCTGCGGGGCGCCTACGAATACCAGGGGCAGAAGTGCTCGGCCGCCTCGCGGGCGTACGTGCCGCGGTCGATCTGGGAGGGTGGACTGCGGGACCGGCTCGCCGCGTCCGCGGACGCGCTCACCTACGGCGACGTGACCGACTTCAGCAACTTCGGCGGCGCGGTGATCGACGACCGGGCGTTCGGCCGGCACACCGCCGCGCTGGAGCTGATCAGGGGCGACGACTCCTGCCGGGTCCTGGCCGGCGGCACGGCCGACGACTCGGTCGGATACTTCGTCCGGCCGACGCTCTTCGAGTGCTCGGACGCCGCGCATGAGACGTTCACCACCGAATACTTCGGCCCGATCCTCGGCGTGCACGTCTTCGACGACGCCCGCTTCGACGAGGTGGTCGCCCAGGCCGAGTCGATCGCGCCGTACGCGCTCACCGGGTCGATCTTCGCGACCGACCGCCGGGTGGTCGACCAGGTGGCGGAGAAGATGCGGTACGCGGCCGGCAACTTCTACATCAACGACAAGCCGACCGGCGCGGTGGTCGGGCAGCAGCCGTTCGGCGGCGCGCGGGCCAGCGGCACCAACGACAAGGCGGGCTCCTGGCACAACCTGGTCCGCTGGACGTCGCCGCGGACGATCAAGGAGACCTTCGTCCCGCCGACCGACCACACCTACCCCCACATGGGCTGAGGTGTAAGGAGGGGCCCCTTCTTAACAGACGTCTGTTAAGAAGGGGCCCCTCCTAACATCTGTCGTCGGGGGACGGTGCACTTCGGACCGCCTGGGAGTGGCGAAAACGGCAAAACCTGGACGCCGGAGTCGACAAAGTGGCAGCTTAGAGGGCATGGCGGAATCCGGAGTCAACCCGACGGCGGCAGCCCTGCTCGGTCTGCTGCACGACGGCCCGATGACTGGCGGCCAGTTGATGGCCGCTGCCGAGCGCCGACTGGCGCCGTACTGGTCGATGACCCGCAGCCAGGTCTACCGGGAGCTTCCGGTCCTGGCCGAGAAGGGTCTGGTGCGGCTCGGCAAGCCCGGGCCGCGGATGAGCCAGCCGTACGCGCTCACGGCGGCCGGGAAACGGACATTCTCCCGCTGGTTGGCGGAGAATCCCGGCAAGGACACCATCCGCAACCCGATCGCGTTGCGGATGGCGTTCGGCAGCCTGCACTCGTCCAGCCAGCTCAAGAACCTGTTCGCCTCGGCGAACGAATACCACACCGAGGCGCTGGCGGCGGTCCGGGAGCAGGTCAAGAACGCGAAGAAGGAGGGCGACAACTACGACGCCAGCGCGCTGGAGTTCGCCGTCGCGTACCACCGGGCGGCGCTGTCCTGGCTGAAGACCGCGCCAGCCGGCTGACCACCTGCGACAAGTCGCCGGACGTACGCAGTAGTCTTGTCTGTCGTGACCGCTGCCGATTACGCCGAACAGCTCAAGGAACTCGACGCCACGCTGCGCAACATCGAGGCCGTGCTCGACCTCGACAAGCTGCGCGAGCAGAAGGCCCGCCTGGAGCAGGAGGCCTCCGCGCCCGACCTGTGGGACGACCAGGCCAAGGCGCAGCAGGTGACGTCGCAGCTGTCGTACGTCAACGGCGAGATCAACAAGCTGGGCGACCTGCGCTCCCGGCTCGACGACGCCGGGGTGCTGCTGGAGCTCGCCCAGGCGGAGTCCGACCCGGGCGCGCTGACCGAGGTCGAGTCGGAGATCACCGGGCTGACCAAGGCCATCCAGGAGATGGAGGTCCGCACGCTGCTCTCCGGTGAGTACGACTCCCGGGAGGCGCTCGTCGCCATCCGGGCCGGCGCCGGTGGGGTGGACGCCGCGGACTTCGCCGAGATGCTGCTGCGGATGTACCTGCGGTGGGCCGAGCGCCACGGCTACCCCACCGAGGTCTACGAGACCTCGTATGCCGAGGAGGCGGGCCTGAAGTCGGCCACCTTCACGGTGAAGGTGCCCTACGCCTTCGGCACGCTCAGCGTGGAGTCCGGCACCCACCGGCTGGTGCGGATCAGCCCGTTCGACAACCAGGGCCGCCGGCAGACCAGCTTCGCCGGCGTCGAGGTGCTGCCGGTGGTGGAGCAGACCGACCACATCGACATTCCCGAGAACGAGATGCGGATCGACGTCTACCGGTCCTCCGGGCCGGGTGGGCAGAGCGTCAACACCACCGACTCGGCGGTCCGGATCACCCACATCCCGACCGGCATCGTGGTCACCTGCCAGAACGAGAAGTCCCAGCTCCAGAACAAGGCCTCCGCGCTGCGGGTGCTCCAGGCCCGGCTGCTGGAGCGCAAGCGGCAGGAGGAGCAGGCCAAGATGGCCGGCCTGAAGACCGACGCCGCCGGGTCGTGGGGCGACCAGATGCGGTCGTACGTGCTGCATCCTTATCAGATGGTGAAGGATCTGCGTACCGAGCAGGAGACGGGCAATCCGTCCTCGGTCTTCGACGGTGAGCTGGACAGTTTCATCGAGGCGGGTATCCGCTGGCGGAAGCAGCAGCAACTCAGCGCTGACGGTGCGTGATCGCGGCCGGACGGAGTGCGTCATCGATCTCGGTCTGACCCGGTAAATCGATGACGCGCACCGCATCTGGGGGGCGTGGGGCTTGGCTCTGCGGTTACACCGCGTAGACTCTCGACCCGTGATTCAGCTTGAGCAAGTGACGAAGACGTACCCGAAGGCGTCCCGGCCTTCGCTCGACAACGTGTCCGTCTCGATCGAGAAGGGCGAGTTCGTCTTCTTCATCGGTCCATCCGGCTCCGGCAAGTCCACCATCATCAAGTTGCTGCTGCACGAGGTGACGCCCAACAAGGGCCGCGTCGTCGTCAACGGCAAGGACGTCACATCGATGCGTTCCTGGAAGCGACCCCACTTCCGGCGTTCGATCGGCTGCGTCTTCCAGGACTTCCGGCTGCTGCCGAACCGCACCGCGTACGAGAACGTGGCGTTCGCGCTCGAGGTGATCGGCAAGACGAAGGCGGTGGCCCGTCGGGTCGTGCCGGAGGTGCTGGAACTGGTCGGTCTCGGCGGCAAGGAGCACCGCTACCCGCACGAGCTCTCCGGTGGTGAGCAGCAGCGTGTCGCGGTGGCTCGGGCGTTCGTCAACCGGCCGCTGATCCTGCTGGCCGACGAGCCGACCGGAAACCTGGACCCGGACACCTCGATCGAGATCATGCGCCTGCTGGACCGGATCAACCGCACCGGCACGACCGTCGTGATGGTCACCCACGACTCCAACATCGTGAACCAGATGCGGCGCCGGGTGATCGAGATCGAGAGCGGCCGCATCGTGCGCGACCAGGCCCGCGGCGTCTACGGCTGAGCCGACCAGGCGACCCGTTGATCCCGACGACGAACACCTCACGCCGGAGAGCCGGAGGAATATCCCGATGCGGATGAAGTACGTCCTGTCCGAGGTACTGGTCGGACTGTGGCGCAACGTCACCATGACGATCGCCATGATCATCACCATGGCGGTGTCGCTGTTCATGCTGGGCGGCAGCGGCCTTCTCTACCAGAAGGTCGGCGACATGAAGGATCTCTACTACGAGAACGTCCAGGTCTCGATCTTCCTGAAGACCGACGTCCAGGAGCAGCAGCGCGCCGACCTGGAAAGCAAGCTCAACGCCGACCCGTTGGTCAAGGACGTCACGTACGTCAACAAGGACGAGGCGTACAAGCGCTTCCAGCAGATGTACGCCGACGCGCCGGACCTGGTGAACGCCGTCAAGCCCGACCAGCTCCCGGAGTCGTTCCGGCTCACGCTCAACGACCCGCAGCAGTACAAGCAGATCTACGACCAGTACAAGACCGCCGAGGGCATCGACACGATCGTCGACCAGAGCAAGCTGCTCGACAAGGTCTTCGGCGTGCTCACCGGCATCCAGAACGGCGCGCTGGCGCTGGCGATCGTGATGGCCGCCGCCGCGCTGCTGCTGGTGGCGAACACGATCCAGGTGGCTGCGTACAGCAAGCGGCGTGAGGTCGCGGTCATGAAGCTGGTCGGCGCGTCCAACTGGTTCATCCAGGCGCCGTTCGTGCTGGAGGCGGTGGTGGCCGGCCTGATCGGCTCCATCCTCGGCCTGGTCGCGCTGATCGGTGTGAAGACGCTGGCGGCCGGCAGTTCGATGGCGGCCCTGGAGGGGCTGATCACCCCGATCTCCTGGTCCGAGATCTTCCTGACCTTCCCGCTGATGGCCGCCGTCGGTGGCCTGGTCAGCGCGATCACCGCGTGGGTCACGCTCCGCTTCTACCTGCGGGTCTAGTTGCCCGTACGGCTCTCCGAGGGCCCTCCCGCGCCGGAATAAACGGCGCGGGAGGGCTCTTGTGGTTCCGGTAGCATGATCTTCAGTCGATCGAGAGGGGGTGGCGCCGTGCCACGGGAAAAAGGGCGCAAGGTGGTCGCCTCCAACAAGAAGGCGCGTCACGACTACGCCATCCTGGACACGTACGAGGCGGGCATGGCGTTGACCGGCACCGAGGTCAAGTCGCTGCGAGCCGGGCGGGCGTCGCTGGTCGACGCGTTCGCCCAGGAGCGCGACGGCGAGCTCTACCTGCACGGCATGCACGTCCCGGAGTACGCCCAGGGCACCTGGACCAACCACGAGCCCCGGCGCACCCGCAAGCTCCTGCTCAACCGGCTGGAGATCAACCGGCTGCTGGGCAAGCTCAAGGAGAGCGGTCTCACGCTGGTGCCGTTGCAGGTCTACTTCTCCGACGGCTGGGCGAAGGTGGAGATCGGCCTGGCCCGGGGTAAGAAGTCGTACGACAAGCGGCAGGACCTCGCCAAGCGGGACGCCGACCGGGAGATCGCCCGGGCGGCGGGCCGGCGCGGCAAGGGAATGGATGACTGAAAAGTCCGCTTCGTCTGGTTGTCGGCTCGGCGGGCCGGCCTCGGGATGAATTCGGTTGCGGCAGGCGTTAGGCTTGGTGGTGCTGCCGACAGGGGCAGCCCGTCGAGGGGGTGACTGGTTTCGACTTCGTACGCAGCGACAGGGGAAGCGAGCCGAGGAAGCCGACGTCGTCTCGAGAATCGGTCGTCGGAAACCAATAAGCGCCAAGAACAATCGCGCTGACTTCGCTCTCGCCGCCTGAGGCGAGTAGCAAGTCTGTCGGCCTGGGAGCGCCTTCGACCCAGTTAGCCGGCATCAGCTAGAAGGCTGGCCAATCGGACCCGGTCGCGGGGTCCGTGCGGCGAGATCAATCAGCGACTGGGCCCGTCACACCAACTTGCTCGCGTGAGCGGTGGGGCCGAGTAGAGGCATAGCGAGCTGCGCTCGGAGAAGCCCTGACAAACCGGCGAAGGACCCGGGTTCGATTCCCGGCACCTCCACCACCCTGTGCGCCCCGGTCCACCAGGACCGGGGCGCACACTCGTCCCGCCCCGCCCCCCCCACTCCGCCGTCCCCGCGCTTTCACGGAAAGAGTGGCTATGCGGCGCGAAACAGCCACTCTTTCCGTGAAAGCGTGCGCTCGGGGCGGGGCGGGGCGGGGCGGGGCGGGGCGGGGTGGGGAACCGGGGCGGGGGGTGGGGCGTCCAATCCGTATGCGCCGATCTGTCGCCCTGTTCGGGCTTCCGCTGCTGGTCCTCTCCGGTTGCGCCGCGCCCGGGGCCGGCACCGCGCCGCCCGCCGGCCCGGACCAGCCCGCCGCGTTCACCCAACGCGCCGAGGAGGTGGCCGGACGCTGGCAGCCGGGGCAGCAGTGGCACGACGGGTACGTCCCGCTCCAGGACGCCACCGTGCTCACCGGCGACCCGGGCCTCACCGGCGACACGAAGGTGGCGTTCAACGCCGGCTGGTATCGGGATCAGATAAAGATGCCGGCCGCCGTCCCGCCGGACGGGTCGATCCGGTTCCCCGACGGCGAGCTGCGGGTGCCGCTGATCAGCGCCGCCGACGCGTACGCGCAACTGGACCAGGGGGATCCGCCGCCTTGCGACGGGCGGCCCGGTGAACCGCGGACGTCCCGGCCCGGATCGCCGGAGCCGGGCGGGCCGACCGTCGAGCCCGGCCCGGAGGGCCCGGCGTCGACCACCGCCGCGACGCCCTGCATCCCGCTCACCGTGACCGCGGTGCGGCTGGGCAGCGCGCCGGTGTGGACCAGCCGGGGCCGGGCCGAGGTGCCGGCGTGGCTGTTCACCGTGGACGAGATGGCCGTACCGGTGGCCCGGCTCGCGGTCGCGCCGCGCGCGGTGGGCGCGGCGCCGAGCGGCGCGGCGGACGGCCGGCCGCTGCCGGGCGGCCTGGTCGCCGCGGAGGGGCTGCGGGCGGTGGCGGGCGACCGCCTCGACTACACCGTCGGTGTCGGCGCCTGCGACAGCGAGCCCACCCCGCTGGTGCTGGAACGACCGGACGTGGTGGTGGTCGGCGCCTCGGTGGTCCGGCCCACCGGCGTCTGCACCCTGCAACTCAAGATGGCGCCGGTGAGCGTCACGCTCGACGCCCCGCTCGGCGACCGCACCGTGCTCGACGTCGGCAGCGGCCTCCCGCTGACCGTCCGACCCGGCTGAGCCGCCCCGGCCGGGCCGCCTCGGCGGGGCCGCCCCGGCCGGGCCGCCCCCGGATCACAGGATCCGGGGCACCTCGGTGCTGATCGGCGCCGCCAGCACCGTGGGCCGGTCCGCGGCCAGCGCCTCGGCGAGCGCCGCGCCCAGCCGGTCCGGCGACACCACCTCGGCGGCACAGCCGTAGCCGCGCGCCACCGCGGTCACGTCCAGCCCGGGCAGGTCCAGCGCCGGCACGCCCGGCGTGTGCTTCAGCTCGGCGAACGCCTTGAGGATCGCGTACTGCCGGTTCACCGGGACCACGACGGGCAGCGGCAGCCGCAGCCGCGCCGCGGTCCACAGCGCCTGCACCGAGTAGTGGAACGAACCGTCGCCGATCACCACGACCACCGGGCGACCGCGCCCGCTGTCCCGCTCGGCGAGCGCCAGCCCCACCGCCGCCGGCAACCCGAAGCCCAGGCCGCCGCTGGCCATCGTGAAGTACGAGCGTGGCCGGTCGATCCGCAGCCGGCGACGCAACGCGGACAGGTTGGACGGCGACTCCTGCACCAGCACCCCGTCCGCCGGCCAGGCGGCGGCGAGCGCCACGAAGAGCGCGTCGGCGCTGGGCGGGTCCGCCGGCTCCGGTTCCGGCGGTGGCTCGCGGGGCGGCGGCGTGGGCCGGTCGCTCGGCGGCAGCAGCTCCCGCAGCGCGGCCATGGTCAGCCCGGCGTCACCGAGCAGGCTCTCCCCGACCGGGGCCCGACCCGCCTCGTCGGGGTCGTCGGTGACGTGCAGCAGCCGGGTGCCCTCGGGTAGGTAGTCGCCCGGCACGTGCGGGTAGTAGCGGAACACCGGCGCGCCGACCACGAGCACGGTGTCGTGTCCGCGCAGCGCCTCCGACAGCGGCCCGATCGCGTACGGCAGGACGCCCCGGAACAGCGGGTGGCGTTCGGGGAAGACGGCCCGCTCCGGCGCCGGGGCGGCCCACACCGGGGCGGCCAGCCGCTCGGCCAGCGCGACGGCCGCCGGCCACCCGCCGGCCCGGTCCACGGCGGCGCCCAGCACCAGCGCCGGGGCGCGGGAAGCGGCAAGCGCGGTGGCGAAGCCACGCAGCCGGTCCGGGTCCGGCCCGAACCGGGTGGCGACGGTACGCACCTGGGGCGGCGGGCCGGCGACGCGGTCCCAGTCGTCCATCGGCAGGGACAGGAAGACCGGCCCGGCGGGTGGTTGCACCGCCGTGGCGTACGCCCGCATGAAGGCCGCCGGAATGTCCTGCGCGCGCGGTGGCTCGTGGGCCCACTTGACGTACGGCTGGGCCAGCTCGACCGCCCGGGGGCTGGCCAGCCGGGGCTCGATCAGCAGCATCTCGCGGGTCTGCTGGCCGGCGCTGACGATCAGCGGGGTCCGGTTGTGCCAGGCGGTGACGAGGTTGCCCATGCCGTTGCCGGTGCCCGGCGCGGTGTGCAGGTTGACGTGGGCGGGTCGGCCGGTGCCCTGCGCGTAGCCGTCGGCCATCGCGACCGCCGACGCCTCCTGGAGCGCGTGCACATAGCGGAAGTCGGCCGGGAAGTCGGCCAGGAACGGCTCCTCGGTCGAGCCGGGGTTGCCGAAGACGGTGGTCAGCCCGAGCGCGCGCAGCAGGTCGTACGTGGCCTCGCGCACCGTCGCCATCGCCGGCTGCCTCCGTCCCGGGCCGCGGTGCCGGAGACGGCCCGGTGCGCAGCCCCCGACCCACCGAATCTAGCGGGCCGGGGCGGACTTTTCGGGCGCTTCGCTCAGGGCAGGGGGAACGGCAGGGTGATGCCGTCCAACGCGGCGCCGCAACGGCAGTCCCGCTCGGCGGGCAGCGCGGCGACCGCGTCGAGCAGCAGCCCACGCAGCCGGTCGGTGTTCTCCGCGAAGACGGCGAACACCTCCTCCTGGGTGACCTCCTCGCCCGCCTCGACACCCGCGTCCAGGTCCGTGACGAGCGCGATCGAGGTGTAGCAGAGCGCCAGCTCGCGGGCGAGCACCGCCTCCGGGTGCCCGGTCATGTTGACGACCGTGCCGCCGATCGAGGCGAACCAGCGTGACTCCGCCCGGGTCGAGAAGCGCGGCCCCTCGACCACCACCACCGTCCCGCCGTCCACCGCCGCCACGTCCCGGCCGGCCGCCGCCGACAGCAGCGTCCGCCGCCCGGCCGGGCAGTACGGGTCGGCGAAGGAGACGTGCACCGCGCCCCGGTCGTAGTAGGTCTGCGCCCGCCCGCTGGTGCGGTCGATCAACTGGTCCGGCACCACGAACGTGCCCGGCCCCAACTCCGGCCGGAGACCGCCGACCGCGCAGGGCGCCAGCACCTGGCGTACGCCGAGGGAGCGCAACGCCCAGAGGTTGGCGCGGTAGGGGATCCGGTGCGGCGGATGCCTGTGGTCGCGGCCGTGTCGCGGTAGGAACGCCACCCGGCGCCCGCCCACCTCGGCGACCGTGATCGGATCCGACGGCGCGCCGTACGGAGTGTCCACCACGTGCTCCACGCCGTCGAGCAGGGCGTAGAGACCCGACCCGCCGATCACCGCCAGTTCGGCCTCCGTCGCCATCCGATCCTCCCTCGATCCGTTGCGCTCACCCGCCGGTCAGACCTTAGCCAGCGGGCGGGACGCAAGCTATGGTGCGTGACATGGCGTTGACAGCGTGGACGGTCGACGGCGTCAGGCCCGCACGGGCGCACGGCTGACGGGTGTCGGACATGCAGGGTGAGGGGCAGGCGATCGGTGGCCGAGCCATGGAGTCGATGACCGGACGACTGCTGGTCGCGACGCCTGTGCTCAAGGACCCGAACTTCGACCGTACGGTCGTGCTTCTGGTCGCGCACGAGCCCGGCGGCGCCCTCGGCGTGGTGCTCAACCGGGCCACCGAGGTCGCGGTGGCCGACGTCCTCGGCGACTGGAGCGACCTGGCGCGCGACCCCGCGGTGCTCTTCGAGGGCGGCCCCGTGCAGCCCGACTCCGCCATCTGCCTGGCCCGGATGCGCCACCCGGTCAAGCCGGTCCGGGGCTTCCACCGGGTCTCCGGCGCGGTCGGCACCATCGACCTCTCGGTCGACCCGGAGAAGCTGCGGGACGCCGTCGGCGGGATCCGGGTGTTCGCCGGCTACTCCGGCTGGGGCGCCGGTCAGTTGGAGCGGGAGATCGAGGAAGGGTCCTGGTTCGTGCTTGACGCGCTCCCCGGCGACGCCTTCGTCGACCGGCCGGATGATCTCTGGCCGATGGTGCTGCGCCGGCAGGGCGGCATGATGGCGGCGGTGGCCCATTTCCCGCCGGACGTGGCGCTCAACTGACCCCGTCGCGTGGGGGACCCCCGCCAGATGACCATGCCGAGCGGCGTGTGTATAGTTCTTCCCGTGCCCGGGCGACCGGGCCGATCGCAAGGGGCCGTGGCGCAGCTGGTAGCGCACCACACTGGCAGTGTGGGGGTCAGGGGTTCGAGTCCCCTCGGCTCCACCTCGCGTTTATGCAGGTGAACGGGCATCAGTCGTCGACTGGTGCCCGTTTCTCGTGGTCACGCCGTGGCCACCCCAGGCCGCCGCAGGGGTGCCTTGTGCCTCGTCAGGGTGCGAGCAGGCAGAGCGGGATCACCGCGATTCCGTCGGCGCGGCGGTACGCCTGAGACCCGGTGGTGATGACCGCCGCATCGAGTAGATCGTCGCCGAGTTGTCCACGCAGCCAGGTGAGGTGACGGACGTCGTCGTCGCTCACCGACGGAGACAGCTTGACTTCGAGCGCCACGATTCGTTGATCGGCGCGCTGGATGATGAGATCCACCTCGTGCCGACTGTCCCAGGTACGTAGGTGATGAACCGTGGCTTCAGCCGCCTGCGCGTAGACCCGCACGCTGAGCGTCACCAGCGACTCGAACAAGGCGCCCAGCAGGGGGCCGGGCTGGCGGACGGGCGAGTCCGGTGCGGAATCGTCGAGCAGGGCGGGCACGTCCACACCGAGGAGTCGGGCGGCGAGGGCCGGGTCGGCGAGGTGGTGTTTCGGTGCGGCGCCGAGTCTGCTGAAGGCGCTGTGGCTGGGCAGCCAGCCGGGCACGGGATCGAGTAGCCACAGTTGCGACAGCACGTCGCGGTACACGGTCGTTGTCGTCTTGGCGGGCTTGTTGGTCTCGCCCGGGGTGGCCGCGTCCAGGATGGCGTTGTAGGAACTTGTGGTTGCCGTCGCGGCGGCGTACGCGGCCAGCCATCCGCGCAGGGTGTCGGGGCGGCGTACCAGGTGGCCTTGCTCGGGAAAGTCTCGTTCGACGATACGGTTCAGGTAGCCGTCGAGCTGTGCCCTGCGAGCGCGCGGCGGCAGTTGACGGATGGCGGGGAATCCGGAGCGCACGATCTCCTCGGCGTAGTCGACCAAGCTCAGCGCGGTGCCTCCGCTCACGGCCAGTCGCCGTCCGGTGAGTAACTCCCGAAGGCTGACCGTCGGCTCGACCAGGGCCCGCTCGGCGAGGCTCATCGGTCGCATCCGGAGCTGGACGATGCGCCCGGCTCCGGAATGTGTCGGCGCGGACGTGGGGGTGGCGCTGCCGGTCAACAGGAACCGGGCCGGTGTGGGATTACGGTCGACGCTGCGCCGCACAAAGTCCCAGACCGCCGGTTCGCGCTGCCACTCGTCGATGAGGACCGGTGCCAGGGCTCGGTCGAGGCGCTGCGGATCGGCGGTGAGCAGTTCCCGCTGTGTCGCGTCGTCCATGGCGAAGACGGTGGCGGCGCGACGCTGTGCCGTCGCGGTTTTCCCGACGCCCTTCGGCCCCTCGAGACTGATGGCAGGCAAGCCGCCGAGCAGCTCATCCAGCTCTTGATCGACGGACCGTAGCTGATATGGCAGCATGCTGCAACGCTACCGCGGAACCATATCAAAGGCTACCGTTCACACATCTCCCATGCTCCCGTACAGGCAGACTCCGAGACTCCCGAAGGTGGAGCCAGCCATGTGTTCTCCCGGCGCGGTTTCGAAGGGATGGCGGCGCTCGGCATCGTGCCGGAGAGAGGTACGATGTTCCGGTGGGTGATAGAGTTGCGCGCTGCGCGGCTACCGGTATATGTCCGGACATATCCCCTGCCTACCTCTGGAGTGAGAGTTGACGATCGACCAGCGGACCGAGGCCGGAGCCGACGGGCGTACGGTCAACGGCCTGGAACGGGCGCTCGACGTCCTGCTGCTGTTCTCCCGCTCCGGCGTGACGAACCTCGGCGTCTCGGAGATCGGCCGCGAACTCGGCGTCTCCAAGGCTGTGGTGCACCGGATCCTGACCACGCTCTGCGGCCGGCGGCTCGTCACCGTCGACGAGGGGAGCCGGCGGTACGTGCTCGGTCCGGCCGCGCTGGCTCTCGGCCGCGCCTTCCTCGATCGCGTCGACGTGCGCCAGCTCGCCCGCGAGCCGCTGCGCCGGCTCAGTGAGCAGACGAAGGAAACCTCGACCCTCTCCATCCGGGTGCGTGACCTGCGTGTCTACCTCGACCAGGTGACGCCGGCGCGGGACGTGAAGATGGAGGTCCAGATCGGTGCGGCGTTTCCGCTGCACGCGGGGAGTTCCTCGAAGGTGTTCCTCGCCTATCTTCCGTCGGCGGAGCGCGAGGCGTATCTCGCCTCCGGTCCGCTGCCCGCGCTGACCGACCACACGCTCATCGACGCCAGCCACCTCCGGGACGAGCTGCGCCTGATCCGCGAGCGGGGTTACGCGGTGTCGTTCGGCGAGCGGCAGGCCGGTGCCGGCTCCCTCGCCGCGCCGGTGCTCGACCACGAGGGCAAGCCGGTGGCGGTCATCAGCGTGTGCGGCCCGGTCGAGCGGATCCGCGGCCGGATCGACGAACTCGCCAAGCCGCTGCTCGTCGAGACCGCGGAACTCTCCGCGCGGCTGGGCTTCGAGGGCTAGCCCCGGTCGTCGCTGGAACGATGATCCGCCCAGGGAAACGGTGAGGGCCTGGGGTTGAGCGTGACCAGCGGCGGCGGGTGAGGCTGCGGGAGCGACGGTCCGGACCACGGCGGACGTCGCGGTAGCCCGCCGGTCCGTGCCCGGTGTCCGGCTAAGCCGGCGACGGCTCGGCCCGCGGCGCGGCGTCGTCGCCCGGCGTGGTCGGCCGGCGTTCGGCCCAGCGGCGGGCGAGGACGGTGCCGGTGACGAGCTGGAGCTGGTGGAAGATGATCAACGGCAGGATGAGCAGGCCGGCGGCCGGGCCGGAGAAGAGGACCGTCGCCATCGGCAGGCCGGCCGCCGCGCTCTTGGTCGACCCGCAGAACGCGATGGCGATCTTGTCGGGGCGGTCGAAGGGCAGGGTGGCGAGCGTCAGCAGGACGGCGGCGAGCAGCGCGGCCTCGACGACGAGGAGCACCAGCAGGTCGGAGACGCTGACGCGGCTCCAGACGCCGCTGACGACGCTGGCGCTGAACGCGGTGTAGACGACGAGCAGGATCGAACCGCGGTCGACGACGGTGAGCGGTTTCCGGTGTCGCTTCATCCAGCCGCCGAGCCAGGGCTGGACCAGTTGACCGGCGACGAACGGCAGCAGCAGGCGGAGCGCGATGCCGGCGACGCTGGAGATGGACGCGCTGAAGATGGCGGCGGGCACGTTGCCGCCGGCGATCGAGGTGAGCGCGATCGCGCTTTGCACGGTCGACGGCACCGCGCACAGGAACAGCAGCCCCTGGTGGAGCTGGGGGTCGAGGACGCTCGGGGAGAGCAGTCCGAGCAGCAGCCCGTACGCGGGAAAGAGCGCGAAGGTGGTCAGGAGCACGGCGAGGTGCAGCCGCCAGTGTGCGGCGCCGGTCCACGCCTCGCGCCGCGAGATGCGGGCGCCGTAGAGGAAGAACAGCAACGCGACGGCGGCCGTGGTCGCCCAGCCGGCGATGGTCGCGGCGTCGCCGCGGGCCGGGAGCACGGTCGCGACCGCGACCGTCGCGACCATCGCGGTGACGTACGGGTCGACGGGTAGGCGTCGGGGCCGGCTCATCCGGTCGTCAACCGATCAGCGGCGCGAGGCCGAGGCCGCCGTCGGCGGCGACCACCTGGCCGGTGGTCGCGCCCGACCTCGGCGAACAGAGCATCGCCACGACGGTCGCGACCTCGTCCGGCGAGGTCATCCGGCCCAGGGGGATGGTCGCCGCCTCGTCCGCGAGCGCGGCCTCGGTCGACCGCCCGGTGGACCTCGCCACCTCCGCGAGATGCGTGCGCCGTCGCGGCGAGTCGACGCTGCCGGGTCGCACCGCGTTGACCCGGACGCCGTGCGCGGCGAACGTCACGGCGAGCAGGGAGGTGAGATGCTCGACGGCCGCGTTCACCGCCCCCGACTGGGGATTGCCGCCGGACGGTCGGACCGCCGCGACACCGGACATGTTGACGACGCTGCCGCGCTGCTCCCGCAGCGCCGGTAGCGCGGCCATCGCCATGGACCAGTAGCCGTAGCCCTTGGTCTCCACCATTTCCAGCCAGCCACCCAGGGTGGGTCCGGTGGCCGGCAGCGAGGCGTTGTTGACGAGGACGTCCAGCCGCCCGTACCGCGCGACCACCTGCTCGACGAGGGGCCGGTGCGCCGCCTCGTCACGCAGGTCGGCGCGCAGTGTGTCGTCGTCCTCGGCGGCGGCGGCCGGGTTCGGCCGGCCGACCACCACGACGTGGGCGCCCTCGGCGCGCAGGGTCCCGGCGATGGCGCGGCCGATACCCCGGGTGCCGCCGGTGACGAGCGCCACCCGGCCGGAGAGTTCGAGGTTCATGCCGCCACCCGGGACTCCACCACCCGGGACTCACGACGGATGATGCCGGTCAGGGTGTCGACCACGGCGGCGTCGTCCGCTATCGCGGCGGCGAGTTCCTCCCGGCACCGTTGCGGCTCGCGTACGCCACCGGCGGCGGCGTCACGGTCGAACTTCGACCTGGCCGCCTCGGCGACCCGGTCGTCGACAGTGGTGCCGAACGGATGGTCCGCGCTGCGCTCGACGACCCGGCCGTCCGGCGACGTCACCCGCACCACGGCGGGCCACACCTCCCGGTCGTTCTCGAGCCGGGCGCTCAACCCCTCGTCGCCCCGGATGGTGACCCCGTCGAACCTCGCCCGGGTCGCCTCGTCGCGCAGGCCGGCGGCGATGTCGTCCGGCCAGAGGAAGTCGCGCGTGGCGAGCACCCGGGCGCAGCAGTACCTGAGGTTCAGCGCGGCCTGGGCCGGCGTGTCCGGGAACGCGGACGAGGACCGGGCCAGGTCGAGGTGCTCCTGCGGAACGCGCACCTCGACAAGCGCCTGTTGGTCGCCGGCCGCGACGACCCGCACGAGATCCAGCGCGGTGGCGAAGTTGTGCGGCGCGCAGTGGAACTTCTGCGCCGCGTCGCGGATGTGCCACCCGGGACGCGGATCCGTCGGCGGCGTGGCTGTCGCGTGATGGGCGCGCAGGAAACCGTCCGGGGCCTCGAAGACGTCGGGGGCCGACCTCACCCCGGCGCGGGCCAGCGCGACCGCCTCGAAGCCGGCACGTACGGAGCTGCCGGCCTGCATGCGGATGGCCGAGTCGGCGCCGCGCGCCTGCCTGGTGAGCCCACCGACCAGGTCACAGGCGATGCCGAAGGCCGCGGCGCTCGTGGCGGTGGGTAGCCGGTCGAGGACGGTGAGCACGCCGACCGCGCCGAACGCGCCGCACAGGGCCGCGCTGCGGAAGCCGGCCCGCTGGCTGCTCAGCCGGGGGACGCCGTCGTTGAGGGCCCGCCCGACGACCTCCATCGCCTCGTAGCCCGCCGCGGTGGCGGTCGCCAACTCGTGCCAGCGGACCGCCCGCCCGGCCGCCGCCGCGAGCAGCGCGGGCAGGACGGCCGCCCCGGGGTGGGCCAGCGACCGCAGCGACGTGTCGGCCCAGTTGTTGGCGCCGGCCGCGACCCCCAGCCCGAACGCGGCCCGGGCCGGTTCGGCCCCGGCGAGCGTCAGCAGCGCGTCGAGGCGGGAGAGCGGCGGGCCGTCCGCGACACCCAGGTACGAGTAGGCGATGCGGGCGGAGGACGTCGCGTTTCCGCGCAGTGTCACGCCGACCCCGTCGACGAGGCGTCCGGTCGCCACGTCGAGGGGAACCTCGTCGGACGCCGCCCTGATCGCGTCGCACCGCTCGGCGAGAAGGTCCCGCAGGGACACGGCGCTCACCGTCCCGTGCCGCTGTCGGCCACCTCGACGACCATCTCGGTCTCACAGCAGATGTCCAACCCCAGCCCGGCGACCGCGATGGCGGAACGCGAGTGCCGGCCGCGCTCGCCGTACAGATCCATCAGCAGTTCCGAGCATCCGTTGGCGACCTCGGAGGCGCGGTTGAATCCGGGTACGGCGTTGACGAAGGCGACCACCTTGAGGATGCGGGTCACCTGGTCGAGGTCGCCGATCGTGCCCTTGAGCGTGGCGAGCAGGGCCAGCGCGTTGTACCGGGTCGCCCGACCGGCCTCCTCGACGGTGATCGCCTCGGGCACCGGCCCCTTGAACGGGTAGCCGCCATCCTTGTAGGGGCCGTGGCCGGCGAGGAAGACGAGGTTGCCGGATCGGGTCGCCCGCACCCGCCGGGTCTTGACCACGGGCAACTCGGGCAACGTGAACCCCATCGCGCTGATTTTCGCTTCGATCTCCACGGTTCTCCCTCTGGTTACGTGCGCGACGCGGCCGGTTGTCCGAGCATGCTTGTCACGCGCGGCGCGGCGGGAAGGTCACGGATCCGGCGGGCGACGTCGGCCGCCTCGGGTGACGGCAGCACGCGCGTCGCGTTGAGCATGAACTTGGTTTCGATGTCCTCGGCGGACAGCGGATGGTCGGGACCGCCCCGGGACGAGTGCACCCGGTGTTCGTGGGTGCGACCGTCGTCGGTCGTCAGGCGTAGCACCGCACTGAACGCGCGCGGGAACTCGTCGTCGCAGATCGGGTCGGCCACCACGGTGACCTTGGCGGCCAACGCGAGCCGGGCCGGGTCGGTGAGCGCGGCGTCGGTGAAGTCGTCCAGGTAGACGCCGAGGCCGCCGCCGCCGAGCATGGCCGTGGCGATGGCGAACGGTCCGGAGAACTTGGCGTGGTAGCCGGACCGCGGCCGGATCTTGTCCGGGCGTGGCTCGCCGATCGTCCGCAACGGCGCCGCGGCGACACCGAGTTCGGCCGAGACCACATCGGCGGCCGAGATCCCCCGGGCGCGCAGGGCGAGCGCGCAGTCGATGCCCGGGTGGGTGAAATGGTTCGACGGGTACGGCTTGTACACCGTCCGCAGCACCTCCCACCGCTCGCCCAACTCCTTCGTGATCTCCTCGGGAAACTGGTCGTCGCCGAGGAACGCCCGGAGGAAGCCGAAACGGCCCTCGATGACGGTGGGCGGTCCGGTGATGCCGGCGGCGGCGTACGTCGCGGCCTCGACGCCGGCGTGCGCGGCCCAGCCGCAGTGGATCCGCTTCACCGTGCCGCCGGTCCGGTTCGCCTCGATCAGACCCGCGCCCATGCTCGCCGCGATGCCGATGGCGTCGCTGATCTGCTTGTCGGAGAGGCCCAGCAACATCGCCGACGCCACGGCCGCGCCGACGGTGCCGCAGATGGAGGTGGCGTGCAGGCCGCGCTCGAAGAAGCTGGAGTTGCGCAGCCGCGGCACGTACGAGGCCAGGCCGAGCCGGTTGCAGACCTCGTCACCGACAGCGACGGCCGCCAGGAGGCTCGGACCCGAGGACTTCGCCGCCTCGGCGACCGCGAGCGCCGCGGGTACGACCGCCGCGCTCGGGTGGAGCACCGAGGGCAGATGCGTGTCGTCGAAGTCGAGCGCGTGGGCCAGGGTTCCGTTGACCAGGGCCGCGGCCGACGCCGGCAGCCGGTCGGCGCCGAACAGCGTGCCGGCCTCGGCGAGTCCGCCGCGGCGGCTCGCCACCTCGTGGATCACCTGGGCGGGCTCGGTCGCGCCGTCCGCCTCCCGTGCGGCCAGCGCGTTGCCGACCACGTCCAACAGTCGACCGACCGCGTCGGTCCGCACCGCCTCCGGTACGTCGTCACGATGGCTCGCCGCGAACTCGGCGAGCGTCTGGGCGATGGTCGGGCTCACGCGGGAATCACCGCCAGCGGCCGAACCGGCCCGCCGGTCGCGCCGACGACGTTGAGCGGGTTCAGGACCAGGCCGAACTCGGTCACCCCCAGGTCGATCAGCGGGGCCAGGTTCATGGTCTCCACGATGTTGACGCCCCGCTCGACGAGGAGCATGGAGTGCACCGGCAGGAGGGCGTGGCCGTCTCCGGCCGGAATGTGTTCGAAGGCGATCGTCTCGGCGCCGACGGCCCGGGGGCGGTGCTCGGCGAGCCAGTGCGCGGCGGCCGGTCCGGGGCCGGGAGCGCCCCACTCCTGACCGGTGAACAACGCCTTGTCGCCCCAGTTCCGCGACCAGCCGGTGCCGACGAGGACCACCTCGCCGGGCTCGATCTCGACCGCGGCGTCCCGCTGCGCGCGTTCGAGGTCGTCGACGGTGACCTCGTACCCGGGTGGGAGGCTGGCGACGCCGTGTACGGCGGTGACGTCGAGCAGGACGGCACGTCCCACGTACGGCTCGAACTCGTCGATCCCCAGGTGCGCGAATCCCTTGTTGCTCTGCAACGCCTGTGCCGACTGGCCGCCGTGCACCCGTCCGTCCTTGGAGACGTGGGCGAGAGCGTCGACGTGGGTGCCGACGTGGCCGCCGATGACGATGAGTTCGTTGGCCGCCGAGGCGCCGTCGCCGCGGACGTGGTCACCGTGGCGGCGCTCGAGCGCCAGCCGGAACGGCGGATGGTTCGGCGACTGCGGCATGCCGACCCGGTACGGGTGCGAGAGGTCCACGACCTTCGACTCCCGGAGCATCCGCCACGCGCGTTGTGGGCTCATACGATTCCGTTCACTCGTGGGAAGACCGCCGCCTCGATCGTGGAACAGTCCCGGTGGCTGAGGGCTTCGGCATTCACGGAAGTGACTGTTCCTTCCAGGGAAACGGAGTTCCACCGGCGACCGTACCGCATGTCGGCTGGTGGCGGAAGCGTCATCTCAATCGGTCGGCGCTGGTGGGTGGAGGAGGAAGCTCCGCTGCTCACGGCCAAGATTCGACCGTTGACGCCCTCCGGGTCGGGGTCTACTCTTCGGCCAAGTGGAACAGCGTTCTTCGCAAAGGAACGATGTGCCACGAGCTGTCTGAGCTGATGAAGACGTGCCGCTGTGACGCGGCAACACCGGTCGAAGTCAGGAGTGCTTGATGGATCTGGGGCGATTGAGGCTCAGTACGGTTGCGGACCAGATCGTCCGGTCGTGTGTGGCCGTGGCACCCGGCGAACAGGTCGCCGTGGTCGCGGACCTGGCCTCGGACTTCGCCGTCGTCGAAGCCCTGACGGGAGCGGTCCTCGCGGCCCGCGGCGAGCCGACCGTCGTGGTGATGCCGCCGCGGCAACAGGCGGGGGACAAGGCGACCGCCGTGGTACGCGCCGCTCTCGCCGGCGCCGACGTCATTCTCGCCCCGACCACCACGGCGTTGGGCTTCAACGAGGAGTTCAACGAAGCGCTGCAACGCGGCGCACGCGGTCTCGTCCTCACCGGCATCCGTGGCGAGAACCTGGTCGCCGGGGCCGCGCTGGCGGACTACGACGAGGTCAACGCCGTCACCGGCCGGCTGGCCGACCTGGCCGAGGCGGGCACGACGATGCGGGTCACGAGCGAACACGGCTCCGAGCTGACCGCGTCGATCCGGGGCGTACGGGTCGGCCGCGGGGCCTCCTTCGCGCGTGAGCCCGGCCAGGTCTCGGGGTTCCCCAGCGGCGAGTGCTGGCTGACCCCGGCGGAGGGCTCGGCGAACGGCGTCCTCGTCGCGGACGGCAGCGCGCACATGCTGGGCCGGCTGGACCAGCCGCTGGCGGTGCGGTTCGAGAACGGGTGGGCGACGGAGGTCACGGGCGGCACACAGGCCGTCGATCTCGTGAAGATCATCGACGCTGCCGAGAACGGTCGGCATCTGGGTGAGCTGAGCATCGGCACGAACGCGATGGCGCGCTTCACCGGAAACATCACCGAAGACAAGAAGGGGATCGGCCGGGTGCACTTCGCGCTCGGCCACAGCGTTGTGGGCTCCGGCGGACCACCCAGTCCCATCCACATCGACCTTCTCATCCTGCAGCCCAACGTCTGGATCGACGACACACCTGTCGTCGAGCACGGCCGGGTCTGCGTGTAGCGAACATCGACTCCGGGAGTTCCCACATGGCGACGACGACCCCCGCCGTCCAGACTTCGCAGCCCATCCAGATCCGGAACGTCTCCAAGGTCTACGAGGCGGCCGACTCAACCTCAGTGCACGCGCTGGATCGCATCTCGCTCGACGTACGTCCGGGTGAGTTCGTGGCGATCGTGGGTCCGAGCGGATGCGGCAAGAGCACCTTGCTGCGGATCGTGGCCGGCCTGGACGACGCGACCGACGGCGCGGTCCTCATCGACGGCGTGAACGTCGACAGGCCGACGGCGAACGCCGGCTTCGTCTTCCAGGCCGCCGTGCTGCTGCCGTGGCGGTCGGTGCTCGCCAACGTGACGCTGCCGTTGGTGGTGAAGAGGAAGGCCGGCCGCGAGGCGACCGAGCGGGCCCGGGGCCTGCTGGAAGCCTTCGGGCTCGGCGGCTTCGAGAACAAGTACCCCGGCGAGCTCTCCGGCGGCATGCAGCAACGGGTCGCCATCGCCCGCGCGTTGGTCTCCGACCCGGTCCTGCTGCTGATGGACGAGCCCTTCGGCGCCCTCGACGCACTCACCCGCGAGCAACTCAACGTGGACCTGTCCCAGCTCACCCACGAGAGCCGGAAGACGACGCTGTTCGTCACCCACAGCATCTCGGAGGCCGTCCTGCTGGCCGACCGGGTGGTGGTCTTCGGCGCCCGCCCCGGGCGGATCCTCGCCGACATCGAGGTGCCCTTCGACAAGCCACGCACGATGGCGATCACCGAGACGTCCGAGTTCGCCGCGCTCACGGCCCAGGTGCGGCACGTGCTCGTGGATGGATCCGACCTGACCGCATCGACGACTGGAGCGACGTCGTGACCGACATCTCGCTGAACACGAGGAACCCGTCCCTCACCGATTCGTCGGTGTCGGCGCGCTCCAGTAAGGCGCGACACCGCCGGGAGCTGTTGATCGGGTTCGTGCGCACCATCGTGGTGCTCGGCGCCGGCGTGCTGATCTGGCACCTGGTGGTGACCGCGTTCGACGTGAAGCCGATCATCATCCCGAGCCCGGCGGCGGTCTGGGACGCGTGGTGGACCGGGTGGACGACACCGGGCCTGGCCGGCTTCGCCGAGAACGCCCAGGCGACACTCATCGCCATCGTGCTGGGTTTCACCATCGGCACCGTCGTCGGCCTGCTGCTCGGGTTCCTCATCTCGCAGGCGCCGGTCATCGACAAGATCCTCTACCCCTACATCGCGATGTTCAACGCGGTGCCCAAGGTGGCCATCGCACCGCTCTTCGTGCTGTGGTTCGGGTTCGGGCTCGAGTCGAAGGTGTTCCTGACCGTCACCGTGACCTTCTTCCCGATCATGATCAACTCGATGGCCGGGTTCCGGTCGGTCGAGAAGGACAAGCGGGACCTCTTCCGTTCGATCCAGGCGGGCCGGCTACAGACCTTCCGGATGCTCACCCTCCCGGCCGCCATGCCGTTCCTGTTCGCCGCGTTGGAAGTCGGCATCGTCTACTCCATCATCTCGGCGATCGTCGGCGAGTTCGTCGGCGCGCAGCGGGGACTCGGCGTCCAACTGCTCAACGCCAACAACAACCTCGCCACCGCCGCCGTCTTCGCGATCCTGCTCAACCTCGCGATCCTCGGCCTGGTCGCGCTCTACGGGCTGCGGGCGATCCGCAAGCGCGTGCTGTTCTGGGAAGGTGGGCGGTGACCGCCAACGTCATCACCCCCATCCTGGTCGGCGTCGCGCCGGACGTGGACAAGTCCGCGTTCCTGTGGGGTATGCAGGCCGGTCAGCGGGTCGACAGTCCCAGCATCATCTGGGCGGTGACCGGAAGCTGGGGCACGATCGTGATGGACACCGGCTCCGGCACGCCCGAGTGGGTGAGCGCCCACCACCGCCCGTTCCGTCGCACCCCGGAGCAGGAGCCGCTCCGCGCGCTCACCGACGCGGGTGTCGACCCGGCGTCGGTGCGCACGGTGCTGCTGTCCCACCTGCACTACGACCACTGTGCCAACAACAGCCTGTTCAGCGCGGCCGAGTTCGTGGTCCACCGCGCGGAGGTCGCCTACGCGACCGCACCGTACCCGGTGCACGGCGCGGTCTACGAAGCGCCGACCGCCGGCCTCACGCCACAGTGGATGGGCGTGGCCGGACGGCTGCGCCCCGTCGACGGCGACGTCGACCTGGCACCCGGCGTAGGGGCGATCCACCTGCCCGGACACACGCCCGGCATGATGGGCCTCGTCGTGGAGACCCGGACCGGCCGGTACGTCCTCGCGGGCGACCACTGCTCGCTGCGGGAAAACTGGGAAGGCGTCGGAGCGCACCGGCACATCCCGTCGCGGACCTACGTCGACCTGGGCCACTACTACCGGTCGTACGAGAAGATCGAGGGTCTCGACGCGACCGTGCTTCCGGGCCACGACATCCGGGTCTTCGATCAGAAGTCGTACGGATGACTCCGTACCCGCACCTGCTCGCGCCCGGGCGGATCGGTGGCCTGGACCTCTCCAGCCGGGTGGTCATGTCGCCGATGGCGACAAACCTCGCGAACGCCGACGGCACCGTCAGCGAGGACATGATCGCCTACTACGCGCGGCGCGCGCGGTCGCGGCCCGGACTCATCACCGTGGAGATGACAGTCATCGACGCCCCGCGCGGCAACGCCGGCACGGTGTCACTGCGGATCGACGGCGACGACGTCATCCCGGCCCTGCACAAGCTCGTCGACGCGGTCGAGTTCTTCGACACCCCGGTGGCGTTGCAGATCGGCCACGCCGGTGGCAACACGACCCTGCGCAAGACCAGAGGCGTCCCACCGGTCGCACCCAGCGCGACGAGGTTCCTCGGCGGAAACACGCTCGCGGTCGAGGCGGATCACGCCACGTTGGAGCGGCTGTGCGTCGAGTTCGGCGAGGCGGCGGCCCGCGCCAAACGGGCCGGCTTCTCGGCGGTCAACCTGCACGGCGGCCACACCTATCTGCTCGCCCAGATGCTGTCCCCGCTGCGGAACCGGCGTACCGACGCCTGGGGTGGCGACCTGGACGGCCGGATGCGGTTCGTAACCCGGGTGATCGAGCAGATCCAGTCCCGGGCCGGGGCCGACTTCCCCATCATCTACCGCTTCAGCGCCGACGAGTTCCTCGACGGTGGCCGCGACCTGGCGGAGTCCAAGGAGGTGGCCCGGCGGCTGGAAGCGCTCGGCGTGGCGATGCTCGACGTCACCGCCGGAGCCTCCGCGCCGGTCGTGGACACCTCGGCCGGCGCCGAGGGGCGCTGGAAGGCCCTGCGGGCGGCCATCGAGCCGATGTCCTTCGCCGAGGGCTGGAAGGCCGGACTCGCGGGCGAGATCCGGTCGGTCGTGTCCATCCCGGTCTCGGCGGTCGGTGTCATCCGGACCCCCGCGACCGCCGAAAACCTATTGGCGAACGGCGTGGCGGACTACGTGACGCTCGGACGTGCCCTCATCGCCGACCCGGACTGGCTGACGCGGGTCCGCCGGGACACCGCCGGTCGCATCCGGCCGTGCATCTCCTGCAACGAGTGCAGCCGGGTACGCCAGGAACTCGACCGGCCGATCCGCTGCGCGGTCAACCCGGAGGTGGGCCGGGAACGGGTCCACCTCGCACGCCCGGAACCGGGCGGGAAGATGATCGTGGTGGGCGGGGGCGCCGCCGGGCTGGAGGCGGCCCGCCGGGCGGCGCTCGACGGCTGGCACGCCGAGGTGTGGGAGGCCGGTGACCAACTGGGCGGACAGCTCATCTGGGGTGCGATCCCCCCGTTCAAACACCGGCTGGAGAGCCTGCGCCGCTGGCTCGTCGACGAGGCCGGGCGAGCCGGCGCCCTGCTCCGGACCGGGACGACGGCCACCGTCGAGTCGGTCGCGGATGCGGCGCCGGACGCCGTGGTGGTCGCCGTCGGCGTCGACCCGCACACGCCGGACGGTGCGCACTCGATGACCGCGTACGACCTGCTGCGGACCGGAGAGCGGCTGCCACCGGGCCCGGTCGTCGTCATCGGCGGCGGGCCGACCGGGTGCGAGGCGGCGATGCTCCTGGCGGAACGGGGCCACCCGGTGCGACTGGTGACCCGGTCGATGCGCGCCGGCCTGGCCCAGGGTCTGGAGAACCTGTCCCGATCCGACGTCCGGGCCACGCTCGACGATCTCGGCGTCACCGTCGAGGAGTCATGCGTCTGCACGCCGGCACCGGACGGTGTGCTGATTTCCCGGCCCGGCCCGCCGGCCGAGCTGTGGACCGGAAGCGTGGTGTGGGCCGCCGGCGTGCGGTCCAGACCATTCGACGTACAACGGTTGCGCGATCGCCTGCCGCGCCAGGCGGTCGTCGTCAACGCGGGGGACTCACGGAATCCACGCAACATTCTGCACGCGGTCTCCGACGGCGCGCGTGCCGCTGCCCTGGCTACGGCCGGATTCGGCCGCGACGACGCCGACCGATCGGCGTGAGCTGGCCCGCTACCCCAAGCCAGTGCCAGAAGCAGACTTCGTACACGAAAGGAAACGGCAATGGCACGTAGAGCGAGATGGGTCGTTGTCCCAGTCATCCTCGCACTCACCGCGAGTGCGTGTTCGGAATCGGACGGCGGATCGAGCGCCGATGCCGGAGAAAAGCCGGTCATCCAGCAGTATCACTGCTCGCCGACGCTGTCGAGCAACTCGTCGGCGATCTTCCTCGGCCCGCAACTCGGCCTGACCGACAAGTTCACCATCAACGTGACGAGCGTGTCCGGAACCGGGGCCTGCGTGCAGGCGCTGTCGACCGGGCAGGCCAACGTCTCGTCGCCGGCTCCGGCGGCCCTGGCCACGCCCGTGTCCGAGAACGGCGACATCGGCGTCAAATACTTCTACGAGCTGGCCCGGTCGGACACCTTCAACATCATGGTGAAGCCGGATTCGCCCATCCAGGGCTACAAGGACCTCAAGGGCAAGCGGGTCGGCATCAACGGGGCCGGCGGCGTCGAGCAGTCCTTCGCGATCGGCGCGCTCAAGTCGGTCGGCCTCGCCGCGTCCGACGTCACGTTCATCGCGGTGGGCAACGGGGCGGCGGCGGCCAAGTCGCTCCAGGACGGAAAGGTCGACGCGATGTCGCAGGTCGACATCCGGTGGGGGACCTACAAGGCGCAGGGCTTCGAGTTCCGGGACCTGACCGCCTCGGAGCCCAAGTCCCAGACCTTCGGCGCCTCGTACGCCGCCAACACGAAGTGGCTCGAGTCGAACAAGGAACTCGCCGTCGAGTTCGCCCGCATGATCGCCCGGGCCACCATCATGACGATGGTCAACCCGGAGGCCGTGATCAGGAAGTTCTACCAGGTGTACCCGCAGTTCATCACGCCCGGCCTGTCGATCGACAAGCAGATCGAGGCGGACCTGCCGGTGCTGGCGGCCCGGTCCGCGAAGTACGGATTCGACCTGGAGAAGCAGACTCCGGACCTCGGACAGTTCACCGCGGAGCAGTGGGCGGCCGTGCTCGAGTTCAACGACCTCACGGTCAAGGACCCGACCGTCATGTACACCAACGAGATCGCCGCCGCCATGGGCGACATCGACGTGAAGAAGTGGGTCGAGTACGCCAAGAACTACAAGGACGGATGACAACACCGATGAAACTGACGACTGCTGAGATCGTTGGCGGCGTGCGTCGGGTGGTGGCCGTCCGGGCCGACGAGTCCCTCGTCGACCTGGCGGCCATGTCGGCCGGGCTCAACCTGGGCCCGGTCGGCTTCCCCCGCGACATGCTCGACCTGATATCGGCCGGACAGACCATGACGTACTTCCTGGACCTGTGCCAGGAGGCGATCGACGCCGGCCGGTCCGACGACTACACCCTCGCGGCCGGCTCGGCCCGCTACCTGGCCCCGATTCCGCGCCCGACCAAGATCGTGTGTGTCAACTCGAACCGCGCGAACTCCAACGTGGAGCTGCTCGAACCGAAGTGGGGCGGCGTCTGGCCCCGGCCCCAGTTCTTCCTCAAGGCGCCGAGCGCCGTCATCGGTCACGAGGAGCACATCCTCGTCGAGCCGCAGATGGGGCCGGTCCAGCCCGAGGGCGAGATGTGCCTGATCATCGGCCGGCAGGCGCGGCGCCTGACGAAGGAGAACGCGTTGGACCACGTGGCCGGCGTCTCACTCCTGGGCGACTACTCGGCGTCGACGTTCGGCCTCCAGGACGGCGTGATCCTGCACATCTCCAGCAAGGACGGCGTCGAGGACTTCATCAACCGACCGATGGCGCGGGCGAAGGGCGTGGACACCTTCTCGCCCATCGGCCCGTGGCTGATCCCGCTCACCGCCCTGCCCGACCTGGGGAGCATCCGGCTGACCACCGACATGGTCGACGCCGACGGCAAGCGGCTGACCATCCAGGACGGCACCATCGGCGAACAGCGGTTCACCCCCGCCGAGGCCCTGGTGACCATCACCGAGTGGATGACGCTGGAGCCGGGCGACGTCGTCGCACTCGGCGCGGTCAGCAACGTACCCGGCCGGCACCTGCGCGACAACAACATGGCGGAGTACCACAACGGCGCGATCGAGCTGCACGGCTCCGGCATCGGCACGTTGCGCAACCCGATCACCGTCTGCGCGGACGGTGAGTCCACCGCACTTCCGCCGGCGGTCATGCAGAGGAGGCTGCACTCGTGAAGCTGGGTACGGTCGACACCCCACACGGCGCGATCGCCGTGGTCGAGCGCGACGGCGCGTTCCGGCGGCTCGAATCGAGCGTGCGGGAACTGCTCCGATCCGGACCGGAGGCGCTGGCCGAGGCCGCGAGCCGCGCGACGGAACCGGTGACCTTCACCGACGCCGACCTCCTCCCGGTGATCCCCGACCCTGGCAAGATCCTGTGCGTCGGGCGGAACTACCTCGAACACGTCGAGGAACTCGGCAACACGGTGACCAAGTCACCCGAGATCTTCGTCCGCACCCCGACGACCCTCGCCCGGCCGTACGGCCCGGTCATCCACCCGAAGCTGTCGGACCGGTTCGACTGGGAGGTGGAGCTGGCGGTCGTCATCGGCAGGGCGGGTCGCCACATCACGCCCGAGGACGCCTACCACCACGTGGCCGGCTATACGATCTTCAACGACTTCACCGCTCGGGACTACCAGCGCCGGACAACACAGTGGACGCCCGGCAAGAACTTCGACCAGACCGGACCGCTCGGGCCCTACCTGGTGACCTCCGACGAGATTCCGGACCCGTCCGGCCTCGACATCAGCCTGACCATCGACGGCGAACAGATGCAACGCTCCAACACGCGCATGCTGATCCACTCTGTGCCGGCGCTCATCGCCTTCCTCAGCTCCTTCGCGACGCTGCTGCCGGGCGACGTCATCGCCACCGGGACGCCCGGCGGCGTGGGCGACGGGCGCGACCCGAAGGTGTTCCTGCGCAGCGGCCAGGTCGTCGTCAGCACCATCGAGGGCCTCGGCGAACTGCGCAACGTGGTCGAGGACGAAGTAGCCGGCTGAGCCGGCGAACCGAATGTCCGGCGAGCGCCGGCCGGATGAGTCCGGCCGACGCTCGCCGGCACCTGTCACCCCGGCACGTCGGGCAGATTCAGGGGTATGCCGTGGTGATCGTCGTTCCGCGGCATCGTGGTGGTGTTCGGCCTGACGGTGGGCGGCGTGCTCCTCCTGCGCCGAGCTCGACCACATCGGGCCCGCACCACGAGGGCGGCGGGACCGAGGTCGCCGCAGCGTGGCTGACCTCAGCGGCCCGCGACCACGAGCGCCCAGCAGAGCGCCCCGAAGCCGGCGGTGCTCGCCAGCGCGCGGACCACGTTCCAGGTGACCCAGGTGGCCTCGAACCGCTGCCGAGCGGCGTCGAGGTCGTCCGCGCCGGCCGTCGCGAGCGCGTCGTTCAGCGGGACGTTCACCGCGGCGGTGATGCCGACCATCACCACGTGGAGCGCGAGCCCGCCGAGGATCCACGGCAGGGCCGGACGGCCCGCGCCGCGAGCGGCCAGCACCGCCGACAGCACGGCGAGCGCCGGCGTGCCCAGGAAGATCAACAGAAACCAGCCGTTGACGATGGACACGTTGATCCGCTGCATCGCGTCCACGAACGTCCGGTCGTCCGCGCCCCGCAACGCCGGCATCACGGCGTAGGCGAACGCGGCGAAGAGCCCGGCCGTCAGCCCGGCTCCGAGAGTGGCCCCGAGCAACGACAGGTGCTGTGTGAGTCGCATGTGCTCATCTCACCGCCGGACGGTGAGACGCCCCATGGTCAGGACGCGCGATTGCATGTGTAATCGTCTCCGTGGACGTCGTCGCCGGCCTGCTCGACGGTCCCCGGGCCCGGGGCGCCTTCCTGCTCCGTTCCATCCTGACCCCGCCCTGGTCGATGCTGATCCGGGACGAGGCGCCGCTCACCCTGGTCGCGGTGGTGCGTGGGGACGCCTGGCTCGTGCCCGAGCAGGGCGTCGCCGCCCGGCTCGGCACCGGGGACGTGGCGATCGTGCGCGGCCCGGGTCCGTACACCGTCGCGGACGATCCGGCCACGCCGCCGCAGGTGGTCGTCCACCCCGGCCAGCGCTGCACCACACCGGACGGGCGCGAGCTGTACGAGATGACGCGCCTGGGCGTACGCACCTGGGGCAACGGCCCGGACGGCCGGACGGTGCTGCTCACCGGCACGTACCCGGTCCGGGGCGCGGTCGGCCGGCGGCTGCTGGACGCGCTGCCGGCGCTCGCCGTGGTCCCGCGCGCGTCCTGGGACTCCCCGCTGGTCCCGCTGCTGGCCACCGAGATCGTCAAGGACGACCTCGGGCAGGAGGCCGTATTGGACCGCCTGCTGGACCTGCTGCTCATCGCCGCGCTGCGGGAGTGGTTCGCCCGGCCCGGGGCGGCGGCGCCCGCCTGGTACCGGGCGCACGCCGACCCGGTGGTCGGCCGCGCGCTGCGGATGCTGCACCACGATCCCGCCCGCCCGTGGACGGTGGCGTCCCTGGCCGCGGCGACCGGGATCTCCCGGGCGGCGCTCGCCCGGCGCTTCACCGGACTGGTCGGCGAGCCACCCATGTCGTACCTCACCGGGTGGCGGCTGGCGCTCGCGGCCGATCTGCTCCGGGAGCCCGACGCGACCGTCGGCGCGGTCGCCCGCCGGGTCGGCTACGGCAGCTCGTTCGCGCTGAGCGCGGCCTTCAAACGCCGGTACGGCGTGAGCCCCCGGCACCACGTCGACGGCGGCAAGCCGCTGGTGGGCCAGTGAGCACCACGGACGATCGAGGCAGCCGGTAGCGGGTACGCCGGCCCGGCCGGACCGCGACGCGCGCGGTCCGGCCGGTCGCGTCAGCGGGGGCGCCGGGTCTTCGGCAGGTCGAACTGGTCCGCCCGGCGGCAGTCCTTCGGGCCGCCGACCGCGGCCGGGCCGACCCGGTCGAGGGCCTGGCGGGCCCGGTGCCGGCCCAGGTTCCAGGCGTACCAGGGATCGGGCTCGTCGAGCTCGTCGGCGATCCAGCTCAGCGTGCACCGCCGCACCGGGTCGGGGAGCCGGGTGAGGGCGGGCGTGGCGTCGGCGGACAACGCCCGCAGGTACCAGGCGTCGATCTTGCCGGTCTGCTCGTACCGCAGGGTGTTGCGCCGGGCCGCGTAGTCCTCCGGGTTGAGCACCGCGAGGCCGAGCAGCATCGCCACGGCCAGCGCCACGGTGGCGCCGGGGACCCACCGGCCCTGCCACCGCACGCCGGCCGCCAGGATCATCAGGAAGACCGCGCCCAGCAGCAGCTCGAACGCCATCACGAAGATGCGCTCGCCGGTGAAGCTGTAGACCTTCTGATAGGCCCACATGCGGGACAGCGCCGACGCCACGATCACCACGCTCAGCGCGCTGAGCAGACCGAGCAGTACGCGCAGCAGGGTGCGCTCGACCTGCCGCTCCCGGCCGGCCCAGCGGGTCACGCCGCCGAGCACCGCCACGGTCAGCAGCGTGACGAAGAGAAGCTGCCAGAAGCCGCTGCGGGCGTATTCGGCGTAGCTGAGCCCGGCGACCTTCTGCACGTGCCGCTGGCCGCCGAAGAGCACGGTGAACTGCACCACCACGAAGCCGGCGAAGAGCAGGGTCAGCGCCCCGATGGCAGGTGCCCACTCCAGCAGGCCGAGGTGGCGCTTGGCCGGTCGGTCCACCGTGGACAGATCCGGTGGGGCGGCAAGCGTGTAGACCGCGGCGACCGCGATCAGCCCGCCCACCGCGGCCAGGAACAGCCCGCGGAAGACCGACCCGACCTCGACCTCCGGTACGAGCGCGCCGAGTGCCTCGGAGAACGCCGCGTCGGCCGAGGCGAGCAGGCTGCCGAAGACCACGAGCACCACGAGCGTGGCGACCACCGAGACGGTGACCTTGCGGGCGGTGGCCACCTGCGGCGAGGCGGTGACGTGCCGACGCACCCAGGGCAGGCCACGCAGCGCCGCGAAGGGCGTGGCGAGCAGGCCGAACAGGATCGAACGGACCAGCCGGCCGCCGACGATGGCCAGGGTGGCGCAGCCCAGCGCGCCGAACACGCAGAACGTCACGAGCCACCAGGCGTTGCGGAACGCCGGCACGGCGAGCAGGGCCAGGGCGGCGACCGCCCAGCCGGCGCGGACCAGCCGGTCGACGCGGGGCAGCTCGGCGACCCGGGTCCGGACCGCCAGCAGCACCGCGACCGTGAGCGTGAGCCAGCCGAGGAACCAGCCGATGCCGACCCGGTTCAGCGGCACGAAGATCGCGCTGCCGAGCGCGCCGGCCAGCACCGCGAGCGGAACCGCCCGGCCGGTGGCCGGCTTCGGGCCGGGCCACCGGGCGCCGAGGAAGGAGGTGCGGGGCGTCGGCGGCCGGGCCGCCCAGCCCGGCGCCGGCGGGTAGTGCACCCAGGGCCGAGGGTCCTGGTGTCCCGGTCCGGGCGCCGGCGGCGCCGCCGCGCCGTGGACGGGCGGGGAGACGTGCCCGGGGGCCACCGGCGTACCGCCCGGCGCGGCGGTCGTCGGGGCGGCCCCAGGGGTGACCGGCCCGGCGCCCGCCACGGCGGAGACCGTCGGCCCGGTCGGGCTCGCGCCGGTCGGGTCCTCCGCTGCCGGGGCGGCGTCCGCCGGCCTGGCCGGGCTCGCGCCGGTCGGGGTTGCGCTGGTGGGGGCTGCGCTGGTCGGGCTCGCGCTGGTCGGGCTCGCGCTGGTCGGGCTCGTGCCGGTCGGGTTCTCCACGGCCGGGGCGGTCGCCTGGGTGGGCACCCCGGGCGTCGGCGCGTCGCCCGGGACCAGCGGCAGGAACAGCGCGTAGCCCTGGGTGCCGGGCGGCACGGTGACCGGGATCGCCCAGCCCGGGCGGCCCTCCGCGCCGGGCCACGGCACCGGCGGCGGCGCGCCCTCCGTCGGGGGCAGCACCAGCAGGTACGGCTGGACGGCGGGGGGCGCGTCGCCCGGCGGAGGCCCGCCCGCGGGGGCGGCGCGGGGCGGCTCGGAAGGCTGTTCCGGCTCGGGCAAGGCGCACTCCTCGATGACAGGGTGCCGTCACTCTAGGGCCCAGCCGGGCCGGCGCGCCGCCCCGCGCCCCGTTCGGCCCCTCACCGGTCGTGACACCGAGGTGGATCGAACCATTGCGGTCCCGCGTCCGTACCAGTGCCCGGGAGGTCGATCACATGGGCACACGTCGCGCGCTCGTCGCGTTCGCCGCCGTCGCCGCGACGCTGCCGCTCACCGCCGTGCCGGCAAGCGCCCACGGCGCGCCGACCAGCCCGATGAGCCGCGGGGCGGCCTGCGGACCGGAGGGTGGCCGGGCGGAGACGCCCGCCTGCCGGGCCGCGATCGCCGCCGGGGCGGCGGTGCGCGAGTGGGACAACATCCGGGTGGCGCGCGTCGACGGGCGGGACCGGGAACGCATCCCGGACGGAGAGTTGTGCAGCGGCGGCCTCTCCGCCTACCGGGGGCTGGACCTGCCCCGGGCCGACTGGCCGGCCACCACGGTGACCGCCGGTGCCCGGCACACCTTCCGCTACCGCACCACCATCCCGCACAAGGGCACGTTCCGGTTCTACGTCACCACCGACTCGTACGCCCCGGAACGGCGGCTGACCTGGGCGGACGTGGAGGCCAAGCCGTTTCTGGCGGTCACCGACCCGCCGATCCGCGACGGCGCGTACGAGATGCCGGGGCGGCTGCCGGCCGGGCGCACCGGGCGGCACGTCATCTACGTCATCTGGCAGAACTCGAACACCCAGGACACCTACTACTCCTGCTCCGACGTCGTCTTCCGGGCGGCCTCGGGCGGCTCCGGGGCACGGGCCACCCGGAAGGCGACACCGGCGACGAGCGCGGCGGCTCCGCGTACCCTCGCCGAGGCGGCGACCGGCGACGAGCCGGGGGTGCCGGTCGCGGCGGTGACCGAGACCGGCCCGCTGTCCCGGCCGCTCGTCATCGGCGCGGCGGCGGTGGTGGTCGCCGCGATGCTCGCCGCCGTGGTCGGCCTGCGCCGGCGACGGGCCGGCGGGCCGCCGCCCGGGCGGCCGTGCGGGGTCCGCAACCACCGCGCCGGGCGGCGCCGGATCTGGTGACGCTCAGCCGAGCAGGCGTTCGATCTCGGCCAGGTCCTCCCCGGCGAGGTCCAGGTTGTCGAGCGCGGCGACGTTGCCCTCCAGTTGGGCGACGCTGCTCGCGCCGATGATCAGGCTGGTCATCCGCGGGTCGCGCAGCGCCCACACCAGGGCGAGCTGGGCCAGGGTCTGCCCCCGTCGCCGGGCCACCTCGGCGAGCGCGCGAACGGTCGCCATCTTCGCCTCGTCGAGGTCGCTCTCGTTGAGGAAGACGCTCGTCCGCACGCGCGAGTCGGCCGGGATGCCGTCCAGGTAGCGGTCGGTGAGCAGGCCCTGGGCCAGCGGGCTGAACGCGATGCACCCGGCGCCGACCTGCTCCAGCGTGTCCAGCAGCCCGTCGGACTCGGTCCAGCGGTTGAGCATCGAGTACGACGGCTGGTTGATCAGCAGCGGGGTGCCCAGGTCGCGGAGGATCTCGGCGGCCCGGGCGGTCTGCTCCGAGTCGTAGTTGGAGATGCCGACGTAGAGCGCCCGGCCGGAGCGGACGATCGCGTCGAGTGCGCCCATCGTCTCCTCAAGCGGGGTCTCCGGGTCGAAGCGGTGCGAGTAGAAGATGTCGACGTGGTCCAGCCCCAGCCGGCGCAGCGACTGGTCCAGCGACGAGATCAGGTATTTCCGGGAACCCCACTCGCCGTACGGGCCGGGCCACATCAGGTAGCCGGCCTTGCTGGACACCACAAGCTCGTCCCGGTACGGCTTCAGGTCGGTGGCGAGCAGCCGGCCGAACGCCTCCTCCGCCGCGCCCGGCGGCGGACCGTAGTTGTTGGCCAGGTCGAAGTGGGTGATGCCGAGGTCGAAGGCGCGGCGGACGATGTCGCGCTGCCGCTCGAACGGCCGGTCCGGCCCGAAGTTGTGCCACAGCCCGAGCGAGATGACGGGCAGCTTGAGCCCACTGCGGCCACTGCGCCGGTAGTGCATCGAGTCGTAACGGTCGTCGCTGGCGAGGTAGGTCACCAGGTCATTCTGCCGCCACCGGCGAACAGGCATACGACCGCACCGGCGCGGGTAGCGTCGAGGTCATGCGTTTCGTGCGGCTCGACACCCCCAAGCCCATCTCGAAGATCGGCCTCGGCACGTGGCAGTTCGGCTCGCGCGAGTGGGGCTACGGACCCGACTACGAACGTCGGGCCGCCGAGATCGTACGGCGGGCGCTCGACCTCGGGGTCACCCTCTTCGACACCGCCGAGATGTACGGCTTCGGCCGCAGCGAACGCATCCTCGGCGCGGCGCTTCGACCACGCCAGCTCGGCGCGTCCGACGCCGCGCCGCGACCTGGCGCAGTCGGCGACGACCGGGCCAAGGTCGTGGTGGCCAGCAAGATCTTTCCGCTGCTGCCGGTCGCGCCGGTGGTGCAGCAGCGGGCGGTCGCCTCCGCGGCCCGGCTCGGCGTCGACCACATCGACCTCTACCAGGTGCACCAGGCCAACCCGGTGGTCGCCGACACCACCACCATGCGCGGCATGCGCTCGTTGCAGGACGTCGGGCTGGTCGGCGAGGTCGGCGTCAGCAACTACGACCTGCGCCGGTGGCGGTTCGCCGAGGCCGCGCTGGGCCGCCGGGTGCTGAGCAACCAGGTCCGCTACAGCATGATCGACCGCGGCCCGGAGGAGGACCTGATCCCGTACGCGGAGCAGGCCGGGCGGATCGTCATCGCATACTCGCCGCTGGCGCAGGGTTTCCTCTCCGGCCGCTACGACGCCTCGAACCCGCCGACCGGGGCGGTGCGGCGCGCCAACCCCTACTTCCTGCCGGAGAACCTGGCGCGCGGCGCCCAGCTCATTGCCACGCTGCGCGAGGTGGCCGACGCGCACGACGCCACGCCCAGCCAGATCGCGTTGGCGTACGTGCTCCGGCACCCCAACGTGGTGGCCATCCCCGGCGCGTCCGGGGTGGAACAGGTGGAGCGCAACGCCGCCGCCGCCGAGATCGACCTGACCGACGACGAGTACGCCGCGCTGGTCGCCGCCGCACACGCGTTCCGGCCGGTCACCGGCCTGGCCGCGGTGCCCCGGATGATCCGCGCCCGACTGGGGAAGTGATCGCATGGACGACATCACCGCACTGATCCTGGACGACCACGCCGCCTTCCGGCGCGGCTTCGCCCGGCTCGACGACGCCCGCGACCCGGCCGAGATGCTGGCGATCTGGGAGGCGCTCGCCCTGCACCTGGACATCCACGCCGAGGCGGAGGAGGCGATCCTCTACCCGCATCTGGTCAAACACGGCGACGACGGCGAGGACGAGACCGCCGACGCCATCGGCGACCACAACAAGATCCGCGACGCGATCGCCGAGGCCAAGCTGCACGAGGTCGGCTCGGACGCCTGGTGGGCGGCCGTGGGCGAGGCGCGCAAGGAGAACAGCGAGCATCTCGCCGAGGAGGAGGACGAGGCGCTGCCCGACTTCCGCCGGCACGCGAGCGCGGAACTGCGGGCCGAGTTGGGGGCGCGCTGGCTCACCTTCTACGGCGAGCACAAGAACGGCCGGGACCTGCCGTTCCGCGACAAGGACCCGGAGGGCTACGTGCGCGATCACCGCTGAGGTCCACCGGGCGGCGCGGGATTTCTGAGCTAGCGTGGGTCGGGTGACCGCTTCCCACCAGGTTTCCCCGGTCCCGCCGGCGGAGTTGCCCGGCACGCTCGGCGCGCTGCGCGCGGCGGGCCACCACTACCGCACCGTCAAGCAGGAACTCCGCGACAACCTCCTGGCCCGGATGCGCGCCGGCGAGGACCGTTTCCCCGGCATCGTCGGCTACGAGGACACGGTGCTGCCCGAGGTCGAGCGGGCGCTGCTCGCCGGCCACGACATGGTCCTGCTCGGCGAGCGTGGCCAGGGCAAGACCCGGCTGATCCGCTCCCTCGGCGGGCTCCTCGACGAGTGGACCCCGGTGATCCCCGGGTCGGTGCTCAACGAGCATCCGATGCGCCCGCTCACCCCGGCCTCCCGCGCGCTCGTCGACTCCGCCGGTGACGACCTGCCGATCGGCTGGCTGCACCGCTCGATGCGCTACGGCGAGAAGCTCGCCACGCCGGACACCAGCGTCGGCGACCTGATCGGCGACGTCGACCCGGTCCGGCTCGCCCAGGGGCGCACCCTCGGCGACCCGGAGACCATCCACTTCGGCCTGGTGCCGCGCACCAACCGGGGTGTGTTCGCCGTCAACGAGCTGCCCGACCTGGCCGAACGGATCCAGGTGGCGCTGCTCAACGTGCTTGAGGAACGCGACATCCAGGTCCGCGGCTACCAGTTGCGGCTGCCGCTGGACCTGCTGCTGGTCGCCAGCGCCAACCCGGACGACTACACCAACCGGGGTCGGATCATCACCCCGCTCAAAGACCGCTTCGGCGCCGAGATCCGCACCCACTACCCGCTCGACCTGGAGCTGGAGCTGGCGCTGATCCGGCAGGAGGCCGACCTGGTCGCAGGCGTCCCGGAGCACGTGCTCGAGGTGCTCGCCCGGTTCGCCCGCGAGGTGCGCGAGTCGCCGTCGGTGGACCCGCGCTCCGGCGTGTCCGCCCGGTTCGCCATCGCCGCCGCCGAAACCGTGGCCGCCGCCGCGCTGCGTCGCTCCGGGTTGCTCGCCGCCGAGGTGTTAGGCGGGGGCCCCGCCACCTCCGAAAGCGTTAACCGGGGCCCCCGCCTTACACCCGAGGCGCCGGTGGCGCGGGTCGGCGACGCGGTGTCGGTGACGTCCACGCTGCGCGGGAAGGTGGAGTTCGAAAGCGGTGAGGAGGGGCGCGAGATCGAGGTCCTCGCGCACCTGCTGCGTACCGCCACGGCCGAGACGTTCCGCACCCGGCTGGCCGGGCTGGACCTGTCCGGCTTCACCGCGCTGGTCGCCGAGGGCGGCGCCGTCGAGACCGGGGAGCTGGTCTCCTCGGCGGAACTGCTGCGCCAGGTCGGCACCGTACCGGGCCTGGCCAAGGTGCTCGACCGGCTCGGCCTCGGTGACGCGCCCAGCCCGGAGGAGGCCGCCGCCGGCATCGAGTTCGTGCTCGAAGGGCTGCACCTGACCCGCCGGCTGGGCAAGGACGTCACCGAGTCCGGGCGCACCGTCTACGGCGGCCGGGGCTGACCGTGGCCGGCAACCGGTTCCGGTACGGGCAGTGGCGTGGCGGCCCCGACCCGCTCGCCCCGCCGTACGACGTGCGTGCCGCGGTGGACGCGGTCGGCGCGGAGGTCCTCAACGGCGGCAGCCTGCGGGAGGCGCTGCGCGACCTGCTGCGGCGCGGCCCGGACGGGCGCGGCGGCCTGGCCGACCTCGCCGCCCGGGCGCGCCGCCTGCGCCGGGAGGCGCTGCGTCGAGGCGACCTGGACGGCGCGGTGACCCGGGCCCAGGCGCTGCTCGACCAGGCGCTCGCCGCCGAACGGGACGAGCTGCGGGGACGCGACGGCGACGACGCCCGGTTCGCCGAGGCGGTGCTCGACAACCTGCCCCGGTCCACCGCGCGGGCGGTGTCGGAGCTGGCCGGGTACGACTGGGCCAGCGCCGAGGCCCGGCAGACCTACCAGCGGATCCTCGACGGGCTGCGCGGCGACGTGCTGGAGCAGCGCTTCGCCGGGCTGCGGGACGCGGCGCGCGCCGCCGGCGACCCGGCGGTACAGCGGCAACTCGCCGAGATGATGGCCGACCTCAACGCGTTGCTCGCCCAGCATGCCCGCGCGGAGGACACCACCGACGCCTTCGCCGAGTTCATGCGCCGCCACGGCGAGTTCTTCCCGGAACGGCCCAGGAACGTCGAGGAGCTGATCGACGTGCTGGCCCGCCGGGCGGCGGCCGGGGAACGGCTGATGCGGTCGCTGTCGGACCGGCAACGGGAGGAACTGGCCGGGCTGATGCGCCAGTCCCTCGGCGACCGGCTCGCCGGTGAGCTGACCCAGCTCGACGGTCACCTGCGGTCGCTGCGCCCCGACCTGAACTGGCAGCGGGGCGAACGGGTCCGCGGCGACCAGCCGCTCGGCTACGGCGAGGCGGCCGGCGCGCTCGACGAGATCGCCGAACTCGACGAGCTGCTGGACTCCCTCGACCAGGACCAGCCCGGCGCCACCCTGGACGACGTCGACGTCGACGCGGTGGCCCGCACGCTGGGCCGCGACGCCGCCGACGACGTACGCCGCCTGCGCGACCTGGAACGGGAACTGCGCCGCCAGGGCTGGGTGAGCCGGGACGCGGACGGGCTGACGCTCAGCCCGAAGGCGCTGCGCCGGCTCGCCGGCACCGCGCTGCGCCGGGTCTTCGCCGACCTGACGGCCGGTCCGCGCGGCCAGCACGACCTGCGTTCGGCCGGCGCGGCCGGCGAGGTCAGCGGCGGGTCCCGCCCCTGGGAGTACGGCGACGAGCAACCCCTCGACGTGGTGCGCACCCTCACCCGGGCGGTCCGCCGCGCCGGCACCGGAGTGCCGGTGCAGCTCGCGGTCGAGGACTTCGAGGTGGTGGAGACCGAGCGGCGGGCGTCGGCGGCGGTGGTGCTCTGCGTCGACCTGTCGTACTCGATGATCTCGCAGGGGCGCTGGGGTCCGATGAAGCAGACCGCGCTGGCCCTGTCGCACCTGATGGCGACCCGGTTTCCGCAGGACGCGCTGCAGATCGTCGGCTTCGGGCGGGAGGCGATGCCGCTGACCCAGCAGGAGCTGGCGGCGGCGGAGCCGGACATGCAGCAGGGCACCAACCTCCAGCACGCCTTGCGGCTGGCCGGGCGGCACCTGCGCCGCCACCCCGGCGCCGAGCCGGTGGTGCTCGTGGTCACCGACGGTGAGCCCACCGCGCACCTGGACCCGGAGGACGGTGAGGCGTACTTCAACTGGCCGCCGCTGCCGGAGACCATCTCGGCGACCATCCGGGAGGTGGACCGGCTGACCCGGTACGGGGCCACGCTCAACCTGTTCATGCTCGGCGACGACCCGGGGCTGCGCCGGTTCGTGGACGCGGTGGCCCGTCGATCGGGCGGCCGGATGTTCACCCCCGACCTCAACGACCTCGGCGAGTACGTGGTCTCCGACTACCTCCGCGCCCGCCACGGCCGCCGCTGACCCCCCCACCCCGCCGCCCCGCGCCGTCGTGATTCCCGCAGATTCACGGAAAGTGTGCTCATCGCGCGCCGAATAGCCACGCTTTCCGTGAATCTGCGTGGGCGTGGGCGCGGGCGTGGGCGTGGGCGCGGGTGTGGGGCGGGCCCCGTATGGGTGAACGGGGTTGGGTAGGTGGGGTGCGGGTGGTGGTGGCGAGGGTTGGATGCGGGCATGGACGAGGTGGACGCCGCCGCGTTGCGGCGGGCGTACGACGAGTTGCTCGCGGAGGTGGACGCGGGCGGGTTCGGGCCGCCGCCGGAGGGCGAGCTGAGCGCCGAGCAGATCGTGGCGCACCTCGCCGCCAACGACGAGCTGATGAGCGAGGCGACCGAGGCGGTGCTGGCCGGGTCGCCGTTCGCGTACTACGACATGGACACCGTCCACCGCCCGCAGCTCGACGCGCTGGTGTCCGAGTGCGGCGGGCTGGACGGGCTGGCTGTCCTGCTCCGGGCCACCAGCCGGAAACTGTGCTCGCTGGCCGAACGGCTCGGTCCGGCCGCCGACACGCCTGTGGAGACGGTGCTACGTGAGGGCTTCGACCTCGACGTGGACGACTCGCTCCCGTGGGGGCGGGCCCTGGACCTGCACCTCCGGGTGCACCTCCCGCTGCATCTGACCCAGCTCCGCGCGCTACGTCGCCAGCCCCACCTGGCCTGAGACCGAAACCGGGGCCGAGGGCGCGCGGAAGGTGCGGCGGTAGGCCGTCGGGGACACGCGGTGGCCTGGTACGTGGCGGGCGCGCTGTCGATCGGCGCGGCCGGGCTCTCCCTGCTGCTGCGCCGGCGCGGCGCTCCGCCGGCGTTCGTACTGCCGGTGGCGGCCGGCCGGGCCTGGAGCTATCGGGGCTGACCGGTCAGCCGAGCGCCCACTGCTGCTCGGCGGCGCCGCCGCACGGGGCCTGTTCGAGCTCCCGCCCGGCCTCGGTGCCCGCGTCGTCGACCTGCGCGCACTTGCCGCTGTGCGCGGCGACCAGGAGCACCGGTCCGGCGCCTGTCGGGTTGAGTTTCCACTGCTGGTTGGCCTGCCCGTTGCAGGACCACTGCTGCACGTCGGCGCCGTCGTCGGTGCGCGCCTCGTTGACGTCGAGGCACTTGCCGCTCGCCGCGTTCACCAGCAGGTAGGTGTCGGCGGTCACCGGCGTGACCACCCACTGCTGCTCCGGCCCGCCGGTGCAGTCGGCGAGCGCGGCCTGCGCGCCCTCCGGGTCGTCCCCGGTGACGCCGACGCAGCGCCCGGACGGCACGCCGCGGATCACCTTCGGCGTGGCCACCGGCGCGGCCGGCGTGGTCGGCTCGGCGCTCGGCGAGGGCGTCGGCGCGGCCTCCGTGGTGGGCGGCGGCGCCGGACTCGACTCGCTCGCCGCCGGGGTCGGCGCCGCCGCCGGCACCACCGGCCGGTCGGCCCCGCCGCCGAGCACGCCGGTGGCGAAGAACACCCCCAGGAGTACGCCGACCAGGGCGACGCCCAGCGCGATCCGCATCAGCGGGTCCTCTGGCAGTCGGACGCCGCGCGCGCGGGGGGCGCGGTAGACGGTGCCGGACGGGTCGGAGTGCGGGTCGGCCATGGGGGCATCCTGACCCACCGGGCCGCCGAGGGCCAGTCGTCCCGGCGAGCGGGTGGGCTCGGGCCTTTTACATCCCACGAATTGTCGGGGCCGGGCGTAAGGTGCTCTCATGCGAGCTGTCCGTGATCATGAACGGGCGGTGGACACGCTGCGGCAGTCCTACGCCGCGGTGCCCGCCGGCGAAACCGTACGGTTGGCGAAACAGACCTCGAACCTCTTCCGCCCGCGATCCGCGCCCCGCACGCCGGGGCTGGACGTGAGCGGGCTCACCGGCGTGCTCGCCGTGGATCCGGCGGCCCGCACCGCCGACGTGCAGGGCATGTGCACCTACGAGGATCTGGTCGACGCGACGCTGCCGCACGGGTTGATGCCGCTTGTCGTGCCGCAACTGCGCACCATCACACTCGGCGGCGCGGTGACCGGGCTGGGCATCGAGTCCACCTCCTTCCGTAACGGTCTGCCCCACGAGTCGGTGCTGGAGATGGACATCCTCACCGGGGCGGGGGAGCTGGTCACCACCCGTCCCCAGGGTGAGCACGCCGACCTGCACCGGGCGTTCCCGAACTCGCTGGGCAGCCTCGGCTACGCCACCCGGCTGCGCATCGAGTTGCAACCGGTCCGCCGGCACGTGGCGTTGCGCAACATCCGGTTCACCCGGCTGGAGGAGCTTGTCGACGCGATCGGCGAGGTGGTCGCGACGGGCGCCTGGGCCGGTGAGCCGGTCGACGCCATGGACGGGGTGATGTTCAGCCCCGGCGAGTCCTACCTGGTGCTCGGCGCGTTCACCGACGAGCCGGGGACCCGCCCGTCCGACTACACCGGCCAGGAGATCTACTACCGCTCGCTGCGCCGCCGCACCCGCGACGTGCTCACCGCGTACGACTATCTCTGGCGGTGGGACACCGACTGGTTCTGGTGCTCGTCCGCGTTCGGCGTGCAGCATCCGGTGGTCCGGCGGCTCTGGCCGCAGCGCTACCGGCGCAGCGACGTCTACCACCGGATCGTGCGGCTGGAGCACCGGCACCAGGTGGCCGCCCGGGTCGACAGGTGGCGGGGCCGGCCGGCGCGCGAGCGGGTGGTGCAGGACGTGGAGATCCCGCTGGCCCGCACGCCCGAGTTCCTGCGCTGGTTCGCGGGCAACGTGAAGATGAACCCGGTGTGGCTCTGCCCGCTGCGGTTGCGTGAGCCCTCCGGCCCGGGATCGGCCCGGGCCTGGCCGTTATATCCGCTCCAACCGGGCGAGACCTATGTGAACATCGGCTTCTGGGGAAGTGTGCCGATCGCGGCGGGCGCCGCCGACGGGGATGTGAACCGGCAGATCGAGCACATGGTGTCGGAGACGGGCGGCCACAAGTCGCTCTACTCCGACGCGTACTACGACCGGGCCGCGTTCGACCGGCTCTACGGCGGGGAGACCTGGCGCGCCGTGAAGGATCGCTACGACCCGGATCACCGACTCACCGGACTGTACGAGAAGGCGGTATCCCGAGCATGAGTCTGACCGACCGAACACCAGGGGCGGCGAGCGCCCCCGCCGGCCCGCCGTCGGGCGGCCGGCGCACCGGACCCACCGTTGCGGACGTCATCCGCGCCGTCACCACCGGCGACCTGCCGGTCCGGGTCACCGCGTACGACGGCAGCGAGGTGGGCCCGGCCGACGCCGGGATCACCCTGTCGATCCGCACCGAGCGGGGCCTGTCCTACCTGCTCACCGCGCCCGGTGACCTGGGCATGGCGCGGGCCTACGTCAGCGGCGACCTGGGCCTGGACGGCGTGCACCCGGGCGACCCGTACGAGGCGTTGCGGGTGCTCAAGGACGAGATGCCGCTGCGGATGCCGCCGGTGGCCGACGCGCTTGCCCTGGTCAAGGGGCTGGGCTGGGAGCGGCTGCGGCCACCGCCGCCCCCGCCGCAGGAGGCGGCGCCGCGCTGGCGGCGGGTGATGACGGGCCTGCGCCATTCGCGGGTCCGGGACAGCACGGCGATCTCCCACCACTACGACGTGTCGAACGCCTTCTACGAGAAGGTGCTCGGCCCGTCCATGACGTACACCTGCGCGGTCTTCCGCAGCCCGGGTGACACGTTGGAGGAGGCGCAGCGGTCCAAGTACGACCTGGTCGCCGGCAAGCTGGCGCTCAAGCCGGGGATGCGGCTGCTCGACGTCGGCTGCGGCTGGGGCGGCATGGTCCGGCACGCGGCCCGGGAATACGGTGTCAAGGCGCTGGGCGTGACGCTGTCCCGGGCGCAGGCGGAGTGGGCGCAGGCCGCGATCGAGCGGGAGGGGCTGGGCGATCTCGCCGAGGTGCGGCACCTCGACTACCGGGACGCGCCGCGTGAGCAGTTCGACGCGATCTCCTCGATCGGGTTGACCGAGCACATCGGGGTGCGCAACTACCCGGCCTACTTCGGCGCGCTGAAGTCCCGCCTCAAGCCCGGTGGGCGGCTGCTCAACCACTGCATCACCCGCGCGGACAACCGTGCCCCGCACCGCTCCGGCGCGTTCATCGACAGGTACGTCTTCCCGGACGGCGAGCTGGCCGGTCCGGGGCGGCTGATCAGTGAGATCCACGACGCCGGGTTCGAGGTGCACCACGAGGAGAACCTGCGCCAGCACTATGCGCTGACGCTCGCCGGCTGGTGCCGCAACCTGGTCGACAACTGGGACTTCTGCGTGAACGAGGTCGGCTCGGGCACCGCCCGGGTGTGGGGCCTCTACATGGCCGGCTCCCGGATGGCGTTCGAGCGCAACGGCATCCAGTTGCACCAGGTGCTCGCCACGCACAACGGCCCGGAGGGGGTCAACGGTTATCCGTTGCGTCCCGACTGGACGCCCTGACCCCGTACCGACGAGAGGCCGCGCGGTCCGCGCGGCCTCTCGTCGACGCTATTGACAAAGAAGTTTTGTACGTACAAACTGATTTTGCCATGAGAGACGTCCTGTACCTGGAAGCACGTGAGCAGGCCGAAGTCCTGCTCAAGCCGCAACGCATCGAGGTGCTGCGGCAACTCGCCGAGCCCCGCACCTGCACCGAGGTCGCGGCCCGGCTGGAGCAGACGCCGCAGCGCGTCTATTACCACGTCAAGCAGTTGGTCGCGGCCGGGCTGGCCGAGCAGGTCGCCGAACGGCGGGTGCGCGGCATCACCGAAGGCATCTACCAGGCCGTCGCCCGGTCCTACTGGCTCTCCCCCCGGCTGGTCGGCCGGATCGGCGGCGCCCGCCGGGCCCGCGACGAGCTGAGCCTCGGCTACCTGCTCGACCTGATGGAGGAGGTCCAGGCCGACATCGCCGCGCTTGATCGCGCCGCCCCCGAACTGCCGTCGATCGGCGTCTCCGGTGAGATCCGGGTGCCGGCCGAGCGGCGCCAGGAATTCCTGCACGACCTGCAGTCGACGCTGCGGGACCTGTTCACCCGCTACGGCGGCGCCGAGGGTGACGCCTTCAGACTCGCCGTGGCCTGCTACCCGAAAGGTGACCACCATGAGTGAGCCACTGGTCGTCCGCGCCCGCCTCGCCGCCGCGGTGGCGGACGTCCGCCGGGCCCTGACCGACCCCGCCGAGCTGCGCGTGTGGCTGGCCGAGCACGCCGAGGTCGACCTGCCCCGGCGGTACGAGTTCTGGGGCCGCTTCACGCCCGAGGGCGACGCGCCACACCAGCGGCTGCTGCACGCCGACGACACGACGCTGCGCTTCGCCTGGACGCTCGACGGGGTGGAGACCACCACCGAGTTCGAGTGGGCGCCCGACGGCGAGGCCACGCTCCTCACGCTGCGGCAGAGCCACTTCAGCTTCGCCGAGGCGATGGACGGCAGCACCATCCGGGGCGTGCTCCAGACGTACTGGGCGCTGTCGATCGCCAACCTCAACGCCCACCTGGAGGGGCGTCCGCTGCTGCCGCGCACCGACTTCACCTCGGCCGACCTGCGCGGCGAGCTGCTGATCGACGCGCCGGTGGACAAGGTGTGGACCTCGCTCACCGACTCCGAGCAGGCAAGCGCCTGGTTCGGCTACCCGATCGGCATCGAGCCGTGGGAGGGCGGCCGGTACGCGATGGGCGGCTTCGAGAGCGGCTACGCGGCGAAGGTGCTCGACGTGACGCCGGGCCGGGCCATCTCGATCGACTGGGGGCCGACCGGCGTGACCAACTGGGAGCTGGCCGAGTCCGACGGCCGGACGAAGCTGACGTTCGTGCAGTCCGGCTTCGACGAGGGCAACCCCCCGTACGCGGCCTGGAGCGGCACCGTGGCGGGCCTGGCCGAGCTGCGCCGCTTCCACGAGCTCCCCACCTGGCACCCCATCTGGCTCTGAGGTGTAAGGAGGGGCCCCCGCTTAACGCATTCGGTAGAGGCGGGGGCCCCGCTTAACACCTGCCTCGGGTGGGTAATGGCGAGCGATGTTCTTCATCTTCGGGCTGCGGACCAAGGTCGACCGGTCCGGTGTCGTGAACCAGGTCTGCCGGCACTGCGGCAACCAGGCCGCACAGGTGATCACCCGGCGAGTGACCAAGTTCAGCCTCTTCTTCATCCCCCTGATCCCCGTACGCACCCGCTACGCGCAGCAGTGCACGTTCTGCGGCGCCCAGTACGACATCTCCCGCGCCGACGCCGAGCGCCTCCCGGTCGGCTGACCGTGACCAACTTCCTCTGCTGGCTGATCGGCCGGCCGCCGGTCACCCCGCCCGCCGTACCGGTCCACACCGCCACCCGCCCACCGTGCACGCCGGGCCGCCGGCACCGTCGCCGGCGCCGGCCGGTGGCGGGCGCGTCGTCCCCGCGTTCCCCCTGGAACCGCTCCGCCGACCGTTGACCGGCCGGTGGGGTGTTAAACGGGGCCCCCTCCTCTACCGGAGGCGTTAAGCGGGGCCCCCTCCTTACACTTCAGGGGTGGAAGATCGGCTGGGGGAGATTCGGGGTGGGGGGCCGCCGCGGCGGCACAACGCCCGCACCATCGCCGCGCTGACCGGCAACCCCGGCTGCACCCGGCGCGCCGTGCTGGACAGCGCCGGGGCGGACAAGCCGGCGCTCGCGCAGCGACTGGGCTTCCCGGCCTGGTTCGGGCAGTCCCGGTTCGCGATCACCCGGGGCAACGCGTTCGAGGCGCAGGTCAAGGCGGACGGCGGGGTGGAGCTGTTGCGCCTGGTGGCGGAGCGGCTCGGCGTACCCGTGCCGGCCGGCGCGACCTGGACCGACCTCGGTGGCGACGACGACCGGCCGGAGCGGTCCCGGGCGGCGCTGACCGCGGGCGGTGCCGGCCCGGCGCTGTTCGACCATCCGCTGCTCGGGCTGGACGTGGCCGGACGGCGGGTGCACCTGGAGCCGGACCTGGTGGCCGCCCGGCTGGGCGGCCGGTTCCACGTCGTGGAGATCAAGTCGTTCCCGGTGATCGACGGGCAGGCCGACCCGGCGAAGGTGGCCGCCGCCGCCATCCAGTCCGCCGTCTACGTGCTGGCGTTGCGCGAGCTGCTCGCCGCCGAGGGGCACGATCCGGAGCTGGTCTCGCACGAGGTGGTGCTGATCTGCCCGCGTGACTTCGCCAACCGGCCGGTGGCGAGCCTGCTCGACGTCCGTAGGCAACTGCTGGTGCTGCGCCGCCAACTGGCCCGGATGGCCCGCGTCGACGACCTGCTGGCCGCCGTGCCGGCCGGCTTCACCGCCGACCCGGCGGCCGACCCGGCCACGTTGGCCGCCGCGCTGCGCGAGGTGCCGGCCCGGTACGCCCCGGAGTGCCTGGCCGCCTGCGAGCTGGCCTACTTCTGCCGGCACGAGGCGCGCAACCGGACCGAGGCGTTGGGCCGGCCGGTCCGCGAGGCGCTCGGCGGGGTGGTCGAGGTGGCCGACGTGCTGGCGCTCGCCGACGGCGTACGCGCCCCCGAGCCGGAGCAGGCGGAGGCCGCCGCGCTGCTGCGGGCCGCCGCGCGCCTGCGCGCCGAGGCCCGCGCCGGAACCCCCGCGTGAGTACGCCTCGAAGCGCGCGCCGAGGCCCGTGCCGGGAAACCCACGTGAGTACGCCCCGAAGCGCGCGCCGGCCGGCGACCGAGTCCCGCGTCGGGGGTACGTGGTGAGCACGCTGCGCGCGTTGGCCCGGGCGCAGGCGGTCGCCGCCGGGCGGGCGCAGCCGGTGGCCACGGTCCGGCACCTGCACCTGGCGCAGCGGCCCCTGGTGCTGGTGCCGCTGGCGTTGGCCGGTGAGGCGAACGCCCCGCTGGCCGCCCTGGTCGGCGCCGCGCCCGACGAGGCCCGGCTGCTCGTCGTGCCGCAGCCCCGCAACCGCGACCAGCGGTTCGCCTTCGCCGCCGAGCTGGCCGGGGTCGTCCTGCCCTACCTGGACTCGTTCCGTGGCGTGACCGAGGCGGTGGCGGTGGACCGGGGCCGGGACGTCCGCCACCGGTACGTCGACGCCCCGCAGTTGCTGGTGCCGAACCCGGCCGGGGTCACGTTCCTGCGGTTGTTCGGCCGGTCCACCCGGTTCCGTCGCCCGGACGGCGACCACCCGGTGCACCCGTCGGTGCCGCTGCTCGGCCGCTGGCTGACCTTCTTCGCCGAGCGCGCCGAGCACCCCGGCTCGTCGGCGCTGGTGGCGCTGACCGAGGCGCTGACCCTGCACTGGGCGACCGGGCAGAGCGCGGTGGAGGATCTGCACCTGCCGGCGGTGCTCGGCTGGCTCGACCCGCCGCCGGGGCTCACCGGCGCCGAGGCGGCGGCCCGGGCCGAGGATCCGGCGTCGTGCCCGCCGGCCGGTCCGGCCACCGATCCGGACTTCGACAACCGCCGGCTGGCCCCGGCGATCGAGGCGTACGCCGGGACCGAGGGCGACCCGACCGCTCGCGCCGCGGCGTACGACGAGCTTGTCGGGCTGGTGCGCGGGCAGCTCGCGCCCACCTGGGAGCTGATGTGGCGCGGCGTCGGGTTGCTGCGGGCGCTGCCGCCGGGGGCGCGGGTGGCGGGCCGGTGGGCCGGTGACCGGGACGCCTTCTCCGGGTACGCCGAGCACGTGGACGCCGGGGGCGGTCCGCAGCCGCGCCGCGACGGCGCGGTGGCGGCGGCGCTGCGGTTGCAGCGGCTGGAACGGGCGCTGACCGCGTGGGCGGTGCAGCGGGCGTACGACGATCCGCTGGTGATGGCCGAGCACCGGCTGGCCGGGGAGGCGTTCGTGGGCGAGGTGACGCTCGCCGACCCGAAGCGGGTGGACGACTCGGGTAAGCGGCCGGTGCTGCGCCCGCGGATCCAGGTGGTGACCACCGAGCCGGTGCCGATGCCGGTGGGCGCGACGCTGTGGTCGCCGGCCCGGCCGGGGCAGAAGGCGAAGGTGGTGTTCGTGACCCCGGGCGGCGACGGCAAGACCGAGGTGGTGGTGGAGCTGTCCGGTGGGATGGGTCGTGGGCTGAGCGCGCCGCCGGGCAGCGTGCCCGAGGTGGGGGAGCGGATCTGCCTGACCAGCCTGTCGGACGGCTTCCTGCCGGGCGGCGCGTTCCCGGCGCCGGAGGAGACACCGTGGACGCACGGCGGGCCGCCGGGCGCGGCGGGGGATCCCGGAGAGCCGGCGCCGACGGAGGCGTGGTCCTGAGCGGATGCCGCTCTTGATCCCTTATGTCCCGGCGTGCAACACGCGGCGTGGCGGACCGCTAACATCCTGCGGACCCGGACCGGAGCCTCCGGTCCGTGCCGGTCCGATCAACGGGGGATTCGTTGAACGTTCATGCCACCCGCCGGTGGGGAGCCGCTCTCCTCGGCGTGGTCACCGTCTCGACCCTGCTGGGCGGGGGTACCGCCTCGGCCGTCAGCGGCGCCACCCCGGTGCCCGACGGCGTCCACGCCTTCACCGCCAAGATCACCTTCGGTGACCTGCGCGCCTGCACCGGCGCGCTCGTCGACCCGAGTTTCGTGGTCACCGCGAAGTCCTGCCTCACCGACGGCGGCACGCCGGCCACCGCCGGGACGCCTGCCCGCCCGACCACCGTCCTCGTCGGGCGCACCGACCTGACCTCCACCGCCGGCCACGAACGCGCCGCGGTCGCCGTCCTCCCGCACCCGGACCGCAACCTGGCGCTGCTCCGGCTCGCCGACCCGGTCACCGGCGTCGCCCCGGTCGCGCTCGCCACCACGGCGCCCACCGCGTCGGAGACGCTCACCATCGCCGGCTACGGGCGCACCGCCACCGCGTGGGTGCCGGACCGGCTGCACACGGCCGACTTCACCGTGCAGGGCGTCGACGCGGCCACCGCCGACATCAGCGGCGCCTCGACCGGGGCGACCCTCTGCCGGGGCGACGCCGGCGGTCCGGCGTTCCGCACCGTGGCCGGCACCCCGCAGCTCGTCGCGATCGGCGACACGTCCTGGCAGAAGGGCTGCCTCGGCGAGACCGAGACCCGTGACGGGGCCACCGTCACCCGGGTCGACGACGTGGGTACGTGGATCCGCGAGCAGACCGCCGACGTGCAGATCTTCGGCCTGACCGCCGCCGGTCAGCTCACCTACGGCGTGATCGACGCGGCGAGCGGCGAACTGCGCGCGAACCGGGTGTCCGCGGCGACGCTCGGCTTCACGCCGACGGCGATGGCCACGCTGAACGCCGACACCATCCTGGTCATCGACAGCGGCGGCCGTCTCCGTCGGGTGGACGTCACCGGCGTCGACCCGTTGACCTTCGACGTGGTGTCGGTGGACCCCGGCTGGTCGCCCTTCATCAACATGACCTACGACGGCTACGGATCGCTGTACTACGTCGACAGTCGGGACGGGGAACTGATCCGACGCACGGTGACCACGGCGAAGCCGGCCAGCCGCGACGACCTGACCCGCCCCGTCACGGTCGCCAACAGCGGATTCACCCAGGTGTCGCTGACCTCGCCGGCCGCGGGACGGGTGCTGGGTCAGGTGGCCACCGGTGAGCTGACGTCCTACCGGATCAACGGCGCCGCCGTGGCCGGCGAGTCGTTCTCCCGTAGTTCGCTCGCGGCGACCGGCTGGGCCGGCTACACCCACGTGCTCTCGCCGGGCGGCGGCTGGTACTTCGCCCGCACCTCGGCCGGGGGCCTGGACCGGTTCCGGGACGCCAACCCGGTCGACGGCAGCGGCACCGACCTGACGAAGTTCAGCACCCCGGTCAGCACCAGCGGGTGGAACCAGGTGCTGCTGTCGGCCCGGCCGTGGACCGGCGTCGTGTCGGTCTTCGGCGCCCGGCCGGACGGCCGGATCTCCTACACCGCGCTCGACCCGGTCACCGGTCAGAAGGTGGCCAGCACGGTCTCCCGGGCCACGCTCGGGTTCACCCCGAAGGCGCTGGCCACGCTCAACTCGGACACCCTGCTCGTCACCGACGGCGGTGCCCTCCACCGGGTCGACGTCACCGGCACCCAACCGCTGACGTTCACCCGCACCGCCGTCACCGGCTCCAGCAGCGGCTGGAGCCACGACCGCCTGGTCTACGACGGGTTCGGCACCCTGTACGGCATCGCCGGCGGTTCGATCCTGCGCCGCTACACCGTCACCAAGACGAAGCCGGCCGCCGCCGCCGACCTCGTGGGCGTGGCGGTCTACAACAGCGGGGGCGGCTTCACCCTGCCCACGCTCGCGACCGTCGGCAAGGACCGGATCATCGGCACCACCACCGACAACAAGCTCGCCATGTACAAGATGGCCGCCGGCACCGCGCCGTGGGCCCGCAGTGACCTGGCGGCCAGCGGTTGGGGTGGATTCACCTCGATGTTCTCGCCCGGCAACGGCGCCTACTACCGGCGGGACGCGAACGGCGTGGTGACCGGCTACCTCGACACCTCGCCGTACGACGGCAGCGGCGCCGACCTGACCGCGTACACGCCGACCGGCACGGCCAGCGGCGGCTGGGACGCGATCCTCTCCGCTCGGCCGTACGACTCCTGGCCGGACAGCACCCGTCGCTGGTGAGCGGCACGGAGGTCCACTGAGGACGCGGGCCGTCTCCACCTGGTGGGGGCGGCCCGCGTCAGGTCCGGTGGCCGACACCCCACGGCTCTGGCGGCGGCCCCCGGCGCTGACTAGGCTTGCGCCGTTCGTCGTCCGCCGTCCGGTCCTCGTCACCGAGGGCGCACGTCTGGAAGAGAGCCGGAGCGCATCGTTGTCCCCCCGCACGACGTGAGCCTCGCCGCCGCGGCGCCGGCCCGTCCACCGCTCACCGGCCGTGTCGGACTCGTCGCGGCCACCGTCGTCGTACTCGGGGAGATGGCCTGGCTGGTCGCCGGCCTGCCCGGTGCGGCCCTGGTGAGCGACCTCGGCGCGATGGCGGTGTCGAGCTGGGCGGCGGCGCTCTGCGTCGGCGCGGCCCGCCGGCACCCGGTCAACCTGCGGCGGTTCTGGTCACTGCTCGCCGTCACCATGATGCTTGCCGCGCTCGGCCGTGCGGTGTGGACGGTCGAGCGGCTCGGCGGGATCGAACTGCCCCACACGCCGCTTGTCGGTGGGCTCTTCACCGCCGGGATCGTCACCGGCACCGCCGCGTTGCTCGTCTCCCGGGCCGGCGGGCGCAACCTGGTCGGGCAGGCCCGCACGCTGCTCGACGGGGTGATCGTCGCGCTGGCCCTGATCCCGGTCGGCTGGGTGGTGGTGTTCCGCGACCTCGCCGACTCCGACGTGTCGGATCCGCTGCGCACGTTCGGGCTGCTCTATCCGATGTTCGACCTGATGCAGCTCACCATCCTGGTGGCGGTCGCCGGGCCGGGCCGCCCGATGTGGCGGGCGCTCACCGTGATCGGCGCGGGCCTGGCGATCCGGGCCGGCGCCGACGCGGTCTACGTCTCCCTCGTCGCGCACGGCAACTACGCCCCCGGGCATCCGGTCGACGTCTGCTGGCCGTTGAGCTATCTGCTGGTCGGCCTGGCCACCGGTCACCCACCGCCGGGCGCTGAGGAGGGGGAGGACGACGCCGGCGAGTCGCCACTGCCGCCGTGGTGGCGGGTCGCTCTGCCGTACCTGCCGGTCGGCGGGGCGATCGTGGCCGTGATGCTGTCCCGGCGGCCCACCGGGCAGACCCCGCACCTGGTCTTCGTCGGCATGATGGCGCTGCTCGGGGTCCTGGCGCTGCGGCAGGGGCTGGCCGCCAACGAGAACCTGCGGCTGGTCGCCCGGCTGCGCCGGCTGGCCTACTCCGACCAGCTCACCGGGCTGCCCAACCGGCTCACCTTCATCCGGCGGCTGCGCCGCGCGCTGCGCCAGGGCGGCCCGGTCGCCGTGGTGCTGCTCGACCTGGACGGCTTCAAGCAGGTGAACGACCGGTTCGGGCACGCCGCCGGGGACCGGCTGCTCACCACCACCGCCGAGCGCATGCGGGACGCGATCGGCCCGGACGGGATGATCGCCCGGCTCGGCGGCGACGAGTTCGCCGTGCTCGTCGCCGGCGACCGGCCGGTCTCACCCGAGCGGCTCGCCGCCCGGTTGCTCGCCGCCCTCGAACCGCTGCCCGGCGAGGAGGACCTCGGCGTCCACCCGTCGGCAAGCATCGGCATCGCCGAGTACGGCCCGCAGCACAGCTCGCACACCGACCTGCTCCGCGACGCCGACATCGCCATGTACGCGGCGAAGGCGGCCGGCAAGTCCGCGTACCGGACGTGCACGCCGGAGCTGCGTGAGTCGGCGGTCAGCCGGGCCGAGCTGATCGCGGACCTGCGCCGCGCGGTCGACGAGGGTCAACTGCTGATGGAGTTCCAGCCCATCGTCGACCTGGCCACCGGCACGGTACGCAGCGCCGAGGCGCTGGTCCGCTGGCGGCATCCCCGGCTCGGCGTGCTCACCCCGGCGAGGTTCCTGCCGCTGGCCGAGGAGACCGGGCTCATCCTGGCCATCGACCGGTGGGTGATCCACGAGGCGTGCCGGGCCGCCGCGACCTGGCGGGAGCGCGCGCCCGAGGTGACCGTGGCGGTGAACATCGCCGCCGCCCACCTGTGCCGACCCGACCTGATCGCCACGGTCACCGGCGCGATGGGCGCCGCCGGCCTGCCGCCCCGGGCACTCACGCTCGAACTCACCGAGTCGGCCCTGATCGAGGGCAGCGAGGCGGTGCTCGACCAGTTGGCGCAGCTCCGTGACCTGGGCATCCGCATCGCCATCGACGACTTCGGCACCGGCTACTCCTCGCTGAGCTACCTGCACCGGATCCCGGCCACCGAGTTGAAGATCGACCGTTCCTTCGTGTCCCGGTTGGATGCCGGCGACGCCCGCGCGTATGCCACGGTGGAGATGGTCAACCGGCTGGCCGGCGCGTTCGACCTGGCGGTGGTGGCCGAGGGGGTGGAGACCGGCGCGCAGCACGCGGCGGTCACCGCGATCGGCTGCCGGCAGGGTCAGGGCTGGCGGTACGGGCGGCCGACCGCCCTGCCCGACCTGCTCCCCACGCTCGTCCACGAGAAGATTTCCGGGTGACTTGACCCTCACGCTGCGGGAGGCGGGAGCCTTGGCGGCGGAAGGGAGGGAAACCATGGCGTACACGGTGGGACACGTGGCGCGGGCGGCCCGGGTGACGGTCCGCACGCTGCACCACTACGACGAGATCGGCCTGCTGCGGCCGAGCGGGCGCACGCCGGCCGGCTACCGCCGCTACGACGACGCGGACCTGGACCGCCTTCAGCTCATCCGCTACTACCGCGAGCTGGGTTTCCCGCTGGACGAGATCGCCGACATCCTGGACGACCCGCACGCCGACCCGGCGGCGCACCTGCGCCGGCAGCACGAGCTGCTGTCCGGGCGGATCGGCAAGCTCCAGGAGATGGTGGCGGCGATCGAGCACGCGATGGAGGCGAGAAAGGTGGGTATCCAGTTGACGCCGGAGGAGCGGTTCGAGGTGTTCGGGGACTTCGACCCGGACGAGCACGCCGAGGAGGTCCAGCAGCGCTGGGGTGACACGGAGGCGTACCGGCAGTCGCAGGAGCGGGCCAGCCGCTACTCGAAGGAGGACTGGCTGCGCAACAAGGAGGTGAACGAGGACTGGGGGCGGCGATTCGCCGCGCTGATGGACTCGGGCGCGCCGGCCGACGGGCCGGAGGCGATGGCGCTGGCCGAGGAGCACCGGCAGCTCATCACCGAGTGGTGGTACGACTGCCCGCTGGAACTCCACACCGGGCTGGCCGACATGTACGTGGCGGACCCGCGCTTCACCGCGTACTTCGAGACGATCCGGCCGGGGATGGCCGCCTACCTGAACGAGGCGATCCACGCCAACGCGATCAGCCGGGCGTGATGCCGGTGGGACGGCCCGAGTCGGTGGCCCCTCGCTGCGGCGCGAAGGCATCCTCAGCCGAGCTAGACGAAGACGTCGAGCAGGAGGACGCCGAGGAAACCGACCACCGAGATGATGGTCTCCATCACCGACCAGCTCTTGATGGTCTGCCCGACGGTCAGGCCGAAGTATTCCTTGACCAGCCAGAAACCGGCGTCGTTGACGTGCGAGAAGAACAGCGACCCGCAGCCGACCGCCAGGGCCAGCAGCGCCACCTCGGGGCCCTGGAGCGTGGTGGCCAGCGGCGCGACGATGCCGGCGGCGGTGATCGTGGCGACGGTGGCCGAGCCGGTGGCGACCCGGATGCCGACCGCGACCAGCCAGCCGAGCAGCAGCGGCGACAGGTTGGCGCCCTCGGCGGCGTCCGCGACCAGGTTGCCGACGCCGGCGTCGACGAGCACCTGCTTGAACCCGCCACCGGCGGCCACGATCAGCAGGATGCCGGCGATCGCCGGCAGCGAGCCGCCCAGGAAACCGGAGACCTGGCTGCGGCTGAAGCCGGTCCGGTAGCCCAGGAAGACCATGGCGAAGATGACGCCGGCGAGCAGGGCGACGATCGGGGTGCCGACGATGTCCAGCGTCTTGCGGCCGGCGGTGCCCTCGTCGAGGGTCAGCTCGCCGATGGCCCGCAGCAGCATGAGCGCCACCGGCAGCAGCACGGTGACCACGGCGGCCCAGAGCGCCGGCGCGCGGCGCGAGCGCGGCCCGGCCGGCTCGTCGATCGACGCGCCGGGACGACCGGCGCCGGGGTTGATCAGGTCGTCCTCGGTGACCAGGTCGCCGTCGGCGTCGACCCGGCCGTCGCCGGGGCGGGTGGGGCTGCGGTCGCCGGCGACCGCGACGTCGCGGCGGGTGGGCAGCAGCGCCTCCGGCGCGGTGGCCGGCACGTACCGGGCGATGAAGGTGCCGAAGACCGGACCGGCGATGATCACCGTGGGGATTGCCACCAGCAGGCCGAAGGCGAGGGTCTGACCGAGGTTGGCGCCGAGCGCGTCGATCGCGACCAGCGGGCCCGGGTGCGGCGGCACCAGGCCGTGCAGCACCGACAGGCCGGCCAGCGCCGGGATGCCGATCTTCATGAGGGGCACGTCGACCCGGCGGGACACCAGCAGCACGATCGGCACCAGCAGCACCACGCCGACCTCGAAGAAGAGCGGCAGGCCGATGAGCGCCGCCACCCCGGCCATCGCCCAGGGCAGTGCGCCGCCGGTGACCCGGGCGACCACCCGTTCGACGATGCCGTCCGCCCCGCCCGACTCGGCCAGCATGCCACCGATCATCGCGCCGAGCGCGATCAGCAGGCCGACGCCGCCGACCGTGGAACCGACCCCACCGCTGAACGAGGTGACGATCTTGTCGGCGGCGACGCCGGCGACCACGCCGAGCACCGCCGCGCCGAGGATCAGCGCCAGGAACGGGTGCACCTTGCCCCAGGCGATGAGCAGCACCACCGCGGCGATGCCGAGCACCGCGGCGAGGACGAGTTGGGTGTTGCCGGCGTTGGTGAGCGGTTCCGCCGGTGCGGCGAGCAGTGTTACCACGACGATCACGACCTCTGTTCGGTCATCGGGGAGGAGCGGTGGGTGGTGGCTCCGGCGGCAGGCTCGGGGCCAACCGCCGCAGCGACGCGAACGTGGGCACGAGCGCGTCGTACAGCTCGGAGAAGAGCGGGAGCAGCGCGCCGTACGTGGCGGCGGCGGCCGGGTCGGGGCGGACCGTCTCCTCGATCTGGACCAGGTCGGCGGCGACCTCGATCGAGGAGATCAGGCCGAGCGCCTGCATGCCCAGCAGCGCGGCGCCGAAACCGGACCCCTCGTGCCCGGCCGGGAAGCGCACCGGCATGCCGAGCGCGTCGGCGAGGATCTGCCGCCACAGCGGGCTGCGGGCGAAGCCGCCGCTGGCGCGGATCTCGCGTACCTCGTTGCCGGCCGCGCGGACCGACGCCAGGACCAGCGCGAGCTGCTGGCAGACCCCCTCCAGCGCGGCCCGCACCAGATGAGGGCGGCCGTGGCCGTGGGTCAGCCCGACGTACGCGCCGCGGGGCAGCGCGCTCCAGTGCGGGGCACGCTCGGAGAGCAGGTACGGCAGCATGATCAGCCCACCGGAGCCGACCGGCGCCTGGGCGGCCAGGTCGAGCAGTTCCTCCTCGGCCTGCTCGCCCAGCTCCGGGGCGAGCGCGTCGTGGGCCCACTGGAGCACGATCCCGCCGTTGTTGATCGCGCCGCCGACCACCCAGCGGTCCTCGGTGAGCGCATAGCAGAAGACACCGCCCAGCGGGTCCACGCCGGGGCGTTCCACCATCACCCGCATCGCGCCGCTGGTGCCGATCGAGCAGGCGACCACGCCGGGCCGCACCGCGCCGAGCCCGAGGTTGGCAAGCGGCCCGTCGCCGGCGCCCACCACGAGCGGGGTGCCGGCCGGCAGGCCGGTGGCCCGGGCGGCCTCGGCGGTCAACCCGGGCAGCACGTGGGTGGTGGGAACGAGCTGGGGCAACTGCTCCTCGGTGATGCCGGCGATGCGCAGCGCCTCGGTGTCCCAGGCCAGCCGGTGGATGTCCATCAGGCCGGTGGCGGAGGCGACCGAGTGGTCGGTGACGAGCGCCTCGGCGAGCCGCCGCAGCACGAGGTCCTTGATGCCGACCCAGTGGGAGACCCGCTCGTGCAGCTTCGGCTCCTGCTCGGCGAACCAGAGGAGCTTGGGCAGCGGCGCCATCGGGTGCACCGGCGTTCCGGTGCGCCGGTGCAGGGCCAACCCGGACGGCGTGGCCCGCAGCCGCTCGGCCTGCGCGCTGGCCCGGGAGTCGGCCCAGGTGATCGACGGGGTGAGCGGGTTGCCGACGGCGTCGAGCCCGATCAGGCTGTGCATGGCGGTGCTGAACGACAGGCCGGCGATCGGCGCGCCCAACTCGTCGACGACCGCGCGGATCACGCCGACCACGGCCTCGTAGATGAGGTCCGGGTCCTGCTCGGCCCAGCCCGGGTTCGGCTCCTCCAGCGGGTAGCCGATCGAGTGGCTGGCCAGTTGCCGCCCCTCGGTGTCGAACGCGACCGCCTTGCTGCTCGTGGTGCCGATGTCCACGCCCACCACGACGGTCGGGTCGCCCACCGATGCACCTCCACTCGTCACCGGGGGTCGCGTACGCCCCGCGCCTGCGGCTGACGTTACCGACGAGTCGGCCGACCCGCATGGCGAAGCGACGCCCCGCGGAAGCGGGTCAATCAGCCGTTCGGTCTAATCGGCGACTTTCGCGTGTCTTTGTACCCCCGCATTGCCGTTGATAGGGGTGAACACCCCGAATGGTGGGCTCGCGCGGCGGAGGAGTCGGCGTGGCGATGACTGATTCGACGGGTTCCACATGGCGCTACCGGTGGGCGCACCGGCAGAACGAACGGCGGCAGCGGGTCTTCCGCGCGGCCGACGAGGCGTGGCGCCGACGCGACGACGAACTGCGGCGGCTGCGTACCCTCGCGGTTTCCTTCCACGGCTCGGTCCGGGCCGGCGACGGCCTGCCGATGGAGCTGGCCCCCGGCGAGGTGGTCTTCTGGACGCTGCCCGCCGCGCAACTCGTCGAGGTGCGGCACACCGCCGTGCTCCCGGCCCCGGAACTGCTCGTCGACCCCGACCCGCCGGTGCTGCGTCCACGCCGCCCCGAGGGGGTCCGGGTGGTCGACGCCGGGCTGGCCGTGCTCACCAACCGGCGCCTGGCGCTGCTCGGCGGACGCGGCCGGCGCGACTGGGCGTACGGAAGGATGACCGGGCTGTCCCACGACCCGGCCGCGCCGGTCACCCTGATCCAGGTGCTGGACCGGCGGCGTACCTCAGGTCTGCTGCTGCCCACCGGCGTGGTGGCCGACTTCCGGTTCACGCTCACCCTGGCCTTCGCCGACGCGATCGAGCAGCGCGCCGCCGTCGTCGCCGAACTGGACGAGCTGATCGAGGAACACGCGGAGCTGCGCCCGCACCGACCCGCCGTGCTCACCCCGGCCCAGGCCAGGATCTCCACGCTGGTGCCCGGTGGCCGGCGGACCATCGCCGTCGGCGTGGCGCTCGCCCTTGTCGTGCCGGCGATGCTCGTCGAGTCCGACCCGCCGACCGGAGCCGGGTCGGAGCGCGCCGCCGCCGCCACGCCAGCGGCCACCGGCACGCCCCCGCCGCCGGTGGTCGCCCCCGCCGTCCAGGTCCGGCCCAGCACCAGCCCGGCCCCGCGCGGCACCCGGTCCGCGCCGCCGCGCGACCCCGACCGGCAGCCGGTCGCCGAGCGGCGCTGCGGCGCCCCACCGAACCCCTTCGGGTACGACTACTGCGGCGGCGACCGGATCCGCAAGCCCGCCGCCGGGGTCTGCGACTGGTTCGAGTGCGTGCCCGGGTTCTGGTCCGGGCGGGGCTGGCTGGTGCAGTGCCGCGACGGCACGATCAGCCGGACCGGCGGGCAGCCCGACGCCTGCGCCGACCACCGAGGGATGCGCCGCACCGTGTGGAGTTGAGGTGTAAGGCGGGGGCCCCGCTTAACGCTTTTGGTATCGGCGGGGCCCCCGCCTAACACCCCGGACGCGCAGCGGCAGCACGCCGGCCAGGATCAGCGCGGCACCGACCGGTAGCAGGTCCAGGTCCACCGCGATCGCCACGAACCCGACCAGCACCAGCACCGGCGCCCACACCGGCAGCAGCCGCGTCGCCGCCGCCCGGCACAGCAGCACCAGCAGGCCCAGCCCGAACAGCGCCGGCCCGCCGAACAGCACCACGTCGGGGGTGTCCACCGCGTCGGCGAAGAGCGGGAACAGGTCGCCGAGGATCACCCACACGAAGGCGGCGGCGCCGACCAGGCCGGCCATCGCGGCCACGTCGTCAAGCGTCCGCAGCCGGGTCGAGCGGGTACGCAGCAGGCCGTGCAGCCCGACGATCAGCGCGGCGAACCCGAGCGCGCCGAGCAGGAGCTGGCCGTGCCCGATGTTCCACGCCCAGGCGCCCTTGTCGCTGTGCCCGTCCAAGTGGTCGACTCGGCGCAGCAGTCCGGAGCCGATCAGCAGCAGCGCGGCGGTCACCGCGACCGGCCGCAGCCAGCGGTACGAGGGATCCGTCCGGGAATCGAGGAGGCTCATTGCCCCAGCCTGGCCGTCGCCCGTCCTCGGGACAACCGGGAGCGGCCCCGCACGGCTCCCGGAGGAAATGATTCGTGTCCCGTAGGGGTGCTCGGTTAGCGTCCCGACCGTGTCCCGCACCGTGACCCTGGTCCTGGTCGACGACGCCGGCCGGCCGCTCGGCGCGCTGCCGCCGTTCGAGGTGCCGGACCCGTGGTGGCAGCAGGTCGCGTCGATCGTCGACGGGGCCCGCCGCCGGTACGGCGTCGACGTGGCCGTGCTGCGGCTGCTCGACGCCGACCGTCCGCACCCACCCGGCGGTCACGTCCGCTACCTCGCCCAGCTCACCGGGGCACCGGCCGGGCCGGGAGCGGCGGGCGGCGTACCCCTGGAACCGGCGACCGTGGACCTCGCGCCGCATCTGCTACGCCAGCCGTGGGCGCAGGTCGGCGGGCCGGCCCGCAGCGTCGCCTGGGCCATCGACGAGCTGCGTCGTCTCGGCCGCCCGGTGACCGCCGTGGCGCAACAGCGCACCTGGAACCTCTCCGCGATCTGGCGTCTGGACACCCCCGAGGGCCCGGCGTGGCTGAAGCAGCTCCCCCCGTTCGCCCACCAAGAGCCCACAGTCCTGACCTGGCTGGCCACCGGCGCCGGGGTCGAGGCCGGGCCGGTGGTGCTGGCCGTGGGTGAGGAAGGGCGCCTGCTTCTGGAGGACGTGCCTGGGGAGGACCTCTACGGGGTGGGGGAAGAGGCACGGGCGGGGATCGCGGCGGCGCACCACTCGGTGCAGCTCCGCAGCGTGGGGGCGGTGGACCGATTGGTCGCGGCGGGCGTACCCGATCTCCGTGGGGTGGCGCTCGCGAGGTGGGTGCGGGAGCGGCTGGCGGGCCACGACGTGTCGGTGGCCGCGGGGCTGCTCGGCGGGCTCGACGAGCGGGTCCGGCGGCTCCGCGACTGCGGCCTGCCGGACACGCTCGTGCACGGCGACCTGCACCCCGGAAACGCGCGCGGCGGCGACGCCCGGCGGGTGGTCATCGACTGGGCGGACGCCTTCGTCGGCCACCCCGGCTTCGACATCCTGCGCCTCACCGAAGGTCTCGACGCGCCCGCCGCCGCCCGGCTGGTCGCCGAGTGGGCCGACCGGTGGCGGGCCGACGTGCCCGGCTGCCAGCCGCACCGGGCGGTCGACCTGCTCCGGCCGGTCGCGCCGCTGCGGCTGGCCGCCGTGTACGCGATGTTCCTCGCCGGCATCGAGCCGAGCGAGCACCCCTACCACGTGCACGACGTGCCGGCCGCGTTGGCGCAGGCAGCCGCCGAGGCGCGACGCTAGACCCGGCGCACCGGGATCCACAGCTCCGCGTCGGCGGTGCCGCCGCCCTCGGCGATCCGCACCTGGGAGATCTCCGGCCCGGGCCGGATCTCGTACGGATTCGACGGGAACCACTGGGTGAACACGTCCCGCCACAGATACTGCAACGCCTGCGGGAACGCGCCGGAGCTGCGGAAGACCGCCCAGTCGCCGGCCTCGACCGGCAGGCTGTCCAGATCGTCCGGCACCTCGGCGCCGGTCACCACCCCGTGCCAGTAGTCCAACTCGGTGCCCTCCGCCCGGGAACCGGCGAGGTCGTCGCTGACGTTGACGATCCCGCGCGGCTCCTGGTCGGACAGCGCCTCGATCCGGCGTGCGGTCTCCGGGTCCACGCTCTTGACGAACGCCACGATGTGCGGGTTCATCCCCTCGTGGACCAGCGGCACCCGGGCCTTGCGGCCGGCGAGCCGGAAGGCGTCCTTGGTCACGATTCGGTAGTCCATGCTGATACTCCCTTCGACGACGAGCCGGAAGGACATCCGGGGCTGGGACCGCAGCACCGAACCGCTGCGCCGCGCCTGCGCCGGGCCGACCCCGTGCACGGCCCGGAACGCGCGGGCGAACGCCTCGTTCGAGCCGTACCCCCAGCGGATCGCCACGTCGAGCAGCGACGCCCGGTCGGCGAGCACGTCGGCGGCGGCCAGGGTGAGCCGGCGGCGGCGCACGTACTCCGACAGCGGGATCCCGGCCAGCGCCGAGAAGAGCCGCCGGAAGTGGTGCTCCGACACGCAGGCGATCCGGGCCAGCTCGGTCACGTCGAGCGGCTGGTCGAGCCGCTGTTCGAGGTGGTCCATGGCCTGGTTGAGCCGATCCAGCACCCGATGCTCCTTCCTGATGACGCCCTCGACGTTAGGGAGCCGGCCGCCCTCCGACCCGACCTCACCGGACCCGTTCCGATCGGCTTCCGCCCCATCTGCGACGCGACACGCCGGCTTCGAATCGCTGACCGACGCCCGGCAGCCCATAGCATCAACGCTATGGGCTGGGGTAGGTCGAGCTGGAACCAGAGGTACGGGACTGGTTGGAGGAATTGTCCACCGCGGAGTTCGCACGAGCCGCCTTTTATGTCGATCTGCTCGCCGATCGAGGCCCGCTGTTGGGGGAGCCACACACCCGGCAACTCGACGGAAAGCTTCGCGAGCTGCGCTTCTACCTGGAGCGCGAAGCGATCAGGCTGACGTACTGGATTGCCTCCGATCGGAGCGGCACACCGTGGTTGAGGGGGTTGAGTGATGACGGAGCGGTCCGACTGGGGAGAGCTACGGCAGCAGCGAATGGTCGAGCCGGGCGCAAAGGAGGCGTACGCAGCGGCGCGTCTCGCCTTCGAACTCGGACAGGCCGTTCGCGAGTTGCGGGAGGGACTCGGCTGGAGTCAGACCCGGCTGGCACGTGCGGCCGGCATGACGCAGTCCGCCGTGGCCCGGTTCGAAGCCGGGGGAACGGTCCCGACCCTCGTCATCCTGGAACGACTGGCCGGCGCGCTCGACATGCGGCTCGACGTTCGGTTCTCGCCGCTCGCCGACGCCGCCTGATCTCCGACGCGGCCAGGGCAACTGGCGGCCGTGTCGCATCATGGCATCGTGATCATGCGGAAGCGGCACCACCGGAAAAAGAAGAAGGACCGCGGGTGCGACTGCGACCTGCCCGACTGCGACGGGCCGGGCTGCTGCGACCTGGGACTCTTCTCGACGCTGCTCACCCTCGGCTCGGTGACCGCCGGCGTGGTGCGGACTCCGGCCGTCGACCGGGCCGGGCGGGCCGCCATCCTCGGCTACCGGCGTTGGCTGTCGCACCGCTGGCCGGGGACCTGCCGCTACACGCCGACGTGCAGCGCGTACGGGTTGGCCGCGGTGGAGCGGCACGGGCTGGCGGTGGGCGGCCGGATGGCTGCCGACCGGGTACGCCGCTGCCGCCCCGACGTCCCGCGCGGCACCCACGACCCGCTGCGCTGACTCCGCGCTCGTTCCTGCGTGGCGCCCTCGTTCCTGCTTTGACCGAGGACCGATTCAGGGGAGTGCGGTGGGGCCACCGAAGACGACCGGGACGCCGGGGGAGTGGAGCACGCTCACCGGCGGCCCGTCCGGCGCGGGCAGGCCGGCGGCGGTGACCAGCTCGTCGTCCAGGTGCAGCAGGTCGGCGCGGTGCAACGGCCACCGCGGATGCCAGTTCGGCAGGTGCCGGGTGCGTGCGTACGCCCGGGTGTGCAGGCCCCAGCGCGCGGTGAGGAAGTGCTCCAGCGGCGTCGGCTCGGGGATCGGCGGGCCGACACGCACGGTCATCCGGCTGCGCGTGCCGGCCGGGCCGGGCCAGCGGCGGCGGCAGCGGTAGGTGAGCGTGTCGCCGGCGCGGTCCAGCCGCATCGCCGACCACTTGTAGGGCAGGCGCAGGCTGAGTTGGGCGACAAGCACCGGCACCAGCCGGGAGGCGTCGAGCGAGCGGAACACCACCGCCCGCCGGCCGGCGCCGTCGACCGAGTAGAGCCGCACGTTCGTCTCCCAGAACGTGCCGAAGAACGGGACGCCCGGCCCTCGGCCGAACCCCACCCCGACCATCCGGAAGCCGATCAGCCCGACGTAGGTGAGACCGTCGAACGTGTCCGGGCGGGTGCCGGCGGGCAGCAGCGGCGCGACCCGTTCCGGCGGCACCGCCCAGTGCAGGAACGTCAGGTCGTGCCAGCGTTGCGTCAGCCAGGACCGGCGGATGGCGCGGACCGGCGCGTGCTCGACCGGCTCGATCTCCACCGTGCTCACTCCGGCCGGTGGCAGACCGCCTCGATGTTGTTGCCGTCCGGGTCGCGGACGAACGCGCCGTAGTAGGTGGCGTGGTATTCCGGCCACACCTTCGGCGCGTGCAGCACCTCGGCGCCGGCGGCCACCGCGGCGTCGTGGAACGCGTGCACGGCCGCCCGGTCGGGCGCGGTGAACGCGATGTGCAGCGGCGCCGGGACGGCGTCGGCCGGCGCGGGCTCGACCCAGAAGTCGGGCGTGTCGACGCCGTAGCCGATCGGGCCCGGCTCCATGATCCGCCGACCGCCGAGCGGGGCGAGGACCGCGTCGTAGAAGGCGCCGCTGACCCCCAGGTCGTGCACCGCTATGGAGAAGTGGTCGAGCACGTCGCCTCCCTGCGATCGTCGATGCCCGTCAGGCTACGAGCCACGTACGACACTTCCGTACCGACACCCGGATCTTCATCGCAAGGTCGCGCGGCGTCCGAAAAGGATTGGCTACCGACGTTAGGATGCGGGGGACACAGTCGAATTCACGGGGGAAGCGATGTTCGAGCGACTGGGCAGATTCGTCGTCGGCAAGGCGTGGTGGGTGATCGGCGGCTGGCTCATCGCCGCGATCGCGATCATCGCCACCAGCCCGTCGTTGAGCGACATCACCTCGGCCGACCAGGAGAGCTTCCTGCCGCACTCCTACGAGTCGGTGCAGGCCACCGAGCTGGCCAGCAAGGCGTTCCCGCAGTCGGCGACCGCGACCGCCACCATCGTGGTCAAACGCGACGACGGCAAGCCGCTCACGCCGGCCGACGAGGCGCGAGTCGGGCAGCTCGCCCAGGCGCTCAAGGCCCGCGACATCCCGCAGACCTCCGGCTATCTCACCGGCCCGCAGGCGGTCGCGCCGGACAAGTCGGTGCAGATCATCTCCGTCGGCCTCGACGCCGACACGCCGGACGACCCGAAACTGCTCGACGCCGTCCGCGAGCTGCGCGGCAGCATCGGCTCGGAGCTCGCCGGCAGCGGCCTGACCGCCGGGGTGGCCGGAGACGTGGCCAGCTTCGTCGACAACGAGGACACGTTCAACTCGGCGTTCGCGATCGTCGGCGTCGCCACCATCGTCCTCATCATCGGTCTGATCTTGATCATTTTCCGCAGCCCGATCGCCGCGCTGCTCCCGGTGGTGGTGATCGGCGTGGTCATGTCCGTGACCACCGGGCTGGTCGCCGCCGCCGGCAAGGCGTTCGACCTCAACGTCAGCCAGGACCTCCAGACCATCCTGCTGATCGTGCTGTTCGGCATCGGCACCGACTACATCCTGTTCCTGCTGTTCCGCTACCGCGAACGGCTGCGCGCCGGCGACGACAAGCGCACCGCGATGATCGTCACGGTGCAGCGGGTCGGCGAGGTCATCACGTCCGCCGCGGGCGCGGTCATCGTCGCGTTCCTGGTGCTGCTGCTCGCCTCGCTCGGCTTCTTCGGCTCGCTCGGCCCGGCGCTCGCCATCGCCGTCGCCGTCATGCTGGTCACCTCGCTGACCCTGATCCCGGCGATCGTGTCGCTGCTCGGCCGGTGGGTGTTCTGGCCGTCCAAGGCGTGGCAGCGTACGCCCACGGCGAGCCTGTCCCGGCGGCTCGGCGCCGCGGTCGGCCGCCGGCCCGCCGTGGTGGCCGCGGCCTCCGGCGTGCTGCTCGTCGCGCTCGCCGCCGGGGTGCTCGGCTACAAGGCCGACTACGACTTCAGCGCCGGCTTCCCGCAGGACACCGAATCGGCGCGGGCCGCACAGGACCTCCAGCGCGGCTTCGCAGCCGGCGCGCTCGCGCCCACCGAGGTCTACCTGACCACCGGCGACGGCAGCCCCCTCACCGACCAGCAGATCAACGACTTCGCCGCCGCGTCGGCGAGCGCGCCGGGAGTGGCCCGGGTGCAGCCGGCCGAACGCAGCACCACCGACCCGAGCGTCGCCCGGATCAACCTGCTGCTCGATGAGAACCCGGTCTCCAACGAGGCGATCAGCCTGGTCCGCGACGACCTGCGGGACGCCCTGCACGCCAAGGCGCCGCAGGGCACCAAGGCCCTCGTCGGCGGGCCGACCGCGATCTTCGCCGACATCAACTCGGCCAACAACCGCGACCTGTCGGTGATCCTGCCGGTCGCCGCCGGCCTGATCGCGCTGATCCTCGCGCTGCTGCTGCGCAGCCTCGTCGCGCCGGTCTACCTGGTGATCGCGGTGCTGCTCAACTTCGCCGCCACGCTCGGCGCGACCGTCTACGTGTTCCAGGGGCTCCAGGGCAACCCGGGCGTCACGTTCCAGCTCCCGATCATCCTCTACCTGTTCGTGGTGGCGATCGGGACGGACTACAACATCCTGATGATCGCCCGACTACGCGAGGAAGCACGGGAGGGCAACGAACCGCACGAGGCCGCCGCCATCGGCGTGGAACACGCCGGGCCGACCGTCGCCGCGGCCGGGCTGATCCTGGCCGGCACCTTCGGGGTGCTGATGCTCGCGCCGATCTCGTTCCTCCAGCAGATGGGCTTCGCGGTGGCCATCGGGATCGTGCTGTCCGCGTTCGTCATGTCGATGTTCTTCGTGCCGGCGCTTACCGGGCTGATCGGGCACAAGGCGTGGTGGCCGGGGCACGGCGACGAGCGGCGGGTAAGTGAGCCGGACGTCCCGCCGGAGCCGGTGGGCGTGGGCCGGGTGTAGCGGGCGGCGGCGGGCATTTCGGGACCGGGGTGCCCGCCGCTGTCCTGCTCCATCGGTATTGATTGATGGATGGCAAGACCCGGGACACACTTTACGCAGCTGTGGCAGCCGGGGATCGTCCACGGGCACCTTCACCACGCCGCCTTCCGGCGCGCCTCGCCGAAGGAGTCGCATGAGGAGTACAGGACGATCCTCGCTGTCGGATCTCGGACAAGTTGAGGGTCTTGCTCATATGCCTTCGAGGCATGGGGAGGCCCGTGCCCGCTCGGTCATCGCTGCGGCTCTGCCTCACGGAGAGGGGAGGAAAGTGCCCTTGAGCAGGGCAAACCGCCACCAAGATCTGACTGCTTTCCCCGCAGCAATATCAACTTGCGGGGCTATTGACAGCGCAGACAGGGCAGCCGGGACCGGCTGAACGGCTGAAGACTCGGGGGTCCCGCTGGCAGGACGCGGGGCGATATGGTCCGAGCACCGTCAGTGGGGAGTGGGGTGACGGTACTTACCGAGGTGCCTTTCTCGACGGGGGGTAGGGTCGAGCGCGCTCCTAGCGGTCCTGGCAGCAGTGGGCTCGGGCGAATGCTGTGGCGGTGCCGACGTTCTGCCCTCCGCGGCCGGCGGTTCAACCTCGGTCATGCGCTGCCGTTGAGCTCGCAACCCCTGCAAGGCGTCAAGCCATGCTGCAACTTGGGCACGTTCTGCAGGGAGGGATCTGGGATGTCTCGCTGGGAAGCGTATGACGCTTGGAATGAAGCGATAGCCGAGGTCTTCTTCTCGGAAGAGCTAGGAGGCCAGCCGGTATATATCGATGTCGACAGTGACACCATTCCGTTGCTTGGTGAAAAAACCGGGACTCCATCTGATGAGGTTGAGGAGGCTCTCGCCACAGCTGTACGGGAGATTCTGCGCCTCGGGGGGAGTCGGCACACCTTCGGTGAGATCCTCACGCAACTCACCACTTGGCTTGGAACCTGGCGCCGCACTGCCCACACCTCGCGTCCAACTCTCAATCCACCCCCTGTCCTGGCCCTGTTGGCGGTGTTCAGCATGGCTGCAGAGCGCATGGGCCGTGACGCCGATATGGGGCCAAACAACTACTTCGGCAGGCTGGCGCAGCTCCTCGGAGCCCGGGATCAACACGAAAAGCAGCGGCTTAAGGCGCACTACCGCCAGCACGTCGTGACTTTCTGGAATGTGCTGGCGACCTGGCTCACCGGCCTCGACGGTATGCGCGGCCTCCCGTCGGCCGTGGCCATCTCCCACCGATACATTGGTCTCTCCATCTCGCAGGCTCTGGTTCGCGAACATGACCGGAGTAAGCTGCCGCGATTTTTCGCCGACTACGGGCTCCATCCCGGGCAGGAGGTGGCACCCCACGAAATGCAGCCACTCCTCGACGAGTGGATCCGGCGAGACCCACCTCCGATCAGTAAGAATCTCGCTGCGCTCTGGACCCGGCACGCGGCCACGCGGGAACGTATTGCCAGTGTCGTCTCGCTCGAGTTGCAGAACTGGGACGGCAGCGGCATCGAGGTAATTCCGCTCTCTGCAGAGGCTCTTCGGCCGCGTGGAGAGGTGAGGCTGGTTGCCTTAACTCGATCGAGCATGTTCGGGAGCAGCCTGGAGATCAGTATCGTGACTCGCATCCCGGGGGCTGCTGAGCCCCACTGCATGCAGATCGACAGCGCGATTGGCGATGATAAGCCGGTCCTCGAATTCATGCCGTGGGTAAATGGCTGGCACCGCCTTCCGCGGCCGGCGGGCCTCGAGAAGTCCTCGATCCTCGATGGCGTCCTGGTCCTGTCCGGTGAAGATGGCCAGATCGTCCAACGACGGCCTCGACGAGTGGTGCCCCTGCGCAAGGACGAGACCCTCGGCCTGTTCCTCGAAGTGGAGCGGCTGCAGCTGGCCGAGGACGGCTTGGTCTTTGCGTCCAACTCGCTGGCTGGGGAGGTCGCGGATGTGCTCAAGCAGGTGGCTCGCCCGGGATTCCAGAGAGTGGAGGGCGGATCTGAAGGTGTGCCAACCGGCTGGGTACTCTTCCGGGATGTGCAGATCCTGGGATTGCTGCCGCCCGAGGCTAGGTCCCGAGCGCGCGCCGACGTCAATGTGCTCCTGCCCTCGGTCTCCTCGCAGGTGGCCTTCGCCGAAGGGCTCAAGCTTCCGGGCCGGCTGCGAAAGTTCTCGGCATATGCGCCGCCGGAGATACGAGCAGTGTCGACCGGCGCAGAGCACATCCGCCTTCAGGTAGCGCGTCGAGACGCTGAAAGCATCGTGGGCGACGTCGACCCAAACGCCCTCGAGCGGGTGATCTGCGAGCGTGAGGGCGACGGGGCCGCGCTAATTCTGCATAGCGCCGATGAGCATCTCCCCGTGGGTGACTACGAGGCTTTGCTGTTTGTTGACGGTGCCAACGATCCCACGCAGCGCCTGCCCTTCCTGCTGCGGTCGGCTGACTCGGTAGACCTCGCAATGTGGACCCGCTGCCGGCGCCTCGCGCATCAGCCGGCGGTCCACCAGGGGTGGGCCGCGTTGAGCGCAGAACCGTATGAGGAAGAGTCGTCGCCCGTCATCGATGGGGCCGTGGCAACCGAGGCGTCACCGCTATCTCCAGCCGTGCAGGCACCCCGCTCCGTCTGGTGGACGCAGCAGCGGCCAACCCAGTATGGCGAGGTCGCTAGTGCGGTCCTGACTACCCCTGACGCGAAATCGTGTCTTGTCACCGGCGCTCACTACTACGAGCTGCCCTGCGCGAGTACTTCGTTTGTAACCGGGGTCTGCCGTAACTGCGGCCTTGTGAAGCGATTTCCGAACAATCATTGGGCAGCTCAGAAAAGCAAGCGGGCTCGGGACAAGGTCGAGGCAATGTATCGCGTCGACGTCTACGACGTGGAGCCGGTGCAGGCGAAGCCTTTGACCTGGGACGTTGGCCTCGATGGGCTCATGCACGCCGGTGGTGGCGCAATGTCTGCGCTTGAGGGTATCGCTCTGCAAATTGAAGGTTCTTTACTCTTCGTCGACACCTTCACTCGGACTCTTGAAGCGCTTGCCCACATCGCACTCCGACGGGATGAGCGGACTCTGGAGGCGGTCGAGTGGGAGATCGCCCCGCCCGCCTTGGCCCAGCTCGCCGACGGTGCCTACTTGCTAACCGGCTACTGGCCGCCAAGCTATGTCGAAACTCTTGAGGAGCTGGCGGCCGAGGCTGGGGCCAAGGTCGGGATCGAAAGCACCAGCCCGGGACTGAGCCGACGGACCCTCAGCGGATTGGCGCCGAAGACCGCCCAGGAACTGGCCAGCGCAATGGGGGACGTGACGGTCGCCGCGGATGCCGCCCGGGCCATCCTCCGCGCTGCTCCGGATCTCACCGCACTGGAGGCGTCGCTTCCGACAATCACCATGCCAGGTGCTCGTCGAATCCAACATTTTCATCTTGGTTCGGCCGCCTGGATCCCCCAGCATCATGCCGAAACTTCGGGTGCCTTCCGCCTTGAGTCGTTCGGCAGCACCTACATCGTACGACGGGACGTTGACCTCGTGAACGGAACGGCCCGCGTCGGCACGGCGCAACTCGTCAAACACCTTGAGGCGCTCAGGGCGGGCCGGCCGTTGCTGGCATACGACCCAGCGGCCCAGGCGCTTGACGTGCCGCTCGGTGCCGACTTACCAGGGCTTTATGGGCGGGCGGCGGTCCTATGTGCAGGGCGTCCACCTGCTCCGATCAAAGAGCGTCGGCTTCTTCGCTACTACAACGTGCCGGCCGACGTCGCTGACATGCTGGCTACCCGTCTCGCCCGCTGAGGAACAACATGACTAATCGCACCTTGTCCGCCAGTAGCAACCGGTCGTCGACGTTCCCCGCGCCCACCCAAGTTTACGGTGAGCTCCGGGATGCCTACCTTAGGTACTTCGATACAGCATTCTGGTTGCGGGACGAACCGCTCCGGCGGGAGCGACGACAACTACTGCAGGACCCCGGCCTCATCTTCACCGACATCCTGCTTGAGCCGGTCGTGCCATACGATGCGGACTACCCGCTGAAGCAGGCGGCAGAGGCGGCAGGTCTCGATCCCGTGGCGGCTCGCATTGTCGGCGAGGCGTTGTTTGGCGACTTCGTCGCCCCTGGCGAAGAGATCTTTCTGCGGTGCCACCAGGCCGAGGCGCTCATCCACTCGCTTAGCCCTGGCGAAGGACGGCGGAATGTTGTCGTCACGTCCGGCACAGGTTCTGGCAAGACTGAGTCCTTCCTGCTCCCGGTACTCGCCCGACTCGTTCGCGAGGCACTTACCTGGCGCAGTCAACCTGCACCCGACCGCTGGTGGCAGGCACCGGACAACGCGCTGCAGTGGCGGCCGCTGCGCGACCTGGAGAACCGCCCTGCCGCCCTACGGACGGTTGTCCTTTATCCGACCAATGCGCTCGTCGAGGACCAGATCGGCCGACTCCGCCGGGCTCTGCGGCGGATCGCCGCGACAGGACAAGTCCCACAGCTGTGGTTCGGCCGATACACGGGTGCCACCCTCGGCTCAGGCAGCCGGCCAGGTTCCGGGGATAGGTCGAAAGTCCGTGAAGCGGCGGCCGAGATTAGGAGCACGGAGCAGGACTATCAGGCACTCGTGCGTGCCTATCAGGATGACACGGATCGACGTGCGGTCGAGCAGATGTTGTCTCAGTTCTCCGACCCCACCGTCGGCGAGATGGTCACGAGGTGGGACATGGTCGCCTCGCCACCCGACCTCATGGTGACCAACTACTCCATGCTCAACGCAATGCTGATGCGGGACATCGAGCAGGAGATCTTTCAGAAGACGGCAGACTGGCTCGCTGCCGATCCGCAGAATAACGTTTTCACCATTGTGATCGACGAGATGCACCTGTATCGGGGGACCCAGGGCAGCGAGGTTGCCATGGTCGTTCGCAATCTGCTTTCCCGCATCGGTCTCGACGCAGACTCGCCGCAACTGCGGTGCCTCGCCACTAGCGCGTCGCTGAGCGACGACGAGAAGGGCGGCGAGTATCTGGAGCAGTTCTTCGGCGTGCCTCGCTCGAGCTTCCAGGTCACGGCCGGGGTGCCCCGACCGGTGCCTAACCGCGAGCCGCTGTCGCGCATAGAGTTCGAGGAAATCGCGCGATCCCTTCCTGAAGAACCGACGGTCCGTTCTGCGGCCCTGGCCGCTATTGCCGACAAGCGTCGCCTTTCGGAGGCGATAGCCGCTGCCTGTCGAGAGAAGCCGAACCAGCCGCTGCGAGCCACACGTCTCTCCGTCATCGAGGGGCGGCTGTTTGATAAAACTGTGGACGTCGGCGCCGCGATGGACGTCGTGCTGTCGGCGGTCGCCGAAGCGGGAAGCGGTCCGGCCAGCATCCCGCTGCGCGCCCATATGTTTGTCCGCACCGCGAGCGGACTCTGGGCCTGCGCGAACCCGAGCTGCGGTCAGGTTTCGCCCGAGCACGCCTACGCTGGGCGCGCGATCGGCAAACTTTTCAGCCGCCCGGCTACCACCTGCCCGTGTGGCGGTCGGGTTCTGGAGGTGCTGTATTGCTTCGACTGTGGCGAGGTCAGTCTAGGCGGCTACATCATCGAACGGCATACGGCCAGCAACCCGCCGGAGTTGGTCATCGGCTCTAATCCCGTCGAGATCCCGTCACCGCAGACCCGCCCGGTCAACATGCGGCCTCTAAACCAGTACATGTGGTATTGGCCGGGACAATCAGCCACGGGCACCTGGCAGCACAAGACGCCGCAGGGCCGGAGCGCGACCTTCAGCTTCCGGCCCGTGGAGCTGGATCCCACATCCGGCCGCATCATCGAGACGATGACAAGCGCGACCGGATTCATTCTGGCCGTTTCCGGTCTCGGCGCGAGCACAACGGCGAAACCGCCAGCGCTTCCAGAGCGTTGCCCGCGGTGCGATGCCAAGAACTACAACGGGGACCTGCGGCGATTCTGGCGCGGGATTGTGCGGTCGCCGATCCGGGGCCACCGATCTGGTCAGTCGCAGGCGATCCAGTTGTACCTCTCGCAGTTATTTCGGAGCATGGGCTCCACCGCGGCTGAGTCTCGCACGATTCTCTTCACCGACAGCCGCGACGATGCCGCCCGCACCGCCTCTGCGGTGGCCCGGAACCATCATCGGGATCTGGTGCGTCAGCTCATCCGGCACGAGCTAGAGCAGCGCCAGCCAGATCCTGTCGATCTGGTGTTCAAGTCGGCAAAGGAGCCGCTGGCCCCGGATGAGCTCCCTGCCCTGATGACGTTCCAGCGACAGCATCCGGATGTCTACGGCGCGGCCATGCGGGTAGCCGTCGGCGCGACGTCCCCGAGTGACGACGCACTCATTGCCAAGTACCGGCAGGCGAACGATCCTGCAGCGCGGATCCCCTGGACGCAAGCAGCCATTCGGCTGGAAGCGAGCATGCTCGCACTCGGGATCCACCCGGCCGGACCAGCGCGATCGGTGCGGGAGTGGCAGGGCGAGCCATGGTATCGAATCTTCGATCCTCCCGAGCCGGAGCTGTGGAGCCCGCTAGCCCCCCATACACGCATGGCCGGTGTCCAGCTCTACCGGCAAATGCTCGCTACAGGCATGGCGGAGGCGGTGTTCGACCGGGCCCGCCGCGACCTAGAGTCCACCGGGTTGGTGACGGTGGAGCCGCGTGCTCCGCAGCTCTCTGGCAGCGGCGTTGACACCGAAACCAGCCTGCAGATTCTGCGCTCGGTCATTCGGATCATGGGCATCCAAGGACGGTACGCGGGTGGCCAGTGGTTCAGCCCGAAGACCGACATGCCACGACCCGTCCGGACCTACATCCACGCAGTTGCCGACAAGCTGGGCGTCGACCGAAGCGGGCTCGAGGTCTGGGTAACGCGCGAGATCCGCGACCGCATCGCCCCGGACTGGGGGCTTCGCGTCAACAGCGCCGACGCGCCGTTCGTGCTGGTGAAAGGCAGTGATGCTGTCTGGGTCTGCCCCAAATGTAACTACCGGCACCTGCATGCGTCCGCTGGCGTGTGCGCCGCACGGGGCTGCCACCACGTCGGACTTGAGCAGCGGCCCGGAGACCCGATCGAGCAGGACTACTATGCCTGGCTCGCCGACCTGCCTCCGCGACGGATGGCCGTCGCGGAGCTGACCGGGCAGACCAAACCCCTGGCGTTGCAGCGAAAGCGCCAGCGCTGGTTCAAGGAAGCGCTGCTCAAACCCCCGACCGAGAACATCCTGACCACGCCGCTGGACGTTCTCAGCGTTACGACCACCATGGAGGTGGGCGTTGACATCGGCTCGCTGCGTTCGACCATCATGGCGAACGTTCCGCCGCAACGATTCAACTATCAGCAACGCGTCGGTCGGGCCGGTCGGCAGGGGCAGCCCTACTCCTACGCCCTGACCGTCGCCCGCTCCCGTACCCACGACGACTATTACTTCAACGCCACCGAGCGGATCACCGGCGACACTCCCCCGCAGCCGTTCCTCGACCTGCGACGGACGCGGATCGCGCGGCGCGTGATCGCCGCTGAGCTGCTACGCAGGGCCTTCGCCGCCAGCGATCCGGCCCCGGAGCGTACTCCGGACAGCATTCATGGGATTTTCGGCGGGCGCGACGACTGGCCGACATACCGCGCACAGGTTCAGGCATGGCTGGCTGCGGCACCAGACGTCCCCGCGGTCGTCGCCGCGCTGACGGTCCGATCGGGCATCGCCTCCGCCGAGATCAAGGAATTGGAGCGGTGGGCCGGTGCCGATCTGATCGGCGACGTCGATGCGGCTGTCTCCAACCCCTTCTACCAACAGAAGGAGCTCAGCCAGGTCCTGGCTAATGCGGGGGTGTTGCCGATGTTCGGCTTCCCGACGCGGGTGCGCTATCTCTACAAGAACCACCCGAGGGACAAGCGGCAGCTTGAGGCAGCGGTGGCCTCTGACCGATCGCTGGACATGGCAATTGCAAGCTTCGTTCCCGGCGCAGAGGTCGTCCGGGACGACGAAATCCACACTGCCGTGGGATTCGCCGCCTATGAGGTCAAAGGGCATGCCGTCTTGCCCGTCGACCCGCTCGGCACGGCAATCAGCGTCAGCAGGTGCGAGGACTGCGGCAGCACATCACTGGCCGCGCCGGCCGGCATGTGCGCAGTCTGTGGCGGAATGGTGAACACGTTTGACATGTACCAGCCGCTCGGATTCCGCACCGACTACCGGGCGCGTGACTACGACGTTGACGGGGAGACGGTCGCAGTTGTCGGTGCGCCCGAGCTGGCGATCGCCTCGGAGTCGAGCCGCTCGTCGTCGGTCGGCGGCCTCCTCGTCGAGGTATACGAGATGGCCGATATTCTCCGAATCAACGACAACCTCGGCCGGCTCTTCCCAATGGAGGATGCGGTCGACCGGAGCGTCGTGGTGTCCGACCAATCTCTCTACAGCAACGAAGTCTTCATCCCCAAGACCCGGGGACGGCGCGGCGAGGCCGCCATCGGCGATGTCCGCAAGACCGACGCCCTCGTCGTCACCCTCAACCGGCTGGCTCTGCCTGGTGGCATCATTCCCACCACACGCGAGGTCCAGCCTGCCGGGCTCCCGGCGCTATGGTCGCTGGCCGAAGTGTTGCGCAGGGGCTTCCAAGCAGAGTTGGACGTGGACTCCAGCGAGCTGACCGTTGGTCTCAGCCCCGCCCGGGTAGGCGACGAACAGACCCACCGCATCTTCGTCGCGGATAGCCTAGAGAACGGTGCTGGATACGCTTCGCTCCTCGGCCAACCCGAGATCTTCACGCAGGTGCTCAATCGCGTGCTCGACGACCTGCGACAGCGGTGGCAAACAAGCCGGCATGCCGTGGAATGCACAATGTCGTGCCCCGACTGCCTCAGGTCGTTCGACAATCAGCGGATTCATGGCGCGCTGGACTGGCGGCTCGCGCTTGACATGGCCGAACTTGGACTGGGCCGGGAGGTCGACTGGGGGCGTTGGCTTGATCGTGGTGACGTCCTCACCCGGGGTTTCATCAACTCCTTCGGTCAGTACGGCATCGAGCGGCACCAGGTGAACGAACTCTGGGTGCTGTCGAGCTGCGCTCGGCGGAAGGCGTTGGTCCTCGTCCACCCGTTGTGGCGTACCGATCCGGCGCTCTTCCGTCCGGAGCAGGCCGAGGCAATGCGCCAGGTGCAGGAGACGTTTCAGAGTGTGAAGACGGTGGATCTCTTCGAGCTCGATCGGACGCCTGTGGCAGTGGCTGGGCGCTTGCTGTCTTCGGCCTGACGGACACCTCCCTTCACGACGAAAACACCGCTGCGTCTGGACCTCTTCGTCCGCTACGGGTCGAACGAGTTCCAGCGCTTCCGTAAGCTGCCCGAGCTGTCTATGTGATGGGGGTGCGTAATGGATTTGGTTTGGCTGAGAGCAGAGCCGATCGTTGAGGACCTGATCGAGTCGTTGGAGGTCTGGCGGGAGACCAAGCGCAACAAGAAGGGCGGCATCGACGCGAACGTCTTCTGCGCTGGGCTCTACGTGACCGAACATCTCGGGCGGCACTACCCGCTGAGCCGTTCCGACTACCTTGCGGAATCCCAGGTGAAGGGCGCAGGCGGTCCGCAGGCTCAGCGCATCCTGAGGAAGCACGGGGAGGAGCGGACCTTTCTGAAGGAGGGAGGCAGGACCTCTCGAATGACCAAGGAAATCGCGGTCGAAATCGTAAACCTGATCGACGGTCATGCTCGGTCAGGAGATCTCCGCATCCTGTCCGCCATGGAGCTAGGCCAGGTCGCGAGGACCTTGCAGGCATGGTTCGTTGACCAGATCAAGGTCGAGTACTTCGGCAAGCAGCGGCTCAGGGCGGAGTTTGTTCCGGCGACCCCGGTCAAGCTCGTCGTCGCCGCTGTGCTGAGGGCAGCCCAAGAGCGAGGGGGCAATATGGCGGGCGCTGTAGCGCAGCACCTTGTGGGCGCAAAGCTCGCACTCCGATTCCCCGCCCTCACTATCAGTAACGAAAGCTACACGACTGCCGATGGTCAGACCGCTCGGCCCGGCGACTTCCTCGTGGGCGACACGGCGATTCACGTGACGATGAGTCCCGGCCAGTCGCTGTTCGAGGGGCGGTGCAAAGCCAACCGGGCTGCGGGTTACCGGTCCCGCGTGCTGGTGCCAGAGGCGAAGCTCGCCGCCGCCCTGCAGCTGTCGGAGCTCGCGCAGGTAGGGGATCACGTCGCGGTCCAGGCTGTGGAGGACTTCGTGGGCACCAACGTGGAGGAGATGGCGGAGTTCCGCGATCAGAGCATCCGGTCAGGGCTGCGGAAGTTGCTGGAGACATACAACAAACGCACAGCCGAGGTGGAGACCGACCCGTCGCTCTTGATTGAGCTACCCGAGAATCTGTAACCCGTCAAGGCGCGACTGGCCGGGTGGCTGCCCGGTTGACCCGCCCGACCGCGAACGAGCCCTCGTGTCGACTGCCTCGGCCCCGCTAGGTGGTTGATCAAGGTTAGGCCAGTAAGGTTGGGCCGTGACCCAGCTAGCGTTGATCTCCTCGGATGCCGGCATTATCAAGCCCACCGCTGCCGAGTTCTTCGCCGGCATAGGGCTTGTCCGCATCGGCTTGGAAGAAGCTGGCATTAAAGTCATCTGGTCGAACGACGTCGAACCGGACAAGCGAGACATGTATGTTCGGCACTTTGACGACCTGGAAGACGAGCACACCTTCCAACTCGGTGACGTGGCCGAGGTGACAGGTGACGAGATGCCCGACGGGCTGAGTCTCGCTTGGGCATCGTTCCCATGCACTGACCTGTCCTTGGCCGGTGCTCGACGAGGCCTGGCAGGCAGCGAGTCGGGAACGTTCTGGCACTTCGCGCGAGTGCTGGAAGAGATGGGCGGGCGACGCCCCCCCGTCGTGGCGCTGGAGAACGTGGTGGGACTGGCCACCAGTCATGGCGGCGATGACCTCGCTGCCGCCATCCGTGCGCTCAATGATCTTGGCTACTCCGTGGATGTCCTCACGCTCGACGCGCGCCGGTTCGTGCCGCAGTCGCGACCACGGCTGTTCCTCATCGGTGCGATCGATCCTCCAGCGGATGAGCCCGTGCCCAACAGTGAGTTGCGGCCGGACTGGCTCCAGGCGCCTTTCGGTGATTCCAGCCTGAGAACTCACCGGGCGATGTTGCCTGCACCCCCGGCTCCCCTGACCACCGGATTGACTCAGCTGGCTGACAAGCTGCCGCTCAACAGCGATCTGTGGTGGGATGAGCTGCGCAGAGCCGCCTTCATCGACTCCTTGTCGCCCATCCAGGCGGAGCGACTGGAAGCCTTGCGAAAGTTGCGCCGAATCTCGCGTCGGACCGCGTACCGCCGGACCCGAGGCGGTAAGCCGACCTGGGAAATCCGTCCCGATGACATCTCGGGATGCCTGCGCACCGCGCGAGGTGGCTCCTCGAAGCAGGCCGTCGTGGAGGCTGGTCACGGCAAGGTGCGGGTGCGGTGGATGACTCCCAGGGAATACGCCCGTCTCATGGGTGCCGGTGACTACCACCTCGAGGGGCTCCGCACGAACCAGGCCCTGTTCGGCTTCGGTGACGCTGTGTGCGTGCCTGTGGTGTCGTGGCTTGCCCGCGAGTACCTCATGCCGCTCGTACGCGGGGAGCTGCGGGCTGCCGAGTCGCTGCATCTGGCGGTGGTGGGTGCCTAGCATGCCCCGGCGGCTAGGACCCGCATTTCGACCGATGGTGAGGGGCATACCAGAAGAGTCTTGGGCCTCCAGCCCTGCGATCCGACGTGCCATGCAGGGCAATCGCAGTCGCAACACCACGCCAGAGATGGCGCTGCGGCGAGCCCTTCACGCCAAAGGGTTGCGATACCGCGTCTGCGCCCATCCGCTACCCGATTTGCGTCGGAAGATCGACATCGTCTTCAGGCCGGCCCGCGTCGCCGTTGAGGTCCATGGCTGTTTTTGGCACGGTTGCCCAGAACATCACCGTCGACCGTCGGCGAATAGCCAGTACTGGCGTGACAAGCTTGCCAGGAACATAAATCGCGACCGGCAGACCCGCCAGCAGCTTGAGCAAGCTGGCTGGCTATTGATCACTGTGTGGGAACACGATGATGTTGAGCTAGCCACGGAAAGGATCATCGGCGCAGTCCGAGCACGTCGACCCTAACTTGATTTTTAACCTGTGCAGCGTGGAAGGGGATTGACAGACTTCGTCTTCTTCGCGGCCGGTGTCGTGGCGTTCTTGGTGGTCGCGAAATGTGGGGGCTGCCGTACTAAGCGCGGTTGTTCTCTATCAATCTCGGCATGATCGGCTTCGTCCGCACCTCGAACAGGGGTGCACCCTCCCAGGACGGCCGAAGCCGTCCGATCGGCTCCCACCCCCATGCGTCGTACGCATGCTGGGCGGCGTTGTTGTCCGGCCGCACGAGCAACGCGGCCCGTTCTTCTCCCCGACTGCCGAGCAGTTCGTCGTGCAGAGCCCGAGCGATGCCTTGGCGTTGCCAGGAGCGCCGCACCACTAACTCACTGACGCCAAAGGTCCGTCGACCGTTTTCCTCCGTGAAGCCGTCCGGCACCGTCCCCTGGATGCCGTCCCACCACCGTGTGTCCGCTCCGAGCGGGAATCCATAGATGTAGCCGACCAGCTCATTACCAACCCAGGCCGTCACCGACGCCCAGCCCGGCCGGGGCATGTGCGCCGCGAGCTGCCGCTCGTACCGTTCGGCGGTGTAGAGCGGCCCGTCGTCGGCGTGGGCGTCGAGATACACGTCCACGAGTTGGGTCAGCAGGCCCTCGGCCTGCGAAGCCGAGTGGTGGTGCAGCCGAATATCCGCCACCATCAGGCCAACGAGCCGTCGTAGACGTCGAAGAACTGGCGGGCCTCGGGCACAGAGCGGTGAGCATCGAGGCCGGACCGCACCTCGGCGAGCACGCGCAGCGTCCGCCCGGAGCGCACCTGGCGAAGCTCGGGCAGCACTGCCATCGCGGCGTGAGCCGCGCCAGGCACGTCACCCTGCCGGATCGAGGCCCGGGCAAGTTGGGCGGTGGAGTAGACCCGGTTACGCCGGTGCGCGTCGGGCGGGCTGGTCGTGATCGCCCGGAAGCAGCTCGCGGCCCGTTCCGGCCGGTCGAGCGCCAGATACGAGAGCCCGTTGATGGCCGTGATTTCCTGCTCGGTCACGAACGAGATGAAGGGCAGGTCGTCCTCGTGGCTGCCACCCTCGAATGCCCGACGTGCCTTGGTCATCTCGCGCTCGAAGCCGAACGTGTCCCGGAGGATGGCGTGGGCGTGGGCGGCGCGCAGGTGGAGCAGCGTGGTCAGACGCGGCGTGGTCCATCCGGCGGCGACCCGCAACGCTGCTTCCGCACAGTGCATCGCCTCGGCCGGACGGTCCTCGCGCAACAGCAGGGACATGCAGGCGAGGGCGCGTACCTCCACGCGCGCATCATCGGCGATGCGTGCTCGGGCGATGGCCTCGTTCAGGTATGGCCTTGCCTCGGCGCGCCGGTCCGCGTCGATGGCGAGCCAGGCTGCCTGGATCGCCAGATGCGCCAGCGCGCTTTGCAACGCCTCGCCGACCGACCGGCTGTACGCGGCCTGTTCCGCCCAGGCGGACAGGCGCTGGTGTACCTGCATGGCGACGTCGCAGAGTGCGTCCGCGCCCACGGCCGCATCCGCCGAGCGGAACTGGTCGACGAGTGAGGCCGCGTACCGCACCTGTTCCATACCGAGGTTCGGCGGCGGCTCTACGCTTGCTGTCAGCAGGTCGAGGCCGCTGCTGGCCTGGATTCCGGCCAGTGCGGCCAGCGCGTGGAACTGGCGGCGATTCGTACTATCACCTTCTTCGATGCATGCGCCTGTCACCACTGTAGGTGCGGGCTCGCCGGGTAGAGCGAACCAGAGACGTGCCGGCGGAATCCGGAGCAGCGTCGCCCAGTGCGCCAGCCGGTCCAGGTGCACAAGCGCTGGCCCGTTCTCGATCCGGCTCAACTGCGCCTGCGTGATCCCCAACCATCCCGCCACCACGCTCTGCGGCAACGGATTCCGCCCGTGGTACGGGTGGTACCGGTACGCCCGGATGGCCCTTCCCAGGTGCCGTGACGTGAGCGCATGCCGCGCCGGTTCGTGGTCCCAGAACGACTCCGGCACCACCGGCGGCGCGCTCAATCGGTCTCGCTCGGCGGCCTGGCAGGGCGCGCACCGACCGCTGTCGTTGTCGCGGGCCAGGCGTCCGCCGCAGCGGGGACAGTTCGCGTGTCTCACCGGCAACCTCGCTCCACGCGGGTAGCTGTGTCCGAAATCGAGCCTAACCATTCAAACCGTTCCACCGCGTCCCGGTATGCATGCCACGCATACCGACGCCGCCGAGCGCGACAGTAACCGACCGCATACCGAGCGTGCATGTCCTCGACGATCGCGAGGGCATACGACCGCCGGCCACCAAGGTCGACAGTCGGCGCATGGCCCGGGGCGGGTGCTGGGCTCCGGTGGTGCCGCGTCCCCCCGACAGTGGCGGCCCGCCGACCCCGCCCGCCCCGGCGCCACTCCACGACACCCGACCCGGAGGCGCCCACCGATGTCCGCCGTACCCGCCGACTTCCCCACCCCGGCTACCGAGCTGCACCACGAAACCGAGTCGGCCAGCCGGTTCTGGGCGGCCGTGCAGGACCGTTGCCCGGGGTTGCTGCCGGAACGGGACGCCCCGCTGCTGCACGCCTCCCTACTCCGGCTGCTCGACGGCGGCGACGACCACGCCGGGCGCTCGGCGTTGCTGCGGGCGCTCGGGTCCGCGTACCGCAGCTTGGGGTTGCGGCCCTGGCACGCGGCGGCGATCGGCGACGCGATGCTGGCCGCGCCCGGTATGGGCTGGTGGCGCGCGTGGCGGCTGGTGGAACGGGCCGCCGCCCGGGTGGGCGACGGGCCGGCCTGGTGGGCGGCCGAGGTGGTCGGCCACCACCGCGACGTCGACACGGTCGCGGCGGTGACGGTACGGCCCTCGCGGCGGCTGCCGTTCCGGGCCGGGCAGGCGGTGCCGGTGTGCACGCCGCGCCGGCCGGGACGGTGGCGGTGGCTGTCGCCGGCCAACGCGCCGCGCGCGGACGGCACCGTCGAGTTCCACGTCCGCGCGCTGGCCGGCGGGTCCGTCTCCGGCAGCCTGGTCCATGAGGTACGCCCCGGAGAGCTGCTCCAGCTCGGCGCGCCCGCCGATTCCGGCCTGGAACTGGCCGGCGGTGCCGACGATCTGCTGCTGGTGGCCGGCGGCACCGGGCTGGCGCCGCTGCGCGCCCTGGTCGAGCAGGTCGCCGAAGCGCCCGCCGGCCGGCGGGTCACGCTTGTCGTCGGCTCGCGCACGTTCGCCGATCTGTACGACGCGATCGCGTTGGACAAGCTGCAACAGGCCCACGACTGGCTGACCGTCGTGCCGGCGTTCTCCGCCGACCCGGAGGCCGAGCCGGCCGAACGGGGCTCCGCCATCGCACTGGCCGGCTACCACCACCGTGCCGGCCAGCACGTGTACGTGTGCGGCCCGCCGGTCATGCTCGCCGCCGCCCGTCGCTGGCTGACCATCGCCGGCGTGCCCGCCGACCGTCTGCGCCTGCCCACGCTCGGGTGGCGTTGAGGGCTGGCCACGGCCGCGAAAATGCATTCCGCAACTGCATCAGGAAAGCGGCCGTGTTGGAAATTCCACCGATTTGGTCGACCGACCGTGCGGCGTGGGACATATTTCGGCATGGCGACAGGTTGCGCCCCGGCCGGGCCTGGTGATCAGGGAAGACGTCTCCCTATTCTGAGTTGATAGAGGGCTTCATCTATTTTCTGCGGGGGTTGTGGAATGGCTTTTCTTTCCGCGTACCGAATGGTGTTGGCCGTCGTCCTGATCGCCCCGCTCGGTGGCTTTCCCGCGCCGGCGGTCGCCGCCGCGAACCGCGAGATGACCGGCTACCTCGCGGCCCACCCGGGCGGCGTGCCGGTCGGCGACAACGAGATCAGCTATGGCGACGGCGCGCTCCTGGTCACGCTGCGCGCGCCCGCCGGCACCTACGCGACGGCCGACTGCCCCCTGGGCTGGTACTGCTTCTACGACCGGCCGGACTTCGGCTATCCCCGGGGCAAGCTCTCCGACTGCGGCCGGCAGAACCTCGCCACCTGGCAGTGGCAGTTCCGGGTGGCGTCCGCGCACTACAACCTCTCCAGCGGGTCGGTCACGTTCTACTACAACCAGACCGCGCTGTTCACGGTCAGTGCCCGCAGCCGGGTGCTCGCCGACGCCGGGCCCGACCGGGACTGGGCCAACTACGTCAACCGCCCCTGTTAGTCGACGCACGGCCGGTCGATGATGGTGTCGGTCCAGCCGCTGCTTAGAAACAGGTAGTAGGCGAGCGTCTCGTCGCCGGCGCCGATCTTCTCGTGGCTGAGCAACCGGCCGGTCCGCTCGTCGAACTGGAGCGTCTCCCGCTGGCCCTCGCCGTTGTCGGCGCTGATCGCGTGCCCGTCCCGGCCGGCCCGGTCGGGGTAGCTGCCACCGTCGATGACGCCGTCGGTCTCGGCGAGCAGCCGCCGCAGCGCCTCCCGCTGCGCCCGGGAGAGGGGCCAGAACTGGTGCATCTCGGCGACCAGTTCCAGCGTGCCGGCCGCGTTGCGCAACTCCGGCGGCTTCCGCTCCAGCAGCTCGGCGACCTGCTCACGCAGCCTGGCCAGGTGCTCCGACGGCGCGGGTGGCACGCCGGTCAGCTCGCCGCGGCCGAGCGTGGAGATCTTCGGCGGCGACCGGTGGCCGTGGGCGACGACCTGGACGGTACGCCGGCCGCTCCTCTCCCGCGTCCACCAGAGCCGCTCCTCCCGAAACCGGTCCAGGCGGTCCGAGTAGGGCCTGAGGTCGTCCGGGGACCACACCCGCAGGCAGGTGAACGCATACCGGCCGGGGCTCACCGGCGCGAACGACGGGGGTTCACGCTCGTCACCACGGCTCGTCGGCGGTGTCTCGGTCCGCACGGACGGGTGTGCCGGCGGGGTGGCGTTCCGGTCCGACGCGCCCTCCGCCGCCACGTACGGCACGAGGCAGCCGCCGAGCGCGACGACCAGCGCGAGGTTGACCCTGATCCGACGCCGGCCACCGATCCTGGCCCGGTGCCGTCCCCGCGTACCCGGCGCGTGTCCCAGGCCCGGAAGCAGGTGATAGTCGGGCCCGTCGACCCGCGGCCAGGCCACGTCCGGCGGCCGGGGCGCGTCGACACCGGCGGCCGGCGGCGTCAGCGTGGGGTGATGCTCCGCACGGTGGGCGTCCAACGCGGACGCGGCCAGCCGCAGGCACCACGACGGACCCGCCGGCCCCAGGTTGTCGTACGTGGTGGCGACGAGCGCGTGGACGGCCAGCGACAGCAGGTACTGCGTGCGCCACTCCGCTCGCCAGCCGTAACGCTCGGCGTACGCCGTCCCGGCCTCGTAGGTGAGCCGCACGAGATCGGCCAGTGCTCCCGGTAGTTGGCTCGGCGTGCGCTGATCCGGTCGGACCAGATATCGCAGGAGAGCATCCGCCTGCTTACGTGGCAGACCGGACGGCCACTCCCCGTCCGGGTCGCGTCGGGGCGCCACCGAGGGAAGAAGCAGCGACAGGAGCAGGACGACCGGGTCGCGGGTCAGCGGGGCGCGACTCTCGTACGACTCCAGGTCGACGAGGACGAACCGGCCCGGGTGGAGCCGGCCGTCGACGGACTCCGGGATCAGCACGTTGCCACCGTGCAGGTCGCCGTGGGCGAAACCCTGGAGGTAGCGGATGGTCAGGTCGCCGAAGAGCCCGCCCGGCTCGGCCAGCCGCAACGGATTCGGCAGCGCCCCACCGTCGATCTCCAGCCAGTCCCGGTCCAGGTCGTCGAGCCCCAGCCGGTCGGCGGCCGACCGGACCGCCCCCAGCGCCTTCGCCGCCGTCAATTCCCGGCGGACGTACGCGCGCACGGTGGTGACGTCGGTGGACGGTCCGCCGTTCCCCTCGGGGCGGTTCCAGTCCAGGTGCAGGGCGCTGACCACCTTGCCGAAGGACTCGACGAGGAGATCGTCGTCCTCGATCCGATCCATCGGGATCGCCCGGTCACCGCCGTTGGCGACGTCCTGGAAGGAGAGGTGACGACCGTCGCCGACCGGGTGCCACCCGACGTGCCGCCCGACCATGTGCCGTTCGGCGAAGCCGCCGCCCTCCCGCTTCGCCTGTGCGTGCCGGTCCGACTCCGGCGAACCGCCCTCGTCCGCCGGGTGCACCTTGACCAGCTTCTTGTGCTCGCCGGTGCGTCTCCGGCCGACGACCCGCGCCAGGCTGATCAGGGCGAGGTAGGCGTCGGTGTATCCGCGTAGGGGCTCCTTCTGCGGCAGGAAGGCGACGACGAGACCTTCGCCCTCCGCCCATTTCCGCAGCGCCGCCTGCACGCGCCGGTCGTGCCGCAACTGGGTCGGCGCGACGTCGAGACCTTCGATCATCGTGGTCGTTGATCCTTCTGGAGAGGTTGAGCGTCGGCTCAAAATACACGAAGCCCGACCAAGCGTCTGCTAGCTCGCACACCAGCGTAAAGAGTACTTTTCGACAGGGTTGAGGGGGGTGCCGTGCCGTCCCGGGCTGATTCCCTGCTCAGACGCCAGACCGAGCCGCCGATGATGTCGATGCTCCGGGCCATGACGGTCTGCCACACCCGCGCCCAACGCCTCGACGCGCTGCGCATCCTGGTCTCCATGGCGATCGCCGGCGCCGGCGCGACGGTCGCCTTCACCGGCATGTCGGCGACCGGCGTCACCGCGCTCGGCGCACTCTGGGCCGTGATCAACGCGCTCGGGCTCGCCTCCTGGTCACGCGGGCAGCTCCGACGGGCCGCCACCATCCAGGAGATGTTCGACGTGAACCTCTTCGGCCTGCCGTGGAACGAGGTGGCGGCCGGGGAACGGTTGACTGCCCCCGAAATCAGCCGCCGCGACCGCGCGTTCCGGGGCACCGAGCGCTACCTCCGTGACTACTACGAGATCCCGGAGTTGCCCGCGCCCTACGACGTGCTCGCCTGCCAACAGCAGAGCCTCGGCTGGGGCGCCCGGCTGCGCCGCCGCTACGCCCGCGCCGTACTCGCCGTCGTGGCGGCCTGGGCGGCGACCGGCGTCGTCTACGGGGTGCTGGCCGACCTGACCGTGGCACACCTGCTGCTCGCCTGGTTCGTGCCGTCACTCGGCGCGCTGCTGCTCGGCGTCGAGATTTACCGGGGGCAGCGCGACGTCGCCGTCGAACGCGACCATGCCATGACCATCGTGCAGCGGCACATCAACTCGGCCGCCCGCGACCCGTCCGCGCCCGTCGGGGACCTGCTCACCGTGGCGCGGCAGGTGCAGGATCTGCTCTTCCGCACCCGCTGCACCCAGCCCCGCGTGCCGAACTGGTTCTTCCGCCGATTCCACGCCGCCGACCGGGTGGACTTCCAGTCCACCATGGCCGGTCTGGACCAGATCCTGCACGCGCCGATCGCGGCGGCCCGGCCCGACGGGTGATCACGCCAGCACCGGGCCGGGCCGCGACCCGCGACGACATCGCCGGGTGGCTGGGGCGGTGCGAGGTCCGCTGGCAGGAGACCGACAACCCCGAGGGTACGAAGGAAGCGCTGGTGCTGGCGCTACGTTCCCGCTTCAACCGCCAGGTGTCCCGCTCCCGCTGACTGATCGGAGATCTACTTCAGTTCACGAAGACTGAGGGGGTAGGCGGTCGAGCGCTGGCTATCCTGAGTGTTCGATCCGTGACTCTAAGGAGGGGTGATGGCTGGTCGATGGGAAGCGGAACCGGCCGCGACGTTCACCCGGCGGCTCGGGCGGTCCGCCGCCGAGCTGGGCGAGAGCGGCGGCACGACCACCTGCCCCGACATCTGGGAACTCTCCAACGGTGACGTGGCGGTCATCGGCCGTGACCTGACGGACGCGTACGACGGGCGGCTGCCGGACGGGGTCAGCGTGGGCCGGGACGAGCGCCTGGTGGTCATCCCGCGCAGCATGATCCGGGCCGCCAAGCCGGACATCCCGGATGCGTGACCTCCTGCGGGCGGCGTCCGCGCGACGACTGAGCCTGCCCGAGTACGAGGCCGACTTCTACGCCACGGTGGAGACCGTGGACGGGGTGATTCTCAAGACCGAACGGCTTCAGACGTTCCGCGAGCCGGGCAGCCCGAGCTGGGAGGCGTTCGCCGCCGGTCGCTGGGACGAGGCGTTGCGGATCGCCGCCCAGCCCAACCCCGAGCTGGCGCAGTTCTTCGCCCGCCTCGACGAGATGGGGTCCGGGCTGCACCGCCTGCGGATCGTGGAGCTGCCCCTCACGCCGTACCTGATCTGGGAGCTGAACTTCCTCCGCTTCCGCGCCGAGGCGGGGGAGCGGATCGGTGTGCTCGACGCGGAAGCCGTGTCAGACCTTGAGGCAGACCATGGCCGGGTTCCGGAGCTGATGGTGGCCGGCAGCCGGGCCGTCTACGACGTTCGTTACGACGACGCGGGGACGCCGGTCGGCGCGGAGAAAATCGTCGAACCCGAGATCGTCGAAGGCTGTCGGGCGCAGGTCCTGGCGTTGCTCGACCGCGCCGAGCCGATCGAGTCCTTCTTCCATCGGGAGGTCGACGGCCGGACGCCCTCCACGGCCGAGCTGTAGTAGCCTGCCCGGACCGGCGAACGTGGAGGCAGGGATGCCCCGACCGCGGATGGCCACCAGCCTGGCCCGCCGGTCGGCCACGCCGACCGCGCTTCTGTTCGCCGTGCTGGCCATCCTCGCCGCCGTGCTGCTCACCCCGGTCGGTTATCGGTCGGCAGTCGCGGCGGGCCCGGCAGAGGACGCGGCACCGGCCGGGCCGGAACCGAGCGGACCGGTGCCGAACCGCGCCGCTGTCCACCTGGCGAGGGGTGTCCTCCTCGGCGGTGGCGTAGCTTTCGTCGGCCACTACCTGGCGCGACGGCTCACCGCTCGACGGGATTCGTCGTAGGAAGGCGTGCCGCGCGCAGCGCGTCGACCACCACCGCCCACCGGCTCGGCGTCATCTCGTCCGGCGCCCGCAGCACCTCCCCGTCGTGCACCACCACCCCCGCCTCCCGCAGCCGTCGCAGGTTCGGCCCGTACGCCGGGTGCGCGGCCAGCGCGGCCTTGACCCGGGGGAAGACGTGGATCGGCAGCCCGGTGCCGAGCAGCTCGTTGAGGATGCCCAGGGCCAGCGTGTCGCTCGCCCCCGCGGCCCACTTGTTGAGCGTGTTGAAGGTGGCCGGCACGACCGCCGCGGCGTCGGCCGGCGGGTGCGGCTCGGGGTCGCCGGGGCGGCGCCACTCGACCCGTACCGGATGACCGGTCTGGTCGGCGAGCGCGTCGCGGTCGAGCCAGCTCGCGGCGGTCGGGGTGATGATCAGGCAGACCCGCCAGCCGTCGGCCGCCAGCAGGTCGGCGAGTTCGCCGATCCGCTGGGCCGGGGGAGCGGCGCAGACGATGAGGTAGAGCACCGGGGCTTCACTCATGCCCGCAGTCTTACCCGGCGCGTGTTAAGAAGGGGCCCCGCCTATACCGAATGCGTTAAGAAGGGCCCCCGCCTTGCACGTGGTGGAGAGTGTGCTGCGCGATGTGCGCGAGGGTGCGCACCGGGGCGTCGTCGTCGACTCGCCGCCGGGCGCCGGCAAGAGCACCCTCGTGGTGCGCGCGGCCGTGGAGACCGCCGCCACCGGTGTGCCGCTGATGATCGTGGCGCAGACCAACGAGCAGGTGGACGACCTGATCGACCGGCTCGGCGGGAAGGCGCCGGAGCTGCGCGTCGGCCGGCTCTCCGCCACCGACTACCAGCCCACGGAGCGGGTGCGGAACCACCCGGCGGTCCGGGTCGCGGCGAAGGTCGCCGACCTGGGCGGGCCGGCCGTGACCATCGGTACGGCGGCCAAGTGGGCCACGGTCACCGAGGGGAGCTGGCCGTGGGCGATCGTGGACGAGGCGTACCAGATGCGCGCGGACGCGCTGCTGCGCGTGGCCGGGCGGTTCGAGCGGGCGCTGTTCGTCGGCGACCCGGGGCAGCTCGACCCGTTCTCCACCGTCGAGACCGCCCGCTGGACCGGCCTGACCTGGGACCCGATGCAGTCGGCGGTGGCCACGCTGCTGCGACACAACCCGGAGCTGCCGGTGCACCGGCTTCCGGTGTCGTGGCGGCTGCCCGCCTCCGCCGCCCCGGTGGTCTCCGCCGCGTTCTACCCGTTCACCGGGTTCCGGGCCGGCACCGGGCCGGCCGACCGGGCGTTGACGTTCACCGAGACCGGCCCGGGTGACGGCTACGACGCCTCGGTCGAGCTGGCCGCCGCCACCGGCTGGGCGTTGCACGAGCTGCCCGCCCGGCACACCGTGCGTACCGACGCCGAAGCCGCCGCGGCCTGCGCGGAGCTGGCGTTGCGGGTGTTGCGGCGCGGCGCGGTCGCGGTCAGCGAGGCCGCGCCCGGCGGCGCGCCGGTGACCGCGGACCGGATCGCCGTCGGGGCCGCGCACCGCGACCAGGTCGCGGCCATCCGGTCCCGGCTGGGCGCGGCCGGCGCGGGCATCACCGTGGACACCGCCAACCGCCTCCAGGGCCGGGAGTACGACGTGACGATCGTGCTGCACCCGCTCTCCGGGCGGCGCGACGCCACCGCGTTCCACCTGGAGTCGGGGCGGCTGTGCGTGTTGGCGTCCCGGCACCGGCACGCCTGCGTGGTGGTGGCCCGGGCCGGCATCGGTGAGCTGCTCGACGCCTACCCGTCGACCGAGCGGGTGCACCTGGACGTGCCGGTGAAGTTCCCGGACGGCTGGGAGGCCAACCAGACGGTGCTCACCCACCTGGACACGCACCGGGCCTGAGTACGCACACCTGGGTACGCGCACGGGTCGGAAGCGACGGGCGGGCCGGCCGGGCGGTCCGTTCGGATCTTCCGACGGCGGCGGGCGGTGGGCAGGATGGCCGGGTGCATCCTTACGACCCGTACCAACAGCAGCCGCCGTATGCCGCGTACCACCCGCCGCAGCCGGAGGAGGACGGGATCAACTGGTCGACGGTCCTCTGGGTCGCGGTGCCGGCGCTGCTGGTGATCCTGTGCTGTGCCGGGTGCGTGGTCTCCGGGTTCGCCGGGGCGTTCATGGAGGGCTTCCAGGAGGGCTACTCGTCGTCGTAGGACGGGGGCACCCCGAGACGCGCGGTTGGCGGCGGTGCGTTAGACAGGGATCATGACCGCGAGCGTGCTGCCCTGGCTGGTCGGGGCCGTGGTGGCGGTGGCCGCCGGGTTCCTCGCCACGCTGCTGCCCCGGCGTCGGGACCGGGACCGGGGCCGGCGGGTCGCCTGGTCGTCGGCGCGGGCGGCGATCCACGACGCGACCGTCAGCCGGGACGCGGCGACCGCGCCGGTGCCCGAGGCGGAGCGGCTGCTGGCCCGCGCCGAGATGCTCGCCGCCGCGCGCGGCGGCGGCGCGGACGCGGCGCGGGAGGCGGCCGAGCACGCCCGCCGCGCCGACGACCTGTGGCGGGCCGGCCGGTGAGGGTACGCCTGGAGGTGCTGCGCTGGTCGCTGCTCGTCGTCGCGGCGGTCGTGCTCGTGGTGTTCCTGGTGGCGCAGCGGCAGAGCGTCGAGGTCAGCTACGGGCAGTCGCCGTCGACCGCCTCGCTGCCCGCGGAGGGTTCCGCCGGGGAGCTGAGCGACGCAACCGTGCCGTCGGTGGCGGAGATGACCGCGATGGTGGCCGCCGATCCGGTGGTCCGCCTGCCCGGCGCGGTCGCGCGCTGGGACGAGGCGCGGGTCCGGGCGGCGGCCGGCGACACCCGGATCCTGGTCGCCCCGCCCGGGCTGGACGAGGCGGAACGCCGGCGGGTGAAGGACGTGGAGAACGCCGAGATCCGGATCGTCGGCACCGAGGTCAGCGGCGGTCTCTACCTGGCCACGTCGGACGACTTGCCGAGCTGGCGGTCACAGTTCGCCACCGCCGACGTCACCAGCCAGATCCTCACGCTGCTCGCCGCGTTGCACGAGCAGCCGTCCCCGCCGGACCGCGACGACCTGCGCTGGCGGGACCCCACCGCCGCCGAGCTGGCCCCGGTGACCGCCGCGCTGCGCGCCACCGGCCGGTACGCCGCTCCCGGCGCGACGCTGCCCCGGCTGCCGGAGAAGACCGCGAAGGAAGCCTTCCCCGGCGACGCCTGGTTCGTGGCGCTCCCGGTCCAGCCGTACGGGACGCCGCTGCCCGCGTACGGGCCGGCGCTGCACCGGCTCGCCCCGGACCGGCCGCTCGTGGTGATGTACGGCGGCTGGATCGAATACCACGGACCGGGCGCGGCGGAGTTCGCCGAGGTGGCCGGCGCGAGCTTCTACGCGCAGTACGCCGGTCGGCTCAGCCGCTACGACTATCCGCAGCTCAACGTGCTCGGCGCGTACCTGGCCCGGGTCACCGACGTGCGGTACGCGGGGCTGTTCGACAGGCCTCTGCCGTACCGGCAGTTGGACCCGCTGCGGGTGGCGCTGCCGGCGCTGCCGTGGCTCTTCGCCGGCTGCGTGGCCGGGTTCGTGGTGCTGTCGATCCGCACCGTGCGCGGCGCCGGCCGGGGCCGCCCGGGCGCCGTCGGGCCGGGCGGCACCCCGGCCCGGTTGGCCGGGCTCTCCGCGCTGGCCGTGGAGTTGTCCCTGCTCACCGACGCGCGTAGTGACCCGGCGCTGGTGCGGGGCATCGGCCGGCTGCGGTCCGCCCGGTCCGCGCTCGACGACGGGCTGCCCGACAACCACGTACGCGGGCTGCTCGCCGGCGCGGAGGCCGAACTTGACCACGTGGCCCGGGACGTGCGGATGCCCGGCTACCGGCCGGACGTCTACCTGCGGGGGAGGCTGTCATGACGGCGGTCGCGCGCCGGCTGCTCGGCCGGCTGGTCGGCAGCGCGTTCGGTCGGGCGGTGCTCGCCTGCCTGGTGCTGGCCGGTTGGGCGCTGTGGTCCGGCGGCATCCTCGACGGGCCGGTCGCCCGGCAGGTGCGCGCCTCGTCGGTCTACGTGGCGCCCGGCGTCGACGTGGACCGGGCCGCCGCCGAACGGGTCATCGGCAACCGGCGGCTGGTGGTGCTGATGATGGCGCCGGGTGCCGATCTGCGCGAGGTCTGCGACGACACCGAGCGCGCCACCGCGGGCACGCTGGTGCTGGCGATGAGCCGCGACGGCGAGGACTGGGACACGTACGGCTGCTCCCGCGTCGGCGGCGACAGCGCGCGTGACATCGGCCGGTCGATGGTGGTGGAGACCGTGATCAGCCAGGGGGCGGACGCCTTCGTGGACCGGCCGGTCGAGGCGCTGAAGGTGATCGTGCTGAACTACGACCGGCTGGTCCGCACCGGTCTGCTGCCCGACGGCGGGCGGACCATCAGCCCGTCGCTGCCCCGCTACCTGCTGGCCGGCGGCGCGATCGGCGGCGTGGTGGTCGGCGCGGCGGCGCTCTGGCTGGGGGGCCGGCGGGCCGGTCGGCTGGCCGACGCGCGGCGGGCCGGGCGGGACGCGCGCGCCGACGAACGGGCCGCGCTGGGTGCCGCCACCGCCGTGCTGGCCCAGCAGATCATCGACCTCGACCGGGCCGGCGGGCCGGGCGGTCCGGCGTACCGGCGGCTGGCCGGCGACTACGTCGGGCTGCTCGACGAGGTGTCCGAGGCCGACGGCGACTCCGTGGGCCGGCTGCGTGAGCGGGTCGAGACGTTGAGCCGGCGGGCGGCCGACCTCGCCGCCGAGCCACCGGCCGCGCGAGCGCCGCGCCAGCGGACCGGCGGGACGGTGACGAAGACGCGCGAACGGGGCCGGCGGTGACCCGCCGACCCCGTCACCGGTGCGTCGTCAGCGACCGGCGCCGACCACCGTGGCGGCCGGCCAGCTACCGCTGAAGACCTGGGCGGACGTCGCGCTGCGGGCGGCGAAGCCGAACAGCGAGTCGACCCGGGCGGCCTCGGCCGAGCTGGGGTACGGGTTGGTGCAGCTGGTGCCGGCGCTGCCGCCGGACATCAGGATGGCGCAGTTGCCGTTGTAGTTGTCCGGCAGGCCGAGGATGTGGCCGATCTCGTGCGTCATGATGCGCAGCGGGGAGTACTGCTGGGCCTGGTAGTAGTCGATGACCACGCGGCCGTTGCCCAGGCTGGTCCGCTGGGCGTACGACCCGCCGCCGTAGGTGTAGTAGATCATCAGGTTCGACCCGCACTGGGCCATGTTGATGTTGTTGGTGTAGTTGTTCCAGATCGATGCCGCCTGCACCGCGTAGCTGGCGAACGGGCCGGCCTGGCTGGTGTTGTAGCAGACGTTGCGGACCGCGGCGGAGGCCGGTGCCGGGTTGACGGCGACCGCGCCCAGCGCCGTCAGCGTCACGGCCGCGAGGGTGGCGAGGATCCGGGACAGCTTCGGCGTACGCATGGTTCACACTCCTGGGGGATGGGGGGTGTGCGGGAACGCCGACAGCCTATAGATAGGGATCCATCGATATCAAGTGTTACAAGGAAGGGCCCCCGCTTAACGTCTCCGGCATAGGCGGGGGCCCCGCTTAACACCTCAGGTGGCGGCGTGCGGGTCGGCCGCGTTCAGGGTGGCGACGACCTGGGCGTAGTCGCCGCGCGCCTCGGCGTGGCGGAGGAACTTCACCCGTTCGACGTGGATCTCGGTGGCGTCCGGCTGCGCCTCCAGCAACGCCACCACCTCGGCCACGAACTCGTCCAGCGGCATGGCGAACTCGCTGCTCTCCTGGCCGGGCAGCAGCCCGGTGCGCACCGCCGGCGGCACCAGCTCGACCACCCGTACCCCGGTTTCGGCCAACTGGAGCCGGACCGACTCGCTGAGCATGTGGATCGCGGCCTTGGAGGCGTTGTAGCTCGGGGTGACGCGCAGCGGCACGAACCCCAGGCCGGACGAGACGGTGACGATCGTGGCGTCCCCGCGTTGCCGCAGGTGCTCGACGAACGCGCCGATCAGCCGGATCGGACCGAGCACGTTCGTGGTCACCACCTCCTCGGCCGAGGCGAGGAACGTCTCGGGCGAGCGCCAGTCCTCGACCCGCATGACGCCGGCCATCGCCACCAGGACGTTGAGGTCCGGGTGCCGGGCCAGCACCGCCTCGGCCGCCGTGGCGATGCTCGCCGGGTCGGTGGTGTCGATCGGGACGGTGTCCAGGTCGGGGTGGGCCGCGGCGATCTCGTCGAGCAGCTCGGTACGCCGGCCGCCGACGATCACCGTGTTGCCCCGATCGCGCAGGGCGAGCGCCAGGGCCAGGCCGATCCCGCTGGTGGCGCCGGGGATGAAGATCGTGTTTCCGGAGATGTCCATGTGATCAGCATGGCCCGGCCGCCGTGGTCGGTGCAGAGATCCGCGATCGAGGGATCGCGGATCCCTGGTTCAGCCGGCCGGACGACGGATACTCGGACCATGGATCGCGTTGCCCTGGCCGACTTTCTCCGTCGCCGCCGTGAGGCGCTGCGCCCCGGCGACGTGGGGCTGCCGGAGGGCGCCCGGCGGCGGGCGCCCGGGCTGCGGCGGGAGGAGGTCGCCGCGCTCGCCGCGATGTCCACCGACTACTACAGCCGGCTGGAGCAGCGGCGCGGCCCGCAGCCGAGCCCGAACCTGCTCGCCGGGCTGGCCCGGGCGCTGCGGCTGACCGGCCACGAACGCGACTACCTGTTCCGGGTCGCCGGGCACAGCCCGCCCGCCGCCGTCGCCACCGCCACCCACGTCGCCCCGGCGCTGCTGCGGGTGCTGGACCGGCTGGCCGACACACCGGCGTTGATCCTGTCCAACCTGGGCGAGACGCTCGTGCAGAACCCGCTTGCCGCCGCGCTGCTCGGGGACAACTCCGGCCACACCGGGCCGGCCCGCAGCGGGATCTACCGGTGGTTCACCGACCCGGGGGAGCGGCGGCGCTACCCGGCCGAGGACCACGACCGGCAGAGCCGCGCCCAGGTCGCCAACCTCCGCGCCGCGTACGGGTCGATGGGCCCGCGGTCACGCGCCGGAGAGCTGGTACGGGTGCTGGGCGCGGCCAGCGCGGAGTTCGCCGAGCTGTGGGAACGGCACGAGGTGGCCCAGCGTTTCGCCGACCACAAGACGCTCATCCATCCGGAGCTCGGCCCGATCGAGTTGGACTGCCAGGTGCTCTTCACCGAGGACCAGTCGCAGTCGCTGCTCGTGCTGACCGCGCCGCCGCGCAGCGAGGGCGCGGAGAAGCTCCGGTTGCTGGCGGTGCTCGGGCACGAGCGCTTCCCCGCCTGATCGGTGCGGCGCCCCGGGCGTCCGTGCCGCGACCTGCGTGGCGGCTCGGGCACAGGAACGCAATTCACGCCGCCGGGAATCCCCGGTCTAGCTGTCAACCTCCCGTCACGCCTGGTGTTCAACTGACCTTTTCCGGTCGATAGCGTCGAGCCATTGCGCGTCGACGAAGGGCCGACCATGAACGACAACGGACACCCGTTCGATCGCCGGCGACTCCTCGCCGGCGCGGCGGCGGCCTCGGCGGTCACCCTGACCGGCCTGACCGTCGTCTCCACCACCGGCGCGGCGGCGGCTCCGGTCCGCACCGGAACGCCGCTGCTCACCCGGGACCGGATCGCCGCCGCCGCGCTGCGCTCGCCCGACGGCTCCGCGCCGGCGGTCGGCGTGCAGGCCGACTTCCACGCCCGGCTCGCCGCCTGGCTGGCGTTCTGGTCGGCGAACTCCCCGCCCACGTGGAGCGCGCCCACGCAGGTGGTCGCCCGGGTCGAGCCGGCCGGCGACGCGCTGGTCCTGCACGCGATCCGCTACCGGCGCGACGACCAGACGTACGCCGGGTTCGCCGCCGCCCGGCGCGACGCCACGCACCTGGCCACGCTCGCCAGCCTGCACCACCACTTCCCGAGCGTGCGGATCCGGCCGGACGGCACGATCCGGGTCGGCGACGGGCCGGCCGGGTTCACCGGCGCGCCGGAGCAGATCGCGTTCGCGGTCGCCGCCTGCCGCGAGCTGTGGGACGACGCGACGGCCACCGCCGGGCGCTGGCAGGAGCACGCCGGCCGGGTCCTCGCCCGCGCCGGCCAGCCCGCCGACGCCGCCTCGCACGCCGGCTGGGCGGCCTTCACCCGGACCAGCCTGCGTCGCGGGCTGGGCACCGAATCGTACGAGTGACCGGAGGTAACACATGGCCCGCAACGAGTTCCGCTTCGTGGTCGACGGTGTCGACCTGACCGCAGACCAGCAGACCCTGATCGCCGGCGAGATCCAGAAGGCCGGCCTGGCCGCCCTGCGTACCGCCAACGCCACGCTCGTCAACCCGCTCACCCTCGGTCACGGCAACCTCAAGCTGCGTCCCGAGTGGTACGGGCTCTGGGTGCTCGACGGCGTGCTCGCGCAGGACCTCGGGCAGAAGATCAACGACCTCGGGTTCTGGATCCAGCGGTGACCGACGCCACCCCGCCCGCCGGCCCGCCGGAGCGGATGTGCCCGAGCACCCCGGCGTCGAACGCCACGGTGTTCCTCGGCATGATCACTCCGGCGGGCCGGGTCGCCTACGTGACGCCGGCGGTGCCGGCCGAGGTGGCGCTCGCCGGTGCCGACGACTCCGCCGGGCCGATCGAGTCGCGGGTGCGGCTCGCCGGACCCTGCGTCACCTCGTCCTGCGGCTTCTGGACCGGCTCGCACTGCGGGCTGGGCGCCCGGATGGCCGCCTCGTACGCCGATACCGCGCCGCCCGCCGAGGAGACGCTGCCGAAGTGCGCGATCCGGCGTACCTGCCGGTGGTTCGACGAGCAGGGGCCGGCGGCCTGCCCGGCCTGCTCGCACGTGGTCACCGACGCCCGCCTCCCTTGACCGGCCGTTCACACTGGGTGCAACTACCGTCACCGACGGATGGAGGACGCCATGCGCTGGCTCATCGTCATTCTCGTCGTCGCGGTCCTGGTGGCCCTGGTGGCCTGGCGCCGACTGCGGCGCAGCGCGGCGGACCCGGCCGGTGAGGTCCGCGACCTGGCGGCGTCCGCCGAGGCGCGCCGCCGGCTCGACGACCACCGCAACCCGACCGACGGCAGCAACCTGCGCAGCACCGGAGGCGGCAGCCTCTGACGCCCACCGCCATGTCGGCGGCCCCAGGTGTCGGACCCGTCGACTAGCGTCGGGAGGCCATGGAGCCGCGGTTCGGCGAGGAGATGATCGGCCGGGAACACCCGGCGGGATTGCTGCGCGCCGAGGTGGCCCGGGTGATCGACAGCCACGGCGGCCTGGTCCTCGTCACGGGCGAGCCGGGCATCGGCAAGACCACCCTGGTCTCGGCCGCCGCCGGCGAGGCCCGCCGGCGCGGGGCGCTGGTGTTCGGCGCCGCCTGCTGGGACTCCGACACCGCCCCCGACCACTGGCCCTGGTTGCAGGTGCTGCGCCGGTTGGCCCGGTCCACCGACGTCCCGCCCGCCGCGCGGGAGGCCGCCGCGGCCGGGCAGGCGGCCCTGCTCGGCGAGCACGAAGCCGCCGACGCCGCGATCGCCGACCGCGGCGGCCCGGCCGACGACGGCGAGCGGGCGGAGTTCGTCCGGCACGACGCGGTGACGAGCGCGCTCGTCACCGTCGCCCAGCACCGGCCCGTCGTGGTGGTCCTCGACGACCTGCACTGGGCCGACCCGGCGTCGCTGCGGATGCTCCAGTTCGCCACCCAGCACACCTGGTTCGAGCGGCTGCTGCTGATCGGCACCTACCGCGACGCGGAGGTCGAAGCCGGCGACCATCCGCTGCGTCCGCTGTTGCTGCCGTTGACCGCGAAGGCCACCACCGTCACGTTGGCCGGCCTGGACCGCGACGAGGTGGCCGCGCTGATCAGCCGCACCGCCGGCCGGGAGCCCGGCGCGGGCCTCGTCGACGAGGTGCACCGGCGCACCGGCGGCAACCCGTTCTTCGTCGAGCAGACCGCGCGGCTCTGGCACACCGGTGGTCTCGCCGACACCATCGCACCCGGCGTGCGGGAGGCGGTGCGCCGCCGGCTCGACCAACTGCCCGCCCCGGTGGTCGAGGTGCTGACCGTGGCCGCCGTGCTCGGCCGCGAGTTCCACCGGCAGACGCTCGCCGGCTGCGTACCCGGTCCGGCCGCGCAGGTGGACCGGCTGCTCGACCGGGCCGCCGCCGCTCGGCTGGTGCTGGCCCGGGGCGGCGGCCGGTTCGCCTTCGTGCACGACCTGGTCCGGGAGACGCTCTACGACGGGCTGCCCGAGGACGACCGGCGCACGCGGCACGCCGCCGTGGTCCGGGCCGTCGACTCCGACCCGCTCGCGGGCCGGCTCATCCCGGCCGACCTGGCCCGCCACGCCTGGCTCGCCGGCGCGGAGCTGGACCCGGTACGCGCCGGTGACCTGCTGCTGGCCGCCGCGCGGGACGCGAGCGGCCGGCTCGCCGTGGCGGAGTCGGTGCGGCACTTCCGGCGGGCGCTCGACGTCACCGACGAGCCGGTCCGGCGGGTCCGGGTGCTGCTGGAGATGGCCGGCCTGCTGCATCACGCCGGGACGCCGGGGGAGGCCGAGCCACTGCTCGTCGACGCGGCCACGCTGGCCCGCGGGCTCGACGAACCGGTGCTACTGGCCCGGGTGGCGCTCACCGTCCACGGCCAGCACGCGGCCACCCGCCGCCGGCTCGACGCCGACGCGCTGGTCCGGGAGGCGTACGCGGGGTTGATCGGCCCGCCCGACCCGCAGCGGTCGACGCCGGCCATGGTCACCGACCTGATCACCGCCACCGAGACGTTGGCCCGGCACGGCCGCGACGACGAGGCGCTCACCTTCAGCCTGTGGGCCCGCCACGACACCACCTGGGGGCTCGGCACCGCGCCGGAGCGGGCCGCGGTCACCGCGGAGATCCGGGAGGTGGCCCGCCGTGGCGGCGACCGGGACACCGAGTTGTGGGCCACCTCGCTGCGCTGGGTGGCGCTGCTGGAGCTGGGCGATCCGGGCTACCGGCACGAGCTGACCGCGTTCGTCGCCGGCTGTCGCGCGGGTGACGTGGCCCGGCAGCGGATGGCGGCGGCCATCGACAGCGGCATCATCGCCGCGTTCCAGGGTGACTTCGCCGCCGCCGAGGCCAACTATGCCGAGCTGGACGGCTATGGCGAGTGGGAGCACTCCGAACACGCCTTCATGGCACACCACCTGCGCTGGTCGCTGCTGGTGCTGCGGGGGCGGCTCGCCGAGGCCGAGTCCCTGCTCGACCGGCCCGGCCCGGCCAACCACCCGCAGGTGGAGCTGCTCCGGGGGATCACCGCCGCCGAACGCGGCGACGCGGCGACCGTACGCCGGATCATCGGCGGGATCGAGGCCGCCGGGACCGCGTACCCCCGACCGGTGTCGACGTTGTGGCTGCGGCTGCGGGCCCAGGCGGCGGCCGTGGACGGCGATCCCCGCCGGTGCGCCGAGGCGCGGACGGCCCTGGCGCCCCACCGCGGGGGGTGGTTGGTGGCGTTGTTCGGCTGCGACATCGGCGGTCCGGTCGACCTCTGGCTGGCCGTGGTGGACGCGGCGGAGCGGCGGTGGGACGACGCGGTCGCCGGCTACGCGGCGGCCCGGGACACCGCCGACCGGCTCGGCGCCCGGCCCTGGTCGGTGCTGAGCCGGGCCGGGCTGGTCCGGGCGCTGGCCGGGCGCGACGGGCCGGGCGACGCGGCCGAGGCGGCGCGGTTGCGGGCCGAGACGGTGGCGCAGGCGCGGGCGCTGGGCCTGGCCCAGGTGGTCGAGCGGCTGGCCGAGGCGTCCGCGCCGGACGTGGTCCCGGTGGGGCGGCTGGCTGCGGCGTCCGCGCCGGACGTGGGTTCCGTGAAGCGGCCGGCGGCGGCGACGCTGGACACGACGCAGGACCGGCCGGCCGGGGCCGGGCGCCCGGCCCCGGACGGTACGGCCGGGCAGGCGGTCCCGGGCGGGACGGCCGGGCAGGCGGGTGTGCCGGTCGACGCGGGTGCGGGTGGGCCCGAGTTCTGCTTCGACGGGTCGGTGTGGCGGCTCGCCTACGCGGGCGCGGTGGCGCACCTGCCCGACGCGAAGGGTCTACACGACCTGCGGCTGCTGCTGAGCCGGCCGGGCGTGGACGTGCCCGCGGTCGAGCTGCTCGACCCGGCGGCCGGCGCGGAGCTGGTCGCCGCCCGCCGGCTCGGCGCCGACCCGGTGCTCGACGACGAGGCGAAAACCCGCTACCGGCAGCACCTGAGGCGGCTCGACGAGGAGATCGACCGGGCCGCGTCGCGCGACGACACGCGGCGGCTGGCCGCCCTGGACGCCGAGCGCGCGGCTCTGCTCGACGAGTTGCGCGCCGCCGCCGGGTTGGCCGGGCGCACCCGTCGGCTCGGCGACCAGGCCGAACGGGCACGTAAGGCGGTGAGCGGCCGGATCCGGGACACGCTGCGGCGGATCGAGCAGCGGCACCCGGCGCTCGCCGCGCACCTGCGCGAGTCGGTCACCACCGGCGGCACCTGCCGCTACCTGCCGGCCGAGCCGGTGTCCTGGCGACTCTGACCGACACCGTTACGCCGGGCCCCCGCCCGCTGAGCCCTCGCCTGACCCGGTGCGCTCGCCCGCCGCCCGCCGCCGACCATCGAGAGCGAGCTGGTGTCGATCAAGAAGGTCAGCGGCGGTTGTAGCGGCGCATGGTCAGGGTGCCGAAGACCACCACGAAGCCGGCGCTCCACAGCAGCAGCCACATCGTGTTCGTGGCGTCCGTGGAACCGGCCATCACGGCCCGGACCGAGGCGACCAGATGGGTGATCGGATTGACTTTCACGAACGCCTGCAACCAGCCCGGCATGGTGGCGGGCTCGACGAACACGTTGCTCAGGAACGTCAGCGGGAACAGCACCATCATGCTGACGCCCATCACCGACTTCTCGCTGCGCAGCACCAGGCCGAAGAACGTCCACACCCAGGAGAACGCGAACGAGAAGACCACCAGCAGGCCGATTCCGGCGAGCACCCCGAGCAGGCCGCCGTCGGGGCGGAACCCGAGCACCAGCCCCACCCCGAGGATGACGACCGCGGCCAGGATGTAGCGCAACACGTCGCCGAAGATCATGCCGACGAGCGCCGCCGGCCGCCACACCGGCAGGGTACGGATGCGGTCGAAGACGCCCTTCTCGATGTCGTTGTTCAACCCCACCCCGGTATACATGGTGATCATCACGACGCTTGTGACCATGATGCCGGGCAGGAAGAACTGGAGGTACGCCCGCGGGTTGTCGGCGAGCGCGCCGCCGAACAGATAGGTGAACATCAGCACCATGATGATCGGGAACGCGGTCACGTCGAACAGTTGCTCCGGCACGTGCTTGATCTTCAGCACGGCCCGCCAGCCGAACGTCAGCGACGCGGCGAGCGCGCTCGGCCGGGCCGGTCGTTCGGTGGGCGCGAGCACGGTGGCCAGCGCCTCGGTGGAGGGCACGTAGACGGAGGGCGCCGGCCCGGTGGTGGTCACGGTGTCGCTCATCGGGCTGCCTCCAGCTCGTCGTCCCGTGCGTCCGCCTCGACGGCCGGGTGGTCGGTCAGGGCCAGGAACACCTCGTCCAGGCTCGGCTGGCCGAGGGAGAAGTCGTCCACCACGATTCCGGCCCGGGCCAGCTCGCCCAGCGCGCGGGAAGCCTGCTCGCCGGCCTCCAGGTCGGTGCCGTCCTCGCCGACCCGGGCGGTGAGCGCCACCGGGTCGGCCGCGAGCTGCACCGGCACGTTCAACACCGTCCGCAGCACCTGCTCGGCCCGGGGCCGCTGCCCGGCGTCGCGTAGTCGTACGTGGACGGTGCCGGACCCGACCGACGACTTCAACTCGCCCGGGGTGCCCTCCGCGATCACCCGGCCGTGGTCGACCACCGCGATCCGGCCGGCGAGCTGGTCGGCCTCGTCCAGGTATTGCGTGGTCAGCAGCACGGTGGTGCCGTGTGCGACCACCGCCCGGACGATCTCCCACACCTGGTTGCGGCTGCGCGGGTCCAGCCCGGTGGTCGGCTCGTCCAGGAACAGCAGGTCCGGCGTGTTCAGGATGCTCGCCGCGATGTCGATCCGCCGCCGCATCCCGCCGGAATACTTCTTCACCTGCCGGCCCGCCGCCTCGGTCAGCCCGAACGCCGCGAGCAACGCCTCGGCCCGCTCCCGTGCGGCCGGACGGCTCAGCCCGAGCAGCCGGCCCAACAGGATCAGGTTCTCCGCGCCGGTCAGGTCCTCGTCGAGCGAGGCGTACTGGCCGGTCAGGCTCATCCGGGCGCGGACCGCGTCGGCCTCGGTGACGACGTCGTGGCCGAAGACCCGGGCCGTGCCGCCGTCGGGGCGCAGCAACGTCGCCAGCACGCGCACGGCGGTGGTCTTGCCGGCGCCGTTGGGACCGAGCATCCCGTACACGGTGCCGGCGGGGACCCGCAGGTCCAGCCCGTCGAGCGCCCGGGTCGAGCCGAACGACCGGACCAGGCCGTCGGCCTCCACGGCCAGGCCGGTGTTCCGGTTACTCATGATCGCTACCTCTCTCCGTGGGTGGTTCCACGGTCATCCCGTGCGGCGCGGTGAACGCCGTCCGGAGCTGGTCGACCGCGTGCAGGCCGACGGACCGGCAGCCGTACGCGACGTCGATCGCCTGTTTCAACGAGGCCGGCAAGCTGTGGTTGTACTCCGGGGTGACCACGACGAACGCCACCGCCCGCGCCACCTGCCGGCCTCACCCACCAGACGCCAGAAGGCCCGCCAGATCCGATCTGGCGGGCCTTCTGTCAGGGGGTCCTGGTCCAATCGACGGCATGAGCGAGGTACGCATCGTGCGATGGAGCGCCGACGACCTGGCGCTGCTGCAAGCGCTGAACAGCCCCGAGGTGCGGGCGCACACCGGCGGCCCGGAGACCGACGAGCAGGTCCGCGACCGGCACGAGCGTTACGTGCGCGGCCCCGGCCCGCGCAGCGGCCACATGTTCGCCGTGGTCACGCCGGACGGGACGAAGGTGGGCAGCGTCGGCTTCTGGCCGCGCGAGTGGCACGGCGAGCCGGTCTACGAGATGGGGTGGGCGGTGCTCCCCGGGCACCAGGGTCGGGGGCTGGCCACCGCCGCGGTGCGCGCGGTGGTCGAGGCCGCCTCGGCGGTGGGTGATCGCCGCAACGCGCACGCCTATCCGTCGGTGGACAACCCGGCGTCCAACGCGGTCTGCCGCAAGGCCGGCTTCACGCTGCTCGGCGAGACGGAGTTCGAATATCCGCCGGGCAGCCTGATGCGTTCGAACGACTGGCGGATCGACCTGACGGGCTGACCGGTCAGTGCGCCGCGTCCAGCCGGGTCCGCTGCGCGGCGGTCAGTTCCAGGTCCACCGCGCCCAGGGCCTCGTCCAGTTGTGCCACCGAGGAGAAGCCGACGAGCGGGATCGCCGGCGACTCGCCGCCCATCAGCCAGGCCAGCACGACCTGGTTGACCGTGGCGCCGGTCTCGGCGGCCACCGCGCGCAGCGCCGCCAGCCGCGCCGGGGTGCCGGGCAGCGCGTACGCCTCGCTGAGCCGCTCCGGCTTCGCGTACGCGCCCTTGAGCAGCGGTGAGTACGCGACCAGGGTGAGTTGCGGCTCGGCCCGCAGGTAGCTGGCCAGGTCGGGGCCGACCCAGCCGATGTCGCCGTCCGGGTCGAGGTCGCTCGGCAGGTCCACCCGCGGCGGCAGGTAGCTGCGGTGATATTGGAGCACCTCGTATCCGGGCAGGCCGGCCGCGGCGGCGAGGGCCCGCGCCCGCTCCACCCGCCAGGCGCGGTGGTTGCTCGCGCCGAGCAACCCGACCGTGCCCTCGGCGACCAGATCGGCGAAGCCCTCGACGGTTTCCCGCAGCGGGACGGTCCGGTCCTCGATGTGGGCGTAGAGCAGGTCGATCCGGTCGACGCCGAGCCGTTCCCGGCTGCGCTCGGCGGACTCGCGGATCACCTTCGCCGACAGCCCCTCCGGGTTGTCCAGGTAGCTGGTGCCGGGGGCGAGCGGACGGGCGCCGAGCTTGGTGGCGAGAACGATCTCGTCGCCGATCCCGCGGCTGCGCCGCCAACGGCCGAGCAGCGTCTCGCTCTCCCCGCCCTGGCCGCCGTTGTGCCAGAAGGCGTAGTTGTCCGAGGTGTCGACGAACGTGCCGCCGGCGGCGACGTAGCGGTCGAGGATGGCGTACGAGGTGGCCTCGTCGGTGGCGGTGCCGAACAGCATCGCGCCGAGACTGAGCACGCTCACCTGCCGGCGGGTGGCCGGGTCGGTGCCGATGGTGCGGTAACGCATGGAAGTTCCTCCCCGTCGGAGCGTTTCCGCCAGCCTGCCCCTTCGAGCGCGCGCGAAGTCAAACCCCGACCAGCGGCCGGCCGACCAGCGAGTCGCCGGAGGTCGAGCGTTGGTAGAGCACCAGGTGCTGGTCCCGCCGGCGGCGCACCAGGCCGGAGCGGAGCAGCACGCCCAGGTGGTAGGAGACGGTGGCCGGCGCCAGGTGGTGCCGCCGGCTCAGCTCACCCGTGGAGCGTGGCACGTCCAGATCGGCGAGGATGTCGGCCCGGCTCACCCCGACCAGGTCGCCGAGGCGTCCCCGGCGGCCGGGCGGCGGACTGGCAGCCGGGTAGGTCAGCACGGCGTCCCGGGCGTCGCAGAGCTGCACGGTGACCTGCGGCCAGGCCAACACCGAGGGGGTCACCACCACCTCGGTGTCGGACAGCGTCGTCTCGGTGCGGAACCGGCTCTCGACCGTCAGCGCCCCGGCCGTCCAGTGGATCGTCGGGTGCAGGTCGTCGAGCAGGCTACCGACCCCGCCGGCGGCCATCCGGGTGGCCCGCTCGGCCAGCTCGGCGTCCAGCAGCGTGCGCACCTGCGGCCACCGGTCGGCCAGGGCCTCCTGCCAGAACCGGCGCAGGCCCGCCGACACCCGCGTGGCGAGTGTGCCGTCGGCCACCGCGGCCCGCACCGTCGCAGGCGCCGGACGGCGGCCGTAGCGGGCCGCGACCTGCGCGGCCACCTGCTCGGCCGGGGTGGCCGCGATCGCCGCGAACTGTCTTTCCAGGACGGTCGCCGAGGGACCCGACGCCGGCTTCGGAGTGAGCAGGTCCGGCATGTAGCCGGGCTGGCCGACCGGGGTGAGCAACTGCGCCGCCAGTGCCGTGTCCGGGTGGCGCAGCGCGGCGCGGGCGACCGGACCCGGGTCGCCGTGGACCGGGTGCCCGGACCGGGTCAGGGCGACCCGCATCCAGTGCGTCGCCTCGGCGACCGGCGAGGCGGCCAGCCGGAGCCGGGACAGGCTGAGGCCGTCCAACCGCGCGACCATCACGCTCGCAGCGTACCGGGGCGCCGGCCGGCGCGGGGGCACCGTTCGAGCAGGATCGAATCATTACCACTCGATGGATGTGCCGGTATGCAATGGCTGGGCGCAGGGTTCGGCGGGTCGGATCTGACGGGGGTCGGCCCGCCGCAGGGCGCGGAGGAGGGGCCGCGTCGGCCCCTCCTCCGGCACTGCTCAGCTCGGCACGTAGTCGAACGTGTCCGGGTTCGGGCCCTGCCGACCGGCCTCGCCCTTGTCCAGCGCGGTGAGCCGCTCCATCGCGGCGTCGTCGAGCGTGAAGTCGAAGATGCCGACGTTCTCCTCGATCCGCTTCGGCGTGGTCGACTTCGGGAAGACGATGTCGCCGCGCTGCACGTGCCACCGCAGCACCACCTGGGCCGGGGTCCGACCGGCCTGCTCGGCGACGTCGACCACGGTCGGGTCGTCGAGCACCTTGCCCTGCGCGATCGGCGACCACGCCTCGGTGAGGATGGTGTGCGACAGGTCGTACGCCCGCACCTCCTCGTTGCCGAAGTAGGGGTGCGCCTCGATCTGGTTCACCGCCGGCACCACGTCCGCCTCGGCGGCCAGCCGCTCCAGGTGCGACACCTGGAAGTTGGACACGCCGATCGACTTGACCTTGCCGTCGCGCTGAAGCTCCTCCAGCACCTTCCAGGTGGAGACGTAGTCGCCGTCGTAGAGCGTGGGCAGCGGCCAGTGGATCAGGAACAGGTCGAGGTAGTCGAACTTCATCTCGTGCAGCGACTGCTCGAACGCCTTGCGGGCGTCGTCCGGGCGGTGGAAGCCGTTGTTGAGCTTGCTGGTGACGAAGACGTCGCCCCGGTCCAGCCCGGAGGCGCGTACCGCCTGCCCCACCTCGGCCTCGTTGCCGTACATCTGCGCGGTGTCGATGTGCCGGTAGCCGACCTCCAGCGCCGTGCCGACCGCCCGGGCGGTGTCCTTGGGGTCGATCTGGAACACCCCGAAGCCGAGCTGCGGGATGGAGTTGCCGTCGTTGAGCGAGATGTCCGGAACGCTGATGCCCATGTCGTGTCTCATCTCCGATCGTTCGGGGGCCCGGAAGCGCTTTCACGTGGCGGCTCCCGGGTCGTGCCACCCGGTCTACCTACCCGATCGGGGGGCATCCTCACATCTGAGACATCCGTCACCCCCAGATCGCCCGCGCCCACTCCGGGTGGTCGACGAACGGGTTGCGGTTGCCCTGCCAGCGCTCGTAGATGCGTTGGTTGCGGCGCTGCTCGAAGGCGTCCGGCGGGTCCTGGTCGTGCCAGGCCAGCAGTTTGGTCAGCCGCCCGAGCCGGGGCGTGCTGCCGTTGGCCACCGAGTCGTTCGGCTCCAGGTCCGGCCAGCCGTCGTCGCCCTCGTACCGGATCGCCATGTAGAGGATCATCCGGGCGACATCGCCCTTCACCGCGTCGCGGGGCTCGAACGAGTCGGCGTCGGTGTAGCAGCCGGGCGCCTGGGCGACCGCGCTCCCGCCGGTGTCGAAGTCCTTGTTGCCGCGGGCCGAGTTGACCGACACGTCCTCCGGTCGCAGATGGTGCACGTCGGTCCCGGGTCCGGTGGCGGTGCCGAAGTCACCGTGCGACTTGGCCCAGACGTGTTCCCGGTTCCAGTCGTCGACGCCGCCGCCGTTCGCGGTCTTGCTCTGTGAGCGTCCGCTGTAGAGCAGGATGACGTTGGCCGGGTTCGCCGGGTCCTGGTCGGTGTCCTTGAGCGCCTCCCACACCTGGTCGTAGGTGAGCCGGGTCTGCGTCCTGATGATGGTGTGCAGGGCGGTGCGCAGCGCCGGCCCGGTCTTGCCGGCGGCTGCCGCGTAGTAGGCGCTCGACGAGGTGGTGGGGCTCGGCGTGGCGCCGCCGCCCAGGCTCATCGTGCTGGGGTTCTTCAGGCCGCCGTGGGCGAAGTAGGCGGTCAGGGTGCCGGTGGCGGTAACCTGCCGACCCCGCAGGGACGGGTTGGTCAGCAGCCCGAAGCTGTTCCGCCAGGCGGCCGTCACCTGCACGTACAGCATCCGGGCGGTGCTGGTCTCGCCGGCCTGGTCGGCGATCGCGATCGCGGTGTCCGCGGTGTAGCCGGACGTGATCACCGTGGTCGTGGCTGTGGGCTGGCCGACGACCCAGCCGGCGACGGTGGCGGTGCGGCCGTCCTGGGCGGCGAGCGCCTGCGCCACGGTCAGGGTGGCCGCCGCCGACGCCGCGTTGGTCACCACGAGTGGGGTGGTGACGGTGACGGTCAGCACGACCGCCGTGATCAGCCGCCCGGGTCGCGAGCGGGTGATGCTCCTGATATTCATGACCGACAATGCTAGTGGTTGTCGGTGGACAGCCGCGCTCAGTCGGCGGTCAGGTCGCGCAGGGCCAGCACCGACTTCCAGTTGCGGGCCGTCGCCACCACGCCCAACTTCTTCTCCAGGTACGCGGTGGTGAACTTCGTCCGCCCGTAGTTGCCGGTCCGGTAGTGCAGGTGCACCTCCCGGCCGGTCACCGCGTACTCCAGGTCCTCGCCGGCCGGCACCGCCAGCTCGCCGACCCGCGCCGGCTCGGGCGCGGCGGACAGGAACGTCACGAGCACCCGGGTCGGGTCGTCCTGACGTCCGGCGTACGGGTTGGCGGCGACCACGGCGGCCAGCTCGCCGCCGTCGCGGACCAGGACCGGCACCCGCAGGCCCAGCTCGTCGGCGAGCCGCTTCGCGATGCCCTCGGCCAGGGTCTCGGCGCGGGCCGGCGGGCTGCTGAGGACCACGTTGCCGCTCTGGAGGTAGGTCTTGACGTCGGTGTGCCCGAGGTCGGCGACGACGCGGCGCAGGTCCGCCATCGCCAGCCGGGTGGTGCCGACGTTGACGCCCCGCAGCAGGGCGGCGTAGCGAGCCATGGCCGCCAGCCTAGATCAGGCCGACGCCAACCGGGCGTAGACGTCGCCGGAGCGACCGGCCGGACGGTACGCCTCCAGCAGCCGCACCAGGCCGGCGGCGTCCAGCCACTCGTCGGCGGCGAAGCGCATCGTCTCGACCGGCGAGTAGTTGTAGCGGTAGCCGCCCGCCCGCGCGCCCAGCCGCTCCACCAGGTCGAGCGCGCTGAGCGCGGCGTCGTGCGCCGGCGGCAGGTATTCGAAGGAGAGCCCGCGCACCGGCCGGCTCAGCCCGGCCAGCACGTCGACCTCGAAGCCCTCCACGTCGACCTTGCAGAACGCCGGTACGCCGTGCCGGGCGATCAGGTCGTCGAGCGTCACCACCGGCACCTCGACCGACCGGTCCCACCGCACCCCGGCGAAGCTCGGGTCGGCGGTGACCGAGTCGATCCAGGACGACGACATGGTGGACACCGTCGGCGTCGCCGACGACAGCTCCAACCGGGCCCGCCCGGATCGGGCGCCGACCGCGGTCGGTTCGATCACGACCCGGGCGTCCCGCCCGAAGGCCAGCCGCAGCACCCGCAGGCAGTCGGGCTGCGGCTCGACCGCGACCACCCGCGCGCCCAGCCGCCGCCAGGTGCGTACCCGGCCGCCGACGTGGGCGCCGATGTCGAAGCCGAGGTCGCCGGGGGAGAGGAACCGGCCGTAGAGGGCGCGGGCCCGCCGGTGCTTGGCCGGCTGACCGTGGTAGATGGCCAGGGACCTGGTGATCCCCCAGGCCCGTGCGAGCACCGTCACGACGTTCCTAACTGTGAGTCGTGGACTGCGGTCCGAAGGCCCGCAGGAACCGGTCGCGGAACGCCTCCATCGGCCACACCGGGGCGTCCGGGCCGGGGTTGAGGCCGTCCTGCCAGCGCCAGCCGGAGATCTGGTCGAGCACGGCCGGGTCCTTGGCCACGATGGTGATCGGCACGTCCTTGCCGGCCCCCTCCCCGGTGATCGCCCGGGCCGGCTGGTGGTCGCCGAGGAAGACCAGGACCAGGTCGTCGTCGCCGTACCGCTCCACGTAGGAGACCAGGGTACGCAGCGAGTACACGATCGAATTCCGGTACGCCCTGCGGGTGCCCTCGTCCGCGCGGTCGGCGTGGTTGGTGCCCTGGAAGACCGACCCGTCGCCGAGGGAGTCCCAGTCGACGAGCTTCGGCACCGGCGTCCACGGGATGTGACTGGAGAGCAGCGGGATCTCGGCCATCACCGGGGCGTGCCCGGGCGTCCGCTCGGCGCGCTGGAACGCCTCGAGCGTGAACTGGTCCGGCGGCGAGGAGAAGCTGAACGTCGGCCCCCGGTAGCCCAGGTCGTTCGCGCCGTAGACCTGGTCGGCGGCGAAGAAGTCGGCCTCCGGCCAGGCCCGGGTGAGGGCCGGCATGACGAGCGAGGTCCGCCACCCGGCGCGCTTGAACGCGCCGTTGAGCGTCAGGTGGTCGCTGTGCACCAGGTTGGTGTAGCGGAGCTGGTTGTCGGCCCGGATGCCGGTCATCAGCGTGGCGTGGGCCAGCCAACTGCCGCCGCCGGTGGTGGACGAGGTGAGGAACGCGCTGCGGCTGCCGTAGCCGGCCGCACCCAGCCGCCGGGTCCCCTCGTCCAGCGCGGCGTCCACCTCCGGGGCCAGCTCCGGGTCCTCCACCGCCACCCGGCCGTAGCTCTCCACGAACGCGACCAGGACGTCCTTGCCGCGCAGCCCGGTCAGCAACTGGTCGCCGGGGGTGTCCCGGAACGGGTCGCCGGCGAGCTGGGTACGCAGCCGCTCCTGGTCGTGCAGGCCGGCGTTCACCTGCCGGCCGCGGTCGTACACGCCGGTCGCGACGGTGTCGGCGGCGATCGGCAGCCCCGGCACGATCTGCGCGCCGAGCACGGCGCAGGCGACCCAGACGGCGCCGAGCGCGGCGGCGGCGCGGGCGCTCACCACCCGGTGGCCGGCCACCACCCGGGCGAGCCGCCGCACCGACAGCGCCACCAGCACCGGTACGGCGAGGACCGCGCCCACGGCCACCGCCACGGCGGCCACCTCGGCGGCCGACCCGTACGACTCGGACAGGAACTCCGCGCCGGCGGCGAGGAAAGCCCAGTCGGAGATCAGGTCGAAGGGGCGGTCCAGGACGGTCGAGAAGCCCAGGTCGGTGATCTTCAGGACGAGGACCAGGCCGAGCAGCGCGCCGAGCACGGTGGCCACGATCCGGCGCGGCTTCGGCGGCAGCACCAGGAGCAGGGCGACCGCGATCAGCCCCTCCACCGGGATGCGCAGGAACGCGGCGGGGGTGAGGTCGTTGACGTCGGTCGGCGCGACGAGTGCGACAAGTACGAGCCCGGCGGCCAGCACGGTGGCCGCCACCGATCGGATCCGGCGGTGCCGGCCACCCAGGTCGGCGGCCTGGCCCGCGGTGCCGTCGACCGGGCCCGTGGTGGCGTCGGGCACGGTCGCGTCGGCGCCGGTCACGAGCGCCGCCCGCCGACCTCGGCGCGGCCGACAAGCACGGGGGCGCCGGGTTCCCAGCCGGTTCGGCGAGCCGCCGGCACGGGAGCACGCATCGCCGCCGGACGGGCGACCTCCGGGCGCGCGACCTCCGGACGGGCGGGCTCCGAACGCACGGCCGCCGGGCGGACGGCCGCCGGACGGGCGAGCTCTTGTCGGACGGCTCGGGCGCGGTGCCGCCACAGCCAGAACACGTCGCGGCCGAACGACTCGACGAGCAGTGCGAGCGCGCCGACGAGCACCGCGACGGCCAGCGGCGCCGGCAGCACCCCGGCCGCCACCACGGCCAGCGCGATGCCCTGGGTCGCGGCGACGGTCTTGCGCCAGTAGCGGGGCGGCAACGAACCGTGCAGCCAGGGCAGCGCCCAGCCGGCCGCGACGAAGGCGTACCGCATCGCGCCGATCACCAGCACCCACGGTCCCACCTGGCCGGTCACGTACGCGCAGAGCACCAGCACGAGGAAGGAGTCGACCTCCATGTCGAACCGGGCGCCGAGCGCGCTCACCGTGCCGGTGCGCCGGGCCACCTGCCCGTCGACCCAGTCGAGGGAGAGCGCGACCGCGGTGAGCCCGACCAGCGCCGGAACCGCGATCGGTCGGCTGAACGAGTCCACCACCAGCGCGGTCACGCCGCCGGCCAGCGTCGCCCGAACCAGCGTCACCCAGTCGGCGGGTCCGAGCCGGTCCGCGCCCGAGCGGCGTCGGCCACGGTCGAGCACGGCGAGCAGCACCATCCCGTAGGCGAGGCCGGCCGCCCAGCCCGCCCGGCCCAGGCCGACGGTGCCGGCGAGCGCCGCCAGCACGCCCACCTGGAGGATCGCCCCCGCGAATGGATCAGTCCGAACCACTGACACTGTGCCTCCGAGTTGCGCGCCCACGACCCACTGGTCTGTACGAAGAACATGCCCGAACGGTTCGGTCTGATGCGCGGGTCGGGGCTTTCTTCGTTTGCACGTAACTACGTACTGGCGTAGTTTTGGGTCATGGCGAGCGTGGAGGAACGACTGGCGGCCCTGGAGGCCCAGGTGGCCCGGCTGGCCGCCGACCGGGCGACGGCACCGGTCGCGGCGGCCGGCGCGGCCGACCCGGAGGACGTGTTCTGGGCGCTCGACGGGCTCAAGCGGCGGCTGCCCACCGACAGCGCGGGCGCGGTGCTCTACACCGGCACCGTGCGCACCGCCGACCGGCACTACGACTGGCAGTACGGCGCCGGCGTCGACGACCTGCTCGACGGTGACTGGCCGGCGCTGGCCGGCACGCTCACCGCGCTGGCCCACCCGGTGCGGCTGCGACTGCTGCGCGAGATCCTCGGCGGCCGGCACGGCACCGCCGAGCTGGCCGACCTCGACGGCCTCGGCACCACCGGGCAACTCCACCACCACCTGCGGCAGCTCGCCGCCGCCGGCTGGCTGCGCAGCGGGGCCCGCGGGCACTACGACATCCCGCCCGAGCGGGTGGTGCCGCTGCTCGCCATCCTCACCGCCGCCCGCCGCTGACCGATTACCCACCCCCGACGGAAGGCAGCACCATGCGTACCCCGACCGTCCTCACCGTCGTCGCCGGCCTCGTCGCGGGGGCCGCCGCGACCGGCCTGATGCCCCGCGCCCCGGAACTCGGCCCGCGACAGACCGGCGACGCCGACCTGGCCGCGACCGTCCGCGCCGCCGTCGACGAGCCGCGGGGTTGGCGCGGCCTCGCGGTGGCCTCGATCGAGAGCGGTCGGGTCCGCGTCGCCGGCCTCGGCGACCGGGCGCCCGGCGGGCCGGCCGTCGAGCCGGGCACCCCGTTCGAGATCGGCTCGGTCGGCAAGCCGCTCACCGGCATGCTCCTGGCCCACCGGGTGGCGGCCGGCGCGGTCCGCCCCGACGACCCGCTCCGCAGCGTCCTGCCCGAGGTGACCGGCCCGGCCGGTGCGGCCACCCTCGCCGAGTTGGCCAGCCACCGCTCCGGGCTGCCCCGGCTGCCGACCGGTCCGGCCGCGCTTGCCCGGAACTGGTGGGCGTCGGTCACCGCCGGCAACGCGTACGCCGGTGACGACGTGGACAAGGTCGTGGCCGACGCCGCCGGCACCGAGCGGGACGGCGAGCGCGGCACGGTCTCGTACTCCAATCTCGGCCCGTCGCTGCTCGGCCAGGGACTTGCCGCGCAGGCCGGTGTCGGCTACCCGGAGCTGGTCCGACGCGACGTGCTCGGCCCATTGGGCATGACCGCGACCGTGGTCGCCACCGACCGGGCCGGGCTGCCCGCCGGCCGCGCCGAGGGCGCCACCGCCGGCGGCCGGCCCGTCGAGGAGTGGCTGGGCGCGGGCTACGCCCCGGCCGGCGTCGGCGTCTGGTCCACCGCCGGGGACCTGGCCCGGCTCATCGCCGGCATGCTCGCCGGCACCGCGCCCGGGGTCGACGCCGCCACCCCCCGCTTCGCCGACGAGGGCGGGCGCCGGATCGGCTACGGCTGGTTCACCAGCCGGTACGGCGACCGGGAGATCGTCTGGCACAACGGCGGCACCGGTGGCTTCCGGGCGTACGTCGGCTACGACCGCACCGCCGACCGGGGGATCGTGGTGCTCGGCAACACCGCCCGCGACGTCGACGCGCTCGGCCTGCGGCTGCTCGGTGTCCGTGGCGACGCGGCGAGCGAGTCGAGAGGTCTGCCCCGCTGGATCGGCGCGATCCTGGCGCTGGCGTTCACCTTCCTCGGCGGCCTGTCGCTGTGGAGCACCGCCCGACGCGGACCGGACCGGCTCACCGTGCTCTCCGCCGCCGTCTGGGCGGTGCTCTACCTCGCCCTCGGCCACCGGCTCGGCGACTGGTCGATCGTGCCCGGCTGGCTCTGGCCGCTCGGTGCGGCGCTGACCGGGGTCGCCGCGGCGCTCGCGGTCCGTCGCTGGCGCGGGCTGCCGGCCGTCGCCGGGGCGCCGCCGTGGCGGCGGTGGACCGGCGCGGCGCTCTCCGCCGCCTTCGCCGCGCTGGCCGTGGTGGTGGTCGTCGCCTGAGGACCGCGACGGTCAGGACACCTCGCGGCGCAGCGTCCGGATCAGCCCGGCGACAAGCGGCAGGAACACCCAGACGGCGAGTGAGACGCCGAGCCGGCCCCACTGCCCGGCCGTCACGTCCGACCCCAGCAGCGGCTCCATCGTGGCGGTGGTGTCCAGCCAGCGGGCCGGCTCCCGCAGCCCTTCGATCATCGCGGCCAGCACGCTCCACACGGTCGGCAGCAGCAGGTAGGTGACGATCGCCAGCGGCGTGCTCAGCAGCAGCAGGCCGAACCCGGCGCCCAGCAGCACGTTCGCCACCTGGAACACCGCCGCGTGCGGCAGCATCTGCCAGTCGAACGTCCAGGCGCCGGCCCCGCCGGTGGCCCTGGCGGCGAGCGTTCCGGCGGCGGCGACGAGGAGGCTGACCAGCACCGAGCCGAGCGCGGCCAGCACCACCGCGGCGAGCTTGGCGACGATCACCCGCTCCCGGCGGGGCACCAGCGCGAACGTGGTCAGCGCGGTGCGCTGCGACCACTCGCCGGTGATGGAGAGGATGCCCAGCACCGGCAGCAGCAGCCCGACCGGCAGCAGCGACGGGGCGAAGAACGCGGCGAACGTCTGTTCCGGCGCGTCGGTGACGAAGAGCTGCACCACCACGATGGCGACCGCGATCAGGCCGATCGTGATCAGTAGCCAGCGTCCGGCCCGGGTGTCGGCGAGCTTGCGCAGCTCCACCTCGGTCAGCCGGGCCAGCGAGGGGCCGGCGGTGACCGGCTCGTGCCGCGCCTGGGCGGCGGTGGGAGTGGTGGTGGCGGTGGTCATCGGACGGCCTCCTTGGTCGACGAGCCGGCGGTGAGGGTGAGGAAGAGCTGTTCCAGCCCGCCGGTGCCGGCCGGACGCAGCTCGGTGAGGACCAGCCCGGCGTCGGCCGCGGCCTGACCGACGGCTCCCGGCTCGGCGCGGACGACGAAGCCGCCGTCGGTGCCGGCGGTGGCCGGCAGCGCGGCCCGGTCCAGGGTGAGGCGCAGCGCGTGCTGGTCCCGGGCGCGGACCAGGGTGCCGGCGCCGGCCAGCAACTCGTCCTTGCCGCCCTGGGCGACCACCTGGCCGCCGCCGATCACCACCAGCCGGTCGGCCACCGCCTCCACCTCGCGCAGCAGGTGCGAGGAGAGCAGCACGGTGCCGCCCCGGTCGGCGTAGTCGCGCAGCAGGCCGCGCATCCAGTAGATGCCCTCCGGGTCGAGGCCGTTGGCCGGCTCGTCCAGGATCAACACCCGGGGGTCGCCCAGCAGCGCCACCGCCAGGCCGAGCCGCTGCCGCATGCCCAGGGAGTACGCGCCGACCCGCCGCCGCGCGGCGGTGCCGTTCAGCCCGACCAGGTCGAGTTTCGCCGCGACCTGCTCCCGGTCCACGCCCATGGTGCGGGCGGCCAGGGTGAGCGTCTCCCGGCCGGTGCGCCCGGCGTGCTGGGCCGAGGCGTCGAGCAGCACCCCGATCTCCCGCCCCGGGTTCGGTAGCTGCCGGTAGGGCCGGCCGGCCACGGTGGCCCCGCCCGAGCTGGGCGGCGTCATCCCGCAGATCATGCGCATCGTGGTGGACTTGCCGGCACCGTTGGGGCCGAGGAAACCGGTCACCGTGCCCGGTTCGCACCGGAACGTGACGTCCTCGACGGCGACGTGCGGGCCGTACCGCTTGGTCAGGTGGTCGACGTCAATCATGCCGAGAAGCCTGCCGGGGCCACCCGGCCGCCCGCTGCGGCCGGCGGTCGGTGCCGGCACCGACCTCGGTTCACCCTAGGCGTCGACTTTGGTAGCTGGGCGTCGGTCCGGTCGGCTCCCTAGCATTGGGCAGGTGAGCAGCGCCGTCGCACCCGATCATCCCTGGCTCCTGCCGGGCTCCCTGGTGCCCGCCCGGTCCGCCCGCCGGACCCCGCGGGACTGGTTCGTCGACGGCTTGCTGTTCCTGATCTCGCTGGGCTGGGTGCTCATCGCCCACGACGACGCGGTCAGCGGCAGCCCGGACTTCGCGCTGAACGCCGGCCCGGACTGGCTGATCGGGGTGGACCTGGTCGCCGGCCTGCTGGCCACCGGCGGGCTCTGGCTGCGCCGCCGCTGGCCGGTGGGGCTGGCGGTGGCGACCGCGCCGCTGACGCTCTTCTCGATCACCGGCGGAGTGGTGCTGCTGGTCGTGCTCTTCACCGTGTTGGTGCACCGGCCGCTGCCGATCGGGCTGGCGCTCGTCGGCTGGAACGTGGTCACCGCGCTGCCCTACGAGATGCTACGTCCCTCCCCGGCGCTGCCGCCCTGGGCTGCCGTGGCCTGGACCGCGCTGTTCATCGGCATCGCGGTGGCCTGGGCGCTGTTCGTCCGGGCCCGCCGCCAGTTGGTGGTGTCGCTGCGCGACCGCGCCGAGCGGGCGGAGGCCGAGCAGCAGCTCCGACTCGACCAGGCCCGCCGGCTCGAACGCGACCGGATCGCCCGGGAGATGCACGACGTGCTCGCCCACCGGATCTCGCTGCTCAGCCTGCACGCCGGGGCGCTGGAGTTCCGCCCGGACGCGCCCCCGGAGGAGGTGGCCCGGGCGGCCGGCGTGATCCGCGCCAGCGCGCACGCCGCCCTGCAGGACCTGCGTGAGGTGATCGGTGTGCTGCGGGCCGAGGTGCCTTCCGAGGCCACCCCGGAACGGCCGCAGCCGACGCTCGGCGACGTGCCCGCGCTGGTCGCCGAGAGTCGTGACGCCGGGGTACGCGTCAGCGTGGTCGACGAGGTGACCGAGCCGGCCGCGGTGCCGGTGGCGATCGGGCGCAGCGCGTACCGGATCGTGCAGGAGGGGCTGACCAACGCCCGCAAGCACGCCCCGGGCGCGGTGGTGGAGGTCCGGCTGTCCGGCGCTCCCGGCGACGGGCTCGCGGTCGAGATCAGCAACCCGTGGCCGGTGGGTGGACCGGTCACGTCGATCCCCGGCACCGGCACCGGGCTGGTCGGGGTCGCCGAGCGGGTCACCCTGGCCGGCGGGCGGCTCGACCACGGCCGGGACGCCGACGGCGACTTCCGGCTGACCGCCTGGCTGCCCTGGGCTCCCGCATGAACGAACGCACCGAGCGGAGCGAGGGCCGTGAGGGCATGCCCGGTCAGCTCGGCATGAACGAACGCACCGAGCGGAGCGAGGGCCGTGAGGGCATGCCCGGTCAGCTCGGCATGAGCCCGGTGCGGGTGCTGATCGTCGACGACGACCCGCTGGTCCGGGGCGCGCTGTCGATGATCCTCGGCGGCGTTCCCGACCTGCACGTGGTGGGCGAGGCCGCCGACGGCGCGGAGGTGCCCGCGGCGGTCGCCGCGCACGCCCCGGACGTGGTGCTGATGGACATCCGGATGCCCCGGGTGGACGGGCTGGCCGCGACCGAGGCGCTGCGGGCGGCGGCGGACCCGCCCGAGGTGCTGGTGCTGACCACGTTCGACGCCGACGAGCAGGTGCTGCGGGCGTTGCGGGCCGGCGCGAGCGGTTTCCTGCTCAAGGACACCTCGCCGGCCGAGATCGTGGCGGCGGTGCGCCGGGTCGCGGCGGGGGAGGCGACGCTGTCCCCGGCGGTGACCCGCACGTTGATCGCGCACGTCACCGGCGCCGCGCCGGCGCCCGGCCCGGATCCGAAACGGGAGCGGGCGGTGCGGCTGCTGGACGGGTTGTCCGAGCGGGAGCGGGAGGTCGCGCTGCTGCTGGGTCGGGGGCGGACCAATGCGGAGATCTCCGCCGAGCTGTTCATGAGCGTGGCGACCGTGAAGGCGTACGTCTCCCGGCTGCTCGCCAAGCTCGACCTGAACAACCGGGTGCAGGTGGCGCTGCTGGTGCAGGACGCCGACCTGGTGTGACCCCACCCCCACCGCGCTGCCCGTTTTGTCGCCGTTAACTTCATGATCAGTGTGCCTGGATGGAGATCTTGGAAGGGGAGGGCCCCTGGAGGGGCCGGGAGCTTCCAAGATCTGCGGCGCGTACGAACACCGGGCCCGACTGCCGGGAGCCGACGATCGCCCGCCGGTCGTCGGCGTGGTGCGGAACGGGTGTGCGGTCGACGGCGTGATCGCGCTCGGGCCCGAGGAACTGCTCACCGCGTGGCGCGATTGAACTGTCGCCGGTGTCCGGCCGTACCAGTGGGCGAGGATGTGGTGCGGCCGGTCCGCCGCACCGCTGCCGAGCTGCGGGAGGCCTGCCGTGCGAGTTGGTGAGCAGTCGAGGGATCCCATCGACCAGATCCTGGGCGACGTGCCGGTACCGGCGTCGTTGACCCCCGAGGACGTCCGCCTCGCGGTGCGGGCGGTGGTGGTGCACGCCGCCGAGGAATGGCCCGCGGGGCCGAAGTGCCGTAACGACGGGGCGGCGTTCCCCTGCCGGTTGCACCGCTGGGGGCGCCGGGTGCTGGAGACCCACGGTCTCAACGAGCGTCAGATCGACGCGCTGATCCGGCACGGCAACCCGTTCGTGCACGTGCCGTTCCCGTTCGTGTTGAGCGGCCCGTCGGCCCGACCCGGCGCTGGCCCGTCGGCCCGACCGGGTGCCGGCCAGGCGGCCCGGCCCGGCATCGCGCAGGCGGCCCGACCGGCTTCGCCCCAGACTGCCCGGCCGGGCGCGGGTCAGGCGGGCCGGCCGGGTGCCGCCGTTCCGGCCGCCCGGCCGGCCGCCGGGCAGGCGCCACGCGGCCCCGTCCCGCGAGTCGCCGCGCCGCCGGTACGGCCCGGACCGCGTCCCGCCGCCGGCCGGCCGGCTCCCGCCACCCGCCCGAGCTGGCCCCGGGCGAGCTGACCGACCGCCGCTCGGCTGCGGTGTTAAGCGGGGCCCCCGCCTATGCATAAAGCGTTAACCGGGGGCCCCGCCTTATCAGTTGACGCCGCAGTCCGAGGCCGACCAGTCGGTGGTGTTGGCCAGCCCGTCCTGCTTGTTCTCCCGGCGCGAGTCCACGTGCACGTGGTCACCGTGGTCCGGGTAGCCGGGTCCGAAGATCCCGCTGAAGCCCTGGTCGCGGGCCGACCGGGCGACCTCGCACAGCGTCCGGCTGCGTGAGATCAGGTCGGCCGCGTTGCCGTACAGGTGCTGGCTGCCGGCGGTGCCGCCGACCTTCCGGTTGCAGGCGACGCTGCGGAATCCGCTCGTGACGTAGAGCGGCTTGTCGCCGAGGCTGTGGCGCAGCGCCTCCAGCTTCCACATGGCGCGCAGCGCGTTCGCCCGGGTGGCCGACGTCGAGAGCGGACCACCGCTCCACCCGCCCGTGCCGCAGCCGTTGTCCAACTCGGCGTAGCTGAAGTGCTTCGGCGTGCAGTCGTTGTCCTGCAAGGCGTAGATCTTCGCGTACGTCTGCGGGCCGGCGATGCCGTCGACCCGCAGCCCGTACGCGGCCTGGAAGCGCTTGACGGCGGCGGCGGTCTCCGGGCCGTACCGACCATCGATGTGGACGATGTCGCCGTACCCGGCCCAGCCGGCCACCCGGATCTGGAGTTCGCGGACGTCGGCGCCCGATCGTCCCTGGGTGAGGGTGCGAGGCCAGGTGTAGCAGCCGTCGGCGTGGGCCGGCGGCGCGGCGACGACGGTCGCGACGGCGGCCCCGGGCAGGGCCAGCGCGAACGCGACGGCCGCCCGCTTCAGGGTGTTGACGCGCACAGGAGCCTCCCGGTGAGAAAGTGAATTCCTCCTCACCGTGACACCCTGTGAGCGTTTTCGTGGCGATAAGCGGAAATTGTTCACATTCGGCGGTTGCGGGAGGGGCGGGTAACGTCAGCTCCCGGGCCCCGGACCGACCCGGGCGGCGACCCGCGCGCGGGGAGGTGGGCGTTGGCACGTGGCGGCGTGTTCTGCGTCGAGGGGCAGTGGCACCGCGACCTCAACGAGCGGGGGTCTGTCCTGCCCACGCTCGAACTGCTCGAACGGCTGGGCCGGATCCGCTACATCCACAAGGACGCCGCCACCCGGGACGAGCTGTTCTACTTCCTCGACCGCTGGCTGCTGAAGCAGTACGCCGACCACCGGGTCGGCTTCTTCGCCATGCACGGCGAGCCGAGCCGGCTCTGCCTCACCGACTGGGACTCGGTCGAGCTGTCCGACGTGGCCGAGCGGATGGCCGGCCGCTGCGAGGGTCGGCGCCTCTACTTCGGCAGTTGCTCGGTGCTGCGCGCCTCCGACGCCACGCTCCGCGGCTTCCTCGACGTCACCGGCGCCGCGCTGATCTGCGGGTTCACCCGCGACGTGGACTGGGTCGAGTCGGCCGCCTTCGAGACCGTGCTGCTCGACGTGCTGGCCAACGGGCATCGGCACAACGCCGCCGAGCTGCGGATGGGCTCGGCGCACTGGGCGCCGCTCGCCGCGTACCTCGGTTTCCGGGTGATCTATGCCAACGGCCGCGCCTGGCGGCCCACCGCCCGCCCGCGCGTGCCCGAGCAGGTCGCCCCGCGCCGGGCCGCCGCCCGCCCGCGCTGAGATCCGCCCGCCGGCCTGGTAGAACCGAGGCATGCCACGCAGCATCGCGCGCAACACCCGGGTCGACCGGGACGCCCTGACCGAGTTCCTCCGCCCCCGGCACCGCGTCGTGCTCATGACCACCCGCGCCGACGGCCGCCCCCAGTCCTCGCCGGTCTCCTGCGGCGTCGACGCCGAGGGACGGCTGGTCATCTCCACCTACCCGGAGCGGGCCAAGGTGACGAACATCCGCCGTGACCCGCGCGTCTCGGCGTGCGTGCTCTCCGACGACTGGGACGGCCCGTGGGTGCAGGTCGACGGCGTGGCCGAGGTGCTCGACCTGCCGGCGGCGGTGGAGCCGCTCGTCGACTACTTCCGCAGCATCTCCGGCGAGCACCCGGACTGGGACGAATACCGGGCCGCCATGGTCGCGCAGGGCAAGTCGCTGATCCGGGTGACGATCGAGTCCTGGGGTCCGATCGCCACCGGCGGCTTCCCCGCCCGGCTCGCCGACTGACCGGATCAGTACGCGGCGGTGAACCGCGCGTTGCCGAACCTCGGGTTCTCGATCTCGTCGACGATCGCCACGGCCAGGTCCTCGTAGGTGAGCACCGAGCGGCCCTGCGCGTCGGTCACCGGCTGGTCGGTGCCGGTGCGGTAGTGCCCGGTCCGCTCACCGGGGTGGAACTCCAGCGGTGGCGGGGAGACGTACGTCCAGGTCACCCCGTCGGCGCTGGAGCGGTAGAACTCCAGTGCGTCGGCCTGACCCTCGGCCGAGTCGCGGTAGTCGGCCGGGAAGTCAGGTTCGTCCAGATAGCGGGTGCCCCTCGGGGTGAGGAGCGTCGCGCCACCCCCGACGTGGATCACCCGGGGTGGGTCGGGCAGGTCGCGCAGCGTGTCGACGAGCGTCCGGGCGGCGTCGCGCCACAGCTCTCGCTCGCCGCCGCCGATCGCCACCACCAGCGCGTCCGCGCCCTCGGCCAGCTCGCGTACGCTCCGCGCCGAGGTCGCGTCGCCGGTCACCGTGCGGACGCCGGGCGGCAGGTAGCCGACCGCCTCCGGCCGGCGGACGGCGGCGGTGACCCGGTGGCCCCGCTCGGCCGCCTCGGCGGCGATCCGGGAGCCCGCCGTCCCACCCGCGCCGAACACGACGATGTCGCTCATGCCTCACAGGCTAGGCAGCGGGGGGCCGCCCGGGTGCCGTTCCGCCGAACCGGCCGGAGCCGTCAGTCGACGAGCGCCGAGTAGACGAGCTGGCGCAACTGGCTGCGCAGCGGATAGACGCTCGACGGCATGAGCTGGGTGAAGAGCAGCGCGGTGACCTCCTCCACCGGGTCCACCCAGAACGCGGTGCTGGCCATGCCGCCCCAGTAGTACTGGCCGACGCTGCTCGGCACCCGTGCCGGCACCGGGTCCAGTACCACGGCGAAGCCCAGCCCGAAGCCGATCCCGTCGATGACGGTCTCGCTGAACCCCTCCGGCGAGAACGAGGCGAGGTCCCGGTTGCCGGGCAGGTGGTTGCGGGTCATGAAGCGCAGCGTGCGGGGGCCGAGCAGGCGGACCCCGTCCAGCTCGCCGCCGCGCAGCAGGCACTGGGTGAAGCGGTGGTAGTCGGCGGCCGTGGACACGAGCCCGCCGCCGCCGGAGTGCCAGCCCGGCTCCGCGAGCGCGGCCCGGCCGATCTTGTCGGCGCGTACCGCCTGGCCGGTCGCCGGGTGCGGGGTGTAGAGCGCGGCCAGCCGCTTGGCGTCCGCCGCGTCCACCCACCACCTGGTGTCGGTCATCCCGAGCGGACGGAGGATCCGCTCGGTGAAGAAGGCGTCGAGCGACTGCCCGGACACCACCTCGACCAGGCGGCCGAGGACGTCGGTGGAGACGCCGTAGTTCCAGCTCGTGCCGGGCTGGAAGAGCAGCGGCAGCCGGGCCAGGCCGGCCGACGCCGCGGCGAGGTCCGCCCCCGCCGGCACGCCCAGGTCGAAGCCGGCCGCCCGGTAGAGGCCGTCGACCACCGAGACCTGGGCGAAGCCGTACGTCAGGCCGGCGGTGTGGGTGAGCAGGTGCCAGATCCGGACCGGCTCGGTCGCCGGCACGGTGTACGGCTTGAGCACCGAACCCTTGTCGTAGACCCGGACGTCGGCGAACTCCGGCAGCCAGCGGCTGACCGGGTCGGTCAGCTCGAACCGGCCCTCCTCCCAGAGCATCATCGCGGCGACCGAGGTGATCGGCTTGGTCATCGAGTAGATCCGCCACAGCGTGTCCGCCTCGACCGGCGTGCCGGCCTCCCGGTCGCGCAGCCCGTACGTCGTGGAGTGGGCGACCTCGCCCCGGCGGGTGACCACGATCTGCCAGCCGGCGAGCCGGCCGTCGTCGACGTAGCGGGCGAAGTGCTCGTCGATGCGCGCCAACCGGGCGGGATCGAAGCCGACACGGCCGGGATCGGTGCTCACTGGAACGCTCACGCCGCGAACCTACCCGCCGGTACGCCTGGTCGGAAGTGTCGGCCGCCGGCACTAGTGTCGGTGGCATGTCGGAGCCGGTCGAGGACGCCACCTACCGCAAGCAGGACTGGTACGCCGAAGAGTTGGTCGACAGGCACTTCGTGCGGTGCGAGTTCTTCGACGTCGACCTCACCGAGGCGGCCACCCGGGGCGCCGTCTTCACCGAGTGCGTCTTCGGCACCGTGGCGTTCAACGCCTCCCGGCACACCGACTCGGCGTTCACCCGCTGCACGTTCACCCGGTGCAACCTGTTCGAGGCCGAGTTCACCGGCTGCAAGCTGGTCGGCAGCAGCTTCGACCGGTGCGACCTGCGCCCGCTTCGGGTCGACCGGGGCGACTGGTCCTTCGTCGCCCTGCCCGGAGCCGACCTGCGCGGGGCGCGGATCACCGACGTGCGGATGCGTGAGGTCGACCTGTCCGGCGCCGACCTGACCGGTGCGGTGCTCACCGGGGTCGACCTGTCCGGCGCCCACCTGCGCGGCGCCAAGCTGACCCGCGCCGACCTGCGCGGCAGCGACCTGTCCGGGCTGGACCCGACCGTTGTCGAACGCGCCGGGGCGCGGGTCGACGTCGAGCAGGCCGTGGCGCTGGCCCAGGCGCTCGGCTTCCAGGTCGGCTGAGTTCGCCGGGGCAGCGACGCCGTCTCGCCGAGGAGGCGGGGACTTTCGCCGTGCCGACGTGCGGCAGGTGACGGCCGTCGGGAAATTGGCCCGCGCCGACGACTTCTCGAAGATCGAAGCGTGTGTCATCCTGCCCTGCGGTGGGCCGCGTCGACGGCCGCCGGCTCCGGCAGCCGAGGGAGGGGCGGTGGCTGACGACGACATCACGCAGGCCGGAATCCGGGTGGGTGGCTGGCTGCCCGACGTGCCGGTCGAGCCGCCCGCCACGCCGCCGCCACCCGCCGGCCCGCGTCGCCTGCCCGGAGATCCGGACCTCGCCGCCATCGAACCCGAGCCGACCGAACCCGCACCCGCCGGCCCTCCGCTGGTCGGCCCTCCGCTCGCCGGCCCTCCGCCGGTCGGCCCTCCGCTCGCCGGCCCTCCGTCGGTCGGCTCCCTGCTCGCCGGCCCTCCGCCGGTCGGGTCTCCGCCCGGCGGCCCGGCGGCCCGCGGTGCCGCGTCGACCGGCCCCGGGCTGAGCGGCGGCCCCGGGCTGGGCGGCGGTGCCGGGCTGGGCGGCGGTGCCGGGCTGGGCGGCGGCTCCGGGTCCGGGCTGAGCGGCCCCGGGTCCGGGCGTGCCCCGCTGGTCGGGCCCGCTCCGATCGGGCTCGGCGTGGCCGGTCCGGCATCCGGCCGGTGGACGCCGGGAGCCGGTCGGGCCGCATCGAGGCCCCCGGGCCGCCCCCGGCCGGCCGGTGGTCATCCGTCCGGGGACGGCGACATCCGGCCGGCGACATCCGGCCGGCACACCGCCCCGGAGAGCCTCCGGGCACGGCTCGCCGGCCTGGCCGGCCCGCTCGCGACCCGGCTGCGCGCGGCGTCCATCCGGCTGCGCGCGGCGTCCGCCCGGCTGCGCGCGGCGTCCGCCCGGCTGCCGCGCGGTCGGCGTCCGGCGCCCGGTGCCGCGTCCACGCGCGTCGGTGCGGCCCGGGTCCGGCGTCGGCGCCGGCGCGTCGTCCTGGCCACCGCCGCGCTCACCGTCGCGGTGGTGGCGCTCGCCTACTCCGCCCGGTCACCGGCGCCGCCGGAGCGTCGTCCGAGCACCGCGCCGGTGGCCGCGCCGACGATCTCGACGCAGGCGCCGACGGCGGCGCCCCCCACCGTCGTGCCGGTCACCGGCGACCCGGCGTTGCCCGGCGAGCCGCTGCTCAACCTGGACCAGCAGTCGGTGCCGCCGTCGGCGTCGCTCACCCTGCTGGGTACGCGGGACTGGCGGCACTGGGGCGGCACCGGAGCGGACAGCGTCCAGCGTAAACAGCGCGGCACCGGCGAGATCGAGGACCCGGGCGGCGAGCGGCTGGAACACAACGCCGGGGTGTCGGGTCTCAGTTGGACCGACGGGACCCCGGTGGCACGGCAGGAGGGCACCCGGGCGGGCGTCTTCCAGCGGGGCGTCGGGAAGAGGTTCACGCTCGCCGTGGCCGGCAGCGGGGACCTGCGGACCGTCCGCCTGTTCGCCGGCGTCTTCTCGGCCGGGGCCCGGCTCGACGTCTCGCTCTCCGGCGGTGGCGACCCGGCGGTCCGGGAGGTGGCGCTCGCCCGGGGTGACCGGTTCTACCAGTACGTCGTCCACTTCCGGGCACCGCGCGGCGAGCGGCTGCTGATCAGTTGGCGCGCGCTCTCGGTGACCGGTGGGCAGAACGACGGGGTGTCGTTGGAAGCGATCACGGTAAGCTGACCGCCGGCTCGCCTACCACTTGGTAACGAACTGGAAACGCCCGTCGGTTCACATATGGCGCAAACGACCGGCCGGTGACAGCGTGAAGCCCGTCGCGCTCCGCCGCTTCCGGCGTCGCCGCGGGACACGAAGCGGAGGGTGTGGTGGGCGAGGAGGACCGTTCGCGAACCGGCCCCGGCTCGCATCGAGAGGGCCGCCCGCGTACCCGGTCCGCCTTGCGCCGGCTGCGGCGCCGACGGCGGTTGATGCTGGAGGGCCTGGCCGCGTTCCTCTGCCTTGCGGCGCTCGTGGCCTACCTCGGCACCGAGCGGCACGACACGCCGCGGGAGGAGAACGCGATGCTGCCGGTGGCGCCGACCGGCCGGGTGGGGCTGCCGAGCGAGGGCGACGGCGCGGTCGCCACCCCCGGCCTGCGGCCCCGGCAGCGGACGCCGTCGCCGAGCCCGTCACCGTCCGCGGTGGCGCCGTCCACGGTGGCGCCACCGACCGTCGCGGTCAGCCGCGCCGAGGTGCCCGCCCTGGTCGATCTCACCGCCGTGGGCGCCGTCGACTGGGTCCAGTGGGGACTGCTCGGCGCGGACCGGACGGTCCGCAAGAAGGGCGGCTCCGGCGAGATCCGGGACGAGGGCGGCCGGGGGAAACGGGTGAGCTACCGCAACAACCCGGAGGAGTACGCCTGGCGTGACGGTGTCCCGGTGGCCTCGGCCAGCGGCACCATGTCCGGGGTCTACACCTGCGATCGGGGCAGCGGCTTCCGGCTGTCGGTGGCCGGCAACGGTCAACCGCGCACCGTGCACCTCTACGCGGGACTGTGGATGGCCCGCGGCCGGCTCGACGTGCGGGTGGCCGACGGCCCGGTGAGCACGATCCGACTGGAGGACCCGCACACCGCGCTCACCGCCGACTTCACCCTCCGGTTCCGGGCGCCGCGCGGCGCGAAGCTGCTGGTGAGCTGGACCGTGGAGGAGTCGCTCGGGCAGTACGGCAACGTCAGTCTCCAGGCCGTGGCACTGCGCTGACCGCACACGGGACCGGCGCGCCGGGACAGTTTGTCCGTCGCGGGCCGGGCCGGGCGTCGTACCTTTCCGATGTCCCGTCCGACCATCCCCTGTGGAGGCTTGACCGATGAGCCGCCTCGCGCCCGTCGCCCCCGTCCGCCCGCCCGCCGACGGCGGTGTGCTGCGGGAGATTCCGCTGCCGCCCTACGTGACGGTCGAGGATGTCCAGTTCGCGGTGCGGGCGGTGGTGGTGCACGCGCCACGGACCTGGTCGGGCGGGACGATCTGCCGCAACGACGCCAGCCCGCACCCGTGCCGGCTGCATCGCTGGGGGCGGCGCGTGCTCGCACTGCGCGGCCTGCCGCCGGCCGAGATCGACGCGCTGGTCGAGCGCGGCGACCCCACCGCCGAGCCGCACCCCTACCGGCCCGGTGCCTGAGCGTCGGGCCACCGGCCTCACGGGCGTGGGGTGACCACCCGTTGCGCCGGGCCGCGTCCGCCCGTGCCCGGGCGCAGGACCAGCGGCGCGACGAGGGCGGCGAGCGCGCCACCGAGCAGCGGGAAGACGATGAACACCCAGAGTTGGCGCAGCGCGCTGCCGCCCTGGAACAGGGCCGGGCCGAACGACCGCGCCGGGTTGACCGAGGTGCCGTCCAGGGTGAGCCCGACCAGGTGCGCGGCGGCGAGGGCGAGGCCGATCGGCACCCCGGCGAACGCGGATCAGCAGCAGCGAGCCGAGGAACTCGGCGGCGTACCTGCGTGGGTCGTCCATGGCCCGAGCCTATGGACCGTCCGGCCGGCCGGCGGGAAAACGCCTGTTCACGCCAACCGCAGCCGATCACGTGGCTCTATTTGACGGATCCACCGGCAGGGTGCACGGTGGGAGGAGAGGGGCCGTCCGACCGCCCCGCTTCCGTGCGGCGAACGACGTTTCGTCCGCTTCTGCCGGTCGCGAGCCGACCGCGTGGGCCGAGTCGCCCGCGAATTCTCACCAGCCACGAGGAGTTCCGCCATGCTGACCATGACCGACAACGCCGTCCTGGTGATCCGTGACCTCGCCGCCCAGCAGGACCTGGCCGACGCGGGCGGGCTGCGTATCGCCGCCGACACCGACGCCGGCTCGCTCTCCATCGAGTTGGTGCCGCAGCCCGTGCAGGGCGACCAGGTGGTGGACACCGAGGGAGCGCGGATCTTCCTGGACTCCGACGCCGCCGAGTTGCTCAACGACACCTCGGTCGACGCGGTCGTCGACGACGAGGGCGTCGTCCAGTTCGGGTTCACCGAGCAGGACTGACTCAGCCGGCGCGGCGGGACTCCCCGCCGCGCTGCGGCCGGCCGGCCCGCCCCCGCTCCAGGGGGTCCTGGTCGGCCCGCCAGGCGCCGCGCGGCTCCCGATCGGTCCGGGCCAGCGCGGCCAGCACGTACGCCAGGTGGTGGGAGGTGCTCCAGGCGATCCGGAAGGACTCCGAGCCCGCACCGGCGCCGCGCCGGGCCCGGCGCAGGACCTCGTGGTCACCCCAGGAGAAGCCGGCGCCGGCCGCCGGCCAGTGCGGCGCGGCCACAAGCGTGCGGCACAGGTCGGCGAAGCGCTCGTCGCCCCGCCCACCCCGCCGGCACCACCGATAGATCCACCACGCGCCGCCCGCCGTCCAGCGCAGCGTCGGCAGCCGGTCACCCGGGGCGTCCGCGCCGCGCACCGCGCAACCCACGCCGTAGTCGCCGTACCCCAGGCGCAGGTCGGCCAGGCGCTGCCAGAGCAGCCAGTCGTAGCGGTCCAGGCGAACCGGCTCGTCGGTCGGGAGCCGGGACAGCGTCGGCGGCATCCCGCCCGCCGCCACGGTCACCGAACGCCAGGCGTGCCGCCGGGCCCACTGCGCCGCCCGCCGCACCCGTGGCTCGGCCACCCGGACGTCGGCCAGGCAGCACACGTCACCCGCGTCCAGCAGCAGGTCGCACTGCTCCGGCACCAGCCCGGTCGACCGCCACACCCGCTCCACCGCCGCGGTGGCGGCGTCCGGACCGATCCGGTCCGGGCCGGTGCGCAGCCGGACCACTGCCCGCCCCGCCCAGGCCCGGGCCGCCGCCCCGTGGGCCGCCAGCCGTCGGTCACTCTCCGCGAGGCCGATCACCGGCACCACGGGTACGCCCCATCGCACCGGATCGTGTTCCGGCACGTCCGGCAGCGCCGACACGTCCACCGCGGGCAGGACGCCGGCGGGCAGCCGCCCGAGCGCGTCGACCGGGCCCGGCTCGGTCGCGAGGACGTCGACGACCGGTGCGAGCAGCGCGGCGACGGTGTCGTCGAGGTGGGCCAGAGCTTCCAACTCACCCCGACGACCGGGCAGCACGGGACGGTAGATCGGGTCCGGCGGTCGGCCTTCGGGTGCGAGGACCATACTTCAAATGTAGCGGCTCGATTGCTCAGCGTCACCAGTCGCTCACGCGGGCGATGTGGATGACATTGACACGTCGAGCGTCGCGGTGGTGGCATGGTCGGGCGGGCGCGGCCGGGCAGGACGGGCAACCACCACCCCTGAGCCGACCCGTGCCACGGGTCGGCCCGCCTGGAAGGCCAACCCATGACCCCGCAGTCCCGCCTCCGGTCCGCCGCGGCCCTGGCCGCCGCCGCGACCGCGTTGCTCGTCGCCGGTCAACTGCCCGCGCTCGCGGTCGACGACCCACCCGCGCCGGTCACCGGCAACGCCACCCACTTCGACGGACTCGGCTCCCCGTACGGCGGCTGCGGTTTGCCGCAGTCCGAACTGGACTCGCCGGACTTCGTCGCGCTCAACGTCTACGACATGCCCGGCGACTACACGTCCTATCCGGTCCGGCCGCTGCCGCCGGCACAGGCGGACCGGATCGGGCTGTGGAACAACGGCCTCAACTGCGGCCGGTTCGTCCAGGTGACCATCGGCGACCGCTGCACCGGCACCAACGACGGCGCGCCGGGGCAACCGTTCTGCCGCAACGGATCCTGGGTCGCCGACGGCTACAACGGGGCGACCCTGACCATGGTGGTCGCCGACTCCTGCGGCGACGGCAACGCCTGGTGCCGGGACGACCGCAACCACCTGGACCTGTCCACCGCTTCGCTGAACCGCTTCGCCCGCGACGGCGTCCCGGTCGGCGACCTCTACCCGAACCACTGGAACAACCGCCGGGTCTCCTGGTCGTTCGTGCCGGCGCCCGGCTACTCCGGCGACATCCGGATCGCTTTCCTGCGTGGCGCGCAACGCTACTGGCCGGCCATCGCGGTCTCCCACCTGGCCAACGGCATCCACGGCGTGGAGTACCTGGCCGACGGGGTGTGGCGGGCCGCCACCATGAACAGCGACATGGGCCAGGCGTACGTGCTCGGCGCGGGCACCGACTTCCAGATCCGGGTGCGGGACGTCACCGGGGCGCTGATCAACGGCGGCCGGGTGTACCGGTTCTCGCTGCCGTCCTCGTGCGGCGGCACCTGCTCGGCCGCGTACACGCCGGTCGCCTACACCACGTCGGACGGCTCGACGGGGTCACCGACCGCCTCGCCCAGCCCGACCGTTTCGCCGAGCCCGACCGTCTCGCCCAGTCCGACCGTTTCGCCGAGCCCGACGCCCACCGGCACGCCCCCGTCCGACACGGGCTGCGCGGCGACCTGGACGGTCACCGGCGCGTGGGCGGGCGGCTTCCAGGCCGAGGTGACCGTGCGTAACACCGGCACGTCCGCCGCCGCCGGCTGGAGCAGCGAGATCGTGTTCGCCGGCGGGCAGCGGCTGGTGAACGCCTGGAACGCCGGCGCGACCCAGTCCGGCGCGCGGGTGACCGCCACGAACGCGGCCTGGAACGGTGCCCTGCCGGCCGGCGGTGCCACCAGTTGGGGCCTGGTCGCCTCCGGTGACAACCAGGCGCCGGCCGAACTGCGGTGCACGCTGCGGTGAGAACGGCGGGGCCGGGTACGGAGACCTCTCCGCACCCGGCCCCGCGGCCCCCGTTCGTCACGTCAGTCGTCGCCGCGAGCGCGGCCGTGGTCGTCGCCCCGGTCGTCCCTGCCCCGGTCGTCCGCCTCGGCTCGTTGCCGCTCGGCCTCCACGACCGTGCCGGTGCCCCGGTCGACCTTGATCTCGTGCCGCCATCCGTCCCGGACGACCTTGACGCTCCACGCCGGACGGCCGTGCTCGGTCTCCGCCTCGATCTCGGTGACCCGGCCGCCACCGGTCCGGGCCAGCGCCACCTCGGCGGCCCGCTGCCGGCTCACCCCGCCGCCGGCCGCCGGGACGGCGTCCGTGCCGTCGTCGTCCCGGCCCTGCCGGGCCGGGTTGTCCTCGCCGCTCGTGACGGCCGGAGCCGGGTCGTCGTCGGCCGTCCCGTGCCGGTCCGGATTGTCCTCGCCCCCGTTCGCCGACCGGTCCGGGTTGTCGTCGCCGGGCGTCGTCCCGGCCGGGTTGTCGTCGCCGGACGTCGCTCCGGCCGAGTCGTCGTCACCGGCCCGGGCCGGGTCGTCCGCCACCGTCACGGCGGCCGGCGCGGAACGCCCGCTCGACCGGTCCGCCGCGGTCACGCCGAGCGCCACGCCGGTCACCGCCAGCACGGCGACCCCACCGGCCGCCGCCAGCATCAGGGAAGTACGTCGCATGGTCGTCACCTTTCCTCGAATCCTGGCGTCGACGATGCGCGCCGGACGGTGAGGGTCGCGCTAGCCGAAGGACAAGGCGGGGTTAAGGGCTGCCGGCGGCGGACCGGAGGACACCACGCCTTCACGAGATCGATCATCACCCCCGGGCCTCGCCATTCCCGGAAGCGTGACGCGCTCCCTCGACCGCCCCCGCCCGCGTGATCCTGAAGTGGCGGCGCCAACGGCGGGGCGGTCAGTGTGGACGCACGACGTCCAGCCGGAGCACCACCCGGGCGCCGCCGCCCGGATTCGTCGACAGCTCCAGCCGGCCGCCCCCCGCGCGGGCGGCCCGCTCGGCGATGTCCAGACCGAGCCCGGTCGACCCGGCCCGGCTGGCCCCCCGCCGCACCGGGCCGGGCGGCAGCCCCGGGCCGCGGTCGGCCACGGTCAGCGCCGCCTCGTCGTCCTCCGCCGTGAGCCGCACCGCGAACGGGGTGCCGTCGGGCGTGTGGGCGAACACGTTGCCCAGCAGCGCGTCCACGGCGGCGGCCAGCTCGTCACCGCCCAACCGCACCGGCAGCGGACCGGGAGCGAGGTCGAGCGTCACGACCCGGCCGGTGTCCTCCGCGAGCACCGACCAGAACGTCACCCGCTCGCCGACCACGGCAGCCGCGTCGCAGGTGCCCCCGGCCGCCGCCGTGCTGCGCCACCGGGCCTGCCGGATCACGCCGGTCACGGCGCGTTCCAGGCCGTCGACCGCGGCGGTCAGGCGGGCGGCGTCGTCCCGGTCCCGCAACGACTCGGCCTCCAACCGCAACGCCGTCAACGGGGTACGCAAGCGGTGCGACAGGTCGGCCACCTGCTCGCGTTCCTCGCGCAGCAGCACCTGGATCCGCTCGGCGAGGTGGTTCAACGCGCCCGCGACCTCCCGCAGCTCGACCGGCCCGGCCGGTTCGACGCGGGCGTCGAGCTCGGCGTTCGCGAGCCGGTGGGAGACGGCGGACAGCGCCGAGATCGGCCGGACCAGGGTGCCGGCCAGCCGGTCGGCGACCACGAGGCCGACAAGCACGAGCAGCGCGCCGAGCAGCGCCAGGACCAGCCAGGCGCGGGTCACGCCGGCGGTCAGCTCGGCCGGGGGGACGACGGTACGGATGACGCCGGTCCCCTCCGGGCGGCCCTGCACCGCGACCACCACCTCCCGCCCGGCGTCGGACTCGACGGTCAGGCTCTGCCCCCAGGCGGCCAGCGCGACCGCCGGGGTGCGCGGCGCCCGCGCGCCGAGCACGGTCCCGTCGGCGAGGTAGACGCTCACCTCACGGCCGGTGTCGGTGGCGAGCTGGTCCACGGTCAGCCCGACGGTCTCCGGTGTGGCCGTGCCGACGACCGCGACCAGGCGCTGCACGTCGGCGGTGGCCCGGGCGGTCGCGCGGTCCGCGGCGACGGTGCGCACCAGCACCGCGAGCGGCACCAGGAACGCGATCATGACGAGCACCCCGACGGCCGCGACGAGGAGGGTCAGCCGGCCCCTCACCCGTCGTGCCCCGGCACGTCCAGCCGCACCCCGACGCCGCGCACCGTGTGCAGGTAGCGCGGCGCCTGGGCGCTCTCGCCGAGCTTGCGGCGCAGCCAGGACAGGTGCACGTCGACGGTCTTGTCGGCCCCGCCGTACGGGATCCGCCACACCTCGGTGAGCAGCTCCCGCTTGGTGACGACCTGCCCGGGCCGGCCGGCCAGATGATGCAGCAGGTCGAACTCGCGGGGGGTCAGCTCCACCGGCGCGCCGTCGAGTGTGACCTGGCGTGCGCGCCTGTCGATCCGCAGCCCGCCGACCACGAGCGCGGTCTCGGTCGCGCCGCCACTCGCGGCGCGTCGCAGCACCGCGCGGACCCGCGCGTCCAGTTGGGCGGCGGTGAAGGGCTTCACCAGGTAGTCGTCGGCACCCGCGTCGAGCAGGCGGACGATCTCGACCTCGTCGTCGCGGGCGGTCGCCACCACGACCGGCACCGCGCTGACCGCGCGCAGCATCCGCAGCAACTCGCCGCCGTCCAGGTCGGGCAGGCCGAGGTCGAGCACGACCAGGTCGGGCCGGTCGTCGAGCGCGTCGCGCAGTCCACCCAGGGCGGTCGACGCCGCCGCGACGGCGTGCCCGAACTCGCGTAGGGCGCGCAGCAGCGGAGTGCGGATGGTCAGGTCGTCCTCGATGAGCAGCAGGCGCGCCACGCAAGGCAGAGTAGCCCCCACCGGGGACGCCGCCGAGGCTCCTTAACCGGACCTTAGCGTTGCCCAGAGACCCGCCCAACCCGGTCGCGGGGCACACTCGGGGCATGGACCGCCGTACCCTCCTCGCCGTCACCGGCTGGCTGGCCACCACCGTCGCCGCCACGCTCGTCGGGTTGGCCGCCGTCGACCTGGTGGGTGCGGGCATCACCGGTACGGCGGGCGGGGTGCGCACCGAGCGGGACGTGGCGCGGGCGCTCGCCGTACCCGATCCGGGGGTGCCGAGCCCGACCGGCGCGAACCCGGCCGCGACGGCGACGACGCGCGGCCCGCGGTCGGCGACGCCGGCCGCGACGGGTGCCCGGCGCAGTTTCGTGACGCCCGGCGGCAGCGTGCTCGCCGAGTGCGTGCCCGCCGGGGTCCGCGTGGTGACCTGGTCCCCGGCGCCCGGATATCGGACGAAGGACGCCGAGGCGGGGCCGGACGAGCACGTCGAGGTGCGCTTCGTGGGCGGTGGGCAGGAGTACGAGCTTCGGCTGCGCTGCCGCGGCCAGGTGCCGACCCGTGACCCGGACGATTGACGTTTTCGCAGCTCACAGCCGCTGACTGTCCATGATCGGACAGCGCTGTCAGTGGTTGGTGGGCGGTGCGTCGGCATAGCTTCGGAGCAGGAGAGTGATCGGCGCTGATCGCCTGGCACACCACGAACGCCTTCCGCCGGCGTACCGGTAGTAGAGGGGACCACGATGTCCAGCCCCAGATCGAGGAGGGGAGCGACCGGCCAGCCCACTCCGAGCGTGCCGGAGGTCGCACGGGTCGACACCGAGATCAACTCGAACGGGGCGGCCGGACTGCCGGCGACCGCCCGCGTCCTGTTCGCCGTGGTCGACGCGAACGGCAGGCTGGTCCGCGGCCTCGGCGCCACGTCGGCCACCCGGCTCGCCGCCGGGATGTACCAGGTCGCCTTCGACCAGGACGTCGCCCGGGCGGCGTACGTCGGCACGGTGGGTCCGGCCAACGGCGGCGGGCTCGCCCAGCAGGGCGTGCTGACGGTGGCGCCCCGGGCCGGCATCGCCAACGCGGTCTTCGTCGAGACGCACGCGGCGAGCGGGCACGCGGACCGCCCGTTCCACCTGGCCGTGCTCGCCTGACCCGGCACACGAGCGCGCGGCGCCGCACGACCGTCCGGTCGTAACGTCGCCGCGCTCTGGCCGTCTCCCACCGTCGCAGCCGTACGGCGGTACGTCAGCGGGGACCTGGCTCGACCGGCCCAGCCCGCACCGGTCTTGTCGACGGCAGTTGCCCGTCCGGAGCGGATCCAAACCTGTCCGGCGTGGGGAATTCCGCCATCCGTCACTCCCGGCGTGGCGGGCACGCGAACGGGGTATGACCGGGACATGGAGCATTTCACGATCGCGACCGTCGCCGAGAAGAGCCCCGACTTCCGCCGCGTGCTCTGGACCGGGGAGCACACGCAGTTGGTCATCATGACCATCCCGCCGGGCGGCGAGATCGGCGAGGAGGTCCACGAGGGCATCGACCAGATCCTCACCTTCGTCAGCGGCACCGGCGAGGCGCGGGTGGCCGGGGAGAAGCAGGAGGTCGTCGCCGGCGACCTGGTGGTCGTGCCGTCCGGCACCAAGCACAACTTCGTCAACACCGGGCCGAACCCGCTGGTGCTCTACACCGTCTACGGGCCGCCGGAGCACGCCGACGGCGCGGTGCACCGGACGAAGGAGGAGGCGGACGCCGCCGAGGAGGCGGGCCGGGACGAGCCCCCGACGTCCTGACGCGCGCTCGCGCGCGCTGGTGTTAAGAAGGGGCCCCGCCTCTACCGGAAGCGTTAAGCAGGGGCCCCTCCTTATACCAGGTCGGGGTATTTGATGCCGGCGCCGGTGTTGAGCACGACGACGCGCTCGCCGGGCCGGATCCAGCCGCCGGCGCGCAGGTGCCGGGCGGCGGTCAGGCAGGCCGCACCCTCCGGGCAGAGCAGCAGCCCCTCCCGGGCGGCGAAGTCGCGCAGGTCGGTGAGGATCTCCGCGTCGTCCACCGCGATCGCGGTGCCGGCGCTGTCCCGGAGCGCGCTCAGGACCAGTTCGTCGCCGAGCGGGGCGGGCACGGTGATGCCGAACGCGACGGTCCGCGCGTCCGCCCACGGGGTGGCCCGCGCCTCGCCGGCCGCGAACGCGCGCACGATCGGCGCGCAGCCGGTGGACTGCACCGCCACCAGCCGGGGCGGCCGGTCGGAGACCCAGCCCAGCTCACGCAGCTCGTGCAGCGCCTTGTGGATGCCGATCAGCCCGACGCCGCCGCCGGTCGGATAGATGATGACGTCGGGCACCTGCCACCCGAGCTGTTCGACGATCTCGTACCCCATGGTCTTCTTGCCTTCGAGCCGGTACGGCTCGCGCAGCGTGCCGGCGTCGAAGATCCGCCCGTTCGACTCGGCGACCAGCCCGGCGATCTCCCGGCCGGCGTCGTTGATCAGGCCGTCGACCAGCCGCAGGTCCGCCCCGGCGGCGACGCACTCCTGCCGGCAGATGGTCGGCGCGGCCAACGGCATGGCGATGGTCGCGCCGATGCCGGCCCGGGCCGCGTACGTCGCCCAGGCCGCCCCGGCGTTGCCGTTCGTCGGCATGGCGATCCGCTCGACGCCCAGCTCCCGGGCCCGGCTCACGCCGACCGCCGCGCCCCGGGCCTTGAACGACCCGGTCGGGGTCAGCCCCTCGTCCTTGACGATCAGCTCGTCCACCCCGATCTCGTGGCCGTACGCCGGGGCGTGCCACAGCGGCGTCCAGCCCTCGCCGAGCGTGGTGACGAACCGGGGATCCGCCACCGGCAGCAGCTCCCGGTAGCGCCACAGGTCGGCCGGGCGGAGCCCGAACTGCTCCGGGGCCACCGTGGCGGCGACCGTGGCCAGGTCGTAGCGGGCCAGCAGCGGGGAGCCGCACCCGCACAGGTTCTGCAACGTGTCGGCGGGGTGTTCCAGGCCGCAGCGCGGGCACTCCAGGTGCGTCAGGTGCACGGTGGTCCTCAGCTCGCGTCGATGCTCAGCCAGTGCCGGCTGCGCCGGCCCGGCTCGTACGGGGAGTCGAGGCGCTTCGCCACCACTCCCGGGAGCTTCTGCTCACGGGCGGCCCGCAGGGCGTCCGCGCCGACTCCCGGGAACCACGGCGGAGTCTGCCAGTGCGGACCGGCGAGCGCCAGCGAGTCGAGCAGCTCGCGGCGCTGCGCGTACGGCACGTCCAGGGTGGTCAGGCCCTCCAGCCAGAGCAGGTCGACGGCGAGGAACTGGCCGTCCCGCCTGCTGGGCGGCTTGACCCGCCCGGCCGGGTCGATGCGCACCAGCACGCCGTCGAGCACCACCTCGGTGGGCGCCAACTCCTCGGCCATGGCCCGCAACCAGGGGTACGCGCCGGTGATCTCCGCGTCGTCGCCGTCGAGCAGCCGCAGTCGGCCACCGGAGACGTACGCCATCGCCCGCACGCCCGCCCAACGCGGCTCGTACCCCCAGGCGTCGGCGTCGTGCGGCAGCCGCCGGCCCTCGGCGGGTCGCATCGGGCGGACCAGCTCGGGCATCGGTGTCCAGCCCGCCGGCGCCGGGTCGGTGCGCCGGACCATCCAGTCCCGGCCCCGGCCGCCGGTGGCGAACAGGACGTACCGCCCTTTCGTGCGCCGCCCGTCCAGCACCACGACCACCTCGTCGTCGCGCCACTTCTCCGCGCGGTAGGTGCCGGTGTCATGGACCGTCATCCGCCCGCCGCCGTATTCCCCGGCGGGGATCTCGCCGTGGAACGTCAGGTATTCCATCGGGTGGTCCTCGGTGTGGACGGCGAGGTGGTTGCGGCCCGGGTCGCGGGGCAGGCCGCGCGGCACCGCCCAGGAGGCCAGCACGCCGTCGTGCTCCAGCCGCAGGTCCCAGTGCAGGCTGCGGGCGTGGTGCTGCTGGATGACGAAGCGGGGGGCGCGCCGCGTGGCCCGCTTCCGGGCCGGGGACCGCTCGGGCACCGGTTCCGGGGTACGCGCGGCGTCCCGCTTGCGCCGGTAGTCCGCCAGCCGGTCCGCCATTTCCGCATTCTCCGTCAGACCCGGCCCGCCCGCCGGAATGCCGGCGACGATCACGGGTAGAACGGTCGGCATGGACCTCGACCAACCCACCCTCCCGCTCCCGGGCGACGTCCGGATCCCGCTGCTCGGCTTCGGCACCTGGCGGGCCACCGGCGAGGACGGCTACCGGGCCGTGCTCGCCGCGTTGGACGCCGGCTACCGGCACCTCGACACCGCCACGATGTACGGCAACGAGAAGGAGGTCGGGCGCGCGGTCGCGGAGAGCGGGCTGCGCCGGGAGGACCTGTTCATCACCACCAAGCTGCCGCCGGACCGGGTGGGCCGGGAGCGGGAGACCATCGAGGCGAGCCTCGCCGCGCTGGGCGTCGAGTATGTCGACCTGTGGCTGGTGCACTGGCCGCCGTCGGCGCCGGGGGACAGCATCCCGCTGTGGCGGGAGATGCTCGCGGCCCGGGACGAGAACCTGGCCCGCGCCGTCGGGGTGAGCAACTACTCGATCGCGCAGCTCGACGAGCTGATCCAGGCCACCGAGGAGACGCCCGCGGTCAACCAGATCCGCTGGAGCCCGTCACAGTACGACCGGGGTACGCACGTCGCCCACCGGGACCGGGGGGTGGCGCTTGAGGGCTACAGCCCGCTCGCGACGAGCGACCTGTCCGACCCGGTGCTGGTCCGCATCGCCCAGGCGCACGACGTCTCGCCGGCCCAGGTGGTGCTGCGCTGGCACATCGACCACGAGATCGTGGTCATCCCGAAGTCGGTCACGCCGGAGCGGATCCGGGCCAACGCCGACGTGTTCGGGTTCTCGCTGACCGCCGAGGAGATGCGCGACATCGACGCCCTCGCCGGCTGAGCCGGCAGATGGTGCGGGGCGCGGTCCGCACGGACCGCGCCCCGCGTCGTTTCCGGTGTCAGCCCCGGGCGCAGGTGGTGCCGTTGAGGGTGAAGCTGCTCGGCGACGAGTAGCTGCCGTTCAGGTTCCCCTGGTAGCCGAAGCTGGTCGACGCGCCGGGGGACAGCGTGCCGTTGTAGCTGACGTTCCGTGCGGTCACCGCCGAGCCGTTCTGCGTCACGGTGGCGTTCCACGCGCTGGTGACCGTCTGCCCGGAGGGCAGGTTGTAGTTCAGGGTCCAGCCGTTGATGGTGCTGTTGCCGGTGTTCTTGACCGTCACGTCGGCGGTGAAGCCGCTGTTCCACGCGTTGGCCTTGTAGGTCACGGTGCAGGCGGCGTTGCCCGACGGCGGCGGCGTGGTCGGCCCGCCGGTGGGCGGCGGGTTGTTGCCGCCGAGGTTGACGCTCTGCGAGAACGAGGTGACCGCCAGCCCGACGCCGCCCTGCCACGGCTCGAAGCCGGCCTGGATGCTGGTCAGGTACCAGTCGTTGGTGATCGCGCCCCGGTTGCGGGTGTCGTTGATGAACGCCATCGCGTCGAAGCTGAAGCTGGAGACGGCGGACGGCGCCACGTACGAGATGACGTTGTTGGAGCCGTTGCTGCCCCGCCAGACCTCCCAGTTCCGGCCGGCGATGGTGGTGTTGCCGACGGGGGAGCCGATGGGCTGGATCGAGCCCTGCCGGTTGAGCCAGATCATGATCTCCATCTGGTTGACGCCGTCCTTCTTGGGCGACGGGTCGAGCCAGATGTCGTACGCGGCGTCGTAGGTCGCGCCGCCGACGTAGTTGAAGCTGATGCTGCTCGGTGCGCTGCTGATGTTCTTGACCTGGGCCGGCAGGTTCGTGCCGGGGGAGCAGTTGGTGTAGTGGCAGCCGAAGAAGATCGACGGGTAGGAGACCGGCGCGCCGTTGGTCGGCGCGGAGCCGTCCGCCCGGGTGATGGAGAAGCCGGACGAGGTGACGTTGATGCACTGCTGGGCGCTGGTGCCCCAGCGGTTGTTCTGGACCACGTACCGGCCGCCGACCGTGGTCGAGCCGTACTGCTCACAGATCTGGGTGTCGGCGGAGGCGCTGCCGCCGAGGGCGACGGCGACGACGGTGCCGGCGACCAGAAGACCGGCCGCGGCGAGGGCCCTGAGTGGACGCTTCATGATGCTCCTTGGGTCGGCGCGAGGGGCGCCGGTCGGTCGGGGGATAGGTGCGGGAGCGCTCCCATGGACCAGCATAGATTTACATGTTTGAAACTCCGCCGCAAATGAACCGGTTAAGATGAGAGGTTCACTAGGCACGAACGGCGTGCGAACCAGGGCCGACCGGCACTTCCGCCACCCGGTTGCGGCGAGTAGTGTCTTGCCTCCGTCGCGTTCCACACCCCTCCGGAGGCGTACCCCACGATGGGTGGTTCTCCCCTGCGCATCCTCGTCGTCGGCGCCGGCATCGCGGGCCTCGCCGTGGCCCGGGCGCTGCGCCTGGCGGGGTTCCGACCGGACGTCACCGAGCGGCTGCCACCCACCGAGCGCGTCGACACCGGTCTCTATCTCCCCGGCAACGCGGCCCGCGCGATGCGCCGGCTCGACCTGGACGGGCCGCTGCGACCGCTCGGGCAGGTGATCCACCGGCAGCGCTTCCTCGACGCCGACGGGGCGCCGCTGTGCGAGGTGGACCTGGACGCGCTCTGGGCCGGGGTGGGCGAGTGCCGGGCCCTGCCTCGCGCCGAACTGCACCGGGTGCTGCTCACCGGCGCCGGCGGAGCCGTCCGGCATGGCGCCGAGGTGAGCACCGTCGAACCGCTGCCCGGCGGCGTCGCGGTCGGCTTCACCGACGGCACGGGCGGGGAGTACGACCTGGTCGTCGGCGCGGACGGCCCGCGCTCCGCGGTGCGGGCCCTGGCCGCCCTCGGCGGTCCGCCCCGCCCCGCCGGGCAGGTGATCTACCGAGCCGTGGTGCGCGACGGCCCACCGGTCGCCGACTGGACCGCGCTGCTCGGCCAGCGGGCCGGCTTCCTGATGGTGCCGCTCGGCGCCGGGCGGCTCTACTGCTATGCCGACGAGGCCGGCACCACGGTGCCGGCCGACCCGCAGGCCCGGATGCACGAGCTGTTCGACGGCTACGGCGGGCCGGTGCCCGAGGTGCTCGCCGCGCTGGAGACGGTGCACGTGGACCGCACCGAGGAGGTCGAGTTGGGGCGCTGGTTCCACGGTCGGGTGCTGCTCGTCGGTGACGCCGCTCACGCCACCGCGCCGACCCTCTCGCAGGGGGCGGCGATGGCGTTGGAGGACGCCGTCGTGCTGGCCGAATCGCTCAAGGCGGCCGGCAGCGTCGAGGCCGCGCTGATCGCGTACGAGAGTCGCCGTCGGCCGCGTACCCGCTGGGTGCGGGACCGGACCCGGGACCGCAACCGCACCCGCGACGTGCCGCCGGCGCTGCGCGACCCGTTGCTGCGCGGACGCGGCGGGCGGATCTTCGGAGAGCACTACCGGCTCCTCACCGGCCCGCTGTAGGAGACCGAAGATCGTAGCTGCCCACCCCCGGCGGCGGGGCCACCTACCGGGGACTATCCTCCTTGCGGATGACGGCTGCGCCGATGACCAGCGCGCCGAGCGGGACAACCCAGAACCGGAGGCCACTCGTGACCACCGTCGCACCCAAGCCGGTCGTGACCCGGCCCTGGCCGGTCCGCGAGCCGGTCAAGGGGTCGGCCATCGCGCGGCTGCTGCGCACCACGGACGCGAAGCAGATCGGGATCATGTACATGGTCACCGCGTTCGCGTTCTTCATGATCGGTGGCCTGATGGCCCTGATCATGCGCGCCGAGTTGGCGCGGCCGGGGCTGCAGTTCCTGTCGCCCGAGCAGTACAACCAGCTCTTCACCATGCACGGCACGATCATGCTGCTGTTCTTCGCGACGCCCATCGTGTTCGCCTTCGCGAACTACGTGGTGCCGCTCCAGATCGGCGCGCCCGACGTGTCGTTCCCCCGGCTCAACGCCTTCGCCTACTGGCTCTACCTCTTCGGTGGCACGCTGGCCGTGGCCGGCTTCATCAGCCCCGGTGGCGCGGCCGACTTCGGGTGGACGGCCTACACGCCGCTGAGCACCGCCGAGCACTCGCCGGGCGTCGGCGCGAACATGTGGGTGGTCGGCCTGGCCATCTCCGGTCTGGGCACCATCCTCGGCGCGGTCAACCTGATCACCACGATCCTGACCCTGCGCGCCCCCGGCATGACCATGTTCCGGATGCCGATCTTCACCTGGAACATGCTCGTCACCAGCCTGCTGGCGATCCTGGTCTTCCCGCTGCTGGCCGCCGCGCTGTTCGCGCTCGCCGCGGACCGGATCATCGGCGCGCACGTGTACGACCCGGCCACCGGCGGGCCGATGCTGTGGCAGCACCTGTTCTGGTTCTTCGGGCACCCCGAGGTCTACATCGTGGCGTTGCCGTTCTTCGGCATCATCACCGAGATCATCCCGGTCTTCTCCCGCAAGCCGATCTTCGGCTACAAGGGCCTGGTCGCCGCCACCGTCGCCATCGCCGCCCTGTCGATGAGCGTGTGGGCGCACCACATGTTCGCCACCGGCCAGGTGCTGCTGCCGTTCTTCAGCTTCCTGAGCTACCTGATCGCCGTGCCCACCGGCATGAAGTTCTTCAACTGGATCGGCACCATGTGGCGGGGCCAGATCACCTTCGAGACGCCGATGCTGTTCGCCATCGGCTTCCTGGTGACCTTCCTCTTCGGCGGCCTGACCGGGGTGCTGCTGGCCAGCCCGCCGATCGACTTCCACCTGCACGACTCCTACTTCGTGGTGGCGCACTTCCACTACGTGCTCTTCGGCACCATCGTGTTCGCCGTCTTCGCCGGCATCTACTTCTGGTTCCCGAAGATGACCGGCCGGATGCTCGACGAGCGGCTCGGCAAGATCCACTTCTGGCTGACCATGATCGGGTTCCACACCACGTTCCTGGTGCAGCACTGGCTCGGCGCCGAGGGCATGCCCCGCCGGTACGCCGACTATCAGGCCACCGACGGCTTCACCACGCTGAACATGGTCTCCACCATCGGCGCGTTCATCACCGGCATCTCGACCCTGCCGTTCATCTGGAACTGCTGGAAGTCGTACAAGACCGGCCCGGTGGTCGAGGTCGACGACCCCTGGGGCCACGGCAACTCGCTCGAGTGGGCCACGAGCTGCCCGCCGCCGCTGCGCAACTTCGACCGGATGCCGCGGATCCGCTCCGAGCGGCCGGCCTTCGACCTGAAGTTCCCCGAGCTGGCCGCCGGGCAGAGCGTCGCCGGCCCGCCCGAGGGTGGTGCCAAGCCACTGAGCAGCGCGGTCAACGGTGGCGCCAGCTACCAGGAGGACACCGCGGGCAACCTCGACCAGCGCTGACCCCGCTCCGCGCCGACCGACGCGACGGGCGCCGCAACCCCTGCCGGGGTCGCGGCGCCCGTCGCGTTCCCCCACCCCGCCCAGCCGAGGGCCGGGTGGCGCGTCGAGCGCCGGGTGGCGCGTCGAGCGGGTGATCAAGGAGTTTGTGGAGCCACGCCGGCCAGAATTCGACGCAAACTCCTTGATCACGCCCGGGGAGGGTGGCCGGGTGGCGACAAGACGGGGAGTGGGGCGGCCAGGGTTGTTGTCCGGTGGTCCATTTGGCGGGAGTGTGCTCCCGGTGGGCGGGAGGCCACGCTTGATCGACTCCATTCCGCCGAGGTGGTGGGGTCGAGCGGTGGGGGATACCGCCACCTCGCCGAAGCGGAGTCGATCATGGTGCGGCAGCGGCATCTGTTTCCGGTCGGGCCTCGGGCGGTCACGTCGACGCTTCTATAGGTGGGCCGGTTCCGGGAGGCTGGTATCGGTAGGGTTCGACGTTGGTGATCGACGAGTGACTTATCCAAGATCTGGCCGCTGTCAGATGGTGTGCCGTGGAGTCGACTTGTCCTCGTGGGTTGCCGGCGTCGGCCCGGCCCACCTTGTTGGCCTGATCAGAAGCCTGTCCGTGACAGGGGTGTGCAGCCCGTGTCGCGTGACTCATCACAGATGTGCCGCCGGGTGATCGTCTCCCGGGCCGACGCCGTCCGAACGTCGTCCCGTGCAAGGGAGAACCGTCCGTGCTTCCTATCCTGGCAGAACGTCTGGCCGAGCGTGTCGACGCGGTCATCGGTGTGGATACCCATACCGATACGCACACCGCTGTGGTGCTCACCCCGGTCGGGACGGTGTTGACCGAGATCACCGTGCCGGCCACCGATGACGGCGCCGCTGTCCTGCTGGCCTGGGCCGGCCGGCAGACGACGGGGTTGGGAACGGGCCGGCGGGCCTGGGCCCTGGACGGCGCCCGGTGTCACGGTGTCGGCCTGCTGCGCGTCCTGCGCGCCGCGGGCGAGGACGTCCTGGAAGCACCCAAACCCGCTGCCGGTCGCCGCCGGCGAGGCGGCAAGTCCGACGTGTTGGACGCTGTGCACGCCGCTCGTGGCGTGCTGGCCGCCGACCACGTCGCCGCGCCCCGCGTCGACGGCGACCGGGAAGCCCTGCGCCTGCTGCTCGTCTGCCGCCGCCACTACAGCGACACCCGCACCGCCACCATCAGCTTGTTCAAATCGGTGATCCTCACCGCCGACGACGACCTCCGCTCACAGATGCGTGGCCTGAGCACCCTGCGACAGGTCCACCACGCCACCACCCTCACCACCACCAGCAGCGGCAGCGGCAGCGGCCTCGACCGACTGCGTCGCACTCAACTGGCAGCCCTCGCCGAGCAGATCCTGATCCTCGAACGGCTCCTGAAAGCCAATCTCACCGAGATCCGCACCATGGTCGACAAGCTCTGCCCGACTCTGCTCGACCAGCCCGGGATCGGCCCCGTCACCGCCGCGATCGCCCTGACCGCCTGGTCACACCCCGGCCGTTTCCGCAACGAAGCCGCCTTCGCCTCACTCGCCGGCGTCAGCCCCATCCCCGCCAGCTCCGGGCGTATCACCCGCCACCGCCTCAACCGAGGCGGCGACCGGACCCTCAACGCCGCCCTACACACCATCGCCAAAACCCGGCAACGATGCCACCAACCCACCAAGGACTACATCAACCGCCGCACCACCGAAGGCCGCACCCCAGCCGAGATCACCCGCAGCCTCAAACGCTACATAGCCCGCCAAATCTGGCGCACTCTCGAAACCACCGCTTGACAGAAACCTTCACAGATCTTGGACTTGCGGCACTTCCGACACCGGCCCGAAACCGGCATATCCTGGCACCACAAGTCCAATATCGAAGAAGCGCCAACCCGAACCCGCCCGACTCTCCGGCGGCAACCGCGCGCGGTCAGGAAGGTGGGGCGTGGGTGGTGAGGAACTGGGCCAACTGGTCGCGCAGGTCGACGTCGCCGCCCGCCTCCAGCACGACCAGGTTCACCCCGTGTGCCCCGGTGGGCGCGAGCACGAGTTGCCGGGCGGTGGTGCGCGGGGTGGCGTCGTAGAGCCGTCGGGTCGACTCCGCGAAGCTCGTCTCCAACTCCCCGACGCCGTAGAAGACCGGCGAGGTGATCTTCGGGACGGCCGCGAGGGCGTCGGCGTCGCCGTAGCCGGCGGGCGGGGAGAGCGCGACGACGGCGACCGGCGCGGGATCGAGGGTCGGCGCGGCGGCCAGCACCGCGCTGCCGCCCATCGACCCGCCCGCCAACACGATCCGGCTGGCGCCGTCCGTCCGTAGCGCGCCGGCTGCCGCCGTGATCTGCTGTGCCAGCGACACCCCGTGCGCCCGCGAGCCCTCGGAGCCGGCGAAGTCGAAGGCGAGCACCCGGTAGCCCCGGTCGGCCAACTCCCGCCCGTAGGGCAGCCACTGGCACACGTCGCCGGCGGCCATGTGCGCCAGCACCACGCCGGTGGGGCCGGAGCCGAGGAGGACGCCGCCCAGCTCGGCCTGGATCTCGTCGCCGAACACCACCTGTCTGCCGCTGTCGGCCAACGCGGGACAGCCGACGCCGACGCCGAGCCCGGTCGGCTCGGGTGCCGGCGCGGCCTCGGCGCAGGCGGCCGACGCCGCGATCAGGGCGAGTGCGACCAGGCGGCCCACGGTGCTCTTCACGGCGTGCCTCCCGGAGGATCGGCTTGGGAACGCTCCCATCGTCGCCCACACCACCACCCACCGTGGTCCCGTCCCCGCACACCGTGTCGAACCTGTGACCAGCCGGCACCGGCAGGCGGTGATCAAGGAGTTCGCGCCGGGAACCGGGCCGCCGCCGACACAAACCCCTTGATCGTCAGGGACGCCGCCGGTCGGCGGAGTGGATCAGGAGGTGAGGGGCGCGAGGTCGGGTTCGGTGGTCGTCGCGGACCGGGCTCGGCGGTGGCGCAGCTCGACCGGCAGCACCGCCAGGGCCACCAGGACGCCTATCGCGCCGGTCACCGCGAAGCCCCAGGCCGGCGCGGACGCGTCGATCACCGCGCCGGCGAGCGGCGCGCCCAGGGCGATGCCGACGGTGACGGCGGAACCGTGCAGGCCCATGGCCATGCCCCGGACGCCGGCCGGGACCAGCCGGCTCACCGCGTCCGCGGTGGACGCGATGGTGGGCGCGCAGAGCGCACCGGTCGGGATCAGCGCGAGGCAGAGCAGCCACCAGTGCGACCCGCCCAGGCCCACCGGGATCGTGGTGAGGCTGAGCGCCGCCATCAACGCCAGCGGCGAGAACGAGCGCCGCACCGCGCCGTAGGCGAAGCCGCCCACCAGGGAGGCGACCGCCCAGGCGGCCAGCACCGCGCCGGTCCAGCCGACCTCACCGCCGGCGCGGAGCACCGCCACCACGGCCACGTCGGTGCCGCCCAGCACCAGCGTGGCGGCCAGGCTGACCGCCAGCACGGCGAGCAGGCGCGGGGTGAGCCACTCGCGGCGGGGCGCCGGGCCGCGCACGTCGACCGGCTCGTCGGCGGCCCGGGTCGGCGGATCCAGCAGCCAGAAGCAGACGCCGGAGGCGACGATCCCGGCGCCCACCGCCCAGAGCGTGAGGCGTGGGGTGACGGCGGTGGCCAGGGCCACCGCGAGGGCCGGGCCGACCATGAACGACAGCTCCACCGACATGGAGTCCAGCGCGTACGCCGGGCGGCGCTGCTCCGCCGGGACCAGCGCGGCGATCGACTGGCGGACCAACGAGAAGACCGGCAGGGCGAGCAGCCCGGCCAGGAACGCGGTGGGCAGCAGCACCGGGTAGGACAGGGTGGGCGCGACAGCCCAGAACACGGCCTCGGCGACCGTGGTGAGCAGCAGCACCGGCCGTAGCCCCCGGCGGTCGACCAGCCGGCCCAGCAGCGGGGCGCCGACCGCGGCGCCGACGGTCGCGGCGGCGCCGACCAGCCCGGCGGCGCCGTAGCCCCGCCCCAGGTCGAGCACCACGTAGAAGGTGAGCGTCACCCCTACCGCGGTCAGCGGGATGCGGGCCAGCACCGACACCAGCAGCAGCGACCGCAGGCCGGGCAGGGCGAGCGCGTCCCGGTAGGGCTTCAGGTTCACGACGGGTCGTACCTCCCGCGCCATCCTGGGCGTCGGGTACGACAGTCGCAAGCGATTACCCGGTCAAGCGGTCCTGATCACAGGCTCACCCACCGTGGCCACCCCGGCGCCGTCGAGCGCGCGCAGCGCCACGTCGAGTGTCTCCGGCGCGACGGCGGCGGTCAGGTCCAGCAGCACGGTGGTGCGGAAACCCTCCCGCGCGGCGTCCAGCGCGGTCGCGCGTACGCAGTGGTCGGTGGCGATGCCGACCACGTCGACCCGGTCCACGTCGTGGCGGCGCAGCCAGTCGGCCAGGCCCTCGCCGTCGGGCGCGTGCCCCTCGAAGCCCGAGTATGCCGCCGCGTGCTCGCCCTTGTGGAAGACCGCCTCCACCCGGCCGGTCTCCAGCTCGGGGTGGAACTCGGAGCCGGCGGTGCCGACCACGCAGTGCCGGGGCCACGAGTCGACGAAGTCCGGCGGGTCGCCGAAGTGCGCACCCGGGTCGACGTGGTAGTCCTTCGTCGCGACCACGTGGTCCCAGCGGCCGGGTTCGGCGGCGAGCAGCCGGGAGATGTCGCCGGCCACGCCGGCCCCGCCGCCGACCGCGAGGGAGCCGCCCTCGCAGAAGTCGTTCTGCACGTCCACGATGATCAGGGCGTTCGGCATCTGGTCGGTCCTTCCTCAGGTGGCGGGTACGACGGTCAGCGGCACGGCGGGGTCGCCGCCGGAGAGCTTGAGCCCCTCCCACGGGATGGAGATCAGGCACTGCCGCAGGTGCTCCCGGGACTCGTCCAGGGTGGGCAGCGACACCGGTTCACCGGACACCACGTACGAGTGTTGGAGCAGCCTGTCGTTGGGCTGCCGGTCGGGCACGCCCTGCGGCACGACGATCTCCTCGGTGGCGGTGCCGGTCGGCTTGTGCCGGCGGACGGCCACCTTCCGGCCGCCGATGGTGGCCTTGTGCTCGGAGCGCTTGACCACCGGTCGCCCCTCCACCTCGACCAGCTTGTAGACCAGCCCGGCGGTGGGCGCGCCGGAGCCGGTCACCACGGCGGTGCCGGCGCCGTACATGTCGACCGGCTCGGCGGCGAGCGAGGCGATCGCGTACTCGTCCAGGTCGCCCGAGACGATGATCTTGGTTTCGGTGGCGCCGAGCGAGTCGAGCAGCTCGCGGGACTGCTGGGCGATCACCGCGAGGTCACCGGAGTCGATCCGGACCGCCCGCAGCTCCGGGCCGGCCACCGCGATCGCGTTGCGGATGCCCTGGGCGATGTCGTACGTGTCGACGAGCAGCGTGGTGTCCTTGCCCAGCGTGGCCACCTGGGACGCGAACGCCGCCCGCTCGTCGTCGTGCAGCAGGGTGAAGGCGTGCGCGGCGGTGCCCGCGGTCGGGATGCCGTAGCGCTGCCCGGCGGCCAGGTTCGAGGTGAACCGGAACCCGGCCAGGTACGCCGACCGCGCGGCGGCGACCGCTGCCTCCTCGTGCGCCCGGCGGGACCCCATCTCGATCAGCGCGCGGCCCCGGGCGGCGGTGACCATCCGGGCCGCCGCCGCGGCGATCGCGCAGTCGTGGTTGAGCACCGACAGCACGAGCGTCTCCAGCACCACGCACTCGGCGAACGTGCCCGACACGGTGAGGATCGGCGAGCCGGGGAAGAACAGCTCGCCCTCGGCGTAGCCGTCGATGTCGCCGGTGAAGCGGTAGTCGGCGAGCCACCGCGCGGCCCGGTCGTCGACCACTCCGGTGCGGCGGAGGAAGTCGATCTCGGCCGGGTCGAACCGGAAGTCGCGGATCATGTCGACCAGCCGACCGGTGCCGGCGACCACCCCGTAGCGGCGGCCGGCCGGCAGCCGCCGGCTGAACACCTCGAAGACGCAGCGCCGGTCGGCGGTGCCGTCGGAGAGCGCGGCGCTGACCATGGTCAGCTCGTACTGGTCGGTCAACAGCGCGGGGCGAAGGGTGCTCACCACCCCAGCCTAGAGTTCAGGCCGGATCCGTGCCGTCGTGCCCCGGCATCGACCGCAGCGCGGCCCGCAGCTCGCTGCGTCGGGCGACGCCGAGCTTGCTGTAGACCCGGTGCAGGTGGTTCTCCACGGTGCGGGCGGAGAGATAGAGCCGGGCGGCGATGGCGCGGCTGGTCAGCCCCGCGGCGGCGAGGTGGGCGATCTCCCACTCGCGGTCGCTGAGCGCGGGGCGGAGCAGCCGCAGCGCCGGCGTGGAGATCTCGTCGCAGCGGCGCAGCAGGTCGCCGAGGCGTTCCCGGGCCGGCCCGGGAACGCCGGCGCGGGCGTCGCGCATCCGGTGCAGCGCCATCGCGGTCGCCTCGGCCGCCCAGACGACGAGCTCCCGGGCGGCGAAGCCGTCGGCCACCGCGAGCAGGTCGTCCGGGGAGCCGTGGAACGCGGCCTGGCCGTACCTGGCGACAAGCGGCGGCAGCACGCCGTCGACCTGCTCGGAAAGCTCGGCCAGGCGCTGCGCCACGGTGCGCCGGCCGCCGTCGGTGCAGGTCGGTCCCACCGGCGCGGCGGCCTGGTCGAACCGGACCAGGTCGAGCAGGACGAGGAGCTCGTGACCGGCGAGGCCGTCCTCGCGCAGCCGGTCGGCAAGCGCGCAGAGGTGCTTGGCGGCGCCGGGCAGGTCGCCGGCCGCCGCCTGGGTCGCGCCCCGGGCCTGCTCCAGCCACGGGTAGAGGACGGCCATCCCGGGCGCGTGCGTCCGGTCCGCCTCGGCCATCGCCTCGGTCGCGTGTTCCGCGTCCCCGCGCAACGCCGCGGCCTGGGCGCGTTCGGCGTGCGCCAGGCCGGCGTACACCCGGCTGGTGGCGAGCACCGCGCAGGCGCCCAGGCTGGTCTTGAGCGCGTCACCGCCGCGCCCGCGCAGTCGCGCCGCGTACGCCTGGAGGATGGCCAGGTAGCCGGTGCCGAGCCGGAAGTCGCCGGCGCCGGCCAGGTCGGCGAACTCGTCGGCGACGATCGCGTCGATGCCGGCCAGGTCGCCGGAGAGCGCCAGCCGGGTGCCCCGGGCCAGCTCCATGGCGAGCTGGAGGTAGGGCATGTCCGACCGCCAGCACGCCGCCTCGGCCTGCACCCGGGCGATCGCGCTCGCGCTGCGGTGGTAGTGCCCCTGGGCGGCCTGGAGGTGGGCGAGGGTGCACCGGGCGAGTTCGCGGGCGGCCATCGGGGCGGCCGGGCGGTCCAGCACCCCCTGGGCCAGCCGCACCGCGACGTCGACGTCCAGCCGGTGCAGCCGCATGATGGCCTCGAAGGCGCGCACCCGGGCCCGGTCCGCGGGGTCGGTCAGCTCCTCGCCGCGGGCGGCGATCTCCTCCACCGTGGACTCCCGGTCGAGCCCCCAATAGCTGACCATGCCCCGGACGGTCAACCAGCGGCTGCGCCGCCGGTCGTCGCGGATCTCCCCGGCGACCTGGTCGAGCACCCGGAGCGCCTCCTCCGGGCGGTCGCCGAACATCAGGATGGTGGCGAGCAGCTCCGCCGCGTCGGTGCCGCCGCCGGCCTCCAGCGCGGCCCGGGCCAGCCGGGTGGCAAGCGGCACGTCGTACCGGCCGAACGCCTGCACGGCCGCGTCCAGCAGCAGCTCCACGTTCTGCGCCGTACCCGAGTCGAGCCGCCACACCGCGACCCGCAGCAGGTCGTCCCGGCGGCGCTTGCCGACCTGTTCCAGCAGCCCGGCCAGGGTGGCCTGAAGCCGGCGGGTGCGGCTGACCGGGCAGTGCCGGCGCATCACCTCGCCGTAGAGCGGGTGGGCCAGGCGGACGTCGAGCCGCCTGTCGTCGCGGACCATGGCGATCAGCCCGCGCTCCTCGGCCGCCTCCACGTCGGTCGGCTCGACCGCCTGCTCCAGCAGGTGCAGGCCCAACGGTTCGCCGAAGGCGACCAGCTCCACCACCGCCCGGACGCCGGGGGTGAGCTGGCCGATCCGGGCGTCGATCAGGTCGGTGAGGCTGGGCGCCAGCTCCAGCCGGCCGGTCCACTTCCAGATCCCGTACGTGCGCCTGAGCTCGTGGTCGGCGGCGAGCACCAGCTCGCGCAGCAGCAGCGGGTTGCCGGCGGAGAGCCGGAACAGCCGGTCGGAGGAGCCGGCGTCGACCGGGCCGCCGAGGATCGCGGCGAGCAGCCCGGTGGTCTCGCCGCGGTCGAGCGGACCCAGCTCGGCCAGGTCGGCCAGGTCGTCGGTCCACAGGGCGCGGATCGGCAGCGGGATCTGCTCGCCGTTGCGCAGCGTCCCGATCACCCGGGCGTTCTCCGCGCGGGCGATCAGGTGCACGAGCGCCGCCGAGGACGGGTCGAGCAGGTGTGCGTCGTCGATGGCCAGCACGATCGGCCGCCCGGCGGCCTGCTCCTGGAGCAGGTCCGTGGCCCAGCGCAGGACCCCGGCGGGGGAGAGACCCTGCGGTTGGGCGGCGGGGAGCACCTGGACCAGCCCGCCGAAGGGCAGGGCGGCCGTGGCGGCGCTGGCGGCGACCGACCAGATCGCGTAGCGCTCGGGGGAGAGCGTGGCGACCCCCTCCCGCAGCAGGCGGCTCTTGCCGACCCCCGCGTCACCGGTGAACATCAGCCCTCGGCCGTCCGGGCCATCGACCGCCGACAACAGACGGTGGAGTTCACCCGTTCGGCCGACGAAGCCCCACCTGGTCATCGTCGCAGCATATCGATGGTGCTCCGGTCGTGCGTGGACCGTCACGCAGCGAAGTTGAGTAATTCGCCCCGCATTCGTGAGTAGCGGACGTGTTCGGTGTCGGATGCACGACACCCGTACTCTTCGGACATCCCTGCCAGGGAGAATCCCCACGACCGGGCCAGGCCCGGTCGCCTCACCGGGAGGCCGCCTGATGAAGCCGGGTCCACTCCCTTCGGTCGACGTGCCCGGTCCGGGCGGGCGCGCCGGCCCACCGCGGTGCGTCCCGCTGCCCGTCCGGCCCGGTCCGACGGAACCCGGGCCGGGCGAGCCGCTCGCCGTCGTCGTGGCCGGCCCGGCCGGCGCGGGCCGGCGTGAGCTGATCGCCGGCCTGCTCGGCACGCCGGCCGGGACCCTGGTCGTGCCGAGCGGCAGTCACCTGCTCGTCAACCACGCTTCGGTCGCCACCCGCGCGGCGTACGTGCCGGGCTACCGCCAGCCGCACGCCTACAGCCCCGACCCGCTCGCCGCCGGCCCCGCGCTGGCCCGGCCGCCGCGCCGGGTCGAGCTCAGCCTGCCCGTGGCGCTGCTGCGGCACTTCGCGGTGCTCGACGCGCCGGACACCACCGCCCTCGGCGTGGCCGGTGGCCGGGTGCTGCGGGACGCCGTGGGCCGGGCCGGGGCGTTGCTCTTCGTGATCTCCGCGGACCAGACGTTCAGCGCGGCCGAGCTGCACCTGCTGGCCGAGGTGGCGCGTGCCCGGGTCACGGTGTTCTTCGCCGTCACCCCCGGCGTCACCGGCGGGGCGGCGTCGGCGGACGGCGGGACGGGGTCCGTCCGGTCCGGTCCCGCCGGCCGGCTCGACCCGGTGGTGGTCTCCATCGCGGCCCACCGCGCGGCGCTGCTCGCCGCGGTGCCCGCGCTCGCGGCGGCCCAGTGGTTCCCGGCCCGCCGGGCCGGGCTGCCGCACCTGCGCCGGGCGCTTGTCGGCTGGGCCGTGGCCGAGGGGCTGCGCCGGGCCGCCGCCCGACCGCCGGAGCCGCCCGGCACGCACGGCCGGGTGCCGGTGCTGGCCGGGGTCGACCCGGCCGACCTGGCCGACCGGCTGGACCGCGACACCCGCGGCTGCGCCCGGCGGATCCGCCAGCATCTCGCGCTGGAGTTGGCGAACATCCACCTGCGGGTGGTGCAGGAGATCGTCTTCGGGGTCGGCTGCGCCGGGCTGCCGCAGTTGCTCGACCGCGAGCTGGAGGCGTTGTCGATGCTCGCCACCGCGCAGTGCGACGAGGCGGTCCGGAGCATCGTCGACGACGCCGCCGCCCGCACCTTCGGCGCTCCGCTCGCCGAGGGCGTACGGCGACGGATCACCCATGCCGTGCGCGGGGGCCTGACCGACCATCCGGACGGTCGGGAGCTGGACCGCGTACTCCTGGTCACCAGCACGGCCGGGGTCGCCGGGCTGTCCGGAGCCGGCGCCCTGGACGCGCTTGCCGCCCTGCCCGGCGCGGAGCGCGACGAGGTGCTCCCGCCGCTCGGCGTGGCGCTCAACGGCGGCTGCTGGCAGCACTGGCGGGTGCCCGGCAACGACGACCCGAACGTCGCCCGGTCCTGGGCCCAACGCGCCCTGCGGGAGGTCGAACTCGACGTGTCCCGCGAGGTGTCCCGCCGTTTCGGGGTGATCCGGCTCTCGCTTGGCGCGGTGCTCGCCGATGCTGTCGACCACGGCATCCTGCTCGCCTGAGCCGGGGGCCGCCACGGTCGGTCCCGACCCCGCGTCCACGGTCCCGGCGGGCGATCCCGACCGCCGCGCCGTTCCGGTTCATCGGTTACCCGGATCCGGTGGCACGATGGGGGGCATGGCGGCTCCACAGGTTGCGCCGGTCGAGACGCCGGACACCGACGAGGTGCCGGTCTCCGACCGGCCATGGGTGACGATCGTCTGGGACGATCCGGTCAACCTGATGACGTACGTGGCCTGGGTGTTCCAGAAGCTCTTCGGCTACAGCCGGGAGAAGGCGGAGCGCCTCATGCTGGACGTGCACCACAAGGGCAAGGCGGTGGTCTCCAGCGGGGCCCGGGAGCGGATGGAGCACGACGCGGCGCAACTGCACGCGTACGGGCTGTGGGCGACGGTGGAGAGGTCATGAGCATGTTCCGTCGCCGGGGCGACCGCTACGTGGCCAGTTTCGCCGTCGACGAGGTGCGGGTGCTGCGCAAGGTCGCCTCCGAGGTGGTCGGCCTGCTCACCGACGGGTTCGACCACGGCGACCCGGTGGTCGGCCGGCTCTTCCCCGAGGTCTACCCGGACGACGACGCCGGCACCGCCGAGTTCCGCCGTTACACCGAGGGCGACCTGAAGACCGCGAAGATCGACCAGGCCGGCGCGATCCTCGCCGCGCTGCCCGACGGCGACGCCGGCGGTGAGGTGCGGCTGGACGCCGAGGCGGCCGAGGCGTGGCTGCGGGCGCTCAACGACGCCCGGCTGGCGATGGGGGTCCGGCTGGAGATCAAGGACGGCACGGACCTGGGTGACGAGCTCGACGAGGCGGTCGCCGCCGATCCGGCCTCGTCCCGGGTGTTCCAACTGTCGGTCTACGCCTATCTCGGATATCTCCAGGAATCCCTGCTCAACGCGCTCATCGACTGAGTGGTGACGGTCGCCACCTCGCCGCTCGCCACGGCCAGGCGCTAGGCTGGTCCGCGTGCTGAGCATCGACCGGTCGATCATCGACGCGATCGTCGCCCACGCGCGTCGGGACCACCCGGACGAGGCGTGCGGCGTGGTCGCCGGCCCCGTCGGCAGCGACACCCCGACCCGGCACATCCCGATGGACAACGCCGCCCGTTCCATGACCTTCTACGAGTTCGACTCGATGGAGCATCTGCGGGTGTGGCGCGAGATGGACGACCGCGACGAGGAGCCGGTCGTGATCTACCACTCGCACACCGCGACGGAGGCCTACCCGTCCCGCACGGACGTCTCCTTCGCCGGCGAGCCGGGCGCGCACTACCTGCTCGTCTCGACCCGTGAGCCCGACGCCGAGGAGATCCGCTCCTTCCGGATCGTCGACGGCGTGGTCACCGAGGAGCCGGTCGAGATCGTGGACGCCGCCGTGGACCCGCACGCCGTCCAGTCCTACATGTTCGGGCAGAGCCCGGCGACGGTCGACTACGAGTGTTCCGACCGCTGATTCCAGCACCGGCACACCCTTCCCTTTCCGTCACCCGGCACGACCCCGAACGAGGAGCACGAGACACCATGGCCATCGAGGTTCGCATCCCCACCATCCTGCGCAGCTACACCGGCGGCGCGAAGGTCGTCGAGGGCAGCGGCGACACGCTCGCCGACCTGCTCACCGACCTGGACTCCCGGCACGCCGGCCTGCGCGGACGCCTGGTCACCGAGGCCGGCGCGCTGCACCGGTTCGTCAACGTCTACGTCAACGACGAGGACGTCCGCTTCCTCGGCGCGCTCGACGCCAAGCTCAACGACGGCGACAGCGTGACCATCCTGCCCGCCGTGGCGGGTGGCGCGTTCGGCTTCGCGGCGGCAGCCGCGATCGCCTCGCACAGCGCGGCGGCAGCCGCGATCGCGTCGCACAGCGCGGTGACATCCGCGCAGGCGGTGTCCGCGCGCGCCACCGTAGCCCGCTAGGGGAGGCCCGCCATGGCGCGGTACGACAGCCTGCTCGACGCCTGCGGGGGCACGCCGCTCGTCGGCCTGCCCCGGCTCTCCCCGACCGTGCCCGACGGCGCGCCGCCGGTGCGCCTCTGGGCGAAGCTGGAGGACCGGAATCCGACCGGCAGCGTCAAGGACCGCGCGGCCATGTTCATGGTCCGCGCGGCCGAGGAGGCCGGCCGGCTCCGTCCCGGCGACACCATCCTGGAACCGACGAGCGGCAACACCGGCATCTCGCTGGCCATGGTGGCGAAGCTGCGCGGCTACCGGTTGGTCTGCGTGATGCCGGAGAACGTCTCCACCGAGCGGGTGCAACTGCTCCGGATGTACGGCGCGGAGATCATCTTCTCGCCGGCCGCCGGCGGCTCGAACCAGGCCGTCGCCACCGCGAAGCAGATCGCCGCCGAGCACCCGGACTGGGTGATGCTCTATCAGTACGGCAACGAGGCGAACGCCCGCGCGCACTACGAGACGACCGGGCCGGAGCTGCTGCACGACCTGCCGGGCATCACCCACTTCGTGGCCGGGCTGGGCACCACCGGCACCCTGATGGGCACGGGTCGCTTCCTGCGGGAAAAGGTCGACGACATCCAGATCGTGGCCGCCGAGCCACGGTACGGCGAGCTGGTCTACGGCCTGCGCAACATCGACGAGGGCTACGTGCCCGAGCTGTACGACGCCGGCGTGCTCTCCCGGCGCTTCTCGGTGGGCACCCGGGACGCCGTGCTGCGTACCCGGCAGCTCGTCGAGGTGGAGGGGATCTTCGCCGGCTTCTCCACCGGCGCGATCCTGCACGCGGCGTTGGCCGTGGCGCACGAGGCGGTCCGCGACGGCCGCCGCGCCGACGTGGCGTTCGTGGTCTGTGACGGCGGCTGGAAATACCTGTCCACCGGCGCGTACGGCGGCACGCTCGCGGACGCCGAGGACGCGCTCGACGGTCAACTCTGGGCCTGACGGCCCACGGTGGTCCGGCCGGTGGGGGTGCCCCCTCCGGGCCGGATCGCCGCGTTGTCCCGGATCCGGACGTGTATGGGTGTCACGTTGATGACAACTTCCGGTAGATGATTCTTGCTCGACCGGGCTGCCGCGTAGGCTGCCCAGCGTGGCGAGCGCGTCAATGGTGATCAACGGCGGGGCGGCTGCCGACGCATCGACTACCCACCGTGAGATCGAGGCAACCGGATGCGACTGACCGTCCTCGGCTGTGCCGGCAGCTTCCCGGGCCCCGAATCACCCTGCTCGGCCTACCTGCTCGAGGCGGAGGGGTTCCGCCTCCTGATCGACTTCGGTCCGGGGTCGCTCTCCACCCTCCAGCGTTACGCCGGGCTGCACGCCCCCGACGCCATCCTCCTCACCCACCTGCACTGCGACCACATGTTCGATGCGGTGAACTACGTGGTGGTGCGCCGGTACGCCCCGGACGGCCCCTATCCGCCGTTGCCGATGTACGCGCCCTCCGGCGCACCCGACCGGCTGGCCACCGCGTACGGGCAGGAGGACGCCACGGTCGAGGACGTCTACCAGTTCTACGGCCTCCAGCCGGGCACGTTCCCGATCGGCCCGTTCACCGTCACCGTCGATCGGATGAACCACCCGGTCGAGACGTACGGCGTGCGGTTGGAGCACGGTGGTCGGGTGCTCTGCTACTCCGCCGACACGGCACCCTGCGAGGCGCTGCTGCGCCTGGCCCAGGGCGCCGACGCCTTCCTCTGCGAGGCCAGCTACCTCGACGGGGTGGACAATCCGCCGGACCTGCACCTGACCGGCCGCGAGGCCGGTGAGGCGGCCACCAAGGCGGGGGTGGGCCGGCTGCTGCTCACCCATCTCGTCCCGGCCTGGGGCAGCGAGTCGCACACCATGGAGTCGGCGGCGGGGGCGTACGCCGGGCCGATCGAGGTGGTCCGGGCCGGCGCCGGCTACGACGTCTGACGACGCGCCCGCGGTGCGGGCACCGGCAGGCGGTGCGATCGGCGCACCGCATAGGGTGCAGGCATGGCGCGACCTGACGGGCGGCGGCCCGACCAACTCCGACCGGTGACCCTGACCCGTGGCTGGAGCACCCACCCGGAGGGTTCGGTGCTCGTCGAGTTCGGCGCGACCCGGGTGCTCTGCACGGCGAGCGTCACCGAGGGGGTGCCCCGCTGGCGCAAGGGTTCCGGGCTCGGCTGGGTGACCGCCGAGTACGCGATGCTGCCCCGGGCCACCAACACCCGCTCGGACCGGGAGAGCGTCCGGGGCAAGATCGGCGGCCGGACGCACGAGATCTCCCGGCTGATCGGTCGCAGCCTGCGCGCCTGCGTCGACCTCAAGGCGCTCGGTGAGAACTCGGTCGTGCTCGACTGCGACGTGCTCCAGGCCGACGGCGGCACCCGCACCGCGGCCATCACCGGGGCGTACGTCGCCCTGTACGACGCGGTCACCTGGCTGGCCGAGCGCAAGTCGCTCACCGGACGGGTGGAGAAGGTGATGCACCGCTCGGTGGGCGCGGTGAGCGTCGGCGTGATCGGCGGCGAGCCGATGCTCGACCTCTGCTACGCCGAGGACGTGACCGCCGAGGTGGACATGAACGTGGTCTGCACCGGGACGGGCGACTTCGTCGAGGTGCAGGGGACGGGCGAGGCCGGCGTCTTCGCCCGCGACCAGCTCGACGCGCTGCTCGACCTGGGCGTGGCGGGCTGCCTGGAACTGGCCGACGCGCAGCGGAAGGCGCTCAACCTGTGACCGACAACAAGGTGCTCCTGGCGACCCGCAACCGTAAGAAGCTCGTCGAGTTGCAGCGGATCCTCGACGGCGCGCTCGGCGCCCACCGGGTCGCCCTGCTCGGCCTGGACGACGTGGCGGAATATCCGGAGCTGCCGGAGACCGGCCTCACGTTCGGCGAGAACGCGCTGATCAAGGCGCGGGAGGGCTGCCGGCGCACCGGCCTGCCGACCGTCGCCGACGACTCCGGCATCGCGGTGGACGCGCTCAACGGCATGCCCGGCGTGTTCAGCGCCCGCTGGTCCGGCCGGCACGGCGACGACCGGGCCAACCTCCAGCTCCTGCTGGACCAGGTGGGCGACGTGCCGGACGAGCACCGCGGCGCCGCCTTCGTGTGCACCGTGGCGTTGGTGCTGCCCGGCGGCAAGGAGCACCTGGTCGACGGCCGGCAGCCGGGCCGGCTGCTGCGCGCGCCGCGCGGCGACGGCGGCTTCGGCTACGACCCGATCTTCCTGGGCGACGGGCAGGACCGCACCAACGCCGAGCTGACCCCGGAGGAGAAGGACGCGGTCAGCCACCGCGGCAAGGCCCTCCGCGAGCTGGCCATGCTGATCGCCAAGGTGCTCCCGCCGCTCAGCTGACCGCTGATGCACGGAAAGCGTGGCTACCCGAGCGCGAACAGCCACGCTTTCCGTGAATCGGCGCGCTGTGTGCTCAGGCGAGCGGGCCGACCTCCCGCTCGATGGCGGCGCGTAGCTGCGGGCCGGCTACGACGGATCGCGCCGCCTCCATCAGCGGGGCGAGGAACACGTCCGGCCCCGGGTCGCCGATCGTGTCGCCGAGCGCGTCCAGCGCGGCCCGGCCCGCCGGGGACGGCTCCAGCGGGGCGCGGAGCTGGAGTCCGCGTACCGCCGCCAGCAGCTCCACCGCGAGCAGGCTGGTCAGGTTGTCCAGCACGGTTCGTAGCTTCCTGGTGGCCGCCCAGCCCATCGAGACGTGGTCCTCCTGCATGCCGCTCGTGGGCAGCGAGTCCACCGAGGCGGGCGCGGCCAGCCGGCGGTTCTCCGCGACGATGCCGGCCGCCGTGTACTGGGCGATCATCAGCCCGGAGTTCACCCCGGCGTCGGGGGAGAGGAACGCGGGCAGGTCCCGGTTGCGGGCCACGTCGAGCAGCCGGTCCACCCGCCGTTCGGCGATCGCGCCCACCTCGGCGGCGGCGATGGCCAGGTAGTCGGCGGCGAAGCCGAGCGGCGCGCCGTGGAAGTTGCCCGTCGACTCGACCCGCCCGTCCGGCAGCACCACCGGGTTGTCCACCACCGACCGCAGCTCCCGGCCGGCCACCACCTCGACGAAGTCGAGCGTGTCCCGGGCCGCGCCGGCCACCTGCGGCGCGCAGCGCATCGAGTACGCGTCCTGCACCGCGTGCGCCAGGTCGTCGCGGTGCGAGTCCATCACCGCCGAACCCTGCAACAGCCGGTGGATGTTCGCGGCCGAGGCGGCCTGGCCGGGGTGCGGACGGATGGCGTGCAACTCGGGCCGGAACGGTCGCTCCGAGCCGAGCATCGCCTCGATGGCGAGCGCGGCGGTGACGTCGGCCATGGCGAACAGGTGCCGGGCGTCCGCCACGGCCAGCAGCAGCATGCCGAGCATGCCGTCGGTGCCGTTGATCAACGCCAGCCCCTCCTTGGCGGCCAGCTCGATCGGGGTCAACCCGGCCCGGCGCAGCGCGCCTGCGGCGTCGAGCCGTTCCCCGGCCGGGCCGAGCACCCAGCCCTCGCCGAGCAGCACCAGCGCGCAGTGCGCCAGCGGCGCCAGGTCGCCCGACGCGCCGAGCGAGCCGTGCTCCGGCACCCACGGGGTGATCTCGTGGTTGAGCAGGTCGACCAGGGCCTCGGCGACGAGCGGGCGGACGCCGGAGCGGCCGAGGGCGAGCGAGCGTACCCGCAGCAGCATCATGGCCCGCACCACCTCCCGGGGCATCGGCGCGCCCACCCCGGCCGCGTGCGAGCGGATCAGCGCGTGCTGCAACTCGGCCCGCCGTTCGGGCGCGACGAACGTGTTGGCGAGCGCCCCGAACCCGGTCGAGACGCCGTACACCGGGCGGCCGGCGGCCTCGATGCCGTCCACGATGGACCGGCTGGTCGCCATGGCGTCGACGGCGGCGGGGTCGAGCCCGACCGTGGCGGTGCCGCGGGCGACCGCGAGCACGTCGGCCGGGGTGACCCCGGTGGGCAGGATGGTGACGGTGGTCATCGTGGCACTCCGTTGTGCAGAACCTGGCGGATCAGTGGCACCCCCGGCCGGTAGGCCAGGTGCAGGTGGGTCGGGGCGTCGAGGACGACCAGGTCGGCCCGGGACCCGGGGGTCAGCCGGCCGACGTCGGTGCGGCGCAGCGCCGCCGCCCCGCCGGCGGTCGCGGCCCACACCGCCTCCGCCGGGGTCATCCGCATCTCGCGTACGGCGAGCGCGACGCAGAACGGCATCGACGAGGTATACGACGAGCCGGGGTTGCAGTCGGTCGCCAGCGCCACGGTCACGCCCGCGTCGAGCAGCCGGCGGGCGTCCGGGTAGGGCGACCGGGTGGAGAACTCGGCGCCGGGCAGCAGCGTGGCGACCGTCTCCGCGCCGGCGAGCGCGTCCACGTCGGCGTCGGACAGGTGGGTGCAGTGGTCCACGCTCGCCGCGCCCAGTTCCACTCCGAGCCGCACGCCCGGCCCGGGGCCGAGCTGGTTGGCGTGCAGCCGGACCCCCAACCCGGCGGCCTGCCCGCAGGCCAGGATCGCCCGGGCGTGGTCGGCGTCGAACGCGCCCCGCTCGCAGAACACGTCGATCCAGCGGGCGTACGGCGCGGCGGCGGCCAGCATCGGCCCGCACACCAGGCCCACGTAGTCGTCCGGGCGGTCGGCGTACTCGGCGGGGACCACGTGCGCGCCGAGGAACGTGGTGTCGTCGGTGAACTCGCCGGCGATCCGCAGCGAGCGGGCCTCGTCGGCGACGGTTAGCCCGTACCCACTCTTGATCTCGACGGTGGTGGTCCCCTGCCCCAGCATCTCCGCGCGGAGCCGGCCCACCGCGGCGCGCAGGTCGTCGTCGGAGGCGGCGCGGGTCGCGCCGACGGTGGTGCGGATGCCGCCGCCGGTGTAGGGCGCGCCGGCCATCCGGGCGGCGAACTCGGCCGCCCGGTCCCCGGCGAAGACCAGGTGGGCGTGGCTGTCCACGAAGCCGGGCAGGACGGCCGCGCCGCCCGCGTCGAGCCGCCGGTCGGCGGCGGGCGCGTAGCGGGCCGGACCGACCCAGGCCACCTGCCCGTCCTCGATCAGCACGGCGGCGTCCCGCCGGACCCCCAGCGGGTCGCCGTTCCGGCCGTCGTTGGTGACCAGCTCGCCGATGTTGTCCACCAGCAGGCTGCCCCTCATGACAGCACCGCCGCGATCGCGTCCCGCAACTCGGTGGGGACGTCCACGGTCAGGTGCCGGCCGTCGGCCACCACGGTCCGGCCGTCCACCACCACCTGCGTCACGTCGGCGGCGGTGGCCGCGAAGAACACGCCGACCGGCGGCACCCCGGCGGTGCGGGCGCTGTCCAGCCGTACCGTCACCAGGTCCGCCCGCTCGTCGACGGCGAGCCGGCCGGCGTCACCCCAGCCGAGCGCGGCGTGGCCGGTGACGGTGGCGGCGGCGAGCAGCTCGGCGGTGCCGAAGTGCCCGCGTCTGCGGGTCCGCAGCCGCTCGTCCAGCTCCACCGCGCGGGCCTCCTCGAACAGGTCCACCACGGCGTGGCTGTCGCTGCCCAGGCTGAGCGGGCTGCCCGCCTCGGCGATCCGCCGGGCCGGGCCGATCCCGTCGGCCAGGTCCCGCTCGGTGGTGGGGCAGAGGCAGACGCCGGTGCCGCTGTCGCCGAGCAGCGCCACGTCGGCGGCGGTCGGGTGGGTGGCGTGTACGGCGGTGGTGTGCCGGCCGAGCACGCCGTGCTCGGCCAGCAGCCGGGTCGGGGTGCGGCCGTGCACGGCCCGGCAGGCGTCGTTCTCGGCCGGCTGCTCGGAGAGGTGCACGTGCAGCGGCAGCCCGTGCCGGTCGGCCCAGCCGGCGACGGTGGCGAGCTGCCCGGCCGGGACCGCCCGCACCGAGTGCACCGCCGCGCCGCGCCGGACGTGCCCGTCGGCCGGGTCGAAGGCGTCGACCCGTTCCGCCCAGCGCAGCGCGTCGCCGTCACCGAACCGGCGCTGCGGCCCGACCAGCTCCGCGCCGTCCACACTCCCGGTCAGGTAGGCGGTGTCCAGCAGGGTGAGCCGGACACCGGCGTGCGCGGCGGCCTCCACGAGCGCGGCGGACATCGCGTTCGGGTCGTCGTACGGGGTGCCGCCGGGGCCGTGGTGCAGGTAGTGGAACTCGCCCACGCACGTGATCCCGGCGAGCGCCATCTCCGCGTACGCGGCCCGGGCCAGCGCCAGGTAGGAATCCGGGTCGAGGCGGGCGGCCACCGCGTACATCAGGTCCCGCCAGGACCAGAAGTCGCCCCGGCCGGCGTGGGTGCGCCCGCGCAGCGCCCGGTGGAAGGCGTGCGAGTGGGTGTTGGCCAGGCCGGGCAGCGTCAGCCCGGGCAACCGGGTCGCGTCCACCTCGACCCCGGCGGCCGGCGGGCCGCCGCCGGTCAGCGGCGTGACCGCGGTGAGCCGCCCGTCCGTCGCCTCGATCAGCACGTCCGGGGTCGGCTCGGCGTGGTCGGGCAGCCAGGCATACTCGGCCAGCCAGCGGGTCAGCGGCATGCCAGCTCCTCCAGCACCCGGGCCAGGGCGGCCACCCCGGCCGCGCAGTCGGCGTCGGTGGCGGACTCGGCCGGGGAGTGCGACACCCCGGTCGGGTTGCGCACGAACAGCATCGCGGTGGGCAGGTGCGCCGCCAGCACACCGGCGTCGTGCCCGGCGCCGGTCGGCAGCACCGGCGCGTCGAGCAGCGTCACCAGCCGCCGGGCCAGCCCGCCGTCGAACGCGACGAGCGGAGTCGTCGACTCCGGCGCGCAGATGAACGCGGTGCCGTCCCGGCCGGCGCGCTCGGTGGCCTTGGCGCGTACCGCCTCGACCAGACCGTACAGCGTCTCCGCCTCCGCGGCCCGCGCGTCCAGCCAACCGGTGACCCGGGACGGGATCGCGTTCGTCGCGTTCGGCTCCACCGACACCCGGCCCACGGTGGCGTGCGCGTCGCGCAGCCGGGCCTCCTTGTTCGCCGCGAGCACGGTGAACGCGAAGGTGAGCATCGGGTCGCGGCGGTCGGCCATCCGGGTCGTACCGGCGTGGTTGCCCTCGCCGGTGACGTCGAACCGCCACCTGCCGTGCGGCCAGATCGCGGACGCCACCGCGACCGGCGCGTCCGCGTCGACGAGCGCGCGGCCCTGCTCGACGTGCAGCTCCACGAAGGCCGCGAAGCGGCCGAGCAGGACCGGGTCGGCGCCCGCCGGCCGCTCGCCCAGCGCCTCGGCGAAGGTCACCCCGGCCCGGTCGCGCAGCCCGGCCGCGCGCTCGGTGTCGATCTCGCCGGTGAGCAGCCTCGACCCCAGGCAGGGTACGCCGAACCGCGCGCCCTCCTCCTCCACGAACGCGGCCACCACGATCGGCCGGTCCGGGGTGATCCGGGCGGCCCGCAGTTCGTCCACGGCGAGGAACGCGCTGACGATGCCGAGCGGCCCGTCGTACGCCCCGCCGTGCGGCACCGAGTCGAAGTGGCTGCCGGTGAGCACCGCTTGTCCGGCCGCGGGGTCGCCCCACCAGGCGAACAGGTTGCCGTTGCCGTCCTCGCCGACCGGCATGCCGCGCCGGTCCGCCTGCTCCCGGAACCAGCCGCGCAGCGCGCGTTCCGGCTCGCTGAGCGCGTACCGCAGGTAGCCGCCGCTGCCGGCGTCCCGCCCGACCGGCGCGATCTCGTCCCACAGCTCCCGGAACCGGTTAGGAAGGGGCCCTTCCTCTACCGAATGCGTTAACAAGGGGCCCCTCCTTACTCCGCCATCGGGACGCGGACGCCGGTGCGCGCCGCGACCTCGCGGGCGTCGTCGTAGCCGGCGTCGACGTGCCGGATCACGCCCATCGCCGGGTCGTTGGTCAGCACCCGCTCGATCTTCTGTCCGGCCAGCGCGGAGCCGTCGGCGACGCAGACCTGACCGGCGTGGATGGACCGGCCGATGCCCACCCCACCGCCGTGGTGGATGGACACCCAGGACGCCCCGCTGGCGGTGTTGACGAGCGCGTTGAGCAGCGGCCAGTCGGCGATCGCGTCCGAGCCGTCGGCCATCGCCTCGGTCTCCCGGTAGGGGCTGGCCACGCTGCCGCAGTCCAGGTGGTCCCGGCCGATCACCACCGGCGCGCTCAACTCACCCGAGGCGACCATCTCGTTGAACCGCACCCCCGCCTTGTCCCGCTCGCCGTAGCCGAGCCAGCAGATCCGCGCCGGCAGGCCCTGGAACGCGACCCGCTCGCCGGCCATCCGGATCCACCGCGCGAGCGGCTCGTTCTCCGGGAACAGGTCGAGGATCGCCCGGTCGGTGGCGGCGATGTCGCGCGGGTCGCCGGAGAGCGCCGCCCACCGGAACGGCCCCTTGCCCGCGCAGAACAGCGGCCGGATGTACGCCGGCACGAAGCCGGGGAAGTCGAACGCCCGCTCGTACCCGCCGAGTTTCGCCTCGCCGCGGATCGAGTTGCCGTAGTCGAAGACCTCCGCGCCCGCGTCGAGGAAACCGACCATCGCCTCGACGTGCTTCGCCATCGACGCCCGTGCCCGGTCGGTGTACTCGGCCGGCTTGGCCGCCGCGTAGTCCCGGGCGTCCGTCAGCTCCACCCCTTCCGGAAGGTACGACAGCGGGTCGTGGGCGCTGGTCTGGTCGGTCACGATGTCGATCCCGACGCCGCGCGCCAGCAGCTCGGGGAAGACGGTGGCGGCGTTGCCCACCACGCCCACGCTGAGCGCCCGCCGGTCCCGTTTGGCGGCCAGCACGCGGGCGACCGCGTCGTCGAGCGAGTCGGCGATCTCGTCGAGGTAGCGGTCGTGCGCCCGCCGCTCCAGCCGGGAGCGGTCCACGTCGACGATCAGGCAGACGCCGCCGTTCATGGTGACCGCGAGCGGCTGCGCCCCGCCCATCCCGCCACAGCCGGCGGTGAGGGTGAGGGTGCCGGCCAGCGTGCCACTGAACCTCTTGGCGGCGACCGCGGCGAACGTCTCGTACGTGCCCTGGAGGATGCCCTGCGTGCCGATGTAGATCCAGGAGCCGGCGGTCATCTGCCCGTACATGGTCAGGCCCAGCGACTCCAGCCGGCGGAACTCCGGCCAGGTGGCCCAGTCACCGACCAGGTTCGAGTTGGCCAGCAGCACCCGCGGTGCCCACTCGTGGGTGCGCATCACCCCGACCGGCCGGCCGGACTGCACCAGCATCGTCTCGTCGTCGCGCAGCTCGGTGAGCGTCCGCACCAGCGCGTGGTAGGACGGCCAGTCCCGGGCCGCCCTCCCGGTGCCGCCGTAGACCACCAGGTCCTCGGGACGCTCGGCCACCTCCGGGTCGAGGTTGTTCATCAGCATCCGCAGGGCGGCCTCCTGCGGCCACCCCTTCGCGGTGCGTACGGTGCCGCGGGCGGCGCGGACGGGCTGGTGCATCTCGTACTCCTCTCAGCCGAGGAACAACTGGCGGCGGGCGGCGGACGACTCGAACGCCTCGAGCCGGACCTGTGCCTCGGCCGGCGCGGCGTCGCAGATCGCCTGGAGCACCACCATGGCCAGGGTCATCGGGGCGGTGTGCAGGTCGAAGACGAGGTCGGTGCCGACGGCGGCGGACAGCACCACCTCGGCGTGGTCGATGGCCGGACTGACCGGGGAGTCGGTGATCGCCACCACCGTCAGCCCGGCGTCGCGGGCCTCGCGCAGCGCGTCCAGCGTCTCCCGGGGATAGCGCGGCAGCACGAACGCGAGCAGCGCGGTGGCGCCGGCCACGACGGCCTGGTCGAGGCGGTCGGCGAGCAGGCTGCCCCCGTCGTCGAGGACCCGCACGTCCGGGTGCACCTTCGCGGCGAAGTACGCGAAGTATGCGGCAAGCGGCGCGGCGGCGCGCAACCCGAGCACCGGTAGCGGGCGGCTGGCCGCGAGGAGCTTGCCCACCTCGGCGACCCGGTCGGCGTCGGCGAGTTGGGCGGCGAGCCGGTCGAGGTTGTCCATCTCGGCGTGCACCGCCCGTTGCAGCGCGTTCCCGGCGGCGGCCGGCTGCGCGGCGCCGGGTGCGTTCAGCTCCCGCAGCCGGCGGCGCAGCGCGGGGTAGCCGTCGTGCCCGAGCGCCATGGCGAACCGGGTCACCGACGGTTGGCTGACGCCGGCCAGCTCGGCCACCTCGGCCGCGGACAGGTAGGCCGCCGCGCCCGCGTGCCGCACCAGGCAGTGCGCGATGCGCCGCTGGGTCGGGGTGAGCCGGACGCCGTGGAAGAGATCGAGCAGGCGATCGGCGCTGGAGGCACCGCTTTCATTCACGCCACGACTCTATGCATGAAAACTTTCACCTGGCAAGGCCGGTGATTCCGGAGTTGTTTTCCCTGCTGAGCGCGGTGCGCGCGGACCGGACGGGGAGTGAGCACCCTTTGACCGCTTGTGCAGGGTGATGGGGATCTATAGCGTGCACCTGTCTTGTCTCGCTTCCACGGGGGTTGCCGTGACTACACGGTCGATGCATGCTGTCCACGTCAGATCGAGTCCCACGCAGGCATTCCGCATCGATGGCCGGCAGGCCACGTGGGCGTCCGATGAGCGCCTCCGGGCGGCGACCGCCCCTGCCGTGACGCGAGCGCTCGCCGGGGGACGGGCCGCGTAAGCAGCGGCAGGCCGGGGCCGGCGCTGCGCTGAGGGTGTCGAAATGCGGCCACCCTTCCTCGTCGCACGGGTCTTTTCGAGAGAACGCCAAGGGGTTTGGTGACGGTTCTCTCGACGGTTTTTCCTGAATGCCTGAGCGCATGTGAAAGCCGCCCGTCGGTGTTCTTCCTGCGCCAAATCTGATTGGAGTTGTAGATGAAAATCGTGCGATGGGCCGTGGCGGCGACGGTGGCCGCCGGCGGTGCCGCAGTGATCGTGCCGGCAACCATGTCGGCGGCGGCGGACACTCCGCCCTCCCTTGAGGAGGACTTCAACTACCCGGGCGCCGACAAGATCCTGGCGGACCACGGGATCAAGCTGTTCAAGGGTGACGGCCACATCATGTGGACGGCGACCCGGCCGATCGACGACGACCAGCCGTGCGCCGTGGGCGAGATCCAGGTGGAGCAGATCCCCGACGTCTCCGGGTTCTACCACTGCTTCAAGGTGCTGGGCGCATCCGGCTATCTCACCCTGGAGATTCCGGGGACCTTCGGGATCCGGGCCGGTAACGAGACCGTCGAGGCGACGGCGAAACTGCCGGACGGCGACAAGAAGTTCACCATCCCGCCGAACCGGCCGGTGCCGATCGATCCGGGCGACGGCGGTAGCCTGCCGCAGGCCATCCTGGTCGAGCTTCGGGTGAACTGACCGAGCGATACAAATGATGGGCCGTCACCAATTGGTGGCGGCCCATCATTCCGTCCGACCGGGCCTTGTGGACACTGCTGTTGATCGATAGCATTCCGGCTGTCTTGTCTCGCTTCCACGGGGGTTGCTGTGACTGCACAGTCAATGCGGGCTGCGCTTTTCAAAAATCATCGACTGACACCCGGCTGGGTGCGACGTGTCGCCGTCGCGACGGCGGCGGTGCTGATCGGATCGTTCATTCAGGCGGCGCCGGCGAGCGCCGAGGACGAGGAATATCCCTGGGACCCGGCGGTGGCCCGGGAGGTGCTCGTCACCTACGTGACCGAGGGCACCCCATCGGTCAAGCGTGCCGCCGCGGAGATGCTGCTGGCCGACGACGCCGCGATACGTACGTTCCTCGAGGGCGGGGTGGACGAGGCGTGGGCCGCCGACGCGCGTGCCGCGGCGGAGTCGCTCGCCTCGATGGACGGTCCCGCGATGCGGGCCGGCGCCCTCCAGGCCCTGGCCGGAACGCCGGCTGACGTTCAGGCGTACGTCGACGGGGGCTGGCGCGCGCCGTGGGCCGCGGACGAGCGGGTGCGGGCCTACCGCCTGCTGGAGTCCGGCGGGCCGACCATGCGGGCAGCCGCGCAGAAGGCACTCGACGGCACCCCGGAGCAACTCACCGAGTTCCTCGCCGAGGGGCGCGACGCGGCGGCGGTCGCGGACGACCGGCTGGCGGCGACCCAGATGCTCACCGGTGGGGCCAACAACTCCGGTCCGGTGCTCGACACGGCAGCCGCCCAGGCGCTCCAGGGCTCGGCCGACGACCTGCGGGAGTTCATCACCGCCGGCCAGTTCGTCGCCCGCGCGCGGGACAAGGAGCTGGCCTCCATCCGCAGCCTGACCGAGCAGGCGAAGCAGGCGAGTGAGACCACCGCCCGGGAGTCGCTCGCCGCGACGGAGGCCTCGAACCGGGCGGCGAACGCGGCCGAGGAGGCCAAGAAGCAGGCCAAGATCGCGGCGGACGAGACCGCCGCGGCGGGCGGGGCCGCCGCCAAGGCGTCGGCCGCCGCCGGCCGGGCCGCCGACGCGGCGGACGGCGCCGCCGACGCGGCCCGGGACGCGGTGAGCGCCTCGAACGCCGCCATGCGTGCGGCCCGAGTGGCGTCCGACGCCGCCCGGAAGGCGACCACCGCCGCCTCTCTGACCGCCCAGGCCGCCGCGCGTGCGCAGCGGGCCGCGGCGGACGCCCGGACCGACGCGGGCAAGGCCGCGGCGGCTCGACAGGCCGCGCAGCAGGCCCGGGACGCGGCCCGCAAGGCGCGCGAGCTGGATCAGGTACGCGCCCAGCGGGACCGCGCGCTCGCCCAGGCGAAGTCGGCGAGCACCGCGGCGAAGGGCGCGAGTGCCAACGCGGACGCCGCGGCGGCGGAAGCGCGGAAGGCGGGGGCCCAGGCCGGCGTCTCCGAGGCGCAGGCGAAGCGGGCGCGGGACGCGGCGGCGCGGGCGCAGGCGCAGGCGGCGGCGGCGTCGCGGGCGGCGGACCGGGCGTACGCGCTGGCGGTGGCGGCGGCGAAGGCGTCGGATGAGGCGTTCGAGTTCGCGCGGCGGGCGGCGGCGCATGCGGAGGCGGCGGCGGACGCGGCGGAGGCGGCGGCTGCGGCGGCGGGTGACGCGGCGAAGGCGGCGGCGGAGTCGGCGAAGCACGCGGCGGCTGCGGTGGAGGCGGCGAACACGGCGGTGGAGGCGGCGAACAAGGCTGTCGAGTTGGAGCGGCTGGCGCGCGAGGAGGACGACGCGCGGCTGGCGGAGTCCACCGAGCAGGGTGTGTTGGCGGCGCAGGACGCGCAGGCGTTCGAGCAGGCGAAGAACGCCGCGGTGGGTGATGTGGTGGCGTGGAACCGCAAGTTGTTGTGGGACACCGCGGAGGAGGATCGGGTCGACCCGGCCACCCGTCAGTTGCTCACCGAGGCGACCGCGTCGGGTGTCACCACCGCGGTCATGCTCGACCGGGGCCGGCGGGCCGCGATCAACCTGTTGACCACCGGCGGCGAGCACACGAAGGCATCGGCGTCGGAGGCGCTGACCGGCGGTGAGGTGGAGCTGCGGTCGTGGTTGACCGACGGTCGTCGGGTCGCGGTGGGTCAGGACGATCGGGCGCGGGTGTGGCACCTGGTCGACACGTTGCCGGACGGGAACGAGAAGTCGGCGGCGCAGGCGGCGTTGGACGGCGACGACGCGGCGGTGCAGGCGTTCCTGCGGACGCGGAGCTACCCGGGTAAGGCGACGGTCGATCGGCAGGCGATCTACAAGATCCTGGAGACGTCCGGGCCGACGCTGACGACGGCGGCGGAGCGGGCGTTGGCGGGGACGAACGCGGACCGCCACGAGTTCCTGCGCTCGGGGCAGTACACGGCCCGCACCGCCGACGAGCGGCTGGAGGTCTACCGGACGATCGATGCCGGTGGGCCGCAGGTGAAGGCGGCCGGGCAGGTGGCTCTGGCGGGGCCGCCGTCGTACATCTCGTACTTCCTGACGGCGGGCCGCTACCAGGCCGCGCAGCGGGATCAGGAGCAGGCCGCGCACGTGGCGGCGGTGCAGACGCTGATCGCGGAGGCGCAGCGGTACGCCCAGTCGGCCGTGTCGGACGCGGCTGAGGCGAACCGGGTCGCGGCGGTCGCGGCGGGCAAGGCGGCGGAGGCGAAGACGTACGCCGACCAGGCCAAGGCGTCGGCGGACAAGGCCGCGGAGTACGCCAATGACGCGAACACCTCGGCGGTCGCGGCGAAGAACTCCGCGGATCAGGCGGCCCAGTCGGCCACCACGGCACGCAACGCCGCGAACTCCGCCCAGGCCAGCGCCAACCAGGCCGCCCAGTCCGCCGCCACGGCCGGCGCGGCGGCCAAGCGGGCCCGCCAGGACGCCGCGGGGGCCGCGCAGGCCGCCCGGGACGCCCGCCAGGCGGCGAAGCAGGCCGGCGCCGACGCCGCCGCCGCGAACCAGGCGGCCCGGGAAGCGGAGCAGATCTACAACACCAAGCTGAAGGAGTGGGAGGCCGCCCAGCGGAACACCGCCCCGGGCAGCGCCTGGGACGGCGACGGTACGGCGCTGGAGCAGCACCGGACCTGGAGCTGCATGGTGCAGCCGTCCCAGCTCACCGCGGAGTGCGCGAAGGTCTACGTCGACTTCGCCGACGCGCTCGTGCGGCCCACCAAGTGCACCACCGCCGGGCTGAACACCGGGCCCGGCTGCGAGATGGTCGACGACATCAAGGAGTTCGTGAAGGACAACCCCGACCTGATCCTCGACGTCGTGCAGCTCGTCCTCATGGTGTGCGGCCTGGTGCCGGCGTACGGCGAGGCGTGCGACGGGGTGGACGCCGGCATCTCCTTCGCCCGGGGCGACTGGGTGGGCGGTGTGCTCTCCGGGCTCAGTGCGATCCCGATCGCCGGTTATGTGCCGGCCGGCATCAACATGGGTCGACTCGGGGACAAGTTCCGCGACGCGTGGCGGGTGTTCGACGAACTCGCCAAGAAGTGCGACAACGTGCCGAACAGCTTCGCGCCCGGCACGAAGGTGCTGCTCGCCGACGGCAGCCGTAAGGCCATCGAGCGGCTGCGGGTCGGCGACGAGGTCCGCTCGGCGAACGCGCTCGTCGGCGTCTCGGCGACCGGCCGGGTGATCGAGACCATCAAGGGCTCGGGCACCAAGGTGCTGGCGAAGGTCACCATCGACACCGACGGCGACCGGGGCACCGCGACCGAGACGCTCACGGCCACCTGGAACCACCCCTTCTGGACCACCGACGCCAACGCCTGGGTCAAGGCCGGCGAGCTGAGGCAGGGTCAGTCGCTGCTCACCGCCGACGGGCGCCGGGTCGAGGTCGACCACGTCGACACCCGCACCGAGCGGACGACCGTCTACAACCTCAACGTCGCGGACCTGCACACCTACTACGTCTTCGCCGGCAACGTCCCGGTGCTCGCCCACAACTGTGGCAAGATCGATCTCGATCACGGGGTCGCGGGCGCACATCCCAAGGACCACGTGGGGAAGACGGACACCGAGATCAAGACACGTGCCGAGACGGACCCGAAGGCCAAGGGTGTGGCGTCCACCCTCAACGGCGACACCTACCAGCAGACCGTGGACGCGGTCGTCGCCGACAACATCGACAAGATCAACAAGTGGGCGGCCAAGTCGCAGTCCGGCGCGGAGATCGAATACACCAAGCGGTTCAGTTACCCTGTGGGCCGGGTCGCGAAGAAGGGCGAGGCCACGCCCAAGGACGCGTACACGGTCACGCTGGTCCTCAAGCGAATCGACAAGGGCTACCAGGGACACAAGGGCGCCTGGGTGGTGAAGACCATCAAGGCGTTCTAAGCAGAGGACACGGTGGGGGTCTGAGCTCCGTGCGCGAGTGGGACGCGGCACCCGAGGCGGTCGCCAGCGACGTCGTGGCGTCGCTCGGCCGGTGCGACCGGGAGTTGGGCGACTTCGCGACCGGCGTCACGCTCGACTACGACTTCGGGCCGGACAGCGGCCTCTACCCGCACCTGATCCTCAGCACCGAGCAGGACGGGGTGCAGCAGGCGGACATCCGTAAGACGATCCGGATGCCGATCTCGCTGCACCCCTTCCTGAGCAACGAGATCTCCATCCGTCTCACCCTCGGCTTCACGCCGTCCGCGTGCCGTGTCACATCGGTCATCGAGGTCCACCTCGACCAGCCGATGGGGACCTTCGCCGCCGGCTCGCACATCCTCTACCACCGAGCGTCCGAGGGCCTGCCGCTCGCGGAGGCGTTACGGGCGGCGGAGGCGCACGTCCGCGACCTCTACCGGGTGGCGACATTCCCGGAAACGCTGGGGCTGCCGGCACGCGAATGAGCAGCGTGGGCGGACCAGCCGGCGGGCGCTGCCTCTGTATTATCCGCACGGCGGGTGAGCAGAGGAGTGGGGATGCAGCCGGAAGGTCCGTACAGGTTCACCGAGGTGCTCGGGGAGTGCCAGGTCGGCCGGGGCTGGGCGGCACTCGACGGGCAGGACCGGCCGGTGACCGTGGCGACGCTCGACGGCGCCGCGGCCGGCGACCAGCGCTGGCGGGAGGCTTTCACCAACGCGGCGAACGTGCTGGCCCAGACGCCCGGCGGTCACCGTTATGTGCACGCCGACTTCACCGCCGACCAGCCCTGGGTGGCGTATCCGTCGGAGGCCACGACCGCCGCCGACCGGCTGTTCCAGTCGCTCGGCATGGACTATCAACGCACCGCCACCGCTGACCTCCTCCCGCCGCCACCGCCGGTCTCGGCGCCGCCGCAGCCCGTCTCCTCCCCACCGCAGTTGCCGTGGAGCCCGCAGCCGTGGGCGATGGCCCCCGCGCAGCCGGTTTCCGGCGCGCCGTCGTCAGGTGTGCCGGTGTCGCCCGGCATGCCGGTGCCGGCCGCCCCGGCCCAGGCCACCGCCCCCGATCCGCTGGTGGCGACCGGCGGGCCCCGGATCACCCCGGTCCCGCGTCCGCCGCGCAACCGGACCGGCCTGTGGATCGGCGGCGTGGTCATGGCCGCCGTGCTGGCCGGCGGCGCCGGGCTGCTCGCCGGCCGCGCGCTCGCCGGTGACGGCGCGCCGGCCACCCCCGCGGCCAGCGCCTCCCCGGCGCTCTACGAGGCCACACAGTATTCGTTGAACAAGGCGAAGTTCGACGCCGGCCTGATGCCGCTCGCCGAGCTATGGCTCGACGAGGTCGGCGGCTGCGCGATCAACACGGAGAAGAGCGGCCCGGCGCTCGCCGCCGGCGAGAAGCAGCACGTCTTCTGCCGCTACCTGGGCGTGTCGCTGCACTTCGCGGCGTACGAGTCGGCCGAGAAGAAGGAAGCCGCCCGGGCCTTCCGCCAGCAGATGGGCATCATCGGCCGCGCGCTCGCGCCCGGGATGCGGGAGGCCGCGCAGGTCACCGGCGGCACCAGCAACGCCCCCGGCAGCTACGTCGAGTACGCCGGAAACGGCCAGGACGGGCGCCCGGTCTGCGGCATCTGGTGGGGCCGGGACGACAGCGTCGCCGCGATCTACATGGAGACGCCGTGCGGGGCCGGGCTCGGCGGCAACTGGGACGCCCTGCGCGACCTCTGGCACCGCCACAGCTAACGGAGCCGGGCGCCGTTCGGCGGTGGCACCAGGCAGACGTCGCTTCCCTTGGTGACGCCCGCCGCCAGGTCGAAGCGGACCACGCGCGCCCCGTTGAACTGCCGCTCGGTGACCGCCACGCCACCACCGCCGAGCCGGACGATGACGTCCCGGTTCGCCCCGTCCGCCCAGTCGGTGGCCTGGAAGAGCCACATCCGGGACCGGCCGGCCAGCAGCGTCGACACCACCCGGTTCGGGCAGCCGCCCGGTCCGGCCGCGACCACGTAGGCGTCCGCCGGTGGGCCGTACCAGGACTGGGCGTTCCAGGAGACGGAGGTGGCGAGCACCAGGTCACCGGGGCGCCGCTGGGCGTCCAGGTGGCGTAGCGCGGTGCGGTAGTCGGCCGCGTTGGCGCCGCCGCCCTGGGCGAAGGCCCGCGCCGGGTGCGCCGTGGCCACCACGTCGGTGGCGAGTTGCGGGACCGCCAGCGCGAGCAGGAGCAGAGCCCCGAGCGCCCACCGGATCCGGCCGGGCAGGCCGGGCCGGGCGACCGGCGGCGCGACGGCCAGGCTGGCCAGCAGCAGGCACGCCGGCACCGCGTAGAGCGCCAACCGGCCGTTGAACGGGTAGACCGACACGGCCGCACCGGCCAGTCCGGCCGCCAGCGGCACGAGCAGGACCAGCACCGCCACGCCGGAGAGCCGGCGTCGACCCACCACCGCGCCGAGGACCAGCAGCGGTACGACCACCCACGCCGACCGGGCCACGAACGGCACGGTGGCCAGGCTCCGGTAGGTCGCGGTGAACCAGTCCACGGTGGCCGGCAGGTCGGTCAGCGGACGCGCCGGATAGATCGACTTGCCGCGCCAGTAGGCGGCGAGCTGGGCGTCGTCCAGCCCCGGGGCCAGGAGCAGGACGTACACCACGAGCACCACCACCGCCCAGGCCGGCGCGGGCGCGACGAACCGCCCCAACTCCCGCCACCGGGACGCCCAGGTGCGGCCGGCGCGGGTGAGCGCCCGCGCGGCGAGCAGCACGCCGAGCGCGCCGGCGACCGGGATGGACAGCGTGCTGAAGAGCGCCGCGACGAGCGACACGGACCAGAACAGGGCCGCGCCGGCCCAGGTCGGGGCGCCCCGGGCCAGCAGCAGGGCCAGGCCGACGAGCAGCGTGACGCAGAACGCCTCGGCGCTGTACTGCTTCAGCTCGTTGGAGTAGCCGATCAGGAACGGGGCGACCGCGACCAGCAGCAGCGCCGCCAGGGCGGCCAACGGCGGCAGGAGCCGTCGCCCGAACCAGGCCACCAGCGGCAGCAGCGCCAGCCCGAACAGCAGCGGTACGAGGCGAAGCGCCCGTTCGCCGTCGCCGAGGCTGTCGAGCGTGAGCCGTTCCAGCCACAGCCAGCCGGGCGGGGCGGACTGGCTGAACGCCAACGGCCGCAACAGCTCCAGGTAGCCGCGTTCCCGCAGGTTGTGCGCCACGTACAGCTCGTCGCTCCAGAGGCTGCGCGCGTACGCCCACTGCCGGATCCGCAGCCCGGCGCCGAGCACCACGAGCAGGCCCGCGATCGCCCAGTAGGGGGACCGGGTCAGCCGGATCCACCCGCCCACCAGACGGGCCGACGGATGCGGCCCGGGCACCGGCGGCGCGGGGGAGTACGCCGCGGGGAGGACCGCCGCCGGGGGGCGCGTCACGGACACGGCGAGACGCTACCAAAGCGCCGTTCGCGTTCAGGTCCCCCGCGTGACCGGACCGGCACCGTCCGGCACCGGCGACCCGACCAGCCGGGCGGCCTCCCGGTGCCGGCTGTCCGGCCGCGGAAGTCCGACCAGGAACTCGGGGAACATGCCGAAGAAGGTCCGGGCGGAGCGCAGTTCCAGGCGGTGCGCCCGGGACCACCGCAGCGTGTTCGTCGCGCGGGCCCAGTGGTGCGTCCACCGCACGTCCCCGCGCACCGCGACCGGCCGGCCCCGCCGCCAGGCGCGCAGACCCAACTCGTGGTCCTCGTAGTAGAGGAAGAACCGCTCGTTCCACCCGCCCAGCGCGGCGACGTCGGCGGTCCGGCCGGCGACCGCCGCGCCCATCACCCAGGCCACGTAGCGCGTCTCACCCGGCGCGACCACCTGCCGGTACGAGGCGTGCAGCCGGGACAGCGGCCAGACGTTCCGGTTGCCCAGCTTGGCGGTGGCGTACGGGAAACCGCGCCCGTTGGCCTGCGGTGTGCCGTCGGTGCCGAGCAGTTGCGGGGCGACCAGGCCGCCGTGCACGTCCAGGTGCCCGGCCAGCACGGGCAGGTCGTCGGCGCGTACCTCCAGGTCCGGGTTGGCGAACAGGACGTAGCGGCCGGCGGCCTCGCGCAGCGCCACGTTGTTCGCGCGGGCGAAGCCGACGTTGCACGGCAGCCGGATGACCCGCGCGCCCAGCTCGGCGGCGACCGCGGCGGAGTCGTCCGCGGAGGCGTTGTCGACCACCAGCCACTCGTACGGTTTCCGGCCGCGCCAGCAGCGTCGCAGCGTCCCGGCCGAGTTGTAGGCGACCGTCACCACGGTCCACCGGTGCGTCATCGGGCCTCCCGGGTGGTGAGAAAGCCGCGCAGCGACGCGAAGCCGAACCGGCTGCCGGTCCACTGTCGGCGGGCGGCCGGCGCCTCGACCAGCCCGCGCCCGACGCCGCGCAGGAACGGCCGCAGCAGGCCCTGCCGGATCCGCCGGGCGGCCAGCGCGACGTGCGCCAGCGCGAGGACCGGCAGCGCGACGAGCAGCAGCGGCCCGGTGAAGGTGCGCGCCGCGACCAGCAGCCGGTTGCGGGCCAGCAGGAACGCCCGGTACGCCGACAGCCGGTCGTCGCCGGACACGCTGTGCCCACCGGCGTGCGGCAGCACCAGGTCCAGCCCGCGTGTGCGCAGGCCGGCGGCGTAGAGCCGGAACGCCAGGTCGGCGTCCTCGCCCCAGGCGAACAGGTGCTCCCAGAAACCGTCGAAGCGGCGGAACAGCGCGGTCGGGAAGACCGCCGCCCCGCCGGACGGGCCGAGCGGGGCCCGGCCGACCGTGGCCGGCCGGTCGATGAAGAGCGAGAGCGGGTTGACGTCGATGCCCACGTACTCGCCGCCGTGCATGGCCAGGCCCACCGCGACCGGGTCGTCCGGGCGCGCGGTGACGGCGGCGCAGATCCGGGCCAGCGCGTCGTCGGGCAGCCACACGTCCGGGTTGAGCAGCAGCACGTGGGACGTGTCGACGGTCGCCACGGCCCGGTTGCAGCCGGCCGCGAAGCCCGGGTTCGACGGGTCGGGCAGGTAGGCGTACCGGCCGGCGGGCAGGTGACCGGCGACGATCCCGGCGCACCCGTCGGCCGGCTGGTGGTCGGCGAAGACGAACCGGACCGGCAGGTCGCGCGCGGCGCGTACCCAGGTGGGCAGCGTCTCGGCGAGCATGCCGGCGGACCGGTAGAGCACGGTCACCACGGTCAGCCCGTGAAACGGCGTCCCGGTCACGTCGTGGTCCTTCCCAGCCGGTGCAGAACCACCAGGCCGGGCACCAGGCTCAACCAGGTCGGATAGATCAGGGGGTACAGCTCGTAGACGCCGAACAACGCGAAGTAGACGACGAACGCCCGGGCCAGTTGCCCGGCCGGCGCGGCGGAGAACTCGAACCACCGTTCCGTCCCGCCGACCGCCAGCCCGAGCACGGCCAGGAAGACCACCGCGCCGAGCGGACCCCAGTCGAGCAGCGGGATGGCCACGAAGGTGGCGGTGTTCATCAGGTACGGCTGGCTGAGCTGGGCGGTCAAGCCGTACAGGTCGGCCGTGCCGACGAGCGGCTCGACCCGGGAGCCGAGGAACGTCAGCGAGTAGGCGCCGTGCCGGGGCTCCAGGTGGGCCCGCTGCGACCAGACCCGCCCGAACGTCTCGGTGGAGGAACTCAGCGACAGGTCGAGCGATCCGGCGCTGCTGGTCAGCGCGTTGCTGCCGTACCGGGCCCGGAACTCGGTCTCGAACGCGCCGGTTCCGGCCATGGTGCGCTGCCCACCGAGGAACACCGCCGCGCCGAGCGCCACCGCGCCGATCAGCAGCACCACAGGCGTCCGCGCGGCCAGGAACGACGCGGCCCGACCCCGGGTACGCCGCACCGACAGCGCGGCGATCAGCGCCGGCGCGATGCCGACGAGCACCGAGTTCTTGCTCGCGCCGAGCGCCGCGCCGACGGTGAACACCGCCGTGAGCGCGTAGTAGAGCGGCAGCGCCGGCCGGCGTCCGGACAGCGCGCGCAGCAGCGAGACGGCCATGCCGAGCGTCCACGCCTCGGACAGCAGGCCGACGACCAGGTTGGACTGCTCGCGGAGCACCTGCCGGGCGGCGTCCGGGTTGTCGGCGAGCAGCGGCGGCAGGGTGCCGCGGAAGCGGACCGCCGCAGTCACCACCGCCACGCCGAGCAGCACGAACAGGTACGCCCGCAGGCGCCGCTCGGACGGCCAGGACAGCTCCGGGCGGGACGGCGCCGACCGTCCGGCGTCACGCCGGTCGACCAGCCGCCGCCCGGCCGCCCACGCCAGCAGGAAGACGGTCACGTAACCGGCGAGCACCGGCAGCACCCCGCGACCCGCCCACGAGTCGTACGGGCCGGGCAGCACCCGCACGGCGATCAGCGCGGCGGTCCACACGACGGCGCACGCGGCGAGCGCCCACATCCGGGCGCGGGCGGCGAGCGACGCGCCGACGGTGAACGCGAACGTGACCGCGATGCCCGCGTCCCAGGTCGCCAGCAGCAGGGCCGCACCGAGCGCGAACGGGAGCCCGACCGACCAGAGTCGACGTTCAGCCGGCGTCACGGGTCACCGTCCGGTAGAGGTCGAGCCAGGTGTCCACGCAGCCGGCGAAGGAGTGCCGGGTGGCGTACCCCCGGGCCAGCTCGCGGCGACGGTCGTCCCACGCCTGCGGGCGGGTGGCCGTGCGCACCGCGGCGGCCATCGCCTGCGGGGTCGGCTCCGCCCGGTAGGCGAGCACGCCGTCGCCGGCCGCGGTGACCTCGGCCAGGCCACCCACGCCGGAGTGCACCACGGGCACGCCGAGCGACATCGCCTCCAGCGCGCTGCGCCCGAACGCCTCCACCCGGGACGGCACCAGCAGGCAGTGGATCCGGTGCAGGAAGGGCGCCGCGTCCACCCGCCCGATCAGGTGCAGGTTCGGCCGGGCGGCGAGCGGCAGGTCGCCGGCGCCGGCGACCAGGAACTCGACGTCCGGCAGCGCCGCCGCGACGGCCGGCAGCAGGTCCGCGCCCTTCTCCCGTTCCAGCCGCCCGAGAAAGCCGACCCGGACCGGCTCGTCCGGCGCGGGCGCGGGCCGGTCGGCCGCCTCCGGCCAGATCGCCGGCAGCGGGTTCGGAATCACCCGCACGTCCCGCACCCGTCCGCGTACCCGCAGCTCCCGGGCCTCGAAGGCGGAGACCGCGACGGTCGCGTGCGGCCGGAGCCGGCGCATCATCAGGTCCGTGGCGATGTTCGCCTGCACGGCCGCCTTCGCCCGCAGCGACCCGGCCGCGTCGCGATACTGCCAGAGGCTGTTGTGCAGCGTCACCACGAGCGGTGTGCGCCGGCCGCGCACGCCCAGCCCGGCGCGGGCGTGCATGGCGGCGGAGAGCAGGTGCGCGCTGACCACGTCCGGCCGCAGCTCGTCGACGACCGCCCGGATCCGCCGCGCGTAGCCGAGGTCGACCCGCCCGGCGGCGGCGAGCGGCAGCCAGCGCACGCCCGCGGTCCGCAGCGCCGCCGCCACCTCGTCGTCTCCGGTGGCGGCGACCACGTCCACGCCCCGGTCGGCGAGCGCCGGCAGCATCTCGATCAGGAAACGCTCGGCGCCGCCGAGCTGCCGCCGGCCGGACCCGCCGGTGGTGCAGACGAACAGCACCCTCATCGGGCGGCCATGCCTTCGAGCGCGCCCCGGGCGACCGCCCGGCGGGCGCCGCCGCCCACCGCGGCCCGCGCCAGCACCCCGAGGGTGTACGCGGAACAGGCGACCGTGCCACGCCACCCGGCCAGCTCGCGGCTGGCCCGGATGAACTCCCGGGTCTGCCGGCGGGCGATCTCCTCCGCCGGCCACCGGCGCTTGGCGCTGGCGTCGTCCTCGTGCGTGACCACGGCGTCCGGCAGGTACGCCAGGCGCAGCCCCAGCCGGCGCACCGCCCAGCACAGCCGCAGGTCCTCGGAGTAGAAGAAGGACGACTCGTCGACGCCGCCGATCCGCTCCAGCGTCTCCCGCCGGATCGCCACGAACGGCCCGGAGAGCCAGTCCCCCCGCTCCGGCGGCGCGACGATCCGCAGCCTCGGGAGGACGAGGCTGAGCCCGGTGGCGTGCGCCACGCCGGCGCGCACGGTCAGGAACCGGCCGGCGGCGGTCCGGTCCACGCCGTCGACGTCGCGCACCCTCGGGAACGCGGCGCCCACCGCCGGGTCGTCGAGTTCCGCGGCCAGCCGCTCGACCGCGCCGGGGCGTACCTCGATGTCGTTGTTGGACAGCACGACCCGTGAGCGGGTGCTGTGCCGGACGCCGAGGTTCATGCCCCGGGCGTAGCCGAGGTTCGTCTCCGAGCGGACGTAGGTGGCGCCGGTCTCGGCGCACAGGGCCCGCAGCGCGTCGGCGATGCCGGCGGCGCTGCCGTTGTCCACCACCACCGTCTCCGCTCCGGCCGGCAGGGACCTGACACAGGCCCGGGTGCGCTCGAAGTCTTCCCAGGTCAACACCACGATTGAAACGTCCACCACTAGGCCATCCGACTGACGAGGAGGGGCGTGGCCCGGCGCAGGCGCGCCCGGGTCCGGAGCGCGTACACGACGTAGGCGACCGAGGCGGCGACCGCGGCGCCGAACGCGCCGGCCCACGGGATGAGCAGAACGTACAGCACCACCGACACCGACATGGTGGTCAGGGCCACGGCGGTGGTGGCCCGCTCACCGGCGCGCTTGAGCAGCGCGGCGCTCCACGTCTTGCCGGCCGACAGCGCCAGCGTCCCGGGCAGCAGGAGCAGCCCGAACACCCAGGCGTGCCGGTAGTCGGGGGAGAGCACGCCGAGCACCGCCAGGCCGGCCACGGCCAGCACGGCGATCGGCGTCGCGCCCCTGACCACCTCGCGGCCGTGGTCGCCGATGGCGTCCGGGTCCCGCTCGGCCAGGATCCGCTGCGCCCGCACCACGGCGCCGGACTGCGCGAACTCCAGCGCCGCCACGGCCAGCGCGAAGACACCGAGCGGGCCCGCGCCGGCGAACCGGGCCACCAGGACCTGGCTCAACCGGTACGTCAGCATCTGCGCGCACACCCCGACGTGCAGCCGGCCCACGGCCAGCAGGTCGGCACGGTAGTCGCCGCGCCCGGCGGTCGCCGTCGGGACCGGCCCGAACCGCCGCGCCCAGACCAGCACCGCCACCGCGAGCACGGACGCGGTGGCGAGCTGCACGCCCAGCCACAGCTCGCTCCAGTCCCCGCCGTCGAGCCGGCGACCCGACCAGAGCAGCGCGTACCCGGCGACCAGCACGGCCCCGCCGGCGGCCCGCACCGCGTAGACGAACCAGAACCGGCGCAGCCGCAGCCCCAGCGCGCCCGCCGTGTTGAAGACGGTGAGCGCGCACCCGGCCGTCACACCGACCGGGTGGCTGCCCAGCCCGGCCAGCGTGGTCAGCAGCGCCGCCGCGAGCGCGGTGAGCCCGAGCGACCCGGCGAGGATGCCGACGATCCACAGTCGCCCCCGGGACATGATCCAGCCGGCCGGGCGGGACAGCAGGAACGTGTCGACGGACAGACCGCCGAGCGCGGCGCCCACCGTGGCGCTCACCATGTTCGCGGCCAGCTCCCCCCGCTGGGCCGCCGGCAGGGTCACCGAGACCAGCGCGGCCAGCCCGGTCAGGCCGAGGGAGGCCAGATAGAGACGCTCGGGGGAGACGTAGCGTCGTACCACGTCGTCCTCCCCCGGGATGCGATGTCGCCGGCCTGTTCTACCCGACCGACGCGGCCCGCCGCAATCGCCCGCCGGCCGTGCCCGGCCGCCCGGTAGTCTGCCGCCTCATGGACCTCGCCCGCGTGCTCCGGCGTTCGTGGCCGATCGTGGTGGCGCTGGCGTTGCTCGGCGGCGTCGGCGCGGGCGTGCTCGCCGAGCGTCGCGAACCCGTCTACCGGGCGCAGACCCGGCTGCTCGTCACGTTCGCGGCCGACGGGTCCGCCGCGCCGCAACCCCCGCCGTCCGAGGAGGTGGCCGACCAGCTCATGCAGCGGCGGGTGAAGACGTACGCCACCATGATGAACACGCCGCGGCTGACCCGCCCGGTGATCGACTCGCTGCGGCTGCCGTACCCGCCGGACGACCTGACCGACCGCGTCGTCGCCTGGTCCACCGTGGACACCCTGACCATCGACGTGGCCGTGACGGACCGGCGGGCCGACACCGCCGCGGCGATCGCCAACGCGCTCGCCGCCGAGCTGCGACGGATCGCCCGACGCGACCTGCCGCCGGCCGGACTGGGCCTCAAGGCCCACGTGGCGGTGGCGACGCCCGCCGTCCCGCCGCGCCGGCCGGAGCGGGTGTGGTGGCCGCCGTACGCCGCCGCTGGCGCGCTCGGCGGACTCGCGATCGGCCTCGCCCTGGCCCGGGCCCGGGAGAACGGCCGGGCCGGTACGCCGATCGGCGCCGACGCCCGTGCCGTGTGGACGGCGGCGCGGGCGGCCGTGCGGCGCCGGCCGGTCGGCCCGGAGCCGGCAGACGGCCCTGCCCCGGACGGCCCTGCCCCGGACGGCCCTGCCCCGGACGGCCCTGCCCCGGACGGCCCTGCCCCGGACGGCCCGGCCCCGGACGGCCCTGAGCAGGACGACGCGGCTCAGGACGACGGGCCGGCGTCCCGGTCGGCGGTGAAGGAGCGGCAGGTGTCGTAATCCGGCAGCAGGCCCGCCGCGCGCGCCTGCGCCAGGCTGGGCGCCGCCGCGTCCCGCGCGGAGAGCAGCGGCGTCGCCGCCGGCCAGTCGATGGCGAGGTCGGCGTCGAGCGGATGCACGGTGTGCTCGCCCGCCGGGCGGTAGGTGGTGGAGCAGAGATAGCTGAGCGTGGCGTCGTCGGTCAGGGCGCAGAAGCCGTGCCCCAGCCCTTCGGCCAGGTAGACGGCCCGCCGGTCGGTGTCGTCCAGGCGTACCGTCTCCCACCGGCCGTAGGTGGGTGAGCCGACCCGGACGTCCACCACCACATCGAGCACGGCCCCCCGGACGCAGGTCACGTACTTCGCCTGACCGGGTGGGACGTCGGCGAAGTGGACGCCGCGCACCACACCGCGCGCGGACACCGAGAGGTTGCCCTGCGCCAGCTTCAGCGGGTGCCCGACCGCCTCGGCGAGCCGGTCGAAGCGGTACCACTCGACGAACAACCCGCGCGGGTCGCCGTGCGGCACCGGGGTGACCTCCCAGGCCCCCTCGATGCCGAGCGGCCGGATCTTCACGACCCGCTCCGGGGCGCCGGCGGCTCGGCCAGCAGGCCCAGCAGATAGCTGCCGTAGCCGCTGCGGGCCAGCGGCAGCGCCAGGCTCCGCAGCCGCTCGTCGTCGATCAGCCCGGACCGCCAGACGACCTCCTCGACGCAGCCGATCTTCATGCCCTGGCGCTCCTCGATCACCCGGACGAACTCGGCGGCTTGCATCATCGAGGTGAACGTGCCGGTGTCCAGCCACGCGGTGCCCCGGTCGAGCACGGTCACGGTCAGCTCGCCCCACTCGCGGTAGGTCTCGTTCACCGCCGTGATCTCCAGTTCGCCCCGCGCGCTCGGGGTGAGCTTACGGGCGATCTCGACCACCCGGCGGTCGTAGAAGTAGAGGCCGGGCACCGCGTACCGGGACCGGGGGCGGGCCGGCTTCTCCTCGATGGACAGCACCCGGCCGGCCGCGTCGAACTCGACCACGCCGTAGTCCGCCGGGTTGGCGACCGGATAGGCGAACACCCGCGCGCCCGCCGGGTCGCCGTGTTGCGCGAGCTGCGGGCCGAGCCCGACGCCGTGGAAGATGTTGTCGCCGAGGATCAGCGCGACCGACTCGCCGCCGATGAAGTCCGCGCCGAGCAGCAACGCCTGCGCGATGCCCTCCGGGCGGGCCTGCTCGGCGTACGCCAGGCGCAGCCCCCACTGGCTGCCGTCGCCGAGCAGCCGCTCGAACTGCGGGCGGTCCTCGGGCGTCGTGACGATCAGGATCTCCCGCACCCCGGCCATCACCAGAGTGGACAGCGGGTAGTAGACCATCGGCTTGTCGAACACCGGCATGAGCTGCTTGGAGACGGCCCGGGTGATCGGCCAGAGGCGCGACCCGGTGCCGCCGGCGAGAAGGATTCCACGCACCCGCGGAGACTACCGTCGCGTAAGCTCCTCCTCCCGTGAGGATTCTCGTCACCGGCGCGGGTGGGATGCTCGGGCGGGACCTGGTGACGGTGCTGCGCGCCCGGCCCGACCGGTCCGTCACCGCCGCCGCCCGCGCCGACCTCGACGTCACCGACGCGGAGGCGGTGCGGGACGCCGTCGCCGGGCACGACGTCGTGGTCAACGCCGCCGCGTGGACCGATGTGGACGGTGCCGAGACCCGCGAGCGGGACGCCATCGCGGTCAACGGGGACGCCGTCGCGCACCTGGCCCGGGCCTGCGCCGCGACCGGCGCGCGACTGGTGCACGTCTCCACCGACTACGTGTTCGGCGGCGACGCGACCGAGCCGTACCCGGAGGACGCGCCGACCGGCCCGGCCAACGCCTACGGGCGGAGCAAGCTCGCCGGCGAACGGGCGGTGACCCGGCTGCTGCCCGAGCACGGCTACGTGGTGCGTACCGCCTGGTTGTACGGCACGCACGGGCGCAACTTCGTCACCACCGTGCTGCGGCTGGCCGACGAACGCGACCGGATCGACGTGGTGGACGACCAGCGCGGGCAGCCCACCTGGTCGTACCGGCTCGCCGGACGGCTCGTCGCCCTCGCCGACGCGGCGCTCGCCGGCGACGCCGCCCCGGGCGTCTACCACGGCACCGCGGCCGGCGAGACGACCTGGTACGGCCTGGCCCGTGCGGTGTTCGCCCGGCGCGGCCTGGACCCGGACCGGGTCCGCCCGACCACGAGCGACCGCTTCCCGCGCCCGGCCCCGCGCCCCCGCTACAGCGTGCTGGGCCACGGCCGGTGGGCCGCCGCGAACCTGCCACCGCCGAGGGACTGGCACGCCGACCTGACCGAGGCACTGGCCGACCTCAGCGGCCGGCGCCCCGGAACACCTCCGTGACCGTCCGCAAAACGATCTTGATGTCGAGCCAGAGCGACCAGTTCTCCACGTAGTAGTTGTCGAACCGCGCCCGGTCCGAGATCGGCGTGTCCCCCCGCAGGCCACTGACCTGCGCGAGGCCGGTCAACCCCACCGGCACCCGGTGCCGCATCGCGTAGGCCGGGTATGCCACGGAGAACTTCTCCACGAAGTACGGGCGTTCCGGCCGCGGCCCCACCACGCTCATCTCACCGCGCAGGATGTTCCACAACTGGGGCAGCTCGTCGAGCGAGGTGCGACGCATGAACCGCCCGACCGGGCCGATCCGCCGGTCGTGCGCGATCGACCAGGTGGTCTGCGACTCGTGCTCGTCGGCCGGCCGCATCGAGCGGAACTTGACCACCCGGAACGGCCGACCGTAGCGGCCGATCCGCTCCTGCCGGAAGAAGATCCCCCGACCGCCGTCGAGGAACGTGGCGACCGCGCAGAGCAGCAGCAGCGGGCTCAGCACGACGAGCGCCACCACGGCGAAGACCACGTCGGACGCGCGCTTGACCATCCACCGTGGCCCGCCCAACGTGGTGTCACCGATCTTCACGATCGGGATGGCCCCGATGTGGTCCGGGTGGCCGCCCTGCGACCGGGACCCCCACAGGCGCGGCACCGCCCACAGGTCGCACCGCGAGCTGGCCGGCCGGAGCAGCGCCTCCATCAGCTCGGACTCGGAGCAGTCCGGGTCGGCGATGACGAGCACCTCGCACTCCACCACCGTGACGAGCTTCTCCACGTCGGCGAGCGTGCCGATCAGCGGCAGCGACCCGGGCTTCTGCCGCGACGGGACGTCCACCGCGCCCACGAAACGCAACCCGTACTGCGGGTAGCGCCGGAGCAGCCGGGCCAGCTCGCCGCCGATCGGCCCGCCGCCGACCACGATCGCGTTGTGCTCCACCCAGCGGCGCCTGCGGGCCAGCAGGACGATCCGGGTGTTGACCGCCCGCCCCACGACCACCAGGCCGGCGGAGAGCGCGACATCCCGCATGAAACCGCTGACGTAGGGCACCGAGTCGTGCCGCAGCGCCGCGATGATGGCCACCACCGCGCCGGAGGCCAGCAGCCGGCCACCGAGGCTGGGCAACTCGTCCAGGATGCTGATGTGCCGGCGTGGCCGGTAGAGCCCACCGGTGGCGAAGAACCCCACCGTGAGCGCGGCGTTGACAAGCGTCCCGCGCCAGTAGGTCTGGGCCAGCAGCAGCGGGGCGAGCAGCGCCGCGACGTCGATGGGCGCCGTCACCATCCAGGCCCGCAACCGGCGGGTACGTGTCGAGGCCCGGGACCCCGCGTACGGCAGCACCGTGGTCGCGTCCATGCTGCCGGTCATCGCCGCGGCACCGCTCGACAGCGCGGCCGACTGCTCGAACGCCGGTAGGCGTGCCATGGTCGAACCTCCCCCGTGACGCCCCCTACTTCCCGCTGGCCGCGAGGATGTCGGGAACGGAGTCGCGGCGGACCGCCTGGAACAGCGTCCGGGCGCGGGCCGGATCCGGGAACACCACACTCTCGCTGCCGACCCGGCCGGTGCCCTTCACCGGGCAGGTGAAGAACGTGAGGTTGCCGCCGCGCAGCCCGCGCATCTCCAACGCCAGGTCCGCGAGCGACAGCGACTTGTCGACCGCGACCGAACTGGAGGTGGCCCGTACGAACGAGTTCAGCTTGGCCGGGTTGGTCAACACGCCGCCGGACGCCGCCCGGTCCAGGATCGCCTTGATCACCTGCTGCTGGTGCCGGATGCGGGCGAAGTCACCGTCGGCGAAGGCGTGCCGCTCCCGCGCGTAGTCGAGCGCGGCGGCCCCGTCCATCCGCTGCCGGCCCGGCTTGAACGTGCGCGTGCCGATCAGCGAGTACTTCGTGGTGAAGCCCTTCTCCACCTCGACGTCGACGCCGCCGAGGGCGTCGATGATCTCCTTGAAGCCGGCGAAGTCGACCATCGCCACGTTGTCCACCCGTACGCCGCTGAACTTCTCCACGGTCTGCACCATCAACGGCACCCCGCCCCAGGCGTACGCGGCGTTGATCTTCGCGTCGCGGCCACCGCGACCCTCCTTCGACCGCGGCACGGCGGTCCAGGTGTCCCGGGGGATCGAGATGAGCTGGGCGCTCGCGCGGTCCTTCGGCAGGTGCGCCAGGATGATGGTGTCGCTGCGCGAACCGCCGGTGCTCTCCGGATCGCGGGAGTCACTGCCCAGGATCATGATGTTCATCGCGCCCCGGGCCTCGACCCGCGGCCGGGCCTCCTCGGGGACACCGATGAACGCGTCCACCCGGTCGATCGAGTTGTCGACCGACCGGTAGTAGAGACCGCCGGCCAGCGCGACACCACCGGCGAGCAGCGCCACCACGAGCAGCGCGATCAGGACGATCCGCCGGCCCCGGCGACGCCGTGGCGCCGGCTCCGCCACCGGCCCGTCGCCCTCCACATCGGAGGTCTGCGCCGGGGCGTCGGGATCGGCGAACGGGTGGCGATCGGACATGCCGAGGATGCTACTGATTCACGTTCCCGCGCGTGGACCCTCGTCCGGACGGACGACCCGCCCGGCCGACCGGACGGCCCGTCCCCGGTGGGCCTTGTCCGGCGAGGGCCACCGGATCGATGATGAACGAGACCGCAGGAGCGACCCGAGGAGTCGAGATGCAGGTGATCCACCAGCCACGGGTGGCGTGGGACACGGCGCGGACGATCGGCGACGCGCTCGCCGACGAGGCACTGTTCGGTTGGCTCAGCCACGAGTTCGACGCCCTGCTCGGCCCCACCGCCGGGGAGGCGCTCGCCGAGAGCCGCGACCGGGTCCGCCGGGCCGGCGCCGCCCGGCTGCCGGTCGAGACCGGCCTCTGGCGGGTCCGGCTGGAGGACACGCTGCGTCAGCGCCCCGAACTCGCCGGTGAACTGACCGGCCTCGCCGCCATCGCGCGCGCCCGCCGGTCTTAGCTTTCGCTTAGCCAGCTTGTCCGGCGGCCGGGCGGTCCGGCAGCATCGGCTGGCGTGACCGACGGCAGCACACCCCACCCACCGACCCCCACCGGCGACGGGACCCCGGCCGGCCGCCGGATTCCGCCCCGGACCCGGCGCCGGCTCGTCGCCGCCGGCCTGGCCACGCTCGCCGCCGTGGTCGCGGTCACCCTCGCGGTACGCGGCGGCGCCGCACCCGCCTGCGCGGCCCCACCCCGGGCCGCGGCCCCGCTCGCCGCCCCGCCCGTCGGTGGCGCGACGCACACCGGCAAGGCCACGTTCTACGACTCGAAGGGCGCCGGCGGCAACTGCTCCCGGCCCGCCGCGCCGGCCAACCGGCTCTACGTCGCGCTCGGCCCGAGCGAGTACGCGGCCGGCGCCTCCTGCGGCGGCTTCCTCGACGTCACCGGCCCGCGCGGAAGCGTCCGGGTGCTCGTCATGGACCAGTGCCCGGAGTGCGCCGCCGGCCACCTCGACCTCTCCGCCGAGGCGTTCGCCCGGATCGCCGACCCGGTGCAGGGCGTGGTGAAGATCAGCTACCGGGCCGTGGTGAACCCGTCGCTGCCCGGCCCGCTCACGTTCCGCCTCAAGGAGGGCTCGTCGCAGTGGTGGTTCGCCGTCCTGGTCGGCGACCACGGCAACCCGCTGCGCTCGGTCGAGGTCCGCCAGAACGGCTCGTGGCGGGCGGCGGACCGCCAGGACTACAACTACTGGCTGATCCCGTCGGGTGCCGGCCCCGGCCCGTACTCGATCCGGGTCACCGACGTGTACGGCCACCGCGCGACCGCCACCGGCATCCGGATGCGTCCCGGCCAGGTGCAGCGCAGCACCACCCGGATGTACGGCGCGGGCGCGGCGACCACGGCCCGCTCGGCGAAGCCGTCCCGCTCCCCGTCCACGCGCCCGCGACCCAGCGCCCGCGCCTCGGCGTCCCCGTTCCCGTCCCAGCCCACCCCGGCGGAAACCGCGGCCCTCTTCGACGCCGCCGCCCCGATTACCCCGTCCACCGTTACCGCCGCGTGCGGCTGACCCGCTCGGACGTCGACTGGCGCGGATTCGGCGTCCGCTACGAGCGGTAGGCGTCGCGCCGATGGCGGATCGAGTGAATCTCGACGACTCGCTTCGCCTCGTTTATCCGGTAGATGATCCGGTAGGTGCCGCGACGAGCGGAGTGGAAGCCGTCGAAGGGTTCATCGAGCGGCTTGCCGACCCGATAGGGGTTGACCGCGATCGCATGCTCGATGGTCTCCGTCGCGGCGATCGCCACCTCCAACGGCAGATCCTCGTGCAGGTTGCGGCGGGCCCGCCGGGAGAACATCACGGTGTAGGAACTGGGTGGTTCGCTGGAGAGGCCGTCCACCCGCCGGTCCGCCATCAGGCCGCTCTGCTTCGCCGCCGGTCCAACTCGGCGCGCACCTCATCCATGGAGAACGTGTCGCCGGAGACGAAGTCGTCCCGTGACTGACGCAGGTCCGCCAAGGCCTCGTCGTCCGACAGCAGGTCGAGTGTCTCGCGCATCGACTCGTACTCGGCAACCGAGATCAGCATGACGTCGGCGCGGCCGTTGCGGGTGATCGTGAAGTGGTCATGCTCCCGAGCGACCCGGTCGGCGAGCTCGGCGATCCGAGCCTTCGCCTCCGTGATGGGGATGATCTCCATGCAGGTCAGTATAGCGACCGGTCAGCATTCTGGTCTTCGGCTGGACCGGGCAAGTCGCGCCACATGAGGATCTCGTCGCGGGAGCCGGTGGGGGAGACGCGGAGGGCGGCGGGGAGGCGGCCTACCTCGCGGTAGCCGAGGCGGCGGTAGAAACCGTCCAGTCCGAGGCCGTCGCGGACGGTCACGTGCAGCGCCGCCACGCCCATCGTCCGGGCGACCCGCTCGGCCTCGCGCATCAGCGCCGCGCCGTGACCACGCCCCTGGGTGTCGGGGTGCACCATGACGCGCTTGAGCACCCGCCAGTGCGCCTTCAGGTGGAACCGGTTGTCGACGATGACGAGGACGGCGACGAGCCGGTCACCCTCGTAGCCGGCGAGCAACCGGTCCGGCCCGTCGGCGACCTCGGCGAGGGTCGACGCGGCGACAGGGTGCACCTCGGCCGCGGTCACCGGCGCGACGAAGCCGACCGCGCCACCGGCGTTCGTCGCGTCCACCCAGAGGGCGACGAGCTGCTCCCGCAGCTCGGGGGTGAGGTCGGGGTCGAGCACGAAGCGCAGGTCCACGCCCGCCATCCTGCGGGTGGTGACCCGGCGACGCCCCGCGTTCGTGACGCGGCCGACACCGATGATAGTGCGGGAGGGGGGTTTCGAACCCCCACGTCCTCTCGGACACGGGCTCCTAAGGCCCGCGCGTCTGCCGTTCCGCCACTCCCGCCGACCCGCTGAGTCTAGAGCGTCGCACCGAGAGGGTGTGCAGTCCGGCCCGCTGCGGTATGCGCGATGCCGTCGCCCTTGTTGCGGCCCGCGAAGGTGTCCGTCTGGCTGTGGCAGTTCGGGCAGAGGATCCGCAGGTTGGGTGGCCGGTTGTCGAGGAAGTCGCCGTTGATGTGATCGACGTGCAGGGTCAGTGGCCGACCGCGCCAGACCGGGCCGCAACCGCATTCCTCGCACTGCTCCGGCACACCGATGTCGCCCAGCGCCCACTTGAGGCGGGTGCCGGGCGTGCGCCGTGAGCCGGCCGGCAACAGCAGGAGCAGCTGTGCGGAGGAGGTGCGCCGCACACCACGCTGACCCTTGTTGTGCGGCTGCCTGGTGAAGTGCGACGTGTCGATGCCGAAGCGTTTGAGCTGCCGGCTGATATGCGCGTGCGACCCGCCGCTGACCCGCACCCCGAGCAGCCGCATGACCTCGGTGACGTTGCGCGCCCGTGCGGCGGTCGCGGCCAGCAGGTCGGGCGGGTATTTGTAACGCACCACGTGCCGACGGTAACGGCAGCCCCCGACAGGATCAGTCGAGCCCGAGGTCGCGGCGCAGTTTGGCGACGTGGCCGGTGGCCTTGACGTTGTAGAGCGCCCGTTCGATCTTGCCGTCCGGGTCGATGACGAACGTGGAGCGGATCACGCCGGTGACGGTGCGGCCGTACGACTGCTTCTCGCCGTACGCGCCGTACGCGGTCAGCACGGCCCGGTCCTCGTCGGCGACGAGCGGGAACGTGATCGCGTCCCGGTCGCGGAACTTCGCCAGCTTCGCGGGCTTGTCCGGCGAGATGCCCACCACCTCGTAGCCGGCGGCCTGGAGCGAGGCGAGCGAGTCCCGGAAGTCGCATGCCTGCTTCGTGCAGCCGGGCGTCATGGCGGCCGGGTAGGCGTACAGGATGACCTTACGGCCGCGCAGGTCGGCCAGGGAGAGCGTCCCGCCGTCGTCGGTGGGGAGGGTGAACTCGGGGGCGGCGTCGCCGGGGCTGAGACGGTCGGTCATGGCGGTGACGATACCGCCGCGCCTGCGGCGGTGGCCGACGGCGACGCGCGGCCGACGGTGATCATTCCCATGCCTTGTTGCAAGGTATTGGCAACAACGCCTGACGGGAAATAGGCTCGCCTCCGTGGACACCCTGGCGATGCACATCTCCAACGGGATCATCGATGGTCCCGTGGCCGCGATCTTCGCGGCTCTCGCGCTCGCCGCGCTCACGTTCTGCGTGCTGCGCGGCCGGGCCGACCTCGACGACCGGCTCGCGCCGATGGCCGGCCTGGTGGCCGCGTTCATCTTCGCGGTGCAGATGCTCAACTTCCCGATCTTCACCGCCGGGGTCAGTGGTCACCTGCTCGGTGGCGCGCTCGCGGCGCTGCTCGTGGGGCCCTGGGTGGGCGCGCTCTGCGTGGCCGTGGTGCTCGTGGTGCAGGCCCTGGTCTTCGGCGACGGCGGGGTGGCGATGCTCGGCCTGAACATCACCAACATGGCGATCCTCGGCACCGCCGCCGCCTACCTGCTGATCGCGTTGCTGCTGCGGGTGCTGCCCCGCAGCCCGGCCGGCCTGGCGGTCACCGCGTTCGTCTCCGCGCTCGTCAGCGTCGTGGTCGCGTCCCAGGGTTTTGTGCTCGAATACTGGCTGGGCGGCACCACCGACCTCGGCAGCAACCTCGGCGGGCTGGCCGGCACCATGGCCGTCGCCCACCTGCTGATCGGCATCGGCGAGGGCCTGATCACCGCGACCACCGTGGTCACCGTCGCGAAGGTCCGCCCCGACCTGGTGTACGCGCTGCGCGCCCTGAAGAAGCCGGCCGCGCCGGTGCCCGCCGTACCGGTCGCCGGAGGTGCCCGATGAGCAAGCGTTCCTGGCCGTTCCTCCTCGGCGGCCTGCTTGTCGCCCTGGTGCTGGCCGGTGTGGTCAGCAACTACGCCTCGTCGCACCCGGACGGGCTGGACTCGTCCCTGCTCAAGGGCTGCACGGTGAACGCCGACGACGAGATCACCGGCGGGAGCTGCCCGGCCCAGCAGGCCAGGGAACACGAGCTGGCGGACAGCCCGCTGGCCGACTACGGCGTACGCGGGATCGGCAACGACTTCCTCTCCACCGGCCTGTCCGGGGTGCTCGGCGTGCTGCTCACGTTCGCGCTCGGCGGTGGCCTGTTCTGGCTGGCCCGCCGCCGCAACCCGGCGAGCGCCACCTCGACCGGCGACCGCTGAGCCGGGGGCCGACGAATGGGCGCCGGGCACGGGCACGTGCTCTACCGCGAGTCCGGATCGCCGGTGCACCGCCTCGCACCGGAGGTGAAGATCACCGCCATGGTGCTGTTCACCGTGGCGGTGGTCGCCACCCCGCGGGAGGCGTACTGGGCCTTCGGCGGCTACGCGCTGCTTGTGGTCGCCGTGGCCGCGCTGGCCCGGGTCGGCCCGCGCTGGCTGCTCGGCCGGGCGCTGATCGAGCTGCCGTTCGTGCTGTTCGCGTTCGCGCTGCCGTTCCTCGGCGCCGGGGAGCGGGTCGACGTGGCCGGGCTGAGCCTCTCCGTCGACGGGCTGCACGGGGCGTTCAACATCCTGGCCAAGGGCACGCTCGGCGTACTCGCGTCGCTCCTGCTGGCGGCGACCACGACGACCCGTGACCTGATCCTCGGCCTGGACCGGCTGCGGTGCCCGCAGATCCTCACCCAGATCGCCACGTTCATGCTGCGCTACCTGGAGGTGCTGGTCGGGGAGGCCCGGCGGATGCGGGTGGCCCGGGTGTCCCGGGGCGACGACCCGCGTTTCCTCTGGCAACTGCGCGGCTTCGCGGCCGGCGTCGGCGCGCTCTTCCTGCGCGCGTTCGAGCGCGGCGAGCGGGTCTACCTGGCGATGGTCTCCCGGGGCTACACCGGCCGGATGCCGGCGGTGTGGCAGGGTGCGGGCGCGGCCACCGCCGGCCAGTGGGCGGTCGCCGCGACGGTCCCGGTGATCGCGGCCTCCATCGCCGCCGCCGCGCTCGTCCTGCAATGATCGGGTACGTGCAGCAGCCGCCCTCCCTGGACGTCCGTGGCGTCCGGTACGCGTACCCGGACGGTCACGTCGCCCTGCACGGCGTGGACCTGACCGTGCCGCGCGGCGACCGGGTGGCGCTGCTGGGGCCGAACGGCGCCGGCAAGACCACGCTGGTGCTGCACCTCAACGGCATCCTCACCCCGACCGGGGGGACGGTCGAGGTCGGCGGTCTGACGGTGACCCGCGACCGGGGCACGCTCGCCGAGGTGCGCCGCCGGGTGGGCATCGTCTTCCAGGACCCGGACGACCAGCTCTTCCTGCCCACGGTGGCGGAGGACGTCGCGTTCGGCCCGGCCAACCTGGGGCTGCGGGGGGCGGAGCTGTCCGCCCGGGTCGACGAGGCGCTCGCCGCGGTGGGGATGGTGGAGCACCGGGACCGGGCGCCGCACCACCTGTCGTTCGGGCAACGGCGCCGGGTGGCGGTGGCCACCGTGCTGGCGATGCGCCCGGAGATCCTGGTGCTGGACGAGCCGTCGTCGAATCTGGACCCGGCGGCCCGCCGTGAGCTGGCGGAGATCCTGCGCGCGTTGCCGGTGACCCTGCTCATGGTCACCCACGACCTGCCGTACGCGGCGGAGCTGTGCCCCCGCGCGGTGATCCTGGACGGCGGTCGGATCGTCGCCGACGCGCCCACCGCCGAGCTGCTCGCCGACGAGGCGACGCTTGCCGCGCACCGCCTGGAGCTGCCCTACGGTTTCGCTCCCCGCCCGGCCTGAGCGGGCTCGGCGGGCCGGGTCGCGCGGGCGTGCCGAGCGGCGGTGCGCAGGCGGAGCAGGCCGGCGGCCAGCGCGCCGGCGCCGGTGGCCAGGGCCACGGCGACGAGCACGCGGACCAGGCCCGGTGGGCCGGCCGCCGGGGGCACCGAACGGGACAGGACGGCGAGGTTCGCGATCCCGGCGAACAGGGCCAGGCACGCGCCGGCGAGCGCCAGCGCGAAGTCGGCGGCCGGGCGACGGGCCAGCGCGTACCCGCCGGCGGCGAGCGCGCCGAGGCCGGTGAGCAGCGTCCACACCTGGCCGGTGAGCAGGTCGGTGAGCACGCCGCCGGTGCCGGGGGCGCCGCTGTCGAGCGCCCGGGCGACGGTGAGCGCCACGGTGGCCGCGCCGCCCACGGCGAGCAGCCCGCCCACCGCGCGCAACGCGCGGACGCCGGCCGCCGTGCCGCCGGGCACCACCCCGGCCGCGCCGAGCACCAGGAAACCGAGGGTGACGGCGACCCACCACGGGTACGGGTCGGGCGGCGGCACCCAGTCCAGCGTGCCGCGTACCTCGGTCGGGGTGTCGCCGGCGCGCAGCGGGACCGTCCAGTCGCGGACCCGCTGCTCGCGGTCCGGGGCGGCGGCGACGGCGGCGGGGGGCCCGTCGCCGCGCCAGAGCGTGCGCTGGTCGTGCCAGCGGTAGGTCGGCCCGTCGTCGATCCGTCGCCAGGCCGGCGCGGCGGCCGGGTCGGCCTCGGCCGGCAGCTCGGTGTCCCCGGCGATGGTGCGGTTCAGCCAGGTGGCGGGGGAGCGGCTGTTCTCGAACACCCCGCCGGGGCCGATCCGCAGGTAGGGCTCGCCGGAGTAGCCGAGCACGGTGACGTCGGCGCCGGTGCGGTTGGTCAGTTCCAGCCGCGCGCCGGCCTCCACCATCCGGGCGGTGAGCCCGGGCCGGTGCGGGGCGACGCCGGTGACCGCGGCCCGGTAGTCGGTGCCGTCCGGGGCGTCCGCGCCGTGCGCGGCGGCCGGCGCGGCGAGCGCCAGCAGGGCGGTGGTCGCGACGGCGGCGACCAGCCCGGCCCGGCGCAGCGGGGCGGGGATCACTTCCCGGCCGCCGCCACGGCCGCCTTGATCCCGTCCGGGGTCTTGTCCTGGACCTCGGTGCCGTTGACCTTGACAGTCGGGGTGCCGGTCACGCCGGATCTGCTCGCCTCGTCGGTCACGTGCCCGGTCCACGACGTGTAGGTGCCGTCCCGCACACAGGAGCCGAAGTCGTCCCGGTTCAGCCCCACGCCCACGCCGATGTCGATCAGCTCGTCGTTGCTGAGCCCGGCGCTGCCCTCCGCCGGCTGCCGGGCGAAGAGCTGGTCGGTGAACTCACGGAACTTGCCGCCCTCGGCGGCGCAGCCGGAGGCGGCCGACGCGCGGGTGGAGTATTCGGTGGTGGAGAAGCGGTTCAGGAAGGCGACCGGGTGGAACACCACCCGCGCCTTGCCCTCGCTGACGAGCTGGTTCACGGTCTCGCCGTTGACCTGCTGGAACTGCTTGCAGACCGGGCAGAGGTAGTCCTCGTACAGGTCGATGGTGACCGGGCCGTCGCCGTAGACGATGCCGGTGCCGGCGTCGTTGGCGCCGGGCGGGGCGGTGAAGTCGTCCGACTTCTGGGAGGAGTAGACGGCCCAGCCGATGCCGCCGGCGATGACGAGCACCAGCACCGCGGCGATCGTGGTCCAGAGCGCGCGCTTGCGCCGCTTCTCCCGGGCGATCTGCTCGCGCACCACCCGAGCGGCGTCCCGGCGTCCCTTACGGCTGCTCATCGTCGTCCTCCACGGTGTCGCCCGCCAGCCAGCCGTCCACCGAGAACGGGGTGCGGGGCCAGATCAGCAGGAACCCGGCCAGTGCCAGGAACCCCAGGTCCCGGAGGATCTCCGGGAGGTAGCTCGGCGCCTGGCCGGCGCCGAGTTGACCGCCGCTGCCGAAGCACCCGCAGTCGATGGCCAGGCCGCGGGCCCAGGCGGAGGCGATGCCGGTGATGAAGATCACGAGCAGCGCCGCGGAGACGCCGGCGCCCACCCGGGTGGCCAGTCCGGCGAGCAGGAGCAGGCCCAGGGCCAGCTCCACGAACGGCAGCGCCGCCCCGATCACCGTGGCCACGTCGTACGGCATCACCTGGTAGGCGTTCACGGCCCGGCCGGAGGCGGCCAGGTCACCGACCTTCGTGGCGCCGGCGACCAGCCAGACGGCGGCCAGCCCGAGACGGGCCACGAAGCCCAGCCAGGGGCGCAGAGCCGGCCAGCGCCCGGCCCGGGTGGTGGAGGGGGTCACAGTTATTCGTCGTCCGAGCGCCACGGATGGTTCCCGCTATCCGGCGAGCGTGTCGCCGACGGCGTCGACCAGCTCGTCGCGGGCCCGGGCGACGCGGGAGCGGATGGTGCCCACCGGCACCCCCTCCACGTCGGCGGCTTCGGCGTAGGACAGGCCGAGCAGTTGGGTGAGCACGAACGCGGAGCGCCGCTCGGCGGGCAGCCGGCGGACCAGGTCGGTGGCGCAGAGCTGCCCCGCCGGGTCCGGGTGCGGCCGGTCGGTGGCCGCCTGGGCGGCGAGCCGCTCGTCGAGCCGGCGGCGGCGCACCACCGTACGCAGGTGGTCGGCGCAGGCCCGGCGGGCGATGCCGAGCAGCCAGGTGCGGGCGGTGGAGCGACCCTCGAAGCCGGGTAGCGCCCGGAACGCCCGCAGGTAGGTCTCCTGGGTCAGGTCGTCGGCGCTGTCCGCGTCGACCAGGGCGGCGGTGAAGCGCCACACCTCGGCCTGGGTGGCCCGGACGAAGGCGGCCTGGGCGTCCGGGTCGCCGTCCCGGGCGGCCAACGCCCAGGTGGTGGCCGCTTCCCGCGCAGCCCCGGACCCCGGCCGGGGGCGGTCGGCGGCGGTGTCGCGCGGGGCGGGGATCACGACAGACGAGGTTACGCGGCGTACCTGTGCGGCACAGGGTCCTTCGGCCCATTCCGTGTTCCGGCACACGCCGGGAACTTTTCCCGCCCGCCCGCCGACTACCCCGCCATGACCTCCGACCAGGTGCGGCGTGGCGCGCGCCGCCGCGCCGATCGGGCATCCGGAATCTCCGCCGGAGGTCGGCTCGCCGGCAACCGCGCCGTTCGGGAACCATGGCGGTCATGACTGCTGCCGTACGCCGCCCGCCCGGGGTGCTCGCCGCCCGCTCCGGGACCGTCGCCGGGCTGCTGCTCCTCCTGACCACCCTGCTGCTCGTCCCGGCCGGCCCGGCCAGCGCGCACGCGGTGCTGGTGAGCAGCAGCCCCGCCGCGTCCGCCGTGGTGCCCGAGGCGCCCGCCCAGGTGGTGATCACCTTCAGCGAGAGCGTCCGCAAGGTGCCCGGCAAGGTGCGGGTGATCGCCCCGGACGGTTCCCGGGCCGACCGGGGTGAGCCGACGTTCCAGGGCGCGGAGGTCACCATTCCGGTGGACCCGTCCGGCGGGCGCGGCACCTACCTGGTGAGCTACCGGGTGATCTCGGCCGACAGCCACCCGGTGTCCGGCGCGTTCACCTACTCGGTCGGCGCGCCGTCGGAGCCGCCGACCGACACCGGCTCGGACAACCGGGCGAACCCGGTGGGCGAGAACGCGGTCAAGGTGGCGAAGTACGTCGGCTACCTCGGGTTGCTGTTGCTGTTCGGTCCGGCCCTGGTGCTGGCCGCGCTCTGGCCGCGCCGGTTGTCCCGGCGCGGGCCGGCGCGGCTGGCCTGGGCCGGGCTCGGCGTGCTGGCGGTCGCCACCGTCGCCGAGCTGTGGCTCCAGGTGCCCTACACCAACGGCGGTGGGCTGTTCGACGTCACCTCCGCCAGCCTCGGCGACGTGCTCGGCAGCGCCTACGGCACCACCCACCTGGTCCGGCTGGGCCTGCTCGCCGCCGCGGCGTTCCTGCTCCGCCCGCTGTTCGCCGGGCCGGTCGGCCGCACCGACGGGATCATCCTGGCCGTCCTGGGCGGGGCGACGCTGTTCACCTGGCCGCTCGCCGGCCACCCGGCCGCCTCGCCGGCGCCCGCGGTCTCCGTGGTGGTGGACGCCATCCACCTGGGCGGCATGGCGGTGTGGCTGGGCGGCCTGGTGATGCTGGCGGCCTTCCTGCTGCCCCGGGCCGACGAGCGGGAGTTGGACGCGATCCTGCCGATCTGGTCCCGCTGGGCCGCGCTGGCGGTGGCCGCGCTGCTGCTCGCCGGCACCGTGCAGGGCCTGATCGAGGTGGCCAGCCCGGCGGCGCTCGTCGACACCACGTACGGGCGGCTGCTCCTCGCCAAGATCGTGTTGTTCGCGCTGGTGATCGGCGTGGCCGCGTACTCGCGGGCGCTGGTGCGGCGGCGGGTCGCCGCCGGCCGGCCGGGCGCGATGCGGCGGGCCGTGGTGGCCGAGCTGGTGATCACCGCGGTGGTGCTGGGCGTGTCGGCCACGCTCGTGCAGACCACCCCGGCGCGCACCGCGTCCGCCGACGTGGCGGGCGCGCAGGCCGGCTACTTCTCCGCCACGTTGAACAGCCCGATCTATTCGCTCCAGGTGGAGGTGGACCCGGCCGAGACCGGGAACAACTCGATCCACCTCTACGCCTACACCACGGACAACCGGCCGCAGCCGGTGCAGGAGTGGAAGGTCACCGCCGCGTTGCCGTCGGCGGGGATCGAGCCGATCACGGTGCCGCTGCTGCCGCTGAGCGACAACCACGCCACCGGCGAGGTCAGCCTGCCGGCCCGGGGTGACTGGCAGCTCCGCTTCACCGTCCGCACGTCCGACATCGACCAGGCGACGGTGACCGCCACCGTGCCGATCAAGTAATGGAAGGTCCCATCTGATGATCCGTCTCCGGCGCCCCGCGACCGCCGCCGCGCTGACTCTCGCCGCCGCCGCGGCCGTGCTCGGCCTGGCCGGGCCGGCCTCCGCGCATGTCACGATCAACCCCAAGGAGGGTACGCAGGGCGGCTACGGCCGGTTCGCCTTCCGGGTGCCGAACGAGAGTGACACGGCGTCGACCGTCAAGGTCGAGGTGACCCTGCCGGACAACGCCCCGGTGGGCTCGGTCTCCACCATGCCGGTGCCGGGCTGGACGGTGGCGGTGGAGAAGCGCAAGGTCGACCCGCCGGTCGAGGTGCACGGCAGCCAGCTCACCGAGGCGGTCTCCAAGCTCACCTACACGGCGGCGGGCAACGGCGGGGTGAAGCCGGGCGAGTTCCAGGAGTTCCCGGTGTCGATGGGGCCGCTGCCGCAGGTCGACACCATGGTGTTCAAGGTGCTCCAGACCTATTCCGACGGCAACGTCTCCCGGTGGATCGAGGAGCCCACGCCGGGCGGGGAGGAGCCGGAGGACCCGGCCCCGGTGCTCGCGCTCGCCGCGGCGGCGCCCGCGTCGGCGGGCGCGAGCGCGCCGGCCGCCGCTGCCGCCGCCGACGACGCCGATGACGACGACGGCGACTCCGGTGCGGGCACCGCGTTCGGGGTGGCCGGTCTGGTCGCCGGGCTGGCGGGCCTGGTCCTCGGCGGGCTGGCGTTCGCCCGTACCCGGCGGGAGCCGACCGCGAAGTCCTGAGCACGACCCGCACGACCGGCCCGGCGGATCCGTTCCGTCGGGCCGGTCGTGCTCGGTGGGTTCGGGTGCCGTGGATGTCCGGCGCTCAGGCGACCGGCCTCGGTAAGGTCGGCCGGGTGGTTCGGCTACCGAGAGGGACGACACGAATGCGTTTCGTGCGCACGATCGCCGGCGTGCTGCTGCTGGCCGTGGGAATTCCGGCGCTCCTGGCGGGTGTCGGACTGTGGCACGTCGCCCGGCACGCCGACCCGGCCGACGGCTACGCCGCCCGGTTCGGCGGGCTGGAGCTCGCGCTGCGCGGCGAGCTGCGGGCCGGTTGGTTCCCCGCCGTGGTGTGGGCGCTGCTGGCCGGCGGGACGCTGCTGACGGTCCTCGCCGTGGCCCTGCTGCTGCGCCCGCACCAGCCGCGTGAGGTGGTCTTCGTGGTCGAGCCGGAGCAGGTGCCGGTGTTGGCCGGGCGGCTCGGGATCACCTCGCTGCACGAGCTGGGCCGGCAGCCGGGTCCCCGGTCCGCGCCGGAACGGCACCTGGTGGCCGTCGGCTCGCCCGCCGGTGGGCGGACCCGCGCGCCGAGCGGCGGAGCCCCGGAAACGGCGGGCCCTCCGCGCTGCCGACGCGGAGGGCCATCGTCACCGGGGGATTCGGTGTAGCTGGGGCAATATTACCCTCGAACGTCATCTTTCACGAGGTCTGTACGGTTAACGACCTTCTCAGCGCGTCGGCGGGCCGGCAACACGGCCAGCAACAGCAGACTCAGCAGCACATAGGCGTTGCGGACGACGAAGTCGACCGGATCATCCGTGTGCACCGTCCCGGTGCCCCAGTCCTGGAACGTCACCACCCCGTACACGATCACCACGCCCGTGAACACGGCCAGCGCGAGCAGGCCGCGGCGCCGTCTCGTCGCCCGGCCGGCGTCGAGCGCCGCGTCCACGAGCACCACCACCGCCGGGATGAACCAGTACAGGTGGTGCGTCCAGGTGATCGGCGAGATCAGGCCACCCACCAGGCCGGTCAGGGTCAGGCCGGCAAGCGCGTCCCCGGCCCGCGCCGCCCGCGCCGCCCGCCACAGGCCGAACCCGGCGACCAGCACCACCAGCAGCAGCCACGGCAACCGGCCCGGCTCCGCCGGCGCGGTGATGCGGCTGAGCAGGCCGAACAGGGACTGGTTACCGGTGTAGTCGGTGCGGCCCACCCGGTCGGTGGCCCACAGTTCGTGGGTCCAGAACCGCCACGAGTCGCCCGGGGCGACCGCAGCCGCCAGCAGCGTGGCCGCCGCCGCGGTCGCCGTCGCCACCAGCGCCGCCCGCCAGCGCCGGGTCACCAGCAGATAGAGCACGAAGATCCCCGGGAACAGCTTGAGCGCCGCCGCCAACCCCACGCCCACACCGGCCCAGCGGCGCCCCTGGGGTACGGCGAACAGCAGGTCGGCGAGGATCAGCACCACCAGCAGCATGTTGATCTGCCCGAGCGTGATCGTCTCCCGGGTGCTCTCCACCGCCAGCACCAGCAGCACCGCGACCGTCAGCCCGAACCCGACCGGCAGGCCGTGCCGCCGCAGCACCGGCAGCACCAGCCAGCGGGTGGTCACCACCACGCCGGCAAGCGTCGGCAGCACGAAGGCGGCGATGGCGACCCCGAGCCGCAGGTGCGCGAACGGCGCCAGCAGCAGCGCCGCGAACGGCGGATAGGTGAAGTAGAGCGCGCCCTGCACCCGGTCCGGCTGGACGTAGTCGTAGAGCGGGTGACCGGCCGACCACCAGTCCATCGCCCGCATGTAGATCTTCAGGTCGTAGTAGTCGTGCCGCAGCGCGGGCAGGTAGAGCGCCGGCAGCAACGCGGCGAGCGCCAGCACGGTGACCACCCGCCGGGCCGTACGACCGCCCGCGTCGTCGTGGCTGACGGCGGGTGGGGCGACGGATTCGGCTGGCACGGGGAAACCCTAGCGGTCCACCTGGTCCACCGGGCCGAGGCGCGGGTGGGTCGGCGGCGCGTAGTCTGTTCCGGTGGCTGATCTTCTCGTCTGGATCGATTGTGAGATGACCGGGCTGGACCTGCGTCGGGCCGCCCTGATCGAGGTCGCCGCGCTCGTCACCGACCCCGACCTGAACGTGCTCGGGGACGGCGTGGACGTGGTGATCCACGCCGACGACGCGGCGCTCGACGGCATGCCGGAGATCGTGCGCACCATGCACGCCAAGTCGGGCCTGACCGAGGAGGTGCGCCGCTCCACGGTCACCCTGGCCGAGGCCGAGGACATGGTGCTCGACTATGTCACCAGCCACGTGAAGGATCCGCGCACCGCGCCGCTGTGCGGCAACTCGATTGCCACCGACCGGGGCTTCCTGGCCCGCGACATGACCCGGCTCGACGCCCACCTGCACTACCGGATGATCGACGTCTCCTCGATCAAGGAGCTGTGCCGGCGGTGGTACCCGCGGGTGTACTTCGGCCAGCCGCAGAAGGGCCTGGCCCACCGGGCGCTGGCCGACATCCGGGAGAGCATCCGGGAGTTGGAGTACTACCGGCGAACCCTGTTCGTGCCGCTGCCGGGGCCGGACGTGGAGACCGCCAAGGGGATCGCCGCGCAGCTCTGACAGCCGGGCCGGAACCCGGTGGACGGGCCCGGCCGGGATATGGCTATTATTGGTCCGCGCACCGCCCGGGTCGACCGGAGCGGCGAGCATGGTGGCTGTAGCTCAGTTGGCAGAGCACCGGGTTGTGGTCCCGGTTGTCGTGGGTTCAATTCCCATCAGTCACCCCAGACGACGAAGCCCCCTCCGGTCGGAGGGGGCTTCGTCGTAGGGGACTGGTAGGGGACGTCAGGCGGTCGGCTCGGCGCTCGGCGTCGCGCCCGCCGGCTCGTACGGCAGGGCGCTGCCCTTGACGTACTCATCCCAGGACATGTTCCAGTCCGTCCAGCCGTTGCCGTTCTTCAGCTTGCGCTCGGTGCCCTTGACCGTGATCGGGTCACCCAGCCGGGTGTTGCTGAACAGCCAGTTGCCGTCCTTCATCGACACGTTGACGCAGCCGTGCGAGACGTTCGTCTTGCCCTGCACGCCCTCCGACCAGGGCGCCGCGTGGATGAACTCGCCGCCCCAGGTGAGCCGCTGGGCGTAGTCGATCTCGGTGCGGTAGCCCTCCTCCGGGCCCAGCTCCTCCATCGTGTCGAAGACCGTGTGCCGCAGCTTCTCGATCACCACCATGGTGCCGCTCGACGACGGGGTGCTCTTCTTGCCGAGGCTCACCAGGATCGTCTTGATCTTCTTGCCGTCCTTGGTGACGGTCATCCGCTTGGTGCGGTTGTCCACGGTCATCACGAACGACGGGCCGATCTTGACGTCGACGGTCAGGTCGGAGCGGCCGTACCAGCCGTCGCCGAGCGGCAGCCCAGCCGCCTGCACCTGGTAGGAGACGGTGCTGTTGGCCTTCCAGAAGGTCTTCGGCCGGTAGTGCACCTCGGTCGGGCTGATCCAGTGCCAGATGCCCTCCTGGGCCGGCTTCGCGGTCACCGTCATCCGGCGCTGGAGGTCGTCGCGGTAGTCCTCCGGGATGGCCCGACCGAACTTGACGATCAGCGGCATGCCCACGCCGACGACCTGGTTGTCGCCGAGGAAGCTGCTCACCCGGACCTGCTTGGACGGCTTCGCCATGGTGGTGAACGTGCTGGTGGCGGTGGCCGGCTTGCCGTCGTCGCCGGTGGCGGTCACGGTCGCCGTGTAGGTCTCGGCGTAGGCCAGGGCGGCGGTCGGCTGCCAGCTCTTCCCGTCCGCGGTCATCTCGCCCTCGACCGCCTCGCCGGCGGCGTCCTTCAGCTCGACGGCGGTCTGCTGCGCCTCGGTGGTGGTGATCGTGATGGCGGTGGTGACCGGCACGTCCTTGGCGTCGGCGGCCGGCTCGCTGATGGTGGCCGCCGCCTTCGGGGCCTTCTCGCCAGCGTCGTCACCGCCCTGCCAGCTCGACGGCTTGTCGCCGCCGCCGCCGGTGCAGGCGGAGGTCAGCGCCATGGCGGCGACGAGCACCGCGGCGGCGAGTGCGCGGCGCCCGCCGCGACGGGCGCTCCCGTCCCGGATCAGTTCGTCCTGGCCAGCTCGCATGTCTTCCTCACAAGTGTGTTGCCGATCCCCATCGTCTGGTCAGACGCGCCGGACCGGCCGCCCGTTGCCGGGAGTGAAGCGGAACACCCCGACGACGATGTAACGATTCTGTTGTCGTCCGGCGCTTCGTTGCGGGGACGTGTCCCGACCGCTGCCCGAGGCAGCGCGTCAGACCACGTTACGCCGCATCAGAACGGTGAGCCCTGACCGCCCTCCGGCACCGGCAGGGCGCTGCCGGCGACGAACTCCTTCCAGGTCATGCTCCACGCCGTCCAGCCGTTGCCCGGCGCGAGCCGCCGCTCGGTGCCCTTGACCGTGATCGGGTCGCCGACCATCGTCCGCCCGAACAGCCAGCGGCCCTCGGCCATCGACACGTTGACGCAGCCGTGCGAGACGTTCCGGCGCCCCTGCACGCCCTCGGACCAGGGCGCCGCATGGATGTACTCGCCGCCCCAGGTGATCCGCTGGGCAAAGTCGATCTTCGTGACGTACTGGTTGTCCGGGTCCGGCTCGTCGCGGGTGTCGAAGACGGTGGACTCCTTCTTCTCCATCACCACCATCGTGCCGCTGGAGGAGGGGGTGCTCTTCTTGCCCAGGCTCACCGGCAGCGTGCGGATCACCGCGCCGTTCTCCTTGACGGTCATCCGCTTGGTCGCGTTGTCCACCGTCATCTCGAACGCGCGACCGATCTTCGCGGTGGCGCTCCGGTCCAGGTTGCCGTAGCGGCCGTTGCTCAGCGGGATCCCGGCCAGCGCCAGCCGGACGGTGAGCGTGGTGCCGGTCTTCCAGTATTCCGGGGCGCGGTAGTAGGCCTGGGTGCCGTTGCCGAGCCAGTGCCAGGCGCCGGGCTGCGGCGGGTCGGTCTGCACGAACATCCGCTTCTGCACCGCGGCCCGGTCCTTCTTCGGGATGCCGGGGGAGAACTCGGCGACCACGGGCATGGCCACCCCGTACGTCTTGCCGCTGAACAGGTAGAGCCCGGAGCCGATCATCGACTTGGGCTTGGCCATCGTGGTGAACGTGCTGGTGTCCTGGTGGGTCGCGCCGCCGGGATCGGTGCCGGTGACCGTGGCGGTGTACTTCGTCGCGTACTTCAGCGGGGCGGACGGCACCCAGCTGGAGCCGTCGCGTCGCATCCGCCCCTTGACGGCCTTGCCGTCGGCGGTGGTGAGCACGACCTTCGACACCGTGCCGCCGCCCGGGATCTTGGCGCTGATCTCGGTGCTGGCCGGCCGGCCGGTCGCCCCGTCGGCCGGACTCACCGACAGCGCCAACGCCGGCGCGGAGTCGGACGTGCTCGCCGAGGCGCTCGGATCCGGCGCGGCGGACGAGACGTCACCGACCTGCTGCTGGCCGGGCACGAACGCCGGCTTCTCCTCGTCGCCGCCGCACCCGGTCAGTGCCAGCGTCGCCGTGAGAGCCAGGGCGCCCACCGTCGCCCCGGCCCGCGCGAACCTACCCATGCCCACCCCTGTCGTAGCGTGCCTGGCGGACATCGTGCCCCATCGACGCTCCGAAGCCGTTCCCCGGACCGGCACGTGAGGGTTTTTTGTGCCCTTTTGCCGGTTAAGCTCGACCGAAGGGGTGAGCCCCGTATCGGATTGGAACCCGGTTCGGCGGGCGTGCTAAGGTTCTTCCCGTTGTCAGCGAGCGCCGCTAGCTCAACTGGCAGAGCAGCGGACTCTTAATCCGCGGGTTCGGGGTTCGAGTCCCTGGCGGCGCACCAACGAGCAAGGCCCCGATCGGCACATCCGTGCCCGTCGGGGCCTTTTTCGCGTACGATCGCGTTGACTACATATAGACGCTCAGTAATATGTCTGCGGGTTCGGCCCGTCCCGGGCTGATCGTCGGCGGGAGTCTCTGATGGGTGTGCAACGACGGCGCAAACCACGTCCGACCACGGTGATCGGCGTGGCCGGAAGTCTCGTGGCGGGATTGTTGACCACCCAGGCCGTCGCCGGCCCGGCGGTGGCCGACACCGGCCTCACCCTGGCGGTGGACGTCTCCGCCGCCCGGCATCCGATCAGCCCCGACATCTACGGCATGAACGGCGGCGACCCCGCGCTCGTCGCCGAGCTCGGCACGCCGGTGGCGCGCTGGGGCGGCAACGCGAGCAGCCGGTACAACTTCAAGAACCACACCTACAACACGGGCAGCGACTGGTACTTCGAGAACATCGTGGCCGGGCCGGACAACACGGTCGAGGCGTTCGTCGAGCGGAACCGGGACCACGGGACCAGGCAGGTGGTCACCGTGCCGTTGATCGGCTGGGTGGCGAAGGACTCGCCCTCGTCGCACCCGTTCGCCTGCGGCTTCCCGGCCACCCGTTTTCCGGAGCAGGACTCCTTCGACCAGTGGGACCCCAACTGCGGCAACGGCCGGCACGCCGAGGCGAACCTGGTCGGGGCGGTCCCCTCGGACACCTCGATCCCGGCCGACGCGTCGTTCGCCGGCGAGATGGTGTCCCACCTCGTGAGCCAGTTCGGTCCGGCGCGACGTGGCGGGGTGTCGATCTACGAACTCGACAACGAGCCGGTGTTGTGGAACTCCACCCACCGCGACGTGCACCCCGAGCCGGTGAGCTACGACGAGCTGGGCGGCAAGGGCACGGCGACCGCCGCGGCCATCAAGGCCGCCGACCCGCACGCGAAGGTGCTCGGCCCGTCCGGCTGGGGCTACTGCGAGTGGGTGGCCTCCGGCGTGGACGGGTGCGCGCCGGGTGCGGACGCGGCGGCGCACGGCGGGCTCAACCTGTCCCAGTGGTATCTGAAGAACATGCGGGACTTCAGCGACGCCCACGGCGGGAAGCGCTTCCTCGACTACTTCGACCAGCACTACTATCCGCAGATCAGCGGCGGTAAGGACCCGGACTCCAACGCGCTGCGGCTGCGCTCCACCCGGTCGTTGTGGGATCCGACGTACCAGGACGAGTCGTGGATCGGCGCCGGCGGGGTGAACGCGCCGCCGTTGCAGTTCATCCGCCAGATGAAGGCGTGGGTCGCGCAGTACTACCCCGGTACGAAGGTCGCCATCACCGAATACAACTGGGGCGCGCTGGACGACATCAACGGCGCGCTCGCGCAGGCCGACGTGCTCGGCATCTTCGGGCGTGAGGGTCTGGACCTGGCCACCATCTGGGGCGAACCGAAGCCGACCGACCCCGGCGCGTACGCGTTCCGGATGTACCGGAACTACGACGGCGCCGGCAGCAGGTTCGGGAACGTGAGCGTCTCGGCGGCCAGCGGCGACCAGGGGAAGCTCGCGGTCTACGCCGCGCAGCGCTCGTCCGACAAGGCGCTCACCGTCATGGTGGTCAACAAGACGGGCGAGGATCTGACGTCACGGATGGCGCTGGCCGGGTTCCACGGCAGTGGCAAGGCCCAGCGGTTCACCTACGGTCCGGCCGACCTCACCTCGATCGTCCGCGGCGAGGACCTGCGGGTGACCCGTGGCGGCGTCCGCGCGACGTACCCGGCGAACTCCGTGACGCTGCTCGTCCTGCCCCAGCGCCACCACTGAGCGTCCCACCCCCACCCCCGCACGCGCACCAAAGCGGTTAGGAAGGGCCCCCTCCTATACAAAAAGCGATAGGAGGGGGCCCCTTCCTAACCTCCGGCCGGAGCCGGGGTGACCGCCCGTCAGGCCACCGTGCAGGGGATGCCGTTGAGGGTGAACGCGGTCGGTTTGGCGGTGTTACCGGTGTGGGTGGCCTGGAAACCGATGTCGACGGTGGCCCCGGGCGCGATCGTGCCGTTGTAGCTGACGTTGCGGGCGCTCACCTGCCCGCTGGAGGGCGAGTAGGTGGCGTTCCAGCCCGAGGTGATGGACTGGCCCGAGGGCAGGGTGAAGACAAGCGTCCAGCCGTCGATCGTCGACGTGCCGGTGTTGGTGATGCTGATGCTGCTCGTAAAGCCGGAGTTCCAACTGTTCATCGTGTAGGAGACCCGGGGTCCGGTGCCGCCACCGGGCGTGGGCGAGGTGGTGGGCGTGGGCGTGGGCGTCGGCGATGCGGTGGGGGTGGCCGTCGGGCTGGGCGACGAGGTGCCGCCGCTGATGCTGGTCACGAACGTCATCACGCTGCGGGCGGGGAGCGTGACGGTGAGGGAGCCGTTGGACATGCTCAGCGCGCTCTGGGGCGCGACGTTCCGGCTCCCGTCGGTCAGCCAGTTCGAGACACTGCCGGACGCGGAGGTGTTCGACAGGGTGAACTGCTGGCTCACCGACGAGGTGTTCTTGTTCACGGCGACGATCACGACAGTGTTGTCACTCCGGTACGCCGAGACGAAGACGTTCGACGTCGGGTTCGCCGTCGCGTCGATCCGCACGTACCCCGGGCGGACGAACCTGGCGAAGTGCGTCATCATGGCGCCGCGCTTGCTGATCTGACCGTCCTCCCGCATGGGGCCGTAGCTGCGCCGGAGATACCACCAGACGTATGCCTGGAACTCGGCGTCCACCATGGCGTGGTGGATGTGCTCGCCCACGTCGAGCGCCTCGGGCCAGGAGTCCCCCGAGTTCGCGTTGCTGTTGGGGTAGTAGACCTCGGTCATCCAGAGGTCCTTGCCCGCGCCCTTCTGCTTGAAGAGGGGATAGGGGAAGTTCGAGTACGAGGTGCCGTAGAGGTGAGCCCCGATGATGTCCACGTTGGCGAGCGCCGCGGAGTCGTTGAGGATCGGGTCCGACATGGACTTGACGTACTGGAACGACTCGGGCGCCATGACCCTGGTGCTGATCGAGCCGGCGTTCTCCCGCAGGAACCGGACCATCTCGGCGGGCGTCCACCACGTCCAGTCGTACGCGTAGTCGGGCTCGTTCTGGACGGAGATGCTGTACAGATTCACCCCGTTGTTGCGCATGTACGCCGTGAAGTCGTTCAGGTGCTGGGCGTAGGCGGCGTACGAGCTGTACCTGAGGCGCTTGGCGTTGGTCTGGCTGCCGCGGGTGAAGGTCTCGATCATGCTGGCGGGGGGATTCCACGGCGACGCGAAGACGGTCGCGCCGAGTTCCACCGCCCGTTTCGCCGTCGCCAGGTCACGGCTCCAGTCCGACTGGTTCTCGCCGACCGGAATCCGCAGCAGCGAGAAGCCCAGGCGGCCCTCGCCGACGCCGAAAGCCGTGTCCCGTTGGGCGGCCGTCAGGTCGCCGATCCAGGCCGCGTGGGCCATGGCGCCGAAGCCTCGGATCGTCTGCCGCGTTGCCGACGGGTTGATGTTCGCCGTCGCGGCCGAGGCTTCCGTGGCCCCCACGACCGTCGCGACCGCCGCGACCGGCACGGCGCCCATCGTCGCCAGGACGGTGCGGCGGCTCAGCAGCCTCCGCTCGCCGCTCACCGGTTGCTTCTGATCGTGCGTCATGTCTCGTCCTCCTGGGTGTTGGTGGTGGTACGGGCCGGCTCGGGGCCGAGCCGGCCCTTGGTGGTCGGGCCCGACCTCGGTGTCGGTGGTCGTTTCGGCGTGGGTCGAGCTACCAGGTCAGCGGCAGGGTGCCGATGAACCGGGTGAGCGCGCCGGCGAGGAGTTGGTCGTCGCGCCGGGAGGGGTGCCAGTCGCAGCCCAGCTTGTCCAGGCCCAGGGCGTTGTCGTCGTAGTAGAGCGAGCGGACCCGGGTGTCGCCCCGGTCGGCGCGGGTCCGGACGATCTGCTGGATCGAGGAGGCGAGCGGCGTGTTGGACAGGTCCGGGTAGGTGAGGACGATGTACGTGTCGGGGCCGTACCGGGCCCGCAGTTTGTCGAGGAAGCCCAGGTACGCGGTCCGGAAGTCGGCGGCGAGTTGGTCGAGGGTCGCCCACCGCTCGCCGGCGTTGAGGGCGGTGGAGAAGTCGTTGATGCCCAGGCCGACGACGACCACTTGTGGTTTCCAGGTGCCCGGGTTCTGCCACGCCGTGCTGTTCCAGAGCGCCTGTAGGTCGGTCTCGTAGTAGGTGCGGAAGTTGTCCGTGCCCCCGCCGTTGTAGTTGCGCACCATGCCCAGGCCGGACCAGGCGATGAGCTGGTAGTCGGCGTTCAGGCTCTGCGCGGTGAGGGCGCCGAAGGTGAGGTCGGCGTTGGAGTTGCGGGTGACGCCGCCGTTGCTGGAACAGTCACGGGTCGTCGACATGTTGCCGTAGCCGGCGGTCCACGAGTCACCGATGAACTCGATCTGCCGGCTGCGGGCGGCCGGCTTCGCCAGGATCGCGCCGCCGGGTGCGGCGACGAGGCCGCCGAACTCGCCCGCGGCCCACGGGCTCTCCGTCCGCTTGACCAGTCGTACGGTGTGGTCGGCGTCGGCGAGGTTCCGGACCCAGTGGGTGGTCTGCCCGGGGGTGACCAGGGTGGCGACGGTCGTGCCGTCGATCTGCACGGCGTAGTCGTTCTGACTGTCGTTGAGGACGATCCCGACGCCGGTGCCGCGGAACCGCCCCTCGAAGTAGATGCCGGGCCAGGTGTACTGGACGCTGGTTCCGGCCGCCCTGAACCGCCCGACCGTGTTCGTCTGGGCCAGCGCGCCGGAGGCCGGCGGCGGGGCGGTGGTGGGCGGAGCGCTGGTTGGTGGGGTGCTGGTGGGTGGGGTGCTGGTGGACGAAGTGGTGGGGGCCGGGCGTCCGGTGCACGTGACGCCGTTGAGCGCGAAGTCGGTCGGCGCCGGGTTCGACGTGTTGTTCCACGAGCCGCTGAAGCCGAACTGCGCGCCGGCCCCGGTGCCGAGGTTGCCGTTCCAGCCGGCGTTGGTGACGGTGACCCGGTCGCCGGACTGGGTCACCGTGCCGTTCCACGACTGCCCGACCACCTGCCCGGCGGTGAACGACCACGTCAACCGCCAACCGGTGAGCGGGTCGCCGAGGTTGGTGACGTCGACGTTCGCGCCGAAGCCGCCGGGCCACTGACTGGTCACCGTGTAGGTGACCCGACAGCCGGCGGCGGCCTGCGCGGAGACGGCGGTGGTGAGTGCGCCGGCCGCGGCGACGGTGGCGGTGGTGCACACCGCCACCGCCAACCGCAGCCGGGTACGGGTGCGTGGCATCTGTGGTCCTCCGGACGATGGGACGGCGGTGGCGTCACGCGCCGGTGCAGGTGATCTCGCTCGGCGCCGGTGAGCTGTTGCCGTTGCCGAGGAAGCCGAAGCTCGTCGACCCGCCGGCGTTGAGGGTGCCGTTGTAGGGGGCGTTGCGCACGCTTACCGAGCCGCTGGTGCCGGTGGCCACGCCGTTCCACACGTTGTTGATGCTCTGCCCGCCGGCCAGGGTCATCCGGACCGTCCAGCCGGTGATCGCCGTGGTACTGCTCACGGTCACCTCGCCCTGGAAACCGCCGGTCCAACTGCCGATCAGCCGGTAGGTGGCGGTGCAGGCGCCCGACGGGTCCGGCGGCGGGGTGGTGGGCGGCGCGGTGGTCGGAGGCGCCGTCGTGGGCGGCGCGGTGGTGGGCGGTGCCGTCGTGGGCGGCGCGGTGGTGGGGGGTGCGGTGGTGGGCGTGCCGCCGTCCGGGGCGACCGCTCGTCCGGTGGCCGGCGAGATCATGCCGGCGCAGAGGCCACGGCCGGCGAGGTCGTTGACGATGCGGGGGATGGCCGCGATCGTGTTGGCCGGCCAGTCGTGCATGAGGATGGACTGGCCGGCCTGGAGCCGCCGGGCGTTCTGCACGATCTGGTCGGTGCTGGCGTTGTTCCAGTCCTGGGAGTCCACGTCAGCGTTGATCTCGGTCAGCCCGAACTGGGCCTCGACCGCCCGCAACGTCGCGTTCGACTCCAGGTAGGGCGGACGGAACAGCTTGGGCGCCGTGCCGGTGGCCTGCTGGATCACCTGCTGGGTCTGGGAGATCTCCGAGGTCATCTGCGCCTGGCTGAGCTGGGTCATGTGGGGGTGCGTCCAACTGTGGTTGCCGATCCACATGCCGGCGTCCCGCTGGGCCCGGACCAACGCCTGGTTGCCCTGCGCGTTCTGGCCGACGTTGAAGAAGGTCGCCCGTACCCCGGCGGCCTTGAGGGTGTTGATCAGCGTGGTGGTGTTGCCGGGGGTGGGCCCGTCATCGAAGGTCAGCGCCACATAGCCGGTGCACGCGGCGGCCATCGAGGGCGCGGCGGTGACGGCCAGGCCGGACGCCACCGCGGTCAGGAGCGCGGCGGTGGTGGCGACCACGGCCGCCGTACGCCGTGCGGGTCGGGTCGGGCTGGTCGAGTCGGTCGTGGCAGTCGTTCGTCCGGGTGGAACGGATCTCATCGGTGTCGTCTCCCGCTGGCGTTCGAGTGCCGCTCGGCGCCGTGCGGATCGATGTGCCCGGAGTCGGTCCGCGCCGTGTCCCGTCGAGGGCGCGCCGGTGGAGGGGGCGGCGGGCGTTCTCGACGATGCGCTGGCGGCGATGTCGTGTCGGTGGCCACGATGCGCCGGCCGGCAGCTCTCGTCGGCAGTGCACGCATCATGTAGTGCGGCCTGTGGCCAGCCCGGCTCCGGTGCGATTATGCCCGCATACTTCGGTGATCGTCAATTGGTTGCGCCGGCGCGGAACGCGCCCCGCTCGCGACGACGAGGGGTCACCCGGCCGGCACGCCCGGTGCGGGGAACGGCTCGCGGAGCGTGAACGCCTCCGCCGACGGCCCGTTCCGCCGCAGCAGCGCCAACCGCGCGGCGGCCTCCTCGATGGATGGCAGTGAGCCGGCCGGAATCCACCACAGCACCAGGTGCGCCCGGTCGAGCGGCACGAACCAGTCCCGCCGCCGGCGCATCGGCTCCAGGTGTGCGGTCCGGTAGACGAAGGCGCGCAGCGACTCGACCGTCTCCCACACGGTCAGGTTCACGATGACGTCCGGCTCGAACGGCCGGAACGCGGTCGCGTCCCCGGAGTCGTCCTGGAGCCGCCACACATAGCCGGGGGAGCGTTCGGCCAGGTCGTGGATCTCGGGTAGCCGGGCGACGAAGTCCGCGAGCTCGGGACTGTCGATCGGGGCGCGCAGCCGGGCGATGTTCAGTTGCGCGAGGTGATGGTCGGCCATGCGGCCAGACTAACGTCTATGTCAACGCTGATTGTTTTTAGATTGGATCGCCACGCAGCAGCCGGTCGGGCCCGGGTCCAGCCGCACCACCCGACCGCCGTCACCCACCACCGCTTCGAGCAGCGCCAGGTTCAACCCGCAGACCAGCCCCGGGTGCGAGTGCGCCAGCGCGTCGAACGGGCAGTTGCGCAACCGGATCGTCCGCTCGGCGTCCTCGTACGGCTCGTACCCGAGCGCCTCCAACCGGCCGACGGCGTCGCCGTCCGCGAGCTTCGCCCCCTGCTCATGGGCGGCGGCGTAGGCCGCCGGCTCCGCACCGACCCGCTCGATCGCGCTCGCCAGCACCCCCGCCAGCAGCCGGTAGTCGCGCGGCGGCAGCGTCACCGCGTGCTCGGCCGCCGAACGACGGTAGAGCTTCGCCGGCCGTCCCGCCCCCGGCCCGCCGGCGCGGGGCGCGAACGTCGCCTCCAGCAGCCCGGCGTCGGTCAGCTTGTCCAGGTGGAACGCCGCCAGGGTCCGACCGATGCCCACACCCTCGGCCACCTCGTTGCGGCTCACCGGCTCCGCCCGCGCGACGACAAACTCGTACACCGTCCGGCGCGCCGGCTCCCGCAGCGCGGCGATGGCCTCCAGCGACATGCCACCGACGCTACCCGCCGGATCTCCCGCCCCCGACAGCACACCGGGACCGGCGGCCAGGTCCGCCTGGACCGCACCCTCCAGATCACGGGGTACGCCGAAACGGGCGGGCGATCTCACGCCGGTGCTCGCCCGCAGCCTCCACCGGACCGCGAGGGGCCTGGTCGGGCCCCTGGTGCACGGAAGCTGCCCCTGCCGGCGCCGGTCGGCGCGAGGGCTGCTAACGTCTCGTCCCGTTGCCGATGAGCGCCGCTAGCTCAACTGGCAGAGCAGCGGACTCTTAATCCGCGGGTTCGGGGTTCGAGTCCCTGGCGGCGCACCAACGATCAAGGCCCTCACCCGGTGGTTCCGCTGGGAAGGGTCTTTCCTGAGCGTATGTTGGCCCGCTCCGGGCTCGGATTGTGCGATTATCGCACCATGGCCGGGGAGCAGCAGGATTGGCGCCGTATAGGCGAGCAGGTGCGGCAGGCGCGTCTGTCGGTGGGCATGTCCCAGCAGGACCTCGCTGATGGTGTGGGGCTCGACCGAACCATGTTGGCCAAGGTTGAGGCAGGTAGCAGACGCCTCGACGGGGTTGAACTGGCGCGTTTGTCCCGTGCGCTCAGGGTGTCGATGGAGTACCTGATCGAGCCGCGGCCGTCGGTGCTGTCCCGTCGGGCCGCGATGCTGACCGAAGAGACCGACACGGTGGCCGCGCGGTCCTCCGAGCGTCTGGAAATCGCCTTGGTCGAGTGGCTGCGAAATGTGCAGCAACTCGTCGAACTCGGCGCCCTGCGGTCAGTGCCGCTGCTGAGATACCCAGGCACGGTGGCATCCGAGGGTGACGCGAGACAAGCGGCTCGATGGTTGCGACAGCAGACCGATCTCGGGACCGAGCCGGTCGGACGCGTGATGGATCTTTGTGAGCGCGCAGGGCAGTGGGTGCTGGTGACCGACCTGCCGGGCGATGGCGCGTCTCTCGTCGAGGGAGATCTAGCTGTCGCGGTGGTGAGCACAGAAGGTGACCCTGGCCGTCGCCGAGCTACCGCCGCACATGAGCTGGGCCACCTGGTCGTCGGCGACGAATACTCCAGTGACCTGGGAGTCAGCACGTCCCGCGCAGAGCGCGAAGGGGTGATCGACGCATTCGCCGCAGAGCTGCTGCTACCGGTCGATGCGATGACCGGTGTCCTGAGCGGTGGCCGCGCGAGCCGGGAGCGGCTGATCTCCTACGCTGCTCGATACCGCACCTCCTGGGTGCTGGCTCTACGGCAGGCTGAGCGGGCCGGGGTGATCGACGCCGCGACACGTCAGGCGTGGAGCTTCCCTCGGCCCACGCGGGCGGAGTTCATGGAGGCACTGGGCTGGGCACCCCAGCCGGATCTTGCTTCGGTACGTGTATCGCCGGGCTATGCGCAGGCGGTCATCGAGGCGTGGCGAGCCAGCCGGATCACCAGAGCCAGGGCGCTCGAGTTGATGTACGGCGAGCTGGCCGATGCGGATCTGCCCGAGGAGGATGACCTGGAGACGGCTCCGTGAGTCATTCGGTGCCGCCGGGGTCGGTCCTCGTACTCGACACGATGCTGCTGGCCCACTTCACTCTTGCTGATCGGCTGGACGTTCTACAAGACCTGCTCGTCGGCGTCGACTGCTGGACGACGCAGGTGGTCCACGAGGAGCTGAGGGCCGGAGCCGCGATTCGACCGGAACTGCTGGCCGCCTGCGAGGTGGACTGGCTGAGACGGGCGCAGTTGGACACGCTCGATGCGGTCAGGTGCTTCGCCGCATGGGCCAGAAGACTCGGCGCCGGGGAGCGTAACCTCGGCGAAGCTTCTGTTCTGGCCGCCGCTGAGCTGCGTAAAGGTATCGCGATCACGGATGATCGGCAGGCCAGCAAGGTTGCCCGTTCTTACGGCGCAGAGGTCCATGGCACGATTTGGCTTCTCGCGGCGGCTTGCCGGATCGGCAAGCAGACGGAGACAGGCGCGGGAAACCTGATCGACGCCCTGCGGGCGACGAACGCTCGCCTGCCCTGTTCGGGCGCGGAGTTCCCGGCCTACGCCCGCCGGCACCGCCTGTTGTGAGCGGCCGTCAGAGCACCGGTCCAGGCGTAGCACCGCCTTCGTGATCGAGGAATTGCGGGGACGGAGAGGGTCAGGGGGTCCACTCCGGGTCGCGGCCGATGAAGCCCAGCAGCCGGGTCTGCGGGTCGCTGTCGTCCTTCACCGGCACGCGCGGGCCATACTGCCCGGACGAGCGGATGATCTCCTCCATCGGTTGCATCCCGGCCAGCAGTTGCGCACAGAAGTCCTGGTCGAGGCGGTCGTCCTGGCCGGTGGCGCGGGCCAGGTCCCAGGTGTGCATGAACACGTCGGAGGTGTAGAACCTGTCGATCGCGCGGTCCAGCGGCAGTTCGCCGAGGTGCGGGTTCGACAGGCGGCGGTCGGCCGTGGTCGGGTCGTCGAGCAGGGACTGCACGGCGTCGCTGTGGGTCTGCCACGCGGCGACCGGATCGTCGTCGACCGACGGCCCGGCGGGGAGCTGGACGCCGGCGCCGGCGGCCAGGAACGGCGGCAGCCATTCGACCAGGTGGCGCACCACGTCACGGGCGGTCCAGCCGGCGACCGGCGCGGGCGCGTCCCACGACCGGGTGCCCCGGACCCGGTCGGTGAAGCCGACGCTGACCTGTCGGTGTCGCTCGGCGGGCCGGTCAGAGAGTGCCATCGGCGAGCATCCCGTCGATCTTGGCGTAGCCCTCGTCGACCCCGACCTCCATGCCGCTGGCGAGCCAGGCGTCGCGGGCCTCGAAGCTGTCCACCAGGGACTGCGCGCGCAGGCGTGTCCGCCCGTCGCCGAGGGGCTCGAACCACAGCGTCTCCAGCGCCACACCGTCGGGTTGTCCCTCGAACGTGAACGTCTGGACGATCCGGTCCGGACGTACGTCGTGGAAGCAGCCACGGAACGCGTACCGCTGCCCGTCGCGGGTGGACACGTAGCGCCAGGCGCCGCCGGAGCGGGCGTCCCACTCCTCGATGGTGGTGTGCATCCCGTCGGGGCCGACCCAGCGCGCGAACAGCAGTGGATCGGTGTGGGCGCGGAACAGTTGCTCGGGCGTGGCCGTGAACTCCCGGGACATCCGGATGATCGGCACCTTGGGGTCGGCCTCGATGGTGGTGCCGGCGATGGCGCTCATGCCGCGCTTCCCCTCTCGGTCTGGTCGGTCTGGTCCTGGTCCATTTCCGCCAGCACGGCGTCCAGTCGGCGGTAGCGCTCCTCGGCCCGGCGGCGGTAGCGCTCGATCCACTTGTCCATCAGGTCGAAGACCTCCGCCTCCAGCCGCACCGACCGGGGTTGCGGCCCCGCCGGTCGGCTCACCACCCCGGCCTCCTCCAACACCCTGAGGTGCTTGTAGACCGCCTGGAGCGTCATCGGGTAGGACTCGGCGAGCTGGTTCACGGTCGCGTCGCCCGTGGTGAGTCGAGCCACCATGTCGCGCCTGGTCGGGTCGGCGAGTGCCGCGAAGACCCGCGACAGCGTGTCCGCCTGCATCGGCGCCTCCCTTGAACCGTCTGGTTGAAACGAAGCTACACCCGTTCATCGGCGGTGTAAACCAACTGGTTGAAACAGCAGGCGAGGGGCGGTCGAGGCGGCGTTGGCGCGCAGGCCGGGCATCCGCACGAGCGGCGCGAACGTCATGCCCTGCCCGGCCCGCTCGGTGCCACCACCTCGCGGGAGGTCAGCCGCCGGTCGCTGCGGTCGGGAAGCGGCGGAGGCGGGCCGCAACGCGCCGGACATGGCATTGACATATTTCACTGGCCGTCCTAGGGTTCGGCCGAATCGGTTCGACGTCGCGCTGTGGCGTTCCAGCGGGGCCGCGGCCGGTTCGATCGTGCCGCGGAGGCGGTCCTCGCCGACGCCACAGAAGCCGGCTGGTCCTGCCCGGGCAGGCGGACCAGCGGCGGAGTCCGGGCAACCGAGTCGACCGTGCCGGGTCCGGCGTACGCACTCAGCAGTGGTGGGTCGCAGCTTCCCGTACCCGAGCCGGTCCTTTTCCCGATGGCGAAGGAGCCGCAACATGGCATTACGCAGATCCATCTTCGGGCCCGTCGCGGCCGTCGCGATCCTGGTCGCGGCGGTGGCCGGAGCGACAGTGGCCGGCGGGGCGGGCGGGACCGCATCGGCCGCGACGGTCGGCGCGTCCGCGGTGACCGCCGGGTGCGGCAAGGCGCCCACGCTCACGAGCGGCCAGCGGTCGATCCAGAGCAGCGGGCAGAACCGCAGCTTCATCCTCCGGATCCCCGACAACTACGACCGGAACCACGCCTACCGGCTGATCTTCGGATTCCACTGGAACGGCGGCACCGCGAACGACGTCGACTCCGGCGGTGCGGACCGGGAGGCGTGGTCCTACTACGGGCTGCGGCAGCAGGCGAACAACAGCACCATCTTCGTCGCGCCCCAGGGCAACAACAACGGCTGGGCCAACCCCGGCGGTCAGGACACCACCTTCGTCGACGACATGATCAGGCTGATCGAGGCGGACCTGTGCGTCGACACGACGCAGCGGTTCGCGCTCGGCTTCAGCTACGGCGGCGGCATGAGCTACGCCCTGGCCTGCGCCCGGGCGAACGTCTTCCGCGCCGTCGCGGTCTACTCCGGTGGTCAGCTCAGCGGGTGCTCCGGCGGCACGCAGCCCATCGCCTACATGGGGATTCACGGCATCGGGGACCCGGTGCTCAACATCTCCGCCGGTCGGTCGCTGCGGGACACGTTCGTGCGTGCCAACGGGTGCGCCGCGCAGAACCCGCCCGAGCCGAGGGCCGGCAGCCTGACCCACATCACCACGACGTACTCCGGTTGCCGGTCCGGCTATCCGGTGGTCTGGGCCGCGTTCGACGGTGGTCACACGCCGGGTCCGGTCGACGGCGGCGGCGACAGCGGCGTCCGGACCTGGACCAAGACCGAGGTGTGGCGGTTCTTCACCCAGTTCGACGGCAGTGGGCCGACGCCGACGCCCACGCCGACCGCCAGCCCGACCACCCCGCCGCCGGGTGGCACCTCGACCGTCCGCAACGTCTCCGCCGGCCGGTGCCTGGACGTCAACGGCGCCTCGCAGACCAACGGCGCCGCGGCGATCATCTGGGACTGTCACGGCCAGAGCAACCAGACGTGGACCGTGACCTCGGCTCAGGAGTTGCGGGTCTTCGGCGGCAAGTGTCTCGACGTCAGCGGCGCCGCCACCGCCAACGGCAGCCCGGTGATCATCTGGGACTGCAACGGGCAGTCCAACCAGAAGTGGCGGCTCAACGCCGACGGCACGATCACCGGGGTCGGTTCGGGCCGGTGCCTGGGCGTGGCCGGCAACGGTACGGCCAACGGCACGCGAACCCAGATCCAGGACTGCACGGGTGCCGCCAGCCAGCGGTGGGTCCGTTGACGGACATGTTGTGTGAACGTTAACATGTGATGTCTTTAGAGATCGACGATTGTCAATTAACTGTGCTCGGGAGGCGGATCGATGTTCGGTACAGCAAGTCGTCCACGACGGCCGTGGCGGGCGGTGATGGCATCGGCGGCGGCATCGGTCCTGGCGGCGAGCGCCGTACTGACCGCGTCCGCCTCCCCGGCCCAGGCGGCGACCGCCATCACCATCAACGGCGGGTCCGGTGGGCGGGCGCTCGACGGGATCGGCGCGGTGAGCGGCGGCGGCGGAAACAGCAGACTTCTGATCGACTATCCGGAGCCGCAGCGCAGCGACATCCTGGACTACCTGTTCAAGCCGGGCTACGGCGCCGCGATGCAACTGCTGAAGGTGGAGATCGGCGGCGACACCAACTCCACCTCCGGCGCGGAGCCCAGCCACGAGCACACCCGGGGCAGCGTCAACTGCAACCGCGGCTACGAGTGGTGGATGATGGAGCAGGCCAGGGCGCGTAACCCCAACATCGCGCTGATCGGCCTGGTGTGGGGCGCGCCCGGCTGGATCGGCAACGGCAACTTCTGGTCCACCGACTCGATCGACTACCTGGTCGCCTGGTTGGACTGCGCGGGCACGCACGGCCTGAACATCAACTACCTGGGCGGCTGGAACGAGAAGGGCTGGAACACCACCTGGTACAAGAACCTGCGGTCCACGCTCAACGCCCGCGGCTACGGCAACGTGAAGATCGTCGCCTCGGACGACTGGGGGTGGGGCGCGGCCGACGACTCGCTCCGCGACCCGGCGTTCGCAAACGCCGTGCAGGTGTTCGGCAGCCACTACATCTGCGGCTACCGCGGTCCCCAGAGCAGCTGTCCCAGCTCCGCCAACGCCATCTCGACCGGCAAGCCGTTGTGGGCCAGCGAGAACGGCTCCGACGACTACAACGCCGGCGCGCCGGCGCTCGCCCGGGGCATCAACCGCGGCTACATCGACGGCAAGATGACCGGCTACATCAACTGGCCCGTGATCGCCGCCATCACCCCCAACATCCCCTGGGCGACCACCGGTGTGGCGGTGGCCCAGCAGCCCTGGTCCGGCGCCTACTCGATCGGCAAGAGCACCTGGGTCATGGCGCACACCACGCAGTTCGCCGCCCCGGGCTGGCGCTACCTCGACTCGTCGAGCGGATACATCGGCGGCAACCGCAACAACGGCAGCTACGTGTCGCTCAAGTCGACCAACAACAGCGACTACAGCACCATCATCGAGACGCAGGACGCCGGCTCGGCCCAGCAGCTCGACTTCACCGTCACCGGCGGGCTGTCCACCGGCACCGTGCACGTCTGGGCGACGAACGTCAGGTCGAACAACAGCGCCGACCACTTCGTCCGGGGTGGTGACATCACGCCGAACGGCGGTCGCTTCTCGCTCACCGTCCAGCCCGGCTACGTCTACAGCATCACCACCACCACCGGGCAGGGTAAGGGCACGGCGGTCAGCCCGGCCCAGGGCAACCTGAAGCTGCCGTACAGCGACGACTTCGACAGCTACGCCACCGGCCGCGAGGCCAAGTACCTGATGGACCAGCAGGGCTCGTTCGAGATCGCCGGGTGCGGCGGCGGCCGGAGCGGGCAGTGCGTCCGCCAGATGTCCGACCAGGCGCCGATCTACTGGACCTCCGGCAAGGCCGAGCCGTTCGCCCTGCTCGGCGACCTGACCTGGCGCAACTACACCGTCTCCTCGGACGTCCTGCTGGAGAAGTCCGGCTACGTCCAGTTGATCGGGCGCGGCAACACCTACAACCACCAGGGGCCGCAGAACCTGAACGGCTACTACTTCCGGGTCACCGACGGCGGCGCCTGGTCCATCCGGAGCAACAACACGAGCGGCAACTGGCGCACGCTCGCCAGCGGCAACATCGCGGCGCTCGGCACCGGGCGCTGGCACAACCTCTCGTTGAAGGTCAACGGCAGCACCCTCACCGCGGCCGTCGACGGCAACACGGTCGGCACGGCATCGGACTCCGCCTGGGTCGCCGGTCAGATCGGGTACGGCACCGGGCAGGGTGTCACCGCCCAGTTCGACAACCTCTCGATCACGCCGGGCGACGGCTCCAGCAGCCCGACCGGAGAGGTGCGCAGCGCGAGCGCCAACCGCTGCCTGGACGTCAACGGCGTCAGCCAGGCCGACGGCGCGGTCGTGCAGATCTGGGACTGCAACGGCGGGCCGAACCAGCAGTGGACGGTCGGCCCGAACAACCAGCTCACCGTCTATGGCAACAAGTGCCTCGACGTGCCGGGCACCGCGTCCGGCAGCCGTGCGCGGATCATGGGCTGCAACGGCGGCAGCAACCAGCAGTGGCGGCTCAACGCCGACGGCACCATCGTGGGCATCGGCTCGGGTCTGTGCCTGGACGTCAACGGCCAGGGCACCGCCAACGGCACCGCCGTCCAGATCTGGACCTGCAACGGCGGCAGCAACCAGCAGTGGGTACGCGGCTGACCCGCCGCGCGTCCTGACCGTACCGTCGCCAGCCCGGCCGCCCGCATCGGCGGCCGGGCTGGCGCGCTCTTTCTAGGATGACGGACATGGATGTGGCGATCGTGACCAACGCGGTCGTGGCCGCGGTCTCGGTGATCACCGTCGGTGTCTCGGCGTTCTTCGCGCTCCGGCAGTTGCGGCTGTCCCAGGGCGCGAACCACACTCTGGTCGCGATCGAGTTGCTCACCCGCGACCGGATGAGCGACGCCTTCCTGGACAGTCAGCAGTACGTGCTCTCCGAGCTGAGGGCCGCCTGCCCGCCGGGCATGTCGGTGAGCGAGCTGCCGGCCGACGCCCGCAAGCACGTGAACCGGATCGCGCTCTACTACAACGGGCTGGGCCAGATGCTTGCCTTCCAGGTGGTCGAGCCGGCCCTGCTGCTCGGCACGGGCGGATTCCGGGCCCGGGAGGCGTGGGCCGTGCTGGAGCCGTACATCCTCGCCGAGCGGGCGGCGCGCGGCGAGTCGTATCTGTCCAACTTCGAGCATCTCGTGGTGCTCGCCACCGAGACGCCGTGGCCGGTGGCGGTGCGCAAGCTGGGCCTGCGTCGGTTCGACCACTACCCGGCCGAGGTGGGTCTGCCACCGGCGGCCCCATCCAGTCGTCAACCCGAGGTTGACGATCGGGTGGCGTCAACCTAGAGTTGACGCATGACTGAGATTGAGCCGCTCAAAATGAGCCAACCGGTGCGCCTCGACGAGTTGATCGAGGGCATCAAGAAGGGGCGCACCGACGCGCTCGACCAGCTCGCCGACGCGGTCCTCGTCGCGGACCACCTGGGCGACATCGCCGACCACCTGATCGGCCACTTCGTCGACCAGGCCCGCCGCTCGGGCGCCTCGTGGACGGAGATCGGCCGCAGCATGGGGGTGAGCAAGCAGGCCGCTCAGAAGCGCTCCGCGGCCAAGGCGGAGACCGCCGCCGCGCTCGACCCGAACGCCGGGTTCGGCCGGTTCACCACGCGCGCCCGCAACGTGGTGGTGGCCTCGCAGGAGGAGGCGCGGGCCGCCGGCAACGCCGAGATCACCCCCGGGCACGTCGCGCTGGGGCTGCTCGCCGAGCCGGACGGGCTGGCAGCGGCGTTGATCGTGGCCAAGGGCGTACCCCTGGAGACGCTGCGGGAGGGCGTCACCGCGACGTTGCCGGCGAAGGCCGAGGCGGTCCCGGAGCTGATCCCCTACGACGCGCGGGCCAAGAAGGTCCTGGAGCTGACGTTCCGGGAGGCGCTGCGGATGGGACACAACTACATCGGTACGGAGCACATCCTGCTCGCCCTGCTCGAGGAGGAGGGCGGCGACGGCCCGCTCGGCGGGCTCGGCCTGACGAAGGAAGCGCTGGAGTCCGCGGTGGAGGGCGCGCTGGCCGAGCTGAACCGCAAGCGGGTTTGACACCGTGCCGGGCACGCGCCACGGGGGCGGGTGCCCGGCACGCGGGCGTCGTCAGCCGGCGGTCGGGAAGCCGTAGCGGGCGGCGTGCTCCGGGTCGGCCGGGTCGATCTGCCGGATGCCGGCGTCGGCCAGACGCTTGTTCACCTCGTCGAGGCGGTCCCGGACCAGTCGGGCCTCCTCCTCGGTGACCCGGCCCCGGTGCGGTCGGCCGGCGTGCTCGACCGTGCCGTAGTCGATCTTCTCGGCGGCGCGGCGGGCCTTCGGCGGCTTGACCCGCTCGGCGGTACGCAGCAGTTGCGCCATCGGCACGTCGGTGGCCATCGCGTCGAACTCGCTCGCGGTCAGCACCACCCGGCGCGGCTCGCCGAATCCGTGCCGGTCGTGGATCTCCACCACGGCCACGTCCAGCGCCGCGTCGTCGATGCTCTCCACGTCGACCGGCGTGGCGTCCAGTTGCACGGGCCCGGCGACCAGGTCCGGGTGCTCCAGCACGACGACCCGGACCACCTCGTCGTCGGGGGACAGCACCTGGCCGGTGAAGTCGGAGACGTGGATCGTCTTCTTGCCCATGCGCGGAGCTTCTCCTGTCGTAGGCCGGAATCGGACCAGAAGACGCTACCGCACACCTGTGCGAAGGCCCCGCACACCCGCCATCGGCGTGTGTCGCCCCCGCGTGCCGTCAGAGGCTGCCTCTCGGCGCGACCCATTCGGTGGGTTGGCCGGTGAGGGTGGCGATTCGGTCGTAGTCGACGTCGTAGTGCAACACGACCGCTCCGTTCAGCTCGGCGGTCGCCGCGATGACGAGGTCCGGCAGACGGAAGTGGCGGTGCTGGCTGTCCGCCGCCAACATGCGATGAACCGACATGGCCCGGTCCATCGCTTCGGTGGTCACGTCCAGCCAGCGTTGCCCACGCACTGCCTGCCAGAGGATCTCGTAGCCCTTCGGGTTGGGCGCGTTGTTCAGGTATTCGAGGGCGGTCATCTGGCACGTCGCCAGTCGTCCTTCCGCCAGCAGCGTCTCGAAGCGCTTCCGCACCGAAGGGTGACGGGCCTGCAGTACGTACACAGAGGTGTCGGCCAGGTAGATCCGGCCAGCCATCAGGCCGCCGCCTCGCCCTCGCGTGCGTCCTCGGCCAGCCGGCTCAGATCACGCCCTCCGCCGTAGCGCCACGTCTCCTCCGAGTCGGTGAAGTCCATCTCGACCTGGTCGAAGGCCGCGACGATCTCTTTGGCCTGCCGTCTGGTCGCGAACGCGTGCAGCGCGGCGTTGATGGTGGCGACCTTGGTGTCGGTGCCCAGGACTTCGCGGGCCGCCTCAAGCCATTCGTCGTTCACGTCCACCGTGATGCGTGTCATGCACCTGAACGTACACCAGTAAGTCTGCGACGGGCGCACCAAAGGTTGCGTGTTCTTGGTGTGTTATCCGGTGGTGAGGCCGCGCCAGGCGGACGTCTCGGCGGGCTGCGCGTTCAGCTCGGCCCAGGAGAGTCGTCGGTGGCGGGTCTCGCGGTACTCCGCCTGGACCGGGAAGCGGCCGGCGGAGGCGGTGGCCGGCCAGCTCCGTTCCGGGTCCTGCTGGAATCGGTCATTCGGCTTCTGAGGCATGACCACTACCGTCCCAGAGAAACTTGTCCATGTATGGAAATGAATATGACGGAGGATCGATGTGTTCGGTTCCCCGGTGATGGGTCAGATTGCGGCGATCGGCAGGCGGACCACGAACCGGCATCCGTCGCTGACGTTCCGCACCTCTACCCGCCCGCCGTGCGCTTCAACCAACCCGCGCACGATCGCCAGCCCGAGCCCGCCCGAGCCACCCGGCTCGACCGCCGCCGGCGTCCGGGCCGGCTCGCCACGGAACGCCACGTCGAAGACCCGCGGCAGGTCGTCCTCCGGGATGCCGCCGCAGGTGTCCGCCACGGCCAGCCAGGCGGTGTCCACCTCCCGCCCGGCGTCCACCCGCACCGTCCCGTCCACAGGTGTGTACCGGATCGCGTTGAGCAGCAGGTTGCCCACCACCCGGGCCAGTTCCCGCTCGCTGGCGAGCACCGACGGCCAGCCCGCCTCGGGCGCGACCAGCCGGATCCGGCGGGCGGCGGCCAGCGGCGCTGCACCGGCCAGCGCGTCGGAGACCACGTCGCCGAGCGCCACCGTGGACAGCGTCAGACGCAACGCGCCGGCGTTGATCCGGGACAGCTCGAACAGGTCGTCGACGAGCCTCGTCATCCGGTCGGTCTCCACCCGGATCCGGCGGTGGTACTCGGCCACCGTCACCGGATGGTGAACCACCCCGTCCTCAAGCGCCTCGGCCATCGCCCGCAGCCCCGCGAGCGGGGTGCGCAGGTCGTGCGAGACCCAGGCGACCAGGTCCCGGCGGCCCTTCTCGATCTGCCGCTCACGGGCGCGCGCCTGGTCGGCCCAGACGGCGGCGGCGGCCAACCGGCGGCCGAACGACCAGCCCACCGCCAAGGTCACCACGGCCGCGGCGGAGACCGTGATCAGCACCACCTGGAGGTCGTGCGGGGAGAGGAACATCGCCTGGGCGACGCCCGCCACCCCGGCGGCCACCGCGGCGACCGTCATCACCAGCAGCACCGAGATGTGCACCGTGATCGACCGGCCGCGCAGCAGCCGCAGCGCCACCGCGCCGGCCAGCCCGACCGCGAGCGCGGCGGTCAGCGCCACGCCGAAGATCAGCAGGAGGTCACGCATCGGCCGGCTCGTACCGGTATCCGACGCCCCAGACGGTGACGATGCGGCGCGGCCGGGCCGGATCGGTCTCGATCTTCTCCCGCAGCCGGCGCACGTGCACGGTCACCGTCGACTGGTCGCCGAAACTCCAGCCCCAGACCCGCTCCAACAGCTCGGCCCGGCGCAGCGCCCGCGCCGGATGCCGCATCAGGTGCGCCAGCAGGTCGAACTCGCGCAGCGTCAGGGTCAGCTCACGGCCGTGCAGGCGAGCCACCCGGGGGCCGGTCTCCACCTCCAGGCCGCCGTCGACGAGCAACTCCGGCGCGGCGCCGGCCGGCTCGCCGGCCCGGCGCAGCACCGACCGGACCCGCAGCACCAGCTCCCGCGGGGAGAACGGCTTGCTCAGGTAGTCGTCCGCGCCCAGTTGCAGGCCGAGGACCCGGTCGGCCTCGTCGCCGCGCGCGGTGAGCATCACGATGGGTACGCCGTCCGGCCGCTCCCGCAGCCGCCGGCACACCTCCAACCCGTCGACCACGGGCAGCATCAGGTCCAGCACGACCAGGTGCGGCGTGTGGCGGGCCACGCTGGCCAGAGCCGCCGCCCCGTCGCCGACGTGCTCGACCTCGTAGCCGGCGTGCTCCAGATAGCGGCAGACCACGTCGGCGACCGTCCGGTCGTCGTCGACCACGAGGATCCGCTGCGCCACACCGCACCTCCCACCGGCCGCGAGAAGCAAGCGTAGCCACGGGCGGGGCGGCGATCCATTGCCAGGTTCTTACGGTCGGGAGCGGTCCGGGCCGGTCGGAGCGGCGTACGATGATCATGTGCTTGACCGGCGGCTCTCCCTGCACCTGGCGACCCGGTTGGGGCAGTGGCCGGCGGGCCCGGGGCTGCACGTGGTGCGGTCCTACCGCCGCGCCCGCCCGGCCTGGGACGGGCGGCCACGTCCCGCGGTCGGCGTGACCGCGGGCGACAGCACCGTCCTCTCGGTGCCGCCGCAGCGCGTCGAGGAGGTGCGGGGGCTGGTCCGCGGGCGGCCCCTCGGGGAGTGGCTGCCCGCGCTGCCGGCGGCGGTCGGCACGCCGGAGCTCACCTGGCACTGCGGTGTCTTCCGCTGGTGCACCCGTCCGGCGCCACTGCCCGACGTGGGGGAATGGCTGCCGCCGACGGTGCCCGGCACCCCGCCCTGGCTGCACCTGTTCGACGCCGACGTGCTCGTGGTCCGGGACGCCGACGGCGCGTACCTCGCCGGTGTGGGGATCAAGCGGCACGACGCCTACGGGCACGAGCTGGCGGTGGGCACGGTCCCGGCGGCGCGGGGACGGGGACTGGCCCGGCGGCTGGTCGCGCAGGCGGCCCGGCGGGTGCTGGACGAGGGGCGGATCCCCACCTACGTGCACAACGCCGGCAACCACGCCTCCGCCCGGGTGGCCGAGGCGGCCGGCTTCCCGGACCGAGGCTGGACCTCGTTCGGCGTCTCCCCCCACTGACCGGCGGGCGCGGACCGTGGATCCCGGGCCGGATCCACGGTCCGCTGCCTCCTCCCCCCAGGCACCAACGCTGATAACGCTAAGTGCATCAACGAGTGCGGGACAAGAGGGCCGCCGCTGTCCAATTGCGGACTTGAGCTGGGAAATCCGTGTGGATCACGAGCCGTGCGGGCGTGACGCAGCGTACGGATCAGTCGGTGAGCCCGAGCACGTGCGCCGCCGCCCGACCGTTCGCGTGGCTGGCGCCGAAGGTGGCGACGAAGGCGCGCGCCCCGGCCGGCCGCCAGCCGCCCGGCCAGCCCATCTCCACCACCGTCACCGGATGCGCGGCGGCCAGCGCCTCGACCAGCTCCCGCGCCCCGGGCAGCCGGTGCAGGTGCCGCCCGACCAGCACCACCGGCCGCGCCCCGGCGAGCCGGCGCAGCCGCGCCGGGTCGGTCTCGCCGGCCACCGCGCTGGCCTGCTCGACCCCGGCCGCCAGATGCGGGCCCAACCCCCACGGCACCCGCCCCTCGGCGACCGTCGACGTGGCGTGCACCTGCACCACGAGTGGGACGCCCGGCCCGGGAAGGTCGCCCTCGACGCGGACCGCCCGCAGCGCGGCGGCGTAGCCGAGACCGTCGACGACCGGGGCCGGTGCGTCGGCCGGACGGGTCCAGGCGGCCAGCGCGGCGGTCCGGCCGGCGGCCTCCTCCACCCGGGCGCGATCAAGCCGGCCGTCCCCGATCGCGGCGACGACCTCGGCGGCGACCCGCTCCACCAGCTCGGCGTCGACCCGGGCACCGACGCAGAGCAGGTCGGCGCCGGCGGCCAGCGCGCGTACCGCCGCCGGACCCACCCCGCCGGCGGCCAGCGCCGCGCCCTGCATCTCCAGCGCGTCGGTGACCACCGCGCCGGTGAAGCCGTACTCGGCGCGCAACAGGTCGTGCAGGACCGCGCGGCTGAACGTGGCCGGACCGTCGCCGGTCAGCGCCGGCACCCGGATGTGCGCGGTCATCACGGCCCGCACGCCGGCGTCGATCACCGCGGCGAACGGCGGCAGGTCCCGCTCCCGCAGCACAGCCGGCGACACATCGACCGTGGGCAGCTCGTGGTGCGAGTCGGCGACCGTGGCGCCGTGCCCGGGGAAGTGCTTGGCGCAGGCGGCCACACCTGTCGACTGGAGGCCGACGACCGCGGCGGCCGAGTGGACCGCCACCCGCCCCGGGTCCGCGCCGAACGAGCGGGTGCCGATCACCGGGTTCTCGTCGGCGGTGTTCACGTCGACGGTGGGCGCCAGGTCGAGGGTGAGGCCGAGCGCGGCCAGCTCCGCGCCGATCGCCGCGTACACCGCCCGGGTGAGGTCCGGGTCGTCGACCGCCCCCAGCGCGGCGTTGCCCGGGTATGGGCTGCCGGTGGCGTGGGCCAGCCGGGTGACGTCCCCGCCCTCCTCGTCGATCGCCACGATCACGTCCGGGCGACCGGCGCGCAGCGCCGCCGTGGACGCCGCGAGCTGGGCCGGGTCGTGGACGTTGGTGCCGAACAGGGTGTGCCCGGCGAGACCGTCGCCGAGCAGCTCGACCGCCCAGTCCGGCGGGACCGGGCCGGGGTACGCGGCCAGCAAGGTGCCAAGCGCCAACCGGCGCAGTCCTGGATCCAGCCCCACTTGGTGCCCCTTTCCCTGCCGGATCGTCCGACCTCTGTCGGGCCGGCATGGCCGATACGCTAACGGGCACCTTTCGGCAGGCGTTTCCTGGTGCGAAACCTAACGGAAAATTGAGGACGTTGGCATGAGTGCGACCCGGCTGCCCGGCACCCCCCGACTGTTGCGGGCGCTCAACGACCGCGCGGCGCTGGAGTTGCTGCTCGAGCGCGGGCCGCTGACCCGGGCCCGGATCGGCGAGCTGACCGGGTTGTCCAAGGTCACCGCGTCCCAGCTCGTCGAGCGGCTGGAGGAGCGTGGCCTGGTCGCCCGGGTCGGCGAGCAGGCCGGCGGGCGGGGCCCGAACGCCCAGCTCTACGCGGTGCGCCCGGGCAGCGCGTACGTCGTCGGGGTGGACGTCGGCGCGGAACGGGTGGTGGCCGCGTGCGCGGACATCACCGGCGTGGTCGCCGGGCGGGTGGAGCAGTCCACGAAGGACACCGACGACCCGGTCGGCGTGGTGCACAACGCCGTCGTGCAGGCGGCCAGCAGCGCCGGCGCGGAGCTGTCCGCGGTCCGGCGCGTCGTGCTCGGCACCCCCGGCCTGGTCGACCCGCAGACCGGCGACATCACGTTCGCGTTCAACCTGCCGCGCTGGCACAGCGGCCTGCTCGCCGCCCTCCGCGAGGACCTGGACACCCCGGTGCTGTTCGAGAACGACGTGAACCTCGCGGCGGTGGCCGAGGCGCAGTCGGGCGCGGCCCAGGGCACCGCCGACTTCGTGCTGGTCTGGGTGGACGCCGGCGTCGGCCTGGCGATCATGCTGGGCGGCCGGTTGCACCACGGCAGCAGCGGCGCGGCCGGCGAGATCGGCTACCTGCCGGTGCCCGGCGTGCCCATCCCGCGCGACGTGTCTCGGCGCGCCAAACCGGCGTTCCAGCAGCTCGCCGGCGCCGACGCGGTGCGCGCGGTGGCCGCCGAGCACGGCTTCGCCACGGCGGACGCGGCCGAGCAGGGCGTCGCGGCGGCGCGGGCCGCCGAGGCCGTGCGGGCGGCCATCGCGGCCGGCGCCGCCGGCGGGCCGGTGCTCGACGAGTTGGCCCGCCGGCTGGCCCTCGGCGTGGCGAGCACCTGCGTGGTGCTCGACCCGCCGCTCGTGGTGCTGGCCGGCGCGGTCGGCCGGGCGGGCGGGGCCGCGCTGGCCGAGCGGGTGCAGCGCGAGGTCGCCGCGATCACGCTGGTCCGGCCCCGGGTGGTCACCACGGGCCTGACCGAGGAGCCGATCCTGCGCGGCGCGTTGCGCACCGCGCTCGACGCGGTCCGCGACGAGGTGTTCGGCTCGACGGTCGGCTGATCGCCGCCCCGGCCGGGGCGGCGATCAGCCGACACGCTCAGATCAGGTCGCGGCGGCGGAACACCGCGAACGCGGCAGTCACCAGCGCTGCCGTCAGACCGAGCAGGACCACCAGGCCCTCCGGCCAGCCGAGCGTGTACGAGCCGTCGCAGAAGCCGGAGATCCCGCCGCCGCAGGCGTTGCCGTCCCAGAACCGCACCTCACCGGCGAGCCAGGCCCCCAGGTAGCTGGAGAGCATGAACCGGTCCGGGCGGCCGACCTGGAGGATCTGGAACACCAGTCGCGCGCCCAGCTCCCACACCACCACGTACGCCGCGACCGTGCCGAGCGCCGCCGAGGTGTGCCGACCCAGCGTGGCCACGGCGAACCCGAGCGCCGCGGTCAGCAGCACCAGCACCACGCCGCGTGCCCAGACCGCGCCGAGCGACGCCCAGAACTCGCCGCCCATCCGGCCGGTCAGCCCGGACACCTGGCCGATCAGCCAGAACGCCGCGAGGTAGGCCACCGACGCCAGCACGGACAGCCCCAGCAGGCCGCCCAGCAGCGTGCCGAGCTTCGTGGCGAGCACGGTCCGCCGGCGTGGCCGCCACAGCAGCAGGTTGACCACCCCGCCCGAGTTCAGGTCCGCCCCGATGTAGGACGCGCCGACGAGGAACCCGAACAGCGCCAGGAACGCGATCAGGAAATAGAGCAGCGGCTCGGCCTCCTTGCTGAAGACGAAGACGCCGCTGAGATAGTCGGACGCGGTCGGCAACTGGTCCGACAGGGCCGGGTCGATCTGGGCGCAGTCCCGGGGCAGGTAGTCGTTCTCGTCCGGGCTGAGCGTGCCCGCCTTGATCCGCAGGCAGCGGTCGAACGCCATCTCCAGCCGGCGCACCTCCTCGGCGGCCTGCGCGTTGGCCCGGCCCAGCTCCACCGCCGTCGGCCGGTGCGACCCGCCGAGCGTGGTCACCACCGTCACCGCGAACGCGGCGGCCAGCAACACCACCATGAGCTGCACGAAGCGCCGGGCGGCGAGCCGCTCCAACTCGGCACGGACCAGGTTCACGCGCCCACCTCCCGGCTGTCCCGGACGTCCAGGTCGATCACTCCGTCGTACGCCGGGGCGCCGTCCACCTGCCGTGGCACCGCCACGTGCTCGTGGTCGCCGGTCAGCTCCAGGAAGACGCTCTCCAGATCGGGTCGCAGCGGCACCAGCTCGCGCACCCACAGCCCCTGCTCACCAAGCGTGCGGCTGATCACCTCCGGGTCGACCACGCCGGTCACCACCAGGTGGTCGGGGTTGCCGGTCACCGACAGCCCGGCCCGACCCAGCAGCTCCGCCGCCCGGCCGAGGTCGGCCACCCGCACCTGCCACTGGTGCTCGTCGAAGCCGGCCAGCACCTCGGCCACCGGCCCGTACGCGACCCGCCGCCCCCGGCTGACGATCGTCACGTGGTCGCAGATGAGCTGGATCTCGGCGAGGATGTGGCTGGACAGCAGCACGGTCACCCCGGCCTCGGCGAGCGAGCGGGTGAGGTCGCGCATCTCCCGGATGCCGGCCGGGTCCAGACCGTTCGCCGGCTCGTCCAGGATCAGCAGCTCCGGGCGCTTGAGCAGGGCCGAGGCCACCGCCAGGCGCTGCTTCATGCCCAGCGAGTAGCCCTTCACCCGCTCCCCGCCCCGGTCCCGCAGGCCGACCCGCTCCAGCACCTCGTCGACCCGGCTGGTGGGCACGCCGCCGGCCAGGGCCAGCAGCCGCAGCGTCCGGTGCCCGGTGAAGTTGCCGAAGAACTGCGGGCTCTCCACGATCGCGCCGACCCGCCCGGCCACTTTCGGCAACTGCTCGGGCGACCGGACGCCCAGCACGTGCATCCAGCCGTGGTCCGGCCGGACCAGCCCGAGCAGGGCACGCAACGTGGTCGTCTTGCCGGAGCCGTTCGGCCCCAGGAACCCGTGCACCTGGCCCGCCTCGACAAGCATGTGGAAGTCGTCGACGGCGACCCGCCGACCGTGGCGCAGGGTCTGGAACGTCTTGCGGAGACCGGCGATCTCGATGACCGCGCTCATCCGCCTTGCTCCCGGCAGGGGTCGGGCATGAGCCGTCCTTCCTCAGGCGGTGACCAACGACACGGCGCCCCACCCTATGGCGGCGGCGCCGCCCGTGGGGGGCGACGGGCCGGTGCGTGGTTGGATGGGGCGGTGACTGGTGACCTGATCCCCGGCGCCGTCGGCGCCCCCGCCCCCTCGACCGTGGACGCGGATCTGGTGGTCAGCCTGGACGGGGTCGGCGTCAAGCGCTCCGGCACCGCGCTGGTGCGCGACGTCGACTGGCGGGTCGAACTGGACGAACGGTGGGTGCTGCTCGGCCCGAACGGGGCCGGCAAGACCACCCTGCTCAACCTGGCCGCCGGCCGGCTGTACCCGAGTGACGGCGTCGCACACGTGCTCGGCGAGCGCATCGGCCGCACCGACGTCAACGAGCTGCGTACCCGGATCGGTCTCTCCACCGCCACCCTCGCCGAGCGGATCCCCGCCGACGAGCGCGTCGTCGACGTGGTGGTGACCGCCGCGTGGGCGGTGGTCGGCCGCTGGCGGGAGAGCTACGACCGCACCGACGAGGCGCGGGCCGCCGCGCTGCTCAGCCAGTTCGGCGTCGGTCACCTCGCCGACCGGGCGTACGGCACGCTCTCCGAGGGCGAGCGCAAGCGGGTGCAGATCGCCCGCGCGCTGATGACCGACCCGGAGATGCTGCTGCTCGACGAACCCGCCGCCGGGCTCGACCTGGGCGGTCGGGAGGACCTGGTCGCCCGGCTCGCCAAGCTGGCGTACGACCCGGACGCGCCGGCCATCGTGCTTGTCACCCACCACGTCGAGGAGATCCCGCCCGGCTTCACCCACGCGCTGCTGCTGCGCGAGGGCGAGGTGGTGGCGCAGGGCCTGCTCGCCGACGTGCTGACCGCCGACAACCTGTCCAAGACGTTCGGCCTGCCGCTCGTCGTCTCGCGGGCCGGCGACCGCTGGACCGCCCGCGCCGCCTGACAGTCATGTCGCAGACCCGGATCGCCGTCGTCGGCAGCGCCAACATGGACCTGGTCGGCACCGCCGCCGCGCTGCCCCGGCCGGGCGAGACGGTGCTCGGCAGCGACTTCGTCATGCTGCCCGGCGGCAAGGGCGCCAACCAGGCGGTCGCCGCGGTACGCGCCGGCGCGTCCTGCGTCTTCCTCGGCGCGATCGGCTCGGACTCGTTCGGCGTCACCCTCCGCGCCCGGATCACCGCGGCCGGCGTCGACACCGCGCACCTCCGGGTGGCGTACGGCCCGTCCGGCGTCGCCCTGGTCATGGTGGGCGGCGCGGGGGAGAACGCGATCCTGGTCACCCCCGGCGCGAACGAGGCGTTCCTCGGGCTCACCGACGACGAACTGGCCGCCGTACGCGAGGCGGACGTGCTTGTCGCGCAGCTTGAGGTGCCGGTCGAGACGGTGACCGAGGCGGCGCTGGCGGCCCGGTCCGCCGGCACCCGGGTGGTGCTCAACGCGGCACCGGCCCGGCCGCTGCCGGAAGGGCTGCTGGCCGCGACCGACCTGCTGGTGGTCAACGAGCCGGAGGCGCAGGCGCTTACCGGTCGTGGCCGGGACGAGCCGGCGGCGCTGCTCGACCTGGTGCCCCGCGCGGTGCTCACGCTCGGCGGCGACGGCGCCTGGTACGTCGACCGCGACCGGGCGGCGCAGCACGTGCCGGCGGTGCCGGTGGACGTGATCGACTCCACCGCGGCCGGCGACGCCTTCACCGCCGCGCTCGCCGTGGCCTGGGGCGAGGGCCGGGAGCTGGCCGAGGCGGTGCGCTGGGCGGCGGCGGCCGGTGCGGCCTGCGTCCGCAAGCTCGGCGCGTCCGTGGCGCTGCCGCAGCGCGCCGAGATCGACGCGCTGTTCGGCAGGTGTTGAGCGCGCTGTTCGCCCGGTTGTTAGGCGGGGGCCCCGCTTAACGCCGCTGGTTAAACGGGGCCCCCGCCTCTACCGAATGCGTTAAGCGGGGGCCCCGCCTTAACCCTCGGCGCGCTCGCCGCGCCGGCGGAGCATGCCGAGGCCGGGGATGCCGGCCACCGCGAGCTTCAGGTCACGGGTCACGTCCAGCAGGTCGTGCAGGTCCGGGCCGACCCGGTCCAGGGTGGCCAGGATCGGCAGCACGTCCGAGGTCAGGTGCTCCTTCAACTTCGGCAACTCGTCGACGAGGCGGATCGCGGCGGTCACCTCCTCCGGGCTGAGCTGCTCGACGAAGCGGGCCGCCATCGGCGCGGCCCGGCGCAGCGTCGCCTCGTACGCCGCCAGCAACTCGCTCGCGGTGCCGGCCGCCGCGTCGGCGGTGGCCACCGTGCCCGCCGCCCGGGTCGCCACCGTGTCCGCCTCGGCCACCACGCCGGCCGCCGCCCGCGCCACCCGATCGGCCTCGCCGACCACCGTGGCCGCGGCGGCGGAGACCCGCTCCGCCTCGCCGACCACCACCGCCGCCGCGGCGGCCACCTCGGTCGCGGTGTCGATCGCCCCGGTGGCGGCGGCGCTGATCACGCCCACCTCGCGCACCGCGGTCTCCGCGTCGGTGAGCACCCGGTCGGTGCGGTCGAGCGTGCCCTCGATCCGGTCGACCACCCCGTTGATCCGCCGGACCAGCGCCTCCACCTCGTCGAGCACGGCGAAGGCGCGGGCGGGCACGGCGGCGAACGCGGCGGCCGAGCCGAGGGCCTGGTCCAGCGCGGAACGGGTGAGGCCGACGACGGCGCCGGGCCGGGGGAGTGGGATCGCCATGCGGTCAAGTGTGCGTCGTGCCGGCCAGTGCTGCCCGGCGGCGCCGGATGGCGAACCCTCACTGCCAGTGCGACTGTCGAAGAGGCGCCCGAGCCTGCCTAACCGTTGCCCCCGGTGGATGTAATGCCGGAGGTGCCGTCAGTCGTCTTCGTCTGTCGGCTTGGGCCGGCGGTAGTCGCGGATGTATGCCTCGACATCGGATCGCAGCCACACCGAACCAGCTTGCAGGGTCTGAAACGGACGCGGGAAGTAGGGCTGCAAGATGATCTGCCTGAACCGCGACCTGCCCACGCCGAGCATGTCCATGATCTCGCCCGGACCGACAAGGGGACCAGGGACCTCCGGCTTACCCATGCGAACGACGGTAGACATCTGCTTGTCTACCCGAAGTGGTGCGGACTAATCGGTCTACGTGTACAGGTCTACTTGTATCGGTCTGCCAATATTGACAGAGCGCCACGCGCGGTGTGGAATCGGTTGCGCGGTGCCCCCGGTTCGGTGGAGCTGGGCTCGGCGGGCCGGGGTGCCGCAGAACCCACTGCTCGGGAGGCGGGATGCCGGACCTCGAAGTGCCTTTCCTCATCCAGGTCGCATGGCTTGTTCTCGACGACCACGCCGTCAATCGCTGCAATCGCTGCCACCCGGACGGCTGGTGCCCCCGCCTCGCGGTTTCGCGTGCCCGGGTCCTGGCCTGGCGACGGGCGAGGAACCTGGGGTGAGCGCCGTACTGCCGAAGGTTGGGGATCTGGTGCAGGTGACCCGAGCGGCCAGCCCGCAGTTCGTCAAGCCGATCATGTTCCGAGTGATCCGCCAGCTCGAATGGACGACCTATGACGGGTGGGTATGGCTCGACGGATACCAACTTGACCGGCATGGGGATGCGGTCGCCCGGCGGTCGCTCTTCGTGAAACCCGCCGCCCTGGTCATCCAACGACGGCCGCCCATGCGCCGGTTAACTAAACAACACGGGCGGTCCAGTGCGCGCGTGTAAGAGCCTGAACGGGCGCGGTATACCAGCTCTCAAGCCTGTGCGGCGAGGAGATGCGCCGCTGTCGATGGGGGCGGCGAGGGGATCAGCGGCTCGGCCGGGCCACCCGCAGCGCCCACCAGATCAGCGGGGCCTGCATCGGCACCCGCCCGTAGGCGATCGCCCGTTTCACCGGTCGACGCCGACGCCAGTCCCAGGCCATCTGGGCGTTGGCCGGCAGCACCGCGAGGAACAGCGCCGCGGCGGCGAGGCCGCCACGTCGTCGGGTCGCCGGATGCGCCACCGCCGCCGCCACGGCCAGCTCGGCGACGCCGGAGGCGTACGTCCAGAAGCGGGCCGGCCCGGGCAGGGCGCGCGGCACGATCGGGTCGTAGAAGCCGGGACGGGCGAAGTGGGTGACGCCCGCGGCGGCGAGCAGCCCGGCGAGCGCGACGGCCTCGCCTCGGCGGTGGGTCATCGACGGTCCCCCTGCTGTTCGACGGCGCGTTGCACGGCCCGGTAGATCTGCCCGAACCGTAGCGCGTCGGGCGTGCGGACCAGCATCGTCTCCCGCCCGTGGACCTGCACCCACAGCTCGTGCACCCGGTTGCCGCGTTCGTAGGACCGGTCCAGCCACCCGAGCGGCACCTCCAGGAACGGGGTGAGCGCCAGCCCGACCACCACGAACGCGGCCAGGATGATCAAAGCCAGCTTCCAGTTGCCCCGGTCCTGCGCCGCCCAGGCCAGCGAGAGCACGCAGACCAGCGCCACCAGCGGCGGCAGCGACAGCAACAGGACCAGCACGCCCCGGCCCAGCACCCGGCCCCGGACCGCCGCCGTGGTCCGTCCCCGGGCGTGCCAGACGTACGCGACGTCGGCGAGCGGGACGACCTGCCCGCCGGCGTGGATGGACTGCGAGGTGACCTGTACCGCGTCGTCCCGGTAATAGAGGGTCATAAATTAGCCTAACCACCCGCGCGCAACCGCTCTTGATCGACTCCATTCCGGCGGAGTGGCGGCATCGAAGCGCGTTCGTTCACGCCACCTCGGCGAAGTGGAGTGGATCAACAGGATAGGTGGGGGTGATGGGGCGTTCGCGTCACCAACTCGACAGGGAGCGCGCGGGCATCTCCGACCGGTGGCCCGCGACGGACGTAAGCGCGGATCGCTAGCGTGAGGGGTATGACCGATCAGGAGGCGCGCAACGTCGAGGTGGTCCGGCGCTACCTGCGCACGTTCGTCACCAAGGACCTCGCCGAACTGGCCGAGGTGGTCGACGAGGACGTGGAGGTCTACGGCTCCGGCGCGGCGGTGCGCGGGCGTCGCTACCCGGAGGCCGCCGTCTCCTCGCCCGGCCTGACCGTGCTCGACCAGCAGATCCTGGAGATCTTCGCGGCCGGTGACCGGGTGGTGGTGTCGATGGCGCAGACGTACCGGCGGGACGCGACCGGGGCGACCGCGGTGCAGAGCGCCTGCAAGATGTACCGGCTTGCCGGCGGCCGGATCGTGCAGTTCTGGGGCGAGCAGGACACCTACGGTCTGCTGTGCGGGCTCGGCCTGCTGCCGGACGAGCCGATCACGTTCTGAGCGGGAGCGGCGGGCACCCGCTCCATGGCGCGCTGCACGGCCCGGTAGATCTGGCCGAAGCGCAGCGCGTCGCGGGTGTGCAGCAGCCGCACCTGGCGGCCCTGCCAGGTCGCCCACATCTCCAACTCGCGGCTGCCCCGCACGTACGAGCGGTCCAGGTGTTCGAAGAGCACGTCGGCGAGGGGCCCGACGGCGAGGCCGACGAGCGCGGACGCGCCGACGACGGCGATGGTGACGGTGAGCGAGCGGTGCAGCCAGACGGCGAGCGCGACGCCCAGCAACGCGGCCACCAGCGGTCCGGCGAGCGCCGCGCCGATCGCGCCCCGGCCGGCGAGCACCCGCCAGGAGCGGCCACCCCGCCGGTGCCACACCGTGGTCAGCTCGGCCAGCGGGTAGCTGCGGTCGTCGACCCGCAGCGCGGTGGAGGTGACCCGTACCGACCGGTCGTCGTAGTAAGTGATCATGTGCACTCCCCGGGTCGGCTCTCCCACCGCAATATCTACCCCAACGACCCGGGTCGTAAGGTTGGCACGCGACTTCGACGAGGAAGTGAGGGCACCGTGGGCGAGTTCGTCAGGCTGGAAGTGAAGGACGGCGTCGGCACGATCCGGCTGGATCGGCCGCCGATGAACGCGCTCAACACCCAGGTCCAGGAGGAGTTGCGCGCCGCCGCGAGCGCGGCCACCGCCGACCCCGAGGTCCGCGCGGTCGTCGTGTACGGCGGCGAGAAGGTCTTCGCGGCCGGCGCGGACATCAAGGAGATGGCCGACATGTCCTACGTGGACATGGCGGAGCGGGCCGCCGACCTGTCCGGCGCGCTGGGCGCGATCGCCCGGATCCCCAAGCCGGTCGTCGCCGCGATCACCGGGTACGCGCTCGGCGGCGGGTGCGAGCTGGCGCTCGCCTGCGACTGGCGGATCGTGGCCGAGGACGCCAAGCTCGGCCAGCCGGAGATCAAGCTCGGCATCATCCCCGGCGCCGGTGGCACGCAGCGGCTGGCCCGGCTGATCGGCCCGGCCCGCGCCAAGGATCTGATCATGACGGGGCGGATGGTCGACGCCGAGGAGGCGCTACGCATCGGCCTGGCCGACCGGGTGGTCCCGGCCGCCGAGGTCTACGACGCCGCGCTGGCGTACGTGAAGCCGTTCCTGACCGGGCCGGTGCAGGCGCTGCGGGCGGCGAAGGCGGCGGTCGACGGTGGTCTGGACATGGACCTCACCTCCGGCCTGGCCTGGGAGAGCCAGCTCTTCGCGGCGCTGTTCGCCACCGACGACCGGCGGGAGGGCATGGCCGCGTTCGTGGCGAAGCGCAAGCCCGGCTTCACCGGCCGCTGACGCGAGGGTTGTTCACATCCGGCCTACCGGCCAGTAGCGTGTGACTCCGGTCGCGCGACGAAGGGGAGTGGCATGACGGAACGGGTCGAGGGGCACGGCGGCGTGCTGGCGCTCGCGGCGCTGCGGGCGCACGGCGTACGGGAGATGTTCACGCTCTCCGGCGGGCACGTCTTCCCGCTCTACGACGCCGCGCACTCCGCGGGCTTCCCGCTCTACGACGTCCGGCACGAGCAGACCGCCGTCTTCGCCGCCGAGGCGGTGGCCAAGCTCCAGCGCCGCCCCGGCCTGGCCGTGCTCACCGCCGGCCCCGGCGTCACCAACGGCGTCTCCGGCCTGACCAGCGCGTTCTTCAACGCCTCGCCGGTGCTGGTGATGGGCGGGCGGGCCCCGCAGTTCCGCTGGGGCGCCGGCAGCCTCCAGGAGATGGACCACCTCCCGCTCGTCGCCCCGGTCACCAAGCACGCCGAGACGGTGTTCAGCGCCGACGACATCCCGCGGGCCGTCTCCGCGGCGCTCACCACCGCGCTCACCCCGCACCGCGGGCCGGTCTTCCTGGACTTCCCCCTCGAAGCGGTCTTCTCCGTCGGCGACGCCGACCTGCCGGCGGTCACCGCGCCGGCACCGATCGAGCCCGACCCGGACGAGGTCGCGAACGCCGCCGCCCTGATCGCCGGCGCGTCCCGGCCGGTCATCATCGCCGGCTCCGACGTGTACGCCGGGGACGCCGTCGAGGCCCTGCGCGCCGCCGCCGAGGCCCTGCGGGTGCCGGTGTTCACCAACGGCATGGGCCGGGGCGCGCTGCCCCCGACACACCCGCTCGCCTTCGCCAAGGCCCGCCGGGTCGCGCTGAAGGGCGCCGACGTGGTCGTGGTGATCGGCACACCGCTCGACTTCCGGCTCTCCTTCGGCGACTTCGGCGACGCCAAGGTCGTGCACGTGGTGGACGCGCCCAGCCAGCGCGCCGGGCACGTGCAGCCGGCCGCCGCCCCCGCCGGCGACCTACGACTGATCCTCGGCGCGTTCGCCGAGCACCCCGGCGACCGGGTCGACCACACCGACTGGATCGCCGAGCTGCGCACCGCCGAGGACGCGGCGAAGGCCCGCGACGCCGAGGAGATGGGCGCCGAGACCGACCCGATCCGGCCGGCCCGGATCTACGGCGAGCTGCGCAAGGTGCTCGCCCCGGACGCCGTCACCATCGGCGACGGCGGTGACTTCGTCTCGTACGCCGGAAAATACCTGGAGCCCGCCCAGCCCGGCACCTGGCTCGACCCCGGGCCGTACGGCTGCCTCGGCACCGGCATGGGCTACGCGATGGGCGCCCGGGTCAGCCACCCGGACCGGCAGATCTGCGTGCTGATGGGCGACGGCGCGGCCGGGTTCTCGCTGATGGACGTGGAGTCCCTGGCCCGGCAGAAGCTGCCGGTGGTGATCGTGGTCGGCAACAACGGCATCTGGGGGCTGGAGAAGCACCCGATGCGCGCCATGTACGGCTACGACGTCGCCGCCGACCTTCAGCCCGGGCTGCGCTACGACAAGGTGGTCGAGGCGCTCGGCGGCGCGGGCGAGACGGTGGAGAAGGCCGCCGATCTCGGGCCGGCGCTGGGCCGCGCCTTCGACTCGGGCGTGCCCTATCTGGTCAACGTGCTGACCGACCCCGCCGACGCGTACCCTCGCTCGTCGAACCTGGCCTGACCGCGACGCCGCCGGGCCGCCGACCGGGTGACCGGCGGCGGCTTCGCGGCGCTCAGACCTCCGGGCGGTCCCGGTCGTCGGGACGGTCGCGTAGCTGCTCCTCGCGCCGACGCAGGTCGTCCTGCCGGCGCTGGAGGCGCTCCCGGTCCTCGTCGCGGGAACGCTTGTCGAGCGAGGCGAGGAAGTCCGGGTCGTCGTCCGGCGCGACCGGCCGGTGGGCCGGGGCGGTGGAACCGGCCGTCCCGGCGGCGCCGAGCGGGCCGTCCGGGCGCTCGCGGCCGGCCACGAACCAGGCGATCGGGCCGACGATCGGGAAGAACAGGATGACAAGCACCCAGACCAGCCGGGGCAGCGCCTTGACCTGCCCGTCCTCGGCGGAGAGACAGCCGATCAACGCGCTGGCGGCGAGCACGACCTGAGCCAGGAACAGCAGTACGTAGAGGCGGGCCATGCCCCATGATGGCGCACCGGCGGCGGTCAGTGCACCCGGCCGAGCACGTGCGCCACGCCGAGCAGGGCCAGCCCGACCGCGCCGAGCGCGGTCAGCGGCATCGACAGGCGCGCGAGACGACGCGGGCCGGACCCGGTGGCCCGACGCCAGTCGGCCGCCAGCACGACCAGCCAGATCACGACCGCGGCCCCGGCCAGCACCGCGTCGACGACGCGGCCGGTGAACGCCGGCCGGAGCTGGAGCAGCAGCACCGCGGTCAGGGTGAGCAGGGTGCGCCGCCAGGCCAGCCGGGTGCGCTCCGGCTGAAGGCCGGCATCCCCGGTCACGGGGTACCCCGCACCAGGACGGCGGCCACCAGCAGCAGCGCGCCGGCCGCGACGATCAGCGCCAGCACGGCCGGGAAGCGGGACGCCGGCAATTCCTCGCCGAGCCGGATGGCGCGTTCGGTGCGGGCCCAGTGGTCCACCGCCCGGATCGACACGGTCGCGCCGAGCAGCAGCAGTCCGACGGCGAGCGCCTCGCGCAGGTGGGCCAGGGGCAGCGGGGGCAGGAACTGCGCGGCGGCCAGCCCGCCCGCGACAAGCGCCAACCCGGTACGCAGCCAGGCCAGGAACGTCCGTTCGTTCGCCAGCGAGAAGCGGTAGTCCGGCGGGGTGCCGACCGAGCGCAGCTCCCGCGGGTCGAACCAGCGCCTGATCGACTCCCACACGACGCCGATTATCCGCTTTGCCCCCGGCCTAGCCTGGACGGGTGACCGATCTTGACGCTCGCGTGCTGCGCGAGACCTACGACAGCCAGATCCGCCCGGAGCTGCCGAACCCGGTGCCCGCCGGGGTGACCATCGAGCGGGACGGCCCGCTGTTCCGCGTCCTCGGCCTGGACCAGCGGGGCTTCCTCACCTACCGGACGCTCGACGGCCTGGCCGGCGCCGAGTTGGACGCGCTGATCGCCCGGCAGGTCGACTTCTTCCGGGCCCGGGGCGAGGCGGTCGAGTGGAAGCTCGCCGGCCACGACGAGCCGGCCGACCTGGGCGACCGGCTGCGCGCTGCCGGCTTCGTCCCGGAGGACGAGGAGACCGTCGTGGTCGGCCCGGTCGCGCCGCTGGCCGCCGCCGTCCCGGTGCTCCCCGAGGGGGTACGCCTGCGTGAGGTCACCGGCCGGGCCGACCTGGAGCGGATCGCCGCCATGGAGGAGGAGGTGTGGCACGACGACCGCAGTCACCTGGTGACCGGCCTGGAGCGCGAGATCGCGGCCGACCCGCAGTCGATCACGGTCGTGGTGGCCGAGGCGGGGGAGACGGTGGTCAGCGCCGGCTGGGTCCGCTACGAGGGCGACACCGGTTTCGTCAGCCTCTGGGGCGGGTCGACGCTGCCGCGGTGGCGCAAGAAGGGCATCTACCGGGCGCTGGTGGCCTACCGGGCGCGGCTGGCGCAGCAGCGCGGCCGGACGCTCGTGCAGGTGGACTGCTCGCCGGACAGCCGGCCCATCCTGGAGCGGCTCGGGCTCGTTGCGGTCACCACCACCACGCCGTACGTCTACACTCCGTGATCATGGACCGGTTGACGGCGGACGAGCAGCTCACCCTCAAGACCGGCGCGTTCGGTGCGGTCTTCCTGGTCTCCAACGCGGTGCCGGGGGTGCTGGGCATGGTGCGGGAGAGCATCGCCGCATCCGGCGCGCTCGCCGACGTGAGCGGCGTGGTGAAGGAGGCGCTCACCACCGGCCCGCTGCCGCAGTTGCCCCGCGACTCCGCGCTGGAGATCGAGTCGGTGGTGCTGCCCGCGCTGGGCCGGGCGGTGGAGATCCTGCGGGCCAAGTCGCCGGGGGACGTCGAGGCGTACCGGTCGGTGGTGCTGACGGCGGCGGACCGGGTGGCGCAGGCGCACCGGGGGGTGGAACCGGCCGAGGTGGCGGCGATCGACAAGATCCGGACAGCCCTGACCGAAGCGGCGTGACGGCGACCGGGTTACGGTGAGTCGCGTCACTCCGGGGTCCCGGCGAGGCGAAGCTACTTGCGGGTAACATCGGTCCGTGGGCAACCGCACAGCAGCCCGCGGTTGACCGACCGTTAAGTAACGCGGGAGGCTGCGCCCGTGACCGGGCGAGTGATCGCTACACCCAAACAGGAGGGTCGTCGAAGCGCGATGAACATCGTCGTACTCGTCAAGCAGGTGCCCGATTCGGGCGCGGACCGCAACCTGCGTCCTGACGACAACACCGTCGACCGCGGCTCGGCGAACAACGTCATCAACGAGATGGACGAGTACGCCATCGAAGAGGCGTTGAAGATCAAGGAAGCGCACGGCGGTGAGGTCACCATCCTGACCATGGGGCCGGACCGGGCCACCGAGTCGATCCGCAAGGCGCTCTCCATGGGGCCGGACAAGGCCGTCCACGTCGTCGACGACGCGCTGCACGGCTCCTGCGCGGTCGCCACCTCGAAGGTGCTCGCCGCCGCCCTCGGGCAGCTCAACGCCGACCTGGTCATCTGCGGCGCCGAGTCCACCGACGGCCGGGTGCAGGTCATGCCGCACATGATCGCCGAGCGGCTGGGCGTGGCCGCGCTGACCGGCGCGCGCAAGCTCACCGTCGACGGCTCCACCCTGACCGCCGAGCGGCAGACCGAGGAGGGCTACGAGGTGGTCACCGCCTCGACGCCGGCCGTGGTCTCGGTCTGGGACACCATCAACGAGCCGCGCTACCCCTCCTTCAAGGGCATCATGGCCGCGAAGAAGAAGCCGGTGCAGACGCTCTCCCTGGGTGACCTGGGCGTGGCCCCGACCGAGGTGGGCTTCGACGGCGCCACCAGCGCCGTGGTCGAGCACTCCAAGCGCCCGCCGCGCTCCGGCGGCGAGAAGATCACCGACGAGGGCGAGGGCGGCGTGAAGCTGGTCGAGTTCCTCGCCACCGAGAAGTTCGTGTGAGAGGTCTGGACATGTCTGAGGTTCTCGTCGTCGTCGAAGCCACCCGGGAATTCGGCGTCAAGAAGGTCACCCTCGAGATGCTCACCCTCGCCCGCGAGCTGGGCACCCCGAGCGCGGTCGTGCTCGGCGGGGCCGGTGCCGCCGAGGCGCTGAGCGCCAAGCTGGGCGAGTACGGCGCGGAGAAGATCTACGCCGCCGAGAGCGAGGAGATCGACGGCTTCCTGGTGGCCCCGAAGGCCACCGTGGTCGCCGAGCTGGTCAAGCGGGTGCAGCCGGCCGCCGTGCTGCTCGCCTCCTCGCAGGAGGGCAAGGAGATCGCCGCCCGGCTGGCGGTCAAGTTGGACAACGGCATCCTGACCGACGTGGTCGCCCTCGACGCGGACGGCACCGCCACCCAGGTCGCGTTCGCCGGCTCCACCATCGTCAAGTCCAAGGTCACCAAGGGCCTGCCGCTGGTCACCGTCCGGCCGAACTCGCTCAACCCGACCCCGGCCGCGGCCACCCCGGCCGTCGAGCAGCTCACCGTCTCGGTCACCGACGCGGACAAGCTGGCCAAGGTCGTCGAGCGGGTCGCCGAGCAGAAGGGCTCCCGTCCCGAGCTGACCGAGGCGTCGATCGTCGTCTCCGGCGGTCGCGGCGTCGGCAACGCGGACAACTTCAAGCTGGTCGAGGAGATGGCCGACCTGCTCGGCGGCGCGGTCGGCGCGTCCCGCGCGGCGGTCGACTCCGGCTTCTACCCGCACCAGTTCCAGGTCGGCCAGACCGGCAAGACCGTGTCTCCGCAGCTCTACGTCGCGCTGGGCATCTCCGGCGCGATCCAGCACCGGGCCGGCATGCAGACCTCGAAGACCATCGTCGCGGTGAACAAGGACGGCGAGGCGCCGATCTTCGAGCTGGCCGACTACGGCGTGGTCGGTGACCTGTTCAAGGTCGTCCCACAGGCCGCCGAGGAGATCCGCAAGCGTAAGTGACCCGGGGTCACGACACGAAGGCCGCCGCCCGGATCACCGGGCGGCGGCCTTCTCCCACGTGGGGAGCTGATCGGCGGGCCGGGGAGCTGAGCCGGCCCGCCGATCAGCCCGTCAGGGTGCCCCTCAGCAAACTGTCGCCGGAGTGGCGGGTGTTGTTGTCGTACCGTTCGGCGCTGATGTCGACCACCGAGTAGGTGCGCAGGTCCACGTTCGAGGGGATCGGCAGCAGCGCGTCCCCCGAACCGTTGCTCAGCGTACCCACCGAGAACATCTCCATCGTCTTCGGATCGATCAGCCAGACCTCGTAGTACCCCGGAACGCTCGGGAGATTCGCGACATGCAGGTGCAACCGGTTGTCACCGAGCACCCGGGCGTCGCCGGAGGCGTCCTTCGGCGTCGCGCCGAACGCCGCCAGCGGGGCGCTCGCGAGCACCGTCGGCTGCGGCGCCGGCTCGTCGGCGCCGGTGCCGAGCACCACGGCGGTGCCCGCCACCCCGATCACCGCGGCGGCGGTGGCGGTGACCGCGGTGCTCGCCCAGCGCGGCCAGCGGCGGCCCCGGCGCGGACGGCCCGTGGTGACCGCCGGCCCGTCCGGCTCGCCGGAGCGCGGTGGGCGCCTGTCGGTGAGCGCGGGCAGTTCCTCGGCGGCCCGGATCTCCGCGACGATGTCCGCCCAGAGGTGCTCCGGCGGGTCGGGCAGGTCGGCCAGGCCCTGGGTGCCGGCACCGAGGCCGGCCACGTGCCGGAGCGTGTCCAGCTCGCCCCGACAGTGCCCGCAGGCGCCGAGATGGGTGGCCTCACCGTCCACCGCCTCGCTCTCACCGAGCGCCAGAAAGACCAGCCGGTCGTGGTCCAGGTGCTGCACCGTCCACCTCCCATCTGCGCTTCAGGCTCTGCATGCCGCGCCGGATATGGCTCTTGACCGTGCCGAGCGGCACTCCGGTCACGGTTGCGATCTGCTGGTGGGTCAGGTCGTCGTAGAACGCCAGCTCCAGCATCCGACGTTGCTCGTCGGGGAGCCGGGCCAACTCGTCGGCGACCACCAGCCGGTCGACCACCGTGTCCGGGTCGGGGCCGGTGTTTGCCGGCTCGGGCAACTGCTTCACCGTCTCGACCACGCGGTTCTCCCGGGCCGTGGCGCGGATCCGGTCGACCACCTTGCGTCGCCCGATGCCGAGCAGCCAGCCGACAAGCGAACCCTTCGCCGGATCGAACGTCTCCCGGCCGAGCCAGGCGGCCACGAACGTGGCCTGGGTCACGTCCTCGGCGTCGCTCCGGTTCGCGAGCGTCGTGGTGGCCAGGTGCAGCACCGCCCGGCCGTACCTGTCGTACGCCTCCCGCAGGGCGGCCTCGTCGCCGTCGCGGAACCGCGTCGCGAGATCGTCCTCGCCCGGCGGCTCGGGGCCCTGCCTCGCCGCCGTCACCGGGCGGCTCGCCTTTCGTGGGGCATGCCGCACTGTAGCTCTCACCGCCCTCACTCCACTCCGCCGGTGTGACAGGCACGACCCTCGTCACCTCCCCTTCGTCGCCGAGGACCCGGACGGATGCGTCGTACGGCGGAAAAAGAAAACACATCGCGGGCGCATCCGGCGGTGGCCGGGCCGGCGTAACCCGTTCTGCACGCCAGTCCTGACGAATCAGCATGAACCATCAGGAGGAAGACAAATGTCTCTCACCATGTTCCGTCGGGTCGCCGCGGGCGGCGCGGTGGCCGCCCTGACCTTCGCCGGCGTCGGGGCCGCCACCATGAGCCCGGCCTACGCCGCCTCGTCCAAGGTCTCCGTGGTCCACGGCATCCCGGACACCCCGGTCGACGTCTACGTCAACGGCGAGAAGACGCTCGACAACTTCAAGCCCGGCGACGTGGCCGGCCCGCTCACCCTGCCCGAGGGGGAGTACGACATCGCGCTGACCAAGCCCGGCGAGGCGATCGACAAGGCGATCCTCACCGTCGACGACGCCGAGGTGCCGGGTGGGGCGAACATCAGCCTCGCCGCCCACCTGAGCGCCGACGGCAAGCCGCAGATCACCCCGTTCGTCAACGACGTGTCCAAGGTGGGCGCCGGCAAGGCCCGGTTGATCGTCCGGCACACCGCCGCCGCGCCGGCCGTCGACGTGCGGGCCGGCGGCAAGCCGGTCTTCGAGGGCCTGACCAACCCCAAGGAGGCCAAGGCCGACGTGGCCGCCGGCACCGTCGAGGCGGACGTGGTGCTCGCCGGCACCGACACCGTCGCCATCGGCCCGGCCGACCTGAACCTCAAGGAGGGCACCGCCACCATCGTCTACGCGATCGGCTCCGCCGACGACAAGAACCTGGACCTGGTCGCGCAGACCATCAGCGGGCTGCACTCGGCCCCGGGTGGGGTGCCCAGCGGCACCGGTGGTCAGGCCGGCACCGGCGTGGACACCTGGTGGTACGTGCTGGCCGGCGCCGGCGTGCTGCTCCTGGTCGGCGGCGGGGCGCGGGTGGCCACCGCCCGGACCGCTCGCCGGTGACGGTACGCAACCGCGGGGCGCTGGCGGCGATGGCCGCCGGCGCCGCCGCGCTCACCGTGGCGGCCCTGGTGGCCTGCGGGTCGCAGCCCGCCGACGACGTCGGCGCCGACGAGGCGGCGGCGCTCGCCAGCAGCACGCCCGCCCCGACGCCGACGGCGACCACGACGGGGGGCGCGTCGGTGCCGGTGAACGCGGGCACGCTGCCGGCGGACGGGACGACCGTGCCGCCGGTACGGCTGCGCATCCCGCCGATCGGGGTCACCGCCACGGTCGACCCGGTCGGCATCAACGAGCGCACCGACGAGTTCGAGGTGCCGCCGAGCGTGGACCAGGTCGGCTGGTACCGCCACGGCCCGGGCCTGGAGGCGGACGCCGGCTCGGTGGTGATCGCCGGGCACGTGGACAGCGCCGAGCAGGGCAAGGGGGCGTTCTTCCGGCTCCGCGAGCTGGACCGGGGGGACACCCTGACCGCCACCGGCTCGGACGGCCGGGACCGCCGCTACCGGGTGGTGGCCCGGGAGGAGTACACGAAGACGAAGATCCCGCTGGACCGCTACTTCGCCCGGGACGGCAGCCCGCGCCTGACGTTGATCACCTGTGGCGGGCCGTTCGACCCGAAGACCCGGCACTACCGCGACAATATCGTGGTCACCGCCGTACCCGCCTGAGTGCCGGGCCGCCCGTCCCAGCGGCACGGGACGGGCGGTCCGGCCACCGGCCGCCGGTGCGCCGGCCGTTAGGCTGACAGGTGATGGCATACCTGGATCACGCGGCGACGACCCCGATGCTCGACGAGGCACTCGAGGCGTACGTCGCCACCGCCCGCGAGGTGGGCAACGCGTCGTCGCTGCACGCGGCGGGTCGCCGGGCCCGGCGACGGGTGGAGGAGTCCCGCGAGCGGGTGGCCGCCGCGCTCGGCGCCCGCCCCTCCGAAGTGATCTTCACGGGTGGCGGCACGGAGAGCGACAACCTCGCCGTCAAGGGCATCTTCTGGGCCCGTCGGGACGCCCGGGCCGAGCGGATCCGGGTGGTTTCCAGCGCGGTCGAGCACCACGCGGTGCTGGACTCGGTGGACTGGCTGGTCGGGCGCGAAGGCGCGGAGGTCGGCTGGCTGCCGGTGGACGCGGCCGGCCGGCTCGACCCGGAGCGGCTCCGCGCCGAGTTGGCCGCGCACGGCGACCGGGTGGCGGTGGTGACCGCGATGTGGGCCAACAACGAGGTCGGCACCGTCCAGCCGGTGGCCGAGCTGGCCGCGGTCGCCGCCGAGCACGGGGTGCCGTTCCACACCGACGCGATCCAGGCGGTCGGTCAGGTGCCCGTCGACTTCGCCGCGAGTGGGGTCGCCGCGCTCACCGTGACCGGGCACAAGCTGGGCGGGCCGACCGGCGTCGGCGCGCTGCTGCTGGCCCGCGACGTCGCCGCCACCCCGCTGCTGCACGGCGGTGGCCAGGAGCGCGACGTCCGCTCCGGGACGCTCGACACCGCCGGCATCGTCGCGTTCGCGGTCGCCGTCGAGACGGCGGTGAAAGGCCAGCAGGAGTACGCGGCCCGGATCGCCGCGCTCCGCGACGAGCTGGTCGAGCGGGTTCGGCGGGCGGTGCCCGAGGTGGTCTTCAACGGTGATCCGACGGACCGGCTCCCAGGTAACGCGCACTTCTCCTTCCCCGGCTGCGAGGGGGACGCGCTGCTGCTGCTCCTCGACGCCCAGGGCATCGCCTGCTCGACCGGGTCGGCCTGCTCGGCCGGTGTGGCCCAGCCGTCGCACGTGCTGCTGGCGATGGGCGCGGACGACGACCGGGCCCGCTCGTCGCTGCGCTTCACGCTCGGGCACACGAGCACCGGTGCGGACGTCGACGCGCTCATCGCCGCGCTGCCGGCCGCGGTGGAACGGGCCCGCCGCGCTGCCGCCCTCCGTACGCCCCGCTGACCCGGATACCCTCGACAGGACGAGGGGAGTGGGCCGGTGAGAGTTCTGGCGGCGATGTCGGGCGGGGTGGACTCCGCCGTGGCGGCGGCACGTGCGGTGGAGGCCGGGCACGACGTGACCGGGGTGCACCTGGCGCTGGCCCGCAATCCCCAGACCTACCGCACCGGCGCGCGGGGCTGCTGCACGCTTGAGGACTCCCGGGACGCCCGGCGCGCCGCCGACGTGCTCGGCATCCCGTTCTACGTGTGGGACATGGCCGACCGGTTCCACGACGACGTGGTGGACGACTTCGTCGCCGAGTACGCGGCCGGCCGTACCCCCAACCCGTGCCTGCGCTGCAACGAGAAGATCAAGTTCGCCGCGGTGCTGGACCGCGCGGTGGCCCTGGGCTTCGATGCCGTGGTGACCGGCCACCACGCCCGGCTCGGCCCGGACGGCCTGCTGCGGCGCAGCGTCGACGCGGCCAAGGACCAGTCGTACGTCCTCGCGGTGCTGACCCGCGCGCAGCTCGACCGGTCGATCTTCCCGCTCGGCGACTCCACCAAGGCCGAGGTCCGCGCGGAGGCCGCCCGGCGCGGCCTCGCCGTGGCCGACAAGCCGGACTCGCACGACATCTGCTTCATCGCCGACGGCGACACCCGCGGCTTCCTGGCCGAGCGGCTCGGCGAGGCCCCGGGCCAGGTGGTGGACGCGCTTACCGGCGCGGTCGTGGGCAACCACAGCGGCGCTTATCAGTACACCGTCGGGCAGCGGCGCGGGCTGCGCCTGGACCGGCCGGCGGCGGACGGCCGCCCCCGTTACGTGCTCTCCATCACGCCGAAGACCAACACCGTGACGGTCGGCCCGGCCGAGGCGCTCGAAGTCTCCTCGGTGCGGGCCGCCCGTCCGGTCTGGACCGGCGGACCGCGCCCGGACGGGCCGATCGAGTGCGAGGTGCAGTTGCGGGCGCACGGCGACGTCGTCCCGGCCGCCGTCTCGGTGGACGCGGACGGGCTGCACGCCTCGCTGCGCCGCCCGCTCCGCGGCGTCGCCGCCGGCCAGGCGATCGTGGCCTACCGGCCGGACCCGGCCGGCGACGTGGTCCTCGGTTCCGCGACCATCGCCGCTGCCTGACGACGGGCGCGACTGCCAGCCGGGCGGCGCCCTGCCCTCGCCGGAGAGCAGCCCGCGGCCGGACCGTGATCCGCGCCAATCTTCCGGGTCCGGTTTGCGGGGTGACGGCACGGGCGGAGGAAGTCACCTTCAGGCGCCTAGAAACTTGATGACGTGGATGGGTCACCGCGACGGACGGCGGTCGGACTCCCACGGCGAAGGTCTGCCCGGAGCCGGGTTGACCATGACGAGTCATTTACGCCATCACGTTTCTAGGCACTTGATGGGGCATCCACGCGCCCGTCGGTCACGTGCCCGGACCATGCGCTGCCGTGCCGCACTGACGGGCGGTCGGGCCGGGCTGCCGCCGGCTCGCTGACCGCCGCGTCGTCCGCTGGGGCGGCACGGTGGATAGGCTTCGGCGGTGACTGATCAGCAGTGGCCCTGGCCGGCCGGGGCGGCGACCGGAATCGGTTCGCTGCCCGGCACCGACATCGCCGAGGCGCAGCGGATCGTGCTCGGTGAGCTGCCCGACCTGCCGTACCTGCCGGAACTGCCCGCCCGGGGGCCGGGAGCGGACCTGGTCGGCCGCACCGGTGGCCTGCTCGTCGAACTCCCGGTCGAGCTGTACGCGGCCCGCTGGCGGATCGCCCCGCGACCCGGCCGGGACCTGCGCCGCGCCCGTGACCTGATGGAGCGCGACCTCGACCAGCTCGCCGAGCAGGCCGAGGCGTACGCCGGTCCGGTCAAGATCCAGGCCGCCGGGCCGTTCACCCTGGCCGCCGCGCTGGAGTTGCCGCTCGGCGGCCGGGTGCTGCGCGACCCCGGCGCGGTGCGGGACCTCGCCGGCTCGCTCGGCGAGGGGCTGCGGGGGCACGTGGCGGCGGTGGCCCGGCGGCTGCCCCGCGCCTCGGTGCTGCTCCAGCTCGACGAGCCGTCCCTGCCGGCGGTGCTGGCCGGTCGGGTGCCCACCGAGAGCGGCTTCGGCACCCATCGTCCGGTGGAGGCGGAGGCGGCCCGGGGGCTGCTGCGCGGGGTGTGCGACGCGGCCGGCGTTCCTACGCTCGTGCACTGCTGCGCGCCGGACGTGCCGCTGGAGCTGATCCGCTCCGCCGGCGCGGCCGGGGTCGCCCTCGACCTGTCGCTGGTCACCGACCTGGACCCGCTCGGCGAGGCGATCGACGCCGGATTCGGGCTGCTGGCCGGCGCCGCGCCGACGCTGCCGCCCGCGTCCGGTCGGGCGCCGACCTCGGCCGAGGTCGCGGATCGGGTCCGCCGCGTCTGGGATCAGCTCGGTTTCCCCCGCCGCCGGCTGGCCGAGCAGGTGGTGGTCACGCCCGCGTGCGGCCTGGCCGGCGCCACCCCGGCGTACGCCCGGGCGGTGCTGGCCGCCTGCCGCGACGCCGGCCGGCGGCTCGCCGAGGAGTGACGTTTTTGGTCGTACCCCGGGGGCAGGATGACGGGCATGATCGGACGACTGCGTTCCACCGTGATCGACTGTCCCGACCCGCGCGCGTTGGCGGGTTTCTACGCGGAGCTGCTCGGCCTTCCGCTGCTCGAGGAGAACTCCGAGGGCGACGAGTGGGTGGTGCTCGGCGGCCCGCCCGGGCACCAGCCGCGGCTGGCCTTCCAGAAGGCGCCCGACCTGCGTGCCCCCGACTGGCCCGACCCGGAGCGTCCGCAGCAGTTCCACCTGGACGTGACCGTGGACGACATCGAGGCGGCCGAGAAGGCGGCGCTGGCCCTCGGGGCGCGGCGGCTGCCCGGCGAGGGGGAGGGCTTCCGGGTCTACGCCGACCCGGCCGGCCACCCGTTCTGCCTCTGCTGGGACTGATCGCGCGAGGCTTGCCCGGCCGGTGCATGATCGCCACCGTGACCGCCTCCACCGAACGCCGTGCCGCCGGCTCGCTCTTCGGCCTCGCCTACGGTGACGCCCTCGGCAAGCCGACCGAGTTCCTCACCGTCACCGAGATCGTCCGGCGCTACGGCCCGGCCGGTCCCCGCGAGCTGGCGGGTGATCCGGCGCTCGTCACCGACGACACCCAGATGGCGCTGGCGGTGGCGTGGGCGCTGCACGACGCGCCCGCATACACGGCGGAGGCGGTGGAGCCGCTGCTGCGGCAGCGCTTCCTCGACTGGGCGGCCAGCCCGGAGAACAATCGTGCGCCGGGCATGACCTGCCTGCGCGCCTGCGCCGAGCTGAGCCGGGGCGTCCGATGGCAGGAGGCCACGGTGGCCGGCTCGAAGGGCTGCGGCGCGAACATGCGGGTCACCCCGGTCGGGCTGCTCGACGTCGACCTCGACACGCTGGCCGGGCTGGCCCAGCTCCAGGCCGGCCTCACCCACGGCCACCCGACCGGGCTGGCCGCCAGCGAGCTGACCGCGTACGCGGTCCGGCTGCTGCGCGACGGCGCGGCGCTGCCGGCGCTGCCCGGCCTGCTCACCGCGCGGGCCCAGGCGCAGCGCACGGTCTACCGGGGCGACTGGCTCGGTGACCTGTGGCAGCGTCCCGGCGGCACCACCGCGGCCGAGTTCATCGCCCGGGGATGGGACGACTGCCTGCGGGTGCTCGGCCGGCTGGAGGCGGCGCTGGCCCGCCCCGACGACGGTGGCGACCCGTGCCGGCTCACCGGCGAGGGGTGGGTCGCGGAGGAGGCGCTCGCCACCGCGCTGCTCTGCGTGCTGTGGCATCCGGACGACCCGGTCGGCGCGTTGGCCCGGGGCGCCACCACCGCCGGCGACTCGGACTCCATCGCCGCGCTGGCCGGCGCGTTCGTCGGGGCGGCCTACGGCATGGCTGCCTGGCCGGCCGGCTGGGCGGGCCGGATCGAGTACGCCGACCAGCTCACCGCGCTGGCCGGCGCGCTCGACTGAGCGGCGTCGCCGTCACGCGGTGAGATGGGGAAGCCGGCGGACGCCGCGCCACACGTCGGCGTCGCAGTCACCGGCCCGGTCGGCGAACGCGGTCAACGGGACCGGGATCGGCTCGCTGACGTCCAGCCAACTGTCGTGCTCGGCGTCGGCGTCCCAGCTCCGGGTGGGGATGGACACGTGGTCGTCCCGGTCCGACTTGTCCTGACTGGTGATCTTCAGGACCTCGGCGTTCCGACCGTCGACCCGGAGCACCAGACAGGGGCGCACCTTCGAGCCGGTGCCGTCGGCGTAGGGCACCTCGGCCCACCAGACCTCCCCGGGGCGCGGGGCGTCCCGGCCCGGCCGCCCGGCGTCGCGCGGTCGCGGCGGCGCGCCGGCCCGGCGACCGTCGTTCCCGCCGCCGGCCCGGCCACCGCGGGGAGTCCTCCCGGGTCGGCTGCCGCCACCGGTGTGCCGGTCGCCGGGCCGCGCGCCGCGGCCCGTCCGGGCGGGCCGGTCGGCGGACCGACGACGCCACTCGTTCCACAGCCAGCCCGCGGCCACGCTTGCCACGATGAGAAGCGCCCAGATCAGCCCGTCGCGCATCCGTACCCGCCTTCCGTCCGCTTCGGCCCAGCGCCGCCGCCGCGATCGTCGCACGGTCGGCGCCCGACCGCCGGGCCGGCGCGTCGCACGCCGCCGAGGCGTCGGTCGCCTGCTCAACGCCGGTGGCCGGACGGTTGTCACCCCCGACCGTTACGGTTCTCGGGTAGCGCGAGCACGGGAGGTCGACAGCGGTGTCCGAAGACGGCGGCGTGTCCGAAGAAGCGGTTCCCCTGACGGTCGACGCCGCCCAACAGGCGGCGGCCGGCGCCGAGCCGACCCCGGAGGCCCGGGAGCGGCACGCCACGCTCAGTCAGGAGCTGACCGAGCACCAATACCGCTACTACGTGCTGGACGCGCCGACGATCACCGACGCGGAGTTCGACAGGCAGTTGCGCGAGTTGGAGGCGCTGGAGGCGGAATATCCGGCGTTGCGCACCCCCGACTCGCCCACGCAGCGGGTCGGCGGCACGTTCTCCACCGATTTCACCCCGGTCACCCACGCCGAGCGGATGCTCTCGCTCGACAACGCGTTCGCCGACGAGGAACTGGCCGCCTGGGCCGAGCGGGTCGAGCGGGACGCGGGCGGCCCGGTGCCCTACCTCTGCGAGCTGAAGGTCGACGGGCTGGCCATCAACCTCACCTACGCCAAGGGCCGGCTGGTGCGGGCGGCCACCCGTGGCGACGGGCGCACCGGCGAGGACGTCACGGCAAACGTGCGCAGCATCGAGGGGGTGCCGGCGCGGCTCACCCCGGCCGAGGGCTTCCCCGAGGTGCCGGAGTTGCTCGAGGTGCGCGGCGAGATCTACTTCCCGGTGGCCGCGTTCGCCGACCTCAACGCGAGCCTGGTCGAGCAGGGCAAGGCGCCGTTCGCGAACCCACGCAACGCCGCCGCCGGCAGCCTCCGCCAGAAGGATCCGCGGGTCACCGCCTCCCGGCCGCTGCGCCTGGTCGTGCACGGCGTCGGCGCCCGCGAGGGCTACCGCCCGGCCGCGCAGTCCGAGGCGTACGCCGCGCTCCGCGCGTGGGGGCTGCCGACAAGCGACCGCTGGAAGGTGGTCGACGACCTGGCCGGCGTGGCCGAATACATCGCCTTCTACGCCGAGCACCGGCATGACGTCGAGCACGAGATCGACGGTGTGGTGGTCAAGGTCGATCCGGTCTCCATCCAGGGCCGCCTCGGCTCGACCAGTCGCGCGCCACGCTGGGCGATCGCCTTCAAATACCCGCCCGAGGAGGTCAACACCAAGCTGCTCGACATCGACGTCAACGTGGGGCGCACCGGCCGGGTCACCCCGTTCGCCGTCCTGGAGCCGGTCCGGGTGGCCGGTTCCACGGTCGCGCTGGCCACCCTGCACAACGCCCGCGAGGTCGAGCGCAAGGGCGTGCTCATCGGCGACACGGTGGTGCTGCGCAAGGCCGGCGACGTCATCCCCGAGGTCCTCGGCCCGGTGGTCGAGCTGCGCCCGGCCGACGCCCGGCCGTTCGTCATGCCGACCACCTGCCCGGCCTGCGGCACGCCGCTCGCGCCGGCCAAGGAGAGCGACGTCGACATCCGCTGCCCCAACTCCCGCAGTTGCCCGGCGCAGCTACGGGAACGGGTCTTCCACCTGGCCGGTCGCGGCGCCTTCGACATCGAGGTGCTCGGCTACAAGGGCGCCGCCGCGCTGCTCGACGCCGGGATCATCGCCGACGAGGGCGACCTGTTCGGTCTCGACGCCGAGCGGTTGAGCCGGTCGCCGTTCTTCGTCAACAAGGACGGCACGCTCGGCAGCAACGCCACCAAGCTGATCGACAACCTCGCCGTGGCCAGGGAACGCGAGCTGTGGCGGGTGCTGGTGGCGCTCTCCATCCGGCACGTCGGACCGACCGCGGCCCAGGCGCTGGCCCGGCACTTCCGCTCGGTCAGCGCGATCGAGGAGGCCGCCGAGGAGGAGTTGTCCTCGGTGGACGGCGTCGGCCCGACGATCGCCGCGAGCATCAAGGAGTGGTTCGCCGTCGACTGGCACCGTGACGTGGTGCGCAAGTGGGCCGAGGCGGGCGTACGGATGGCCGAGGAGGCGGGCGAGGAGGGGCCGCGACCGCTCGACGGGGTCACCGTGGTGGTCACCGGCACGCTTGCCGGGTTCAGCCGCGACCAGGCCGCGGAGGAGATCCAGAGCCGGGGCGGGAAGGTGACCGGGTCGGTCTCCAAGAAGACCGGCTTCGTGGTGGTCGGCGACAACCCGGGCTCGAAGGCCGACAAGGCGGCCACGTTGAAGCTGCCGATCCTCGACGAGGACGGGTTCCGGGTGTTGCTGGAGTCCGGCCCGGAGGCGGCCCGGGCGGTGGCCCGCGTGGAGGAGTGACCAGCGCCCACAGCCGGATACCAACTTAATTACGACTGCCGCCTATTCGTGTCTGTCATGCCGGGCAAAGCCGCCCGGAGGGCGTTTCATTGGCGTACGGCGCGTGACCGCGCGCGCCGGAACCGTTTCCCGGGAGGTGCGATGGCGGCCGGCGACCCGCGCAACTCCGTCCCGCCGGGACGGAGCGGGCCGTTCTTCGGCTTCGTCGGCGCGGTCGGCCTGTTCGCGCTGCTCGTCTCGATCGGGCCGCTGACCGAGCTTCCGGGCCGGCTGACCGAGCTTCCGGTCGCGTTCTGGACCATGGCGGCGCTCGCCGTGGCCTGCGACGCCCGTCCGTTCGTCCCACCCGGGCGGCGGCAGACCTCGGCGGTGTTCCCCTCCACCTGTTTCACCTTCGCCATCCTGCTCGGCTGGGGGCTTGGCCCGGCGGTGGCCGTGCAGGCCGTGGCCGTGGCCGTCTCCGGTTGGCGGCTCGGTTACGCCGCGTGGCGCACCGCCTTCAACGCCGCCCAGTACGCTTGCGCGCTCGCCGCCGCGTACGCGGTCACCCGGTTCGGCCCCGGTGAGCTGTTCGGCGGCGGCCGGCTGCACTGGACCGACGTGGCGGCGGTGGGCGGTGCCACAGTGGCCTGGTTCGTGGTCAACTACGGCCTGGTCAACACCGCCATCCGGCTGCGGTTCGGGCGCCGGTGGTGGCCCACCGTCCGGCTCGGACTGGCCTACGAGCTGCTCTCCACCGGCTCGCTGCTGCTGCTCGCGCCGGTGCTGGTGGCCGCCGCCGCGACCAGCGCGGCGCTGATCCCGCTGGTGCTGGTGCCGCTCTTCGCGGTCTACCGGATGGCCCGGCTCTCCGACGAACGGGAACAGCTCGCCGACCTCGACCCGTTGACCGGGCTGCCGAATCGCAAGGCGCTGCTGACCGAGGTGGCCGAGCAGGTGCACCTGCACGCCGAGCGGGCCGCCCGGGGCGAGCCGGACGCCCACCTGGCCCTGCTGCTGCTCGACCTCGACCGGTTCAAGAACGTCAACGACGCGCTGGGGCACGCCGTGGGCGATCGGCTGCTGGTCGAGGTGAGCGCCCGGCTGATCGACGTCGCCGACGACGGCGAGCTGGTGGCGCGACTCGGCGGCGACGAGTTCGCCATCGTCGTACCCCGGCTGGCCGGCATCGAGGCGGCGCGGGAGCGGGCCGACCGGGTGGTCGCCGCGCTCGCCGAGCCGGTGCCGCTGGACGGGCTGCCGCTCGACGTGGGCGGGTCGATAGGCGTCGCGCTCTTTCCCGAGCACGGCGAGGACTTCGCCACCCTGATGCGGCACGCCGACGTCGCCATGTACGACGCCAAGCAGCGCAACGACACCGTCGCGGTGTACGCCCCGGAGTCCGACCATAATTCGGCCGAGCGACTGAGCCTCCTGGCCGACCTGCGCCGGGTGCTGGAATCCACGTCGTCCACCTCGGTCGGCGAGCCGGCGGGCGTACGCGGAGGTGACGGCGCCGCGCTGGCGCAGGGCCTGCCCGCCGCCCCGCCGCCTGGCGACGGGCGGCCGGTTCGCGAGGGCCGGGCGGTTCGTGATCATGGCCGGGACGGTGTGCGCCCCGAGGACGCTTCGCCCCGCCGGGGGCTGCGGTGGCGCCGGGCCCGGGTCGAGACGCGGACCGACGACGAACTGATCGACCGGATCCTCACCGGCGCCGACCCGATCCGGCGTCGGTCCGCGCGTACCGGCGCTCCGGCCGGCCCGGTTCGGCCCGGCGGCGACCCGGCCCCCGCGCCCGTGTCCGCTGCGCCCCCCGCGCCCGCCCCCGCGTCCGCGCCCACGTCCGCTGCCGTGCCCGCGTCGGCCGCGGGCGTCGCGCACGCCGTCGCGCCGGCCCACGCCGGGTCCGCTGCCGCGCCCGCGTCGGCCGCGGGCGTGGCGCACGCCGCCGGGCCGGTGCATGCCGCGTCCGCTGCCGGGGCGTCCCCGGTCGTGGAGGCCGCGCGGCCGGGCGGCGAGCCGACCGCTCCCGCCGATGCGACCGATCTTGCCGGTGCGACCGGGGGCGGTGCGGCCGACGGCGGTGCGGCCGGCGAGCGGATGCGGGCGCGCGAGACGGAGGACCCGGGCGAGATCACCATGTACTACCAGCCGCAGATCGCCATCGCGACCGGCGAGGTGGTCGGCGTCGAGGCGCTGCTGCGGTGGCGGCACCCGCGCCGGGGAATGGTCGATCCGGGGGAGCTGATCCAGGTCGCCGAGCAGAGCGCGGTCATGCGGCTGCTCACCCGCCGGGTGGTGGACGACGTCGTGGAGCAGCTCGCCAAGTGGTTCGCGGCCGGGCTCACACTGCGCGCGGCGCTCAACGTCAGCGTCCGGGACCTGCACACCGGCGAGATCGCCGACCAGATCGCCGACCGGCTCTCCCGGTACGGGCTGCCGCCGGAACGGCTCCAGGTGGAGATCACCGAGGGCGCGCTGATGGCCGACCCCCGACGGGTGCTCGCCAGCATCACCCAGTTGCACCGGATCGGCGTCGGCATCGCGCTCGACGACTTCGGCACCGGCTACTCGTCGTTGCAGCACCTGCGTCGACTTCCGCTGTCCGAGGTGAAGGTGGACCGGTCGTTCGTGCTGGGGATGGCCGACGACCCGGACGACGCGGCGATCGTCCGCTCGACGATCGAGCTGGCCGGCGCGCTCGGGCTGCGGGTGGTCGCCGAGGGGGTGGAGGACGAGCGCACCTGGCGGCTGCTGCACGCCGCCGGCTGCGACGTGGCGCAGGGTTGGTTCCACGCCCGGCCGATGCCGGCGGAGGAGCTGATCACCTGGCTGTCGCGGTACCGTCCGATCCACCCGGTGACGGCGGAGGGCGAGGGCCGGGAGGGGCCGGAGGCGGAGGGGGAGTCGAAGGCGTCGTCGTGACGGCGGGACAATAGACTCGCTCCGGTCACCGCGCGTCATCGTTCACCGTCGTACGCGCGGCCGGCCCACCGCAGACGTTCAGGACAGCCACGAAGGGGGCACCCGATGGCCGCCATCTCCCGCGAGGAGGTCGCGCACCTCGCGCGACTGTCGCGGCTCGCCGTCACCGAGGAGGAGTTGGACACCTTCGCCGGCCAGCTCGACGTGATCCTCCAGTCGGTCGCGCAGGTCGGCGAGGTCGCCGCGGCGGACATCCCGCCGACGTCCCACTCGGTGCCGCTGACCAACGTGCTCCGCGAGGATGTGGTGACGCCGAGCCTGACCCCGCAGGAGGCGCTGTCGGGTGCGCCCGACGCCGAGGAGCAGCGGTTCCGCGTCCCGCGGATTCTGGACGAGGATGTGGCGTCATGACCGACCTGACGAAGATGACCGCCGTCGAGATCGCTGGTCTGGTGGCGAACGGGGAGACCTCGGCGGTCGACGTCACCCGCGCCCACCTCGACCGGATCGGCGCTGTCGACGACCGGGTGCGCGCGTTCCTGCACGTCGACACCGAGGGCGCGCTCGCCGCCGCGCGGGCCGTGGACGAGCGCCGGGCCGCCGGCGAGGAGATGGGCCCGCTCGCCGGCGTGCCGGTCGCGGTCAAGGACGTGCTCACCACCAGGGGCGTGCCGACCACGGTCGGGTCGAAGATCCTGGAGGGCTGGCGTCCGCCGTACGACTCGACGATCGTCGAGCGGCTGCGCGCCGCCGGCACGGTGATGCTCGGCAAGACCAACATGGACGAGTTCGCCATGGGCTCCTCCACCGAATACTCGGCGTACGGGCCGACCCACAACCCGTGGGACCTCGACCGGATCCCGGGCGGCTCCGGCGGTGGCAGCGCCGCGGCGCTCGCCGCGTACGAGGCGCCGCTGTCGATCGGCTCGGACACCGGCGGCTCGATCCGCCAGCCCGGCGCGGTCACCGGCACCGTCGGCGCGAAGCCCACCTACGGCGGCACCTCCCGGTACGGGCTCGTCGCGTTCTCCTCGTCGCTCGACACGCCCGGCCCGTGCGCGCGTACCGTGCTCGACGCCGCGCTGCTGCACCAGGTGATCGCCGGCCACGACCCGCGCGACTCCACCTCGATCCCGGCCCCGGTGCCGGACGTGGTGGGCGCGGCGAAGCGGGGCGCGAGCGGCGACCTGACCGGCGTCAAGCTCGGCGTGGTCACCGAGTTCACCGGCGAGGGCGCCGAGCCGGGCGTGATGGCCGCGTTCCGGGAGTCCGTGGAGGCCCTGGCCAAGCTGGGCGCCGAGATCGTCGAGGTGTCCTGCCCGCACTTCTCGTACGCGCTGCCGGCCTACTACCTGATCGCGCCGAGCGAGTGCTCCTCCAACCTGGCCCGGTTCGACGGCGTCCGGTTCGGCCTGCGGGTCGGCGACGACGGCAACCGGTCGTTGGAGGAGGTCATGTCGCTGACCCGCGAGGCCGGCTTCGGGCCCGAGGTGAAGCGCCGCATCATGATCGGCACGTACGCCCTCTCCTCGGGCTACTACGACGCCTACTACGGCCAGGCGCAGAAGGTCCGCACGCTCATCACCCGGGACTTCACCGCCGCGTTCGAGCAGGTGGACGCGCTGATCTCGCCGACCACCCCGTTCGTCGCGTTCCCGATCGGCGCGCGCACCTCGGACCCCTACCAGATGTACCTGGCCGACCTGTTCACCATCCCGACGAACCTGTACGGCGGCCCGGCCATCTCGGTGCCGTGCGGGCTGTCGGACGGGCTCCCGGTCGGACTCCAGATCATGGCTCCGACCATGGCCGACGACCGGATGTACCGGGTCGCCGCCGCGCTGGAGTCCAGCGTCGGCACGTTCACCCCGCCGGCCCTGTAACACCGCCGCCGACCGGCGTCGACGGATCCCCGTCGGCGCCGGTCGGCGTTTCCGGGCGGTTCGCCGCCGCGCCGAGGTAGCGCCGTGCCTCCCGGATGCGGCGCCGGTGCCACCACGCCGCGCCCGACCAGAGCAGGACGGCGGCCATGGCGATCAGCCGGCTGGACCATCGGGACGCGGCGACCGCCAGCAGCGCCTGAACAGCGGCCAGGACGAGGCAGAACCACACGTACCAGCCCTGGCCGAGCCGGCGGTCGGCCTCCCGGCGGGCGGCGGCGTCGACGGCCGGGTCGGTGGCCCGGCCCGCGCGCAACGCGTCCCGCGCCGCGCGGGCCGGGCTCGACGCGGGGGTACGCATCGACGGCACCAGCCGCCGGCCGAGCAGCAACGCCGCCCCGGCGCCGATGACGGCGGATATCGCCGTGATGGCGACCATGGCCACCACGTCCTGGAAGTCGTGCTCGCTGTCGGCCACCCATATTGCGGTCAGCAGCGCGGGCAGGCCGAGCGTCACCGCCCCGGCGACGAGCACCACGCCGGTCGTCACCGGTCTGGCGGTCATGCCTCGGCCCGGTTCCGCATGGTCGACGCGTACCCCCGGGTCGGTTTTTCCATGCCGGCGCGGCGGGCCCCCGCGCGGCGATCTCGAAGCCCGGCAGCGGGGTGGCCGGGCCAGCCGATTAGGCTGGAACGGTTCTGTCCGGATCGCGCCTGGAGCTCAGATGACGACGACACTGCCCGCGTACGACGAGGTCGTCGCGCGCTACGAACCGGTGATCGGCCTGGAGACCCACGTCGAGCTGGGCACGAACACCAAGATGTGGTGCGGCTGCCCGACCGACTTCGGCGGCGAGCCGAACACCCGGGTCTGCCCGGTCTGCCTGGGCCTGCCCGGTTCGCTGCCGGTGGCCAACAAGGCGGCCATCGAGGCGACGATCCGGATCGGGTTGGCGTTGAACTGCTCGATCGCGCAGTGGTGCCGGTTCGCCCGGAAGAACTACTTCTACCCGGACATGCCGAAGAACTTCCAGATCAGCCAGTATGACGAGCCGCTCTGCTTCGACGGTTACCTGGACGTCGAGGTCAACGGCGAGCTGGTGCGGATCGGCATCGAGCGGGTGCACCTGGAGGAGGACACCGGCAAGACGCTGCACGTCGGCGGCGCGACCGGCCGCATCCACGGCGCCACCGAGTCGCTCGTCGACTACAACCGGGCCGGCATCCCCCTGGTGGAGATCGTCACCAAGCCGATCCCCGGCACCGGCGCGCTCGCCCCCGAGATCGCCCGGGCGTACGTGGCGGAGCTGCGCGACGTGGTCCGCTCGCTCGGCGTCTCGGACGTCCGGATGGAGGAGGGCTCGCTGCGCTGCGACGTCAACACCTCGCTGAACCTGCCGGGCGCGGAGTGGGGCACGCGCACCGAGACCAAGAACGTCAACTCGCTGCGCTCGGTCGAGCGGGCGGTCCGGTCGGAGATGCTGCGTCAGGCGTCGGTGCTGGACGCGGGTGGCCGGATCGTCCAGGAGACCCGGCACTTCCACGAGGACACCGGCGACACCACCTCGGGCCGGTCCAAGGAGACCGCCACCGACTACCGCTACTTCCCCGAGCCGGACCTGGTGCCGCTGGCGCCGGACACGGCGTGGGTGGCCGAGCTGAAGGCCGCCCTGCCGGAGCTGCCGCGGCTGCGCCGCAAGCGGATCCAGCAGGAGTGGGGCCTGTCCGACCTGGACATGGAGTCGGTGGTCAACGCCGGCGCGGTCGAGCTGATCGAGGCGACCGTGGCCGCCGGGACGACCCCGGCGGCGGCCCGCAAGTGGTGGCTGGGCGAGATGTCCCGCCGCGCCAACGAAACGGGCGTGGAGTTGGCCGACGTGGGCGCCACCCCGGCGCAGGTGGCGGAGCTTCAGGGGCTGGTCGACGCGGGCAAGCTCAACGACAAGCTGGCCCGCGCCGTGCTGGAGGGTGTGGTGGCCGGCGAGGGCTCGCCGACCGAGATCATGACGAACCGCAACCTGGAGGTCGTGTCGGACACGGGCGCGCTGACCGCCGCCGTGGACGAGGCGATCGTCGCCAACCCCGCCATCGCCGACAAGATCCGCAGCGGCAAGGTCGCGGCGGCCGGCGCGCTCGTCGGCGCGGTCATGAAGACCACCCGTGGCCAGGCCGACGCGAAGACCGTGCGCGAGTTGATCCTGGAGCGCCTCGGCGCTGCCTGACAAGTGTTAAAAGGGGCCCCCGCCTATGCAGAATGCGTTAAGCGGGGGCCCCTCCTTACCCCCCAAAGTGGGCGTCAACGGCGACGCCCGGATGGAGCAAGCGTGAACGAGCACGTCCTCGACGAGATCCAGCGCCGGGTGCTCTGGCTCGCCACCCGCATCGTCGACGCGGCCAACCACGACCGGGGCACCGGCGACGGGGTGAAGGTCGGCGGCCACCAGGCGTCGAGCGCGTCGCTGGTCACCGCGATGACCGCGCTCTGGTTCCAGCACCTGGACGCCGAGGACCGGGTCGCGGTGAAGCCGCACGCCTCCCCGGTGTTCCACGCCATCCAGTACCTGCTCGGCAACCTCGACAGGGCCTACCTGCCGAAGCTGCGCGCCCGCGGCGGCCTCCAGTCCTACCCGTCGCGCACCAAGGACCCGGACGAGGTGGACTTCTCCACCGGCTCGGTGGGCCTGGGCGCCGCCGCGCCGCTGTTCGCCGCCGTCACCCGCCGCTACGTCGACGCGCACTTCGGCGCACGGCCGCACTCCCGGTTCGTCGCGCTGATCGGCGACGCGGAGTTGGACGAGGGCAACATCTGGGAGGCGGTCGCCGACCCGGCCACCACCGGGCTGGGCAACGTGATGTGGCTCGTCGACTTCAACCGGCAGTCGCTGGACCGGGTCGTGCCCGGTGTGCGGATCAACCAGTGGCGGGGCCAGTTCGAGGCGGCCGGCTGGCACGTCGTGGAGGTCAAGTACGGCCGCCGGCTCGCCGAGGCGTACACCCGGCCGGGCGGCGCGGCGCTGCGCGACTGGATCGACCTGATGCCCAACGAGCAGTACCAGTCCCTGTTCGGGCTGGCCGGTCCGGCGCTGCGCAGGCAGTTCCTGGACGGCGCTCCGGAGCCGGTGGCCGCGTTCGTCGCCGACATCCCCGACGACGAGTTGGGGCCGCTCGTCACCGACCTGGGCGGGCACGACGCGCAGGCGATGCTCGACGCCTACGCCCAGTGCGACGCGGTCACCGACCGGCCCAGCGTCGTCTTCGCGTACACGGTGAAGGGCTGGGGGCTGCCGATCGCCGGGAACCCGCGCAACCACTCGGCGCTGCTCAGCACCGAGCAGGTGGACGCGCTGCGGGCCGCGCACGGCCTGACCCCGGAGACCGAGTGGGACCGCTTCGACCCGGCGTCGGCGGCCGGCATCCGGGCCGGCGAGCGCCGGGAGGCGCTGTCCCGCCCGCCGCGCGAGCGGGCGCTCGGCGTCACCGTCCCGGAAACCACGAGGGTACGCGTCAACAAGCCGGTCTCCACCCAGGAGGTCTTCGGCCGGGTGCTCGTGGACCTGGCCCGGGACCCGCAGGTCTCGCCCTACCTGGTGACCACCGCGCCGGACGTGGCCACCTCGACCAACCTGGCCGGGTTCATCAACAAGACGGGTGTGTTCGCTCCCACCGAGCAGCGGTCGTGGACCTCCGACCGGATGCTGCGCTGGACGGAGAGCCCCGCCGGGCAGCACATCGAGCTGGGCATCTCCGAGATGAACCTGTTCCTGCTGCTCGGTCAGCTCGGCCTGTCGTGGGACCTGTCCGGCCAGCCGCTGCTGCCGGTGGGCACGGTCTACGACCCGTTCGTGCTGCGCGGGCTGGACGCCTTCCTCTACGGCACCTACTCGGGTTCCCGGTTCGTGGTGGCGGGCACCCCGTCCGGCATCACGCTCGCCCCGGAGGGCGGCGCGCACCAGTCCACCATCACCGCCTCCGTCGGCCTGGAACTGCCCGGGGTGACGTTCTGCGAGCCCGCGTACGCCGGCAGCCTCGACTGGCTGCTCTGCGACGCGCTCGGTCAGATCGCCGGCGGCGGCGCGCCGACCGCCACCGCCGCGCCGGCCGAGGACGGGGCGTACTACTTCCGGCTCAGCACCCGGCCGGTCGACCAGGCGCCGTTCGAGGCGGCCCGGGCCCGGCTCGGAGACGCGGTGCTGCGCCGGCAGGTGGTGGCCGGCGCGTACCGGCTCGTCGACGCGCACCAGGCGTACCCGGATCTCGTGGACGCCCCGGTGGTGCAGCTCGCCGCGTCCGGCGCGGTGCTGCCCGAGGTCCTGGCCGCCGCCGCGGAGCTTGCGGAGGAGGGCGTCGCCGCGCACGTGGTGGACGTGACAAGCCTGGACCGGCTCTACCGGGCGTGGCAGCGGACCCTGCGTCAGGGCGTGCGGACCGCGACCGTGCCGAGCGTGCCCGGGGCGCTGCGGTCGGCGTTCGCCGACCGGGTGCCGGTGGTCACCGTGCACGACGCGGCCTCGCACGCGATGGCCTGGCTCGGCTCGGCGGTCGGCGCTCCGGCGGTGCCGCTCGGGGTCGACGAGTTCGGTCAGTCCGGCAGCGTGCGGGAGCTGTACGAGCTGCACGACCTGCTGCCCGGCAGCATCGTCAACGCCGCGCTCGCGGCCTTGGCGCTGCGCTGACCCGCCCGCCCCGCCGCCCCGCTCCGCCGGTGCCGCGCGGCGCAGATTACGTAGCGCAACCTTGGCGTGTGATTACTGATCGTAAGAGCGCTGCCTCGGGCGGACGAAGGGTCTTCGGTGCCTTTGCTCTGCAGCCACATCCGCACAACGGCGCTGAGCTGGCTCTATAGAAGCTGACCCATTCACGGTGCCGGGCCGATTTGGTGACGCTGGGTGCCTGCTGCGCGGATGGCTGCAGAGCAAAGGCGCGGACGGCCCATCCTCCGCTCGAACGCTTGTGTTACGCAGGGTGATGGGACGTGGGGGTCAGCCGGTGGTGGTGGGGGTCGGGCTCGTCGCGTTCGCCGACGGGGACGGCGACAGCGACTCCGGCGCACCGCGGGTGGGCGTCGGGGTGACCGGCACCTCGTCGCCCTTGGCCGGGTCCTGGATCACGTGCCGCTCCAGGTTCACCTGCGACTGCCCGGTGCCGCCCACGGTGATCTCGTCGTACGCCTGGAGCAGCTTCTGCTCGTCGAAGTAGAGCACCGTCATGGTCAGCGGGGTGGGCTTCTCGCCCTCCAGCCCGCGCAGCCCGGCTCCGCCGGTCGAGCCCTCCACCATCAGCGTCGTCGGTTGCTCACCCGGCACCTGCGGCAGCTTCGACACCTGCCGGGCGTGCTTGTGCCCGGAGAGCACCAGCGGTGTGATGCCGGAGAGCGGCCCGGCCGACGCCGGGTCGTGCACGAGCGCGATGTCCACCTTCCGGGGCGACTTCTCGACCGTGGCGGCGAGTTGCTCACCGGCGCCGATGACCTGGTCGGCGACCGTTGAGGTGAGGCCGCTGCCCGCCGGTGAGGTCTCCTTGTCCGGGGTGAACCGGGGGTCCCCGATGCCGGCGATGGTCAGCCCGCCGACCGTCGTCACGGCGTTGTCCAGCACCACCGCGTTCGGCTGCTGGGCCACTGCCGCGGCGGTGCGCGGCGAGTCGTGGTTGCCCCGGATGTACACGTACGGCTTCTTGAGCAGGCCGATCGAGCCGACGAAGGACGCCTCCGGCTCACTGCCCCAGTCGGTGATGTCGCCGGTGTCGATCACGACGTCGATGCCGAACTGCTCGACCACGGTGCGGATGAGCTGCCAGCCGGTGGGGTTGAGGTGCATGTCGGAGACGTGCAGCACCCGGGTGGTGCCGGGGGACGGCTGCACCACCGGCAGCGAGGAGACGGTGGTGTAGAGCTTGCTGACGTTGCCGACCAGATGTTGGAGTTGCTCGGCGTACTTCGTGTAGTCGTCGGCGATCCGCCGCGCGTCACCCACGATCGCCGGCGCGTTGACGAGCAGACCCTCGTACCGTGGCTCCTCGATCGCCTGCGGTCGCACGGTGGCCGCGGCCAGGCCGAGACTGCCGGCGGTGACGGCGAGGGCCAGCCCGCCGGCCCACGCGGTACGCCGGACGTCGCGGAAGATCAGCCCGGCCAGGATCAGGGTGGCCAGCACCGTCGAGCCGAGCGTCTTCAGGCCGAGCCGCATCACCCCACCGCGGACGTCCGCCACCGCCGACTGGCTGGCCCGGCTGATGCTCGCCGGATCGCCGATCAGCGCCTCGGTGCGCCCCTGGTCCAGTGAGCCCACCTTGACGGTCAGGTACGCCGGCCCGGTGTGGCTGTCCAGCAGCAGCGCGCCCAGCGGTGGGATGTCGACGGTGGTGCCGCCGTCCAGTGACGGGCTGAGCGTCAGTTCGGCCCGGAACGGGCCGATGTCGGTGCCGACGTGGCCACCGGCGTACGTGCCGATCACGATGCCGCCGAGCGTGACCGCGAGCACGGCCAGCACCACGCCCACCCGGCGCAGGTGGGGGCCGGGCCGCCACGCCGGGAAGCGGCGGGCACGCCCGGTGGCCGGGGACGTCGGGTCCCCGGGGCGCTGCTCTTCGTTCTCCTGGCCGTCCATGGTGAGATTCTGCCTGCCCGCTGCGTGATCTTGGCAAACCTGTCGGAAGTGGATCAGCTCCGGCCCGCGCCGCCGTCGGCGAAGACCAGGCGCAGGATCCGGTCGTCATCGGCCGCCGGCTTGCCCCGGCCGTCCCGGTTCGAGGTGCTGACCCAGAGCGAGCCGTCCGGCGCCACGGTCGCGGCACGCAGCCGCCCGTACCGGCCGGTGAGCAGCTCACGCGGCTGGCCGAGGACGGTCCCGTTGCCGGCCAGTTCGACCAGCCACAGCCGCTGACCCCGCAGGCAGGCGGTCACCAGCAGCCGCTCCACCGCGGCCAGGCCGGAGCAGGAGGCGTCGCCGGTGCGCCACTGCACGATCGGGTTCACGTAACGCGCGTCCTCGCCGCGCCCCTCGACCTGCGGCCAGCCGTAGTTGCCGCCCTGGTTGATCTGGTTGATCTCGTCCCAGGTGTTCTGGCCGAACTCCACCGCGTACATCCGCTTGTCCGGCGTCCAGGCGAAGCCCTGCACGTTGCGGTGCCCCAACGACCACACGGGGGAACCGGCGGTCGGGTTGCCCGGCGCCGGTTTCCCGGCCGGGGTGATCCGCAGGATCTTGCCGCCGAGGCTCTTCGGGTCCTGGGCGTTCTCGGTGCGCCCGGCGTCCCCGGTGCTCGCGTAGAGGAAACCGTCCGGGCCGAAACCCAACCCGCCGCCGTCGTGGTTGCCGGCCTTGGGGATGCCGGTGAGGATCGGCGTCGGCGCCTGGCCGAGTTGCAACCTGGCGATCCGGTTGTCCTCCTCGGCGGTGTAGTAGATGAAGACCGTGCGGTCCTTCGCGTATCCGGGGGAGACGGCGATGCCGAGCAGACCGCCCTCACCGCCGGCGGCCACCCCGGGCACCGTCTGCACCGGGCGCACGCTGAGCCCGTCCGGCCCGGACTCCGGGCCGACCTGGAGGATCCGTCCGCTGTCGCGCTCGGTGACGAGCGCCGCGCCGTCGGGCAGGAACGCGATCGCCCACGGCACCGCCAGCCCCTTCGCCAGCACCGTGGCCACCACCTGCTGGTTGGCCCCGCCGGAACTGGCCGGGCTCGACGGCGTCGGCAGGTTGGGCGGCTCGCCGGCCGGGTCCGGCTCGGGCTCGCCGAGGGAGCAGCCGGCGGCGGCCAGCAGCATCGCCACGCCGGACGCCGCCAGCGCCGTCCGGGGGCGGAGGAAGCGGGGGTACGTCGGGCGCGGGCTCACCCGACCAAGCCTAGCCGGACGCGCCGACGGACCGGGCGGGTCGGCCCAGCCGCCGCTCAGCCGGCCCGCAGGGCGAGCATGGCGACGTCGTCCTCGCGTCGGTCCGCCGCGGCGAGGAGGCGGTCGCAGAGGGCGGCCAGCGGGACCTGGGGCCCGTCGGCGACGAGTCGCTCGATCAGTTCCGCCTGCCCCTCGTCGATCGGCTGGTCCCGGCGTTCGATCAGCCCGTCGGTGTGCAGCAGCAGCGTGTCGCCCGGGGCGAGGGTCAACGTCCGCCCGGAGCGCCGGGGCGGGCGGGCCAGGCCGAGCAGGGGACCGCGACCCTCCGCCGCCGACACCGTGCCGTCGGCGCGGATCAGCAGCGGCGGCGGGTGCCCGGCGTTGCACCAGCGGACCCGCAGCCCGTCGTCGGCCGGGCGGACCCGGGCCAGCACGGCGGTGGCGACGGTGGGCACCCGCAGCCCGCCGATCGCCCGGTCGAGGCTGGCCACCAGATCCTCCACCGGATCGTCCCGCCCGTAGGCGTTGCCACGGACCAGGTTGCGCAACTGGCCCATGGTGGCGGCGGCCTCGATGTCGTGGCCGGCGACGTCACCGATCGCGGCGACCAGCTCGCCGTCGGGCTGGACGAAGGCGTCGTACCAGTCGCCGCCGACCTCGACCCGGTCCGCCGCCGGCAGGTAACGGGCGGCCATCTCGATCCCCGGCACCGTCGGCAGCACCGGCAGCATGCTGTGCTGGAGCACCTCCGCGACGTGCCGCTGCTCGCCGTAGAGCCGGCTGTTGCCGACCGCCTGCCCGGCCCGTACCCCGATGTCCTGCGCGGTCCGGAGGTCGCTCGTGTCGAAGCCGCGGCGGCCCGGACGGTTGACGAGCGTGACGGTGCCGATCACCCGGTCGCCGACAGCGGTGATCGGCACCGTCAGGTGGGAGCCGATGCCGAGCCGGTCGGCGAGCGGCACCAGCTCCGGACGGGTGGTGCCGCGCGCCACGTCGTCGGGGCCGGCGGTGGCGCGGATCACCGGCCGGCCATTGCGCACCACCGACCGGATCAGCGACTCCGGACCGAGGCCGGTGACCAGCAACTGGGCGAAACGGTGCAGATCGGCCTCGTGCCCGGGGTCGCGGTGCGCGCCGGAGACGCTGCGGGGTCGCCCCGCCGGATCGACGAGCGTGATCAGGCACCAGTCGGCGAGCAGCGGCACCATGGCGTGCGCGAGACGGTCGACCGCCGTGCCCAGGTCGAGCGTGGCGCCGAGCATCTCGCTCATTCCGGCCAGCATGGCGAGCCGGTCGTGCGCCTCCTCGGCGCGGCGGCGGGCCTGCTCGGCGCCGCGGACCGCGATCCGCAGCCGCAGCTCCGAGGAGCAGGCGGCGGCCAGGTCGGCGAGCGTCCGCAACTGCTCCTTCGTCCAGGCCCGCGGCTTGCTGTCGATCGCGCAGAGCGAGCCCAGCACCCGCCCGTCCAGGTCGGTCAGCGGCATCCCCGCGTAGGCCACCACGCCCAGGTCCTCGATGGCGAGGTTCCGCCGGACCCGGGGGTAGAGGCGGGCGTCGGGCAGCACCATCGGCGCCTCGGTGTCGACGACGTGCTGGCAGAACGAGTGGCTGAGCGGGGTTTCCCGGCGGGCCGCCCAGGGCTGCGGCAGCCCGGTCTCGCCGGGGAAGAACTGGCGGTCCGCGTCGACCAGGGACACCAGCGCGACCGGCACGTCGAGCAGGTCACCGACCAGCCGGGCGAATCGGTCGAACGCCTCGTCGGGCTCCGCGTCGAGGCGGGTCTCGTCGAGGGACAGCAGCCGGTCGGGATCGGTGAGCGCGGGCATCGGCGCCGCCCTCCGCTCCGGGTCGTCCTCGCTCATCGCCCCCCTGTCCTGCGCCGTCGCGACGCCGGCAGGCGTCCCGCCCCCGATTAAACCCTGTCGCACGTGTGTCCGACCGGCGGCGGGGCGTTCGCCACTGCCCGAACGGCACCGACCTGCGGGTACGGCTATCGTCGACGATCGTGAAGGCATGGATCCCGCACCCCGAGGGCCGCCGACTGCTCGGCGAGCTGCCACCCGACGTCACCGTGGAAGTGCTCGCGGATCCGGCCCGGCTTCCCTCCGCGCCGGAGGACGTGCGGTTCTGGGTGCCCCCCTTCCTGTCCGGCGCGGACGCCGGCGCGCTCCTGGCCGAGCTGCCGGACGTCGAGGTGGTGCAGCTTCTCTCCGCCGGCGCGGACGCCTGGGTGGAGCGGGTGCCCGAGGGTGTGACGCTCTGCGACGCCCGGGGCGTGCACGACTCGGCCACCGCGGAGTGGGTGGTCACCGCGATCCTGTCCGCGCTTCGCGGGTTCGCGCCGCTGGCCCGCGCCCAGGCCCGCCGGGAATGGGCGTACGACGAGGTGGCCCCGACCGACGAGCTCGCCGGCAAGCGGGTGCTGATCGTCGGCGCCGGCTCGATCGGCGCCGCGGTGCGGGCCCGGCTCGCCCCGTTCGAGGTGAGTTTCACCCTGGTCGCCCGCACACCGCGGCCGGACGAGCAGGTGCACGGGGTGGCCGAACTGCCGACCCTGCTGCCCACGGCGGATGTGGTGGTGCTGCTGGTGCCGCTGACCGAGCAGACCCGGGGCCTGGTCGACGAGCGCTTCCTCGCCGCGATGCCGGACGGCGCGTTGCTGGTGAACGCCGCCCGGGGGCCGGTGGCCCGCACGCCGGCACTGCTCGCCGAGCTGGCATCGGGACGGCTGCGGGCCGCGCTGGACGTCACCGACCCGGAGCCGCTGCCCGCCGACCATCCCCTGTGGGAGCTACCGAACGTGCTGCTCACCCCGCACGTCGCCGGGTCGGTGCGCGGACTGTTGCCGCGCGCGTATCGGCTGGTGGGGGCGCAGTTGCGCCGCTTCGTCGCGGGGGAGGAGCTGGCGAACCGGGTGGTCGACGGCTACTGACCGGCGCTGTCGTCGGCGGGCACCGCCTGGCCGGTGGCGGCGATCAGTCGGGGCAGGTCGGAGGCGCGCACCGCGGGCAGCACCAGCGCCTGACCGTCGTCCAGCCGGACGATCGCCCGGCCGCGGGGACCACCGCCCAGCTCGGTCACCCGGTCCCACGGCACCCGCCGTTGCCCGACGAGAGCGCGCAGTCGTAGCTCGCGGGCGTCGGCATCGGTGCCGGCCCGCCACACCCAGACCCCGACCACGAGCGGGACGAACAGCACCCAGAGCAGCCACCAGCGGGCGGTGGCCAGGGGCAGCGCGCCGATGAAGGCGACGATCGCGGCCACCAGGATGGCCTGGTTGTGGCGGAAACTGACGGTGTCGGCGCGGCTCACCCTCCGATGATCCCACCCGCCCAGCCCACGCTCCCGCCCGGCCACGCCTGTCACCGCATGCCGGCTCGGAGAGACCGAAAACTACCTTGCCCCTGTTCGCCCGCTTGCGCGTCTGCGTGGCGTTTCGAAGGGACGGAGTTACCTGGTACGCCGCCGCCCCGCTGAGGCCGCTCGCGTACCAGGACTCAGGCGTCGACCCGGCCCAGCTCCCGAATCGGCCGGTTCCCTTTCACCCTTGATCGACTCCACTTCGGCGAGGTGGCGGTATCTCGGCCCCTCGACCCCGCCACTTCACCGAACTGGCGTCCGGCCACCCGGCCGGATCCTCTCCGTGGGGGAGGGCGGGGGAGCGGGAACGGGTCATCGATGTGCATGTGACGGACGTCACTAGTGGTGTCGCGTCACCCGCCGCGTCCGGAATCGTTTCTAGGCATGGCCGAATCGGTCCCCGCCGATGCGGCCTTCCCACCCGGACAACCCACACGTCGCACCGCAACCGCACCGCCCCGTGCCCCCTCACGAAGGCGACCGCCGTGCCCGTCATCCCTTCCACCGGTCCCCGCCGGTGGCCGCCCCTGCCCGACCTCGCCGCCTCGCTCAGCGGCGCGTTCTTCCTCCTGGCGGGCCTCGCCGGGCTCGTGCCCGGCCCCGCCGCCGCGGCGCTCGCCGTCGCCGGTGGCTCCGCCCTCGCCTGTGTCCGGCTCGCCTGGCTCGCCGGCGTCCCACCCACGCCGGCCGCCACGCGCCACGAGCGCGCGGTGGGCTGGGCGGGGGGTTCGCCGACCGGGCGGCAGGCGCGCCGGGTGGCGCTGTCCCGGCGGGTCGCGGCGATCCTCGACGCCGCCGTCCTGGTCGCCGGCCTCACCGTCGCGGTGTTGCCGCTGAGCGATCGGGCACACCGGCTGCCGGTCGCGCTCGTCGGGTTGGGCCTCGCCACGCCGCTCTACGCCACGGCTCTGCTCCGGCTGCCCGGCCGTTCCCGGCTGCCGGGTCGGGAGCGGATGCGTCGGGCGGTCGACGCGCTCGCCCTCGGTGTCAGCCTGGTCTTCGCCGGCTGGATGCTGCTGCCCGCCGGTCCGGTGCCGCCGGCCGGGCTGGTCGCCAGCGTGGGCGGGGCGGCGACGCTCGCCGTGCTGGTGATGGCCGCGCTCGCCGAACGCCGGCGGCGGCCGGGCGCCGCGCGTTGCCACGCCGGGGCCGGGCTCACGCTCGGCGGGTTGGCGCTGCTCGTGGTGCTGCTGGCGTACGACGCCCCGGACCGGGCGCTGTCGGCCGTCGGGCCGCCGGTGCTGGCCGGCGCGCTGCTCACCGCCGCCGGCGCGCGGCGTACCTCGGCCGGGGAGCGACCGCGCCGCGGCCCCGCGCCGGCCGCGTGGCCCCGACTGACCGCGCCGGCCGGCATCGCCGCCCTGGCCGCCGGCGTGCATCTGGGTACGGTCGGGGAGTTCACCCCGGTGGCCATGGCCCTGGGCTTGTCGATCATTCCGCCGATCATGGTCAGCGAGTTGCTGGCCGCGGCCGACCAGCGGCACCGGGTGGAACGGCTCGCGGCCAGCGAGGAGTGGCTGCGGCGCCTCGTCGGTGGGGACGGCGACGCCGGTGAGCCGGCGCCGTTGACCCGGGCCGAGCTGGTGCGGGCGATGCCCCTGCGCAGCGGCGGCGCGCTGCTCCTGGTGGACCTGCACGACGACGTGGTGCCGGCCGGGCCGGTCCTGGCCGAGGTGGGGCGGCGGCTCCGCGCCGGCTGCGGCGCCCACGACCTGGTCGCCCGGGTCGGCGACGCCGGGTTCGCCGTGCTCACCGACCTCGGGCCGGTCCCGGCGTACGCGCTGGGGAACCGGTTGTTGGCCGCGCTCGCCGAGCCGTACCCCGGTCCGGGTGGGGTGGTCCACGTGCGGGCCAGCATCGGGCTGGCGGAGACCACCGGCGGCGATCCGGAGGATGTGCTGCGCCAGGCCGACCTGGCCCGGCGGCGCGCGGTGCAGCTCGGCCGGGACCGGGTCGAGTGGTACGACGCCTACCTGGAGGAGCAGTTGGTCCGCCGGCTGGACCTGGAGCGGGAGCTGCCCGGCGCGGTGGCCCGGGGTGAGCTGGACCTGGTCTACCAGCCGGTGGTGGCGCTCGCCGACCGGCTGCCGGTGGGCACGGAGGCGCTGCTGCGGTGGCGCAGCCCGGCGTTGGGCACCGTGCTGCCGGCGGAGTTGCTGCCGGTGGCGGCCGACCTCGACCTGCTCGGCGAGGTCGGCTGGTGGGTGGTGGACCGGGCCTGCCGGCAGCTCGCCTCCTGGTCGGAGGGGGGTCGGGAGCTGTGGATGGCGGTGAACGTCACCCCGCGGGAGCTGACCGCGACGGATTTCGTGGCGCGGACGGCGACCGCGCTGGCGGCGTACGACGTGCCGCCGGAGCGCCTGGTGGTGGAGGTGGCCGAGCCGGCGGTGGGGGCGGAGCTGTCCACGGTGGTGGCTCGGCTGGCCGGTCTGCGGTCGCTCGGCGTCCGCACCGCGCTCGACGACTTCCGTGCCGAGCACGCCTCGCTCGCCCAGCTCCGCCGGTTGCCGATCGACCTGCTCAAGGTCGGTCCGCACCTGGTCGCGCCGGGCGCCGACGGGCAGCGCCCGCTGATCGACGTGGTGGCGAACCTGGGGAGCCGGCTCGGTGTGGAGGTGGTGGTCGAGGGGCTGGAGTCGGACGGCCAGGTGGCCGGCGCGCGGCGGGCCGGCTGCCGGTACGGCCAGGGCTTCGCGCTGGCCCGGCCGGCGACGGCGGAGCGGGTCGAGGCGTGGTTCGAGGAGTTCCCGTCGCCGTCGCGGTGAGGCGTCGGGGGCGGAGCGTCGCGGTGCGGCGTCGCGGTGACGCCGATCCACTGAACCGGTTCAGCGGGCGCGCGGCGGTGCGGTGCTGCCCCGCGGGGTGAGGTGGGCGGTCTCGTCCTGCACGCCCGTCACCTCCGCGCCGGCGATCACGGCGAGGAGTTGCCGGGCGGCGTGCGCGCCGTACGCCGGGATGTCCCGGCCGAGCGCGGTCAGCGGCGGGTGGACGAGCTGGCAGAGCGGCGAGTCGTCCCAGGCCACGATGGACAGGTCGCCGGGGACGGCCAGGCCCATCTCCTGGGCCACGCTGAGCCCGGCGATGGCCATCACGTCGTTGTCGTAGATCACCGCGGTCGGGCGGTTGGCGGAGCTGAGCAGCCGGCGGGTGGCGCGCGCCCCCTCCTCGCCGGTGTAGTCGGACCAGACGGTGCTCGCCTCGTCCAGGCCGAGCCGCGCGCACACGTCGGTGAACGCGCCGGTGCGGATCTCGGTGTGCAGCAACGTCGGCAGCCCGCCCACCCGGGCGATCCGCCGGTGCCCGAGCGCGACCAGGTATTCCACCGTCTCGACCAGGGCCGCCGCGTCGTCGGACCAGACGCTTGCCAGGCCACCGGTGTGCCCGGGGCCGCCGATGACCACGGCGGGCAGTTGCAGTTCCTCCAGCGCGGGCACCCGCCGGTCGTCGGTGCGCAGGTCGCAGACGAAGACGCCGTCCACCCGGCGTTCGGCCCACCACCGCCGGTAGACCGCGATCTCCGCCTCCTGGTCGGTGACCACCTGGAGCGTCAGCGCGTACGAGCGGGCCGACAGTTCGGCCTCGACGCCGCTGATCAGCTCCATGAAGAACGGCTCGATGCCGAGTATCCGGGCGGGCCGGCACAGCGCCAGCCCGACCGCCTTGGCGGTGGCGCCGGAGAGCGCCCGGGCGGCACTGCTCGGGCTGAACCCGATCTCGGCGGCGATCGCCAGGATGCGCTGCCGGGTCGCCTCGGAGACGCCGGGTTGCCCGTTCAGCGCGTACGACACCGCGCCCTTGGAGACTCCGGCGCGCCGGGCGACGTCGGCGATGGTCGGCCGCTTCACCGAAGCGTTCCTCCCCTGTTGTCCGGCCCTCGCGGGCGCCTCTCGACCGCCGGGGTGGCCGGCGGGTGTGACGCTACTGCACCGGCGCGGCGGCGGGCCGGCCGGGACTGAACCGCGCACAGTGCGGAACTTGCCCGGTTCAGCGTACGACGGCCGGTGCGGTGGACGTGCTCCGGAAAGCGCTCCACCATGCATGGTTGAGCGGGAAAACCGCCGTGGAGGTTGCCGGACGGCCGCACTGTTAACCGGCCGTTGACACGGCCAGGGGTGGACCGTACGGTGTCGTCACTTATCCGGTTCAGTCGACGTCTCTCGATATCGGGAGCGTTTCCATTCGGCGCGGAGGATGACATGAAACGGTCCTGGACGCATGTGGCGCGCACGGCCGCCGTCGGCGCCCTCAGCCTGGCCATGGTCGCCGCATGCAGCGGCAGGAGCACCACCGGCGGCTCGGACGCGGCCGACGGTCAGGTCACCTTGAAGATCAATTTCTGGGGCGACTTCGGCCTCCAGGACCTCAAGACCAGGTACGAGGCCGAGCACAAGAACGTCAAGATCCAGCTCAACTCGGGCGAGTACAACGCCCAGCACGAGGACCTACAGAAGAAGCTCGTCGCCGGCAACGGCGCGCCGGACATCGCGGCGATCGACGAGGGCTTCATGGTCCAGTTCCGCAGCCAGTCCGACAAGTTCGTCAACCTGCTCGACAAGGGTGCCGGGTCGTACGAGAGCAAGTACCTGCCCTGGAAGTGGAAGCAGTCGCTGTCGGCCGACGGCAAGACGCAGATCGGCCTCGGCACCGACGTGGGCGGCCTGGCCATGTGCTACCGCACCGACCTGTTCAAAGCAGCCGGCCTGCCCACCGATCGCGACCAGGTGTCCGCGCTCTGGCCCACCTGGGACACGTTCATCGAGGTCGGCCAGCAGTACACCGGCCGGACCAAGAAGAAGTTCCTCGACGCCGGCACCAACCTGTTCAACCCGGTCCTCGGGCAGCAGCAGGTCGGCTTCTACAACGACCAGGAGCAGCTCCAGATGGACGGCGGCCCGAAGGTCGCCTTCGACTACACGGTCAAGGCCGTCGACGCCGGCCTCTCGGCCAACCTGGTCAGCTTCCAGGCCGACTGGGACAAGGGTTTCACTAGCGGCGCGTTCGCGGTGCTCGCCTGCCCGGCGTGGATGCTCGGCCACATCAAGGACACCGCGCCCGGCACCGAGGGCAAGTGGGACATCGCCGCGGTCCCTGGTGGCGGCGGCAACTGGGGCGGCTCGTTCCTCACCATCCCCAAGCAGGGCAAGCACGTCGACGAGGCGTACAAGCTGCTGGAATGGCTGGTCGCGCCGGAGCAGCAGATCGAGATCTTCAAGAAGGTCGGCAACCTCCCGTCGCAGCCGGCGCTCTACACCGACCCGGCCATCGCCGACTTCAAGAACCCGTTCTTCAACGACGCCCCGGTCGGGCAGATCTTCCCGACGATGGCGCAGGGCCTCACCCCGCAGTACCTGGGCAAGAAGAACGGCCCCACCCGGGTCGCGGTGGAGAACGTCATCCGGCGGGTGGAGAACAAGTCGCTGACGTCGGACGCCGCCTGGAACGAGGCGGTCAAGGAAGCCGAGAAGGCCGCCACGTCCTGACCCGCCACAGGCGCCGGAGCGGGACCCGACCCGCTCCGGCGTACCCGTCCACCGTCCCGGCCCTGGAGTGACCCGATGTCCAGCACCCGTGCCGCACCCGCGTCGCCGAACCGCCGCCCCGCGCGCGAGCGCGGCCGTTCCGGGGCCGACGACCGGCGACTGACCTGGCGCAACCGGCTGTACCGCTTCGACATGCGCTACATGCCGTACCTCATGATCGCGCCGTTCTTCCTGCTCTTCCTCGTGTTCGGGCTCTTCCCGCTGCTGTTCAACGCGGTGGTCTCGCTGCGCAACTACCGCCTGGACGATCCGACGTTGCCCTACTGGGCCGGCGTCGAGAACTTCAGCCGGCTCGTCGCCGACGAGGACTTCTGGAACGCGCTCTACAACACGTTCGGCATCTTCCTGCTCTCCACCGTGCCGCAACTCCTGCTCGCGCTGCTTGTCGCCTCGCTGCTCAACCGGAAGCTGCGGGCGCAGACCTGGTGGCGGGTCGGCGTGCTGCTGCCGTACGTGACGCCGATCGTGGCCTCCAGCATGGTGTTCAGCGTCTTCTTCTCCCGCGACTTCGGCATGGCCAACTGGGTCCTCGGCCTGCTCGGCATCGGCGGCGCCGACGACCCGATCGACTGGCGGGCCGACAAGCTGCACGCCTGGATCGCCATCGCCACCATGGTCAACTGGAAGTGGATCGGCTACAACGCGCTGCTCTACCTGGCCGCCATGCAGTCCATCCCGCGCGACGTCTACGAGGCCGCCGCCATCGACGGCGCCAACCAGTGGAAGCAGCTCTGGCGGATCACCGTCCCGATGATCCAACCGGTGGTGCTGTTCACCGTGATCCTCTCCACCATCGGCGGGTTGCAACTGTTCACCGAGCCGATGCTCTTCGACCCCAACGCCCAGGCCGCCACCGGCGGGCCGAACGGCGAGTGGCAGACCATCGCCCAGCTCATCTACAAGGTCGGCTGGAAGGACCTCAACCTCGGCTACGCCGCGGCCATGTCCTGGGCCCTGTTCCTGATCGTCCTGATCGTCGCCGGCCTGAACTACCTGCTGACGAACCGACTCTCCGGAGGTCGTCGATGACGACACGACGTGTGGTGGCCCGGGCGCCGCAGGACACCCCGGCGAGCCTCTGGACCTACCTGCTGCTCGCGGTGAGCATGCTGTTCGCCGCGTTCCCGCTCTACTGGATGTTCGTCATCGCCACCAGCAACGACGAGGCGTTGGCGAAGCTCCCACCGGCGGTCGTCCCCGGCGACCGGTTCCTCACCAACGTCGACGAGGTCTTCTCCCTCCAGGACGTCTACTTCGCCGCCTCGCTGGTCAACAGCGTCATCGTGTCGACCGTGGTCACCGCCTCGGTGCTGTTCTTCTGCTCGCTCGCCGGGTTCGCGTTCGCCAAACTGCGCTTCAAGGGCAGCAACGCGCTGATGGTCTTCGTGGTGCTCACGCTCACCGTGCCGAACCAGCTCGGCATCGTCGCCCTCTACATCGTGATGGGCAAGCTCGGCTGGAACGGGACGCTGCTCGCGGTCATCGCGCCCGGCCTGGTCACCGCGTTCGGCGTGTTCTACATGCGGCAGTTCATCGTGAACACCGTCCCGGACGAGCTGGTCGAGGCGGCCCGGGTCGACGGCGCCACGACCATGCGGGTGTACGCCACCATCGTGCTGCCCGCGATCCGCCCGGCCCTCGCCGTACTCGGCCTGCTCACGTTCGTGGCCACCTGGAACGACTTCCAGTGGCCGCTGATCACGCTGAACGGGACCGACTTCCCTACCTCGATGGTGGCCATCTCCGACCTGGCCAGCGGCAACTACGTTCTCTACCGTCGGGTGCTGGCCGGCGCGCTCATCGCCACCGCACCCCTGCTGCTCATGCTGTTCATCGGTGGACGCCAGATCGTCCGCGGAATCATGGAAGGCGCGGTGAAGTCGTGAGCCGTTCCACGCTGCTGCACGAGGGTTGGACGCTGCGGGCGGCCGACCCCGGCCCGGCGGTGCCGCCGGAGATCGCCGCGACGGCGGTGCCGGCGACCGTACCCGGGTGCGTGCACACCGACCTGCTCGCGGCCGGCCTCATCCCCGACCCGTACCTCGACGACAACGAGAACCGGCTGCTCTGGATCGGGCGCACCGACTGGACCTACGAGACCACGTTCGCCTGGCAGTCGGGCGACGACGACCGGGTGGACCTGGTCTGCGCCGGCCTGGACACGGTCGCCACGGTCACGCTCAACGACGTCGAGGTCGGCCGCACCGAGAACCAGCACCGCGGCTACCGGTTCGACGTCCGGGCGCTGCTGCGTCCCGGCGACAACACCCTGGCCGTACGCTTCGACTCGCCCTACCGCTACGCCGAGGCGCACCGGGACCGGCTCGGCGACCGGCCCAACGCCTACCCGGAGCCGTTCCACTTCATCCGCAAGACCGCCTGCAACTTCGGCTGGGACTGGGGACCGACAGTGGTCACCGCCGGCATCTGGCAGCAGATCGGCCTGCACGCCTGGTCCACCGCCCGGCTCGCGTCGGTCCGGCCGCTCGTCACGGTGGTCGACGGCGCCGGCCGGGTGGAGCTGCACGTCGAGGTCGAGCGGGCCGCCGACGGGCCGCTCACCGTCCGCGCCGCCGTCGCCGGCGTCACCGCCGAGGTCACCGTGCCGGCGGGGGAGCCGACCGCCGCGCTGACCCTCACCGTGCCCGACCCCGCGCTGTGGTGGCCGGTCGGGTACGGCGACCAGCCGCTGCACGACCTGGACGTGACCCTGCACGCCGCCGACGGGCGGGAACTGGACGCCGCGTCCCGCCGGATCGGCTTCCGCTCGGTGCGGCTCGACACCACCCCCGACGCCCACGGCACCCCGTTCACGCTGCACGTCAACGACGTGCCGGTCTTCGTCAGGGGCGTCAACTGGATCCCCGACGACGCCTTCCCCCACCGGGTCACCCGGGAGCGCCTGGCGCAGCGGTTCGGCCAGGCGGTCGACGCCAACGTCAACCTGCTGCGGATCTGGGGCGGCGGGCGCTACGAGTCGGACGACTTCTACGACCTGGCCGACACGCTCGGGCTGCTGGTGCAGCAGGACTTCCTGTTCGCCTGCGCGGCGTACCCGGAGGAGGAGCCGTTCCGCACCGAGGTCGAGGCGGAGGCCCGGCAGCAGGTGGCCCGGCTCGCCGGGCACCCGTCGCTGGTGCTCTGGACCGGCAACAACGAGAACATCTGGGGCTGGCACGACTGGGACTGGCAGGAACCCCTGGCGGGCCGCACCTGGGGGCGCGGCTACTACCTGGAGCTGCTGCCCGCGATCGTCGGCGAACTGGACCCGACCGTGCCCTACTGGCCGGGCAGCCCCTGGTCCGGCCGCGACGACATCCACCCCAACGACCCGGCGCACGGCACCACGCACATCTGGACCGTCTGGAACGACGACGACTACACCAGGTACCGCGAGTACGTGCCGCGCTTCGTCGCCGAGTTCGGCTACCAAGGGCCACCCGCGTACGCGACGCTGCGCCGGGCCATCTCCGACGATCCCCTCGCCCACGACTCACCCGGCATGGCCCACCACCAGAAGGCCGCCGACGGCGACCGCAAGCTCCAGCGCGGCCTCGACGCCCACCTGCCGCCGCCCGCCGACTTCGACGACTGGCACTACTACACCCAGCTCAACCAGGCCCGCGCCATCCAACTCGGCGTCGAACACTTCCGCTCGCACCGGCCCGCCTGCATGGGCACCATCGTGTGGCAGCTCAACGACTGCTGGCCGGTCACCTCCTGGGCCGCCGTCGACGGCGACGGCCGACGCAAACCCCTGTGGTACGCGCTACGTCGCGCCTACGCCGACCGGCTGCTCACCGTGCAACCACGTGACGGCGGGTTGGCGCTGGTCGCGGTGAACGAGACCCCGCGGGCGTGGACCGCGCCGGCCACGGTCACCCGGGTCACCGTCACCGGGGAGCCGAGGGCGAAGACCTCGGTCGACCTCGACGTCCCGGCGTACTCCTCGGTGGTGTTGACCTTGCCGGCGGAGCTGGCGCGGCCGGATGAGGACCGGCGTGAGCTGCTTGTCGCGGAGGCCGGCGACACCGCGGAGCGGGCACTGTGGTTCTTCGCCGAGGACCGCGACATCGACTGGCCGGCGGCCGAGTGGGACGCGACGGTCGAGCCGGTCGACGGCGGCCAGCGGATCGTGGTGACCGCCCGGACGGCGCTGCGCGACCTGACGCTGTTCCCCGACCGGCTGGACCCGTCAGCGCAGGTCGACACGGCGTTGGTGACGCTGCTGCCGGGCGAGAGCGCGACGTTCACGGTGCGTGCGCCCGCGCCGCTGGACGCGGCGGCGCTGACGCGCCGCCCCGTGCTGCGCTGCGTGAACATGTAAGGCGGGGCCCCCGCTTAACGCATTCGGTATAGGCGGGGGCCCCGCTTAACCACGATCATCTCACCCGAGCGCACTCTTCGTGGGATCAGCGGCCGTCGGGTGTGGGGGTCCGGTCCGGCCCTCGGGATGGAAATCCGGCGGTCGGCCGAGCCGTGCGCGGTGGTGACGCCACGGCTGCTCGCAGAGAGGCAAGGAGCCGCCATTCCCGCATCGGCGGCGCCTGCCCGGCGGGCGAGATGACCTGAAGGCAGACATGATCGGCGCCCGCTTCCAGATGCGAGCGGACGCGTTCGGCGGCCTGGTCGACGTCACCGCGGCAGAGCAACGCCTCGACGAGGCGAGCACTTCCGCCGTCGGCTAGGTCGGCCGCGGTGAAACCGCACTGGAGCAGGCTGTTGCGGTAGTTCGTCATGGCGAGGTAGCGGCTGAGATGCGCGCGGGCGAAGTCCAGGGTGTCGGCCGGGTCGCCCAGGATCACGCCCTGCTCCACGCACAATATCCGGTCCGGGCCCAACGCCGCTCGTGCCGACGCGGTGTGCGAGACGGGGACGAGATAGCTGAGGGCGCCGTCCGCCCGGGTGCGGGCCAGGTCGAGCATGCGCGGCCTGAGCGCGGCGAGCAGGCGGGCGGGCCGCAGCGCGGGCCGGTGACCTTCGTACCGGTCGACGACGCTGTCCATGCGGTCGAGGTACCGGGTCATGGCCTGGACCGGCCGCCGGTAATCGGCGCCGCGCTCGCGTCGCACGAAGCCGGCGTGACTGACCCCGAGGCCGAGCAGGAAGCGTCCGGGGTGGGCGTCGTGCAGGGTGAGTTGTGCGGTCGCCGTGGCCATCGGGTCGCGGGCCCAGATGCTCGCGACACCGGTCCCGATGACGCACCGGCGGGTGGCGCTCAACAGGACGCCGGCGTGTGTCAGCGCCTCCCGGTATCCGGTCTCGCCGATCCAGATCGTGTCGAACCCCAGATCCTCGACGAAACGGGCGGCGTCCGCGGCGACGCGCGCGGGCACGAAGTTGAAGGACCGCGTCCAGATCCCCAACCGTCCCAGGGCGTTCCGATCAGGTACGGCGTTGCCCATGCCGTGCCTCATGGTCGGCGCGTGCCGGTGCGGGCCGGCGCTCGGCGTCGTCGATGGATCTGACCCGTGCCAGCTTCGCCCCGGAGCGGTGCGGATCGAACTCGGCGTCCAGCCAGCACGTGACGATCGCGGCGACCACGGCGGCGTCGACGACGAGGGCGCCCATGGTGATGATCTGCGCGTCGTTCGACGCTCGGGCCCGCACGGCCGAGTAGGGGTCGTGCACTGTCGCGGCCCGTACGCGGTGGAATTTGTTGGCCACGATGGCCATGCCGAGGCCGGTTCCACAGACGAGAATTCCACGTTCGCACCGGCCGGACTGGATGGCTCCCGCGACGTCGGCGGCGATGTCTGGATAGGTGCGGGAAGGGCCACCGGAGAAATCGACCCACTCCAGTCCGCGATCGAGGAAGACCGCGGAGATCGTGGGGGCGAGCGGCATTCCCCACGAATCCGCTCCGAAGGCGATAACTGGCATTTTACTCGCCTTTTCCACATCGACACTCGTCCACGTCGGCGATAGACTATCGCGGTCCCACGCCATTGGGAACGGAGCGGCGATGAGCGACGAAGATCTGATCTTGAAGCTCGCTCGGCCGGGCACCACGAAAATATTGTTCTTCGTGATCGATGGGTTCGGTGGTTTTCGGAGCGCCACCCGGGGCTCCGAACTCGCCCTGGCCGTCACGCCGCACCTGGACGCGCTCGCCGAGGTGAGCGTACTCGGCCTCATCGATCCCGTCGGGCGCGGCGTGACGGCCGGCTCCGGCGCCGGGCACCTCGCCCTGTTCGGCTACGACCCGGTCGGTGAGCAGGTCAGCCGGGGCGCGTTCACGGCCGCGGCGCTCGACGTCCAGATGCGCCCCGGTGACGTCGCGGCGCGGGCGAACATCTGCACGTTGCACCCGGACGGCACGATCGCGGACCGCAGAGCGGGCCGGATGTCGACGGCCGAGGCCACCGAGGTGTGCGCCGCGGTGGCGTCCATCCCGCCGATCGACGGGGTGGAGTTTCGGCTCGTGCCCGAGATGGGGCACCGCGCGCTGCTGCTTCTGCGCGGCGACGGCCTGTGCCCCGCCATCGCGGACACCGATCCGCAACACACCGGCGTTCCACCCCTGGAGCCGCGGGCGCTGACCGATGCGGCGGCGCGCACCTCGGCCGCGATCCGGCAATTCCTGGAGCACTGCGCACGTGCGCTCGCCGACCGGCGGGACGGCAACTATCTTCTCCTGCGCGGGTTCGGCGGCCATCGGACGATGGCGCAATTTGGAGAAAGATTCCGGATGTCCGCCGTCTCGGTGACGAGTCACCCCTTCTATCGAGGAATCAGCCGCCTTCTCGGTTTCGATTGTCGGGTGGCGGACGATCTCGATCACGCCATCGCCCTGCTGCCGTCGCTGTACGACCACGGCAGCGAGTTCGTCTACCTCCACACCGGCGAGGTCGATCTGGCCGGGGAGGACGGCAACGTCGACCGGAAGGTCCAGCAGATCGAGGAGATCGACGCACGTATACCTGCTCTGCTCGCCTCCGGCGCCGATGTCATCGTGATCACCGGGGACCACGCCACGCCCACCCAGCTCGCCGCGCACTCCCATCACCCCGTACCCGTCCTGCTGCACGGCGGACACGCGGGAGCCGACGGTGTCCGGTGCTTCGACGAGGTTTCCTGCCGGGCCGGGTCGCTGGGGCGGTTCCCCGCACGGGCGCTGATCGGTGAGGTGCTCGCCGCGGCCGGCCGGCTGGACAAGTACGACTGCCAGGCGCTGCCGTGACCCCGGTGGCAGTCGAGCGGGTCCGGGCCCGGGAGGTGCTGAGCAGCCGAGGGCGCCCCACGCTGTCGGTGGCCGTGCGTCTGACCAGCGGTACGGAGGGCGTGACGTCGGTGCCCTCCGGCACCACCGACGGCGCGGGCGCCTGTCGGCAGCGGCGCGACGGCGACGAGCGTCGGTACGGCGGTGACGGTGTGCTGTCGGTGTGCCGCGCGATCGAGGAGGAGATCGCCCCCGCGCTCGCCGGCCGGGTCTTCGCGTGCCTCGCGGACCTGGACGACGCCCTGACGGAGATCGACGGCACCCCGGACCGGGCCCGGTACGGCGCCAACGCCTCCCTCGGCGTGTCGCAGGCCTTCGCGGTCGCGCTGAGCCGCCACCGGCGCCGTCCCCTGCACGCGCTCCTGAGCGAGGAGGCCGGCGTCCCGCCGGTGCTGCCACGGCCCTTCTTCAACGTGCTCAACGGCGGAAAGCACGCGGCCAACGGCCTCCGCATGCTGGAGTTCATGGTGGTTCCGACGGCGGCGCCGACGATCGGGGAGGCGATCCGGTGCGGCGCCGAGGTCTACCGCGCGCTCAACGACGTGCTCCAGCGGTCGGGCACCGCGTCGGGCCTCGGATTCGAGGGAGGTTTCGCGCCGGAGGTCCGGACCCCGGAGGAAGCGTTGGACCTCCTTGTCGAAGCGTTGTCGACCGCCGGCTACACACCGTCGGACGAGGTGGCGTTCGCCATCGACGTGGAGGCCGACAGCATCGTCGACGCCGACGGGTACGACGCGGGGGACGGGTCGCTGGGCACCGGAGAGCTAATCGAGCGCTATGCGGCGCTGTGCGCGCGTTACCCCCTGGTCAGCCTGGAAGATCCACTGGCCTCCGCCGACGTGGCCGGCCTGCGGAACCTCACCCGGCTGCTCGGGGCACACGTGCAGCTCGTCGGCGATGCCCCCCTCGGCACGAACGCCGCGCTCATCCGGCAGGCGGCTGCGGCGTCGCTCGGCAACGCGGCCCTCATCAAGCCGAACCAGGCCGGCACGGTCACCGCCGCGTTCGACGCGGTGCGCGCCGCCCGATCCGCCGGCTGGGGTACGTTGATCTCCCACCGGTCGAGCGACACGTGTGACTCCTTTCTCGCCGACTTCGCGGTGGGCTGCGCCGCCGGGCAGATCAAGGCCGGGGCGCCGGCCGGCGGCGAGCACGTCGCGAAGTACAACAGGTTGCTGGAGATCGGCGAGTCGGCTCCCGCGCTCCCGTTCCCGCCGCTCATCCAGGTGCTCAGGGGTTGATGCGGGCTACCTGACGCAGCAGGTCGAGCCACGCGTACCGGCCGAGCGGGCCCCAGTGCGCCCCGGTCCGCACCACCACCGTCCGGGTGGTCGGGCACACATATATGTATTGTCCGTAGTGGCCGATCGCGGCGAATTCTCGCTGTGCGGAAAGCCCGTCGTCGCGCGGGATCCACCAGCCGTACTTGTATGCCATGCCCTCCGGCTTGAAGGAGTGCGTGCGGACGTTGGTGAGCACGTCGGCCTCGGCGGCGTCGATCGATGTCGACTCGTCCACCCATTGGGCCGGAACCACGCGGCGGCCCTCGAATTTGCCGCCGTTCAGATAAACGAGCCCGATCTTGGCAAGCGTCTCCAGGGAGAGATACAGCCCCCCACCGGCGTTCTCCTGGGCCTCAGGTGACCTGGAGTCCAACAACCAGCATCCCGGTACGCGCATGCCGATGCGGTCGAACAGCACCCGGCGGCTGTAGTCGGTGAACGAGTCGCATCCGCCGACGGCGGTCAGGACCATCGCCAGGTGCACGGGCCCGAAGTCGTTGTAGGCCCAGACGGTGCCCGGTGGATGGCCGACGCGCGCCGACCGTGCCGCACTCGTTCGGCGCGCGGCGGTGTAGTACGCCGCCGCGGCGGTGGACCACGGTGTGTGGCCCTCCCGAAGGCGGAACCCGGAGGTCATGTTGAGCAGATGGCGGATGGTGATGCCCGCCGGGACCCGCCCCGGCAGGTAGTCGGCGACATGGTCGTCCACCGACGCGATCTCGCCCCGGCCCATCGCGATGCCGACGAGCGCGGAAACCACCGCCTTGGCCGTCGAGAACGCCGCGAGGGCGCTCGCCTCCGTCCGCCCGGCCAGGTAGCGCTCGTACCGCACCCGACCGTCGCGTACGACCATGAAGCCGGTCGTCCGGTTGGCCGCCAGCAGGGCGTCGAACCCGCCGTGGCGGTCGGTGTCGGGGGCGTCCGGAGCGATCCCGTCGAGGTCGATCTCCGGCCCACGGTCAAGCGTGGAGGGATGGGTCGACGGTTCGATGACCCGTACCGGAAACCGCAGATTGTCCTCGTGGGTGGGAAAGCGCCACAACGCGATGCGGGTGGCGTACGTCAGCCCGTGCCGAGCGCTCCGGCCGAATTGCGCAACGGTGCCAAGGATCTGGTTCGGCATGTGTCATCCTCGATGTTCGGGTCGCTCGAACCGTCTGTGCGACACCCTACTCCGCCCCGGTCCGACAGATCGTGCTGTGTTCGGCGGAGGGAATGCTGTCGTGTACCAGACCCATAATTGAGGGAGTCCCATCGGCGACGTACTGTCCGCTCAAGTTTCGCGATGATCAGATGGCCGGCTGCGCACGGTGAGGGGTGCCAATTGCGACCACGCCGAGCGCTGCGAGTGGCCGCCGTCGTGCTGTCGACCATCGGGCTGCTGATCCTCGCCGTCATCGCCCTCAACGGAAAGCTCCAGGCCGCCGACGCGCTGGCCAGTGTCATCTCCGGCACGTGCCTGCTGGTGGGTGCCATCGCCTGGGCGATGGGCCTGGGCCGGCCGACGAGTGGCGCGAGCGATCCGGACCAGCTCGACCTGGCGGCGAAGGCGCTCGCGGAGGCGGTCGAACACCAGTGGACGGGTGAGGCCGTGCAGCGCGGCGTCCGCAACTCGACGCCCGCGTCGCTGCGCTGGTCGTTCTCGCGCTCGACGAAGCCGAACAAGCGCCGGTCGGTGAGCCTGGAGAACCGGATCCTCGGCGTCTGGCGTGCCGCTCGCGGCGGCCGTCTGGTCGTGGTCGGCCCGGCCGGCTCCGGCAAGTCCGTCTTCGCGATGTTGCTGCTGCTGTCGCTCGTGCGCACGCCGAAGAACGGTGAACCCACCCCGGTGCTGCTGTCGCTGGCACCCTGGGACCCGAACGAGATGGAGTTCGACGACTGGGCGATCCGTCGGCTGAAGGAGACGTACCAGTTCCTCTCCGACGCGTCGTACGGCGGCGCCGCCGCGGAGGGTCTGGTGCGTTCCAAACGTCTGCTGTTCATCCTGGACGGCTTCGACGAACTCTCCGACGCCAACCGGTCCGCGGCGGTGGCGTCGCTCAACCGCACGGTGCCGGCCGACCGGCCGCTGGTGGTGACGGCGCGTGCCGACGGCGCGGCGACGCGGCCCCAGGACTTCGGGTTGGCCGGCGAACCGTCCGTGCTCACCCTCCAGTCGTTGTCACCGGAGAGCGCGATCACCTATCTGGAGGAGGGCAGACCCGGATCGTTCGCGCCGGTGTACGGCCCGCTGCGGGACACGTCGTCGCCGGTGGGCGCGGTGCTCCGGATGCCGCTCTACGCGGCGATCGTCAAGCGGCTCGCCACCGAAGGCGCCCTGACGCCGAGCGACATCGCGGCCATCTCCGACGACGTGGTGCTGCGCACCCGCCTCATCGCCGGCTTCCTGCGCTCGGCGCTGGCCTCGCTGGACCCCGCCCGACGGCGGCACCCGACCGAGGTCCGGGTCCGTCGCAAGCACGAGGTCGACCTGCGCTCCACGGCGCGGTACCTGGTCAAGCGGGGCGGCCACAACCTGCGGTGGTGGCGGCTGCACGACTCGATCCCGGCCCGCGACTGGGCCCTCGCGGTGAGCATCGTCGCGGGTCTGCTGTACGGGCTGACCGCCGGTCTGCCGAGTGGCCTGCGACGGGGCACGGCGCTGGGTTTCACCGTGGTGGTGATCTTCGGGTTGAGTCGGCTGAGGCTGCGGGGCTGGCGGGCCGGGGTGCTCACCGGCGTGGCCAGCGCCGCCGCGATCAGCGTGGTGGGCGCTTTCCAGATCGGCCCGGTGCCGGCGATGGTGGACGGCGTCGAGCTGGGGCTTGCCCTCGGCATCGTCGCCGGAATGTCACCGACGCTGGTTTCCGGCCGCAGAGGGATGTTCCTCGTGTCCGGCCTGGTCGGCCTCGCGCTCGGGCTCATGATGGGGACGCTCGACGCGATCGAGCAGGGTCCCGTCGGCGGCCTGGTCCGGGCGGCGACCACGGGCCTCGGGTCCACTCTGGTGATCATGATGCCCGCCCGGCTGATCCGGGGGCTGGGCATCCACGAGGAGCCACCACAGCCGGGCCGGATGAGCATGCAACTGATGGGCCGGGCCCGGCCGCTGCTGCTGCACCTTACCGTGGGCACCGTCAGCGGGATGGTGGTCGGCCTGAGCGGTGGCGTGGTGGCGGGCGTCCGCTACACGATGATGCACGGCGCCGAGCAGGGCCTTTCCTACGGCGTCCGCACCGGCTTCGTGTACGGCCTGAGCGTGGGGGTGGGGATCGGTCTGATGGGCGGACTGGTCAAGTGGTTCAGTCTGCCGTCGAGCACCCGCCTGGCGGCGTCACCCGTGTCGACGCTGCGGACGGCACGGGCGATCGCGCTCGCGTACCTGCTCGTTCCCGCCGTGGGCGGGGGAGTCACCATGCTGCTGCTCGCGGCTGCTGGGATCCGGATCCCGGGTGACACGGCCGGGACGGGCGCGGAGGCCTCACCGCTGGTCGGCCTGATGCTCGGCGCGAGCCTGGGCCTGGTCTTCGCCACCGCCTTCACCCCGTGGCCGACGTACCTCGCGGTCTGCTTCTTCGACGGGCTGTTACGCCGCCGCCCCTTCGGCCGGATGAAGCTGTGGCGGACCGCTCACGAACAGGAGATCTTCCGGCAGGAGGGCGCGTCCTACCAGTTCCGCCACGTCGAGATCCGAGACACCCTGGCGCGGTCCTGACGCCGCTCGGGGCGGCCGGCATCTCCACCGGCGGCAACGCGGACGCGGCAGCCGCTGCGGCGGCAGGGCTCCGACCGCCATCCGGCACGCCCGGGAGGCCGCCCTCACCGCGAGCCCACCAGCGGTGGCCGCTGAGCGGTCAGCGAAGCGCCAGCACCAGCCGCCAGACCATCGTGGAGGGGTTGGCCTCGGGTCGATCGCTAAGCCTTTGCGCCCGTTCGACGGCGGCGTCGAGCCCGTCACGGAAGTCGTCGAAATCGAGCCGGGTCTTGTCCCAGTTCCGGAGGTATCTGCGCAGCAGCTCCTTCGCCTTCTCCGCGTTCTCCAGGTGCCGCGTGCACGTGTCGAGGTGCAGGATGAGCCAGACCTCGAAGCAGGGGTTCGACCAGAGCAGGGTGACGTCGTGTCGCCGGGCTTCCCGTTCAGACTCGGCGGGCGGGAAGTGGTCGACGTCGCACACGACGTACGCCTGGTCGAAGTCGTTGTCGTCGCGACGGCGGGCGGCGCCCCGCACCGCGTCGATCGGTGAACCCTTTTCCACCGCCACGACGAGGCGATGGGCAAGCCACCGTTCCCGTCGGAGCCCTTCGAGGTACGCGCGCTCGGTCGACTCACCGTTGGTGACGGCGAGGACGGTTCGTCGTTGCTCCCGGGTGGCGAGCCTGCGTCGAAGGTCAGTCTCGCGGGTCGTGAAGCCCTTGCGCTGCGGTTCAGTCCGCCGCTTTGTCATCCACCGGTCCTCGTGCCGCGAGTGCCTGCTCGAACAGATACGCCGAAAGGTCCGGCACCGCGCCGTAGTTGCCGTTGAGGTAACGGCGCTGTCGGTTCTCCCCGTCCTTGCGCGGCTTGAAGTCGGTCAGCGGATACAAGGTGGAGGCGCCGTCCGCGTCCTTTTCGGTGAACCAGATCTCGTCCCGGCGCAGGATCTCCTCGGTGTCGATGGCGCCGAGGAGAGCGGCGTCGTGACTGGTGAAGATCAACTGGCTGCCCCGGGGGTTCGACGCGGCGGACTGAAAGAGACCGATGAGCTTCGCGGTCAGCAGCGAATGCAGGCTGGCGTCGATCTCGTCGACGCACATGGTGCCGCCACCGCTGAGCACGTCGGCGGCTTCGATGGCGAGCCCGAGCAGTTGTTGCGTTCCGGTCGATTCCTCGGCCAGTTCGAATTGCACCTCGCCCGCCGGCCCCTGATGGGCGAACCTCAGCCGTTTTCGTTCCCGTTCCAACGGGTTGCGAGGGTTTCGGAGCATCCTCCGCTCATTGCCGGGGTCCCGAGAGAGCGCTGGCTGGTCTTCGGTCACCGTGCTGGTCACCTCGACCACATCGACGATGCCCACGTCGGCCGCTCGCAACAGGTCGATCACGGTACGTCTGCTGGCGTCGCTCTCCGGCCAGCCGGGTCGGTAGCCGCCGCTCAATCGGCCGCCCAGGTGGGGCTGGCTGCGGCTGGACATCCGCTGGAACCACCGGTAGACATCGCGAAGCGGTTCGGGCTCGGCCCCGTCGGTTGCGGCCGGTCGGTGGTCGAAGCGGGCGATGGTGCTGAGGAAGAGGGCTGCGGGAGCGGTGACTTCGGCGATCCGCTCCAGCAGCGCTCGTTGGCCGGAATCCTCGCCCCAGGAGAAGGAGTCGCCGTTGCGCTCGAAGACCCGCCGCTTCCGCTTCAGTGGATAGTGGTAGAGCCACTCGTCGATCACGCCGTCGTTGTCGAGGGTGTAGCCGTAGGTGTGCCGGACGCCGTCCAGGCTGAGGTCGACGACGTAGTGCGACGGGGCATCGAGAGAGTCGGGGGTCATTCGGTACGGCTCGCGGGCCACGCCGAGGCCCGGCTCGACCTCCCGGTCGGAGAAGATCACGAAGCGACGCATGAACGCCAGGGCGTGCAGGCAGTTGGACTTTCCGGACGCGTTGGCGCCGAAGATCCCCACCACCCGGACCGCCTGGTCGTGGGCGTCGTCGCGGTAGGCCGGGGTCAGGTTGAGTTGCTGCTCGTCCCGGAACGATCGGTGATTGGCGAAGCGGAAGCTCAACAGCATTACTGTGCCCTCTGATTTCCGGGCCTTGCGGCCGTTCCATGCGAGTAAACCACGCGGAACGTCCTGAAGCCGCCACCGTGCCAGGGTCAGTCCTTCGACGAGTCGGCTGCTGGACGGAGAAGGCCACGTCATCGGTTCGGGCCGTGCCGGTGGTTCTGTCCGGTAGCTGACTGCGGGCCGGGCTCTCGCACGATCGGGTGAGCATCGCGTCGGATGGCACGCCGGGAACATCCCGGTGCCGGGAGTCCTTGCCGGTCGCACATGCGACTACGGTGGGGGCGGCACGGATTCGTGACCGTACGCGCACGAGGAGACAGCACCAAGCATGACCCATGACCGGACCGCGACATGACCGATCGTTATGCGCGGGCTTCCGCGGCACCCCGTGACACGCTCGCCATCCCGCTCAGCCTCTCGGAGCTGGAGCAGTATCTGGCCCGCGCCGCCGACCTGCTGCGCGGCAGCATCGACCAGGCGGACTTCAAGGCGTACATCTTCCCGCTGATGTTCTTCAAGCGGATCAGCGACGTCTACACCGAGGAGTACGAGCGGGCCCTGGCGGAGTCGGACGGCGACCATGCGTACGCGTCGTTCCCGGAGAACCACCGCTTCGGCATCCCCACCGGCAGCCTCTGGGAGGACGTGCGCGCCCGCACCGAGAACATCGGGCAGGCGCTGGTGACCGCGTTCCGGGCAATAGAGAAGGTCAACCCGGATGTGCTGTACGGCATCTTCGGCAGCGCCGCCTGGACCAACAAGGACAAGCTGCCCGACGCCAAGCTGCGCGATCTCATCGAGCACTTCTCCACCCGGACGCTGAGCAACGCGGTCGTCGCGCCGGACGTGTTCGGGCAGGCGTACGAATATCTCATCAAGCGGTTCGCGGACCAGTCGAACAAGAAGGCCGGCGAGTACTACACCCCGCGCCCGGTGGTGAGACTGCTCGTCGACATCCTCGACCCGCAGGAGGGCGAGACGGTTTACGACCCGGCCTGCGGCACGGGCGGCATGCTCATCGAGGTCATCGAGCACGTAAAGCGCCAGGGCGGCCGACCGCAGACGCTCTGGGGCAAGCTGTTCGGGCAGGAGAAGGTGCTCGCCACCTCCGGCCTCGCCAAGATGAACCTCCTCCTGCACGGCGTCCAGGACTTCAGGATCGAGCACGAGGACACGCTGCGTGCGCCGGCCTTCTTCGACGGCGGTCGCCTCACCCAGTTCGACTGCGTCATCGCCAACCCGCCGTTCTCGCTCAAGAACTGGGGCGAGCAGGCGTGGGGCACCGACCCGTGGGGCCGCAACCGGCTCGGGGGCGTGCCACCCAAGGGGTACGCCGACTGGGCGTGGGTCCAGCACATGATCGAATCCGCGGCGCCCGGCACCGGCCGGGTGGCCGTCGTACTCCCGCAGGGTGCGCTGTTCCGCCAGGGCGCCGAGGGGCGCATCCGCGAGTTCGTGCTGAAGGCGGACCTGGTCGAGGCCGTGATCGGCCTCGCGCCGAACCTCTTCTACGGCACCGGCCTGGCCGCGTCCGTGTTGATCCTGCGTCGGCGGAAGGCCGAAGAGCGCGCGGGCCGGGTGCTGTTCGTCAACGGCGAGACGCTGTTCCGGCGTGGCCGTAACCAGAACACGCTCGAACCCGAGCACGCCGACACGCTGCTGCGCACCGTCCAGTCGTTCACCGACGCACCCGGCCTGGCGGCCGTCGCCACGCTCGACGACATCAAGGCCAACGGCTTCAACCTCAACATCCCGCTGTACGTCGCGCCCGTCGACGACGGCGAGCAACGCACGTTGGAGCAGACCCTGGCCGACCTCGAAGCGGCCCACGCCGCAGCACGCGAGACACGCGCCGCGCTGGAGGTTGAACTGGCCAAGTGGGGCCTCGGCCCGACGGAGGTGACGGCATGAGCACCCGCATCACCCAGCGCGAGCTGGAGTCCTATCTGTGGGGCGCGGCCGTCGTGCTGCGCGGCCTCATCGACGCCGGGGACTACAAGCAGTACATCTTCCCGCTGGTCTTCCTCAAGCGGCTCTCCGACGTCTACGACGAAGAGCACGCCGCCGCGCTGGCCGCCTACGGCGAAGAGGCACTGGCCGACCTGCCGGAGAACCACCGCTTCGCCATCCCCGACGGCGCCCACTGGCAGGACATCCGCGCGGCCGGCGCCGATGTCGGCGCGGCGGTCCTGACCGCCATGCGGGCGATCGAGGCGGCCAACCCGGACACCCTGGCCGGCGTGTTCGGCGACGGCGAGTGGGGCAACAAGAGCCTGCTGCCCGACCGGACCGTCAAGGAACTCATCGAGCACTTCTCCACCAAGACGCTGTCGGTGGCGAACCTGCCGGAGGACGAACTCGGTCAGGGGTACGAATATCTGATCAAGAAGTTCGCCGACGACTCCGGCCACACCGCGCAGGAGTTCTACACCAATCGCACGCTCGTGCACCTGATGACGATGATGCTCAAGCCCGAACCAGGTGAGTCGGTCTACGACCCGACCTGCGGCACCGGGGGAATGCTCATCTCCACCGCCGCCGAGCTTCGCCGGCAGGGCAAGGAGTGGCGTAACCTGCGGCTGTACGGGCAGGAACTCAACTACGGCACGTCGGCCATCGCCCGGATGAACCTGTTCCTGCACGGCATCGTCGACGGCGACATCGCGTACGGCGACACGCTCACCAAGCCCGCCTTCCTCGACGGCAACCGGCTGCGCACGTTCGACGTGGTGCTCGCCAACCCGCCCTACTCCATCAAGGCGTGGAACCGGACCGCGTTCACGAACGACCCTTACGGCCGTAACATGTGGGGAGTGCCTCCGCAGGGGCGCGCCGACTACGCGTTCTTCCAGCACATCGCGGCCAGCCTCGATCCGGAGTCCGGCCGGGCCGCGATTCTTCTCCCGCATGGGGTGCTGTTCCGGCGGGACGAGCTTGCGATGCGGTCTGGGCTGATCAAATCCGACCTCGTTGAGTGCGTGTTGGGGCTGGCAGAGGGCCTGTTCTACAACTCACCCATGCCGGCGGCTGTGGTGATCCTACGAGCGCGTAAGCCGGCCGACAGGAAGGGGAAAGTCCTCTTCATCGACGCTCGGACGGAAGTCGCGCGGGAACAGAGCCAGTCGTTCCTGCATGGCCGCCACCAACAGAAGATCCTCGCTACCTATGAGGGCTTCGAGGAACAAGACGGCTTCGCTGCGGTCGCCACGCTCGACGAGATCGGCGACAAGGGGAACAGCCTCGCCATCCCGCTCTATGTCAGCCGCAACGGCGTGGACGATTCAGCCGAAGCTGTAGACGTCATCGACGCAATCGCCGCCTGGCGAGCCTCGGCGGCGGAGGCGGAGCGCGCCATCGGTGACGTGCTCGCCATGCTGCGGCAGGAGGTAGCCAAGTGAGCCTCAATCTGGACAAGAGCGGCTGGAAGCGCGTCGCGCTCGGAGACGTGATCAGGCACGTCACCGACCGGGTGGACCCGGAAACCTCTGGTCTGGAGCGATTCCTCGCCGGAGAACACATCCCCAGCAACAGCCTCCACATCACGGATTGGGGCGTCATCGGGCGCGACCCCATCGGCCCGATGTTCTACAAGCGCTTCCGGCCCGGCCATGTGCTCTACGTGTCGCGTCGTTCCTACCTGCGCAAGACGGCCGTGCCTGATTTCGAGGGGATCACCGGCGAGAAGACGTTCGTCCTGGAAACTCGTGATCCGAGCGTCCTACTACAGGAATTCCTGCCGTTCCTGCTCAGCGCGGATGCGTTTCACGCCTACGCGGTTGCCAACTCGCGTGGCTCAGTCAATCCCTATATCAACTGGGGTGATATGGCGAACTACCAGCTCGATCTTCCGGGCCTTGAGGAGCAGAAGCGACTTGCTGACCTGCTTTGGGCGATGGAGATTCATCGTCGCTCCCTTGTGCGCGTGCGGATCGCGGTAGTGCGTGAGCGTCTTCATGCCGTGGATCGACACGTTCATGCTGCTCTAGGCGTTAAGCAGGTTCCGCTCGCGGCAGTGGCCGAGGTCAGAGGTGGAATTCAAAAGGGCAAGGTCGCTCGTGGTGCACGGGTTGATCGACCATACCTTCGAGTGGCGAATGTTCAGAATGGAGCCCTAAATCTGGACGAGGTGAAGACCATTGAGGTCTCGGAGGAAGAGGCCGAACGCTATGCGCTCCGCGCTGGCGATGTTCTTATGACCGAGGGTGGCGATATAGACAAGCTAGGCCGCGGTGCTGTCTGGCGAGAGCAAGTCGAAGATTGTCTCCATCAGAACCATGTCTTTGCTGTGAGAGTTAGGCGCGATATCGTTTCGCCGGACTGGATAAGCCTGCATACCGAATCTTCTCACGGGCGATCCTACTTCCGTATTGCCGCAAAGAGAACCAGTAATCTGGCTTCTGTCAACAAGTCCCAGGTGGCATACTTCCCTGTTGGCCTGACGCCTCTCGACGAGCAGCGTCGAAGTGTTTCTGAAATCGGTTGCTTCAATCGCGCAATTGCAAGCTTAAAAAAAGAAGAAAATGCTGTTGTCGCGAATTCTTCAGCGTTGCTGAGGTCAATTTGTGGTGGCGATGTATGAGCTTCAACGAGGCCAATTCGGTTCGGGACTTTGTGCGTGATCTTGTCGCTTCGCGTGACATTCAGTTCGTGCCCGGTAAACAGTTGCCTCGCCGCGAGGACGAAGTCCTGCTGGAGGGGCCGCTCAAAGGGGCCCTGATCCGGTTGAACCCCTCGATCGAGGCGGATCCGCGACGCGCCGACGAGGTCATCTACCAGCTTCGGGCGATCATCCTGGCTGCACGCCGTACGCCGAACCCGGTGGTCGCCAACGAGCAGTTCGCCGCCTGGTTGACCGGGCAGAAGTCGATGCCGTTCGGCCCGGCTGGTGAGCACGTCACGGTCCGCCTCATCGACTTCGACAACCCGGATCCAAGTACCAATCAGTGGATCGTCTCGACGGAGGTGACCTACCGGGTCGGGCGGGTCGAGCGCCGCTTCGACCTGGTGTTGTGGTGCAACGGTTTTCCGCTGGTCGTCGGCGAGGCGAAGTCGGCAGTCCGCCCCGCGTACTCCTGGATCGACGCGGCGGCGCAGATCAACGAGGACTACGAGGTCAACGTACCGGCGTTCTTCGTGCCGAACGTGTTCAGCTTCGCCACCGAGGGCAAGGACTTCCGCTACGGCTCGGTCGGTATGCCGGTCGGCCTCTGGGGTCCGTGGCGGGAGGAAACAGACGACGACGCCCCGGCGCGGTCCGGTCTGGCGGTGGTGCGCGAGGCCGCCGAGGGTGTGCTGTCACCGGCGGCGGTGCTGGACTTCCTGCGCTTCTTCACGGTGTTCGCCACCGACAAGAAGCACCGCAAGATAAAGATCATCGCGCGGTTCCAGCAGTTCCAGGCGACGAACCTGATCGTCGAGCGGGTGCTGCACGGGCGGATCAAGCAGGGGCTGATCTGGCACTTCCAGGGTTCGGGCAAGTCGCTGCTGATGGTGTTCACCGCGCAGAAGCTGCGCGCCACGGCGGGGCTGACCAACCCCACCGTCATCATCGTGGTGGACCGGATCGACCTGGACACCCAGATCACCGGCACGTTCAACGCCTCGGACGTGCCGAACCTCGTCTCGACCAACAGCCGTCGAGAGCTTCAGGACCTGCTCAGCACGGGTGCGCGGAAGGTCATCATCACCACCGTGCACAAGTTCGGTGAGGCGCCGGGCGTGCTGGACGCCCGAGACAACATCATCGTCATGGTCGACGAGGCCCACCGCTCTCAGGAGGGTGACTACGGTCGCAAGATGCGTGAGGCCCTGCCGAACGCGTTTCTCTTCGGCCTGACGGGCACTCCGATCAACCGCCGTGACCGCAACACGTTCATGTGGTTCGGGTCCACAAAGGATGAGGGCGGCTACCTGTCGCGGTATTCGTTCCAGGACTCGATCCGGGACGGGGCGACGCTGCCGCTGCACTTCGAGCCGCGCCTGTCGGAGATCCACCTCGACGAGGCCGCGATCGACGCCGCCTTCGCGGAGTTGGCCGAGCAGCACCGGCTCACCGAGGCCGACAAGTCGACGCTGTCCAGGCGGGCCGCCTCGCTGGAGTCGCTGATCAAGTCTCCCGGGCGGGTTCGCCGGATCGCCGAGGACATCGCCGAGCACTTCCGGGCCAAGGTTGAACCGCAGGGGTTAAAGGCGCAGGTGGTCGTCTACGACAAGGAAACCTGCGTCGCCTACAAGGCGGCACTCGACGACATCCTCGGCCCCGACGCCTCCACGGTCGTGATGAGCCGCACCGCCCGCGACCCCGAGGAGTGGAAGGAATACACGCCCGACCGGGACGAGTTGGAGCGCATCACCGCCCGGTTCAACGATCCGGCCGATCCCCTGAAGATCATCATTGTGACGGCGAAGCTGCTCGTCGGCTTCGACGCGCCCATCCTCTACGCGCAGTACGTCGACAAGCCGCTCAAGGAGCACAACCTGCTCCAGGCCATCACCCGCACCAACCGCGTCTACCCGCCGAGCAAGACGCACGGCCTGATCGTCGATTACCTGGGCATCTTCGACAACGTCGCCAAGGCGTTCGCCTTCGACGAGAAGAGCGTCCAGCAGGTGATCAGCAACATCGACGTGCTGAAAAACCAGCTCCGCCCGGCTGTCGAGGCGGCACTGGCCTTCTTTCCGGGCGTCGACCGGACCGTGGGCGGCTACGAAGGGCTCGTCGCCGCGCAGAACGCTATCAGCAGCGACGAGGCCCGCGACGCCTTCGGCGCGGCCTACAGCATCGTCGCCCAACTCTGGGAAACCCTCAGCCCCGACCCGGTCGTCTCGCCCTACGCCACCGACTACCGGTGGCTCACCGACGTGTACGAGTCGGTGCGACCCTCGGACATCGCCGGCCGGCTGGTCTGGCACACCCTCGGGGCAAAGACGTTGGAACTCATCAACGAACACGTCACCGTCGAGGTGCCCCGCACCGACCTCGACACGATCGTGCTCGACGCCCAGGTGATCGAAGACCTGATGACCGGCCGGCGGCCGGACGTCGACCCGGTCGAGGTCGAAAAGTGGATCACCGCCCGCATCGCCAAGCACAAGGGCAACCCGGCCTTCGTCGAACTCGGCAAGCGACTCGCGGCGCTGCGGCAGAAGTATGCCCACGCTCAGCAAGCCAGCCTTGACTTCCTGAAGGAGCTGTTCGCCCTCGCCCGGGACACCGTCGCCGCGGAGAAGGCCGCCGCCCAGATCCCCCGCGAGGACCAAGGCAAGGCGGCGCTCACCGAGCTGTTCCAGTCGCTCAAGGGCAACGGAACGCCGATCATCGCCGAGAAGATCGTCGAGGAGGTGGATGAGGTCGTGCGAGCGGTGCGCTTCGACGGCTGGCAGGACACCCGCGACGGCGACCGCCTGGTCCAGCAGTCCCTGCGCAAGGTGCTCTACATCAAATTCAAGATCCGCGACAACGACGTGTATGAGCGCGCCCTCGGCTACATTCGCGAGTACTACTGAACGGCCCTGACCCGAGGGCGCCTGGTCTGGGCGGTGAAGGTGGTCCAGGCGGCGGGGGTGAAGGTGAGGACCGGACCCGCCGGGTCCTTGCTGTCGCGTACGGCGACGAGGCCGGGCAGGTTGTCGGCAACCTCGACACACTCGCCGCCGTTGCTGCCACTGCGGGTGCTTTTGCGCCACTGGGCTCCGGTCAGATCAGCCATGGTGTACCTCCCCGATGATCTTGTCGATCAACCGTCTCGACGGGCCCTGGTCGAGAGCAAGCTCATCGATGCTCGCCCAAACTTTCTCATATGCGGCGAGTTCCTGGGGTCGGTCCAGGTACAGCGCGCCGGTCCACGATTCGCTGTAGACGACTGGCGGCTCGGGCGTTGCCCGGTTGCCTGCGGGGAACGCCAACATGACGAATGTGCCAGCTTCGACGCCTCGATGCAGTCCGGCCATGAGCGGTAGCACCCGAATGGAGACGTTCGGTCGGTCGCTCAGGGCTGCCAGGTGACGCAGTTGACCTGCCATCGTCGCGCTGCTCCCGACGACCCGCAGCAGCGCTGCCTCGGAGAGGACGACGTCGCAACGTGGGGCAGGCGGCAATCGGCGGCTCAACAACGCTTGGCGTTGCAGTCGGACCTCGACCAGGCGTTCCCGATCCTCGTCGCTGACCTCGGACCGGTGCTGGAACACGGCGTGCGCGTATTCCCTTGTTTGGAAGAGACCCGGCACCATCGCGTCGTAGTAGAACCGGAGTCGGCTGGCTGACTGTTCCAGGCTCACGTACAGCTCGAACCAATCGGGGATGGCGTCGCCGTAGGCGTGCCACCAACCCTTCGCCTTCGTCTCGCTCGCCAGGGCGGCCAGCGCGCCGGTCAGCTCCGCGTTCGCGTCGTAGAGCTGGCACATCGCCCGCACGTCGACCCCGCGCGCCGAGCCGAGGCCGCTCTCGATCCGCCACACCTTCTGCCGGCTGCACTCCAGCGCCTCGGCCGCCGCGTCGAGCGTCACCCCGGCCTCGGTGCGCAACTGCCGCAGCGCGCGGCCGAGCTGCCGTCGCGGCACCGTCGAACCCATGTCCTCGGCCAACGCCCCCGCCTCCGTCCAATTTTGCAACACCCGGAATGCCCTCTCCGGAATGCATATCGGTTACGGAGAAATAAGTCAAGAATCGGGGCTTGAGTACGTTGCGCCGATGCCGGCAAAGCCACAAGATGGCCAGCGCGAAAGCTTTGTCCTAGCGGTTATCGGAAATAGGAGTGGCGTTCTCGTGTACGTATTCTGGGAATCCCATGGGTGAGCGTTTCGTGGCGCACCTGCCGTTCACCGCGACCGACCTGTCCGCCGCCCGGCACTTCGCCGGCACGCTGGCCCGCTCGGTGAGCTTCCTGTCCGAGGTGGACGCCGGTGAGGTCACCGTCAGCTTCGAGGACGAGCAGTCCGTACGCCATCGGGTCTTCTGCGACCTGCCGCTGCCCGACCGCCGCCGGTGCGCGCGTCGCGTCGACCACGACGGTCCCTGCGCGCCGAGGCCGCCGCGGTGAGCGACACGGCCGCGTGCCCGGAGTGCGACGGCGGCTGCCCGCGCTGCCACTGGCGGGGCCGCCGCCGCGCGCAGCTCCTGCTCACCGTCGCCAACACCGACACCGGCGCGGTCGCCTCCCACCGGGTGACGCCCGCCGACCTCGACCCCCGACCGGATCCGGCCGGCGGCGCGGTGGCCGACCTGACCACCCGGGTACGCGACCTCGCGTCCACCATCGCCGTCGCGCTCGACCCCGACCCGCTGCGGGTACGCCTCCCGCCGGCCTGGCGTCCCGAGCTGCCCGCCACCGAGCGGCACACCCTCGCGGCGCAGGCCCTCGCCGACGCGGCCCGCCGCCCGTGGCGGCTCTGGGTGGGCGGCTCGACCGCCCGGTCCCCGGTGGATCCCCAGATCCGGCTCGCCCAGCTCTGCCGCCTGGCCGACCTGCTCCTGCTCGACCTCGTCGTGACGGTCCGCCGATGCGACGGCCATCGGGTGTGGACGGTCCGCTACGAAGTGCCCGGCTCACCCGTTCCCGGCGGGCCGGTCGAGGGCAGCCCCGACCTGGCGACCGCGCTGACGCTGACCGACGCGCGGGCAGCCCTGGCCGGCCTCACCGAGCGGGGACGGTCCGCGCCGGCCCGGCCGCTCGACGCCGGCCCCCGGCGCTGCGGCACGGCGCAGGGACCGCCGGTTCCGGCACCGATCGAGCCGGTCGGCCGGATCGAGCGACGCGTCCTCGCCGAGCTGGCCGGCGGTGTCGACCGGCCGGGCGCCCAGGCGGTGTGGCGGGAGGGCGGCTGGTGGCTCACCGGCCTGCGGCGGGCCGGCTCACCCGGTCGGTCGGCGGTTCGGGGACGGCCGCCCCTGTGTCGGGTCGCCGAGCCACTCGAACCGTCCCGGCTCGGCGCACCGGCTCCCGATCGGGACCGCCCGGCGGTGCTGGTCACCGTCACCGACCTGCGGTACCGGGTGGTGCACCTGACCTGGCGGAGCGGCACCCCGGAGACCACCGGCACGGTGGCCACCGCGCCGGACGGCCGGTCGGTGGTGCAGCTCCCCGAACGCTACCGGCTCGGCGCGTGGGCGCGCGTTTTCGGCGTACGTGGGGAGGACCTGGCGGAGGCGGACGGCGGCCACATGATCGCCCGCGACCTGCGCGACGGATACGTCACCCTGCCCTGGGTCGGGGCCGACCCGGTGGGGGAGTACGTGCGCCGGGCCGGGGCGGACCTGCCCGCCGGTCGGCTTCTCGTCACCGCCGCCCGCCCGACGGTGCCGCCGCCTTCCGAGCTGGTCCGGCTCGTGCTCGGCCTGGACCTGGCGCTGCACCTCAGCGTGCTCGACCTGCGGCGGCATGCCGGCCACCCGCTGTGGCTGGACGGCCGGTGGTGGTCGGTGGAGGTACGCCCGCGCGACGCCCCGGTGCATCCGGACGACCTGCCCACCCGGCCCAGCCTGGCGGCAGCGCTCGACGACTGCCTCACCCACCTGACCGACGACGTGGCCGAACTGGTCCCCACCGACCCGGACGAGCCGCTCCCGGTGCCCGGCTCACCGGCCCGCGAGCCCGTCACCGACCCGGTGCCCGCGTTGCTCCGGCTCGCTGCGCAGCACGCCGGCCGGGCGTTGACCCTGCGCGTGACCCGCGACGGCCACACCGTGCACCGCCATGACGACGACGGCGTGCGCCTAGTTGGGTAGGGCAGCCAGCCCGGCCAGCAACTCCCACCGCTCGGCGTCGGTGAGCACCGCGTACGCGGGCTCGTCGCGACGGTCGGTGTCGGCCTCGATCGCCGCGCGCTCCGGCCCGTCGGGCAGCGCGCGGATCTCGTCGGCGGTCAGGCCGGCGGCGCGCCACGCGGCCCGGTGCGCGTCGGCGCGGTGGTGCCGCAGCGAGCCCAGCCGCGTCACCAGCAGCAACGCCGGGGACGCGCCCGCCGGCTCGTACGGCGGCGACATGGCCCGGAACGCCGGCCCGCCGGTCGCCTGCCCGTGCGTCAGCACCCGGCCGACCAGGTCCGCTAGCCGGGGCACGATGGTCAGGCCGGGCAGTACGCCGGGCAGCAGCGCCCCCCACAGTTCCTCGGCGGCCTCGCCGGTGGCCCGCTGCGCGAACAGCGTCAACTCCCGGCCCAGCTCGGTCAGGTGCCAGGCGCCCTCGTCGTCGCGGACGAAGATGCCCTGCTTCAGCTCTTTCTCCATGCTGCCGGAGGTGTAGACCAGGCCGTCGGCGAGCGCGTCGGCCGGGACCGGCCGGGCCAGTACGCCGGAGAAGAAGCTGTTCTCGGCGCCGAGGTCGCAGCCGCGTTCGGCGTAGAACGCCTCCATCCGGGGCCGGGCCGCCCACCGGGCACCCACGTAGACCCGGTCGATCGCCGGTCGGATCAGTCGTGCGTAACTCACCGTCGTCTCCACGTCGCCGGACCCTACCGGCGGCGGGTGTTAAGCGGGGGCCCCGCCTATACCGCAGGCGTTAAGCGGGGGCCCCTCCTTTCACTCCGGGACGCGGCGGTAGGCGCCGTCGCTGGCGGAGGTGGCCATCGAGGCGTACGCGCGCAGCGCGGCGGAGACCGGGCGCTGCCGGTCGAGCGGGGTGTAGGGGCGGTCGCGCTTCTCCTCGGCCACCCGGCGCGCCTCCAACTCGTCGGCGGGCACGTTCAGCTCGATGGAACGGGCCGGGATGTCGATGACGATCTCGTCGCCGTCGCGCACCAGGGCGATCAGCCCGCCGGAGGCGGCCTCCGGGGAGGCGTGTCCGATGGACAGGCCGGAGGTGCCGCCGGAGAACCGGCCGTCGGTGAGCAGCGCGCAGGACCGCCCCAACCCGCGTCCCTTGAGGAACGAGGTGGGGTAGAGCATTTCCTGCATGCCGGGGCCGCCCTTGGGGCCCTCGTAGCGGATCACCACGACGTCCCCGGCGACGATCTCCTTGGCGAGGATCGCGGTGACCGCGTCGTCCTGCGACTCGTAGACCTTCGCCGGCCCACGGAAGGTCAGGCACTCCTCGGGCACGCCGGCGGTCTTCACCACGCAGCCGTCCGGCGCCAGGTTGCCGTGCAGGATGGCCAGCCCGCCGTCGGCGCTGTAGGCGTGTTCGCGGTCCCGGATGCAGCCGCCGGCGGCGTCGGTGTCCAGCGAGGACCAGCGGTTGGTGGTGGAGAACGGTTCGGTGGTGCGCACTCCGCCGGGCGCGGCGTGGAACAGCTCGACCGCCTCGGGGGTGGCCGAGCCGCCCCGGACGTCCCAGTCGGCCAGCCACTGCTGGAGGCTGGGGGAGTGCACGGCGCGCACGTCGCGGTGGAGCAGGCCGGCGCGGTCCATCTCGCCGAGGATGGCCGGGATGCCGCCAGCCCGGTGCACGTCCTCCATATGGTAGTCGGGCGAGTTGGGGGCGACCTTGGCCAGGCACGGCACCCGCCGGGAGATGGCGTCGATGTCGGCCACGTCGAAGTCCAGCTCCGCCTCGCGGGCGGCGGCGAGCAGGTGCAGGACGGTGTTCGTCGAGCCGCCCATGGCGACGTCGAGCGCGACGGCGTTCTCGAACGCCGGCCGTCCGGCGATCGAGCGGGGCAGCACGGAGGCGTCGTCCTGGTCGTACCAGCGCTTGGCGATCTCGACGGCGGTGCGGCCGGCCTCGACGAACAGCGACCGGCGCGCGGCGTGGGTGGCGAGCGTCGAGCCGTTGCCGGGCAGCGCCAGGCCGATCGCCTCGGTCAGGCAGTTCATCGAGTTGGCGGTGAACATGCCGGAGCAGGAGCCGCAGGTCGGGCAGGCCGAGCGTTCGATCTCGCCGAGCTGGTCGTCGGTGACCGCCTCGTTGGAGGAGGCGATCATGGCGTCGATCAGGTCGATCTTGGAGTGGACGACGCCCTCGACGGCCACCGTCTTGCCGGCCTCCATCGGGCCGCCGGAGACGAAGACGGTCGGGATGTTGAGCCGCAGCGCGGCGAGCAGCATCCCGGGGGTGATCTTGTCGCAGTTGGAGATGCAGACCAGGGCGTCCGCGCAGTGCGCGTTGACCATGTATTCCACCGCGTCGGCGATCAGCTCCCGGCTGGGCAGCGAGTAGAGCATGCCGCCGTGGCCCATGGCGATGCCGTCGTCGACGGCGATCGTGTTGAACTCCCGACCCACGCCGCCGGCGTCGGCCACCGCGTCGGCGACCAGGCCGCCGAGGTCCTTGAGGTGGACATGACCGGGTACGAACTGGGTGAAACTGTTCGCGATGGCGACGATCGGCTTGCCGAAGTCGTCGTCGGTCATCCCGGTGGCCCGCCAGAGGGCCCGGGCGCCGGCCATCGTCCGACCATGGGTGGATGTCCTCGACCGCAGCTCAGGCATGGATACCAGTCTGACACCGCCGGGCCGTCCGTCCCCACCCGCGCGCCCCGTGTCCCAACAGTTGCACACCCGACGCCCCACGGGAGGCGCGAATCCGGCACAGTTGGACGTGTGCAGTCGTCCCCGGGGATGGTCACCGTCGCGTCGCTGAGCGGTCTCGTCGCGGCCGGCGCCGTCGCGATGCTCGCCGTGTCGGCCCGACGCCCCGTCTGCCCCCGCCGACAGGCCCACCTGCTGCTGGCCGTCGCCGGCGTGGCCGCCCTGCTCAGCCTGCTCCTCGGTCTCGGCGGCCTGCTTGCCGCCGGCGACCACTGGGCGCACCGGCAGGGCCAGCGCACGGGTTGGGCCACGCTGGTCTCGGTGTCGACCACCCTGGCCGGGCTCGGCCTCGGGGCCGCGCTGCTCCGGCTGCCCGGCGCGGCGGCGACCCGGGCCGCCATCGCCCGGCTGCTGCTCGACGGCGTCATCATGGCCACCGCGCTCTGGTTCGTCGGCTGGGTGGCCGTCAGCGCGCCGACCCGGCTGCTCGGCGCGGCGGCGCCGGTCGCCTGCCTGCCCATCCTGCTGGCCACCGTGAGCGCGGCGCTCACCGTCGGGCTGACGCTGAGCCTGGTGCTCCGGGCCGCCCCGCCGCGCGGCTGGCTGGCCCTGCTCGCCGCGGGGGCGATCGCGGTGACCGTCGGCGGGCTGGGCGTGTCCGCCGGGCTCTGCCAGGGCGGCCCGGGCATGCTGGCGGCCGGCGCCGCGGTGACCGCCGCCGGCCTGCTGGCCGTCGCCGTCGCCGGCCGGCACGCCGCCGCGACGCGGTTCGACGTCGACCTGATCCGGCGCGACGGCGAGTACGCCTTCGTGCCGATGTTCGCCATGGCCGCCTCCGCGATGTACCACCTCACCCAGGGCGGCCGGTTCGACGGATTCGGCATCGTGGCCGGCAGCGCCGAGGGGTTCGCGCTCGTGGCCCGGCAGTACCTGGCCCTCAACGACGTCCGCGGCTATGCCGTCCGGCTGGCCGAGCGGGAGGCGCACTTCCGTGAGCTGGCGCACACCGATCCGCTCACCGGCCTGGCCAACCGGCGCGGGCTGCTGCGCGCCCTGCACCGGTGCGCCGAGTCCGGCGTGCCGTGCGTGCTGCTCGGGCTCGACCTGGACGGCTTCAAGAACGTCAACGACATGCGCGGGCACGACGTGGGTGACGCGGTGCTGGCCGAGGTGGGTCGGCGGCTGCGCGGCAACCTCCGCCCGGGTGACCTGGCCGCCCGGCTCGGCGGCGACGAGTTCGCGGTGCTGATGCACGGCTCGGCCGAGCCGGGGCCGGTGGCCGAGCGGCTGCTCGGGGTGCTCGGCCGGCCGTACGAGCAGGCGGACGGGCCGGTCTTCCTGTCGGTCAGCATCGGGGTGGCCGGCAGTCACGGCAACCACGACGTCGAGCTGCTGCTGCGCAACGCCGACCTCGCGCTGCGCTACGCCAAGCAGCGCGGCAAGAACCGGATCGAGCGCTACGACGCGACGTACGACCAGTTGCTCAGCCGGCGCACCCGGTTGGAGCACGAGCTGCGGGGCGCGATCGAGCGGGACGAGCTGCGGCTGGTCTTCCAGCCGGTGGCCTCGCTGCCCTCGGTCCGGCCGGTCGGCGCCGAGGCGCTGCTCCGCTGGCACCACCCGGAGCTGGGCAACGTCCGGCCGGACGAGTTCATCCCGCTCGCCGAGGAGTGCGGGATGATCGCCAAGCTCGGCGCGTGGGTGCTGCACCAGGCCTGCTACCAGCTCTCCCGCTGGCTGGCCGACGGGCACGACGTCTGGGTGTCGGTGAACGTGTCGCCGCGCGAGCTGCACGCCCCGGAGTACGTGGTCCAGGTCGCCGACGCGCTGCGCGCCCACCACGTGCCGCCGCAGCGGCTGGTGCTGGAGGTCACCGAGCACGCCGTCGCCACCGACCTGGACGAGCTGATCCGGCGGCTGACCGCGTTGCGGCTGACCGGCGTACGGATCGCGCTCGACGACTTCGGCGCCGGCTACTCCTCGCTCGGGCAGCTCCGGCGGCTGCCGATCGACATCCTGAAGATCGACCACAGCCTGGTCGCCGAGCACGAGCCGGTCCGGCCGGTCGGCCGCGAGGGGCCGGCCTTCGCCCCGATGGTCGACATCGTCATGCGCCTCGGTCACCAGCTCGGCCTGGAGGTGATCGCGGAGGGGGTGACGAGCCCGGCGGAACTGGCCGCGGTGGTGGCCGCCGGCTGCCGGTTCGGGCAGGGCGCGCTCTTCGGCTGGGGGGTGCCGTCCGAGCACCTGGAGGCGATGTTGGAGGCGGCCACCGCGCCCGGCAACCGGCCCGCCGCGGCCCGGCCGGCGCCGCCGGCCCCACCGGTGCGAGCCCCGTCGCCGCTGCTGCCCAGGCTGCGGAACAATCCGCCCGCGCCGCGCCCTCAGGTGGAGGCTCCGCCGCAGGTGACACCGGGTGCGGAGGCGGTGCCGGCGGCCGAGCCGTCCACCCCGGTGAACCAAAATGTGGGATCAGTTGACTCATCGCGTGAGATGCGTCAGGCTTAGCCACATGTCGTCGAACCGGTCGCTGCGAGTACTTACCTGAGCGCACTCTCCCACCGAGAGTGCGCTGGCCCCGTGCATCTGCACGTGGGCTTTTTTGTTGCCGTCGGACCATCGCCGGGACGTCCGCGTCCCATCCTGACAACCGCGTCACCCACTCACAGCCGAAGGCCTGAACCGCCATGACGAGACCCACGCCAGAGACCCTCGCCCACTCCGCCCGACGAGCCCGCCCGGGCGCCGGCGCGGCCGGCGACCCCGATCACGCTCCCGCCCCCCGCCCGGGCGCCGCCCCGGCCGGAAACCGGGCCGCCCCGGCCGCGGACACCGCCGCCGCGCCCGCCCGGCAGCCCGCCACCGCGCAGGTCTCCGGCGCCGGCTCGCTGGTGCGGTCGCTGGAGGCGCTCGGCGTCGACGTGGTCTTCGGCATCCCCGGCGGCGCGATCCTGCCGGCGTACGACCCGCTCTACGACTCCACGGTGCGGCACATCCTGGTCCGCCACGAGCAGGGCGCGGGGCACGCGGCCACCGGTTACGCGCAGGCCACCGGCCGGGTCGGCGTCTGCATCGCCACCTCCGGCCCGGGCGCGACGAACCTGGTCACCCCGATCGCCGACGCCTACATGGACTCGGTGCCGATGGTGGCGATCACCGGCCAGGTGGCCCGGCCGTCGATCGGCACGGACGCCTTCCAGGAGGCCGACATCCAGGGGATCACGCTGCCGATCACCAAGCACAACTTCCTGGTGCAGACCGCCGACGAGATCCCCCGGGTGCTGGCCGAGGCGTTCCACCTGGCCTCGACCGGTCGGCCCGGCCCGGTGCTCGTCGACATCCCCAAGGACGTCCTCCAGGCGGAGGCCACCTTCTCCTGGCCGCCTACGCTGGACCTGCCCGGTTACCGGCCCACCCTGCACCCGCACGGCAAGCAGATCCGGGAGGCGGCCCGGCTGATGGCCGCGGCGCGTCGCCCGGTGCTCTACGTCGGCGGCGGCGTGCTCAAGGCCGGGGCCACCGAGGGGCTGCGCCGGCTGGCCGAGCTGACCGGGATTCCGGTGGTGACCACGTTGATGGCGCTCGGCGCGTTCCCCGACTCGCACCGCCAGCACCTGGGCATGCCCGGCATGCACGGCACGGTCGCCGCGGTCTACGGCCTCCAGAAGGCCGACCTGATCGTGGCGCTCGGCGCCCGCTTCGACGACCGGGTGACCGGCAAGCTGGACTCGTTCGCGCCGGACGCGACAGTGGTGCACGCCGACATCGACCCGGCCGAGATCGGCAAGAACCGGCACGCCGACGTCCCGATCGTGGGCGACGCGCGGCACGTGATCGACGAGTTGATCGCGGCGGTCGTCGCCGAGCGGGCCGCCCACCCCGCGGTCGACCTGGCCGACTGGTGGACCCAGCTCGACGACCTGCGCGAGCGTTACCCGCTCGGCTTCGAGGAGCCGGGCGACGGCACGCTCGCCCCGCAGCACGTGATCAAGCGGCTGGGCGAGCTCGCCGGCCCGGACGCGATCTACGTCGCCGGCGTCGGGCAGCACCAGATGTGGGCCAGCCAGTTCATCTCGTACGAGAAGCCGAACACCTGGCTCAACTCCGGCGGCCTGGGCACCATGGGCTACGCCGTGCCGGCGGCGATGGGCGCGAAGGTGGGCCGGCCGGACACCGCGGTGTGGGCGGTCGACGGTGACGGCTGCTTCCAGATGACCAACCAGGAGCTGGCCACCTGCGCGCTGGAGGGCATCCCGATCAAGGTCGCCGTGATCAACAACGGCAACCTGGGCATGGTCCGGCAGTGGCAGACCCTGTTCTACGGGGAGCGCTACTCCAACACCGAGCTGGGCACGCACAAGCACCGCATCCCCGATTTCGTCAAGCTCGCCGAGGCGCTCGGCTGCGTCGGGCTGCGCTGCGAGAACGCCGCCGACGTGGACAAGACCATCGAGGCCGCGATGGCGATCAACGACGCGCCCGTGGTCATCGACTTCGTGGTCGGCAAGGACGCGATGGTGTGGCCGATGGTGGCCGCCGGCACCAGCAACGACGAGATCATGTTCGCCCGGGGCGTGCGCCCTGTCTTCGACGAGGACGATATCTGATGACCTTGCACACGCTCTCCGTGCTGGTGGAGAACAAGCCGGGTGTCCTGGCCCGGGTCTCCGGGCTGTTCTCCCGGCGCGGGTTCAACATCGACAGCCTCGCCGTGGGCGAGACCGAGCACCCCGACGTCTCCCGGATCACCATCGTGGTCAACGCCGAGTCCTCGCCGCTGGAGCAGGTGACCAAGCAGCTCAACAAGCTGGTCAACGTGCTCAAGATCGTGGAGCTGGACCCGCAGGTGTCGGTGGCCCGGGAGTTGCTGCTGGTCAAGGTCCGCGCGGACCGCAGCGCCCGCGCCCAGGTGCTGGAGACGGTGAGCCTGTTCCGGGCCCGGGTGGTCGACGTCGCGCCGGACACACTCACCGTGGAGGCCACCGGCACCCCGGACAAGCTCGACGCGCTCCTGCGTGACCTGGAGCCGTTCGGCATCAAGGAGATGGTCCAGTCCGGCACGGTGGCCATCGGGCGTGGCTCCCGCGCCATCACCGCCGGCCCGGCGCTGCGCGCCGCCTGATCCGTACCCACCAGTTTTTCGACGGGCCGACGGGCACCGCCGTAGGAAAGGGAAGTCAATGAGCGTTGAGGTGTACTACGACGACGACGCCGACCTGGGCCTGATCCAGGGCCGCAAGGTCGCCGTGATCGGGTACGGCAGCCAGGGCCACGCGCACGCGCTGTCGCTCCGCGACTCCGGCGTCGACGTGGTGATCGGTCTGCCCGCCGGCTCGAAGAGCCGGCCGAAGGCGGAGGAGCAGGGCCTGCGGGTGCTCACCCCGGCCGAGGCGGCGGCCGAGGCCGACGTGATCATGATCCTGGCGCCGGACACCGCCCAGCGCGGCCTCTACACCGAGGCCATCGCGCCGAACCTGGCGCCCGGCAAGGCGGTCTTCTTCGGCCACGGCTTCAACATCCGGTACGGCCTGATCAAGCCGCCGGCCGAGGTGGACGTGGCGATGGTCGCCCCGAAGGGCCCCGGTCACCTGGTCCGCCGCCAGTACGTCGACGGCAAGGGCGTGCCCTGCCTGGTCGCCGTGGAGCAGGACGCCAGCGGCAACGCCTTCGGCCTGGCCCTGGCGTACGCCAAGGCGATCGGTGGCACCCGGGCCGGCGCGATCCGGACCACGTTCACCGAGGAGACCGAGACCGACCTCTTCGGCGAGCAGGCGGTGCTCTGCGGCGGCGCGGCGGCGCTCGTGCAGACCGGCTTCGAGGTGCTCACCGAGGCCGGCTACGCCCCCGAGGTGGCTTACTTCGAGTGCCTGCACGAGCTGAAGCTCATCGTCGACCTCATGTACGAGGGCGGCATCGCCCGGATGCGCTACAGCATCTCCGACACCGCCGAGTACGGCGACCTGTCCCGCGGCCCCCGGGTCGTCGACGCCCGGGTCAAGGAGGAGATGCGCAAGATCCTCGGCGAGATCCAGTCCGGCGAGTTCGCCCGCGAGTGGGTGGCCGAGGACGAGTCCGGCCGGCCCAACTTCGCCAAGTGGCGGGCCGAGGGCGCGGCGCACCCGATCGAGGAGACCGGGCAGAAGCTGCGCGCCATGATGAGCTGGGTGGACCGGTCGCTCACCGAGACCGCCTGACCCGACACACACCGCGCGGCCCGCGACCCGACGCTCTCCCCGGCGTCGGGCCGCGGGCCGCCGCATGTGTACGTGAACGGCGGATGTCGGGCGTGCGACGGGGCTGTGTGAGGGCACTCACCCCACGGTCCGGGACCCGGAGGGCGGGCCGCGCCCTACCATCCTTGGTGTGGTGCCCTCGCGCGGCACCCGACGGCCATGGCACGGATCGGCGCAGGGCGCAGCGCGGCGTCCCGACGCCCCGGGCCAACCGACTCCGAGCGTCTACGAGGACCGATGAATCCTGTCGTACTGATCGCCGAAGAACTCGCCCCCGCCGCCATCGAGGTGCTCGCGCACGACTTCGACGTGCGCCACGTGGACGGCACCGACCGCCCGGCCCTGCTCTCCGCCCTCGCCGAGGCGGACGCGGTGATCGTACGCAGCGCCACCCAGATCGACGCCGAGGCGGTCGCCGCGGCGCCCCGGCTGAAGGTGGTCGCCCGGGCCGGCGTCGGCCTGGACAACGTCGAGGTGCCCGCCGCCACCGCACGGGGCGTCATGGTGGTGAACGCGCCCACCTCCAACATCGTCTCCGCCGCCGAGCAGGCCGTCGCGCTGCTGCTCGCGGTGGCCCGCAACACCGCGAGCGCCAGCGCCGCGCTCAAGGCCGGCGAGTGGAAGCGGTCGAAGTACACGGGCGTGGAGCTTCAGGGCAAGACCGTCGGCGTGGTCGGCCTCGGCCGCATCGGCGTGCTGTTCGCGTCCCGCATCGCCGCGTTCGGCACCCGGCTGATCGCGTACGACCCGTACATCCAGCCGGCTCGGGCCGCGCAGCTCGGGGTGCGCCTGGTCGGCCTGGAGGAGCTGCTGCGGGAGAGCGACTTCATCTCGATCCACCTGCCCAAGACGCCGGAGACGGTGGGCCTGATCGGCGAGAAGGAGCTGGCGATCGTCAAGCCGGGCGTCCGGATCGTCAACGCCGCCCGGGGCGGGCTCGTCGACGAGCAGGCGCTCGCGGACGCGATCGCCGAGGGCCGGGTCGCCGGCGCCGGCATCGACGTGTACGCCAAGGAGCCCTGCACCTCCTCGCCGCTGTTCGCGTTCGACAACGTGGTGGCCACCCCGCACCTGGGCGCCTCCACGAACGAGGCGCAGGACAAGGCCGGCCTGGCGGTGGCGAAGAGCGTCAAGCTGGCGTTGCAGGGCGAGTTCGTGCCGGACGCGGTGAACGTGCAGGCCGGTGGCGTCGTCGCCGAGGACGTCCGGCCGCTGCTGCCGCTGGCCGAGAAGCTGGGCCGGGCCTTCACCGCCCTGGCCGGCGGGGTGGCCGCGAGCGTCACCGTCGAGGTGCGCGGTGAGATCGCCACCCACGACGTGTCGGTGCTCAAGCTCGCCGCCACCAAGGGGCTGTTCAGCTCCGTGGTGGAGGAGCAGGTCACCTACGTCAACGCGCCGCACCTGGCCGCCGAGCGGGGCGTCGAGGTCACGCTCGCCACGCCGGCCGAGACCGCCGACCACCCGAACCTGGTGACCGTGCGTGGCGCGCTGCCGGACGGGCGTACCGTCGGGGTCTCCGGCACGGTGACCCACTCCGGCGCCCGCGACGTGCTGAAGCTGACCGAGGTGGACGGTTTCGACGTCGAGATCGGCGCGGAGGGCATCCTGGTCTTCCTGCGCTACGTCGACCGGCCCGGTGTGGTCGGCACGGTCGGCACGCTGCTCGGCGAGGCCGGCGTCAACATCGCCGCGATGCAGGTGGCCCGGCGGGAGGCCGGCGGTGAGACGCTGATGACGCTCACCGTCGACCAGGCGCTCGGCGCCGACCTGCTCACCTCCGCGGCGGACTCGATCGGCGCGGTCGCGGCCAGCGCGGCGGACCTGCGCGACGAGTAGTCCGAACAGGACTGATCGGGGCCCGGCCGGTGCGGCCGGGCCCTTCGTCCCTTCCGGAGGGTCAGGAACGGACGCGGGCCGGGGGCGGGTAGACCGAGCCGTCCTGTGCGTCGAAGAGCATCAGGTCGTGCTCGCCGGCCAGCCGCTCGATGTCCAGCAGGACCTGGTCCGGGCACGTCGGGTGCAGGTTCATCTCGACGTGGTCGGCCGCCGCGTGCAGCGGCGCCACCGCCCACGGGGTGTCCGGGCGGGCCGGACGGTCGGGGTAGCGCGCCGTGATGGCGCGGTAGAAGCCGACCACCCGCGGGTCGGGGTGCTGCTCGCTGTGCCATCCGTCGCGGCACTGCCGCACCGCCGCCTGTACCCGTTCCGGTGTCGCCCCGTCCGGCAGGGCCCACACGCTCAGATCGAAACTCACGGCGGACAGCGTGCCATCCCGGGCGGCGCTCGTCACTTCTGCCCCGCCCCGGGGATTCACCTGCTGATTGTCGACACGACACCGAGAGGTCCGGTGTGGAGACTCTTGCGTCGAGTTGCGTCGATTCGCTAGCGTACCGGTGCGGTGCTTGGCTGAGTCGATTTCCCGGCCCGTCTTCGGGTGGCGCGGTCGGGGCGTGCGGCCGGTCGGCCCGCACCCCTCGATTGCGCGAGCCACGCGCACTCGTCGCTGACCGGCCCCCACGGTCGTTGCCGAGACCGCGGGGGCCGATCGCGGCCCACCTCCCGGATCCGAGCGCGGGGTGTGACGGCGGGTCAGCGGCGGTGGTGCGCGAAGAGCGCCCGGTAGTCCGAGCCGTCGTGGAACCAGGCCAGTCCGGCCGGGCCGGCGGCGTACAGGGCGGTGGCGTAGGCGTCGGCGACCGCCAGGTCGGGGCCGACCACGGTGGCGGCCACCAGCCGGTCGGTCGGTTCGCCGGTGTGCGGGTCGACGACGTGCCCGCGCCGGCCGGTGACGCCGGACGTGCCCACCGCGCCCGCGGTCATCTCCAGCACCAGCGGCGCCCGGCGCGCGTCGGTCGGGTGGTGCACGGCGACCCGCCACGGGCCGCCGTGCGCGGCGTGGCCGCGTACGGTCAGGTCGGCGCCGGTGAGCACGGCGTAGTCGTGGATGCCGGCGGCGCGCAACCGGGCCGCGGCCCGCTCCACCGCCCAGCCGCCGAGCAGGCCGCCGGGGTCGAAGCCGCCCGGGACCGCCCAGGCGTCGAACCACCCGTCGGTGACCGCCCGCATCGCGGCGCAGCGGTCCACCAGGTCGGCCAGCGGCGGGTACGAGTCGGGGCTGATCTCGTCGCGGCGCAGCCGGGACACCAGGCTGTCCGGCTGGTTGGGGCCGTAGGTGAGGTCGATGGCGCGCAGCTCGGCCACGGCGTCCCGGAGCGCCTCGCCGACGCCCCGGTGGCCGAACCAGTCTGGCGCGTTGAGCAGCAACGTGTATTCCGCGGTGGAGGTGCTGACGGTGTGGCGGACGCTGATCCGGTCGTAGGGGGCGGTGCCGTCGCGCTCCACCCGGTGGCTGCGGGCACCGAGACGCAGGTCGGGCCGGGGCTGGCGGAACGCGGACTGGTCGACCCAGCGGGCCCGGGGTTGTTCGTCCGCCCAGTGCGCCCGCCGCTGGTCGATCCGCATGACACCCGCCCCCTCGCTGGCCGCCGCGCCGTCGCGGCGATGCCGGTCCCGGGCGCCCGTCAACCCGGTGACCTGACCCTAAGCAGCGGAGATGACCGCGTCATGAATGCTGGCTGGGAGCATGCTGTGCATAGCATGTCCCGAATGTTGGACGATTCGTACCGGGAGGCGGGACAGCGACGTACCGTTGCGCAGAACGACGAGGTGAGGAGCGCCAGGTGGCACGCATCGCGGTGGTGGCCGGTGACGGCATCGGTCCCGAGGTGGTCGGGCAGGCCCGCAAGGTCCTCGACGCGGTGCTCCCCGGCATCGAGGCCACCGAGTACGACCTGGGCGCGGCGCGCTGGCACCGCACCGGCGAGGTGCTGCCGGACACCGTCCTCGACGAGCTGGCCGGCCACGACGCCATCCTGCTCGGCGCGGTCGGGGACCCGACCGTGCCGCCGGGCGTGCTGGAGCGCGGCCTGCTGCTCAAGCTCCGCTTCGCCTTCGACCAGTACGTCAACCTCCGCCCGTCCCGGCTCTGGCCCGGCGTGACCGGCCCGCTGGCCGCCGTCAAGCCCGGCGAGGTGGACCTCGTGGTGGTCCGCGAGGGCACCGAGGGGCTGTACGCGGGCGCCGGCGGCAGCCTGCACCGGGACACCCCGGCGGAGGTGGCCACCGAGGAGAGCCTGAACACCCGGCACGGCGTCGAGCGGGTGATCCGGGACGCGTTCGCGCGCGCCGGCCGCCGGGAACGGCGCAAGGTGACGCTGGTGCACAAGACCAACGTGCTCACCCACGCCGGCTCGCTGTGGTCCCGGGCGTTCGCCGCGGTGGCCGCCGAGCACCCGGACGTGACCACCGAATACCAGCACGTCGACGCCGCGGCGATGTTCCTGGTGACCAACCCGTCCCGCTACGACGTGGTGGTGACCGACAACCTGTTCGGTGACATCCTCACCGACATCGCCGCCGCGGTGACCGGCGGCATCGGGCTTGCCGCCAGCGGCTGCATCAACCCGGAGGGGCGCTACCCGTCGATGTTCGAGCCGGTGCACGGGTCCGCGCCGGACATCGCCGGCAAGGGCGTCGCCGACCCGGTGGCCGCCGTGCTCTCCGCCGCGCTGCTGCTCGACCAGCTCGGGCACGCCGACGCCGCCGCGCGGGTCACCGCCGCGGTCGCCGCCGAGCTGGCCGCGCGTACCCCCGGGGCGCCGGTGCGCACCGAGGAGGTCGGCGACCGGCTCGCCGGCCACGTCGTAGCCTGACCGGGCCGACCCTCCTGGCGGCCCGGATCCGGGCCGCCAGACCCGTCTCCGGGCCAGCTCCTCCCGATTGGCATCGTCGATGTACGGGGCCGGAGCTATCCGCTGAACGACCGTTCGGGGTAAGTTTCTGGCACCAGTGACGTCGGCGTGCGATCCCGCGCGCCGTGGGACCCGCAGGGAGGTCAGCGCGATGAGCGGTGGTGACAAGCTCGATTTCGAGATCCGTCCGAATTCCGCTTCGGTATCCGCCGCCGACCGGGCCGCCCTGCTGGCGAACCCCGGCTTCGGCCGGGTGTTCACCGACCACATGGTCACTGCCCGCTACGCCGAGGGCAAGGGCTGGTACGACGCCCGGGTCGAGGCGCGCGCGCCGATCCCGATGGACCCGGCCACCGCGGCGCTGCACTACGCGCAGGAGATCTTCGAGGGACTGAAGGCGTACCGGACCGGCGACGGGGCGGTCACCATGTTCCGCCCGGAGGCCAACGCGGCCCGGTTCGCGGCGTCCGCCCGGCGGCTGGCCATGCCGGAGCTGCCGCCCGCGACGTTCGTGGAGTCGCTGCGCCGGCTGGTCGAGATCGACCAGGAGTGGATCCCGGAGGACGAGGACGCCAGCCTCTACCTGCGTCCGTTCATGTTCGCCAGCGAGGTCTTCCTCGGGGTGCGCCCGGCCAACGAATACCTCTACTGCGTCATCGCGTCGCCGGCCGGGGCCTACTTCGCCGGCGGGGTGAAGCCGGTGACGCTCTGGGTCTCGCCGGACTACACCCGGGCGGCGCCCGGCGGCACCGGCGCGGCCAAGTGCGGCGGCAACTACGCCGCCTCGCTGGCGGCCCAGGCCGAGGCGATCGAGGCCGGGTGCGACCAGGTGGTCTTCCTGGACGCGGTGGAGCGGCGGTACGTCGACGAACTGGGCGGCATGAACGTCTTCTTCGTCTACGACGACGGCAGCCTGGTCACGCCGCCGCTGGGCGGCACGATCCTGCCGGGCATCACCCGCGACGCGGTCCTGACCCTGGCCGCCGAGGCCGGGCACGAGGTGCGGGAGCAGCCGGTCAGCTTCGCCGACTGGCAGGCGGACGCCGCCAGCGGCCGGCTGCGCGAGGTCTTCGCCTGCGGCACCGCCGCGGTGATCACCCCGATCGGTGGGGTGCGCTTCCCGGACGGTGAGTTCCTCGTCGGCGGCGGCGAATCGGGCCGCACCACGATGGCGTTGCGCCAGCAGCTCGTCGACATCCAGCGCGGTCGCGTCGAGGACCGCCACGGCTGGGTCACCCGCGTGCTCTGACGGCCGCACCGTGGCCGGCGCCGCCCCTCCGGGCGACGCCGGCCACGCGGTCACTCCAGCAGGTGGGCCGGGAGGGCCCGGAGCTGCTCGTCGGTGACGCCGGCGTGGGCCAGGTAGCCCTCGACCGAGCCGTGGCCCGCGCGCAGCTCGGCGAGGAACAGCTCCATCGCCTCGGCGGGGGAGGCCAGGAACGGCGGGGGTGGCTCCTCCGCGTCCGGCAGGGTGGCCCGCACCCAGGCGCCGAACCGCTCGGACGCCGCGGTGCTCAGCGCGTAGTCGGCGACGATGTCGGCGTCCGGCACGCCGAGCACGGCGAGGGTGAGCGCGCAGACGATGCCGGTGCGGTCCTTGCCGGCGACGCAGTGCACCACCACCGGGGCGTTGGCGCTGTCGGCGATCAGGCCGACCGCCTCGGCCAGCCCCGCGGTGCCGGTGCGGGCCAGGTCGGCGTACCGGTCGGCGAGGTAGCGGGCCAGGCTGACGCCGGAGGACTCGTAGCGCCGGGCGGCCCAGTCCTCGTGCTCGGGGTGGATGTGCCGGTAGGCGAGCCCGTCGTAGGCCGGCACCCGGCCGTCGCGCTCCACCTCGGTGGGGCGGCGCAGGTCGATGACCGTGCGGATGCCGAGCGCGGTGAACGCCGCCCGGTCGGTCTCGTCGATGCGGTGCAGGGAGTCGGAGCGGTAGAGCCGGCGGCGTCGGACGGTGCGCCCGTCCCGGGTGCGGTAGCCGCCGACGTCGCGGAAGTTGAACAACGCGGGGAAGGGATTCTCCGGTGCCTCCATCCCTGACACGGTAACGGCCGGCGGCGGCACCGGTGTGCCCCCGCCGGCCGTGTCCGGTGCCGGGTCAGGTCCGGGGCGGGCCGTCCGGCGGGAGCGCGGAGTGGTTCTCGCCGTAGTAGCCGCCGAGCTTGTCCCGGTAGGTCGGGTCGGCGTGGTCGGCCTCGTCGTACTCCGGGGCGGCCTTGATCTGGTCCTTGTCCCGGTCGACGAAGACCTTCCGCTCGTCGTGGTCGACGTGGTTCACGGTGCCGGCGGGCAGCATGACCTTCCGGTCGAAGATCCACGGGCCGACGTCGACCACCAGGTAGCTGTCGTCGACGTCGTGGCTGGCGCGGTCGATCTTCCCGATGCCGCCGTCGGTGGCCTCGACCTTGTAGCCGGTCAGGTCCGCGCTTGCCACTCCGGCCTCGTCCCGGTAGCGCCACGGGTCGAACGCGCCGCCCGGGGCGCCGCCCGCGACCGCGCCCCGACCGTCGTCGACGATCGGTTCGGTGCCGGCGTGCGTGGCGTGCGGGTCCAGTCTCTCCATCTGCCCACTCCCGTCCCGACGGCGGTGGCCGTCGCTTGCGACGCTCTCCTCCGACCCGGGGGTTACCCAGCGGGTCCGGGTGCCAACCCGGCGGCGGCGTCCCGGAATGTGGATTACGCCTCCCAAAAACCGGCGGAGGTGGCAGAGTACCGGTCGTGACCAGCTCCGTCCTGATCATTAGCAGCTAGCGCGCCGGCCTTTCCCCTCGCCGAGCGCGCCGACCTCCCGCATTCGCGGGGGGTCTTTTTGTTGCTCTCCCCAGGCACGAGAAGAGGACTCCGATGACCTTCCAGGTGTACGACACGACACTGCGCGACGGCGCCCAGCGCGAAGGGCTCAGCTACTCGGTGGTCGACAAGCTGGCGGTGGCCCGCCTGCTCGACGACCTCGGGGTCGGCTTCATCGAGGGCGGTTGGCCCGGCGCGGTGCCCAAGGACACCGAGTTCTTCCACCGGGCGCGCACCGAGCTGAAGCTGCGGCACGCGGTCCTGGTCGCGTTCGGCGCCACCCGCAAGGCCGGCCTGGCGGTCTCCGACGACCCGCAGGTGCGCGGGCTGCTCGACGCGCAGACCCCGGCCGTGGCGCTCGTCGCCAAGGCGGACCTGCGGCACGTCGAGCGGGCGCTGCGCACCACCGCCGAGGAGAACCTCGCGATGGTGCGGGACACCGTGGCCTACCTGGTGGCGCAGGGACGGCGCGTCTTCGTCGACGGGGAGCACACCTTCGACGGCTTCCGGCACGACCCGGGCTACACCGCCGCCGTGGCGGAGACCGCGCTGGCCGCCGGCGCCGAGCGGTTCGTGCTCTGCGACACCAACGGCGGCATGCTGCCCTCCCAGGTCACCGCCGTGATCGCCGATCTGGTCGGGCGGACCGGGGTCGCGCCCGGGCAGCTCGGCATGCACGCCCAGAACGACACCGCCTGCGCGGTGGCCAACACCATCGCCGCGGTCGAGGCGGGCGTGCGGCACGTGCAGGGCACCGCGAACGGGTACGGCGAGCGCCCCGGCAACGCCGACATCTTCGCGATCGTCGCGAACCTTCAGCTCAAGCTCGGCATGCCCGTCCTACCGGAGGGCTGCCTGGAACAGATGGTGCGGGTCGCGCACGCCATCGCCGAGATCGCCAACATCGCCCCCGACACCCACCAGGCATACGTCGGGGCCGCCGCCTTCGCCCACAAGGCGGGGCTGCACGCGAGCGCGATCAAGGTCGACCCGTTGCTCTACAACCACGTGGACCCGGCGGTGGTGGGCAACGACATGCGGATCCTGGTGACCGAGATGGCCGGCCGGGCCAGCATCGAGCTCAAGAGCCGCGAGCTCGGGCTGGACCTGGCCGACCATCCGGACGCCCTGTCCCGGGTCACCGGGCGGGTCAAGGAACTGGAGGCCGGCGGCTGGTCGTTCGAGGCCGCCGACGCCTCGTTCGAGCTGCTGGTCCGCTCGGAGCTGCCGGACGCCGCGCCGGCCCGGCCGTTCGCGCTGGAGTCGTACCGGGTGCTGGTCGAGCACCGCGAGGACGGCGCGGTGGTCTCCGAGGCGACCGTCAAGATCCGGGTACGCGGCGAGCGGGTGATCGCCACCGCCGAGGGCAACGGCCCGGTCAACGCGCTCGACGAGGCGCTGCGGGTCGGGCTGGCCCGGCACTACCCGGAGCTGCGCGAGTTCGAGCTGGCCGACTACAAGGTGCGCATCCTGGAGGGCAGCCACGGCACCGGCGCGGTGACCCGGGTGCTCGTGGAGACCGCCGGCGCGGGCCGGGACTGGACCACTGTCGGCGTGCACCCCAACGTGGTGGAGGCGAGCTGGCACGCGCTCGTCGACGCGCTCACCTACGGCCTCAGCAAGGCGGGGGCCCCGCTTAACGCCTCCGGCAGCGGAAGGGGCCCCGCCTAACACCCGTCGACCTCACGCCGCCGGCAGGCGCAACTCGGCCAGCAGCGCCCGGTGGTCGCTGCCGGGCACCGGCCGGGTGCCGGTGGCGAGGACCGCGATGCGCCGGTCGACGAGCACGTGGTCGATGGTGACCGGCGGGATCGGGTCGCCGCCGTACGGGCCCCAGGTGCCGGCGAGCCCGGCCCCGACCGCGTCGGCGGCGTCGGTGTAGCCGGTCGCGATCAGGCGGCGCATCGTGACGTGGTCGAGCGTGGCGTTGAAGTCGCCGGCCAGCACGCTGAGCCCGGCGGTCGGGGTGGCCGGCGGTTGGGCGCGCTGGTCGGTCCACCACTGCGGCACCGCGTCGAGGGTGTACGGCGCGCCCGGGTGCGCCGACTCCACCCGCAGCGGCGGCGCTCCCGGCACCAGCACGGTCGCGTACGCCTGGGTGAGGAACCATCTCCGATGACGCCGGTGGCCGGGGTCGCGCAGCGGGTGGCGGGCGTACAGGCCGGAGCCGGTGGAACCCACCTCCGGGCTCAACGACCGGTGCGGCAGCAGGGCGGCCAGTCCGAGCCGGTCCAGGTCGGCGGCGAGCTGCGGGGTGAGCTCCTGCACGGTGAGCACGTCCACCCGCTGCGCGCGGACCAGGTCCACAAGCGCCGCCGGGTCGGCCGATCCCAGCCGCAGGTTCGCGGTGAGCAGCCGCAGCGTCGGGCCGTCGGCCGGGGGCCGGTCGTCGGCGACCGCCCGCGGCGCCACCGCGCCGACGAGCGCCAGCGCGGCAAGCGCCGCGACCACCGCGGGGGCGCGGCGGCGCAGCGCGAGCGCCAGCACCGCCGCGACCGGCGCCACGGCGGCGACGTACGGGGTGAACGCGGTCGTCAGCACCAGCGGACCCCGCTCCAGCCCGGCCAGCCGCAGCACCGCCCAGGCGGTCACCGGCGCGACCGCCGACCAGCACGCCGCCGTCATCCACCGGCCGCCCCGGCGCAGGGGATCCTCACGTGTGATCACGACGGTGAGGCTACCGACGAAGGGCCCGTCGGCGCTGCCCACGAATCAATTTCGTGAATGGTCGAGCGTTAGTCTCTCGCAATTTTTGTCGAGTTCTACACGGGTGTCGGTCTCGCGATATCCGCTATTGACCTCCCCATTTTCCGGTGTTAGGTTCCACCTGGTTGAGGCATCTCAACTTGCCGTGTAACACCAGCTCAGCAGCGGTGCAGACGGAAATCGGATACCCGATTATCCGCAATTTCGCGCACCCGCCGTATCACCACGGTCAACCGAGGGGGATCTGTCATGGCTACATTCTTCAAACGCAAGGCGACGGTGGTGGCGCTTGCCGCGCTGGCCCTTACCGTGGCCGGCGGCGGGATCGCGGTCGCCGCCCAGCCCGAGTCGACGGGCCAGCCGGCCCGGGTGGCCGGGCAGCAGCCGACGGTGAGCGCCGCCGAGAAGCAGGCCGCGCGGTCCGCCATGCGGGCCACCCTGGCGCCGCCGGCCTCCGGTCAGGTCGCCTGGGCGGTGGTGTCGTCCACCGGGACCCTGTTGCAGCACTCCGGCAACGTGGTGTCCTCGTTCCGGTTCCCGGCCGGGCCGGGCGTGTGGCCGGGGCAGTACCAGGTGCTGCTCGACTACGACGTGAGCCACAAGGCGTACGTGGCGACGATCGGCACCAACGACTCGGCGAACGTCCCGCCCGCCGGCGAGATCTCCGTGGCGCCGCGCCTGCTGACCCCGAACGCGGTCTTCGTGCAGACCCGTACCTCCGCGGGTTCGCCCTCGTCGCGAGGCTTCCACATCGTGGTCACGAGCTGATCCGCTCCGCCGCGCACCGGCCCCCACCGTGGTGGGGGCCGGTGTCGTGTTCCGTCCCGGTCCGACCCGCGCGTCCCCGGTTCGCGTCGTTGCCGCCCGGTCGGGGAACTTCTCCCGGTCCGGGCCGTCCCGGGACGGAGTGGGGCCGATAATCCGACGTTTGTCCCCGGTCCGGCCCGGGAAGCAAGCACCGTGACGGACATCTCGGACACCCTGGCCAGCGTGCCCAGCCCGGTCGATGCGGACGCGAGCGGCGTCGAGCTGGACCAGACCCTCTTCGAGGTCAAACGCGTGATCGTCGGGCAGGATCGGCTCGTCGACCGCCTGCTCACCGCCCTGATCGCCGACGGCCACTGCCTGCTGGAGGGCGTACCGGGGGTGGCCAAGACGCTTGCCGCGCAGACGCTCGCCACCGTGGTCGGCGGCACGTTCTCCCGGATCCAGTTCACCCCCGACCTGGTCCCGTCGGACATCGTCGGCACCCGGATCTACCGGGCGTCCACCGAGGCGTTCGACGTGGAACTGGGGCCGATCATGGCCAACCTGGTGCTCGCCGACGAGATCAACCGGGCGCCGGCCAAGGTGCAGTCGGCGCTGCTGGAGGCGATGGCCGAACGGCAGGTCTCCATCGCCGGGCGGAGCTGGCCCGTACCCGACCCGTTCCTGGTGCTGGCCACCCAGAACCCGATCGAGTCGGAGGGCGTCTACCAGCTTCCCGAGGCGCAACGCGACCGGTTCCTGATGAAGGTCGTGGTCGACTACCCGAGCGACGCCGACGAACTGGCCATCCTCTACCGGATGAGCGCCGAGCGCCCCACCGCGCGGACGGTGCTCGACCCGGCCCGGCTGCGCGAACTCCAACGCCGCGCCGCCGACGTCTTCGTCCACCACGCGCTCGCCGAGTACGTGGTCCGCCTCATCCTCGCCACCCGCGACCCGGGACGCTTCGGCCTGCCCGACGTCGCGCCGCTGCTGGCGTACGGGGCCAGCCCCCGGGCCACCCTCGGCCTGGTCGCCGCCGCCCGCGCGCAGGCGCTGATCCGGGGACGGGACTACGTGCTGCCGGCGGACATCCGGGAACTGGCGGTGGACGTGCTGGCCCATCGGCTGGTGCTCTCCTTCGACGCGGTGGCCGACGGCGTCTCCGGCGAGGACGTGGTGCGCCGCCTGGTCGAGGCCGTGCCCCCGCCCCGGCTGGTGGCCGGACCGACGGCGGCGACGCCGGACCTGGCGGCGGCATGACCCGCCGGGCCGTCCCCGCGCCCACCCGGCCCGGCCCGGCCGCGTACGCCGGGACGGCTCCCGGTGCGTCCGCCGCCCGCCGGCATCTCGGCGGCGCCGAACCGCAGCTCGCCGACCTGGCCCCCGACGAACGGCTGCGCCGGTTGGAGCTGACGGTCACCCGGCGGCTCGACGGCCTGCTGCACGGCCGTTACCGGGGCCTGCTGCCCGGACCCGGCAGCGAGGCGGCGGGCAGCCGCGAATACCGCCCCGGCGAGGACGAGGTACGCCGGATGGACTGGGCGGTCACCGCCCGGACCACGGTCCCGCATGTGCGGGAGGTCGACGCCGACCGGGAGCTGACCACCTGGATGCTCGTCGACGCCAGCCCGAGCATGGAGTACGGCACGTCCATCCTGGACAAGCGGGAACTGGCGGTGGCGGCGGTGGCCTGCGTCGGCTTTCTCACCGCCGGCGTGGGCAACCGGCTCGGCGCCCAGGTGCTCGCCCCGGACGGGCTGCGCCGGTTCCCGGCCCGCAGCGGACGTACCCATCTGCTCGGGTTGCTCCGCGCGTTGCTCGGTGCCCCGCGTACCGGCGACCGGTCGGAGCCCGGCGCGACGGGCCTGGCCGACGGCCTGGCCGGGCTCCAGCGGGTGGCCACCCGGCGGGGGCTGGTCGTGGTCGTCTCCGACTTCCTCGACGAGCTGCCCGACGACCCGGACGCGCCGCCGCCCTGGGCGATCGCGCTGCGCCGGCTGGCGGTGCGGCACCAGGTGCTCGCCGTGGAGGTGACCGACCCGCGCGAGCTGGAGCTGCCCGACGTCGGGCTGATCACGCTCGTCGACCCGGAGAGCGGACGCCACCGCGAGGTGTGGACCGGCGACCCGGCGCTGCGCGAGCGGTACGCGCGCGCCGCCGCCGCCCAGCGCGACCGGGTGCGCCGCACCCTGCGCCGGGCCGGCGCGACCCACCTGGCGCTGCGCACCGACCGGGACTGGTGCGCGGACGTCGTCCGGCACGTGCACGAGCAGCGCCGGCTGGCCACCGCGCCGGCCGCCACCCGGGGAGGTGCCGCGTGAGCTGGCAGTCGCCCGCCCGCCTCTGGCTGCTGCTCGCGGTCGCCGCGCTCGTCGCCGGCTACCTCGTGCTCCAGCGCCGGCAGAGCCGGTACGCGGTCCGCTTCACCAACCTGCGCCTGCTGGACCGGGTGGCCCCGCGCCGGCCGGCGTGGCGGCGGCACGTCCCGGCCGGACTCTTCCTGGCCATGCTGGCGCTGCTCGTGGTCGGGTTCGCCCGGCCGGAGGCCGAGGTGCGGGTGCCCCGGGAACGGGCCACCGTGATGGTGGCGGTGGACGTGTCCACCTCGATGCTCGCGAGCGACGTGGACCCGGACCGGCTGACCGCGGCGAAGGAGGCGGGCCGGAAGTTCGTCGACGGGCTGCCGGACGAGTTCAACGTGGGCCTGGTGGCGTTCGCCGGCAGCGCCGCGGTGCTGGTGCCGCCGAGCACCGACCGCGAGGCCCTGCACGAGGGGATCGAGCGGCTCGCCGAGGGGATCACCGGCGTGCAGGGCACCGCCATCGGCGAGGCGATCAGCACCTCGCTGGGCGCGGTGAAGAGCCTGGACGCCTCGGCCGCGAAGAACCCGCCGCCGGCCCGGATCATCATCCTCTCCGACGGCGCGAACACCTCCGGCATGGACCCGATGGAGGCGGCCGACCAGGCGGTGGCGGCCAAGGTCCCGGTGCACACCATCTCGTTCGGCACGCCCGGCGGGTCGGTGGACCGGGGCGGCCGGGCGATCCAGGTGCCGGTGGACGGGCAGACGCTCAAGGCGGTCGCGGAGGCGACCGGCGGCGGCTTCCACGAGGCGTCGACGAGCCGCGAGCTGAAGGACGTCTACGAGGACATCGGCACCTCGGTCGGCTACCGCACCCAGCGGCAGGACATCTCAGCCCGCTTCATCGGCTTCGGGCTGGTCCTGGCCATGGGCGCCGCCGCCGGCTCGCTGCGGTGGTTCTCCCGACTGCCCTGACCGCACACCTGCGGCGGACGACCCACGACACGTGAGGAGCCAGGCATGGCAGTGCAGACCGGACTCGGCGAGCCGCGCGGCCCGTGGTTCGTCTCGCCCGAGCTGGACCCGGACGGGCGCGGCTGGTCCGACGTACCCGGGTCCGGCGGGCCGGCGGGGCGGCGGAGCTGGCGCGACCGGTTGCTGAGCGCGGCGGCCGTGGTGGCGCTCTCCACCGTCTCCGGCGCGGCGGCCGGCACCTGGGCGGCCGACCGGGACGGGCCCGGCCCGTCGGCGGCCTCCGCCGCCCCGGTGCCCGCCGAGCTGGTCACCGCCGCCGGCAAGACGGTCCCGGGGGTGGTCTCGGTGATGGTCGCGGGACGGGCCGGCGCGGGGGCGTCCGGTTCCGGGTTCGCCATCGACAACGAGCAGCACATCGTCACCAACGACCACATCCTGGCCCGGGGCGGCTCCGGCCCGGTGACCGTGGAGACCTCGGACGGGCGGCGGTTCGCCGCCGAGGTGGTGGGCCGGGCGCCGGACAGCGACCTGGCCGTGCTCAAGGTCCCCGCGTCGGCCGGGCTGCCACCGCTGCCGCTGGCGAAGGCGAACGCGACCCGGGTGGGCGAGCCGGTGCTCGCGGTCGGCTCCCCGCTGGGGCTCTCCGGCACGGTCACCGCCGGTATCGTCAGCGCGCTCAACCGGCAGGTCCGGATCGGCAACGGCCGGCACACCGCGGTGCAGACCGACGCCTCCATCAACCCGGGCAACTCCGGCGGGCCGCTGGTGAACGCGCGCGGTGAGGTGGTCGGGGTGAACACCGCCATCGCCACCATCGACGGGACCGGCTCGATCGGCATCGGCTTCGCCATCCCCATCGACCAGGTGCAGCACACCGCCGACACCATCATCGGCCGGGGCGGCTGACCTGCGCCGACAAGCCGGAACTGTCGGATATCCGGCCCAGAATCATCGGACCATGGAAATATCACGCTGAGTATGGATACTGGCGGAGGTGGAGCAAGCTGTCATCGCGGCCCTCCTCCTGGTGGGCCTGGTCATCGGCGCCGGGGTCGGCGCGTCGTACGCCCGCGCCAAGCGCGGCTGGAAGGACTACCGCGCCGCCCGGAACAGCGTGCCCGGCGCCCGGCGCAACGCCTGGACCGCGATCCGCGGCGTCGCCGTCAAGGCCGCCGTGATCGCCCTGCTGCTTGTGGGCGCCGCCGCGTACGCGGCGTCCGGCTCCGGCGAGGAACGGGCCAGCCCCACCCCGACCGCCACCACGAGTCACCGGCCGGGACGCTAGCCTCGGGGCGTGGACGACGGACTGCGGGTGACCGACCGGCTCGTGGTGCCGGCCGCCGAGCTGCGGGAGCGGTTCTCCCGGTCCTCCGGGCCGGGTGGGCAGGGCGTCAACACCACCGACTCGCGGGTGGAGCTGAGCTTCGACCTGGCCGGCTCGCCGAGCGTGCCGGAGGCGCTGCGGGAACGGGCCCTGGGCCGGCTCGCCGGCCGGCTCGTCGACGGCGTGCTGACGGTGGCCGCGAGCGAGCACCGCGCGCAACTGGCCAACCGGGAGGCGGCCCGGGAGCGGATGGCCGCGCTGCTGCGCGAGGCGGTTGCCCCGCCACCGAAGGCGCGCCGGCCGACCCGCCCGTCCCGGGGCGCCAAGGAGCGCCGGCTGGCCGAGAAGAAGCGCCAGTCCCAGCGCAAACGTGACCGCCGGGTGGACGGCGACTGACCGTTAACCCGGTTGAGCCGCCGATCGCCCGGATCGGAGAATCTGTTCCGTGTTGATCGACTTCTCCGTCAAGCCCACGCTCACCGGCGAGCGGGTGGTGCTGCGTCCGTTCACCGACGACGATCTGCCGGCGCTCGCGGCGGTCCTGGCCGACCCGGAGGTCGCCCGGCTCACCGGCAGCCCACCCGGCGAGGGGTTCGCGCCGGCCCGCCTGCGCGCCTGGTACGGCACCCGCAACCGGCAGACCGACCGGCTCGACCTGGCCGTGGTGGACCGGGCCACCGGTGTGTGCGTCGGCGAGGTGGTCCTCAACGAGTGGGACCGGGTCAACGCGAGCTGCAACTTCCGCACCCTGCTCGGCCCGGACGGGCGCGACCGCGGCCTCGGCACCGAGGCGGTCCGGCTGACCGTCGGATACGGCTTCGAGCGGCTCGGCCTGCACCGGGTCGGGCTGGAGGTGTTCGCGTTCAACCCACGTGCCCGCCGGGTCTACGAGAAGGTCGGCTTCGTGGCCGAGGGCACGCTGCGGCAGGTGCTGCGCGACGGCGACGACTGGGTGGACGCCACGGTCATGTCGGTCCTCGCGCCCGAGTGGACCCGACATCGGGGCCACCCGGAGGGTTGAGTCGCAGGCGTCGAAGCGCTTCAATGCGTACGGGAGCGTCAGGGCCGTCACCGTTGATCCGTCACGTGACAGGAGTCCCCACCGCATGTCCCGAAACCGCCTGCGCGCCGCGCTGACCGCACTCGTCGCGCTGCTGCCCGTCCTCGGCCTCGGCCTCGCCCTCACCTCCGCCACCGTGCCGGCCGCCGCGGCCGTCGCCCCGATCCGTGTCATGCCGCTCGGCGACTCCATCACCGGATCGCCCGGCTGCTGGCGCGCCGTGCTCTGGAACCGCCTCCAGTCCACCGGCTACACCGACGTCGACTTCGTCGGCACGCTCGGCCCGCAGGGCTGCGGCACGCCCTACGACGGCGACAACGAGGGCCACGGCGGCTACCTGGCCACGAACATCGCCAACCAGAACCTGCTGCCCGGCTGGCTCGCCGCCACCCACCCGGACGTGGTGCTGATGCACCTCGGCACCAACGACGTCTGGAGCAACATCGCGCCGAGCACGATCCTGGCCGCGTACTCGAAGCTGGTGGACCAGATGCGGGCCGCCAACCCGGCCACCACCGTGCTGGTCGCGAAGATCATCCCGATGAACCCGGCGAGCTGCGCCGAGTGCGGGCAGCGGACCGTCGCGCTCAACGCCGCCATCGACGGCTGGGCGGCGGGGAAGACCACCGCCGCCTCGCCGATCGTGGTGGTGGACCAGTGGACCGGCTTCAGCACCGCCACCGACACGTACGACGGGGTGCACCCCAACGCCGCCGGTGACCAGAAGATGTCCGACAGGTGGTATCCGGCGCTGACCGCCGCCCTGCGCCGGACGAGCCCGACGCCCACCGGTCCGCCGTACCCGACCGACAGCCCGTCGCCCACGACCACGCCGTCACCGACCTGGAGCCCGACCGGCCCACCGCACCCGACCGACTACCCGTCCCCGACCCGCACCATGGGCGGCTGCACGGCCACCTGGCGCACCGTGGGGCAGTGGCCGGGCGGCTTCCAGGCCGAGGTGACCGTCCGCAACACCGGCGGGGTGGCGATCCCGTCCTGGGTGGTCCGCTTCTCGTTCCCCGGCGACCAGCAGCTCAACCAGGCATGGAACGCCCAGATGACGCAGAGCGGGGCGGCGGTGGTCGCCCGCAGCGCGAGCTACAACGGCGCGCTCGCCCCGGGCGCCGAGGCGACGTTCGGCTTCCTGGCCACCGGCGCCGTCCCCAACCCGCCGCCGACGCCGGTCTGCGCCCTCGGCTGACCGCGCGCGTCCGGCCGGCTCCGCCTCGGCGGGGCCGGCCGGACGGGCGTCAGGTCTGATCGGACCGGTCCACCGCGGCCAGCAGTCGGGCCCGCAGCGCGGCGGCCCGCTCGGCGAACCCGCGCTGGGCGGTGGCGTACTCGGCCCGGCCCTCCGGCGTCTCCACCCGCACCGGCGGGTGGCCCAGGTCGGCCAGATCGTACGGGCTGGCCCGCATGTCCAGGGTGCGGATCTCCCGGGCCAGCGCGAACCCGTCCGCCACCAACTCCGACGGCACCAGCGGGGAGAGCTTGTACGACCACTTGTAGAGATCCATGTTGGCGTGTAAGCAGCCCGGCTGCTCCAACTCGTGCTGGCGCTCCCGGGTCGGCTGGAGCACGTTGAGCGGCCGGGCCGGCGCGGTGAAGAAGCGGAACGCGTCGAAGTGGCTGCACCGGACGCCCCGCTCCTCGACCACCGCGGCGGTCGCCTCCGGACCCAGCCGCAGCGGCCAGGCGTTGTGCCGCACCTGCTCCTGGCTCTGCCGGTAGACCATCGCCCACTCGTGCATGCCGAAGCAGCCGAAGTGCGCCGGGCGGCCGGCGGTGGCGGCCAGCAGCGCACGGATCCAGGCGATCGACTCGGCGCGACGTGCGCGTACCCGATCGGTGTCGAGGGTGAGACCGGCGGCGCCGGCGGTGTAGTCCGGGCCGAACTCCGCCGGGTCGGCGTCGCGCAGCGTCACGCCCGCACCCGGATGCCAGCGGCGAAGCTGGGCCGGGCGGTGCGAGTAGTAGGTGAAGAGGAAGTCCTCCACCGGATGCCGGCCGCCGGTGCGGCGGCGGGCCAGGTGCGGCGCCAGCCAGGCGTCCACCCGCTGCTCGTGGTCGCGCCGGCGGGCCCGCCAGTCGGCCGCGTCGAGCACGGCGGGGGCGAGGGCGGCGGTCACGGACCCAGGGTACGCACCGCCGCCCGGCTCCCCGATCAGTCCACGTCCACCCGCACTCCGGCGGAGAACACGCCGCTCCGCAGCTCCAACTGCTTCGGTGGCTGCGTCCCGGGCACGGTGAACACCAGCGGCAGCAGCGCCCGCCGGCCGGCGGCGACCGGTTGGGCGAACACGTCCCGGCCCAGGTTCGCCACCCTGGTGGCGTCCTCGTCGGCGGCCACCCAGTTGCCGCTGGGCAGGTAGGCACGCTGCAACTGCCCGTGCCACGTCTGCTGCTCGGACGTGACGTTACGCACGCCGACCGTGGCCAGGCAGGGCCGTCCGCCGCCCGGAGCGGTCGGCACGACACCGGTGGCGCAGGTCATCCGGTAGACGGTGAACTCGAACGCGGTCTCCCGCAGCGGCACGCCGAGCGTCCCGGTGACGCTCCTGCCCACCCACGCGCCGCTCGTCGGCTGTTTGGTGGTGTCCATCGCCGAGACCCGTTGGGTGGCGCTCCACGCCGCCGCGCCCACCACGCCGGCCAGCACCGCCGCCGCCAGGCCCACCGCCACCCAGACCGGCGGCCGGCGACGGCGGGACGCGGGCGCGGGGAGCGCCGGGCGGGGGTAGACGGTGCCCCGGTCGGTCGTGGCGGTGGTCGCCGTCACCGGGCCGGTGGGCTGCCGGCGTCGCCGGAGCGCCCACCAGAGCGCCCCGCCGGCCAGCACCAGCAACGCGGTGAGCGCGGCCAGCAGCACCGGCGGGCGGCGCCAGGCCGGGGCCGCCGCCGATTGCGCGGCCGGGGCCGTCGCCCCGCCCACCCAGGTCGCCGTGGCGCAGTCGTACGGGCGGGTGCCGTCGGTGCCGTAGACGCAGGCGGGAGCCGTCACCGCAGTGCCCGGACCGGTCACCGCCAGCGCGGTGTGCAGCGTGGTGGTGCTCCGCGCCGGCAGTCGCAGTCGCCAGACGATCGCGCCGCCGCCCGCCCCGCCCGTGCCGGTGGCGTGCCCGCCGCCGGTCACCGTGGTCGCCCGGGCGTCACCCGGCATCTCCTGCCGGACCATCGTCTCGACCATGCCCGTGCCGGCGTTGCGGACCTCGATCCGGTACCCCGGCGCCGGGGTGCCGGCCGCGCCGACGGCCACGCTCACCGGTGGCTTCGACGGCCGCACCGGCGCCGGGCCGGTGGTCGGCGCCGCCGGGGGCGCCGCCGGCACGCCGGTCGGGATCGGGGTGGCCGCCGCGGCGGGCCGGGCGGACGCGGCGGCCACGGCCGGCGGTGGCGCCGACGGGACGGGCACGGCGGTCGCCCGGAGCGCCGCCGGGGTCAGCGCCGGCACGGCGGCGATGACGCCGAGGCAGTTCACCAGCACGGCCAGGGTCCTGTGGTGTCGTCTCGATGCAGGCATACCAACGAACCTCCGGTCCCGAAGCTATGGGCCGGGGCCCGCCGGGCGGGTACGAAGCCGCCTTTCCCGCCCGGACCGGCGAGATCCGGCGTACCCTTGCGCCCTTTCCCGGTCGTGCCGGGTGTCACCTGGCGGTGTCCGACGGCCGGCCCGGCGGGCGGGGATAGATTGGCCGGGTGCGTATCGCTCGTTTCGCTCATGCCAAGGGAATGTCGTTCGGGGTCGTCGAGGGCGAGATGGAGGCCGGGCCGCAGGGCCTGACCATCGCCGAGATCGAGGGCCATCCGTTCGGGCAGATCCAGTTCTCCGGCGCCCGCTGGGCGCTCTCCGACGTGCGGCTGCTCTCGCCGATCCTGCCCAGCAAGGTGGTGTGTGTCGGCCGTAACTACGCCGAGCACGCCGCCGAGCACGGCAGCGAGGTGCCGAAGGAGCCGCTGCTCTTCCTCAAGCCCTCCACCTCGGTGATCGGTCCGCGGGACGCGATCCGGTTGCCGATCTTCTCGAAGCAGGTCGAGCACGAGGCGGAGTTGGCCGTCGTCATCGGCGCACCCGGCGCGCGCCGGGCCGACCGGGCCGCCGCCGAGCGGGCCATCTTCGGTTTCACCTGCGCCAACGACGTGACCGCGCGGGACCTCCAGCGCTCCGACGGGCAGTGGACCCGGGCCAAGGGCTTCGACTCGTTCTGCCCGATCGGGCCGTGGATCACCACCGGGCTCGACGTCAGCGACCTGGAGATCCGCTGCGAGGTGGGTCGCAACCCGGAGGAGATGGAGGTGCGCCAGCTCGGCCGGACCAAGGACATGGTGTTCGACGTGTCCGGCCTGGTGTCGTACATCTCCCACGTGATGACGCTGCTTCCCGGCGACGTGGTGCTCACCGGCACGCCGGCGGGGGTTAGCCCGCTCACCGAGGGGGATACGGTGACGGTGCGGATCGAGGGGATCGGGGAGCTCAGCAACCCGGTGGTTCCGGTCGCCTGATCCGGTCCGATAGCCCCGTTTCCGCAGCTCAGGTGCGGTTCGGGAGGTTGGATTTGGCCTGTCGGCACGGGAAGGGTAAAGTTCACTCCCGGCGCCGCAAGGGGCCAATGGGGTATGGGGTAATTGGCAGCCCGACTGATTCTGGTTCAGTTAGTCTAGGTTCGAGTCCTGGTACCCCAGCGCAGCCGCGGGTTCGTGAGGATCCCGGCCGCTGGATTCCGGCAGTTGCCACTGCCGGAGTGCACGAAAGTTCTGGCCCCGTCGTCTAGTGGCCCAGGACGCCGCCCTCTCAAGGCGGTAGCGCCGGTTCGAATCCGGTCGGGGCTACAGCACCGTCAGCCCGTCCCGTTTTCCGGGGCGGGCTGTTCTGTTTGTCCGTGGTGCCGGGGGTGACCCCCCCCCACGGCGGCGCTGAACCTGGTGCCGCTAGACTACTGCCGCACCGCCCGCGAGGGTCGGTGAAGCAGGAAAAAGTGCCTGGCCCCGTCGTCTAGTGGCCCAGGACGCCGCCCTCTCAAGGCGGTAGCGCCGGTTCGAATCCGGTCGGGGCTACGTTCACCGAACGGCCCGTCTCTCCGCGAGGCGGGCCGTTCGCCGTTTCGCGGGTCAGAGGCCGGAGAGGCGTTGGCCGGCTCGGACCACCGCCATGGCGTGGCGTTCGCCGGGGCGGCGGCCCAGGCGCTCGATCGGGCCGGAGATGCTGACCGCGGCGATCACCCGGCCCGTCCGGTCCCGGATCGGGGCCGAGACACTCGCCACACCGGCCTCCCGCTCGGCCACGCTCTGGGCCCAGCCGCGCCGGCGTACCTCGGCGAGGGTGCGGCCGGTGAACTTGGACCGGGGGAGCAGCGGCATGACCGCCTCCGGTGGCTCCCAGGCGAGCAGGATCTGCGCCGCCGACCCCGCCGTCATCGGCAGCACCGAGCCCACCGGGACGGTGTCCCGCAGGCCGCTGGCGCGCTCGGCGGCGGCCACGCAGATGCGCTCGTCGGCGCGGCGCAGGTAGAGCTGGGCGCTCTCCCCGGTGGCGTCGCGCAGCGCGGCGAGCAGAGGCTCGGCCGCGGTGAGCAGCACGTCCGGCGCCGCGTTGGCCAGCTCGCCCAGGCGTGGGCCCGGGCGCCATCGGCCCTGCGTGTCCCGGACCAGCATCCGGTGGATCTCCAGCGCCTGCGCCAACCGGTGTGCGGTGGCTCGGGGCAGCTTGGTGCGTTCAACGAGTTCGGCAAGGCTGGCGCCGTCGACACAGGCGGCCAGGATGACCACCGCCTTGTCGAGAACGCCGACACCGCTCATACTGTGTCCCACAAGCCGAAATTTACCTCCCAGAATTTAGGATGTCCAGATGGTGGGAGTCACTCAACCGAGGACCCTGGCCGAGAAGGTCTGGGACGCACACGTGGTCCGCGCCGCCGAGGGCGAGCCGGACCTGCTCTTCATCGACCTGCACCTGCTGCACGAGGTCACCAGCCCGCAGGCGTTCGACGGCCTGAGGTTGGCCGGCCGCGGCGTCCGCCGGACCGACCTGACGATCGCGACCGAGGACCACAACACCCCGACCGGGTACGACGACCCGGCGTTCCGCGCGCGACGCGGCGACCTGCTCACGATCGCGGACCCCACCTCCCGCACCCAGATCGAGACGCTGCGCCGAAACTGCGCCGAGTTCGGCGTGCGGCTGCACCCGCTGGGTGACGAGAACCAGGGGATCGTGCACGTCATCGGCCCGCAACTCGGCCTCACCCAGCCGGGCATGACGATCGTCTGCGGCGACTCGCACACCGCCACCCACGGCGCGTTCGGCGCGCTCGCGTTCGGCATCGGCACCAGCGAGGTCGAGCACGTGCTCGCCACCCAGACGCTGCCGCAGGCCCGGCCGAAGACCATGGCGGTGAACGTCGTCGGCGAGCTGGCACCCGGCGTCACCGCCAAGGATCTGGTGCTCGCGCTGATCGCGCAGGTGGGCACCGGCGGCGGGCGCGGCCACATCGTGGAGTACCGGGGCGAGGCGATCCGCGAACTCTCCATGGAGGGGCGCATGACGATCGCCAACATGTCCATCGAGTGGGGCGCGAAGGCCGGCATGATCGCGCCGGACGAGACCACGTTCGCGTACCTGAAGGGGCGGCCCAACGCGCCCCAGGGCGCCGACTGGGACGCGGCGCTCGAATACTGGCGGACGCTGCCCACCGACGAGGGGGCGACGTTCGACACCGAGGTGACGCTCGACGCGGGCCGGATCACCCCGTTCGTCACCTGGGGCACCAACCCCGGCCAGGGCGCGCCGTTGGGCGCGACCGTGCCGGACCCGGAGGAGTTCGTCACCGAGCCGGAGCGGGTCGCCGCCCGCCGGGCGCTGGAATACATGGACCTCACCCCGGGCACGCCGCTGCGCGATCTCGCCGTGGACGTGGTCTTCGTCGGCTCCTGCACCAACGGGCGACTGGAGGACCTGCGCGCCGCCGCCGACGTGCTGCGCGGTCGCCGGGTCGCCGACGGCGTACGCATGCTCGTGGTCCCCGGCTCCGCCGCGGTCCGGGAGGCGGCCGAGATCGAGGGGCTGGACCAGGTGTTCACCGACGCGGGCGCCGAGTGGCGGTTCGCCGGCTGCTCGATGTGCCTGGGCATGAATCCCGACACGCTGAAGCCGGGCGAGCGCTCGGCCTCGACCTCCAACCGCAACTTCGAGGGACGCCAGGGCCGGGGTGGGCGTACCCACCTGGTGTCCCCGCCGGTCGCCGCCGCCACCGCCGTGGTCGGCCGGCTGGCCGCCCCCGCCGACCTGTAGAAGGGCAGCCGAGATGGACAAGTTCACCGCACACACCGGCACCGCCGTGCCGCTGCGCCGGTCCAACGTGGACACCGACCAGATCATCCCCGCGGTGTACCTCAAGCGGGTGACCCGGACGGGTTTCGCCGACGGGCTCTTCAACGCGTGGCGGGAGGACCCGTCATTCGTGCTCAACAACCCCGCCTATTCGGGAGCGTCGATTCTGGTCGCCGGTCCCGAGTTCGGCACCGGCTCGTCCCGCGAGCACGCCGTCTGGGCGCTGCGCGACTGGGGCTTCCGGGCGGTGATCTCGCCGCGGTTCGGTGACATCTTCCGGGGTAACGCCCTGAAGGAAGGTCTCCTTCCGGTGGAGCTGGAATTGAAAGCCGTCGAGGAATTGTGGGATCTGGTGGAGTCCGAGCCGACCACTCCCATCACGGTCGACCTCACCGCCCGCGAGGTCCACGCCGGTGACGCCACCTGGACCTTCCCGCTCGACGACCACAGCCGGTGGCGCCTGATGGAGGGCTTGGACGACATTGGACTCACCCTCCGCCACGAGGCGGAGATCGGCACGTTCGAGGCCAGCCGGCCGGCGTTCCTGCCCTCGATCGCCTGACCGCGGACCCCTTTTCGCCCCCACCGGCCCCGCCGGTGGGGGCGAATCCGTTGCGACACAAGGGGTTTTTTCCACCGAATGTTTGTGTCCAGGCAGCACAGGGCATACGGTGCGCGCAGAATGGCTCGCGTCGAGTCAGTTGCACAATCGGGAGGAAGTCGTGAACAAGGCCGAGCTCATCGAGGCGCTCGCCGTTCGCCTGGGGGACCGGAAAACGGCGACGGCCGCGCTCGACGCGGTTCTCGCTGAGGTCCAGGCGGCGGTCACCAAGGGCGAGAAGGTGGCGATCACCGGTTTCGGAGCGTTCGAGAAGCGCGTTCGGGGAGCCCGAACAGCTCGCAACCCGCGGACCGGCGAGGCGGTGAAGGTCAAGAAGACCTCCGTCCCGACCTTCCGGGCGGGTGCGGGTTTCAAGGAGATGGTGGCCAGCGGCAAGGTTCCGAAGGACACCAGCGCCGCGAAGAAGACCACCGGAGCCGCCAAGAGCACCGCGGCGAAGAAGACCACGGCGGCGAAGACCGCCGGAGCCGCCAAGAAGACCACGGCGGCGAAGGCCACCAAGACCACCGCCGCGAGCAAGAAGGCCGCGCCGGCCAAGAAGGCCGCCGCGACCAAGACGGCCGCGGCGGCGAAGAAGACGACCGCGGCGAAGTCCGCCACGGCCAAGAAGACGACCGCGGCGAAGAAGACAACCGCGGCGAAGAAGACGACCGCGGCGAAGTCCGCCACCGCCAAGAAGACCACGGCGGCGAAGAAGGCGCCCGCGAAGAAGGCGCCGGCCAAGAAGGCCGCCAGCCGACGCTGACCGGACGGCCCACCCGAGGGCGCCCACCGTTCGCGGTGGGCGCCCTCGCGCGTGGGTACGCGCGTTGACCGGCCGCCACACCGGCCCGCAGAATCGCCGTGCCGAAACCCCCGCCGGTCACGAGAAGAGGCGCCCGTGCGGCACCGTCACCTCCCCACCCTCACGCTCGCCCTGGGCGTCGCGGTTCTGCTGGATGTGCTGCGGGTCTGGCTCCCGTCGGTCATCACCCTCTTCGGTCGGGCCGCCGAGACTCCCGCCGAACTGCTGGGTGCCTTCGCGCTCGGCTGGTTCGTGCTCGCCCTGGCCGCGCCCACCCTGGTACGCCGGCTCGGCGCCCGCCCGGTCGGCCTCGCCTCGGCCGGCGTGCTCGCCGCCGCCCGGCTGGCGCTGACCGCCGGACCGGGCGGCGCGCCCCAACTCTGGCTCGCGTGTGCCGGGCTGCTCGCCGGCCTGGTCTGGCTCGCCGCCACCGCGGCGCTTGTGGACCGGCCCGTTCCCGGGCTGGCGCTCGGCCTGGCCGGACAGGCCACCGGGCACGCCCTGCTCGGCACCGAGGATCTGGTCTGGCGCGGCGGGACGAGCGGCTGGACCCTGAGCGGCCTGCTGGTGCTGTCGTTCCTGGCCGCCACCGCGCTGGCGGCGCGGGCACGGCCCGGGACACCGGCGTCGACCGCGCCGGACGCGGCACCGCCGTCGACGGGCGGGCGTCGGGCGTGGTTGCTGTGCGGCCCGGCGCTGTTGCTGGCCAACCAGATCGCGCTCGCCCCGGCGGTCTGGGCCGCGGCCTCGGGCACCGGCTCGTCCGGCTTTCCCGGCCTGTCCCACGCGCCCGGCGGCGCCGCACCGCTCGGCGCGTTCGCGGTCGCGCTGTTCCTGCTGGCCGCCCTGTACCGGCCGCCGGCCCGGCTGGCCCGGCTGGCCCGGGTGCTCTGGCCGGTCGCCGTGTTCGCCGGGGCGGTGCTGTTCGCGGCCGGGCGGCTCGTGCCGGCGTACCTGCTCACCGCCGCCGGAATCGGCGGCTGCCTGGCGCTCACCGACACGGCCGGGACCGGCGGACAGGTCACGGGAGCGCGGGCGGCGCAACGGCGCGGTCGCGCGGCGGCCGTCGGGATGGTGGTCTTCGCGGTGGCCACGGTGGTCTACTACGCCGCCTACGACCTGGGGTACCCCAACGGGTGGGTGCCGATCGTCACGGCGGTCCTCGTCGTTCTGGTGGCGTTGGCCGGGCCGTCCTGGTCGCCGGTGGCGTTGCCCGAGCCGGCCCGGCGGTGGAGCACGTTCGCGCTGGTGCTGCTGACCGCGTTCGGGCCGCTGTTCCATCGCCCGCCGCCACCCGCGCCGCGACCGGCGAGCCCACCGACGGTGATCCGGGTGGCCGCGTACAACATCCGGATGGGCTTCGGCCTGGATGGGCGGCTGGACCTCGACGCGGTGGTCCGAGTGCTGCGCGGGGCGGACGTGGTGCTGCTCAGCGAGGTCGACCGGGGCTGGTGGCTCAACGGCGGCCACGACACGCTGGCGCTGGTGGCGGACCGGCTGCGGATGCCGTACGTCTTCGCGCCCGCCGCCGATCCGCTCTGGGGCGACGCGGTGCTCAGCCGCTTTCCGGCGCGTTCCGCCCGGAGCCGCGCGCTGGCCGCGCACGGCGCGCCGACCGGGGCGCAGGCCCTCGGCGTCACGCTCGACCTCGGCGGTCGCGAGCTGGCCGTGGTCGCCACCCACCTGCAACCGCCACCCGGCCGGGATCCGGTGGAGCAGGCCCGGGAGGTGGCCGCGTTCGCCCGCGGATACGCGGCGGGCCGGCCACTGGTGCTCGGCGGCGACCTGAACACCGAGCCGGACGACCCGGCGTTCGCCGAGTTCACCCGCGCCGGCCTGGCGGACGCGCTGGGCGCGGCCCGGCCGCTGTGGACCAGCCCGGCGGACGACCCGCGCACCCAGATCGACCACGTCTTCGTCTCGCCCGGCCTGAGCGCCGGCGGGGCGCGCGCCCCGCGCACCGAGGCCAGCGACCACCTCCCGGTCCGGGTCACGGTGGCGCTGCCCTGAGCGCCCCTGCGGGCGGTTAGGCGGGGGCCCCGCTTAACAGGCGGCGTTAAGCGGGGGCCCCGCCTATACCGAAAGCGTTAAGCGGGGCCCCCGCCTTACAACCGGTCGGGGGCGAGGAGGCGGTCGCCGGTGAACGCGAGCAGCCAGCCGCCGCCCTTGGCGGTGGTGAAGTCGTCGGCGCGGCCGGTGAGCCGTTCCAGCGCGCCCGGGATCACCTTGCCCTGGCTGCACACCGCCACCGGCTCGGCGGCGTCGGCCAACGCGGCCAGCCGCGCCGCGGCGGCAAGCGCGCACTCCGCGGCCTGCTGGCCCGGCTTCGGCTCGTCCAGGTCGCCGCAGACCTCGATCGGCAGGTCCAGCCGGGCCGCCGCCGGATCCAGCGTCTGCACGCACCGGCGGGCCGAGGCGGAGAGCAGGCGCACCGGGCGGACCAGGGCCACCAACGGGACCAGCGCCCGGGCCTGCGCCCAGCCCTCGGCGTCCAGCGGCCGGCCGTCGTCCGGACCGGACCAGGTGCCCCGCTTGCCGGCGTGCGCGTGCCGGACCAGCAGCACCGTGGCGGTGACCGGCGGCAGCGCCGCGTACGCGCCGATCACCTCGGCGTCGTGCGGGTAGCTGACCCGGCGGGCCGCCACGTCGACCGGTAACCAGGCCACCTCGTCCACCTCGGTGCCGGGCTGGAAGCCGCCGCTGCCGACGGCCCGCATCGACCACCAGTCGACCGCCTTGGCGCGGCCCTCGCTGCGGTAGCGGACGGTGGGCAGCCGCACCTGCGGCACCGCCCGGACGTCGGTCTCCTCCGCCACCTCCCGCACGGCGGCCACCAGCGGGTGCTCGCCGGCGTCCAACTTGCCCTTGGGCAGTGACCAGTCGCCGTACCGGGGACGGTGCACCAGGCAGATCTCGACGCCGGTGGGGCCCGGGCGCCACACGACGCCGCCCGCCGCCCGGATCCGCACCGGCTCGTCATCGCTCATCGGATCACCGTAAGCCGTCCGAACCGCTCAGTCCGCCCGCCCGCCGACGCGGCGCAACAGCAGGTCCTGGAGGTGGGTCAGCGGCTCGGCGCCGGTACGCCGGCTCCAGGTGCCGTCCGCGGCCAGCTCGAACGTGTCCACGTCGGGGTCGAACGCGGCGGTGAGCACGTGGTCCAGCTCGGCCCGGGCCACCGGGTCGCTCACCTGCACCAGCGCCTCCACCCGGCGGTCCAGGTTGCGGTGCATCAGGTCGGCCGAGCCCATCCAGAACTCCGCGTCGCCGCTGTTGCCGAACCGGAAGATGCGCGAGTGCTCCAGGAACCGCCCGAGGATGGAGCGGACCCGGATGTTCTCCGACAGCCCGGGCACGCCCGGGCGCAGCGTGCACATGCCCCGGATCAGCAGGTCCACGTGCACGCCGGCCCGGGACGCCCGGTAGAGCGCGTCGATGATCTCCTCGTCGACGAGCGCGTTCACCTTGAACTGCACCAGGCCCGGCATGCCCAGCCGGACGTGCTCGATCTCGCGGTCGATGCGTTCGATCAGGCCGCTGCGGATGCCCTGCGGCGCGACCAGCAGCCGCCGGAAGGCGGTCTGCCGGCTGTAGCCGGTGAGCACGTTGAACAGGTCGGTGAGGTCGGCCCCGATCTCCGGGTCGGCGGTGAGCATGCCGAAGTCCTCGTAGAGCCGGGCGGTCTTCGGGTGGTAGTTGCCGGTGCCGATGTGGCAGTAGCGCCGGATCTGGTTGCCCTCCTGCCGCACCACGAGCGCGGTCTTGCAGTGCGTCTTCAGACCCACCAGGCCGTAGACCACGTGGCAGCCGGCCCGCTCCAGCGTGCGCGCCCACCCGATGTTGGCGACCTCGTCGAAGCGCGCCTTCAACTCGACGAGCACCACCACCTGTTTGCCGGCGGCGGCGGCGTCGACGAGCGCGTCCACGATCGGGGAGTCGCCGCTGGTGCGGTAGAGCGTCTGCTTGATGGCGAGCACGTTCGGGTCGCCCGCGGCCTGCTCGACGAAGCGCTGCACGCTCGTCGCGAACGAGTGGTAGGGGTGGTGCACGAGCACGTCGCCGTCGCGCAGGGTGGCGAAGACGCTGCGCGGCACCTCCCCCTCGGCCAGGCGGGGGTGGGTGGCGGGCACGAACGGCAGGTCCTTCAGGTCGGGGCGGTCGGCCTCGCCGTACACCTGCCAGAGCGCGGAGAGGTCGAGCAGGCCGCGGACCCGCAGCACGTCGTGGTCGTCCACGTCCAGCTCGCGGACGAGCAGCTCCAGCATGTGGTCGGAGATGGAGGCGGCCACCTCCAGCCGCACCGGCGGGCCGAACCGGCGTCGGGCCAGCTCCCGTTCGAGGGCCTGGAGCAGGTCCTCGTCACGGTCCTCGTCGACCTCCACCTCGGCGTTGCGGGTGACCCGGAACAGGTGGCACTCGACCACCTGCATGCCGGAGAAGAGTTGGCCGAGGTGGACCGAGATGAGGTCCTCCACGGGCAGGAACCGGACGCCGGGCCGGTCCCGGGCGACCCGGACGAACCGGGGCACGTTGTTCGGCACCTTGACCCGGGCGAACAGCTCCGAGCCGCCGTCCGGGTCGCGCACCGACACGGCCAGGTTCAGCGACCGGCCGGAGATGTAGGGGAAGGGGTGCGCCGGGTCGACCGCGAGCGGGGTGAGCACCGGGAAGATGTGTTCCCGGAACCAGGTGCGCAGCCGTTCCCGCTCGGCGTCGTCCAGGTCGCTCCAGCGCAGGATGCGCACGTCTTCCTCGGCGAGCTTGGGCAGCACGTCGTCGACGAAGCAGGCGGCGTGCCGGGTGACCAGGTCGGCCGCCTTCTCGGTGATCAGTTCGAGCTGGGTGCGCAGCGGCAGCCGGTCGCCACCGCGCACCGGCAGGCCGGCGGAGAGCCGTCGCTTCAGCCCGGCCACCCGGACCATGTAGAACTCGTCCAGGTTGCCGGCGAAGATGGCCAGGAACTTGGCCCGCTCCAGCAGCGGCGTCCGCGGGTCCTCGGCGAGCGCCAGCACCCGCGCGTTGAAGTCGAGCCAGGACAGCTCCCGGTTGAGGAAACGGTCCTCCGGCAGTGGCTCCGTGGGCGGTGGCCCGGCGTCCGGGCCGGGCCCCTCGACCGGGTCGAGGGGGTCGTCCAGCCCGCTGGCGCCGGTGGCCTCCGGGTCGGTGTCGAGGCGTTCCTCGGGCGGGCGGGTGGGGCGGAATCGCCCGTCCGGGCCGCGGGTGGGGCGGCCGTTGCGGGGCGCGTCGGGGTCGAGAAGGGGCGGCGGTGGACCGGCGGGCTCGCGAGGGGTGCTCACCTCTTCATGATTCCCCGACGAGGGTGAACAGAAAATGAACTCCGCCCAGGTTTGTCAGGCCATCGTCGGCAAGGTCACCCGGATGATCTCGCCGGTGGCGTCCCGCTCCACCCGCACCCGCTGCCCGAGCCGCAGCAGGCGCAGCCCGGAGGCGTCGAAGGCGCGGGCCGGGAAGGCCAGCTCGGTCCCGTCGTCGAGCAGCAGCACCCCGCTGCGGGTCGACCCGTCGAAGGTGGCCACCGTGCCCTGCATGCCAGCACCGTACCGGACCGGGACGCCACGCCGGGCCAGCAGCGCGCCGGTGCGCGGACCCACCCCGAGCCCGGCGGCGGTGGCCAGGTCGGCGGCGGTGTCCACGTCCCGGCGCAGGCCGGGCCAGTCGCCGGTCAGCGGCAGCGCCCCGCTCGCCGCGTGCGCGTCGGCCGAACCGGGCCCGAACTCCGGCGCCAGCGGCACCCCGGCCGGCGCGGCCAGCAACACGGTGCCGCCGCCCGGGGCGTCGGCCACGAACCCGCGTACCCCCTCGGCCGCGCGCAGCGCCGCGGCCAGCTCGGCCGGGCGCAGCGCGGGCAGGTCCGCGGTGACGCCGGCCACCGCGGCGCGCGGCCCGGCCACCTCCGCGCCGTGCCGGAAGGCCGCGTTGAGCCCGGCCGCCGGGTCGGCCGCGACCCGGGCGCCCGCCGCGGTCACCGCCGCGGTCACCCGCGGGTCGTCGGTGACCACGAGCACCCGACCGACCGCCGGACACGCGAGCGCCGCGCCGACCGTGTCGGCCGCCAGGGCCAGCGCCAGATCCTCGTGGGGTACGCCGGGCAGCGCGCCCCGCAGGCGGCTCTTCGCCGCCCCGAGGCGCTTCACCGGCATCACCACGGTCCAGCTCGGCTCAGGCACGGTGACCATCCTGCCAGCGCGGGCGGTGGCACCCGCACTGGCCGGACCGGGGGCGAGCAGGCATGATTCTCACCCGGGGCGCGTGGGGCGGAACGAGGAGGCAGGGTGGCACCGCGGAGGCTGGGATTCTGGCCACGGTTCGCCGTGGTGCTGGTGAAGCCGGTGTTGACCGTCTGGACCCGGCGCACCTGGCGGGGCATGGAGCACCTGCGGCGCGACGGGGGCGTCATCATCGTGCCCAACCACATCTCGCACGCCGACCCGCTGGTCTCCGCGCACTTCATCCACGACGCGGGGCGCTGGCCGCAGTTCCTCGGCAAGGCGAGCGTGTTCCGGGTGCCGGTGGTCGGCTGGATCCTGCACCGGTGCAGGCAGATCCCGGTCGAGCGGGGCAGCGTCGAGGCGGTCAAGTCGCTCGACAAGCTGATCGCCGCGCTGGACGAGGGAGGCGCCGTGGTGATCTATCCGGAGGGGACCACCACCCGGGAGCCGGACCTGTGGCCGATGCGGGGCAAGACCGGCGCGGCCCGGCTGGCGCTGGCCACCGGCGCCCCGGTGATCCCGGTGGCCATGGTCGGCCCGGAGCGGATGTTCGACCCCCGTACGGCCCGGATCGGGCTGCGCCCGCGTATCCCGGTGACGGTGGTCGCCGGGCCGCCTGTCGACCTGGGCCGGTGGGCGGGCGCCACGCCGACCCGGGCGATCCTGGAGGAGATGACGGACACCATCATGCTGCGGATCCGGGACCTGGTCGCGGAGATCCGCGGCGGCACGCCACCGCCGCTCTGGCAGCGGCCCGCCCGCACCGGCACGCCGGAGGTGTCCGAATGAGCGGGCACGTCGCGGTGCTGGGCGCGGGGTCCTGGGGGACCGCGTTCGCCAAGATCCTCGCCGACGCCGGGCGGGACGTGACCGTGCTGGCCCGCCGCGCCGCCGTCGCGGAGGCGATCCGGACCGGGCGGCACAACCCGGAGTACCTGCCGGACGTGCGCCTGCCCGAGCGGGTCACCGCCACCGGCGACGCCGCCGAGGCGATCGAGGGGGCCGAGGTGGTGGTGCTCTCGGTGCCCTCGCAGACGCTGCGCGGCAACCTCGCCGAGTGGACCCCCCACCTGGCTCCCGACGCCACGCTCGTGTCCCTGATGAAGGGCATCGAGCTGGGCACCACCAAGCGGATGAGCCAGGTGATCACGGAGACGGCCGGGGTGCCGGCCGACCGGGTGGTCGTCGTCTCCGGGCCCAACCTGGCCCCCGAGATCGCCGCCGAACAGCCGGCCGCCACCGTGGTCGCCGGCACCGACAGCCGGCGTACGGCGCTGGTCCAGGCGTCGATCCGGACGCCCTACTTCCGCCCGTACACCAACGACGACGTGATCGGCTGCGAGCTGGGTGGGGCGGTGAAGAACGTGATCGCGCTGTCGTACGGCATCGCCACCGCGATGGGCTTCGGCCACAACACCCGGGCCATGCTGATGACCCGCGGCCTGGCCGAGACCGCCCGCCTGGGGGTGGCGCTCGGCGCCGACCCGATCACCTTCGCCGGGCTGGCCGGGATGGGCGACCTGGTCGCCTCCTGCTCCTCGCCGCTGGCCCGCAACCGCACCTTCGGTGAGCACCTCGGCCGGGGCGAGACGCTGGAGCAGGCCCAGGCGGCCACCCGGCAGACCGCCGAGGGTGTGAAGAGCTGCCTGGCCATCCGGGACCTGGCCCGGGCGCACGGGGTGGAGATGCCGATCACCGAGCAGATCGAGCGGATCTGCCACGAGGGGATGGACCCGCGCCTGGCCGTGGACACGCTGATGAGCCGCACCGCCAAGCCGGAGTCGTACGAGTGAGCGCCGACTGGGGGGACGGCACCCGCAGCGTGCACGCCGGGCTACCCGCGCCCGCGCCCGGTCAGCCGTTCCTGCCCGGCCCGGTCTTCGCCGCTCCCTACCACCTGGACCCGTGGCGCGGACCGGCGGCGGCCCCCGACGGGTACGGGCGGCCGGACAATCCGACCCGCCGGCTCCTGGAGGCGGCGATCGGCGAACTGGAGGGCGGTGACTGCCGGGTCTTCGCCAGCGGCCAGGCGGCCATCACCGGGCTGCTGCTGACCGTGCTGCGTCCCGGTGACACCGTGCTGCTCCCCGCCGACGGCTACTTCCCGGTGCGGGCGTTCGCCACCGACACGCTCGAGCGCGTCGGGGTGCGCGTCGGCTTCGTGCCGACCGCCGGGCCGTACCCGTCGTTCGACGGGGTCCGGCTGGTGCTGCTGGAGACGCCGGCGAACCCCGGGCTCGACGTCGCCGACGTGCCGGCGCTGGCCACGGCGGCACACGCCGCGGGCGCGCTGCTGGCGGTCGACAACACCACCGCGACGCCGCTCGGGCAGCGTCCGCTGGACCTCGGCGCGGACGTGGTGGTCGCGTCCGGCACCAAGGCGCTCACCGGCCACTCCGACCTGCTGCTCGGCTACGTGGCGACGCGCGAGGTCGCGCTGCGCGACGCGGTGACCGCCTGGCGGACCACCACCGGTGGGGTGCCCGGCGCGTTCGACTGCTGGCTGGCCCACCGCTCGCTGGCCACCGTCGACCTGCGGCTGGCCCGGCAGAGCGCCAACGCGGAGGCGCTGGCCGGGTTGCTCGCCGGACGGCCGGACGTCACCGGCCTGCGCTGGCCGGGGCGGCCGGCGGACCCGGCGTACCCGGTGGCGTCGGCGCAGATGCGGCGGATGCCCGGCGTGCTCTCCTTCGACCTGGGCGACGCCGACCGGGTCGCCCGCTTCCTCGACGGGTCCCGCCTGGTGGCCGCCGCCACCTCCTTCGGCGGGCTGCACACCACGGCCGACCGGCGGGCCCAGTGGGGCGACGACACCCCGCCCGGGTTCGTCCGGCTCTCCTGCGGCATCGAGGACAGCGCCGACCTGGTCGCCGACGTGGCCGCGGCGCTCGACGCCGCCACGGGCTGACGGCGGCCCGCGCGCTCCGCTATCGTGACGGGCAGCCACGGCCCGTGCGGCCCCGACGCGAGGAGGTGAGTCCGATCCACAAGCAGAGGACCGGCGCTCCCTCCGAGTCCGTGTCGCCCCAGGGCTGAGGCGACGCCGGGGGCGCCGACGAGCGTTCCCCGAAAGGCTTGCCATGGCATCCACCGTGTTCACCCCCGACCGTCCCACCCTCGTCCGCCGGCTGCGCGCCGCCGGTTGCGTCTTCGCCGAGGACGAGGCGGACCTGCTGATCGCCGCCGCCGACTCGGCGCGGGCACTGACCCGGCTCGTCGAGCGCCGCGTCGCCGGCCTGCCGTTGGAACACCTGCTCGGCTGGGCCGAGTTCTGCGGACGGCGGGTCGCCGTCGATCCCGGTGTCTTCGTCCCGCGCGGGCGTACCGCGCTGCTCGTCGACGCCGCGGCGGCGGTCGCCGGGCCGACGCCGGCGGTGCTCGACCTGTGCTGCGGGTCCGGCGCCGCCGCGCTGGTGCTGCACGAGCGGCTGGCGCCCCGCTGGCTGGCCGCCGCCGACATCGACCCGCTGGCGGTGGCCTGCGCCCGGCGCAACCTCGACCCGCTGGGCGTGCCGGTCTACCAGGGCGACCTGTTCGACGCGGTGCCGGCCGACCGGCGTGGCCGGCTGGACCTGGTGGTGGCGAACGCCCCGTACGTGCCGAGCGGCGCGCTGGCGATGCTGCCGGCCGAGGCGCGGCTGCACGAGGCGCCGGTGGCGCTCGACGGCGGCGCGGACGGGCTGGCGGTGCTGCGTCGGGTGGCTGCCGGCGCGGCCGAGTGGCTGACCCCGGGCGGGCACCTCGCGGTCGAGGTGAGCGTCGAGCAGGCGCCGACGCTCTGCGCGGTGCTCCGCGCCGCGGGGCTCGATCCGACCGTGGTGCGCGACGAGGAGCGGGAGGCCACCGCCGTGACCGCGTGTCGTCCCGGCTGATCTCCGCGTGGCGGGTGGACCCGGCGGGAACTAACCTCAGGTCAGGCTCGGCGGGGAGGTGACGGCGGTGGGCAACGCAGGGGTGCCGGTGGTGGTGGGGCTGGACAACGGCGGCACGAGCAACAACGCCACCGTGCTGACCGTCGACGGCCGGTTCCTGGTGGACGGGCTGCTGGAGATCCCGAGCGAGGTCGGCGCCGGCCCGGAGGCGGCGATCGAGGCGCTCGCGCGGGCGTTCGACGGCGTGCTGGCACACACCGGGGTGCCCCGGGAGCTGGTGCACGCGGTCGGCCTGGACACGCCCGGCCCGGCGAGCGCCACCGGGGTGATCTCCTCGCGCGGGTCGACCAACTTCGCCCAGCCGGCCTGGCGGGGCTTCGACGTGCGCGGCGCGTTGGAGCGGCGGCTCGGCCTGCCGGTGGTGTACGCCAACGACGGCAACGCCGCCGCCCTCTACGCCCACCACGTGCACTTCGGCGTGGCCGCGAAGACCCGCTCGTCGGTGTCCGCGATCGTCGGCACCGGCCTGGGCGGGGGCGTGGTGGAGAGCGGCCGGGTGGTCGGCGGCGCGGCCGGCATGGCGGGGGAGTTCGGGCACGTGCACATCCCGCTGGACGGGCTGCTCGAACCGGGGCAGCCGGTGCCGGTCTGTGCCTGTGGCTTCGCCGGTGACGCGGAGAGCGTCGCCTCGCTCACCGCCATCCGGCGCAACCTGTTGCCGTACTGGCTGTCCCGGTATCCCGATCACCCGCTGGCGGCGGAGGAGCCCGCCCGGGCCGCGAAGCTGCTGCGTGACCACGGCGAGCGGGGCGACCCGCTGGCCCGCCAGGTGTTCGGCCAGCAGGCCCGGGCGCTGGGGCGGCTGTTCACCATCGCGGCCAACTTCACCGACCCGCACGCGTACTTCGTCGGCGGGGGCGTGGTGGAGGCGGCGTCGGAGTTCCGCGACTGGTTCCTCGCCGCCGTCGCGGAGCACACCGTGCTCCGCGACGAGCAGCGTGCGCTCGCCACCTTCGCCCTGGTCCCCGACCGGGACATGGCTGGCGCCCGTGGCGTCGCCATCGCCGCCCTCGACCGGATGAAAGGCGGGGCCCCCGCTTAACGCCTTTGGTAGAGGCGGGGCCCCCGCTTAACGCCTTTGGTAGAGGCGGGGGCCCCGCTTAACACGCCCCGAGCGCGCCGAGCGTCGCGGTCAGGCGCGTGGGGGCGCGGCGGTGAAGGCGCTCCAGGCGGCCGGTGGGAACTCCAGCACCGGGCCGGCCGGGTCCTTGGAGTCGCGAACCGCGACCGACTCGGGTAGCGGCGCCATCTCGACGCAGGCGCCCTCGTCACCGCTGTGGCTGCTCTTGCGCCAGCCGGCCGCCGTCGGGTGGGGGCGGTTCGAGTCGTTCATGCGGTTACCTCTCGTTCAGCAGACGGAGGAGCTGGTCCCGACTGGCCGCCGGGCTCAGCGCCACGGTCCGCAGGTGCTCCATGATCTTGGTGCAGGTACGCAGGTCGCCCGGCCGGTCCAGGATCATCTGCCCGGCGACGGTCTCCACCGAGGCGATGATCGGGTCCTCGGGGTCGGCGAACTCCAGGATGTGCAGCGATCCCCGGGTGCCCCGGTGGTAGCCGGCGGCCAGCGGGATCACCTGGACGGTGATGTTCGGCAGCTCGGTCATCTTCAGCAGGTGGTGGAGCTGGTCGGCCATCACCGGGTGGCTGCCGACCGGGCGCAGCAACGCGCCCTCGTCGATGATGGCGTCGAGGATCGGCGGGTCCTCGCCGGAGATCCGTTGCTGGCGGTCCAGCCGGAGCTGGACACGTTGTTCCACCTGCTCGTCGCTGAGCGTGTGGGGGCCGCCGCGCATCACCCCGCGGATGTAGTCGGCGGTCTGCAACAGGCCCGGCACCACCGACGGCTCGAAGTTCGCGATGCCGGTGGCCTCGGCCTCCAGCGCGATGAAATCGATGGTGCGCCGGTCCAGCAGGTACGAGTAGGAGACCCACCAGCCGGGCTGGCGGGCGTCCTTGGCCAGTTGCACGGCCGCGGCGATCTCGTCGGGCTCCACGCCGTAGCAGGTGAGTAACGCGCGGACGGTGGCCGGACTGACCAGCGTCTGGGCGTTCTCGTAGCGGGACAGCGTGCTCCGGGTGCTGTTGATCTCGTTGGCTGCGGTCTCCAGGGTGAGGCCGGCGGTCTCACGGTGGGTTCGCAGGAGGATGCCGAGCCGTCGGGCCCGGGCGGTCTTCGGCGCCATGTATCGATGGTCGCACATCTGCTGGGAAATTGGGCATGAGAGAAAGCCGATGAGAGTTGCATTCACGGCTGTCCACCTGTCAATCTGTGACGGCATCCTCACCACCGGTTGTCGTGGCGACGGTGGTGGTGAGCGATCGGAGGGGATGGGGTGCGCGACGATCGGGTTTTACTCCCCCACGACCCGATCGTCGCGTGCCCGCACCGCCGAGACGGGGAGGAGTTCGCGATGACGGTGACGGCCCGCCCGGGGGACGGGGGTGGCCGGGAATGACGCCGACCCGGTTCCTCGTGGTCCTCACCGACGTGCGTCCGGCGAGCGGTCGTGCGCGTGACGAACGCACCAGCCCGGAACGCCGCCGGCAGGTCGTGGGCGCGAGCAGCCGGGAGGCGGCCGACCGGATCGCCGGCGCGTTCATGGCGCTGGGCATGGTGCGGGCCGGTCGGCAGCGGGTCAAGGTCATCGCGGTCGGTCGCCGGCTCCGGCATCCGGCCACCTGAACCACACCGGGCCCGGCCCTGGAACACGCGGCGACCAGGGTCGGGGAGAGCCGGGCGGCCGGTGGCAGGTCCCGCCACCGGCCGCCCGCGCTGGTTCGCGCATGTCGCGCCGTTACTCCCCGTATACGGCATCTTGACCGTTTGCCACGTGCCGCCGTGTCTCGCCGGGTATCAGCCACCGGCTCCGACGACGCACAGTAAGGTCAACCGGGTGAGCGCCACCGGCGAGCACGGCCAGCCGCAGCCGCGAACGATGAGGTGACCATGACCACCCCAGGCAAGACCCGTGTGGCGATCGTCTTCGGCGGCCGCAGCCCCGAGCACGGCATCTCCTGCGTCAGCGCCGGCAGCGTGCTGGCCGCCCTCGACCCGGACGAGTACGAGGTCGTCCCGGTCGGCATCACCCGGAAGGGCCAGTGGGTGCTCGCCGACGGCGACCCGGCCCGACTCGCCATCGCCGACCGCAGCCTGCCCGAGATCACCGCCGGCTCCGGCGCCGAACTCGTGCTGCGCGCCGACCCGGCCGTCGGCGGCCTGATGGTGCTCGACCCGGCTCAGGGCCCGGTGGCCCTGGCCGACGTGGACGTGGTCTTCCCGGTGCTGCACGGCGCGTACGGCGAGGACGGCACGATCCAGGGCATGCTGGAGATGGCGGACATCCCCTACGTCGGGGCGAACGTGTTCGCGTCGGCCGCCGCCATGGACAAGGAGTTCACCAAGAAGCTCTGCGCGGCCGAGGGCATCCCGGTCGGCCCGTACGCGGTGCTGCGCGCCGGGATGTCGCTGAGTGAGGAGGACAAGGCGCGTCTCGGGCTGCCGGTCTTCGTCAAGCCCTCCCGGGCCGGCTCCTCGTTCGGCATCACCAAGGTCGACGACTGGGCGCACCTCGACGCCGCGCTCGCCGCCGCCCGGGAGATCGACAGCAAGGTGCTCGTCGAGGGCGCCGTGGTCGGCCGCGAGATCGAGTGCGGCGTGCTGGAGGGCGAGGCCGGCGGCGCGCCCGAGTCCTCGGTGCTCGCCGAGGTGCGGATGATCGGTGACCGCGACTGGTACGACTTCGAGGCCAAGTACATCTTCGCCGACGAGGTCTGCGAGTACGACGTCCCGGCGGACCTGCCCGAGGCGGTGACCCGGCAGGTGCGCGACTACGCCGCCCGGGCCTTCACCGCGCTCGACTGCTCCGGCCTGGCCCGGGTCGACTTCTTCGTCACCCCGGAGCTGGACGTCGTTCTCAACGAGATCAACACGATGCCGGGCTTCACCCCGACGTCGATGTTCCCGCGCATGTGGGCGGCGAGCGGGCTGGAATACCCGAAGCTCGTGAACCGCCTCATCCGGACCGCCCTGCACCGCCGCGCCGGCCGCTGACGGCCGGCGCGGGCGTCAGGCGGAGCAGCCCGAGGGGGCCGTCTTCGCCGAGGGAACCGCGCTGACGATCGCGTCGGAGATCGGGGCCACCCACTGCAACGGCTGCTCGTAGGTCTTCGGCACCCGCACCTGGACCGGGGTCTCCCGATCGACGGCGGTCAGCACCGTGGCGTCGGTCTCCTGCACCGGGTGCCAGCAGACCTTGTTGACGGTCCACACCTCGTCGGTGTCCGGGAAACACCCTGCGGGCAGGTCGCCGCCGGCCGTGGGCGACGGGCAGGGCTTGACCGGCGCGGTGCCACCGCAGGCCACGGTGAGCGCCGGGTCGCCGTACGCCGCGTTCTGCTCCGGGCCCGCGGTCACCGGGCGCTGCCGCAGCTCACGCACGGTGTCGGGCAACTGCGACACCAGGGCGCGACAGAGGACGGCCGAGCGTTGGGCAAGCGCCGGGGCGGGCACCTCGACAGGTGTGCTGGACTGCGCCCGGGGGCTGGCCGACGCGCTCGACGTGGCGTCCGGGGACTCCGGGGCGAGCTTGGCGAACGTGAAGCCGGCCACCGCCACGGTCACCGGCACCGCCACCAGGGTGGCCCAGAGCGCGGCGCGGCGGGTGGCGTGGTCCCGGCGTGGGGTGGTCTCCGTCTGCTCCACTTACAGCCGCACCACCGAACACGTGAGGGTGCGGGTGATGCCGGGCACCATCTGCACCTTGCTGACGATGAGTTTGCCCAGCTCGTCGACCGTGTTCGCCTCGGTGAGCACGACCACGTCGTAGGGCCCGGTGACGGCGTCGACCCGCACCACGCCGGCAAGGTCCGCGATCAGACCGGCCACGTCGCGCGCCCGACCGACCTCGGTCTGGATGAGGATGTACGCCTGTACCACGACTCGACCTCCGTCCGTCGCCGCCTGGGGCGGCCCGAAGGGTGAAACTACCGTACCGAGCGGGGGTGATCCCTATCGGTCGCCTGGTGAACGCGGTGAGCGGGCACACGTCGGTGCGGGACAGGGGTGGGTCGTGCGGGATGACGGAGCGGGACGAGGGGACGGCATGACGGTCGCGGGTGTCGGGGAGTTCGGGCTGATCGACCGGGTCACCGCCCGGTTGTCGTACGGGGAGAGCTGCCTGCTCGGCCCCGGCGACGACGCCGCGCTGGTGGCGGCGCCGGACCGGCGGGTGGTTGCCTCCACCGACGTGCTGGTCGAGGGCCGGCACTTCCGGCGGGACTGGTCGGGCGCGCGGGACGTGGGGCATCGGGCCGCGGCGGCGAACCTCGCCGACGTGGCCGCCATGGGCGCCACCCCGACCGCGCTGCTGGTGGCGCTCTGCATGCCGGCCGAGCTGGACCCAACCTGGGCCGAGGAGCTGGCCGACGGGCTGGGCGCGGAGGCGGGTCTGGTCGGCGCGAGCGTGGTCGGTGGGGACATGTCGGCGAGCCCGACGCTCACCATCGCGGTGACCGCCCTCGGCGACCTGGGCGGCCGTCCACCGGTGGTCCGCTCCGGGGCGCGGCCGGGTGACGTGGTGGCGCTCGCCGGGCGTACCGGCTGGGCGGCGGCCGGCTACACGGTGCTGTCCCGGGGCTTCCGCACGCCCCGGCTGCTGGTCGAGGCGTTCCGCCGCCCGGAGGTGCCCTACGCCGCCGGGCCGTCGGCCGCCGAAGCCGGTGCCACCGCCATGATCGACGTGTCGGACGGGTTGCTCGCCGATCTCGGGCACGTGGCGGCGGCCAGCGGGGTCGCGATCGACCTGAGCCGGGACGCGTTCGAGGTGCCCCGGCAGATGCGCGACGCGGCGCAGGCGCTCGGCGCCGACCCGTACTCCTGGATCCTGGGCGGCGGCGACGACCACGCCCTGGCCGCGACGTTCCCGGCGGGCACGGCGTTGCCGGCGGGCTGGCGTCCGGTCGGGCGAGTGGCCGCGGGCGCCGGCGTCACCGTCGACGGCGCCGATTACGACGGCCCGCGCGGCTGGGATCACTTCCGCAAGGCGGAATGACCGGCTCGGCCGCGGGGCGGAATGACCGGCTCGGCCGCAAGGCGGAATGACCGGTTCGGCCGCGGGGCGGAATGACCGGCTCGGCCGCAAGGCGGAATGACCGGTTCGGCCGCAGGGCGGAATGACCGGCCCGGCTGCGGGCGGAATGACCGGCCCGGCTGCGGACGGGTGCCGGAACCGGTCGTAACCTGGCCTGGTGAGTGAGATCGAGATCCGGGAGCGGCCCTTCGACGCGCCCGAGTCGCAGACGTTGATCCGGGCGGCGCTGGCGGACCTCGGTGAGCGGTACGGCGGCAGCGGCGACGACACGCCCGTCGACCCGGCGGAGTTCGTCGCGCCGGTGGGCGTCTTCCTCGTCGCCTACGTCGACGGGCGGCCGGTGGGCTGCGGCGGCTGGCGCAGCCACGGCACGGACGGGGAGACGGCCGAGCTGAAGCGGATGTACACCGTGCCCGCCGTCCGGGGGCGGGGCGTGGCCCGGTCGGTGCTCGCGGCGGTCGAGCGGTCCGCCCGCGACGCCGGCCGCAAGCGGATCGTGCTGGAGTGCGGCGACAGGCAGCCCGAGGCGATCGCCATGTACACCTCGTCCGGCTACGAGCGGATCCCGAACTTCGGTTTCTACCAGGACGAGCCGGGCTGCCTGTCGTTCGGCCGTACCCTCTGACCGCCCGCGACGACCGCCCGCGACGACCGCCCGCGACTGGCGTCAGCCGACGGTGATGCGGATCTCTCCGGCGGCCCGGCGGGCGGCGACCGCCGCCTCGTCCGGCGTCGCGCCCCAGGCCATCAGGTGCCCGCTGCGGTGCGCCGAGGAGCGCATCTCGGGGACGGTCTGCCCGACTTTCGTGTCGACCCGCACGTCGAGCACGCCCGGCACCCGCAGCGCGTCGCGCCGGCCGTCCACCGCGGTCACCCGGCCGGGTGGGGCGACGAAGAACTCGATCGCCACCGCACCGGTCGGCCGGGTCGGCAGCGTCGGCCGCTCGCCGCGCAGCACCCGCAGGTACGCCTCGATGACGTCCCGCTCGTAGGCGATCGAGATGAGCGCGGTGATCATGTCGCCGGGCATCCGGGCGGCACACTCGACGAGCGTGGGCACGCCGCCGACCAGGATCCACTCGCTGTGCAGCATGCCGCTGCGGAAGCCGGCCGCCGTGGCGAGGCGGGTCGCCGCCGCCCGCAGCGCGTCGTGGTCGGACGGGGGTAGCGCGGACGGCACGGTGTGCCCGGTCTCCACCGGGTGCCGGCCGCCGGCGATCCGCTTGTCGGTCACGTTGGCGAAGAGCACGTCTCCGTCGGCGACCAGCAGCTCGACGCTGTGCTCGGAGCCGACGAGCAACTCCTCGACGAGCACGCCGGTGGGCAGGCCCCGATCGGTGGCCTCGGTGGGGGCCGGCGGGTCGGCGCTCGCCGCCCACCGGTCGGGCAACTCGCCCGGGTCGGTGATGAGCTGCACGCCGAGGCTGCCCGAGCGGCGGGTGGGTTTGAGGACGCACCGGCCGCCGTGCGCGCGGGCGAACCGGGCCGCCCGCGCCGGGTCGTCGACCAGCTCGTAGGCGGGGTTCGCCAGGCCGATCTCGTCGGCCAGCAGCCGCATCCGGTGCTTGTCCGAGAAGACGTCCGCGGCGGCCACCCCGGCGCCGGGCAGGCCGAGCCGGTCGGCCAGCCGGGCGGTGGCGCCCACCGCGTACTCCAGGCCGGGCAGGACCAGCCGGGCGGCGGTCAGGCCGGGTTCCCGGTTGAGCAGGGCGTCGACGTCGAGGCCGGTCTGGTATTCCGCCGCCACCAGCCGGCCGATCATGGGCAGGTCGTCGGCGAACCGGACCAGGTCGCGGCGACGGATCACGTCCGGTTCCTCGACCAGCACCACGCTTCCGGCCGGCAGTTTCTCGTCGAACCACCGCAGCGAACCGAGCGACGCGCCGACCACCACCAGTTGCTCGCGACCCAGATCGAGGTCCACCGGTCGTTCCTCCCCACGGCTCGCGCCAAGACCGGACGGCTGGCGCAGCAGCACCCTAACCGGCCCGGACCAGCGGGTCGCCGTACGGTTGGTCAGCCGTCGTCGCGGGTCGGACGGCGCGGAACGACAGCCAGAAGCCGCCCGGAGTCATCCGGGCGGCTTCTGGCGATGTCGCGGGGCGGGTCGTGATCGTGACCCGCGCGCCGGGTCAGGCGCGGACGACCTTGCCGGCCTTGATGCACGAGGTGCAGACCTGAAGCTTCTTGGTGGTGCCGCCACCGGCCGGGGTGCGCACCGACTGGATGTTCGGGTTCCAGCGGCGGTTGGTCTTCTTCTTGGACCAGGGCACGTTGTGGCCGAAGCCCGGCCCCTTGCCACAGACGTCGCACACGCTAGCCACGGGATACTCCTGGGATTGATACGTTCATGAGGTCGCCGGCAGGCGCTGCACGGACAACCTGGCCAGGTTACCCGATGCCGGGTGGCCCCGGCCAACCCGCCCCCGAGCGCGCCGGACCGGGCGCGTGTCGGTGTGCGCCAGTAGGCTTCCCGACGTGCTGGACACCCTCGACGCCGCCGCGGTGCGCCGCTGGTGCACGAGCGGGCTGGCCGCCCTCCAGCGGCACCAGGGCGAGATCGACGACCTCAACGTCTACCCGGTGCCGGACGGCGACACCGGCACCAACCTGGTGCTCACGCTCACCTCGGCCCAGCAGGCCCTCGCCATGGACCTGGAGACGCTGCCCGACGGCGGGCACACCCCGCACGGGCACGCGCTGCGGCTGATGGCCCAGGGCGCGCTGCTCGGCGCGCGGGGCAACTCCGGGGTGATCCTCTCGCAGATCCTTCGCGGCCTCGCCGACGCGCTGGCGCCCGTGCCGGTGGTCCGGGGCCGCCAGCTCGCCGACGCGCTGGCCGCCGCCACCACCGCCGCCTACGCCGCGGTCTCCCGGCCGGTCGAGGGCACACTGCTCAGCGTGGTCGCCGCGGCGGCCGGCGCGGCCCGGCGGGCGGACAGCGACGACCTGCCCGCGGTGGCCCGCGCCGCGGCCGTCGCGGCGACCCGGGCGCTGGCCCGCACCCGGGAGCAACTGCCCGAGCTGGCCCGCGCCGGCGTGGTCGACGCCGGCGGGCGCGGGCTCTGCCTGCTGCTCGACGCGCTGGTCGAGACGATCACCGGGGAGAGCCCCGGGCAGCCGGCGTCCGCGCCGCCCCCGCTCCGCCGGCCCGGGACGGCCGCGCGGGAGACCGGCTCCGAGGCGTACGCCTACGAGGTGCAATACCTGCTCGACGCCACCGACGAGGCGGTGGCGCGGCTGCGCGCCGAGTTGTCCGCGCTCGGTGACTCGCTGGTGGTCGTCGGCGACGGCTCCGGCACCTGGAACGTGCACGTGCACGTCAACGACGTCGGCGCCGCCGTCGAGGCGGGCGTGGTCGCCGGCCGGCCGCACCGGATCAGCGTGACCCGCTTCGCCGACCGGACCGCCCCGCCGCCGGCGGTGGCGCGGCCCGACGGCCGGGCCGCCGTGGTGGTGGCGACCGGCGCCGGCATCGCCGACCTGTTCGCCGCCGAGGGCGCCGTGGTGGTGCCGGCCAACCCGTCCACGGGTGAGTTGCTCGACGCGATCCGGGCCACCGGCGCGGCCCGGGTGGTGGTGCTGCCGAACGACCCGAACACGCAGTCGGTGGCGAGCGCGGCGGCGCGGGAGGCGCACGGCCTCGGCGTGAAGGTCAGCGTGGTGCCCACCCGCTCCCCGGTGCAGGCCCTCGCGGCGCTTGCCGTGCGCGACCCGGCGCGACGCTTCGAGGACGACGTGATCGCGATGGCGGAGGCCGCCGGCGCCTGCCGTTACGCCGAGGTCTGCCACGCCGGCCGGGAGGCGCTCACCGTCGCCGGTCCGTGCCGTCCGGGCGACGTGCTGGCCCTGGTGGAGGGCGAGGTGCACCTGATCGGGCAGGATCTGACCGACACCTGCACCGCCGTGGTCGACCGGATGCTCGGTGGCGGCGGTGAGCTGGTCACGCTGCTCTGCGGGGCGGACGCCCCGGCCGGGCTGGCCGACCGCGTCCGTGCCCATGTCGAGCGCTCCTGGCCGTTCGTCGAGGTGCAGGCGTACGAGGGCGGCCAGCCGCACTATCCGCTCCTGCTGGGGGTCGAATGACGAGCGAACCGGCCACCGTGGACACGCCGCTGACGAAGCTGGTGGGGGAGAAGACCGCCAAGGCGCTCGCCGCCCACCTCGACCTGCACACCGCCGGTGACCTGATCTACCACTTCCCGCGCCGCTACGACGAGCGCGGCGAGCACACCGACATCCGCTCGCTGGACGTGGGGGAGCAGGTCACCGTGCTGGCGCAGGTGCAGCGCACCGCGGTCCGGCCGATGCGCCAGCGGCGCGGTAACCTGCTGGAGGTCACCGTCGGCGACGGCTCCGGCGGCGTGCTCACCTGCACCTTCTTCGGCAACCAGGCGTGGCGGGAGCGGGAGCTGCGCCCGGGCCGGTGGGGGCTGTTCGCCGGCAAGGTGACCGAGTTCCGGGGCAAGCGGCAGCTCAACGGCCCGGAATACGTCCTGCTCGGCGAGGGCGGCGACGGCGAGGCGGCGGCCAACGAGGAGGTCGAGGAGTTCGCCGGCGCGCTGATCCCGGTCTACCCGGCCGCCGCCGCGGTGCCGACCTGGGTGATCGCCCGCTGCGTACGGGTGGTGCTCGACACGTTCACCCCGCCGGACGACCCGCTGCCGGCCACCGTGCGGGCCACCCGCAACCTGGCCGGCATCGACGTCGCGCTGCGGGAGATCCACCGGCCGTCCAGCAAGGAGGCGCTCTACCGGGCCCGCCGCCGGCTCAAGTGGGACGAGGCGTTCGCCGTGCAGCTCACCCTGGTGCAGCGTAAGCACCGGGCGGCGGCGTGGCCGGCACGGTCCCGGCCGGCGAAGGCGGGCGGCCTGCTGGACGCCTTCGACGCGCGGCTGCCGTACGAGTTGACCTCCGGCCAGCAGGCGGTCGGGCGGGAGATCGCCGCCGACCTGGCCACCGCGCACCCGATGCACCGGTTGTTGCAGGGCGAGGTGGGTTCCGGCAAGACGGTGGTGGCGTTGCGCGCCATGCTCCAGGTGGTCGACGCGGGCGGTCAGGCCGCGCTGCTGGCCCCGACCGAGGTGCTCGCCGCCCAGCACCACCGGGGCATCCTCGACCTGCTCGGTCCGCTCGGCCGGGCCGGTGAGCTGGGCGCCGCCGACGACGCCACCCGGGTGGAGCTGGTCACCGGGTCGCTCGGCGCGGCGGCCCGGCGGCGGGCCCTGGCCGAGGTGGCGGAGGGCCGGGCCGGCATCGTGCTCGGCACGCACGCCCTGCTCTACGAGGGGGTCGACTTCGCCGACCTGGGCCTGGTGGTGGTGGACGAGCAGCACCGGTTCGGTGTGGAGCAGCGGGACGCGCTGCGCGCCAAGGCCGACCAGCCGCCGCACGTGCTGGTGATGACCGCCACCCCGATCCCGCGTACGGTCGCGATGACCGTCTACGGCGACCTGGAGACGTCCACCCTGTCCCAGTTGCCGCAGGGCCGTTCGCCGATCGCCTCGCACGTGGTTCCGGCCGCCGAGAAGCCGGCCTTCCTGGACCGGGCCTGGCGCCGGTTGCGCGAGGAGGTCGCCAAGGGCCACCAGGCGTACGTGGTCTGTCCCCGGATCGGTGAAGGCCCGGTCTCCGACGAGGAGGCACCGCGGGAGGACGACAACGGTCGACGCCCGCCGCTGGCGGTGACCGAGGTGGCGCCGCTGCTCGCCGAGGGGCCGCTGCACGGGCTGCGGATCGGGGTGCTGCACGGTCGGCTGCCGGCCGACGAGAAGGACGCGGTGATGCGCGCGTACGCCGCCGGCGACCTGGACGTGCTCGTCGCGACCACGGTGGTCGAGGTGGGTGTCAACGTGCCGAACGCGACCGTGATGATCGTGCTGGACGCGGACCGGTTCGGCGTCTCCCAGTTGCACCAGTTGCGCGGCCGGGTGGGCCGTGGCTCGGCCGCCGGCCTCTGCCTGCTGGTCACCGAGGCGGCCGAGGGTTCGTCGGCCCGGGAGCGGCTGGACGCGGTGGCCTCCACCACCGACGGGTTCAAGCTGGCCGAACTCGACCTGGAGCAGCGTCGCGAGGGCGACGTGCTGGGCGCGACCCAGTCCGGCCGGCGGTCGCACCTCCGGCTGCTGTCGCTGCTGCGCGACACCGACCTGATCCGCGATGCCCGGGCCGAGGCGATCACGCTGGTCGAGGAGGATCCGGAGCTGGCCCGGCACCCGGCGTTGGCGGCGTCGGTCGCCGCGCTCGTCGACGCCGAGCGGGCCGAATACCTGGAGAAGGGCTGACCGCCAGCGCCTAGGCTCCGGCGGATGTCGACCTTTTCTCACGATCGCGGTGTGCTCCTGCTGGCCCGGGGCGACGAACTCCTGGTGGACGAGGTCGCCGGGGTCGCCGACGAGACCAGCGGGGCGCCCTGCGCCCCGGCCACCCGCTTCCAGATCGCCTCGATCAGCAAACAGATGGCGGCCGTCGCGGTGCTGCTGCTCGCCGAGCGGGGCGCGCTGCGCCTGACCGATCCCGTCGTGCGGTGGCTGCCCGACCCGCCGCCGGCGTGGTCCGGCATCACGCTTCACCACCTGCTCACGCACACCTCGGGCCTGGGCCACTGGGAGGAGCATCCGGCGGTCGACCTCGCCGCGCCGGCCGAGCCGGACGCCCTGCTCGCCGCGTTCGCCGCCGTGCCGCCGCTGTTCCGGCCCGGCGCGGCGTGGCACTACAGCAGCCCCGGCTACGTGCTGCTGGCCCGGGCTGTCGAGCGGGCCTCCGGTCGGCCGTACGCGGAGTTCCTCGCCGAGGAGGTCTTCGTGCCGTTGGGGATGACGGGTAGCTTCGCCGGACCGGGCGACGGGCGGCCGGACGTGGCGGTCGGGCACGAGGGCGGGCGGCCGGTGCCGTCGTGGGACCTGCGGACCGTGAGCATGGGCGCCGGTGACGTCTGGTGCACCGGGGCGGACCTGCTCACCTGGCTCGACGTGCCGCGCCGTGGCCGCCTGCTCGCCCCGGCCTCGGTGGCCGCGCTGACCGCGCCGCACGCGCCGACCGGCCGGCCCGGCGAGGCGTACGGATACGGGTTCTTCGTCGGCCCGCTGGCCGGCCGTCGGGCGGTCCACCATTCCGGGGACAACGGCGGCTACAAGGCGTTCGCCGCCTGGCTGCCCGACTCGGACCAACGGCTGGTGCTGCTGACCAACCAGGCCGAAATCGATCCGGCGGCGGTCACGTCGGTGCTCGACTCCGACCCTGCGTGATCCACACCAGCTCGGCGTGGTGGGGGTGTCCCGCGTGGTGTGATCCCGCCATCTCGGCGTGCCGGAGTGGATCAAGCGCCGAGGGCGCGCCGACCGGTTGGTCGACGCGCCCTCGGGGGCGAACCGGATGGATCAGGCGGTGAAGCTGATCCGGCGGCGGCGGGCCACCACGTACAGCACGGCGCCGGCGGCCAGCAGCAGCGTGGCGCCACCGGCGATGGCGCCCGCGGCCGGGCCGGTCACCGGCAGGCCGCCACCCTGGCCGGAGCAGTCCTCCGGCTGGGTGTACGGGATGGTCTCGGACTCCTCGGCCACGTCGTACCGCACGGTGACCTTGAGGCCCGGGTAGGCGTCGAACTCGACCGAGGCGGCCTTGCCCGGCTCGGAGACGAGCTTCTTGGTGACGCCCTTCTCGGTGGTGAGCGTGGCGGTGAAGGGGGCACCCGTCGCCGGGTTCTCCACGATGAAGGTCATCGAGTCGCAGTCCTGGTCCAGCTTGAAGATCGGCTCCGCCGGCGCGGCCGGCGTGGACGGGCTCGGCGGCACGGAGGCGGACGGCGTCGGGGTGGGCTCGGGCGACGTGGGCGACGGCGACGGCGACGCGCTCGGCGACGGCGAGGTCGCCGACGGCGACGGCGACGGGCTCTCCACCACCTCGCAGTTGCGGCTGGGCCGGGCCACGACGGTGCGCTCACCGTCGTGGGACTGGCGGCCCCGGTCCCAGTGCGCGCCCACGGTCAGCTTCAGCTCGGGGATTCGGCCGGTGAACGTGTGGGTCTGGGTGCCGGTCAGCGGCCCGTCGCCCTGCTTCTTCAGCTCCGCGCCCACGGCCAGGCCGCCGGTGATGTCACCGGGCACGGTGGATTCGAGCTTGGTGATCCGGCCGGAGATGTCACGCTCGCTGCTGATCACCGACCAGGTGACGGTGACCGTGCCGTCCTTGGTGGCGCAGTAGCTGCCGGACGGCTCGGGGTGGTGGGCGGCGGCCGGGGCGGCGACGACGGCCACGCCCGCGAGGCCGATCAGCGCGCCGGTGGTGAGGGCGGCGGCACGCCGGAGGTGGAGACGGTTCACGTCTTCTCCTGAGGAGGGGAGGATGGGAGAGGGCGGCGGCGGACGGGCCGAAATCGCGCGTCCGCACGGCAACCGGGGCAGACCCTAGCGAGATCGACACGACGGGCGTTACCGCGATCGACGGGTCGTAAAGGGTCCGTTATGGATCTGAGATCATTGATGTACGCCGGGTCACAGGTCGTTGCTCCGGGTGGTCGACCCGCCCGTTTCCGGCGTCGCGTAGCGTCGGGGGATGCGCAGGGATCACCGGTGACCCGGATCGTGGCCGGCACGCTCGGCGGGCGGCGGATCGCCGCGCCGCCCGGCGCCGGCACCCGGCCGACCTCGGACCGGGTCCGGGAGGCGCTGTTCAGCGCCGTACAGGCCGATCTCGACCTGGACGGGGCACGCTTCGCCGACCTCTACGCCGGCTCCGGCGCGGTCGGTCTGGAGGCGCTGTCCCGGGGCGCGGCGCACGTGCTGCTCGTCGAGTCGGACGCCCGGGCCGCCCGGGTGATCCGGGAGAACATCGCCGTGCTGCGGGCCGCGCCGGCCGCCCGCCTGGTCAGCGGCAAGGTGGCCGGGGTGCTCGCGGCCGGGCCGGACGGCGGGGCGTACGACGTGGTCTTCGCCGATCCGCCGTACGCGGCGCCGGACGCGGAGCTCACCGCGATGCTCGCCGCGCTCGTCGGCGGCGGCTGGCTCGCCCCGGACGCGCTCGTGATCGTGGAGCGGTCCCGGCGCACCGGCCCGGTCGGCTGGGTGGAGGGCATCACGCCGGAGCGCAGTCGCCGCTACGGCGAGACCACCCTTTGGTACGGTCGCCGATCATGAGACGTGCGGTCTGCCCGGGCTCGTTCGACCCGGTAACCAACGGTCACCTCGACATCGTCGGCCGGGCCAGCCGGCTGTTCGACGAGGTGATCGTCGGGGTGCTGGTCAACCAGTCGAAGCAGGGGTTGTTCACCGTCGAGGAGCGGATCAAGATGCTCCGCGAGGTGACCGCCTCCTACGACAACGTCCGGGTGGAGTCGTTCCGCGGCCTGCTCGTCGACTTCTGCCGCGACCAGCGGGCGAGCGTGCTGATCAAGGGCCTGCGGGCGGTGAGCGACTTCGACTACGAGTTGCAGATGGCCCAGATGAACGTCGGCCTGGCCGGGGTGGAGACGCTCTTCATGCCGACCAACCCGCTCTACTCGTTCCTCTCTTCCAGCCTGGTCAAGGACGTGGCCAAGTGGGGTGGCGACATCTCCGCCCACGTGCCGGACGTGGTCCGCGAGCAGCTCGTCACCCGCCTGCGCCCCTGACCCGCGACCGGGTCTCCGTCGACGGGCCCGAAGCGGCGACGCGCCGGCCGGGGGCGGGTGGGACGGGAGTGGTCGGCGCGCGACATGATGTGTGCAGCGCCGAAACCGGGCGCAGGCCGCATGATGGAGGGCGGCCGACGAGGACAGGAGTGAGGTACCGGTGGACCCGCTCGATCGCATCGACGAACTGATCGCCATGGTGGAGCAGGCCCGCTCCGTCCCGATGTCGCGCAACAACTGCATGGTCGACCGGGGCGAGATGATCGCCGCGCTCGACGAGATGCGCGCCGAGCTTCCCGCCGACCTGCGCCGGGCCGCCGCGTTGCTGGAGGAGCGGGACAAGATCATGGAGGCCGGCAAGCGTGAGGCCGACCGGATCATCAGCGAGGGTGAGGCGGAACACGCCCGGCTGGTGTCGGTGAACGAGATCACCGTCTCGGCCGAGCACGAGGGCGCCCGGATCATCGGCGAGGCGCGCGCCGAGGCGCAGCGCCTCCGCGAGGAGGTCGACGACTACGTCGACACCGCGCTCGCCAACTTCGAGCAGTTCCTCACCCGGGCGCTGGCCTCGATAGAGCGTGGCCGCGACAAGATGCACGCGCTGCGCGAGATCGGCACCTTCGGTGGGGACGAGGCCGACCGCCCGCTACCCTTCTGAGCGGCGCGCGGGCCGGTCGCCGACAGCCGGCTGCCGCCGGACCAGGGCGGGTGTGCCCCCGGTTCGACGGTCCGCCGGTCTCCCAGGTAACCTTTTTTGTCGGCCTCTCACCGGCCGGAGTCTGACTATGCCCAAACATTCGCCTCGCCAACTCGACCCCAGGGCGCCGCTGGTCCTCGACACGAGGGACCTGCCGCGTCGCCCTGGCGCGTTGCGTGAGCTCCGGCGGGTCGTGACGGCACCGGCGGACCTCGGCGTGGAGTTGATCGGCGTGCCGGAGGGCGCGGACCTCGACCTCGACCTGAGGTTGCAGTCGGTGTCCGAGGGCGTGCTCGTCTCCGGGACCGTCACCGGTCCCGTCCGGGGCGAGTGCGGCCGTTGCCTACGCGAGATCGACGACTCGGTGGCCGTGAACGTCCAGGAGCTGTACGCGTACGAGGACAGCACCACGGACGAGACGACCGACGAGGACGAGGTGGGCCGGATGCAGGGCGATCTGATCGACCTGGAGCCGGCGGTGCGGGACGCGGTGGTGCTCGCGCTGCCGACCAACCCGCTCTGCCGGCAGGACTGCCCAGGACTGTGCCCCGACTGCGGGGTGCACTGGGACGATCTGCCCGCCGACCACAGTCACCAGCAGATCGACCCGCGTTGGGCGGGCCTGTCGCAACTGACCCGTACAGAGGAGTAGGAACCGTGGCCGTCCCCAAGCGCAAGATGTCGCGCAGCAACACCCGCGCCCGCCGGGCGAACTGGAAGGCCTCGGTGGTGGCGACCGTTGCCTGCCCGCAGTGCAAGTCGCCGAAGCTGCCGCACGCCGCCTGCTCCGTCTGCGGCACGTACAACGGCCGCCAGGTCCTCGAGGTCTGACCTGGACGCCGAGTGACGCCCCCGACCACTTCTCGGGTGGCGCGCGCACCACGGCTGAAGCCCGGTGCCCCGGCTCCCTCCGCCGCCGGCCGTTCCTCGGCCGGCGGACCGTCGGAGCCGGGCACCGCGCGGATCGCCGTCGACCTCCTCGGCGGGGACGATGCTCCCGCCGTCGTGGTTGACGGCGCTCTGCGGGCGGTGCGCACCGACCCTGACCTGCGCCTGCTGCTCGTCGGCCCGACCGAGGCCGCCGACGGGCTGATCGGCGCGCTCGACTCGGCGCAACGCGCCCGGGTCACGGTCCGCCCGGTGCGGGCCGCCGTCGGCATGGCCGACGACCCGACCGCCGCGCGCGGCGAGAGCACGGTACGCACGGCCGTGCAGGCGGTCCACGACGGGCTCGCCGACGCCGTGGTCTCCGCCGGCTCGACCGGCGCCACCGTCACCGCCGCCGCGCTCGGCCTCGGTCGCTGGCCCGGGATACGCCGACCCGCGCTCGTCGCCACGCTGCCCGCCGTCGCGGGCCCGGTGGTGCTGCTGGACGTCGGTGGCACGCTCGAACCCGGCCCCGCCACGCTGGCCCGGCACGCCGTCCTCGGCGCCGCCTACGCGGCCGTGGCGCACGCTGTCACCGCGCCCCGGGTGGGGCTGCTCTCGGTCGGCCACGAGGCGGGCAAGGGCGACCGGCTCCGCCGTGCCGCCGACCCGGCCCTGGCCGCCGTGCCGCTGCCCTGCGGGGGCGGCTACGTCGGCCTGGTCGAGGGGTACGACATCGCCCTGGGCGCCCGCGCCGACGTGGTGGTGACCGACGGGTTCACCGGCAACGTCCTGTTGAAGGCGATCGAGGGCGCGTACGCGATGGCCGGCGGGCCCCCGGCGAACGGCGGCGTGCCGCGGGCGGCGGCCCTGCTCGGGGTGGCCGGCACGGTGGTGGTGTGTCACGGCGCGGCGGTCCCGGAGGACGTCGCCTCGGGCATCGCGCTCGCCGCCCACCTCTGGCGTCGCGACGCCGCCGGCACCGTCCGCGCGCTGCTCGCCGAGATCCCGCACGATCCCGCACCTGACCGCAACGACACCGAGGTAGCACCATGACCAACGAGAAGCGGCGGCGTGCTCCCGTCGGCCACCTGGAGACGGCGTTCGGGGTGTCGCTCGACCCGGAGCTGCTGGAGCGCGCGCTCACCCACCGCTCGTACGCGTACGAGAACGGCGGCCTGCCCACGAACGAGCGGCTGGAGTTCCTGGGCGACTCGGTCCTCGGCGTGGTGATCACCACCGCGCTCTTCCACAACCACCCGGACCTGCCCGAGGGGCAGTTGGCGAAGCTGCGGGCCAGCGTGGTCAACATGCGCGCGCTCGCCGACGTGGCGCGCGGCCTGGGCCCGGACGGGCTCGGCGCGTACCTGCTGCTGGGCAAGGGCGAGGAGGCCACCGGCGGCCGGGACAAGGCGAGCATCCTCGCGGACACGCTGGAGGCGCTGCTCGGCGCCATCTACCTCCAGTACGGACTGGACACCGCCGCCATCGTGATCCACCGGCTCTTCGACCCGCTGATGGCGGAGTCGGCCGGCCGGGGCGCGGCGCTGGACTGGAAGACCAGCCTCCAGGAGTTGACCGCCGCGCTGGGGCTGGGCGTGCCGGAATACCGGATCGAGGGCACCGGGCCGGACCACCTGAAGACGTTCACCGCCTGGGTCGTGGTGGCCGGCAACCGCTACGGCGGCGCGGAGGGGCGCAGCAAGAAGGAGGCCGAGCAGCGGGCCGCCGAGTCGGCGTGGCGGATGCTCACCGAGCAGGCGGAGGCCGCCGCGCGGGCCGAGGCCGCGACCGCTCCGGAGGGTCCGGCGGCGACCGCTCCGGACGCGGCGGCTCCGGAGGACGCGGAGGCGGGCGCCGGCCGTGCCTGAGCTGCCCGAGGTGGAGACCGTCCGGCAGGGACTGGCCCAGTGGGTCGTCGACCGGCGGATCACCGCCGTCGAGGTGCGCCACCCCCGGGCGGTACGCCGGCACGCGCCGGGCGGCACGCACTTCGCCGACGTGCTGGCCGGCCGGACGATCACCGACGTACGCCGCCGGGGCAAATACCTGTGGCTGCCGCTGGACAGCGGGGACGCGGTGATCGGCCACCTGGGCATGTCCGGGCAACTGCTGCTCCAACCGGTCGGCGCGGCCGACGAGCTGCATCTGCGGGTCCGGTTCCGGTTCGCCGACGACGGGCCGGAGCTGCGCTTCGTGGACCAGCGTACGTTCGGCGGGCTGTCGGTCTCGGCGGGCGGGGCGGACCTGCCGGCCGAGATCGCGCACATCGCCCGGGACCCGATGGACCCGGAGTTCTCCGACGCGGCGTTCGTGGCCGCGCTGCGCCGCAAACGCACCGAGATCAAGCGTGCGCTGCTCGACCAGACGCTGATCTCCGGGGTGGGCAACATCTACGCCGACGAGGCGCTGTGGCGGGCGAAGCTGCACGGCGCGCGGCCGGCCGACGCGCTGACCCGCCCGGCGGCGTTGCGCCTGCTCGGCCACGTGCGGGACGTGCTCGGCGAGGCGATCAAGCAGGGCGGCACCAGCTTCGACGAGCTGTATGTCAACGTCAACGGCGAGAGCGGCTACTTCGACCGGTCGCTGAACGCGTACGGCCGGGAGGGGGAGCCCTGCCCGCGCTGCGGCGCCCCGATCCGGCGTGAGGCGTTCATGAACCGTTCCTCCTACAGTTGCCCGCGGTGCCAGCCGCGTCCCCGGGGCGTCCTCCGGGGATGACCCCGAGCCGGCTCGGGGTTGCGCCGGTGTGCTGCGCCGTCCGGTCCCCGGCGGCGCGCCGGAACGTACCCGGAAACGCCCTTTTCCGCCCGACCGGCGCGGCCGGTTCCGGCCGGCTGGTGGGGTCAGCCCTATCGGGGAGGAGCCGGGGCCGTTCCCCGATGTCCGGGCCGCGCGTGCCTCCTAACGTCGGCAGACGTCGGCACGGGGCCGACGTCTGAAGGGGGAACCCGGATATGGGCAGGCGACCGGTGACCGTGCGGTTGGCGCGGTGGAGTGCGGAGCATCCCTGGCGGGCCATCGCGCTGTGGGTGGTGTTCGTCGCGGTGTGCTTCGTCGGCGGCAGCGCCGCCGGGCTGAGGGAGGCCAGCAACGCCGACCAGGCGATCGGTGAGTTCGGGCGGGCCGAGCTGATCGTCGACAGTGGCGGCTTCCACCAGCCGGCGACCGAGAACGTGCTGATCACCGCCCGCTCGGGGCCGCTCGACCCGGCCGCCGCGAAGGCCGTCGCGCGGGACGCGGCGGACCGGTTGCGGCAGGTCGAGGGCGTGGCCTCGGTCGGTACGCCGGTGTCGTCGCGGGACGGGACCGCGCTGTTGCTGCCGATCACCATGTCCGGCGACCCGGAGACCGCCGCGGACCGGGTGCAGCCGCTGCGCGACGCCACCGCGACGGTGCAGCAGGCCCACCCCGAACTGCGGGTGGAGGAGGTCGGCGGCCCGTCCATCGACAAGGCGCTCGACGAGACCCTCGGTAACGACTTCAAGCGGGCCGAGCTGCTCAGCCTGCCGGTGACGCTGGCGATCCTGATCATCGCGTTCGGAGCGCTGATCGCCGCCGGCGTGCCGGTGTTGCTCGCGCTCTCCTCGGTGGCCGCCGCGATGGGCCTCTCCACGCTCGCCTCGCACCTGGTGCCGGCCACCGACACCACGGCCAGCGTCATCCTGCTGATCGGCATGGCGGTGGGCGTGGACTACTCGCTGTTCTACGTGCGGCGTGAGCGTGAGGAACGGGCCAAGGGCCGGTCCGGCCTGGACGCGGTGGAGATCGCGGCGGAGACCTCCGGGCACGCCGTGGTGGTCTCCGGCACCGCCGTGATCATCTCGATGGGCGGCCTGCTGCTCGCCCAGGACGCGATCTTCTCGTCGCTCGCCGTCGGCTCGATCCTGGTGGTCGCGGTGGCGGTGATCGGCTCGCTGACCGTGCTGCCGGCGCTGCTGGCGAAGCTGGGCCGCTGGGTCGACCGGCCCCGGGTGCCGCTGCTGTGGCGGCTCACCGCCGCGCGCGGCAGCCGGGACGGGCAGCCCGCCCGGCCCCGGTTCTGGCCGGCCGTGCTGCGACCCGCGCTGCGCGCGCCGGTGGCCACCCTGGTGGTCTCGGTCGGGCTGCTGCTCGCCCTGGCCGCGCCCGCGCTCGGCATGAAGCTCAAGTTCCCCGGCACCGAGGACGTGCCGCGGACCACGGCGGCCATGCAGGCGTACGACCGGCTCGCCGCGGCCTTCCCGAGCAACGGCACCAGCCACACGGTGGCCGTGCGGGCCCCCGCCGACCAGGCCGACCGGGTGCACGCCGCGCTCACCGGCCTGGCCGGCCGGGCCGGCACCGACCCGCTCTTCGCGCCGGCCGAGGGGGACGGCCCGGAGATCCGGGTGTCGGACGACCGGCGGGTGTCGGTGCTGGAGGTGGCCACCCCGTACGCCAGCCGCTCGGACGAGGCGTCCCGGTCCCTGCACGAACTGCGCGACGACCTGGTCCCGGCGGCGCTCGGGGGCATCCCGGGCGTGGAGTACGCGGTCGGCGGCGGGGTGGCCGCCAGCGAGGACTACGCCGACCACATCTGGGCGAAGCTGCCGGTGGTCGCGGCGTTCGTGCTGGCGTTGACGTTCCTGGTGATGGCGTGGACGTTCCGGTCGGTGGTGGTGGCGCTCACCTCGATCCTGCTGAACCTGCTCTCCGCCGGCGCCGCGTACGGGCTGTTGGTGCTGGTCTTCCAGAGCCACTGGGCGGAGGGGCTGCTCGGGTTCACCTCGATGGACGCGATCGTCACCTGGTTGCCGCTGTTCCTGTTCGTGGTGCTGTTCGGGCTCTCCATGGACTACCACGTCTTCGTGGTCAGCCGGATCCGTGAGGCGGTCGACCGGGGCGTGCCCAACCGGGACGCGGTGGCGTACGGCATCACGTCCTCGGCCGGCGTGGTCACCAGCGCGGCCATCGTGATGGTCGGGGTCTTCTCGATCTTCGCCACGCTCAGCATGATCGACTTCAAGCAGCTCGGCATCGGCCTGGCGGCGGCGATCCTGCTGGACGCCACGATCATCCGGGCGGTGGTGCTGCCCTCGGTGATGACCCTGCTCGGCGACGCGAACTGGTGGGCGCCGCGCTTCCTGCGCCGCCGCTCGGCCACCCCGCCGCCCGAGCCGCCCGCCGCCCCGGCGCCGGAACTGGTCGCCGTCCCCTGACCGTCGGGGGGCCGGGCCGTCCCGGTCCGGCCCCCCGACACCCGGCCGACCCGGTCTCACGGCAGCGGGCAGGGTTCCCGCCAGGCGTCCAGCCGCCGGTCCTTGCGGATCGAGGCGAAGCCGTAGCCGACCGTGGTGACGCAGAACGCGGCCGGCTCGCCCGCGAACTCGACGTGGAACACCGGTTTGTGGGCGTCGGCGAACGGCAGCAGCTTCGCGCACTCGCGGCGGCGTACGCACTCCTGGTTGACCGCGAAGTCGAAGTCGGGGGCCAGCGCGGCCACCTGCGCCACGTCGTCGACCAGGCCGGGGGAGAGGTCGAACTGCCGGGCCAGCCCGGAAAGCCGGCGGTTGAACAGCAGTTGCTCGTCGAAACCCAGCGGGAAGCCGGAGCGACGCCGGTAGCCGTCCACGTCGGACAGCGCCACCGCGCCGAAGCCCTTGCCCCGGCACAGCCGGAACCGGTCGGCCAGCACCGGCGCGAGCGAGTCCCAGCGCCGGACGTCGAGCCACCGGCTCCCCGGCCGGCCCGGCACCGCCGCGCCGCGCACCACGGCCGGGAAACGGGCGGCGTCCGGGTCGCCGGCCGCGGACGTGCCGGCCCGGACGAGACAGACCAGCCGGCGGCCACGGGCGCGGAGCGAGGCGGTCTCGGTGGAGGTGGTCCGGACCGGGTCGAGCAGGAAGACGTCCGCGTCGACCGCGACGTCCACCGGGCCGGTGACCTGCCACTGCCACGTCCAGCGGGTGGCCATCCCGGTCGGCCAGGAGGTGGGCGCGCCCGGCGGCACGGTGACCTGCTCGCGGCAGGCCGGCACCGGGGCGACGAGCAGCGCGGTCAGCGCCAGTGCCACGCCCCGGCGCGGCCCGCGTCGGCGGACGCGGGCCGGCCGGGAGCGCGGCACGGCGCACGCCGGCCGGATCCGCATCGACCGCTCCCCGGACGCGGGCGGCCCGACGCCGCCCCCGACCGGTCAACGAGCGCCGGCCCGGTCACGACGCGCCGGTCAGCGGGGCGTGCCGAAGTCCTGCGTCCAGTACGGCCCGTTGCTGCGCGCCACGCCCACCCCGATCTGGGTGAACGTGCAGTTCAGGATGTTGGCCCGGTGACCCTCGGAGTTCATCCAGGCGTCCATCACCGAGGCCGGGCTCTGCTGGTTCCAGGCGACGTTCTCGCCGTACGCCCGCCAGGCGTAACCGACCCGGTCGAGCCGCTGGCCGACGTCGCTGCCGTCGCTGCCGTCGTGCGTCATCTTCTTGTGGTCGGCCTGGTCCTGGCTGTGCCGCTGGGCGGCGAGCGTCAGCTTGGTGTCGACGCTCAGCGCCTTGCAGCCGGCCTTGGCCCGCTCCTGGTTCACCAGGTCGACGACCTGCTGAAGCTCGGCGCTCAGCTCGCCCGAGGAGGAGGTGGTCCGGGCGGCGGTGCTGCTCGGCGCGCTGTTCCGGTCCCGCTGCCGCGACGGTGCGGTGGTCCGGCTCGGCTTCGGCGTGACCTTCCTCGTCGGGCTCGGCTTCGGCTTGCCCGTGGTCGGCACGGCCGACGGGCTGGCCGATTCCGGGACGAGCGCGTCGGCGGGGGGCGCGCTCGCGGTCTGCTCCGGCCCGTCCGGGGCGACGGCCAACGGCGCGTCGGCGGCGGTGCGCTCGGCCGGACCGTCGCCGTCGGGCAGCAGCACGGCACCCACTCCCAGGCTCACCACGAGGGTCGCCACGGCGGCGGCCCCACCGATCACGAGCGGACGGGACAGGCGTCGCTTCGGGCGGTGGCGGCTGCCGTCGACCGGGGCGTCGGTCACCGGCTGCCAGGCCGTGTCGGGCCGGTCCCAGCCGCCGGTCGGCTGCTCCTCGCCGTTCCAGCGGTCCCGGCCCGGCTGCCCGGCGCCGACCGGCTCGAACGGCGCCGGGTGGCCGTACGCCGGGTGCCCGGCGTCGTATCCGGGCTGGGCGTGGCCGTATCCGGGCTGCGCGGCGTCATACCCCGGTCGTGGGGCGTCGTATCCCGGCTGCGCGACGTCGTATCCCGGCTGCGGGTGGCCGGCTCCCGGCCATGCGGCGGTCCGATCGTGGTCCGGCCACGCCTCGGTCGGGCCGGCGTCGGGAGCCGGGCCGTATCCGTAGCCGCCGTATCCGTAGCCGCCGTATCCGCCGGTGTCGCCGTATCCGCCGGTGTCGGCGTACCCGCCGGGCTCGGGCGCGGGCGGGTGGGCCGGCTGGTCCCCGAAGAGGTACGACGACTGCGGCTCGGGCCGGCCGGTGTGCCACGCCGCACCGTTGTCGGTCGGAGACGGCTCGGGGCGCCGGGAGGCGTCGTCCGGGTCGATCGGGTCGGTCCAGCGGTACACGCCTGTCCCCTCCACGGGTCGGTGGTAAGCCGGGGTGACGCTACGGGCGCAGCCGAAGCTGCGGCAACGTGGCTAAGAAAGAGTTAAGGCGAAGCAGGCGGAAGGGTGAGGTGTTCCGACAATCCCGGGCGTACAGTGAAGGCGTCCGGACAGAGCGTGTCCGCGCCCTTGTGGCAGCCCCCCGACGAGTGGCCCGGCCGACGTGGAGATGATCTACGGCCTGCGCCAACTTGACGAACGAGGGGGGTTCAGCTCAATATGTAGGTGTCGCCAGTCGCGCCCAGCCACGCCCTGATATCTCGGGAATGGCAGCCGCGAACATCATGGGCGCGCGTTGGCCGGCCTTTCCGGCAGCGCATATCGAGGAGTTCAGCATGGCGAAGGCCCTCTACGGCCACGTAGGTGCAGCGTCCGACCGGCGTCTGCTCGACGAGGTCACCCGACTGCGGTCCAGGGTTCAGGCACTGGAGTTCGAGATCACGCGGCTGCGTGCCGAGAACGATCGGCTCGCGGCGGCAGCGGCGGAGGCCGACGACCTCCTCCGTCTCGCCGAGCCCGCGCTGACCTGAGTTCCGGTCGTCGGAAAACTGAATCGCACCACACCGAAAAGCGCGCCGACACTTCAGTGCCGGCGCGCAGCCATGTGCGTACCCGTTTTGTCGCCGACCGCAATTATCGATCTTGTCGGCGGTTCCGGGAATTGCGTCCGGAAATTGTGATCTTGCGGTTTCGGCGCGCGACGGCGGCGGTGCGGTTACGCACGCCGGGTGGGTCGCGTGCCGCCGGGGTCCCGGTCCCGGGTTAGTCTGCGGGTTCACCAGGTCCGCGCAGCCGGCGACGGTACGGCGGCCACCGGACGAGGATCGAGAAGGTGCATCTCAAGAGCCTGACGGTCAAGGGCTTCAAGTCCTTCGCCTCCGCCACGACGCTGAAGCTGGAGCCCGGGATCACCTGCGTGGTGGGCCCGAACGGCTCCGGCAAGTCGAACGTCGTCGACGCCATCGCCTGGGTGCTCGGCGAGCAGGGCGCCAAGGCGCTGCGGGGCGGCAAGATGGAGGACGTCATCTTCGCCGGCACCGCCGGGCGGGCGCCGCTGGGCCGGGCCGAGGTCACCCTCACCATCGACAACACCGACGGCGCGCTGCCGATCGAGTACACCGAGGTCTCCATCACCCGCCGGATGTTCCGCTCCGGCGAGAGCGAGTACGAGATCAACGGCGACTCCTGCCGCCTGCTCGACATCCAGGAGCTGCTCTCCGACTCGGGCATCGGCCGGGAGATGCACATCATCGTCGGGCAGGGCCGCCTCGACGGCATGCTGCACGCCAAGCCGGAGGACCGGCGCTCGTTCATCGAGGAGGCGGCAGGCGTCCTGAAGCACCGCAAGCGCAAGGAGAAGGCGCTGCGGAAGCTCGACGCGATGCAGGTCAACCTCAACCGCCTGACCGACCTCACCGCCGAGCTGCGCCGCCAGCTCAAGCCGCTGGGCCGGCAGGCCGAGGTGGCCCGGCGCGCCGCCGCCATCCAGGCCAACCTGCGCGACGCCCGGCTCCGGCTGCTCGCCGACGACCTGCACACGCTGCGGACCACGTTGGACAAGGAGATCGCCGACGAGACCGCGCTGCGCGACCGGCGCGAGCAGATCGAAGGCGAGCACGGCGAGGTGCAGGGTCGCCTCGGCGAGTTGGAGGCGGCCCTGGCCGAGGACGCGCCGCTGCTCGCGGCGGCGCAGGACACCTGGTACCGCCTCTCCGCGTTGCAGGAACGGTTCCGCTCCATCGAGCAGCTCGCCCGCGAGCGGCTGCGCCACCTCAGCGCCACCGGCGACGACGAGCGCCCCGGCCGTGACCCCGAGCAGTTGGAGGCGGAGTCGCGGCGGGTCCGCGAGCAGGAGGAGGAACTGCGCGCCGCGCTCACCGAGGACCAGGTCCGGCTCGCCGAGGCGGTCGAGCACCGGCAGGAGCTGGAACGGCAGCTCGCCGCCGCGGAACGGGAACTGGTCGCCGCCGCCAAGGCCATCGCCGACCGGCGCGAGGGGTTGGCCCGGCTGACCGGCCAGGTCAACTCCGCCCGGGCCCGCACCACGAGCGCGGGCGAGGAGATCGAACGGCTCGCCGCCGCGCACACCGACGCGCTCGGTCGCGCCGACAAGGCGCAGGCCGACCTGGACGCGGTGGCCGAGCAGTCCACCGAGGCCGACCGGGACAACGCCGACCTGGACGCCCGGCACGCCGAGGCGGTGGCCGTGCACGAGCAGGCCCAGGCGGCGGTACGCAGCCTGACCGACGGTGAGCGCGCCGCCGAGAAGGACGCCGCCACCTGGAAGGCCCGCGAGGAGGCGCTCTCCCTGGGCCTGCGTCGCAAGGACGGCGCGGGAGCGCTGCTGTCCCGCGCCGACCAGGTGCCCGGCCTGCTCGGCAGTCTCGCCGGCCTGCTCACCGTCGCCCCCGGCGACGAGGCGGCACTCGCCGCCGCGTTGGGCGGGCTCGCCGACGCGGTGGCGGTCACCGGCGTGGACGAGGCGGTCGAGGCGATGCGACTGCTCAAGATCACTGATGCCGGGCGGGCCGGGCTGCTCGTCGGCAGCCCCGCCGGGCCGGGCATGGACGGTTCCGCCGACGCGCTGCGACCGAAACTGCCGGCGGGCGCCCGGTGGGCGCCGGACCTGGTGGAATGCGCCGCCGGCATCCGTCCCGCCGTGCACCGGGCGCTGCGTGACGTGGCGCTCGTCGACGATCTCGCCGCCGCGGCCGAGCTGGTCGCCGCCAACCCGGAACTGCGCGCGGTCACCCCGGACGGTGACGTGGTCGGTGCGTACGCGGCGGCCGGCGGATCAACCAGGGCGCCCAGCTTCATCGAGGTGCAGGCCGCGGTCGAGGAGGCCCGGACCAACCGGGCCGCCGCCGAGCACGCCGCCGCCGAGCTGCGCGAGCAACTGGCCGAGGCGCGGGCCGAGGTGACTGGCGCCAAGGAGGCGGTGCAGCACGCCGCCGCCGCCAGGCGGGAGGCCGAGAGCCACCGCAACGCCGCCGCCCGACGCCTCGCCGAGCTGGGCGCGGCGGCCCGGTCGGCCCGGGCGGAGACCGACCGCCTCGGCGAGTCCCGGGCCCGCGCCGAGGCGGCCCGGGCCCGTGACCTGGAGGCGCTCGCCGAGCTGGCGGAACGGCTGCGGCTGGCCGAGGTCACCCCGATCGACGCCGAGCCGTCCACCGAGGAACGGGACCAGCTCGCCGCCATGGTCCCACCGGCCCGGCAGAACGAGATGGAGGTCCGGCTCGCGGTGCGTACCGCCGAGGAACGGGTGGCGTCGATCGCCGGCCGGGCCGACTCGCTGGCCCGGCAGGCGACCGCGGAGCGGGCCGCGCGGGAACGCGCGGCGGCCCGGCGCGCGGCCCGCACCCGCGGCGCCCAGATCGCGCGCGCCGTGGTCGGCGGCGCCCGGGAGGCGCTCACCCGGCTCACCGTCTCGATCGCCCGGGCCGAGGAGCACCGCGACGCCGTGGCCCGCGAGCGCGCCGCCCGCGAGGCCGAGCTGTCCGAGGTACGCGGCGCGGCCAAGCGACTCGCCGCCGAGCTGGAACGGCTCACCAGCCAGGTCCACCGGGACGAGGTGGCCCGCGCCGAGCAGCGGCTGCGCATCGAGCAGTTGGAGGCCAAGGCCGCCGAGGACTTCGGCCTGGACGTGGCCACGCTCGTCGCCGAGTACGGCCCGGACCAGCTCGTCCCGCCCACCGACGCGGACGTCGCGCTCGCCGAGTCCGACGGCCGGCCGGTGCCCGAGCCGGTCCGCTACGAACGGCCGGTGCAGGAGAAGCGGGCCGCCAAGGCGGAGCGGGAGCTGGCCCTGCTCGGCAAGGTGAACCCGCTCGCGCTGGAGGAGTTCGCCGCGCTGGAGGAGCGCTTCAAGTTCCTCTCCGAGCAGTTGGAGGACCTGAAGGCCACCCGGCGGGACCTGCTCACCGTGGTCAAGGACGTGGACGAGCGGATCCTGGAGGTCTTCGCCAGCGCGTTCGAGGACACGGCGCGGGAGTTCGAGCAGGTCTTCACCGTGCTCTTCCCCGGCGGGGAGGGCCGGCTCGTGCTCACCGAGCCGGAGGATCTGCTCACCACCGGCGTCGAGGTCGAGGCCCGGCCGCCGGGCAAGAAGATCAAACGGCTCTCGCTGCTCTCCGGCGGCGAGCGGTCGCTGACCGCGGTGGCGATGCTGGTGGCGATCTTCCGCGCCCGGCCCAGCCCGTTCTACATCATGGACGAGGTGGAGGCGGCGCTCGACGACGTGAACCTGGGCCGCCTGATCACCCTGCTGGCACAGTTGCGGGAGAAGAGCCAGTTGATCGTGATCACGCACCAGAAGCGGACCATGGAGATCGCCGACGCACTCTACGGCGTGACCATGCGCAGCGGCGTGACGCAGGTGATCAGCCAGCGGCTCAACCGGGCCGAGGACGACGGGCAGGAGACAGACGAGTGAGTCGGGAACGCGCCACGGCGCTCCTGGTGGACTTCGACGGCGTGCTGCGCCGCTGGGACCCGGCGGTGGCCGCCGGCGTCGAGCGGGAGTACGGGTTGACCGAGGGGGTCCTCGGTGAGATCGCGATGTCCTGGGGGCTGCTCCAGCCGGTGCTCGTCGGGCAGATGAGCCACGCCGCGTGGATGGCGAGCGTGGCCGACGCGCTGACCCCGTCGGTCGGCGACCCGGCCCGGGCCCGCGCCGCGGTCGACGAGTGGCAGCGCTACCGCGGCGAGGTTGACCCCGACGTGCTCGCGTTCGTCCGGGAGGCGCGGGCCGCCGGCATCCGGGTCGGGCTGGGCACCAACGCCACCGACCTGCTCGACGCCGACCTGGCCGCGCTGGGCCTGACCGACGAGCTGGACGTGGTGGTCAACTCCTCCGCCGTCGGCGTGCACAAGCCGGCGAAGGAATACTTCCAGGTCGCCTGCGCGGCGCTGGACACCCCGCCGGCCCGGGTGCTCTTCGTCGACGACGAGGACCGCGCGGTGGCCGGCGCCCGCGTCGCCGGCCTCTCCGCGCACCGGTGGAGCGGGCCGGCCGACCTGCGCTATCTGCGGGCCGCGCTGGCGTACTGAGCACGCCTCAGTCCGGGGCGGGGCGGGGCGGTGTTTTGCCGTGCAGGGCGTCGGTGAGTCGTTGGGCCAGATCGTCCGGGAGGGTGCCCTTCCCGTCGAGCACCGTTCCGACATAGCCGCGCAGCACCCGGCTGAAGTTGACGTACTGCGGCGAGACCGGCCGGAGCCGAGCGGTCTTGATCGCTTCCAGCAGCAGCGGAAGGTACGGGTACTCGTTCTGGATGTCCACGTCCTCGTAGACGGCGGCCCGGGTCGCGGCGAAGCCACCCTTCTCGAAGAGCGTCCGCTGGCCCTGCTCCCCGGTGAGATATTCGATCAACAGTTGGGCGGCCCGGGGCTGTCTGGTCTGCCGGGCGATCGCCAGGTTCTGGCCACCCAGCACGCTCGGCCCGGGCAGGGCCGCGACGCCGACCTTCTTCGCCGCCTCCGCCATCGCTCCCTTCGGGGCGGCCGACGACGGTGCCGACGTGGCGTCGTCACCCACCAACTTGCGGTACGCGACCGGCCAGTTGCGCATGAACGCGACCTGCCCGTCCGCGAACGCCTGCCGGCTCTGTTCCTCGGTCTGCTGCCCGCGCTCCTTGCCGAACGCCACGGACGGCCCGGCGTCGGACGGGGTCAGTGGCTTCAGCGCGGCGGCCAACCGCGTGGGGTCGATCGAGGCGTTCCCCTGATCGTCGACGCGCAGGTCGCCGCCGTGCGCCCAGAGGGCCTCCAACGCGTTGACGGTCAACCCCTCGTAGTCGCCGAGCTGGCCGGCGTAGCCGGCGGTGAGCCCGGGCGTCCTCGAAAGCAGCCGGGCCGACTCGGCCTCGATCTCCGGCCAGTCGAACGGGGGTTTGAGCCCGAGGTCCTTGCGGTAGTAGAGCAGCCCGGCGTCGGTGTTGAACGGCAACGCCCACAGCCGGTCACGGTAACGGCAGGTGCGCAGCGGCTGCTTGAGGAACACGTCGTCCGGCCGGTCGGCCAGCCTGGCCTCGTCGATCGGGCGCAGGAGGTCCTTCTCGGCGAACGCCGCGGTCCAGGTGACGTCGAGGTTGAACACGTCGATCTCCCCGCCGTCGTCCTTCCCCTTCTTCTCGCCGCGGTTGACCATCTCGGCGTACTGGGCGTCCGCCGTCTCGGACAGGGAGATCATCTTGGCCTGGTTGCCGGGGTTCGCCGTGTTCCAGAGGTCGATGAGAAACTGCCGCTGCTGGCCCTTGCTGTCGTCTCGGCCGGTGAGGATCAGCAGGTCACCCGGCTCCGGGCTCGTGGGCCCGGCGACCCTCCAGACCAGGACGGACGTCAGCGCGACCACCAGCGCGCCGCTGATCAACCCGAGCCCGAACGCCCACCACCAGCGTCGCCGCTCGTTCCGTGGCATCGAGCCGGTGCTCGGCGTCCGTGGCATCAGTCCACTCCCTTCCACAGCGCGGTGAACAACCCGTCCAGTGTCCCGTCGAGACGGTCGGTCCGGGTGTCGTAGCAGTCGCCGCCGGTGCCCTGAGCGAGGCGGTCGAGCGGCGAGCGGGCGCAGGTCGCGTCCCCCACCGCGAGGACGTAGAGGCGCACGCCGGCAAGTTCCGTCACGGTGGGCGGTCGCCGTCCGCTGGTGTCCCTGCCGTCGGTGACCACCACGAGCGCGCGCAACGCCTCGCCGCCGCCGTTGCGGAGTTGCGCCGCGCCCTCCTGGATGGCCTGGTGCAGCGGGGTGTCGCCGGAGGGCCGGATCCGCGCGACCTCGGCACCCAGGCGGCCGGCGCCCGCAGCGTTCTTCGGCCCGATCGGCACGATCTGCCGGGCGTTGGCGGCGACGCTGGAGAAGGTGAGGAGGCCGAACTCGTCCCGCGCGCCCACCCGCTTCAGCGACCGTTCCACCCCGTCCACCGCCACCCGGAACCGGCTGCGCCGCCGGTCCTCGCTCGGCTCGCGCATCGAGCCGGACGCGTCAAGCGCGACAAGCACCCGGCCCGGCCGGTGCGCCTTCCGGTAGACCTCTCGGACCTCTTCCTGCTCGTCGGGGTCGAGCTCGCTCAGGTCCCGGTTGTTGCCGAACGGCCAGTCGAACATCGCGCCGTGGGTGCGGTCCACCGGCGTGGTGGCCGACACGCCCGGCGCCCGCAGGCCGACCCGGAGCAGCGCCTGTTGACCCTCCTCCTCGTCGGACAGCCACCGGGCGAAGCTCGACGCCCCGGCCCGGACGGCGGGGCTCTGCACCGCGTCCGGCCAGTGGAGCCGGGTGACCGTGCGGAAGACCACGTGTGAGTCGGACGGATAGAACGCCTGCAGCCGTTCGGGCGCCGGTGGCGTCTGCTGGGCCGGGCAGCCGGCGCCCAGCGGCCGGCCCTGGTTGTAGCGCACCAGATCCTGCTCGGTGAGGATCACGGCCGGTGCGCCGACCCCCGAGGTGGCGACCGGGGTGGCCGCCGCCCGGGTCCGCTGCCGGCAGAGCACGGCGAGGTCGTCACCGATCGGGTACGAGCCGGAGTCCAGCGCCTGGTCCACCCACCGCTCGACGTCCTGCCGGGCCACCGACGGTGACGCCAGCCTCCGGTCACCGCCGTAGAGCGCGTGGGTGGCCAGGCGGGCGGGGGCCGACACTGCCGGGTCTCCGCGTACCACGCCGTTGCCAGCGGCGAAGCTGCCGAACAGCGCCAGCCAGGTCTTGCCCATCCGGCGATCACCGTCGACGACGCCACCGGCGGCGACCTGAGCCTGCGGTACGCCGAGCACCACCGGCGACGCGGCGATCTCGTCGGTGTCCTCGATCAGGCTCGCACCGGCCTGACCCAGCCGGGCCACGTCGTCCTCCGATTCCGGCAGCCACAGGTCCGGGTGCGGCCCGACGTCCTGAAGGTAGGAACGACCCGGCTGGCCGGGCGGGGTCCAGTTGGCGCCGATGCCGGCCCGCACGTCGTCGGCCGCCGCGGGATAGAGATAGAGCCGGGCCAGCGGGCAGCCCCGGTGCTGCCGGGCGGACCACTGCTCGAACGCGTCCGCCACCTCCTGGTAGGAATCGAGGGTCGTGGCCGAGGTGGCCACCCGCACCATCGGCGGTTGGAAGCAGCCGGCTTCGGCGGCCCCGACCGGGCCGGCATGGCCGACGGCGCCGCAGAGGAGCGCCCAGAGCACGAGGGCCGGCACGACGACCCGGCGTGGCAGCGAGCCGCGGCGGCCCGTCACCACGGCGGCCAGGCGCCCGGGTCGACGGCGCGGTGGTGGGGGCGGCGGCACCCGACCCGCCCACGCCACCCGGATCACCCCCTCCTTCCGGTAGACCGAGAGCGTGGGCCGCTGCCGGGTGCGCGCCTCGGCGACCCGGTCGGTGACGTACTGGTGCAGTTCGTCGGTGTCGACGACCCCGTCGCCGTTGCGGTCGGCCCGACCGGTGCGCAGCCCCTCGACCACCGCCCGGGTGAACACGCCCTGCCCGTCCCGCTCGAAGCTGAGCTCGGTGCCGGCGCAGGCAGTGATCACCACGTGGCCGCGCCCCTGGAACGGCACGGTCAGGTCGGTGGCGCGTGCGCCCCGGGCCCGCGCGTCGTGGGCGAAGGCGCCGCTGTAGCAGCAGTCGAGCAGCACGACGATCTGCTTCGCCCGGCTGTCCGCCATCTGGTGCCGGATGTCGGCGGCCGACAACGCGGTCGCCCGGATCAGGTGGCTGTCGTGTTCCGAGTCGCGTGCGGCGAAGAACAGGTCACCGCGTGCGTCCTTCAGCCCGTGCCCCGAGATGTGCAGGAGCAGCAGGTCGTCGGGCTCGACGTTGTGGAAGAAGACGGCGACGGCCCGGCCGATGTCGTGGACGGTGCGGTTGCGCAACACCCGTACGTCGTCGAAGGCGCCGATCGCCGGGTGCTCCAGCACCTCGCGGAGGGAGTCCGCGTCCGCCACGGCGCCGGGGAGGGAAGCGAACTGAGGATCCGTGTACGCCTCGTTCGCGATGATCAGCGCGCGTCTCATCGATCCGGTGGGAACACCCGGTCGACGAACGCCTCGATCAGCCGGCGCTGCTCGTCGGGGGTCGCGTTCTCCAGGACCAGCTCGTTGTCGCCGATGCGCACCTCGACCCGGCCGCGACCGCGCCGCCGCTGCCAGTCCCCGACGACGCGGAGCACGTCGACGACGAGGTCCGACTGGGCGGCCAGGGCGGCGAGCAGCGTGCCCAGCTCGACGAGTTCGCCGCCCCGGGCGCCGTCCGGCGCGACCGTGGCCGACGTCGCCGGGCGGACCGAACGGACGCCGTCGAGCTGGTGCAACTCCCGGCGCAGGCGGCGGGAGGCTTCCTCGGTCGAGTCGTTGTCGTCGTCGAAGGTGACGAACCGACTCACCACTGTGTCCATCAATCGAAGATTATCAGCCTTCCGCAAACCGGCGGTGACCTTCCGTGCACAGTGGTGGGTACGCGCCGACCGGGCGGCCCGTGGTCACGCCCCGGCCGCCGGCGGGGTTCCGGTGGGGCGGATCAGGAGCCGGTGACGCCGTCGATGCGTTCCCGGATCAGGTCGGCGTGGCCGTTGTGCCGGGCGTACTCCTCGATCATGTGCACGTAGACCCAGCGCAGGCTGATGTCACGGGTGCCCCCGTCGGGCCGGGTGTGCGGGAACGTGTGCTCCAGCGGCAGGTCGGCCACCGCCCGGTCGGCCGCCTCGATCTCCTCGACCAGGGTGGCGAACGCCTCGGCCGGGTCGGCGTCGGCGATGTCGTTGAGATCGGCGTCCGGGTCCTTGTCGTAGTCGTACATGTCGGGCAGCTTCTGGCCGGTGGCGCGGACGCGGAACCACCAGCGCTCCACGTCGGCCATGTGCCGCACCAGCCCGAGCAGGGTCAGCCCGGACGGTTCCACGCTGCGGGTGCGCAGTTGCTCGGCGGTCAGCCCGGCGCACTTGTGCCGCAGCGTGTCGCGGTGGGTGTCGAGCCAGCCCTGCAGCATGGCGCGCTCGTCGGCGATGAAGGGCTCGTGGCGGCGGTCGACGTCGGGTGCTCTCCAGGTCATGGTGCGGGATGTTAAGCGGGGGCCCCTATACAACGCTATGCGTTAACCGGGGCCCCCTCCTTACCCCTCATCAGGGGACGACGACGACCGGCCAGCGGCCGGTGCGGACCAGGCGGGTGGCGACCGAGCCGACCAGCTTGTGGCCGGCCTGCTCGGAGGAGCCGACCACCACCAGGTCGGCCCGGTGCTCGTCGGCGGCCCGGCACAGCTCGGCGTGCGCGTCGCCGCGCCGGCACAGGAACGTCACCGGCAGGTCCAGCTCCTCGGCGCCGCGCCGGCACTCGGCCCGCAGCTCGTCGGCCAACTCGTCGTGGGTCTGCTGCACCGCGCCGGCCACCACGCCGGACATGATCCCGCCGTACGGGGGCGGCGAGCTGACGAACACCACCACCAGCCCGGCGCCCTGCCGGCGGGCCAGCCCGGCCGCGTAGGAGGCGGCCCGCAGCGAGGTGCGGGTGCCGTCCACGCCGACAAGCACCACCCGGGGCCCGTCGGTGCCCCGCTCGAACGGCAACGGCCGGGCCTGCGGGCCGTACCGCTCACGCTCCGGTGCGTCCATCGCCTCAGTCCCGCCCGCCGGTCCGGATCACCACCGCGTCGTTGCCGGCGGCCACCGTCGACTCCCGCTCGACCTCGCCCGCGACCGGGTCGTGGTTGGTGCGGCGCAGCGGCACCTCCCGGATCAGCACCACGGCGATCAGGGCGAGCAGCCCGAACGGGGCGGCGGCCAGGAAGATGTCGCCGGCGCCGTGCCCGTACGCGGACTCCACCACGGCGCGGATCGGCGCGGGCAGCGCGTGCACGTCCGGCAGCGCGCCGCCGCCACCGGAGCTGGACGCCGGCACGCCCAGCCGGCTCAGTCCGTCGGCCAGGTAGCCGGTCACCCGGTGGCCGAGCAGCGCGCCGAGCGCGCTCACGCCGACCGCGCCGCCGAGGCTGCGGAAGAAGGCCACCACCGAGCTGGCCGCGCCGAGCTCGTGCGTGCCGACGGTGTTCTGCACGGCCAGGACCAGGTTCTGCATGGTCATGCCGAGGCCGAGGCCGATCAGCGCCATGAAGATCGCGAGCCGCCAGTACGGCGTGTCCTGGCGCATGCTGCCCATCAGCGCGAAGCCGGCGGTGAGCAGCGTCGAGCCGGTCACCAGCCAGCGCTTCCACCGGCCGGTGCTGGTGATGATGCGGCCGACCACGGTGGAGGCGACGAGCAGGCCGCCGATCATCGGCAGCGTCATCAGTCCGGCCATGGTCGGGCTCTCGCCGCGGCTGATCTGGAAGTACTGCCCGAGGAAGACGGAGGCGCCGAACATGCCGACGCCGACCGCGACGCTGGCGACCACGGCGAGCGTGATGGTGCGGTTGTGGAACAGCCGCGGCGGGATCATCGGCTCGGTGGCACGCTGCTCGACCCGGACGGCGAGTGCCCCGAGCAGGATCGCGCCGGTCACCATGGCCGCGCTGGTCCAGGAGATCCAGTCGTACTTGTCGCCGGCCAGGGTGATCCAGATGAGCAGCACCGAGACGGCGGCGGTGATCAGGGTGGCGCCCCACCAGTCGATGGTCACCGTGCGCTTGACCACGGGCAGGTGCAGCGTCCGCTGGAGCACGATCAGGGCCAGCACGGCGAACGGCACGCCGACGTAGAAGCACCAGCGCCAGCCGAGCCAGTCGGTGTCCACGATCACGCCGCCGATCAGCGGGCCGCCGATGGTGCCGACCGCCATCACCGCGCCGAGGTAGCCGCTGTACCGGCCGCGCTCGCGCGGGACGATCATCGTCGCCATGATCACCTGGGCCAGGGCGGTGAGGCCGCCCGCGCCGACGCCCTGCACCACGCGGCAGGCGATCAGCTCGCCCGTCGTCTGGGCCTGCCCGGCCAGCACCGAGCCCAGCACGAACACCACCAGGGCGAGCTGGACCAGGATCTTCTTGCTGGTCAGGTCCGCGAGCTTGCCCCAGATCGGGGTGGTCGCGGTGGTCGCCAGCAGGGTCGAGGTGACGACCCAGGTGTACGCGGACTGGGTGCCGTGCAGGTCGGTGATGATCCGCGGCAGCGCGTTCGAGACGACCGTGGAGGAGAGGATCGCGACGAACATGCCCAGCAGCAGGCCGGAGAGCGCCTCCAGGATCTGCCGGTGGGACATGTCGACGGCGGTCGCCCGGGTGGGCGCGGTCGCCTGGGTCATCGTGGAGTGCCTCCGAAGGGGAAAGGTGGAGCGTTGCCTCAGGCAACCGTATGGTTTGGTTGCCCAAAGCAACAACCTCGGGTGGTGTGCGTCCTATTCCCTCGCGGCGCAGGTCAGAACGTCTCGTTGAACCGGTGCATCAGCCGGGCGAAGTCCGCCACGTCCTCTTTCGGCCATTCTTCAAGCGAACGCCGGATCTGGCCCAGCCGGGCCGCCCGCGCGCCGTCGAACCGCCGGGTGCCCTCCTCGGTGAGGCTGAGCTGGGCGGCCCGCCGGTCGGTCGGGTCCGGATCCCGCCGGACCAGGCCCAGCGCCTCCAGGCCGCCGATCTGCCGGCTCAGCGTGCCCTTGCCGATGCCCAGCTTCACGGCCAGGTCGGTGAGGCGGATCTGCCCGGAGCGGCGCAGCCACAGCAGCAGCCCGTAGGCGTTCGGCTCCAGGTTCGGGTGGACCTCGCGGGCGATCTCCCAGGACAGCGCCCGGCCGCGACGCAGCAGCGCGGTCAGTTCGTCTTCCACGGCGCGCAGCGGCTCGTCCACGCTCAGAGGATAGTCATTCCCCGTCGGTGAGCCGCTGGCGCGCCACCGGCCGCAACTCGCCCCCGCTCGTGGTGCCCTCGATCACCACGGCGGCCGAACGACCACGGTGGGTGAGCGTGGCCACCGCGTTGCCGAAGTAGGGGCCGGCCAGCTTCCGCCACCGCACCAGCGGCCGGCGTACCCCGGCCGACCGGGCCAGCGCCCGGGCCGCGCCGGCCGGACCCGGGTTCCAGCCGAGCGTCATCAGCGGACGCATCGCGGCCGGCACCTGGTTGTGGATCGGCGAGCAGGTGAGCTGGTGCACGGGCGTGCGGACGCCCCGGTCGGCGAACCGGGCCCGGGCCACGTACGAGTGGTGCACGTCGCCGGAGAGCACGCTGATCGACGCCGGGCGCGGATACGCCGGCCCGGCGCCCACCCGGGCGCCGGTGCGCGCCGCGCCGCCGCTGCCCAGCCGGGCGAACACGTCGCCGAGCGCGTCGAAGGAGCGGGTGAACGCCGCCCAGTGCTCCAGGTCCCAGGCGCGGCGCATCCGCTCGGCGAGCCGACCCACCCAGGGCCGGTCGGAGTCGGCCAGGCGCTCGTTCCACGCCTCCACGTGGTGGATGCCCGGCGGCAGCAGCCACGGCAGCGACGTGCCCACCACCAGGTGGTCGTAGGCGCCGTGCGCCTGGTCCAGGAACCAGGACCACTCGCCCGGCGGCAGCATCGCCCGGTGGCCCGGCAGCAGCACCCGGCTGGACCGGTTGTCGAGCATGACCAGGCGGGTCCGCCCCAGGTCCAGCGCGTAGCTCCACTGGTATTGCACGGCCCGCCAGCGCTCGGTGTCGTGCGCCAGGTCGGCCTCGGTGTCCACCCGCTCGCCGAACTCGTGCAGCACGCCGGTGGCGTCCTCGGCGGCCGTCACCTTCGCGTACACCGGGTCGGCGGCGATCTCGTCCGGGCTCAGGTTGCCCAGGTGCTGGTAGACCCAGTAGGAGGCGAGGCCGCTGCGGATCCGCTCGGCCCACCACGGCTGCTCGCGCATGTCCGCCCGCCAGGACTGCGAGGTGTTCCAGTCGTCGATGACCTCGTGGTCGTCGAAGATCATCACGCTCGGCACGGTGGAGAGCAGCCAGCGGATCTCCGGGTCGCGCCAGGACTCCAGGTAGAGCTTCGTGTATTCGTCGAAGCTCACCACCTGGGTCGCCGGGGCGTCCTTCGGCCGCCGGCGGCGCCGCTTGAGCAGCTTGCGCACCGTCGGCGAGGTCTCGTCGGCGTAGACCTGGTCGCCGAGCAGTACCAGCAGGTCGGGCAGCGCGACCTCCTCGGGCGCGGCCATCACCCGTCGGGCGTACGCGTCGAGCGCGTCCGGCGGCAGCTTGCGCGCGGTGGAGTGCTGGGTGGTCTCCCGGCAGGAGCCGAAGACCAGGCTCACCGGCTGGTCGGCGTCGTCGGCCGCGCGGGTGCGGATCACGCTGGGCGGGAAGTCGCTGTTCGGCAGCGGCCAGGCCACCTCGTCGTCGATCAGCACCTCGTAGCGGGTGGTGGCGTCCGGGGTGAGCCCGGTCACCACCACGAGCGCGTAGTGGTGGTCGTACGCGGAGAAGGTGGGCGCGCTGCCGCCCGCGCCGTCGGCCGTGCGGACGGTGACCACCGCGGGCTCGCTCGTCTCCACCCAGATCGTCGCCCGCGTGTCGACGACCCGACGCAGCAGCGGGCCGATGAGCAGGCGCGAACCGGGCACGACGTTACCTCCGACAAGATCGTTTCGGTCACTTCCTACCCGGTCGGCGGTTGCGGCGCGCCGTCCAGCAGCGAGCGTACCCGCAGGTTGTTCGCGTGCCGAGGCGGTGAGTGGGACGCCGTCGCCGGCATCTGACAGGATTTCGGGCATGAAGGAATACCTCCTCGTCGCTCTCGCCCTGCTCGGCGTGCTCATCATCGGCGGCCTGAGCCTCGTGGTGCCCCGGCTGCGCCGGCGCCCGCAGCCGCCGCTGCCGCGCACGGAGGTCGACACCCGCACCGAGGAGGATCTGGCCGGCCCGCCGGTGGAGGCCCCGGAGGCGGACCTGAGCACCGGCGTGGTGGTCGAGGCGCCGCCGGTCGAGGCCCCCCCGATCGAGGTGCCCGAGCCCACCGCCGGCCGCCTGGTCCGGCTGCGCTCCCGGCTGTCCCGCTCCCAGAACGCCTTCGGCAAGGGCCTGCTCGGCCTGCTCAGCCGGGACCGGCTCGACGAGGACACCTGGGAGGAGATCGAGGACAGCCTGATCACCGCCGACGTCGGCATCGACTCCACCCGGGAGATCGTCGACCGGCTGCGGGAGCGGACCCGGGTGCTCGGCACCCGCACCGGCGACGAGCTGCGGACGCTGCTCGCCACCGAGCTGGTCAACGCGCTCGACCCGAGCCTGGACCGGTCGCTGCGGACCACCCCGACCGAGGGCGTCCCGGCCGTGGTGCTCGTGGTCGGCGTCAACGGCGCCGGCAAGACCACCACCTGCGGCAAGATCGCCCGGGTGCTGGTCGCGGACGGCCGGAGCGTGCTGCTCGGCGCGGCGGACACGTTCCGGGCCGCCGCCGCCGACCAACTGGAGACGTGGGGCGGCCGGGTGGGCGCGGAGACGGTGCGCGGGCCGGAGGCCGCCGACCCGGCGAGCGTCGCGTTCGACGCGGTCCGGCGCGGCATCGACACGGGCGTCGACACCGTGCTCATCGACACCGCCGGCCGGCTCCAGAACAAGGTCGGCCTGATGGACGAGCTGGGCAAGGTCAAGCGGGTGGTGGAGAAGCACGGCCCGATCGACGAGACGCTGCTGGTGCTCGACGCCACCACCGGCCAGAACGGCTTGGAGCAGGCACGGGTCTTCACCGAGGCGGTGAACGTCACCGGCGTGGTGCTGACCAAGCTCGACGGGACGGCCAAGGGCGGCATCGTGATCGCCGTGCAGCGCAAGCTCGGCATCCCGGTGAAGCTGGTCGGCCTCGGCGAGGGCAAGGACGACCTGGCCCCGTTCGACCCGGCGCAGTTCGTCGACGCGCTGCTCGGGACCGAGCCGCTCGGCCGGGACGCGTAGCCTCTCCCGTGACGAACGACGATCGCGCCTACGCGGGGTGGCGCGACCCCGACCACCCGGCGCCGCGCCTCGGGAGACCGTACGTGACTTCGCAGGAGATCCCGCTGCACGGCGGGAACGTCAGCACCGTGGTGCGGGTGGGCGACACGGTCCGGCGCAACGCCGGCCCGTGGACGCCCTCGGTGCACGCCCTGTTGCGCCATCTGGAATATGTCGGCTTCACCGGCGCCCCGCGCGCGCTCGGCATGGACGAGCGCAACCGGGAGGTCCTGTCCTACCTCGAAGGGGAGTGCGGGGAATATCCGCTCGCCCCGCACTGGGTGACCGACGAGGCCCTGGTCACCGTGGCCACCATGCTGCGGATGTTCCACGACGCCCAGTACGGCTTCACGCCGCCGCCCGGCGCGGTCTGGCGCTCGTTCGGGCCGCCCCCGCCGGACACCGAGGTCATCTGCCACCACGACGCCGCGCCGCACAACGTGATCTGGCGGCCCGACGGCACGCTCGGGCTGATCGACTTCGACCTCGCCTCACCCGGCGCCCGGATCTACGACGTGGCGTACGCGGCGTGGACCTGGGTGCCGATCTTCTCCGACCGGGACTCGATCACGCTCGGCTGGAAACATCCCGACCGGCCGCGCCGGCTGCGCCTGTTCGCCGACGCCTACGGGTTGATCCCGCGGGACCGGCACCGGCTCATCCGCACCATCCGCAAGCGCATCGTCGACCACGTCGAGGGCATCCGGCGGATGGCCGCCGCGGGTGAGCCGGCGTTCGTCCGGATCGTGCACAAGGGCCACCTCCGCCGGCCGATCCGGGACCTGCGCCTGCTCGACTACGAGCGTCACCACCTCGAGTACGCGCTGCGCTGAGCAAGATCCACCTTCTTCACACGCCGGAAACAACCCGTCACGTGTCGGAAATCGAGCGGTGTCGGTGCCGGAAACAGCGGCCGACCAAGCTTCCGCGCAACCGGCTGACGGGCGATGCTGCCAGGACTCAGTCGGAGGGAGGAATTCGACACCGAGAGGAGGCAGCGTGGAGATCGATACCGGGAACACTGCCTGGCTGCTTGTTTCAACTGCGCTCGTGCTGCTCATGACCCCCGGTCTCGCGCTGTTCTACGGCGGCCTGAACCGGTCCAAGGGCGTTCTGAACATGATGATGATGAGCTTCTCGTCCATCGGGCTCATCAGCATCCTGTGGTTGTTCTACGGCTTCACCGTCGCCTTCGGCGAGGGCGGCAAGTTCTGGGGTGACCTCGGCCAATACCTGGGCACCAAGACGTTTGTCGGCGAGAGCGACCTGTGGGGCGAGACCGGTATCCCGCTCTACGTCTTCATCACCTTCCAGATGATGTTCGCCGTCATCACCGTGGCCCTGATCAGCGGGGCGCTGTCCGACCGGGCGAAGTTCGCCGGCTGGCTGCTGTTCGCCTTCGGCTGGGCCACCCTGGTCTACTTCCCGGTCGCCCACATGGTCTGGGGCGGCGGGCTGATCGGCGGCGACATCGGCGCGCTGGACTTCGCCGGTGGGACCGCGGTGCACATCAACGCGGGTGCCGCCGCGCTGGCGCTGGTGCTCGTGCTCGGCCGGCGGGTCGGCTGGCCACGGGAGAGCATGAAGCCGCACAACGTGCCGCTCGTCGCGCTCGGCGCCGGTCTGCTCTGGTTCGGCTGGTTCGGCTTCAACGCCGGCTCGGAGCTGACCGCCGACGGGGTCACCGCGTTGGCCTTCGTCAACACCCAGGTCGCCACCGCCGGCGCGCTCCTCGGCTGGATCGTGGTGGAGTGGCTGCGGGACCGTAAGCCGACCCTGGTGGGCGCCTCGTCCGGCGCCGTCGCCGGCCTGGTCGCGATCACCCCGGCCTGTGCGTTCATCACTCCCGCCGCCTCGGTGCTGCTGGGTCTGGTGGCCGGCGCGGTCTGCGCCGTCGCGGTCGGGCTGAAGTACCGGCTCGGCTACGACGACTCGCTCGACGTGGTCGGCGTGCACTTCGTCGGTGGCTGGATCGGCTGCCTCTGGATCGGCCTGTTCGGCACCGCCTCGGTGAGCGAGCTGGTGACCTCCGACGGCCTGCTCGTCGGCGGCAACGCCTCGCTGCTCGGCAAGCAGTTCCTGGGCGCGCTGATCGTGACCGTCTACTCCTTCGTGATCGCGTACGCCCTCGGCTTCGTGATCGACAAGACGATCGGCTTCCGGGTCTCCGCCGAGGCCGAGGTGGAGGGCATCGACGTCGCGGAGCACGCGGAGAGCGGCTACGACATGTCGCCCACCACGGGCAGCAGCGCCGGTGGCGCGTTCGCCATGGCCGGGATCGGCGGCACCAAGCCGGCCTCGGAGTCCGCCGACGAGGCGGACGAGTCCGCGCCGGTCAGCGAAAAGGTCGCCGGTTAACGTTCCAGGGATGGAGGGGTTGGACATGAAGCTGGTGACCGCGGTCATCAAGCCGTACCAGTTGGACGCGGTGAAGGAGGCCCTGCACGCGCTCGGCGTGGCCGGGCTGACCGTCAGCGAGGTTCAGGGCTACGGCCGGCAGAAGGGGCACACCGAGGTCTATCGGGGCGCCGAGTACACGGTGGAGTTCCTGCCCAAGATCCGGGTCGAGGTGCTCACCGACGAGATCGACGTGGACAAGATCGTCGACGCCATCGTCGGCGCCGCCCGGACCGGCAAGATCGGCGACGGCAAGGTCTGGGTGACGGGCGTCGAGGAGGTCGTCCGGGTGCGTACCGGCGAGCGCGGGCTCGACGCCCTCTGAGTACGGAATCCGCCGACGTGACCTCGTTGACCACGGCAACCGGCCCCGGAGGGGGCGGCGTGTCCGTGGTCAACGAGGTCGCCGGCGTCCCGGGGGGCATCGGCCAGGCGGCCCGGTCCGCCCGGGCCGACGCGCTCGACGCCTGGCTGCGTCGGATCTTCCCGGGCCGGCCCGGCGTGGCGCTTGTCGCGGTGGGCGGGCTGGGCCGCCGCGAGTGCGCCCCCTACGGTGACCTCGACCTGGTGCTGCTGCACGCCGGGGTGCCCGGCATCGACGAGCTGGCCGCCTCGCTCTGGTATCCGATCTGGGACGCCGGGTTGCGGCTGGACCACTCGGTGCGGACCGTCGCCGAGGCGCTGTCGGTGGCCCAGGACGACGTGAAGGTCGCGCTGGGCCTGCTCGACGCGCGGCACGTGGCCGGCGACCCGGCCCTGACCGGCCAGCTCGCCCGCACCGCCACCGACCACTGGCGGCGCACCGCGATCCGCCAGCTACCCGGGCTCCGCGAGATCACCACGGCCCGCTGGGAGGCTCACGGGGAGCTGGCCTTCCTGCTGGAGGGCGACCTCAAGGAGGCGGCCGGCGGGCTGCGCGACGTCGGCATCCTGCGGGCCATCGCCACCGCGGGCGTCACCGACGCGCTCCGCCCGGCCGTGTACGCCGCGCACCGGCGCCTGCTGGACACCCGCGACGCCCTGCACCAGCAGGTCGGCCGCCGGGTCGACCGGCTGGTCGCCCAGGAACGCGACGGCGTGGCCGCCCTGCTCGGGCTGCGACAACCCCCGTTCGCCGTGTCCGACGCCGGGCCGGGCGGCAACGGTGCCGTTCCCGGTGACGCCGCCCCGCCGGCCGAGGGGGACGTGCTGCTGCGACGGGTGGCCGGGGACGCCCGCACGGTCCGCCACGCCCTCGACGACGCCTGGCGGGCCGCCGACCGGATCCGCTCCGGCCGGCACCGCGCCGCCCCCGGCCGGCCGTTGCGTCGCCCGGTCGCCCGCGACGTCGTCGAGCAGGACGGCGAGCTGGTGCTCGCCCGCACCGCGATCGGGGCCCGACCCGACCCGAGCCTGTCGCTGCGGGTGGCCGCCGCGGCGGCCACCACCCGGCTGCCCATCGCGCGCGCCACCTGCGAGTGGCTGGCCGCCTACTGCCCGCCGCTGCCCGCGCCCTGGCCTCCGGCCGCCCGGGCCGCGCTGATCACCCTGCTCGGCGCCGGTCCCGGCCTGGTGCCGGCCTGGGAGACCTGCGACAGGTACGGGCTGATCGACGGCTGGCTGCCCGAGTGGACTCGGCTGCGCAGCCTGCCCCAGCACAACCCGGTGCACCGGTTCACCCTGGACCGGCACCTGGTGCAGACCGCGTACGAGGCGAGCCGGCACACCCGGGACGTGGAACGACCGGACCTGCTGCTGCTCGGCGCGTTCCTGCACGACATCGGCAAGGGACTGCCCGGCGACCACTCGACCGTCGGGGCCCCGCTGGCCGAGGCGGTGGCCGGGCGGATCGGGCTGCCGCCGGCCGAGGTCGCGCTGATCGGCGCGCTGGTCCGGCTGCACCTGCTGCTGCCCGACGTGGCCACCCGGCGGGACCTGTCCGACCCGAAGACGGTCGCCGGTGTCGCCGAGCGGGTCGGCGACACCACCACCCTGGAACTGCTGCACGCCCTGGTCCAGGCGGACGCCGCCGCCACCGGCCCGGCCGCCTGGTCGGGGTGGAAGGGGCGGCTGGTCGCCGAGCTGGTGTCCCGGGTGCGCACCACGCTCGACACCGGCGTGGTGCCCGCCCCGCCGGCCCCCGACCCGGCGCTCGTCGCCGGGCCGCTGCCGGTCGTACACCTGGGGGAGGACCGGGTGTCGGTGGCCGCCGCCGACCGGCGCGGGCTGCTCGCCACGGTGGCCGGGTGCCTGGCGCTGCACCGGCTGGAGGTGATCTCCGCGGACGCCGCCACGGTGGACGGGCGGGCCCTGGTCGAGTGCCGGGTGCAGCCGCGCTACGGGCTGGCCCCGGACCCGATCGCGCTCAGCGCCGACCTGCGCCGCGCGGTCGCCGGCGACGTCTCGGTCATCCAACGGCTGCGCGGCCGGGCGCTCGCGGCCCGGGGTCGGGGCGCCGCGCCCCGCGTCGTGTGGCACCGGGAGGCGGCCACCGACGCCGTGCTGCTGGAGTTGCGCGCCGCCGACGCGGCCGGCCTGCTCTACCGGGTGGCGTGCGCGCTCGACGAGGCCGGCGCCCAGGTGCGCGCCGCCCGCATCTCCACCCTGGGCGGCGACGTGGTCGACGCCTTCTACCTGATCGGCGGCTGGCCCCCCGACGAGCAACGCGCCCGCGTCGAGGCCGCCGTCCTCGCCGCGGTGTAAGGCGGGGCCCCCGGTTAACGCCTCCGCTAGAGGCGGGGCCCCCGCTTAACCTCCGCGGCGTGCTGTACGCCCGCTGACGTACGCCGGGAACCGTCGCCGGGCCGACGCGCCGGGCACCCGGGAGCGGGACCCTCGGGGGCAGGAACCTGCCAGGGTGGACGCGGCGGGACGTCGGCTGGCCGGGACGGGGGCGTGGACGTGGATCACGGGCGCGGTGACCGGCAGCGGTGGTTCCTCGACGGACTGCTCGGCTTGGCCCTGCTGGCGATCGGGCTGGCCGGCACCGCGCCGGCCGGCTTCAACCAGGGCGTCCACACCGGTCCCGCCGCCTACCCGCCGGTCGTGGTGGCGGCGCTCGCGGTGACGGTGCGCCGGCGGTGGCCGCTGCCCGCCCTGGCCGTGGTCGCCGCCGCGACCACCGCGTACCTGATGCTCGGCCAACCGTACGGGCCGATCCTGCTGTCGTGCTTCGTCGCGGTCTACACGGTGGCCGCGCACCGGCCGGTGCGGGTCGCGACGGTGGCCGGCGCGGTCGTGCTGGCGGCGCTGCTGGCGCACGCTCTCGTCGGCGTGCGCCCGCCCGGCCCGGTCGGTCTGATGCCGGTGGCCGCCTGGGTGGTGGTGCCGTTCGCGGTCGGGGTCACCGTGCGGCTGAGCCGGGAGGCCGCCGCCCGGAACCGGACCGACGAGGCCCGGCGGCTGGCCGACGCGGAGCGGCTGCGGGTGGCCCGGGAGGTGCACGACGTGGTGGGTCACGGGCTCGCCGCGATCCACCTCCAGGCCGAGGTGGCGCTGCACCTGCTGGCCCGCCGGCCCGAGCAGGCCGAGGCGGCGCTCACCGCGATCAGCCGGACCAGCAAGGAGGCGCTGGACGAGCTGCGGGTCACACTGACAGTGGTCCGCCGCGAGGAGCCCGCCGACGAGCGCGCGCCGGCGCCGGGGCTGGGCCAGCTCCCGCACCTGCGCGAGCGGCTGGCCGGCGCCGGGGTGCCGGTCACCGTCGAGACGACCGGGGAGCCGCGCCCGCTGCCGCTGGCGGTGGACCTGGCCGCCTACCGGGTGGCGCAGGAGGCGCTGACGAACGTGCTGCGGCACGCCGGGCCGGCCACCGCCACGGTCCGCGTCGGGTACGCGCCGGGCGAGCTGACCGTGGAGATCACCGACACCGGCCGGGGCCGGGCCACCGGGCCGGACCGGCGCACCGGCTCCGGCCTGGCCGGCATGCGCGAGCGGGTCACCGCGCTCGGCGGTACGTTCAGCGCCGGGCCGGCCCCGCCCGCCGGCTTCCGGGTGTACGCCACGTTGCCCACGCGGGAGGCCACATGATCCGGGTGCTGCTCGCCGACGACCAGGACCTGGTCCGGATCGGGCTGCGGGCGCTGGTGGACAGCGAGGACGACCTGACCGTCGTCGGGGAGGCCGCGGACGGGCTGGCCGCCGTGGCGGTGGCCCGCCGGGAACGCCCGGACGTGGTGCTGATGGACGTGCGGATGCCCGGCGTGGACGGCATCGAGGCGACCCGCCGCATCGTCGGCGATCCGGCGCTGGCCGGCACCCGGGTGGTGGTGCTGACCACGTTCGAGCTGGACGAGTACGTCTTCGACGCGCTCCGGCACGGGGCGAGCGGCTTCCTCACCAAGGACACCAGCCCGGTCGAGCTGCTGCGGGCGATCCGCCTGGTCGCCGAGGGGGAGGCGCTGCTGTCCCCGTCGGTGACCCGCCGGGTGGTCCGGGAGTTCGCCACCCGGCCGGCCCGGGTGCCGCGCCCGCATCCCCGGCTCGGCACGCTCACCGACCGGGAACGTGAGGTGGTGGCGTTGGTGGGGGAGGGGCTGAGCAACGCCGAGATCGCCGACCGGCTGGTGGTCAGTCCGGCGACCGCGCGTACCCACGTCAGCCGGGCCATGGTCAAGCTGGGCGCGCGGGACCGGGCCCAGCTCGTGGTCTTCGCGTACCAGTCGGGCCTGGTCGGGTCCTGACAGCCGGCCGGGTCGGAGCGGCGCGGGAGGCGGCGGGCTACCCTAACGGTGGGCTGGACAGCCGGCCCGGCCGCTGTGCCCGCCGATGACGACAAACGGGATGTTCGCGTGTTTGACACCTTGAGTGACCGCCTGTCCGGGATCTTCACCAAGCTCCGTGGCAAGGGCCGGCTCACCGACGCCGACATCGACGCCACCGCGCGCGAGATCCGGATGGCGCTGCTGGAGGCCGACGTCGCCCTGCCGGTGGTCAAGGGCTTCATCGCGGCGGTGAAGGAGCGGGCCCGCGGGTCCGAGGTCTCCCAGGCGCTCAACCCGGCCCAGCAGATCGTCAAGATCGTCAACGAGGAGCTGATCAACGTCCTCGGTGGCGAGGGCCGGCGGCTCCAGTTCGCCAAGAACCCGCCGACGGTGATCATGCTGGCCGGCCTCCAGGGTTCCGGCAAGACGACCCTCGCCGGCAAGCTGGCCCGCTTCCTCAAGGGGCAGGGGCACCAGCCGCTGCTTGTCGCCGCCGACCTCCAGCGCCCCAACGCCGTCGGGCAGCTCCAGGTGCTCGGGGGCCGGGCCGGGGTCGAGGTGTACGCCCCGGCGCCCGGCAACGGCGTCGGTGACCCGGTGCAGGTCGCCCGCGACTCGATCGAGCACGCCCGCCGGGCCGCCCGCGACATCGTCATCGTGGACACCGCCGGCCGGCTCGGCATCGACGCCGAGATGATGCGGCAGGCCGCGGACATCCGCGACGCGGTCCAGCCCGACGAGGTCATCTTCGTCATCGACGCGATGGTCGGCCAGGACGCGGTCCGCACCGCCGAGGCGTTCCGCGACGGCGTCGGCATCACCGGCGTGGTCCTCTCCAAGCTCGACGGTGACGCCCGCGGTGGCGCGGCGCTGTCGGTCCGGGAGGTCACCGGCCAGCCGATCCTGTTCGCGTCCACCGGCGAGAAGCTGGAGGACTTCGACGTCTTCCACCCCGACCGGATGGCCAGCCGGATCCTCGGCATGGGCGACGTCCTCACGCTGATCGAGCAGGCCGAGGCGGCCTTCGACTCCGATCAGAAGGAGAAGATGACCGCCAAGCTGATGGGCGGGGAGACCTTCACGCTTGAGGACTTCCTCGATCAGCTCATCGCGGTCCGGCGGATGGGCCCGATCGCCAACGTGCTGGCCATGATGCCCGGCATGGGGCAGATGAAGGACCAGATCGCCGAGCTGGACGACAAGCACTTCGACCGGGTCACCGCGATCATCAGGTCGATGACCCCGACCGAGCGCACCAACCCTAAGATCATCAACGGGTCGCGGCGGGCCCGCATCGCCAACGGCTCCGGCGTCACCGTGATGGACGTCAACCAACTGCTCAACCGCTTCGCCGACGCGCAGAAGATGATGAAGCAGATGGGCGGCATGATGGGCCTGCCCGGCGGCGGCCGGCGCAAGGCGACCAAGTCGCCGAAGAACAAGCGCAAGGGCACGAAGGGCGGCAACCGGCCGCGTACCGGGGCCGGCGCGGCGGGCGGCTTCCCCGGCGGCATGCCGCAGCTCCCGCCGGGCCTGGACCCGGGCGACCTGGCCGGAGGCCAGGGCCTGCCGCCCGGCTTCAAGCTGCCGAAGATCGACTTCAACAAGCTCGGCAAGGGTGGCGACAAGGGCCCGCGCTGACGGCGTGTCGGTGACGGTGGGCGATGTCATCCTCTCTTAGGGTGACGTAGCCCCCTGGAAGGAGATGTCAATGACCGCGGCCCCGATCCTGCCGGAGCGGCACGAGTGGACGGTTGACGACCTGGGCGACCTGCCCAAGGACCTTCCGTACGAACTGATCAACGGAAGGTTGATCGTGCCGTCCCCCACTGCCCTGCACCAGGAAATCTGCGTCGAACTGCTGCTCGCGCTGCGCACCAACTGCCCGCCGGAGTTTCTGGTGACCATCGACCTGTCCATGCGGGTCGACCGCCGCAACGAGCCGCGCCCGGACGTGGTGGTGATCCGGCGCAAGCACGCCGGCCGCTCGCCGGTCCCGATCGAGGACACGCTGCTCGCGGTGGAGGTCGTCTCCCCGACGTCGCACTTCCGCGACCTCTACGACAAGGCGAAGGTCTACGCCCGCGCCGGTGTCCAGTCCTACTGGGTGGTGGACCCGCAGCAGGAGCGGATCGCGCTCACCGAATACACGCTCGGCGGCGGCACCCGCGAGTACGAGCAGGTGACCCACACCGAGGACCTGTTCGTCACCGAGCGGCCGTGGAAGGTCTCGGTCGACCTGCCGGCGCTGACGGCGCGCCGCAACGACCTGCTGGCCGGCGAGGACGGGTGATCGGGTAGGACTGTGCACATGGCTCTGCATGTGCGCGGTGTGTTCCTCCCCGACGACGAGGTCCGGGACGCCTGGCTGGTCGGCGACCGGGTCACCTTCGACCCGGTGCCGGGCGCCGAGACGGTGGCCGACGGCGGCTTCGTGCTGCCCGGCCTGACCGACGCGCACTGCCACATCGGCATAGCCCGGGGCGGCGCCCCGATCACCTCGCTCGACCAGGCCCGGGAGTTGGCCCGCATCGACCGGGACGCCGGCGTGCTGGCCATCCGCGACGCCGGCTCGCCGTACCCGTACCCCGAGTTGGAGGACGAGCCGGGACTGCCGCGACTGGCCCGCGCCGGCCGGCACGTCGCGCCGCCCAAGCGCTACCTGCGCGACATCGGCGTGGAGGTCGACGCCGCCGAGGTGGCGGCGACCGTGGCGGCGCAGGCCGCCGCCGGCAACGGCTGGGTCAAGCTGGTCGGCGACTGGATCGACCGGGGCGTGGGCGACCTCGCGCCGGCCTGGGACGCCGACACCATGACCGCGGCGGTCGCCGCCGCGCACGCCGCCGGGGTACGCGCCGCGGTGCACACGTTCTCCGAGTCGGCGGTGGCGACGATGGTCCGGGCCGGGGTGGACTCGGTGGAGCACGGCACCGGCCTGAGCCTCGACCTGATCGACCTGATGGCCCGGCAGGGCACCGCGCTGGTCCCCACCATGATCAACATCCGGACCTTCGGCCACATCGCGGACCAGGCCCGGGCCAAGTTCCCCGGGTACGCCGACCACATGATCGCCCTGCGCGACCGCTTCCCCGAGGTGGTCCGCGCCGCCCACGAGGCGGGTGTGCCGATCTACGTCGGCACCGACGCGGGCGGCGGCATCGACCACGGGCTCGCGGCCCAGGAGATGCTGCTGCTGCACGAGCAGGCCGGGATGTCCGCCGAGGACGTGCTGGCCGCCGCCTCCTGGCGGGCCCGGGAGTGGCTCGGCTTCCCCGGCCTGGTCGAGGGCGGCCTCGCCGACCTGGTGGTCTATCCCGAGGACCCGCGCCGCGACCTGCGCGTGGTCACCGCACCCACCCGCATCATCCTGCGCGGCCAGGTGATCCGCTGACCGCCCCGCCCCCCCCCCCGCCCCGCCCCCCCGCCCCGCCGCAGGCCGCTGATTCACGGAAAGAGTGCCTTCCCCGCCCCGGATAGCCGCGCTTTCCGTGAATCAGGGTGGGGGCGGGGGTGGGGTGCGTGGGGTGGGGGTGGGGGTGGGGTCAGTGGGGGGTGGCGGCAGTGTGGAAGAGGTGCACGGCCAGGTCGGCGAGGTGGGTGGCGGTCTCGTCCGCCGGGGCCGATGGCAGCACGATGTGACTCACCACCAGCCGGACGATGCTGTCGGCGGCGAACGCCAGGGCCGCCGGGTCGGCGTCGGGCAGGTGCCGCCCCGCCCACTCCAGCAGCGCCGTGGTCGACTCGGCGAGCACCATCTCGGACCGGGTGGTCAGATAGGGCAGCAACGCGTCCGAACCGCCCCGCGCGCTGGTCAGGATCGCCTTGATCAGCGGATTGTCGGCCGCCGAGGCGAGCGTGCGGCCGATCGCCGCGTACGCTGCCGCCCGCACGTCGGTGCCGTGCTCGTCCAACGCGGTGCGGACCTCACCGACGAACCGGTCCACCTCGTGCCGGGCGAGCGCCTCGGCCAGGCCCGCCTTGGTGCCGAACTCGTTGTAGACCGTCTGCCGGCTCACCCCGGCCGCCTCGGCCACCGCGCCCATCCGGACGCCGTCCCAGCCACCGGCCACGGCCTGCGCCCGGGCGGCCTCGACGATCGCGTCCCGCGCCTCACCCATCGCCGTCGAAGTCTACGGCCGCCGGCGCGACACGGCGGGGGCCGGCTCCCCGGCGCAGCGGCGGCCCGCGCGGCGCATAGGATGTGCGGTCATGGCGCGCGTGCTCACTCCCCGTGCGGAGGACTTTCCCCGCTGGTACCAGGATCTGATCGCCAAGGCGAAGCTGGCCGACAACGGCCCGGTTCGGGGCACCATGGTCATCCGACCGGCCGGCTACGCCATCTGGGAGCGGATGCAGGCCGAGATGGACGCCCGGATCAAGGCGGCCGGCGCGGAGAACGCATACTTTCCGCTCTTCATCCCGGAGAGCTACCTCAAGCGCGAGGCCGAGCACGTCGAGGGCTTCTCGCCGGAGCTGGCCGTGGTCACCCACGGTGGTGGCAAGCAGCTCGCCGAGCCGGTCGTGGTCCGCCCCACCAGCGAGACGGTGATCGGCGAGTTCATGGCCAAGTGGATCGACTCCTACCGGGACCTGCCGCTGCTGCTCAACCAGTGGGCGAACGTGGTCCGGTGGGAGCTGCGTCCGCGGATCTTCCTGCGCACCAGCGAGTTCCTCTGGCAGGAGGGGCACACCGCCCACGCCACCCGGGACGACGCCCGCGCCTACGCCCGGCGGATCCTGCACGAGGCGTACGAGGACCTGATGGTCAACGTGCTCGGCATCCCGGTGGTGGTCGGCCTGAAGACCGCCCGGGAGCGCTTCGCCGGCGCCACCGCCACCTACACGTGCGAGGGCATGATGGGCGACGGCAAGGCGCTCCAGTTGGGCACCAGCCACGAGCTGGGCCAGAACTTCGCCAAGGCGTTCGACATCAGCTACTCCTCGGCCGAGGGCGGCCGGGAGCACGCGTGGACCACCTCCTGGGGCACCTCGACCCGGATGCTCGGCGGGCTGATCATGTGCCACGGCGACGACAACGGGCTGCGGGTGCCGCCGAAGCTGGCGCCGGTCCAGGCGTACGTGATGATCGTGAAGGCCGGCGACGGTGTCGGCGAGGCGGCGAAAAAGCTCTCCGACGCGCTGCGCGACGCCGGGGTGCGGGTGGCGCTCGACGACCGGACCGACACCGCGTTCGGCCGCCGCGCCGTCGACGCGGAGTTGCGCGGCTACCCGGTGCGCGTCGAGGTCGGCCCCCGCGACCTGGCCGCCGGCAACGCGGTGGTGGTCCGGCGTACGGACGGATCGAAGGCCGCCACGCCGCTGGCCGACGTGGTCGGCGCGGTGCTCGCCGCGCTGGAGGCCGACCAGCGGGCGCTGCACGACCAGGCGCTGGAGTTCCGCCGGTCCCGCACCGTCGAGGTGTCGACGCTCGCCGAGGCGATCGAGGCGACCGCCACCGGTTGGGCGATGGTGCCCTGGTCGGCGGTCGGCGTGCCCGGTGAGGCCGAGGCGAACGCGCAGGGCGTGACGGTCCGTTGCCTGCTGCGCGCCGACGGCTCGGTCCCGGACACCGAGGACGAGCCCAACCTCGTGGCCATCCTCGCCCGCGCCTACTGAGATGCAAGGAGGGGCCCCCGCTTAACGCATTCGGTAGAGGCGGGGCCCCCGCTTAACAAGTGAGGGATGGTGAGCGTGCGCTTCGAACCCGGTCGGCTGGTCCTGCACCGCAACGTGCGGCACGGGCGGATCGGGTGGGTCCGGTCGGCCCGTGTGGTCTGCGACGACGATCGTGGGCTGCTGCTCTGGGTGGCGCGGAACGCGCCGGTGGCGTACGAGGTGACCGCCGCCGGGCTGGGCATGCGTGCGGTGCCGTTCACCGAGTGGATCACCTCGTCGTACGCGCTGAAGCGCGACACGTGGAACGGGCCGTCGGTGCTGAAGTTCCTGCCCACGGGCGCCGCCCACTCGGTGTGGTGGTTCACCGACGAGCGGGGTCGGTTCCAGAACTGGTACGTCAACCTGGAGGAGCCCGGTGTCCGCTGGGACGACGGCACGGTGGCCGGCGTCGACATCGTGGACCAGGACCTCGACGTGGTGGTGCACCCGGACCTGACCTGGCAGTGGAAGGACGAGGACGAGTTCGCCGAACGGCTCGCCTTTCCGGAGCACTACTGGGTGACCGACGAGAAGGCGGTCCGGGCCGAGGGGGAGCGGGTGATCCGGCTCGCGGAGTCGGCCGCGTTCCCGTTCGACGGGACGTGGCGTGACTTCGCCCCACCTCCAGAATGGGACATTCCGGACGGGCTGCCGCCCGGCTGGGACCGCCCGCCGGTGCGCTGAACACGTGTCCTTCGTCACCGCCCGGCCCGTCCGGGGCGTACGCGCCGGGTCCGGTGTGAGCGTTCCGGCGCGGATCTGGCAGAATGGACCGCTGGTATCCGGCGCGCGTCCGGCGCCCTCTAACCCGGGCGCGTCGCCAGTTCACCGAGCAGTCTCCGGCCCAAACCCCACTGTGCCGGTCGGCGCTCACCCGCCACACCGCCCGTACGGGCCGGTGAGATCGCAACAGGAGCGAAACAACTGTGGCCGTAAAGATCCGGCTCCTGCGGATGGGCAAGATCCGCAACCCGCAGTACCGCATCGTCGTCGCCGACTCGCGCACCAAGCGTGACGGTCGCGCGATCGAGTTCGTCGGTGTGTACCAGCCGAAGGAAGACCCTTCGGTGATCGAGGTCAGGTCGGAGCGGGTCCAGTACTGGCTGTCCGTCGGCGCTCAGCCGAGCGAGGCCGTGCAGCGCCTGCTGGAGCTGACCGGTGACTGGCAGAAGTTCAAGGGCCTGCCGGCGCCGCCGCCGCTGAAGGTCGCCGCGGAGCGGGCCGACCGCAAGGCGGCGTACGAGGCCGAGGCGAAGGCCGCCGCCGGCGTGGCGGAGACCCCCGCCAAGCCGGCCAAGAAGGCCGCCAAGGCGGAGGCCCCGAAGGCAGAGGCCCCGAAGGCGGAGGCCGAGGCGCCGAAGACCGAGGAGCCGAAGGCCGCCGAGCAGACCGGTGCCGAGTCCGGTGAGCAGGCCTGACATGCCACTGCGTCCCGCCCTGGAGCACCTGGTCAAGGGGATCGTCGACCACCCGGACGACGTCCGGGTGCGGATGGTCGATTCCCGTCGGGGCAAGCGGCTCGAGGTCCGCGTGCACCCGGAGGATCTCGGCACGGTGATCGGACGGTCCGGCCGGACCGCCAAGGCACTGCGCCAGGTGATCGGCTCCATCGGTGGGCGTGGGGTGCGCGTCGACATCGTCGACTCGTACTGATGCTTCTCGTCGTCGGCCGGATCGGCAAGCCGCACGGCATCCGCGGTGAGGTCACCGTGGAGGTGCGGACCGATGAGCCCGAAGCGCGCTTCGCCCCCGGTTCGGTGCTGGTCACCGAGCCGGGGGCGGTTCCGGCCGAGCCGGGCGCCTGGCGGGTGCCGCCGGAGCTGACCGTGGAGTCGGCGCGCTGGCACCAGGGCCGGCTGCTCGTCGCGTTCGTCGGCGTGGCCGGCCGGGACGTCGCCGAGGCGCTGCGCAACACGCTTGTCGGGGTGGACAGCGCCGACGTCGACGCGCCGGACGACCCGGAGGAGTTCCACGACCACCAGTTGGTCGGGCTCGCCGTGGTCACCCCGGACGGTGAGCGGCTCGGTGAGGTGGACCGCATCGACCACGCTCCCGCCTCCGAGCTGCTTGTGGTGCGGCGTCCCGAGGGGCGCACCGCGCTCATCCCGTTCGTCAAGGCGATCGTGCCCGAGGTGGATCTCGCCGGCGGTCGCGTCGTCGTCGACCCGCCCGGCGGTCTGCTCGACCTGTAGCTGGAGCCACCGCATGCGCGTCGACATCGTGTCGATCTTCCCGGACTACTTCGCCCCGCTCGACCTGTCGCTGATCGGCAAGGCCCGTGCGAACGGCACGCTGCGGCTGGCCGTACACGATCTGCGGACCTGGACCCACGACGTGCACCGCACGGTCGACGACACGCCCTACGGGGGTGGCCCGGGCATGGTCATGCGGCCGGAGCCGTGGGGTGAGGCGCTCGACGCGCTGGCGCCCGACGAGCTGAGCCCGGACGGGCACACGCTGCCCCGGTTGCTCGTGCCGTCGCCGGCCGGTGTCCCGTTCACCCAGGCCATGGCGCACGAGCTGGCCGCGGAGTCGCACCTGCTCTTCGCCTGCGGCCGGTACGAGGGCATCGACCAGCGGGTGCTCGACCACGCGGCGACCCGGATGCCGGTGACCGAGGTCTCGCTCGGCGACTACGTGCTCTTCGGCGGCGAGGTGGCGGTGCTCGTCATCCTGGAGGCGGTCACCCGGCTGCTGCCCGGGGTGCTCGGCAACGCCGGCTCGCTGGACGAGGAGTCGCACGCCCACGGGCTGCTGGAGGCCCCGCTCTTCACCAAGCCGGCGACGTGGCGCGGGCTCGACGTGCCCGAGGTGCTCCGCTCCGGCGACCACGCCCGGATCGCCCGCTGGCGGCGCGACGAGGCGCTGGGGCGTACGGCGGCCCGCCGCCCCGACCTGGTCGCCGCGCTGCCGTCGGAGAGCCTCGACCGGCGGGACCGGGCCGCCCTGGACCGGGGTGGGTTTCCGGTGCCACCGGAGCGTGTGGCAGAGTAGAGGGGTTGCCGCATCTGTCCACGCCGTGGGCGGCTGCGAGGACCCTCGACCGGGGTCGGCGTCGCCGGCCGTCACCCGGGGGTCAGAATCACCCGTTCGCGCATCGACTGACGATGCGCCGTGAGCCGCACGAGGACACCGCGATGAACATCCTGGACGCCCTTGACGCCCAGTCGAAGCGTGCCGACCTGCCCGACTTCCGCGCCGGTGACACCGTCAAGGTGCACGCGCGGGTCGTCGAGGGCAGCCGGTCCCGGGTCCAGATCTTCCAGGGCGTCGTGATCCGTCGCCAGGGTGACGGCCTGCGCGAGACCTTCACGGTCCGCAAGATCAGCTTCGGCGTCGGCGTGGAGCGGACCTACCCGCTGAACAGCCCCGGCATCGACCGCATCGAGATCGTGACCCGTGGCGACGTGCGGCGCGCCAAGCTCTACTACCTGCGCGAGCTGCGTGGCAAGAAGGCCAAGATCAAGGAGCTGCGGGAGAAGCAGCCGGCGAACTGACGAACGTTCGCCACGCCGCCCGAGCTGCGCGGATGTCGTATCGACCAGATCGCATTACCCTGGTCGGTACGGGCGCAGCCGGACGGCACGAAGCGATCCACTGCCGCCCGTGGGGTCTCCGCGAGGAGACTCCCGGGCGGTAGTGTCGTTTCCGCGGACCGGAGAGTGGCATGGTGCAGATGCTTGACGAGGACGGCACCGTCGATCCCTGGCGTCGACGGCCCCGGCGCTCCCGCCGGCAGATGCCGCTCTGGCAGGAGTTGCCGCTGCTGCTGATCGTGGCGTTCTGCCTGGCGGTGCTGATCCGCACGTTCCTGCTTCAGGCATTCTTCATTCCCTCCGGGTCGATGGAGAACACGCTGCTCATCGGCGACCGCGTGTTGGTCAACAAGGTCGTCTACGACATGCGTGACCCGATCCGGGGCGAGGTCGTGGTGTTCCGGGGCACCGACCGCTGGGTCGCCCAGGAGGCGCCGGCCCCGCCGACGAACCTCACCGGCAGGATCGGCCGCACCCTCGGTGACCTGGTCGGCGTCAGCCGCCCCGGCGAGAAGGACTTCATCAAGCGCGTCATCGGTGTGCCCGGCGACAAGGTCTGGTGCTGCGACGACGGCCGGGTCGTGGTCAACGGCGTGCCGCTGGACGAGCAGGCGTACGTCTCCGAGAACTCCCCGCTCGACCTTCCGCCCAACCCGAAGGAGTGCCGCTCCCGGCAGTTCACCGAGGTGGTGGTGCCGCCGGGGCAGATCTTCGTGATGGGCGACCACCGGCTGGTGTCGCAGGACGCCCGGTGCCAGGGCCCGGTGCCGATCGACAACGTCATCGGCCGGGCCTTCATGATCGTGTGGCCGTCGCAGCGGTGGACCAGCCTTCCCGTACCGGAGACGTTCGCGGGTCTGCCCCGTCCGGACGCCGCGGCGGCCCGCCCGGCCCCGGCCGACCCCGACCCGGTGGGCGGAGTCGTGCTCATCGTTCCGGTCACGGCCACGCTCGCCGTTCTCGCGGGTTCGGGGCGACTGCGCCGTACCCGGCGACGTAGGCTCCTCCCGTGATTGACGAGCAGACCGAAAAGCCGCGCAGCTCCTTCTGGAAGGAGCTGCCCATCCTCCTCGGTGTGGCGATCCTGGTCGCAGTGCTGGTTCGCGCCTTCGTGCTGCAGACCTTCTTCATCCCGTCGCCGTCCATGGAGAACACCCTCAAGATCGACGATCGGGTGCTGGTCAACAAGCTGGTCTACGATTTCCGTTCGCCGCACCGCGGCGAGGTGATCGTCTTCAAGGCGCCCACCGAGTGGAGCGGCAACCCCGACGGCGAGGACTTCATCAAGCGGGTGATCGGTGTCGGCGGCGACCACGTCGTCTGCTGCGACCGCGACGGCGGGCAGGAACGGCTGATCATCAACGGCAAGCCGATCGACGAACCGTTCGTCTACCCCGGAAACAAGGTGGCCGACCAGGACTTCGACATCACGGTGCCGGAGGGTCGGCTGTGGGTGATGGGCGACCACCGGGAGGCCTCCGGCGACTCGCTGGAGCACTGGCAGCAGTCCGGCGAGGACATCACCGAGGCGACCATCCCGGAGGGCGAGGTCGTCGGCCGGGCCTTCACCATCTTCTGGCCGTTCGACCGGGCCACCTGGCTGACCGTGCCCGAGCAGTTCGACGGGATCCCCAATCCCTGAGGCGGCGGTCGTCCCCGGCGTCTGGCAGGCTGGTGCGGTGACCGTCTACACCCCACGTCGCGCGGCCCGGGTGCTGCTTGTCGACGGGTCCGGCCGGGTGCTGCTGTTCGACGGCAGTGATCCGGGCCGACCGGGGCACCGCTACTGGTTCACCCCCGGCGGTGGGCTCCACCCGGGGGAGTCCCCGGCCGAAGGCGCGGCGCGTGAGCTGGCCGAGGAGACCGGCCTGCGGCTGGCCCCGGCCGAGTTGGGCGCGCCGGTCTGGTCCGAGACGATCGATTTCCCGTTCGACGGCGTGTGGTACCGCCAGGAGCAGGAGTTCTACCTCGTCCGGGTGCCCGGGTGGGAGGTCGACACCGCAGGCTTCGACGAGATCGAGCGGGCGAGCGTGCACGGGCACCGCTGGTGGGCGGTGGCCGAGTTGGCCGCCACGGCCGAGCGGTACTACCCGACCGACCTGCCCGACCGGCTCGGTCGCGTGCTGGCCGGGAGCGGCGGATGCTGACCCCGCCGCGCACGGTGGTGCGCCGCGACGGCGGGCTCTACGCGCTGGAGCGGGCCCTGCAACGACGGGGCTTCCGGCACGTGGCGGGCGCAGACGAGGCCGGCCGGGGAGCGTGCGCGGGGCCGTTGGTGGCCGCCGCCGCGGTGCTGCCCGAGGGGCGACGCGGCGAGATCGACGAGCTGGCCGACTCGAAGCTGCTCACCCCCGCAGCCCGGGAGCGGGTCTACCAGGAGGTGGTGGCGCGGGCCCTGGCGTACGCGGTGGTGATCATTCCGGCCGAGGAGGTCGACGCCCGGGGTCTGCACGTGTGCAATCTCGCCGCGATGCGCCGTGCGCTCGCCTCGCTCGCCACCCGCCCGGACTACGTGTTGACCGACGGCTTCGGCGTCGACGGGCTCGACGTGCCGGGGCTGGCGGTCTGGAAGGGCGACCGGGTGGCCGCCTGCGTCGCGGCGGCGAGCGTGCTCGCCAAGGTCACCCGGGACCGGATCATGGTGGACCTGGACGGGCGGTTCCCCGGCTACGGTTTCGCCGAGCACAAGGGCTACATCACCGCCGAGCACAGCGCCGCGCTGCGCGAGCTGGGGCCGTGCCGGGAACACCGCTTCTCGTACGTGAACGTGGCGGCCGTCTCCGGGCGGGACGGACGACCTCCCCGTGCCCGTCGACCGGCCTCGCCGGAGCCCGGCACGGCGGTGGCCGGCACGGCGGTGGCCGGGGCGTCCACCGGGCGTCCGGACGAGCCGATGGAGCACTCCGGCCCGTCAGGGGGTACCGTCGGCGTGGCGTTGGGCGACCAGCCGCGACCTCCGGTGTCGGTGGGGGAAGATGTGGTCATGGAAGGCGGAGTGCGATGAGCGCGGAAGATCTCGAGAAGTACGAGACCGAGATGGAGCTGCAGCTCTACCGGGAGTACCGCGACATTGTCCGCCAGTTCTCCTACGTGGTGGAGACCGAGCGCCGTTTCTACCTGGCCAACCAGGTGGACCTGCACGTCCGCAACTCCGACGGCGAGGTCTACTTCGAGGTCGAGATGCATGACGCCTGGGTGTGGGACATGTACCGTCCCGCCCGTTTCGTCAAGAACGTCCGAGTAATGACGTTCAAGGACGTCAATGTGGAAGAACTCGAAAAGCCCGACATCTCGCTTCCCGCAGATTCCGGCTTCGGCGGCTGAGCACGGCTGTCCGCTTTGGCGGCTGAGCGCGGCTCAGTCCGCCGGCACCACCACTGTGACGCGCTGCACCAGGTTGTTCGCGAACCCGCCCCGGTTCCACGGCTGCTCCACCGGCTGCGTCCGCCCCGAGGCGTCCGTCGCCCGGGCCCCCAGCACGTGGCGCCCCGGCGTCGCCGCCCAGTCCACCGACCACCGGCGCCACGCCCACCCACCACCGGTGGGCTCGTCCAGGGTCGCCGCCACCCACGTGTCGCCGCCGTCGAACGTCACCTCCACCGACGTCACCGGCCCGTGCCCCGACCAGGCCCGACCGTCCACCGTGCACCGGCCCGCCCGCACCACCCGGGTACGGGACATGAAATCGGGAAAGCCGGGCGGACGCACGAGCGCGCGCGGCTCGATCCGGGTCACCGGCACACCCGGGTCGTCGGCGTCGGCCCGCAGCCGGTAGGCCACCGCGTTCTGGTAGCCCTCGAAGGGCGCGGTCGTCACCCGGATGTCGCGCAGCCACTTGACGTGCGCCATGCCGTACCAGCCCGGCACGATCAGCCGCAGCGGGGCACCGTGCTGCGGCAGCAGCGGAGCGCCGTTCATCTCGTACGCCAGCAACACCTCCGCGCGCAGCGCGTCGGCCACCGGCAACGCCCGCTGGTAGTCCTGCTCGACGCCGCGCTCCACCCCGTGGTCGGCGCCGGTGAAGACCACGTCCACCGCGTCGTCAGCCAGGCCGGCGTCCCGCAGCAGCGGGGCCAGCGGGGTGCCCGTCCACTCGGCGTTACCCACCGCCTCCACCAGCCAGGGCTGGCTGACCGGGCGCGGATGCAGCAACGCCCGCCCGTTGCCGGCGCACTCAAGCGTGACCTGGTGGGTGACCCGGGGACGCGCCCGCAGCGCCGCCAGGTCCACCCGGAGCGGACGCTCCACCGCCCCGGACACGGTAAGCGTGTGCGCGTCGTCGTCGGCGTCCGGGATGTCGTAGTGGATGAGCAGATAGTGCAGGCCCGCCGGGGTCACGTCGTAGCGCAGCGCCTCCAGCGGGATGCCGTGGTTGCGCGCGGCGAGCTGAAGCTCCTCGGCGCTGATCGCCTCGTCCGGCCCGGCGACCCGGCCGGGCCGGCTGACGTCGTCCACGGTGGTCAACGCCGCTCCAACTCGTCGTAACCCACGAACTCGAACATCCGCGCGCCGCGCGCCAGCGGTCGGGGCGTGCCGGTGAAGCGGTGCGCCCCGACGCCCACGCCGTCGGCCGGGCTGCTCACCACCACCGGGACGAAGCCCTCCTCGGCGAACCAGGCGCAGATGGTGGGCACCAGGTCCGGCTCCCGGCGGTGCCGGGTCCACAGCACGGTGCCGCCGGTGGCGCAGAGCGACGCGCAGTGCCGCACCGTCGAGCGGATGCCGTCGTCGTCGATGTTGCCGAAGACGCCGCAGACCAGCACCAGATCCGCCGGCGTCAGGTCGGCGTACCTGTCGGTCACCGCCGCGTCACCCGTCACCACCTCCACGCCGGTCAGCCCGGCGTCCGCGGCGGCCCGGCGGGCCAGGTCGGCGTTGCGCGGGTCCAACTCGACCAACCGGGCGGTCACGTCACCGCCGCGCGGGTGCGCGGCGAGCACCGGGATCAGGTCGCGGCCCTGACCGGCGCAGAGGCTGACCGCGCGCAGCGGGCCGGACGGCGCCGCGTCAAGCGCCTCGACGATCCGCTGCCGCACCTCGTCGAGCCGTCGGGACAACGCGGAGTCGGGCTGGTCGTAGTCGCGATGCCAGTCCAACCAGTCCTTTGTCACGCGGCCAGCATAGGCGGCCCGGCCATAGCGCATCCGCCCCGATTTCGGGGGCTGTCCACAACCCGGTGTCTGTCCACAGCGTCGATCCCGGCCGGTGGCCTCGCGTCCGGCCGGCCGGGCAGAGTGCGCGGCATGAGGTTTCCGCCCGGCCCGGCCCTGCTGCTGCTCCTGCTCCTCGTGCCGGGCCTGCCGGCCGAACCCGTCGCGTCCCCGGCCGGTCCGGCGCTGTCCGCGGGTCCGGCGTCGTCGCCGCCCGCAGTTCCGGCGTCGTCCGCGTCGTCGCTGCCCGCGGTTCCGGCGTCGGCCGTGGGAGCGCCGCCGTCGGCAGCTCCGGTCCCGTCCGCGGCGTTGCCGCCGCCGGCAGGCCCGGTGCCGTCGGCCGCGTTGCCCCCGGCTACGAACGCGGCGCGCTTCCGGTGGCCGCTGCCCGGCCCGCCCCGGCTGGCCCGGCGGTTCGACCCGCCACCGGAACCCTGGCTGCCCGGGCACCGGGGCGTGGACCTGGCGGCCGAGCCGGGCGCCGCGGTGCACGCCGCGGGCGGCGGAACGGTCCTCTTCGCCGGCCCGGTCGCCGGACGGCCGGTGGTCACCGTCGGGCACGGCGACGGGCTGCGGACCACCTACGAACCGGTCCGGTCCCGGCTCGCGGCCGGTGACCGGATCGACGCCGGCACCCCGGTCGGTGACCTGCTCACCGGGCACCCCGGCTGCCCCGTCGTGGCGTGCCTGCACTGGGGGCTGCGGCGCGGCGACGACTATCTGGACCCGCTCAGCCTGCTCGGGCTGGGCCGCGCCCGCCTGCTGCCACTCGACCCGGACGACCGGGCTCAACCCTGGGCGAGCAACGCGGGCAGCCGCGCCGCCAGCCGGTCGTACTCCTCGGGACTGTTGTAGACCTGGCCACACAGCCGCAGATAGCCGCGCCCGTTCCAGCCGGCGACCGACACCTCCGCGCCGAGTCGGGCCGCGATCTCGGCCCGCAACGACCGGGCGGCGTCCAGCGTCGTCGCGACGCCCGGCGGCAACGGCACGAGCCGCATGGCGACCGCCGGTCCGCCGGGCGCGAGCAACCGCTCCGGCGCCACCCCCAGCGCGTCCCCGACGACCCGTTGCCCGTACGCGGCAAGCGCCGCGTTGTGCGCCCGGACCCGGTCCACACCGAGGCTACGCAGCGTGAACAGACCGACCGGGGCGGCCAGCCAACCGGTGTAGTCGAGAGTGGCCTGCCACTCCACCCGGGTGGGAAACCCGCTGCCCTGCTCCCACGAGACGACGAGCGGCTGGATCCGTTCCCGCCACGGCTCCGCCACCACGAGCGCGGCGGTGCCGCGCGGCGCGTACGCCCACTTGTGCAGATTGCCGACCCAGAAGTCGGCGCCGACCGACGCCACCGTGGTCGGCAACATGCCGGGCGCGTGCGCCGCGTCCACAAGCACCGGCACGCCCCGCTCCCGCGCCACCGCGGCGAGCGCAGCCGCCGGGAACAGCCGGGCGGTCGGCGAGGTGAGCTGGTCGACGATCAGCAGTCGGGTCCGCCCGGGGCGCAGCCCGGCCCGGACTATCTCGACCACCTCCTCGTCGGTGGCGGTCAACGGCACCGGCAGGGTCCGGGAGACCGCCCCGGTCCGCTCGCACTCCCGCGCCACCGACAGGGCGACCGCACCGTACCCGTGGTCGGTGGTCAGCACCTCGTCACCGGGGCGTAGCGCGAGCGACTGAAGGACCACGGCCGCACCGGCGGTTACGTTGCCGACCAGGGCGGTGCCGTCCGGGTCGGCGCCGAGGAAGGTGGCCAGGTGCCGCCGGGCGTGGCTGATCCGGTCGACCAGGCCCGCGCTGAAGAACCGCAGCGGATTGGCCTCCATCTCGTCGCGCAGGCGCTGCTGGGCGCGTTGCACGGCGATCGGCACGGCGCCGAACGAGCCGTGGTTGAGATGGCTGACGGACGGGTCGAGGGAGAAGAGCAGCCGAGCCCCGGGGATCGGCTCGGGCGGCTGCGGCACCGTCATCCGTCGATCCTAGCCCGCCGTGGATCATCGCCTCGCCGCTTCGGTCAGGCCCGCGGATGCGCCTGCCGGTAGGCCGCCCGCAGCCGCTCGACCGAGACGTGCGTGTAGATCTGGGTGCTCGCGAGCGACGAGTGCCCGAGCAGCTCCTGCACGGCGCGCAGGTCCGCGCCGCCTTCGAGCAGGTGGGTGGCGGCCGAGTGGCGCAACCCGTGCGGGGTCACCCGCGGCACCCCGGCCGCGTCGGCCCAGCCGGCCACGATCCGCCGCGCGGTGGTCGGGTTGAGCCGTCCACCCCGGGTGCCGAGCAGCAACGCGCCGCCCGATCCCGGCGTCGCCAGAGCCGGCCGGCCCGCGCTCAGCCACACGTCCAGCGCCCGCTGCGCCGGCACCCCGTACGGCACCGCCCGCTCCCGCCCGCCCTTGCCCAGCACGCGCACCACCCGGCGGCCCTGGTCGACGTCCGCGACATCCAGGCCGCACGCCTCGCTGATCCGGACCCCGGTGCCGTAGAGCAGTTCGAGCAGCAGCCGGTCCCGCACCAGGACCGCGTCGTCAACGACACCCGGTGCGCCGCCCCTCGCACCGTCGCCCGCCCCCGTATCGCGAACGGACCCAGGGCCGGCGTTCCTCGTTCCGCTGGCGTTCCTCGTTTCGTCGGCACGTGCCGTGGCGGCGCGGTTCGGCGTCCGGGTGGCGGTGCCGTGCGCCGGGGCGTCCATCAGCGCGGCGGCCTGGTCGGCGCGTAGCACGGTGGGCAGTTCCCGGCGCGCCCGAGGGCTGGCCAACGGCGCGGCGACGTCGGCGGGAAGCAACCCGGACCGGTGCGCCCAGGCGCTGAAGGTGCGCGCGGCGGCGGCGCGTCGGGCCATGGTCGTCCGGGCGGTCCCCATGGTCCGCTGCTTGGCCAGCCAACTGCGCAGCACCGCGAGATCCAGCGCGGCCGGCTCCGTGCAGCCCATCCGCACCGCGTGGTCCAGCAGCGAGACGAGATCCGTGACGTACGCCCGGACGGTGTGCGCCGAGCGGTTGCGCACCCGGGCCAGGTGGTCGGCGAAGTCGTCCACCGCCTCGCGCATCGGCGTCGGCAACTCCTGGTGCGCGACCCGCGTGCCGCGCCGCCGCTCACCCATCTGAGGTCTCCGCCCGCGCCCGGCGCATGTGGTAGCGCCGACCGGGTCGGGTGCTGTGGTCGGACACCGGTCCAGACTACGGGCGGAGCCCGCCCCCGCCCGGGGACGACCGGCCCGCGCTCGTCACCAGCGCGATGGCCCCACCCGCGGCACCGGGCGGCCACGTGGTGTCGCACGCGAGTCGCGGTGTCGCCCGCAAGACCCGGCGGCTCGATCCTGGTGCCCCCGACCGTCACGGCCCGCCGCCGTCGGCCGCCGTCACTGCCCGCCGCTGGCCGTCGTCGCCGGCCGCCGCCGCCATCGCTGGCCGCCGTCGCCGTCGGCCGCCTGTGTCAGCCGACCGCCGTCGAGTCCTACCGTCTGGGTGCGTTTGTTGCCGCCTGGACGACAACAGGTGCACCCCAATCCGGAAGACAACCGGTTACGCCGAACGGGGGGTGGCCCGAGGGGCTCTGGACAGGGGAAACTCGTGTGGGGGAAGAGGTCGGTGCCGGTCAGATCGGGCCGGCTTGGCCGGGCCGGGCGTCCCCGCGACGGTGACGCCGGTGCGAGGAGGGACCGGGCGTGGGAGTGGATGCCGTCCTCTACCGGCGGGTGCGGGTCGGGGCGGGCCGCCGAGGGCCGTCGTACGTGTCGATCGAGGTCGTGGCGGACCGGCAGGACGTGCTGCTCGACCTGCTCACGCGGGTGCGGGGCGGCGGGCGTACGCCGCTGCTGGACCGCGTCGAGCCGCTCGGTGAACTGACCGTGGACGCCGGACAGGTGCCGCACCTGCTCACCGAGCTGCGCTGCCTGCTGGAGGCGGCCCGGGCGCCGTACGAGGTCGACCAGATCCGCCGGCTTGCCCGGCTCGCACACCGCTGCCTGGAGGGCCGCGACGTCGAGCTGCGGTTCGAAGGCGACTGACGCCACCGGCGCGCTCACCGGCCGGCCCCGGCATCACGCCGGATGTCCATCGGCGGGGCCGTGTGGTGCCGCGCGTCGGTCGGCCGGGGCGTGTCGCGCGTGGCGGTCGGCGGGGCAGTGCCGTGCCGTGGCGGTCGGCGGGGCGGTACCGTGCCGCGCGTCGGACGGCCGGCGAGCGCCGCGTCCGTCGTCGGTCGGTGCCAGCGCGTAGCCGTCGTCGCGGCGTACCACCAGGGCCAACTCCTCCAGCATGGACAGCTTGCGCATCGCGGTGCGCAGGTCCACGCCGGCCCGCGCCGCGATGTGCTCCAGGTCGATCGTCCGGCGGCGGGGCATCGCCTCCAGCACCTGGGCAGCATCGTCGTCGAGCCGGTCGCGCGGGCGCTCCGGTCCGCGCGCGAGGGGCGCCAGGTCGTACCCGATCCGGCCCACCTCCTCCAGGACGTGCGCCGCGTTGGCGACCAGCCGGGCTTCGGGTTTCTCGCGGAGCACCTGGTGCCCGCCCACCGACAGGGCGGACGTGACCGGCCCCGGCACCACCATCGCCGGACGCTTGAGGCCGAGCGCCCGGTTGAGGGTCTGGGTGGCACCGCTGCGCGCCGCCGCCTCGACAAGCACCGTGCCCAGGGTCGCCGCGGCGATGACCCGGTTGCGGATGAGGAACCGTGGACGCAGCGGCTCCGCGCCCGGCATCCATTCGCTCACCAGCAGGCCGGTCTCGGCGATCCGGTCGAACAGCGCGGCGTTGCCCATCGGGTACGGGCGGTCCAGCCCGCAGGCGAGCACGGCGACCGTGCGCCCGCCGGCGGTCAACGCCCCGCGGTGCGCCGCCGAGTCGATGCCGAACGCCCCGCCGGACACCACCGTCCACTCCCGATCCGCGAGCCCGTAGCCCAGCTCAGTGGCGACGTGCGAGCCGTAGGGGGTGGCCGCCCGGGCACCGACCACGGCAACCGAGCGCTCCAACGTCTCGCCGAGCGGCCAGCCGCCGCGTACCCAGAGACAGAGCGGAGGGTCGGTCTCCACATCGACCCGACGGGTGGCCTCGGGCAGCCGCAGCTTGCTGAGGTCGGCGACCCGCGTCGGCCACTCGTCGTCCTCCGGGGTGACCAACCGCGCCCCGATCCGTTCGGCGCGCGCCAGCGCCTCCGCCGCGACCGCGTGGGCGTCGCCGGCCGCCGTCCGGACCGCCACGGCCGCCCGTCGTGCCCGGTCCGGCGCGTCACCGGACAGCAGCAGGTCGAGCGCGGCCACCGGGCCGTGCCGCTCGACCAGGTCGTGCACCGAGCGGGTGCCGGGCTCGGCGAGCCAGGTCAACGCGATCCGGGCCAGCCTGCGGTCGTCGTCCTCGTTCACGTGCCCTCTCCCGTCCTCAGTTGGATGGCCTCCGCGATGTCGTGCTCGTCCGGTCGATCCCGCCCGTCGAGGTCGGCGATGGTCCACGAGACCCGCAGGACCCGGTCGTATCCGCGCGCCGACAGCGAGCCGGTGTCCAGGCGGCGGCGCAGCTCCCGGGTGACCCGCGCCGGCAGGTGCCACGGCGGGCGGCGCAGATGGGGGCCGGGGACATCGGCGTTCACCCGGTGCCCGGTGGGCGTCCAGCGGTCGGCCGCGGCGCGGCGGGCCTCCACCACCCGGGCGGCCACGGCGGCCGAGGACTCGTGCGGCGCGTCCGTCCGCAGCAGCTCCGCCGCGCGTACGGGTGGCAGTCGGACCTGCACGTCGACCCGGTCGAGCAGGGGACCCGACAGCCGTCCCAGGTAGCGTCGCCTGGCCAGCGGGGTGCACTCGCAGTCGGCGTCCCCGGACGGCTTCGCGCAGGGGCAGGGGTTGGCCGCGAGCACCAGTTGCGTACGGGCCGGGTATTCCGTCGCGCCCCGGGTGCGGGCGACCCGGACCACTCCGCTCTCCAGCGGCTGGCGCAACGCCTCCAACGCGCCCTTGCCATATTCGGGGGCCTCGTCGAGGAAGAGCACGCCCCGGTGGGCCAGGGACACCGCGCCGGGCCGGGCCAGCCCGGAGCCGCCGCCGACAAGCGCCGGCACGGTGGCGGTGTGGTGCGGCGCCTGGAACGGGGGACGGCGCAGCAGCCCGCCCCCGGGTGGCAGCAGCCCGGCGATCGAGTGCAACGCGGTCACTTCCAGGGCGGCCTCGTCGTCCAGCTCCGGCAGGATCGACGGCAATCGCTCGGCGAGCATCGTCTTGCCGGCGCCGGGCGGGCCGAGCAGGGCGAGGTGGTGACCGCCGGCGGCGGCGATCTCGATGGCCCGCCGCCCGAGCGGCTGCCCGGCGACGTCGAGGAGGTCGGGGCCGGGCGGGACGGCGACGGGTGCCGGCTCGGGCGGGGCCAGCAGGGGGGTGCCGTCGCGGACGTGGGCGACCAGCCGGTGCAGGGTGTCGACCGCGTGCACCCGTACGCCGGGGATGACGGCGGCCTCGGCGGCGTTGCCGGCGGGTACCACGACGCGCGCGTATCCGGCCCGGGCAGCGGCGGCGACCATCGGCAGGGTGCCGCGGACCGGACGGACCGCGCCGTCGAGGCCGAGCTCGCCGAGGATGACTGTGGCGTCGAGGGCGACCGGCGGCAGTTCGCCGGACCCGGCGAGAACCGCCACGGCGAGGGCGAGGTCGAACGCGGAACCGTATTTGGGCAGGGTGGCGGGGAGCAGGTTGAGGGTGATCCGGCGGTTGGGCCATTTCTGGCCGGAGTTGACGATGGCGGCGCGGACCCGGTCGCGGGCCTCGTGCAGCGCGGTGTCGGGCAGGCCGGAGATGAGCACGGCGGGCAGGCCCGGGGCGAGGTCGGCCTCGACCTCGACCACGTGCCCGGCCACGCCGGCCAGGCCGACGCTGAGCACCTTGGCGTAGCCCATGTCAGAACGCCCCCCGGAGGTGCTCGACCCGGGCGTGGCCGGCGGCCGGCAGCCGGACGGAGAGCACGTCGAAGCGAACCTCGTCGGCGGTGGTGCCGGTTTCGGCGAGCCAGCGGGCGGCCAGGCCGCGCAGCCGGCGGGCCTTGGCCCGGACCACGGCCTCGGCGGGGGAGCCGAACTGCTCGGTACGGCGGGTCTTCACCTCGCAGAAGGCGAGGATCTCGCCGTCCCAGGCGATGATGTCGATCTCCCCGGCGGAGCAGCGCCAGTTGCGGGCGATCGGGCGCAGCCCGGTCTCGATCAGGTGCCGCAGCGCGCACCGCTCGCCGTAGGCGCCGACGGCCTGGTTCCGGTTCGTCATGCCGGTCAGGATGCGGGTATCGGGTCCGGCGGAGGGGGTGAGCGGAGTCCGCCTGTGGACAGAGACTGCCTTGTGGACAGAACCCCGACCGCCGGTCCGATCTGCTATGGCGAGACCGGTGGAGGCAGGTCGTCGTAGGACCGCTGAACACGTGGACGGCCTCGACGAAATGGGGGAACGCGGAGCGGCACGTCGTCCACTACGCTCCATCCGGATCTTTACGGCTGCGGGACGAGCGTTCGGGGGGGGGGGGGGGGGGGGGGGGGGGGGGGGGGGCCGGATGAAGTGGTTGCGGTGGCCGGGTCTGCTCGCTCCGACGGCGGTGCTGGTGTCGGTGCTGGTGGGCGTGCTGCTGTGGCTGACGTGGCCACGGGCGGGGGAACCGGCGCCACGCGAACGGCGGTACGAGGCGTTCACCGCCTGCCTGCTGACCGACGACCGGGGCCTGGCCGGCGCGGAGGCGAAGGCGGCCTGGGACGGCATGCAGGCGGTCTCCAACGTTCATCGGATCAAGGTGCAGTACCTGGCCGTCGACGGCCCGCAGACAACGGCGAATGCCCTGGCGTACTTCAACACCCTGGCGTTGGAGAACTGTGGGGTGGTGGTGGCGGCCGGAGCGGCGCCGGTAGCCGCGCTGAGCCAGGGCAAGGCCCGCTTTCCGGATGTTCGCTACGTGACGGTCGGGGCCGAACCGGCCGCTGCCGGGATCTCCGGCGTTCCGGCCGGCGTCGCCGAGGAGATTCGTACCGGCGTCGAGTCGGCGGTGGACCGCGCGCGAACCGGCGCTACCGCTTAATAATCTTATATACTTGGATGCTTGTGCTGACAGCAAACGTACAGGAAGACTCTGCTCCGTTGACGTGATCACGGGGGAGGGCTGCCATGGGCGGTCGGCGGCAGCATGCGCAGATGGCGGTTCCGGGCCGCCCGCGTCGCCATGGTCGGGCCGTGATGCGCCTGGCCACGGTCCTGGTACTGACGATGTTGATCAGCACGACCGCGCCCCAGGCGCCGCTACACCACCCCGGTCGCAGCGGCTTTCCCCTGTCCTGGCTCTCGGAGCTGCTGTCGGTGCGGTGGTCCTGGGCCGATCCACCCACGCCCAAGCAGCAGAAGGGCCGTTCGCCCGACCGTGGCCACTACGTGGCCGCACCGAGGATGCGGGACAACGCTCCGGTCCGCCCCGCGAAGGGCGAGCTGAAACTGCGGAAGTCGTATCGGCCCGAGACGGGTAACCGAACGACCCGGGCCGCACAGGGATTCCAAGCAGGCGTCAGCAAGCACGTTCCCGACGCGTCGACGAGCACGTCCGACGTCTTCCGGAACGCGGACGGTTCCTACACCCGCCGGGTCCACGCGTCCGCCGTCAACTTCAAGGACGGTCAGGGACGCTGGCAGCGGATCGACAACGGGCTGGTCGGCAAGGACGGGCGGCTGCGGGCACGAGCGGTTCCGATCGACGTCAGCCTGAGCTCCACGTCCGAGTCCACCGTCGACCCGCTGGTGCGGATGAGCCTCGGTGGGGGGCGGACGCTCGGCTACGACCTGGCCGGGGCTGCCGTCAGCGAGGCGGTCGTCGCGGACAACGTCGCCACCTATCCGAGCGTGTTCCCCGGTGTCGATCTCACGCTCCGCCTCAACGGCAGCGAGGTGAAGGAGACGCTCACCTTCCACTCGGCGGACGTGGCCACCGAGTATCTCTACCCGCTGCGCCTGTCCGGCCTGACCGCTCGGCTGGACGACGACGGCCAGGTGATCTTCGTCGACGAGGCGGGCAAGACGGCCGCCGTCATGCCGGTCGGCTGGATGCAGGACTCGACGGTCGACCGGACCGGCGCGAGGACGACCTCCCACGGAGTCCGGTACGACATCGTCGCCCATGGTGACGGGCAGGCGCTCAAGGTCAGCATCGACGGGGCGTGGCTCAGGGACCCGGCCCGCGCCTTCCCGGTAGAACTCGACCCCACCACCGGCACCATCGCGACGACCACCGGGGACACCTACGTCCAGTCGGGCAGCACCACGGTGCGATCCGGCGAGGACAACGTCGCGGTAGGTACCTTCGGAAGCGGCAAGGCCAAGGCCCTGTTGCCGTTTCCCACCTTCGGTGCCACCTACGCAGGCAAGCGCCTCAGCGCCGCGGACCTCAACGTCTTCATGAGCTACCAGGGCGTCGGGGGCACCTGCGCGGCCCGGAGCTTCAACGTGCATCGGGTGACTGAGATCTGGTGGGCGGCATCGGTCACCTACGACACGTTCCCCTCGTACGGCTCGTCGATCGGAACGGCATCGCCAAGCAGCACCGCCGCCTGCGGGAACAACGGCAACCCGCCGAACCGGACGGTCGGCACCTGGGTGTCGGTGCCGCTCAACGCGGCCGAGGTCAACGAATGGGTGACAGGTGAGGGCAATCGCGGGCTCGCCCTCACCGCGTCGGAGACCGACACCGCGGCATGGAAGCGGTTCACCTCCGCCAGCGCGGGCGTGAAGTGCAACAACAGCGTCTACGGCCTGATCGACTGCGGCCCGTTCATCGACGTCACCTACACCGACAACGTCGCCCCTCAGGTCGACACCCGGTATCCGTCGAACAACGCCACGCTCGACACGCTGACTCCGGAGCTGATCGCCCAGGGGCACGACTCGGACAACTGGCCGGCGAAGGGGCTGCGCTACAACTTCATCCTCTACAACGAGCAGGGGACGCAGATCACCAGCTCGGGCTGGGTCGCCGACGGAGTGTGGAAGGTTCCCGCCGGGGTGCTGGCGTGGAAGAAGTCGTACCTGTACGAGGTCCAGGCGAACGACTTCTCCTCCACCGGTCCCACCACTGCGAGGTACGCCTTCACCACCCAGGTGCCGCAGCCGGTGGTGACCTCGGCGCTCGCCCAGAACGGCGACAAGGGATATGACGGCAACGTCGGCAACTACACCACGTCCGACACGGACGCACAGATCTCCGCCGTCGGGCCGGCGCTCGCCGTCAACCGGGACTACAACAGCCTCGACACCCGACTGGACAACGCGTTCGGGCGTGGTTGGTCGTCGATCCTGGACATGGGGGCGACGGAGGTCCGGGACGCGGCGGGTGACCTGCGGACCGTCGCCGTGCGTTACCCGAACGGCCAGGAGGTGGCGTTCGGCCGCAACAACGACGGGACCTGGGTTGCCCCACTGGGACGCCAATCGGTCTTCAAGCCGATCACCGGCGGATACTCCCTGATCGACAAGGACGTGACGTCCTACGAGTTCACGCAGACGGTCGCAGCGGGCCGCTACGGGCTAACCAAGATCACGGACGCGCGTCCGGACGGGCCTTGACCTTCCGGTACGACGCCGCCGGTCGGGTGGACCGGATGACGTCGGTGGCCTCCGGGCGGACGTTGTCGATCGCCTGGTCCACCCCGCCAGGCGACACGCTGCCCCACGTGGCGAGCGTCACCACCGATCCCGTCGTGGCCACCGATGCGGCGTCGACGCAGACCTGGACCTACACCTACGACGGCGACCTGCTGACCTCGGTCTGCGAGCCGGGCACCGGCAGCGGGTGTGCCACCTACGGCTACACGTCCGTCTCGCAGCACGCCAATACCGTGCTGAACAGCGACCCGTACGCGTTCTGGCGGCTGAACGACGCCGCGGGCGCCACGGCGGCGACCAGCGCGGTGATCTCCGCCGACGGCGCGGACACCGGCTCATACACGGACGTGACCCTCGGCGGCGACGCGGCGCTGCCCGACTCGACATCCACCTCCGCATCCTTCAACGGCACCTCCTCGCTGGTGACCCTGCCGGACAAGGCGGTGGCCGAGAGTTCGTACCAGTCGATCGGCATGTGGTTCCGGACGAGCGCGCCGGGCGGTGTGCTGTTCAGCTACCAGAAGGATCCGGTGACGCCCGGCGCCTCCACCACCGCCGCCTATTCGCCCGCGCTCTACGTCGGTGCCGACGGCAAGCTCTACGGCGAGTTCGGCACCACCGACCCGGCGAACGCGATGTCGTCACCGGACGTGGTCACCGACGGCCAGTGGCATCACGTCGCGCTCGTCGGCAACGGCGCGAGCCAGCAGCTCTTCCTCGACGGCTCGCGGATCGGCAACCTGAACACTCCGGTCAACCTCTACAGCCTGGACGCCGGCAAGGCGTATCTCGGCGCGGGCTTCCTCGGTGGCACCTGGCCAGGCCGACCGAACAGCACGCCGACCGCCACGTTCTTCACCGGTTCGATCGCCGACGTCGCCTACTACAACCGGGCTCTGACCGACCGCGACGTCACCTCGATGTACGACTCGGGCCGGGCCGGGGCTCCACAGATGTCGCGCGTCACCAGTTCGGCCGGTCGGGTTCAGGCGCAGGTGGCCTACCACAGTGTGACTGGTCGGGTCAGTGAGATCACCGACGAGAACGGCGGCGTGTGGCAGGTCGGCGCGCCGACGGCGTCCGGGTCCAGCCTGGTCTACGTGTCGTCGGTGCTGGGGTCCCAGCCGACCGACTACTGGCGCCTCGGGGACACCGAAGCGCCGGCCGACGCGGTGAACGTCGTGCACAGCAACGAGGCCCGCTACAACGCGGTCACCTTCAACACCGGTCAGGCCGACACGAGTCCCTTCTCGGACACCTACGGCGCGATCTTCAACGGCACGTCCTCCTTCGTGCGGCCGTACGACCCCACCAACCAGTTGTATCCCGGGACTGACTTCCCGGGTGTCGACGAGGCCACGGTCGAGATGTGGTTCAAGACGCCGGCGAGTCACGCGGCGAGCGGGGTCCTCTACTCGTACCAGCTCAACGAGCTGAACAATTCCCCCGCCACGCCGAGCTGGACGCCCGCCCTCTACGTGGGCGCGGACGGGTTGCTGCGAGGAGAGTTCTTCAACGGCACCTGGAACGCGCCGATCACGTCCAGCACCAAGGTGAACGACGGCAAGTGGCACCACGTGGTGCTGTCGGCGTCCACCGCGCAGCAGACCCTTTACCTCGACAACAAGATGGTCGGGTACATGGGCGCGATGGTCGCCACCAACGCGCTGGTGTCGTACATCGGCGCGGGCACCACCAAGTCGTGGCCCAGCTCGTCGAGCGACGTCAGCTACTTCAAGGGCAACATCGCCGAGTTCGCCTACTACGATCGGGAACTGCCGCCCTGGGAGGTGGACGCCCACTACCGTGCCGCGAGGAGCGTCGCGCAGTCCGGGCCCACGGCGACCCTGACGCCGGTCGCCACCGTGAGCACCGTTGATCCGACAAACAAGACGGCAACCGACACCTTCGACCTGGTCAACGGGAATCGCCTCATCGCCTCCACCGACGCGCTGGGCCGGACCACCTCCTACGGCTACGACGTGGGGGGCTTCGAGTCGGTGGAGTTCGACCCGCTCGGCATGAAGACGGTGTCCGCACGCGACGTCCGGGGCAACATCATCCGCTCGACCGTCTGCCGGGATCAGATCTGGTGTGACAACACCTATTACAAATACTGGCCGGACGCGACGACGGTCAACCTTCCCCCGGATCCGCGCAACGACCAGTTGATCGAGGTACGGGACGGCCGCTCGCAGGATGCGTCGGACAACACCTACCTGACCAAGCTGGGCTACGACACCGCCGGAAACCGGGTCAGCGTCACGTCGCCGCCGGTCGCCGGGCATGCGGCCGGGCGCACCACCGCGATGACCTACTCGAACGCGTCGACCCCCGCGGTCGGCGGAGGCACCGCCCCGCCCGGCCTACCGCTCACCACGGTGTCCGCCAAGGGCGCGACGCAACGGACGGAGTACAACTCCGCCGGTGACGCCATGAAGATCACCGACCCGGCCGGACTCGTCACCGAGTTCACCTACGACGGGCTCGGCCGAACGCTCACCAAGACCGTCAAGGCCGAGGCGCCGCTGGGCGACCTGACCACCACTTACGTGTACGACGCCGCAGGGCAGGTCGTGGAGCAGACCGACCCGCCGGTCCTCAACCAGGTGACCGGCGCGGTCCACACCGCCCGGACCACCACCACCTACGACGCCGACGGAAACGTCACCAACCGCACGGTCGAGGACACCACCGGCGGCGACTCTCCACGTGCCACCAGCAGCGACTACGACACGCACGGCCGGATGGTGAAGTCCGTCGAGCCCGACGGCGCGGTCACCCTGTTCGCGTACGACGACTACGGCAACCGCACCAGCACCGTCGCGTGCGGCAGTTCCCCGCCGGCTGGGGAGTCGTGTCCCCAGGGAGACGTGCTGCGGATCAAGGCGGAGACCTACGACGCCGCCGGGCAGCAACTGACCACCACGATCACGGGCGCAGACGGCGTCAGCACCCAGGTGTCGTCGAAGGCATACTTCGCCAACGGAAATCTCGCCTCGGACACCGACGCGATGAACTGGGTCACCGAGTACGAGTACGACTTCAACGACAACGTCACGAAGGTGACCCGTACCGACGGCGTGAAGCGGTTCGTGCGGGAGGAGAACAGCTACGACGCCCTCGGCAACCTGAGCCTGCAACGGTCCGACAACGGCGCCAACTGGACCGTCTACGACTACGACGCGGCCGGCCGGCTCGTCTCCTCCACCGAGCAGCCGTTCGACCTGGAACGCGTCACCAAATATTCCTATGACGCGGACGACCACCTGGTCACCACCCAGAGCCTTGTCGGTCAAATGCAGACCCCGCTCAAGACGGTGCAGAACGACTACGACGCGATGGGGCGGGTGACGTCCGAGAGCGTCACGGTCAAGAGCGGAGCGCTGCCCACGGGTTGGTGGCGGATGGACGAGGCCGCCGGTTGGGAGGCGCACGACTCCTCACCGTCGCAGCGGATGATGTATTCCGAGTACAACCCGATCGGTCGCTCCGACGGCGCGGCCGTGTTCAACCGCACCGCCATGTACCGCACGGACCAGCCGGCGTTGAACACGACCCAGTCGTACTCGGTGTCGGCCTGGGTGAAGCTCAGTGACCTCAACCAGGACCAGGCGATCGTCGGTGAGGGCGGCTACAACAACGGGGCGTTTTTCCTGAAGTACAGCAAGTACTTCAACCGGTGGGAGTTCATCTCCGCGCTCGCCGACACCGCGTCCACGAGTTGGACCGCGGTCGCCCGGTCCAGCGCTGTTCCCGCCGTCAACACCTGGGTCCACCTGGTCGGCGTCTTCGACTCCGGCACGAAGGACATGAGCCTGTACGTCAACGGCTCGCTCAACGGCAGCGGAACGAATCCGAGCCCCTGGAACGGCATCACCCCGCTCTCCGTCGGCGGCATCCTGATCGGCCCGAACGACCTGCAGATGGTCAACGGCGCCATCGACAACGTCCAGATCTTCCAGGAGGCGCTGTCGGCCGACGAGGTCTCCAGCCTCTACGGCTCGGGCAACGGCCGTAAGGCGGCCACGACGGTGGTGCCGAAGAATCTCACCACCGACTACACCGTCGACAAGCGCGGCCTGATCACCGCCGTGACGGACCCGATGGGTAACCGGACCAGCTTCGAGTACGACTCGGCCGGAAACCTCGCCAAGGCCGTCGCCCCGTCGGTGTCCACCGAGACGTTCGGCGGCGGCGCGCCGGTCGCGGCCGTCCCGGTCTCGCGCACCGGCTACAACACGTTCGGCGAGCCGACCGAGACCCAGGACCCGCTGACCAACGTCCTCACCACCCGCTACGACGCGATGGGGCGGCCGATCAAGACGATCAGACCGTCCTACACCCCACCGGGCGGTGACCCGATCCCCGCCGCCGAGACCACGACCACCTACGACCAACTCGGCCAGGCCGAGTCGAGCACGGACGCGCTCGGCCGGACCACCACCTACGAGTACGACTCGCTGGGCAACACCGTCACGGTCACGAACCCGGCGGGCAAGGTCACCAGCGCCTCGTACGACAAGGTCGGCGACCTCATCGAGACCGTCGACCCCACCGGTGCCAAGACCACCGCCACCTACGACTACCTCGGCCGCGTCCTGACCAGCAGTCAGGTCGTGCGGCAGCCGACGCCGGCCACCAACACCACGGTCTACGACTACGGCACCGGCGCGTACGGCACGACGCCGGCGGCCGGGCCCTGGCTGCGGAAGGTCACCACGCCGGAGGGGGTCTCGACCTCCACCACCTACAACTGGGTCGGCGAGCCGATCAGCGTCACCGACGGCGCGGGCAACACGACTACCACCGACTACGACGGTCTCGGGCGGCCGGTCCGGACCGTCCTGCCCGACGCCACGAAGAAGACCGTCACGTACGACGGCGTCGGCCGCGCCGTCATGACGCAGAACCTCGATGCCGGGAACGTCGTCCAGACCACCGAACGGATGGGATACGACGACAACGACAACCTGATCTGGGCCAAGGACGCCCGGGGCACCACCACCAATTTCGGGTACGACGCCCGCGGCAACCTGACCAGCGAGACGCAGCCGGTCACCGGCACGAGCGCGATCGGCACGTCGTTCGGCTACGACCTCGCCGGCAACCGCACCCGCTTCACCGACGGCCGGGGCAACGCGTTCTGGACCACCTACAACTCGTGGGGGCTGCCCGAGTCCCGCATCGAGCCGGCCACGTTCGCGTACTCGAATGCCGTCGACCGCACCTTCACGGTGGCGTACGACGCCCTGGGCCGACCGGTCCGCCAGGACTCGCCCGGTGGTGTCAGCGTCACCAACGACTACGACGAACTCGGTCAGCTACGCCATGTCTCCGGCACGGGTGCGGAGGCGGCCACCGCGGACCGGGTCTTCGACTACGACGACGCGGGTCGCGTCACCGCGCTGTCCGTGCCGGACGGCACCAACACCATCACCTACGACGACCGTGGCCTGCCGTTGAGCATCAGTGGGCCGGTCGAGGCGAACTCGTTCACGTACGACCGCGACGGCCGGATGGCGTCACGCACCGACGCCGCCGGAACCACCGGCTACACCTACGACGTCGCCGGCCGGCTCAAGACGGTGGCCAACGCCACCACCGGCATCAACGTCGCCGTCGGCTACAACAAGACCTCGCAGCCGGCGACCATCACCTACGGCGCCGGGTCCCGCTACACATGGACCGACCAGCACACCGACGTGGTGGCGCAGTTCACCGCGACCGGCACCACGCTGGCGGGATCGACCACCTACGACCCGCTCGGCAACGTGCTCGGGACCAGCGGCATGGTCGGCAACCTCGGCTATCAGTCCGAGTGGACCGAGTCCGTCACCGGGCGGGTCAACATGCACGCCCGCTGGTACAACACCGCGACCGGCCAGTTCGACACCCGCGACACCGCCGACGTCAACCCGGTGCCCGACTCGATCGACGGCAACCGCTTCCAGTACGGCGACGGCAACCCACTCACCATCCTCGATCCCACAGGCCACTTCGGCTGGTCGTCGTTCAAGCGCGGGGTCAGCAGCGTCGCCCGAGCGGTGACGAACCCCGTCTCCACCTTCCGGGCGGCGACCAGCTACACCCGCTCCGCGTTCACGTACGTCTCCTCCGGCCGGGCCTGGAACGATGCCAAGAAGGTCACCAAGAAGGTGACCACCAAGGCTAAGAAGGCCTGGAACGTCACCAAGACGTCGTTCGAGCGCTGGAGCAAGAAAAAGGTCCAGAAGCTCAAGGACTCCTATCACGCGGCTCGGAGTTGTCTGTCCAAGGGCGTGGGCAAGTGCGTCAAGGAGACCGCGAAGAAGACGGTCAAGAAGGCGATAACCAGCGCCAAGGCGACCGTCGCGGCGATCAAGAAGGACCCGTGGCGTTTCGCTGCGACTGCTGCGGCGGGGTTGGTCGCCACCGTGGCCGTCGGCGCGTTGTGCGCCACCGGGGTCGGCTGTCTCATCCTGGCCGGTGTCGCCGCCGGTGCGTTGTCCGCGGGCACCGGCTTCATGGTGGACGTGTCCCGGGGTGACGAGGAGTTCTCGTGGAGTGGCCTGGCCGGCACGATGATCGAGGGCGGTCTCGACGGTGGGCTCTCCGCCGGCCTGAGTCGCCTCACCGGTGGGTTGGGTGCCAAGGCCCTCGGCGGTGGTGCCAGCCGGTTGCCGAGTCTCCGCAGCCGGATGCCGGGCGGCGGGTCCGTGCGGGCCGGCGGTGGTTCCGTCCGGGCCGCCGTGACGGCAAAGGGCGGTGGCGCGGGTGTGTCCGCTCCCCGCAGTGCTGGTCGCGCGCCAGGCGGAGATTCGCCTGACTACGCCCGGCGGGCCCGGCAGGACGACCCGGGCTGTCACAGCTTCGACCCGTCGACTCGGGTCCTGCTTGCGAATGGCACCCGCCGGCCCGTCTCGGACCTGAAGCTTGGCGACCGGGTCCTGGCGACGGACCCGGCGACGGGAAAGACGGCCGCGAGGCCCGTTACCCGCCTTCACCTCAACCGGGACAGTGACCTGACTGACCTGACTGTCCGTGACGGTAGGTCGGGCAAGAAGACGGTTCTCAAGACAACCGAGAACCATCCGTTCTGGGATGCCACCGACCGGCGCTGGGTGGACGCCGGGCAGTTGCGGCCAGGCCACCAGCTTCTCGTGCACGACGCCAAACGCCTCGAAGGCGACGGCACCGGCGCCGGCATGGGTGGTGGCGGCCCTGGACGTGCGGTCACCGTCGTCGCGGTCAGGAACCACAGCGGCAACAAGGAGATGCGCGACCTCACGGTCGCCGACATCCACACATACTATGTGCTCGCCGGCAACAAGCCCGTCCTCGTGCACAATGTAGGCGGGAAGAAAGGCGGGTATGGCGATGCCTGTGGTCTGTTCACCCCTGGCCCCAACGCGCATGAGTCGATTCCTGCACGTGGTCCTGAGCGTGACTTCACTGCCCAGGAGATCAGGGATGTCAATGCAATTGGTGACAAGTACGGATGTCACACGTGCTCTGCAGCCTCTTCGGGCTTTCCGAGCGGCACCTGGGTCAAGGATCATCAGCCGGTATCGACTTTCATTGTTCCAGCACGTCCGCAGTTGATTGTTCCGCAGATTCTTCTTCCGCAGTGTCGTGACTGCAGTGGCGCACAGGGCAGGGCGGCCGCTCAAATGAAGCGTGACGGCATAAACCCTTACACAGATTTCTGAGGTGATTTGATGTCTGATCAGGCCGGATTTTCTGCAACCTATCGGCATGGTGTTCCCTGGAGCACGCTTCGGATCGAAGGGGTAGGGACGTCCGGGGAGATCCCTGAGATCGACTTCTCTGAGTCACTCTTCGCCTTCAACGAAGGGTGCCTGACACTGGCTGTTGCGCCGGCGGAAGTTGAGGTTGAAATCAGGGTTTCAGACGAGGGCCCTCCTTCTGACCAAACGGTAGTCTTCGCTGGATTATTAGCGGTTCCTGATGGTGTGCTCGAGATCGGCGATCTAGTCGGTGATGACTTTGTGCACCGATTCCGAGTTCCTGCGGGTGTGACGGAGATAGTTGTCTCGGCCGACGTTCCAGAGGAGGCTATAAAGGTTGGGATAACGGTGCCGGCAATTTTAGGTGACCTGCCCTGAAGGAATGGTTATTTCAACATCAGGATGTGACGCCGGGGTGGCGGTGGAGATGGCTCGGCCGAGCCTGAGGTGGTCGGTTCTCGCCCAGGGCCCCGGCAAAGTCGTGATGGTGTCTGACCTGTAAGGCTTGGAGTAGAACCCGGTTTCCACAGATCAGGTGGTTGGCTAGTTCGCGAAATCGCGGGTTGAGCTGGGGAAACGTGGGTTGGCCCGGTGGCGGGGCGTGTCACTAGGCCGGGGTGTTCGTGCTGGTCAGGAGGTTGCGGGGGTGGCCTTGAAGGCCGACCAGGACGCCAACCGGCGCAAGAAGGGGTCGAAGGGTGGCCGGCCACCGGCCTTCGACCCGCACATCTACCAGCAACGTCACGCTGTGGAGTGCGGCATCAACCGCCTCGAACGCCACCGGGCACTGGCCACCCGCTTCGACAAACTCGCCGTCCGCTACGAGGCCACCGTGCACGTCGCCGCGATCAACGAGTGGCTGTGACCGACTTCGACACAGGCCCTAACCGCACCCCCGGCCCGAATGGCGCGGCTGGTGCCGGTCGCATACCGTGCCGGTCGTGGACGGACGACGGAGCTACCCCGAGGACCAGCAGGAACCGCGGTGGGGCGACCGCGGGTACGAGTCGGACTGGCGCGCAACGGGGGAGCCGCGCTACCGCGACGACGACTACCGCGCCCCGGAGCAGCGCGCCGGCGAGAGCCGCTACGGGGGTTACTCCGCAGCCGACCCGCTCGTCGACGACACCAGCGGTTGGCGGTCGCAGCGCCCGGACGACCCGGAGGTCTCCGGTGAGCTGCCCGGTCGCGCGGGTCGACGGGCGGCCCGGGAGGCGGCCGGCGGTGAGGATCCGCTGTCCCGCAGCGGCGTGGACGCCCTCGGCACGGCGTCGCGCGGGGCGACGAACCCGCTGGCCGACCCGATCCAGGCCGCCCGTGGCGGGGGCACCGACCCGTACGGGCTCGGGGCGCGCGGCGCGGACGGGCTGGCCGGCAGCGCCGATCCGGCTCGTCCCGGCCCGCTCGGCGGCTATCCGATCGTGGACACCGGCCGGTCGGCCGAGCCCGCCGCGACCGGCGGGACGCAGATATCCCTCGGCGGCCGGACGGATCCCGGCGCGGCCACCCCGCTGAGGGTGGGGGAGCGCCCGACCGGCGCGGCGGACCCGGCCGCGCCGGTGAACCCGCTGGAGATGCCGACCGGCCCGATGCCGGCGGTGGTGCCCCGTTCGGAGGGGCCGCCGCCGGGGGATGGCGTCTACCGGACCCGGCGTCCGGCGCTCGCGGTGCTGCTGGCGGCGTTGGTGGTGGTGCTGGAGGTGCCGGCGGTGCGGGTGTTGCTGCACGGGCTGATCGGGGACCCGGTGTCGACGTCGCACGTCGTGGTGGGCACGTTCCTGGTGGTCGGGCTGCCGATCTTCGGCGCCGGGCTGTACGGCCTGCGTACCGGCGGGTTGGCGCTCGCCGACGGCAGCCGCGGGTGGCTCCGGCCGCCGACCGCGTACCTGACCGTCGGTCTGGTGCTCTTCGTCGCCGCCGCGCTCGCGGCGCGCTGACCGCGGGGCGGTCGCCGGCCCGCTTGATCCACACGTCTACGCCGAGATGGCGGCATCCCCGCCACGGTGACACCGCCACTTCGCGAACCGGAGTGGATCAAGCGCCGGCTGGGCCGCCGCGAGGAGTGGATCAGGCCGGGCCGCCACGCGGAGGGGAAGCGCGGAAGGGACTCCGCACCCTGGGGCCGGGGTGCGGAGAGAGCGCGTACACTCGACGACGGCGACCGCCTCGTGCGGTCGACCTCGCGCGCCCTCTCCACGGTCTTCCCGCGGAGCGGCGGCCTCCCTGGTCCCGGCTCTTCACCCGGGCCCACCCTGGCCGACGACCGGGCGCCAGGCGTCCGGCCGCCGGCCGGACGGACAACCAGGGACAAAGTAGGAGTTAGCCACCATGGCCGTCGTGACCATGCGTCAGCTGCTGGAGAGCGGTGTGCACTTCGGGCACCAGACCCGGCGCTGGAACCCGAAGATGAAGCGTTTCATCTTCACCGAGCGCAACGGTATCTACATCATCGACCTGCGCCAGACCCTCGACTACATCGAGAAGGCGTACGAGTTCATCCGCTCCACCGTCGCGGGCGGCGGCAGCATCCTGTTCGTCGGCACCAAGAAGCAGGCCCAGGAGGCCATCGCCGAGCAGGCGACCCGGGTCGGCCAGCCGTACGTCAACCACCGCTGGCTCGGTGGCATGCTGACCAACTTCCAGACCGTGTACAAGCGGCTCCAGCGGATGAAGGAGCTTGAGGCCCTCGGTGACCTGAGCGGCACCGCCGCCGGTTACACCAAGAAGGAGACCCTCCAGCTCTCCCGCGAGAAGATCAAGCTGACCCGCACCCTGGGTGGCCTGCGGGACATGCAGAAGCTCCCGGCCGCGGTCTGGATCGTCGACACCAAGAAGGAGCACATCGCCGTCGACGAGGCCCGCAAGCTGGGCATTCCGGTGATCGCGGTGCTCGACACCAACTGCGACCCGGACGAGGTCGACTTCCCGATCCCGGGTAACGACGACGCCATCCGGTCGGCCGAGCTGCTGACCAAGGTCGTCGCCGCGGCCGTGGCCGACGGCCTGATCGCCCGTTCCGGCCGTGGCCGGGGCGGCGACGAGAAGCCCGAGGCGGGCCAGGTCGGCGCCGACGAGCCGCTGGCCGAGTGGGAGCGCGAGCTGCTTGAGGAGCCGAAGAAGGCCGACGAGCAGCCCGCCGCCACCGCGCAGCCGACCGCCGCTGCCGCCGAGCAGCCGGCCGCCACCGAGCAGCCGGCCGAGCAGCCGGCGACCGCCGCCGCCGAGTGATCGCAGCGCCGTGTCCCGCCGTCGGAGGGCGGCGGGACACGGCGGACACACCGGGGCGACATCGGCCCGGTTCCGGGTAACCGGCAGCTTGACCAACCCACCGCAGTAGTCACAGACACCGAAGAGAGAGTCATGTCCAACTTCACCGCCGCGGACGTCAAGAAGCTCCGCGACCTCACCGGCGCCGGCATGATGGACTCCAAGAAGGCGCTGACCGAGGCCGAGGGCGACTTCGACAAGGCCGTGGAGATCCTGCGCGTCAAGGGCGCCAAGGACGTCGGCAAGCGGGCCGGCCGCACCGCCGCCAACGGTCTCGTCGCCCACTCCGGCCAGGCGCTCCTCGAACTCAACTGCGAGACCGACTTCGTCGCCAAGAACGACGCCTTCATCTCGCTGGCCCAGCAGCTCGTCGAGCACGGCGTGACCAGTGGCGCCAGCAACGCCGAGGAGCTGCTCGCCAGCACCGTCGACGGCAAGAGCGTGGCCGACCTGATCCAGGAGCAGTCCGCCAAGATCGGCGAGAAGCTGGTGCTCAACCGCTTCGCCAAGCTCGACGGCACCACCGCGGTCTACCTGCACCGCAAGAGCCAGGACCTGCCCCCGGCGGTCGGCGTGCTGGTGCAGTACGCGGGCAAGACCGACGAGGCGGCCGACGCCGACGCGCGCGGCGTGGCCATGCAGATCGCCGCCATGCGGCCGAAGTACCTGACCCGCGACGAGGTGCCCGCCGAGACGGTCGAGTCCGAGCGGCGCATCGCCGAGCAGACCGCCCGCGAGGAGAACAAGCCCGCGGCGGCGCTGCCGAAGATCGTCGAGGGGCGGGTCAACGCCTTCTTCAAGGACTTCGTCCTGCTGGAGCAGGCGGCCGTCGCCGACAACAAGAAGACCGTCAAGCAGGTGCTGGCCGAGGCCGGCATCGAGGTGACCCGCTTCGTGCGGTTCGAGGTCGGCCAGGCCTGAGCCGCCGCGCCCGGCCGGTGAGTCCGGGCGCACGGAGAACGTCGACGAGGAGGCCGCCGGTGTACGCGACAGGCACCGCGGCCTCCTCGTCGCATAGGGTCGGCAAGGGCAGGTACGCGATGCCCGCGCGATGCGCGGGGAGAAGGGGCGGGGCGGATGACGCAGGTTGTGAGTGACCGGAGCCTGGCGGCGGAAGACCCCACCGCCCCGCCGCCCGGTCGGTCCCGTCGGGTGGTGCTGAAGCTTTCCGGCGAGGTCTTCGGCGGCGGCGCGATCGGCGTCGACCCGGACGTCGTGCAGGGCATCGCCCGGCAGATCGCCACCGTGGTCCGCCGTGGCGTGCAGGTCTCCGTGGTGGTCGGTGGCGGCAACTTCTTCCGCGGCGCCGAGTTGCAGAAGCGGGGCATGGACCGGGCCCGCGCCGACTACATGGGCATGCTGGGCACGGTGATGAACTGCCTCGCGCTCCAGGACTTCCTGGAGAAGGAAGGCATCGAGACCCGGGTGCAGAGCGCCATCACCATGGCCCAGGTCGCCGAGCCGTACATTCCGTTGCGCGCGATCCGGCACCTGGAGAAGGGCCGCGTGGTGATCTTCGGTGCCGGCGCCGGGATGCCCTACTTCTCCACCGACACGGTGGCCGCCCAGCGTGCGCTGGAGATCCGCGCGGACGTGGTGCTGATGAGCAAGAACGGCGTGGACGCGGTCTACACCGCCGACCCCCGGATCGACCCGACGGCGAGCAAGCTCGACTCGATCACCTTCTCCGAGGTGCTGCGCCGTAACCTGCGGGTGGCCGACGCCGCGGCGTTCAGCCTCTGCATGGAGAACGGCCTGCCGATGCTGGTCTTCGGCGCCCAGGGCGACGACACCATCGTCCGGGCCGTCGGCGGTGAGAAGATCGGCACGCTGATCACCGCCTGACCGGCCCGCCGGACCGGCAGCGGTCCTCTGCCACAGCCCCACAGCACAGCCCACGACGAGCGACAGAAGGAGGCGAGGAGACCGGTGATCGACGACACCCTCCTCGAGGCGGAGGAGAAGATGGAGCGTGCCATCGAGCACGCCAGGGAGGAATTCGGCGGGATCCGCACCGGTCGCGCCAACGCCGCCATGTTCTCCCGGATCGCCATCGACTACTACGGCAGCCCGACCCCGCTGCCGCAGATGGCGTCCATCGCGGTGCCCGAGCCGCGCATGGTGATCATCAAGCCGTACGACAACTCGCAGTTGGGCGCCATGGAGAAGGCGATTCGCGACTCGGACCTCGGGGTCAACCCGAACAACGAGGGCACCCAGTTGCGGATCGTGCTGCCGCAGATGACCGAGGAGCGGCGGCGGGACATGATCAAGATCGCCCGGCAGAAGGGCGAGGAGGCCAAGGTCGCCGTCCGCAACATCCGCCGCAAGGCCAAGGAGGAGCTGGACCGCCTGGTCAAGGACGGCGAGGTCGGCGAGGACGAGGGCCGGCGCGCGGAGAAGGACCTGGACGACCTGACCCAGCGCTTCGTCGCCACCGTGGACGAAATGATCAAGCACAAGGAGAGCGAGCTGCTCGAGGTCTGAGCGGCCCGCGTACCCGTCACGGCACCGCGTCGCCGCCGCCCGCGACCCGGGCGGCGGCCCGGTGCCGTCGTCGTGCCCGGACGGCGTCCACCCTCGGCGCGTTCCGGGTGCAGTAGGCTCGGCACGATACCCGACCACTACGGGGTGAACGGCGGGAATCGCCCGGCCGTCGGTCGGTCAAACAGGAAGTCTCACGCCGGTAGGGGATGGTCTTGGTCTTGCGTCATGTGGTGGCTTTCGTACCCTCTGCCGGTGCGTGATGTCCCACCCCGACCCCTACGGCAGCGCCGAGCCGCGAGGCTGGGACCGCCCGGCCGCCGCCCTGCCCTGGCCGGAGACCGACCTGGAGCCCGGCCCGTGGCGGCGTCCCGCGCCCGGCCCGGACGCGTACGCCCCGTCCGTCGACCGGGAGGCCTACGCCCCGCCGTACCCGAACGGTTCGCCGCGCCGCGACGGGCCGCGGCCGTCCGCCGGACCCCCGGCCGCGGAGCGCGGCCGGCGGGTCGGGCCGGGGCCCGGCGGTCCCGGTCCACGGCCCGACGACGAGTTTCCGACCGCGCAGATCGCGCCGGTGCGGGACGAGCCGACCGAGCACCTTCCGGTGGTACGCGACGAGCCCGCCCCCGAGCCGCCGGCCGGTCGCCGGTCGAAGGGGCGTCGGCGGGCGAGCGCGGAGCGCCCCCCGACCGCCGCGCCCCGGGCGTCCCGGGCGGGGCGCAACCTGCCGGCGGCGATCGGCGTCGGGTTGGGTCTCGGCGCGGCGATCGTGGTGCCGCTCTTCTTCTTCCTGCCGGCGTTCCTCGCCGTGCTCGTCGCCGCCGTGGCCGTCGGCACCTGGGAGATGACCCGGGCGGTCCGCCGCGGCGGCGCGCACCCGCCGCTGGTGCCGCTCGTCGCCGGCGGGGTGATCATGATCGGGCTGGCCTGGTTCGCCGGCCCGGACGCGCTCTGTCTCGGGCTGCTGGTCACCGTGCTCGGCACGATGATCTGGCGGCTGGGCGACGGCCCCGGCAACTATCAGCGTGACCTGACCGCGGGCACGCTGATCGCCGTCTACGTGCCCTTCCTGGCCGGTTTCGCCGCCCTGCTCGCCGCCGCACCCGACGACGGTCACCTGCGGGTGCTTGTCACGCTTGTGGCCGTGGTGCTCTCCGACACCGGCGGGTACGCCGCCGGGGTGGCCTTCGGCAAGCATCCGATGGCCCCGAGGATCAGCCCGAAGAAGTCCTGGGAGGGCTTCGCCGGCTCGGTCACCGCCGCCGCGGCGGGTAGCGCGTTGCTGCTGTGGCTGCTGTTCGAGGTGGCGCCGTGGTGGGGCGCGTTGTTCGGGGTGGCGATCTCCTGCGCGGCGGTGCTCGGCGACCTCGGCGAGTCGATGATCAAGCGGGATCTGGGCGTCAAGGACATGAGCAACCTGTTGCCCGGTCACGGTGGCCTGATGGACCGGCTCGACTCGATCCTGTTCGCGGTGCCGACGGCGTACCTGCTGCTCGCGGTCTTCGTGCCGGTGGTGGGCTGAGGGATGGATCACCTCGGCGCCCGGGGGCGGAATGGCCGGTCGGTCACGATTCGGGACCCACGGACGGGTGCGTGCGGCCCGGCGCGTGTCAGACTGGACGCGCCATGACGAGCCTCCCGCTGATCTCCGTAGACCCCGACGCCCGTGGCCGCCGGCCCACGATGCCTCCCCGCCACCTCGCCGACCTGGACCTGCCGGGCCGGCAGGCGCTCGTCACCGAGCTGGGCGAGCCCGCGTTCCGCGCCAAGCAGGTCTCGAACCACTACTTCGGCCGGCTGGTCCGCGACCCGGAGCGGATGACGGACCTGCCGGCGTCGACCCGGGAGCGGCTGGCCGGCACGCTGCTGCCCACCCTACTCACGCCGGTGCGCGAGCTGGCCTGCGACGACGGCGCGACCCGCAAGGCGCTCTGGCGGCTGCACGACGGCTCGCTCGTGGAGAGCGTCCTGATGGGCTACCCGGACCGGGTCACCGTCTGCATCTCCAGCCAGGCCGGCTGCGGCATGGCCTGCCCGTTCTGCGCCACGGGCCAGGCCGGGCTGACCCGCAACCTCTCCACCGCGGAGATCGTCGACCAGGCGGTCTACCTGGCCGGGGTGGCCGCCTCCGGCGCGGTGGCCGGCTCGCCGCCGCGGCTGTCGCACGTGGTGTTCATGGGCATGGGCGAGCCGCTTGCCAACTACTCGCGGGTGGTGGCGGCGATCCGCCGGTTGGTGTCGCCGGCGCCGGAGGGCCTCGGCCTGTCCCAGCGGCACATCACCGTTTCCACGGTCGGGCTGGTCCCGGCCATCCGCCGACTGGCCAGCGAAGACCTCTCGGTGACCCTTGCGTTGTCGCTGCACGCCCCCGATGATGGGCTGCGCGACGAACTCGTCCCGGTCAACCAGCGCTGGAAGGTGTCCGAGGTGCTGGACGCGGCGTGGGGCTACGCGGCCACGACGGGGCGTCGCGTGTCCATCGAGTACGCGATGATCAAGGACGTGAACGACCAGCCGTGGAGGGCCGATCTGCTCGGGCGACTGCTGGCCGGCAAGTTGGCCCACGTGAACCTGATCCCGCTCAACCCGACCCCGGGCAGCCGCTGGGACGCCAGCCCGAAGCCGGTCGAGCGGGAGTTCGTCCGGCGGTTGCGCGACGCCGGGGTGTCCACCACGGTGCGGGACACCCGAGGTCGCGAGATCGACGGGGCGTGTGGGCAGCTCGCCGCCGCCGAGGACACGGACAGCGACCCACGCGCGGCAACCGCGTAGCGGTACGAGACCAGGAGACATAGTGGCGAGTCAGGGGCAGCGTTTCCGGCGTAAGGCACTCCGCCGGGGATACAAGGTCGACGAGGTGGACGCCTTCCTGGACCGGGTCGAGGCGACCCTCGACGGCCAGCCGGTGGGCGCGCCCGTCGCCTCTCAGGAGGTCCACGACGTCGTCTTCCGGGTCCGGTTCAACGGCTACGACGAGTGGCAGGTCGACCTGCACCTCGACCGGGTCGAGCGGCAGCTCGCCGAGCTGGAGGAGCGCGGCGGCGCTCCCGGCGGGCGGGGCGTCGATCCCCGGATGGCCGACCGGCACGGCCCGCCGATGCGAGACGACCGGGGCCTGTCCCCGGTCCCGCAGCCGCCGATGCCGCCGCGCCAGATGCCGGCGCAGGCCGGCCCGCCCGCCGACCGCTACGGCAACCGCTACGACGAGCCGACCGGCGCGTTCGCCGGGGGCTACGACAACCCCCGCGGCGGCTACGACGCGCCGCGCGGCCCGGCCGGTCCCGGTCCGATGGGTCCGCCGCCGGGCGCGCCGATGGGCCACGGCGGCCCGCCGCCCCGTGGCCTGCCGCCCGGCCCGAGCGGGTACGGCCAGGACCCCGGCCACGGTGGCTACGGTGCGCCGGACCAGGGCCCGGGCGGGTACGGCCCGGAGCCCGGCCAGGGTGCGTACGGCGGCCCGAGTGACCGGTTCGACGGCTTCGAGGCGGGTCGGCACGGCCGCGCCGACATGACCGCGGAGATCCGGATGCCCGAGCGTGACCTGCGTGAGCTGCGCGGACGCGGCCCGGCCGGTCCGCCGGCGCTGCCGCAGCAGGGCTACGGCCCGCCGGACTCCGGCTACGGTGGTGGCCCCTCGATGACGGGTCCGCCGCTTGTCGGTCCGCCGGCCGCCGGCCCGCCGATGGTGGGTCCGCCGATGGCCGGCCCGCCCGGCAGCGACCTCTACCGGGTCGACCAGATCCGGCGCAGCTTCCAGGTCCGCCGGTTCGGCAGCGGGTACGACCCGGACCAGGTCGACCGGTTCTTCGAGACGCTGCTCGGCGGCATGCAGGGACGCAACGCGATGCCGGTGAGCCCGAAGGAACTCGACACGCTGCGGTTCGGGCTCGTGCCCGGCGGCTACTTCGAGGCGGAGGTCGACGCCGCGCTCAAGGACGTGCAGGACATTCTGCTGGGCCGTTGAGCCTGCTGCCGACGGCGAAGGGCCCGCCCCCCCGGGGGGGGGACGGGCCCTTTCGCGTACCGCTGGCGCCGGGCGTCAGGACCGCAGGCCGTTGCGGCGCAGCACCGCGTCGCCGATGACGATGGCGAGCAGCAGCGCGGCGATCCCGAACAGCCAGATGTGCTCCACCCGGCCCTGCTCGGTGCCGCAGAGCGCCATCAACACCAGGGCCACCGCCGACACCACCGCGCCGATCCGCCCGGACCTGCGGTGCCCGGGCTTGTGCTGATCTGGCGCGGTTACCGGCTCGTCTCCTGCCACTGTCGGTCCTTCCCTCGCGATCGGATCTCCGGTTAGTCTGGCACGCCCCGTGATCGGCCCGGCGCAGGGTCCGGCCGGACGGGACGCGGATGACCCGCGAGGGCGACCGCTACGGGCGTCGCGGAACGGCGACCACACTGTCTCCGGTAGCGTCGTGGCGTACGCCTGATGCCTTTTTCGAGGGGGACTACGGTGCGAGTGACCGGTACGGGCCACGCCAGCATGCGGATCGACACGCCCGCGGGCAGCATCCTGTGCGACCCGTGGGTCAACCCCGCCTACTTCGCCTCGTGGTTTCCCTTCCCGGACAACTCGCAGCTCGACTGGGCGACGCTGGGCCAGGTCGACTACCTGTACGTGTCGCACCTGCACCGGGACCACTTCGACGCCAAGCACCTGCGTGACGTGATCTCCAAGGACGCCACCGTCCTGCTGCCCGAGTTCCCCACCTCCGAGATGGAGGACGAGCTGCGGGCGTTGGGCTTCACCACGTTCCTCAAGGCCCCGAACGAGCAGGTCGTGGAGCTGCCCGGCGGGCTGAAGATCATGATCCAGGCGTTGACCAGCCCGACCGACGGCCCGATCGGCGACTCGTCGCTCTGGGTCGAGTACGACGGCGTCCGGCTGCTCAACCAGAACGACGCCCGCCCCACCGACCTGACCGTCTTCGCCGAGTTGGGCCACGTGCACGCGCACATGCTCCAGTTCTCCGGCGCGATCTGGTATCCGATGGTCTACGAGCTGCCGCAGTCGGCGAAGACCGCGTTCGGCAAGCAGAAGCGGGACCGGCAGTTCGACCGCACCTGGCGCTACATCGACGACCTGAAGGCCGACAACGTCTTCCCGATCGCCGGCCCGCCGTGCTTCCTCGACGACGAGCTGTGGCAGTTCAACGACATCTTCGGCGACGAGGGCAACATCTTCCCCGACCAGTCGGTCTTCCTGGCCGAGTACGCGAAGGTCGGCGGCACCAACGGCATCGTGCTGCTGCCGGGCAGCGTCGCGGAGGTCACCACCGAGGGCGCGACCACCACGCACCCGGTGCCGGTGGAGGAGTTCTTCGCGAACAAGGTCGCCCACCTGGAGGAGATGCGGGAGCGCAAGCGCCCGGTCATCGAGGCCGAGAAGGCGTCCTGGCGGCACCCCGAGGTCGACGTGCTGGGCGAGATGAAGCGCCGGATCGAGCCGCTGCTCGACGAGTCGATCTACCTGGCCAAGGGGGTCGGCGGTCCGGTCCGCTTCGACCTGGTGAGCTACGACGGCAACGACGTCGAGTCGATCGTGGTGGACTTCCCGGGCAAGGAGGTCCGGCCGTACGCGGACGAGAAGGTCCGCTACCGTTTCCGCACCGAGCGCGCGCTGGTCGAGCACCTGCTGCACATCGGCGAGGTGGACTGGGTCAACTCGCTCTTCCTGTCCTGCCGGTTCTCCGCGGCGCGGATCGGCCAGTACAACGAGTTCGTCTACGCCTTCTTCAAGTGCCTCTCCGAGGAGCGCCTCCAGTACGCCGAGGGCTGGTACGACGAGCACGAGCGGGCGGTCGACGCCGAGGACATCACGCTCGACGGCTGGGTGGTGCAGCGGCGCTGCCCGCACCTGAAGGCGGATCTGAGCCGCTTCGGCATCGTCGACGGCGACCAGCTCACCTGCCAGTTGCACGGCTGGAAGTTCGACCTGGCCAGCGGCCGTTGCCTGACCAGCGTCGGGCACAAGGTCCGCGCCCACCGGGCCGACGCGGAGACCCCGGCGCCGGCCGGGGAGGCGATCATCTGACGCTTTCGCCCCGCCGGCCGTCCCCGGCACGCGACCATCTCCTGGTGAGGGGGCGGCGTGACGGGGGCGGACAGGGAGTCGGAGTACCGGTTCGGGCGCGGGAGCGAGATGGCGCGGGACGCCTCCCGGGTGGAGGCGTTCAGTGACGCGGTGATCGCCATCGTGCTCACGCTGATGGCGGTCGAGCTGCTCCAGTTCGGTCCGGACGCCCCGGACGACAAGGGGCTGCCGGCGGCGCTCGGGCACGAGTGGCGCGCCTACCTGGCGTACGTGATCACGTTTGCGGTGGTCGGTCAGGTCTGGTTGACCCACCACAACATGTGGCGCTACGTCTGCCGGGTGGACCAGATGCTGCTGGTGTTCAACCTGCTGTTGTTGATGTTCGTGGCGGCCATTCCGTTCACCGCGAACCTGCTCGCGGACCACCTGCGCGGCAGCGTGGGTGACCAGCGGTTGACCGCCGCGCTCTACGTCGGCACGGTGCTCGGTGAGGCGTTCTTCTTCAACCTGAGCTGGTGGTGGGCGCGCAGGCGGGGGCTGCTGCACCCGGGTCTCGACCCGCGGCTGGCCCGGGCGGTGGCCCGCCGGTTCCGGCTCGGCCCGCTGCTCTACCTGGTGGCGTTCGCGGTGGTGTTCGTCGACCCGATCCTCAGCCTGCTGGCGTACCTGCTGCTCGTCGGCCTCTACGTGATCCGTGGCCCGGGCGACCTCCCGCGCGCCGGCCAGGAGGCCGCCTCGCCGTGAGGTGTTAAAAGGGGGCCCTTCCTCTACCGCAGGCGTTAAGCGGGGCCCCCTCCTTACATCTCGGCGAGGATGCGGCGGGCGGCGTTGTGGCCGGCGGCGCCGATCACGCTGCCCGCCGGGTGGCAGCCGGCGCTGCCGGCGTAGACGCCGGGAACGCCTGTCGCGTACGGCATCCGGTCGGTGAACGACACCGTGTTGTCGACGTGGTGGATGTGCCCGCCGGTGATGCCGAAGTGGGCCTCGATGCCGGGCGGGGGCAGCGGCACCGCGTCCGCGATCAGGTCGCCGGCGTCCGGCGCGTACCGCTCGCAGATCGCGACCAGCTTCTCCACGTAGCCGGGCAGCGCCGCGTCCCAGGTGGTGCCGGCCAGCTCGTAGGGGACCGACTGGACGAACAGGGCCGACGAGTGGTGCCCGGCGTCGTCGGACAGCGACGGGTCGACGGTGGTGTGCAGGTACCACTCGATGGTCGGCTCGTCCGGCAGCCGCCCGGCCCGCACGTCGGCCCACATGCCGCGCAGCGCGGCCATCGGCGACGCGCCGCCACCGCCGACCAGCGAGTCGGAGCCGGGGAGCAGGTGGATGGTGGAGCCGAACGGGCTGGGCGCGTCGGCCGGCAGGCAGGAGAAGCGCGGCAGCCCGGTGAGCGCCAGGTTGAGCTTGAGCGTGGTGCCGGGCCGGCGGACCGCCGCCATCCGCGCGCCCAGCTCCGCCGGGAGCGCGCCGTCGGGCAGCAGCCCCATCAGCCGGTACGGGTCGCACGCCCCGAGCACCACGGGCGTCGCCACCTCCCGGCCGTCGGCGAGCACCACGCCGGAGGCGGCGCCGCCGTCGAGCGTGATCGCGGTGACCGGGGCGCCGGTGACGATCCGGGCGCCCGCGGCCCGGGCGGCGTCGGCGAAGGTACGCGACACGGTGCCCATGCCGCCCTCGGCGATCATCCAGGTGCCGCCCGCGCCGGGCAGCCGGCACATGTTGTGCACCAGGAAGTTGTGCCCGGTGCCCGGGTCGTCCGGGCCGGCGTTGAGCCCGGACAGGCCGTCGGTCACCGCGTACATGCTGACCAGCAGCTCGGAGCGGAAGTCGAAGCGGGCCAGGTAGTCGGCGACCGAGCCGCGGACCAGGTCCACGAAGACCTGCCGCAGTGCCGGCCGGACGTACCGCTCGGCGGTCTCCTCGACCGGCAGCGGCTCGGCCAGCCAGGCCGGCGCGAGGTCGTCGCGGAGCTGGGCCAGCTCGGCCTGGAGCGCGTCGTCGGCGGCCACGTCCGCCGCCGAGAACATGTCGGTGAGCTGCCGCCGGGTGGCCGCGGTGTCGCGGCCGAAGAGGAGGTACGGCGAGCCGGGCCCGCCCGGCGTGGGCAGGAAGTAGTGCGGGTCGCGCCGGAGCACCGGAATGGTCACGTCGAGCGTGGCGAGCAACTCCGGCGGCATCAGCCCGAGCAGGTACGACCCGGTGGAGTGGCGCAGCCCGGGCACCAGCGGGAACGGGCTCTCCGTGCGGGTGGCCCCGCCGATCACCCCGGCGGCCTCCAGCACCAGCACGTCGAGGCCGGCGCGGGCCAGCAGGACGGCCGAGACCAGACCGTTGTGCCCGGAGCCGACCACCACGACGTCGGCGCGGGACGGCAGCTCACTCCCGTCGTTCATGGGACCGGAGCCTACTGCCGGGCCGACCCCGGCGGGAGGGTTCGCGGCGGGACGCTACGGTGACGCCCATGTCCGAGGGTGTCCAGTTCGCGCTCCTGGCGGGGCTCGCCGCGCTCCTGCTCGTGCTCGTGTTCCGGCGTGCCGCGGGCCGCCCCCGGGACCTGGTCGCCCCGGATCCGGCCACCGGCGGCGGGCAGGCCGAGGTGCTCCGGCTGGCCCGCGCGGGGCGGACGGTCGAGGCGGTCAAGCTGCTCCGCCAGCAGACCGGGCTGCCGCTGCTGGAGGCGAAGCAGGCGGTCGACGCGCTGCGGGCGGGCGGCACGCTGCCGGCCGCGCCCGCCGGCCCGGCCGACCCGGACGGTGAGGTGCGCGCCGCGGCGACCCGGCTCGTCCGCGCCGGCAAGAAGATCCACGCCGTCAAGCTGGTACGGGAGCACACGAGCTGGTCGCTGGCGGAGGCGAAGCGGTACGTGGACCGGCTCTGACGTCACCGCGCGTTCACCGGGCAGTGGCAGCGGTCGATGCCGGCCGAGGGTTACCGTCGGTGGGCGCCAACCGCCATCCCGGGAGGTCAACCGATGGATCGTCGTACCGTCCTGCGCGCCGTCACCGTGGCCGGGGGCACCGCCTTCGCCGGCAGCCTCTGGGCCGCCGCCGCTCCGGCCGCGCCCGCCCAACCCGGCCCCGGCCCCTACGGCGACCTGCTGGCCGCCGACGCCAACGGCCTCCAGTTGCCCGCCGGCTTCACCGGTCGGGTGGTCGCCCGGTCCAGCCAGCGGGTCCCCGGCACCTCGTACGTCTGGCACCCGGCGCCGGACGGCGGCGCCTGCTTCCCGGCCGGCGACGGCTGGATCTACGTCTCCAACTCGGAGGTCCCGCTTGTCGGCGGCGCCTCGGCCCTGCGGTTCGCGGCCGACGGGTCGGTCGTCGCCGCGTACCGGATCCTCAGCAACACCAACAGCAACTGCGCGGGCGGGGCCACCCCGTGGGGGACGTGGCTCTCCTGCGAGGAGGTGCCGCTGGGCCGGGTCTTCGAGACCTGGCCGGGCGGCGGCCGGTCGGGCGAGGAGCGGACCCGGATGGGGCGGTTCAAGCACGAGGCGGCGGCCTGCGACCCGGTCCGGCAGGTGGTCTACCTGACCGAGGACGAGCCGGACGGCTGCTTCTACCGCTTCCTCCCGGACACCTGGGGCGACCTGCGCACCGGCCGGCTCCAGGTGCTCTGCGCCCGGGACGGCCAGGTGACCGGGCCGGTCACCTGGCAGGACCTGCCGGACCGGGACGGCTTCCCGGTGCCCACCCGCCGCCAGGTGCGCGACGCGCAGTCGTTCGACGGCGGGGAGGGCTGCTGGTACGCGGACGACACCTGCTGGTTCACCACCAAGGGCGACAACCGGGTGTGGGCGTACGACGCGGTGGCGCAGCGACTGGATCTGGCGTACGACGACTCGCTGGTGGAGTCCGGCGCGGCGCCGCTGACCGGGGTGGACAACATCACCGGCAGCGCGGGCGGCGACCTGTACGTGGCCGAGGACGGCGGCGACATGGAGATCAACATGATCACGCCGGCCGGCGTGGTGACCCCGTTCGTCCGGCTCCTCGGGCAGGACGGCTCGGAGATCACCGGGCCGGCGTTCTCCCCCGACGGCAGCCGGCTCTACTTCTCCTCGCAGCGCGGCACCAGCGGCGCCAAGGCGGGCAGCGGCGGCATCACGTACGAGGTGCGCGGCCCGTTCCGGCGCTGACCGGCGGTCAGGGGCGGGCCGCCAGGTGGGCGGCCCGCCACCGGCCCAACGCCAGCGTGGCCGAATATCCGGCCAGCACGATCACGTGGAAGAGATAGAGCCAGAGCAGCACCGCCACCCCGGCGCCGATCTCGTCGAAGCCGCCGAACGGCACGCCCAGGTTCAGCGGCAGCGAGCAGAACAGCACGAAGCCGTGCAGGAAGCCGGAGAGGTTCGCGGCGGTGAACGAGCCCATGCCCAGCGTGGCGAGCCAGTCCGGGGAGGCCGGGCCGACCACCCGGAACACCCACACCAGCACCGGCGTGAGCACCAGCCACACCGCCAGGAACGACAGCACGACGCCGAGCGCGCCGATCCAGCCGCCCTGGCGCACCAGCCGGGTGGTCAGCGGCAGCGCCATCAGGATCGACAGCAGCAGCGCGGGGGCGGGCGCGAGCAGTGGCAGCAGCAGCAGCCGGCCGCGCCAGCCGACGAGCGCCCCGGACTCGCCGCGCGGCTCGGCCACCGAGACGAACGCCCGGCGCAGCCCCTCGCCGTAGAGGGAGGCCGGCAGCAGCGACGCCAGGGCCAGCAGCGGGGTCAGCCCCAACCCGGCGTCGACGAGCGCGGCCACCGCCCGGTGCGCGCCGATCTCGGTGGGCAGCGTTTCGATGGCGTACGAGGTCAGCCGGCGCACCTGGTCGTCGCCGGCGAGCAGCCCGGTGAGCCAGATCGCCAGCAGCGCCACCGGCACCACCGCGATCGCCCCGTAGAACGTGATCGCGGCGGCGTGCAGCGACAGGTCCCGGCCACGGACCGGCCGGAACGCCGCCGAGGTGATCCGTTTCGCCCGTTGCCACCCGTCGCCCATCGCCCCCTCGTTCCCCGTGCGGTGGCCGGCCACGCATTACGATCCGGCGTCATGATGATCGCCTCGACCGAGCGGCTCGTGGTCCGGGCCTGGACCGAGTCACCCGACGACCTCGCCCGGGTCTACGACATCTACTCCCGGGAGGAGGTGATGCGCTGGCTGGGCGGCGGCCGGGGGCGGATCACCGAGCCGGGCCAGGCGCTGGAGCGGGTGCGCTCGTGGCGGGAGCGCGACGCCCCGTACGACGGTCGGTGGGGCCTGTGGGCCATCGAGCCGCACGCGGCGGGTCGCGCGGCCGGCAGCGTCCTGCTCAAGCCGTTGCCCGGCCGCGACGGCGTCACGCCGACCGACGACCTGGAGGTCGGCTGGCACCTGCACCCCGACGCCCAGGGCCACGGGTACGCCACCGAGGCGGCCCGGGCGGTGCTGGCGCGGGAGTTCGCCGCCGGGACGGCCCGGGTCCACGCGGTGGTGATGCCCGGCAATGAGCCGTCGATGGCGGTGGCCCGGCGGCTCGGCATGACCCACGTCGGGGTCCGCACCGACTGGTACGGCGGCACCGAGCTGGAGACATTCGTCCTGAACCGTCCCGTCTAGCTCGTTGGCGCTTTGCCGACGGCCTCCCTACGGTGGTGGAGACGAGGGGGGTGCGGTGTGGTCGACGGCGGCGACGCGGCGCGTTGGCTGCAACTCACCGCGCCCCGGGGCGGGCCGGATGAGCTGTCGTTCCTGGTGAGCCAGGCCGCGCCGGCCGTCGATGCCAGCGAGATCGTGATCTACCTGGCCGACTACCCGCAGTCCGCACTCGTGCCCCTGCTCGGCGCCGGCCTGACCCGGAGCGAGCAGACGATCGAGACGACCCTGGCCGGTCGGGCGTACACCAGCCTGCGGGTGCAGCGCGCTCCCGACCACCCGGACCGGCTCTGGGTGCCCCTGCTGCTCGGGTGCGAACGGCTGGGCGTGCTGGAGATCGTGTCGCCGCGCGCCGGGGACCCCGCGCTGGACCGGCCGGCCTGGGAGGTGGCCGTCAACGTCGCCCAGCTCCTGGTGAACCGCCGGCACTACGGCGACGTGGTGGAACGGATCCGCCGCCGCCTCCCGATGCAGGTCGCCGCCGAGATCGTGTGGGGACTGCTGCCGCCGCTGACCTTCGCGACCGACGACCTGGTGATCACCGCCATCCTCGAACCGTGCTACGACGTCGGCGGGGACGTCTTCGACTACGCGCTCAACGGTGACGTGCTGAGCGTCGGGCTCTTCGACACCTGCGGGCACGGCATCAAGGCGAGCGCGTTGGCCTCGCTCGTGGTCAGCGCATACCGCAACGCGCGGCGTACCGGCCTCGACCTGGTCGACACGGCGGTCAGCATCGACAGGTGGGTGCGCGCCGAGCACCCCGGCACGTTCGCGACCGCGCTGCTCGGCGAGCTGGACCGGCGGACCGGCGTGCTGCGGATCATCAACGCCGGCCACCCCGGCGCCATGCTGCTGCGCGACGGCAGGGCCGTCCGGACGCTGCCGGGTCCGACCGCGCTGCCGCTCGGGCTGGGCAACCTGTCGGCGCACCGCCGTCCGCGGGTGCACGAGGAGGCGCTGCACCCGGGCGACCGGGTTCTCGCCTACACCGACGGCGTCACCGACGCGCGCGGCGCCGACGGGAAGCGGTTCGGGCTGGACCGGCTCGTCGACTTCGTCGAGCGCGCCCTCAACGACGCGCTGCCCAGCCCGGAGACGATGCGCCGCCTGGTCCGCGCCGTCCTCACCCACCAGCGGGACGAGCTGGAAGACGACGCCACCGCCCTGTTCCTGGAGTGGCAGCCGCCGCACCTGCCGTTGGCGCACCTGGAGCGCCTCACGTCGGCCCACGGCACCACCCACGCTCCCCCCGGTGATCATGAAGTTGTTGTCGCTCTGCCCGGCGTGTCGTCGCAATAACTTCATGATCACGGGAGAGTGGGGGCCCGCGGCTGGGTGGTGCGACGGACAACGTGTGCGAGCCGGGCGAAGCGGGGCAGCGCCGCTAGGGTGGGCGATAGCACGATTACCTGCCGAGGGGGTGAGCCCGATGGCCCAGGCCGCATTCGCGCCCGAGCCGGCACCGCAGCCCGCCGAGCCGTCGTTCGACGTGCTCCGCTGGCACGACGAGCCGTGGACCGCGCAGCTCGCTCTCGATCTCCTACCGGAGACCAACGGCCCGAAGGTCGAGGTCCTGAGCGGAAGCGTGATCGTGACACCACATGCCGGCTATGACCACCAGGACGCCGAACTGGATTTGGCCTACCTGCTGAAACAGGCCGCCCGACGTGCCAAGCTCTGGCTCTATCTGGAGAGCAACGTCGTGTCGGGCAAGGATCTCTTCATTCCCGATATCGTCATCCTCAACGTGCCCGGGGGTGGACGAACGACGATGGACATCCGCCACGCGGTTCTGCTCGGTGAGATCGTTTCACCGGGTAACCGGCGTAAGGACGTCATCGACCGGCCGCGGGAGTATGCCGCCGTCGGCGTGCCGTACTTCCTCCGGGTCGACCTGCGGAACCGCGTGCCCACAATCGCTCTGTTCGAACTCGTTGACGGCGACTACCGACCGCTGGCCGCTGCGGCGGCGGGCACTGCCTTCGTGATGCGGCAGCCGTTCGAGTTCACGGTCGATCCCGGCGATCTCCTGGGTGAGGAGGCATCGGACCAGGCGCGGTGAGGCGTCGGGAGGCGCCCGAGCGGTCCGAGTGACCATGATCCACACAGGGTCGGCGAGGTGGCGGGGTCGGAGGCGCGCGGAGTGCGCCACCTCGGGGAAGTGGAGTCGATCAAGGGTCGGGGCGGGTCGGCTGGCGCGCTGGGGAACAATGGGCGCGTGACCACACCCCGAGACCTCGTGCTGCTCGGCTCGACCGGCTCCATCGGCACCCAGGCCATCGACATCGTCAAGCGAAACCCGGGCCGGTTCCGGGTGGTCGCGCTCGGCGCGGGCGGCGGCAACGTGGAACTGCTCGCCACCCAGGCGCTGGAGCTGGGCGTGGACGCGGTCGGGGTGGCACGCGCGTCCGCCGCGCAGGATCTCCAACTCGCGTTCTACGCCGAGGCGAGCCGGCGGGGCTGGGCCACCGGCGACTTCAAGCTGCCCAGGATCGTGGCCGGGCCGGACGCGATGACCGAGCTGGCGCAGTGGCCGTGCGACGTGGTGCTCAACGGTGTGGTCGGCTCGCTGGGCCTGCCGCCGACGCTCGCCGCGCTGCGCGCCGGGCGTACCCTCGCGCTTGCCAACAAGGAGTCGCTGGTGGCCGGCGGCCCGCTGGTCAAGGCCGCGGTCACCCGACCGGGGCAGATCGTTCCGGTCGACTCCGAGCACGCGGCGCTGGCGCAGTGCCTGCGCGCCGGCGCCCGACCGGAGGTCCGCCGGCTGATCGTCACCGCCAGCGGCGGCCCGTTCCGGGGCCGGCGGCGCGAGGAGTTGACGGAGGTCACACCCGAGCAGGCGCTGGCGCACCCGACCTGGAACATGGGCCCGGTCGTCACGATCAACTCCGCCACGATGGTCAACAAGGCGCTTGAGGTGATCGAGGCGCACGAGCTGTTCGACGTGCCGTACGCCGACATCGAGGTGACGGTCCATCCGCAGTCGGTGATCCACTCGATGGTCGAGTTCGTCGACGGCTCCACCATCGCCCAGGCCAGCCCGCCGGACATGCGACTGCCCATCGCGCTCGGCATCGGCTGGCCGGACCGGGTGCCCGAGGCGGCCGGCGCGGTCGACTGGACCACGGCGCACACCTGGGAGTTCGCCCCGCTCGACGACACCGCCTTCCCGGCCGTGGCGCTGGCGAAGGCCGCCGGCGAGGCGGGACGCTGCCGCCCGGCGATCTACAACGCGGCGAACGAGGAGTGCGTGGCCGCGTTCGTCGCCGGTCGGCTGCCGTTCCTCGGCATCGTCGACACCCTCCGGCGGGTGTTGGAGGACGCTCCCGACTTCGACGAACCAGGTACCGTCGAGGACGTGCTCACCGCCGAGTCGTGGGCACGGGCGCACGCCCAGGAGATCATCGTCGGGTCGGTGGAAGGAGCTCGATGAGCTATCTGCTCGGGGTGGTGCTGTTCGCCCTGGCGATCCTCATCTCGGTGAGCCTGCACGAGGCAGGTCACATGGTGACCGCCAAGGCGTTCGGGATGAAGGTCACCCGCTACTTCGTCGGCTTCGGCCCCACGCTGTGGTCGTTCCGGCGGGGCGAGACGGAGTACGGCATCAAGGGCATCCCGCTCGGCGGTTTCTGCAAGATCGTCGGCATGACCCCGCAGGACGACGACGTCGAGCCGGGGGACGAGAAACGCGCCATGTGGCGCTACCCGGTGTGGAAGCGGACGATCGTGATGTCCGCCGGTTCCGCGATGCACTTCGCCATCGCGCTCATCGCGCTCTGGTTCATCGCGGTGACCGCCGGCCTGCCCAACCCGAAGTTCCCCACCAACGAGGAGCAGCTCCGGGCCGAGCCGGCGGTGATCGCGCTCGCCCCGTGCGTGGTGGTGGAGAACGTCAACCGCGCCTGCCAGGCCGGCGACCCGGCCAGCCCGGCCAACAAGGCCCAGCTCGCCGACGGCGACCGGGTCACCTCGGTGAACGGCCGCCCGATCTCGACCTGGGGCGACATGCTCGACGTGGTCCGCGCCACCAAGCCCGGCACGGCCACCGTCACCTACCTGCGCGACGGCGCCCAGGGCACCGCCACCGTCGACCTGGCCTCGGTGCAGCGCGCGCCGCTCGACGACCCGAAGGGCACGCCCTCGGCGGTCTCCGCGCTCGGCGTGCTCCTCCAGCCCAGCACCCCGACCCGGATCGAGTACGGCCCGGTCGCCGCGTTCGGCGCCACCGCCGACTTCACCGGCAACATGGCGGTGCAGACGGCGCACGCCATGCAGCGCATCCCGCAGAAGGTGCCGGCGCTGTGGAACGCGATCACCGGCGGCGAGCGGGACATGGACACCCCGATCAGCGTGGTCGGCGCCAGCCGGCTCGGCGGCGAGGCGGTGGAGAACAACGCCTGGCTGGTGTTCTTCATGCTCTTCGTGTCGCTGAACTTCTTCATCGGCGTGTTCAACCTGCTGCCGCTGCTCCCGCTGGACGGCGGTCACATCGCCATCGCCTGGTTCGAGCGCGTCCGGTCCTGGCTCTACGCCCGGATCGGCCGCACCGACCCGGGTCGCGTCGACTATCTCAAGCTCATGCCCCTCACGTACGCGGTGATCCTGGTCGGTGGCGTGTTCACGCTGCTCACCGTCACCGCGGACGTGGTCAACCCGATCACGCTCTTCTCAAGGTGAGTGCCTGAAGTGACCGCTGTCAGTCTCGGTATGCCCCCCGTACCGCCGCCGCCGCTGGCCCCGCGCCGGGCCAGCCGCCAGATCATGGTCGGCTCGGTGCCGGTCGGTGGCGGCGCACCGGTCTCGGTGCAGTCCATGACCACCACCCTGACCGCCGACGTCAACGCCACGCTTCAGCAGATCGCCGAGCTGACCGCGTCCGGCTGCCAGATCGTCCGGGTCGCCGTGCCGTCGCAGGACGACGTCGAGGCGCTGCCCGCGATCGCGAAGAAGTCACAGATCCCGGTGATCGCCGACATCCACTTCCAGCCCAAGTACGTCTTCGCCGCGATCGACGCCGGCTGCGCCGCGGTGCGGGTCAACCCGGGCAACATCCGGCAGTTCGACGACAAGGTCCGGGAGATCGCCCGGGCGGCCGGCGACGCGGGCGTGCCGATCCGGATCGGCGTGAACGCCGGCTCGCTGGACAAGCGCCTCCTGGCCAAGTACGGCCGGGCCACCGCCGAGGCGCTCGTCGAGTCGGCGCTGTGGGAGTGTTCGCTGTTCGAGGAGCACGGCTTCCGGGACATCAAGATCTCGGTCAAGCACAACGACCCGGTGGTGATGATCCGCGCCTACCGGCAGCTCGCCGAGCAGTGCGACTACCCGCTGCACCTGGGCGTCACCGAGGCCGGCCCGGCGTTCCAGGGCACCATCAAGTCGGCGGTGGCGTTCGGCGCGCTGCTCGCCGAGGGGATCGGCGACACGATCCGCGTCTCGCTCTCCGCCCCGCCGGTGGAGGAGATCAAGGTCGGCAACGCGATCCTGGAGTCGCTGGGCCTGCGCGAGCGCGGGCTGGAGATCGTCTCCTGCCCGTCCTGCGGCCGGGCCCAGGTCGACGTCTACAAGCTGGCCGAGGAGGTCACCGCCGGCCTGGAGGGGCTGCCGGTGCCGCTGCGCGTCGCGGTCATGGGCTGCGTGGTGAACGGTCCGGGTGAGGCCCGCGAGGCCGACCTGGGTGTCGCGTCCGGCAACGGCAAGGGCCAGATCTTCGTCAAGGGCCAGGTCGTCAAGACCGTGCCCGAGGGGCAGATCGTGGAGACGCTGATCGAGGAGGCGCTGCGGATCGCCGACGAGATGGGCGCCGAGATCCCCGAGGAGCTGCGCGACCTGGTGCCCGGCGCCACGGTCACGGTGCACTGACCCACGTCCCGCCTCGTCGTGCGGCCGTCCCCCACCGGGACGGCCGCACGCGCCGTCCCCACCCCACCCCGCAGTTTCACGGAAAGAGTGGCTATGGGCGGCGGGATAGCCACTGTTTCCGTGAAACAGGCGCGTCGGGGGTGAGGTGGGGCCGGGGTCACTCGGACTCGGCGAGGATGGCGTAGAGCTTGCGCCGGGTCTCGTCGAGGACCTGGGCGGCCCTGGCCCGCTGGTCGTCGGTGCCGGTCGTCATCACCTGCCGTAGCGCGTTCATGGCCTGCGTGCCGGCATCCCGGATGTCGTGCCAACTGTTGACCGTCTGCTCGGCGAACTCGGCCCACGGCGGGGCCTGTGCCGCCTCGGTCGCCTCGGCCTGTCCCTGGTCGGTGAGGGCGAACCGCTTGCGCCCGCCCTCGGAGTCGGGGGCGGTCGCGATGACGCCCTCGTCCTCCAGTAGTTGCAGGGTGGGGTAGATCGATCCCGGGCTGGGCCGCCAGGCCCCGCCGGTGCGGGAGTCGATCTCCTGGATCATCTCGTAGCCGTGCATCGGCCGCTCGGTGAGCAGCGCGAGCACCGCGCCGCGGACGTTCGGTCGCCGGCCGCGCCCGCGGCCACCCCGGCCGCGTCCGCGGCCGTGCGGGCCCGGCGGGAACGGCGGTGGCGGGGGTACGGGCGGGAAACCGAAGCCGCCGTGGCGGTGCATCTCGTCGCGCAGGGCGTGCACGTGTCGGTGGAAACCCATCGGGCTCTCCTTCTGTCGGGGTTATCGCTGATGCATCAACGATATATCGCCAACGCATCGGCGACAAGACGTCGGGTTGAATCGTTCGGGTGTCCGGTCGGCCCCCGCGCCACCGGGTGCGTCTGGCAGGCTGGTAACCGTGCTCACGATGCCGGTACGCCAACTGGGGGAGTCCGAGCGCCGCTCGGTCGAGCGGCTGCTCGACCTCGACCCGTACGCCGGCGCGCAGGTCGCCGAGCGGGTGGCGGCGCGCGGCCTGGCCTGGTGGCGGGCCGAGGCGCGGATCCTCGGCTACGGCGCCCGGCGCCACCTGGAGTCGATCTGCTGGCTGGGCGGCAACCTGACCCCGGTGCTCGCCTCGGAGACGGCCGTGGCCGCGTTCGCCGAACAACTGAGCGCCGAGGAGCGGCTCTGCTCCTCGATCGTGGGCCGCGCCGACGCGGTGCTCGGGCTCTGGGACCGCCTCTCCGGTCACTGGGGGCCGGCTCGGGACGTACGCCCGAACCAGCCACTGCTGGCCACGGACGCCCCGCCGCCGGTGACGCCCGACCCGCAGGTGCGTCGGGTCCGTGGCGGTGAGGTCGACCGGCTCTTCCCGGCGGCGGTGGCCATGTACACCGAGGAGGTCGGGGTCTCGCCGCTGGCCGACGACGGCGGTCGCGGCTACCGGCGGCGGGTGACCGAGCTGGTGCGCGCCGGCCGGGCCTACGCCCGGTTCGTCGACGGCCGGGTGGTCTTCAAGGCCGAGTTGGCCGTGGTGACCCGGCGCACCGCCCAGGTGCAGGGCGTGTGGGTGGCGCCCGAGTGGCGAGGCCGGGGCCTCGCGGCGGCGGCCATGGCCGCGGTGGTCACCGACGCGCTGGCCCGGGTCGCGCCCACGGTCAGCCTCTACGTCAACGACTTCAACCTGCCGGCCCGCCGGGTCTACGAGCGCTGCGGCTTCCGCCCGGTCGGCACGCTCGCCACCGTGCTGTTCTGAGGCGTCGCACCGGCCGGGCCGGTGCCGCCCACGTTCGCCCGGCGCGCACCGTCGGCCCGGCCCGCGCCGGGTAATTCGGTTGAGCCGGCGCGTCCGGACGGTGAGGCTGGAGTCACCGCCCCCACCGATCCGAGTCCGGAGGACCGTCAGATGCGCCTGCTCCGTGACCTCTGGGCCACCGCACCCCGGCGGATGGCGGCCGTCCTGCTGCTGATCGTGCTGGGCGCCGGTGGCCAGGCCGCCGCCTCCGCGCTGGCCGGGCCGGTGCTCGTGCACCGCTCGTCCGGTTGGTTCGCCGCGCTGGTCGTGGCGCTCGTCGCCGCCGTCGTCACCGACCTGGTGATCGGGCTGATCATGGCCCGGCTCACCGCCGACTGGTCCGCCGACGTGCGCCGCCGGCTCTGCCGGGTCGCCCTCGGCCAGCACCTGCCCGCCCTGGAGAGCACCCCGGTGGGCGAGCTGCTCGACCGGATCGACAACGACGTCTACCAGGTCGCCGCCGAGATGCGGAACACCGGCGTACGGCTGGCGCAGGGCATCGCCGTCTGTGTGCTCGCGACGGTCAGCGCGCTCGTCGTGTGGTGGCCGGCCGGCGTCGGGATGGTGCTGCTCACCGCGCTGCTCGCGGCCGTGCTGCGCCGGCCCACCGCCCGGATCGCCCCGGCGCGGATGGCCGAGGAGGAGGCCTGGTCCGACCTCGCGGCCGTGATGGAGGAGGCGGTGCACGGCCAGGACGACGTGCGCACCAGCCTCGCCCGGCCGTACGTGCTGCGTCTCTACGCCCGCCGGGCGGCGGCGGTGATCGCCCGCGGCGACCGGGTGTTCCGGCTCTCCGGCCGGGTCACCGCGCTGGCCGCCGGCGGCGTCCGGGTCGGCATCGCCGCCGTGGTGTTGGCCGGCGCGTGGGCGCTGGCGACCGGTCGGGTGGACGCCGCCCGGCTGACCGCCGTCTGGTTGCTCGCGATCGCGTTCGGCGCGACCGTCGAGCACATCGCCCGCTGGGTGCCGCACCTGCAACAGGCGTTCGGCGCGTGGGCCCGGGTGCAACTGCTTGCCGGCGCGCCGCAGGAACCGGTCGGCGGGGTCGCGCCCGCCGACGGCGACCTGACCGTGCGCGGGCTCACCTTCCGCTACCCGTCCACCGGGGACGAACGCGGCCCGGCGCTGCACGACGTGCGGCTCCACTTCGCCCGCGGCCGGTCCTACGCGCTCGTCGGGCGCACCGGCTCGGGCAAGTCGACGCTCGCGAAGGTGCTCACCCGGGCCGTGGACGTGCCGCCGCGCACCGTCTTCCTGGGCGACACCGACCTCGTCGACCTCGACGTCGAGGAGCTGCGCCGGTGGATCGCCGTGGTGCCGCAGCGCACCGAGATCCTCGCCGGCACGCTCGCCGAGAACGTCGCGCTGTTCGACCCGGAGCTGCTCGACGCCGCCGAGCGGGCGCTGGCCGAGCTGGGCCTCGCCCCGTGGATCGCCGAGCTGCCCGACGGCGTGCACACCCGGCTCGGCGAGGGCGGCCACGTGCTCTCCGCCGGGCAGGAACAACTTGTCGCGTTCGCCCGGATCCTGGTCCGCGACCCGCACGTGGTGATCCTCGACGAGGCCACCGCGCGGCTCGACCCGGTCACCGAGAACCGGGTCCGGCACGCCACCGAACGGCTGCTCACCGACCGGATCGGCATCGTCATCGCGCACCGGCTCTCCTCGGTGCGCCGCTGCGACGAGGTGGTGGTGATGGCCGACGGCGCGGTGCGGGAAGCCGGCCCACTGCGCGAGTCCACCCACTTCGCCGAACTGCTCGCCACCAGCCACGCCGGGGCGTACGCCGGGACCGGCGGCCGGGGCGGCGGCGTGGAACTGCTCGACGCGCCCGGCTGGGCCGACGAGCCGGTCGAGCCGGTCGGCCCGGCCGTCGCGCCGCGCCGCGTCGCGGTGCCGCGCGCCGATCCGCCGCCGGCGCCCCCCACGCCGCCCGCCCGCACCATGCGGGAGATCCTCCGGTTGGGCTTCAACGACCCCCGGTACGGCCTGGTCTCGGTCGCCCTGTTCGTCATGATCACGCTGCTCGGGCTGGACGGGTCGGTGCTGCCCTGGCTCTGGGCCGACCTGGTCGGCGGTGGCGACCCGTGGCTGCCGGCGCTGGGGATCGCCGCCGCGCTGCTCGTGGTGCTCCCGCTGCCCTACCTGACGAACGTGTGGTTCCCGCACTGGTGGATCCGGCAGATGCTGCGGATCAGCGCCCGCCTGGTGCACGGGCAGACCGGCGCGCGCCGGGTCAGCGGGCACACCCCGGCCGAGGTGGTGGCGCAGGGCGGCGACACCGACCGGGTGGTGCAGCTCGCCGACCACCTGCTGGACCAGTTCATCTCGCTTGCCGTCGTGCTCGCCATGACGCTCGTGACGGGCAGCTTCGTGCCGGCGCTGTTCTTCGTCGGCACGATGGTGGTCTCCGGCCTCGCGGCGACGCTGTTCGGGCCCCGGCTGGAACGCACCGCCGCCGGCACGGTGAAGGCGCGTGCCGCGTTCGCCACCGCGCTGGTCTCGACGCTCTCCGCCGCCCGCACGGTGAAGCTGGCCGGCGCCACCCGCCCGGTGCTGAACCATCTCCACGGGCTGGACGTGGTGCGCAGCGAGCGGCAGCGCCGGGAGATCGCCATGCAGGTGTGGGCCCGGTCCACCCCGTCGATCGCGAGCGGTCTGCTGCCGATCGGGGCCTGGGCGCTCTACCTGGCCGGCGGGCTCTCGGCCGGCGCCACCCTGGTCGCGGTCTCCACCCTCGGCGCGGCGCGCTGGTTCGCGTGGACCACCGCGGCGCTCGTCTCGCAATATCCGTCGGCGCGGGTGTGGACCCGGCGGACCGTGTCGATGACCGGGATGAGCACCTACTCGGCGCCGGTGCCCGGGCTCGACCTGGCCGCCGGCACCGCCCCGGCGCCCGAGCCGCCGCCCCGGCACCCGCTGCGCCGGCTGGAGCTGGCCGGGTTCGGCGCGTTGCACTCCGATGGCACGCTCGCCGTCCGCGACGTCGACCTGGTGGTCGAGCGGGGGCAACTGGTGCTTGTGGTCGGCCCGGTCGGCGCCGGCAAGTCGTCGCTGCTGCGCGCGCTCGCCGGCATCGTGCACCACGTCGGCGCGCTGCGGTGGAACGGCGAGCCGGTCACCGAGCCGGAGATGTTCCTGCGCCCGAACCAGGTCGGCTACGTCGGCCAGCTACCCCGGGTGCTCTCCGGCACGGTGGCGGAGAACATCGCGCTCGGCCACCCGGTGGACGCCGCCGGCGCGATCACCACCGCCCAGCTCGACCACGACCTGGCCGCCGCCGGGGGCGGGCTCGGGCTGCTCATCGGGCACAAGGGCACCCGGCTCTCCGGCGGCCAGCTCCAGCGGCTGGCGCTGGCCCGGGCGCTCGCCCCGCGTACCGAACTGCTCGTCGCCGACGACGTGTCCTCGGCGCTCGACGTGACCACGGAGCTGGCGCTGTGGGCGGCGCTGCGCGAGCACGGCGTGACAGTGGTCGGCTCGACCGCGAAGCGGGCCGCGCTGGTCCGCGCGGACCACGTGGTGGTGCTCGTCGACGGCGTGGTCGCCGACCAGGGCACCTGGTCCGACCTGGAGCCGCGCTGGAACCACCTGGCCGGCTGACCGGCTGGCCCCCGCCTCAGGGCGGGGGCCGGCACGGTCAGAACGCCCGGGCGTACGGGTCGGGCCAGGCGGGGGTGGCCCCGAGCTTCGCGGCGGCGCGGCGCGGCCAGTACGGGTCGCGGAGCAGTTCCCGGCCCAGCAGCACCAGGTCCGCCTCGCCCCCGGCGACGATCTGCTCGGCCTGCTCCGGCTCCACGATCAGGCCCACCGCGCCGGTCGGCACGCCCGCGTCGCGGCGGATCCGGGCGGCCATCGGCACCTGGTACCCGGGGCCGACCGGGATGGACGCCCGGGCAGCCGCGCCGCCGGAGGAGGTGTCGACCAGGTCCACGCCGGCCGCCGCCAACTCCCCGGCCAGCACCACGCTGTCCTCCACCGTCCAGCCGCCGTCCGTCCAGTCGGTGGCGGAGACGCGGGTCAGCACCGGCACCGCCTCGCCGACCGCGGCGCGGACCGCCCGGGCCACCTCCAGGGCGAGCCGCATCCGGCCGGCCCGGTCCCCGCCGTAGCCGTCCGTGCGCCGGTTGGTGAGCGGGGACAGGAACTCGTGCAGCAGGTAGCCGTGCGCCGCGTGGATCTCCACCGCGGCGAAGCCGGCGTCGAGCGCCCGCGCGGCGGCCGTGGCGAACGCGTCCACCACCGCGGCGATTCCGGCCTCGTCGAGCGCGACCGGGGTGCGGTAGTCGGGCACGAACGGGTCGCCACCCGGGCCGACCGGCGTCCAACCGCCTTCCGCGTCCGGCACGCCGCCGCGCCGCTCCGCCCACGGCCGGTACGTCGACGCCTTGAACCCGGCGTGCGCGAGCTGCACGGCCGGGACCGCGCCCTGACCGGCGACGAACGCGGTGATCGGCCGCCAGGCGTCCACGTGCGCGCCGGACCAGAGCCCGACGTCCTGCGGGCTGATCCGCCCCTCGGGCACCACCGCGGTCGCCTCGCTGAGCACCAGGCCGGCCCCGCCGACGGCCCGGGAACCGAGGTGTACGCGGTGCCAGTCGGTGGGCAGCCCGTCGGGCCCGGCACTGTATTGGCACATCGGCGCCAGCGCGATCCGGTTGGGCAGGGTGACGCCGCGCAGGGCGAGCGGGGTGAACAGGGTGGTCAATGCGGTTCTCCTCCGGTCGTGGCGACGGGTGCGTTCCCGTCGGACGTGGATCAGGCGGGTACGGGGGCGAGGCGCTCGTGCTCGACCGGCTCGATCAGGTCACGCCTGCCGGCCGAGTCGTACGCGGCCCGGTCGAGTGTGCCCTCCCGGGCGGCCACGATGGTCGGCACCACGGCCTGCCCGGTCACGTTCGTGGCGGTCCGCATCATGTCCAGGATCGGGTCGATCGCCAGCAGCAGGCCGGCGCCGGCCAGCGGCAGACCCAGCGTGCTCAGGGTCAGCGTGAGCATCACGATCGCGCCGGTCAGGCCGGCGGTGGCGGCCGAGCCGACCACCGAGACGAACGCGATCAGCAGATAGTCGGTCACACCCAGGTCCACGCCGAACACCTGCGCCACGAAGATCGCGGCCAGCGCCGGGTAGATCGCGGCGCAGCCGTCCATCTTCGTGGTGGCGCCGAACGGCACCGCGAAGGAGGCGTACTCGCGGGGGACGCCGAGGCGCTCGACCGAACGCTGGGTCACCGGCATGGTGCCCACCGAGGAGCGGGACACGAACGCCAGCTCGATGGCGGGCCAGGCGCCGGCGAAGAAGCGCAGCGGGTTGAGCCGGCCGGCGGCCACCAGCAGCACCGGGTAGACCACGAACATCACCAGGGCGCAGCCCACGTAGACGGCGGTGGTGAACGTGGCGAGCGGGGCCAGCAGGTCCCAGCCGTACGAGGCGACGGCGTTGCCGATCAGGCCCAGGGTGCCGATCGGGGCGAGCCGGATCACCCACCACAGCGCCTTCTGCACGATCGCCAGGACGGAACGGTTGAGCTGCACGAACGGCTCGGCGGGCTCACCGACGAGCAGCGCGGCGGCGCCCACGACGAGGGCGAGGAAGACGATCTGCAGGACGTTGCCCTCGACGAACGCGCCGATCGGGTTGGTGGGCACGATGCCGGTGAGGAAGTCGATCCAGGAACCGGTGGTCTTCGGCGCGTCGGCGCCGGCCGGGTTCAGGTTGACGCCACGGCCCGGGTCGGTGAGCAGGCCGAGGCCGATGCCGATGGTCACCGCGATCAGCGCGGTGACGCCGAACCAGAGCAGCGTCTTGAGCGCCAGCCGGGCGGCGTTCGCCACGCCGCGCAGGCTGACCACGCTCACCACGATGGCGGTGAAGACGAGCGGCGGCACGGCCAGCTTGAGGAGCTGGACGAAGAGGCCGCCGACGGTGCCGAGGGTGCTGGTCAGCCAGGCGAGGTCGTTGGCGCGGGCGAGGAAACCGAGCGCCACGCCGAGGACGAGGCCGAGCAGGATCTGCACGGAGAAGGGAAATTTGCGCAGGGCGGAAGCCATGAGGACGGGTCCAAGGTCTGGAGAGGGAAGGGGCGTCGGGGCGGAGCTAGGCCGGACAGACGCCACTGGCCTGCCGTCGGAGGTCGACGTACAGGCGCTCGGTGAGGCACCAGACATTGGTCATCGCCGGCCCACGCTACTCCCGCCGCCCCCGCGCCGGAAGGACCGCTCCCGTGACACCCCTTACAGCCCTGCTGGTAAGGCGGGGGCCCCTTTTAACACCCGTCGGTTAAGCGGGGCCCCCGCCTATCGCCCAGGCGTTAAGCGGGGCCCCCTCCTTACCAGCACCACGGCGGTGGCCAGCCCCCACGCGGCGGTCACCGTGAGCAGTGAACGCTCCAGCAACCCCACCAGCGTGCCCCGGCCCACCAGCAGCATGGCCAGCCCGACCGCGCCGGACAGCGGCAACGCCAGCGCCGCGCCGATCGCGGCGACCCGCCGCAGCGCCACGCCCACCGCGGGGGAGCACACGAGCGCCAGCATCGCGAAGACCACGGCGGCGGTCGCCGCGATGCTCGCTCCGCCGTGCACCAGGTCGGCCACCGTGGCGGCCTCGAACGGCGGCAGCGGGCAGCCGGCGCTGCACGTCACCGTGCCGGAGAGCGTCGTGGCGACCGCGCCGACGCCGAGCAGCACGGACGCCGCGCGCGCCGCCGTGGGCAGCGCCCCGGCGAGCAGGAGCAGCGCCGCCGCCAGCGTGAAGATCCCGATCCGGTACGCCCCGGCGTACCCGCTGTCGGTGACGCCGGCCTCGCTGACGTACCCGGTCGGGCCGGGGCCCGGACCGGCGACGACGGCGACCGTCACCGCGACCGCGCCGAACACGACGCAGCCGGCCGCGAAGGCGGCGGTGGCCCGGCGCGCGGCCCGGTCAGTCACGCCCGTGCGGCGTGGTCCAACCGGCCAGGTCCGGACCGAGCGGCACGATCCGGGTCGGGTTGATCATGTCGTGGGTGGCGTAGTAGTGCCGCTTGATGTGGTCGAAGTCCACCGTCTCGCCGAAGCCCGGGGTCTGGAACAGGTCCCGGGCGTACGCCCAGAGCACCGGCATCTCGGTCAGCTTCTGCCGGTTGCACTTGAAGTGGCCGTGGTAGGCCACGTCGAACCGGACAAGCGTGGTGAACAGCCGCACGTCCGCCTCGGTGATCGTGTCCCCCATCAGGTAGCGCCGCCCGGCGAGGCGCTCCGACAGCGCGTCCAGCCGGGCGAAGAGCGCGGTGTACGCCTCGTCGTACGCCTCCTGGGAGGTGGCGAAGCCGCACCGGTAGACGCCGTTGTTGACGTCGGTGTGGATCTCCGCCATCAGCGCGTCCATCTCCGGGCGCAGCGCGACCGGGTAGAGGTCCGGCGCGTCCGGGGCGTGGAACCGCCGCCACTCGGTGGAGAGGTCGAGCGTGAGCTGCGGGTAGTCGTTGGTGACCACCCGCCCGGTGAGCGTGTCGACGAGCGCCGGCACGGTCACCCGGCCGGTGTAGTCCGGGTCGGTGGCGAGGTATGCCTCGGAGAGGAAGCCGACGCCCAGCACCGGGTCGAAGCCGTCCGGGTCGAGGGCGAACCGCCAGCCCCGCTCGTCCCGGATCGGGTCCACCGTGCCCAGCGAGATCACCTCGTCCAGGCCGAGCAGGCCGCGCACGATCCTCGCCCGGTGCGCCCACGGGCAGGCCCGGCACCAGACCAGTCGGTAGCGGCCCGCCTCCAGCGGCCAGCGGCCCTGCTCGTCCGGGCCCCCGCCGGCCGGTGAGGTGGAGTGCGGGGTGACCCGACCGGTGAAGCGGTTGGGTTGGCGGACGAACGAACCGCCGCCGCTTGTCTCTGCGCTGAACTGGGCCCCGACCATGCCGCCAACCTATCCGCTCCGGGCGCGGATATCCTGGCGCCGTGACGCCCGGCGTGACCCGGCGGGCGACCCCGACCGACCCCTTCCCACCCCCGAAGGACGTGCGCGCGATGACCGTGGCCTACCTCGTTGCCGGAGTCCGTACCCCGTTCGGCAGGTACGCCGGCGCGCTCGCCGGGGTCCGCCCCGACGACCTCGCCGCGCACGTCGTCCGCGAGTTGGTGACGCGACACCCGTCGGTCGACTGGGCCCGCACCGACGACGTGATCCTCGGCTGCGCCAACCAGGCCGGCGAGGACAACCGCAACGTGGCCCGGATGGCGGCCCTGCTGGGCGGGCTGCCGGAGGAGGTGCCGGGCAGCACCGTCAACCGGCTCTGCGGCTCCGGCCTGGACGCGCTCGCCTCCGCCGCCCGCGCGATCGTGGCCGGCGACGCCGACCTGGTGGTGGCCGGCGGCGTGGAGAGCATGAGCCGCGCGCCGTTCGTCATGCCGAAGGCGACCACCGCGTTCGCCCGCACCGCCGAGGTCTACGACACGACGATCGGCTGGCGGCTGGTGAACCCGCTGATGAAGCGCGGGTGGGGCATCGACTCGATGCCGGAGACGGCGGAGAACGTGGCCGCCGAGTTCGGCGTGGACCGGGCGGCGCAGGACGGCTACGCGTACCGCTCGCAGCAGCGGACCGCGAAGGCGCAGGCCGACGGCCGGCTGGCCGAGGAGATCGTGGGCGTCACCGTGCCGGCCGGCAAGCGGGAGACGAAGCTCGTCGAGGTCGACGAGCACCCCCGGGAGACGTCGCTTGCGAAGCTGGCCGCGCTGCCCACCCCGTTCCGCGACGGCGGCACGGTGACCGCCGGCAACTCCTCCGGGGTCAACGACGGCGCGGTCGCGCTCCTCGTCGCCTCCGGGGCCGCCGTCGACCGCTACGGCCTCACCCCGCTGGCCCGGGTACGCGGCGCGGCGGCGGCCGGCGTGCCGCCACGGATCATGGGGATCGGGCCGGTGCCGGCGACCCGCAAGCTGCTCGACCGGCACGACCTCACGCTCGCCGACGTCGACGTGGTCGAGCTGAACGAGGCGTTCGCCGCGCAGTCCGTGGCGGTGCTGCGGGAGTTGGGCCTGCCGGAGGACGCCGAGCACGTCAACCCGAACGGCGGGGCGATCGCGCTGGGCCACCCGCTCGGCGCGAGCGGCGCCCGGCTGGCGCTGACCGCGGCGCTGGAGTTGCGCCGCCGGGGCGGGCGGCGGGCGCTCGCCACCATGTGCGTCGGCGTGGGGCAGGGCATCTCGCTGCTGCTGGAGTCGGCCGCCTGAGGTCGGACGGGGACATCGCCGCAAGTGGATCTCCCGTACCTGGTTCGGCCCGCATAGAGTGGGCTGGACCACATGATCCGCCTCACGGCGGCGACGACCTGGGGGACCGAGCGATGCACACGCCGGACGGACTTCCCGCCGAGATCGACCTGAGCCGGCCGAGCGCCGCCCGGGTCTACGACTACTTCCTCGGCGGGGCGCACAACTTCGAGATCGACCGGCAGTTGGCCGAGCAGATCGCGTCCATGACCCCGAACCTGGCGGCCACCATGCGCGCCGGGCGGGAGTTCCTGCGCCGGGCCGTCCGGGTGCTGCTCGACGCCGGCATCGACCAGTTTCTCGACATCGGCTCGGGCATCCCCACCGTCGGCAACGTGCACGAGGTCGCCCAGGCCGCGAACCCGCAGGCCCGGATCGTCTACGTCGACATCGACCCGGTCGCGGTGGCGCACAGCCGCGAGCTGCTGGCCGGCAACGACCGGGCCGCCGCGATCCTGGCCGACCTGCGCGAGCCGAAGCTGATCCTGGACCAGGCCCGGGCCAGCGGGCTGATCGACTTCGACCGGCCGGTGGGCATCCTGCTCGCCGGGGTGGTGCACTTCGTCCCGGACGCCGACCGGCCGGCCGACGTCCTGGCCACCCTGCGGGCCGCCGCCGCCGTGGGCAGCTACCTGGTCATCTCCCACTCCACGTTCGAGGACCAGCCGCAGGAGATGCTCGACGCGCAGCGGCTGTCGGCGCGTACCGCTACCGAGATCACCCTGCGCTCGCGGGCCGAGGTCACCGGCTTCTTCGGCGACTGGACGGTCCTCGAACCGGGGGTGGTGCACATGCCGCTGTGGCGGCCCGACTCGCCGTCCGACGTCGACGAGCACCCGGAGCGGTTCGGGGCGTTCGGCGGCGTAGCCCGGCACGACCGCGCCGCCGGGTGAGCCGACGTGCGTGCCCCGGAGCCTGACGGGGGTGACTTCAGCCGGCCCGGCGCCGCCGCGTACGCCGCCGAGTGGGCCCGGGCGGTGCGGCGGATCGGTTTCGTGCCGATGAGCGCGGCCGAGACCGAGCACCTGCTGGTGTCGCTCACCGAGCGGTTGGCCGGCGCGTTGCTCGCACCCACCTTCTCCGCCGGGCCGGCCCAGGAGGTGGGGCGTGCCCTGGTGGAGGCGCACCTCACCGAGCCCGGCGTGCTCGACTGGTCGGTGCAGGCGCTCGGTGACCGGTTGCTGGCCTGGGTGCTGCCGGCCCGGGAGGAGGTGCCCGAGCTGCGGGAGCGGATCGCGGCGTTGCAGGGCGCGTTCGCCGCCGGGTTCGCCCGGGCGCTGCGCGACCGGGTGTTCAGCCAGCAGGAACGGATCGCCCGTTCGGCCTGGCAGGCGCGGGACACCGTCGAGCAGGCGTTGCGGGACAGCGAGGCGCGCTTCCGGGCGGTCTTCACCGGCGCGGCCATCGGCATCGGCATCGCCGGCGTGGACGGGCAGATCATCGAGGTCAACCAGTCCTTCGCGGACATGCTCGGCTACACGGTCGGGGAGATGCGGCGGATGAACGTGTCCGCGCTCGCCTACGCCGACGACGCGGCCGGCATGTGGGAGCTCTACCGGGAGCTGATCGAGGGCAAGCGGGACAGCGCCCGAGTGGAGAAGCGCTACTACCGCAAGGACGGCAGCGTGGTCTGGACCGACCTGGCCGTCTCGCTGATCCGCTACGACGACGGCCGCCCCCGGTTCACCGTCGCCATGATCGAGGACATCACCCAGCGGTACGAGCTGCAACAGCGGCTGCGCTTCCAGGCGCTGCACGACCCGCTGACCGGCCTGCCCAACCGGACGCTGTTCTTCGAGAGACTCGGCGACCTCTTCGACACGGCCGGGCCGGAACAGCGCGTCGGGCTCTGCTTCATCGACCTGGACGGGTTCAAGGCGGTCAACGACAGTCTCGGCCACGACCTGGGCGACCGGCTGCTCCAGGTGGTCGCCCGGCGGTTGCGCGACTGCGTGTCCGGGCGCGGTCACCTGGTCGCACGGATGGGCGGCGACGAGTTCGTCATCCTGGTCGACTCCGGCGGTGGCCTCGACGACGCGGTGGAGGTGGCCGAGCTGGCTCTGGCCGCGGTCTCCGCCCCGGTGCAGGTCGCCGACCAGCAGCTCGCCGTCTCGGCAAGCATCGGCATCGTGGACTGCCCGGCGGCGGAGACCAACGCCGGCGAGCTGATGAAGGCCGCCGACACCACGCTCTACTGGGCCAAGGCGGAGGGCCGGGGCCGGTGGGCGGTGTACGACCCGGAGCGCAGCGCCGCCGACATCGCCCGGTCCGCGTTGGCCGCCAACCTGCCGGCGGCGCTGGACCGGGGCGAGTTCGTGCTGCACTACCAGCCGATCGTGTCGTTGCTGGACGGCACGATGGTGGCGGTGGAGGCGCTGGTCCGCTGGCAGCACCCGGAGCTGGGGCTGCTCGGGCCGGACCGGTTCATCGGGCTGGCCGAGGAGACCGGCCTGATCGTCCGACTGGGGGCCTGGGTGCTGCGCCAGGCGTGCCGGGACACCGAGTCGTGGCGGCGGTCCTATCCGGACACCACGCCCGTGGTGAGCGTCAACCTGGCCGCCCGGCAGGCCGACGACCCGGCCATCGTGGAGACGGTGGCCGAGGCGTTGCAGCACACCGGTCTCCCGGCCGAGCTGCTCCAGTTGGAGCTGACCGAGAGCGCGGTGATGGGCAGCGCGGGTGAGCCGCTGCGCGCCCTGCACCAGCTCGCCGACCTCGGGCTGCGGCTGGCCATCGACGACTTCGGCACCGGCTACTCGAACCTGGCGTACCTGCGCCGGCTGCCGATCCACTGCGTGAAGCTGGCCGGACCGTTCGTCGAGGGGATCCGGGACGACGGCGCGGACGCGGTCGCCGACCACCGCGACGAGCGGATCGTCGACGCGCTGGTCCGGCTGGCGCACGCGCTGGAGTTGTCGGTGACGGCCGAGGCGGTGGAGACCGAGGTGCAGGCCGAGCGACTGCGGGCGTTGCGCTGCGACACCGGCCAGGGCCGCCTGTTCGGCCCCCCGGTGCCCGCCGACGCCATCCGCACCCGCCTTGCGGGTTAAGGAGGGGCCCCCGCTTAACGCCTGCGGTAGAGGAGGGGCCCCCGCTTAACACCTCGGTTGCGCGGCACCCCACCGGGGAAAGAGGGAACTCGTGAGCTTGAGCGATTCGCAGGCGGTGGTGTCGCTGGTCGCCGCGCTGGCGATCCTGGCCGGGCTGGCCGGGGTGGTGGTGCCCGGTCTGCCCGCGCTGCCGCTGTGCTGGGGCGGGGTGCTGGTCTGGGCGTTGTTCGGCGACGCCGGCCCGGGCCGCTGGGCGGTGCTCGCCGCCGCCACCGTGGTCGCCGCCGGTGGCACCGTGGTCAAGTACCTCTGGCCGGGCCGGAACCTGAAACGGACCGGCGTGCCCACCCGGTCGCTGCTGGCCGGCGCGCTGCTCGGCGTGATCGGGTTCTTCGTCATCCCGGTGATCGGGCTGCCGATCGGCTTCGTCGCCGGGATCTGGGGCGCGGAGCTGCTGCGACTGGGCAGCAACCGGCTGGCCTGGCCGGCGACCGTGCAGGCGCTCAAGGCGGCCGGGCTGTCCATGCTCGTCGAGTTCATGGCCGGCGTGGTCGTCGCCGCCCTCTGGGTGGCGGGGCTGTTGTTCGCCTGAGGGGCGCGTGCCTGGCTCCCCTCGCTGACCGGCCGGCGTCCGCGCTCGGCACGGCCGCGGTGCCGGCGCTCGGGTGGGCGCCGGCGGGCCGGCCCGGCCTGAGGGTGCGGCGACGCGGGCGTCCGGGGGTACGGCGGAACGCCGTACATCAGTGAGAGAGAGGTGGACGCCGCGCGTCGCCGCGGACCGGGCGTTGCCGAGCGCCCGGTGCCGGCCCGTCGGGTCGGGCCTGGTCACGCCCCCAAGGATGCCCCCGACCGCCCGGCCCGACAACGCATTTAACCCGGGCGGTATTGACCGCCTTGATCGGCTGGGAGCAAACTGCGAGCACTCGTACGGGGACTCGCCCTCGAGGAGGTGTGCAGTGGCCACGACGCCCGCGCCGACCGCCGAACAGCCGATGGACGACGACGCCCGACGACTCGCCGAACTCGGCTACAAGCAGGAGTTGCGCCGCAGGTGGAGCGGCTTCTCCAACTTCGCCATCTCGTTCTCCATCATCTCGATCCTGGCCGGCTGCTTCACCACGTTCGGCCAGGCGTGGAACAACGGCGGCCCGGTCGCCGTGTCCTGGGGCTGGCCGCTGATCTCGATGTTCATCCTGATCATCGGGTTCTGCCTGGCCGAGTTGGTGTCCGCCTACCCGACCGCCGGCGGGATCTACTGGTGGGCGGCGACCATGGGGCGGCCGGTGCACGGTTGGTTCACCGGGTGGCTCAACCTGATCGGGCTGGTCGCGGTGACCGCCTCGGTCGACTACGGCTGCGCCACGTTCCTCAACCTGACGCTGTCGGCGCTCCTCGACGGCTGGGCCGGCACCGGGCACCAGACGTTCGGGCTGTTCGTGGTGATCCTCGCGCTGCACGGCCTGATCAACATCTACGGGCACCACGTCATCGACGTACTCCAGAATGTCTCGGTCTGGTGGCACGTGGCCGGCGCGGCCGTGGTGGTGCTGATCCTGGTCCTGGTCCCGGACGACCACCAGAGTTTCCGCTTCGTGTTCACCGAGCGGTTCAACAACTCCGGCTTCGGCGACGGCGACACCGGCGGGCTGACGTTCTGGTTCTACGTGCTGCCGCTCGGGTTCCTGCTCACGCAGTATACGATCACCGGCTTCGACGCCTGCGCGCACGTCTCCGAGGAGACCCGGGGCGCGTCCAGGGCCGCCGCGCAGGGGCTGTGGCGGTCGATCTTCTATTCCGCCGTGGGCGGCTGGATCCTGCTGCTCGCGTTCCTGTTCGCCGCCACCGACGTGGACGCGATCAACGATGCCGGCGGCTTCTCCGGGGCGATCTTCTCCACGGCGCTGACCCCGTTCTTCTTCAAGACGGTCATCATCATCTCCACCCTCGGGCAGTTCTTCTGCGGGATGAGCTGCGTGACCTCGATGTCGCGGATGGCGTACGCCTTCAGCCGCGACCGGGCGGTGCCCGGCTGGCGACTCTGGTCCAAGGTCAACCGCAACGGTACGCCGGTCAACGCCATCATCGGCGCCACGCTGGCCGGGCTGCTGCTCACGCTGCCCGCGCTCTACCAGCGCGGTGGCATCCCGGTCGCGTTCTACGCGGTGGTGTCGGTGGCGGTGATCGGGCTCTACCTGTCCTTCATCATCCCGATCTACCTGCGGCTGCGGATGGGCGACCGGTTCGTCCCGGGCCCGTGGACGCTCGGCCGCCGCTACCGGCTGCTCGGCTGGATCGCGGTGGTGGAGATCGCGATCATCGCGGTCTACTTCGTGCTGCCGATCGTCCCGGCCGGCGTACCCGGAAACGCCGACTTCAGTTGGACGGCGGTCAACTACGCGCCGCTGGCGATCGGCGGCGTGCTGCTCGGCGTGGCGATCTGGTGGTACGCCTCGGCCCGCAGGTGGTTCACCGGCCCCCGCCGCACCATCGAGGAGTCCTCTTCCGACGCCCCTTCCTGACCTCCGGCCCTCCGGCCCTCCGACCTTCTGCGTTGATCATGAAGTTGACGGCGATTGTTGATCTTTGAACGGCCGTCAACTTCATGATCACCCTGCGACTCGGTTCCCGGGTGGGTGCGGGAGTCGGCGGGGGGACTCGTTGACGCGGCCGTCCGGGGTGGCCCGGACGAGATGCCCGGTGGCGGTCTCGGCGGACCGGAGTGGTGGTGCGTCATGGGTGTCCGGGCGGGGTTGAGACACCCTTGGCGTTCCAGTCGACGTGCCGCGCGGCGATGGGTGGAACGCTATGGGTGTCAAAACGGGCCTGAGACACCCGTGGTGTTCCACCCGTGCGGCGGCGGACGCCACTTCGGCGAAGTGGTGTGGATCTGCCGATCAGTGGACCAGCGGATCAGGTGGCGGGGCGTAGGTGCTCGACCACGTCGACGAACGCGCGCCACGAGGCTGGGGAGACGTGGAGGGTGCCGGCCTCGTGATCCTTGGAGTCACGCACCAGCACCACGCCCGGCAGATTGTCGGCGACCTCCACACAGTCGGCGTTGCCGCTGCGGGTCGCCTTACGCCAGGTCGCGTCGCTCAGGTCCATGACGTGACTACCTCTTTCAGAAGTTCGAGCGACTGCCGGCGGGGCAACGCTTCGCTCCGGATCATCTCCCACCTCGACAGAAGAGTAGCCACCTCGGCATCACCATCGATCACGCTGGTGGTGAGCTGACACTCCATGCTGGCGACCCAGCCGCCTTCCTCACCGCGCGCCAGGGTGAACGGTCCGGACAGGCCGATGTGCAGACCGACATGCAGGGGAAGTACGTGAATGCTGACGTGTGGACGCTCCGCGCACGCCACCAGGTGCTCGACCTGTTGCGTCAGCAGGCCCCGGAAGCTCTCATCGCGCCGGTGCAGCAGGCCTTCGTCGAACACGGCGACGAGTTGGGGCGGATTCTCCTGCCGCAGCACGTCCTGACGATCCATCCGGGCCGTCACCCGCCGCTCCACCTCGGCGTCGCTCAACAGATCGTCACAACGGATCACCGCCCGGGCGTAGTTGGCCGTCTGGAGCAGCGCCGGGATGAGCGTCGGGTGGAAGCACCGCAACTGTCGGGCTTTGCGCTCCGCCTCCAGCCATGGCCTGAGCCAGGACGGCAGGCCGTCCCGTTCCGCCATCTTGAGCAGGGCGACAAGTAGTCCACCGGAGTTCAGCACCTCGTCGGCGCGGGCCAGGAAGAGGCGGTCGTACGGACGGCCGCCGGTCTCGACGGCCGACACCATCGAGGCGGAGTAGTGCACGAGCCTGCCGAATTCCTCCTGGTTGAGGCCGGCCGCGGTCCGCAGCCGGCGGATCTGTGCTCGGATCAACTCCGCTGTCGGCTCTGCCACAACTCCTCCACAGATCTGATCCGAGATTCGCTCGACGCTCGCCGGCCGGGCCGTGCCCGCACAGGTGCTTCGTGGCTGGGCTCGATGCCTTCCGACCGTAGTGGTGTGCGCAACAGACTGTCACGCATGCGGATCCGCTCGTCGCCGCCGAGCGCGGGCGGGTTCCCGCCGGGGCCGCCCGGTCCCGATGTCCACCGGGCGGCCCCCTCCACCGGGACGACGACGAGGAGGCCGACGGTGCCGAAGAGGGACGACGAGGCGCGGGCGATGGCCCGCCGCACGGTGCCACACGTCGCCGTACGCCCGCTGTGGCGGTGCCGCAACTGCGCCGCGGAGTGGCCCTGCCAGCCGGCGCGGCTGTCGCTGCTCGTCGAGTACCGGGGCGACCGCACGGCGCTGCTGCTCCACCTGGGCACCCTGATGGCCGAGGCGGCGGAACACCTCGCCCGGCTGAATCCGGGCCACGTGCCGGATCTGCACCACCGCTTCCTCGCCTGGGCGCGGGCGCGTGGCTGACGCCGGCCGGCGCCGTTGCGCGTACCCCCGGGGTCAGGGTGGGGGCTGGCGGTGGGTGAGCGGGAAGCGGAGGATGCGGTCGTCGCCGGCCGCCGGGGTGCCGCGCCCGTCGCGGTTGCTCGTGGTCACCCAGAGCGCGCCGTCCGGGGCGACCTCGACGGTACGCAGGCGGCCGTACGTCCCGACCAGCTCCGCCGCCGGTACGCCGACCTCGCCGGCGGCGTCCACCGGCACCGTCCAGAGCCGGGTGCCGCGCAGCGCGGCCACGTGCAGCGTGCCCCGGGCGAACGCGGCGCCGCTCGGTGACGCCTGCGCGGGCGTCCACACGACGACCGGGTCGCGGAAGCGTGGGTCGCCGGCGACGCCCTCGACGATCGGCCAGCCGTAGTTGCCGCCGGGCACGATCCGGTTCACCTCGTCCCAGGTGTTCTGCCCGAACTCGGTGGCGAACAGCCGGCCGTGCCGGTCCCAGGCGAGGCCCTGCACGTTGCGGTGGCCGTAGCTGTAGACGGGGGAGCCGGGGAACGGGTTGTCCGCCGGCGTCCCGCCGTCCGGCCGGATCCGCAGGATCTTGCCGTTGCGGCTGGTCAGGTCCTGGGCGCGGGTGCTCACCCCGGCGTCGCCGACGCCGACGTAGAGCAGCCCGTCGGGGCCGAACGCGATCCGCCCGCCGTCGTGGAAGGTGGCCCGGGGGATGCCGCTGAGCAGCACCTGCGGGACTGGCGTCGCGGCCAGCCGGAACCGGACGACGCGGATGTCGACGGCGGTCGTGTAGGCGGCGTAGACCAGCCCGTCGCGGCGGTAGGTGGGGGAGACTGCGAGCCCGAGCAGGCCCGCCTCACCCCCGGCCACCACGTCGGCGAGGCGGGCCACCTGCCGGGTCGGCCGGCCGGGGCGTACCCGCAGGATGGTGCCCTGGTCCCGCTGGGCGACCAGGGCGCTGCCGTCGGGCAGGAAGTCCAGCCCCCACGGCACCTCCAGCCCGGTGGCGACCACCTGCGGGTCCGTCAGGTCGTAGCCGACCGTCGGCGGTCGGGCGGTGTGCCGCTCGAAGCCGGACGGGCGCAGGTCGACCAGGTCCGGCTGCGGTTGCGGCGCGGCGGCCGGGCGGTCCGGGGCGGCGGGGGGCTGCCGGTCGGCGCGGGCGTCGGTGGCGCCCAGCCCGAGCGCGAGGACGGCGGCGACGGCCGCGACGATCCGACCACGCATGTGTCCTCCTGGAGTTTCACCCCCGGTCCCACCGGGGCATTGACGGTGATCCGGTTTGCCAGTAGACCTTGGTCATGGAGGCCCCTGATGAGTAGAACGCCGTTCTCGCTGGAGCAGTTGCGGGTCGCCGTCGCCGAGGGCGAGATCGACACGGTGGTGCTCGCCCTCACCGACATGCAGGGCCGCCTCCAGGGCAAACGGATCCACGCGCCGTTCTTCCTCGACCAGGTGGTGGCCAACGGCAGCGAGGGCTGCAACTACCTGCTCGCCGTGGACGTGGACATGAACACCGTCGACGGGTACGCGATGTCGAGCTGGGAACGCGGCTACGGCGACTTCGCCATGCGCCCCGACCTGGACACGCTGCGCCGGACGCCGTGGCAGCCCGGCTCCGCGATGGTGCTGGCCGACCTGGAGTGGCTGGACGGCTCCGGCCCGGTGGTCGCTTCGCCCCGGCAGATCCTGCGCCGGCAGCTCGACCGGTTGGCCGCGCACGGGCTGACCGCGTACGCCGGCACCGAGCTGGAGTTCGTGCTCTACCGCGACTCGTACGAGGAGGCGTGGCGGCGCGGCTACCGCGACCTGACGCCGGCCAACCAGTACAACGTCGACTACTCGCTGCTCGGCACCGCCCGGGTGGAGCCGCTGCTGCGCCGCATCCGCACCGAGATGGCCGGCGCGGGGCTCACGCCGGAGAGCGCGAAGGGCGAGTGCAACCTCGGCCAGCACGAGATCGCCTTCCGCTACGACGAGGCGGTGGCCTGCGCCGACCACCACGTCATCTACAAGAACGGGGCGAAGGAGATCGCCGCCCAGGAGGGCATGGCGATCACGTTCATGGCGAAGCCGAACGCGCGGGAGGGCAACTCCTGCCACATCCACTTCTCGCTGCGCGACGCCGCCGGCAAGTCGGCGATGCTCGGCGACGGGCCGGCGCACCTGAGCGTGACCGGGCAGCGGGTGCTGGCCGGGCTGCTCGCCACGATGCGCGAGTTCAGCCTGATGTTCGCGCCGAACATCAACTCCTACAAGCGCTACCAGCCGGGCTCGTTCGCGCCGACCGCGCTGCGCTGGGGCACCGACAACCGCACCTGCGCGCTGCGGCTGGTCGGGCACGGGCAGGGGATGCGGGTGGAGAACCGGGTGCCCGGCGCGGACGTCAACCCGTACCTGGCCATCGCCGCGCTCATCGCCGGCGCGGTGCACGGCATCGAACACGAGTTGGAGCTGCCGGCGGAGTGCACCGGCAACGCGTACGACGACCCGGCCGCCGAGCGCGTCCCGGCGACCCTGCGCGACGCGCTCGACCTGTGGCAGGCGTCCGAGGTCGCGCCCGAGGCGTTCGGGGACGAGGTGGTGGCGCACTACGCCAACAACGCGACGGTCGAGCTGTCCGCCTTCGACGCCGCGGTCACCGACTGGGAGCTGGTGCGCGGCTTCGAGCGGCTCTGACCGAGCTGGTGAGCGGTGGGAGGGGGAGCGCGTGGGTGAGGTGATCTCGCCGGTCAGCGGGAAGTCGCTGGGGGAGGTGGCGTCCACGTCCGTGGCGGACGTGGACGCGGCGATCGGGCGGGCCGCCGCCGCGTTCCAGCGGTGGCGGGCGGTGGCGCCGGGCGACCGGGCCCGCCTGCTGCGGCGGTTCGCGGCCGAGGTGGACGCGCACCGGGAGGAGCTGGCGCTGCTGGAGGTGCGCAACGCCGGCCACACCATCGGCAACGCGCGCTGGGAGGCCGGCAACGTCCGGGACGTGCTCGACTACTACGCGGGCGCGCCGGAGCGGCTGACCGGGCACCAGATCCCGGTGCCCGGCGGGCTCGACGTCACGTTCCACGAGCCGCTGGGCGTGGTCGGCGTGATCGTGCCGTGGAACTTCCCGATGCCGATCGCCGGCTGGGGATTCGCCCCGGCGCTCGCCGCCGGCAACACGGTGGTGCTCAAACCGGCCGAGCTGACCCCGCTCACCGCGCTGCGCCTGGCCGAGCTGGCCCGGGACGCCGGGCTGCCGGAGGACGTGTTCACCGTGCTGCCCGGCGCGGGCAGCGTGGTGGGCGAGCGGTTCGTCACCCACCCGGCGGTCCGCAAGATCTGCTTCACCGGCTCCACCGAGGTCGGCACCCGGATCATGGCCGGCGCCGCCGGCCAGGTGAAACGGGTGACGCTGGAGCTGGGCGGCAAGTCGGCGAACGTCGTCTTCGCCGACGCCGACCTGGACAAGGCGGCGGCCACCGCGCCCTCGGCGGTCTTCGACAACGCCGGCCAGGACTGCTGCGCCCGCTCCCGGATCCTGGTCCAGCGCCAGGTGTACGACCGCTTCCTGGAACTGCTCGAACCGGCGGTGCGGGCGTTCCGGGTGGAGGACCCGGCCCGGGAGACCGCCGAGATGGGCCCGCTGATCTCCGCCGCGCACCGGGACCGGGTCGCCGGGTACGTCGACGGCGCGCCCGTGGCGTACACCGGCTCCCGGCCCGACGGCCCCGGCTTCTGGTACGCCCCGACGGTGCTGCTCGCCGAATCACCGGCGGACCGGCACTGGCGGGAGGAGATCTTCGGCCCGGTCGTCTCGGTGCTCCCGTTCGACGACGAGGCGGACGCGATCCGGCTCGCGAACGACACCGAGTACGGGCTCTCCGGCTCGATCTGGACCCGGGACGTGGGCCGGGCGGTCCGGGTGGCGCGGGCGGTCGAGGCGGGCAACCTCAGCGTCAACTCGCACTCCTCGGTGCGCTACTGGACCCCGTTCGGCGGGATGAAACGCTCCGGCCTCGGCCGGGAGCTGGGTCCGGACGCGCTGCACGCCTTCACCGACGTCAAGAACGTGTTCATCGGCACCGAGGAGTGATCACAGTGCAGGGACGGCTTTCCGGGCGCGTGGCCGTGGTGACCGGCGCGGGCAGCGGCATCGGGCTGGCCACCGTGCGGCGCTTCGCCGCCGAGGGGGCGCGGGTGGTCTGCGTGGACATCGACGCCGACGCCGGCGCCCGGGCGGCGCAGGAGGTGGGCGGGGAGTTCGTCGCCGCGGACGTGGCCGACGAGACGGCGGTCCGCGACCTCTTCGACGGCGTGGTGGACCGGCACGGCCGGGTGGACGTGTCGTTCCACAACGCGGGCATCTCCCCGCCGGACGACGACTCGATCCTGGAGACCGGGCTGGACGCCTGGGAGCGGGTGCTGCGGGTCAACACCACGAGCGTCTACCTGTGCTGCAAGCACGTCATCCCGCACATGCGGCGGCAGGGCAAGGGCTCGATCATCAACACCGCGTCGTTCGTGGCGCTGATGGGCGCGGCCACGTCGCAGATCGCGTACACGGCCAGCAAGGGCGGGGTGCTGGCGATGACCCGGGAGCTGGGCGTGCAGTTCGCCCGCGAGGGCATCCGGGTCAACGCGCTCTGCCCCGGGCCGGTCGCCACCCCGCTGCTGCTGGAGCTGTTCGCCGAGGACCCGGAGCGGGCCGCCCGCCGGCTGGTGCACGTGCCGATGGGCCGGTTCGGTGACCCGACCGAGATCGCCGCCGCGGTGGCGTTCCTCGCCAGCGACGACGCCTCGTTCATGACCGCCGCGCAGTTCGTCGTCGACGGTGGCATCACCGGCGCGTACGTGACTCCGCTGTGAGCCGGCGGCCCGGCGGTGTCGGCCATGTCACAGTCGGCCGACCTGCGCCCCGGCCCGGCTCGCCCCCACCCGCCGGTTACGACAGGATGAGCCGGAGGTAACCAGCGCCCGTCGGCTCGTGTGCGTTACGTTGCTCCTCCGCCGGGGTAGTAGGCGGGGACGGTCGGCGTGGACACGCCGGCCGTCGTGAACTTGGCCGGAGCGGGAGGGTGCATGGGCTCGGCCCAGGGGGGCGGGGATGTCGGTTCATCCCCGGCGGCCGGCGAGGCGGCACTCCCACCGTTGCTGACCGCCGCGTTCGCCGCGGGCGGCGAGATGGGTGGGCGGCTGCGCGGTTTCGACTGGTCCGCCACCCGCCTCGGCACCCCCGACACCTGGCCCGCCGCGCTCTGTCACGCGGTGAGCACCATGCTGGCGTCCCGCGCCCAGATGGTGGTGTTCTGGGGTGAGGAGCACCTGGCCTTCTACAACGACGCCTACCGGCCCACCATCGGCGAGAAGCACCCGGCCGTCATCGGGCAGTCCGCCCGGCTGCACTGGCCGGAGACCTGGGACGTCCTCGGCCCGCTGCTGGACGGCGTACGCGGCACCGGCGTGCCCTACCGCGGCGAGGACCACCCGTTCGTGCTCAACCGCCACGGCTTCCTGGAGGACGTCTACTTCGACGTCTCGTACGACCCGATCCGCGAGGCCGACGGCACCGTCAACGGGATCTTCTGCTTCGTCAACGAGACCACCGGCCGGGTGCTCGGCGAGCGCCGGCTGCGGACCCTGGCCGAGCTGGGCAACGAGCTGGGCGAGGTGCCGAGCACGCTCGACCTGGGCCGGGCCGTGGCCCGGGTGCTCGACGCGCACCGCGCCGACGTGCCGTTCAGCGCGATGTGGCTCTCCGCCGTCGGCGGCGCCCCGGAGCTGGCCGGCTGCTCCGGCGTCGACCCGGCCGTGGTCGCCGGCTGGCCCGGCCCGCCCGCCGGCGAGCCGCTGACCGCGCCGCGCTGGATCGCCACCGCCGAGCTGCCCGGCGCGGTGCCGCCGGACGCCGCCGACCAGGCGCTGCTGCTGCCGCTGACCGCCACCAACGAGCCGGCCGGCGCGCTTCTGCTCGGCGTGTCCCGCCGGCTGCCGTTCGGCGACGACTACCGGGACTTCGTCGACCTGGTCGCCGCGCAGGTCTCCCGCGCCGTGGGCAAGCAGCGGGCGTACGACCAGGAACGCGCCCGCGCCGCCGAGCTGGCCGCGCTGGACCGCGCCAAGACCAACTTCTTCGCCAACGTCAGCCACGAGTTCCGCACCCCGCTCACGCTCGTCCTCGGGCCGATCGAGGACATCCTCGCCGACCGCGAGCTGCCCGACCGCTACATCGAGCGGTTGACCGTCATGCACCGCAACGGGCTGCGCCTGCTCAAGCTGGTCAACACCGTGCTCGACTTCTCCCGGCTGGAGTCCGGTCGGGTGGCCGCCCGCTACCAGCCCACCGACCTGGCCGACTACACCGCGCGGCTGGCGAGCACGTTCCGCTCGGCCACCGACCGGGCCGGGCTGCGCCTGGTGGTCGACTGCCCGCCGCTGCCCGCGCCGGTCTACGTCGACCGGGACATGTGGGAGAAGATCGTCCTCAACCTGGTGTCGAACGCGGTGAAGTTCACCTTCGACGGCGAGATCCGGGTCGGGGTGCGCGCCGGCGACGGGGTCGCCGTGCTGGAAGTGGCCGACACCGGGGTCGGCATCGCGCCGCAGGAGCTGCCGCAGGTCTTCGAACGGTTCCACCGGGTGGTCGGCGCCCGCTCCCGCACCCACGAGGGCACCGGGATCGGGCTCGCGCTGGTGCGGGAGCTGGTCGAGATGCACGGCGGCACGGTGACCGCGCGCAGCGTCGTCGAACGCGGCACCAGTTTCACCGTGACGGTGCCGTTCGGCTACGCGCACCTGCCCGCCGACCGGGTGTCCGCGCTCGCCACGGTGCCGCTGGGCGAGCCGGAGCAGGCCCGGCTCCACGTCGCCGAGACGGCGCTCTGGACCGACGAGGTGGCCCGGCCCACCGGGCTGCCCGCGCCGAGCGGCACGTCCGGGAGCGCCGGCCGGATCCTGGTCGTCGACGACAACCCCGACCTGCGCGAGCACGTCAGCCGGCTGCTCTCCCCGGCGTACCAGGTGGTGGCCGTGCCGGACGGCGTGGAGGCGCTGCGGCTGGCCGTGGACATCCCGTTCGACCTGGTGCTGACCGACGTGATGATGCCCCGGATGGACGGCTTCGGGCTGGTCGCCGCGCTGCGCGCCAACCCGCTCACCCGGGGCGTGCCGATCGTGCTGCTCTCCGCCCGGGCCGGCGCCGCGGAGGAGGTCGCCGGTCTCTCGGCCGGCGCGGACGACTACCTCACCAAGCCGTTCTCCAGCCAGGAACTGATCGCCCGGGTCCGGGCCAACGTGGAGTTGGGCCAGCTCCGCGGGCAGATCGTGCGCCGGCTGCGGTCGCTCGCCGACGCCGCGGTGGCGGTCAACACCGCCCGGTCCACCGCCGACGTGGTGCGCGTGGCCGCGCGGCACGCGCTCGGCCTGGCCGAGGCGGGTCGGGTGCTCGTCGTCGCCACCGCCGCCCGGCACGAGGAGGACACCGGCGAGGACCTGCCCGCCGAGCCGTCCGTGGTGCTGCCGCTCACCGGCACCACCGGCGAGCAGCTCGGCGAGCTGCGGGTGTGGCGTCGTGAGGGCGGCGGCGCCGAGGACACGGCGCTCACCGAGCTGGCCCGGCTGGTCGGGGTACGCCTGGAGAACGCCCAGCTCTACGAGGCCGAGCACCGGATCGCCACCACGCTCCAGCACAGCCTGCTGCCGCGTACCCTGCCGCAGTTGCCCGGCGCGGTGGTGGCCAGCCGCTACCTGCCCGGCAGCGCCGAGGTCGAGGTCGGCGGCGACTGGTACGACGTGATGGGCACCCCCGGGGGCGACCTGGTGCTGGTCATCGGCGACGTGGTCGGCAAGGGCGTGCGGGCCGCCGCCGCGATGGGCCAGCTCCGCAACGCGCTGCGGGCGTACGTCCTGGAGGGCTACGACCCGGGCGAGGCGCTGACCCGGCTCAACCGGCTGGTCGACTCCACCGGCGGCGGCTCCTTCGCCACCGTGGTCTGCCTCCGCTTCTGCCCACGCGACGGCGAGCTCCGGTACGCCAGCGCCGGTCATCCGTCGCCCCTGCTGATCCGAGGAGAGGACGTGGCCTTCCTGCACGATCGGGCTCTCGGGCCGCCGATCGGGGCGATCCCCGGCGTCACCTACCCGACCGTCGACGGCGAACTCGCCCCCGGCGGCCGGCTGCTGCTCTACACCGACGGCCTGATCGAGGACCGGGAGGCGGGCATCGACGCCGGGCTCGACCAGTTGCGGGTCGACGCGACCGCACGGGGCGAACACGTCGCCGACCTGGTGGACGCGGTGGTGGAACGGGTCGCCGGGCGGCCCCGGCACGACGACGTGGCGGTGCTCGCGCTGGAGGCGGCCGAGCTGAACCGCTTCGCGTTGCGGCTGCCGGCCGACCCGACCCGACTCAGCGTGCTGCGCAAGCGGCTGGAGGACTTCCTCGTCGCCCACGAGGTCGGCGAGACCGACCTGTTCGACCTCACGGTGGCGGTCTCCGAGGCCGCGGCGAACGCGATCGAACACCCGGTCGACCCGGTCGATCCGGTCATCGACGTCGAGGTCACCATCGCCGACCGCACGGTCACCGCCACGGTCCGGGACAGCGGCCGGTGGCGCGAGTCGAGCGGGTCGGCCTTCCGTGGCCGCGGGCTGGCGCTGATCCAGGCGCTCGGGGAGATGAGCGTGACCCGCACCGCGGACGGCACCGAGTTGACGCTGCGCCGCCGACTGACGGACGGGTAGAAGCTCCGCTTCTACACGCGTCTTCGTGGAACGCATCGGTGTCCGCGAGCTGAACCAGAACCCGAGTGCGGCGTTGGCCAGGTTGGTAGCGGCAGGGCGAGCCGTCGCCCCCACCGGCGGCGGCTCGGTGCCCTTCCACCGAAGCTCAACGAGAACGTGGACGGGGCAGCCTCGCTCGCCGCGATGCGTGACGAGGAGCGCTGGTGATCAAGCCGGCGAAGGCTCGGCGCAGGATCAGGCGATCTGACGGAGATCGCTGCCGAAGATGATCCGCATGCGGGTCTCAAAGGCGAGCCAGCCTGAGCGTGTCGACCAGTGGACGCTCCAGGCCCGGAACGGTCTCCGCGAGCATGTCGATCGCAAACGTTGACCGACCGGTGCGCCGCCGGATCGGTCTGACGAAGCGAACCTAGCCTTCGGCCAGCCAGCCCTGCTCGCCCAGGCCGGAGATCTCCAGCACCCGCCGGACCTGCCGGGACGGCAGCACGGTGAGCGCGGCCGGGAACCGCTGGGAGAGCCGGACCACCGCGTGGATGGCGGCCGAGTCGAAGAAGGTGACCGCCCGCAGGTCGAGCGTGAGCTGCTTGGCGGGCTCGCGCAGCGCGGTCTGGAACATGGTGTCGGCGGTCGCCATGTCGACCTCGCCGGTCACCAGGACGCGAAGCTGGTCCCCGTCGCCCTCCGCCGTCACCGAGAAGACGGACGGTGCGCCCCCTTGATCCACGCAGCAACAATGGCACAGTGCTTGCGCCCCGGCAACAACCTGCCCGGGAGGGCCGTGGCGGGGGCCACCGCCGGGGCCGGCGATAGGCTTGGGGCATGACCGTCCGTGCGCCGCTGACCCCAGGCACGCTCTCCCCGTGGCGGGCGGTGCCCGCCCACATTCCGCGCCCGGAGTACGTGGGCAAGAAGCGCCCGCAGGAGTGGCGTGGCTCGCATGTGCAGACCCCGGAGACGATCGAGAAGATGCGGGTGGCCGGCCGGCTCGCGGCCCGGGCCACCCAGCTCGCCGGCGAGCACTGCAAACCCGGGGTGACCACCGACGAGATCGACCGGGTGGTGCACGAGTTCCTCTGCGACCACGGCGCCTACCCGTCGACGCTCGGCTACCGGGGCTTCCCCAAGTCCTGCTGCACCAGCCTCAACGAGGTGATCTGCCACGGCATCCCGGACTCGACCGAGCTGCGCGACGGCGACATCATCAACGTCGACGTCACCGCGTACCTCGACGGTGTGCACGGCGACACCGACGCGACGTTCTGTGTGGGCGAGGTGAGCGAGGAGGCGCGGCTGCTCGTCGAGCGGACCCACACGGCGATGATGCGCGGCATCAAGGCGGTCGCACCGGGCCGGCAGATCAACGTCATCGGCCGGGTGATCGAGTCGTACGCCAAGCGATTCGGCTACGGTGTGGTCCGCGACTTCACCGGCCACGGCATCGGGGAGGCGTTCCACAGTGGCCTCTACGTGCCGCACTACGACAGCCCCCGCCCCACCGACGTGATGGAACCCGGCATGACGTTCACCATCGAGCCGATGATCACCATCGGCACCCACCACTACGACACGTGGGACGACGGCTGGACCGTGGTCACCAAGGACCGGAAGTGGACGGCGCAGTTCGAGCACACCATCGTCGTGACCGACGGTGGCTACGAGATCCTGACGCTGCCATGACCGAGACCCCGGCGGCGCTGCGCGAGGCGCACCACGCGGACGTGTCCGGCGGCTGGCTGCGGCCGGCGGTCTTCGGCGCGATGGACGGGCTGGTCACCAACATCGCCCTGATCGCCGGTGTCGGCGGCGGCGGGGTGTCCCCGCACAGCATCGTGCTGACCGGCACGGCCGGCCTGGTCGCCGGCGCCATCTCGATGGGCCTGGGCGAGTACACGAGCGTCCGCTCCGCCAACGAGCAGGTCGCCGCCGAGGTCGCCAAGGAGCGGCGCGAGCTGGAGCGGCACCCGGACGCGGAGGCCCGCGAGCTGGCCGACGCCTGGGTCGCCCGCGGCCTGCCCCGCGACCTGGCCACCCAGGTCGCCGAGGCGGTCCGGCGCAACCCGGAGGAGGCGCTGCGCGTCCACGTCCGGGAGGAGCTGGGCGTCGACCCGGACGACCAGCCCAGCCCCTGGGCGGCGGCGATCTCGTCGTTCGTCTGCTTCTCGATCGGCGCCCTGGTGCCGCTGCTGCCCTACCTGCTCGGCTTCACCAGCCTGTGGCTGGCGCTCGGCGTCGGCGGGGTGGGGCTCTTCGTCGCCGGGGCGGTCGTGGCCCGCTTCACCTACCGGTCCTGGTTCACGAGCGGCCTGCGGCAGTTGCTGCTCGGCGCGCTGGCCGCCGGCGCGACATACCTGATCGGCGCCCTGATCGGCGTAGCCGGCACCCTGAGCTGACCCTCCCCACCCCCTCACCCCCCACCCCCCCGCTGATTCACGGAAAGAGTGCGTATGGGGCGCGGAATGACCACGCTTTCCGTGAATCTGCGCGGATCTTGGGCGGGGTTAGGGGGTTGGGGTTAGGCGGAAGACCTTGATCTCGCGGCCGGCGGCCCGTTTCACGTACGTGCGGTAGGCCGGCCACTCGTGCACCAGGCGGTCGAACAGGCGGTCGCGGTCCGCGCCCACGACCTGTTCGGCGCGGACCGGGATCCGGCGTCCCCTGACGTCGATCTCGGCGGCCGGCTGGGCCAGCAGGTTGAACGTCCACGACGGGTGGTGCCGCTGCCCCCAGTTGGAGCCGATCACCACGTAGGCGTCGCCGTCGGGGACGTAGAGCAGGGGATTGCTACGGGGCTTGCCGGAGCGGCGGCCGGTGGAGGTGAGCACAAGCGTGGGCACCAGGCCGAACGCGACCACCCGCCCCTTCGTCAGGCGGCCGATCAGCCGGTCGGCGGGGACGAGCACGCGCATGGTGGTGGCGAACCACTGCTGGTGACCGAGGCGGCGGGTGAGTGATACCAGAGCGGACACCCGCCCAGTGTGCCGCTCCCGCCGGGCCTCGTCACCCCCGGAACCCGGCCGGCCTGTCAGTCGAGGCGGCGCTCGACGGGCAGGCGGGAGCGGGTGATCAGGGCCGCGCCGAGCATCGCCATCAATGGCACCAGCACCAGCACGGCCATGGTGAGGCCGGGCACCGTCACCGGGTACGGGGGCTGCACCGGCCACGAGTCCGCGTACCGCCTGTTGATCGCGGCCAGGATCACGACGGCCGAGCCGAGCCCGGCCAGGATGCCCAGCGCCGAGCCGAGCACCGCGATCACGCCGGCCTGGCAGAGCGACAGCAACCGGCGTACCCGGGGATCGGCGCCGACCGCCGCGAGCGTGGACAGGTCCCGGCGGCCCTCGGCGGCGGCCAGGCCGGTGGCGACCGCGGCGGCCCCCAGCGTGATCACCCCGGACGCGCCGGCCAGCAGGAGCAGCAGCGAACGCTTGTCGGACGGCGGGTCGGCGGTCGACATCTGCAGGGACATCGGCGTGAGAGCGGACAGCTCGTCGGTCAGGCGCTCGCGTTGCCCGTCGGTGGGTGGGCCGGTGGTGTCCACCAGGTATCCGATCGGCACGGCGACCAGACCGAGCGCCTCCGCGGCGGCGGGGGAGAGCACCAACCGGTCCACCGGGAGCCCGCCGCGCAGCGCGTACCCGGGTAGCAGGCGGGCCGTCGTCGAGGTGCCGGAGTCGTGGTTCACCTCCACCCGGACCTGCCCGTTCTCCACCTGCCTCGGGTCGGTGACCACGACGCCGCCCGCGGCCAGCGTCCGGCGCGCCGCAGCCACCTCGTCGGCCGGGGCGTCGGTGAGCGCGGGCAGCGCGGCACCGTCGTCCACCAGGACCGGCACGAAGACGTCGTTCGGCTCCCGGTCCGGCCGGACACACCGCGGATCGTCACGGGCCGAGGACGGTCCGGACTCGAACGGCCCGTACGGGCAGCGCTGCGCGGGCGGGCGCACCGCCAGGGCGACGCAGTAGTCGTCGACTCCCGCCGGCCGGGCGCACTCGGGCGAGGCGATGGCCGACACGGTCGCGTCCGGCAGCACCGCCCGGACCCGCTCGGTGACCGTGCCGGTGGCCGGCGGCGAGCCGGCCCCGCGGTCGTTGAACTGGAGCAACACGTGTCCCGGCGGCAGGCCGGGTTGCCAGAGCGCCCGTTCCCGCGCGTCGTCGCTGGCCAGGTAGACGCCGAGCGCGACGCTGCCGGCGACCGCCGCCATCACGGCCGAGATGGCCGGCGCGGCCGACGACCGGTTGCGGCTGGCGTCGCGCAGCGCGAGCCGGGGGGTCAACGGCAGCAGCCGGCCGGCCCGGGCGAGCACCCCGACGAGCGTCGGGGTGCAGAAGACCAGGCCCAACTCGCCGAGGACGACGCCGGCCAGCACCCCGCTCGGCGAGGTGCGGGTGGCGGCGAACGCGGCCACGGCGGTGCCGGCGACGGTGAGCAGCGCCCCCAGCAGCAGCCAGCGGGCGCGCGGCCGGGTCGCCTCGCGCCGGCCGGCCAGCCCGGCCACCACGTCCTGCCGGGCCGCGGTCCAGGCCGGGGCGAGCGCGGCCAGCACCCCGGCCAGCACCGCGACCGCGGCGATCGCGGCCAGCGCGGCGGGAAAGACGCGGTACGCGCCGAAGCGCTGGTGCAGCAGGTACTGCTCGACGAGCGGCCGTCCGGCGAACGCGGTCCCGACGCCGAGCAGCAACCCGAGCGCGGCCCCACCCGCGCCGAGCACCACCCCGTCGGCGAGCACGATCCGGCGCAGGTGGGCGGCGTCGCCGCCGGCCACCGCGACGAGCGCGAGGTCCCGCCGCCGTCGGCGGACGCCCACCGCGAAGGCCGGACCGACAAGCAGCACCACCTCCAGCAGGCCCAACCCGCCGACCAGCACCGAGACGCCGGTCTCCTCGGCGTCCGGCATCGCCGTGCCGCCGGCGACATCCTGCCGGCCGGGCAGCGGGTGCCGGGCGGACACCTGGATGCCCCGCGCGTTCAGGCGGTCGGCGAGCGCGGCATCCACCCGCCCGGGCACGTCCACCAGCCAACTGTCGTAGGTGGACGGGCTGTCCGGCGCCACGCCGGCGAGCGTCACCACCTCGCCCAGGTAGTCCGGGAACTCGACCACCCCGACCACCTGGTACGGCGTGCCGTCGGTGGTGCGCACCGGCGCGCCGAGGCGGGCATCCAGTCGACGCTGCGCGGCCGGACTGACCGCGATCTCGTCCGGGCGGACCGGCACCCGACCCTCGCGGACCGTGGCCAGCGGCCGGGCGAGCGGGTCGGTCAGGTCGAGGGCGCGCGCCTCCAACGACACCGTCCTGCGCCCGAGCCGGGTCTCGAACGGCATCCACCACCGGATCCGGGTGACATGACTGCCGGCGGGCAGAAGCGCCCGCAACTCGTCGGCGGCGACCGGGCGGGTCCGGGGCGTCGGGTCGCCCTCGGCCGGCCAGGAGTTCTCGCCCCAGGCGTCCTGCGTCACGGGGGTCAGGTTGGTCCATTGCAGCTCCGCGTCGGCCGCGCCGAGCCGGCGGTCGAGCCGCTCCGACCGGCTCAGGTCGGCCATGTCGTAGCTGACGGCGGCGAAGCTGAGCCCGAGCACCGGCAGCGCGATCATCACCAGCACCAGCAGGGTGCGCCGCCGGGACCGGCGGGCCTCCCGGCGGGCGATCCGCAACGCGGTACGCCACGAGCCCCGTGCCTCGGCGAGCCGGCCCGAGATCACCGGTCGCTGCCGCTGAGCAGGTGCTCGATGCCGATCAGCGGGGCGGTCGAGTCGACGAGCACGCCGTCGCGCAGGAAGACCACCCGGTCCGCCCAGCCGGCGTGCCGGGCCTCATGGGTGACAAGCACCCCGGCGGCCCCGTCGTCCACCCGGCGGCGCAGCAGGTGCAGCACCGCCTCGCCGGCCTGCGAGTCCAGCGCGCCGGTCGGCTCGTCGGCGAGGACCAGCCGGCGCTCGCCGACCAGGGCCCGGGCGATCGCCACCCGCTGCTGCTGGCCGCCGGACATCTGGTCGGGGAAGCGGTCGGCCTGGCCCGCGACGTCCACCTCACGCAACGCGGCGAGCGCGAGCCGGCGGGCCGCCCGCACCCCGGCGCCGTCCAACTCCAGGGGCAGCGCCACGTTCTCCACGGCGGTCAGGCTGCCGAGCAGGTTGAGGTCCTGGAAGACGTAGCCGATGCGGCGGCGGCGCAACCGGGCCAGCTCGCGGGCCGGCAGCCGGCCCAGCGACTCGCCCTCGACCAGCACGTCGCCGCCGGTGGGCCGGTCCAGGCCGCCGGCCAGGGCCAGCAGCGTGGACTTGCCGGAACCGGAGGGCCCCATCACCGCCACCAGTTCGCCGGCCGAGACGGTGAGGCTCACGCCGCGCAGCGCGTGCACGGTGGCCTCGCCGGTGCCGTGCGTGCGGTGCACCCGGCACAGTTCCAGCACCCCGCTCATCCTGTCGGCCTTCCGTGTCGCGTCACCGGCGGGCCTCGTCACCGGCCCGATCCAGCGCCTCGGGGTGGGTGACCGGGCGGCCCGGCGCCGGGCGGTGGCGGACCAGGCTGGTCTCGCAGTGGTCGAGCCAGCGCACCTCGGCCTCGGCCTGGAAGATCATCGCGTCCAGCACCAACCGCCAGGGCAGATCCTCCGGCTTGTCACTCGCGTACTTCAAGCGGGTGAACTCCTGGAGCGCGCGCATCGTGGCGGCACGCTGCGTCTGCACCACCGCCCGGACGTCCACCCCGGGCGTGGTCAGGGCCAGGGCCAGCTTGATCGACAGCTCGTCCCGGGGCCGGTCGGCGCGGCTGATCGGGGTGGCGAACCAGAGCGCCAGGTCCGCCCGTCCGGCGTCGGTGATCTCGTACGGCCGCTGCCCGCCCTCGTTCTCCGGCAGCGGGCGGACCAGGCCGTCGCGTTCCAGCCGGGCCAACGTGGTGTACACCTGCCCGATGTTGAGCGGCCAGGTCGACCCGGTCGACTCCTCGAACGCGGCGCGCAGCTGATAGCCGTACATCTGGCCGCGTTCGAGCAGGGCGAGCAGGCCGTGGCGGATGGACATGACCTGGAGTATGCATACCTGGTATGCGGGCCGCAACCGTGGGGCTGCGCCGGGTGACCGGCCCCGCGCTCAGGCCGGCCGCCCCGGAAACGGGACGGTGACCGGGTTCACCCCGGCCGTGCGCCGCCAGCGGGTCGCCCGCAGCGCGCAGTCGGTGAGCGCGGCGAGCGCCGTGTTCCGGTCGACGCCCGTGGTGTGCGGCAGCGCGGCCCGCCAGTGGCCGGCGGTCCGCTCCTCAAGCTCCACGGCCAGCCGCAGCGCCGTCGTCCGGTCGGTCACCGGATAGGGCAGGGCGTACCCGGCCTGATCGGCGGGCACCTGCCCGGAGCCCTCGGCGAGTTGCAGCAGCAGCGCGTCGCGGCGGGACCGGTGGGACGCCTCGGCGGCGCGGGCGGCCGTGCGGGCCGCGCCGGTGAGGTGCACACCGACCACCCCGTACGCCCAGATCGCCGCGTATTCGGCGGCGAGCGCGTCGGCGAGGGCCTGGGTGCGTTCGCTCATGCTGGTCCGGCTGGGCATGCGCTCACGGCCCTCGCTGCGCTCGGTGCGTTCGCTCATGCGGTGCTGGCTGGGCATGCGCTCACGGCCCTCGCTGCGCTCGGTGCGTTCGCTCATGCGGTGCTGGCTGGGCATGCGCTCACGGCCCTCGCTGCGCTCGGTGCGTTCGCTCATGCGGTGCTGGCTGGGCATGCGCTCACGGCCCTCGCTGCGCTCGGTGCGTTCGCTCATGCGGTGCTGGCTGGGCATGCGCTCACGGCCCTCGCTGCGCTCGGTGCGTTCGCTCATGCGGTGCTGGCTGGGCATGCGCTCATGGCCCTCGCTGCGCTCGGTGCGTTCGCTCATGCCAGGGCCTCCACGTGGGTGGCCCGGGCCGCGGCGATCGAGCCGAGCAGCGCGGCCCGCTCGGGCGGCGCGTCCGCGCACGCCTTGGCGGCGTTCGTCCGGCCCTGCTGTTCGGCGCGGCGCAGCTCGGCGACGACGGCGTCGGGCTCGGCGGCCGGCGTGCCCGACGCGGCGGTCGACGGCGGGCCGGACGGCGCCGGCCGCCCGATCACCCGACGCAACTCCTCCGCGTGTGCCCGGTGCGCGTCGGCGATCGGAGTGAGCCGCTCGGTCAACGTCGGGGCGGCGGTGGCGGCGGCCCGGTGTCGCGCCTCGAGCGCGAGCGCCTCCGCCACCAGCGGCTCCAGCGCGTCCGGCGGCGACGGCTCGTCGTCCCGATCGAAAAGATCACAACCAGTCAGCGGCGCGGTCGCGCCGCCGAGCGCCACGAGCCCACCGGCGCGCAGCAGAGCGCGCCGGGAATGCCCGGCTCGGCCCTGGTCGGATGGTGTCGTGCGGGTCCCCACCGGACAAGTCAACACCATCACCGCCGCCGCGTGGGGCAGGGTCCCCGGTGCGCCGCCCGGTCCGCCGCCGCGCCCAAGCGTTACGCTCTGCGCAGCCACCGGGCGCGAACGCCCCGGTGGCGTGCCGGCATGGCGGGTCGACCGCCACGTCCGGCCTGGGACAACCCGGCCCGAAAGGCCGGGGCAACAGCAGAGAGGTGCGCCGACATGACGCAGCGTGGCCGTGTCACCCGGCCGTCGGGCCCCGCCGGGCGGCCCCGCCGGTCCGAGGGCCCACGCGGCGCGGATCGCGGCGGCGCGCCCCGCGGCGACCTCGCCGCCCGCCGGGCCCGCCTGCGCGAGGTGATCGAGCCGGTGGTCACCGCCGCCGGCTACGACCTGGAGGACCTCTCCGTCTCCCGGGCCGGGCGCCGGCACGTGGTCCGCGTGATCGTGGACGCCGACGGCGGGATCCGGCTGGACGCCGTCGCGGACGTGTCCCGGGCGGTCTCCGCGGCGCTGGACGCGGCCGAGGAGTCCGGCGGGGACATCGTCGCCGGTGAGTACCAGCTCGAGGTCAGCTCGCCCGGCGTGGACCGTCCGCTCACCCTGCCCCGGCACTGGCGGCGCAACGTCGGCCGGCTGGTCAAGGTCACCGCGCGCGGCGACGCCGGGGACCGGCAGCTCACCGGCCGGGTCACGGCCGCCGACGACGAGCGGGTGGTGCTGGAGACCGACGCCGGCCCCGCCACCCACCCCTACCCCGAGCTCGGGCCCGGCCGGGTCCAGGTGGAGTTCTCCCGCCTGGACGACCCGGCCGACGCCGATCTCGGTGACGACACCGACGACGACACCGACGACGACACCGACGACGACGAAGATCTGGAGGACGAGGAGAGGTGAACATCGACCTCGCGGCGCTGCGCGCCCTGGAGCGCGAGCGGGAGATCCCGTTCGACACGATCCTCGCGGCGATCGAGACCGCGCTGCTGACCGCCTACCGGCACACCGACGGCGCCGAGTCGCACGCCCGGGTGGAGATCGACCGCAAGAGTGGAGCCGCCTCGGTCTACGCCCAGGAGCTGGACGACGACGGCTCGGTGACCCGGGAGTGGGACGACACACCGCACGACTTCGGCCGGATCGCCGCCATGACCGCCAAACAGGTGATCCTCCAGCGACTGCGGGAGGCCACCGACGAGGTGCACTTCGGCGAGTACGTCGGCCGGGACGGCGACCTGGTCACCGGTGTGGTGCAGGCGCACGAGACCCGCCGGGAGAAGGGCATCGTCAGCGTCGACCTGGGCAAGCTGGAGGGCGTCCTGCCCCAGTCCGAGCAGGTCCCCGGCGAGCGTTACGAGCACGGCGAGCGGATCCGCTGCGTGGTCGTGCACGTCGCCAAGGGCATGCGCGGCCCGCAGATCACGCTGTCCCGGTCGCACCCCGCGCTGGTGAAGAAGCTCTTCGCGCTGGAGGTGCCGGAGATCGCCGACGGCACGGTGGAGATCGGCGCGATCGCCCGTGAGGCAGGTCACCGCACCAAGATCGCGGTGCGGTCGACCGCGTCCGGTGTCAACGCCAAGGGCGCCTGCATCGGCCCGATGGGGCAGCGGGTGCGCGCGGTGATGAGCGAGCTGCACGGCGAGAAGATCGACATCATCGACTGGTCGGACGACCCGGCCACCTTCGTCGGCAACGCGCTCTCGCCGGCCAAGGCGCTGCGGGTCGAGGTGGTCGACCTGGCGAGCCGGGCCGCCCGGGTCACCGTCCCGGATTTCCAGCTTTCGCTCGCGATCGGCCGGGAAGGGCAGAACGCCCGCCTCGCGGCCCGGTTGACCGGTTGGCGGATCGACATCCGCTCCGACGCGGAGCAGGCGGGCACCGGCGGGCGGGGCGGAGCTGATCACGTGCCGGAGCCGGGCGGCGCGATCTCGAGCAGCTAGGGGTAGACTTTCTCAGTGGCACGACGCGCGCTGCCGGAGCGCACCTGTGTGGGCTGCCGGAAACGAGCGCCGGCCAGCGAGTTGTTGCGGGTCGTCGCGGTCGGTGACGAGGCTGGTCAGACCAGTCTCCGGCCCGATCCGACCCGCAGACTGCCGGGTCGGGGAGCGAATATGCACCCCAATCCGGCCTGCTTCGCGCAGGCGGTGCGGCGCCGAGCCTTCGGGCGGGCGCTGCGCGTCGCCGGGGTCCCCGACCACGGCGCGCTTGCCGAGCACGTCGACGCGCAACCCCCGACGACCGGTCAACCCGACCGGTCGAGGGTCGCTAGCAAGGTAGGACGACCGACATGAGCACACGATGAAGTCGCAGAAATGACCAGGCTTCAAGTGCACGAGTGAGGTTGCTGCGGGTGCTGCCCGCACGACCTCGGAGTGAGGAGTGCAGTGGCAGGAAAGGCCCGCGTACACGAGCTTGCCAAGGAGCTCGGGGTCGAAAGCAAGACCGTTCTCGCCAAGCTCAAGGAGATGGGCGAGTTCGTGAAGTCCGCGTCCAGCACCGTCGAGGCGCCCGTCGCCCGACGGCTGCGGAGCGCGTTCGTGGCGTCCGCCGGTTCGCCGGCGCCCGCCGCCCCGCCGACAGCCGCCCCGAGCGGCCCGGCACCGACCCCGACACCCACCCCGACCCCGGGCGCGCCCCGGGTCTCGGCCCGACCGATGCCGCCCCGGCGACCGGCCGCGCCGACCCCCGGACCGAAGCCCAAGGGCCCGGTCCCCGGCCCGCCGCAGCCGGCGACCCCGGTCGCCAAGCCGGCGAGCGCGCACGACATCGAAGTGGCGGCTGCGGAAGCGCGAGCCGCCGCGCTGAAGGCTGAGCAGGAGGCCGCGGTCAAGGCCGCCCAGGCCGCCCGCCAGCAGCAGCGTGAGACCGTTCGCCGGGAGCCTCCGGCCGAGGGCGGTCCCCGTCCCGGCCCGCGTCCCGGCCCGAACGCCATGCCGCCGCGTCCGGGTTCCCCGGCCGCGCGGCCCAGCGGTCCCGGCCAGGGCCAGGGTCCGGGCGCCCGCCCCGGTGGTCGTCCGCCGGCCCGTGGCGCCGGCAACAACCCGTTCGGCATCTCCGGTGGCCAGCAGCGGCCCCCGGCCGCCGGTGGGGGCGGTCCCCGTCCCAGCCCGGCCGGCATGCCGCCGCGGCCCAGCCCCGCCTCCATGCCGCCGCGGCCCAGCCCGGCGTCCATGCCGAGCCAGCGCCCGACCACGGGTCGCCCCGGCGGCCCCGGTGGCGGTCGTGGTGGTCCCGGTGGCGGTGCCGGTCGTCCCGGTGGCGGCGGCGGTGGTTACCGCGGCGGTCCCGGCGGCGGTGGCGGCGGCGGTGGTTACCGCGGCGGTCCCGGCGGCGGTGGCGGCGGCGGTGGTTACCGCGGCGGTCCCGGTGGTGGTGGCGGCGCTCCCGGCGGTGGTTTCCGTCCGGGTGGCGGCGGTGGCCGTCCCGGTGGCGGTGGTCGTGGTCGAGGCGGCGGCGCGGCGGGTGCCTTCGGGCGTCCGGGTGGCCGGCCGACCCGTGGCCGCAAGTCCAAGAAGCAGCGCAGACAGGAGTTCGACAACCTGTCGGCCCCGACCATGTCCTCGGGTGCTCCCCGCGGTCAGGGTCAGGTCGTCCGGCTGTCCCGTGGCGCCTCGCTGTCGGACTTCGCCGACAAGATCAACGCCAACCCGGGTTCGCTGGTCCAGGAGATGTTCAACCTGGGCGAGATGGTGACGGCGACCCAGTCGTGCTCCGACGAGACCCTGCTGCTGCTGGGTGAGCACCTCGGCTTCGACGTGCAGATCGTCAGCCCGGAGGACGAGGACCGCGAGCTGCTCGCGCAGTTCAACATCGACCTCGACGCCCACGTCGCGGAGGACCGCCTGGTCAGCCGTGCGCCGGTGGTGACCGTCATGGGTCACGTCGACCACGGTAAGACCAAGCTGCTCGACGCGATCCGCAAGGCGAACGTCGTGGCCGGCGAGGCGGGTGGCATCACCCAGCACATCGGCGCCTACCAGGTCCACGTCCCGCACGAGGGCGAGGACCGCGCGGTGACCTTCATCGACACCCCGGGTCACGAGGCGTTCACCGCCATGCGTGCCCGTGGTGCCCAGGTGACGGACATCGTGATCCTGGTGGTGGCGGCCGACGACGGCGTGATGCCGCAGACCATCGAGGCGCTCAACCACGCCAAGGCGGCGGACGTGCCGATCGTGGTCGCGGTCAACAAGGTCGACAAGCCGGACGCGAACCCGGACAAGGTCCGCCAGCAGCTGACCGAGTACGGCCTGGTCGCCGAGGAGTACGGCGGCGACACCATGTTCGTCAACGTGGCCGCGAAGCCGGGCATCGGCATCGACGAGCTGCTGGAGGCGGTCCTGCTGACCGCCGACGCGTCGCTGGAGCTGACCGCTCCGATCGACGGGCCGGCGCAGGGTGTGGCCATCGAGGCGCACCTGGACAAGGGTCGTGGTGCGGTGGCGACCGTGCTGGTGCAGAAGGGCACGCTCCGGGCCGGTGACTCCATCGTCGCCGGTGGGGCGCACGGCCGGGTCCGGGCCATGCTGGACGAGAACGGCAAGCCGGTCGACACGGCCGGGCCGGCGCGTCCGGTCATGGTGCTCGGTCTGACCACGGTGCCGGGTGCGGGTGACACCTTCCTGGCCGCCGAGGACGACCGCACCGTGCGGCAGATCGCCGAGCAGCGGCAGGCACGGCGGCGGGCGGCGTCGTTCGCCAACTCCCGTGGCCGGGCCACCCTCGAGACGCTCATGGAGCAGCTCAAGGAGGGCGAGAAGACCTCGCTCAACCTGGTGCTCAAGGGCGACGTCTCCGGTTCCGTGGAGGCGCTCGAGGACGCGCTGTTCAACCTCGACATCCCGGAGGAGGTCCAGCTTCGGATCATCCACCGGGGCGTGGGTGCGATCACCGAGAGCGACGTCATGCTCGCGAGCGCCTCGTCCGAGGCGGTCACGATCATCGGCTTCAACGTGCGGGCCGCCAACAAGGTCCGCGAGATCGCCGACCGCGAGGGCGTGGAGATCCGGTACTACACGGTCATCTACCAGGCCATCGAGGAGATCGACGCCGCGCTCAAGGGTCTGCTCAAGCCGGAGTACGAGGAGGTCGAGCTGGGCACCGCGGAGATCCGCGACGTCTTCCGCTCGTCCAAGATCGGCAACATCTCCGGCTGTATCGTCCGGTCCGGCCTCATCCGCCGCAACGCCAAGGCGCGGCTGCTGCGGGACGGGGCGGTCGTGGCGGACAACCTCACGATCAGCTCTCTGAAGCGGTTCAAGGACGACGCGACCGAGGTCCGCGAGGGCTTCGAGTGCGGTCTGACGCTCGGCGGTTACAACAACGTCCAGGTCGGCGACGTCATCGAAACCTTCGAGATGCGTGAGAAGCCGCGCGCCTGAGCGGTGTGCACGACCGGTCGACGGCCGGGGCCTTCGGGTCCCGGCCGTCGCCGTTTCCGCAGGCTGCGACAATTCCCACGTGATCGGGTACGCGCTGCTCCTCGCCCCCTCCGCCAACCGCGTCTACGCCGACGCGGCGGCCCGGCTGGCCCGCGCCGAACTGGCCGTGTTCGCCGGTTCGGGCGTGCTCCACACGGCCCCGGCCGACGCCGCGACCACCCGGATCGGCGGGGTGGAGTACCTGACGTTCACCGCGCCCGAGCCCGGCCTCGATGCCCGGGACCTCGCCCACCTGGCGAACCTGTCGGCGGCGTACGCGCTCTTCGAGCGGGTCGGCGACGACCTGCTCCGGCCGGTGCCGCTGCACCCGCTGGCCCGGTACGACTCGGACCTCGTCACCATCCCCAAGTACGCCGGCAAGACCAACGAACAGTTCACCCGGCTGCTGCTCAACGTCACGCTGCTCGCCTCGGCCGCCGCGCCCCGGATGCTGGACGGGCAGCTCGTGGTGCTGGACCCGCTCTGCGGCCGGGGCACCACCCTCAACCAGGCGCTCATGTACGGCCACCACGGCATCGGGATCGAGCGCGACGGCAAGGACGTGGACGCGTACGCGGCGTTCCTGCGCACCTGGCTGCGTCGCAAGCGGCTCAAGCACACCACGGAGACGGTGCCGGTACGCCGGGACCGCAAGCTGGTCGCCCGCCGTTTCGAGGCGGTGCTCGCACCCTCCCGTGACGAGCACCGGACCGGCGCCACCCAGCGGGTCACCGTGCTGCACACCGACACCACCCGGGCGCGGGAGGTGCTCCGCCCCCGCTGCGCCGACGTGATCGTCACCGACGCGCCGTACGGGGTGGCCCACGGCAGCCGCAGCGACCAGGGCCTGTCCCGCAGCCCACTGGACCTGCTGGCCGCCGCCGTACCGGTGTGGCGGGAGCTGCTGCGGCCGGGCGGCGCGTTGGGGTTGTCCTGGAACACCCACGTCACACCGCGGGCGGAGGCGGAGGCCGTGCTGACCGCTGCCGGCCTGCGCGTGGCCGACGGGCCCGGCTGGCGCGACCTGTCCCACCGGGTCGACCAGGCCATCGAGCGGGACGTGCTGGTCGCGGTCGCGCCCTAATCGCGTGCCGCGAGTCCGCCGGCCGCGTACCGTTGCTCGCCGTGTATACCGGAACCGCGCTGTTCGACCTGTTGCTCCCGGGTGACTCCCGGTCCCTGAAGGCCAAGCGGTCCTACGTCCGGCCGATCGTCGCCGCGCTGCGCAAGTTCGAGGTCTCCGCCGCCGAGGTCGGCGCGCTCGATCTGCACGGCCGGGCCGAGATCGGGGTGGCGGTGGTGGCCGCCGAGCCGGCCCACGTCCGCGAGGTGCTCGACTCCTGCGAGCGGCTGGTCGCCGCCCGCCCGGAGACCGAATTGCTGTCGGTGCGCCGCCGCCTGCACGGCGCGGACGACTGACGCCGTCGGCGCGTCGCGCGGCACCCCGGCGGTGCCGCGCGACGCCCGGCGGGGCGCGGGTAGTGTTCTCGGACGTTGGGCGGTCGGGCCCGGCGTCGTCCTCCCGGCCGGCTTCCCGATCGCGGCGTCAGGCACGCCGGGGGCGTAGGAACAGTGATCCTGGAGGTGGGGACATGTCGGATCCGGCCAAGGTACGCCGGCACGCGGAGCGCGTCCGTGAACTCGTCGCGTCGGTGGTGCGGAGCCAGATCAAGGACCCCCGGCTCGGCATGATCACGATCACCGACGCCCGGATCACCGCCGACCTGCGCGACGCCACCGTCTTCTACACCGTGCTCGGCGACGCGACGGCCCAGGCGAGCACCGCCGCCGCGCTGGAGAGCGCCAAGGGCATGCTGCGCAGCACCGTCGGCAAGGCGCTCGGGCTGCGGCACTCACCGACCCTGACGTTCGTCCTCGACGACGTGCAGAACCAGGTCAAGCACATCGACGACCTGCTCACCGCCGCCCGCTCGGCCGACGCCGAGGTGCAGCGGCTCGCCGCCAAGGCCGCGTACGCGGGCGACGCCCAGCCGTACCGGGTCGAGGAGGACGCCGACGAGCCGTCGCAGTCGTCTACCGACGACTCGTCCACGGACGAGCCCGGCGGCGATCGCCGGTGACCGCGCCCGCCGGTGACGGCGCGCCTGTCGCCACCGTGGCCGGCGTGTCGCCGACGCCCGGCGGCGCAGTGGGTGGCGGCGGTGGCCCCACCGACGCCGATTGGGCGGCTGCCGTCGCGGCGGTACGCGGGCTGCCCGCCGACGCGCGGGTGCTGCTGATCTGCCACGTCAACCCGGACGGGGACGCCCTCGGCAGCATGCTCGGCTTCGCGCTGGGCCTGCGCCGACTCGGGTTCCATCACCTCCAGGCGACCTTCCCCGGGCCACCGGGCGCACCGGAGCCCTTCCGCTGGCTGCCCGGCATCGAGCTGCTGGTGCCGCCCGGCGACGTGTACCCGGAACCGGACCTGGTGGTCTGCTTCGACGCGGCGAGCGAGTCCCGGCTGGGCGACCTGGCCGACCGGCTCGCCACGGCGGGCACGTCGCTGGTGCTGGACCACCACGCCTCGAACACCGGCTTCGGCGGCATCAACCTGGTGGACCCGCACGCCGCGGCCACCTCGGTGGTCGCGCTGGGACTGCTGGACCGCCTCGGGGTGACGCTGGACGCGGCGATGGCCACCGGCCTCTACGTCGCGCTGACCACCGACACCGGCTCGTTCCGGTTCGAGGCGACCACCCCGGCCGTGCACGAGATGGCCGCGCGCCTGCTGGCCACCGGCATCCGGCCGGGGGACATCTCCCGCCGCGTCTTCGACACCCGCCCGTTCGGCGCGGTCCGACTCTTCGGCGAGGTGCTCGGCCGGGCCACGCTCGAACCGGCAGCCGCCGCCGGGCACGGCCTGGTCTGGACGTACGCCACCCGCGACGACCTCACCCGCCACGGCCAGCCGGCGTACGTGCTGGAAGCGCTCATCGACTCGGTCCGCTGCACCGCCGAAGCGGACGTGAGCTGCGTGGTCAAGCAGTCCGGGGAGGCCGAATGGGCGGTCTCGCTGCGCAGCAAGGGCGCGGTGGACGTCAGCCGCGTCGCGGTCGGTCTGGGCGGCGGGGGGCACCGGTTCGCCGCCGGCTTCACCGGGCGTGGTCCGCTCGACGAGGTGGTCGCGAGCATCCGTGACGCCCTCCCGTCGAACGTCCTCCCCCCGAACTCCTAGAGGTCCAGTCCGGGAAGCAGATTCACCTCGCCCTCGGTGGCCCCGCTTCCGCGTCCGTGCGGCCGATGGAATTCCAATCGCCGCCTGGCCGGAGGGCGGGTGCAACGGTGCGGGTGTCTGCGGTGTCCGGACACCCTTGGCGTTCCACTCACGGCCTTGGCGGCGCACGGGTGGAACGTTGTGGGTGTCTCCGGCGCGTTGAGACACCTCTAGCGTTCCAGTCGTGGCCCAGGTAGAGCATGGGTGGAACGTTGTGGGTGTCTCCGGCGTGCTGAGACACCCCTGGCGTTCCAGTCGTCGCCTGAACGGAGCACGGGTGGAACACCACGGGTGTCTCCGGTGCGCTGAGGCACCTCTGGCGTTCCAGTCGTGGCCCAGGCGGGGCACGGGTGGAACGGTGTGGGTGTCTGATGGCGTGCGGAATCGGTGGCCGTGTGGCGGGTGGGTGGGGTGTCCGGTTCGGGGGTGGTGGGTGGCACTCCGACGGGTGGAATCGTCGCCGGGGTGGGGGCGTTGTAACCCGGTGAACGACCGAGGAAGGCCAGCGCCGACACCATGCCGCGCGGCCCGACCCGCCCCTGGGAATGACGGTGGGCAGCCGGTCGTTACACCCTTCACCCCGGCACCGCGTTGAGGCCCCGCCCCGCGAAGCCGGATCCCCCGAAAAGCTTGTGAGCGCCTGACGGTGCTTGCACACGCGCCCAACCTCCCCCGTGGTGTGTGTGTCGACCCCCGGAATGGAGCCCCCTGATGAACACGATCCTGCGTAAGAGCGTCCTGGGTATCGCTGGTCTGGCGTTCACCGGTGGTGTGTTCGCCGGTCCGATCGCCGCCCACGCCGACACCGCCCACGCCGCCACGGCGGGTAAGCCGGTCGCCGTGCAGGCCGAAGGTAAGCAGTCGAGCATCACCCTCAACGGTGAGCAGACCGCGAACGTCAAGGCGATCATCGCCGCGACGAAGAAGGCCGGCCTGCCCGAGCGGGCCGCGGTCATCTCCATCGCCACGAGCTTGCAGGAGTCGAAGCTGGAGAACCTGGGCCACCTGGGCGACTCCAACGACCACGACTCCCTGGGTCTGTTCCAGCAGCGCCCCTCCTCCGGCTGGGGCACCCCGGAGCAGATCACCGACCCCGAATACTCCACCCTGGCGTTCCTCAAGGGGTTGAAGCAGGTCGACGGCTGGCAGGACATGCCGCTGACCGAGGCCGCCCAGACCGTGCAGGTGTCCGCCTACCCCGACGCCTACGCGCAGTGGGAGAACCAGGCCACCGACCTCGTCGCCAAGCACTGGAACAGCTGACGAAACAGCGCTGAAGGCCGGCACCCCGAACCACGGAGGTGCCGGCCTTCAGCGTTTTCGAGGCAATCACGAGGCGTGCCGGCCTTCCCGCCTTACGTCACGCTGGGGACAATCGGGTGATGGACCACTCCCGCGAGCTCACCGTCGAGGCACCCCGGGTGTGGGACCGCCCCGTCGTCTCCGTACCGGTGTTGATCTGCCTCTCTCTGGTCGGTGGTCAACTGCCGTCGTTCTCGACCGCGGCGAACCTCTACATCCTCGGCACCGGCGGGGGGCTGATCTGGGTCGGCCTGAACAACCGGGTGCCCCGGCGGCCGGCACCGCGTCGGCTGCCGTCGGCGGCGCTGTGGTGGCTGCTGCCGGTCACCGTCTTCGGGGTCTTCGAGGGGGCGACCTTCGTGTTGTCGGTGGGCGACGACTTTCCCACGTTCTCCCGGCTGGCCGACCCGCTGCTGGAGGACCATCTGGTCCGCTCGGCGGCCTGGTTCACCTGGCTGGCTGCGTTCTGGGGACTGGTCCGCCGATGATGCGCGCACTGGCCATCGGCGGGTTCCTGGCCGCGCTGCTGCTGTTCGCGGTCGTCGAGTGGGCCGCGCGCCGGGAGGGTTCCCGGATCCCGTCCCTGGCCGACGTCTGCGCCTTCGTCATGCGATACGAGGTGGGCCCGGTGCCGGTGGGCCGGATCGGTCTGTTCGGCTTCTGGTGGTGGCTGGGCTGGCACTTCCTGGCCCGCTGAGACGTCCCCCGGGCGACGGTTTGTCCTGTCCGCATCGCGGGAACAGTGGGCAGTATCTGGAAAGTGAACGTTAATTTGGGTGAGAGGCCGGCGCTTCGCGGCGCTGGTCACGGGCGGTGGTGCCACACTCGGCGTCCCCTCCCTCCAGGGTCAGACCGACCCGGGCTCACGCTGCCAGGCGAGCCGCTCCGGTGATCCCGGACCGCTGCCGGGCGCTCAGCAGGCCGACGACTCCCGGTCGTGGCGTGACGGTTGTCGCGACCAGCCGGAGCGCCGGGCGCCCGTAGGGCCGCCGTGTCTCGGCGGTCCGCACCCTGGAAGGACCCTCACATGCCCAGCAAGCGCAAGCCGCAGACCGAGACCACCACCGACGAGGCGCGCGAGCAGATGCGCCGCGCGCTGCAGACGTCGATGGACACTCGTCAGTGACGCAAACCGCCCGGCGGTGACGCCGGCCGGGTCCGGCGCCGCACCGCGCGCCCGACCACGTGCCGGCGTCATCGCCGCGCCGGACGATGTCACCGTCACGCCGGACGACGTCACTGTCGCGCCGGACGCCCGGCAGGAGACGCCGGACGCCCGGCAGGAGAGCGGAGGCGCTACCGTCCTCCGGTGCGCCGCATCCTGGTCGTCGGCAACTCCGGCGCCGGCAAGAGCACGCTCGCCGCTGAGCTGGCCGGGCGGCTCGATCTTCCCCTGATCCACCTCGACCGGCACTACTGGCGGGCCGGCTGGACCGCGCCGCCCCTTGCCGACTTCCGCGCCGAGGTGGCCGCGCTGGCCGCCCGCCCGGCCTGGGTGATGGACGGCAACTATGCCAGCACCCTCGATCTCCGGCTGCCCCGCGCCGACCTGCTGGTGCTCTGCGACCCGTCCCGGTGGCGGTGCCTGGCCCGGGTGCTGCGTCGCCGCTGGGCCCACCGTGCCGCGCCCCGGCCCGATCTTCCCGAGGGCTGCCCGGAGCGGGTCGATCTCGATCTCCTGCGCTACGTCTGGCGCTACTCCCGCGACTCCCGTCCCCGGGTGCTGGCGGCCGTTGCCGCGTACGCCCCCACCCTGCCGGTTCAGCGTCTCCGCGGCCGGTGCGACGTGGCACGCCTCCGGAACGACCTGAGTAAGTAGTCACCGGGCTTGCGTGCCTTACCCGCCTCGTGCCAGGATCAGCGGCGATGAGCACGACCGCCGCCGTACCCGCCACCGCCGCCTCGCCCCGGCGGATCGCTGCGCTCGCGCTGCCCGCCCTGGTGGTGCTGGCCGCCGAGCCGATCTACGTGCTCGTCGACACCGCGGTCGTCGGCCACCTCGGCCGGGTGCCGCTCGCCGCGATCGCGATCGGCGGCACGGTCATGACGTTGACCGCCTGGATCGGCACGGTCGTCGCGTACGGCACCACCGGACGGTCCGCCCGCCGCTTCGGCGCGGGGGACCGTGCCGCCGCGGTGGCCGAGGGCGTCCAGGCGTCCTGGCTGGCGCTGGCCGCCGGTGTGCTGGTGGCGGTCGCCGTGGCCGTCGGCGGGGGCGCGCTGGCGCGTACCCTCGTCGGGGGTTCCGGCGAGGTGGCCGACGCCGCCGCCGGGTGGCTGCGGATCGCGGTGCTCGGCGCGCCCGGCCTGCTGCTCGCCGCCGCCGGCAACGGCTGGTTGCGGGGGATCCAGGACACCCGCCGGCCGCTGCTGTTCGTGCTCGTCCCCAACCTGCTCTCCGCGCTGCTCTGCCCGCTGCTTGTGTATCCGGCCGGGCTGGGCCTGGTCGGGTCGGCGGTGGCGAACGCGGTCGCGCAGACGCTCTCCGGCTGTCTCTTCGCGGCGGCGCTGGTGCGCGAGCGGGTCCCGCTGCGGCCCCGCCTCCGGGTGATCGGGCAGCAGTTGGTGCTCGGCCGTGACCTGCTGGTCCGGGGCGTGGCGTTCCAGGCCAGCTTCCTGTCCGCGACCGCCGTCGCGGCCCGGTTCGGGGCCGCCGCGGTCGGCGCGCACCAGATCGCCGTACAACTCTGGTTCTTCACCGCGCTGGTGCTGGACGCCCTCGCGATCGCCGCGCAGGCGCTGGTCGGGGCCGCGCTCGGTGCGGGCGACGCGGCGGGCGCGCGGTTCCTCGCCCGCCGCGTCGCCGTGCTCGGCGGGCTGTGCGGCGTGGCGTTCGCGGTGCTGATCGCCGCCGGCGCCGGCCTGGTGCCGGGCTGGTTCAGCTCCGATCCGCAGGTACGCGATCAGGCCATGGTGGCGTGGCCCTGGCTCGCGGCGCTCCAGCCGATCGGCGGCGTGGTGTTCGCCCTCGACGGGGTGCTGATCGGCGCCGGTGACGTGCGCTACCTGCGCAACCTGACCATCATGGCCGCGTTCGGCGGGTTCCTGCCGGCGATCTGGCTGGCCTACGGGCTCGACCTCGGGCTGGGCGGGATCTGGGCCGGGCTGACGCTGTTCGTGGTGCTCCGGCTGGTCGCCCTGCTGCTGCGGCTGCGGTCCGGCGCGTGGGCGGTGGTCGGCGCGGTCCGCTGACCCGCGCGGTATCCCCCGCCCGGGCTGATCGTCGCCGTCTGGCAGGCTTTCCGGTCGTGAGCGCAGATGGTCTGATCGTGGTCGACAAGCCCGGCGGCATGACGTCGCACGACGTGGTGGCCCGCATCCGGCGGCTGGCCCGGACCCGCCGGGTGGGGCACGGCGGCACGCTGGACCCGATGGCCACCGGCGTGCTGGTGATCGGGGTGGGCCGGGCGACCCGGCTGCTCACCTACGTGATCGGCGCCGGCAAGAGCTACGCGGCGACGATCCGGCTGGGTCAGGCCACGGTCACCGACGACGCCGAGGGCGACGTGGTCGCGAGCACGCCGGCCGGCACGGTCACCGACGACGCGGTACGCGCCGCGCTGGCGGCGTTGACCGGCGAGATCGACCAGGTGCCCAGCGCGGTCAGCGCCATCAAGATCAACGGTGAGCGGGCGTACAAGCGGGTCCGTGACGGGGAGAGCGTCGAGTTGCCCGCCCGCCGGGTCACCATCGCCAAGCTGGACGTGCGGGCGATCCGCCGGGACACCCCGGACGTGGTGGACGTGGACGTGGACGTGACCTGCTCGTCCGGGACGTACATCCGGGCCGTCGCCCGGGACGCGGGCCTGGCGCTCGGGGTCGGCGGCCATCTCACCGCGCTGCGCCGCACCGCCGTCGGCGGCTTCGACCTGGCCGAGGCGGCCACCCTGGCGCAGTTGGAGGAGCGCGCGCCGGACGTGGTGAACCTGCCGCTCGACGCCGCCGCGCAGCGGTTCTTCCCGCGCCGGGACGCCACCGTCGAGGAGGCGCGCACGCTGTCGCACGGCGGGCCGCTGGACCCGGCCGGCATCGCCGGGCCGTACGCGGTCTTCGGGCCGGCGGGCGGGTTGATCGCTATCGTCAGCGAGCGGGACGGGCGGGCCCGCGCGGAGATCGTCCTGGCCCCGGCCTGACGGCCCGGGCGGGACCTGGCCCGGCCGGACGGCACGGGCGGACAGGGGAGGAGCGGCATGCAGCGGTGGCGGGGGTACGAGGCGGCGCCCGGCGGTTGGGGGCGCTCGGTGGTCACCATCGGCGTCTTCGACGGGGTGCACCAGGGGCACCAGGCCACCATCGGCCACGCCGTGGCCCGCGCCCGGGAGTTGGGCGTCCGGTCGGTGGTGGTGACGTTCGACCCGCACCCGGCCGAGGTGGTACGCCCCGGCTCGCACCCGGCGGTGCTCACCGAGCCGGCCCGCAAGGCGGAGCTGATCGAGGCGCTCGGCGTGGACGTGCTCTGCGTGGTGCCGTTCACCGCCGAGTTCTCCCGGCTGCCGGCCGAGGCGTTCGTGCACGACATCCTGGTCGAGCACCTGCACGCCGCGCTCGTGGTGGTCGGCGACAACTTCCGGTTCGGGCACCGGGCGGCCGGTGACGTGGCGCTGCTGGAACGCCTGGGCCGCACGTTCGGCTTCGCCGTGGAGGGCGCTCCGCTCGTCGCCGGGGCGGGCACCGTCTTCTCGTCCACCTACATCCGGTCCTGCGTCGACGCGGGCGACGTGCGGGCGGCGGCGGACGCGCTCGGCCGTCCGCACCGGGTCGAGGGCGTGGTGGTCCGTGGCGACCAGCGCGGGCGTGAGCTGGGTTACCCGACCGCCAACCTGTTCACCCATCGGTACGCGGCGGTGCCCGCCGACGGCGTGTACGCGGCCCGGCTGGTGCGCCGTGGCGGCGACCCCCTCGCCGCGGCGGTGTCGATCGGCACGAACCCGACGTTCTCCGGGCGGGAGCGCCGGGTCGAGGCGTACGCGCTGGACTTCACCGGTGACCTGTACGGCGAGCGGCTGGCCCTGGACTTCGTGGCACACCTGCGTGAGCAACGGACGTACGACGCGATCGAGCCGCTGGTCGCCCAGATCGCCGAGGACGTGGAGCGTACCCGCCGGGCGGTGTCCTGACCGCGCGCCGGCCGCCCCGGGCCGGGGCTGGTAGGCTGACGGGGACGTCGGCTGACCGACGGGGGCCTCGCGTGCCTGCACGACGCCGCGGGTGCGAGGAACCGGTCCGTCGCACCGGTCACCACGACCGCTCCGACGGACCTCATCGAACCACCCACGAAACAGGGAGAACATGGCGCTCGACCAGGAAGCCAAAGCCAAGATCCGCCAGGAGTACGCGACCGCCGACGGCGACACCGGTTCGCCGGAGGTGCAGGTCGCGGTCCTGACCAAGCGGATCGCCGAGCTCACCGAGCACCTGAAGGTGCACAAGCACGACCACCACAGCCGCCGTGGGCTGCTGCTGCTGGTCGGCCGGCGCCGGCGGCTGCTCAACTACGTCCAGAAGAAGGACATCAACCGCTACCGGTCGCTCATCGAGCGGCTCGGCCTGCGCCGATGACCTGACGGGGGAGTGGCCGCTCGGCCGCTCCCCCGTTCCGGTACCACCGAGAAACCCCGGCCGCGACGACCCGAGAGGGAGCCGGTCAGCACCGGTCTCCGGTAGTGGCCCCCGGGAACCCCGGCAGACGAGCCGGCCCCCGGGCGCTTCGATCGAAGACCGGCCGCCTGAGCAGTTCCCGTGTCGTCGGCCGACGACGCGAAGGAGCACCACAGCACATGACCGAGACCAACCTCGGCACCGAATCCCGCACCGCCGTGATCGACAACGGGTCCTTCGGCACCCGTGAGATCACCTTCTCCACCGGCCGGCTGGCCCGGCAGGCCGCCGGCTCCGTCGTCGCCCAGCTCGGCGAGACGGTCGTCCTCTCCGCCACCACGGCCGGGAAGCAGCCGCGCGAGTCGTTCGACTTCTTCCCGCTGACCGTCGACGTCGAGGAGCGGATGTACGCCGCGGGCCGGATCCCCGGCTCGTTCTTCCGCCGCGAGGGCCGGCCCAGCGAGGACGCCATCCTCACCTGCCGGCTGATCGACCGGCCGCTGCGCCCGTCGTTCGTCAAGGGCCTGCGCAACGAGGTCCAGGTCGTCGAGACCGTCCTCGCGCTCGACCCGCTGCACCCGTACGACGTGGTGGCCATCAACGCCGCCTCGATGTCGACCAAGCTCTCCGGCCTGCCGTTCTCCGGCCCGATCGGAGCGACCCGGGTCGCGCACGTGGACGGCCAGTGGGTCGCCTTCCCGACCCTGGAGGAGCTGGCCCGGGCCACCTTCGACATGGTCGTGGCCGGCCGCACCCTGGCCGACGGCGAGGTCGCGATCATGATGGTCGAGGCCGAGGCCACCCCGAACGCGGTGACCCTGATCTCCGGCGGCGCCACCGCGCCGACCGAGGAGATCGTGGCCAGCGGCCTGGAGGCCGCCAAGCCGGCCATCCGCGAGCTGTGCCGGGCGCAGAGCGAGCTGGCCGAGGTGGCCGCCAAGCCGGTCGCCGAGTTCCCGATCTTCCTGGACTACTCCGACGACGCGTACGACGCGGTGGCCGACGTGGCCCGCGCCGACGTCGCCGAGGCCCTGAAGATCGCCGGCAAGGCCGACCGCGAGGAGGCCCTGGACCGGATCAAGGCCAAGGTCGCCGAGGAGCTGACCGGCCGCTTCGAGGGCCGCGAGAAGGAGCTGTCCGCCGCGTTCCGCTCGCTCACCAAGTCCGAGGTCCGCAACCGGGTGCTGCGCGAGCAGGTCCGCATCGACGGCCGCGGCCCGCGTGACATCCGCCCGCTGACCGCCGAGGTCGGCGTGCTGCCGCGGGTGCACGGCTCCGCGCTGTTCGAGCGCGGCGAGACCCAGATCCTGGGCGTCACCACGCTGAACATGCTGCGCATGGAGCAGATGGTGGACACGCTGTCCCCGGAGAACCGCAAGCGCTACATGCACAACTACAACTTCCCGCCGTACTCCACCGGTGAGACCGGCCGGGTCGGCTCGCCGAAGCGGCGCGAGATCGGCCACGGCGCGCTGGCCGAGCGGGCGCTGATCCCGGTGCTGCCGTCGCGCGAGGAGTTCCCGTACGCCATCCGGCAGGTCTCCGAGGCGCTCGGCTCCAACGGCTCCACCTCGATGGGTTCGGTCTGCGCCTCGACCCTGGGCCTGCTCTCGGCCGGTGTGCCGCTGAAGGCGCCGGTCGCCGGCATCGCCATGGGCCTCATCTCCGACGAGGTCGACGGCAAGACCCAGTACGTGACGCTCACCGACATCCTCGGCGCCGAGGACGCGTTCGGTGACATGGACTTCAAGGTCGCCGGCACCCGGGAGTTCGTCACCGCGCTCCAGCTCGACACCAAGCTGGACGGCATCCCGTCGGACGTGCTGGCCGCCGCGCTCCAGCAGGCGCACGAGGCCCGGCAGACCATCCTCGACGTGATGCAGGCGGCGATCGAGGCCCCGGCCGCGATGAGCGACTACGCGCCGCGGGTGACCACCGTCAAGATCCCGGTCGACAAGATCGGCATGGTGATCGGCCCGAAGGGTCAGACCATCAACGCGATCCAGGACGAGACCGGCGCCGAGATCTCCATCGAGGACGACGGCACCATCTACGTCGGCGCGACGAACGGCCCGTCCGCGCAGGCCGCGGTCGAGCGGATCAACGGCATCGCCAACCCGACGCTGCCGAAGGTCGGCGACCGGTTCCTCGGCACCGTGGTGAAGACCGCCGCGTTCGGCGCCTTCATCTCGCTGCTCCCGGGCCGCGACGGCCTGCTGCACATCTCCAAGGTGGGCGACGGCAAGCGGGTCGACAAGGTCGAGGACTTCCTCAACGTCGGCGACAAGGTCGAGGTCGAGATCGCCGACGTCGACGCGCGCGGCAAGATCTACCTGGACAAGGTCCGCCCGGAGGGCGCCGAGGCGCCGGCCGCCGGTGAGGCCGCCGGCGGCGAGCGTCCGGCCGGCCGCGGTGGCGACCGCGGCCCGCGTGACCGGGGCGACCGTGGTGGCGAGCGCGGCGGCGAGCGTCGCCCGGAGGGTGGCGAGGGCGGCGACCGCCCGCGTCGCCGGACCCGGCACAGCTGATCGACCGACCGGCCCGGGCGGCGTACCGTCGCCCGGGCCGGCACACGGCTCCAGGCCGCGCTCGGCGGGCTGGAGCCGTTCGTCATCCACCCCTTCGCGGCACGGAGAGCAGGTAAGTCGTGAGTTCGTCCTCCCCGGCACGGGCGGTCACCCGCACCCTCAGCGACGACCCGCTCGGCGGCACCGTCCGCCGCACCGTGCTCCCCAGCGGCCTGCGGGTGCTCACCGAGGCGATCCCGGCGATGCGCAGCGTCTCGTTCGGCATCTGGGTGGCGGTCGGCTCGCGGGACGAGACCGGGCCGCAGGCCGGTGCCGCGCACTTCCTGGAGCATCTGCTCTTCAAAGGCACGAAGAAGCGCACCGCGTTGGAGATCTCGGCCGAGATCGAGGCGGTGGGCGGCGAGACGAACGCCTTCACCACGAAGGAATACACCTGCTACTACGCCCGGGTGCTGGACGAGGACCTGCCGCTGGCCATCGACGTGATGTGCGACGCGGTCGCCGACTCGGTGCTGGCCGCCGCCGACGTGGAGACCGAGCGCGGCGTGATCCTCGAAGAGATCGCCATGCACGACGACGAGCCCGGCGACGAGGTGCACGACCTGTTCGCCCGCGCGGTCTACGGCGACCACCCGCTGGGCCGGCTGATCTCCGGCACCGAGGAGACGGTCACGCCGATGACCCGGCGGCAGATCCAGGGCTTCTACCGCAGCCGCTACACCCCGCCGCGGATCGTGATCGCCGCCGCCGGCAACCTCGACCACGCCGCCGTGGTCAAGCTGGTCCGGCAGGCGCTGCGGGGCACCCCGCTGGACGCCGACCCGGCCGTGCCGGCGCCGCACCGACCGACCACCCCGGCGGTACGCACGCAGCCGGCCACCACACTCGTCGAGCCGAAGGAGACCGAGCAGGCGCACGTCCTGCTGGGCTGCCCGGCGATCGACCGCACCGACGACCGGCGTTTCGCGCTGGGCGTGCTCAACAACGTGCTCGGCGGCGGCATGTCCAGCCGGCTGTTCCAGGAGATCCGGGAGCAGCGCGGCCTCGCGTACTCGGTCTACTCCTACGCCAGCCAGTACGCCGACAGCGGCGTGTTCGCCGTCTACGCCGGCTGCGCGCCCGGCAAGGTGGACGAGGTGCTGGACCTGACCCGGGCCGAGCTGGCGCGGGTGGCCGCCGAGGGCGTCACCGAGGCCGAGATGGCCCGGGGCAAGGGCATGAGCAAGGGCTCCTTCGTGCTCGGCCTGGAGGACACCGGCTCGCGGATGAGCCGGCTGGCCAAGGGCGAGCTGCTCTACGGCAACCTGATGCCGGTGGACGAGCTGCTGGCCCGGGTGGACGCGGTGACCCTGGCGGACGTGAACACCCTCGCCGCCGAACTGCTCGGCCGGCCGATGTCGCTGGCCGTGGTCGGCCCGTTCGACGACGGCGCCTTCATCGCCTGAGCCGGACCGCCGGACCGGCGCAGCGCACCGCCCCGGCTGGGATAGGTTGTGGCCCGTGACTGAGGAGCAGAGGAACGCGGCCCGGGTCGGCGTGCTGGGTGCCCGGGGCCGGATGGGCATGGAGGTCTGCAAAGCCGTCGACGGTGCGTCCGACCTGGAACTGGTCGCCGCCGTCGACCAGGGCGACGACCTGACCGAGGTCGCCGACGCCGGCGCCGGCGTGGTCGTCGACTTCACCACCCCCGACGCCGTGATGGACAACCTGCGCTGGTGCGTCGAGCGGGGCATCCACGCGGTCGTGGGCACCACCGGCTTCACCGAGCAGCGGCTCGCCCAGGTGCGCGCCTGGCTGGCCGACCGACCCGGCGTGGGCGTGGTGATCGCCCCCAACTTCGGCATCGGCGCGGTGTTGATGATGCAGTTCGCCGCCCGCGCGGCCCGGCACTTCGAGTCGGTCGAGATCGTCGAGCAGCACCACCCGCGCAAGCTGGACGCGCCCAGCGGCACCGCCACCCACACCGCGCGGCTGATCGCGGCGGCCCGGGCCGAGGCCGGTCTCGGCCCCGCGCCGGACGCCACCCGCGACGAGGTGGCCGGCGCCCGCGGCGCCGACATCGACGGGGTACGGGTGCACGCGGTCCGCGCCACCGGCCTGGTCGCCCACCAGGAGGTGCTGTTCGGCACCACCGGCGAGACGCTCACCATTCGGCACGACTCGTACGACCGGGCCTCGTTCATGCCCGGGGTGCTGCTGGCGGTGCGCGAGGTCGGCCGCCGGCCCGGTCTGACCGTCGGCCTGGACGCCCTGCTCTCCTGAGCGGGCGTAAGGAGGGGCCCCCGCTTAACGCATTCTGCATAACAGGGGGCCCCGCTTAACACGCCTGCCGCCGTGGCTCGCCGAAATAGGCGGTCGAGGGGCGGGCCGGATCCTAGGGTGGCGGTCATGATCGATTCTGGGGAGCGCGACCGCCTGGGCCGCCGGGTGACCCTGCGCCCGGTCAGCGACGACAACTGGCGGCCGGTGGCCGACGTGGCCCCGCGCGACGACCAGCGTGTAGGGGGCTACTTTGTGCGCGGCGCCAACGAGGGCTCGGACGAGGGCTGACCCGCCTCCGGCACGGCCACGTGCAGGCGGAGCTGGGGGACCAGCATGTCGTCCACGTCCAGCGCCCGGGTCGCGCCGTCCGGCTCCCAGCCGGTCGAGCCGAGGAACCCGCGGGTCGCCGCGTCCGCGTCGAACGCCCACGCCACCGCCCGGGTGAAACCGTCCTCCCGCCAGTGCTCGACCGCGGCGGCGAGCAGCCGGCTGCCGTGCCCGCGCCGACCCCATCGCGGCTCGACCAGCAGGTCGGTCACCGCCGCCAGGCCCGGGGTGAGCGCGTCGGCCGGCTCCCCGGGAGCCAGCGCCTCGGCATCGGCCGGACCCGAGGCGGCGAACCCCACCAGATAGGATTGGGCCGCCTGTTCGACGGCGACCAGCACCCGGTGCGCGCCGGAGGGCGGCTCCTGCACCGCCGCGCCCCACCGGCGGGCGAGGTACGCCTCGTCCAGGTTGTCGAGCACGTGTCGGGGCAGGATCCGGCGGTACGCGACCCGCCAGGTCGCGAGCTGGATGCGTGCGATTTCGGCGACGTCCTCGGGACGCGCGGGGCGGACGTAGCCTTCAGCCATGGCACGTGAGCCTACGCAGGGCGAGGAGGGTGACGGTGGCGCAGGGTGCCGGCCGCACGGCCGTGCAGGTCGCCGCCGTGGCGGCGCTCGCCGCGGCGGTCACCGTGTTCCTCGCCGTGGCCGCCGTCCGGCACGGCTTCTTCGACCTGCGGGTCTACTACGGCGCGCTCACCTACTGGGCACGTGACGGCGGCGAGATCTACGACTTCCTGAAGGCCGGCACCCAGTACGGCTTCACCTACCCGCCGTTCGCGGCGCTCGTCATGCTGCCGATGGCGTACCTGCCGTGGGGCGCGGCGATCGTGGTGAGCGTGGCGGCGACGGTGGCGGTCAGCGCCGTGGTGATCTGGTGGCTGCTGGACCCGGTCGCCCGCCGCTCCGGCTGGACCCGGTGGTTCGCCCTCGCGGTCGCGCTCTGCCTGGCCGCCGCGTACGAGCCGATGCGCGAGACGGTCAACTTCGGCCAGGTCAACATGCTGCTGCTGTTCCTGGTGGCGGTGGACCTGCTGCGGCTGCTGCCCGCGGGCAACCGCTGGGCCGGTGTCGGCATCGGCGTGGCCACCGCGATCAAGCTGACCCCGGGCATCTTCGTCGTCTATCTGCTGGTCACCGGTCGCTGGCGGGCCGCCGCCACCGCGATCGGCTCGGCCGCCGTCGCCACGCTGCTGGCCGCCGGCCTCTTCCCGGACGCGTCCCGGGAGTTCTGGACCGAGGCGCTGTGGAACACCGACCGGGTCGGTGAGTTGGCGTTCGTCTCCAACCAGTCGCTGCGCGGGGTGGTGGCCCGGCTCGACCCGGAGCACCCGAGCACCCTGGCCTGGCTGGTGCTCGTGCTGGTCACCCTGGCGGTCTGGGGTTGGCGCTGCCGACGGGCGGTGGCCGTCGGCGACGAGGCCACCGGCCTGGCCCTGACCGGCGCCGTGATGTGCCTGGTCAGCCCGGTGACCTGGGTCCACCACCTGGTCTGGCTGCTGCCGGGCCTGATCCTGCTCGTCGACAACGGCATGGCGGCGTCCGCCCGGGGGCGCCGCCGCCGCGTGCTGCTGGCCGCCGCGCTGATCGGGTACGCGCTGCTGTGCAGCCGGATCGTCTGGGCCTGGGAGAAGGACTTCACCGGCGTGGACGGCTTCCTCGGCAGCAACACCTACGTCTGGATCAGCCTGGCGCTGCTGCTCAGCCTGCCGATCCGCCGCTGGGCGACACCGACCGGCGGCGGCGGGCCGGCCGGGTCGGTGGGTCCGGCGGGGTCAGCCGTCGAGCCGGGCGGTGTAGCGCAGCTCGCGGAGCAGGACCGGGGCGCGCCCGCCGTGCAGCGGCACCGGATAGGCGGTCTCCTCCCCGTCCGGTGAGTGCCCGGCCCGCTCGTAGAACCGGCGGGCCCGGGCGTTGTCGGCGAGCACCCAGAGCCGATACTCGCGCCAGCCCCGCTCGACCAGGCCGGCCCGGGCCGCCGCGAGCAGCGCCGGGCCGATGCCCGAACCCCAGAACGCCGGTTCCAGATAGATGGCCAGCAGTTCGCCGTACGCCGGGTCGAGGTCGCCGCGGTCCTGGTTGTTCCGGTACGGCCCGAACGTGGCGAAGCCGGTGACCACGCCGTCGTCCTCGGCGACGAGCGTGGTGAACGGGTGCTCCGGGTCGGCGGTGCCGAGGTCGCGGCGGCGTTGCGCCCAGGCGGCCGGGTTCAGCCGGCGCAGCACCTCCGCCGGCATGATCCCGGCGTACCCGGCCCGCCACCCGTGGACGTGCACCCGGGCGATCGACTCGGCGTCGTCCGGTTCCTCCCGGCGGATGATGGGCACCTGTCCGTTGTATGCCTCGGCGGGCGATCGGTCCAGCCGCCGCACCCGACGACACGTCCCGCTCGGTGCGTCGCCGCGACCGGGAGGTGTCGTGTCGGTGGGCTGGATTAGGGTCGCGGCGATGGCCGTACCGGAATCGCTCTCGCTCGCCCAGGCCCGCCGGGTCGCCCTGGCCGCCCAGGGCTTCGCCGACCCGGCGCCCACCGGCGTGCCCACCCGCCGCCACCTGCGCCGGGTGCTCGGCCGGGTCGGGTTGATCCAGATGGACTCGGTGAACGTGCTGCAACGCGCGCACTACCTGCCGCTCTACAGCCGGCTCGGGCCCTACCCGACCGCCCTGCTCGACACCGCGGCCTACCGCCGTCCCCGCGAGCTGTTCGAATACTGGGCGCACGAGGCGTCGCTGGTCCCGGTCGAGCTGCACCCGGCGCTGCGCTGGCGGATGGCCAAGGCGCGCGACGACGCCTGGGGCGGCATGCGCCGGATCGCCCAGGAGCAGCCCGGGCTGGTGGCGTGGGTACGCGACGAGGTGGCCGCCCGCGGCCCGCTCACCGCGGCCGAGATCGAGCACGACGCCCCCCGCGAGACCGGCAACTGGGGCTGGAACTGGTCGACCGTGAAGCGGGCGCTGGAGTTCCTGTTCTGGGCCGGCGAGGTCACCGCCGCGGACCGCACCAGCTCGTTCGCCCGCCGCTACGACCTGCCCGAGCGGGTGCTGCCGGCGGCCGTGCTGGACGCGCCCACCCCGACCGACGCGCAGGCGCACCGCACGCTGGTGGCGATCGCGGCCCGGTCGCTCGGCGTCGCCGCCGAGCCGGAGCTGCGTGACTACTTCCGGCTGCCGGTGGCCGGCGCCCGGGCGGCGGTCGCCGAGCTGGTCGAGGCGGGCGAGCTGATCCCGGTCACGGTGCCGGGCTGGCGACTGCCGGCCTACCTGCACGCCGAGGCCCGGCTGCCCCGCTGGGTCCGGGGCAACACCCTGGTCAGCCCGTTCGACCCGCTGGTCTGGGAGCGGGCCCGGGCCGAGCGCCTCTTCGGGTTCACCTACCGCATCGAGATCTACGTGCCGGCGCCGCAGCGGGTGCACGGCTACTACGTGCTGCCGTTCCGGCAGGGCGAGCGCTTCACCGCCCGGGTCGACCTCAAAGCCGACCGGAAGGCCGGTGTGCTGCTGGTGCCGGCCGCCTGGGTCGAGCCGGGCGCCGACCCGGGGGAGACGGCGGTGGCGCTCGCCGCCGAGCTCTACCGGCTCGCCGGGTGGCTCGGCCTGGACGCGGTCGCCCCGCCGGCCGCCGGCGATCTGGCCGCACCGCTGGCCGCCGCGCTGGTGGGCGTGGCCGGTGTACGGTGAGCGCGTGACAAGCGTCGACCGGCCCGCCACCGCGCCCGACCTCCACCGGGAGTCGTCCCCGCACGCCGAGTCGTCCCCGCACGCCGAGTCGTCCCCGCACGGTGGTCCGTCCCCGCACGGTGAGCCGTACGGGCCTGGCGAGGGGCATGGGGCGGTGTGGCCGGCGGGGGTGGCCTACCAGCCGGTCGAGCCCGACCGGTTCACCCGGATGGTGCTGCGCCTGCACGCCCGCGCCCCGCGCTGGGCGGTGCCGCTGGCCGCGCTGGGCTGCGTCGGCCTCGGCATGACGTACGCGCTGATCAGCGATCCCACCGTGAGCGACCCGGACGCCCGGCCGACCTGCCTGCTCAAGCTCACCACCGGGCTGGACTGCCCGGGCTGCGGCGGCACCCGCGCGCTGTGGTACGTGCTGCACGGCGACCTGCCGGCGGCGGCCCGGCACCACTTCCTCTTCGTCTTCGCGTTGCCGTTCCTGGCCTGGCTCTTCGTCGCCTGGGCCGGCAACCGGGCGTTCGGCTGGCGACTGCCGGAGCCGCAGTTCAGCCCGAAGGTGATCGGCGGTTTCCTGGCCGCCTGGGCGGCCTTCTCGGTGGTCCGCAACCTGCCCTGGGCCCCGTTCCCCTCGCTCTACGTCTGACCGCTCGCCGGCGCGGCTGCCCCGGCCCGGGTAGGCGGATGACGTACTGCTGGTGGCCCTTTCGAGGTGAGTCGTCGGTGATGTGTCGCGACCTCGTCGTCGCGCGAACCGCCTCGCAGCCGTCGTCCTGCGCGCCCTGTCATCGGGCCCCCGGTTCACCATCCGATCCGTGCCGCCATCATCCCGGTCTGCGCTGTCGGCTACGGCGAGTGTGCGGATGGTGTGGCCGGGCAGCGAGATCTTGGCGAGTCGTCGCTTGCGTGCGAGCAGGAATCGTCAAATCGCCGCAAGCCGGAGTAAACGTCCACCTTTCGAGAATGATGTTCCACTATGTGAAATCGACGGAGATCTTGGAACGAAATGGCCCCTCCAGGGGCCGATTCTTTCCAAGATCTCTCCGAGCCGAGCCGAGCCGAGCCGAGCCGAGCCGAGCGCGGGGACACTGTGAGAGCTTGGACACCTGTGGGCTGAGCAGGTCGGCCGCGTGCCCGATTTCCGCGTTGGGGGCGGGCCAACTACAGTCCTCGGCATGCCGGAGATGGTGCAGCCCCAGGTCAAGCTGATCGCGTGGACGCAGTTCCAGGCGCCGGACGAGGTGCCGTGGTCGACCGACGCCGACGGCGGGCAGGCGCTCGCCGAGTTCGCCGGCCGGGCCTGCTACCAGAGCTGGAAGAAGCCGAACCCGGCCACCGCGACGAACGCCGGCTACCTGGCGCACATCCTCGACGTCGGCCACCTGAGCGTGCTGGAGCACGGCTCGGTGAGCTTCTACTTCAGCGGCGTCTCCCGGTCGTTCACGCACGAGCTGATCCGGCACCGGCACTTCTCCTACTCGCAGCTCTCCCAGCGCTACGTGCCGGAGCGGGACGCGGCGATGGTGGAGCCGGCGGTGATCGCCGAGGACCCGGAGCTGCACAAGCGGTTCGTCGAGGCGTCCGAGGCGGCGGTGCGGGCGTACACCGATCTGCTGGAAGGGTTGGAGGCCCGCTTCACCGACGAGCCCAACCCGACGTTGCGCCGCAAGCAGGCCCGGCAGGCGGCCCGGGCGGTGCTGCCGAACGCGACCGAGACCCGGATCGTGGTGACCGGCAACTACCGCGCCTGGCGGCACTTCGTGAAGATGCGCGCCACCGAGCACGCGGACGTGGAGATCCGCGAGTTGGCCGTGGAGTGCCTGCGTCAGCTCAAGGGCGTCGCGCCGAACGTGTTCGCCGACTTCGTGATCTCGACGCTGCCGGACGGCACCGAGGTGGCGGCGTCGCCGCACGCCGAGTGACTCGTCACCCTTCGCCGCCGGGCCACCGGTGGTCGTCCGCTAGGTTGTGAACATGACGCACGACCACTCCGCCGCCCCGCACCCGGGGGCGTCGCGCCCGTTCGGACGGGTGATCACGGCCATGGTGACGCCGTTCACCCGCGACGGCGCGCTCGACCTGGACGGCGCCACCCGACTGGCCCGCTATCTCGTCGACGAGCAGGGCAACGACGCGCTGGTGCTCAACGGCACCACGGGCGAGTCGCCGACCACCACCGACGCGGAGAAGGAGACGCTGGTCCGCGCCGTGGTCGAGGCGGTCGGTGACCGGGCCCGGATCGTCGCCGGGGTGGGCACCAACGACACCCGGCACACGGTCGAGCTGGCCGCGCAGGCGGAGAAGGCCGGCGCGCACGGCCTGCTCGTGGTCACGCCCTACTACAACAAGCCGCCGCAGGCCGGGCTGCTGCACCACTTCACCACCGTCGCGGACGCCACCGGGCTGCCGGTCATGCTCTACGACATCCCGCACCGCTCCGGCGTGGCGATCGCCACCGAGACGCTCGTCAAGCTCGCCGAGCACGGCCGGATCGTCGCGGTCAAGGACGCCAAGGGCGACCTGACGGCGACCTCGGAGGTGCTCAGCCGCACGGGCCTCGCGTTCTACAGCGGTGAGGACGCGCTCACCCTGCCGTCGCTGTCGGTCGGCGCGGTCGGCGTGGTCGGCACCTCGACGCACTTCACCGGCGCGCTGACCAAGCAGTTGATCGAGGCGTTCGTGGCCGGCGACCACGCCGGCGCGCTCGCGCTGCACCGGCGGCTGTTGCCGCTCTACACAGGTATCTTCCGCACCCAGGGCACGATCCTGGTCAAGGCCGGCCTCGCGGCCCAGGGCCTGCCGGCCGGCCCGGTGCGACCGCCGCTGGTGGAGGCCACCGGCGACGAACTGGCCCGGCTGCGCGCCGACTGCGCCGCCGCGGGCCTGCCCCTGCCCGAATGATTCAACGACACGACGGACGCCGTGCGACGGCGTCGCAGAATGAGGTGACGCGTGACCGAGGCGCACATCGAGGGTGAGTTGCCCCCGCCGCTGCCGGAGGGCGGCCTGCGGATCATCCCGCTCGGCGGACTCGGCGCCATCGGCCGGAACATGACCGTCTTCGAGTTCGACGGCAAGCTGCTGATCGTCGACTGCGGGGTGCTCTTCCCCGACGTCGAGCAGCCGGGCGTGGACCTGATCCTGCCCGACTTCGGCCCGATCCTGGACCGGCTGGCCGACGTGCAGGCGATCGTGCTCACCCACGGCCACGAGGACCACATCGGCGCGGTGCCGTACCTGCTCGCCCACAAACCCGACATCCCGCTCGTCGGCTCGCAGTTCACGCTGGCGCTCGTCGAGGCGAAACTGGCCGAGCGGCGGATCCAGCCCTACACGCTCACCGTCCGGGAGGGCGGCCGGGAACGGCTCGGCCCGTTCGAGTGCGAGTTCTTCGCGGTGAACCACTCGATCCCGGACGCGCTCGCGGTGGCCATCCGCACCCCGGCCGGCCTGGTGCTGCACACCGGCGACTTCAAGATGGACCAGCTCCCACTGGACGGGCGGATCACCGACCTGGCCGGCTTCGCCCGGCTCGGCGCCGAGGGCGTCGACCTGCTGCTGTCCGACTCCACGAACGCGGAGATCCCCGGGTTCGTCACGCCGGAGCGGGAGATCGGGCCGGTGCTCGACTCGATCTTCGCGAAGGCGAAGGGGCGGATCATCGTCGCCTCGTTCGCCTCGCACGTGCACCGGGTGCAGCAGGTCTTCGACTCGGCGGCCGAGCACGGCCGCAAGGTGGCGCTGATCGGCCGGTCCATGGTCCGCAACATGGGCATCGCCCGTGACCTGGGTCTGCTCAACATCCCGGCCGGTCTGGTGGTGGGGATCGAGGAGGCCACCAACCTGCCGCCCGAGCAGATCGTGCTGATGTCCACCGGTTCGCAGGGCGAGCCGATGAGCGCGCTGGGCCGGATGGCGAGCGGCGACCACCGGCACATCACCATCGCGCCGGGCGACACCGTGGTGCTCGCGTCGTCGCTGGTGCCCGGCAACGAGACCTCGGTCTACCGGGTGATCAACCGGCTGGCCCGGGCCGGCGCCGTGGTGGTGCACAAGGACGTGGCCAAGGTGCACGTCTCCGGTCACGCCCCCGCCGGCGAGCTGCTCTACCTGCTCAACGTGGTGCGGCCGAGCAACCTGATGCCGGTGCACGGCGAGTGGCGGCACCTGCGGGCGCACGCCCGGCTCGGCATCGAGTCCGGCGTCGCGCCGGACCGGGTGGTGCTCTGCGAGGACGGCGACGTGGTCGACCTGGTGGAGGGCCGGGCCAGCCTGGTCGGGCGGGTGAAGAGCCGGTACGTCTACGTCGACGGCCTCGCCGTCGGCGACGTCAGCGAGTCGTTGCTGACCGAGCGCCGGATCCTCGGCGACGGCGGGTTCATCGCCACCACCGTGGTCGTCGACTCGGTCACCGGCAAGGTGGTCGCCGGCCCGACCGTCTCGGCGAAGGGCTTCTCCGAGGACCCGGCCGCGTTCAACCCGGTGGTGCCGCTTGTCACCGAGGCGCTGAACCGGGCCGCCGCGGACGGCATCACCGACCCGCACCAGCTCCAGCAGATCGTCCGCCGGACGGTGGGACGCTGGGTGAACGACGCGTACCGCCGCCGTCCGATGATCGTCCCGACCGTCGTCGAGGTCTGACCCGACCGCTTCGCGCGCCGGCCCACCGTCCGCGGTGGGCCGGCGTCGTCGCGTTCCGGGTACGCCTCGACACGCCGCGTCGAAACCCCGCGCCGCGGTTCATCCGATCGGCGTCCGTCTCCGTACTCCCGGTCGTCCGGCGTGCCCCCCGCGCCGGGCGGGAGGAGCGTGGCGGATGGACCGCAGACGGATGACAGCCATCGGCGTACTGGTGGCGGCGGCCGGACTGGCGGCGGCGGTGACCCTGCCGTCGTTCGCCGGTGAGGGACCCCGGCGGTCCGCCCCGACCGCCGACGGCGTCGCCCCGGAGGTGCTGGACGCGCTGGGCCGCGACCTCTCGCTCACCCGCGACCAGGCGGTACGCCGGCTGCGCACGGAACGCTGGGCCGCCGGCACGGTCACCAGGCTGCGCGCCGAACTCGGCGCCGACTACGGCGGTAGCTGGCTCAGCGCCGACGGTGCCACGCTCACCGTGGCGGTGGCCGACCCGGCGCGGGCGGCGCGCGTCACGGCGGCCGGCGCGGTGCCGAAGCCCGTCGCGCGCGGCGTCGCCGAACTGGACGCGGTGAAGACCCGGCTCGACCGGGCCGGCGTCGACGCCGGCCCGGACATCGCGGGCTGGTACGTCGACGTGGCGACCAACTCCGTGGTGGTGGTCGCCCGGCCCGGCGCGGAGGCCGCCGGTCGCCGGTTCGCCGCCGCCGGCGGGACGGGCGCGGTCCGGGTGCGGACCGCCGACGAGGCTCCCCGCCCGCTGTTCGACGTCCGGGGTGGCGACGCCTTCTTCATCAACAACGCCGGCCGCTGCTCGGTCGGCTTCTCGGTGGTCGGCGGGTTCGTCACCGCCGGGCACTGCGGCCGGCCGGGCGACCGCACCACCGGGTCCAACCGGGTCGCCCAGGGCACGTTCTCCGCGTCCTCGTTCCCCGGTGACGACTGGGCCGTGGTCGAGGTCAACGGCGACTGGACGCCGCAGGGCGTGGTGAACGACTTCAACGGCGGCACGGTGCCGGTGAACGGCTCCACCGAGGCCCCGGTCGGCGCGTCGATCTGCCGCTCCGGCTCCACCACCGGCACCCGGTGCGGCGTGGTCCAGGCGAAGAACGCCACGGTCAACTATCCGGAGGGGACGGTCACCGGGCTGACCCGCACCGACGTCTGCGCCGAGCCGGGCGACTCCGGCGGCGCGTGGCTCTCCGGCGACCAGGCCCAGGGCGTCACCTCCGGCGGCTCCGGCGACTGCACCCGCGGCGGGGTCACGTTCTTCCAGCCGGTCAACGAGATCCTCCAACGCAACAACCTGACCCTGGTCACCGCCGGCGGCCAACAGGATCCCGCGGAACCGCCGGCCGGTGGCGGCGAGACGGCCCCGCCGGCCAGCGCGCCGCCCACGGAACCGCCGGCCGACGACACCGGGTGCACCGGCCAGGTGAGCCGGACCGGCCGGATCGCCGCCGGGCGTACCCAGGTGCAGCCGGACGGCCGTTTCTTCCGGGTGGCCGGCGGCGCCCAGGAGGCGTGCGTGGCCGTGCCGGACGGCGCCCGGGTGGTGCTGGAGCTGCAACGCTTCACCGGCGGCGCGTTCCGCACCGTGGCCCGCGCCGGCAACGCCGACGGCCCGGCCCGGCTGACCGCCGCCACCCCGGCCGGCGCCTACCGCTACCGGGTCGTCGGGCTGGTCGGCTCCGGCGAGTACACGCTGGCGTTCTCCGCCCGCTGACCGCCGGCCCCGAGACCGCGGCCCCCGACCCGCCACCGCCCGGTGGGTCGGGGGTCGCGCCGTGTCGGCGCCGCGTCCGGCTCAGCCCAGCGCGGCGACCGCCTCGGCGTACGCCGTTCCGGTGCGGACCGCGGCGGCCACCAGCACGGCGAGCTGGGTGGGGGCCACCCCGCAGGACAGGTCGGTGGTGACGCCCGCGGCCAGCACCAGCGTCCCGTCGCCGGGCTCGTGCACGTAGGCCGCGGGGCAGCAGCCGGTCGTGATTCCAGGCGTTGCAGAACGCGAGCGCCTCGGCGCGGCGGCCGGTCGGCAACCGGCGGGCCGCCACCACCCGGGCGTGCAGCACGTCACCGCGCCGACCGAGCCGGCGGAACTGGATCGTCGCCTCGCCCCACCGCCCGACGAGCGTGCCGTCCGGCTCCACCGTGTAGGTGTCGCCCCGGGCATCGAGCGCGGCGGTGAGCAGCGCCGCGTCGAGCGGGGCCGGCTCCTCCGGGGCGGGCGGGCCGGGTTCGGCCGGGTCGACCGCCGGCTCGTCGTCGAACTCGCTCTCGGCGGCCAGCGACACCGGCCCGGCGAGCGGCCGTTCGGCCAGCCAGGAGGCGATCCGCCCGGACTGGTGCCCGGTGCCGTTGCGGGCGTCGAAGCTCCCGGCCAGCGCGGTCGCCAGCGCCTGGAGTTGCGCGCCGAGCGTGGCCACGTCCACCTCGGCCGCCGGCCGGGAACCGTGCCCGGGGCGATGGACCCGCCGGCCACCGAGGCCGGCCTCCGCGGCCAGCCCGCAGAGCAACGCGCCCGCCGCGGCGAACTCCATCGCGGACAGGTCGTCCACCGCCCGGTCCAGGCGGGGCAACTGCACGGTCAGCACCTCCAGCCCGCGGTGCGGATACCCGCCCAGCGCGCAGAACCGCAGGTGCGAGGCGAGCAGCGGAAACGCCGCCCGCTCCCGGCCGTGCCGGCGGTAGGCGCGCACGTGCGCCCGGGCCGCCTCCGCCACCGCGCCGGTGCGCAGCCACGGGAGCATCCCGGCGGCCAGCGAACGTTCGGGCTGGTCGGTGCAGCCCGGCACGTCGACCGGCCCCGGCCCGAGCGCCGCGAGCGCCGCCTCCGGCTCGCCCCAGCCGGCCAGCAGCTCGGCCCGCCGGGCCGGGGCGCAACCCGGGCAGCCGCCCACCGGGTCCGCCGGATCGGCGGCCGTCCAGCGGGCGTACGCGGCCCGGGCTGCCGGTTCGTCGCCGAGGTGGTCGGCGAGCCGGCAGCGCAGTTCGGCGACCGGCCCGGCGTCCGGACCCATCTCCTCGGCGAGCGTGTCCAGCAGGGACCGGGCCTGGTCCAGTCCCACCCGGGGGGTGCCGAAGAGCGCCTCCACCGCCTGCCGCTGATGCCGGCGCAGCCGGACCACCTCGTCGGGGTGGGCGTCGAGCAGCCCCGGATGCCGGGCCAGGGTGGCCCGCAGGCGGCGCACCGGTTCCACCGTCCGCCACCGCTCGCCCAGGTACAGGTACGCCTCGACAAGCGCGAACCGCGCCGACAGGGCGGTACGCGGGTCGCCGGTGGCATCGGCCCGGACGGCGATCCGCTCCAGTTCGGCGCGGCGCTGCTCGCCGTCGGGCCGGTCCCGGGCGTCGGCGAGCGCGGCGGCCAGCCCCCGGTCGCGGGGCGGAGTCACCGGACCGACCCGCCGGGCAGGTCGGCGACGGCGTCGGCGAGCTGGCAGCCGGTGGTGACGCCGCCGTCGACCAGCCGGTCGAGCTGGTGCGGGGTCACCCCGCGCTCCAGGTCGGTGGTGACCTCGCCGCAGACCTGGGCCACCCCACCGTCGTCGACGTGCACGTACGCCTTGGGCCAGAGCCGGTCGTGGTTCCAGGTGTTGCAGAACTCGTGCAGCTCGGGCACCCGTTCGATGCCGAACCGGGGCGCGGCGACGGTGCGCACCTGGAGCAGTTCCCCGGCCGTGCCCCGGCGGTGGAACCAGATCAGGTGCCGTTCCCAGCGGCCGACGAGCGCGCCGTCGGGTTCCTGCGCCACCGCGTACCCCCGGTGGGCCAGCACGGCGGCGATCAGCGCGCCGGTCAACGGTCGCAGCGCCTGCGGGTGTCCGGCCAGCGGACCGTCCGGACCGTCCTCGATCTCCGGCGACGCCATCGGGCATCCCTTCTGAGGCGAATAACACAAACGACGGTCCGACCGTGCGGTGACACGCGGACACGACCCGGAAAAGCGGCGTTTCGCCGGGTGCCGCCGTTACCGTGACTCTATGGCGGGCCGTACCTCTCAGGCGAGCCGGCGACGCGGCGCGTCGCCACGAGGCTCCACGAACAACCGTGCCCGCCAACCGGCGAAGAAGGCGGCGCGCAAGCCCGTCCGGCGTCGACCGGCGCCGGGGCCCAGTCCGGCCGCGTTCGTCGGCCGGGCCGTCAACGCCATGTTCATGGGGCTGGCGCACTCGGTCGGCTGGGGCTTCCGGGCCGTCGGCCGGCAGGCCGCGTCCACCCGGGAGCTCGACCCGGAGCACCGTCGCGACGGCGCCGGCCTGCTGCTGTTCGGCCTGGCCATCCTCGCCGCGGTGGGCATCTGGGGTGGCGGCGCGGGGCCGGTGGGCCGGCACCTGGCCGACACCGTGCGTCTCTTCGTCGGGGCGATCTCGATCGTGCTGCCGGTGCTGTTCATGGTCGGCGCGTGGCGGCTGATGCGCACCCCGGTCGACCCGGAGCACCGCGGTCGCGGCCTGGTCGGCTGGGGTTCGATGCTGCTTGCCACCGCCGCGATGCTGCACATCGGGCAGAACCCGGTCGACGAGGTCCAGCGCGACTACGCCGGCGGCCTGATCGGCGCCGGGGTGGGCGACCTGCTGAAGTCGGCGGTGACCGCCTGGGTGGCGATGCCGCTGCTGCTCCTGCTGCTGGTGTTCGGCCTGCTCGTGGTCACCGCGACCCCGATCAACCGGATCCCGGAGCGGCTCGGCCTGCGCGCCGACCCGGACGCGCCCGAGGACGTCGAGGAGGAGCGGGACGAGGTCGAGGCGCCGCCGAAGCCGGCGCGCAAGCGGCCGGCGAAGCGGCTCCCGCCGCCGGCGGACCCGCTGGACCCGGACGACGAGCTGGCCGGCGTCGACCTCCAGGAAACCATCGTGCTGCCGCGCAAGATGCCCAAGGTGCCGGCGAACCGCAAGCCGGCCGAGCCGCCGGAGCACTCGCCGCTGCCCACCCGCGCCGAGCAGCTCGCGCTCACCGGCCTGGCCGGGGACTACACGCTTCCGCCGGCCAACATGCTCGGCAACGGGGCCGCCCCGAAGACCCGGAGCAAGGCCAACGACGAGGTGATCGCGGCACTGACCGGCGTGTTCGACCAGTTCGGCGTGGACGCCGAGGTCACCGGCTTCACCCGCGGCCCGACCGTCACCCGCTACGAGGTCGAGCTGGGTCCGGGCGTCAAGGTCGAGCGGATCACCCAGCTCTCCCGCAACATCGCGTACGCGGTGAAGTCGCCGGACGTGCGGATCCTCAGCCCGATCCCGGGCAAGAGCGCGGTCGGCGTGGAGATCCCGAACACCGATCCGGAGAACGTGTCGCTCGGCGACGTCCTGCGCTCGCGCGCCGCCACAAGCGACCACCACCCGATGGTGGTGGCGCTCGGCAAGGACATCGAGGGCGGCTACGTGGTGGCCAACCTCGCGAAGATGCCTCACATTCTGATCGCGGGCGCCACCGGGGCCGGGAAATCGAGTTGCCTGAATAGTCTGCTTGTGTCCATTTTGACCAGGGCGACGCCGGACGAGGTGCGGCTGCTGCTGATCGACCCGAAGCGGGTCGAGATGACCGGCTACGAGGGCATCCCGCACCTGGTCACGCCGATCGTGACCAACCCGAAGAAGGCGGCCGACTCGCTGGAGTGGGTCGTCCGCGAGATGGACATGCGCTACGACGACCTCGCCGCCAACGGGGTCCGGCACATCGACGACTTCAACCGCAAGGTGCGCAACGGCGAGATCACGGCGCCGCCGGGCAGCGAGCGGGAGATGCGGCCCTACCCCTACCTGCTGGTGATCGTGGACGAGCTGGCCGACCTGATGATGGTCGCGCCGCGCGACGTGGAGGACTCCGTCGTCCGGATCACCCAGCTCGCCCGCGCCGCCGGCATCCACCTGGTGCTGGCCACCCAGCGACCCTCGGTGGACGTGGTCACCGGCCTGATCAAGGCCAACGTGCCGTCCCGGCTCGCGTTCGCCACCTCGTCGCTCGCCGACTCCCGGGTCATCCTCGACCAGCCCGGCGCGGAGAAGCTGCTCGGCCGCGGCGACGGCCTGTTCCTGCCGATGGGCGCGTCGAAGCCGGTGCGGATCCAGGGCGCCTGGGTGACCGAGCGCGAGATCGCCGACGTGGTCAAGTTCTGCAAGGACCAGCGCGAGCCGGAGTTCCGCCCGGACGTGCTGGCCCCGGCGCAGGACACCAAGAAGAAGATCGACGAGGACATCGGCGACGACCTCGACCTGCTGGTGCAGGCCATCGAGCTGGTGGTCACCTCGCAGTTCGGCTCGACGTCGATGCTCCAGCGCAAGCTGCGGGTCGGCTTCGCCAAGGCGGGCCGGCTGATGGACCTGATGGAGACCCGGGGCGTGGTCGGCCCGTCCGAGGGCTCCAAGGCCCGTGACGTGCTGGTCAAGCCGGACGAGTTGGAAGAGGTGCTGGCCGGCCTGCGCGGCGGCGGGGAATAGGCCCGGCCACGAACGAGGGCCCGCCGGAATCCGGCGGGCCCTTCGTCGTGCGGGTGGCGCGGTCAGGCGTTCAGGATCGCGGCGGCGAGGATGAAGCCGAGGACGGCGCCGGCGACGCTCGCCGCGGCGGCGTACCAACCGAGCGGCTTGTCGCCGAGCACCGCGCCGACGATGCCGAGGACCAACCCGACCAGGCCGAGGAACGGTACGAAGATCGCGATGGCCGCGAAGACGAAACCGATGATGGTGCAGATCCGGGCGGCGTTGCTGTTGGAGCGGGCGGTGGCGGGAACGTCGGCCATGGTGTCCTCCGTGAGTGATCTTCTCGGTGAGCTGGAAGCCACCTACCCCGGCGGGGCGGCCGTCCAAACCGGATCACGCATCGATCAGTGGAACAGTTTCAAGCCGACCACACCGGCGACCACGAGCAGCAGGCAGGCGATCCGGGGCAGGTTCGCCGGCTCGCCGAGGGCGAGCATGCCGACGAGCGTGGTGCCGACCGCGCCGATCCCCACCCACACCGCGTAGCCGGTGCCGACCGGGATGTCGCGCAGCGCGTACGCCAGACCGGCCATGCTGCCGGCGAGCGTGCCGGCGAAGACGGCGGTGGGGAGGGGGCGGGTGAAGCCGGCGCTGCGGTCCAGGGCGATCGCCCACGCGGTTTCCAGCAGTCCGGAGAGCACAAGCACGATCCAGGCCATGGGTGTCACCTCTGACGGGCGGGCCCGGCGGTCGCACCGGGCGGTGGTCGTTTCCGCGGGGCGTCGTGCCTGACCGGGTACGCCCACCACTCGTCCGGGGCGGCCGTGGACCGCCGTGGCCGACGCTAGCACTGGCCGGGCCGGTCGGGCGGCGTGGTGACGAAGCCCACCATCGCTGGAGTTCACGCAAACTTCAGGTTGCACGATGGGGGTCATGACCGTGCTCTTCTCCGACGAGGACGTCGCGGCGGCCGTGGACGCCCCGCTCACCGTCGCCGCCATGCGGGACGCGCTGCTGGCCGCGCACCACGGGCGGCTGATCGCCCCACCCCGGGCGTCCGCGTCGCTGGGCGGCGGCCGGATGGTGCTCACCGCCGGGCACCTCACCGGCGAGTGGTACGGCTTCCGCTCGTACGACACGTTCGGGCACCCGGAGAGCGGGCAGCTCGTCGTGCTGCACGACGCGACCACCGGCGCGGTGCGCGCCATCGCCGTCGGCGAGGAGCTGGGCTCCCGGCGTACCGGAGGACTGGGCGGCGTGGCGGTGGACGCGCTGGCCCGTCCGGACGCCGCCACGCTCGGCGTGGTGGGTTCGGGGCGGCAGGCGTGGACCCAGGTGTGGGCCGCGGCGGCGGTCCGGCCGCTGCGCGAGGTGACCGTGCACAGCCGGTCAACGGCCCGGCGGGAGGCGTTCGCCGGCCGGGTCCGGGCCGAGCTGGGCGTGCCGGCGCGGGCGGTCGACTCGGCCGCCGCCGCGGTGCGCGACCGCGACCTCGTGGTGCTCGCCACCACGAGCACCGCCCCGGTGCTGGCCGCCGCCGACCTGTCCCCGGGCACGCACGTCAACACCGTCGGCTTCAAGCAGGTCGACCGGCACGAGTTCGGCACCGACCTGCTCGACGCCGCCGACCTGCTGGTCACCGACTCTCCGGGGCAGGCCGCCGCGTACGCGCCGCCGATGCTCGCCGCCGTCGAGCCGTACGCCGGGCGGTTGCGTGACCTGGGCGCGGTGCTGGCCGGGGCGGCTCCCGGCCGGACCGGCGCGGACCAGATCTCGGTCTTCTGCTCCACCGGCCTGGCCGGCACCGAGGTGTTCCTGCTCGACCGTCTCGCCCGCGCGTTCACCCCGGCGCGGTGAGAGGGTGACCCTTCTCTACCGCAGGCGTTAACAAGGGGCCCTTCCTTGCACCTGTACCCTCGGATGGTGTCTGACTCCTCCTTTGACGGGCGGCGGGTTGCGCTGCTGACTCTGGGCTGCGCCCGCAACGAGGTCGACTCGGAGGAGTTGGCCGCCCGGCTGCACGCCGACGGTTGGCAGGTGACCACCGACGGCGAGGGCGCCGACGTGGTGGTCGTGAACACCTGCGGCTTCGTGGAGAAGGCCAAGCAGGATTCGATCCAGACGCTGCTGGCCGCCGCCGACACCGGCGCCAAGGTGGTCGCCGCCGGGTGCATGGCCGAGCGGTACGGCCGTGAGCTGGCCGCCAGCCTGCCCGAGGCGCAGGCGGTGCTGAGCTTCGACGACTACCCGGACATCGCGGCCCGCCTCGACGCGGTGGTGGCCGGCGAGGCGATCGACGCGCACGTCCCGCGCGACCGGCGCGAGCTGCTCCCGCTCACCCCGGTCAAGCGCCGGGACGCGGCGGTGTCGCTGCCCGGCCACGGCACCCCGACCCGGGTCGCGCCGGAGACCGACGAGCACACCCCGGCGCACCTGCGGCAGGTGCTGCGGCACCGGCTCGACACCGGCCCGGTGGCCTCGCTGAAACTCGCCAGCGGCTGCGACCGGCGGTGCGCGTTCTGCGCCATCCCGGCGTTCCGCGGGGCGTTCGTCTCGCGTACCCCGGACGAGCTGCTCGCCGAGGCCGAGTGGCTGGCCAAGACCGGCGTCCGCGAGCTGGTGCTGGTGAGCGAGAACTCCACCTCGTACGGCAAGGACCTGGGTGACCCGCGGGCGCTGGAGAAGCTGTTGCCGCAGCTCGCCGCGATCGACGGGATCGTGCGGGTGCGGGCCAGCTACCTCCAGCCCGCCGAGACCCGGCCCGGCCTGGTCGAGGTGATCGCCACCACGCCCGGCGTGGCGGCCTACTTCGACCTGTCGTTCCAGCACTCGAGCGAGCCGGTGCTGCGCCGGATGCGCCGGTTCGGCTCCACCGACCGGTTCCTGGAGCTGCTCGCCTCGGCCCGCGCGCTCGCGCCGGAAGCGGGCGCCCGGAGCAACTTCATCGTCGGCTTCCCCGGCGAGACGAAGCAGGACGTGGCCGAGCTGGTCCGGTTCCTGACCGAGGCGCGGCTGGACGCGATCGGCGTGTTCGACTACAGCGACGAGGACGGCACCGAGGCCGCCGGGTTGCCCGGCAAGGTCTCCGCCGCCACGGTCAAGCGGCGCTACGACAAGCTCGGCGCGCTCGCCGACGAGTTGTGCTCGCAGCGGGCCGAGGAACGGCTCGGCTCGACCGTGGAGGTGCTCGTGGACTCGGTGGCCGACGACGTGGTCGAGGGGCGGGCCGCCCACCAGGCGCCCGAGGTCGACGGTTCGACCACCCTCGTCGCGCCGGACGGCGGCGGGGTGGACCTGGCCGCGCTGCGCCCGGGTGACCTGGTCCGGGCCAGGGTGACGGCGACCGAGGGGGTCGACCTGGTCGCGGTGCCGGACGAGATGATCTCGGCGGCGCCCGGCGCGGCCCGGTGACGGTGGGCCCGGACGGAGCGGGGGAGCGACGTGGGGCGATGTCGGACATGACCGGGGCGGAGCCGACGGTGGCGGCGCCCGTGCCACTGCTCAACGCGGCGAACCTGTTGACCGCGGCGCGGCTGCTGCTGGTGCCGGTCTTCGCGGTCACCGTGGCCGTGTCCGCGATGAGCCACGCCGGCTGGCGGATGGTGGCCTGCCTGATCTTCGTGGTGGCCTCGGCGACGGACCTGGTCGACGGCTGGATCGCCCGCCGGTTCGGCCTGGTCACCTCGCTCGGCAAGGTCGCCGACCCGATCGCCGACAAGGCGCTCACCGGCGCCGCCCTGGTGCTGCTCTCGTGGTACGACCGGCTGCCCTGGTGGGTGACCGTGGTGATCCTCGCCCGGGAGTTGGGCATCACCGCGCTGCGTTTCTGGGTGATCCGGCACGGGGTCATCGCGGCCAGCCGCGGCGGCAAGATCAAGACGGCGTTGCAGATCCTGGCGATCACCTGGTACCTCTGGCCGATGCCGGACGCGCTGGCCCCGGTCGGCCCCTGGATCCTGGGCGCGGCCGTGGTGGTGACCGTCGCCACCGGCTTCGACTACATCGCGCAGGCGCTGCGGCTGCGCCGTCCCCGGCGTTGATCGGTGCGACCGGCGACTAAGCCGGCGCGACGCGGGAAGAAGGGGCGGTCATGGACGACACCGACGCGAGGCACCGACGGCCCGCCGGCAGCCCGGCCGCCGCCGTGGTGCACCGCCTGCACGACCGCGGGGAGACGCTGGCCACGGTCGAGTCGTTGACCGGTGGCCTGCTCGCCGCCGCGATCGTGGAGATCGCCGGGGTCAGCTCGATCTACCGGGGTGGCCTCGTCGTCTACGCCACCGAGCTCAAGGCGACGCTCGCCGGCGTACCGGAGGACCTGCTGGCGGCGCGCGGCCCGGTCGACCCGGACGTGGCCGCCGCCCTCGCCGAGGGCGGCCGGCAGCGCTGCGGCGCGGTCTGGGGGCTGGCCACCACCGGGGTGGCCGGGCCGGAGCCGCAGAACGACAAGCCGGTCGGCCTGGTCTACGTGGCGGTCGCCGGGCCGGACGGCACGCGGGTGCGCCGGCTCGACCTGGACGGTGGCCGGGACCACATCCGCTCGGCCGCGGTGATCGAGGCGCTGCGCCTGCTCGCCGAACAGGTCCGGGTCGTCCGCGACGGCGAGGCCGTCGACCCGGCGGGCGTCGGCCGGCGATGACCCGGACGACGTCGACACGCCCGACCGCGGGCCCGTCGGAACGGCCCTTCTGCCGGGATTGGACAGGCGGGGTGGGATGTCGTCGTGGCGGTCAGCGGGTACGGTTGCGGGAAGGCTCCGGCGGGCGACGCCGGCGCCGGGGGCGGCGGATGGCCGCACTCGGCGCGGTGCGGCGCGGTCGGGCATGGTGACCCGTTCACGGGGAGGTGCGATGGTCCTGCTACGCCGGGTGATCGGTGACGCACTGCGGGCGCGCCGGCAGGGGCAGCACCGCACCCTCCGCGAGGTCTCGTCCGCCGCCAACGTCAGCCTCGGTTACCTCTCCGAGATCGAACGCGGCCAGAAGGAACCATCGAGCGAGCTGCTGGCGGCGATCTGCGACGCGCTCGGCGCCCGTCTGTCCGAGCTGCTGCGCGAGGTGAGCGACACGGTGGCGCTGGCCGAGCAGATGCCCGGCGTGCTGGTGCCGGTGGCCGACGAGCCCGCCGAGTCGACGTCGGTGGCTCCGCCGGCCGTGCGCAAGGCGGCGAACCAGGGGGTCCGGCAGGTCACCTCCGACGGCGCGGTGGCCGTCCAGGTCCGGCAGGACTCTCCGCTCAAGGCGACGCTGCGCAGCACGCGCGTGCGCCCCGCCGAGCGGGACGTGGTCTGCGCCGCCTGACCGTGCCGTCCGCCCGTGTCGCCGCTGGCGTCCACGTCGTAGTGTTGATCAGGGTCGTACGGGTGCCGGAGTGGCGTCCGACTGGGACGATGTAGGCGCGACGCTACTGTGAGGGGACGAGGCGGAGATGGCTAACCCGTTCGTCAAGGGTTGGAAATACCTGATGGCGGCCTTCGGCGCGAAGATCGACGAACACGCCGATCCGAAGGTGCAGATCCAGCAGGCGGTCGAGGAGGCGCAGCGGCAACACCAGGCGCTGGTCCAGCAGGCGGCGGCGGTGATCGGCAACCAGCGCCAGCTCGAGATGAAGCTGTCCCGGCAGATCACCGAGGTGGAGCAGCTCCAGGGCAACGCGCGGCAGGCGCTCACGCTCGCCGACCAGGCTCGGAGTCGGGGTGACGAGGCCGAGGCCGGGCGCTTCGAGCAGTCCGCCCAGATGCTGGCCACCCAGTTGGTCTCCGGCGAGCAGGCGTTGGAGGACTTGAAGACGCTGCACGACCAGGCGCTCAACGCGGCGGCGCAGGCCCGCAAGGCGGTGGAGAACAACTCGATGATCCTCCAGCAGAAGCTCGCCGAGCGCACCAAGCTGCTCAGCCAGCTTGAGCAGGCCAAGATGCAGGAGAGCGTGGCCCGCTCGCTGGAGTCGATGTCGTCGCTCACCGCGCCCGCCAACACCCCGTCGCTGAACGAGGTGCGCGACCGGATCGAGAGCCGCTACGCCACCGCCATGGGCCGGGCCGAGCTGGCCGGCAACTCGGTCGAGGGCCGGATGCTGGAGATCCAGAAGGCGTCGATCGACTCGGCCGGGTCGGCCAGGCTGGAGCAGATCCGGTCGAGCATGGCCGGCAAGCAGGTCGACGGCCGGTCGGAGCGCCCCGCGGTGGGGCCGGCGACCGACCCGGCGGCGACCGCCAAACTGGACGAGATCCGGGCCAGCATGAGCCGGGAGCGTGGCACCGGGGAGACCACCACCGGCTGACGGGCGGGGGAGAGCGATGGCGGACGAGCGGGCGCGACACTTCCGCCGGCTGGGCAGGCTGCGGCGCTCGGCGCGGCGGTGGAGCGTCCTGGCCGGCGGGCTCGGCGGTGCCGCCGCGGTGCTCACCCCGTACGCCGGGCTGGGCCTGCCGGACGCGGCCTGGGCCGCCGCCGCGGGCAGCGCGATCGCGGTGGCGTGCTGGCGGTGGGCCGACCACCGGGCGCTCGCGGCCGTGCCGGCCCCGCCCGCGCTCGACCCGGCCGAGGCCGCCGCGCGCTCCCGCGCCCGGCTGGCCGCCGCCGTCGAACGGCTGCCGGTGGGCCCGGGCGTCCTCGCCGAGGTGCGCCGGTTCCGTGCCCGCGTCGGTCTGCGCGGCACCGCTGCGGCCGAGCCGTGGGCCCGGCTCGACCGGGCCGCGCTCACCCTCGGTGGGTTGGCCGGTCGACTGACCGGGCTGGCCGAGCCGGCGGTCCGGGAAGCGGCCGAGGCGGACCGCTCGCTGCGCGAGCTGGCCACCCGGGTGGCAGGCGTGGAAGGCGCGGTGAAGCTCGCCCCGCAGGGGCCGCTCGTCGAGGCGCACGCGATGCTCGTCGCCCAGTTGGAGGACGGGGTGGCCGCCTACGAACGGCTGGTGGTGGCCGCCGCCGGCTACGTGGCCGAGGACACCCGCCCGAACACGGCGCACCCCGCCGCCGCCCGCCTGACCGAGGCCACCGACATGCTGCACGGCGTGGCCGCCGCCCTGGCCGAACTCCGCACCCCCCAGCCCCGCCCCTCCTGACCCGACCCCCCTCCCCCTCCCGCCCCGGCCGTCCACCCGGCGTCGGCGCTCCGCGCCTTTCCTGCGAACGTCGATCTTGGACTTGTGGCACCTCCGATACCAGCCCAGAACCGACATACCCTGGCACCAAAAGTCCAAGATCGACGAAGCGACCAACCAAACCCGGGGGTGCGGGGCGGGTCAGGGTGGGGTGGTGATGCTTGTGGCGGGGGTCCAGGGGGAGACGCCCACCACGTTCGTCGCGCGTACCCGGTAGTGGTAGGTGACGCCGCGGGACAGGCCGGTGTTGGTGAACCCGCGACCGGTCGCCCGGAAGGTGGCCGGTTCCCGGGTGAAGGCCGCGTCGAGGGCGCGCTCCACGAGGAAGCCGGCGCCCGGCCCGGCCGGCGCCTCCGCCGACCAGCCCAGCGTCACCGAGGCGGTGTCCGGGGACGGCGCGCCGACGGTGGCGGTCACACCTGAGGGCGTGGCCGGTCGGGGCGGAACGGTCACCGTGGCCACGGTGGACCAGGGCGACGCCGCGCCCAGGTAGGTGGTGCGTACCCGGTAGTAGTAGGTGGTGTCCGGGGCGACGGCCGGATCCAGGTGGGTCTCGCCGACGGCGATCGCCGTGGTGCCCGGCCCGCTGGTGAACGTCGGGTTCGTGGCCCGCTGCACGTCCACGCCGGTGGCGAACGAGTGGTTCGCCCAGTGCAGCGTCACCCGCACCGGCGCGGCCGGCGGCACCACCGCGGTCAGCCGGGCCGGCGGGGCCAGCCGCACCGAGGCCGGCGCGCTGTTGGACCAGGCCGAGCAGCTCACCGCGTTCTCGGCCCGGATCCGGTAGTGGTAGGTGACGCCCGGGGTGACCGTCGCGTCCGTGTACCGGGTCGCGGCGGCGGCCACCGTGATATCGGTGCGGCCGGCGGTGAACGCGCTGTCGGTGGCGCGTTGCAGCCGATGGCGCGTGGCCGGTGGGTGGCTGCCGTTGCCGGTCCAGGTCAGCGCGATGGCGGGCAGCGCGGTGGCCGACCCCGGCGCCGGGGTGGCGGTCAGCCCGGTCGGCGCGCGGGGCGACACCCGCAGCACCAGCGGCCGGCTCATGCCCTGGTCGCGCAGCCCCGCCGAACGGGTCTGCCAGCGATATTCCCAGCCCAGATTGACCAGTTGGTTGACCACCACCGTGGGCCGCCCGTCGACCGGGCTCACCGGGCCGGCATCCAGCCGCGCGCCGGCCGGGCGGGTCGGGTCGAGCAGCCGTACGCTGTCGCCGACCAGGAACGGCAGGCTGGGCGGGACCGGGCGCAGCGCCACGACCACGTCCTCCCGGGGGTTGACCCGGACGGTGTCCTTCCAACCCAGCTCGCCCGGGTCGGGCGGGCGGAGCGTGCCGTCCCAGCCGACCCGGTTGACCACCTGCACGTCGACGCCCTCGACGTGCACCGGGTGGGTGCGGTCGGAGTAGCCGACGATCCGCCAGAGCTGGGTGCCGTCCGCGGGCGCGCCCACCGGCACGGTCGGGTCGGTCGCGAACAGCACCTCGGTGGCCGGGTCGGCCGGGCCCAGCGGCAGGACGGCCGGGGCGAGTGGCCCGGTGATCGGATGGCCGACGCCGAGCCGGCCCACCGCCCGGCCGTGCCGGGGCTCGAACACCTGCCCGACCGACTTCACCGCCAGCGGCAGCGTGACCGGGGCGGACCCGCCGACCGGGGTGAACGTGACCGCGTCGGCCCGCGCCGGGACCAGTGTCGGGCCGGGGGTGCGGGTGCCGAACGCCGGGTCGTACGCCGGTTGCGGCACGATCGGCGGCGGCTGGCTCTCTGCGTACGCGCCGGGCAGCCGGGCGGCGAGCCGCCGCCTGTCGAAGCGTGCCGCCGGGGCGCCGGTCACCCGGATCTGGAGCAGCGTCCGCGTGTTCGGGCCGTAGCCGGGGTGGGTCGGCGGGAGGCCGCCCGTGGCGGTGCGGTCCGGCGCGCCGGTGTGGTGGTCGTAGCGGGGATCGAACCGGGGCAGCGGCGCGGGGCAGTCGTTGTAGAGGATCAGCGTGCCGCCCGGCGGCACCGTGGAGAAGTCCACCACCACGTCGGCGCGTTCGCCGGGGGCGAGCAGCAGCGTGTGCCCGTCCACGTTGAGCACGGTCGGGTCCTGCCGGTCGTACCGGTAGTCGACCGGCCGGTTCGCCAGCACGACCGGGGCCGGGAGCAGGCCGCCCTCGTTGCCGATCTGGATCAGCTCCGGGCCGGCGGCGGCCGGGTCGGGCACGCCGCCGTCGCGCCCGTCCGCCGGCCAGTCCGCCGGCCGGTCCGGCGCGCGGACCGCCTCGACCATCGGCACCTCGCCGGCGAGCGGGTCGGCCGGCCCGCCGTCGGGCGCCCACATCGGCCCGTCCGAGGCGGCCCGGTAGAGCTGGAGGTTGAGCGCCCGGTCCGCGCAGGCGTTGAGGATCCGGAACCGGTACGCCGTCGGCGTGACCTCCAGGTACGGGTAGGCGACGCCGTTGACCAGCGGGGTGTCGCCGTACGCCTCGGGGACCGCGGACGGGTGCGGCACGGCCGGGACCAGCGGCGGCTCGTCCGGTTCGGTGGCCGGGTCGTGGTGCGGGCTCGGCACCGGGGCGACCCACGGGCTCGCCCCGCCGTCCGGGTCGTGGGTCCACGGCCCGTAGTCCCAGCGGCCGGTCGGGTTGGTGCCGCTGAGCCGGTACGGGTTCTGCCGGGGCTGGTAGACGTGCGGGTGCCAGAGGCTGCCCTTGGCGCCCCAGCGGTCCCGGTCCCAGGTCGGGTCCTCGGCGGCGAGCTGCGCGTCGTCGGGCACGAACGTCTTGTCCTCGATCACCAGCGGGAGCTGGTCGGCGGGGAGGACGCCGTCGTCCACCAGCCGCTGTTCGGCCGGGTCGGTGAGCAGCCAGAGCGCGAGCTGCCCGGAGTAGGTGGTGAGCCGGGACAGGCCGAGCGTGTTGTCGTGCAGCCACATCAGCCGGCCGCTCTGGTCGTTCGGGAAGTAGAGCGTGGTGGCGCCCGCGCCCGGCGCGGGCATGTCCGGCACCGGAACCACACCCACCCCGACCGGGTACGGGGTGATCTCGCCGGCCGGGGTCACCCACTGCCACGGGTTGCCGGCGCTGGTCCATGCGGTACGCGCCCCGGCCAGGTGCGGCACGGCGCGGTTCTGCGGGTACGGCGCGGGCCCGTCGAGCGGCCCGGCGCCGGCCCCGTCGAGCGTCTCGTCGACCGGCAGGAACAGCTCGCCGGCCCGGCCGGTGGGGAGCTGGTTGATGAACTTGACCCGCACCGGCCGGCCCCGGCGCGCCACGATCATCGGGCCGAGGTGCCAGGGCCGGTCGGGCGGGCTCACCGTGTTGTGGCCGGACGCGTCGGTGCCCAGGTTGAGCTGGCGGTAGCCGCGCAGCCGGGTGGCCGGCAGGTCCCGGTGCAGGCGTTGTGCGTACTCCTGGAGGCCGATCTCGTAGTAGTCGCAGCCCGGCCAGGTGATGGTGTCGGGCACGGCGACCGGCAGCCGGGCGCCGAGCCCGGCGGTGGCCGGCCGGCCGGGCAGCGGCAGCGGGTCGACGAACTTGCGGATGCCGGTGCCGGGCACCGGCCGGCCGTCGGGGTCGAGCACGGGCAGCGGGCTGGCGGCGGTGTTCGGCACCGGGCCGAACAGGCGCGGCGCGGCGTCCGGGTCCAGGCTCGCCAGGGTCGGTCGGGCGGGCCCGACCGGTGTGGCCGGCGCGGTCGGCTTGTCGTCGGTGGCGCGGGCGGTGGGGACGGTGGGCGCGGTCTCCTCGGCCACCGTGGCGGCCCGGCCCGGCCGGAGTCTGCGGAACAGCACCATGTGGCTCTCCCCGGATCGGGGCGCGCGGCCGTCACCCCGGCGTGGCGGCGTACGCGCTGCTGACGAGCGGTGAGCGGTCCATCGCAGCATGCGACGCCGGAGGGGCGCGAGGGAAGTACCCAATCGTCCGTATCTCGGGGGATGTTAGGCGGTTCGTGGAAGTTCCACGTCACTCGCGTTCCGGCTGGCACGTCGGGCACCAGTAGGTGACCCGCTCGCCCTGCTCCTCCTTGCGGACCGCCGTGCCGCACCGCCGGCACGGCTGGGCCCGGCGGCCGTAGACGTAGCTGGTCCCGCCCCGGCGCAGCACCCCGGTGGTGCTCTGCGTCCAGCGGCCCCGGTTGGCCGCCAACAACCGCTGGGCCAGCGTGACGGTGCCGGCCAGGTCGGGCACCGCGCGCACCGGCGTCCACGGCGACAGCCCGCGCAGGAAGAGCACCTCACACTTGTAGAGGTTCCCCACCCCGGCCAGGTTGCGCTGGTCGAGCAGGGCCTCGCCGATGCTCCGCTCCGGATGCTCGGCCAGCCGGCGGGCTGCCTCCTGCGGATCCCAGTCCGGGCCGAGCAGATCCGGGCCGAGGTGACCGACGAGCGATCCCTCCTCGGCGGACGGGACCAGTGCCAGCTCGTGCAGGTGGTAGCCGACCGCGACCGCGGCGGGGGAGCGGAGCACCACCCGGATCAGGTGCGCCGGCCGGGCCGTCCACCGCTCGCCCGGCGTGTACGCCCGCCAGGCGCCGTCCATCCGCAGGTGCGAGTGCAGCGTCCAGTCCCCGGCGTCCGGATCGGCGAGTCGCAACAGCAGGTGCTTGCCGCGGCTGGCCGACTCCCGGACGGTCCAGCCGGTGAGGTCGGCGGTGGCGAGCTGCGGCACGCGGAAGTCCGACCCGGTGAGCCGGGCCCCGGCCAGCGCGCGTTCCAGGACGCGGGCGGTGTTCCAGACGGTGTCACCTTCGGGCACGCCACCATTCTCCCCGACCGAACGAAATTCGTCTGTTTCGCTATTTGTACCTATGTTTCGATTCATCCGGTTAACGGCGAGGATCAGGGGGTTCTGAGGAGAATCCCATGGCCCGAGTCCGCCGTACCTCCGTCGCCCTGACCGCCCTGCTCACCCTGGCCGCCGGCCTGCCCGGTGCCCCCGCGCCGGCCGCCGCCGCGCCGGCCCGCGCCGCCGCGCCCGGATCCGAACGCTGGTCCGCCGACCTCGCCGTCGGTGGCGGCGACGACGTCAACGTCACCTGGCGGTCCGGCCGCCTGCGGCTGGCCGATCCCCACCCCACCGCCCACACCCGGCCCGCCGCCGCGGCCGGGCCGGTCGCCGAGGGCATCCTGCTCACCGCGCCGCGCGCGCTCGACCACCCCGCCACCCGGGTACGCGCCCGGCTCGCCGCCCGCACCGGCGCCGGCGGCACGGCGGCGGCCCAGGTACGCGGCTGGCGGGCCGGCCGCTGGACCGAGTGGCGGGACGCCGCCGAGGCGATCTTCGACCAGCCGGTCACCCAGGTGCAGGCCCGTGTCGTGCTGACCGCCCCGAACGCCGCCGCGGAGGCCACCGTGACCGGCCTGACCCTCGCCGCCGACACCGCCGCCGCCACCACCGCCCCGTCGGCCGTCGCGCTCACCTACCGGGTGTACGCGACCCGGATCGGCCTCGTCGGCGGCGTCACCGCCAACGGGCACACCGTCGGCGTCCGGGACCACTTCGCGGCGCTGCCCTCCCGGCGTGGCCTCTCCCCGCGCGGGACCGGTGACTACACGGTCAAGGTCTGCACCACGAGCGGAAGCCGCTGCGAGTACGCGCCGGTCTGGGACGTCGGCCCGTGGAACACCCGGGACGACTGGTGGAACCCGTCGAACGTCCGGGAGAACTGGCGGAACCTGCCGCAGGGGCTCCCCGAGGCCCAGGCCGCCTACCAGAACGGATACAACGGCGGGCGGGACCAGTTCGGGCGGACCGTGCGCAACCCGGCCGGTCTCGACCTGGCCGACGGCACGTTCTGGGACGGACTGCGGCTCACCGACAACGCGTGGATCACCGTGACCCTGCTCTGGACGGCCGGCGGGGTCCGGGGCGTGGTCGGCTCCGGGCCGCTGAACCTGCGTACCGGCGCCGGCACGTCGTATCCGAGCCGGGGCCTGGCCGCCACCTACGCGCAGGTGCCGATCGACTGCTGGGTGACCGGGCAGCGGATCGCCGGGCCGTACCGCACCACGACCCGGTGGTACCGGTTGGTGGGTGGGACGTACGTGAGTCACGCGTACCTGTCCACGACCCTGGGTGGCGTGGGTTCCCGCTGCTGACGTCGTCCCGGGCCGATGATCGCCTGCGCCGCGGCCCCGCGCGGCCGGTCCCGGTGTCGGTCCCGCCCGGCCGGGTGTGCCTGCGTATACCGGTGGCTGGCTCGCCCGGCTGGGTCTGCCTGCGTGTACCGGTGGCCGGCTCGCCCGGTCGGGTCTGCCGGCGCGGTCCGGGTCGGCTCAGTCGCCGGTCACGGTGAGCACGTCGCCCGGCCCGACGCCGAGCAGGTCGACGGCGCGGCCGGTGCGTACCGCCACCGCCACCAGTGCGGCCGAGTCGGCGTACACCAGCAGCTCACCCGGCGCGACGTCGCCGAACGTGCGGCCGTGCACGGCCAGCCGGCCGCCCACCCGTACCCGGCCCGGCAACCCGTCCAGCAGCGCGGCCGGCGCGGCGAGTTGCACGTTGCCGAAGTGGTCGACGGTCACCACCTCGGCGCGGAACCCGCCCGCGTCGGCGTGGACCACCGGCTCCGGCAGCCGGACCAGAGCGGCCGGGTCGACGGCCGGTCCGGCCCCGGCCAGCGGCGCGCCCGCGGCCAGCCGGGCCGCCACCGGCGCGAACACGTCCCGCCCGTGGAAGGTGCGGGAGACCGTCGGCGCGAGCCACCACTCCGGGTTGGTCAACTCCACCGCCTCGGTCACCCCGCCGAGCGCGTCCGCCGCCGGCACGAGCAGCCCGTTGTCCGGGCCCACCAACAGCCCGCCCGGCGTGGCAAGCGCGATCCCGCGCCGCTCGGTGCCGACCCCCGGGTCGACCACCCCGACGTGCACCCCGACCGGCAGGTACGGCACCGTCTGCGCCAGCACCGCGGCGCCCCGCCGGACGTCGGCCGGCGGCACCAGGTGTGTCACGTCGATCACCCGAGCGGTCGGGGCGAGCCGGGCGAGGACCCCGTGGCAGGCCGCCACGAAGCCGTCCGCGAGCCCGTAGTCGGTGGTCAGCGAGACGCACGGCCCGTTCGCCGGCGGTGGATCGTCGGGCTGGATCGCCATCGGCCCCTCCTCCACGTGTCCGGCAACCCTAGCCAGTCCCGACCGGCTCTCCGCACCATCCCCGCTCACTCCCGTCCGTCCTTCCACATCGGTCCCTCCCTCCGTTCGTCCTCTCCGTCGCTCCCGCCCTTCCGGTCCTTGACTTCCTTCTCCTTACCCCTTCACTCCCTCCGCCCCTTCCTCTCTATCCATTCCTCCTGCTGTCCCTGCTCCAGTCCCCCGCCGCTTCTCAGCCTCAGAACCACGCTTCGATTCCACAATGCAAGAGTTCGCGTCCATCAGATAGGATCCTGTAGATCTTGGTACGAAATGGCCCCTCTGGGGGCCCTTTCGTACCAAGATCTCGTAGCCGGCGGGCAGGCGCGCCGAGTTGTGGCGATCGTCGGGCCGATCGGGGGTGGGAACAGGTGCCGGGGTGGGGTGAAGGGCCACGTGCCGCAGAGAGCCGTGCCTCCGTGCCGCCGCGCTGTCGTGCAGCCGCGTCTCCGTGCCGCCGCGTCTCCGTGTCGCCGTGCCGGAGGCGCGGGGCCGGAGCCTATGGGCAAGCCCGGAACGGCCCGCCCCCTCGGACACGCAGGGCCGGAGGTCAGGTCTGAGTGCCGGGGTGCGGTCAGCCGCGCAGGCGCAGGCCCCGGGGGGTGGCCCGGAAGCCGGCCGCGGTGAGCGCGTCGCGCAGCGGGGAGGAGTGCACCGCCTCACCGTCGGCGCGCTCCACCGAGATCGCGCCGAGCGCGCCGGAATGCACCGCGTCGGCGAGCGCCTTGCCCGCCGCGCCAAGCGTGTCGGCGTCGTCGGTGAACGAGAGGATCGTCCGCCCGCCCCGTTCGACATAGAGCACCAGGTCGCCAGCGACGAGCACCACGAGCGCGCCCGCCTTGCGTCCGGCCCGGTGACCGGTGGCCGGTGCCGCGCCGTCACCCGAGTCGACCACACGTTCGGGCCAGGGCAGCGCCGCGCCGTACGGGTTCGCCGGGTCGGTGGCGGCGAGCACCACGGTCGGCCCGCCCCCGGTCCGGCCGCCGTCGGTCGGGTCGGCCAGGGCGCGGATCCGGTCGACGGCGCCGGGCACCGCGAACTGCGCCGCGCCGAGCCCTTCGACGAAGTAGCCGCGTCGGGCCGCCCCGCGTTCCTCAAGCGCGGACAGCACCGGGTAGACCGCCGCGAAACCACCGGTCACCTGCTCAGCCACGACCGCGCCGCGGGTCACCACGCCGTGCCGTTCGAGCAGCAGGTCGGCCAGGGCGGCGGCGCGGCGGGTCGGGTCGAGGTCGCGGTCGGGCAGCCGGGACCACCGGCCGGCCATGGTCGGCGGGCCGCCGCGGCTGGGCAGCGCCACCCGGCCGGGGCGGCGGTAGCGGGTGCGCGGGGGCGACGGCCGGGACCGGTGCGCACCGCCGGCACCAAGTGCGGCGCGCAGCGGCGCGAGCGTGTCGTTGGTGAGGTGACCGGCCCAGACCAGGTCCCACACCACGGCCGAGAGGGCGGCGTCGTCGGTCGCGCCGACCCGGTCGGACAGGGAGCGGAAGAACAGCGCCTGCCCGTCGGCGAGCGCGTCGAGCACGGCCTCGTGGGTCGGCGTGAGCGTCAGCGCCTCGTCCGGCGGTGGCAGCAGCAGCGGCGCGACGTCGGCGTACGCGAGCGTCACCCACCCGTCGCCGCCGGAGATCGCCCCGGCGCCGGCCCAGACCACCTCGCCGCTGGCGCACATCTCGTCGAGTTGGGCGGGGGAGTAGTCGGCGACCCGGGCGGGCAGCACCAGCCGTTCCAGCGCCGACGCCGGCACGGTCACGCCCTGCAACTGCTCGACGGTGGCGGCGACCGCCTCGACCCCGCGGGCCGACGAGCCGACCTGCTGCCAGCGGGGCAGGAACGCGGCGAGCACCCGGGGTGGCACCGGCTCGATCTCCCGCCGCAGCGCGGCCAGGGAGCGGCGGCGCAGCAGGCGCAGCACCTCGGCGTCGCACCACTGCGTGCCGACGCTGTCCGGGGCGAACTCGCCGGAGACCACCCGGCCGTTGGCGGCGAGCCGGCGCAGCGCCTGCTCGACCACGAACACGCCGAGCCCGAACCGGGCCGCGCAGGTCGCCGCCGCGAACGGGCCGTGGGTGCGGGCGTACCGGGCGACCAGGTCGCCGAGCGGGTCGGCCACCGGCGTCAGGTATGCCTCGGCCACCCCGACGGGCAGCGCCACCCCGAGCGCGTCGCGCAACCGGGCCGCGTCCTCGACGACCACCCAGCGGTCCTCGCCGGCGATCCGCACCCGCAGCACCCGGCGGGCCGCCGCCAGCTCCGCCGGCCACTCCTCCGGCACCCCCCGCTCGGCCAGCTCGGCCGGACCGAGGTCGCCGACCACCCGGAGCAGCTCGACCACGTCCTCGGCGTCGCGGGGTCGCCGCTGGTCGGTGCGCCAGCGCAGTTGGCGTTCGGTCTCGGCGAGCACCGCCGGGTCGAGCAGCTCCCGCAGGTCGACCCGGCCGAGCAGCTCGCCGAGCAGCCCCGAGTCGAGCGCCAACGCGGCGGCGCGCCGCTCGGCCAGGGGCGCGTCCCCCTCGTAGAGGAACGCGCCGACGTAGCCGAAGAGCAGCGACCGGGCGAACGGGGACGGGCGTTCGGACTCCACCTCGACCAGCCGGACCTTGCGGGCGGCCAGGTCGCGCATCAGGTCGGCCAGGGCCGGCTGGTCGAAGACGTCCTGGAGGCACTCCCGGGCGGCTTCGAGCGTGACCGGGAAGTCGGCGTATTCCCGGGCCACGTCGAGGAGCTGCGCGGCCCGTTGGCGTTGCTGCCACAGCGGCTGCCGGCGGCGCGGGTCGCGGCGGGGCAGCAGCAGCGACCGGGCCGCGCACTCGCGGAACCGGGAGGCGAACAGCGCCGACGTGCCGACGGACTCCTCGACCAACTGGGCGATCTCGTCCGGGTCGAAGACCACCACGTCGGCGCCGGGCGGCTCCTCGGCGGTGTCCGGCAGCCGGACCACGATGCCGTCGTCGGAGGGCATGACCTGCGCGTCCACCCCGTAGCGCTCGGCCAGCCTGCGGCCGATGGCGAGCGCCCACGGGCCGTTGACCCGGGCGCCGAGCACCGAGTGCACGGCGAGCCGCCAGTCGCCCAGCTCGTCGCGGAACCGTTCGACCACCACCGTCCGGTCGTCGGGCAGCGACCGGGTGGCCGCCTTCTGCTCGCGTAGGTAGGTCATCAGGTTGCCGGCGGCCCAGTCGTCGAGCCCACCGGCGCGCAGCGCCGCCACCGCGTCGGGGTCGGACTGCCGCAGCAACGCGCGGACCCGGGCGCCGATCGCCCGCCCCAGCTCGACCGGGCGGCCGAGCTGGTCGCCCTTCCAGAACGGCATCCGGGCGGCCTGACCGGGGGCGGGCGAGACCAGCACCCGGTCGGGGGTGATCTCCTCGATCCGCCAGGACGACGAGCCGAGCAGGAACACGTCGCCGACCCGGGACTCGTAGACCATCTCCTCGTCCAGCTCGCCGACCCGGGCCGCCCGCTCGGCCCCGGCCAGGAAGACCCCGAACAGGCCCCGGTCGGGGATGGTGCCGCCGCTGGTCACGGCGAGCCGCTGGGCGCCGGGCCGACCGGTCAGCACGTCGGTCGCCCGGTCCCAGACCAGGCGGGGCCGCAACTCGGCGAAGGCGGTGGACGGGTAGCGCCCGGAGAGCATGTCGAGCACCGCGTGCAGCGCCGAGTCGGGCAGCTCGGCGAAGGGCGCGGCCCGGCGGACCAGCACGGCCAGGTCACCGAGCTGCCACGGCTCCAACGCCACCATCGCGACGATCTGCTGGGCGAGCACGTCGAGCGGGTTGCGCGGGTAGTGCAGCTCCTCGATCGCGCCCGCCCCCATCCGCTCGGCGACGACCGTGCAGGAGAGCAGGTCACCGCGGTGCTTGGGGAAGACCACGCCCCGCGAGACCGCGCCCACCTGGTGCCCGGCCCGGCCCACCCGTTGCAACCCGGCCGCGACGCTCGGCGGCGCCTCGATCTGCACCACCAGGTCGACCGCGCCCATGTCGATGCCCAACTCCAGGCTGGAGGTGGCGACCACGGCGGGGAGCTGCCCGGACTTGAGCGCCTCCTCGATGTGCTTGCGCTCCTCCCGGGAGACGCTGCCGTGGTGCGCCCGGGCGATCACCGCCGGCGCGCCGGCCGCCGCGCCGGACTGCGCCATCACCTCGGCCGGCTGCCGCGGCGCGCGGAGCGGCCCCACCGGCCCGCCGAACGCGTCCGCGCCGCGCCACCCGCCGCGCCCGCCCGCCTCCGGGGCTCCGGCTCCGCCGGTCGTGCTCGCGCCGTCGCCGGTGGCGCCCGCGCCTGTCGGGCCGGAGCCGTCCGCCGGGCCGCCGTCGCCGTCCGCCGGGCCGTCGCCGGCCGGTGGGCCGTCGCCGGAGGGCAGGAGATCGGATACGCGCACCGGCTCGCCGCCCCGGGCCACGCGGCTGCCGTCCGGGGCGGCCGTCGCCTCCGACTCCTCGGCGGCCAGCTCGTTGAGGCGGGCGCAGAGCCGTTCGGCGCCGCGCCGGGAGTTGGTGAAGACGATCGTGGACCGGTGCGCCCGGATCAACGCGAGCACCCGTTCCTCGACGGCCGGCCAGATGGAGGGCCGGCGTGGACCGGCGCCCAGCTCGTCCTCCGGTGGCTCCTGCTCGTCGAGGCGGGTCATGTCCTCCACCGGGACCTGGACGCTGACCTCGATGGTCTTGTCGGCCGGCGGCTGCACCACGTCGACCGGTCGGGCGCCGCCGAGGAAGCGGGCGCAGACGTCGATGGGTCGGACGGTGGCGGAGAGCCCGATCCGTTGGGCGGGCCGGTCGAGCAGCGCGTCGAGGCGTTCCAGGGAGAGCGCCAGGTGGGCGCCGCGCTTGGTGCCGGCCACCGCGTGCACCTCGTCGACGATCACCGTGTCCACCCCGCGCAGCGAGTCCCGGGCGGCGGAGGTGAGCAGCAGGAACAGCGACTCGGGCGTGGTGATGAGGACGTCCGGCGGGGTGCGGGCGAAGGCCCGGCGCTCGTCGGCCGGGGTGTCCCCGGTGCGCATGCCGACGGTGATGTCCGGCGGGACGAGGCCGAGGCGGGTGGCGGCCTGGCGGATGCCGATGAGCGGGGTGCGCAGGTTGCGCTCCACGTCGACGGCGAGCGCCTTGAGCGGGCTGACGTAGAGCACCCGGCAGCGCCGACGGGGATCGGTCGGCGGTGACTCCTTGCCCAGCCGGTCGAGCGACCAGAGGAACGCCGCGAGCGTCTTGCCGGAGCCGGTCGGCGCGACCACCAGGGCGTTGCGCCCGGCGGCGACCGAGCGCCAGGCCCCCTGCTGGGCGGGGGTGGGCGCGGCGAACGCCGCGGTGAACCACTCCCGGGTCGCCGCGCCGAAACTCGCCAGCACCCCGCCTGCCGGGGTCACCTCGTCCGCCACGCCCCCATCCTGCCGCGCCGGTACGACATCCGGCTCGGCGGCGGATGGTTCTGTCCCGCCCGGCGAATTGACGCGATGAATAAGCCAATTATTCCGTTAAGTCTCACTTAACTGCTTGCTTGCAAGCTACAACATAAAGTAACTTCACTCGCAACGCGGCGTGGGTGGAGGCGTGGATGACCGTGGACGATCGAGGCTTCACGACCGGCACCGACGTGCTCATCCGCAAGGTCGACAGCCGACTCGCCGCGCTCCGCACCGGCCTGGACGGCCCGGAGCTCGAGTTGGCCGAGGAGCTGGCCCGCCGCCTGCGCGAGATGGTGGTCGCCACCGCCCGTTCCAGCGCGGCCGACCGGGCCCTGGTCCGGGCCGCCGTGCACTACTTCGTCCTGCGGCGGGAGAGCCGGGACGCCCGGCTGCCGGTCCGCTCGCTCGCGGGCGCGCAGCGCGTGGTCGACCGGACGGCCCGGCAGCTCAACCGCCCGAACCAGGCGGCGCAGTCCCGCCGCAACGCCGCTCCCTTCCACTGACGGCCCCCCACCCGACGCCGCGTCGACCGAGGACCGTCAGCGCGTCGGTCGACGCGACCTCCGGCTCAAGCGGGCCGGGGCGGCGGGGTGGGGTGGGTTTCGGGGAAAACGGCCCGGCCGCCGGGGGAAGTGGCGTCTGATCGGTCGTGCACCCAGCGTGCCCCGGCGCGCTGTCACCTCGACCGGGAGCGCGCGTGCTCGTCCTGCTGATCCTGCACCTGGTGGCGGCCCTGCTCGCGCCGTCACTGGTCCGCCGGTGGGGTCCGCGCGCCTGTCTGCTGCTCGCGCTCGCCCCGGCCACCACGGCCGGCTGGGCGGTGGCGCACACCGCAGCGGTACGCGACGGCGGCGCGGTGGCCGAGACGTACCCCTGGATCCCGCAGTTGGGGTTCGACCTCGCGCTGCGCGTCACCACGCTGTCCTGGCTGATGCTGCTGCTGGTCGGCGGCGTCGGCGCGCTCGTGCTCGTCTACTCGGCCCGCTACTTCCGGGCCGGCTCGATCGGTCTGGGCCGGTTCGCGGCGGTGATGGTGGCCTTCGCCGGCGCGATGCTCGGGCTCGTCGTCTCCGACAACCTGCTGCTGCTCTACGTCTTCTGGGAACTGACCACCGTCTTCTCCTACCTGCTGATCGGCCACAGCGCGGAGCGCCGGTCCAGCCGGTGGGCCGCCGCGCACGCGCTCACCGTCACCACGCTCGGCGGACTGGCCATGCTCGTCGGGTTCCTGCTGCTCGGCCACCACGCCGGCGGCTACCGCCTGTCGACGGTGGCCGCCACCCCGCTGCCCGGCGGTGGATACCTGGTCACCGCGGTGCTGCTCATCCTGGCCGGCGCGCTTGCCAAGTCCGCGGTGTTCCCCTTCAACGCCTGGTTGCCGGTGGCGATGGCGGCGCCGACACCGGTCAGCGCGTACCTGCACGCGGCGGCCATGGTGAAGGCGGGCGTCTTCCTGCTCGGGCTGCTCGGCCCGACGCTCGCCCCGGCCGGGCCGTGGCGGCCGGTCACCGTGGTCGCCGGGCTGGTCACGCTCGTCGCCGGCGGGTGGGCGGCGTTGCGGCAGTGCGACCTGAAGCTGCTGCTGGCGTACGGGACGGTCAGCCAGCTCGGCCTGCTCGCGGTGGCGCTCGGCGCGGGCACCCCGGCCGCGGCGCTCGCCGGCGTCGCCATGCTGGCGGCGCACGCCTTGTTCAAGTCCGCGCTCTTCCTCGTCGTCGGGCTCCTCGACCACCAGGCGGGCAGCCGGGACCTGCGGGAGCTGTCCGGGGTGGGGCGGGCAGCGCCGGTGCTGGCCACCGTCGCCGCGTTGGCCGCCGCGTCGATGGCCGGCGTGCCGCCGCTGCTCGGGTTCGTGGCCAAGGAGGCGGTGCTCGCCGCGTTCGCCGACCGGCCGTGGGTGCTGGCGGCGCTCGTCGTCGGCAGCGCGCTGACGGTCGCCTACAGCATCCGCTTCCTGTGGGGGGCGTTCGGCACCCGGCCCGGCATGCCGGCCACCGCGGTGGCCCACGCGCCCGCGGCGATGCTCCTGCCGCCGGCGGTGCTCGCCGTGGCCGGGCTCGCCGCCGGGCCGGCCGCCGGTTGGCTGGGTGGCCTGCTCGACCCGTACGCCGAACTGTTCGGCCCGGTCGAGGAGCACCTGGCGCTCTGGCACGGGCCGACCGCGGCGCTCGGCCTCTCCGCCCTGGTGCTGGCCGGCGGCGTGGCGCTGCACCTGGCCCGCGCCCGGCTCGCGCCCGCGCTGGCCGCGCTGCGTTCCCCGGTCTCCGGCAGGCAGGGGTACGAGTGGGTGACGCACCGCTTCGACCGGTTCGCCATCCACGTCACGAGCGTCACCCAGCGTGGTTCGCTGCCGCAGTATCTCGGTGCGGTGCTCGTCGTCCTGGTGCTGGTGCCGGGCATGGCGATGGTCACCACCGAGCCGTGGCGGGTCCACCTGGTGCCCTGGGACAGCCCGGCCCAACTGGTGGTCTGCGTGGTGATCGCGGTGGCCGCGGTGCTGGCGGTCGGCGCGCGCCGCCGGCTCACCGCCATGCTGCTCGTCGGCGTGACCGGCTACGGCACCGCGATGATGTTCGTCCTCTACGGCGCGCCGGACCTGGCGCTCACCCAGTTCCTGGTGGAGACCGCGACGATCGCCGTCTTCGTGCTGGTGCTGCGCCGGCTGCCGGAACGGTTCTCGGCCCGCCCACTGCGCCGCAGCCGCTGGGTGCGGCGGGTCGTCGGGGTCGCCGCCGGCCTGGTGGCGGCCGGTCTGACGCTGACCGCCGCCGGGGCCCGGCGGGCGCCGGCGATCTCCGCGGCCTTCCCCGACCTGGCGGTCACCCAGGGGTACGGCCGCAACGTGGTGAACGTGACCCTGGTCGACATCCGGGCCTGGGACACCATGGGGGAGATCTCGGTGCTCGTGGTGACCGCGACCGGGGTGGCCAGCCTGATCTTCGAGCGCTCGCGCACCGGGCCGCGCCCACGCCGTCCGCGCCCGGCCGTGCCGCGCGCCGGGCGTACGGTCTGGTTGCGCGGCGGGCAGACGTTGCACGAGCGGCGGCGCTCGGTCGTGTTCGAGGTGGTCACCCGGCTGATCTTCCACACCGTGCTGGTCTTCTCGCTGTTCCTGCTCTTCTCCGGGCACAACGCCCCCGGTGGGGGCTTCTCCGGCGGGCTGGTCGCCGGCCTCGCGCTGACCCTGCGCTACCTGGCCGGCGGGCGGTACGAGCTGGCCGAGGCGGCGCCGGTCGGTGCGGGCATGGTGCTCGGTGCGGGCCTGGCCCTGTCGGTCGGCAGCGGCGTGATCGGCCTGGTGCTCACCGGCGAGGCGCTGCAGAGCGTCAAGGTCGATCTGTGGCACTCCTACCTGGTCACGTCGGTCTTCTTCGACATCGGCGTCTACCTGGTCGTGGTCGGGTTGGTGCTGGACATCCTGCGCAGCCTGGGCGCCGAGGTGGACCGGCACGTCGAGGCCGCCGGCGAGCCGGCCCGGGGTCTCGCCGTCCGGCGTGAGGGACAGTCATGACGCGGGGCGTGGCCGGGCCGACGCTCGTGCTCGTGCTGGCGGTCGGCGTGCTCGTCGCCACCGGTGTCACGCTGCTGCTGGAACGCAGCCTGACCCGGATCCTGCTCGGCATCATCCTGCTCGGCAACGGCGTGAACCTGCTCATCCTGCTCGGCGGGCGGTCCGGCGCGCCACCGCTCGTCGGCACGGCGCAACCCGACCTGATGAGCGACCCGTTGACGCAGGCCATGGTGCTCACCGCCGTGGTGATCACGTTCGGGCTGACCGCGTTCCTGCTCGCGGTCGCCTACCGGAGCTGGCACACGAGCGGTGACGACGAGGTGCAGGACGACCTGGAGGACCGGCAGATCGTCCGGCTGGCCGAGCGCAAGGAGATCGCCACCGCGGACCTCGGCGGCGAGGGCCCGGACAGCGACCCGGAACAGGTCGATCCGGAGCCGGCCCGCCGCCGGCTGCGCCGGGGCGGGGGCTCATGAGCACGCGGAGCGAGCCGGTCCCGGGAGCCCGGCGCTCGCCACGCGGGGCGGCGCCGTGAGCGGGCTGGTGCCGGTGCCGGTGGTGGTGCCGCTGCTCGGCGCGGCGCTCACCCTGATGCTGACCGGGCGGCCCCGGTTGCAGCGCGCGATAAGCGTGCTCTGCCTGGCCACCGTCCTGGTGGTCGCGGTCGTGCTGCTTGTCGGGGCGTACCGGCACGGCCCGGTGGTGACGCGGGTGGGCGGCTGGCCGGCGCCGATCGGCATCGTGCTGGTGGCCGACCAGTTGGCGGCGCTGATGGTGGTGGTCTCTGCGGCGGTCACGCTCTGCGTGCTGCTCTACTCGATCGGCCAGGGCCGGGCGGAGACCGGTGAGACCGCGCCGGTCAGCATCTACCACCCCACCTACCTGGTGCTCACCGCCGGTGTGGCGAACGCCTTCCTGGCCGGTGACCTGTTCAACCTCTTCGTCGGCTTCGAGCTGCTGCTGGCCGCGAGCTTCGTGCTGATCACGCTGGGCGGCACCGAGGTCCGGCTGCGCACCGGCTCGACGTACGTGGTGGTCAGCGTCCTGTCGTCGCTGCTCTTCCTCTCCGCCGTCGGACTGGTGTACGCGGCCACCGGCACGGTGAACATGGCCCAGCTCGCCGGCCGGCTGGACGCGCTGCCCTCCGGCGTACGCCTGGCCCTGCAACTGACGCTGCTGCTCGCGTTCGGCATCAAGGCGGCGGTCTTCCCGGTCTCCGCCTGGCTGCCGGACAGCTATCCGACCGCGCCCGCGCCGGTCACCGCCGTCTTCGCCGGCCTGCTGACCAAGGTCGGCGTGTACGCGATCATCCGCACCGAGACGCTGCTGTTCCCCGGGGGCGAGCTGTCCGGCCTGCTGATGGTGGTGGCCGGCCTGACCATGGTGGTCGGCATCCTCGGCGCGGTGGCCCAGTCGGACATGAAGCGGCTCTTCTCCTTCACCCTGGTCAGCCACATCGGCTACATGATCTTCGGGGTGGCGTTGAGCAGCGTCGCCGGCCTGTCCGGGGCGATCTTCTACGTGGTGCACCACATCACCGTGCAGACCACGCTCTTCCTGGTCGCCGGCCTGGTCGAGGAACGGGCCGGCAGCACCGACCTGCGCCGGCTCGGCGGGCTGGCGCGGATCACGCCGGTGGTCGCGGTGCTCTTCTTCGTGCCGGCGATGAACCTGGCCGGCATCCCGCCGTTCTCCGGCTTCCTCGGCAAGCTCGGCCTGCTCCAGGCCGGCGTGGCGGCCGGGGGCCCGCTGCCCGCCGTGCTGGTCGGCGCGGGCACGGTCACCAGTCTGCTCACCCTCTACGTGGCGTCCCGGGTGTGGAACATCGCGTTCTGGCGGTCACCGCGACTGGCCACCACCACCCCGGTGGCCCGGCTGCCCGGCCTGATGGTCGGCGCCACCGCCGCGCTCGTGGCGCTCGGCGTGCTGCTCACCCTGGTCGCCGGCCCGCTGTTCCAGGTCACCGCGGACGCCGCCACCGACCTGCGCCAGCGCACCCCGTACGTCCGGGCCGTCCTGCCGCGGGACGTGCCGTGACCGGCGACGTGCCCCCGGGCCGGGGCGACCCGCCGCCGGCCGCCGACCCGCCGGCGGTGGGCCGGGGCGGACGGTGGCGCGACCAGGCCGTCGCGCTCGGCTGGCTCGTCGTCGCCTGGCTGCTGCTCTGGGGCGACCTGTCCTGGGGCAACCTGCTCACCGGACTGGTGGTCGGCGCGGCCGTGCTGTTCTTCTTCCCGCTGCCGCCGGTCACGTTCGGCGGCCGGTTGCGACCCGGTGCGCTGCTGGTGCTGGCGGGCACGTTCGCCGCGGAGCTGGTCAGCGCCAGCGTGCACGTGGCGGCCGTGGCGCTGCGTCCCGGCTACCGGCCGCGCGGCGCGATCATCGCGGTGCCGCTGCGGGTCCGCACCGACCTGAACCTGGCGCTGACCGCCGAGGTGATCTCGCTGGTGCCGGGCACCCTGATCCTCGACATCGACCGGGCGCGGGGCGTGCTCTACGTGCACGTGCTGGACGTGCGCGGCCCCGAGGACCTGGCCGCCAGCCGCGACCGCGTGCTCGCCGTCGAACGGCGCATCGTCCGCGCCGTCGGCTCTCCCACCGAGGTACGCCAGCTCGACCTCGAACCCGCCGATCGGAGGAACCAACCGTGACCGCCCTGCTCGCCGTCGCGCTGGCCGTGCTGTTCTCCGCCACCGCGCTGCTCGCCCTGGCCCGGATCTACCGCGGCCCGTCCCTGCTCGACCGGATCGTCGGCGCCGACCTGCTGCTGGCGGCCATGCTCGGCGCGGTCGGGGCGGAGGCGGGGGTGACCCGGCACGCCACCACCCTGCCGGTGCTCGTGGTGCTGTCGCTGCTCGGTTTCGTCGGCTCGGTCTCGTTGGTCCGCTTCGCCGTCCGGGCCGAATCATGACTGCGGTCGCGGACTGGGCCGGGGGGATCCTGCTGCTCGGTGGGGCGCTGCTGAGCCTGGTCGCCGGCATCGGGTTGGTGCGGTTCCCGGACACCCTGGACCGGATGCACGCGGCCACCAAGCCGCAGGTGCTCGGCGTGCTGCTGCTTCTGGGCGGGCTGGCGTTGCGCCTGCGTACCGGCTCGGACCTGGGGATGCTGGCGCTGGTGGCGATCTTCCAGCTCTCCACCTCGCCGGTCGCCGCGCAGATGATCGGCCGGGCCGCCTACCGGTCCGGGCGGGTCGACCGGACCCTGCTCGACGTCGACGAGCTGGCCGACGGGTGAACCGGACCCGCGGTGCGGTTCCCGGCACCTTCAGCGGGCATCCAGCGGGCACCGATAAAATGGCGGCATGATCGACTCTCCTGCCCCGGAGGGCAGCAGTAGCCGGCCGGGTTATACCCGGCATCTCCCCTTTCCGACGACCCCGGGAGCCCTGAACCTCCCGTGCTGATCCTCGTCGGTCTCCTTCTCATCACCGTGCTCACCGCCGCCACCGGCTATTTCGTGGCGCAGGAGTTCGGTTACGTCGCCGTCGACCGCGGCAAGCTCAAACAACTCGCCGACGGTGGCGACCGGGCCGCCGCCCGGGCCCTGGAGGTCACCGGTCGGCTCTCCTTCATGCTCTCCGGCGCCCAGCTCGGCATCACCGTGACCGCCCTGCTCGTCGGTTACGTCGCCGAGCCCTACCTGGGCGCCGGGCTGGCCGACCTGCTCGGCGTCGCCGGGGTGTCGAGCGCGGTGGCGCTGCCGCTGTCGGTGGCGCTGGCCCTGGTCATCGCCACCGTGGTGCAGATGGTCCTGGGCGAGCTGGCCCCGAAGAACCTGGCCATCGCCCGGGCCGAGCCGCTCGCCCGGGCGCTGTCCCGGTCCACCCTGGTCTACCTGCGGATCGCCGGTCCGCTGATCACCCTCTTCGACCGGGCCGCCGTGCGGCTGCTCCGCCGGGTCGGCATCGAGCCGATCGAGGAGCTGCCCAGCGGCGCCACCCCGGCCGACCTGGAACAGATCATCGCCGAGTCCCGCGAGGAGGGGCACCTCGACGCGGAGATGTCCGACCTGCTCGACCGGGGGCTCGACTTCCGGGAGCTGACCGCGGGCGAGGCCATGGTGCCCCGGGTGGACGTGCACACCGTGCGGGCCGACGAACCGGTCAGCCGGATCGTCGAGATGCTCGACACCGGTCACTCCCGGTTCCCGGTCCGCGGCGCCGAGGGCGTCGACGACCTGATCGGCGTGGTCGGCATCGCCGACGTGCTGGGGGTGCCGCCGGCCGAGCGGGGAAGCACCCGGATCGACGCGGTGGCCGTACCCCCGTTGCTGGTGCCGGAGACGCTGCCGCTGCCGACGGTGCTGGACCGGCTGCGGTCCGGGCACCGGCAGTTGGCCTGCGTGGTCGACGAGTACGGCGGGTTCGCCGGCGTGATCACGCTGGAGGACCTGGCCGAGGAACTGGTCGGGCCGATCCGCGACGAGGACGACCCGCCGGAGCGGGCGCCGGCCCGGCAGGAGGACGGCTCCTGGGTGGTGCCGGCCCGCTGGCGGATCGACGAGGTCGTCGACAGCACCGGCATCGAGCTGCCCGAGGCGCCCGAGTACGACACGCTCTCCGGCCTGGTGATGCGGGAGTTGGGCCGGGTGCCCGAGGTCGGCGACCGGCTGGAGATCGCGCCCGGCGGCGCGGGCGACGAGCCGTCGTCCGGGCCGCGGGTGCTGGTCGAGGTGCTGGCCGTGGACCGGCACGTGGCCGACTCGGTGCGACTGCGGTCGACCGCCGACGTGTCCGGGGAGGGTGCGGCATGAGCCCCGGGTTCGCGCTGGCATTCTCCGTGGTGCTGTTGGCGCTCAACGGATTCTTCGTGGCGGCCGAGTTCGCGTTGGTCGCCGCCAAGCGGTACCGGCTGGAGCAGTCGGCCGCCGGTGGTGGTCGGGCGGCCCGCGCGGCGCTCGACGGCGTCCGCGAGCTGAGCCTGATGCTCGCCGGCGCCCAGCTCGGCATCACGCTGTGCACGCTCGGCCTCGGCGCGCTCGCCGAGCCGGCGATCGAGCACCTGCTCAGTCCGTTGCTGCACGCGGTCGGCCTGCCGGACGCGGCCAGTCACGTCGTCGGCCTGCTGTTCGCGCTCGCCCTGGTGACGTTCCTGCACCTGGTGGTCGGTGAGATGGCGCCGAAGTCGTGGGCGATCACCGACGCGGAGCGCTCGGCGATGCTGCTGGCGCTGCCGTTCCGGGCGTTCGCCCGGATCGCCCGTCCGGTGCTCTCCCTGCTCAACGGGCTGGCGAACGTGATGCTGCGGCTGGTCGGCGTGCAGCAGCAGGACCAACTCGCCCAGGTGCACGGCCCGGACGAGCTGCGCATCCTGCTGGAGCAGTCCCGGGAGCACGGGCTGCTCGGCGCGGAGCAGCACCAGTTGCTGACAAGCATGCTGGAGTTGCAGGGCACCACCGTCGCGCAGGTGATGGAGCCGTTCGACCGGATCGTCACCGTGCGCCGGGACGACACCGCCGAGCGGATCGAGCACGTGTCCCGGGACAGCGGCCGGTCCCGGCTCGCCGTCCTCGACCCGGGCGGCGAGGTGTGCGGCCTGGTCCACGTGCGGGAGGCGGTGCGGGCGGTCACCAACGGCCGGCCGGCGACCGCCGGAGAGTTGATGACGGGCGCGTTCACGCTGCCCGCCGAGGCGTCGGTGAGCGAGGCGGTGGCCGCCATGCGGGGCCGCCAGGCCCAGCTCGCGCTGGTGCGCAACGGCGGCGGACCGACCCGCCCGATCGGTTTCGTCGCGCTGGAGGACCTCCTGGAGGAGGTCATCGGCGAGTTCGACGACGAAACCGACCCGATCCCCCGAGGCCGCCGCCTCCGCTGACCACCCACGCCACCCACCCCACCCGACCCCACTTGGGCGCAGATTCACGGAAAGTGTGGCTATTCGAGGCCGGATAGCCACACTTTCCGTGAAACAGGGCGCGACCCGATGGGGGTGTGTGAGGGCGCGCGGGGGGAAAGCCGCAGCGTGCGGGTGACGGGGGTGTCCAGGGGGTCCTTCGGGATCGGGCTTTCGGTCAGCAGCACCCTGAGCAACCCGAGCACCCGGCCGGGTCTGCGGCTGCCGGGACGGGTGACGCTCGCCGCCGAGGGGGAGGACGTCCCGGTCCGGCGCATCCGGCTGGGACTTGTCGCGCAGGTCGAGCCGGAGGACCCGGGCGCGCCACGCCGGCTCGTGCAATATCACCAATGGACGGTCGCCGGGCGGTTCGTGGTGCCGGCCGGACGGCGGCGGGCGGTCGACTTCGCCGTGCCGCTGCCCTGGGAGACACCGGTCACGGTGTTCGGCGGGGTGCCGTTGATGACCCTGCGCACCGGGCTGCGTACCGAGGTGTCCGTCGACCCGGACCTGGACCAGGGCGAGATGGTGCCGGTCCTCATCCACCCGCTGCCCACCCAGCAGCACCTGCTCGCCGCGCTCGACACGCTCGGCTTCGTGATGCGGCAGGCGGGACTCCAGCAGGGCCGGCTGCCCGGGGTGGAGCAGGCGCTGCCGTTCCAGCAGCGGCTCGGGTTCTGGGCCGCCCCGCTCTACGCCGGGCCGATCACCGAGCTGGAAGTGATCATGTTGACGAACTCGGCCGGCATGGAGGTGCTGTTCTGGCTGGACCGGCGTCTCTCCCTGGCCGGGGTGACCCACCAGAGCATCAGCCGGTTCCGGATCTGGCACGCCGGGGCGGACCGGCGGGACTGGGTCTCCACGGTGGACGGCTGGTTGCGGCACGCCATCGACAGGCACGCCGCCGCCGCGGCGCACGCCGACTGGTCCGCCACCATCCGCGAGTCGGCGCACGTCAGCCGCGCTCCCGACCACCCGGTCGCCCCCGGGTACGGCCTGGGTGGCACGGCCGGCAGCGGAGGCGTCGGCGGTGGCGCCGGCGACGGCACCTGAGCGTCGCGCTCGCGCCGCGACGGGTGTTAAGCGGGGCCCCCGCCTCTACCAAATGCGTTAAGCGGGGCCCCCTCCTTACGCTGGAGCCGCCCGGCGAGGGCGCGTCGGGCGGTGGGCCACTCCTCGGCGAGCATCGAGTACTGCGCCGTGTCGCGCCAGGAGCCGTCCGGGCGCTGCCGGTGCCGCCGCAGCACACCCTCACGGGTCGCGCCGAGCCGGTCGATCGCCCGCTGGGAACGCTCGTTGCGGGCGTCGGTGTGCCAAGCCACCCGGATCGCGTCCAACTCCTCGAACGCCCGGGTGAGCAGCAGCAGCTTCGCCTCGGTGTTGATGCCGGTGCGCCACCACGGCCGACCCAGCCAGGTGTGGCCGATCGCCAGCGACCGGCGGGCCGGGTCGACCTCGTACCAGGAGGTGGTGCCGACCACGGCACCCGTCGCGGCGCAGCGTTGCACCCAGCACACCTGCTCGCCGCGCTGCTGGGCGTCGAGGTAGGCGGCGAGGATCCGGCGCATCCCGGCGGCGTCGGCCGGCTGCGGGCTGCCCAGGTGCCGCCACACCTCCGGGTCGTCGGTGGCCGCGTACAGGTCCTCGGCGTGCGCGAGGTCGAGTGGCTCCAGCACCACGTGCGCGCCGCGCAGCGCCACCGGCTCCAGCCAGGCCGAGCGCGCCGGTCGCAGGTACGCCGGCACCGGCGCGGTCACGCCGTCGGCCGGCTCGGGCCGCCCCGGCGTGAGGCGCAGCGGCAGCACCCCGGCCCAGTACGGCAGGCTCTCGTCGGCCGGCTCGTCGTTCACCCCGCCGGTGCGCATCCGCACCGACACCTCGCGCAGCGGCAGCGCCAGCACCGCCGTCTCGGCCAGCTCGCGCCGGTTCGGCGGCCGGCTGTCGGCGGACCGGCCGGCGGCCACCTTCTCCACGAGCGCGGTCAGCACCCGGGCCTTCTCGTCGGCGTCGTCGACGAGGCGGGCGGCGCCGTGCACGACCACGGACCGGTAGTTGGCGCTGTGGTGGAACTGCGAGCGGGCGTAGACCAACCCGTCGAGGTGGGTGACCGCGACGCAGACCGCCAGCCCGGCCTCGCCCCGGGCGGCGAGCAGCGGCCGGCTGCCGGTCGAGCCGTGCAGGTAGAGCGTGTCGTCGACGCGGACGTGCAGGGTCGGCAGGACGCGCGGCTCGCCGTCCACCACGAACGACAGCGCGCAGTGGTACGCCTCGTCGAGCAGCGCGTGGGCGGTGGCCCGGTCGTAGCGCATCCGATCGCGGGTGCGGGTGGCGGTGGTGCGATGGGTCGGAGGGTACATGCGACATCCCGCCTTTGTTCTAGTACAATGCTGAAACTGTGGCAGCACATTATCAGGTGACCGGCTCCACGTCGGCGGCCATTTCGGCGAGCGTGGAATCCGGCATCCGCACCGGCGCCCTCGCCCCCGGCGACTCCCTCCCGGCGGTCCGCGCGCTCGCCGCCGACCTCGGCGTCAGCCCGGCCACCGTCGCGCGGGCGTACCAGGACCTGCGGCACCGGGGCCTCATCGCGACCGCCGGCCGGCACGGCACCCGGGTCCGCCCCCGACCGCCGGTGGCCACCCGCCGCGCCGCGCTGGCGCCCCCACCGCGACCCGGCACCCGGAACCTCGCCGACGGGCACCCCGACCACCGGCTGCTGCCCCCGCTCGGTCCGCACCTGGCCGCGCTCGCCGCCGAGGTCGGCACCCCGACCGGGTACGCGGACGCCGCCGTCCTGCCCGAACTGGCCGCCGCCGCCCGGGAACGGCTCTCCGCCGACGGGGTGCCGGCCGACGAGCTGACCGTCACCGGCGGCGCGCTCGACGGCATCGAGCGGCTGCTCGCCGCCCACCTGCGCCCCGGCGACGCGGTGGCGGTGGAGGACCCGGGCTGGGCCAACCTGCTCGACCTGATCGCCGCGCTCGGGCTGCGTACCGTCGGGGTGCCGGTGGACGACGACGGCCCGAGCGTGGCCGGGGTGCGGGCCGCGCTGGCGGCCGGGGTACGCGCGCTCGTGGTGACCAGCCGGGCCCAGAACCCGACCGGCGCGGCCGTCTCCGCCGACCGGGCGGCGGCCCTGCGTACGCTGCTCGCCGGCCGCGCCGACCTGCTGGTGATCGAGGACGACCACGCCGCCGAGCTGGCCCGCGTACCCCTGCACCCGCTCGCCGGGGCGACCCCGGCGTGGGCCTTCGTCCGGTCGGTGAGCAAGCCCTACGGGCCCGACCTGCGGCTCGCCGTGCTCGCCGGCGACGAGGCCACCGTGGCCCGGGTGTCCGGCCGGGCGCGCGTCGGCGCCGGCTGGGTGTCCACCGTGCTGCAACGCCTGGTCCTGTCGCTCTGGCGCGACCCGGCCACCGGTGAGCTGGTGCGGCGCGCGGCCGGCGGCTACGACCGGCGGCGCGACGGTCTGGTCGCCGCGCTCGCCGCGCGCGGGCTGGCCGCGCACGGGCGGACCGGGATCAACGTGTGGGTGCCGGTGCCCGACGAGACGGTCGCGGTCACCGCGTTACGCGACGCCGGTTGGTCGGTGGCGCCGGGCAGTCTCTACCGGATCGCCGCCGCCCCCGCCGTCCGACTCACGGTGAGCACCCTGTCCGACCCCGACCTGCCGCCGCTCGCCGACGCGCTCGCCCGCGCGGTGCTGCCCGTGCAAGGCGGGGCCCCCTATTAACGCTTCTGGTAGAGGCGGGGGCCCCGCTTAACACGCCGGGAGATGCGGCGTGGCGGACGGCCGAGGGGGTAGAACGGTCGGCATGGCCGAGATCGACAGCGCGCCCGGGGCGCAGGAGTTCATTCCGCCGAAGGCGGACACCATCGCCGCGCTGCGGGCGGCGTCGGCCGGCTGCCGGGGCTGCGAGCTGTACCGGGGCGCGACACAGACCGTCTTCGGCCGGGGTGACGAGCGCGCCCGCGTGGTCCTCGTCGGCGAGCAGCCGGGAGACGTGGAGGACCAGCAGGGACTGCCGTTCGTCGGCCCGGCCGGTCGGCTGCTGCGCCGGGCCGTCGACGACGCCGGCCTCGACCCCGGCCAGCTTTACCTGACGAACACGGTGAAGCACTTCCGTTTCGAACTGCGCGGCAGGCGGCGCATCCACCAGACCCCGGACCGGGTGCACGTCACCGCCTGCCGCCCCTGGCTGGTCGCCGAGTTCGCCCGGCTGCATCCGGAGATCGTGGTGGTGCTCGGCGCCACCGCCGCCAAGGCGCTGCTCGGACCGACGTTCCGGGTGACGAAGCAGCGCGGCGAACTGCTGCCGTGGCCGGCCGCCGCGCAGCATCCGGAGGACTTCGCCGAGGTGCCGGTGGATCGCGCCGGCACGGTCGCCGACGCGCCGACCACCCGGCTGCTCGCGACCATCCACCCGTCCGCCGTGCTGCGCGCCGACAACCAGGACATCGCGTACGAGGGCCTGGTCGCCGACCTGAAGGTGGCGGCCGGGGCACTGCGCTGAGTCAGCCCGGGCGCTGGCCCTCGACCGCTCCGGCCCGTGCTCGTCCCTGCTGTCCCACCTCAGCCGATCCTCCGGCGTCGGGTGGAGCGCCAATCCGACTCACACCCTTGGGCCGGGTGGGGCGTGGGTGGAACGCTATGGGTGTCTAGAGGGACCTGAGGCACCCTTGGCGTTCCACTCGTGGGCCGGGTGGGGCGTGAGTGGAACGCTATGGGTGTCTGGAGCGGCCTGAGGCACCCTTGGCGTTCCACTCGTGGGCCGGGTGGGGCGTGAGTGGAACGCTATGGGTGTCTGCGGGTCGGAGGGCGCCTGCCGGGTGTGGTGGATGACGCCGGCGGGGTCACGGACGCCAGGTCAAGCGAGGCGTCGATCCTTGACCGCGGAGACGAACGTCGCGAAGGTCGCCGGGGCGAACACCAGCGCCGGCCCGTGCTCGTCCTTGCTGTCCCGGACGGCGACGACACCGGGGAGATTTGCCGCGACCTCCACGCACGCGCCGCCGTTGTTGCCGCTCTTGGTGCTCTTACGCCAGTGCGCGTTGCTCAGGTCCATGACGCCGCCGCTTCCCTGATGAGGTCGAGAGACTGCGCTCGGGGGAGCGCTTCGCTTACTATGCGCGCCCAGCGGCCTTCCAGGGTAGCGACTTCCCCTCGATCCTCGATGATCTGTGCCCTGACCTGCGCGTCTATGTGCGCTGTGCGGGTGCCGTCAGGCATCTCCGCCAGGATGAACGGCCCTCCCATCCCGGGGTACATCGGCGTGGCCGACGGGACCACGTGAACGCGCACGCAGGGCAACTCGGCGCAAGCAAGGATGTGTTCGCACTGCTCACGCATCAGGGTGTCGTCCTTTTTGATGCTGGCTGGACGGCGAAGGGCTGCCTCGTCCATGACGGCGATGAGCAGAGGCGGTCGGGACCTGTGAAGGACCGATTGCCGCTCGATCCGAGCTGAGACCAACTGCTCAATTTCGCCAGGGGTCAGCGACTCCATCGCGAGTGTCGCTCTGGCGTACGCCTCGGTCTGCAACAATCCCGGCACCCAGACCAGCTCGAACCATCGAAGCTCCAGGGCTTCCCGCTCGATGTCGGCCCAGGGGCGGAACCATGACGGCTCACGTCTCTTGAGTACGTCCGGCCACAGGTCCTTGACGTCCTTGCCGAGGATGGCGGCCACCCGGGAGCGGGCTAGGGGGCGAGGGATGCGCCCACGGCTGACCCAACGCTGTGCCGTCTTGGGGTCGACACCGGTCTGAGCTGCGAGGCTCTCCGCGGTCTCACCCGCTTCGGTCATGGCCGCTATGAGTCCGTGGTTCACGGTGCCCTCCCCAGTGGACGTCCCCGACGTCTCACGAACATACATCAACGCAGTGTGAGGGTCCTGTCACCGTTCGGCATCGTGTGGGAAAGCGGCGACGATGCGGAGGCCGGGGATGCCCAGGTGGAAATGGTTCCCACGAGAAGACGAGCCGGTCGACATGGTGCAGCCGGCCACGGCGTACCCGGATCGGGCCGGCGCCCACGCGACGCCGCCGTTTGCCGTGATCATGGCCGGCTACGTGCTCGACTTCCATCACCGGCTGCCCTGCTCGCGGTGCGAGGCGGACGGCGGTTGCGAACGACTCACACGAGCGTGCGAGACGCTGCGCGCCTGGCGGGACCGGACGGGGACCGATGGTGCTGAACGGCGGTGACCTCCTGCTTGTCACCAGGGCGGCGAGCGTCCAGTTCACGAAGCCGATCCGGTTCCGGGTGATCAGGGACGTCACCGACGCGGCCACCTTCGACGGCTGGCGGTGGGTCGACGGCTACGAGGTGGACGCGAAGGGCGAGGCGGTCAGGCGGCGGCGCATCTTCGTACAGTCGAAGGGGTTGCGGGTGGAGCGCCGGGCGGTCGGCGACGGCCGGGTGCGGCTGCCCGCCCGCTGAGTCAGCCGCGGCCCTGCCACGTGCAGAGACAGACCCGGTTGCCGTCCGGGTCAGCGAGCACCCAGAAGTTCGGCGCCTCGGCATCGCTGACAAGCGTGCCGCCCGCCGCGAGCGCCGCCTCGATGCGCGGCGCGACCTCGGCCGGGTCGACCCACACGTCCGGGTGCCAGCGCTGCCGGGGCTCGTCGCGGCCCGATGCCTGGAACCAGATCGTCGGCAGCGCGCCGGCCGGATCGCGCACCTCGTCGTCGGCGGCGCCGTCGTCCGGCCGCGCCCACGCCAGGACCGCCCGCCAGAACGGCGCCACGGCGGCGTGCTCCGGGCTGTCCAGCCCGAGTTCCAGCCGGGTCAGGCCGGCGGAGGTGAGCGTCAGCCCGGCGTCGGCGGCGAGCGCCGAGATGGTCCGGGCCAGCCGCAGGTCCCGGCCGGTGACCCCGCCGACGTCGTGCGACCACAGCCGCACGTCCACGAACGTGTAGCGCAGGTCCAAGTCGGGATGATGGTCGACCCGCTCGGCCTCCGCGCCGACCGCGGCCACCAGCGCCAGGCCGGCCGCGAAATCGGGGGTACGGATGCGGGTGTGCAGCGCCCCGAGCAGGTACGCCCACCCGGCCAGCCCGGCGTCGGCGATCTGTGCTCCGGTCAACGTGCCCATCCGACCATCCTGACGTGCCTCGGGCCGGCCGACCACCATCCACACCGGCATGCGCTCACGGCCCTCGCTTCGCTCGGTGCGTTCGCTCATGCGGCCCCTGTTCGGGGCGGGTGAGCGGTGCCAGACTGGCCGCCATGGAGCAGCATCTCTACCAGCCCGTGCACGAGGAGTTCCGGGACCTGTGCCGCCGGTTCCTGGCCCGGGAGGCGGTGCCGCACCACGAGCGGTGGGAGGCCGACGGCATCGTCGACCGCGAGGTGTGGCGCAAGGCGGGCGCGGCCGGCCTGCTCGGCCCGGACGTCGACCCGGCGTACGGCGGTGGCGGGCAGCGCGACTTCCGGTTCAACGCGGTGCTCGACGAGGAGATCGTCGCGTCCGGCTGCACCGGGCTGGGCTTCGGCCTGCACAACGACGTGGTGGCGCCGTACCTGACCGAGCTGACCACCGACGACCAGCGCAAGCGCTGGCTGCCCGGCTTCTGCTCCGGTGACCTGGTCACCGCGATCGCGATGAGCGAGCCGGGCGCGGGCAGCGACCTGGCCGGCATCCGCACCACCGCGGTCCGCGACGGCGACTCGCTCGTGCTGAACGGCCAGAAGACGTTCATCACCAACGGGGAGATGGCCGACCTCGTGGTGGTCGTGGTCAAGACCGACCCGGACCGGGGCGCGCACGGCGTGAGCCTGGTCGTGGTGGAGAGCGGCACCCCGGGCTTCGACCGGGGCCGCCGGCTGGCCAAGGTCGGCCTGAAGGCCAACGACACCGCCGAGCTGTTCTTCGACGACTGCCGGGTGCCGGCGGAAAACCTGATCGGCGTCGAGAACCAGGGCTTCTACCACCTGATGGCCAACCTGCCCCGGGAGCGGCTGAGCATCGCCGTCGGCGCGGTGGCGGCCTGCGAGAAGCTGCTCGCGCTGACCGTCGGGTACGCCCGGTCCCGGGAGGCGTTCGGCCGGCCGATCGGTGCGTTCCAGCACAACCGGTTCCTCCTGGCCGAGCTGGACACCGAGGTCACCATCGCCCGGACGTTCGTCAACCACTGCGTGGCCGAGCACGACGCGGGCCGGCTCTCGGTGACCGACGCGGCGAAGGCCAAGTGGTGGACCACCGAGTTGCAGACCCGGGTCGCCGACCGGTGCGTGCAGGTGCACGGCGGCTACGGCTTCATGCTGGAGCACCCGGTGGCGAAGGCTTGGTTGGACAGCCGGGTGCAGACCATCTACGGCGGCACCACCGAGATCATGAAGGAGATCATCGGCCGCGGCCTCGGCCTGTAGCGAAACCGGGTGCTCGTCGCCCGGCCCGGTAGGGGACGATGAGGCCCCCGCCGTACCCCAGGAGCGCCATGACCACCGACCTGACCGCGCCGGCACCGCCCCGGCCCGACGTCGCCGGCATCCAGCGGCGTACCCTCCGGCTGCTCGTCTGTACCCAGATCATCGGCGGCGTCGGCGTGGCCATCGGCATCTCGGTCGGCGCGCTGCTCGCGGCCCGGGTCGCCGGCACCGCCCTGGCCGGGCTGGCACAGAGCGCCGGCGTGGTCGGGGCCGCGCTGCTCGCCGTACCGGTGACCCGGCTGATGGCGGCCCGCGGGCGGCGACCGGGCCTGGTCGCGGCCTATCTGGTCGGCGCGGCCGGCGGGGCGCTCGTGGTGGTGGCCACCGCGACCCGCGTGGTGCCGTTGCTCTTCGTCGGCATGCTGCTGTTCGGCGGCGGCACGGCGGCGAACCTCCAGGCCCGCTACACGGCGGTCGACCTGGCCGCGCCGGAGCGCCGCGGCCGGCAGTTGTCGCTCGTGGTCTGGGCCACCACCATCGGCTCGGTGGCCGCGCCGAACTTCGCCGCGCTCGCCGACGACACCACCCGGGGGTGGGGCCTGCCGGTGCTGGCCGGCCCGTTCGCCTTCAGCGCCGTCGCGTTCGTGCTGGCCGCCGTCGTACTCCTGATCCTGCTCCGGCCGGACCCGCTGCTCACCGCGCGCCGGCTGGCGGCGGCCGAGGACGCACGTCCCGCCGGCCCCGCACCGGCGGTCACCCGCCGCGGTGGCATGGTCGCCGCGTGGCGGACGGTACGCGGACTGCCGGCCGCCCGCCTCGGCATCGCGGCGGTCGCGGTGGGGCACCTGGTGATGGTCGCGGTGATGTCGATGACCCCGGTGCACCTCGGCGAGTGGCACTCCGACGCGGACGTGCTGCGGGTGGTCGGCATCGTGCTCAGCCTGCACATCGCCGGCATGTACGCGCTGTCGCCGGTGGTGGGCTGGCTGACCGACCGGCTGGGCCGGCGGCCGGTGATCCTCGGCGGCGTGGCGTTGCTGCTGGCCGCGTGCGCGGTCGCCGGCACCGCCGGCCACCACACCGCGCCGCTCTCGGTGGGGCTGGCGCTGCTCGGGCTGGGCTGGTCGGGCACGATGGTGGCGGGCTCGACGCTGCTGTCGGAGTCGGTGCCCACCGCCGACCGGCCCGGCGTGCAGGGCCTGTCCGACCTGCTCATGGGGCTGGCCGGGGCGGGTGCGGCGGCGGTGAGCGGGTTCGTCCTGCGGGCCGTGGGGTACCCGACGCTGACCCTGCTGGCGGCCATCGCGGTGGTGCCGTTGGTGGCGCTGGCGTTGCGGAGTCCGGGCGGACATCAAGAGGAGGACTGAACACGTGCGGCTGACCGACTTCTGGACGCGGCTGGAGGAGGCGTTCGGGCCGGGCTACGCGGCCAGCATCGCCAGCGACCAGGTGTTGTCCCAACTCGGCGGGCGGACCGTCGAGCAGGCCCTGGCCGCCGGTGAGGAGACACACGTGGTGTGGCGCGCGGTGGTGGCCGCATATCCCGACCGGGTGCCCGCGCGACTACGCTGAGCAGCCTTTTCGCCGGTTCCGCGTGTCGCTTGCCCAGTCGTACACCTGTTCGGCTATTGTCCACAGCGGGGTGCTCGTCCACAGCTCGCGGCCCGTCGGCTGGTTTTCTGTCGGACCCAGCGCCTAGCGTGTCCCGCGTGACGCGAAGCTCAGGAAAGACGCCGGCGAAGGCAGGGGTGGCAACGATGGCGGCAGGTCCTGACCGGGAGAAGGCACTCGACCTTGCTCTCGCTCAGATCGACAAGCAATTCGGCAAGGGTTCGGTGATGCGGCTGGGGGAGCGGCCGGTCATCCAGACGGCGGTCACGCCGACCGGCTCCATCGCGCTCGACGTGGCCCTCGGCGTGGGCGGTCTGCCCCGGGGCCGGGTCGTCGAGATCTACGGTCCGGAGTCCAGCGGTAAGACCACGGTCGCCCTGCACGCGGTGGCCAACGCCCAGCGGGCCGGCGGCATCGCCGCGTTCATCGACGCCGAGCACGCGCTCGACCCGGAATACGCGAAGGCCCTCGGTGTCGACACCGACGCCCTGCTGGTCTCCCAGCCGGACACCGGCGAGCAGGCGCTGGAGATCACCGACATGCTGGTGCGCTCCGGCGCGATCGACATCATCGTGATCGACTCGGTCGCCGCCCTGGTGCCACGCGCCGAGATCGAGGGCGAGATGGGCGACAGCCACGTCGGCCTCCAGGCCCGGCTGATGAGCCAGGCGCTGCGGAAGATCACCGGCATCCTCAACAACACCGGCACCACCGCGATCTTCATCAACCAGCTCCGCGAGAAGATCGGTGTCATGTTCGGCTGCATGTCGTACTCGACCAGGGTCACCCTGGCCGACGGCACGCAGGAGAAGATCGGCAAGATCGTCAACCAGCGGATGGATGTCGAGGTTCTCTCCTACAACCCGGACACCGACCGGGTGGAGCCCAAGCGGATCACCAACTGGTTCAACAACGGGCCGGCGGAGCAGTTCCTCCAGTTCACCGTCGCCAGGTCCGGCGGCAACGGGCGGTCCCAGTTCGCCGCGACCGCCAATCACCTGATCCGGACGCCCGGCGGCTGGCGGGAGGCGGGCGAGTTGATCGCCGGCGACCGGGTGATGCTCGCCGAGTCGCGTCGTCTCAGCGAGCAGCAGTGGCAGGTCGTGCTCGGTTCGCTGATGGGCGACGGGGCACTGTCGCCGAACCAGCGGGACCGCTCCGGTGTCCGCTTCCGGCTGGGGCACGGCGTCCAGCAGGTCGCCTACCTCGACTGGAAGGTCTCCCTGCTGGGCAACATCGGCCATTCCCGCCGCACCGACGCCCGCGGCGCGAGCTTCGTCGACTTCACGCCGCTGCCCGAGCTGGACGAGCTGCGTCGCGCGGTCTATCTCGGTGACGGTAAGAAGCACTTGAGCTGGGACTACCTCAAGGCGTTGACCCCGCTGGCGCTCGCCGTGTGGTTCATGGACGACGGCTGTTTCACGCTGCGCTCCAAGGGTCTGCAGGAGCGGACGGCAGGTGGTTCGGGTCGGATCGAGATCTGCGTCGAGGCGATGGCGGAGGGGACCAGGGCCCGTCTGGTCGACCACCTGCGCGACGCGTACGGCCTGGACGTGAAGCTGGTTGCGCGAGGCGCCCGACAGACCGTGTCGATCATCTTCACCACCGACGCGTCGGCGACGTTCCAAGAGCTGATCGCGCCCTACGTTCCGGTCGCCATGGAGTCGAAGCTCCTGCCCCGGTTCCGCGGGCAGTGCGTGGTGGAGCCGCAGTTCGTGCCGGAGGAGCTCACCCCGGTGCCGGCGCGGGTCATCGACGTACGGGTCAAGCCCCGTACCCGGTCGATGAACCGGTTCGACATCGAGGTGGAGGGCAACCACAACTACTTCGTCGACGGCGTCATGGTGCACAACAGCCCGGAGACCACCACCGGTGGTCGGGCGCTGAAGTTCTACGCCTCGGTCCGGCTCGACGTGCGCCGCATCGAGAGCCTCAAGGACGGCACCGACGTGGTCGGCAACCGCACCCGGGTCAAGGTCGTGAAGAACAAGGTCGCCGCGCCGTTCAAGCAGGCCGAGTTCGACATCATGTACGGCAAGGGCATCTCCCGCGAGGGCTCCCTGATCGACGTGGGCGTGGAGCAGGCGATCATCCGCAAGTCCGGCGCCTGGTACACCTACGACGGCGACCAGCTCGGCCAGGGCAAGGAGAAGGCCCGCGAGTTCCTCCGCGAGAACCCGGACGTGGCGGCCGAGATCGAGAAGAAGATCCTGGAGAAGCTCGGCGTCGGCACCGGCGGTACGGGCGACGCCACCGGCGGCCCGGAGCTGCCGCCGGTCGACTTCTGATCCGCTGATCCGTGGCAGGACGACGCGCCCGTACGGGGCGGGGCTGGGATGCCAGCCCACCCCGTCCGGGTGACGCCACCGGCACGCCCCAGCCCCGCCGTGGGCGCCGTGGTCGCGCGGCGGAGCCCGAACCAGGGGAGGCTCCGGCTCCGCCGCGCGACGAGGCCGAGGTGGCCCGGGAGATCTGTCTGCGGCAGCTCGCGACCCGGCCACGCACCCGGGCCGAGTTGGCCGGCGCGCTGGCCCGGCGAGGCATCTCCGAAGAGGTGGCCGAGCAGGTTCTCGACCGCTACGACGAGGTCGGCATCGTCGACGACGCCGCCTTCGCGCGGGCCTGGGTGAGCAGCCGGCACACCGGCCGTGGGCTGGCCCGCCGGGCGCTTGCCAACGAGCTGCGCCAGAAGGGCGTCGACGGCGAGGTGGCCGGCGCCGCCCTGGACGGGCTCGACCAGGAGACCGAGGAGGAGACGGCCCGGGCCCTGGTGGAGCGGAAGCTGCGCACCGCCCGGGGCGAGCCCGACGCGGTGTTCCGGCGCCTGGTCGGCATGCTGGCGCGTAAGGGCTACCCGGCCGGCGTGGCGATCCGCGCGGTGAAGGACGCCCTCGCCGCGCAGAGCGCCGAGGCGGCCGAGTTCGCCGAGCACATCGACGCCGACGCGATGGCCGACGCCGAGAACGACCTCGACGCCCGCCGGCACGACTGACCGTCCCGGCCCGCCGACGTCGAGGAGGTGTACACCGGATGCTGAAGGCGTGCCTCAACGGTGGCCGACGGCGGGACGAGCATCCCGCGGTGCCGCTCACCCCGGCCGAGTTGGCGGCCGACGCCGTGCGGTGCGCGGACGCCGGTGTCGCGGCGGTGCACGTCCATCCCCGTGACGACAGTGGCGTCGAGTCGCTCGACCCGACGGTGATCGCCGCGGCGCTCACCGCCGTCCGGGCGGCCCGGCCCGGCCTGCCGGTCGGGGTCAGCACCGGCGCCTGGATCGTGCCGGACCCGGCCGAGCGGGTCGCCGCCGTCCGCGCCTGGACGGTGCTGCCCGACTTCGCCTCCGTCAACGCCCACGAGCCCGGGGCGGCCGAGGTCGCCGCGGCCCTGCACGAGCGTGGCGTCATGGTCGAGGCCGGCCTGTGGACGGAGGCGGCGGTGGACGCCTGGCGCCGCTGGTCGACACCGACCGGGCGGGTGCTCGTCGAGTGCATGGCCGAACCGGTGGAGGCGGCGCTCGCCGACGCGACCGCGATCCTCGCCGCGCTCGCCAACCCGGCCGCGACCCCGGCCCGCCTCGCCGACACGACCGCGGTCCCGGCGAGGCTCGCCGACATGCCCGCGACCCCGGCCGCGCTCGCCGACCCGGCCGCGACCCCGGCCCGGCTAGCCGACATGCCCGCGGTCCCGGCGAGGCTCGCTGACGCGACCGCGGTCCCGGCCGGGCTCGCCGACGTGCCCGCGATCGGCGTCGGGCTGCCGGACGGGTGCCCGCCGGTGCTGCTGCACGGCGAAGGCCCGGCCACCTGGCCGGTGTTCGCCGAGGCGGTCCGCCGGGGCCTGCACACCCGGATCGGCCTGGAGGACACGCTGCTGCTGCCCGACGGCAGCACCGCAGCGGACAACCTTGCCCTGGTGACGGCCGCCCGTTCCCTGTCCCAGGCTGCGTGATCCACTCCGTTTCGGCGAAGTGGCGGGGTCGATGGCGGTGGGATGCCGCCATTTCGGCGAGGTGGAGTGGATCTTCAGCGGCTGGGGGGGCGGCTCGGGTGGCTGGCTCGGGCCGAGTGCCGGGGCATGGGTCCTGAGCAGGCGGAAAAGGTCACAGGAAGGTGACGGGCGGCGAGGTTTGTCCGACGCTGTCCGGCATATTCTCAGCAGTCCGTGACGGCTCAACTTCTCTCCGTCCGGGTGGTTTGATCATGACTCCTTGACCGAACCGCCCCTCGCGACCTAGCCTCGCCATACAGGCTCACTTTGCCCGACCAGCGCAGGCTAAGCGCACAACATAGAACGCGTAACAAGACAGCATCACTTTGGCCAGCTTCACCGGCCTTTGACGGCAGCTCCGGATCCGTCCGGAGCCTCCGACAACTGCAACCGGCCGCTGGCGGTGCCCAACGAGGGGCACCGCCGACGGAAAGCTGCCCAGAGCCAGCCGCTCGGGTCGGGCGTCCAGAGCCGCAGGCGCGTCTTCGCGCGTGTCCTGCGGTCGACGTTCAGGGGAGGCGGCCATGGCACGGCGGCACAGGTTCACCGGCGGTCTGCCACACGGTCCCGGCCGGTCCTCGCCGGGTGCCCGATCCCGGCCGGCCGGCGATTCTCGACCGAAGGGGCGGCCACGGCCGCTCCACGCGGCGCCCCGGCCCGCCATGTCACGGCGGACACCCGGTGCGAACCGAACCGGCACGGCAGCGCGGACCGCGGGGGCGGCGTTGGCCGGCACGGCCGGGCAATTCGACGGGGCGACGCGGGCCGGAGGGGCTGCGTCGGCCGGCGCGGCGAAGCGGTTCGACAGGGCGACCGGGGCCGGCGCGGCGGCGCGGTTCGGCGGGACGGCGTCGGCCGGCACGGCGAAGCGGTTCGACGGGACGACCGGGGCCGGCGCGGCGGCGCGGTTCGACGGGGTGGCGCACCGGTACGGGATCGTGCGATGAGCGCCTTCGACGTGGTTCTCCTCGTGGTGGTCCTGCTGCTTGTCGCGGTGGTGGTCGGCGCGGTGCTGTTCGGCGTGCGTACGCTCAAGCGGCTCAGCCTGGCCCCCGCGCCGGAGGATCCGGCCTTCATCGCGGAGAAGGACCGGCAGGAGCAGTCCCTGGCCGCGCTCCGCAACGCCGCCGACGAGGCGAACAGCACCATCGACGTGGCGAAGTCGGCCGCGTCCGCCGCCCGCGCGGAAGCGGCTGCCGCGAAGGCCGAGGCGAAGGCCGCCCGGGCGGAGGCGCGGCGGGTGCTCGACGACGCCCGCGCCGAGGCCGACACCGTGCTGGAACGGGCGCACAAGCAGGCCGAGGCGGACGCCGACCAACTGCGCACCACCGCGCGGCGCAGCGGCGAAAGGGAGGTGGCGGTGCTCGCCGCCACCACCCGGGAGCAGGCCGCCGAGGTGGAGCGGCGGGCGGCCCGGATGGACGAGCGGGAGCGGCTGCACACCGAGGAGGTGGAGCGGCTGGCCGAGCGGGAGCGGCAGCTCACCGCCGCCACGGCCGCGCTCGCCGCCCGGGAGGCCGCGCTTGGCGAACGCGAGCGGGCGTTGACCGAGGTGGAGGAGCAGCGTCGCCGCGAGCTGGAACGGGTGGCCGGGCTGACCGCCGACACGGCTCGCGCCGAGCTGGTCGAGTCGATCGAGGGGCAGGCGAAGCGGGAGGCCGCGCTGCTGGTCCGGGAGATTGAGTCCGAGGCGCGGGGCACCGCCGAGCAGCGGGCCCGGCACATCGTGGTGGACGCCATCCAGCGGGTCGCCAGCGAGCAGACCGCGGAGAGCGTGGTCAGCGTGCTGCACCTGCCCGGCGACGAGATGAAGGGCCGGATCATCGGCCGGGAGGGGCGCAACATCCGCGCCTTCGAGTCGGTCACCGGCGTCAACCTGATCATCGACGACACGCCCGAGGCGGTGCTGCTCTCCTGCTTCGACCCGGTCCGGCGGGAGGTCGGCCGGCTCACGCTGGAGAAGTTGGTGCTGGACGGCCGGATCCACCCGCACCGGATCGAGGAGGTCTACGACCTGGCCCGGCACGAGGTGGAGGAGTTGTGCCACCGGGCCGCGGAGGACGCGCTGGTCGAGGTGGGCATCACCGAGATCCACCCGGAGCTGGTCACCCTGCTGGGCCGGTTGCGCTACCGGACGTCGTACGGGCAGAACGTGCTCAAGCACCTGGTCGAGACCGCGCACATCGCCGGCACCATGGCGGCCGAGTTGCGCCTTGACGTGCCGACCATCAAGCGTTGCGCGTTCCTGCACGACATCGGCAAGGCGCTCACCCACGAGGTGGAGGGCAGCCACGCGATCATCGGCGCCGACGTGGCCCGCAAGTACGGCGAGGCCGAGGACGTGGTGCACGCCATCGAGGCGCACCACAACGAGGTGCCGCCGCAGACCATCGAGGCGGTCCTCACCCAGGCGTCGGACGCCTGCTCGGGCGGGCGGCCGGGGGCGCGGCGGGAGAGCCTGGAGGCGTACGTCAAGCGGCTGGAGCGGATCGAGGAGATCGCGGCTGGCAAGCTCGGCGTGGAGAAGGTCTTCGCCATGCAGGCGGGCCGGGAGATCCGGGTGATGGTCAAGCCGGACGACGTGGACGACATCGGCGCGGCGGTGCTGGCCCGGGACGTGGCGAAGCAGATCGAGGAGGAGCTGACCTATCCGGGGCAGATCCGGGTGACGGTGGTGCGCGAGTCCCGGGTCACCGAGATCGCCCGCTGACGGACGTACGCGAAAGGGCCGGCCGGATGCGTTCCGGCCGGCCCGTCACGTCGAGGTCAGAGGGCTTGGCCGGTGCTTTCGGACTGGGAGGCCAGCGCGGCCGGCGGGGTGGGCGCCGGGCCGGTGGTCCGGCGGCCCCGGGAGAGGTGGCGCTCGGCGTACTGGGCCAGCTTCGACAGCGAGTAGTTGATCGCGATGAACAGCACGGCGATCACCACGTAGACCTGGATCGGGTTGCCGAGCACGCCGATGATCTGCTTGCCGATGTTGAGCGTTTCCTCGTAGCTGATGATGAAGCCGAGCGAGGTGTCCTTGAGCACCACCACGAGCTGGCTGATCAGCGCCGGCAGCATGATCCGGAAGGCCTGCGGGAGCAGGATCATCCCGGTGGTCTGGAACGGGGAGAGCCCGATCGCGGCGGCGGCCTCCGCCTGGCCCCCGGGCAGCCCTTCCATGCCGGAGCGCAGGATCTCGGCGATGACGACCGCGTTGTAGACGGTCAGGCCGATGACGAGGTACCAGAGGTTGTCGAACGAGATCCCGAACTCGGGGAAGCCGCGCGCCACGAAGAAGATGGTGATGACGACCGGCAGGCCGCGGAACACCTCGACGCAGATCCGGGTGATCACGGACAGCGTCCAGCTCAGCCCGCGTAGGAGGTAGGACAGCGGCGTGGCCAGGCCGGTGAAGCGCCGCCGGGTCAGGCTCTTGAGCTGGATCCGCAGCACGGCGATCAGGGTGCCGGCGACGAGCGACGCGACGATGGCCAGCGCGGCGGCGATCAGCGTGTTCTTGAGACCGGTCCCGAGCCGGTCCCAGACCTGGGAGAAGTTCTCGTTCGACGGGTCGATGAGCGGGCCCCACAGCTCCATCGAGAGCTGACCCTTGTCCGCCAGCGGCCGGTAGATCAACAGGTACGCCCCGGCCAGCAGCACCACGACGGCGACCAGGCTGCTGATCAGCGTGATCCGGCGCTGGCGCGGGCCGGGAACGTCGTAGAGGACGCTTGTCTGCCGGCTCATCGTGCCACCGCCTGTCGCTTCTCGATCCGGTCCAGCAGGGCGCCGAGCGGCACTGTCATGATCAGGTAGCCGACGGAGATGCCGATCGCCACCGGGATGAAGGCGTAGCCGCCGGCGGAGGTGAGCTGGTCGGCGGTCTGGGAGAGGTCACCCACGACGCCGAAGAAGCCGACAAGCGCGGAGTTCTTGATCATCGCGATGATGACCGAGCCGAGCGGGACCACGGACGCCTTCCACGACTGCGGCAGCACCACGTGGCGCAGGTTCTGGCCGAAGGTGAGGCCCAGCGACCGGGCCGCCTCGGCCTGGCCGGCCGGCACCGCGTTCACCCCGGAGCGCAGCGCCTCGCAGACGAACGCGGCCGTGTAGAGGACCAGGGCGATCAGCCCGAAGCGGAAGTAGGGCAGGTCGGTGCCGAGCCGGCTGAAGATCACCTCCAGGCCCGGGATCCGCAGGAACTCCGCGTTCGACCCCAGCGCCGGCAGGCCGAACGCGGCGAAGAACAGCACCACGGTCAGGGGCATGTTCCGGAAGATGTTCACGTAGGTGGTGCCGACGGCGCGCAGCGGCGGCACCGGCGAGATGCGCAGCACCGCCACGACGGCGCCCAGGATCAGGGCGCCGATCGCGGCGAGTACGCAGATCTGGAGGGTGAGCCAGAACCCGCCCGCGAAGACGTCGAACTTGTCGATGAGCACATTCACGGGTCGGTGTCCTCCCCACCCTCCGGATCAGGTCGAATCAGTAGCGGTTGATGGTCGGCGGGTCGCCCAGCGTGGCGCCGAACTTGCCGGCGGTCTCGTCCCACGCCTTCTTCCAGCTACCGTCTTCGAAGGACTTCTCCAGGACGTCGTTGATGAAGTCACGGAAGTCGGTGTCCTCCTTCTTGACACCGATGCCGTACGGCTCCTTGGTGAAGTTGTCGCCGGCCATCTTGAAGGACTCCTCGTCCTTGGCGATGTAGCCGAGCAGGATCACGTTGTCGGTGGTGACGGCGTCGACCTGCTTGCCCTTGAGGGCGTCGCGACACTTGTCGTAGGTGTCGAAGAGGACAAGCTGGGAGCCGACGTCCTTGACGTACTTCTTGATCTCCTCGGCCGGGGTGGAGCCGGTGACCGAGCAGACCTTCTTGGTGCCGTCCTTGAACGAGTCCGGACCGGTGATCGCGGTCTCGTCCTTGCGCACCATGATGTTCTGGCCGGCCTCGTAGTACGGCCCGGCGAACGCGATGCGCTCCTTGCGCTTGTCGTTGATCGTGTAGGTGGCGGCGACCAGGTCGACGGTGCCGTTCACGATGACGTCCTCGCGGACCTTCGACGGGGTTTCCACGTACTCGATCTTGTCCTCGGGGATGCCGAGTTCCTTGACGATGAGCTTCGCGATCTCGACGTCGAAGCCCTCCGGCTTGCCCGACAGGCCCTTCTGGCCGAAGCCCGGCTGGTCGAACTTCGTGCCCACCTTGATCGCCTGGGCCTTGTTCAGCCGCTCCATCGTGCTGCCGGCCGCGAAGTCCTTGCTCCCGGCGCCGGTGCCCTCGTCGCCGTCCTTGTCGCCGCAGGCGGCCAGGCCGAGCGCCAGAGTTGCCGCCGCGGCGACTGCCGCCACGCGCTTGTAACGCATCATCATTCTCCTTCTTCGACGGAGCCGCCGGGACGACTCCACTACGGGGACGCTCAGTGCGTGAGGATCTTGGAAAGGAAGTCCCTGGCCCGCTCGCTGCGCGGGTTCTCGAAGAACTCCGCGGGCGGGGCGTCCTCGACGAGCTGCCCATCGGCCATGAACACGACCCGGTTGGCCGCGTGCCGGGCGAAGCCCATCTCGTGGGTGACCACCACCATGGTCATGCCGTCGCCGGCCAGCGAGGTCATCACGTCGAGCACCTCGCCAACCATCTCCGGGTCGAGCGCGCTCGTCGGCTCGTCGAAGAGCATCGCCTTGGGCTGCATGGCCAGCGCGCGGGCGATCGCCGCCCGCTGCTGCTGGCCGCCGGAGAGCTGCGCCGGGTACTTGTCCGCCTGGTTGGCGATGCCGACCCGGTCGAGCAGGGCGAGGCCGCGCTCGCGGGCGGCGGCCGGCTTCTCCTTGCGTACCTTGATCGGCCCGAGCGTCACGTTCTCCAGGATGCTCTTGTGCGCGAAGAGGTTGAACGACTGGAACACCATGCCGACCTCGCTGCGCAGCCTGGCCAGGGGCTTGCCCTCGGCGGGCAGCGGCTGCCCGTCGAACGTGATGGTGCCGTTGTCGATCGGCTCCAGCCGGTTGATCGTGCGGCACAGCGTCGACTTACCGGAGCCGGACGGGCCGATCACCACGACCACCTCGCCCCGGCCGACGGAGAGGGACACGTCGTCGAGCACGTGCAGCGGCCCGAACCACTTGTTGACCCCGTCGAGCACGATCAGCGGGTCGCCCGTCGTCACGTCGTCCACCGTCCCTGTCGTCCCTGTCGTCCGTGCCGCAAAGGGGGTCGGTCGACCCCCGGTTGGGCAACTGTAGGCGGGGTGACGTGGCGGAACGCAACCGAGATGGTCACGGAGCGGTAACACCGGTCGACGGTGTGCCGGTGCGTCCGGATTCCGTTCCCGGGCGCGCGTCCGGGTGGCGCTGGCGTACCCCGGCGGAGATCATGAGGCGATGACCGACACGTTCCGGCTGACCGAACACGCCCGCGGCGGCGGCTGCGCCTGCAAGATCCCGCCGGGCGAGCTGGAGGCGATGGTCGCCGGCCTCGGCCCGAGCGCCGGCACGGCCGACCTGCTGGTCGGCCTGGAGAACGGCGACGACGCCGCGGTGGTCCGGCTGGACGCGCGCACCGGCCTGGTGACCACCGCCGACTTCTTCACCCCGGTCGTCGACGACGCCTACGACTGGGGCCGCATCGCCGCCGCGAACGCGCTCTCCGACGTGTACGCCATGGGCGGCACCCCGCTCGTCGCGCTCAACCTGCTCTGCTGGCCGCGTGAGGTGCTGCCGCTGGAGTTGGCCCGCGAGGTGCTGCGGGGCGGCCAGGACGTGGCGAACGAGGCCGGCTGTCACCTGGCCGGTGGGCACAGCGTCGACGACGACGGCCCGAAGTACGGCCTGGCGGTCACCGGCGTGGTCCGGCCGGAGGAGCTGATCACCCTGGACGCCGGGCGGGCCGGGCTGCCGCTGTCGCTGACCAAGCCGCTCGGCGTCGGCGTGCTCAACACCCGGCACAAGCAGACCGGGGAGCGGTTTCCCGAGGCGGTCGAGTCGATGGCCCGGCTCAACCGGGACGCCGCCCGGGCGGCGGTGGCCGCCGGCATCCGCTGCGGCACCGACGTGACCGGCTTCGGGCTGCTCGGGCACGCCTCGAAGCTGGCCCGGGCCAGCCGGCTCACGGTGGCGATCGACACCGCCGCGGTGCCGTACCTGCCCGGCGCGCGGGAGGCGCTGCGGGACGGGTACGTCAGTGGCGGCACCCGCCGCAACCTCGACTGGGTGACGCCGTGGACCGACTTCGGCGGGGCCGACGAGTCCGAGCGGCTGCTGCTCGCCGACGCCCAGACCTCGGGCGGGCTGCTGGTGGCGGGCGAGGTGCCGGGCGGCACGGTGATCGGGGAGCTGCGACCCGCCTCGGATCACCTGATCCAGCTCCGTTGACCGGCGCGGCAACCCGGGGAACCCGGCACCATACTCGATAAACTGTCACCTTCCCGCTACTCCGGGCAATGTCGCCCAGGGAAATTTTGCCCGGAATGGTCACAGACCGGTAACTTGCCCCCGGCTGAGGCTAAATGCCCCCCACCATCGTCAGTAAGGCCCGATCCGGAGGCCGGTGGGACGAGCGCAGCGAGGAGGCGGCATGACCGAGCTGTGGAACTGGAGAATCAACGGCGGCGCGCCGGTGGAGGTCTACCCGGCGATGGCCGAGGCGCTCGGCCGGGTGGTGATGCCCCTCGCCGTCGCCGACCCGGGCCGGCTTCCCGCGTACGCGGTGGTCTGCGACGTGTGGGAGGCGCCCGGGGCGTACGGCACGGTGGTCGACTGCTACGGCGTCCCCGAACGCCTGCCCGAGCTGCCCGCCATCGCGGCGCTGGCCCGGGTGCTGGGCCGCAACTGCCTGATGCGCGACGACACGCTCGACGCCGGCCGGCACCTGCTCGTCGCCCCGGACGGCACCATCCGCCCGGTGCACTTCGACGTGGTCGAGACCGACGACGGCGAGGTCCTCAGCGACCAGCGGCTCTGCACGCTCGCCGACCCCGGCTGCCGGGGCTGGTCGCGCTGCCACCGCTCCCGGTGGGCGCCGGACTCGGTCGCGCCGGCGCTCGCCGCCGCCTGACCCGTCGCCGGACCGCCGAGGGCGGGCCCCGGCGTCACCCGGATACGCTGTCCGGGTCATGACTACCGCAGCCGTGGGCAGCCCGCGCACCTACCAGGTGCGTACGTACGGCTGCCAGATGAACGTGCACGACTCCGAGCGCATCTCCGGCCTCCTCGAGGACGCCGGATACGTGCGGGCCGCCGAGGCCGACGACCAGCCCGACGTGGTGGTGTTCAACACCTGCGCGGTCCGGGAGAACGCCGACAACCGGCTCTACGGCAACCTGGGTCACCTGCGCCCGGTCAAGGCGAAGCACCCCGGGATGCAGATCGCGGTCGGCGGCTGCCTGGCCCAGAAGGACCGCGGCGAGATCGTCCGCAAGGCGCCCTGGGTGGACGTGGTCTTCGGCACGCACAACATCGGCTCGCTGCCGGCGCTGCTGGACCGGGCCCGGCACAACGCCGCCGCCGAGGTGGAGATCCTCGAATCGCTCGAGGTCTTCCCGTCCACGCTGCCGACCCGGCGCGAGTCGACGTACGCCGGTTGGGTCTCCATCTCCGTCGGCTGCAACAACACCTGCACCTTCTGCATCGTGCCCGCGCTGCGCGGCCGGGAGAAGGACCGCCGTCCCGGCGACGTCCTCTCCGAGGTGCGCGCGCTCGTCGACGAGGGCGTGCTGGAGGTGACCCTGCTCGGGCAGAACGTCAACTCCTACGGCGTCGAGTTCGGCGACCGGTACGCCTTCGGCAAGCTGCTGCGGGCCTGCGGCGACATCGACGGGCTGGAGCGGGTCCGGTTCACCAGCCCGCACCCGAAGGACTTCACCGACGACGTGATCGCGGCCATGGCGGAGACGCCGAACGTCTGCCACTCGCTGCACATGCCGTTGCAGTCCGGCTCCGACGACGTGCTGCGCGCGATGCGCCGCTCGTACCGGTCGGAGCGCTACCTCGGGATCATCGACAAGGTCCGGGCGGCGATGCCGGACGCGGCGATCACCACGGACATCATCGTCGGCTTCCCCGGCGAGACCGAGGCCGACTTCGCCCGTACCCTCGACGTGGTCCGGGCCGCCCGGTTCTCCTCGGCGTTCACCTTCCAGTACTCGAAGCGCCCCGGCACCCCGGCCGCCACCATGGACGACCAGTTGCCCAAGCCTGTCGTGCAGGAGCGCTACGAGCGGCTGGTCGCCTGCGTGGAGGAGATCACCTGGGCGGAGAACCGGAAGCTGGTGGGCGAGACCGTCGAGGTGCTCGTGGCCGTCGGCGAGGGGCGCAAGGACGAGCGCACCGGCCGGATGTCCGGCCGCGCCCGCGACGGCCGGCTGGTGCACTTCGCCACCGGCGAGCTGGCCGGGCGGATCCGCCCCGGCGACATCGTGCACACCGTCGTCACGTACGCGGCGCCGCACCACCTCAACGCCGACGGTGCCCCGCTGGCGCACCGGCGTACCCGGGCCGGGGACGCGGCCGAGGCGGGGCGGGCTCCGCGTACCCCCGGGGTGCTGCTCGGGCTGCCGACGGTCGGCGCGCCGGCCGCGCCGCCCGCCCCCACCGGCGGTTGCGCCGCCCGCTGACCCCGCCGCCCGGACGTTAGGAAGGGGCCCCGCTTAACACCTCGTGTTAAGCGGGGCCCCTTCCTCTACCGAATGCGTTAAAAGGGGGCCCCTCCTTACACCCTCAGCAGGTGGCGCTGTTGAGCTTTACGGTGGCGGGAGCTGCGGCGGTGCCGTTGGCGGTGAAGCCGACGGTGACCGACGCCCCCGCCGCCAGCGACGGCGACCAGCCCGGCGCGGCGGCCGTGACGGTGGTGCCGGACTGCGTGACGGTGGCGTTCCAGCCACTCTGGAGCGTGACCCCGGACGGCCAGGTCCAGGTGACCGACCATGGGTTGACCGCGCCGGTGCCGGTGTTCTTCACGGTCAGCTCGCCCTGGAAGCCGCCGGCCCAGGCGTTGATCTGCTTGTAGGTGGCGGTGCAGCCGCCGGTCGGTGCCGGCGTGGTCGGTGCCGGCGTGGTCGGCGCCGGTGAGGTGTTCGGGGTGCCGGTGGGCGACGGGCTGGTGGTGCCGCCGTTGCCGGAGGGCGGGATCAGGTACGGCTGGAGGATGGACTGTTTGGCCTGGTTGACAGTGGTCCAGTCGTCGTTGGCGATGCCGCCGGTGTCACCCGAGTTCGGGTTCCACGACCAGTAGGTGAAGGACATGCCGTTGACCCCGGTGCCGGTGTAGGCCATCAGGTTCTCCAGCCAGATCTTGTCCTTCGGGTCCTGGAGGGTGGTGCCGAACTCGCCCATCATGATCGGCGCGATGTTCTGCTTGTAGAGGTAGCCCCAGTAGTGGTCCCAGATGGCCGGCATGTTCGCCGGGTAGCTCGGGTCGTCGAACCAGGCCTGCCGGTAGACCGAGGTGGCGTACTCGTGCGGCGAGTAGACCAGCCGGTTGGCCACGTTCAGCCGCACCGGGAACTGCCCGGCCTTGGAGAGGTTGCCGCCCCACCAGCCGCAGTCCTCGTCGTTGCTGGGGTCGTTGTCCCAGACGTTCGACAGCCCGCCGCTCGGGCAGCTCACGCCCTCCACGAAGATCAGCCAGTTCGGCTGCACGCCGAGGATGGCGTTGCCGGCCCGCTCGGCGGCGAGCCGCCAGTCGCGGGTGGTGTCGCCGCAGCCCCAGCACGCGCCGGTGGCGGCCGGGTTGGTGCCCTCGGCGTGCGGCTCGTTGTGCAGGTCCGCGCCGATCACCGTCGGGTTGTTCGCGTACCGCTGGGCCATCGTCTTCCAGTCGTTGATCCAGGTCGCCTCGGAGACGCCCGAGGTGTACCAGAGCGGCGACTGCCCGGCCGAGGTCGGCCGGTGCCGGTCCAGGATGACCCGCATCCCCTTGCTGCCCGCGTAGTCGATGACCTTGTCCAGGATCTGCAACGGGGAGAGCCCGATCAGGTCCGGGTTGACGAAGTCGTTGATCCCGGTCGCCGTCGCGCCGGGCTTGACGGAGTCGTTCGAGTACGGGATGCGCAGCGTGTTGTAGCCGAGCCGGGCCATGGTGTCGAGTTGGCCGCGCCACGGGTTGCTCGACCACAGTCCGTGGAACGTCTTGTTGTCGGTTTCCATGCCGAACCAGTTGATGCCGGTCAGCCGGACGGTCGCGCCGGTGCTGTCGACGATCTTGTTGCCGCTGGTGTGCAGGTAGCCGGTGCCGGTGCCGCTGGCCGCCGCGACGGCCGGGGTGGTGCTGACGGTCGCGGCGACGAGGATGCCGGCCGCGGCGGTGGCGAGCGCGGTCAGGGCGCCGCCGAGGGCGGTGCGTCGGTGCATGGGTGCTCCACTTCGGATGCCCGCGCCGCTTGGGCGCCGCGGGCGGCAGGACCAGGAGGCCCGACCCGCTCGTCATCGAGTACGCGCACAGCGCGCGCCGGGCCGGTCACGTGGACGGCCACTCGCGAAGTTCACCCGGCGACCCTCAACGGCGAAGTCAAAACCGTCGACGCCCTCCCGCCGGAACCCAAGCTCCGACGCCCATTCTGATCAGCCCGCCCCCACCCGTCAATACGCACCCCCTCCCGCCCCCGGACGCGCTGATTCACGGAAAGAGTGCCTATCCGGCGCGGAATAGGCACTCTTTCCGTGAATCAGCGGGAGTGGAAACAGGGGTGAGGGGGTCAGCCGGCCTGTTCGGCGAGCTGGAGGAACTGGCGCTTCGACGTGAGGGCCTGCTCGGCCTCCTTGATGCGGCGGGCGTCGCCGGCGGCCTGTGCCCGGGCCAGGCGGTCCTCGGCCTCGGCCACCTGGGCGCGCATCTGCGCCAGCAGCGGGTTGTCCTCCTTGGAGGTGCGCCGCCACGCGGAGTCCATCACCTCGCGGACCTTGTCGTCCACGACCCGCAGCCGGCGCTCCAGGCCGGCAGCCGCCTCGCGGGGCACCCGGCCGGCCTCGTGCCACTGCGCCTGGATCTCCCGCAGCTTCGCCTGGGCGCCCTTCGGGTCGCCGTCCACGTCGAGCGCCTCGGCCTCGGCCAGCAGCGCCTGCTTACGCTCCAGGTTGGCCCGCTGCTCGTTGTCCCGGGCGGAGAAGACCTCGCTGCGCCGGGTGAAGAACTCGTCCTGCGCGGCCCGGAACCGTTCCCAGAGCTTCTGCTCGGCCTCCTTGGCGGCGCGCGGCGCGGCCTTCCACTGGGCCATCAGGTCCTTGAGCTGGCCGGCGGTGACGCCCCAGTCGGTCGACTCCTTGAGCTTCTCCGCCTCGGCGACCAACTCCTCCTTGACCGTCTGCGCCTGCTTGCGCTGCTGGTCGAGGGAGGCGAAGTGGGCACCCCGGCGGCGGGTGAAGCCGTCCCGGGCCGCCGCGAACCGCTTCCACAGCTCGCCGTCGGCCTTCTTGTCGACGCCGCGGATCGTCTTCCACTCGTCGAGGATCTCCTTGAGCCGGTCGCCCGCGGTCTTCCAGCCGGTCGACTCGGCGGCGAGCTTCTCGGCCTCCTCGACCAGGGCCGTCTTGCGCGCGAGGGCCTCGCCCCGGGCGGCCTCACGGGCCGCCTTGGCCTCGCCGGCCTTCTCCTCGGCGACCGTGGCCAGCTTGTCCAGCCGGGCGGCCAGGGCATCGATGTCGCCCACCACGTGCGCCTCGGGCAGCGACGCCCGGATCCGGCGGATCGTGGTCAGGGAGTGGCCGGCGTCCGCCGCCCCCGAGTTGAGCCGGGCCTCGGTCAGGTCCACCTCGGTCACCAGGTCGGCGAAGCGTCGGGCGAAGTGAGCGAGCCCTTCCTCCGGGGCTCCCGCCTGCCAGGATCCGACCACCCGCTCGCCGTCGCCGGTCTTGACGTAGACGGTGCCGTCCTCGTCCACCCGTCCGAAGGCAGTCCAGTCGCTCATGTGCCCATCCTCGTTCTCCCGACGTCGGGGGGACCGCCCTCGACGCCGCCACGGCGCAGCAAACTTTCTCCCGGCATTGTCACAGGTCCGCCCCCGTCCGTGTCGAGCGCCTGTCGTCGACCGTGACCATACGGTGTCGTACGCCCTCGATGGCCGGATCGGCGCGGGGACGCACCGGGACGCCCCGATAGGTTGGGGTCGTGCCCCTGGTCGCCGCCGCCGTCTGCCCCCATCCGCCGCTGCTCGTACCCGAGCTGGCCGGCGCCGCCGCGCCGGAGCTGGACGACCTGCGGGCCGCCGCCGACGCGGCGGTGACCCGGCTGCTCGCCGCCGGGCCCGAGGCGATTGTGCTCGTCGGCGGGGGACCGGAGACCGTCCGGTTCAACGCCGCCGAGCACGGCTCGCTGCGTCCGTACGGGCTGGACCGCCACGTGCGGCTGTGGAAGGTCAACTGCGCCGGCGGGGACCGCCTGCCGCTGAGCCTGACCATCGGCGCGTGGCTGCTGAACCGCTCCGGCACGGGGCTGCCCCGGCTGGCCCGGTCGGTGGCGCACGACGCCGCACCGCTGGAGTGCGCGGCGTTCGGCGCGGGCCTGATCGCCGACGACGATCCGCGGGTCGCGCTGCTCGTGCTCGGCGACGGGTCCGCCTGCCGGGGCGTCACGTCGCCGGGGTACGACGATCCGCGCGCGCCGGCGTACGACGAGGGGGTCGCGACGGCCCTGGCCGGGGCGGACGCCGACGCCCTGCGCGGCCTGGACCCGGTGCTCTCCGGCGAACTGCGGGCCGCCGGGCGGGCCGCCTGGCAGGTGCTGGCCGGCGCGGTCGGCGCGGCGGGCGGCGACTGGCGGGGCGACCTGAGCTACCACGCCGCGCCCTACGGCGTTGCCTACTTCGTGGCGAACTGGGAGCGGTCATGACGGTCGTCGCGGTGGTCGGGCCGACCGCGGCCGGCAAGTCGGCGCTGAGCATCGCGCTGGCGCACGCGCTCGACGGCGAGGTGGTCAACGCCGACTCGATGCAGCTCTACCGGGGCATGGACGTCGGCACCGCCAAGCTGACCCCGGCCGAACGGGAGGGCGTGCCGCACCACCTGCTGGACATCTGGCCGGTGACCGAGCCGGCGAGCGTCGCCGAATACCAGAAGCTGGCCCGCGCGGCGGTCGACGACATCCTGGCCCGGGGCCGGGTGCCGCTGCTCGTCGGCGGCTCCGGGCTCTACGTGCGGGCGGTGCTGGAGCGGTTCGAGTTCCCCGGCACCGACCCGGCGCTGCGGGCGCGGCTGGAGGCGGAGCTGACCGCGGTCGGCCCGGGTCCGCTGCACGCCCGCCTGGCCGAGGCGGACCCGGAGGCGGCGGCCGGCATCCTGCCCGGCAACGGCCGGCGGATCGTCCGGGCGCTGGAGGTGATCGAGCTGACCGGCGCGCCGTTCACCGCGTCGCTGCCCGCGCCCACGCCGTACTACCCGTCCGTGCAGCTCGGGGTCGACCTGGACACCGCCCGGCTGGACGAGCGGATCGCGCTGCGGGTGGACCGGATGTGGGCCGACGGCCTGGTCGACGAGGTCCGCGCGCTCGTCGGGCAGGGGCTGCCGGCGGGGCGGACGGCCAGCCGCGCGCTCGGCTACCAGCAGGTGCTGCGCTTCCTCGCCGGCGAGCTGACCGAGGCGCAGGCGCACGAGGAGACGATCCGCGCCACCCGGCGTTTCGTCCGCCGGCAGCGCTCGTGGTTCCGGCGCGACCCGCGGGTGCGCTGGCTCGACTCGGCCGCCCCCGGGTTCGTCGACACGGCGCTGCGGATCGCCGCCGGGGATCGGGAATGATGGGGGCGTGGAGTTCACCAAGGGGCACGGCACCGGCAACGACTTCGTCATCCTGCCCGACCCGGACGGCGCGCTCGACCTGACGCCCGACCTGGTCGCCGCGCTCTGCGACCGGCGGCGCGGGCTCGGCGGCGACGGCGTGCTGCGCGTGGTACGCGCCGCGAAGCACCCCGACGGCGTCGCGCTCGCCGGCGAGGCCGGGTGGTTCATGGACTACTGGAACTCCGACGGCTCGTTCGCCGAGATGTGCGGCAACGGCGCCCGGGTGTTCGTGCGCTACCTCCTGGAGACCGGCCTGGTCGCCCCCACGGACGGGACGCTGCCGGTGGCCACCCGCGCCGGCCTGGTGCGGGCCCGCGTCGAGGGCGCGGACGTGGCGGTCGAGATGCGCCGCCCCCGGCTGTACGACACGTCCACCGCCACGCTCGGCGGGCTGACCCTGACCGGCACGGCGGTGGACGTGGGCAACCCGCACCTGGTGTGCGCGCTTCCCGCCGCGCTGGACCTGGCCGGTCTGGACCTCAGCCGGGCCCCCGAGGTCGACGCGGCGGCGTTCCCGACCGGGGTGAACGTCGAGTTCACCACGCCGGGCGAGCCGGTCGACGGCACCGACGGGCACGTGCTGATGCGGGTCTACGAGCGGGGTTCGGCCGAGACGCTGTCCTGCGGCACCGGGGCCTGCGCGGTGGCGGCGGTGGCCCTGCGCGACGCCGGCCGGGACACCGGCATCGTGGCGGTGGACGTCCCGGGTGGCCGCCTCACGGTCACGGTGACCGCCGACTCCTGCTGGCTCGCCGGCCCGGCCGTGCTGGTGGCGACCGGAACCCTCACCCTGGACGCGCCGCGCCCCTGACCGGCGTTCCCGCCGGCCTCCCCCTCGGCGCTCGCGGGGGCGGGAGCGGTCAGGGCGTGGCGCTGGCGTTGGCGGCGATCTCGGGGAGGTCGGACGGACCCGGGTCGGCGGCCGGCGGCGGCGTCACGGCCGGGTTCTGGGCGGCGGCGCGCACCGCGGCGGCCACCGCGGGGGCGACCCGCGCGTCGAAGACGCTCGGCACGATCACCGTCGGGTTGATCTTCTCCTCGCCGACCACGTCCGCGATCGCCCGGGCCGCCGCGATCGCCATCTCCTCGGTGAACTCCTCGGCGTGCGCGTCGAGCATGCCGCGGAACACGCCCGGGAAGGCGAGCACGTTGTTGATCTGGTTCGGCTGGTCCGAGCGGCCGGTGGCCACCACGGCGGCGTGCTTGCGCGCCTCCCGCGGGTCCACCTCCGGGTCCGGGTTGGCGAGCGCGAAGACGATCGCGTCCTTCGCCATCGCGGCGACGTCGTCACCGGTGAGCAGGTTCGGCGCGCTCACCCCGATGAACACGTCCGCGCCGCGGACCGCGCCGGCCAGGTCACCGGCGTAGCTCTCCTTGTTGGTGTTCTCCGCCAGCCACTGCCAGGCCGGGTTCAGGCCGGGCAGGCCGCGGTGCAGGGCCCCCTGCCGGTCGTACGCGATGATGTCGCCCACGCCCTGGCGCAGCAGCAGCTTCATGATCGCGGTGCCGGCGGCGCCGGCGCCGGAGACCACGACCCGGACGTCCGCGAGCTGCTTGCCCACCACGCGCAGCGCGTTGGTCAGCGCGGCCAGCACGCAGATCGCGGTGCCGTGCTGGTCGTCGTGGAAGACCGGGATGTCAAGCGCCTCGCGCAGCCGGGCCTCGATCTCGAAGCAGCGCGGCGCGGCGATGTCCTCCAGGTTGATCCCGCCGTACGCGGGCGCGATCGCCTTGACGATCGCCACGATCTCGTCGGTGTCCTGGGTGTCCAGCACCACCGGCCAGGCGTCCACCCCGCCGAAGCGCTTGAACAGCGCCGCCTTGCCCTCCATCACCGGCAGTGAGGCGGCCGGCCCGAGGTTGCCCAGGCCGAGCACGGCCGAGCCGTCGCTGACCACGGCCACCGTGTTGCGCTTGATGGTGAGCCGGCGGGCGTCCGCCGGGTTCTCCGCGATCGCCATGCAGACCCGGGCCACCCCCGGGGTGTACGCCCGCGACAGCTCGTCACGGTTGCGGAGCGCGACCTTGGAACTCACCTCGATCTTGCCGCCGAGGTGCAGCAGGAACGTGCGGTCGGAGACCTTGCGCACGTCCACCCCGTCGAGCCCGGTGAGCGCGTCGACGACCTGGTCGGCGTGGGTGGCGTCGGCGGTGTCGCAGGTGAGGTCGACGATCACGTTCGTCGGGTCGGAGTCGACCACGTCGAGTGCGGTCACGATCGCGCCGGCCTCGCCCGCCGCGGTGGTCAGGCGGCCGATGGAGGAGGCGTCTGCGGGCACCGCGATCCGGATCGTGATCGAGAATCCGGCACTCGGCAGTCGGGTGATGGCCACGAAAATTACTCCTCCGTCGACGCTGAGCGGCTCGACTGGCATTTCTACCCGCCCGGCCAGGTCGGCCGGCATCCGGGCTCGCTACCGGTGGGTAGCGCCACGGGCATAACACGGGTGCGTCAGGCGTTGCCACATGTCAGGATTGCGGGCACGCGCCGAAAATTCCCGGCGATGCACATAACGGACAGGAGACGCGGTTTGCGCGAGCAGGAGACCTTCCATCCCTTCGAGGACGACGAGCTCGACACCACCACCGGTGACTACGAGCTGTCGGAGCGGCAGGCGCTGCGGCGGGTCCCCGGCCTCTCCACCGAGCTGACAGACGTCACCGAGGTCGAATACCGCCAACTCCGGCTGGAGCGGGTGGTCCTGGTGGGGGTCTGGACCGAGGGCGCCCAGTCCGACGCGGAAAACAGCCTGACCGAGCTCGCGGCGCTGGCCGAGACGGCCGGCTCGCAGGTGCTCGAGGGCCTGATCCAGCGCCGTAACCGGCCGGACCCGGCGACCTACATCGGTCGCGGCAAGGTCGACGACCTGGGCGCGGTGGTGCTCTCCACCGGCGCCGACACGGTGATCTGCGACGGTGAACTCTCCCCGTCGCAACTGCGCAACCTCGAACAGCGCACCAAGGTCAAGGTGGTCGACCGCACCGCGCTGATCCTGGACATCTTCGCCCAGCACGCCAAGAGCAAGGAGGGCAAGGCGCAGGTCGAGCTGGCCCAGCTCGAATACCTGCTGCCGCGCCTGCGCGGTTGGGGCGAGGCGCTCTCCCGGCAGACCGGTGGTAGCGGTCGGGGCGGCGGCGCCGGCGGCGGCGTGGGCCTGCGCGGCCCCGGTGAGACCAAGCTCGAGACCGACAGACGGCGCATCCGGCACCGCATCGCGCGGCTGCGCCGCGAGATCAAGGGCATGACCACGGTACGACAGACGAAGCGCGCCCGGCGCTCCCGCAACGCGGTGCCCGCGGTGGCCATCGCCGGCTACACCAACGCCGGCAAGTCCAGCCTGCTCAACCGCCTCACCGGGGCGGGCGTGCTGGTGGAGAACGCGCTGTTCGCCACGCTGGACCCGACCACCCGCCGGGCCACCACCTCGGACGGCCGGCTCTACACGCTCTCCGACACGGTCGGTTTCGTCCGGCACCTGCCGCACCAGATCGTCGAGGCGTTCCGCTCGACGCTCGAAGAGGTCGGCGACGCCGACCTGGTGGTGCACGTGGTCGACGGCACCCACCCGGACCCGGAGGAGCAGGTGCGCGCGGTCCGCGAGGTGCTCGCCGAGGTGAGCGCCGACCGGCTGCCGGAGCTGCTCGTGGTCAACAAGACCGACGCCACCGACGAGGAGACGATGCTGCGGCTCAAGCGGCTCTGGCCGGAGGCGGTGTTCGTCTCCGCGCACCGCGGGCGCGGGATCGACGAGCTGCGCGCGGCGATCGAGCGGCTGCTGCCGCGGCCCGCCGTCGAGGTCCGCGCGGTGCTCCCGTACGACCGGGGCGACCTGGTCGCCCGGGTGCACCGACAGGGTGAGGTGCTCAGCACCGCACACCTGCCCGAGGGCACGCTGCTGCACGTGCGGGTGGGCCAGGCGCTCGCCGCCGAGCTGGCCCCCTACCGGGCGGGGGATCGACTCACCAGCGACGAACGGGTGGGCGCCGGGCGGTGAGCCGTCCGGCGTCACCCGGCGGAAACCGGGGTCGTGCGACACTGAGCGCCATGCGGCACGTTGTCTCCTCGGTCACGCTCGCGCTCGGCCTGGTCGGCGCGGTCGTGGCGCCGGCCGGGCCGGCACTGGCGGCGCAGGGCGCGGCCCCGGTCCTGGCTGCGGCTCCCAAGAAGAAGTGCACGGTCTCCGACGACCGCCTTCGCGAGCTGTCCGGCCTGGTCGCCACCAGCGACGGCTACGTCGTCATCAACGACGGCTCCGACGATCCCAGCCGCAAGCGGGTCTTCTACCTGACCACCAAGTGCAAGGTCGACAAGGAGGTCCGATACTCCGGTGACGGCCCCCTCGACACCGAGGACCTGGCGCTCGGGCCGGACCGCAAGACGCTCTGGATCGCCGACACCGGCGACAACATCGAGAAGAAGACCCGGCGGGAGCGCGTCGCGGTCTGGACGATGCCGCTGAGCGGGTCGAAGGAGCCGGTCCTGCACCGACTCAGCTATCCGGGCAAGGAGCCGCACGACGCCGAGGCGCTGCTCGTCGGTGACGACGGCATGCCGCTGGTGATCACCAAGGACCTCTCCGGCACGTCGGAGATCTTCACGCCGACGGTGAAGCTGAAGGCCGGCGGCGATCTCGAGCCGGTCCCGATGAAGAAGGTCGGCGAGTTCACGCTGCCCAAGACCAACACCGAGAACAAGCTCGGCGCGCCCGGCCGGGCGCTCGTCACCGGCGCCGGTCGCGCACCGGACGGCGGCAAGGTCGTGATCCGCACGTACGCGGACGCGTTCGAGTTCGACGTGGCCGGCGGCGACATCGTCAAGGCGCTGACCGGCGGCAAGCCCCGGGTCACCCCGCTTGCCGATCCGTTCGGCGAGGCCATCTCCTACACGCCCGACGGCAAGTCGTTCGTCACCGTCTCCGACGGCGGCTCGCTCGACGACGCGGACCCGATCGACGTCCTCGCCTACACGCCGGCGACCACCGGGGTGGAGGCGCTGCCCAACGGCGGCAACGTCGACACCAAGCCGGCCGCGCAGAAGTCCTGGCTGGAAGGGCTCTCGCTGGACGAGATCACCTACCTGATCGCCGCGGTCGGGGTGCTCGGCGCGCTCCTGGTCGGCGCCGGTGTGTTCGGCATCCTGCGGGCCCGGCGCAGGCCGGTGCCCGTCGAGCCCGAGCGCAGTGGTGAGTTCCCGGTGGGTGGCGGCTTCCCGCCCGGCAACCGGCCCGACGCGCCGGCGCGCGGTGGCGTCTACGGCGGCGCCGCGAACGGCAACCGGCCGGCGGCCGGCGGGGTCTACGGCGGTGGTCGGCCCCCGGGCGGCGCGGTCTACGGCGGCGCGCCGCACGGCGGGGCGCAGGGCGGTGGCCGTCCGCCGGGCGGCGGTGGCGTCCAGGGCGGGCGTCCCCAGGGCGGTGGCCGTCCCCACGGCGGTGGCGCCCCCCAGGGAGGCCGTCCCCCGGGCGGCGGCGCGCCGGGCGCCGGTGTCTACGGCGGTGGCGGCGGGGATCGGGCCGGCCAGGGCGGTGTCTACGGCGGTGGAGGCGGCGGTCAGGGCGGTGCCCGTCCGGGCGGCCGTGGCGGCGGCCCGGGAAGCGCCGGCTACCACGGGCAGCCCGGCGGCGGGGGCCGGCGGGGCGACGGCGGCCGGGCCGAGCCGCCGCGCCGGGACCCGGGTCCGCGCGGCGCCCGCCGCGACGACGGCCACGGCGGGTACGGGCCGGTCTCCGGTGGCCGGGAGCACCGGGGCGACCGCTACTGAGACGACGCGCAGAAGGGGTGACCGCCTGCGGTCACCCCTTCTGCCGTCGGTGGGTCAGATCCGGCGCAGCACCGCGACCACGCGGCCCATGATGGTGGCGTCGTCGCCGGGAATCGGGTCGAAAGCCGGGTTCTGCGGCATCAGCCAGACGTGCCCGTCGCGCCGCCGATAGGTCTTCACCGTCGCCTCACCGTCGAGCATGGCCGCCACGATGTCGCCGACCTCGGCGTTGGGCTGCTGCCGCACGACCACCCAGTCGCCGTCGCAGATCGCCGCGTCGAGCATCGAGTCGCCCTTGACCTGGAGCATGAAGACCTCACCCTCGCCGACCAACTCGCGGGGGAGGGGGAAGATGTCCTCCACGGCCTGCTCGGCGAGGATCGGCCCACCGGCGGCGATCCGGCCCAGCATCGGCACGTAGGCCGGGGCGGGACGCTGCGCCCGGGCGGCCTCGTCGTCGACGTCGCTGGGGGCCCGGACGTCGACCGCGCGCGGCCGGTTCGGGTCGCGGCGCAGGAAGCCCTTCTTCTCCAGCTCCTTGAGCTGGTAGGCGACGCTGGACGGGGAGACCAGGCCGACGGCCTCGCCGATCTCGCGCACGCTCGGCGGGTAGCCGTGACGCTCGACCCAGGTGCGGATGAACTCCAGGATCCGACGCTGCCGGGCGGTGAGGTCGACCGTCGCCGGGTCGGGGAAGCTGCTGACCACCGGGGTGACCGGGCGCACCGCGGGCTGGACGGCACGGCTGCGGGCGGTGCGGGGGCGACGGGACGCCGGCGGGCCCGCCCCGTCGATCGGCTGCGGGTTCTTCTGCCGGCTGGCCCGGTCCTCGGTCACGTCCGTCCCTCCCTGGTCGGCGCTGGGTGCCTCGTCGGCTCGTGGTGCAGATGGTCCGACCGTATCGGTAAGATCGGCCTTTTTCAAACATCTGTACGACCTGACGTTGGCGTGTCGCGCCGGAAATCGGGTGCGGCGGAGGTCAGAGCGGAGCCGGCGCGAACAGTTCCTCCAGCCAACCCGGGACGGCGGCGGCGTACTCGGCGCGGGCCGGGTCGACCGGCGGCAGGGCCCGTCGCCAGGACAGCGAGCGGCTGACCGTGGTCACGGTCGTCGCCAGGGCCGCCGCCTCCCGCAGGGCGGCCCGGTCGTGCCGGTCGGTCCACGCCTCCAGGTACGCGTCCCGCAGGCGGAGCAACGCCGGGTCGCCCGCGGGCAGTTCGAAGGCGTGCGCGACCGAGCGCAGCGTCACCAGCAGGGTGCCGAACGGGTGGGCGAGGGAGGCGTCCCCCCAGTCGAAGAAGCGCGGGCCGTCGACGGTGACGAAGACGTTGCCGTCGTGCAGGTCGTCGTGCTGCACGGTCGGCTCGACCCCGAGGTCGGCGAGCCGCCGGCAGTCCCGCGCGTAGCGGTCGGCGTGGGCGCGCAGCCGGGCGTGACACTCCGGCGTGAGCCCGCCGTCCCGGCCGAGCAGCAGCGCGTCGGTGTCACCGAGCAGGTCGGTGAAGAGCCCGGGCAGCACCTGTGGCCGGTGGTCGGGCAGGCCGAGGGCGAGCAGCTCACCGGCGTGCGCGGCGCTCACCCGCTGAAGGTCGGCGTACAGGGGGAGGATGCGCTCCCAGCGCCCCGGATCGGGCTCGCCGGCCAGCACGTCGCGGAGGGTGGGGCCGCCCTCCGGCAGCAGGGACCAACCCCGGCCGGCGTCCACCGCCAGCGGCTCCGGCACGCGACCGGGCGCCAGTCGGGACAGCGCGGCCAGCACGCCTGCTTCGTACCGGGTGCCGTCGCTGTTGGCCTTGAACCAGGCGTCGCCGTCGTCGGTGGGCACGCGCCACACCAGCGACCACGGGCGTACGCGCTCCTGCACCGGCCCGGTGACCCGCCGGCCGTGCCGGCCGAGCTGCTCCGCCACCCAGCGCGAGGCGGACTCCCGCCACCCCGGCGCGTCCCACGCGCTGCCGATCACGTCTGCGTTCACGCCGGCAACTTAGCCGGTGGACGCCGGCCCGGCGAGGTGATTTCCAATCGAACGGGTGTTCCACCCCGGCGTGCCGTGACCGGGGGTGGCCGGGCGGCGTTGGGACCGTCGGCGGGTGACGCGCCGGACACGCCGGCCAACTTGACCTCGCTTGGGGGACGGCATACGGTCAACCCCTAGATGTAGTAGTGACACGGGCGTAAGTTGCCTACAGGTTGGGTTCGACTACCGAACGCACTCCCATCTCGCGCACCCGGCGACGGTCATCGAAGGATGACTCCGCCGCGTTGCCGCGTGCCCGGGAGCCGGTAGGCGCGCCCGTGAGCGATCGAGGAGGTCGGGCGATGCGGTGTCCGTACTGCCGGCACGCCGACTCCCGGGTGGTCGACTCGCGGGAGGCCGACGACGGCCAGCTCATCCGACGGCGGCGATCCTGCCCGGAGTGCGGCAAGCGGTTCACCACCGTCGAGGAGGCGGTGCTCGCGGTGGTCAAGCGCAGCGGGGTGACCGAGCCGTTCAGCCGCACGAAGATCATCGGCGGGGTGCGCAAGGCGTGTCAGGGCCGACCGGTCGACGACGACTCGATCGCGCTGCTGGCACAGAAGGTCGAGGAGACCGTACGCGCCAAGGGGGCGGCCGAGATCCCCAGCCACGACGTGGGGCTGGCCATCCTCGGTCCGTTGCGTGATCTCGACGAGGTGGCCTACCTGCGGTTCGCCAGCGTCTACCGGTCCTTCGACTCGCTCGCCGACTTCGAGCACGAGATCGAGACGCTGCGGGCCGCCGCGCGCGCCCGGGAGGGCGCCGGCGCGCCGGCGGCCGACGCCGCCGGCGCGATCAGCTGACATTTCTGATTTCCGACAGTGTGACCAGGCACGGTGGGTGACCGTGCCGACGAGGGGGCGAGGGCGTGACGACAAGCAAGTCACGGAACAAGGCCGGGGCGGGGCTGAAGATCGAGCGCGTCTGGACGACCGCGGGGGTGCATCCCTACGACGAGGTCGCCTGGGAGCGCCGCGACGTCGTGATGACGAACTGGCGGGACGGCTCGATCAACTTCGAGCAGCGCGGGGTGGAGTTCCCCGAGTCCTGGTCGGTCAACGCGGCCAACATCGTGACCACCAAATACTTCCGGGGCGCGGTGGGGACCCCGGAACGGGAGTGGTCGCTCAAGCAGCTCATCGACCGGGTGGTCGACACCTACCGCACCGCCGGTGAGGAGTACGGCTACTTCGCCTCCCCGGCCGACGCCGAGGTGTTCGCGCACGAGCTGACCTGGATGCTGCTGCACCAGGTGTTCAGCTTCAACTCGCCGGTCTGGTTCAACGTCGGCACGCCGTCTCCGCAGCAGGTCAGCGCCTGCCTCCCGTACGACTCGCTGGTCAGCACGCCGGCCGGGCTGGTCCCGATCGGGAAGCTTGTCGAGGACGGGGCCGTCGGCACCAAGGTGTACGACGCCAACGGTCTGACCAGCATCGTGGCCGTCAAGGCCAACGGGGTGCGCGAGGTTCTCCGACTGCACACCAAGGCGGGTTACACCCTCGATGTCACTCCGGACCACGTGGTGTGGAAGAGCACCGGCGCCGGCACCGGGGCCTGGGTGGAGGCCGGCACGCTGGAGCCGGGCGACCAGCTCGAGTGGCACCGCACGTACGCCTACGGCGAGAGCGAGATCGACCTACGGGAGATCCGTGAGGCCGCGCTGGCCGGCTGGCTGCAGTCGGACGGGTTCGTCGGCCAGTACGACAAGGGCACGAACCGGTCGCTGACCATCGAGGCGATGACCGTCAACGACGACGAGCTGGACTGGGTCACCGGCACCCTCGACGAGGTCTTCGCCGACGTCCACCGGCACGAGCGCACCGTGCAGACACAGAGCGACCAACTGGACTGCCGGCGTACCCGGCTCTACGGCGAGCACCTGCGCCCGTTCGTGGACAAGTGGGATCTGCTCACCCGTGGCGTCGACATGAGCGTGCCGGAGCGGCTGTTCACCGCGCCGCTGCCGGTCGTCGCCGGTTATCTGCGCAGCATCTTCCAGGCCGAGGGTTACGTGTCGGCCCGGGAGAACTCGACGCTCGTCGCGGTGGACATGGTCTCGGAGAAGCTGATCCGTGGCGTACAGAGCCTGCTGTTGCGGTTTGGGATCTTCTCCCGTGTCTCGCGCAAGCGGGACCCGCGTCCGGACCGCAACGACTGCTGGACGGTCCGGATCCAGAACGACGGCGACCGGGACCTGTTCGCCACGCACATCGGGTTCGTCGGCGCGGAGAAGATGGCCAAGCTCGAACGGAGCTTCGCGAAGGCGGGCCGGTCGGCCAACGGCGTCAAGCGGTTGGAGATCGACCACATCGAGCCGATCGGCGCGATGGAGGTCTACGACATCCAGACGGAGAGCGGCGAGTTCCTGGCCGGCAACCTTCGGGTGCACAACTGTTTCATCCTGGCCGTCGACGACTCGATGGACTCCATCCTCGACTGGTACAAGGAGGAGGGGCGGATCTTCCAGGGCGGCTCCGGCGCCGGGGTGAACCTCTCCCGGATCCGGTCCTCGAAGGAGCTGCTCTCCTCCGGCGGCACCGCCTCCGGGCCGGTCAGCTTCATGCGCGGCGCGGACGCCTCCGCCGGCACCATCAAGTCCGGTGGCGCCACCCGGCGCGCGGCCAAGATGGTCATCCTCGACGTCGACCACCCGGACATCGAAGAGTTCGTGGCGACCAAGGCGCGCGAGGAGGACAAGATCCGCGCGCTGCGCGACGCCGGGTTCGACATGGACCTGGGCGGCGCCGACATCGTCAGCGTGCAGTACCAGAACGCCAACAACTCGGTCCGCGTCTCCGACGAGTTCATGACCGCGGTGGAGAACGGCGGCGGCTTCGACCTGCGCGGCCGGCTCGACGGGCAGACCATCGAGACGATCGACGCCAAGAACCTGTTCCGCACCATCTCCCAGGCCGCCTGGGAGTGCGCCGACCCGGGCCTCCAGTACGACGACACCATCAACGACTGGCACACCTGCCCGGAGACCGGGCGGATCACCGCGTCGAACCCGTGCTCGGAATACCTGCACCTGGACAACTCCTCGTGCAACCTGGCCTCGCTGAACCTGATGAAGTTCCTCCGCGCCGACGGCGGCTTCGAGGTGGAGAAGTTCGTCCGGTCGGTCGAGTTCGTCATCACCGCGATGGACATCTCGATCTGCTTCGCCGACTTCCCGACCGAGAAGATCGGTGACACCACCCGCGCCTACCGACAGCTCGGCATCGGGTACGCCAACCTGGGCGCCCTGCTGATGGCCTCCGGCCTGCCGTACGACTCGGAGCAGGGCCGGGAGGTGTCGGCGGCGATCACCTCGCTGATGACCGGCACCGCCTACCGCCGCTCCGCCGAGCTGGCCGGCATCGTCGGCCCGTACGACGGCTATGCCCGCAACGCCGAGCCGCACAAGCGGGTCATGCGCAAGCACGCCGCCGCCAACGACAGCATCAAGCCGATCGGCACCGTGGGCACCGCCGTGCAGCGCGAGGCGACCAAGCAGTGGACGCTCGGCAACAAGCTGGGCGACAAGAGCGGTTGGCGCAACTCGCAGGCGAGCGTGCTCGCCCCGACCGGCACCATCGGCCTGATGATGGACTGCGACACCACGGGCGTCGAGCCGGACCTGGCGCTGGTGAAGTTCAAGAAGCTGGTCGGCGGCGGCTCGATGCAGATCGTCAACCAGACCGTGCCGCGCGCACTGCGCAGCCTCGGCTACCCCGAGGAGCAGGTCGAAGCGATCGTCGAGCACATCGCCGACCACGGGCACGTGGTGGACGCCCCCGGCCTGAAGCCGGAGCACTACCCGGTCTTCGACTGCGCCATGGGCGAGCGGTCCATCGCGCCGATGGGACACGTGCGGATGATGGCGGCGGTCCAGCCGTTCATCTCCGGCGCCATCTCCAAGACGGTGAACATGCCGGAGCAGGCGACCGTCGAGGACGTCGAGAAGATCTACTTCGAGGGCTGGAAGCTCGGCCTGAAGGCGCTGGCGATCTACCGGGACAACTGCAAGGTGGGCCAGCCGCTGTCGGTGGCGAAGCCGAACAAGGCAGTCGTCGAGGCGGCCGTCGAGGCCGCGGTCGAGGCCGCCGTCGCCGAGAAGGTCGTGGAGAAGGTCGTCGAGTACCGCCCGGTGCGCAAGCGGCTGCCGAAGAAGCGCCCGTCGCAGACGGTCTCCTTCTCGGTCGGCGGCGCCGAGGGCTACCTCACCGCCTCGTCCTACCCGGACGACGGCCTCGGCGAGGTCTTCCTGAAGATGTCGAAGCAGGGCTCGACCCTGGCCGGCGTGATGGACGCCTTCTCGGTGGCCATCTCCATCGGTCTCCAGTACGGCGTCCCGCTGGAGACGTACGTCAGCAAGTTCACCAACATGCGCTTCGAGCCGGCCGGCATGACCGACGACCCGGACGTGCGGATGGCCGCCTCGGTGATGGACTACATCTTCCGTCGCCTGGCGCTTGACTTCCTGCCGTACGAGCGCCGCGCGGAACTGGGCATCTTCACCGCCAAGGAGCGGGCCGCCCAGCTCCGGGCCGAGGCGGAGGCGGAGGCGAGCGGTGCGGACCTCACCGCGATGGCCGCCTCCGCCCCGGTCGAGACGCCCGAGCCGACGACCGGCCCGGTGGCCCAGCCGGCGCAGGAGATGGCCGACGTCGCCGCCGTGAAGCCCGCGCCGACGGTGGGCTCCAGCACCGAGCTGCTGGAGGCGGTGATCGGCAAGGCCGCCGACGCGCCGCTCTGCTTCACCTGCGGCACCAAGATGCGACCGGCCGGTAGCTGCTACGTCTGCGAGGGCTGCGGCTCCACCAGCGGCTGTAGCTGACACACCGCACGTCCCGTGGGCGCGGCAGGGCTTCCCTGCCGCGCCCGCGCGTGTGCACCGTCACAGACCCGGGTGCGCGGGGAACTGACATGCTCGGGTGATGAGCACGGCTGACATCTATCAGGCGTTCGCCGACCGTGAGGCGCGCGACGTCTCCCCGGCGTACGACAGGTTGTCGCGGGTGGTGGCGTGCGACCCGGAGCTGCTCGCGTTGCTCGACACGCTGCCGGCGGCCAAACGCCAGCCGAATCTGCTCTTCGGGGTGGTCCGGCTGGGTGGCGGGCCGGTGGACGACCCGGCGGCGTTCCGCGCGCACGTGGTGGCGCACTGGCCGGACGTCGCGGCGCAGATGCGGGTCCGGGCGACGCAGACGAACGAGGCCGGGCGCTGTGCGGCGTTGTTGCCGGTGCTCGCCGCGTTGCCGCAGCCGCTGGCGTTGCTGGAGGTGGGCGCCTCCGCCGGCCTGTGTCTCTACCCCGACCGGTACGCCTACCGCTACGGCGACCGGCGGGTCGGCGACGGCGAGCCGGTGCTCGACTGCGTGCTCGCCGGGACCGCTCCGCCGGACCGGCGGCCGGAGGTGGTGTGGCGGGCCGGGTTGGACATGAACCCGCTCGACGTCACCGACCCGGCCGACCTGGCCTGGCTGGACGCGTTGATCTGGCCCGAGCACACGCACCGCCGCGACCGGCTGCGCGCCGCGGCGGCGGTCGCGGCGGCCGACCCGCCGCTGCTGGTCCGGGGCGACCTGGTCGACGACCTGCCGGCGCTCGCGGCGCGGGCACCGGCAGGCGCGACGCTCGTGGTGTTCCACAGCTCGGTGCTCTACCAGGTGCCGTCCGCGCGTCGGGCGGCGTTCGCCGAGCTGGTGCGCACGCTGCCCGGGCACTGGCTCGCCAACGAGGACCCGGCCGTGCTGTCGCACGCCGGGCTGCCCACGCCGCCGGGCGGCGGGTTCCACAACGTGCTCGCGCTGGACGGACGTCCGCTGGCCTGGACCCGGGGCCACGGGCAGGCGGTCACCTGGTTCGGCTGACGGTCCACTCCGGCGTTCGGCTGACGGTCTACTCCGGCAGCGAGTCGACCGCCGAGGCGAGCACCCCGCGCAGGTCGGCCTCCGCGCCGGCCGGCAGCGTCTCGGGCTTGACCACCTGGTACGCCACGCGCACCTCGTAGTGGTCGCCCCGCCAGGCCCAGCCGTCGAACCGGGTCTCCCCGCCGTCCCAGGGTTTCACCGCCACGCAGGAGTTGTCGCCGGGCCCGGCGCCGCTCTGGTCGGCGCCGATGCGGGCGCAGCGGTCCCGCCGCCACGTCTCGTCGTACATGCCCCCGGCGTCGACGGCCACGGTGACGGCCAGGTCGCCGCGCATCGCGGTGCCGCTGGTCAGGTCGACCGCGCACTCGCGGGAGCCGCTGCGATCGCCGAGGTTCGACGACGCGGTCGGCTGCGCGCCGGGCGCGAGGCGGGCCAGCAGGTCGGTCGGGAGCAGCGCGCAGGGGTCGCGGAGCTCATCCGGCTGCGCTGTCTCGTCGGTGGCACAGCCGGCGGTGGCCAGGAGCGCACCGGTGACCACGAGCATTGCGGCCGATCTCGTCATCTGTCCTCCTTGGACGGTCGCGGGGGACCGTAGCAACGCTTCGCCACCCCCGGATGTCATGGGGGGACGTGTCCCGACCCGTAGACGTGCGCACTCTTCGTGCCGGCGGGGCCACCCCGCGTGGCTGTCCCGGATAAGGTGGACGGTCTCGGTGGAAGGAGATCGAGATGCGGGTTCGGAGTCTCCTCGCGACGGCACTGCCGCTGCTCTGGGGCGTGGTGGCCGGCTGGTGGACCCCGCGCGGCCCCGGCACGGTCGGCACGGCGCTCGCCTCTGTCGCGGTGAGCCTCGTCGTCGGGCTGGCCGCCGGCTGGTGGAGCCGCTCCCGCTGGGCCATGCTCGTCGCGCCGGTGTTCTTCGCGCTCGCCGTCGAGCTGGTCCGGCTCCGCCTGCGCGGGCCCACCGTCGACCGCCCCCACCTGACCGGCCTCGGCGTCGCGGCGCTGCTCGCCGGCCGGGGCGTACACGGGCTGCTCGCGTTGTTGCCGATGCTTGTCGGCACCGCGTACGGCGCCGGCCTGGCCCGCCGCCTCGACGGCGTGCCGCCACGCCGGCCGGTGCCCCGGTGGTCGGGTCGGGTGGGCATCGGCCTGCTCGCCGCGCTGCTCGCGCTCGTCACCGCGGGCGCGGCGGTGCCGGGCCGCACCGACCCGATCCCCGGTGGGATCGCCCGGTTCGACACCGTCGACTCTGGCGGGCGCGAGCTGGGCCTGCTGATCCGGGGTACGGACATGGGCGCGCCCGTGCTGCTGGTGGTCCCCGGACCACCCGGCGGTTCGGAGGTCGGCGCGGTCCGCCGTCACCTGTCCGCCCTGGAGCAGCACTTCGTGGTCGCGGTCTGGGACCGGGCCGGCGCCCCGCACTCCTGGTCGGCGTTCCGGTCTCCCGCCGACTGGCGGCTCGACGACGAGGTCGACGACCTGGTCGCGGTGGCCCGCCACCTGTGCGAGCGGTTCGGCCGCGACCGGATCCACCTGGTCGCCCACTCCGGCGGCACCACCGTGGGCCTGCTCGCCGTGCAACGGCACCCCGAGCTGTTCGCCTCCTACGTGGGCGTCGGACAGGTGGTCAGCCTGCGCGAGGCCGACCGCAGCCAGTACGCCGACACCGTCGCCTGGGCCCGCCGCACCGGCCGGACGGCGCTCGCCGACCGGATGACCGCCCAGGGCCCGCCGCCCTACCGCGACATCTGGGCGTACGAGGCGTTGCTGACAAACGAGGCCGGCGCGTTCCCGGTCGACCGGGCCGGCGCGGGCGAGGACGAGACCGGGACCGTCGGCAACCTGGGCGTGCCGGAATACAGTCCGCTGGAGAAGGTGCACGTGTTCGGCTTCCTCGACGGCTGGGACGTGCTGTATCCCCGGTTGCAGGATCTCGACTTCCGGCGCGACGTGCGGCAGCTCGCCGTGCCGGCCCGGTTCGTCGACGGCGCGCAGGAGGTGCCGGGCCGGCTCCGCCTGTTCGAGGAGTGGTACGCGCAACTCCAGGCCCCCCGCAAGGACCACCTGGTGATCCCGCGGGCCGGGCACCGGTCCCTGTTCGAGCGACCCGACGAGTTCGTGACGTACCTGGAGCGGATCCGCGTCGACGACACCCCACCCGGAAACTAGGGCCCCACCCCACCCCACCCCACTCGTGCGCCCTGTTTCACGGAAAGAGTGGCCATTCGAGCGCGGATAGCCACTCTTTCCGTGAAACCGGGTGTGGGGGCATCGGGTGGCGGACCGGCTGCCGGCACCCTCGGGTCGGTTCACGGGGGCGGGGCCGTGCGTCGGCCGTGGCGTCACTCCCGGACGGCTGGCACAAGCGTGCACATCGCCCTGTTCACCCTCGGCCGGACCACCGCCATGGCGGCCGGCACGGGCACCGGGGGCAGGTGGTCGAGGGCGGGTGCAGGTGCTCACCCGGATACCCCGGCGCGCGCCGCCGCCGGCGGTGGACAGTGACCGGCTGCCCGCCACCCGGGTGGCGCTGCACACGGTCACCCTCGACGACGACGTGGCGCTGCTCGACGCCGGCCCCGACCGCGCGGCGATCATAAGAGCGTTCGCGTGCCACGGCTGAGGGCTGTTAAGCGGGGGCCCCGCCTATGCAGAAAGCGTTAAGCGGGGCCCCCTCCTTACACTTCAGCGGTGGGGGATGAGCTGGCGGACCGGCCGCTGACCGAGCCGCACCCGTCGCGCCTGCCGCCGGGGCGCCCGGCGCGGGAGCGGATCCTGGCCGCGCACGCCGCCGCGCTGGCCGCCGGGGAGGCCGGCTACCTCGACCCGGAGACCGGACTGTTCGTGCTCAGCGCCGGGTTCCTCGCCCGGCGTGGCACCTGCTGCGGGCGTGGCTGCCGGCACTGCCCGTACGTCACCGACTAGCCGGCGGCCAGGCGCTCGGCCTGCCCACGGTGCAGGTCGCCCACCCACTCCCAGCCGGGCGCGGCCGACGGGCCGATCCGCCTGTCGTCGGGCTCGCGGCCGTCGCGCAGGGCGAGCACGTACGCCCGGTCCCGCTCGATCCGCTCGTACGCCTGGCCGGCCCCGCCCACCGACCCGTGACCGGGGACGACCACGTCGACGTCGGCCGCCACACCCTCCAGCAGCCGCAACGCCGCGAGGTAGTCCTCGATCGGGTCGGTGGCGTCCGGGTCGAGCATCGGGACGAGGACGTCGGAGAGCATGTCGCCGGCGACCAGGACCCCGTGCTCCGCGACGACCAGCGCCGCGTGGCCGGGCGCATGCGCCCGGTGTTCGATGATCCGGACCTCGGGGCCGGGCCAGGGCACCCGCGTCGTCCCGGCGGGCAGGGCGGTGATCAGGCCGTAGCCGTCCAGCGGAACCCGCCCGGCGATCTCCGTCTCGGCCAGGTGCTCGGTGATCTGCGCCGTGATGTCCGGGTCGGACAGTTGCTCCCGGGCCGCCGCCGCGCAGCGGGCCGTGCCGTACCGGGGGGCGTCGCCCAGGCGCGCGTGCCAGAGCAGGTGGTCCCAGTCGGGATGGGTGGAGAAACCCGCCACGACGGTCCGGCCCGAGGTGGACAGGTCGTCCGCGAGGCAGACCAGTTCGTGGTCCTGCAATCCGGGGTCGACGAGCAGCACGCCGGCCGGGCCCCGCACGACTGTGGTGTTGGTCTGGAGGAATTCGCTCCGGTGCACCAGCACGCCGTCGGCGACCTCGCTCAGCACGGGCTGGCGCCCCGGATGGCGTAGTGGTGCATGGTGACGCCCTGGGGGAAGGAACGCTGCTCGATCAGGTCGAGGTCGACCGGCCGGTCCCAGTCGTCGAACAGCGGACGGCCGAAGCCGAGGATCGCCGGGTGGGTGAAGAGCAGCAACTCGTCGAGGAGCCCGGCCCGGAGCAGTTGCGTGGCGAGCGTCGCGCCGCCCACCCCGAGGGTGCCGTCGGTCTCCGCCCGCAGCTTGGCCAACTGCTCGATCGCGTCGTCCCCACCGATGACCCGGGTGTGGTGGTCGGCGCTCGCGCGGGTGCGGGAGACAAGCACCTTCGGGGCGGAGGTCCAGATCTCGCCGTACTCGCGCATGACGTCCGGCAGTGACGTGTCCTCGCGTGCCCGTGGCCAGTATTCCTCCATCGTCTCGTAGATCACCCGGCCCTGGACCATGCCGGCGAGCGTGCCCGCCCGCGCGTTGAACTCCCGGTGCAACTCCTCGTCGATGCGCAGCCACTCGCCGGCGCCGTCGTCACCGGGAACCTGCTCGATCCGTAGGTCGAGGGACACGTTCATCCAGTACAGGAAGCGGCCCATCGTCCCCTCCTCCCGCTAGTGATTGCATTCTGCAACCACTATTGTGAGGGTCAACGCCCCTGTCAAGGAGGAGTCGTGACACCACGGTCCGGATGTCCGATCAACGCGGCCGTCGAGGTGCTCGGAGACCGATGGGCGCTGCTCGTGCTCCGCGACGTCGTCTTCGGCGACCGCCGCTACTTCCGGGCGCTGCTCACCGGCTCGATCGAGGGCATCGCGTCGAACATCCTCGCCGACCGTCTCGTGCGACTCGTCGAGGCGGGAATCCTCACCCGTGGCACCGCCGCGCGGGGACAACGCGCCCGCTACAGCCTCACCGAAGCCGGCATCCAGACCGTTCCCGTCCTCTACGCGCTCGGCAACTGGGGCCTCGACTGGTGCCCCGGCACCGAGGAACTCCGGACCCGGCAGCGCGTCATGCGGGACGCCGGCCCGGCGTTCGTCGAGGAGCTCATGGACGAGCTACGGACGCGCCACCTCGACGCCCCGCCGCGACACCACGACGGCCCGAGCCCGCTCGAACGCCTGACCGCCGCCCAGGAAGCCGCGCGGGAGGGGACCTGAGGGCTTCCGTCCCCGCCGGACGGGCCGTACGGTGTCCGACGGAACTCCGGCGGGCCGGCCCCGCCGCCGATCGCGGAGGTCTCCCCGTGCGCGCCCGAACCTGGCTGGCCACCTCGGCCGTCCTGCTCGCCACCGGCTGCGCCGACGACGCCTCCCCGGCGGCCGTGCCGGAGCCCCCGCCACCGGCCGCCGAGGCCGTCGCCGCCTCCTCCGGTGGCGCGTGCCGGCTGCTCGACTTCGCGGTGATCGCCGAGCACACCGGCGGTACGTTCGACGTGGCCGCCGCCACCGAACGCGGCGACACGCGCACCTGCGTGGTCCGCGCCCGGGACGCGGCGCTGCCGGAACTGACGCTCGCCGTGACGGACACCTCGATCGACACGGCGACGTTCACCGCCGACGTGCAGCCGCGCGGGGCGGTGACGGTGGCCAAGCTCGGCAAGATCGCCTACCGGCGGACGGCGCCGAAGACCAAGACCGCCGGACCGGTCGCCGAGGTGGGCTGGCTGGCCACCGGGGACCGGCTCGCCAGCCTCCGCTGGACCAGCCCCGAGGGCACCGCCACGGCCGAGGTGGAGAAGGCCACCGGGAAGCTGGTCGCCCTGGCCCAGGCGATCGACACCGACCAGTTCTGAGGCGGGCGCCGTCGGCGGGCCGCGACGTCAGCGGGCCGCGACGAAGACCCGGGAGGCCACCTCGCGGGGCAGCCGGACCCGGTCGCCGGAGCGGTCGATGGACACCCCGTCGCGCTCCTGCGCCACCGTGACGGTCGCGCCCGGGTCCACGCCGGCCGCGTGCAACTGCCGGAGCACGTCCGAGTCGGTCTGCACGCTCTCACAGATCCGCCGCACCACCACCGGCCCGGACAGGCCGGGGAAGGCCAGGTTGCGCTCGCCCTCGACGGTCTCGGCGAGGGTCTGACCCGGGTCGCCCAGCTCCTCCAGGCCCGGGATCGGGTTGCCGTACGGCGAGCGGGACGGGCGGTTGAGCAGGTCGTAGACCCGCTTCTCCACCGCGTCGCTCATCACGTGCTCCCAGCGGCAGGCCTCCTCGTGGGCCTCCTCGTAGGGCATCCCGATCACGTTCACCAGCAGCAGCTCGGCCAGCCGGTGCTTGCGCATCACCGAGACCGCGGAGTTGCGACCCAGCGGGGTGAGAGTCAGGTGCCGGTCGCCCTCGACGGTGAGCAGGCCGTCCCGCTCCATCCGGGCCACGGTCTGGCTGACGGTGGGGCCGCTCTGGCGCAGCCGCTCGGCGATGCGGGCACGCAGCGGCGGCACACCCTCCTCCTCCAACTCGAGGATGGTGCGCAGATACATCTCGGTCGTATCGACCAGTGAGTGAGCGTTTATCTTTATCACCCGTAAGCGAGGAACGAACCGGAATCTCCAGTGTCTCACGAAGTTGCCGTGAGCTGCCAACACCACGACGGGGGAGGGTCAGGGTGGCCGAGCCTGCACCGACGTCCGCAACCGTAGAGCTGCTTGTCGAGCCGGACCGGCTCGCCGCCGAGCTGGACCGGGCCGACCCGCCCGTGCTCCTCGACGTCCGCTGGCGGCTCGCCGGGCCGCCCGGCCGGGACGACCACGCCGCCGGCCACCTGCCCGGCGCGGTCTTCGTCGACCTGGACACCGAGCTGTGCGGCCGGCCCGGCGCCACCGGCCGGCACCCGCTGCCCGACCCGGCGTCGTTGCAGGCCGCGCTGCGGGCCGCCGGCGTCCGCGCCGGTCACCCCGTGGTGGTGTACGACGGCGGCGACGGCATGTCCGCCGCGCGGGCCTGGTGGACGCTGCGCTGGGCCGGGCACCGGGCGGTGCGGGTGCTGCACGGCGGCTGGCCGGCGTGGACGGCCGCCGGCCTGCCGGTGGACACCGCGACGCCCGAGCCCGTGCCCGGCGACGTGACGGTCACGCCGGGCGCGCTGCCGGTGCTCGACGCCGCCGGGGCCGCCCGGCTGGCCGCCGCCGACGGCGGGGTGCTGCTGGACGTGCGGGCCGCCCCGCGCTACCGGGGCGAGAGCGAACCGGTCGACCCGGTCGCCGGGCACATTCCGGGCGCGGTCAACCTGCCCGCCCCGGGGTACGTGACGCAGGGGCGGTTCCCCGCCGCCGAGGCGCTGCGGGAGCGCTTCGCCGCGGCCGGGGTGACCGGGGACGCGGCGGTCGGGGCGTACTGCGGCTCCGGGGTGACCGCCGCGCAGGCGGTCCTGGCGTTGCACCTGGCCGGCCGACCGGACGCCGCCCTGTACGTCGGCTCGTGGAGCGAGTGGGTGGCCGACCCGGACCGTCCGGTGGCGTCCGGTGGCGCCGCCGGCCGGTGAACGCGCGGCTCATGGGCGCGCCGCGGGCCACGTGCGACCATGGCCGTATGGCCGACGACACGGTGGTGGTGTGGGACGAGTCTCTCCTCGCCTACGACATGGGCGACCATCCCCTCGACCCGGTCCGGGTCGAGCTGACCATGGCGCTGGCCCGGGAGCTGGGCGTGTTCGACCGGCCCGGGGTGCGCCTGGTCAAGCCGGAGCCGGCCGACGACGCGCTGCTGACCCGGGTGCACGACCCGGCCTACCTGGCCGCGGTGCGGGCCGCGCCGCGTGACCCGCTCTTCGCCGGCTTCGGGCTGGGCACCTCGGACAATCCGGTCTTCGACGGGATGCACGAGTCCAGCGCGTTGATCGTCGGCGCGAGTGTGGCCGCCGCCGAGGCGGTGTGGCGGGGCGAGGCCCGGCGCGCGGTGAACGTGGCCGGCGGCCTGCACCACGCCATGCCGGCCCGGGCGTCCGGTTTCTGCGTCTACAACGATCCGGCGGTGGCCATCGCCCGCCTGCTCGACCTGGGCGCGGAGCGGATCGCGTACGTGGACGTGGACGTGCACCACGGCGACGGGGTGCAGGAGGTCTTCTACCGGGATCCGCGGGTGCTCACGGTCAGCCTGCACGAGACCCCGCTGGCGCTCTTTCCCGGCACCGGGTTCCCGGACGAGACCGGCGGGCCGGGCGCGGAGGGCACCGCGGTGAACCTGCCGCTGCCGCCGGGGGTCGGTGACGCCGGCTGGCAGCGGGCGTTCCACGCGGTGGTGCCGTCGGTGCTGCGCGCGTTCCGGCCGCAGGTGCTCGTCACCCAGTGCGGGGCGGACGGCCACCGCGCCGACCCGCTGGCCGACCTGCACCTGTCGGTGGACGGGCAGCGGGCCACCTACCGGGCGCTGCGGGCGCTCGCCGACGAGCTGTGCGACGGCCGCTGGGTGGCCACCGGCGGCGGCGGGTACGCGCTCGTCGAGGTGGTGCCCCGGGCGTGGACGCATCTGCTGGCGGTGGCCACCGGCGAGCCGCTCGACCCGGCCGCGCTCACCCCGCCGGGCTGGCGGGATCTGGCCGCGCGGCGGCGGCCGGGGCACCAGGTTCCGCTGCGGATGACCGACGACGTGGACCCGGAATACCAGCCGTGGCAGCCCAGCGGCGAGCCGAACGCGGTGGACCGGGCGGTCGCGGCGACCCGCCGGGCCGTCTTCCCGCTGCTCGGGCTCGACCCGCACGATCCGCGCGACTGAGCCGGCGGTGGGGGAGGACCGACCGGTGACGACGGTGGACGTGCTGCTCAGCGACGGCACGACGGTGCAGTTGCGACAGATCCGTGCCGACGACGCGGCGGCGATCGTGGCGATGCACGCGCGGTTCTCCGAGCGCACCCGTTACCTGCGCTACTTCTCGCCGTACCCGCGGATCCCGGAGCGCGACCTGAAGCGGTTCGTCACCGTGGACCACCGCGACCGGGAGGCGTTCGTGGTGCTGGCCGGCGAGCGGATCGTGGCCGTGGGCCGGTACGAGCGGCTCGGTCCCGCCTCCCCGGAGGCCGAGGTGGCCTTCGTGGTGGAGGACGCCTACCAGGGCCGGGGCATCGGCTCGGTGCTGCTGGAGCACCTGGCGGACGCGGCCGGCCGGCACGGGATCGCGCACTTCGTCGCCGAGGTGTTGCCGGCCAACGGGACGATGCTGCGGGTCTTCGCCGACTTCGGCTACCAGGTGCAGCGCCAGTACGCCGACGGCGTGGTGCACCTGAGCTTCCCGATCGCCGCCACCGAGGCGACGCTCGCGGTGCAGCGGGGCCGGGAACACCGCACCGAGGCGCGGTCGATCGCCCGACTGCTCGCCCCGCGCGGCGTCGCCGTCTACGGGGCCAGCACCACCGGCCAGGGCGTCGGCGCGGCGCTGCTCGGGCACCTGCGCGACGGCGGGTTCGCCGGCGCGGTCGTGCCGGTGCATCCGAGCGCGGCGACGGTGGCCGGGCTGCCGGCGTACCCGTCGGCGGTCGACGCCGGCCAGGCCGTCGACCTGGCCGTGGTGGCGGTCGCGCCGGAAGCGGTGACCGAGGTGGTCCAGGACGCGGCCCGGGCCGGCGCGCACGGCCTGGTGGTGGTGTCGGCCGGGTTCGCCGAGTCCGGTCCGGCCGGCGCGGCGGCGCAGCGGGCGCTGGTGCGGGCCGCGCACCTGGCGGGCATGCGGGTGGTCGGCCCCAACTGCCTCGGCGTAGCCAACACCGACCCGGCGGTACGCCTCAACGCCACGCTCGCCCCGGTGCTGCCGGCGCCGGGCCGGGTGGGCGTGTTCAGCCAGTCCGGCGCGTTCGGGGTGGCGTTGCTGGCCGAGGCGTCCCGGCGCGGGCTGGGGCTGTCCAGCTTCGTGTCGGCCGGCAACCGGGCCGACGTGTCCGGCAACGACCTGTTGCAGTACTGGCAGGACGATCCGGGCACCGACGTGATCACGCTCTACCTGGAAACGTTCGGCAACCCGCGCAAGTTCGCCCGGTTGGCCCGCCGGATCGGCCGGGACAAGCCGGTGGTGGCGCTGGCGTCGCTGGCCCGGCCACCGGGTGTGGGCGACGCGCCGGCGCTCGACGCCGCCGCGGTGAGCGCGTTGTTCGCCCAGTCCGGGGTGATCCGGGTGGACACCGTGGCCGAACTGCTCGACGTGGGGGTGCTGCTGGCGCACCAGCCGCTGCCGGGCGGGCGGCGGGTCGCCGTGGTGGGCAACTCGTCGGCGTTGACCGGGCTGGCCGCGACCGCGTGCGCCGCCCAGGGGCTGGTTGTGGCGGACGGCTACCCGCACGATGTGGGGCCGACCGGCGGCGCCGCCGCGTACGCCGCCGCGCTTGCCGCCGCGGCGGCCGACGAGCGGGTGGACGCCGTGGTGGCGGTCTTCGCCCCGCCGTTGCCGGGCCAGCTCACCGATCCGGAGGCGGATTTCGCGGCGGCGCTGCCGGCCACCGGCAAGCCGGTGGTGGCGACGTTCCTCGCCGGCCGGGTGCCGGCCGGGGTGCCGGCGTACCCGAGCGTGGAGGAGGCGGTGCGGGCGCTGGCCCGGGTCACCGGGTACGCGGACTGGCTGCGCCGGCCGCCGGGGGCGCTGCCCGAGCTGGCCGGGGTGGACCGGTCGGCGGGGCAGGCGGCGCTCGGCCCCGACGGGGCGGATCCGGTGGCGCTGCTGGGCGCGTACGGGATCGACGTGGTGGAGTCGGTCCCGGCCGGCTCGGCCGACGAGGCGGTGGCGGCGGGGGAGCGGCTCGGCTGGCCGGTGGCGCTCAAGGCGGCGGCCCCGGGGCTGCGGCACCGGCTCGATCTGGGCGCGGTCCGGCTCGACCTGGCCGACGCCGCCGCGCTGCGCCGCGCGTACGCGGAGGTGGCCCCGGTCTTCGGGGCGGAGGTGCTGGTTCAGCCGATGGTCGCGCCGGGGGTGGCGTGCGTGGTGGAGCTGGTGGAGGATCCGGCGTTCGGGCCGGTGGTCGGGTTCGGGTTGGGTGGGGTGGCGACCGAGCTGCTCGGCGACCGGGCGTGGCGGGCGGTGCCGTTGACCGACCGGGACGCGGCCGAGCTGGTCGACGAGCCGCGTGCCGCGCCGCTGCTGCGGGGGCACCGGGGCGCCGCGCCGGTGGATCGGGCGGCGCTCGTCGAGCTGTTGACGCGGGTCGGTCGGTTGGCCGACGAGCAGCCCCGGGTGCGTTCGCTGACGCTCAACCCGGTGTTGGCCCGCCCGGACGGCGTCTCGGTGCTGCACGCCACCGTCGGCGCCGGCGCGGCGTCGCCACGCCCCGACACCGGCCCCCGCCGCTTGTAAGGAGGGGGCCTCGCTTAACGCCTCCGGTATAGGAGGGGCCCCCGCTTAACACAATCCGGCCCCGGCGAAACGCCGGGACCGGATCGGGGGGAAGCGGGTCAGCAGGCGTACGCCTCCAGGCGGTTGGCCCGCTGCGGGTCGCGCAGCTTGAGCAGCGTGATCTTCTCGATCTGCCGGATCCGCTCGCGGGACAGGCCGAACTCGCGGCCCACCTCGTCGAGGGTGCGCTGGCGGCCGTCGTCGAGGCCGAAGCGCAGCCGGATCACCGCCTGCTCCCGCTGGGAGAGGGTGGCCAGCACGATGCGTACCTCGTTGCGCAGCTCGCCGTTGGCGGCGGCGTCGCCGGGCTCGGTGCGCGGGTCCACCGCGGCGACGAAGTCGCCGAGCGCGCTCTCCCCGTCCTCGCCGACCGCCTGGTCGAGGCTGACCGGCTCCCGGTCGTACGAGATCAGCTCGATCACCTGGTATTCGGGGACCTCGAGCGCCCGGGCGACCTCGCCGACGGTGGGCTCGCGGCCCAGCGTCACCGACAGCTCCCGGCGGACCCGGACCATCCGGTTGACCTGCTCGACCATGTGCACCGGGATGCGGATGGTGCGGGCCTGGTCGGCCATGGCGCGGGTGATGGCCTGGCGGATCCACCAGGTGGCGTACGTGGAGAACTTGTAGCCCTTGGTGTAGTCGAACTTCTCGACGGCGCGGATCAGGCCGAGGTTGCCCTCCTGGATCAGGTCGAGGAAGGCCATGCCCCGCCCGGTGTAACGCTTGGCGATGCTCACCACCAGCCGCAGGTTCGCCTCCAGCAGGTGGTCCTTCGCGGCGCGCCCCTCGGCCGCGATGAGCGTCAGGTCGTCGCGCAGCTCGGCGGAGACCGGGGTGCAGGCGGAGAGCTTCTCCTCGGCGAAGAGGCCGGCTTCGATCCGCTTGCTCAGCTCGACCTCCTGCGCCGCGGTGAGCAGCTTGGTGCGGCCGATGCCGTTGAGGTACGCCCGGACCAGGTCGGTGGAGACGCCGCGCTCGTCGGTGGCGTCGAGGTCGGTGAGGGTGACGTCCAAGTCCTGGTGCTCGATCATCTGCTGCGTCATCTCTGTCTCTCCCCGTGTCCTACGTGCCGTCCCGGCCCCGTGTCGTCGACGCGGTGGGCCGGTGACAAACAGCTTGGCGGTCGGGGCGTGAGACGGGAGTGAGGCGATCGGGGACCCGACACGAATCCGCGCGGATGTCCCGTTGTCGCTTGGCCGGCCCGGTTACCGTGCCAGCGACCGGCCCGGTGGGGCCGCGGACGGAAACGGCGATCGGAGAACGTGGTGGTCCTCAAGCGGTTGATGCAGGCGATGGGTGTCGGCGGGCCGTCGGTGGAGACGGTGCTGGCCAACCCGAACTGCCGCCCCGGTGGTCACCTGGAGGGCCGGATCCAGGTGGTCGGCGGCGACCACCAGGTGGATGTGAGTTGGGTCTCGCTCGGCCTGATGACCCGGGTCGAGGTGGAGAGCGGCGACTCGGAGTACGACACCAGTCAGGAGTTCGGCCGGGTCCAGGTGACCGGCGCGTTCCGGCTGGAGCAGGGACAGCGGTACGACGTGCCGTTCCGCTTCCCGGTGCCCTGGGAGACCCCGCTCACCGACCTGTACGGCCGGCACCTGCACGGCATGACGATGGGCCTGCGCACCGAACTGGAGGTGGCCCGGGCGGTGGACTCCGGTGACCTGGACGCGGTGGCGGTGCACCCGCTGCCGGCCCAGGAACGGCTGCTGGAGGCGTTGCTGCGGCTGGGCTTCCGGTTCGCGCGCGCCGACGTCGAGCGGGGCCACATCTACGGCGTACACCAGCAGTTGCCGTTCTACCAGGAGATCGAGTTCTATCCGGCGCCGCAGTACGCCGGCGCCATGAACCAGCTCGAGGTCACCTTCGTCACCGATCCGCGGCAGGTGCACGTGGTGCTGGAGCTGGACAAGCGGGGTGGCCTGTTCACCGAGGGCCGGGACGCGTTCGGCCGGTTCACGGTGGACCACGCCACGGCGGACCGCATCGACTGGGCCGCCCAGCTCGACGGCTGGCTGCGCCAGTCGCTGTCCCGCCGCGGCGTGTTCTTCTAGAGGTCCAGCAGGAGGGTACGGGGGCCGACGTTGACGCTCTCCACGAGCATGTGCGTGCGGAAGCGGCCGGTCTCCACCTTCGCCCCGCGGGCGCGTAACTCCTCGACCACGGCCTCCACCAGGGGTTCGGCGACCGGCGCGGGGGCGGCGGCGGTCCAGCTCGGTCGCCGGCCCTTGCGGGCGTCGCCGTAGAGCGTGAACTGGCTGACCACCAGCAGCGGCGCGCCGGTGTCGGCGGCGCTGCGCTCGTCGTCCAGGATGCGCAGCTCGTGCAGCTTGCGGGCCATGGTGGCGGCCACCTGCGGGGTGTCGGTGTGGGTGACGCCGAGCAGCACCAGCAGCCCGTCGGCGATCTCGCCGACCACCGCCCCGTCGACCGTGACCGCGGCCCGGCCGACGGTCTGCACAAGCGCCCGCATCAGTCGACCACCGGCTCGACGAGGCCGCGTTCGACCAGGTGGGCCACGATCGGGCCGGCCGCCTCGGCCAGCTCGTCCGGGGTCACGTCGTGTGCGGCGGCGAGCAGGGCGAGCTGGTCGCGCAGCGGCAGCCGGCCGTCGGCGCCACCGACGAGGGCGAGCACCAGCGGGTCGATCTCCTCGGACCAGCGCAGTCCGCGCGGCATGGCGAGGACCTGCCGGTCCACCGCCCAGCCGTCGTCGCCCATGGTGGCCTCCTGGCGTAGCTGGAGCCCGTCGGCGGCGCGGTAGCGGGCGGCGAGCAGCCCGTCGGTGTCCCGGGCGCGCAGCCAGTCCTGCCGGTCGAACCACTCGCCGATCCGGTCGCCGAGCGGCGGTTCCACCCGCTGGCGCAGGTCCTCCACCCGGATGATCGGCTGCTCGTGGCCGGACCGGCGCAGCGACACGAGGCCGAACCCGATCGCCTCCACCTTGTGCGCGTCGAACCAGTCCAGCCACGCCTCCATCCGCTGCGGGTCGGCGCTCTCCCCGACGTCGGTCAGCCACAGGTTCACGTACGCCATCGGGTCGGCCACCTCGCGCTGGATGACCCAGGCGTCCAGCCCGGTGCCGGCGAACCAACCGGTGACCCGCTCGCCCCAGTCCTCGCCGGTGACGTGCACCCAGTTCGCCAGGTACTGCATGGTGCCGCCGTCGGTGAGCAGGTGCGGCGCGGCGGCGGCCAACTCGGCGCCGATCGCGTCGCCGACCCGCCCCGAGTCGCGGTAGACGTGCGTGGTGGTGCCGGGGCCGACCACGAACGGCGGGTTGCTGACCACCAGGTCGAAGCGGCGCCCGGCCACCGGGGCGACCAGGTCGCCGCGGAGCAGTTCCCAGTCCTGCCCGTTGAGCGCGGCGGTGGTGGCGGCGAAGCGCAGCGCCCGCTCGGAGACGTCGGTGGCGGTGACCCGGCGGGCGTGGGTGCCCAGGTGCAGCGCCTGCACGCCGGAGCCGGTGCCGAGGTCGAGCGCGGTTCCCACCGGGCGGCGCACGGCGGCGCCGATCAGCGTCTGGGTGGCCCCGCCGATGCCGAGCACGTGTTCGGCGTGCAACGGCCGGCCGGGCCGGGCGCTGGCCGGCACGTCGGCGAGCACCCACCAGTCGTCGCCGTACGGCTCCAGGTCCACGCCGGCCCGCAGGCCGTCGCCGTGCCGCTCGACGATGCCCCCGGCGAGCGCCTCCGCCACGGTCAGGGGGGCCAGCGCCGCGGCCACCACCGGCTCCGGCTCGGTCTGGTCGCAGATGAACACCCGGATCAGCGTGGCCAGCCGGTCGCGGTCCTCGGTGGCGCGCAGGGCGGCGCGGTGGTCGTTGCGGGCGACCCCGCCGGTGGCCTGCGAGCCGAGCCGCCCGGCGATGCCGTTGGCGGTGAAGCGGGCCTGCGTCAGCGCGGTGCGCAGCGCGTCGACCCCGGCGGGGGAGAGCAGCATGTCGTGACGGTCCACGGGGCCATCCTGCCCCGCCCGCGGCCCGGCGTGGCGCGCACCCGCCGGATCCGCTTCCGCGGACGGTATTACCCGGCACCTATGTCTTTCACGGACATCGATGTGTGGCTAGCATCTCCATCAACATATGTCGATGGGCGGTCCGCCGGCCACGAACCGGCCCGCCCGGTAGGGAGCCAGAACATGCCCGACGTGTCCGTTCCCCGGCGTCGTGCGCTGCGCGCGCTCGCCGTCACGGCCGCCGCCGCGGCCCTCACCGCCGTCGCCTCCACCCCGGCCCTCGCCGCGCCCACCGGCCAGATCCGGTACGCCGGCGCGGCCGACGCCGTCAGCGGCAGCTACCTGGTCGTGCTCAAGGGCGACGCGGTCGGCGCCGCGAACAGCCGCACCGCCCGCACCGCCGTGCCGGACCGGGCCGCCGGCCTGGCCAAGCGGTACGGCGGCAGCGTCGGCGCGGTGTGGAGCGCCGCGCTCACCGGCTACAACGCGACGATGAGCGTCGGACAGGCGCGCCGGCTCGCCGCCGACCCGGCCGTCGCGTACGTCGAGCAGGACCGGCGGGTGACCGTCCAGGGCACCCAGACCGGCGCCACCTGGGGGCTGGACCGGATCGACCAGCGCAACCTGCCGCTCAACGGCACCTACACCTACCCGAACACCGCCACCAATGTGCGGGCCTACATCATCGACACCGGCATCCGGACCACGCACAGCGACTTCGGCGGCCGGGCCACCTGGGGCACCAACACGGTGGACAGCAACAACACCGACTGCAACGGTCACGGCACGCACGTCGCCGGCACGGTCGGCGGCAGCACGTACGGCGTGGCCAAGGGCGTACGCCTGATCGCGGTGAAGGTGCTCAACTGCCGCGGCAGCGGCACCACCGCCGGCGTGGTCAACGGCGTCAACTGGGTCACCTCGAACGCGGTCAAGCCGGCCGTGGCCAACATGAGCCTCGGCGGCGGGGTCAGCACCTCGCTGGACAACGCGGTGGCCAACTCGATCAGCTCCGGCATCACGTACGCGCTGGCGGCCGGCAACTCCAGCGCCAACGCCTGCAACTCCTCGCCGTCGCGGGTCGCCTCGGCGATCACGGTGGGCGCCACCACCAGCACCGACGCCCGTGCCTCGTACTCGAACTACGGCTCCTGCGTGGACATCTTCGCGCCGGGCTCGTCGATCACCTCGGCCTGGCGGACCAGCGACAGCGCGACCAACACGATCAGCGGAACCTCGATGGCCTCGCCGCACGTGGCCGGCGCGGCGGCGCTCGTGCTGTCCGCGAACCCGTCCTACTCCCCGGCCCAGGTCGCCAGCTACCTGACCAGCAACGCCACCACCGGCAAGGTGACCAACCCGGGCTCCGGCTCGCCGAACCGGCTGCTCTTCGTGGTGAACTGACCCATTCGGTAGGCGGCGCGGCCCGGTGGACCCCAGCGGAGTCCACCGGGCCGCGCCCTTCCCGCTACCGGGAACGGCAGATCGGCAACGTCTCAAGCCGTTGGGAGTAGTGGTCGGCCAGGGCGGGGAATCGGCTCCGAGCCTCGTTCACCAGGCCACCGTGCCATGCGTGCCGCAATTCGCTGACCGCGTGGGAGACCGCCTCCGACGTGTGTTCCGGATCTCCACCAGCGCTCTCCGCCAGCCGGCGGAAATGCTCGTGGTCGATCAGCGCCGGAACCGTCTCGCTGCCGAGACCGAGCGCCAAGGGCGACCACCGGTAACGCGAATACACCGAGAGTGAGTGGAAGTCGTAGACCGGGGCGAGTCGCGGCGTCCGGCCGTCCGGATAGACCAGTCCCCAGTTCTTTAGGTGCCCGTCGGTGTTCCCGACCACCAGCATCGCGGCGAGCCGGCGGACGAAGTCGAGATAGCCCTCCTCGCCGGTCAGTTGAAGGATGACCGCGGCCAGGGTGTCGTACGAGGTGCCCGACTCGCTGTACTTGAACATCGGTTCGATGTCGGCGACCTGGGCGAAGTCCTCGGCGTGGATCCGTCCTGCGGACGACCGGTCGAACCGCTGGATGAGGTAGACGAGATCGTTCGGATCCACCATGCCGTCGGGGAGACCCTTGACCTCGTCGGCCCGGATCAGGCGCACCGGCGGCACCGGGAAATCAGCCGACCGTAGCCAGCTCATGGTGAGGTATTCGTTGATCGGCAGATCCCGCAGCCCGTGGTCGGGCAGTTTCACGATCCACCACCCGCCCTGCCCGCTGACCGGAACGGCCAATCGCTCCGCGGAGATCGAATACTTCAGCTGGACGCCCGCCAGGGAGTGCCGGAGCGGATGATCGGCCTCCCCCGGTGTGTCCGGGAGGACATCATCCTCGGGCTCGGTGTCGGCGTGCACCGTCACCGCGCCCGGTAGGTCCCCGCCCACGCGCAGCAGCAGGGTGAAGTCGCCGACGTTCCCACCTCCCAGCTCCCGGACGATCTGGCGGCGGAGCGCCCCCTCCGGTAGCAGGTTCGCGAACCAGGCGGGCACGCCGACGCGGGCCCGTCGGATCGCCCGCGGATCGTCCTCGAAGATCTGCCCCAGCACCTGATGGCGAGGCGAGGCGAGGTCGTCGTCGTAGCTGAACTCCGAGCCTCCCTGTCGGAAACTCAGCTCGCCGACCGGACGGCCGTGCAGCCGCACCTGTGCGGTGACCTCGGCCATCTCAGGCGACCTGCCGGAGGATGTCGGCCGTGGCCCGCCCGTCCCGCGCGCCCCACTCGGCCATCCGGTTGACGTGGCCGGTGATGGTCCGCTCGCACACGCCTCCCCGAAGGTGGAGGAAGCCGTCCCCGTCCGCGCGCGCCAGGCGCTCCTGTGCGGCCTCGTCGATCAGATGACTGGCCGCGACCGTCGGTGAGACGGTCGCCATGAGGTCCGCCGTCAGACGTTCCCCGGGTGGCAGGACGAGTCGGTTGGCGATTGTCTGCCCGGCAGGTCCGTCGTCGGAGAGCAACGGACGCAGCGGACTTCCGTGATCGAGCAGGCGGGTCACGTCCAGAATTTCTCCGCTCGCCGGGTCGCGCGGCTCGGCGGAGAGAAGCCCCAACGTGTTGAGCTTCGTCATCGCGTGATTGAAGTGGACCTTGTCCAGTTCCGCGACGAAGTCCGGGAACTGCTGCACCTGCCGGAGCAGGCTCATCGCCGCGGTCTGCGGGTCGGCCGCGGCGACCGCCTCCACCTGATTGCGCACGTCGGCGACGCCCACGCCGCGGGCCCGGCTGCCGGCGACCGCGCTGCGCCATACCCACCTGCGGAGCAGGGTCGCCGGCCGGCCGGTCGGCACCCCGTGCAGACGGATGAAGCGAACCAGGATCGGCAGCACGTGGGAGTAGGGCAGCAGCCTGATGTGCGGGATGCCGCAGGGGCCGCGAAGGAAGTCGACCGCCTCACGCAGCCGCGCTGCCGCGTCCCGCAGCGTTTCGGCCGGGTCGTCCTGCGGCCCGAACTCCTGGCGGAAGTCCTCCCGGAAGATGTCCCCGCCCCGGTAGGCGAGGACACAGCGCAGGGTCAGCCGATCGTCGAGCGCGCCGAATCCCTGAGTGGCGGGCACCCGGCCGAGATCGTGCAGGCTGCTCAACTCGCCGCCCACGGCACCGGCGTGCAACGCCTGGAACACCTCGGACTTGGTCAACCGCTTGCCGGTGGTGTTCATGCGCGTGAAGATCTCGAGCAGGGCGTTCTCATCTGCCGAATGCACGACATAGGTCGGGATCTGATATTCGCGGATCGCCTTGGCGGCCTGGTCGGCCAGCGCGAGCTGAGCCTCGGAGAGCCAGCCGGAGTTGTCCCGCATCCAGCGCAGCAGGACCGCGGTGTCCAGCAGGAAACTCACCGGGATCCAGGGCCGTGGCGTTCGCTGACGTGTGCCTGCGGTATGGAATTCGCCGGTGTCGAGGTCGAGATGCACTCGGAAGCGGGGGTCGACAGCGCTATCCGCCCTGGTCAGCGCTCCGACAAGAGACACGATGCGCTGCTGGCCGTCAACGACCCAGAGCGCCGAGGCGGTTTCTGGCGCCTGGACGCCCAGCGGCCCAACCTGAAGCCGTTGGGCCGGTGCCGGACGTTGCCAGAGGAGCAGATTACCGATCGGGAAACCGCGCAGCAGGCTGTCGAAGAGCCGGACGATGTCCGTGCCCTCCCACTTGAACGAGCGCTGGAAGGGTGGGATCCGCACCAGTCCCGCCGTGACGTCCCGGACCAGGTCTTCTGGCGTGCGGTATTCGACGCGGGGTCTCTCCAGACTCGGCACGGCAACCTCCGTTGGGACGACGCACCGAGGGTAACCGTTCCGGTCCTTCCGACCCGTCCATGCGCTCGGTGTCGCCCCGGAGCGGGCGAGGGCGAGGGCGTGTCTCGTTGAACCCGTGTGGTCGGCGGGGTCTGTTGCGGGACCATGACTGTCATGACGTTGTCCTTGCCTATCGACCCCGCCGCGAACGACCTGCTCCACCGGAACCCGCTGGCGCTGCTCCTCGGCATGGTGCTGGACCAGCAGGTGCCGATGGAGAAGGCGTTCTCCTCGCCGTACGTGCTGGCGCAGCGGCTCGGCCACGAGCCGGACGCCCGGGAACTGGCCGGGTACGACCCGGAGGCGCTTGTGGAGCTGTTCGCCGGGCCGCCGGCGCTGCACCGCTTCCCCAAGGCGATGGCGGCCCGGACGCAGGAGGTCTGCCGGGCGCTCGTGGAGCGCTACGACGGCGACCCGGCCCGGCTCTGGTCGGACGTGAGCGACGGCCGGGAGCTGCTGCGCCGGCTCGGTGAGCTGCCCGGCTTCGGTCGGCAGAAGGCGCAGATCTTCGTCGCGCTGCTCGGCAAGCGGTTCGGGGTCGCCCCGGCGGGCTGGCGCGAGGCGGCCGGCGACTACGGCGACGCGGAGGCGTACCGGTCGGTGGCGGACGTGACCGATCCGGAGTCGCTGCGCCGGGTGCGCGAGTTCAAGCAGCGGGCGAAGGCGGAGGCGAAGGCCGCGAAGGGCTGACGGTGAGCGAGCAGCGGGGCGGGGGGCTCCTGCGCACCGGGTCCAGCCCGGCACGGGCCACCTTCCTGGAGCTCTTCTTCGACCTGGTCTTCGTCTTCGCGCTGACCCGGGTGTCCCAACGCATGGTGGCCGACGTCGACGGTGGGCACATGGCGGCCGACGTCGCGCGGACGCTGCTGCTCTTCCTGGTGCTCTGGCACGTCTGGACCATCACCACCTGGGTGACCAGCCGCTACGAGCCGGAGCGCGTGGTCATCCAGGCGGTCGTGGTCGGCGTCATGTTCGGCAGCCTGGTGCTCGGGGTGACGCTTCCCCGCGCGCTTGAGGAACGGGCGCTGGCGTTCGCGCTCGCGTACGTGGTGATGATGGTCGGGCGTCCGCTGGTGCTGGCGGCGGCGTTGCGCGGGCACCCGCGGCGGATGGTTCCGGTGCGGCTGGTTGGCTGGGCGGTGGCGACCACACCGCTCTGGTTGGCCGGCGCGCTGGTGCCCGACCTGCGCCTGCCGCTGTGGGTGGTCGCGTTGGCGGCGGACTATCTGGGCGCGTTCCTGGGCTGGCCGCTGCCCCGGCTCGGGGCGTCCCGCATCCGGAGCTGGCTGCTTGCCGGGGAGCACCTGGCCGAGCGTTACCAGCAGATCTTCCTCATCGCGCTCGGCGAGTCGATCCTGGTGATCGGCGTGTCCTCCAGCGGGGGGCGGTTCTCCACCCGGTCGGCCGCCGCGTTCGCGCTCGCGTTCGCGGTGACCGCGCTGCTCTGGCGGCTCTACTTCCACCGGGCCGGATACCTGCTCGCGGAGGCGTTGCGGCTGGCCGGCGCGCCGGGGCGGCTGGCCGAGTCGGCCGCACAGACCCACCTGTTCATGGTGCTCGGCGTGCTGAGCGCCGCGGTCGGCTACGAACTGGTCATCGCCCACCCCTACGAGGCCGCCGACCCGCGCTGGCTGGTCTTCGTGGTGGGCGGGCCGGCGCTGTTCCTGGCAGCCCGGTCCCGCTTCGAGTACGAGATCTTCGGCCGGGTGTCCCGCTCCCGCCTGGTGGGTCTGGTGGCGCTGCTGCTGCTCGCGCCGGTGCTGACCGCCGGGCCGGCCCTGCCGGCGCTGGGCGCGGTGGCCGGTGTGCTGGCGCTCGTCGTGCTCGCCGACGCGCGGCGTGCCCGGGGACGGCCGCCGGAGTCCTCCGCCTCGCCGGTCGGGCGGGAGCCCATCGGCGAGGCCGGCCCCGAGGCGTGAGCGCCCAGGCGGCGCCCGAGGCGTGAGCGCCCAGGCGGCGCCCGAGGCGTGAGCGCCCGCGGCGCCCGGGGCGTGAGCGCTCAGGCGGCGTTCGGGCGGGACAGCGAGGCCAGCGCGCGGCGCACGTCGGCGAGCGAGACCGTGGCCGAGTCGTCCAGGTCGGCCAGGCCGGCCTCGATCCACTGCCGCATCAGCGTGGTCACGCCGATGCCGCGCGCGTCGGCGGCGGCCCGGACCCGATCGTACGTCTCCAGCGGGAGGCGTACCGACCGGCTGACCATCGGCACGTCGGTGTCGGGGGTGGGCAGTTGCGCCGGCGACGTCTCGTCGATCAGGTCGGCGAACCCGTCGCCACCGGCATGGAACCGCTTGGTCGCCTCGTCACGGTGCATGGTGACCGCCTCCTCGTCGGCGTGATCTCCGCACCGCGTCGTCGTAGCGCTTGGCCTCGACGTCGCTCAGCTCGCGGGCGGAGAGGATGTCCCAGTCGTTGTCGGTGCCGTCGGCCTCGGCCAGCAGCACGGCGAGACGCCGGCCGCGGTGGTCGGTGGCGTAGACCACCATGACGTCGTCGCCGAGGTGCCGGATGACCCGGCGGTGGCTGTGCAGGGCCTCCCAGACTTCCCCGGGTGTGACGTCGTAGACCCGCAGGTTCGCCAGCGCCTCGTCGGTGAAGCTGAACCGGTTGGCCACAGGCGCAGCGTACCACCCGCGTAACACGTCGCCGGATCTTGGCCGATCGCCCGCGGGTAGTGACAGGATGGGGCGTATCCCCTCGTAGGAGGTCCGTGGTGAAGCGTCAGGCCTACCAGCCGATCCTGATCACCGACGCCCGGCGCAGCCAGGACGACCAGCTCAACAGCCGTCAGAAGCGGTACGTGCTGATGATGGGCGTCCGGGTCGCCTGCCTGGTGGCGGGCGCGATCCTGGTCGGCGTCAAGGCCCCGCTGCTCTGGCTCTGGTTGCCGCTCTGCGCGCTCGGCATGGTGCTCATCCCGTGGCTGGCGGTGCTGCTCGCGAACGACCGCCCGCCCAAGGAGGAACACCGGCTGGCCGCCCGCTTCCAGCGTCGCGGCCGGGACGAGACCCCGCCGATGGCACTGCCCGCCGAGGAACGCGCGCGCAAGGTCATCGACGCCGAGCCCTGACCGGTCCGGCCGCGTCGACGCCCGGACCGGTCCGCCGGTTCAGGGCGTGGGTCGGGCGCCCACCGTGGTCACGGCCAGCGCGCCGAGGTCGCCGGCGCGGGCCAGGGCGGCACGCGGACCGGCGCCGGCCAGCCAGGCGGTGAGCAGCCCGGCGGCGAACGCGTCCCCCGCGCCGGTCACGTCCACCACGGCCACCCCGGGCGCCGGGGCCGCCTCCACCCGGCCGCCACGCTCCACCCAGACCGCCCCGGCCGCGCCGCGTTTGACCACCACCCGGTGCGCCACCGAGGTCAACGCCCGCGCCTGCGCCGCCGGGTCCAGGCCGCCGGCCAGCACCGTCGCCTCGTCCGTGTTGACGAGCAGCAGGTCGACATCGCGTACCCAGGTCAGGAACGACCCGCCGACGCGCCGCAACGGCGCCGCGGAGGCCGCGTCGACGCTGACGGTCAGCCCGCGCTCGCGGGCGGCGGCCAGCGCGCGCAGGCCAGCGCCGCGCGACCCGACGTCCAACAGGGTGTACGCGGACAGGTGCAGATGCCCGGCGTCGGGCGCCGCGGCCAGGGCGGCGTCCACGTGCGCCGCGGTCAGCCGCAGGTTCGCGCCCCGCTGGCTGATCATGGTGCGCTCCCCGTCGTGGGCGAGCACGATCACGGTGCCGGTCGGGTAGCCCTCGTGCCGTTCCACCGCGCACTCCACGCCGACCCGGGTCAGCTCGGCGATCCGTTCCCGACCGGTCTCGTCGTCGCCCACGGCGGCCACGAGCGTCACGGCCGCGCCCTGGCCGGCGAGCCAGGCGGCGGTGTTGGCCGCCTGGCCGCCGCCGCTGAACCGGATCCCGGCGGCGGTGTCCGAGCCGGTCGCCAGCGGACCGGACAGCATCGCGACCACGTCGGTGATCACGTCGCCCACCACGACGACGCGCGGGGACCTCACGGGGCGCCGGCCGCGGCGACCGCGATCCGCGCCGCCAGGTCGGCGTTACGCAGGATGATCCGGACGTTCACCGCCAGGCTGGCGCCCTCGGTGGCGGCGTGGAAGTGCGCCAGCAGGAACGGGGTGACGGCCTTGCCGGTGATCCCCTCGCGGGCCAGCGCGGCCAGCCCGTCGGTGAGGGTGCGGTCGTGCAGCGCCGGGTCGAGCTGCTCGTCGGCCGGCAGCGGGTTGGCCACCACCAGCCCGCCCCGGTGCACGCCGTGCGCCGCCCGGGCGGCCAGCACGTCGGCCACCCGCTCCGGCGAGTCCACCGACCAGTCCAGGTCGAAGCCGGAGTCGGTGAGATAGAACCCGGGGAAGCGGCGGGTGCGGTAGCCCACCACGCCCACCCCCAGCGTCTCCAGCCGTTCCAGGGTGGCCCCCACATCGAGGATCGACTTCACCCCGGCGCACACCACCGTGATCGGGGTACGGGCCAGCGTGACCAGGTCGGCCGACTCGTCGAACGTCTGCGTCGCCTCCCGGTGCACGCCGCCCAGCCCGCCGGTGGCGAACAGCTCGATCCCGGCCGCCGCCGCCACCGCGCTGGTGGCCGCGACCGTGGTGGCGCCGTCCGCGCCGGTCGCCGCCGCCGGCGCCAGGTCGCGGACCGAGAGCTTGCTCACCCCGTCGACCGTGGCGAGGCGGGTGAGCTGGGCGTCGTCCAGTCCCACCCGCAGCTCGCCGGCGACCATGCCGATGGTGGCCGGAACCGCGCCCGCGTCGCGGACCGCCTGCTCGATCTGCCGCGCCACGCGCAGGTTGTCCGGTCGGGGGAGTCCGTGCGAGACGATGGTGCTCTCCAGCGCGACGACCGGACGCCGGGCACGCAGGGCGTCGGCCACCTCACCACCGAGGCTGATGCGAAATCTGGTCACGTCCGTTACGGTACGGGCCGCCCGCCGGGTGGCCTGCGGTGGACCCGACCCGGTCGGCCTGCAAAACTGGGAAGCCGGAGGTGGGGACGTGAGCACTGAGATTCTCGAACGCCCGGAGCAGAAGGACGCCGACACCGGCCCCGAGATGTTCCACTACGTGCGCAAGGACAAGATCGCCGAGAGCGCGGTCATGGGCACCTACGTCATCGCGTTGTGCGGGGAGACCTTCCCGGTGACCAAGGCCGCCAAGCCCGGCTCCCCGGTCTGCCCGAAGTGCAAGGAGATCTACGAGTCCTGGGGCGAGTGACCGCGGGCGGCTCCGCCGCCCGCCCACGTAACCTGCGGCGGTGACCACCTCCACCGCCCTGCTCCTCGCCGACCTCACCGGCGTGGCGGTCTTCGCCGCCTCCGGCGCCTCCGCGGCGGTGGTCAAACGGCTCGACCTGTTCGGGGTGGTCTTCGTCGGCGTGGTCGCCGCCCTCGGCGGCGGCATCTTCCGCGACCTGGTCATCGACGAGGTGCCCCCGCTGGCGTTCGCCGACTGGCGGTACGCGGTCACCGCGGCGGTCGTCGCCGCCGTCGTGTTCCGCCTGCATCCCCAGCTCGCCCGCCTGCGCACCGCCGTGCTGGTGCTCGACGCGGCCGGGCTGGCCCTGTTCACCGTCACCGGCACGCTCAAGGCGCTCGACGCGCACGTGCCGGCCGTCGGCGCCTGCATGATCGGCATGCTCACCGCGATCGGCGGCGGCCTCGGCCGGGATCTGCTCACCGGTGAGATCCCGGTGGTGCTGCGCCGGGAGATCTACGCCGTGGCCGCGCTCGCCGGCTCGATCGTGGTGGCGCTGCTGTCGACGTACGGGCAGGCCACCGCGACCACGCTCACCGGCGCGGCGGTCTTCGTCTTCGGGCTGCGCCTGATCTCGCTGCGCCGGCGCTGGTCCGCCCCGGTGGCGACGCTGCGCCCGCCGCGCACCGGCGCGCGCGGACCGGAGTGGTAGCCCCCTCCCGCGCCGGGGTGGGCGGAGGTGACAGGCGTGGCGTCGGGTGGGGCGGGACGCCCCCGCTGGTTATGCTGAGTCGGCCTTCGCGGCACGGGATGCGCGAGGGCGTTTTGATGGGCGGCGGCCCCCGGTGGCCCCGGTCGGGCCCGTCGCCGTCCGCGGCGGAGAGGAGCTGACCGTGCCACCCCGGTTGCCGGTGCTCGACACGTTCCCGCCCCTGCGTTCCTGGCAGCGCAGGGCGATGGTGGAATACCTGCGTCGCCGGGCCGAGGACTTCACCGCGGTCGCGACGCCCGGCGCCGGAAAGACCACCTTCGCCCTGCGGATCGCCGCGGAGCTGCTCGCCGACGGCACCGTCGAGGCGGTCACCGTGGTCGCGCCGACCGAGCACCTGAAGACCCAGTGGGCCCAGGCCGCGGCCCGGGTCGGCATCCAGTTGGACGCCGCGTTCCGCAACGCCGACCTGCACTCCGCCGCCGACTTCCACGGCGCGGTGGTCACCTACGCCCAGGTCGGCATGGCGCCGCAGGTGCACCGGCGGCGCACCATGACCCGCCGGACCCTCGTCATCCTCGACGAGATCCACCACGCCGGCGACGCCCGGACCTGGGGCGACGGCGTCAAGGCGGCGTTCGAGCCCGCGGTACGCCGGCTGATGCTCACCGGCACGCCGTTCCGCTCCGACGACAACCCGATCCCGTTCGTCAGCTACGAACGGGGTGGGGACGGGCTGCTGCGGTCCCGCGCCGACTCCGTCTACGGCTACGCCGACGCGCTGCGCGACGGCGTGGTCCGGCCGGTGCTGTTCCTGGCCTACTCCGGGGAGACCCGGTGGCGCACCAACGCCGGCGACGAGTTGGCCGCCCGGCTGGGCGAGCCGATGACGCAGGACCTGATCGCGCAGGCGTGGCGGACCGCGCTCGATCCGGCCGGTGACTGGATGCCGCAGGTGCTGCGCGCCGCCGACGCCCGGCTGAGCGTGCTGCGGGCCAACGGGATGCCGGACGCGGGCGGCCTGGTGATCGCCAGCGACCAGCAGGTGGCCCGCGCGTACGCGAAGCTGCTGGAGCAGGTGACCGGCGAGAAGGCCGCCGTGGTGCTCTCCGACGACCAGGGCGCGTCCGCCCGGATCGCGACGTTCGCGGAGTCCGAGCAGCGGTGGCTGGTGGCGGTGCGGATGGTGTCCGAGGGCGTGGACATCCCCCGGCTGGCCGTCGGGGTGTACGCGACGAGTGCCAGCACCGCGCTCTACTTCGCGCAGGCGATCGGCCGGTTCGTCCGGGCCCGCCGTCCGGGCGAGACCGCCTCGGTGTTCCTGCCGAGCGTGCCGCACCTGCTCGGGCTGGCCAGCGAGATGGAGATCGAGCGGGACCACGTGCTCGGCAAGCCCAAGGACCGCGAGGGCTTCGACGACGACCTGCTGGAGCGCGCCCAGCGCGACGACGGCGCCAGCGGCGAGATGGAGAAGCGGTTCGCCGCGCTCTCCGCGACCGCCGAGCTGGACCAGGTGATCTTCGACGGCGCGTCGTTCGGCACCGCCGCCCAGGCCGGCACGCCGGAGGAGGAGGAATATCTCGGCCTGCCCGGTCTGCTCACCGCCGACCAGGTTTCGCTGCTGCTGACCAAGCGGCAGGCCGACCAACTCGCCGCGCAACGACGCCGGGCCGCCCAACGGGCCGCTGAGCCGGCCGCTGCGGCCCCCGTGGCGGCGCCCCCTCCGATGAGTGCGGCCCAGCGTCGGGTGGCCCTACGGCGGCAACTGAACGCCCTGGTGGCCGCCCGGCACCACCACACCGGCCAGCCGCACGGCAAGATCCACGCCGAGCTGCGCCGGATCTGCGGCGGTCCCCCCAGCGCCCAGGCGACGATCGAGCAGTTGGAGGAACGCATCGCCACCGTGCAGACGCTGTAAGGAGGGGCCCCCGCTTAACGCCTCCGGTAGAGGCGGGGCCCCTTTTTAACACCTGTCGCGCCCCGGGCACGACGAACCGGCCGGATGCACCCGCGATGGGTGCCTCCGGCCGGTTATGTCGCGTTGCGGATTGGTTGTCGGCTCAGTTCGCCATGAGATCGGTGCCCCGCCAGCTGAACTCCGGGTCCGTCGCGTAGCGCACGGTGATCTTCACGAGATCCTCCGCGTACTTGTTCGCGTGGTGCCCACAGAACACCAGCTCGCTCCCACCCGACAGGGTGATCCGGAGCTTGCCGGCAGCATTACAGCGGTCGCACCGTTCATCGGCGGCCGGGGGGCTCACCGTCTCGGGCGGCGGCGTGAGGGTCGGGGTCATCGCCTTCCTCCTCTGGTCGTCACCGATGAACACACTCGTCGGTCGTTGCTCACCTATCGTGCAACACCCATCTCGGGCCCTGCCTTCCCTGTGTGCCCGCGGGGGACCGAGGTCACACCTGGCGTGGAAGACAGTGTGCCGTGCACCAAGGGTGCCACGTCAACGATCACAAACAGGCAACCGACCGATCAACGATCCGTGTTCTACGGCTGGTGATCAAACCGACACGACTGGTTGACGTGCGCGGTCAGTCCAGGTAGTCGCGGAGCACCTGGGAACGCGAGGGGTGCCGCAACTTGGACATGGTCTTGGATTCGATCTGGCGGATGCGCTCCCGGGTCACGCCGTACACCTGGCCGATCTCGTCCAGGGTGCGGGGCTGGCCGTCGGTGAGACCGAAGCGCAGGCGCACCACACCCGCCTCACGCTCGGACAACGTCTGGAGGACCTGCTGGAGCTGGTCCTGGAGCAGCGAGAACGACACGGCGTCGACCGCCACCACGGCCTCGGAGTCCTCGATGAAGTCGCCGAGCTGGCTGTCGCCCTCGTCGCCGATGGTCTGGTCGAGCGAGATGGGCTCCCGGGCGTACTGCTGGATCTCCAGCACCTTCTCGGGTGTGATGTCCATCTCCTTGGCCAGCTCCTCCGGGGTGGGCTCGCGGCCCAGATCCTGGAGCAGCTCCCGCTGGATACGCCCGAGCTTGTTGATCACCTCGACCATGTGCACCGGGATGCGGATGGTGCGGGCCTGGTCGGCCATGGCGCGGGTGATGGCCTGGCGGATCCACCAGGTGGCGTACGTGGAGAACTTGTAGCCCTTGGTGTAGTCGAACTTCTCGACGGCGCGGATCAGGCCGAGGTTGCCCTCCTGGATCAGGTCGAGGAAGGCCATGCCCCGCCCGGTGTAGCGCTTGGCCAGCGAGACCACCAGTCGGAGGTTCGCCTCCAGCAGGTGGTTCTTGGCCCGCTCCCCGTCCCGGGAGATCCACATCAGGTCACGTTGCAGGTCGCGGACGAGCTTCTCCTCGCCCTCGTCGGCGGCGCGCAGCCGCTCCGCGGCATAGAGGCCGGCCTCGATCCGCTTGGCGAGCTCGACCTCCTGCTCGGCGTTGAGCAGCGGGACCTTGCCGATCTGCTTGAGGTAGGCCCGGACCGAGTCGGCGGAGGCGGTCAGCTCGGCGTCGCGGCGCGCCTGCTTGAGCGCCTCGGACTCCTCGTCGTCCCACTCGAAGTCGTTGTCGGTGGCGGAGCTCGCCGCGTCCGCCGCGGCGGCCTGGGCCAGCTCGGCCGGCTCCTCGACCACCACGTCCTCGATCTCGGCGGCCAGTTCCTCCGGATCGACCTCGCCCTCGGCGCCCTCACCCTTGGCGCCGGCCTTGCCCGGCTTCGCCGCGGCGGTCTTGGCGGCCACGGTGGCCTTCGTGGCCCGGGTCGTCTTGGTGGCCTTCGCCGGTGCGGCGGCCTTGGCGGCCACCTCGGCGGTGGTGCCGGCGGCCTTGCGCGCCGTCGCCTTGCGCGGCGCCGGAGCGGGGGCCTCCTCGGCGGCCGGTGCCTGCTTGGGGGCGGGCGGAGCGGCCTTCTTGGTGGTCTTGGCGGTGGTGGCCCGGGAAGCCGGAGTGGCGGATCGGGCCGCGGCGACCCGGCGACGGGTGCTGGCGGAGCCGTCCACCACCACCGTCACGCCCGCCTCGGAGAGCGCGCGGAGGATCTTCTTGGCCTGGGCCGGGGTCACCTCGGCGGACTCGACGGTGCGCGCGAGCTGGGCCGACGTGAGCTGACCACCGGCGCTCTGCGCGTGGGCGATCAGGGTGTCGGTGAGCGAGCGAACGTCGGCGCCGGTCTGGCGTGGTTCTGTCACGAATGACCTTCCGGAGGCGAAGAGCGAGCACGGCCGGGTCGTCCGGCGCAGCACGAACGGCCGTGCCGGGCGAGTCTTTGAGGAACCCCCGTGTCCCGGTCCGTCCGGTCGCTGGCGGTCCGTGGCGCGTGGGCAGGGTGAATTGTAACGCCGTCTGCCGCGATCATCCCGCGCCGCACGGCGTACCGCCGGTCCGGGACCGCCGAATCGGCGCAGATGTGGACTTTGTAAGGATGATAACCACGCGCGATCCGGTCGGACCCGATCGTGCGGGAAGGGGACAAACATGATCACCTCGGCGCCCACGCCGCGGGAACTGCTCATGATCGCCGTCGAGGTGGCCCGGGAAGCCGCCGCCACCGCCCACCGGATGCGCGCCGAGGGCGTCTCGGTGGCCGCGACCAAGAGCACGGCGACCGACGTGGTCACCGCCGCCGACCGGGCGGTGGAGCGGCAGGTGCGCGACGCGCTGCGGGAGCGGCGGCCCGGCGACGCGGTGCTCGGCGAGGAGTACGGCGCGGGAGAGGCCGGACCGGCCGCGCCGGACGGGGTGCGGTGGATCGTCGATCCGATCGACGGCACCGTGAACTACCTCTACGGCCTGCCCTACTGCGCGGTGTCGCTCGCCGCCGAGGTGGCCGGCGAGGTCGTCGCCGGCGTGGTGCGCAACGTGTTCACCGGCGAGGAGTGGACCGCGACCGCCGGCGGCGGGGCCTGGCGGGACGACCGTCGGTTGCGGTGCTCCGCCGAGACCGACCTGGGGCAGGCGCTCGTCGCCACCGGTTTCGGGTACGACGCCGGCCGCCGGGCCCACCAGGCCCGGGTGGTCGCCGAGCTGATCCCGCACGTGCGGGACATCCGCCGGATGGGCGCGGCGGCGCTCGACCTGTGCCTGGCCGCCGAGGGGCGGGTGGACGCCTACTTCGAGAAGGGGCTGGCCGCCTGGGACCTCGCCGCGGGCGGGCTGGTCGCCCGGGAGGCCGGACTGCTGGTGACCGGCCTGTCCGGCCGGCCGGCCGGACCGGACCTGGTGCTCGCCGCGCCGCCGGCGCTGCACGCGCCGCTGCACACCCGGCTCGCCGACCTGGACGCCTCCGGCGGCCCCTGACCGGGTACGCGCCGACGCGGCCCCCGGCTGATGTCCGGGGGCCGCGTCGGGGCGTCGTCATCGGGGCCGGCGGACCGGCCCGACGGTCACTTCTCCACCGGCATCGGGCACGTCTCGGGCGGAGCCTCGGGAGCGCCCAGGTCGCCGAGCGACTGGTTGACCTCGGTGGTGGTGGCCAGTTGCTGGAAGTTGTTGCCGAGGACCACGTCGACGGTGTCGTCCTTGCGGTCCGGCTGGAACACCCGCTCGGCGTTGTTGAGGAAGTAGGCCCGCAGCAGGTGGGCCGAGCCGACGCCCTTGGGGCCGAAGCGCAGCACCGCCACGCCGTCGACCTCCTTCTTCTCGTTGCCGACCTTCTTGACCTGGAATTTCCGGTTGCGGAAGTCGTCCGCGACGCCACTGGCCCGGCCGGCCTCGTCGGTGGCGTTGTAGACGTTGATCTTCACGTCCTTCTGCTCGCGCAGCCGCAGGTCGACAAGAGGCCAGCCGTCCGGGCAGCCGGCGGCGGTGCCGGCCTTGCCCTGACTGTCGCGCAGGACGGCGATGAACACGAAGACCAGGGCGATGACCGCCAGCAGTCCGACGACAACGAGTGCCCGCACTCGCGCAAAACTCATCCTGGGCGCTCCCCGGACAGTGATTGGGTGGCGGCGGCCGCCGCGGTCGGGCCGCGTCTGTCGGCCGTCGAAGTACGCCGCTGAGGTTAACCCTTGTCCGGCTCCCGCGTGGAAACAGTCCGACATGCCGGCGCGCCACTGGGGGAACGGGTAGGACTACCCCTATCTTCGTGTCGCCTGAGTCACATTGGGAACAACTTCGGGCGCAGGGGCGTACATCTCTCCCGCGAGGGCGGTATACATGCCTCGCCCAATGGGGGGGTAAGGTTCCGCGCTCGCCGGGGGGTTCCCTCCGGCGAGCCCGATCCAACGGTCGTCGGGTCGGGTGCCCGACACAGATGGTGGCCGGCCAGGGGAACCGAAACGGCGTCGTCCGGCGTTACAACCGGCAGCGACCATATCGATATTGGAGAGTGAAACCGATGGCCACCGACTACGACGCCCCGCGTCGCGACGAGGTCGACCTCGGCGAGGACAGCCTGGAAGAGCTCAAGGCCCGGCGGGTCGACTCACAGTCGGGCGCCGTGGACGTCGACGAGGCCGAAGTGGCCGAGAGCTTCGAGCTGCCCGGCGCCGACCTGGCCGACGAAGAGCTCACGGTCAAGGTGCTCCCGATGCAGCAGGACGAGTTCAGGTGCGCCCGCTGCTTCCTGGTCCACCACCGTAGCCAGCTGGCGGTCGAGCGCAACGGCGACCTGATCTGCCGAGAGTGCGTCTGATCCCGAGCCGGGACACCGGCGGCGGCCTCGTCGACGAGGCCGCCGCTGTTCGAGCTGCCGTGCGACGGCGGCGGAGAGCTGCTTGACTCGTACGGGCGGCTGCCACGCCGCGCGGAGGAGGGCGGACGGGTGAGCGAGCGCAGCGAGCGGGCCGACGACACCGGTCGGACACCGGCCCCGGAGCCGGGACCGGCGTCGCCCGGCGGGGTCGACGACGCTGACGAGGCCGGCGCGGAGCTGGGCGCCACGGTCGCCGCCCTGACCGCCGACGACATCGCTCCGGCCCGCCGCCGGCAACTGCTGGTCCGGCTGGTCGGCCAGGCCCGCGCCCGCGGCCTCACCGACCTGTTCAAGCCCAAGGCGGCGCTGCGCTGGATGACGGACACCGTCGCCGAGGTCGCGCCGCACGTGCCGATCCGTGACCTCGCCACGCTGCGGCGGCACTTCCCCGGCCTGGACGACGACGCGCTCGCCGACCGGCTGGTCCGCAACGCGGCCCGGGCCACCGCCGGCATCGGCGCGGCCGGCGGCGGGGTCGCCGCGGTCGAGTGGGCGGTCACGCCCACCCTGCTCTCCGCGCCGGTCCTGCTGGCCGCGGAGACGGTTGCCGTGGTGGCCATCGAGCTGAAGCTGATCGGCGAACTGCACGAACTGCACCGGATGCCGCTGCCCACCGGTGGGACCGCGCGCGCCGTGGCGCTCGTGCAGTCCTGGGCCGGCCAGCGGGGGATCAACCCGATGATGCCCGGCGTCGGGGTGAGCGCCGTGCTGGGCACCGCCGCCCGCCGCGAGTTGCGGGACAGCCTGTTGCGCCGGTTCGGCCGCAACCTCACCACGCTCGGGCCGTTCCTGACCGGCGCCGCGGTGGCCGGTTACCTCAACCGGCGGGCCACCCGGGCACTCGGCGAACACCTCCGCAAGGACCTCCGGCACGCCGCCCGAGGGCTCCCCGGCAAGTCGACCTGACGGCGGCGGCTCAGGCCGCGTCGCGGGCGGCCAGCAGCGCGGCGGCCAGCTCCGTCGGGCGCCGGGTGCTGACCACCCAGAACGGGGTGGGATCCGCCGGGTCGTCCAGCACCACCTGGACGGCGCCGCCGATCCACGGGCGCTGCACCACGAAGGCGAGCGGGTCGGCGCCGACGCCGAGCACCTCGCGCCGGCCGGCGGCGTCCAGCGGCACCGCGTCCGCGACGTACCGCACCGGCAGGTGGGCGTCGTCGACCCGCAGCTCGCCGTCGCGCACGGCGACCGGGATCCGGCCCAGCCACCACAGGGCGGCCACCGTGCCGGGGATCAGCAGCAGGAACGGCAGCCAGGCCCGGAGGCCGGCCGCGCCCAGCCACAGCTCGGCGGCGAGCAACCCGGCCACGGCCAGCCCCGCGGGCCAGGCCCACCAGGGCAGCCCGAGACGCTCCGCGTAGGGCGCGGGGGCGGCCGTCGGGGCCGGGGACGACGACTGACGCACCCTGCGAGGGTACGGCGCGCCGCCGGCCGGTCAACCGGCAGGATGGCAGGGTCACCCCGCGAGGACCGGACGGAAGAGGATGACCGTGACAGATGTGGTGCCCGTGCCCGTACGGCAGCTCGACCCGGAGTTGCCGCTGCCGGCGTACTCCCATCCCGGCGACGCCGGCGCGGACCTGGTGGCCGCCGCGGACGTGGAGCTGCCACCCGGCGGCCGGGCCCTGGTGCCCACCGGGGTGGCGGTGGCGTTGCCGCAGGGGTACGTCGGGCTGGTCCACCCCCGGTCGGGACTGGCCGCCAGGCTCGGCGTGACGGTGCTCAACGCGCCCGGTACGGTCGACGCCGGCTACCGGGGTGAGATCCTGGTCAACCTGATCAACCATGATCGGGACACGCCGGCGCGGATCAGCCGCGGCGACCGGATCGCGCAGCTCGTGGTCCAGCGGGTCGCCCGGGCGGAGTTCGCGCCGGTGGCCGAGCTGCCCGCGTCCCGGCGCGGGACCGGCGGGCACGGGTCCACCGGCGGGCACGCCGGGCTGGTTCCGGCTCCGGCCGGCGGGCAGAGCGAAGAGGTGGCAGGGTGAGTGCGAACAGCGGAGGGTGGGCGCAGTGATCTTCTCTCGGAAGCGGGCCGACGAGGCGCGTGACAACGGGGTCCTCGACGCCGAGGAGACCCCGGCGGCGCCGGCCCGCGGCCCGTACGACGTCAGTGAGGCGCCCGACGCGCCCCGGCTCGATCTGGGCAGCCTCCAGATCCCGGCGGTGCCGGACGTGGAGGTGCGGGTGCAGGCCGACCCGCAGGGCGTGATCCAGCAGGTGGTGCTGGTGCACGGGCAGAACGCGCTCCAGCTCGGCGTGTTCGCCGCGCCCCGCTCCGAGGGCATCTGGGACGAGGTGCGCGAGGAGATCCGCACGTCGCTGGCGAACGACGGCGCGGTGGCCCAGGAGGTCGAGGGGGAGCGCGGCGCCGAGCTGCGCGCCCGGGTGCGTACCCCGGAGGGCGTGACCGACCTGCGTTTCGTCGGCATCGACGGGCCGCGCTGGATGGTGCGCGGTGTCTTCCAGGGCCAGGCGGCCACCGACCCGGCCGCCTCCGGGCCGCTCGCGGCCTGCCTGGACGGCCTGGTGGTGGACCGGGGCCAGGAGGCCAAGCCGGTCCGCGAGCCGCTGCCGCTGCGGCTGCCCCGCGAGGTGGCCGAGCAGCAGGAGGCCGGCGCGCAGGAGGTCTGAGCCACGTCGTGCCGGGCCCGGTCCGTCGGCCTCCGCCGCCGGACCGGGCCCGTCGCACGTCCGCCCCGCCGGTGCCGCCGGCGGGCCGGATCGGCGTACGCTGGCGGGACGGTTCCGCCCCCTGCGGAGCCCCGCCGGTGGAGAGGGTGACGCGGAGGTCATGACGACCGACCAGGGCCGGGTGTCGCTGCGGCGGCTCCTGCGACGGCTCACCGCCAGCGAGGCCGAGATCGAGGCGCAGGAGCTGCGCCGGGAGAGCGCCGAGTCCGGCGGCACCCCGACCCACCAGTGCAGCCGGGGCCAGGTGGTCTCGGTGTCCGGGCGGCTGCGCACGGTGGTCTACACGCCGCGCACCAACCTGCCCACCCTCGAGGCCGACCTCTACGACGGCAACGACGTGGTCACGCTGGTGTGGCTGGGCCGGCGGCACATCGCCGGGGTCGAGCCGGGCCGGCACCTCACCGCGCACGGCCGGGTGGCGGTCCGGGACGACCGCAAGGTGATCTACAACCCGCACTACGAGCTGGAGCCGCCGAAGTGACCACCGGACAGCAGCGCACCCCGTCGGGACTCGACCCGCAGGACGAGGAGCGGCTGCCCAGCATCGCCGAGCAGATGGCCGACCAGCTCGGCGGCTGGCGGGGCCTGGTCGAGTCGAGCATCCCGGTGGTGGTCTTCGTGATCGCCAACGTGCTGGGCGAGCTGCGGCCCGCGCTGATCGCCGCCGTCGCGGTGGCGTTGCTGATCGCCGTGCTGCGCCTGGTCCAGCGCAAGCCGGTGCGGCACGCCGTCAACGGGCTGTTCGGCATCGGTTTCGGCGCGCTGTTGGCCCTGCGGACCGGCGACGAGCGCGACTTCTATCTCCCCGGCATCCTCTTCGGCATCGCCTACGGCCTGGCGCTGCTGCTCTCGGCCGCGATCCGGCAGCCGATCGTCGGCTGGCTCTGGTCGGTGCTGGTGGCCAAGGGGCGCTCCGAGTGGCGCGACGACCCGAAGCTGGTGCGCACGTTCACCCAGCTCACCGTGCTCTGGGGCGTGGTGTGGCTGGCCAAGGTCGGCGTGCAGGCCGGGCTCTACCTGGCCCACCAGGACACCGCGCTCGGCGTGGCCCGGCTCGCGCTGGGCTACCCGCCGTACGCGCTGCTGCTGCTGATCACGGTCTGGGTGGTGCGCCGGGTCACCCGGGAGGGCACCACCGCCGTCACCCCGCTGCCGGGGGCCTGAGCCCCCGCCGCCGGTCAGGCGCGTCCGCGCTGCCGTTCGGTGCTCTCCGGGCCGAGGATCACCGCGCGCACCTCGTCCTCCACCTCGGCCGTGCAGACGAAGACCAGCTCGTCGCCGGCCTCGATCGGGTCGTCCGGGGTGGGCACCAGCACCCGCTTGCCGCGCAGGATCGCCACCAGCGCCGCGTCCCGGGGGATCGGCACCGCGTGGATCGGCTGCCCGACGTACGGCGCGGTCGGCGGCAGGGTGATCTCCACCAGGTTGGCCTCGCCCTGCCGGAACGTCATCAGCCGGACCAGGTCGCCGACGGTGACCGCCTCCTCGACGAGCGCCGCCATCACCCGTGGCTTGCTGACCGCGACGTCCACGCCCCACTGCTCGGTGAAGAGCCACTCGTTCTCCGCCCGGTTGACCCGGGCCACCACCCGGGGCACCGCGAACTCGGTCTTGGCCAGCAGCGAGACGACCAGGTTGACCTTGTCGTCGCCGGTGGCCGCCACCACCACGTCGCAGCCGGCCACGTCGGCCTCCTCCAGGCTGGCCAGCTCGCAGGCGTCGGCGAGCACCCAGTCGGCGGTCGGCACCCGGTCGGGCCGCAGCATCTTGGGCTGCCGCTCGATCAGCATCACCTGGTGGCCGTTGTCGATCAGCTCCTGGGCGATCGAGCGGCCCACGTTGCCGGCGCCGGCGATGGCGATCCGCATGGCTCAGAGCCCCCCTTCCGGCGGCGCCGCCGCCACCGACGTGACCGAGGCGACGATGTCGTCGGTCACCAGCATGAAGACCTGGTCGCCCTCCTGCACCACCGTGGAGGCGGTGGGCAGGGTGCCGATCCCGAACCGGGTCAGGTAGGCCACCCGGGCGCCGGCGGACTCCTCCAACTGCCGCAGCGGCTGGCCGATCCAGTCCTTGTGCACCGGCACCTCGATGATCGACACCGTGCTGGTGAGGTCCCGGAAGATCTCCACGTTGCCCTCGGGGACCAGGTGGCGCAGCATCCGGTCGGCGGTCCACCGGACCGTCGCCACGGTCGGGATGCCGAGGCGCTCGTAGACCTGGGCGCGGCGCTGGTCGTAGATGCGGGCCGCGACCCGGGACACACCGAACGTCTCCCGGGCCAGCCGGGCCGAGATGATGTTGGAGTTGTCGCCGCTGGAGACCGCGGCGAACGCGTCGGCCCGCTCGATGCCGGCCTCGCGCAGCACCTCGCCGTCGAAGCCGGCGCCGGTGACGGTGATGCCGGCGAAGTCGGGCCCGAGACGGCGGAACGCGTCCGCGTCCTGGTCGATCACCGCCACCGAGTGCCCCCGGGACTCCAGGCTCTGCGCCAGGGTCGACCCGACCCGGCCACAGCCCATGATCACGACATGCACGGTGTCCGCTCCTCCCACGGTGCCGCCCGCCGACCCGTCGTCTGCGAGCCTGCCACGTCCCCGCCCCCGACGGGGCACCGACCGTACCGTGCGGGCGCGCGCGAGGGTGATCAGCCACCCCACCGTCCCGCACACGGTGGCCGTACGCTTGTCGGTTGTGGCCAGCCCCACCTCGCTGCTGAAGCGACTCCTCCTCGGTCGACCGTTCCGGTCCGACCGCCTCCAGCACACGTTGCTGCCGAAACGCATCGCGCTGCCGGTCTTCGCCTCCGACGCGCTGTCGTCCGTGGCGTACGCGCCGGACGAGATCCTGTTGACGCTCTCCATCGCCGGCGCCTCGGCGTTCATCTTCTCGCCGTGGGTCGCCCTCGCCGTCGTCGTGGTGATGCTCACCGTGGTGGCCAGCTACCGGCAGAACGTGCACGCCTACCCCTCCGGCGGCGGCGACTACGAGGTCGCCACCGTCAACCTGGGGCCGCGGGCCGGCCTCGCGGTGGCCAGCGCGCTGCTCGTCGACTACGTGCTCACGGTGGCGGTGTCGGTCGCCTCCGGGGTGGCCAACCTCGGCTCGGTGGTGCCGTTCGTGGCCACCCACAAGGTGCTCATCGCGGTCAGCGCGGTGGTGCTGCTCACCGCGATCAACCTGCGCGGCCTGCGCGAGTCGGGCACCGCGTTCGCCATCCCCACCTACGGCTTCGTCATCGTCATCGGCGGCATGCTGCTGACCGGCGCGGTCCGGATCTTCGTGCTCGGCGACGACCTGCGTGCCCCGAGCGCCGGCCTGGAGATCCACGCCGAGCACAGCGTGACCGGGTTCGCGCTGATCTTCCTGCTGCTGCGCACGTTCTCCTCGGGCTGCGCCGCGCTCACCGGCGTGGAGGCGATCTCCAACGGCGTGCCGGCGTTCAAGTCGCCGAAGTCGAAGAACGCGGCGACCACGCTGCTGCTGCTCGGCGGCATCGCGGTCGCCATGCTTGTCGGCATCATCCTGCTGGCCCGCCGGACCGGCCTGCAGTTCGTCGAGAGCCCCAGCCAGATCGTCGCCGGCCCGGACGGGTACGTGCAGAAGACGGTGACGGTGCAACTCGGCGAGACCGTGTTCGGCGGCGGCTCGGTGCTGCTCTACGTGGTCGCCGGGATGACCGCGCTGATCCTGTTCCTGGCCGCGAACACCGCGTTCAACGGTTTCCCGGTGCTCGGCTCGATCCTGGCGCAGGACCGCTACCTGCCCCGCCAACTGCACACCCGGGGCGACCGGCTGGCGTTCTCCAACGGCATCGTCTTCCTCGCGGTCTCCGCGGTGGTGCTGATCGTCGGCTTCCAGGCCGAGGTGACCCGGCTGATCCAGCTCTACATCGTCGGCGTGTTCGTCTCGTTCACGCTCTCCCAGGCCGGCATGATCCGGCACTGGAACCGCCACCTGCGCACCGAACGCGACCCGGAGGCGCGGCGGCGGATGGTCCGCTCCCGGGCGATCAACACGTTCGGCATGGCCATGACCGGTGTGGTGCTGATCATCGTGTTGGTCACCAAGTTCCTGCTCGGCGCCTGGATCGCGATCGTCGCCATGGCGATGATGTACGTGGTCATGCTCGGCATCCGCCGCCACTACGACCGGATCGGCGCCGAGCTGGAGCCGACCGAGCAGCGGGCCGTGCTGCCCGCCCGTAACCACGCCATCGTGCTGGTCAGCAAGCTGCACAAGCCCACGCTGCGGGCCGTCGCGTACGCCCGGGCCACCCGGCCGGACACGCTCACCGCGGTCACCGTCAACGTGGACGAGCAGGACACCCGGGACCTCCAGGCCGACTGGGAGCGGCGGGAGCTGCCGGTGCCGCTGACCGTGATCGACTCCCCGTACCGGGAGATCACCCGGCCGATCCTCAACTTCGTCGCCTCGGTCCGCCGTGACTCACCGCGCGACGTGGTCACCGTCTTCATCCCCGAGTACGTGGTGGGCCGCTGGTGGGAGAACCTGCTGCACAACCAGAGCGCGCTGCGGCTCAAGGGCCGGCTGCTGTTCGAGCCCGGGGTGATGGTGACAAGCGTGCCGTGGCAGCTCGCGTCCACCGCCAGCAAGAACCTGGACCGCCTCGACGCCACGCTCAGCCGTGGCCCGGCCCGCGGCCCCCGGGTCGTGCCGCAGAGCACCCTGCCGCCGCCGGTCGACGCCACGCCTCCCGGCGAGGAGGGCCGGTCATGAGCGGCGTGCGTCCCGGGCTGGAGGAGGCCGAGCGGGTCGAGCTGACCGTCGACGCGGTCGCCCCGGGCGGGCACTGCGTGGCCCGGGTCGGCGGCCAGGTGGTCTTCGTCCGGCACGCGCTGCCCGGCGAGCGGGTGGTGGCCGAGGTGACCGAGCTGCACCGGGGCTTCGCCCGGGCCGACGCGGTGGAGATCGTCACCGCCGCGCCGGACCGGGTCACCCCGCCCTGCCCGTACGCCCGGCCGGGCGCCTGCGGCGGCTGCGACCTGCAGCACGTCGCCCCGGCCGCCCAGCTCGACTGGAAGGTCGCGGTGGTGCGCGAGCAGCTCACCCGGCTCGGCGGCCTCACCGACGCGGCGGTGGACGCGCTCGGCGTCCGGGTCGAGGCGTTGCCCGGCGGGCCGCTGGGCTGGCGCTCCCGGGTCCGTTACGCGGTCGACGCCGCCGGCCGGGCCGGGCTGCTCAAGCACCGCTCGCACGAGGTGGTGCCGATCGACCGCTGCCTGATCGCCCACCCGGCGATCCAGGAACTGTCGGTGCTGCCGCCCACCGGGGCGCGCTGGCCGGACGCCGACGCCGTGGAGGCGGTCGCCAGCAGCGGCGGGGACGTCGCCGTCGTCGCGTACGCCGAGGGGGTCGCCTCCGCCGTGCGCGGGCCGGAGCGGGTCCGGGAGACGGCGGCCGGGCGGTCGTTCACGCTGCCCGCGTCCGGCTTCTGGCAGGTGCACCCGGCCGCCGCGGACGCCCTGGCCGGCGCCGTTCTCGACCTGCTCGACCCGCGGCCCGGCGAGACCGCCTGGGATCTGTACGGCGGGGCCGGGCTGTTCGCCGCCGCGCTCGCCGGCCGGGTCGACGGGGCCCGGCTGACGGTGGTCGAGTCGGCCCCGGACGGGGTGGCCGCGGCCCGGACGAACCTGGCCGACCTGGCCGGCGTCGAGGTGGTGGCGGCGCGGGTGGAGACCGCGCTGGCCCGCCGCCGGATCACCGGCCCGGTGGACCTGGTGGTGCTCGACCCGCCGCGCTCCGGCGCGGGCGCGGCGGTGGTGCGCGGCGTGGTGGCCGCCGGGCCGCGCGCGGTGGCGTACGTGGCCTGCGACCCGGCCGCGTTCGCCCGGGACGTGCGCACGTTCGCCGAGGCGGGCTGGCGGCTGGCCGAGTTGCGCGGGTTCGACCTGTTCCCGATGACCCAGCACGTCGAACTGGTCGGCCTGTTCCTGCCCCCGGCGTGTTAAGAAGGGGCCCTTCCTCTACCGGAAACGTTAAAAGGGGGCCCCTCCTTGCGCATCGTGGGGTTGATGTCGGGGACGTCGTACGACGGCGTGGACGTTGTCGCGGGGGAGTTCACCCTCGACGGGGAGACGCTGCGGTTGCGGGCGCTCGGGCACCGGGAGCTGGCCTACCCGGATGAGCTGCGGGGCGAGATCGAGGCGCTGCTGCCGCCGGCGGCGACCACGATCGAGGCGGTCTGCCGGCTGGACAACCGCCTCGGCGAGGTGTTCGCCGACGCGGCGGCCGTCGGCGTCGAGCTGGCCGGGGGCGCGGCCGACGCGGTCGTCTCGCCCGGGCAGACCGTCTTCCACTGGGTCGAGGGCGGCCGGGCGCGCGGCACCCTCCAACTCGGCGCGCCGGCCCGGGTGGCCGCGCGGGTGGGCGTACCGGTGCTGCACGACCTGCGCTCCGCGGACGTGGCGGCCGGCGGCCAGGGCGCGCCGCTGGTCCCGGCGTTCGACGCGCTGCTGCTGGACGCCGGCACCGCCCCGCGGGCCGCGCTGAACCTCGGCGGGATCGCGAACCTCACCGTGGTCGCGCCCGGAGCGCCGGTCCTCGGGTACGACGTGGGCCCGGCCAACGCGCTGCTGGACGCCGCCGCCCGGCGTTTCCTGGGCCGGCCCTGCGACGTCGACGGGGCGCGGGCCGCCGCCGGCCGGGTGCACGTGGCGCTGCTGGCCCGGCTGCTCGCCGAGCCCTACTACGCCGCCCCGCCGCCCAAGTCGACCGGCAAGGAGCTGTTCCACGGCGGCTACCTGGACGCCGCGCTGGCCGCCCTCGGTGAGCCGGTGGCCGCCGACGACGTGCTGGCCACGCTCACCGAGCTGACCGCCCGCACGGTCGCCGACGCCTGCGACCGGCACCGGGTCACCGAGGTGGTGGCCGCCGGCGGCGGAGTGCGGAATCCCACACTCCGGACGCGGCTGGCCGCGCTCGGTGCGGGTCGCTGGCGGCTGCGCGTCACCGACGAGCTGGGCGTGCCGGCCCAGGCCAAGGAGGCGTACGCGTTCGCGCTGCTGGGCTGGCTGAGCTGGCACGGGCTGCCCGGGGCGGTGCCGTCGGTGACCGGCGCGTCCCGGGCCGCCGTGCTCGGCTCCTGGACCCCGTCCGGGCCGCCGTTCGCCGCGCCCCGGCCGACGCCGCCGCACCGGCTGGTGGTGGCGTCCTGAGCCACGGCTCGGCTGCGGACTGTGCCACGGCCGATAGACTCTCCGGTCATGAGTGTTGAAGAGGGCACGGCCAACCACGGTCGGCTGCTGGACACCGTCGGTGGCCCGCAGGACGTGAAGCGGATGACCGCCGAGCAGCTGGACATCCTCGCCGCCGAGATCCGTGACTTCCTGATCGCGAAGGTCTCCCGCACCGGCGGGCACATCGGCCCCAACCTGGGCGTCGTCGAGTTGACGCTGGCCATGCACCGGGTGTTCGACTCCCCGCGCGACCGGCTCCTCTTCGACACCGGCCACCAGGCGTACGTACACAAGATCCTCACCGGCCGGCAGGAGGGCTTCGACAAGCTCCGCCAGCGCGGTGGCCTCTCCGGCTACCCCAACCAGGCGGAGAGCGAGCACGACCTGATTGAGAACTCGCACGCCTCCACCGCGCTGTCCTACGCCGACGGCCTGGCCAAGGCGTACGCGCTGCGCGGCGAGAAGCGGTCCGTGGTGGCCGTGGTCGGCGACGGCGCGCTCACCGGCGGCATGTGCTGGGAGGCGTTGAACAACATCGCCACCGCCGGCAACCCGTTGGTCATCGTGGTCAACGACAACGGCCGGTCCTACTCGCCGACCATCGGCGGTCTCGCCGACCACCTGTCGTCGCTGCGGCTCAACCCCGGCTACGAGAAGGTGCTCGACACCGTCAAGGACGCGCTGGGCAACACCCCGTTCGTCGGCAAGCCGATGTTCGAGGTGCTGCACGCGGTCAAGAAGGGCATCAAGGACGCGGTCGCCCCGCAGGCCATGTTCGAGGACCTCGGCATCAAGTACGTGGGCCCTGTCGACGGCCACGACGTGCCCGCGGTCGAGGCGGCGTTGCGCGCGGCGAAGAACTTCGGCGGCCCGGTGATCGTGCACGCGGTCACCCGCAAGGGCTACGGCTACCGTCCCGCCGAGGACGACGAGGCCGACTGCCTGCACGGGCCCGGCGGCGCCTTCGACGTCGAGACCGGCCAACTGGTCGCCGCGCCGTCGGTGAAGTGGACCCATGTCTTCGCCGACGAACTGGTCCGGATCGCCGACGAGCGCCCCGACGTGGTCGGCATCACCGCCGCCATGGCCGGGCCCACCGGCATCGCCACGCTGGCCCGCAAGTATCCGGAGCGGGTCTACGACGTGGGCATCGCCGAGCAGCACGCGGCCACCTCCGCCGCCGGCCTGGCCATGGGTGGCCTGCACCCGGTGGTCGCGGTCTACGCCACGTTCCTCAACCGCGCCTTCGACCAGGTCCTGCTGGACGTGGCGATGCACAAGCTGCCGGTGACGTTCGTGCTGGACCGCGCCGGCATCACCGGCCCGGACGGGCCCAGCCACTACGGCATCTGGGACATGTCGGTCTTCGGCGTGGTGCCGGGCCTGCGGATCGCCGCGCCCCGCGACTCGGCCACGGTGCGCGAGGAGTTGCGCGAGGCGATCGCCGTCGACGACGGCCCGACCATCCTGCGCTTCCCGAGCGGCACCGTCGCCGCCGACCTGCCGGCCGTGCGCCGGGTCGGCCCGGTCGACGTGCTCGCCGAGTCCGCGCGTACCGACGTGCTGCTGGTCGCGGTCGGCTCCTTCGCCGGCCTCGGCATGGAGGTCGCCGCCCGGGTCGCCGAGCAGGGCTACGGCGTCACCGTGGTCGACCCGCGCTGGGTCCGCCCGATCCCGGCCGAGCTGGTCGAGCTGGCCGCCGGGCACCGCCTCGTGGTCACCGTCGAGGACGGCGTCCGGGTCGGCGGCGTCGGCTCCGCGCTGGCCCAGGCGATGCGCGACGCCGACGTCCGCGTGCCGGTGCGCGACCTGGGCGTACCGGCCGACTGGCACCCGCACGGCACCCGCGCGCAGATCCTCGCCGACCTGGGGCTGACCGCGCAGGACGTGGCCCGCGACGTCACCGGCTGGATCTCCGGCCTGGACGCCGCCCCGGTCGACCCGGCCACCGACGGGGCCGCCGCGCAGAACTGATCCCGGTCACGGTGCTCGGGCGGTCCCGCTGTCGCGGGGCCGCCCGAGGGCTTTTTCGGGTCATCGGCTGCGGGCGCCGCCAGTTCACCGGAGTGGCGGCATCGAGGTGGCCGGGATGCCGCCACCTCGGCGACGTGGAGTGGATCATGGAGGGGTGCGCCATGGACGTGCGTGAGGCCACGCCGGCCGACCTGGACCGCATCGTCGACCTGCACACCCGGGCCCGGATCGCCTACTACGGCGCGGGCGGGCTGCCGGCTGAGGAGATCGTCAATCCGGAGCTGGCCCGGGAGCAGCGGGACGGTTGGGCGGTGGCCATCGGCGCGCCGCACAAGCACGTCCGGTGTGTCGTCGTGGACGGTCGCCTGGTCGGCGTCCTGGCCATGGGGCCGCCGCACTCGTCGGAGGTGGACGCCGCCCAGCTCTACCAGATCCACGTCGACCCGGACTGCTGGGGCCGAGGCATCGGCAGCACGTTGCACGGCCTGTTCCTGTGCCACCTGAAGGTCGAAGAACTGTCCGTGGGCGTGCTGGAGGTGTGGGAGCGCAACGCCCGTGCCCGCGCCTTCTACACCCGACACGGTTGGCACCCCGACGACACCTCCCGGCCCGGCCCCCTGCCGTCCATCGACTGTGGCCGGCGATCATGAAGTTGTTGTCGGCGGCATCGGCGTGTCGCGACAACAACTTCATGATCACCGCAGCGGGATCGGGGTGGGGGGTGGGGTGGGCGGGGTCAGGGTGGGGGAGTCAGGGAGCGATACCAGGTTTTTTCGGTGCCGGCCAGGCTGAAGGTCTGTTTGCGGTCGGTCTGCTCGACCACCACCAGGCCCGGACGGTCGACCAGGCGGGTGGTGCCGGGCGGGGCGGCGAAGGAGGCGTCCCGGGTCCGCCAGGTCAGCACCGCGAGCGGCTGTCCCGGCACCGGCAGGTGGTATGCCTGGAGCGTGGTGGACCGGTCGGCGGGGGAGACCACCGGGGCGCCGTCGCCGGCCGGGCGGTAGAGCACGGCGGTCATGGTGCCGGTGGCCGTTTCCCAGGTGAGCTGCTCCAACTCGCCCGGCTCGCCGCCGCCGAGCGCCGCCTCGCCGAGCGACCGGGTGGCGATCTTCGCCATCGGCCAGGACTCGGGCGCGGAGCGGGGCGCCTCGCGGTCGCCGATGCGGCGCGGCAGGCTGCCGAAGGGCCCCCGCTCGCCGGCCAGGACGCAGGTGTCCAGGCCGGTCAGGGCGCGCCTGCCGGCGCCGGTCTCGTCGCGTACCAGCGGATAGCGGGGCGCCTCGATGGCCGTACCCAGGTCGAGGACGCGGTCGGCGGCCCGGCCGCGCGGCAGCGACGGGGTGGGCCGCAGCGTCGCGGTCAGCTCGACGGCCTGGCAGGCCGGCACGGCGACCGGCTCGGTGACCCCGTCGGTGCTGGCCACCGCGCCGCCGTCGGGGCCGAGCAGGCGCTCCACCCGGGCGGAGGTGAGATAGCGCCGGCCGGTGGGCTGCCGCACCGGCAACACGTCGGAGTAGACCAGGTAGCCGGGGTCGGTGTACTCGGTGGCGTGCGCCACCCGCCACCGCTGCCCGTCCCGGTCGAGTTGCAGCAGCCAGGAGGCGGCCTCGCCGGGCACGTCCGCGGCCACGAGCGCCAGCGGGGCGTCACCGACGCGGCCGGAGAAGAGGATCCCGGACGAGGGCAGATGGACGCGGTCGTCCACCGGGGAGCGCCAGTCCCGTACCGCGTCGGTGATCGCCGCGGTCACGGCCTCGTCGCGGGCCAGGCTGCCGCGCGGCGGCCAGACCGGGAGCGCGCCGTCCAGGCTGTCGTAGCCGACCCGCAGGTCCGCTGACCGTCGTTCCGCGACCGGGCCGCAACCGGCCGTGACCAGCACCAGGGCGGCCAGCGCGGTGCCCGTCACCGTGCCTCGGCGGGCTGAAGCCACACTGATCCCCTCGCCGGTCGTCGGTCGGAAGCCCACATGGTACGAGACGGTCGGTCTTTCGGCCGCGCCCGGCTCACCTGTTGGGCCGAGTGGCCGTCGCGGAACGTGACGCGCGATTCGGGTATCAATATCCGGCTCCGGTAGACTCCGCCGACTGTGACGCCTGCCGAGACCCGCGCCTCGACGCCGGCCGCCGACGCCTCGACGGGCTCTCGATCCGTCACCGAGGACTCACCACGGGTCACCCGGCCCGAACCCTCGCCGACCCCCGCCGCCCCGGCCACCGTGCCCGCCGTGCCGGCCGCCGAGGACGCCGCCCCGGCCACCGTGGACGCCGCCCCGGCGGCGCGACCCCGGTGGCGGTGGCGGTGGACGCGCCGCCGCATCGACCTCGTCGTGTACGCCGGATTCCTGCTCGCCGCGATCTGGGTGACGAGCGGCATCTGGGTCGACCCGGCCGGCCGGGTGGCCGCGCTCTACAGCAGCGACCCGGCGCAGGTGCAGTTCTTCCTGGCCCACTCGGTGCGGGTGGTGCTGCACGGCGAGTTCCCGTTCTACACCGAGCAGTTCAACTATCCCGACGGGGTCAACCTGATGGCGAACACCGCCATCCTGGCGCTCGGCATCCCGATGGTGCCGGTGACCCTCCTGTTCGGACCGGCGGTCTCCTTCGTCACGCTCGTCACGCTCGGCCTCGCCGGCACCGCCGCGGCGTGGTACCGGGTGCTCTCCCGGCACCTGGTCCGGCACCGCCCGGCCGCCGCGGTCGGCGCGTGGTTCTGCGGCTTCTCCCCGGCGATGCTGTCGCACGCCAACTGGCACCCGAACATCATCAGCCAGTTCCTGCTGCCGTTCATCACCTGGCGGGTGCTGGTGCTGACCCGGTCGACCCGCCCGGTACGCGACGGCGCGCTGCTCGCCCTGCTGGTCACGGTGCAGGCGTTCATCAACGAGGAGATCCTGCTCTTCACCGCGATGGCGCTGGGCGTGTTCCTGCTCGCCGTGCTGGTGCAGCAGCGCGAGCGGTGGGCGGTCGCCCGCCGACCGCTCGGCGTCGGGCTGGCGGTCTGCGCGGTGCTGGCCGGCGCGCTGCTGGCGTACCCGCTCTGGGTGCAGTTCGCCGGGCCGATGGCGTACCACGGGCTCAGCGACGCGGTCCGCGACTACGGCAACGACATCGCCGCGTTCTTCGCCCCCGGGTCGCCCACGTTCGGCGGCAACGAGCGGGCCAACGTCAACCTCGCGCCGAACTACTCCGAGGAGAACGCCTTCTTCGGCTGGAGCCTGTCGCTGCTCGCCGTGGGCATCGTCATCTGGCTGCGCCGGGACGTGATGGTCCGGGCGCTCGCCGCCACCGGGCTGTTCTTCGCCGTGCTCTCCCTCGGTGAGCGGATCTCCTGGTGGGACCGGGACCTGGTCGCCGGGCCGTGGGACCTGCTGGTGCGGCTGCCGCTGCTCGACGCCGTGGTGCCGACCCGGTTCGGTCTGATCACCAGCGTGACGGTCGCCGTGCTGCTGGCGTACGCGGTGCGTCGGGCCTGGGTGTTGCACGGCGTGGAGCGGCGCACGGCCCGGACGTTGACCGCCGCGGGCCTGGTCTTCGCGTTGCTGCCGATCGCGCCGATGCCGCTGCGGGTGACCACCCGACCGCCGGTGCCGGATTTCATCACCGCCGGCCGGTGGCGGCAGTACGTCGGCCCGGACCAGACGCTCGTGTCCGTGCCGGTGCCGGCGATGGGCAACACCGACCCGATGCGGTGGGCGGCAAGCACCGACCTCGACTTCAAGATCCCCGGCGGCTACTTCCTCGCCCCGCGCAACGGCGTCACCGGCGACCCGGGGCGCTTCGGCGGCCGGCGCAGCGGCATCGGCGAGCTGCTGGCCGACGTGGCGTCCACCGGGCGTACGCCGAAGTTGGACGACCGGCAGCGCCGCCGCTTCCTGGACGAGCTGCGGCACTGGAACGCGGCCGTGGTGGTGCTACCGCTGGACGAGCAGAACGCCGAGCCGCTGCGCCGCACCGTGGAGCAACTCGTCGGACCCGGCCGGCAGGAGTTGGACGTGTGGGTGTGGGACGTACGGACACTGACCGACCGGTCCACCTGACCGCGGCGGACCGCCCCGAGGCCACGCCCCCGCGCCGGTGGCGGCCCCGGCCGGTCGACGCGCTCGTGGTGGCCGGCTACCTCGCACTGGCCGTGCTGCTCACCGCCGACCAGTGGCGCCGGCCGGAGCGGCTGTTCCACCAGGCCGGCGACCAGATGCTGTTCGAGTGGATGCTCGCCCGGGCCGCACGCACGGTCACCGACGGCGGGAACCCGCTGCACAGCGCCGCGCTCAACGCCCCGGACGGGGTGAACCTCATGGCCAACACGTCGGTGCTCGGGCTGGGCGTGCCGCTCACCCCGGTCACCGTGGCGTTCGGCTCCCAGGCGGCGTTCCTGGTCGCCGTGGCGCTCAGCCTCGCCGGCACCGCCACCGCCTGGTACGCGCTGCTGGCCCGCCGGCTGGTCCGCTCCCGGGCCGCCGCCGCGGTGGGCGGGCTCTGCTGCGGCTTCGCCCCCGGCATGGTGGCGCAGGCCGGGGCGCACCTGCACATGGCCGCCCAGTTCCTGGTGCCGGTGATCCTCGCGCTGCTGTTCCGCCCGGCCACCGACCGGGTCCGCCGCGACGGCGTGCTGCTCGGGCTCGTGGTCGCGTACCAGGTGTTCCTCGGGGAGGAGGTGCTTGTCTTCACGGCCCTCGCCGCCGGGGTGCTGGCCGGGGCGTACGCGCTCGCCGACCGGCCCGCCGCGCGCCGGCTGGCCCCCGCGGTGGCGCGCCGGGCCGGACTCGGCGCGCTCGTCGCCGGCGTGCTGCTGGCGTACCCGCTGTGGTTCCAGTTCTTCGGGCCCGGCCACTACACCGGGATGCCGTTCCACACCGTCGGCTACCGGCTGGACCTGGCCTCGTTCACCGCCGCCGCCCGGCAGACCGTCGCCGGGGACGGTCACCACGCCGGACTGCTCTCGCCGAACCCCACCGAGCAGAACTCGTTCTTCGGGCCGATCCTGCCGCTGCTGGCGCTGCTCGTGGTGGTGCGGCTGTGGCGGCGACCGCTGGTGCGCGCGCTCGCCGCGTGCGGGCTGCTGTTCGCGTCGCTGTCGCTCGGCGCCACCGTCGTGGTGAACCGGCGCGACACCGGGCTGCCCGGCCCGTACCGGCTGCTCGCCGACGTGCCGCTGCTCGACCTGGTGGTGCCGGCGCGGTTCGCGCTCGTCTGCGCACCGGTGCTCGGGGCGCTGCTGGCGCTGGCCCTGGACCGGGTCTCCGGCGGCGACGTCCGCCGCTGGGCGCCGTGGGCCGGCGCGGTCGCCGTCGCGCTGCTGCCGCTGACCCCGACCCCGATCCGCACCGTGCCGGTGCCGCCGGTCCCGGCGGTCGTGGCCGGCGGCGGCTGGCAGGCGTACGTCCCGCCGGGCCGGACGCTCGTGCCGGTCCCGCCGGTCACCGGCGCGGCGAAGAGCCCGGCCATGTTCTGGTCGGCGCGCACCCGGCTGGCCTTCGACGCGCCGGGCGGCTACTTCATCGGCCCGCGCTCGGCCACCGACCCGACGGCCCGGTGGGGCGCGCCGGACCGGCCCACCTCGCGGCTGCTGCGCCGGGCCGCGGAGACCGGTCAGGTGCCGGCGATCGGCGACGTGGAACGCCGGCAGGCCGTGGCGGACCTGCGGCACTGGCGGGCGGCGGCGCTGGTGCAGGCCGACTCGACAGCGGGCGACCCGGTGCGCGCCACGCTCGACGCCCTGCTCGGCCCCGGTCGGGACGTCGCCGGCGGACACCTGTGGGACGTCCGTCCCCTGCTCGGCTGACCGGCTCGGGTGTTAGGAAGGGGCCCCGCTTAACACCTCGTGTTAAGCGGGGCCCCTTCCTCTACCGAAAACGTTAAGCGGGGCCCCCGCCTTACACCCGGTCGCGGACGTCCCACAGCCAGACGTCGTCGACCCGCTGCGGGGGGCCCAGCAGCGCGGTCATCAGGTCGCGCAGCACCGCCTCGCGCGGGTTCGGGCCGAGCACCACCACCGACGCCCGCCAGAAGCGCAGGTCCTCGACGGCCTGCCGGCGGTTCTCCGGGGTGATCTCCGGGACCTGGTTCGCGTCCATGGTGGAGTAGATCAGCGTGCTGGTCGGGCGGTTCGGCGCGCCGAAGACCCCTTCGCCCAGGTCGTTGGGGCCGATGAAGTAACCGGCCGGGATCGGGAACTCCTGCCCGGTCAGCGCGCTCCAGCGCAACGTCGGCAACCCGTGCACGTTGCTCGGGATGGGCACCGGCACCAGCGTCCGGCCCGCCGGCACGTACGGCCGCCAGCCACCGGCGGTGATGAAGTGCGGCGGCGGGTCGATGTGCTGCGCCGGCAGCGGGCGCGGGAACAGCGGCAGCAGGGCGGCCACGACCGCGGCGTACCCGACCAGGCGCACCGCCGGCCGCCGGCCGGTGCGGGACAGCGCGTCCCAGGCCAGGGCCAGCAGCACGCCGACCGCGGCGACCACCACCAGACTCAACCGGGTCGGCATCATCATCTCGACGAGCGGCAGGTCGTCCGGCACGTACGCCCACGGCCCGGCCACGTCGGTCTCCGCGCCGTCGAAGCGCACCACCGGCCCGATCGAGGCGATCGTGAACAGGACCACGAGCACGGCCAGGATCCGGGCCGGCACCGACCGGCGGACCAGCAGCGCCAGCGCGACCAGCCCGACCAGCACCAGCGGCCAGCCGAACCAGGTGTTCTGCTCGGTCAGCCCGATCGTCTTCTCCACCGCCTCGTTCCCGGCGACGCTGTCCCGGGGGAACGTGACGAAGGCCATCAGGTCCTCGCCCCAGTTGTGGAAGACCCCGCCCTGCAACCCCCGGTAGGACTGCGGGCCGTTGAACTGGAACCAGATCGGGTACGCGACGAGCAGCAGCGCCACCCCGCCGCCGACCCCGACCGCGGCCAGGAACGTGCCGGCCCGCTCCCGCGCCGCGCGTGGCCGCTGCACCGCGTACGCCGCCACCACGACCAGGCACGCGAGCGCGGTGAGCAGCAGCATCTCCTCGTTGATGAAGATCTGGTACGCCACCAGCAACCCGAGCGCCACCCCGTTGCGCCGCCAGCGGCCCGGCTCGCCGAGGCGCAACACCCGGGACACGATCAGCGGCAGCAGGAAGTTGGACACGAAGTTCGGCTGCCCGTTGGCGTGATGCACGATGCCGGGGGCGAAGCCGAGGAACGCGCCCCCGACGAACGCCGCCCCCCGGGAGCGGACCAGGTGCCGGGAGAGCGTCCAGTAGGACGTGGCGGCGGTGGCGGACAACGCCGCGCCGAGGTAGAGCGCGTACATCACCTGCGGGCCGAGCAGCATGGTCAGCGGCGCCAGCGGCAGCGTCACCCCGAGCAGTGAGGTGTTCGCCATCATGTTCACCCCGTCCGGCGCGTTCTGCCGGGCGGTGAACAGGGGATTCTCCAGGTGACGCACCGAGTACGCGCCGTGTGCGAACAGCCACTCGAACCAACTGTGGTCGGTCGGCAGGTGCGACGACACCCGGTGCTGCACGTCGCCCCAGTAGTTGAGGCAGACGAGAACGCCGAGCAACGCATAGGCTCCGATGGCCAGCACGTCGGCGCGGGCCGGCCGGCGACGGGACCGGCGCGGCGGATCCGCCACGACGGCGTCCATCTCGACGGACGAGGAGTTCAACGAGGGGTCCACCACCGGCACGGCCACGACGGGCCATCGTACAGGCGGCCCGGCATCGGTCCGGTTACGGCCGGGCGGCGGTCCGGCGGCGCGGGGAAGGGGTGGTCGTGACCGTCATCGATCTGGGTGAGCTGCGTGACGAGGCCCCGGCGTCCGGTCCGGCGGGGCGTCCGCCGCGTGCCGTGGGCCGGCCGTTCCGCACCGCGTTGGTGCTGCTGGTGGCGCTCGTGACGCTCGCCGCGGGAGCGCCGTGGACCCGGTCCGCGGTGGGCACGATCCCCGGCGGACCCGGGTCCACCGCGTTCGTCTCCGGTGACCGGGTGTACGTGGTGCGACCCCCGCACGGATGGCCGGACGCCGAGCGGGAACTCGTCGCGTACCGGGTGGGCCGGGAGCTGTGGCGCACCCCGTTGCCCGGCATCGGCGACGTCATGTCGGTGTGGCAGGCGGATGGCCGGGTGCTGGCCGCCGTGCGCACCGGCGACGACCAGGAATGGGAGACGGTGGCCCTGGACGCCGGCACCGGAGCGCCGCGCTGGCGACAACCGGGGATCGCCGTCCCGGCCGGTGACGGGCTGCTGCTGTTCCCGGCCGGCGGGTCGGCGTCGCAGACGGTTCGCGGGCTGGCGGTGACCGACGGAGACACCCGCTGGACCGCGCCGACGGGCGCGGACGTGCAGGTCAGTTACGGCCCGTCCGGGGTGGAGCGACTTCTGCTCCGGTCGACGGCCGGCGAGACCGTGGTGCTGGACGCGGTGACCGGCGCCCGGCTGGCCGCGCGTGACCTGCGCCCGGGTCAGCCGCCGGCCCGGCGACGGATGACCGCCGTCGCCGGGCTGCTGGTGGAGATCCGGGAGGCGGGTGACGCCGTCGACGCGTACGAGCTGGACACGCTCCGGCCGCTCTGGACCGCGACGTTGCCGTTGGTCGGCGCCCTGGAACGGTGTGGCGCGCTGCTCTGCGCCGGCCGGTCGACCGGCGGGTTGTGGGCGCTCGACCCGGTCACCGGCGCGGTGCGGTGGACCGTCGAGCGGTGGACGGGCGTGCTCCGGGCCGAGGCCGGTCGCCTGCTGGTCGGCGCCGAGGACGCCGGCGGCGCGCGGCTGGCGGTGCTGGCCGAGGCGGACGGGCGGCTGGTCGCCGACCTCGGCGGGTGGGGGGTGCTCGGTCAGAGTGAGGCCGACGACAGGCTTCTTCTCACCCGGCCGTTGGGCGGCGGCCGGCTGCTGCTCGCCGAGCCGGATCTGTCGGGCGGCCCGCCCGTGCCTCGGGACGTGCTGACCGGCACCGACTGCACCGCCGGGCGGACGCTGCTGGTCTGCCGGGACTCCGGGGGAGACTTCCTGCTGCGGCGGCTGCCGTGACCCCGGTGATCGAGCTGGGCGAGATGCGGCACGGGGAGGACGACGACGAGGTGCCCGCGCCGCCCCGGCGGCCACCCGGTCGGGCGGCCCGCGCGGTGGCGCTCGGCTGCCTGGTGCTGCTCACGGCGGCCGGCGCGTCCGCGCCACCGCGCCGGCCGGTCCCGGTCCGGGTGCCCGCGCCGCAGGGTGCCGTCTTCGTTACGCTTGCCGGCCGGTTGATGGTGGCCGACGGGCCGGGCACGGTCGGCCGCGACGGCCGGGTGGTCACCGGGCGCCGGCTGTCCGACGGGGCGCAGTTGTGGCGGTTCGCGCTGCCGGCCGGCGACCACGTGCTCGGGTTGGCCGTCATGGGCGACGGGCTGCTGGTGACGAGCAGCCCGGCCGGGGCCGGGGACACGCGCTCCACGCTGCTCGACCCGGCGACCGGCGCGGCGCGCTGGCAGCAGTCCGGCTACCCGGTCCGCACCGCGTCCGGCGGGCTGCTGTTCGAGAACCCCCGCGCGGCCGGCGACGGCAGCATGCTCGCCGTCGACCCGGTGACCGGGGCGGCGCGTTGGTCGCTGCCGCTGCCCACCCAGGGGGTGGCCTACCGGACGGACGACCGGGGCGTGACGCAGGTCGTGCTCGTCACCCCGGACGGCCGGGTGACCGTGCACGACGCGGACTCGGGGGCGCCGGTGCTCACCGGCCGGGTGCCGCCCGCGCCGGACCGCGTCTCCTACCGGTACGCCCAGGTGGTGGCCGGCCTGCTGCTTGTCGAGGGCGGGCCGGGCACGGTCACCGCGTACGGGCTGGACCGGCTGGACGCCAGGTGGACCGTGCCGGTGCAGCCGCGCGCCGGGCTCCGGTTCACCGACTGCGCCGGCATGGTCTGCCTGCGCGACCAGATCGGCGGCGCGCGGGCTCTCGATCCGGCCACCGGGCGGCCCGGCTGGGTGGACGAGCGCTGGTCCGGGGTGTTCCCGTTCGGCGGCCGGCTGATCGCGGCCACGCCCGGCGTCGGGCTGGAACAGCACCGGTGGGTGCTCGACCCGAGGACCGGCCGGGTGCTCGCCCGGCTGGGGCGCTGGCGCCTCACCGGCACCGACGGCGAGCCCGGGGGACTGCTCGGGGTGCGTCACCTCAGTGGCGACCGGACTCTTGTCGGCGCGCTCGACGTGCTGGCGGGGGACGTCCGGATCCGGGCGGTGCTGCCCGGCTCCTGGGACGAGTGCGTCGACCCGGGCGCGGTCCTCGTCTGCCTCGACCCGGCGGGCGGGTTGGCGATCTGGCCGGCCGACCGGTGATCACCAGTTGGCCTGGGCGGGCGCCGGGGGCAGCGGCACCGACTCCGGCCGCAGCACGTACGCGATCCCTCCGCTGCCGGCCTGCCAGGCCGCCTCGAACGGCGCGCGGGCCACGGTCCGGCGGACCCGCTCGTCGTCGGCGGCGTACGGGTCGTTGAGCACCGGGTCGCCGTCGCCGGTGAAGCCGGCCAGCACGACGAGGTGCCCGGCGGTGTCGTAGTCCAGCCCGGGCACCTGCCCGCGGGTGAACGCCGCCGAGACGACGAGCGGGATGCCGGCGGCCACGAAGCGTTCCGCCTCGGCCAGCGAGCGCAGCCGGGTGACGAACGCGTCCACCCCGTGCGTCGCCGCGTACGCGGTGTTGAACGGCCAGTTTCCGGCGCCGGCGTACCCGTGGTCGTAGCAGTGCCGGGCGGCGTGCACCACGGCCGGTCGGGGGCCGGGCGGGTCGACCCAGGCGTACCGGTGCGGGGCGGGTCCGGCACCCCAGAAGTCGAGCACCATCGACACGCAGGTGGGGCTGCACCAGGAGTCGCCGCCGCCACCCCAGCGGGTCTCCCCGCCGGCGTGCGGCCGCTGCGCGTAGCGCGGCACGTCGAGGACCCGTCCCCGCGCCCCGCCGCACCCGGCCGGCGCGCCCGCGGCCCGCCCGGCCGCGTCGGGCTCGGGCCGGCGCTCGGGCTCGGGACAGGGCGCGGCCCCGGGCTCGGCGGAGGGGGCGGGGTCGGCGGAGGCGACCACGCCGATGGTGCGCAGCGTGGGGCGGGCCGGCGCGTCGGGCCGGCGGAACAGCGTCACCCGGACCTGCCAGCCGGTCACCGTCGCACCCGTCACCCGCAGCGTGTCCGCGGCGACCCGGGCCCGCCCGTCGGACTGCCCGGGCACCGACGAGCGACGCACCGTGCCGTCGTCGGCCGCCCAGTGCCCCAGGTCGTACCAGCTTGTGGTGGCGGCACCGGCGTCCCAGCCCCGCAGCTCCACCCGGAGCCAGGAGCCGGACGGCGTGTCGGCGGTCCAGGAGGGCACCAGCTCGGTGGCGGCGAAGCCGACCGGCGTGACCGGGGAGGTCCAGCTCCCGGAGCACGGGCCGGTGTGCGTCGGTCGGCCCGCCGCCGCGTCCGGCGCCAGCCCGGCCGGCCCGGCGCCGAGCCCGTCGGCCCGCCCCAGGCCGCGGTCCGCCGGGAACCGGAAGCGGCGGTACGCGACGTCCCGCCACGGGTCGACGACTGCCATCGGGGCTCCCCTGCGCTCGGGCCCGGCCGCCGGCCGGAGGCGGTTGTCGGTCGCTGCCGGCGAGCATCGCGTACCCGAAGGTTTTCTGCAACGGCGGCGGGTGCCGGCCGGTTTGGCCCCCGGCACTAGGTTGTGGATGGTCACCAGGTGGGAGGCCGGGATGCGGGTACTTGTGGTCGAGGACGAGCGCAACCTCGCCGACGCGATCGCGCGCGGGCTGCGCAAGCGCGGCATGGCGGTGGACGTCGCCTACGACGGGAACGCCGGGCACGAGGCGGCGTTCGTCACCCGCTACGACGTGGTGGTCCTGGACCGAGACCTGCCCGGCGTGCACGGCGACCAGATCTGCGCCGACCTGGCCGCCTCCGGCGCGCTGACCCGGGTGCTGATGCTGACCGCGAGCGGCACGGTCGCCGACCGGGTCGAGGGGTTGCAGCTCGGCGCCGACGACTACCTGGCCAAGCCGTTCGCCTTCGACGAGCTGGTGGCCCGGGTGCAGGCGCTGGGGCGGCGGGCCACCCCGGCCGCGCCGCCGGTGCTGTCGGTGGCCGACCTGGAACTCGACCCGGCCCGCCGGGTGGTGACCCGGGGCGGCGCGCCGCTCGACCTGACCAACAAGGAGTTCGGCGTGCTCGCCGAGCTGCTCCGGGCGCGCGGCGCGGTGGTGTCGAGCGAGGAGCTGCTGGAACGGGTCTGGGACGCCAACACCGACCCGTTCACCACGATCGTCCGGGTCACCGTGATGACGCTGCGCAAGAAGCTCGGCGACCCGCCCCTCATCGACACGGTGGTCGGCGCGGGCTACCGGATCGAGTTCGGCCAGTGACGGCCCGGAAGGTACGCCCGACGCTGCGGTTGCGGCTGACCCTGCTCAACGGCGTGCTCCTGGTCGGCGCCGGGGCGATCCTGGTGCTGCTGGCCTGGCTGCTGGTCCGGGACGCGCTGCGCCCCACCGACGAGCTGCTGCCCGGCACCACGGTGGTGCTCACCGACGGCCGGACCCTCGACGCCGGGCAGTGGCAGCGGCAACTCGTCGACGCCGCCTCGCGGGAACTGCTGCTCAAGGGGCTGCTGGCGCTGCTGGCGATAAGCGTCGTCGGGGTGGCCGGGGCGTACCTGGTGGCCGGCCGCGCGCTGCGCCCGCTGCACCAGGTCACCGCCACCGCCCGCCGGCTCGGCGAGGCGACCCTGGACGAGCGGATCGGCTGGTCCGGCGCGGACGACGAGGTGGCCGAGCTGGCCGAGACGTTCGACGCGATGCTGGACCGGATCGCCGCCGCGTTCGAGGCGCAGAAACGGTTCGTCGCGAACGCCTCGCACGAACTGCGGACGCCGCTCGCGGTGATGCGTACCGAAATCGACGTGACGCTCAGCGACGACGACGCGGACCTCGCCGAGTACCGGCGGATGGCCGGCGTGGTGCGGGAGGCGTCCGAGCGGGCCAACGGCCTGGTCGACGCGCTGCTGGTGCTGGCCCGCAGCGAGGCGCAGACCGGCCGGCGGCTGGCCCGCCGCGCCGAGAGCGACCTCGCCGTGGGCACCGCCAACGCGCTCTCCGCGGTGTCCCGGGAGGTGGAGCGGATCGGCCTGAAGGTGCACACCTCGTTGCGTCCGGCGCCCGTGGTCGGCGACCCGGGGCTGCTCGACCGGCTGGCCGGCAACCTGGTGGAGAACGCGGTCCGCTACAACCACCTGCACGGCCGGATGTGGGTGCGCACCGGCACCGACGGGCAGCGGTCCTGGCTGGTGGTGGGGAACACCGGCTTCGAGGTCGCGCCGGCCGAGGTGCCCGGGCTGTTCGAGCCGTTCCGGCGCGGCGGGCAGGAACGCACCGGGGCGCGTGGCTCCGGCCTCGGCCTGTCGATCGTGCGGGCGGTCTGCGACGCGCACGGCGGCACGGTGAAGGCGGTCGCCCAGCCCGGCGGCGGCCTGGAGGTGACGGTCACCCTCCCGTCGGCCGACCCGCCGGCGGCCACCTGACCGCCGATCCGCGCCCGCCCGGGCGTACACCCGCCCCCACCTGATCGTGCGGCCCGACCCGGCTGTCCCGGCTGGTCGCGGCGGGTGGTCGGGCGTGGCGGCACGGTGGTCGGTCAGAAAGCTTGCCGCACGCTGGACGGCGATGCGGCCGTGGCTCAGGGTGAGCGGTGCGACACGCCTCACCGACGATCCTACGGAGCTGCCCGTGACCCACCCCTCGGCCCCGCGCCGCCGCGCCCTCGCGGCCCTCGCCGCCGTCGCGCTCACCGTGGCCGGCCTGGCGCCGGCCGCGCCCGCCGGCGCCGCGCCCGACCACGCCACAGTGGTCCGGGACACCCCCGCCACCACCTCGCCCGACATCACGGACGGCACCGTCGACGCGATCCACGACGCCGGCACGAAGATCATCGTAGCCGGTTCGTTCAGCACGGTGCAGAACCGCGACTCCGACGTTGACATCACCCGTAACTACCTGCTCGCCTTCGACAAGGCCACCGGCACCGTCGATACCGCGTTCGCGCCGTCGGTCGACAACGAGGTGTACGCCGTCGTCGCCGGCCCGACCCCCGGCACGGTCTTCGTCGCCGGGAAGTTCAACACCGTCAACGGGGTGACCCGGCGCAAGGTGGCGCTGCTCGACGTCGCCACCGGGGCGCTGGTCACCGGCTTCACGCCGCCGCCGTTCAACGGACTGGTCAACGACATCGCCCTGGTCGGTGACCGGCTGCTGGTCGGCGGCATCTTCACCGCCGCCGGCAACCCCAACCCGCGCGGCGGGCTGGCCTCGCTCAACGCCACCACCGGCGCGGTGGACGACTACCTCACCACCGCCCTCACCGAACACCACAACTACGACGGGGTCAGCGGATCCAACGCCGGCGTCGGCGTGGAGAAGATGGCCGTCGCCCCGGACGGCACGCGGCTCGTCGTGATCGGCAACTTCAAGATGGCCGACGGGGTGCTGCACGACCAGATCGTCCAACTGGACCTGGGCGCCACCGCCGCCACCGTGGCCGACTGGAACACCAGCCGATACACGCCGCGCTGCAAGTGGCAGGCGTTCGACTCCTACATGCGGGACATCGCGTACGCCCCGGACAGCAGCTACTTCGTGGTGGTCACCACCGGTTCGCCGTACGGCGGCACGCTCTGCGACGCGGCGGCCCGTTGGGAAGCCGGCACCACCGGCGCGGACCGGCAACCGACCTGGATCGACTACACCGGCGGCGACACGTTCCTGTCGGTCGCCATCAGCGAGCAGGCGGTCTACGTCGGCGGCCACTTCCGCTGGCTCAACAACAGCACCGGCGGCGACAACGCCCGGGCCGGCGCGGTCGGCCGGCCCAGCATCGCCGCGCTCGACCCGCGTACCGGCCTGCCGCTGTCCTGGAACCCGGGCCGGCACCCGCGCGGCATCGGCGCCTCCGAGATGCTCGTCACCCCGTCCGGGCTCTGGGTCGGCGGGGACACCCCGTTCATCGGCAACTTCCAGTACCGGCGGGAGCGGATCGCGTTCTTCCCGCTGGCCGGCGGCACGGCCCCGCACCCGACCACGTCGGCGACCCTGCCCGGCACGGTCTACCAGGCCGGCGTGCCCAAGCCGACGAACGTGCTCTACCGGATCAACGCCGGCGGTCCGGCGGTCGTCGCCACCGACGGGCCGGACTGGGCGGCCGACGACGGCGGCAACCCCAGCCCGTACCACAACAGCGGCAGCTCCGCGTCGAGCTTCAGCGCGGTCGGCGCCCTGGACGCGACCGTGCCGACCGGCACGCCGGCCGCCCTCTACAGCACCGAACGGTACGACGGGGCCGGCGCGCCGGAGATGACCTGGCAGTTCCCGGTGCCCACCGGGACCGAGGTGCAGGTGCGGCTCTACCTGGCCAACCGGTACGACGGCACCGCCACCGCCGGTAAGCGCGTCTTCGACGTGGCGCTGGAAGGGACCACCGTCCTCGACGACCTGGACCTGGCCGTCGACCCCGGGCACAACGTGGGCACCATGCGGGAGTTCACCGTGGTCAGCGACGGTGCCATCGACCTGGAGTTCCGTCACGTGACGGAGAACCCGCTCGTCAACGGCATCGAGATCGTCAAGACCGGCCCGCCGCCCCCCGGCACCGGCGACGAGGTGCAGGCCCGGTCGTACGACGGGGCGACCACGGTCGGCGCGGCGAGCCCGGTGGCGAACCCCGACGACACCCCCTGGTCCACGGCGAAGGGCGCGTTCTGGGTCGGCGGCACGCTGTTCTACGGGATGAACGGCGCGCTGTGGCGGCGGACGTTCGACGGCACCACGTTCGGCACCCCCGCCCTGGTCGACCCCTACCACGACGCCTACTGGGACACGGTGGAAACCGACTCCGGCCCGACCGGGCAGACGTACGCCGGGGTGAACAGCAGCTTCTACACCGAGATCCCCAACGTGACCGGGATGTTCCACACCGGCGGGCGGCTCTACTACACGCTCACCGGGCAGAACGGCCTGTTCTGGCGCTGGTTCACACCGGACAGCGGCACGGTCGGCGCGGACCGGTTCACGGTGTCCGGGTCGGGCGGTCTCGCCGACGCCGGCGCGGTCTTCGTCGCCGGCGACACCCTCTACAAGGTCAACCGGAACACCGGTGACCTGTCGGCCACCACCTGGGCCGACGGCGCCCCGACCGCCACGTTCACGGTGCGCAGCGGCCCGGCCGTCGACGGCGTCGACTGGCGCGCGAAGGCGGTATTCCTCGCCCCGTGAGGATGTAAGGAGGGGCCCCTTCTTAACGTTTTCGGTAGAGGCGGGGCCCCTTCTTAACACCCGCGTTCCCCGCTGACCGTCTCACTCCGGCGGGGCGCACCCGAACCGGAGGAAGCACCGTGAGTGCACAGATCCACTGCGTGACAGTCGAATCCGACGACCCGTACGCCCTGGCCGGATGGTGGGGCCGGGTGCTCGACCGCGAACGGCACGAGGACGACCACCCCGGTGACCCGGAGGCCGTCCTCGTCTCGCCCGGCGGGCACGGCCCCGACCTGCTCTTCGTCGAGGTGGGCGAGCGGCACGGCAAGGGCGCGTTCCACCTCGACCTGCAGCCGGCCGAGGGCACCCGGGACTCCGAGGTCGCGCGACTGCGTGACCTCGGCGCCACGGTGGTCGCCGACCGGCGCCGGCCGGACGGCACCGGCTGGGTGGTGCTCGCCGACCCGGAGGGCAACGAGTTCTGCGTCTGCCGCGGCGAGGCGGAACGCGCCGCGTCGGCCTGATCCGGAAACGGCGCCGGGCCCCCGCCGACGGCGGGGGCCCGGCGTTCCGAGCGGGGTCAGTCCTTCGTCTCGACCTCACCGCGCAGGTCGACGAACTCGGACTGGAGCTCGGTCGCGGATTTGAAATAGGCCACCACCATGCCGAGGCTGCCCTTGTCGGCCCAGACGCAGACGCCCACCGGGATGTCCTGCGCCTTGCCGTCGCCGCACTCGGCGTCGCCGCCGAGCGGCCCGGCGTCGACCGCCTTGAACTCCTTGGCGCCCAGCTCGGGGGTGATCGCGGTGATGGCGTCCGCCATCTCCTTCTTCGGGTCGGCGATGACGCCGGAGACACCGACGATCATGACCAGGTCCTTCTTCGCCGGGTCGCCGTAGAAGGCGCCCGCCGTGCTCGTCGCGTTCGGCACGTCCTTGCTCAGGTCGGTCTTCATCTGCGACGCGAGGGACTGGAGCTGCGGCTCGCTGACCTTCGGCCGGCCACCGAGCGTCGTGGGCTCGACGACGCGGGTCCTGGTGGCGGCGACGACGTCCTTGACCTCGTCGCCGGCGGCGAGCCAGAAGACGAGGCCGCCGCCGAGGCAGAGCACCAGGACGGCCGCCAGGACGATCAGCAGGATCTTGCCGGCCCCGAACTTCTTCTTCGGCGGGGCGCCGAGCTGGTCACCGCCGTACGGCGGCTGCGGCGGCGGGTACCCGCCGGGCTGCTGCTGCGGCGGCGGGGGGTGGGTGCCGGGGTAGGGGTTGAACGGCGGCTGGGACATGAAGGCGGCTCCTGTGAGAAGGCTGGACGCGCGTGATGGTAGCCACGGCCGCCGACGACCCGCCGTCCGCCCGGGACCGGTGTGATCGGGCCGGGCCCGGAACGCCGATCGCGGTGGCCGCACGTCCGTTCCGGACGGCCCGGCCACCGCGATCGGTCGCGGATCGGGTCAGCGCAGGCTGGCCATGCCGCGCGGCAGGAACCGCCGGCCGGTCACCCGCTCGGACGTGCCGGTCCGATCGAGGTACGGCGTGACGCCGCCCAGGTGGAACGGCCAGCCCGCGCCGAGGATCATGCACAGGTCGATGTCCTGCGCCTCGGCGACGACACCCTCGTCGAGCATGAGCCGGATCTCCTCGGCCAGCGCGTCGAGCGCGTTCTGCCGGACCTGCTCGCCGGTGAGCGGCTGGTCGCCGACCACGAGCAGTTTCGCGACCTCGTCGTTGATCTGGTCGTCGACCACGATCGGCTGGCCGGAGTCGGCGATCCGCTTGAGGTTCTCGCTGACGTCGAACCGGTCCGGGAACGCCTCGTGCAGGGTGCCACCCACGTGGTACGCCACGGCCGGCCCGACGAGTTGGAGCAACGCGAGCGGGCGCATCGGCAGGCCCAGCGGGTCGAGCGCGCTGTTCGCCACGTCCAGCGGCGTGCCGGCGTCGACGGCGGCGAAGACGGCGCCGAGGAAGCGGGTCAGCAGCCGGTTGACCACGAAGGCCGGGGCGTCCTTCACCAGCACTGACGACTTCTTGAGCTGCTTGCCGACCGCGAACGCGGTGGCGAGCGTGGCGTCGTCGGTCCGCTCGCCGCGGACGATCTCCAGCAGCGGCAGCACCGCGACCGGGTTGAAGAAGTGGAAGCCGACGACCCGTTCCGGGTGCTCCAGGTCGGCCGCCATCTCGGTGATCGACAGCGAGCTGGTGTTGGTGGCGAGCACCGCCTCCGGCTTGACGATCTTCTCCAGCTCGGCCCAGACCTGCTTCTTGACCGACAGGTCCTCGAAGACCGCCTCGATGACGAAGTCGGCGTCCGCGAACACGGACTTGTCGACCGAGCCACTGACCAGGCCGTACAGCTTGGCGGCGGTGCCCTTGTCCATCCGGCCCCTGCTGACGGCCTTCTCGATCTGGGTGTGCACGTAGGCCACGCCCTTGTCCACCCGCGCCTGGTCGAGGTCGGTCATCACGACCGGCACCTGGAGACGGCGGGCGAACAGCAGCGCGAGCTGGCTGGCCATCAGGCCGGCGCCGACGATGCCGACCTTGGTGACCGGCCGGGCCAGGCCCTTGTCCGGCGCGCCGGCCGGGCGCTTGGCCCGCCGCTGCACCAGGTCGAAGGCGTACAAACCGCTGCGCAGCTCCTCGGAGAAGACCAGGTCGGCAAGCGCCTCGTCCTCGGCCGCGGTGCCGGCCGCGAAGTCCGCGTCCTTCGCGGTCTCCAGCAGGTCCAACGCCTTGTACGCGGCCGGGACCGCGCCGTGCAGCCGCTGGTCGAGGGTCTGCCGGGCGAAGTAGAGCACGCCCGCCCACATGTCCTTGTCGACCTCGGGCCGGGTCACCGTGACCTCGCCCCGGACCACGCCGGCGGCCCACTCGAAGGACCGCTCCAGGAAGTCGGCCGGCTCCAGCAGCACGTCCGCGATGCCCATCTCGGCCGCCTGCTTCGGCTTGAGCATCTTGTTCTGCATCAGGGGGTTCTGCAGGATCACCTGGGTGGCGGCCGGGATGCCGATCAGGTTCGGCAGGAGCTGGGTGCCGCCCCAGCCGGGCACCAGGCCGAGCGAGACCTCGGGCAGCGCCAGGGCCGCCGCGCCGGCGGAGAGCGTCCGGTAGTGGCAGTGCAGGGCCAGCTCCAGGCCGCCGCCCATGGCCGCGCCGTTGACGAACGCGAAGGTCGGCACGTCGCTGTCCCTGAGCCGGGCGAAGACCCGGTGGCCGAGCCGGCCGATCTCCAGCGCCTGCTCGCGGTCCGCCAGCGCCGGCAGGCCGACGATGTCCGCGCCCACGCAGAAGACGTACGGCTTGCCGGTGACCGCGACGAACGCCGGGTTCGCCGCCAGCGCGGCGGTGATCGCCTCGTCCAGGCTGGTCAGGCCGTCCGGACCGAAGGTGTTCGGCTTGGTGTGGTCGAAGCCGTTGTCCAGGGTGATGAGGGCGGCGGGCCGGTCCAGCCCCGGCACGGTCACCTGACGCAGCAGCGCCCTGGTGACGACCTCGTTCGGTGCCTTCACTTGTCGCCCTCCCAGTGCGGGTTCTCCCAGATGACCGTGCCGCCCATGCCGATGCCGACGCACATGGCGGTGAGGCCGTAGCGGACCTCGGGGTGCTCGGCGAACTGCCGGGCGAGCTGGGTCATCAGCCGGACGCCGGAGGACGCGAGCGGGTGACCGATGGCGATCGCGCCGCCCCAGGCGTTGACCCGGGGGTCGTCGTCGGCGATGCCGAAGTGGTCGAGGAACGCGAGCACCTGCACCGCGAACGCCTCGTTCAGCTCGAACAGGCCGATGTCGTCGATGCTCAGGCCGGCGATGCGCAGCGCCTTCTCGGTGGAGGGGATCGGGCCGACACCCATCACCTCGGGCTCGACGCCGACGAAGCCGTACGACACCAGTCGCATGCCGACCGGCAGGCCCAACTCGCGGGCGGTCTCCTCGGCGACCAGCAGCGCGGCGGTGGCGCCGTCGTTCAGGCCGGCGGCGTTGCCCGCGGTGACCTTGCCGTGCGGGCGGAACGGCGTCTTCAGCCCGGCCAGCTTCTCCATCGAGGTGTCCCGCGGCGCCTCGTCCACGGTGGCCAGGCCCCAGCCGCCCTCGTCGTCGCGCACCGCGACCGGCACCAGGTCGCCCTGGAGCTTGCCGTCGGCGTACGCCTTGGCGGTCTTCTGCTGCGAGGCGAGCGCGAACGCGTCGGTGCGCTCCTTGGTGACGCGCGGGACCCGGTCGTGCAGGTTCTCCGCGGTGGCGCCCATCACCAGGGCGGACGGGTCGACAAGCTTCTCCGCGACGATCCGCGGGTTGGGGTCGACGCCCTCGCCCATCGGGTGGCGGCCCATGTGCTCGACGCCGCCGGCGATCGCCACGTCGTACGCGCCCACGGCGATCCCGGAGGCGACGGTGGTGACGGCGGTCATCGCGCCGGCACACATCCGGTCGATGGCGAAGCCGGGCACCGTCTTGGGCAGGCCGGCCAGCAGGGCGGCGGTGCGGCCGATGGTCAGGCCCTGGTCGCCGATCTGGGTGGTGGCGGCGATGGCCACCTCCTCCACCTTCTCCGGCGGCAGCTGCGGGTTGCGGCGCATCAGCTCACGGATGCAGCGGATCACCAGGTCGTCGGCGCGGGTGTTGCCGTACATCCCACCCGCCTTGCCGAACGGGGTACGGACGCCGTCGACGAAGACGACATCTCGAACTTCTCGGGGCACTTGGAGCCTCCCTCGGCACTTGCCATTTCCCCGGATGCTACTCGCCAGTAACCAATGGCGTCACCACTCCCGGTGTGGCCCACCCCACACCCACGCCCGCGATCAGGGGGTGCGCAGGGCCCCGGTGAGCGCGGGCAGGAGCAGGGTGATCTGCCACTCGCGGGCGCCCAGGGTGCGCAGCGCCTCCGCGACGGTGTCGTCGGTGATCTCCTCCGGCGGCTGCCAGGCCACCCGGCGGATCGAGTCCGGCGTGATCAGGTTCTCCGCCGGCAGCCGGTGCGCCGTGGCAATGCCGACCACCACCTCCCGGCAGCGGGCCAGCCGGCCCGCCGCCACCGGGTCGCGCTCCGCCCACCGGTGCGGCGGTGGCGGGCCCTCCACCGTCGGGCTCACCGGCAGCGCGTCGTCCGGAAGCTGGCGTGCGTCGTCCAACGCCGCCAACCAGGTACGCGCCAGCCGGCGCACCGATCGACCACCGAACCCGGGCAGGGTCAGCAGGGCCTTCTCGTCCTTCGGATCCAGCTCGGCCGCCGCCACGATGGCCGAGTCCGGCAGCACCCGGCCCGGAGCGGCGTCCCGCCGGGACGCGATCTGGTCCCGGGCGTACCAGAGGGAACGGACCCGGGCCTGGGCGCGCGCACCGCGTACCCGATGGATCCCGGACGTCCGTCGCCACGGCTCGGCCCGGACCCGGGGCGGACGGGCGCCGTTGCGCACCAGCGCGGCGAACTCCTCCGCCGCCCAGCCCGACTTGCCCTGCCGGTCGAGTTCGGCGTCCAGCACGTCGCGCAGGTCGACCAGGAGTTCCACGTCCAGTGCTGCGTACGTCAACCAGGACTCCGGCAGCGGCCGGCTGGACCAGTCCGCCGCGGAGTGGTGCTTCTCCAGGCTGAAGCCGAGCAGATGTTCGGTCAGCGCGGCCAGGCCGACCCGGTCGAACCCGGCCAGCCGGGCGGCCAGTTCGGTGTCGAACAGCCGGCGCGGACGCAACCCCAGCTCGGCCAGGCAGGCGAGGTCCTGACTGGCGGCGTGCAGCACCCACTCGGCCTCGGCGATCGCCGCGTCCAGGGCGGACAGGTCCGGCAGCGGCAGCGGATCGACAAGCGCGGTGCCGGCGCCCGCCCGGCGTAGCTGCACCAGATAGGCCCGCTGGCTGTAGCGGTAGCCGGAGGCGCGCTCGGCGTCCAGGGCCACCGGGCCGGTGCCGGCCGCGAAGCGGGCCACCACCTCGTCCAGCTCGGTCGAGGTGGCCACCGGCACGGGGGTGCCATCGCGCGGAGCGGTCAGCGGGACGGCTGCGCCCGGGTCGGTATCGGTCCCCGCGTCCGCCGGCTCCGGCAGGGCCGACGACGGATGCGGAGACACCTCTCCCGTACGGCTTTCAGCGGCCCGACGGCGCAGGGGTGGTTCGTCGGTCACCTGACAACCCTAGTAGGCCCGACGACGCGGCGCGCGCAGCCGGGTCCGGCGCGTGTCGAACGGATGTCCGTCGGTTGTCCGGAACGTGACGGGTTGCGCATGGGTGACAGGGTCGGACAACGGGGAAGACAAACCCTGTTCCCGCCGGTACGGTCCATCGAGCCGTGAGCAGCGTGGGGGCGGCCGGGACAGCGGTCGGACGTCGGCGGAGCCGGCGGGGAGGACGGGCGATCATGGCAGGCGGGTACGGAACCGGCGACGGCGTGCCGGAGCAGGACGGCGACGGCGCGGAGCGGCCGGGGCCGCTCCCGCCACGCATCGTGCCGCCCGGCTCCGCGTGGGGCGGCGGCTATCCGGGGCGACCGCCGTCCGGTGCGGGCGCGACCGCGTCGACCGCCCAGCCGACCTTCGGCGCCGGTCACCGGGGTCCCGGCACGACCTATCCCGCCCCGGCCGACCACGCCGGTCCGCCGGTCGGCGGAGCCCGCGGGGCATCGCCTGTCGTTCCGACCCAACCGTCCCCTGGTGCGGGGTCGCAGCCCGCCTCGGGCCCGGCGTACCCGTCCTCGGGTCCGGCCTATCCGTCCTCAGGTCCGGCCTATCCGTCGCAGCCCGCCTCGGGCGCGGCCTATCCGTCCTCGGGGCCGGCGTATCCGGCCCAGCCGACCTCGGGGCCGGCGTCTTCGTCCTCGGGGTCGACGATTGCGTACCCGGGTCCGGCGTATCCGACCCGGCCGAATTCCGGACCCGCGCGTCCGGGGCAGTCCGCCGGGGTGTCGTACCCGGCCCAGCCGGCGCCCCCGTACCCGGAGCGGCCGGCCGCCGGAGCACCGTACCCCGGGTCGCCGATCTCCGGCCCCGCCTACCCGGGCCAACCGGCCGGCGGTCCCGGGCAACCCGGGTTCGGCGTACCCCCGCTCGCCGGTCATCCCGAGCGGCCCCGGCGTCGGGGCGCGCTGCCGCTGGTGGCGCTGGCGCTGGCCGGCGTGCTGGCGGTGATCACGGGCGTGCAGGCGTACCAGATCCACCGGCTCGACGACCGACTCGCCGCCGCCGACCGGCGGGCCGCGGAGGCCCAGGGCGTGGACGCCCGCCGGCTCGACGGGCTGGAACAGCGCGCCGGGAGCCTGGAGAAGCAGGCCGGCGCCGCCTTCAACCCGGAGGCGGTGGCGAGCGCGGTGCTACCGAGCGTGTTCCGGGTGCGGGCCGGCCAGTTCACCGGTACGGCGTTCGCCGTCGGCAAGGCCCCGGCCGGCGGGGGCACCACGCTGCTCACCAACTTCCACGTGGTGGAGTCGGTCTTCGCCGCGGGCGAGCGCAAGGTGTTCCTGGAGCGCACCGACCAGCGGTTCGAGGCGACCATCATCGACACCGACAAGGACAAGGACCTGGCGCGGCTGCGCACCACCGCGAAGTTCAGCGGGCTGGTCGCGGCGCGTGCGCCGGTCAAGTCCGGCCAGCAGATCGTGGTGGTCGGCGCCCCGCTCGGGCTCCAGGACAGCGTGACCACGGGTGTGGTGAGCGCCTTCCGGCCGGACGAGGGAGGTTCCGGCCCGGTGATCCAGTTCGACGCGCCGATCAATCCCGGCAACTCCGGCGGCCCGGTGATCAACGGGTCGAAGGAGGTCGTCGGCATCGCCACGGCCAAGGCCCGCGACGCCGAGGGCATCGGCCTGGCGGTGCCGATCAAGACCGCCTGCGACCGGTTCAAGCTCTGCTGATCGGTGGCTCGACCTCGGCCCGCCCCCACGGGGACCAGCACATCTGGAGGAACGACATGACCCAGCCACCGACCGGCGCGGATGGTCAGCCGCCCCAGCCGCCGGGCGGCACGGTCTACGGCAACCGGCCCACGCCCCCGCCGTACGGCCCGGCCCAGGCCGAACCCGCTCGACCCCAGCAGCACGTGCCCGGCCAGTACGCGCCGGGCGCGTCCGGCTCGGGCGGCTATGCGCCGGGTGGGCCCGGGGCGGGCGGCTACGCGCCGGGCGGGCCCGGATCGGGGAGCTACGGCGCGGCCCCGTTCCCCGCGCCGGCACAGCCGATGCCGGCGCCACCGGTCCCCGTACCCCCGGTTTCCGGCGCCGGCTACCCGCAGCCGATGTCGGCCCCGCCCGGTTCCGGCCCCGGTTACGAACCGCAGCCCATGTCCGGGCCGCCCGGCGCCGTACCCCCGTACGGACCGGCGGGTCCGTACGGTCCGCCGGCGGGTGCGCCGGCCGGCGGCGGGCGGGGACGGACCACGCTGGTCCTCGGTCTGGTCGCCGGGCTGCTCCTCGTCCTCGGCGGTGTGATGACCACCCTCTACGTCACCACCAACAGCAAGTTGACCAAGGCGGAACAGCAGGTCAGCCAGCGCGACGGCACGATATCGGCGAACCAGCGGGAGATCGACAGGCTCAAGGGCGAGATGAAGACGGTCCAGGAGCGGCTGGCCGACACCGAGCAGGACCTGACCGGCACCAAGAACGACCGGGACGAGCAGGCCCGGCAGAAGAAGGTCATCGGGGACTGCCTGAACAAGTTGACCACGGCTCTCGCGGCGGCGTCGCGCGGCGACAAGGCGGCCTTCGAGGAAGCCAACAAGGGCCTCGACAAGGTCTGCGACGAGGCCGAGAACTACCTCTGACCCCGACCCCCTGATCCCCCTCCGTGATCCCCGACCTCGGTCGATCATGAGGTTGACGGCGATCTGGATCTCCGGAACGGCCGTCAGCCTCATGATCGCCAGGCTGTCGGGCGGGAATGGGGGTGGGTGGGGCGGGGGTGGTCGGGTGGGGTCGGTCAGGCGGCGCCGGCGGAACGGCGGGTGGGCAACGCGGTGACGCCGGGCGGCGGCAGGCCGGCCGTCGAGGCCAGCAGCGTGCACCAGCCGAGCAGGTGCGGGCCCAGGTCCGCCCGCAGCGGCGTCCAGGAGGCGCGGATCTCGATGTCACCGGCGGCGGGTGGCCCGGCCAGCTCGCCGAACCGGGTGGAGAGGGTCTGGGTGACGGTGCCGCCGATCGCCCGGTGCCCGGCGCCCTGCGCGTCAAGCGCGTCGGTCAGCCAGGTCCAGCCCACGCCCGGCAACAGCGGATCGCTGGCCAGGTCGACCTCCAGCTCGGCGGTCACGTAGGTGACCAGCCGCAGGGTGCCCTGCCAGGCCTCGTGCCCGGCCGGGTCGTGCAGCAGGATCAGCCGGCCGGTGGCCACCTCGTCGTCGTCGCGCATGACCGCGGCGGACAGGGCGAACGCGTACGGGGCCAGCCGCTGTGGCGCGCCGACCTCCTCCAGCTCGATCTCCGGCCGAGGTGTGACCGATCGCAACCCCGCGACCGCGCGAGCGAACGTTTCCGGAAGCGCGATCGGGGGGGCCATGCCGGCAGCCTATGCCGCCTCCGGCGCGCCGTGGGTGACGGCGCGCCGGGCGCGTCGCCGGCGCGGGTGTTAAGCGGGGGCCCCTCCTATACCAAAGGCGTTAACCGGGGGCCCCTCCTTCTCCGTCACAAATGCGGGCGGTGGGCGCGGGCGCCGGCGGGGGGCGTGGCACGATTGCCGCGATGACCACCGACACCACGGGCACTGTCGCCCGAGACGGAGAACCCCGCCGCGGCGGGCCGGCCGACTCGCCGTTCGTGCGTGCCTGCCGGCGTGAGCCGGTACCGCACACCCCGGTCTGGTTCATGCGCCAGGCCGGCCGGTCGCTGCCGGAATACCGGGAGATCCGGGCCAGCGTGCCGATGCTGGAGTCGTGCCGCCGCCCCGAGCTGGTCACCGAGATCACCCTCCAGCCGGTCCGCCGGCACGGGGTGGACGCGGCGATCCTGTTCAGCGACATCGTGGTGCCGGTGGCCGCCGCCGGGATCGACCTGGACATCGTGCCCGGCACCGGGCCGGTGGTGGCCGAGCCGGTGCGTACCGCCGCCGACGTGGAGCGGATCGCCCTGATCGGCCGCGACGAGGTGTCCTACGTGGACGAGGCGGTCCGGCTGCTCGTCGCCGAGCTGGGCGACACCCCGCTGATCGGCTTCGCGGGCGCTCCGTTCACGCTGGCCAGCTATCTGGTCGAGGGCGGGCCGTCGCGGACCCACGCGCGGACCAAGGCGCTGATGTACGGCGACGAGGAGCTGTGGCACGCGCTCTGCGCCCGGCTGGCCGAGGTCACGCTGTCGTTCCTGCGGGTGCAGATCGACGCGGGCGTCTCCGCGGTGCAGCTCTTCGACTCGTGGGCCGGCGCGCTCTCCGAGGCCGACTACCGCCGTTTCGTGCTGCCCCACTCGTCGTACGTGCTCGGCGGGCTGGTTGACGCCGGCGTGCCGCGTATCCACTTCGGGGTGGGCACCGGCGAGCTGCTCACCGCGATGGGCGAGGCCGGCGCCGACGTGGTCGGCGTCGACTGGCGTACGCCGCTCGACGTGGCCACCGGCCGGATCGGGCCGGACAAGGCGGTGCAGGGCAACCTCGACCCGACCGTGCTGCTCGCCCCCGGGCCGGTGGTGGAGGCCGAGGTGCGGCGCGTCGTCGAGCAGGGCCGGGCCGCGCCCGGCCACGTGTTCAACCTCGGTCACGGCGTCCTGCCGGAGACCGACCCCGACGTGCTGACCCGGGTGGTCGCGCTGGTGCACGAGCTGTCCGCGCGCCCGGCCCGCTAGGGGGCGTCGTGGCGCGTCCGTGGCGGGTGGCGGTCGTCGGTGGCGGGATCACCGGGTTGGCCGCCGCGCTCCGGTTGCGCGACCGCGCGCCCGCCGGCACCGAGATCACCGTGTACGAGCAGTCCGGCCGGCTCGGTGGCAAGCTGCGCACCGGTGCGCTGGCCGGCGGCCCGGTCGAGTTCGGGGCCGAGTCGTTCCTGATGCGCGACCCGGCCGGCGGGGAGTCGGCGGTGGTGACCCTCGCGCGCCGGCTCGACCTGGGCGAGCGGATCGTGCACCCGAGCGTCGGGCAGGCCGCCCTGCTGGTCGACGGCGGGTTGCGCCAGGTGCCGGGCGGCACGCTCGTCGGCGTACCCGGGGATCTGGCGAAGGTGGCGGCGGTGGCGCGGCCGGCGGCGGACGCCGACCGGGACGCGGGCCGCCCGCTGCTGGCCCCCGGCGAGGACCTCGCGGTCGGCCGGCTGGTCCGGGAGCGGTTCGGTGACGCCGTGGTGGACCGGCTTGTCGACCCGATGCTCGGCGGCGTGTACGCCGGCCGGGCCGACGACCTCTCCCTGGTCACCACCATGCCGGCGCTGGCCCGCGCGGCCCGCGCCGAGCACACGCTCGTCGGTGCGGTACGCGCCGCGCAGGCCGCCGCGCCGCGCGCGCCCGGCGCCCCGGTCTTCGGCACCCTGGCCGGCGGGCTGACCACGCTCGTCGACGCGGCGGCGCGGGAGAGCGGGGCGACGATCCGGCGGGACGCGGCGGTCCGCGAACTGCGCCGCACCCCGGCCGGTTGGCGGCTCACCGTCGGCCCCACCCGCGACCCCGAGCACGTCGACGCCGACGCGGTGCTGCTGGCGGTGCCGGCCCGGCCGGCGGCCCGGCTGCTCACCGGCGAAGCGCCCGAGGTGGCGGAGACGGTGGGCGTGCTCGACTACGCGAGCGTCGCGCTCGTCACGCTCGCCCTGCCCGGGCCGGAGCTGCCGGAGCTGTCCGGTTTCCTGGTGCCGGCCGGCGAGGGCCTGCTGATCAAGGCGGCCACGTTCTTCACCACCAAGTGGGGACACCTGCGCCGGGCCGACGGGATCGCGCTGGTCCGCGCCTCGGTCGGCCGGTACGGCGACGAGACCTCGCTCCAGCTCACCGACGACGACCTGGCCGCCACCGTGCACCGGGAGCTGTCGGCGGTGCTGGGCCCGGCGCTGCCCGCACCGGTGGCCCGGCACGTGCAACGGTGGGGTGGCGCGTTGCCGCAGTACCGGCCGGGGCATGCCGACCGGGTGGCGGCGGCCCGGACGGCGTTGCGCGCCGCCCACCCGACGCTGGCGCTGGCCGGGGCCGGTTACGACGGCGTCGGCATACCGGTCTGCGTCCGCTCCGGCGAGACGGCGGCCGAAGAGATCATCACGGCACTGGGAGGATCGGCGGCATGACCGAGCAGACCAACGCGGCGCGGCTGCGGGAACTCAACGAGACCATCCGCTACACCATGTGGTCGGTGTACCGGGCCACCAGCCCGCTGCCGTCGCTGCGGGACAACGTCGGCCAGGAGGTCGAGTCGCTCTTCGCGGAGCTGGCCGGCAAGGACGTGACCGTCCGGGGCACGTACGACGTGGCCGGGCTGCGCGCCGACGCCGACCTGATGATCTGGTGGCACTCGTCGTCGAGCGACGCGCTCCAGGACGCGTACCTGCGGTTCCGCCGGACCACGTTGGGTCGGGCGCTCACCCCGGTCTGGTCGCAGATGGCGCTGCACCGGCCGGCGGAGTTCAACCGCAGTCACATCCCGGCGTTCCTGGCCGACGAACAGCCGCGCGGCTACCTCTGCGTCTACCCGTTCGTCCGCTCGTACGAGTGGTATCTGCTGCCGGACGCCGAGCGGCGGGAGCTGCTGGCCGAGCACGGGAAGATGGCGCGGGGCTATCCGGACGTGCGGGCCAACACGGTCGCCTCGTTCGCGCTCGGCGACTACGAGTGGATGCTGGCGTTCGAGGCCGACGAGCTGCACCGGATCGTCGACCTGATGCGCGACCTGCGTGCCTCCGGCGCCCGCCGGCACGTCCGCGAGGAGGTCCCCTTCTACACCGGCCGCCGCCGCCCCATCGCCGACATCGTCACCTGCCTGGTGTGAAAGGCGGGGGCCCCGCTTAACGCTTTTGGTAGAGGCGGGGGCCCCGCTTAACACGCGGTCGTTAAGCGGGGCCCCCGCCTAACCGGCGGGAGGGGTGGGTCAGGCGGTGGTGGTGCAGGAGAGGATGCCGGGCACCGGGTTCGTTCCGGTCGACGTGCCGGTGAAGCCGAAGGACGTGCTCGCGCCCGGCGACAACGCCCCGTTGTAGGCGACGTTGCGTGCGGTGACGAGCGTTCCGCTCGTGCTCACCGTGGCGTTCCACGCCGAGCTGACCCGCTGGCCGTTCTGGTAGTTCCAGCTCACCGACCAGCCGCGGATCGGGGAGCCGCTGCCGTTCGTCACCTTCACCTCGGCCTGGAAGCCGCCGCTCCACTGGCCGGTGATCTGGTAGGTCGCGGTGCAGCCGCCGGCCGGGTTCGGCGTCGTCGGGCCGCTGGTGGGCGACACGGTGGGGCTGGTGGTGGGCGACGTGGTCGGGCTGGTCGTCGGCGACGTCGTCGGGGAGGTGGTCGGGGACGCGGTCGGCGACGGGCCGCTGCCACCGAAGTCCACGTCGCTGCACAGGTAGTAGGACTGGTCCAGGTGGCTGGCCTGCCAGATGGTGTAGACGATGTGCCGGCCGGTGCGGCCCGGCGCGCTCGCCGGCACCTGGATCGACACGCCCGACGCCTCCGGCGTCCACTGGCTGGCCGGGGTGTTGCCGATCTGGCCGACCTGCTCCAGGTCACTCCAGCGCAGCGGGGTGGTCAGCGCGTTGAAGCCCTGCTTGGTCACGTACACCCGGATGTAGTCGGCGCCGTGGCTGGCCTGGTCGGCCAGCTTGATCTTGAAGTTGGTGGAGATCGGCGTGGTCTTCCAGGCGCCGACCGTGTCGAGCGCGTTGTAGCGGCCGGCGGAGGTGTGCCCGGCGCTGCACAGTTGGCCGTCCGGGATGGCGCCCTGGTGGTTGCCGGCGACGCCCTCGCGGAACAGGGCGTTCCAGTTCCACATGGCGGAGGGGTCCGCCTGCCAGGCCTGCCAGCACATCGGGTCCTGGGTGGCCATCGCCGGGTTCTGGAAGTCGGCGCCCCAACGCTGCCAGCAGCTGTAGTTGCGCGAGGCCGGGTCGATCACGGACCCGTGCGCCGAGGCCGGGCCGGAGAACGCGGTGGTGAGCAGCGCGGCGACGACCGCGCAGACGCCGAGGATCGCCGCGCCGAGCGGGATCCGACGGCGGTACGGAGTGGACATGTGAAGCCTCCGGGTGGGGGTCGGTGCACGACGCCCGGACTGTCGGGAGTTGCCCTCTCCCGCGTGGCGGCTCGGTCCGCACGCTGCCATATAAAGCGACAAACGTCAATTAGTTGGGCTTCCGGCGCATCGGCGTGTGCGGGATGCCGTCATCCAGGTAGCCGGGGCCGCTCACCGTGAAGCCGTGACCGGCGTAGAAACCCACCAGGTGGGTCTGCGCGTCCAGCACGCACGGCCGGTCGCCGACCGCGGCCAGCGCCTCGGCCATCAGCGCGCCGGCCAGGCCCGCGCCGCGGTCCGCCGGCGCCACCACCACCCGGCCGATCCGCGCCACGCCGTCGGGGTCGGCCAGGATCCGCAGGTACGCCACGACGGCGCCGTCGCGGGTCAGCCACAGGTGGCGGGTGCCGGGCTCGACGTCCCGGCCGTCGAGTTCCGGGTACGGGCAGGACTGCTCCACCACGAACACGTCGATGCGCAGCCGGAGCAGGTCGTGGAAGGTGCGGGCGTCCAGGTCGGCGAAACCGGCCAGGTGGGACTCGACGGGCATCCGGCAAGGCTAGGCCGTGACCGCCGGGTGGCCGCCACCGGTGGGACCGAGCCCGCTCGGCTCGGCTGCCCGCCCCGCTTGATCCACGCCAGTTCGGGGTGATGGCGGCATCGAGCGCGGTGGGATGCCGCCACCTCGGCGGAGTGGAGTGGATCAAGTCGGCGAAACCACCACCGCGGGCGGAGCGGCGTTGGTCAGGCCGGGCGGGCGCCGACCGCGTCGCGGATCTCGGCGCCCTGGTCGCCCTCGACCGCGCGGGCGCAGTGGGCGCAGCAGAAGAAGCGGCCGGACACCTCCACCCCGTGCCCGACGATCTTGATCTGGCAGTGCTCGCAGACCGGTGCCATCTTGTGCACCGCGCACTCGAAGCAGTCGAACGTGTGCCGGGCGCCGTCCACCGTGCGTATCTCGAACGCCAGCCAGTAGTCGTTGCCGCAAACTTCACAGGTAGCCATAGGAAACCCCCCGAAAACGGACCCGTCATCCCAGGGTCGGGCAGCGGACACGCGGGAGCAACCGAAACCGGCGAACCTGGTCCGGCCCGACGGCGAGTCGCTCCCGGCGTGTCGCGCGTTGACCCTGGTGACGACCCGCCGAGCAACCCCCGGAGGATCCGTGATCAAGCGCAACAAGCTCTTCGGCACCCAGACCCGGGTGACCTTCTGCCTGCCCCGGGACGTGCCGGCCGGCACGGTCAGCGTGGTCGGCTGCTTCAACGGATGGGAGCCCGGCCGGCACGAGCTGGTGCCGCGTCGCGACGGCACCCGGACCGTGACCGTCCGGCTCGGCCCGGGCGACCATCGTTTCCGTTACCTCGCCACCGGCGGCCTGTGGCTCGACGACGAGGCCGCCGACCACGTCGACGAGACCGGCGGCCTGCTGCGCCTCTAGGCGCTCGGCTCCAGCCGCACGGAGATCGAGTTGACGCAGTGCCGGGTGTCCTTCGGGGTGAACCCCTCACCCTCGAACACGTGCCCGAGGTGGCTGTCGCAGCGCGCGCAGCGGATCTCCGTACGCCGCATGCCGAGCGTGTTGTCGGGGATCTCCTTGACCGCGCCCGGGATGGCGTCGTCGAAGCTGGGCCAGCCGCAGTGCGAGTCGAACTTGGCGTCGCTGCGGAACAGCTCCAACCCGCAGGCCCGGCAGTGGTAGACGCCGGGGGTCTTGGTGTCGACGTACTCGCCGGTCCAGGGCGCCTCGGTGCCGGCCTCGCGGAGCACCCGGAACTCCTCGGGGCTCAGCCGGACCCGCCACTCGTCCTCGGTGCGGGGCAGTTCGTTGTCGGAAAGACTCACCCCTCCACGGTACGTCGGGTGTCGGGGGGATCGCATATGGTCGCCTGATGGCGGGCAGCAGAAGCGCCGTCGAGGAGATCGAGGTCGCCGGGCGGGCCGTGCGGCTCAGCAGCCCGGATCGAGTGATCTTCCCGCAGCGCGGCTTCACGAAGGCGGACGTGTTCCGTTACTACCTCGCGGTGGGCGAGGGGATCACCCGCGCCCTGCGGGACCGGCCGACCACCCTGCAACGCTTCCCCGAGGGCATCGAGGGGGAGATGTTCTTCCAGAAACGGGTGCCGGCGCGTGGCGTACCCCCGTGGGTCCAGACCGCGGAGATCAGCTTCCCCAGCGGCCGGAAGGCGCACGAGCTGTGCCCGGCCGACCTGGCCCACGTGGCCTGGGCGGCGCAGATGGGCACCGTGGTCTTCCACCCGTGGCCGGTGCGCGCCGCCGACACCGACCGCCCGGACGAGCTGCGCGTCGACCTCGACCCGCAGCCCGGCACCGACTTCGCCGACGCGGCGACCGCCGCCGGCGAGCTGCGCGGGCTGCTGGACGAGCTGGGCGTGCCCGGCTGGCCGAAGACCTCCGGCGGCCGGGGCGTGCACGTCTACCTGCGGATCCAGCCGCGCTGGACGTTCGTCGAGGTGCGCCGGGCCACCATCGCGCTGGCCCGGGCGCTGGAGCGGCGCCGGCCCGAGTTGGTCACCACCGCCTGGTGGAAGGAGGAGCGGGGGCGTCGGGTCTTCGTCGACTTCAACCAGACGGCGCGGGACCGCACCATCGCCTGCGCCTGGTCGCTGCGGGCCAACCCGCGCGCCACCGTCTCCACCCCGGTCGACTGGGACGAGCTGCCCCGGGTCGACCCGGACGACTTCCACCTGGGCACGGTGCCGGCCCGGTTCGCCGAGCGGGGCGACCCGCACGCCGCGATCGACGACGCCCCGTGGGACATCACGCCGCTGCTGGAGTGGGCCGAGCGGGACGCCGCCGACGGCCTCGGCGACCTGCCCTACCCGCCGGAATACCCGAAGATGCCGGGCGAGCCGAAGCGGGTGCAGCCCTCCAAGGACCGCGACCGCCCGCGAGACGCCTGAGCGGTCGGCACCGTCACGTGCGACGACGCGTCGCATGCCCGACTGCCCGCACCGACCGCCGTCGATACCCTGTGCCGCGTGTTCTCCGACGCGCTACGGGAGCTTCGCCGGCGCGGCGCGCTGACGCAGGAGGATCTGGCCGCCCGGACGGGGCTGTCGGTCCGGCACCTGCGAGACCTGGAGGCGGGCCGGATCGCGCGCCCGCGACCCGTGACCATGCTGTTGCTGGCCGACGCCTTCGCCCTGCACGGGCCGGAACGGGACCGGTTCCTCGCCGGGGCGCCGACGCCGGCCCCCCTGGGCGGCGTGCCCGCACAACTGCCGGCGGACGGGTTCGGCTTCGTCGGCCGGGCCGGCGCGCAGGCCCGCCTCGACGAGATCCTGGCCGGGACGGCGGAGCAGCCCACCGCGATGGGCCTCGCGATCGTCTCCGGCACCGCCGGGGTCGGCAAGACCGCGCTCGCGGTGCACTGGGCGCACCGCGTCGCCCCGCTCTTCCCCGACGGCCAGCTCTACGTCAACCTGCGTGGCTTCGACCCGGGCGGCACCCCGGTCGGCCCGAGCACGGCGCTCGCCGGGTTCCTCAACGCTCTCGCCGGAGCGGGGGACCGCCCGCCCACCGGCCTGGAGGAACAGGTCGGCCGCTACCGCAGCCTGCTCAGCGGCCGGCGGATACTCGTCGTCCTGGACAACGCCGGTGACGCCGACCAGGTCCGCCCGCTGCTGCCGGGCGCGCCGGGCTGCTTCGTGCTCGTCACCAGTCGTGCCCAACTCCCGGGCCTGGTCAGTGTCAACGGCGCCCACCCGATCACCCTGGACGTCATGTCGGCGGACGAATCCCGCGAACTGCTGAGCCGGCGCATCGGCACGCGGCGGGTGACCGCCGAGCCCGAGGCCGTCGACGCCATCGTCCTCGCCGCCGCCGGATTGCCGCTGGCGCTGTCCGTCGTGGCCGCCCGGGCCGCCATCAACACCGGTTTCCGCCTGTCGGAGCTGGCGGCCGACCTGCGCCCGGTGTCCGGGCGCCTGGACGCCTTCGACGGTGGCGAACCCGTCACCGACCTGCGGCTGGTCATGTCCTGGTCGTACCGGACCCTCGACCCGGGCACCGCCCGCCTGTTCCGACTGCTGAGCGTCCATCCGGGCCCGGACTTCGCCGTTGCGGCGGCGGCCAGCCTCGCCGGGGTCGCGCCCGCCCAGGTCCGTCGCCACCTGGCCGAGCTGACCCGGGCCCACCTGCTCGGCGAACACCGTCCCGGGCGGTTCACCTACCACGATCTGCTCCGCGCGTACGCCGCGGAGCTGACGGCGGCCGAGGACGGCGAGGCGGATCGGCAGGCGGCCCGTGCCCGGTTGCTCGACCACTACCTGTCCGTCGCGTACCTCGCCGACGAACTGGTCTATCCGCAGCGGGACCGGCTGCCGATCGACCCGCCGGGGCCCGGGGTCGCACCGGTGCCCCTGGCCGATCGCGACCAGGCCATGTGGTGGTTCACCGAGGAACGCCAGGTGTTGCTCCCGGTCCTGGGGCTGGCGAGCAGCCACGGCTTCGACCGGCACACGGCCCACCTCGCCTGGGCGATCACCACCTACCTCAACCAGCGCGGCTACTGGGAGGACTGGACCAGCAGCCTGCGGGCGGCGTTGTCGGCGGCCGTCCGGCTGGGCGACGACCAGATCGAGGCGTACGCCCACGGGGTGCTCGGCTTCGCCGGCATCTCACTGGGCCGGTACGACGACGCGCGGCACCACCTGGCGCAGGCGTACGACGGGTACCGGCGGCTGGGTGACCTCGCCGGGCAGGCCCGGGTCGAACTCAACCTGGGATGGATCAGCGACCGGACCGGCCAGCCCGAGCAGGCGCTGGCCCACGCCCGGGAGGCGCTGCGCCTGCACCGGCAGGCCGGGCACGTCACCGGCCAGGCGTTCGCGCTCAACGCGGTCGGCTGGTCGCACGGCCAGCTCGGTGACCACCGTGCCGCGATCGAGAGCTGTGCACAGGCCCTGGCCCTGTTCACGTCGGTCGACAACGTGTTGGGCCAGGCCATCACCTGGGCCAGCCTCGGGCAGGCCCACCTCCAGCTCGACGGGTTCGTCGCGGCGGTCGACTGCTACGAGCACGCGGTCCGCCTGCGCCGCGAGATCGGCCACCGGCGGTTGGAAGCGGACGCGCTGGTGAGCCTCGGCGACGCGCACGTGGCCGCCGGCGACCCCGCGTCGGCCCGGCGGGTGTGGCAGCGGGCGCGGGACATCGTCGCGTCGCTGGACGTGCCCGACACCACCGGGATCGACGCCAAACTCGCCACCCTGCGCTGAAGGGGCCCGAAGTGCCGGCCAATCTCCGGTCCGGCTCCTGTCCGGGCCCGGTGGCGAACGAAACGATGGGGTGACAAGGCGCGCGCCGCAGCATCGCAGGCGCGACCGTCACCTCGACCAGGGGGTTCCCATGCTCCGACGTCTCGTCCGCCTCGGCCTCACCCTCGCGCTCACGGTCACGACCGCCGGCGGCGCGGTCGCCGTCTCGTCGCCCGCCCAGGCCGCCCTGCCGCACTGCAACGGTGCGGGCGTCTACACCTCCACCTGGTCCGGGGCGCGGGGCGCCACGGCCTGGATCCCGGCGTACATCACCAACACCTTCAGCTTCAACTGCCTGCTGACCCGCGGCGACCACAACTCCGGCGTCGGTGAGCTGCAGCGGACGTTGCAGGGCATCTACAGCCGGAATCTCGGCCCCAGCGGAGTCGACAACGACTTCGGCGGTTACACCCAGAGCGCGTTGCGCAGCGTCCAGTCCGACCTCGGCATCTCCGCCGACGGCGAGTACGGGCCGCAGACCCGCGACCACATGTGCTGGCGGTGGACCGGCAGCGACAACTCCTGCATCTGGCTCAACAACAACCACTGAGTACGCGCGGGACACATCGACGGGGGGTGCCCCGCAACCGACCGCCCCGGCTCCGGCCGGGGCGGTCGCCCTGTCTCCGCACTTCCCGGACCAGGCGGCGGTGAGGAGCGTGCGGATGGACGCCTGGCTGGGGTGCAGGCGGGTGGGATGGGGTAACGATCATGTAACGGGCGCGAACCTTTTCCCGAGCCTGGTGGGTCTTCCTGGTCATCGGCCCACCGGGGCCAGGGAGGGACATCGGATGAAGCTGGTGTGGAGGCGGGCGGTCGAGGCCCGTGGGCTGCTGCTCGCCGCCGCGGTCGCGGCGCTCGTCGCGGTCGGGCTGGTCACCGGGCTCTCCGACTACAACCGGCGGGCGGTCGAGGCGGGTGCCCGCGCCGTGCTCGACGCCGCCCCGGCGGAGGAGCGCAGCCTGCTGGTCAGCGGTTCCGGCGGCGCCGACGCCACCGCGTTCGCCGAGCGGGACCGGGCGGTCCGGGCGCAGTTCGCCGACGGACTGGGCGGGGCTCCCGTCACCGTCGCCGCCGCCCGCTACGGCACCGGGCGGGAGCTGACCGGCGACGTGGGCACCGCACGCACCGACGACGACCCGATGTTCGCCAACCTCGGTGTCCTGGACGACCTGCCGGCGCGCGCCGAGCTGACCGCCGGCACGTGGCCGACGCCCGGCGCGACCCCGCTCCAGGTCACCGTCCCGGAGAAGGTCGCCGCGCGGCTCGGCCTGGCGGTCGGGGAGCGGGTGCCGCTGTTCGACCGGGCGGCGGAACGCGCCGGCTCGGTGACGGTCGCCGGCACCTGGCGGCCCCGGGACCCGTCCGACGCCTACTGGCGGCTGGCCCCCGGCGTCGGCGACAGCCAGGGCGACGCGGCGAGCAGCTCGTACGGGCCGTTCGTGCTGGACCCGGCCGACTTCGCGCGTACCTTCCCGGGGTCCGTGTCGGCGGCCTGGCTGGTCGCCCCGGACCTGGTCCGGGTCGAGCCGGCCCGGCTGTCCGACGTCACCGCCGCGCTCGCCGACGTCACCGGTCGGCTGCCCGAGGCCACCGGCCTGGGTTCCTCCGCGCAGCAGGTCAGCCACCTGGACCGGCTCGTCGACCGGCTCAGCCGGGCCGACCTGGTGGGCCGGTCCGCCCTGCTCACCCCGCTGCTGCTGATCGTGGTGCTCGGCGGGTACGCGCTGGTGCTGGTGGCCGCGTTGCTCAACGAGGACCGGCGGGCGCAGACCGCGCTGCTGCGGGCCCGGGGCGCCGCGCGTGGCCAGCTCGCCGGGCTCGCCGTACGCGAGGCGACGCTCGTGGTGGCGCCGGCCGTGCTGCTGGCCCCGGCGCTGACCGGGCAGGCGGTCCGGTATCTCGGCGCGGACCTGGGGTTGACCGACGGCGGTGTCGCCCGGGTCTGGTCGGTCGCGGTCGGCGCCGCCGTCGGCTGCCTGCTCGCCATGGTGCTGCCGGCCCTGCGCCGGGCCGGCACCTACGTCGCGGACATGGCGGCCCGCTCCCGGCCCACCCGGGGCGCGGCCGTGCAACGGGCCAGCGTCGACCTCGTGCTGGTGGCGTTGGCCGTGCTCGCCTGGACCCAGTTGCGGCAGTACTCCTCACCGCTGGCCGGCGCGAACGGCCGCCTCGGCATCGACCCGCTGCTCGCCGCCGCGCCCACCATCGGCGTGCTGGCGGGCGCCGTGATCGCGCTGCGGCTGCTGCCACCGACCACCCGGCTCGCGGAACGCTTCGTCGACCGGCGGCCGTGGAACGCCACCATGTTCGGCATGTGGCAGGCCGGTCGCCGCCCGCACGCCGGGCCGGTGCTGCTGCTCGCGCTCGCCGTCGGCGGCAGCACCCTGGCCTGGTCGCTTGTCGCCTCCTGGGAGCGGTCGCAGCGCGACCAGGCCTGGCACACGGTCGGCACCGACCTGCGGTTGACCGAGCGCGACGGTGCCGCCCCCGACGACCGGGCCGCCGGGCTGGCCGCCGTTGCCGGGGTGGACCGGGTGCTGCCGGCCTGGCGGGACGACATCCGCCTCGGCCGGGAGGCTCTGCCGGCCACCGCGATCGCCCTGGACGCCGCCGCCGCGCGCGGGATGATCCGACTGGACGACGCCGACGGCGGGGCGTCCACCGCCGCGCTGCTGGACCGGCTGGTCGGCGGGCGGGGCGCGCCCGCCGGAGGCGTCCTGCCGGCCGGGGCGCGGACGCTGTACGGCACCGTCCGCACCCCGGTTGACACCGAATTCGGACCGCCGACGGTGACCGTGACCGCCCTGTTCACCACCGACACCGGCACCGCCTGGCGGCTGCGGCTGGCCGAGGCCGGCGGCGACGGCCGACCGGTGCGTTTCTCCGTCGCGCTGCCGGAGGCCGGCGGCGCGCCGCTGCGGCTGGCCGGCTTCGAGGCCGACGGCGGGGACGTACTCGGCTCCGCCTACCGGCTGCGACTGGACGGGCTGCGCCTCACCGACGCCGCCGGGGCCGCGCTGCCGCTCCCGGTGGACGGCGCGTGGCGGGTGATCGACCCGGCGAACGGTCCGCGCGGGGCCGCCCGGACCACCCCGACAAGCGTGGACGCCACCCGGACGTACGTCGTGCCGGAGGGGATGCTCGGGTACGCGACGACGCCGCCGACCCGGTTCGCCGTGGTGCCCCGGGGGGAGGACCCACCGGTGCCGGTGCTTGTCACCCCGGGTGTCGCGACCGCGTTGAGCGTGGGCACCGGCGACACCCTGAAACTGACGCTTGCCGAGGTGACGCTCGAGGTCACGGTGGTGGGCCAGGTCGCCGCGGTCCCCGGCGCCGACGGCGACGGGGTGCTCCTCGACCTGCCGGCCGCCACCGACCAGATGCTCCAACGACGCGGCGGCGTCCGGCCGGTGGCCGAGTGGTGGTTGCGGACCGGGGATCACGTCGCCGCGGCCTCGGCGCTCGCCGCGCTCGACGGCACCACCCTGCACGACCGGCGGCAGGTGGCGCGGGAGGCGGCCCGGGACCCGTACTGGCGGGGCGCCCGCACCGGGCTGCTCGCCGCCGCGCTCGGTTCGGTGCTGCTCGCCCTGGTCGGCCTGGCGGTGGACATCTGGGCCACCACCCGCCGCCGGCTCGGCGAGTTCGCGGTGTTCACCACGCTGGGCGCGACCAGCCGGCTGCTGGCCCGCGCCTACCTGGCCGAGCAGACGTTCCTCGCCGCCATCGGGGTCGCGGTGGGGCTGGCGATCGGCGCCGTGGTCGCGGCGACCATGGTGCCGTTGGTGATTCTCACCCCGGCCGCCGGCCGGCCGGTGCCGGAGGCGGCCTTCGTCGTGCCCTGGGCGCCGATCGGGCTGACCGCCGCCGGGCTGCTGCTCGCCGCGCTCGCCTTCGCCGCCGTCATCACCACCGGGATCCGCCAGCGGGTCACCGCCGTGCAGCTCCGGATCGGGGGAACCCTATGAGTCCCGTAGCGATCAGCCTGCCAGGTGCCGCGGGCCGGGTCCGGGCGTACGGGGGGCAGTTCCTGCTGCTCGCCGTCCTGACCGTGGTGACCGCCCTGCTGATCGTCGGGGTGCCGCGGATCGCCGACCGGCTCACCGGCCAGGGGCTGCGCGAGCACGTCGCCAACCAGCCGGTGGCGCTGCGCGACCTCACGTACGACACCGGCCCGGCCACGTTCCCGCCGACCCGCCAGCCGGTCGTCGCCGGCCAGGCCGCCCAGCTCGCGGCGATCGAGCACGGGATGCCAGGCGCGGTGCGGGAGACGATCGGGGAGCGCTGGTGGGTGGCGAACACGGCGGCGGGTCGGCTGCGCGGCCCGACGCTCGGCAGCGACAAGGGGCTGATCGACCTGGCCCTGCGGACCGGGAACGGGCTGCGCGAGGCGGCCACGCTCACCGGTGGGCGGTGGCCGGAACGCGGCGTCACCGAAGCCGGCGCGATCGAGGTGGCGCTCGCCGACACCGTGGCCACGAGCCTGGGCGTCGCACCCGGCGACCGGTTCCGCCTGTCGCTGCTGCGACCGAACAGCCCGACCGGCGAGGTGCTGATGTCCCGCCCGGTCGAGCTGGTCGGGGTGTGGCGGGCGAACGACCCGAAGGACGGGGCCTGGGACGGTCTGCCGCCGATGCTGCGGCTCACCCCGCCCGAGGGGGACGGCAAGCCCTACGTGGCGGTCGGCTACACCGCCGCCGCCGGGGTGGACGCCGCCGCCGCCGTCGGCTGGCCGGTGAGCTTCGCCTGGCGGTACCGCATCGCCCCGGACCGGCTCGCTCCCGGCCGGCTCGACGCGCTGATCGCGGGCCTCGACGGGCTGGACCGGGTCCGCCCCGCCTCGGTCCGGCTGAACCAGGGCGTGGACATCGTGCTGCGCCGCTTCGCCGCCGCGCTCGCCGCCGCGCGTACGCTGCTCGCCGTCATCGCCGCCGGGCTGCTCGCCACGCTGGCCGGGCTGTCCCTGCTGGCCGCCCGGCTGGCCGCGCGTCGTCGCCGCGCCGAGTTCCACCTGATCCGGGCCCGGGGCGGGTCGACGGGTGACCTGCTGCGTCGGGGCCTGGCCGAGTCGGCGTTGGTGCTGCCGGCCGCGGCCGGGATCGGCTGGCTGCTCGGCGGCCTGCTACCCGGCACCGGCACGTCGTCGCGGTGGGTGTTGCTGGCCGCGCTGCTCGCCACCGCGCTCCCGCCGCTGGCGGCGCTCGCCGCCGGCCGCCGGGGCGCCGAGCGGTCCGACCTCGGCGGCCGGTCCCCGGCGGTCCGGCTGACCGTCGAGGCGGCGGTGCTCGCGGTCGCCGTGCTCGGGGCGTTCCTGCTGCGCCGGCGCGGGCTCACCCCCGGTTCGGTGGATCCGCTGCTGGTGTCGGTGCCGGTGCTGCTGGCGGTGGCCGCGGCGTTGCTGGCGCTGCGCGCGTACCCGTGGCCGTTGCGGCTGCTCGGCCGGGCCGCGGCCCGGGCGCGCGGCAGCGTCGCGTTCCTCGGCGCCGCCCGCGCCGGCCGGGCGGCCAGCACCGGGCCGCTCGTCGTGGTGGTGCTGGCGGTCGCCACCGCCGCGTTCTGCGGGGTGGTGGCGACCGGCATCGAGACCGGCCGGGACACCGCCGCCGTCCACGCCGTGCCCGGGGACGTCCTGATCGGCGGCGAGCGGTTCGCGCCGGACACCGCCGCGCAGTTGGCCGCGCTACCAGGCGTCCGCGCGGTGGCGCCGCTGCTGACCGTCCCGGCCGAGCGGCCGTACGCCGACCGGGCCGGCCGTCCCGCGCCGCTGCGGGAGCTGCGGGTGCTGCTCGTCGACGGTGACCGCTTCGCCGAGGTGGCCCGCCGCGCGGGCGTACCGGTGCGGGTGCCGGACCTGCTGCGTGCCGGCGGTGACGGCAGCGTCCCGCTGCCGGCGCTGGTGTCCCCGGCGGTCGCCGGGGAACTGGCCGAGGCCGGGCTCGCGGACGCGCAGGGGCGGCGTCCCGCCTGGCTGGACGTGCAGGGCAACCGGCTGCCGGTGCGGACCGCCGCCACCGTCGACGGGTTCCCGCTCGTCGACGGCGACGTCAGCCGGTTCGTGGTGCTGCCCTGGCCGGCGCTGCCGGCGGACGCCCTGCACCCGCTCGCGCCCAACGGTTTCGTGCTGGCCGGGCCGACCGTGGATCCGGCCGAGGTGAACCGGGTGGCGATCGAGGGGCAGCGCCGCTACCTGCGGATCGGCGCGGTCGCCGCCGCGGACAGGGCACGCGCGCCGGAGGTGACGACCCGGTCCGCCGTCCGGGCCGAGCTGGGTGGCAGCGGCGTGAACGGGCTGCTGGTGTTCGGCTTCGCGCTCGGCGCCGGCGGCGGTGCGGTGTTGGGCCTGCTCGGGCTGGCGTTCGCGGTGCTCGCCGGCGCCCGCTCCCGCGGGCAGGTGCTCTCCCGGCTGCGCACCATGGGCCTGTCCCGCCGGCAGTGGCGCGGGATGCTGCTCGTCGAACTGACGCCGCTGGTGCTGGTGGCGGTGCTCACCGGCGCGGTGGTCGGCGCGCTGCTGCCGCTGCTGCTCACCCCGGTGCTCGGCCTGCCCGCGTTCACCGGCGGGGTGACCGTGCGTCCCCGTTTCGAGCCCGGCCTGGTGGCCGGGGTGTCGGCCCTGGCCCTGCTGGCCCTCGGCTTCGCGCTGACCGTGGAGGCCGTGAACAACCGCCGGATGCGCCTCGGTGAGGTGCTGCGGCTCGGAGAGGAGAGCTGATGACCGCGACCGCTTCCGCACCGGACCTGGCCGCCCTGCACCAGCGCGCGGCCGAACGCGCCGCCGAACGGGCCGGCGGGCGGGACCGGTTGCGCGGGCACATCGTCTGCGACGGCCTGGTGCGCATCTTCAAGACCGAGGGCGTCGAGGTGGTCGCCCTCCAGGGCCTGGACCTGGTGATCGACCGGGGTGAGCTGGTCGCGATCGTGGGCGCCTCCGGCTCCGGCAAGTCCACCCTGCTCAACATCCTGTCCGGGCTGGACACCCCGACCGCCGGCATCGCCCGGGTAGCCGAGTACGACCTGTTGGCCCTGTCGAACCGGAAACGCCTGGCCTACCGGCGGGAGATGGTCGGCTTCGTCTGGCAACAGACCGGCCGCAACCTGCTGCTGTACCTGACCGCGCTGGAGAACGTCGAGCTGCCGATGAAGCTGGCCGGGCGGCACGGCGGCCGGCGGGACCGGCGGGAGCGGGCCCGCCGGCTGCTCGACATGGTCGGGGTCGGCTACTGCGCGGACCGACGGCCGGGCCAGATGAGCGGCGGCGAGCAGCAACGGTGCGCGGTGGCGGTGGCGGTGGCCAACGACCCGGAGATCCTCTTCGCCGACGAGCCGACAGGTGAGCTGGACGAGGCGACCGGCGCGGAGGTCTTCGCGGCGCTGCGCACCATCAACGCCGAGCTGGGGGTGACCATCGTGGTGGTCACCCACGACCACGCCGTGGCCGGCCAGGTCCGCCGGACCGTCGCGATCCGCGACGGCCGGACCGCCTCCGAGGTACGCCGGACCGCCCGGGTCACCGCCGACGGCGGCACCGAGATGGTCAGCGAGGAGTACGCGGTGCTCGACCGCACCGGCCGGATGCAGTTGCCGGCGCCGTTCGTGGAGGCGCTGTCCCTGCGCGACCGGGTCCGGCTCAACCTGGAACCCGACCACGTCGAGGTGCGTCCCGGCGACCGGGCGCACGCCGAGGAGAGTGAGCGATGACCGACCGGGCCGTGGCGCTGCCGGCGACCACCGTCGAGGAGGTGGTCCGGGTCGAGGGGGTGAGCCGCACCTTCGGCCGGGGGGAACACGCCGTGCACGCCGTACGGGACGTCTCGTTCGTCGCCGGGCGGGGTGAGCTGGTCGCGCTCCGGGGCCGCTCCGGCGCCGGCAAGACCACGCTGTTGAACCTGGTCGGCGGCCTGGACCGGCCGGACACCGGGCGGATCCGGGTGGCCGGGCACGACGTGACCGCGGCGGGGGAGCGGGAGTTGCTGTCGTTGCGCCGGGGCACCGTCGGCTTCATCTTCCAGACCTTCGGCCTGGTGCCGATCCTGTCCGCGGCGGAGAACGTCGGGGTGCCGTTGCGGCTGGCCAAGGTGCCGGCGGCGGAGCGGGAGCAGCGGGTGGCGGTGCTGCTGGAACTGGTCGGGCTGGGCGCGCACGCGGCGCAGCGCCCGTACGAGCTGTCCGGCGGGCAGCAGCAGCGGGTGGCGGTGGCCCGGGCGTTGGCGAACGAGCCGGACCTGCTCATCGCCGACGAGCCGACCGGGCAGCTCGACTCCGAGACCGGCCGGTCGATCATGGACCTGCTCCGCGCCGTGGTGCACGCCCGGGGGATGACCGCGCTCGTCGCGACGCACGACCCGGCGCTGATCGAGCTGGCCGACCGCACCCTCGTCCTGCGCGACGGGCAGTTGGTGACCGACTGAGCCGGCGCGTCCTACAGCGCCAGCTTCATCCCCTCGTGGCTGGCCGCGAACCCGAGGCCGACGTAGAAGCGGTGCGCGTCGGCGCGCCGCTTGTCGGTGGTGAGCTGCACCAGCGCGCAGCCCCGCTCGCGCGCCCGGTCGATCGCCCAGCGCATCATCGCCCGGCCCAGCCCGCGTCCGCGTCGGTCGGAACGGACCCGCACGGCCTCGATGAGCGAGCGCTCCGCGCCGTGCCGTCCCAACCCGGGGATGTAGGTGATCTGGAGGCAGCCGACCAGCTCACCGCCGTCGTCGGCGACGATCAGGTGGTTGCGCGGGTCGGCGTCGAGGTCGGCGAACGCCCGCTCGTACGCGGCGTCGACCTCGGGGAGGTCGCGGGTGCGGCCCAGCACGTCGTCGGCGAGCAGCGCGAGCACGGCGGGCAGGTCGGCCCGGACCGCCTCCCGGAAGATCACATCGGTCACGCGGGCAAGCCTGGCACGGACCGTCAGCAGGCGTCCAGCCAGCTCCGCGGCGTCCACCACCAGTCTCCGGCCACCGCCGGCGTGGTCACGGTGATCGCGATGCGGGACCGGCCGGACGCCGCCGTCACCGGGCGGGGCAGCGCTGCCCCGCCCGGGGGACGGTGAGCGAGATCAGGTAGGCGTCGACGGCCGCGGTCACGCACCGCGTCTGCGGGTAGGCGGTGTGCCCCTCGCCCTCCCAGGTGAGCACCCGTCCCACACCGAGCATCGAGGCCAGCGCGGCGGTCTGCTCGTAGGGCGTGGCCGGGTCACCGGTGGTGCCCACCACCAGGATCGGCGGCGCGCCGTCCGCCCGCCCGGTCGGATAGGGGTCACGCCCACCCGGCCACTCCACGCAGCCGAGCATCCCCACCGCCAGCGCCGGGCCGAACAGCGGGTATTTCTGCCGCCACTGCGACTGCAAGGAGCGGACCTGCTCCCGGGTCGGCTTCTCGGCCTCGTCGGCGCAGTTGATCGCCAGGTTGGCGTCGAACAGGTTGGAGTAGTGCCCGTCGTCCGTGCGGCCCGCGTAGGCGTCGGCGAGCTTGAACACCCCCGCCGGATCGCCGCCCTGGAGGTCGTCGATCGCCTGGGCCAGCTCCTGCCAGCCCTGCTCGGTGTAGAGCGAGGAGATCACCGCGTAGAACACCCAGCCGGCGGTGGCCTCCCGGCCGCCCGCGCCGCGTACCGGGGAGACGTTGGCCTTGTCGATCGCGGCGGTGACCGCCCCGCGGGCGTCCGGCGCGATCGGGCAGCGGCCGGCGTTGGCCGCGCACCACCGGGAGAAGTTGTCGAACGCGCGCTCGAAGCCCTTGGCCTGGCTCTCCGAACCGGCGACGATCTGCTGTCGCGGGTCGACCGCGCCGTCGAGCACGAGCGCCCGCACCCGCTGCGGGTAGAGCTGCGCGTAGGTGGCGCCGAGCAGCGTGCCGTAGGAGTAACCCAGGTAGGTCAGCTTGTCGTCGCCGACCGCCGCGCGCACCGCGTCCATGTCCCGGGCGGCCTGCGCGGTGCTGTAGAGCGGGAGCTGGTCGCCGTACTTCGCGCCGCAGCGTTGCCCGATGCGCCGGTTGAGGTCGACGAAGCCGTCGAAGGCGGCCTGGCTCTCCGGGTCGGGGTCGTAGCCGAAGCTGGCGTCCAGGTCGGCGTCGGGGATGCACTTGACCGGGCTGGACCGGGCCACCCCGCGCGGATCGAAGCCGACGATGTCGAACCGGTCGGTGACCGCCGTCGGCAGGCCGCCGAACGCCGGGCCGAAGGAGAGGTAGACCGCGGTGTCCACGCCGGAGGCGCCGGGACCACCCGGGTTGATCACGAGCGACCCGATCCGGTCGCGCTGCTCGGCCGACCGGATCCGGATCAGCGCGATCTCGAACGTCTCGCCGGTGCCCGGCCCGGCGGTCGCGCCGGTCGCCGCACCGGCACCCCAGTTGCGGGGCACGGCGATCCGGGCACAGTCGTAGCGCATGCCGGAGGCGCCCCGACCGACCAGCTCGTCGGGCACCTCGGGGCAGGCCCGCCAGGTGGGCGCGGTGCCCGGCGGGGCCGCCTCGCCCTCGCTCTCGGCGCGCGGGGCGAACGCCGGCAGCGTGCAGCCGGCGGTGAGCACCACCGCCGCGACGAACGCGGCCAGCGCGGGCCGGATCCGGCGCGGCCGGGCGGGGAAGCGGGTCACGTGCACGCCCTCCATGATCGTGTCGACCGTCAGGCTACGCCCGGCCGCCGGCGTCGTTCACCGTCGCCGCCGGATCCCCGCGCAGCACCTCGTCGACGTCGTAGCGGATCGGGCGGTCGAGCTGGCCGTAGTCGCAGGAGCGCGGATCACGGTCGGGCCGCCAGCGCAGGAAGCGGGCGGTGTGCCGCAGCCGGTCGCCCTCCATCGCGTCGTAGGCCACCTCGACCACCAGCTCGGGGCGCAGCGGCTCCCACTCCAGGTTCTTGCCGCCGGTCCACCGGCTCACCCCGCCCGGGATGCGCTGGCCCCGCTCGTGGTCGCCGTGCGCCCACGGGTGCTCGCCGCCGACCTCGCGGTAGGGCTCCAGCTCGTCGAGCAGCTCCTTGCGGCGGGCCATGGTGAACGAGGAGCTGACGCCGATGTGGTGCAGCAACCCGTCGTCGCCGTAGAGCCCCAGCAGCAGCGAGCCGACCACCGGGCCGGACTTGTGCCAGCGGAAGCCGGCCACCACCGCGTCCGCGGTGCGGGCGTGCTTGACCTTGAACATCAGCCGCTTGCCCGGCTCGTAGGGCAGGTCGGCCGGCTTGACGATGAGCCCGTCCAGGCCGGCGCCCTCGAACACCTCGAACCAGCGCCGGGCGGTCTGCGGGTCGGTGGTCACCTGGGTCACGTGCACCGGCGGGCGGACCCCGGCCAGGGCCCGCTCCAGCCGCTCCCGGCGCTGCGGGTAGGGCCGGTCGATGAGCAGCTCGTCATCGAGGGCGAGCAGGTCGAACGCGACGAAGTCGGCAGGTGTGGTCTCGGCGAGCAGCTTCACCCGGGAGGCGGCCGGATGGATCCGCTGGGCCAGCAGCTCGAAGTCGAGGCGCGGCTGCCCGCCGGGACCGTCCCGGCGGATCACGATCAGCTCGCCGTCGACCGCGCACCGGGGCGGGAGCTGGCGACGCGCCTGCTCGACCACCTCGGGAAAGTAGCGCGTCATCGACTTGCCGCCGCGACTGGCCAGCTCGACCTCGTCGCCGTCGCGGAAGACGATGCAGCGGAAGCCGTCCCACTTCGGCTCGTAGGTCAGGCCGGGATCGCTGGGCAGCTCGGCCACGCTCTTGGCCAGCATCGGCTCGACCGGCGGGTTGATCGGCAGGTCCACGGCGACAAGTCAACCAGACCCCACCGACAGCCGTGAGGCAGATCACCGCCCGGCGGCGGGCGGCGTGTCCCGTCCCGGACCCGTTCATCACCCGCGACCGGATGGCGGAGGCGCAGGTCGGAGCTAGCGTCGCGGGGTGCCGGAGTGGAGCTGCGGATGCTGCGGTCGCTGGCGGGTCAGCGTGGAGCTGGTCCGGGGGCGCTACCGCTACCGGCTGGTGCACCGCTACCCGCCGGAGCACGGCGGTGGCGCGAACGTCGTCGGCGAGGTGGGCTCGGTGGCCGAACTGGAACGCCTGCTGCGGCGGTACGCCCCGGTCGGCCTCGCCGACCTGCGCGAGGCCGCCTGACGCGGATCGACGGCCGCCGGCCGCGCAGTTCGACCACCGCTCAGGCGTCGCTGCGAGCCGGAGTGACCTTCTCCAGCACCGCCAGGCGGTTGCCGTTCTCGTCCGACCGGTGCGCCACCACGAGATAGCCGCGCCGCGCGTACAACCCCAGGTTCTCCGCGCTGCGCGCGCCGGTGAACAGCGCGAACCGCGCCACCCGGTCGGCGCACGCCTGCTCGACCGCGGCCAGCAGCCGGCCGCCGATGCCGCGACCCTGCTGGTCCGGAGCGACCGACAGCCGGCCGACGTGGGCGGTGTCGCCGTCCACCCGGGCCCGCACCGAGCCGACCAGGCGGGCGCCGTGCCGGGCGACGAGCACCACGACCGGGCCGGACAGGGCGGCCCGGACCTCGTCCAGCGTCTCGGTCAGCGGGGGCAGGAACACGTCCCGGTAGCGTTGCGCCTCCACCAGGTAGGCGGCGCGCTGCACGGTGAGGATCTCACCGGCGTCCGCGACGACGGCGGGGACGACTGTCACGTCATCGGTCACCCGCTCAGCTCACCACATCCGCCCCGGGCGGTCGTACCCTGGCGGGTGTCCCCGTCCGAGGAGAGGTGGCCGAGGTGCCCGAGCTGACGTACCCCGAGGTGGGCGCGACCCGCGGCGGCGACCTGCCGGCCGGCTACCACCACCTGCGCCACCGGGTCCGGCTGCCGGAGGGCGCCTTTCCCACCGCGGCGGACGCGGTGCTCGGCTGGCGGCTGCACCGCGCCGCCGGCGTGGTGATGCGCGCCGACGCGCCGCGGGCCGCCCCCGGCGTGCGGGTCACGCCGGGACTCGGCGTCGGCCCGGCGCGGGTCTGGGGCCCGACTGAGGTGGTCTGGACCGTCGACGAGCCGGACCGGGCCGGTTTCGGCTACGGCACGCTGCCCGGGCACCCGGAGGTCGGCGAGGAGGCGTTCCTGGTCACCCGCGAGCCGGACGGGACCTGGTTCGAGGTGACCGCGTTCAGCCGGCCGGCACACTGGTACGTCCGCGCCGCCGGGCCGGTCACCCGGAGCTTCCAGCGGGTGTACGCCTGGTGGCTGGGGCGGACGCTGCGCCGGCTCGCCTCTCAGTAGCGGGCGAAGGAGCGGATCGGGGCGCGCGGCCCGTACCTCGGCGCCTGGATGCCGGCGGCCTCCAGCAGCACGCAGACCCGCCCCCGGTGCCCGGCGAACGGCTTCAGCAACGCCAGCATCCGGGCGTCGTCGCCACGCGGCTCCCCGGCCAGCGCCCAGGCCACCGTGTTCGGCACGTGGTAGTCGCCGACGCTCACCGCGTCCGGGTCCCCGTAGGCGATCCGGACCACCTCGGCGGCGGTCCACGCGCCGATGCCGGGGATCGCGGTGAGCCGGCGGGTGGCCTCGGCGGCGTCCGCGCAGCGTTCCAGCCGGTCCGCGACGGCGGCGGCGCGGCGCAGCGTGTCGGCCCGGCGCTGCTCCACCCCGAACGGGTGGAAGACCCAGTACGGCGTGGCTGCCACCGCGGCCGGCGCCGGCGGCAGCAGCAGCGGTTGCAGCGGGCCGGGCGCCGGCTCGCGGAAGTGCCGCACGGTCGCCGCGTACGCCCGGTACGCCTCCTTGCCGGTGACCTTCTGCTCGAACACGGCCCGCAGCAGGCGGGGGAAGACCTGGCCGGTGGCGGGCATCCGCAGCCCGTGGTGCGCCTGCGCCAGCCGGGCCACGAGCGGGTGCGCGGCGGCGAGCGCGGCGAACCCGGTCAGGTCGTCGCGTAGCCCGGCGACGCCGTCGGCGTGCTCGACCACCCAGGACGCCCCCGGGCCGTAGCCCTCGGCGACCAACTCGCCGGCCTCCGGGCGCAGCGCCAGCGTGGCCGGTCCGTCCGGGGTGCGGGTGGCCCACCAGAAGCTGCCGGCGGCGATCCGCGCGCACGGGTCGTACGGGCTGAAGGTCAGCGCCCGCACCGAGGCGGCCAGTCGGTAGCCGGTCGGCGGTCGCAGCGTCCGGCGGGCGTCGGGCGGGGTCACCCCGCCACTCTGCCACGTGGCCCCGCCGGCACGGACGACACCGCCGTGGGCGGTGGGCCCACGGCGGTGTCGGTCTGTCGGTGTGTCGGTGCCGGGAGGCGGGGCGATGCCGGTACGCCCCGCCTCCCGGGTCCACGACGGTGACCGGCCGCGCCCTCCCCGGCGGCGGCCGGCCACCGTGTCCGGTGCGGTCAGTACGAGTAGTCCGAGCCGCCGCCCGAGTCGCCCGAGTCGCTCGACGACGGGGGCGCCACCGCCTTCGGGGTGCCCTTCGGCAGGCAGGTCAGGTTCTTCTTGCCGTTGGGGTCGACGACGAACCAGGTGCCCCCGACGGCCTGGCCCTTCCACTGGCCGGGCTTCTTGTCGCCGATGTAGCGGTAGACCGGCCAGTCCCCGATGGTGATCTGCCGGGTGCCGTCCTGCCGGGTGACCGTGCCGATCTTGTCGTCGGAGACGCCCTGCAACTGCGGGTTGCCGTCGGTCAGCGCCGGCGGCCAGACCTCGGCGCACTTGTCCACGCAGTTGGACTGCGCGGGCTTCGACGAGTCCTTGTCGAACCGGTACAGCACCCAGCCGTCCTGGTCGGTGACGACCTTGCCCATCCGGGGCAGGGTCTTGCCGACCAACTGGTCGGTGAGCTTCACGTCCGACGGGGGTGCCGCCTGGTCGTCGGTCGGCACCTCGGGGGTGGCCGACGCCTCCGGCTCGGCCGCCGCGGTGGGTTCGGCCGCGGCGACGGCGACCGGCTCCGCCGCGCTCGAGTTCGCCCCGTCGTAGCCTGCTGGGGCGCAGGCCGTAAGTGCGACCATCGCGCTCGCGACGATGACGGTCGTCCGCTTGTGGTGTGCCACGTGCCCTCCTCGTTCTTGGCAGTTCGCCGAGTAGTACGGGCGGCGGCGCTGTCAAGGTTGAACGCGGAAGCGTGGTCCATTTCACAGTGGACCGATTGAACCGATCCCGCCCGCCGCGCGTGCGCCACCACGACGGGGCCGTCCGCACACGACGCGACGGCGCCGGGCGGTCTCGCCGCCCGGCGCCGTCGGCGCGGTGGATCTACAGGTCGGAGACGGTCACCAGCGGACTGGCCACCCCGTTGACGTCCACGGACTGCACCTGCACCTTCTCGATGTCGCCGAGCGGCGCCGAGGTGGACGCGGTCAGCTCCAGCCCGAGCGGATTCTGGTTGGTGCCGTACCCGCTGCCCGGCACCGACCAGGTGCCGACCACCTCAGTCGTGGCGTTCTTCCGCACCACGAGCAACCGGCAGGTGCGCGGGCCCGGCAGCCGGCTCAGTTGCACGGCGATCTGCGTGCCGTACTCCTTCTTCGCCAGCCACATCGTCGTCTTCACCCCGGTGCCCGCGTCGGTGGCGTTGTGCTCCTCGCCCTCCTGCTCGTTCCCGCCGACACCCGGCTGGTTCGGATCGACCGGTCCGCCGCTCGGCGCCGCCGTGGGCACGCTCTGTGTCGGCTCGGCCTGCGGCACCGGCGCCGAGTCGTCCCCGAGCATCCCGGCCGCGACCCCGCTCAGACCGCCGAGCACCACCACGGCCGCCGCGGTGGCGAGCAACTGCCGCACCCGGGTACGCCGCCGGTCCCGCCGCACCGCCACCAACGTGCGGTCCAGCAACGCCGGATCGGTGTGGGTCTGCTCCAACGCGGCCATCGCCTCGCCGTCGATGCCGGAGAGCATCCCCACCACCGGGACCATCGTCTCCAACTCGGCGGCACACGCCCAGCAGGTGGCCAGGTGCTCCTCGAACCGCTCCGCGTCCTGTGCGTCGAGCACGCCGAGCGCATATGCGGCGACGTCCATGTGGTCGGCCCGGCTCATTCCGTCACCCCCCTCTCCTGCAGAGCGGTGCGCAGCGCGCGCAGCGCGTAGTAGACCCGTGACTTGGCGGTGCCGAGCGGAAGGCCCAGCTCCTCCGCCGCCTCGGGGACGGTACGCCCCCGAAAGTACGTCGCCACCAGGATCTCCCGGTGCGACTGGCTCAGCGTCCGCAGCGCGTCCGCCACGGTCATCGTGCGCAACACCCGGTCGGTGCTGTCCGACTCGGCGAACGCGGTCAGGTCCCGGTCGTACGTCTCCGGTGGGCGGGCCTGCTCGCTGCGGTGCTCGTCGATGGCGATCCGCCGGGCCACCGTGACCAGCCACGGACGCAACGAGCCCTGGCCCTGCACACCCAGGCGGTGCGCGTTGCGCCAGGCCCGCAGCAGCGTCTCCTGCACGATGTCCTCGGCGCGCTGCCGGTCCCCACCGGTCAGTCGCATCACGAACATCAGCAGCGGGCCGGCGTGCTCGGCGTAGAGCAGGCGGATCAACTGGTCGGAGTGGCTGGCCTCGGCGGAGGTCGCCTGGTGGCGTCCGGGAGCGGGTCGCGGCGGCACCGGATCATTCTGGCGATCGGCGGGTCGGGCGTCGACCCCCCGATCCGAGCGCGCCGCCCGGGAGTGTGACTGCGCCCGGGCGAACATCCACTCGGGCCTCGCCACCTCGCCGTGCCAGCCGGCCGCCACCGCATGCATGCAGACCTCCGGTGTCCAATGACATCAGCCGGCCCCCCACGGGCATGGCCGCCCGGTGATACGCACCGGACCCACGAACGGATCAACGTTTGACAGAAAAAATTCCTGGCGGCGGCGGAGTGGAGTCGACGGCGTCCGCGTCGCGCACCACCGGCACGCCGCCGGCGAACCGGTCCAGCTCCGCGCCGGCCACCACCCGGCCGGGAAACCAGTCGCCGGCCGCGCGCCGGGCCAGCTCCGGCACCGGCGGCTCCACCCGGGACGCCACGAGCACCAGATTGCCGTACCGCCGGCCGCGCAGCACCGCCGCGTCGCCCACCAGGCAGGCCCGGGGCAACACGGTACGCACGGTGGAGACCTGCCCGCGGACGTGCCGCAACGGCGGGCCGTCGGCCACGTTCGCCAGGTACGTGCCGTCGGGCGCCAGCACCCGGGCCACCTCGGCGGCGTACTCCACCGACGTCAGGTGGGCCGGGGTGCGGGCGCCGGCGAAGACGTCCGCCACGATCACGTCGTAGCCGGCGTCCCGGCTCGACGCCAGCGTGGCGCGGGCGTCGGCCACCCGGACCCGCAGCCGCGGATCGGCCGGCCACGGCAGCTCCCGCCGCACCAGCTCCACCAGCGCGCCGTCCACCTCGGACACCCGCTGCGTCGAGCCGGGCCGGGTCGCCCGCACGTAGCGCGGCAGGGTGAGCGCGCCGCCGCCCAGGTGCAGCACCCGTAGCGCCGCGCCGGCGGGCGCGACCAGGTCGATCGCGGCGGCCAGCCGCCGCACGTACTCGAACTCCAGGTGCGTCGGGTCGGCCAGGTCGACGTGGGACTGCGGCGCGCCGTCCAGCAGCAGCGTCCACGAGCCGGGGCGGTCCCGGTCCGGCACCAGCTCGGCCCGCCCGGTGTCGACGTCGACCACCACCCGGTCGGTGTCGCGCCGCCGGCCCATCAGCGCCGCATCCCGCGCGCGGCCGACGTGAGCACCCGGTGCAGCAGCCGCGCGTCGCCGAGCATCCCGCGCAGCTTGCGCTCCAACCCGGCGATCGGCACCAAATTTTGCGGGGCGCGCGGGTCCTTGTACGGCGTCGACGCGAACCGGGGCAGCGTGACCAGCGACAGGTCGGCAAGCGCGATCGCCTCCGGCACGCTCAGCTCGGCCGAGCACTCCATCCGCACGATGCCCGCCCAGGGCGCCCCGGCGGCCACCGGCAGCCGCAGATACCACGACCAGCCGCCCCACGCGGTGCCCAACCGGAACACCGGGCAGCGCTGGCCCGGTGCCAGCCCGGTCACCACCGCGGTCAGCCGGGCGTCGAGGTATTGGCTGTGCTGCGTCTTGATGTAGCCGAGCGTGCGCGGCAGGTTCCGCCGGCTGCGCAGCGGACCGTCCACCACCAGCAGGTCGCCGTCGGCGCGCACCGCGTCCGACACGTCCACCTCCAGCGCGGTGAGCGGGCCCTGCACCGCGGCCGGCAGCTTGCTCAACTCGCCGGTGCCACCGACCCGGTGCACGGGGTAGCGGATCGTCCCGGCCACCACGTCCCCCGCCGACGGGCTGGCGGTGAACAGGCCCCGGCCCACCCGGGACCCGGCCAGCTCGGCGGCGCCCCGGTCCAGGTCACAGCGGACCACACCGGCCGCGTAGGAGGCGGCGATGCCGGGGAACGAGCCGCCGTCCTCCTCCGCCGTCCAGATGCTGGCGTCGATCCGGCGTACCCCGTCGACGAGCAGCACCACGTCCGGCGCCCGCACCCCCGGCCGGGGGCCGATGGCGCGCCAGTCGGTCACCGGCAGCTCGACGTCGGCCTCCACCTGGGCGCTGCTCGGCGTCGCCGGCCCGGCCCCGCCCGCCGCCTCGAACGACGCCCCGTACGCCGGATCCCACGTGTCGACGAAGAACCTGGGCCGTACGCTCACAGGCCGGTCCGCTCGATGCGGGCCGTGCGGGCGTCCTTGCGGACCTCGAAGCGGACCGGGATCCGCTCGGCCAGCGCCGGCACGTGCGTCACCACGCCGACCATCCGGTCGCCCCGGGCGGCCAGGTTCTCCAGGGTGGCCGCGACCGTGTCGAGCGTCGCCGCGTCGAGCGTGCCGAAGCCCTCGTCCAGCACGATCGACTCCAGGCTCGCCGCGCTCGTGGACATGCCGGCGAGCTGCTCCGACAACGCCAGCGCCAGCGCCAGCGACGCCTGGAACGTCTCCCCGCCGGACAGCGTCCGCACCCCGCGCCGCAGGCCGGCGTCGTGATGGTCGACCACGAAGAACTCGCCCTTGTCGTGGATCAGGTCGTACTGCCCGCCGGACAACTCGCGCAGGATCCGCGACGCGCCGTCGACAAGCAGGTCGAGCGCCTCGGTGAGCAGCCAGCGCTCGAAGTTGTTGGCCCGCAGGTGCCCGGCGAGCGCGCGGGCCACCCGCGCCTGGTGCTCGTGACCGGCCCGCTGCTCGCGCAACTCGGCCGCCTGCTCGCGGCGCTCGGTCAACCGGCGCAGCTCCGCCTCGGCCCGCTCCACCGCCACCGCGACGTCACGCAGCGGGTCGTCCGGCGCGTCCAGCCCGGCGGCGGTGAACGACGCGCCGATCCGGTCGGCCACCTCGGTCACCGCCCGCTCGGCCGCGTCGACCGCGTCGGCCAGCCCGCCCCGGTCGGCCCGTCGCCGCTCGGCCTGCTCGCCCGCCCAACCGGCGAGCGCCGCCCAGGCGGCGGCCACGTCGTCCCGGTCGGCGGCCGGCGGGCCGAACCGGGCCAGCCCGTCCCGCGCCGTGTCGAAGTCGCGCCAGGCCCGGCGCAGCCGGTCCTGCGCGCCGTCGAGCGTGCCCCGGGCCCGCCGGGCGGCCTCCCGGCCGGCCCGGACCGCGCCGGCCGCCTCGTCCAGCGCCGACCGCAGCCGGGCGTGCTCGGCGAGCGACGCGCGCAGTGCGTCCGGGGTGGCGGCGTCGGCGAGCTGCCCGTCGACCTCGGCCAGCCGCGCAGCCAGCCCGTCGTGTTCGGCCCGCACGCGCAGCAGCACCCGCTCCAGGTCACGGGCGGCGGTGTCGCGCTCCTGCACCACCCGCTTGGCGGTCTCGCTCGCCGCCCGCGCCGCCTTGCCGGCCGCGAGCGCCCGGCTCACCGCCGAACCCTTCGGCATCGCCGGCACGGCGGTGACCACCTGCTCGCACACCGGGCAGGGCGCGCCGTCGACCAGGTGCGCCCGCAGCGCCACCGCCTGGTCGGCCGCCTTCGCCTCCTCGTGCGCCCGGAACGCCGCCTCCAGCTCGGCCTCGGCCCGCGTCGCGTCGGCCCGCGCGTCGGCCAGCGCCGCCACCGCCGCGTCGTGCTCGACCCCCGCCGCGTCGACCGCGGCGCGGACCGTGGCCGCCTCGCCGGCCAGCCGCTCCCGCTCCGCGTATGCCCGCAGGTGCAGCCGCAGCGCGCTCTCGTCACCGGCGGCGGCCAGCTCGCCGCGCAGCTTCTCCTCCCGCTCCTCGGCCAGCCCGACCGCCGCGGCCGTCTCGTCGGCGGTCACCCGGGCGGCGGCCACCGCCCGAGCCAGCTCGGCGGTGCCGTCCGGCGGCCGGACCCCGGCCAGCACGCCCAGCTCGGCGTCGAGGGCGGCCAGCGCCGCGGCCCGCTCACCCGCCGTGGCCCGGGCCCGCTCCAGTTCCGGTACGGCCACGGCGACCGCGCCGGCCAGCTCGCGCACCACGTCGACCCGGCCCCGGGCGTCGGCCAGGCGCGCGTCGTCGACGTCGGTGAGGCCGCCGAGCATCTTGTCGACCGCCTCCAGTTTCGCCTCGGCCTGCCCGGCGCGCTCGACCGCCTTCTTCTGCACCCCCTCGTAGACGCCAAGCCCGAGCAGGTTGACCAGGATCTGCTGGCGGGTGGCCGGCTTGGCGTGCAGGAAGTCGGCGAACTGCCCCTGCGGCAGCACCACGCAGGAGGTGAACTGCTCGTAGGGCAGCCCGACCGCGTCGAGCACCGCCTGCTCCATCTCGGCCGGGGTGCCGGCCACCACGTCGCCCAGGTCCTCCGGGCTGAGCCCGGTGTCGAGCTTGGTGATGTCGAACCCGGGCGGCATGAGCTGGAGCCCGGCGTTCGTCGTCTTCACCGTGCCCCGGCCGTCGCGGCGGACCACCCTGGTGGCGACGTAGCGGTCGCCGGCGGACTCGAAGACCAACCGGACCCGCGCCTCGGTGGCCGACGGCGCCAGCGCGTTCGCCAACCCCCGGGCGCCACCCCAGCGCGGCACCGTGCCGTAGAGCGCGAAGCAGATCGCGTCGAGCACCGTCGACTTGCCCGAGCCGGTCGGGCCGACCAGCGCGAAGAAGTCCGCGTCGGTGAAGTCGACGGTGGTCTCCTCGCGGAAGACGGTGAAGCCGGCCATGTCCAGCCGCATCGGCCGCATCAGTGCTCAACTTCCTCGAGCAGCTCGTCGAAGAGCTCCCGCACGCCCTCGTCGGCGTGCCCGCGGCTGCCCAGGTAGTCGGCGAACAGCTCGCGCGGGGAACGACCGGCCCGCTGGGCGGTGCGGGTGCCGCTGCCCGGCGCCGGCATCAGCTCCGGGTCGATCCGGATCTCCAGCGCGCGGGGAAGCAGCTCCTGGACCTCCTCGCGCAGCCCGGCCCGGGGCTGCTCCCGGACGAAGACCCGCAACCAGCCGTCGGGTGGCTCGATCTCGGCGAGCTGCGCGAGGGTGCCCCGCACCGTGCGCAGCGGCACCGCGCCGGGCACCGGCACCTCCCGGATGCGCGCGGCGGTGGTCGCGGTCACCTCGACGATCGTCACCGAGCCGATGTTCTCCTGCTCGCCGAAGTCGACCGCGAGCGGGCTGCCGCTGTAGCGGATCGGGCAGGGGCCGATCACCCGCTGGGAGCGGTGCAGGTGGCCCAGCGCCACGTAGTGCGCGTTGCCGGGGAAGACGGTGGCCGGCACCGCGTAGCCGAGCACGGTGTGCGCGTCCCGCTCGCCGCCGCCGGTGCTCGCCCCGACCACGGTGAGGTGGGCGGTGACCAGGTGCACCCGGTCCGGCTCGGTGAAGCCCTCGGCCAGCTTGCCGAGCACCCGGCCGAGGTGGTCGGCGTAGGTCTGGTTGGCCTCGGCCGGGGTGAGCGCGTACATCTCCACCGCGCGGACGGCGTAGCGCTGGGAGAGGAAGGGCAGCGCGGCGACCTGCCAGCGCTCGCCGTCGCCGGTCACCCCGTCGACGACGTGCTCGGCCGGATTTTCCCGCACGCTGCCGCGCAGCGTGATGCCGGCGGCGTCGGCCCACGGCCGCAGCGCGTCGAGCGCCGCGCCGTTGTCGTGGTTGCCGCCGATGGCCAGCACGTCGGCGCCGGTGCGGCGCAGCGCGGTCAACGCGCGGGTCACCAGCCGGGTCGCCTCCGGGGTGGGCGCGGCGGTGTCGTAGAGGTCACCGGCGACGATCACCAGGTCCGGCCGCTCGTCGCGGGCGATGTCGATCACCTGGGCCAGGACCTGGGTGTGTTCCTCGGCCCGGGACTGCCCCTTGAGGACCTTGCCGACGTGCCAGTCGGAGGTGTGCAGGATCTTCATCTGGTGCCGCCTAGAACGGGATGTCGTCGTCGGAGGAGCCGGAGCCGACCACCGCGAACGGATCGGCGGCCTGGGTGATCGACCGTAGCGTCTCCGACGGGGCGCGGCCGGCCTCCGACACCCGGGTGGCCCACGCCGGGAACGGGAACTCCAGGCACAGCGGCACCGGGATGTCGGGCTGGTTGACGAACATGGTGCCCGGCTTGGCCAGCAGCGCCCGCTGCCGCTGGGCGGGCGGGAGGAAGCCGTATTCCGGGCGGGACGCCTCGGCCGGGTCGAGCCGGCCGACCACCCGGATCGCCGAGTTGGTGACGATCCGCCGTTCCACCTCGCTCGCCGTCTGCTGCGCGCCGACCAGGATCACCCCCAGTGACCGGCCCCGTTCGGCGATGTCGAGCAGCACCTCCTTGATCGGGGAGGACCCCTCGCGGGGGGCGTACTTGTTCAGCTCGTCGAGCACGACGAAGAGCAACGGCTTGGCGGTGCCCGCCTTCTCCTTGCGCTCGAACTCGCTCTTCAGCGTCACGCCGACCACGAAGCGCTGCGCGCGGTCCGGCAGGTTGTGCAGGTCGACCACGGTGACCTGGGCGCTCTCCGCGGTGTTGATCGAGTGCGGGCGGCGGGTGGCCAGATCCCCCCGGATCAGCCGGCCCAGGTCCTTCTTGCTGCCGATGAGCCGGCGGGCGAACGCGTTGACCGTGCCCAGCCCGACCGCGCTGCCGGCCCACTCGCCCCGGGTCTCGTCGTCGTTGAGCTGCTCGACGACGTGGTCGACCAGGTCGGCGTAGGAGCCGAGGCGGACCCCGTCGATGCTCACCCCGCCGTCGGCGGGCTGGGCGTAGCGGGCCAGGTGGGCGGCGACCGAGTGGACCACCATGGTGTATTGCTGGCGCTCGTCGTCGGCGTCGGCGAAGACGTAGGGCAGCAGGCGGTCGGCGCAGAACTCGGTCAGCGTCCAGTAGAAACTGTCCACGCCGGTGAGCCGGCTGCTCACGTCGGGCGTGCCGGACGAGTCACCGACCCGGGGCGGCGCGTACACCCGGACGTCGGGGAACGCGCCGGCGTCGAGGCCGAGCTTCGCGTACGCCGCGCGGGTCGGGTCGTCGAGCCGGCTGTTGGGGTGGTCGAGGAAGAGCAGGTCCTCGCCCTTGACGTTGAAGATCAGCGCCTTGGCGTTCACCGCGTCGCCGCCGAGCACCCCGGAGCGGAACACGGAGTAGAGCAGGAAGGTCGCGAAGCTGGTCTTGGTGGCGACGCCGGAGATGCCGGAGATGGAGACGTGCGCGCCCCGGGTGCCGTCGAGGAAGTCGGCGTTGAGGTAGACCGGCACGCCGTCGCGGCCCATCCCCATCGGGACCCGCCGTTCCATCCGGTCGAAGTGCAGCGCCCGGGCCCGGGCGTCGCCCTCGGCCCGGTGCACCACCGCGCCGGGGGTGGGCGGGACGTAGAACTCCGGGTCGACCCGGGTGGTGGTGATCTCGGCGGCCTCCTGCACCTGCGCCGGCAGCGTGCCGTCGGCGATGGCGAAGACGTCGGAGTCGAACTGCGCCCCCTCGTGCCGGGCGCGCACCTGGGTCACCACGCCGGCGATGGTCACCGGCTCGCGGTCGGGCAGGTCGCGCCGGGTCACCACCACGTCGTCGAGTTGCAGGTAGCTCCCCGGGGCGACGGCGGTCCAGAAGGTGAGCGGGGTGGCGTCGGCGGTGCCGAGCACCCGGCCGACACCCTCGCCGGGCCCGTCGATCTGGTCGTCGGTCATCGGCGGTCTCCGGTCGGCTGGTCGTTCCGGTCACGGCGCACGTCCTGCATCCTGCCCGAGGGATGCGACAGGTCGCCACGCGACGCGGCGGACGCCACGCCTGCCGGTCGCCACGCGGATCCGACCGACCACCGTGCGTGCGCACCCGCACCCTTGGCGCACCCGGATTCACGGAAAGAGGGCTCATCCCGACGGGCAAGGCCACGCTTTCCGTGAATCAGCGCGCGGTCGGAAGGGGGTCGCGGGCGTAGCGCAGCATCAGCACCCCGTCGGGGGCGGCGAGCACGTGACGCAGCGGGAGGTGGCGCGGCGGGCTCGCGGGGCCGGCGGTGATCCGGCCGGGACCGGCGCCGGCGAGCAGCGGCGCCACGGTCAGGCAGAGCTCGTCGACCAGGTCGGCCGCGGTGAGCGCGCCGAACAGGTGTGGCCCGCCCTCGCAGAGGAGCTGGCCCAGCCCGCGGCGGCGCAGTTCGGTCAGGCCGGCGGTCAGGTCGACCCGGCCGGCGCCGCAGCGGATCAGGTCGGCCACCTCGGTCAGGCCGGTGGGCGGCTCGGCGTCGGCCCGGGTGAGCACCAGCGGCCGGACCGGGGCGTCGGCGAAGCACGCCTGGGCCGGATCGAGGTCGAGCGAACCGGAGACCACGACGAGCGTCGGGAACTCGGCCAGCCCCCGGTCACGTCGCCAGGCCCGGCGCCCGGGGCTGAGCCGCACCGCGCGGTAGCCCTCGTGGCGTAGCGTGCCGGCGGCCACCAGCAGGCCGTCGCAGAGCATCCGCAGCAGCCCGAAGACGCGCTTGTCCGGCTCGCCGGAGAGCCCGGCGGAATAGCCGTCCAGGGTGACCGCGCCGTCCGCGCTGGCGACGAAGTTCAGCCGCAGGAGCGGGATGGGCGCGCGGCCGTAGAGCGCGGTGAGCTGCGGGTCGGTCAGCGGACCGGTGACGGGCGCGGGCCAGATCCGATCGATCGGGGTTCCGACGCTCATTCGCCGGCCGGACCGGTGACCGGCGGGGTGGGTTCGGGGGTACGGTGCTGGCAGTCGCACCACTTCCGGCCAGGACAGTCGTCGTGCCGCCGCTCCCGGCAGGCTCGGCAGATCATGCGGGCAGCCTATGCCGAGGAAGGACGGGACCACGTGCCGCGTCAGATCTTCCAGCTGATGGTGTCCCTGACCGGGGTCCGGCCGCCGCTCTGGCGGCGGGTGCTGGTGCCCGGCGGCTACACCCTGGACCGGCTGCACCGGGTGATCCAGCACGCGGTGGGCTGGCGGGACTGCCACCTGCACTCGTTCGACGTCGGCGGGCGGCAGTACGGCGAGCCCGACCCGGACGGCGAGTTGGCGCTCCGCGACGAGATGGACGTCCGGTTGGACGCGGTGGTGGGCAAGGGCGACCGGTTCCGCTACACCTACGACTTCGGCGACTGGTGGGAGCACGACCTCGTGGTGGAGGACGTCTGCGCCGCCGACCCGGACGAGCGCTACCCGGTCTGTGTGGACGGCGAGCGCGCCGCCCCGCCGGAGGGCGTGGGCGGCCCGGAGGGGTACGCCGTGCTGTTGGCCGCGCTCGCCGACCCGGCGCACCCCGAGCACCTGACCATGCGGGACTGGGCCGGCCCGGCGTTCGACCCGGCCGGGTTCGCCGCCGATCGCGCCACCACGTTGCTCCGCCGCTGCTGCTGATCAGCGGCCCAGCCGGGCGCGGATCAGGGGTAACGAAATGGGAACGCTCCCAGCGGCCTATTGACACCCCTGTTACCTGCCGGCAATCTCATGGGAGCGCTCCCGGGAGTGGCGTGGATCTCTTCCCCTGCCCGCTCCGGCACGAGCGACACGCACCCCCCACCACACAGATAACTCGCCTCACCACCGAAAAGAGGGGTCTGAAAGATGAGCGTCCCAATCCGCCGTCGGCAGCTCGCGGCCATCGCGCTCGCGTCTGTCGTGGTGCTCGGCACCGCGACCGCGTGCAGCGACGATGACTCGTCGAGCGGCGGCGACAGCGACGGCCCGGTCACCCTGGTCGTCGACGTCTTCGGCGATCAGGGCTTCGGTTACGAGGACCTGTACAAGCAGTACGAAGCCGAGCACAAGAACGTCAAGATCCAGGAGCGGGGCAAGGGCCTCGGCCTGAACGACTACAACACCCGCCTGACCCAGCAGATCACCGCCGGGTCCGGCGCCGGTGACGTGGTGGCCCTGGAAGAGGGCACCATCGTCCAGTTCTACGCCCAGGCCGACAAGTTCGTGAACCTCGCCGACCACGGCGCGAACGACCTCAAGGGCAACTTCCTGCCGTGGAAGTGGGAGCAGGGCACCACGCCCGACGGCAAGGTGCTGGGCCTCGGCACCGACGTCGGCAGCATGGCGCTGTGCTACCGCAGTGACCTGTTCAAGGCCGCCGGCCTGCCCACCGACCGCGAGCAGGTCGGCGCGCTCTGGCCGACCTGGGACGAGTTCATCGCCACCGGCCAGAAGTTCGCCGCCGCCGACAAGAAGCACAAGTTCGTCGACTCGGCGACCAACTTCTACAACGTCGTGCTGATGCAGATCGCGGGCCAGGGCACCGGCTACACGTATTACGACAAGAGCAACAAGCTGGTCATCGACCAGAACCCGGACGTGCAGGCCGCGTACCAGCTCACCACCAAGATGGTCGGCGCCGGGCTGTCGAACAACCTGCAGTCCTTCTCGAACGAGTGGAACGCCGGGTTCAAGAACGCCACCTTCGCCACCATCGCCTGCCCGGCCTGGATGACCGGTGTCATCAAGGGCCAGGCCGGTGACTCGGCGGCCGGCAAGTGGGACATCGCGAAGGCCCCCGGCAACGGCGGCAACTGGGGCGGCTCCTTCCTCGGCGTGCCGAAGTCGAGCAAGCACCAGAAGGAGGCCGTCGAGCTGGCCAAGTTCCTGACCAGCGCGCAGGGCCAGATCGGCGCGTACAAGGCGGTCGGCAACCTGCCGTCGAACCCGCAGGCGCTCACCGACCCGGCCGTGGCCGACTCGACCAACGAATACTTCAGCAAGGCCCCGGTCGGCAAGATCTTCGCCGCCGGCGCGAGCGAGCTGAAGCCGGTCTACCTCGGCCCGAAGAACAGCGCGGTGCGTACCGCGGTGGAGAACAGCCTGCGCTCGGTGGAGCAGGGCAAGTCGGCGGACGCCGCCTGGCAGGACGCGCTGAAGAACGGTGCGGCCGCCGGTAAGTGACCCGGTTGAGCCGCCCGCGGGTGGCGTCGGCAGCCCTGTGCTGCCGGCGCCACCCGCGGTGCCCGCAGAGCCCGGTGTCGCCCGAGTAGCGGGTGACACCGGCCGAGGAGAAGGACCTCCCATGAGCCTCGACCTGCACGCCACGGCGCCGCCCGAGCCCGGCCCGTCGCGCGCCACCCGCCCCGCGCACCGTCGCGCCACATCGACAAACAAGCTGGACCTGAAGTACTCGCCGTACCTCTACGTCCTGCCGTTCTTCGTGATCTTCGCGGTGTTCAGCGCCTATCCGATCGCGTACACGGTCTGGATCGCGCTCACCGACCGGTCGCCGCTGAACCCGACGATCTCCTTCGTCGGGCTGGACAACTTCGTCGAACTGATCACCAACGATCCGCAGTTCTGGAACGCGGTGGTGAACACCTTCGGCATCTTCGTGCTCTCCACCGTGCCGCAGTTGATGCTGGCGCTGATGTTGGCGAACGCGCTGAACCGGCGGCTGCGCGCGCAGACCTTCTTCCGGATGGCCATCGCCATGCCGATCATCACCTCGACCGCGGTGGTCGCGTTGATCTTCTCGATGATCTACGCGAAGGACTTCGGTCTGATCAACTGGCTGCTGGACAGCGTCGGCATGGACCCGATCGACTGGCGGGCGAGCCGCTTCGCCTCCTGGTTCGCCATCTCCACCATGGTCGACTGGCGCTGGGTCGGCTACAACGCGCTGATCTACCTGGCCGCCATGCAGTCGATCAGCAAGGACATGTACGAGGCCGCGGCGCTGGACGGGGCCTCCCGGCGACGTCAGTTCTGGTCGATCACGGTCCCGCAGCTGCGTCCCACGATCATCTTCACGCTGATCATCTCGACGATCGGCGGACTCCAGCTCTTCACCGAGCCGCTGATGTTCACCAGCGGCGCCGGCGCCCTCTCCGGTGGCTCCGAGGGACAGTTCCAGACCATCACGATGTACCTGCTCGACGTGATGAACCAGCGCTTCCGGTGGGGTTACGCCGGGGCGGTCGCGCTCGTGCTCTTCGTGCTCATCGCGTTGATGTCGACGGTCAACTACCTGCTGGCCCGACGCATCAGCTCCGACAAGTGAAGGTGACGAGATGACGACCACCACGCTCCGCCCGCCCGCCCGGCCGAAGGGGCCGGCGAAGGCCACCCACCAGGCCGAGCGGCTCTGGAAGGCCAGCCCGCTCACCTGGTTCGGGCTGGTCCTCGGCGTGCTCCTGTCGCTGTTCCCGTTCTACTGGATGATCGTGATCGCCTCGCGGACCAACGACGCGGCCAACTCCTGGCCGCCGCCGTTCCTGCCCGGTGGCAACCTCGGCGAGAACATCCAGCGGGTGCTCGACAACGGCGACGCCAACATCGTCAAGGGGCTGATGAACTCGTTCCTGGTCTCCGGGACGATCACCGTCGCCACGGTGTTCTTCGGCTCGCTCGCCGGCTTCGCGTTCGCCAAGCTGCGCTTCCGGGGCAAGAACGCGCTGCTGCTGATCATCCTCGCCTCGATGATGGTGCCGATCCAGCTCGGTGTGCTCCCGCTCTACATCCTGATGGCGAAGCTCGACTGGCTGAACACCATGCCGTCGGTGACCGTGCCGTTCCTCATCGGCGGCTTCGGGATCTTCATGATGCGCCAGTACGCGGAGCAGGCGGTCCCGAACGAGCTGATCGAGGCCGCCCGGGTGGACGGCTGCTCCACCTGGAAGGTGTACTGGCACGTGGTGATGCCCGCGCTGCGCCCCGCCGCCGCGGTGCTCGGCCTGCTCACCTTCATGGAGCAGTGGAACCAGTTCTTCTGGCCGTTCGTGGTGCTGGCCGACCCGTCCAACCCCACCGTCCAGATCTCGCTGCGGAGCCTCAACACCGCCTACTTCGCCGACAACTCGCAGATCTTCGCCGGTACGTTGATCGCGACCCTGCCTCTGTTCGTCGTGTTCGTTCTGTTCGGCCGCCAGATCATCGGCGGCATCATGGAAGGCGCCGTCAAGTCGTGAGCAACCCAGCCAGCCCGCCCGCCGTCGGCGTTCTCGACGAGGGCCCGGCCCTGACCTTCCCGCCCGGCTTCCTCTGGGGCGCGGCCACCGCCGCGTACCAGATCGAGGGCGCCGCGGCGGAGGGTGGCCGTACGCCGTCGATCTGGGACACCTTCAGCCACACCGAGGGTCGGACGGTGGCCGGGCACACCGGCGACGTGGCCTGCGACCACTACCACCGGATGTCGGACGACGTGCGGCTGATGGCCGACCTGGGGCTGCGGTCCTACCGCTTCTCCGTCTCCTGGCCCCGGGTGCAGCCGGGTGGCACCGGCGCGGTCAACCAGGAGGGGATGGACTTCTACCACCGCCTGGTCGACGAGCTGCTCGGCCACGGCATCGAGCCGTGGGTGACGCTCTACCACTGGGACCTGCCCCAGCCGCTGGAGGACGCCGGCGGCTGGCCGGCGCGGGACACCGCCGGAAGGTTCGCCGAATACTCGGCGCTCGTCGCCGACGCGCTCGGCGACAAGGTGAAATACTTCACCACGCTGAACGAGCCCTGGTGCTCGGCGTTCCTCGGCTACGGCTCGGGCGTGCACGCGCCGGGCCGATCGAACGGCGCGGACGCGGTCCGGGCCGGGCACCACCTGATGCTCGGGCACGGCCTGGCCGTGCAGGCGGTGCGGGCGTCCCGCCCGGAGGCGGAGCTCGGCATCACGGTGAACCTCTACCCGGTCACCCCGGCCAGCGACTCGCCGGCGGACGCCGACGCGGCCCGCCGCATCGACGCGCTCGCCAACCGCTTCTTCCTCGACCCGGTGCTGCGCGGCGCGTACCCGGCCGACCTGGTCGCCGACCTGCGCGGCGTCACCGACTTCGGGCACGTCCGCGACGGTGACCTGGCGACCATCTCCACCCCGCTGGACATGGTCGGGATCAACTACTACAGCCGGCACGTCGTCGCCGCCCCGGTGGAGGGCACGGAGCCGGAGCCCTACTGGCGGGCATCGTCCTGCTGGCCGGGCAGCGAGGCCGTCCGGTTCGTCACCCGGGGCGTGCCGGTCACCGACATGGACTGGGAGATCGACGCCCCGGGCCTGCTGGAGACGCTGGAGCGGGTCCACCGGGAATACACCGAGCTGCCGCTCTACGTCACCGAGAACGGCTCGGCGTTCGTCGACACGCTCGTCGACGGGCAGGTCGACGACCCGGACCGGCTGGCCTATTTCGCCGCGCACCTGCGCGCGTCGCACGCCGCGATCGAGGCCGGAGTGCCGCTGAAGGGTTACTTCGCGTGGTCGCTCATGGACAATTTCGAGTGGGCCTGGGGCTACACGAAGCGGTTCGGCATGGTCTATGTCGACTACGACAGCCAGGCCCGGATCGCGAAGTCCAGCGCCAGGTGGTACGCCGATGTGATCCGACGTAACGGCCTGGCCGCACAATAAGCTGGGCCAGCCAGTAACGGGCGGCCCGGTGCCGGGGGCCTCAACCGGTGCCGGGTCCGCCCGACCGTCGGAGGAGCACAGACGATGACAACGCAGCGCACCCGCTCGCTCGGGCGCCCGACCCTCGACGCGGTCGCGGCGCGTGCCGGCGTCGGGCGCGGCACGGTCTCCCGCGTGGTCAACGGCTCGCCACAGGTCAGCCCGGAAGCCCGGGCCGCCGTCCAGCAGGCCATCGCCGAGTTGGGGTACGTGCCCAACCGGGCCGCCCGGGCGCTTGTCACCCAGCGGACCGACTCGGTCGCCCTGGTCGTCTCGGAGTCGGGGGAGCGGGTCTTCACCGAGCCGTTCTTCGCGGCGATCGTCCGGGGCGTCAGTTCCGGGCTGCTGGAGACGCCGATGCAGCTCTGGCTGGCCATGGTGCAGTCGCCGATCGAGCGGGAGCGGGTCGAGCACCACCTGACCAACCAGCACGTGGACGGCGTGCTCCTGCTCTCCCTGCACGACGCCGACCCGCTGCCCACGCTGCTGGAGGAGCGCGGCCTGCCGGCCGTGCTCGGTGGCCGGCCGGCCCGGATGCTGCACCCGAACGCCCAGCCGGCGTGGTTCGTCGACGTCGACAACGTCGGCGGCGCCCGGCAGGCGGTGGAGCACCTGTTCACCCAGGGGCGGCGGCGGGTCGCCACCATCGCCGGCCCGCAGGACATGGGCGCCGGCCTGGCCCGGCTCTCCGGTTACCGGGAGGCGGTGCGGGCCGCCGGGTGCGCGGTCGAGGCGGGCATGATCGCGTACGGGGACTTCAGCGAGGGCAGCGGCACCGCCGCCATGCGCCGGCTGCTGGACGCCTGCCCGGATCTGGACGCCGTCTTCGTCGCCTCCGACCTGATGGCCTTCGGCGCGTTGCGCGCGCTGCGTGAGGCCGGTCGCCGGGTGCCGGAGGACGTCGCGGTGATCGGCTTCGACGACGCCCCGGTCGCCCGGCAGGCCGAGCCGCCGCTGACCACGGTGTTCCAGCCGGTGGAGGAGATGGGCCGGCAGATGACCCGGATGCTCGTCGCCCGCATCCGTGGCGAGGACGTGCCCTCGCCGCACGTCCTGCTGGACACCGAACTCATCCACCGCGCCTCCGCCTGACCGTCGGGCACTCAGGACCAGCGGCGCAGTTCGCGCCGGGCCAGGGAGGCGCGGTGCACCTCGTCCGGGCCGTCGGCCAGGCGCAGCGTGCGGGCCTGGGCCCAGAGCGCGGCGAGCGGGGTGTCCTGGCTGACGCCCGCGCCGCCGTACGCCTGGATCGCCTTGTCGATCACCCACTCGGCCATCGCCGGGGTGGCGATCTTGATGGCCTGGATCTCGGTGTGCGCGCCCCTGTTGCCGACGGTGTCCATCAGCCAGGCGGTCTTCAGCACCAGTAGCCGGGCCTGCTCGATGCGGACCCGGGACTCCGCGATCCACTCCCGCACCACGCCCTGCCCGGCGAGCGGGCGGCCGAACGCGACCCGGTCGAGGGCGCGCCGGCAGAGCAGCTCCAGGGCCCGTTCGGCCATGCCGACCAGCCGCATGCAGTGGTGGATCCGGCCGGGCCCGAGCCGGGCCTGGGCGATGGCGAAGCCGGTGCCCTCGGCGCCGACCAGGTTCTCCACCGGCACCCGGACGTCGGCGAAGTCGATCTCGGCGTGCCCGCCGTGCGGGGCGTCGGAGTAGCCGAAGACCGTCAGGCCGCGTCGCACCGTCACGCCCGGCGTGTCCCGGGGGACCAGGATCATGCTCTGCTGGTGGTGCCGCTCGGCGTCCGGGTCGGTCTTGCCCATCACGATGAGGATCTCGCAGCGCGGGTCCATCGCCCCGGACGACCACCACTTGCGGCCGGTGACGACGTAGTGGTCGCCGTCGCGGACGATCCGGGTGGCGATGTTCGTCGCGTCGGAGGAGGCGACCTCCGGCTCGGTCATGCAGAACGCGGAGCGGATCTCCCCGGCCAGCAGCGGCGTCAGCCAGCGTTCCCGCTGCGCGTCGGAGCCGAACTCGGCGAGCAGTTCCATGTTGCCGGTGTCCGGCGCGGCGCAGTTGAGCGCCTCCGGGGCCAGGTGCGGGCTGCGGCCGGTCAGCTCGGCCAGCGGCGCGTACTGGAGGTTGGTCAGGCCGGCGCCGTAGCGCGCGTCCGGCAGGAACAGGTTCCACAGCCCGCGTGCCCGGGCCTCGGCGGTCAGCTCGGCCAGCACCGGTGGACGGGCCCACGGGTCGCCGGCCGCGGCCACCTGAGCGTGGTGCACCGGCTCGGCCGGGTAGACGCACTCGGTGAGGAACGCCTCCAGCCGCTGCCGCAGCTCGGCCGTCCGGTCGTCGTACGCGAACTCCATCTATTTCTCCCGCACCGCGTGCAGACCGTGCGCGACGAGCGGCGCCACCATCTCGCCGATCCGGTCGAAGCCCTCGCCGAGGGTCTGCCCGAGGCTGTGACGGTAGTGGATGCCCTCGCAGATCACCGCCAGCTTGAAGCAGCCGAGCGCCACGTGCCAGCGCAGCGGGCCGACGTCGACGTCGCTGCGGTCGGCGTAGCGGTCGATCAGCTCGGCCCCGGTCGGGAAGCCGGCCCGGGGACCGAGGCCGTCGGCGACCGGGTTGCCCTCGGCGTGGTCGCTGCCGCCGAGCACGTCCCAGTAGGTGAGCAGCAGGCCGAGGTCGGCGAGCGGGTCACCGAGCGTGGCCATCTCCCAGTCGAGCACGGCCCGTACCGTCACCGGGTCGACGGTGGCGAGGAGATTGTCCAGCCGGTAGTCGCCGTGCACGATCCGGCCGGCGTTCGCGCCCTCCGGCACGCTGCCGGCCAGCGCGTCGCGCAGCTCGTCGACGCCGGGCAGCGGGCGGCTGCGGGAGCGGTCGAGCTGGCCGGCCCAGCGGCGGACCTGCCGGGACAGGTAGCCCTCCGGCCGGCCGAAGTCGGCGAGCCCGACCTCGGCCGGATCCACCCGGTGCAGCGTGGCGAGCGTGTCCATCATCGCCATGGCCAGGTCACGCCGCTGCCCGGCGGTGAGCGCGTCGGTCTGCCCGCGTCGCCGATAGACCTCGCCGTCGACCCTGGCCATCAGATAGAACGGGGCGCCGATCACGCTGTCGTCCGGGCAGAGCAGGAGCGGCTCGGGGACCGGCACCCCGGTCGGGGCCAGCGCCGAGATCACCCGGTGTTCCCGGGCCATGTCGTGCGCGGTGGCCAGCACGTGCCCGAGCGGGGGGCGGCGCAGCACCACCTCGCGGTCGCCGGCCCGCAGCAGGTAGGTCAGGTTGGACCGGCCACCGGCGATCAGTCGCGCGGACAGCGGCCCGGCCAGGTCCGGCCGGTGCGCGGCCAGGTGGGCGGCGAGCCGGGCGAGGTCGAGCCCGGGTGGCGTCGGACCGGTCGGGGGTCGGGCGGCGTCGACGGCCGGATCGGTCATCCGGATAGTTGATGGCAGCTCAGCTTTGTTGTCAAGGTCGGATTTTCCCGGCGGGACATGCCGCCGCAACGGGGTCGAAATGGTCACCCGGCAGGCTGGGGCCCAGCCTGCCGGCGGCTGCCGGCCCGCCGAGCGGAGGGATCAGACATGCTGCTGCGAGTTCGGGTGACCCTGCCGGACCGACCGGGCACGCTCGGCCAGGTGGCCCGGACACTCGGCGTCTCCGGCGCCGACATCGTGCAGGTGGTGGTGCTGGAGCGGCTCGGCGGGCGGGCGGTCGACGACTTCACCGTGGTCTGGCCGGGCGCGGCGCGGGTGGAGCGGCTGCTCGCCGGGCTGGCCGCGATCCCCGGCGTGCGGGTGGACGGGGTGTGGCGGGCGATCGGCGCGCCGACCACCACCGGCCAGGACGCGGAGCTGCTCGCGCAGGTGGCGGCGAACCCGACCGACGGGGTGGCCACGCTCGTCGACGCGGTGCCGGGGCTGCTCGCGGCGGACTGGGCGGTGGCCGCGGTCGTGCCGCTGGACTGGGCGTCGCGCAGCGGCGGGGCCGGCTCGGCCACGGTCGGGCACGCGAGCTGGCGCGCGCCGACGCCGCCCCGGCTGCCCGAGGTGACCCCGTTGCGGGCCCGCGCCATGACCAGCCCCCAGCGGCACCACTACGCGGTGGCGCCGTTCGGCCGGGCCGGCCTGGTGCTCGTGGTCTCCCGCGACCACAGCGAACCGCTCTCGGCGGCCGGGTTCCACTCCACCGAGGTGGACCGGCTCGCCCAACTCGTCCGTGCCAGCGCGGTGATTCTGGGCGACCGGCTCGACCTGGTGGGCGCGCCGCCGGTGACCACCATCACCTGAGCCGGGGCGGAGCGTCACCCGGGGGCAACGGGCGCGCAACAGGCGACCGGCATGGTCGTCGGTGAGGAAGGGAGACAACGATGGCGCTGTGGCGGATCCGAGCCACCGTGGACGACCGGCCGGGCTACCTGTCGGTGCTCACGGCGAGCCTCGCGTTGCGCGGGGTCAACATCCTCACCGTGCAGGTGCACACCACCGAGGTCGGTGCGGTCGACGACTTCCTGGTCGACGCGCCGGAGTCGGTGACCGAGGCGGATCTGCGGGCCGCGGTGGAGCGGGGCCGGGGACGGGACTGCTGGGTGGCGCGCAGCGAGGCGCGTGGGCTGGCCGACGAGCCGACCCGGGCGCTCGGGCTTGCCGGTCGGCTGGTGCGTGACCCGGAGGCGGCCGGCGCGACGCTGCGGACGCTGCTCGGCGCCGACGTGGTGACCTGGCGTCCGATCCCGGTCGCCGCGCCCGGCGGCGTGGGCGGCACCACGATGCTCCTCACCGACCCGGCGGGCGGCGCCTATGAGCTGCGCCGCCGGGAGCCGACCTTCACGCCGGCCGAGTACGCCCGGGCGCAGGCCCTGGTCGAGCTGGCGGCGACGGTGGGCCGGCGGGACACCGACCGGGTCGTCCTGGTGCTGCCCGACGGCGGCGAGGTGTCGGTGCGCACGGCCACCGCCGACGACGTCCCGGCCGTACGCGAGCTGCACGCCGGCTGCTCCGAGCGGAGCCGGCAGCGGCGTTACCTGAGCGGGGCGGCGGACCCGTCGCCGGCCCGGCTGGGCCGGCTGCTGGAGCCGGCCCGGGGGTTGACCCTGCTCGCGACGGCGGGCTCCGGCGGGGCGGCGGAGCCGGTCGTGGCGATGGCCAACCTGCTCGGCGAGGGGGACGAGGCCGAGGCGGCGCTGCTGGTCCGGGACGACTGGCAGCGCCGGGGCCTCGGCTCCGCGCTGTTGCGCCGCCTGGTCGGGCACGCCGACCAGGCGGGTTACGCCGCCGTGCTGCTGCACGTGCAGACCGGGAACACGCCGATGCTGCGGACGCTGCGCCGGCTGGACCGGCCCACGGCCCTGGAGCGCGACGGCGGCGTGCTGACCGCGACCGTGCCGCTGGCCCCGAGCCCGGTCCGGCCGGGCGTGGCCACCGTGCCGGCGCAGCGGTCGTGATGAGCTGACGGCCATCCCGGTCGTTTCCCACGGCGGGCCGCAACGGCGCGGCAGGCCGACGGGAAACGGCCGGCGGCCAACACCGGCGCCGTTACGGCGCCACCCGACCGACCTCCGATGCGGGGGACGGTGACACGGCGGGGCCCCCGGTGCGGGGGCCCCGTCCGTGTGTCCGGGGTCCGGTCGTCTTCCCAACGGGCGACCGTGAGATTACATTGTCAAGCATCCATGGGAGCGCTCCCGCGCCTCCGTGGTCCACCACACCACCACCGCTCCGCACGGCGGCCCGACCGGCCCTGGAGTCGCGTCGAGCCGCCGTGCGGCTTCCTCCACAGGAGCTCGCCATGCCCCGACCGACCCCGCCCCCGCGCGGTCGTCCTCACCGCCGGCTGCTCGCCGCCGGCGCCGCGCTGGTGGCCGCGCTCGCCGCCGCCGCGCCACTGCCGGCCGCCGCCGCGCCCACCCGGGCCGCCGGGGCGCAGGCCGCCGCCGCCACCTTCAACTACGCCGAGGCGTTGCAGAAGTCGCTGTTCTTCTACGAGGCGCAGCAGTCCGGCCGCAAGCCCTCCTGGAACCGGGTCTCCTGGCGCGGCGACTCGGCGCTGACCGACGGCGCGGACGTCGGCGTCGACCTCACCGGGGGCTGGTACGACGCCGGCGACCACGTCAAGTTCGGCTTCCCGATGGCGTTCAGCACCACCATGCTGGCCTGGGGCGCGGTCGAGTACCGGGACGGCTACGTCGCCTCCGGCCAGCTCACCCACCTGCTCAACAACCTGCGCTTCGTCAACGACTACTTCGTCAAGGCGCACCCCGCCCCCAACGTCCTCTACGGCCAGGTGGGCAAGGGCGACGACGACCACAAGTGGTGGGGGCCGGCCGAGGTGCTGCCGATGGCGCGCCCCGCGTACAAGATCGATGCGAGCTGCGGCGGCGCGGACCTGGCCGGCGAGACGGCGGCGGCGATGGCCGCCTCGTCCATGGTGTTCCGCCCCACCGACGCCGCGTACGCCGACAAGCTGCTCGGCCACGCCAAGCAGCTCTACACGTTCGCCGACACCGTGCGCAAGGCGTACAGCGAGTGCATCACCGACGCGGCGTCGTTCTACAAGTCGTGGAGCGGCTACCAGGACGAGCTGGTGTGGGGCGCGATCTGGCTCTACCGGGCCACCGGTGACGCGACCTACCTGACCAAGGCGGAGAGCGAGTACGACAAGCTCGGCACCGAGCCGCAGTCCACCACCCGCTCCTACAAGTGGACGCTCGCCTGGGACAACAAGCAGTTCGGCGCGTACGTGCTGCTGGCCAACCTGACCCGCAAGCAGAAGTACGTCGACGACGCGAACCGGTGGCTCGACTACTGGACCGTGGGCGTCAACGGGCAGAAGGTGCCCTACTCGCCCGGCGGGATGGCGGTGCTCGACTCCTGGGGCGCGCTGCGCTACGCCGCCAACACGTCGTTCGCCGCGCTCGTCTACAGCGACAAGACCACCGACGCGACCCGCAAGGCCCGCTACCACGACTTCGCGGTCCGGCAGGTCAACTACGCGCTCGGCGACAACCCGCGCAACTCCAGCTACATGATCGGCTTCGGCAACAATTCGCCGAAGAACCCGCACCACCGCACCGCGCACGGCTCCTGGTGGGACAGTCAGACCGTGCCCACCGAGACCCGGCACGTGCTCTACGGCGCGCTCGTCGGTGGCCCGTCGTCGGCCAACGACGCCTACAGCGACAGCCGCTCCGACTACGTGATGAACGAGGTGGCCACCGACTACAACGCCGGCTTCACCTCCGCGCTGGCCCGGCTGACCAACGAGTACGGCGGCAGCCCGCGCGCCGGTTTCCCGACCGCCGAGACGCCCGACATGGACGAGCTGACCGTGGAGACCACGGTGATGCAGGCCGAGCCGCGGGCCACCGGGCTCAAGGCGGTCATCTACAACAAGTCGGCGTTCCCGGCCCGCGCGCTGACCACCGGAAAGTTCCGGTACTACTTCCGGCCCGACGGCACCGGCCCGGTGACGGTCACGCCCGGCTACACCCAGGGTTGCCCGTCGCCGTCGACCGCCAAGCAGCTCAGCGGCGACATCTGGTACGTCGAGGTGGACTGCACCGGCTACACCATCGCGCCGGCCGGGCAGTCGCAGCACCGGATGGAGGTGCAGTTCAAGATCGGCGTGCCGGAGGGCGGCACCTGGGACCCGACGAACGACCCGTCGTACCAGGCCACCGCCGGGCCGAACCGGAAGGTGCCGCTCTACTCCGGCGGGGTCCGGGTGTGGGGTGACGAGCCCGGCCCGGCCACGCCGGACACCACCGCGCCGAGTGTTCCCGGCACCCCGGTGGCGTCCGCCGTCACGGCGACCGGCGTGACCCTGACCTGGCCCGCCTCCACCGACACCGGTGGCAGCGGCCTGGCCGGCTACGAGGTCACCCGCACCTCGACCGGAACCGACCCGGTCGTCACCGCGGCCACCGGAGCCACGCTCGCGGTGACCGGGTTGACGCCGGAGCGGACGTACCAGTTCACCGTGCGCGCGCTCGACGGCGCCGGCAACCGGTCCGCGGCGTCCGCGGCGGTGAGCGTCACCACGCCGGCCGCCCCGGCGCCGGACACCACCCCGCCGACCGCGCCCGGCACGCCCACGGCCTCCTCGGTCGGGTCGACCGGACTGACGCTGACCTGGGGTCCGGCCACCGACGCGGTCGGGGTCACCGGCTACCGCGTCTACCGGGGCGGGACTGTCCTGGTCGGTTCCACCACCGGCACCACGCTGGCGGTGACCGGCCTGACCGCCTCCACCACGTACACCTTCACCGTGGTCGCGGTGGACGCGGCCGGCAACGTCTCGCCGGCCTCGCCCGGCGTCACGGTCACCACCACGGCCCCGCCGACCGGCGGCGGCTGCGCGGTGACCTGGACGGCGAACACCTGGGACACCGGGTTCACCGCGAACGTCACCGTCACCAACACCGGCACGACGGCGATCAACGGCTGGACGCTCGCGTTCACCTTCCCCTCCTCGGGGCAGAAGGCCGGGCAGGCGTGGTCGGCGAACGTCACCCAGACCGGCACGTCGGTGACCGCGTCGAACCTGGCCTACAACGGGACGATCGCGGCGGGGGCGTCGACGAGCTTCGGCTTCAACGGCACCCACACCGGCAGCAACCCGAAGCCCACCGCCTTCACGCTCAACGGTTCCGCCTGCGCCGTCTCCTGAGCGTCGCGCGTGGTCGGTCACCGTACCGAAGTGACCGACCACGCGCGTCGTCGAGAAACTACCGAAACTTTTCCGAAACATATTGTCCGGACGGATGCCCGATGAAAGCATCGGCATACGTAGATTAATTGACCCAGACGTCCAGTCGTCCCCGCCCAGACGGCTCGGGTGCTGGCCAGTGAGGAGGCCACAGTGCCAATGAGCCCATCCGTTCATCCCGGCGGGACCCGGCGGCGGCGACCGCCGGCCGTCCGGGCGCTGCTCGCCGGCGCGGTAAGCGTCGTGACGGTGGCCGCGGTCGCGGTGATGATGCCGTCGGCGAACGCCGCGGCGAGCACGCTCGGCGCGGCAGCCGCGCAGTCGGGGCGGTACTTCGGCACGGCGATCGCGGCGAGCCGGCTCGGTGACTCGACGTACAGCACGATCGCGGCGCGTGAGTTCAACATGATCACGGCTGAGAACGAGATGAAGCCGGACGCGACGGAGCCGAACCAGAATCAGTTCAACTTCAACTCCGGCGACCAGATCTACAACTGGGCGACCCAGCGCGGCCTGCAGGTCCGGGGGCACACGCTGGCCTGGCACGCGCAGCAGCCGGGCTGGATGCAGCGCCTGAGTGGCAGCGCGCTGCGTAACGCGATGATCAATCACATCAACGGTGTGATGGCCCACTACCGGGGCAAGCTCGCCGCGTGGGACGTGGTCAACGAGGCGTTCAACGAGGACGGCAGTCGCCGTAACTCGAACCTGCAGGGCACCGGCAACGACTGGATCGAGGTGGCGTTCCGCACCGCGCGGGCGGCCGACCCGAACGTGAAGCTGTGCTACAACGACTACAACATCGAGAACTGGTCGTACGGCAAGACGCAGGGTGTCTACCGGATGATCCAGGACTTCAAGTCCCGGGGTGTGCCGATCGACTGCGTCGGCCTGCAGACCCACTTCACCGGTGGTAGCTCGCTGCCGGGCAACTTCCAGACCACGCTGTCCAGCTTCGCCGCCCTGGGCGTGGACGTGGCGCTGACCGAGGTCGACGTCACCAACTCCTCCACCTCCCAGTACGCCGGGCTGACCCAGGCGTGCATCAACGTGCCCCGGTGCATCGGCATCACCGTCTGGGGCGTCCGCGACAGCGACTCGTGGCGCTCCAACGAGAGCCCGCTGCTGTTCGACGGCGGCGGCAACAAGAAGGCCGCGTACAACTCGGTCCTCAATGCCCTCAACGCGGCGGCCCCGACCTCGGGACCGACCTCGGGGCCGACCACCGGCCCACCGCCGTCCGGCGGCGCCGGGCGGATCGTCGGCGTGCAGTCGGGCCGGTGCATCGACGTGCCCAACGCCACCCAGACGAACGGCACCCGGGTCCAGCTCTACGACTGCCACGGCCAGTCCAACCAGCAGTGGACGTACACGTCGAGCAAGCAGTTGATGGTCTACGGCAGCAAGTGCCTCGACGCGAACGGCGCGGCCACCGCGAACGGCACCGGGATCATCATCTACGACTGCAACGGCCAGTCGAACCAGCAGTGGAACATCAACTCCAACGGCACCATCAGCGGTGTGCAGTCCGGCCGCTGCCTCGACGTCTGGGGCACCGGAAACGGCCAGCAGATCCAGCTCTACGACTGCCACGGGCAGAGCAACCAGCAGTGGCGGACCGACTTCAACGGCTCCACCTCGGCGCCGCCGACGTCCACGCCGCCGACCACGACGCCGCCGCCGAACGGCTGTGCGCTTCCGTCGACCTACCGGTGGTCGTCGACCGGCGCGCTGGCCAACCCGCAGAACGGCTGGGTCTCGCTGAAGGACTTCACGAACGTCGTCTACAACGGCAAGCACCTGGTCTACGGGTCGAACGTCAACAGCAGTGGCCAGTACGGCTCGATGAACTTCAGCCTGTTCACGAACTGGTCCGACATGGCCTCGGCCGGTCAGACCGGGATGGGACAGGGCACCGTGGCGCCCACGCTGCTGTACTTCGCCCCGAAGAACATCTGGGTGTTGGCGTACCAGTGGGGACCGACCTCGTTCAGCTACAAGACGTCGAGCGACCCGACCAACGCCAACGGCTGGTCCTCGGCGCAGACGCTCTCCACCGCCAGCCTCCCCGACGCGCCGTACGGCGTGATCGACCAGACGCTCATCGGCGACGACCAGAACATGTACCTCTTCTTCGCCGGGGACAACGGCAAGATCTACCGGTCGAGCATGCCGCTCGGGAACTTCCCGGGCAGCTTCGGCTCCAGCTACACGACGGTCATGAGCGACTCGACGAACAACCTGTTCGAGGGCGTCGAGGTCTACAAGGTGGCCGGCCAGAACCAGTACCTCATGCTGGTCGAGGCGATCGGGAGCCAGGGGCGCTACTTCCGCTCGTTCACGGCCAGCAGCCTGGGCGGCTCGTGGACCCCGAACGCGGCCTCCGAGAGCAACCCCTTCGCGGGCAAGGCCAACAGCGGCGCGACGTGGACCAACGACATCAGCCACGGTGACCTGGTCCGCACCAACCCCGACCAGACCAAGACCGTCGACGCCTGCAACCTCCAGCTCCTCTACCAGGGCAAGAACCCCAACGCGGGAGGCGACTACAACCTGCTGCCGTGGCGGCCGGGTGTGCTGACCCTGCAACGCTAGGAACGGGGCTCAACCCGAGGGGCGTGTCCGGCACCGTGCCGGGCACGCCCCTTCGGTCACCGGCCGTCGATCAGTCGCCCAGGTCCTCGGCGAGCAGGTCCATCAGGAGGCCGTCGTGCCAGCGCCCGTCCGGGCCGCGCTCGTAGCGGCGCATGATCCCCACCGGGCGGAACCCCACCTTCGCGTACGCCCGGATCGCCGCCGTGTTCGCCGCCGCCGGATCGATGGTGAACCGGTGGTGGCCGTACTCGTCGGCCAGGTGCCGGGCCAGGGTGCGGATGGCGTCCCCGCCCAGACCGGACCCGCGTGCCGCCGGGTCGAGGAAGATGTCCAGGCTGGCGTGACGGTAGTCGGGGTCGGTCTCGGCGTACCACTGGATCGCGCCGACCAGCCGGCCGTCGTGCTCGATCACGTAGACGGTGAGCGAGTCGTCGGCCAGGTCGGCGCGGACCGCCCCGGCCAGGTCGTCGTCGCCACGCCACCAGCGGCGGACCTCAGGGGTGGCCCGGATCGCGGCCAGCGCGTCCACGTCGCCGTCCGTCGCCGGCCGTAGCGCCACCGCCCGTCCCCGCAGCATCCCCTCAGCCCCGCCGCTCGCCGTGCTCGACGCAGACCGCCGACCAACCGGTCGGCACGACCTGCACCTTCATCCGCCGCCGGCAGGACGCGCACCAGCGCGGCGGCTCCCACGCCCGGGCCGCCGCGCACGCCGGATGCGGGCCGGCGGCCACCGACTCGCCGCACCTGTCGCACCAGCGCGCCGCCGCGCCCGCGTCGCCGGCCGGCGCGGCGGGTCGAGTCAGCTCCGTCACCATCGCCTCACAGGGTCGCCGAGAGCGCCTTCACCGGCATCTTCAGGTCGTTCAACAGTTGCAGGTCGTCGGTCGCCGGTCGACCCAGCGTGGTGAGGTAGTTGCCGACGATGACCGCGTTCACGCCGCCGAGCAGGCCGTCGCGGGTGCCGAGATCACCGAGGGTGAGTTCCCGGCCGCCCGCGTACCGCAGGATGGTGCGCGGCATGGCCAGCCGGAACGCGGCGATGGCCCGCAGCGCGTCCTTGCCCTCGACCACCGGCTGGTCGCCCAGGGGCGTGCCGGGACGCGGGTTGAGGAAGTTCAGCGGCACCTCGTGCGGGTCCAGCTCGGCGAGCTGGGCGGCGAACTCGGCCCGCTGCGCCACCGACTCGCCGAGCCCGAGGATGCCGCCGCAGCAGACCTCCATGCCGGACTCGCGGACCATCCGCAGCGTCTCCCAGCGCTCCTCCCAGGAGTGCGTGGTGACCACGTTGGGGAAGTGGGAGCGGCAGGTCTCCAGGTTGTGGTTGTAGCGGTGCACACCCATCTCGACCAGCTCGTCGACCTGCTCCTGGGTGAGCATGCCGAGCGAGGCGGCGACCTGGATGTCGACCTCCGCGCGGATGGCCGCCACGCCCTCGCGCATCTGCTTCATCAGCCGGGCGTCCGGGCCGCGCACGGCGGCCACGATGCAGAACTCGGTGGCCCCGGTCGCCGCGGTCTGCTTCGCGGCCTCGACAAGCGCTGGGATGTCCAACCAGACGGAGCGGACCGGCGAGGTGAACAGGCCGGACTGGGAGCAGAAGTGGCAGTCCTCCGGGCAGCCGCCGGTCTTCAGCGAGACGATGCCCTCGACCTCGACCTCCGGCCCGCACCACCGCATCCGGACCTCGTGGGCGAGTTGGAGGGCGGCGGGCAGGTGCTCGTCGGGCAGGTTCAGCACGGCGAGGATGTCCGCCTCGCCCAAGCCGACGCCGCTGCCCAGCACCCGGGTCCGGGCCTGGTCGAGGATCTCTGGCATGGCTCGTAACCTAACAGGCCGCCGGAACGGCGGGAAACCGTCGTGAGCGGCCCGGCGAGCCGGGACCGCGCCACGCCGGGCCGGCCGACCGGGGTGGTAACTTCGCCCCGCGGAAGCGCCCGGTGGGGGCGACGCTCGGTGGGAGGGGACGACGCGGTGGCGGACTGGCTGGCGGCCCTGGACCGTGCCGCCTCCCGGCGGGCCGAGGCGGGCCTGACCCGCACGCTGCGCCCGCGCGCCGCCGACGACGCCGTGGTCGACCTGGCCGGCAACGACTACCTCGGCCTGGCCACCCACCCGGAGGTCACCGCCGCCGCCACGACGGCCCTGTCCCGGTACGGCCTGGGCGCCACCGGTTCGCGCCTGGTGCGCGGCTCCACCGACGCGCACCACGCGCTCGAGGACGAGCTGGCCGGCTGGCTCGGCGTCGACCGGGCGCTCGTGTTCTCCTCCGGCTACCTGGCCAACCTCGCCGCCGTCCGGGGCCTGACGCAGCCGCGTACGCTGCTCGTCTCCGACGCCCACAACCACGCCTCGCTGATCGACGGCTGCCGGATCTCCCGCGCCGAGACGCTGGTGACGCCGCACGCCGACGTCGCCGCGGTGGCCGCCGCGCTGGCCGCCGCGCCCGGCCGCCCGGCCGTGGTGGTGACCGAGTCGGTCTTCTCCGTCGACGGCGACCTGGCCCCGCTCGCGGAACTGCACGCGGTGGCCCGCCGGCACGGCGCGTTGCTGCTCGTCGACGACGCGCACGCGCTCGGCGTCACCGGCCCGGCCGGGGCCGGCGGGGTGGCCGCCGCCGGGCTCGCCGGCGAGCCCGACGTGGTGGTCACGGCGACGCTGTCCAAGGCGCTCGGCGGCGCCGGCGGCGTGGTCGCCGGCCCGGCGGAGTTCGTCCGGCACCTGGTGGAGACCGGCCGCACGTTCATCTTCGACACCGCGCCGCCACCGGCGGTGGTGGCCGGGGTGCACGCCGCCGTGCGGCTGGCCCGGGCCGGCGACGCGCTCCGCGCCGAGCTGGCCGACCGGGTCGCGTTCGCGGTGCGCCGGCTGGGCGCGGCGGGGCTGGCCGTCTCCGCCCCCGACGCGGCGGTGGTGTCGGTGGCCGCGCCCGGGCCGGAGGCGGCCACCGCGTGGGCGGCGGCCTGCCGGGACCGGGGCGTGGCGGTCGGCTGCTTCCGCCCACCGTCCACGCCGGACGACCGCTCCCGGCTGCGGCTGACCATCAGCGCCGGGGTGGACCGGGCGGACTTCGCACGGGCACTGGACGTGGTCGTGGAGTGTGCCGCCGTGAGCGCGAGGAGTGAGCCGGGTTTGCGAGCCCCGCAGTCGCGAACGAAGGAACGGTCATGAGTGACGGCTGGACCGGGCCGGTGCTGGTGACCGGCACGGACACCGAGGTCGGCAAGACCGTGGTGACCGCGGCCGTCGCCGCCGCCGCGCAGGCGGCCGGCCTGCGGGTCGCGGTGGTCAAACCCGGGCAGACCGGTACGGCCACCGGCGAGCCCGGCGACGTCGACTCGGTGAACCGGCTGGCCGCCCCGCTCACCGGCCGGACGCTCGCCAGCTATCCGGACCCGCTCGCCCCGCTCGCCGCGGCCCGGGTCGCCGAGCTGCCGCCGCTGGAGCTCTACCACGCGGTCGACGCGATCCGCGAGGAGGCCGACAAGCACGACCTGGTGCTCGTCGAGGGTGCCGGCGGCCTGCTGGTGCCGATGGGCGTGCGGCCGTCCGGCGAGCCGTGGACGGTGGCCGACCTGGCGGTGTCGCTGGGTGCCCCGGCCGTGGTGGTGGCCCGCGCCGGGCTGGGCACGCTCAACCACACCGCGCTGACGCTCGAGGCGCTGGAGCGGCGGGCCGTGCCGGCCGGCGTGGTGATCGGCGCCTGGCCGGCCGAGGCGGAGCTGGTGCACTGGCTCAACCTGTCCGAGCTGGTGCCGAACCTGTTCGGCGCGCTGCCGGCCGGCGCCGGTGGGATGGACCCGGGGGTGTTCCGCCGCTCGGCGCCGGGCTGGCTCACCCCCGCCCTGTACGGCGTGCTCGACGACTGGCGGGCCTGGGCCGAGGACAGCGGCTGAGTGTTAAGGCGGGGCCCCTTCTTAACGCATTCGGTATAGGCGGGGGCCCCTTTTAACACCGCCCCCGGCTCACCGCGGAGAGCGGCCGAGCACCTGACTTTCGTGGGTGCCCGGACCGGCCGCGCGTGGGTAGCGTGACCGCCGTGGAACTGCGCCCGCTGTCGTCGGCGGCCCGGCACCGGGCCGGTGACCTGCTGCTCTGGGCCGTGCTCGGTACGCCTGTGGCGTACGCCCGGCTCACCCCGCCGTGGCGGCCGAACGAGGCGGCGCTGCTGGCCGGCGTGTTGGCGCTGCTCGGCCTGGCGGTGGCATCGGCCCGGCGGTGGCCGCTCGCGGCGGTGCTGGCGGTGGTGGCCGGCTCGCTCGTCGACGGCAACGTGGTGTTCGCCATCCCGGTCTTCGGCTACCTGGCCGGGCTGCGCAGCGCGCGGGCCGGGCCGGCCGCGGCCGTGTTCGCCGCCGTCGCGGTGACCGGCACCGTGCTCAACCTGGGTCTGCTGGGCACCGAGCCGGCCACCTGGTTCCTGCTCGCCTCGGTGCTGCTCTTCGCCGGCGTGTTCCCCTGGCTGCTGGGCCGACTGCGGCGGCAGCACCGGGCGCTGGCCGCGGCCGGACGGCGGCACGCCGAGGCGGAGCGGCGGAGCGCGGCGGAACGGGTACGCCTGCGCGAGCGGGCCCGGATCGCCCAGGACATGCACGACTCGCTCGGGCACGATCTGAGCCTGATCGCGTTGCGGGCCGGCGCGCTGGAGCTGGCGCCCGAGCTGCCCCCGGCCCAGCGCGCGGCGGCGGGGGAGCTGCGGGCCAGCGTCGCCGCCGCCACCGAGCGGCTGCACGAGGTGATCGGCGTGCTGCGCGAGGAGCGCCCGCGACGGCCACCTGGCGAAACGGTCGCCGACCTGGTCGACGGCGCCCGCGACGCCGGCATGATCGTCGACCTGCGCGACGGGGCCGACGCCGTGGACGGGGCGGCCGGGCCGGACGCCGACCTGTCGCCGCTCGTCGCGCACGCCGTGCACCGGGTGGTCCGGGAGGCGTTGACGAACGCCGCCCGCTACGCCCCGGGCGCCCCGGTCACGGTCGCCGTGGAGCGCGCCGCCGACGCGGTCACGGTCGCGGTGGTCAATCCGCGGCCCCCGGCCGGCCCGCTGCCCGGGCCGGCGTCGCACGGCTCCGGGCTGCTGGCGCTGCGCGAGCGGGTACGCCTCGCCGGCGGCGCCCTGGACGCCGGCCCCCGGGACGGCGGTTGGGCGGTCACGGCACGCCTTCCCCGCTCCGGCGTCGGTCCGCTCGACGCCGATGGGCCGGAACCGTCCCGGCCGGCCGCCGACGACGAGGCGCACCGCCTGCGTGAGGCCCGCCGGCGGGTACGGCGCAGCCTGCTCGTCGCGTTCGGCGCGCCGGCCGGGCTGGCCCTGGTGCTCGCGCTCGTCTACTACCCGCTCGCCACGGCCGGCGCGGTGCTGGACCGGCCCGGCTACGACCGGTTGCGGCTGGGCGAGCACCGCGACGCGCTCGGGCTGCCCCGCCGGCAGGCCGACCCGCCCCCGGACGGCGCGGCGCCGGGCTGCGAGTACTACACCGACGGCAACTTCCCGTTCGCGGAGGCGAGCTGGCGGCTCTGCTTCATTGGCGGGCGACTGGTCAGCAAGGAGCGGATCGCGTCATGACCGACGACCACGGACGCCCGGTGCGGGTGGTGCTCGCCGACGACGAGGCCATGGTCCGCGCCGGGGTGCGGGCGATCCTGGCCGCCGACCCCGGCATCGAGGTGGTCGGCGAGGCGGGCGACGGCCACGCCGCGGTGGAGCTGGTGCGCGCGCACCGGCCCCGGGTGGCGCTGCTGGACATCCGGATGCCCCGCTGCGACGGGCTCGACGCGGCGGCGCAGATCCGCCGCCTGGTGCCGGAGACCGCGCCGGTCATGCTCACCACGTTCGGCGACGACGACCTGATCGCCCGCGCGCTCGGCCACGGCGCCGCCGGCTTCCTGCTGAAGTCCGGTGACCCGCGGGAACTGCTGGCCGGGGTGCGCGCGGTGGCCGACGGCGGGGCGTACCTGTCGCCCCGGGTGGCCCGCCGGGTGATCGAGCTGAGCGGCGGGCGGCTGGCCCGGGGCCCGTCCGCCCGGGACCGGCTGGCCGGGCTGACCGACCGGGAGCGGGAGGTGCTCGCCCTGGTCGGGGCGGGCCTGTCCAACGCCGAGATCGCCCGTCGGCTGCACCTGGTCGAGGGCACCGTGAAGAGCTACCTGACCAGCGTCTTCACCCGGCTGGACGTGCGCAACCGGGTGCAGGCGGCGATCCTCGCGTACGAGGCGGGGCTGGTGCCACCCACCGGCTGACCAGCCCCGCCCCGCCCGGACGCAGGTCAGGCGTCGCGCCGGGCCAACGCCCACCGGCCGAGCAGCAGCGTGGCGGCGGCCCAGCCGGCGAGCAGCAGCAGCCCCACCGCCGCCGGGTACGGCTCGGTGTCGCCGGCCAGGAAGTGGGCGCCGGCCACCGCGGGGAACCCGTCGGCGATCCGGGTGAGCACGGTGATGTCCGGCTCCTGCAACGACAGCGGCACGATGTAGAGCACCGCGAGGAGCACGGTCAGGGTCAGCACCGGGCCGCGCAGCGCCGCGGCCAGCCCGAGCGCCAGCACGCCCACGAGCGCCAGGTACCCCGCGCAGGCCAGCACGTCGGTCACGGTGCCGCCCAGCGGTGCCCGCCCCCACTCGCCGAGCACCGGCCGGGCCACCGCCACGCCGACCGCGCCGAGCAGCAGCCCGACTCCGAACGTCACCGCGCCGACCACGATCGCCTTGGCGGCGAGGACCCGGCCCCGCGACGGGGTGCAGCGCAGCGTGGTGCGGATGGTGCCGGTGGCGAACTCGCTCGTGACCGCGAACAGGCCGAGCGCGAGCACGACGAACTGGGTCAGCTCCAGCGAGCCGGCCACCACGTCCCCGACCGGCACCACGCCGGGATTCACGGTCGGATCGTCGTCGGTGTTGGCGTTCACCGCGTAGATGGCGAGCTGGGCCGCGGTGGCCGCCATGGTCGCCAGCGCCGCGACGAGCGTCCACCAGGTGGAGCGCACCGACCAGAGCTTCGTCCACTCGGCGGCGACCGCACCGGCGAGCGGGTGGCCGGACGGGGCGGGCAAGGACGCCGGCCGGGTCCGGTCGAGCGTGGGTGTCGTGGTCATCGGATCCCGCCTCCGGTCGGACCGGCGGCGTACTCGACGCTGCCGGCGGTCAGTTCCAGGAACGCCTCCTCCAGGGAGGGCGCCACCGGGGTCAGCTCGTGCAGCGGCACCGCCAGCTCGTACGCGAGGTCGCCGACCCGGCCGGCGGTGCTTCCGGTGACGGTCAATCCGTCCCCGTCGGCGGTGACCGTCGCGCCCTCGGCGGCCAGCCGGTCACCGAGCGTGGCGAGCGCGGCCGGCTCGGGTCCGCGTACCCGGACCGAGGCGGCCGGTCGGGCGGCGATCAGCTCGGCCAGCGGCGCGTCGGCCACCAGTCGGCCGCGGCCCAGCACCACCACCCGGTCGGCGGTCTGCTGCATCTCACTCATCAGGTGGCTGGAGATCAGCACGGTGCGTCCCTCGTCGGCGAGGTGGCGGGTGAACCCGCGGATCCACCGCACCCCGTCCGGGTCGAGCCCGTTGACCGGCTCGTCGAGCAGCAGCACCGGCGGGTCGCCGAGCAACGCGCCGGCGATGCCGAGCCGCTGCCCCATGCCCAGCGACAGCGCCCGTCCCGGCTTGCCGGCGGCCCGGTCGTCCAGGCCCACCAGGTCCAGCACCTCGACCACCCGCCGGGCCGGTACGCCGTTGCTGCGTGCCATCGCCCGCAGGTGCGCCACGCCGGAGCGGGCCGGATGCACGCCGGTGGCGTCGAGCAGCGCGCCGACCTCGTACAGCGGGTGTCGCAGCGTGCGATAGGCCCGGCCGTTGACCAGAGCCGTGCCGGCGGTGGGCCGGTCCAGGCCGAGCACCATCCGCATGGTGGTGGACTTGCCCGCACCGTTCGGGCCGAGGAACCCGGTCACCTGGCCGGGGCGGATCTCGACGGTCAGGTCGTGGACGGCGGTCACCCCGCCGAACCGTTTCGTCAACCCACGAAGTGTGATCATGCGCCGACGCTAGGCGGCGGCGCGGGCGCGCCACCGCCCCCGAACGGCACCCACCCACCCCCACTTTGGTAAGGCGGGGGCCCCGCTTAACGCATGTGGTAGAGGCGGGGGCCCCGCTTAACCCCACCTGTTAAGCGGGGCCCCCGCCTAACCAGCGCGGTCAGCGGCGGGCGGAGGGCGGGTCGGGATTCAGCTCCCATATCCGGGTGTGCTTCACCCGGACGCTCTCCAGCGCCTCGGGGACGGGCACGTCGTACGCGGCCAGCTCGTGGAAGCGTTCACGGGGCAGGTACGCCCGGTCCGGGTCACCCACGAGCACCCGCGCGCCGGAGCGGGCGGCCCGGAGCAGGAAGCGCAGCATCCGGCGGGCCATCGCCTCGCTGTAGAACACGTCCCCGGCCAGCACCACCTGGGCGTCCCCGGCGTCGGAGTCGAGAATGTCACCGAGTTCGGCGTCGACGCGTACCCCGTTGCTGTCGGCATTGAGCGCGACCGCCGCGACGGCCCGCTCGTCGACCTCGACGGCCCGGACGGCCGCCGCGCCGCGGCGCGCGGCGGCGATGGCGACCAGACCGGAGCCGGCGGCCAGGTCGAGCACCCGGCGGCCGGCGACCAGCTCCGGGTGGTCGGTCACATAGCGGGCGAGCGCCTGCCCGCCGGCCCAGGCGAAGGCCCAGAACGGGGGCGGCTGTTCGCTGCGGAACTCGCCCTCGGTCAGCTCCCAGAGGCCGATCGGCTCGTCGGCCTGGTAGAGCCGCACCTCGGGGACGAACGCGACCGGGGTGAGGCGGGCGTGCAGCCGGACGAACGCGGCGGACAGCTCGGACACCCGGAGATTGTGGCCCACCGCCGACCCCGGGCGTGTCGGCGGGTGGGCGTGACCGGTTCACCACCGTCGGTGAAACCGGCCCCCGATGTTGACATTGGGTGCGAACACGCCCGTCTACCGGCGCGGCGACCGCGCTCCTAGCGTTGCGGGTGGATACGACCGAGGTGGGGAGGCGTGGTGAGCGGGTGGCGGCAGGCGCTGCGGATCGGGCTGGTGCTGACCTGCCTGGCGGGAGCCGGGTACGGCGGGGCCGCGCCGGCACGGGCCGCGGCGACCTTCTCCACGGAGTTGAGCGGCCTGCCGGACGAGTTCACCGCGGGCGACCGGGTGGAGACGCTCTCCGCGGTGGTGTCCCGATCCGACCGCGCCAACCGCAACGACTGCGTCAAGGTGCGGTGGTCGATGCTTCTCCAGGTGCAGGGCCTGCGGTTGGACCAGGTCAAGGTGGACCGGGTGGAGGAGACCGGCTCGTTCCCGCTGGAGATCCGCACCGAGGGGGACACCGCGCGCCTGACCGACCGGCAGTTGGATCCGGGGGTGCTCTGCCCGGGCCGGACCGTGACCGCGCAGTACCGGGTGGCCTTCGCCGAGGACGTCGGGCGCGGCCGGGTGAGCATCGCCGCCGAGGCGTACGACCCGCAGTTGCGGCTGTTGGCCCGGCGGACCGCCTCGCGCCAGGTGGTGGGTGAGGCGGTCGAGCCGACGCCGGAGCCGTCGCCGACGAGCGCCGTGCCTACCGATCCGCCGAGCGAGGAGCCGCCCACCGAGGAGCCGGCGACGGACGAGCCGACCGACGCGGCGGTGGTGGAGCCGCCGCTGCCGGGCGCGGCCGGCCGGCCGGTGGCCGAGACCGGTGGCTTCGGCGTGGTGCAGGCCGCTTTCCTGCTGGGTGGGCTGCTGCTCTTCCTCGGCGGCGGGCTGTTGCTGCGCATGCGGCGTCTGCTCCGTCCCGCGGGGGAGCCGTCGCAGGAGGAGCCGCCGTCGTTCGGACAGCGGCGGACCGTCCGGCGGGAGTGGCACTGACACCACTTTACAAAAACTCCGGTCTTGTAAAAGTGCTCCCCGGCTGACACAGTCGGGTCAGGAGCAACAGATCGGAGTACGACGATGCGCGCCGACACCGTTCCGTGGCGGGACCCCCGCCGGCCGCTCTGGCCGCTCGCCCTGCTCGTCCCGGCGCTGCCGTTCGTGGCCTGGTCGATCTGGCACGCCGGTGGCGCCGGCTGGGCCTGGTGGCTCACCCCGGCGGTGGTCTTCGGCGTCATCCCGGTGGTCGACCTGCTGATCGGCGACGACCGGGAGAACCCGCCCGACGCCGCGGTGCCGGCGTTGCAGGCCGACGGCTACTACCGCTGGCTCACCTATCTCTACCTGCCCGCCCAGTACGCGGCCCTGGTGCTCTGCTGCGCCGTCTGGGCCGGCGGCCGGCTCTCCTGGCCGGCCGCCGCCGGTCTGGTCGCCACCGTCGGAGTGGTGGACGGCATCGCCATCAACACGGCACACGAGCTGGGGCACAAGCGGGAGCAGGCGGAACGCTGGCTGTCGAAGATCGCGCTCGCCCCGGCCGGGTACGGGCACTTCTTCGTCGAGCACAACCGTGGCCACCACACCCGCGTCGCCACCCCGGAGGACCCGGCCAGCTCGCGGCTCGGCGAGTCGTTCTGGGCGTTCTGGCCGCGTACCGTCGCCGGCAGCCTGCGCTCGGCCTGGCGGCTGGAGACCGACCGCTTCCGGCTCCGCGGTCGCAGCCCGTGGACCTGGCGCAACGACGTGCTCAACGCCTGGGCGATGACCGCCCTGCTCTACGCCGCGCTGGCGGTGGCGTTCGGCCCCGGCGTGCTTGTCTTCCTGGCGCTCCAGGCGGTGGTCGGCTTCTCCCTGCTCGAGGTGGTCAACTACCTGGAGCACTACGGCCTGGCGCGGCAGCGCACCGCCGCCGGCCGCTACGAGAAGGTCGACCCGCGACACAGTTGGAACAGCGACCGGACGGTCACGAACGTCTTCCTCTTCCAGCTCCAGCGGCACAGCGACCACCACGCCAACCCGCTGCGGCGCTATCAGGCGCTGCGCAGCTTCGACGCCTCGCCGCAGCTTCCGGCCGGCTACGCCACCATGGTGGTCGCCGCGCTGCTGCCCCCGCTCTGGCGGCGGATCATGGACCACCGGGTGCTGGCCCACTACGGCGACGACCTGTCCGCGGCGAACGTCCACCCGCCGGCCCGCGCCCGCCTCGCCGGCGGCCTCAGTCGAGTTGGCCGGGCTCCAGGCTCAGCTCGCGGGCGGCGACCAGGCGGACCCACTCGGCGATCTGCCGGCGGGTGATCACCCGCTCGTGCACCGCGAGCTGCACCGCCAGGCCGTCCATCACGGCGCTGATCCGCCAGGCCGCGCCGGCCGGGTCGGGGCAGTCGAAGGTGCCGTCGGCGACGCCGTCCGCGATCACCGCCGCCAGATCCTGCCGCCACCGCAGGTCGAGGCGGCGGGACAGCTTCTCCAACTCCGGGGTACGCAGCGACTCCGACCAGCCGTCGATCCAGATCGACCACGAGGCGGAGCGGCCGGTCGGCGCGTAGAGGCGGAGCATCCGGCGCAGCTTGGCCAGGGGTGGGGCGGTGGAGCGGAGCACCGCGTCGAGCCGGGCCAGGTCCTGCTCGACGGCGTACGCGAAGGCCTGCGCGAGCAGCCGGTCCTTGGTCGCGAAGTGGTAGAAGACGAGCGCCTGGCTGACCCCGGCGGCCTCCGCCACGTCAGCGGTGCGGGTGTTGGCGAGCCCTCGTTCCGCGATCACCTCGCAGGCCGTACGCAGCAGCGCGTCCAGGCGGATCTCGGCGGCTCGTCTCGTCACGCCGTTACGGTAACCCATCCGAATGACCACGAGGAGTTACCAGACCGGCCTGTCGAGGGTGAGACAGTCGGATGCCGGACACTCGGCCCCCCGGCTAGATTCGCAGGTGGACGGGCCTGTGATCGCCCGGCCAACCATCCCGCCCAGGCTCCTAGGAAGCTCGGAGGAGTGCGTACCGTTCACCTCGAACGCGCCCGAAGGGGGATCCGATTTGGCAAGCCTTCCTCCGCTCGGCTAAAGTTCTCATCCGTCACCGGGAAACGCCGGGGGCGTGCGGACGTAGCGCAGCTGGTAGCGCATCACCTTGCCAAGGTGAGGGTCGCGGGTTCGAATCCCGTCGTCCGCTCGGAGATGCCGCCACGCACGTCGGGGGCAACCTCGGTGGAGTGGCCGAGAGGCGAGGCAACGGCCTGCAAAGCCGTGTACACGGGTTCAAATCCCGTCTCCACCTCGGCAGTTGACGAGGGCGATTGGCGCAGTGGGAGCGCGCTTCCTTGACACGGAAGAGGTCACTGGTTCAAACCCAGTATCGCCCACCAGCGGAAAGGCCGTGTCGATCATTCGACACGGCCTTTCTCGTCGTCCCGGGGTCGGGGACACCGCGAGCGCCCCGCATGCCCGAGACTGGCCGGGTGAACGAACAGCGCATCCGAGCCCAGCAATTCCGTAGCCTGCACCTGCCCGGCGAGCCGCTGGTCCTGGTCAACGCCTGGGACGCGGCGAGCGCCCGGATCGTGGCCGCCGCCGGCGCCCGCGCGGTCGCCACCACCAGCGCCGGTGTGGCCTGGAGCCGCGGCGCGCCCGACGGCGACGCGCTCGCCCGGGAGACCGCCGTCGACGTGATCCGCCTGGTCGCCGCGACGGTGCGCCTCCCGGTCACCGCCGACATCGAATCCGGGTTCGGCGACACCCCCGACGACGTGGCCGACACCGTGACCGCGGTGCTCGCGGCCGGCGCGGTCGGCGTGAACGTGGAGGACGCGCGGCACGACGGGGACGGGCCGTTGCGCGACGTCGACGAACAGTGCGCCCGGCTCGCGGCGGTCCGGTCCGCCGCCGACCGCGCCGACATTCCGCTGTACCTCAACGCGCGGGTCGACACGTTCCTGAGTGGCGCGGGCGGGGTGCCGGAGACGGTCGCCCGGGCCGAGGCATACCTGGCCGCCGGCGCGGACGGCATCTTCGTGCCGGGGACGGTCGACCCGGAGACCGTGGCGGCGCTGGTGTCGGCGATCCCGGCGCCGCTGAACGTGCTCGTCGGGCCGGGGGCGCCGCCGGTGGCCGAGCTGGCGCGGCTCGGGGTGGCCCGGATCAGTCTCGGTTCGAGGGTCGCCGCGTCCGCGTACGCGACCGCCGGCCGGGCGGCGGCGGAGGCGCTCGGCGCCGGGACGTACGAGACGCTCGCCGATGGGCTCGACCACGGCACGCTGAACGAGCTGATGCGAGGCTGACCCGGGTACGCGGACGGGGGCGCCGCTGGGCGCCCCCGTCCGGACCAGGTCGGGGACCGATCAGCTCCGTCGGCCCCCCGCGGATCACATCGGCGGGTTGACGTCCCGCCGCTCCTCCACCCGGCGATATTCCACCGGCTGCTCGGCGGTGGTGGTGACCACCTGGCGGCGCCGGCTCCAGACCAGCGTCAGGATCAGGCCGACCACGCCGGCCGCCATCAAAATCCAACCGACGATGTCGAGGTCGACGCCGCCGACGGTGGCGTTCAGCGCGAACGTGAGGATCGCGCCGACCGCGATCAGGAAGATGCTCGTACCGATACCCACGACAGCCTCCTTCAGGGGGATGGTTGTGCTGTCGTGTCGCTCAGTACCCCGGTGGCGAGCAGCGCAATCGCCGTCGCTCGGGGGGCTGCCGCGGGTGGGTCCGGGCGTCGGGTAGAGTTCCCCCCGTCGCCGGCGCGAGCCGGCGACGACGCGGACGTAGCGCAGCTGGTAGCGCATCACCTTGCCAAGGTGAGGGTCGCGGGTTCGAATCCCGTCGTCCGCTCGCGAACTGCCCCGGGCGATTGGCGCAGTGGGAGCGCGCTTCCTTGACACGGAAGAGGTCACTGGTTCAAACCCAGTATCGCCCACCGAAGGATCATCCTCCGCCGCCGGTTTGATCGGCGTGCCTCTCCCACCGGCCGGTCGGTGCCGGCCACATCGGTCGCCCATCGCGCCGACAGCCTGGTCGGCATCCTCCGAGCGGATTATGGAGCCCAGGTCCGGCGCATGTCAGGGTGAGGCCCGATGCGCAGGGAGGCGGTCACATGCGGACCATTGGGCAGGGAAGATGGCGGCGGAACGCCGCCCGGCTTGGCGTGGCGACCATCGTCGCGGCGGTCGGGGTGACGGTGGGGGCCGCGCCCACGCAGGCCACCGCGACGCGGACCATGGCCTTCTGGAGCATGGACGAGCCGGCGTCGTCGACCCTCCTGAAGGACAGCAGCGGCAGCGGCCGGCACGGGACCGTCGGCGGCGAGGTGGTCACCGGCGCGATCTACGCCGGGGCGACCGGCCACCGCTTCGCCACCCACCTTCCCACCGACCAGGAGTACGTGCCGGACCACGTGAATCTGGTGCCGCACAGCACCGACTTCAACCCGGACGCCGGGGACTTCTCGGTGACCATCCGCTACCGGACCACGTACTCCTTCGGCAACATCCTCCAGAAGGGACAGGGCAACACCGCCGGCGGCTACTGGAAGTTGGAGGCGCCGGGCGGCCGGCCGAAGTGCCTGTTCCGCGGCGGTGACGGCGCCTCCCGGACCGGTTACACCGACGTGCCGATCGCCGACGGCCAGTGGCACACGGTGACGTGCAACCGCACCGCCGCCTACGTGGAGATGTACGTCGACGGCGTGCGGACCAGCCGGCTCAACGGGCCGACCAGCACCATCGCCAACTCCTGGCCACTCTCCATCGGCGGCAAGAGCCAGTGCGACGGTACGAAGGTGACCTGCGACTACTTCGCCGGTGACATCGACTACGTGAAGATCCTCAAGGGCTCGGGCGGCCCGGCGAACCAGCCGCCGGTGGCGGACCTGACGCCGTCCTGCTCCGGTCTGGTGTGCACGTTCTCCGGGGCCGGCTCGACCGACGCCGACGGCGCGGTCCAGGACCACCTGTGGGACTTCGGCGACGGGTCCAGCACCGGCACCGTGTCCGTGCCGACCACCTCCCACACGTACGCGGCGGCCGGCACCTATCCGGTCACGCTGACGGTCACCGACGATCGGGGCGCCGCCGGCACCGTGACCGTGGACGTCACCGTCGCGCCGGTGCCGGAGCGGATCTCCTTCGTCGGGCAGGCCACCGCGAACGCCAACTGGACCAGCCACACGGTGACCGTCCCGCCCGCCGTGCAGCCCGGGGACACACTGCTGCTCCTGCTCGGCCAGAACACCCACACCGGCACCGGTGAGCCGACCGGGGTGACCGGCTGGAACCGCCTCGACCGACTCGACGGGGGCTACGCCACCACCACCGCCTGGTGGAAGACCGCGACCGCGCAGGACGCGGGCACGGCGGTACGGGTGACTCTGGACAGCCAGGCGAAGGGCAACCTCATGGTGGCCGCGTACCGGGGGGTCGCGCCGGGCCCACCGGTGTTCGCCCGGGCCACCGACCCGGCCAGCGCCGCCATCCGGACCACCCCGTACGCGCCGGTGACCACCCCGCAGAGCTGGGCCGTGTCGTACTGGCTGCACGGCGACGCCGCCACCACCACCCTCACCCCGCCGGCCGGGGTCGCGGTCCGCAGCAACAGTTCGCAGACCGGCGGCGGCCGGGTGACCGGCCTGCTCGCCGACGCGGCGAGCAGCGTTCCGGTGGGCAGCTACGGCGGACTGGCCGCAGTCGGCGCCGCGGCGAGCACGACCACCACCACGTGGACGTTCATCCTGCCGCCGGCCTGATCGGGTACGCGCCGAAGGCCGGCACCTCCGTGGTTCGGGGGTGCCGGCCTTCGTGTGTGTCAGCTGTTCCAGTACTTGGCGACGAGGTCGGTGGCCTGGTTCTCCCACTGCGCGTAGGCGTCGGGGTACGCGGACACCTGCACGGTCTGCGCGGCCTTCGTCAGCGGCATGTCCTGCCAGCCGTCGACCTGCTTCAGGCCCTTGAGGAACGCCAGGGTGGAGTATTCGGGGTCGGTGATCTGCTCCGGGGTGCCCCAGCCGGAGGAGGGGCGCTGCTGGAACAGACCGAGGGAGTCGTGGTCGTTGGAGTCGCCGAGGTGACCCAGGTTCTCCAGCTTCGACTCCTGCAAGCTCGTGGCGATGGAGATGACCGCGGCCCGCTCGGGCAGGCCGGCCTTCTTCGTCGCGGCGATGATCGCCTTGACGTTGGCCGTCTGCTCACCGTTGAGCGTGATGCTCGACTGCTTACCTTCGGCCTGCACGGCGACCGGCTTACCCGCCGTGGCGGCGTGGGCGGTGTCGGCGTGGGCGGCGATCGGACCGGCGAACACACCACCGGTGAACGCCAGACCGGCGATACCCAGGACGCTCTTACGCAGGATCGTGTTCATCAGGGGGCTCCATTCCGGGGGTCGACACCACGCACCACGGGGGAAGGCTGGGCGCGTGTGCAAGCACCGTCAGGCGCTCAAAGCTTTTCGGGGGGGTCCGGCGGCTTCGCGGGGCGGGGCCTCAACGCGGTGCCGGGGTGAAGGGTGTAACGACCGGCTACCCACCGTCATTCCCAGGGGCGGGTCGAACGCGCGGCATGGTGTCGGCGCGGGCCTTCCTCGGTCGTTCACCGGGTTACAACGCCCCCACCCCGGCGACGATTCCACCGTCGGAGTGCCACCCACCACCCCCGAACCGGACACCCCACCCACCCGCGCACGGCGACCGCATCCCGCACGCCGTCAGACACCCAAGCCCACAATGGGAACGCCGGAGACACCCACACCGTTCCACCCGTGCTCTGCCTGGGCCGCGACTGGAACGTCAGGGGTGTCTCAACGCGCTGGAGACACCCACACCGTTCCACCCGTGCTCTGCCTGGGCCACGACTGGAACGCCAGGGGTGTCTCAACGCGCCGGAGACACCCACACCGTTCCACCCGCACTCCACGGCCGCCACCGCGCCGAGCCGGGTGGATCATTCTGCCGTTGGCAGATCCGCTCACTGTGAAACGGGGTGCCCCGGTTCCAGGCTGCCGGGCAGGGTGGGTCCATGCGACTGTTGATGCTGGGCGGCACGGGTTTCGTCGGTGGGGCGGTGGTGGCCGAGGCGGCGCGCCGCGACTGGTCGGTCACCGTGTTCAACCGGGGGATGCACGGGGAGGCGCCGGCCGGCGTACACCGGTTGCGGGGTGACCGCGACGCGCCCGGCGGGCTGGCCGCGCTCGTCGGCGGCGAGTGGGATCTGGTGGTGGACACCTGGGACGGCGCGCCCCGGGCGGTACGGGACGCGGCGCGGGCGCTCGCCGACGCGGCCCTGCACTACGTCTACGTCTCCAGCGGCTCGGTGTACGCGCCGCCGGTCGACCCGGGCAGCGGGGAGGAAGCGCGGACCGTCGCCGCGGAGCCGGACGCGGACGACGGCGACTACGCGAGCAACAAGGCCGGTGGGGAGCGGGCCGTGGTGGAGGTGTTCGGCGACCGGGCGTTGCTGGCGCGGGCCGGTCTGATCCTCGGGCCGGGGGAGGACATCGGCCGGCTGCCGTGGTGGCTGCACCGGATCGCCCGGGGCGGTGCGGTGCTGGCGCCGGGCCCGCGCGACCTCCCGGTGCAGTACGTCGACGTCCGCGACCTGGCGAGCTGGCTGCTGGACCGGGGCGCCGAGGGCGTCGGCGGGGCGTACAACGTGGTCAGTCGCACCGGGCACACGACGATGGGTGAGCTGCTCGACGCGGTGGTGGCGGCGACCGGGTCGGACGCGACGCTGTGCTGGACGGAGCCGGAGCCGATCCTGGCCGCCGGGGTGGAGCCGTGGAACGACCTGCCGGTGTGGATCCCGCGCGGGCACGAATACCGCTGGTTGCAGGAGCGGGACGTGGAGCGGGCGTACGCGGCGGGTCTGGTCTGCCGGCCGGTCGCCGAGACGGTCGCCGACACCTGGCGGTGGTTGCGCGAGGTGGGTCGTGTGCCGGCGCGGGCGGGACGGCCGGCGCGGGCCGCGGTGGGCCTGGCCCCGGAACGGGAGGCCGCGCTGCTGGCCACCCTGCCGGCCTGACCGGCGGGGTGCGGCGAGGGCCGGGCCGGCAGCGCGGAGGCCGGTGGGCAGCGGTCGGGCCGGCACGAACCGCGGTCGGCGGGTGGCGGCGGTCAGGCCGGCACGACCGGCAGGTCGAGCACCTCGTCGACCGGGCGGCGCGGGGTGGCGCATCCCGGCTGCCCGTAGCCGATCCGCATCACCATCTGCGGGGTGCCGAACCGGCCCAGGGACAGCCGCAGCGCCTCCCGCGCCGCCGGCACCTCGATCGGTTGGGAGAGCAGCGACGCGCCGAGCCCGGCGTCGGTGGCGGTGAGCAGCACCCGTTGCAGCGCCTGCCCGGCGACGACCTGGTCGGTGGCGGTGTTGCCGGGGGTGCCGAGGACGGCGACGAGCGGCTCCGGTTCGAAGTCCCGGCCGGGGGCGCGGTGGCGAGCGCCGAAGCCGCGCTGCGGCAGCAGGTCCTGCGGTTCGCTCTGCGGTCCGCCGGCGGCGGCGGGCACCCCGTCGGGGGCGGGCTCGGAGCGCATCCAGTCGACCCGCTCGGCCACGTACGCGGGGTCGCGTTCGAGGACCCGGTGGGCGCTGCGGGCGACCTCGGCGAGCGCGTTGACCGCGCTGGTGCCGATGACCAGTTCCAGCCAGCACGTCTCGGCCCGGGCCGCCTCGCCGAGCCGCCAGCGGGCCTCGGCCGGCACCGGGTCGGGCCAGAACGGCGCGCGGTTGCTGAACCGGCGGGCGATCGCCCCGTGCAGGCTCTGCTCGGTCGGGGTGGGCCGGCGCGGCACGTCGGGTTCGAGCCGGGCCACCACGTCCGGGTCGGCCGGGTAGGGGCGCAGCCGGACCGTGGCCGGGGTGCCCGCCACGGCGAGCGCCAGCCGCAGGTTGAACAGCGCCGCCCCGCAGGCGATCCGCGCGCCCCAGCCGGTCGGGTCGGTGGCCGGCAGGGCGCGCCGCGGGTCGACGGCGACCTCGATGCCGCCGTCGCGCAGCCGGAACCGCCACGGCTGGGTGTTGTGCAGCGACGGGGCGCGTACCGCGTCGGCCCCCGCGGCCCGCAGCTGCCGGACGGTGTATCCCATGGTCGTGCTCCCTCCGCTGGATCCACCCCCACGGTGCGTCACCGCGACGCGCCCTGAGCAGGGCCGGAGGTCCCCACCTGGGTGGGGCCGACCGTCCCGGTGGGGCGGGCCGGACGGGACCTTCGGCCCGTGCGGGAGCGCCGGGGGGACGGTAGAAAGGACTGATGATCCGCGTGTTCCTGCTCGACGACCACGAGGTCGTCCGTCGTGGCCTGGCCGACCTGCTGACCAGCAGCGGCGACATCGAGGTGGTCGGCGAGTCCGGCCTGGCCCAGGAGGCGGCGCGGCGGATTCCCGCGCTCCGCCCCGACGTGGCGATCCTCGACGCCCGGCTGCCCGACGGCAACGGCATCGACGTCTGCCGGGACGTCCGCGCCGTGGACTCGTCGATCAAGGGGTTGATCCTCACCTCCTACGAGGACGACGAGGCGCTGTTCGCGGCGATCATGGCGGGTGCCGCCGGCTACGTGCTGAAGCAGATCCGTGGCACCGATCTGGTGGACGCGGTGCGCCGGGTGGCGGCCGGGCAGTCGCTGCTCGACCCGGCGATCACCACCCGGGTGTTGGAGCGCATCCGCAGCGGGGTGGAGCAGCCGCGGGAGCTGAAGTCGCTCACCGAGCAGGAGCGGCGGATCCTGGAGTACGTCGCCGAGGGGCTCACCAACCGCGAGATCGCCGGCAAGATGTTCCTGGCGGAGAAGACGGTGAAGAACTACGTCTCAAGCGTGCTGGCGAAGCTGGGCCTGGAACGGCGGACCCAGGCGGCGGTGCTGGCCACCCGGCTGCTCGGCAAGACCCACTGACCTCAGGCGAGCGGGACGCTCCAGCGCAGCTCGGTGCCGTGCGGCTCGACCCGGCGCAGGGTGAATTCGCCGCCGAGCCGTTCGGCGCGTTCACGCAGGTTGACCAGGCCGCTGCGGGCCGCCTCCGGGCCGCAGCCGACCCCGTCGTCGGTGACCGTGACGTCGACCCGGCCGCCGTCGACCCTCACCCGCACCGCCACCCGGTCGGCGTGTGCGTGGCGTACCGCGTTGGACAGCGCCTCGCGCAGCACGGCGACCAGCTCGGGGCGCAGCTCGTCCGGGACGGCGCTGTCGACCGGGCCGACCAGTTCCAGGTCGGGCCGGTGACCCAGCGACTCGGCGGCGGCCTCGACCGCCTCCCGGATCTCGGTGCGCAGCGCCGCGCTCATCGGGGTGCGCAGCTCGAAGATGGTGCGCCGGATGTCGCGGATGGTGGCGTCCAGGTCGTCGACCGCCTGGTTGATCCGCTTGGCCGCCTCGGGCCGGGCGTTCATCGCGCCGCTCTGCAGTTGCAGGCCGGTGGCGAAGAGCCGCTGGATCACCACGTCGTGCAGGTCGCGGGCGATCCGCTCGCGGTCCTCCAGGACCACCAGCAGCTCCCGTTCCTCCTGCCCGCGGGCGCGTTCCATGGCCAGCGCCGCCTGGCCGGCGAAGCTGGCGAGCAGGGCGAGGTCGTCGTCGGCGGCGGGGCCGTGGTCGGGCCGGTGCGCGATCACGAGTACGCCGTGCAGCGTGTCGGCCGCGGCGAGCGGGGACACCACGGCCGGTCCGGCGATCACCGGGCGGGGCCACGGCGCCGCCCCGGCGAGGTCGTCGACCTGCTCGTGCCGGCGTTCCGTGGCCGATCCGGCGAAGCTGGTCTCGGCGGCGGGCAGGACCGCGCCGACCAGTTCCCGGGCGGCCGGGTCGGCGCCGTCGACCACCTCGACGGTGAACTGCGCCTCGTCCTCGTCGTAGAGCAGGACCAGGGCCAACTCCGCCTCGGCGACCTCGCGGGCGCGGCGGGCGACAAGCGACAGCGCGTCGGTGCGGCGGACCTCGCCCAGCAGCACCGAGGTGATCTCGGCGGCGGCGGCCAGCCAGCGCTCCCGCCGGTGCGCGAGCGCGTAGAGGCGGGCGTTCTCGATCGCCACACCGGCCGCGGCGGCGAGCGCGCTCACGATCTCCTCGTCGTCGTCGGTGAACTCGGCGGCACCCTGCTTCTCGGCCAGGTAGAGGTTGCCCCACACGTGGTCGCGGATGCGCACCGGCACGCCGAGGAAGCTGTGCATCGGCGGGTGGTTCGGCGGGAACCCGTACGACCGGGGATGGCGGGTGATGTCCGGCATGCGCAGCGGCTTCGGTTCGTCGATGAGCAGGCCGAGCACGCCCCGCCCGTGCGGCAGCTCGCCGATGCGGGCGTGCAGCTCGGGGTCGATGCCGTGGACGATGAAGTCGTGCAGCATCCGGTCGGGGCCGATCACCCCGAGCGCGCCGTAACGGGCGCCGGCCAGCTCGCACGCCGACTGCACGATCCGTTGCAGCGTGCTGCGCAGGTCGAGGTCGGAGCCGATGCCGACGACCGCGTCGAGCAGCGCGCGTAACCGTTCCCGGCTGGTCACCACCTCGCCGACCCGGTCGAGCATCTCCTGCAACAGCTCGTCGAGGCGGACCCGGGACAGCGGGGTCAGCCCGAGTGACGGCGTGACGTGCTCGTGCCGGGGGTTCGCTGCGGCTGCCACCGGGCGATGCTATCGCCCGGTGGCGCGGGCCGACGAGACCCTCAGGAGCTGTGGTCGCGTACCGCCGTGGTGTCGACCGTCTGCGCGGCGTCCAGCCGCGGGGTGTGCGGCGGGCCGGCCTGCGTCGGGTCGGCCAGGCCGAGCCGCATGCTCAGGTAGGGGTGGCCGAGACCGGCGAGCGTCTGCCGCAGCACCTCGCGGGTGCCGTCGACCTCCACCACGCCGGAGAGCGGCACCAGGGACACCCCGTGCCGGGTGGCTTCGAGCCAGGCGGCGGAGAGCGCCTCGCCGGCGCGCAGCCAGCTCATCGGCTCGTCCTCGGAGCCCCAGAGAATGGCGTAGACGGCGGCCTTGTCGTGGCCGGGGCCGATCGGCAGCGAACCGGGGTGGCCGAAGTCGCGGCCCGGCACGGTGGTCTGCGCCGGCTGGTCGGGCAGCACCTCCGGCGGCAGGCCGGTGCCGGTGCCGGTCCGGTTGATCCAGTAGGCCAGCTCCTCGCGCAGCTCCGGGCTGTCCGCCTCGACGACGGCGGCCTGCTGGGCGGCGCCGGCCAGCTCGATCTTCTGCATGTCGTTGAGGAGTTGCAGGTTCACCCCCTCGCGGGTGGCGGCCCGGTCGATGTCGCCGAGCGTGGCGGTGGGGACCTGCTCGTCGCTCACCGGCCGCCGGTCGGTGTGCCGCACCCGCATGCACTGCACCAGGCGCATGGCGTCCGGGTCGGCGCCGGTGTGGCGCAGCCCGGTGAGCCGGGCCATCAGGTCGGGCTGGTGCGGGTCGGGCAGGCGTTCCACCACCGGGGTCCAGCCCTCGGCGGCCAGTGCCATCCGGGCGTGGTGCAGCGCGGCGCCGCAGCTCACCACCAGCAACCGGCCCTCCGGGTCCATGACGCTGAGGTGACGTTCCCGGACGACCCGTAGTTCCAGCGCGTCGGGGAGGACGGTCCAGTGCCAGGGCTGGGTGTTGTGCACCGAGGGCGCGTGGCCGGCCATTCCGGCGGCCTCCGCGAGCGCGGTGGTCAGCGGGCGGTCGGTGGTCGGCGTCTCGTGGCTCATCGTCACGACCTTTCCTGTTTCTCCCCATCGTGCCCCACGCCGGGGACGCGCCGGGTGGGGTTACCGCTCCATCCTCTGGCATGGTCGGGCGGATCGCACGGGTCCTTCGACCTCCCGGTTTACCCGCGTTCGCCCTACCTGCTCCGCGCCGGCACTGAGACGATCCGGACATGGGAACCGGACCGCGCGAATGCGTACCCGAACGGCCGGCCCGGGCCCGGCGGGCCGTGCCGGCCGAGTGGGTCCCGCTGGCGCTGCTCACGCTGGCCGTGCTCGGCGGCGCGGCGCTGTGGTTCGCGGGGGCGCGGGGCGCGGCCGGTCTGGTCTGGGCCGCGGTCACCGTGTTCGCCCTGGCGCCGGCCGCCTGGTCGGTGCTGCGTCAACTGTGGCGCCGGCAGTTCGGGGTGGACGTCATCGCCGTACTGGCCCTGCTCGGCGCGCTGCTGGTGCGGGAGTATCTGGCCGGCGCCGTCATCGCGGTGATGGTCGCCACCGGGCGGGCGCTCGAGGAGTACGCCCGTCGCCGGGCCACCCGTGACCTGCGGGCACTGTTGGAACGTGCGCCCCGGCAGGCCCGGCGGCGCACCGCCGACGGCGGGATCGAGGTGGTGCCGCTGGACCGGGTGGCCGCCGGCGACCGGCTGGTGGTGGGTCCCGGTGACGTGGTGCCGGTGGACGGCACGGTCGAGGAGGCGGCCACGCTCGACGAGTCGGTGGTGACCGGGGAGTCGCGGCTGGTCGGCCGCGCCGCCGGCGAGCAGGTGGCAAGCGGCGTGGTCAACGCCGGCGCCGGTTTCGGGTTGCGGGCCAGCCGCAACGCGGCGGAGAGCACGTACGCCGGCATCGTCCGGCTGGCCGGGGAGGCGACGGCGCGCAAGGCCCCGATGGTGCGGCTCGCCGACCGGTACGCGGCCGGTTTCGTGCCGTTCACGCTGCTGCTGGCGGCCCTGGCGTGGCTGCTGTCCGGCGAGTTCGTGCGGGCGGTGGCGGTGCTGGTGGTGGCCACCCCGTGCCCGCTGCTGCTGGCCACCCCGATCGCGGTGGTCTCCGGGCTGTCCCGGGTCGCCCGCCGGGGGGTGCTGGTGCGTGACGGCGGGTCGCTGGAGCAACTCGGCCGCGCCCGTACCCTGCTGGTGGACAAGACCGGCACGCTCACCGCCGGCCGGCCCCGGGCCGCGGAGACGGTGGTGGCCCCCGGCGGCGACCGGGACGAGGTGCTGCGGTTGGCGGCCTCCGTCGAGCAGCTCTCGCCGCACGTGCTGGCCGCCGCGCTGGTCCGGCAGGCCCGCGAGCGGGGCCTGCCGCTGGCCGACCCGACCGGCGTGACCGAGGAACCGGGACGCGGGGTGACCGGCCGGGTCGACGGCCGGACGGTCCGGGTCGGCCAGCTCGACGGCGAGCCGCCGCCGTGGGCGGACCGGGTGCGGGAGCGGGCCGAGCTGTCCGGCCGGTCCACGGTGTGGGTGAGCGACGAGCGGGGGCCGCTCGGCGCGATCCTGCTGGAGGACCCGGTCCGCCCGGACGCGCGGCGGACGGTGCGGCGGTTGCGGGAGGCGGGGCTGACCCGGCTGGTCATGGTGACCGGCGACCGGCCGGGCACGGCCCGGCAGGTGGCGCAGGTCGTCGGCGTGGACGACGTGATCGCGCGGTGCTCGCCGCGGGAGAAGGCCGATCGGGTACGCGCGGAGTCGGCGCGGGCGGTGACCGTGATGGTCGGCGACGGGGTGAACGACGCCCCGGCGCTGGCCGAGGCGCACGTCGGGGTGGCGATGGGCGCCACCGGGGCGACCGCCTCCGCCGACGTGGCCGACGCGGTGCTCACCGTGGACCGGCTGGACCGGCTCGCCGACGCCGTCGAGATCGCCAGGTACGCCCGCCGCGTCGCGGTGCAGAGCGCCACCGTCGGGATGGGGCTGGCGGTGCTGGCCATGCTGGTGGCCGCCGCCGGCCGGCTGCCACCGGTGGCGGGCGCGTTCCTCCAGGAGGGCATCGACGTGCTGGTGATCCTCAACGCGCTACGCGCTCTCGGCGGCGGCCTGCGACGGCGTGCGATCCCCCCGCACACCCGGGAGCTGCTCGACCGGTACGAGCGGGAGCACGGCGGCGTCCGTGACGTGCTGGCCCGGCTGCGGGACACCGCGGACCTGGTGGCGACCCGCCCGGACGCGCCGGAGTGCGGGCCGGCGCTGCGCGACGTGCACCGCCGGCTGGTCGACGAGGTGCTGCCGCACGAGGAGGCGGAGGAACGGCAGCTCTACCCGGCGCTGGCCGGCCCGCTCGGCAGCGACGAGGCGACCTCGACGATGAGCCGGGCGCACGTGGAGATCGTCCGGCTGGTGGAGCGGATCGGCGGGCACCTGGCGACCCTGGACGGCCGGCTGCCCGCGCCGGAGGTGCCCGACCTGCTGGCGGCGCTCTACGGCTTGGACGCGGTGCTGCGCCTGCACCTGGCCCAGGAGGAGGAGGACTTCTTCTCCCTCAACCCGGCCGACCGCCCCGCCGAGCGCCCGGCGGGGCGCCCCGCCGGGCGTTAATAGGGGCCCCCTCCTCTACCAAAGGCGTTAAGAGGGGGCCCCTCCTTCACTCCCGGACGACCGCGACGGGGCAGGCGGCGTGCTGGATGAGCTGCTGGCTCACCGAGCCGAGCAGCATGCCCCGCAGGCCGCCCCGGCCGCGGCTGCCGACCACCACGAGATGCGCCGACCGGCTCGCCTCCACCAGCAGCGACGCCGCGCTGCCGGGAACCGCCGTGATCTCCACCGGCACGTCGGGGAACGTCTCCCGCCACGGGGCCAGCTCCGCCTCGACGGCGGCCCGCTCGATCCCGGTGCTCTCCTCCGGGTCGAAGCCCGGCGACGCCCACCTGTCGCGCGGGGGGTCCCAGGCCCGCAGCACCCGCAGCGGCACGTCCCGCTGGGCGGCCCGCTCGACGGCGAAGCCGAGCGCCCGCAGCGCCGGCTCGGAACCGTCCGTGCCGACCACCACCGGCCCGGACGTGGCGACCTGGCCGTCCCGGACCACCACCACCGGGCAGTGGGCGTGCGCGGTGACGGAGACCGCGGTGGAACCGGCGAGCAGGCCGCCGAAACCGCCGTGCCCCCGGCTGCCGAGCACCAGCATCGCCGCCTCGGCCGAGCGTTCCTGGAGCACCAGCGCGGGCGGGCCGTCGAACACCTCGCCGTGCACGGTGACGCCGGGCCGCTCGGCGGCGGCGTCCGCCGCCGCCTTGCGGACCAGCTCCTCCACCTGCACCCGGGCGTGCTCGTCCGGCCAGATCCCCGGGGCCACGCCGGGACCGATCCAGCCGGCCACGGTCAACCACTCGAAGACGTACGCCAGCCGCACCGGCCGGCCCGAGCGGTCGGCCTCGTCCAGCGCCCAGCGCAGGGCCACCGCAGCGTCGGCGGAGCCGTCGTAGCCGACCAGGATCTCCTCGTTCGCACTCATTCGCCACTCCTGACAGCGGGGTTGGTTTCGCGGATCCAGCGCCACTCGACGACCCGAGGGTCGTCCTCGCCGTACTCGCGGGTGTGGTCGCGGCAGGCCTGGCGGGTGTCCACCATCTCCTGGCGCAGGTGGGCGGCGCGTGACCGCAGCCCGGGCACCCGGTCGATGGTGTCGATGACCAGGTGGAAGCGGTCCAGGTCGTTGAGCATCACCATGTCGAACGGCGTGGTGGTGGTGCCCTCCTCCTTGTAGCCGCGCACGTGCAGGTTCTCGTGGTTGGTCCGGCGGTAGGTGAGCCGGTGGATCAGCCACGGGTAGCCGTGGTAGGCGAAGATGACCGGCTTGTCGCGGGTGAAGATCGTGTCGAACTCGTTGTCCGGCAGGCCGTGCGGGTGTTCCGAGGGCGGTTGCAGGCGCATCAGGTCGACCACGTTCACCACCCGCACCTTCAGGTCGGGCAGGTGCTGGCGCAGCAGGTCGGCCGCCGCGAGGGTCTCCAGCGTCGGCACGTCGCCGGCGCAGGCGAGCACCACGTCCGGCTCGGCGCCGTCGTCGGTGCTCGCCCAGTCCCAGATGCCCAGGCCACGGCGGCAGTGTTGGATCGCCTCGTCCATGGTCAGCCAGTTCGGCGCGGGTTGCTTCCCGGCCACCACCACGTTGATGTAGTGCCGGCTGCGCAGGCAGTGGTCCATGGTGGAGAGCAGCGTGTTGGCGTCCGGCGGCAGGTAGACCCGCACCACTTCGGCCTTCTTGTTGGCCACGTGGTCGATGAAGCCCGGGTCCTGGTGCGAGAAGCCGTTGTGGTCCTGTCGCCAGACGTGGCTGGAGAGCAGGTAGTTCAGCGAGGCGATCGGCTCCCGCCAGGGGATGTGCCGGGTCACCTTGAGCCACTTGGCGTGCTGGTTGACCATCGAGTCGACGATGTGGATGAACGCCTCGTAGCTGGTGAAGAGTCCGTGCCGGCCGGTCAGCAGGTAGCCCTCCAGCCAGCCCTCGCAGAGGTGTTCGGAGAGCACCTCCATCACCCGGCCGTCGGGGGAGAGGTGGTCGTCGCCGGGTTGCCGGCGGCCGACGAACGCGCGGTCGGTGACCTCGAACGCGGCGCCGAGCCGGTTGGAGGCGACCTCGTCCGGGCCGAACAGGCGGAACGTCTCCGGGTTACGGGTGATCACGTCGCGGACCCAGGGTCCGAGCGCGCCGGTCGCGCCGGCCACCGTGCCGCCGGGCTCCTCGACGTCGACCCCGTAGTCGCGGAAGTCCGGCAGGTCCAGCTCGCGCAGCAGCTTGCCGCCGTTGGCGATCGGGTTGGCGCTCATCCGGCGGTCGCCGGTCGGGGGCAGCGCGGCCAGCTCGGCCACCGGGCCGCCGGTGGCGTCGAACAACTCCTCCGGCCGGTAGCTGCGCAGCCAGCGCTCCAACTCGGCCAGGTGCGCCGGGTTGTCGCGTACCTCGGCGATGGGCACCTGGTGGGCGCGGAAGGTCCCCTCGACCTGCTTGCCGTCGACGTCCGCCGGCCCGGTCCAGCCCTTCGGCGTACGCAGCACGATCATCGGCCAGCGGGGGCGCTCGACGTCGCCGCCGGAGCGGGCCCGGCGCTGGATCTCGGCGATCTCGTCGACCGCCCGGTCGAGGGTCGCGGCGAGCAGGTGGTGCACGGCCGTCGGGTCGTCGCCCTCGACCACGTACGGCTGATAGCCGTAGCCGCGCATCAGGTCCAGCAGGTCCTCGGCGGGGATCCGGTCCAGCACGGTCGGATTGGCGATCTTGTAGCCGTTGAGGTGCAGGATCGGCAGCACCGCCCCGTCCCGGGCCGGGTTGAGGAACACATTCGACAGCCAGCTTCCGGCGAGCGGGCCGGTCTCCGCCTCGCCGTCGCCGATCACGCAGGCGACCAGCAGGTCGGGGTTGTCGAACGCGGCGCCGTAGGCGTGGCTCAGCGCGTACCCCAGCTCGCCGCCCTCGTGGATCGAACCCGGCACCTCCGGCGCCACGTGGCTGGGGATGCCGCCGGGGAAGGAGAACTGGCGGAACAGCCGCTGCATGCCGGACTCGTCCCGGGGGATGTGGTGGTGGAGCTCGCTGTAGGTGCCCTCCAACCAGGTGTTGGCGACGAGCGCGGGGCCGCCGTGGCCCGGGCCGGTGATGAAGATCGCGGACAGGTCCCGGTCGACGATGACGCGGTTGAGGTGCGCGTAGAGCAGGTTGAGTCCCGGGCTGGTGCCCCAGTGGCCCAGCAGCCGCGGCTTGATGTGCTCGGGCCGCAGCGGCTCGCGGAGCAGCGGGTTGTCGAGCAGGTAGATCTGCCCGACGGTCAGGTAGTTCGCCGCCCGCCAGTAGGCGTCCAGCCGGCGCAGGTCGTCGTCGGTCAGGGGGCTGTGCAGGTCCAGCGCGGTCTCCATGCTGCCTTACCCTCTCGTGGCTCGGGGTCGTCTGCCACTCGGGGAGGCGTCTGCCGTCCCCGACACGTCCAATCTCTCCCGTGCCCGGTGGCGCCGGTCAGGGCCGTAGGTCCCGGGCCGGGTGGGCGTCATGACCCGTCCCGGGCGTCCGGGTCGAGCCCGCGTACCACGATCAGCGGGGCCGGCGCGTGGTAGAGCAGGGACTGGCTCACCTCACCCAGGCTGGACCGCACCGGCCCGTCGCCCCGAGCGCCGACGAAGGTGAGCTGCGCCGAGCGGGACCGGTCGAGCAGGACGGCCCGGGGGTCGCCACGAACGGTCTCGCAGCTCGCGGCCACCTGAGGGTGTCGGGCGGCGTGGCGGTTGACCGCCTCTTCGAGTACGCCGTCGCCGTCGTCGTCGCGGTCCGGCTCGACCACCCGGACGGCGAGCAGCCGGGCGCCCCGGCGTTCGGCGCAGTCGAAGGCGTAGCCGAGGGTGCCGTGGGAGCCCGGCGAGCCGTCGTAGCCGACGAGCAGCGGACCGGGCGGGGCCGGTTCGGTCCGGCCGATCAGGACCGGGCAGCCGGCCCGGGCGGCCAGTTCGACGGCCGGCGCGTCGGCCGGTACGCAGGCCGGGCAGGTGGCCATGCCGCCGTCGCCGAGCGCGACCAGGAACGCGACGTCGGCGGCCCGCAGCAGCGCCTCGACCGGTGAGCCCTCCACGATCTCGCCGCTGACCGGCACCTCCGGCGCGGCGGCGGCGGCGATCTGGCGGGCCTGTTCGAGCAGGTTCTCCGCGTCGGTGCGGGTGCCGCCGGCCGGGGCGGGGCCGGAGGTCGCGGCCCAGTTGAACGCGTGCAGCAGGTGCAGCGGCCGGTCGTGCGCGGCGGCCTCGCCGGCGGCCGTGCGGACCACCGTGAGGGCCTCCGTCGACGGGCCCACGCCGACGACCACCGCGCCGTGGCCGGGTGCGGCCATTGCGGCTCACCTCCCGACCGCGCTTTCCCCCACGGTAGACGGGTGGTCGGGTCGGCCGGACCGGGTCGCCGGATTCGGCGGGGGTCGGGATGCTCAGCGCGGGGCGGGCAGGGTGGGGTGGACGCGCAGCACCACGGCGGTGGCGTTGTCGTCGCCGCCGGCGTCGAGGCTGGCGTCGAGGAGGGCCTGGGCGGTGCGGGTCGGGTCCCGCCGGACGGCGAGCAGGTCCCGCAGCCGGTGGTAACCGAGCTGGTCGCTCACCCCGTCGGTGCAGAGCAGCCAGGTGTCGCCGCGCCGCAGCGGCACGGCGAGCAGGTCCGGATCGGGCCGGTCCGGGTGGCCGACGTAGCGCAGCAGTTGGTAGCGGGCCCGGACCGCCTCCGGCGAGCCGACCGGCCACCAGCCGTGCAGCACGCCGAGCCAGGCCATCGTGTGGTCGACCGTGACCAGCTCCAGCAGCCCGTCGCGCAGCCGGTAGGCCCGCGAGTCGCCGATCTGCACCAGCCAGCCCTGGCCGCCGTCCGGCTCGACCACGAGCGCGGTGAGCGTGCACCCGGTCAGCCCGACAAGCGCCGCGCCGGCACGGCGCACCCGGGTCTGGGTCACGGTGGTGGCGGCCCGCAGCCCGGCGGCGTCGACGGTCGGCCAGGCGGCGCGGACCTGTTCGACGAAGGTCGCGGTCGCGGTCGCCCCGGCCACCCGGCTGCCCTCGCCCTCGCCCATGCCGTCGCAGACCACGGCCAGCGGCAGTGTCTCGTCGACGTGCAGCACATCGTAGTTCTCCGGGTAGTGGTGCCCGACCACGCTGCCCCCGGCGATCTCCAGGGTGAGCCGGCCGGCGGTGAGCCGGCGCGCGGCCCCGACCGGCTGGTCCAGCGGACGGCGACGGAACACCTACGGAACGTAACACCGGGTGGTGGCGGGCGGGGGACTGGCGACGGCGTGTCTTCTGTCAACCAGGGTTGACAGGAGCCGAGTGTCAACCTACATTGACGGCATGAGTCAAGCGACGGAACTCGCGGCGGCGGCCGGCAGCACCGACCCGAAGGTCGGCCTGCGCGCGGTCCTCGCCCTGCGCCGGCTGCTCGAACGGCTCGAGGTGGTCCAGGTGGACAACGCCCGGCGACAGGGCTGGTCCTGGCAGGAGATCGCCGACGCGCTCGAGGTCAGCCGGCAGGCGGTCCACAAGAAGCACGCCGGGCGGCCGGCGGTACGCGAGAGCTGGGAGGCATGATGTTGGAACGATTCACCGACCGGGCCCGGGCCGTGGTGCACCACGCGGTCGACGAGGCCCGGACCGAGGGCCGGCGTCCGGTCGGCACCGAGCACCTCCTGCTCGGCGTGCTGGCCGACCGCGACAACCTGGCGGTCCGGCTGCTCAGCGCCGGTGGCATCCAGGCCGACACCCTGCGCGCGGCGGTGGCCCGGCACACCGCGCAGGGCGTCGACGGGCTCGGCGCGGCGGACGCGGCGGCGCTGCGCGAGATCGGCATCGACCTCGCCGCGATCGTGGCCCGGATCGAGGAGTCCTTCGGCCCGGACGCGCTGCGCGAGGCGGCGCCGCGCCCACGCCGGTGGTGGCGGCGCCGGCACGGCAGCGGCCGGTTCTCACCCCGGGCCAGAAAGGTGCTGGAACTGTCGCTGCGCGAGGCGCTGCGGCTGCACCACCGGCACATCGGCACCGAGCACATCCTGCTCGGGCTGCTGCGGGAGGGCGACGGCCTGGCCGCGCAGGTGCTCACCGAGGCCGGCGCCGACCTCGACGACCTGCGGCTGCGGGTCGAGGCGGCGCTGCGCGAGGCGGCCTGACGCCGGCGACGATTCCAAACCTGATTGCGGTCCTCGCAACGACCCCGCCCGCCGGGTCGCCGCCGCGCCCGACGTCCTGCACACTGACGCCGTGGACGGTGCAGACGACAAGCGCCCGGTGACCGCGGAGAACCCGACCCCGCGCTCCGCCGTGGTGGTCAACCCGGTGAAGGTGGCCGACCTGGACGAGTTCCGGCGGACGGTGGACGGCGCGCTCGACGCCGCCGGCTGGCCGGCCCCGACCTGGCACGAGACCACGGTCGAGGACCCGGGTCGGGGCCAGGCCGAGGAGGCCGTCCGGGCCGGGGCCGAGGTGGTCTTCGCCTGCGGCGGCGACGGCACCGTGATGGCCTGCGTCACCGCGCTCGCCGGCACCGACGTGGCACTGGCCGTGCTGCCCCAGGGCACCGGCAACCTGCTCGCCGCCAACCTCGGCCTCTCCGGCGACCTCGCCGCCGGGCTCCAGGTCGCCGTCGAGCGCGGGATGCGCCGGCTCGACGTGGGCGTGGTCGGCGACCAGTGCTTCGCGGTGATGGCCGGGATGGGCTTCGACGCCCAGATGCTCGACTCCACCTCCGAGACCACCAAGAAGCGCATCGGCTGGCCGGCCTACCTGGTCGGCGCCGCCCGTCACCTGCGGGACCGGCCGATGCGGGTCTCGGTGCGGATCGACGGCGGGCCGCCGCTGCGCCGCCGCGCCCGCTCGGTCCTGGTCGCCAACGTCGGCCGCCTCCAGGGCGGGGTACGCCTGCTCACCGACGCCGAGCCCGACGACGGCTGGCTCGACGTGGCGGTGCTGACCCCGCGCCGGCTCGGGCACTGGGTGGCCATGGGCTGGGCGGTGATGCGTCGCCGCGGCAGCGTGCCCCGGATGGAGGTGTTCCGGGCCCGCACCGTCGAGATCGCCAGCAACCGGGCCCAGCCCCGCCAGCTCGACGGCGACCTGATCGAGCCGGGCCGCTCGCTCAGCGCCACCATCCGGCCCGAGTCGCTCTGGCTCTGCGTCCCGCAACCCGAGGACCACCCCGACCTGGCCGAGGACGCCGAGGCGGTCGGCGAGCGCGGCGAGCACCTGGTCGAGGAGGCGCGCCGTGAGTAGCACCAAGCTCGTCCCCGAGACCCGGCTGATGAGCTCCGACCAGCTCTCCGCCGACGACGCCTGGCACACGCTGCGCCGGCACGGGGGCTGGTGCCTGCTGCGGGACGCCTTCATCCGGTTCCGCTACGGCGACGGCTTCAGCCACTCCCGGGCCCTGGCGCTCCAGCTCTGCCTGGCCGTGGTGCCGTTCCTGATCGCGCTCACCGGCCTGATCACCGACCTCGGGGCGGACGAGGGCGGCAAGGTCGTGGCCGACACGGTGCTGGCGATCACGCCCGGGCAGAGCCAGTCCATGGTGCAGGAGCTGCTGTCCGACTCGGACCGCACCGAGGACGCCGGCGAGCTGGCGCTGACCCTCGGTCTGATCACCGGCCTGGTGGCGCTGACCACCACGATGGCGCAGATCGAACGCGGCGCCAACCGGATCTACGGCGTCGAGCGGGACCGCCCGGCGTTCCCCAAGTACGTGCGCGCCGCGGTGCTCGCCGTGGTCGCCGGCGTGCCCGCGCTGATCGGGTTCCTGATCCTCGTCGGCGGCGGCGCGGTGGGCGACTCGGTCCGCCGGCACTACGAATGGGGTGTCGTCGCCACCGTGATCTGGGACGTGGTCCGCTGGCCGCTCAGCCTCGGCCTGACCGTGCTCGCCGTCGCCGCGCTGTTCCGGCACACCCCTCGACGCCGGCAGCCCAGCCTGTCCTGGCTCTTCTTCGGCGCCGGCATCGCCATCGCCATCTGGTGGGTGGCCAGCCTGCTGCTCGCCGCGTACGTGAAGTACAGCGGCGGTTTCGGCCAGACCTACGGCGCGTTGACCGGCATGATGGCGTTGCTGCTCTGGGCCAACCTCACCGGGATGGCGCTCTTCGGCGGGCTGGCCTTCGCCGCCCAGTTGGAGGCGATGCGGATCGGGGTGGAGGAGCCGGCCCAGCCCGACCTGTGGGAGCCGGACGCGCAGCGCAAGGAACTGTTCGACACCGGCGACATGACCGCGCTCTGACGCCGCGCCGGCACGGCGTGTACGAAACCCACCGATCGGGTACACCGCGCCTCGCAGAAGAACGAGGGAGGTGCGGTGTGACCGAGGTCAGGGAGTCGGGTCGCCGGCCGCTCGGCCACTTCGCGGAGCGGAGCCTGGTCGGGCTGCTCGCGGTGGCCGGGGCGGGCGTGGCGTTCGGCGTGCTGCTCATGCTCGTCCGGTTCCGGTGGAGCCCGCTCCAGCACGCCGACCACGAGGCGGCCGAGTGGTTCAACAACCTCGTGGCGCCGCACCACCCGCTGGTCACGGTGCTCCAGGCGATCACCGACCTGGGCGGCCGACCGGTGCTGATCTGGCTGGTCACCATCGCCGTGGTGGGCCTGCTGATCCGTCGCCAGCCCCGGCTGGCGGTCTACCTGATCATCACCGGTGTGGGCGGGCTGATCCTCGACCCGTCGCTCAAGGCGCTCGTCGGGCGGCTGCGTCCGGTGGTGGACGTGCCGGTCGCGAGCGCGCCCGGCAACAGCTTCCCCAGCGGCCACGCGCTCGGCTCGTTCGTCGCGTACGGGGCGCTGCTGCTGGTGTTCCTGCCGGCCATGGCGCCGCGCTGGCGCAAACCGGCCATCGCCATCGCCGCCGTGCTCGTCTTCCTGGTCGGGCTGACCCGGATCGCGCTGGGCGTGCACTTCGTCTCCGACGTGCTCGGCGGCTGGCTGCTCGGCGCGGCCTGGCTGGGCGTCACCGCGTACGCCTTCCGGCTGTGGCGACGCGAGCGCGGCCGGCCGGTGCCGCCGCTGACCGAGGGCCTGGAGCCGGAGGCGGGCGCGGAGATCGCCCCCGCCCCGGCCGAGGAGAAGGTGCTGGAGCACCCCCGGTCCGCGGTGGCCGAGCTGCTGGTCGGCTGGGTGATCGTCTTCGGCGCGCTCTACGCCTTCGGCATGTACGTCAGCTACCACGCCAAGGGCACCGTCTTCGACTGGCTCGACACCGAGGTGCCCCGCTGGTTCGCCGCCCGGCACACCGACGCGCTCACGGATCTGAGCTGGTGGTGGAGCAAGTTCGGCGACACCCACGCCATCCTGCTGGTCTCGCTGGTGTTCTGCCCGATCGTGCTGGCCGTGTGGCGTCGCTGGCGGCCGGTGCTGTTCGTGGTGCTGGCGATGTTCGGCGAGCTGAGCCTCTTCCTGTCCAGCGCGCGGGTGGTGGAGCGACCCCGCCCGCCGGTAGAGAACCTGGACGGGCAGATGCCCACCTCGTCGTTCCCGTCCGGGCACATCGCGGCGACCATCTGCCTCTGGGCCGCGATGGCGATCATCGTGTTCCCCCGCACCGACAGGTGGTGGCGGTGGCTGTTTGTGGCGATGGCCGTGATCATGCCGGTCGGCGTGGCGACCTCCCGGATGTACCGGGGCATGCACCACCCGACCGACTTCATGGGCGCGATCATCCTCGGCGCGCTCTGGCTGTCGCTGCTGTGGTGGGTGATCCGGCCGAACGCCGACGTTGAGCGGGGCAACCAGCCGGCGATCGAATCCGAGCAGGTGGACGAGCTGGACGACGAGCTGGCCAAGGCCGGCCGGGCGGACTGACCCCGATGCTGCGGGTGATGACCTGGAACATCCGCACCGGCGGGCGGGACCGCGACGGCACCGACCGCCGGGACCGGATCGTCTCGGTCATCGCCGCGCAGCGCCCCGACGTGCTGGCGCTTCAGGAGCTGCGCGGGCTGGACCGCACCCTCGGCGGGCTGGCGGAGCGGGCCGGAATGGCGCCGTACGTGGCCCGGTCCTGGTTCGGCCAGCCGGTGGCGGTGCTGGTCCGCCCGCCGCTGCGGGTGCTACGCGCCGGGCGGGTGCGCCGGCCGTTCCACCACGCCGCCGCCCGGGTCGAGGTGGCCACCGGGGCCGGGCCGCTGACCGTGTTCAGCACCCACCTCAACCCGTACTCCGGTGGGCGGCGGCGGATGGAGGCGGACTGGCTGGCGGCGGCGGTGCGGCGCACCGGGGGAGAGCTGGCCCTGCTCGTCGGGGACCTGAACACGCTGGACCCGGGCGTCGAGCACACCGACCGGCTGGCCGGGCTCGCCCCCGGCTACCGGCGCCGGCACCTGCGCCGCGACGGCCGTACCGTGGACACCCGCGCGGTGGCCCGGCTGCTCGACGGCGGCCTGGTCGACCTCTGGCCGCGCTCCGGCGGCGACGAGCCCGGCGGGTTGACCGTGCCGACCCGGCACGGCGGCGCGGAGTTCGCCGGGATGCGCCTGGACTACCTGCTCGCCACCCCGGCGCTCGCCGACCGGGTCCGCGCGGTGCGGGTGGTCCGCGACGGCGGGGCCGACGCCGCCTCCGACCACTACCCGGTCCTGGCCGAGCTGGACCTCGGCCCCTAAACCAGGTCGGACAGCACGATCGCCACGAAGATCAGGATCACCGCCTCGCTGATGATCCACGAGTGCGCGTTGGACCAGTCGCGGACCTTCGGCAGCAGCCGCTCCGCGCGGGCGCCGAGCAGCACCAGCGCGAGCAGCGGCAGTGCCAGCAGCAGCACGGTGAGCACCAGGAACGGCAGCAGGTGCCACCACGGCCGGTCGTGACCGGCCAGGCTGCCGGCGACCGACGCCATGGTGACCTCGTCGCTGGGCATGGCGAGGAAGAGCACCACGCCGAGACCGAACGCGAACGCGGGCCGCGGATCCTCCAACCTGCGCATCCAGCCCGGCGGCTGGTTCCGCTCGCGCCTCAGGAACGTGATCACCATGAGTACGAGCAGCAGCACCAGCACGATCCAGTCGATCAGGTGCCGGCTGCCGCTGTCCTTCGCGCCGTTGCCGGCGCTGTGCCGGACCGCCCGGAACACGCCGTACCAGACGGTCAGCGGAATGAGCACCCCCAGCGCGGCGCCCGCCAGGTAGGCCACCGAACTGCGGCGCGGGTCGCGGCTGGCGGCCAGGAAGACCGCGCTGACCAGTTGCGGCCCGGCGACCATCACGAACGCCAGCGGCAGCACGGTCAGCAGGTTCATGGGCTCATTCTGTTGCCGCCCCAGCGGTGGCGCGGCCGGTTCCCGAAACGCGCGGCGTCACAGCTCGCGCAGTCGGGGCAGCAGTTCCTCCCGGGCCCAGTCGATGAACATCGGCTGACTGTCGCCGCCCACCTGGACCAGCGCCACGTGGGTGAAGCCGGCGTCGACGAACTTCTTGAACGCCTCGACGTGCCGGTCGGTGTCCGGGCCGCAGGAGATGCCCTCGGCCACGTCCTCCTCGCGGACGAACTGGGTGGCCGCCGCGAACGCGTCCGGGTTCGGCAGGTCGGCGTTGACCTTCCAGCCCATCCCGAACCAGCGGAACTGGTCGTGCACGATCTTGCGGCACTCCTCCTCATCCGGCCCGTAGCAGATGGCCACCTGGCCGTAGCGGGGTCGGCCCACGCCGCCGGCCTCCTCGTACATGTCGATCAGGTGGGACAGCGGGTCGGTGGCGATCATGGCGTCGGCGTACTCGGCGGCGAGCGTGGCCGACTGCCGGCCGGACGCGGCCACCGCCATCGGCACCGGGCGCTCCGGGCGGTCCCAGACGTAGGCGTCGGGCACGTCGAAGTGGTTACCGGAGAACGTCAGCGTCTCGCCGTTGAGCAGCGGCCTGATGATCTGGAGCGCCTCCTCGAACATCTCGTGCCGCTGCTGCACGTGCGGCCACCCGCCCACCACGTGCTCGTTCAGGTTCTCCCCGGCGCCGAGACCGAGCGTGAACCGCCCGTCCGAGAGCACGCCGATGGTGCTGGCCTTCTGCGCCACCACCGCCGGGTGGTAGCGCCGGATCGGGCAGGTGACGAACGAGAGCAGTTCGGGCCGGCTGGTCGCGTGCGCGACCGCGCCGAGCACCGACCAGGCGTACGGGGAGTGGCCCTGCGACTCCAACCACGGGTAGTAGTGGTCGGACATGACCAGATGGTCGAAACCGGCCGCCTCGGCGCGCACGGCGTGGTCGACCAGGTCCTTCGGGCCGGCCTGCTCGCACATCAGGGTGTAGCCGACGTTGACCATGTCGCCTCTCCTTCCGGGTGGATCGTCCCGGGATACCCCGCCGGGGGCCGGTCAACCTTGACGTGTGGCCAGATGCTGCCTAAGGTCCGGCTTAACCGGTTCAGGCCGGGAGGCGCACCATCCTGTGGTGGGGGTGACCGCCCCTGTGGCGGCCCGTGACGACACGGGCCGCCACAGGACTTAACCGGTTGCCTTCGGCGATGCATCGTCCTACGCTGATGCCGGCGTCCGGGACGTCGCCACCTTCTGAGGACAGCCATGAAGAAAATGCTCTCCGTCGCGGGCGTCGCCCTGCTGACGGCCCTCGCCTCCGTCTTCGCCTTCGGGCAGCCGGCGCAGGCCGCCACCGGTTTCTCCGTCTCCAACGGGCGGCTCTACGACGCCAACGGCACCGAGTTCGTCATGCGCGGGGTCAACCACGCGCACACCTGGTACCCGCAGCAGACCAGCTCGTTCGCCAACATCAAGGCGCTCGGCGCCAACACCGTCCGGGTGGTGCTTGCCACCGGCGACCGGTGGACGAAGAACAGCGCCGCCGACGTGGCGAACGTGATCTCGCTGTGCAAGGCCAACCGCCTCATCTGCGTGCTGGAGGCGCACGACACCACCGGGTACGGCGAGGACGGCGCGGCCACCACCCTGGCCAAGGCCACCGACTACTGGCTGAGCATCGCCGACGTGCTCAAGGGCCAGGAGAAGTACGTCATCGTCAACATCGGCAACGAGCCGTTCGGCAACCAGGGCTACAGCGCCTGGACCACCGACACCTCGAACGCGATCAAGCGGCTGCGCGCCGGCGGCCTCACCCACACGATCATGGTGGACGCGCCGAACTGGGGCCAGGACTGGACGTTCACCATGCGCGACAACGCCGGCACCGTGTTCGCCGCCGACCCGCAGCGCAACACCGTCTTCTCCATCCACATGTACGGCGTCTTCGACACCGCCGCGGAGATCACCGACTACCTGGGCCGGTTCCGCACCGCCGGGCTGCCCATCGTGGTCGGCGAGTTCGGCTTCAACCACTCCGACGGCAACCCCGACGAGGACACCATCATGTCGTACGCCCAGGCCAACCGGATCGGCTACCTGGGCTGGTCGTGGAGCGGCAACGGCGGCGGCGTCGAATACCTCGACATGACCACCAACTTCAACCCGGCCCAGCTCACCAGTTGGGGCCAGCGCATCTTCGCCGGGGCCAACGGCATCACCGCCACCTCCCGCGAGGCCTCGGTCTACGCCGGCAGCTCGCCCAGCCCGACGACCAGCCCCACCACCAGCCCGAGCCCGACCACGAGCCCCACCACCAGCCCCAGCCCGACCACGCCGCCGACCAGCACACCGCCGCCGGCCGGTGGCTGCACCGCCGCCTACACCGTCACCAACTCCTGGCAGGGCGGCTTCCAGGGCGACGTCAAGGTGACCGCGGGCTCCGCCGCGATCAGCGGCTGGACGGTGAAGTGGACCTTCGCCAACGGTCAGGCCGTCAGCCAGGCGTGGAACGCCACGGTCAGCAACAGCGGGTCGAACTGGACCGCCCGCAACGTGGACTACAACGGCCGGCTCGGCGCCGGCGCGAGCACCAGCTTCGGCTTCATCGGCAGTTGGACCGGCACCAACGCGACGCCCGCGGTGACCTGCACCGCGAGCTGACCGACCCCGCGCACGCCGGTGGCCGGGTCCGCGCGGACCCGGCCACCCTTCTCCGGGTACGCCTCAGGCCGGTGCGGTCGGACCGTCGGCGTGCCTGCTGGGAGGGCAGAGACGACTCAGCCTCCGCCGCCTCGGCTTCGATTCGACCGAACCATTCGGCGGTCACTCCGGCACCCGGACACACCCATACCGTTCCATCCACTAGCCGGGCGGGGCGTGGGTGGAACGCTATGGGTGTCTCCAGCGCCCTGACACACCCGTGGCGTTCCACTCGCCGGCCAAATGGGGCGTGGGTGGAACGCTATGGGTGTCTCCAGCACCCGTCGAGAGCAGCCGCGCGAAGCGGCGGAAGACGAACCCGGCGTACTCACCCTCGCCTCGAAACGCTTCTTAACCCGAACCGTCCTCTCGGAAGGCGACGCACTCTCGGGCGTGATCCTCGATCGCCTCAGCCAGTTCGGACAGCGCCGTGAGTCGATGCATCGGCAACGGTGAGCCGCACTCGCCGCACTCCAACCGGTCAATCCGGGTAGGCCACCACCAAACGTTGGTGTTGACTGGCACGCGCATCGGCTCTTCCTCGGACAGCACCGATCCACCTCCGTGACAAGCCGGTGGGGCGCCCTGATCCGTGCCGGGGGTCAGGACGCCCTCCGATGGCCGACGGTCCGCACCGACATGACGTCCACCACGAGCCGCGCCTTTCCTGAAAATCTAGTGCCAGTAGTGCAAGCAGGGCAAGCAGTGCCAGGCGTGTCAGCGGTGCTGATCCGGGTAGGCGGCACGATGACGCCCGTGCCCATCCCGCACACGGCGAAGGAGATCGCCGACGATCTGACCCGCCGCATCGGCGCCGGGGAGTTTCCGCGCGGGAGCCGCCTGCCGACGTACGACGCACTTGCCGCTGAGTACGGCTCAGCCCGGCGCACCGTCGCACGTGCCGTGGACATCCTCAAAGCGCACGGCATCGTGGTGGGCGTACCGGGGTCGGGAACATACGTTGCAGAGGCGTAGGCGCCCGGCGACGATCCTCAGGAAACGGCGTCGGCCCGAATCCTGACACTGGGCGAGGTGCGGGCGTACGGGCCGGGCTGCCGTACGATCTGGCGCGCGTCGCGCCGACCGGCCGGCGCGATCGTCGGGAGGGGACGCGATGAGTACGCCGGGGACCAGGGGACGACCGTCGGGGCTGGTGATCGGCTCGCTCGTGGCGATCTCGTTCGGGACCGTCTTCATCCTGGTCAACAGCGGTGGCCTGCCTTCGCCGTGGCCGCTCGTGGTGCGGGTGGTCGGTCTGCTGGTGGCCGCGCTGCTCCTGGTCGGCCTGTTCCGGGTGGCCCGGCACGCCCCACCGGCAGCGCAGGGACCGGAGGCGGCCGGGTTCATGGACCGCCGCTACTGGATCGTGGTGGCGCTGGAGGCGGTCGCCCTCTTCGGCGGCCTGGCCGTGATCAACGGCGTGCTCGACCGGCCCGCCGTGGCGGTGGCCTGGGTCGCGGTGGTGGTCGGCGTGCACTTCTTCGGCCTGGCGACGGTCTGGAAGATGCCGCGTTACCACTGGCTCGGCGCGGTGATGACCGCGCTCGGCGTGGCCGGCTTCCTCACCTACGCCCTCGGCGGCGACGCGGGAGCGGTCGGCCTGGTCTCCGGTGTGGGCTGCGGCGCCGCCCTGTTCGCCACCGTGGCCCTGGCGCTGCGCGACACCACCCGCCGGCCGACCTGACATCCGCTCGGCTTCGGGTGCGTCTGACGTTGTCCGAGCGACGACAGACGCACCCGAAACAGGTCAGACGGCGGTGACCTCCAGCAGCAGCGCCTGCTCCGGATGCAGGGCCGGCAGTTGCAGGCCGACCGCGCCGAGCACCGACCCGGCCAGCACCACCCCGGCACCGGCACCGGCCAGCCAAGCCGGCGGGGTCAGCTCCAACAGGGCCGGCTCCGGCACGCCGGCCGGCGGGCGCACCCGGTAGCGCCGCGCCGGGTCCAGTCCCGGCAGCCGTACCGCGCCCGGCACCTGCGCGACGGACGTGGCCAGCCGGCTGATCGCGTACACCGCCCGGGAGCGGTCGTGGGCGACCACGCCGTGGGCCTGCACGGCCTCATCCGGGTGGTCGACCCGGACGACCCGACCGCCGTGCAGCAGCGGGCGCAGCCGCTTGTGCAGCGCGACCCAGGCGGCGAGTTCGGCCCGCGCGGTGGCGTCGATCGCGCTGATGTCCCACTCGATGCCGTGGTGGCCGAAGAGCGCGGTGACCGCCCGGAAGCCGAGGTCGTGCACCCGGCGCGTGGTGTGCGAACGTTCCGGCCCGATGTGCGTGCCGATCAGCTCCGGCGGCAGCAGCAGCCCGGTCCAGCGTTGGATGGCGAGCCGTTCCAGCGCGTCGTTGCAGTCGCTGGCCCAGACCCGGTCGGTGCGGCGCAGGATCTCCAGGTCGACCCGGGCGCCGCCGGACGAGCAGCTCTCGATCTCCAGGCCCGGGTGGCGGGCGCGCAGCTCGTCGAGCAGGCGGTAGGCCGCGAGCGTCTGGGCGTGTACGCCGGGCCGGCCGGCGTGCCCGGCCTCGGTGAGGTCGCGGTTGTGGTCCCACTTCAGGTAGGCGATGCCGTCGTGCTCGGTCAGCACCGCGTCGAGCCGGTCGAGCAGGTGCGCGTACGCGCCCGGGTGGGCCAGGTCGAGCACCTGCTGGTGCCGCCACGGCAGGGGCAGCCGGCCGGGGGTCTGGAGCACCCAGTCGGGGTGGGCGCGGAACAGGTCGGAGTCGGGGTTGACCATCTCCGGCTCGACCCAGAGCCCGAACTGCATGCCGTGCCCGCGTACGTGGTCGATGAGGGGTTGCAGCCCACCCGCCCAGACCTGCTCGTCGACGAACCAGTCGCCGAGCCCGGCGAAGTCGTGCCGCCGGCCGCGGAACCAGCCGTCGTCGAGGACGAAGCGTTCCACGCCCACCTCGGCGGCCCGGTCGGCGAGCGTCCGCAGCCGGTCCAGGTCGTGGTCGAAGTAGACCGCCTCCCACACGTTGAGGGTGACGGGGCGGGGCGAACGCGGATGACCGGGCCGGGCGCGTAGATGGGTGTGCAGCACGTCGCTGAGCCCGTCCAGCCCGTTCGCGGAGTGCGCGGCGTAGAGCAGCGGGGTGGCGTACTCCTCGCCCGGCCCGAGCACGATCTCGCCCGGGGCGAGCAGCTCGCCGCCGCCCAGCGTGGCCTCGCCGGTGGGGCGTCGCTCGGCCACCGTGACGTGGTCGCCGCTCCACGCGGTGTGCACCGCCCACACCTCGCCGTGCCCGAAACCGAAGCCGGGGGTGCCGGCGACCAGCAGCAGCGTGGCGTCGTGCCCGGTGCGGCCGTGCCGCCCCTCGCGGACCCAGGCGCCCATCGGCCACGGGTGCCGCTGCGGCGCGCGTTCCCGGCACCAGCGTCCAGTCAGGTCGAGCAGTTCGGTGGCGACCGCCGACACCGGCAGCACCGGCGTCAGCTCGCGCAGCTCGTAGCGGCCGTCGCCGTCGTTGCGCACCCGGTGCCGCAGCGTCAGCACCCCCGCGTCGTCCAGCGTGATCTCGACGGTCAGCCCCAACCCCGCCCCCGGGTCCGCCGCCCGCACGGTGAGAAGGAGGGGGCCCCTGTTAACGCCTGGGGTAGAGGAAGGGGCCCCTCCTAACAGCTCGGAGGGCAGGTCTACGCCGGTGAGGCGGAAGGCGGTGGACCAGTCCCGGCCGTCGCGGTGACCGGCCAGCCCGGGACGCCCGCTCCACCCGGCGCTCGCCTCCGGCAGCAGCGACAGCACGGTCGGCGCGTCGAAGCTGCTCGGCACCACGGGCGCGACGGTGGCGTCGACGAGGGCGGGCAGGTCCTCGGCGGACAGCGGCCCCAGGTCGGCGCCCCAGTGCACGATCCGGGGCAGGCCCGGGCCGCGTGCGTCGAGCACCAGGCTGGTCCGCGCGCGGCGCAGATGGACGATCGTCATCCCTTGGAGGCTCCCAGCGTCAGACCCCGGACGAACTGCTTCTGGAGCAGGAAGAAGATCACCAGGGTGGGGATCGCGACGAGCACCGAGCCGGCCGAGACCAGGTTGTTGTCGGTGAAGAACTCGCCGCGCAGGTTGTTCAGTGAGCTGGTCACCGGGAACTTGTCGCCGGTACGCATCAGCACGGTGGCCCAGAAGAACTCGTTGTAGATCCAGGTCACCTCCAGCGTGGCCAGCGCGGCCAGGGCCGGCCGGCACAGCGGCATGGTCACCTGCCAGTACTGCCGCCACACGTTCGCCCCGTCGACCATCGCCGCCTCGTACAGCTCGTGCGGCAGCGCCTTCATGTAGTTGCTCAGCACGAAGACGCAGAAGCCGCACTGGAACGCCACGTTGACCAGGATCAGCCCCCAGTAGCTGTCGTAGAGCAGCTCCGAGTCGCTCATCCAGGCCGGCAGCGGGATCTCGGTGAACATCCGGAACAGCGGGATGAGCAGGGACTGCTGCGGCAGCAGGTTCGCCGCGGTGAAGAGGCCGAGCAGCGCGATGTTGAGCTTCCAACTGAACCTGGCGATCACGAAGGCCACGCACGAGGCGAGGAAGAGCGTGAGCAGCACCGCCGGGACGGTGATGTAGAGCGAGTTGAGGAAGTGCTTGCCGAACTCGGCGGTGCGCCACGCGGTGACGTAGTTGTCGACGGTCCAGCCGCCGAGCGAGACGTACCCGTGGACGGCGGTGTACCGGTAGGAGCGGAACGAGGTCAGCACCGCCCAGAGCAGCGGGAACAGCCAGCCGACGGCGACCGTACCCAGGAAGACGTGCAGGACGACCCGGGCGGGCCGCACCGGCCGGCGGCGCCCGGGGGAGACGGCGGCGGTCATCGCTTGTCCTCCCGCATGACGGTCCAGAGGTAGATGGTGATGAAGACGAGCGACACGGCCAGCATGATCGTCGCGAGCGCCGAGCCGAAGCCGATCCGGCTGGCCTCGCCGACCACGTTCTGGGTGACCAGCGCGGAGATCAGCTCCAGCCCGTTGCGGCCCTTGTTGATCACCCAGACCAGGTCGAACGCGCGCAGCGACTCGATCACGGTCACCACCAGCACGATGACGTTGATCGGGCGCATCACCGGGAAGACGACCCGGAAGAACGTGCTGGTCTCCGAGGAGCCGTCCACCGCGGCGGCCTCCCGCAACGTCGGGTCGACGCCCTTGAGGCCGGCCAGGTAGAGCAGCATGATGTAGCCGACGTGGCGCCAGCCGGCGGCCACCAGCACGGCCCAGATGTTGACGTCCGGGTCGCCGTACCAGTCGGTCTGTCCGCCGAACACGCCGTTGAGCAGGCCCTGGTCCCGGCTGTAGATGAGCTGCCAGATGAAGCCGACGAGCGCCAGCGAGAGCACCACCGGCAGGTAGAGCGCGGTCTGGTAGAACCGGCTGCCGCGCAGTTCCTTGTCCAGCAGCACGGCGAGGAACATGCCGAACGGGGTGGCCACCACGAAGAGCGCGGCCAGCCAGAGCAGGTTGTGCTGCACCGCGGGGACGAACGGCGGGTAGTTGTGCACCACGTCGTCGTAGTTCTTCCACCCCACCCAGTCGATCTCGCCGACCGGGCCGATGCCGTCCCAGTTCGTGCCGGAGAGCAGCACGGTCGCCGCCGCCGGCAACCAGACCAGGCCGAGGACGAGCAGCAGGGGCACCAGCACCATCAGCGTGATCACCACGCGGTCGGTGCGGGACAGGAGCCGTAGCCGTCGGCCGCGACCACCCGTGGTGGTGGTCGCGGCCGGTGGCGGCACGGCGCGATCCGCTTGGATCAGGGGCAGGTCGGACATGGTGTCCTTCCCCCTTCCGCCGTCAGCTTGTGAAGATCGACTTCTTCTGGTTCTCGACGCTCGTGAGCATCCCGTCGATGTCCTTCGGGTCCTTGATGAACTGCTGCAGCGCCGGGATCATCACGGTGGAGGCGAAGTCCGGCCGGGTGTCCCGGTCGAGGAACTGGGCGATCTCGGTGGCGGAGCCGACCAGGTCGGCGGCCTTCTTCTGGAGCGCGGTGTAGGCGCTGGTGTCCGCGCCGCTGTTGGCGACCAGCGTGCTCGGGTCGTTCTTGACCGTGATGTCGGCGGCGTCCTTCGAACCCAGGTACGTCAGCAGCTTGGTGGCCGCGTCCTTGGACTTCGGCTTGCGGGCCATCATGTAGCCGTCGATCGGCGCGTCCAGGGCCTTCGCGCCGACGGTGGAGTCGACCTCGGGGAACGTGAAGAAGTCCAGGTCCTCCAGGTCGGCGCCGCTGAACTGCTGGCCGACGAAGAGACCCAGCAGATACATGCCGCTCTTCTTCTGCTGCAACGACTGGGCGGCCTCCTGCCAGGTGCGGCCCAGCGCGTCCGGCTGGTGCAGCGGGAGCAGCCCGGCCCAGGTGTCGAAGACCTTCTTGACCTTGTCGGAGGTCCATGCCTCCTTGCCGGCCATCAGGTCGATGTGGAACTGGTAGCCGTTGATCCGCAGGTTGAGGATGTCGAACGTGCCCATCGCCGGCCAGCCGTCCTTGTCGGCGAAGGCGATCGGGTTCAGCCCGTCCTTCTTCATCTGCGCGCCGAGCGTGGTGAGCTGGTCGAGCGTGGTCGGCACCTGGTAGCCGCGCTGCGCCCAGACCGACTTGCGGTAGAAGACCGCCCACGGGTAGTACGACGCCGGCACGAAGTACTGCTTGCCGTCGTCGCCTGTGGACGCCTTCTTGAAGGCGTCGGAGAAGCCGTCGAGTTTGCCCCAGACGTCGCTGAGGTCGCCGGCCAGGCCCTTGGCCGCGAAGAACCGCATCCGGTAGCCGGCGAACCAGGTGAACACGTCGTCCGGTTTGCCCTGGAGATAGTTGTTGATGTTCTCCTGGAACGTGTTGTGGTCCACCGTGTTGATGTTGACGGTGACCCCGGAGGACGTCGTGAAGCCCTCCATCACCTTGGCGGTGACGTCCTTGGGCTTCGGGTCCGACTGGTTCGAGCCGAGCGAGACGGTCTTCGCGTCGCCGTCGGAACCGGAGTCGGAGTCGCCGCAGCCGGCGAGCGCGCCGGTGGCGAGCAGCGCGCCCGCGCCGGCCGTGCCGGCCAGCAGCGAGCGCCGGCGCAGGCCGGCGACGGACGGGGGTACGAGCCGGGCGAGGTATTCGGCTTGCGAGCGGGGACGGGACATTGTGCCTCCTGCGTGGAGAGGTGTGCGACGAGATCCACCGAGAATCCACACGTCCGAACAGAAAAAGCCGGTGGCGGTTGAAGCTACCCCTTGATTCTGCGCTGTCAATAGGGCGCAAAGGTGTTCTGGGCAGGGGGAAAAGCTGGTAAACGTTGTAACACCTGTCGATGTTGGAAAGTGTTGACTTGAGTGGCGTTCGGGGGCACCCTCAGCTCTCATGCGGACCTGGCACGGCGAGGGCATCTGGTACGGCGCCGACTACAACCCGGAGCAGTGGCCCGAGGAGGTGTGGGCCGAGGACGTCGACCTGATGCGCCGCGCCGGCGTCAACCTGGTCTCGGTCGGCATCTTCTCCTGGGCCCTGCTGGAACCCGCCCCCGACCACTACGAGTTCGGCTGGCTGGACCGGGCACTGGACCTGCTGCACCGCGGCGGGATCCGCGTCGACCTGGCCACCGCCACCGCCAGCCCGCCGCCGTGGCTGGCCCACCGGCACCCGGAGACGCTGCCCCGCCGCGCCGACGGCACGGTGCTGTGGCCCGGCGGCCGGCAGGCATACTGCCCCAGCTCACCGGTGTTCCGGGCCCGCTCGCTCGCACTCGTCGAAGCCGTCGCGAAGCGGTACGCCGCGCACCCGGCGGTCGTGCTCTGGCACGTCTCCAACGAGCTGGGCTGCCACAACGTGCACTGCTACTGCGACGTCAGCGCCGAGGCGTACCGCCGGTGGCTGCGCGAGCGCTACGGCGACCTGGACACGCTCAACGCCGCCTGGGGCACCGCGTTCTGGAGCCAGCGCTACCACGACTGGGCCGAGGTGAACCCGCCGCGCGCCGCGCCGACCTTCGCCAACCCGACCCAGCAGCTCGACTTCCTGCGCTTCTCCTCCGACGAGCAACGCGCCCAGTTGCGCGCCGAACGGGAACTGCTGACCCGGCTCGTCGCCCAGCCGGTCACCACCAACTTCATGATCGGCATCGGCGTCAAGCACATGGACTACCACTCCTGGGCGTCCGACGTGGACGTGGTCGCCAACGACCACTACCTCAGCGCCGCCGATCCGCAGCCGCAGGTCGGCCTGGCGCTCGCCGCCGACCACACCCGCGGCGTGGCCGGCGGCGCACCCTGGCTGCTGATGGAACACTCCACGAGCGCGGTCAACTGGCAGCCCCGCAACGTGGCCAAGACGCCCGGCCAGATGCGCCGCAACAGCCTGGCGCACGTGGCGCGCGGCGCCGACGGGGTGCTGTTCTTCCAGTGGCGCGCCTCCCGGGCCGGCGCGGAGAAGTTCCACTCCGCGCTGGTCCCGCACGCCGGGCCGGAGACCAAGGTGTTCCGCGAGGTCTGCCGGCTCGGCGCCGACCTGCGGGCGCTCGCCGAGGTACGCGGAAGCCGGGTCGACGCCGACGTCGCCCTGCTGTTCGACTACGAGGCGTGGTGGGGCGCGGAACTCGACTCCCACCCCAGCGTCGACGTCACCTACGCCGACCGGCTGGCCGCGCTGCACGGGGCGCTCTGGCGGGCCGGCGTCACCGCCGACGTGGTGCACCCGTCGACCGACCTGTCCCGCTACCGGCTCGTCCTGGTGCCCACCCTCTACCTCACCCGCGACGCCGACACGGCCGCGCTGCGGCGCTTCGTCGAAGCCGGCGGCACCGCGCTCGTCACCTACTTCAGCGGCATCGTCGACGAACACGACCACATCCGGCTCGGCGGCTACCCGGGCGCGTTCCGCGACCTGCTCGGCGTCCGCGTGGAGGAGTTCTTCCCGCTGCGTGCCGGCGAGACGGTACGCCTCGACGACGGTGCCCGCGCCGACGTGTGGACCGAGTGGCTGCACGCCGAGGACGCCGACGTGCTGGCCGCGTACGCCGACGGGCCCCTGCCGGGCGTGCCGGCGCTGACCCGGCGGGTCGTCGGCGCGGGCGCCGCCTGGTACGTCGGCACCCGGCTCGACGACGCGGCCACCGACAAGCTGGTGGCCCGGCTGCTCGCCGAGGCCGGGGTACGCCCGGCGGCGCCCGTGCCGGCGGGGGTGGAGGTGGTCCGCCGCCGGTCGGCGGACCGGAGCTGGCTGTTCGTGGTCAACCACACCGACGAGCCGGCGCGGCTACCGGTCACCGGCGTCGAGTTGCTCACCGGCGACAGGTGCGACGGCGAACTGACGGTGCCGCCGGGCGAGGTGGCGGTGGTGCGTGAGGAAACCGCGCCCGAACCCGTGACCGCCTGACCGGTAACCTGCCGCTCGCGCCGAGGAGGTCCACATGCTCGCCCAGCAACGGCAGAGCGCCATCCTGGAGCTGATCCGCCGGCGCGGCGGCGTCCGGGTCAGTCACCTGGTGAGCCGCTTCGGCGTGTCGGACATGACCATCCGCCGCGATCTGGAGGTGCTCGCCGAGCGCGGCCTGATCGACAAGGTGCACGGCGGGGCGACGCTCGCCGGCCCCGGCTCCACCGAGGAACCGGGCTTCGCCGCCAAGTCGGCGCGGCAGCAGGCCGAGAAGCGGGCCATCGTGGAGCGGGCCGCCGGGCTCGTCGAACCCGGCATGGCCGTCGCGCTCTCCGCCGGCACCACCACCGCCGCGCTCGCCGCCCGCCTCGCCGAGGTACGCGGGCTGACCGTGGTCACCAACTCGATCCCGGTCGCCGACGCGCTCTACCAGACCGACCAGACCGTCGTGCTGACCGGCGGCATCCGTACCCCGTCGGACGCGCTGACCGGCCCGGTCGCCGAGGCGGCCATCGCCGCGCTCAACGTCGACCTGCTCTTCCTCGGCGTACACGGGATGAGCCGCCGTACCGGCTTCACCACCCCCAACCTGCTGGAGGCGGCGGTGAACCGCCGGCTCATCGGCGCCGCCCGCCGCCTGGTGGTGCTCGCCGACCACACCAAGTGGGAGACCATCGGCATCGCCACCATCGCCCCGCTGGAGGAGGCCGACGTGCTGATCACCGACGGCGGCCTGCCCGAGCCGGCCCGCCGGGAACTCGGCGAACAGGTGGGCGAGCTGATCGTGGTGAAGGTCGGCTGACCTCGTCCGCCGTCGGGCTCGCACGGCCCGCCCTGGTCGGCCCGACCGACGCGGCGCCGCCGGTCCGGCATGATCCGGTGACCCCGGCGACGTCGATCCCCGGGACCGACGCCGGGGACCGCCTCGACCGCGGCCATGGGCAGTGGCGCGAAGATCGCGCCCGGCTCCGCGTCTCTGGGTGCAGTTGTTGTCGTCCTGGCAGCAACAACTGCACCCAAAACCGCGCTGCCGCCTACCGCCGAGCGTGCCCGCCTGCGCGTGGTGACTCTGCGCGTCTCACAGGCACTTCTCAGCGACGGCGGTTAGGGTGCCCTCACCATGCGTCCGACGGTCCATGTCGGAACGCCGTCCCCCGGGAGAGACGATGGTCTTCAAGAAGATGTTGAGCGCGTTCGGCGTGGGCGGCCCCAGCGTCGACACGGTGCTCGCCAACCCGAACACCCGGCCCGGGCTGGCCCTGGACGGGCACGTCAACCTGGTCGGCGGCGACGCGCCGACGCGCATCGAACAGATCAGCGTCGGCCTGGTCACCCGGGTCGAGATCGAGGGCGGCGACAGCGAGTACGCCGGCGTCATGGAGTTCCACCGGATGCCGGTGAGCGGCGCGTTCGAGTTGGCGCCGAAGCAGCAGCTCGCCATCCCGTTCCAGCTCCCGGTGCCGTGGGAGACCCCGGTCACCGACGTCTACGGCCAGCGGCTGCACGGCATGACCATGGGTCTGCGTACCGAGGTCGCGGTGGCCCGGGCGGTCGACAAGTCCGACCTGGACCAGGTGTCGGTGCACCCGCTGCCGATCCACGAGCGGATCCTCGACGCCTTCCAGGCGCTGGGTTTCCGGTTCAAGCACGCCGACCTGGAGCGCGGTCACATCTACGGCGTGCCGCAGACGCTGCCGTTCTATCAGGAGATCGAGTTCTTCGCCTCGCCGCAGTACGCGCAGACCGTCAACGAGGTCGAGTTGACGTTCGTGACCAGCCAGCAGGGCGTCGAGGTGATCCTCGAGTGCGACAAGCGCGGCGGTTTCCTCACCGCCGGGCACGACGCCTTCGGTCGATACTCCGTCCCGCACACCGACGCCGACCGCACCGACTGGGTGCCCGTGGTCGACGGTTGGCTGCGGGAGACCACCTCCCGGTACGGCGGCCTGCGCGCCCAGGGGTTCGGCGGCCACCCCGGCCACTACGGGGGCCACGGCCGGCGTGGCCCCGGCATGGGCGGCGTGGTGGCGGGTGCCGCGCTCGGCGTCGCCGGTGGTCTGGTCGCCGGTGAGCTGATGGAGGACGCGTTCGGCGGCGACGACGGCGGGGACTTCGGCGAGGAGTGACCACACGCGACGACGCCCCCGGGGCGGATCCCGGGGGCGTCGCCGTTGGGGTGGCGGAGCGGGTCAGTGCCGGCCCCGACGCTCCCGGCCGGAGCGGCGCGCGCTGCCCGCCTTGGACAGACCCCGGCTGACCAGGTACGCGCCGGTCAGCGCGGTCAGGTACCACCAGGCCTGGTTCGGGTTGTTGATGTTCAGACCGTTGGCGGTGGTACCCCGCCAGAACGCGGCGATCACGACGACCGCGGCGGCTGCGGCGTACACCCAGAACTCGGTGGTGAGGAACGCCTGCTTCGTCTCGGTGCCGGGGGCGGGCATCTCCTCCCGGTGACCGTCGTGCATCGACGGCATCGGACGCGTCGGCGACTCCTGCATGCCCGTCCGGCTCTGGACGTCGGACATCGGCCGGTTCATCGGCCTGGTGGATGCAGCCTGCGTGCTCATCTGGTCCTCCTCAGGATTTGATGAGTCGTTACCTGCACACCCTCGCCCCGCTACCGCAGGTCGGCCACGGCACGGTTCGCGCTCTGTGGCGGGGGCACCCTCCGTCTACCCGGCCCCCGAGACAAGGTAACCGCCGGATCCCGTCGGTATCCGCCGCGTCGTGGATCCGGACATTCCGCCATCCCGGTACGAGATGTCCGCTGTGCACGCCGTGGCGGACCGAGTGTCGCCGGTTTCAGCCACCGGCCCCCGGGCACGCACCGGGGACACCCACTCAGAGCTGCGAGGTGGTCGACGTGCGTGAGGACGACATGCGGCAGGACGCCGCCCGGCAGGCCGAACAGCGGGTCGCCGGCGGGGTGTACGGCGAGGGCGCGCTCGACGAGGTCACGGTGCCGCAGACCGACGTCGAGCGGATGCGGCAGGAACTGGACCCGGACGACCCGGCGGATGTGCCGGTCGACCCGACCGTGCTGCGCGACGGCGGTCCGACCCGGGGCCAGGGCGCGGTGACCACGACCGGCGGCACCGCCGGCCCGGCCAGCGCCCGCCGGGTGGCCCGGCAGCCGGAGCAGCACCGGGGCAAGGTGGCCCCGACCACCACCGGGGACGCCACGACCGGCGGCCTGAGCACCCCGGCCGGCGGCTCGACGAGCGACGCCTCGGCGCCCGGCGCTCAGGTCGGCAACGTCACCGACGAGGGCGCCGACCCCGGGTGAGTGGTGTTAATAAGGGGCCCCGCCTCTACCGAAAACGTTAAGCGGGGCCCCCTCCTTACACCCGGAGGATGCCGAGGCGCTGCGTGGCCCGGGTGAGGGCCACGTAGAGGTCGCTGTGGCCGCGGGGGGACTCGGTCACGATCCGGTCCGGGTCCACCACCAGCACCGAGTCGAACTCCAGGCCCTTGGCCTGCTCGGTGGCGAGCACCACCACCCGGTTCGCCAGTTCCGGCTGCTCGCCCACGGCCGCCTCCGGTAGCGCCGCCACCACCGCGCCGCCCAGCTCGGTCACCCGGCCGGTCGGCACGATCACGCCGAGCCGCCCGTCGCCGAGCGACGCGGCCTCCCGGGCGGTCGCCTCGACAAGTTCGCCGACGAGCCGGTCCGCCGGGACGGTCCGGTCCCACGGGGGTACGCCGGTGGCGCGTACCGAGCGGGGTGGACGCAACGCCGGGTCGATCTCGGCGAGCACGCCGGCGGCGACCGCCATGATCTCGGCCGGGGTGCGGTAGCTGACGGTCAGCTCCTCCAGCCGCCACCGGTCCGCCACGTACGGGCGCAGCGCCTCACCCCAGGACGGCGTGCCGGCGAGCGCGCCGGTCTGCGCCACGTCCCCGACGATCGTCATGGACCGGCTCGGGCACCTGCGCATCAGCAGCCGCCAGGCCATCGGGGACAGCTCCTGCGCCTCGTCGACGATGACGTGCCCGAACGCCCAGGTGCGGTCCGCGGCGGCGCGCTGGGCGGTGGTGAGCCGGTCGGACTCCTCCTGCCGTTCGGAGAGCCGGGCGGCGTCGATCAGGTCGGTCACGCCGAGGATCTCACCGCCGTCGGCCTCGTCCTCCACGTCGATCGAGCGGGAGCCGCGCCAGATCTCCAGCACACCTTCGGCGTACTCGCGTTCCATCGTGCGGATCCGTTCCCGGCGGGCGGCGGCGGCGCGTTCGTCCTCGCCGAGCAGCTCGGCGGCCTCGTCCAGCAGCGGCACGTCGGCCGGGGTCCAGCCGCCGGGTTCCCGGTGCAGGGCGGCCCGCTCGGCGTCGGTGAGCGTCGGCGCGGCGGTGGCGAGTCGCTCCGGCGACGCGAACAGGTCGGCGAGCAGGCGCTGCGGGGTGAGCACCGGCCACAGCTCGTCGAGCGCGGCCACGATCTCCGGTTCCTCGCGCAGCTCGCGGCGGATCTCCGCCCGGTCGGCCTCGGAGAGCAGATTGTCGCCGCCGAGCGGGTCGGCGCCGATCCGCTCGGCCACCTGGTCGGCGAGCGCGTGCACGATCTCGATGTCGAACAGCGCGCGGGCCAGGTTGTGCGGGCGGCCGGTGCGGCGGACCCGGTCGCGGGCCTGGCGCACGGTCTCCGGGTCGAGCGTGAGCACCTCCCGCTGGGGCAGCTCGACGGCGATCGGTTCGGCCGGCACCCACTGCCGGTCCCGGACCGCCGCGGCGAGCGCCTCGGCCCAGACGGCGCGGCCCTTGAGCGCGGCGGTGGTGGCGGGCTCGACGCGCCGGGCGTGCACGCCGGGGAAGAGGTCGGCCTGGGTGCGCAGCAGCACGCCGGTCTCGGCGAGCGCCGGCAGCACCTGGGAGATGTAGCGCAGGAACGTGGCGTTCGGCCCGACCAGCAGCACGCCCCGGGTGGAGAGCTGCTGGCGGTGGGTGTAGAGCAGGTACGCGGCCCGGTGCAACGCCACCGCGGTCTTGCCGGTGCCCGGCCCGCCCTGCACCACCATCACGCCGGGCAGGTCGGCGCGGATGATCCGGTCCTGCTCGACCTGGATGGTCTCGACGATGTCGCGCATCCGGCCGGTGCGCCCGGCGTTCAGCGCGGCCAGCAGCGACGCCTCGCCGGTGACCTCCTCGTGCGCGGTGGGGGAGGCGGCGGTGATGTCCAGCACCTCGTCGTTGAGCCCGGTGACCTTGCGGTCGCGGGTGCGCAGGTGCCGACGCCGGCGTACGCCCTGCGGGTTGGCGGCGGTGGCCAGGTAGAACGGGCGGGCGGCCGGTGCCCGCCAGTCCATCAGCAGCGGGTCGTAGTCGCCGGAGGTGTCGAAGATGCCGATCCGGCCGATGTAGCGGGCGGCGCCGTCGTCGCCGTCGAGGCGGCCGAAGCACAGGCCGGACTCGACGGCGGAGTACTGCTCGACCTGGTCGGCGTACATCGCCACGGTGGAGTCACGCTGCGAGCGGGCCTGCTGGGTGCCGCCGGTGTGGCGCAGCTCCTCGTCGAGCCGGCGGGCGGCCTGCTCGCGCAGCCCGTCCAGCCGGTCGTAGAGCATCGAGACGTACTCCTGCTCGCGACCGATCTCGTCGCCCTGGTGCAGCTCACCCGACACGTCGGAGTGCGTTGACAAGCCGGCTCCTCATTGACTAAAATTGCCGCAAGAATGGCATTCAAATGCCATTCTTTTTTGTGTCTGAACTGAGAAAGATAGCGCGTCGCCCGCCATTCGACCAAGCCCGGACACGGCTCGGGGCCCGGCCGGCGTGTGCCGACCGGGCCCCGAGCCCGGCGTCGTTCAGCCCTTCGCGGCCTCGTAGAGCCGCTCCGGCGTGACCAGCCCGGCCACCACCCGGCCGTCGTCGGTCAGCAGCACGCTGAACAGCTTGCCGCTGAGCAGCCGGCCGCTGCCCCAGTCGCCGCTCACCTTCGGCAGGTCGCCGAGCACCTGCGCGAGCATGTCGGCGTCCGGCGCGCCCGCGCCGGCCTTCGCCCCGCCGGCCGTCGCGCCGTCGGCGTCGCCGAGCTTGGCGACCACCACCGTGGTCCAGCCGGTGCCGACGGTACGCACGTCCGGCCGCTCCGTGTCGGCCCCGCCGGGCTTCGATCCGGGCGCCCTGCCGGGTGCCCGACCGGCCGGGCCGGGTCGCGCGTCGGCCGCCTCCTCGGTGACCTTCACACCGGGCGGCGGGTTGAACCGGAACTGGTCCGCCGCCGGGGTGCGGAAGTCGACCTGGGTGAACGCCACCTCGAACGCCGGCTCGTCCTGACCGTCGGCGAGCACCTCGAAGCGCAGCGGCACGTGCTCCTCCGCGTCGAGCGCGATCCGCACCTGGTGCACCAGCGACGCCTTGTCGCGCGGCGTGAGCACCAGCTCGTAGGCGTCCCGCCCGGCCACGGTGGCCGTCCGGCCGACGGTCACCGCCGTGGTCGGGTCGATCGCGGCCAGCGCCTGCTGGGCGGCGTCGGCCGGGGTGGCCGGCGCCGACGGCAGGTCCTTGCCGTCGGCGGGCAGCTCGCGGTGGACCGCGGTGTTCTCCCGGCTGTTCCAGGTCCAGACGTCGCGCCCGTTGCGCAGCACGTCCTGCTCGCCGAGCGTGTCGACCAGGGCCAGCCGCTGCCGGTCCTCGCCGCCGTACCAGACCCGCAGCGTGTGCGTGCCGGAGACCAGGCCGGCCAGCTCGTTGCCGGTGGCCCGGCCGGCGAGCGCGGCGATCGGCGGCAGGCCGAGGTCGGCGCGCTGCACCACGGTGCCGGAGAGCCCGTCCAGGCGGGACGTCCGCAGGTCGTCCAGGAGTTGGGCGGCGCTGCGCGGTGGCAGGGCCGGGTCGGCGCCGGCGGCGAACGCGCCGATGGCGGCGCCGCCCCCGATCACGGCGACCCCCGCGGTCACCGGGACCAGCCAGCGCAGCACGGCGCGGTTCTTCATCACAGACATAGTGTGCACCTCCTGCGCACCATGCTGCGGCACCGCCGCTGTGAGGACGCTGAGCTGATCCCCTACGGGTGACCCGGGGGTGGCACCCTGGACCGGTGCGGTTGCTGGTGGTGGAGGACGAGACGCGGCTCGCCGCGGCGTTGCGCCGGGGCCTGTCGGCGGAGGGTTTCGTGGTGGACGTGGCGGCCACCGGCCCGGCCGGGCTGGACGCGGCCCGGCACGGCGACTACGACGCGATGATCCTCGACGTGATGCTGCCCGGCCTCTCCGGCTACGAGGTGGTGCGCCGGCTCCGCGCCGAGCAGCGCTGGCTGCCGGTGCTGATGCTCTCGGCCAAGGATGGCGAGTACGACCAGGCCGACGGCCTGGACTGCGGCGCCGACGACTACCTGACCAAACCGTTCTCGTACGTGGTGCTGCTGGCCCGGCTGCGGGCGCTGCTGCGGCGCGGCGCGCCCCGTCGGCCGACCGTGCTCACCGTCGGCGACCTGCGCCTGGACCCGGCCCGACGGCGGGTCACCCGGGCCGACGTCGAGGTGGCGCTCACCAGCCGCGAGTACGCGCTGCTCGACTACCTGATGCGGCGTGCCGGCGAGGTGGTGTCCAAGACCGAGCTGCTGGACCACGTCTGGGACGCCTCGGTGGAGACCGCCCCGAACGCGGTGGAGGTCTACGTCGGCTACCTGCGTCGCAAGATCGGCCGGGAGCGGCTGGAGACGGTACGCGGGGCCGGCTACCGGCTGGCCACATGAGCCGCCCGTGGCCGCGACTCGGCCTGCGGGCCCGGTTGCTCGCGCTCGGCGTGCTCGGGCTGGTGCTCGGGTTCGCGCTCGGCGGCGCGCTGCTGCTCGGCGCGCTCGGCTGGACGCTGCAACGCTCGGTCGACGCGGAGGCGCTGCGTACCGCGGACGCGGTGGCGCTGCTCACCGCCGAGGACGCGCTGCCGGATCCGCTGCCGGTGGCCGGTGGGCAGCTGCGCGTGCAGGTGGTCGACGCGCAGGGCCGGATCCGGGCCGCCTCCATCGACGCGGACCGCCTGGTGCCGATGCTCGGCCCGGACCGGTTGCGCCCGGGGCAGCGGCAGCGGCTGGTGGTGGACGGGCGGCGGGTCGGCCTGTCCGGGCCGGTGCGGGTGGTGACGGTGCCGGCCGGCACGCCCGCGGAGCCGCGTACGGTGCTCGTCGCGAAGTCGCTGTCGGATGTGCGGCACAGCCTGCACGTGGTGCGCAACCTGCTGTTCGTCGGCTTCCCGCTGCTGGTGGCGGGGCTGGCGGTGGTGGCCTGGCGGGTGGTCGGGGCGACCCTGCGTCCGGTGGAGGAACTGCGCAGCGGCGCCGCCGAGATCACCGGGCGGGCCGGGGCGGAACGGCTGCCGGTGCCGGCCGGGCAGGACGAGATCCACCGGCTCGCGGTCACGCTCAACGACATGCTGGACCGGCTGGCCGCGTCCCGGGACCGGCAGCGGGCGTTCGTCGCCGACGCCGCGCACGAGTTGCGCAGCCCGTTGACGAACATGCGCACCGAGCTGGAGGTGGCCCGGCGTCTCGGCGACGACACCGACTGGCCGGCGGTCGCCGACGACCTGCTCGCCGACACCGAGCGGCTGAGTCGTCTGGTCGACGACCTGCTGCTGCTGGCCCGCCTGGACGAGCAGCCACCGCCGGACCGTCGTGGCCGCGCCGGGGACGGGCGGCCGGAGCACCGGGGCGGTGCCGGGGGCGAGCGGCCGGAGCCGCAGGGCCGCGCCGGGGACGGGCGGCCGGAGCCGCGGGGCGGGGCCGGAGACGGGCGGCTGACGCCGGTGGGCCCGGTGGAGCTGGGCGAGCTGCTGCGCGGGGTGGCCGCCCGCTACCCGTCCCCGCCGCTGCGGCTGACGACGCCGGCCGGGGCGCGGTGGACCGAGGGGGATCCGGGGGAGTTGCGCCGGGTGTTCGTCAACCTGGTGGAGAACGCGCTGCGGCACGCGGACAACGGGGTGGAGCTGGCGGTCTCCGGCCCGGACGGGCCGTACCACCTGGTCACGGTGACCGACGACGGGCCGGGCATCCCGGCGGCGGACCGGGAGCGGGTGTTCGCCCGGTTCACCCGGCTGGACGACGCGCGGGCCCGCGACGCCGGCGGCGCCGGCCTCGGCCTGGCCATCGTGCGGGAGCTGGTGCGCCGGGCCGGCGGCACGGTGGAGCTGGCCGACGCGACGCCCGGCGCCGCCGCGCCGGGGCTGCGGGTGACGGTACGGCTGCCGGTGCTTGCCGACGCCGACCCGGAGTGACGGTCAGCGGCGTCGTTTCGTGCAGACCGGCCCGGTGCGGGCGACCGTGTCGGTGGACCAGACGAGCGCCACGGTGAAGCAGTAGTCGGTGGTGCGGTCGAGCCCGTAGGCGATGTAGTCGCCGGAGCCGGCGGGCAGCGTCGCGAACGTGCCCTGCGGCTGGCCGGCGCGCCCACCGGCGACCACCACCGGGCCTTCCGCGCCGCGCGGGTACGTCCAGCTCAGCACGATGCTGTCACGCCTGTCGGTGAGCGTGAACCGGCCGGGTGGGGTGCCCGGGCGGGCGGCCGGTGGCGCGCTCGCGGTGGGACGGGTGGAGGCGGGCGGCCGGCTCGACGGGCCCGCCGACGGCCCGGTCGGTGACGTGACCGGGGCGTCGCGGGAGCCCACCTTGGACACACCGGCGATCACCGCGATGGTGCCGAGCAGCAGCGCCACCACCACGCCGAGCACCGCCAGCGGCAGCCAGGGCCGTTCCCGCCGGGGCGGAACGGGCGGGCGGGGCACGTGCACCGGCAGGTAGCGCGACGGCGACTCCGGGGGCGGCGGCACCCGGCGTACGCCGGGCGGCGCATCGTCGGCGAGCCCGGCCACGGTCGGCGGCAGCGCGTCCTCACCCGGCCGCCACGACCGCTCGGCCGGCTCGCTCGGCCGCCACGGCTGATCCGCCGGCTCACCCGACCGCCAGGGCTGATCCGCCGGCTCGTCCGGCCGCCAGGGCTGTTCCGCCGGCTCGTCCGGCCGCCAGGGCTGTTCCGCCGGCTCGTCGGGCGGCCACGGATAGTCGTCGTACGGGTCGTCGTCGGCCTCGGGCGGGGTGCGGGGCGTCGGCACGTGCGCGGTGTCGGCGGCCCGGCCGGGTGGGTGGTAGAGCGGCGTCTCCACCGGGTCGTCGAGCGCGGGCGGGGCGTAGGGCGGCAGGTCGGGCACCCCCTCGGCGGAGGAGGGGACGCGGGCGGCGGGCACCACGGGCGTCTCGCGCGCGGGCGGCTCGGGCGGCGCGGCGCAGGCATGGTCGGGGTCGGCGGCGGCCCGGGCCAGCCCGGCCACCTGCACGGCGAGCGGGTCGTCCACGGCCAGGTGCTGGCGGCACAGGTCCTCGGCGAGGGTCAGGTGCTCGTGCGCGTCGTCGTACCGGCCGCAGTCGCGTTCCATCGCGCCGAGCTTGGCAAGCATCTTGATGCCGCTGGCGTGCCCGTCGCCGTAGACCTCGCGGTGCAGCTCCCAGGCGTCCTGGAGCCGGTCCCGGGCCACGTCGCACTGGCCGCGCGCGTATTCCACAGTGGCCAGGTCGGCGTGCGCGGCCAGCACCCGTTGGGACTCCGGCCCGTCGCGGGCGGTCAGCTCGATGATGACGTCCGAGTAGAGCCGGGCGGCCCGGGCGTCGCTGCCGACGCGGTGCAGCACCGCGGCGAGCGTCGCGGCGGCGGTGACGGTGCGCTCGTCGGAGCGCCCGAACAGCCGGGTGGCCGCCGCGTACGCGAACGCGGCCCAGCCCCGGGCGGAGTGCGGCTCGCCGAGCGCGACGAGCAGCCGCGCCTGGAGGCCGGCCGCCTCGGCCAGCTCGGGGGAAGCGTTGCCGGGGCGGGGATCGGCGTCGCTGAGCGCGTCGGCGAGCAGTTGCTGCGCGCCGGTGAGGTCGCCTTCGGACACCAAATGGTGCGCCTGGACGGTCAGGTCAGCGAAGCCGGAGGACACGCCCCATCGTGCTCATCCGGCGACGTTTAGTACAAGCCCCGGAGTGGATCAGTTTGGTTCCGATCCGGTCAGGTGTTCGTCGAGCGTCTCGCTGATCCGGCGGAGCTGGTCGACCTGGGCCGGGCTGAGCGCGTCGAACAGGTGCCGGCGTACCCCCTCGACGTGGCCGGGCGCGGCGGCGGCCAGGGTGGCGAAGCCGTCGTCGGTGAGGACGGCGAGCTGGCCGCGCCGGTCGGTGGGGCAGTCCTCCCGGCGGATCCATCCGGCGGCCTCCAGCCGGGTGGCGGCGTGCGAGAGCCGGCTGCGGGAGGAGCCGGTGGCGTCGGCCAGCTCGCTCATCCGCAGCCGCCGGTCGGGGGCCTCGGAGAGGCGGACCAGGATCTCGTAGTAGGCGTGCGGCATGCCGGCGTCGCGTTGCAGCTCGCGGTCGAGCGTGTCCATCAGCGCGCGGGAGGCGGCGAGGAAGGCCCGCCAGGTCCGCTGCTCGTCGGGGTCCAGCCACCTGGTCATGACGCCCATCATACCGGCAATAGTTGAATGCTCAACTAAACCGCGCTACCGTCGCTGGCATGGGAATCCACCGCCTCAACCACGCCGTCCTCTACGTCAGTGACCTGGAACGCAGCGTCGCCTTCTACCGCGACGTGCTGGGCTTCCGCCGGGTGCCGATGACACCCGACGGTTTCCGTGGCGCCGCCTTCCTCCAGGCGCCCGACTCCACCAACGACCACGACCTCGGCCTGTTCGAGATCGGCGCGGCGGCCGGGGCGTCCGAGGCCGGCCGGCGCACCGTCGGCCTCTACCACCTCGCCTGGGAACTGGACACGCTCGACGAGCTGGGCGCCACCGCCGAACGACTGTCCGCCGCCGGCGCCCTGGCCGGCGCCTCCGACCACGGCACCACCAAGAGCCTCTACGGCCGCGACCCGGACGGGTTGGAGTTCGAGATCGTCTGGATCGTCCCGGCCGACCTGCTCGACGACGCGACGCTCGCCGCCCGCAAGCGGATCGGCCGGCTCGACCTCGACCGCGAGCGGCAGCGCTACGGCGGACAGACCCGCGGCGGCGTGGGCGTCTCCGTCCCGTCCTGACCGGGGTTCCCGGCCGGACCGGTCGCGCGGTGCGGTAGAAACGGCACCATGTCGACCGACGCCGTCCTGCGCGAGCTGCTCGTCCGCCAGCTCGACCACTGGCTTCCCGCGGCACTTCAGCGCGCGCGGCGGGCCACGCTCGCCCTCGCGTACGCCGGGAACGCCGCCACCGCCGCGGAGGCGGCGCTGGGCGTGGTGGGGGAGTTCGCCGACCGGCTGCGCGGGCGGCGGCTGACCGTGCTGGTGCTCGCCGACGGTGACGCGGACCTGCCGACGCGGATCGGCGCGGTCGAGGCGACCCTGCCGGCCGACGTCGCCGTGCACGTGGTGTCCGGCCGGCCGGACCGGCTGCCGGTGGCGCTCAAGGCGGCCGGCGCGGCCGGCGCGCCGCTGCTCGCCGTGGTCGACGGCGGCGAGCCCGACCGGGCGCTGCTGGCCGCCGTCGCGTCCGGTCGCCCGGCCGAGCTGTTGCTTGTCACCGAGCCGGGCCGGTCGCTGCGCCCGGCGCTCGCCGCCGCCGGCTTCCCACTGGCCACCGAGGTCGAGCTGGTGCCCGCCGGCGACGCGCCCACCCGGCTGCTCGGCTACGGCACCGGCTCCGACCGGGGCCTGGAGGCGCTGAAGGAGGCGCTCTGGGCGGTCGACGAGTTCGCCGGGGTGCGCTACCGCGACCCGGCCGACCCGGCGGGTCGACTGATCGACATCGGTCTCGCCCCGGAGTCCGGCCCGCTGCGCCGGGAACTGCTGGCCGAGCTGGGCCGCTCCGGCCCGCTCACGGTGACCGAGCTGCGCCGGTTCGCCGCGACCGCCACGGTCTACCGGGCCGCCGACGCCAACCGCGCGCTCGCCTCGCTGCTCGACGCCGGCGCGGTGACCCGCGACCCGGAGCCCGGCCGGCTCGGCGGGGACGTGGTGATCAGCGTCGAGCCGAGCGCCTGACCGCCCGATCCCCGAACGACGAGTGGGGTGCCGGCGAACCATCGGCACCCCACTTCTCCCGCCCGGCGATCAGGCCTTGTCCTGCTTCCAGGAGAGCGGCCCCGGAAGGTCCACGCGGTGGGCGCGGGTGTTCGAGTTCCAGGACCAGCGGCCGATCTTGATGCTCCACGAGGAAAACCCGTTCTGGGTGAAGTGGAGGATCAGCGGCCCATACTTCTTGCGCTTACGGAACTGGACGCCCATCGGGGTGCCTCCTTCGTCTCCCTGCCTCTGCGGGATCGAACATGCCCGGATCGACGAAAAGCGAAACCCGGTCGCCTCCGCTCTGGACGGTGGATGTCGCACCGGGCAGAATCTCTATCCAACTGGTAGGTTATAGGGGGCGGCGGATGCTGGTAGAAACGGATCGGCGCGAGAGTAACGATCAACATCTCACTGCATGGAAGAAGGCGGCGGCGTCGTGACCACCGTGGAGCGACCCGCCACCGTCGAGCTGCGCCCGGTCGACGTCGACTCGTTCCGTGGCCTGCTGCGCCGCCAGGCGACCACGGTCACCGTGGTCACCACGCCCGGCCTGCACGGCGGCCGGCACCTGCCGACGCTGCCGCCGGCCGGCTTCACCGCCACCTCGTTCACCTCGGTGTCGCTGGACCCGCCGCTGGTCTCGGTCCGCCTCGGTCACGCCTCGGCGAGCTGGCCCACCGTCGCACACGCCGAACACGTGGCGGTCCACCTGCTCGCCCCCGACCAGCAGGAGATCGCGCAGATCTTCGCCACCAGCGGCATCGACCGGCTCACCGTCCACCCCGGCTGGACCGCCGGCCCGTTCGGGGTGCCGCTGATCGGTGACGCGCTGGCCGTGCTGCTCTGCCGGGTGATCCGCCGGCTCACCGCCGACGACCACACCGTCGTGCTCGGCGAACCGCTGGCGCTCGGCCTCGGTGTGGACGACGATCCGCGCGGCCGTCCCGTCACCACGCCCGAGTCGTGGTGACCGCCCCGGTCAACGCGGCTCCCACGCGTCCGGCTGCGTGGTCAGCCGGCGCACGTGCGCCGGCAACCGGCCACTGACCAGCTCGTCCAGACTCACCTCGTCGACCACCCGCCGCACCGAGGCACGCACCGCCACCCAGAGCCGGGGCAGGTTCTCCGCCGCGCCCTCGTACCTGGTCTCCTCGGGGCGCAGGCCGCGTACCCCGGCCAGCGGGCCGTCGACGGCGCGCAACACCTGCCCGATGGTGACGTCGCGCGGCGGTCGGGACAGCGTGTAGCCACCCTCGGCGCCGCGCTGGGCCCGCACGAGCCCCGAGCGACGCAGGTCGGCCAGGACCGCCTCGAGGAACTTGCGGGGCATGTCCTGCTCCGCCGCGATGGCCTGGGTGGACAACAGGGTCGGGTACGCGGTGGCCAGGCTCAGGGCTGCCCGGACCGCGTAGTCGCCGCGCGCGGAGATCTGCACCCTGACATCATGCCTGGCCGGCCCGCACGGGGGAGTCGGCGGGAGGACGCGGGCGCACCGAACGGACGGGAAGCGGCTGCTCCCGGGCGGCCCGGAACGCGCCCGGGCTCACCCCGACCTCCCGGGTGAAGAAACGGCCGAAGTTGGTCGGCTCGGGAAAACCGAGCCGCCGGCCGATCCCGGCGATCGGCTCGTCGGTGGCGGCCAGCAACCGCCGGGCCTGCAACGCCACCCGCTCGTCGATGACCTGCTTGGCGCTGCGGCCGGTCACCGCCAGGCAGGCCCGGGTCAGGGTACGCACGGAGCAGCCGAGCTGGGCGGCGTAGTCCTCCACCCGCCGGGTCCGCCGGTAGCCGCGCTCCACCTCCCGGCACAGCCGCCGGAACGTCTCCGCCTCGGCGCCCGGCGTCGGCCCGTCCCCGGGGTGCGGCAGCAGGCTCAGCCGCAGCAGCAGCACGGCGAGCTGGTGCCGCAGCAGCGCCGCGGCGGCGGGCACCAGCGCGTGCCGGTCGGCGTCCACGGCCAACTGGGTCACCTCGCTGATCACCGCGTCCTCGTCCTCCCCGGCGAGCTGGCGGTAGGTGGGCACCGCGTCCGGGTCGACGTCGAGGCCGCGCAGCGCGTCCGGCCCCCAGCTCACCACCGTGGCGTCGAGCTGCTGGCCGAGGCAACGCAACACCTGGCCGGGCCGGGCGTGCAGCAACGTGCCCGGCCGGCAGGGCACCGCCCGGAAGTCCAACTCGGCGGCGCCGTGGCCGTGCGTGACCAGGATCAGCAGATCGTGGTCGAGCAGGACCGGCCGGGGCCAGCCGGGTGCCGGGGTGAGATCGTCGAGCGCGCCGGTGAAAATCTCGTCGGCGCTGAGGCGGGGCTCCGACAGGCCGGTGCGTAAGGCCGGGGAGGGCTGACCGGTAGTGACCATTGCCCCGACGTTAACCGGCTTGGCCGCACCTTGCATCTCGGCGGTTCACCTTGCCGGGGCGCCTGACGGACGGTTAGGTTACCGATCGGTAAGGCGCGGGTCGGCCGACGGCCGTGACCCGGCAGGACGGCGATGGGATGAACATGACGGATCTGTTCTCGGTCGACGGCAAGACGGTCCTGGTCACCGGCGGCTCGCGGGGGATCGGGCTGATGATCGCGCGCGGATTCGTCCGGGCCGGCGCCCGGGTCGTCATCTCCTCCCGCAAGGCCGACGTGTGCGAGTCGGTGGCGAAGGAACTCTCCGCCGACGGGCACTGCGAGGCGATCCCGGCGGACCTGAGCAGCGACACCGGCGCGCTCGGGCTGGCCGAGGCCGTGCGGCAACGCCACGACCGGCTGCACGTGCTCGTCAACAACGCGGGCGCCACCTGGGGCGCGCCGCTGGAGGACTACCCGGAGAGCGCCTTCGACAAGCTCTGGGCGGTGAACGTCAAGGCCGTCTTCCGGCTCACCACCGCGCTGCTGCCGGCGCTACGCGCCGCCGCCGACCCCGACGACCCGGCCCGGGTGATCAACATCGGGTCGATCGACGGACTCCGGGTGCCGTGGATGGAGGTGTACGCCTACTCCGCCACCAAGGCGGCCGTGCACATGCTCACCCGCGGCCTCGCCCACCAGCTCGCCGGCGAGGCGATCACGGTCAACGCGATCGCGCCCGGCCCGTTCGAGAGCAAGATGACCGCGTTCGCGCTCGACGACCCCGAGTCGCGCGCGGCCATCCGGCAGCAGGTGCCGCTGGGCCGGATCGGGCGCCCCGAGGACATGGCGGGCACCGCGATCTACCTCGCGTCGCGCGCCGGCGCGTACCTCACCGGGGCGGTCATCCCGGTCGACGGCGGGATCACCACGCGCGGCTGACCCGCGTACCCCCGGGTTGTGGGTGTGGAAAGACGGCCCGGGGCCGCGCGGACTCGGCAGATCCGCGCGGCCCCGGGTGTGGCGTGGTCAGCGACCGGCGAGCAGCCGGTTCACCGCGGTGTCGACGTCCAGGTGCTCGGCCTCCCGGCCGCGCGGAACGACGACGTAGGTCCGGCGCAGGAAACGCACCAGCACGCTGCGCGGGACCTCGAACAGGGCGTTGCCGTCCGGGGACGACAGCGCGAGCGCGACGAAGTCGCCGCGCGGGGTGGCCCACGGCCACACCCGGACGTCGCCGATGCCGGCCGGCTCGTCGAGCCCGGTGACCAGCAGCTCGCGGGCGAACGACCAGCTCACCGCCTCGCCACCGGCCGATTCGGCATGGAACAGGACATGGACCGCATACGGGTCAGCAGGGTCGTAACGCAGGCTGGCGCGCACCGGCAAGGCGGTGGCGTCAGGCGCGACGAGCCTTAGCGACGTCTCGACCTCGACGGTCGTCGGTCGAATGACACTCATGGACGTTCTCCCCCCGGCACCGCTGCGGAACGCGCGTGTCCCGCTTTTCCCATACTCAGGTGCTGCTCCTGGCTACGCTCCGCCATACGCTGACTTCACCCAGTGGTGGGAAGGGGGTCGGAAAGCCCTCGGGACCGGCCCGGCCCCGAGTAGAATTTCCGATTCCGCCCACTCCGTCGTTCCGCCCGGCAACGGGTGGTTCAGTCGTCGACTTACTCCGGTAACGTCCAGTCGTCAGCTCCGGTGACGGTCCCGGGCGACACTGGGGGTGGAAATGGCCACGAGGAGCGCCTCGGTGGCGACGAGGACCGCAGCCGATCGGGGGTACGACGTGCCGGTCGACGGGCGTTCGCAAAGCGCTCTCATGGAGCGGCGACGGCGGCGGGGCTGGCGCGCCCGCCTGCACACCACGCTCGACCTCATCCGCGCCAACCCCACCGGCCGCATCGCCCTCAAGATATTCATCGGCATCCTCGGCGCCGTCGTGGTCACCGTCGGCATCGCCCTCATCCCGCTGCCCGGCCCCGGCTGGCTGCTCGTCATCGCCGGCCTCGGCGTCTGGGCGGTCGAGTTCCACTGGGCCCGCCGGCTGCTTGCGTTCACCCGCCGGCACGTCAACGCTTGGACACGCTGGGTCACCAGCCGATCGCTCGGCATGCGCTTCGTGCTCGGCCTGGTCGGGCTGGTCTTCGTGTCCGTGGTGGTGTGGCTCTCGCTCAAGTACAGCCTGGGCATCGACGTGGTGGCGGGGATGCTGCACTACCTCGCGACGCACTGAGGCCCGGTTTTTGGGTCCGGCTCCCCATCGGGTAGAGTCATGCGCGCTGAGGGCGATTAGCTCAGCGGGAGAGCGCTTCGTTCACACCGAAGAGGTCACTGGTTCGATCCCAGTATCGCCCACCATCGAAATACGCAGAAGAGCCACCCTCGCGTGAGGGTGGCTCTTGCTGATTCCATCGTCAGTTGTCGTTGGCCGTCAGCGGATCGTCAGCGAACGCTTCCCGGATGCGTTGATCCCTCCCGGCGGATCGGTGGGTGTAGAGGTTGAGCGTTGTGGACGGCTTCTCGTGGCCCATCACCGCCTGGACGTCGTTGACCGGAACCCCACGCGACACCAGCTCGGTGGCGTAGGAGTGCCGTAGATCGTGGAACCGCAGCCCACCCGGCGCCATCTTCGCCACGTGGGCGACGGCTTCCCGTTCGGTGGTGAACTCGACCGACTGCTTGGCGCCTTCCAGGTCGACCCAGGAGCCGCACCACGTGAAGTGTCCGACGCGACTCACGTCCCCGAGGAGTCCGGCGCGGACCAGTGACGGCCGCCAGACGCGAGCACGGAACAGGGTTCGGCGCAGGGGGCCGGCGGACGAGTTGGTGAAGACCTCCCCGCGGGGACCGGGCGGGAAGGCGTCTCGGTGAGCCGCCAACAGGTCGGTGGCGAAGTCCGGCACCGGAACCGTGCGCCGGCCCGCCCGCGACTTCGGATAGGGCTTGATCGTGACGGTGCCGGCGACCTCGACCGCTACCCGGACCACGTGGACAGCCTTGGCGTCCAGATCGAGTGACTCCCAGCGAAGCCCGGTGCACTCGCCCCAGCGGAGACCGGTGCCACCGGCAAGGGCGACCAGGGCGCGGTATCGGTCCGGGACCGCCGGAAGGAGTCGGCCGGTCAGGTCGGCGCGGGCCAGGGTGTGCCCGTCGGTGTCCTTCTTTCGTCGGGAAGGGACCTTGACGCCCTCGCACGGGTTGACGCCGATCAGCCGGTCACGGACGGCAGCACGGAGGATCGTGGAGAGCAGGCGGAAGCACTCCGCCACGGTGGCGGGCGCGCGCCGGCCACCAAGCTCGGTAACCCACGACTGCACCGCTAGGTGATCGATCCGGGACAGCGGCACGTCCGACCAACGCAGAAGCACGTGCGTACGCAGGATCGAGGCGTCTCGGGCGCGGGTGGTCAACTCATCGTTGCGCGAGTCGCGCCACCGCTGCGCGTACTTCCCGAAGAGCAGCCGACCGGCGTGCGGATCGACGTACCCGCCGCGGGCGATGGAGGTCTCCGTCTCCGCCAGGAAGGACGCGGCCTGCCGACGGGTCGGAAACGTCTTGGCCTTCTGGCGCCCGGTGGCGTCCCGCCAGTTGGCGCGGAAGCTGCCCGCAGGCGTCTTGACGATGTGTCCCATCAGGCCCAGCCCTCCGGATCGGTCGCGGGTTCGGTGCATTCGTCGAGCCAGGTGTGGAAGCGCTTCTTGGGGATGACCCAGCGTCCGCCGAGCTTGCGAGCGGGTATCTCGCCCTCGCGGACCAGGGCGTAGGTGCTACCCAGCGACAGTGAGAGAAGCCGGGCCACCTCGCGGACGGAGTAGACGGCCCGGTTGTCGTTGAGGCGCACGATCCGGCGGGGCGCGTCGGGTGCGACGGTGGGCGGTTGGGTGGGCAGGGAGACGGCGGGGCGCTGCATCGTTCCTCCGGTGGTCAGGCGGTGATGGGACGGTCGGCGGTCGGATGGGTAGTCGCTGCTCTGTCTCTCGCGGCCAGGAGCGCGGCTTTCCACTGGGCGCGTTGGGACAGGGCTTTGAGGAGTCGGTGTTGCAGCGGCGGTAGATCAGGGTCATCCGGTCGGGCGAGTTCCCAGGCGTACGCGGGCGGGTCGTCCTGCTCGACGGCGGTCGCGTCGGTGGCGCCGGTGGTGACGCCGAGGAGGTTGCGGACCCAGGCGCGGGCGTCGGCGCGGTGGTCGGCGAGGGTCTTCCCGGACCAGTCGCGGGAGACGAGGATGCGCCGGCCGCCGATGCCGAGGGTGGCCCGTTGGTGGACTTTGCCCTTGCAGCGGCCGGCTTGCAGGCGTCCGTGTGCCTTCTTGGGTTGGATGCCGTAGAGCAGCCAGTTGGCGCACCGCTCGTTGCACGGGGTCACCCGCAGCTCATGCCAGAGCCGGTCGAGGTGGTCCCGTTGCCGGTCGGTGTCGGGCTTGTGGCAGTCGGCCGCGTTCTTGGTGATGTACTTCGTGATGTAGCCGATCGTGCGGTTGGCGTGCACGGTGCCGGGGGTGACGCCTTCGGCGTGGACCTGCGTGCCGAAGCGCACCACGTGCGCGGGTTGCGCGTCGGGGTCGGAGTCGATGAGGTCCAGGGCGTCAGCCCAGGCGGTCAGCGGTTCGCGGGTGTCGGGATCGATCCACTCGGCGCGGTCGGCATCCCAGACCGGTGGTCGGTCGAGGGAGTACACCGGTTCGTCGGCGGCCGGCCACCAGACTTGGTGGTAGGTGGCGGCGGCGACCTGCCGCAGCACCGCGCGCGGGATCGTGCCTCGGATGGCGAAGTGCGCGTGAGGGGCGAGGCGTCGTTGGGGCTCCACGCAGCCGGCGTACTGCACATTCCAGCCCGCGCACCGCCTGAGGTTTTGCCAGAACCGGTCGAGGAGCCGCGCGAAGTGCACCGCATCCCAGGCGGCGCGCCGGTAGTCGTAGCTGCCGGGGTCTACCGGGGTGCCGTCGGGTAGGACCCGCCCGTAGGTGTCGAGGGTGAGTGACAGCCACATGGACGGGCGGTGTTCGGTGCCGTCGGGCGCGGTGTAGACCTTCCCGACCGTGCGCGGCTCGACCTTCTTGCGCGGCAGGTCCGGGGCATCCTGCCGGCGGCGGGTGGAGCGCTTGCGCCGTCCGTGATCGTCGTCGTCCTGGTCGTGGGGAGGGGCGACGGCGCCGCGGAGTCCTTCGGCGGCGATGGCTTCCTCCACCTCCCCGATCGCGTCGTCGATGTCGGGGAGCTGGTCGAACTGGGCGGCGCGTTGGGCTTCGTCGCGGGCGAACTCCAGATGCGCGCGCAGCAGGATCAGCTCGCGTTGCGCGTCGGTGGTCGGGTTCGGGCCGGGTGCCGGTTCGTCGGTGCGGTGCCAGCCTTCCCGGATCTGGGTCTGTCGCAGCCGGCGGGCGCGTTTGGCGCAGGGCTCGCACTTGTCTTCGCGGGTGGCCCCGCAGGGCAGGTCCACGACTTCGGTCAGGCCGGTGTGTAGGTCGGTGCGGCGCAGGGTGACCGGGTGCAGGCACACGCCGTACTCGGCGGCCATCTCCGTGACGATCTTCCGCGACATCGGCAGCGCGAGGCGAGCGGCACGGGTGCCGGGCGCCGGCGCGACGTCGGCGGGAACGACCACCGGGTCGGTGTCGGTGGGCGGGGTGGGATCGGGGGTGAGGCCGGGAAGGGTCGGGGCGGTCATCGGGTCACCTCCGGGAGGTCGAACAGGACAGCGGGTGTGGTGCCGATCGGGGTGGTGCGGGGTGGGCCGGCGTGGCTGGCCCAGCGGCGGGCAGCCGGTTCGTGACGAGGGCAGGTGGTCTCGGCGCGGTAGCGGCCGGTGCCGGGGTGGCCGGCTTCGATGAGGGCGGTGGCCCACCTACGGCAGCGGGCGCAGTAGGTGGGCCGGGCCGTGGCGGTCAGTGCCGGCATCCCGAGCAGTGCAGCCCGCCGCAGGTGGCCTTGCGGCGCAGCAGCAGCACCGCGAGGACGAGCAGGACCAGGACGATGCCGACGGCGGCGGGTGCGTTGCGCTGGACGGTGTGCGCGACGTGGGCGGCGAGGTAGCCGATCCCGGCCAGGGCGCCGACGGCGGTGGTGGTGATGGCGGTGGCGGCGATGACCCGGCCGCGGCGCAGCCGACGCACCACCGGGGCGGGGGCGGTGCGGGCGGTGTCGAGGAACCGCACGGTGACGGTGACCCGGCCGTCGGGGTGCTGGCGGGGCCGGTCGGCGAACATCAGCCGGCCCGAGTCGCGGAGCACGGCGAGGGCGGCGGCGACTTCGGCGGGGGTGCCGACGACGCGGCGGGTCAGGGTGGTGGGGCCGCCGGTGCGGTGGGCGAGAGCGGTACGGGTGGGCGACGGCATCGGGCTTCTCCTGCTCTGGCTGGGTGGGGTGCCGCGGCGCGGTCGAGGGTGAGTCGGCCGCGCCGCAGCAGCCGTGACTATCGGCGGGGGTGGGCGCCGTGGGGCTTGGCGAGGTTGCGCATGTCGGTGTGCCGCCAGTAGGGGTCCTTGACGTCGACGTACTCGATGGGGCCGTTGCACACGGCGCACGTGTCGGTCAGGGGCGGGCGATTGAGCTGGTTCATCGGGTGACCTCCGAGACGATGTGGCCGTTGCGCGGGGCCTGAACGACCGACGACACGAGCGCCGACCGAACCGGCGCCGGAGTCGGCGGGGTGAACACGGGAGTCGGGGCGGCGGGGACGTCGACGGGTTCGGCGTCGACGGGCTCCCGCACCGGAGCCGGTGTGGGAGCCGCAGTGGGCCGGGACGGGGTGGGTGCCGCGGTCGGGGTGGGCGTGGGGGTGCCGGTGAAGACGAGCTTGGTCAGGGCCATGAACGCCAAGGCGGGCAGCGCGGACAGCAGCCACCCGGACGGGCTCGCATCGGCCACGGCGAGCTGCGCGGCGAGGGAGAACGCGGCGAAGGCCAGCATCAGGAACACCGGGTAGCCGATCGGGTCCCGGTGGCGTCGGCGGCGGCGGATGTCGAGCAGACACGCCACCGGCACGAGATCGGAGAGCACGGCGTTGGCCCAGCCGAAGGCGTCGGGGGTGCCGTCGGGGACGTGGCGCATGGTCCAGTCGTGGACGTGGGAGAACGACGCCCACCCGGCGGTCCCGGCAACGATGAGGAGGATGAGGACCAGGGCGACGGCTTCGAGTCGGCTCGTGTTCAGGCGGGTGGCGCTCACTTCGGGGCCTCCCATCGGGTGAAGTCGGCGTGCCGGCAAACCGGGCAGGGGACCTTCCACATGCGGTGAGCCGGCGGGGTCAGTTCGTAGGTCAGGCCGTCGGTCATGTCGGGGTTCCAGATCTGCATCTCGCCGCGCTGCTGGCACAGCGAGCAGTCATCCGGGTCGGTGACGAGCTGCAAGGGGCCGCCCCAGCCGACGACGAACACTGCGACCGGCAGCGCGAACGGGCCGCGTCCGGAACGGCCGGTCATGCCGCCCACCCCCAGGCTTCGGCGTCTTCGGCGGCGATCTCGGCGTGCTGGCGCAGCGCGGCGGCAATCACGTCGGTGACATCGGGGTCGGGTGCGCAGTAGGGGCAGGTCTGGTCGGGGTCGGTGTGGAGCAGGTCGAGGCAGGTCCGGCGGATCGGCCGGCGGTTGAGGCGACGGGTACGCATCACAAGCTCCAAGCAGGCGGGTTAGCGGGTGGTGGGGTTGACGTGCACGCGGATCCATTCCGGTGGCTCGCCGGTGGAGGCGACGGCTTCGGACAGGCAGCGCCACAGCGCCCACGCCTCCGCAGGGGTCAGGTACATGCGGCGCCGGCCGGCACCCACGGCGACGTAGAGGTCGGCGTCGGGGGTGACCCGGACCGTGACCGGCACGGAGGCTTTGTCGACGTGCGGGGCGCGCAGCCGGTAGAACCTGCGCGGTTCCGGGGTCTGCTGGTCGGGTTCGTCGGCGTAGGGCATCCGCACCGGGGCGCCGTCGGGGATCTCGTGGTGGGTCATCGGGGGTCACTCCCGTTCGTGGTGCCGTTGAGGTCCAGGGCGTTGAGCAGCGACGGCGGCAGCAGCGGCGCACCCTGCTTCGGCGGGGTGGGCCGGTAGGTGCGCCGGCCGTTGCCGGTGCTGGCGCGCGGCTTGGGCGCCGGCTGCACGACGGGTTCCGGTTGCGTCTCCGGCGGAGCGGGGAACGTCGCGGCCATGTCCCGGATCACGTCGTCGGCGAGGTAGGAGAACCGGACCCGAGCCGGCTCGGGCTGGCCGTCGAGGAGGACGTAGGCCACGCCCTTGCCGGACAGGGGGATCTGATCCGCGAGTGCGCCGCGGTCGCGGGAGCCGTCCCCGAGGAGGAGGTCGACGTGGCCGCGTTCGGTCAGGCCGAGGGCGATGCGGGTGGGGAACAGGTCGCGGACGGAGACGACTTCCTTGCGGGGGTCCTGGGTGGCGGCGACGACCAGGACGCCGAGGCCGGCACCCTGGGACAGCAGCAGCCCGAGCGCCTGAGCGATCCGCGCCCGGATCTCGCTGTCGGGCAGGTAGGCCAGGAGGGCGGCGATTTCGTCGATGACGACGACGATCAGCGGCTCGTCGACGGTCGGGGTGTGGACGCGGGCTTTGCCGCGCAGGATCTGCTGACGGGCGCGCATCCGGGCCACGGCGTCGTCGAGGAGGTCGGCCATGCGGGTCCAGTCGTCGTCGACGTAGCGGGAGAACAACGGCCGGCCGATCGCCAGTTCCATGCCGCCCTTCGGGTCGATCGCCCACACCCGCACCAGCCCCGACCGGATCCCCGCCGCCAGTGCCCGGAGCAGGGACCAGATGACCGAGCCCTTGCCCATCCGGGTCGCGCCGCCGATGAGCACGTGCGTGGCGAGGAGGCGGAAGGCGTAGACGGCGAGGTCTTCGCGCAGGCCCAGGGGTAGGGCGGTGAAGTCCGGGCGGGCCGGCACCGGCAGCGGCGCCACGATGCGGGTCAGCGGGTCACGGCGGATGAACACCAGCCACACGTGCCGGGGCCGGTCCCGCAGCCGCACCCGGTCGACCAGCCGCAGTACGACCGCAAGACGCCCCGAACGGTGCGGGATCGGGTGGCGGCGGGTGGAGAACACCCGGCAGTGCCGGGTACCGAACGAGTAGGCCAGGTCGCGGGCGGCCTTGTGGTACACCTCGGGGTTCTGACCCTTGGGCATCCGGAGGACGAGTTCGTCGGTGGCGTAGGAGCAGCGCACCGACAACAGCCGCGGCACGACCTCGCCGCCGTCGTACTTCTTCACCAGCCCGCACAGCGACATCACCTCGTGCCACTGCCGCCGATACACCCACAACCGCCGCCAGATGGAGACGGCCCGCAGGGCGACGTGGCGGTGGAAGGAGTCCCGGCCACGCCACCACCACACGCCACCCGAGGCGGTGAGGACGACGGCGACCAGGAGGTGAGGCACCCACCCGTGCGCCCGGTAGGTGTCGACGGCGATCAGGACCAGGGCGACAGCCGGCCACGCCCGCCAGTGCCGGAGCACGAACACGATCAGGCGGATCACGGCGGTGAGGAGGCGGAACAGCAGGAAGACGGCGGTGACGGTCCAGAGCAGCGGCCACGGCGCGGTGATCTGGAACCGGCGGAAGTTCACCAGCGGAGCCCGCACCATCACGCCACCGCCCGACGGCTGTTGCGCTGCTCGATCCACGCCTCAGCGCAGCCCTTGTGCACCGGCTTGCCCGACGGGCTCCGGCAGATCGCGGGCTTACCGCAGATGACACACGGAACCGGATCGCCGGCACCCGCACCGCGCGTCCAGTCCAGGACAACAGGCATGATGAACCTGCCCTTCCAGGCCGAGAGGGTTTGCGAGGGCAGCGGGGCGGTCGAGCTTTCCTAGGGCCGAGACCGCCCCGCGCCATCAATTTCAGATGCAGTTAGCGGTGACGCCGCTCGATGCGAACCGCCGCGTCACGGCTGGCCTTGCCAGCGCTACCCGAGCCCGACACCTGCCCCTGCCGGGTCGCGATCACCGCGATCTGCGGGCAGTAGCCACACGCACCCGAGTTGCCGCACGTGCACGACGGCGGGCGAGTACCTTTAGCCATCGGTGGGACCTCCTGTGTCCTGCCGACCGGTCCGCCGGGAGCTGCAACTCTCGGCGGACCACCCTTTGAGCCAGTCGGCTGACTGACCTCGCCCCGCACGCCGAACCGAAGTCGAAGCCCGGCGTGCGGCGACACCAGTCACCCCGCCAGCGGGTCAGGCCGCGGCCAGCCCGACCGACAAAGACTCACCAGCGTCAGCGAGAACACCGGCCAACCGGTCGATCTCGCTGCGCGGCAGGAACAGGGTCACGTCACCATCGGCACCACCGATCTGCACCGTCACCCGCTCCTGCGTCGGATACAGCGAGAACGACAACTCCGTGTCCGGCCTGACATGCACGTTCGCCGTGATGTGCACCCCGCCGGCCATCAGGCGGCCTTCCCACGCGACTCAGCCAGGGTCTTCGGCGCCACCAGCCCGGTCGCCCGGTACGAGAACGCCAGCCGGCCATTCGAACCGACGTAGGGCGTCACGTTCAGGCCCTCGAACTCCACCCGCTCGAACGGACCCACCGGCGGAACCGGCTGGTGGTCGGCCAGGATCTTGATCGCGACCTCACGCGACCGCGACCCCAACTCCGGGTCCATGTCCATCACCCGGCACTGCCACACCCGCTGCCCGGTCACCTTGTCCTTCGCCGGCGTCCGCTGACGAGTCACCTCGTTGAAGTCCTGCGCCTCCGCGATCGAGTCCGGCACGAACACCGCGCCATGCGGGAAGACCGCCTCAAACGGAACCGAGAACCGAGTACCACCCCTGAGGGCCATGGCCTGCTCCTTCGCTGCTGCGACTTGACCGGCAACCCGGTCTCTGTGATGCAGCCAACCTAACAACTGATATGGACAACAGTCAACTGTTAGGTACGAAGTTCTCGCGCTGAGTCACTGACCAGGCAGAACACCTTTCATCTGTTAGGCCCTGGTAACCTGAGGCCCGTCCTAACCGCTAGGACAGCCGGAGTGGCGCAAGCCCAACCAGCAGGGAGCAGCATGACCCCTCCCCGGGGCGGTACCGAGCGGCCGGAGGCCCGGCATCAGCAGGTGGCGCGCAACATCCGCAATGACATTGAGGCGGGTCGGTTGGCGCATGGCACGCCGCTGCCTTCGACCAGGAAGCTGGCGGAGGAGTGGGACGTCAGCGTCTTCACCATCACCGAGGCAATGAAGGTGCTGGCTGAGGAAGGCTTGGTGATCAACGAATCCCGCTCCAAGCGAGTCGTGAACGCCCCTGAACAACTCCGGCGGAGCGAGGTCCGACCTCAGCGGCCCCGGGTAATCCTGGTGGGCGGGTACGCAGGCAGCGGCAAGACCGAGCTGGGGCGCATCCTCGCGCGCGAGACCGGGTGGCCGATGCTCGACAAGGACACACTGACCCGTCCTGTGGTCGAGGCTGCGTTGGAGACGCTGGGCCTATCGCCGCACGATCGCGAGTCGCAGACCTACCTGAGCAAAGTCCGTCCGCGCGAGTACGAGGCGCTTCAGGACGCAGCCAGCGAGAACGTTCAGTGCGGGAACAGCGTGATCGTCACCGCCCCTTTCATCCGGGAGTTCAGCGACCCAGCTTGGCTAGCCCGAACCCGGGCGTTCTACGAGGCGGCGAAGGCGGTGGTGACCGTGGTCTGGGTCTACTGCGATGCCGACACGATGTTGACTTACGTACGTCGGCGAGGTGCTGCGCGGGATGCGTACAAGCTCGCTGACTGGGACGGCTATCTCGGCGTCATCAACCTCGACTTCCGTCCAGTGGACGCACACCTCGTAGTCGACAACTGCGCGTCGAGTTCGCCGTTGCAGGAGCAGGCCAAGGAACTGGTGAAGGGAATCCTTACGGACGAGGGCCAGTGATGCGGGGCGTGATCCTCTACGGTCCGCCAGCGGCGGGCAAGGACACGATCACTGCCGCTCTGCGCGACCTCGACGAGCGGTATCAGCTCTACTCGCGGTTGAAGGTCGGACCGGGACGGACGAGCGGCTACCGGATGTCCGACGAGTCGACCCTTGAAGGGCTGCGCCGCAGTGGCAATGTGGTGTGGGAAAACGAGCGGTACGGCGCCCGGTACGTTGTCGATCACCCGTCGCTGGTGACGAGTCTGTCGGCCGGGGTGCCCGTTGTGCACCTGGGCCAGCGGCCAGCCGTTGCCGCTGTCACCGCGGCTGTCTGCGGTGCTCGATGGTTTGTGGTCTACCTCTGGTGTCCGCGAGAGGTGGGGGAGCAGCGGATCATTGCCCGACGGACCGGAGACGCCGAGGCGCGTCTACAGGCATGGGATGCGACCGAGCCGCTACCCGAGGCCAACCTGAGTCTGAACACGGCCGAGGTGTCTCCCCACGAGGCCGCCGAGCGGATACACCGTCACGTCCTGACCGACGATGCTGCGGAAGCTCCCCAGGCCCGGCGCAGCAGTGCGAGCAGCTCGTAGCCGTCTTCAACCCTTGCGTCCGGTCGCAGGTCGTCGCGCGGCGATTCTCGGTCCGTGCGGGGTGAGCGCATGAGGATCGCGGCCTGGGCGCCGGCACGCCGAGCGCAGGCAACGTCGCGGCCGAGAGTGTCACCGATGAACCAGCAGGCGCCGATCGGTACGCCGATAGCGTCGGCCGCGAGGAGCGCGAGGTGCGGGTTCGGCTTCCGAGGGCCGGCTTCATCGCTGTAGAACTCGGCGGCGAAGAGAGCCGACAATCCGACGCTGGCGAGGAATTCACGGTGTGCCGCGCCGCAGAGAGTGTTGCTGACGACGGCGAGAGGCAGGCCAGCGTCGAAGGCTTCCTGTAGCGCTTCCGGAATTCCGGGTCTTACTTCCCATTCGGCGCGCCAGGTCCAGGCGTATGCCAGAGCGGTTGCTTCCCGCTCGACGGCGTCACGGGCCGGCTGAGGCCAGGTGCGGGTGACAAAGTCGGCCCACACCCGAGCGTGCGGCAGCTCGACCGGATGGCCGGTTCTGCCGACGTCGTCACGCCACCGCGCGTACGCCCGAGCGCCTTCGCGGAGATCGGTGGCGATCTGCTGGACGGACACCGTACCCGCGACGAGGTAGGAGAGCCGGTCGACCAGGTCCGTCGGCGCCGGAGGTTGCGGAGACGGGGCGTCGACCAGGACGCCACCGAAGTCCAGAAGGAGCGCGCTCGGGGACCGAAGCATGTTGGCCATCCTCCATGACTGGGAGGTGGCGTGGGTGAAGGAGACCGGGGGTGAGCCCAGGCAGGGGGCCGAGAGGGAACCGCGGAGCCGATGAGCAGAAGGACGAAAGGCGAGCACGAGCGGAGCCGATCGAGGAAGCCTGCGTCACGCGAGGATGAGCCCCACGCTTCCAGAGGCTGCACAGGATGGCGGCGGACGGGTGGCGTTGTGTTCGTGCCAGCTCGGTCGACTCGGCGCGCTGTCCGTGATCTGTTGCCGAATTAGCCTGTACTAGATCAAGCGCTCCGCGCGGCGCGGGCCGGGGCGCGGCAAACGGCTCCTGCGGAGCCGCCGCCCCGGCCGCCTACGGCGCCGGGGCGGAAAATCAACCGGCCCGAACCCCACGCCCCGCCCCCCGCGTCACACCTGGGTCAGTGAAGTGACCCGGTGACGAGTCCCGAAGGACGACTAGGGCCAGGCGGACACCTGCCACCCGGTTCCGACGATCCCGAATTAGCACGAGATCCGGCATGCCAACCGCGGCGGGCGAAGTTGCCGAACGGTTCCGCCCGGTCGCTCAGGCCCAGGGTGGGGGAGGGGTTGAGGTGGTGTAGGGGTGGTGGGTGAGGGTGGGGCAGGGGTTAGAGCTGTGCCTCCGGCGGGGGCCAGACGACTCCAGGATGGAGTTGCCGAACGGTTCCGGTGGTGGGTGGTTGAGGTGGGATGCCATCCCGCCAGCCACCGACCCAGGCAAGCCGAGCAGACCAGGGCCAGGGTGACAAGGTCGTACGTCCGGTAGGGCGCTCCACCTTGTCACCCTGGCCCTGGCCCGCTCCACGGTGTGTGGGTCGGCGGCAGACGGGATGGCAGGCAGGGGCGGTCCGTCTTGGTCTGGCGGTGGCGACTGGTCATGCCATAAGTTGATGAACGCCTCTTGTTGGTTCGGTCGGGCGAGAATCATGCAAATGGTTTTTGATAGCAATCTGGAGGGCGAGTGAAGTACCCGCTCATAAGCGACGAGCAGCGAAGCAGGGAGTACCTTCTGGAATTTGTGCTGCTTGCAGTTGGGCTTTCGCTCGCGGTCAACCTTATTAGCGGATTGATCGCAGAGTGGGCAGGAAGCACTATCCCTGGAATTGCTGGTATGGTCATTTGTGTTTTCGGCGTTGGTGTGATTGGGTACCTTCGGCTGAGGCGTCGTTCAGCAAACCTTGTTCCCAGAGTTGTGTTCCTGCTTGATCGTAAGGGTGAATCCGTCTCGATTCCTGGCTATAACTTCGGAAACGAATTCAGTCATCTGTCGAAAGCGGTGTTCGCGGAGAATGATGCCTTTCGGCGGCAGTGGGATGATGTAGACCGCAAAGACGACACCTGGAGGGATGGGCTGGAGCGGGGGCGCTACCGCTTGGTTCGCGAGCTGTCCGAGTACCTAATTCTGGAGCAGATTGTCGTCCACGTCCGTAGCTACTTCGAACGGGGAAAATTCTCGGACGATAGGCTTCAGCATTTCACGCGAGATTCCATCCCTGAAGTTCTGCTACGCAATCGGGTGCTAGATCTAGTGTCGCGAGATATTCGGGATCGGCCCGCCTTTTCCCCCGTTGATTTCGTTGAAGAGCCTGGCCGTACGTTGATCTCTCAATCGGGGCCTAATGGCTATTATTATCGATTTGAACTAACTTTACCAAAGGGTAGCAAGGTTAGTCGAAAGGCGGATGGTGGAATCGTATTCGAAAACCGTGCCGTCAAGCTGGAATTAGATGTTGCATTCGAGGGATTTGCGACGCACTTGGATTCAGAGTTCTATCAGTTTGTCGTCCGAAAGCCAGCGAACACGGTAAGTGCCTATAAAGTTAAGGTGCGCATAAGTGCGAGGCTGAAGTGGCCTTTCGTGCTTACTCGACGTAACCGCACCTACCATGGCTGGCTCGAATCCTTGCTTGCGGAACTTCAGAGCTCTAACGATGTAGACGAATTTATGGCAAGTATTGGTTGGAAGCAGAGCGGCGTGCTTTTGTCTGCCTTGACGCAGTATATGGACGATCCGGTGCCAACCTGGGAGCGTATCGAGCTAGTTGGCGAGGACGAGATGCAGGGCAATGGTGCGGGAGAGCGGTCGGGTGGCCCTTCTGCTGCTCCTGCTCTGTGATTCGTAGGCAGCATCTGCGTCGTTGACGCCAGCGAGCAGGCGTCCCGTTGCGGGCCAAGAGGGTCTGCGGTGCCTACGGGAGCGGGGGAGTTCGGTCAGCAAGAAGTCAGCAAGACAGTGCTGGTCGCCCGAGGTTGGTCGGTGTCAATCGGCGTCCATTCGGAACCTAGCGGCATCAGATGGTATCGGTTGAGGCACGCCGGCGAACGAGGTCAACGTTCACACCGAAGAGGTCACTGGTTCGATCCCAGTATCGCCCACCATGAATATTCGCAGGTAGGAGGCCCGTTGCCGGAATCGCCGGTAACGGGCTCCTTCGCTGTTGCCCCTTAAATTGGGAGCAGATTGGGAGCAGGCGGTCCGGCTTAGGTTCCCACCGCCGTCGGCCGGCCAGCGGCGGTACTGGTTACCGTTCCCGACCGCGCCGCCGGCTGATCGTGAAGCCGGAGGTACCGCGACCGGTACCCGCCTGAGGAAAGGGCGGCCCGCTCTGGCTCAGCGGCGTGACTGATGGCCGTCGGTCCGGTGGGCCGCCCAGTCGCCGGTCCACATCGCGAGGTCGTGTACCCAGCTCTCGGTGCTCTGCCGGGACTTCGCCGACCACTTCGATGCGTTCCTTGACGCGAAGTCGTCCAGGATGTCGCGGTCGGTCGCCGTCCATGCGGGAAACTGCGCTAGCCATTCTTCTGCTTGTTCGGCGCTGTGGCCGCTGCCGATCAGCCACTGGACGAGCAACGCGAGTTCGACCCATGGTGCGGCCTTGGTTGCCCACGCCCAGTCGACGATCCGTAGGCCGTGTGTGGTCACGATCAGGTTGGCCGGGTTGAGGTCGGAGTGGATGAGTGTCTTGCCGTCCATCGCCGGGTGCGCGAACCCGAGCCGGGCTGTCGGGGTGAACCACGGCTCGCCCGGCGCGGGAGTCTCCTGAAGTGCCTTCAGTGTGACTGCGAGCAGATCGAGATCCGCGTTGCCGGGTGACAGGTCGGGGTGGGGACCGGCAAGATGCTCGGTCCCCACCACCAGCCAGCCATCGGACTCGAAGTGCCACAGAACTGCGGGTGGGTGCCGGTCGATGGCCCGGGTTGCCGCCAGCTCGTAGCGCAGTGACCGAACGTTCAGCTCTCCCAGGGCCGCCTTGACGAAGACCGGTCCGGCGGGCCCGGTGACCGTCGAGGCGATCTCCGCGTGGTTGCCACTGGGAGCCGGGGTTACGTCGAAGGCTCCGCCGATCCGTTCGGCGATGCCTGTCGTGACACTGTCAGGCAGAGCGGTCCAGTCGCTACGCATCGGTTCTCTTCTCTGCTACTTGCCGGGCTGAGGAGGGTTCGGCGGGCAGCAGGACTCGGCCTCACCACCCCAGAATTCCATGTCGACCCGGTAGCCGGTGTCGTGCAGCGCCGCGAGTGTGTAGGTGATGGCGGTGCCGTCCTGCATGGCCTCAGTCAGGATCGGCCGGTGGTGTACGTAGTGGCCGGCGATCTCCTTGCAGGCGGTGGTGTATGGCTCGCTGATCTGGAGGGCGGCGTGCCATACGGCGTCGACCGGCCGGGTCGGCACGACCCGGTAGGACTCGCCGGTCGGCAGGAGCATCCCGAAGTCGGGCTGGTCCACACGGTCGGCGTACGCCTTCAGGAAGACGAGGAACTGCCCGACAGCGCGTTCGGCGTAGGTCTGGGTCACCTCCTGCCTGGCAGCGACGTAGCGGGCGATCTTGTCGAACACCTCGGCCGAGACGAGGGTGCGAGGGTCTGCGGCGGTCGTCGTGACCGGCCTGTCTGCGGTGATACTCAAGGCTCCTCCTTGGTTCTGTGCGGGTCAGCGAGGAAGGTGTGGCTTCGCGTCACCTTCGAAGTGGAGTTGCGTCCGTGCATGTCTTGCGTAGGCGATCATGGTGCGCGGGAGGCTCGCGGCAAGGTTGGTGTGGAGGCGCCCTCGCCCTCGGCAGGCGACAGCGCATGGTCACCGGCCCTCCAGGATTGACCTTCGGAACGGCACCCAGGCCACGAAGCGCTCGAACATCTCGCGCGGGCTCGGCCCGTCGTGCGGGTTTAGATGGAAGAGGTCGCGCATCGCTTCGTACATCAAGCCGCTGAGGTAGATCGAGAGGGCGGGGAGAGCGGACTCGTACTCAACTTTTAGTAGGAGACGCGCCTCGGCGCAGGGCCATGGCCGGCCACACGAGCGGCACGCCCAAATCGGCCGCAGCGGGGTATGCGGGGGTGCTGTCTCCGTCCTGTAGCTCGGCCGGCTCGGCTTAGGTCCGGCGCTGGGGATGGGCAGCTTGGACGTCATCACCAGCGGCCTCCATTCGCGCGCCACTTTTGCCCAGAACGAAGTTGCCCACCCGGCCCGGCTGCGCGATCGGAAGCAGGGCAGTGAGCCCCTTCCCCGAGGGAGCGGCGCTGACGGCCCGCACCTTCGGCGGTCTCACCAGCGGCCAATCGGGTGCGCGGGGTTGATTGGCATAGAGCGTCGAGGTCGACCACCTCAACACCACGGCCGCGGAGCGCGTCGACCAAATGTGAGCCGATGAATTTGGCAGCGCCGGTCACCACCAGCACCCGGGCCATCATCGCTGCCCGCCTATACCGGTCCGCTGCGCGAACACCCACTGCCATACGTACGTGAGTAAGGGCGGGTCCGCCAGCGAGACCGTCGCCCGGCCGGTAGCCGCCCGGACCGAGACGGGAATCGAGGGGTGTGGGGTGCCCGTGGTGCTGGCGAGGGCGTGCCGCGAGACGTAAACGGTCATTGCGCCACCGCCCGACGAACAAAGCTCCTCGGCTGCCAGTCCTGGCGGACCCGCCGGAATCCCGGCGGGTCCGCCAGCGCGAGGCGGCGGCTGGGAGCACCCCGCCGGTCACCCGCCCGCGCAGCCCTGATGGCGGTACGCGGACGAGGGGTCACCCTCACGAACGCGCATCCGGCCGCCGTTACAGTCGGACAGGTCAACTCACTGGCCGCCTTGCCTGACTCGATCAATCTGCCCACCATGAATCTCCTGGCGTCGATGACAATGGGTCGGTGAGCTGGCCCGCCGCTCGGCAGCGGTCTTCGACGCTCGTCAACAGCAAACCGTCCACAGGAGCCGGGCGGTACCGTCCACTACCCGTCCGCTCGCAACCGGGTAGTGACGGTCGGTAGCGAAGGTCGCTAGCGTCGACTGCGGTCGACAGGCAACGCGCGGAGGTGCTCAGATGACCGGGCGGCGCTATCCCCCCAACCGGCGGCTAGCGTGGGAGAGGCTCCAGCGGGGCTGGTCGTACGAGGAGGTCGCCGAGCGCATCCGCGCCGGAATGAGTCACACCGGAGAGACCGATACCGGTCTCAACGCGAACACGGTGCGGCGATGGAAACCGGCGAACGGTGGCCCGATCCCCGCTACCGCAAGCACCTGGTGGCCATCTTCGACAAGCCAGCCAGCCAGCTCGGCCTCCTCACCCCCGATGAGCTGGCCATGTGCCCGCAGGCGGAGACACTGCACGAGTTCAGGAGGTTGTGGGACATGCTCACCGGAGACGAGAACGAAGCCGGCTGGGACCGAGCAGCCGTCCTGCGAGCACTGTTCGGCGCCAGCATGCTGCCCCTCGTCGCGCCGCTGCTGTCACTGGACCCGCAGGCAGCGCATGCCGACACGAAGACCATCGACCCGGACGCGTACACCGACATCGTTCGCTGCCAGCGGGCCCTGTACTGGACCAGCCCGGCCCGGCCGCTCTACGAGGCCGCCTACGCCCACACCCAGCTCGGCACCGGACTCGTCCGAGCGGCGAGCGGCACCAGCCGCATCACCCTCGCCGCCGCCCTCGCCGAGTCCGCGCTCCTCACCGCCCGGCTGGCGTTCTTCGACCTCAACCAGCCCGCCATCGCCCAGCGCTGCTACGACGTCGCCCTCGCCGCCACCCGGGAAGCCGGAGACCACGCCCTGGCCGCCGCGGTCCTCGGCCACATGGCCTTCATCCCCGCCTTCAGCCACGACCCCTCCGCGGCCCGCCCGCTGGTCGACGCGGCGCTGCAGCACACCTGGCACGGCGTCAGCCCGGCCGTCCGGTCCTGGCTGCACTGCGTCGCCTCGGAGGTCGAAGCCCGCGCCGGCGCCGGAGCAGCCAGCCGCCACCAGATCGACCTCGCCGCAACCGCGATGGAGGCTAACCCGACCCCGCCGGAATGGCTCGACTTCTATGACGGCGGTCGGCTGCACTCCTTCGCCGGCTACGCGGCCCTCGCGGCCGACGACCACCCAGAGGCCGCCAGGCAGCTCACCCAGGCCCTCGCCGGCCTGACCCCCACCGCGGCCAAGCAGCGCAGCGTCATCCTCGCCGACCTCGCCTCCGCACACCGCAGCGACGGAGACCACGCCGCCAACTACCTCAACCAGGCAATGGATGCCCTACACAAGGACTGGTACGGCACCGGCCTGGACCGAGTCAGGGCCGTCCGGCCCTTACTCGGTGACAGCCGGCAGGGCAGGCAGCTCGACGAACGGATCGCCGCCCTCGCCGCCAGCCGAGCCGCCCTACCTGGGAGCTAGGCCGCCGACTCGTTGTGCTTGCGCACCAGTTCGGGCAGCTCAGCCAACGAGTCGAGCCGGAATACGCAGCGCTCGCTGACGGCCTGGTCGTCGAGGATGTATCCCCAGGGGCCGCGCCGAACCAGCGCGGTCGCGATCCCTGCTTCCTGCGCCGGCCGGATATCGTTGTCCAGCCGGTCCCCGACATACAGCACCTGGCCGGCCGGGCAACTCGCCTCCACCACAACACGGTCGAAGAACGCCCTCGACGGCTTCTCCACACCCCAGCCGTCCGACGTGCCAATCACGTCCACCGGCAGGTCCAAGGCGCGCAAAATCGTCTCGGCCCGTGCGGTCTGGTTACCAGCCAGCCCGACCTGCACGCCCAACTCGCGCAGCGCGGCCAGACACGGCCGAGCATCGGGGTACAGGTTCTCCTCGGAGAAGTGCTCCGGCTGACCAGCCGCTGCGCGGCGCTCCCGCTCCTCGGTCAGATCGAAGCCTGGCCGGAAAACCTGGAACGTCTCCCGGTAGTCCAAACCGCGCGCGATCACCGCGCCGAAGGCGGCCGAGAACGTGTGCCGGGGTACGCCGAGCCAGTCCGCCCAGGTCCCATACTCCCGAGACTCGTCGACGATCGTCTCGCCCACGTCGAAGAACACGCTCGCGATCACGGTCTGATTGTGCCCTGTCCGCTCCCGACAGGATCGTTGCCCCCTACGGTCGCCCATCGCCTACGAAGACGGTGGCGACAGAACTGATGGGCCGACCCAACGGGGGTGCTCCCGCGGTACGTCAAATCCGCGAAGTCCGCTTCGCTCGCTGCAATGGCCACCACCACCGCGGCCTGAAGGTCCTTGGCCCTGCCAACTCCTGACCGTAGCTCAGGCGAGCGGATTGCATTACACGGATCTCTGTCGGTGACGACCATGCGCTGAGTGCTGTCCCCGCAACCCACGGCGGCGGATCGAGGGTCACTCCGGGCCGCTCGCTTGTCGGTGCAAGCTTGTCTGCCACTTTCCGCCAGGCCCGGGCGGCGGCGTGAGCAGGTTCGGACGTGACCGGACGCGCGGCCGTTCTGTGTCTGTCCCCCGTCGGCCGACGGGGGACGCCGCCCGCTTGATTGACCCCGTCCGGTCACGGTCGCACGCCACCATGCCCCCGAACCCACAGGGCGAATGGATGACCGGCAGCCGAACCCGGCCTGCCCCTCCGACAGCAATCGGAACCTGGCGACGCGACCACCACCCACAACACCGTCTTCCGGCATCATCACGATGGCGTCCACGGCGCCGGCGCCAAGGCCAAGCCCCTACCGGAGTGGGCCTGCGGCCCACCCTTGGCCCCGACGCCGCACACATGCCTGCCCACCACCATGCCGGAATAAGGACGAAACAACCTCAACCGTTCAAACCCTCACCCTTGACCGGCCCCGCTCCTTCGTTGATGACGTGGCGGGCCGGGCGGCGGCCCGCTCCACAGAGGGCGGGTCGACGGCATCGGGATGGCACCGCAGTCGAAGGCACCCCTACCCCGGCGGCCCCAGTTGGTCCCAGAGGCCGCGCCCATGTTGACCAGCTCACACCGACCTAACACCATGTAGCGCCGGGAACCTGCCCCCTAGTCCTGGTTGCCGGCCACCGAATAAGGTATCAACACGGGCTGGTCTGACCCGGGCGACAGCTCCGACGCAGCCTGTCACACCATGCCGCTACCGTGGACCAACCATCCACAGCGCTGGAAAATGAACGGAGCGGCCCGCGTGACCGAGGACGACGTGCTCGAACAGGTGGAAGCACTGGCGAGGGCGAGCCGACCGATCTCTCTCGCCGACCTGGAATCCCACTTGTGGCAGGCCGCCAATATTCTGCGCGGGCCGATCGATCAAGCGGACTTTAAGAGCTACATTTTTCCGCTCCTCTTCTTCAAACGAATCTGCGATGTTTATATTGAGGAGTTCGGCCAGGCCCTTGAAGAGTCCGACGGCGACATAGAATACGCCCGCTTTTCCGAGAATCACCGGTTCCAGATTCCAGAGGGCTGCCATTGGGAAGATGTCCGTCGTGCACAACAGAACGTCGGAGCGAAGCTTCTCGCCGCCCTACACGGAATCGAGCAAGCAAACCAAGGCACCCTCTACGGGATCTTCGGCGATGCGCCTTGGGCAAACAAGGATCGCATCTCTGACCACGTATTGCGCACCCTGATCGAGCACTTCTCATCAAAACCACTGACCAATGCCGCGGTCGAGCCGGACATGCTCGGGCAGGCCTACGAATACCTGATCAAGAAGTTTGCTGACCTGTCGAACAAGAAGGCCGGCGAGTTCTACACGCCCCGGGCTGTAGTCAGGCTGCTTGTAGAAATACTCGACCCGCAGCCGGGTGAAACAATCTACGACCCGGCGTGCGGCACCGGCGGGATGCTAATTGAGGTCGTGCAGCACGTAGTTGACCGGGGACGCCGGCCGCAATTGCTTTACGGAAAACTCTTTGGGCAAGAGAAGAATCTGACCACTGCGGGCATAGCGCGGATGAATCTCTACCTGCATGGAGCGGACGACTTTGTCATCGCCCGAGGAGACACGTTGCGCAGCCCCGCCTTCTATGAAAGTGACAGGCTCTCCAGATTCGACTGTGTTATTGCCAACCCGCCATTCTCGCTATCCGCTTGGGGTGAGGAGGTCTGGTCGAAGGACCCCTTCCAGCGGAACTTCGCCGGCGTCCCCCCGCGGGGGTCGGCCGACTACGCCTGGGTGCAGCACATGATGAGCTCCATGTGCCCGGAGTCGGGGCGAGCAGCCGTGGTTTTGCCACAGGGCGCCCTGTTCCGTAGCAAGGGCGAAGCCAAGATTCGTCGTCGCGTGCTGGAGTCGGGGAAGGTCGAGGCAGTAATCGGGCTGGCGCCAAACATTTTCTATGGCACTGGTCTTGCCGCATGTATCCTGATCATTCGAGACCGCAAGCCGGCAGACCGCCACGACCAAGTGCTCTTCATCGATGCCGCAGATCAATTCCGGAAAACTCGTTCGCAGAACATCTTGGAAGTCGAGCACGTTAACCGCATCCTCGCTTGGTACCGATCCTTCGCCGAGGTTCCTCGTCGATCGCACGTAGCAGACATGGACGAGATCGCACGCAACGGCTACAACCTAAACATCTCACTTTATGTAGCCCCGCGAAATGCAAGGCAGCCGGCCAGCATGGACGAAGCGACCGCACGGCTGGAGGCCGCACTCGTCGAAGCGCGACACGCCGAGGAGCGACTTCGCGACCACCTTAAAGAGTGGGGACTGTTGCCATGACGAAGGCTGAAGGTCGCCTGACGCAAGCGGTGCTAGAGGCGTACCTCTGGGGCGCCGCGAAATTGCTGCGAGGGCTGATTGACGCAGGGGACTACAAGCAATACATCTTCCCGCTGCTATTCTTCAAGCGCATCAGTGACGTCTACGACGAGGAGCGGGCCGAAGCGCTTGCCGTGTACGAAGACGAAGCCCTAGCTGACAAGCCTGAAAACCACCGGTTTCAAATCCCGGATGGCGCCCATTGGGAGGATGTGCGCCAGGTACCGGAGAATCTCGGCGCGGCCCTAGCCAAGGCTATGTACGACATCCAGGCCGTAAACCCAGAGCGACTCGCCGGCATCTTCGGCGACGCGCAATGGACAAACAAAGAGCGGCTGTCGGACGAGACGTTGCGGAACCTGATAGAGCACTTTTCTACAAAGTCTCTCTCCTTGGCCAACGTTCCTGAAGACGAGCTCGGCCAGGCATACGAGTACCTTGTGAAGAAGTTTGCAGACGACTCTGGTCACACTGCCCAGGAATTCTATACCAACCGGACGCTGGTTCACCTAATGGTGAAGATGCTCGAACCTCAACCCGGGGAGAGCATCTATGACCCCACCTGCGGCACCGGCGGGATGCTGGTCTCTGCTGTTGCCGAGGTGCGAAGGCAGGGTAAGGAGCACCGTACTCTCCGCCTGTTCGGCCAAGAACGCAATGTAATGACCTCGTCGATTGCAAGCATGAACCTATTCCTGCATGGCATCGAGGAATTCCGTATCGAGAGAGGGGATACCCTCTCAGACCCAAGATTCTTGGTTGACGACCGACTCCGCACGTTCGATGTTGTCCTCGCGAATCCACCCTACTCAATTAAGCAATGGGATCGCAAGGCGTTCAGCGAAGACAAATGGGGCCGCAACCGCTGGGGAACTCCGCCCCAAGGGCGGGCAGATTATGCATTTTTCCAGCACATTATCTCGTCTCTGACACCCAGCAGTGGTCGTTGTGCCATTCTCTTCCCTCACGGGGTCCTCTTTCGCCAAGAGGAGCGGGCTTTGCGAGAACAACTTATTCGCTCGGACGTCCTCGAGTGCGTGCTGGGCCTTGGGCCTGGACTGTTTTACAACTCTCCGATGGAAGCATGCGTGGTCATCTGTCGCGCATCGAAGGCGCCGGAGCGGCGGGGGCGTGTCTTATTCATCAACGCCGTAGACCAGATCTCAAGACAGAGATCGCAATCCTTTTTGGGTCAACACCATATTGAGCGGATTCTGGGCGCCTACCAAGGCTTCGCAGATGTTGAGGGTTTCGCTGGCATTGCGACAACAGAGGAGATTTTCGCCAATGAGTCGTCGCTGTCCATCCCACTGTACGTCGCAGCAGCACAAACGGCTGAGGTAATCGATCGAGCCGGCCTTGAGGAAGCTATCGCTGCATGGGACATCCGAGGCCGGAGGACGCATAACGAAGTAGAGGTGCTTATGGCGACTATGCGGGGAGCCGCCAAGTGAACCTCGATCATTCTAAGTGGATCCGTGTTGCATTTGGCGACGTAGTTCGAAACATGACGGGAAGCGGGTTTGATCCGGCCGAGCGCGGCCTGGAGAGAGCCGTGGGTCTTGAGCATCTCGATTCGGGCGTACTCAACGTCCGGCGATGGGGAGTCCTAGGCGACGATACGACGTTTACTCGTCAGTTCCGAGCGGGCCAGCTCTTGTTTGGAAAGCGCCGCGTGTATCAACGTAAGGCGGCGGTACCGGACTTCGATGGCGTTTGTTCCGGTGACATCCTCGTCCTCGAGGCGGTAGCTGAACATCTCTTGCCTGAACTGCTGCCTTTTATCGTGCACGCCGACGTGTTCCTCCAGCATGCACTTAGGACGTCTGCCGGGTCACTCTCGCCAAGGACGAAGTGGAGTGACCTTGCGCGGTTCAACTTCCGCCTCCCTCCTATGGCCGAGCAGCGCCGCATCGCCGACCTGCTGTGGGCAGCGGAGGAATCCGCAGCAAGAAACGCAGATGCCTACGAGCAGGCACGGGAAGCGGAGATCTCGGTCCTTGCACGGGCCTATCACGATCCATCATGGCCCGTCCGCAAAGTGTCTGAGGCGGGTGAAGTGCAATTGGGTCTCAAACGAGAGCCCAAGGTGCACATGGGGACGAACCTGCGGCCGTACCTCAGAGTGGCCAACGTAGGCGACGACGAGTTCATGCTCGACGACGTGCTGAGCATGAACTTCAAAGAGAGTGACTTCGCCAAGTATCGCCTACTGCCCGGTGACATTCTCCTCAATGAGGGGCAGAGCCTAGATCTGGTTGGTAGGTCGGCGCTGTACCAAGGTGAAATTCCCGACTGCTGTTTTCAGATGACGCTGCTTCGGTTCAGGAGTGGCCCTGATGTAGTACCCGAGTTTGCCCATGGGTGGTTTCGACGCTGCTTCCATCTGGGGCAGTTCGCTAGGGTAGCAGCGAGGACGACATCGATGGCACATATGACCGCAAGCATTTTTTCCGCCTTGCCGATGCCTGTACCGACCCTAGACGTGCAGCGGGAGGTGGTGGCACGTGTGATGGCGGCTGGAGAGCTTCGCCGCCGACTCGCTGAGCATCTGGGAGCAACCCGACAACTCAGGCCACGGCTATTGAACTTCTTGCTTTCGGAGTTCTAATGAGCTTCAACGAGGCAAACAGTGTCCAAGCGCTAGCTCTTGATCTGCTGTCGTCGGCTGGTGGTGGGTGGCGCCTGGTCCGCGGCACAGAGTTGGACCGCTCTGAGCTCGACGTAGTGGTCGAAAGTGAGGTGCGCCAGGCGCTGGTGCGGCTCAACCCGGAGATCGCGGCAGACCCGGCCCGGGCCGACGAGGTAATGTACCAACTGCGGGGAATCATCTTATCGGCCCGGAGTGCCGGCTTGGTGCGAGCCAACGAAGAGTTTCGGCACTGGTTACTCGGCGAGAAGTCGATGCCCTTCGGGCGAGATCATCAGCATGTGCCCGTCAAGCTGATTGAATTTGACGACCCGTCTCGCAATTCGTACACAATTTCTAGTGAGGTAACTCTCCGCCACGGCAGAACTGAACGGCGCTTCGACGTGGTGCTTTGGATCAACGGCATACCGTTGGTCGTGGGTGAAACGAAGACCCCCTTTCGCCCCGCCGTGACTTGGGCAGACGGCGTGCTGGATATCCATGGCTACGAGGAGGATGTTCCTGCCTTCTTCGTTCCCAATGCTTTTTCGTTCGCCACCGAGGGTAAAGATCTGTACTTCGGCTCCGTTCGTTCTGAGTTGACGCAATGGGCGCCATGGCGGGGAGGGAACGAAGTTAGTTCAGACGGCCTGAGAGGCGTCGGTGCCGCATTTCTTAGCCTGCTGGCTCCGACAGTCGTCCTTGATATACTACGCAATTTTACGGTCTACGCGACGAACCGGAGTCACCGAAAGACCAAGGTGATCTGCCGATACCAGCAGTATGAGGCGACTAACCTCATTGTGGACCGAGTGGTAGCCGGGCGTGTTCGCAAGGGCCTAATCTGGCACTTCCAGGGCTCGGGCAAGTCACTTCTCATGGTATTCGCTGCGCAAAAGTTGCGGACTCATCCGAAGCTCGGCTCACCGACGGTTCTCATCGTTGTCGACCGTGTAGATCTGGACACCCAGATTACCGCGACGTTTAGCGCGGCGGATGTCCAAAATCTGGTTTCCACTGAGTCTGGCGAACATCTGGCCGAGTTGATACGCACCGAACAGAGAAAGATCATTATCACGACGATCCACAAGTTCCGCGACACAAGCGGCGTTCTGTCGAAACGTCAGAACATCGTGTGCTTGGTTGATGAGGCGCACCGGACGCAGGAGGGCGACTTTGGCCAGCGGATGCGGTCGGCCTTGCCTCGTGCGTTTCTGTTCGGGCTGACGGGGACGCCCATAAATGAGCGTGAACGAAACACCTTCCGCACATTCGGCGCGGATGCTGACCCTGGTCGTTACCTTTCCCGCTACACCCAGGCCGACTCGATTCGGGATCGGGCCACTCTTCCGCTGCACTTTGAGCCACGGCCTACCGAGTTTCATATTGATCACGTTGCGATTGAGGCCGAGTTCGATCGGCTGACAGATGGCCTGTCCGAGGAAGATCGAGAGAGCCTGTCCCGGCGGGCTGGCCGGATGGGGCGGCTCGTCAAGGCCTCGGACCGCGTCGCTAAGGTCTGCGGCGACATCGCAGAGCATTTCCGGGCCAAGGTTGAGCCGAACGGCTTTAAGGCCCAAGTGGTTGCTTTCGATAAGGAGAGTTGCGCACTCTACAAGGAGGAGCTTGACAAGCTTCTGGGGCCCGAAAGCTCTGCAGTCGTTATCTCCACCGGTTCGGGCACGCCTGCCTGGCTCAACAAGCGCTTCGCCCGGACGCCCGACGAGGAAAAGCAGTTGCTGGAGCGCTTCAGGGACCCGTCGGATCCTCTGAAGCTTCTTATCGTCACAGCGAAGCTACTCACTGGATTTGACGCGCCGATTCTTCAGGCGATGTACTTAGACCGGGTTATTAAGGACCACAATCTGCTGCAGGCGATTTGTCGTACAAACCGACCGTATGAGTACGGTGGTGAACGCAAGACGCATGGGCTGGTGGTCGATTACCTGGGCGTCTTCGATCATCTTGCCAAAGCACTTGAATTCGACGAGGCCGCGATGCAACAGGTCGTGACCGACATCGGGCTCCTGTCAGAGGAGCTGCCCGATGCGTTGGCTGCATGTTTGAGGTTCTTCCCGGACGTCGATCGAAGGGTCGAGGGCTACGAGGGGCTATTTGCCGCGCAAGAGCGGCTCCCTAACGATGCGATCCGGGACCATTTCGCCGCCGCCTACAACCGCCTAACTCGATTGTGGGAGGCGCTTTCCCCGGACCCTATTCTCGAGAGGTACCGCGGCGACTACGTCTGGCTCACCCAGGTCTACCGTTCCGTACAACCAGGGGGAAGGACGGGGAGACTGCTTTGGCACATGCTCGGGGCCAAGACGGTAGAGATCATTAACGCCCATGTTCGGGTCGACGTGCTGCGCGACGACTTGGAAACTCTGGTGATGGATGCGGAGATGGTCGAGGCGCTGGAACGTACGCCGGAGCGTAGTTTGCGACGGGTTGAATTCCAGCTGAGCCAACGGCTACGGCGGCATCAGGACAACCCCGGCTTCGTGGCCTTATCAGAACGGCTCGAACGGCTGCGTCAACATCACACCCTGGGGCAACTCACGAGCCTTGCTTTCCTCAAGCGGCTCCTCGAGTTGGCGAGGGAGGCAGTCGCGTTGGAACACGCCGTCTACGCTCCCGGCGAGAACCAAGCACGGAGCGCCCTCACGCGCCTTTTTCACGACGTTCGGAACGGTTCAACCCCGGTTGCCGTCGAGCGGATTGTTTCGGACATTGAGGACATTGTGCAGAAGGTTCGTTTTCCGGGATGGCAGCACACCATCAGTGGCGAGCGCGACGTCAAGCAGGCTCTGCGAAGGACGTTGCTCAAGTACAAGCTCCATCGTGATGAGGAACTCTTCACCAAGGCGTACGACTACATCCGTCAGTACTACTGAACGGAACCGGCGAGATGAGGCGGTCCGCCATGGCGTCACCTAGGGCCCTAGGCTCTCCGGCCCAACCTCGTGTTGTAACCGTCCGCGATCTGCTACGAGACCTCAACGACGGCAAGCTGTCCATCGAACTGGACCGGACCGGCGCTCCGGAGTGGCCTGAGCACCGGAAGCGACGGCTGCTGGACTCGGTCATGCGGGGCTGGCCAATCGGCCCTGTCTACGTGGCTGCCGGTACCGATCAACGCCGCACAGTTGTAGACGGCGGACAACGGCTGTCGGTGCTACGGGACTTTGTAGCTGGCAAGCTCGACGTCGATGGTCGTATGGCCCCACGCGACGATCTACTCCGTGAGGCCGATGGGAGCCTGTACGGCGAGTTGCCGGCCGGTCTCCGCGTTGCGATTGACGATTACCCGCTCGTTGTCATTGAGTTTGAAGGACTCACCGCGAGTGAGCTTCGGCCTGCCCTTGTCCGCCTTAACGATGCCGACCGTCTCTCCCCGGCTCAGCGTAAGGTTGTGGAGTCGGGCGCCTTCGGGGAGCAGGTCCGCCAGCTCGTATTAGCTGCGGCCGATTGGGGACTTACTAGCGACCGCATTGGCTTTTCGAATGCTGCCCTCGCATACGAGGACGTGATCGCTAGGGTGATGCTATCTGCTCAGTGTCGTGACGTGCGAGCCGCAGCCAGCGACTCCCCCTTTTCGGTCGAGTGGTTCAAGGATGCTCGGCCGGTGCCGGAGACCGTGTACCAAGAGGTCAGTGAGGCGTTGCGGAATTTTCTCTCCCTTCCTGCGCTGGACGAACCTGCCGTGCGGTTTGCAAAGGCGACGCTCGTTTCGTGGCTGCTGCTCCTGCTGCACGCTAAGCGGCGATTCGGATCGACTATCGAACATTACGTCGGTTACCTCATGGAGTGGTTTGAGCCTCAACGCCGCCGGCTGGCTGCTGGAATCGAGCTTGATAGCGAGGCGCCCCTCAGAGGCGCATTAGCGCACCTGCCGGCGGTGGAAGTGCTTGGCATATTCAACGAGCGCGCCGCGGTCGAAGCACTGACTGTCGGATCTATTACGGTGCGCGACACAATATTGTGGCTATTCCTGGTAGGAGTTGGAGGGGCGCCTAACGCGACAGCACCGCCCGCCCCTCTTGTATTGGCTCTAGCTGAAGAACTGTCACTACCTAGGGCTCGGGACCTCGATTTGTTGCTTACCCGGGCCGCGGCCGACCGAGAGTGGGGGCGCTGGGAGTGAGGCTGGCAGAGATTCGACGCCACTACGAACAGCTTCGAAGTGGCGAGGACTTGTTTCCGTTGGAAACGGTGTCTATTGATGGACACTCCTATCTCGGATCGGTGCTAGCCCGGATGGCTCCTGGTGTCACGGTACTTTGCGGAATCAGCGGAGTTGGCAAGAGTCAGTTCCTGAGTGTGCTTGCCGCACACCTGCAGGGTCGCGGGACTGCAGGTGTAGCCGTCGCTGCGATGGGAAACGATGTACGAGGTCGGGTCGAATCTGCGCGAGAAGGCGGCCAGGTTGAGCTAAATCAAACCACCGTCCGCTGCCTATACGTCGATACGGCATACGAATGTTACGACACAATTCGGCAAGTTCGGCAGACAGAGGGCCTTGAGGAAAAGCGCGCCGCCGCCGACGTCACGCCCCTTCGGGCGGACTGGACTAACCGCCTTCGGTACATCCTCGGCCGTGACTATGAGCAAGTCTCGTTCCAAGAACTCGAGCGAGAGAGCGCTGAGCCGACGGACTCGCCCACCTGGCATTACTATGAGCTTAGATATCAGGGTGTCGAATACGGACCAGACCAAATGAGCCTGGGTGAGCTGGCGGCCTCCGTCGTCCTACGTGCCCTTCGTAGTTCCCAAAAAGGCGACATTATTCTCCTCGATGAACCGGAGAACTTCCTTTCCCCTCGTGCCAGACAGGGCCTGCTCGATGTGATCGTCGAGCAGGCGGTCACCAAGAAGCTCTCGGTGATTGTCGCATCCCATTCCGCCGAGATTGTAAAGCGGCTACCTGGCAGCTCGATGCGCACAATTGAGAGGGGGTCCACTGGCGCCGTTATCTCCAACGCTTCTGCGGCATCGCAAGTTATCCGTGCGATCGGCCTCGAGGTACGGCCCGATGTACTCCTAATCGTAGAGGACGACTTCGCGGGAAAGCTTCTCAAGGCAATCCTGGCAAGGGTAATACCTCCACTTCACCGTGAAGTGGAGGTCGTCGCGGTTTGGGGCGAGGGGGAAGTGGCACGCGCGGCCGAGGTTCTCTGGCGCTGCAACCTTGGAGTTCGCGCGCTTGGTGTCCTTGACGGGGACCGCCGAGACGCTCCGCAATGCCAGCATGACTACCTCACCTTCCTTCCAGGTGGCACCGGTCCAGAAGATCTTGTCCTTCAAGCCATCACGGAGTCGTTACCTGAGGCCGCCCTGGCTATAGGGGTACCGATGGAGGAGTTGGGCAAGGCACTGCGGGCTGCAGAGGGTGCAGACCCTCACGATCGTCCCGAAGTAGTGGCTCAGGTCATCGGTGTGCAGGTCTCCGATCTGATCAGCTACGGAGCACGATGGCTTCTTGAATCCCCGGAACATGAGACGCACCTCGCGACAATGCGACAGCGCATTGATGCCTTTTTGGTGGGCGTAGCGTAGCCGAGGCATTGGTCTTGACTGGAGGCTTTGCAGAGGGAGTGCGCCCCCTCTGCCTCGCCCCTTGTAGCCCATCGTCCACAGACTCGGAGTCGACAAGCAAGCGAGGGCAGCCCTCCCAGTCACCCTCCGCCACGTCGACCAGGCCACAGGAATCCAACCGCTCCGCCGAGCCCGTGCGGAACGATCCCACCTTGGTGGCCGGGACTGCGTAAGTTTCCGTGTTTGACCTGGGTGTGGTCCGTTGGACAGGACGTTGATCCTGTCCAGGAAGGACCACGTCATGGCAGACAAGAAGAAGGCGGTTCAGCTTCCGCAGCCGACGGCGGCGGAGGTGGAGTTCGCGCAGCAGTTGGTCGAGCGGGCGAAGGCCGACGGAGTCTCGTTGGTCGGCCCGGGTGGCCTCCTCGCGGGGATCACCCGCACGGTCCTGGAGTCAGCGCTCGACGCCGAACTGGATGCCCATCTAGACGAGGCTGGTGTCGATGAGGAGTCGGGCCGGCGGGCCAACATCCGTAACGGTCACGGGGCGAAGACGGTGCAGACCGAGGTGGGGCCGGTGCGGATCCAGGTTCCGCGGGATCGGGCCGGGTCGTTCACGCCCCGGATCGTGCCGAAGCATGTCCGCCGGTTGGACGGGTTCAACGAGGCGATCCTGTCGCTGTATGCCAAAGGGTTGACCACCGGGGAGATTTCCGCGCATCTGGCGGACGTGTATGACGCCGACGTGTCCCGGGAGTTGATCAGCCGGGTCACCGACAGCGTCCTGGAGGAGATGGAAGCCTGGCGGCAGCGGCCCCTCGATCGCATCTATTACTCCAACGTCACTTCGCCTGTCTGCGCTGGTAGTGGGATCGGCGGGCGCGGGCTTGGGATGTTCGCCGCCAGATCGACCAGTGCAGGATGTGCTCCGGCGGTAGCGCCACGGTGAGGACGAAGGCGTTGAGGAGTCGACGGATCTCGGCGACGGTCAAAGCGATGATCTCCAGATCATCGTCGGGCTGCTGGATCGTGAGGATGGTCAGGACGGCCAGGGCGAGCATGGCCAGGGTGATGAACCGGTGCCAGCCGGTCCAGCCGCGGACCTGGTAGTGGTCCAGGCCGACCTGGCCTTTGCCGGTCTGGAACAACTCCTCGATGCTCCAGCGGGAACCGGCCACTCGCACGAGGGTGTGCAGCGGCACCGGCCGGGGTGACCAGCACAGGTAGAAGGCCAGCGCGCTGGTGGTGCGATTGCGGCGGATGAGCAGCCATCGATGCTCACCCCGTCTGGTGGCGGTGGTGACCCACGCCCACAGGTAGTCGCGGGGACCTTTCGCTCCCGGCCCGCAGCTGTGCTGCTGCCACTCGCGGGTGGGGATCCGCTCGGCGAGGTCGTCAACGCGGATGAGGGTGCGGCCGTCGTTGACGGCAACGCGCCGGTCGCAGCCGACAGCCAGGACGTAGCCGATCCCGCGGTGTTCCAGGTCGGCGCGTAGGCCGGGGTCGGCGCCGTAGACCTCGTCGCCGGTCACCCACCCGAATGGGACACCGGCGTCGAGCGCGGCGCTGATCATCTGCCGGGCCAGGGCCGGCTTCGTGGCGAACTCGACGTCGTCCGGGACGCCGGCGGCGGTGAGACGCTCGGGCCGCTCGCACCAGGTTGTCTCGGGTAGGTAGAGCCGGCGGTCGATCAACGCCCGCCCGTGCGGGGTGACATAGGCCAGGAACACTCCGACCTGGCTGTTCTCGACACGTCCGGCGGTGCCGGTGTACTGCCGCTGCACCCCGACTGAGCACACGCCCTTCTTCAGGAAGCCGGTCTCGTCGGTGGCCAGCACCGCGTCAGGGTGGCCAAGCTGCTCGACCAGCCAGGACCGCACGTCGTCGCGGACGGCGTCAACGTCCCACACCGCCGTGCGCAGCAGCCGCTGCATCGCCTGTGGATCGGCGTGACCGGCGCGTTCCGCCAACGACCAGCAGGTCTTGCGTTCCACGCCCGACAGCAGCCCTTCGACGAACTGCCCGGCCGTCCGGCGCGGCTCCGCCCGCACGAACCGGTCAGCGACACGCGTCACCGCCTCGTCGAGGGCGACCCGCCACCGATCAAGGTCTACGCTGTGGCACGCGGCCACTGCACGATCTTCGGTTGTCCTCACAAACCATCGATGATCAACGCGGTGGCCGTCTTCACGCCCGCGCCACGCCCAACGCCAAAGCCAAGTGACGTTGGAGTACTAGCCGAGATTAGGGGAGCGGGATGGGAGCAGACGGGCGCACTGAACGGCGTTGAACAGCGTCCAACGGCCCTGAACGGCATCCAACTACACCCACCACGACCTGCAAGTTCGCGTTCCCGCAGGTCAGAGTCGGTGCAGCGTCCTGCTTCACACGGAGTGCTCCGCGGTTTTGAGCAGCAGTCGACAGCGCTCTATGTCCCCTGGCAGGGGAGTGTGCGCAGGTCACGGCGGTAAGGAGCCACTGGAGGGGGCCGGCCTTGCACGTGGGTGCAGATTGGGTGCAGTTTGGCGAAGTGGTCACCGCGCCCGAGGTGCTCACCGACACCGGGCAGAGCCGAGGGCTTTGACCTGTGGTGATGTGGGCGAGCGGTCCGGCGTGACCTCCCAGAGAACACCGAAGTGGTCAGGTATCGCTGCTCCCCGCCTTCGCTGGCGTCAGCTGTCGTGCCGGGCTTGCCAGCTTGGTTGGGGGGTCTCGTCGCATCGACGTAGGGACTGAGCTTGTCGCATTCGCCGTCGGTGCTGGTCCCGCCGGCTGAGCCCCGGATCCCCCGGCTAGCAGTTGGTGGGCATGCCTCCTCAGCGGTGACCTCTTCGGCATGCAAGAAGTCGGGAATGCGCCTGTTGCAAGGCGCGGCACGCTGCGTTGCGACGGAGTCCGATTGGCGGAGATAGATACTCCTTCGCGCTAACCAGTTGTGATCATCCATTGACTGGCGGTTCGGTGGCGGCTACTTTTCGCTCACTCTTGATCGTGGGGACGGGGGATTGGGCGTGGACCAAGAGTTTCGTTCGTCGCGGGTAATTGCAGCGACCAGGTGGGTGCTGTGTCGGGGTGCGTTGGCTGCGTCGGTGTTGTTGGCGGTGACGTTATTGCCGTTCGTGCCGGCATACGCTGCGCCATCGCCCGGTGGTATGGCGGCAAGGGATCGCTCGGTTCGGGTGTCCCGTGTGGCGCCCCGCAAGCCGGTGGCGTCGCAGTCCAGCGAGCAGCAGTGGAAGCCCTCGCCTGGCCGCTTCGCGTCCGGCGGTTCGCTGGATCTGGAGGTAGCTGCTGCGGCGTCTGCTACTGGGCGTCGGGTCGATGTGGGCGGTCTGCCGGTTTCGGTGACGGCGGACGGGTCTGCGCCAGCTCCGCGTGGCGTGCACGTGCAGGTGTTCGATCAGGGTCAGGCGCGTAGGGCGCGAGCGGCGGCAGTGGTGCGGATCGCGGCCCGAGACACGATGACCGCTCAGACCCGGAGCCGGGTGGAGATCGACTACTCGGGGTTGACGGGGTTGTACGGTTCGGCGTGGGCCTCACGGGGCTTGAATCTGGTGTCGTTGCAGGGCTGTGTGACGGATGCGGCGGGGAAGTTGTCGTGTCGACGTGCAACGCCACTGCCGACGCGTAACGATCGCGCAGGGCAGGTGGTGTCCGCAGCGGTTGAGATACCAACGCGCAGTGCGTTGGGCCCGGAGTCGCCGCAGACGCAGCCGTTGGATGGGGCGATGGTGGCTTTGGTGGCGGGAGCTGCGGGTCAGACCGGCACGTTCCTCAAGACATCGTTGAGCGCCTCGGCCAGCTGGACCGCTGGGAGCCAGTCAGGTGACTTCTCCTGGTCGTATGACATGGATGTACCTGAGTCTGCGGGTGATTTGAATCCTGAGATCGCCTTGAGCTACTCCTCAGGACGCGTCGATGGGCAAACCAACGGCGAAAACACGCAGACGTCGTGGATCGGCGAGGGTTGGGACTACCATCCCGGATACATTGAGCGGTCGTACCGTACGTGCAAGGACGACCTGGCGAATGCACCGGCCTACACGAACGCCTCAGGTGACCTGTGCTGGCGTGACTACAACGCCACCTTGATGTTGGACGGCAAGTCCACCGAGTTGATACTCGACGACGCGACGCAGACGTGGCGGTTGGCCGACGACGATGGCTCCAAGATCGAGTACTTGAAGGGTGGGACCAGCACCACCCGGAACTGGAGCAACGAGCGGTGGCGCCTGACTACGCCTGATGGCACCCGATACACGTTCGGCGCGAACTGGGTCGACAGCCGGGAGACGTTCTCCGTCCAAGGTGTGCCGGTCTTCTCGAACCACTCCAGCGATCCTTGCTATAAGACGGGTGGTTTCGCCGGGTCGTGGTGTGCGATGGGCTACCGGTGGAACCTCGATCTCGAAGAGGACACGAACGGCAATGTCATGTCGTACTTCTACTCCAAGGAGTACAACAAGACTTCACTGGCAGGCAACACCAGTACCTTGACCACCTATGACCGGGCAGCGACGTTGTCACGGATCGAGTACGGCTCTCGCGGCTTCCCGCAGCCCACCACTGCGCCCCTGCAGGTGGTCTTCACTCCAGGTCCGCGCTGCCTGTCGTCGTGCGGCACGGAGGCGAGCCCGACGATTGCGAATTGGCCGGAAACTCCGTGGGACCTCGACTGCCCCGCCGCTCCATGCGCCGTGTCCGGCCCCACCTTCTGGTCGGCGCGGCGGCTGCAGAGCGTTACCGCACAGGTCCTGCGAGGCGGCACACACATCAATGTGGATACTTGGACGCTGACTCACCTGCTGCCTTCGACGGGTGAGACCCAAGCGTTGACGTCACCCGCGTTGTGGTTGGACAAGATCAGTCACACCGGAGGAGACGGCACTACCACCTCGTCGCTCCCTGACATCACCTTCGGCGGTAACCGGTACGCCAACCGTACCGACCACAACGTGAACGCTGGCGTTCCAGTCACGAACAAGTACCGCATCACCGCCGTCAACGATGAAACCGGCAGCCAGACTCTCGTGACCTACGAGGGCTCGGACTGCACTGTCACCGCTGTTCCCGCCGATTCGGCCCAGAACGGCAAACGCTGCTTCCCTCAGTACTACAGCCCGCCGGACAATGTCGGCGGCTGGTCCTGGTGGAACAAGTATCGCGTCAAGCAGGTAGTCGAACGCGACAACGTCGGCGGATCGCCCGACGTGACTACCACCTACGCCTACGCCACTACCGCGGTTGTCGGCTCGGTGACCGTCGGCTCGGCAAATAACGTGCTCTGGCATCACAACGACAATGCTTGGGCCCTGCCGTTGGAGAAGCGTAGTTGGTCGGAATTCCGTGGTTGGCCCATCGTCACGGTCACCCGGGGTGCCAGCTCGGAGACCCAGTCGCAGTCGATGTACGTGTACTTCCGCGGCATGAACGGCGACCGCACTGACGCCGGCGAGAGGACACGAACGGCAGCGGTGGTGGCCTCGGACAACTACTCGCTAACCGACTTCAATTCCTACGCCGGGCTACTGCGCGAACGTATCGACTTCGCTACCCCTGGCGGTCAACCCCTGTACCGGCAGATCTACGGACCGTGGCAGGGCCAGACCGCCAAGCGCGTCGAGCCGCCGGCCTACGCCCAGCCGACCACGTTTGAAGCGTTCTTCGCCCAACAGCGAGTCTTCCAGACCCATGAGTGGATCGCCGCCACCGGTACGTGGCGCAGCTCCGAGGTGTTTCACCGGTTCGATGCGACCTACGGCACTCCCACCAGCACCACCGACAACGGTGTCATGTCAGTGGCCGGGGACGAAACCTGCACCACCTACACGTACGCCCGTAACACCGTCTCAGGCTTTTGGCTGACCGAACTGCCCGCCGAGGAAATCACCACCGACTGCACCGCCAACCCGGCACCCGCGAACGTCCTCGCCGGATCCCGCACCTACTACGACGGCACGACGGCGCTAGGCGCCGCCCCCACCAAGGGGCTGGAGACCCGCGTTGACGAGTTGGCGTCGTACACCTCCACCACCCCAAACTGGATCACCACCGAGGCCACCACATACGACGCACACGGCCGTGTGAAGACCAGCAAGGACGGCCTCAACCGCACCACCACCTTCGACTACGTGCCCGTCACCGGCAGCCCCGTGACTGGCGTGACCGAGACCAACCCCGCCGGACACACCACCACCGACACCCTCGACCTCCGAGGCCAGCCCACCTCATCGGTCGACGCGAACACCAAAACCACTGTCGCCCGGTACGACCCCCTCGGCCGCCTCACCAAACTCTGGCTACCAGGCCGCCCCACCTCGCAGACGCCGAACACCGAGTACGCCTACAGCGTCACCAAGACCGCACCCACCACCGTGCAGACCAAGACGCTCGGCCCCAACGGCAACCAAATCAGCTCATACGAGATCTACGACGGTCACCTGCGGCCAAGGCAGACCCAGACCACCGCGCCCGACGGCAAGCGCGTCATCGGCGACACCCGCTACAACACCCGTGGCCTCGAAGTAGCTGAGTCGGCGTTCTACAACAACGCCTCCGCACCAACCGGCACGCTGTACAACTTCGCCGACGCCGACGTCAGCACCCAACGCCGCTATACCTACGACGGCCTGGAGCGCCCCACCGTCGACGCCCTCTGGGCTCAAAACGTCAAGAAGTGGGAGACGCTCGCCGCATACGACGGCAACCGTGTTGACCTCACGCCACCTGCCGGCGGCACCCCCGTCACGCTGATCAACGACGCGCAGGGAAACATCACTGCCAAACGCCAGTACCAGGGCGCCAGCCCCAGCGGTACATTCGACGAGACAAGCTACGGATATGACTTACTCGACCGGCTGACCTCGGTCACCGACGCCGCCGGCAACACCTGGACTCACGCCTACGACCGGCTCGACCGGCTGGTGGCCAGCACTGACCCTGACGCCGGCAACTCGTCCTACACCTACGATGACGCCGACCAACTCACCACCACCACCGACGGCCGCGGTGAGGTCCTCTTCCGCGCATACGACCCCCTCGGCCGCCCCAGCGAACTGCGCGACGACAGCGCCACCGGAAACCTGCGCGCCAGCTGGACCTACGACACACTCGCCAAGGGCTACCTCACCTCCGCCACCCGCCACGACACCTCTGGCTCCTACACCCAACAGGTCACCGGCTACACCGACCTATATCAGCCCACAGGTCAGAGCGTCCTCATCCCCGCCAGCCAAGGCGCCCTCGCCGGCACCTACACCACCGGCTACGGCTACCACGCCGACGGATCACTGGCCACGACAGACCTGCCCGCCAAGGGCGGCCTTCCGACAGAGACCGTCACCAACACCTACACCGACCAGGGCTACGTCACCGGCGTCACCGGCCTCGCCACCTACCTCGCCAGCACCCAGTACTACTGGCACGGCGCCGTCAAACAACAAGTCCTCGGCTCCGGCGCCAAGCGCGCCCGCTTCACCACCACCATCGACGACGCCACCGGCCGGCTCACTGCCCTCCTGGCCGAAACAGAGAATCAGATCACCCCTGACAACTGGGATGAGAAACTCACCGAGCAGTACAGATACGACGCCGCCGGCAATGTCACTAGCATCGCCGAAACCAATGCCAGCGCCGTCGTGGCCAATCAGTGCTTCGGCTACGACTACCTCCAACGCCTCACCGAGGCATGGACGACCAGCGCCGCAACCTGCCAAAGCACTCCAAGCCAAGCCATCATCGGCGGCGCCGACTCCTACTGGAGCAGCTACACCTACGACAAGACCGGCAACCGCACCACCGACACTCGCCACGCCACCGGCGGCGACATCACTCGCACCTACGCCTATCCCAACCCAGCGAGCAACCGTCCGCACGCTCTAACCAGCATCACGACCAACGGCGGCGAGCCCACTACGACCTACACCTACGACACTGGCGGCTACCTCAAGACCCGGACCGCCACCGGCAAGCCCAATCAAACGCTCACCTTCGACGCCGAAGGTGACCTCACCCACCTCGCCAACGGTGCCACAACTCACACCTACGTCTACGACGCCGCAGGCAACCGACTCATTGCCGACAACCCCGGCGCAGACAAGACCCTCTACCTCGACGACACCGAATACCACCTCAACCACACCACCGGGCAGGTCACCGGAACCCGGTACTACCCCAACGCCGTCCGCACGCCTGCCGGCCTCACCTGGACCGCCGCCAATCCCCACGGCACCAATCAACTCGCCATCAACAGTTCCAACCTCGCCACTACTCGCCGACGCCTCACCCCGTTCGGCGAAGACCGCGGAGCGCCCCCTAGCACGTGGCCAGACAAAAAGGGCTTCGTCGGGGGGACAACCGACCCGACCGGCTATACACACCTCGGCGCACGTGAGTACGACCCGAACACCGGACGGTTCCTCTCTGTCGACCCCCTTGCCGACTATGGCGACCCGCAAACTCTCCACGGATACGCCTACAGCAACAACAGCCCGATCACCTACTCAGACTCCGACGGACTCATGAGAACAGCTCGCGATGTCGGGGGAGGCGGCTCCGTCGGCGGGGGAGGCCGCGGCGGTGCTCGCATCCCGACCTATCGCGGACCCAACGGTGGCGCCACCAGTGCGCGAGCCGCTGCCCGCTACGCCAGAACCCCGCGTATGAACCCTCGTCAAGAAGCTCGCGAAATGCGGGCGATCAAGGATCATATTCGGTCGAACCCGAACAAAAATAGGACGTCGACTCCCTCGAGGAAGTACAAGCCTTCGGGTGGACGAAATGGCGCGAAGGGTAATAGCAAGGGCAAGACCTCCCGCAAGGGTGGAGGCACCAGCAAGGGAACCAAGAGCAGTAGGAGCAAGGGTGGTTCCGGCAAAAGCAAGGGCAAGGGTAAAAGCGGTGGGTCCAGACCCTCCAGCAAGGGTGCGAAGAGCAAGCCCAATGGGCAACGCAAACCTAGCGGGGGCCGGGGTAACAAGGACGGACGGCAGGATGTGCCGGAGCCGGCCGCAGAAGGACCGGCCCGTGTGGAGCGGGACAAGAACACCGTTGGTGACGGTCTGGATGCGATGCCGGGCGACGTCGCCGCAGGACTGAACAAGATCACCGAAGCGGCCCGGATCAAACCTGGCTCTGCCGGGACGGCGGCGACCCCCAAAACCGGCCCGGGCATCGTCCCCGGGCCACAGTCCACCGTTGACCTCGGTATTGCCAGCCTGCTCGCACTCGCGATCGCGGTAGGTCGCGTGATCAGCAAGTTGCGAGGACCGTAACGTGGATGACGTGATCGATGGTGAGCAGTCACCAACTGCCGACCCAGCGTTCCGGACGCTGGAGGCGCGGATGCTGCTGGCGGAGTTCCAGGGCGACGAGAGGCGGTGGCGGCGGCTCTCCGCAGAGATGGAGAGCGAGAAGTACGGGCTTGATGTCATGCAGGCTGCGTTCCATCTCGCCGTGCTGCGACGCTTCAGCGGCAGTGTGGAGCTTCGCGACGTCACCAGGTTCGTCCGAGAGTTCAACGCCGCCGCCCCGGAGAAGGCGCGAGTGCCACCTCGTGAGGCGGAAGCGGCGATTCGCATCTCGCTTGGTGAGGAGCACCTTGCCGAGTCCATGGGCGGAAAGGTGCTGGGCAGCACTCGGTATGCTCTGCTCTTCGCGCTGGTCGACGATCTAGGCCTGGACGACGATGAGATCATCGGACTGCTGAGGTCGGCGGAGGACGTGATTCTTACCGGCAGGCAGATCGGATTGTTCGGGTCGCTGGCCGGCGAGTGGTCGACGGTGCCGCGTACGGATGGGGACAGGATGCACTGGCGGTGGAGGCGGGGTGGCAGTGAAGGCGGGTAGGAAGCGTCGCCGCGCGGTTACCGGGCGGGAAGCACCATCCGGGCCAGCCACCTTGATGGGCCAGCTCCTGCGCGGGCTGGCGCTGCGTCAGTCCGAGGAAGTCGAGCGGGCTCGACGGGCGATGCACGAGCCCGGCGGTTCGGTCGACTCGATGGCGGTCATCGATGCGGCGTTCGAGCTCGCGGTGAGGCGTCGGTTCGTGCCGGGTGCTGATGTGCGGGAGATCGCCTCGTTCGTCGCGGACGTGAGGGTGGGTTTCGGGCCGACCATCGATGTGCTCGCGATGGAGGCGTTGATTCGGCAGGCGCTCGGCGAGGAGACCCACGTGGGTGATCTGAGCGCCAAGACCGTGATCGAGTTGAAGTGCGCCACCCTCGTGGCTGTGCATGATGTCTTGTCGTGGAGTGAAGCGGATGTCGACCAGCTGCTGGCTGAGGTGGAGGCGCTGGCGAAGACGAAGGGCTTCAATCCCGCGATCGGCTAGGGCGTGACCTGAGATTCCGTAGTGGTCGATCGCGACCCTGCGCAACGCCGCGTAGGATGGTGCCTTGTCAGGTCCATGTGGTTGCGCAGCGCTCCGAGGGAGCCTGTCGAGGGTCGCGGTCTTCCTCGACATCGCCGGCAACCGGTGGGACCTCCTCGGATCCGCGTGACGTCGCCGTAGTTGCCAGTCGAGGCGCCCAGGTCAGACGTCCTGATTTTGCCGCCGAGCGCCCGGCGCACGCTACGCGTGGGAACGCCAGTGCCGGCGCACCTGCGGGCGCTCGTAGCTTGATGAGAGGGCGCCCCGAATAGTACCCACTGCCATGGCTGGTCGCCGGTTTCCGGTGTCAACCGGTGGTGGGCGGTCCTTGACGGGTCACTTTCAATTTGCAAGTATGCCGCCATGAGCCTGTTCATCACCTGCCCGGTCGAGAGCGTGGAGCGCGCGACGGCCTTCTACACCTCCCTCGGCTGGACGCTCAACGCCGAGATGTCGGATCACAACGTGTCGTGCTTCGCGATCGCGCCCGCGCAGTACGTCATGCTCGGCAGCCGTGAGATGTACGCGAGCGTCGGCGGCGTCGAGGACATGGTCGGCGGACCGGACACTCCCTCCAAGGTGACCGTCTCGTTCGATCTTGGCAGCCGCGAGGCGGTCGACGCGCTCGTCGAGCGGGCCGGCGCCGCCGGCGGACGGATCGGCGACACCGACGACTACCCCTTCATGTACCAGCGTCAGTTCGATGACCTCGATGGCTACCACTACTCACCGTTCTGGATGAAGCCGAGCACCGACCTGGCCGGATGAGCGACCTTGCCGCGGCACTCGACATCGTCGGCAGCCGCTGGGCACTGCTCATCGTGGAGCGGCTGCTTGACGGACCGCAGCGCTACGGCGACCTGCAACGCGACCTCGGAGCGCCGACGAACATGCTCGCGACCCGCCTGCGCGAGCTCGAGGCGGCCGGCGTGCTGTCCCGTCTTCCACTTCGGCACAACACACGTGCATACGCGCTGACGGAGCGCGGGCTCGCACTACGAGAGGCAATCGTCGCGCTCGGACGCTGGGGCGCCGAAGGGGAGTAACCCGGCCCCATCGGCCAGGTCAACGCCGAGCCATCACCTGGCGGCCACGTCGAGGCCTGGCGCGCACCATCCGCTCATGCCGCAACAGTCGGCTGGGTGGGTGATCGGTCGCGGGCCGGTGCAGCTGGCCGCCGTGGAGGAGCGGCAGGCCGTCTCGCGCTTCGAGCTCTACGCGGCGTGGTTGGGCGAGTTGCCATCGCAGCGACGCACAGCGACCTGGTAGTGGCTTCGGCCGGCCGTCGGCTCCTCGACCGAGGTCGTGACCACACTGTCGACCGCCCTGATGCCGTCGTGCCCGGACGGGAGCATCGAGCGGGGCTGAACAGCGCTGGTCATGCGAGTGCTTGGTCGGTGATCTCGGCCGGGGTAAGGGTGGCGTCGGTGGAGGTCAGCTTGCCCAACGCGCGGTAGTGGTTGAGTGTGACTTCGGCGGTAGATCGATAGGACTGCAGGCCCGCGGTGATCCGGTTGGGGTGGTCGTCGACGCGTTGGAACAGTTCGCCCCCGCAGCGCTCGCAGACTTCGGGGGGTGTGGGGGCGGTGATCTCGGTCTGCCAGGGTTTGCCGCAGGCGTGGCATGTGCGGCGGCCGGCCAGGCGGTGTAGAACCTCGGTGTCGGGCAGGACGAGGTCGATTGCCCGGTCGAGGGGTGTGCTGAGGTCGGATAACAGGGCGTCGAGCGCCTCCGCGGTGACGACGTGGTTGGGGAAACCGTCGAGGACAAAGCCGCCGACGACGTCAGGTTGGGTGAGGCGGCCGCGGATCATGGCCAGAAGCACTCGGACGGGCACGAGTTCACCGGCGTCCATATGTTGCCGGGCCTGAAGCCAGCGGGGTGTCCGCCCGAATCTCGGCCTGGACGATGTCCGCCAGACTGATGGAGGGAACGCCGAGACGCGCCGCGATGGCGTTGGCGACGGCCTCACGGCCGCAGCCAGGTGGTCCGAGGACAGCCGTGCGCACCCGCGCAGCCTATCGGTGCAGGGGTGCATAGCCACGGGAGCCAGACGGTCCGTACGGGCGTGCTACCTGCGGGACAGGAGGTGCCCGCTGATCAGTTGCCGCCGTTCCCGGAGCCCGAGATTAGGGGAGCAGGATGGGAGCAGGCGGGTGCACCGAACTGCGTTGAGCAGGGCTCAACGGCATCGAACAGCATCCAACTGCACCCACCACAAGCTGCACGTTTTCGTTTCCGCAGTTCAGAGTCGCTGCGGCGTCCTACTTCACACAACTGCACTCAACGGCAGTAAACAGCAGTCAACGGTACTCTATGTCGCCTGGTAGGGGAGTGTCCGCAGCTCAACGCGGTAAGGATCCTGTGGCTGTTCATGCCTTGCAGGTGGGTGCAGATTGGGTGCAGCGTGGCGAAGTGGTCACCGTGTCCGAAGTGCTCCTGGCTTTGGGCGGAGAGGGGCGCCGTGAACTGCGACGATGCTGGAAAGCGAGTGGCAGTGAACTCCCAGAGAGGACCGAAGAGGTCAGCCATCGCTGCTCCCAGCCTGGCCGGTCCTGGCTGTCGTGTTGGAGGCCGCTGACGCGGGTCAAGACGACCTTGTTGCATCGACGTACGGCTCTGGGATGGGCCGTTCTGCTGTCGGTGTGGATCCCGGCACCCGAGACTCGAATCCCACCAGCGAACCTCTGGCCAGGGTTTGTTGCTCGGAGACCTCTTCGGCGTGCCCGAAAGCTTCAGTACCCGTGGCTCGAGTTCGCAGGCCGGCGACGTCCGCTCATGCCGAAGAGCGCGCGTTCGGCCCCCGACAGATCTCGCCGACCCTCCACGGCCGCACGCCCGGAGAACATGTAAGCCAGAGCCGCCTGATACTCCAGAAGTGCCGCGTCCAGCTCCGGGGGCAGCAGCTCGGCAGCGCGCAGACAATCAGCGATACCCGCATGGGCAAGAGGTCGGGTCGACGGCCGGCCCTACTCAGCGGTCCTGTGCCGAAATCAGGTCGAGGTCGCGGACGCAGAAGCCGTGGTGCTCGAACGTCTCGTTGAGCACCGTGCGGAGGCACTGCCGCACCGAGCGGCCCCGGGCGTACGGCGGCCAGACATCGTCGTCGGGCACCGGCGCTCGCGCGGCTAGTTGTACAGCGGTGACCTTGTCGAGCCAGGCCTCCAGCTCGGCGGTCTGTGCGTCACGCACGCTTACTATCTCGTTCAGGGCCGGGTCGGACGAGAGGTCAAGCCCGTGCGCTCCGCTGTAGGGCTCGACGCTCGTCCCGATGCCCATCGGCGTGAACAGCTGTGTCGAGCCCAGGCAGCAGCGGCGGAACCACGAGTCGTGGACGAAGACTAGGTGGCGCAAGGTCTGTACCGCTGACCACTCGTCGTTCACGCTGCGGCGCTCGATGCCGGGCGTCTGGCGGATCCGCTTGATCGTGGCGGCCCAGCCGGTATGGAGCTGACGTGCTGCCTCGCGCAGGTCGGCAGGGTCCTCGGATCGGATCAGCGCCCGTACCGGATGACGCCGGTCGAGCTCTGCTTCGACGTACTGCGTGACTTCGACACCGTTCACCACGAGGTTGGTGACCAGCCCGTCGATCACGACGTCTTGCATGACGACACCGATCAGCCGCGCCCCGGTCAGGTCACACTCGCGGAACTCTGCACCGTGCAGATCCTCGTCGACATATCGCGTCATGCGCCACACATTAGGGCCGCACACCGACAAGCCAGCCTCGGCTCGGCTGCACTCCGTGATCTCCCCACCAACTGTACGGCGGCCAATGGCGAGCCATGACGCATCGTGACGCACATCCGAGGCGGCCGGATGCACGCTCATGCCGCGATGCGCTCGTCGCGGGAGGGTAACCGGATCGCCGGTGCCCGCCTCCGGACATGCCGATAGGTGGATACCTTGACGAGAAGCGCGGGCGTAACGTGCAGTCGATGATCGGTGATGCCTGGTTGGATCGGTGTTCGTCTCCTTCGCCCCTGCTGCGAGGGCTGGCGAGGAACCCGGCAGCGCCGGTCAACGTGCTGTTGCGGCTGGTGGATTCGTGGCCGGAGCAGGTGTGCGACGGGCTACGCCGCCGCCGTGAGCTGCCGCCGCCGGTGCGGGATGCGATGCTGCACCATCCCTCGCCCAGGATCCGCGGAGCGCTGGCTGCCCATCCGCAAGTCGACGCCCTGGCGCGCGCCAAGCTGCTGGCCGACCCGGCGTGGCGGGTGAGAATGCGCGCGTTCGGCCGACCCGGTCAGGAGCCGCTGCCTGACGACGTGCTGGTCAGGTTGTTGACCGAGCTCGACGGCCCGCCCTCCGACATGCCGTTCAGCCGAGAGGAATTGATCGGCGAGTTGTTCGAAGCGACCAGGTATGACCGGCGTCTGTTCCGGCTGGCCGCCGCGCACCCCCGGCCGGGTGTGCGCCGGTTCGCGGCCGGTTCCTTGTACTGGCTGGACGAGCGCTCGCGCCAAGCGCTGCTGGAGGATGAGGTGCCCGACGTACGGGCGGCCGCCGTGGCGTCCGTCGCGTACCGGCAGCGGGTGATGGAGCCTGCGGATCTGCCGGATCAGCACTGTCACGCATTCTGGGACGTGCTGCAACGTCCACTGTCCCGGGCGCTGACCGATCAGGTGCTGGCCAGCGGCGACACGGCTGCGCTGCGGGTGATGGGCGAGAACCCGAGCGTTCCGCCGGACGTGGTCGAAACGCTGCTGCGCCACCCCGACCCGTCGGTCCGGCAGGGAGTCACCGGTCGCGTCGACCTGACCGGCGACCAGCTCGTCAGGCTCGCCACCGACTCAGCGGTCGAGGTCCGCACCGCTGTCTCCACCCATCCCGGCCTCACCGAGCAGCAGCGGGCCGGCATCGACATCGACGTGACCACTGTGCCGGGCGATGGCCACTTCGGCTCCGCGGACGTCCGCTGCCGTTGGGTCCCGTATCCCGACGATGCCGCGCAGAAGATCACCGACGCGCTGCGGTGGGCCCGTTCGGTCAGTCCGCTGCTGCGACGACGAGCGGCCCGCAACGCCGAGTTGCCGGCGGACATCGTCACCATGCTCGCCGACGACCCCGACCTGGGCGTAAGGGTCCTGCTCGCCCAGCACCACCCGGCCGCGCCGCCGGCGTTGCTGCTGCGCTGCTACCTGGAGTACCACTGCTGCGGCCGGGACCGGCTCAGCGAGCTGCCACAGTTCCCCACCGAGGGACTGGCCCGCTTCGCCGACAACCCAGACCCGGCGGTACGACGGCTCGTCGCCCTCGACCCGGACGCCGACCCCGAACTCGTCGACCGACTCAGCACCGACCCGGACGCCGCCGTGCGGCAGGCGATGGCAGGCAGCCCACGCCTTCCGGCACCGCGGGTCACCGCGCTTCTCGACGATCCCGAACTGGCCGAGGCCGCCGCGGCCAACCCGGCCCTGACGGTCGATCACCTACAACACATCCTGGACAGCGCCACCGAGGGTTAGCACCAGACCACGGAGACGGCGGTCCTGGCCGCGAACCACACGCTCATGCCGCTGGCCGCACGCCCGATCAGCGTTCGCTCGTCCCGACGATCGGAGCTGATGGCTCGGCTGCTTTCAGTCCTCGAGTGGATCCCAGTGGTTGCTGTAGCGCAGCAGTGATTGGGCCAGGTCGGGGTGAGCGGCCGCCCACACGGTGTCGAACAGGAACCACTGCTGGTACCCGAATGACTGGCCACAGTGCATGGTGACCTGCGCGAGGTGTTTCTCGACCTTGATGCGCGATGCGTCGGGGCGTCGGCCGTCGACGTAGCGGCCCGTTGTGAGAAGCGCCATGGCTTCGCCGTGGGCGGCGCCGTGCTCCTTGGGCAGGTTGGGCCACGGTTCGGCGTTGAGGTTGAAGCCGGGCCATCTGTTACACCGGTCCAGCGCCGGGGTGATGGCGTCTTCTTCGGGCGCGACGAGCGCTCGCAGGACCAGCAGCTCGGGTGGCCATGCTGCACCGCTGTCGGGGTCCGCGGTCCGGAGATGTCCGGCCAGTTCCCACAACCCGACCCCCGGGAATACCAGCGGCATGGAGCGGGCGAGGCTTTCGCCGTCGTAGAACGTGAGGAACACCGCGTACGTGCTGGCGTCACCGCTGCTGGCGGGCGTAACGACTGTCACTGGCACATCGGCGACGAACGACGTCAACTCACCTTCCCCAGCAGGCAACGGCCACGACTGGAACAGGTATGCCAACCGGTCGGGGGCGGCCGCGACCACCTCGTCATCGAGGAAGAAATAGGCCAGTTCCACCTCGTCGTCATCGGTCCGTACCCGAAGACTGTGATCGTCGAGGCGGATGAAGCCCTCGTCACCCTCGACGTACAAGTGCTCATGCAGGAGCTCGCGCAGCTCGCTGGTCGTTGCCGGCCGAGACAGGCCGTGCTTCCGAGCCGCCTCGAAGACCGAATCGAGGCCGTAGACGTCACCGCCCAGCTCGCTCTCGACCCAGGACTCCGGATCGTCGCAGTCCCAGCCTCGCCGGAACCAATTCAGCACGGTCTCGTCCGGCAGCCGCCGGACCCGCTTGCTCAACTGGCCCTCGTAGTGGGAGCGATACACGAAATGCACGGCATGACGGTACTGCAGCCGGTCACGCAGATGTCGACGGCCGGAGCCACTCGTCTGCCGCGGACCGTGCCGCGCAGTGTCACGATTGCGTGCGTCAGGTGCCGTCCGGTCGCGCCGATGACAGGGCGGGGGGATCGCCGATTGCGCTACGGATTGGCGGTCTGCCGGATGAACGACAAGACCCTCGGCAGGACGTAACAGAACTCGCCGCCACCCCACGAGTCCACGAGGCCACCGGCTCGTTCCATCGCGTCCCAAAATGGCTCAGTCGAGCGGATGATGTCCTCTGCAGTAGCCGGATCGATGTCGATGGCAGCGCAGACAGCCGCCGTCAGTTCCGCGCGAGATTCGGCGGGCATGTCCTGCAACGGATCATGAGGCATCCGCAGAAGCTACCTCAGGTGAGGTGCACGCTCATGCCGCTGATAAGGCGTGGCATTCCTGAGCACGTCCGGTTGACGAGCGGGCCGTGGGAGCGGGTCGGGAGCGACTGAGCCTCACGGTCGCTGGCCGGGCGCCGACGCCAGCCAAGGCCGCTCGGGTAAGCGGCCCCGATCTCTGACGAACGACCTGTAGGACGCCGTTCCAGCCTGGCTGCAGCAACCCGGTCACGGGCCCGGGATCGGGGGAGCGGGTTGGGAGCAACAGGGTGCACTGAACGGCCCTCAACCGCACGGAACGGCATCTGGCTGCACGCAACTGCACCCACCCCTGCCTGTGGCTTCTCGTTTCCGCTGGTCAGAGTGGGTGCGGCGTCCTGCTTCACACCGAAGAGGTCACTGGTTCGATCCCAGTATCGCCCACGCAGGTCAAAGGCCACTTCCTGGCTTCGGGAGGTGGCCTTTCTGCTTGCGTACAGCAGTTCCGTCAGCGGCCGAGTGAGTCACCGAGGCGTTTGAGTCCGTCTCTGGTCGCCTTCGTCGATACCTGCGTGTAGATCTCCATCGTCACGGAGAAGCGGGCGTGCCTCAGCACCTGCATGGCGACTCTGGGGTGGACGTCGAGGTCGGCCAGGAGCGTGGCGCAGGTGCGCCTCGCGTCGTGGACAGTGATCGGCTTGACGTTGGCCTTCTCGCATCTCGTCTACCAAGAGCACTGGAAGTTACGCGGCTCGATATCGCTGAACGGACCGGTGCACTCGGTGAGGCTGAAGCGGCGATGCCCATCCGTGGGATGAACGGTCACGGCGACAACGCTCTCGTCTTCGAATCGCAGCGTGAAGACGGGGTCGAGTTCGCACAGGAATGCAAAAGCCTCTCGGTCCTGGTCGCTCTCGCTGACCAGGCGACCGTCGGCCTCCCAGCCGCCGGTGACGGCGGCAATCACGATGGCCACCTCGACGCTGCCGAGCAGGTGGAGGAGTTCGCCCACCAGCCCAGCCAGCACCGGCCCTCGAAGCGGTCCATGCCGTCATCTTTGCAGGGTGAGGCCCGGCCAGCCGCCGGCCGGGTGGGAGAACTCTCCTCATAAGCGAGCGGTCGATGGCTCGTGGGATAGCAGCGGGTTACGTCGCCGGTGTGTTGTAGCGGTCAAGTGTCGCCTTGGACGTTGAGGCGTCGCGGAAGACGAGTTCCCACGGGCCGGTATTGACGTCCATGTCCTTGCCGAAGCCGATCCACTTTCCGGCCATCCGTCGGCCGGTCGGTTCGGCGATGAGTTGGATCGCCCCGTGGTATCGGGCACCCCGGTAGTAGCCGGTGGGGTCGGTCTGCTCGACCCAGGTGCCGGTGACGACGGCACCTTCCACGGTCAGGTCCAGCGAGAGAGACGATGACGCCGAGCCGGGAAGGCTACGGGCTGTGAGCCGATCGCCGTGCTGGAGCAGCACCACGAAGTGTTGTCCGGCGAAGGAGTCTCCCCGGCCGCTGGAGTAGAACTGGTAGCGGCTGAGCCACACGCCTTCGTACGACCGGCCGGCCGTGGTGGGCTTGGACGTCGGTGTCGGCGTGGCCAGGCTGGACACGGGAGAGGTCAGGTCGTGGCCGCCGTGGTCGTCGTCGGTGACATTCCCGCCGGGCACTGCGGCGAAGCCGAGCAGTGAGATGGGTAGCCCGGTGACCACCTCCAGGGCGCGGGCATAGACGGGGCGGGGCGCGGCGATCGCGCCGGACTCCCATCGCTGGACGAGTCTCTTGTTGGCGTCGTTGGGCTCGCCGACGCGGTGGCCGGCGGCCTGGAGCGCGCGAGCGAAGTCGTCCTGGCTCATACGCATTCCGGTACGGACGGCCCGTAGGGCGGTGTTGGGGGCGGCCATGACTGCCACAATAGTCACGTGTCGCCTTAATGTCGCCGGCTAAGTGGCCTGATTGTCGACTCTTGTGCCGTCGCGGCAGGTGACATCCCGACGTCACTGTGGATCTGCGACGGTCGGGGTGCCGCCGCTTTCACTGGCGGAGGTGTGGGGATGCCGGGTAAGGGCGACGAGTCGGCTACGAGTCGGGGCGAGCAGATTCAGGCGGCTGAGCGGGAGGCGGCGAAGCGGCGGCTTCTCGCTCAGGCGGAGGCGGATCGGATTCCGGTGGAGGAGACCACCCGGGCGGTGCCGGATCGGCGGTGGCGTCGTGGGCAGCGTTGAGCTGTTGCCGGTCGGTCGGCGGGTGGCGTATTGGCGGGGTCGGCGGAGGTTGTCGCAGCAGGTGTTCGCTGATCGGCTCGGGAAGTCGAAGAGCTGGGTGGACAAGGTCGAGCGGGGCGTGCGGCGGTTGGACAAGCTGTCGACGCTTCAGGAGATCGCCCGTGTGCTCCGTATCGACACGGCCGCGCTTGTGGGCCAAGACGCCGCGCCGATGCAGGTGACGGGTCGGGTTGAGGGCGTCGAGCGGATCCGGGTGGCGCTGTCGCGCTACGAGATCCCGTTGGGGAAGTCGGCGGGTCGCCGTCCGGTGGTGCCGGTGGATCGGATGGTGCGGGATGTGGGGTACGCGTGGACGACGTTCCAGCACGCCCGCTATCCACAGTTGGTCGATCTGGTGCCGGATCTGCTTACCGATGCGCAGCGCACCGATGCTGTGGCTGCGGTGGCGGGTCGGGTGCCGCTGGTCGAGGTGTACCGGGTCACCGCTGCTCTGTTGGTCAAGCTCGGCGATGCCGAGCTGGCGTGGCTGGCGGTGGATCGGGCGATGCTCGCCGCCACCGGCGACCGGGTCCTGGTGGCTGCCGCGGCCGTGCAGCTCGGGCAGGTGTTGCGGGCGCTCGGGCGGGCGCGGGAGGCGAAGTCGGTGATGCTCGCCGCCGCGTACCGCATCGCCCCACCCGTGATCGAGTTCGGGACGCCGGTGGAGTTGTCCCTGTGCGGGACCCTGCTCGTCCAGGCCGGACTGGCGGCGGCGCAGGGCGGGAACGAGTCCGCCGCCGGCGAGCTGCTCGACGAGGCTGCCGGTATGGCGGAGCAGGTCGGTGACGGGTGCGACCATCACCGCACCGGGTTCGGGCCGACCGCCGTCGACCTGGCCCGCGCCGCCGTGGCCGTGGAGAACGGCGACACCGGCGAGGCGCTCGCCTGGCACGAGAAGGCCACCGCGCGGTCCGGCTGGCGGTGGCTGCCCGCCGAACACCGCGCCGCGCACCTGCTCACCGTCGCCCGCGCCCACCTGCACGCCGGGGATCCGGGCAACGCCGCTCGCGCGCTGACGGAGGCCGAGCGCACCGCACCCGCCGAGATCACCCACCGGCCTGTCGCCCGGGACATCCTCGCCGAGATCGCCCTCGACCCCCGCGCCCCGACCACGATCGCGAAACTCGCCACCACGCTCGGGGTCGGCTGAGCAGCTACCCCCGGATGTCGCCGAGGAGTTTGTGCGCGATCCGCACCGTCCGGCTGATTTCGACGAAGGACTGACTCCAGGGCCAGCCCTTCGTCGTCTCTTGTGGTCGGGATGCGGAACCTCGCGTGCACTGATTTGGCTGGACTGCCCGTGGGTGACCGGGTGGTCCGGAGGTCTGTCGCGGATCTGGATCGTGGCTGTCTATGCGTTGCCCGTCGTCGACCGTCGATTGCCCTTCCAGATGGACCTGCCGGCGCAGATGAAGCCGACCAGGATGGGATAGACCGCGCAGCGTTCGACCAGGCCGATCAGGCTGGCCGATGAGCCGGCGACGGCCATGAAGCCGACCAGCGAGAGAAGACCGAAGACCCCGAGGGCGACCATGGCTCGGCCGGTGGTGGTATCGATTCCGGCCTGTCGATGCGCGCGCCCGAGCATGATGATCAGTACGTTGCCGCTGATGATGCTGGCCAGGGCGCCCACCGAGTGGAAGTCGATGGCACCGCTGTCGGGCGTCTCGCCGGTGCCGTGGAAGAAGGCCAGCAGCACGCCGCCGGCCGCGATCAGGAAGGCGAGGGTGCGTACTGCCCAGCCGCGTGGGCCGTGCAGGCCGGTGAGCATGGCGGTGCCGGCGAACAGGACGATCCCGAACAGGAAGAATCCGGTGTTCATGACCCACGCCAGCGGCGAGTACATGAGTTGCCCGAACCCCTGCGTGGGGCCGTGCACGCCGAGGTTGCTGATGTAGTCGTAGGTGTAGCTGTAGGGCGGATGCGTCCACGCGGCGGCGGCGATGAACTCCGCGACGAAGAAGACCAGTCCTCCGGCGATGAGCGCGACCCCGGCCGCGGAGCGTTGCCTCTGCTGAGCGTCCACCTGGGCGTTTGCGTTCACGGTTCCTTCTCTCCCGGCATCTCGCCGCGCGTGTTGATACCGCCGATCAATATCCGGTACGACACCGATACTGTATCAACACCAGTTATGGAGTCAATACATATGGCCAGCGGGTCCAGTACGATGTCGGCATGAGCGAGGGGCAGCGAAGCGGGCGACGGGAGCGCAAGAAGGCAGCGACCCGGGCATCGATCGTGCAGGCCGCCCACGAACTGTTCCTGGAACGAGGGTTCGACGCGGTGAGCGTCCGCGAGATCGCCGACCGGGCGGACGTGTCGCCGACCACCGTCTTCACGCACTTCCCGCACAAGGAGGCCCTCGCGTTCGGTGACGAGGACGTGCGACACGACCGGCTCGTCGCGGCAGTGGCCGACCGACCGCCGGGCACATCGATCTCCGTCGCGCTCAAGGCGCACTACCTGGCGGAGATGGCCGCGCTCGGGTCCGAACATGAGCGGCCGGTCCTCGCCTTGATGGAACAGACACCCGCCCTGGTCGAGTACGCCGAACGCATGTGGTTCCGCCACGAAGACGCCCTGATCGCGGCGATCACGCGGGAGTTCGGGCTTCCCGAGCCCAGCGACGAGATCCGCTTCTACGTCCGCTTCGCCCTCCAGATCCAGCTCAGCGCAACCCGGGCCGCCAACCCGGAGTCCACCATCGACGCAGGTTTCCGGCTGCTCGACGAAGGCTGGCTGCGCTACCAGCGCCAGTTCCACTAGCCGGCGCAGCCGAGGATCCAGTGCCCTGTCGGCACTGACCCGGCAGAGCGACCGTCTTCTATTCTGGTCACTGTCGGCGAACAAGCGCGTACGGCACGTTCCCGAGTGGGCCACGAGGGAGTGACATGGGAGTCGGGCAGTTGGTCAGCCGGGTGCTGAGACGGCAGGCGGAGGGGGTGGTCGCGATTGCCGTTCCGACCGTCGGCGAGGCGAATCCCGTTGGGCCCTCCCCGGCGTTCGTGCCGAACGAGGTCTATCTCGAGGTCCGCATCCGGCAGATGTGGCTGACCGAGGAGCGGCAGTTGTGGCGGGAGTACGTGCCGTTCGCGACCGTCGTGTCCGAGTTCATCAACCAGGGTCGGCGGGTCGCGGTGCCCAGCGTGCTGGGCTCGGCCGCGCTCAGCAACCGGTTTCAGGTCAGCAGAGCCGACGACGCCGTCGAGATCCGCAACGTACGCGTCGCCGGTCCCGTGCCCTACGAGGGCGACGACGTCAGCCTGCTGATCGCCCTGTTCCGGCTGAAGACGGCCGACTGGCTGGTGCCCTCGCTGAAGCTGATCGAGGAGATCGCCAGCGTGGTGGGTTTCACCGGCCTGACCGCGGCGGCGCCGGTCGCGGACACGCTGATCCGCGGTGTGGAGTCGTTTCTGTCCACCGACGACCTGGAGTTGCGAGTCGGCGCCTACCACTCCTGGACCGCGCCGAACGGCCCGGGTGAGCCGGTCTCGGCGACCACGCTGGCGCCGGCGAACTTCGCCATCCTCCGCCGACCGGAGGCCGGCATGACGCCCGACGAGGTGGCCAGCCTGTGCGTGAAGGACGGGCGGCTGCACCGGATGCACGGCGGCACCGCGACGCCGTACCGGGAACATGACTTCATCGTGGTCGGCCTCGAGGCACGGCCGTTCCGGGACGACTATCGCCAGCTCGAGTTCTACCGGCTCTGGCAGCAGACCCGGCGGTGCGTCGTCGACGGTGACCTGCGGGCGGCGCGGCGCCTGTGGCGCCAGACCGCCGGAGCGATCTTCACCGACGAACTGACCCAGCCGCAGCAGGAGATCCTCTTCGCCGAGTACGAGCGCCGCTACGCCGAGTTGGTCGACCGGTTCGGCCGCGGCGGTGCCGGGTACCGTGACATCGATCCGGGGGGCGGCCGACCAGCTCCCGACCGGGACGACGATCCCGAGGCGATCCTCCGTGGCGCGGTGGCCGATGTTTGAGCGTAGGCGCAAAAAGGACGAGCCGCGGGTCGAGGTCCTCGACGCCAAGTCGGTCGCCCAGATCAGGGGTCGCCACGAGGAGATGTCCCGGCTTGCCAGCCGGGCCACCGCGCTGCTGGGTGCCGGCCGCGTGGCCGAGGCCGAGCAGGTCCTGACCGCCGCCGAGGAGCCCGCGCGCACGTTCATCAGCGAGACCAGCTTCGTGGTGTTCAAGTTGCTCGGCCAATGTGCCCGGACGAATCGGCGTTTCGACGACGCTCGCAGGCACTACGGCCGGGCGTACCAGATCGCCTGCGACCTCGGCGACGAGACTGACCGCACCGCCGTCCTGTTGCGCAGCATCGCGATCGCGGGGTTCGCATCGGTGGAGCTGGCCGAGGGCGACCTGCCGGAGGCGAACAAGTGGTACGGCGTGGCGGTCAAGCTCACCCGGTATTGCAGCGACGGCCCCAACCTCGCCGCGGTACTACAGAGCCAGGCCGAAGTGTTGCACAGGATGCGCGACGACCGGGCCGCCGACCTGTACCGGGAGGCGCTCGGCCAGCAGGGCGTCGGTGCCGAGGGGCGGGGCATCATCCTCGACAACCTCGGCCGGGAGCTGTTTCGTCAGGGCAAGATCAGCGAGGCGATCGAGCACAGTAGGCAGGCCGCGGCGCTGCTGGCCGAGGCAGGCTCCGATTACCACCGGTACAAATCGCTCGTCAACCTCGCCGTCATGGCCGGCGACACCGACCCGGCCACGGCCACGGAGGCCTTCGTCGCGGCGCACGACCTCATTCACCGGCTGCACGCACAGGTCGACGCGGCGCACTACACCGAGGGCTACCGGCGTCAGGTCGAGTCGATCAACGAGGAGATCCGTCGCCGCCTGAACGATCCCGAGGTGCTGTCGCTCAGCCATCCCGACTTCGATGCGATGCTGCGCGACGTGGTCGCCCGACGCCGTGCGGACGGCTGGACCCTGGAGGGCTTCAGGTACGCGTTCAACGAGGTCACCGCTAAACACAGCGTGGCCGAAGCCGAGCGGCTGATCCTGGAGCGCCGGTACGTCGACGCCGCCCCCCGGCTGCGGCTGGCCGAGCTGATCTGGCGACACCTCGGTGCCCGCCACCGGCTGTCCCGGGTCTGGACGGCGTTCGGCAGCCTCTATGCGGCCACCGGCGAGGACGCCGAGGCGTGGACCGCGTTCGAGCAGGCGCGCCAGAACGCCCACCGGATCGGCGACGCCCAGTCCGAAGCCGGCGCGCTGATCGGGCTCTGCGGCGTCGCGGAGAGAGCCGGCGGAAGCGACGGGCTGAACTCGCTGGAGTTGCTCGCCCAGGCACGAGCCCTGCTGACCTTCGTCGCTGAACAGGCTGGCCGGAGCGTGCACGAGTTCGACGGCGGCGCGCTCGACCGCATGGAGTACGGCCTGTGCCAGACATACGGCGCGGTCGAGCTCGCGGAGCGCTACCTGCGGCGCTCCCTGGACGACGTCGGGGATCTACCGCTCAGCATCCGGGTCGCGAGGCTCTATCGGCTCGTCCGGTTCCTGGCCCGTCAGGAACGGTTCGACGAGACCGTCCCGATCCAGCGAGAGCTGCTGGCGATAGGCGCGGACACCACCGAGCCGCGCCTGCAGTACTACGTCAACGTCAGCCTGGGCACGATCGACCTGCGGGCCGGCCGGTGGACCGACGACGCCCTGCGCCGATTCCGGGCCGCTTTCTCGGCATTCGAGCAGCTCAATTCCGGTGCGCTCGACCTGAGCGAGGCCGACTACCTGGCCGTCGATGCGACGATGCACTACCTGTCGGCCGCCGAACTCGCCCTGCACCTCGGTCACGGCCAAGAAGCGTTTCACCTACTCGAACGGGCGAAGTCGCGCTCGCTGCTGCGGGCGCTCGGCGCCCGGCAGCCGTCCGGCGCGACCGATCAACCGCTGCTCGCCGAGGAGAGCCGGCTGTGGCAGCAGCTCGAGCGGCTGCGCGGGCAGGTGGGCCAGGCGCTGACAATCAATCCCGACGACCCGGCGTCACCGCGCGACCAGGCGCGCCGGCTGTTTGAGAACCAGGGAGAGCTGGACCGCCTCCGCACCGAGCTCACCGGCCTCTGGGACCGCCTCGCCGACGACCAGCCGCAGGTGAGAGCCCATCGCTTGGCCGAACCGATCACCGCGTCGGAGGCCGCGGCGCTGCTCGCCACGCCGGACGGTGGCACGCTGGTCGAGTTCTTCTGCGGCGACCGGGCCGTGCACGCCTTTGTCGCCTCCGCCGGCGGCCTGACCACCCGTCACGTCGCGGACGTCGACGACCCGGACCTCCTCGACCTGGTGCCCCTCCTCGTCGACGACTCGGCGTCCGCGACGGACCAGCTACTCACCAACGCCGCGTACGCCCGGCTCAGCCGCCTCATCGACGACGCGGCCGGAGCCGGACCGGTTTTCGTCGTGCCCCACCAGCGTCTGCACCTCGCACCGCTGCATCTCCGGCCCGGCGCGGACGGCGTCCCGGAGGTCCGCCCCCGCACCTACCTACTCCCCAGCGCATCGGCCCTGCGCAGCACCCGAACCGCGGCGCCGCGCCCGCGGGACGGCGCGGTGGTGATCGGTGGTGACCCCCTCGGCGACCTGCCCTTCGCCCGCGGCGAGTGCGTCCACGCCGCGATCCGGCTCGGTGCGGCCGGGCCACGGCTCGGATCAGCGGTGACCGCCGACTGGCTCACGCATGCGCTTCGGGAACCCGTCCGGCTGGTGCACCTGGCCTGCCACGCGGTGTTCAACGAACACCGCCCGGACCGCAGCGGGCTGATCCTGGCCACCGAAGGCGGCGAACCCGACCTGGTCACCCTGTCGCAGCTCGCCGGGCTCAACTGGTCCGGCGCCCTGGTCGTGCTCAGCGCGTGCCGCAGCGGGCGGCACCACGTCGACGCCGGCGACGAGTTGGCCGGCCTCGGCCGCACCCTGCTCGCCGCGGGCGCCGCGGCGCTGGTCGTCAGCTTCCGCCGGGTGCCCGACCTGTCCACGGCACTGCTGATGACCTGGTTCTACGACCAGGTGGACGCGACCACCGCGCTGGCCCTCGACGACATCGGGCAGGCGTTGGCCGGCGCTCAACGACGGCTGCGCGACGCCACCGCCCGCGACCTGGTCGCCTGGGCGGTGCGCGACGGCACCACCGGAGACGAGCGGACCACGCTGGCCTGCCGGATACTCGCCACCGCCCACCGGGCCGCGCACAACCAGGAGGAGTACACCACCTGGCAGGACCACGCGGAGAAGCTGCTCAACGGCGAAGGACCGCCGGCCGCATGGGCCTGGTCCCGCCAGGCCGCGGTCGCGTCCGATCCGGCCTACCGAGTCCGCCCGTTCGCCGCACCCACCAACTGGGCGTCCTTCTCCATCTTCGGCGCGGGGTGAAGCCCCGGCCGGTTTCGCCGGTCACCTCACCGACGGCCGCTTCGACGACCACTGGGGCGTCAACGCACGCGACGACGATCGCGGCTGGCACCTGATCGACGCGCGGATCGCCACCGCACGTCACGACAGGCGGTCGGCGAGGGCGCCGATCAGGTGCCGACGCGGCGTGTCTCGTAGGCCCACATCACGATCTCGACGCGGTTGCGGGCGTTGAGCTTGCGCATCAGGGCGGCGACGTGGGTCTTGACGGTGCTGAGGCTGATGGACAGCTCGTCGCCGATCTCGCTGTTGGTCCGCCCGCGAGCGGCAGCCAGCAGGACCTGTTCCTCGCGAGCGGTCAGCGGCTCGACCGGCTCAGGTGGCACCGAGCGCGAGCGGGTGTTCGCGAAGGAGGACAGGAGTCTCGCGGTGATGTTCGGTGCGATCAGGGCGTCGCCGCGGGCGGCAGCATGGATGGCCTGGGTGAGCATCTCGGCGCCGGCGTCCTTGAGGAGGAAGCCCCGGGCGCCCGCCTTCAGCGCGCCGTAGACGTACTCATCGAGGTCGAAGGTGGTGATGACGACGACGGCGAGAGGATCGGCGACGTCGGCCCCGGCGAGCTGGCGGGTGGCTTCGATTCCGTCGACCTCGGGCATGCGGATGTCCAGCAGGCACACGTCGGGGCGCAGCGAACGGGCCATGGCGATCGCCCGGCGGCCGTCGGCGGCGTCGCCGACGACGGCGATGCCCGGTTGGGCGTCCAGGATCATGCAGAGCCCCGCCCTGACGATGTCCTGGTCGTCCGCGACCAGCACGCGGATGGTCATGACGGCCGCATTGTCCGAGGCAGCGAGGCGTCGACGCTCCAGCCGCCATCCGGGTCAGGGCCCGCACGGAGGGTGCCGCCGAGCAGGTTCGCCCGCTCCGCCATGCCGCGCAGCCCGTAGCCGGCGTGCGGGGAACTGGTCGTGGTCGCCTCGCCGTCGTCGTGCACCCGCAGGTGCACCCGGCTGTGGGATGCGGTGACGCCGACGGTGACTCCGGTGGCGCCGCGGGCGTGGCGGGTCGCGTTGGTGACGGCCTCGGCGGCGATCAGGTAAAGGGCGGTGCCGACTGCCGGCTCAACGGCCTCGGCGTCACCGGAGACCTGCACGCGGACGCCCAGCACCTCGCCGCCGGGACGAGTGAGTCGTCTGATGTCCACCACCCCTCGCCGGGGCGCGAGCTCGGCGTCCGTTCCGTCGCGCAGCGCGCCCACGAGGGCTCGCATCTCCCTGAGTGTCCGGGACGCCTCTTCCTCGATGGTGACCAGGGTGGCCAGCGCGCGCTTCGGATCCGCGGCGGCCAGCGCGCGACCTGCCTGTGCCTGAACGGCGATGGCCGAGACGTGATGGCCGACCGTGTCGTGCAGCTCGCGGGCGAGTTCGTTGCGCTGGCGGAGCCGGACCTGCTCGATGTCGCGGTCGTGGCTTCTGGTGCGGTAGCGCACCGCCGCTCCGAGCGCGGCCGAGAACAGGAAGAAGCCGTAACCGGCGGCCTTCTCGGCGGGTGAGGTCGGCTCCGCGACGAGGGTGACGGGTATCCAGGTGAGGATGACGGCGAGTCCGAGGGCAACCTCGCGCCCTGCTCCCCAGCGCAGCAGGGCGTAGGGCAGGACGAGCAGCCCTGCGGTGCCCAGCAGGCCGGAGGCGTCAATGACCGCGATCCTCGCGATGTCGAAGGCGAGAACGGTTCCGAAGGCAACGGTGACCGCCGCCAGCGGCCGTGTACGTCGGTACAGCAGGCACGCCGCGACCACGACGCTGACACCGACCAGCAGTGGCGCCCATGCCCGGTCGTCGCGCAGCAGCATCTCGACGACCGAGATCACGACAAGGGCCGAGGACAGCGTCCAGTCCCGCCACACCCTCACCGGCGGGCGCGCGGGGCGAGGCTCGGCCCAGATCCCAGCAAGCATGCTTCCCCCTCTCGCCGAACGTAAGGGGGCCGCCGCTCGGGCGGATCAGCCGAAAGTACGGCGAACGTGCCGTGCCTGGGGCCGGGACAGCCCGAGCCCGCAAGCGGATGTGGCACCCGTCAGCGCTGCTCATAGTGAGGACATCGAGTGAGCCGACCTGGCTGACACCGCACCCGGGAGACGTGATGACCAGAACCAGGAAAGCAGTCGGTGCGCTCCAGGAGCCGCACCTCCCGGTCCAGGCGAAGCTCGCCGCCGCCTGGGGCAGCTTCATGTTCCTCTACATCTATGTTGACTACCTCGCCCTGTACAAGCCCGGCTTCGTCGACGACATCCTGGCCGGCGCCGTTCACGAGTTCGACACCGGGCCGACCTTCGTCGCCCTCGCGCTCACACTCATGGCCATCCCGATCCTCATGATCATTCTCTCCACGACACTTCCCGCCCGCGTCAACCGCGCCACCAACCTCACCGTGGCGACGCTCTACATTCCCGTCACCGTGTACAACGCGAACGGCGAGTCCTGGTCCTATCTCTACTTCTACGGCCTCTCCATCGGGCTCGAACTGCTGCTCCTGGCCTTCATCCTGCGCGCCGCATGGACCTGGCCCCGGGCCATTCGAGCCACCGCCAGCCGCGACCTCGCCCAGGTGTGACGCAACGCCACCAGCAACCGGTCGCGCAGGTTCTTCTGGCGTCGTGGACGGTGATCTGCCGCCCAGGTCGGCGTTTGCCACGGCAGGAAAGGTGGGATCTACGACGTTGCCGCCACGGGGGCGAGGCATCAGGCTGTGTGGCATGTCCGGTCGCAACGTGCTGATCCTGCTGTTCGCAGGTGTGCAGAGTCTCGACGTGACCGGCCCGCTGGAGGTGTTCGCGGGCGCTGGTTCGGCGTACCGGGTCATGACCGCCAGCACCGACGGCGAGGTGGTACGCACGTCGAGCGGCCTCACCGTGACACCCGATGCGGACCTGTCCGCCGTGCCGCCACTGGACACCGTGGTCGTGCCGGGCGGCGAGGGCACCCGGGACATCGATCCGTCGATCGTGGAATGGCTGCGGGCGCACGCATCGCGGGCGCGGCGGGTGGTGTCGGTGTGCAGCGGCGCGTTCTTTCTGGCCGAGGCCGGGCTGCTGGCCGGCCGCCGGGCCACCAGTCACTGGCGAGTCTGCGGCACCCTGGCACGACGGTATCCCGACGTTCAGGTCGATCCAGAGCCGATCTTCGTACGCGATGGGCCGATCGCCACCTCTGCCGGCGTGACCGCCGGCATCGATCTCGCGCTCGCGCTGGTCGAGGAGGACCTCGGCCGTGATGTCGCGCTGGCCATCGCTCGGCACCTGGTGATGTTCCTGCGCCGCCCGGCCAACCAGACACAGTTCAGCGCCCAGCTCTCCGCCCAGGTCGCGAGCCGTCCCCGGTTGCGGGAGGTGCAGCGGTGGATCGCCGACAACCCGCACGCCGACCTCCGTGTCCCGGCACTGGCCCGGCGGGCCAGCCTGTCGCCGCGGCAGTTCGCCCGGGCGTTCACCGCAGAGGTCGGCGAGACTCCAGGCCGCTACGTCGACGGTGTGCGCCTCGAAACCGCCCGCCGCCTGCTGGAAGAAAATGACGACAGTATCGACCGGATCGCTGCCCGATGCGGCTACGGCACGAGCGAGGCGATGCGCCGCGCCTTCATCCGCGTCCTGGGCATCCCACCTGCCGAGTACCGGCGCCGGTTCTGAGGGGAAGACAGCCATGCAGATCGCGATCCTGCTCTTCGACCGCTTCACCGCGCTGGACGCGGTCGGCCCCTACGATGTGCTCAGCCACCTGCCCGGAGCACACGTCACGTTCGTCGCCGAACAGCCTGGCCCGGTCGGCAACGAGGTCGGCAGCCTGCGCCTGTACGCCGACGCGGCGCTCGCCGACGTGCCCAGCCCGGACGTGATCGTCGTCCCTGGCGGCCCGGGACAGAACGCGCACATGCACGACGGCCCGGTCCAGCGCTGGCTGCGTGCCGCTGACCGGAACAGCACCTGGACCGCCTCGGTCTGCACGGGCTCGCTGCTGCTCGCCGCCGCCGGCCTGCTGACCGGCCGACGAGCTACCACCCACTGGCTGTGTCGCGACGACCTCGCCCCGCTCGGTGCCGTCCCGGTGAGCGAACGCGTCGTCGCCGACGGCAAATACATCACCGCCGCCGGCGTCTCAGCCGGCCTCGACATGGCCTTCACCCTTGCCGGTCGCATCGGCGGGGACATCACCGCCCAGGCCATCCAACTCGCCCACGAGTACCAGCCGCAACCGCCCTACCAGGCCGGTAACCCGGCCACTGCGCCCCACGCCGTCGTGCAGGCGGTCCTCGCCCGCCGCAAGACCATCGTGAACTGAGCCGGGCTGGCGCCGGAATCGCGCTGGTGGAGTCCGGCGGCCAACGCCGGGGATCGAGGGCGAAGCCGGGCCGTTGTCAGCGGCCGGTCGGTCCAGTTGGCGGCAGCGACGCCGGGGTGTCCGGGTGCCCGCTGGCCTGCCGCCCGGTGAGCACGGCAGCCACGGTCACCGGACGATCACCAGGCGCGCCGGCACCGCCGGCGCGGCCCCGTCGGTGCCGGCGTCGGTCGGGGGCGGGGTGAGTCGGGGCGTTCGGGTGTACTCGTTGCAGGTCGGGTAGGAGTTCTTGACGTGGGCCGGGATGTGGTCCGGCGAGGTGTCGGTCATGCCGAGCAGTCAACCGCCGCGGCGTCCCGGCCCACCAGGGGCACCGGTCCCGGCCGGTCCGGGACGGCGGCGCTCGACCGGACGGTGGAGGTCCGGCGCCGCACCCTGTGCCTGGCCGTCGTCCAGGAGCCACTGCTGGATGCCGCTCAGGAAGTGCTGGCGCTCGGCCGTGCTCAGGCTGCCCACGACTTCGAGAACGTCCTGCTCCGGGGAGACCACCAGGACGCGGCGGTCCCGCAGCGCGTCCTCGCCGAGCTCGCTGATGATGCGGCGCAGGTCCTCCTCCGGCTCCGGATCGCGGGCGATGATCGGGTTCCAGTCGGTTTCGGTCAGGATTCCGCAGGCCGTGAGGATCTCCGACCGATACCGGCGGATCTTGTCGTCGAGGCCCAACGCGGCGGAGCGCTCGAAGATCTGGCGCAGGACGTCGGACGCCTCGGGATAGCGGCGTGCCGCGCGATGGACGAGATAGATGTTCTCCAGGGACATGATCTCGTCCGGACCATGACCACGTCGCCGATAGCAGTCACGCGCCAGGTGGAGGAGATCCAGCGCCAGTGGCAGCCGACCGGCGCGGAGGTGGAGGTGTCCACGATCGTTGAACAGGTGGGCCTTCGACGCACGCTCATCCGGGTTCTCGCCGATGTGGTCGCGCAGCTCGTTCCGCTTCCGTTCCCGGTCGACGGCGGCCTCGTCGGCGGCCTGCGCCTCGGCGTCCCGGCCCAGGGCGGAGAGGATCTGTGCCCGCTCCAGATGGGCCACCGACAGCGACTCCAGCACGCCGTTGCGCCGTGCCACGTCCTCGTACATCGCGACGGCCACGTTGGTTTGGGCGAGGGCCGACTCCGCCCTGCCCTGGCCGAACTGCAGGTCCGAGAGCGCCCTGAGGGTCGTCCCGTAGTAGCGCGCCTGGGTGACGAGGTGGAAGCTGTCGAGTTGCCGGTACAGGGTCACCGCCCGTTCCAACGCGGCCTCCGCCTCGTCCGGCCGGTCCAGGTCGGCCAGGAGCATCCCGCGTACGCTCACCGAACGGGCGAGGTGGGCGACAACGTCGGCGTCCCCGCCGGCGGCCGGCTCCGTCCAGATGGCGATGGCCTCGTCGAGCGGGGTGAGCGCGTCGGCCGGGGTGTCCGTCCGCATCAGCGTGATGCCGGCGCCGTGCAGTGCCGCGGCGAGGTTGAGGTGGGCGGTGGGCGAGCCGTCCACGGCGAGCTCGCGGGCGAGCGCGACGGCTTCGGACACCGTGGCGCGGCACGCCTCATGGTGTCCGAGTCGGCCCAGGTCGACCGCGAGGTTGGTCAGCGCGGTGACCAACGCCTCCCGGTACGCCGATCCGGCGTCCGCGACCAGGTCCCGGTAGATGTCCACCGCGCGCCGGGACGCGGCCAGGGCGTCCTCGTGGCGCTCCAGTTCGGTCAGGACACTGCTGTAGGTCAGCAGGAAGGACGCGAGCCGAGCCGCCCGCGACCGCACCCGGTGCGGAACGTCGCCGAACCGGTGCGGTTCCTGACCCGGTGCCCCCTCCGTCCCCGCGAGCAGCCCCTCGTGAAGCTCGCTCGACTCGGCGAGCACAGCCGCCGCCTCGACCGATCGCCCGGTGGCGATCAGGATCTGCGCCGCCAGCACGGCGCTGTGGACGAAGTCGAGACCGTACGACGCGTCATCGCCGCATCGTGACACACCCCGGAGGGCGCCCGCGTGACGCGGAACCCTCCGGGGCCGGCGGTGTCGGATTTCCGATCCGCCCTCAGCTCGTGGGGCCGGACGCCGCCCCACCGAGGGTCACCTTGAGGATCTTCTCGTTGCTGTTGTTCGGGATGCTGTCCTTGTCCCCGCCGGTGCTCGTGGTCAGCCACAGGTTGCCGTCGAGGGTCGGTTCGACGGTGCGCAGCCGGAAGTACGTCCCGACGAAGTACTGCTGGACGTTGGTGAGCGTGTTGCCGCTGATCTCCGCCCGGTACATCCGGTTGCCGCGCAGGCAGGCGATGTAGAGCACGTCCCGGACGATCGCGATGCCGCTGCACGAGGCCTCGGCCACCGGGTACGTCCGGATCGGGGCCCGGAAGTTCGGGTTGGCGCAGTCGCCGGAGGTGCCCTCGCAGGCGGGCCAGCCGTAGTTGCCGCCCCGGACGATGATGTTGGTCTCGTCCATGACGTTGTTGCCGAACTCCTGCTCGAAGAGCCGGCCCTGGGAGTCGAAGGCGAGTCCCTGCGGGTTGCGGTGGCCGTAGCTCCACACGTAGTTGCCGAAGGGGTTGTCCGCCGGCACGGTGCCGTCGGGGTTGAGCCGCAACACCTTGCCGCCCAGGTTCTTGGTGTCCTGGGCCACGTCCGGGTCCTGTCCGTCGCCGGCGGAGGCGTAGAGCTTGCCGTCGGGGCCGAAGCGCAGCCGGCCGCCGTTGTGGTACTTGTTGCGCGGGATTCCCGTGACGAGCACCTGTTCGGTGGTGGTTTGCAGCGTGCCGTCGTAGCGGATGCGCACGATCCGGTTGTCGGTCGTGGTGGTGTGGTAGATGTACAGCCAGTGGTCGGTGGTGAAGGTGGCCGAGACGGCCAGCCCGAGCACGCCGCCCTCGCCGTTGGTGCCGGCCACGTTCGGCACGGTGCCGATGCTGTGCTTGCCGGTGCCGTCCGGGTTCATGGCGACGATGTCGAACAGGTCGCGCCGGCCGTAGAGGACCGTGCCGTCTGGTAGTTGCACCAGGCCCCAGGGCAGGTCCCGCTCGGTGGTGACCGCCGTGGCGCCGCAGACCGGGCTCGCGCAGCCGGAGCCGGTGTGCGCGGTGACCGCGGCGCTCGCCGCCGAGACGTTGCCCTGGGCGTCCCGGGCGGTCACCGTGTACCGGTAGTCGGTGTCGGGCGTCAGCCCGGTGTCGGTGAACGTGGTCGCCGGTGGGTTGCCGGTGGTGGAGCCGACCGCCGTACCGTCGCGCAGGATGGTGTAGCCGGTGACCGCGACGTTGTCGGTGGAGGCCGACCAGGTGAGCGTCACGTCGGTGCCGTTGACCGTCGCGGCCGGGTTGGTCGGCGTGCTGGGCGGGGACGTGTCCTGCTGGCAGAACGGCGGGGTGACCGAGAGCGTGGAGCTGGCCTGCGAGACGTTGCCGGCGGCGTCGCGGGCGTTGACGTACCAGCCCCAGGTGACACCCTGCACGACGCTGAGCGTGGCGGTCCGCGTCCATCCCGAGACCGAGGTGACGAGCTGGCCGTCGTGGTAGATGTCGTAGAAGGCGACGCCGACGTTGTCCCGGGAGGCGTACCAGGAGAGCGTGACGGACTGGCAGGTCAGCCGGGTGCTGCGCAGGCCGGTCGGCCGGGTGGGCGGGCTGGTGTCGGCGGCGGGCCGGGCCGCCGGCCGGCTCCCGGCCGCCGGTGCGGCCGGCGCGGCGGTGGCGGGTACGCCGGTCAGGATGGTGCCGGCGCAGATCAGCAGGGCGAGCGGGACGCGGTGTCGGCGCTGGTGGGGATTGGTCCGCACGGGTGCTTTCCTTCCGGGGTTCGTCAGTACGGGTAGCCGGGGACGTTGAGTCGCACGCTGTACAGGCCGGAGTCGTCCGTCCGGCCGGAGGTGATGTAGAGGGTCTGCCGGTCGGGTCCGCCGAACGCCACGTTCGTGGTGCCGGCGCCGCCGGAGCGGATCGTGCCGAGCTGCGCGCCGGCGGGCGAGTAGACGTGGATCAGCCCGTCCCAGCCGGAGGCCCAGTACACGTTGCCGGCGCAGTCGATGGTGACCCCGTCGGGACCGCCGAGGTAGTTCACGAAGACGCTGCGGGCGCCGGTGCTGCCGTCGGGCTGGACGACGTACCTGTAGATCTTGTTCTCGGAGTAGGCGCCCACGTAGAGCGTGCTGCCGTCCGGGGAGAGCGCGATGCCGTTGGGTTGCCGCAGCCGGTCGTCCACAAGCGACACCTGGCCGCCGGAGACGCGGAAGACGCTGGTACGTCCGCTCATCTGGTCGGGTCGGTTGCCGCGCTGGAAGGTGGGGTCGGTGAAGTAGACGACGCCGTCGGAACGGACCGTGACGTCGTTGGGTGAGTTGAACGCCCGGCCCTGGTAGTCGGCGGCGACGGTGCTGCGGGCCTGGTCGTTGAGCCGGTATGCGGAGACGTTGCGCTGGTCGTGGGTGGCGGCGATGATCTGCTGGGCGTCGGGGGTGAGAGCCAGGCCGTTGCTGCCGGCGTTGGCGACGAAGGTGTCGAAGGTCCCCGGCGGGGTGAACCGGCGGATCGTGGCGGGCTGCACGTTGTTCGGCCCGGCGCCCGCGCCCATGTCGGACATCAGCAGGTAGCCGCCGTCGGCGATCCAGACCGGTCCTTCGAGGAACGAGAACCCGCTCCGGATCTTCGTCGCGGAGACGGAGGTGGCCGGCAGGGGTGGGCCGTACCCGGTGCCGCCCGGGCAGACCCCGGGAGGCGCGCCGGGCGGGCCGGCGAGCGGGCGGGTGTGAGCGTTCACATGAGCGGTGTCCCGAAGGGGCGCGGCGCCGGCGGAGCCTGGTGCGGTGGTGAGCGCGAGGCTCAGGCCGGTGAGGGCGGCGATGGTTGGACGCCAGGTCATCGGGTACTCCAATCGGGATCGGTGAATGCGAGGCCCGTGGTTGCCGGTGAAGTGGATCCGACCACCGACGCCTACTATCGACAGACATCGATGTCTACGTGACGCAGCTTAGGCGAGGAAGCGGCGCCCCGCATCAGTTCTCCACGATCACCTTCGTTACATGCCCGAAACCGCCCGATGGACGGCCGGACCGGTGAGGCCGGGTCCTCACCGGTCCGGCTGGTGGTGATTGAGCATCTCCGGCTCATCGGTGATGATGAGGCGTGCGGAGCGTGCGGGTACGCCGACTGCTCGCAGTCATGGTCATCGGCGCGGCCGTCACCCTGCTCGCCCGGGTCGGTTGGGCGGTCCGCGCCCGGGATCTCGACTGGGGCAACAAGGTCGCCGGCATCGCCGGATTCCTGCTCCTGGCCGCCGGCACCCTGGCGGCGATCCTGCGCCGGCTCATGGGATGGGCCCAGCCGAAGCCCCTGGCCGACATCGACCTCCAGCAGGCCACCGAGAACCTGGCCGTGGCGCTCGGTCGAGTGTGGGCGAACGAGGAACGACTGCGGCGGATCAACGATCCATGGCCGCTGCCGGTGCGCTGGGAGACCGTCGACGGTCCGGCCACCACCGGCGAAGCCGGCGGACCGATCGGCGCTCCGGGTCACAGTAGCGGCGTGTTCACCGACGTCGCGGCGTTCTTCACCGCCATGACCACACCACGGCTGGTCATCCTGGGCAGGGCTGGTTCGGGCAAGAGCGTGCTGGCGGCCCGACTGGTCCGCGATCTCCTCGCGGCACGATCGGCCGGAGACCCGGTGCCCGTCGTCGTGCCGCTGGGCAACTGGCAGACCGGAGCGACACTGTCCCGGTGGCTGGCCGACGAACTGGTGAATCTCAGCCCGGCGCTCGCCACGCGGGTCCTGGCCGGAGACGACACGCCCGTCACGCTCGCTCAAGCGCTTGTCGACGCCGGCCGGATCCTTCCCGTCCTGGACGGCCTGGACGAGCTGTCCGCGCCGGAACGCGCCTGGGTGATCGAGCAGATCAACGCCTACGGCTCGGACCGGCCGCTGGTGATGACGAGCCGACCGGAGGAGTACCGGCTCGCGGAGCATCACGCCGGGCGTTCGATAGCTCTGGCCACAGCGGTGCGCCTGCGTCCGCTGTCCACCGACGAGGTGCGGCGATATCTCCTGGATGCCACCGCAGGCGGTCGGACAGGGCGGTGGCAGGCCGTCTTCGATGACTTCTCCGCCACCCCGGACGGCGCACCGGCTCAGGTGCTGACGAACCCGCTGATGCTGTGGCTGGCCCGAACCGTGTACGAGCGCCAGCACAACGACCCGACAGAGCTGCTCGGCTTTGCCGATGCGGCGGCGATGGAACAGCACCTGCTCGAAGCCTTGATTCCCGCGGTCTACGCCGATCGGCCGGGCCCTACCAGGTTTCGCTGCCGCCCCGACCAGGCGCGGCGGTGGCTGGTTGCGCTGGCCGCCGATCTGAACCGCGCGGACAGTCGAGATCTCGCCTGGTGGCGGATGAACGATCCGAACGTCACCTGGGTATCGCTCGTCGAGGCGGTGCGCTCCGCCGTACGCATGGCACTTCTCTGGGGTGTCGTCGCCCTTGTCGTCGCCATGGACGCCGCGGACGCGGGGCAGAACCTCTTCGTCGAGATGGGCCGACTGGCATCGGCGGGCCCCCTCGGTGCCACCCTCCCGTCGGAAGTGCCGAAGGAAATCGATATCTTGTCCGATCCTTCCTGGCTGCCGGAGGTTGACGTCGGCGTGCTGTTCGAACCGGGCATCTTCGCAACGTGGGTGGTGCTGTGGATGATCCTGGGTGGCACCCTTACCGCGCTGAGCCGTGCCGTGATGAGCCCGCGACTGCCCACGTCCTTTGAACACCGTCGGCTGCCCTGGCGGCTTCGGCTGGCCCTGGCATGGGCCGCCGCCGCGCTGACCGGGCTGGTGACCATCGGGGTGGTGCGGACCTGGCAGCCGCAGGTGGCGTTGCCGAAGCCCAATGGTTTCCTGATGGCGGCAGCGGTGTTCGGTGTCCTTGCGGCGGTGAACGCTCCGACCTGGCTGGTGCAGTCGGTGGACGTCTCCCGCGCCGTCGGGCCCGCACAGCTCATGCGGATGGACAGACGCGCCGGACTGATCGCCATGGTCGGCAGCCGCGCCGTCCACACGATCCTCATCTGGCTGTTCGCCGGCCCGGTCATGCTCGTCGGATACCTGGTCCATGCCACGGCCGACACCGCTGGGACTCTACTCTTCAGCGCCTTCGGCCCCGCGTCCCAGCGCTTCGCGGCGGTGCGGCTGTCCTACGCGCTCAGGTTCCGCCTGCCATGGCGGCTCATGCCGTTTCTGATCGACGCCCACCGGCGTGGCGTCCTGCGGCAGATCGGCGCCGTCTACCAGTTTCGTCACCTCCGGCTCCAGAATCACCTCGCCCAAGCCGATGCCGACAGCCTCGTGCAGAAGCGCGTGGAACAGTTCGTCACCTGGATCGAGCGGCGGCGGAACCTTCCCAGAACGGGTGGACTGGTCATGCAGCCGCTGCCCTGGTCCCGGCAACGCTGGCGCGACCCCGTCCTGGCCGCGAGGCTCGCCGCCCGCCCGTCGGCTCCCGGCGCCCACATTGCTGAGCCGCTCGACGGATGGCTCACCGACTGGACCGTCGCCCAGACCTGGCAGTTGGGTTCCTGGCGTCGACTGGCCGACGACAGCGCCACGCTTCCTGGCGAGCAGGTGAAACTTCACCTGCGCCTGCATCCTGTTGCGCTGCTTGTCCGGACAGCGGCACCCTGCGCCGCCATCGGCCTGTTCATCCTTCCGTGCCTCTCCCTGCTGATTGCGAGCCGCATCCTGCTGGCGGGCGTGCTGCTCATGGCCGTGGTTCTTCCAGTCTTCCTCTCCTTCCATGATCATGTGACCGTCACCGACCGGCGGATGCTGGTGGTGGCGCTGTCCGATCGTGTCGAGGTGCCTCTGCAACGGATCGTCGACCTGCGATACGCGCCTTCCCCACTGGGTCAGTTCTTCGGCTACGGACAGATTGAGGTCATCACCGCCGACACCGCCCGGGTCGGCGCGACAGTCCGACGGGCCAAGCGCCGAAGTGTCGGCTGGCACGACGTGACGGCAACCGCTGAAGGCACAGTCGTCGCCCATCTCAGGGGTGTCCGAGATCCGTCCCGCACCTGTGAGCTGATCCGTCACCTGCTCAAGCCAGGAAACGCCTCGCCCGCTCCACAGGATGTCCATGACGGGCCCGCCGCCGCCCCGCCCACGAGCCCCACGCCCACCTGAGTGCGGGACCTGCCAAACCCGGTACGGCCTCGACTATTCCTCCCGGGCGGGACGAAGCACTCGGCGTACGGCGTCACGAAGCCACTGGTGGGCGCCGTCGACGCTGTGGCGTGGGTGCCAGGCCATGCCGATCGTCAGTGGTGGCAGTGGCAGGGGGATCTCCAGCAGGCGCAGCCCCAGCGCGTGCGCCGCGTCGCTGAGCCGTGACGGAGGCTCGCCCGGCAGGGCGGTCGGCACCAGGCAGACCATGTCCTCGGCTGCGGCCAGCATCATCGCGGCGAGGTGTCCGGGCAGGACGGCGCCGACCCGACGGCTGAGCCCCTGCGCGGCCAAGGCCGTGTCCAGCGGTCCGGTGAAGCGCCCCCGGCGGCTGACCGCCACGTGCTCGGCCGCGGCGAGCCTGGCGGCCGTCAGAGTTCCTTCGGTGAGTGGGTGCCCAGCCCTGACGCCAGCCGCCATCCGCAGGGTGACGAGTTCTTCGACCCGAGTCTCCGGGTCGACGTGGTCGATGGCCCCGATCTCCAGGTCGATCCGTCCGTCACGCAGCGCGGGGCCGGCCTCCCACTCCTCCGCCAGCACCCGCAGCGAAACGCCCGGCGCCTGGCGTCGGGCGAGCCGGAGCAGACCGGGCGCGACTGCGGCGCCGACCAGGTCCGCAGCCTGCACGGTGAAGGTACGCCGCAGTGCCGCGGGGTCGATCCCGCCGCTCGGGGCGAGCAACGCCTCCAGCCGGCGTACCACCGCTGCGGCCTCGTCCCGCAGCGCCTCGGCGCGCGGAGTGGGCACCATCGTCTGTCCGGCCCGCACAAGTAGTGGATCTCGGAGCACCCGGCGCAGCCGGGCCAGGGTACGGCTCATCGCCGCGGGGGAGGTCCGCAGCCGCGCGGCGGCGCGGGTGACGCTCTGCTCGGTCAGCAGGGCGTCGAGAGCGACGGCGAGGTTGGCGTCGAGGTTCGGGGCTGGGCTGCTCACCGCACTTATTCCACTTCAGGCAATGATTGGATGCTGAGGTTCCCATTGTGGCAATGCGGCGGCACCCGCACGATGACTGGGTCCTGCCGATCCAACAATCGAGGTTTCATGATCGTCATTACCGGTCCCACCGGGAACATCGGGCGACAGTTGCTGTCGCTGCTGATCGAGGCCGCACCCGCAGGCCGTGAGGAGTTGCGTGTCGTCGTCCGGGATCCGGCCCGGCTGCCCGACGGCGTCCGTGGGCGGGTCGAGGTGGTCGTCGGCTCGCACGGCGACGCCGCGACCGTGGAGCGAGCCTTCGCCGGGGCGGACGCCGTGTTCTGGCTGGTGCCGCCGGACGCCTCCGTCCCGCCCGCCGAAGCCTACAGCGGCTTCACCCGCCCGGCCGCGCGGGCGTTCGCCGCTCACGGCGTCGGCCATGTCGTCGCCGTTTCGGCGCTCGGCCGTGGAACGCCGCAGGCCGCCCAGGCCGGGCTGGTCACCGCCTCCCTGGCCATGGACGACCTGATCGCCGACTCCGGCGTCGCCTACCGCGCCCTGGCCTGCCCGTCCTTCTACGAGAACCTGCTGGAGGAGGTCGACTCGATCCGCGACGACGGCGTCTTCACCGACACCGTCGCCGCCGACCGTCCGGCCCCCATGGTGGCCGTCGCCGACATCGCCGCCACCGCGGCCGTGCTGCTGTCGGACCGCTCGTGGGCCGGCGTGGGCAGTGTCCCTGTGCTCGGCCCGCAGGACCTCTCGCCCAACGACCTGGCCCGCATCATGACCGAGGAACTGGGCCGTCCGGTCCGTTATCAGCGTCAGTCGCTCGACGAACTGCGCTCCACCATGCTCGGCTACGGGCTCAACGAGGCGTTCGTCGAGGCCATGGTCGACATGAAACGCGCCAAGGACGACGGCCTGGACTCCGGCGTCGACCGCTCCCCGCAGGCGGGGCCGGCAACCGCATTCGCGCAGTGGTGCGCCCAGACGCTCAGGCCCGCCGTCCTCACCACCCAGGAGATCGCCGATGCCCACTGAGCGAACCGAGTCGCCGGTCACCGCTTTCATGCTTGTCAAGACCACGCCCGAGTGGCTGGCGATGACCGTGGCCGAGCGCGTCGAGGCATTCACCACCCACGTTCTCCCCGTGATCCAGGCCCGCACCCGCGGTGTCCGCTCCCGCTTCTACGACACGGAGTTCTACTCAGCGCGGGTCACCGACATCTGGGTCTGGGAGGCGGACGACCACGACGCCTACCGCCTGCTGATCGACGCCTTGCGCGAGACCCCCTTCTGGGACCGCTACTTTCAGGTCGTCGACCTGATCGTGGGCGTCGAGAACGGCTACGCCCGCACCTACGGCCTGGAGCCCCTGGCGACCCTCGCCACCTGACGCTCCGACAGACTGGCCGGTGCCGCCATCGCCCGACGGAAGCACCGTGACGGCACAGGGATGTCCGTGCTGGTCGGCACCGACCGAGACGAGGAGTTGCCATGACCGAGGTCGTCACCTACCGGCCCGAGCCGGCGGAGATGTCGTACACCTTCGGCGGCCGGGAGCCGGTCCTCCGGGTTCGGCCCGGCACCGTCGTGCAGCTCTACACCGAGGACTGCTACGGCGGTCGGGTGCGGGGTATCGACGACCTGCCGTCACGGGTGTGCGAGTTCCCCTACCTCAACCCGGTGACCGGGCCGATCCACGTCGAGGGCGCCGAACCGGGGGACACGCTCGCGGTGCACGTGGTGGCCATCGAACCGGCCCGGGACTGGGCGGTCTCCAGCACCTTCCCGCACTTCGGCGCGCTGACCGGCACGCGCGCCACGGCCACGCTGCACCCGCCGCTCGACGAGGTGGTCTGGAGGTACGACGTCGACGTCGCCGCCGGCACCGTGACGTACCGGGCCCGGCGCGGCGACTACACGGTGGCACTGCCGCTGGACCCGATGCACGGGACCATGGGGGTGGCGCCGGCGGCGTTCGAGTCGCGGATGACGATCGTGCCGGACGCCCACGGCGGCAACATGGACTCGCCCGAGCTGCGGGCCGGCGTGACCGCGTACTTCGGGGTCAACGTGCCGGGCGCGCTGTTCGCGGTGGGTGACGGTCACTGCCGGCAGGGCCACGGCGAGGTGTGTGGCAGCGGGGTCGAGGCGGCGATGAACACCACGCTGATCCTCGACCTGGTGAAGGGCATGTCGACGCCGTGGCCGCGCCTGGAGTCCGACGACGCGCTGATGAGCACCGGCTCGGCCCGGCCGCTGGAGGACGCGTACCGGATCAGCCAGCACGACCTGGTCACCTGGACGGCCGAGCTGGTGGGGTTGGACCAGCTCGACGCGTACCAGCTCATCAGCCAGGCCGGTGAGGCGCCGGTGGGTAACGTCTGCGACCCGAACTACACGATGCTGGCCCGGGTGGCCCGGCGTTATCTGGGCGGGGCGACCGCGTACGACGGCGTGCACGCGCGGCTGCGCGAGGCGGGCCGGGCCCACCTCGCCCACCGATGACCGTCGACGCGGCCCCGCTCACCGCGGTCCGGGCGAGGTGCCGAGGCGGGCGGGTTCAGCCTCGGTCACGGCCGTGCTCCGGTCCAGGTGACGCTAGTCGGGAGCGAGAACCCCGACCGGTGTGGACCGGTCGGTGCGGGTGCCGTCACCCAGTTGCCCGAACTCGTTACCGCCCCACGTGGCAACGGTGTAGCCGGTCATCAGCGCCATCGAGTGCAGGCCACCCGCGGCGATGACCCTGATCCCGAACAGGAAACGGCTGCAGGGCGCGACCTGTCCCACCGCACAGACCCGCACCGGGGTGGAACGGTTCACCCGGGTCCCGTCACCGAGCTCACCGAGGGCGTTGGCTCCCCAGGTGAGGACACCATTGCCGCTGCTCAGCAACGCCATGCTGTGGAAGCCCACGCTCGGGAAGCCGCCCGCGGCGATGGCCCTGATCCCGAACAGGAAACGGCTGCAGGGCGCGACCTGCCCCGCCGCACAGACCCGCACCGGGGTGGGACGGTTCACCCGGGTCCCGTCACCGAGCTCACCGGAGTAGTTCAGACCCCAGGAGACGACCGCGCCGCTGCCCAGCAACGCCATGGTGTGGAAACCGCCGGCGGTGACCGACCTGACCGCGGACAGAAAGCGATCACAGGGCGCGACTTCGCCTACCGCGCACACCCGGACCGGAGTGGAACGGTTGGCGGTGGTGCCATCGCCGAGTTCACCAACTCCGTTGTAACCCCACGCGACGGCTGCGGCGTTGCCCACCACCGCCACGCTGTGGAATCCGCCGCCGGCGATGGTCCTGACCCCACTCAGGAAACTGCCGCACGGTGCCGTCTCATCCACCGCACAGACCCGCACCGGGGTGGACCGGTTGTCGAGGGTGCCGTCGCCGAGTTCACCGTCTGAATTCATGCCCCAGGTCACCAACCGCCCGTCGCGTAACAGCGCCATGCTGTGGAATCCGCCGCCGGCGATGGTCCTGACCCCACTCAGGAAACTGTCACAGGGTGCCGTTTCACCCACCGCACACACCCGCACCGGGGTCGACTGGTGCGCACCGATGCCGTCGCGACCATTGCCGAGTTGACCCCAGTCGTTCGCGCCCCAGGTCACGACAGTGCCATCCCTGAGCAGGGCGAGGCTGTGGAAGCTGTTGGCGTCGGCAGCGATGGCGACCACCCGGTCGAGAAACCCGGTGCACGGAGCGGTTTGACCGACGGCGCAGACCCGCACCGGAGTGAGGCGATCCGTGGTGGTGCCGTCACCTAGCTGACCGATTTCGTTGTCACCCCAGGCCACGACGGTGCCGTCGGAACGCAGGGCGAGACTGTATCCGAAGCCGGCGGCAGTGGCGATCACGCCGGAGAGGAGCCGTGCCTGGGAGAGCGCGGGCGAGGGCACGGTGGAGCGGCTGGCGGGGGCGCCACCCGCAGACGCGGGGGCGGCGTCACCGACAAGCGGAATGGCGATCAGCACCCCGAGCAGGGCCGCGACGATCCGGCGCCGGCGGTGGGCAACGGTCGTGGCGCGCGCCTCGTCGGAATACGGTGGAGTCGAATCGCTGTCCATCCTTGCCTCCGGTGCGCGGGGGTCTTACCGAGGTAACGGCGCAGATCACCGTCAGGTGATGGGAGCGGGTAAACCGCGAGTTGCTCAGCTTATGGACATGCATCTATCCTTGGCAGCCCATCGACTGCCAGTGTCGGCAATCGACTGTCGTCGAAACGCTTCGACAACCCAGCGTGACGGTTGGTTCGAAGACGGGAGATGCTTGTGAAGTCCACACTGAGAAAAATTCAGTTCGCCATAGTGTCCGGCGTACTGGCGCTGGCCGGATCCGCCGCCGTGATGACGAGTTCCGCGTCGGCCGACAGCATGGCCCAGGTGAACGCCACCCAACTCGTCGCCAACATGGGGGCGGGCTGGAATCTGGGCAACACCCTGGAGGCCAACGCCAACGGGATCCCCAGCGAGACGGCATGGGGCAACCCGGTCGTGACGCAGGCGTTCATCGACCGGGTGAAGGCGGCGGGATTCAAGACGATCCGGATCCCGGTGTCGTACCTGGGAAACATCGGGTCCGCCCCGAACTACACGATCAGCTCCGCCTGGCTGAACCGGATCCAGGAAATCGTCGACTACGCCTACGGTCGCGGCCTGTACGTGCTGATCAACATGCACGGCGACGGCTACAAGACCATCACCGGCTCGTGGTTGATCTGTGACTCGTCGAACCAGACGACGATCAAGGAGAAGTACCAGAAGGTCTGGCAGCAGGTCGCGACCAGGTTCCAGAGCTACAGCGAGCGCCTCATCTTCGAGTCCATGAACGAGGAGTTCGACGGGCAGTACGGCAATCCGACCCAGCCGTGCTACTCGAACATCAACGCCTACAACCAGATCTTCGTGGACACGGTCCGCCGGACCGGCGGGAACAACGCCTCGCGCTGGCTGCTCGTCCCCGGCTGGAACACCAACATCGACTACACCGTGGGCAACTACGGCTTCGTGCTGCCGACGGACCAGTACCGGTCGTCGTCCGTGCCCGCCAACGAGCAGCGGCTCATGATCTCCGTGCACTACTACGACCCCTGGGACTTCGCCGGCGAGGAGAACGGCACCATCACGCAGTGGGGGCCGGCCGCCACCAACCCGGCGCGGAAGTCGACCTGGGGACAGCAGGACTTCATGGACGCCCAGTTGAAGAAGGTGCGTGACACGTTCGTCTCGCGTGGATACCCGGTGTTCGTCGGTGAGTACGGCTCGGTCGACAAGACGTCGGCCGACTCGACGAACAACAGGTACCGCGCGGACTACGCGCGGACCCTGGTGTCCACCGCCAAGAAGTACGGGGCGGCCACCGCCTACTGGGACAACGGCTACAACGGGGCGTACGGGTTCGGGTTGTTCAACCGCAGCAGCGCCACGGTCACCCAGCAGGGCATCATCGACGCCATCATGAGCGCCATCGGCAGCGGCACCCCGACGACCGCCCCGCCGACGACCGCCCCGCCGACCACGACCCCGCCGACCACGACTCCGCCGACGACCACGCCGCCGACGACTCCGCCGCCGAGCGGGCGGTCCTGTTCGGCGTCGTACACGGTGACCGGTTCGTGGCAGGGTGGCTTCCAGGCCGAGGTACGGGTGACCGCCGGCGGCTCGGCGATCAGCGGATGGACGGTGACCTGGACCTACGCGAACGGACAGCAGGTGACGCAGGCGTGGAACGCGACGGTGACCACCAGCGGCTCGACGGTCACCGCCCGCAACGTCAGTTACAACGGTTCGATAAGCGCCGGCGGCACCGCGACCTTCGGCTTCCTGGGATCGTCGACCGGCGCCAACGGCGTACCGTCGTTGTCCTGCGCGGCGAGCTGAGCAGGCCGTGACCCGCGTGGGCCGGGCGTCACGGACGCCCGGCCCACGCGGTGTCGTCGTCGCCCGCCGAGGTCACCGGGACGGCCGGGGCGGCCAGCTTGAGACGAGGGCGGTCGGCGTCCGGATGGCGTAGCTCGTCGAAGATCGTCAGCGCCTCCCGCCACGCCCGGCGCGCGGCGTCGAGGTCACCGGCGGCCCGCAGGCTGTCACCCAGGTTGTCGAGCACCTCGGCCTCGTCGTACCGGTCGCCGAGTTCCCGGTGCAGCGCCAGCGCCCGCCGGTAGCAGTCCGCCGCCCGGTCGTGGTCGCCCAGGCCGTGCCGGACGTAGCCGAGGCTGTCCCAGGTCAGCGCCGCGCCGTGCCGGTCACCGGTCTCCTCGTGCAGCCGCAGGGCCGCCTGGCAGCAGTGCAGCGCCGGCCCCGGCTCGCCGAGCCGGGCGTGCATCCAGCCCAGATTGTTGAGCGCCTTGGCCTGCCCGACCCGGTAGTCGGCGGCCCGGTACAGGTCGAGGGCCAGCCGGGTCTCGTCGAGAGCCGTCCGCAGCCGGCCCTGCCGCGCGAGCACCCAGCTCACCCCGAGGTGCGTGTGCGCCCGTCCGGTGTCGTCACCCAACTCGCCGTACAACTCCAGGTCGCGTCGGTAGTGCCGGTGCGCCGCCTCGTGCTCGCCCGACCATGTGCAGGCGATGGCGAGGCCCCGGTGCGCCAGGGCCTGCCCGGCCAGGTCACCCCGGCGCAGCGCCGCCGCCAGGGCGGTCCGCTGCGCGGCGGCCAGCTCCGGCCAGTGTCCGCTGCGGTCGAGGTACGTGGTGAGGGTCGCCGCGAGCGTCCACGCGTGCCGGTCCAGGCCGGTGCCCGCTGCCTGCTCCACGCACGCCAGCAGGACATGGTGCTCGGCGGCGAACCACGCGGTAGCCCAGGCGTGGTCCGCCCGGTCGCCCACCGTCACCCCCGGCCCGGGCGGCGGCAACGCGGCCGGCCGCGCCAACCGGTACGGGTCGAGTAGCTGGTCGGCCGCGTGCGAGGCGTGCAGGTAGTGGTCGAGCAGGCGGCGTCGGGCGGCCGTCCGCTCGGTCTCGGAGTCGGTGCCGTGACACAGTTCCGAGGCGTACGCGCGAAGCAGGTCGTGCATCGCGTACCGGCCGTCGGCGCGCTCGGTGAGCAGGTTCGCCCGAGTGAGGTCGGCCAGCAGCGGGCCGACCCGCGCCGGCGGCAGGCCGGCGAGGCTGGCCACCGCCGCCCGTCCGGCGTCCGGGCCGGGATGCAGGCCGAACAGCCGGAACAGCCGCGCCGAGTCGGCGTCCAGCGCCCGGTACGACCAGGAGAAGACCGCCCGCACGTCGGTCCCGGGGTCACCGGTGGCCAACGCGCTGAGCCGGTCCGGCTCGGCGTTCCGCAGTTCCGAGGCGAGCGCCGCCAGCGGCACGGCGGGCTGCCCGACGGCGTGGGCCGCGACGACCGCCAGGGCCAGGGGCAGGCCGGCGCAGCGGCGCACGATCTCGTCCAGCGCCGCCGTTTCGCGCACGGCGCGCCCACGACCGAGCCGAGCGGCCAGCAGCTCCCGGGCCTCGGCCGGCGGTAGCAGGTCCAGCGTCACCGGGTGGGCGCCGGCGTTGATCACCAGGCCGGTGAGGCGGTTACGGCTGGTCACCACGACCAGGCTGCCCGAGGAGCCCGGCAGCAGGGGCCGCACCTGCTCGTCGTCGCGGGCGTTGTCGAGCAGCACCAGGACCCGGCGGGCGGCGAGCAGGGTCCGGAACAGGGCCGCCTGCCCGGGCAGGTCGGTGGGCACCCGTTGGGACGGCACGTGCAACGCCTCCAGAAAGCCGCGCAGCGCCTCGCCCGGCGACACGGCCCGGCCGTCGAGGTCGAACCCGCGCAGGTTGACGTAGAGCTGCCCGTCCGGGTAGCGGTGCGCGACCCGATGGGCCCAGTGCACCGCGAGGGTGGTCTTGCCGACCCCGGCGGTGCCGGCGATGGCGGAGATGACCACCGCCCGGCCCGGACCGCCCTCGCCGCCGCCGACGGCTCCCGCCGGTTCGGCGGGCAGCAGCCCGTCCAGTTGCCGCAGCGCCGCCGTGCGACCGGTGAACCAGGCGGGGTCGCCGGGAAGCTGCGCCGGAGGCGGACCGGCCGGCTCCGCCGGTGCGGGCTCGGCCGGCGTCCGTTCCCGCAGCACCCGCAGGTGGGCCCCGCTCAACTCGGGGCCGGGCTCCACGCCCAACTCGTCGACGAGGTGGCGGCGGGTCGCGGCGTAGAGCCGCAGCGCGGCGGCCCGCTGGCCGCAGCCGGCCAGGGCGAGCAGGTACCCGGCCACCAGCGGCTCCCGCAGCGGATGCTCGGTCACCAGGGGGCGCAGGGTACGCGCGGTCGCGGCGAACCGGCCGAGGCCGAGTTCCACGGCGGCGAGCCGTTCGTACGCGAGCAGCCGCTGTTCCTCCAGGCCGGCGGCGGCAGCGTCGACGAAGGCGCCGGCCGCGCCGGCCAGCGCCGGCCCCCGCCACACCGCCAGGCCGTCGCGCAGCAGTCGCGCCGCTTCCGCCCGCCGGCCGGCCGCCTCCTCGGCGCCGGCCCGCTCGACCGCCCCGGAGAACTCGGCGAGGTCCAGCTCGGTCCCGCGTACGGTGAGCCGGTAGCCGCCGCCCTGGGTCGTCAGCAGGTCGGCCGCGCCCGCCTCCCGCAGGGCCGCACGGATCCGGGAGACGCAGACCTGGACCTGGGTCCGGGCGCTGGCGGGAGGCTCGTCGGCCCAGAGCGCCGACACGAACTGCCCGAGGGGCACCAGCCGGTCGGCGTTGAGGAGCAGCAGCGCGAGCACCGCGCGTTGCTGAGGGCGGTCGATGGGTAGGACCCGGCCCCCGGCGGTCACCTGGACGGGGCCGAGGAGGGACCACCGCATGGCTTCCTCGTCAGTCGTGGTCGGACGCCCACAGTCTATGGACGGCGCACCCGGCGCGGCCGGCGCCAAGCCGTCGGATAGCGGACGACAAACGGCCCCGCTCAGGCTCTTCCCAGCCGACGGACCCGCAGGTCCGGCGGGAGGCGGGCCGGCGCGGCGCCGGCCGAGGCGGAGAGGGAGAAGGACATGCGAGCAAACAGGGGGCGGGGCGTGCTGACGGCCGTCGTGTCGACGGCCGCCGTGGTGGCCGGCGTGGGCTGGGCGGCACCGGCCTCGGCGGCGCCGGCGGGGTTGGAGACGGTCACCCAGTCGGCGGCGAACAGCAGCGTGGACAAGTCGGCGCTCGCGTCCTGCCCGGCCGGCAAGGTGGTCACCGGGGGCGGCGGCTTCCTCCCCGCCGGCTCGTCGGCCGCCGGACGGGTCGGGCTGGACCGGTTGGAGCCGCTGGCGAACGGCACCGGGTTCATCGCGACCTTGCGGGAGGTGGGCCCGGTCAACTTCGCCGGCAGTTGGGGGCTGCAGGCTCTCGCCCAGTGCGCCACCGCGCCGGCCGGATACCAGGTCGTGACCGCGACCGGGGCGGCCGGGACGGAGTACGTCACGGCGAGCTGCGGGACGAAGAAGGTCATCGGCATGGGCGGGCGGATCAACAGCGGCCTGGGCGACGTCGTGCTCGACCAGGTGGTGCCGTCGTTCGACCTGACGTCGGTGACCGTCCGGGCGGTCACCGTGCAGGGCACCTCACCGACGGGCTGGAGCGCCACCTCGATCGCGGTCTGCGCCAACGCGCCCGCCGGGCTGGAGCGGGTCGCGGTCACGGGGACGAGCGCGAGCGACCCGTCCGACAGCCACCTCAAGGCGTGCCCGGCCGGCAAGGGCCTCTACAGCGCGGGCGCGGACATCGTCGCCGGCAACGGCCAGGTGCTGCTCACCGCGATCAACATCACCGGGGGGAACACCGCGCGGATGCGGGCGGACGAGGACGCCGACGGCTTCGCCGGCTCGTGGAGCCTCAACGGATACGGCATCTGCGCAAGCTGATCCGGGACCGGGGTCGCCACCGGCGGCCCCGGTCGCCCTGCCCGCGTCAGCCCGGTCCGGCCGCGCGGACGGCCTACCTGCGGACAGCGGTCAGGTGCCAGGTGGCGTAGGCGAGGGTGACGTCGCCGTCGACCGCGGTGGCGACCGTCGACAGGATCTCGGCGAGATCATCCGGTGGCAGGCTCGCGAGGCCGCCGGACGTGGTGACGAGTTCGAGCAGTTCGTCCGGGGCGTAGGTGCGCTGCCAGTCGTAACGGCGGATCTCGGGTTCGGCGAAACAGCCGGACGCGCGGACTCCCTCGGCGGCGCGGTCGTAGAGGGCGCGGTAGCCGTCGAGAATGGAACCGGTCGGTTGCCGGTAGGGCAGGTTCGGCGCAGCCCGGCGTAACCCGTCGGCGAGCGCGGCGGCGATCGGCGACGGCAGTTCGTAGACGTGGCCGAACGGCGCGAGGACGCCGCCCGGACGCAATATCTCGGCTGCCTTGGCGGCTCCGGCGACGGGGTCGACCCAGTGCCAGGCCGTGCCGGAGACGATCGCGTCGAAGTCGCGGCCGGCGGGCTCCCACGCCTCGAAGGTCGCCACCTCGACGTCGATGCCGCCCGCGCGGGCGAATTCGGCCATCCGGGGGTCGGGCTCGACACCGAGGACGGTACGCCCGGCGGCGCGGAACTGGCGGGCTGCGATCCCGGTCCCGCAACCGACGTCGACGAATGCGGGGCCCGGCGCGGCGGCGACGATGTGCTCGATCAACGCATCCGGATACGGCGGCCGACTGCGGTCGTAGCGCCCGGGGTCGGTTCCGAACGACTCTGCGACGCGGCGGGCTTCGTGCGGTTGCGGCGGTAGAGTGACCATGCGCCCACTCTAATGGGCGATCGCCCATTAACGAAGCGGGAGCGTTGCATGCCGACCGGCGTAGCTCTGCGCGATCCGCGCCAGCAACTGTTCGACGCCGCCGTGCGGGTGCTCACCCGCGGCGGTGTCACGGCGTTGACCAGCCGCGCGATCACCGACGAGGCCGGAGTCGCCAAGGGCGTGCTGCATCGGTACTTCGCCGACTTCGACGCCTTCCTGGTCGAGTTGGTGCTCGACCGCATCGCGCGGGTGGAGGCGGAAGGTGCGGCACTCCGCGGTGCGGCCGGCACGGGGACCGTTGCCGGCAACCTCACCGACGCGATGTTCAAACTCTTCGAGCCGGTCATGTCCGCGATCATCGTGCTCACCATCGCCCGCGACGAGCTGCGCAACCGCCTACGCGCCGCCGGCACCGCCCGGTTTCCCCTGGTGGGCGAGGCGGTCGCCGCGGTGGCCGGCTATCTGGCAGCCGAACGCGACCTCGGTCGGATCGCCCCCGACGCGGACGTGCAGGTGCTGGCGCCGACCCTGATCGGCGCCGTGCAGCTGTTGTTCACCGAGCACCGCGGCGATCCGCCGGTCGACGACGTGCACAACGTGGTGGCGAGCGTCCTGCGCTGACGCGGTGGGCCGGAGCGGACCATCCTGGCTAGATAGTCATGTTGCTTGTATATTCAACTCATGCGATCGACCTCGCGTCCCGCGCTGCGGGAACCGTCGTACTTCGTCCTTGCTGCCCTGCTCGGCGGCCCGCTCCACGGCTATGCCGTGATCAAGCGGGTCGCCGAGCTGTCGGACGGACGGGTGACCCTCGCCGCCGGCTCGCTCTACTCGGTGATCGACCGGCTGCTCGGCGAGGGCCTCGTCACCGCCGACGGTGAGGAGATCGTCAACGGGCGTGCCCGTCGCTACTACCGGCTCACCGACGAGGGCTACCGCCTGCTCGCCGAGGAGGCCGACCGGCTCGCCCGGGCCGCCCGGGTGGTCATGGACCGCCTGCCGCACCGGGGTTTACCGCAGGCAAGCACCCGGCAACCTTCTACCGCGAGGATCAGACCAGCATGAGTGCCGATGTTCTGGAGAAGCGCTACCGGATGCTGCTGCGGGCCTATCCGGCCGGCTACCGGCGCGAACGCGCCGACGAACTGCTCGACACGCTGATCGGTGACGAACCGACCACCCGCCGCTGGCCCAGCCCCCGGGAGGCGGCCTCGCTGATCCGGGGCGCCCTACGGGTGCACGGCGGCAGCACCGCGCCCCGACCCACCGCCGTGCTGCTCTGGCAGGGCATCCACTTGGGCGCCATGGCGGTGCTGGCGCTCGGCGCGCTCATCGGCCTCGACGACCTGATCGAGGCGTTCCAGTTCGGCGGGCTCGCCGAACCCCTGACCGTCCTGCGGAATCAGGGCGTCCACGAGGTCATGATCGGCGCAGCGCTGGTCGCGCTCGTCGCGGGCCGCACCCGCACCGCCGCCGTCCTGGTGGTGGCCGCGGCAGTGGTGCCGACCGTGATCTCCCCGTACCTCTTCCTCAACGGACTGCCGCAGTGGTGGGCGCCGGTGGTCGCCACGCCCCTGATCGTGGCGGGCCTGCGGCGTCCGGCGGACGTGCCGCCGGCGCCCCGGGCCAACGCCGTCCTGGTCACCGCCGGCATACTCGCCCTGCATCTGATCTCCGCGAACGGTCTCCGCATGGTCGACACGGGTGCCCGGATCGGCGCCGCCGCCCTGGTGGTCGTCGGATTGGCCGCCTTCCTCTGGGTGGCGACGGCCGACCAGCGCCTGCTGATCGCCGTCGCACCGACCCTCCTGCTGGGCACCCTCCACCAACTGGGCAACACCGGGTCGGCGGGGGAGTTGCTGCGCCGGCCCGACGCCCTGCCGTCGCTTGTGGTCGCGGTCCTCGTGGTGGTCGGCGCGATCGTCTCGACCCGGCTGCGGCAGCGCACCCGCGCCTGACCAGCCCCTGCCGTCCTGCTGGCGGCTGCGCGCCTGCTGGCGGTTGCGCGTCTGCTGGCGGTGCGCGCCGCAGACACCCATACCGTTCCACTCGTGCCGCGCGCTGGCCATGGGTGGAACGGTATGGGTGTCTCGGGGCACTTTTGACACCCATGGCGTTCCACTCGTGCGGCGTTCGGATGGCGAGTGGAACGGTATGGGTGCATCCGCGCAGCAGGCAGCGGTGGTTGTTACGTTGACGTGACTGGTCGGTGTACCGTCCGTGGTGGTTGTCCACTGGCGAGAGCTGGGGCGCGCGTTCCTCCTTCCTGCGCTGGGAGCGTCGTTGTGTCGCACATCGATCCGCGTTTCGGGGCTCGGTTGCGGGCGCTGCGTGTCGGCCGAGGGCTGTCGCTGCGGGCGCTGGGGCAGCTCGCGCATCGGGGCAAGAGTCATCTGCACGATCTGGAGATCGCCGCCAAGGCTCCGACGCCCGAGACGGCTCGGCATCTCGATGAGGTTCTTCAGGCCGGTGGGGCACTCGTGCGGCTTGTCGGCCTGCCCGTTGACCACGACGCGGAGGCCGATGAACTGTTGGCTCGGGTGCATGCCAGTGACGTGAGCGCCGAGACGCTGGGCCGGATCGAGGCGGGCGTCGACGATCTGGCAAGCGCGTATCCGACCACGCGGCCGGTGGACCTGCTTCCGATGGTGCGGCGGCATCTGGCGTACGTGGGTCGGCTGCTCGACGGCCGGGGCACCCTTGCGCAGCGGCGGCGTCTGATCGTCGCCGGCGGTTGGCTGACCGTGCTGCGGGCGACGGTGCACATCGACCTTCAGCAGCATTCCGCAGCCGGCGCGCACCTGGCTGCCGCTGTCAAGCTCGCCGGACACGGCGAGCACACGGAGATCCAGGCGTGGTGCCTGGAAACCCGGGCGTGGGACCGGCTCACCCGGGGCGAGCCCCGGCAGGCGCTCGAACTGACGCAGCAGGCCCAGCGGGTGGCACCTCGCGGGAGTTCGGCGTACATCCAGGCGACGGCGCAGGAGGCGCGGGTGTGGGCGCGCGTGGGTGATGTCCGGCGGACCCGCGATGCGCTGGACCGCTTGGAGCGGCTGACCGCGAACCTGTCCGTGCCGGAGCAGGCCGAACATCACTACCGGTACGACCCGACAAAGGCGTTGGCGTACACGGCGACGACGCTGTCCTGGGCCGGCGACCCGGCTGCGGAGCAGGTGGCCCGGGTCGTGTTGGCGGAGTTGGATCCGCGCGGGGACGGTGGCGACCGCCCTCGGCGCTCCGCTTCGGCGCGTCTCGACCTGGCCTTGGCGCTGGTCGCGGCCGATCAGCCCGACGAAGCGAGTGCGGTCGCTGCCGAGGCGATCCGCTCCGGGCGGGTCGTGCCGTCGAACTGGTGGCGGGCGCGAGAGGTGCTCCGGCGGGTCGAGCAGACCGGCGCGACAGACGTGTCAGCGCTGCGCGAGGTCTACGAGACGCACCGGCCCGTGTCCTGACAGCGGACAGCCAACTCGTTCAGCGGACACGTGGCACCTTGGGGTAACCGGCCATTCACTCGATGCTGTGGCCAGGGTGGATCACGTTCGGTCACGGTCGTCGCCGGAGAGTGACCCGCCTGGAGTCGGGCGCGGTGGTGTCGGTCCCTGCCGAACATGCCGTCGTGCCCCTACCAGCGGAGGTAGGGATGAGCGAGAAGACCCCGTCCGGAAGCCGAGGCGAGGAGATCCAGGAGGCGGAGCGGGAGGACGCCCGGCGTCGGCTTCTCCAGCAGGCCGAGGCGGATCGGATACCGGTCGAGGAGACGACCCGGGCGGTGCCGGACCGGCGGTGGCGCCGTGGACGGCAGTGACCTGCTGCCGGTCGGCCGGCGGGTGGCGTACTGGCGGGGTCGGCGCAAGCTGTCCCAGCAGATGCTGGCCGACCGGTTGGGCAAGTCGAAGAGCTGGGTGGACAAGGTCGAGCGGGGTGTCCGGTCGCTGGACAAGGTGTCGACGCTTCGGGAGATCGCCGTCGCCCTGCGGATCGAGACGGCGGTGCTGCTCGGTCGGCACGCCGAGCCGGCCGGGGTGGCCGAGCGCGTCGAGGGGGTGGAGCGGATCCGCGCGGCGCTGTCGACGTACGAGATCGCCCTGGGCCGTCCGGTCGGCGGTCGCCCGGTGCGGTCGGTCGAGGCGCTGGCGGGGGAGGTCGGGCACGTGTGGAGCACCTTCCAGCACGCCCGGTATCCGCAGGTGGTCGAGCTGGTGCCCCGGTTGTTGGCGGACGCGCAGCGCACCCACGGCCGAGCTCCGCCACCGCCCAGCCGGTCGGAACGTACTCCTTCGGGTCGCCCGCGACCCGCGCGCCCCGACGGCGCTCACCGACCTCGCGGCCACCATCGGCGCGGGATGACGATGACCGTCCCGTTGCGGCCGGCGGGTGCGGCGGAAGTTCCGGTCATCCGTCCGACGTGAACAGACCCTGGATGCCGACCACGATCGCGATGAGACCGAAGATCGCGAGCAGCAGGCGGACGCCCGTGGCCCCGCCCGGCTGCTCGGTCCGCGGCTCCTGCCGCCCGGTCAACCGGCTCCACAGCAGCGCCAACCCGACGCCGATGCCGACCACCTCGAAATGAAACACCCGGGGGCCGGAAACGAGGTGGACGATCAGGTAGTAGCCGCCGGTTACGAGCGCCACCAGGCCGACGATCCAGGCGACCGGGGCGGCTCGACCGGCCAACCGGTCCAGGTCGTCGCCGACCCGGGGCAACAGCCGCAGCAGCGCGGCAGCCAGCAGGAACCCACCGACGATATTGGCGAGGTCGAGCAGTAGCGCCATGACCACGAGGAATCTCCATTCTGGCGAGGGGCCGAGCCGTGGGAGCGCGCCCACGACCCCCGTTCTCTTCCCCCTGCGGACCGCCGCCATGCCTGTGGATGCGCGCACGGGCGTCCGGCGCAGCGCGTGGTCGATCCGGGCCGGGCCGTGCCATGCTGCACGGACCCGAGGGAGGGACGACGATGACAACTGGCGACGCCGTACACGCGCGGCCGGCGCGACGGTCGCTGCGACCGCTGGTGTCCGGAGCGACGCTTGTCGCGGTCCTCGCGCTGCTGTTCGGGCTGCCCTGGTGGACGTTGACGGTGGCCGCGCGGTGGCCGGGTCCGGTGGTGGCCGCCGGCACGGCGGTGTTCGTCGTCGCGCTTGTCGCGTTCCCCGCGCTGATGTATCTCGGACACGGCCGCCGGCGGCTGGACGCGGCGGCCCGCGCCGGCGACACGCTCCTCGGCCTGGTCTGGATCCTCTTCGTCTGGGCGGTGCTGGGCACCGTGGCCCGGCTCGTGCTGGCCGCGTCGGGCGTCGCGGACCCGGTCCGGTCCCGGGCCGTGGCGGTCGGCGTGGCGCTCGTCTCGGTCGTCCTGGCCGTCTGGGGGTACGCCGAGGCGATGCGCGTGCCCCGGGTCCGGCGGGTGGACGTCACCGTCGACCGGCTCGGCGCGGGCCTCGACGGGGTCCGGGTGGTGCTGCTGACCGACACCCACTACGGCCCGATCGACCGGGCCCGCTGGTCCGCCCGCACCGTCGAGGTGGTCAACGACCTGGCCGCCGACATCGTCTGCCACACCGGCGACATCGCCGACGGCACCGTCGAGCAGCGCCGGGCGCAGGCCGCCCCGCTCGGCGCCGTCCGGGCCCGGCTGGCCCGGGTGTACGTGACGGGCAACCACGAGTACTACGGCGAGGCGCAGGGTTGGGTCGAGCACATGCGGGCCCTCGGCTGGGAGCCGCTGCACAACCGGCACCTCGTGGTGGAGCGGGACGACGCCCGGCTCGTCGTCGCCGGGGTGGACGACGTGACCGCCGCCTCGTCCGGCCTGGCCGGTCACCGGGCCGACCACGCCGCGGCGCTCGCGGGCGCCGATCCGCAGTTGCCCGTGCTGCTGCTGGCCCACCAGCCGAAGCAGATCGGCGACGCGGTGGCGGCCGGCGTGGATCTGCAACTGTCCGGGCATACCCACGGCGGCCAGATGTGGCCGTTCCACTACCTGGTCCGGCTCGACCAGCCGGTCGTGCAGGGCCTCAGCCGGCACGGCCGGACCCAGCTCTACACGAGCCGGGGGACGGGGTTCTGGGGCCCGCCGTTCCGGATCTTCGCGCCGAGCGAGATCACCCTGCTCACCCTCCGGGCCGGGTAGCCCGGACCGCTCGGCACACCATCCGATGCGGTGACTACGGCGGTGGCGCGGCCATCGCGGGCCCGGTGTGTCACGGTGGAGGTCGGCGGCGGGGTGGCGGCGCGGGACCGGGGGGACACGGATGCGGTTGGACCGGATCGGCATGGTGGTGCACTCCGGCAAGGCGGAGGCGACCCGGGCCGCCGAGGAGATCCGGGCCTGGGGCGTCGACCGGGGGGTCGAGACGGTCGAGCTGGACGTGTGGCACGCGACCGAGCGGCGCACCGGCCGGGACGAGACACGGGCGATCGGCCTGCTCGACCTGATCGTCACGATCGGCGGTGACGGGACCTTCCTGCGTGGCGTGCACATCGCCGCGACGGTCGACTGCCCGGTCCTCGGGGTCAACGTCGGGCGGGTCGGGTTCCTCACCGAGGTGCCCCCGGAGCGCACGATCGAGACCCTTGAGGCGGCGCGGGTCGGCCCGGTGCGGGTGGAGGAGCGGATGACCCTGACCATGCGCGCCTCCCGGCCCCTGGAGATCCCCCCGGAACTCGGCACGCTGCTGCGCTACGGCCGGGGTCCGGCGATGCCTCCGCCCGGGGTGCGCGACAGCACGCCGGAGGCCGTCGGTTGGGGGGTGCCGTTGGACGTCGTCGCCGTCAACGACGTGGTCTTCGAGAAGCTCGCCCGGGACCGGCAGGCGAGCCTGGGCCTATACATCAGTGGGCGGCTGTTCGCCTCGTACTCCGCCGACGCGGTGATGGTCTCCACCGCGACCGGTTCGACGGCCTACAGTTTCGCGGCCGGCGGGCCGGTCCTGTCGCCACTGCTCGACGCGCTGGTGTTCACTCCGGTCGCCCCGCACATGGCGTTCAACCGCAGCCTGCTTCTCTCCCCGCAGGAGTCGGTGGGGGTGCGGGTGCTGCCCCGGTCGGGGCAGGTCGCGGTGAGCATCGACGGGCAGCTTCGGGGGGTGCTGGACCCGGGCGACTGGGTGGCCGCGTACGCCGCGCCGTGGCGGTTGCGGATCCTCCGGTTCGGCTCGACCGACTTCTTCGGACGCCTGCGGGACCGCTTCTCGCTCGCCGACGCGCCCGCCGCCACGGCGGACGGGGACGCCCCGCTGGTCTACCGGCCGGACAGCCCGGTGCCGGAGGACCTGCGGCACCTGCGGGACATGCGCGGTGAGTGACCGGAAAACCGGTTGGCGCGTGCGCGGGGTCCCGACACACTGCGTCGGTGAATCCCCCTGTGCTGGTCGTGGGCGCCGGGCCGGCGGGCCTGGTCGCCGCACTCGCCCTCGCGCGCCGTCGCGTCGGCGTCCGGCTCGTCGAGCGGGCCGCGTCGCCCGCGTCGGGCTCGCGGGCGAAGGGCATCCAACCCCGCACGCTTGACGTCTTCGACACGCTCGGCGTCGTCGAGGAGGTGCTGGCCGCCGGGGGGCCGTTCCCGCGCTGGCGGAGCTATCGCGCAGGTCGCCTGGCCTGGGAGAAGTCGCTTTACGACCTGCTCGGGATCGGCCAGCCGACGGCATCCCCGGGTGTTCCCTACCCGGAGACCTGGATGGTCCCGCAATGGCGGACCGAGGAGATCCTCCGGGGCGCTCTGCGTCGACTCGGCGTGGAGGTGGAATATCAGTCGATGCTGGTCGCGATCGCCGAGGACGAGGGCGGGGTCACCGCCACGATCCGCCGGCCCGGCGGGACCGAACGTCTCCGGTCCCCCTTCGTCGTCGCCGCCGACGGCGCGGCGAGCACCGTACGGAAAGCCCTCGACGTCACCTTCGACGGTGTGACCAGGGACGACGAACGGTTCCTCACGGCGGACGTCCGCACCTCGGGCCTGGACCGCTCCTACTGGCACAACTGGTCGCGTCCCGACGACCCGGCGGCCCGGGTGTCCGTCTGCCCGCTGCCGGGCACGGACACCTTCCAGTTCGTCGCTCCGCTCCGGCCCGGTACGGACGTCCCCGCTCTCGAACTGGCCACGGTCCAACGGCTGTTCGACGAGCGGTCCGAGGGCGTCGCGGTGACCTTCGACGACGCTCCCTGGATGACCGTCAGCCGCACGAACGAGCGGATCGCGAGCCGGTTCCGCGTCGGCCGGGTGTTCCTCGTCGGAGATGCCGCGCATGCCGTTCCGGCGGCGGGTGGTCAGGGGATGAACACCGCCATCCAGGACGCGCACAAACCTCGCCTGGAAGCTCGGCATGGTCCTGCGGGGCGCTCCGGCGGACCTTCTGGACACCTACGAGGAGGAACGCCGTCCGATCGCCGCGCGCCTGATGAACGGGCTGGACGCCGCCGACGACCGTGGCGAGACGGCAGACATCTTCCAGCTCCGGAACAACTATCGCGGACGCCGGCTCAGCCGGGACACCCGACCGGAGCCCGGCATCGTCCGGGCCGGTGACCGAGCCCCGGACGCGCCCCTCACCCTCGCGGACGGCTCACGACTCCGGTTGTTCGAGTTCATGCGGGGCGCGGAGTTCACCGCGCTCGCGTTCGGCGACGAAGCGGTCGGCGGCTGCGAGGCGGTGGTGGGCCGGGGCGGTCCGGCGAATGCCCTCCGCGTGCTCGACGTCCGGCGTGCGTCGCCGGGGAGCGCTGACGCGGTCCGGGCGATCTACGGCGCGGCACCCGACTCCCTCTTCGTCGTGCGCCCGGACGGGCACGTCGGGCTGGTCGCGGTGAGCCGGTTCGCCGAGGAGTTGGGCCGTTACCTCCCACTCCTGGCGGGTGGCGGGGCCTGAGGCGGGCAGCGGAGCAGCATCAGCCGCGACCGCGCACCAGGGGCAGGAACACCTCGTCGACTATCTCGACGAGCACCTCGTCGGGGACCGAGGGGACGCCGCGCATCGCGTACTCGGCGCGCAGCAGCATCATCGGTGTGGTCGCCACCCGGCGGTGGGTGGCCGCGGTCGGCGCCTCGCCGCGGGCCACGGCCCGTTCGAGCATCGTGATCCACGCGCGGTCCATGGTGTCCGCACCGGAGCGTTCGCGCATGAGGGTGAGCAGCTCCGGGTCGTCGGCCGCGGCGGCGAGCAGGCCGCGCAGGATCACGCCGTGCGGCGACGACCACGTCTCGTTGGCCCGCCGGAGCATCTCCAGCGCGTCGCCTCGGAGGCTGCCGGTGTCCGGGTTCGGCAGGGCGGCGTCGGAGAGGTGGCGGTACGCCGCGATGCCCAGCGCCGCGCGGTGCGGCCACCGGCGGTAGATGGCGTTCTTGTTGGTGCCGGCGCGGGCGGCGACCCGGTCCATCGTCATGCCCGGGTATCCGGACTCGCGCAGTTCCGCCGCCGCCGCGAGCAGGATCGCCCGTTCCAGTTCCGCGCCCCGACGCCTCGTGCCCATGGCTTGCAGGGTACCCGCCGTACCTTATAAGGTACGAGGCGTACCCTGAGGAGAGGCTCCCGATGCGCGTCTTCGGCATGAACTACGACACCGGCTTCGTCAGCGCCGGGTCCACCACCCACGAGCCGTTCGACCCCGACACCGTACGCAACGACATGCGCGTCATCCGCGACGAGCTGCACTGCGACGCGGTGCGCGTCACCGGCGGCGTCCAGGACCGGCTGGAGCTGACCGCGCGGCTGGCGGCCGAGGCGGGGCTCGAGGTGTGGTACTGCCCGTTCACCAACGGCCTGGACCGCGACGAACTCATGGCGTTCGTGCTCGACGGTGCCGAGCGGGCCGAACGGCTGCGGCGTGGTGGCGTCCCGGTCGTGTACCTCACCGGCTCCGAGATCTCCATGTTCACCGACGGCTTCCTGCCCGGCCGCGACCTGGCCGAGCGGATGGCGCTGTTCACCGACCCGATGCGGATGCGGGAGGCGGTCCCGGCCGCCCGGGCCGCGGTGCGCGACTTCCTCGCCGAGGCGGTGCCCGCGGTGCGCGAACGCTTCGGTGGCCCCGTCGGATACGCCTCCATCCCGCTGGAGGACGTCGACTGGTCGCCGTTCGACATCATCGCCAGCGACGCCGGCTACCGCGACGCGACGAACGCCGCGGCGTTCCCGCAGAGCCTGGCGGCGGCGGTTGGCCAGGGCAAGCCCTACGCCGCCACCGAGTTCGGCTGCTGCACGTACCGCGGCGCGGCCGACGTCGCGGGCGCGACCGAGCCGGTGACGTACGACGAACACGGCCGCGCCGCCACGCTCACCGCGGCGTTGGAGCGCGACGAGGAGGGCCAGGCCCGCTACCTGGTCGACCTGCTGCGCGACTACGAGGCCGGTGGGGTGGAGGCGGCGTTCGTCTACACGTTCGCCAACCGGCACCTGCCGACCACCGGCGACCCCGAGCACGACTACGACCTGGCCGCACGGGGGATCGTTCGGGTGCTGCCGGACGGCTCGTGGACGCCCAAGGCCGCCTTCCACGCCCTCGCCGAGTACGGCCGCTCCCGCGCGGCGCGGAGGCGGCCCGCCGGCTAGCCGTCCGCCAACTGCCCGGGGTCATTCCCCACGGCGCCGGGCAGGTGGCGTCACCCGTGCGCGGCGGCGTGCCCGTCGGCGGGGCCGACGTGCGACGCGACCAGGCGCCATCCCTCGTCGTCGAGGATCCAGGTCCGCGTGTAGCGGACCCGTGCGACGAACGGTTCGCCCGAGAGGGTTCCTTCCAGCGTGCCGAGGAACCACGTCACCCCGGTGCCGCCGACCACGAGGACCGCCAGGTCCTCCTCGTCCACCCGGGTCATCGTCTGCTGACCGGACCGATGCACGCGCAGGTCGTCCTGTTTCGAATAGAGAGCGCCGTCCGGCCCGGTGAACACGAGCCGGTCGTCGAGCAACCGATCCAGCTCCGCGACGTCGGAGGACAGTTGAGCGCGTTGCAGACGCCGTTCGGCGGCGCGTAGGGCCTCGACTCCGGCGACTTCCGTTCCGCCGGTCCCGGGAGCCTCGTCGGACGACTGGCGTGTGTGGGACATCGATCCCTCCGGCTGAGCTGGATGGGGCGGCCCCATCATCCTGGCACGTGTGCGCCCCCTCCCGGAGCCCCGGTCCGGAACGCTTCAGGACTGGTCGGCGCGTTCCTGGAGCAGTCGGTGCTCCACCCGCACCAGCCGCAGGAACGCCACCAGGCCCACCCCGCCGACGACGTTGCCCAGCACCGACCAGCCCAGTGCACCGAGCCAGTCCAGGTAGCCGAACGGGGCGTGCCCGGTCGCCAGCGCGGCGAACATCAGGATCGAGTCCAGCACGCTGTGGAACAGTTGCCCGCCGGCGAGCAGCGCGCCGAACAGCAGGGCCGGCACCAGCTGGACGCCGAGGCTCTCGGTGGCGTGCTGCATCCGGGTCATCAGGGTGATCACCATGCCGGCGAGCACCGCCAGGACGAACGAGCGCAGGTTGACGCCCAGGTCGGCGTAGAAGCGGCCGGACTCGATCGCGGTCTCGCGCAGCGCGGGCAGGCCGGTGACGATCAGCCAGGCCAGCAGCCAGCCGCTGACCAGGTTGCCCGCCAGCGTGACCGCCCACAGCCGCAGCAGCGACCCGAACGACTTGCGTCGGGCGACCACCGCGGTCACGGGCACCAGGAAGTTCTCGGTGAACAGCTCGCTGCGAGCCAGCAGCAGCGCCACGAAACCGATGCTGAACGCGAGCCCGGCCAGCAGCGGCTGCCCGGTGGCGTGCTCGACCAGCAGGTACCCCAGCACCCCGGTGCCCACGTCGATGCCGCCGAGCAGCCCGGTGGCGATCAGCGCCGGCCACGGCCGGGCCAGCCGCGTGTCGCCCTCCTCCACCAGCCGGTCGAACGCCTCTTCGAGCTCCGGCTCCGGTCGCTCGGGAGTGGTCTCCTCGGCGCGGTCGGCCTTCCGGCGCTGTTCGCTCATGGACGCGCCGTACCCGAACCGGGACGGATTAGCCCGAATATGGTCGTCTCGGTCGCCGTCGGAGGTGCCGGACCGCCTTCCAGGGCGGACCGGACGCGCTGCCGTAGCAGGTCGTACTGCTGCCGGCAGCGCCCCGGCGGTCCCGGCGGGCGGTGCTGCACCCGGGCGCCGACGACGGCCTCTCCCGGGTGGAACTGGTCGGCGGTGAGGTCGACGTCGTCGCCGCCGGGCAGCCGGTTCCAGTAGTGGTAACCGACTTTGACGCCGCCGACGAAGACCTCACCGAGGACGAGCGCGCCGCCGAGGAGGTCCTGCACGATCAGTGCGGTGACCCCACACTGCCCGCGGGCCGGGTTGCCGGGGTGCCAGTCCGCCACGTCGTGCGGATCGCAGGTGTCCGCTCCCCAACTCGCCCGCAGGATCGGCCGCAGCCGCTCCAGGTCGATCATCGGACGATCTTGTCGCGGGTCACGTTCTTCGAATGTCACGCACGAAGGGTGCGGGCTCCACCAGGTCGAGGGTCAAGGCAACAACGCGCGTACGCCTCCTGCGCCGGCACTGTCCCCGACAGTCGGCGCCACGACGGGAGGTGTCAGGCGCCGGCGCCGCCGTCCACCGGGACGATCGCGCCGGTGACCATGGCGGCGCGGTCGCTGAGCAGCCAGGCGGCGGCCTCGGCGACCTCGCGTGGTTCGGCCATCCGACCCAGCGGGATGGCGGTGTTGATCCGCTCGATCACGCCCGGGGACGCCGCCTCCCAGGCGTCGATCATCTCGGTCGCGGTGCCGCCCGGGGTGATGCCGTTGACCCGGATGCCCTGGCCGGCCCAGGTGACGGCGGCGGTCTCGGTGATGCTGTTGAGCGCCCGCTTCATCGCCCCGTAGGCGGGCAGGTCCCGGTTCGCGCGGCGACTGCCGATGCTTGAGGTGTTGACGATCGCGCCGCCGCCGGTGCGCCGCATCAGGGCCGCCTCGGCGGTCATCGCCGTCCAGTGCCCGCGGAAGTTCACGGTGAACTGCCGTTCCACGTCCTCGTCGCTCGTCGTGTCGAGCGGCCCGGGCTGCTGGATCGCCGCGCCGTTGTTGAAGGCGCCGTCGAGCCGGCCGTGCAGCTCGTCGACGCGCTCGACGGCGGCGCGCACGCTCGCCCGGTCGGCGAGGTCGAGGGTGACCGCGTCGGCGACGCCGCCGTCGGCGCGGATCCGGGCGACGATCCGGTGCAGGGCGTCCGCGTCGCGGGCGGCGAGCACGACCGTGGCGCCCTCGCGGGCGAACAGGTGGGCCGCGGCCTCCCCGATGCCGCGGCTCGCGCCGGTGATGAGCACGACCTTGCCGGTGAGCAGGCCGATCGGTGTGGTGTTCCCGTCGTTGGTCATGCCCCGAGCGTGGTGGCGGCTCGACCGCGCATACAGGCACCGGTGGTACCAGGTTCGGCCGCCGCGCGGGAGGCAGAATCGGGGGATGGACAGACACGAACTCGGGGCGTTCCTGCGCAGCCGCCGCGACCGGCTGCGACCGGAGGACGTCGGCCTCGCCCCGGGTCGGCGACGCCGTACGCCCGGCCTGCGCCGCGAGGAGGTCGCGGTGCTCGCGCACATCTCCACCGAGTACTACGTGCGACTCGAACAGGGCCGCGCGCCACGGCCGTCGGGCGAGGTCCTCGCCGCCGTCGCGGGCGCGCTGCGGCTGACCGACGTCGAGTCCGACCACCTGCACGTCCTCGCCGGCGCCACGCCGAGCCGCGCCGGGCTGCACCGCCGGGACGTACGCCCGAGCATCCTCGCGCTGCTCGGCCGGCTGCCGGGCACGGCCGCGTTCGTGACGTCCGCGACCTTCGAGGTGCTCGCCTGGAACGATCTCGCAGCCGCGCTCATGGAGGACTTCGGGCGGCTCGCCCCGCGGGAGCGCAACCTCGCGCGCCGGGCGTTCCTCGGGCCGGCGCTCGGCGCCGCGCCGATGTACGGCGTCTCCGACGCCGCCGAGTTCCGCCGACACGCCGTCCGGCGGTTGCGGGCCACCCACGCCCGGTATCCGCGCGACCCGGCGGTGACCGGCCTGGTCGCCGAGCTGCGCCGGGCCAGTCCCGACTTCGCCCGCCTCTGGGACCGCCACGACGTACGGGCCGCGTCGATGCTCACCAAGACCTTCCACCACCCGCTGGTCGGTGAGATCACCCTCGACTGCGACTCGCTCGACCTCACCGACCGCGACCAGCACCTCGTGCTCTACACCGCGCCGGCCGGATCCCCGGACGCCGACACCCTGGCCCTGCTCGCCGTGGTCGGCCCCGACTACGCCCCGACGCACCGGTCACCCTGACCGCACCGGCGCAGCCGGTGGCCGGGATCCGCTGACCACTGGCGGCAGGTGCGCGCCCGACCATGTCAGGCGATGTTTCGCCCCCCGTGGGAAGGGCATCTTCCGGCCGCGACCCACGTCGGTTGCCGTAGTGCCGGGATGGGGGTTCGCGATGACGGGTGGGGGTCCGAGGTGACCACGGGAGGGCGGCACACGGCGGCGGCGTTCCGGTCGGCGGTGCGCGACGGGCGTCTCGACCTGCCGTTGCCCGGCGGCGGACGGACGGCGGAGCGGTGGCGGCGTCTCGTCGAACTCGGCCGCGCCGACCTGGCGCTGGCGCGGCTGGGGGAGGGGCACGCCGACGCGCTGGCGATCCTCGCCGAGCTGGGTGCGGCGATCGATCCCGGGTGGCGTCGCGAACCGTGGGGCGTCTGGGCCGCCGCACCGGCCTCGGTCACCGCTTCCCGGGACGGCTCCCGGTGGCGGCTGACCGGTGACCGCCCCTGGTGCTCCGGAGCGGGGCTGCTGTCCCGGGCCCTGGTGACCGCCGTCGCCGCCGACGAGGTACGACTGTTCGCGATCGAGGTCGGCGCGGCCGGAGTCACCCCGGTGGCCGGCACCTGGCCCGCCGTCGGCATGGCCGCCAGCGACAGCCGGACCGTCCGTTTCGACGGCGTGACCGCCGTGCCGGTGGGCGGTCCCGGCGGTTACACCGCGCGGCCGGGCTTCTGGCACGGCGGGCTGGGCGTGGCGGCCTGCTGGTACGGCGGGGCGGTCGGGGTCGCCGACACCCTGCACGCCGCGGCGCGGCGCCGTGACTTCGGCCCGCACGCGCTGGCGCACCTCGGGGCCGTCGACGCGGCCCTGACCACCGCCCGGGCCGTCCTGTTCGCCGCCGCCGCCGAGATCGACGCGAACCCGACCGGCGACGCGGACCGGTTGGCGCACCGGGTTCGCGCCACCGTCGAGGCGACCGCCACCACCGTCGTGGACCGGGTCGGCCGGGCGCTCGGGGCGGGCCCGTTGTGTCAGGACGCCGACCACGCCAGGCGGGTCGCCGACCTCACGGTGTACGTGCGCCAGAGCCACGCGGAGGCGGACCTGGCCCATCTGGGTGAGCTGGTGACGGCGGTCGGAGACCCCGGATGGTGAGGCCGATCGCCGGCGCGGGCACCGACGAGACGATCTGGCGTACGTGGCCCGCCCCGGCCGCCTGGCCCGCGCTGGCCCTGGACGACCCGGTGCGGTCGACGCCGCCGCTCGTCGTCGCCCCCCATCCCGATGACGAGGTGCTCGGTGTCGGCGGCCTGGTCGCCATGCTCGCCGAGGGTCCCGGCGCTGAGATCGCGGTGGTGACCGACGGTGAGGCGTCCCATCCCGGTTCGACGGTCCACTCCCGGGCGGAACTGGCCGCGATCCGGCGGGCCGAGACGGTCACGGCGTGCGGACTGCTCGGCGTCGCGCCCGCCGCCATCGAGCACCTCGGGCATCCCGACGGTGGGGTCGACGAGGCGGCGCTCACCGACGCGCTGACCGCCCGGCTGGCACCCGGCCGGTGGTGCGTCACGACCTGGCGCGGCGACGGCCACCCGGACCACGAGGCGGTCGGACGGGCCGCCGCGGCGGCCTGCCGGCGCACCGGCGCGATGCTGCTGGAGTTCCCCGTCTGGACGTGGCACTGGGCCGAGCCGGACGAACCCGACGTGCCGTGGCACCGCGCGCGCCGGATCGACCTGACCGGGGCGGCCAGGGCGGCCAAGCGGGACGCGATCGACGCCTTCCACAGCCAGGTCCGGCCGCTCGGACCGGACCCCGCCGACGCCGCGATCCTTCCCCCGCACGTCCTCGCCCGCTTCGCGCGTCCCTACGAGACGGTGTTCGTGCCATGACCGCCCGACGCACTCCGGCGGCGTACTTCGACGACATGTATGCCGGGGCCGAGGACCCGTGGAGTTTCGAGACCCGCTGGTACGAACAGCGCAAGCACGATCTGACGGTCGCCTGCCTGCCTCGTCGGCGATACCGGTCGGCGTTCGAGCCGGGGTGTTCGACAGGCGTGCTCACCCGCCGTCTCGCCGCCAGGTGCGACCGGCTGCTCGCGGTCGACCTCGTCGCCGCGCCCGTGGCCCGCGCCCGGCAGCGGCTCTCCGACCTGGCGCACGTGCGGGTGGAGCAGATGCGCGTGCCCGACGAGTGGCCGGCCGCGACGGACATGCCCTTCGACCTGGTCGTGCTCTCCGAGCTGGGCTACTACCTCGACGACGCCGGCCTCGACCTGCTGACGGCCCGGGCGGTGGACTCGCTCGCGCCGGGTGGCACGCTCGTCGCCGTGCACTGGCGGCCCGTGGTGGCCGAGCACGTCCGTGGCGGGGACGACGTGCACCGGGTGCTCGAACACGTGGACGGGCTGGCGCGGACGGCGCGGCACGAGGAGGCGGACTTCCTCCTGGACGTCTTCCTCCGGGTGCCGCCGCCGGCCCGCTCCGTCGCGCAGGCCGAAGGTCTGCGGTGAACCGGATCGCGGTCGTGGTGCCCGCCCACGACGAGCAGGTGTTGCTACCCGGCTGTCTGACCTCGGTCCGCGGCGCGCTCCGGCACCTGCCGGTGCGCTCGGAGGTGATCGTCGTCGCGGACGACTGCCGGGACGGGACGGCCACCGTCGCCGAGCGCCTCGGCGCCGTCGTGGTGACGGTACGGGCCCGCAGCGTCGGCCGTGCCCGCGCCGCCGGCATGGCGTACGCCCTGCGTTACGGCTCGGACGGCCTGTGGCTCGTCACCACCGACGCGGACAGTCGCGTGCCCCGGCGGTGGGGCGGCTGGCAGTTGCGCCACGCCCGCGCCGGCACCGACCTGCTGGTCGGCACCGTGCGTGTCACCGACTGGGCGGTCCGTTCCGAGCAGGTCCGGGAACGCTTCGAGATCCGGTATCGGCAGGGCCTGACCGCCGCCGGTCACCGGCACGTCCACGGCGCGAACCTGGGTTGCGCCGCCACGGCCTACGAGCGGCTGGGCGGATTCTCCGACCTGCGACACGGCGAGGACCACGACCTGGTCGAGCGCGGTCGCCGGCGTGCCATGCGGGTCGTCGCCGACGCCGGCTGCCCGGTCCGGACCAGCGCCCGGCGGCACGGCCGGGCCCCGCACGGCTTCGCCGGCTACCTCGACGCCCTCGACGGCCGGACGGCGGCCCGCTGAGGCAGGCCCTAGGGTCGGGACGCCTGTACGAAGGTGACCCGGCCGAACCTGTGGTCGACGTGCGCGACCTCCCGGGCGTCGCCGAACCCGGCGTCGGTCAGGAGCGTGACGAGGCCGTTGCCGTGATTGCGGGCCACCACCGGCTGTGCGCGACCCGGGAACGCATGGGACGGGTCAGGGCCCGGAACGGGCGGTGACCGTGGCCGGGTGCGGGGTGCCCGGCATCCTCGGCGGTGGATGCCGGGCCGCCGAGGTCGACGATCGTGACCTTTCCTCCCGGCCGGAGAGCACGCCGCGCGTCGCGCGCGAACGCGACCCGACCGTCGTCGTCGACGTGGTGCAGGGCCAGCGACGACACCACATGGTCGAGCGAGGCGTCCGCGGCGGGGAGCCGGTCGGCGTACCCCTGGACGAGGGTGAGACCGACGCGGCGGCGGCGCGCCTTGCGGGCCGCCCTGCGGAGGGCGTCCGCGTCGGGATCGAGACCGGTGACCTGCGCGTCCGGCCGGGCGGCGAGCACGGCGAACGACAGGTTGCCCGTGCCGCAACCGACGTCGACCACGGCCTGGCCGGGTTCGATGCCGGCCAGTTCGACCGCGCGTTCGTGCAGCGCGCGGATGCCGGCCACGCGGCTGAAGGTGTCGTAGAGCGGCAGGAGCCAGGTCTTGCCCGCGCCGGGCAGGAACGCGCGGTCGCGCTCCTGCGGCGTTCGCTCGTCGAGGATGCGGACGTGGGTCGGAGCTGCCATCGATGCCTCCTGGTGACGGGCCGGGTCGGCCACCTCCGAGTCTTGGACTTTCCGGGGTTGTCGTGCAGGACCTAACGTGGCAATCGTGGGACATTCTTCGGTAGGTGACCCGCCGGATGCCGCGCGGGGGCTGCGCGCCGTGCGGCCCGACGGGACGCCCGTCTACCGATACCGGCAGCGTCCCGGCCGACCCGCCGTCTCGGTGACCCGCTTCGATCCGGAAGCCTCCCGGGCGAGCCTCCCGCCGGCGCACCGGCACGCCCACGACTTCCTCGTCCTGATCCATGTCGAGGAGGGCGCGGGCGCGTTCACCGTCGACGGCGTCGAACGGCCGCTGCGCGCCGGCGAGGTATACGCGGTGTCGCCCGGGCAGGTCATCGGCGTGGCGGTCGCGGCCGAACTCGCCCGCGGTCGCGCGTGGGCGGTCGCGTTCATCCCGGACGCCGTCCCGGCGCTGTCCTCGGTCTCCCCGCTGGCCTGGGCGCACCATCCGCTCCTGGCCCTGTTCGCGTCCGGCACGGGTCACGGCCGGATCGCCGAGCCCGACCGGGCGACCTGGTCGGCGTGGCTGGCGGACCTGGCCGGGGAACTCGCCGACCCGGACCGTGTGGGCGCCCGCGAGGCCGTCGGCGCCCTGCTCACCCGGCTCCTGGTCGCGTCGGCGCGACTCGCGCCCGACGCCGCGGCCACGCCGGATCCGCTCGTGGAGCGGGTCTTCACCGAGATCGACGCGACGTTCCGCGAACCGGTCTCCGCCGCCGACATCGCCCGCACGATCGGCTACACGCCGGGTCACCTGACGACCGTCGTCCGCCGCCGCACCGGCCGCCCACTGCTCGAATGGCTCACCGAACGGCGCATGATCGAGGTCCGTCGGATGCTGCGCGAGACCGACCTGCCGCTCGACGTCGTGGCGGCCCGGACCGGCCTGCGCGACGCCACCTATCTCGTCCGTCGCTTCCGCGAGCGCTACGGCATCACGCCCCAGCGGTGGCGTCGCAGCCAGCGAACCTGGTCGTGACCGTGGCTCGTGCGCGGTCGCGCCGACGGGCCGATGGTGCAGTTCTTACCGATCGGTGACGCGCCGGGAAAAGCTGATCGGCCGCACCCGGCCCGGCCGTACCCGAACGCGACGGCCGGAGCACCGGAAGGGCCGGCCCAGGCGACCGAGGAGAAGACGACATGAGAAGGCATTACGGCAGGCGACCGTCGGGCGGCGTGACACCCACCCGGGTCGTCGCGGTCGCGGTGGTGCTCGCCGCGACGGCCGCGCTGACGGCCACGTTCGTCTCCAGCGGCGGTAAGGGCACCGCGGACGCGGCGACGAACCTGTCGTCCTTCGTTCCGATCGAACGGGTCAGGCCGAACGTGGTCCGGCCCCGGACCGGGCCGGACGCCTCGACCGGCCGGTTCACCGTCGACTGCGGGACCAACGGCAACCGCAAGTTCAGCCCGGACAACCCGGTCGCCCAACCCGGGGTGCGCAACGGCGCCGAGCACGTGCACGACTTCGTCGGCAACCTCGCCATCACCGCGAACTCCTCGGACGCCGACCTGGACACCTCGGGCACCACCTGCGTCAACGGTGACAAGTCCTCGTACTTCTGGCCGGTGGTGCGGATCGACCGCTCGGTGCGCGCCGACGGCAGGGACATCCAGCGGGCGCTGGCCGCCACCTCGGGCACGGTGGTCTGCCCGTCCGTGCGTGACCGCCTCCCCGCCGTGCCCACCGGGGCGAAGGCGGTGGTCGACCGTCAGTTGGCCGACCTGGAACGGTACCGGGTCGCCGCCGACCGGCGCGTAACGGCCACCCGCGGCGTGCACGTCCAGCTCAACAACGACGTGTTGCAGTGGCTGCGGACGCGCCGTGCGGCCTCGCTGGCCGCGATCGGCGACACGATCCGTCGGGCCGGCGGGCAGCACCCGGCCCGGCTGCGCTCGCTCACCGACTGTGATGTCAGCTACGACGCCATCCACGGCCGTCTGCACGGCGGGCACACCACCGCCCCGAGGTCGGCCACCCCGCAGGTGACCTGCCCGTCCGTACGGGATCGTCTGCCCGGCGTGCCCCGGTCGGCCCTCGCCGAGGTCGACCGTGGCCTCGGTGAACTCGACCGGCAGATCTCCGAGGCGAACCAACGCCTGGTCACCAGCCGCGGCGAAGGGGGCGCCGGCTTCGTCGAGAACGCCGTCCTCGGCCCACTGAGGGCCAAGCGGACCGCCGTCCTCGACCGGATCGCCATCGCCATCGGCCGCGCAGGCGCCCGTCCCCAGGGCCTCGACGCCCTCGCCACGTGCACCCTCGACCAGCGCGGCGGCCAACCGTCCACGGCCCCGACCGGCAGCGCGAGCCCGCTCCCCGACCCGCAGGGCGCGAACCTGGAACTCCCCAACAACACCGGCGAGATCCTGCGACCGGCGTCGGTCCTCATCGAATACCGCGGCAACCCGGTCGGCAAGGTCGTGCCGATGCCCAAGTTCCTGCGCGAGCTGACCGGCGACGCCAAGCCCACAAGCCGCGGCCCCGCCAACGCCCGCGCCACCTGGACCTGCTCCGGGTTCACCGACCGGCTCTCCGACAGGTATCCGATCTGCCCGCCCGGCCGGCAGGTGCAACGGGTCCAGGACTTCCCCGGCTGCTGGGACGGCGCGAACACCGACAGCGCCAACCACCGCGACCACGTCGCGTTCGCCGACCGGGCCACCGGCGCCTGCCCGCAGGGCTTCGTCGCGATCCCGCAGCTCCGGATCACGATCTCCTACGACATCCCGCGGAACGTGCAGCTCAAGGGAGAGTACGCCCTCGACTCCTTCCCGGAGGAGAACCACAACCCCTTCTCCGACCACAACGACTTCGTCAACGTCAACTCCGCCCGGACCATGCAGCACATCGCCACCTGCCTGAACAAGGGCAGAAACTGCCGATGACCGCACCCGTGGGTAGGCTCCGGAGATGGACAACCCATCCCGGCCGGACCCGTCGGCCGAAACCGCGGCGATCAACCCTGCCGCGCCGCCGAGCGGAACGGGCTGCCTCGAGTGCGAGTCCGCCGGCGGTTGGTGGTTCCACCTGCGCCGCTGCGCCGCCTGCGGCCACGTCGGTTGCTGCGACTCGTCGCCGGGCCAGCACGCGACCGCGCACGCGGCCACCTCGGGTCACCCGCTCGTCCAGAGCTTCGAGCCCGGCGAGTCGTGGTTCTGGGACTACGCCCACGACAAGCTCCACGCCGACGGGCCGGAGCTGGCCGAGCCGCACGCGCGCCCGCTCGACCAGCCCGCCCCGGGCCCCCGGGGCCGGGTGCCGCAGGACTGGAAGGCCCGGCTGCACTGACGGTGAGGCCGACCGGGTCGACCGGGCGTCAGGAGGGCACGTCCGTCGCCGGCCGGGCGTCGGGTGCGCCTCCCGACGCCCGCCCGGCGTCCGACGTCCGGGCCATCCGCTCGCGTACCCCTTCGACGTCCGGATGGCCCAGGCCGTCGAGGATGACCAGGGCCCGCCGCCAGGTGCGGAGCGCGCCGGCCCGGTCACCCGAGGAGTGCCGGCAGTCACCGAGCCGGGTCAACGTGTCCGCCTCGTCGTAGCGGTCGCCGATTCGCTGATAGAGCGTCAGCGCCCGGCCGAAGCACCGGATCGCCCGGCGGTGGTGTCCGAGCCGCTCGTGAATGAGGCCGAGGCTGTCCCAGGTGTTCGCCTCCCCGTGCCGGTCGTCGGTGCGGCGCAGCAGCGCCAACGCCTGCTCGCAGTGCTCGCGCGCCGCGCCGTACCGGCCGAGCCGGGCGTGCGCCCAGCCCATCGCGTTGCGGGCGCTGCCCTGCCCGGCCTGGTGGCCGGTGCGCTGATAGAGCGCCAGCGCCCGCCCCGCGTGGTGCAGCGACTCCTCGTACCGGCCCAGCGCGTCCAGCATGGCGCCGAACGCCCGGTGGGTGCGGGCCTGCCCGCTGTCGTCGCCCAGGTCGGCGAAGAGCGCCAGCGCGTGGCGGTAGTGGCCGGCGGCCTCCTCCTCCTGACCCAGACGCACGAGGGCGCGGGCAAGGTCGCGGTGGGCGTTGGCCTGGCCGGCGCGTTCACCCGCCCGCCGCGCCGCGGTCAGGGCGGTCCGCTGGGCGTCGGCCAGGTCCGACCAGCGCCCCTGGCGTTGCAGGAAGTCCACCAGGGTCCGGGCGAGCCGCCAGGCGTGACCGTCGCACCGGGTGCGCCCGGCGTACACCACCGCCGCCAGGAGTACGCGGTACTCGGTGTGGAACCAGGCGAGCGCGTGCGCCGGGTCGGTGATCTCCTCGGGCACCACCCCGGGCGGGACGTCGTCGAGCGGGACCGGATCCCAGCCCGGTTGCAGCAGCACCGCGGCGGCGTGCGCGGAGCGCAGACAGTGGTCCAGTCCACGCCGGATCGCCGCCTGCCGCTCGTCGTCCGGGTCGAGCCGTTCGGTCAGCTCGGCCGCGTACGCCCGCAGCAGGTCGTGTGCGCCGAACCGGCCGGGGGCGTGCTCGGTGAGCAGGTGCGCGTGGGCCAGCTCGGCCAGCAGCCGGGGCATCCGGTCGCGGGGCAGACCGGCCAGGCTGGCCGCCGCCGGGACTCCGATGTCCGGGCCCGGATGGCAGCCGATCAGCCGGAACAGCCGCGCCGCCGGCGGGGTCAGGCTCCGGTACGACCAGGAGAAGACCGCCTGCACGTCGGTGCCGGCGTCCCCGGTGTCGAACACGTCCGACAGCCGGGCCGCCTCGCGCAGTTCGGCGGCGAGGGTGGCGAGTGGAAAGGCCGGGTGCGCCGCGCCCCGGGCGGCGAGCACCGCCAGCGCCAGCGGCAGCCGCGCGCAGCGCTCGACCATCTCGTCCACGGCCTGCGGCTCGACCGTCAACCGGTCCGCGCCCAGCCGCCGGGCCAGCAACTGCCACGACTCGGCGGCGCTGAGCAGCCCCACCGGGACCGACCGGGCGCCCTCGGCCGCGATCAGACCGGCGAGCCGGTTGCGGCTGGTGACCAGGACCAGGCAACCCGGGCTGCCCGGCAGCAGGGGCCGGACCTGCTCGACGTCGCGGGCGTTGTCCAGCAGCACCAGGATCCGGCGGTCGGCGAGCAGGCTGCGGTAGAGGCCGACCTGCGCGGACAGGTGCACGGGCATCCGCTCCGGTGGCACCCCGAGCGCCTCCAGGAAGCCGTGGACCGCCTCCGCCGGGGTCACCACCGTCCCGGTGGCGTCGAACCCCCGCAGGTCCACGTAGAGCTGGCCGTCCGGGAACCGGTCGGCGGCGTCCCGCGCCCAGTGCACCGCGAGGGTCGTCTTGCCCACCCCGGCGGTGCCCGACAGGACCACGATCGTCGAGGTGGGTCCACCGTCCGCCGGCCCGTCCCGGCCGTCGCCGGCGTCCAGCCGGGCCAGGTGCGCCGCACGGCCGACGAAACCGGGCAGGGCCGGCGGCAACTGGCGGGGTACGGGCAGTCGTGCCGGCCGGGAGCGCGCCCGCCCGCCGCCGGCCCGTACGGCGGGTGTCTCCTCCCGGTCCGGCTGCCGTCGCGCCTCCTCCACCCGGTCCCGCGCGGTGGCCAGCGCCCCCTGCTCGGCGGCGGTGGCCCCGAGCAGCCGGATCAGGATGTCGAACCGTTCCGTCGGCGGCAGGATGTTCCCGGCGAAGTACTCTCCGATCACCCCTCGCGACCAGCCGGTCTTCGCCGCCAGTTGCCGGTACGTCAACTGGGTCTCGCCCTGCTGCCGGGCCTCCCGGCGGCGCAGCTCGCGCAGCAGGCCAGCCAGTTCCGGCACGGTCCGGGCCGACTCGGCGGCGTGGATCAGTGGACTCGCGGAGCGGTCCGTCGCGGTCACGACCGGCGGTGTTCTCCGGGCACCACGACGCGCCACCTGATCGGACATCCGGCCTCCCCACTGGCCCCACCCGGCCGCCCACCGCGAGGTTAGGGCGGCCCACGCGCATCCTCATAGACCGAGGCTGATGTATGACAGTTCCCCTCCCGAAGGACGGGATCCGGACCGTCCGTGTCCGGCGGTGTCCAGCCGAGTCCAGGATGCGCGGCCGGGCACCGGCGACCCGTGCCACCGTCCCGGTGCGGGTTCGGCCCGTGCCTTGCCACCTGGGGAAAGGGAGCACCTGATGAGTCACCGACCACTGAGCACGCGGGGCGGACTGCTGCGTCGCGCCGCCGTCGCGGCGTTCGGCCTGGCGCTGCTCGCCACGGGCGTGTCCGCCGCGCCGGCCGCCGCCGCGCCGGCCGACAAGACGGTCACCACCCGGTCGTTCGTGGACAACACGCCGGCGCCGGCCGGCTTCGCCTCCTGGGCGGAGCTGTTCCGGGTGCAGCAGCGGATGAACACCGCCGCCGCGCGGATCGAGCGGGCGGCGCGACGGGGGCCGGACTCCGGGTTCGCCGGCGTCGTCGCCGACCCCACCACCCGACAACTGCGGGTCTACTGGAAGGGCGCGGCGCCCGCCGGCCTGCTGGCCGACGCCCGCAGCGTCGTACCGACCCGGGTGCTGCCCGCCGCGTACTCGCAGCGGGAGCTGGCGGTGGCGGCGGCCCGGCTGCGCGCCGCGGCCGGGAGCGAGGTCACCACGGTCGGGCCGCGCGCCGACGGCGCCGGCCTGCTCGTCGGTACGCAGGACGGGCTGCTCGGCGCGGCGAGCCTCGCCGGCGTCCCGGTGACCGTGCAGACCGGCGTCGCCGCCGCGCCCGCCACCCGGTGGGACGACTCGCCGCCGTGGTGGGGCGGCGCGGCGTGGCGTAACGCGACCACCGGCGGCGGCTGCTCGACCGGCTTCGGCGTCTTCCAAGGCGGGGTGTCGCGGGTGCTCTCCGCCGCGCACTGCGGCAACCTGAACAACGTCGCCACCGACCCGACCGGGCAGACGATCGGCATCGTCGGCACCCGCAACGTCGGCACCGACACGCTGCTGCTCGCGGGCAGCGGGGGCGGCCGGGTCTTCAACAACACCACCGACGCGGCCGGCGCGGTGACGAGCGAGTTCAGCAACCAGGTGATCGGCGCGCTCGCCAGCCAGGTCGGCAACTTCGTGTGCACCTCCGGCGCCTACTCCGGCACCCGGTGCTCGATCCAGGTCAAGGCCCGGGACCTGTGCATCAACATCCGCAACTTCGGCACGGTCTGCGGCCAGGTGCAGGCGGAGAGCACCACCCGCACCAACGCGGTCGGCCAGGGCGACAGCGGCGGCCCGGTGGAGATCGTGAACGGGGCGAACACCACCCAGGTCTACGCCACCGGCACGAACTCCGCCATCGACGACACCAACACCGCGACGACCTGCACCGGCTACGTCCCCACCGGCCGGGTCTGCGCGTGGCGGATGTACTACGAGGACATCTTCTCCGGCCTGGCCGGAGTCGGCGCCTCGGGGGTGGTGCTGGGCTGACCCCCGGGCGTGACGCCCGATCCGATGACCCGGCCGGTACGCGCTGCGCGTACCGGCCGGGGCTCACCGCTCGGCCGGACGCTCGGTCTCCTGCACCAGATAGTGCGGCCGGCGCTTGGTCTCGTAGTAGATCCGGCCGATGTACTCCCCGATCACACCCAGGAGCATCATCTGGATGCCGCCGAGCCCGATCACGCTCACGATGATCGTGGTGTAGCCGGGGACGTCGATGCCCTTCTCGACGGCGTCCGCGACCACCCAGGCCATGTAGACCACCGCGATGAGGGTGAGGAACAGGCCGCCGTAGATCGCCAGGCGCAGTGGCCGGTTGTTGAACGACAGCAGGCCGTCGAACGCGTAGTTGAAGAGCTTGCCGAACGTCCACCGGCTCCGCCCCGCCTGCCGGACCTCGTTGCGGTGCGCCACCACCACGGTCCGGAAGCCGATCCAGGAGAACATGCCCTTGGAGAACCGGTTGTATTCCGGCATGGTCAGGATCGCGTCCACCGCGAGCCGGGACAGCAGCCGGAAGTCACCCGCCCCGTCCAGCAGGCGCACGTCGATCCACCAGTTGATGGCCCGGTAGAACGACCGCGAGGCCAGCGTGCGGACGAACCGGTCACCGTGCCGGTCCCGGCGGGCGATCACCTGGTCGAAGCCCTGCCGGTAGAGCGTCACCATCTCGGGCAGCAGCCGCGGCGGGTGCTGGAGGTCGGCGTCCATGATGACGACCGCGTCGCCGGTGGCCCGCCGCAGGCCGGCGAGCATCGCCGCCTCCTTGCCGAAGTTGCGGCTCAGCGACGTGTAGTGGACGCGTCCATCGGCGGCGGCGAGCCGGCGCAGCGCGGCCAGGGTGCCGTCGGTGCTGCCGTCGTCGACGTACACCACCTCGATCTCCACGTCGGGCAGCCCGGCGAGCGCGGCGTGCACCGTCTCGTGCAACCGTTCCACCGACGCTTCCTCGTTGAAGCAGGGCACCACGATCGACAACCGCATGGCCGCCGTCCCGGCGCCGTCCCGGTCAGAGGCGGTAGACGAGCGCGCCATCGAGTTCCTCCCGGGTGATGCCCAGTCCGTCGACGGGTCGCGTCTCGATGCCCTCCCACGGCGTCCCCGCGGCCCGGCCCGGAACGGCCACCACCGAGCGCACGCCGATCCCGCGCAGGTACGCCACGCTGCCCGGGTCGGGGAAGGACGCGATGGCGGCCTTGGTCTGTGCCTGGCTGACCGGCTCGAAGCCGGCCAACCCGTTCGTCACCCGGGGGAATCCCTCTGTCGTCCACAGCATGTACGTCAGGTCGCCCACTCCGCCGGCGGGCAGCACCAGGATCGGTTCCGGCGCGGCCCGCATCGCCGCCGGCGGCGTCGGCACGGTCGGGTGGGGTGTGGTGTTGACCCCCTCCGCGGTGACCAGGCCCAGTGGCACCAGCAGGAGCAGCGGCATGAGGATCCGCGCGATACGGCCGGGGGTGTGCCGCCCCGGCGACCCGTCCGGCGCGGTCGCTTGGGTGTGCCGGCCCGGCGACTCGGCCAGCGCGGTCACCAGCCCGGCGGCCAGCAGGGCCAGCAGCAGGCTGGTCCAGTGCATCATCCGGCCCGGGGTGCGCAGCGCGTCCCAGCCCGGCAGGTGCGTGGACAACGTCAGGTAGCCGGGGTCCCCGTCCCCGCCGAGCGTGGCGCCCAGGCCCAGCAGCACCGTGCCGAGCACGCCGAGTCCGAGCGCGATCCGGCGTCGCAGCGGGTACGCCGAGACGATCAGCCCGGCCGCGGCCAGCCCGAGCACCGTCATCCCCGGCAGCAGCGCCATCTCCGGCGGCCAGCTCAACTGCTCGCGCGCGGCGGCGTGCCGCTCGCCCCACATCCACGAGTCGGCCGGTGCGGTGAGGAAACCCATCAACGGTGGGGAGAACATCTTCGTCCAGTCCAACGTCCGTTGGGCCTGCGGGTTGAGGTCGACCACGCGCAGGAAGACCAGGCCCAGCAGCAGCGTCACGGTGCCGAACACGGCCCCGCCGGCCAGATCCGCGAGCAGCAGCCGGCGGCCGAACGGCGGGCGTTCCCGCCGCCGCCACCAGGACCAGCCGTAGCCGCCGGCGGCCACCAGCACCGCGGCCAGCAGGAAGTAGACGAGCGGCAACCCGATGCCGAAGCCGAGGGTGACCTGCCAGGCGGCGACGAGCCACCCGGCCAGCGCCCAGCCGGGTCGTCGCCGCTCCGGCCGGTATCCGTGGCGCATTGACCAGCCGTGACCCCGGGCCAGCATCGCCAGCGACAGGGCGATGCCGCCGCTGGACAGGATGTTCAGGTGGCCGGAGTGGGCCAGCCGCCACGGCGCGAAGGCCCAGGCGATCCCGGCGACCGCGCCGCCCCACCGGTTCGCCCCGAGCTGCCGCGCCAGCGCGTACGCCCCGAAGCACGCGAGCGCGTGCAGCAGCACGTACAGCACGTTGTACCGGACCAGAGCCGCCTCGAATCCGGATCCGAGCATCCCGATCGGGGCATATCCGAGAAGCGTGTCGCTGTAGGCGTATGTGTATCTCTCGGGATAGAACGTGTTCGAATGCCAGAGATTGAGGGGCTCGTTGAGCAAGGCGTGTCCCGCCCAGGCGACCTGCCACGCCTGCAACGTCGGGTCGCCGAGATCGCCCGGGATCGTGGTCGCCGGGTGTCGCAACGTCGGCCACGTCAGCACCACCGCCAGCAGCAGGCTGGCCAGGGCCGCGACGACCCATTCGGGACGCGGCCGGCGTCGCCGGTCAGGCCCGCTCGGTGACGCTCCGGCGGGGGTCTGTTCGGGGCTCGCGCTCTCGGTGGTGGGTCGAGCGTCGGCGGACCGGGCATTCATGGAATCGATGCTCCGAGATGCTATTGACGATGTCGATCAGTGTCCGAAGTGTGGACCAGGCTGCTTGATTGAATAGCAATATGTCAATAGATTGAGGGCGGGCACCGCCCGAGCCGGGCACATCGGTCATAGCACCGACCAACCGCTGTGGCGCACCGCCGCGCCGCCACCGCAGCGCGTCGACGCACCGCGTCCGTCCAGGACACGCGCCGCCGTGCCGCTACCGCCCCGCTCGATGGCAGAAGGACCCTCCATGACGATTCTCCGTGCCCGCCCCGCCCCGACCCTGGCCGCCGCAGCCGCGCTGGCCGCCGCCGTGGCCGCGACCGGAACGGCCCTGATCACCGGCCCGGCCGCCGCCGCGCAGGGGTGCCGGGTCGACTACACGACCAACCAGTGGCCCGGCGGCTTCACCGCCAACATCAAGGTTTCCCCCGGCGACACCGCCGTCTCCAGTTGGACCGTCACCTGGACGTACGGCGGGGACCAGCGCGTCACGAACGGCTGGAACGCCACGGTCAGCCAGTCCGGGACGACGGTGACCGCACGTAACGTCTCGTACAACGGCAGCATCCCGGCCGGCGGTTCCACCGAGTTCGGCGTGCAGGGCACGTTCGCCTCCGGTGGCGGCGCACCCACCGGCTTCACCCTGAACGGCGTGCCGTGCAACGGCGCCGGACCGACCGGCGCCCCCACCACGACGGCACCGACCACCGCGCCCCCGACGACCGCGCCGCCGACCACGGCCCCGCCGACCACGGCGCCGCCCACCACGGTCCCGCCCACGACGGCGCCGCCGACCACCGAGCCGCCGGTCGGGTGCGCCGGGGCGGTGCTCTGCGACGGCTTCGAGAACCAGACCGGTTCGACGCCGTCCGGCGACTGGAGCGTGGTGAACCCGGACTGCTCCGGCGCCGGCACGGCCACCATCGACACGACCACCACCCACAGCGGCAGCCGGGCGGTCCGGATCAACGGCGCCGCCGGATACTGCAACCACGTCTTCATCCGGTCCACGAAGAACCTCGGCAGCGTGGGCAGTGTCCGGTACGCCCGGATCTGGGTGCGGCACACCACCGCCCAGCCCACCGACCACACCACCATGCTGGCGATGACCGACGCCGCCGACGGCAACAAGGACCTGCGGATGGGCGGCCAGAACGGCGCCATGCAGTGGAACCGCGCCTCCGACGACGCGACCCTGCCCGAGCAGAGCCCGGCCGGGGTGGCGCAGAGCCTGCCGCTGCCCACCAACCGGTGGGCCTGCCTGGAGTTCATGGTCGACGGCTCGGCCGGTCAGCTCCGTACCTGGCTGGACGGGTCCGCGGTCGCCGGGCTGACCGCGGACGGCACACCGACGCACGACATCGACGGCCAGTGGTACAACCGCACCTGGCGACCGCAGCTCACCGACCTGAAGCTGGGCTGGGAGAGCTACGGCGGCGGATCGGACACCCTCTGGTACGACGATGTCGCGGTCGGGTCCAGCCGGATCGGCTGCTGACCGGGCGGGAGCGCGCGACGGTCGGGGGTGCGCCCGGTGGACGGGGCGCACCCCCGACCGTCACCGTCGCCGGTCGGCCCGGCGCAGCATCGCGTCCAGCTCGGGATCGGGCAGGAGTTCCCGAACCTCCTGCGCGCAGCGGCAGCTCGCGGCGAACCGGGCGGCCCACGCCAGCGCCTCCTCGCGGGACGCCACGTCGACGACCACGAACCCGCCGATGACCTCCTTGGTCTCCGGGTAGGGACCGTCGGTGACCATCCCGTCCGTGGACACGACGCTCGCCTGCTGGCGTTCCAGTCCCGCGCCGAACACGAACACGCCGGCGTCCACGGCCTCCTGGGCCACCGCGTGCGTGGCCTTGCCCACCTCGGGCAACTCCGCGGTGGGGATGTGGTCCATCCCGCCGTCGTCGAACGAGATCAGATATCGCGCCATGCGTCGCTCCCGTCTCCGGGCGACCGTGCCCGGTCGCCCCTCACCTGTGCTACGAACGAGTCACCCCGTATTCGACCCCGGGCCGGCGGAATTCGCTCCCGATCGGCGCGCCCCGCCCGTGCCCGTCCGGTCCGGACGGCGGGGGACAGGTGGCAGACTCGGCGGAGTGAACGACGTGGCCGCATCGCCGACGGATGGCGAGCTGGAGAGTGTCAGCCTGGTGGACCTCGCCGTCACCCGGCTCACCCGGGAGATCCTCAGTGGCCGGAGCGACCCGGGCGAACGCCTGGTGGAGGAGCAGTTGACCCGGCGTCTGGGGATCAGCCGGGCGCCGTTGCGGGAGGCGCTGCGCCTGCTGGCCCAGCAGGGGCTGGTCGAGCACGTGCCCCGTCGGGGAGCCCGGGTCGCCACCCTCTCCGACCGCGACGTGCGGGAGCTGTACGAGCTGCGGGACGTGCTGGAGCGGTTCGCGGTGCGGGCGGGCGTCCCGGTGGGCCGGGAGAGCGACCTGGTCGGCCTGCGGGCGGCGCTGGACCGGATGCGGGAGTCGGTGCGGCTGGGTGACCGGATGGCGGTCGCCGGTGCGCACCGGGCGTTCCACGTCGCGCTCGTGGCGCTCGCCGGCAACCGGCAACTGTCGGCGGTCTACGACTCGATCCTGGTGAAGGTGCAGCTCTACATGGCGGTCAACCTGCGTCGTGAGGCGGAGCTGGCCCAGCCGTCCGACGGGGTGCACCGGCACGAGCGGCTGTTCGAGGCGGTCGCCGGGGGAGATCCGGAGGAGGTGCTCGCCGTGCTCTCCGCGCACGGCGCGCGCTCGTACCTCGGCTAGTCGCGCGTCACGGCGTCGTTACGAACCGCGCTATCGTTCGTAACCATACTGTCGACAATCGACAGTATGGCAGAGCGAATCGGCGCGATCGCGGCGCTCCGGGCGGCGTACCGCAGCGGCGCGACGAACGCCGCCGAACAGGCCGAACACGTCCTGGCCGGGCTCGCCGGGCAGGCCGGCGGGCCGGTCTGGATCAGCACCGTCCCGGCCGACGAGCTGCGGACCCGCGCCGACGCGCTGACCCGCCACCCCGACCCCGCCGCGCTGCCGCTGTACGGGATCCCGTTCGCGGTCAAGGACAACATCGACGTCGCCGGCATGGCCACCACGGCCGGCTGCCCCGACTTCGGCTACCGGGCCACCGAGGACGCGCCGGTGGTGCGCCGGCTGCTCGACGCCGGCGCGATGCTCGTCGGCAAGACCAACCTGGACCAGTTCGCCACCGGCCTAACCGGCTCCCGGTCGCCGTACGGCCGTGGCGAGAGCGTCTTCGGCGGCGGCCTCATCTCCGGGGGCTCCAGCTCCGGATCGGCCGTCGCGGTGGCCGCCGGCCAGGTCAGCTTCGCCCTCGGCACGGACACCGCCGGCTCCGGCCGGGTGCCGGCGGCGATGAACGGCATCGTCGGCCTCAAACCCACCCGGGGGCTGCTCAGCACCGCCGGCGTGGTGCCGGCCTGCCGCTCGCTGGACTGCGTGTCGGTCTTCGCCGCCGACGTCGCGGACGCCGTCGACGTGCTGCACGTCGCCCGGGGCGTCTCGACGGCCGACCCGTGGGGGCGCGAGCTGCCGGCGGACCGGGCGGTCGCCGGCGCGCCGGGAACGCTGCGCCTCGGGGTGCCCGGCGCGGCGGACCTCGACTTCTTCGGCGACGACGGGCAGGCCGACCGGTTCGACGACGGCGTACGGCGACTGGGCGCCCTGGTCGGCGGCGTGCGGCAGGTGCCGCTCGACGTCTTCTTCGAGGCGGGGGACCTGCTCTACCGGGGGCCGTGGGTCGCCGAGCGGCTCGTCGCGCTCGACGGGTTCCTGCGGGCGCACCCCGGGTCGGTCCTCCCGGTCACCCGGACCGTGCTGGAGACCGGGCGGGGCTACGACGCGGTCGACGCCTTCCGGGGCCTGCACCGGCTCCGCGAGCTGGCGGCCCGGGTCGACCGGCTCTGGCGGGAGGTCGACGTGCTCGTGGTGCCCACCGTCGGCACGACGTTCACGCTCGACGAGATCGCCGAGGACCCGATCGGGCGGAACCTGATCCTCGGCCGCTACACCCAGTTCGCGAACCTGCTCGACCTGGCCGCGGTGACCGTACCCAACGGTTTCACCGACGCCGGCCGCCCGGCGAGCCTGACCCTGGTCGGCCCCGCGTTCAGCGACCTCACCCTGGCCCGGCTCGCCGCCGCCCTCACCACCGGGGCCGACCCGGGGGACGGGACCGCGACGCCGGCCCACCCGTCCGGGGAGTTGCTGGTCGCGGTCGTCGGGCGGCACCTGGCCGGCGAGTCCCGCAACGGCGAGCTGACCGGGCTCGGGGCCACCCTGGTCGGCGCGGCCCGGACCGCGCCGCTCTACCGGCTCTACCGGATGGACACCCGGGACGGCGAGGGACTGCCCGGCCTGGTCCGGGCCGCCCCGGGCGGTCCGGACGGGCAGCCGATCGACGTCGAGCTGTGGCGGCTGCCGGCGTCCGCCGTCGGCGCGCTCCTGGCCGGGGTGCCGGCGCCGCTCTCGCTCGGCTGGGTGCGGCTGCACGACGGGCGGAACGTGCTCGGCTTCCTCTGCGAGGCATACGCCGTGGGACCGCAGGTCGAGGACATCAGCGCCACCGGCGGCTGGCGGGCCTACCGCCGCGCCGTCCGGCGGTGAACGGACACCGTGACGAGACAGCAGGGAGTGAGGATGGGCAGCATCGGGCCGGTACCGGCCAATCCCTACCCGTGGCCGTACGACGGCGCGGCGGACACCGCGCGTACCGCTCTGCTCTGCATCGACTGGCAGACCGACTTCTGCGGCCCGGGCGGCTACGTCGACGCGATGGGCTACGACATCGGCCTGACCCGGGCCGGGCTGCCGGCCACCGCCCGGCTGCTGGCGCACGTCCGCTCCCTCGGGATGCTCGTCGTGCACACCCGGGAGGGCCACCAACCCGACCTGGCCGACCTGCCGGCGAACAAGCGCTGGCGCTCGGCGCGGATCGGCGCCGAGATCGGCGCCGCCGGCCCGGCCGGCCGGATCCTGGTCCGGGGCGAACCGGGCTGGGAGATCGTGCCCGAGGTGGCCCCGGCGCCCGGCGAGGTGATCGTCGACAAGCCGGGCAAGGGCGCGTTCTACGCCACCAACCTCGACCTGGTGCTGCGTACCCGGGGCATCACGCACCTGATCCTCACCGGCATCACCACCGACGTGTGCGTGCACACCACCATGCGCGAGGCGAACGACCGGGGGTTCGAGTGCCTGATCCTCTCCGACTGCACCGGCGCGACCGACAAGGCCAACCACGACGCGGCGCTGCACATGGTGACCATGCAGGGCGGCGTCTTCGGCTGCGTCGCCACCTCCGACGACGTCATCGCCGCCACCACAGGATGAGGAGCAGCAGCATGGTGACCGTCGACGCCCGTCCCGCCCCCTACACGTTCGACCTTCCGAGCACCGCGCTGCTCGTCATCGACATGCAGCGCGACTTCCTGGAGCCCGGCGGGTTCGGTGAGAGCCTCGGCAACGACGTCGGCCAGCTCCGCCGCACCATCGCGCCGCTCGCCGCGCTGCTCGCCGACGCCCGCGCCGCCGGCCTGACCGTCATCCACACCCGCGAGGGGCACCTGCCCGACCTCTCCGACTGCCCGCCGGCCAAGCTGCGCCGGGGCGCGCCGAGCCGGCGGATCGGCGACCCCGGGCCCAACGGCCGGATCCTGGTCCGGGGGGAGTACGGCCACGACATCGTCGACGAGGTGGCGCCGCGCCCCGGCGAGCCGGTCGTCGACAAGCCCGGCAAGGGCGCGTTCCACGCCACCGACCTGGACGCCCTGCTCGTCGCGCGGGGCGTCCGCAGCCTCCTGGTCACCGGTGTCACCACCGAGGTGTGCGTGCACACCACCGTCCGCGAGGCAAACGACCGCGGGTACGAGTGCCTCGTGCTCGCCGACTGCGTCGGGTCCTACTTCCCGGAGTTCCACCGGGTCGGACTCGACATGATCGCCGCCCAGGGCGGGATCTTCGGGTGGGTCGCCGACTCCACCTCGGTCCGCGCCGCGCTGCCCACCGCCTCCCTTCCGCGGTCCTCCTCCTGACCGGGAGCAGCCATGGTCCCCTCCAAGTCCACCGCCGTGCCGCTCCCGTTCTGGGTGCGCGGCGACACCAACGCGTTCTTCGGTTTCGGCGTCAACGTCCTGGTGAACGTGCTCACCCTGACCGGGCTGTGCCTGGCGGTGGTGAACCTCCCCGAGGGGGAGGTGTTCGGCACCATCCTGCCGGCGCTCGGCATCGCACTGGTCGCCGGCAACATCTACTACACCCACCTGGCGCGGCGGCTGGCCCGGCGGGAGAACCGCACCGACGTGACGGCCCTGCCGTACGGGCCGAGCGTGCCGCACATGTTCATCGTCATCTTCGTCATCATGCTGCCGATCTACCTGCGCACCCAGGATCCGGTGCGGGCGTGGGAGGCCGGGCTGGCGTGGGCGTTCATCATCGGCGTCATCGTGCTGGTCGGCGCGTTCGTCGGTCCCTACATCCGCCGGTACGCGCCGCGGGCCGCCCTGCTCGGCACGCTCGCCGGCATCTCCGTCACGTTCATCTCGATGAATCCGGCCGGGCAGATGTGGCGGATGGCCTGGGTCGCCCTGCCGGTCTTCGCGCTGCTCCTGATCGGCCTGCTCACCGACGTGAAGTTGCCGTTCAACTTTCCGATCGGGCTCGCCGCGCTGCTGCTGGGCACCGCGATCGGCTGGCTCGGCGGGGCCATGTCGGTGCCGGACGTCACCGCCGCCGCCCGGGACGTCGCGGTCGCCGTACCCTCGTTCCGGGTCGACCTGCTGCTCACCGGCCTGGGCGACATGGCGCCGCTGCTGGCGACGGCGATCCCCCTGGGGGTCTACAACTTCACCGAGGGCATGTCCAACGTGGAGAGCGCCGCGACCGCCGGCGACAACTACAACCTGCGCAGCGTGCTGCTCGCCGACGGCGCGGGCGCGATGATCGGCGCGGCTCTCGGCTCGCCGTTCCCGCCGGCCGTCTACGTCGGGCACCCGGGCTGGAAGGCGGCCGGCGGCCGGAGCGGCTACTCGATGGCGACCGGCATCGTGATCGCGGTCCTCTGCTTCCTGGGCATGTTCGGCCTGCTGGCGACGATCTTCCCGACGCCGGCCATCGTGCCGATCCTGCTCTACATCGGGCTGCTCATCGGCGCGCAGGCGTTCCAGGCCACGCCGCGGGCGCACGCCGCCGCCGTGGTCGCCGCGCTCATCCCGAACATCGCGGCCTGGGCCACCAGCCAGATCGACAACGCCCTGGCGGCGGCCGGCACCACCGCCGCCGCGGTGGGCGACGACGCGCTCAACGGCGCGGGCGTGGTCTACGACGGGTTGCTGGTGCTCGGCCGGGGCGCGATCCTCGCCGGCCTGGTGCTCGGCGCGATCGTGGTCTTCATCATCGACAAGCGGTTCGTCCGGGCCGCCATCTTCGCCGGCACCGGCGCGGCGCTGTCGTTCATCGGGCTGATCCACGGCGAGAAGATCGAGTGGAACGCCAACGGCCCGGTGGCGCTCGGCTACCTCTTCGTGGCGGTGATCTGCGCGGTCTTCGCGCTGGGCCGCCCCACGCCCCGGGTACCCGACCCGGAGGAACGGGAACTGGACCGCCGGCACGAGCCGTCCTCCGTACCCACCGGCCCGGCCGCCGTCGAGCAGCCGGCGCCGGCGGTGAGCGGCTGAGGCCGGCGGAGCCGACGGCGGAAGGGGACGAACCGCATGGAGATCGACCGGTCGGACGTGGTGGCCGAGGTCACGGCGGCCTTCGCCGACTACGAGCAGGCGTTGGTCGACGGTGACGCGGACCGGATCTGCGGCTGGTTCTGGGATTCCGAGCGGACCGTGCGGTTCGGCCTCGCCGACCACCAGTACGGACTGGACGAGCAGCGCAAGTGGCGGGCCGCGCAGCCGCCGCTGCCCGCCGGCCGCCGGCTGGTCGACCCGATGGTCACCACGTTCGGACCCGACCTCGCGGTCGTGACGACCCGGTTCGGGTACGCCGGGACCGCCGCCACCGGCCGGCAGACCCAGACCTGGGTACGCCTGCCGGCCGGCTGGCGGATCGTCACGGCGCACGTCTCCGAACCCGCTTCCCCCGACTAGGATCGGCCCGGCAATCCTCGTCGGACGGAAGTGTCTCCCCATGCGCCTGCCCGCACCGGACGATTCGTCACCCGCGTTGGAGTTGGTCGGGCTGGTCAAGCGCTTCGGTCCCAAGACCGCGGTGCACGACGTCACCCTCCGGGTGCCCGCCGGCTCGTTCTACGGGCTGGTCGGGCCGAACGGCGCCGGCAAGACCACCGCGCTCTCGATGGCGGTCGGGCTGCTCCGCCCGGACGCGGGCCACGCCCGGATCTTCGGCGTGGACGTGTGGTCCGCGCCGGTCGAGGCCCGCGCCCTCGTCGGCGTGCTGCCGGACGGGCTGGCGTTGCCGGAACGGCTGACCGGCCGTGAGCTGCTGGTCTTCCTGGCCCGGTTGCGCGGGCTGGACCGGGCGACCGCGGCCGGTCGGGCCGACGAGCTGCTCGACATCCTCGACCTGCTCGACGCCGAGCGCACGCTCGTCAACGACTACTCCACCGGCATGCGGAAGAAGATCGGCCTCGCCACCGCGCTGCTGCACGCGCCGCGTCTGCTCGTGCTCGACGAGCCGTTCGAGGCCGTCGACCCGGTCTCCGCGCTCACCATCCGCGGGATGCTGCGGACCTTCGTCGCCGGTGGCGGCTCGGTCGTGCTCTCCAGCCACGTGATGGCCCTCGTCGAGCAGGTCTGCGACCACGTCGCGGTGATCGACGCCGGTCGGGTGGTGGCCGCCGGCACGCTTGCCGAGGTGCGGGGCGGTGGGAGCCTGGAGAGCCGTTTCGTCGCGCTCGTCGGCGAGGGCGCCGGCACCGGGAGGGTGCCGTCGTGGCTGGCGTCCTGATCGCGATGCGCCTGCGGGTGCTGGCGCACTCGCTCACCGGCTCCCGCGCGGCCGACATGATCACCGGTGGGGTGGCGGGCCTGCTGCTGGCTCTCGGCACCATCGCGCTTGTCGGCGCCGATCTCGTCCCCGACGCCGCCCGCGCCGACCTGCTCGCCGTGCTGCTGGCCGGCTGGATGTTCGGCTGGATCCTCGGTCCGGTCTACACCGGCGGCGGCGAGGACAGCCTGCGGCCGGAGCACTTCAGCCTCCTGCCGCTGCGACCGCTGCGCCTCGCGTCCGGTCTGCTCGTCGCCGGGTTCGTCGGCATCGCGCCGGTGGTCAGCCTGATCGCCTTCGCGTCGCTCGTCGTCTTCGCCGCCGGCCACGGCGCGGCCGGCGTCGCGGTCTCCGTCGCGGCCGTGCTGCTCCAACTGGTCCTGGTCCTGGTGTTGTCCCGGCTCGTGGTCGGAGTGCTCGCGGTCGCCGTCCGGTCCCGGCTCGGCGCGGTGCTGGCCGCGGGCGTCAACGCGGCCATGGCGGTGCTGCTCAACCAGTCCTGGGTGCTGATCTGGGCGGCGGTCGACTCCGAGCTGCTGACCTACGGGTTCCCGCCCCGGTTCGCCACCGTCCTGGCGTGGCTGCCGTCGTCGTGGGGGATGACCGCGATCGAGGCGGCCGGCGACGGCGACTGGGCCCGGGTGGTCGCCGCGCTCGGGGGCCTGGCGGTGCTGATCGTCGCGGCCCTGGCGATCTGGGCGCGCCTGCTGGTGCGCCGGCTCACCACCCGACCTCACCAGTGGGCGCCGACGGGCAGCGGGCGGCAGGGGTCGCTGCTCGACCGGCTCGCCGACCGTAGCGCCACCGGCATGGTCGCCGCGAAGGAGCTGCGCACCTGGTCCCGCGACCTGATGCGGACCCACCTGTTCTGCTACGCCGTCTTCTTCGGCGTCCTCTACACGCTCGTGCCGCTGGTGGTCGACTGGTGGGGCATGCTGCCGTGGGCCGGGCTGATCGTCGCGGTGATGGCGGCGGCCACCTCGTCGAACCTGATCGGCCTCGACGGCACCGCCCTGTGGCTGGGCCTGGTCAACCCCGGCGGGGAGCGCGCCGAGATCCGCGGTCGGCAGCTCGCCTGGCTGCTCCAGGTCGCCCCGGTCACCATCGTGCTCACGGTGGTCGGCACGATCCTCGGCGGCACCGCCGGGACCTGGCCGTGGGCGCTCGCCCTGCTGGCCGCGACGCTCGGCGGCGGCGCCGGACTGCTCGTCCTGATCGCGGTCTACGCCCTGGTCCCGGTGATGGAGCCGAAACGGCGCAGTGGCAACCCGCTCGAAGCCGGCCCGATCTTCGGACAGGTCATCGTTGCCCTGCTGCTGACCTGCCTCACCGCGGCGCCGGCCGCCGCGGTCGCCTGGATCGGCACCCACTTCGACCGGCCCGCGGTGACCTGGGCGGCGGTCGCGGTCGGCCTGGCCACCGGCGGATGGCTGACGGTCTGGGGCGGCCGGCGGGCCGCGGCCCGGCTGCGGGCGACCGGCCCGGAGCTGCTGGCCGCCATGCGCGGCGGCGGCACGGTGTCCCTGGCCGCCGTCGACAGGCAGGGGCGGGTCGCCGGGTCGGTGCCGGAGCTGCCCCGGCGTACGTCGATGTTCGTCACCTTCTGCTGGACGTTCTGCTGGATCCCGCTGATCCCGCAGGGCCTCATCCCGCTCTGGATGATCCACAGTGGTAGCGAGAGCCGGGTGTGGTTCGCCGCGCTCTACCTCGACGACCCGTGGCGCGTCCCGGTGGCCCTGGCGTTCGTCGCGCTCGGCCTCGCCCTGCTCGTCACCGGCACGGTCATCCCGCTGCGCCACCACCGCCGGCACCGCCTCGCCCGGTCACCACGGGAGCCGAGCCTGACCTGACCGCCCGGGACTCCGGACCGGAGAGTCCGCCGGGGTCAGCCGACCTGGCTGCTGTCCTTCAGCGCGCCCCACCCGTGCCAGCGGTCGATGTCGATCAACGCGCTGACCCGGGCGCGCTCCCGCCGCGGATAGGCGTCTCCGGTGTAGTGCCGCGCGAGCCGGTCGATGTCGGCGAGACCCTCGTCGTCGCGCAGCTCGGTGACGCGACCCATGATGCTCAGGTGCGTGTACCAGCCCTGCTCGTCGAGCACGGTGAGGGTGACCCGCGGGTCCTTGCGCAGGTGCGCCAGCCGGCGGCGGCCCTCGTCCATGTTCACCAGGATCCGGCCGTCGTCCCACAGATACCAGGTGGCCGCCGACACCGGCTGCCCGTCGGGGCGCAGCGTGGCGATGACGGCGGGATTCGGCTTGCGCAACATGGCGACGGCGGGCTCGGGCAGCGGCGGCTTCGACATTGCTCTCCTCTTCGCGACGGCTCTGTCTCCGCACTGTACGTACCGGCCGCGGCCGTCGCTCGCCGTACCGCAGGACGCGGGCCCGGAGCCGGGTGGCTCCGGGCCCGCTTCTCCACTGCGGTCAGGAGGTGGTGCAGGTGACGTTGCCTGGTGCGGTGGCGCCGTTGCCGGTGGCGGTGAACCCGAAGGTGGTCGAGGCGTTCGGGGCCACCGTGCCGTTGTAGGCGGCGTTCTGGACACTGACGTTGCCCGTGGTGCCCGTGTTGACGCCGTTCCAGAGGCTGCTGATGGCCTGGCCGCTGGCCATGGTCAGGCGTACGGTCCAGCCGTTGATGCTGGCGGCGGAGTTGTTGGCCACGGTGACCTCAGCCTGGAAACCGCCCGGCCAGGTGTTGATGGTGCGGTAGGTGGCCGCGCAGCCGGTCGGCGCGGGAGTCGTCGGCGGCGGGGTCGTGGGCGGGGTCGAGGTGGGCGGCGTGCTGGTGGGCGGCGTGCTCGTCGGCGGGGCGGTGGTCGGCGGCGTGGTCGACTCGAACTGGCTGAAGAACCGCCAGATCTCCCCCGACGTCCAGGTCCGGGAGTCGTTCGGGCTGCCCGAGCCGTCGACCGGGCTGGGGGTGTGGTCGCCGTCGAACGCGGCCCACTGCACCGGGTAGCCGGCGCGGCAGCCGGAGTAGGTGGTGGTGATGTGGCTGAAGCTGTTCATCGCCGGCTCGCGCGGGCTCTGCGGGGTGCAGCCGTTGTTCCGGACGAACGTGTCGCGCAGCGACCGGCCCATGGAGATGTTCAGCACGCTGTCGTGGGTGCCGTGGATGCCGAAGTAGGGCACGGGCTGGGTGCCGCCGTTGCATCCGCTGAGGTTGGCGCCGGACAGGACGGCGACCGCGCGGATGACGCTGGCCCGGGCGCAGGCCACCGCGTAGCTCATGGCGCCGCCGTAGCTCCAGCCGAGCGCGAACCGCTGGCTGGTGTCGACGCAGAGGTCGTTCTCGACCTGCCGGGAGATGTCGTCGAACAGGGTCAGGTCCCGGCCGTTGGTGTTGGCCCAGCCGGCGTCGATGCCCTGCGGCGCGACGAAGATCGTGCTGTTGTTCGACAGCGGCAGCAGGCCGTAGTAGCCGGCCGACGCGACGTTGTTCGCCGAGCCGTTCAACCAGTGGAAGCCGAAGACCAGGCGGTAGGGGTGGTTCCGGTCGTACCCGTCCGGGATCCGCAGGATGTAGCTGCGGTTCTGTCCGCTGCTGGTGATGGTGCGGGTGCCGTTGCTCAGCGTGGGTGCCTTGCCGCAGCCGGCGGTCGCGGCGAGGGTGCCGTTCGTCGCGGCCTCCGCCGCGCCGCCGAAGCCGGCGTTGAGCACGCCGGCGGCGGTCGCCGCGAGGAGCACGGTGGCGGCAGCGAGGGACGAGAGAAGCTGTGTGCGTTTCACTATTGCTTGCCTCCTTGCCAGTGGTGGTGGTCCGGTGCCCGGGCGCGCGCGGGGTTCGCCTGCGGGAGGGCGTGGGGGACAGGGCATGCGGCGGGCCGACATCGTCCGGCAACGACCTGCGGTCGCTGCCGTCGGCGCGACGGCCCGGACTGGTCACCGAGCGGCGGAGGTGTGCCTCGGCGGCACCTTCCGACTGCCGGGGTGACCGGGAGCGTGCCCTTCGCTCCCTGTTCCGAAAGATAGCAGTTTATCGATAACATTCTCAACCGCCCACGTTCCGGAACACGCCCCGGCGGCCGGCGGCGCCGACCGCGTTTCTCCCGGTCAGGTGAGGCGGGTCCCCACCTGCGAAGCGCGCCGACGCCGCCGAAACTCTCGCCCGGGCCGCCGGAAACTTCCGGACGGCACGATGACTGTTAACGCTCACAGCGAGCGGGCCGTCAGGTGTTCCGTGAGGTCCATCAGACGGTCGGCGTCGCCCGGGTCGAGCGTGGGGAGACTGAGTGGGAGCTGCCGGTTCCGGTCGACCGCGGTCAGCGGCGCGGTCGGCGGCGCGTCCAGGAAACGGTGGATCGGAGCCACCGCCTCCGCGACCGGGCGCGCCACCACCGAGGCCGCGGCCAGCAGCCCGCGGACGACAAGCGGAAGTGTGCTCCGGTCGCCGCTCCTGGTGAAACCGGGGTGGTAGAGCACGTACCGGGCGCGGCTTCCGGACCGTCGGGCGAAGCCGACGCCGAGCAGGTCGTTGGCGCGACCGGCCTGGAGCTGCGCGGTGACGGCCGAGTAGCCCGACACCAACTGCGGATCCGACCAGCGGACCCCGCCCCGGGTGACACCGACGCCGGCGACGTTCACGATCACCGGCGTGGCGGCCCGGTCCAGGGCCGGACGCAGCCCGAAACTGAGCAGGTAACGACTGAGGTAGTAGAGCGCGAACGTGCGCTCCAGCCCATCGGCGGTGACGACGCGGCGCGGGGCCACGGCGTTGGCGAACAGCGCCAGCGCGTCCACGACGGGGTAGGCCGTGACGAGGTGCTCGACGACCTGCCGGGTCTCGGCAACGCTGGACAGGTCGACGGGAAGGAAGGTGACGGAGGCGCCCGCCAACGCCTCGCCGCGCTCGCGGTTGCGGCCGAGGACCACCACCCGGTCTCCGCGTGCGGCGCGTTCCAGGGCGAACGCGCGTCCCATCCCATTGGTGCCACCGCTGACCACCACGACTGCCATGCCGCCCCCCGACTACCGTTTCCCGTTGACCGTGCTCATCCTGGGCGGGGGGCGGCGGACGCGAAAGAAGGCACTTTCATGGTCGCAGGGAACACCGGTGTGCGTACCGCGCTGACCGGGCACCGGTTGCCGGAGCCCGTTCCGGCCGGGGAGTATGAGCACTGCCCGGTGACCGACGTGCTGCGGCGGGTCAGCGACAAGTGGACGCTTGTGCTTGTCACTCTGCTGGGGCGGCGGCCGTACCGGTTCAACGAGTTGAACCGAGCCGTCGAGGGCATCAGCCAGCGGATGCTCACCCGCACGCTGCGCACGCTGGAGAGCGACGGCCTGGTCGAACGGGAGGTGCTTCCGACGTCGCCGCCGAGCGTCGAATATCGGCTGACGCCCCTCGGTGTCAGCCTGCTGGAGCCGCTGTCCGCGCTGGCCGGCTGGGCGGTCGACCACCACGCCGAGATCACCGCGGCCCGACGCGCCGCCGCCTGAGGTTCGGCGGGGCACGAGCCCGCCGCCGCGCCGGGCACTATCGTTCGGGCGTGCACATCCGTTTCGACGTCCCGGCCGATCCCGCCTACCCGGGCCGCGTGGCCGCCGCGCTCGGCAGAGTGCGGCTGCGCCGGTTCGGATACGTCGGCGCGGCGCTCGCGGCGGTCGGGGCGGTCGGTCTCGTGATCTCCCGGGTGGTCCCGGACGGCGGCCGGTTCTCGTCGCTGTGGACGGCGCTGATCGTCGGCGGCCTGCTGTCGATGCTCTACTCGCCCTGGGTGCGGTGGCGCGCCCGACGCCGCTCCGGTCGCTACGCCGTCGACGGCGGCTACGACATCACCGACGACAACATCATGATGCGCAGCGGCTCGGAGTCCGGCGGCATCGCCTGGGACGGGGTCGCCCGGGTCGAGGAGACCCCGGAGTTCTGGATCGTCTACGTCGGCCGGATGCCGGCGACCGTGCTCCCGCGCCGGCTGATGACCGCCGGGGACGACGACACGTTGCGCGCCTTCATGGCCGGACGCGGCCTGCTGCGGCGTCCGTGACGACGTCCTCGCCACACCCGCGCAACCGGCATCCAGGCCCCGCCGATCCCCGGATCAGCGGGGCCTGGTTGCGCCGGCCGGCAGCGGGCACCGTGGGGGTGCCGCCGGAAACTCCGGCGCGCGGAAGGGAACCCATGACAGGCGACAGGCTTCCCGGTGGCACCTACCAGGTGGGCGACCTCACCCTCACCCGCTTCGGCTACGGCGCGATGCAGCTCGCCGGGCCCGGCGTGTTCGGGCCGCCCAGGGACCGCGACGCCGCCGTCACCGTGCTGCGTACGGCCGTCGAGCTGGGCATCCGGCACATCGACACGGCGGACTTCTACGGCCCGCACGTCACCAACGAGATCATCCGGGAGGCGCTCGCGCCCTACCCGGACGACCTGCACATCGTCACCAAGGTCGGCGCCCGCCGCGACGAGCGGGGTGGATGGCCACCCGCCCGCAGCCCGGCCGAGCTGACCCAGCAGGTCCACGACAACCTGCGGCGCCTCGGTCTGGACGCGCTCGACGTGGTCAACCTGCGCGTCGGCGGCCTCGACGCGCCCGAGCCGGGCTCGATCGCCGAGCCGTTCGGGGCGCTCGTCGAGCTGCGCGACCAGGGGCTGATCCGGCACCTCGGGTTGAGCACGGTCACCGCCGAGCAGCTCGCCGAGGCGCAGGCGATCGCCCCGGTGGTGTGCGTGCAGAACCTCTACAACCTGGCCAATCGCGGCGACGACGAGCTGGTCGACAGCACCGCCCGGCAGGGCGTCGCCTACGTGCCCTACTTCCCGCTGGGCGGCTTCACGCCGTTGCAGTCCGGCGTGCTGGACCGGGTCGCGAACCGGCTGGAGTCCACGCCGATGTCCGTCGCGCTGGCCTGGTTGCTGCACCGTTCGCCGAACATCCTGCTCATCCCCGGCACGTCCGCCGTCGCCCACCTGCGGGAGAACATCGCCGGCGCGGCCCTGGAGCTGCCCGCCGACGCGCTCGCCGAGCTGGACGCGGTGGGCCGCTGAGCCGGCCGCGGCCCGACCTCGCCGGCGCGGCGCTGCACTAGGGTGTAGCCATGACGGCTCGCGTCGACGGGTTCGCCTTCCCGCCCCGCCGCCCGGCGGAGCGCCTGGGGGTGGCGGTGGTGAGCGAGCTGGTCGAGCTCGTCGTCACCGGCCAGCTCGGCGAGGGCGAGATGCTTCCCCCGGAGGGGCCGCTCAGTGAGCACTTCGGGGTGAGCCGCACGGTGATCCGGGAGTCGGTGAAGCGGCTCGAGGAGAAGGGCCTGGTGGTGGTCTCGCAGGGCCGCGGGACCCAGGTGGCCCGGGTCGGCTCGTGGAACATGCTGGACCCGATCGTGCTGTCCGCGCTCATCGACAACGACGAGTCGCTCGGTGTTCTGGACGAGCTGACCGTGGTCCGGGGCAGCCTGGAGGGGGCGATGGCGGGCGCCCTGGCGAGCCGGCGGACGACCGAGGAGCTGACCCGGGTCGAGCACGCGCTCGCGGCGATGCGCGAGATCCGGCACGAGACCGACTCGTTCCGGCAGGCGGACGTGGTCTTCCACTTCACGGTCATGGAGCTGTCCCGTAACCGCCTGGCGGAGAACATCTGCAAGCGGCTCTACCGGCGGGCGCTGGAGAGCAGCCGCTACCACGGGTTGAAGTACGAGAGCGCGTTCGAGTCGACGCTCGACGAGCACGCGCGGGTGGTCGACGCCATCTCCCGCCAGGACGTGGCGGGCGCCGAACGCGCGATGCGGGACCACATCGTCGGTTCCTGGCGACGCCGCCGGTTCCAGGGGCCGCCCGAGGAGCCGGAGCCCGGCGGCGCCCCGGCGTGACTCAGCGCTCGGGGACGAGGCGCAGGCCGGCCCGGCCGGGGCGGACGTGCGGACCGGCCACCGCGGGCGGGCCGGTGAGCGCCGGAGCGGCTTCGAGGCGCCGCTCGTCGACCCGGATGCCGAGGCCCGGCAGGTCGCCGAGGACGATGCCGCCGTCCGCGATCTCCTGGTCCACCGCCAACCCGATCGGCCAGGAGAAGTCCTGGATCTCGCAGGCCAGATGGTTGGGCACGGCGGCGGCGGCGTGCGCGAGCGGGTTGGCGTGGTACGCCACCGGGCTGACCGGCAGGTCCCGCCCGTGCGCCACGGCGGCAGTACGCAGGAAGTGGGTGATGCCCCAGACGCTGCCCACCTGGACGACGTCGACGGCGTCCGCGTCCAGCAGCGGCCGGTACTGTTCGAGGCCGGTGAGGTTCTCGCCGGTGGCGACCCCCGCCCGGACGCCGCGGCGGACCGACGCGAGACCGGCCGCGTCCCACCGGCGCACCGGCTCCTCGATCCAGGTCAGGTCGACGGTACGCTCCAGCGCGGTGACGAACCGGACGGCCTGCGTGCGGTTCCACGCCTCGTTGGCGTCGAACATCAGGGCCGGGCGGGGCGAGTTGCGGCCGAGGATCGCCCGGATCGCCTCCAGCCGGCGCCGGTCCCGTTCGACGTCGTGGCCGCCCTTGAGCTTGGCGGCGTCGAAGCCGCGCTCGGCGAAACGTTCGTACAGCCGCCCGAGCGCGTCGTCGTCGAGGGCGATGTCCAGCCCGGAGGCGTAGCCGGGGACGAACCGGTCGGCGGCGCCGATGGTGCGCCACAGTGGTTCGTCGGCGGCCTTCGCCTTGAGGTCCCACAGCGCCATGTCGATCGCGCCGATCGTCCCGAACGTCGCGCCGGCGTGGCCGGTCTTGAAGACCTGGTTCAACATCCGGTCGTACAGCGCCGGGGCGGACCGCGGGTCCGCGCCGTCGATCGCGTGGAACACCCGCTCCACGTCCGGGTGCGCGCCGAGGCCGACGCCTTCCAGGCCCGAGTCGGTCTCCAGGATCAGCACCGGCACGTCGGTACGGGTGTCCGGCATGACCCCGTTGGCGTCGCCGATCAGCCGTCCCCAGTCGTGCGCGGTGGTGCGGCTGCGGTAACCGGTGACCTTCACAGTGCTGTTCCCTCCGTGGGTGTCGTGGTCAATCCTTGGTGCCGCCCGCCGTCATGCCGGCGACCAGGAAACGCTGGGCGAATGCGAAGACGACGAGCACCGGCAGCACCGAGACGACGGTGGCCAGGGCGAGCGTCGGCAACTGCACCGACTGGGCCCCGGCCGAACTGGGGTTGAACGCCGGCGTGGAGGCGAGCAGCGAGGTCAGGCCGACCTGGATCGGGTAGCCGTCGCTGGCGGGCAGCATGACGAAGGGCAGGAAGAAGTTGTTCCAGTTCTGCACGAAGCTGAAGAACCCGACGAGCGCCACGATCGGGGTGGCCAGCGGCAGCGCGATCCGGGTGAAGACCTGGAACTCGCCGCACCCGTCGATGCGCGCCGCCGCCAGCAGGTCGCGCGGCAGCGCGGTGGAGAAGTAGACGTACGCGAGGTAGACGCCGAACGGGAAGAACGACATCGGCAGGATCACCGACAGCGGGCTGCCGATCAGCCCCACCACGTTGAGTTCGAGGAAGATCGGCAGCACCAGCGCGGTGTTCGGGATCAGCATGACGACGAGCGTCAGCACCAGCAGCAGCCGGCGCAGGCGGAACTCGGTGAGCGCCAGCGCGTACCCGGCCGGGATGCTGACGGCCACGGTGATGACGAGCGCGCTCAGCGCGTAGAGGGCCGAGTTGGCGACCCAGGTGGTGACCGCGCCGTCCTGGAACCGGAAGAGCTGGTGCCAGTTGTCGCTCAGGTCACCGACGCTCCCGGGGCGGAACGGGTCGGTGGCGACGAGATCGCGCGCCGACTTGGTGGTCGCCACCAGCAGCCACCCGATCGGGACGACGAAGAAGAGCACGAAGACCGTGACCACGGCCCCGAGCACCGCCCGGCCGGCGCGTGCCGTCATCGCGTCAGTCCGTTCCGAACAGGCCGCCGCGCACCACGAAGACGGCGGACAGGGCGAGGGCGACGACGAGGAGCAGCAGCGAGATGGCCGCCGCGCCGTTGAAGTCGTTGTGCCCGAAGGCGTACTGGTAGGCCAGTTGGTTGAGCGAGTAGTCGTTCGGCACGACCGCGTTGCTCGCCTGCGAGAGCAGTTGCGGCTCGACGAAGAGCTGGGTGCCGGCGGCGAGCGACATGATGCCCATGTACGAGATCCACTTGCGCAGCAGCGGGAGCTGGACGTGCCAGGCGATCTGGACGGCGTTCGCCCCGTCGATGCGGGCGGCCTCGATCACCTCCGCGCCGATGGTGTTCAACGCGCCGTACATGATGACGACCCACCCGCCCGCGCCGGTCCAGAACGCGATGATCGCGAAGATCGCGGGCAGGTTCCCCGGCACGATGACCTGCACGAAACTGTGGAAGCCGAACAGGCGCAGCAGCCCGCTGACCGGGCTCGCGGTGGGGTCGAGCACGAACAGCCAGAGCAGCACGCTCGACGCGCCGGCCACCGCGCCGGGCAGATAGAAGACGAGCCGGAGGGTACGGCTGAGCCACCGCACCCGGACGGCGTGCACGACGACGGCCAGGAACGACACGAGCACGACCAGCGCGGCGAGCCAGATCGCCAGGTAGAGCGCGACGTGGGCGACGGCCGGCGCGAACCGGAAGTCGTCGAGCACCCGGGTGAAGTTGTCCACCCCGGCGAAGCCGCCGGTCCCGGTGGTGAACGCCAGATAGAGGGCGTAGAGGGCGGGCAGCACGCCGAACGCCAGGGCCAGCGCCGCGTACGCCGCGACGAAGCCGTAGCTCAGCGCGCCGCGCCCCCTCGTGCCGCCGGCAGCCATCGGCGTCACGTGACCGTGTAGCCGTTGACCTGGGCCTGGTTCCGGATCGCCTGTTCCCACTCGGGGAGCAGTTCGGCCACGCGCCGGCCGCTCGCGATCGCCGGGGTGACCGTCTTGGCCCAGATCGCCTCCTGGCTGAAGACGCCGGAGCCCCAGCCGTTCCAGATGCTCGCCCCGGCCTCGGTGACCGGCCCGAGGTCGGTGGCGTAGTAGCCGCTCGCCTCCTGCTGCTTGATCCACTTCTCGGCGGCCGGCGCGTACGCCGGGTAGCCGGGGGCGAGCGTCACCTGGTAGTCGTCGGCGGTGGTGACGAACTCGACGAACCCCGCCGCCGCCTTCAGGTTGCGGGAGTGGCTGCTGACGAACCAGGTGCCGCCGCCGACGTTGCCGGTGACCGGCGTCTCTCCCCGCCAGGGCAGCGGGGCCGCGACGCCGAGCTGGCCGGCGGGCACGTCGAGGGACTGCGGGTTGTGGAAGATGGCCCCGGCGTACCAGGCCGGGCCGGGCAGCATGAGCACCTTGTCCGCGTACGTCTTGACGAACTCGGGGGTGAAGACGCTGATGTTGGGTGCCGTGCGGTTGCGGACCAGGGTGTCGACGAGCGTCGCGGCACGCCGGCACTCGGTGCTGTCCGTGTTCACCGTCACCGTGCGGGGGCCGGTGATGCCGTTGGCCTGGCACCTGCTGCCCCAGAAGTAGATCTCCGGGGTCCACGGGTCACCGACCGTGCCCACCAGATAGCCGGGGTGTTCCGGCGCCACCCGCTCGCCGAGCGCCTGGTAGTCCTCCCAGGTGGCGGGCAGGGTGTACCCGAACTCGTCGAGCAGCTTCCGGTTGTACCAGAGCACCACCGGGGCGAGGTCGTTACGCAGGCAGTACACCTTTCCGTCCACGGTGCACGGGTCGAGCGCGCCCTTGGTGAACCCGTCGAGCACGCCGCTTCCGACCAGCCCCCGGCCGAGCACGGCCGCGAACGCCTGCTTGCCGTTGCTCCGCTGGCTGGCCCACGCCGCGTCGTTGTTCTGGGTGGAGAACACGACGTCGGGCCAGCCGCTGCCCGCCCGGTCGAAGAGTTGGATCTTGGTGCGGAACGAGTTGGAGCCGTTGGCCGACCCGTCGTACGTCTCGACCTTGAGCGCGACGTCGGGGTGGGCCTTCCTGAACGCGTCGACGGCCTTCGAGCGGTCGGCGTCCACCCAGACCGTGATGGTGGCCTTGTCGTCCTGGGTGACCTGGGGAAAGCCGTAGGCGCCGGGGGAGGACTCGTCCTTGCCGCACCCGGTCAGCGCCAGGACGCCGGCGAGCGTCCCCGCGACACCGGCGGCGAGCAGCGACCGGCGAACGGCGATGACGCGCGGTGTGTGTGCCATGTCGGTGGTCCTTCCCGATCGCTGCCGGCCCGGTCAGCCGCGCAGGCTCCACTGCTGGTTGGCCTGGCCGTTGCAGGTCCAGAGGATCAGTTTGGTGCCGTTCGCGGTGCCGGCGCCGTTGGCGTCGAGGCACAGGCCGGATTGTTGGCCGGTGATGGTGCCGTTGGCGTTGACGTTCCACTGTTGGTTGGCCTGGCCGTGGCAGTCCCAGATGATCACGGCGGTGCCGGGGCTGGTGCCCTGGCCGTTGGCGTCCAGGCACTTCGAGCCGTACACCTGGAGTTGCCGGCCGGAGGTGACGGTGAAGCGTTGGCCGCTGGCGCTGCCGCAGTCCCAGAGCTGGACCTGCGTGCCGTTGGTGGTGGACGAGTTGGGCACGTCCACGCACCGGCCGGACTGCCCGCCGACGATCTGCCGGGTGCCGCCGGTGGGCGGCGGGGTGGTGGGGTCGCCGGTGCCCTGCGGGCCGGCGGAGTTCATCACGGTCTGCGCGCCGGACGGCCAACTGCCGTTGGTGACCGTCGTGTTGCCGTAGACGACGTTCCCGCGGTCGCCGTTCGTGACGTTCGTGCTGCCGTTCGTCGACCAGTTGTTGGTGACCGTCCAGTTGCCCATGTTCTCGCCGCCCCAGTAGTTGGCGGTGGCCCAGGTGCCGGTGTTGGAGAACACGTTGTTGGTGACGGTGTAGTACTTCGAGCCCTCGTCGAAGTAGACGCCGAAGTAGCCGTTGGTACGCAGGCAGTAGTTCTCGCTGATCAGCGCGTTCGGGTCCCACCCCAGGGTGTAGATGCACCCGCCGTCGTTCATCTGCTGCATCACGTCGTGGACGTAGTTGCCGACCACCCGGTTGTTGGACGCGGTCGTCGGCGTGCTGTAGCGCGGTTGGTAGTTGTAGAGGCCGCGGTTGGCGTACTCGTTGTTGCCGCCGGCGTCGTTCGATCCCCAGCCGTACCCGATCGTGATGCCCGAGTAGGGCAGGTTGTAGATCTCGTTGTGGCTGATCGTGGCGTTGGTGACGTAGGTGGGCAGCACGGAGCTGATGCCGCGGTAGTCGAGGCCGAGGTCGTGGATCCGGTTGTTGCTGACGGTGATGTCCCGGTTGGTCATCCGGGTGTCGCTCGGGTGGTGCGCGTCGGCGCGCACTCCGCCGATGACGAAGCCGCCGGCGGCGTTCCGGGCGATCTCGGAGCGGGTGACGGTGATGGCGCTGGCGCCCAGGCCCACGCCGGTGCCGTGCGCGTTGGCGTCGTTGCCGATGCCGATGGCCGTCTGTCCCAGGTTGACGAACTGGGAGTCGCTGAACGTGATGGTGTTGGCGGCCGAGACCTGCACCGCGGCGGGCATCTGGAACCAGTTCGGTCGGGCCGCCTCGAACTGCTGGCAGCCGGAGGTGCAGGAGCCGAACCCGGGCCACGACCAGGTGCCGGCGATGTACGAGCCGGTCTGCTGGTCGACCCAGCCCTGGTTGCTGCTGGGGCCCAGCCAGCTCGTGCCGGTGAAGGTGATGCCGCTGAACGCGATGTGGTGCGCCGGGCTGGCGTAGCTGCCACCGACCTGGACCAGGGACTGCACCACCGGGAACTCGACGTCCACGTTCGCCATGTTCTGGCCGGAGCGCGGGATGTAGTAGAGCGTGCCGGTGCCGGTGTTGACGTACCACTCGCCCGGGGAGTCGAGGAACTCGTACGCGTTCACCAGGTAGAACGGGCCGGCCCGGAACGGGTTCATCAGGGTGTCGTAGCCGAAGTTGTTGTTGTTCCACGCCGGCTGCGCCATGGTGAGCATGCCGCCGCTGATGCTCTGCACCGGCGAGTATCGGTCGGTGAACGAGTTGACGCCCTCGACCTCGACCCGGTTGGCGTTGGCGACGGTGTTCAGGTAGTTCAGGTTGCCGTTGGTGATCCGCAGCCCGCTGGCCGAGGCGCTGAAGTCCGACCGGTTCACCTGGGTGCGGGCCCGGGTGGCGACCTGACCGTCGACGTAGAGCTGCCGGGTGTCCAGCCCGGCGCCGACGGTGGCCTTCCAGATGTTGCGGCCGGAGTCGGCGACGGACCAGCCGGTCACCTGCTTCGCCCCGCTGATCGCCGGGTGCGCGCCGGACGCGGCCTGCCAGCGCACGGTGTGGCCGTTCGTCCCGGAGTCGGCCGCGCCGAACGTCAGCGGCGAGGTCACCCGGTAGACGCCGTCGGCGAGCTGCACCACGATGTCGTCGGTCATGCCGCCGGTCATCGTGCGCACCGTGGCCTGGGCCGTGGACAACGCGCAGGGTTGTGCCGCGGAGCAGGCGCTGCCGGTGCCGTCGGGGGCCGCGTACAGCGTGGTGACGGCGGCCGACGCGGACGAGGCGAAGGCCGCCACCGCGATGCCGGCGGCCACCGTCGCCAACGCGAGGCCGGCGGCGGCGGACCGTCGCAGGGCGGATGGGTTCACGGGGACCTCCCCGGTCGTGGGTGTGCGGTGCGACGGCGACGGCGCATCGGCGGGCAGAGGTATGACGTCTGATGTTAAGCGTCGATGTCGAACCGGTCAATATAGAGATACGTCTATAACGTGCGGGCGCGCGTTGACAGGCGTGATCGCCCCGACCTAGGGTCGGCCCACCAGGTGAACCGATTCGACGACCGTTGCCGGGAGCGGGATGAACATCGGTGAGATCGCCCGGCGGGCCGGGGTGTCCCGCAGCACGGTGTCGTACGTGCTGAGCGGCAAGCGACCGGTCTCGGCGGCCACCCGGCAGCGCATCCAGGCCGTCATCGACGAGCTGGACTACCGCCCGAACGCCAGCGCACGCGCCCTCAAGGAGGGCCGGACCCGCACCCTCGGCCTGGTCATCCCGCCCGCCAGCCAGCGCCTCACCGACATGCAGCTCGGTTTCGTCGCCAGCGTGGTCGAGGCCGCCGCCCGGGCCGACCTCGACGTCCTGCTGTCGCCCTCCGGCGGCGACCACGACCGGTCGTTCGAGCGGATCGTCACCGGCCGGCGGGTCGACGGGGTGGTCCTGATGGAGATCCGGTTGACCGACGAGCGGGTGACCCGGCTGGAGCAGACCGGCCTGCCGTTCGTGACCATCGGCCGCACCGCGCAGCCGGCCGGGATGAGCTGGGTGGACGTGGACTACGGCGGCCTCATCGCCAGGTGCGTGCACCACCTGGCGGACCTGGGGCACCGCACCGTCGCCCTGGTCAACCGGTCGGCCGAACTCGTCGCCGCGGGCTACGGCCCGGGCAGCCGGGCGCTCACCGGCTTCACCACGGCGACGAGGGAACGCGGCCTGGTCGGCGTCGACGTCTGCTGCGGCGACGACGTCACCGCCGGTGAGGCGTGCGTCGAGGAACTGCTGGCGAGCCATCCCGACGTCACCGCGGTGGCCACCGTCAACGAGGCGGCCCTGCCGGGCATGCAGCGGGCGCTGGAGACCGCCGGGTTGGTGGTGCCGCGCGACTTCTCCCTCACCGGGGTCGCCGCCCGGCACTGGGCGGAGAACTTCCGCCCGCCGCTGACCGCGGCGGACGTGCCGATCGTCGACATGGGCGCGGCGGCCGTGTCGCTCCTGCTGGAGCGGATCGCCGCGCCCGAGACCGCGCCCCGGCACCGGCTCTACCGTCCGCCGATCTCGCTGCGCGCCAGCACCGGCCCGGTGCCCCGGACCGCCCGCTAACCGCCGGCCCGCCGCCGGTCGTCGCCGGCCAGCAGGAGATAGCCGCTCGCGGTCCAGGTGTACGCGCGGTCCCGCAGCCCCGCGCCGGTCTTGGCGTCGAAGTTCTCGGCGAAGCCGGACCGCTCGCACAGCACCCGGAACCGCCGGCTGATCTCGTCGGCGAGCCCGGTGTGCCCGGCCCGGCGCAACCCGTCCTCGATCAACACGGTGGCCGGGGCCCAGATCGGGCCGCGCCAGTAGCCGTCGGCGGCGTGGTGCGGCGAGTCGAGCGGCTCGGTGGCCAGCCCGTGCTCGGTGAGGTGGGCCTCGACCCGGCGGGCGAGGACGGCGGCGACGCCGGCCGGAAGGGCCTCGCCGAGCACGACCGGCATCAGGTCGAGCAGGCTGGTGCCGGTCCGGCCGCTCCCGGCCCGGGCGTTCTCGGCCTGGGCGTTCTCGGCCCGCGCGCTCCGCGCGGTGAACCGCTCGCCGGTCCACAGCTCACCGAGCAACGCCGACCGGACCTCGTCGGCGACGCCCGCCCACCGCGTCGCCTCCGCCGGGCGCTCCAACTCGTCGGCCAGCTCCGCCAGGCACCCCAACTGGATCACCAGGAAGGCGGCGAGGTCCGGGGTCTCGATCACCCGGTCGTCGTCGAACGTGGTGGCGTTGTCCCAGCCGCTGTCGTTGCCGTGCTGGTAGTGCGGCAGCCGTCGACCGGGCGCCCGCCGGTGGTCCAGCCAGAACGTGGTCCACCGGGCCAGCCGCTCGTAGACCTCGACCAGGTCGTCGCGCGACGGCGACCGGCCCGACCGCTGACGCAGCCGCCGCAACGCCCAGCCGTGGATCGGCGGCTTGACGAAGTTGTGCAGGATCTCCGAGTGCGTCACCGAGTCGGGCAGCGCCCCGGCGTCGTCCATGTGGTCGAACGGCAGGTGGAACTGGTGCCAGGCGAGGTCGGCGTCCCCGCCCGCGAGGGCCAGCGCATTGAAGCAGTGGTCCCAGCTCCACACCTTGTTCATCCAGTGCTTCGACATCAGGACGGCGGGCCGGGTGACGAAGCCGGCAGCCCCCACCGTGGCCGACCACAGCACGTACGCGGCCAGCTCGGCGGCCGGGGTCTCCGCGTCGCGCCACGGCGCGACCGCCTCGACGAACGCCGCGAAGTCGGCGTGACCGGCGGCGACCAGGCCGTCGAAGTCGGCCGTGGCCCGGTACGGCCGGCGGGCGGTCGCGTACTCCTCGATGGCGACCTCCCACGGCCGGTCGGCGGGCAGGACCAGGCCCCGTTCGGCGGTGCCGAGGGCCTGCGCCCCGACCGTCTCGGCGGTGCCAGCGAGCAGGGTGACCCGGTAGCGGCGGCCGGTCTCGTACGAGGTGAACACGGCCGAGGAGTCCGTCGGGTCGTCGTACAGGTAGGTCCCGCTGAACGGGGTGAGGGTGGCCGCCGCGGCGGTGATCCGCAGCCCGGCCCCCCGGCCGCGCAGCCGGAGCGTGTCCGGGCCCGCGTAGGTCAGCTCGACCCGGCCGACCTGGTCGTCCCAGCTCAGCAGCGCCGGCCGGGTCGTCACCGTGGCGTCGGCCGGCGCGCTGAACTGCAGCACCGGGTGCATGCCGTTGCGGTGCGAGACGAGGTGCAGGTCGTCGGCGTAGGTGTTCTCGGCGACCACGGGGGAGACGCTGAGCCAGGACCCGCGGTGGCTGAACGGAATCTCCCGGACGGAGAACGCCGGACCGGAGGGGGCAACGGTCATCTGGGCTGGCTGCCTTTCTGGGGTGCGGATGGCTCAGTCCTTGACGGCGCCCGCTGTCACGCCCGCGGCGACGTATCGCTGGGCCACGATCAGCAGGACGGTGGCGGGGATGGAGGCGACCACGGCGGTGGCCATGATGGCGTTCCACTGCTGGTTGTTGTTGCCGATGTAGTGGTAGATGCCGAGCGTGATCGGCCGGGCGTCGCCCCCGGCGTCCAGGGTGGACGCGAAGAGGAAGTCCGACCAGGCCCAGAGGAAGGCGAACAGCGACACGGTGATGACCGAGCCCCGGCTCAGCGGCAGCACCACCGACCGGAACGTCCGCCACCGGCCGGCGCCGTCCACCACCGCGGCGTGCAGCACCTCGTCCGGGATGCCGGACATGAACGCCGTGAAGATCAACACCCCGAAGGGCACGGCGATGGTGGAGTCGGCGAGCACCAGGCCGGCGGCCGAGTTGAGCACCCCGAGGCGCAGATAGATGGCGTAGAACCCCATCGCCATGATGATTCCGGGGATCATCTGCGCGATCAGCAGCACGAGGCTGAGCACGCCGCCGCCGGCCGGGCGCAACTTCGCCAGGGCGTATCCGGCCGGCGCGGCGAGGGCCACGGTCAGCGCCACGGTGCCGAGCCCGACGAGCAGGCTGGTGCCGAGGTACGGCAACTGCTCCCGCAGCACCACCCGGTAACCCTCGACGGTGCCGTCGACGGGGAGCAGGTGCGGCGGGTCGGCCCGCAGGTCGCCGTCGCGGGTGAACGAGACGTTGATCATCCAGTAGACCGGGAACAGCATCAGCGCGGTGAACACCAGCCCGAGGCCGGTCCGCCACCAGGCGGTACGCGCGGGTCTTCTCGTCACCACCGTTGCCTCCGCTGCGCTCGGGCGTAGCTCAACGCGAAGATGAGGGCGACCACGATCAGCAGGTTGCCGACGGCCGCGCCCGGCCCGAACTCCGGCAGCAGGCTGCCGAAACCGAGCCGGTAGGACCAGGTGGCGAACGTGGTGGACGAGTCGGTCGGCCCGCCCCTGGTCATGATCCAGATGAGGTCGAAGACCTTCAGCGTGTAGATCAGCCCGAGCAGCAGCGTGATCGCCGACACCGGCCGCAGCAACGGGAACGTGATCCGCCAGAACCGCTGCCACCCGCTCGCCCCGTCCAGCGCCGCGGCCTCGTACACCTGCTGCGGCACGGCCTGGAGGCCGCTGTAGAGGACGACCAGGTTGAACGGGATGCCGATCCAGATGTTCGCGACGATCACCGAGACCAGCGACCACCGCGGCGACGTCAGCCAGTTGACCGGGTCGAGCCCCACCGCGCCGAGCGCCGCGTTGACCACGCCGGCGTCGCTGTTGAGCATCCACGACCAGGTGGAGGCCGAGACGATGAGCGGCAGCAGCCAGGGTACGAGGAACAGCGCCCGCAGCGTCGCCGACAGCGGGAAGTGCCGGTGGAAGAAGACCGCGAGCGCCAGCCCCAGGGCGAACTGGAACAGCAGCGACACCGCCGTGAAGACCGCCGTGTGCGCGAGCGCCGGCAGAAAGGTCGGATGGGTCAGCACGTCCCGGTAGTTGTCCAGCCCGGCGAACGGGGCGTCGCCGGAGACGAACGATCGGACCGTGTAGCGCCGCAGGCTCAGCTCGACGTTGCGGTAGAGCGGGTAGGCGTAGAAGACCAACAGGTAGACCGTCACCGGGGCGAGGAACGCCCACGCCGTCCACCGGTCGGTGCGGTTTCGGCTCATGGATCTACTTGGCGGCGGCTGCGCCCTGGGCGGCGGACAGGGCCGCCTGCGGCGTCTTCGCGCCGCTGAGCGCGCCCTGCACGGCGGTCCACAACTGCTCGGAGATCTTCGGGTACCGCGTGCCGAGGTTGTCGCCGGTGCGCCCCTTGGCGGCGTTGACCGCGTCGACCCACACCTTCAGCTCCGGGTCGGTCGCGACCTGCTTCTCCTGGACGGCCGTCACCGGTGCGACGTACGACAGCGTGGTGTCGGTGGTCAGCAGGTTCTCCGGGTTGGTCAGGCAGGTCACCAGCTTCTGCGAAACCTCGTACCGGCCGGTGTCGCGCTGCACCGGGATGGAGACGAACTCGCCGCCGGTCGGGGCCGGGGCGGTGCCGCCGGCACTCGCCGGCACCGGAATGATCCCGTACGCGAAGTCGAGCTTCTCGGCGTTGGCCCGCTGCCAGGTGCCGTTCTCGGCGAAGGCGTAGTCGCCGCCGGCGAACTCCTGCCAGCTCGTGGTCTGCGTGTTGTTGATGACGGAGTTCGGCGCGTACCCCTTGGTCAGCCAGTCCTTCCACAGCGCCAGCGCGGAGACGGCCTGCGGCGAGTCCAGCGCGGTCAGTTGGGCGCCCGCGCCCCAGAACCAGGGCAGGAACTGGAAGCTGCCCTCCTCGGTGCCGATCGCCGAGAACGTGATGCCCTTCTTGCCGGCGCCCTTCACCTTCGCCAGCGCGGCGGTCAGCGACGGCCAGTCCCGGACCGACGCGACGTCCACCCCGGCCCTGCCCAGCAGGTCCTTGTTGTACCAGAGGGCGAGCGTGTTCGCCCCGATCGGGACGCCGTACGTCCGGCCGTCGAGCTGGCCGGCGCCGAGCAGGTTGGGTGCCGAGGCCGAGGTGTCGAGCTTCGTCTCGTCCGCCGAGGTCAGCGCGCCGGCCTGGGCGAGCGTGGAGATGACCGGGTTGTCGATGATCAGCACGTCGGGGGAGTTGCCCTGCTGGGCCGCGAGCAGCGCCTTGTTGGTCAGGTCGGTGGTGTCGTAGCCGGTGCGTCGCACCGTCACGCCCGCGGCGCTGCCGCAGCCGTCGAGCAGTTTCTCCCAGTCGGACCCGCCGGCGAACTGCGGGTACGGGTCCCAGACGGTGTAGGCGGCGCCGCCGCCCCCACCCTCCGGGGTGTCGTTCGCGGAGCAGCCGGTGACGGCGCCGGCGACCGTGAGGGCGGTCAGGGCGGCGCCGGCCACGCCCCGCCGCCAGGCGGATGTCGTCATGGTGTGGCCCCTCTCGGGCAAGGAAGTAGCGAATCGGTTCGACCGAACATAAGCCGGTCGATGTAAGCGGTCAAGGTGCTCGATCGTCTCTGGGTGAAACTGATTCGTTGCAGGCTGGTCATGGCGTTGACATCCATGGATGTCGACGCCTAGGCTGCCCGGCGAATCGATTCGCTAGGACGTCCTCCGCAGCCCCACCACACTGCCGAAGGAGTCGCAGTGAACATCCCCCACGCCCGGGCACCCCGGATCCGCGGCCTCGCCGCCCGGATCGCGGCCGGCGCCCTCACCGTCGCCTGCTCACTCGCGGTCGCCGCGTCCCCGGCACGGGCCGCCGACGAGTCGCTCACCGTCAACTTCTCCGCCTCCCTGGGTACGCCGACGTACCGCGGGTCGGGGTGGATCTACGGGATGACCGAGAACGGCCAGAACCCACCGGACAACTACTTCCGGGACGTGCAGTTCCGGGCCATGCGCGCCGGCGGCGCCCAGCTACCCGGCCAGGGCTGGGTCGGCGGCGGCTACGACCGACGGTGGAACGCCACCGTCGCCCAGGCCCGCCGCACCGCCGCCCTCGGCGGCACGTTCGTGCTGCTCGACCACGACCTGTGGGGCGCCGACGGCGCCTCGATCAGCCGCTTCCCCGGCGACAACGGTGACTGGAGCGACTACGACCGCTTCCTGGACCGGCTCTTCTCCGACGTGCGCTCGGCCGGGATCACCGTGCAGTGGGACATCTGGAACGAGCCGAACATCAGCCTGTTCTGGAACCGGCCGCAGTCGCAGTACTTCGAGCTGTGGCGGCGCACCTACCAACGGATCCGCTCGGCCTTCCCGGGCATGCTCATCGTCGGGCCGAGCTGCGCCTGCGTGCCGTCCACGGGCGGCTGGTGGACCCAGTACCTGGACTACGTCAAGGCCAACAACGTGGTGCCGGACATCTTCAGTTGGCACTCGCTGCCCGGCGACCCGGTGTCGAACGTGGCCATCGCCAACCAGACGCTCGACTCGCGGGGCATCGCCCACCCACGACCGCACCAGATCAACGAGTACGGGGCGTCGAACCAGCAGAACCCGGCCGGCGGGGCGTGGTACCTGGCCCGGCTGGAACGCGCCGGCGCGGACGGGCTGCGGGCCAACTGGGCCGGCGGCCAGAACCTGCACAACGACCTGGCCAGCCTGCTCACCCGCACCTCCGGCGGGCAGTACCAGCCCAGGGGCGAATGGTGGGCCTACCAGTACTACGGCTCGATGACCGGCCAGATCGCCTCGGTCACCCCGAGCGCCTCCTACGACGCCTTCGCCACCCGGGACACCGGCTCGGCGAAGATCCTCATCGGCGGCAACACCACCACCGGCAACGTCGCGGTGAACATCCAGCGCCTGGACGCGACGAGCGGCATCGTGGTCAACAACCAGGTCCGGGTGGTGGTGCAGAACATCCCGTACAACAACGGCGGCGCGGTGTCCGGGCCGATCACGGTGCGGGACAGCGTGGTGACGCTGTCGAACAACGGCACCACGGTCACCGTGTCGCACCCGGCCATCAGCGACACGTCCACCGTCACCCTGCTGCCGCCCGGCGACGGCGGGCCGACGAACCAGAACGTCCAGATCGTCGGCGGCCAGTCCGGCCGGTGCGCGGACGTGCCGGGCGCCACCACCACGAACGGCAGCCAGCTCCAGCTCTGGGACTGCCACGGCAACGCCAACCAGCGCTTCAGCTACACCTCGGGCAAGCAGCTCACGGTGTACGGCAACAAGTGCCTGGACGCCTCCGGTCGGGGCACCGCGAACGGCACGCCGGTGGTCATCTGGGACTGCAACGGCCAGTCCAACCAGCAGTGGAACCTGAACGCCGACGGCACCATCACCGGTGTGCAGTCCAACCTGTGCCTGGACGCCAGCGCGTTCGGCACCACCAACGGCACCAAAATCCAGCTCTGGCAGTGCCTGAACGGCGCCAACCAGAAGTGGACCCTCCGCCCCTGAGGTGCAAGGCGGGGCCCCTTCTTAACGTCTGCGGTATAGGAAGGGGCCCCGCTTAACACCTCAGCGCCAGCTCCACCGCTGGTTGGCCTGACCGTTGCAGGACCAGAGGATGAGCCTCGTGCCGTTCGCGGTGCCGGCGCCGTTGGCGTCGAGGCAGAGCCCGGACTGCACGCCGGTGATGGTGCCGTTGGGGTTGACGTTCCACTGCTGGTTGGACTGTCCGTTGCAGCCCCACACGATGACCGCCGTGCCGTTGCTGGTGCCCGCGCCGTTCGCGTCCAGGCACAGGTTGCCGGCCAGTTGCAGTTGGCGGTTGGCCCCGGCGGTCCAGAGCTGACCGGACTGCCCGGCGCAGTCCTGCAACTGCACCTGCGTACCGGAGGTCTGGGTCGGCGCGGTGACGCAGCGGCCGGACTGTTCGCCGGCGAGCTGTCGCCCGTTCGTGGGCGACGGGCTGGTCGGCGGCGTGGTCGGCGGGTTCGTCGGGGTGGTGCCGTCGAACTGGGTGAAGAACCGCCACACCACGGCCTGCGTCCACGACCGCTCGCCCGGCGCGAACGGGTCGGCGGTGCCGTCCACCGCGTTCGGGGCGTGCGGCCCGTCGAAGGCGCCCCAGGCCACCGGGTAGCCCGCCCGGCAACCCGAGTAGTAGGTGACGACGTGGGTCAGGCTGCCCTGCGCCGGCTCCGGCGGATTCTGCGGGGTGCAACCGTTGTTGCGGACGAACTGGTCGCGCAGCGCGCGGCCCGCCGAGATCGGCAGCGTCCCGTCACGCAGACCGTGAATTCCGAGGTACGCGATGGGCTGCGTGCCGCCGTTGCACCCGCTGAGGTTCGCGCCCGAATAGACCGCCACCGCGCGGAAGACGTTCGCCCGGGCACAGGCGATGGCGTAGCTCATGCCGCCGCCGTAGCTGAAGCCCATCGCGTACAACTGGGTGGTGTCCACGCACAGCCCGGCGGAGAACGTGCGGACCATGTCGTCGACGAACGTCAGGTCCTGGCCGTTGGGGTTGGCCCAGCCGTTGCCGTTGCCCTGCGGTGCGACGAAGATCGCGCTGTTGTTCGACAGCGCCCGGACCCCGTAGTAGGACCACAGGTATCCGCTGGTCCCGCCCGAGTCGACGTCGCCCGCGGTGCCGCCGTTCCAGTGGAAACCGAAGATCAACCGGTACGGGTGGTTGTTGTCGTAGTTGTCGGGGATCCGCAGGATGTACGAACGGTTCTGGCCGCCGCTGGAGATCGTGTGCGAGCCGCTCGTCAGCGCCGGGGCCTTGCCGCAGCCGGCGGTCGCCGCCAGCGGGCCGACGCCGACGGAATCCTGACCGGCGGCGAACGCGACGCCGCCCATGGCGAGGACGAGTCCCGCCACTCCCGTGACGACGCCGACGATGAGCCGATGTCTCGGCATGGCGTCCTCCTTCCTTCGAGAGGTTAAGCGGGGCCCCTTCCTATACCGGAGGCGTTAAGAAGGGGCCCCGCCTTGCACGTCAGCTTCGGATGCTCCACTGCTGGTTGGTGCCGGTGTGGCAGTCCCAGAGGTTGATCTTCGTGCCGTTGGCGGTGCCGTAGCCGGCCGCGTCCAGGCAGCGTCCGGACTGGACGCCGGTGATGGTGCCGTTGGCGTTCAGATTCCACTGCTGGTTGGACTGGCCGTTGCAGTCCCAGATGATCACGCTGGTGCCGTTCGCGGTCCCCCTACCGTTCGCGTCGAGGCACTTGTTGCCGAGCACCTGCAACTGCTTCGCGGAGGTGTAGGTCCAGCGCTGCGGGGTGCCGCCCCAGCAGTCGTACAACTGCACCTGGGTGCCGTTCGTGGCGCTGCCGTTCGGCACGTCCAGGCACCGGCCCGAGCCGCCACCGACCACCTGCACGTTCTGGTAGGTGGTGCCGCCGCCGTTGCCCGGGGTGCCGATGCTGCCCTCCACCGACCGCAGCGCGGCGTACCAGACCGCGGCCATCTTGTCGTAGCCGCCGGCGGTCGGGTGGATGCCGTCGATCAGGTCGGCGGTGCTCAGCGCCGAGTGCTGGTCGACCAGGTGGACCCGCTTGCCGGCGTTCACCTTGGACTGCACGATGCCGGGGATGGCCGCGTTGAAGGTGCGTACCGCCGACTCCTGGCCGGAGTTCGCCAGCGGGATGATCTGTGCCACGAACACGTCGGCGTTGGGCGCCGTCGCGGTGATGTGGTCGATCAGGGTGGAGAGCCGGTTCGGCGCGCCGGACACGTTGTAGTTCTGCAGGATGTCGTTGGTGCCGATGTGCAGCAGCACGGTGCGCGGCTGGTAGGCGTTCAGCCAGCCGGTGATGTTGGCGTCAATCTGGTCGATCCGCCAGCCGGGGTGTCCCTCGTGGTCGTGGTCGCCGAGGTTGCCCGGCCCGTTGAACTGGGAGCCGACGAAGTCGATCCGGTAGCCGCCGGCGGCGAGCCGTTGCCACAGCCCGATCCGGGAGCCGCCCGGGACCTGGGTGCCCTCGGTGATCGAGTCACCGAGCGGCATCACCCGCACCCCGCCGTTGGACTCGGCTCCGGCCGGGCCGGCCGGGGTGAGCACCCCGGCGACGGCCATGGTCAGTGCGGCGGCTGCGGCGAGCCACCCTGTCCTTCTGCGCATGAGTGTTCCTCTCAGGGGCTGGTGCAGGTCAGGGACGGGGTCGACGGCGAGCCGTTGGCCAGGAAGCCGAACGTGGTCGAGCCGGCGGCCGGCACCGAGCCGTTGTACGAGACGTTGCGGACGGTCGCCGTGGAGCCGCTGGTGCTCAGCGTGCCGCCCCAGATCTGGTTGATGCTCTGGCCTCCGGCCAGGTTCCAGCCCACCGTCCAGCCGTTGATCGCGGAGGCGCCGGCCGTGACGGTCACCTCGCCCTGGAAGCCGCCGGACCAGCTACTCGTGGTGCGGTAGGTCGCGGCGCAGGCGCCGCCGGTGGGCGGCGGGGTGGTCGGCGGCGCGGTGGTGGGCGGCGGGGTCGTCGGCGGTGCGGTGGTCGGCGGTGCGGTGGTGGGCGGCGCGGTGGTGGGCGGCGGGGTGGTGGTGCCGGAGGTGAACCGCCAGTGGTCGATGTTGAACAGCGAGCCGCTGCCGCCGGTGAACCGCAGGTAGAGGTCGTGGGTGCCGGTGGCGCCGCTGACCCCGCAGGTCGTGTCCGTCCAGGTCTGCCAGCCGCCGGTGCCGGACACCCGGCAACTGCCGACGAGCGGGCCGCTGGTGCCGTCCAGGCGCAACTCGATGGTGCCGCCGCTACCGGCCGAGGCCACCCGGGCGGTGTACGAGGTCGCGCCGGTGCCGAAGGCCACACCCTTGACCTTGATGTAGTCCCCGTTGTCGATGAAGCCGACGTTCATGCCGCCGCCGCTGGCCGGCTCGGTCTCGATCCCCTGCCCCCAGGCGATCGTCTCGGCCTCCTGCCGGACGTACGGGTTCAACGTCCCGACCTGCGGGGCGCCCGCGTTGGTCATGGACATCGTCGGGATCGAGCCGTCCGACCCGTAGGAGAACTTCTCCACCGCCACCGACCTTGTGAAACCACCGCCGCCGGGCAACGCGCCGTTGTGGTAGAAGAAGTAGGAGCCGCCCTTGAAGTCGACGATCCCGGGGTGGTTGGTGAAGCTGCTGCCCTGGGTGGGCATGACCGTGCCGCGGTAGGTCCACGGCCCGGTCGGGCCGGGTGCCGTCGAGTAGCCGATGAACTCCGAGCAGCACTTGGCGGCGAACACGTTGTAGTAGAGGTTGTTGCGCTTGTAGACCCAGGGCCCTTCCTCGTACAGGGTGGGCCGGTTCGCGTCCCCGGTCCGGGTGCCGAAGCCCGCCGTGGTCAGCGGGATCTGCGTCGGGCTGCCCGAGTACGAGATCATGTCCGAGTTCAGCTTCACGTACCACAGGTGCGGGTTGCCCCAGTAGAGATACGCCTGGCCGTCGTCGTCGATGAACACGGTGGGGTCGATCTCACCGTTGCTCACCAGCGGGCGGCCGATCGCGTCCCGGAACGGGCCGGTCGGGCTGTCGGAGACCGCCACGCCGATGCCCATCTGGCCGGTCGCCCGCACGACCATGGGTACGTACCAGTAGAACTTGCCGTTGCGGTAGATCGCCTGGCCGGCCCAGGCGTCCTGCTTGGCCCAACTGAAGGTGGCGAGGTTGAGCGGCGAGCCGTGGTCGGTCCAGTTGACCATGTCGTCGGACGACCAGACCCGCCACTCCTTCATGGTGAACCAGGTCGAGTTGTCCTCGTCGTGGCCGGTGTAGAGGTAGACCCGACCGTTGTAGACGAGCGGCGCCGGGTCGGCGGTGTAGATGTGCTGCACGATCGGGTTGTCCGCCCGGGCGATCGCCGGGAAGAGCCCGATGATGACGAGTAGGCTGGCGAGCACGGCGAGTCCGCGTCGGGCCGGCCTTGTTGAGAGCGTTAACATCACGGTCCTTTCGGGGGTGGTGTGCGGGTGTTCTCAGCGGTATCCGGCGGCCACGATGTTGGCCTGGACGGCGTTCTCGGTCGCATCCGAGGGATAGCCGGCCACCATGGCTCCTTCATAGAAGGTGCCGGCGCTGAGGTTGGCGCCACCGCCGGGCTTGCAGCAGTCGCCGCCGCTGCCCAGGATGATCGCGCCCTGCTTCTTCATCGGGCTGTAGCCGTTGGGCAGTGACCCGTCGTAGAGCGTGTAGAGGTTGCCGGACTGGGCGTTGCTGCCCTTGATGGCGAACCGGCTGGTGCCGTTGTTCTTCAGCGTGGCGGTGACGAACTTGCTGGTGAAGGCGCGTTGGTTGGGGTTCCAGGACTGGCTGCCGCCGGGGTAGAGACCCCATTCCAGGTCGGCCTGCACCCAGGGTCCGTTGCCGGAGCAGCCGCCGAACCAGCAACTGGTGCTGAAGTTGATCGCGTCCATCGCTCCCGCGGCGTCGGCCTTGCGGGTGGTCTCGCTGTTGCCGTAGTCGAAGCAGCAGCCGCTGTTGACGTGGGTGCCGCTGGTGACCATGTACATGCCCTCGGGCGCGCTGCCGGTCGGGATGCCGGTCAGGTGGCCGTCCCGCCAGTAGCTGTTGTTCGGATTGATGTAGAGCGAGTACGCCTTGGCGCCGCCGACGGTCAACGACTCGCTCGTCGCGATGGCCGGCCGGCTGGACGACGAGCCGGGGACCTGCGCCGAACCCTGGTACCACAGGTCGTTGCCGCGTCCCGACTGGTCGTAGACCACCGTGATCACGCAGGTCGTGCCGCCGCAGAACGAGTCCTGGCCGCCGGCGTCGGCGTAGCCGCCGGCGCTCAACACCCCGATGTCGCGGGTGGCGTTGTCCGAGGACCGGCGGACCTGGTAGAGGTTGCCGCCGTACGCCGAGAACAGCGCCCGGGTGGTGCTGTGCGCCGCCACGCACGGCGTCCCGCCGGCGGCGTAGAGGTCGCACGGCCGGCCACCGGTCGGGGGCGGCGAGGTGGGCGGCGCCGACGTCGGCGTCGTCGACGTGGTCCACCGTTGGTTGGCCTGGCCGTTGCAGGTCCAGAGGATCAGTTTGGTGCCGTTCGCGGTGCCGGCGCCGTTGGCGTCGAGGCACAGGCCGGATTGTTGGCCGGTGATGGTGCCGTTGGCGTTGACGTTCCACTGTTGGTTGGCCTGGCCGTGGCAGTCCCAGATGATCACGGCGGTGCCGGGGCTGGTGCCCTGGCCGTTGGCGTCCAGGCACTTGGTGCCGTAGACCGTGAACTGGCGGGCCGACGTGTACGTCCAGTTCTGCGCGGCGACGCCGATGCAGTCGTAGAGCTGGACCTGGGTGCCGTTCGTGGTGCTGCCGTTCGGCACGTCGACGCAGCGGCCGGACTGCGCGCCCACGACGGCGCCCGGTCCGGGAGCGGCGACGGCCACTCGCGTCTGTGTCGCCACGGCGGTGCCGCCGGCGGCCAGCACGAGGGCCAGGGCCGAGATCGCCAGGCGTCGGCGTCTGTACCGGAGGGTTCGGGGACGGGAGATGGGCATGACGGCTCCTCGGATACGCAGGCTCCGGGACCGTCCGTACCGGCGCGGAGCCTCACGGGTGGTGATGGCCGTCGATGGAACGCTGACCCGCGCAGGATGAACCCGCCGCCGGCGCCCTGTTCCGGCGCGAGGCCCGCACGCATGACGATGCCGGAGGTGCCGGTGGTGGCAGCCGGTCATCGATGTTAGCGCGAACATCGACGCGAGTAATTAGAACACATCGGCGGGCGAGACGCGCCGTGCTGGCTCTACGCCGTGTCCGAAATGCCGTCAGCCGGGCGTGGTGGGGTGCGCGCGCTCAGCGCACGCGCTTGGTCGCCCGCTTGCGCGGCGGGGTCAGCAGGTCGGCGATCGCGGCGATCGAGGCCGGCACCACCCGGTAGTAGGCCCAGACGCCACGCTTCTCCCGTTCGAGCAGCCCGGCCTCGGTGAGGATCCGCAGGTGATGGCTCACCGTCGGCTGGGACAGCCCGAGCGGGGCGGTCAGGTCGCTCACCGACGCCTCGCCCTGCGGGGCGGACTGGATCAGGCTGATCAGCCGCAGCCGAGCCGGATCGGCGAACGCCTTCAGCACCCCCGCGAGGCGCTCGGCATCGGCCCGCTTGATCGGCTCACCGGTCAGCGGCGAGATGGACGGCATGGCAGTTTTCGCAGTTCCCACGCCCTCCATAGTCGCACCAACGCCATCGATGCGACGGCAAAACGGCAACCATCACGGGTGATGAATCCCCCTCGGATGCGATCCGTGCGGCGCGCGGGGGGTGGCCGGCACGAGCCGGCGGGTGATCCACAGTGGTGAGGTGACGGCGTTGCCCATCACCACCGCGTGCGCCCCGGCGGCGAAGGCCCGGCCGATCTGCTCCGGGGTGCGGTACCGCCCCTCGGCGAGCACCGGCACCGGCAGCAGCGCGGCGAGTCGTGCCAGAAGCCCGAGGTCGGGGCCGTCGGTCGACGGGCTGGCCGCGGTGTAGCCGGACAGCGTGGTGGCGACCGCGTCCGCGCCGGCCGCCACCGCGGCGACCCCCTCGGCCACGGTGGAGACGTCGGCCAGGACCAGCGCGTCGGTCCGCTCCCGCAGCGCGCGTACGGTGTCGGCGAAGCCGCGCCCGTCCGGCCGTGGGCGGTCGGTCGCGTCGACCGCGACGACGTGCGCGCCGGCCCGCGCCACCGCCAGCGCGTGCGCCGCGGTCGGGGTGATGAACACGTCCCCGGCGCCGTGCTTGAACAGCCCGATCACCGGCACGTCGACGGCGGCGCGTACCGCCCGGACGTCGTCCGGGCCGTTGACCCGGACCGCCACCGCGCCGCCGCGGACGACCGCCGCCGCCACGTGGGCCTGGACGTACGGGTCGCGCATCGGGTCGTCCGGCTCGTCGGGCAGCGGCTGGCAGGACACCACGAGCCCGCCGGCCAGGTCGTCGAGGACGCTCACGGTCCGGTCCCTCCGTCGTCTGTCGTTCGGGTGGCGAGCCGGGCCGCGCCGACCAGGACGGCGTCGGCGCCCAGCGCGGCCGGCAGCAGCGGCACGCCGGCCCAGCCCTCGGGCAGTTCCGCCCGGTAGGCGGCGGAGGCGGCGGGCAGCAGGACCGCGGCGGCCCCGCCGGTGATCAGGACGGCCTCCGGGTCGAGCAGGGCGACCAGCCCGGCCAGGGCCGCGCCGAGGGCGGCGCCGGCCCGGTCGACGACCTGCCCGGCGATCCGGTCACCGGCGTTCGCGCGTTCCGCCACGGTCCGGCCGGTGACCCCGGCGCCGGTCGCGACGGCGTACGCGGCGGACAGCCCGGTGCCGGAGGCGACCGCCTCCAGATGCCCGTACCGGCCGCAGCCGCACCGCAGCCGGTGCGCGCCGGGCGCGGGCAGGTGCCCGAGTTGGCCGGCCGCCCCGCGGGCGCCGGTCTCGACGCGGCCGTCGCGGACCACCGCCCCGCCCAGCCCGGTGCCGACGGCCACCAGCAGCACGTGCCGGCGGCCCCGCCCGGCGCCGGCCCAGCTCTCGCCGAGCGCGGCGGCGCTCACGTCGTTGGTGACGCGCACCTGTCGGCCCAGCCGCGCGGCGAGGGCGCCGGCGACCGGGGTGCCGGCCCACCCGGGGAGGCTGTCGGTGGCGTACCGGATGGTGCCGGTGGCCGGGTCGACGGTGCCGGCGGTGCCCACCCCCACCGGGCCGGCGCGGGCCGCGCCGAACAGCTCCGCGGCCAGGCCGGCGGCGGCGTCGAGCACCGCCTCGGGCCCGGCGCGGGCCGGGGTGGGGACCTCCCGGCGGGCCCGCACCCGTCCGTCCGGGTCGACAAGCGCGGCGGCGGTCTTGGTGCCGCCGATGTCGACGCCGATCACCGGCGCGGTCACCCCTTCAGGCCGGTGTGCGCGAGGCCCTCGACGAACTGCTTCTGCGCGATGACGAACACCACCAGGACCGGCAGCGCGGTCATCGACGCCGCCGCGAGCTGGACGTCCCACATCGGGCCGCCGTACGCGTCGACGAACTGGGTGAGCGCCTGCGGGAGGGTGAACTTCTCCGGCGAGGAGAGGAACACGATGGGTTCCAGGTAGAGGTTCCAACTGTGCAGGAAGGTGAAGATGGACACCGCGCCCAGCGCGGGCCGGGACAGCGGCAGCGCGATCCGCCAGAACGTGGCGAAGCGGCCCAACCCGTCGACCCGGGCCGCCTCCTCCAGCTCGTCGGGGAGGCTGATGAAGAACTGCCGCATGATGAACGTCGCCAGCACGCTCGGCGCGCCGAAGATCGGCACCAGGATCAGCGGCCAGTGGGTGTCGATCAGCCCGGCCTTGAAGAACATCTGGAACAGCGGCACGATCGTCACCTCGCTGGGGATGAGCAGGCCCGCGAGGACGACGAGGAACAGCAGGTTCTGGCCGCGGAACCGGATCCGCGCGAAGGCGTACCCGGCGAGCGCCGCCACGGCCAGCGTGCCGACGGTGACCAGCAGCGCGATGTAGAGGCTGTTGAGATACTGCTGCCCGAACGGCTGCAACTCGAACACCCGCCGGTAGGCGTCGAGCCTCGGGTCGGTCGGCAGCAGCTTCGGCGGGAAGGCGAAGATGTCGGCCACCGGCGTCAGCGACGAGGTGACCATCCACCAGGTGGGGAAGACGAACGGGACGGCCAGGATCAGCAGCGCCCCGTAGAGCGCCAGCTTGGCCCGGCGGGACAGCTCACGATTCATGGAAGACCCACCTCTTGCGCATCTGCCACTGCAGCACGGTGAGCGCGAGCACGATGACGAACAGCAGGATCGACAGCGTCGCGCCGTAGCCGAAGTGATGGAACTGGAAGGCCTGCTGGTAGAGGTAGTAGACGAGCACCGTGGTCGAGGTGCCCGGCCCGCCCTGGGTCAGCACGGCGATCTGCGCGAAGACCTGGAGCGACCCGACCACCGTGATGATCGACGTCAGCAGGATCGTCGGGCTGATCAGGGGCACGGTGATCCGCCAGAACTGGCGCATCCGGCCCGCCCCGTCGACCTCCGCGGCCTCGTACAGGTCCGCCGGCACGCCCTGGAGGGCGGCCAGGAACAGCACCATGTTCAGGCCGACGTTCTTGAACACCTGCACGACGACGACCGACAGCATCGCGGTGCCCTCGCCGCGCAGCCAGTTCGGCCCGGTGACGCCGACGGTGTCGAGCAGTCCGTTGATCCCGCCGTTCTTCTGGAGCAGGAACCCCCAGACGATGGTCCAGGCCACCAGGGAGACGACCACGGGGGAGAAGAACAGGGTGCGGAACAGGATGGTGCCCCGCAGCTTCTGGTTGAGCAGCACGGCCAGCAGCAGCGCCAGGCCGAGGTTGAACACCACCAGACCGACGGAGAACAGGCCGGTGGCCCGCAGGACCGAGCCGAGGTTGGGGTCGTCGGCGAGCGCGGTGTAGTTGTCGGCGCCGACGTACTCGAAGCTGCCGGCGAGCACGTTCCACTCGTGCAGGCTGTACCAGACCACGAGGACCAGCGGCACGATCACGAAGAGCACGCTGCCGAGCAGTTGCGGGGCGATGAACAGGTAACCGGTGAGCTGGTCCCGGCGACGGCTGGTCCAGAACGGCCGGGCCCGGCCCGGGGCGGGCCCGGCAGCGGCCGGGCCCACCCTGGTGTCCGTCTGGGTCATGATTCTCGGCCCTACTTCGCCAACAACGGCTGGATCTTGGCGCAGACGCCGTCGAGCACGGCCTTGACGTCGGCGTTCGGCTGCCACAGCGGGTCCAGTCCGGCGCGGACCTGTTGGCTCAGCTCGGCCTGCCCGGCGTGGCTGGGCTTGACCACGCCGCTGGTGATGCCGTCGACGACGACCTTCTGGAGCTGCTCCGGCTTGAGCTTCGGGTTCGTCTTGCCGAGCGTCTCGGCGGTGAGCTGGGACGTGCGGGGCGGCGGGAAGAACTGGGCGAGCTTCGCCGAGTTGGCGGGGTTGGTGAAGAACGCCAGGAAGTCGGCTGCCTGCTCGGCGTGCGGGCCCTTCTTCATCACCCCGAGGCCGGCCTGCCCGACCACCGCGTACGGGCCCTTCGGGCCGGCCGGCAGCGGGACCAGGTCCCAGCCGAAACCGTCGTCCTTCAGCAGCGAGGCACGCGAGATCTGGGTGACCGTCATGGCCGCGTCACCGGCGAAGAAGTCGGCGGTGGTGCCCGGACCGGGCAGCGCCTTGCCGCTGAAGATGGCCTTGTGCAGGGTGGTCATCGCGTCGACCATCTCCGGGCTGGCGAAGCCGCAGCTCCTGCCGTCCTCGCTCCACGCCTGGGCGCCCCAGCCGGTCCAGAAGGTGGACAGGTTGTCCCAGCCCTTGTAGTCGAAGTCGCGGATCACCAGGCCCGCCTTGCCCGACTCCGCCGCGGTCGCGCCGGCGGTGGCCAGCGCGTTGTCCCAGGTCCACTGCCCGGCCGCGATCAGCTCGGCCGGCGTCTTCTGCCCGGCCTTCTTCACCATGTCGGTGTTGACGAACACCCCGAACGGCGAGGTGGAGAACGGGTACGCGTACAGCTTGCCGTCCTCCTGCCAGAGCTTGAGCGTGGCGGCGGACAGGTCGTCGTACTGGTAGCCGTCGGTCTTCCTGAGCGTGTCGTCGAGCGGGCGCAGCGCGCCGGAGGCGACGAAGTCCGGGGCCGAGTTCTCGAAGATCCACGCCAGGTCGGGCGCGTTGCCGCCGGCGATCTGCGTGGTCAGCGTGGTGGTGTAGTTGTCGAACGGCAGCGGGTCGAACGTGATCTCCGCGACGTCCGGGTGGCTCTTGCGGTATTCGTCGGCGATCTCGTTGAACAGCTTCAGGTGCGCCTCGTTGGCCGACCAGACGGTCATCCGCAGGCTGGCCGGGCCGTCGTCCTTCGCCTCGCCGCCACCGCCGCAGGCGGACAGCGCGAGGACACCTGACAACGCCGCGGCGACGGCGGCCAAACCCTTTCGTGTTTTCACTATCTTCTCCTCACCGGGGGTTTCAGTAGCCCGCGATCCGCGGCCACCGGCGCTGGACGCCGGCGGCCGAGACGCGGTCCGTGAATTCGGCCAGCAGGCGGGGGGTGCCGCGGACCGCGCGCGGGGACTCGCCCCGCGCCAGGCAGAAGTCGGCAAGCAGGCCGGCGACCTCGCCGACGTTCCACTCGACCGGGTGCAGCCGGTAGCTGCCGTTGGTGACGTGCGTGGTGCCGATGTTCTTGCCGGCCGGCAGCAGGTTCTCCATCCGCTGCGGGATCAGCGCCCCGAGCGGGATCTCGAACGGGCAGGAGCCGACGTCGATGTAGTTGTCGCCGCCGGTCGACGGGTGCAGGTCGATGCGGTACATCCCCACGCCGATCGAGTCGGGGTAGCTCACCGCGCCGTGCTCACCCCGCACCGCGAGGGAGAGGTCCTGCTCCACCACCGTGTACTCGGCGCGGATCCGGCGGGACTCCCGGATGTAGGGCGCCTGTGCCAGGCCGTCGCCGCTGCCGGTCACGTCGCCGCGCAGCCGCAGCCCGGGGAAGCCGGTGCCGCCGTCGGGGCGGGGGGCCTCCGTCTGCAACCAGTACAGGACGGAGTACGACAGCTCGCGCGCCTGGGCCAGATGCCAGGTCGCGTTCGGCACGTCGATGACCGGGCTCTCGAAGTAGTCGATCATCGGCCAGTTCACGAGCGTGATGTCGCTGCCGTACGCCCCGTCGACGAAGTTGCGCCGCGCGGCGATGCGCCGGAACGTCCACAGGTTGCCGTCACCGGGGTTGAGCCGCTGGTCGGCGTGGACGCTCAGCGGATCGTCGTCGGGGTTCGGGGTGAAGCTGCGCTCGACGATCTCCAGCGTCCGTGGGTGCGGCGACCGCCAGGACAGCATCCGGTCGCCCCAGAAGTCGGGCTTGTAGTCGCGCCAGAAGTCGTAGGAGGCGGGCCGGTCGATGGTGTGGTCGCCGTCGACGTGGTCCAGGGCGAAGCAGACGGACACCGCCTGCATGTTCATCGGCTGCGCCTGCGCCGGGGCGCTCGGTTCGCCGGTCTCCGCCTGCGACTCGAACCCGGTGACGTACTCGGTGCCGGTCAGCGGCAGCAGCTCGCCGGTCTCGGTGGCGTCCAGCACGTACGGCGCCACCACCTCGATCCGGTCGTCCCGGTCCCGGTGCGCGAGCGTGACGCCGGTGACCCGGTCCCCGTCGGTCTCGGCGGCCACCGGCCGGTACGGCTGCAACACCGTCAACCGCCCGGCCCCCCGGTGCGGCGCGAGCATCTGCTCCAGGACGGCGACAGCGACCCGGGGCTCGTGGCAGAGCCGGCTCACCCAGCCGGCGCCCGGGTTGAGGTCGGTCCAGGCCCGGGACCGCTCGGTCAGCGGGTAGTGGCGGCGGTAGTAGTCCCGGATGCCGTCGCGCAGCTCCCGGTAGCTGGCGGTGGCGCCGAACTGCTCGATCCAGGAGTGCTCGTCGGGTGGGACCGCCTGGCTGGTGAGCTGCCCGCCGAGCCAGTCGAACTCCTCGGTCAGGACGACCGACCGGCCGGCCCGGGCCGCGGCGAGCGCCGCGGCGACGCCGCCCAGTCCGCCGCCGACGACGAGGACGTCCGCACGCATCTTTGCCATTGCTTCCTTCCAGTTGCCCGGTCGACCGCTCGGTGCGGTCGGCCGCTCAGTGCCGGTCGACCGCTCAGTGCCGGCCGACCGCCGGTTCGGGTGCGCCGAGGGTGTCGCCCTCGACGGGTTCGCAGGGCAGCAGGCGCTGCTGCGGCCCGGCCGCGCTGCCGTCGATGACGCCGGTGAGCACCTCGACGGCCTGCCGGCCCATCTCCTCGCGCGGGATGTGGAAGCCGGTGAAGGTGATGTCGGTGGGCACCGGGGACGTCGGGTCGCCGAGCGTCACGATCGACAGGTCGCCGGGCACGGACAGGCCGCGCCGGCGGGCCGCCGATTCCAGCGCGACGGCGGTGGCGAAGTCCTCCACGAAGGCGACCGTGCTGCCGTCGGCCCGCAGCTCGTCGACGGCGGCGTCGGCCGCCCCGGCCGCCGCGACGACCTGCCGGGCGTGCTCCGCGCCGGTCGCCGCGGCGTCGAAACCGCGCCGCCGGTCCCGCGAGGACTCGGCGGTCATGCCCATGCCCACGTACGTCAGGCGCCGGTGACCGTCGCGCAACGCGCGCTCGACGAGGTGGGCCACCGCGGTGGCGTAGTCGGCGCCGACGTAGGGCACGGGACCGCTGGCGTCGTCGCGGCGCCCGACGGCGACGTAGGGGTATCCGTCGCGGTTGAGTCGGTCCAGCTCCGCGCCGTCGATCTCGCGGCCGAGCAGGATGCAGCCGTCGGCGAGCCGGAGCCGGTTGTCCTGGTGGAAGATGCGTCGTCGGCCGTCCACCACCGGCGCGCTCGTGAACAGCAGCAGGTCGCAGCCGACCCGTTCGGCGTACTCCTCGATGCCGAGCAGGAACGGGTGGAAGAAGTCCCGGCTGCCGCTGGGGAAGGCGGGCTCGTACGTGAACACGCCGATGATCCGGTTGAACCGCGAGGCGAGGCGGCGGGCGGCCGGGTCGGCGGCGTAGCCGGTCTCGGCGATGACCCGCAGCACCCGGTCCCGGGTTTCCGGGGCGATGCGCACGTCGGCGTCGGTCCGGTTGTTCAGCACCAGCGACACGGTCGCCTGGCTGACACCTGCCATCCGGGCGATGTCACGCTGGGTCACGCGCTTGGGGGAAGCGGTCACGTCGGTCCTTCCGGGGCGGCTAATGCGTATTAGCGCTCGGCGTTGGGATGGAGCGTGGCCGCTGACCCCGGCCGGTGTCAAGGGGTGGACGAAGATTTCCGGCGAATGAACTCCCTGAAGTAATGCGCATTAGCGGCGGCGCGAGGTGGCCCCCTTGACACGGGCGGCGGTGTGGCCGCAACATTTGAGAAACATAGATGCTAATACGTATTAGCACCCCGGCGGCGCATCGGCTCCGACGGTCGATGACGCCTGCACCTCTACCGAGAGTTATGCCTGTCCCTCGGTGCCACCCGACAGCACAGGAAGAAGACGCATGCCGAGACCATCCGTACCCTCACCCCGCCGCGCCGTCGCCACCGCCGGCGTCGCCCTGCTCGCGGTCACCGCGGCCGGCGCCGTGCCGGCCGCCGCCGATCCCGGACTCGACTTCCCGGCGTTCACCTACGCGGGCACCGCCTTCGACAAGGACGACCTCGCCTACAACCCGACGGACGAGTTCATCTTCCCCAGCGTCATCCGCGCGGCCGACTACTTCCCCCACCCGCTCGGCACGTACTACCTCTACTACGCGCCGCACGAACGACCGGGCGGCATCTCGCTCGCCTACGCCGACTCGATAGACGGGCCGTGGACGGAGTACGACGCGAACCCGCTCATCGGCAACACGTGGCTGCCGCACTACACCACGGTCAGCCACGTCTCCTCCCCGCACGCGGTGTGGATCGAGGGCGAGCGCAAGCTCTTCCTCTACTACCACGGCGAGAACTCGATCACCCGGTACGCGACCTCCGACGACGGCATCCACTTCGACTACGGCGGCACCGCCGTCAGCCGGGACGGGAGCACCGGCGGCGAGACCTCGTACGCCCGGGTGTTCGAACAGTCCGTGGCCCGGCTCGGCACGCGGTATCTGATGGTCTTCATGGACAACCCCACCGGCGGCGCGCCCGGCCCCACCGGGCCGGTGTCCCGCCGGATCCGCTGGGCCGTCTCGAACGACGCGCGGACCTGGGCCATCCAGCCCGACCCGATCGTCACCCCGCAGGGCGACGAGGGGCCGAACGCCTCGGGGCCGTTCTTCCTCCGCTGGAACGACCGCAACCTGGTGATCTACCACGCGGCCGACGGCAACATGCACGCGGTCGACGTGGGCGCGAACGTCGACCAGGAGATCCACCTCGGCGTCGTGCACGACTCGATGGCCGCCGCGCCCGACCTCGGCCGGTCGGCTGCCCCCACGTTCTACTTCGACGGCCGTACCGCGCACATGTACTACGAGGCCGGCGGCCGGCTCACCGCGACGATCGGGCACGCCACCGCCACCCTGGCCGCACCCCTGCCGGTACGGCCGCTGGACTGCGTGGTGGACCGGCCGGTGCTGTGGCCGCCGAACCACAAGCTCGTCGACGTCACCGTCAGCGTGGGCCTGCGGGACGGGGTGCTCGGTCCGCACGCGTTCACCCTCACCGGCGTGACCGGCGGGGACGCCACCGACGTCAGCGGCTTCACCACCGGCACCGCCGACACCCGCGGCAAACTGCGGGCGGAACGCGCCGGCAAGGGCGGCGACCGGGTGTACCGCCTGACGTACACCGGTCACGACGAGATCGGCCGGCCGGCGGGCTGCACCGTCACCGTCACCGTCCCGCACGACCGGCGCGGCGGCTGACGGATGCTCCGGCGCGGCCGTCGGCCGCGCGCTGCGGGGCGGTGCGGCGCACCGCCCCGCGGTCATCCTCCTCCGCCGCCACCTCGGAGATCCGTCAGAGGGTGATGACGACCTTCGCCCGGGCGTGCTCACCCTCCAGATATCGGATGGCCTCGGGCACCTCGTCCAGCGGATAGGTGCGGTCGATGGCCGGGGTGAGGTGCCCGGCCTCGGCGTGGGCGCGCAGCGCGTCGAGGTGGTCCCGGCCGGGCGCCGTGGACAGGACGACGACGCGCTGCCGGACCAGCGGCGCGAGCAGCCGCGCACGGGCCATCAACCAGACCGGCCCGACGAGACTGCCACCCCGGTAGACGCCGCCGCCGGAGAGCACGAGCGTCCCGGTCGGGGTGGCCGCCCGGCGCAGCGCGGCGAGCGAGCGGTTGCCCACCAGGTCGAACACGACGTCGTGGCGGTCCGCGGCCCGGGTGAAGTCGTCGCGGGTGTAGTCGACGACGTGGTCGGCGCCGAGCGAGCGGACCAGGTCGACGTTGCGGGTGCTGCACACGCCGGTCACGGTCGCGCCGAGCGCCTTGGCCAGTTGGACGGCCAGGGTGCCGACGCCGCCGGAGGCGCCGTTGACGAGGACGCGGTGGCCGGGCTCGACCCGCCCGGCGTCGCGTAGCCCGACGAGCGCGGTGGCGCCGGCCAGTGGCAGGGCCGCCGCCTGCTGCGGCGTCAGGTTCGCCGGCCGCGGCGCGACCAGGGCCGCGGGTACGCACACGTACTCGGCGAACGCGCCGTTGGCGTCGCCGAGGTCGGCGAAGACGGCGTCGCCTGGTCGGATCCGCTGAACGTCGGCGCCGACGTCCTCGACCAGGCCGGCGACGTCCCGGCCGCGGATGCGCGCCCGTGGCCGGGACGGCCCCAGCGCCAACCGTGCCATCCGCGGGTCGCCCCGCATGGCGTGCCAGTCGTACGCGTTGAGCGAGGCGGCCTCGACCCGGATGAGCACCTCGTCGGGGTTGGGTCTCGGCGTGGGGACGTCCGCGAGCGTCAGCGTCTCCGGCGGGCCGTATCGGTCCTGCACGATCGCCTTCATGGTTCCTCCCAGGTGTACGGTGTACGCCCATGATGGGTGTACACCGTACACCTGTCAAGGGAGTTAGGGTGCAAGCACTGCCCCCGGAAGACGAGGACGACATGGTCGAGCAGGCCGAGGCGCTCCGCCGCACGCCCCTGAGCAGGGAGCGCGTCCTGCGTACCGCCGTCGCGCTCGCCGACACGGGCGGGATCGAATCCCTCAGCATGCGCAACCTCGCGCAGCACCTGGGCGTCGTGCCGATGGCGCTCTACAAGCACGTGGCCAACAAGGACGAGTTGCTCGACGGCATGATCGACGTGGTGGTCGGCGAAATCGACCCGCCGGCGCCCGACGCCGGCTGGAGACAGGCGGTCCGCGGACGCGTCCTCTCGGCGCGGCAGATGCTGCTCCGCCATCCCTGGGCGGCGCTCGCGATCGAGTCGCGGAACACGCCGACGCCCGGCGTCCTCGGCTATCTCGACTCGATGGTCGGCACGCTCCGGGCCGGTGGGTTCTCCACCGACCTGGCCCACCACGTGATGCACGCGATGGGCAGCCGCATCCTCGGCTTCAGCCAGGAGTTGTTCGACGCCACCCGCCGCGCCGGCCGCTCCGGCCCGGCCGAATCCGACCCGGCGGCCGGCTTCCCGCCGGAGGTCGCCGCCCGGTTCCCGCACCTCGCCGCGATCGCCGGCGCGGCGTCCCACGACGACGAGTCGGTGGTCGGGTCGGGTTGCGACGACCAGTTCGAGTTCGAGTTCGCGCTGGACCTGCTGCTGGACGGTGTCGAGCGACTGCACCGCCAGGGCTGGACGTCCACGCGCCCCAACCGGTAGCACCGCCGGGCTGTGCCCGGGTCCGGTTCAGCCCGCAGTCCGCACGCCGTAGCCGTCGACGCCCTCCACGGCCCGGCACGCCAGTTCCCCAGCGCCGCAACGTCGCACCGTCGGCGCCACGTCGGAACAATTCGCGGACCTCGATGACAGGCGCGGGGGCAGAATCGCGCAGTACCCACCGGCGCTCATGAGTGCGAATACTCATGTGCGCAGCAGTTCTCGGGACAACAGCAGCAGCGGCGGGCAGCTCTCAGGTGGCCAGCACCGCCAGGATCATCACGTAGCCGGGAATCGTCAGTGCTGAAGCCAATTGCAGTATCCGGTGTTTCGCCCAGCTCGTCCGGGCGATCGCCACCAACTGCCGGGCCACCTGGTCGAAATGTTCAGGCAGGGTGAGTTCGGCCAATTGCCGGGCCAGATCCGCAGGCTCCCGATGGCGGAGATCACCGAAATAGATGATGCCCCGCCGTCGCTCAGCCCGACGCGCGCGACCCAGCATCGGGAAAACCGCCGCCGCGGCCAGGACGGCGCCGGCCGCGCAGAGCACCAGGGCGAGCGTGAGCAGGTTGGCTCGCCAGCCGTCCAGTTGCTGGAAAGCGCCCCCACGCTGTGCCCGTGCGGCGAGGACGGATCCCAGCACGGCGCCGTCCAGAGCCAGGAAGATGGAAACCTTCGTATCGACCTTGGCCGTCCAGCTCTCCTGTGCCGCGTGACTGCGCCAGGCGATGTCCAGGTTCGCGCGCAACGCGCTGACGTCCGCCTGGTGAATGGCGTGGACGTCCGCACTGACCCCGTCGACCGGCTGACGGGTCGCACCGGAGTCGGTGGTGCCCGCTGCCGGACCTGGTAGCCGGACGGGTGCCGGGGCCGCCGGGCGCGGACGGGGAGGAGGCATATGGACGGTCACGGTTGAATGGGTACCACTCCAGCGCCAGTGAACACAATGCAGTCGATCCCCCTTCGATGATTTGTGTACGGCAACCAGGTGTCGGGAACCTGACTCCGAATACTGGACGATCGCGCTCTGCGCTGACTTTCCGGGCCGCCCGGTCCTCGATCGGTTGGTTGCACAAGGACGATTGGCCGGTTGTTCGCTTTTGCTCGCCGGAACAAGATTCATCCCCATAGCGAACGGTGGCATCACACGCAAAAACACAGCTCGAGCATGAGTAGGTCGGCCGACACGTCGGCTCAGCGGGATCGGCGCTGCCGAACGTCGACGAGTGGCTGGCACGGATTCCGGATTTTGCGGTAATCCGAATGACGATCTTGTAGTTGGCTGGTTCCAGCAGCCACATCCGCGAGAGTGGGGTTAGATCATGGCAGGACGTGGTCCGGTCGGTCTTCGGCCGCTGTTGTCAGTCGATGCCCGCGGCTACGGAGCGGCGAACGGCCGGCGACAGGTCGCGATCCAGCGGGATCTGATTGACCTCATGGCGGCCAGCGCGACGGCGGTGGGCCTTCGTCGCCCGGCGTGGGACTGCCAGAAGGCGGGGGACGGCGAACTCGCGGTCCTGCCGGCGGACGAGCCAGAGAACGTGCTGATCGACGACTTCACCCGGGAATTGGCCGACCGGTTGGCGGACCACAACGAGGACCGGCGGGATGAGGCCCGACTGCGGCTGCGACTGGCGCTGCACCACGGCATTGTGGAACCGGCCGCGAACGGGTACGCCGGCGCCGGCACCGTCGTGGTCAGTCGGCTCGTCGACTCGGCGCCGGCTCGCGCTGCGCAGGCCGTGGCGCCACAGGCCGACCTGGTGGTGGTGCTCTCCAACCGCCTCTTCCTCGACACAGTCGCCCAGGGACACACCGCCCTGCGCCCCGTCCGATTCCGCAACGTGACGGTGCGACACAAGGAATTCACGGAGGATGCCTGGTTGTACGTGCCCGGGTTCGACGTGCACGGACTGGTACTCGCCCCGCCATCCGGAACGACGGACCCGGAGCCGGCGAAGACCACCGCCGCGGTGCCCGACTCCGGACCTGCCGCAGTCACCGCCACCGGCAACCGGCACTACCGGGCGGACGTCATCAACGAGTTCCACGGTCAGGTGTCGGCCGAGGTCATCGGGATCCGAAAGGACCACCGTCGTGACTGAGTCGGTCGATGGCAGCACACCACCTCCGCAGACGGACGAACCGGCGGCGCCCGTCGAGCAGCCGGTGCCCACGGCCGTCGCTACCGAGGGTGGTGACAGGGGCGGCCGCGAGGGTGCGAGCGGCGCCGACGGTGACCACGGCAAGCGTGACCCGAAGCAGATCGCGGAAGTGATCAACCTCTTCTACGAGCGGGTGAGCACGCAGACGATCGGCAAGAGCGGCGGGCGCGGCAAGGCCACCCGCCGCGCGGCGATCGGCAAACTCGCGGACGACGAAATCCGCGCGGAGACGCGGTACTACTGCCGTCCCGACGGCTACGAAGAGGCTCTGCGACGGCTGACGGCCGATCACGTCGTCATCCTCTGCGGCGCGACGGGGCTGGGCAAGCGAGCCAGCGGCATCAACCTGCTCCGGGCCGTCACCGAGGGACAACTCGTGGTGATTTCCGCGGTCAGCGACCACAAGGATCTGTCCACCCGCTCGTACCGCAGTGGCTACGGCTACCTCATCGTCAACCGCACCGAGGTCGACCGGGTCGACGACCTCGACTTCGCCTGGCGAACGGTGCGCGACCAGGTACGCCGGGCCGGTGCGTACCTGGTGACGACCACCGTGGTCCCCGCCGACGACCGGGTGGAATCGGTCGGGCAGTTGACCTGGCGACGGCCGGACCTGCGCGCGGTCGCGCGGGTCCACCTCGCGGTCCGGGACTTCCCGGAGGATGCGATCGAACGAATCGTCGGGCAGTTCCACGACGAGTGTTCGATGACGGACGTCGTCGCCGTGATGAGCCGCATCTGTGACGGCGAGAAGCCCAAGGCGGCGTTGAGCAAGCTGACGGAGACGTCCGCTCGACGGGTGCGGGACTGGTTCGACGGGCACAAGAAGGATCTGACGAGCGTGCTGGACGTGGCGGCGCTGGCCCTGCTCGGGGAGGTCACCCACCGCGAGTTCGAGTCCCTTCGCGCCGGGCTGGAAGTGAGGATGCGCCAGCACGGGGTGACGAGGTCGCCGGCGGCGGGCGGGCGACAGAAGAAGGCCGAACGGGAGGAGGACGACCTGGATCGCCGCCGGCAACGCCTCAGCGACGAGGGGCTCATCACCGAGCGGTGGGTAGCCGGCCGGACCTGGGACCGCCGAGTGCTGAGCTTCCGCAACGACAGCTACCGACGGCATGTCCTCAGGGAGCTGAGCTGCCGATTCGAGACGCCCTTCTGGAACGCCACCGCCGAGTGGCTGACCGAGATCGTGGCACACGGATCCGACGCCGAGATCGGCGTCGGCCTGGCGCTGCTGGCCGCGGCCGACTTCGACGAGGTCGAGCACTCTTACCTGACGCCGTGGTCGAAGGGTCTGGTCCGGTCCCCGGGACAGGTGACTGCGGTCTTCATCCTGTGGGCGATGTGCCTCTCCGAGGACACCATGCCGACGGCGCTGAAAGTGATCAAGCAGTGGGCCAACCACGGCGATCCCGAACAGCGGTGGACCGCGGCCATGGCGTACAGCGGGGAGGCCGGCTCGTGCGACCCGACCCAGGCGATCAAGCAACTGTGGCACCTGATCGTGGCCTCGGCGAAGGGCTTCGAACAGGCGTGCTTCGCGATGGCGGCGCTCTTCGACACCCTGTTGGACACCGATGACGCCGGCAAGGTCCTCTCGACATTGGAACGACAGATGCACCGGGTGCCGGAGCGACGCGTGGACCGGGTGATCGCGGTTCGGGCCCGACGCGTTCTGGCCGAGCTGCTCGTCATGCGCGAGAACCGGCACCGGGTTCCGGTCACCTTTCTCTACCTCGACAAGTACCCGGAGCGTGTGGCGGACGTCGCGCGGCTGTGGGCCGAGGGAATCCGATTCCGCCCCCACCGGTCGCTGGTGCTTCAGGCCCTGTGGCACGGGCTCAACCAGTTGGGTCACATCAGCGACGACCCGCTCGGCATGGCATCCCGGCTCGGCGAGGCGCTGGTGTCGGCGCTGCCGGCCGACGAGGTCGCCCCGTTCTACGAGGATCTCCGCACCGTCAACTCATGGAGACGCGGCCGAGGCAAGCAGGATCGCTCGCCTGCACTCGTCCTGTTGGGCGTGGTCGGTCGCTACTACCGCCCGAGGCAAGCTGAGAAAGGCATGGTATGAACGCCTACCCGATCGTGCGTAGTGAGCATCTGGACCCGCCTGCGAGCCGAGGCATGTTCGGCCTGGGCCGTAAGCGACGCGAAGCCGGCGACCTGCCCCGCGCGGGGGCCCACGAGGTGTGGGTCTACCGGGTGGACGGCCAGTACGTCGTCGACCGGGGCGAGCTCTCCCCCGAGCACGACCAGGTGGTCCGCGCAGACCACGTGAGCCTGGTCAACGTCGCCGAGGGTGTCCCCGTCACCGCGGATCTGACGCTGCCGTCGGCGGCGGCCTTCGACTTCACCGTCCGCGTCACATTCGCCTGCACCGTCACCGATCCAGCCCGGGCGGTCCGGGAGGACATGAATGCCGGCGCGGCCATCCTGGCCTACCTGCGGCGCGACTCGAAGCTGGGTCACCTAGCCCTGACCTACCACATGGACGACCTGAACGCGCTGCGTCGAGACGCGACGGCCCGGATACGGGCGTACACCGAGGTCAAGCCACCGGATGTGCGCGGGATGCGAATGAGCTTCGTGGGGGTGGAGGTGTTGACCCCCCAGGAGAAAGCGGCGTTCGAGGAGCAACGCCGCAAGGCCGAGACCGAACACCTGCTGGAGACGCAACGACGCGGTTACCGATACGACGACGAGATCGACGACGAGCGGCACGCGCAGCACCTGGCCGGGCGTCGCCGGGAGGGAAAGCACCTCGCCGAGCAGGAGGAGCAGGAGCACACCCACGTGGCCGCCGTCCGCCAGCAGCGGCACGAGCAGCGGCTGCAGGCGGAGAAGCTGGAATTCGCCCGGCGTGAGGTCGAGTTCGCGTTCGAGGCGTACGGCACCGACCCGGTCAAGGCACTGATCTTCGCTCAGGCCAGTGGCGAGATCGATGCCCGGCAACTCGCCGAGCAGATGCAGTTGGTCAGCAAGGAGCGTGAAGCGTACGAGCGGGATCAGGCCCAACTGGACCGCGAGGACGCTCGCCGGGCACTGGACTGGACACGCCAGGACAGCACGCAGCGGCGCCGAGAGGATCGCGAGGACCGGCGTGAGCGGGAACGTCAGGAGCGTGAGGAGCGGCTGGAGCGGGACCGCGAGAAGCGGGAGGACAAACGGGTTCGGCGCCGGGAGCAGCGCGAAGACCGCAACCGCCAACTGGAGATGAAGCTGGAGGTGCTTCGGGAACTGGCCAAGAACGGCCATCTCGACATGGTCAACGTACGAGTGGACCAGTTGGTTGCCGACCTGTCCGGCACGGATCGCGCGCTGACCGCGCCCGAACGCGACGAGCTGACCGCCGACAGTGCCGTTCCGATCGAATCGGGCAAGAACGACGAGCGGAAGGGTGACGACGACGGCGAGGCCATCGACGTCGACGTGGAGGTGCGGGAAGAAGATGACTGAGAGCACCGTGGAACTGCCGAAGTTGGGGACCACCGACGGTGAACCGTCCCACCCTCTCCGCCCGGACGGACCGGCGATCCCGCGCCAACGCGCCGTCGCCGATCGGCCTGCGCCGCCGGATGCCGGCCCTGCCGTGCTGCCCCGACGCCTCGTCGGCATTCGGGAGGAGGTCTTGGACTGGGTGCCGGAGGACCGCCCCCGCTACACCCGGCTCGGCCTGATCCTCGTGAACACCGGCCTCATGGCGGCGATCTCGCTCTTCGTCGCACTGCGCCGGGTGCTCGACGTGCCGTGGCCCATGGTGGTGCCGATCGCCCTGTTCTGGGGCTTTCTCGTGCTGGCCATCGATAGCTGGATGGTTTCCAGCACACACGGATCGCTGGGCCGGTCCCGTTGGCTCATGTTCGTTCCCCGGCTGGTCATGGCGGTCCTGCTCGGCAGCGTGATCGCCGAGCCGCTCGTCCTCTGGGTGTTCCACCCGGCGATCCACGCGGACGTCGAGCAGGACCGACAGAAGCAGGTCCGGATCCAGGCCGGACGTTGGACGCTGTGCAACCCGGCGGACGGCACGGACACAACAAGCCTCCCCGAATGCCGCGACTATCAACTGGGCATCAAGGGGCCCGCGGCGCAGGAGGGCGAGCTGACCCGACTCACCGCCGAGCGTGACGCGCTCGACTCCGAGATCACGAAGCTCAACGCGGACCTCGCCGGCAAGCAGAAGTTCGCCCAGGACGAGTGCGCCGGCGTCAAACGTGGCGGAACGTCCGGGCGGGCGGGGAAGGGGTTCCGTTGTGACAGCGCGTGGAAGGTGGCCGACAGCTTCCAGAAGGAGGTCGACCTGCCCGGCAAGCGGACCCGGGCAGCCGTGCTCGACCAGCAGATCAACACCTTGACGTCCCAACTCGCCGCCTCGCGGAAGGCGCACGGCGCGACCGTGGAGACGGCCATTGCGACGAAGGTCGGGGATTTCCGGGGCAGCTTCGGACCCATCGACATCATCGACGAGGCCCGAGGCTTGGAGCGGTTGTCGGACCGGAGCGGATTCGTGCACGCGGCGCAGTGGCTGGTACGACTCCTGCTCATCCTGGTGGACAGCCTGCCGGTGCTCGCGAAGATCTTCAGCGGCACCACCGCCTACGACGTGCTGGTCAACCGGCAGCTCTCCGCCGGGCAGCGTTTCCACGGCCGGAGCCTCGACGTCACCGACTACACCTTCGAGGCGGCCACCAAGGCGAGCATCCACGACATCGACGAGCGGAGCCGGGCCCAGCAGGAACGACTCGACGAGGATCTGGACGCCGAGATCGACCGCCGGGCCGGCCGCTACGCCGCGGGGATGACCTGACTCAGCGCGGATCGGGACCGACGTCGGAATCGGATCGGACGGCCGCGAGCTGGGCTGGATCGCGTATGGTCAAGGACCGGTATCCGGTATCTATCAGCGCCCTGCGCCGCAGCACGCGCAGCGCCCGCTGAACGCTATCCGCCGAGGCCCCGACGAGATCGGCCAGCTCCGCCTGGGAGAACCAGGGCGGCAGCCGGACCGATCCGTCGGGGCGGCGATCGCCGCAGATGCCCGCCAGCTCACCGATGACCCGGGCCAGTCGTTCCACCACCGGCAGCGTCGCGAACTCGGCGCGCCGACGGTTCGCCCCGGTCAGTTGCTCGACCACCAGCGCGTTGAGCCTTTCGTTCGCGTGCCGATGGCGGGCCAGGAACTCCCGCAGTGTCTCTGGCAGGATGAACCGGGCTACCACGTGCGTGCAGGCGGTGACGGTGGCCGATCGCGCCTGCCCGCTCACCGCGGCGAGGTCCCCGACTACGTCGCCCTGCGACCGCACGGTGAGCAGCACCGCGTGGTCACCGGAGTTGACGAAGACCTTTACATATCCATGGAGGAGCAGCAGGGCCTCCCGGCTGGAGCTGCCCTGCTGGATGAGAACCGTGCCGGCCGGGTAGCGGCGCAGCACCCCGAGCCGGAGCACCTCGTCCCGCACCGGCGCCGACAATCCACCGAGCAGGGTCGTCGGTCGCCATCCTCCGGTCCACGACACGGTGTCGCCGTCGCGTAATCCCATTCCTCTCACGCTCCACTCAGAAGATGGGATGTGCAACCGCCGGGACGGCGCGCATCCGGGTCAGACAGTTGACCCGGCCGATCCAGGACCACCAAACCGCGGGAGGGTGCCGCCCGCGCGGCTCGATTCGGCGTGCCTCCGTCTTGGCTATGGTGACAGCGGAGATATGCGATATTTGCCGATTAAGGGGAGCCTTCGGTGAGACGCGCGGCGGTGGTGTTCGTCGCGTTCCTGGCTGCGCTCGTTGTCTTGCACGTCGGTCTGGCGCAGGGCACCGGAGACCGCGTCGCGGCCGGTCGGACGTCGGCCGGCGCACACCTCGACGACCGACCGGAGCCCGCACCCAGGCTGCTTGTCCCTGTCGCGCACGCCAGCCATACCGCGTTGTCCCAGCGCGGTCCGGTCCGTCCGCACCGCTCCGGGGAGACGCCGGCCGTGACCGCGGCGGCGAGGCGCCGCGACGGCGGACCGGAACACACCGCCCACCTCAGGCACTGCCGGAGCGGCGTCCCACCCCCACCGGACCTGGCCGACCTGCGCGTCTACCGCTGCTGAGGCCCCACGGACGGGCCGGCCCCCGACGCCGCGCCGCCGTCACCCACCACGTCGATCGGTGGCCGGACCGTCAGGTCCGCGCCGCGCCGACGCCCCGACCCGTCACCCGCCTCGAATGGACACCGTCATGCCTTCCTCGACCGACCCTGCCCGAAACCCGACCACATGGGTCCCGCACTTCCGCGGTCCACGGTGACCGCCGGCCCGGCCGCCGCGACCGGCCCCGCCCCGCGTACCGGATCCAGTCGGCTGCCGATCGGCGACCTGCCGGCGTCGCTTGTCGTCTTCCTCGTCGCCCTGCCCCTCTGCGTCGGCATCGCCGTCGCCTCCGGGGTGCCCGCCGAACTCGGCCTCGTCACCGGCATCGTCGGCGGCCTCGTCGCCGGGGCGCTGCCTGGCAGCAGCATCCAGGTCTCCGGCCCGGCCGCCGGCCTGACCGTGCTGGTGGCCGACGCGGTCGGCGCGCACGGCCTCGCCGGGCTGGGGGTGATCGTGCTGGTCACCGGCCTACTCCAGATCGTCCTCGGCCTGTGCCGCCTCGGCCGGTGGTTCCGGGCGATCTCGCTGTCCGTGGTGGAGGGCATGCTCGCCGGCATCGGCCTGGTGATCATTCTTGGGCAGCTTTACGCGCTCGCCGACCAGCCGGCTCCCGCCGCCGGCCCGAGCAAGATCGCCGGGCTGGTCGAGTTGCCCTCGCGCGTGGCCGCGTCGCCGGTGTCGCAGACCGCCCTGACCGTCGGCGCCGTCACCCTCGCGGTCCTCGTGTCCTGGCCCCGGCTGCCCCGGTGGGTGCGCGTCGTCCCCGGGCCGCTGGCCGCCGTCATCCTCGCCGCGGCAGCCGCCCAGGCGCTGACGCCGCCGGTCGCCACCGTGCGGGTGAGCAGTCTCCTCGACGTCGTCGCGCTGCCGGACGCCGGTTCCCTCGCGCTGCTCACAAGCGTCGCGGGCATCGGCGCCGTCGTCGCGTTCACGCTCATCGCCTCGGCCGAGAGCCTGTTCAGCGCCGCCGCGATCGACCGCATGCACCAGGGCCCGCGTACCGACTTCAACAAGGAACGGGTCGCGCAGGGCGCCGGCAACACCGTGTGCGGACTGCTCGGCACCCTGCCCATGACCGCGGTGATCGTCCGCAGCGCGACGAACGTCCACGCCGGCGCCCGCACCAAGGCGTCGAGGGTGCTACACGGCTGCTGGCTGCTGCTGTTCGCGGCCCTGCTGCCGTGGACCCTCGAACTCATCCCGGTCGCCGCCCTGGCCGCCGTGCTCGTGCACGCCGGCGCCAAACTGCTGCCGCTGCGAACCCTACCGGCCCTGTGGGCACGGCACCGCGGCGAGGCGGTTGTCCTGCTCGTCACGGCAACCGGGGTCGTGGTCCTCAACCTCTTCGAGGGCGTCCTGGTCGGGCTGCTGCTGGCCGTCGTCAAATCGGCGTGGGTCAGTTCCCGGCTGCACACCGCCGTCGAGGTCGGCGAGCAGGGCACGGTACGGGTACGGCTGAGCGGCACCGCCACCTTCCTGCGCCTGCCGACGGTGCTGGACGCCCTCGACGCCGTACCGGCGCGGCAGCCGGTCGAACTCGACCTGACGGCCGTGCACTACCTCGACCACGCGTGCCGCACCGCGCTTGAGCGGTGGGCGCAGCGCCACAGCAGCAGCAGTTCCCACCCGGTGCGCGTACGGACCGGCGGGTCGTGACCCCACGGCGCGGTGAGCGCCTTGACAGCCTCTCCGCGGGGTACGCCGACCTCTGCATTCGCCACGCCCGGCATGGCAGTGGATCATCGAGATCCTCGACGACGCGGACCTGGACGTCGACACCGTGGTTCCGGACGACGAGCAGCTCGAGCCGTAGTCCGTCTGGATCCACCCCCTCCGACGATGGCCGGCCGAGCCGGCAGTCGACGCCCCCGCACCCGCCGTCCCGTGGACATGGTCGAGCTCCCAGCCTTCCCTGGATTGACATCAAAGGGGCCGTCGGGGATATTTTGGCGGCGCATCGGGGCCGGGGGGCGAGTGGCTCGAGCCTGCCGACGTGGCTGTCCGAGATGCGCGAAAGCGTCGGTGCGCCCTGCTCACCAGGGCGCGGACAGGGTCTGGAGAAATGATCAATCGCGCTGTCGAATTCGCCAAGCACAATTCGCCGAACTCGCTGCGCGTCGCGGCCCGGCGAGCGCAGATGGAAGCGCGCAACGCTCGAATGCGGCTGACCGTTCCGGTGGTCGCCCGGAGCGAATTCGACAACATCTTCCACTGCACCGTCCGCAAGACCGGCAGCCAGTGGATCAAGGCGTTGTTCAGCGACCCGGCCGTCTACCGCCACTGCGGGCTGCTGCCCTACGACCCCCGCTTCTATCCCGGCGGAGCGACCGCGCCGGTCCCGGCCGGGCGCACCGGCCTGGCGATCTTCCTCTCCCACAAGCGCTTCGAGGCCGTCCCGAAGGCGGGTACGTACCGCGCGTTCTTCGTGATCCGCGACCCGCGCGACGTGGTGGTGTCGAGCTACTTCTCGCTGCGGAACTCGCACGCCCCGATGGGCGACATCCCGCAGGCGCGCCAGGCGTTGCAGGAGCTGCCGAAGAAGGACGGGATGCTCTACGTCATCGACCGGCTCCGGGACAAGAAGCAGTTCGGGCAGATGCGGTCGTGGGCGCAGGCCCGGCCCGCCGAGACGTTCCGGCTGTTCCGCTACGAGGACCTGACCGGCGAGCGGCAGGCCGACGAGGTGGACCGGTTGCTGCGCCACTGCGGCATCACGCTGCCCCCGGCCGAGTTGGAGTCGCTCCTCGCCCGCTACAGCTTCACGAAGATGAAGAAGGACAAGGAGACGCCGGGCCGGATCTCGCACTACCGCAAGGGCGCGGCCGGCGACTGGCGCAACCACTTCGACGACGAGATCTACGCGGCCTACACGGCGGCGGCGGGCGACCTCGCCGAGGTGCTGGGCTACTCCGCCCGCGACGGTTCGGCCGGCGATCCCGGCCGGTGAGCGGACCGCCACGGGTTCCACATGAGCAGGGAGAGACCCGTGACGTTCCACCGCGCCGGCCGGTCCGGTTCGGCGGTTTCTGGGCGCTCGGTGGCGGCGCGGTCGTCATCGCGGTGGCGTTGCTCGTCCTCCGCCCGGTCGTGGACCAGCGGGACTGCCCCAACTACGGCGGGAGCGGGAACGCGAGCGCCTTCGGCGGCGACCGTCTGGACGGCCTCTTCCTGCTGCTGCTCCTCGGCTGGCTGACGGCGGTGCTGGTGGAGCAGGCGTTGCCGGTGGCGTGGCGGGACCGGCGGCCGGCGGAGATCGCGCTGCGTGCGGTGGCCGCCGTGCTGCTGGCGTTGACCGGTTCCTGCTGTCTCGCGCTCGGGCTGCTCACGGTCTGTCACTGAGGCGGATCGCGTCAGGGCAGCGGGACGACGTAGGAGTCGACCCGGGCGATGAGCCCGTCGCGGAATGTGAACAGGTCGTTGAAGGCGAAGCGGAACGGGCCGTGCGCCACGCTGGTCCCTCGGCCCTCGCCGGTGACCACGACCACCGGGCCGTCCTCGTGCACCCGCTCGACGTCGAGCTGCGGGCTGCCGGTGAACGCCGGGTTCTCGATCTCGCCGTCGAACTCGGTGCGCCCCCGGGTGGTGCGGTGGCCGTGGATGACCCATTCGACGTCGTCGGTGAGGGTCGCCAGGATGCGCGGGTGGTCGCTGGTCCGGAAGCCGGCGAAGTATTCGTCGACCAGGTCACGCTGGGTCATGGTTGTTTCCGTTCTGGGCGAGGTTCTCGGACAGGTGGGCGGCGAGGGCGTCGAGGATCGAGGCGAGGCCGTCGGCTGCCCGGGTGCTGCGGAGCTCCGGCGGGAGCCGTCGCTGGTGGACGGTGAGATCCGTACCGTCGTCGGCGGGTCGGAGTGTCACGGTGGTGCGGAGGCCGGTGACCGGTTCGTCGAACACGAGTTCGCGGGGCGGGTCGAGGCGTACGTAGACGAACCGCAGCCGGCGGGTCGCGCCGTCCGGGGCGACGGTGTCGAGCGCGAACTCCCCGCCGGGCCGGGCGTCGACGGTCACCGACCCGGCGGGCACCCGGGCGTGCGAGCCACCCCAGAACGCCGCGATGCCCGCCGGCGTGGTGAAGGCGGCCCAGACCCGGTCGGGCGTGGCGGACAGGTGGCGCCGGGCGATCAGCTCGTCGCCGTGCAGCTCGGCGCGGGCGGTCACCGCGTGCCCTCCTCGTCGGTGAGGTGCCGGTCGAGCGCGTCGAGCCGGTCGTGCCAGGCCCGGCGTTGCTCGTCGATCCACGTGCCGAGCAGCGCGAGCTGGTCGGCACGGAGCCGGCAGGGGCGCCGGGTGCCCTCGCGCCGCTGCTCGACCAGCCCGCAGCGGCGCAGCACCCCCACGTGGTGGGAGATCGCCTGTGGAGTCAGGTCGAACGGCGCGGCCAGCTCACCCACCGTGGCGTCACCGTGGGCGAGGCGGGTCACCAGGGCGCGGCGGACCGGGTCGCCGAGTGCGGCGAAGGTACGGTCGAGGTCGGGCACCCCGCCATCCTAAGACAAACATGCGTTTGCACAAGCACCCACTTGCGTATGCATGGTGTTTCGGTCCGGACGGCAGCGGGCAGGTGCCCGTCAGGGGCCATCGGACGGAGGTTGACGTGAACGGATCTGATCGACGTCACCGGCGGCTGCTGGGCCTGCCGCTGCTCGCCACCGCGCTGCTGGCCGGCGCGTGCACCGCCGGCGGGGATGACCAGGGACAGGGGGCGACCACGGCCCCGGCGTCGACGCCCGCCGCCACGCCGCCGGCGTCACCCACGACCGGCGAAACCGGCGCGGCCGTGACGATCCCGAAGTCCGCCTTCGTCGACCTGCCGTCCGAGCTGCGCAAGGGCACCCCGCAGTCGACGCAGGTCGCCGACGCGCTGCCGAAGCTGTGCGCCGAAGAGTTCGCCACCGGCGGTCGGTCGACCGCTGCCGCCGCCATGATGAGCACCTACAAGACGCCCGAGGACCCGCCGGAGAACGTCCCCTTCGGCATGCTCAACCAGACCGTGTTCGCCTTCGCGGGCACCGACGCCGCGGACTACCTGCGCCGGGTCCGCGAGGCGGTGGAATCCTGCCGCTCCTTCCCGGACGCGGGCAACACCGTCACCGTCCGGTCGCGGCCACTTGCCGACACCGGCGACGGGGGACTGCTCGTCACGTTGACCCGACCCGCGACCAACCTCAACGGCACCCGACGCGAGGGCACCGCGACCAGCCAGATCATTGTGGTGCGGGTGGCGGACGGCGTGACGGTGGTGCACGACCAGGGCTGGGAGGCGAGCAGCAACAACCCCGACTTCGCCGACGACTTCGCCGCCGCCGCGGTCCGTGGCCTCAAGTCCTGGCAGACGTAGGGGCGCCCCGTCCGTCAGGAAACCGCCGCCCGCACCAGCTCCACGAGCTTCTTCTCCACCTCGGGGCTCCACCTCAGCAGCGCGTACGACGCCGGCCACATGTCGCCGTCGTCGAGGTTCGCCGACTCCTGGAAGCCCACCGTCGAGTAGCGGTAGTTGAACTTCCCCGAGTCCTGGAAAAAGACCACGATCTTGCCGGCCGCGTTCGCGTACGCGGGCATGCCGTACCAGGTCTTCGGCGACAGCTCCGGCGCGGTGGCGGTGATCGTCACGTGCACACGCTCGGCCAGCTCCCGGTCGGCCGGCGCCATCTGCGCGATCCGGTCCAGCAGCGTCTGCAACTCGTCGGCCTTCTTCGCGCCCTTCTTCCCCTCGGCGCGGAGTTCGGCGGCGCGCTCCTTCATGGCGGCGCGCTCCTCGGCGCTGAATCCGTCGGACATCCCGGTTCCCCCTCGTCGTCGGCGGTCGGCGTGGTGCCGCCCGGTCAGGGGAAACGCTACGAGCTACGGCGGTACGCCCGCTTCTCGATTCCTGACGGGTGTAAGGCGGGGGCCCCGCTTAACGCCTGCGGTATAGAAGGGGCCCCCTCTCACACCCGGGTCCCGCGGGGGGACAGCTGGGAGCGGCAGGGCGGCCTACGATCCGGGGATGAGTGGAGTGCCGGCCGTCCTCACCGAGGCGGAGACGTTGCTGTCGGTCCTGGAGCGCAACCGGCGGACGTTCGCCTGGAAGACGTCCGGGCTCGATGAGGCGGGCCTGCGGGCGACCACGGCCGCCAGTTCGATGACGCTCGGCGGCCTGGTGAAGCACATGGCCCTGGTCGAGGCGGACTGGCTGGCCGTCAAGCTGGCCGGCGAGAAGCACGGCGCCCCGTGGGACGGCGTCGACTTCGACGCCGAGCCGGACTGGGAGTGGCGCACCGGCGCGCTCGACGCCCCGGGCGAGGCGCACGCGCTGTGGCGCGGCGCGGTCGAGCGGTCGCGCGCGCTGGTCGCGGCGGTGATCGAGGAGCGAGGGCTCGCCGGTCCGGCCGCCTTCACCTGGCCCGACGGCCGCACCCCGACGGTCCGGGCCATGCTCCTGGACATGATCGAGGAGTACGCGCGCCACACCGGGCACGCCGACCTCCTCCGCGAGGCGGTCGACGGGCGGGTGGGCGAGGGCGCGCCGCCGGACTTCACGATCCAAGCCGGTAACCCCCTTCCGGGCCGATGAGTTTGGCATGCTGCGGCGGTCTACCCGTCGACATCACCTGACGTGAAGGAGCACCGCGATGGCGAAGGTCATCTCCACGCTGTTCATCTCGGCCGACGGCGTCGCCGAGATCGACCCGGACTGGCACTTCCCCTACTTCGACGACAACATGGGCCGGGCCGTCACCGAGGATTACGAGACCGCTGACGTCCTGCTCATCGCCCGTCCCACCTACGACAGCTTCGCCGGCGCGTGGCCCGACCGGGAGGCCGCCGGTGGGGAGGACGCGCCGTTCGCCAAGCAGCTCGGCGACATGCGCAAGGTGGTCGTCTCGCGGCAGCCGCTGGAGTTCTCCTGGCGCAACTCCGAGCTGATCCAGGGCGACCTGGCGGACGCGGTCGCCGCGCTCAAGGCCGCCCCCGACGTCAAGGGCATCCTCATCCCCGGGTCCATCTCGGTGGTGCAGCAGTTGCTCGCCGCCGGGCTCGTCGACGAACTGCGGCTGCTGGTGCACCCGGTGGCGGCGCGCAAGGGCCGCAAGCTGTTCGACGAGGGCGACGCCCCGTACCACCTGCGGGTGGCCGCGACCGAGGCGTACCCGACCGGCGTGCTCCGGGTGATCTACACGCCGGCCGAGGCTCCCGGCACGGTCGGCTACGACGAGGTCAAGGAGCAGGTGCCGGCGGGGAACTGACCGTCGGTCGCCGGTCCGTCCGGTCGAGCAGGGCGAGCAGGGCCCGCACCGCCGGGTTGGTGCTGTCGACCGGCCAGGCCAGCCCGACATCCACGGTGGGCGTCGGGGCGGTGAACCGGAGCAGCCGTACGCCGGGCAGCCGCAACGCCCGGGCCCGGCCGGCCGGCACGGCCGCGACCACGTCGCCGCGCGCCACCGCGCGCAGCAACTGCTCGTCGTCCGGCTCGTGCCGGACCAGCCGGAAGCCGCCGCCCGGCCACACCTGGGCGATGGTCCGGTCGAACATGCCCGGCCCGTTCTCCCGCGGCCACATCACCGCCGGCAGGTCGACCACCTCGGCCCGGGTGATCCGGCGCCGGCCGGCGGCGAGCGGGTGGCCGGCCGGCAGCGCCAGCAGCAGCTCCTCGGTGTCGACCGTGCGGCAGGCAAGCGCCCGCTCGTACACCGGCGGGCGGACGAACGCCGCGTCCAGCCGGCCGGCGAGCAGGCCGGCCACGTTCGGGGCCGTCCAGGCCGTCTCGGAGACCAGCTCGACGCCCGGGTGGGCGGCCCGGAACCGGTCGATGAGCGCGTCGACCCGGCCGCCGCGCGCCGACCGGGTGTACGCCAGCCGCAACCGGCCGCCCCGGCCGCGTGCCAGGTCGCGGATGCGGGCGGTGGTGGCGTCCACGTCGGCGATCAGCCGCGCCGCCTCGCCGGCGATCCGGGCGCCCACCTCGGTCAGCGTGCAGCCCCGGCTGGTGCGGTGCACCAGCGGCGCGCCGAGCTGGCGTTCCAGCGCCCGGATCTGCTGGCTGAGCGCGGGCTGGGCGATGCGCAGCCGGGCCGCCGCGCGGGTGAAGTGCAGTTCCTCGGCGAGCACCACGAAGGAGCGCAGCCGGCGCAGGTCCGACCAGGCGCCCGGGGCCTCGACCATGCCATCATCATAAGCCCCGCTTATCGCCGCCGGTCCGATCCGTCTTGGACGGCAGCGCCGCCGGGCGCCCACCATCGAAGAACAGCGACGGTACGGGTGACGGGAGCGGACGATGGCGGCAGCGGACGTGGTGGTGGTCGGCGGGGGAGTGATCGGGCTGACGGCGGCGATCGCCCTCCAGCGGCGCGGCGCGCGGGTCACCGTGCTGACCGCCGACGACCCGGCGGAGATCGTGTCCACGGTGGCCGCCGCGGTCTGGTACCCGAGTCACACCGAGGCGGACCCGCGGGTGCTGCGCTGGGCCCGGGACACGCACGCGGAACTGCGCCGCCAGGCGGCCGACGGCGTGCCGGGGGTGGTCGACCGCCCCACCCGGATGTGGCTGCGCCGCCCGTACTCCGGGCCGCCGTGGTGGGCCGACGCCTGCGGCGACCTGGCGGTCGAGCCGGCCGACGCGCCCTACACGGCGCTGCTGCGGTTCACCGCCCCGACGGTGGAGATGACCCGATACCTGACCTGGCTGCACCGGCAGGTGGAGGCCGGCGGCGGCCAGGTCGTCCGCCGTCCGCTGCGCAAGCTCTCCGAGGCGTACGAGGTCGCGCCGACCGTGGTGAACGCGACCGGCCTGGCGGCCGGCCGACTCGCCGCCGACCCGGCCGTGCATCCGGCGCGCGGGCACATCGTGCTGGTGGCGAACCCCGGCCTGACCGTCTCGGTACGCGACGAGGACCACCCGGCCGGCGTCACGTACGTGCACCCGCGCCGGCACGACGTGGTCCTCGGCGGCACCTACCAGCCCGGCGTGGCGCACACCCGGCCCGACCCGGAGACGGCGGCGGCGATCCACCGCCGGTGCGTCGCCCTGGTGCCCCGGTTGGCGGGCGCGCCGGTGCTGGGGGAGCGGATCGGGTTGCGGCCGGTCCGGCGCGGTGGCCCCCGGGTCGAGGTGGATCCCGGCGGCGGGCGGCTGGTGCACGCCTACGGGCACGGTGGGGCGGGGGTGACGCTGTCCTGGGGCTGCGCCGCCGAGGTGGCGGACCTGGCCCTGGCGGTCTAACCCGCGCACGCGGAGACACCCACAGCGTTCCACCCATGCTCCGCGCGGGCCATGGGTGGAACGCTATGGGTGTGTCAGGGCGCCGCAGACACCCACAGCGTTCCACTCGTGCTCCGTCCGGCCCACGACTGGAACGCCGTGGGTGCACGAACGCGGAGTTGGCCACCGACTGAGTGCCCGTGTGCCTCGCCGTCAGTTCAGTTGCTCGGCCAGGGCGAGGATGATGCCGCTCGGCCCACGGAGATAGCAGAGCAGGAAGCTGTCCTCGAAGCGCATCACCTCGCCGACGAGTTCGGCGCCGTGCGGGCGGAGGCGGGCGAGCGTGGCCTCGATGTCGTCAACGGCGAACATGACGCGGTGCAGGCCCACCGTGTTCGCCGGGGTGACCGCCGGCTCGGGGACGATCGCCTTCGGCGAGTGGTAGGTCGCCAGTTCGAGCCGACCCGGCGCGTCCGGGATCCGCATCATCGCGATCTCGCTCCGCATGTCGTCGAGCCCGACGACCTTCCCCGCCCATTCTTCCTCGATCGACATCCGGCCTTCCAGCTCCATGCCGAGCGCGGTGAAGAAGGCGACCGCGGCGTCCAGGTCGTCGACCACGACGCCGACGTTGTCCATCCGGTGAATCGTCACGACCGCGAGGGTAGTGCGGGGGGCCGACAGCCGGCGTTGTGTTCCGCCACCAGGGCCGGAAGTTCGTCGAGCGACCCGATCCGGAACAGGCACCGCTGTGCCACGGCCGGCATGTCGAGGATGTGCCCCCAGGGGCCGCGCCGGATCAGGCAGGCCCGCATGCCCGCCGCCATGGCCGCGTGGGCGTCGTTGTCGGGCCGGTCACCGACGTACAGGATCGACGCCGGGTCGCCGCCGGCCGCGCGGACGATCCGCGCGAAGAACTCCGGCGCCGGCTTCGCCACGCCCCAGCCGTGCGACGTGCCGATCACCTCCACCGGGAGGTCGAGCGCGTGCAGGCTCGCCTCGGCGTGCGCCGGCTGGTTGCCGGCCAGGCCCACGAGCAGGCCCTGCCGCCTGAGGGCGGCCAGGCACGCGCGCGCGTCGGGATAGAGATCGTCGCAGCCGAACGACTCCGGTCGGCCGGCTGCGACCCGGCGCGCCACCTCGGTGGCGAGGTCGAAGTCGGGCCGGAAGGCACGGAACGCCTCCTGCCAGTCCTGCCCCCGGGCGATCACCGCGCCGAGGACGGCGGAGAACGTGTGCCGGGGTACGCCGAGCCAGTCCGCCCAGTCCGCGAACTCCCGCGTCTCATCGAGGACCGTCCCCCCGACGTCGAAGAAGACCGCCTCGATCATCTGGTCACCCCCGTCAAACCGACCTGTGACACCGCCCCGCCCCCGGGCGGTCCGGGGGCGGAGCGGCTCGTCACGTCATGTGCCGGCGGCGCGTTCCCGGTCGGCCTCGGCGTCGGCGGCGCCGACCGGGGTGCCGTCGCTGTCCCGGGCGGCCCCGGACAGGTCCACGTCGGCGCCGGCCCGCGCGGCGTCGGCCGCCGCGTCGTCCGCGCCGACGACCTCACCACCGTCGGTTTCGCTGTCGTCATCGCCCAGTTGCCCAGCGGCGGCCAGGCCGATCGGTGCGTACCTGGGGTCGGTCATCTCGTCCTCCTCACCGGTTCCTGTCCTACCCGGTACCCGCGAGGAGGCGGCGGCACACCGTCCCGGCCGGGCTCCCCCGGCCGGGACGGTCGCGGTCAGTGACAGGTGCCGGTGCCGCTGTCGCTGTAGGTCTGCCCGGCCACCGGCACGAACTGCCAGTCGTAGCTGGTGGCGTGCAGGGTGAACTTCAGGACGCCGTACGCGCTGCTGTTGCGGGCCTCGCTGTTGGGCTGGATGGTGCCGAAGCCGTAGTGGCTCGCCCCGCCCATCCCGGCGACGAAGCTGCGCAGTCCACGGGAGGCGTCGTAGCCACCGTTGGCGTTCATCGGCGCGAACCGCTCGTAGACGTGGTTGTGACCCCACACCACGACGTCGGCGTTGTAGTCGTAGAGCGCCTGGTACAGCGGGCGGGTGCCGGTCGACGGCGCGTGGTTGGAGCTGGACGTGTAGAGCGGGTGGTGCCAGTACGCGAGTGTGCACGGCTTGGTGCTGGCCGCCAGGTCCGACCGCAGCCACTGCTCCTGCGTCGACCCGGCGGACATGCCGATGTTGGAGTTGAGCGACACCACGTGCCAGTTGCCCAGGTCGTACGAGTAGTAGCCGCGCCCGCTCGGCCCGGCCTGGCTGCCGAAGTAGCTGTAGTAGGGGGCCGCGCCGGAGGTGTTGTAGTCGTGGTTGCCCGGCGACGGGCGGGTACGCGCCTTGTGCCGGCCCCAGGTGGGCGCGTAGTAGCTGTTGAACTGCGACGCGGTGCCGCTGTCGTAGACGTTGTCGCCGGTGGTGAACACCGTGCCGGAGATGCCGTCGAGCAGCGCGGCGGTGGCCGTGTCCCCGGAGCCGGAGTTGGCGATGTCGCCGGCGCCGACCAGCACCGGGTCGGTGGAGGGCGCCGCGCTGCCGGTGGTGACGACCAGTTGCGGGGCGTTGGCGCCGCTCTCCCGGGTGTCGTAGTAGGCGCCGTCGCTGCTGGTGGAGGTGGCCCCGAGGCTGACCGTGCCGTTGCCGGTGACCGCGGCGGTGACGTCCACCTCGTACCAGTTGCCGGGCCCGACCGACCCGATCGAGCCCAGCGTGGTTCCGTCGACGGCCGGCTGGTTGTTCCAGGTGGCGCCGGTCTCCGACCAGGTCGTGTCGGACATCGCCCGCACCGTGCCGCCGACGTTGCTGCCGTTGTTGCCGCCGATCGTGTGCAGCCGCAGCTTGGCGCTGGTGACCGTGCCGCTCACTCCGCTGACCGTGAAGCGCAGGAACATCCGGCGGACCGGGGAGTTGTCCACCACGATCTGGGTGGCGGTGCCGTAGTTGGTGCCGGCCGTGTCGCTCTGCACGTACGTGTCGGCGACCGGGGTGAACGTGAGGCCGGCTGCCGACGCGGCGTCCGGGCCGGTGAGGACGACGGCGGTGCCGGTGGCGACCAGCAGCACCGCCGCGCCCAGCGGGACCGGCGGCCGGGGGAGTCGAATGCCCATCCAGGGGACCCTTCCGTGGGGGTGATGAGAGCGGGAGAAATGTAGGAAGGTCGATGGGACGGAATCCGACGGCAGGGTGAACAGCGCATCCGGGCAGGCAAACTCCTCGATGTTTGCGCATCGTTCGCCGGCCCCACATCCGGCCGGCACCGGCCGTCCGTTGTGGCGGCACGAACCCGCCCGCACGATGGCTGCTCGTCACGTCGTCCACCGCGAGGGAACCGTCCGTGTACCTGTCGACCGTGTCCCGGCCGCGGACCAACCCGCCGGCCGGCGGACGGCCGCGCCGCCGCCTCGCCGGGGTCGGCGGCACCGTCCTGGCGCTCGGCACGGTCAGCCTGATCACCGACGTCTCCGCCGAGATGGTCACCGCGGTGCTGCCGCTCTACCTGGTGCTCGGGTTGAACCTGAGCCCGCTGGCGTTCGGCGTGCTGGACGGCGTGTACACCGGGGCGACGGCCGTGCTGCGGGTCGTCGGCGGTTTCCTGGCCGACCGGTTCCGGCGGCGCAAACTCGTCGCCGGCACCGGCTACGCGCTCTCCGCGGTGGCCAAGCTCGGCCTGCTGCTCGCCGGCCGGTCGGTGCCAGCGATCGGTGCGGTGCTCGCCGTGGACCGGCTCGGCAAGGGTGTGCGCACCGCACCCCGGGACGCGCTGATCACGCTCGCCACCCCGCCCGACGCGCTCGGCCGGGCGTTCGGCGTGCACCGGACCATGGACAGTGTCGGCGCGTTCCTCGGCCCGCTCGTCGCGCTCGCGGTCCTGCTCGCCGTCGGGCCGAACTACGACGCGGTCTTCGTGGCGAGCTTCTGCGTGGCCGCGCTCGCGGTCGTCGTGCTGGTCCTGTTCGTGCGGGACCGGCCCGCGCCGGCAACGCCCGTCGACGCCACGCGGGTCACGGTGCGGGAGGCCGCCGGCCTGCTGCGCGACCGGCCGGCCCGGCGTCTGGTGCTCGCCGCCGCGCTGCTCGGGCTCGCCACCATCGGCGACGGGTTCGTCTACCTGCTGCTGCAACGGCGCGAGGACGTCGGCCTGCGCTGGTTCCCGCTGCTCGCGGTCGGCACCAGCCTGGCGTACCTGCTGCTGGCCGGCCCGCTCGGCGCGCTGGCCGACCGGATCGGCCGGCTGCCCGTGGTGGCCGGCGGTTACGTCGCCCTCGCCCTGACCTACCTGCTGCTCGCCGGGCCGGTGCACGGCTGGCCGCTGCTCGCGCTGACGCTGGCGCTGTACGGCCTGTTCTACGCGGCCACCGACGGCGTGCTCATCGCGCTCGCCGGCCCGGTGCTGCCGGCCCGGGTACGCACCACCGGCATCGCGCTCGTCCAGACCGGCCAGGCGTTGGCGTACCTGGTCTCCTCGGTCCTGTTCGGCCTGGCCTGGCAGGTCTGGGGGCCGCGCGCGGCCAGCGGCGTCGCGGCCGTGGCGGTCGCCGCCGCGCTGCCGGCCAGCGTGTTCCTGCTCGCTCCCCGGAGACGGAGGTCGGCCCGATGATGTCGACGCGCACGAAGGTCGCCACGCTGGCCGCCTCGGTGGTCGGGCTCGGCATGCTGGCCGCCGGCTACGCCGTCGTGTCGGCCCGACCTGCCCCGACGCCGGCCGTCGCGGCCGACCGGGCGGTCACGCTGCACCCCGGTCCCCGGCTGCTCGCCGTCACCGACCGGCACCTCGCCACCGCCGCGCTCGCCGACCTCGCCGGCCCGCGCGCCGTCTCGGACCGGGAGTGCCTGCGGGTGTACGCGGCCGGCGGCACCGGCGTCTGCCTGGCCCCGACCAGTCCGTGGTCCTATCAGGTGGTGGTGCTGGACGCGGAGTTGCGCCCGACCCGGCGGCTGGACGTGCCGGGCCTGCCCAACCGGGCCCGGGTTTCGGCGTCCGGCCGGATGGTGTCCTGGACCACGTTCGTCGGCGGCGACTCCTACAGCGGCGGCGGCTTCTCCACCCGCACCGGCTTCCTCGACGCCCGCACCGGCGCCACCGTCGCCTCGCTGGAGGAGTTCGCGATCCGGCGCGACGGCCGTCCCTACCGCAACGCCGACGTCAACTTCTGGGGGGTCACGTTCGCGGCCGACGACAACGCCTTCTACGCCACCATGTCGAGCGCCGGCAAGCGTTGGCTGGTGCGTGGGGACGCCGCCGCGCGGACGGTCGAGACGGTACGCGAGAACGTCGAGTGCCCGTCGTTGTCACCGGACGGCACCCGGGTCGCGTTCAAGGAGGCGGTCGACGCCGACCCGACGCGGGGCTGGCGGTTGTCCGTGCTCGACCTGCGCACCATGCGGGTGACCGCCACCGCCGAGCACGCCAGCGTGGACGACCAGGCCGCCTGGCTGGACGGCGCGACGCTCGCCTACACGCTGCGCGGCGAGGACGGGCAGCCGGACGTGTGGTCGGTGCCGGCCGACGGCTCCGGCGCGCCCCGGCTGCTGCTCGCCGGCGCGGAGTCGCCGTCCCCGCTGACCTGACGACCGGCCGACAGCAGCAGCCCGGCGGCGGCCAGCACCGTCCCGGCCGCCGCCGCGTACCCGGGCAGGCTCGTCGGAATGCCCAGGTAGACGGTGATGCCGAGGATGCGGGACAGCCCCCACGGCAGCAACGCCATCTGGTCGTTCCACACGGTCAGCGCGCGTTCCAGGCCGACCCACGCGACCAGCCCGGCGAGCACCGCCAGCGGCACCCCGGCGGCGGCGAGCGTCACCCCGACCGCGCGGCGGCGGGCCAGCCGGTAGCGGTCGCGCAGCACCACGGCGGTGGCCACGAACAGCCAGCAGAACGCCGCCACCGCGACGGTCAGGTACACCGCCCGGCGGGTCGGCGCGGTCCAGAACACGAACCAGTAGCCGCCCGGCCCGCGCGCGGCGAGCACCGCCAGCAGCAGCACGCTGCGCAGCAGCGCCACCCCGCCGAGGACCGCCCACAACGCGAACGGGTCCCGCCGGCCCACCGCCAGGCGGGCGACGAGCGCGAACAGCGCCCACCCGCCGAGCGTGACCAGCAGGTGCGCGGGCGCGGCGAACCAGGTGAACACCAGCCGGCTCGCCACCAGCACCGCCGCCGGCACCAGCCACACCAGCACCCGGTCCAGCCGGGACGCCGGCGCCGGCAGGTCGGCCACCCGCCACGGCCGCAGCGCGCCGAGCAGCAGCGCCCGCGCCGCCGCGCCGCCCGGCCCGCGCCCGCTTCCCCGCCCGCGCAGGCCGAGCGCCACCACCGCGCCGACCAGGACCAGCAGCGCCCGCGCCGCCCAGGCCATCGCCGGGTCGCGGTCCGCCCGCTGCGCGCCGAGGTCGGCCGCGGTGAAGCGGTACGCCGGCAGGTCGACGTCCCCGCCGTAGCGCTGCCGGTGGCGGTCCCGCGCCTCCCGGTACGTGTCGGCCGCCGACCTCCATTCGGCGTACGCGGTGTCGGAACCGGTGTCCAGCCACTGCGCGTGCCGCAGCACCATGCTCCGGTAGGCGGCGAGCGTCCCGAACAGGTCCACCTGGTAGTCGAGCGTGTCGACGAAGCGCTGCCGCAGCGCGGCGTCCCGCCACGTCGTCGGGTCGGTGCCGGCCACCAGCGCCCGCATCCGCCGGGCGGTCGCGACCGCGTCCGCGCCCTCGGCGACCGCCGCGTCGACCCGGTCGCCGGTGACCGCGTAGATGCTGTCCAGCGCCGCCGAGTCCCCGGTCGGGATGTCCCACTCGAAGATCCACATCATCGGTGGCGGTTCCAACCCGAGCGCCCGCACCGACGTGTCCGCGTACGGGCCGATGTAGAGGCCCGTGGTGACCGCCGTCCGGGACAGCGCCATGGCCTGGCCGATCGCCGCCACGGTCGCCGGGTCGGCGGAGAACGTCCGGTACGCCCAGTCCACCGTGATCCGCGCCGGGTCGGTGTCCGGATCCCAGGCCAGCCGGGCGACCGCGTACGTGTTCAGGTCGTAGAGCTGCCAGAAGCCGGCGCGCAGGTAGAGCGACATCGGCCCGGCGCGCAGCGGACCGCCGTCCTGGGTCCAGTTCCACACGCCCTCGACGTGCGGGTTCGCGGCGAGGAACGCGCGCAGCGCCGCCCGGTGCAGCGGGCCGAGGTCGTTCGGCAGCGCGCCGAACCCCTCGAACTCGCGCCGGGCCTGGAACTCCACGATCCGCCGGTGCGCGCCGCCGAGCAGCGTGGTGTTGAGCGGCAGATGGCTGTAGAAGTCGCCGAGCGTGTACTTGGTGGACACGATCAGGTGCGGGTCGTCGAACCCGCCCAGCACCTCGGCGTACGACTCGGGGTTGGTGTGCAGGTCACCGACCGCGCCGACGCCCACCGTCCAGGTGCGGAAGATGACCTCCTTGCCGGCCGGGCCCGCCGTGTCGAGCAGCGCCCGCAGCATCGCGCGGACACCCTCGGCGGTGGTGACCGCGAGCCTGGAGGTGTAGTCCCAGCCGTCGCCCGCGTACACCTCGCCGCCCTCACCGACGCGGACCATCAGGCCGGCGACGAACGGCAGGTTGGCGAACAGCTCGGCCAGCCCGGCCCGGTAGACCGCCCAGAGCCGGGGGTCGGTGGTGTCGAGCCCGCCGACGGTCCGGTTCAGGTACGCCTCAAGCGGCGGCGACACCGCCAGCATGTCGGTGAGCAGGAAGACCTTCAGGCCCATCTGCTCGGCGTACCGGAAGACCGGCCCGAACGCCGCCACCATCGCGCGGGCCCGGTTCACGTGCGGGTCGCCGGCCGGATAGACCGCGTGCCCGTCGCCGACGTCGGCGAACGTGACATATTCCAGGAAGCCGGGGACCACCACGCCGTTGTAGCCCTGCGCCGCCGCGTGGTCGACGAACTGCCGGAACTGCGCGTCGATCCGAGCCACCGCGGCGGCGTCCACCCACGGCGCCCGGGGCAGCAGCGCGGGCGTGACGATGTCGGTGTTGAGACGGTAGTCGTCGCCGAACGCCTTCGGGTCCGCCTCGCGCCCCACCGAACCGGCGTCGGTCAGCCGCAACCCCAGCCGGGGCGTGACCGGGCGGCCGGCCTCCGCCGCCGGCAGCACCTCGGCCCCCGAGCGGATCCGGTCGGCCAGCCGGTAGAGCCCGGCCACCACGCCCGCGAGGTCGCCGGTGACGGTCAGCTCCGTCCGGCGGGCGTCGATCCGGTACGCCTCCGAAGCGCCACCGGCGCGCAGCGCGGCCCGCAGCGTTGTGCCGGCGTGCGTGCTCCGGGCCGGCGCGGGTGCCGTGGTCCGGGTGACCGTGGGGCGGGGGCGGCCCCGCGTGGCGAGCGCGTCGGCCACGGCTGCGGCAGCCTTGAGCGTGCGAAGGTGGTCCGGCACGACGATGGAGGTCAGCGGCGGCACCGGGGCCGGCGTGCGGGGCGGCGCGGCGACGGCCGTCTCGCTTGGCACGTCGGCCGGAGTGTGGCTCAGCCCCAGCGCGTCGTCGACACCCCAGGCCACGCCCGCGCCGAGCAGCAGCACCACCGCGACGGCGGCGACCAGCCGATACGGACGTCGAACCTGAGCCACGCTCGCATCGTAGTGGTGGCGGGTCGACTCTCCACGCCACTCGCGGGTGTACCGGCCGCTCGTCAGGCCGCGTCCACGTCAAGGAAGTCCCGCGGCTCGGCGCGGGTGAACAGGGCGGACATCTTGCCGGTGATGACGTCGTCGACGTGCAGCACGGGGCCGACGTCCATCGTCACGGGCGGGCGCGCACGCCAGTTCGCGGCGAGTTCGACCTTGTACGGCCGATCCGGCGTGGTGGGATCGCTGACAGCGAGCCGGGCAAAGGTCTCGAACCGTTGTGTGACCTCGACCGCGTAGCCGTCGGCGCGATAGGCGTCAACGACGGCGTCCACCGCTACGGCAAAGTCGCGGCGGTGCTCCCACGCGGTGAACAGGTCCACGTCCTCGCTGGGCCGGTCCAGAATCCCGTAAGCCTGTACGGCGTAGCCGCCGGCCAAGGCGAAACCGTACCGGCCAGCCACGCGGAGACCGATCTCCGCCAGTCGGAGGTGAACCGCTTCCACGCTCAGCCCGCCAGAGTTCGCGGTGGGGCGGCCAGTTCGGGGAACCGGGCCTGCCACAGCGCCCGGAGCCGTGCAGGCAGCCACAGCTCCGGCCAGAGTCGGCGAAGTGTGCCCCCGTCGAGCCACTGGCGTAGGTCGGTCACGGTGGTCGCCTGGTTCAGCACTGTCTGGTACATCACCTGGAGATCGCCGGGGTCGTCCAGGTGATAGCTGGCGTCGCCGGACCAGTCGAGATGTCGGTCGAGCATCACCACGCCGCTTGTCGGACCCCGCAACTCGGCCAGGCTCGCAGGCACGATGAAGTGCCGCTGATCCACGTACCCCGAGCCAGCGGGCGCGTCACCTGCCCTCACCATCGCTGCACCTCCTGACCTCGATCGTACGGTGCGGCGGGCCATCCGCCGGTACGGACGAACAGGGAATCGGCTCGTCTCGTCGCTGCATGTTGACCGCGTGGTGCTCACCGCGCCGGCGACAGCGCCCGCACGTCACGGACCATGCGAATCTCCCGTACGCCGCCCTCGACCCGGATCGTCCCGTCGGAGACGAAGCCGTGCTTGCGGTAGAACGCCTGCGCGCGGGGGTTGGGATCGGCGACCCACAGCGCCGCCGACTCCGCCGGGTCGATGACCGCCCGCAACAGCGCTTGCCCCGCGCCCGTGCCGTGCTCGGTCGCGTACACGTAGAGGACATGGAGCTGCCGTGTCCACGCCGCCACCGCGTCCGGCGGCGGACCCGACATCGCGATCCCGATCACGTCGCCGTCCCGTTCGGCCACCGCCGCGCGGTTCTCGCGATAACGCTCGTCGGTCAGGACTGCGGTCCAGAACCGCTCCCGAGCGGCCGGGAAACCGGGATCATCGAGCACCGCGTCCGGCATGAGCCCGCGATACGTCTCCTGCCAGCACCGAACATGCGTCCGCGCCATCTGCGCGACGTCCGCGACCCGGGCCGGGCGAACAGTCAGCGAGGAATCCACCGGCGCATCGTAGGCCGCGCCTCCGCGCGCCCCCCTCGAAAGCCGCCACCTCCATGATCACCCGCTCGGCTACCGGAGGGGCGGGCGCGGGTCTCCTCGTCGATCTTGGACTTGTGGTGCCAAGGAATGTCGGTTTCGGGTTGTTATCGGAGGTGCCATAAGTCCAAGATCGGCGTTACCGCGCGAAATCGACGGAGGTGTGGTGGCGGGCGACGAAGTCGCGGCGGGACGCGATGTCGCTGCGCGGCAGGACGGTGAGGTCGTAGCCGTGCATGGTGTAGGCGGCGACCATCGCCTCGTAGGTGCGGACGGCTTCGGCGAAGTCCTGCTGTCGCTCGCTGTCCGTGGCGTAGATCTGCGGCCAGGGCGGTGCGATGAACACCCGCCGGTGGTAGCGGAACTTCCGCGCCGCTGCTGACACGTGCTCGGGAACGGGTCGGCCGAGCAGGAGGTGGTAGCCGACCAGATCCGGAATGCCCCGGTCGAAGAAGACGACCCCGGCGTGCCGGCCGGCCTGGCGGTAGGAGCGGATCTCCCAACTGAGCATGATCTCGGCGAACAGCCGTGAGTCCCGAGTGTGCAGCGCCTGACCACCGATCGACATCTGGTCCTGGATGATCTGCCGACCGGCTTCGTCGACGCAGGCGTGGCCGGCCTGCCGCAGGCTGTCGAGCAGCGTGGTCTTGCCCGCCCCGGGACCACCGGTGATCACCACGAACCTGCTGCTCATCTCGTCCTTCCTGCGCTGGCTTCCCTGGACGCGGCAATACGGCACGCTTGATGCGAGGTCCGACCCGATGCGGGAATCACGCCCCTTCCGACGGTCAGGTGTGTCGGCGGTTCTGCGCTCGTTCCTGGCGTAGGTGTTCGAGTGCGGCTGTGTCGGATGCGAGGTCCGGGTGGCTGACTTGGCGGTCCAGGTCGACGACGATTTCGAGTTCGCGGATTGCCCGGTCGAGGTCCCCGTCTTCTCGGTGAATCATGGCGATGTTGTATCGGGTGACGGCCTCGCCGGCGCGGTCGCCGACTTCCCGCAACATGGGGAGGGCTTGGTGGTAGTAGGTCAGTGCCTGTTGTCGGTCCCCGAGCCCGTGGTGCACGTGGCCGATGTTGTTGAGGGTGGTGGCTTCGCCGGCGCGGTCGCCGACTTCTCTCCGGATGGGGAGGGCTTGGTGGTAGTAGGTGAGTGCCTGTTGTCGGTCCCCGAGCCTGTGGTGCACGAGGCCGATGTTGTTGAGGGTGGTGGCTTCGCCGGCGCGGTCGCCGACTTCTCTCCGGATGGGGAGGGCTTGGTGGTAGTAGGTGAGTGCCTGTTGTCGGTCCCCGAGCCCGTGGTGCACGCCGCCGATGTTGTTGAGGGTGGTGGCTTCGCCGGCGCGGTCGCCGACTTCTCTCCGGATGGGGAGGGCCCGGTGGTAGTAGGTCAGTGCCTGTTGTCGGTCCCCGAGCATGTTGTGCACGAGGCCGATGCTGGTGAGGGTGGCGGCTTCGTTGCCGTGGTGGTCGACCTGCCGGTAGAGGGTCAGGGCCTGCTCATAGCTGGCCAGGGCCTGCCGTGGGTGCCCGGTGGCTGATTGCGTCCAGCCCAGGTGGTAGAGGGCGTCGGCGTCCGGTCCGAGGCGCAGCGTGGCCTCCGCTATCGCGGCCACGTCGGCGAACCGTGACCTGGGCAGCCACACCCGCCCGATCCGGTCCCCCACATGGCGGGCGATGGTCGCCTCCCGACCGGCCACCGCCAACCGGTGCACCTCCACCCACTGTTCGAGGCCGATCACTGTGCAGGGCCGCTCGGGGTGGGGTCGGTGACCCAGAGCTTGTGCAGGGATCGGGCGGCGGCGGCGCACGCCTCGGTGTACTGGTCATCGCTGAGCAGGGGGCGTAGCAGGGGACGGAGGACGTTGGACACGTGATAGCGGGGTTGCCGGGTGTGCGGGTCGGTGCCTTCTTCCATCAGTCCGAGGTCCACGGCGCGGGTGAGGTGTCGGCCGGTGTCGGGGTGGTCGTGGACGGCGTGCACGGTGTCGGCGGGGACGGGCAGGTCGACGACGTTGACCTTGGCGAGCATGGTGCGCAGGTCGGGGTGTTGGGAGGTGAGCAGGTGGCGGGCGAGGATGCTTTCCCGGAATCGGTCGGCTTCGTCCTCGATGGCGGTGATCAGGGCGTCGATGTCGAGGGAGGTGTCGGTGACGATCCGGTCGAGCCAGTCGAGCAGCCGGGGGTTGCCGGCCGCGGCGTGGATCGCCCGGTCCCGGATGGTGGAGTCGATAGAAGATCCGGGTCGCAGGTTCGGCAGGTTCGCCAGTTTCTTGGTCTGCTCGACGGTGGTGAGGGTTTCCAACGACTCCACGGTGATGGTGGTGCCGGCCGGTGCGGGGAAGCGGTAGCGGCTGGTGATGATGACCCGGCTGAGGCTGGCGGTGTCCCGGATCGCGGTCAGCAGCGCGGCGAGGATTTCGGCCATCTCAGCGGAGAGGACGTGGCCGCCGTCGCGGTCGTCGAGATTGCCCTGCTCGAAGTCGTCGAACACGAACAGGCACGGGGTCTGCCCGAGCGGCCCGTCGAGCAGGTGACGCAGCCGTACGGTCAGCGGGGCCCGGTCGTTGTCGAGCAGCTCCGTTGCCTCGGTCTGCTGTTCCATGCTGGGGAAGCGGATCGTGGTGGTGAGTTCGCGGAACTTGAACAGGTCGACCCGGCCGTACCAGACCGCGCGCTGGTGGGTGGGCATACGGTCCAGCAGCCGGGAGGCGAGGCTGCTCTTCCCCAGGCCGCCTATGCCGTGCAGGACCAGGGCCTGCGCGGCGCCGCCGTCACCTTGCGGTTGTTTGAGGGTACGTAGGCAGCGTTGGATGGCGCGGCGTCGCCCGACGAACGCGGCGCGGGAGGCCACCCGGGACAGGCGCGTCCGCGGGTCCAGGAATTCCTGGTCCGCGGCCCGAACCTGAATCCGTTCCCGCCCTCGGGTGTGGAAGGGCGTGACCATCGGCGCGAGGGGGGACCGGTCGGCGTAGACCCGCAGCAGGTGCCAACTGCTGCTCTGCTGGGTGTAGAGGTGGCGGCGGGCCTGCACGATGGCCCGATCCAGCGGCTCCCCACCGGCCAGGCAGCGGTAGAGTTCGGCGGCGAAGTCGGTCGCGGACACGTCGCCGACCGGCAACGCCCACCCCAACACCGCCGGCGCCCCCGCCGACACCAGGCTTTCACTCATCGACGGAAGCGCGCCACCATCGGGGGCGTTGCCGGTGAGGCAGCCGGAGACGAACACCAGCCGTGGCCACCGCCCGGCCATCGCCTCGGCGATCTGCTCCGCGGTCACGTCGGCGCGGCCACCGAACTCGTCCTCCGCGACGAACACCGGCCCGTCGGGGGTGACGGTGGCGTGGCCGCTCAGGTGCAGCACGTCGAAATAGCCCGCGCCGTAGTCGACGCTGACCTGCCGCAACCCGTCCAGGCTGCCGCTTTCCTCCACCACCAGGTCAGTGCCGGTACGCGCCGTCGCGGCCAGGATCGCTGCTTCCTCCGCCTCGTAGCCGAGCACCGGCTCGACCCCCTCCGCGGACGTCGCCATGAACAGCACCCGCAAGGGCCGATTCCCCGGCGCCACCGGGGATCGGGCAGCGCCACGGGTGCCCACGGCACGCACCGGCAGTAGCGGCGCCGGCCCAGACACCGTCACATGCGCCCCGTCGACGGCCAGCAGTTCCCATGGCAGATGCCGCATTCGATGACCGGCGGTGATCCGCACCACGGTGCCGGGTGGCTGCTCCAGAAACGCCGCCAGCCACCGCTCGTCACCATCCAGAAACCCGAACAGGGCCGTGCCGAGATCCCGCAGCAGCGGCGAGCCGAACATCCGCTGAGCGATGGCATCCGGACTGTAGTCGCGGTCTACCACCTCGATCAGTCGATCAACGGCCGCCGCGTCCACATCGCGCGTCCGCCGCACACCACCATCGGCGGACAGCCGGAGTTCACGGTAGCCGGAGGTCTGCTCGAAGACCTCCACATCAATGGTGGTCATCTCGTTCACAGGGTGGCCTCCACCGGTCGGTGCCGCGACGCCGTCTGCCCGACGGCATTCCTCACTCGATCCCGGTCAACGCGGGACACGTCACACCGCCTGCCGTTACTGACCAGGATCACGACGGTGGCCTCGTCCGGCCGGCGGCCGACCGCCGCACCTGAACCGTGGCGGTTTCCATCGCCTACCCTTCCGTCGTCTGCTGCAACTCCACAAGAAACGCGCGCATCCGCTCCACAGCCGGGTGCCCCGTCTGCTCGGCCAACACGACGGCCCGGCGCTGAATCTCCACCGCATCGGCCACCCGCGCCAACCTCGACAACACCACAGCCATGTTGAAACTCACCATCGCCTCAGCACTCCGATCACCGACAGCGCGGAGGATCTCCAGAACGTCATCCAAGACCTCCTTCACCCCGGTCAGATCACCCTCCTGGAGTCTGATCATGCCGATGTTGTTGAGGGTGGCGGCTTCGCCGGCGCGGTCGCCGACTTCCCGGAACATGGGGAGGGCTTGGTGGTAGTAGGTCAGTGCCTGTTGCCGGTCCCCGAGCCCGTCGTGCACGTGGCCGATGTTGGTGAGGGTGGTGGCTTCGCCGGCGCGGTCGCCGACTTCCCGGAACATGGGGAGGGCTTGGTGGTAGTAGGTCAGTGCCTGTTGCCGGTCCCCGAGCCCGTCGTGCACGTGGCCGATGTTGGTGAGGGTGGTGGCTTCGCCGGTGCGGTCGCCGACTTCTCGCCGGATGGGGAGGGCTTGGTGGTAGTAGGTCAGTGCCTGTTGCCGGTCCCCGAGCCCGTTGTGCACGTGGCCGATGTTGGTGAGGGTGGTGGCTTCGCCGGTGCGGTCGCCGACTTCCTGCTGGATGGGGAGGGCTTGGTGGTAGTAGGTCAGTGCCTGTTGCCGGTCCCCGAGCCCGTTGTGCACGCTGCCGATGTTGTTGAGGGTGGTGGCTTCGCCGGTGCGGTCGCCGACTTCCTGCTGGATGGGGAGGGCTTGGTGGTAGTAGGTCAGTGCCTGTTGTCGGTCCCCGAGCCCGTGGTGCACGAGGCCGATGCTGGTGAGGGTGGCGGCTTCGTTGCCGTGGTGGTCGACCTGCCGGTAGAGGGTCAGGGCCTGCTCATAGCTGGCCAGGGCCTGCCGTGGGTGCCCGGTGGCTGATTGCGTCCGGCCCAGGTGGTAGAGGGCGTCGGCGTCCGGTCCGAGGCGCAGCGTGGCCTCCGCTACCGCGGCCACGTCGGTGAACCGTGACCTGGGCAGCCACACCCGCCCGATCCGGTCCCCCACCTGGCGGGCGATGGTCGCCTCCCGACCGGCCACCGCCAACCGGTGCACCTCCACCCACCGGGCGACCACCGTAGCGAACCCGGTCCCGGTCAGGCGCTCCTCACCGACGTACCCGCCGCCCACACCTGATCCGGAATCAGCCACCAACCCGGCATCCCTCCCCAGCCGCCCGGCCGCCTCATCCGCCAGACCCGTCCACAGGCCGACAGGGTGCGGTCCCCGGCGACCCCACAACCGTGAACGCTCACCATTGCCCGCTGGCCGACACTCCCGCCCGAGCATCCCGCACCGGCCCACGTCACCGGCTTTCCAACCTAGCTGCCCGTGCCCGGCGAAAATCCACTGACAGACTGTCGATCAAACGACACACCACCACGTGCATCATCAGAAAAGGCCCCGAAAATCGGACTTGTGCATGCAGCATGATCGCCGGTCGAAACGGTGGATCCGCGCGCGACAAGAATTCCTGCGCGGAGCATCACCCGTCACGCGACGTCACCGGCTCGGGCTCGCCGCCAGGTCAGGCGGCGAGTCCGAGGTGGACCAGAGTCGGCGTCGGTGCGTACCCGCACCGAATGTCATCGGTGGATCGGGGTTCAGCGATGGTGGTGACGTCGGCCGGACGCAGTGGACCGATGGCTAGGTTGCTCTGGGTGATCATTCGGCACCGGCACGCGCCCGGCCGTCACGCTGTCCGCGAACGACCCGATCAGCGCCTCCTGCGCGCCGTTGACGTCACCGAGGGTGCCGCTGTCGACCACACATGCCTCACCCGGTCAGGGCCGGGTGGCGAAGCGGCCGGTGCGGGTGGCAGCGACGAACCGGGTCCAGCTCGCCGGGGCGACGCTCAACGTCGGTCCCTGCCGGTCCTTGGTGTCCCGCACCCCCACCGCGTCGGCGAAGCCGGCCACCTCGACGCAGTCACCCTCACCGCCGGATCGGGACGACTTGCGCCACACCCCGTCACGTCCCATGGGTCATCTCCTTCGCGATCTCCGTGATCAGCTCACGGGACTCGTCCGCGTCGAGCGCCCGCTCACCGAGTGAGCGCCACGCGTCCTCGTAGGTCTGGATCTCGTACGGCTTGTCAAGGTAGACCGCGCCGCAGGGGCCGTCCATATAGATGGTGGTCGGCTCCGGTTCCCGCACATCGGCCGGGAAGTCGAGCATGGTGAACGTCCCGGCTGCCGCCCAGCGATAGAGGCCGGCGTTGAGCGGCAGCACTCGAATGCCGATGTTGTGTCGCTGACTGGTCACCACCAGGGCGTCGAGTTGCCTGGCCATCGCACCCGGGGCGCGCAGCGGTCGGCGTAGCACCGCCTCGTTGAGTATCACGTCCAGGTAGGGCGCGCGAGGCACCGGGCGAACCAGCAGCCGCTGCCGGCGCAGTCGGACGTCCGCTTTGGCCTGTCGCTCGGCCGCGCTCATCTGCGGATTGTCGGTGGCGATCACCTCGGTCATGTACTCGACGGTCTGCAACAGGCCCGGCACCAGGTTGGCCTCGTACTTGCGGATCTTCGTGGCGGCGGATTCGAGGCCGACGTAGAGCTTGAACCAGTCCTTGACCGCCTCGCCGTAGCTGTGCCACCAGCCGTGGGCCTTGGTCTCCCGGGCCAGCGCCCGCATCGTCTCGATCGTCTCGCGGGATGCGCCGTAGACCCGGCACATCGCCTCCACGTCGTTCGGATGCATCGGGACCTGGCCCGTTTCGTAACGCCAGATCCGGGGCGTCGACCATTCCAACTCCTTGGCCGCCGCACTCACCGTGATGTGCGCGTTTTCGCGAATCTCCCTCAGATATCTGCCGAGTTGCCTACGCGGGACGGTGCTTCCCGAGTCGTCCACGTCATCTCCTCTGCTGCGGTCGCGTAAGGCACCTCATCCCTTGGTCCGCATTCTGCGGCAAAACATTGTCCGACGCCAGTAATGAATTGACCATTGTGGGCATGACCGACGCGGCCCGGGAACGCCTGCTCCCACACCACGTACGCGCTGTCGTCTTCGACACGCGCTGGCGTGGGCTGGATCCCGTGCAGGTCCGCGACCATCTCGACCGGGTGGCGGACGAACTCGAACGCCTGAATCGCGAGCTGATCACTGCGCGGACCCAGAACGACCGCGTTCGTCAGGCGCTACGCCAATGGCAGTCCCAGCATCGCGCCTGCCGCCGCCGCGATCCGGACCTCCCGGACGGCACGTGATCATGCGAATTCCACATTCACAATTCCCAGCTCGTCCAATCCGCATGGAGAGGCCCGCCGATGTCTGCCGAACGCACCGACGCCTGGCGACTTCCGTGACCGACGAGACCTGTCAATTCTGGACGGCGGTGGAAAATCGTTGTCCGGGGCTGCTGCCGGAGCGAGACGCGCCGCTGTTCTACTCCTCGCTGCGGCGGCTGCTCGAAGGCGACGACGACCGGGCCGGGCGGGTGGCGTCGCTGCGGGCGCTCGGGTCCGCGTACCGAAGCTTCGGTCTGCGGCCCTGGCACGCGGCGGCGATCGGCGACGCCCTGCTGCCCGCGCCCGGCGTGCGCTGGTGGCGGGCCTGGCGGCTGATCGAGCGCAGCGCCGCCCGTCTCGGCGACGGGCCGCCGTGGTGGCCGGTCGAGGTGATCGACCACGACCGACCCGTCGACACCATCGCCATGCTGACGGTACGGCCGTGGCGGCGGCTGCCCCACCGACCCGGCCAGGCCGTCCCGGTGCACACGCCGCGCCGGCCGGGACGGTGGCGGTGGCTGTCCCCGGCCAACGCGCCCCGCCCGGACGGGACGCTGGAGTTCCACGTCCGCGCCCTGGCCGCCGGCTCCGTCTCCCGCAGCCTGGTCGAGGAGGTACGCCCCGGCGACGTGCTCCACCTCGGCGCGCCCGCCGACACCGGTCTGGAGTTGACCGGGCGCGACGAAGATCTGTTACTTGTGGCCGGTGGCACCGGCCTCGCGCCCCTGCGCGCGCTTGTCGAACAGGTCGTCGACGCGCCGGGCGGCCGGCGGGTCACGCTGATCGTCGGGGGGCGGACGTTCGCCGACCTCTACGACGCGATCGCCCTCGACAAGCTCCAACAGGCGCACGACTGGTTGACGATCGTGCCCGTCTTCTCCGACGACCCCGAGGCCGGGCCGTCCGAGCGCGGCAGCGCCATCGCCCTGGCCGCCCGCCACCACCGGCCGGGCCAGCAGGTCCACGTGTGCGGCCCACCCGCCATGCTCGTGACCGCCCGCCGCTGGCTCACCACCGCCGCCGTACCCATCGACGACCGGCACCTGCCCACGATCGGCGAGCGATGACGTCAACGCGCTGATCATGAAGTTGTTGTCACCCCGCCCGGCGTGTCGTGACAACAACCTCATGATCGCCGGTCAGCGGTCCTGGTCGAGGAAGGCCAGGGTGACGGCGGCGAACAGTGGGGAGTCGTGGATGTCGTAGTGGCTCAGGCCGGGCAGGATCGCCAGCGCGTGCCCGCCCGCCGGGCGGCCCTCGCCGGTCCAGCCGGCGTCGCGCAGCCCGCCGTCGAGCAGCGTGAACACCTCGACGTAGTGGCTCGGTGGAGCCATGTCGGCGTCCGCGGCGACCACAAGCGTCGGCACCCGCAGGGCGCGGACCTGCTCGGTGAAGTCGAAGTCCTCCCGCATCGCCGCGCCGATCTTGTCGAGCAGCCGGGGAAAGTCCTCCGGACGTGGCGCCACCCGCTGGTACAGCTCGTACATCGGGGTGTCCGTCAGGAACTCGGCCGCCGAGGCGTTCATCTGACCCTGCTGCGCCAGCATCTCCGGGTAGACCGCGTCGCGGCGGATGTGCGCCGACGCGGAGACCAGCCGGCCCACCTTCTCCGGGTGCCGGAACGCCACGTGCATGGCCACGCCGCCGCCGAGAGAGAAGCCCACCAGGTCCGGCCGGTCCAGGCCGAGGTGGTCGATGAGCGCGGCGATGTCGTCGGCCATCAGCGCGACGTCGAGCGGCCGGTCGATGTCGGCGGTGCGGCCGTGCCCCTGGAGGTCGACCAGGATCACCTGGTGCCCGGTGGCAAGCGCGGGCAGGACCGGCGCGAACATCTCGCCCGAGCCGAGCCCGCCGTGCAGCAGGATCATCGGCCGGCCGGCCCCGTGCGACTCGACGTAGAGGCGGATGCCGTTGACCTCGGCGTACCGGCCGGGGGCGCTCGTCTCGATGGTGGCCATCGGATGCTCCTTCGCATGTTCCGTGTGGACGACTGATGGACCGGACCCGCCCGGCGAACTCATCGGCGCGCGCCACCCGACTTCGGGTGCTCGCGTTCGCGCAGCATGTGGGCTAGTTTCGAACAGGTGAGCGAGGTGGCGAGCGTCCCCGTGGAGACGCAACTCGAGGCGTACCGGTCGGAACTGACCGGCTACTGCTACCGGATGCTGGGGTCGGCCTTCGAGGCCGAGGACGCGGTGCAGGACACCTTCGTCCGGGCCTGGCGCAACTTCGACCGGTTCGAGGGGCGGTCCGCGCTGCGGACCTGGCTCTACCGGATCGCGACGAACGTCTGCCTGAACATGGCCGCCAGCGCGCAGCGCCGGGTCCGGCCGATGGACCTCGGCCCGGCCGGCAGCGGCACCGCCACCCACCCCGGCGAGCCCCGGCCGGAGCAGATCTGGCTCGGCCCGATGCCGGACGACCGGGTGCTGCCCTCGGCCGGCGATCCGGCCGAGGTGATCGCCGGGCGGGAGTCCGTCCGGCTGGCGTTCGTCGCGGCGTTGCAGCACCTCCCGCCGAAGCAGCGGGCCGTGCTCATCCTGCGCGAGGTGCTGGCCTGGTCGGCGCAGGAGGTCGCGGACCTGCTCGACACCTCCGTGCCGAGCGTCAACAGCGCGCTGCAACGCGCCCGGGCCACGCTCGCGTCCGCCGACACCGCCGCCGACGTGCGCCGGCCGCTCGACGAGGAGCAGCAGACGCTGCTGGCCCGCTACGTGCGGGCGTTCGAGGCGTACGACCTGACGGCGCTCACCGAACTGTTGCACGAGGACGCCACGCTGTCGATGCCGCCGGTGCCGCTGTGGATGCGCGGGCCCGACCACATCACGGCCTGGATGACCGGCACGGGCAGCGGTTGCCGTGGCTCGCGCCTGGTGCCGGTGGCGGCCAACGGCATGCCGGCGTTCGGGCAATACCGGCGCGACCCCGACTCAGGGCACGTGCCCTGGTCGCTGATCGTGGTCGGGCTCTCCGGCGGCCGGATCACCTCGCTCAACCACTTCCTCGACACCGACCGCCTGTTCCCGCTCTTCGGCCTGCCGGACCGGCTCGAAGAGGGCGTCGGCCAGCCCGAGCAGGCCGGCCAGGTCGCGTAGGCCGACACCCGCGCCGCGGACCTCCAGCCGCCACCCGAGCCGCCGGGCGGTCAGCCGGAGCCGGGCCAGGATCTCGACCGTCACCACGTCGGGCCGGGTCACCGCGGACACGTCGCAGACCACCACACCCCGCTCGCGACCGCGTACCGCCTCGGCCAGCTCGGCGCAGCGGACCGCGACGTCCGCGCGGGTCGACGTCCGGTCGGCCAGCCGCAGCACGAGTGTGGTCACCCCGATCAGACCGCCGTACGGCCCGAATCTCATCGCTCGTGAAAGGCGAGGACCATGACCGCGTACGCCCGGATCGGGTTGCCGCGATGGAGCCGGCGGGGCGATCCGGCGGCCCTGCGCGCGGAGATCGCCGCGTGGGCGACCTCGCCCGCCATGCGCGACCTGGTCGACTGCTTCGAGGAGAGCTGGCCGACCGGTGACGTGCTCCACGGGCTGGCGGAGATCTCGGCCCGGCACTGGGACTTCCGCCGGGGCGGCGAACGCGCTGCCGCCCAGCGCCGCGACTTCGCGGCCGACGTGACCGAGCGGGTGCGCGCGGCGGTCAGCTCGCTCGGCCTGCGGCACCGCGACAGGCCGAGCCGGGACCGGTACCAGCACGTCCTGATCCACGGCGGCCTGCTCCGTAGCTGCCTGATCCGGGCCCGGCACGCGGCGGCCCTGCTCGACGGCCGGATCACCAGCGACACGGTGTGCGGCCTGGGCAGCCTCCGTCCCACCTCGACACAGGAGCGGACCCTGGCGGTGGACCTGGGCGTCGACGCCTGCCCCACCGAGTTCGACGCCATGGACGTCGCGGTCCGGACCGCGTTCACGGACCTGCGCCGACAGGGCGGCCCCGGCGCCGCCGCGCCCCCGCTGCACGCCTACCGGACCCGCGACGGCCGGCGGTTCACCGTGCTGGCCGCGCCGTCGACCGACCCGAACCGGCGGGCCAACACCGCCGACACGTGCGCGTACTGGGCCGACTCCCGGGCCCGGCCGCAACCGGGGGAGAGCATCCTCCTGATCACCACCGAGCACTTCGTGCCGTTCCAGCAGGCGGACGCCATCCGGACGCTCGGTATCCCGTACGACTGTGCGGTGGAGACGGTGGGTGTCGACCCGGCGGCGGCGCCGGATGCGCGCCTGCGGCACTCGCTGACCACGGCCGAGTATCTCCAGGAGACCCGGTCGGCCATCCGGTCGATGCGGGCGCTGTGGGACGCGGTGCCGGCGTGAACCCGGCTCGCAATTTACCCACGTCATCTTGTCGGATGCAGTTACATCGACGTTAACTGCTATACCAATCATCGGTGGACGGCTATATGATCCCCGGTAGCTCGCCTCATAGCCTCACGAAACCGCAGCTCCAGCACGCCTCAGGCCGCGCTCCGCACCGCGTGCTCCGCGTTGGTGGGCGGCCCGATCCGCCGCGTCAGAATCGGCGCGGGTAATTGCCGGGCGCTGCGCCAGCCTGCCGGAAAGTGGGAACGGATGACAGCGATCCCGTCCTTGGTCATCGGCATCGCGTCCTCGGCGACCGAGCGCCGGCAGCTCGCCCAACTGCTCGGCGGCACCGAGACGTTCCTGATCGTCTCCAGCGCTCACCAGGCCCGCCGGTTCCTCGACCTGGTCCGCCGTCCGTCGGTGCCCCCGGTGTCCCCGGTGTCCCCGGTGCCCCCGGTGTCGCCGGTGTCCGCGGCGTCGTCGGTGTCGTCCCTGTCTTCGGCGTCGGTGTCGCCGGTGTCGGCGGTGCCCGCAACCTCGGCCGACGTCGACGCTGTCGCGCCGGTCGATGCTGTCTTGCCGGTCGATGTCGGCTTGCCGGTGGGTGCTGTTTCACCGGTCGATGCCGGCTCGTCGGTCGGTGCGGTTTCCCGTGTCGAGGTTGGCTCGTCGGTCGATGCCGGCTTGCCGGTCGTCGCCGCCGCTGCCCCCGTCGACGCCCTGCTCGCGCGTTCCTCTGTGCGGGGTACGGCTGCCGATGTCGACGCGCCGGTCGAGCTTCCGGGGCTGGAGTTGGCCGTCGACTCCGACCGGCGGGTGTTGTGCTGGCGGGAGCGGGAGGTCGGGTTGACGCCGCTGGAGCATGACCTGCTGGTCTGCCTCGTCGGCACTCCGGGTCGGGTGTGGACGTACGCGCGACTGCACCGCGCGGTCTGGGGCAACGATCATCTCGGGCGGGGCTCCGACATGCACTCGGTGGTCCGCCGTATCCGGCACAAGCTCGGCCGCCTGGACGCCGCCGCCACGATCCACGCCGTCCGAGGCGTCGGCTTCCGCCTGACCCCCGCCTAACCTGTGTCCTGCCCGCGGTGTCCTGCCCCGCGCTGCCCCTCTCGCCGGCGTGATCAAGGAGTTCGTGTCGCCGAATCCGCTCCCGCGCGACGCAAACTCCTTGATCAACGAAGAGTGCCGGGCGGGAAGGTGGGCGACCCACCCCGCACCGTCGATCATGAAGTTAATGACGACAATTCGGACAGTGCGTGCGAACAACGTCATGATCGACGGGCCGGCTCCTCCGGATTCGTCGATCAAGGAGCTGGGGTAACTGGTAAAAGGCGCAAGAGCCGTATTTCACGAGCTGCAGAGTCCATGATCGGCAAGGCAGGGCGGGAACAGGGCGAGGCGGGGGCGGGGCGAGGCGGGGGCGGGGCGAGGCGGGGGCGGGGCGAGGCGGGGGTGGGGCGAGGCAGGGCGGGAACAGGGCGAGGCGGGGGCGGGGCGGGGCTAGGCAGGAGGTGGCGGGGCGGGGCGCGCGATGTGGGGGCGGGGAGGGCTGCGCGGATGAGGGGGCGGAGGGGGCGGAGGGGGCGGCGTGGGACGGCCCGCCCGGTGGGGAACACCGGACGGGCCGGACCTGTCGGCCGCTACTGGTCAGCAGCGGGTGGGGGCGAGGGTGAAGTCCTCCACGGTGGGCGTGGCGGAATTGATCTTCGTTTGGCGCGTCTGGGGCTTCCAGCCGTCCTTGGCGACGATCAACGTGAGCGGGTTGTTGCGCCGGTCCATCCAGTAGGCGTACTTGCCCTCCGCGTCCGTGGTGAACGTGTAGGAACTAGCCCACGAATCGACCTGGACGGTCGCGCCCGGTAGCGGCGCGGTGCCGCCCTGGCAACTCGTGCCGGAGACCGTGCCGGACAGCTTGGCCCAGGTTTTCGGCGGCTGCGCGACCATGGTGACCGCCACCGGCGCCACCGTGTACGGGGTGTCCTCCTTGATCGCGATGGTCGCCGAGTACGTACCCGGCTGGTCGACGTTCGCGGTCATGCCGACCGTGACGGTGACCTTCGCGCCGGGCGCCAGCGTGACCTTGGACTTGTCCACGGTGAGCCAACTGACGTCCGCCGCGACCTCGGAGCACTCGGAGAATCCGGGCAGGACCTCGCTGTCCTTGGTGGCCGTGAAGCTGCCCGACGAACCGCCGATCTTGTAGAACCCGCAGGCCGCGCCGCCCCGGTAGCGGGGGGTGTTGGCGTTGGGCAGGTTCGCCCACGAGTTGGTCGCCGGGTCGTACGCGAATCCGGCGTTGGTGATGGCGCCGCCCTGCGACCCGCCGACGACCAGGAGCTTGCCGTTCGCCACCGCGTACGACGAGGCCCAGTTGTCGGCCGGCGCGTCCGGGATGGCGGTCCAGGCGTTGGCGGCCGGGTCGAAGGCGTAGCCGGCCTTCTGCGCCACGGTGCCGTCGTTGCCGCCGGTGCAGTAGACGATGCCGTCGATCCCGCCGCAGGACAGGAACGCCACCGACTTCGGGTAGGACGGCAGGGTCTCCCAGGTGTTCGCGCCCGGGTCGTACCTGACCACCGTGTTGGACATCGGCAGGCAACTGGCCGTGGTGCAGCCGCCGACCGCGTACAACTTGCCGCCCGCGACGGCCTGGCCGGCCGCCGACCGTGGCGCCGGGTTGCTCGCCCGGGCGGTCCAGGTGTTCGCCGCCGGGTCGTACGACCAGGTGGTGCCGTCCGGGCCGGAGGCCCCCCAGCCGGCGCTGGCGACGATCTTGCCGTCGATCACGCCGACCGTCATCGCGGTCCGGGCGCCGGGCAGGTCGGCGATGGCGGACCAGGTCTGGGCGACCGGGTCGTAGCGGTAGTTCTTCGTGCTGGACGTGGTGCCGTCACCGCCACCGATGGAGTAGACCTTGCCGTCGACGGTGACGACCCGGTTGTCCATCACGTTCGCCGGGTAGCCCGGGATGGCGGTCCAGGGGTCCGCCTGCGGTGCGGCCGGCGCGGCGGCCGAGGTGGCCGACTTGCCGGCGGGGCGGGCGGCGAAGGACGTCGCCGCGGTCAGCCGCTGGGCCGGCGCGCCGGCCGAACCGAGCAGCGCCTGCTCGGAGAGCTGCGAGCCGTCCGCGCGTTGCAGCACGAACCCGCCGTCCCGCTCGGAGAACTCGACGTTCACCGGCGCCCCGCCGGTGTTCTTCACCGTGAACGTCTTGCTGACCTTGCCGCTGGGCATCCGGGCCGTGCCGGTCAGCGACGTCGGCTGCACCGACAGCCGGCCGGCGGCGAGACTGAAGGTGGCTGCGGTGGCCCAGTCCGTCTCGACGTCCACCTGCTTGGTCTGACTCACGTAGTTGCCGGCGGTGGCCGTGAACGGGTGCGTGCCGGTCAGGGACGAGAACATCCAGTAGAAGCCGTCCGGCAACTCGGTGTCGTCCGGGGTGGCGACCGTGGTGGCCTTCTCCGCCGGACGGTCCTTGCTGGTCACGGTGGCGCCGTTGACGTACCCGTCGTCGTTGGCGTCCCGGACGTGGCCGAGCACCAGGCCGCCGTCGACCGGCTTGCAGACGAGCCCGCTGCCGATCAGCACGTTGTCGACCTCCCACCACCATTCCCAGCTCGCGTCGTAGTAGTGGAAGCGCACCCGCACCTGCGACTGGTTGGCTGCCTGCGGGATCGGCACCTCGGTCAGTTTGCTGCGCACGTCGGCCGCCTGCCGGAGCACGTTGCTCCACGTGTCGCCGCCGTCGAGGCTCAGGTCGACGTCCGCGCGATCGCTGTTCAGCCAGTTGTAGTCCTGGTTGAACCGGATCACCGGGGCGCTCACCCCGGTCAGGTCGACCACCGGGCTGACGAGCGAGGTGTCCTGCTTGCCGCCGCTGCCGTAGTTGTCGCTGTCGATGATGGCGAAGTGGCCGTCGCCGCCGGTCAGGTTGCCGCGCTCACCCGCGTCGGTGAACTCCCAGACCTGGCCGGAGGCGGCGTTGTCCACCACCGACCAGCCCTCCGGCACGTCGGTGCCGTCGAACGTCTCGTACACGCCGTCGGAGCTGACGGTGTAGCCGGGTGCGGTGGTGCACGCCTCCGGGTTCGCCGGCACCGCGATGTTCGCGGTGAGGTTGCCCGAGCCGACCGTGACCTCCTTGGTGACGGTCAGGTAGCCGGCGTACTGCGGCTCGACCTTCAGCTTGTAGGTCGACCCGGCGGGCACCTTCAGGCTGTACCGGCCGTTGGTGGGCGTGGTGTAGTCGGAGATCGGCGTGCCCTCGACGCTCACCTTCGCGTAGAGCGGCCAGCCGTGCCCGGACCCGTCGGTGACCTGCCCGCCGACGGTGACGCTCGGCACCGCGGTCAGCGTGACGTTCAGGGTGGTGGTCGTGTTCGTGGTGACCGTCGCCGTCAGCGTGCGGCTCGCGTAGCCGAACGCCGCGACCACCACCTGGTAGTCGCCGGCCGGCAGCAGCGAGGAGTACGTGCCGTCGGCGCCGGTGACGAGCGTCCGGTCCGCCGCACCGGTCAGGGTGACCGTGGCGCCGGCGATCGGGGCGCCGGCCGCGTCGGTGACCTTGCCGGCAAGGGTGCCGTTGTCCCCGATCGGCGCGGCGGCGAGCAGCGCGAGCGCGTCGAGGCGGCCCTCGCCGTAGACGTTGTTGTCATCCGCGGTGCCGCCGCACTGGGTGTCGGCCTTGTCGATCGCGGTGTCGTTGAGCAGCGCGCGGGTCGCCGTGACGTCGCCGACCAGGCTGGGCGCCGCGGACCAGAGCAGCGCGATCGCGCCGGCCAGGTGCGGCGCCGCCATCGAGGTGCCGCTGATGCTGGCGTACGAGTCGTCCGGCACGCTGGAGCGGATGTTGACGCCGGGCGCCGAGATGTTCGGCTTGATCTCGCCGCTCTGCCCGGTGCCCCGGGAGGAGAAGCTGGCGATGTTGTTGTTGATGTCGTACGCGCCGGCCGAGTAGTTGCTGGCCAGGCTGCCCGGTGACCCGCTGGTCTGACACGACGGGCCGTTGTTGCCGTTGGACCAGACGCCGAAGATGCCGGAGGCGGTCCAGGCGTCGGTGACGTCCTCCATGAACGGCTCGTTCGACGGCTGGGTGGTGCCCCACGAGTTGTTGATGATGTTCGGCCGCTTGCTGGCGTCCGGGTTCTCGCCGTCGAGGTCGGTGGGCTCCAGCATCCACTGCCCGGAGGAGATCAGCGCGGCGTCGGTCGGGCAGCACCCGTTCGCGGCGATCCACTTGACGTCGGGGGCGACGCCGATCTGGTTGGCGCCGTCCGAGCCGGCCATGGTGCCCATGGTGTGGGTGCCGTGCCCGTCGGAGTCGCACGGGCCCTCGTCGCACTCGCCGGCCGCGTCGTACCAGTTGTAGTTGTGGTCGAACGTGCCGTCGCCGTTGTTGCCCCGGTAGGCGTTCACCAGCGCCGGGTGGTCGAACTGCACGCCGCTGTCGATGCTGGCCACGGTGATGCCGGCGCCCTTGACGCCGTACTGGTTCCAGACGTCGTCGGCGTTGATGTTGGCGATGCCCCACTCCAGGGCGTTCGTCGACTTCTCGGCGGTGCCCGGCGTGGTCTTCGGAAGCTGGTATTCGACCGGGGCGTAGATGCCGTCCACCTCGGCGTGGGCGGCGAAGTTCTGCGCCATGGTGAGGGAGCCGCCGCTGACCTTGATGGCGTTGGTGGCCCAGAACGTCTGGTATTTGGTGCCCGCGCGGTCCAGTTCGGCGCGGATCTTCGCCTGGCTGTCGGCGGCGGTCTTCTTCAGCGCCGCGGCGACCGCCGTGCCGCGTTGGTTCCAGTCCTTGACCGAGGCTGCCTTGCCCAGGTCGGCCCGACCGGAGAAGTGGATCCAGAAGTCGCCTTCGCTCTTGCCCTCGAGCTGGCGGGTGAGTTCGGGGCGGATCTTGTCGCCGGCCGTCGCGCCGGTGCCCGTGCCGGCCTGCGCCGACGCGGGGGAGCCGGTGGCGGCCAGTGCGGTAGCGGCGAGGACCAGTGCGGCGCCCGCGCTCACCAGCCGCGCGGCCGGACCCCTTCTGTGTGGACGTCTCAGCATCGGTGCTGCCTCCTCGGATGACCCGCGGATGGTCGAGCCATGACAGAAGGGCCAGGAGACTGCGCTCCCGACTGGTCACACCGGTTTGAAACGAACCCCCCAGGCCCCCTAGGCGCCGTGCGGGTCTACGCCGGTCACCTGTGTGGACACTATGATCGACAGCAGAGGACGATCAATGACCGTAAGTGAGCAACTTGTCACCAACAGGTGGCGACCTGTTTGACAGTCATTGTCACGGTGGGGGCGCGGTGACAGCGGACGACCCGAACGCGACGCGCGCCGGCGCCGACCCGGCGGAGCGGCCGTTCTCGCTTGTCATCGGCGTGACGCCGTCCCCGGCCGAGCGGCTGCGGCTCACCGAGATGCTGGACGGCGTGGCGCCGCTGCTGCTCGTCGCCGACCTGGACGAGTTGCGCGAGCTGATCGCCCCTGCTGGCGATGTTAGGCGGGGGCCCCCGTTAACGCATTCGGAGGTGGCGGGGCCCCCGCCTAACACCCCCGCGCCTCCGGCCGACGGCGCGTTGGTGATCGACGCGGCCCGGTCCACCGCCCGGTGGGGGGACCGGCAGGTCGCCCTCACCCGGCTGGAACGCGACCTGCTGACCTGCCTGACCACCGAGCCGGTACGGGTGTGGAGCTACGCCGAGCTGCACCGCGCGGTGTGGCACGGCGCGCCGACGCAGCGCCGCGCCGACGTGCAGTCCCTGGTCAAGCGGCTGCGCCGCAAGCTCGACGAGCTGGGCACCGGGGTCACGATCGTCGCGGTACGCGGCGTCGGGCTGCGGCTCACCGACCACCGACGCCCGCTGGTGCGCGGCGGCTGACGCCACCTCCGGAAGCGGAGCGTGCGATCGGGGTCAGGCCGGCGCCCCCTCAAGCGCGGCCAGGAAGTCGGCCACCAGGTCGGCGGTGTCCTCGATGCCGGTGGAGACGCGCACCAGGCCCGCGCCGATCCCGGCGGCGGCGAGCTGCTCGGCGTCCACGATCCCGGCCCACATCGAGCGCGGGTGCACCACAAGCGTGCTGACGCTGCCGAGGCTGGCCGCCCGCTTGGCCAGGCGCAGCCCGGCCAGCAGCGCCGCCGCGCCGTCGCGCCCGGCGGCCAGCTCGACGCCGAGCACCCCACCGAACCCGGTCATCTGCCGGCGGGCCAGCGCGTGCTGCGGGTGCGAGGGCAGCCCGGGATAGCGGACCCGGGCCACCGCCGGGTGACCCTCCAACGCCTCGGCCAGGGCCAGCGCGTTGGCGTTGTGCCGCTCCATCCGCAGCGACAGCGTCCGCAGGCCGCGCAGCAGCAGCCAGGCGTCCACCGGCCCGAGCGTGGCGCCGGTGACGATCGCCGTCCGCCACACCCGTTCGATCAGCTCCGCGCCGCCGACCACCACCCCGGCGGACACGTCGGAGTGCCCGCCGAGAAACTTCGTGCCGCTGTGCCAGACCAGGTCCGCGCCGGCGGCCAGCGGGCGCTGGTTGATCGGGGTGGCGAACGTGTTGTCCACCACCACGAGCGCGCCGGCCGCGTGCGCCGTCTCGACGACGGCGGCCAGGTCGGTCAGCTCCAGCAGCGGGTTGCTCGGCGTTTCCACGAGCACCAGCCGGGTCTCCGGCCGCAGCGCGCGGGTGAACGCTTCCGCGTCGGTCTGGTCGACCTGGGTGCAGGCGACACCGAAGCGCGCCAGCAGCCCGGTGGTCAGCGAGGTGGTGCCGCCGTACGTGCTGCGCTGCACCACCACGTGGTCGCCGGCGGCGAGCAGGGCCAACGCGACCGTGCTGATCGCGCCCATCCCGGACGCGGTGACCAGCCCGGTCTCCGCGCCCTCGAGCGCGGCGACCACGGCGGCCACCTGCGCGTGGTTCGGGTTGCCGTACCTGGTGTAGAACGCGCTGCCGCGCGCCTCGGTGGCGATTGCGGTGAACCGCTCGTCGGACTCGGCGCTGAACGTGGCGCTCTGCACGATCGGCGGCGCGACCGCCCCGCCGGGGACCAGGCCGTCGTCACCGTGCACCGCGGCGGTGCCGAACCCGGTCATCCGCGGGCCACCCGGTCGACAAGCTCCCGATAGCTGCCGAGCGCGCTGAACTCCGGCAGCGTCAGGTCGCTGCCGTGGCGCTGGCGCAGCACGGTGACCAGGCGCAGCGCGCGCAGCGAGTCACCGCCGGCGGCGAGGAACCCGGTCGCCGGATCACGCGGCGCCGTCCCCAGCACCTCCTGCCAGGCCGCCGCCACCCGGTCCGCCCACCGCTGGCGCGCGTCCCCGGCGACCGCCGGCGGCGCGGCGACCACCGGCGGCAGCGGCGCGTCCGGGTCCGCCGCCAGCAGCCGGCGGAAGCCGTCGGTGAGCGCGTCCACCCGGTCGGCCGGTACGTGCCGGTGGTCGTACTGGACCATCAGCCCGAGCCGCCCGGCGTCCAACTCGGCGTCGACGGCGAGGCTGAACGCCACGTCCACGGTGACGCCCCGGCTGCCCACGATGCGGCTGCCGTCGCCGGCCGGGCGCGGCGGGAAGTGGGTCCAGTTGAAGAAGTGGTCGAAGCGCGGACCCGCGCCGCCCGCCCGGACGATCTCGGCGAGTGGGAAGCGGTGGCGCCCCATCAGCTCCCGCTCGGCCCGCCACGCCTCGGCGGCCAGCCCGGCCACCGACCGGTCGCCCAGCGTGAGGCGCACCGGCAGCGTGTTGAGGAACAGCCCGAGCGTGGCGGCGCTGCCCTCGCCCTCCGGCCGCCCGCCGACCACCAGGCCGCTGACCACCTCGTCCCGGCCGGTCAGCTCGCCGATCAGCCGCAGGTGCACGGCGAACAGCCAGGACTTGACCGGCACCCCGGCGTCGCGGGCGAGCCCGGCCACCCGTTCGGTGGTGCCGTCCCGCAGCGGCACCCGCTGGGTGGTGGTGGTCCTCGGCGGCGCGCCGCCGACCAGCAGCGGCGGCGCGCCGCCGGGGCCGTCCAGCCAGAACCGCCGGGTCGCCGGGTCGGCGAGCGCCGCCCGCTCCGCCGCCACGTACTCCCGGAACGGCAGCCCGGCGTCGGCCTCCGCGGGCGTGCCGGCCCGTTCCCGGTCGTACCCGGCGAGCAGGTCGGCCAGGAGCAGGTGCAGGCTCCAGCCGTCGAGGACACTGTGGTGCTCGGCGACGAGCAGGGTGAACCCGTCGCCGCCGGTGCGGACCGCGTGCAGCCGCAGCAGCGGCGGCCGGGTCCAGTCGAACGGGCGGTGGCGCTCCTCGGCGACGAGCGCGTCGATCCGGGCCCGGCGGGCCGGCGCGTCGAGGCCGGTCAGGTCCGTCACCGGCAGGTCGACCGGCACCCGCGCGTGGACGAGCTGCAACGGCTCGGCGTACGCGCCGAGCGCGAAGCCGGTCCGCAGCACCGGGTGCGCGTCCACCAGGACGGCCAGCGCCCGGCGCAGCGCCGCCGCGTCGAGCGGCGCGGCCACCTCGTGCGCGGTGACGTTGTGGTAGACGGCCGGGTCGCCGGTCAGCTCACCGTGGTAGACCATGCCGAGTTGGAGCGCGGTCATCGGGTACGCGTCGACGAGCCCGTCCGGCAGCAGCTCCCGGTCGGCGGCGTCGACCATGGCGAACCGCCCGTCGTGCGCGGCCGGCTCGGGTGTGACGCCGTCCAGCGTGATCCGGCCGTGCGTCACCAGGTCCCGGATCGTCTGGTGCGTGAAGATGTCGTTGAGCTGGAACGACAGCCCCCGCTTCTGCGCCGCGACCTGCATCTGGATGCTGCGGATGGAGTCGCCGCCGAGCGCGAAGAAGCTGTCGGTCACGCCGAACGTGGCCACGCCGAGCACCTCCCGCCACGCCTCGACCAGGATCTCCTCGGCCCGGTTGGCGGGCGTCACCGCCGGGTCGCCGGCCGGCCGATCCGGCCGTGGCGCGGGCAGCGCCGCCCGGTCGAGCTTGCCGTTGCGGGTGAGCGGCAGTTCGTCGAGGACCACCACCGCGGCCGGCACCAGGTGCGCCGGCAGCCGCTGCGCGAGCCACTCCCGAAGTGTGAGGCGGGGGCCCCCGTTATCGGATTCTGCTGTGGCGGGGCCCCCGCCAATCACCTCACCGGGGGCGGCGGCGTACTCCGGGCGGACCGCGTGCAGGGTGTGCCGGTCGGTGCCGGCCAGCAGGTCGTCCTGGCGGGTGACCACGGTGAAGCCGCGCGCCTCCAGCAGCACCACCAGCTCGGCCAGCCGACCGGCGGTGGCGGTGCCGGGAGCGTCGTGCACCTCCATGGCCACCTGCGCGACGAGTGGCCAGTGCCGGTCGTCCAGCCCGGCCAGCACGTCCGCCTCGGCGCGCTGCACGTCGATCTTGAGCAGGTCGATCCGGGCCGGCGCCAGCTCGTCCAGCACGGCCGACAGCGGCCGGACCGGCACGGTCAGCTCCCGGCCGGCGAACCGCTCGGCGAGCAACTCGTCGGCCCGGTCGAGCAGCACGTCCCGCTCGCCGGCGACCGCACCGGCCGCGGCGTCCCGCTCGTTGGCCAGGTACCGCTTGATCACCCCGATCTCGGCGTCCGGGTCGGCGTACGCGGCGTGGCCGGACATCATCGAATAGCCCGGGTAGTAGGTGAACGAGACCTCGCCCGGCTCCCGGGACAGCCCGTGCGCGTGCACCGTGGCCGGCACGCCGAACTCGGCGACGTTGCGGCGTAGCGCCTCCACCACGGCCGGGACCGGCTCGAACGCGTGGATCGTGGCGTCCGGGCAGACCTGGTGCACGAAGAGCGAGAACATGCCGATGTTCGCGCCCACGTCCAGCACTGTCGCGCCGGGTCGCAGCACGATCCCGTCGCGCAGGTAGACCCGCTGGGTGAAGATCTCGTCGTACAGGTAGCGGGTCTCGTGCGGGTTGATCCCGGCCACCCGGGTCAGGTCCAGCGACGCGCCGGCGCGGGGCCGGACGTAGGCGACCAGCCGGTCGCCGTACCCGTCGTCGTCGCGGGCGACCACGGCGGCGTCGGCCACCTCCGAGTGGCCGCGCAGCACGGCGGCGACCTCACCCGGTTCCACCCGGAACCCGTGGATCTTCACCTGGTCGTCGAGCCGCCCCAGGTAGCGCAGCCGCCGCTCGGCGTCGAAGCGGACCCGGTCGCCGGTGCGGTAGACCCGCTCGACGCCGCCGTCGGGCAGCGGCAGCTCCACGAACCGGCGGGCGGTCGCCTCCTCGTCGCCCGGATAGCCGTCGGCGAGCTGCGGACCGGCCACACACAGCTCCCCGGCCACACCCGGCGGCACCGGGCGCAGCCGCTCGTCGAGCACCCGCACCGCCACGCCCGGCAGCGGCCGGCCGATCGTCGGCGGGTCCCCGGCGCGGATCTCCGCGACGGTGCTGTCCACCGTGCACTCGGTCGGGCCGTACAGGTTCACCGCGCGCACGCCCGGCCGCGCCGCCACCTCGGTCCACAGGTCGTCGCCGACGGCTTCGCCGCCGAGCAGCAGCAGCCCGGGCAGCCGGGCGTCGCCCGCCCCGGCGAGCAGGATGCGCGCCTGCGACGGGGTCAGGTCGAGCACGTCCACCCGGTGCTCGGCCAGCGTGGCGGCGAGCACGGCGCCGTCCCGGCGGGCGTCCTCCGGCACCAGGAAGAGGCCGCGCCCGTGGGCGAGCTGCACGAGCTGCTTCACCGAGGCGTCGAAGGTCAGCGGCGCGTTCACGGCCACCCGCAGGCCGGCCGGGCTCCCCGCGTACACGGTCGCCTCCAGCGCGCCGGCCAGGTGCGCGGCGGCGGCGTGCGACACCCGCACCGGTCGGGGCGTGCCGGTGGAGCCGGAGGTGAAGATGACGTACGCCGGGTCGGTCGGCGCCGGCGCGGGCGGCGGCGGGCCGCCGGCCGCGACCAGCTCCTCGACGGACACGGTGGCCGGCCCGCCGACGCCCACCACGCAGTCCGCGCCGACCGCGCGGAGCTGCGCGGCCACGCGCGGCGCCGGTGCGTCCGGGTCGAGCGGCACGAACACCGCGCCGGCCCGCAGCACGCCGAGAAACGCCACCACCGTGTCCCGGGAACGGGCCGCGAGCACGCCCACCGGCGCGCCGGCCAGGCCGCGCGCGGCCAGCGCCGCGGCCACCCGCGTGGCCCGCCGGTCCAGTTCCTCGGCGGAGTACGCGCCGTCGGCCGCCACCACGGCCGGGGCCTGCGGGTCCATCGTGGCCAGGCCGGCGTCGAGCAGGTCGACGAGGGTACGGGTGGACGCGGCGCCCGCCGCGCCGCCGGCCTCGGACAGCCAGCCGGCCTCCCCGGCGCCGAGCACCGCCAGCGGGGCGTCCCCGGCGAGCGCGGCCGGCAGGCTGCGCAGCACCGCCACCAGCGAGTCGAGCAACCACCGCCCGCCGCTGACCCGGAGCGTGACCTCGCCGTCGCCGCTGCTGGTGAGCACGGTGAGCCGGGGGCCGGTCGGCGGCGGCGGGACGGGCACCTCGGCGGTCGCCGCGCCCCACGGGGCGAGGGCGTCCGGTGCGACCGCCGGCTGCACCGCGAACCCGGCGACCGCGCCGGTCGCCTCGTCGACCGGGTCGACCAGGTGGAACGTCTCGTCGGCGGTCGCCTCGGCGGCGCGTACCGCGGCCAGCAGCTCGGCCGGTCCGGCCGGCAGCGGCAGGGCCAGCCGGAGCGGGCCGTAGCCGCCGAGCGGGCCGACCACGGCGGCGGTGCCCTCGGCCCGCCGGCCGTCGTGCCAGCGGGCCAGCACCAGATCCGTGTCCTCGGCCCCGTCGGGCGCGTCGGCCCGGCGGGCGACCGCGAGCGCCCAGGCGGCCAGCAGCACCGTCTCGGCGGCGCAGCCGGCGGCACCGGCGATCCCGGCCAGGTCGGCGGCGGGCAGCGCGGCGGTGACCACCGCGCCCGGGTCGTCGCCGTGCGGCTCGACCAGCCGGGCGGCCGGCGCGACCGGCGCGGGCGCCGGGGCCGCCTCCCGCTCCTCCACCTGCCACTCGGTGACGTCGAGGAACTGCAACGCCTCCTCGTCGGCCGGCGGCAGGTCGTCCGCGTACGCCCGGGCCAGGTCGGCCAGGACCAGCCGCAGGCTCGCCGGGTCGGCGATCAGCGGGGTGGCGGCCAGCTCCAGCGCGTCGTCGGTGAGCGTCACCGACAGCTCGCCCTGCGCGCCGACGGTGACGGTACGGTCGTCGTCCACGTCCTGCAACGGCACCCGCAGGCCGGGATGGTGCACCAGGGTCAGCCGCAGCGCCTCGTGCCGGGCCACCACCGCGTCGACGGCGGCCTGCAACCGGGCCCGGTCGAGCGGCCGGTCCAGCCGCACCCGGGCCCGGACCAGGTCCTGCTTGCCGGCCCAGGCCAGCCGCTGGACCGGGGACAGACGGTATCCGTTCACCACACACTCCGGTTGACATAGAGGTCGGACATGGCGACCAGGATCTGCCGGTCGCCGGTGAAGGGTTCCCGGCCGTGGGTGGCCAGGAAGTTGTCCACCACCAGCACGTCGCCGCGCCGCCAGGGCACGGAGAGGGCGTGCTGCCGGTACAGCGCACGGATGCCGCCGACCACCTCGTCGGGGATCGGCTCGCCGTCGCCGTGGTAGGCGTTGCGGGGCAGCCCCTCCGGGCCGTACTCGCGCAGCAGCGCGGCGGCCACCTCGGGCGGCATGTTCGACACGTGGAACAGGTGCGCGTGGTTGAACCACACCGTCTCCCCGGTACGCGGATGCGTGGCCGTCGCCTGCCGCCGCGCCACGGTCCGCAGCCCGTCGTCACCGAGCCAGGTGAACTCGGTCGCCGAGGCGGCGCAGTACGCCTCCACCTCCGCCCGGTCGGTGGTCTGGAACGCCTCCTGCCAGGGCAGGTCCAGGTGCGGGCCGTAGTTGCGCACGTAGCGGACGCCGTCGCGGCCGAACCGTTCCCGCACCTCCGCCGGGATCAGCGGGGTGATCACCCGCTCGGCGGCGAGCGGGGTCGCGCCGCCCTCGCCGGTGGCCGGCTGCGCACAGTGGAAGAAGAGGTGGGTCGGCCAGTTGTGCGAGTACGACATCTCGTGGTGCAGCGGAATCCACTGGGCGGCGTTGAACTCGGTGGAGGTGAAGACCCGGTCGGCCACCTCGTGCCGGGGCGCCGCCCGCTCCAGGTAGCCCAGCAGCTCCGGGCCGACCGTCCGGGCCGCCCGGCCGAAGTCGTCGGCGCTGCGCACGTCGAAGCCGCGGAAGAACACCGCGGCGTGCCGGTCCAGGTCGGCCAGCAGCTCCGCCCGCCGCCCGGCGAGCCAACCGGCCAGGTCGAGGTCGGGCACGGCGGCCTCGACGAGCAGCACGAAGTCGTCCGGCCCGAGCGTGCGGCGGGTCACCGGCTCGGTGGTGGTGCCGCCGGCGGCGCGACGGCGGGGTCCCGGGGCGCTCATGCGGCACCACCGGTCAGCTCGGGCGCGGCCACCGGGTCGGCCATCGCGGTGAGGATCCGCCGGGGCGGGGTGAACGGTTCCCGGGCGTGTGCGGCGAGCATGTTCTCCACCAGCAGCACGTCGCCGACGCGCCAGTCGAAGGAACGGGTCTCCGCGGCGTACGCGGCCCGCAGCTCGGTCAGCACCTCGTCCGGGATGGGCGTGCCGTCGCCGTACGCGGTCTGGTAGGGCAGGTCCTCCTCGGCCAGCGCGGCCCGCAGCCCGGCGCTCACGTCCGCCGGCAGCGAGGTGACGTGGAAGAACAACGCGTGGTTGAACCAGGTGCGCTCCCCGGTGACCGGGTGCCGCCGCACCGCCGGGCGGACCTGCCGGGTGCGCAACTGCGTCTCGCCCACCCACTCCACGTCGATCATCGCGCGCCCGCAGTACGCCTCCACCTCGGCGCGGGAGTCGGTCTGGAACGCGGTCTGCCAGGACAGGCTGATGCCGGGCAGGTAGTTGCGCCGGTAGAGCACGCCCCGCCGCTCGAACCCGTCGACCGTCTCCGGGCGCAGCCGGGCCAGCACCCGGCGGCTGTCCGCGAGCGGCGTACGCCCTCCGGCGGCCGGGGCGACCTCGCAGTGGAACACGATGCGCAGCGGCCAGGTGACCGTGTAGGACTGCTCGTTGTGCAGCACGATCGGCTGGTCGGCCGGGTGCTCCGTGGAGGTGTAGACGCCCTCGGCGACCCGGCTGCGCGGCGAGGACCGCTCGCCGTAGGACAGCACGTCGCCGGAGAGCGCCGCCATCACGGTGCGGAAGTCGTCCGCGCCGGCCACCGCGAAGCCGCGGAACAGCACCGCGCCGGCCCGGCGGGCCAGCTCGTCCACCTCGTCGCGGTGCCCGGCGAGCCAGCCGGCCAGGTCCACGTCGGGCACGGTGGCGCGCACCAGCGCCGGCAGCGGGCCGCCGGGCCAGTCCGGTCGTACGTCCACCAGGGTCCGTTCCCGGCCGCGGCGGGGGACGGGCCGCGCGACCCGGATCTGATCGGTCATCTCTCACTCCCAGCGGTGTCGACGCAGTCGGCGAGACTGCGCCGGGGGTCGGCGGCGGCGGTGCGCAGCAGCGCGGTGAGGCGGCGGTGCCACTCCACCACCGTGTGGTGGTCGAACAGGTCGGTGCGGTAGGTCCAGAGCGCGTCCAGCGCGTCCCGCCGGTCGTCCAGCCAGAGCGTCAGGTCGAGGCGGGCCGCGTCCGGGGTCAGCTCGACGCCGGTGAACTCACCACCGGCGACGCTGACGTGCCGGGCCGGCGGGGCGTTCTGCACCCCGAACGCGACCTGGACGAGCGGGTTGCGGTCCGGCCGCCGGACCGGGCGTAGCCGCTCCACCAGCAGGTCGAACGGGACGTCCTGGCGGGCGGCGGCGAACAGCGTCACCCGCCGCGCCTCGGCGAGCAGGTCGGCGAACGTCCGGTCCGGCGCCGGGCGCAGTCGCAGCGGCAGCGTGTTGACGTGGCAGCCGACGCTGTGTTCGGCGGCCACGCTTGTGCGCCCGGCGAACGCGACGCCGACGAGCAGGTCGTCGCGGCTGGCGGCGGCGCCGAGCAGCGCGGCGAACGCGGCCAGCCCGACCATGTGCAGGCTGACCCGGCGGGCGCGGGCGAGTTCCCGTACCGCCGTGGCGGTCGCCGGGTCCACGGTGGTCCGCAGCGCGGCACCGCGTCGGCCCGGCGTGTTAAGCGGGGCCCCCGCCTCTACCGAATGCGTTAAGCGGGGGCCCCTCCTTACCTCCAGCAGGGTGGGGGCGCCGTGCAGCTCGTGTAGCAGCTCGGCCGCCGCGCGCTGGCCGGCGGGGCCGGCCAGCCAGGCGCGCTGTGCGGCGGCGAAGACGGCCGGGCCGGGCGCCGGAGCGCCGGGGGGCGCGTCCGGGGCGTCGTACGCTTCCGCGAGGTCCCGCACCAGCACCCCGAACGACCAGTCGTCGGCGACGGCGTGGTGCACGACCAGCAGCAGCGCCTCCGCCCGCCCCTCGCCGTCGGAGAGCAGGTGGGCGCGCAGCAGCGGCCCGGCCGCCAGGTCCATCGGGCTCGCGGTGGCCTCGGCGGTCAGCCGGGCGAGGCGGGTGTCGAGCGGGATGCCCGGCTCGGGGGGCGCGACGACGAGACGCGGCCGGGCGTCCGGCCGGACCACCTGCACCGGCCCCTGCGGGCCGGCGGGGAAGACGGTGCGCAGCGCGGGATGCCTGTCGACCACCCGGTGCAGCGCCCGGGTCAGCCGCGCCGCCTCCACCGGCGCGGCGAAGCGGACCGCGAACGCCAGCAGGTAGGACGTGTCGGTCGGGTCGAGCCGGTGCAGGAACCAGAACCGCCGCTGCGTCGCGGACAGCGGCGCCGGCTCGTCACCGCCCGCCGCCGGCCCGGTGGCGGGCGTGGCGTCCGGTGTGGACGGGGCGTCGAGGTGTTCGATGAGCGCGCCGACGGTGGGGTGGGCGAACAGGTCGCCGGGGTCGACCCGGCGGCCGGTGGCGGCGGTCAGCCGGGTGGCGCAGCGCACGGCGAGCAGCGAGTCGCCGCCGAGCGCGAGGAAGTCGTCGGCCGGGCCGGTGACCGGCACGCCGAGCAGATCCCGCCACACCGCCGCCACGAGCGCGCCGGTCACGCCGAGCGAGTCGACGCCGTTGTCGACGCCGGAGTCGGCGGTGGAGCCGAACGCCGGCGCGGGCAGGGCCGCGCGGTCCACCTTGCCGTTCGGCAGCGTCGGCAGCCGGTCCAACCACACCACCGCCGCCGGGACCAGCGGCGCCGGCAGCACCTCGGCCAGCCGGGCCCGGACGTCGTCGCGTCGTGCCCCGACCAGGTAGCCGACAAGCAGCGGGTCCCCGCTCGGGCCGGGCCGGACGGCGGCGGTCGCCTCCCGCACGCCGGGCAGGGCGGCGAGCCGGGCGGCCACCTCGCCCAGCTCGATCCGGTAGCCGCGCAGCTTCACCTGGTCGTCCAGCCGGCCCAGGTAGGCCAGTTGCCCGTCCGGGCGCAGCCGGACCCGGTCACCGGTGCGGTACATCCGCTCGCCGGGCCGGAACGGGTCCGGCCGGAAGCGGGCCTCGGTCTCCGCCGGCCGGTCCAGGTAGCCGCGGGCCAGCCCGGCGCCGGCCAGGTACAGCTCGCCGGCCTCGCCGGGCGGCACCGGACGGCCGTCCGGGTCGAGCACGTACGCCCGGGTGCCCGGCAGCGGACGGCCGATCGGCGGGTCACCGCCGTCGCGCGGCACCTCGGCCCAGGTCGAGTACGTGGTGTCCTCGGACGGCCCGTACAGGTTGCACAGCCGGCGCACGTGCGGACGCGCCCACACCCGGGCGGCAAGCGCGGCGGTGAGCGGCTCACCGGCCAGGCAGACCGTGCGGACGCCCGGCGGCAGCGCCCCGGCGGTGAGCAGCTCGCCCATCGCCGCCGGGACGGTGTTGACGAGCGTGACCGGCAGCCGTTCCGCGCCCGGCGTCGCCAGCGCCAGCACGTCGTCGACGAGCAGCACCCGCCCGCCCCACGCGAGCGGCCCGAAGATCTCGAAGACGGACAGGTCGAAGCAGACCGAGGTGGCGGCGAGCATCCCGCCCAGCTCGGTGTCGTCGAACGTCTGCCGGACCCAGTGCAGCAGCACCGACGCCGAGCGGTGCTCGATGGCCACGCCCTTGGGACGTCCGGTGGAGCCGGAGGTGTAGATGACGTACGCCAGGTCGTCCGGCGTGACCGGCGTCGCCGGGTCGGTGGCGTCACCGGCCGGGTCGAGCCGGTCCACGAGCACGGTCGGGCCGGTGAACACCTCGGCGAGGCCGGCGGTGGTCAGCACCAGCCGCGCCCCCGAGTCGGCGGTCATGAACGCCACCCGGGCCGCCGGGTACGCCGGATCCAGCGGCACGTACGCGGCGCCGGCCTTGAGCACGGCGAGTAGCGCGACCACCAGGTCCGGCGTACGCGGCAGGCAGACACCGACCCGGTCGGCGCGCGTGACGCCACCGGCGAGCAGCGCCCGGGCCATCCGGTTCGCCGCCCGGTCGAGGTCCCGGTAGGTGAGCGTGGTGTCGCCGTGCCGGACCGCCTCCCCGTCCGGGGTCCGCGCCGCCTGGGCGGCGACCATCCGGTGCAGGCAGTCCACGGTGGCCGTGCCGCCCCCGGGTCGGCGGGCGGCGCGGCGGGTCGGGCCGGCGGGCCGGGCGGGCGCGCTCACCGGGCACCACCCACGGCGGCGAGACGGCGGTCCGCCTCCTCCTGGATGCGGTCCTTGTCGGCCAGGACGACGCGGCCCGGGTCGTTGTCCGGCAGCTCGTCCTCCAGCCGCCGGATCCGCCGGTACGCGATGCCGCCGGCGGCGAGCGCCAGCGCGCAGAGCCCGGCCAGGATCGCGGCGAGCGCCATCCCGCGCCCCGGCCCGGTGCCGACCAGCCCGGCGAGCGGGCCGCCGGGCCGGGCCAGCGGCGCGAGCACGTGCTCGGCGAGCGGGCCGGCGCTGAGGAAACCGGCGGGCACCATCAGCCAGGACAGCATCTGCGCCATGGCGAGCACCCGGCCCTGGAGTTCCAGCCCCACCTTGGCCTGCACGATGGCCAGCCAGTGCGTGTTCACCAGCGCGGTGGCCAGGCCCATGCCGAACAGGCCGAGCGCCGGGAACAGCGGGTCCGGCCGCAGCCCGACGGTGAGCAGCGAGACGCCGAGCAGCACGACGCTGGCCAGGATGCCCGTGGTCCGCCGGGCGGTGCCGCCCCAGACGCCCATCAGCACCGACCCGACGACCATGCCGACGCCGCTGGCGGCGAGCACCCGGCCGAGCACCGCCGGGTCGCCGAAGGAGAGCGTGAGCGGGGTGACAAGCACCTCGACCATGGCGAAGAAGTAGTTCAGCGACGCGACCAGGACGACCAGGGCGACCAGCCCGTGCCGCCGGACGATGAACCGCCAGCCGCCCAGCACCTCACGCCGGAACGGTTCCTCCCGCCGTACGAACAGCGTGTCCGGGAAGCGGACCGACAGCGTCACGGTGACCGCCACCGCGAACGTGACCAGGTCGATCACCACGATCCCGCGCAGTCCGACCGCGAGCACCAGCGCGCCGCCGACGAGCGGGGCCAGCACGGTGCTGGTGGCGGTGCCGAGCGAGACGATGCCGTTGGCCCGCCCGTAGTAGCGCTTCGGCACGAGCTGGGTGACCGCCGCCTGGTAGGCGGGTTGCTGGAACGCGGTGGCCACGGCCGTGACGGTGATCGCGGTGAGGATGTGCCAGAGGTGGAGCTGACCGAGCCAGAGCAGCAACGCCAGGCTCACCGTGCCGGTGGCGGCCAGGCAGTCGGCGAGCACCATGATCCGCCGTCGGTCCCACCGGTCGGCCAGCGCGCCGGCGATCGGTGACAGCACCACGGCCGGCAGCAGCGCCAGCACGGTGGCGGTGGCGAACAGCGACACCGAGCCGGTGCGCTGGTAGACCCACAGCCCCATCCCGAACGCGGTCAGCCCACTGCCGATCAGCGAGACCAGTTGACCGATCGCGACCAGGTAGAACACCGCCAGGCTGGGCGTCGCCCGGCGCCGCGTCGCGACGTCCCCGGCGGGCGAGGTCCGCGCGGCGGTCCGGTCCGCGTCCGCCGGCAGGGGCACGGCCGCGGCCCGGTCGGCGTCCGCCGGCGCGGATCCGGCGGCGGTGCCGTCCGGCGCGGCGGCGCAGTGCCGGAGAATGATCCCGGCCAGCTCGGCCGGCTGGTGCTTGGCGAAGTAGTGGCCCGCGCCGTCGATCACCTCCAGCGACACCCGGTCGGCGAAGAACTCCCACTCCAGGTAGCGCTCCTGGTACAGCTCGGTGGCCCGGTCGCCGCCGCCCACCACGCACACCAGCGGCGCGGACAGCTTGCGCGGCAGCCCCTCGGCGTAGACGTCGGTGTAGTAGTCCTCGCCCCGGGCCGCGTCGGCCAGGACCACCCGCATCACGAAGTCCTTCTCGGCGGCGTCGAAGACCTCGGTGAAGAAGCCCATCGCGCGCAGCGACTCCAGGGTCCGCCGCTTCGACGCCCAGCGTTCCACCGGGAACCACCGGCGCAGCCAGCCGAACACCCGGCCGGGCAGCCGGGGCGCGGGGAAGTGCGCGCCGATCACCACGCCGGTGACGTCGACGCCGGCCGCCTCCAGCCGGCGGGCCAGTTCCACCGCCTCCGCGCCGCCCACGCAGTGCCCGTACACCGCCACCGGGCCGGTGATCTGCTCGACCACCTCGGCCACGCAGCGGTCGACCAGCTCGTCCAGGTCGAGCATCGGCTCGTCCGGGCGGTTCAGGTCGTGCCCGGGGCGTTCCAGCGCGTAGAGCGACACCCCGGCCGGCAGGGCGTCCGCGAGCGGCTGGAAGGTGATCGCGGAGCCGCCGCCGAACGGTACGCAGAGCAGCGTCAGCGTGGTCGGTGCGCCCGGCCGGGCCGGGGTCAGCTCGTGCAGCAGCTTCCCGGCGGAGCCGCCGGTGGCGTCCAGGTGCGCGGTCAGCGCCCGGATGGTCGGGTGGCGGAACAGGTCGAGCACGCTGATCGCCGGGTCGCTGCCGGCCAGCGCCTTGATCGCCCGGAACGAGTCGCCGCCCAGGTCGAAGAAGTCGTCGTCGATGCCGACCCGGTCATAGCCGAGCACCTCCGCCCAGCGTCGGGCCAGCGCCGCCCGCAGCGGGGTGTCCGGCTCGCCGGCGCCGGCCGCGGCGCGGTCGCGGCGGGGCGCGGGCAGGGCGGCCCGGTCGACCTTGCCGTTGGCGTTGAGCGGCATCCGGGACAGCGGCACGAACGCCGACGGCACCATGTAGTCCGGCAGCCAGGTCCGGACGTACGCCCGCCACGGCGCCGGGTCGGCGGTGAAGTCGGCGGTCAGCTCGCTCCCGGCGTCGGGCTCGGGCCCGCCGGCCAGGGTCAGGTAGGCCACCACGGTCTTCTCGCCCGCGTCCTCGCGGACCACCACGGCGGCGTCGCGGACCGCGTCGTGCCGGCGCAGCACCGACTCGATCTCGCCCAGCTCGATCCGGAACCCGCGCACCTTCACCTGCGAGTCGCCCCGCCCGAGGAACTCGATCCGGCCGTCAGCGAGGCGGCGGCCGAGGTCGCCGGTGCGGTAGAGCCGGCCACCGCCGTCCGGGTCGGGCACGAAACGCGCGGCGGTCAGCGCCGGGTCGCCGTGGTAGTCCCGGGCCAGCCCCGGCCCGCCCAGGTGGATCTCGCCGGGCACGCCGACCGGGACCGGGTGCGACGTCGCGTCGAGCACGTGCGCCCGCATGTTGCCGATCGGCCGGCCGATCGTGGGCCGGCTCTCGTCCGGGGTGATCCGGTCCATGGTCGCCCAGACGGCGGCCTCCGTCGGGCCGTAGAGGTTCCACAGCGCGTCCACCCGGTCGGCCAGTTGCCGGGCCAGCGGCGCGGGCACCGCCTCGCCGCCGCAGACCGCGGTCAGCCCGGGCGTGCCGGTCCAGCCGGACTCGATCAGCAGCCGCCAGGTCGTCGGCGTGCCCTGGGCCAGGGTGACCCGCTCGGCGGCGAGCAGCGCGGCCAGCCGGGGCGCATCGTAGGCGACGTCGCGGTCCACCAGCAGCATCCGGGCGCCGACCACGAGCGGCAGGAACAGCTCCGGCACGGACATGTCGAAGGCGAAGCTGGCCATCGCCAGCATGGTGCCGTCGCGGGTCAGGCCGGGGCGGTCGCGCATCGCGGCGAGCGTGTTGACCACCGCGCCGTGGGTGGCCCGGACGCCCTTGGGGCGGCCGGTCGAGCCGGAGGTGTAGATCAGGTACGCCAGGTGGTCCGGCCCGACCGACGGCGGGGGCGCGGTGTCCGGCTCCCCGGGCGCATCCGGCGCCGTCACCGTGCCGTCGAAGTCGGCGAACCGGTCGACCAGGCCCGGATCGGTGACCAGCACCGGCGCGCCGCTGTGCGCCAGCACGTAGCGCTGCCGCTCCACCGGGTACTCCGGGTCCACCGGCACGTACGCGCCGCCGGCCTTGAGCACGCCGAGCAGCGCGACCGGCAGCTCGGGCGAGCGGGGCAGGCAGACCGCGACCGGCACGTCCGGGCCGACGCCGGCGCGGCGCAGCCGGTGGGCGAGCCGGTTGGCGCGGGCGTCGAGGGTGGCGTAGTCGAGTGTGGTCGGGCCGAACGTGACCGCCGGCCGGTCGGGGTCCGCCGCCACCCGGTGGGCGAAGAGGTCGACGAGCGTCGGCGACCGGCCCGGCGGGGTGTCCCAGCCGGCCGGCGTGGCGGTGTCGTTCCACTCGGCGAGCCGCGCCCGCTCGGCGGCGGTGAGCAGCGGCAGCGCCGCCAGCCGGACGCCCGGGTCGGCGACCGCGGCGGCGAGCAGGGTCTCCAGGTGGCCGACCATCCGCTCGGCGGTCGTCGGGTCGAACAGCGCGGTGTTGTATTCCAGCCGGAACCGCAGCCCCTCGGCCACCTCGTACGCGTACAGCGCCAGGTCCTGCTGGGCGATGCCCGGCTCGACCGCGAACGGGGTCATCCGCACCCCGGCCGCGTCCACGTCCCGCTGCTCGGGCACGTTGAGCAGGTTGAACATCACCTGGAACAGGGGGTTGCGGCTCAGGTCGCGGGGCGCGTCGACCAGGTCCACCAGCCGCTCGAACGGCACCTCCTGGTGGTCGTAGGCGTCCAGCGCGGTGCGCCGGACCCGACCGAGCAGCTCGGTGAACGTCCAGTCGCCGTCCAGCACGGTCCGCATCGGCAGCATGGTGACGAAGAAGCCGACCATCGGTTCCAGTTCGGCGCGGACCCGGCCGGCGACCGGGGTGCCGACGCAGACGTCCCGCTGGCCGCTCCAGCGGAAGAGCAACGTCTGCCACGCGGCCAGCAACGTCATGGCCAGCGTGGCGCCGTGCTCCTGGCTGAACCGGCGCAGCGCGTCGGCGGCCGGTCGGGACAGGACCAGCGTGCGGACCGCCCCGTCGAACGTCTGCACCGGTGGGCGCGGCCGGTCGGTGGGGAGTTCCAGGGCGGCCGGCACTCCGGCGAGTTGCCCCCGCCAGTACGCCAGGTCCGGGTGGTCCGGGTCGGCCAGCCGGCCGCGCTGCCAGCGCGCGTAGTCGCCGTACTGGACGGCCAGCTCGGGCAGCGGGTTGGCGCGTCCCTCCCGCGCGGCGGCGTAGAGGGTGGCCACCTCGCGGGCCACCACGCCGAGCGACCAGCCGTCGGAGACGGCGTGGTGCATGGTCAGCGAGAGCACGTGCCGGTCGTCGGCGACGCGCAGCAGCACGGCCCGGAACAGCGGCCCGGCGGCCAGGTCGAACGGGCGTCGCACGTCGGCGGCGAGGGCGGCGTGCACCCATCCGGGCAGCGCGCCGGCCACCGCCGGCTCGACGATGCTCGGCGGCGCGTCCGGGTCCGGGTCGGCCGGGGCGCACCGCACCGGCAGCTCCACCGGCCCGGCCGGGAGCACCCGCTGCACCGGGTCGCCGTCGGGGCCGAGCGGGAACACGGTACGCAGCGCCTCGTGCCGCCGCACCAGCCCGGCCAGCGCGGCGCGCAGCGCGTCCTCATCGAGCGTGCCGTCGAGCAGCAGCGTGGTGCCGACGGTGTAGGCGTTCTGCGCGTACGCCTGGTCGAGGAACCACAGGCGGTGCTGCCCGGAGGAGAGCGGCGCCGGGCCGGCGTCCGGCGCGGCGCGCGCGATGCGCTCCCCGTTCGCCGCGTCCGGGGCGACGACCGCTGGCCGGGTCGCCGCGTCGTGGCTGTCCGCCGCGGGCCGGGCCGTCGGCCAGCCGTCGACCGGTACGGGCAGCGCCGCCGCCAGCGCCGCGACGGTGGGCCGGGCGAAGACCGTCTCCATCGGCACCGCCACGCCGAGGCGGGCGCGCAGCCGCACCACCACCTGGGTGGCGAGCAGCGAGTGCCCGCCCAGTTCGAAGAAGTCGTCGTGCGCGCCGATCGGCCGGATGCCGAGCAGTTCCGCCCAGACCTCCGCCACCACTTCCTGCGCCGCCCCGTCCGGCGCCACGAAGGCACTCCCCAACGCCGGCCGATTCCCCCCGTCCGCCGCGCGCTGATTCCCGGAAAGCGTGGCCATCTCGCCAGGAATAGCCACGCTTTCCGGGAAAGAGGCCCCGGCGGGTGAGGGGCGGGCGGGGGCGATCCAGTGGCGGTGTCGGGCGAAGGGGTAGGCGGGCAGGGGCACCCGGCGGTCACCGTCGCTGTGGAAGCGGTCCACGTCGACCGGGACGCCGGCCAGCCAGAGCCGGCCCACGGCGTCGAGCAGCGTCGTCAGGTCGTCGGCGTCGGCGCGGGGATGCCGCATCGCCGCCACCGCGTGCGCCGGGCGCAGCCCGGCGAGCCGGGCCAGGCCGCCGAGCGCGTGCCCGGGGCCCAGCTCGACCACTGCCGCCTCCTGCTCGGCGAGGAGCGCGGCCGACTCGGCGAAGCGGACCGGCTCCCGCAGGTGCCGCACCCAGTACGCCGGATCGGTGACCAGGCCCGGGGTGACCGGACCGCCGGTCAGGTTGCTCAGGTAGGGGCGTTCGGGTTCGGCGTAGTCGACGGCGGCGGCGTGCGCGGCGAACTCGTCCAGGATCGGATCGAGCAGCGCGGAGTGGTAGCCGCGGGCCACCCGCAGCGGCCGGCAGTCGACGCCGTCGGCGGCCAACCGGTCCCGCAGCCGCCCGACCGCCGCCGGGTCGCCGGAGACCACGCACAGCTCCGGGGCGTTCACCGCGGCCAGCGACAGCCCGTCGTCGAGCAGCCCGGTCACCGCCGCCTCGGGCAGCCCCACCGCGAGCATCGCTCCGGCCGGGGTCCGCTCCACCAGCTCGCCGCGCGCCCGCACCAGGCGCAGCGCGTCGGCGAGGGAGAAGACGCCGGCCAGGCAGGCGGCCACGTACTCGCCGAGGCTGTGGCCGACCATCAGGTCCGCGGTGACGCCCCGGGCCAGCAGCGTACGGGCCAGCGCGTACCCGGTGACGAAGAGCGCGGGCTGCACCAGCGCGGGCCGGTCGAGCAACCGCTGTGCCGCCGCGTGCCCGCCCGGCGGCGGGTCGAGCACCTCGCGCAGGTCCCGGCCCAGGTCGGCGCCGAGCAGGTCGGCGCACTCGTCCACCACGGCGCGGTAGGTCGGCTCGGTCCGGCGGAGTCCGGCCCCCATCGCCACGTGCTGGGCGCCGTGCCCGGGGAAGGCGAACGCGAGCGTCCGCCGGCCGCCCGGGTGGCTGCCGGTGAACCGCCGCGCCGGGGTGTCCAGGGCGGACACCGCGTCGGCGCGGTCCGCCGCCACCACGTACCGCCGGTGGGTCATCGGCTGCCGGCGGCCCAGCGCCGCCGCGACGTCCGCGAGCGCCACCTCCGGGTGGGCGTCGAGGTGGTCGCGGAGCTGCCGGGTGGTGCGCTCCAGCGCGGCCGGGGTACGCGCCGACACCACCAGCAGCCGCGGCCCCGGCGCGGCCGGGACCGGTGGTCGGGCCGGCGTCGCCGGCGGCTCCTCCAGCACCACGTGCGCGTTCGTGCCGCCCATGCCGAACGAGCTGACCCCGGCCCGGCGCGGACCGTCGGCCGCCCACGGGCCGCCGACGCGGTCGAGCCGGAACGGGCCGGTCGTGACGTCGATCGCCGGGTGCGGCCGGTCCACGTTGATGGTCGGCGGCAGGGTCCGCGTCCACAGCGCCATCACGGTCTTGATCAGACCGGCCACGCCGGCCGCCGCGTCGGTGTGCCCGATGTTGGCCTTGACCGAGCCGAGCGCGCAGAAGCCCCGCGCGTCGGTGCCGCGCCGGAACGCCTCGGTCAGCGCGGCCACCTCGATCGGGTCGCCGAGGGTGGTGCCGGTGCCGTGCGCCTCCACGTAGCCCACCGAGCGCGGGCTCACCCCGGCTGTGGCCAGCGCCCGGCTGATCACCTCGACCTGCCCGGCGACGCCGGGCGCGGTGTAGCCGGTGCGACGCGCCCCGTCGTTGTTGATCGCCGAGCCGCGGATCACCGCGTAGACCGTGTCGCCGTCGGCGAGCGCGTCGGCCAACCGCTTGAGCACGACCACGCCCACGCCGCTGGACTCGATGCTGCCGCGCGCGTCGGCGCTGAACGGCCGGCAGTGCCCGTCGGGGGAGTAGATGCCCCCGTCGTGCCAGAGATACCCGCGCCGCTGGGCGGGGAAGACGCTGACGCCGCCGGCGAGCACCACGTCGGACTCGCCGGTGAGCAGGCTCTGCCGGCCCAGGTGCACGGCCACCAGCGAGGTCGAACAGGCGGTGGCCACGGTGACCGCGGGGCCGGTCAGGTCGAGCTGGTAGGCGACGCGGCTGAGCAGGAAGTCCTTGTCGTTGCCGAGCGAGATCTGATGTTCGCTGAGCCCGCCGGTCAGCTCCGGGTGGCCGTTGAGGTGGTCGAGCAGGTAGGAGCTGCGGCCCGAACCGGCGAACAGGCCGACCCGGCCCCGGTGGCGGGACGGGTCGTGACCGGCGTGTTCGAGCGCGTGCCAGGCGCACTCCAGCAGCAGCCGGTGCTGCGGGTCCAGCGTCTCCGCCTCGCGCGGGGTGAAGCCGAAGAAGGCCGCGTCGAACTCGTCGATGCCCGGCAGGTACGTGCCGGCGCGCACGTACGCCGGGTCGTCGACGCGGGCCGGGTCGGCGCCGTCGGCGAGCATCTCCTCGACGGTGAACTCGCGGACCGACTCCACCCCGTCACGGATGTTCGCCCAGAACTCGTCTACCGTGCGGGCGCCCGGGAACCGGCAGGCCATGCCCACCACGGCGACCGGGCCGTCGGCCGGACCCGCGCCCGCGGCCGGCGGCGTGACGGGCGGGGCCTGCGTCGCCGGCTGCGGGTCCGCGCCGGTCGTCGTGACCCCGACGAGGTACGCGGCCAGCGACTCGGGCGTGGGATGGCGGAACAGGTCGGTGGCGGTCAGCACGTCACCGAGGCGGGCGCGGAGCCGGTCGAGCACGGCCAGCAGCCGCATCGAGTGCCCGCCGAGGTCGAAGAAGCTGTCCCGGGGGCCGACCTCGTCCACGCCGAGCACCTCGCGCCACACGTCGGCGACGAGCCGCTGAAGGCGTACCCGGTCGGCGTCCCACCGGTCCGGCGCCGCCGTCGTCGTGCCGCCGGGCCGGGCGGGGACGGGCGTGGCGCTGTCGGCGCTGCCCGGCGCGGCGGACCTCCCGGTGGCGTCGTCCGGCCCGGTGACGCGGACGGCGGCCGGACCGGGCGCGGGCAGCGCGTCCGGGTCGAGCTTGCCGTTGCCGGTCAGCGGCAGCGCGTCGAGCCGGACGAACGCGGCCGGCACCAGCCAGGACGGCAGTTCGGCGGCGAGCGTGGCGGCCAGCCCCGCCGGGTCCGCCCCGTCGCCGGCCAGGTAGGCCACCAGGCGCGGGTCGGCCGGGTCGTCGTGGCGCAGGTGGACGGTCACGTCGGCGCCCGGCCGGTGCCGTCGGATCGCCGCCTCGATCTCGCCGCACTCGATCCGGTAGCCGTGCAGCTTGACCTGCCGGTCGGTGCGGCCCAGGTATTCCAGGATCCCGTCCGGCCGGCGACGCGCCAGGTCTCCGGTGCGGTACAGGCGCGCGCCGGGGACGCCGGAGAACGGGTCGGGCCGGAACCGCTCGGCGGTGCGGTCCGGCTGCCCCAGGTAGCCGCGCGCCACCCCGGCGCCGCCGACGTACAGCTCGCCGACCACGCCCACCGGCACCGGGTTGCCCCACGTGTCGAGCAGGTACAGCGCGGTGTTGGCGATCGGCCGGCCGATCGGCACCGAACCGCCGGCCGGGGTGTCCGGATCCACCTCGTACGCGGCGCAGCCGACCACGGTCTCGGTCGGGCCGTACTCGTTGACGAGCGCGGTCTCCGGCGCGTGCGCCCGCCACGGCGCGACCTGGTCGGCACGCAGGTTCTCGCCGCCGATCACGAAGCACCGGGTCCGCCCGGCCAACTCGTCCGGGCGGAGCTGGTGCGTGACCAGCTCCAACTGGGCCGGGGTGATCTTGACGAGGCCGAACGGGGCGGCGGTGTCGCGGAGCGCCTCGCCCAGCGCGGCCGGGCCGAGGTGCGCGCCGATCATCCGGACGGTCGCGCCGGCGGCCAGCGGCACCAGCAGGCTCGTCACGGTCAGGTCGAACCCGACCGACGAGTGCAGCGGGACCACGTCACCGGCGCGCAGCCGATAGGACTGGACGGCCCAGCGCACGTAGTTGGACACCCCCCGGTGGGTGACCATCACGCCCTTCGGGCGGCCGGTCGAGCCGGACGTGTGGATGACGTACGCCAGGTCGTCCCCGGCGGGCGCGGGCCGTCGTCGCGGCCGTCGGCGCGGCCCGCCGCCGCGCGCCGGCTCCACCACCGTCGCCGGGCTCTCCGGCCCCGGCACCAGCAGCGCCGCGTCCCCGGGGACCAGGTGCGCCAGCTCGGCGCAGGTGAGCACGACCCGGGCGGCGGTGTCGTCGATCAGGTGCCGCAGCCGGGCCGGCGGGTTCGCCGGGTCCATCGGGACGTAGGCCGCGCCGGCGCGCAGCACCGCCAGCACCGCCACGGTGAAACCGACCGTGCGGGGCAGCAGCACCCCGACCAGGGCGCCGACGCCGACCCCGCGTGCGCGCAGCGTCTCCGCCAGCGCCTCGGCCCGGGCCTGCAACTCCCGGTAGCTCAGCGCGGCCACGTCGTCGGTCACCGCCACCCCGTCGGGGGTACGCCGGGCCTGCTCCTCGATCAGCACGTGGACCAGCTCGTCCGGCTCGGCCGGCGTGGCGGTGCGGTTCCACTCGGCGACCAGCCGCCGGTGCTCGGCGGCGGTGAGCATCGCCGCCGAGCCGACCGGCGCGCCCGGATCGGCCAGCAGCGACGCCAGCAGCCGCTGGAAGTGCCCGGCGAGGCGGGTCATCGTGTCGGCGTCGAACAGGTCGGTGCGGTACTCCAGCACGGTCCGGAGACCACTGTCGTTCTCCCGGACGGCGACCGTGAGGTCGAACTTCGCGGTGTCGACCGGCACCTCCACGGCGCGCACCTGGAGGCCGTCCAGGCGGGGCGGGGCGGTCTCGCGCCCGTACACGAACATCACCTGGAACAGCGGGCTGAACCCGGCCCGCCGGGCCGGGCGTACCGTCTCCAGCACGGTCGAGAAGGGAAGCTCCTCCCGGCTCAGGGCGTCGAGCACCGCGCCGCGCACCCGGTCCAGCAGCATGTCGAAGGACGGGTCGTCGTCCAGTCGGGCCCGGATCGCGACGGTGTTGAGCAGCAGGCCGACGAGCTGCCGCGTCTCCGGACCGCGTCGGCCCGCCACCGGCGTGCCCACCACCACGTCACGCTGGCCGGTCCACCGGGCCAGCAGCACGTGCAGCACCGCCAGCAGCACCATGTACGGCGACACCGGGGCCCGCCGGCAGAACGCGGCCAGCTCCTCGGCGGGTATCTCCAGCGGCACCGTGAGGGTGGCGCCGGCGGCGGACGGCACCGCCGGGCGCGGACCCCGGGTGGGCAGGTCGAGCGCCGCCGGCGCGCCCGCGAGCTGTTCCCGCCAGTAGTCGAGCTGGGCTGCGGACTCCGCCCCGGCGAGCCAGTCCCGTTGCCGGATCGCGTGGTCGCGGCAGTCGCCGGCCACCGGATCGAGCACGGCCGGCCGCCCGGCACGGTGGGCCGCGTAGAGCCGTTCCCACTCCTCGGTCAGGATGCCCAGCGACCACTCGTCGATCGCGACGTGGTGGAACGTCAGCAGGAGCAGGTGCTCCTCCGGCGAGCACCGCAGCAGATCGGCCCGCAGCACCGGCCCGCGTCGCAGGTCGAGAGGTTCGCGGGCGGCGGCCCGGAGTCGGGCCCGCACCTCCCGGTCGCGCTGCCAGCTCGGCAGGCCACTGAGGTCGTGCAGCCGCAGCAGCCCCGGGCGCGACTCGTGGACCACCTGGACCAGACGGGCGTCGTCGCCGTCGCCGTGCCCGGGCGCGAGGGTGGTGCGCAGCGCGGCGTGCCGGGTCACCAGATCGTCGAGCGTCGCGGACAGCGCCGGCACGTCGAGCGGGCCGTGCAGCCGGTAGGCCAACGGCACCAGGTAGCCGGCCGATCCCGGGTCGAGTCGGTCCAACTGCCACATCTGGCGCTGAGCGGCGGTGGCCGGCGCGGTGTGGTCGGGCTCGGGCCGCGCCGGTCGGGCCGGTCGCCGGGTCCGCAGGACGTCGGTCATCGCCTCCGCCTTCGTCATTCCCAGCCGCCGGGTGGGCGTCGTCCGGGCACGGCAAACCGCGCCCGGATCGGCCGGGTGATGGAAAAGATCAGGATTCCTCGATGGGGAACCTGGCCCATCATGGCACCGGCGATCTTCGGCCGCCGATCCCCGGATCGTGTCGGCGGTTGATGCGTTCGGTGCCTGAGGCAACACGTTCGGCCAATTCCCGAGCGACGGCAAGAAATGCGATTGCGGCACCCCGGCCCCCGATGGTGTCGACCGGGCGAGAGTATTGCCTGCTCACGGTGTTGCCGGGCGGTGTCGTTGACAGCCTGAACTTGATCGATTACCGTCACGATCGATCTTCGCGTGGTCGGCCGGGCGATCGTCGACGTGTTCGTCCGGGACGGATCGCGCCGGCCTCGTCAATGATTCGACAATTGCGTCGGCATGCTGCCGGCCGCGTCGGAATCGCTCCTCGGCGCACTTCTCCGATCGCTGTCGACATTTCCCGCGAGGACAGTCGTCCACATGTCAGATCGGGCATGGTCGACACCATTTCGCCGAGGTGGTGGGTGGCGGCCACCCGATCGGTGGACGGGAGCCGCCGGTGTGGCCGAAATTGATGCCGAGCGGTCGATAACCGGCGCGGCGGCGTATCGCGAGAACTCCTTGCTTCCCTACGGTGACCTCCGGCACGCGGACGGAGGGAGTCGGGAGCCACCCGAGGGCGCCGTCCGCGCGGACAGGGAGAGTTGACTCGATGCGAGTTTGGAGTCGCGCCGTCGCGGTGCTCGCCGCGGGCGCGGTCGTGGTGGCGGGGGTGCCGGCGCTCGCCGCCACCGTCACCGTCACCGACGCCGGCACCGCCGGGCGGACCGGCGCCCGGGCGATGGGGGGCAGCGCCGCGCTCGGCGCCGCCCGTACGGTCGCCACCAGGGCTCAGGTGACGCCGGGGGACACCCGGCTGATGCCCACCACGCCCCGCGCCGACACGCCGCGGATCAACAACGGTGAGATCACCGACATCGAGGTGATCGGCAACCGGGTCTTCATCGCCGGCACCTTCACCTCGATCACCAACGTCGGGGGCAGCGCGATCGCGCAGCGGTCGCTGGCGTCCTACAACCTCGACACCGGCAAGGTGGACACCGGCTTCAAGCCGACCATCGACGGCGCGGTGGCGGCCGTCGAGGCGTCGCCGGACGGGTCGTCGCTCTACATCGCGGGCTCGTTCAACACGATCAACGGGGTCACCAAGCGCAAGATCGCCCGGCTCAACCCGTCCACCGGCGCGCCGGTCGCCGCGTTCACCGCGACCGCGAACGCGCGGGCGACCGCGCTGGCGGTGAGCCCCACCGCGGTCTACGTCGGTGGCCAGTTCGCCACCGTCAACGGGGTCTCCCGCAGCGGCCTCGCCGCGCTCAACCCCACCACCGGCGCGGTCGACACCGCGTTCGACCTGCCGCTCACCGGCGGCATCGGCGTCGGCGGCATGCTCACCGTGCAGCAGCTCAAGCTCACCCACGACCGCAGCAAGCTGCTCGTCGTGCACACCGGTCGCCAGATCGCCGGCGAGGACCGCTACGGGGTGGCGCTGATCGCCACGGCCAGCAAGTCGCTGCTGCCGTGGCGGACCCGGCTGTGGGAGGACAACCTCTCCTTCGTCGGCGGCATCCAGCGCGTTTTCGCCGGTGACATCGCGCCGGACGACTCGTACTTCGTCGTCACCAGCGGCTCCGGCGGTGACCGCCCGCCGATCAACGACACCGCCATCGCGTACTCGCTGACCGGAAACGACCACGTCGAGCCGCTCTGGGTCTCCCGGCACTTCGACAGCATCTACTCGGTCGCGATCACCGAGACCGCCGTCTACGTCGGCGGCCACTTCAGCTGGCAGGAGTCGCCCACCTCGAACGTGCCCTGGCCCGGCCTGGACAACGTCGGCTACGGCACCGGCCAGGGCCTGAGCGGTTACGGCCTCGGCGACCAGGTGGTCCGCCGCGACCACCTCGGCGCGCTGGACCCGGTCACCGGCACCGCGCTGGAGTGGAACCCCGGCTCCAACTCGTACGAGGGGGAGAAGGCGATGCTCGCCACGTCGCGCGGCCTGCTCGTCGGCGGCGACGGCAACGTCAAGGGCGGCAAGACGACCGGCCGGGTGGCCTTCTTCGACCTGTCCGCCGAGCCCGCGCCGTCGCCGCTGGACACCACGATCACCACCCCGATCGAGGGCGCGGTGAAGCAGGCCGGCGAGTCGTTCGACCTCGCCGGGCAGGCGCTGGCCCCGGCCGGCGTGTCGAAGGTCCAGGTCGAGATCATGGACCGCGTCAGCGGTCGGTACCTCCAGGACGACATGACCACCTGGGGCGCGTTCAAGGGCATCAAGGCGACGCTCGCCGAGCCGAACGCCACGTCCACCACGTGGACGCTGCCGGTGTCGCTGCCCGCCGGCACCTACCAGATCCAGGCCAAGACGTTCGCCGTCGGCGGGGCCGGCGACACCACCAAGGCGGTCAAGAAGATCGAGGCGTTCCGCTTCGACGACCTGCCGCCGTCGACCCGGATCAGCGCGCCGGCCGCCGGACTGCTGGCCACGCAGAGCTTCGTGGCCAGCGGCACCGCCACCGACGACCAGGGCGTCAGCTCGATGATCTACTCGTTCCGCACCCCGGACAACCGCTACCTCCAGGACGACGGCAGCGTCGCGGCGGTCTACAACACGTTCCGCGGTGAGCCGGACGTGATCGGCGCGACGTCCGCCACCTGGCAGTACGAGGTGACGCTGCCGATCGAGGGGCAGTGGCGGATGACCGCCACCGCCGTCGACACGGCCGGGCAGAGCGACCTGCGCGGCGACACCCGGGACTGGACCATCTCGGCCACCGGCGTCCCGCCGACGGTGGCGATCACCGCGCCGGTGGCGATGACGCCGCCGACCGCCGCCCCGCCGCTGACCGTGGAGCCCGGCGCGACTGTCACGTTCGCCGGCACCGCCACCGACGAGGACGCGCTGCGGTCGGTCGAGATCTACCTACGCAACAACACCACCCGCGAGGCGCTGGCCGCCGACGGCACCTGGGGCGCCGACTCGGTCGCCGCGTACCACCGGATCTCCCCGACCAACCTGAACGCCGCGACGTTCGACTGGTCCTTCACCAGCGTGCCGCTCACCCCCGGGGTCTACGACTTCCGGGTACGCGCGACCGACAACCTCGGCCTGACCACGTCCAGCTCCAACATGGGCCGGCTCACCGTCACCGCGCAGACGCCCGGCGACGCCTTCCCGAACGGGCGGCTCACCTTCACCGGCACCGACCAGAACGTCGACCAGTTGCACCTCGACCTGGCCGGCACGGCCACCGACGACAAGGGCGTCCGGGCGGTCCGGGTGGCGTTGCGCGACCTGGACACCGGCCGGTACGTGCAGCCCAACGGCACCATGGCCGCCGCGTTCGCCACGGTCGACGCGACGCTCGCCGATCCGGACGCGACGAGCACCGCGTTCACGCTCTCGATCGACCTGCCCACGAAGGGCACCTACAGCGTCGAGGCGTGGGCCGTGGACACGGCCGGCCAGCAGGACGGGAACACCTCCGGCGCCACCGCGAGGTACCTGGTCTACCCCGGTGACCTCGACCCGACGCTGGAGCCGAGCATCACGCCGGTCGAGGGCGAGGTCTACTCCGGCGGCCGGATCGTGGTGACCGGCCGGGCCGTCGACGACGTCGGCATGCAGAAGGTGGAACTCCAGATCACCAACAGCGCCGGGCAGGGGATGAACGCGGCCGGCACGTTCGGCCGGAGCACGTGGATCGCGACGTTCCTCACCAGCCCGGGTTCCCCGGGGTCGAACTTCGCCTACACGTCCCCGGTCATCCCGGCCGGCACGTACACGGTGACGATCCGCGGGATGGACAACTACGGGCAGTACCAGCAGCCACCTCGTGCGGTCTCGGTGACCGTCACCGACTGAGCCGGTCGGTCCGCGGGCCGGTCCGCGTCGAATCCTTCGACGCCGGGCCGGCCCGCGGCCGTTTCACGTGGACGGCTCCCATGCGGCACAACCCCCTGATCACGGGCATCCGGACGGCAAGGAGCAGGGCGCAAGTTGCGGGAAAGCGGCAGAAACAGATTGATGCCGGCACATCTTGACTCGTGTTCGACCGGAAGCGCACGGTAAGGACAGCGGCCGGTAGCGCAGGAGGCGGTCATGCGGTTGAATCCGTTCGCGGGGGCCTATATCACCGATCCGGCCGGCGTCTGGGCCCGGCTGCTGGACCGCGACGGCGGGGTGCACCACGACGAGCAACTCGGGTTGTGGCTGATCACCCGGCATGCCGACGTCCGGCGGGCGCTCGCCGACGCGCGATCCTTCGGCAACGCCCTCACCCTCGCCCCGGTCTACGACATCTGCCCGGAGGCGCTGGCCCTGGTCGCCCGGATCGACGCGCCACCCACCACCGCCGCCGCCGACCCGCCGGTGCATCCGCGGACCCGGCGGGCGCTGCGGGTGACGTTCGCCAACACCCCGGAACGGGTCGAGCAGCGCTACGGCCGGATCGTCCGTCGCCGGGTGGACGAGCTGGTGGCACGTCTGGTCACCCGGGCCGGAGCCGAGGTCGACCTCGTGCCGGAGTTCACCGCCGAGTTGCCGCTGCTGGTCCTGCTGGACATCCTCGGCGTGCCGGCGCGCGACGTGCCGCGGATCCGGGCCTGGGCCGACGGCCAGATCGCCCTGGTCTGGGGGAGTCCGGAGCCGGCCGAGCAGGTCCGGCTGGCCGGTGGGCTGCTGGAGTTCTGGCGCTACTGCCAGGATCTCGTCCGGCGCCGGCTCGACGGCGGTGGTGACGACTACGTGACCGAGCTGCTGGCGTACCGGGACGGCGACGACGAGGTCCTGACCATCGCCGAGGCCGCGAGCATCGTGTTCAACCTGCTGGTCGCCGGCCACGAGACCACCGCCGGGCTGCTCGCCCACGCGGTGGACCGGGCGCTGTCCGAGCCGGGCCGGTGGCGGGCGCTCGCGGCCCGGCCGGAGCGGGTGCCGGCGTTCCTCACCGAGACGCTGCGGTACGCGCCCGCGATCGACGGCTGGCTGCGGGTGACCAACCAGCCGGTCACGCTTGGCGGTGTCACCATCCCCGCCGGGGCGCGCTGCCTGCTGCTGATCGGCGCGGCCAACCGGGATCCGGCGGTGTTCGACCATCCGAACCGGTTCGATCCGGACCGGACGGACGCGCACGACCACCTCTCCTTCGGGCACGGGCCGCACTTCTGCATCGGCGCGGCGCTGGCCCGGCTGGAGGCGGGCACCGCGCTCACCCGTCTCGCCACGGCCCTGCCGGAGCTGCGTCCGGCGGCCGGGCACCACCGGGTCTTCCGGCCGAACCTGGCGTTCCGTGCGCACCGCGCGCTGCCGGTGACCGTCGACGTGACGGTGCCGGCAGGTCCGCGTCCGGCCGCCCGACCGGCGGCGTGACCGCCTCCGGTGCGGCCGTCGACCGACCGGCGGGAGTGGACACGCAGCGCGTTCACGTCTTCACACCCACGTGCCGGTGGGTTAAGAATGGCTCCCTGCGAACGCCCATTCATCACCCACCCTCGATCTGCTGCCGATGCCGGCCCGGCGTCGCGAAGGTGAGCACATGGATCGCACGCCCGCTCCCTCCGCCGCCAGCCACCAGTTCCGTGCCGAGCTGCGCCGCTGGCGGACCCGGCGCGGCCTGACCCAGCGGGCGCTGGCCGAGCGGGTGCGGTTCAGCCGGGAGACGGTCGCCGCGGTCGAGTCCGGCCGGCGGTTCGGCAGCCAGGAGTTCGCCGTCCGCTGCGACGAGGTGCTCGCCACCGGCGGCCGGCTGGCCGAGTTGTGGCCGCTTGTCGCGGCGGAGCAGTTGGCGGCGGACGGGCGGCGGGGCCCCCGGCCCGGCGAGCCGGAACCACTCGGCCGTCCGGCCGCGCGACGCGACCCGCGCGATCCGCAGGCCGTGGTCGCGGCGATCGACGAGCTGCGGGAGCTGATCGGCCAGGTGCTCGCCCAGCCCGAACCCGAGGGCCCGTCGTCGGCGGCCGGCCGGCGCTGACCGGCCCGGCCCCAACGCCTTCGGGCCGCCGTCGGTGTCGCCAACTCTGGGTACAGATGCTGGTACGGCCTGTTTGTACCACGGTCGGGTCTGGTCTCGACACGTCGCTTCCGGCGCAATGAACGTGCAATCCGCAAATGCAGATGGAACGTTGCCGATCAGCGCGGGGAGTCAGCAGTGGCGTCGAGCACGAGGTCCCACGCGGCCCGACCCTACCCGACCCGCCGCCGCCGGTGGCGCATCGGTGGCCGCATGCGTCTCATCGTGGCCGCCCCGCTCGTCGCCGTGATGGGCTTCGCCGGCCTGGCGCTCACCGAGAGCGCCCGGCAGACCGCCCGCGCCAGCGATCTCGGCCAGCTCGCCCAGCTCGGCGCCGAGGCGGGCGGCCTGGCCCACCGCCTCCAGCACGAGCGGATCGTCGCCGCCGACCTGCTGACCCGGGGCGCTCCGCCGCAACAGGACGCCTTCGCCGCCGCCACCGCCGCCACCGACACCGCGGTCGCCGGATACCGCCGGCAGCGCGCCCGGGTGCCCGCGGGCGTCGCCGCCGAACGGGCCGTCCTGCCGCGCATCGACGCGGCGCTGGCCGGGCTCGCGCCGCTGCGCGCGCAGGTACGCACCGCCGAGCGCGCCTCGGTCTCGGCGATGACCTTCAGCTACCGGATCGTCATCGCCGACCTGCTCGCCCTGCGGGAGAGCGTCACCCTCGGCGTGGTCAACCCGCGGATCGCGGACGGCATCCGCGCCTCCGCCGCGCTGTCCAAGGTGGCCGAGACGGTCGGCCAGCAACAGGTGGCCGTGCTGCGCGCGGTCACCGCCGGCCAGGTCACGCCCGCGTTGCAGCAGGACATCACCGCCGCCCGGACCGGCTTCACCGAGGCGTCGCTGGCTTTCCTGTCCCTCGCCCGGCCGCCCTGGCAGGGCTGGTGGGAGCAGGCCGGCAGCGGCGAGAGCGCCGTGCGGCTGCAACGGATCCTCGACCAGGTGGCCCGGACGGCCGCCGGCGACCGCCTCGAACTGGACCTGGACACCTGGCTCACCGCCACCGGGCAGTGGGCGGTACGCCTGGCCGAGCTGCGCCTGCGGGTCGACGGGGCGGTGCTCGACGACATCCGCGCCGCCCACGCCGACCAACGGCGGCGCACCGTCGTGGAGGCGGCGGCGGCCGTGCTGGCCCTGCTGCTGACCGCGCTCGTCACCTGGGCGGTGGCCCGCCAGATCACCCGGCGGCTGCGCCGGCTGCGGGACGCGGCGAACGCGGTCGCGTACGAGCGGCTGCCCCAGGTGGTGGCCCGGTTGCAGGAGCGGGACAGCGCCTCGGTGGACCCGGACGAGCTGGCCCGCCGGCAGGCCCTCGACACGATCGAGGTCTCCGGCGACGACGAGATCGGCGAGGTCGGGCAGGCGTTCGACGCGGTGCACCGGGCCGCCGTGCGCACCGCGGCGGAGCAGGCCGTGATGCGGGCCAACACCCAGGAGATCTTCATCCACCTGAGCCGGCGGGAGCAGCGCCTGGTCGACGCCGTGCTGGCCCAGGTGGACCTGGTCGAGCGGGACGAGACCGACCCGGACCGGCTGCATCGGCTCTACGCGCTCGACAACCTCGCCACCCGGATGGGCCGGATCAACGCCAGTCTGCTCGTGCTCGGCGGAGTGGGCGTCGGGCGGGTCCGCCACCACGACGTGCCGCTGCCGCAGGTGCTCCAGGCCGCCCAGAGCCAGATCGAGCACTACGCCCGCATCCGCCTCGGCCTGGTGGACGGCGACGTGGCGGTGGCCGCCGAGTCGGTCGACGAGGTGGTGCACCTGCTCGCCGAGCTGATGGAGAACGCCACCGGCTACTCGCCGCCGATGACCGAGGCGTGGGTGACCGGCCGGAGCCTCGGCGACCGGGTGATCGTGCAGATCAGCGACGAGGGCGTCGGGTTGCCCCCGCACCGCCGGCAACAGCTCAACGACCTGCTCGCCCAGCCGCCCGCCATCGACGTGGCCACCGTCCGGGCGATGGGCCTGGTCGTGGTGGGGCAACTCGCCACGCGGCTGGGCGCCGCCGTCCAGCTCCGGTCCGGGCCGCGTCGCGGCACCATCGCCGAGGTGGCGCTCCCGGCCGCGTTGATCCGGTCGTTGCCCCCCGAGGAGTTCCTGCTCACCCCCGAACGGCCATCCCGCCGGGCGGCCCGCAGCACGGTCGCCTCCCCGGCCGGACGGGCCCCCGTCGTGTCCGCCGGCCCACGGCCCGCCCCGCAGCCGTGGGCCGGCGGGCCGGCCGCCGACCGGCCGCTCCCGGTCGCCCCGGTCTTCCAGCCGGTGCCGGCCGGCGCCGGCGACGCGCCCACCGCGGAACTGGTCATCTTCCAGCAGGTCAACCACTGGTTCCAGGCGGACCGGCCGGACGGCGACGGCACGTCCTGGTCCGGCCCCGCCGACGACGCCTGGCGCACGGCGGCGCGCGCCGACGAGCCTCGGGTCGCCGGCACCACCACGTCCGGGTTGCCCCGACGGCAGCCGCAGGAGCACCTGCTGCCCGGCGGCGTCCCGACCCCCCGCCCGGCCAACGAGCACCGCGACCCGGCCCGGGTGGCCACTGCGATGGCCGCGTACGCCCGCGGTGTCGCCGGCCGGCGGCCCAACCTGATCACCCACTGACCCGACAAGGGAGTGCACGTGACCGATCACCAGGATCTCGGCTGGCTGCTGGACGCCTTCGCCGAGCGCGCCACCGAGGTCACCCACGCGATCGCCATCTCCAGCGACGGGCTGATGGTGGCCGCCACCCGCGACCTCCCACCCGACCGGGCCGACCAGTTGGCGGCGACCGGCAGCGGGTTGGTCAGCCTGCTGCGCGGCGCGGCGGCGTTCTTCGACGCCGGCGCGGTGATCTCCAACGTGACCCAGTTGGAGGGCGGCTTCATGTTCTCCATGGCCTTCAACGACGGCGCCTCACTGCTCGTGCTGGCCGACCCGCGGTGCGACGTCGGCAAGGTCTCCTACGAGATGACCGAGCTGGCGAACCGCATCGGTGACGCGCTCACCCCCGCGGCCCGGGCGGCCCTGAGCCGCAGCCGCTGACCGCCGGCGTCCCGCCGGATCCGCACCCCTGACCACAGGAGAGACACCATGTCCCTGACCCTGCCCCGGCGCAGTCGTGCCCGCACCGCGGCGCTGCTCGCCCTCGTCCTGCTCGCGGCGCCGGCCTGCGCCGACGACGGACCGTCCGCCGGTTCCGCCGATCCCGTCAAGATCGGCCTGCTCGCGTCGCTCTCCGGCACCTACCAGTCGGTCGGCAAGGACATCCGCGACGGCTTCCAGCTCTACCTGTCCGCCCACGACGGCAAGCTCGGCGGCCGGCAGGTCGAGCTGGTCGTCGCGGACGAGGGCAACGGCGCGGCGACCGCCGTACCCGCCGCCACCAAGCTGCTCAAACAGGACCGGGTGGCGGCGCTGACCGGCATCGTCGGCGGCGGCTCGGTGGCCGCGGTCTATCCGCTGCTGAACGAGACGAAGGTGCCGTTCGTCGGCTCCAACGGGCGGCCGGAGATCAAGGACGTGTCCCGGGTCTGGCACACCTCCTACCTCTCCGACGAGCCCGGCCAGGCGATCGCGGCGCACGTGCGCGAGGACGTCACCGGCAGCGTCTACGCCATCGGGCCGGACTACCAGGGCGGCTGGGACGAGCTGCGCGGCTTCACCGAGGCGTTCGCCGCCGCCGGCGGCAAGCTCGCCAACCCCGACGGCAAGACCACGTTCACGCCGTTCCCGGCGACCACCAACTTCACCCCGTACTTCGCCCGGATCAAGGCGTCCGGCGCGGACGCGGTCTACACGTTCTACGCCGGCAGCGCGGCGATCGACTTCGTCAAGCAGTACGCCCAGTCGGAGATCAGGGACGTGCCGCTCTACGCCGCCGGCTTCCTGACCGAGGGCGGGGTGCTCGACGCGCAGGGCGACGCCGCGCGGGACATCTACTCGGTGTTGAACTACTCGCCCGACCTCGACAACGCGGAGAACCGGGCGTTCGTGGCCGCCTGGAAGGCCGAGCACGACGGCTCCCCGACGACCTACGCGATGGCCTCCTACGACGCGGCGGCGGTGCTGGACCGGGCGGTCGCGGCGGCCGGCGACGACGCCACCCCGGAGAAGATCAACGCCGCGATCGGCCAACTCGGGCAGATCGCCAGCCCGCGCGGCACCTGGCAGTTCTCGCCGACCACCCACGCGCCGGTGCAGAAGTGGTATCTGCGCCAGGTCCGCCAGGACGGGCGGGCGCTGTCCAACACGGTGGTCGGTGACCTCGCCACCGTCGGGGGCTGACCGGCGTGCCGATCGACCCGTACGTCGTCCCGGCCCTGGACGGGGTCGCCTACGGGCTGCTGGTGTTCGTCGCCGCGGCCGGGCTGGTGCTCTGCTTCGGCGTGGCCGGCATCCTCAACCTCGCCCACGGCACGCTCTTCGCGATCGGCGGCTACACCGCCGCCGCGCTGCTGGACGGCGGCTGGCCCAGCCTGGCGCTGGCGTTGGCGGTCGGCGTGGCCGCCGCCACCGCCGCCGGAGCGCTCGTCGCGGTGCTGCTCACCCGGGTCGCGGCGGCCGGGCACCTCACCCAGGCGCTGCTCACCTTCGGCGTCGCGCTGGCCGGCGGCAGCCTGCTCGTGGCCGCGTTCGGCCCGGACGACCCGCCGGTACGGGTGCCCGCCGCGCTCGACGGGTCGGTCGCGCTCGCGGGTCACCGCTACGCCGCGTACCGGCTGGTCTTCATCGTGGTGGCCGGGTTGCTCGCCGGCCTGCTGCACCTGGTGGTGCGCCGCACCCGGGCCGGCATGCTGGTGCGGGCGGCGGTCGACGACGCCGAGATGGTCGCCACGCTCGGGGTGAGCCCGGCGGTGGTCCGGGTCGGCGTGCTGGCCGCGGCCGGCGCGCTGGCCGGGGCCGCCGGCGTGCTGGGCGCGCCGATCATCCGCCCGGGGCCCGGCACCGCCGACGCGGTGCTGCTGCTCTCCCTGGTCGTGGTGGTGCTCGGCGGCCTCGGCTCGATGACCGGCACGCTGCTGGCGGCGCTGGCGGTCGGCCAGATCCAGACGCTCGGCGTGGCGCTCGTCCCGTCCGCCGCCCCGTTCCTGCTCTTCGCCGCCATGGCGGTCGTCCTCGCGGTCCGGGCGCGGGGCCTGGCCCCCGCGCGGAGGACGACATGAGGGAGCGGGCGGCGCGGGCGCTGCGACCGGCCGTCGCCGCGGTGGTGCTCGCCGGGCTGGTCGCCGTGCGGTCTGGTCGCCGTGCGGTGGGCGACGTGCGGGCGCCGCGGCTGGCTGTCGCCGCGGCGGTGCTGGCCGGGCTGGTCGCCGCTCCCTGGGCGGTGGACGACTACACCGTGGCGCTGCTGGCCCGCACGCTGGCGTTGGGCCTGGTCGCGGTGAGCGTCGCGCTGCTGACCGGCGTCGCCGGGCTGCCCACGCTCGGGCAGACCGCGCCGTACGCGGCCGGCGCGTACGCCGGTGCGGTGGCCGGCGGCCAGCTCTCCGACGTCGGGCCGGTGCACCTGCTCGTCGCGGCGGTGGCGGGCGCGGCGCTGGCCGTGGTCGCGTTGCCGCTCGTGCTCCCGGCCCGGGGCGTGGTGCTCCTGATGATCACGCTGGCGATCGGTGAGCTGGCGGTGATCCTCGCCGGGAGGTGGACCTCGGTGACCGGCGGCACCGACGGGCTGGCCGGCATCGCCCCGACGCGGCCGTGGTGGGGGCTGCCGGTGCTGGCCACCGACCGGGCCCGCTACCTCTACACGCTCGTGGCCGTCGCGGTCCTTGCCGGCCTGGTGCTGCTGGTGCTGCGGACCCGCGTCGGGTTGCTGCTGCGCGCCGGCCGCGCCGACGAGGCGCGGCTGCGGGCCAGCGGGCACCGCGTGCCGTCGCACGTGGCGGGCGTCCACATCGCCGCCGGCGCGGTCGCCGGTGCGGCCGGCTCGCTGCTGGTCACCGCCCAGCAGTACGTCTCACCTGCCGACTTCGGGTTCGACACCTCCGCGTTGCTGCTGCTCGGTGTGGTCGTCGGGGGCACCGCCTCGGTCGGCGGCGCGCTCGTCGGCGCGGTGCTCGTCGTCGCCGCCCGCGACTGGCTGTTCGGCGCGCTGCCCGGACAGGGGCCGCTGGTGCTCGGGTTGGCCTTCGTCGTGGCCGCGCACCTGCTGCCCACCGCCCGGTCCGCCCGGCCGGCGGCCCGGCGCTACCGGCCGGCCACCCCGGACGCGCGCCCCGCCGACGCGGAAAGACGCGCCGTCACGACCGGGGTACGCGCGTGACGCCCCTGCTCACCGCCGAGGCGGTCACCGTGCGCTACGGGTCGCTCGTCGCGTTGGACGCGGTCGACCTGCGGATCCCGCTCGGCCAGCGGCACGCGCTCATCGGGCCGAACGGCGCGGGCAAGACCACGCTGCTCGACGTGGTCGCCGGCGCCACCCGGCCGACCGCCGGCCGGATCCGGCTGGGCGGTCGGGACGTCACCGGGCTCGGTCCGGCCGCCCGGGCCCGGCGCGGCGTCGGCCGGATCCACCAGCGTCCCGCCGTCTGGGGTTCGTTGACCGCCCGGCAGAACGTGCTCGTCGCCGCGCTGCCCCGGGCCGAGCGGCCCGGCCGGTGGCATCCGACGGCCCGGCGGCGGGCGGCCGGGCACACCGCGGACGCGCTGCTGGACCGGGTGGGGCTCGGCGACGTCGCCGCGACGCCCGCCGGGCAGCTCGCCCACGGGCAGCGCCGGCAACTGGAGATCGCCGTGGCGCTCGCCGGCCGGCCACGGCTGCTGCTGCTCGACGAACCGGCCGCCGGGCTGTCCACGGTGGAGACCGGCTGGTTGGTGGAGTTCCTGCGCAGGCTGCCCCGCGCGGTCGCGGTCCTGCTCGTCGAGCACCGGCTGGACCTGGTCTACGCGCTCTGCGACACGGTGACCGTGCTGCGCGACGGCCGGACGCTCGCCACCGGGTCGCCCGCCGAGATCCGCTCGTCCGGCCCGGTCCGTCAGGCGTACGCGGAGGGGGTGACGTGATGCTGCGCATCGAGGCGCTCCGCGCCGGCTACGCCGGTGGCACGGTGCTGCACGAGGTGGATCTCGACGTGCGGCCCGGCGCCGTGCAGGCGGTGGTGGGCCGCAACGGCGCCGGCAAGAGCACGCTCGTGCACTGCGTGGCCGGTCTGGTCCGGCCGCAGGCCGGGCGGATCGAGATCGGCGGCGTGCCGGTCGCCGGCCGGCAGCCGCACCGGATCGCCCGCGCCGGGGTGGGGTTGGTGCCGCAGGGCCGGCGGATCTTCTCCCGGCTGACGGTGGCCGAGCATCTCGTCCTGGCCGCCGCGCCGTGGCGGGCGGCGACCCCGGGCGGGGAGGGCTGGACCGTCGCCCGGGTGCTGGAGCTGCTGCCCCGGCTCTCCGCGCGGCTGCGGCACCGTGGCGACCAGCTCTCCGGCGGCGAGCAGCAGATGCTGGCGATCGCCCGCGCCCTGCTCGGCCAGCCCCGCGTGCTGCTGCTCGACGAGCCGTGCGAGGGGCTCGCGCCCGACCTGGCCGCCCGGGTCCGCGACCTGGTCGGCTCCCTGGCCCGGGCCGGCATGACCGTGCTCCTGGTCGAGCAGCAGATCCGGCACGCGATCGAGGTCGCCGACCGGATCGCCGTGCTGGAGTACGGCCGGGTGGTCTACGACCGACCGGCCGACGAGGCCCGGGCCGACCCGGGCGCGGTGGCGGCGCTGCTGAGCGTCGCCGCGGTCGCGGAGCCACCGGCTCCCCGGCCCCGGCCCGGGCTGGCGACAGCTCCGGGCGCGCGAACCGACCGCCCGCGACCGGAATGAGGAGCGATGCCGACCGACACCCCCGAGACCGACTACGCCTTCGACACCGGCGCCGCCGACGCGGTGCCCCAACTGCACGCCCTCGAATCGTTCCTGGACCCGATCACCACCGGCCGGATCGCCGCGCCGCTGCTCGCCCCGGCCGGCCGGTGCTGGGAGGTCGGCGCGGGCGGTGGCTCGGTCGCCCGGGCCATGGCCGCCGCGGTCGGCCCGGCCGGCCGGGTGCTGGCCACCGACCTCGACCTGACGCACCTGCGCCCATCGGGCAACCTCGACGTACGGCGGCACGACGTGCGCCACGAGCCGCCGCCCGGGGACGACTTCGACCTGATCCACGCCCGGCTGGTGCTGCTGCACCTGCCGGAGCGGCGCCGGGTCCTGCGTACCCTGGCCGGCGCGCTCGCCCCAGGCGGGTGGCTGGTGGTCGAGGAGTTCGACTGCACCGCGCCGCTGCGGGTGCTGACCGCGCCCAGCGACGACGCGGCGAAGCTGTTCGCCCAGGTGACGGACGCGATGCTCGGCATCCTCCAGAGCCACGGCGCGGACCTGGCCTGGGCGCAGGACGTGCACGCCGAGCTGATCGCGGCGGGCCTGGTCGAGGTGGACAGCGTGAGCCACGCGCGGAGCTGGCCCGGTGGCTCGCTCGGCATCTCGCTCTACGGCACGAACTCCCGGCAGCTCGAACCGGAGCTGCTCGACGCCGGGCTGTCATCCGGCCAGTTGGACGCCTTCCGCCGGCTGCTGCGCGACCCGGCGTTCGCGGCGATGTCGTACCAGTTCGTGTCGAGCCGGGGCCGGCGACCCGGCCCGGGACGGCGGTGACCTGCCGGCTGGTCGCCGGTGGTGCGGACGGGCAACCGGGGGTGCTTCACTGGACGCCATGCCCAACCCCGCGATCCTCACCGTCGACGACGACCCGGCCGTTTCCCGGGCGGTCGCCCGCGACATCCGGCGCCGCTACGGCGACCGCTACCGGGTGGTGCGGGCCGACTCCGCAGAGGCGGCTCTGGAGGCGCTGCGCGAGCTGAAGCTGCGCGGCGAGCAGGTGGCGGTGCTGATCGCCGACTACCGGATGCCGCAGATGAACGGCATCGAGTTCCTCGAGGCGGCGATGGACCTGTTCCCCGCCGCCCGCCGGGTCCTGCTCACCGCGTACGCCGACACCGACGCCGCGATCAACGCGATCAACGTGGTCGACCTCGACCACTACCTGCTCAAGCCGTGGCACCCGCCGGAGGAGAAGCTCTACCCGGTGCTGGACCAGCTCCTGGAGGCGTGGACCGCCGGCGGGACCACGACCGCGCCGGAGCTGCGGGTGGTCGGGCACCGCTGGTCCGCGCCCTCGTTCACGGCCCGCGACTTCCTCGCCCGCAACCTGGTGCCGTTCCGCTGGGTGCTCGCCGACGAGCCGGAGGGCGCCGAGTTGCTCACCGCCGCGGGCGTGACCGCGAACGACGTACCCCTGGTGGTGACCGCGGACGGCAAGTCGCTGGTGCAACCGTCGACGGCCGACCTGGCCGCGCAGGTCGGGCTGGCCACCACGCCGGCCGCCGACTTCTACGACCTGGTGGTGGTCGGCGCCGGCCCGGCCGGGCTCGGCGCGGCCGTCTACGGCGCCTCCGAGGGGCTGCGGACGGTGCTGATCGAGCGGCGGGCCACCGGCGGGCAGGCCGGGCAGAGCAGCCGGATCGAGAACTACCTCGGTTTTCCCGACGGGGTGTCCGGCGCGCAGCTCACCGACCGGGCCCGCCGCCAGGCGTTGCGTTTCGGCGCGGAACTGCTCAGCGCCCGGGAGGTGGTGTCACTGGAGAACGCCGGCGGGGCGCGGGTGCTGCGGTTCAACGACGGCAGCAGCGTCGCCGCGCACACCGTGGTGCTCGCCACCGGCGTCTCCTACCGGATGCTGCCCGCGCCGGGGCTGGCCGAGCTGACCGGTCGCGGCTGCTTCTACGGCTCGGTGGCGAGCGAGGCGCCGAGCTGCTCCGGCGCGGACGTCTACATCGTCGGCGGGGCCAACTCCGCCGGCCAGGCCGCCGTGCACTTCTCCCGGTACGCCCGCCGGGTGCACCTGCTCATCCGCGGCGACGACCTGACCCGGTCGATGTCCAGCTATCTGATCGACCAGATCGCGCGGATCGACACCATCGAGGTGCACCCGTGCACCGAGGTGGTCGGCGGCGCCGGCCAGGAGCATCTGGAGCGGGTGACGCTGCGGGACATGCGCACCGGCGAGACCCGGGAGGTGGACACGTCGTGGCTGTTCGTGTTCATCGGCGCGGAGCCGCACACCGACTGGCTCGACGGCGCGGTGGTCCGGGACGGCCGGGGCTTCGTGCTGACCGGGCCGGACCTGACCCGGAGCGGCAAGCGGCCGGCCGGCTGGTCGCTGCCGCGCGACCCCTACCATCTGGAGTCCAGCATGCCCGGCGTGTTCGCCGCCGGTGACGTGCGGGCCGACTCGGTGAAACGGGTCGCCTCCGCCGTGGGTGAGGGCGCGATGGCGGTCTCGCTCGTGCACCGATACCTGGAGGCGCAATGACGACGGACCGGCTCGCCCCGGACGAGTTGCGGCAGCTCTTCCTGTTCGAGTCGCTCACCCCGGAGCAACTCGCGCACCTGGCCGAGCACGGCCGGGTGGAGCGGCGTCGCGCCGGCGAGGCCGTCTACGTCGAGGGTGAGCCGGCGAGCTGCTTCTACGTCCTGCTCGACGGCACCGTGGCGATGCACCAGCGGGTGCAGGGCGACGAGGTGGAGGTGAGCCGCACCAGCCACCGCGGCGTCTACGGTGGCGCCATGCAGGCGTACATCGGCGACCCGGCCGAACAGCGCTACCGCAACAGCCTGCGCGCGGTGACCGACGTCGCGGTGTTCGCCCTACCCGCGGAGATCATCGCGGACGCCATGCGCGGTTGGTTCCCGATGGCCACCCACCTGCTGGAGGGGCTGTTCGTCGGGATGCGCAACTCGCAGACCATCGTGGGGGAGCGGGAACGGCTGCTGGCCCTGGGCGCCCTGTCGGCCGGGCTCACCCACGAGCTGAACAACCCGGCGGCGGCGGCCGTCCGGGCCACCTCGGCGCTGCGCGGCCGGGTGGCGAAGATGCGGCACAAACTCGCCATGATCGCCGACGGCCGGCTCGACGGGCGGCGCCTGCACGACCTCGTCTCGTTGCAGGAGGAGGCGGTGAAGCGGGCCGCCGCCGCGCCCGCGCTGTCGCCGCTGGCCGCGAGCGACGCCGAGGACGAGCTGGCCGACTGGCTCGACGACCACGGCGTACGCGGGGCGTGGGAGCTGGCGCCGACGCTCGTGGCCGGCGGCCTCGACACCGGCTGGCTCGCCCAGGTCGACGCCGCGGTCGGCGGCGACGACCTGGAGTCGGCCGTGCACTGGATCACCTACACCATCGACACCGAGCTGCTGATGGGCGAGATCGACGACGCGGTCACCCGGGTCTCCGGGCTGGTCGGGGCCGCGAAACAGTATTCCCAACTCGACCGGGCGCCCTACCAGACGGTGGACGTGCACGACCTGCTCGACGCCACGCTCGTCATGCTCCAGGCGAAGATCCCGGCCGGCGTGCGGGTGGTCAAGGAGTACGACCGGAACCTGCCCGCCGTCGCGGCGTACGCGGCCGAACTCAACCAGGTCTGGACCAACCTCATCGACAACGCGCTCGCCGCGATGGCCGGCGACGGCACGCTGACGGTGCGGACCGGGCGCACCGACGACCGGCTGACCGTCGAGATCCGCGACACCGGCCCCGGCATCCCGCCGGAGGTCCGCCCGCGCATCTTCGAGCCGTTCTTCACCACCAAGGCGGTCGGCGAGGGCACCGGTCTCGGGCTGGACATCTCGTACCGGATCGTGGTCAACAAGCACCACGGCGACATCCGGGTGCGGTCCGAGCCCGGCGACACCCGGTTCATGGTGCTGCTGCCGCTCGCGCCGGCCTGACCGCGGGCTTCGGGTGCGGTTGTGGTCGCCGGGGCGACGACAACCGCACCCAAAGGCGCGGGTCAGTCAGAACAGTGTGGCCGGGCCGACCGGTGTCGGCTCGGGCAGCGGCGCCAACTCGGGCAGGCGGGCGCGGACCTGGTCGTGGAACCGGCGCGCCAGGTCGGGAGCGTCCGCGTTGTCGGGCGTGTGCACGAACACGGTCGGCGAGCGCCCCTCGCGCAGCCAGCCGGTGACCACGTCCAGCCACGGCTGCCAGCCCTCGACCGTCACGGCCGGGTCGTCCCGGCCCAGGTAGCGCACCACCGGCCGGTCGGTGAGCGCCTCGGTACGCGACGGCAGGCGGGGCTTGCGCGTCCACGCCTCCCGTTCCGCGTCGCTCGTCGGCGGCGTCCGGAAGAACGCGGTGGTGTCGAACGGGACCCACTCCGCGTCGACTCTGCGTAGCATCTCCGCGAGCGTGTGAGCCGCGCCGGTGTCGGTGAAGAAGGCGGGGTGGCGGACCTCGACGGCGTACCTGTGGGTGGCGGGCAGGGCCCGGAGAAACCGGTCCAGCTCGGGCACGTCGCCGGGGCCGAACGAGCCGGGCAGTTGCACCCAGAGCATGTGTGCCCGCGGCCCGAGCGGTTCCATCGCGTCCAGGAACGCCCGCAGCTCGGCCTCGCCGCCGGTGAGCCGGCGCTCGTGCGTGACAGCCTTCGGCAGCTTCGCCAGGAAACGGAAGTCCGGGTCGGTCTGCTCCGCCCAGGACGCCACCGTCTCCCGGGCCGGCGTGGCGTAGAACGTGGTGTTGCCCTCGACCGCGTCGCACCAGCCGGCGTACGCCCGCAGCCGCTCGTGGGCCGGCAGGAGCCGACCCGGCCAGGCCCGGTGCGTCCACATGGCACACCCGACGTGCAGTCGCATCCGGCTCCCTCCTGACCGCGCCCACCGTATCCGACCCCGCTCCCACGGCCGTCCCTGCCCCACGAACCGATCGCACCTGGTCCGGGCGGAACCGAACAGATGATCAAGGCGTCGGGCGACCGGATGTCGTCGACATCGGATCACCGAATCCATAGACTCCGGTCGTTCTGGTACCACGAGTCCAGGGAGGACCCACGTGTCGAGCGAAACCCGACCGCACGCCGCCTTACCGCTGCTGGCCCGCCTCGCCGGGGTGACTGTGGCCGCCGCCGCGCTCGTCGCCGCCGGCGGAGTCGCCGCGAGCGCGGCGCCGGCCGCCGAGCCCGCGCCCACGAAGGGACCGTGCGCGTACACGCCGACGCCGGACGAGCCCGCGGCCCGACCGGTGCCGCTGCCGCCGGACCCGCGTCGCACGCCGGACCGGGGGACGGTACGGGTCACGCTGCGCACCAACCAGGGGCCGATCGGGCTGCTCCTCGATCGAGAGCAGGCGCCCTGCACCGTGCAGAGTTTCCTGCACCTGGCCCGGCACCGGTTCTACGACCGGACGCCCTGCCACCGGCTCACCGCGTACCCGACGTTGACGGTGCTCCAGTGCGGCGACCCGTCCGGCACCGGCGAGGGCGGCCCGGGCTACCGCTACCGCGACGAGCTTCCCACCGACCTGCCGCCCGCGCCGACCGACCCGACCGGGGTACGCCGTCTCTACGCCCGCGGCACGCTGGCCATGGCGAACGCCGGGCCGGACACCAACGGCAGCCAGTTCTTCCTGGTGCAGGCCGACTCGGCGTTGCGGCCGAACTACACCGTCTTCGGCCGGGTCGACGCGGCCGGGCTGGCCACCCTGGACCGGATCGCGGCCGGCGGCATCGCCGCCACGCCGGAGGATCCCGCCCCGGTCGACGGCGCGCCGGCCCACCCGGTGCAGATCTGCCGGGTCACGCGAGGCCGCTGACCCGACCTGCCGGCGGGGCGGCGCACCCGGCCGCCCCGCCGGAAGGGCGTCAGGCCGGCAGTCGCCACACCTGGTTGGCGCCGCCGAAGCAGTCCCAGATCTGGAGCCGCGTGCCGTCGGCGGAGCTGTTGTCGGTGGCGTCCAGGCACCGGTTCGACACCGGGTTACGCAGGGTGCCGTTGCTCTGGGCCTGCCAGACCTGGGCGCCGGTGCCGTTGCAGTCCCAGATCTGGATCTTGGTGCCGTTCGCGGTGCCGGCGCTCGTCACGTCGAGGCACTTGCCCAGCGCCCGCAGGGTGCCGTCGCCGCCGACGGTCCAGCTCTGCGCGGCGGTGCCGTTGCAGGCGTAGAGCTGGACCGCGGTGCCGTTGGCGCTGCTGGCGGCGGCGACGTCGACGCACTTGCCGCCGATGCCGGTGACCGGGCCGGTGCGTCCGGACGGCGGCGGGGTGGTGCCGCCCCCGGTGGCGGCGTCGTAGATCGCGGTGACCAGCGACGTCGCGCCGGTGGTGTCCTGGGACAGCTCCCAGTTCATCATCCCGCCGGCGTTCGCCCGGGCCCACTGCGTCTTGCGCTTGACCGTGGGCAGGCCGTTGTAGCACTGCTGGACGCCGCCGGCCGTGGTGCAGTCCCGGTTGGCGTTCGCCGGATCCATGCCGACCAGCGCGGCGTACGTGTAGTAGCCGGGCCGGCTGTAGAAGGGCACGCCGAGCACCGCCTTGGCGGCGGGCACGCCACGCGCCTTCCATCCGTTGACGCTGGCGATCGCCCAGTCGTAGTTGGCGTGCGGGCTGCCGCCGTCGTACGCCATGATGTTCAGCCAGTCGACGGCGCCGAAGACCGCCGTGGGCACCCCGTTGACGTAGTAGCCCTCGGCGACCACGGCGGCGGTGAGCAGCTTGCCGCGGCTGTGCAGCGCGCTGCCGAGCTGCTGCATCAGCAGCGTGTAGTTGTTCGCCGACGCGCCCGGGTCGGGATATTCCCAGTCGATGTCGACGCCGTCGAGGTTGTACTGGTTGACGAAGTTGACCACGTTGGTGACGAACGCGCCGCGGGCGCCGGAGTTGGCGGCGAGCGCCTCGAACGCGGAGTCGTCGCCGTCGTTCCAGCCGCCGATGGCGATGGATACCTTGACGTTGTTGGCGTGGCCGAGCGACACCAGCGAGGAGAGCTTGCTCGGGTTCTCCACCGCGCGCAGGCTGCCGTCGCCGTTGGGTAGCGCGAAGGCGTAGTTGACGTGGGTGAGCTTGCCGTACTGGATGCTGTTGACGCTGCCGCTCCAGGACGGCATGTAGCCGACGCTCTTGAAGCCGTTGGGCAGCACGGCCGCCTCGGCGGCGGACGGGGCGAGGGCGAGCGTGGCGGTGGCGGTGGCCAGCGCGAGCGCACCGGCGGTGAGGCGACGCCGGAGGTGAGGTCTGGGCATCGAGGGCCTTCCCGGGGGACGGGGGCGGATGGGGTGTTCCTCGAGGTGGCCAGAATATTAAAGAGTATTAACTAAGCCGTCAATGCATGTCGGTCAATAAAAGGAGGGGCGGCCCGCCGTGGCGGACCGCCCCTCGCCGGTGCGTCGGTCAGGCGACCGAGGCCGGGAACCGCTCCCAGACCCGGTGCGCCGCCATCAGCCCCTGCACGGCTTCCAGCACCTCGGCGCCGGAGCCGCCGCCGACCACGCCCGGCGAGCCGGCGACACCGGCCCGCTGGAGCACCTCCGCGCCGGCGCCCCACGCGCCGATCGCCTTGGCGTGCCGCCACGCCTCCTCGACCAGCAGCAGCACCCGGGGGTCGACGGCGGGGGAGCCCGCCGCGCCGGCCTTGGCGTCCCGGGCCGGCAGCGCGTCCGGCGCCGGCGCCGGGGCCCCGGCCAGCAGGACCGCGTCGAACTCGACCGAGCGGGCGGTGGCGAACGTGCGCTGCACCGGCAACCCGCCGACGGTGCCGCCGTGCGCGGCGATCAGCAGCGGCACCATGCCGGCGGCGAACACCGCCCGCTGAACCTGCCCGACGTCGTCCAGGTCGCCGTCGGCGTCGACCACGATGCCAACCATCCGGCCGTCCGCCGGCCACTCCCGGCCGACCTGGGACAGCGCCGGGCTGGGCTGCGCCTCGGCCAACGGGACGGTGGGCTGCGGCGCGGGCAGGCCCAGGCCGGTGGCGACCTGCTCGCAGAGCACCGGGTCGATGTTGGCCAGGCACTGGAGCTGCCGCTCCTTGATCGCCTGGTGGTAGCACTTGCCCAGCTCGAACGTGTACGCCCGGACGATGTGCTCCTTCTCCACCGGCGACATGCTCGCCCAGAAGAGCCGGACCTGGCTGAAGTGGTCGTCGAAGGAGGCCGGGGCCGCCCGGACCTTCGGCGCCTCCGCCACCGTCACCGGTACGTCGACGAAGGCGTGCTCCCGGTCACCGGCCGGGAACGGGTTGCCGCCGTCGAGCGAGTTCGGTCGGTAGGGGGCCACCCCGGCGTGCACCGCGTGCTGGTGGAAGCCGTCCCGCAGCATGTCGTTGACGTCGGCGTGCGGCCGGTTGATCGGGATCTGGGTGAAGTTCGGCCCGCCCAGCCGGGTGAGCTGCGTGTCCAGGTAGGAGAAGAGCCGACCCTGGAGCAGCGGGTCGTTGGTGACGTCGATGCCCGGCGGGAGGTGCCCGAGGTGGAACGCCACCTGCTCGGTCTCGGCGAAGAAGTTACGCGGCGTCCGGTTGAGCGTCAGCGTGCCGATCGGCTGCACCGGTGCCAACTCCTCCGGGACGATCTTCGTCGGGTCGAGCAGGTCGATCCCGGCGAACGTCTCCTCCGGCGTGTCCGGGAAGACCTGGATGCCCAGCTCCCACTCCGGGAACGCGCCGGCCTCGATCGCGTCGTAGAGGTCGCGCCGGTGGAAGTCCGGGTCCATGCCGCCGATCAGTTGGGCCTCCTCCCACGTCAGCGAGTGCACCCCGAGCTTCGGCTTCCAGTGGAACTTCACCAGCACCGTCGCCCCGGCGTCGTCGACCAGGCGGAAGGTGTGCACGCCGAAGCCCTCCATGGTCCGGTAGGACCGCGGGATGCCCCGGTCGGACATGTTCCAGATGGTGTGGTGCTGCGCCTCGGTGTGCAGGGAGACGAAGTCCCAGAACGTGTCGTGCGCGCTCTGCGCCTGCGGGATCTCCCGGTCCGGGTGCGGCTTGCCGGCGTGGATGATGTCCGGGAACTTGATCGCGTCCTGGATGAAGAACACCGGCATGTTGTTGCCGACCAGGTCGAACGTGCCCTCGTCGGTGTAGAACTTGGTGGCGAAGCCCCGGGTGTCGCGGACCGTGTCCGCCGACCCGCGCGAGCCCAGCACGGTGGAGAAGCGGACGAAGACCGGCGTCTCGCGTCCCTTCTTCAGGAAGCCGGCGCGGGTGACCTTCTCGGCGGCGCCGTTGGCGACGAAGACGCCGTGCGCGCCGGCGCCCCGGGCGTGCACCACGCGCTCCGGGATCCGCTCGTGGTCGAAGTGCATGATCTTTTCGCGCAGGTGGTGGTCCTGGAGCAGCACCGGGCCGCGCGGACCGGCCTTGAGCGAGTGGTCGGTGTCGCGCAGCCGGGCGCCGTTGGCGGTGGTGAGGTACGCCCCCTGCTGTCCCTTGGCCGCCTTCGGCACGCCGGTCTCCGCGCCGGTCGGGGTGCGGGTGTCCGGTGCGCCCTGCTCGCCCTTGGGCGGCAGCGGGCCGCGCGGGGTGGTCGGCTCCTCCCGCGAGGGTGGCACGCTGCCCGGCGCGCCCGGCACATCCGGCGTCAGCGCGTCGCCGACCTTCTCCACGGCGGTCTCGACGACATCCTTGACGACCTGGGCGGGCTTGCTGGATTCCATCAGGCTTTGTCCTCCCTGCGGCGATTTATCAAGCCCTCAGGGCCCTACCCGTGGCGGAGGAGGACAAACACGGATCACCCGGACGGGTCGCCGGGGTGCGGCACGACCACGGCGGTCACCACCAGCCCACCGGCGACCAGCCATCGACCGTCGAGCACGCGCAGCGGCGGCCCGCCGTCGGCCCGGGCGCCGTCGACAAGGATCCGGGCGGCGAACCGGCCGCCCGGAGCGATGGTCAACGCCGCGTCCTCGAACCCGAGCCAGCGGCCGGTCAACGGGTACCACGCCTTGTAGACGGACTCCTTGGCGCTGAACAGCAGCCGGTCCCAGTGCGTCGCGGGGTCGGCGGCGCGCAGCGCGGCCAGGTGCGCCGGCTCCCCGGCGGTGGTGACCGCCTCGGCCACACCGTCGGGCAGCGGCCCGTGCGGCTCGGCGTCGACGCCCAACCCGGCCAGCGCGGCGGCCCGCGCCACCACCGCCGCCCGGTAGCCGGCGCAGTGGGTGATGCTCCCCACCACCCCGGACGGCCATACCGGCTCCCGGCGCGGGCCGGGGAGGATCGGCGCCGGCGCGTACCCGAGCCGGCCCAGCGCCTCCCGGGCGCAGCGACGGGCGGTGACGAACTCCCGGCGGCGACCCTCGACCGCGCGGGCTACCAGGTCCTCCTCCCCGGGGTACGGCGTCTCGCCGGGCACGTCGGTGAACGCCTCGACGGCCACCGCCGCCGCCGGCAGCAGCGCCTCGATCACCCGGCACCGCCGAGGATCCGCCGCATCGGCCGGGGGTCACCGCCCCGGCGACCCCACTCCCGCGGGTAGCCGAGCGACACCTCCTCGAACCGCACCCCGTCGTAGTGGGTGGTGCGGGGGATGTGCAGGTGGCCGTAGACCGCGACGGCGGCCCGGTGCCGCACGTGCCAGTCGGCGGTGCGGTCGGTGCCGCACCACTGGGCGAACTCCGGATACCAGAGCACGTCGGTGGGCTGGCGGACCAGCGGCCAGTGGCTGACCAGCACCGTGGGCAACGCCGGGTCCGCGGCGGCCAGCCGCCGCTCGGTCGCGGCCAGCCGCGCCCAGCACCACGACTCCCGATCCGGGTACGGGTCGGGATGCAGCAGCATCTCGTCGGTGCACACCACGCCGGAGGCGTACGCCACGCGCAGCGACTCCTCCTTCGTCGTCGTCCCGGGCGCCCGGAAGGAGTAGTCGTAGAGCAGGAACAGCGGCGCCACGGTGACCGGCCCGCCTGCGCCCCGCCACACCGGGTAGTCGTCCTCCGGGGTGAGCACGTCCAGGTCGCGGCACATGGCGACGAGCGCCTCGTAGCGCGCCACCCCGCGCAACGTCACCGGGTCGGCCGGGTGCGTCCACAGCTCGTGGTTGCCGGGCGCCCAGATCACCCGGGCGAACCGGTCGCGCAGGTCGCGCAGGGTGCGTTCGATGTCGGCGAAGGCCTCGCCGACGTCACCGGCCACGATCAGCCAGTCGTCGGCCGTCTCCGGTCGCAGCCCGTCCACCACCGCGCGGTTCTCCGCGTACGACACGTGGAGGTCGCTGACCGCGTACAGCCCAGCCGTCACCCCGTCGATCTTGCCAGTGGCGCTCCCGGAAGGCCAGGCGTGGAGCCCGGTCAACCGGTCGGATCGGCGACCCGGTCGACGGCGCGCAGCAACTCCCCGGCGATGCCCGGCTCGGCCGCCGAGTGACCGGCGTCCGGCACGATCCGCAGCTCCGCCTCCGGCCACCGGCGGGCCAGGTCGTACGCGGACACCGGCGGGCAGCACAGGTCGTACCGGCCGTTGACGATCACGGCGGGCAGGTGCCGGATCCGGTCCACCCCGTCGAGCAGTTGACCCTCGGCGAGAAAGCCGCCGTGCACCGCGTAGTGCGACAGGATCCGGGCGATCGGCAGCGCCCGCTCGTCGTCGGTGAAATGGGCGAGCGCCTCCGGGTCGGGCCGCAGCGACGAGTTCACCGCCTCCCACCGTCCCCAGGCGCGGGCGTACGCCCGGGCCTCGTCGACGTCCGGGCCGTGCAACCGGCTGTGGTAGGCGGCCAGCACGTCACCGCGCTCGGCCGGCGGGACCGGGGCGACGAACCGCTCCCACTCCTCGGGCTGGAGGTGGCGCAGGCCGCCCTGGTAGAACCAGTCCCGCTCGCTGCGCCGCAGCAGCAGCACACCGCGCAGCACCAGGCCGGTCACCCGGTCCGGGTGGGTCTGCGCGTACGCCAGGCCGAGGGTGACCCCCCACGACCCGCCGAAGACCAGCCACGACTCGATGCCCAGGCGCTGCCGGATCGTCTCCAGGTCGGCCACCAGGTGCCAGGTGGTGTTGGCCCGTAGCTCGCCGAACGGGGTGCTGCGGCCCGCGCCGCGCTGGTCGAACAGCACCGCCCGGTAGCGCCGGGGATCGAAGAACCGCCGCGCCGCCGGCACCAGGCCGCCGCCGGGCCCGCCGTGCAGGAACACCACGGGTACGCCGTCCGGCCGCCCCACCTCCTCCACGTGCAGGACGTGACCGTCGCCGACCGGGATGCGGTGGGTGGCGTACGGCTCGACGGGCGGGTGGAGGACGGTTCCGGTCATGCCAGGTGATTCTGCCCGCCCGGCACCCGTCGGGCGGGCCGGTCAGCAGGCGACGTTGGCGCCGAGGTTGTCGAGCAGCGCGTCGGCGGCCCAGCCGGACACCCCGGTCGTGGTGTCCTTCAGGTAGGTCCAGGTGTAGGTGGTGCGCCCGTTGGCGCTGACCCGGTCGCCGCTGGCGAAGCAGTGGAAGTCGACGCCGTGCGAGAGCTGGCCGTAGCCGAGCGACCCGCAGCTCGTGTGCGGACCGGTGCGGATGTTGACGTTCGTGGCGTTGAAGAGCTGGCCGAACTTGTTGTCCACGTTGGAGTGGGAGTGGCTGCAGCTCGCGCTCGCCGGTGCGCCCGCGCCCACCACCGCGACACCCGCCGCGGCGACGGTCAGGACGACCGCCGCGCCGATCGAGGACGCCTTGCGCATGCTCATCAACCCCCGGGCTAAGGCCGCCATTGATCCACATATTTGCATATGGCAAAGGCAGGTGGCAAGCACGCCGGCTCGGTAAGGAGGGGCCCCTTTTTAACACACGTGTGTTAAAAAGGGGCCCCTCCTTACACCTCAGGCTGGGGTGCGGACGTCCGTCTCCTCGTCGGGCACGGGGCGCGGCGCCGGCGTGCGCACCGCGAACGCGTCGAAGCTCGGCCCGTCCAGCCGTTCGATGAACGGCTCGGCGCTCGGCCGGTCGGCCTCGCCCCGCTCGGACTCCGCCCGCTCGGACTCGGCCCGCTCGTTGTCGGCCCGTTCGGCGTCGGGCCGCCCGGCGTCCGTCCGCCCGGCGTCGGGTGCCGGCTCGGCCACCGCCGGCACGGAAGCGGCCGGGCGCGCGAGCACCTGCGGGTACTCGGCGGTCTCGCCGCCACCCGCAGCCGCCGCCATCACCGCCGCCGCGGCCAGGTCGGCCACCCGCTTGGCCTCCCGCTGCACCCGGGCCCGGGTCTCCTTGGCGTGCTGCTCCGCCAGGTCCGCCGCGCGCCGCGCCTCGTCCAGCCGTCTGGTCTCGGCGGCCAGGTCCCGGCGTACGCCGACCAGCCGCTCCTCCAGCTCCGCGCCGGCCCGCTCGATCGCGGTGATCTCGCCGCGGGTCTCCTCCAACTGCTGGCCGACGGTCTCCATCTCGGTCTTGAGCTGGGCCAACGCCTCCTGCCGCTGCTGGATCTCCCGCTGCACGCCGGTGAGCTGCTCCTGGTGCGCGGCGTTCTCCTCGTCGGCCCGCTCACGCACCTCGGTCGCGTACTGCTGGGCCTCGGCGACAAGCGCGGCGATGTCCCGCTCGGCGGCGGTGGCCCGGTCGGCCAGCTCCTGCTCGGCGGCGGCCCGCCGCTCGTCCAGCTCGCGGGCCATGGTGGCCTGCCACTGGGCCAGCTCCTGCTGCGCCTTGCTCCGGTTGGCCTGCACCTCCTGCTGGATCTGGGTGCGCGCGGCCTTCACCAGCGCCTCGGACGCCGACCGCGCCTGCTCGACCTGCTGGGTGCTCTGCTCAGTGATCCGCTTCGCCTCCTGCTGGGCCCGGTCGTGCACGGCCTGACCCTCGGTGCGCAGCTTCTCCGCCAGCTCCCGCGCGGCGGTCAGCTCCGCCTGCGCGGCGGCCCGCCGCTCCTCGTCCGCGCGCTCCTGTTCGGCCCGGCGGGTGGACAGCTCCTCGTCCAGCTCGCGCCGGTCCCGGGCGGCCTGCTCCTGGGCCGTGGCCAGCACCTTCTCCGCCTGCGCGTGGACGTCCTCGGCGCGCTTGGTGGCCATCTCGGTGATCTGGCCGGCCTGCTTCTCGGCCAGGTCGAGGATCTGGTCGACCATCGGGCCGAGGTCCCGGAAGGACGCCCGGTCGACAGGCGTCGGGCGGTCGCGCAGCTCGACCGCCTCGGCCTGCGCCCGCTGCATCTGCGCGGTCAACTCGCGGACCTGCGCGTACGCCCGGTCCCGGGCGGCGGTCAACGAGCTGACCTCACCGTCCATCTGCTCGACGTACCTGTCGACCTGCCGTTTGTCGTAACCGCGCAGGGCCGGGTCGAACCGTGGCCGCGCGGACACGTCGTCGTGGGGTGCGAACGGTTCCTCACCGTTGGACATGCGCCATCCTCCGTGGGTTCGCCAGCGCCGGGCCGCGGGGCACGATGAGGCGCTACGCTACCGTGTCCGCGCGCGCCGTTGACCCCGCCCCGCCCCGGGACCGCCGGTTGGTCGGTCGGTCAGACCGGGAAGTGGGGATTCCCCGCCGTCAGTCGGATGGTGAAACCGTCGGCGTCGCGGTGCGAGGTCACGTGGTCGCAACTCTGGTGGGTGATCCAGAGCCCCAGGCCGCCCTCGCTGCCGTCGCCCGCCGGCAGCAGACCGGCGTACGGGTCCTTGGGGCCGGGACCCCGATCGTGGACGGTCACCACGATCCGGTCCGCCGCGCACCACACCCGCATGCGCACCGGCGTCGTCCCGTGCCGCAGCGCGTTGCACACCACCTCGCTGACGGCCATCACCAGGTCGTCGACGCCGTCGGGCGGGAGCAGGTGGCGGTCGGCGGAGCGTACCGCTTCCCGGGCGCGCGCCGGCGTCGGATCGGTGAGGTCGACCGCGGGCGTGGTGTGCTGGAGCGGGTCGAGCGGGGCCGGGCGGTGCTCGGCCAGGTAGCTGACCGGTTCGGTGTAGACGCCTGTCGGCTCGTGGGCGTCGTCCGGCCCGGCGATCCGGGGATGGGTGCGCGCCACGTCGGCCAGCACGTGCGGCGGCGCGACCCGCCGGTCGTACGCGCACATGCTCCAGAGCGGGAACTCGTCGTAGGCGTGGTTTATCGCCGACTCGTAGCGGGCCCACCAGTCCCAGGTCGCGCCGAACATCACCGGCGGCAGTTCGCCGACGATCCGGATCTGCGTCGCGCCCGCCGCCACGTGCCCGGCGAGCAGTTCCCGGTAGGCGCGGATCGCCGCGGTGGGCCGGGCGTAGACGTCCCCGCCGGGCAGGAACGTGACCCCGGCGCCGGCCGGCAACGCCCGGCGCACCAGGTCGGCGTTGCGGGCGCCGAGGCCCACCACGGTGGGCTCACCGGCCTCGACGCCGCCGGTCAGGAACGGCAGCACCACAGCCAGCAGGTGCTCGTCGGAGTCGTAGAGGATCGCCTCGTGGAAGTAGCCCACGTGCCCGGCCGCCGCACCGGTCCTCATCGGAGCACCTCCACCCGTATCTCGGTCAGGCCCAGCAGCCCGACCAGCCGGGCCACGGCCGGGCGGCGGGTGCGCAGCACCACGGCGGCGTGGTGCCGGCGGGCATGGTCGCGCAGGCGCAGAAGCGCGCGGTGGTCGACGAAGCGCAGGTCGGTCGCGTCGACGACGAGCCGCCCGGCGACCGGTCGCGGGTCGGCCCGGTCCAGCGCGGCGGTGAAGAGCGCGTGGTGGGTCGAGTCCAGCTCGCCCCCGAGCGCCACCACCGCGTCACCGTCGCCGGCGTGCAGCCGGAACGGCACGTCGGCGTTGCCCTCCGGGTGCAGGCAGGCCAGCTCGGCGACCGCCGCGTCGCCGAGCGCCCGGCGGTCGTAGGCGCACACCGCCGACATCGGCCGGTGCCGCATCCAGCGGTCGATGTGGTGCTCGTAGCGGGCGAACGCGTCGCGCCGGGCGGCGTCGCGGACCAGGTCGGTCGCGTCGGCCACCACCCGCAGGCCGGTGTGGCCGGCGGCCAGCGCCTCGGCGGTGGCCCGCGCGTACGCCCGGACCTGTCGCCGAGGGTCGACGGCCCGGTCGTGCCGGTATGCCTCGCCGGTCGTGAACAGTCGCACCGTGCCGCGACCCAACGCGGCGTCGAAGCCGGGGACGGCGCCCAGCCGCCGGGTCACGGCGCCGAGCTCCTCCGGGCCCACCACCCAGACCCGCTCGCCGGCCGCGAGACCGACGGTGACCTGTTCGACCGTGCGGGCGCGCCACGTGGCCGGGTCGTCGTAGGCGAGGCAGGCGTGGCCCGCCGCAGCCACGCTCGTCACCTGCTCCGCCCCATCGGGTCATTCTAAGCCCAGCCGAGCTGGAGATCGCGCCAGGCGGTCGACTCCAACGGCGGGTCGCCCAACGGCACGCCCGTCGAGTTGTTCCAGTACGCGATCGCGTCCACGTCGTGCTGTTGCCGCAGCCAGGTGACGTGATCCCGGAGCGCCTGGGCCCGGCCCGCGCCCGTGGTGTCGGCGGTGGTCCGGCTCAACCCGTACTCGGGCACCAGCAGCCGGACGCCGGGGACGGCGGCGCGCACCTTGCCGAAGGCCACCCCGAACATCCGGGAGGCGGGCCAGTACGCGGCCGTGTCCTGCGAGTAGCAGTCGACCCCGTAGTGCGTCATGCCCGGGTAGACCCAGTCGGTCGGGTTGCCGCGCCCCTCGTCCAGCCAGTAACGGGTGACGATCGGGCCGTGCCCCAGCACCCAACGCCGCTGGGGGTGCGCGGCCACGATCTGGCTCACCCGAGCGGCGGTGGCCCGGTAGGTCGCCGGCGTCACGTCGCCCATCGGCTCGTGGTACCAGGTCAGGTAGATCGGCCGACGCACCTCGTCGAGCCAGCCCGCCAGTTGCTCGACGTCGTCCTTCCAGGAGACGTGCATGACGGCCGACGGCGCGTCGGCGAACTTCCCGGCGTTCAGCGGGGGCAGCTCCGGCAGCGCGTCCGGGTCCGGGCCGTCGGTGCCGTAGTCACGCATGTAGCGGATGCCCGGATAGTCGGCGACGATCCGCCGGGTCCGCGCCCCCTTCTCGGCGGACATGCCGACCAGCAGTGGCACCGTCAGGGTGGCGCTGCCGGTGCCGGCGCGCCCCGCGCCGTCCCGGGCGGTCGCGGTGAGCGTCACCGTGCCCGGGCCGGCCAGCACGCCGACCGTGAAGCGGGTCGGGTCGGCGTCGGCGGGCGTGACGGTCACACCCGGTGACGCGCTGCCGAGTTGCACGGTCAGCGGCACGCTCAGGTCCAGCCGGACCGGGCAGTCCCAGGCGGCCCCGGTGGGGTCGCTGACCCGGCCGGGGAGGGTCAGCAGTCGCGAGTCGGGATGGTAGGCGTCGACCCGTACGGTGGTCGACTGCCCGGGTGTCAGGACGGTCTGCTCGGCGGTGACGGAACGGATCACGGGTGCGGCCATGACGATCTCCTTCGGCGTGCGCCTACGCGCTCCAGCCGCACGTCTTCGGGTGACCAGATAGGCTCTGAGCTGCTCCTTTACTAGCTTGCGCCGATTCGGTGCGGACCGCCACAGGCGGTCGCAGATGGTGCGAAACCTGCGGCAGGGGCACGGCCCTTCGGTCACTCTCGGCGGCGAGGTTTGCCGGACGCGCTCGGCGGTACTGCACCCGGGACGGCAACGAGACGGTGGGGGAGTGAGGCACGGTGGACGTGAGCGACCTGCTGACCGAGGCGTACGGGCGGCTGCCGGACCTGGTCGCCGGCGCGCTCGACGGGCTCGACCCGGAGCAGCTTCGGCAGGCCCCGGCCGACGGGGCGAACCCGGTCGGCTGGTTGATCTGGCACCTGACCCGGATCCAGGACCATCACGTGGCGGACCTGCTCGGCGAGAAGCAACTCTGGGCCACCGGCGACTGGGCGGGGCGGTGCGGCCTGCGCCCCGACCCCGACGACACCGGCTACGGTCACGGCCCCGGGCAGATCGCCGCGGTGCGGCCGGAGGACGGCGGCGTGCTGCTCGACTACCACCGGGCGGTGGTGGAGCGGAGCCTGGCATACCTGCGCGGGCTCGGTCCGGGCGATCTGGACCGGGTGGTGGACGAGAGCTGGGACCCGCCGGTCACGCTCGGCGTACGACTGGTGAGCGTGCTCGACGACGACCTTCAGCACGTCGGGCAGGCGGCGTACGTGCGCGGGCTCATCCGCCGGGGTTGACCGCCGCCCGGGCGCGGCCCAGCGCGGCCCGCCCGAGCAGGTGACAGGACTGCGCCTCGGGCGAGGTGCCCGGCCCGGCGAACTCCGGCGCCCCGCTGACGCCGGTCACCCGGCCGTGCCGGTCCACCCGTCGACCGGCGGCGGCGAGCAATTCCGCCCCGGTGTCGAGCCACGACGACGGCAGCCAGCCGTCGGCCACCCCGGTCAGCGCCGCGTACCCGAGCAGTTGGGCGGTGTTGGCCTCGCGGAACGTGCCGGGGTCGTCGAGCACGTCGGGGAAGAGGCCGTCGTCGGTGCGGTGTCTCAGGCAGGCCGTCAACACCTCCTCCACGTGCCCGGCCAGCTCGGCGCGCGTCCCCGCCGGCCACCGCGGCGCGAGCCGCAACGCCCGGGCGATCCCGGCGACCACCCAGCCGTTGCCGGTGCCCCACGGTCCCGGCCGGTCCAGCTCGCCCCGGTCGTCGTCCCAGCGGGCCGCGTACAGGCCGGTGCGCGTGTCGTGCAACCGGAGCCGGTGGCCCGCCACCTGCGCGGCGGCCTGCTCCGTCCGGCCGGTCAGCGCGAGCAGCGGCACCACCATGTAGACCGTGTCGGCCCACACCTGACGCCCGCCGAGCAGGTGGAACAGGGTGCCGTCGGCGGCCCGGGGCACCCGGCGCGTCAACCAGTCGAGCTGCGCGGCCAGAGCGGCGGCGTACCTCGGCTCCCCGGTGGTGACCGCCGCGTGCCGGACCACCTCGCCGCACGCGGCGCCGTTCACCGCGCCCACCGAGCCGGCCAGCTCACCGAGACGGCCGTCCGGCCGCTGCCGGGTCACCGCGGCGTCGGCGACGAGCGTCGCCATCTCGGGCAGGCCCAGGTCCAGGAGCGCCTGCCCGAGGAGCCCCTGCTCCCACGACTCCCGCTGCATGGTCAGCAGCGCCAGCAGCACCCGGTCGGTGGCGGCGTCCCCGGTCATCGACATGGCCCTGCCGGTACCCGCTGCGCCGGCCCGTCTCACCCGGAACGGGTGAGTTGGACCGACCCGCGCGGTGGGAACCCAGCGCCTCGGGCGGAGTCCGCCGCCACGGATGAGGGAGGGACCGATGAGCGCCTCCGCCGCGGAGCACCTGGCCCGGGGAGCGGCCGGCCATCACCCCGGGCTGCCCGAGACCACCTCCGGCACGATCCGCCTGGACCTGGGAGAGAGCGGCCGGACCGAGCACTGGTATCTGACCATCGACCGCCAGGAGGTCGAGGTGTCCCGCTCGGCCGAGGCGGCGGACCTGGTGATCCGGGCCGACCGCGAGGTGTTCGACCGGATCGCCACGGGCCGTCTGCACCTGGCCGCGGCGATCCTGCGCAACGACATCAGCGGGCAGGGCAACCTGCGACTGTTGACGATGTTGCGCCGCATCTTCCCCGGCCCGCCGGGCGCCCGGCATCCCCGGGACGTCGTCGCCTCCCCGCACCGGCTGGCGGCGCGATGAAGCAGGAACTCGTCTCCGTCCTCGCCGGCAACGCCTTTGCCATGGGCGACGCGCAGGGCGACATGGAGTCCGAGCCGTGCGCCCCGATCGGTCTGTTCTCCTTCGACACCCGGTTCCTGTCCCGCTGGATCCTCACGATCGACGGCGAGCGGTTGCACGCGCTGTCCCGGGACGACCTGAGCTACTTCGAGACCCGCTTCGTGCTGGTGCCCGGCGCCGCCAGCCACTATGTGGACGCCGACGTCTCGGTGATCCGGTACCGCTCCCTCGGCGAGTCGTTCCACGAGGAGATCACGGTGCTGAACCACTCCGCCGAACCGGCCGAGTTCACGGTGCGGATGGAGATCGGCAGCGACTTCGCCGACACCGCCGAGATCCATCAGCCCGGCCCGCGCCGTCCGGCCACCACCGCCGACCCGGAGCGCCGCGAGCTGCGGATCCGCTACCAGCGCGAACGGTTCACCCGGGAGACGGTGGTCTCCAGCACCGCCCCGGTCGAGGTCGACTCCCGAGGGATGACCTTCCGGCTCCGGATCGAGCCGAACGGCTTCTGGCGCACCGACCTGCACGTGGACATGGTCATCCAGGGCGCCGGCGAACACGACCTGCGGACCGACATCGAGGCCCACCGCCAACAGGTCCGGCAGAGCATGGCCGACGACCTGGCCCGGTGGTTCGACCAGGCGCCGCAGTTGGTCGCCGACCGCGCGCCCCTGGCCGCCGCCTACCGGCAGGCCCTGGCCGACCTGGCCGCGCTGCGCTACACCCCGCTCGCGTTCGCCGAGCGGGTGCCGGTCGGCGGGCTGCCCTGGGCGATGACCCTGTACGGCCGGGACGCGCTGGTCACCTGCCTGGAGACGCTGCCGTTCACGCCCGAGCTGACGCCGCCGACGCTGCGGATGCTCGCGTTCACGCAGGGCAGCCAGCTCGACGACTACCACGACGAGGAACCCGGCAAGATCCTCGGCGAACTGCGGTACGGCGAGCGGGCCGCGTTCGACGAGGAGCCCACCGCGCTCTACTACGGCGCGGCGGACACCACCCCGCTCTTCGTCGTCCTGCTCGACGAGTACGAACGCTGGACCGGCGACGCCGACCTGGTCCGGCAACTGCGCCACCCGGCCCGGATGGCGCTGGACTGGCTGACCGAGTACGGCGACCCGTACGGCGACGGCTACCTGCGCTACCAACCGCGCAACACGACGAACGGGGTGGCCAACCAGACCTGGCGCAACTCGCCGGAGGCGATCGTCGATCGGCACGGCGTCGTGCCGCCGTTCCCGCGGGCCACCTGCGAACTACAGGGGTACGCGTACGACGCGCGGATCCGGGGCGCCCGGCTGGCCCGGGAGATCTGGAACGACCCGGAGTACGCGCAGCGGCTGGAGGCCGACGCGGCGCGGCTGCGGGAGCGGTTCGACCGGGACTTCTGGCTGCCGAACCGGGGCTACTACGCGCTGGCCATCACCCCGGACGGGGAGCCCGTCGACGCGCTCACCTCCGCGCTCGGACACCTCCTCTGGAGCGGCATCGTCACACCCGAGCGGGCCGACTCGCTCGCCGCCCACCTGTGCGGGCCGGACCTCTTCTCCGGCTGGGGAGTGCGCACCTACGCGGAGGGGCAACGGCCGTACAACCCGGTCGGCGCGCACCTCGGCGCGGTGTGGCCCTCGGACAACGCGCTCGTCGCGGCCGGTCTGCGCCGATACGGCTACGACGCGGAGGCCGCCGAGGTCGCCGCCGGTGTGCTCGCCGCGGCGGAGACGCTCGGCGGGTCGGTGCCGGAGGTGATCGCCGGCTACCCGCGCCGGCTCACCAGGTACCCGGTCCAGCTTCCGACGGCGGGTCGACCGCAGTCGTGGGCCTCCGGCGGCCTGCTGATGCTGCTCGCGACCATGCTGGGCCTGCGCCCGTGCGGGGACAACCTGCTGGTGGACCCGGCGATCCCCGCCGGCTACGGAAAGATCGAGCTGCTCGACGTCCCGGGCCGGTGGGGCCGGGCCGACTCGTACGGCCGGGAGCGCGGCAGTCGTCGACGGCTGCGCACCGGCGGGGGAGCGGACCGGCACGCCGCCTGACCGCGCCCGCTCAGCCGGAGCCGGTGCCGCTTGGCTCCCGGGTCGCCGGTCCGGTCGCCCCGGGAGCCGGCGGCGGGGCGGCCCGGGACGTCCGGGCGAGCAGCCGGTCGACACCCACGAAGAGCAGGCCCAACAGCCAGAACACGGCGGCGAACCCGAGCGCGCTGAGCCCGACGCCGTCGTAACCGAGCTGCCCGGCGTCCAGGAACGGGTACGGGTAGCGGTGCACGACGAGCCCGCGTACCAGCGCGAACCCGAGGTAGGCCAGTGGGAAGGCCAGCCACCAGGCGGCGTACCGGGGGCGCAGCCGGCCGCGCCGGTCGAACAGCGCCCAGTCGGCCACGGCGAGCAGCGGCACCACCGTGTGCAGGAGTTGGTTGCCCCACCACTCGCCCGGCTCCCGGTGCGGCTGGACCATGGCGAACGGGCTCGCCGGGTTGGCCAGCACCAGGTGGTAGACCGTGCCGGTGATGGTGATGTAGAGCGTCACCGCACCCTTGAGGGCGCTCGGCGGCTCCGGCCGGTCGCGCGCCGCGCACCAGGCGGCGTAGCCGGCGAGGACGCCGACGGCCACGTTGCTCTGGATCGTGAAGTATGGCAGCAGCCCGGTCACGGTGGCCGGGCCGAGCGCGGTGAGCACGATGCCGGCCAGCACGGCGAGCACCACGGCCAGGCGGAGGAGGATCGCCGGTCGGCGACGCCGGGGGGTCACCGGGGCAAGTTACCAGCCGGTTCGGATCAGGGCGCGGCCGGTCGTTCGAGTGTGGGATTCGGGCTGTCGGGAGGTCCGGCGGCGTCGGACCGGGTGCCGGCCGACGATCGAGCGGCGCTGGGCACGGGACCGGCGGCACCGGTGCCGGCGTCGGTCGGTGGGCCGGCGGCGTCCGGGGTGGGTGCGCCCCCGGTCGGTGGTTCGGCGGGCCGGCTGGTCCGATGGCCGGTCCGACCGGCGCCCGACGGCGGGCCGGCCGGCGCCGGCGGACCGGCGCCGGCGAGCAGGCCGGCGCAGTAGCCGGGCACCCGGTCCCGGCCGCCGGCGGCAGCGACCAGTCCGGCGAAGGCCGGAGCGTCCAGGGCCCGGCCCCGCTCGCCCTCGGCGACGGCCCGGTACGCCACGCAGAGCCCGGCCGGTGCGGACGGGTCGGCCGCCGTGGCGGTGGGGCCGGTGCCGGCCGGGTGGCTCGGGTGCGCCGTGCGCGTGGTGGCGGCGGTGGGCATGGGGACGGTCGTGGGGGTGGTGCCCGTGGTGGGCGCGGCGCTGGTGCCGGGCGTCGCCGGTGGCGCGTCGACCCCGATGCCCCCGGGCAGGTTTCCGGTCACGGCGGCCAGCGCGACGCCACCGGTGAGCGTCGCGGCCAGGGTGGCGACGGCGAGTTTCGCGCCGAGCAGCCCGGCGGTGAACCGTCCGACGATCGGGGTCGTCGCCCGCGCCGCCCGGTACGCCGCGACCGCCGCCGCCTCACCGTCGAGTTCCCCGGAGCCGGGTACGGTCCGGACGGTGTCGAGGAGCCGCACGAGGGCGCGGGGCGCAGCGGACTCGGGGCCGCCGGACGTGCCGGCGAGCAGTCGCTCGACGGTTTCCTGGTCCAGGCGGGCTGCGTCCATCTCGTGACCCTCAGCGCCGCCACCTGCCGCGGCGTCACACGCCGGCGCCACCGAACCGGGTGAGCCCGGTCACGCCCTCGCCCCGACCGTCAGCCCATGGTCTTCGCGCCGTCGATCGACTCGCGGAGGATGTCGGCGTGGCCGGCGTGCTGGGAGATCTCAGCGATCAGGTGCAACAGCACCCGGCGGACCGTCCAGACGGCGCCCGGCGGGAACCACGGGTCGTCGGGCAGCGGGTGTGAGACGTCCAGGTCGAGCGTGGCGACCAACTCGTCCGTCGCGGCGGCCACCCGGTCGAACTCGGCGAGCAGCCCGGTCAGGGTCTCGCCCTCGACCATCCGGAACTGGCCGGCCCAGTCGACCGGCTCGCTGCGCATCGCCTCGGTGCCGCCGACCGCGAAGCGCATCCAACCGCGCTCGGTGGTGGCCACGTGCTTGACGAGCCCACCCAGGCACAGCTCGCTGGCCGTGCTGCGGCGCGCCGCCCGCTCGTCGTCGAGCCCCGCCACGGTCTGACGGAGGAAGCCGCGGTGCCGGCGCAGGGCGGCGAGCAGGTCGGCCCGCTCGCCGCTGAGAGTCTGGTCGGTGACGTCCATGCGCTCGTCCTTTCGATCGACAGCCACGGGCCACGGTACGACTCCGCCCCGACACTTCCGGCGCCCCACGCCCGAGCGCCGGAACCGCGAAGACGCATCGACGCCTCCGGTTGCCGGTTCGTCCGGTTCGGGGTGAACTGAATGACATGGGTGTCATCAAGGTGGGCACGTCCTCGTGGGCCGACCAGATGCTGGTCCGCTCCGGCTGGTATCCACGCGGGACCAACACCCCGGCCGGCCGGCTGGGCTGGTATGCCGAGCACTTCGGACTGGTCGAGGTGGACACCTCGTACTATGCCGTGCCGGCGCCGGAGACCACCGCGGTCTGGGCGGACGCGACCCCGTCGGGCTTCACCTTCGACGTCAAGGCGTTCCGGCTCTTCACCGGCCACCACACCCCGGTCGAGGCGCTGCCGAAGGACCTGCGACCGGCGGGGGGCCCGAGCCGGATCCGCTGGCGGGACCTGTCCGCCGGGGCGTACGACGAGTTGTGGGACCGGTTCCACGCGGCGCTGGCGCCGCTCGCGGCGGCCGACCGGCTCGGCGCGGTGTTGTTGCAGTTCCCGCCCTGGCTGGCCCGCGGCGACGCGGCCCGGCGCCGGATCCTGGACGCCGCGCGGCGGTGCCGGCCCGTCCCGGTCACCGTCGAGCTGCGACACTCCTCCTGGTTCGCCGAGGACGCCGTGGTCGACACCGTGACGTTCCTGCGCGAGAACGGGCTCGGCTACGGCTGTGTGGACATGCCGCAGGGGCACGCCTCCTCGGTGCCGCCGATCCTGGTCGCCACCACCGACCTCGCGGTGGTCCGGTTCCACGGGCACAGCGACGCCTGGGAGAGCGGCGACAAGCAGGAGCGGTTCCGCTACGCCTACGGCGAGCGGGAGCTGCGGCACTGGTCCGTGCTGCTGCGCGAGCTGGCCGGCACGTGCGCCGAGCTGCACGTGCTGATGAACAACTGCTGCGGCGACCAGGCCCAGCGGGACGCCGCCCGCCTCGCCGCGCTTCTCGGTGCGGTTCCCGCCACCGCACGCGCCTGAGGGTGCCCTGCCGGGGACGGCGCCGGCCCCCGGGCACGGGCACCGCGTGGCCGGCGCCCCACCCCGATGTGGGCCGCCGGCCACGCGGTGGTCAGCGGGCGGCTCCGGCCAGGTGACGCTTGGCCGCGCCCATCGCGGCCACCTTGCCGACCGTCTTCGGCGCGGACATCAGCCCGCCGGCGCGATCGAGCATGCCGCGGAACACCTGGGTCGGCTTCTGCTGTTCGCTCATGTACGCCGTCACCACGACCAGCGCGCCGGTCAGCGCCGGGATCGCCCACTGGAGCATCTTCATCTGCCGCTGGCTGGCGGCGACGTTCGCCGGGGTGTGGTGGTTCGGCTGGGTGATCCCGTCGACGGGTGGCCCGCCCGCCCGTTCCAGGCGCATGCCGACGAGCTTGCTGTACCCGGTCACCGCCAGCGCGCCGACGGTGAGCGCGGTCTTCACCGCGCTCGCCTTGCCCACGCCGGACTGCCGGGCCATCCGTGGGGTCTCGGTGACCAGCTCGCCGACCGCGCCGGCCAGGTGCGCGCCGATCGCCGCCGCGTTCACCGGGGTCCACCGCGACCAGCCGGCCGAGGCCACCGGCAGCCGCTGGGTCGTGTCGTCGATTCGTGCCGCTGCGCCGTTGACGCCGAGCGCTCCCATCAGGGAGCCGCCGAACCAGGCCGCCAGGCCCAGGTCGTGCATCGAGCGCAACGTGGTGTGCCGTTCGGACATCTGATCCCCCTCCGCCGTGTTCGGGCGGTGCGGCATACCCGTCCTGGTCCCGCTCACGCCCCCGGGACGCGGGTCGGCAGCGCGGCGGCGAACGCGGCCACCCGGGCGGCGAGCGGCGTCGCCGCCCGGACCCAGGTGAAGTGGTCGAGCGCGGCGCCCGCCTCGGCGACGGTGTAGCGGTGCCGGGTGACCGGCGCGCCGGCCAGCTTGTCGCAGAGGTGGTCGAGCGTGTCGTGCGGCGTGTACTGGTCGTCGTCGACGCTCACCGCGAGCACCGGTGTCCGGATCCGCCGCACGGCGGCCTCCGCGTCGACCCCGTCGAGCGCCGGGAAGCGCCCGGTGCGGGCGGTGTGCGCCCAGTCGCGGATCACGCCGCGCGCCTGCCGGCCGCCGAAGCCCCAGCCGGGCCAGACGCCGAGCAGCCGGGCCACCGCCGCGATGCCCTGGGTGTACGGCAGCACACCCCAGCCGCGCCGCCCGGGAAACCGCCGCCACCATGGCAGGCCCACCGCCACCAGCGCCAGCCCGTCCACCCGGCCGGCGTCGTGCAGGGCCTGGTGCAACACCGCGACCTGCCCGCCGAGGGAGTGCCCGAGCAGCACCCGGACCCGGCCGTCCAGCCGGGGCTTGAGCGCGTCGAGCACCGCGCCGACGTCGCCGGCCAGCTCGGCGTAGCCGTACCGGCAGGTGCGGGCCGGGGCGGGGGTGCTCTCCCCGGTGCCGCGCAGATCCGCCACGATCACCGCGAGCCCGGCCTCGCGCAGCGCGGCGGCGAACGGCCGGTAGTAGCGGGCCCGGACGCCCATGGCCGGCCAGATCACCACCACCGGCGCGCCGGGCGGACCGGCCGGCTCCGGATAGACCTGCACCCCGATCCGGGCGCCGTCGACGTCCACGTGCTCCTGCGCGTACTCGACACTCACCGGCCCAGCGTAGCTACCGGCGGGTAGCAAGGGGTGGTCGGGCCCGCTGCGTCGGCATCGCCCGCGTGGCCGACTCCACCCGGTCCACCGCGGCCAGCACCGCCGGCACGTCCAGCGCGTCCAGCGCCGGGTGCACCGCGTCATCGGTCGCCGCGTCACCGTCCGGCCGCGCCGGGCCGCTGTCCGTCGGCACCGGGCCGGTCCAGAGCGCCTCGTGCCACGGCCGGTCCGGCGGCGGCCCCCACCAGGCCGGCGGGACCGGCCCGAACAGCAGCACCGACGGGGTCGCGTAGGCGGTGGCCAGGTGCCCGACGCCGGTGTCGCCGCAGAGCACCAGCCGGGCGTGCGCCACCAGCGCGGCCAGCTCACCCACGTCGGTCGCGCCGGCCAGCACCGCGTCCGCCGGCAACCCGGCCGCCGTGGCCACCGCCGATGCGAGACCCCGCTCGGCCGCGCTGCCGGTCACCACCACCCGGTGACCCCGCGCCGCCAACTCCCGGGCCACCCGCGCGAAACGGCTCACCGGCCAGCGCCGCGCCGGCGCCTTCGCCCCCGGGTGCACGATGGTCACGCCGACCGGCAACGCGCCCGGGTCGGGACGGCGCAGCGCCAGGTCGGCCCGATCCGCCGCGATGCCGTACCAGGCCAGCATCCGGCACCAGCGGTCCACCTCGTGCTCCTCGGCCCGCCACGGCGGCCCGTCCGGCGCCCCGGCGGCGGCGTTCGCGAACGCCAGCAGCCGGCCCGGCCGCGACGCGGCCAGCATCCGGTGCGACTGCGGACCCCGGCCGTGCAGGTTCACCGCCAGCTCCGGCGGCGGGCCGGACCACCGGAGGCGGCCCAGCCCGTCCGCGTGGACCTGCCGGTCCACTCCGCCGACCAGGCCGACAAGCGGCGACAGCCAGCGCGGCGCGACAAGCGCCAATTCCCGACCGGGGTACGCGGCGCGCAGCGCGCGCACCGCCGGCACCCCGGTCGCGAGGTCACCGACGCCGAGCGCCCTCAGCACGAGGATCACGGGTACGAGGACTCCTGCTCGGCGCAGACCACCAGCTCCCGTACCGCGCAGCCGGGCGGCTGGGCGAGCGCGAACATGACCGCCGCGGCGGTGTCGGCCGGATCGTTGAGGATCGCGTCCGGCCCCGGCTTGTACTTCTCGTCACGCTGGTCGAAGAACGCGGTCCGCATGCCGCCCGGGACCAGCAGCGTCACGCCGACCCGGCCGGCCAGTTCCGCCGCGAGCGCCCGGGTGAAGCCGACCACCCCGAACTTCGCCGCGCAGTATGCGGTCGCGTCGCTGACCGCCTTCACGCCCAGCGTCGACGCCACGGTCACCACCGTGCCGTGCGCCCGCTCCAGCTCCGGCAGCGCGGCCCGGACCACCGCGGCGGTGCCGAGCAGGTTGATCGCCACGATCCGCTCCCAGGTGGCGCCGTCGACGTCGGCCAGCCGGCCGGGCACGTCCATGCCGGCGGCGGTGACCACGCCGGCCAGGCCGCCGGCCTGCTCGGCGAGCTGCCGGGTGGCCGCCTCGGCGGCCCGGCCGTCGGCCAGGTCGCACTCCAGCCAGGGCACCCCGTCGGCGGGGGCGCGTTGATCCAGCACGTACGGCCGGCCGCCGGCCTCGGCCACCGCGGCCACCACCGCCGCGCCGAGCCCGCTCGACCCCCCGGTGACGAGCACGGCCTGGTTACTCAGATCCCTGGTCATACGACTCCCTCGACGAGGTGCAGGCCACGCTGGCGCGCGGCCGAGATGGTGCCGGTGGTGGACCGGCCGGCCAGATAGGGGACGGTGACCACCCGACCGCCCCAGCGGTGGACCAGCTCCGCCTCGGGCAGCTCCACGTCGCCGTAGTCGCCGCCCTTGACCCACACGTCTGGGCGCAACCGGGCCAGCACCTGGTGCGGGGTGGGCTCGTCGAAGACCACCACCGCGTCGACACAGTCCAGCGCCGCCAGCAGGCGGGCCCGGTCGTCGGCCGGGTTGACCGGGCGGTCCGGCCCCTTGAGCCCGCGTACGCTGCGGTCGGAGTTGAGGCAGACGATCAGGCAGTCGCCGAGGCGACGGGCCGCCTGGAGGGTGGCCAGGTGCCCGGCGTGCAGGATGTCGAAACAGCCGCCGGTGGCGACCACGGTGCCGCCGCCCGCGCGTACCGCGGCGGCCAGTTCCTCGGCGGTGCGCACGGTGTCCGGTGCGGTGGCCTGTTCCGGCGGCCGGTGCAGCCCGGCCGCGCCGCCGGCCGCCACGTACGCCGACGCCGCCTCGACCGCGGCCCGGACCGCCTCCGCGACCGGCGCGCCGTCGCCGAGCGCCAGCGCGGCGGTGGCGGCGAACCGGTCGCCGGCCCCGCAGGTGTCCTCGACGCGGTCCGGTACGGACGACGGCGGCAGCACCACAGGCGTGCCGCCGGCCTGGCAGAGCACCGCGCCGCCGGGGCCCATGGTCACCGCGACCGCGCCCGCCCGCCATCGGCGGCGCAGCTCGTGGGCGGCGCGGGTGGCCGCGGCGAGCGTCGGGCCGCCGCCCGCGTCGCCGGTGAGCCGGCGCAGCTCGTCGAGGTTGGGGGTGGTCAGCCGGGTGCCGGGCACCGCGGCCGGACCGCGCGGGTGCGGATCCCAGACCACCGGGGCGGACGCGTCGGCCAGCGCGGCGCGCAGCGTCGGTTGGCGGAGCAGCCCCCGACCGTAGTCGCTGACCAGGATCGCCCGGGCCCGGCCGAGCAGCTCCCGCACCGCCTCCGGCGGCTCGCCCGGGAGTTGCGGCTCCCCGCCCCGGTCCAGTCGGAGCAGCGTCTGCCCGCCGGCCCGGAGCCGGATCTTCTCGGCGGTGGCGCCGGGCAGGCGCACCGGGTAGACCTCGACGCCCACGGCGGTCAGCAACTCGGCCAAGCGAGCCCCGCCGGCGTCGTCGGCGAGCGCGGTGACCAGCGCGACGTCATCGTCGTGTGCCGCCGCGAGCAGGGCCGCCAGGCCGGCGCCGCCGGGCCGGTCGGTCGCGGTGGTTTCGTCGAGCACCGGCACCGGGGCGTCCGGGCAGAGCCGGCTGACCGTGCCGGTCACGTCGCGGTCCAGCAGCGCGTCGCCGACCACCACCAGCGGGCCGCTCACGGCTCCACCCGATCCGGCCCGTGCCCGTTCGGTCCGTGTCCGTTGGGTCCGTGTGACCCGTGTCCGTTCGGGGCGTGGCTGTTCGGTCCGTGGCCGTCGACGCCTGACGGCACGACGCCATCGACCGTGGCCAGTACCAGGCCGCCCCGGTCCCGGCCCTCGTCGGCGGACCGGGCCGCGCGGGCCGGCCGGACCGGATGCGCCGCGTGGGGCGACGCCGGCGGGGCGGGGGGTGGCCCCGGCGGTCGCCAGGACGCGCCGGGAAGCTGCCGGACCAGCGGCAGCGCCTGGTCGACGTACTCGCAGAGCAGGTGCGAGGAGACCAGGTGCAGCTCCTGCACCACCTGGCTGTCCTCCGACGGCACGGCGAGCACGTCGTGGCAGAGGTCGGCCAGGGGGTTGGGGGCGGGCCCGGTGAAGGCCCAGCAGCGCAGGCCGGTGTCGTGGGCGGCCCGGGCGGCGGTGAGGAGGTTGGTGCTGGCGCCGCTGGTGGACAGGAGCAGGAGGAGGTCGTCGGGGCGGCCGTGGGCGCGGACCTGGCGGGCGAAGACCTCGTCGTAGCCGTAGTCGTTGCCGATGGCGGTCAGGGCGCTGGTCTCGGCGTGCAGGGCGATGGCGGACAGGGGTTGGCGGTCGTGGCGGAGTTTGCCGACGAGTTCGGCGGTGAGGTGTTGGGCTTCGGCGGCGCTGCCGCCGTTGCCGGCCACCAGCAACCGGCCGCCGCGGGCCAGCGTCCAGGCCAGCTCGGTGCCCCAGGACGCCAGCCGCTGCGCCTCCCGCCGGTACGGCAGCAGGGCCGAGGCCAGCCCGGACAGGTGCGCGTCGAGCGTGTCGAGCGGCGTCATCAGGCCACCGCCGACGCCGGCCGGGCCGCGGCGACGAGCGTGCCGTAGACCGCGCCGAGCTGCTCCGCGCAACGCTTCCACGAGTAGCGGCTGCGGACCCGGTCCAGCGCCGCGGTCGCGTACGCGAAGCGGCGCACGTTGTCGGAGAGCAGCCGGCGCAGCGCGGCGCCCAGCGCGCGGGAGTCGCGCGGCGGCACCAGGTCACCGGTCAGCCCGTCCACCACGCTGTCGGCGATGCCGCCCACGTTCGTGCCGATCACCGGCACGCCGCAGGCCATTCCCTCCAACGGGGTCAGGCCGAACGGCTCGTACCAGGGCGCGGCGACCAGCACGTCCGCCGAGCGGTACCAGGCGCCCATCTCCTCCCGGGGCACGCCGCCGAGCAGCCGTACCCGGTCGGCGACGCCGCACGACTCGGCCAGCGCGGACAGCCGGCGGGCGAACGCGTCGGCCGGCAGCAGGTCGGCCGGTGGGCCGCCGACCACCACGCACTCCGCGTCCGGGACCGCCGGCAGTGCCCGCACGACGTCCAGGAAGCCCTTGCGCTCGACCATCCGGCCGACGGTGAGGATCCGCGGGCGGGCCGGGTCGCGCGGCGCGACCGGGCCGTCCGGGTGGAACACCGTCTCGTTGACGCCGGACGGGACCAGCGCCATCCGGGACCGGGGCACGCCCATCCGGAGCAGCTCGCCGACCTCGTCCTCGCACTGCACGATCACCCGGTCGACGGCCCGGCCGAGTGCCCGCTCGTAGCCGATCCGCCCTGGTGGACTGGTGTCCCGGGCGCCCTGGTGCCGGCGCTTGACGGTGCCGAGCGCGTGGTACGTCAGCACGGTCGGCACCCCGGTACGGCGGCTGGCGTGCACGGTCGCCAGGCCGCTCATCCAGAAGTGCGCGTGCGCCACGTCCGGGGTCCAGCCGCCGTGCCGCCAGGTGTCCGCCAGCCAACTGCCGAACTCGCCCATGTACGGCAGCAGGTCGTCCTTCGGCACCCGCCGGGCCGGGCCGGCCGGGACGTGCCACACCTGGTAGCCGTCCGGGGCGGGGACCGCGTCGGGCTGGGCGGGGGAGTCGCGGCGGGTGTAGACGCGGACGTCGTGGCCGCCGCCGACCAGCGCGGCGGCGAGTTCCGCCACGTGGGTGTTCTGCCCGCCGGCGTCCTCCTCGCCGAGGGCGGCGAGCGGGCTGGCGTGTTCCGAAATCATCGCGATGCGCATGTCTCCTCCTCCATGATGCGATCCCAGTCGGCGAGGAACCGGTCCAGGCCGTACCGTTCCTTGGCCACCTCCCGGGCCCGCGCCCCGAGCCGGTACGCGGCGTCCCGGTCGTCGGCCAACCAGCGCGCCGCCTCGACGAGCGTCTCCACGCGGGTGGAGAGCACCCCGGCGTCGGGTGGCACCGCCTGCACCGCTTCGGTGGTGGCCAGGGCGATCACCGGCATGCCGATGGTCATGGCCTCGACGAGGCTGAGCCCGAGCGAGGTCCAGCGGCACAGGTGCAGGTAGGCCCGGCGTCGGGCGAGTTCGGCGTGCATGGCGGCCTGCGGCAGATCCTCGTGGCCGGTCACCGGCAGACCGGGCGCGCCGGCCGCGGCGAGCGCGTCGGGCAGCCCGGCCACGCCCATGCCGAACACGTCCAGCGGGGCGACGGCGGCGAACCGGGGCATCAGGTCGGTGCCGGTGATCCGCCAGCGGCGTACCGGCTCGTTCGTGACGACGGCGAGGCGGTCGAGTTCGCCGGTCCACTCGACGGCGGGTGGGACGACGCCGTGGTCGACGACGGTGGTGCGGGTGGCGCCGGTGTCCCAGAACAGGTCGTTGAAGTGTGTGACGTGGGTGAGGAGCAGGTCGTCGCGGTCGGCCATGGGGTGGCGGGTGTTCGGGACGTCGCCCTTGGGGGTGTTGTGTTCGACGTAGATCGCGGGCAGGTCGCGTCCGGGCCGGCGGCCGAGCCATTCGGTGGCGAGGTCGAGTTCCTCGGGTCGTTGCAGGATGACCACGTCGACGTCGGTGGTGCGCAGGTCCTGCGGGGTGATCTCGATGGCGGTATCGGGCCAGGGGTAGGTGCGGGCGCGGCCGAGCCCGTAGGCGTCCCGGGCCGGGTTGGTCGGGATGAGGTAGCGGTGTTTGCCGTGCACGAACGACGTGGTCCAGGAGCCGTGCACGTGCCAGAGCAGGATGTTCATCTCTCTCCTCGACGGACGGGTCAGCGGGGAACCAGCGTGCGGACGGCGGCGACCACCCGGGCCGGGTCGACGCCGTCCAGGCAGGGGTGTCCGGGGACCGGGCAGGCGGTGGCGCGGGTGTCCCGGCAGGCCGCCGCGGCGTCGCCGAGCCGCACGGTCGGCACCCGGTACGGTCCCCACTGGCCGAACGGGACGGTCGGGGCGAACAGACTGACCACCGGTGTGCCGACCGCGGCGGCCAGGTGCGCGGGGCCGGTGTTGCCGACCACCAGGCACCGGGCGCCGGCCAGCAGGCGGGCCAGCCCGGCCAGGTCGGTCGCCCTGCCGAGGTCCACCCCGCCGGCGGCGGCGACCCGGGCGGTCAGTTCCCGCTCGTCCGGCCCGCCGGTGACCAGCACCCGATGACCGTCGGCCGTCAGGGCGGCCACGATCTCCGCGCAGCGGCGCGGCGGGCAGGCCCGGGCGGGCACCGACGCGCCGGGGTGCACCACGACGTAGCCGGGGGCCGGCAGGTCCGGCTCCGGCCCGTCCCGGTCGGCGCGCAGCCGCAGGCGGGGTTCGTCGTGGTCGGGCAGGGCGAAGCCGGCGGCGGCGGCGAGGGACAGGGCGCGTTCGGGTTCGGGTACGCCGACCGGGACGCGGTGGCGCACGTCGAGCAGGGCGCCGGGGTAGTCGTCGCTGATCGCGCTGATCCGGGGCACGCCGGCGAGGCGCAGCAGCAGGGCCAGGGGCAGGGGCGACTGGTGGAAGGAGGTGAACACCACGGCCTCGTCGGCGGCGACGGCGGCCAGCCGGTCGGTGAGCGCGCGCATGTCGTCCGGGTCCACCGGTTCCGGGGAACCGTCGATCCAGGGCAGTCGCCATTCGATGATCTCGTCGACGCCGGGCAGCAGGTCGGCGGCGGCGCGTCCGCGCGGGCCGCAGAGCAGCACCACCCGGCGCGCGCCGGCCGCGACCGCCCGGATTCCGGGTCCGGTGACCAGCACGTCGCCGGCGGAGTCGCTACGCACCACGAGCACCGTGCCGGCCGGTACGTCCCGGGGTGTCGCCGGCCGGACCGCCCGCGTCCGCCGCAGGATCTCGTCGACGGCGCCGGGCAGGTCCCGGGCCACGGCCGGCGCGGCGGCCACCTCCTCGGGCCGGGTGACCGGGGTGGGCACCATGAGGCCGGCGGCGCCGGCGGCCAGCGCGGCGGCCATGTCCCGACCGATGTCGCCGATCAGCACGCATCGGGTGACGGCGGTGCCGAGCGCCCCGGCCGCCTCGTGCACCAGCCCGGGCGCCGGCTTGCGGCAGGCACAGCCGTCGCCGTCGGCGTGCGGGCAGATCGCCCAGTGGTCGAACGGGCCGAGCAGTTCCTCGATCCGGGCGTGCACGGCGTGCATCTGCGCGGCGGTGAACAGGCCCCGAGCCAGCCCGGACTGGTTGGTCACCACGGCCAGTCGCAGCCCGGCCGCGCGCAACCGGTCCAGCGCCTCGCGGGCGCCCGGCACCGGCCGCACCTTCTCCGGGTCGCCGTTGTAGGGCACGTCCTCCACCAGCGTGCCGTCCCGGTCCAGCAGCACGGCCTCGTACAGCCCGGCCATCAGCGGCCGTCCCCGGCCGGCACCGCGCGGGCGCGCCACCAGCCCCGTACCCAGTGCCCGACCGCCAGCGGCGGGATGAGCGCGCTCGTGGCGAGCATGGTGGCGACCTCGTCCGGGGTGCGCGGGCCGGGCGCGATCCGGGCCCGGGCGAACTCGGCGGTGCCGGCCGCCCACCCGAGCGCGGCCAGCCCACCGACCACGCCGAGCGCGCGTCGGACCCGGGCCGACGGCAGCGGGGTGGCGCGCACCGCCGCGGCGGTCAGCGCCAGCGCACCGGCGGCGGCCACCGCCGCGTGCCGGGGCCGCCGTCCCGGCGGCAGGCCCAGCTCGGCGCGCCAGCGACGACCGTAGAGCCGACGCAGCAGCGCGTCGTCGGCGTTGCCGCGCTGGGTCCGCAGGCTCACCCAGCGGCTCTCCGGGCGCACCGGGTGGGTCACCCGCCGCTGGCCGCGCACCAGGTCCCAGCCGGCGTGCCGGATCCGGTGGGCCAGTTCGGCGTCCTCCCGGTAGGCGCGCGGAAACCGCTCGTCGAAGCCACCGACGGCGGCGAGTGCGGCCCGGCGGTAGGCCATGTCCGCGGTGATCCACCGGCCCGCGGCCAGGCCGGCGGTGCCGCGCTCCCAGTCGGTGGGCCGCCGGTGCGCCGGCAGCGGCACCTCCACCACGCCCTGCACCCCGCCGACCCGACCGGGCACGGCCAGGTCCGCGCGCAGCCGGCGGACCCAGTCCGGCGCCGGGACCACGTCGTCGTCGAGGAAGACCACCCAGTCGCCGCATGCGGCCCGCCAGCCCAGGTCGCGGGCCGCCGCCGGGCCCGCGCCACGCCCACGGAGCACCTTCGTGTACGCGGTGAGCGCCCCCGGCACAGCCAGCTCGCCGTGGTCGTCGCGCCGGTCGTCGACCAGCAGCAGCTCGACGTCGGCCGCCCCGCGCAGGTGGGCGGCCAGCGCGTCCAGCAGGGTGGCCAGGCTGGGCCGTCCCAGCGTGGGCACCACGACGCTGATCATCGGGCGTCCCCGAACGACCGCCGGTGCACCGCGAACGGGCCGAGGGCCAGCAGGTCCACCGGCGCGGAGCCGAACAGCTCCATCGCCTCGCGCGGCGTGTCCACCATCGGCCGGCCGGCGGTGTTGAGCGACGTGTTCACCACCACCGGCAGCCCGGTGCGCCGCTCGAACTCGGCCAGCAGCTCGGCCACCAACGGCTCGGTCTCCGGGTGCACGGTCTGCACCCGGGCGGTGCCGTCGACGTGGGTGACCGCCGGGATCCGGTCCCGCCACGCCGGCTTCACCCGGTGCACGAAGAGCATGTACGGGCTCGGGTACGTGCCCTCGAACAGCTCCCCGAAACGTTCCGCGCGCACCATCGGCGCGATCGGCCGGAACTGCTCGCGGCCCTTGACGTCGTTCATCCGGCGGGTGGTGTCCCGGTCGCCCGGGTGGGCGAGCAGCGACCGGTGGCCCAGCGCGCGCGGGCCGTACTCGCTGCGTCCCTGATACCAGGCCACGATGCCGTTGTCGGCGAGCACCCGGGCCGCCTCGGCGGCGATCGACGCCGGCCGGGTGTACGGCAGCGCCGCCCGGCGCAGTTCCGCCTCCAACTCCTCGTCCGACCAGCCCCGGCCGAGGTCCACGCCGGTCATCGGTGCGGACCGGTCGCCCAGCTCGCCGGCCACGTGCAGGGCCGCGCCGAGCGCGGTGCCGGCGTCACCGGCCGCCGGCTGCACCCACACGTCGCGGTACGGGCCCTCGGCGGCGAGCCGGGCGTTGGCCACGCAGTTGAGCGCCACCCCGCCGGCCATGGCGAGCGTGCCGGCGCCGCCGGAGGCGTCGTACAGCCAGCGGGCCAGGTCGAGGACGACCTCCTCCAGCCGCTGCTGGACGCTGGCGGCCAGGTCGGCGTGCTCCTCGCCCAGCTCCCCGCCGGCGGCGACCTCCTTGGCCAGGCCGGCCCAGTCGATCCGCTCGACCCGGAAGCCACCGTCGTCGGTGACCCGGACCAGCTCCCGCAACACGCCCAGGTGCCTCGGCGTGCCGTAGGAGGCCAGCGCCATCACCTTGTACTCGTCGCTGGAGTGCAGGAAGCCCAGGTGCCGGGTCAGCTCCTCGTAGAGCAGGCCGAGCGAGTGGGGCAGCTCCTGCGAGCGCAGCGGCGACAACTGGCCGTCGGTGTAGACGCCGGCGAGGTGGCTGGCCACCTCGCCCCGGCCGTCGAGCACCAGCACCGCGGTGTCCTCCCCGGCCGGCGGCGCGGCCAGCCCCGCCGAGGCGGCGTGCGCCACGTGGTGCGGCACGAACCGCACCTTCTCCGGGTCGAGCCCGGGCAGCGCGGCGGCGAGGAACTGCGGCGCCCGCCGCGCGTAGTCCACCCGCAGCCCGTCCCACGGGTCGGCGAGGCCCAGCTCGGCCGCGTCGCGGCACAGGCCGGGATCGAAGGAGTACGCGACCGCGTCCAGGCTGTCGACGTCGACGCCCGCGCCGGCCAGGCACCAGGCCGCGGACAACTCGGGCAGCTCCCACGCGGAGAAGGGCACCGGCCGCTTGCCGTGCTTGCGGCGGCTGAACCGCTCCTCTTCGGCAGCGGCCACGACCCGGCCGTCCACCACCAGGGCGGCGGCCGGGTCGTGGAAGATCGCATTGATGCCAAGGACACGCATGTCAGCCCCGTACCCTGGCGATCCCTCCCTAATCTGAAGGTCATCGACTTCTCGCCGCGCGTCATGTCCACCGTGGATCGGATGAACGCCCTGGTCGGCCGTTGTCCCTGGAAAAGGGTGCGATGGACTCCTTTTTTGCCGCCACCATCTCGAGCGGGCACGGCCGTGTCACATTCGGCGTCCAGTGGCTAGGGTCGGTGCGTGAGGCTCAATCGATCGACCGACATGGCGTTGCGGATCGCCATGCTGACCGCCGCGTCCCCGGTCCGCGCCACGGTCGACGAGCTCGCCACCCGACTCGCGCTGCCCCGCAGCCACGTCGCCAAGGTGGTGCAGCGGCTCCAGCGGCTCGGCGTGCTGGTGACCATCCGGGGCCGTTCCGGCGGGGTGGCCTTCGCCGAGCACGCCGGTGAGCTGACCGTCGGGCACGTGGTCCGGGCCTTCGAGGGCGACGACGAGGTGGTCAACTGCGCCGAACCCGCCTGCCCGCTGGTCACCGGCTGCCGGCTGCGCGGCGAACTGCGCCGCGCCCAGGCCGCGTTCCTCGCCGTGCTCGACGGGACCCGTCTCGGCGACCTGGTCGACGGCGCGGCCGGCCCGCTCCTGCTCAGCCTCGGCGCCCCACCGGCGGCCCGCTGATGGGCTTCTCCCACCCGATCTTCGCCCGGCTCTTCGCCCGCGCCAGCGTCGCCATGGACGAAGCCGGCGCCGCCGCGCACCGGCGCCGCCTGGTGGCCGGGCTGCACGGCCGGGTGGTCGAGGTCGGCGCCGGCAACGGACGCAACCTGTCGCACTACCCGCCGGCGGTGACAGGCGTGCTCGCCGTCGAGCCGGAACCCCGGCTGCGCGCCCTCGCCCGGGCCGCCGCGCCCGACGCCGGAGTGCCGGTGACCGTCACCGCCGGCCTGGCCCAGGCGCTGCCGGTCACCGACGGCGCCGCCGACGCCGTGGTGTTCTCGCTGGTGCTCTGCTCCGTGCCCGACCAGGCGGTCGCGCTCCGGGAGGCGCGCCGGGTGCTACGGCCCGGCGGCGAGCTGCGCTTCTACGAGCACGTGGCCGCGTCGACGCGGGGCCTGCGCCGGGCCCAGCGTCTCGCCGACGCGACGCTCTGGCCGCTGTTCTGCGCCGGCTGCCACAGCGGTCGCGACACCATGGCCGCGATCCGGGCCGCCGGCTTCACCGTCACCGAGCTGGACCGGTTCCGCTTCCCCGCGCGGGGGATCCCGGCGCCCGCCTCGCCGCACGTGCTCGGTGCCGCGACCCGGAGCTGAGCGCGGCCCGGCGCGGGCCGGCGTACCCGGAGCGGGAACGCCGGCCCGGGGACTCAGCGCACCGTGACCGTGCCGTCCGTGGCGCGGACGCAGGCCACGGTACGGGCACCCGTCGCCGCCGCCCCGCTCAGGCACTGGCCGAGCACCCGATGGCCGGCGGCGCTCGGGTGCCACGACTCCTGGCAGGTCTGGAAGTAGGTCCCGCAGGCGTTCGCGATGCGCTGGATGTCGAGCTTGTCCTTGCCGGAGAGGCTGGTCACGAAGACGCCGCTCGGGCCGTCCATCAGCCGGATCGGGGTGGCCAGCGCGTTGGCCGGGCTGCCCGACGACTCACAGAGCCGGGCGCCGTCGAACGCCCGTTGCACGTTCAGGTAGACCAGGTCGTCGGCCGGGAACTCGGCGGCGAGCGTGCCGCGTACGGAGCTGACCAGGGAACCGAGCCCCTGGGAGAAGCGCTGCCCGGGCGCCAGGCTGGCCCGGTGGATCGGGCAGCCGGCCGCGTACCGCTCGGCGCCCAGGGCGCGGAACTTGTCCCGGGTGTCGTCCCGGTTGTCCTCACTCCAGTAGCTCTGCGCCAGCTCGGGCGGCAGCGGGTTGGTGTAGTCCTGGAACACGACCCGGTGCTGGCCGTCCGCGTCGACCTCGTCGAGCGTGGTGAGCAGCCGGCGCAGCGCCGTCGTGGTCTCCGCGGTGGCGGCGGAGAACTGCGCGGCGGTGCCCAGGTCGGCGTCGGTGCAGGGCTTCTGCTCCACCGGCCCGCCCAGGTAGGCCCAGAACTCCCACCAGCCGGTCCAGGCGTCGGCGATGAACCGGTTGGCGCACTTCTCCGCCACGCTGCCGAAGGTGAACGAGCTGTTGTTCGAGCCGAGGCCGACGAGCACGAGGTCGATGTCGTGGGTGCGCGCCACCGACCGGAGCTGGTCGAGCTGGGCGGCCACCTGCCGGCCCTTGGCCCGGGTGGCCGAGGCGTTGGCGATGTCGTACGGCTGCCCGCCGGAGCAGGCCAGGTTGAACCGGGCGGCGATCCCCGGCAGGTCGGCCTGGAACAACGAGGCGTTCGGGGAGCGGTGGCAGAAGTAGGCGTTGGCGTTCGCCGCCGACCAGCCGGGGAAGCCCTGCGCGACGCCGTTGACGTCGACGACCGGGGCGTACGCGCCGGCGCCTTCGCCACTGATGAAGCTGTCACCCAGCGCCACCGCGGCGGTGGGCAGCGCCGCGGCGGCGGGCGCGGCGGGCGCCACGGCGGCCGGTAGCCCCACCGTGGCGAGCGCCAGCGCCGCCGCGAGCACGGAACGACGGAACACGGTCATGCCGACCTCACCCTCACCCATCGAAACATGAAAGATTCTTCAAGGGGGCGATCAGATCACGTACGTGTAACGAACGTCAATGGCTGCACACCGGCCCGACCCGGACCGGGAAGACAACCGGCGGGTCGCATCGTTGTCGTGTGCGGACGCCTCCTCATACCGTGGGCCCTCGCACCCGCTGATCAACCGGACAACGCACCCCACCGGGTGCGTCGGACCTGTCAGGGTGCCGGGCTAGGCTCGCTGCGGCGCGCCGCGCCCGGCGAGCGCCGTGGGGACACGCACGGTGAACGGCACCACACCGCCGAGACCTGGGAGTACGACCAGTTGACCGCACAGCCTGAGACGCTCTACGGAGCCGACGACCTGACCCACCTGGAGGGCCTCGACGCCGTCCGCAAGCGCCCCGGCATGTACATCGGCTCGACCGACAGCCGTGGTGTGGGTCACCTCGTCAACGAGATCCTCGACAACTCCACCGACGAGGGTGTCGCGGGCCACGCCACCACGGTCGACGTGATCCTGCGCGCCGACGGCTCGGTGCAGGTCGACGACGACGGCCGGGGCATCCCCACCGACGTGCACGCCAAGTCCGGCATCTCCGGCGTCGAGCTGGTGCTCACCCGGCTGCACGCCGGCGGCAAGTTCGGCGGCTCGGGCTACAAGACCTCCGGCGGCCTGCACGGCGTGGGCGCCTCCGCGGTCAACGCCCTGTCCCGCCGCTTCGACGTCACCGTCCGCCGCGGCGGCAAGGTCCACGCGATGTCGTTCCGCCACGGCGTACCCGGGGCCTTCGACGGCGACGGCCCGGACGCGCCGTTCAGCCCCGGCCCCGGGCTCCAGATCGTCGGCGCGATGAAGCGCGGCCAGCGCACCGGCACCTCGATCCGCTGGTGGCACGACCCCCGCTACTTCGAGACCGGTGCCGCGCTGGACGTCGACGCGGTCCGGCTCAAGCTGCGCAACACCGCCTTCCTCGTCCCCGGCGTGGCCTACCGGCTGCGCGACGAGACCGGCGAGGAGGCCGCCGAGGAGCGCTTCCACTTCCCCGCCGGCCTGACCGACATGGTGGAGTTCCTCGCCCCGGCCGGCGACCGCCCGGTCTCCGGCACGCTGCTGGTCACCGGCGAGGGCACCTACCGCGAGAACGCCGCCGACGCCAACGGCGTCATGCAGTCCAACGTGCAGCGCCGCGCCGAGGTCGAGATCGCGTTCCGCTGGGGCACCGGCTACGACCGCACCGTCGAGTGCTTCACCAACACCATCCGCAACGCCCACGGCGGCACCCACCGCAAGGGCTTCGAGCGGGCCTTGGCCCGCACCCTCGCCGAGGCCGCCCGCAGCGCCCGCGGCCTGCTCAAGCCCAAGGAGGACGCGCCCACCCTGGACGACGTCCTGGAGGGCATGACCGCGGTGGTGCACGTCCGCATCCCGGAGCCGCAGTTCACCTCGCAGACCAAGGACGAGCTCTCCACCGCCGGCATCACCAAGGTCCTCCAGGGACTGGTCGAGGCGCACCTGAAGAGCTGGTTGGACGACCGCCGCACCAAGGCGGAGGCCCGCACCGTGCTGCAGAAGATCGTCGACGCGGCCCGGGTCCGGCTCACCCAGAAGCAGCAGAAGGACGCGGCCCGCCGAAAGACCGCGTTGGAGGGCGCGGCCATGCCGGCCAAGCTTGTCGACTGCCGCGCCGGGGGCATCGACCGGAGTGAGCTGTTCATCGTGGAGGGGGACAGCGCCCTCGGGACAGGGCGACTTGCCCGAAGCGCTGAATATCAGGCGCTTCTCCCGATTCGCGGCAAGATCCTCAACGTGCAGAAGGCGAACCTCCAGCAGGTGTTGGACAACGCCGAGTGCGCCGCGATCGTGCAGGTGCTGGGTGCCGGTTCCGGTCGCACCTTCGACCTGTCCACGATGCGCTACGGCCGGGTGCTCATCATGGCCGACGCGGACGTCGACGGGGCGCACATCCGCACGCTGCTGATCACGCTCTTCGCCCGTTACATGCGCCCGCTGATCGAGGCCGGTCGGCTCTACGCGGCGATGCCGCCCCTGCACAAGATCACTACGAAGGGGCGCAACGCGCAGACCGTCTACACCTACACCCAGGCCGAGATGGAGGCGACGGTCCGCAAGCTGGAGAAGGCCGGCAAGCAGATCGTCACGCCGATCCCCCGGTTCAAGGGTCTGGGCGAGATGGACGCCGACGAGTTGTGGGAGACCACCATGAACCCGGCGACCCGGGCGGTCCGCCGGATCACGCTCGACGACGTCGAGGCCGCCGAGCGGATCCTCGACCTGCTCATGGGGGAGAAGGTCGAGCCCCGCCGCAACTGGCTCATCGACTCCGCCGACCGCGTCGACCGCGACGCCATCGACGCCTGACCACCGCGTTCGTTTCGGAAGGAAGCTGCACCATGGCACGCCGCAAGGACGACCGCGCCAAGGCGGACCTCTCCGCCTTCGACCAGGCCGGCGCACGGGTCTTCGACAACCCGCTGGTCACCGAGGTGTCCGACTCCTACCTGGAGTACGCGTTCTCGGTCATCCACTCCCGCGCCCTGCCGGACGCCCGGGACGGGCTCAAGCCCGTGCACCGGCGCATCCTCTGGTCGATGCACGAGTCGGGGTTCCGGCCGGACCGGTCCCACGTCAAGTCGGCCCGCGTGGTCGGCGACGTCATGGGTCGTTACCACCCGCACGGCGACACCGCGATCTACGACGCGCTGGTCCGGCTCGCCCAGGACTTCTCGCTCAACACGCCACTCATCGACGGGCATGGAAACTTCGGCAGCCCGGACGACGGCCCGGCGGCGGCGAGATACACCGAGTGTCGGATTTCCCGGCCCGCGATGCTGCTCGTCGGGGAGCTGGGCGAGGACACCGTCGACGTCGAACCCAACTACGACGGTTCGCTGACCCAGCCCACCGTGCTGCCGGCCGCCTTCCCCAACCTGCTGGTCAACGGCGCGTCCGGGATCGCGGTCGGGATGGCGACCAACATGATCCCGCACAACCTCGGCGAGGTGGTCCAGGCCGCCCGCTGGCTGATCAACCACCCGGACGCCAGCCTCGACCGGCTGATGGAGTTCGTGCCCGGCCCCGACCTGCCCACCGGTGGGCTGCTGCTCGGCCTGGACGAGGTGCGCCGGGCGTACGAGACCGGGCGCGGCGTGGTGCGGATGCGCGGCCGGGTCGAGATCGGCCCGCTGGAGGGCAGCCGCGGCCGGCAGGCCATCACGGTCACCGAGCTGCCGTACGGCGTCGGCGCCGAGAAGGTCATCGCGGCGATCACCAACGAGGTCAACAAGACCAAGCGGCTGACCGGCATCGCCGACGTGAAGGACCTCACCGACCGGGAGAACGGCACCCGCCTGGTGGTCGAGTGCAAGGTCGGGGTCAACCCGCAGGCGTTGCTCGCCGACCTCTACCGGCTCACCCCGCTGGAGCAGTCGTTCGGCGTGAACAACCTGGTGCTCGTGGACGGCCAGCCGCGTACGCTCGGGCTCAAGGAACTGCTCGAGGTGTTCCTGTCGCACCGCTACGAGGTGGTGACCCGGCGCAGCGCCTACCGCAAGCGCAAGCGGGAGGAGCGGCTGCACCTGGTCGACGGTCTGCTGATCGCCCTGCTCGACATCGACCGGGTGGTCAAGCTGATCCGGGCCAGCGAGGACGCCCAGGCCGCCAAGGACGGCCTGATGCAGAGGTTCACGCTCTCCGAGATCCAGGCCACCTACATCCTGGACACTCCGCTGCGCCGGTTGACGAAGTACGACCGGCTGGAGCTGGAGGCCGAGCAGGAGAAGCTGCGCGGCGAGATCGCCGAGTTGTCGAAGATCCTCGACGACCCGAAGGTGCTGCGGAAACTCGTCTCCGACGAGCTGGCCTCGGTGGTGAAGCAGTTCGGCGCCGAGCGGCGCACCACGCTCGTCGACGGCGACCTGAAGGAGGTGCTGGCGGCCTCCGTGCCGGCCGGTCCGCTGGAGGTCGCCGACGACCCGTGCCAGGTGATCCTGTCCGCCACCGGGCTGGTCGCGCGGACCGCGGCCGAGTCGGAGGAGGCCGCCGAGGCGCGCCGGCGCAGCGGCCGGGTCAAGCACGACGCGGTACGCGCGGTGGTGCACTCCACCGCCCGGGGCCGGGTGCTGCTGGTGACAAGCGCCGGCCGGGCGTTCAAGATCGACGTGTTGCCGTTGCCGGTGTTGCCGGAGCAGTCCGGCACGGTGTCGCTGCGCGGCGGCATGTCGGCCGCGGAGCTGGCGCCGTTGGCGCCGGGGGAGACGGTGGTCGGGCTGGCGCCGCTGGGGCCGTCCGCCGAGGGGTCGCCCGGCCTGGCGCTCGGCACCCGGCAGGGCGCGGTGAAGGTGTGCGCGCCCGACTGGCCGGTCCGCTCCGACGAGTTCGAGGTGATCTCGTTGCGGGACGGCGACGAGGTGGTGGGCGCGACGTGGTTGACCGACGGCGCCGAGGCGCTGGCCTTCGTCTCCTCGGAGGCGTCACTGCTGCGTTTCGCGGCGTCCCTGGTCCGCCCGCAGGGCCTCAAGGGCGGCGGGATGGCCGGCATCAACCTGCCGGCCGGGGCGCGGGTGGTCTTCTTCGGCGCGGTGCGCACCGACGATCCGCAGCACGGCGAGCCGATGGTGGTCACGTCGACGGGCGCCACGGTCAAGGTGACGCCGCTGAAGGCGTACCCGGCGAAGGGGCGGGCGACCGGCGGCGTGCGCGCGCAGCGGCTCCTCAAGGGTGAGCTGGACCTGTCGGTGGCCTGGATCGGCCCGCGGCCGGTGGCCGCGACGGCGAACGGTGACCCGGTGGACCTACCCCCGGCGGACCCGCGCCGCGACGGCTCCGGCTTCGCCGTAATGCTGGGCCCCACCGTAGTAGGCCACCACATAGACCGCGACTAACCCCACCCCCCACCCCCGTGCGGCGATCATGAAGTTATTGCCCGGCATCGCGGCGTGTCGTGGCAATAACTTCATGATCGTCCGGGGTGGTGCCTCGGAGGTGGGCGATCAGGCGCATGCCGTGATAGATGGCCAGGGCGGCGGCGGTGCCCAGGGCGATGCCGTTGAAGGACAGGTCGCCGGCCGTCAGCGTGTAGTTGGCGGCACCCACGATCACCGCGACCGCGGCGGTGAACAGGTTGACCGGGTCGTGGAAGTCGACCCGGTTCTCGATCCAGATCCGGGCGCCCAGGACGGCGATCAGCCCGTAGAGCGCGGTGGTCGCGCCACCGAGCACGCCCGCCGGCACGGTGAGGATCAACGCGCCGAACTTCGGGCAGAGGCCGAGCAGGATCGCCGTGCCGCCGGCCACCCAGTACGCGGCCGTGGAATAGACGCGGGTCGCCGCCATCACGCCGATGTTCTCCGCGTACGTGGTGGTGCCGGAGCCGCCGCCGGAACCCGCCAGCACGGTGGCAAGCCCGTCGCCCAGGAACGCCCGACCCATCTGCCGGTCGAGGTTCCGGCCGGTCATCGCGGCGACCGCCTTGACGTGCCCGGCGTTCTCCGCGATCAGCACCAGGATCACCGGGATGACCAGCACGACCGCGCGCAGGCTGAAGCCCGGCGTGTGGAACTCCGGCAGCCCGACCCAGGAGGCCCGCCGCAGCCCGGTGACCGCCTGCTGGTCGAGCTGGCCGGCCAACGCCGCGACCAGCCAGCCGACCGCCACACCGACCAGGATCGACAGCCGGGCCAGGAAGCCGCGGAACACCACGGTGGTGACCAGGATCGCGAGCAGGGTGAGCACGGCGATCAGCGGCTGCGCCTTGACGCCGGTGCCGGCCCCGCCACCGTCCCACGCCACCGGCGCGAGATTGAGCCCGATCAGCGCCACGATCGCGCCGGTGACCACCGGGGGCATCAGGGCGTCGATCCAGCGCGCGCCGGCCAGGTGCACCACGACGCCGACAAGCGCCAGCGCGGCGCCGGCGACCACGATGCCGCCGAGGGCCGCCCCGATGCCGCCGTCGGTCTTGGCGGCGAGCACCGGGGCGATGAACGCGAACGACGACCCGAGGTACGACGGCAGCCGGTTGCCGGTGATCAGCAGGAACAGCAGCGTGCCCAGGCCGGAGAAGAAGAGCGTGGTGGCCGGCGGGAAGCCGGTGATCAGCGGGACGGTGAAGGTGGCGCCGAACATGGCGACCACGTGCTGCACGCCCACCCCGACGGTACGCGGCCAGGAAAGGCGTTCGCCCGGGTGGACCACGTCGCCGGGGCGCACCGACCGGCCGTCGCCGTGCACGGCCCATGCGGGGAACCGGGTCATCGCCTCGCCCTTCACATCTGCGGTGCGGGGTGATTGTTTCTAGCACGGCTCCGGGGCGGAGTCAGGCCACCCCGGCGGGGCGGAACTGGACGCTGACCCGGGGACCCACCGGCCGGGTGGTCTTCGGCACCGCGTGTTCCCAGGTGCGCTGGCAGGAGCCGCCCATCACCACCAGGTCGCCGTGTCCGAGCGGGAAGCGCAGGCCGGCGCCGCCACCGCCGCGCGGGCGCAGCAGCAGCGGGCGGGGCGAGCCGAACGAGACGATCGCGACCATGGTGTCGGTGTGCGCGGAGCGGCCCTGGGTGTCGCCGTGCCAGGCCACGCTGTCCCGCCCGTCGCGGTAGAGGCACAGGCCGGCGGTGACGAACGGCTCGCCCAACTCCGGCGCGTAGTGCCGGGTGAGGGTGTCGCGGGCGGCGGTGAGCACCGGGTGCGGCAGCGGGCGGCCGGCGGCATACCAGCAGAGCAGGCGGGGCACGTCGACCTCGGTGTCGTACATGGTGCGGCGTTCCGCCCGCCACGGCACGTCGTGTCGCAGCGCGTCGAGCACCGCGTCGGAGCCGCGCACCCAGCCGGGCAGGTGGTCGACCCAGGCGCCCCGGCTCAGCTCGTGGCGGCGCAACCGGCCCCCGAGCGGGCCCAGGGTCGGGCCGTCGGGGGCCAGGTCGAGCATCGAGGGCTGGTACGCGACGTCGGACACGCCCGCCATCGTACCCGGTGATCGAACATGCGTACGATCGTCAGCGCCCCAGCATGCGGCGGACCGGGTCCGGGACGGCCTGCTTGATCCGCTGGCGCAGCCCCTGGGCGCGGAGCCCGTCGATCGTCTCGGCGAGCGCCCGGTTCTCGTCGCGCAGCCGCTGGATGCGGGTCAGCAGCTCGGCCGGCGTGGCGGCGGCGGCCGGCCCGACGGCCGGCGGGAACTCCGTCTCCTGGACCTGCTTGTCGAACCGGGCGGCGCTGTCGCCGTCGGCGAACGAGGTGCCGAGGTCGTGCTTGGCCAGGAACGCGGTGATCGTGTCGAAGCGGGCCTTGTGGCCGGCGGTCAGCGCGGTGTAGTCGGCCTCGGCGTGGAGGTCCGCCGCGTCGACGTCGGCCGGCACGTCCCGCATGATCCGGTGCGGGATGTCGAAGTAGCGGGCCAGTTCCAGGGTGCGTGAGTCGTGGGCGAAGAGGTAGCCGGGGGTGCCGGCCAGCAGTGCGGTGATGGTGCCGTGGATCCGGGTGCCGAAGTTGAAGTCGAAACCGGACAGGTGTGCCATCCAGGTCCACGGGTCGACGAACATCCGCACCTTGTCCTGAACGAAGAGCGGGTGCGAGGTGTGCAGCGGCATCTCGCTGCGCTTGCCCCGGTGCTCGGGCGCGTCGCCGTAGAGCAGGGTGCCGAGGGTCCGCAGGTCCTGCGGGATGTAGCACAGGTTCGGGTAGCGCTCCCGGTGATGGCGGACGACCTTGGCCATGGAGGCGACGTACGGGGAGATGGTCAGCGCGATCCGGGCGTCGGTGGTCAGCTCCGGGCGCTTCTTCGCCAGCGGGAACTCGTCGCCGTGCAGGAACATCGACGGACAGCCGATCTGCTCCACCGCGGAGAAGCCGAGGGTACGCAGGTAGCTCTCGGTGATCTCGCCGCGTACCCCGATGCTGTGCGAGCGGTCGAGCACGGCCCGGCAGAACGCGCTGACCGGCTCGTCGATCTGGCGCAGGTATTCCCGGTCCCCGTCGACGTTCGTCTGCACGCCGACGCCGAGGACCACCACCGGGATCTTCAGGCGCTCGATCAGCCGGGTGAGCGGGTTGAGGCGGTGCACGAAGCTGCGGCGGAAGGCGTTGGCGAGCGGCACCACGAAGACGTCGTACCGCTCGTTGATCTCGTCGGCGTCGCGCGGGTCGGCCGGCGCCCGGTTCGGGGTGATCTGTGCCGTGGCGGTGGCCAGCAGCTTGTGCGCGGCGTGGCTGAACACCAGGTTGCCGCTGTTGTCGCCGATCCAGTTGCCGGCGAAGGTCTCCTCCGGCGTCAGGACGTCGAACGGGCCCTTGCGGGCGCGGAGCAGGATCCGCTGGTGCATCCGGTCGCTCACCTTCCGTACGGGCCCGGCGGGGCCCGGACCGGCCCCGCACGTGCGGGAACGGAAAGCCTATCCGGCGTTTCCCGGGTGCCGGCCGGCCGCCGCCGCGCGGCGGCGGGCCGCCCGCCACGGGTAGGGTCCCCGGGGTGACAAGTGCGCCGACCACCACCCGCGCTCCGCGGCTGCCGTCGCTGACCGGGCTCCGGTGGGTCGCCGCTCTCCTGGTGTTCGGCTTCCACGCCGGCACCATGCGGATCATCGCCGAGCCGGACCTGAAGGCGGTGGTGGACCGCGCCTTCAGTCTCGGGCTCTCCGGCGTCGAGTTCTTCTTCATCCTCAGTGGATTCGTGCTGGTCTGGTCGTACCGGGACGGCGAGCGCGGCCGGACGTTCCTGCGGCGCCGGTTCGCCAAGATCTATCCGAACCACGTGGTGACGTTCGTGGCGGCGCTGGCCGTGGCGGCCTGGTTCGCCGACCCGGTCCTGCCGTGGGCCGCGATCGGCAACCTCTTCCTGGTGCAGGCGTGGATCCCGCTCAACGGCTACTTCTACAGCGTCAACAACGTGAGCTGGTCGCTCTCCTGCGAGCTGGCCTTCTACCTGTGTCTGCCGCTCGTGGTGCCGTGGCTGCGCCGGGCGCGTACCGGTGCGTTGGCGGCCGTGCTCGTCGCCGCGCCGCTGCTCATCCTGGCGCTCTGGCCGGGCCAGCACCTGGTGCCCGAGGACCAGCGGTGGTGGTTCACCCAGATCTTCCCGGTCACCCGCTCCTTCGAGTTCTGGATGGGTGCCGCCGCCGCCGAGCTGATGCGCCGCAACCGCTGGCGCGGCCCCACCCTGACCGTGGCGAGCGCGCTCTTCGTGAGCACCTGGGTGGTCGCCGCGCTGTGGATCCGGGCCGAGTTCTGGGCGGCGCTGCTCGCCGTGGCGTACCTCCTGGTCATCACCGCCGCGGCGGACGCCGACGTGCGGGGCCGGCGGACCCCGTGGCGCTCCCGCCCGATGGTCTGGCTCGGTGAGGTCTCGTTCGCGTTCTACCTCGTGCACGTGCTGGTCATGGTGACCGTCCTGCGGCTCACCGGCGACTGGGGCACCGGACTGCCCGGGTGGCGCGGCCCGCTCGCGGTGCTCGGCTTCCTGCTGCTCACCCTGGCGCTCGCCGCCGCCCTGCACCGCTGGGTGGAGGTGCCGATGATGCGCCTCCTCGGTCCGTCGCGCCGGGCCCGCCGCGACCGGGCCGCCACCGCGCCGGCCGTGCCCGCACCCCGGCCGGCGGCCGAGGACACCGACCGCTCGATCGAGTACGCCGAGTCGCGCCGGCCGGACTGACCGCTCCACCCTGTCCGGTGGCGGCGCGACACGCCGGGTGACGGTGCGTGGCGGCGGGATCGCGGGTAGTTTGTACCCGTGCTTCCGATCGCGCTCACCTGTCCCGTGTGGTGGGTGGCGCGCTGGGCCGCACGCATGCTCGCCAGCCTGGCCGTGGTCGTCGCCTGCTCGTTCGGCGCCGCCTCGTTGCCGGCTGCCGCCTCGTTGCCGGCGCCGGCCGGCTCGGTTGGCCCGGTCGCCGCATCGACGTTCCGCACCGATGCCGGCACGCGGGCGGAGCACGACGCCGCCACCGAGCGGCAGACCGCCTCCACCGGCGTCCCGGAGCCCGGGCCGGAGGGCGACGCCGTACGCCCGGCCGGCCAGCATCCGGTCCCGGCCGGTCAGCCGCCGGCGCCGGCCGGCCCGCGGGCCCCGCCCGCCCGCTGACCCGCCCGCTGCCCCGCCCCGGGCCGGTCCCGTCGCCCACCCGAACCTCACCCGCACCCGCCGCTCGGCGGCCCGGTCGCGCCCGGATCCCGGCCCCCGACCGGCCGTGCGGAATTCCCCGTCACCGTCTCCCGTGAGGTGCCCGCCGATGTCGCAGACCGTTCTCCTCAACTTCCTCACCGCGGTCCCCGAGGCCGCCGCCATCTGGTCGGCCCTGACCGTGCTCGCCCTCGTCCTGCTCACCGTGCTGGTCGCCCGCCCCGAACGCGACGGCGTGGTGGAGGCCGAACCCGACCCGGCCGACGTCGAGGCGCTGCACCGGGCCGACCTGACCCGGTACGCCGACGAGGTGGCGGTGGCCGCCGCCGGAGCCGCCCAGACCGCCCGGCGTCGCCGCGAGCGGTGGCTGGCCGCCCAGGACGAGGCGGAGCGCGCGTGGTCGACGTACGACGAGGCGGACTCGGCCGCCCGCCGCCTGGCCGGCGCCGCCGCCCTGCCCGAACCGAGGACGCCTCGCACCCCGTCCGAGTACGCGGCACGGGAACGCTGGCTGCGTCACGCCGCGATGGCGGCACACTGGCGGGGCGACCTGACCGCCCGCCAGCTCGCCGACGTGCTGGCCGGACGCAACGGGTGGGACCCCTGCCACCACCCGGCGGCGCAGGAGATCGTGCTGGCCCGGACGGTCCGCGACGGCCGCCGAGCCGCCTGGGAGACGGCCGCCGAGCGGGAACGGCTGGCGTGGCGGGACGCCGAACTGGCCGCCGAGTCGGCCCGGACGCTCGCCGCCGAGGCGTACGCCGCCGCGACGGCGCTGCGGCCCGCGCCGGCGTTCCGGGCCGCGCCGGCGACCCGTGTCCCGGTGCCGGCTCCGGTGCGCAGCGCCCGCTGGCGTCCGGCCCGCGTCGGCTGAGCGGCGCTCTCGGCTGAGCGGGCGGTCCGGGGTCGGGTCCTGCCGCGGCTGGGCGGCTGCCTCGGCCGAATCGTTACCGAACGCGGTGAGCCGGGTCACCGGTCCGCCGCGGCGGCGAAGCCGATGTCCCCGGTCGCCCCCGGCGCCCGTTTCTCCGCCCGCCGGACGTCCGGTTTCCGCCGGTCGGCGTCGACGGCACCCGTCGTCCCATTGAGTCACGTCGGTGACCGGCTGTGCCGAAATTGTAGTCACCGAACACGTTTCCGCAGGTGGGAGCGCTTGGCATGCGCCGTACCCATCGGTAGTGTCGGCGCGTCCGGTGCGGTTGTCGATCGCCGATGGCGTCGCCGCGCCGACCCGCCTAATCGTGCACACGAACCGGGGACCCACAGCAACACCGGGGTGAATCCGCGGAGCCCACGGCCCCGCGGTAGGGCGTACTTCCCGCCCGAATCCGTCAGCTAACCCGGTCGGCGGCCACGGAAGGAGCTACCTCCTCGTGCCAACCACCCCCCGACCATCCCCCCGCCTCCACGGCCAACGGGGGCCGGCGCGCGCCTGAGCGACGCGTACCCGACCCCTGATCCGCCCGGCATCCCGGGCCACCCAGCCGCGGCCGTCCAGCCCGTCAGCGTGCGTGAGTTCCCCCGCGCGCCGGGCCGGCGTGTGCCGCCCACCCCCGTGGAGGAATCCGTGAAGCACCACCTGAAGCGTCAACTGCGGCGGCTCGCGACCGAGCGCCCGTACCAGATCATCGCCGGTTCGGCGGCGGCCCTCGTGCTGGCCGGCGGCGCCGGCGCCACCCTGACCGCCACCGACGACGCCCCGGCTCAGCGGGACACCGCCGCCGTGGCGGAACTCGGCTCCCGCCTCGACGACGCCGTGACCCGGAGCGAGGCCCGGGTCGCACTCCCGTCGCCGAGCGCGTCACCGAGCGCCTCGCCGAGCGCGTCGCCCAGCGCCTCTCCGACGGCCTCGCCCGTGGCGAAGGCCGCGGCCAAGTCCGCCAACCCGGACACCACGCCGAAGGCCAAGCCGAAGCCACCGTCGAGCAAGGTGCTCGACTACGACTACCAGGCGCAGACCACCTACTACTACTGCGGCCCGGCGGCCGTGCGGAACGCGCTCAGCGCCGCCGGCATCGAACGCAGCCAGGACACGCTGGCCGTCGCGCTCGGTACCACCGAGATGGGCACCAACTCGGCCGAGGACACCACCCGGGTGCTCAACCAGCAGGTCAAGGGCAACCCGTACCGGACCCGCATGATCCCCGGCGCGGCCACCCCGGACCAGACCGACCGGCTCCAGGCCGACGTCGTCAACGCGGTCAGCAACGGCCGGGCGGTCGTCTCGAACATCGTCGGCGACGCCACCGACACCAACGGCGGCTGGCACTCGTTCCCGGGCGGCCACTATGTCGCCGTGATCGGCTACAAGAACGACGGCCGGACGGTACGGATCGCCGACTCGGCCGACCCGTCGCTGCCGTCCTACTGGGTCGCCACGACCGACCTGGCGAACTGGATGTCCACGCGCGGATACTCCGCCTAACCCATTTATCGAGTACGTGAAGGCCGGCACCCCGTTGTTGCAGGGTGCCGGCCTTCGTCTGCGCTTACTTGTTCCAGTGCTGGTTGACCAGGTCGGTGGCCTGGTTCTCCCACTGGGCGTAGGCGTCGGGGTACGCGGACACCTGCACGGTCTGGGCGGCCTCGGTCAGCGGCATGTCCTGCCAGCCGTCGACCTGCTTCAGGCCCTTGAGGAACGCCAGGGTCGAGTACTCCGGGTCGGTGATCTGCTCCGGGCTGCCCCAGCCGGAGGAGGGGCGCTGCTGGAACAGACCGAGGGAGTCGTGGTCGTTGGAGTCGCCGAGGTGGCCCAGGTTCTCCAGCTTCGACTCCTGCAAGCTCGTCGCGATGGAGATGACCGCGGCCCGCTCGGGCAGGCCGGCCTTCTTCGTCGCGGCGATGATCGCCTTGACGTTGGCCGTCTGCTCACCGTTGAGCGTGATGCTCGACTGCTTACCTTCGGCCTGCACGGCGACCGGCTTACCCGCCGTGGCGGCGTGGGCGGTGTCGGCGTGGGCGGCGATCGGACCGGCGAACACACCACCGGTGAACGCCAGACCAGCGATACCCAGGACGCTCTTACGCAGGATCGTGTTCATCAGGGGGCTCCATTCCGGGGGTCGACACACACACCACACGGGGGGTCGGGCGCGTGTGCAAGCACCGTCAGGCGCTCAAAGCTTTACGGGGGGGGTCCGGCGGCTTCGCGGGGCGGGGCCTCAACGCGGATGGCGCCGGGGTGACTGTGTAACGACCGGCTGCCCACCGCCATTCCCAGGGGGCAGGTCGGGCCGCGCGGCATGGTGTCGGCGCTGGCCTTCCTCGGTCGTTCACCGGGTTACAACGCCCCCACCCCCGCGACGATTCCACCGTCGGAGTGCCACCCACCACCCTCGAACCGGACACCCCACCCACCCGCGCACGGCGACCGGATCCCGCACACCGTCAAACACCCCAAGCCCACAACGGGAACGATGCGGGCGCCTCAACACACCCGACACACCCACCCCGTTCCACCCGCGCCCCGCCCGGGCCACGACTGGAACGTCAGGGGTGTCTCAACGCGCCGGAGACACCCGTAGCGTTCCACCCGTGCTCCGCCCGGGCCACGACTGGAACGTCAGGGGTGTCTCAACGCGCCGGAGACACACTGGCGTTCCACCCGTGCTCCGTCGAGCCGTGAGTGGAGCATCACGCGGGTGCCTCAGCGCGCCGTAACGACCCACCCCGCCGCACCAGAGAGGACCCGGCACCACGGAAACCGCGTGGTGGCTACCGTGGGCCGGGAAGAGGTCTGAGTCGTCCAAAGGGGCCGAGGCGGGTGCACGGCCCGATGACGACCTGCGCGAACATGACGCGGGTGCGCGACCGCCGGACCGGAGTCGCGCATCAGCGCGGCCCGCGCCGGCGCATGACGTCGTCCGCGTGTGACGTCGGTGTCCGCTCTCGCGCACCGTGTCTGTCCGGTGGCAGACTGCGCCGTATGGGCGATGCGAGGGGGACCCGTCACCTGGTGCTCCTACACGGCATGGGGGCCACCGGCGAGGTGTGGTTGCCGTGGGCGCCACTGCTGGAGCGCCGCTGGCCAGGACGCTGGCTCGCCCCCGACCTGGCTGGACACGGCTGGTCACCGCCGCTGCCCCCGAGGCCCGCCACAGGCGGGGCCGCCATTGCGCCGGGAGACACCGATGGCGCCGCGACCGCGCCCGGTGTCGCCGCCGCGCCGGGAGACGTCCACGGGGTGGCCAGTGCGGCGGGACGCGCCGACGGGGTGGCCAGCGCGGCGGGAGACGTCGGCGAGGGCGCCACCGCGACCGGGTACTCCTTCGCGGCCCTCGCGCGGCGCGTCGTGGACGGGTTCGGTGCGGTCCGGCTCGGCCCGGATGACCGGCTGGTGTTGCTCGGTCACTCGCTCGGTGGCGTGGTGGCGCTGGCGGTGGCCGCGCGCCGGTGGGGCCTGCCGGTGGACGCGGTGGTCGGGCTCGGCATCAAGGTGGCCTGGTCGGTGGCCGAGTTGGCGAAGGCGGAGGAGTTGGCCGCCCGGCCGGTGACCTGGTTCGCCACCCGTGACGAGGCGGCCCGTCGTTACCTGCGGGTGTCCGGGCTCGCCGGGCTGTTCGCGCCGGACCATCCGGTGGTCGACGCGGGACTACGGCGGGGGGACGGGCGCTGGCGGTTGGCCATGGATCCGGCCGCGTTCGCGGTGGGGGCGCCTCGGCTGCCGGCCCTGCTCGCCGCCGTCGACGTGCCGGTGCTGCTGGCCCGGGGCGAGCTGGACCCGATGGTGACCGACGCGCAGCTCAAGGAGTTGGGCGTTCCGGTGGCCACGCTGCCGGGGCTGGGCCACAACGCGCACGTCGAGGATCCCGCAGCGGTGCTCGCGCTGCTCGACCCGTACCTCTAGGGTCCGCCGCAGGCCGGGTCCCTGCGCGACCGGGCAGAGCCGGCCCGGTCTCGACTCGACCACCCCTGCGAAACACGACCCCGCGGAACCGGCCCTACGGCGTGCGCGGCGCCGGGACGGCGAAGTCGGGCTCCAGCTCGCGGCGGGCGGCGGTGAGGAACGCCTCGGCGTAGCCGTCGGTGGGGAAGTCGCCCAGGTAGCGGGTCCGGGCGGCCCAGCGGTCGGCCGCCTTCGGGTCGGTGTCCAGCAGCGCGGTGAGTACGTCGTCCACGTTGGACATGTCGCGGCGCAGCACGTAGCCGGAACCGGCGAGGGGGAACCGCTCGACGAAGTGCGCGCCGTCCGCGCCGGTGTCGGTGACCGCGTACGGCTTGCCGGAGTAGAGCCAGTCGGAGATGACCCCGGAGACGTCGGAGACAAGCGCGTCGGCGCGGTTGACGCACTCGGTGAGCGTCAGCTCCCGGGTGGCCGCCGCACCCCACAGGTGCGCCCGGCCGGTCTTCGCCCGGTCGGCGGCGAGCAGTTCGGTGAGCCGGGCGAGCTGCCGGGCCGAGGCCGGGTTCCGGTCGGTGTAGGGGTGGGCGCGCAGGATCACCGTGGCCCCGCGGTCGAGCAGCCGGCGGATCAGCGTCTCGGCCACCGGCAGGGAGCAGTAGTTGGCGTCGGCGTTGTGCCCGGTCCAGGTCGGGGTGTAGAGGACGGTCGGGTGCGCCGAGGTGGGGGCCGGCTCCCGGCGTACCTCGATCTCCTCGACCTGGGGGCGGCCGACCACGACGAACTTCTCGGCGGGGATCTCCACGCCGGCCCGGGCGTACCTGTCGATGGCCGCCTGCCCGGCCACGAAGATCTTGTCGAAGATCGCGGAGACCGGGTTGGCGCTCGGGGCCTTGTCGCTGTCACCGTGGTGCAGTTGCACGTGGGTGAGCTGGTGGAACCGGATGCAGTGGGCGTTCTTCGCGCCGTGGTTGACGTAGAACGCCACCCGCAGGCTGGGCACCAGGGCCTCGTCCAGGGCCTTGAGCGTGGGGCAGAGGACCACCGGGGCGCGGGTCGCGGCGGCGACGGTCGGCAGGAACTCCGGTTCGCGCAGCACCACCAGGAACGGGCGGCCGATCCGTTCCAGGTACGGCAGCCACATGGTCACCTGGTATTCGGAGCCGGGCGGGGCGGAGAAGTGCAGCACGAACTCCGGTTGGTGCCGGCGTAGCGCCCGGCCGATCGGGCCACCGCCGGCCGGCGGCCGGAACCGGCGCCGGGCGAGGTCGAGCGCGACCGCGGCGCAGCCGGCGCCGACGAGCAGCGTGGCGACGAGCGGGAGCCAGGCCGGCAGGGCGAGCGCGGCGGCGAGCGCCACCAGCGCCAGCAGCACCAGCAGGGCGTCGCCGAGCCGGGCGGCGACCGGTGGCGCCCAGGAGCGGACCGGCAGGTTGGCCGCCCGGATCTCCAACGCGGCGGCCTGGCGCAGCGGGCCGACGAGCAGCACCAGGCCGAGCAGGACGAGCGCGGTCACGGCCAGCGCCGGGTCGAATCCGTCGTCGGCCCGGCGGGCGTAGCCGACCAGGATCCCGGCGGCCACCAGCACCGTCTCGACGAGGCCGTCGGCGCTGGGCCGGACCCGCCGCTCCCAGGCGGTGGCGGCAAGCGCGGCGACCGCCACGGCCAGCCCGGCGGCGGTGGCGCCGGTGAGCGCCAGCAGGAGGAACGCCAGCACCGCCAGCCCGCTGGTCAGCACCCGGGCGAGCAGTTTCCGGACCAGGTCCCCACGCATCTGGTTCGTCCCGTCGGTCAGGCGTCGGTGGTCAGCTCGGACCGGTGCGGGCCGGGTTGCGCCGGCACCGCGGCCACCGGCTCGCCGGGGGCCCGCCGGACGTCGACCACCTGGCCGGTCAGCTCGGAGATCAGCACGTCCAGGGACGCCTGGGCGACCGCCTCGGAGGCGAGCAGGGTGTGCTCCGGCTCTTCGCCGAACGCCCTGGTCCGCATCGGGGTGGCGGTGCGTTCCGGGTTGACGCAGTTGACCCGTACGCCGAACTCCGCCCACTCGTCGGCGAGCGCCTGGGTCAGGTTGACCAGCGCGGCCTTGGTGGCCGAGTAGAGCGCGTAGCGGGCCCGGCCCCGGGTGTAGGAGCTGGACGTGTAGAGCAGCAGTTGCCCCTTGGTCTGCTGGAGGTAGGGCAGCGACTGCCGGGCGATGGTGACCGGCCCGACGAAGTTGACGTGCAGGAGACGGTCCATCGTCTCGTCGTCCATCTCGGCGAGCGCGCCCTTCTCCAGGATCCCGGCGGTGACCACCACGTGGTCGATCCGGCCGGTGGCCTCGAACGCGGTCTTCAGCGCGGCGGCCACGTCCTCGGCGCGTTCGACGTGGGTGCCGGTGGTGGAGCGGCTGAACGGGAAGACCTGCGCGCCGTAGCGGCGGGCCAGCTCGGTGAGGTCGTGGCCGATGCCGTAGCTGCCACCGAACACGACGATGGTCCGGCCGGTCAGCTCCTCGGCGTAGCCGCGGTGGGTCAGCCGGGGCGCCTGGGCGGCGGCGAGCTGGAAGAGCTTGTCGGCGAGGTGCACGTCGACCGGGTGGGTGACCTTGATGTTCTCGTCCGAGCCGTCGATCACCTTGATCGGCGTGCCGGGCAGGTAGCGCAGCACCACGCCGCAGTCGTCGGTGGCGGCGAAGTCGGGGTCGCCCTCGGCCCGCCGGTACGCCTCCCGGATGGTGCCGGAGCGGAACGCCTGCGGGGTCTGCCCGCGGCGCAGGCGGGACCGGACTGGGATGTCGGTGATGCACTCGTCCGCGTCGACCTGGATGATCGTGTCGGCGGAGGGGATGGCCACGTCGACCGCCGAGTAGCTCCAGAGCGCGTTCACGCACTCGCGCACGATCCGGGCGCTCACCAGCGGGCGGACCGCGTCGTGGAAGAGGATGTTGACGTCGCCCTCGCCGACCGCGTCGAGTGCGATCCGGGTGGTGTCGTTGCGGGTGTCGCCGCCCTCGATCACCTTGGTGACCTTGCGGAAGCCGGCGTCGGCGACGATCCGTTCGGCGTCGGGCACGTGGCCGGTGGCCATCAGCACGACGATCTCGTCGATCTCCGGCGCGGCCTCGAAGACGGCGAGCGTGTGCTCGATGATCGGCTTTCCGGCGATCTTCAGTAGTTGCTTCGGGATGCCCAGGCCGAGGCGGGTCCCGGTGCCCCCGGCGAGGATCACGGCCACCGTACGCGCGGGTCGCCAGGGTGCCGGGTTCGCCGGCGCGGCGTCCGGTGCGGTGGTGTGGTCCTGCGTCATTGCCGTACCTCACTTGGTGGAAGGGTGACCGGTTGGTGAACTTTGACCGACGGCCCAGCAAACCTTAACTCGTACGACGGAGCGCACCGTCCGGGCGGAACCCGGCCGGTGCGCTCCGGTGGGCTACTTCTGGTTCTCGTAGGCGTCGCAGACCTCTTTGGTGGGGCCGTCCATCTTCAGCACGCCGCTCTCCAGCCAGATGGTCCGCTCGCAGGTGTCCCGGATCGAGCCGATCGAGTGGCTGACCAGGAAGACCGTGCCGGCGCTCGCGCGTAGCTCGCGGACCCGCTGCTCGCTGCGGGCGCGGAACTTCCGGTCGCCGGTGGCGAGCGCCTCGTCGATCAGGAGCACGTCGTGCTTCTTGGCCGCGGCGATGGCGAAGCGCAGCCGGGCACCCATGCCGGAGGAGTAGGTGCGCATCGGCAGCGAGGCGAAGTCGCCGCGGTCGTTGATGCCGGAGAACTCGATGATCTCGGGGGTGAGCCGCTTGACCTCTTCCGGCGCCATGCCCATGGCCAGGCAGCCGAGCACCACGTTGCGCTCGCCGGAGAGGTCGTTGAGCAGCGCGGCGTTCACGCCGAGCAGGGACGGCTGGCCGTGGGTGTAGACCGCGCCGCGGGCGGGCGGGAGTAGTCCGGCGATGGTCCGCAGCAGCGTCGACTTGCCGGAGCCGTTGCTGCCGATCAGGCCGATCGCCTCGCCCTCGTAGGCGGTGAAGCTCACGCCCTTGACGGCGTGCACCTCGCGGATGTTCGGCGCCTTGGTGCGGGAGGCGAGGCGCTTCAGCGCGGAGACCGGGGTGGTGCCGCTGGACGCGCCCTTGTGGATCCGGTAGATCACGTGCACGTCGTCCACCACGACGGTGGGGACCCGGCCCGAGTCGGTCACGGTGCCGGCGCCCGCCGGCAGGGTCTGCTCAGCCACGGCCGTACTCCTTCTCTCCACGCCAGAAGTAGACGAACCCGCCGACACCCATCACGACGGCCCAGAACAGGCCGAGCGACCACAGCTTCAGCGGTGAGCTCACCAGGTTGGGCTGGTGCGAGTCGAGCAGCGCGTAGCGGGCCAGCTCGATGAAGACGAGCGGCGGGTTCCACTCCAGGATGTTCGCCGCCCATCCGGGCAGGTGCTCGCGGATGAGCGCCACCGGGTAGAGCACGCCGGAGGCGTACAGCCAGGTGCGCATCACGAACGGCATGATCTGCTTGAGGTCGGTGGCCTTGGAACCGAGCCGGGCGGTGACCATGGTCAGCCCGATGTTGAAGACCGTCTGGAGCAGCAGCGTCGGGGCGAGCAGCACCCAGCGCCAGGTGATCGGCTCGCCGGTGAGCAGCACGATGGCGGCGAGCACCACCATCGACATCAGCAGTTGCTGGAGCTGCACCAGGGTGACCGTGATCGGCAGCGCGGCCCGGGGAAACTGGAGCGCCCGGATCATGCCCAGGTTGCCGTTGATCGCGTTGGTGCCGTTGGACGCCGCGGTCTGGGTGAAGATGAAGATGAACACACCGGTGCAGAGGTACGCGATGAAGTTCGGCACGTTCCGGTGCTGGGCCAGGATCAGGCCGAAGATCAGGTAGTAGACCGCCGCGTTGGTGAGCGGGGTCAGCACCTGCCAGAGCTGGCCGAGCTGGGTGTTGCTCAGCGAGGACGCGACCTTCGCGCGCGAGTACGCGGTGATGAAGTGCCGGTACGCCCACAGCCGGCGGGCGTACTCGGCCAGAGGCGGTCGTTCCCCGGCCACCCGAAGCCCGTACCGGCGGGCCAGTTGGGCCCGGCTCAGTCCAGATTCGGGGTCGGCCACCGCGGTGTCGGCCATGGTCAGGCGCTCCGATCTGTCGTGCTGATGGGGAGCAGTGCGGTGAAGTCGTCCAGCGTGGCCGGGCGGGGAGGAGCCGCCTCGCTGCTGCATGGAAGGTAGTCCACCGAACGTCGGGACGCAACCGTACCGTCGTTGCGCTACATTGTTCCACGTGACGACCGAGAAGAGGCGTGCCCCGGCCGGCGCGGCGGTGCTGCGTGGGGAGATCACCAGTGCCATCCGCACCGCCGTGATGCAGGAGTTGGCCGAGGTCGGATACGGGCGGCTGTCGATCGAGGCGGTGGCCCGGCGGGCCGGGGTGAGCAAGACCGCGATCTACCGCCGGTGGCGCTCCAAGCTCGACCTGGTGCTGGACATGGTCTCCGCGGTGGCCGGGCGTAACCTGCCCCTGCTGGACACCGGGAGCCTGCTCGGCGACCTGGAGATCCTGCTGCACGTGATGGCGCGTGCGTTGCGTCACCGGCTGGCCGCGCAGATCATTCCGGACCTGCTCGCCGAGGCGGCCCGCAACCCGCAGATCGGGGAGAAGCTCCAGGCCGCCCTGGACGACTACCAGCAGGCCGTGGGCCGGATCCTGATCGGCCGGGCGGTCGAGCGCGGCGAACTCTCGGCGGACACCGACAGGCGTGCGGCAGTCGACCTGATCGTCGGTCCGATCTACTGGCGGATGGCCATCTCCCGGGCCCCGCTGAGGACCGCCGAGGTGCCGCGGATGGCCGCCGCGATCGTCGCGGCGCTGCGGGTAGCATGCGTGGGGCCCGCTCGCGACGAGGTGGAGATCTGAGCCCCGCGATCATGAACAGTGGGTCACATCCGGTCGGACAATAATCGCAATCGCCTGGTTTTCGTCACAAACCGCTACCATCCCCAGACGTCCCCCGTGCACCACGTGTCGACAGGAGGAAGCCCCATGGTCGGGCCGCATCCAGAGTTCATTCCCCCAGCACGACCGATCATCGGCGAGGCCGAGATCGAGGCGGCTGTCCGGGTGCTGCGGAGCGGCCGGGTCGTGCAGGGCCCGGAGGTCGCGGCGTTCGAGGAGGAGTTCGGTGACCTGGTCGCCGGCCGGCACTGCGTCGCCGTCAACTCCGGCACCTCCGCGTTGCAGCTCAGCCTGATGGCGCTCGGGTTCGGCCCCGGCGACGAAATCATCGTGCCGTCGTTCTCGTTCGCGGCCAGCGGCAACGCGGTCCGGCTGGTCGGCGCCGAGCCGGTGTTCGTCGACATCGAGCCGGGCAGCTTCTGCGTCGACCCGGAGGCGGTCGCCGCCGCGATCACGCCGAAGACCGTCGCCATCATGCCGGTGCACCTCTACGGTCACCCGGCCGCGATGGACCGGATCATGGCGATCGCGCAGCAGCACGGCCTGGCCGTGGTCGAGGACGCCGCCCAGGCGCACGGCGCCGAGCTGAACGGCACCCCGGTCGGCGCCTTCGGCACCGCCGGCTGCTTCAGCTTCTATCCCACCAAGAACATGCACTCGCTCGAGGGCGGCATGATCACCACCGCCGACGCCGGGCTGGCCCGCACGCTGCGGCTGCTGCGCAACCAGGGCATGGAGCAGCGGTACGCCAACGAGATCGTCGGCGCCAACATGCGGATGACCGACGTGGCCGCCGCCATCGGCCGGGTGCAGCTCGGCCAGCTCGACGGGTGGACCGAGCAGCGCCGGGCCAACGCCAAGGTCCTCGACTCCGCGATCACCGGCATGGTCACCCCGCCGGTCGCCGACGGCGCCAAGCACGTCTACCACCAGTACACGGTGCGGGTGCGCGGCGACCGTGACGCCGCCCAGGCCCGCCTCACCGAGCTGGGCATCGGCAACGCGGTCTACTACCCGACGCCGATCCACCGGCTCAAGCCCTACCTGACCGAGGCCGGCACGCCGGGCCCGTGGGACCTGCCGGAGACCGAGCGGGCCGCCGCCGAGGTGCTCTCGCTGCCGGTGCACCCGTCGCTGAGCGCGGCCGAGCTGGAGCGGATCGCCGACGGCGCGAACTCGGCCGGGGGTGCCGCATGACGGGGGCGCGCAAGCTGCGGGCCGGGCTCATCGGCCTCGGCGCCATGGGACGCAACCACGCCCGGGTGCTGTCCAGCCTGGACGGTGTCGAGCTGGTCGGCGTGGTCGACCCGGTCGGCGACTCGACCGGCACGCTGCGCGCGCCGGTCGTGCCCGAGGTGAGCGACCTGCTCGCCCTGGGTGTCGACTACGCGGTGGTCGCCTGCCCGACCGCGCTGCACGAGCCGATCGGCCTGGAGCTGGCCGCCAACGGTGTCAGCGCGTTGATCGAGAAGCCGCTGGCCCAGTCGGTCGAGGCGGCCACCAGACTGGTCGAGGCGTTCGAGGCCGCCGGCCTGGTCGCCGGCGTCGGTCACATCGAGCGCTACAACCCGGCGTTGCAGAGCCTGCGGACCCGCCTGGAGGCCGGCGAGCTGGGCGAGGTGTTCCAGGTCGTCACCCGCCGCCAGGGCCCGTTCCCGCACCGCATCGCCGACGTCGGCGTGGTGATGGACCTGGCCACCCACGACATCGACCTGACCGCGTGGGTGACCGGCCGGGAATACACCTCGGTGGCCGCCCGCACGGTCTCGCGCAGCGGTCGGCTGCACGAGGACATGGTCGCCGTCGTCGGGCAGCTCTCCGACGGGACGATGGTCAACCACCTGGTCAACTGGCTGAGCCCGCTCAAGGAGCGGTCCACGGTGGTCACCGGCGACAAGGGCTGCTTCGTGGCCGACACGCTCACCGCCGACCTCACCTTCTATGCCAACGCCGCCATCGACACCGAGTGGGAGGCGCTGCGCGCCTTCCGTGGCGTGGCCGAGGGCGACATGGTCCGCTACGCCATCCCGAAGCGGGAGCCGCTGCTGGTCGAGCACGAGCGCTTCCGGGACGCGGTGGAGGGCAAGCAGAGCGACATCGTGACGCTGCGGCAGGGCCTGCGTACCGTGCAGGTCGCCGCCGGGCTGCTGGAGTCCGCCGCGGACGGCAAGGTCGTCTCGGTCACGCCGGCCCAGGGCGCGGCCCGGCAGTCCGCCGGCAGCGCCGCCTGACGCCAGTTTCGGCTTCCGCGGCGGCGGCGGATGTTCCGCCGCCGCCGCGAAGTCATCCCCGGGTCGCCGGCGTCCGGCCGGCACCCGCCCGGCCGGGTGGCCCGGCACACCGCGAAAGGACAGGGATGGACCCGGACAGCACCCGCCCACGAGGGCGGGTCGTCATGTTGGTGGACAACGGGGTGCACGGTGACTCCCGGGTGCAGAAGACGGCGCGCTCCGCCGCCGAGGCCGGGTGGGAGGTCATCCTGCTCGGGATTCTCGGCGCGGCGTCCCCCGAGGAGAGCTGGACCATCGGCGGCGCCCAGGTGCGGTTGCTCACGGTGCCGCGCCCGCTGGCCCAGCACCCGCTGCACCTGCGCCGGTCGCCGCGCCGCCCGCTGGCGTACCGGCCGGGCCGCTACGCCACCCAACGGCTGAACGCGCTCCGGGCCCGACGGCTGGAGCTGAGGCAGCGCCAGGCGCGCCTGGACGAGGCCCGCCGGGCCGGGGCGCGGGGGCGTTACCTCGTCGGCAGGGCGTTGCTGCTGCCCGCCCGCGCCGGCACCAAGATCCTCACCCGGTGGGCGCGGTTGCGCTCCGGCGAGCTGAAGCGGCTGCGCGCCAACCAGCAGAACCCGGACCTGCCGCTGACCAAGCTGTCGATCCGGTTCTGGCAGACGGTGATGGGGTCACGGTCCTGGCGGCGGCTCGACCCCGGCCTGTGGGACTACGAGTTCGCCTTCGGCCCGGTGATCGACGACCTCAAGCCCGACCTGATCCACGCCAACGACTTCCGGATGGCCGGCGTCGGCGTCCGCGCCGCCGAACGGGCCCGGGCGCGCGGCCGGTCCACCCGGGTCGTCTGGGACGCCCACGAGTACGTCGCCGGCGTCCTCGGCCGAGCCGACAACCCGCGCTGGCTGCCCGCGCAGATCGCCTACACGGCGGAGCACGCCCCACGGGCCGACGCGGTGGTGACCGTCTCCTCGACGCTCGCCGAGCTGCTGCGGGAGGTGCACGACCTCCCGGCGCTGCCGGACGTGGTCCTGAACGCCCCGGCCCGGGTCGCCGACGACGCCCGGCACGACACGCCCGTGCCGGACCTGCGCGCGCTGTGCGGCATCGGCCCGGACACCCCGCTGCTCGTCTACTGCGGCGGGGTGAACCCGTCCCGGGGCCTGGACACCATGGTCGACGCCCTGACGCAGCTCCCGGACGTGCACATCGCGCTCGTCACGCTGCACCCGAGCGGCAACAACGCCCCGTCCGAGGCGGTGCGGGAACGCGCCGTGCAGGCCGGGGTCGGTGACCGGGTGCACCTGCTGCCGTACGTGCCGCACTGGCAGGTGTCGGAGTTCCTCGCGCCGGCCGACGCCGGGGTCATCCCGATCCACCACAAGCCCAACCACGAGCTCGCCCTGATCACGAAGTTCCTGGAATACTCGCACGCCCGGCTGCCGATCGTGGTCAGCGACGTACGCACGATGGCCGAGACGGTCCGCTCCACCGGCCAGGGGGAGGTGTTCCGCGCCGAGGACGTCCCCGACTACGTGCGGGCCGTGCGGGAGGTGCTGGCCGACCCGAAACGTTACCGCCAGGCGTACGACCGCCCGGGGCTGCTGGAGGGCTGGACCTGGGAGGCTCAGGCGGCGGTGCTCGACGGCGTCTACCGTCGGCTGCGGCCGGACGTCGCGCCGCCGGTGCGCCAGCCGGCGGATCCGGTGTCGCACTGACCCACCCCACGTCGGCGGATATCCGCAGGCGTCGGCACGAAAGGCCCACCCCGGTCCGCCGGGGTGGGCCTTCCCGTTGACGTCAGCCCTGCCGGCCGGTGAGCCCGAACAGCTCGTCGTAGCCGCGACGCACCACGGCCCAGTCCCAGGTCGACAGCGCGTGGTCGGCCGCCGCCGCGCCCTCGGAGCGCCACGGCTCGTCGCTCGACGTGGCGGTCAGGATCCGCTTCGCCGCGTCGTCCGGGGTCTCCACCACCCAGTCCGCCGGGAAGAGCGTGCGGGGGCCGTGCGGCAGGTCGGCGAGGAAGGGCCAGTCCCGGACGACCGGCACCGCGCCGCTGGCCGCGCCCTCCACGAGCGCGCAGTGGAACGCCTCCCGGGTGGAGCTGCTGAGGATCACCCCGACCCCGGTCAGCACCTGGGGCACGTCGGTCACCTCGTCCAGGTAGGTGACCGCGGACCCCAGCTCCGCGAGGTCGTGCACCAGCTCCGCCTGGTGCCGCTTGTTCACCGTGCCGGTCACCGAGTCCGGGCCGTCGCCCACCAGCAGGAGCCGGTAACGCCGGTCCTCGGCGCGGAGCAGACGCAGCACGGCGACGGCCCAGCGGGCGTCCTTCGCGGCGGTGTCCGCGCCCACCACGGCGAGCGTGAAACGGGCCTCGGGCGGCTTCGGCAGCGCGTGCGCCCGCAGGTCCAACCCGGGGGCGAGCACGTGCTCCGCCGGCCCCCGACCGGCCCGTAGCTGCGGCAACGTCGCGTGCGCCAGGTCCCGGAGGTGGTCGGAGACGAAGACCAGGTCGTCCACCCGGGACAGGTCGACAAGCTGCGCCCAGATGCCCGTCACGTCGAAGTTGTGCAGCCGGACGACGACCCGGGTGTCGCCCGGATCGTTCAGGGTCACCAGGGCGGCGGCGGCGCACGAGTCGACGAGCGCGGTGTCCGCCCAGTCCAGGTGCGGCTGGAGCCACGCCTGCACGCGCTTGCTCAACGGCGTGGCCTGGCCATTGCCGAGCCGGTGCTCGATGAGCGCGCCCCGCTCCTGGGCGAACCGCTCGCTGACCGGGTCGTCGTCGAGCCGCACGTAGCGCAGCTCGGTGTCCGGCGCCAACTCGTACCGCTGGCGGATCTGGTCGAGGTAGTGGTCCCGGCTCGCGTCCCGGGCGAGCACGAGCAGCCGCAACGGCCGACCGCTCGGCGTGGACGCGGCCGGCGTCGCCCGGCCGTGCTGTCGCAGCAGGGCCTGACCGGCGGTGCTGTCCAGCAGCGGCTTCAGATAGCCGTCGGCGTCGGCGACCATCGGCGACCCGGCCTGTTCGAGCTGCGGCACCCGGTGGTGGAGCAGCCGGAGCGCCTGATGCACCGCCTGTCCCGCCTTGTGCACGCTCTTCTTGTCGAGTTGTTCGTCGGCCAGCGCGAGCTGCGCGGTCACCGCCTCCCGCAGGCCCACCGGGACGAGGCCCATGCCGAGTTCCTTCTTGGCCTCCCGGGTCAGCAGGTCCACCCGGGCCCGGCGGTCGTGCATCCGGCGCACCGCGGCGGCCGACACCTCGACCGCCTGGTCCGCCCGGTTCACCGTCAGCAGTCGCAGGTGGACCTGGTAGGCGAGCCCGCCGCGGACCCGGTCCGGAAGGGCGGGGGCGGAGACGACCGTACGCCAGAACCTGGCGCCGGTGGCGCTGCGCATGACCGCCGGCGCCATCGTCGCCCGCAGCGACCGCTTGGCCACGACGGCCGCGCTCTGCCGGGTGTCCCGCACGACGATGCCGGCCCGGGCGGACGTCGCGGCGGCCACCGCGCTCCGGCGTCGTGCCGTGCCGTCCAGCCGGGCCTGCGCCGCGCGGCCCGCCGGTCCCAACCCCTGGCAGGCGTCGGCCCGCAGGTTGCGCTGCGCCAGCTCCCACACCGTGTGCACGGACAGCGAGTCGAGGGAGACCAGGATGTCGGCGCTGCGCGCCCACCCCCGGACCGTCCGGTCCCGCCGGGTCACCAGCCAGAGCGCCCGGCTGGGCTCCACGCCGGCGACGAGGCGCTTCAGCCGGGCATCCTCCTCGACCTTGGGCAGGGCGTACACCTCGGCGGACGACGTGTCGAGCGACGTCAGCTCCAGCGGGAACCCGCACACCAGACGGACCCGGACGCCCTGCGCCCGGAACCGCCCGAGCGCCTCCGACAGCACGGCCTCCTGGCGTGGCGCCGCGCCTGCGATGATCAGCATCTCGATCATGACCGTGCACCTCCGGTTGCGACCGTCTCGGCCGGCGGTTTCGGCACGGCTGCCAGCTCCGTCGCCGCGCGGACCGCGGGCATGAGCTGCGCGCCCCGGGTGAACCGGTGGGCGTGCGCCCGGGCCGCCGCCCGGTCGGCCTCGGTGGCGCTGACCGCCAGCCGCCCGGCCGCGCGGAAACTCTCCGCCAGCCGGACCGGCTCCAACCCCACCGCGCCGGTCCACAGCGGATGCCCGGCCAGCACCCGGGCCGCGTCGTGGTCGACCTCGTGGGCGGACAGCACCGGCAGCCCGCTCGCCGCGTACTCGTAGACCTTGCCGGAGGTGACGTAGGCGCCGCCGACAAGCATCAGGACCAGCGCGTCCCAGCGGGCGTACGTGTCGGCCACGTCCGCCTTGGCGACCGGACCGCCGAAGACCACGCCGTCCGGCTCGGCGGCCCGCAGCATCTCCATGTGGGCGTTCGCCTCACGCAGCGCGCCCGCGCCGATGTGGCCCCGCACCTCGAACGTGCTGCGGGCGATCAGCGGATCGTCGCGCCGCGCCATCCGCCAGCCGGTGAGGACCTCGTCCAGCAGGACCGGCGAGAAGTTGATCGATCCGAGGTAGCCGAAGGTGAGGCCCGCCTCGGGTTCGGCCCGGTGCTCGACCGCCGGCACCCCGTCGGGGTCGAAGCCGTTGCGCACCACCCGCACCCGGTCCGCCCGGGACGGATAGCGCTCCTGGTAGAACCGGGCGATCGGGTCGTTGACACACCAGATCGCGCCGGCCTGCTCCAGCACCTTCTTCTCCCACCGCCCGGCCGGTGAACTCTCCGGGAACGCCGCCTCACCGGTGATGACGTCGAGCGACCAGCCGTCGCGGAAGTCCACCACGTAGGGCACCCGGTGCTCCTCCCACAGCCGCCAGGCGGGCGCCAGGTTCACGTACGGCGCGCAGCTCGCCACCAGCAGGTCGGCCGGGTGCTCGCGGTGGATCCGCAGCACCGCCTTCTCGAGCGCGAAGCGCCACCCGCCGAACACCGGCTCGGGGAAGACGGCCAGGTCCCGCTTGCGCTGCTGCTCGATCCACTCGCGGGGGCGCAGCGAGCGGGCCTCGGAGAAGTTGCGGATGTCCGTCTCCAGGTCCTCGCGGACCAGCGGAAGCTCGACCACCCGGATCCGCGGGTCGACGCCGGCGGACAGGCTGTGGTCCAGCCCGTACTCGCGTTCCCACGCCTCCTCGCAGATGGTGACGACGGTGACGTCCCAGTCGAGCGCGGCGAACTGGTTGGCGGTCTCCCGCAGCCGGTAGGCGGAACTCTTCGCCGCCGGCGGGAAGCCGATGGCGAGGTAGATGACGTGGGGCCGGGCGGTGCCCCGGGAACGGGGACGGACGACACGGTTCAGGCGGCCCAGCGCGGAGGGGAGGGAATGGCGCATCGTTGCCTTCAACTACTCTTTCGTCGAATCGGAGCCGGTCAGGACGCGCACCACCCGCCGGGCGGCGTGGCCGTCGCCGTACGGCGTGCCCTGCGGCGCGGTCGGGGCGCGGCGGGTGGCCGTCTCCGCCCAGGCGTCGGCGCCCAGCGCCGCCGGGTCGGCCACCAGCCGGTTCCAGTCGTCGTGCAGCGTCTCCACCCACTCGGTCTCGGCGCGCAGCGTCGTGCAGGGCCGGCCGAGCAGGTAGGCCTCCTTCTGCAAGCCACCGGAGTCGGTGACGACCCCGACGGAGCCGAGCACCGCGCGCACCATCTCGGCGTACGGCAGCGGCCGGCCCACCCGGATCGCGCCCTGCTCCAGCTTCAGGCCCTGTTCGGCGGCGCGCCCGACCAGCCGGGGATGGGCCAGCAGCGCCACCGGGACGGGCAGGGCGGCGAGCGCCGCGACGAGCGCGGCCAGCCGGCGCGGGTCGTCGGTGTTCTCCGCCCGGTGCAGCGTGCAGAGCAGGTACGGGGAGCGGGGGTCGACGCCCTCAGGCAGCCCGGTGGGAGGCTCGCCGTCGGCGTGCACCCGGTCGCGTACGCGCTGGCAGACGTCGACCATCACGTCGCCGACGAGCGTCGCCCGCGAGCCCAGCCCCTCGGCGCGCAGGTGGCCCATGGCCTCCTCGGTGGGGGCGAGCAGGAGATCCGCGGCGTGGTCGGTGAGGACGCGGTTGTGCTCCTCGGGCATCCGCCGGTTGAACGAGCGCAGGCCGGCTTCCAGGTGCGCCACCGGCAGGTGCATCTTCACCGCGGCGACGGCGCCCGCCAGGGTGGAGTTGGTGTCGCCGTAGACCAGCACCCAGTCGGGCCGTTGGGCGGCGAAGACCGGGTCCAGCGCGGCGAGGATCCGGCCGGTCTGCTCGCCGTGGCTGCCCGAGCCGATGCCGAGGTGCACGTCGGGCCGGGGGATGCCGAGGCCGGAGAAGAACACGTCGGAGAGGTCGGCGTCGTAGTGCTGCCCGGTGTGCACGATGACGTGGTGGTGCGTGGTCTCGGCGAAGGCGGCGGCGATCGGCGCCAGTTTCACCAGCTGCGGTCGGGCTCCGACGATGCTGACAACCTTCACGACGCGGTCACGACCTTCACTTCGGGGTGCTCCACCTGGATTCGGGGCATACGGATGTCGGTGCGGGGCGCTGCGGGGGAGTGGCGGCCGGGTCGTCGCCGGCCCCAGAAGTCTAGCCACCGGCGGCGGGCGGGCCACCCCGCCCGCCCGGGCCCCGGGTCCGTCGCCGCCGGACCGGCTGCTCGGACACCCGTCACGGTCGTGCCGTTCAGCCCGGGTTGTGCCACATGATGCCAGATGTTGAGCGCCTGTTCCGGAAGCGAACGTCGGTTTGGAGGTGTGTCGAGCGCTGTGGCAAACTCGGTCCGACCAACCGTCCGTCACCGCTCTGGCGACCGTTCCGGCAGCAGGGGGCCCGCGCCCGATGGCTTTCGATGTGCCTCGCGACCCGACGGCTCGGACGGAGGTTCCGGAATGAGTCTTCCGCGTGCCGCCAAGCGGTCGGCCCGCCGGGCGGCGAGCGCCGCGGTGCGGGTGACGACCTCGCCGGCCGCCATGCGCTCCCGCGCGGTCGCCGGCCTGTGGGGCGCCGCGGTCACCGCCCCCGGCCTGTCCGACCGTTCCCGGGGCCGGCTCGCCGACCTGCTGCACACCCGGCTGCTCGCGGCCGGGCAGCCGGAGCGGGCGGCCCGGGTGTCGGCCGCGGCGCTGCGCCGGGTCGGAAGTCCCAAACTGCGGGCGGAGATCCTGGCCCGGCAGGCGGTCGCCGAGCTGGACGCCGGCACGCCGCCGAGCCTTCCGGCCGCCGTCACCGCCCAGTTGGCGCTCGCCGACGCCCGCCTCGCCCGGGGCGACGTCGCCGGCGCCGTCGGCTTCGTCGAGGCCGCCCAGCGCCAGGTGTTCGACCGGCGGCTGCACTTCGACCGGCTGACCTCGCCGCTCGCCGAGGACGCCCGGGCCTTCCTGGCGCCCTGGCACGCCAGCGCCGCGGTACGGGCTCTGTCCGCGCCCCGGGGTCGACGCGGCGAGCCGGCCCCGGCGCCGACCGACCGGCCGCTGCGCCTGTTGATGGTCACCTACGGCAACCACGGTTTCCTCGACCTGATCCGGCGGCACTTCGACGAGCGGCCGGACGTCGAGCTGCGGTTCCTGGACCCGGGCGAGGACGGCACCCACGTGCCGCTGTTGAACAACAGGCGCGCGATGGCGCAGCAGATCCTCGCCGGCGACACGACGTACGGGGACAAGGTCAGCGAGTGGCTCGCCCCGCAGGTCGAGTGGGCCGACGTGGTCTTCGTCGACTGGTGCGCCGCGCTCGCCGTACTGTTCTCGCTGCTCGACCCGGGGTCGACCCGGGTGATCGTCCGGCTGCACAGCTTCGAGGCGTTCGCCGCGTGGCCGCACCTGGTCGACTTCTCCCGGGTGGACGACCTGGTCTTCGTCTCCGACCATCTGCGTGACCTCACCGTCGCGGCCGTGCCGGCGGTGACCGCGGCCGGCACCCGGCTGCACGTGATCAGCAACGCCATGGACCTGAGCGCCTTCGGCCGACCCAAGGACGACGAGGCCCGGTTCACGCTCGGCCTGGTCGGCATCAAGGCGGTCGCCAAGGACCCCCGGTGGGCGGTGGAGGTGCTCCGTCACCTGCGGGCCCACGACGAGCGGTACCGGCTGCTGCTGTTCGGCCGCGACCTAGACGCGGACGCCAGCCCGGACAGCCGACACTACTGGGACGGTTTCCTGGCCGACATCGCCGAGCTGGAACCGGCCGGCGCGGTGGTCCGGGTCGGCCAGGTGGACGACGTGCCGGCGGCGTTGTCCCGGGTCGGCGTGATCCTGAGCAGCTCGGTGCGGGAGAGTTTCCACTGCGGCCTGGTGGAGGGCGCGGCGAGCGGGGCGGTTCCGGTGGTGCGGGACTGGCCGTTCTTCGCCGGCCGTCCGGCCTCGGCCCGCAGCCTGTTCCCGGCGGACTGGGTGGTCGACACCCCGGCGGAGGCCGCCGAGCGGATCCTCGCCGTGACCGCGACCGAGGACTCCTGGCGCAAGGCGGGTGAGTCGGCCGCCGAGCACGCGGTCGCGACCTGGGACTGGCCACCGGTCGAGCACCAGTTCGACCAGCTCGTGGCGGGTAGGACCGTTCGTACGTCGGGTGGTGACTGAGCGGCGCCGCAGGCGTCGCCCGGTCGAGAGCTGTTGGGCACCCGCGCACCGGTGACGCCGGCGTCGCACGGGCCTTGAGACAGAGGAGAAAAGGCAATGGCCGCGACGGGGGAAGGTGCGCCTTCGGCGCCCGCCCGGATCGTGATACTCGTCGACAACGGCGTGAACGGCGACTCTCGGGTGCAGAAGACCGCGAAGTCCGCCGCCGACGCCGGCTGGGACGTGATCCTGCTCGGCCGCTCCCCGAACGGGCAGCCGCAGAGCTGGCAGTTGGGGGCGGCGAAGGTGCAGCTCCTGCGGATGGCGAGTCCGTTGCGGCAGCGCCGGCACGAGTTCCGCCGGCGCTGGCTGACCGGGCCGCTGGCGTACCCGCCGACGGGTGTCGCGGCGTACCGTCAGCAGGAGGTGCGGGCCTGGCAGGCCGACCTGCGGGTGCGTCGGGCGGCGCTGGCCGGCGGTGGTTCCGCGCTGGCCCGGCAGGGCCTGCGCGCGCAGGAGCTGGCCGCCAAGGTGACCCGGAAGTGGGTCTCGTTCCGGCACTGGCAGCTCACCCGGGGGCAGACCAGCCGCAAGACGCTGAGCACCCCGTCGGACCGCGTCTACACGTGGGCGCAGCTCCGGCTGCGTGGCGACCGGGCGTGGCGCAAGCTGGAGCCGCAGCTCTGGGACTACGAGCTGGCCTTCGGCCGGACGGTCGACGAGCTCAAGCCGGACATCATCTACGCCAACGACTTCCGGATGATCGGGGTCGGCGCCCGTGCCAAGATCCGCGCGGCGGCGAAGGGCCGCACGATCAAGCTGATCTGGGACGTCCACGAGTATCTGCCCGGGGTGAAGCCGCGCGCGGACAACGCCCGGTGGATGGTGGCCAACCGCGCCCACGAGCACGAGTACGCCCGCCACGCCGACGCGGTCATCACGGTGTCCGAGCGGCTCGCCGAGTTCCTCCGGCGGGACCACGACCTGCCCGAGCTGCCCTCGGTCGTGCTGAACACCCCACACGCGGCCGACGCGCTCGGGGCCGCCGGCACCGGTCCGGACCTCCGCAGCGCCTGCGGTCTCGGCCCGGACGTGCCGCTCGTGGTCTATAGCGGCGCCGCGGCGGCGCACCGCGGCATGGGCGTGATGGTGGAGGCCCTGCCCCGGCTGCCCGGGACGCACCTGGCGTTCGTGGTGAACGCGCCGGACGGCCCCTACCTGACCAGCCTGAAGAAGCGGGCCGACGAGCTGGGGGTGGCCGACCGGTTGCACGTGTTGCCGTACGTGTCGCCGGCCGAGGTGGTCGGGTTCCTCTCCACCGCCACCGTCGGGGTCATCCCGATCCACCACTGGCTCAACCACGAGATCCAGTTGATCACCAAGTTCTTCGAGTACTCGCACGCCCGCCTGCCGATCGTGGTCAGCGACGTCGAGACGATGGCGGAGACGGTGCGGCAGACCGGGCAGGGCGAGGTCTTCCGGGTCGACGACACCGACGAGTACGTCCGGGCGATCGAGGCGGTGGTGGCCGATCCGCAGCGCTACCGCGCGGCGTACGCGGCGATGGATCTCGCGGCGTGGACCTGGGAGGAGCAGGCCAAGGTGCAGAACGGCCTCTACCACCGGCTGGCCCCGGCGGGCCGGCGCCCGGCGCTGCCGGCGTCGGACGGGCAGCCCACCACGGACGAGCTGACCCGGGTGTGAGGGTGGCAGCGGGTAGCATGCCCACGGCTCGCGCGACCACGCCTCCTCCGCCCGACCAGCGACGCACAAGGGACATGAAATGACAGATGTGGTGATTCTCGGCCTGGGCTATGTCGGGCTCCCGCTGGCCCGGGAGGCCGTCCGCGCCGGTGCCTCGGTGCTCGGCTTCGACGTCAAGGGCAGCGTGGTCGACGCCCTCAACGCCGGCCGGTCCCACGTCGACGACCTCGCCGACGCCGACATCGCCGAGATGCTGGCCGCCGGCTTCCGGGCGACGGCCGACGAGACCGAGATCGCCACCGCGGACACGGCGGTGATCTGCGTGCCGACGCCGCTGTCCGAGGACGGCGGGCCGGACCTCGGCGCCGTCGAGTCGGCCACCCGGGCGGTGGCCCGCAACCTGCGCGCCGGCATGCTCGTGGTGCTGGAGTCGACCACCTACCCGGGGACGACCGACGAGATCGTCCGGCCGATCCTGGAGGAGTCCGGCCTGCGCGCGGGGACCGACTTCCACCTGGCGTTCTCCCCGGAGCGCATCGACCCGGGCAACGAGCGTTTCGGCCCGCGCAACACCCCCAAGGTGGTCGGCGGCCACACCCCGGCCTGCGGCGACCGGGCGGCGGCGTTCTACGGGCGTTTCGTCGACACGGTGGTGCGCACCAAGGGCACCCGCGAAGCCGAGACGGCCAAGCTGCTGGAGAACACCTACCGGCACGTCAACATCGCGCTCGTCAACGAGATGGCGCGGTTCTGTCACCAGCTCGGCATCGACCTGTGGGACGTGATCAACGCGGCGCGCAGCAAGCCGTTCGGGTTCCAGGCGTTCTATCCGGGCCCGGGCGTCGGCGGGCACTGCATCCCGATCGACCCCAACTACCTCAGCCACAACGTGCGGGCCCGGTTGGGCTACCCGTTCCGGTTCGTGGAGCTGGCCCAGGAGATCAACGCGACCATGCCGTCGTACGTGGTCCGCCGCGCGCAGGACATCCTCAACGACGCCGGCCTGGCCGCGAACGGCTCCTCGGTGCTGCTGCTGGGCGTGACCTACAAGCCGGACATCGCCGACCAGCGCGAGTCGCCGGCCGTGCCGCTGGCCCGCCTGCTGCACGGGCTCGGCGCCAAGCTCAGCTATCACGACCCGCACGTGGAGCACTGGCAGGCGCTCGGCGGCAGCGTGCCCCGCGCCGAGGACCTGGAGGCCGCCGTCGCCGCGGCGGACCTGGTCATCCTGGTGCAGAACCACCGCTCGTACGACGTCGACGCGCTCGTCGGGCGGGCCAAGCGGTTCTTCGACACCCGGGGCGTGACGACGGGCGACGCCGCGCACCGGCTCTGAGCCACCGGATGTGCGACACTCCGTGATGCCCCGGTTACGGTAACGGCATCCCGGTCGCTCGTAGCATCGGGCGTCATGACTGATTCCCGGTCCGACGCCCGAGGTCCGCACGGCCCCGCCCTCGCCGGCCCGGCCGACGACCGGGCCGCCGCCGTCGCGGACCGTCCGGTCCCGGCCGACAGTTCCGCGGATACGCCGGCCGACAGTTCCGCGGGCACGCCGGCCGGCGGGCCGCGGCGGCGGTCGTGGCGGTACGACCTGGCGGCGGCCCTGGTCTACCTGGCGGGCGCGCTGCTGGTCACCGGTCGGGGCTGGCTGGACGTGCCCGGCCGGCTGCTCGGCAGCCGGCCGACCGACCAGGGCTTCAACGAGTGGATGCTGGCGTACGCGGCGCACGCCGTCACGCACCTGGAGAACCCGTTCTTCACCACGCTCCAGAACGCCCCGGACGGGGTGAACCTGATGGGCAACGTGGGGGTGCAGCTTCCCGGCCTGGTGCTCGCCCCGGTGACGTTGCTCGCCGGCGCTCCGGCGGCGTACCTGCTGTTCGTCACGCTCAACCTGGCCGGCACCGCCTACGCCTGGTATCACGTGCTCTCCCGGCACGTGGTCCGGCGTCACCTCGCCGCCGGGGTCGGCGGGCTGTTCTGCGGTTTCGCCCCGGCGCTCGTGTCGCACAGCAACGGCCACCCGCACATCACCGCCCAGTGGCTGGTGCCGTTCCTCGTCTGGCGGGTGGTGTGCCTGGCCCGCGGCGGCCGGGTGCGCCGCGACGGGCTGCTGCTCGGCGTGCTCGTCGTGGCGCAGTTCTTCGTCGGCCTGGAGGTCCTCTTCCTGACCGCGCTGGCCTGCCTGGCCGGGCTGGCGGGCTGGCTGCTGGTCCGGCCCCGGCGGGTGGTGGCCGCCGCCCGGCCACTGGCCGGCGGGATCGCCGTCGCCGGGCTGCTGGTGCTGCTGGCCGGCGCGTATCCGCTGTGGATGCAGTTCGCCGGCCCGCAGCACCGGGTGGGTCACCCGGGCTCGCCGGACCAGTTCGTCCTGGCGCTGAAGTCGTACGTCACCTACGCCACCGAGTCGGTGGGCGGCGGTCCGGGCAGCGTGCGGGGCCTGGTCGCCAACACCACCGAGGAGGCGAGCTGCTTCGGCTGGCCGTTGGTGCTCCTGCTGGTCGCGGCCGTGTTCTGGCAGCGCCGGCAGCCGCTGGTCCGGGTGCTCGCCCTGGTCGCGGTGGTGGCCGCGATCCTCTCCATGGGCACCAGGTGGACCTGGGGTCCCCGGCACTCCTCGGTGCCCGCGCCCTTCGCCCTGGTCCAGAACCTGCCGGTGGTCGACTCGCTGGTGGTCGCCCGGTTCGGGTTGATCACCACGGCGGCCGTCGGGGTGCTGCTTGCCCTCACCGTCGACCGGCTGGCGGGGCTCGCCGGGCGGTCCGCCCCGGCGGACCGGCTGGTCGCCGCGCTCGGTGGCGCCGCGCTGCTGGCGGCGCTGGCGCCGGTGGCGCCGACGCCGCTGCCGGCGCAGCGCCGGCCCCCGGTGCCGGCGTTCGTCACCTCCGGCGCCTGGCGGGACCACGTCACCCCGGGACGGACCCTGGTGCCCGTCCCGGTGGACAACATGACGTCGGTGTGGTGGGGTTCCGCCGCGCACGCCGGGTTCGCCGTGCCGCAGGGCTATTTCCTGGGCCCGGTGTCGAAGACCGACCCGACCGGCCGGTGGGGGGTCCGGCCGCAACCGACCGCCGCGCTGCTCGCCGCCGTGGACGAGGGGACGCGGTCCCCGGATCCCGGTCCGGCGGACCGGGACCGGGCGCTCGCCGACGCGCGCTACTGGCGGGCCGACGCGCTGGCGCTGCCGGCGGCGCACCCCCGCGCGGCGCGGCTGCGTGCCGTGCTCGACGCGCTCTACGGGCCCGGCGCCCGGGTGGACGACGTGTGGCTCTGGGACGTCCGCCGGTACACCCGCTGAGCCCGCCGCCGGATCACGGCGAGAAACGCCAGACCAGCAGCAGGTAGCCGCCGAAGTAGGCGGACACCAGCGCGAGGGTGGTCAGTACGGTCGCCGCCCGGGCCCGACCGGCGCGCGCCAGCGCCACCGCGGCGGGCAGCAGCAGCGGGAACGCGGGCAGCAGGAACCGGGCCTTGGAGTGGTAGAAGCCGGCGGCGCCGAGCGTGGTCAGCAACAGCAGCCCGCTGTAGAGCGACAACTGCCACGGCTGCCGGTCGAGCAGGCTGAGCACGAACAACATGATCGCCAGCACCGCCACCAGCGTCACCACGTAGAACTCCAGCTCCGAGGGCTTGCTGAGCACCTCCCGGGCCCGCTGGGCGGTGTTCACGCCGAGGTCGAAGGAGGAACCCCAACCCTCGCCCTGGATCCGGAACCAGCCGTCCGGGCGGCCGGTGCGCCAGCCGACCCACGCCAGGTAGCCCAGCCAGCCGGCGGGCGCGAGCAGCATCGCCGCCCACGGCCGCCACCCGTCCCGACGCCTGACCACCGCGATCAGCGCGGCCAGGCCGACCACCCCGATGAGTGAGGAGCCGGTCGGCCGGGTGAGGCCGGCGAGCAGGCAGAGCACGCCGGCGGTCAGCCAGTGCCGGCGCAGCAGCGCGTACAGCGACCACGCCGCGAGCGCGGTGAACAACCCCTCGCTGTACGACATGAGCTGCACCGCGGCGTGCGGCAGCACGCCCCAGAGCATGGCCAGGACCACCCCGACGCGGCGGTCGTACACGTGGGCGCCGACGGCGAACAGCCCCCAGGCGGCGGCGAACCCCGCCACCCAGGACACCAGCAGGGCGGTGTGGAGCAGGTCGAACGGCGTGACCGTGTCCAGCCCGGCGGTCAGGCCCGGGTACAGCGGGAAGAACGCCATGTTGCTGTGCAACTGCGTGGCGCTGTCGTAACCGTCGCGCGCGATGCCCAGATACCAGACGCCGTCGGCGCGGGTCAGCTCGCCGACCGTGCCGCGACCGGTGCTCCGGGCCCAGAGCCAGATGCTGAGCAGGCCGAGCAGGCGTACCACGGTCCAGCCGGCGAGCGCGGGCAGGGCGTACCGGACGGCGGCGCGGAGCCGCGCGGCGGTCCCGCCCGGCGCGGGCGGGTCGGCCGGCTCCGGCGCGGCCGGCGAGCGCTCGCTTGTCGTCACCATGTCCATTTTCGTCCTGTTCGCAGGGAGGTCGAGCGGGTCGCCGGCAGCGCCTTCCCGGGGCCGCCGGGACACCGGTCGGGTCGGGCGCGTGCCCCCGCCCGCGCCGGCCAGGGATGGAGGTTAGCAACCGAGGTGTCGGTACCGGGGACACGGCGGCGGCGGGCCCGATACGCCCGTTGCGTTGTCGTAGACTCGCCGGGGTCCTCGGGCCGTGGGGCCGAGGGGACGGAGACGGGCGGTAATGGGAGCTGAGGGCGCAGACATGACGAAGCGCACCCGGGGACGGGTCGTCATGCTGGTGGACAACGCGGTGGACGGGGACTCGCGGGTCCAGAAGGCCGCCCGCTCCGCCGCCGACGCCGGCTGGGAGGTCGTCCTGCTCGGCCGGGCCCCCGGCGGCGTGCCCAGGACCTGGACGCTGGGCGCGGCCGAGGTCCGCCTGCTCAAGGTGCCGCTGCCGATGGCCAAGCGGCCACACGAGTTCCGCCGGTCGTGGCTGCGGGCGCCGCTGGCGTACCCGCCCACCGGCGTCGCCGCCCACCGCGCGCAGGAGGTCCGCGCCTGGCGCGCCGACCTGCGGGTCCGCCGCGCCGAGCTGACCACGGCCGGTCGGCCGGCGCTGCGCTGGCAGTTGCTGCGCGCCGAGGAGCGCCTCTCCGGCCTGACCCGCCGGTGGGTGTCGCTGCGCCAGCGGCAACTCGGCCGGGCCAGGGCGCGCAAGCTCGACGGGCCGTGGGACCGCGCCTTCACCCGGTTCTGGCAGCGGGTACAGGGCGGCGGGGCGTGGCGGCGGCTGGAGCCGGGCCTGTGGGACTACGAGCTGGGCTACGGTCCGGTCGTCGACAAGCTCCGGCCCGACCTCATCCACGCGAACGACTTCCGCATGCTCGGCGTCGGCGCCCGCGCCAAGATCCGCGCCGCCGCCGAGGGGCGGCGCGTCGCCCTGGTCTGGGACGCCCACGAATACCTGCCCGGTGTGCAGCCGTGGCGCGACAACGCCCGCTGGCTGCCCGGCAACATGGCCCACGAACGCGAGTTCGTGCCGTACGCGGACGCGACGATGACCGTCTCCGGCGGGCTGGCCGACCTGCTCCAGGCCGAGCACGGCCTGGCCGAACGACCGGCGGTGGTGCTCAACGCCCCGGCGGTGGACGAGTTGACCGGCGGCCGGGCCGAGGCGCCGGACATCCGTCTCCGGTGCGGCGGCCTCGGGCCGGACGTGCCGTTGCTGGTCTACAGCGGGGTCGCCGCGCCCAAGCGCGGCCTCGCGGTGATGATCGAGGCGCTGCCGGAGCTGACCGGGGCGCACGTCGCCCTGGTGGTCAACAAGCCCGGCTCCGACTATGTGCGCGGGCTGGTCGCCCGGGCCGGCGAGTTGGGCGCGGGCGACCGGGTGCACGTGCTGCCCTACGTGCCGCACGACCAGGTCGTGCCCTTCCTCTCCGGCGCCCACGTCGGCGTGATCCCGATCCAGCACTGGCCCAACCACGAGATCGCGCTGATCACCAAGTTCTTCGAGTACTCGCACGCCCGGCTCCCGCTCGTGGTCTCCGACGTCCGCACCATGGCGGAGACCGTCCGCTCGACCGGTCAGGGCGAGGTGTTCACCGCCGAGGACGTCAGCGACTACGTGCGCGCGGTGCGGGCGGTGCTGGCCGACCGGGAGCGTTACCGCGCCGCGTACGACCAGCCGGGGCTGCTGGCCAACTGGACCTGGGCGGCGCAGGCGGAGGTCCTCGACGGCGTCTACTCCCGGCTGCTGCCGGAGCATCCGCCGCGTGCCGCCGCCGGCGGGACCAGTCCGGCGCCGGTGCTCGCCGCCGGGGTCGGACGGTGACCCAGCCGGACGTCACAGTGGTGACCGCCGTCTACAACACCATGCCGGACCTGACCACCTGCCTCACCTCGCTCGTCGAGCAGACCATCGGGCTGGACCGGCTGGAGGTCGTGGCGGTGGACGACGGCTCGACCGACGGCAGCGCCGAGGAGCTGGACCGCTTCGCCGCCCGCTACCCCGGCACGGTGAAGGTGCTGCACCAGCCCAACTCGGGCGGGCCGGCCGCGCCGAGCAACCGCGGGCTGGAGCAGGCCACCGGCCGGTACGTCTTCTTCATCGGCTCCGACGACCACCTGGGTCCGGAGGCGCTGGAGCGGATGGTGGCCGCGGCCGACAGGTGGGGCTCCGACGTGCTGCTCGGGCGGCTCGTCGGGGTCAACAAGCGCTACGTGCACCAGGCGGTCTTCGCCAGCACCCAACCGGACGTGGACCTGTTCGCCTCGGCCCTGCCGTTCGCGTTGTCCAACACCAAGCTGTTCCGCCGGGAGCTGGTGGAGAAGTACGGCCTGCGTTTCCCGGAGGACATGCCGGTCGGCAGCGACCAGCCGTTCACGCTTGAGGCGTGCCTGCGGGCCGGGCGGATCTCGGTGCTCGCCGACTACGACTACTACTACGCGGTGAAGCGCGCCAATTCGAGCAACATCACCTACCGCAGCACCCACGTGGCGCGGCTCGACTGCGCGGAGCGGATCGTCGCGTTCGTCGCCGAGCACATCGAGCCGGGCGAAGGACGCGACGCGGTCCTGCTCCGCCACTTCACCTGGGAGATCGCCAAGCTGGTCCAGGCCGACTTCCTGAAACTGGACCGCACGACGCAGGAGCGGGTGCGCGCGGGGGTCGGGCGGCTCGTCACCGAGCACCTCACCGAGCGGATCCGGCGCGCGTTGCCGGTGACCACCCGGGTCCGGCTCGGCGTGGCCGCGTACGGCAGCCTGGCCGACCTGGTGGCGGTGATCCGCCAGGACGTGCGGCACGGGTTGCCGCAGCCGGTGCTCCGCGACGACGGCTGGTTCGCCCGCTACCCTGGGTTCGGTGACGGCCGGTGCGGGCTCTCCGACGACTGGTACGAGATCACCGTGTCGATGTCGAAGTGGCTGGCCCGGCTGGAGACGATGGCCGTGCGCTGGACCGTCGACGGTGCGGGGGAGCGGGTGGTCCGGATCACCGCGCGCGGCCCGCACCCGGACCTGGCCGTGATGGCCGACGGCGGGGTCGCCGTCTCGGCCGGGCGGACGCGCGGCACGGTCGAGTCGATCGAGGCCGATCCGCTGGGCGCGACGGTGACCATGTCGTTCCGCGCCCGGGACCTGCTCGCCGGGGTGAAACCCGGTGGGGAACGCCGGGTCGTCAGCGTGACCGTCACCCGCGGCGGCGACGCCGCCTCGACCCCGGTGCGCGGCCCGTACCCGGCGATGGTGCAGCGGTCGGTGCACCGGGAGGACGGCCGGCTGCACGTGATCACCAGCAGCACGAACCGCAAGGGCGACCTGGTGCTTGTCGTCTTTCCGGTGACGCTGCGCCGCATGATGACCGGCCTGCGACGCAGGCTCCCCATTGGAGGAAAGAAGCAGTCATGAACATCTGCGTCGTCGCGCTCGGCAAGATCGGCCTGCCGCTCGCCGTGCAGTTCGCCTCGAAGGGGCACCGGGTGCTCGGGGCCGACGTCTCCGAGCGGGTCGTCGAGCTGGTCAACGACGGTGCCGTGCCCTTCCCGGGCGAGGCCGACCTGGACGTCAAGCTGAAGGAGGCGGTGGCCGCCGGGCTGCTGTCGGCCACCACCGACACGGCTGCCGCGGTCGCCGAGTCGGAGGCGGTCGTGGTGGTGGTGCCGTTGTTCGTGGACGCCGAGGGCGTGCCGGACTTCGGCTGGATGGACGACGCCACCCGGGCCATCGCCCGTGGCCTCAGGCCGGGCACCCTGGTCAGCTACGAGACCACGCTGCCGGTCGGCACCACCCGCAACCGCTGGGCGCCGATGCTCGAAGAGGGCTCCGGTCTCACCGCTGGCACCGACTTCCACCTGGTGTTCAGCCCGGAGCGGGTGCTCACCGGCCGGGTCTTCGCCGACCTGCGCCGCTATCCGAAGCTGGTCGGCGGCATCGACGAGTCCTCCGCCGCGCACGGCGTCCGGTTCTACGAGGCGGTGCTCGACTTCGACGAGCGGGCCGACCTGAAGCAGCCCAACGGCGTGTGGGACCTGGGCTCGGCCGAGGCGTCCGAGCTGGCCAAGCTCGCCGAGACGACCTACCGGGACGTCAACATCGGCCTGGCGAACCAGTTCGCCCGCTTCGCCGACACGGTGGGCGTCGACGTCACGAAGGTCATCGAGGCGTGCAACACCCAGCCGTACAGCCACATCCATTCACCGGGCATCGCGGTCGGCGGCCACTGCATCCCGATCTATCCCCGGATGTACCTGTGGAACGACCCGGCGGCCACCGTGGTCCGCTCGGCGCGGGAGGCGAACGCGGCGATGCCGGACTACGCGGTCGACCTGCTGGCCGCCGCGTACGGCGACCTGACCGGTGTGGGCGTGCTGGTGTTGGGCGCGGCCTACCGGGGTGGGGTGAAGGAAACCGCCTTCTCCGGTGTCTTCCCGACCGTGGAGGCGCTGCGGCGGCGGGGCGCGACGCCCTACGTCTCCGACCCGATGTACACGAACGAGGAGTTGGCGGCGCACGGCCTGCCCGGCTACGACGGCGAGCCGGTCGGCGCCGCGGTGATCCAGGCCGACCACGCCGAATACCGCAACCTCACCCCGGCGGACCTGCCGGGCGTGACGGTGCTCGTCGACGGGCGGCGGGTCACCGACCCGGCCCGCTGGACCGGCGTGCGCCGGGTGGTCATCGGCGGCTGACCCACGGATGCGCGGCGAGCCCCGGTCGGGTACGGCCGGGGCCGCGCCGCGTGGTGTGCCCGATCCGGCATCGGGCGGAAGTGGTCGTCTGCCGTTCACCTGCCGGACACCCCGGCAATACGTGCGTCACTTGACCCGTTTAGGGTCGCAGCCGTCGGTATCGGGCCTCGCCGACATTGCCGGGCAGACAGGGAGCACGCAGTTGTTCAGCAGAGTACGCAGCCAGCAGGGCTTGGCCGCGGTGGGCGCGACGCTTCTCGGCTACGGCGTCATGATCCTCGCGGGCGTCCTCGGCCTGGCGTTCCCGTACGCGGTGGCCGCGGCGGTCGCCCTCGGCGGTGAGCTGGCGCTCGCCACCCGGTACGGCGGGACCGCCCAGTTGCTCGCCAAGGCCGGCGTCGGGTGGACGTTCCGGCGGCTGGTGCGGGACCTCTCGGTGGCCCTGCTGGTGATCGCCACGGTCCGTCCCGGGGTGGCCGGCACGATCGCGGTGCTGTTGCTGCCCGCCGCGCTCTGGACCCTGGCGGTGGGCGCCACCGCGGTCACCAAGTCGGTCGAGGGACGGGTCGACCCGCCGGCGTTCACCCGCAACATCGACCTCGGCGCGCTGCGTCGCGTCCCGGTCCCGCCGGCTTGGGCGCGGCACCTCGCCGGGCTGCGGCTGCCGCTGCTCAACGTGCTGCTGGTGCCGGCGGCCGTGGTGGCCGCCGTGGTCGACCGGGTCACCCCGGTGGTGGTCACCGGCCTGGTCACCCTGGCCGCCGGTCTGGTCACCGCCGCGGTGCTGGCGTTGACCGCGCTGCGGGGCCGGGGCACGAGCCCGGGCGCGCTGCCCGCCGTGCACGACTGGCTGGCCCGGGAGAAGCCCGAGGTGGCGCTCTATTTCGCGGGCCCGGCCAAGGACGTCTACCAGGCCAACATGTGGCTCGCGCCGCTGGAGGCGACCGGCCGGCGGTCGGTGGTGCTGCTGCGGGCCGCGGAAGCGTTCCACCAGTTGGCGGACACCCGCCTGCCGGTGATCTGCGTGCCGGCCGGGGTCGACTTCATGAACCTCGACCTGGGCTCGCTGCGGGTCGCGCTGTACGCGGCGAACGTCGGCGCGAACATCCACCTGCTGCGTGAGCCGGGCGTGAAGCACGTCTTCGTCGGCCACGGCGACAGCGACAAGGCGGCGAGCGTCAACCCCTACAGCAAGGTGTACGACGAGGTGTGGGTGGCCGGGCCGGCCGGCCGGGAGCGGTACGCCCGGGCCGGCGTGGGCGTGCTGGACCGCGACATCGTGGAGGTCGGCCGCCCGCAGCTCGCCGGCGTGCACACCTTCGGCTCCGGCGCCGCCGACCACCTGTTCACCGTGCTCTACGCCCCCACCTGGGAGGGCTGGCTCGACGACGACCCGTTCCACACGTCGCTGGTGCTGATGGGGGAGCGGATCGTGTCCGGGCTGCTGGCCGCCGGGAACCTGCGGGTGATCTACAAGCCGCACCCGTTGACCGGCACCCGCTCACCGAAGGCGAAGGCGGCGCACGAGCGGATCGTCGCCCGGATCCGCGCGGCCGGGGGCGAGACCGACCCCGACTCGCTCGACGGCGCCGCGCACCTGGTGGTGACCGGCCGCACGCCGTCGCTGTTCGACTGTTTCAACGTCACCGACCTGCTGGTCAGCGACGTCTCAAGTGTGGTCTCCGACTTCGTGCAGAGCGAGCGGCCGTACGTGGTGGCCAATCCGGCGGGCCTGCCCGAGGACGAGTTCCGGCGGCAGTTCCCGACGGCGCGGGCGGCGTACCTGCTCGCCGCGGACGGCGGCGAGCTGGCCAAGATCCTCGACGTGACCCGGGGCGGGGACGACCCGATGGCCGAGGCGCGGCGGGAGTTGAAGGAATACCTGCTCGGCCCGGCCGGGTCGAACCCGATGGACCGGTTCCGGGACGAGATCGGCCGGCTCTGCGGCTGACCGGCGCACCGACGCGCGGGGGCGACGACCGGACCTCCTCGCCGCCCCCGTCGCGTGTTCAGCCCTGGTGCGGCGGGTTGTCGACGTCCCGGGAGACGACCTCGCCCGTGGCGTCGACCCAGCCCTTCGGCCGGGCCGGGTTGCCGGCCACCAGTTGGTACGGCTTGACGTCCCGGGTGACCACGGAGCCGGCGGCGATCATCGCGTACTCCCCGACCTCGATGCCGCACACGAGCGTGGCGTTGGCGCCGATCGAGGCGCCCCGGCGGACGAGCGTCGGCGTGATCGTCCAGTCCGGGTTCTGGGCGCGCGGCCGGAAGTCGTTGGTGAACACCGCGCACGGGCCGACGAAGACCTCGTCCTCGATGGTCACGCCCTGGTAGACCGAGACGTTGTTCTGGATCTTCACCCGGTCGCCGACGGTGACGGTCGCGTCGACGTACACGTTGCGGCCGATCACACAGCCGGCGCCGACCTGCGCGCTGGACCGGATGTGCGCCAGGTGCCACACCTTGGTGCCGTCGCCGACCCGGGCGCCGGACTCCACGTCGGCCGTCGGGTGGACGAAGACGGAGGCGGACGGGTCGTTGCTGTCAGTCATCTCAACTCGCATCGTGGCAGGGCGCGCGTCGCGCCGTCGGGCGGGCTCGACGCAGCATAACGAGCGGCTCAGGCGAGCAGTTCGGCCACCGCGTCGCCGGCCGGCCGGTCCGCCGGCAGCGGATGGGCCGTCACCACCGCGTCGACCGGCAGCGCGCCGTACAGGTGCGGGAAGAGCGCCCCGCCCCGGGACTTCTCCCAGCGCAGCGCGTCGCCGAGCCGCGCCTCGTCCACGGCGAGCAGGGTGAGGCCGGTGACCCCGGCGAAGACCCGACGCGCGGTCTCCACCACCTGGTCGGGCGCGGAGAGGTGGACGAAACCGTCCTGCCGGTCCATCGCGGTGCCGACAAAGCTCCCGGCCGCCCGCGCCGCCCGCCACTCGTCGTCGGCGAGAATCTTGTAGATCACCACCGCAGCCTAGAGTGCCCTCGCGTCGGGGCGGCGCGTCTGCCACCATTCCCTGGGCAACTCCTCGAGCGGACGGAGGCACGGGTGCGGATCCTCCTGGTCGAGGACGACCGACGGGTCGCCGCGGCGCTGTCGTCCGCGCTGACCCGCCGCGGCTACGAGGTGGAACACGCCGCCACCGTCGCCGCCGCGCTCTCCGCCGCCCCCTGCGACCTGGTGCTGCTCGACCTGACCCTGCCCGACGGCGACGGCACCGACCTGTGCCGCGAGCTGCGCCGCCGCAGCAGCCAGCTCGGCATCATCGCGGTGACCGCCCGTGGCGAGGAACGCGACCGGGTGCTGGGCCTGCGGCTGGGCGCCGACGACTACGTGGTCAAACCGTTCTCGATGGTGGAGTTGCAGGCCCGGATCGAGGCGGTGCTGCGCCGGGCGGCGCACACCGTCCCGGAACGCAACCTGATCGAGGCCGGCGCGGTCCACATCGACGTGGGCGGCCGGACGGTGCGCGTCGCCGGCCGGTCGGTGACCCTGACCCGCAAGGAGTTCGACATCCTGCTCTCGCTGGCCCGCCAGCCCGGGGTGGCCGTGCCGCGGGACCGGATCCTGCTCGACGTCTGGGGCACCACCTGGGCCGACCGGCACACCGTCGAGGTGCACGTCGGGTCGCTGCGCGGCAAGCTCGGCGACCCGACGCTGGTGGAGACCGTACGCGGGGTCGGCTACCGGCTCCGCGGCGCGTGAGGGGGCCCGGATGCGCCGCCGGCTGGTGATCAGCTACCTGCTGCTGATGGTGCTGGTGCTGATCGCGTTGGAAACCCCGCTGGCGGTCACGCTCGCCTCCCGGGAGACCGACCGGGTCCGCGCCGACCGGCTCGCCGACGCCACCCGGTTCGCCTCGCTCGCCGGCCCGGCCCTGCGCGGCGGCAGCCCCGGCCCGCTCGGTGGGGAGCTGACCGCCTACGACGACCTCTACCGCATCGGCGCGGCCGTGGTGGACCGGGACCGCCGTACCGTGGCCTCCTCGACCCGGTGGCAGCCGGGCGCGGGCACCGGCCCGGCGCTCGACACCGCGTTGTCCGGGCAGCAGTTCAGCGGCCCGGAGTCGGTCTGGCCGTGGGTGGACGGGCCGCTGGTGACGGCGGTCCCGATCAACGACGGTGGTGAGGTGCTCGGCGCGGTGGTCACCACCACCCCGGCGGACCGGGTGCGCCGCGCCGTCACCCTGTGGTGGGTGACGCTCGCCGGCATCGGCCTGCTCGCGGTGCTGGCCTGCGTCTCCACCGCGTTCGGGTTGGCCGGTTGGGTGCTGCGCCCGGTCACCGAGCTGGACACCGCGACCCACGAGATCGCCGAGGGGCGCCGCACCGCCCGGGTCCGGCCCCGGCTCGGCCCGCCCGAGCTGCGCCGGCTGGCGACCAGCTTCAACGACATGGTCGACGCGGTCTCCGACGTGATGGACCGGCAGCGGGCCTTCGTCGCGCACGCCAGCCACCAGTTGCGTAACCCGTTGACCGCGCTGCGGCTGCGGGTGGAGGAACTGGGGCCGAGCCTCACCGACCCGGACGGCCGGGCCGAGCACCGGCTGGCGTTGGAGGAGACCGACCGGCTGGCCACCGTGCTCGACGCGCTGCTGACCCTGGCGCGGGCCGAACGGGAGGAGAACCAGCGGGTCACCGTGGACGCCGCCGCGACGGCCGCGTCCCGGGTCGCGGCCTGGCTGCCGCTGGCCCGGCACCGGGCGGTCACGCTCCGGCTCGACGCGGGCGACGCGCCCGCGTACGCCCGGACCGTGCCGACCGCCGTCGGTCAGGCGCTCGACGCCCTGATCGACAACGCGGTGAAGTTCAGCGGCGCCGGGGGAGAGGTGACGGTGACGGTACGCCCCGCCGACGGCGGGACGGCGCTCACCGTGCGGGACACCGGCCCCGGCATGACGGCCAGCCAGCTCCACCAGGCCACCGAGCGGTTCTGGCGGGCGCCGGACGCGCAGAACGTGGACGGCGCGGGTCTGGGGCTGACCATCGCCGCGGTGCTCGTCGACGCGTCCGACGGCCGGCTCACCATGCGTCAGGGCGACCCCCGGGGGCTGGTCGCCGAGCTGTGGTTCCCGGCGCCGCCCGACGACCCGGGCGCCCCCGAGGCGCCGGCCGCGCCGGAGCCGCACGGCGAACCCGTCGGGCGCTGAACCCGGTCAGGGTTTCGTGTCGCGATACCACTGCGCCGCGCCCGGGTGCAGCGGCAGCGGGGTGGTGACGATCGCCGACCGGGGGCTCATCCGACCGGCCGCCGGGTGCGCCGCGGCCAGCTCCTCCCGGCGATCCATCAGCAGCCGGGTCACCTCGCGTACCAGCTCGGCGGGGAGGTTGGCGTTGACGATCAGGTAGTTCGGGTTCGCCACGGTGCTGACCGGGTCCGTCCGGTAGACCGAGCGGGGAATGTCCCGGGTCACGTAGACCTGTCCGTACGCGCGTCGCAGCGGCTCGGTCCACTCACCCAGGTCGACCATCCGCAGCGACGTCTCCTGGGCCAGGTCGGCGACGCCGCGCACCGGCAGGCCACCGGAGAAGAAGAACGCGTCGATCCGGCCCTCCCGCAGGGCGGCCACCGAGTCGTCGAGTCCCAGGTGCTCCTGGCGTACCCGGTCGCCACCGAGCTGCGCCACCGCGAGCAGCCGGGTGGCGGTGATCTCGGTGCCGGAGCCGTCGGCGCCCACCGAGACCGGCCGGCCGCGCAGGTCGGCGAGCGTGCGGATCGGGCCGCCGGCGGTGGTGACCAGGTGCAGCAGGTCGTCGTAGACCCGGGCGACGGCGAGCACCGCCGGGTGCTCCGGCTCGCGGGCCGGCAGCACGTCGGCCTGGGTGAAGCCCAGCTCCGCGTCACCGGCGCCGACGAGCCGGACGTTCTGCGCGGAGGCGGCGGTGACCATCACCTCGGCCCGCACCCCGGGCAGTTCCCGGTTGAGCAGGGCGGCGAGGGACTTGCCGAAGGCGTGGTAGACGGCGGTGGGGCTGCCGGTGGCGATCCGGATCGGCACCCGGCTGGCGGGTTCGTCCCGGCACCCGGCCACGCCGGCGGCGACGAGCAGCAGCAGCGCCAGCGGGGCCGCGGTCCGGCGCCGGCCGCGCACAGACCAGTGTCGGCTCACGGGCTGCACTCTGCGCCGTGCACCCGCCGCCGCGCAACCCCGCCGGTGTCGCGGTCAGCCCAGGGTGGCGCTCTCGGTGATGCGCACCCGGTGCTCGCCGTTGGAGACGCTCACCAGGAAGCAGCCCGACCCCGGCCGCAGCACCGCCGGCACCTCCAGCAGCGCCGCGCCGCGCACCAGCACCGCCGCCAGGTCCCGGTCGGCCAGCCGGATGCCGAGGCAGTGCCGGCGTACGTGCCGGCCGCCGGCGAGCAGCGCCGCCCGCCAGGCCGCCGCCGCCAGCCGGGGACGCCAGAGCCGGCGCGCCGTCGAGGCGCCGGGGACCAGCCCGCCGAGCAGCTCCCGCCGGCCCTGCCGCCAGCCCGCCGCCAGCAGATTCGCGTACGCCGACCGGTGCCCCGGGGACACCGACAGCCGGTGCAGCTCGTAGCGGCGGCGCAGGCCCCCCGTGGTCAGCTCGTGCTCCACCGGCACGTCGAGCCGGCGCAGCAGTTGCCGCATCCGGCGCGCCGCGTCCTCCCGGTTGAACTCGGCGGTCCCGCCCCGGTACGGGTCGATGCCGAGCCGGCGGACGTCGGCGGCCGGGGGCGGGGTGCAGCGCACCAGGCAGGCGACCTCGAAGGCGTCGGCCAGGGTCAGCCAGTCGAGCGGCGGGGGTGGCGACGACGGGCGGGGCCGGTCGAGCAGCGTGGTGGGCTCGGAGAGCATCGGCACAGCTCCTTCGTCGGCGTCGTGGTGCCTCTACCGTGGCCCCCGACAGCCGGCCGGGGAACCGCTGCGCCCGAGCCTTGAGCAAAACTTGCGCTCAGAGGTCGGCCACCACCACGTCCACCTGCCGGGGCCGGCCGGTCGCCCGGGGCGCCTCCTCGACCGTGTACTTCAGCTCCCGCAACGCCCCCACGAGCGCGTCCGCGCTGCGCGGCCGGGCGCCGGCGAGGAGCAGGTCCCGGACCAGCCGGCCCTTCGTCGCCTTGTTGAAGTGGCTCACCACCGACCGGGTCGGCGTCCCGTCCACGACCCGTTCGTGCAGCACCCGCACCGTCACGGTGCGCTCGGCGACCGCCCCGCGCGGCGTCCACGTGGCCGCGTACGCGCCGGAGCGCAGGTCCAGCACCGGGCCGCGGCCCGCCGCCGCCGTCACGGCCGGTCCCAGCGCCGCCCGCCAGTACGCCGACAGCGCCCCGACGCCCGGCAGCCGCGCCCCGACCGGGCAGCGGTACGGCGGGATCCGGTCGGTCAGCCGGACCGCGCCCCACAGGCCGGAGCTGATCAGCACCGACCGGCGGGCCGCCCGCTCCGCCGCCGCCGGCAGCGTGGCCAGGTCCAACGCCTCGTAGAGCACCCCGGTGTAGAGCCGCCCGGCCGGCGCGGTGGCCGCCGCCCGCAGCCGGGCGTTGCGCCGCAGCTCGCCGCGCTGCCCCTCGCTCAGGCCCAACGCGCCCAGGGCCGGCGCCGCGTCCGGGCCGGCGCAGAGGTCGACGAGCGCGGTCAGCACCGCCTCCCGGGCCGGGTTCAACTCGGTCAGGGACAGCCGCGACAGGTCCAGCCGCCGACCGGTGCCGGCCTCGGCCTTCCCCTCGGACGGAGGGAGCAGGATGAGCATCGGCACAGCGTACGGGCCGGCTCAGCGCCACGGCCGCACCGCGTGCTCCGGGTGGTACACGCGTGCGTCGCCGACCTCGGCCACCACCGCCGCGTCCGCCCGCCCGCCGAGCAGCCGCCGCAACGCGCGTTCCGCGGGTGAGCCGGCCGCCACCACGTACCCGGGTCGCGCCGCCAGGTTCACCCGCCGCCAGTACGCCGGGTAGCGGTTCTGCCCCGGCCGCAGGTCGCCGTCGAGCACCCCGCAGGCCACCGCCTCGCCCGTGTTGAAGATCAGCCGGCCGCAGGTCCAGTAGTCCCCGTACACGTCACGCAGGCCGGCGCGCAGCACCGCGTCGGCGAGCCGGCGGGCGGACCGCTCCTCGGCCCATACCCCCGGCATACCGGCCAGGAACGCCAGCGTGCCGGCGAGCGTCGCGACGGTCAGCCCGGCCAGCACCCCGGTCGCCGCGACGCCCCGCAGCCGGGCCGCGACGGACGCGGTGGCCCGCGGCGCGTGCGCGGCGGCCAGCCACAGCGGCCACAGCACCGCCGGCAGCGAGATCTGGAGCACCGACAGGTAGCGGGCGTTGGCGAGCGGATCCGTCGCGGCGAGCGGGCTGCGCACGTACGCCAGCAGCGTCAACGCCGCGCCCGCGGCCAGGGCGAGGATCGCCACCGCCCGCACCCGGGCGGCCGGGTCGACGGCCCGGCGGTACGCGGCCACGCCGAGCCCGGCGGCGGCCAGCAGCAGCACCGGGTAGAGCGCGCCGAACCACTGCGCCCCGCGCGCGCAACCGTCCATCGGGCACAGCCCGGACGCCAGCGGCACCCCCTCCAACAGCCCGCCGTGCAGCCGCTCCGCGAGCGACGGGGCGACCCCCTCCTTCGTGCTGATCTGCCGGAACACCGACAGCGAGTCCTGCCCGGCCGGCGCCACGATGTTGTCCTTCACCACCGGGGCGATCCCCACCGCGAAACCGGCGACCAGCAGCACGCCCGGCCAACCCACCAGGTCCCGGGGGACGGCCAGGACCAGCGCCACCACGGCCACCAGCAGGTAGGGCGCGATCAGCCAGTCCGACCACAACGCCAGGCCGGCGAGCAGCCCGAACGCCCCGGTGGCCAGCCAGCGGTGCCGGACCCGCCGCTCGCCGAGCGCGACCGCGATCAGCAGCAACGCCAGCACCGCCGGCTTCACCTCGGGCCGACCGCCGACCGCGGTGAGCTGGTCGCGGACCACCCGCTCCGAGCCGAGCGCCAGCAGGCCCACCACGACCACGGCCAGCCATCCGGAGAAGATCCGGCGGGTCAAGCGGTACGCCAGCCACAGGAAGATCGCGTAGAGCGCGACCAGCGGCAGCCGCAACAGCGGCCAGCTCGGCCCGGCCCAGCCCAGCAGCGGCGCGGCCAGATACGACTCCAGCACGCCCATGTAGCGCTGCCCGTAGAGGAAGACCGGCCGCTCGTGGCCGCCGGCGATGTGCAGCGCGGCCAGCCCGAACGTCGCCTCGTCGCTGTTCGAGGCCGGCACCGTGAGCAGGGTCAGCACCAGCCGGTAGCCGACCCCGGCCACACCGAGCAGCAACGCCACGAGCGCCGGCGCGTCCGGGCGGCGCGTCGCTGTCGGGTCGCGCTTTTTCGCTGTCGGGCTGCGCTGTGCTGTCGGGTTGCGCTTCGCTGTCGACACGACCCCGCCCCCGTCGTCGCCCCGACCGCAGTCTGACACGCCGGCAGGCGCGTTCCCGGACGGATCGGTGCAGATCACTCGCGTGGCCGGGCCCCGCCGGGTGTGGCAGTGTTGCTACGTGCCACCCACACCACCGGACCAACTCGCCGTGCCGCAACTGCACCGCGCCGCGCGCATCGAGGACGCGCTGCACGGGTTCGTGGAGCGCCGGTTGCGGCGCACCGGGTGGCAGCCCAACATCATCGCGTACGCCGGGTACGGCGCCCCCGGCTGGGCGCGGGTGCTCTGCCGGGTGCTGCTGGGCCGCCCGGACACCCGCCGCGGCCGGCTGGAGAAGGTCCGCGGCTGGCGCAGCTTCGCCACCCTGCCGGCCAAGCACGCCCGGGTGACCATCGAGGTCAACGGCGTGCGCAAGGAGGTCACCGCGGACCGCAGCGGCTTCGTCGACACCGTCGTCGAGGGCGACTTCACCCCCGGCTGGAGCTGCGTACGCCTGCGCGTGGCCGACGCCGAACCGGTGGAGGCGCTGGTCCGCATCCTCGACCCGAACGTCCGGTTCGGCATCCTGTCCGACATCGACGACACGGTCATGGTGACCGCGCTGCCCCGGCCGATGCTCGCCGCGTGGAACACGTTCGTCCTCGACGAGCACGCCCGCAACGCCGTACCCGGCATGGCGGTGCTCTACGAGCGTCTGGTCACCGCCCACCCCGGCGCGCCGGTCTTCTACCTCTCCACCGGCGCGTGGAACGTCGCGCCGACGCTCACCCGGTTTCTGTCCCGGCACCTCTACCCGGCCGGGCCGCTGCTGCTCACCGACTGGGGGCCGACCGCCGACCGCTGGTTCCGCAGCGGACGGGAACACAAGCGGGCCACGCTGGCCCGGCTTTCCCGCGAGTTCCCCGAGGTGCGGTGGCTGCTGATCGGCGACGACGGGCAGCACGACCAGGAGATCTACCGGGAGTTCGCCGCCGCCCATCCGGACAACGTGGCGGGCGTGGCGATCCGGCGGCTGTCGCCGACCCAGGCGGTGCTGGCCGGCAGCCTGCCCGCCCCGGCCGGGCGCGCCTCATCGGGGCCGGTGGGCCAGAAGTGGCTGAGCGCCCCCGACGGCGCCGGCCTGTGGAAACTCCTCCGCGAAGCCGACCTGGTCTGACCACCTCCCCACCCCCTCTGGCGCGCAGATTCACGGAAAGAGTGGCTATTCCGCGCTGGATAGGCACTCTTTCCGTGAATCTGTGGGGAGGGGGTGGGTGGGGGTGGGGTCAGGGCTTGCGGAGCCAGAGCACGCCCAGCGGGGGGACGCGCAGGGAGACCGACGCGGGCAGGCCGTGCCACGGCACGTTCTCCGCGTGCACCTCGCCCAGGTTGCCCACTCCCGACCCGCCGTAATGGTGGGCGTCGGTGTTCAACGCCTCGGTCCACGTCCCGCCGGCCGGCAGGCCGATCCGGTAGTCCTCCAGCGGTGTCGCGGAGAAGTTCGCCACGCACACCAGCGTCTGCCCGTCCGGGGCGATCCGGATGAACGACGCCGCGTTGTTGGCGACGTCGTCGCCGGCGATCCAGCGGAAGCCGGCCGGGTCGGTGTCCTGCGCCCACAGCGCCGGCGTGGCCCGATAGGCGCGGTTCAGGTCGGCGACCAGGCGTTGCACGCCGGCCCGCGCCGGGTCGTGCAGCAGGTACCAGTCGAGGCCGCGTTCCTCGCTCCACTCCCGGTCGTCGGCCAGCTCGCAGCCCATGAAGAGCAGTTGCTTGCCCGGGTGCGCCCACATGTACGCCAGCAGCGCCCGCACGTTGGCCAGCCGCTGCCAGGTGTCGCCGGGCATCTTGCCGGTCAGTGAGCCCTTGCCGTGCACCACCTCGTCGTGGCTGATCGGCAGCACGTAGTTCTCGCTCCAGGCGTACGCCAGGGAGAACGTGAGCTGGTGGTGGTGGTGCTGGCGGTAGATCGGGTCCTTCGACGTGTAGAGCAGGGTGTCGTGCATCCAGCCCATGTTCCATTTGAAGCCGAAGCCGAGCCCGCCGTCCGAGGTCGGCCGCGTCACGCCCGGCCAGGCGGTGGACTCCTCGGCGATCATGAGGACGCCCGGGTGGTGCCGGTAGACGGTGGCGTTGACTTCCTGGAGGAACGCGATGGCTTCCAGGTTCTCCCGGCCGCCGTGCACGTTCGGGGCCCACTGGCCCTCCTGCCGAGAATAGTCGAGGTAGAGCATCGAGGCGACCGCGTCGACCCGCAGCCCGTCGACGTGGAACTCGTCCAGCCAGTAGAGCGCGTTGGCGACCAGGAAGTTGCGTACCTCGTTGCGGCCGAAGTCGAAGACGTACGTGCCCCAGTCGGGGTGTTCGCCGCGGCGCGGGTCGGGGTGTTCGTAGAGCGGGGTACCGTCGAAGCGGGCGAGGGCCCACTCGTCCTTCGGGAAGTGGGCGGGCACCCAGTCGAGGATCACCCCGATGCCGGCGGCGTGCAGCCGGTCGACGAGGTGGCGGAAGTCGTCCGGGTCGCCGAAGCGGGCGGTGGGCGCGTAGTAGCCGGTGACCTGGTAGCCCCACGAGCCGCCGAACGGGTGCTCCATCACCGGCAGGAACTCCACGTGGGTGAAGCCCGTCTCGAGCACGTACGCGGTGAGCTGCTCGGCCAGCTCGCGGTAGCTCAGGCCGGGCCGCCACGAGCCGAGGTGCACCTCGTACACGCTCATCGGCTCCTGGTGGGGTTGCCGCGCCGCCCGGCGTTCCATCCAGTCGGCGTCGCCCCACTCGTACCGGGAATGGTGGACGACCGACGCGGTGGCCGGCGGCACCTCGGCGCGGGCGGCGAGGGGGTCGGCCTTGTCCCGCCACCGCCCGTCGGGACCGAGGATGCGGTATTTGTAGCGGCTGCCGGCCGGCATGCCGGGTACGAAGATCTCCCACACGCCGCTGGATCCGAGCGAGCGCATCGGCCAGCCGTCGTCCGGCCCCCAGCCGGTCACGTCGCCGACCAGCCGCACGCCGCGCGCGTTGGGCGCCCACACGGTGAACGCCACGCCCTCGTCGAGGACCCGGGCGCCGAGCGCCGCCCAGAGCCGCTCGTGCCGCCCCTCGCCGATGAGGTGCAGGTCCAGCTCGCCGAGGGTGGGGGGATAGCGGTACGGGTCGTCGAGCGTCGCGCCGTCCACCTCGACCCGGTAGTCGAGCACCTCGCCGGGGACCACCGCCTCGAAGACGCCGACGTCGTGCACCCGTTTCATCGGGTGCCGGTCGCCGTCGACGAGCAGCGCCACCTCGCCCGCGCCCCGGCGTAGCGTCCGGATGGTGGTGCTCCCGTCGGCCGGGTGCGCGCCGAGCACGGCGTGCGGGTCGTGCGCCTCACCGGCGATCAGCTGGTCCATCGTGGGTCGCCCTTCTCGGCCGGTGCGGTGGGTGCGGTGCCGCCGGACAGGTCGGCGGGTACGTCTTCGACGGTCAGGTCGGTTGCGGCCGGGTGCGCCGGCTCGTCGGCGGGTGGCGGTGTGGGGCGGCGCACGGTGAGCACGTGCGCCGGTTGCAGGTAGGGATCCAGGCGTACCGCGTTGCGCTGCCCCCAGTCGTACTCCGCGCCGGTCAGCTCGTCGCGCACGGTGAACCGCTCGTGCCAGTCGAAGCCGAGCGCCGGCATGTCCAGGGTGGTGTTGCCCCACTGCACCGTGCGGGAGTCGAACGAGCAGACCACGATGACCGTGTTGCCGGTGTCCGGGTCGTGCTTCGACCAGCACAGCAGCGCCGGGTTGTCGATGTCGTGGAAACGCAGGTTGCGGAGCTGGTGCAGGGCCGGGTTGTCGCGGCGGACCCGGTTGAGCGTGGTGATGAACGGCGCCAGGGACCGCCCCCGCGCCACCGCGCCGTCCCAGTCCCGGGGGCGCAGCTCGTACTTCTCGTTGTCGAGGTATTCCTCCGCGCCGGGGCGGGCGGTGTGCTCGAACAGCTCGAAGCCCGCGTACATGCCCCAGGAGGGGGAGAGCAGCGCGGCCAGCACCGCCCGGATCTTGAACATCGGCGGGCCGCCGTGCTGCAACGACTCGTGCAGGATGTCGGGGGTGTTGGGCCAGAAGTTCGGCCGCATCCAGTCGGCCGAGGCGACCAGCTCCTCGCAGTATTCCCGCATCTCGGCCGCCGTCGTCCGCCAGGTGAAATAGGTGTACGACTGGGTGAAGCCGATCTTGCCCAGCCCGTGCATGATCGCCGGGCGGGTGAACGCCTCGGCCAGGAACAACACGTCCGGGTCGACGCGCTTGACCTCGGCGATCAGCCAGTGCCAGAAGTCGAACGGCTTGGTGTGCGGGTTGTCGACCCGGAAGATCTTCACGCCCTCGCCGACCCAGTGCCGCACCACCCGCAGGATCTCGGCCCGGATGCCGTCCGGGTCGTTGTCGAAGTTCAGCGGGTAGATGTCCTGGTATTTCTTCGGCGGGTTCTCCGCGTACGCGATGCTGCCGTCGGCCCGGGTGGTGAACCACTCCGGGTGCTCGGTGACCCACGGATGGTCCGGCGCGCACTGCAACGCCAGGTCCATCGCCACCTCCAGGCCCTGCTCGGCGGCGGCGGTGACGAAGTCGCGGAAGTCCTCCGGCGTACCCAGATCGGGGTGGATGGCGTCGTGGCCGCCCTCGACCGCGCCGATCGCCCACGGCGAGCCGACGTCGTCCGGCCCGGCGGTGAGCGCGTTGTTGCGGCCCTTGCGGTTGACCCGGCCGATCGGGTGGATCGGCGGCAGGTAGAGCACGTCGAAACCCATCGCGGCCACGCCGGGCAGGCGGTCGAGGGCGGTGGTGAACGTGCCCGAGCGGGCCGGCGCGTCCACGGTGGCCGCGATCGCCCCCTCGGAGCGGGGGAAGAATTCGTACCAGGCGGAGAAGAGCGCCCGTGGCCGGTCCACCCACAGCGTGCGCTCGTCGCCGGTGGTGACCAGCTCGCGCACCGGGTGCTCCCAGAGCAGGTCGGCCAGGTCGAGCGCCGCGCTGACCCGGCGCGGCAGGTCGGCCTTCCCGTCGCGCAGCGCCTTCGCGGCTGCCCGTACGCGCTTGCGGTCGGCCTTCGGCACCAGGTCGAGCGCGGCGGTCAGCACGCGGACGCCCTCGGCCAGGTCGTTCGCCAGCTCGGCCGCGCCCTGACCGGCGGCCAACTTCTTCGTCACCGCGTTCTGCCAGGTCAGGTAGGGATCCTGGAACGCCTCGACGGTGAACCGCCACTCGCCGACCGCGTCCGGTCGGATGGTGGCGTGCCAGCGGTCCTGCCCCGGCTCGCCGGCGCGCATCCGGGTGAACGGGCGGGCCGCGCCGTCCGGGCCGAGCCAGACCACGTTGCAGCCGAGCGCGTCGTGGCCCTCGCGGTAGGCCCGGGCCGACACCGGTACGACCTCGCCGACCACCGCCTTGGCCGGGTAGCGACCGCAGGCGACGACGGGGGAGACGTCTTCGATCGGGAACCGTCCAGTCACCCGCCCAACCTACTGCGCGAGATCGTCTCGCGCTCGGGTGCGCCGCCGAAGCACCGGATCCGGGTCGGCAGCCGGCGGTCAGCTACCGATCCCCTGCGGATAGGTGAAGTAGTCGGTCGGGTCGTATCTCCGCTTCACCCGGACGAGGCGGGCGTAGTTGATGCCGTAGTAGGCCCGCCGCCAGTCCCTCAGCGTCGGGTCGGGGAAGTTCTGATAGGCGTGCCGGGGCGGGGTGGCACCGAAGATGTCGCGGTAGAACTCGTCGAGCCAGCGCAGGTTGGCGGTGGCGACGCGGCGCGAGTCGTAGTCCGCCCAGGAGGTCTCGGCGGCGAAGATGAACACGCCGTCGCGGTGCACGAACGCCGTGGCGTCCGGTGGCACCCGGTTGATCTCGCCGCCGAGGGCGAACATCGCGAACCCGGCCCCGTCCGGGTTGCCGCTGCCCGGCCAGTCGAGCAGCCGCTCGGCGGCGGCGGCGACCTGGTCGTCGGTGAGCAGGGTCGCCAGGTGCAGCACCGCCGACTTGGCGGCGAACTTCTCCACCGGCGTGGTGGCGCTCAGCAACGCGCTCGCCTCACCGGGGGTGACCTCGCGCACCGTCGCGCTGTTGCGGGTGCGCTCCTCGGCGGTGCCGATGTCGAGCAGCGGGGCCAGGATGGCGCGCAGTTCCTCGACCGGGCCGTAGAACTGGCCGATGGCGTTGACGTTGGCGTTGGCGCGCACCTGCTCCCGGGTGAACCCGTTCGTCCCGATGCCGACGCGCAGGTGGAACCGCCTGTCGTGCAGGGTGTCCACGGCGGCCCGCTGCGCGGCGGCGAGCACCGGCAGCACCGAGTCCAGGCTCCAGCGCAACCGGTAGACGCCGACGTTCCCCTCGAACCGCTCGTACTGGAACGTGAAGGAGGTGTTCACTCCGAAGTTGTTCCCCGCCCCGCCCCGGCAGGCCCAGAACAGGTCGGGGTGCGACTCCTCGCTGGCCTCCACGACGCGGCCGTCGGCGAGCACCACCGTCGTCGAGACCAGCCGGTCGCAGGTCAGGCCGAACATCTTGTCGCTGAACCCGATGCCGCCGCCGAGCACCAGCCCGGCCACACCGACGCTGGGGCAGCGGCCCGTCGGGACGAACATGCCCCGGTCCTCCAGCAGCGAGTGCAGGTCGCCGTTTGCGACACCGGCTCCCACGGTGAGGGTGCCCGCGCCATGGGTGACCCGGATCGGCCCGTAGGCCCGGGCCGGCGGGGCGGTCGGCAGCGGGGTGGTGACGATCCCCTTCATCCGGGCCATGTTGAGCAGCAGACCGGGGGTCACCGAGTAGCCGGCGTAGTTGTGGCCCAGCCCGGAGCGGGGCACCGCGGGCAGCCCCACCGCGCGGGCCCAGCGGATCGACTCCCGGACGTCCCGGGTGCTGGCGCAGGTCACGATGCCCGCCGGGTGGGTGCCGGCGTACCGGTGGTTGAACGGGAGCGCCAGCGGCGGATAGCTGGCGTCCGGTGGCCGGTAGAGAGTGGAGGCCGGCGACAGCGCGCGCGCCAGCCGCTCCCAGTCCCGCCGGCTGACCCGCTCCGCCGCCTCCGTGTCCGGGGTGGCGGCGGTGGCCGGTGACAGCACACCCACCAGACCGGTCCCCAACGCGCCAGCCGCGCCGGCCCGCAGCACATCCCGTCTGTTGATCATTCTGCTGCCCTCGCACCGCGCTCCGGGAGGCGATCACCTCTCCGCTCATCCTTCGGTGGGAGTGATGGCTTCTCGTGCGGGTTGAGCGGGTTTCACCTGTTGTGGCGACCCGCGCAGCGGGACCAGCACCCCCGGGGCGTCGTGTTGACGCCGGCCGAAGCCAGTTGCCGACTTCGCCCGAGATCTTGGAAGATTTCGGCCCCTCCGGGGGCCATTTGCTTCCAAGATCTGTGGTGGCGGCCAGGCCTAGCAGGATCAGCCGAGGTCGTAGTCGGGCGGGCTGGTGTTGAGGATCCAGGCGAGCGGCATGGTCGCCCGCACGTCGTAGCGCTCGCCGTCCGGGCGGTGCATAGCGACCGTCTGTGCCGGCACCGTGCCGGCCTCGACGCGGCCACGGCCCGGTCGACATCTGTTAAGAAGGGGCCCCGCCTCTACCGAAAGCGTTAAGCGGGGGCCCCTCCTTGCACCGAGCGGTAGAGGGCGAGCGTCTGGTCGGCGATGGCGGACCAGGAGAAGTGGTCCACCGCGCGTCGGCGGCCGGCCGCGCCGAACGCCGCGATCCGCGCCGGGTCGGCCAGCAGCTCGTTCATCCGGTCGGCCAGGTCGGCGACGAAGCGCTCCGGGTCCAGCGGGGTGCCCGACCCGTCGCCGGCCTGCTCGATCGGCACCAGCAGCCCGGTCTCGCCGTCCGCGACCACCTCGGGGATGCCGCCGGTGGCGGTGGCCACCACGGCCGTCTCGCAGGCCATCGCCTCCAGGTTGACGATGCCCATCGGCTCGTAGACGGACGGGCAGACGAAGATCGTGGCGTGGGTGAGCACCTGGATCACCTCGTGCTTGGGCAGCATCGCCGCCACCCAGACCACGCCGGAGCGCGTCGCCCGCAGCTCGGCGGCCAACTCCTCGACCTCGGCGCCGATCTCCGGGGTGTCCGGCGCGCCGGCCAGCAGCACGAGTTGGGTGTCGGCGGGCAGCTCCCGGGCCGCCCGCAGCAGGTAGGGCAGGCCCTTCTGCCGGGTGATCCGCCCGACGTAGACCACGCTGGGCCGGGCCGGGTCGATGCCGAGCCGGTCGAGCACGTCGGTGCCGGTGTCCGGGGCGTACTGCGCGGTGTCGATGCCGTTGTAGACCACCCGGACCCGGTCCGGGTCCACCCCCGGGTAGGCGGTGAGCACGTCCCGGCGCATGCCCTCGCTCACCGCGACGATCGCGTCGGCGGCCTCGAACGCGGTCCGCTCGCACCAGGAGGAGAGCGCGTACCCGCCGCCGAGCTGCTCGGCCTTCCACGGGCGGAGCGGCTCCAGGCTGTGCGCGGTCACCACGTGCGGCACCCCGTGCAGCAGCTTCGCGGTGTGCCCGGCCAGGTTCGCGTACCAGGTGTGGCTGTGCACCACGTCGGCGCCGGCGGTGCCGGCGGCCATCTCCAGGTCGACGCCCATGACGCGCAGCGCGGGGTTCGCACCGGCCAGGCCGGCCGGTTCGGCGTACGCGGTGACGCCCTCCTCGGAACGTGGCGCGCCGAAGCAGTGCACCCGCACCTCGGCGAGGCGGCGCAGCTCGCGGGCCAGGTATTCCACGTGCACCCCGGCGCCGCCGTAGACCTCCGGCGGGTATTCACGGGTGAGCAGGTCGACGCGCAACGGTGCCATGCCCGGCACCTTAGTGCAGACCGCCGGATCTCACCGGGTGCGCAACTGCGCCGTCCGAGTGGTGAAGTCGCGGCAGGGTGGATAGCGTCTGACCATGGCTGCCAAGGTGCTCGCGATCGTCCTGGCCGGCGGGGAGGGCAAGCGTCTCATGCCCCTGACCACCGACCGGGCGAAGCCGGCCGTCCCCTTCGGCGGGATGTACCGCATGGTCGACTTCGTCCTCTCCAACCTGGCAAACGCCGGCTTTCTCAAGATCGTCGTGCTGACCCAGTACAAGTCCCACTCCCTGGACCGTCACATCACCAAGACCTGGCGGATGTCGACGCTCCTCGGCAACTACGTCACGCCGGTGCCGGCGCAGCAGCGCCGCGGCCCGTGGTGGTTCGCCGGCTCCGCCGACGCGATCTACCAGAGCTTCAACCTGATCAACGACGAGCAGCCCGACCATGTGATCGTCTTCGGCGCCGACCACATCTACCGGATGGACCCGCGGCAGATGGTGGAGGACCACATCGCCTCCGGCGCCGGAGTGACCGTGGCCGGGATCCGGCAGCCGCTGACCATGGCCGACCAGTTCGGCGTGATCGAGGTCGGCGCCGACGGCAAGCAGATCCGGGCGTTCCGGGAGAAGCCCACCGACGCGGTGGGGCTGCCCGACGCGCCCGACCAGATCTACGCCTCGATGGGCAACTACGTCTTCTCCACCAAGGCGCTCTGCGAGGCGGTCGAGTGCGACGCGGAGGACCGCACCAGCAAGCACGACATGGGCGGCAGCATCATCCCGATGCTCGTCGAGCGGGGCGAGGCGAACGTCTACGACTTCAAGGACAACGAGGTGCCGGGCAGCACCGACCGGGACCGTGGCTACTGGCGTGACGTGGGGACGCTCGACTCGTTCTACGACGCCCACATGGATCTGATCAACGTGCACCCGGTGTTCAACCTCTACAACTTCGACTGGCCGATCTACACCGAGCAGCCGCCGTACCCGCCGGCCAAGTTCGTGCACGCCTGGGGCGAACGGGTCGGCCGGGCGGTCAGCTCGATGGTCTCGCCCGGCTCGGTGATCTCCGGCTCGCTGGTGGAGAACTCGATCGTCTCGCCCAAGGTCAAGGTGCACTCCTGGGCGCACGTCGACGGCGCCGTCCTGATGGAAGGTGTCGAGATCGGCCGGCACGCGGTCGTCCGGCGGGCGATCCTGGACAAGAACGTCTCCGTCCCGGAGGGCGCCGAGATCGGCGTCGACCTGGAGCGGGACCGCCAGCGCTACACCGTCTCCGACAACGGCGTCGTCGTCATCGGCAAGGGTCAGCGCATCGAGCCCTGACCGGCCCCACCCCATCCATCGAGGAGGACCCCGCAGTGGCCCACCCCCGTGCCGGACAACCCGCCGAGCCCGCCGACCTGGTCGACGTGCCCCGGTTGGTCACCGCCTACTACGCCGAGCACCCGGACCCGAGCGATCCGGCGCAGCAGGTCTCCTTCGGCACCTCCGGGCACCGCGGGTCGAGCCTGCGCGGCGCGTTCAACTCCGACCACATCCTCGCCGTCACCCAGGCGCTCTGCGACTACCGGCGGGAGCAGGGCCTCGACGGCCCGCTGTTCCTGGCCCGGGACACCCATGCGCTCTCCGCGCCGGCCGAGGCCGACGCGCTGGAGGTGCTGGCCGCCAACGACGTCACCGTGCTGCGGGACAGCCGTGACGGCTACACCCCGACCCCCGCGGCGTCGCACGCCATCCTCACCCACAACCGGGGCCGCACCTCCGGGCTCGCCGACGGCATCGTGATCACCCCGTCGCACAACCCGCCGTCCGACGGCGGGTTCAAGTACAACCCCACCAACGGCGGCCCCGCCGACACCGACGTCACGAAGTGGATCCAGGACCGCGCGAACGCGATCCTCGCCGCCGGGCTCAAGGAGGTGAAACGCATCCCGTACGCGCGGGCCCGCGCCGCCGACACCACCGGGACGTACGACTTCCTCGCCCACTACGTCGACGACCTGCCGGCCGCGCTCGACATCGACGCGATCCGGGACGCCGGGGTGCGCATCGGCGCCGACCCGATGGGCGGGGCGAGCGTGGCGTACTGGGGGGAGATCGCCGAGCGGCACCGCCTCGACCTCACGGTGATCAACCCGGAGGTGGACCCGACCTGGCGGTTCATGACCCTCGACGGCGACGGCAAGATCCGGATGGACTGCTCCTCGCCGAACGCGATGGCCTCGCTGATCGCCGCCCGCGACAAGTACCAGGTCTCCACCGGCAACGACGCCGACGCCGACCGGCACGGCATCGTCACCCCCGACGGCGGGCTGATGAACCCCAACCACTACCTGGCGGTGGCGATCGGCCACCTGTTCCGTACCCGGGAGCGGTGGAGCCCGGCCGCGGCGGTGGGCAAGACGCTCGTCTCCTCCTCGATGATCGACCGGGTCGCGGCCGACCTGGGCCGGACGCTGCTGGAGGTGCCGGTCGGGTTCAAGTGGTTCGTGCCCGGCCTGCTCGACGGCGCGGTCGGCTTCGGGGGCGAGGAGAGCGCCGGCGCGTCCTTCCTGCGTCGCGACGGCAGCACCTGGACCACCGACAAGGACGGCATCCTGCTCTGCCTGCTCGCCGCGGAGATCATCGCGGTGACCGGGCGCACCCCCAGCGAGCACTGGGCCGAGCTGGCCGACCGGTTCGGCGCTCCCGCCTACGCGCGGATCGACGCCCCGGCCGGCCGGGAGGAGAAGGCGGTCCTGGCGAAGCTGTCGCCGGAGCAGGTCACCGCGACCGAGCTGGCCGGCGAGCCGATCACCGCGGTCCTGACCACCGCGCCGGGCAACGGCGCCGCGATCGGCGGGCTGAAGGTGACCACCGGGTCGGGCTGGTTCGCCGCCCGGCCGTCCGGCACCGAGGACGTCTACAAGATCTACGCCGAGTCGTTCCAGGGCCCGGAGCACCTCGCCCGGATCCAGGAGGAGGCCAAGTCCCTGGTCGACGGCGTGTTGTCGTAGCCTCCGGGACGCCCGTCGTGCCCCCGTCCGCCCGCCGGACGGGGGCACGACGGCGTTTCGCCACGTTTCCCCGTCGTGGGCGTGTCGCGGCACCGGCTGGCTCGTTGCGCATGAGGCGACGGAAAACAGTGAGGGGCGCATCTGATGAACCGGTCCGGGGTGGTCGCCAACCCTGGACCGGAGATCGACGTCATCGACGCCCGGGCAGCACGACCGGCACGCGGCGCCGGGTCGGGACACCGGCGGGACCTGGTCGGTGGGCTGCTGCGCTGTTATCCGGTCAGCTTCCTGGTGCTCGCCCCGTACGTGGTGTTCATCCTTCCGACGGCGGTGCTCAACGACAATCCGCACACCGGTTTCATCGTGCTCCTGGTGGGCCTGGCGTTGCTGGGCAGCATCTCGGTGGAGACGGTCGGCCTGCTGTTCGGCCGTCCCGATCCGCGGTGGCGGCACGGCATGCGGCAGGCGACCGCCCGATATCCCCGGATCTACCAGGTGGCCCGGCTGGTGACCCTGACCAGCATCACGGCCGACCTGCTGGGCGCGCGCCTCGGCCGGGGGAGCATCACCGCGCAGATCTCCGGGCAACTGTCCGACGCGCCGCTGGTGGCGCTGACCAAGCTGTTCTCGGGTTGGAGCGCGCTGGGCTTCGCACTGCTGATCGCGAGCCACCTGGGTGGCCGGCTGTCCAGGGCGAAGCTGTACGGCTGGCTCGCCGCGCTCGTCGCCACCCAGGTGCTCGTCACCATGCTGACCGCCCTCACCGCCCCTCTGATCGGCTTCGTCTTCTTCGCGGTCACCGCCGGCGCGGTCTGCGGCGTGTTCCGGCTGCGGGTCCTGCTGCTCGGCACGGTGGCACTGCTGCTGCTCTGGCCGGCGATGTTCGAGCACCGCAACGAGATCCGGCAGGACCAGGGCATCACGGTGAGCGGCGACGTGACGGCGGCGGACCGGCTCCGTCTGGACAGTCAGCTCACCGCGGTGGCGGGCTACGACGTGCCGGTCGAGATCGGGCAGCCCGGTGTCCCGGACTATGTCAGGTACGGGCTGGTGCCGCGGGTGCTCGACCCGGAGCGGCCGGCGTTGTCCACCGGGCAGCGGATCAACCAGTTCCTCGGTGGTGGGCCGACGTCGTCCTACACGTTCCTGTTGCTGGGCAACATCTGGTTCTTCGACGGGCCGGTGGGTGTGGTGGCCGTGCACGCCTTCTGGGCCGGCTTCGTGGCGTTGTTGATGCGGTGGCGGGGTCGGCCCGGCCCGGCCCGGTTGAGCCTGTTCTGCCTGGTCTTCTCCGATGTGCTGCTCTGGTCCGGGACCTATCCCGACTCCACGATCGCGTTCCTGCAACACGCGGTGTCGGCGCTGACGGTCTTTCTCCTGATGTGGCTGGCCCGTTTCATCCCCCTCAGCCCGGGCGGAGGCGCGAGCCGTCAGGTGGTCCACCCGGGATGACCGTCCCGTGGCTGCGGCTGGCTCGTTACGCACGGCGAGGGGAGTTCTGATGATCGGGTCCAGGGCGGTCGCCGGCCGGCTGCCGGCCGACGCCGGTGCCGGTGTCGCGGTGGTCGGCGCCGGGATGGCCCGCCGGGATCCCGGTGCCCGCTCCAGACGTCGGCGGGAGCTGGTCGGTGGGCTGCTGCGGTGTTATCCGGTCAGCTTCCTGGTGCTCGCCCCGTACGTGGTGTTCATCCTTCCGACGGCGGTGCTCAACGGCAACCCGCACACCGGTCTCATCGTGCTCCTGGTGGGCCTGGCGTTGCTGGGCAGCGCCAGTGTGGAGACGATCGGTCTGCTCTTCGGCCGTCCCGATCCGCAGTGGCGGCAGGGCATGCGGCAGGCGACCGCCAGATACCCCCGGATCTATCCGGTGGCGCGGCTGGTGACCCTGACCGGCATCGCGGCGAACGTCGTCGGGGCCCACCTCGGTCGGGGGACCGTCGTCAGCCAGGTGTCCGGCGAACTGTCCGACACCCCACTCGCGATGGCGTGCGCGCTCTTCTCGGGCTGGGGCATCCTGGGTTTCGCCCTGTTGGTGGGCAGCCAACTCGGCGGCCGGCTGTCGTCGCGGAAGCTGTACTGCTGGGTGGTCGTGCTCGTCGGCGCGGAGGCGTACGTCGCGGTCCTGACCGCCCGGTCCGCGCCCCTGATCGCCCTGGTGTTCTTCGTGGCCGCCGCCGGAGCCGTCAGCGGCGTCTTCCGGCTGCGTCACCTCCTGCTCTGGACGGTGGTGCTCCTCCTCGCCTGGCCCGCCATGTTCGCCCAGCGCAACACCATCCGGGACGCGCAGGGGGTGGCGGTGGACACCCAGGTCACCGCCGCCGACCGGCTCCGTCTGGACAGTCAGCTCACCGCGGTGGCGGGCTACGACGTGCCGGTCGAGATCGGGCAGCCTGGTGTCGCCGACTATGTCAGGTACGGGATTGTGCCGCGGGTGCTCGACCCGGAGCGGCCGGCGTTGTCCACCGGGCAGCGGATCAACCAGTTCCTCGGTGGTGGGCCGACGTCGTCGTACAGCTTCCTGTTGCTGGGCAACATCTGGTTCTTCGACGGGCCGGTGGGTGTGGTGGCCGTGCACGGCTTCTGGGCCGGCTTCGTGGCGTTGCTGATGCGGTGGCGGGGTCGGCCCGGCCCGGCCCGGTTGAGCCTGTTCTGCCTGGTCTTCTCGGATGTGCTGCTCTGGTCCGGTACCTATCCCGACTCCACGATCGGGTTCCTGCAACACGTGGTGTCGGCCGCGCCCGTCCTCCTGCTGCTGGGCTCGACCCGCAGCGCCCCCGCCCGGCGCGACGACCACCTGTCCCTGCCGGTGGGTGCCGCCCGATGACCGTCCGGGTCCGCTCCCGGGCCGGCCGCGGAGACGTCCCCGGTGTCCCCCGGCGCGGCCGTCGGGCCGTGCTCGCCCTGCTCGTCGGGGGGTTGTCCAGCGGCGGCAACCTGCTGGTGGCGATCACCGTCACCCGGCTGGAGTCCATCGGCGGGGTGGGCGAGTTCGCCCTCGCCTTCACGTTCTACGTGCTCGGCTCCGGGCTGGTCCGCAGCATGGTGACCGAGGCCGTGCTGGCGGCGGGGTCGGGCGTCCCGTCCGCCGCCCGGCGGGTCACCCTGCTCGGCACGGCCTGCGGCGCCGCGCTCGGCGCCGCGGGCGCGGCCGTCGGCTCGCCCTATCTGGTGCTCGTGGGTCTCGCCCTGCCCGGTCTGGTGCTCTACGACTACGCGAAGGCGATCGCCGTCGGCGTCGGCACCCCGTCCGGCGCGCTGTTCCAGGAGGTCGCCTGGGCGGCGGTCACCGGTTGTGCCGTGCTGGCCGGCTTGTTCCGGCTGGTCGACGCGCCGTCCGTGGTCGCCGGTTGGGCGTTCGGCGGCGCGCTGATCGGGGTGGTGGTCGGGGTCCGTCGCGGCTACGCCCTGTGGCCCGGCTGGCGCGTCGGCCGGGCGGAGAGCCGCGTCGCGGTGGGGTTCGGCACGCAGTTCCTGCTGACCACCGGATCGGCGCAGTTGTCGCTGAGCGCGGTGGCCGCCTTCGCGGGCACCTCGGTGGTCGGCGCGTTGAGCGCCGGACGGACCCTGCTCGGGCCGGTGAACCTGGTGCTGTCCACCGCCGCCACGCTGACCCTGCCGTACCTGGCCCGCACCCGCGCCGGGTCGCGCGCGGTGCGGACCAGGGCGGCCGTCCGGGTGACGCTGGTCGTGACCGCCGGCGTCCTGCCGATGACGGTCGCGGTCGCCCTCCTGCCCGACGCGGTGGGCCGGTTGCTGCTCGGTCCCAACTGGGGCCTGGCCCGCAGCCTGCTGGTGCTGCTGGCCCTGGAGAGCCTGTTCGCGGTGCCGGCCGCCGTCGGCTTCGCCGGGCTGCGGGTCGAGCGGGCGAGCCGGCGGGCGATCCTGCTCGGCGTCCTGCTCGGTGGACTGCGGGTGCCGGTGGTGGTCGTCGCGGCGGTGCTGTTCGGGGCGACCGGCGCGGCCGGCGCGCTCGCCTTCCTCGCCCTGGTCAGCGCGGTCGCCTGGGCCGGCAGCTACCTGCTGCTGCTGCGATACCGCGCGCCCCGGGCCCGCCGGTTCGACCCGGTTCCGACCGGCGGGTGAGCGCCGGGCGGGACCGGGTGGCGGACGGGCGCAGGTGGGTCAGGCGATGCTCGCCAGGGCGGCGCGGATGCGCTCCACCACCGTCTTGAGCCCCGCCTCGGTCAGCTCCGGATACGTGGGCAGGTTGATGCCGCGCCGGCTCAGGTCGGCGGTCACCGGGCAGTGCGCCGCCGGATCCCGGTGTGCGGGCAGGTCGGGGATCGGTACGAAGAAGGGCCGGGTCTCCACGCCGAGCCGATCGAGCGTCAGGGCGAGCGTGTCGCGGGAGGTGGCGTCCCCCTCCGGGCCGACCAGGAAGGCGGCCATCCACGGTGCCCGGCGGACCCCGGCGACCACCGGCTGCGCCGACAGCGCCGGCTCGTCGGCGAGTTGCGCCTCGTAGCCGGCGATCACCTCGTCGCGTCGGGCGATGATCTCGTCGGCGCGGTCGAGCTGGGCGCAGAGCAGCGCCGCGCCCAGGTTGGTCATCCGGTAGTTGTAGCCCAGCACCGGGAAGTAGTACCGGCGGTGCGGGTCCATGCCCTGGTTGCGCAGCAGGCGCATCCGGGCGGCGAGCGTCTCGTCGGAGGTGGTCACGCAGCCCCCCTCACCCGCCGTGATCACCTTGTTGCCGAAGAAGGAGAAGGTGGTCGCGTCGGCGAGCGCACCGGTGGGGCGTCCGTCGGCCGTGGCGCCGAAGGACTCCGCCGCGTCGGCCACCAGGAGCAGACCGTGCCGCTGGCACAGCGCGCGCAGGGCCGGATAGTCGGCGGGGTGGCCGTACAGGTCGACGGCGATGACCGCCCGGGTCCGCGGACCGATCGCGGCCCGGACCGCGGCGGGGTCGACGCACCAGCTCTCTGGCAGCACGTCCACGCAGACGGCGCGCGCCCCGCAGTAGGCGACGGCGTTCGCGGTCGCCACGTAGGTGAGCGCGGGCACGATGACCTCGTCACCCGGTCCGATCCCGGCGGCGGCGAGGACCAGGTGCAGGGCGACCGTGCCGTTGGCGGTGGCCAGCGCCGTGCCGGCGGCACACCGCCGGGCGAAGCGGTCCTCGAAATCGTCGAGGTAGGGACCCCGGGAGGAGACCCAGCCGCTGCGCAGAGCGTCGACCACATACCGTTCCTCCAACTCGGAGAGGCTCGGTCGGGCCACCGGATAGCGGTCGTCCGCCATGCTCATGACGCTTCCTCCCCGCTGAGTTCCGCGGCGAACGCGGATCTCGGCATCGGCCCGGGTCGTCCCTCCGCCACCCACCGCAGCACGTCGAGGTAGTCGCTGCCGGTCGCCGCCCAGGTACGGGCGGCCAACCGGCCGTTGGCGCGCCGGGCGGCGGCGGCGTAGCGCGGCCGGTCGGCCAGCACCCGCTGGACCGCCTCGGCCAGGGAGGCCGGCTCCGTGGCCCGGAAGACCGCCGCCTCCGCGCCGGTGAACTCCAGTTGCGCGAGCAACGGCTCGGCGTCGGCGCAGGCGACGGGGAGCCCCCAACTGAACGCCTCAAGCATCGCACCGCTCGCCGCCTCCCAGAGCGACGGGATCACCACCGCGTCGGTCCGGGCGTAGAGGGCGTCCAACTCGTCGCGGGTGACGAAGCCGGGGAAGGACACCCGGCCACACAGGTCGGGTTGCGCGGCGCGGGCGAGCAGGCGACTGGCCTCGGGCTCGACCAGCGGGCCGGGGCAGACCAGCCGGCACTGCGGGAGCAGCGCCATCGCCTCCAGCAGCGTCGCGTGGTTCTTGTGGCTCGCGGTGGAGGACGGGTAGACGAGCAGCCCCGGTTCGGGTCGGGTGGCGGCGCGTTCGGGCGCGGGTTGGAACGTCGGGGTCGGGATGAGCGCGGTCCGCTCCGCCGCCTCGGGAAACAGCCGCAAAGTCTCCCGGTACGGGTGGGGCCAGGTGACCACGACGGCGGACGCGCGGGCCACGTTCGCCCGGACGACGGCGGCGAAGCCGGGGGCGTGGAAGGCGGCCCGCAGGTGCCGCAGGTCGTGCACGACGACGACCGACGGGTCGGCGGCGATCGGGTTGCTGTGGAACGGGTACAACGTGACGTCCGCCCCCCGCTGCCGGGGGACCGAACGCTGCCGGACCGCGTTGACCGCCCGGCGGACGGCGAGGGAGTCGCGGACCCGCGTCGGTGTCCAACGGCGCAGCAGTTGACCCGGGGCGGTGTCGGAGCGTAACGGCTGGGCGACCTCGGCCCAGCCGAGGCGGGGGGTGGGCACCTGGTGACGCCACTGCGGCAGAGTGCCACGCAGGACGTTCACCCGCAGCTCGCAGGAGGTGTCGGCGGCCATGCCGGCCAGCAGGCCGTAGGTGAATGCCTCGACCCCGGCGGCGTGGCCCGGACGGATCGGAGTGGCGTCGACGGTGATCCTCATCGGTCCACCCGCACCAGGCGTCCCATCCGCTCGTCCTCCAGGAGCTGCCGGTCGGCGTCCACCATCACCCGCACCAGGTCGCTGAAGAGGGTCTTGGGCGCCCAGCCCAACCGACGCCGGGCCTTGGTGGAGTCACCGATGAGGGCGTCGACCTCGGCCGGACGGAAGTAGGCAGGGTCGATCTCCACGTACTTCTGCCAGTCCAGCCCGACCCGGTCGAAGGCGGTCTCGACGAACTCGCGTACCGAGTGCCCCTCGCCGGTGGCCACCACGTAGTCGTCGGGGGTGTCCTGCTGGAGGGCCAGCCACATCGCCTCGACGTACTCCGGGGCGTAGCCCCAGTCCCGCACCGCGTCGAGGTTGCCCAGGTAGAGCTTGTCCTGGATGCCGGCCTCGATCCTGGCCACCGCGCGAGTGACCTTGCGGGTGACGAAGTTCTCGCCCCGCCGGGGGCTCTCGTGGTTGAACAGGATGCCGTTGACGCAGAACATGTCCCACGACTCGCGGTAGTTGACCGCCGTCCAGTAGGCGTAGACCTTCGCGCACGCGTACGGGCTGCGGGGGTGGAACGGCGTCTCCTCGCGCTGCGGGGGCGGGGTGGAGCCGAACATCTCCGAGGAGGACGCCTGATAGAAGCGGCAGTCGACGTCGGCGGCCCGGGCGGCCTCCAGCATCCGCAGGGCGCCGACCCCGGTCACGTCCGCGGTGTAGCCCGGGATGTCGAACGAGACCCGTACGTGGCTCTGCGCGCCGAGGTTGTAGATCTCGTCCGGCCGGATGTCGCGGATCAGCGAGGTCAACGAGGCCGGGTCGGAGAGGTCGCTGTAGTGGAGGAACAGGCGCGCCTCGTCGTGGCGGGGATGGACGTCGATCCGGTCGATCCGCTCCGTGTTGAACGAGGAGGACCTTCGCTTTATCCCGTGCACCGTGTAGCCCTTGTTGAGCAGGAACTCTGAAAGGTAGCTACCGTCCTGCCCGGTGGTGCCGGATATGAGTGCCACTCGTGACATGGAGTTCCTCCCGTGCCGTGTGCCGGATGATTTTCCGCGCGCCTTCCTTATACCGGGTTCCGGGTCGTCGACCCCGTGTTTCCGGGTAATGTTCGGCAAACTCGCGGAAATTGCGAGGAGCAGTCACCGAATTGGCTCCCGCTCGTTGTTACCACCAGTTTCGTGTCTTCAGCGAGGAGCGAGGATGGCCGGCTCCACCAGCCCCGCGCCCAATGCCGACGACCGGTTGGCGGATGGTGAGGGAAGCAATTTTCGGGTCCTTGTCACGGCCGGCTACTTCAGCCCCGGGTGGCGTGCCGGCGGGCCTGTCCGATCCATTTCCGAGGTGCTCGAAACGGCCAGCGTCCATGTTTCCACCACCCTGTTGACCCGCGACCGGGATCTCGGTGCGCGTGCCGCCTACCCGGGGCTGTCCGGCACCTGGGTGCAACGCGGCCGGACGAATGTCTTCTATCTCGGAACGCGGCGTCCGGCGCACTGGTGGAGGCTCTGGCGGTCGCTTCGGTCGGTGCGGTTCGACCTGCTCTACGTCAACAGCGTCTGGTCGGTCTTCTCGATCCTGCCCATCGCCGCGGCGCGGCTCGGTCTGCTGCGGGTGGACCGCATCCTGGTGGCCCCCCGGGGCGAGTTCGGCGCCGCCGCCCTCGGCCTGCACCGGGCCCGCAAGCGGGTGTTCCTGACCGGCTGGCGATGGATGCTGCGGGGACCCAGAGTGTGGTGGCACGCCACCGGCCCACAGGAAGCGGGTGACATCCGGCGGGTGCTGCCCGGGGCGCGGATCGCCGTCGAGGCGACCGGCGTCGGCCCCGAGCCGCGTCGTGCTCCGGCCGACCTGCCGGCCACCGACCACGCGCGCCTCGTCTTCATCGGTCGGATCTCACCGATGAAGAATCTCGACCTGGTGCTGGCCGCGCTCGCCCACGTCCGGGGGCGGGTACGGCTCGACATCTACGGCCCGGTGGAGGACCCGCGGTACTGGCAGCGGTGTCTGGAGCTGCGGGCGGCCCTGCCCGACCCCTCCGTGGTCACCTACCGGGGTGAGTTGCGCCCCCGGGAGGTGGGTGAGACCTTCTCCCGCTACGACGCCGCCGTCCTGCCGACCCGGGGTGAGAACCTCGGCCACGCGATCGCGGAGAGCCTCGCGGCGTGCTGCCCGGTGATCTGCTCGGACCGGACACCGTGGACGCCCGTGCTACGCGACGGTGGCGGGCAGGTCCTCACCGAGTTGACCCCGCAGGCGTTGGGTGCGCTCGTCACCCGCGTCGCCGCCGCTCCACCCGCACAGCGGCGGGCGGCCCGGGTGGCGGCGGGGGACGCCTATCGCCGGTGGCGGCTCGCCCGGCCCCGGGTCAGCGCCCTCGACCAGGCGTGGCAGGCGATCACCAACCCGGGGCACCGGTTGCCCCCACAGGGCCGGTCCGCGGGGGACGCCGGCCGAGCCGTCCATCCGGCGGTGTCCGAAGAACCCCGAGCAGCCACGAGGAGGCGTACGTGACCCGGGTGATGACCGTCGTCGGGACCAGGCCGGAGATCATCCGCCTGGCCCGGGTGATCGACATGCTGGACCGGACCGTGGAGCACACGCTGGTGCACACGGGACAGAACTGGGACCCCGCGCTGTCCGACATCTTCTTCACCGAGCTGGGCGTACGGGCGCCCGACCGTTTCCTGCGGGCCGACACCCGGTCGCTCGGCAACCTGCTCGGCGCGGTCCTGGTCGGCACCGAGAAGGCCATCGGCGAGCTGCGGCCGGACGCGCTGCTGGTGCTCGGCGACACCAACAGCGCCATCTCGGCCCTGATGGCGCGGCGGATGAAGGTTCCCGTCTACCACATGGAGGCGGGCAACCGCTGTTTCGACCTCAACGTCCCGGAGGAGACCAACCGCCGGCTGGTCGACCACGTCGCCGACTTCAACCTGGTCTACTCCGAGCACGCCCGGCGCAACCTGATCGCCGAGGGCCTGCACCCCCGCCGGATCCTGCACACCGGCTCGCCCATGCGGGAGGTTCTCGACCACTACCGGCCACAGATCGACCGGTCCACCGTCCTGGCGCAGCTCGCCCTCGAACCCGGCGGCTACTTCGTCGTCAGCGCGCACCGGGAGGAGAACGTCGACCACCCGGACCGGCTCCGCCGGCTTCTCGACTGTCTCTGCGCCGTGCGGGACGAGTGGCGACTGCCGCTGCTGGTCTCCACCCACCCGCGTACCCGCAAGCGGCTGGAGTCGCTTGCCGTCGACGGCACGCTCCTGGACGGGATCACCTTCCACGAGCCGTTCGGCTTCTTCGACTACGTGACCCTGCAACGGCACGCCCGGTGCACGTTGTCCGACAGCGGCACCGTCAGCGAGGAGGCGGCGATCCTCGGGTTCCCGGCGGTGACCCTCCGGGAGTCCATCGAGCGTCCGGAGGCGTTGGACTGCGGTGCGATCGTGATGACGGGGCTGGACCCGGTCGGGGTGGTGGAGAGCGTCCGGGTCGTGCTGGCCCAGACGGCGGCCGGCCCGGTCACCTGCCCACTCGACTACCAGGTCCCGGACACGTCACGCCGGGTGGTCGACTTCATCCTCTCGACCGTACGCCGGCATCACGACTGGGCCGGCATCCGCCGCTGACCGCTGCACCGGCCGGGCGGGCACGCCCGTCACCACCGTGCCCGCCGGCACGTCCCGGGTCACGCACGCGCCCGCGCCCACGACGGCGTCCCGACCGACCCGCAGTCCCGGCAGGACGGCGGCGGTGGTGCCGACCATCACGCCGTCGTCCAGCCGGCAGTAGCCGGAGACCGCGGCGAGCGGGTTGACCGAGACGTGGTCACCGAGCACGGTGTCGTGCCCGACGGTGCAGTTCTGGTTGAGGTGCACCTGGCGGCCCAGCACCACGTTCGTCGTCACCCGCGCGCCACCGGCGGCGAACAGCCCCTCCTGGAAGACACAGTCCGGGCCGATCTCCGCCGCCGGATGCACCACGGTGGCGGCGGGGAGGCCGTACCGGGCGAGGACAGCGTCCGTCTCGCGGCGCCGCCGCGGATGCCCGACGGCCAGCGCCACCCGGGTGCCGGCCGGCTGACCGGCCAGCCAGCGGGTCGGCCCGAGGAAGGGCACACCGAGCCGCCGCACCTGCGTCACGTTGGACTCGGTGGGGAAGTCGTCGACGAAGCCGAGGACGCGCCACGGGTCCCCGCCGACCGCGTGCGCGTTCAACAACCGGATTACCCCGAAAACTTCCCGGCCCATTCCGCCCGCACCTACGATCACTACGTCGGTGGTCATCCGTCGCTCCCTCGGCCGCGGAGAACGCCGGAAGCCCTCATCGCTGTCCATACGTTCCAGACATTCCTGTGGGGTGCCGGTCTCCGAACGGCACGGCGGAGGTGGGCCGGTAGTGCGCAAGCTGACAAGGACGTCCTCCCTGGACGACGCCGCGGTGCCGCGACCGGCCGTGCGCACCTACCGGGTGATCGCCACCGCGGGGGTGTTCGAGCCGGGCTTCCGGGGCGGTGGCCCGATCCGCTCCCTGCGGTTCATCCTGGACACCCTCCCGGGGGATCTCGACGTCACCCTGATCACCCGGGACCGGGACCTCGGCTCTCCTGCACCGTACCCCGGTCTGTCCGGGCGGCTGCTGCGGCGCGACGGGCGTTCCGCCGTTTTCTACCTGAATCCGGCCGCGCCGCGGCACTGGGCCCGACTGATCCGGCACGTCCGCGCCCGTCCGGTCGACCTGCTCTACGTCAACAGCGTCTGGTCGCTGTTCTCGGTGCTGTCCATCCTGGCGGTGGCGCTGCGCCTGGTGCGCGTCGGGGCCGTCCTGGTCGCCCCGCGTGGTGAGCTGTCGCCCGGCGCCCTCGCCATCAGGACCGCCAAGAAGCGACTCTTCCTCGCGCTGTGGGCGCCGGTGCTGCGCCGGCTCGGGGTGCGCTGGCAGGCGTGCAGCCGGCTGGAGGAGCAACAGATCCGGGCCAACGTGCCGTGGGCGCAGGTGATGGTGAACGGCAACGAGAGCCCGATCCCGGCGCAGCCGGCCCCGCCTGTCGTGGCGCACGACGGGCCGTTGCGGTTGGTCTTCGTCGGTCGGATCTCGCCGATGAAGAACCTGTCCACGGCCCTGGAGGCGGTGGCCGGCACCACCCGGCCGGTGGAGTTCGACATCTTCGGCCCACCGGAGGACGCGCGCTACTGGTCGCGCTGCCAGCGGATCATCGCGGCCATGCCGGGCCACGTCCGGGTCCGGTACCTGGGCGAACTCGCGGCGGCGGAGGTCATTCCGACATTCAGCCGGTACGACGCCTTCCTGTTTCCCACCCTCGGCGAGAACTTCGGCCACGTGATCCTGGAGAGCCTGGCGTCCGGCTGCCCGGTCGTCTGTTCGGACAGGACGCCGTTCAGTGAACTGATCCTCGACACCGGCGGGACGGTGGTCCGGCCGGCGACCGCGGCCGGTCTCAGCCGGGTGCTCGACCTGCTGGCCGACCGGACGCCCGAGGAGCGGGCCGAGGCGAAGGAGACCGCCGGTCGGCGGTACCGGCGCTGGCGGCAGGGCCACCGGGAACCCAACGTGCTGGAGCATGCCCGCCGCTTCTGCCGCTGATCCCCGCCCCCGGTGGCGACACCGTCACCGGGGCCGGAGCCGACTCGTTTCCCCAGTGACCGGACCCACCCGCACCGGCCCGGTCGTCCACCGTCGACCCCGTGATCGAGGACAGTCAGTGCCCAGTCGTGTTCGTACGATGACCCGCCGCGTACGGGATTATCTGGCCGCGTCGCGCGATCCCGAGGCGTTCGTCCGGTCCCTGGGGGTCAACCTGACCGGTCGGGTCAGGTTCTACGGGGTCAACCGGGCGATGTTCGGCTCGGAACCGTGGCTGATCACCATCGGCGACAACGTCTACGTCACCTCCGGGGTGCAGTTCGTCACGCACGACGGTGGCACGCTGATCCTGCGGAAGGACCATCCCGAGCTCGACTGGACCGCGCCGATCACGATCGGCGACGACGTCTACATCGGCATGCGCGCGATGATCCTGGCGGGCGTCACCATCGGCAACCGGTGCGTCATCGGGGCGGGCGCGATCGTCACCCGGGACATCCCGGACAACACCGTGGCGGCCGGGATCCCGGCGCGGCCGGTGCGCACCACCGACGAATATCTCGAACGGCTGAAGGCCAAGTCGCTCGGCATCGGGCACCTGCCCGTCCCGGCCAAGCACGAGGCGATGAAGCGGATCTACGGCGTGCCCACCGGTTGAGGGACGCCCCCGGCGACGGTTCCGTCAGGGCCTGTCCGCGCGCCACATCCCGTACCCGGGGGAGACCGGCACGCTGTACGGGATGCCCTCGAGGGGGACCCGGGCCGGCACGGTGAGGTTCGTCGGCCCGACCCGCACCAGCAGCCGGCCGACCAGTTGCGGCGCCGCCATCGTGGCCCGGGCGATCGGGTCGACCCGTTCGATCATCACGAAGTCGCGACCGTCGTCGGAGACGACGATCTGGGTGGCGGTCGAGGGCGGCGCCAGATAGCGGCGGTAGGCGGTGCCGGTCACCGACTCCCCGGCGGCCATGACGCGACCCCACACCAACTGCGGATAGTTCTTCTTCAGGCTGGAGCTGATGAACCAGCCCTTGGTCGTGGTGTAGCGGCTCCGGATCGCGGGCGCGCCGTCCGCGACGGGCAGCAGCCCGACGGCGATCCCCCACTGTTGGATGAGTCCGCCGCTGACCACCCACTGGGTCATGCTGGTCGCCGGCCACGACTTGTTGACGAGGGTCGCCGGGGTGAAGTCGGTGAGGGCGGTCAGGTTGTCGATTTTCGCCCAGGTGGACCAGTGCAGCCCGCCGGCCACGCCCACGTTCGGCATGAACTGCCGGCGGCTGCCGCCCGCCACCGGCGTCAGCGGCGCGCACTGGGTGACGCCCGCGTTCAGGGCGAACCGTGACAGGGCGGCGACCGTCTGCGTGACGATCAGACTGCCGCCGGGCGACCAGCGGTAGACGTTCGAGATCCGGCACAGGGACGGGATCCTCGGCATGATCGTGGCGATCGGGGTGCCGATGTTCGCCCGGGCGGTGTCGATCATCCCCCGGTAGGTGGGGATGACATAGGACTCGTGGATCACCAGTTCCAGGCCGGTCGACCGGCCGGCGGGCACCGGCCGGCCGTCGAGTTCGACGGACACCGTGTGGGAGTGGGTGGCCGGGCGGATCTGCACGTCCGGGGTGACGGTGGTGATCGGCACGGTGGTGCGGTTGGTCGCCCCGGAGACGTGGGTGAGTGGCGCGGCCGGCCGGACCCGGGCGCCCTGGGCGATGCCGTCGACGATCGTGTACGGGTTGCCGAACAGCAGGCTGTTGGCGTTGGTGATGGCGAGCAGGGTGAAGATCCGGGTGCCGTCGCTCCACTGTGAACCCACGTCGGCGGTCGTCTTGCGGTGGTTGGCCACGGTGATCTGGGTGCCGACGTTGTAGCCGTGGTTGCCGCCGACGTACGACCAACCGGTGTTGATCGGGCAGTTGTCGTCCGAGGTGTCGTGGATTTTGGTGCCGACGGCGGACAGGACCGGCCACACCTGGGCGTCGGTGGCGGTCGAGGGCACGAGACTCACCTGGGGGAGGCCGGAGTGCCACATGCCGACCATGCTCTCCGCGTAGGCCAGGTTGACGGGCATGACCACGTCCCGGGTGGCGTCGAAGCGTGACCTCACGGACATCAGAGCGTTGGACCGATAGACGATCAGCTCGGGCATTTCACACCTCCACCGCGAACGCACGAAGATGCTGTCACTGTGCGCGTTTCCGCAGCTCACGGTGGTTTTCGGTCGGTTCTCGGACAGTATCCTCGGCCGTTCGGTGGACGTCTGCCGGCCGTCCCCGCCGGCAAACCGCCGGCTGTCTCCTGAACAGGTGAAATTCCCACCGCCGCCGTAACGCGCCGCGTACTAGCTCGATGTACGGGTGACGTGCGTAATCGGGGGGTTTCATGCGCATTCTGATCACTGGTGGGGCCGGCTTCATCGGCGCCAACCTGGCCCGTGCCGCCTTGGTCGAGCCGGCCGTCAAGGAGGTGAGCGTCCTCGACGACCTCTCGGTGGGGCTGCGGAGCAACCTCGACGGGTTGGACGTCGACCTCGTCGAGGGGTCGATCCTGGACCGGGCCGCCCTGGACGCCGCGATGGCGGGCCGGGAGGCGGTGGTCCATCTGGCCGCGCTGCCGAGCGTGCCCCGGTCGCTGCGCGACCCGCTGGCCTCCCATCACGCGAACGCCACTGGCACGCTGATGGTGCTGGAGGCGGCCCGCCGGCACGACGTCGCACACGTGGTCGTCGCCTCCTCCTCGTCGGTGTACGGCATGAACCCGGCGCTGCCCAAGGCGGAACTGACCTGGACCCGCCCGATGAGCCCCTACGCGGCCAGCAAGCTCGCCACCGAGGCGTACGCCCTGGCGCACCAGGCGTCGTTCGGGCTGCCCACACTGGCCTTCCGGTTCTTCAACGTCTACGGTCCCGGGCAGCGGCACGACCACGCCTACGCGGCCGTCATCCCCCGGTTCACCTACGCCGCCCTGCGCGCAGAGCCGGTCGTGGTGCACGGCGACGGCACCCAGTCCCGCGACTTCACCTACGTCGGCACGGTGTGCGAGGTCATCCTCGACGCGCTCCGCCGCCGGGTGCACCACCCGCACCCGGTCAACCTCGCCTTCGGGGCGCGGGCCAGTCTGCTCCGGGTGCTCGACGAGTTGGAGGACCTGTTCGGGCGGCCGATCGCCCGGGAGCACGCGCCGCCGCGCGCCGGTGACGTCCCGCACTCGCTCGCGGACAACACCACCCTGCGGCACCTGTTCCCGGACGTCACGCCGGTCGCCCGGGCCCAGGGGCTGCGGGCGACCGGCGAGTGGATGGCCGAGCGGCTGGGCGTCGCCCCCGCCACAGTCCGGTGACCCGGGCCGCGGGCCCGGCCGGGCCGGCGGCGGTGGCCACGGGGACGGCGGTCGTCACCGCGCCGCCCACCGGCGCCACGGTCGCGTCCCCGGTCCCCGCGTCGGCCCCGCTGTCGGGGGCGAACCGGGACCGTACCGTCACGGTGGGCATCGCCACCGCCATGGTGGCGAAGGGGATCGGCCTGGCCGCGCCGCTCGTCATCACGCCTGCCTGTTTCCGGTATCTCGGCGACCAGCGGTACGGCCTGTGGATGGCGATCACCGCGCTCACCGGGATGGCCTGGTTCGCCGATCTGGGGCTGGGCAACGGGTTGCTCACCCGGCTCGGTCAGTTGGCCGACGACCCCCGGCAACAGGCCCGGGAGATCTCCGGCGCCTTCGCCACGCTCGGCGTGGTCGGGGCGCTGTTGCTGGCGGCGCTCGTGGTGGTCACCCCGGTGGTGCCGTGGGTGGACCTGTTCGCCGTCCACGATCCGGCCGTCGCCGGGCAGACCCCCACCCTGGTCCTGATCTGCTTCGGGGCCTTCGCGGTCAACATTCCCCTCTCGCTGATCCAGCGGATCCAGTACGCCCGCGGACAGATGGTGCAGAGCAACATCTGGCAGTCGGCCGGCGCCCTGGCCGCCATGGCCGTCGTGCTCGTCGCCATCGCCGCCGACTGGGGGCCGCTCGTGGTCGTCGCCGGCGCGGTGCTGGCGGTGCCGGCGACCAACCTGCTCAACACGCTCACCTACTTCTGGTCCGCCGAGCCCGCCGGCCGGCCCGCGCCGCGACTCGTGCACCGGGACACCGTCGTCGGGCTGCTCCGGCTGGGCTTGCAGTTCTTCGCGCTCACCACGATGTCGTCGATCGCGGTGAACGTGGACAACCCGCTCGTCGCGCACGTCCTGGGGCTGTCGGTGGCGGCGCACTACGCGGTCGTGGGGAAGCTGTTCGGGGTCCTCTGGATCTTCGTCGGTCTGGTGGGCATGACGGTGTGGCCGGTCAACGGCGCCGCCCTGGCCCGGGGCGAGGTGGCCTGGGTCCGCCGCAACACCCGGCGCATGGTGGCGCTCTACGGCGTGCTCGTGGGGGCGGCCGGGCTGCTGCTGGTCGGCTACGGCCACCGGCTGATCGAACTCTGGGTCGGCGCCGCCGACCGGTCGACGATCCGGCTCCCGGTCCTCGCCGGGTTGGCGGGCTGGTCCCTGCTGGTCGCGGTCACCTCCCCGCTGATCATGGTGCAGAACAGCATCGGCCTGCTCCGGCCGCAGTTCGTCGGCTGGGCGTCGTTCCTGGTGCTGGCGACCGGGCTCAAGGTCTGGTGGCTGCGCCAGTTCGGTCTGCCCGGCCTCACCGGGGCGGCCTGCGTCGCGTACCTGCTCACCATGGTGCCGGCGGCGCTCGTCGGCTACCGGCGTGCCCTCGCCCGGTGCGGGCCGTCGTGACCGGCCGGATCCGGGTGCTGCGGGTCGTCGGCGAGCTGAACTTCGGCGGCACCGAGATGCGCACCGCCGAACTCCTGCCCCGGCTCGCCGCCGCCGGCGTCGAACTGCATCTGGTGACCCTCAGCGACACGGTCGGGCCCGGTCCCCTGGCCGACCTGGTCGCCGGGCACGGCGGCACCGTCACCGCGATGCCCCTCGACGTGCGCTTCCCCGCCCGCCTCCTGCGCCTGCTCGGGCGCCTGCGCCCGGACGTGGTGCACGCCGACTGCGCCAATTTCTCCGGCGTGCCGCTCGCGCTCGGCGCGCTGCGCGGCGTGCCCGGACGGGTCGCGCACTTCCGGGGGGACGACAACAGCCACCGCAACCTCCGCCGACGGGTCTACCGGTCGATCGGCGAACGGCTGCTGCGGATCGTCGCCACCGACATCCTCGGCGTCTCGCCCAGCTCGTTGACGTTCGGCTTCCACCCGGGCTGGCGCGACGACCCCCGCTGCCAGGTGGTGCTCAACGGACTCGACCTCGACCGGCTCCACCGGCCCAGCCCTGACGACCTGCGGGCGCTGATCGGCGCGTCGGCGGCGGACCTGGTCTGCGTCACCGTCGGGCGGGCCTCGCCGGAGAAGCGCCGCTGGCTCCTGCCACCGATCCTGGCCGCGCTCCGGGACCGGGGCGTGTCGGCGCACGCCGTGCTCGTCGGCCCGGGCGACCGGGCGGACGACGAGCGCGTCCGGGCGGCGGCGGCTGCCGCCGGTGTCGGCGACCGGGTGCACCTGCTGGGCCCGCGCGAGGACGTGGGCGGGCTGCTGCGGCAGGCCGACGTCGTCGTCCACCCGTCCTGCCTGGAGGGGCTGCCCGGGGGAGTGCTGGAACCCGTCGCGTTGGGCGTCGGCACCGTGGCCGCTGACCTGCCGGGCGTGCGCTTCATCGGTGAGCGGCTCCCCGGGGTGACCATCGTCGACGTTGACGCCGCGCCGCAGGTGTGGGCGCGGGCGGTGGACGAGGCGGCGGCGCACACCGCGTCGACCACCGCCGGGGTGGCCGCGGCGCGTTTCGCGGACAGCGTCTTCGCCATCGACCGGGCCGCCGCCATCCACCTGGAGATCTACCGACGGTCGGCGTCGGCCCGTCCGGGGTGGGGCCCGGTGTCACGAGAGAGCAGCCGGCCACCGGTCGGCTCGGGACGGTGAGTGAGATGACCGATCAGACCATTGTCGTCGGCCGGGAGCCGGGCCGGAAGCCGCGGCCGGACGGCGGATCGACCGGGCGGCCCGATCGACCCCGTCCGCTGCTCGTCGGCGCGTACGCCTTCCCGCACGGGGACGCCACCTCCAACCGCCTGCTGCAACTCGCCCGGTCCGCCGCCGCCGAGGGCAGCCGCACGCTTGTCGTCAACGACTGGCCCTGCGAGGTCGCCTTCCCGGCCCGGACACCCGGCGCGGCCGGCATCGACCTGGTCACCTTGCGGATCCGCGGTCGGCACCGGCTCGCCCGGATGTCGGCCCGGCTGGCCCGCCCGGTCCGGGTGCTGCGGGCCGTCCGCCGGCGGGGGATACGCCGTGGCGACGTGAGCGTGGTGCTGCTGCCGATGGCGTTGATGACCCTCGGCAACTGGACGGTGCTGCGCCTCGCGCTGCGCTGCCCGGTGGTGGTGGACGCCAGCGAGCGCCACGACCGGCGGCAGTTCCGGCGCGGCTGGCTCACCCCGTACTTCGTCCGGCACCGATGGTCGACCTTTCTGGCCACCCGGCTCGTCGGTCGCGCCACGGCGGTCTCCACCACGCTTGCCGGTTATCTCGCGGCGCACGGGTTGGACGTGCTCGTGGTGCCGCCGCAGGTGGACTGCGACGACTTCCGGGCCGCGCAGCCGCCCGCGCTCTCCACCGGGCTGCGCCTGCTGTACGCCGGCACCCCCGGTCGCAAGGACATGCTGGACGTGATCGTGCGCGGGATCAGCCGGCTCAGCCCGGACCAGCAGCGACGGGTCAGCCTCACCATCGCCGGGGTCACCCGGGAGGACGCCGACGCCCACTCGGATCTGGACGTCTCGGTGCTCGACGGGCTCCGCGCCGACGTGCGGTTCCTCGGTCGGGTCCCCCGCGCCACCGTGCTGACGCTGCTCTCGGAGTCGCACTTCTCGATGCTGGTCCGCCCCACCGGCGGGTACGCCGCGAACGGCTTCCCGTCCAAGGTGCCGGAGAGTCTCGCCGCCGGCTGCCCGGTGCTGCTCAACCACACCAGCGACCTGGCCGCCCATGTGCACGACGGCGTCGAGGGGCTGGTGCTCGACGGCAACGGGCCGGACGACGTGCGGGCGGCGATCGAGCGTGCGCTGCGGTTGCGCGACGAGGAGTGGGCGGCGATGAGCCGGGCCGCCCGGTCGAGGGCACGGGAGTCGTTCGACCACCGGGCCTGGCGGGACCGGGTCAGCGCCTTCGTGGCGGCCGACGACCGGCGCTGAGCCGGACACGATCACCAGGCGGTGGGCGTCCCGACCGGGACGCCCACCCGTGGGATGACCTCAGGGCAGCACCGGCGCCGGCCGGCGCGGCCCGGCGCCCACCGGGCCGTGCACCCGTGGCGGGTGTGCGGCCGAGGGGGACGGCGCGGCCCGGTCCGGGTCGGCCCGGTGGCCGGGCAGGTGCCGCAGCACACCGGCGGTCACGAGCCAGAACACGTACGGGTAGGTCTGCCCGGTGCCGAAGATGGCCGACTCGGTGATCTGGATCAGCAGGCCGGTGACGACGAGCCAGACCAGACCCGAATCGGCGCGGCGCACCGGTGCCCGCAGCGCGACCCGCCCGACGGCCAGCAGCAGCAGCGCCAGCGGCGCCACGGCGGCGAGCCCCAACTCCAGCAGCAGTTGCAGATAGCTGTTGTGCACCACGCTCACCCCGGTCCCCAGGGACTCGTCGATGCTGGCGAGGGTGATCAGGTGGGTCCGGGACGCGTATCCGAAGCCCAGGGCGGGGCGGTTCTGCCACCACAGGTCGATCGTCGCCTGCCACATCTCGGTGCGGCCGTTGGACAGGTCACCGCCGGTGGGGTCGGTGAAGCGCAGCTCGAGCTGCCGCATCCAGGGGTTCGCGAAGAGGACCGGCAGCAGGTTGACCAGGTAGGCGACCAGCAGCCCGGCGGCCAGCCCGGCGGTGAGCCGGACCACCCGGCTCAGCCCCTGACGCAGCACGACCCAGAGGGCGCCGACGAGCAGGGCGATCAGCCCGGTGCGGGACTGGGAGAGCAGCAGGCACACGGCGGCCGGCGCCATGCCGAGCAGTTCCACCCACCGCCGGGACCGCCGGTAGAACGTCCAGCCCAACGGGATGGTCAGGGCGCAGACGATGCTGAGCATGTTGGGGTTGTTGTAGAGGCCCTCGAACCGGGCGTACGACAGCGCGGCGACGAGCGTGCCGTCGGCGAGCCCGATGCCGAGGCTGATCAGGGCGGATCCACTGAGGACCAGGTAGACCACGCGCAGGTCGGCCAGCACCGTGGCCCGGTCCGACCACCGGAATCGGATCAGGACGTGCACCAGCGCGGCCAGCAGGAGCAGCGCGACACCGCGTTGGAGGGTCTCCAACGGCACCACCGACCAGGTGAAGCTCAGCGTGGCGAGACCACCCATCGCCCAGAGCGCGCCGAGGAGCAGGCGGGTCCACGGGTCGATCCGGGTCACCGTCCGCTCCGGTGTGTGCAGGGCCCAGACGATCAGGGCGGCGACCGCGGCGTACCGGGGATAGAAGCTGGCCTCGGTCAGGGCCGGCAGCTTGGACGAGGCGCCGACCAGGAGCGCCATGGTCAGGGCCAGCAGCCACCGCCAGCCCTCCATCCGCTGCGCGAACAGCGCGAGCAGCAGCAACGCCACCGCGCCGACCGCGACCAGCGGGACGTTGATGCTGGCGACGGTGGTGGCCACGACGACAACAACCGCCCCGACGATCAGGCACAGTTGACCCACTCGGTTCCCCACGTGATGTCCTTTGACTCCGGCAGGCCGGCCGTACCGGCGGTGGTCGTTTGTTCCGTCAGAGCGGCGCGCCCGCCAGGCCCGGCCGGGCCCGGTCGAGCGCCCAGCGGGCCCGGGCGGCGTGCATCGCCGCGATCATGTCCGGCCAACTCGGCGGACGGTAGCCGGTGACCTGGGCGAGGGCGTCCGCGCGCATCGACCGGTCGCAGGCGAACTCGTCGTCCGGCACCAGTTCACCGGACCAGCCGTACACCTCGGCGATCAGTCGGAGCAGCTCGTACTTCGAGATCGGCGCGGCGGCGACGTGGTACAGGCCGGTCAGCTCGGCCCGGGGCAGCACCGTCGTGCGCAACAGCCGGGCGAACTCCACGGTCGTCACCCCGCTGTAGACGGCCCTGGTGAAGCCGCGTACCCGGCCCCGTTGGGAGAGGAACCAGTCCGCCAGGGAACGGTTCGTGGTCAGCTCGTGCCCGACGATCGAGGTACGCAGGGTGAGCGCCGAGCCCTTCGTCGCCTCGCCCAGCAGCTTCGACCGACCGTAGAGGTCGGGCGGGTCGGGCAGGTCGTCCTCGAGGTAGCCGCCCCGGCGGCCGGAGAACACGCAGTCGGTGCTGACGTGCACGAGCCGACTGCCGACCTGCGCGCAGGCGTCGGCCAGCAGGTGGGGGAAGAGGGCGTTGAGGGTGACGGTGAGCACCGCGTCCTGCACGTCCGGCCGCTGCTTGATGACGCCGACGCAGTTGACGACGACGTCCGGCCGCAGCTCTTCCACGAGTTGCCGGACGTGGTCGAACCGGGTCACGTCGACGGCCGGGACGATGCGGGCGAGCAGGTGCGGGGGGAACAACCCGGCGCGGCCGTCGAGGTCGCGGGCCAGCCCGTGGACGTCGAGATCGGGATCGCCGCCGAGTTCGCGCAGCACGGCGTGGCCGAGCATGCCGGTGACGCCGACGACGAGAACCCGCCGTGCCGGGCGTCGGTCCCCCCGGGGTTCGGCCCGCGCGTCGCTGCGCCGCCGGGGCACCCGGTCGGTCCGGTCGACGTCGGTGGCCGTGCTCATGTCGTCTCCACGGCCACCGTGGCGGCCTGGACCTGCGCGCGTACCTCGGGCAGCGTCATCAGCAACGATTCGATCTCCGGTACGGACAGCCGGCGGGCGTTGTGCGAGTGGAAGTCGGCGAGGCCGCCGTGTTCGACGTCGCCCTCCTCGAAGTAGAGGGAGTAGTTCAGGTCACGACTGTCCACCGGCACCCGGAGGAATTCGCCGAGGTCCTCGGCGAACGCCAGTTCCTCCCGGCTGGCCAGGGTCTCGTAGAGCTTCTCCCCGTGCCGGATGCCGAGGACGTTGAACTTCGCCGGCACCCCGAACAGGTTGCACAGCGCCGTGGCCAGGTCGCCGATGGTGCAGGCGTCGGCCTTGCGGATGAAGACGTCCCCCGGCTGGCCGAACGCGAACGCGTGTTCCACCAGTTCCACCGACTCCGGCAGTGACATCAGGAAACGGGTCATCGTCGGATCGGTGACCGTCGGCAGACCGCCGCGGAGAATTTGGTCGATGAACAGTGGAATGACCGAGCCGCGGGAGTACATCACATTGCCGTAGCGCACACAGCAGACCCGGGTCCGGGCCGCCGGGTTGTTGCGGGAGTGCGCCTGCGCCACCTTTTCCATCAGCGCCTTGGTCATGCCCATCGCGTTGACCGGATAGACGGCCTTGTCGGTGCTCAGCAGGACCAGCGTCTCCACCCCGACCCGCTCGCAGACGTCCACCACGTTCGCGCTGCCGAGCACATTGGTGCGGACCGCCTCGAGCGGGAAGAACTCGCAGGACGGCACCTGTTTGAGGGCCGCGGCGTGGAAGACGAACTCCATGCCCCGGGCGGCCTTGAGCACGCTGTCGTAGTCCCGGACGTCGCCGACGTAGTAGCGAACCCGGTCATTGCCGAGGCGGTGCCGCATCGCGTCCTGTTTCGACTCGTCACGACTGAGGACACGCACCTCGGCGGCACCGGCGTCGAGCAGTCGGGAGACCATTGTCTGACCGAACGACCCGGTGCCCCCGGTGATGAGGAAGCGCCTGTCCGAAAGCGAGGAAAGCATATCTCCTCCTGCCTGTTTCCCGGCGGACCATCCTCGGGAATAGCGATCTCGTCAACGGCGACCATACTGTCGCGATAACACGACCGGGCACGCTTCCGGAAAAGGGAGGAACGCTCATCTCTCATGTTCGTGTTCCGCAGGATCCGGCGGCGAACGTGAAAGCGCGAAACGGCCGCCGCAAAGGTGGTAGGTCTGTTTCATGCCCAAAGTTGCTGTCCATTCGGCGCAGCCGCGCGCCGGCTCCGGCCCGGCGGCCGGACGGGGAGCCGCCCCGGCGACCCGGCGACCGTACGACCGCTGGAAGCGGGTTCTCGACGTGCTCGGCGCGCTTGTCGTCCTGACCGTCGGCGCGCCCCTGCTGGCCCTCGTCGCCCTGGTGGTGCTGGTGACGCACGGGCGGCCGGTGCTGTTCCGCCACACCCGGCCCGGCCGGCACGGCGAGTTGTTCGAGGTGGTGAAGTTCCGCACCATGCGCCACCCCGATCCGGCGCGGGGGCTGGTGACCGACGCCCAGCGCCTCACCCGGGCGGGACGCTGGCTGCGGGCGAGCAGCCTCGACGAGCTGCCGGAGTTCTGGAACGTGCTGCGCGGCGAGATGAGCGTGGTCGGCCCCCGCCCGCACCTGGTGCGGTACCTCGACCTCTACAACGCCGAGCAGGCCCGCCGGCACGAGGTGCGGCCGGGCATCACCGGGCTCGCCCAGGTGCGTGGCCGCAACGAGTTGAGCTGGGACGCGAAGTTCCGCTACGACGTGGAGTACGTCGACCGGCGGTCCTTCCGGCTGGACCTGAGGATCCTCCTGGACACCGTCCGGGTGGTGCTCAGCCGGCAGGGGATCTCCGCCCCCGGCGCGGCCACCTGGCACGAGTTCACCGGCAACGACGAGCCGCCCGAGCCGTCACCAGCCGGCGGCCAGGGGGCCGCGTGCCGCCGATGAAGCGGGTGCTGCTGCTGGGCGGCGGCGGCTTCCTGGGCCGCCACATCGGCGCCGCGTTGGCCGGGCACACCGCCCTGCGGTCACCCGGCCGCGCGCAGTGCGACCTGGTCCGGGCGGAGTTGCCCGAGGTGACCGCGCTGATCGCCCGGGAACGACCGGACGTGGTGGTGAGCGCGGCGGGCCGGATCGTCGGTTCCGGGTACGACTTCGTGCGCGCGCACGTCGTCACGACCGCGAAACTGATCGAGGCGATGGCGGTCGCCGCACCCGGGGCACGGCTGATCCGGATCGGCTCGGCGGCGGAGTACGGCGTCGTGCCGCACGGCCTCGCCGTCGGCGAGGACCACCCGGGCGCGCCCGTGAGCGAGTACGGGCTCAGCCACCTGGCCGCGACCCGCCTGGCGGAGTTGGCGGGCGACGCCGGCCGCCTCGACACGATCGTGTTGCGGGTCTTCAACCCGGTCGGGCCGGGGATGCCGGCGGGCAACATGCTGTCCCGGGTGACCGCGATGGTCGGCGCGGCCATCGCCGGCGGGGCGGGTGACATCGCCCTGGGCCTGCACGACACCTACCGGGATCTCGTCGACGTGCGGGACGTGGCGGCGGCGGTGCTGGCCGCGACGCGGTGCGCGCCGGGCGCGGAGCGGGTGGTCAACGTGGGCAGCGGGCGCGCGGTGGCGACCCGGGACGTCGTCCGGCTGCTCGCCGACGTGGCCGGTTTCCACGGTGCGATCCGGCACGGCACCTTCCCGCCCGACGCCACCCGCTCGGCCGCGGTGCCCTGGATGTGCGCCGACATCGACCGCGCCCGCCGGGTGCTCGGCTGGGCCCCGGCCCACGACCTGAGCGAATCGCTGCGCACTCTGTGGCGGGCCGACGGCGCACGCCCCGCCCGCCCGGTGGCCGGCGTGGCGGCGGGGTGAGGGCGATGCGGATCGGCCTGCTCACCCAGTGGTTCGACCCGGAACCGGGCCCGGCGGCCCTGCCCGGGATGCTGGCCCGGGCCCTCGCCGACCGGGGGCACGACGTCCAGGTGCTCACCGGCTTCCCGAACTACCCGACCGGCCGGCTGGCGCCCGGCTACCGGCTGGCCCGCCGCCTCGACGAGACCGACGGGTCGGTCCGGATCCGCCGGGTGGCCCTCTATCCCAGCCACGACCGTTCCGCGCCGCGTCGGGTGGCGAACTACGGGTCCTTCGCCGTCTCCGCGCTTGTCTCCGGCACCGCGGCACTGCGGGGCCTGGACGCCCTCTGGGTCGGCAACTCACCGATAAGCGTCGCCCTGCCGATGTGGTTCACCAGGTACGTGCACCGGGTCCCGGTGCTGCTGCACGTGCTGGACCTGTGGCCGGACAGCGTGCTGGCGAGCGGCTTCCTCGGCACGGGGCGGATGTCGCGGACGGTCGAGCGGGGGATGGCCGCCTGGTGCGGCGCGATGTACCGCAGCGCGGCCCGGGTCGCGCACGTCTCACCCGGCGCCGCGGACCTCCTCGCCGACCGGGGGGTGCCCGCGGAGAAGCTCGTGCACATCCCGGTGTGGGCGGACGAGAGGCTGGACGGACGCGCCGGCGACCTGCGTGCCGAGTTCGGTCTCCGGGCGGACCAGGTGGTGCTCGTCTACGCCGGCGCGCTCGGCGAGGCCCAGGGCCTCGACTCGCTCATCGACGCCTGCGCCCGTACCGGTGATCCCCGGTTGGTCTGTCTGATCGCCGGCTCCGGCACCACGGAGGAGCGGCTGCGCCGTCGGGCCGGGGCGGTGGGAGCGACGAACGTGCGCTTCCTCGGGCAGGTGCCCCGGGACCGGATGCCCGCGCTGATGGCCACCGGGGACGTGCACTACGTCAGCCTGCGCCGGGGCGGCATGTCCGCGTACACGATGCCGAGCAAGGTGCAGGCGACGCTGGCCGCCGGGCGCGCGCTGCTCGTCGCCGCGGAGGGGGACGCCGCCGCCGTGGCGCGGGACAGCGGCGCGGGGATCACCGCCCGGCCCGGCGACCCGGACTCGATCGCGGACGCCCTGCGGGAGGTCTGCGAACTGGGCCGGGAGAAGCTGGAACTGCTCGGTCGGGCCGGCCGGGCGCACTACGACCGGGTCTTCTCCGTCGCCGCCGGCGCCGACCGGGTCGAGCGCACCCTGCACGAGATGGTGGCCGGTGGTCGGGTCAGGGCCAGTCGTCGCCCGCGTTGAGCCGGCGGCGCAACAGCGCCTCCAGCGGTAGCGACTCGCCGTCGCGACCACCACGGCCGACCACCAGCGGTGGCGGGGACGGCTCGGGCGTGGCGCCGAACAGCAGCGCGCGCAGGCTGGCCGGCACGGTCAGCAGGTGGAACCGCCCCGCCACGTCGACCGCCCGGTGCCGGGCCCGGTCGACGTACCAACCGCGCAGCCCGGTCCGGTACCGGTGCCGCCCGTCGTGGGACACGGCGACGAGGCGGGTGGTGGCGAGACCCCGCTGTCGTGCCTCGGCGACGAACACGGCGACCAGCTTCGCCGCCTCCGCCTGTTCCGCCGCACGCCGCCGCTCGTCGGCGGCGGCGTGCGCCCGCACCGCGTGCCGTCGCGTCTCACGCCAGTCCGCGCCGTCGTCCGTGACCATCACCCGACCGTACGCCGGCCGCCACCGCCACCGCCGTTGCGGGCCACGCCGGCCGGATCAGAGCAGGCCGGCCCGCCGGAGGGCGTCGGCCATCGCGCTGTCGGCGGGCGGCCTCGCGCCGTCGCGCCCCTGGCGTCCCTGCCCGCCGCGTCCCTGCCCGGGCTGGCCCTGCCCGCGTCGACCGTCCTGGCCCTGGCCGCCCCGGCCCTGGCCGGTTCGAGCGCGGTCGCCGCGGTGCTGCCGGTCGGCGTCGGCCCGGCCGCCGCCCCGCCCGGCTCCGGGCTCCGCCTCGTCGTCCAACCGCAGGGTCAACGAGATCCGCTTGCGCGGCACGTCCACGTCGAGCACCCGCACCTTCACCACGTCGCCGGACTTCACCACGTCGCGCGGGTCCTTGACGAACGTGTACGACATCGCCGAGACGTGCACCAGCCCGTCCTGGTGCACCCCGACGTCGACGAACGCGCCGAACGCGGCCACGTTGGTGACCACGCCCTCCAGCACCATCCCGGGGGTGAGGTCGCTGATCTTCTCGACGCCCTCGACGAACGTCGCGGTGCGGAACTCCGGTCGCGGGTCCCGACCGGGCTTCTCCAACTCGGCCAGGATGTCGGTGACCGTGGGCAGGCCGAACGTGCCGTCGACGAAGTCGGTGGCCCGCAGGCCGCGCAGGATCGCGGATTTCCCGATCAGCGCGCGCAGGTCCTGCCCGGTGCTGGCGAGGATGCGCCGGACCACCGGGTACGCCTCGGGGTGCACGCTGGAGGAGTCGAGCGGGTCGTCGCCGCCGGGGATGCGCAGGAAGCCGGCGCACTGCTCGAACGCCTTCGGCCCGAGCCGCGCCACCTTCTTCAGCTCGCCCCGGGTGCGGAACGGCCCGTTGGCGTCCCGGTGCAGGACGATGTTCTCCGCCAGGCCGGCGCCGATGCCGGAGACCCGGGTCAGCAGGGGAGCGGAGGCGGTGTTGACGTCGACGCCGACGGCGTTGACGCAGTCCTCGACCACGGCGTCGAGGGAGCGGGACAGCTTCACCTCGGACAGGTCGTGCTGATACTGCCCGACGCCGATCGAGCGCGGGTCGATCTTCACCAGCTCGGCGAGCGGATCCTGGAGGCGGCGGGCGATCGAGACCGCGCCGCGCAGCGACACGTCAAGCGTGGGCAGCTCCTGCGAGGCGTACGCGGAGGCCGAGTAGACCGACGCGCCGGCCTCGGAGACCATCACCTTCGTCAGGCCGAGCTGCGGATGCCGCGTGATCAGTTCACCGGCGAGCTTGTCGGTCTCCCGGCTGGCGGTGCCGTTGCCGATCGCGACCAGCTCGACGCCGTGCGCCGCGGCCAGCGTCGCGAGCGTGTGCAGCGAGGCGTCCCACTGCCGGCGCGGCTCGTGCGGATAGATCGTGTCGGTGGCGACCACCTTGCCGGTGGCGTCCACCACCGCCACCTTCACCCCGGTCCGCAGGCCCGGGTCGAGACCCATGGTGGCGCGGCTGCCGGCGGGGGCGGCGAGCAGCAGGTCGCGCAGGTTGGTGGCGAAGACCCGGACGGCCTCCTCCTCGGCCGCCTGCCACAACCGCATCCGCAGGTCCGCGCCGAGGTGGATGAGGATCCGGGTACGCCAGGCCCAGCGCACCGTGTCGGCCAGCCACCGGTCGGCGGGCCGCTGTCGGTCGGTGATGCCGAACCGGCCGGCCACGGCGGCCTCGTACCGGCTGGGCCCGGTGGCCGCGTCGGCGTCGTCGTCGGCCTCCGGGGCCATGGTCAGCTCCAGCACGCCTTCCTTCTCGCCCCGGAACATGGCGAGGATCCGGTGCGAGGGAAGCTTCGGGTACGGCTCGGCGAAGTCGAAGTAGTCGGCGAACTTCGCGCCGGCGGACTCCTGGCCCTCGCGTACCCGGGAGACCAGGCGGCCCCGCGACCACATCTGCTCGCGCAGCGTGCCGATCAGGTCGGCGTCCTCGGCGAAGCGCTCGATCAGGATGGCCCGGGCCCCGTCCAGCGCGGCGGTCGCGTCGGCCACCCCCCGGTCCGCGTCGACGAAGCCGGCGGCGACCGTCTTCGGGTCCTGGGCCGGGTCGGCGAGCAGCGTGTCGGCGAGCGGCTCCAGCCCGGCCTCGCGGGCGATCTGCGCCCGGGTCCGCCGCTTCGGCTTGTAGGGCAGGTAGATGTCCTCCAGCCGGGACTTCGAGTCCGCGGCGAGGATCTGCGCCTCCAACGCCTCGTCGAGCTTGCCCTGGCCGCGGATCGACTCCAGCACCGCGGCGCGTCGCTCGTCCAGCTCGCGCAGGTAGCGCAGCCGCTCCTCGAGCGTGCGCAGTTGCGCGTCGTCGAGCAGGCCGGTGGCCTCCTTGCGGTAGCGGGCGATGAACGGCACGGTGGCGCCGCCGTCGAGCAGCTCGACGGCCGCCCGCACCTGGCGCTCGGCGACGCCGAGTTCCTCGGCGATCCGCTGGTGCACAGACTGAGTCACGATCCTGATCCGCCTTCTCGGGTGGGTTCGTCGAGCATTCTGCCCGCTCGGGTCGGACGCCGCGCACCGCGGCGCTCCCGCCGGCGACCGATATCCCGAAAACGGACTTCCGGTCTCAGAAACCCCTCTAGCCTCCAACCAGGTGTTTTCCTACGTGTCGGGAGTCCGGGTGAACGCTGAGAAGGTAGTCGTCATCGGCCAGGGGTACGTCGGCCTTCCGCTGGCCATGCGGGCCGTCGAGGCCGGCTTCGAGGTGGTCGGCCTGGACGTCGACGCCGACCGGGTCAAGCGGCTCGCCTCCGGCGAGTCGTTCGTGGAGGACATCCCCACCGACCGCCTCGGCCGCGCGCTCAGCAGCGGTCGCTACCGCCCGACCACGGAGTACGCCGACGCCGAGGGCTTCGACGTCTGTGTGATCACGGTGCCGACGCCGCTGCGCGACGGCACCCCGGACCTGAGCTACGTGGAGCAGGCCGGCATCCACGTCGGCCCGTACGTGCGACCGGGCGCCACGGTGGTGCTGGAGTCGACGACCTACCCGGGCACGACCGAGGAACTGCTCCGTCCGCTCCTGGAGACGGCCAGCGGGTTGCGCGCCCCGGGCGACTTCCACCTCGGCTACAGCCCCGAACGCATCGACCCCGGCAACCCGACCTGGCGGCTGGAGAACACGCCGAAGGTGGTCTCCGGCGTGGACGCCGACGCGCTGGAGCGGGTGGACGGGTTCTACCGCCGGATCGTGGCCCGGACCGTGCCGGTGTCCTCCACCCGGGTCGCGGAGCTGACCAAGCTGATCGAGAACACGTTCCGCCAGGTGAACCTGGGCCTGATCAACGAACTCACCATGCTCTCCCACGGCCTGGGCATCGACGTCTGGCAGGCGATCGACGCGGCCGAGACGAAACCGTTCGGGTTCATGCCGTTCCGGCCCGGCCCCGGCGTCGGGGGCCACTGCCTGCCGATCGACCCGTGCTATCTGTCCTGGCAGGTCAAGCGGCGGCTGGGCCGGCAGTTCCGGTTCATCGAGCTGGCGAACGACGTCAACCACGAGATGCCCGAGCACGTCACGCGACGGATCATGGCCGGGCTCAACCGCAGCGGTCGCGCCATCAGCGGCGCCCGGCTGCTGCTGCTCGGCCTCGCGTACAAGAAGAACACCGGCGACATGCGCGACTCGCCCGCCGCGGACGTCGCCCGGCGGCTGTGCGCCCTCGGCGCGGACGTCCGGGCCGCCGAGCCGTACGCGGAGGAGCACCACATCCCGGCCGGCGTGCTCGTCGTGCCGCTCACCGAGCGGGAGGTCGACGCCGCCGACGCGGTGGTCGTCACGACCGACCACGACGTCTTCGACTACGACATGGTGTCCCGCCGGGCCCGCTACGTCTTCGACGCCCGTAACCGGTGCGCCGGCCCGGCCGTCGAGCGTCTCTAGGAGCACCCTGCCCCGGCCGTCGCCACCTGCGCTAGCGTGGCGATCATGGAGGCACCTGCGGACCCCCGGGCCCGGCGGCTCTTCGGGGGCAGCGCCCGGGCGCTCGGCGACCTGGCCGCGAGCCCGTTCCGGGCCGACCGGGACCGGATCGTCTCGTCGCCGTTCTTCGCCCGGCTCAACGGCGTCACCCAGGTGATCAGTCCCGGCGGCTCCGGACTGCTGGTGCACAACCGGCTCACCCACAGCCTGAAGGTGGCCCAGGTGGCCCGCGCGATCGCCGAGCGGCTGACCGCCGACCCGGCCCACCGGGACCTGCTGGAGAAGCTGGGCGGGTGCGACCCGGAGGTGGTGGAGGCCGCCGCGCTCGCCCACGACCTCGGGCACCCGCCGTTCGGGCACCTGGGGGAGCGGGTCCTGGACCGGCTGGCCCGGCAGCGGCTCGGGCTGACCGACGGTTTCGAGGGCAACGCCCAGTCGTACCGGATCGTCACCAGCACCGAGATCCGCGGCGCGGCGACCACCGGGCTGGACCTCACCGCCGCGGTCCGGGCGGCGATGCTCAAATATCCGTGGACCCGGCTGGACCACCCCGACCCGCACCCGCGGCACCTCGACCCGGCGCCCCGGGGGGCCGCGCCGCCCCCGGACGACCCGGAGAGCGGGTCGCTGAAGTTCGGCGCGTACCGGACCGAGCTGGACGACCTGCGGGCGGCCCGGGAGCCGTTCGCCGGGCGCATCCCGGACTGGCAGCAGACCCCGGAGGCGTCCGTGATGGACACCGCCGACGACATCGCGTACGCCATCCACGACGTGGAGGACTTCTATCGCGTCGGGGTGCTCCAGCAGGGCGCGGTGGCCGCCGAGCTGATGGCCTGGCAGCGCGAGTGCGGGCACCTGCGGTCGATCACCGCCTCGGCGCTCGACACCGCCGGCCGGCGACCCGGCGCGGCGATCGAGCGGCTCCGCCGCCACCTGCACCGCAAGGACGGCTGGATCGCCGACGACGAGGCGTTCGCCGCGGCGGTCGAGCACGTCCGCGAGGAGCTGGTGGAGGGGTTGCTGGCGCTGCCCTTCGACGGCTCGATCGAGGCGGAGCAGTACGTCGCCCGGTTCTCCGCCCGCTGGTCCACCCGCTTCGTGGACGCCATCACGGTCACCGCCGAGCCGGACGTCCGGTCCGGGTACGTGCTGCTCGGCAGGGCGCAGTGGCACGAGGTGCAGGTGCTCAAGTTCGTCCACCACCGGTTCGTGCTGGCCCGGCCCGACCTGGCCCTGCACCAGCGCGGCCAGGCGCGGCTGCTGGACACGCTCGTCGAGGCGCTCTGGGAGTGGCTGCTCGACCCGGAGGAGGAGTCCCGGCTGCCCCGCCGGCTGCACGACCTGGTGGAGCTGGCCGAGGCGGAGCTGCACCCGCGTACCCCGGACCGGATCGGCCGGGCCCGGGGCCGGGCCATCGTCGACTTCGTCGCGCAGCTCACCGACGGCCAGGCCGTCGCGATGCTCGACGCCCTGTCCGGCCGGTCCGGCGCGCTGTGGACCGACGCCTTCGTGCTCTGAGCCGCCCCGGGCGGCCACGCCCGGTCAGGCGACCGCCTGCCACCAGCCGTCCACCGCCGGCGGCTCGTCGACCACCACCCGCTCGCCGGGGCGCGGCACGGCCAGCCGGACGTCCCGGGCCTTCGACTCGGCCCAGAGCCGGTCCACCGGCTCCGACCAGTCGTGCAGGGCCAGGTTGAACGTGCCCCAGTGCACCGGCACCAGCAGCTCGCCGCGCACGTCGAGGTGGGCGGCGACCGCCTCCTCCGGGAACATGTGGATGTTCGGCCAGGCCCGGTCGTACGCGCCGATCTGCATCAGCGTCACGTCGAACGGGCCGTGCTCGGCGCCGATGCCGGCGTAGCCGTCGAAGTAGCCGGAGTCGCCGGTGTAGAAGACCTTCCGCTGTGCGCCGGCCACCACCCAGGAACTCCAGAGCGTGCCGTCGCGGCGCAGACCGCGACCGGAGAAGTGCTGCGCGGCGGTGGCGGTGAGGGTCAGCCCGCCGACCCGGTGGCTCTCCGCCCAGTCCAGCTCGACGACGCGGTCCGCCGGCACCCCCCAGCGGTCCAGGTGCGCGCCGACGCCGAGTGGCACCACGAACGGCGCGGACTGGTCGGCGAGGAGCCCCCGGACCGTCGCCATGTCCAGGTGGTCGTAGTGGTCGTGCGAGATGAGGATGGCGTCGAGGCGGGGCAGCTCGTCCAGGCGGACCGGCGGCTCGTGGATGCGCCGCGGGCCGACCAGGGCCGACGGCGAGCACCTGTCGCTCCACACCGGGTCGAGCAGCACCCGGTGGCCCTCGATCTCCACCAGCGTGGAGGCGTGGCCGTACCAGACAACGTTCAGCTCGCGGGCCGGGTCGGCCGGCGCGGTGTCGGCGGGGCGCAGCACCGGCACGGCGCTGCCGGGCCGACGCTTCTGCTTGCCGAAGATTAGCTCCCGGACCAGGTTGCGGCCCGGGTCGGCGACCATCGCCGAGGTGGTCCCGGTGGGGTTGTGGAACGTGCCGTCGCGGAACCTCGGGGACCGGGCCGCCCGCTCCGCCCGCGCCCCGCTGAGCCGCCCGCCGAGTTGGGCCGGCACGTCCCGTGCCGCCCACGCCAGCCCGGCGACCGCGGCCAGCCCGGCGATCCGCCACCCCCGCCCGCCGCCGGCCCGCTCGATGTCCCGCTCCGCCCGTTCCCGCATCGCTTCCGCCCCTCCGCCGTGTTCCGCGCTCTACACGGTAGTCACGCATCCCGCCACCCGCCCACGCGAATCCCGCCGTCACCGCCGCGCGGGATTCGCACGGACGGGTCACGTCCCGGTGGATCCGGAGCGGACCGGTGGGAGCGACCGACGTACCCGGCGCCGGACGATCGAGCCCGCCGAACTGCCGATCGATCGGGCCAACCCGGCCAGGTCGGGCAGCCACCCGCCCCGCACCGCCTCGCCGGCCGGATTCGGCGCGAACACGACACCCGCGTTCGGGGGCGTCGGCCGGTTCGTCAACCCGCCGACCCGCATCAACGGCCCGACCAGCACGTCGTAGACGGCCGGCAGCGCGGTGAAACCGACCCGCATCAGCAGGTTCACCCGCCCCACCGAGATCTCCCGGCGGGGCCGGTCGGCGCAGTGCGCGATGGCCCGGGCCACCCGCTCCGGCGTGGTGATCGGCAGCGGCGGTCGCCCGATCCGCCCCAGGTAGTTCGCCGCCTGCTGATAGACCGGGGTGTCCACGCTGCCCGGTGTGACCAGGCAGACATTCACCCCGGCCAGGTCCCGCGACTCCTGCTGCAACGCCCGCGCCAGGCCGTGCAGCCCCCACTTGCTCGTCACGTATCCGCTCACGTAGGGCGCGGTGATGTGGCCCAGCACCGACCCGGTGAGGATCAGCGTGCCCCCACCGGCCCGCTTGAAGTGCCGCAACGCCACCCGCGCCACCCCGGCGGCGGCCAGCAGGTCGGTCCGGACCACCTGGTCGAAGACCTCCGCCGGGATCTCCTCGAAGCGCCCGTACGCCATCACGGCCGCGGTGTGCACCCACACGTCGATCCGGCCGGACCCGGCGACCGCGGTGGCCGCCAGCGCGTCGAGCGCGCCCGGATCGGTGACGTCGGTGGGCGCGACGCGCACGTCCGCCGCGCCGGCGTCGGCGCACTCCCGGCGTACCCGCTCCAGGGTTTGGGGGGAGCGGGCCGCGAGGACCAGACGGTCCCCGCGGCCCGCGAACTCCCGGGCCGCCGCCCGGCCGATCCCGCTGGTCGCGCCGGTGACGACCACCGTCCGGGTCACGGTGCGAGCACGACCTTGACGCAGCCGTCCTCCTTCTTCTGGAACATCTCGTACGCCTGCGGCGCCTGCGCCAGCGGCAGCCGGTGGGTCCGCAGGTCCTCCACGCCCAGCGGGTCGTCGTCGCGTTCCAGCAGCGGGATGATCTCGTCCACCCAGCGCCGCACGTGGCACTGTCCCATGCGTAGCTGGATGCCCCGGTCGAACATCTCCATCATCGGCATCGGGTCCTGCTCGCCGCCGTACACCCCGGAGATCGAGACGGTGCCGCCGCGCCGGACCGCCTTGACCGCGGCGTGCAGCACCACGAGCCGGTCCACCCCGGCCGCGTCGATCATCGGCTGGGCCAGCCTGTCCGGGAGCAGACCGGCGGCGGCCTGGGCGATCTTGCCGGCCGGCGCGCCGTGCGCCTCCATGCCGACCGCGTCGATCACCGCGTCCGGCCCGCGCCCGTCGACCAGGTCGACGAGCGCGCCCGGCACGTCGTCGAGTTGGCTGACGTCGAGCACCTCGATGCCGTGCCGGCGGGCCATGTCCAGCCGCTCCGGCACCAGGTCCAGGCCGATCACCCGGCCGGCGCCCAGGTGGCGGCCGATCCGGGCGCAGAACTGCCCGACCGGGCCGAGGCCGAACACGGCGAGCGTGCCGCCGGGCGGGGTGTCCGCGTACCTCACCGCCTGCCAGGCGGTGGGCAGGATGTCGGACAGGTAGAGCCACCGCTCGTCCGGCCCGGTCTCGGGGATCTTGATCGGGCCGAACTGGGCCTGCGGCACCCGCAGGTACTCGGCCTGGCCGCCCGGGACCGAGCCGTAGAGCGAGGTGTAGCCGAACAGCGACGCGCCCTTGCCCTCGGCGGTCACCTGGGTGGTCTCGCACTGCGCGTAGAGCTGCCGCTCGCACATCCAGCAGTGCCCGCAGGAGATGTTGAACGGGACGACCACCCGGTCGCCCTTCTTCAGCCGGGTCACTCCGGAGCCGACCTCCTCGACGATCCCCATCGGCTCGTGCCCGAGCACGTCACCCGGCTTCAGGTACGGCCCGAGCACCTCGTAGAGGTGCAGGTCGGAACCGCAGATGGCGGTCGAGGTGATCCGGACGATCGCGTCGGTCGGCGCTTCGATCCGGGGGTCCGGGACGTCCTCGACCCGGACGTCACGCTTGCCTTGCCAGGTCAGTGCCTTCATGCCTGAATGTCCCCTCCTCGGTGCCGTCCATCGGACTGCTACCCGCGAGGAGTGACTTGAACCGGAGGCGTCGCCCCGGGACGCGGCGGGTCGGCGCGGGTGCGCCGCGAGTGCCGCCGGTGCTGGCGGGAGCCCGTGGCTCCTCCGATGATCCACACCAGTTCGGTGAGGTGGCGGTATCCCCGCCTGTCCGACACCACCACTCCGCCGGAGTGGTGTGGATCAAGCCTGGGAGTCCACCACTTCGCCGAGCTGGTGCACAACCTGCTGCTCCGGTCTCCGCCCACGGTGTCCCGGACCTTTGCGCCGCCCGCCTGATGCATCTGCGTCATCAAGTTTGTAGCGGCCGAGGAGCTTACTTTCCGGACAGCACCACGCGCGCTCTACGCGCCGGCCCGCGCCGCGCGGGACCGCGCCGCGCCGGGTCGGCTCAGGCGGGATGACTGCCGGGGTTGGCGTACCTCGGGAGAACGGCGACCGCCGCGCCTTGTGGTGCGGGGCGCGGCGGTCGGGTGGGTGTGACGTTGGGAGGTCAGGAGCCGGGGGTGCCGGCGCGCTTGGTGGTGGCCTTCAGGTAGTCGCGGTTGAGTCGGCCGATGGTGTTCAGCGGGATGCCCTTCGGGCAGGCCGTGGCGCACTCGCCGACGTTGGTGCAGCCACCGAAGCCGGCCTCGTCGTGCGCGTCGACCATGCCGATCACCCGGGTGTAGCGCTCCGGCTGGCCCTGGGGCAGCAGCGAGAGTTGGGTGACCTTGGCGGCGGTGAACAGCATGCCGGAGCCGTTCGGGCAGGCCGCCACGCACGCCCCGCAGCCGATGCAGGCGGCCGATTCGAACGCGGCGTCCGCGTCGTCCTTGGCCACCGGAGTGGAGTGCGCCTCCGGGGCGCTGCCGGTCGGGGCGGTGACGTACCCGCCGGCGGCGATGATCTTGTCGAAGGCGTTCCGGTTCACCACCAGGTCCTTGACGACCGGGAAGGCGCGGGCCCGCCAGGGCTCGATGTCGATCGTCTCGCCGTCGGAGAACTGCCGCATGTGCAGTTGGCAGGCGGTGGTGCCGCGCTGCGGTCCGTGCGCCTCACCGTTGATCATGAGACTGCACGTGCCGCAGATGCCCTCGCGGCAGTCGTGGTCGAACGCCACCGGCTCCTCGCCGTCGAGGATCAGCCGCTCGTTGAGGACGTCGAGCATTTCCAGGAAGGACATGTCGGGGGACACGTCCGGCACCGGGTAGGTCACCATCCGACCCTTGTCCTCGGGGCCGGACTGGCGCCAGATGCGCAGGGTCAGGTTCACTTGTAGCTCCGCTGCGAGGGGTGGACGTATTCGAAGGTCAGGTCTTCCTTGTGCAGCACCGGTTCGCCGCCGCCGGCGTACTCCCAGGCCGCCACGTACGCGAACCGGTCGTCGTCGCGTTGCGCCTCGCCGTCCGGGGTCTGGTACTCGGCCCGGAAGTGGCCCCCGCAGGACTCCTCCCGGTGCAGGGCGTCGATGCACATCAGCTCCGCCAGCTCGAAGAAGTCGGCCACCCGGCCGGCCTTCTCCAGCGACTGGTTCAGCCCCTCGCCGTCGCCGGGCACGCGGACCCGCTGCCAGAACTGCTCCCGCAGGGCGCGGATCTCGTCGATCGCCTTGCGCAGCCCGGCCTCGGAGCGCTCCATGCCGCAGTGCTCCCACATGATCTGGCCCAGCTCCCGGTGGAACGAGTCCACCGTGCGGTCGCCGTCGACCGCGAGCAGCCGCCTGATCCGGTCCTCGACATCGATACGCGCCGCGACCGCCTCCGGGTGGCTGGCATCGACCTTCTCCAGCGGGCCGGAGGCCAGGTAGTTCGCGAGCGTGCTCGGCAGCACGAAGTAGCCGTCGGCCAGGCCCTGCATCAGCGCCGAGGCGCCGAGCCGGTTCGCGCCGTGGTCGGAGAAGTTGGCCTCGCCGATCACGAACAGGCCCGGGATGGTGGACTGGAGGTCGTAGTCGACCCAGAGGCCGCCCATCGTGTAGTGCACGGCCGGGTAGATCCGCATCGGCACCCGGTACGGGTCCTCGCCGGTGATCCGCTCGTACATCTCGAAGAGGTTGCCGTACTTGGCCTCGATGGCCGTGCGCCCGAGCCGGTCGATGGCGTCGGCGAAGTCGAGGTAGACGCCGAGGCCGGTCGGGCCGACGCCGCGCCCCTCGTCGCAGACGTTCTTCGCGGCACGGGAGGCGATGTCGCGGGGGACCAGGTTGCCGAAGGACGGGTAGATCCGCTCCAGGTAGTAGTCCCGCTCGTCCTCGGGGATCTCCCGCGGGCCGCGGTCGTCGCCCTTGGCCTTCGGCACCCACACCCGGCCGTCGTTGCGCAGCGACTCGCTCATCAGGGTCAGCTTCGACTGGTGGTCGCCGGAGACCGGGATGCAGGTCGGGTGGATCTGGGTGTAGCAGGGGTTGGCGAAGTACGCGCCCTTGCGGTGTGCCCGCCAGGAGGCGGTGACGTTGCAGCCCTTGGCGTTGGTGGAGAGGTAGAAGACGTTGCCGTAGCCGCCGGAGGCGAGCACCACCGCGTCCGCCATCTCGGTGCTGATCTCGCCGGTGACCATGTCCCGGACCACGATGCCGCGGGCCCGGCCGTCGACGACGACCAGTTCGAGCATCTCGTGGCGGGCGTTCATCTCCACGTTGCCCAGGCCGATCTGCCGTTCCAGGGCCTGGTACGCGCCGAGCAGGAGCTGCTGGCCGGTCTGCCCCCGGGCGTAGAAGGTGCGCTGCACCTGCGCGCCGCCGAAGGAACGGGTGTCGAGCAGGCCGCCGTACTCGCGGGCGAACGGGACGCCCTGGGCGACGCACTGGTCGATGATGTTGACGGAGACCTCGGCGAGCCGGTGCACGTTCGACTCCCGGGACCGGAAGTCGCCGCCCTTGACCGTGTCGTAGAAGAGCCGGTGCACGGAGTCGCCGTCGTTGCGGTAGTTCTTGGCGGCGTTGATGCCGCCCTGGGCCGCGATCGAGTGGGCCCGGCGCGGGCTGTCCTGGTAGCAGTAGGACTTCACGTGGTAGCCCTGCTCGGCGAGCGTCGCCGCGGCGGAGCCGCCGGCCAGGCCGGTGCCGACCACGATCACCGTCATCTTGCGACGGTTGGCCGGGTTGACCAGCTTCATGTCGAAGCGGTGCCGGTCCCACCGGGTCTCGATCGGGCCGTCCGGGGCCCGGGTGTCGGCGATCGGGTCGCCGTCGGTGTAGAGGTCCATGTCAGGCCACCAATCCGGTGAGTACGGCGAACGGGACCACCAGGTAGCCGGCGCAGAGCACGACGGCGAAGACCAACGCGGCGGCACGGGCCCGGCGCTCGCCCCTGGGCGTCTGCTGGCCGAGGCTGCGGAACGCGCTGAACGCGCCGTGCCGCAGGTGGAAGCCGAGGGTCACGATGGCGAGCGTGTAGAAGAGGGTGACGTACCAGCGTTCCGGGGCGAAGTCGGCGACCACGTTGCCGTACGGGTTGGCCGGGTCGCCCTGCGGGTTGAGGTGACCGGTGGTCAGGTCCAGGATGTGGTAGATCACGAAGAGCAGGGTGATCACCCCACCCCAGCGCATGGTGCGGGCCGCGTAGTTCACGTGGATCTTCCGGCGGTGCGCGTACGCCACCGGGCGGGCGGCGCGGGCCCGCATGGCGAGCACGACGGCCGCGCCGATGTGGGCGAGCACCGCCACGGTGAGGACGGTGCGCTGGATCCACAGGTACCAGGTGGCCGGCAGCAGCGGCGTGCCGATGTCCCGCAGCCAGTGCGCGTAGTGGTCGAACGAGGTCTCGCCGGTGAAGACCTTCAGGTTGCCGAGCATGTGCGCGATCAGGAACAGCACCAGGACGATGCCCGTCACCGCCATGACGACCTTCAGGCCGACGTTCGAGCGGATGGGCGACCGAGTTTTCGTGATTACCACATGACCGACGCTAGGAGCCGTACGATCAGGCGTCCAATGCATCGAAATCGCAGTGTTGATAGCCGTAAGCTATGTAGATGCAGCTCCATCAGCTCCGGTACTTCGTCGCGGTCGCAGAAGTACGACATTTCACCCAAGCTGCCGATGTCGTCGGCATAACCCAGCCGTCGTTGAGTAAGCAAATTCACGCCCTGGAGGCCGACCTGGGCGCCCCGCTCTTCGAGCGGGTAAGGGGCAACATCACGCTCACCACGGCCGGCGAGGTGCTGCTGCCGCTGGCCAAGCGGATCCTCGCCGACGTGGACACCGCCACCCGCGAGGTGCAGGAGCTGGTCGGGCTGCGCCGGGGGCGGGTCCGGCTCGGCGCCACGCCCAGCCTGGCCACCTCGCTCGCGCCCCCGGTGCTGCGCCGGTTCCGCGACGCCCATCCCACCGTCGACCTCCGGGTCGAGGAGGGCGGCTCCCAGGACCTCGTCCGCGACCTGCTCCGCGGCGACCTCGACCTGGCGCTGGTCATCATGCCGTCGGCCGGCGCCGACCCCGGGTTGCGCGTCGACCCGATCCTGCGCGAGAGCCTCGTGGTCGCCTCGGTGGATCCGTTGCCGGCCGCCCCGGCCGGCGGCGAGCTGCGCATCACCGACCTGCGCGACCAGCCCCTGGTCATGTTCCGCGAGGGCTACGACCTGCGCGACGCCACCCTCCAGGCGTGCCGGGCGGCCGGCTTCGAGCCGACCCTGTCGGTGGACGGCGGCGAGATGGACGCCGTGCTCAGCTTCGTCGAGGCCGGGCTCGGCGTCGCGCTGGTCCCCGGCATCGTGGTGGCCCGCCGGCCGGGCATCCGGGTCACCCGGCTCGTCCCGCCCGGCGTCCGCCGGACCATCGCGGTGGCCCGCCGCCGCGACGTGGTGCCCACCCACGCCGGGCGCGAGCTGCGCCGCATTCTCCTGGAGTACGTCCACGACGCCACCGCCGCCGACCAGCTCCCGGCCGGCGTGGAACCGCTCACCTGAACGCGGCCGGCGGTGGCCCTCGGGTTGCGGCGGCGGTCGCCGTACCCGACGTTGGCAGGTGGACGCCGCCGCGCGTCCGCGGAGGGTGACGCCGGGAGACGGAGAGGGAAGAACGTGGCGGGAGTGCTGCTGGTCGTCGTGGGGACGCTTGCCGTCGCGGCGGTCGTGGTGGACACCACGCTGACCACCCTGTCGCTGACCGGTGGGGCGGGCCCGCTGACCGGTCGACTCGGGCAGGGTATGTGGCGGGTGCTGTGCCGGCTGGCCGGGAAGGGGCCGCGCCGGCACCGGGTGCTGCGGTGGACGGGCCCGCTGGTGCTCCTGACGACCTTCCTGGCCTGGATCGCCGGGCTGTGGCTGGGCTGGTTCCTGGTCTTCACCGCCTACCCCGACGCGGTGCTCGACCCGCTGAACCGGCCGGCCGGGGCGTGGTCGCGGCTCTACTTCGCCGGCTTCTCGATCTTCACGCTCGGTGTCGGCGACTACGTGCCGGGCACCACCGTCGCGCAGATATGCACCAGCCTGGCGGTGCTCAGCGGGCTGTTCCTGGTCACCCTCGGCATCACGTACCTGATGCAGGTGGTGGCGGCGGTGGTGGACAAGCGGACGATCGCCGGCCACATCGCCGCCCTCGGCGACGACCCGGTCGACATCCTGCGGCGCGCGTGGACCGGGCAGCGGTTCTCCTCCATGTTCGAGCAGCACCTGACGAGCCTGACCCCGGAGGTGGTCCGGACCGGGGAGCGGCACCTGGCGTTTCCCGTGCTGCACTACTTCCACGTCGGCGTCGCCGCCAAGTCCGCGCCGGTCGCTGTCTCGGTGCTCGACGGGGCCGTGCTGCTGCTGCGTCACGGCGTGCGGGCGGAAGACCGGCCGGACCCGGGCGCGGTGGGGCCGCTGTCGCGGGCCCTCCAGGAGCTGGTGCACACGCTGGAGGACACCTTCATCCCGCCGGTGGAGAGCCCGCTGCCCGCGCCGGAGCTGACCGCCCTCGCCCACACCGGGATCCCGGTCGGTGACGAGCAGACGTACGCGCAAGCCGTCGCGCGGGCGCAGCGGCACCGGCGCAGGCTGCGCGGCTGGTGCGCCAGCGACGGCTGGGACGAGCGGGAACTGCGCCTCGCCGGGACCGACTGACGCGGCCCGCCGGACGCTCTCAGCGGCCCTCGGCGTCGTCCATGGCCCGGTAGATGCGCTGCTCCGACACCGGGTACGGGGTGCCCAGAGCCTGGGCGAACACGTTCACCCGCAGCTCCTCGATCATCCAGCGGATCTGCCGGGCCGCCGTCGAGCCCCGCCGGGCCGGCGGCAACGCGGCCAGCATGTCCTGGTATTCCTTCTGCACCACGGCGACGCGGTCCTGTTGCTGTTTGTCCCGCTGCGGGTTTCCGGGCAGCCGGTCCAGCCGCCGTTCGATCGCGGTCAGGTAGCGCAACAGGTCGGGCAGGCGGGCGTAACCGGCCTCGGTGACGAAGCCGGCGTGCACCAGCCCGCCGAGCTGCGCGCGGACGTCGGCAAGGGCCGCCACCACGGCCAGGTTCCGGGTCGCGCCCAGCCGCTGTTCCACCGCGTACGCGGCGGCCAGCACCTGCCGGACCCGGCCCATCACCTCGACCACGGTGTCGACCAGGTCGGCGCGGACCCGTTCGCGCAGCGCCGCGAAGCCCTCGGCGTCCCAGGCCGGGCCGCCCGCGTCCGCCATGAGCTTGTCGATGGCGGCCCCGGTGGCGTCCTCGATCAGCGCCGGCACCCCGCCGTGCGGGTTGCGGGACAGCGCCAGCTTCGCCTCGTTGCTCAGCCGCCCCTGGAGGAACCGCGCCGGTGACGGCAGCGTCAGCCGCAGCAGCTTCCGGGTGCCGGCCCAGTGCGCGGCCTCCTGCTCACCGGCGGAGTCGAACACCTTCACGCCGACGGTGGCGCCCTCGTCCACGAGCGCCGGGTACGCGGTCACCGCGAAACCGGCGCGGACCTGCTCGATGGTGCGCGGCAGCGCGCCGATCGACCACTCGGTCAGCCCGCCGCGGGCCACGTCGGGCGCGGCGGCGGCGACGACCTGGCGTACCTCCTGACGCAGTTGGCGTTGCAGCGCCGGCAGGTCCTTGCCCTCGGCGACCGGCTTGTCGTCGTCGCCGAGCACCCGGAACGTGACCCGCAGGTGCGGTGGCAGCCGGCCCAGGTCCCACGCCTCCGGCGGCACGGTCACGCCGGTCATCCGGCGCAACTGCCGGGTCAGCGCGGCCAGCAGCGGCTCCTCGCCCGGCGTGATCGCGGCCAGCGCCGCCCGCGCGTAGTCGGGCACCGGGACGAAGTTGCGCCGCACCGGCTTGGGCAGCGACCGGATCAACGCGATCACCAGGTCCTCGCGCAGCCCCGGCACCTGCCAGTCGAAGCTCTCCGCCGGCACCTGGTTGAGCAGCGGCAGCGGGATGTCCACGGTGACGCCGTCGGTGGGCGCGGTCGGGTCGAACGTGTATGTCAGCGGCAGCGTCACGCCGTCGGCCCGCCACTCGTCCGGGTAGTCCTCCTCGTCCAGGCCGCCCCGGCCGGCGTTGACGAGCAGCTCGCGGGTGAACGTGAGCAGGTCCGGCCGTTCCCGGCGGGTCTTCTTCCACCAGGTGTCGAAGTGCCGGCCGGAGACCACGTCGGCGGGGATCCGCTGGTCGTAGAAGCCGAAGATGGTCTCGTCGTCGACCAGGATGTCCCGCCGCCGGGCCCGGTTCTCCAACTCCTCGATCTCGGTCAGGAGCTTCTGGTTGTCCCGCCAGAACTGGTGGTGGGTCTGCCAGTCGCCCTCCACCAGGGCGTGCCGGATGAACAGCTCCCGGCTCAACCCCGGGTCGATCCGCCCGAAGGTGACCTTGCGCGAGGTGACGAGCGGGATGCCGTACAGCGTGACCTTCTCGTAGGCCATCACCGCCGCCTGTTTCTTCTCCCAGTGCGGCTCGCTGTAGCTGCGCTTGACCAGGTGCTGCGCGAGGGGCTCGACCCATTCTGGCTCGACCCGCCCGGCCACCCGCCCCCACAGCCGGGACGTCTCCACCAGCTCGGCGGCCATCACCCAGCGCGGTGGCTTCTTGAACAGCGCCGATCCGGGGAAGACGGCGAACTTCGCGCCGCGCGCGCCGAGGTATTCGTGCTTCTGCGCGTCCTTGAGCCCGAGGTGCGACAGCAGGCCGGGCAGCAGCGACTGGTGCACCTTCGGGGTGTCGATCTCCTCGGGCAGGTCGGCGCCGGCGCCACGCCGGCCCTCACCCTTGTCCGAGGTACGCAGGACCTGGCGCAACTGGCCGACGATGTCCTGCCACTCGCGTACCCGCAGGTAGTTGAGGTATTCGGCCTTGCACATCCGGCGGAAGGCGCTGGACGACAACTCCCGCTGCTTCTCCCGCAGGTAGCGCCAGAGATTGAGGTACGCGACGAAGTCCGACTCGGAGTCGGCGAACCGGGCGTGCGCCTGGTCGGCCTGGGCCTGCTTGTCGGCCGGGCGTTCGCGCGGATCCTGGATGGACAGCGCGGCGGCGATCACCACCACCTCGGTCGCGCAGCCGTTGCGCTCACCTTCGAGGACCATCCGGGCCAGCCGGGGGTCGACCGGGAGCTGGGCCAGCCGCCGGCCCAACGGGGTGAGCCGCTTCGCCGGGTCCGTCTCGGCCGGGTCGAGCGCGCCCAGCTCGTGCAGCAGGTTGACGCCGTCGGTGACGTTGCGCCGGTCCGGCGGGTCGATGAACGGGAACGCGGCGACGTCGCCGAGCCCGATCGACGTCATCTGGAGGATGACCGAGGCCAGGTTGGTGCGCAGGATCTCCGGGTCGGTGAACTCGGGGCGGGAGTCGAAGTCCGCCTCGTCGTAGAGGCGGATGCAGATGCCGTCGGAGGTACGCCCGCAGCGGCCCTTGCGCTGGTTGGCGCTGGCCTGGGAGACCGGCTCGATCGGCAGCCGCTGCACCTTCAGCCGGCTGGAGTAGCGGGAGATCCGGGCGGTGCCCGGGTCCACCACGTACGTGATGCCGGGCACGGTCAGCGAGGTCTCCGCGACGTTGGTGGCCAGCACCACCCGCCGGTTGGAGTGCGCGGCGAAGACCCGGTGCTGCTCGGCGGTGGAGAGCCGGGCGTACAGCGGCAGGATCTCGGTGCCGAGCAGCGACCGCTTGTTCTGCACCAGCTTGCCCAGCGCGTCGGCGGTGTCCCGGATCTCCCGCTCCCCGCTGAGGAACACCAGGATGTCGCCGGGTCCCTCGGCGGCCAGCTCCTCGACCGCGTCGCCGATGGCCTGGATCTGGTCCCGGACGTTCTCCTCGTCCGCCTCGTCCTCCTCCTCGGCCTCGGTGACCTCGACCAGCGGCCGGTAGCGGACCTCCACCGGGTAGGTGCGCCCGGACACCTCGACCACCGGCGCCGGGTTGCCGTCCGCGTCGGCGAAATGCTTCGCGAACCGGTCGGTCTCGATGGTCGCGGAGGTGATGACCACCTTGAGGTCGGGCCGGCGGGGCAGCAACTGCCGCAGGTAGCCGAGGATGAAGTCGATGTTGAGGCTGCGCTCGTGCGCCTCATCGATGATCAGCGTGTCGTACTGCCGGAGCATCCGGTCGGTCTGCAACTCGGCCAGCAGGATGCCGTCGGTCATCAGCTTGACCAGGCTGGTGTCGCCCACCTGGTCGGCGAAGCGCACCTTGTAGCCGACCACGCCGCCCAGCTCGGTGCCGAGCTCCTCGGCGATCCGGTCGGCGACCGTGCGGGCCGCCAGGCGGCGGGGCTGGGTGTGCCCGATCAGGCCGGTGACGCCGCGCCCCAGCTCCAGGCAGATCTTGGGTAGCTGGGTGGTCTTGCCGGAGCCGGTCTCGCCGGCCACGATCACCACCTGGTGGTCGCGGATCGCGGCGGCGATGTCGTCCCTGCGCTCGCTGACCGGCAACTGCGGCGGATAGGTGATCGCCGGGACGGCCGCGCGGCGGGACGCCAGTCGCGCCTCGGCGCGGGTCACCTCGGCCGTGATCTCGGCCAGCGCCGCCTCCCGCCGCTGCGGGTCCCGCAGCTTGCGCACGCCGTCGAGCCGCCGCTGGAGCCGGCGCTGGTCGCGGAACATCAGGGGGGCGAGGCGGCGGTGCAGGTCGCGGGCGGTCTCGGCGGCGGCGGGTACGGCTGGATTCGGCATGTCGTCGCCAAGGATAGGCAGCCGCGCGGCGTACCGCCCCCGGGTTACCGGCGGTGGGCGTGCCATCGCTGGTCAGAGCGTCCGCCCGGATAAAGTTGCCGCCGACGAGGTCGACGAGGGACGGGGATGATCATGCGGGACACGGACCGGGCGCTCGTGCAGGCCGCGACCGCCGTCGCCAAGCTCCGCTGCCGCAGCGACAACCACACCGTGGCGGCTGCCGTGCGCAGCGCCGACGGCCGGGTGTTCAGCGGGGTGAACGTCTACCACTTCACCGGCGGGCCGTGCGCCGAGGTGGTGGCCCTGGGCGCCGCCGCCACCCAGGGCGCCGGCGAGCTGGAGACGATCGTCGCGGTGGGGGACCGGGGGCGGGGCGTCCTGCCGCCGTGCGGACGCTGCCGGCAGGTGCTGCTCGACTACTTCCCGGCGATCCGGGTGATCGTCGGGCCGCCGGACGGCCTGCGCGCGGTGCCGGTGTCCGACCTGCTGCCCGAGACGTACGTCTGGTCGGACCACCAGGCCGAGGTGCCGGCCGGCCCGCGTACCGGGGTGTGGCCGCTGCCGGTGGTGCCCGGTAGTCGCCAGTCCGCGGAGGATTGACGGCCGGGGGATGGGCGCGGAGTGGACCAGCCGCGTCAGCCGCCGAGCGGCCGGCCGCGTAACGCCCGGATCGCCCAGTCCAGCACCGGCGCCAGGCTCTCGGCCGGTGGCCACCCGTTCACCACGCCGAGCAGGTGCTCGTACCGCTCCCGCCGAGGATCATGCGCGGCCTCCAGCCGGTCGAGCAGCCGCCGCCGCAGCCCGGCGTCGTCCGGCCGGCCGCACAGCGCGGCGTAGCGGGCCGTGACCCGGGCCAGGACCGGATCGGCGCGGGGTGAGACCGGGTCCACGCCGGCGGCCAGCGCCGGGGCCATCTCCGCCCGGACCAGGGCGACCGCGTCCCGGCGTACGCCCGCGACGCCCTCCCGATCGGCCGCGTGCAGCTCGGCCAGCCGGCGTAGGCCGGCCCGGAAGCCCGGGTCCAGGGCCAGTTCGGCCAGCTCCACCCACGCCTCGACCTGCTGGTCGTCGGCGTCCTCGGGCAGCTCCGGGGTGAGGGACCGGCGGATGCCCGCGAACCCGGGGTCGGCCAGGCCGGTGAAGGTGGCGGCGAGGAGTTCGTCGACCAGCCGGCGGCGCTCCCGCGCGGCCAGCCCGGCCAGGCGGCGCAGCAGATCGGCCTGGGGCGGGGTGGACCCGCGCCGGGCGATCACGGTCAGCGCCGCGCGGCGCGACCGCAGCACCCGGATCTGGGCGGCCAGCGCGTCGGCGTGCGCCGCGGCCACCTCCGGCAGCGTCACCTCCAGGTCCACCACCCGGCGCACCGTGGCCAGGTCCACACCCAGCTCGCGCAGCGTCCGCACCAGGTCGACCCGGGTCACTGCCTGCGGCGTCCAACGGCGGTGACCGGTCGGGCCCCGGTCGGTGGGTGGCACGATCCCCCGGTCGGCCCAGAATCGGATGGTCTTCACCGGTACGCCGGTCCGCCGGGCCAACTCGCCGATCTCGTAACGCTCGCCACCGTTCATGCGCCCACCCTCGCGCCTCCCCCCGGTGGAGGCGCAAGCCCATCGACAACGTCGAGTTAGGTTCGCCTTACCTGGTCAGTTAAGGTAAGGCGAACCTAACGGAAGGCAACACCCCCGTGACCACCGTCGCCGTCCGGCCCGTCCGGGCCGACGCCCCCGCCCGCGGCGGCGCGCCCCGCCGCGTGGCGGTCACCGTGGCGGCGGCGCTCCTGCTCGTGCTCGTGCTGCTGTCCAGCCTGGCGCTCGGCAGCCGGCCCCTCCCGGTCGACCAGGTATGGCTCGCCCTGGTGGCCCCGGACGCCGGCGACGCCACCACGGTGGTCCGCGAGCTGCGGGTGCCGCGTACCGCCCTCGGTCTGGTCGTCGGTCTCGCGCTGGCGCTGGCCGGGGTGCTGTTCCAGGCGGTCACCCGCAACCCGCTGGCCGAGCCGCGCATCCTCGGCGTCAGCGCCGGCGCGTCCTTCGGCGTGGTGCTGGCCATCGCCGTGTTCGGCGTGAGCACGCTCGCCGGGTACGTCTGGTTCGGCATCGCCGGGGCGCTGTTCGCCGGGCTGCTGGTCTTCGCCGTCGCCAACCGCACCCGCGACGGTGCCAGCCCGGTCACCCTCGCGCTGGTCGGCGCGGCCCTCGACGCCGGTCTCGGCGCGGTCGTGTACGCGCTGCTCAGCATCGACGCCCGCACGTTCGAGGAGTACCGCTTCTGGGTGGTCGGCGGGCTCACCGGGCGGGACGTGGGCGTGGCCGGGCAGGTGCTCCCGTTCGTGCTGGCCGGGGTGCTGCTCGCCGCGCTGGCCGCCCGTGGGCTGGACGCGCTCGCCCTCGGCGACGACGTCGCCCGTGGGCTGGGGCACCGGGTCGCCCTGGTCCGGCTGGCCGCCGGCGGGGGTGGGGTGCTGCTCACCGGCGCCGCGGTGGCCGCCGCCGGCCCGATCGCGTTCGTCGGGCTGGCCGTGCCGCACCTGGCCCGGGCGCTGGTCGGCGCCGACCACCGGTGGACGCTGCTGGTCGCCGCGCTGCTCGGTCCCGCCCTGGTGCTGGCCGCCGACGTGACCGGTCGCCTGGTCTCCCCGCCCGGCGAGATCCCCGCCGGCATCATCACCGCCCTCCTGGGCGCCCCCCTGCTGGCGATCCTGGTCCGTCGCGCCAAGGCCGTGACCGCATGACCGCCCCCCGCTCCCGTTCCCCTCTCCGCGATCGTGCGGTTGCTGCCCCGGCAGAGCAGGCGAATCGCCCGTTCGAGGGGCCGCACGTGCCAGATCGCCGGGGGTGGGGTGGGGTGCCCGCGGGGAAGGCGCTGCTGCGGGTGGGGCCGGTGGCGGTGCCGTTCCGGTGGCGGCCCCTGGTCGTGGCGGGGGTGCTTCTCGTGCTGCTCGGCGGTGCGGTGGTGCTGAGCCTGTCGCTGGGGACGCCGTACGTGGCGCCGGGCGACGTGGTCCGCTCGCTGTCCGGGGCGGGTACCCCGTACGACCTCGTGGTGCGCGACCTGCGGCTGCCCCGCGCGGTGCTGGCGGCGCTGGCCGGCGCGGCGTTCGGCGTGGCCGGCACCCTGATCCAGAGCGTGGCCCGCAACCCGCTGGCCAGCCCCGACGTCATCGGCGTCACCCAGGGCGCCGGGCTGGCCGCCACCGTGGCGCTGACCAGCGGGGCGGCGGCGGTCCTGGTGGCCCCGGCGGCGCTGGTCGGCGGGCTGGCCGCGGCCGTCCTGGTGTTCGCGCTCGGCGCCCGGCACGGCCTGGCCGCCCAGCGGTTCGTGCTGGCCGGCGTGGCGGTGGCGTTCGCGTTCCGGGCGCTCACCGAGGTGGTGATGCTCACCGCCGACCCGATCGACGGCCTGCGCGCCCAGCTCTGGCTGATCGGCACCCTGGCCGGCAAGGGCTGGACCGAGGCCGGCTGGATCGCCGGCACCCTCCTGGCGCTGCTGCCGGTGTTGCTCTGGGCCGGCTGGGCGCTGCGCAGCTCGGCCCTGGACGACGACACCGCGCGGGGGATCGGGCTGCGCCCGGTGGCCCGCCGGATCGGGCTGGCCGGCACCGGCGTGCTGGCCGCCGCCGCGGTCACCGCCCAGGTCGGCGCCGTGGACTTCGTGGCGCTGGTCGCCCCGCAGGTGGCCCGCCGGCTGGTCCGCGCCGAACGCCCGCCGCTGGTCTGCGCCGCCCTGCTGGGCGCGCTGCTGCTGGTGCTCGCCGACCTGGCCGGGCGCCGGCTGTTCGCGCCCACCCAACTGCCGGCCGGTGTGCTGACCGCCGCCATCGGCGGCCCGTACCTGATCTTCGTGCTGCTGCGCACCCGAGGGAGGCGGTCGTGACCGCGTTGCTGTCCACCCGCGACCTGGTCGTCGGCTACGAGGGCCGGACCGTGCTGGACGGGTTGGAACTCGACCTGCCGGCCGACGCGTTCACGGTGATCGTCGGCCCGAACGCCTGCGGCAAGTCGACCCTGCTGCGCACCATGGCCCGGCTGCTCACCCCGCGCCGGGGAGCGGTGCTGCTCGACGGCGCGGCGATCCGCGACCTGCCCACCCGGGACGTGGCCCGGCGGCTGGGCGTGCTGCCGCAGAGCCCGCTGGTGCCCGAGGGGATCACCGTGGCCGACCTGGTCGGGCGCGGCCGGCAGCCCTACCAGCGGTGGTGGCGGCAGTGGTCGGCCGAGGACGGCCGGGCCGTCGACGAGGCCATGCGGCTGGCCGACGTGACCGGGCTGGCCGACCGCGCGGTGGACACGCTCTCCGGCGGGCAGCGCCAGCGGGTCTGGATCGCCATGACCCTCGCCCAGGACACCGACGCGCTGCTGCTCGACGAGCCCACCACCTTCCTCGACCTGGCCCACCAGGTGGAGGTGCTGGACCTGCTGCACCGGCTGCGCGCCGAGCGGGGCCGGACCGTGGTGGCGGTGCTGCACGACCTCAACCAGGCCGCCCGCTACGCCGACCACCTGGTCGCCATGCGCGACGGCGCGGTGGTGGCCGCCGGCCCGCCACGCGAGATCCTCACCGCCGACCTGGTCCGCGACGTCTTCGGGCTCGACTGCGTGGTCGTGCCCTGCCCGGTCACCGGCGCCCCGCTCGTGGTGCCCGCCCGCACCCAGACCTCGGCCGCCCCGCCCGCACGCACCCACTCCCCGGCCGCTCCGGCCGGCACGCCGGCCCCGGTCGGCGCCCCCGTCGGCGACGCCTGAGCGCGCCGGCCCGCACCCGCACTCGCACCACGGAAAGGAACCTGATGCGTCGCCTCGCCGCCGTACTCACCACCGCCCTCGCCCTCGGCGTCGGCCTCACCGCCTGCGGGGAGAGCGACCCGGTCGCCGGCGCCGGCGCCGGGGAGACCCGGGACATCACCCACGCCATGGGCGCCACCAAGGTGCCCGTCGAGCCCAAGCGCGTGGTGGTGCTCGACACCGACAAGATCGACACTGCGCTGTCGCTGGGCGTCACCCCGGTCGGCGCGGCCACCGCCGGCGAGGCGAAGAGCTGGCCCACCTACTTCGGCGCGGAGAAGCTCACCGGCATCACCGAGGTCGGCGTGCTCACCGAGCCCGACCTGGAGGCGATCAACGCGCTCAAGCCGGACCTGATCCTCGGCAGCAAGTTCCGCCAGGAGAAGTTCTACGACGAGCTGTCCGCCATCGCGCCGACCGTGTTCACCGAGAAGGTCGGCGTCACCTGGAAGGAGAACTTCCTCCTCGACGGCGCGGCGCTCGGCAGGGAGCAGCAGGCCAAGGACCTACTGGCCGCGTACGAGAAGCGGGCGACGGACTTCGGCGCGAAGCTCGGCGACGCGGACGCGCGCAAGATCTCCATCGTGCGTTTCATCCCGGGCAACATCCGGGTGTACGGCCCGGACTCGTTCTCCGGCATCGTGGTCGGCGACACCGGCCTGGGCCGCCCGGAGCGGCAGCGCCTGGAGGGCAAGGAGGACAGGCGCTTCGACCTGGTCAGTGCCGAGCGGGTCAACGAGGTCGACGGCGACGTGGTGTTCGTGACCGCGTACGGCGAGAAGGCCGCCGCCGAGCAGGCGAGGGTCACCACCGGGAGCCTCTGGAAGGGCCTGTCCGCGGTGAAGGCCGGCAAGGCGCACGTGGTCTCCGACGAGACCTGGATGACCGGCATCGGCGTCACCGCCGCCAACAAGATCCTCGACGACCTGGAGAAGTACCTGGCTGCCTGACCCCCTCCCTCCACCCCCACGCCCTTCAGCGCGCAAATTCACGGAAAGTGTGGCTATCCGGCGCCGGATAGCCACACTTTCCGTGAAAGCGCGCGGGTGGGGCGCGGGTGGGGCGCGGGTGGGGCGCGGGTGGGGCGCGGGTGGGGCGCGGGTGGGGCGCGGGTGGGGCGCGGGTGGGGCGCGGGTGGGGCGCGGGTGGGGCGCGGGTGGGGCGCGGGTGGGGCGCGGGTGGGGCGCGGGGGCGCCGGTGTGGGTGGGGTGGGGTCAGCGGGGGCGTCGGCGGGTGGTCAGGGCGGCGCGGATTTCGGCGAGGACGCCGTCGAAGTCCTCGGCCATGCGTCTGCTGGTGACGTGCAGGACGATCCAGTCGTCACGCAGGATCTGGTTGAGGCGGCGGCGGTCGCGGTGGAACTGCTCGGCGTCGTGGTGCCAGAGCCCGTCATACTCCACCGCCACCTTGAGGTCCGGCCATGCGAGATCGACCCTCGCCACGAAACGACCCTGCCGGGTGATCACGTGTTGAGTCACCGGCCGGGGCAGGCCGGCGCGGATCAGCCGGACCCGTAGCCGTGACTCCGGCAGTGATTCCGCGCCGCCATCGGCGAGCCCCAGTGCCTCGGCGAATCGACGGGCGCCACGTTCTCCGGCCCGCCGTCCCAGGTACGCCATCAGTTCGGCGCGATCGGTGGCCTGCCGGTGCAGCAGCGCGTCGATGTGTGCGACCGCCTCCACGCCGTCCAGCCAGCAGGCGAGGTCCCAGCACGTGCGCGCCGGTGTGGTGACCGGTGCCCGGTCGACGCGGAGCACCTCGCCTTCCTGCCAGTTCGCCACGTGGATGCGGAGCCCGGCTACCGGTCCGAAGCGCGCCGACGGCTCCACCAGCACCTCGACGGGTTCCTCGGGGCGCGGCTGTGGTCCGCCGAGCAACGCGACCGCCGATCGGCCGGCGATGGCGCAGCCCGGAGGGAACAGCCAGGACGCCGCCGCGCGGCAGCGCGTGGCGTGGGAGATCTCCAGGCGGGCATCGGCGTAGACGTTGTGGAACAGTTGCCGCCAGGCGCTGCTGCGCAGCTCGTTGCGGGTGAGCAGCCCACGATGAACCGCTTCCCGCGCGAAGAACACCTTGCCGACGAGTTCGGCCGGCCGACGAGGACAACGAGGCACCCCACAACCTTGCCGCCCCCGCTGACTCCCCGAAACCCCCTGTGGACAACCCACGCCGCCACCTCGCGCTTTCACGGAAAGTGTGGCTATCCGGCGCCGGATAGCCACACTTTCCGTGAATCTGCGCGCGTCAGGCGGCGGTGGACCAGATCGCGCGGAACGCGGCGGCCTCGCCGGCCAGCCACTGCTCGATCTGCTCGGGCTTGGCGTCGGCGGGCATCCGGTGCGCCTCGCCTCGCCGCACGTCGACGAGGACCGGCTCGGCGTGCGGCAGCACGGCGTCCATGTGCCGGGCCATCAGGTGCAGGGTCGCCAGGGTGGCCTCCTCGCTCGGCGGCGCCTCGTCGAAGTGCAGCCGGATCGCCTCGGCCCGGCCGTCGGCGAAGCGTACGCCGAACTGGGGGTTGATCTTCACGGGCAGGTCGCCCAGCATCGCCAGCGCGTCGCGGGCCTGCGCCAGGTCGACACCGGTCGGGTCGCCGAGCGAGTGCAGCCACCGGGTCGCGCCGGGCGTGAGCGCCTCGTAGAGCGGGCGCCACCGTGGCTTGACCACGTCGGCCACCTGGGCCAGGTGGGTGCCGCCGGTGTGGAACGCCACGTCGGCCTTGAGCGCCTTGACGAACTGGCCGTGCGGGTTGAAGCCGTGCCGGCTGGCCCGCTGGCGGCGCAGACCGCCGACGAACGTGGCCTTGGTGGGGCCGGTGCGGTCCACGTAGCGGGTGAACCCGAGCAGGGTGGCGTAGGGGGTGACAGGGGCGGCGGAGGTGGGCGCAGTCACGAGCATCCTCCCAGGTCAACAGCTCGTTTAGTACATACATTCTAATCGACGGGTCTGACATTGCCCAGGGTGTGAAAAGGGCCGCCCGGACATCCCGGGCGGCCCTTTTTCGCGTAGTCCTAGAGCTGGCCGACGTCGGTGACCCGGATGACCGCCGCGCCCACCTCGTCCGAGGCCGCGAGGTCCACCTCGGCGCTGATGCCCCAGTCGTGGTCGCCCTCCGGGTCGTCCAGGATCTGGCGTACGGTCCACCGCTCGCGGCCCTGCTCGATCATCAGCAGCGCCGGCCCGCGCGCGTCCGGCCCCACCCCGATCGAGTCGTACGCCTCGAAGTACGGCTCCAGCGCGTCCGCCCACGCGTCGGCGTGCCAGCCGTCGCCGGCGTCCAGCTCGCCGAGCAGGTCCCAGCGGCGCAGCGCGGCCAGCTCGACCCGGCGGAACAGCGCGTTGCGCACCAGCACCCGGAACGCCCGCGCGTTGCGGGTGACCGCCGGCGGCCGGTCGTCCAGCGAGGCGGCCACCTCGGCCACGTCGGACGGGTTGCGCAGCCGCTCCCACTCGTCGATCAGGCTGGAGTCGACCTGGCGGACCAGCTCGCCCAGCCACTCGATGAGGTCGACCAGTTCCTCGGTCTTGGCGTCCTCCGGCACGGTCTGCCGCAGCGTCTTGTACGCGTCCGCGAGGTAGCGCAGGACCAGGCCCTCGGAGCGGGACAGCCCGTAGAACTGGACGTACTCCGGGAACGTCATGGCCCGCTCGTACATGTCCCGGACCACGGACTTCGGGGCCAGCTCGTGGTCGGCGACCCACGGGTGGCCCTGCCGGTACATCTCGTACGCGCCGGTCAGCAGCTCCGCCAGGGGCTTGGGCCAGGTCACCTCGTCGAGCAGTTCGAGGCGGGCCTCGTACTCGATGCCGTCGGCCTTCATCGCGGCGACCGCCTCGCCGCGGGCCTTGAACTGCTGCGCGGAGAGGATCTGCCGCGGGTTGTCCAGGATTGCCTCGATCACGCTGAGCACGTCCAGCGCGTACGACGGGGACTCCCGGTCGAGCAGCTCGATGGCGGCCAGCGCCAGCGGCGACAGCGGCTGGTTGAGCGCGAAGTCGAGCTGGAGGTCGACGGTGAGGCGCACCCGCCGGCCGGTCTCGTCCGGCTCGGGCAGCTCCTCGACCACGCCGCCGGCGCGCAGCGCCCGGTAGATGGCGACGGCCCGGCGGATGTGCCGGCGCTGGGCGGCCGGGTCCTCGTGGTTGTCGGTGAGCAGGTGGCGCATCGAGGCGAACGCGTCGCCGGGCCGGCCGATCACGTTGAGCAGCATCGAGTGGCTGACCTGGAAGCTGGACGTGAGCGGCTCCGGCTCGGCCTCGACGAGGCGTTGGAACGTCGGCTCGCCCCAGCCGATGGAGCCCTCCGGCGGCTTCTTCTTCACCACCTTGCGGCGCTTCTTCGGGTCGTCGCCCGCCTTGGCGAGCGCCTTCTCGTTCTCGATCACGTGCTCGGGGGCCTGCACCACCACCCGGCCGATGGTGTCGAACCCGGCCCGCCCGGCCCGGCCGGCGATCTGGTGGAACTCGCGGGCCTTGAGCAGGCGCGTCCGCACCCCGTCGTACTTCGAGAGGCCGGTGAAGAGCACCGTGCGGATGGGCACGTTGATGCCGACGCCGAGCGTGTCCGTGCCGCAGATGACCTTGAGGAGGCCGGCCTGGGCGAGCGTCTCCACCAGGCGGCGGTATTTCGGGAGCATGCCGGCGTGGTGCACGCCGATGCCGTGCCGGACCAGCCGGGACAGCGTCTTGCCGAAGCCGGAGGTGAACCGGAAGTTGCCGATCGCCTGAGCGATCATGTCCTTCTCGGCGCGGGTGCAGACGTTGACGCTCATCAGCGCCTGCGCCCGTTCCAGCGCGGCGGCCTGGGTGAAGTGCACCACGTACACCGGGGCCTGCTTGGTCTGCAGCAGTTCCTCGAGCGTCTCGTGCAGCGGCGTGGTCGCGTACGAGAAGAGGAGCGGGACCGGCCGCTCGGCCGAGCGGACGACGGCGGTCGGCCGCCCGGTGCGCCGGGTCAGGTCGTCGACGAAGCGGGTGGTGTCGCCGAGCGTGGCGGACATCAGCACGAACTGGGCCTGCGGCAGCTCGATGATCGGCACCTGCCAGGCCCAGCCGCGGTCCGGCTCGGCATAGAAGTGGAACTCGTCCATGACCACCTGGCCGACGTCGGCCCGGCGGCCCTCCCGCAACGCCAGGTTGGCCAGGATCTCGGCGGTGCAGCAGATGATCGGGGCGTCCGCGTTGACGCTGGCGTCACCGGTGAGCATGCCGACGTTCTCCGCGCCGAAGACCTCGCAGAGCGCGAAGAACTTCTCCGACACCAGCGCCTTGATCGGCGCGGTGTAGAAGCTCGTCCGGTCGTCGGCGAGCGCGGCGAAGTGCGCCGCGATCGCCACCAGGCTCTTGCCCGAACCGGTCGGCGTATTCATGATCACGTTCGCGCCGGAGACGATCTCGATGACCGCCTCCTCCTGGTGGGGATAGAGGTCGAGGCCGCGCTCGGACGCCCAGGAGGCGAACGCGTCGTAGAGGGTGTCCGGGTCGGCGGTCTTCGGCAGCGCGGCGGTGAGAGTCATGGCGGCTCCCATCGTGCCTGGACGGCACCCCGCCGCGCCAACCGGGTTCCGCGCCCCGGCTCCGCTTTCCGGGCTCCGGTTTCAGCGCCGCCGGTGGATCAGGTCGAAGACCTCCCGGCCGGCGGTCAGCGCGCGCCGCTCGAACTTCGTCACCGGCCGGTGCGCCGGGCGGGGCGCGTACCCGCCGTGCACGTCGACCAGCTCCGGGTCGGCGGTGAGCGTCGCCCGCATCGACTCCGCGTACTCGGCCCAGTCGGTGGCGCAGTGCAGCGTGCCGCCGGACGCCAGCCGGGACCGCAGCAGCGCCACGTGCGCCGGCGCGATGATCCGCCGCTTGTGGTGGCGGGTCTTCGGCCACGGGTCGGGGAAGTAGACGTGCACCGCGTCCAGGCACCCCTCCGGCATGGCCCGGACCAGGTCCAGCGCGTCCCCCTCGGCCACCCGGACGTTGCCCAACCGGTGCCGCTCCACCAGCTCCAGCAGGTTGGCGATTCCCGGCGTGTGCACCTCGACCGCCAGATAGTGTCGGCTCGGGTCGGCCGCCGCCATGGCGGCGGTGGCGTCGCCCATGCCGGAGCCGATCTCCAGCACCAGCGGCGCCCGCCCGTCGAACAGCACCGCCGGATCGCACGGCCCGTCGAGGGCGGCGATCCGGAGGCCGTACGCGGGCCAGAGCCGCGCCAGCGCGTCGTGTTGCCGGTCACTCATCCGCCCGCGACGCGGATGGAAGGTGCGGATGCGGGCGGCGGGGGCGTCGGTGGAGGTCACAGCGACCCGAGCCTACGCGACCGCCGCGTCGATCGGATGTGCGGTGCGGCCGGGGGTGAGAGGATTCATCCCGTACGCCGGGAGGGGTCATGGGATCGGTCAGGGGACGGGTGGCGCTGCTGGTCGCGGCCGTGGCGTGCGCGGCCCCGCTGCTCGGCGCGACGCCCACCCGGGCCGCGCCACGTGTCGCCGAGCCGGGGCCGGAACAGCCGGGCGCGGGCGACGTGATCTTCGTGGAGGTCACCCCGGGCACGGTGGAGCCGGGCTACCTGGTCGGCGTCCGGGCGAGCTGCCGGGACAACTCGGTGCCGGCGATCGTCGCCTCCGACGCCTTCGGCCGGATCCAGGTGCAGCCGCAACGCGGGCTGCTCACCGCGTCGCCGATGGTCTACGAGCGCACCCGGCCCGGCAACTACCGGATCAAGCTCGAATGCCCGGGCGGCGAGACCGCGTCCACCATGCTCCAGGTGGTCAAGCAGGCGCAGCCCACCCGGCCGCCGACCCACCCGCCCAGCCACTTCCCGAGCCACTTCCCGAGCCGCGGCCCGGCGACCGGCTTCGGCGGCACCGCCGGCCCCGGTCTCGGCGGCTTGCTGGTGCCGGTCGGGCTGGCGCTGACCATGGTCGGCGCCGGGCTCGGGGTGGCCGCCTCCCGCCGGCACGCCGCACGGCGCTGAGTCCCGCCATGGCCGACCACTACGCTCCGCCGCCCGCCGGCCCCCGGCGCTTCGGGTGGCCGTTCGCCGCCCTGCCTCCGCCAGCCGCCCCGCCCGCCGGTCCTCGTACCGACGGCCGGCCGTCCGTCGGCACTCGTGCCGGCGCCGTCCCGCCCACTGGCCCGCGTGCCGGCGCTGTCCCGCCCACTGGCCGGCGTGCCGGCGCTGTCCCGCCCGTTGGTCCTGCTGCCGACGATGCGGCGCCTGCGGGATCCGGGCCACCCTCCGGTCCACGGTCGTGGAGTCCGCCGCCTGCCGATCCACCACCTGTTGACGCGGACACCCGGTCCCGTCCGGCGCACGTCCCGCCGTCCGCGTCGCGGCCCTGGATGCCACCGCCTGCCGCATCCCGTCCCTGGAGTCCGCCCCCGGCCGGTCCGCTGTCCGAGCGATCCCGGTCCGCCGGTCCGCCGCCCGCTGGTCCGGCGCGGGCCGGGTCGCCGCCCGCTGGGTCGCCGCCCGCTGGGTCGCCGCCCGCTGGGTCGTCGCCCGCTGGGTCGTCGCCCGCCGGGTCGCCGGAGGAGCGGGATCGGAGGCGGAGCCCCTGGTCGAAACCGCTTGCCGTCGTGCTGGTGCTGGTCGGCGTGTTCGCCGTCGGGGCGGGGCTCGGCCGTACCGCCGGGCCGTTCGACTGGGCCGAGGCGTCGGCCGGGTCGAGTGCGGCGGTAGCGTCCGGGTCGGCCCCGGCCCCGGCGCCGGTCCGGAAGCCGGCCAGCCTCCCGGTCCGCCTGTCCGTGCCGGCGATCAAGGTCACCGCGCCGGTCACCCCGGTCGGTCAGGCGCGCGACGGGTCGGTGGACGTGCCGCCGCTTACCGAGACCGACCAGACCGGCTGGTACGACCGGGGTGCGGTACCGGGCGAACCCGGCCGGGCAATCATCGTCGGTCACGTCGACAGCAAGAGCGGGCCGGCCGTGTTCTACCGGTTGCGCCAGCTCAAGCCGGGCGCCCGGATCCAGGTGACCCGCGCCGACCGCAGCGTGGTGACGTTCACGGTCGACAGCGTGGAGTATTTCGACAAGGCGAAACTGCCCGCCTCCCGGGTCTACGGCGACTCCGGCCCGGCGGAACTGCGCCTGATCACGTGTGGCGGCACCTGGCTCGGCGGACGCACCGGCTACGAGGACAACGTGATCGTCTTCGCCTCTCTGCTCACCACACGTCCGCGCTGACCCGTCCCTGGGAGATCTTGGTACGGAACGGCCCCTCTGGGGGCGGATTCGTACCAAGATCTGGCCGGTCTCATGATCGATCCCGTGATGCTGAACGCCTGTCTCGAATGGCGGGAGCTTCGCCCACTATGCGTCGATCATGCTCCAGAAGCCCTGACCGGAGCCGTGGCCGGGCGCTCAGGGGGTGGGGACCTGGAGGGCCACCTCGAACTCCAGGAGGGTGGCCCCGGTGGCCACCGGCTTGCGGGGCTCGCCGTTGCCGGCATGGGCCTCTCGGGACGGGCCCTGCGCCCACGCCTGGTACGCCTCCTCGGTCTCCCACCTCGTGTAGACGAAGTAGCGGGTCTCGCCGGCGACCGGGCGGAGCAGCTCGAAACCGAGGAAGCCGGGGGAGTTCTCCACCGCGCCGGCCCGGGCCGCGAACCGCTTCTCCAGCTCCTCGCCGGCGCCGGGCGGAACATCGATCGCGTTGATCTTCACGACTGCCATGCCGTCCACCCTACGGCGACTCAGAGCGCCTCGACGGCGGGCACCAGGTCGGCGTCGACCACGATCGGGGCGTGGTCGGAGGGGCCCCTGCCCTTGCGGGCCTCCCGATCCACGTACGCGGAGCGGACCGCGTCCGCGAACGGCGCGGTGGCGTACACCAGGTCGATCCGCATGCCCTTGTTCTGGTGGAACATGCCGGCGCGGTAGTCCCAGTAGGTGTAGGGGTGCGGTCCCTTCATCGGGGTGGGCACCACGTCGGTCAGGCCCAGGTCGCGCAGCGCGGCCAGGGCGGCCCGTTCGGCCGGTGTGACGTGGGTGGAGGTGGCGAACAGCGCCGGGTCCCAGACGTCGGCGTCGGTGGGCGCGACGTTGAAGTCGCCGCAGACGGCGAGCGGAATGGCGGCGGCGACCTCCGGTGCCAGCGCGTCGCGCAGCGCCGCGAACCAGGCCAGCTTGTACGTGTAGTGCGGGTCGTCCGGGGCGCGGCCGTTCGGCACGTACACCGACCAGACCCGCAGGCCGTCGCAGGTGGCCGCGATGGCGCGGGCCTCCGGCTCGGGGAACCCGGGCTCGCCGGTGAACCCGACCGTGACGTCGGCCAGCCCGACCCGGGACAGCACGGCCACGCCGTTCCACCGTCCGTCGCTGTGGCTGGCCACCTCGTATCCCAGCTCGCCCACCTCGGCGACGGGGAACGCCCCGTCCGGGCACTTCGTCTCCTGGAGACAGACGACGTCGGGCTTCGTCGTGCCCAGCCAGTCGAGCAGCCGGGGGAGACGGGCCTTCACCGAGTTGACGTTCCAGGTCGCCAGGCGCATGCCCCCAGCCTGCCGCATCCCGGCCCGGCGCGCCCGGCCCGCCGTCAGCGTTCCGGGGTGTCGCCCGGGCGGGTCTGCTCGGCGAGGAAGCGTTCCAGCTCGGCGCCGAGCTCGTCGGCGGTGGGTAGCGGACCGGTCTCCGTGGCGAGCAGGCTCTTCTCACCGCGACCCCGGGCGAACGTGTCGTACTGCTCTTCGAGTGCCGCGACGAGTGTGGCCGCCTCCTCGGTCTGGGCCACCTGGCGGTCGATCTCCACCCGGATCGCCTCGGCCGCGCTGCGCAGGCCGTCGCTCGGCAGCAGCAGGCCGGTGCTCCGGGACACGGCGGCGAGCAGCGCCTCCGCGGCGGCCGGGTATTCGGTCTGCGCGACGTAGTGCGGCACGTGGGCGGCGAAGCCGAGCGCGTCGCGTCCCTGCTCGCCGAGCCGGTATTCGAGCAGGTGCCCCACGCTTGCCGGCACCTGCACCTTCTGGAGCCACGGCTCGTGGCCGGCGATCAGCTCCGGCCGGGTGGCGTGCGCGGTGACGCCGCTGGGTCGGGTGTGCGGCACCGCCATCGGGATCGAGTTGAGCCCGACGGTGAGCCGGACGTCGAGACGGGCCGACAGCCCGGCGACGGCGGCCACGAACCGCTCCCACTGCACGTCCGGCTCGGGGCCGGTGAGCAGGAGGAACGGCGTCTCGTCGTCGTCGTTCAGCAGGTGCAGTTCGAGGGTCGGGGCGTCGTAGTCGGCCCAGTGGTCCTCGACGAAGGTCATCACCGGCCGGCGGGAGCGGTAGTCGAAGATCTGGTCGATGTCGAAGCGGGCGATCGTCCGGGCGTCCAGCGCGGTGAGGAGTTGCTCCCGGGCCAGTCGGGTGGCGCTGCCGGCGTCGACGAAGCCGGTGAGCGCCTGGATCAGCACCGGCTGGCCGAGGTCGGGCAGCTCGTCGGTGAGTTCGTAGAGCTCGTGTGGGTCGAGCACCGGTGGGTCCTCCCTGTCGAACCGTACGGAAGCGCCGCGCGTGCGGGGCGTTCCCGATTCGGCAAACGTACCGGGGTACGTGGTCCATTCCGTTACGGACCCGTCCGGAGCCCGGATGGTGATCACGATTCGGCCACGCCCCCGGTCCGGCGGCCCATCCCGGATCGGCTGAAAGGACGAGTTTGTCGATCATCAGTGGGGAGGTGGGCGGCTGCGATGTTCCTGCCTCGACCGGCCGGCTTCGTGGCGGACCGGAGGTTCGACCGTTCGACGATGTTGACGCCGCACTGGGCGAGATTCCACACGGATGTCCGAATGATCTTGAAGATAGTGTGGCGGGGGTCACCTTATGGGTCTGGGTGATCCCGGTTTGCCCTGTCTAGCCTCGTCGGATGCGTGACGACGGCACCCCTGAACAGACGAACGGCCCCGGCCGCCCGGCTGACCGTTTGGACGATACCCCCTCGAACGACCGGACAACCGCTTCCTTGCCACCCGACGACGGGCCGCCGGACGACGGCACTCGGCGTACCCGCTTGCGGCGGGTGATGAACCACCGCGCCCGGCTGGTGGTCGCCACCGGCGCGGCCTGCTGCCTCGGCCTGGTCGGCGTCAGCCAGGTCGATTTCCGCGCGGCCGACCGGACGACGAAGCCGGCCCCCACGGCGGAGATCGCCGAGCGGGCCGCGCTCGGCGCCGCCTCGCGTGGCCTGGCCCGCTCGACCACCGCCGCCCCGAGCCCCACCGCAGCCACCCCCGACGCCAGTCCCTCGGCGACCGCCAAGCCGAAGCCGAAGGCCACGGTCACGCGCAAGCCGAAGCCGCGCCGGATCGTCCCGGTCGCCGGGCTGAACCGCACCCAGATGGACAACGCCACGAAGATCGTCCGCGCCGGCCGGGAGATGGGCGTGCCGCGCCGCGGTCTGGTCATCGCGGTGGCCACCGCGATGCAGGAGAGCACCCTGCTCAACTACGCCAGCGGCGTGCTGCCCGAATCCCAGAACTACCCGCACCAGGCCATCGGCTGGGACCACGACTCGGTCGGGCTGTTCCAGCAGCGGCCCAGCAGCGGCTGGGGCACCGTCGCCGAGCTGATGGATCCCGAGTACGCGACCAGGGCGTTCCTGTCCGCGTTGCAGGAGATCCCCGGCTGGCAGGACCTCCCGCTGTCCGTCGCCGCCCAGGCGGTGCAGATCTCCGCGTTCCCCGACGCGTACGCGCAGCACGAGTGGAACGCGGGCACGGTGGTGGCGGCGATCCTCGGCTGACCGGACTGGACGGTTGCCGGAGCGCCGGTGCGGGTACGAGAGGGCTTGCCGGTTCCCGGTACACATGAGGGGGACCGCGGACGGGAGGACACCATGTCGCTGATGCACCGGATCACCACCTTCCTGCGGTCCCCGCGCGGCCAGCAACTGGTCGACCGGGGGCGGCGCGAGATGGCCAAGCCGCAGAACCAGGAGCGGCTGCGGCAGCTCGCCACCCGCCTCTCCTCGACCCGGCGCCGCTGACCGACCACCCCCACGACGAGCCCCGGAGCGTCCCGTGACCGACCCCGCCCCCGGCGACGGGGAGCCGACCGCCGTCCCCGCCGTCCCGGTCCCACCGGTGGAAGCGCCCGACGCGCCCCCGGCCACCCTCTGGGACCGGATGCGCGAGGACCCGCAGTACGCGCCGGAGCACCTGGCCCTGGAAGCGGTGCGCCGGCTGGGGCCGGAGGCGGCGCAGTGGGCCGCCCGGGAACGGGCGCAGCGGCCGGACGCGCCACCCGAGCAGTTGGCCGACCTGGCGGTCCGCAAGTTCGTCAACCACGCCCGGCTCTCCGGCGCGGTCTCCGGGGCCGCCGGGCTGCCCGGCGCGGTGATCGACGTCGGCGTGCTCGCCTGGACCCAGGCCCGGCTGGTGCTGCACGTGGCCGCCGCCTACGGCGCCGACCCGACGAACTCCGACCGGGCCACCGACCTGCTGGTGCTCCAGCGGGTGCACAAGGCCGCCGAGACCGCCCGGCTGGCGCTGGGCGTGGCCGCCGGCCGGGAACGGGCCGGCGCGCTGTTCGGGTCCGCCGGCGACCGGGCGCTGGGCCGGGTGATGCTGCAACTCGGTGTCCGGCTGGCCCGGATGGCCGGGGTACGCGCCGCCAAGCGGATGTTCGCCAAGGTGATCCCCGGTGCCGCGATCATCCTCGGCACCTGGGCCAACTCCTCGGCCACCAAGGAACTCGCGGACCGGGCCCGCGCGCTCTACCGCGGCACCGGCCGGCAGATCCCCGGCCCGCGCCGGCCCTGAGCGGGTTCAGTCGCGGGCCCAGCCGGAGGCGTTCCAGGCCACCTCGGCCAACCGGCCCTGACCGGCCGCGTTCGGGTGGAACCAGTCGAGCGCGTTCACCTGGTCCAGGGTGAACCGGAGGCGGTGCACCGCGCCGCCGTCCCACCGGCAGCGCGACCCGTACGCCCGGCAGGCGGCGCGGAGCTGCTCGTCGTACGCCTCGATCCGGTCCCGGACCCGGGCCCGGCGGGCCGTCGCGGCGGGCGCGGTGGACGTGGCGTCGGCCAGCAGCGCCGGGCAGACGCCGCGCGACCAGGCCCGGACGGCCCGCTCCTCGGTGTGCCCGATCGCCCAGAGGCGGTACAGGTCGGGAATGCTCACCACAAGCACCCGGGCCTTCGGCCGACCCTTGCGCAGCACGGCCAGCGCCGTGTCGACCTGCTCCCGGAACGTGCCGGTCGGCGTCATCGCGTCGACGTCGCCGCGGCAGACGTCGTTCGCCCCGATCAGCACGGTGACCAGGTCGGCCTTGTCGCGTACGGCGGATCGGGCCTGGTCGGCGAGCCCGGCGGCGCGGGCGCCGGGCACCGCCCGGTTGTGCGCGCGCAGCTCCGGCACGTCCCCGCGCAGCCGCCGGAAGAGGCTCTCCACCCGGAGGCTGTCCCCGGTCGACCAGGAGTTGCGTTCGCAGCTCACCAGCACCAGGCAGGAGCCGAAGCCGGTGGTGACCGAGTCGCCGAGCGCGGTCAGCACCCGGGGGTCGCCGGGGCGGGTCGATCCGGACGGGCGCGGCGACGCCTCACCCGAGCCGTCGCAGGCCAGCGCGACGAGCGCCGCGAGGCAGGCGAGCGCGGCGATCCAACGTCGAGGCATCCGGTCCTCCGTCCGGCGGCACGCCAGCGGCGTGTCGACCCTATGCCCCTGGTCGGTCCGTACGGGCGGTCTGTCGCCTTTCTTGCATCGACCCCTGTCGTTCACATGAGCATGCTGCGACGGGTGTTCGGCTCCGGTCACGGTCCCGCCGGTTAGCCCCGGCCGTGCCCGGGTAGCCGGGAGGAATGACCCGATCACAGCCCCGCCGTGCCCGTGGCACGGTCGGCCACGCGAACAGCGCGCTGAACCTGCGCCTCGTCCTGGCACTGTTCGGTCTGGTCGTGATGACCGTCCTCGCGGTGTTCGCGTTCGTCGCCGGGCTGGCCTGGCTGGGGGTCGTCTGCGCGATCCTCGCCGTGGTGGCCGTGGTCGATATGGTCGTCATCCAGCGCCGCCGCGCCGCACGCCGCCGGGAGGAGCCGGGCGTGCGGCACTCGCTGTTCGAGTGACAGGAGTACGAGATGCCCATCGCCACCACCAATCCCGCCACCGGACAGGTGCTCAAGACGTACGACGCGATGTCGGAGGAGCAGATCGACGCCGCGATCGAACGGGCCGACCTCGCGTTCCGGCAGTTGCGCGGCACCGACGTCGCCCAGCGGGCCCGGTGGCTCACCGCCGCCGCCGACCTGCTCGACGCCGAGCGGGACGAGACCGCCCGGCTGATGACCACCGAGATGGGCAAGACCTACGCCGCGGCGAAGGCGGAGGTCACCAAGTGCGCCACCGCCTGCCGCTTCTACGCCGGGAACGCGCCGCGGATGCTCGCCGACGAGCCCGCCGACGCCGCCGCGGTCAAGGCGACGCGGGCGTACGTCCGCTACCAGCCGATCGGCCCGGTTCTCGCGGTGATGCCGTGGAACTTCCCGCTGTGGCAGGTGATGCGCTTCGCCGCGCCGGCCCTGATGGCCGGCAACACCGGCCTGCTCAAGCACGCCTCGAACGTGCCGCAGACCGCGCTCTACCTGGAGGACCTGTTCCGCCGCGCCGGCTTCCCCGAAGGCGCGTTCACCACGCTGCTTGTCGGCTCCGACGCGGTCGACCGGATCCTCAGCGACCCGCGGGTGCGAGCCGCCACCCTCACCGGCAGCGAACCGGCGGGCCGCTCCATCGCCCAGATCGCCGGCCGGGAGATCAAGAAGACAGTGCTGGAGCTGGGCGGCAGCGACCCGTTCGTGGTGATGCCCTCGGCCGACCTGGACAAGGCCGCCGAGGTCGCCACCACGGCCCGCTGCCAGAACAACGGCCAGTCCTGCATCGCGGCCAAGCGGTTCATCGTGCACACCGACGTCTTCGACGCGTTCGCCGAGAAGTTCGCCGCCCGGATGTCGGCGTTGCGCGTCGGCGACCCGATGGACGACGCCACCGACGTCGGCCCGCTGGCGAGCGAGCGCGGCCGGGACGAGGTGCACGACCAGGTGCGCGACGCCGTCGACCAGGGCGCCACCGTGCTCTGCGGCGGCGAGAAACCGTCCGGGGACGGCTGGTACTACCCGCCGACCGTGGTCACCGACCTGCGGCCGGAGATGCGGATGTGGGGCGAGGAGGTGTTCGGGCCGGTCGCCGGGCTCTACCGGGTCGACTCGTACGACGAGGCGATCGAGGTGGCCAACGGCACCGCGTTCGGCCTCGGCGCGAACGCCTGGACCACCGACCCGGCCGAGCAGGAGCGCTTCGCCACCGACCTGGACGCCGGCAACGTGTTCATCAACGGCATGACCACGTCCTATCCGGAGCTGCCGTTCGGTGGCGTGAAGAACTCCGGGTACGGCCGCGAGCTGTCCGCCGTCGGCATGCGCGAGTTCTGCAACACCAAGACGGTGTGGATCGGCGCGGGGGAGGCCGGGGCGGGCGCCGGCGCGCACGCCGAGTGAGGTGAGGTGTTAAGCGGGGGCCCCTCCTCTACCGCAGGCGTTAAGCGGGGGCCCCTGCTTACATCCCGGGCGGGGTGGGTAGGAGTGCCGGGCATGACGGCGTTCGGCTTCCACGCATCCCATGAGCAGATCCACCCGGCGAAGCTGCTGGAGGCGGTGATCCACGCCGAAACCGCCGGCTTCGACGCCGCCATGTGCTCCGACCACTTCTCCCCGTGGAGCGAGCGGCAGGGTCAGTCCGGCTTCGCCTGGTCCTGGCTCGGCGCCGCCCTCCAGGCCACCAACCTGTCGTTCGGCGTGGTCAACGCGCCCGGCCAGCGCTACCACCCGGCGATCATCGCGCAGGCCATCGGCACGCTCGGCGCGATGTACCCGGGACGGTTCTGGGCGGCGCTGGGCACCGGCGAGGCGAGCAACGAGCACATCACCGGCGACCGCTGGCCCGGCAAGGACGTCCGCAGCGCCCGGCTGCGCGAGTGCGTCGACGTGATCCGGGCGCTGCTGGCCGGCGAGGAGGTCAGCCACGACGGTCTGGTCACCGTGGACCGGGCGAAGCTGTGGACCCGCCCCGAGGAGCCGCCCGCGCTCGTCGGCGCCGCGGTGAGCGTCGCCACCGCCCGCTGGTGCGCCGAGTGGGCCGACGGACTGATCACGGTCAACGCGCCGGTCGACCACCTCCGGCAGATGATCGACGCCTACCGGGACGCCGGCGGGCGCGGGCCGCTGCACCTCCAGGTGCACGTGAGCTGGGCGCCCGAGCAGGCCGAGGCCGAGGCGATCGCGTACGAGCAGTGGCGCAGCAACGTCTTCGCCCCGCCGGTCTGCTGGGACCTGGAGACCGTCGCCCACTTCGACGAGGCCAGCAGGGACCTGCCGGTGTCGAGGGTCACCGACACCGTCAACGTCTCCGCCGACCTGGGCCAGCACGTCGGCTGGCTGGAGGAGTACGTCGACCTGGGCTTCGACCAGATCGCCCTGCACCACGTCGGGCAGGAGCAGGGGGCGTTCCTGGACGCGTTCGGCGCCGAGGTGCTGCCGAAGGTGCGGCCGACCGCGTGAACGCGCGCCACGGTGGCGACGCCTAGGCTCGTACCCCATGGACGCTCTGTTCGAGGTCGTGGTGTTCCTGGCGATCGCCACCTTCGGCGCGGCCCTGGCCCGCCGGCTCGGCCTGCTCGCGCCGATCCTGCTCGTGGTGCTCGGCCTCGTGCTGTCCTACCTGCCGTTCTTCCCGCACGTTCGGCTGGAACCGGACCTGGTGCTCGTCGGCATCCTGCCGCCGCTGCTCTACGTGGCGGCGGTGAACACCTCGGTGCCGGCGTTCCGGCTCAACCTGCGGCCGATCCTCCTGCTCGCCGTCGGGTTGGTGATCTTCACCGCGTTCGTGGTGGGTGCCGTCGTGCACCTGTTCCTGCCCGACCTGCCGTACGCGATCTGCCTGGCGCTCGGCGCGGTGGTCGCGCCGCCGGACGCGGTCGCCGCCACCGCGGTGGCCCGTCGGGTCGGCCTGCCCCGGCGGATCGTCACCATCCTGGAGGGCGAGAGCCTGGTCAACGACGCCACCGCGCTGGTGCTGCTGCGGGTGGCGATCGTCGCCGCCACCGCCAGCGCGGGCGGGGTCAGCTTCGGCTACGTGGCCCGGGAGGTCCTCGTCGCCACCGGCGGTGGCATCATCGTCGGTCTGCTCGGCGTGGTGGTCTTCGGCCACCTGCACAAGCGCGTCACCGACCCGGTGCTGGACAACGCGCTGTCGCTGATCGTGCCGTTCGCGGTGGTGTTCGCCGCCGAGGAGATCCATGCCTCCGGGGTGGTCGCGGTGGTGGTGACCGGGCTCGGCATCGGGCACAAGCTGCCGATGCTCATGTCGGCCGCGTCCCGCCTCCAGGTGACCGCGTTCTGGCGGCTGATCCAGTTCCTGCTGGAGGGGCTGGTGTTCCTGCTCGTCGGCCTGCAACTGCCCGAGGTGCTACGCAACCTCGACGAGCCGTTCGGCTCGCTCGTCGGGATCACCGTCGGAGTGCTGGCCGCCGTCTTCCTGGCCCGGTTCGTCTGGTTGTTCCCGGCCACCTACCTGGCCCGGCTGGTGCCCCGGGTGCGACAGCGCGACCCGTCCCCGCCGGTGCGGATCCCGATCGTCATCGGCTGGGCCGGCATGCGCGGCGTGGTGACGCTCGCCGCCGCGCTGGGCCTGCCGCTCACCCTCGCCGACGACCGGTCGTACCCCCGGGGGCTGCTGATCTGGCTGGCCTTCGCGGTGATCGTGGCCACCCTGGTCGGGCAGGGCGCCACGCTGCCCTGGGTGGCCCGGAAGCTGCGGCTGCCCCCGGACGACCCGGTGCAGGACGCGCTCTCCGCCGCCGGGGTGCAGCAGCGGGCCAGCCGGGCCGCTTTGGAACGGCTCGACGCGATGGCCGACGACGCCCCGCCGGCGGTGGTGGAACGCCTCCGCGGGCTGACCACGTCCCGGTCCAACCTGGCCTGGGAACGTCTCGGCGGCACCGCACGGGAAACCCCCTCCCAGGCGTACGCGCGACTGCGGCAGGAGATGATCGACGCCGAGCGGGAGGTGTTCCGGTCCGCCCGTGACTCCGGCCAGATCCCGGAGGAGGTGCTCACCCGCGCCTATCGTGATCTGGACCTGGAGGAGTCCCTGCTACGACAGGAGGTTGTCGAATGAGCTGCCAGCACCTGGCCGAGGCGGGCGACGCCGAGCCCGCCACCACCACCGAGTGCCCCGACTGCGTGGCGGTCGGCAACCGGGACTGGGTGCACCTGCGTTCCTGCCTGAGCTGCGGGCACGTGGGATGCTGCGACTCGTCGGTCTACCAGCACGCCACGAAGCACTTCGAGTCGAGCGGGCACCCGGTGATGCGCTCCGTCGAGCCGGGCGAGTCGTGGCGCTGGTGCTATGTGGACGAGGAGATCGGCTGACGTCGGCGGCGCTCAGTCGAGCCGGCGGGCCAACACCTGCCCCGGCCACGGCGCCCGGCCCGGCCGCTCGACCGTGAACGGGTCGGTGGCGGTGAAGCCGCACCCCTCGTAGAAGCGCACCAACGCCCGGTCCGGGCTGCGGTAGCAGTCCACCCGCAGCAGGCCCGACCCTCGCTCACGGGCCAGGTCCGCCGCGTGCGCCAGCAACCGTGCCCCGATCCCGAGGCCCGCGTACGCCCGGTCGGTGACCAGCAGGTTGACGTACAGCTCCGGCTCGGTGGCCGGCGGCACGTACTCCGTCGCCGCGCCGACCACGAGCGCGCCGACCTCGGTGCCGTCGATCTCGGCGAACCACAGGCCGTCGCCGCCGGCGTAGGCGTCGGCCTGGGCGATGCGGCGCGGGTCGGTCGAGGCCGCGTCCACGCCCCACTGGTCGGTCCGGCCGCGTTCGGCCAGCCACGCGATGGCGCTGTCGAACAGCCGCAGCACGGCGGGCGCATCCTCCGCCCCGCCCGGCCGGATGGTGATGCTCCGCTGGTCGGTCATGCCGCCATGCTGCTACACGGCCGCCGGCGGGGGTCGGCCCGTTCCGCCGGGCACGGTTCCGTCGGCGGGGGTCGGCCCGTTCCGCCGGGCACGGTTCCGTCGGCGGGGTCAGCCCGTGACGCCCGCCGGCCGCTCGTCGACCGTCGGCGACGGCCGGCTCGCCACCGCGCGCCGGACCAGTGTCGGGGCGGCCAGCCCGACGGCGGCGAACAGAGCACCGAGCACCAGCCAGCCCACCCCGCCCCCGCCCAGCACCAGCAGCGTGAGCAGGCCCCGGCCGAGCGCCTGGGCCAGCCCGGCCAGCAGCCCGTCCGCCCCCTGGTAGGCGCCGATCGCGCCCGGCGGTGCGAGGTCGTAGGCGAGGCCCGCGCCGGCCGCACCGTGCCACAGGTCGCCCGCACCGGAGCCGGATCGACGGTGACGTCTTCGTTGACAGCCATGTCACCGACGCCAGGCGCCACCCGGTCTCGCCAACACCCCACCAGAGGCGACCCCGGTCACACCGCCCTCCGCCTCCTCGAAACAGCCCGCCCTTGGACGGGTGATCATGAAGTTGTTGTCACCCCGCCCGGCGTGTCGTGGCAACAACTTCATGGTCACCGTCGGCGGCCTGGTTCCTGCCGGAGGTCGGCCGCCTGCCGGCGTCCCGCGGCGCGGTTACCGACTGGCCGCCCGCTCCCGGGGGTGCGGCACCCGGACCGACGCCATGCCCGCCGCCGTCGCCGCCTCCACACCGAGGTCGGTGTCCTCGAACACGAGGCAGCCGGCCGGGTCGACGCCGAGCCGGCGCGCGGCCAGCAGGTAGCCCTCCGGGTCGGGCTTGGGCCGCGCACAGTCCTCGGCGCAGACAAGCGTCTCGAAGCGGTCCAGCAGGCCCAGCGCGGTGAGCGACGCGGTCACCGACTCCCGGGTGCTGCCGGAGACGACCGCGAACGGCACCCGCCCGTGCGCGTCCTCGATGTGCGCCAGCACCTCCGGCACGGCGGTCACCCCGGGCAGCAGCCGCTGGAACAGCTCCTCCCGGCGGCGCGTCACCGTATCGACCGGCATGGCCAGCCCGTGCCGCTCGTTGAGGTCGACCACGATGTCGACGACCGGCCGGCCGCCCCAGGCGTAGAACAGGTCCTCCGGCAGCTCGCAGTCCCACTCGGCGAGCGCCGCGTTCCACGCCCGGTGGTGCACCGGCATCGAGTCGACGATCGTGCCGTCGCAGTCGAACAGGTACGCGCGGAAGTCGCCGGCCGGCAGGGGAAGGGTCACCGGTGCAGGGTACGCCGAAATCCGCTCGCCCCGTCCCGTCGGCTCTGCCAGGGTCGGCGCTGTGGAGCGCAGCAGGACGGCCCGGGCCGACGAGCTGACCGAGGTGCAACGGATCGAGGTGGCCTCCGGTGCCCCGTTCCGGGAGATCGGCATGCGCCTGGTGGCCGACATGCCGCCGCCACCCCTCGACACGCTCGCCGCCGCGCAGCGCGCCGGCCGGCTGCGGGTCGCCGTCGACGCGGCCGACCGCCCGGTCGCGTTCGCGCTCGTCGACCTCGTCGACGGCGCCGCGCACGTGCGGCAGCTCAGCGTCGACCCGGCGTACGCCCGGCGCGGCATCGGGCGGGGCCTGCTCGACGACGTGGCGGGGTGGGCGGCGGCGCAGGGACTGCCGGCGTTGACGCTGACCACGTTCCGGTCGGTGCCGTGGAACGCGCCCTACTACGCGCGTTGCGGCTTCCGCGAGTTGACCGGGGCGGAGCTGACGCCGGGCCTGGTCAGGTTGCTCGTGGCCGAGGCGGCGCTCGGACTCGACCCGGCCGACCGGGTCGCGATGCGCCGATCGGTTCAGTGAACCGTCCCCCCGGCGAGACGGCGAGACGGCGAGACGGCGAGACGGCGAGACGGCCGGGCGGCGGCGCTCAGTCGGTCGGCCCCCCACACCCGACGTTCCGCGTCCCCGTCCACGGCCTCACGTTCCCGCACCGGCCCGTGAACGTCCACCGGGTTACGGACGGGGCTCCGGGTGGCGCGGCCTCCGCGCCGGGCCGGGTAATCGATCGCCGGAGTTCCGCTGCCGTGCCACGATCGGCCGGTGACCATCACCGCCCCCGCCCTGCTGCGCTGGCAGTTCGACCTGACCTGGTCGTTGTTCGCGTATCACCTCGACCGGCTGGAACCGGCCGACTTCCTCAGGGAGCCGGTCGCGCTCTGCTGGACGGTGCGACGCGACCCGGACGGCGCCTGGCGGCCCGACTGGGCCGACACCGAGCCGGATCCGGTCCCGGTGCCCACGATCGCGTGGCTCACCTGGCATATCGGCTGGTGGTGGTCGGTCGCCGGTGACCATCTCGTCGGGCGGCCCGCACGACGGCGTGCGGACGTGGTGTGGCCGGGGCCGGGGGAGGAAACCATCACCTGGCTGCGTGGCCTGCGGACGACATGGATCGACGAACTCGACCGCCTGACCGCCGACGACCTGGCGCGGCCCGCCGCCTTCCCGTGGCCGGCAGACGCCGGGCTCACGGTCGCGCACATGGTCGGCTGGGTCAACGCCGAACTGATGAAGAACGCGGCCGAGATCGGTCAGCTTCGGCTGCTCAGTGCGCTCCGCCGAGGTTGAGCACCACCACGCCGGCGATCACCAGACCGGCCCCGACCACCTTCGCCACGCTCAGCGGTTCGCCCAGGAACGCCGCCCCGACCGCCATGATGGCGGCGGTGCCCAGCCCGGACCAGATCGCGTACGCGACCCCGACCGGGACGTCGCGCACCACGAGGGCGAGCAGAGCGAACGCGGCCAGGTAGCACGCCACCAGGCCGACCGTCGGCCAGAGCCGGGTGAAGCCGTCGCTCGTCTTGAGCAGGCTGGTGCCGATCACCTCGGCCGTGATCGCGAGCGCCAGCAACAGATACGCCATGCCGGGACCGTACCCCGGGGTCTTGCCGATCGGCGGTGGTGGCGCAGGACGGGCGCCACCACCGCACGACGGGTCAGGAGATGGTGCAGGCCTTTCCGTTCAGGGTGACCAGGGTGGGGTCGGGGTTCGGGCCGCCGGCGCTGGTGCCGTTCAGGCCGAACGTGGTGGACGTGCCGGGGGACAGTTTCCCGTTCCACGGTAGGTTCTTCGCCGTCACCGTGGCTCCGGTCTGGTCGACCTGCGCCGACCAGGCGTGGCTGACCTTCTGGCCGCCGAGGAAGGCCCACCGCAGGCTCCACCCGTCGATCGCCTTCGTGCCGGTGTTGCGCAGCGTCACCTGGGTGGTGAAGCCGGCCGGCCAGCTCCCGTGGGTGCTGTAGGTGACCGCGCAGGTGGGCGCCGGCACGGCCTTCGCGTCACCCTGGTCGGCCAGGAACGAGGCGAGCCAGGCCAGCGCCGAGTTCCAGTTGATCGCCACCTCGTTCGTCGCGTACGAGTTGATGTTGTCGACGTAGCAGAACATCGGCGCGCAACCGGCGAGCAGGTTCGCCGCGTACGGGTCCTGGAGGGCGGCGTTCGGGCCACCGGCGAGCGAGCCGTCCGGCGGGTTCGGCAGGTCCGGGTTCAACTGGTTGCCGAAGATGCGGCTGTGCTGGTTGTGGGCGTTCTGCTCGCCCCAACCGGTCACGTACGACATGTTCAGGGCGTTGCGGCCGAACAGGTAGTCGGCGGCCTGCAACGCCCCGTCCCGGTACTTCGCGTTCCGGCTCAGGTCGAACGCGGTGGCCAGCACGATCGTGTTGTTCACCATGTTGCTGTTGCTGCCCCAGACGTACGCGTCGGCGGTGCCGGGCAGCGGCAGCCCGTACGCCTGGTCGCGGATCGTGGCCAGGTACTGGTCGGCGGCGGCGGTGACCGAGGCGCGGATCCGGGTCTTCTCCGCGGCGGGCAGCGTGTTCGGCACGGTGGCCAGGTCGAGCCGGCCCAGCGCGGCCACGCTCTGCCAGCCGAACGCGCCGTTGGGCGTGAACACGTCGGCGGTGTGCAGCGGCGAGCCGGTGACGTCGGCCAGGTACGCCTTGTCGCCGGTGGTCAGCCACAGCTCGGCGGCGGCCCAGTAGAACTCGTCGGTGACGTTGGTGTCGTCGTACGCGCCGCCGCCGGTGCCGTCGGTGGCCGAGGCGTAGATCGCCGGGTGCGCCTTCGCCGCCGCGTACGCGGTCTTCGCGGCCTCGCCGCAGCGGGCCGCGAAGGCGGCGTCGTACGGGGCGAAGAGCCGGGCGCACTGGGCGGCGACGGCGGCCAGGTTGAGCGTGGCGGCGGTGGACGGCGGGTGCAGCTCGCGCACCTCCGCGTCGTCCTGCGGGGCGAGCGGCAGGCCGGTCCAGTTCTTGTCGTGGATCTTGTGGTGGACCATCCCGGCCAGCGGCTTGCCGGCCGGCACCTGCATGCGCATCAGGAAGTCCAGCTCCCAGCGGGCCTCGTCGAGGACGTCCGGCACGTCGTTGCCGCGCTCGGGCACCCGCAGCGTGCTGTCGCCGAGCGCCGCGCCGCCGTCGGCGGTCTCCGCGGTCTTGGTCCGCTCGAACGAGTTCAGGAGCTGGTAGGTGGCGATGCCGCCGTTGACCACGTACTTGCCGTGGTCGCCGGCGTCGTACCAGCCGCCGCGCACGTCCAGCGTGTAGTCGCAGACGCCGGGCTGGCAGGGCACGTCGGTGTCACCCTTGTTGGGGGCGACGTCGAGGTGCCCGGCGGGGCGGGCGTACTCGTCGCCGATCAGGTCGCCGTCGATCGCGATGCCGCTGCGCTGGGCGTAGAAGAACTGCATCGAGTCGGCGCGCAGCCGGTCGTAGAGCGTGCCGGAGATGTCGAACGGGTGGCTGGTCTCGCCGTCCACGGTCAGCGTGTAGCCGGTGCCCGGCTTGCGGTACGCGGAGAAGTCGACGGTCTGCACGTTCTGCGCGGACGCCGCGTCCTCCCCGCGCGGGGTGGTCTTGCCGCTGGCGACCACGGCCCCGGCAGCCGACGTGAGCTGCCAGGGCAGCGGGTCGGTGGCGTCGGTGACCACGGTGGCGTGCTTCGGCCCGCCGGGCAGGTAGCCGACCTGGTTGACCCGGACCCGGGGCCCGGTGTCCGGCTCGTACGGCGGGGCCGCCTCGCCGCCGCGCAGCGACACGTTGTCGAGGCAGAACGTCTGCGCCTCGGCGCTGCCGCCGATCTGGAAGATCAGTTGGGCGCCGGCGTTGTCGGCGGGCGCGGTGAAGGTGGTGGTGACGTGCGTGGCGGTGGGGGTGGCGGTGGCGTCCACGCTGGCGTACGTGGTGTAGGGGGCGCTGCCGAGCTGGAGCACCGCCTTGAGGGCCGCGCCGGGGGTGGCGGAGACGTCGAAGGACAGTTCGTATTCGGCGCCCTGGATCAGCGGCACCGCGTCCTGGCCGATGCCGGCGTCCCAGGGGTTCGCCGTGCCGGCGGCGACGGTGGTGCAGAGCTGGCCGTCGGTCACCGCCAACTCGCCGGTGCTGTAGGAGAACCAGGGGGAGACACCGGCGCTGAAGTCGCCGTTTCGCAGTTGTTCGGGGGCGTCCGGTGGCACCTCGGCCAGGGCCGGGCCGGCGGTGAGGCCGGTGAGCGCCAAGGTGGTGGTCGCGGCGAGCGCGACCAGCCGACGACGGGATCGGGTCACGGAGGTTCCTTCCGTGCTCGGGGGTGGTGGGGAGCACGAGAGCTGGGAGCGCTCCCAATATCAGGCCGATGTTTCCATCGGGTTCCGTCCCTGTCAATCGATCCGTCCCGATGGCGGGCCTGCGCCCGTGCGCGGGAGGATTCCACGCGCCACGTACGATGATGGTGATCTCCTAGAGACAACCGAGCCCTCGACCTGGCAGGCTGCGACCCATGACCCTGAAGCTGCGTTCCGCCGGAGCGAGCGACCGTGGGCTCATCCGCAGCGGCAACCAGGACGCCCAGCACGCGGGTCCCTGGCTGGTCGCGGTCGCCGACGGCATGGGCGGCATGGCGGCCGGCGACCTGGCCAGCCGCATCGCGATCGACGCGATCGCCCCCCTGGACGCGGAGACGCCGGAGGACGCGCTCGTCGCCGCGCTCCAGGGCGCCATCGAACGGGCCACCGTGGGGATCCGCCAGGCCGTCGAGGAGGACCCGGAACGCCAGGGCATGGGCACCACGCTCACCGCGCTGCTGTTCGCCCGCACCGGGAGCTGCCTGGCGCTGGCGCACGTGGGCGACTCCCGCGCCTACCTGTTCCGCGAGGGCGTGCTCAAGCAGGTCACCCGCGACGACACCTTCGTGCAGATGCTCGTCGACCAGGGCCTGATCACCCCCGACCAGGCGAGCAGCCACCCCCGCCGCGCCGTCGTCACCCAGGCGTTGCAGGGCGACCAGGTCTCCCCGGCGTACGCGACCATGGTGCCCCGCGCCGGCGACCGCTGGCTGCTGTGCAGCGACGGCCTCTCCAACGTGGTCCGCGCCGACACCCTCGCCGAGGTGCTGAGCGAGGGCCTGGAGCGGGAGGCCTGCGCCGCCCGACTCATCGACCTCGCGTTGCGGGCCGGCGGCCCGGACAACGTCACCGTGGTGATCGCGGACGTCGTCGAGGAGTGAGCCGCGCGGCTCAGCGCCGGCGCGGGCTGGCCCGCCGGGTCGGCTCGGCGGTGGTCGGATCCTCCGGCCAGGGGTGACGCGGATAGCGCCCCCGCAGCTCCGCCCGCACCCGCGGATAGCCGCCGCGCCAGAACGACGCCAGGTCCGCCGTGACGGCCACCGGCCGCCCGGCGGGGGAGAGCAGGTGCAGCAGCACCGGCACCCGCCCGTCGGCGACGCTCGGCACGTCCCGCCAGCCGAACGTCTCCTGAAGTTTCACCGCCAGCACCGGGGCCGCCGGGTCGGCGTAGTCCACCCGTACCCGCGAACCACTCGGCACCGCCAGCCGCTCCGGCGCCAACTCGTCGAGCCGCGCCGCCTGCCGCCAGTCGAGCAACCGGCGCAACGCCGAGGCCACGTCCACCCGGGCCAGGTCGCCACGGCGGCGCGCCCGGCCCAGCTCCGGCCCGAGCCAGGCGGGCGCGGCGGCGAGCAGCGCGGCGTCCGACACGTCCGGCCAGTCGTCGCCGAGCGCCTGCCGGCAGAACGCCAGCCGGCGTCGCAGCGCCGTCGCCTCCGGCGTCCAGCGGAGCAGCCCCGGCCCCTCCTGCCGCAGCCCGTCCCACACCGCCGCGGCGACCAGCTCCGGATCGGGCGCGGCGAGCGGCCGGTCGACAAGCTCGATGGCGCCGAGGCGGACCACCTCCCGGGCCACCACGTCCCCGCCGGACCAGGCGACCTCCCGCCCGGTGCGCAGCAGCGCCGCGCCGGCCTCCCGCGCGGTCGCCTCGTCGACCGGCGCGGCCAGCCGCACCCGGGCGGCCGGCGCGCCGGGGGAGCGGTCCGCCACCGCGACGGCCAGCCACGTCGACCCGGCCAGCCCCGACCCGGCCGTCAGCTCCGCCTCGGTGCCGCCCGCCATCAGGTACGCGGACCCGCCGGACCGCCGCACCCGGGCCAGCCGTTCCGGGTACGCCAGCCCGGCCAGCAGCCCCGCGGCCAGATCGTCGGACAGCCGTTCCGACCGGCCACCCGCAGCTTCGACAGGTGACGTCGGCCGGCCGCCGGTCCCGGTGACGGGCCGCTCCGGTCGGCCGTCGGCGGGCAGCGCGGCGCGCAGGCGGCGTACCTCGGTCCGCCAGCGGGCGGTGGCGGCCGGGTCGGCGGCGGCGCGTAGTCGACGCCACCGGGCCGGCAGGTCGTCCCCGGCGCCGCCCAGCGTCTCCTCGGCCAGCACCGCCACCACCTCGGCGGCCCGGTCGGCGCCCACCCGCGGTGCGCCGTCGAGCAACGCCCGGGCCAGCCGGGGATGGGCGCCGACCGACGCGATGGCCCGTCCCCGGGTGGTGATCCGGCCGTCCGCGTCGACCGCGCCGAGCGTGGCGAGGGTCTCCCGGGCGACGGTGAGCGCGGCCGGCGGCGGTGGGTCGGGCAGCGCCAGGCCGGTGCCGTCCGGCGCGCCCCAGGCGGCCAGCTCCAACGCGAAGCCGGTCAGGTCGGCGGTGGTGACCTCCGGTTCCGGCTGCGGGGCGAGCCGGGCGTGCGTCGCCTCCGACCAGCAGCGGTAGACCGTGCCCGGCGCCTCCCGCCCGGCCCGCCCGGCCCGCTGCGTGGCCGCCGCCCGGGACACCGGCACGGTGACCAGCGCGCCCAGCCCCCGGGCCAGGTCGGTGCGCGGCACCCGACTCAGCCCGGCGTCCACCACCACCCGCACCCCGGGCACGGTCAGGCTGCTCTCCGCCACCGCCGTGGCCAGCACGACCCGCCGTCCGGCACCGCCCGTGGCGGCCGGGCTCAGCACCGCGTCCTGGGCGGCACCGGGCAACCGGCCGTGCAGCGGCAGCACGGCGACCGTGCCGCGCAGGTCGGCCAGCCGTACGGCGACGGCACCGATCTCGCCCGCCCCGGGCAGGAAGACCAGCACGTCACCGGCGCGTTCGCGCAGCGCCCGGCGGACCGTGGCGGCCACGTGGTCCAGCAGCGCCGGGTCCACCCGGCCGGCGCCCGGCGGCACGACCGGGCGCGGCGGCGGCGCCCACACCCGCTCGACCGGATGCAGGGCGGCCTCGGCCCGTACGACGGGAGCGGGGGTGTCCCCGCCGAGCAACGCGGCGAACCGGTCGGCCTGCGGGGTCGCCGACATCGCGAGCAGCCACAGGTCCGGGCGCAGGGTGGCCCGGGCCTCCACGCTGAACGCCAACGCCAGGTCGGCGTCGAGCTGCCGTTCGTGGCACTCGTCGAGCAGGACCGCGTCGACCCCGGGCAGCTCCGGGTCGTGGTGCAGCCGGCGAACAAGCAGGCCGGTGGTGACCACCTCCACCCGGGTACGCGGTCCGCCGCGCCGCTCGCCGCGTACCGCGTACCCGATCCGGTCGCCGACCCGCTCGCCGAGCAGAGCGGCCATCCGGTGCGCGGCGGCCCGGGCGGCGACCCGCCGAGGCTGGGCGATCACCACGCGCCCGGCGACCGCGTCGGCGACCGCGAGCGGCGCGGTGGTGGTCTTGCCGGTGCCCGGCGGCGCCACCAGCACTCCGGTGCCCCGCTCCCGCAGCGCCGCGACGAGTTGCGGCAGCACCGGCCGGACCGGCAGGTCGAGGGAGACGTCGGCGAGCACGCCCCCACTCTCCCACCCACCCCCCGACGCAAGGAGGGGCCCCTTGTTAACGCCTCCGGTAGAGGCGGGGCCCCCTTTTAACACCTCCGCGCGCCGTGGCGGTCGCCCGCGACTCCGATGAGGAAGCCCGCGCCGGATGCGGGAGTGTTAATAGGGGGCCCCGCCTATACCGCAGGCGTTAATAGGGGCCCCTTCCTTACACCCAAGGATCAGTAGGTGCCGTCGAGGTGGCCTCGCAGCTTCGTCAGGGCCCGGGCCAGCAGCCGGGACACGTGCATCTGCGAGACGCCGATCTGCTCGGCGATCTGCGACTGGGTCAGGTTGCCGTAGAAGCGGAGCGTGAGGATCTTCTGCTCGCGCTTGTCGAGCGTGGCCAGCGCCGGGCCGAGCGCGACGCGCATCTCGGCCAGTTCGAACTCGCCGTCCTCGCCGCCGAGCATGTCGCCCAGCTCGGTGGCACGCTCGCCGTCCCCGGTCGGGGTGGACAGCGACACCGCGTTGTAGGCGCGGGCGCCCTCCAGGCCCTCCAGCACCTCTTCCTCGGTGAGCTTGAGGTGGGCGGCGATGTCGGCGACCGTCGGCGACCGGCCGAGGGTCTGGAGCAGCGTGCTGTTGGCGTCGGAGATGGCCAGGCGCAGCTCCTGGAGCCGGCGCGGCACCCGGATGTCCCAGGTGCGGTCGCGGAAGTGGCGCTTGAGCTCGCCGATGATGGTCGGGATGGCGTAGCCGGCGAAGTCGACGCCGCGGGACGGGTCGAACTTGTCGATCGCCTTGATCAGGCCGATCGCGGCGGTCTGCGCCAGGTCGTCGTTGGGCTCGCCCCGGCCGCTGTAACGGTGGGCCAGGTGGTTGGCCAGCGGAAGCCAGGCTTCGATGGCGCGGTCGCGCAGGGCGGCCCGCGACGGGTGGTCGGCGGGCAGCGCGGCCATCGCGTTGAGCAGGTTGGCGGCGCTGTCGGTGAGCGAGCGGGGGTCGAGCTTCGCGGGAGCGTTGATCGTCTGGGCGGTCATGGTGGTCCTCCCTGCACCTCGTCCGCGGAGAAAAAGAGGAGACGCTGAGTTTTGAGGTTTAAGTGGTCCGTTCGGGAGCAACCCTAACCTGATCGGCTAGCGAAAATCTAGCCGAAAGTACGATGCACTTATGGTGTGAGTGGGTAGCAAGGGCCTGGATCGGGGCGAATCGGCCTCAGGTCATCGACCGATCGGTCAAGGAAGAACCCGACAGTCGGAGCACACTGTCGACTTTCCGTCGTTGTCCCGCCAACGGGACCGCCCGTAGCGTCCGTGGGGAACACGTCTACGGAGGCACCGTGCTCGATCCTGCCGCGCCGCAACTCGTCCTCAACGCCCGGACGCTGCTGTTCAGTTGGCTCCCGGCCGACCCCGGCGCGGCCGAGGCGCTGCTCCCGGCCGGCGTCCGCCCGCACCCGCAGCGGCAGGTGTTCTCCTGCCAGTACGTGGTCGACGACGAGACGCAGACGTCCGGCTTCGGCGCCTACTCGCTCACCTACCTCGGTGTCTCCCTGGCGGACATGGAGCCGCCGGACGGCGGCACCCCGGGCGGCTGGTGGACGCACTATCTGGCGTCCAGCACCCGGGTGCGGCAGTACGCCGCCGCGCGCGGCGCCCCGGCGGCGGAGGGGGTGACCCGGGTCGAGCTGCGGGGCGGGCGACTCACCGCCGAGACCTGGGTCGACGGCCGGCCGCTGATCCGGGTCGTCGCCGCGGTCGGGCACACCGGCACCGAGGCGCACAGCGGCCACCACCGCTATCTCACCCGCCGCGACGGCGAACTGCACGTCGTCGACTATCCGTACGTGGCCGAGCCGGTGTCGCCGTTCGAGGTCGAGTCGGTGGAGTTCCTCGTCCCCGAACACCCGGTCCACGCGCTACGCCCGGCCAACCCGCTGCACGTCTGCTGGGGGTTCTACGCGCCCCGCGTGTCGTTCGCCTACCCGGCCTGCCCGAGCCTGCTGGACGAGGCGGCGCCGGTTCACCAGGTGCCGGCGCGTCGCGCCCGCAGCGGCCTGCCGTCCGGGTCGTAGACCAGCCGGTACGCCGGCAGCGCCCAGATCCGCGTACGCCAGGGCAGCCGTTCGGCCCGGTGTGGCCGCAACCGGCCCGGCGGACGGGGGCCGACCCGCCCACCGGCGTGCCAGTCGTCAAGCGCCTGCGCCGCCGCGTCGATCGCCGCCACCGCGTCCGCCGGGTCCAGCAGGTCGTCGTCCTGCGCCCCGTCGGGATCGCGGTCCAGGTGTTCGCGCCACAGCCGCAGCCGCAGGTCCCGGGCGAAGGCGCGGGCGCCGTCGCCCAGCCCGGCCGGATCGGCGGGCGCCCGCTCGTCGCGGGTGTCGTCGAGCACGGCGCAGGACAGCTCGCTGTCGTGGGTCCAGGACCGGCGGTTGAAGTTGTCGCTGCCCACGCTGGCCCAGACGTCGTCCACCACGCAGACCTTGGCGTGCACGTAGACCGGGGTGCCCTCGTGGTTCTCCACGTCGAAGACGTGCACCCGCTCCGGTGCGGCCCGGCGGCACAGCGAGAGCGCCTGCTCCCGGCCCACCATGTTCGGTGGCAGCGCCAGCCGGCCGTCCACGTCCGGATGCCGGGGCACGACCGCCACCAGGTGCAGCTCCGGGTGCTCGCGCAGCGCCTGGGCGAACAACTCGGCCACCTCGGTGGACCAGAGGTACTGGTCCTCCAGGTAGATCAGCCGTTGGGCCCGGCGTACCGCCTTGGTGTAGCCGCGGGCCACGGTGCGTTCGCCGTCCGGGGCGAAGGAGTAGCGCGGGCGTACCGCCGGGTAGGTGCGCAGCACCTGGATGTGGTGCGGGCCGCAGGGCGGCGGGTCGGCCGGCTGGTCGGGCAGCGGGTCCGGGGTGAGGTCGCTGCCGCGTAGCCGGTCCCGGAGCTGGGCCAGCGGGTTCTCCGAGTTCAGCGGCATCGGGTCGGTCCACCGCTCGCGGAACGTGGTGTCCAGCGCGCCGACCACCGGGCCGTGCAGCGCGAGCTGCACGTCGTGCCAGGCCGGGGTCGGGCCGTACCGGGGGGACATGCCGACCGCCTGCGGGTCGCCGGCGTGCGTGGCGTCGTCCCGGCGGCTGTGGCACAGGTCGATCCCGCCGGCGAACGCGACGTCACGGCCCGGGTCGTCGGGGTGGCGCAGCACCACGAGCTTCTGGTGGTGCGAGCCGCCGCGCCGGACCCGCTGGTCGAGCAGCACCTCGCCGCCGGCCGCGCGGACCGTCTCGCTGAGGTCGCGGTTCTCCGCCTCGCTGTAGGAGAACTTGTCGAGGTGGGAGCGCCAGAGCAGGCCCTTGACGATCACCCCGCGCTGCGCGGCCCGGGCGAACAGTTGGGCGACGGTCGGCCCGTCCGGGCGCATCCGCTCGTCCGGGTCGCCCCGCCAGTCGGTGAAGAACAGGTGGTCACCGGCGCGCAGCGCCTCCACCTCACTGACCAGCCGGTCAAAGTACGCGCTGCCGTGAATCAACGGCTCGGCAAGGTTTCCGGTCGTCCAGACGGGTAACTCAGACCCTGGGTTGGCGCGTTCCTGTGCGGTGAGGAACCAGTCCCGCAGGGTCACGTCCCAGCCTCCCGAGGTCGACGACGTCCTCAACGGTAGGACCCCCGGCACGGCCCCGCACGTCGAAGCAGCAGGTCGGCGGCGATGGGCAGGGCCAGGGGTGCGCCGGACCCCTGGATCGCGCAACGGCAAGGAGGCACCGACATGGCCGCCGAGACGACGAACACCGTGACCGACGACCGCGACCAGGCGGTGGAGGGGGAGCGGGGTGCGCTGGTGGCGGTCCTGTTGATGGTGATCCTCGGGGTGGCCGGGATCTTCGCCGTCTCCTGAGCCGCCACCCGGGCGCCCCGGCGAACCGGAGCGCCCGAGCACTCGTACCGGTCAGGGGCGGTCGCCCTGGCCGTCGCTGTGCGGCACCCGCCCGGTCGGGACCACCCCGAGCCGGCCGGCCTGGAAGTCCTCGACCGCCTGGATCAGCTCGGCCCGGGTGTTCATCACGAACGGGCCGTAGTGCGCCACCGGCTCGCGGATCGGCTGTCCGCCCATCAGGTAGAGCTCCAGCGTCGGGGTGTTGCCGTCCTGCGCCCGGTCGGCGGTGATCCGCAGCGCGTCACCGGGCCCGTGCACGGCGAGCTGGCCGACGCGGACCGGCCGCCGGTCGGTGCCCACCGTGCCCCGGCCGGCCAGCACGTAGACGAGCGCGTTGAAGTCGGCCCGCCAGGGCAGGCTCAGCTCGGCGCCGGGCTGGAGCGTGACGTGCGCGATGGTGATCGGCGTGTGGGTGGAGCCCGGACCCCGGTGCCCGGCGATCTCGCCGGCGATCACCCGGATCAGGCCGCCCCCGTCCGGGGTGGTCAGCAGCGCCGACTCCCGGCCGCGGATGTCCTGGTAACGCGGCGGGCTCATCTTGGCCACCCGGGGCAGGTTGACCCAGAGCTGGAGGCCGTGAAACAGGCCGCCGCTGGTCACCAGGTGCTCCGGCGGGGCCTCGATGTGCAGCAGGCCGCTGCCGGCGGTCATCCACTGGGTGTCGCCGTCGGTGATGGTGCCGCCGCCACCGGTGGAGTCCTGGTGGTCCATGATCCCGTCGATCATGTAGGTCACCGTCTCGAAACCCCGGTGGGGGTGCCACGAGGTGCCCTTCGGCTCGCCCGGCGCGTAGTCCACCTCGCCCATCTGGTCGAGGTGGATGAACGGGTCGAGATCGGTCATGGAGACCCCGGCGAAGGCCCGGCGGACCGGGAAGCCCTCACCCTCGTAGCCGCTGGGCGCGGTGGTGACCCGGCGGACCGGGCGGTAGGTGGTGGACTCGTCCAGCTTGGGCAGGCGGGGCAGGACGAGGACGTCGTCGACGGTGATCGCGGGCATCAGAGGGCTCCTTGGTTGTCGGCCGGGGTGGACGACGCGGTGCGGTCGGCGCGCAGGCGCCGGCCGAGCCGCTCGAAGACCCGGGTGAGGCAGGCGACCTCGGCGTCGTCGAGGTCGTCGATCAGGTGGGCGCGCACGGACCGGCTGTGGTGCGGCGCGGCCTCGCGCAGGGCCAGCAGGCCGGCCGCGGTGAGCACGGCCTCGCTGCCGCGCCGGTCGGCCGGGCAGGACTCCCTGGCCACCAGGCCGCGCTTCTGCATCGTGGTGATCTGGTAGGTCAGCCGGCTCGGGGAGAACACCAGCCGGTCGGCCAGCTCGCCCATCCGCAGCCGCTGCCCGGGCGCCTCGGAGAGCAGCACCAGCACGTGGTAGTCGGCGAAGCTCAGCTCGCTGTCCGCGCGCAGGTCGTCCTCCAGCCGGGTGAACAGCCGCTGGCTCGACTCGATGTAGGCGCGCCAGCACGCCGCCCGCTCCGCGTCCAGGCTCTCCGTCATGCCCCGAGAGTAGCACTGTTCAAAATTTAAACAATCTTCCGACAGGTGCTCTCGCTCACGCTGACGAGCAAGCGCGGCAGATATCTTGAAATTTGAATCGGAGGTCCGGCTAGGGTCGGGGGATGGATGACCTCGACGTGCTCGACTGGCGGGAGCGGGTGGCCGGGCTCTACCTGTCCGACCTCGACCTGGGCGGGTTCCGCGCCGCCCGGGACGACCTGTTCCGCACCCACCCGAGCAGCCCGGTGCCGCCCGCCGACCGGGCCGGCTTCACCGGGCTGCGCTGGTATCCGCCCGACCCGGCGGCCGTGGTCGAGGCCCCGCTGCGGCCCGCTTCCGGTGAGCTGAGCATCGACACCGGCGGCCCGGACGGCGTGGTCGCCTACCGGCGGGTGGCGGTCGCCGAGACGCCCTGGGGGCCGCTCACGCTCTGGTGGATCAACGCCTACGGAGGTGGGCTGTTCGTGCCGCTGCGCGACGCGAGCTGCGGGGACGGCTCGTACGGCGGTGGGCGTTATCTCACCGACACGGTGAAGGGCACGTTCGGGCGCGGCCTGACCGTGCTGCCCGGCGACCGGGTGCGGCTGGACGCCAACTACCTCTACAACCCGAGCTGCGCGTACGACGACAGGTGGGCCTGCCCGCTCGCCCCGCCGGAGAACCGTGTCGACGTGCCGCTGCGCGCCGGCGAGCGGGCCTGGCACGACTGACCCGGCGAGGGAGGGCCCCGGCGGGACCCTCCCTCGTGGTGACGTACGCGCGTCAGCGTGCGGTGGCGCCGGTGGGCGTCAGGTGCATCCGGCCGAGCGCCTGCCGGGCCTGCTCCGCCAGCTCCGCGTCCACCGTGACCGCGTACTGGCCGGCGCGCAACGAGCTGGCCGAGGTGAAGTCGCGTTGCCCGCCGCTCATGGCGTGCGCGACGGCGCCGAACACGGCGCCCCAGATCGCGCCGATCACCAGGCCGACCAGGATCACCGCCAGCCAGTTGCCCACGGTGAAGATGCCGAAGAGCAACCCGATGAACAAGCCGAACCAGGCGCCCGTGCCGGCGCCCAGAAGGGCGGCCCGGCCGGTGGTCAGCCGCCCCATCACGGTTTCGACAAGGGTCAGGTCGGTGCCGACGATCGCGGTCCGTTCCACCGGGAACCGGTTGTCGGCCAGGTAGTCCACCACGCGCTGGGCGGACGGATAGTCCGGATACGAGCCGAGCGTCACGGTCGGTCGGCCGGCCTGCGGCCCGTGCCCGTCCCCGCTCGGCGGTGTCGGGCGACCGCCCGGACCGGACGGGAGGTTGTCGCTGCCCGGCATTCCGGGACGCCAGGCCGCGGTCGGAGTCGAGGGTCTGGTCATGAGCATCCTCCTTCGTCAACCCGCCGCGTTCCCGCCGCCGGCGAGGGGTAACGCGGCGACCCGGACGCATCCGGGCAGGCATGACCGTGGCCCGGCCGGGTAGCCACCACCGTGCGCACCGGACGGATCAGCGAGCACGGCTTCCTCGCCGACGGGCGCAGCGCCGCCCTGGTGGACACCGCCGGCTCGGTGAACTGGTGGTGCCCGGCGCGGTTCGACGGGCCCTCGGTCTTCGGGCGGCTGCTCGACGACGACGCCGGGCACTGGGCGATCCGTCCGGAGGGCGGGTTCACCAGCACCCGGTCCTATCTGGACGACGCGCTGGTCCTGCGTACCGTCTTCGCCACGCCGACCGGGACGGTGGCCGTCACCGACGCCCTGGCGCTGGAGCCCGGCGCGCGCGGCCACGACATCGGGCTGCGGTCGCCGCGGGTGCTCGCCCGGGTCGTCGAGGGGATCGACGGCGAGGTGCCGATGCGCGTCGAGTACGCGCCACGGTTCGAGTACGGACGGGTCGGGGCCTACCTCACCGAACGGGACGGGGTGACCGTCGCCACCGCCGGCGCGTGCCGGCTGGAACTGCGGGCCGCGGTCGGCCTGGCGTTCGCCGACGGGACCGCCGTCGGGCGCTTCACCGCCCGGGCCGGCAGCGCCCACCACTTCACCCTGGGGTACGCCCCGACGTACGCCGGCGGGACGCCGGCGCTGCCCGACGCCGCCGAGGTGGTCACCGGCACGGTCGCCGGCTGGCGCTCCTGGGCGGACCTGCACGACTACCGGGGTGAATTCCGGGACCTGGTCCGGCGCAGCGCGCTCGTGGTGCAGGGCATGACCTACGGGCCGAGCGGCGCGGTGGTCGCGGCGGCCACCACCGCGCTGCCGGAGAAGCCCGGCGGGGACCGCAACTACGACTACCGGTTCGTCTGGCTGCGTGACTTCAGCCTCACCCTCCAGGCGCTGTGGCGGGCCGCCTGCCCGGACGAGGCAGACCGGCAGTTCACCTGGGTGGCCCGGGCGATGGGGCGGCTCGGCGACGCCCCCGCGCCGATCATGTACGGGGTCGAGGGGGAGCGGGACCTGACCGAGCACGACCTCGACCACCTCGCCGGGTACGACGGCAGCCGGCCGGTGCTCGTCGGCAACGACGCCTGGCGGCAGCGGCAGAACGACGTGCTGGGCGAGGTGCTCGACGCGGCGTGGCTCATGCGGCACTACCTGGATCCGATGTCGCCCGAGGTGCGCCACCTGCTGCGCACGCTCGCCGACCGGGCGGTGCGCGACTGGCGCCGGCCCGACTCCGGGATGTGGGAGGCACGGGACGCCGAGCGGCACTACGTGTCGTCGAAGGTGCAGTGCTGGACCGCGCTGGACCGGGCGGTCCGCTTCGGCCCGCGCATCGGCGAGCCGGCCGACGTGGCCGGCTGGGCGGCGGCCCGCGACGAGGTCCGGGCGGCGGTGCTCGCCCGGGGCTGGAACGAGCGGATCGGCGCGTACACCGGGGCGTTCGACTCCGACGACCTGGACGCCTCGGTGCTGCTCATGCCGCTTGTCGGGTTCCTGCCCGCCGACGACCCGCGGATGCGCGCCACGGTGGAGGTGATCGAGCGCCGGCTGTCCCGCGACGGGCTGCTGCGCCGCTGGGAGGACGACCCGGCCGGCTTCGTGATCTGCTCGTTCTGGCTGGTCGGCTGCCTGGCCGAGGCGGGCGAGGTGGACCGGGCCCGGCGGCTGTTCGCGCAGCTCGCCGCCCGTACGAACGACCTCGGCCTCTATGCCGAGCAGATCGATCAGGCCACCGGCGAGCAACTGGGCAACTTTCCCCAGGCGTTCTCGCACATCGGCCTGATCAACGCCGCGGGCCGGATCACCGACGCCGCGGCACGGTTCGCGCACGACCGACCGGCCGTGCCGACCGGCGCGGCCCGCACGGAGGGAGCAACCGGATGACCGGACGCCTGGCGGGGAGGACCGCCCTGATCACCGGCTCGGACTCGGGTATCGGGCAGGCCACCGCGATCGAGTTCGGCCGCGAGGGGGCCGACGTGGTGGTGCACTACCTGCACGACCACGCCGGCGCGAACCACACCCGGGCGGAGATCGAGAAGGCCGGCCGGCGGGCCGTGGTGGTGCAGGGCGACATCAGCGTCGAGCACCAGGTCGACGCGATGTTCGACGAGGCGCTTGCCGAGTTCGACCGGCTGGACGTGCTGATGAACGACGCCGGCGTGGACGCCTCCGGCATCCCGGTGGTCGACCTGGACACCGAGACCTGGGACCGGTGCATCCGCACCAACCTCTACGGCATGTTCTTCTGCTGCCGGCGGTTCGTCCGGCACCGCCGGGACGCCGGTGGCGGCGGCAAGATCATCAACATCACGTCGATCCACCAGGAGGTGGCCCGGGCCGGCGGCGCGGACTACGACTCCAGCAAGGGCGGCATGCTGGAACTGGCCAAGAGCCTGGCGCTGGAGGTGGCCCCGATGGGCATGAACGTGAACAACATCGGGCCGGGCATGGTGCTGACCCCGTTCAACCAGGAGGCGATCGACGACCCGAAGTACCTCCACGAGCAGGTGCAGAGCATCCCGTGGAAGCGGGCCGCCGAGCCGTCCGAGATCGCCAAGCTGGCCGTCTTCCTGGCCAGCGACGACGCCGACTACGTCACCGGCTCGACCTACTTCATGGACGGCGGCCTGATGCAGAACCAGGGCCAGGGTGCCTGACCTCACCCACGTCCGCGGTGGGAAGATGGCGCGGTGGAGCTGGTGATCATGGCGGATACGCATGTGCCGCGGCGGGCGCGGGATCTGCCGGAGGCGCTGTGGGCGGCGGTGGAGGCCGCCGACGTGGTGCTGCACGCCGGGGACTGGGTGGACGTGGCGCTGCTGGACGCCCTGGAGGCCCGGTCCCGCCGACTCGTCGGGGTCCACGGCAACAACGACGGGCCGGCCCTGCGCGCCCGGCTGCCCGAGGTGGCCCGGGTCGAGCTGGCCGGGCTGCGAGTCGCCGTCGTGCACGAGACCGGCCCGAAGACCCGCCGCGAGGAACGCTGCGCCGCCGCGTACGGCGACTGCGACCTGCTGGTCTTCGGCCACTCGCACATCCCGTGGGACAGCGTCGCGCCGGGCGGGCTGCGGCTGCTCAACCCCGGTTCGCCGACCGACCGGCGGGCCCAGCCGCACGCGACGTACCTGACCGCCTGGGTGGCGGCGGGGCGGCTCGACCGGGTCGAGCTGCACCGCCTGCCCCCGCGCTGACCCGAACGCCGACCTGCCGGGCACCGGCCCCAGCACGCCCCGGCCCCAGCACGCCCCGGCCTCAGCGCCCCCGGCCGGTCTCCGCCTGGAGCTCGTCGATCCGGCGGGACGCCTCGGCCTTGGTCAGCCCGTCCGGCACCGTCTCGCCCGCCTCCTGGGCCAGCGTGTGCAGGTAGGACTCCTGGGCCGCGGTCGGCGGCTCGTCGCCGGTGACCCAGTCGTCCGGATCCTTGACGGCGGCGTCCGGATTCACGTTGGTGCTGTCGTTGGCGCGGTCTGCCATGTCGATCACCCTTCCCTCGAACAGGTGTACCCCTACCCCCGTGCCGGTGGCTTCATGCCGGCCGCGGCCTACCATCATTCGATGACGGCGGACCGGGCGGGTGTGGTGGTGGTCGGCGCGGGGATCGCCGGGGTGGCGTGCGCGACCGAGCTGGCCCGCGCCGGGATCCCGGTCGAGGTGCGCGAACGCGCCCGGGTCACCGGCGGGCGGATGGCCAGCAAACGCTTCGACGGCCGACCCGCCGACCTCGGCGCCGCCTACTTCACCGTCGACGACCCGGACTTCGCCGCGGTGGTGGCGGACTGGCGGGCCGCCGGGCTGGTCCGGGAGTGGACCGACACCCTGGTCGCGTACGGGCCACGCGGACGCGAGCAGGTGACCGGCCCGATGCGCTGGGCCGCCCCGCGCGGGCTGCGCTCGCTCGTGGAGCATCTCGCCGCCGACCTTCCGGTGACCCACAACCGGCTGGTCATGACCGTGGAGCCGGGGCCCCGGGTGGACGGGCGGGCGGCCGAGGCGGTGGTGCTCGCCATGCCGGGCCCGCAGGCCGCCCTGCTGCTCGACCCGGTGCTGGCCGACGCCACCCGGGCCGCGGCGGCACAACGCTGGTCGTCCACGCTGTCCGGGGTGCTGCACTTCCCGTCCCGCCGCTGGCCCGACTTCCGCGGTGCGTTCGTCAACGACCATCCGGTGCTGAGTCTGGTCTGCGACGACGGCGACCGGCGCGGGGACGGCGCCCCGGTGCTCGTCGCGCACACCACGCCGGAGTTCGCCGCCGGGCACCTGCTCCAGCCCACCGTCGCCCGACCGGAGATCGAGCAGGCCGTCCGGGATCTGCTCGGGCTGCCCGAGCCGGCCGCGTCGACCCACGTGCACCGCTGGACCTACGCCCGGCCGGCGAAGGTCGTCGAGGGTGGCCCGTTCCACCTGGACGAGGACGGGATCGCGCTGGCCGGCGACGCCTTCGGCCGCCCGCGGGTGCAGAGCGCCTGGCGTTCCGGTCACGACCTGGGCCGCGCGCTCGTCGCCCGGCTCGGTCCAGCACGGCATGGGTGAACGCACCGAGCGGAGCGAGGGCCGTGAGGGCATGCCCGGCCAGCACGGCATGGGTGAACGCACCGAGCGGAGTGAGGGCCGTGAGGGCATGCCCGGCCAGCACGGCATGGGTGAACGCACCGAGCGGAGTGAGGGCCGTGAGGGCATGCCCGGCCAGCACGGCGCCTGACCCGGCGCTCGCTCAGCCCGCCGGCACGGGCTGCTCGGCCCGATCCGTATCCGTGCTGTCGCGGGTGCGGTCACCCGCCCGGTCCAGCAACTGCATGATCGGGGTCGCGGCGATCCCGTGCACCACCACCGAGACCACCACCACCAGGCCGACCGTGGCCCACAGCAGTCTCGCCTGCGGGAAATCCGCCTTCGTGGTGGCGTACGCCAGGTAGTAGAACGACCCGACACCGCGGATGCCGAACAGGGAGATCACCCAGTGCTCGGACGCGCGGCCCGGCGCGCCCCGCAGCGACAGCCAGCCCACCAGCGGCCGGATCACCAGCACCAGGGCCAGGCCGACGAGCGCCGCCGGCCAGGTGAGCGGCGCGAGCAGACCGCTGATCACCGCGCCGCCGAACAACAGCAGCAACAGGACGGTGAGCAGCCGCTCCACCTGCTCGGCGAAGTCGTGCAACACGGAGTGGAACTCGTGGGTGCGTTCGGCGGACCGGATCGCCCGGGCGGCCACGAACACGGCCAGGAAGCCGTACCCGCCGATCACCTCCACCAGCCCGTACGCGAGGAACGTCGCGGCCAGGGCGAGGAAGCCCTCGGAGTGCCGGGCCAGCCGCAGCGTGCTCGGCGCCCGGAAGAACAGCTTGCCGAGCAGCCAGCCGACCAGCAGGCCACCGCCGACGCCGGCGGCGATCTTGTAGACCACGTCGACGGCGAGCCACTCGCCGAACCAGTCGGACGGGGCGAGGCTGGTGCTGGCGATCGCGATGGCGGCGTAGACGAACGGGAAGGCCAGTCCGTCGTTCAAACCCGCTTCCGAGGTCAACGCGAAGCGCACCTCGTCCTCGGAGTCCTCCGCGTCGGTCGGCTCGCCCACCTGCACGTCGGAGGCGAGCACCGGGTCGGTGGGGGCGAGCGCGGCGCCGAGCAGCAGTGCCGCCGCCGGCACCAACCCGGCCCACCACCAACCCAGCAGCGCCACCGCGGCGATGCACAGCGGCATGGCGATGGCCAGCAGCCGCCACGTCGAGGACCAGCGGGCCCAGCTCAACGGCCGGTCGATCTTCAAGCCGGCGCCCATCAGGGCGACGGTCACCCCGATTTCGGTGAGGTGGGTGGTCAGTTCCGACCAGCGCAGCGGATCGGGCGTCGGCAACCCGGTCGGCAGCGCGAAGACGAGCATCCCGAGGCCGAGGAACGCGATCGGCATGGACAACGGCCGCTTCTCCAGCATCCGGGGCAGGATGCCCGCGAGCAACGCACCGACGCCCAGCAGAGCGAACCCGACATCTACCGGTTCCACGACCCCACCCCTCACCGTCGCCCGGCGGCCGGGCGGCGGTGATCAGCAGTGCCCCGAACCGGGGCCGGCTAAGCCTTTCGACGCACCCGGGTGACCGACGGCTCAGCCGAGGGACCCGATCGCGCTCTGCGGCAGGGCGTCAAGCAGCTCGGACGGGTCCTCGTACACCGCCACCGCGCCCGCGCCGGCCAGCTCCGCCCGGCCGGTGCCGCCGCAGGTCAGCCCGATGCAGGGGATGTCCAGCTTGCCGGCGGCGACCACGTCCCAGACCGAGTCGCCGACGAACACCACCCGCTCGGCGGCCAGGCCCGACTGGTCCAGCGCGGCGGCCAGGATGTCCGGCGCGGGCTTGCTCTGCTCCGCGTCGGCGGAGGAGGTGACCGTGTCGATCACGTCGTCGACGTCGAGCGCCGCCCGCAGCACGGCCGCCTCGTGTTCGGCCGCCGAGGTGGCCAGGACCACCCGCAGGCCCCGGTCCGCGCAGGCGCGCAGCAGCTCCCGCGCCCCGGGCAGCGGCCCCAGCCGCTCCCAGTACTCCGCGTAGAGCGCGTCGTGCGCGTCGCGCAGGCGCCCGTCGGCGTCCCGGTCCCGTTCGGCGCCGAGCAGGTGGTCGAGGAGCTTGTCCGACCCCATGCCGATGGATCTGTGGATCTGCGCCATCGGCACCCGGTGCCCGCCCTGGCGCAGCGCCTCCCACCAACTCACCGTGTGCAGGTACGTCGAGTCGACCAGGGTGCCGTCCACGTCGAAGAGGACGCCGTAGCGGTTGTCGTCGGTCATGACTGCCTCCTACCCGCGGCGGGCGCGGCCGACGCGCGCTCAGCCGGCGGGAATGACGATCTCGAACCAGACCGTCGAGCCGCGTACGGTCGGATCGGTGCCCCAGGCGTCGCTCAGCTCCTCGATCAGGCCGAGCCCGCGACCCCGGCTGCTCAGCGTGTCCGTCTGGGCGCGGGTGACCTGCCCCCGGGTGCCCGAGTCGGCGACCGAGACCAGCAGTCGCTCGGCGCTCAGGTCGATCTCGACCCGGGCGGCGGTGCCGGCGTGCAGCAGGGCGTTCGTGGTCAGCTCGCTGGTGCAGAGCACCGCCGCGCCGACCACCGCGTCCGGCACCTGCCACTCGGTGAGCTGGGCGGTCAACCAGTGCCGGACCCGGCTCGGCGCGGTCGGCTCGGCCGGCACCTCCATGCCCGCCGAGCGGCTGGGCCGTACGGCGTGCTCCACCGCCAGCACCGCCACGTCGTCCTCGGTGGCGCCCGGCACGGCGGCGGTCGCCACCGCGCACAGCGCCCGGGGGTCGCCGCCGCCCGCGGCGCTGACCGCCGCCCCCAGGCCGGCGAGCCCCGCGGCCAGGTCCTGCCAGCGTCGCTCCACCACGCCGTCGCTGTAGAGCAGCAGCGTGTCGCCGGGGCGGAAGGACACGGTGACCGTCCGGGTCCGGCCGCCGAGGCCCAGCGGCGGGCCGGGCGGCACCTCGACGAACTCCGCGGCCGGGCCGGTGTCGGACCGGCCGCGCCGGATCAGCGGCGCGGGGTGGCCGGCGCTCGCCAGCGTGACCAGCTCCCGATCGGCGTCGATCACACCGAACACGACGGTGACGAAGAGCTCGTGCGTGCCGCCCTCGGTGCCGAGGCTCGCCACCAGCCGGTCCAGGCCGCCGAGCACCGCGTCCGGCCGGGGGTCGGACAGGGCGAGCGCGCGCAACGCCGCGCGTACCTGCCCCATCCGGGCGGCGGCCTGCACGTCGTGGCCGGCCACGTCGCCGAGCACCACGCCGAGCGCACCGGTCGGCAGCAGGAACGCGTCGTAGAAGTCGCCACCGGCGGCGTTGCCGTCGACGCCCGGGTCGTAGCGGGCGGCGATGCGCAACCGGGGCAGGTCGGGCAGTTGCTCCGGCAGCATGCTGCGTTGCAGCAACTGCGCGGTGCCGTGCTGGGTCTCGAACCGGCGGGCCCGCTCGGCGGCCTGGCCGACCAGCTCCGCGGACGCGGCGAGCAACGCCCGTTCCCCGGGTGACCAGGCCCGCGGCGCCTGGTAGCCCACGGTGAGGGCGCCCCGGACCACGGTCGAGCGCAGCGGCAGCGCGGCGACCGCCCGGATCTTCTCGTCGTGCCGGTCCGCCGCGACCTCGCGCAGCGGGTGGCCGTCGGCGACGAACGTGGGTACGCCGCTGCGCGCGGTCACCACCGCCGGCATCGCCGTGTCGGCGCCCATCCGGCGCCACAGCGGTGGCAGCCGCTCGTCGGCCTCGTCGAGCAACTCCCCACGGATCCGGCGGACCAGCCGCCACGTGGCACCCTCGTCGACGACGAACGAGACCCGGTCGGCGTCGAACGAGTGCAGGCAGTAGCGCAGCGTCACCCGGGCCACGTCGTCCAGGGTGAGCGTGCCGGAGAGCGCCGCGGCGAAGTCGCTCAGGCTCTGCAACTGCCGGGTGAGCTGGGTGGTCTGCGCGGAGACGGTGAGCACGCCGACGATGTGGCCGGTGGAGTCCCGGACCGGGGAGTGGCCGCGGGTGAACACCGCCGGTTCGGCCTGGCGGTCGGCCGGCAGCACCGCCTCCCGCTCCAGGAAGGGCTCGCCCAGCCGGTAGACCCGCTCCAGCGCCTCGCCGGCTCCGGCCTCCCGCCACACCTCGGCGAACACCTCGGCCGCCGGTCGCCCCAGCGCGGCCGGGTGCCGGTCGCCGATCAACTCGGCGTAGCCGTCGTTGTAGAGCAGGGCCAGGTCGTCGCCGAGGAGCAGGGCCATCGGCACGGGGGAGGAGAGCACCACGTCCGCCACGGCCCGGAGCGCCGGGTCCCAGCTCTCCGGGACGCCCAGCGGCGTACCGGCCCACGGATGGGTGCCCGCTCCCGGAGTGGGGGCGGACGGCGTGGGAATCCGACCGACGGTGCCTGGCATGCCCGCAGCCTAACCGGAGCGTGGCCGAGTGGTTCCGATCATGCGTCCGGTCCGGGCTCCAGACCCCCGGGCTGCGGACGTTAGGGCAGGTCAGAGCCCGTTCGGCGGGTGTTGTCGGGAAATTGCCCCGGTCCGTCCCGGCGTGCTGCCGAGAGCACCGGGTATGCGGGCGGCGCAGTTCACGCGACAGGAGGGACATCATGCCGAAAACCCTCGCGGTCGGCCAGGTCGACATCAGTGCGGCCTGGACCGACTTCTGGAGGTCGGTGCTGCTCTTCGTACCGAGGGCGATCGCCTTCATCGCGATCCTCGTGGTGGGTTGGCTCATCGCCCGAGCCGTCCTCAAAATCGTGGACGCGGCACTGGAACGGGTCGGGTTCGACCGCGCCGTGGAACGCGGCGGGATCAAACGGGCCCTCGAACGCACCAAGTACGACGCGAGTGACATCCTGGCCAGGCTGGCCTACTACGCGGTCCTGCTGTTCACCCTGCAGTTCGCCTTCGGGGTGTGGGGACCCAACGCGATCAGCGACCTGATCCGCGGGGTGGTGTCCTGGCTGCCGCGGGCCTTCGTGGCGATCGTCATCGTGGTGGTCGCGGCGGCCATCGCCAACGCCGTCCGGGATCTGGTCTCCGGCGCGCTCGGCGGGCTCTCGTACGGCCGGTTGCTGGCCGACGTGGCGGCGATCTTCATCCTGGCGCTCGGCATCATCGCCGCGCTGAACCAGGTGGGCATCGCCACCACGGTGACCACGCCGGTGCTCGTCGCGTTCCTCGCCACCGTGGCCGGGATCCTGATCGTCGGTGTCGGCGGTGGCCTGATCCGGCCCATGCAGAAGCGCTGGGACGGCTGGCTGGAGCGGGCCGCGGAGGAGTCCCGGGCGATCCGGGAGCAGCGGCAGGGACAGCAGGTCGGCCGCAGCGACTACGAGCGGCGGATGGCCGACCGGGGTGGACAGCCCACCCCGACCGGACCGCAGTCGATGTCGGGAGCGGGCACCTACCGCTCCGGTGAGATGGGCGACCAGACCGAGCAGTTCCGCCGGCCGGGCGGCTGACGGCAACGGACGGTGACGGGGTGTCCGCGGGGTGATCGCGGGCACCCCGTGCCGGTGCGCCTACGCCAGTTGGCGCGGGTCCAGCGCGCGGGCCAGCAGGCAGACCGCGAGCAGCCGGGTGAGCAGCCAGTCGGGCGCGGACCAGTCGACCGGCTCGGCCGGCGCCGTCCAGCCGTGCTCCGTGGCGGCGTCCCGCAGCCCCTCGGCGTATCCGGCGAGCGCCGCCACGGTCAGCGGCCGGCGGTCGCCGTGCAGGCTGTCGCGTACTCCGGCGGCGTGCTGGTCGACCTCCGCGAGCAGCCCAGGAATGGCGCGGGCCGCGGCGAGGCCGGCGGTGCCGACGAGGGTGGTCAGCGTGATGAGGGTCGACCGTGCGGCCACCGCCGCGGACGGGGCGGCGACCCGGTTGTTCGGCACGCGCATGGTGACCGAGGGTAGCTCCGGGCGGACCGGGGTGGTCTCCGCCGACCGGCCGATATCGGGATCATCCGGCCGGTCTCGCGGCATCCGACGGCGGGGCCGAGCCGCGCACGGCGGGCGGAACGGAACGGGTGGTCAGTCGGAGGAGCGGGCCTCGGCCGGACGGCGACGGGCGCCGTCGTCGGCGATGATCACGGTCGCCACCATCAGCGCGACCACCACGCTGAACAGCCAGGAGCTGTCGTCGCTGAACTTCGCCGCCACCGGAGCCTGGACGGCGGCGAGCAGGAAGCCCAGCCAGGCGAGGCGACGCTGACGCTTGGAGAGGAAAGAGGAACCCTGATCCATCCCGAAATTCTTACCCGCGTACCGGGGCACGCCGTCAGCCGTTCGGCCGATTCTGGATGGGCTGTCCGTTTCCCCGACCGTCCGTACCGCGCTTCCTGTCGGTTCGGTCGAGCGCGACCGGAACGGCTCCGGACACCGGCCGGGTGCCCGGAGCTGACTGGTCAGAGCGTGTCCGGCCCGGTCCGGCCGGTGGTCGACGGCCGGTACGCCCGGTCCGCGTCGGTCATCTCCCGCCGTTCGGCCTCCGCGCCGGCGCCCCGGTCCACCGCCTCCGGGCCGTGGCCGAACGCGGCCTCCTCGCCGGCGTCGTTGGCGGTGGCGTCGTCGGCCTGGCCGTCCAGGGTCGACCTGGCGATCGCCTGGTCCAACTCGTGCAGGGGAGTGCGGTCCTCGTCGCGCCACACGTGGCTGTCGTTGTCGGTCATTCCCCTGCGGTACCCGGCGTCGATGATCGCAAACGGCCGCCCGGACACCACGACGGCCGCCGGTGATCCGGCGGCCGTCGACGTTCGGTGCGGGGTGCGGGCCTCAGGGGGTCGGCCGGTCGACCGAGCCGCGCCAGGCGCCGGTCTCCTGCCCGCGCCGCTCGATGAACTGCTTGAACCGCTCCAGGTCACCCTTGGCCCGGCGGTCGACCACGCCCAGCTTGTCGCCGGCCTGCTCGACCACTCCGTGCGGCTCGAACTCCAGTTGGAGGGTGACCCGGGTGCGATCCTCGTCGAGGCGGTGGAAGGTCACCACGCCGGCCTGCTGGGTGCCCCCGGTGGAGGTCCAGGCCACCCGCTCGTCGGGGAGCTGCTCGGTGATCTCGGCGTCGAACTCGCGCTTCACGCCGGCGATCTCCACGGTCCAGTGCGTCATCTTCTCGGAGAGCTGCCGGACCTCCTGCACACCCTCCATGAAGTGCGGGAACTCCTCGAACTGGGTCCACTGGTCGTACGCGGTCCGGATCGGGACATCCACATCCACATGTTCCATAACGCCGCTCATGTCGGGTTTCCTCCTGTTCCGCCGGTGTCGTGTCGCGAACCGTGGGCCGGTCCGCTCACCAGCGCGTCGTCTCGTTCCTGTGCCCGAGTGCGGCCCACACCTCGGAAACCGTCTGGTAACGGGTGCCCTCCGGCAGGCCCTCGAGGGCGGCGACGATGTCCGCCGGCGCCTCGTTCTCCCGCGCGTTGGCCACCAACGTGTCGCGGTCGCCGGGCAACGCCGCCATGCCGATGAACCGGCCCAGGCGGCTGCGTGCCTCCACGTCCTCCGAACTCATCCCCTGCGGGGAGCCGGTGCGCAGGTCACCGGCCGGAGCCGTGGTGGCCTCGGGCTGGTCCTCGCCGGACGGCTCGGGCTGGCGGAACTCGTCCACCCGGGCGCCGCCCGCGCCCGGACCCTGGACCAGGCCGCTGACCTCGCTGCTCATCTGCTCGTCGACCCTGGGCGAGTGCTTGCTGCTGCCACGTTCCATGCCATTCCAGATGCCCCGGGTGACCGCCGGTAAACCGGGGCCGCCCGCCGGAGCCCGGCACCCGGGGCGGAACCGGACGGCAACTCAGGAGTCGGCCGGGGCGCGCGGCGGCAGCACCGGCTCCGTCGGCTCCTCGACGCCGGCCTGCCGGGCACGGCCCCGCTGCAACTCCGCGTTGACCTGCACGCCGAGCATCAGCGCGCAGTTGGACAGGAAGAGCCAGACCAGGAACGCGATCACCGCGCCGAGACTGCCGTAGGTCACGTCGTAGGAGCCGAAGTTGGCCACGTAGAGGCCGAAGCCGAAGGACGCGGCCACCCAGGCCAGCAGCGCCAGCGCGCCACCGGGGGTGAGCCAGCGGAACCGCGGCTGCCGCACGTTCGGCGCGATCCAGAACAGCAACGACAACAGCGTCATCGCGACCAGGGCGAGCACCGGCCACTTCGTCACCGACCAGGTGGTCCGGGCCAAGCCACCGGCGTGCAGCCGGTCGCCCACCGCGTCGGTGACCGGGCCGCTGACGATGAGCGCGGTGGCGACCACCGCCAGCAGCAGCAGGGTCACCGCGGCCATGCCGATCTGCAGCGGTCGGAGGCGGTAGAACGGCCGACCCTCCTCGACCCCGTAGATCGCGTTGGAGGCCCGGGTGAACGCGCCGATGAACCCGGAGGCCGACCAGAGCGCGCCGAGCAGACCGAAGCTCAGCAGCGCCTTCGCCGGGCCCTGCTGCTCGACCACCGTGCGTACCACGCCGACGAAGGCGTCGTTGCCGACCACCGAGCCGGCGCCGATCTCCCGGGCCAGGTCGATCACCGTGTCCACCGTGCGCGGCCCGTCGGAGACGAGGCCGACCAGGGCGACCACCACGATCGTGGACGGGAAGAGCGCCAGCACCCCGTAGTAGGTGAGCGCGGCGGCCCAGTCGGCGCAGTTGTCCTTGACGAAGCCCTTGCCGCTGCGCACCAGCACACCCCGCCAGGTGCGCCAGTTCAGTTGGCGCATCCGCCGGGGAAGGCGGGACCGGGCCTGGCCGCCGACCGCGGCTGGTGTCGTCGCCGTCATGACCGCCTCCTCCACGCGCCGGATGCGCCACCCGGGGGTTGGCCGGGCGGTACCCCGGAGCGGAAATCGACAAACCGTCAAACGGTTTGCTCCCGGAGTGGGCGGGAACGACAGGAGACACCCCATCGAGACGGAGGTGGACGAGATGCCCGGGCGCGAGGTGTTGCCCAGCACGTTGAAGCGCTCGCCGGCCAAGGCGCAGCGGACCTGGGAGAAGGCGCACGACTCGGCGGTCGAGACGTACGGCGAGGGAGAGCGCGCGCACCGCGTCGCCTTCGCCGCCGTCAAGCACGAGTACGAGAAGGTGGGCGACCACTGGCAGGCCAAGGGCCGCAAGGGGCCGAGCGACAAGCAGGCCGCCGGCGGCGGCCCGGCCCGGCGGGCCAGGACGGCCGGCGGGGTGGACGCCAACGCCACCAAGGAGCACCTCATGGAGCTGGCGAAGAAGCTCGACGTGCGTGGGCGTTCCCGGATGACCAAGCCGGAGCTGGTGACGGCGATCGAGAAGGCCAACAACAACGCCACCCGCAAGGCGCGCGGCGGTCGCTGACCCGCCGCGGGTACGCCGGACCACGAACGGGCCCGGGACCGGTGCGGTCCCGGGCCCGCCCGCGTCGGCTCACCAGTGGCCGCCGCCCGGGGCCTCCAGGTGCACCGCCTTCACGGCGCTGAACTCGTCGAGCAGCTCCGGGCCGTACCCGAAGCCCTGGCCGCTGCCCCGGCGCGGCTGCGCGGCCCCGCCCGGCGCGCCACCGAACACCGAGTTGACCTTGACGGTGCCCACCGGCAGCTCCCGCCAGGCCCGCTGGGCGTGACTCATCGAACCGGTCAGCACGGTGGCGGCCAGCCCGTACGGGGAGTCCGCCGCGCAGCGCAGCCCCTCGGTGAACGAGTCGACCACCACCACCGGGGCGACCGGGCCGAACGTCTCCTCACGGACCAGCGCCATCTCGTGACGGCAGCCCTCCACCACGGTGGCCGGGTAGAACGCGCCCGGCCCGTCCGGCAGCGCGCCGCCGGCGCGTATCCGCGCGCCCTGCGCCACCGCGGCGGTGACCTGCCCGTGTACGTGGTCCCGGTGCCGGCGGTCGACGAGCGGGCCGAGCTGCGTGCCCGGATCGCGGCCGGCGCCGACGGTGAGCGCCCCGGCGCGGGTCACGAGCGCGTCGACGAAGTCCTCGGCCACGTCGCGGTGCACGTAGATCCGTTCCACCGCGACGCAGATCTGCCCGGCGTTGGCGAAGCAGCCGAGCGCCGCCTGCCCGGCCGCCCAGACCGGGTCGACGTCGGCGTCCACCACCAGCGGGTCGCTGCCGCCGTTTTCCAACAGCACCTTCGCCCCGGTGCGGGCAGCCGCCACGGCGATCGACCGGCCGGTGGCGGTCGAACCGACGTGGGCCACCACGTCCACCTCCTGGCCGGCAAGCGCCGCGCCCACCTCGCCGCCGCCGGTGAGCAACGACAGCACCCCGGCCGGCAACGCCGAGTCGAACGCCCGGGCCAGCAGCCACCCGGTTGCCGGGGAGCGTTCGCTCGGCTTGTGCAGCACCACGTTGCCGGTCACCAGCGCCGCGCCGAGCAGACCGCAGGAGACCGCCACCGGGTCGTTCCAGGGCGTGATCGCGGCGACCACCCCACGCGGTTCGGGCGCCATGAAGTCAAGCGCGGCGTGGCCGCCGTGCAGCGTCCGGCCACCCCGCACGAGGGCCAGCTCGGCGTACTGTCGCAGCGTGCCGATGCCCGCAGCCACCCCACCCCGGGCGTCGTCGAGCGGCTTGCCCATCTCCGCGGTGGTCGCCCCGGCCAGCTCCTCGGCCGCCGCCTCGACCGCGTCCGCCGCCCGGTGCAGCGCGGCGGCGCGTTCGGCCGGTGCGGTCGCCGCCCACTCCGCCGCCACGCCCCGGGCCGCCTCGACCGCCTTGGCCACCTCGTCCGCGGAGGCCACCGGCGCCCGGGTCACCGGGGTTCCGTCGGCCGGATCGTGGACGACCAGCTCGCCGCCGTCGCCCCCGGCGCCCCAAACCCCACCTATGAGTTGCGCAACCGTATACATACAACCGTGTATCCCCCGGTCCGGGCGAGGCAAACGGGTTTCGTCCGGTGGCCGGCCGGGTAGGCGGTCCGGATGAGGTCCACCGCCGACGCCGTCGTCATCGGAGCGGGCCACAACGGGTTGGTGGCGGCGAACATTCTCGCCGACGCAGGCTGGGATGTCCTCGTGTTGGAGGCGACCGGTGCGCCGGGCGGCGCGGTGCGGTCGGCGCACGTGACCGCCCCCGGCTACCTCAGCGACCTGTACAGCTCCTTCTATCCGCTCGGCTTCGCCTCCCCGGTGCTGGGCGGGCTGGGCCTGGAGGGCCACGGACTGTCCTGGACGAACGCCCCGGACGTGCTGGCGCACCTGCTCCCGGACGGGCGGGCCGCGGTGATCAACCGCGACCTGGACGCCACCGCCGCGTCGCTGGAGGCGTTCGCCCCCGGTGACGGGGAGCGGTGGCGGCGCGCGTACGCCGACTGGACCCGGGTGGCCGAGCCGATGCTCGACGCCATCACCAGCCCGTTCCCGCCGGTCCGCGGCGGGTTGGGCCTGCTGCGCCGGCTCCGGGTCGCCGGCGCGCTGCGGCTGGCCCGCCGGCTTGTGCTCCCGGTGCGCAAGCTCGGCGACGAACTCTTCGACGGGGCCGGCGGGCCGGTGCTGCTGGCCGGCTGCGCCCTGCACACCGACCTGTCCCCGGAGGAGGCCGGCTCCGGGGTGTACGGCTGGCTGCTCGCCATGCTCGGCCAGCAGGTCGGCTGGCCGGTGCCGGTGGGCGGCGCGCAGCGGATCACCGACGCGCTGGTGGCCCGCCTGGTCGAGCGCGGCGGCCGGATCTCCTACGATGCCCGGGTCGAGCGGGTGCTCACCGCCCGGGGGCGGGCCATGGGCGTGCGGACCGTGGGCGGGACGGACTGGCGGGCCCGCCGCGCCGTGCTCGCCGACGTGCCCGCCCCGGCGCTCTACCTGGACCTGGTCGGTGCCGCGGCGCTGCCGCCCCGGCTGGTCGAGGACCTGGCGCACTTCAGGTGGGACGGCTCCACGCTCAAGGTCGACTGGGCGCTGTCGGCGCCGATGCCGTGGACGAACCGGGATCTGGCCGGCGCCGGCACCGTGCACCTCGGGGCGGACATGGACGGGCTCACCACGTACTCCGCGGCGCTGGCCCGACGTGAGCTTCCGCGCGACCCGTTCCTGCTGGTCGGTCAGATGACGGTGGCCGAGCCGAGCCACTCGCCGCCGGGCACCGAGTCGCTCTGGGCCTACACCCACCTTCCGTTCCGGCGGAACTGGCGGGCCGAGGAGGTGGCCGGGCACGTGGAGCGGATGGAGCAGGTGCTGGAGGACGCCGCGCCGGGCTTCCGGGCGTCGATCGTCGGGCGGCACGTGGCCGGTCCCGCCGACCTGGAGGCGGCCGAGCCGAGCCTGGTCGGCGGCGCGTTGGGCGGCGGCACCGCGGCGGCGTACCAGCAGCTTTTCCTGCGGCCGATCCCCGGCCTGGGCCGCGCCGACACGCCGGTGGACCGGCTCTACCTGGCCAGCGCGTCGGCCCATCCGGGTGGCGGCGTGCACGGCGCGCCGGGTGCGAACGCGGCCCGCGCCGCGCTGGCCCGCGACCGTGCCCTCACCGGCGGCCTGTACGCCCGCACGATCGCCGCCGCCCACCACACCATCTACCCCACCCCCTGACCCCACCCCCGTCGGGGCCGCGCTGATTCACGGAAAGCGGGCCTACCCGAGCGCGGATAGGCCCGCTTTCCGTGAATCAGCGGCCTGGGGAGGGGGGAGGGGAGGGGGAATGGTGGGTCAGGAGTCGATGTTGCGGTGGCGGGTGCGCAGTTTGAACGGCATCAGCGCGCTTTCGATCTTGGTGGCGGTGGTCATCTTCGAGTCGCCGTCACGGCGCTCCTCGAAGCGGATCGGCACCTCCAGGATGGTGTGGCCGAGCTTGGTGGCGAGGTAGTGCATCTCCACCTGGAAGCTGTAGCCGTTGGACTGGACCCGGTCCAGCCCGATGTCGCGCAGCGCGTCCGCCCGCCAGATCTTGAAGCCGGCGGTCAGGTCGCGGATCCGCACCCGCAGCAACGTGTGCACGTAGAGGTTGGCCCAGCCGCTGAGCGCGCGGCGGTAGAGCGGCCAGTTCTCGTCCAGCTCCCCACCGGGCACGTAACGTGAGCCGATGACCACGGACGCCTGGGTGGAGAGCAGCGCGCCGAGCATGCCGGGCAGCGCCTCCGGCGGGTGTGACAGGTCGGCGTCCATCTGGGCGATGTAGTCCGCGCCGTCGTCGATCGCGCGGCCGATGCCGTCCACGTACGCCCGGCCGAGGCCCTCCTTGCCCGGACGGTGCGCCACCAGCACCCGGTCCGGGTGCTCGACGGCGAGCTTGTCGGCCACCTCGCCGGTGCCGTCCGGGGAGTTGTCGTCCGCGACGAGCACCTTCAACCCCGGCAGCGGCAGCGCGAGGAGGCGCTCGACCAGCACCGGGAGGTTGCCCGCCTCGTTGTAGGTCGGAACGACGACAGTCAGGCGCGCGTCCGCCCACGGGGAGGGCAACTGCACGGGTTCGATCATCACGGACTTCCTCGGTCGGCCGACAGGTTCATCTGAGAGGGTATCCAGTCCGATTCGCGGCGTCCGCACAGACGCCCCGCGATCGGTCCGCTCAACCGTCCGGCCTCTGCCGGGTCGCGATGTCGGACAGCCGGGCCAGCGTCTCCCCGTTCCGCAGGTGCAGGACGAGGTCGTTGAGCTTGGTCCGGACCCACCGCAGCGGGCCGGCGGCGAAGTCCTCGCCGATGGTCACCCGGGTCCGGCCGTCCGCCAACGGCTCCAGCGCGAACACCACGATCGCCTCGCCGGCCGGCCAGAGCCCGGCGCGCAGCACGAGCCGGTGCGGCGCCTGGCACTCCAGCACCGTGGAGGTGTCCTGGAGGGAGAGCGGCCAGGGCCCGGCCCGGTGGTGCAACTGGCTGCCGACCCGGGGCCAGGTCTCGTCCACGTCGCGCACGTGCGTGGTGCCCACCACCCAGTCGCTGTACGTCCATCCGTCGGCCAGCACCGCGAAGACCCGCTCCGGGGAAGCGTCGATGACTTTGTCCACTACCGCCACGCAGAAGCCGGTACCCCCGTCGAGGGGCCCGCTAACGGCGGCCGGGTTAGCTTCTCGGGGGCGGCGGGTAACCGGGGCCGACGTTTACTCCTCGGGGGGTCGGGAACCCGCCGCCCGTGCAGCCGGACCACGAGCGGGATCAGTGCAGGTCAGCCGGGGTTGACCCGGGTGACCGGTCCCGCCGGGGCCTGTACGACGCGGTGCTGCTGGACCGGGACGGCACGCTGGTGGAGGACGTGCCGTACAACGGCGACCCGGAGAAGGTGCGGCCGGTGCCGGGCGCCCGCGAGGCGCTGGACCGGTTGCGAGCGGCCGGGCTGAGGCTGGCCGTGGTGACCAACCAGTCCGGGCTGGCCCGGGGCCTGTTCACCGGGGACGACCTGCGCCGGGTGAACGCCCGGGTGGAGGAACTGCTCGGCCCCTTCGACACCTGGCAGATCTGCCCGCACGCGGAGGCGGACCGGTGCGCCTGCCGCAAGCCGGCGCCGGGCCTGGTGCACGCCGCCGCCCGGGCGCTCGGCACCACGCCGAGCCGGTGCCTGCTGATCGGGGACATCGGCGCCGACATGGGGGCCGCCGCGGCGGCCGGCGCCGCCGCGGTGCTGGTGCCCACGCCGGCCACCCGCGACGCCGAGGTGGCCGCCGCGCCGACCGTCGCCGCCGACCTGCCGGACGCGGTGGACATCGTGCTGGCCCGGATGCGGCTGGTGGCCGCGCCGGCGCCGGCCCACGGCCCGGGCCGGGGCACCGTGCTCGTGGTGCGCAGCGACGCCGCGGGCGACGTGTTGGTCACCGGACCCGGAATCCGGGCGGTGGCGGCCGGCGCGGACCGGGTGGTGCTGCTCTGCGGGCCGCGCGGACGCGCCGCCGCCGACCTGCTGCCCGGCGTCGACGAGATCATCGACTGGCCGCTGCCCTGGATCGACGCCCCGGCCCCGGCGGTCGACCCGCACGCGATGCGCGCGCTCACCGACCGGCTGGCCGCCGTCGGCGCCGACGAGGCGGTGGTGTTCACCTCCTTCCACCAGTCGCCCCTGCCCCTGGCCCTGCTGCTGCGCCTCGCCGGCGTGCCCCGGATCAGCGCGATCAGCGACGACTACCCCGGCGCCCTGCTCGACGTGCGCCACCGCGTCCCGGTCGGCGTACCCGAGCCCGAACGCGCCCTGTCGCTCGCCGCCGCCGCCGGCTTCGTCCTGCCCGACCACGACGAACCCCGGCTGCGGCTGCGCGCCGACCGGCTGCCGCCGGTCCCGGCCGCCGCCGGACCGCCCGGCTACGTGGTGCTGCACCCGGGGTCCTCGGTGGAGACCCGCGCCTGCCCGGTCGAGCTGGCCACCCGGATGGTCCGGGTGCTCGCCGCCGCCGGCTACCGGGTGGTGGTCACGGGCGGGCCGGACGAGCGGGAGCTGACCGCCCGGGTGGCCGCGGCGGGCGGCGTGGACCTGGGCGGGTGCACCGGGCTGGACGAGCTGGCCGCCGTGGTCGGCCGGGCCGGCGCGCTCGTGGTCGGCAACACCGGTCCGGCGCACCTGGCCGCCGCGCTGGACGTGCCGGTGGTCAGCCTGTTCGCCCCGACCGTCCCGTTCGGCCAGTGGGGACCGTACCGGGTGCCGACCGTGCGGCTCGGCGACGCCGCGGCGGCCTGCCGGGACACCCGCGCCACCGTCTGCCCGGTCCCCGGACACCCCTGCCTCTCGGCGGTCGAGCCGGGTCGGGTGCTGGAGGCGCTGCGGCTGCTCGGGGTGGTCGGATGAACATCCTGCTCTGGCACGTGCACGGCTCCTGGACCACGTCGTTCGTGCACGGCAAACACCGCTACCTCATCCCGACCAACCCGGCCCGGGACGCCTACGGGCTCGGCCGCGCCCGCACCTACCCCTGGCCCGACACCGCCATCGAGATCACCCCGCAGGACCTGCGCACCGCCGACGTCGACGTGGTCATCCTGCAACGACCCGAGGAACTCGACCTCGCCACCGAATGGCTCGGCCGCCGGCCCGGACGCGACCTGCCCGCGATCTACGTCGAGCACAACACCCCCAAGGGCGACGTCCCGAACACCCGCCACCCCATGGCCGACCGCGACGACCTGCTCCTCACCCACGTCACACACTTCAACGACCTGTTCTGGGACACCGGCGCCACCCGCACCACCGTCGTCGACCACGGCGTCGTCCCACCCGCCGTCGAGTGGACCGGCGAACTCGACCGCCTCGCCGTGGTGATCAACGAGCCGGTACGCCGCTGGCGGGTCACCGGCACCGACCTGCTCACCCGCTTCGCCGAGCTGGCGCCGCTCGACGTCTACGGCATGAAGGTGGCCGGGCTCGCCGCCCATCTCGGACTGCCCGAGGATCGCCTCACCAGCCACGACGACGTGCCCCAGCACGCCATGCACGCCGAACTCGCCAAACGCCGCGCCTACCTGCACCTGTGCCGGTGGACGTCGCTCGGGCTCAGCCTCGTCGAGGCCATGACCATCGGCATGCCGGTGATCGCCCTGGCCACCACCGAAGCGGTGCAGGCGGTGCCACCCGACGCCGGGGCGCTCTCCACCCGCGTCGACGTGCTCGTCGACGCCGCCCGGGGGCTGCTCGACGACCCGGCCGCCGCCCGGCGCGCGGGCGCCGCCGCCCGGGCCGCCGCCCGCGACCGCTACGGCCTGGAGCGTTTCCTCACCGACTGGGACCGGCTGCTGGAGGAGGAAGTATGCGCATCGCGATGATCTCGGAACACGCCAGCCCGCTCGCCGTCCTCGGCGGGGAGGACGCCGGTGGCCAGAACACGCATGTCGCCGAACTCTCCGCCGCGCTCGCCGCCGGCGGACACGACGTGCGGGTCTACACCCGACTCGACGCGGTGGACCTCCCGGTCACCGTCCACAGCCCGGACGGGTACGAGGTCGTGCACGTCCCCGCCGGTCCGGCCGAGCCGGTGGCCAAGGACGACCTGCTGCCGTACATGCCGGCGTTCTCCGACTGGCTGGCCGACCGGTGGCGCACCGGCGCCTGGCAGCCGGAGGTGGTGCACGCGCACTTCTGGATGAGCGGGCTGGCCGGGCTCGGCGCGGCCCGGCGGGTCGGCGTGCCGGTGGTGCAGACGTACCACGCGCTCGGCACGGTCAAGCGCCGGCACCAGGGCGCCCAGGACACCAGCCCGGCGGGACGCATCGACCACGAGCGGGACCTGGGCCGTTCGGTGGACCGGGTCGTCGCCCAGTGCCAGGACGAGGTCGCCGAGCTGGTCCGGCTGGGGGTGCCGCGGCCGCGGGTGACCGTGGTGCCGTCGGGGGTGAACCTGTCGACCTTCGGCCCGCTGGGCCCGGTCGCCGAACCGGCCGGCGGCCGGGCCCGAATCCTCACCGTCGGGCGGCTGGTCGAGCGCAAGGGCTTCCAGGACGTCGTCCGGGCCGTCGCCGACGTGCCGGACGCCGAGTGCGTGGTGGTGGGCGGGCCACCGGCCGGGTTGCTGGAGACCGACCCGTACGCGCTGCGGCTGCGCGCGCTCGCCCACTCGCTCGGCGTCGGCGACCGGGTACGCCTCGTCGGCGCGGTGCCGCGCGAGGAGATGGCCCGCTGGTACCGCTCGGCCGACGTGCTCGTCGCCGCGCCCTGGTACGAGCCGTTCGGCCTCACCCCGCTGGAGGCGATGGCGTGCGGCGTGCCGGTGGTCGGGACCGCGGTCGGCGGGCTGACCGACACGGTGGTGCCGGGACGCACCGGTGACCTGGTGCCGGCCCGTGATCCGGCGGCGCTCGGCGCGGCGATCCGGGCGCTGCTCGGCGACCGGATCCGCCGGTTCGCCTACGCCACCGCGGCACTGGAACGCGCCCGCACCCGCTACTCCTGGGCCACCGCCGCCGACCGGCTCGGTGAGCTGTACGAGGAGGTGGCCACCGTGCGCCGGCCCACCCGGGTGGTCGCCTGATGACGGCCACGCCGACCGCCGGTCAGACGGTGCTGGAGGAGCACCTGACCCGGCTGGCCGCCGCGCTGCTGCCGCTGCACGGAGCGGAGGACCTGCTCGCCCGCTGGGGCGGTGAGCTGGCACGCCGGCTCGCCGCGGGCGGCCGGCTGCTGGTGGCCGGCAACGGCGGCAGCGCCGCCGAAGCCCAACACCTCACCGCCGAACTCGTCGGCAAACTCCGCCACGACCGCCGACCCCTGTCCGCCATCGCCCTGCACGCCGAGACCAGCGCCCTGACCGCCATCGGCAACGACTACGGCTACGACGAGGTCTTCGCCCGCCAGGTCCGCGCCCACGGCCGCCCCGACGACCTCCTCCTGCTCCTGTCCACCAGCGGCGCCAGCACCAACCTCCTCACCGCCGCCCGGGCCGCCCACGACACCGGCCTGCGCTGCTGGGCCTTCACCGGGCCCGCCCCCAACCCCCTGGCCGACCTCTGCCACGAGCACTTCGCGGTGGACTCGCCCGACGGCCAGGTGGTGCAGGAACTGCACCTGGTCGCCGCGCACGTGCTCTGCGAGTACGTGGACCGGGCGTTGCCGGCGGCGCTCGCCGCCCGGACCCCGGCCGGTGACGTGCGAAGCGGCGTCGAGGTGGTGCTCGGCGACCCGGATCCGGAGGTGCAGGCCCGATGAGGAGGTCGAGCATGACGGGACCCGTGGTGGTGCTCGGTGACACGCTGCTGGACCGGGACGTGGAGGGGCTGGTGAACCGGCTCTGCCCGGACTCCCCGGTGCCGGTGCTCGACGAGACCACGTCCGTCGACCGCCCCGGTGGGGCCGGCCTCGCCGCCGTCTTCGCCGCCGCGGAGGGCGCCGAGGTCGCACTCGTCACCGCCGTGGCCGACGACGCCGGCGGGGCCCGGCTCGGCGTCCTGCTCGCCGCCGCCGGGGTGCAGCTCTACGCGCTCCCGCTCGCCGGCGCCACGCCGGAGAAGGTCCGGCTGCGGGTCCGCGGCCGGGTGCTGCTGCGCCACGACCGGGGCGGCGCCACCGGGGTGCCCGGGGAGCCGAGCGAAGCCGTGCTGCGGCTGCTCGCCCGCGCGTCCGCCGTCCTGGTCAGCGACTACGGCCGGGGCGTCGCCGGCCAGCCCGCGCTGCGTGCCGCGCTGGCCGCGACCCGGGCGCCCGTGGTGTGGGATCCGCACCCGCGCGGGCCGGCGGCCGTGCCCGGGGTCCATCTGGCCACCCCGAACGAGCCGGAGGCGCGGGAGTTGGCGAAGACGCCGCCCGGCGGCTCCCGCCTGGCGACCGCCTCCCGCAACGCGCAGGCGCTGCGCCGGCGCTGGCAGGCCGGCGCGGTCGCGGTGACGCTGGGCGGAGACGGCGCGCTGCTCTGCCACGCCGGTTCCACCCCGCTCGTGGTGCCGGCGCCGGCCGCCGAGGGGGACACCTGCGGCGCGGGGGACCGGTTCGCCGCGACCGCCACGCTGGCGCTGGCCCGGGGCGCGCTGGTGTCCGAGGCGGTGCAGGCGGCGGTCACCGAGGCGTCCGCGTACGTGGCCGGCGGGGGCGTGGCGACCGCGCTGCCGGCGCCGGTCCGGGCCGTGCCCCCGGCGGTGGTCACGGCCGGCGGGGACCGGATCGGCGCGGTGGCCGCGGGCGAGGTGGTGGCCCGGGTACGTGCGGCCGGCGGCACGGTGGTGGCCACCGGTGGTTGTTTCGACCTGCTGCACGCCGGGCACGTGGCGACCCTTCAGGCGGCCCGGCAGCTCGGCGACTGCCTGGTGGTCTGCCTCAACTCCGACGCGAGCGTGGCCGGGCTGAAGGGGCCGGAACGTCCGGTCGTGCCGCAGGGCGACCGGGGCCGGCTGCTCGCCGCGCTCGGCTGCGTCGACGCGGTGCTGATCTTCGACGAGCCGACCCCGCACGCGGCGCTGTCCTGGCTGCGCCCGGACATCTGGGTCAAGGGTGGCGACTACGCCAGCGGCGGCGGCGCCCAGACGCTGCCCGAGTCGGAGATCCTGGCCCGCTGGGGCGGGCACACGGTGGTCGTGCCGTACCTGGACGGGCGGTCCACCACCGACATGATCGCGGCGGCCCGCGCCGGACGTGGCCGGGCCGGTTGGCCGGCGACGGCGGAGACCGGGCCCGAGACGGTCGTCCGGTCCACGGCGAAGGAGGCACGATGAACGCACGACCCGTCCGGCCCGGCCCGGTCACGCCCACCGGCCCGGGAGAAGGGGCATGAGCGCCGGCCCGCCCGGCGCCGGTCCCACCGTCCTGGTCACCGGCGGGTCGAGCGGCCTCGGCGCGGCGGTGGTCGCCGCGGTCGCCCGCTCCGGCGGCCGGCCCCTCGTGCTGGACCGGCAGCGCCCCGCCGACGGGGTGCCCTGGGCCGAGTGCGACCTCGCCGACACCCGCGCCGCCGAGGCCGCCACCCGGGACCTCGCGGAACGCTTCGGCGGGCTGGACGCGGTGGTCACCGCCGCCGGCGTGGACGTGCCGGGCAAGCTCGCCGACGTGCCGGCGGAGACCTGGGAGCGGATCGTCACGGTGGACCTGCTCGCCACCGCCGCGGTGATCCGGGCCGCGCTGCCCTTCCTGACCGCGTCCCGCGGCAGCATCGTCACCGTCGCCTCCACGCTCGGCGTCAAGGCGGTCGGCGACGCCACCGCCTACTGCGCGGCCAAGTTCGGGGTGGTCGGCTTCACCCGGGCGCTCGCCGCCGAGCTGGCCGGCGCGGTCGGGGTGACGTTGCTGGTCCCCGGCGGCATGCGGACCGCCTTCTTCGACGAGCGGGACGCCCAGTACCGTCCCGGCCCGGACGCCGTGCTCAACGAGGCGACCGACACCGCCGCCGCGGTGATGTTCGCGCTCTCCCAACCGGCCGGTTGCGCGGTCCGCGAGATGGTGGTCTGCGCCGAGCGGGAGTCGTCGTACCCGTGATCCTGGTGCTGCGCGCGCTCGGGGTCGGCGACCTGGCCACCGCCGTCCCGGCCCTGCGTGGCCTGCGCGCCGGGCTGCCCGGCCGGGAACTGGTGCTCGCCGCGCCGGCCTGGCTGGCGCCGCTGGCGGAACTGACCGGTGCGGTGGACCGGGTGCTGCCCACCGAGGGGCCGGGCCGGATCGCGTGGACCGGCCGACCGCCGGAGGTGGCGGTCAACCTGCACGGCCGGGGGCCCGAGTCGCACCGCGCGCTTGCCGCCACCCGGCCGGTCCGGCTGCTCGCCCACCGGAACCCGTCGGCGGGCCACCTGGACGGTCCCGCCTGGGCGGACGACGCGCACGAGGTCCACCGCTGGTGCCGGTTGCTGCACGCGTACGGCCTGCCGGCCGACCCGGGCGACCTGGCGCTGCGGCGTCCGGCCGCGGCCGGCGTACCCGCCGGGGTGACGGTGCTGCACCCGGGCGGCAAGGTGCCGGCGAAGCGCTGGCCGGCGGAGCGTTTCGTGGGGCTGGCCCGGGCGCTGGCCGCGCGGGGGCACCGGGTGGTGCTCACCGGCTCGGCCGGCGAGCGGGCGCTCGCCGACCGGGTGGCCCACGACGCCGGACTGCCGCCGACGGCGGTGCTGGCCGGCCGCACCGGCCTGGCCGAGCTGGCCGCGCTGGTCGCCGGCGCGCGCCTGGTGGTCAGCGGCGACACCGGGGTGGCCCACCTCGCCACCGGCTACGGCACCGCCTCGGTGGTGCTGTTCGGGCCGGTGCCGGCGGCGCACTGGGGTCCGCCGGCCGACCGGCCCCGGCACCGGGCGCTCGGCGGCATCGATCCGGCCGGAATCGAGCCGGATTCGATGGGTTCGGGCGGGGTAGGAACGCACCCGGTGTTGGATGCCATCGGGATCGACGAGGTGGTGGCGGCGGTGGCCGAGGTGGAACGGGTCTCCGGTGCGGTTGCGGCGTAGCGATCCGGGCCGGCCCGGCTACGGTCGACGGCGGCGCGGCAAGGGCTGGCTCTTCCTCGACGCCAGGGGCGAGCCGGTGCGCGACGCCGGCGAGCTGGCGCGCCTCCGTGAGCTGGTCATCCCGCCGGCCTGGCGGGACGTGTGGATCTCGCCGTACCCGAACGGGCACATCCAGGCCACCGGCATCGACGCGGCCGGGCGCAAGCAGTACCTCTACCACCCCGGCTGGCGGCAGAAGCGGGACGAGGCCAAGTTCGACCACGTGCTGAAGGTGGCCCACCGGCTGCCGGCGCTGCGTGACCGGGTCGCGCACGACCTGGCGCTGCGCGGGCTGCGGCGGGAGCGCGTGCTGGCCACCGTCGCCCGGCTGCTCGACATGGGGGCGTTCCGGGTCGGCAGCGACCAGTACGCCACCGGCGAGGACCCCACGTTCGGCGTGTCCACGCTGCGCCCGGAGCACGCCCGGTCCCGTGGCGGGTGCGTGGTCTTCGAGTTTCCGGCCAAGGGCGGCATCGCACAGGTCCGCCGGGTGGAGGACGCCGAGCTGTGCCAGGTGCTGCTCAACCTGCGTCGTCGGCGGCGCACGCAGGAGCGGCTCTTCGGCTACTGGGACGGGCGGGCCTGGCGCGACGTGCGCAGCGACGAGGTGAACGACTACCTGCGTGACGCCAGCGGCGGGGAGATGACCGCCAAGGACTTCCGCACCTGGCACGCCACCGTGCTGGCCGCCACCGAGCTGGCCACGGCGGGCCCGCAGCGGTCCGTCACCGCCCGTCGGCGGACCGTGGCGGCGGTGATGCGTTCGGTCGCCGAGCTGCTCGGCAACACGCCGACGGTGGCCCGCACGTCGTACGTGGACCCGCGGGTGGTGGACCTCTACCACGACGGGGTGCTGGCGCCGGTGCAGCCGGAGATGCCCCGCGAGGCGGTGGAGAGGTCGGTGTTGACGCTGTTGGAGGAGGAGGCCGACTGACCGGCCCCGCCGGTCCTGGGGGGAAGCGGCGGGGCCGGAACCCGGGGCCGTGCGGCGTGGCGCGGGAGGCCACCGCCGGGGCGGGGTCGCCCGCGGCTGGACCGCCGCGGGCGCCACGCCGCGGCCCCCCGTTACCGGTGGGTCGTCGCCGGTTTCCCGGCGCCGGCCCGGGTCCAGTCTGTCCCGGCCGGGTTGACTTCGGACGCCGCGTTGTTGACGATCCGTGCCCGTTCCAGGTGACGCGCGCGGTACGCCTGCGGCGTCTCCGCCTGCGCGGCCCGGAAGGCCCGGCTGAAGTGGGCCTTGTCCCGGAACCCCCAGCGGCCGGCGATCGCCTGGATCGACCGGCCGCCCAACGCCGGGTCGGCGAGGTCCCGGCGGCACCGGGCCAACCGTTCGTCCCGGATGTACGCCGCGATCGTGGTCTCCTCGGACTCGAAGAGCCGGTGCAGCGAGCGCAGCGAGATGTGGTGCGCGTCGGCGATCGTGGCCGGCTCCAGCATGCCGTCCCCGAGGTGCTGGCGGACGTACGCGCGCACCTGGGCCAGCAGGGCACGGCGCCGGACCTCGGTGGGGACGGCGTCCTCGGAGACCAGGTGGCGGCCGAGCAGTGTGGCGGTCAGGTCGAGCGCGACCGCGCCGAGCCGCTCGGCGTCGGCGGCGTGGTATTGCTCCGGGTGGCCGGTGAGCCGGACGAGGTAGTCGGCGAGCAGCGCGCCGATGCCCTCGCTGCCGGACATCCGGCCGGCGAAGAGCGGGGCGAGCCGGTGGTGGGGCAGCGGCAGCGCGTCGTACGGGATGAGGGCCACCACCGAGCTGGCGGACCGGTCCCGGCCCTCGTCGACGTGGTGGCTGATCTCCTGCGGGCGGGCGCAGTCGTAGAAGGTGAAGTGGCCGGGTGGGCAGACGCCCCGCTGCCCGTCCTGGTCGGTGACCCCGGTGCCGGTCAGCGGCAGCGCGAGGACGTAGCAGGGCGCGTCCGAGCGCTGGATCAGCTTGCGGGTGCGGATCCCGTCCAGGGACGGGTAGCGGTGGCGGATGAGCTGCATCGGCCCCAGGTCGAGGAACTCGGCCCGCGCGGAGAAGTTGTCGGCGTGTTCGGTGCGCACCCGCATGAGCGTCGGTGTGCGGGCGAGCATGTCCAGCCACAGCCCGAAGCGGTCCGCGGCGGGCACCTGCGCCGTGTCGAAGACCTGCGGTTGCATCGCGATGTCCATGAACGACCCCCGTGGTTCGTCTGCCCTTCACCAAGACGACGCCCCACGGGTCGGAAATGCGACCACCCGTGGGGCGTGACGTCCGTCATAGGCAGACGACAGGTCAGTCGTTGAGCACCTGGGAGAGCCGGTCCCGGAAGCGACGCTCGGAGTCGCTCACCACGTCACCGCCGATGCCCAGGATGCCGCCGGTGGAGGCGGCGCCCACCACCTGGTCGGCGATCTCCACCAGCCAGTGCCGGTACGCCCCCGACTGCCCCTCGTCCACCTTGCCGGTGAGCAGGGCGGACGCCTCGCCGGCGCGGGCGAGCACATCCTCGATCATCACCATCGGATCGTCCGGCGTGATCACCGGCAGCTCCGCGCCGGCCTCCGGGTCGCCGACCCGGGAGACGACCTCGCCGGCCACGGCCGCCACCAGCGGGCTGGCCGACTCGCGGCCGGCGGCGATGGTCTCCAGCCCGGCGGCGTTCTCGGCCATGGTGCGCCGGGTGCCGTCGGACTCGGCTGCCGCCGCCGCGGTGAGCACCGCCTGCGGCAGACCGACCAGCAGCCCCCACTCCTCGTCGGAGACGCCGAACCGGGTGTACGCCGGCTGCTCGATCACGATCAGGCCCCTTTCGCCTTGGTCGTCGTTTTCGACGGGCACCGCCACGGCGCCCGGGTCAGGTCAGGCTAGTCCAGCTCCAGCAGGCCCTGTTCGGACACCACGCGCACGGACAGCGTCTTGTAGCCCACCTCGTCGAAGAGCACGGTCATCCGGTCGTCCTCGTAGTTGAGCACCAGACCGGATCCCCACTCTCCGTGGCGGACCTGGCTGTGCACCGGGAACGGACCGACCGCGCCGTCGTTGGCCACGCTGGTGCCGGCGTGGCAGTTGTCGCAGTGGCCGCAGACGTCGGTCATCTGCTCGCCGAAGTAGGCGAGCAGGACCTGCCCGCGGCAGCCGGTGGTCTCGGCGAAGGCGCGCATCATGTCGGTCCGCGACCGGGTCACGGTCTGCTGCCGCTCGGCCTCGGCGCGCGCCGCCCGCCCGGACTCGACGGCGTCCGGCGCGTACCGGGGCGCGCCGACGCGCTGCCGGGCGCGCGGCTCGGCGGCGCCGATCTGCTCCAGCAGGGAGAGGTACTGGCCGAGCTTGCGCGGGCCCAGGCCGGTCAGCTCGCGCAGCTCCTTACGGGTGCGGGCCTTGCTCCGCAGCACCGCGGCGAGGTCGGTGAGGTCCTTGGCGTCCGGCAGGCCGCCGGAGAAGTAACGCTGGAGGCCGACGTCCTCGGACCGCCAGAGCAGCAGCACCCGCGACGGCGAGCCGTCCCGACCGGCCCGGCCGATCTCCTGGAAGTAGCTGTCCGGCGAGTCGGGCAGCGCCATGTGCGCCACCCAGGCGATGTTCGGCTTGTCGATGCCCATGCCGAACGCCGAGGTGGCCACCATGATCGGGACCCGGTCGGCGAGGAACGCCTCGTGCAGCTCGTGCCGGGCGCCGGTGGGCATGCCGCCGTGGTAGAACTCGGCCGGGAAACCGGCGTCGGTCAGCCGTCCGGCCAGTTCCTCGGCGGCGCGCCGGGTCGGCACGTAGATGATGCCGGGGCGCTCGTCGTCGCGGAGCAGCGCGATCAGCCGCCGCCACCGGTAGTCGTCGGTCGGGCAGTGGGCCACCTCGAGGAACAGGTTGGGCCGGTCCAGCCCGGAGACGACCACCTCGGGCTCGCGCAGGCGCAGCCGGGCGATGATGTCGTCGCGGACCGGCGGGGACGCGGTGGCGGTCAGCGCCACCACCGGGGGCCGGCCCAGGCCGTCGATCAGGTGGCCGAGCGCCAGGTAGTCGGGCCGGAAGTCGTGGCCCCAGGACGAGATGCAGTGCGCTTCGTCGATCGCCACGAGCGCCGGGGAGAGCGAGCGCACCTCGGCGAGCCGGTCCGGGTTGCTCAGCGCCTCCGGCGTGATGAACAGGAACTCGGCCCGACCGGCCCGGATCTCCTCGATCGCCTCGGCCTGCTGCGCGGCGCTCTCGTCCGAGCTGATCCGCACGGCGCGCAGCTCGGGTCGCTGCCGCTCGTTGAGCGCCGCGATCTGGTCCTGCTGGAGCGCGAGCAACGGGGAGATGACCACGGTCGGGCCGGGGATCAGGCTGGCCGGGATCTGGTAGATCGCCGACTTGCCGGCGCCGGTGGGCAGCACCACCAGGGCGTCGTGGCGCTTCATGACGGCGCGCATGGCGGCCAGTTGGTTGGGCCGCAGCGCGGTCCAGCCGAACAGGTTCTTCGCCGCGCGGCGCAAGTTGGTGGCGTGCGTGGTCAGCTTCATCAACGGCCACAGCTACCCGGGCGCTCCGGACCCGAAACCGGGGGACGGGGTTGACGTCGGGGAACGACAGGCGGCATTATGAACATACGTTCATGAACATGTGTTCATAAGGAGTGACGGACGTGACCGACACCCGCAACGACCAGCAGGAACAAGCCTGGAACGGTTACGAGGGCCGGCACTGGGCCGAACACCGTCTCCGCTACGACGCGGTGAACGGCGGCTTCAACGACATGCTGCTCGCCGCCGTCGCGCCGGGCGACCGGGTGCTCGACGTCGGGTGCGGCACCGGCCAGCTCACCCGCCTGGCCGCCGGCCGCAGCGTCACCGGGGCGGCGCTCGGGGTCGACCTGTCGGCGCCCATGCTGGCCGCCGCCCGAGCCGCGGCGGTCGCCGAGGCGGTGTCGAACGTCGACTTCCTCCGCGCCGACGCCCAGGCGCACCCGTTCACCCCCGGCGGCGTCGACGTGGTGCTGAGCCGGTTCGGGGTGATGTTCTTCGCCGACCCGGTCGCCGCCTTCGCCAATCTGGCCCGAGCGCTGCGCCCCGGCGGGCGGCTGGCCTTCGTCTGCCTGGACGACTGGCGGCGTGGTGACCTCGGTGCGGCGCTCGCGCCCGTCGCCGCGCTGCCGCAGCCGGCCGGTGACGGGCCCGCCTCCGACGGCGGGCCGATGTCGCTCGCCGACCCGGCGGTGACCCGCGCGGTGCTCACCGATGCCGGCCTCGTCGACGTCGACTGCGCGCCCCGGTCGGTGGCCGGCGTCTGGGGACGGGACGCCGCCGAGGCCGGTGGGTTCCTGGCCGGCTGGGGGCCGGTCCGGCATCGGCTCGCGCCGCTGGACCCGGCCGTCGGCGACCGGGTCCGGGACGAACTGGTGGCGGCGATGCGCCCGTACGAGGGCCCGCACGGCGTCCGGCTGCGCATCGCGGCCTGGCTGGTGACCGCCCGGCGACCCGACTGAGGGCCGGCGCCCGACCGCCGCCGGCGCCGGCTCGCACGGGGGAGCCGGCGCCGGCGGCACAGGCCCTAGGATCGCGATGATGGCACCGAGGAGAGCCGCGGCGCTGCGCGGCGGTGAGCAGAGCCTGCGCGAGCACCTGGTCGACGCCGCCGTACGCCTGATGGAGCGCCGCGGAGTGGCCGGGCTGACCGTCCGCGACATCGCCCGGGAGGCCGGCGTCGCCGACGGGGTGCTCTACAACCACTTCGCCGACAAGGAGGAACTGCTGGCCCACGCGCTGCACGCGCACGTGCGAGCGGTCGAGGTCGCGTTCGACGACGCCGTGCCGCAGCCGGGGGACGGCACCCTGGCCGGCAACCTCCGGGCCTGGCTGGACCGGGCGCTGGCCCTGCACGCGGCGATCCTGCCGGCGCTGGCCGGGCTGACCACCCAGCCGAAGCTGCTGGCCCGGCTCGCCGACCTGCCCGCCCTGCCGGCCGGTGACCCCGGCGTCCGGGCGGATTTCGCCGACTACCTGCGGGCCGAGCAACGGCTCGGCCGGGTGGCGGCGACGGCAAGTCCGGAGGCGGCGGCGACGCTGCTCGTGGGCGTCTGTCACGACCTGGTCCTCGGCCGCCTGTTCGGCCCGGTCGACGCGCCGCGGGGCCCCACCCCGGAACTGGTCGCCGCCCTTGTCGACACGCTGCTGCGCGGGGTGGCGGCGGCCGACGCCGACTGAGCGGCGTTCCGGGCCGTCAGCGGCGGAACATCGCCCGGATCGCGATCAGCAGGAACAGGGCGCCGACCACCAGGCCGAGCAGGCGTACGCCGGGGATGTCGGCGGCGCTGGTGGCGTCGGCGAGCGGCAGGGCGGGCATGGCGGAAACTCTCCCACGGGTCGCGCCGGGAGCGCCAGCGCGTAACAGTAAGGATTGTTGACTATTTAGCTGCGCGGTGTGACCATGTGAGCACCCGCCGGTCGTGGCGGGTCCGTGGGGGAGACGGGGGTACGTCAGCACATGAGCGAGCGGATCGTGGGAGCCACCGGAGACCTGGCGGCGCTCGCCGCCGCCGTCCTGCAACCCGGGTTCGTCGGCACCGTCCCGCCACCCTGGGTCTGCCGCTGGCTCGGCGAGGGGCTCGGCTCGGTGGTCCTCTTCGCCCGCAACGTCGTCGACCACGAACAGGTGGCGACGCTGACCGCGAACCTGCGGGCGGAACGGCCGGACGTGATCGTGGCGATCGACGAGGAGGCCGGCGACGTCACCCGGATCGAGTCGGCCCGGGGCAGCTCCCGGCCCGGCAACTTCGCCCTCGGCGCGGTGGACGACCCGGCGCTGACCGAGGAGGTCGCCCGCGACCTGGGCGCCGAACTCGCCACGGTCGGCGTCACCCTCGACTACGCGCCGGACGCCGACGTCAACTCCAACCCGGCCAACCCGGTGATCGGGGTGCGCTCGTTCGGCGCCGACCCGGACCTGGTCGCCCGCCACACCGCCGCCTGGGTGCGCGGCCTCCAGGCCGGCGGCGTCGCCGCCTGCGCCAAGCACTTCCCCGGGCACGGCGACACCCACGTCGACTCCCACCACGACCTGCCCCGCATCGGCGCCGACCGGGCCCGCCTCGACGCGATCGAGCTGGCCCCGTTCCGGGCCGCGGTGGCGGCCGGGGCGCAGGCGGTGATGACCGGCCACCTGCTGGTGCCGGCACTCGACCCGGAGCTGCCGGCCACGCTCAGCGCGCGCATCCTGGGCGGCCTGCTCCGCGAGGAGCTGGGCTTCGGCGGCGTGGTGGTGACCGACGCGGTGGAGATGCGGGCGGTGTCCGACCGGTACGGCTTCGCCGGCGCGGCGGTGCGCGCGCTCGCCGCCGGGGCCGACGCCATCTGCGTGGGCGGGGAGCGCGCCACCGAGGCCGACGCCCGCGAGCTGCGCGACGCGATCGTCGCCGCGGTGGTGAGCGGGGAACTGCCCGAGGAACGGCTGGCCGAGGCGGCCAAGCGGGTCGGTCAACTGGCCGCGTGGAGCGTCGCCGCCCGCGCCCGCCGCACCGCCGGCGGGGCGGACCCCGGCGCCTCACCCATCGGCCTGACCGCCGCCCGCCGGGCGGTGCGGGTCACCGGCGACGCGGGGCTGCTGCCGCTGGCCGGGCCGGCGCACGTGGTCGAGTTCGCGCCGCCCCGCAACATCGCCATCGGCGAGGAGACGCCGTGGGGCGTCGCCGCGCCCCTGGCCCACCTGGCGCCCGGCACCACCGCCGCCCGGTACGCCGCCGACGCCGTCCCCGCCGATCCGGCGACCGGCCCGGCCGACCGGCCGCTGGTGCTCGTCGTGCGGGACCTGCACCGGCACGAGTGGATGCGGGAGGCGGTGGCACGGGCGCTCGCCGCCCGCCCGGACGCGGTGGTGGTCGAGCTGGGCGTGCCCGAGCTGGCCACCGGCCGGGTGCACCTGGCCACCCACGGGGCCACCGCGGCGGCGGCCCGGGCCGCCGCCGAGCTGCTGGCCGGCACCAGGTGAACTCCCGGCCCGGCCGGGTGGGGAGGTCCCCCGGCCGGGTCGGGTCTCAGGGCGCGTCGACGACGAGGTCGGCGTACTCCGGGTGGCGCTCGACGAACGCGGCCACGAACGGGCACCGGGGCACCACCCGGCCGCCACGGGCCCGGATCTGGTCCAGCATGCCGCCGACGAGCGCGGCGCCCACGCCCTGCCCCTGGTAGCGGTCGTCGACCTCGGTGTGCGTGAAGACCAGCACCTCGCCGCGCGGCAGGTACGCGCTGAAGCCGGCCAGCGCGTCGTCGACCAGGATCTCGAAGCGGTGCTTGGCGGGGTTCTCCTCGACCAGGAAGCTCACCTGACCATCGTCCTCTCGTCGTCGGCCACCCGGTCGATCTCGGCCAGCAGCCGGTCCACCTCGTCGGCGGTGTTGTAGTGGTAGACGCTGGCCCGCACCGCGCCGCCGGACTCGCGCAGCCCCATGGCCCGGAAGTATTCGTAGGCGTAGTAGTCGCCGGAGGAGAGGCAGAAGCCCGCCTCGCCCAACGCCGCGGCGGTCCGGGCCGGAGCCTGCCCGGCCAGCCGGAACGACACCGTGGGGCAGCGCCGGGCCGGTGCGCGGTAGACGGTGACGAACGGCCGGGCCGTCAGCCCGGTCAGCAGCCGGTCGAAGACCGTCTCCTCGTGCGCCTGGGCGGCGGCCAGGCCGGCGCGTACCCGCTCCCGGCGGTCGCCGGACGCGGCCGGGTCGAGACCGGCCAGGTGGTCCACCGCGGCGGCCACGCCGGCCAGCAGCGGGAAGCTCGGGGTGCCGTACTCGAAGCGGTCGGGGACCCCGTCGGCCGAGGGGATCAGCCTCGCCGGGCGCAGCGTCGACCACCACGACGGGTCGGCGACCATCGCCGCCAGGTGCGGCCCGGACCACTTGTACGCGCTGGTGACCAGCACGTCCGCGCCGAGTGAGGCCAGGTCGGTGGGGCCGTGCGGCACGGAGTGCACCCCGTCCACGCAGACCAGCGCGCCGGCGGCGTGCGCGGTCTTGGCGATCGCCGCCACGTCCGGCGCGGTGCCGATCGCGTTGCTGCCGGCGGTCACCGCGACCAGCCGGGTGCGCGCGGTGACCAGGTCGGCGTACTGGCCGGCGGGCAGCTCGCCGGTGTCCGGGTCGAACTCGGCCCAGCGCACCGTCGCCCCGGCCGCCTCGGCGGCCTGCACCCAGGGGCGGACGTTGGCGTCGTGGTCCAGCCGCGACACCACCACCTCGTCGCCCGGCCGCCACCCCGCGCCGAGCGTGCGGGCCAGCGTGTAGGTGAGCGCGGTGGCGCTCGGCCCCAGCACCACGCCCGCCGGGTCCGCGCCGAGCAGGTCGGCGACCGCCGTCCGGGCACCGGCGACCAGTTCCAACGCGCGCCGGCCGGGGGCGAAGGCGGTGCTGCGGTTGCCCGTGGCGGCACGCATGGCGTCGGCCACCGCCTCGATCACCCCGGCGGCGGTCTGGGTGCCACCGGCGCCGTCGAAGTGCGCGAAACCCTCGCCCAGCGCGGGGTACCCGCCCCGCACCCGGGCGACATCAAAAGCCATTCCCGCACCCTAGCGCGGAAGGAGGGGCCCCTTCTTAACACCCCACCTCGCGAGCACCCGGCCGCCCGGTGGCGTGGCCGGCGCGCCGTACCCTTGGGGAGGTGACGAACCGACGCGCCACCCCCGCCCCGACCTCCGCCCGCCGCGCCGCCGGGATGCTCGCCGGTCTCGCCCTCGGCGCCGCGCTGCTCGCCGGATGCAGCTCGAACGGCGCCGACACCGACTGCGGCCTGGATGCCTGCACCATCACCTTCGACCGTGGCGTGGAAGCCAGCGCCACCATCCTCGGCGTCGAGGCGAAGCTTGTCGGCGCGCAGGGTGACCAGGTCACCGTCGAGGTGGCCGGCGAGCAGCTCTCGCTCACCGTCGGCCAGCAGGCCACCGAGGTCGGCGGCCTCCAGGTCAGCCTCGACGGCGTCACCGACCAGCAGGTCGTGCTCCGGGTGGCCCGCAACCCCAACGGCTGATCCCTCCCGGCGGGCGGTGACGTTTGGAAAATCGCACGTCGGGAGATTGAGGGCGCATGTCTGTCACCCGAAGCGCCGGCGCCACCGCCGCCCAGGCCAAGAACAGCCGTTGGCTCGAACTGCTGACCCGTGTCGGTTTCATCGGCTACGGCATCGTGCATCTCCTCCTCGCCTGGCTGGCGTTGCAGATCGCCTTCGGCAAGTCCGGCGAGGAGGGCAACCAGAACGGCGCCCTGCGCACGCTCAGCGAGCAGCCGCTCGGCAAGTTCGTCCTGGTCGCCATCGCCATCGGCCTGTTCGCCATGGCCATCTGGCAAGCATTCCAGGCGGTGATCGGCCACCAGTCGAAGACCGGCAAGGAGCGGATCTTCGAGCGGATCGCCTCGGTCGTGCGTGTGATCGTCTTCACCTGGCTGGGCTGGACCGCGATCAAGGTGGTCCGGGACGCCAGCGCCAACTCCTCCCAGCAGCAGCAGCAGCTCACCGAGAAGCTGATGGCCTCCGACGGCGGCCGGTGGCTGGTCGGCCTGGCCGGTCTGGTGCTCGCCGCGATCGGCGTGGGCATGGTGATCTACGGCCTGAAGAAGAAGTTCGAGCGCAACCTCAAGACCGGTGAGATGAGCCGCAAGACACAGCAGCTCACCCGCCGCCTCGGCATGGTCGGGTACGCCGCCCGGGGCGCGGTCTTCGCGATCACCGGCCTGCTCATCGTGATCGCGGCCGTGAAGTACGACCCGGAGAAGGCGCGCGGCCTGGACGCCGCCCTGCGGACGCTGCGCGACCAGCCGTACGGCCCGTGGCTGTTGTCGCTGATGGCGCTCGGCATCGCCGCGTTCGGCGTCTACTGCTTCTTCCAGTCCCGGTATCGCAAGGTCTGAGCCTGGTCGATATCCGGACCGCCGGGCACCATTGGGCCTTTGCCCGATTCCGCCGGGCGGAGGGAGAGATGTCGTGCAGAGCTACCTGGTGACCGTCGCCGCCGCGCTCGTCGCGGCGGCGGTCGCGTTGGTGCTGGTACAGGTGGCCCACCGGGTCACCCGCCGGCTCGGCCGCCGCTCACTGCTGATGACCGAGCTGACCGAGCACTCGCACCGCGCCTTCCAGGTCGCCGCGACCGTGGTCGGCGTGCAGCTCGCGATCCGGTTCACCACGCTCTACGCGGTGGGCAGCCCGTGGCGGCGGTTCGTCCTGCACACGCTGGTGCTGGCCATGATCGCCGCGCTCGCCTGGCTGGTGGCGTCGCTGCTGGTGGTGGCGGAGGACACCGCGCTCGCGCGGTTCCGGACGGACGTGCCGAACAACCGGCACGCCCGGCGGGTGCGGACCCAGGTGGTGCTGCTGCGCCGGCTGACCATAGCGGTGATCGTGATCCTCGCGGTCGGCGTGATGCTGATGACGTTCCCGTCCGTACGCGGTGTCGGCGCCGGCGTGCTCACCTCCGCCGGTGTGGTGGCCGCGGTCGCCGCGCTCGCCGCGCAGAGCCTACTCGGCAACGTCTTCGCCGGCCTCCAGCTCGCCTTCAGCGACGCGGTACGCCTGGACGACGTGGTCGTGATCGAGGGGGAGTGGGGCCGGGTCGAGGAGCTGACGCTCAGCTACGTGGTGGTGCAGGTCTGGGACGACCGCCGGCTGATCCTGCCCACCTCGTACTTCACCAGCCGGCCGTTCCAGAACTGGACCCGGACCGAGGCGAAGGTGCTCGGCACCGCCGAGTTCGACCTGGACTGGGCCGTCCCGGTGCAGGCCGTGCGGGAGGAGCTGCGGCGGCTCTGCGAGGGCACCGACCTCTGGGACGGCCGGGTCTGCGTCCTCCAGGTGACCGACGCCACGGGCGGCCTGGTCAAGGTCCGCGCGGTGGTCAGCGCCGCCGACGCGGGCAGCCTGTGGGACCTCCGCTGCCTGGTCCGGGAGAACCTGGTGGCCTGGGTACGCGACCACCGCCCGACCGCGTTGCCCCGGCTGCGCACCGAGGTGGGCGAGGCGACCGGTGCGCTGGCCTGGCAGGTGGGGCAGCCGCGCCGGTCGGTGCGTCGGCCGGCCGACACCGAGGCCCCCGACGACGCGCGGGTGTTCGGCGGCAGCGACGACGGTGAGGCCCGCAGCGAGGCGTTCGTGGGTCGGGAGGACCACGCCGAGGCCCGGCGCTGACCCGCGTACCCGATCGGAGCCCCCGGCCGCCCGCGCGGCGTCCGGGGGTTCCGCGCGGGCGGCCGGGTCCGTGACCCCGGCGTCGCCCGGCGCGTTGTCCCAGCCGGGACGGTACGCGGCAGGTCGCGCGGTCCCGGATCGGGTGGGTTTGATCGGCCGTGTTCCGGGGGACCTGCTGCCCACGCCCCGGAATCCGGCCACCCGAGGTCGGGCTCCGGCGGCGAGTGGCCGGGCCGACCGGCCGCTCCGCGCAGGATTGACGGGCGGCGACTCCGGGCATACAGCGCGGTGATGACGAAAGGAGGACAGCATGGCTGACGTCGCGAGTCCCAGCACGTCCCGGACCGGGACCGAGCCGTCCACCGCGGAACTGGTGCAACGGGCCACCGAACAGGTCACCCGCCTGGTGCGGGACGAACTGGCCCTGGCCCGGGCGGAGCTGACCCAGAAGGGCAAGCACGCCGGGATCGGGATCGGTCTGTTCGGCGGCGGCGGGGTGATGGCGCTCTACGGCGCCGGCGCGCTCGTCGCCACCGTGATTCTTCTGCTGGCGCTGGTCATGCCGGCGTGGCTGGCCGCCCTGATCGTGGCGGTGGCGCTGTTCCTGCTCGCCGGGATCCTCGCGCTCGTGGGCAAGAAACAGGTCAGCCGTGCCGTCCCGCCGGTGCCGGAGGCGGCGGTCCGCAGTGTCCGCGCGGACGTCGACACGGTCACCGCCGCGGTGAAGGACGGGAGGCGGGCATGACCGGCAACGGAACCGGCAACGGGTCGGGGGATGTGGCGGCGCTCCGGGAGGAGATCCGCCGGACCCGGGTGGAACTCGGTGAGACGATGGAGCTGTTGGCGGCCAGGGCCGACCCGAAGGCGCTGGTGCGGCACTCCGCCGAGCAGGCGAAGGCGCGGATGCGTGAGCAGGCGGCGCTGACCGTGGCGCGGGCGCGCGGGCGGGCGGCGGAACGGGTCCGAATGGTCCGGGCGCAGGCGTACGGGTCGGACGGCGCGGTCGGGCGCGGCCCGGTGCCGTGGGCGGCGGTCGCGGCCGGCGCGGTGGCGACCGTGGTGGTGCTGTTGGTGATCCGAGGGAGGCGCAGGTGAGCGGCAAGATCGGCAAGGTGGCGTACCGGCCGGTGGGCGTGCTGCTCGGCCTGGCCGCCGGCGCGGTCGCGGGCATGGTCTTCCGGCAGGTCTGGAAGCTGGCGGCGGGTGACGACGACGCGCCCAGCGCCACCGACGAGGACCGGCGCTGGGGCGAGGTGCTCGCCGCCGCGGCCCTCCAGGGGGCGATCTTCTCGGCGGTCCGGGCGGCTGTGGACCGGGGTGGCGCGGTCGGCGTGCGGCGGCTGACCGGCCACTGGCCGGACTGATCAGATCCGGAACGGACCCCTTCCCCGCACGCTGGGGAAGGGGTCTTCGGCGTTGCGCCGGGCGACCTTCAGGTCACATGTCGGAGAAGTTCGTCCGGTAGGCTGTGCGAAGTTTTTGCGTACGTGGTTTGCTGTCTCACGCTGTTGCGAGACGCGTGGGTTGAGAGACGTTCCCTGCATGGGGGGCCACCTCAGGCGCCGCTGCTCGAAAACGGCCAATCGGCCGCACGGCGTGCTCGGCCGCCAGTTTTAGAAGGAGTTGCACATGGCGCAGGGAACCGTGAAGTGGTTCAACGCTGACAAGGGCTTCGGCTTCATCACCGTCGACGGCGGGGGTGCTGACGTGTTCGTCCACTTCTCGGCCATCCAGTCCAGCGGCTACCGCTCGCTGGAGGAGAACCAGCGGGTGGAGTTCGAGATCGCCCAGGGTCAGAAGGGTCCGCAGGCCGAGCAGGTCCGCCCCATCTGAGCTGACGGAGCGCCGGCCGGGCGGGCCGGCGCGCGAAGCCCCGCACCCCACCGGGAGGCGGGGCTTCTCCATGCCGACCCGCGGCGGCTCAGCGGCGTGCCCGCATGCCCCACCAGAGCGCGCCGAGTCCGGTCAGGACGAGCGCCGGGCCGACCACCGCCCCGATCCGCGCGTCGGTGAGCGCACTGCCCTCGACGTAGCCGAGCCCCAGCACGGTCCAGAGCGCACCGAGCACCACGCCCGCCAGCCCCATGGTGAGCCGGAACCAACCCCTCATCGCGTCCCCTCCGCCGACGTACGCCCCGATCCAGCATGCCCGCCGGCGTGCGACACCGGCGGCGCCGCGCCGGCGGGCCGGGTCGGGCCGGTCACCACCGGTCGTGCACCCGCGGCCGGATCAGCTCGTCGTAGGTGGCTCGCACCGCGGTCAGCTCCGCCCCGGTCAGGGGCGGCTGGCCGGCCGCCTCGGCGTTGCGCCGGGCCTGCTCGGCGGAGCGGGCGCCGGGGATCACCACGGTCACGCCCGGCTGGTCCAGGATCCAGCGCAACGCGAACTGCGCCATCGTGCGCCCGTCGCCGACGTGCGGCGCGAGCCGGCGCACCGCGGCCAGGCCGAGGTCGTAGTCGACGCCGGCGAACGTCTCGCCGACGTCGAACGACTCGCCGTGCCGGTTGAAGGTGCGGTGGTCGTTCGCCGGGAACGTGGTGTGCTCGTCGTACCGGCCGGAGAGCAGGCCGCTGGCGAGCGGCACCCGGGCGATGATGCCCACGCCGGCCGCCGCGGCGGCCGGCAGCACCGCGTCCAGCGGCTTGTGCCGGACCGCGTTGAGGATGATCTGCACGCTTGCCACACCGGGCCGGGCGATGGCGGTGAGCGCCTGGTCGCAGGTCTCCACGCTGACCCCGTACCCGGCGATGCGCTTCTCGGCGACGAGGGTGTCCAGGGCGTCGAAGACCCGGTCGTCGGCGAAGACCGCGGTGGGCGGGCAGTGCAGCTGCACCAGGTCGAGCGTGTCGACGCCCAGGTTGGCCCGGGACCGGTCGGTCCAGGCCCGGAAGTTGTCGAGGGTGTACGCCTCGGGCGTCTGCGGCACCCGGCGGCCCATCTTGGTGGCGACGGTCAGCCCGTGCCCCGGGCGGGACCGCAGGAACCGCCCGATGAGCTGCTCGCTGCGGCCGTCGCCGTACACGTCGGCGGTGTCCAGGAAGGTGACGCCGGCGTCCACCGCGGCGGCCAGCACGTCGAGCGCCGCGTCCTCGCTGACCTCGCCCCAGTCCGCGCCGAGCTGCCACGCGCCGAGTCCGATGATGCCGACATGCCGGCCGAGCCGGTCGAAGTTGCGCTGTTCCATCCGGTCGAGCCTAGTGAGCGGGTTGCCGCGGCGCGCGTCGGGCCGTACGGTCTCCAACAAGACGTACGTACGGTTTGGAGACTGTGATGTGGGACCCGAACACCTACCTGCGCTACGGCGACGAGCGTTCCCGCCCCTTCCACGACCTGCTGGCCCGGGTCGGCGCCGAGCGCCCGCGCGCGGTGGTCGACCTCGGCTGCGGGCCCGGCACCCTCACCGCCACCCTCGCCGAACGCTGGCCCGGCAGCCGGATCACCGGCGTGGACTCCTCGCCCGAGATGATCGCGCGGGCCGACGACCTGGACACACCGGTCACGTTCGGCGTGTGCGACGTCCGCGACTGGCGGCCGGCGCCGGACGTGGACGTGCTTGTCGCCAACGCGGTGCTCCAGTGGGTGCCGGGGCACCGCGACCTGCTCGCCCGCTGGGCCACCGAGCTGCCCGCCGGCGCGTGGCTCGCGTTCCAGGTGCCGGGCAACTTCGCCGCGCCGTCCCACCTGGCGTTGCGCGAGGTCGCCGGGCGGGGCCGCTGGCGCGAACCCCTCGCCGGGCTGCTGCGCGCGGCCCCGGTCGACGAGCCGGTCGGCTACGCCGCGCTGCTGACCGGGGCGGACTGCGCGGTCGACGCCTGGGAGACTACCTACGTGCACCTGCTACCGGCCGCCGGCGCCGACCACCCGGTGCTGGCCTGGATGGAGGGCACGGCCCTGCGCCCGGTCCGCGCCGCGCTGGACGCCGCCGGCTGGGCCGACTTCCGCGCCGAGCTGGGCGCGGTGCTGGCCGAGGCGTACCCGGTGCGGCAGGGTCAGGTGCACTTCCCGTTCCGTCGGATCTTCGTGGTGGCCCGCACCGGCGCCCGCGCAGAGGAGAACTCGTGACCGACCTGCCCACCTTCATCGCCGGACTGCCCAAGGTGGAGCTGCACGTGCACCACGTCGGCTCCGCCTCGCCCCGGATCGTCGCCGAGCTGGCCGCCCGGCACGAGGGACGCAGCCCCGTCCCGGCCGACCCGGAAGCGCTCGCCGACTACTTCGCGTTCCGCGACTTCGCCCACTTCGTCGAGATCTACCTGAGCGTGGTCGACCTGATCCGGGACACCGACGACGTCTGGCTGCTCACCCACGAGGTGGCCCGCGAACTGGCCCGCCAGCAGGTCCGGTACGCCGAGCTGACCGTCACGCCCTACTCGCACGTGCACCGGGGCATCCCCGCGCCGGCGTTCTGCGAGGCGATCGAGGACGCCCGCAAGCGGGCCGCGGCCGACTTCGGCATCGAACTGCGCTGGTGCTTCGACATCCCCGGCGAGGCCGGGCTGCCGGCCGCCGAGCAGACCCTGCGGATCGCGCTCGACGAACGGCCCGACGGGCTGGTCAGCTTCGGCCTCGGCGGCCCCGAGATCGGGGTGCCCCGACCTCAGTTCAAGCCATACTTCGACCAGGCCCGGGCGGCCGGGCTGCGCTCGGTGCCGCACGCCGGCGAGACCACCGGCCCGGAGACGATCTGGGACGCGCTGCGCGAGTTGGGCGCCGAACGGATCGGCCACGGCATCTCCGCCGCGCTCGACCCGGCGCTGCTGGCCCACCTGGCCGAACGCCGGATCCCGCTGGAGGTCTGCCCGACCTCGAACGTGCGGACCCGGGCGGTGGCCAGCCTCGACGAGCACCCGCTGCCGCAGCTCGTCGCCGCCGGCGTCCCGGTCAGCATCAACTCCGACGACCCACCGATGTTCGGCACCACGCTCAACGACGAGTACGCGGTCGCCGCCCGGCTGCTGGGCCTCGACCCGGGCGGGGTGGCCGCGCTGGCCCGAGACGCGGTGGCCGCCTCGTTCCTGGCGCCGGCCGAGGCGGCCCGGATCAACTCCGAGATCGACACGTACCTGGTGAGCGCGGCACGCTGAGCGGCGGCACGGCCGCCGGCCGCCGGGACAGCCGGGGCGGCCGGCGGCGGACGGCCAGGAGCAGGCCGAGCGCGACCGGCGCGAGCAGTGCGACGGCGAAGCCGGGTACGCCGCCCGCGGACCGGCTCGTGCCGTGCGCGAGCACCGGATCCTGCCAGGCGGCGAGCGTGAGCGCGACGGCCAGGGCGATCACGGCGGCCCAACGGAGCAGGCGGCTGACGGTCGGCGTCATCACGGTCACCTCACGCCCGACTCGTTCGGGGAAGCGGCGCGCGACGGGAGTGAGGTGTGGGGGGACCGGACTCCCGCCGCGCGCACGGATCCGCCGGCCGGAAGGTGTTACGGGGCGTCCCGGCCGACGGAACTGATGGGTTCTGCCGGAGATCCTGACATTCCGCGCTCCCGCGGTGGCCGTCGTTAAAACACTCCTAAGGAGAACTTGCGTCGCCGCACAGTCACGGTGTCAACGCGGACGCGGCCAGCGCCGCCCGGCACGCGGCTCCCGCGCCTCCCGGGCCATCCGGCCGACCAGCCCGAACCGGTTGACCTGACGGGGCGCGGCGTCCGGATCGGCCAGCAGCATCACCACGCTGGCCCCGCCGAGCCGGGCGCGGTCGAGGCTCACCGAACCGTTGGCCTGCAACGCGACCCGTTTGGCGATGTCCAGCCCCAACCCGGTGGAGCCCTGGTCGCTCTCGCCCCGGCGCAGAGCCCGGTCGGGGTTGGCGATGCCCGGCCCCGCGTCGTCGATCCGGATCGCCACCCAGCCGTCCCGGCGGCTCACCGCCACCTCGAACGCGGTGCCCTGCGGCGTGTAGCGGAAGACGTTGCCGATCACCGCGTCGAGCGCGGCGGCCAACTCGGCCCGGGGCACCGGCGCCGGGATGCGCAGTTGCGCGCCGACCACCCGGTGCGGCCGGTTCTGGTCGCCGGCCAGCGCCGACCAGAAGACCATCCGGTCCCGGACCACCTCGCTGACGTCGCAGGACGCCGGCGCCGTCTCCTGGCTGACCGCCTTGCGGGTCGTCTTGATGAGCTGGTCGACCTCGCCCTCGAGCGTGACGATGGCCTGCCGGATCCGCCGGATACCGCGCCGCCGGTCCAGCTCCGCCTCGCTGAACGTGCCGATGCTCGTGTCGTCGGACTCCAGGGCCTCCGCGTCCAGCCGCAGCGCGGTCAGCGGGGTACGCAGCCGGTGTGACAGGTCGGCGACCAGCTCGTGCTCGTCGGCACGCAACGCCGCCAACCGTTCCGTCATCCGGTTGAACGCGTGCCCGGCCTCGGCCAACTCCCGCGGGCCGGTCGGCTCGACCCGTACGCCCAACTCGCCGTCACCCACCGCGAGGGCCGCCTTGACCAGGTCGCCGGTGGCGTCCACGGCCCGGGCCGCCACCCGGTCCACCACGACCACCGCGGCGCCGACCAGGGCCAGCGCCACCCCGAGCAGCAGCAGCCAGCGCCCGCCCGCGCCGGCGTCGAGCACCTCCTCGGGTACGAAGACCTCCACCACGGCCACCTGGTCACCGAGCACCACCGGGTCGAGCCGCAGCACCCCACCGTCCACCTCGGTCACCACCGAGCGCCGCTGGGCGGCGGCGTCGGCCAGCGCGGTCGCGTCGGCGCGACCGGCCGACTCGTCGGCGCCGACGCCGTGCACCACCGGCCGCAGCGCCGGGTCGTCACCGCTGGCCGTCACTGCCCGCCGGACCACCTCCGGGTCGGTGCTGACCGCCAGCGCGCCGGTGACAAGCGCGCCGCGCCGGGCGGCGTCGGACAGCTTCTCCTCGCGGGACTTCTCGGACAGCGTGATGCCGAGGGGGATGAGGAAGGCGAGCGCGACCAGGCTGCACATGCCGGCGGTGAGCCAGGCCAGCACCGGCCTCAGTCCGGCGCCACCAGCCGGAAGCCGACCCCCCGCACGGTGCGCAGGTAGCGCGGTTTCGCCGCGGACTCGCCCATTTTGCGGCGGAGCCAGTACAGGTGAACGTCGATGGTCTGGTCCTCGCCGACCGATGGCTGCCGCCATACCTCCTCCAAGAGTTCCCGCCGGGACACTACCCGGCCGGGGCGAGCGGCGAGATACGCCAGCAGGTCGAATTCCTTGCGGGTCAGCGCCAGCGCCTCCCCGTCCAGCATCGCGCTGCGCTCGCCCACGTCCACCCGCAGGCCGCCGACCGTGTGCACGGCCGGTTGCACGGTCCGGCTGGCCCGACCGGCCCGGCGCAACACGGTGGTGATCCGGGCATCCAGGTGCGCGCCGGTGAACGGCTTGACCATGTAGTCGTCGGCGCCGGCCCGCAGCAGCCGGACCACCGACTGCTCGTCGTCGCGGGCGGTGGCGATGATGATCGGCACGTCGGTGATGCCCCGCAGCATGCGCAGCGCGTCCGAGCCGTCCAGGTCCGGCAGGCCCAGGTCGAGCACCACCAGGTCGGGCGTCTCCGCGGCGACCCGGCGCAGCGCGTCCAACGCCGTGCCGACGGCGTGCACCGCGTGGCCCCGGTCGGTGAGCGACCGCAGCATCGCGCCACGCACGACGTGGTCGTCTTCGACCAGCAGGACGGTTGCCACGTCAGCACCGTACTCGGCGTGGCAAGTCGATCGCGTTGCGGCGGCCCGGCGGACGGGGCAAGCTGGAACGGCGATGACGTTCATCCTCTTTCCCGACACCCGCCTGACGCTCGCCCGCGACGCGCTGGCCGGCCTGTCGGTGGGTGACGCCCTCGGCTCCCAGTTCGCCGTCCCCGGCCGGCGCCCCGCCGACCTCGCCGAGGGTCGGCTGCCGGCACCGCCCTGGGAGTGGACCGACGACACCGAGATGGCCTGCTCCGTGGTGGCCGAGCTGGCCTCCACCGGCCGGGTCGACCGGGACCGGCTGGCGCTCGCCTTCGCCGCACGCTGCGAGCCCCGGCGGGGATACGGCCCCGGCGCGGTGAGCGTCCTGCGGTTGATCCGCGCCGGCACGCCGTGGCCGGTGGCCGCCGCGTCGGCGTTCGACGGGCAGGGCTCCCTCGGCAACGGCGCGGCGATGCGCGTGGCTCCGCTCGGGGCCTGGCACGCCGACTCCACCCACCGCGCCGCCGACCAGGCGCGCGCCTGCGCCGAGGTGACCCACGCCCACCCGGAGGGCAGCGCCGGAGCGGTGGCCGTGGCGGTGGCCGCCTCGCTGGCCGCCCGCGCCCGCCTCGACGGCACCCGGCCCGAGCCGCACCGCCTGCTCAGCGCCGTGGCCGGCGCGCTCGACCCGGGCGGTGAGGTGCACCGGGGCGTCCGCCGGGCCGCCGCGCTGCTCGGTCGACCGGCCGGCGAGGTGGCCGACGCGGTGGGCAACGGCTCGCGGGTCACCGCGCCGGACACCGTCCCGTTCACGCTCTGGGTCGCCGCCACGCTGCTGCACGACTACCCGGCCGCGATCCGTGCCTGCGTGGAGGCGGGCGGCGACGTGGACACCACGGCGGCGATCGTCGGCGGGATCGTCGCCGCGTTCACCGGCGTCGGCACCCCCGGCGGCGTCCCCGAGGGGTGGCTGACCGCCCGCGAGCCACTGCCCACCTGGCTCACCGCCCCCACCCCCTGACGCCCCCTCCTCATCCGGTGCTTCTCCGCGTCCGGTGCTTCTCCGCGTCCGTGCCCTCCTCGTCCGATGATCAAGGAGTTGGCGTCCTCGAAGCGCTTCCCCCGCGCCCCAACGTCCTTGGTCAACTCGCGCCGTGGCTCCCGGCTCGCGATGATCATGAGGTTGGCCCGGGAAAAATCGGGCATCGGTGCCGTCAACTTCATGATCACCCGGCTTGTCCCGCGCGAGGGGGAAGCTCGGCCGGGCCGCTTCGTCGACCATGGATTTGTGGTGCCGGGAATGTCGGACATTGAAGGTGCTGCAACCCTGTGGTCGACGCCAGTGCCTGAGATCCTGAAGGCGAGTGGCCCTTGGCGGGGCGTTTGCTTCCCGTCACCTGGTCTCTTCGGGGAGTCGTGTGAGGTGTAAAAGCGGGCAAATGTCCGCAAAGGTGGTCTGTTCTTCGGTCGGGCCTCGTGCGTGGACCGGCGGGCGGCGATCGTTTGGCCAATGATCGACACCAATTCGGTGAAGTGGCGGTATCCGACTACCGGCGATGCCACCACTTCGCCGAACTGGCGTCCGGGCCTACCAGCGCCACCCGGCCACTGCGGGCATCAGGCAGGCCAAATAGGTGCAAGATGGGTATGGCGCGCCGCTGGCCGCCGGCATGAGCGGACCTGCGAGCACTCGTCTGTCGTCGTCGAGCTGGGGTGATCACGCGCCCGGGCGCGCAGCTCCGGCGGGGACGGGTTCGTCGGCGGAAGCACGCTCGCCCGCCGCGCTCGCCTCGGACGCGTCGCCTTCACCGGGGGCGGGGTCGGGGTCGGGGTCGGACGGGAGCGCCAGGGTGGTCCGTCGGCGGCGACTGAGCAGCCAACCGATCGCGGCACCGCCGGCCAGGCCGGCGACCAGACCGCCGCCGAGCAGCAGGTCCGCGCTCGGCCCGTCGTCGGCCGCCTCGGTCGCCGGGCCCGCGGCGGATGCGCCGCCCGGCTCCGCGCCGTCCTGGCCGCTGCCCGCGCCGTGACCGGCGTGGCCCCCGCCGGCCGCGCCGGCGTCACCGCCGTGCGTGGCGGTGCCCGGCAGCGGCGGCAGCAACGGCACCGTCGGCGCGGGGTGCGCGCCCCCGGCCGGGTCCGTCCAGCGGACCACCGTGCCGTCGGCGTACGTCTGGACCACGGTGAAGGTGAGCAGGTCGGTGGCCGGCATCGGCCCCATGCCCAGCGGCAGCCGGGCCGCGCCGGTGCCGGCGCCGGGTGCCCGTAGCCAGGTCACCGCTTCGGTCACCTGGTTCAGTTCGGAGGTGTGGATGCCCGCGACCGGCTGATCCAGGTCGCGGGTGGTGATGGTCGGCCCCCAGTCCGGCACGGACAGCGGGTAGACCTCGCCGATCGGGGCGTCCGGTGGCATGGTCAGCTCGATCTTCGTGGTCCGGGTTCCGGGTCGGTCCGCGGGCACCACCACGGACAGTTCGATCGCGTCGCCCTGGTGCACCTCGCCGGGGGAGGTCGTCACGGTCACGCCGGCGGCGCTGGCCGGGCCCGGCCAGCCCACGGCTCCGGCGAGCGCGGCGGCCAGCAGCGACGCCGCCCACCGGCCCTGACGGGTCATCCTCATCGTCGTCCCCATCCTTTTCGACTGGGGTCGGTACCGGCTCCGGCCCCACCTGGTAGTTCGGTCGCAGCGGCGGAAAGGTTCAACGCCCGGCGGAACTCGTCTCGGACGGGGCCCGGCGTCGGCGGCGGCGCGGGTCCGGGCGACCGATAGCATCGCAGGGGCCGGTCACCGGCAGATCCGTACCGTCGACGACAGGAGTCACCGTGTCCGCACCCCGTACCCCCGTCGTGGCCGACCCCGTCGTCGTCGCCGCCGGGACCACGGCGGCCGACGCGGTGGCCGCGGCCGGCCTGCCGACCACCGGGCCGAAGGCGATCGTGGTGGTCCGCGACCCGCGGGGCCAGCTCCGCGACCTGGACTGGACGCCGGCCGAGGAGACGACCGTCGAGCCGGTGGCGTTGAGCAGCCCGGCCGGCCTGGAGGTGCTGCGCCACTCCACCGCCCACGTGCTGGCCCAGGCCGTGCAGGACGTGTTCCCGGAGGCGAAGCTCGGCATCGGCCCGCCGATCGAGAACGGTTTCTACTACGACTTCGGCGTCGACAAGCCGTTCCAGCCCGACGACCTGGCGAAGCTCGAGAAGCGGATGCAGGAGATCGTCAAGTCCGGCCAGCGGTTCCGCCGCCGCCGCTTCGCCGACCTGGACGAGGCCCGGGCCGAGCTGGTCGCCGAGCCGTTCAAGCTGGAGTTGATCGAGGTCAAGGGCGAGGGGCTGGACTCCTCCGAGGTGATGGAGGTGGGCGGCGGCGAGCTGACCATCTACGACAACCTCGCCGCCAACGAGGACAAGGTCTGCTGGTCGGACCTGTGCCGGGGCCCGCACCTGCCGAACACCCGGCTGATCGGCGCGTTCAAGCTGATGCGGTCCGCCGCCGCCTACTGGCGCGGTTCGGAGAAGAACCCGCAGCTCCAGCGGGTGTACGGCACCGCCTGGCCGACCCGGGACGAGCTGAAGGCGTACCTCAAGCTCCTGGAGGAGGCCGCCCGGCGCGACCACCGCAAGCTCGGCGCGGACCTCGACCTGTTCAGCTTCCCCGACGAGATCGGCTCCGGCCTGCCCGTCTTCCACCCCAAGGGTGGCGTGCTCAAGCGGGTGATGGAGGACTACGTCCGCGCCCGCCACATCGAGGAGGGCTTCCAGTACGTCGGGACGCCGCACATCTCCAAGGAAGGTCTCTTCCACACCTCGGGACACCTGCCCTACTACAAGGACACGATGTTCCCGCCGATGGAGATGGAGGGCAGCGACTACTACCTCAAGGCGATGAACTGCCCGATGCACAACCTGATCTACCGGTCGCGCGGGCGGTCCTACCGGCAACTGCCGATCCGGTTGTTCGAGTTCGGGTCGGTCTACCGGTACGAGAAGTCGGGCGTGGTCCACGGGCTGACCCGGGTGCGCGGCTTCACCCAGGACGACTCGCACTCCTACTGCACCCGGGAGCAGGCGCCGGCGGAGATCAAGCACCTGCTCGGGTTCGTGCTCAGCCTGCTGCGTGACTTCGGCATCGACGACTTCTATCTGGAGCTGTCCACCCGCGACGACTCCCGGCCGGACAAGTTCGTCGGCACCGACTCCGACTGGGCGACGGCGACCGAGGTGCTGGAACGGTGCGCGCTCGAAACCGGCCTGGACCTGGTCCCCGACCCGGGCGGCGCGGCGTTCTACGGTCCGAAGATCTCCGTGCAGGCCAAGGACGCCATCGGCCGCACCTGGCAGATGTCGACGATTCAATACGACTTCAACCAGCCGAAGGGCTTCGGTCTGGAATACCAGGCCGCCGACGGCACCCGGCAACAGCCGGTAATGATCCACTGCGCCAAGTTCGGTTCCATCGAGCGGTTCATCGGCGTGCTCACCGAGCACTACGCGGGCGCGTTCCCGGCCTGGCTCGCGCCGGTGCAGGTGGTCGGCATCCCGATCCGCGACGAGCACGGCGACTACCTGGAGGAGTTCGCCGGCACGCTGCGCCGGCACGGCATCCGGGCCGAGGTCGACCTGGGCGACGACCGGATGCAGAAGAAGATCCGCAACGCCCAGCAGCAGAAGATCCCGTTCATGGTGATCGCCGGCGACGACGACGTGGCCGCCGGCACGGTCTCCTTCCGCTACCGGGACGGCTCGCAGCGCAACGGCGTGCCGCTCGCGGAGGCGATCGCGCACGTCCGCGAGGTGGTCGAGTCCCGTACCAACAGCGCCCCCACCGCCGAGGTGTGAGGCGGGGGCCCCGGTTAACGCCTCCGGTAGAGGTACGGCACCCGCTTGACCGGGCAGCGCGGTTCGGCGGCGCGGTTCGGCGGGGAGATGACGCGGATCGTAGGATCGCCTGTGTGACAGGGGCGGAGCGGCACGCGGACGATGGCCTGGCGGACGGGCTGGAACGGCTCTGGACGCCGCACCGGATGACCTACATCTCCGGCGAGGATCGGCCCGAGGGCGGTTACGAGAAGCCGACCGGCTGCCCGTTCTGCCTGGCCCCGGGCCGCCCGCCGGAGGAGAGCCTGGTGGTCGCCCGGGGCGAGCACGTGTTCGCGGTGCTCAACCTCTATCCGTACAATCCCGGACACCTGCTGGTCTGCCCCTACCGGCACGTGGCCGACTACACCGAGCTGGACGCGCCGGAGACGGTCGAGCTGGCCGCGTTCACGAAGGACGCCATGCGGGTGGTCCGGCAGGTGTCCAGCGCGCACGGGTTCAACCTGGGCATGAACCAGGGTGGCGTGGCCGGTGCGGGCATCGCCGCGCACCTGCACCAGCACGTGGTGCCCCGCTGGGGTGGGGACGCCAACTTCATGCCGGTGATCGGCCGCACCAAGGTGCTGCCGCAACTGCTCACCGACACCCGCGACCTGTTCGCAAAGGCCTGGCCGACCTGACCGGCCCGCCCGCCGGGCCGCAGCGGTGAGCCCCTCGACAGTACGATCTTGCGCATGGCCCTGCTGCACCGCGCGGAACTGCGCCCCTCGAAGCTGGAACTGCTCGCCGGATGGCTGCCCGGCCGGCCGTGGTTCGCCGGCGAGGCCGACGCTCCGGTCACCCGGGTGGCCGCCTACCGGTTCGACGACCCGGTCGGCGCGGTCGGCATGGAGACGCTGCTCGTACGCGCCGGCGAAGGGCCGGTGCTCCAGGTGCCGCTCACCTATCGGGGCGCCCCGCTGGCCGGCGCGGACCGCTTCCTGGTCGGCACCGTGGAGCACTCGGTGCTGGGCCGCCGCTGGGTGTACGACGCCGTCGGCGATCCGGTCTACCCGCCGGCGCTGGCCGCCGCGGTGCTCGCCGACGCCGGCCAGGCGGAGGAATACTTCGAGGTCGACGGCGCGCGACAGGTGCGGGAGCCGAGCATGTCCCTGTCGGGCAGCCACACCGACCGGGCGTTGCCGGCCGGTCCGGTCGACGAGGTGGTGGTGGACGGCGACCCGACGCTGATCCGGGCCGGAGGTGTCGAGTTGGCGCTGCTCCGACGGCCCGTTCCGGCCGAAGCCACCGCCGGCGTCCCGGCCGACGTCACCGCCGGCGTTCCGGCCGTGGGCCGGCTCACCGCGGCCTGGCCGGGGCAGGACGCGCCGGTGCTGCTGGCGTACGCCCGCTGACCCTCCGCGCCCGTCCGGGGCACCGGGGGTGACGATCCCGCACGCGGGTGCCCGGAAGGTGACAGGATGCGGCGGTGGCAGTCAGCACGCGGTCGCTGGGCCGGAGCGGCATCGAGGTGGGTGCCCTCGGCATGGGGTGCTGGGCGATCGGCGGCCCGTGGGCCGAGGGCGCCCGCCCGCTGGGCTGGGGCGCGGTCGACGACGACGAGTCGGTGCGGGCGGTCCGCCGCGCCCTCGACCTCGGGGTGACGCTCTTCGACACCGCCGACACGTACGGGGCCGGGCACGGCGAGCGGGTGCTGGGGCGGGCCCTGGCCGGCCGGCGCGACGCGGCGGTGATCGCCACCAAGTGGGGCTACACGTTCGACGAGCGCAGCCGGCAGGCCACCGGGGAGAACGCCTCGCCGCAGTACCTGCGCCGGGCGGTGGTCGACTCGCTGCGCCGGCTGGACACCGACCGGATCGACCTCTACCAGTTGCACCTGGGTGACCTGCCGCTGCCCCGCGCCGAGGCGCTGATCGGCACGCTCGACGACCTGGTCGCCGACGGCCTGATCCGGGCGTACGGGTGGAGCACCGACCGGGCCGACCGGGCCGCCGCGTTCGCCCAGGTCGCCCGGGGCGCCGCCGCCGTGCAGCACACGCTGTCGGTGCTCCGGGACGCCCCGGCCATGCTGGCCGCCTGCGAGAAGCACGACCTGGCCAGCCTGGCCCGGGGGCCGCTCGGGATGGGGCTGCTCACCGGCAAGTACACGCCGGAGTCCACGCTGCCCCGCGACGACGTACGCGGTCTCGGGCCGACCTGGCTGGAGTGGTTCCGCGGCGGCCGGCCGGCCCCGGAGTGGCTGCGCCGGGTGGCCGCGGTCCGGGGCGCGCTCACCGCCGACGGTCGCACCCTGGCGCAGGGCGCGCTCGGCTGGATCTGGGCGCGCAGCGACCGGGCCGTGCCGATCCCCGGCGCCCGCACGGTCGCCCAGGTCGAGGAGAACGTCGCCGCGCTGGCCCGGGGCCCGCTCGCACCGGACCACTTCGCCGAGGTGGAGCGGCAGCTCGCGGCGGTACGCTCGGCCGCCCGCCGGGACGCCGACCGCCCCCACTGGCCGATGCCCCCCGTCCCCGCCGTCCGCCCCTAACCGGTGGTGGCCTCCTTGCGGGCCTGGTCGGCCAGGTGCGCGGGCATCGGGTCGTGGCGGGCGAACTCGCGCCGGAACGTGCCGGTGCCGGCGGTCATCGCGCGCAGCTCCACCGCGTAGCGCAGCAGTTCGGTGGCGGGCACCTCGGCCCGGACCAGGGTGCGGCCCTCGGCGTCCGGGTCCGGCTCGGTGCCGAGCACCCGGCCGCGCCGGCCGGACAGGTCGCCCATGACCGCGCCGACCGAGGAGTCGGGGATCCGGACGGTGATCTCGTCGATCGGCTCCAGCAGCGTCGGCTGGGCCTTCTCGGCGGCGTCGCGCAGCGCCAGCGCGCCCGCGGTCTGGAACGCGGCGTCGGACGAGTCGACGCTGTGCGCCTTGCCGTCGACGAGCGTCACCCGCAGGTCCACCACCGGGTGACCGGCGACCAGGCCGCGTTCCATCTGGGCCCGGACGCCCTTCTCCACCGACGGGATGTAGTTGTGCGGGACCGCGCCGCCGACCACCCGGTCGACGAACTCGAAGCCGGCGCCCCGGGGCAGCGGCTCCACCTCGATGTCGCAGACGGCGTACTGGCCGTGGCCGCCGGACTGCTTGACGTGCCGGCCGTGGCCCCGGGCGGCGGCGGTGACCGTCTCGCGCAGCGCCACCCGCACCGGCTCGGTGTCCAGCTCGACGCCGCCGCCGCGCAGCCGGTCGAGGACCACGTCGGCGTGTGCCTCGCCCATGCACCAGAGCACCAGTTGGTGGGTTTCCGGGTTGCGCTCCAGCCGTAGCGTCGGGTCGCCGGCGACCAGCCGGGACAGGTTGCGCGCCAGCGCGTCCTCGTCGGCCCGGCTGTGCGCCACGATCGCCACCGGCAGCAGCGGCTCCGGCATCTCCCAGGGCGCGATCAGCAGCGGCTCGTCCTTGGCGGAGACGGTGTCGCCGGTCTCCGCGCTGCCCGACTTGGTGATCGCGCAGAGGTCGCCGGCGACGCAGGCCGGCACCTCGCGCAGCGTCGCGCCGAGCGGGCTGTAGACGTGCCCGACCCGCTCGTCGGCGTCGTGGTCGGGGTGGCCGCGCTCGGCCAGGCCGTGCCCGGAGACGTGGATCACCTGGTCGGGGCGGAGCGTGCCGGAGAAGACCCGGACCAGCGAGACCCGCCCGACGTGCCGGTCCACGGTCGTCTTGACCACCTCGGCGACGAGCGGGCCGGCCGGGTCGCAGGTGAGCGGCGGGCGGGGCGAGCCGTCCAGGCCGGTCACCGCCGGCAGGTCGTGCTCCAGCGGCGACGGGAACGCCGCGACCAGGCCGTCGAGCAGCGCGTCCAGGCCGACGCCGGTCTCCGCGCAGACCGGCACCACCGGGTAGAAGTGGCCGCGGGCGACAGCCGTCTCCAGGTCGGTGATGAGCACCTCGGGGTCGATCTCCTCGCCGCCGAGGTAGCGGTCCATCAGGGTCTCGTCCTCGCTCTCCGCGATGATCCCCTCGATCAGCTCGTCCCGGGACTCCTGGATGGCCGGCAGGTGCTGCGGGTCGGGCTCGCGCACCGCCGCCGGCAGCCCGGCGGAGTAGTCGAACACGCGGCGGGTGATCAGCCCCATCAGGCCGGCCACCGACTCGCCGTCGTCGCCGAGCATCGGCAGGTAGAGCGGGAGCACGTTGTCGCCGAAGACCCGCTGGCAGAGCGCCACCGCCTCGTCGAAGTCGGCGCGCGGGTGGTCCAGCCGGGACACCGCCACCGCGCGCGGCATGTCCACCGCCGCGCACTCCTCCCAGAGCGCGGCGGTCGCGGCGTCCATCCCGTCCACCGCGGAGACCACGAACAGCGCCGCGTCGGCGGCGCGCAGCCCGGCGCGCAGCTCGCCGACGAAGTCGCCGTAGCCGGGCGTGTCCAGGAGGTTGACCTTGACGTCGCGGTGGAGCAGCGGGGCGCAGGCCAGGCTCACCGAGCGCTGCTGGCGTACGGCCGCCGGGTCGTGGTCGCAGACCGTGGTGCCGTCGGTGACGGCGCCGGCCCGGCCGATCGTGCCGCTGGCCGCGAGCAGCGCCTCGACCAGGGTGGTCTTGCCGGCTCCGGAGTGCCCGACGAGCACCACGTTGCGAACCCTGCCGGGCTCGGTCACCACCGGCGCGCCGCCGGTGACACCCTTCTCGTGACTCTTCTGCGCCATCGCGGCGCACCTCCCTCAACCGGTGGTGGTGGCGACCGCCGCGGGCGACGGGGGAGCGGACCCCGGTGGGTGCCGCGGCGATATCTTCCGGTGGTCCCCCGCGGGACGGGCACGGGGACCGGTGATGCGGTGAACTGGCTCACCCCCCACGCTCGATCTCACACCCGCGCCGGTGCCGGCACAAGGCCCGCCGGGCGGGTCGCACGCCCGGCTGTGTCCCCGGCCGCTGCCGGCCGTTATCGTGGGGACCGCCATGGCGAAGATCTTCCAAGTGACGGCCCGGGCGGGCATGACCCGCATCGTCGAACCGATCGCGCGCGGACTGCTCCGCGCGGGCGTGTCCCCCAACGCGGTCACCGTGACCGGCACCGTCGGCGTGCTCGTCGGCGCGCTCGGCTTCGGCGCGCGTGGCCACCTGGTCGCCGGTGCGCTGATCGTCACGGTCTTCGCCCTCACCGACCTGCTCGACGGCACGATGGCCCGGATGAGCGGCGGCTCCACCCGGTTCGGTGCGTTCCTCGACTCGAGCATGGACCGGGTCGCCGACAGCGCGGTGTTCGGCGCGGTCGCCTACTGGCTGGCCACCCAGCACCAATACTCCGGGGTGGCCGCCGCGCTGATCTGCCTGGCCGCCGGCGGGCTGGTCTCCTACGTCAAGGCCCGCGCCGAGGGGCTCGGCATGAGCGCCAACGTCGGCGTCGCCGAGCGCACCGAGCGGCTGCTCATCGTCGGCGTCGGCGGCCTGCTCACCGGCGTCGGCCTCGACCCGGCCCTGGAGGTCGCGCTCTGGCTGCTCGCCGCCGTCTCGATCTTCACGGTGGGGCAGCGGATGATCCACGTGTACCGGCAGGCCCAGCGGGTCGGCGTCGAGTGAACCTCACCGAGGCGGGCTTCGTCGCGGGTTGGCGCCTGATCCGCGCCCTGCCCCGGCCCGTCGCGGCCACGGCCTTCCGGGTGGGCGCCGACCGCGCCCACCGCAAGAACGGCGGGGGTACGCGTCGACTGCGCGCCAACCTGCGCCGGGTGGTCGGCCCGGAGCTGCCCGAGGCGGAGCTGGACGCGCTCGTGCGCGCCGGCCTGCGCTCGTACGCCCGCTACTGGCTGGAGGCGTTCCGGCTGCCGGGCCTGAGCCGGGCGGAGATCCTCGCCGGGTTCCGCCTCGACGGCGCGGAGCTGCTCGCCGCCGACGTGGCGGCCGGGCGGGGGGCCGTGGTGGCGCTGCCGCACGCCGGCAACTGGGACGCCGCGGGCGCCTGGGTGGCGGCCACCGGCTGGCCGATGACCACGGTGGCGGAGCGGCTGCCGGACGGCGTCTACGAGCGGTTCGTCGGGTTCCGGGAAGGGTTGGGGATGGAGATCCTGCCCAACCGCGGCGGCGCGCGGCCGGCGTTCGACGTGCTGGTGGACCGGCTGCGCGCCGGTTACGTGGTGCCGCTGCTGGCGGACCGGGATCTGTCCGCCCGGGGCGTGGAGGTGGACTTCTTCGGCGGCCGGACCCGGATGCCGCCCGGCCCGGCGCTGCTGGCGTTGCGCACCGGCGCGCCGCTCTACGTGGCGTCGATGTGGTACGAGCCGGACGCCGCCCACGCCTCGATCGAGGGCCCGCTGGCGCTGCCGGATCCGGACAGCGCCCCGCTCGACGCCCGGGTCCGGGTGGTGACGCAGCGGATTGCCGACGGACTGGCCGCGGGCATCGCCCGGCATCCGCAAGACTGGCACATGTTGCAGCGGATGTGGCTGGACCAGGGGCCGGGCGGGGCGCCGACGTCGACGCAGCCACCGGCCGCCACCGGGACGGTCTAGGGGGACGCCATGCGGATCGGCATCGTGTGCCCGTACTCCTTCGACATCCCGGGCGGGGTGCAGAACCACGTCATGGACCTGGCCGAGGCGCTTCTCGGACTCGGCCACGAGGTGAGCGTGCTGGCCCCGGCCGACGAGGACGCGGCGCTGCCGCCGTACGTGGTGTCGGCGGGTCGGGCCGTGCCGCTGCCCTACAACGGGTCGGTGGCCCGGATCGCCTTCGGCCCGGTCTCCACCGCCCGGGTACGCCGGTGGATCAACCGGGGCGACTTCGACGTGCTGCACGTGCACGAGCCGCTCACGCCGAGCCTGTCGATGCTCGCGGTGCTCTGCGCCCGCGGCCCGGTGGTGGCCACCTTCCACACCGCGATGACCCGGTCCCGGGTGCTCTCCGCGGCGCAGGGCGTGCTCCAGATCCTCCTCGAACGGATCACCGCCCGGATCGCGGTGAGCGCGCTCGCCCGCAAGGTGCAGGTCGAGCACATGGACGGCGGCGCGGTGGAGATCCCCAACGGGGTGGCGGTGGCGAAGTACGCCGGGGTGCCGCCGCTGCCGGACTGGCCGGGGGAGTGCGCCCCGGGCCGCGGCGGCACGCTTGGCTTCCTGGGCCGGTTCACCGAGCCGCGCAAGGGCTTCCCGATCCTGCGCGACGCGTTCGTCGCGCTCGCCCCGCACCGACCCGGGCTGCGCCTGCTGGTGGCCGGGCCGGGCGACGCCGACGAGCTGTACGGCCGGTTCCCGGCCGACCTGCGTGACCGGGTCACGTTCCTCGGCCTGGTCTCCGAGGCGGACAAGGCGCGCATGCTGCGCAGTGTCCACGTGTATGTCGCGCCGAACACGGGCGGGGAGTCCTTCGGGATGATCCTCACCGAGGCGCTCGCCGCCGGCACCACGGTGGTCGCCAGCGACCTGGACGCGTTCCGCCGGGTGCTCGACGGCGGCCGGGCCGGCCAGCTCTTCCCGACCGGGGACGCGGCGGCGCTCGGGGTGGCGCTGACCGAGCTGCTCGACGACGACGGCCGGCGGGCCGGGCTGACCGGCTGGGGCGACCAGGTGGCGGCGAGTTTCGACTGGCCCGTGGTGGCCCGCCGGGTGCTGGAGGTGTACGCAGCAGCGATCGAGGCCACCGACGGCCGGGTCATGGACCAGGAATGGGCGGGGCTGGGCTGACCAGGCCGGCCGGGATGAGGAGCAGCACTACGATGCCGGGCATGTGGTGGGTGGTGGGCGCGGTCCTGGCGGTCGGGCTGGTCTCGGCGTACCTCATCTGGACCGCCGGCCGGGTGCAGCGGTTGCAGATCCGCGCGGAGTCGGCGTCCCGCGCGCTGGAGGCGCACCTGCTGCGCCGCGCCGCCGCCGCCGCGGTCCTGGCCGAGCAGCGGTACGGCGTGGAGTTGTACGGCGTGGAGCTGTACGCGGCGGCCCGGATCGCGCTGGACGCCGTCCCGGAGGAGCGCGAGGCGGCCGAGAACGACCTCACCCGGCAGTTGCGCGCGGTGCGGCTGGACCCGGCGGACCCGGCCTGCGGCGCGGTGATCGCGGCCAGCCGGCGGTTGGCGCTGGCCCGGCAGGTGCACACCGACCTGGTCCGGGACGCCCGCTCGGCCCGGGGACGTCCGGTGGTGCGCCTGTTCCGGATGGGGCGGGGGCGGGAGTGGCCCCGCTACTTCGACATCGACGACCCCACGGTGGTTCCACGCGCGGACGTCACCACCGGTTGAGCGCCGCGGCCTTCCGCCGACGGCTGTCCCCTTGGCTGGCGGCCTCGGCCGTCCGTTGGCTGGCGGCTGTGCCCCTGGCTGAGGACCGTGCCCCCTGGCTGAGGACCGCGTCCGTTGGCTGGCGGTCCCGGCCGGGCGCCGCCCTTCGGGGCGTCCCTGGCCGACCATCTGCCGCGGGGCGGCCACCTCGCGGCGTCGGATGACCTTCTTCGGCGCCTAGAAACTTGATGACGTAGGTGGATCAGCGAGGAACCTCGGCCGATCCATTCACGTCATCAAGTTTCTAGGCGCCCAGCCGGCATCTGTTCGGCCAGCGCGCCCGCCGCACCGCGCCGCCCGCCGCACCGCGCCGCCCGCCGCACCGCGCCGCCCACTGCGCTGCCCGCCGCGCCGCACGCCGTGACGGCGGCCACAGCGCAGTCCACCGGGGGGCCGATTGGCTGTCGGAGCGGCGTCGCGCCGGTCGTAGCATTCTGCGCAGCCACCGTGACAGCACGCCTGTCACAGCACGCCGAGGAGCGATGAACGTGTCTGATTCCCCCTCCCCGACCACCGACGCCACCGTCGGCACCGCCCGCGTGAAGCGCGGCATGGCCGAGATGCTCAAGGGCGGCGTGATCATGGACGTGGTCACCCCCGAGCAGGCGAAGATCGCCGAGGACGCCGGCGCCGTGGCCGTGATGGCGCTGGAGCGGGTGCCCGCCGACATCCGTGCCCAGGGCGGGGTGTCCCGGATGAGCGACCCGGACATGATCGACGGGATCATCTCCGCCGTCTCCATCCCGGTGATGGCCAAGGCCCGGATCGGCCACTTCGTCGAGGCGCAGGTCCTCCAGGCGCTCGGCGTGGACTACGTCGACGAGTCCGAGGTGCTGACCCCGGCCGACTACGCCAACCACATCGACAAGTGGGCGTTCACCGTGCCGTTCGTCTGCGGCGCGACGAACCTGGGCGAGGCGCTGCGCCGGATCACCGAGGGCGCCGCCATGATCCGTTCGAAGGGCGAGGCGGGCACCGGGGACGTCTCCAACGCCACCACCCACATGCGGCGGATCCGGCAGGAGATCCGCCGGCTCCAGACCCTGCCGGCCGACGAGCTGTATGTCGCGGCGAAGGAGTTGCAGGCCCCGTACGAGCTGGTCAAGGAGGTCGCCGAGGGCGGCAAGCTGCCGGTCGTGCTGTTCACCGCCGGCGGCATCGCGACCCCGGCGGACGCGGCGATGATGATGCAGCTCGGCGCCGAGGGCGTCTTCGTCGGCTCGGGCATCTTCAAGTCCGGCAACCCGGCGCAGCGGGCCGCCGCGATCGTCAAGGCGACCACCTTCCACGACGACCCCGACGTGCTGGCCAAGGTCTCCCGCGGCCTGGGCGAGGCGATGGTCGGCATCAACGTCGACGAGATCCCCCAGCCCCACCGCCTGGCCGAACGCGGCTGGTGAGCATGTAAGGAGGGGCCCCCGCTTAACGCTTTCGGTATAGGCGGGGCCCCCGCTTAACACCCCGTGAGAGGAGCGACGCGCGTGACCGTACCCGTGATCGGTGTGTTGGCCCTCCAGGGTGACGTGCGCGAGCATGTCGCGGCGCTGGCCGGCGTGGGCGCGGACGCCCGGCCGGTGCGCCGGCCGGGCGAGCTGGACGCGGTCGACGGCCTGGTGGTGCCCGGCGGCGAGTCGACCACGATCAGCAAGCTGGTGGACATCTTCGAGATGCGCGAGCCGATCGACAAGCGGATCGCCGGCGGGATGCCGGTCTATGGCTCCTGCGCCGGGATGATCATGTTGGCTGACGAGGTGCTGGACGGCCGCCCCGACCAGCGTGGCTTCGCCGGCATCGAGATGACCGTCCGGCGCAACGCGTTCGGCCGCCAGGTCGACTCGTTCGAGGCGTCGGTGGCGCTCGCCGGGGTCGACGGCGAGCCGTTCCACGCGGTGTTCATCCGCGCGCCGTGGGTCGAGCGGGTCGGCGCGGGCGTCGAGGTGCTCGGCCGGGTGACCGACGGCCCGGCCGCCGACCGGATCGTCGCCGTCCGGCAGGGAAACCTGCTGGCCACCTCGTTCCACCCGGAGCTGACCGGCGACCTGCGCCTGCACCGCCTCTTCGTGGACCTGGTCCGGGCCGCCGCCTGACCGAGCGCCCGTGGGTGCCTCTCGGCCGTGGCCTCGGTAGGATTGCCGGGTTCGGCTCCGGCGAGGGCTGCCGACGCAGGGCGTGGATCACTAACGGAGGTACTCAGATGTCCGGCCACTCAAAGTGGGCGACCACCAAGCACAAGAAGGCCGTGATCGACGCCAAGCGCGGCAAGATGTTCGCCAAGCTGATCAAGAATGTCGAGGTGGCGGCCCGCACCGGCGGCGGCGACCCGGCCGGCAACCCCACCCTGTTCGACGCCATCCAGAAGGCGAAGAAGAGCTCCGTCCCGAACGACAACATCGACCGCGCGGTCAAGCGCGGCTCCGGCCTGGAGGCCGGCGGCGCCGACTGGCAGACGATCATGTACGAGGGGTACGGCCCCAGCGGCGTGGCGATGCTGATCGAGTGCCTCACCGACAACCGCAACCGCGCCGCCACCGAGGTACGCACGGCGCTGACCCGCAACGGCGGCTCGCTCGCCGACGCCGGCTCGGTGTCGTACATGTTCTCCCGCAAGGGCGTGGTGATCGTTCCCAAGGCCGGCACCAGCGAGGACGACGTGATGATGGCCGTGCTGGACGCCGGCGCCGAGGAGGTCAACGACCTCGACGAGGCGTTCGAGGTGATCTCCGAGCCGGGCGACCTGCTCGCGGTGCGCACCGCCCTTCAGGACGCCGGCATCGAGTACGAGTCGGCCGAGTCCTCGCTCGTCCCCAGCGTGAACGTGCCGCTGGACGAGGACGGCGCACGCAAGATCTTCAAGCTGATCGACGTGCTTGAGGACTGCGACGACGTGCAGAACGTCTACGCCAACTTCGACGTCTCCGACGAGGTGCTGGCCGCCGTCGGCTGACCCCTCTCGCGCCGACTTCGGGCGCGTCGGGCGCATGATCGACTCCAACTCGGCGTAACGGTGAGATCTTGGAAGGAAACGGCCCCTGGAGGGGCACTTTTCTTCCAAGATCTCACTGCCTTCCGGCGCCCGACCGTCGCGCCGGGGGTGGCCGCGACGGGATCGGGCGGGCCGGCGGCAACCGCCGTAGTCCCGCCGGCCGGACGAAGATGGTCCGCCGGGCGACCGCGTCCCCGGCGGCGTTCACCTCGTAGCCGTCAAGCCAGGCCCACCCGTCGTACGTGGTCCAGTCGAGCGTCCGGATGACCCGGAACATGATCGGCCGGACGAACTGGACCGAGGCGGCCCGGGTGACGTGGAGCAGGTCCCCGGATCGCGGCGTCATCCGCGCTTCCGGTCCCGCCACGCCCGGAGCGTCTCCACGGCCCGGACGAGCCGTTCGCACCCGCCGTCGGGCCGGCACCTGGGACACACGGCCCGGTGGTGGAGGTCGATCACGTAGCCGGCCAGGATGACCGCGAACGGCGGCTCGGCAAGCCGCCGGTCCGCCCCCGTCACGACGCACTCCGCGTGGTCGCCGTACGCGCCACCCTGATGGCCGTACGCCGGACGCTCCACCACGTCGACGGGCTCAACCTGCCGCTGGAACCACTTCCACCGACCCATGTGGCACCCCCTGTGTCGCTGTCGTTGCAGAGAGCCACGATCCGGTGGTGTCGGAGGCAACTGCAACACTCCAAACGAGACATTCACGAAGAGAGGCGCTTCTCGGGCGATGATGCGGTAGGCGTCTCTCGGCGAGTCCCGTGGCGCGTCAGGATGAGACAGCGAGGAGACTGCCGATGAACGAGGCGGGATCGACGGTGCCGAGGCGCGAACTCGGCCGCCTGCTACGGCAGGCCCGTGAACAGGCGGGCATCGGGCTTGAGGCCGCCGCCGCTGACCTTGAGTGGTCGCGCGCGAAGATGTACCGCATCGAGGCCGGGCAGACCCCGATGCGTGCATTGGACGTGGATCAGATGTGCCGGCTCTACCAGGCTCCTCCGGAGATGACCGAGGTTCTCGTCAGCCTCGCCAGGGAATCCAAGAGCAAGGGTTGGTATCACGCCTACGGAGACGTGATCCCGCGTTGGTTCGAGCTGTACGTCGGCCTGGAGTCGGGAGCGAGCGCTATCCGCTGCTACGAACACGCGGTTGTCCCGGGCTTACTGCAAACGCCGGAGTACGCCGCACAGATGGTGCGGACTCGGCCGAATGTCTCGGAGGATGAGGCCGCAAGACTGGTTGAGCTGCGCATCGAACGTCAGCGGCTGCTCGCCCGGAAGCGGCCTGCCGCTCCCTCGTTGGATGTGATCATCGAGGAGGCGCTCCTTCACAAGAGCGTGCCGGGCATGCCAGCGCAGATCGACAAGCTCGCCGAGGCCAGCGACGCGCCAAACGTGTCCGTCCGGGTGCTCCCCCTCGGTGGCGCGATCACTTATATGGTGGTGTCCGGCGGGTTCGTCATCCTCAATTTCCCGACGAAGGGTGCGAGGTCGGCCGAGCCGACAACCGTTTACAGCGAAGGCCTCTCGGGTGCGCTCTACCTCGATCGGCTCGACGAGGTGAGGACGTACGCGGAGGTCTGGAAGGGGCTTGCCGCTCAGGCGTTGAGCGTGGAGGAATCCCGGAAGCTGATGCAGCGGATCAAGGAGAGACACCGTGATTGATCTGACGGAAGCGACCTGGCGCAAGAGCGCCAGGAGCGGGGCCCAGGGCAACTGTGTGGAGGTCGCCGACAACCTTCCCGGTGTGGTGGCGGTCCGGGACAGCAAGGATCAGCAGGGCCCGGCCTTGACCTTCACTTCGGAGGCATGGTCCGCGTTCATCACCGTCGCTGGAACGCAGGCAACCCGCTGACGCCACGCCCACGAAACCGGGCTGACGAGACGTCGACGGCCCCTATTCTTGCCCGGGTCCGCACCTCAGCCGGTCACTTCATGATGCGCTGGATATAGGAGGAGGCCGGATATATCCTTGGCTTGGGGGTGTATCTCATGGCCAAGACGCTGCTGGATCTCGATGAAGATCTTCTTGAGGAAGCGACTGTCGCGCTCGGTACCGGGACCAAGAGGGAAACTGTGACGGAAGCGCTCCGACAGGCTGTGGAATCCAGCCGTGAGCGGCGACAGCGCGCGCTGGCAGACCTCCAGGAAGTTTGTGAAGAGGGCGGCTTTCACTTCGATCAGCTCGACGAGCTCGACCGGTGAGGTATCTCGTCGACACGAGCGCGCTCGTTCGAATGGTCCGTCGCCAGGTCGACCCGCAGTGGTTCGAACTCGCCGGACGTGGCCTGATCGCCATCTGTGACCCAGTGCTTGTGGAAACCCTGACCATCGCTGATGCCAAGGCGTATGACCGGGTTGAACGCGGGCTCCGCGACGTGTACCCCTGGGTGCCGGTTCCGGACGACGCCTGGCAGGTGGTGCGGGCGGTGCGACAGGAACTCGCTTCCCAGAGTGCCCACCAGGGCTTGTCCGTGGCCGATCATCTGGTGATCGCCACCGCCATACGGCTCAAGCTTGTGGTCCTCCACCAGGATGCCGACTACGAGACCGTAGCTAGGTTCGTGCCTCAGCTGAGCCAGGAGCGGATCGCCTGAGGCTCCGCGCCAGCCCAAGCGGGATGCACGGTCTGGTCAGGAAAACCCGGCTGACCGGGGCGCTGACGTGCCCGTACTCTGCCCGAGTGCTCGTACCCGATCTGCCGCTGCGCACCGACCGCCTGGTGCTGCGCGCCTTCACCGCCGACGACCTCGCCGTGGTCCGCGACTACCGGGGCCGTGCGGACGTCACCCGTTTTCTCTACCACGAGCCCTACGACGACGCCGCCGCGCGGGCGGCGATCGGCCGGCTGGTCCGGCGCACCGCGCTGCGTGAGCCGGGCGACGTGCTCAACCTGGCCGTCGCCCTGGCGGACAGCGGCGTGGTCGTCGGCGACGTGCTGCTGACCTGGACCAGCCGGGAGCACCGGCAGGGCGAGATCGGGTACGTGGCCCACCCGGACCACACCGGGCGGGGGTACGTCACCGAGGCGGCCCGGGAGTTGCTGCGGCTGGGCTTCGACGGGTTGGGCCTGCACCGGATCGTCGGCCGGTTGGACGCCCGCAACGCCGCGTCGGCCCGGGTGCTGGAGCGGTTGGGCATGCGGCGGGAGGCGCACCTGCGGGAGAACGAGTTCGTCAAGGGGGAGTGGACCGACGAGGCCGTCTACGCCCTGCTGGCGCGGGAGTGGCGGGCGGCGGCCTGAGCGCCGCCACCCGCCGTACCCCGTGGTCCCGGTCCGGTGCCCCCGTGTGCGCCGGACCGGGACCGGGTCTCATCGGGTGGCGCGTAGCGCCTTCACCGCGCTCTCGGCCACGTCCCAGATCGCGATGAGGACGATGACCACGGCGGTGACGCGGGCGACGTCGTCCGCGCCGCCGTCGCGGAGCCAGGCGAAGTGGTCGATCAGCTCCGGGTTGAGCAGCCGGTCGGTGAGCAGCAACCAGACGACCGGCCCGGCGAAGGCCAGGTTGAGCAGCACGTTGACCGCCACCAGCGGCCAGGTCCAGCGCCTGGCCCGCCACTTCGCGACCTCCAGGCCGATGGTGGCGACCAGCACCACGATCAGGGCCGGGAGCCAGAAGCTCCACAGTGCCGGGTCGAGCACCGGCATCCGGGAGCCGTCGTCGGTGCTCCAGCGCTGGAAGTGCTGCCCGACGAGGACCGCGATGGTGAAGATCAGGAAGACGATCGAGGCGCAGCTCTCCGGCTGGCTGATCTGCCGGTCGCGGGTCTCCTCGGGGAGCTGGTCGACGGTCCATTCGGGCAGGCCGAGCGGGGCCTGGGCGCGTTCCAGCACGGCGAAGGAGAGCGTGACCCAGAACGCGATCTGCACCGCGGCCTGCAACGCGGCCTCGATCGCGGTCCCGATGGCCGCGCCCGGCTCGCCCCCGATCGTGGCCTTGACGACGCCGGCGATCACGCCGACGGTCGCCGGGATGTAGGTGAGCAGCAGCCGCAGCAGCCGCCACCAGAGCAGGTAGTAACGCGGGCCGATGAGCTGGAGCGTGCGGTCGCTGTAGCGGGCGGCGAGCAGCTCGGGGCGACCCATCTCGGTGAGCACCTCGCGCTCGGCGGAGGCGTGGTCCTGCCCGCCGGCGGTCCGGTCGTCGATCATGTCGGCGATGGCGGCACGCAGCTCCTCGGCCAGCTCGTCGCGGCGCTGCGCCGGCACGGTCCGCAGGGTGGCCGCCACGTAGCGGTCGGTCAGGGAACTCATCGCCCCACTCCTTCGATCAGCTCGGTGACGGACGTCCGGACCGCGGTCAGGTCGTCGAGCAGGCGGTTCAGCACCGTCTCGCCGTCGTCGCTGGTGCGGTAGAACTTGCGCGGCCGGCTCTCCTCGGTGTTCCACTCGCTGGTCAGCAGCCCCTGGTCCTCCAGGCGGCGCAGCAGCGGGTAGAGCGTGTTGGCGTCGACCGCGAAGCCGTGCGCGGCCAGCCGTTGCAGCAGGGCGTAGCCGTAGTCGGGGCGGCGCAGGGCGACCAGGCTGGCGACCACGATCGTGCCGCGCCGCAACTCCTGGAGATGCGTTCGGAGAACCTCGTCGCTGACCATGCGTCACACGATAGTGTGTGCCACACACCATTGCAAGAGAGCACAGCATCGTGCGTCGCACACGCAACCCTTTGCAGAGACGGCGACCACCCTCGGCGCGGACGGTGGAGCCGGTGAGATCACCTCGGTAGGGTGGGTCGGTCGGCTCCGACGCAGCTTGATCCACAACCCGGGGGGCGCCACGCATGGGCGATTCGTTCGCGCATCTGCACGTACACACCGAGTATTCGATGCTCGACGGCGCGGCCCGGCTCAAGGACCTCTTCGCCGAGGTGAGCCGGCAGGAGATGCCGGCCGTGGCGATGACCGACCACGGCAACATGCACGGCGCGAACGACTTCTACAAGCAGGCGATGGCGGCCGGGGTCAAGCCGGTCATCGGCATCGAGGCGTACGTCGCGCCCGAGTCCCGCCACCACAAGAAGCGCGTCCGGTGGGGCCGCCCGGAGCAGAAGAGCGACGACGTCTCCGGCAGCGGCGGCTACACCCACATGACGATCTGGGCGGCGAACAAGGTCGGCCTGCACAACCTGTTCACGCTGACCAGCAAGTCGTACACCGAGGGTTTCTTCGTCAAGTGGCCGCGGATGGACGCCGACATCCTCGCCGAGCACGCGTCCGGGCTGATGGCGACCACCGGCTGCCCGTCGGGCGAGGTGCAGACCCGGCTGCGCCTCGGCCAGTTCGACGAGGCGTTGAAGGCGGCGGCCAGATACCAGGACATCTTCGGGAAGGACAACTACTTCCTGGAGATCATGGACCACGGCATCCCGATCGAGCACCGGGTGCGCAAGGAGCTGCTGGAGATCGGCCAGAAGCTGGGCATCCCGCCGGTGGTCACGAACGACTCGCACTACACCCACGAGGCGCAGGCCGAGGCGCACGACGTCCTGCTCTGCGTGCAGACGGCGGCGAACGTGTCCGACCCGAACCGGTTCCGGTTCGACGGCAGCGGCTACTACATCAAGTCGGCAGACGAGATGCGCGCGGTGGACAACTCCGACGCCTGGCTGGAGGGCTGCCGCAACACGCTGCTGGTGGCGGAGAAGGTCGACCCGACCGGGATGTTCACCTTCCACAACCTGATGCCGCGGTTCCCGGTCCCCGAGGGCGAGACCGAGGAGTCGTGGTTCCGCCGGGAGACGTTCGCCGGGCTCAAGCGCCGCTTCCCGAACGGCATCCCGGAGGGCCACGTCGTCCAGGCGGAGTACGAGCTGGGCGTCATCATCCAGATGGGCTTCCCGTCCTACTTCCTCGTGGTCGCCGACTTCATCCAGTGGGCCAAGAGCCAGGGCATCGCGGTCGGACCGGGCCGTGGCTCGGCGGCCGGCTCGCTCGTCGCGTACGCGCTGGGCATCACCGACCTGGACCCGATCCCGCACGGGCTGATCTTCGAGCGGTTCCTCAACCCCGAGCGCGTCTCCATGCCGGATGTCGACATCGACTTCGACGAGCGTCGGCGCGGCGAGGTGATTAAGTATGTGACCGACAAGTGGGGCGAGGACAAGGTCGCGCAGATCGCCACGTTCGGCACGATCAAGGCGAAGGCCGCGATCAAGGACTCGGCCCGGGTGCTCGGTTTCCCGTACGCGGTCGGCGACCGGATCACCAAGGCCATGCCGCCGGCGGTGATGGGCAAGGACATCCCGCTGTCCGGCATCTTCGACCCGAAGCACCCGCGCTACGCCGAGGCCGGCGAGATCCGGGGCCTCTACGACTCCGACCCGGACGTCAAGAAGGTCATCGAGACCGCCAAGGGCATCGAGGGGCTGATCCGGCAGACCGGCGTGCACGCGGCCGGCGTGATCATGTCCGCCGAGCCGATCATCGAGCACATCCCGCTGATGCGGCGCGACTCCGACGGCGTCATCATCACGCAGTTCGACTACCCGACGTGCGAGTCGCTCGGGCTGCTGAAGATGGACTTCCTCGGCCTGCGCAACCTGACCATCATCGACGACGCGGTGAAGAACATCGGGCTCAACCACGGCAAGGAGCTGGACCTGCTCGCCCTGCCGCTCGACGACAAGGCCGCGTACGACCTGCTCGCCCGCGGCGACACGCTCGGCGTGTTCCAGCTCGACGGCGGGCCGATGCGCTCGCTGCTGCGGATGATGAAGCCGGACAACTTCGAGGACATCTCGGCCGTGCTGGCGCTCTACCGGCCCGGCCCGATGGGCGTCGACTCGCACACCAACTACGCGCTGCGCAAGAACGGTCTCCAGGAGATCACCCCGATCCACCCGGCGCTCGAGGAGCCGCTGCGCGAGATCCTCGCCCCCACCCACGGCCTGATCGTCTACCAGGAGCAGGTGCAGCGCGCCGCGCAGATCCTCGCCGGCTACACGCTCGGCCAGGCCGACCTGCTGCGCCGGGCGATGGGCAAGAAGAAGAAGGAGATCCTGGACAAGGAGTTCGTCCCGTTCCGGGACGGCTGCCGCGCGAACGGCTACCCCGACGACGCCATCCAGGCCGTGTGGGACGTCTTGGTGCCGTTCGCCGGCTACGCCTTCAACAAGGCCCACTCCGCCGCGTACGGTCTGGTCTCCTACTGGACCGCCTACCTCAAGGCGCACTACCCGGCGGAATACATGGCGGCGCTGCTCACCTCCGTCGGCGACGACAAGGACAAGATGGCGCTCTACCTGTCCGAGTGCCGCCGGATGCGGATCCAGGTCCTCCCGCCGGACGTGAACACCTCCGCCGGCCCGTTCACCCCGGTCGGCAAGGAGATCCGCTTCGGCCTCGGCGCGGTGCGCAACGTCGGCGCGAACGTGGTCGCGTCGATCATGAGATGCCGTGAGGAGAAGGGCGAGTACGCCGACTTCTACGACTTCCTGTCCAAGGTCGACGCGGTGGCCTGCAACAAGAAGACGATCGAATCGCTGATCAAGGCCGGCGCGTTCGACTCGCTCGGCCACCCGCGCAAGGGCCTGCTCGCGGTGCACGCCGACGCCATCGACGCGTACGCCGACGTGAAGCGCAAGGAGGCGGTCGGCCAGTACGACCTCTTCGGCGCCGGGTTCGGCGACGCTGACACCGGCGGCAGCACCACGGTCATGCCGGTTATCGGCGAGGGGGAGTGGGACAAGCGCGACAAGCTGGCGTTCGAGCGCGAGATGCTCGGCCTGTACGTCTCCGACCACCCGCTGTTCGGCCTGGAGCACGTGCTCGGCGCTGCCGCCGACACCACCATCGCCGCGCTGTCGGAGGAGGGCACCGTGCCCGACGGCGCGGTGGTCACGCTCGCCGGCATCCTCTCCGGCGTGCAGCGCCGGGTCACCAAGCAGGGCCGGGCCTGGGCCTCGGCCACCCTGGAGGACCTGGCCGGTGGCGTGGAGACGCTGTTCTTCCCCAACACCTACGAGGTGATCGGGCAGTACATCGCCGAGGACGCGATCGTGGTGGTCAAGGGGCGGGTGGACCGCCGCGACGACACCCCCCGCATCATGGCGATGGACATGTCCATGCCGGACGTGACGAGCAACCCGGCGAACAAGCCGGTCACGCTGACCATCCCGGTGCACCGCTGCACCCCGCCGCTCGTCGAACGGCTCAAGGAGACCCTGGTGCTGCACCCCGGCGACACCGAGGTGCACGTCAAGCTGCTCAACGGCGGCAAGACCACCACGCTGCGGCTCGGACCGTTCCGGGTGGCCGCGACCACCGCGCTGATGGGCGACCTGAAGAGCGTCCTGGGCCCGGCCAACGTGAGCTGACCGTGCGCGGCCGGCGGGGATCGGGTCGCATCACCGGCGTGCTGCGCGTGCGTGATCTCGTCCCCGACGCGCTGGCCTGTCTCCGGCAGTGCCGGTCCGCACCGGCCGACCGCTGGCCGGAGCGGTGGCGGTCCGGTTACCTGGCCCGGCACCCGGACGTGTTCCGGGTGCTCGACCGCGACGGCGACTGGTCCGACCCGGCGGACGTGGCCGCCGTCGTGGACGGGCTCCGTGACCGGGTCGCCGACCTGGCGGCACGCGCCGAGGCGGTACGCGACCTGCTGCCCGCCGGCGTCGCGGACGCGGCCGGCGCGCTGGGATGGTCCGGCGAGGGTGGACCGGTCGAGTGTGTGGTGCTCGTCGGGCTGGGCCGGGCCAACGGCTGGGCCGACGACCTGGGCGGCCGGTTTGCGCTCTTCCTCGCCGTGGAACGTCTCGGCCCGCCGGACGACGACGGGCTGCTGGTGCGGCACGAGGTCGCGCACGTGGTGCACGACCGCCGGGCCGGCATCCGCGACTGGCCGCCGCACGGGGTGGCGAACCAGCTCTTCGCCGAGGGGCTGGCCACCCAGGTCACCGCCGAAATCGATCCCGGCCGCCCGCTGGAGGCGTACCTCTGGTTCGGTCGCCCCGGCCACCGGCCCTGGCTGGACGAGTGTCGCCGCCGCTGGCCGGAGATCCTGGACCGGGTGCGCGCCGACCTCGACGCGACGGACCCGGACCACCATGCCGCGTACTTCCTCATGCGGGACTCGCCGCTGCGCGGCGACCTGCCCCGGCGCTGCGGCTACCTGGTCGGCCTGGCGGCGGTGCGGCGGCTGCGGGACCGGCACGGCCTGCCCGAGCTGGCCGGCTGGCCGTTGTCCCGGGTCCGGGCGGAGATGGCGACCGCGCTCGCCGGCCTGCCCGCGCCGGACTGAGCCGGCCCGGTCGGTAGGTACGCGACCTCCGGTGGTCTTCCTGCGGTCCGATGTGGTCCGGTGCGTTCCGGTCCTGCCTCCTCTCGGCCGTGCCCGGAGACCGTGCCTCAACGCGCCACTACGCCGAGGCGGCGGTATCCGACCCCATGATCGACTCCATTGCGCCGAGGTGGTGTGGATCACGCGCGGTGGTGTGGTGGGAAGGGCGGGGCCACGGGGGTGGGATTGGCGGTGTCGGGTCAACGGTGGGGCTGGCTAGCGTCGGTGGCATGGAGTTGGAGCAGGCACAGAAGTTGTGGCAGCCGGATCCGGGCTGGTTGAACACCGCCACCTACGGGTTGCCGCCCGATCCGGTGTGGACGGCCGTGCAGCAGGTGCTCGCCGAATGGCGTACCGGTGGGGTGTCGTTCGAGGTGTGGGACGCCTCGGTCGACCGGTCCCGGGCCGCGTTCGCCCGGCTGGTCGGCGTCGACGTCGCCGACGTGAGCATCGGCGCCGCCGTCTCCCAGCTCGCCGCGCCGATCGCGGCGGCGCTGCCACCCGGCGCCACGGTGGTGGTGCCGGAGGGCGAGTTCACCTCGATCCTCTTCCCCTGGCTGGTGCAGGAGGAGCGCGGGGTGCGGGTGCGCACCGTCCCGCTGGCCGGGCTGGTCGACGCGATCGACGCCGGCACCGACCTGGTGGCGTTCAGCGTGGTGCAGTCCGCCGACGGCACGGTCGCGGCGTACGACGAGATCGTCGCGGCGGCCCGGGCGCACGACGCGCTCGTGGTGGTCGACGCCACCCAGGCGTGCGGCTGGCTGCCGTTCGCGGCGGACCGGGCGGACGCGGTGCTGGTCGGGGCGTACAAGTGGTTGATGGCGCCGCGCGGCTCGGCCTTCGCCTACCTGGCGCCGGCGCTGCGCGAGCGGATGCGCCCGGACGCCGCCGGCTGGTATGCCGGCCAGGACCCGCACGCCTCCTACTACGGCACGCCGATGCGGTTGGCCGACGACGCCCGGCGGTTCGACATCTCCCCGTCCTGGCTGTGTTACGCCGGCGCGGCCCCGGTGCTGGAACTGCTCGCCGACCTGGACCTGGCGGAGGTGCGGGACCACGACGTGGCGCTTGCCAACCGCTTCCTGACCGGGCTGGGCCGTCCGCCCGGTGACAGCGCGATCGTCACCGTCGAGGTGGCGGGCGCGCAGGAGAAGCTGGCCCGGGCCGGGGTGCGGGCGGCGGTCCGGGCCGGTCGGGTGCGCGCCTCGTTCCACCTCTACACCACCGAGGCGGACGTCGACCTGGCCCTGGACGCGCTGACCGGCTGACCCGAAGGACGTCATGGACCTGCGCACCGAGCTGGCCGCGAGGCGGCGATGAGGGCGCTCGTCGTCCGCGGCACGGTGCCGCTGTCGGAGGCGCCCGCGGCGCTGGGGCGGCTGGCCCGCGGCGAGGGCGCCCGCCGGGTGGTCACCTTCCCGGACCGAGGCCGTTCGCAGCGGCCGAACGGCGGTACCCCGCGCCGTCCGGCCTAGGCTACGATCCAAGCCACTATGATCATCCAGCGTATCCGCCGGCTGGCTACCGAGACCCCACCCGATCGCCCGGCGCCGCCGCAGGTCACCCTCCCGAACTGGATGCTCGTTCCGGGCCTGGTGGCGCTTGTGGGGTCCGTCGCGGCGTATGTCGCCTTCGTGCGGGACCATCCGCTGATCAAAATCGACTTCCAGATGTACCTGGGCGCCGCGCACGCCTTCCTGGACGGCGAGCCGGTCTACCAGCTCGGCTACACCTCGCTTGACCTGCCCTACACCTACCCGCCGGTGACGCTGCCGTTCATCACGCCGCTGACCTGGCTCGACCCCCGCACGGCCCTCTACGGGTGGAACGCCCTGGGGCTGCTGGCCATGCTCGGCGCGCTCTATCTCACCACCGGCATGCTCGGTCACCGCGGGGTCCGCGGCCGGTTGGGCCTGGCCGCCGCGGCGCTCGCCCTGCTGCTCTGGACCGAGCCGCTGCAACGCAACCTCAGCCTCGGCCAGATCAACATCTTCGTGCTGCTGCTGGTCGTGGCGGACCTCTCCCGGCCGGACCGGAGCCGGTTCAAGGGCATCGGCGTGGGCGCGGCCACCGCGGTCAAGCTGCTGCCCGGCCTGTTCGTGGTCTACCTGCTGCTGACCCGGCGGATCCGGGCGGCCGTCGTGGCGTCGGCCACCTTCGCCGGGCTCACCCTGCTGGGTGCGATCATCCAGCCGGGCGGCTCGTACGACTACTGGCTCACCGGCCGGGCGTTCGACTCCAGCCGGGTGCTGATGACGCTGGGCCCGCGCTACGGCGGCAACCAGTCCCTCCAGGGCGCCGTCGCCCGCGTGCTCGACATCAACGAGCCGAACAACGTCTGGTGGCTGATCTCCGTCGTCGTGGTCGCGGTGGCCGCGCTGGCCCTGGCCGTCGCGCTCCAGCGGCAGGGCGAGGAGACCATGGCGATGGTCGTGGTGGGCCTGACCATGCTCGTCGTCTCGCCGGTGAGCTGGTCGCACTACTGGCTCTGGATCGGCCCGATGCTGCTGGTGCTCGTCGACGTGGTGCGACGCGCCGGCGGTGCCACGCGGGTGCTCGCCGGCCTGGTCGCGGTGGCCGCGGTGCTGCCGTTCCTCATGTGGCCGGGGCGTACCCGCACCGGTGAGGTCATCCCGCTCGGCCTGATCTGGAAGTCGGGCAAGTTGGAGGGTGCGGCGCAGGCGCTGGCACTCGATGCCTACGTCGGCTCCACACTGATACTCTTCGCGCTCGCCGGGCTCTGGCTGTGGCACCGGCGACGCGCCGCCGTCCGACCGACGTCGATCCCGCCGGAGCGCGTACCGGCATGATCCGGTCCGTCGACCGGCCACCCCCACCACCCTTCCCCAGGAGACGTCGATGACGCAGGCGACGGACCACCGCCTCGCACCGGTTCCCGCGCCGGATCCGGCCCATCCCGGTCCGGCGGTCGAACCGGCCGCCGAGACGCCCGCCGCCGAGACGCCCGCCCCGCGCCGGCCGCGGCTGCTGGTCCTGGACGGGCTGCGCCTCGGCGCGGCGGTCATGGTGGTCGCGTACCACCTCGTCGGGGACAAGCTGGGCGCGTGGCAGGACCCGTCGGCGGGAGCGATCTTCGGGCCGGTGCACGCCGTGGCCAAGTACGGCTTCCTCGGCGTGCAACTGTTCTTCATCATCAGCGGCTTCGTGATCTGCATGAGCGCGTGGGGCCGCACGGTCGGCGACTTCTTCGTCTCCCGCGTGGTGCGGCTCTACCCGGCGTACTGGTTCGCGGTCCTGCTGGCCACCGGCGTGCTCCTGCTGGTGCCGCGGGAGGGCCGGCCCGAGCCACGTCAGGTGCTGGGCAACCTGACGATGATGCAGGACTTTCTCGGCGTCGGTCATCTCGACCTGTCCTACTGGACGCTCACCGTCGAGATGATCTTCTATCTGCTCTTCGCGATCCTGGTCGCCCGCGGCCTGAGCTACCGCGGTGTGGTCGCCTTCTGCGCCCTCTGGACCATCGGCTCGCTCGTCGCGCCGAAGTTCGGCAACACGTGGCTCATCCAGGTGACCGCCGCGAACCACGCCAGCTACTTCATCGCCGGCGTCGCGCTCTATCTCATCCACCGTTTCGGCCCGAACCTGCTGCTCTGGTCCATCGTCGGGCTCTCCGGCCTGGTCGCGCTCACCCGCCTGCCCGGCCTCGCCCGGGCCCGGGAGGTCGGCTATCTGCCGTCCGCCGTGATCGTCGTGTTCTTCCTCGCCCTCATGGCGGCCGTCGCCCTCGGCCGGTTCGGCTGGGTCCGCTGGTCCTGGGTGGCCACGGCGGGCGCGCTGACCTACCCGCTCTACCTCATCCACCAGACCCTCGGGATCGCGTTGATCCAGCGCGCCCAGGGCCACCTGTCCCCGTGGCTGCTGATCGGTGCGGTCTTCGCCGGCCTGCTGCTCGCCGCGTGGCTGATCCACCGGTTCGTCGAGCGGCCGGTGGCGCGGTGGATGAAGCCGCGGCTGACCGCCGCCGTACGCCAGGCCCGCGAGGCCCACTGACCCGACGGGCCGGTGCATCCAGACCGTCCCGTTCCGACGAACCCTCCCGGTAGAGACCGTCTACCGGGAGGGTTCGTCTGGTGGGGAGGACCGGGCCGATGCCGGCCGAGGCCGTCGAGGACGCGCGTAAACAGCTCACCCTCGCCGCGGAGGACCTGGACGACGGCCGGGTCGCCGCGCTGATCGTGGAGGCGGCGGACCGGTGGGGCGTGACGCCGCTGTGGGAGCGGGTCTGCGCGCCCCTGCTCGGCGCGCTGCCCGGCCGCAGCGCCGCCGAGGTGGCCGTCGAACACGCCTTCGCCGAGGGCGTCCGCTCCGGTCTGGACGTGCTGGCGCGCGAGCCGGGTCCGGCGCGGCGGACCGGGCGCGTCCTGCTCGCCGGCGCCGAGCAGGAGTCGCACTGCCTCGGCCTGCACGCGCTCGCGGCGGCCCTGCGGGAGCGGGGGCTGGACAGCCTGCACCTCGGCCCGGCCCTGCCTTGGACGGCGCTTGCCAGCGCCGTGCGTCGGGTCCGGCCGCGCGTGGTGGTGGTGTGGTCGCAGAGCCCGCTGACCGGCCGGTCCTATCGCCTGGTCCGGCTCGGGCGGGACACCCCCGGACTGCGTGTCCTCGCCGCCGGGCCGGGCTGGATCGAGCCGTTCCCATCCGTCCCCGCCGCCCCGCGTCGCCTCACCACCCTCACCGAAGCCACCGCCGCCTGCCTGCAAGGAGGGGCCCCCGCTTAACGCTTCCGGTAGAGGCGGGGGCCCCGCTTAACGTGACCTGGCACACATTCGATACGAACCTGTTCCGTATCGAAAATCGCTCACCTACGCTCGGCATCGTTACGAGTCTGCCCCGTATCGATTTTGACACGGGTGAGCGGGGGGAGAACCCGACCCATGGAACTGCACGAGAACACCGGACACCCGAGGAGGTGGGCGATCCTGGGGGTGCTGGTGATCAGCCTCCTCGTGGTCGTCCTCGACAACACCATCCTCAACGTCGCGCTGCGCACCCTCGCCGATCCGGTGCGCGGCCTCGGCGCCAGCCAGGGCGAGCTGGAGTGGGCGATCAACTCCTACACCCTCGTCTTCGCCGGCCTGCTGTTCACCTTCGGCGTGCTCGGCGACCGGTTCGGCCGCCGCCGTTTCCTGATCCTCGGGCTGGCGCTGTTCGGCCTGGCCTCGCTGCTGTCCGCGTACGCGCAGGACCCGGCGCAGTTGATCGCCGCCCGGGCGCTGATGGGCGTCGGCGGCGCGGCCATCATGCCGGTCACGCTCTCGATCATCTCGAACGTCTTCGACCCGCGCGAGCGCGGCCGGGCGATCGGGGTCTGGGCCGGCGCGGTCGGCCTCGCCGTGGCCATCGGCCCGGTCCTCGGCGGCACGCTGCTGGAGCACTACTGGTGGGGTTCGGTCTTCCTGATCAACGTGCCGGTGGTGGCGGTCGGCGTGCTGCTGGTGGCGATCCTGGTCCCCGAGTCCCGCGACCCGTCCCCGGGCCGGGTGGACCTGCTCGGCGTGCTGCTCTCCGTGATCGGCCTGGTCGCGCTCACCTACGGCATCATCGACGGCGGCGAGCACGGGTTCGGCCGGCCGCAGGTCTGGGTCTCGATCGCCGGCGGCCTCGCGGCGCTCGGCTGGTTCGTCGCCCACGAGCTGCGCAGCGACCACCCGTCGCTTGACGTGCGGCTGTTCCGGGTGCCCCGGTTCGCCGCCCCGGTGGCCCTGGTCGGGCTGGTCTTCTTCGCCGCGATGGGCGTGATGTTCTTCGGCGCGTTCTACCTCCAGTTGGTCCGCGGCTACAGCCCGCTGGAGAGCGGCCTGCTCTTCCTGCCCTTCGCGGCGGCCCAGCTCATCTTCGCCCCGCGCAGCGCCGCGATGGTCCGCCGCTACGGCGGCCGGGCGGTGGCGGCGGTCGGCCTGGCGCTCACCATCGTCGCGCTTGCGGCGTTCGTCTTCATCGACGCCGAGACGCCGATCTGGATCTTCTCGGCGCTGGGCTTCCTCCAGGGCGCCGGAATGGCGAACATCATGCCGCCGGCCACCGAGTCGATCATGTCGGCGCTGCCCCGGGAGAAGGCCGGCGTGGGCTCGGCGGTCAGCAACACCGTCCGCCAGGTGGCCGGCGCGCTCGGCGTGGCGGTGCTCGGCTCGGTGCTCTCCGCGGTCTACCGCGACCAGGTCACCCCGGCGCTGTCCGCGCTGCCCGCCCCGGTCCGCGACGCGGCCCGGGAGTCGGTCTCCGGGGCGTACGGGGTCGCCGACCAGGTCGGCTCGGCCGCCCCCCGGCTGATCGAGGCCGCGAACGACTCCTTCGTCTCCGCGATGCACTGGGCGGCCGGGGTCTCCGCGCTGGCGGCGGCGCTCGGCGTGGTGATCGTGGCGCGTTGGATGCCCGGCCGTCCGGCTCCCGCGGCCGAGGCCGCCCCGGCCGGCGAGCCGGAGTTGGCCGGAACCGCATAGGTTCGTGGACAATGTCTGACATGACTTTCACAGCGGATGCTCCGCGGTCGCCCGGGCGACCGCGGAGCACCCGCGCGGACGAGGCGATCGTGGAGGCCGCACTCGACCTGCTCGCCGAGGGCAACTCCGTCGAGGCGCTCTCCATCGAGGCGATCGCCGCCCGGGCCGGGGTCGGCAAGGCCACCATCTACCGCCGCTGGCCGGGCAAGGAAGCGCTGCTGGTGGACGCGCTGGGCCGGCTCAAGGGCGCCCCGCCCCGCACCGGCGGGCACTCCGTCCGGGACGACCTGGTGCTGCTGGTCAGCGCCGTGGGCCAGCACGTCGACCCGCGGGTCCGCAAGATCATGCCGTGCCTGGTGCCCGAGGTGAGCCGCAGCTCCGCGCACCGGGCGGCGTACGAGGCGATCATCGAGCCCCGGCGGCAGGCGATGCGCGAGGTGCTGCGCCGCGCGATCGACAGCGGCGAGCTGCGCGCGGACGTCGACATCGAGGTCGCCATGGCGCTGCTCACCGCGCCGATCCTGACCCAGCGGATGCTGCCCTGGCACCCCGAGTGGGACGAACGGATCCTGCCCGGGCGGATCGTGGACGCGGTCCTCGACGGCCTCCGCGCCCGCTGACCCGGCCCGCCCGGCCCGCCCGGCCCGCCCGGCCCGGCCGGCCCGCCCGGCCCGGCCGGCCCGCCCGGCCCGCCCGGCCCGCCCGGCCCGGCCAGCCGGCCTAGCCGGGCGGGACGCGCAGCCGGTGCAGGCGCAGGGCGAGCTGCACCTCGAGCGCCCGTTCCGGCTTCTGCCAGTCGGCGCCCAGCAACTGGCCGACCCGCTCCAGCCGTTGGGTCACGGTGTTGACGTGCACGTGCAACTGCTCGGCCGCCCGGGCCAGGCTGCCGCCCACCCCGAAGTACGCCTCCAGCGTCTTCACCAGCGCGGTGCCCCGCCGGGCGTCGTAGTCGACCACCGGCCCCACCGTGGCGGTGAGGAACCGGCTCACGTCCCGGTCACCGGCGTCGCCGACCGCGCCCAGCAGCAACCCGACGAACCCCAGCTCCGCCGTGCTCGCCCCCTGCCCGGTCCGGCCCAACGCGCCGAGCGCGGTCAGGCAGCGCTCCGCCTCGGCGAACGTGACCGCGAGCGACGCCGGCCCGGTCGACGGCCCGCTCGCCCCGGCGGTCACCGGCCAACCGGTCAACCGGGACAGGTCCCGGGCCACCGCGCGGGCCGCGCCGCCCGCGTCCCGCCCGGGCAGCATCAGCACCACCCGCCCGTCGCGCGCCGCCGCCAGCCCGCCCCGGGTCGAGGCGTACGTGGTGGCCCACGACAGGACCCGCTGCCGGGCCGAGCCGGTCTCGGCGAACGCGGCGTCGCCGACCGCCACCAGCACGTGCGGGGCGTCCAGGTCCACCCCGATCCGCCGGGCCCGGTTGCGCAGCGCGTCGGTGTCCCGCACCGGCCGGGCGATCAGGTCGTCCAGCAGCTCGCCCCGGACCCGCCCCTCCGCCTCGGCCACCGTCCGGCGGAACAGCAGCAGCAACGCGGTCACCAGCGCGGCCCGCTCCAGGATCCGCTGGTCGGCGTCGACCAGCTCGTCGTCCGGGCGCAGCACCAGCGCGCCCAGGTTCTCCGCGCCGGCCACCACGGCGGCGTACCAGAGCGGACCGCGGCGGACGCTGCGCCCCTCGGTGCGGGACGCGGCGATCGCCTCCACCATGTCCGCGCGGTCCGGCTCCTCGATCTCGCCCACCCGGGCCAGCCGCCGCCCCTCGGCGTCCAGCGCCAGCAGCGCCCCGCCGAGCACCTCGGTGACCGCCGCCGCCACGTCCTCCATCCCGCCGCCGCGGACCACGAGCGCGGTCATCCGGTCGTGCGCGGCGGCGGCCCGCTCCACCGAGCTGCTGTGCGCCCGGATGGTGCTGTTCGCCGCGGACAGTTCCGCCAGCGCCGCGCGGGTCTCGGCCAGCAGCCGGGCGGTGTCGATCGCCACCGCGGCGTGCGCGCCCAGGGAGACGAGCAGCGACACCTCCTCCCGGGCGAACGGGCGGGCCGAGCGGTTGGCCGCGTAGAGCACGCCGATCACGCTGGAACCGAGCCGCAGCGGCACGCCGAGGATGGCCACCAGGCCCTCCTCACCCACCCCGCCGTCGATCTCCCCGGTGTGCCGGAACCGCTCGTCCTCCTGGTAGTTCGAGGTGACGTACGGGGTGCCGGTCTGCGCGACGAGGCCGCCCAGCCCGTCGCCCATCTCCAGCCGCAGCCGCTGGAACCGGGCCGAGATCGAGCCGTCGGTGACCCGCATGTACGTGTCGCCGCGCTCGTCGTCGTTGAGCGTCATGTACGCCACGTCGGTGCCGAGCAGGATCCGCGCCCGGTGCACGATCGCGCGCAGCACGTCGTCCAGGTCGCGCAGGCCGGCCAGGTCGCTCGCGGTGTCGTACAGGCCGGACAGCTCGGTCTCCCGGCGACGCCGGCGCTCCAGCAGCGCCCGGACCCGCAGCGCCACCACCTTCGCCTGTTCCAGCTCGGCCAGCCGGTCGGCGGGCAGGCCGGCGGCGCGCGCGGCGACGAGCGGGCCCTCGAACTCGACCGCGGCGGCCTCGCGCGCCAGCAGCTCCAGGAACTCGACCGGCGACGACATGACCGACATTGTGCGCGGTGCCACTAGTTGGCCGTCCAGCCCCCGTCGAGGGCGATCGAGGCGCCGGTGAGGAACGCGGCGGGCGGCGCGCACAGGTACGCCACCAGCTCGGCCACCTCCTCCGGCTCGATCAGCCGCTTGATCGCCGCCCGGGCCAGCATGATCTTCTCCACCACCTCGTCCTCGCCGATGCCGTGACTGGCCGCCTGGTCGGCGATCTGGCTCTCCACGAGCGCGGTCCGCACGTACGCCGGGTTGATGCAGTTGGCCGTCACGCCGTGCGCGGCGCCCTCCAGGGCGACCACCTTGGACAGGCCCTCCAGGGCGTGCTTGGCCGAGACGTACGCCGCCTTGTACGGCGAGGCGCGCAGCCCGTGCACCGAGGAGATGTTGACGATCCGGCCCCAGCCGTTGGCGTACATCCGGGGCAGCGCCCGGCGGATGAGCAGGAACGGCGCCTCCACCATCACCCGCTGGATGTACTCGAAGCGCTCCACCGGGAAGTCCTGCACCGGCGCGACGTGCTGCAACCCGGCGTTGTTCACCACGATGTCGGCGTCGACGTCGAGCCGGTCGACCGCCTCCGGATCGGCCAGGTCGACGCCCTCGGCCCGGCCGCCCGCCTCGGCGGCCACCGCCTTGGCCGCCTCCACGTTGCGGTCCAGCACCAGCACCGCCGCGCCGGCCGCCGCCAGTCGCCGGGCGCAGGCCCGCCCGATACCGCTGCCACCGCCGGTCACCAGGGCGGTGCGACCGGAGAGGTCGACGTGTACGACGTGGGGGACCGCCACGGGTTCTGCCGTCATGGCGCAGAAGTTACGAGGCGTGTGGCCCCGGGCACATGGGGCGTCGGCACATACTCGACCGCTTCGGTGTGTGGTGCCGTGCGTCGCCGGCCGCCTCCGGCGTGTCCGCCGGTCCGGTCGCACGGTCGCCTCGGTAGGGTGTCGAACACACGTACTGCTGGCGGCTCGGGGAGGAGGCGGCGTGCGGGTGCTGGGCGTCGACCCGGGGCTGACCCGGTGTGGGGTCGGCGTGGTCGAGGGCGTGCCGGGCCGCCCCTGCACGCTTGTCGCCTACTACGTCGTCTACACCGATCCGGCCGACGAGTTGCCGATGCGCCTGCTGCACCTGGACCGCTCGCTGACCGACCTGGTCGCCGAGCACCGGCCGGACGCGGTGGCGGTGGAGCGCGTGTTCAGCCAGCACAACGTGCGTACCGTGATGGGCACCGCCCAGGCCAGCGGCGTGGCGGTGCTGGCCGGCGCGCGCGCCGGACTGCCGGTGACGACCTACACGCCGAGCGAGGTGAAGGCGGCGGTGACCGGCTCCGGCCAGGCCGACAAGAAGCAGATGACCGCCATGGTCACCCGGCTGCTGCGGCTGGCGGAGCCGCCGAGGCCGGCCGACGCCGCCGACGCGCTGGCGCTGGCCATCTGTCACGTCTGGCGCGGCGGCACCCGGTCCAAGCTGGCCGCCGCGGCCGACCAGGCCCGACGAGGAGGGGCGCGACGATGATCGCAAGTGTGCGCGGCACGGTGACCGCGACCGGTCCGGACCACGCCGTGGTGGAGGTGGGCGGCATCGGCCTCGCCGTGCAGTGCGCCCCCGGCACCATCGCCGACCTGCGGGTCGGCCAGCCGGCCCGGCTGGCCACCAGCCTGGTGGTCCGGGAGGACTCACTCACCCTCTACGGCTTCGCCGACGACGACGCCAAGGCGCTGTTCGAGCTGTTGCAGACCGCGAGCGGCGTCGGCCCCCGGCTGGCCCAGGCCGTGCTCGCCGTGCACACCCCGGACGCGGTCCGCAAGGCGATCGCCAACGCCGACCTCGCCGCGCTGACCCGGGTGCCGGGCATCGGCAAGAAGGGCGCCGAGCGGCTCGTGCTGGAGCTGCGGGACCGGGTCGGCCCGGTGGCGATCGGCCCGGACGGCGCGGGCGGCGTGACCGTCGGCGCGTGGCCGGAGCAGGTGCGCCAGGCGCTGGTCGGGCTCGGCTGGTCGACCGCCCAGGCCGAGCAGGCGGTGGTCGCCGTCGCCGAGACCGTCGACGGGGAGACCCCGCCGGTGCCGGTCCTGCTCAAGCAGGCCATCCGCCTCCTGGGCCGCACCCGATGACGGCCCGCCGATGAGCAACGACAACCTGGTCTCGGCGTACGTCAGCGACACCGACCTGGACGCGGAGGCCAGCGTCCGGCCGAAGCGGCTGGCCGAGTTCATCGCCCAGGACCGGGTCCGCGACCAGCTCGACCTGCTGTTGCAGGGCGCGATGCGGCGCGGCTCCCCACCCGATCACATCCTGCTGTCGGGCCCGCCGGGCCTCGGGAAGACCAGCCTGGCCAACATCGTCGCCGCCGAGCTGGGCACGGGCATCCGGGTGACCAGCGGGCCGGCGATCGAGCGCTCCGGCGACCTGGCCGCGATCCTGACCAGCCTGGCCGAGGGCGACGTGCTCTTCATCGACGAGATCCACCGGATCGCCAAGCCGGCCGAGGAACTGCTCTACAGCGCCATGGAGGACTTCCGGGTCGACGTGGTGGTGGGCAAGGGGCCGGGCGCGACCGCCATCCCGCTCGACGTGGAGCCGTTCACGCTCGTCGGCGCGACCACCCGCGCCGGCCTGCTGACCGGGCCGATGCGGGACCGGTTCGGCTTCGTGGCGCACCTCGACTTCTACTCGCCGGCCGATCTGGAGACGCTGCTGCACCGGTCCGCGCGGATCCTCGGCGTGCCGATCACACCCGACGGCGCGGCGGAGATCGCGGGCCGGTCCCGGGGCACGCCGCGGATCGCCAACCGGTTGCTGCGCCGGGTCCGCGACTATGCCGAGGTGCGCGCCGACGGGGTCGTCACGGTGGAGACCGCCCGGTCCGCGCTCACCGTCTACGACGTGGACGCGCTCGGCCTGGACCGGCTCGACCGGGCGGTGCTGACCGCGCTCGTCGACTCGTTCCGGGGTGGCCCGGTCGGGGTCTCCACCCTGGCCGTGGCGGTGGGGGAGCAGCCGGACACGGTCGAGGAGGTCTGCGAGCCGTTCCTGGTCCGGGCCGGTCTGCTGGCGCGTACGCCCCGCGGTCGGGTGGCCACCGGGGCCGCCTGGCACCATCTGGGCCGGATTCCTCCGAATGGTACATTTGGTGCGGACACCCCTCCGGGGCCCGATCTGTTCTCCACGCAGACCGACCAGCCGTGATCCGTTCGTGATCTGTGTCGCATTCGGTCTTCTCAGGAGCAGGGACTAGACTTCGCCGCGGTCTGTACAGGACGTGAGAATCCGCCTCCGCTGCGGCGCCCTCCGGGGCCGGCGGAGGCCAACCGGAAGGTCGACACCGTGCTTTACGCAGCAGCGAGTGGCGGGGGAGCCGGCGGTCTGACGCCGATCCTCATGATCGCTCTGCTCTTCGTCGTCATGTACTTCATGATGATCCGTCCGCAGCAGAAGCGTCGCCGCGAGGCGGAGCAGATGCAGTCCGCCCTCGGCCCCGGCGACGAGGTGGTCACCATCGGCGGCCTGCACGGCACGGTCACCGCGATCGAGGACGAGACGGTCCTGCTGGAGGTCGCGCCGGGCGTGCAGACCCGTTATGCCCGTCCCGCCGTGGCCCGGGTGGTCAAGCGGGCCGAGGCGCCCGAGGCGGAGACGATCAGCGAGGAGACCGAACCGGTCAAGGAGTGACCATCGCCCCGAACGGGGCAGCGGAAACACCTTCCAGAAGTGGATAGTTGGGTCGGCGTCCGACGCCGGCACGCGGCCAGGCCCGCGCGATGCCCCCGCGTCGCGACCGGGTCGGCGTGCCGGTCACCGGCGCCGGCCCGCCGGAGCAGTCGGGCGGACACCCCCGGCCCGACAGTTGTCGCCGCCGTGGAAACGGCGCGACCGTACAGGGAGACAGGACAGCCGTGGCACCACCTCAGGGACAGATGCGCCCCGGACGGCAGCTCGCCGTGCTCGGGTTCATCTTCGTCGTCCTCTATCTTTTGGTGTTCTTCTCGGGTGGCGCCAGTGGTGGCTGGAAGGACCGGCTGGAGCCCCGGCTCGGCCTGGACCTCATCGGCGGCACCCGGCTGACGCTCGAGGCCACCAACACGGTGGACGGCAAGCCGCCGACCTCGGAAAACCTCGAAGAGGCGCGCCAGATCATCGAGAGCCGGGTCAACGGCTACGGCGTGGCCGAGGCGGAGGTGGTCACCGAGGGCAACCGCAACATCGTCATCTCCCTGCCCGGCGAGAACCGTGACCTGACCGACGTGGGCAGCGCCGCCGAGCTGCGCTTCCGCAAGGTGCTCAAGGCCACCGACGGCAGCGGCGCCGCCGCCGCGCCGCCGCCGAGCCCCAGCGCCACCCCGGCCCCGTCCGGCAGTGCCCAGCCGTCGGGCAGCGCGTCGCCGAAGCCGAGCGGCAGCGCCAAGGTCAGCGCGTCGCCGAGCGCCGGTGGGCAGGGTGGTATGGCCCCCGCGCCGAGCGCCAGCGCCACGCCGTCGGCCTCGGCGAGCGCCGCCGCGCCGAGCCCGAGCGCCAGCGCCGAGCCGGTGCCGCAGAGCATCGAGCAGCAGCGCCAGGCCGTGCAGCAGAAGGTGGGCGCCGCCGCGTGGACCGCCGCCTCGGGCCTCCAGGCCCCGGCCGACCTCGCCACCGACCCGTCCCTGGCGGACAAGCTCAAGCCGTTCGGCACGCTGACCCCGCAGGAGGTCGCGGTGCTGCCGGTGGAGATGCAGTTCAACGTCCCCACCATCACCTGCGCCCAGCTCGACAAGCGGCCGGCCGCCTCGATCAAGGACGAGAAGCAGAAGGCGGTGGCCTGCGAGTCCGGCGCGAAATACCTGCTCGACGTGGCCAAGGTGCTGGGCACCGACGTCAAGAACGCCTCCGCCCAGCTCGACCAGACCAGCTCCTGGGTGGTCAGCCTCAACTTCACCGGCAAGGGCCAGGAGAAGTGGACCGCGCTGACCCGCGAGGCGTTCAACAACGAGGGTCAGGCCTGTGACCAGACCGCGCTCGGCCAGGACGGCAAGTGCCGGGTCGCCGTGGTGCTGGACAACGAGATCGTCTCCTCGCCGGAGATCCAGGGTGTGCTCACCGGTGACTCGCAGATCACCGGCAGCTTCGACAGCAAGTCGGCGAACGCGCTCGCCAGCCAGCTCCGCTACGGCGCCCTGCCGGTGACGTTCGTCCCGCAGGAGCAGCAGAACGTCACCGCGACGCTGGGCTCCAGCCACCTCCAGGCGGGTCTGCTGGCGGCCGGCATCGGCATGCTGCTCGTCATCATCTACTCGTTCTTCTACTACCGGCTGCTGGGCTCGGTCATCTTCCTCAGCCTGGTGCTCTCCGCGTTGCTGGTCTTCGGCGCGCTCGTGGTGCTCGGCCGGTCGATCGGGTTCACGCTCACGCTCGCCGGGATCGCCGGCATGATCGTCTCGCTCGGTGTGGCGGCGGACTCGTTCGTCATCTACTTCGAACGGCTCAAGGACGAGATCCGCGAGGGTCGCAGCCCACGTAGCGCGGTGCCGCGGGCCTGGGTCCGGGCCCGCCGGACGATCATCTCGGCGAACGCGATCACGCTGATGTCGGCCGTGGTGCTCTACATCGTGTCGGTCGGCACGGTGAAGGGCTTCGCCTTCGCGCTCGGCCTGGCGACCGTGCTGGACCTGGTCGTCGTGTTCCTCTTCCGCCACCCGATCATGACGATGTTCGCCCGCACCCGGGCGTTCCTGTCCCCGCGGGTCAGCGGTCTGGGCCGGGCGCTGCCGGCCCGGTCGGCCGAGTCGGGCGCCGCCCGCAACCCGCGCGTCAAGGAGGCCTGAGATGGCTAAGAGTGGTCTGGCCGCCCGGCTCTACCGTGGCGAGGCCGATCTCAACATCGTCGGCAAGCGCAAGCTCTGGTTCGGTGTGGCCGGCGCGCTGGTGCTGATCGCCGTGCTGAGCTTCGCGCTCAACGGCTTCAAGCTCGGCATCGAGTTCGCCGGCGGCAACTCGTTCCAGGTGCCGGCCAGCGTCGGCACGCTGGACCGGGCCGAGCAGACCGTCGACGAGGCGCTGGCCGCCGAGGCCCCCGACGTGCAGGTGGTAACCGCGCAGAAGGTCGGCGGCACCAGCGGCGAATACTACGAGATGCGCACCGGGCAGCTCACCGCCGAGCAGGCCAACGCGGCCAAGACCGCGATGGCGGAGAAGTTCGGCATCCAGGCCGACCAGATCAGCGGCAGCCAGGTCTCCGAGGCGTGGGGCAGTCAGGTCACCTCGCGGGCGTTCCTCGGCCTGCTGATCTTCCTCGCCGTGGTGACGGTCTACCTGGTGCTGCGCTTCGAGTGGCGGATGGCGGTCGCCGCGATCATCTCGCTGCTCACCAACCTGGTCCTCACCTCCGGTATCTACTCGCTCGTCGGCTTCGAGGTCACCCCGTCGACGATCATCGGCTTCCTCACCATCCTGGGCTTCGCGCTCTACGACGTGGTGGTGGTCTTCGACAAGGTGCAGGAGAACACGCGGGGCATCACCGCGAACAACAACCTCACCTACGGCGAGGCGTCCAACCTGGCGCTCAACCAGAGCCTCATGCGGTCGCTGAACACCTCGGTGGTGGCGCTGCTCCCGGTCGGCGGCCTGCTGTTCATCGGCGCCGGCCTGCTCGGTGCGGGCACGCTGAAGGACCTGGGCCTGGTGCTCTTCGTCGGCATGGCGGTGGCGTTCCTCACCTCGATCCTGCTGGCCACCCCGCTGCTGGTGCTGCTGAAGAACCAGGACCCGCGGATCAGCGCGCACAACAAGCGGGTGCACGCCCGCCGGGCGGCCATCTCGCGGGGCGAGGTCACGCCGAAGGGTGCCCCGCGTCCCGCACCGAGCGGCGACCAGCCGGTCGACGCGGACGCGGCCCTGGCCGGCGCCGCGCCGAAGGTCGGCGCGCGTCCCAGCGGCAAGCGCCCCAGCGGTGCCCGGGGCGGCCGTCCCGGCGGAGGCAACCGGCCGGGCGGCGCGAAGCGCCGCTGACCGCGGAGCCCGGGCAGAACCGACCGGACGGCGTCCGTCATGCTGTTGCCACCGCATGACGGACGCCGTCGTCGTTTCGAAAGGACATGGGACGCACCGTGACGGAGACCCACACCGCAGGCGTACGGGGAGACAGTGGCCCCGAGGTCGCCCAACTGGTCGCCAGCCGGACGCTCGACGTGCCGGACTTCCCCAAGCCGGGTGTCATGTTCAAGGACCTGATGCCGCTGTTCGCCGACGGCGTGGCGTTCCGTGAGGTGATCGACGGGATCATCGCCTACCACGGGCCCGAGTCGTTCGACGCCGTGGTGGGCATCGAGGCGCGCGGGTTCGTGCTGGCCGCGGCCGTCGCGTACGCCACCGGGGTCGGCGTGGTGCCGGTGCGCAAGGCCGGCAAGCTGCCCCGGGCGACCCACGCGGCCTCCTACGCGCTGGAGTACGGCGAGGCGACGCTCGAGGTCCACCAGGACGCGTTCACCGCCGGCCACCGCGTGCTGGTGCTCGACGACGTGCTCGCCACCGGCGGGACCGCCGAGGCCACGCTCGACCTGGTGGAGCGTGCCGGCGGCACCGTGTCCGGTTTCACCGTCCTGCTGGAGTTGGGCTTCCTCGGGGGCCGGGAGCGGCTCGCCCCGCGTCCGGTCCATGCCCTGTTGACCGTGTGACCCGCCGGCACCCGGTCGGTCCGCCGGCACGGGGCGTCCGGGGGAGCGGCGGCGCACCCTGCGTACCGGTAGGATTGCCCATTGCCTGACCGGGCGGGTGACCGTCCGGGGGCGAAGCCGCCGGGGCGCAGCCCCGGTGGCCGGCGCGGAACAACACCGACCCCCGGGTCGGTTGGACCAGACGTCGGCCGGACGGCCGGCGCATCCCGGCGAACGGTGAGGAGGCCGGTGTCCAACGATGTCGTCCCTCCGGTGGAGGGCACGGTGCACCCGACAGGCGACGCGGACGGCTCGGTGACCGAGCACGGCGGCAACACGCCCGCCGGGGCGAACGGCGACGCGCCGGACGTGACGGCCGACGACGGGGTGGTGGTGCCGTTCCCGACCGACGGTGACCCCTCGACCAGCGGCGGTTTCGCCCTCTCCAACGCGCCGACCGGCCGACGGGTGCGCGCCCGCCTGGCCCGGTTCAACGCGCCCTGGCAGACCTCGCAGGTCAGCGAGGTGCTGGAGCCGCTGATCTCCGCCCACCGGGACGCCCATCCCAAGGCCGACGCCCGCCTGTTGCAGCGTGCGTTCGACACCGCCGCGCGCTGGCACTCGGGGCAGTACCGCAAATCCGGCGACCCCTACATCACGCACCCGCTCGCGGTGGCGACCATCCTGGGCAACCTGGGCATGGACACCACCACGCTCGTGGCGGCGTTGCTGCACGACACGATCGAGGACACCGCATACACCCTCGACGCGATGCGCACCGACTTCGGCGGCGAGGTCGCGCTGCTCGTCGACGGCGTGACGAAGCTCGACAAGGTCAAGCTGGGCGACGCGGCCAAGGCGGAGACCATCCGCAAGATGGTGGTCGCCATGGCGAAGGACCCCCGCGTCCTGGTGATCAAGCTGGCCGACCGGCTGCACAACATGCGGACGCTCACGTTCCTGCCCCGCCCCAAGCAGGAGCAGAAGGCCAAGGAGACGCTGGAGATCCTGGCCCCGCTGGCGCACCGCCTCGGGATGAACACGATCAAGTGGGAGCTGGAGGATCTGGCCTTCGGCACGCTGTTCCCGAAGCGGTACGAGGAGATCCTGCGCCTGATTGGGGAGCACCAGCCGCAGCGGGAGTCGCTGCTGCGCCAGGTGACGCAGAAGGTGGGCACCGACCTGAAGGCCGCCAAGATCAAGGCGGAGACGACCGGCCGGCCGAAGCACCTCTATTCGATCTACCAGAAGATGATCGTGCGGGGTCGCGACTTCAACGACATCTACGACCTGGTCGGGGTGCGGATCCTGGTCGACACGGTGCGCGACTGCTATGCGGCGCTGGGGGTCATCCACGCCAACTGGCAGCCGGTGCCGGGCCGGTTCAAGGACTACATCGCCATGCCCAAGTTCAACATGTACCAGTCGTTGCACACGACCGTCATCGGGCCCACCGGCAAGCCGGTGGAGATGCAGATCCGCACGTACGCGATGCACCGCACCGCCGAGTTCGGCATCGCCGCGCACTGGAAGTACAAGGAGCACAAGGGCACCCAGGTGGTGGGCCCGCCGGCGCACATCGACGAGATGACCTGGCTGCGGCAACTGCTGGACTGGCAGCGCGAGGCGGCCGACCCGAGCGAGTTCCTCGACGCGCTGCGGTTCGACCTGTCCAGCCAGGAGGTGTACGTCTTCACGCCGAAGGGCGACGTCATCCCGCTGCCGACCGGGTCGACGCCGGTGGACTTCGCGTACGCGGTGCACACCGAGGTCGGGCACAAGTGCATCGGGGCGCGGGTCAACGGCAAGCTGGTGCCCCTCGAATCGACGCTGTCCAACGGCGACGTGATCGAGATCTTCACGTCGAAGTCCGACACGGCCGGCCCGACGCAGGACTGGTTGGGCTTCGTCAAGAGCCCGCGGGCGCGCACCAAGATCCGGCAATATTTCAACAAGGAGCGGCGCGAGGAGGCGATCGAGGCCGGCAAGGACGCGATCGTCAAGGCGATGCGCAAGCAGGGCATGCCGTTGCAGCGGATGCTCACCTCGGACGCGCTGATGGCCATCGCGCGGGACCTGCACCTCGCGGACGTGGCGTCGCTCTACGCGGCGGTCGGCGACAGTCAGGTCTCCGCGCAGTCGGTGGTGCAGAAGCTGATGGCCTCCTACGGCGGCGAGGAGGGCGCGGCGGAGGACATCGCCGAGACCGCCGTCGCCACCCGGCCGCCCCGCAGCCGGCAGAGCAGCGCCGACCCGGGTGTGGTGGTCCGCGGCGTCAGCGACGTCTGGATCAAGCTGGCCCGCTGCTGCACGCCGGTCCCGCCGGACTCGGTGTTCGGCTTCGTCACCCGCTCCGGCGGGGTCAGCGTGCACCGCGACGACTGCGCCAACGCCGAGGACCTGCGCGCCCAGCCCGAGCGGGTGGTCGAGGTGAGCTGGAAGCTGACGTCGGCCTCCACGTTCCTCGTCGCCATCCAGGTGGAGGCGCTGGACCGGCACAAGCTGCTCGCCGACGTGACCCGGGTGCTGTCGGAGGAGCGGGTGAACATCCTCTCCGCGACGGTGACCACCACCCGCGACCGGGTGGCGGTCAGTCGGTTCAGCTTCGAGATGGCCGACCCGAAGCACCTCGGGCACCTGCTGGCCGCGGTGCGCAAGGTCGACGGGGTCTTCGACGCCTACCGGGTCACCTCGGGGGCCTGAGAGCACACGGAAACGCCCGCCGGGTCGCTCCGGCGGGCGTTTCTCGTGAACCGGGTCAGCCCTCGATCGGGCTCATCGAGATGTCCTTGATGACGATCTCCTTCTTCGGGTGACCGCCGCCGGCCTGCTTGGCGAACGCGCCGTCGTCACCGGCGGCGGCGACCTGCTTCACCACGTCCATGCCGTCGGTGATGGTGCCCAGCACGGTGTAGTTCGGGTCGAGCTGGCTGTCGCCGTACACGATGAAGAACTGGCTGCCGGTGCTGCCGGGCTGGCCGGAGTTGGCCATCGCGATGACGCCCTCCGGGTACGGCGGGCGCTTGTCGGTGGGGAGGTTCTCCTCGGCCAGGTTGTAGCTCGGCCCACCGGTGCCGTCGGTGTCCCGCCAGCCCTTGCCGGTCGCGCTCGGGTCACCGCACTGGAGCACCTTGATGCCCTCGGTGACCAGCCGGTGGCACTTCGTGTTGTCGAAGAAGTCCTTGCTGGCCAGGTGGGTGAAGCTGCCAGCCGTGCAGGGCACCGCGGCCCGGTCGAGCTTGGCGGTGATCGGACCCAGGTTGGTGTCGATCGTCATCGTCTGGCTGCCCGTGTCGGCCTGCTGCGTCGGCGGCAGCCCGACGTCCTTGATCTGCGCCGGACGGCCCTCCTTGGGCACCTCCGTGTAGGTGCACTGGGTGAAGCCGGCGGCGGCGGTGTCGCCGGACTTCTTGTCGTCGTCGCCGAGCGACGTGACGAGCCAGACGGTGCCGGCCACGACGAGCACCAGCACGGCGGCGGCGCCGACGATCGCCTGCGTCTGCCGGCGCTTGCGGGCCTTGCCGGCCCGCTCGGCCATCTCCCGTTCGAGCCGGGCCCGCGCCGCCGCCCGCTGGCGGTCTCTCGTGGACGTCACGGTCACTCCTCACCTGCTGGGTATCCGGGGGACGGCGCCGGGCGCCGCCAAGTCAAAAGGTCGATCAACGCCCGCTCAACGGCGGGTCATCCGGCGCTGGGACTGCTCGCCGGCTCGCTCGGCGCGGCGTTCGGCTCGCCGACGGTGAGGCTCTGGATCACCACGTCCGTCTTCGGCTTGACCTTGACGCCACCGCCGTTGTCGACGGTCGGCAGCGCGCCGATCTTCTCCACCACGTCCATCCCGCCGGTGACCTTGCCGACGATGCTGTAGGCCGGCTTGGCCGGGTTGAAGTCCTTGAAGAAGATCAGGAACTGGCTGCCGTTGCTGCCCGGCGGGCTACCGATCATGGCGACCGTGCCCTTCGGGTACGCCGGCGGCTCGCCCGGGGCCGGCGAGGCCGACGGGCTGGGCTCGGGCGCGGCGGGGACGTTCTCGTCGAAGAACGTGTAGGTCGGCCCGCCGATCCCGGTGCCGCTCGGGTCGCCGCAGCGCAGCGCGCCCTCGCTGGTGATCTCGTGGCACTTGGTGTTGTCGTAGAACTGCCGGCCGGCCAGGTGGGCGAGGCTCGCGCTGCCGCAGGGGGCGGCGGCCTGGTCCAGCTCGACGGTGATCGGCCCGCCCTGGTTGGTGGTGACCGTCATCGGCCGGGTGCCCGACGTGGGCAGGTCCCGGGTGGCCGGGGTGCCGACGTCCTTGAGGTTGGTGTTCCCGGTGGCGTCCTGCGGGGTCCAGAGGCAGGTGTCCTCGGCGGCCTGCTTCTCCGGCTCCGAGTCGAACGCGCCGAGCGCCCAGGCCGAACCGGCCACGATCAGCACGAGCACCACCGCGGCGCCCACACCGGCCTGGATCTGCCGGCGACGCCGCGCAGCCGCGGCCCGCCGGGCGAGTTGCCGGTCGAGCTTCGCCCGCGCCAGTTTGCGCTGCCGGTCCCTGCTGGAAGCCACAGGTGCTCCCCTTCCTCTGCCTGATCGTCGTCGGCGTCGCCGGCACCGCCCGCGCTGCGAATCGGGGTGCGCCACGCCACACGCCCGCCAGAGTGTACGGGTACCGACTGTGAATGTGGTGTACGAGGTCCGCCTGCGCTTATCGGATGTTGTCACTGGGATCGGTGGGACGCCCGGTGCCGGTGGCGGCGAAACCCGCTCGCCGGTGCGACTAGGCTGCTGAGCGACGACGACGACCGGACGGAGAGGGGACGGACGTGCTCGTGGCCGGCTTTCCCGCGGACGCCTTCGGCACCAACTGCTACGTGGTGGCGACCGGGCCGGGGGAGCAGTGCGTGGTGGTCGATCCCGGCATCGGGGTGATCGACCGGCTCGACGCCGTGCTCGCCGAGCACCGCCTGCATCCGGCCGCCGTGCTGCTCACCCACGGCCACCTCGACCACACGTTCTCGGTCGCGCCGGTCTGCGGCGCGCGGGGCATCACCGCCTACGTGCACCCGGCGGACCGCGAGATGCTCGCCGACCCGACCAAGGCGCTGTCGATGGACCTCACCTCGCTCTTCGGCGGGCGGCTGCCGTACACCGAACCGGACGACGTGGCCGAGCTGACCGACGGCGCGACGCTGTCGCTGGCCGGGTTGGAGATCACCGTCGACCACGCTCCCGGCCATACCGGCGGGTCGGTGCTGTTCCGGCTGCCCGGCGCCGGCTCGCCCTGGGAGGCAGACGAGGTCTGCCTCTCCGGTGACGTGCTCTTCGCCGGCTCGATCGGCCGCACCGACCTGCCGGGCGGCAGCATGCCCCGCATGCTGGCCAGCCTCCGGGACAAGGTCCTCCCGCTGGCCGACGACACCGTCGTCCTGCCCGGCCACGGCCCCGCGACCACCGTCGGCCGCGAGCGCGCGACCAACCCGTACCTCGTCGAGGTGGCGGGCGACGCGCGCCCGGCCGGACCCACCCGCGGCCTCTAGCCGCCCGTGACATCCCCGCGCGGTCCGCGCGGGATCAAGGAGTACGCCATGAGCAAGCCCACGCCCATCTCCGGCTTCCCCGAGTGGACGCCGGCACAGCGGATGATCGAGCAGTTCGTGCTGGACCGGATCCGCGCCACGTTCGAGCTGTACGGCTTCGCGCCGCTGGAGACCCGTTCGGTCGAGCCGCTCGACCAGTTGCTGCGCAAGGGGGAGACCTCGAAGGAGGTCTACCTGCTGCGCCGGTTGCAGGCCGACGCCGACGGTCCGGCCGGTGACGACGCGCTCGGCCTGCACTTCGACCTGACCGTGCCGTTCGCCCGCTACGTGCTGGAGAACGCCGGCAAGCTCCAGTTCCCGTTCCGGCGCTACCAGATCCAAAAGGTGTGGCGGGGGGAGCGCCCGCAGGAGGGCCGTTACCGCGAGTTCCTCCAAGCCGACATCGACATCGTCGACCGGGACACCCTGCCGGCGCACTTCGAGGCGGAGATGCCGCTGGTGATCGGCGACGCGCTGCGCTCGCTGCCCATCCCGCCGGTGCGCATCCAGGTCAACAACCGCAAGATCTGCGAGGGTTTCTACCGGGGCGTCGGGCTGACCGACCCGATGGCGGCGCTGCGCGCCGTCGACCGGTTGGACCGGATCGGTCCGGCGGGTGTGGCCGAGTTGCTCGCGGAGACCGCCGGGGCGAGCGAGGCGCAGGCCAAGGCGGTGCTGGCGCTGGCCGAGATCTCCGCGCCGGACGCCTCCTTCGCCGACGCGGTGCGCGCCCTCGGGGTGGACGACCCGCTGCTCGACGAGGGCGTCGCGGAGCTGACCGCGGTGATGGAGACCGCTGCCGCGCACTCGCCGGGGCTCTGCGTCGCCGACCTGCGCATCGCCCGGGGCCTGGACTACTACACCGGCACCGTCTACGAGACGCAGATGGTCGGCTACGAGCGGTTCGGCTCGGTCTGCTCCGGCGGCCGGTACGACAACCTGGCCAGCTCCGGCAACGTCCGCTTCCCGGGCGTGGGCATCTCGATCGGGGTGACCCGGCTGCTCGGGCTGCTCTTCGGCGCCGAGGCGCTGTCGGTGTCCCGGTCGGTGCCGACCTGCGTGCTTGTCGCGGTCACCGCCGAGGAGGACCGGGCGGCGAGCGACGCGGTCGCGGCGGCGCTGCGCTCGCGGGGGGTGCCGACCGAGGTGTCGCCGTCCGCGGCGAAGTTCGGCAAGCAGATCCGGTACGCCGAGCGGCGCGGCATCCCGTACGTCTGGTTCCCCGGCGCGGACGGCGACGAGGTGAAGGACATCCGCTCCGGCGAGCAGGTGCCCGCCGCGGCGGGGGAGTGGACCCCGCCCCGTGCGGACCTGAAGCCGCTGGTGGCCGCCACTGGCGCCTGACGCCGATTGGACCTACGGTGGCGTAAGTTACGCCACCGTAGGGAGAACTCGTGTCCGTGCTCAGCCAGACCGCTCTGCTCACCGAACTCGAACCGGTCGTGGAGAAGAACCTCGACCGGCACCTGTCGCTGGCGAAGGAGTGGTTCCCGCACGAGTACGTGCCGTGGAGCGCCGGGCGCACGTTCGACGGCCCGCTCGGCGGCGAGGCGTGGTCGCCGGCGGACTCGACGATCCCCGACGCGGCCCGCACCGCGCTGATCGTCAACCTGCTCACCGAGGACAACCTGCCCTCCTACCACCACGAGATCGCCACGCTGTTCGGCCGGGACGGGGCGTGGGGCACCTGGGTGCACCGGTGGACCGCCGAGGAGGGGCGGCACGGCACCGCGATCCGGGACTACCTCACCGTGACCCGGGCGGTGGACCCGGTGGCGCTGGAGCGGGCCCGGATGGTGCACATGTCCGCCGGCTACCGCAACGTGCACGACGACGAGGTGCTGCACTCGCTGGCGTACGTGTCGTTCCAGGAACTGGCCACCCGCATCTCGCACCGCAACACCGGCCGGGCCACCGGCGACCCGGCCTGCGAGGCGCTGCTGGCCCGGGTGGCGGCAGACGAGAACCTGCACATGGTCTTCTACCGCAACCTGCTCGCCGCGTCGTTCGAGCTGGCGCCGAGCCAGGCCATGCGGGCGGTCGCCGACGTGCTCGCCGACTTCCAGATGCCCGGGGTGGGCATCGACGGTTTCGCCCGCAAGTCGGTGGCGATCGCCCTGGCCGGCATCTATGACCTGCGTCAGCACCGGGACGAGGTGGTGGTGCCGGTGCTGCGCCAGTGGAACCTGTTCGAGGTGACCGGCCTCAACGGCGACGGCGAGGCCGCCCGCGAGCAGATCGCCGCCCAGCTCGACACCCTGGAGACCCAGGCGTCCCGGTTCGAGGAGCGTCGCGCCGCCCGCGCCGCGCGCCTGACCCCCACCCCCTGACCCCCCACCCCCTCCACACCGCCTCGCCCCGCTGATTCACGGAAAGAGTGGCTATACGAGCGCAAGTAGCCACTACTTCCGTGTAAGTGCGCGTGTCCGGGTGCTGACCGCGGCGCCGAGGTCCGGGTGGCGCTGCGTTGCGTTGAGGGGCACGACGTGGTCCAGTCGCGCGACGGGTCCCGGCCGGCCGCCGGGCCTGACCGGCTCTGACACCTGGTGACGATGTTGTTGCTCAGGCGTTACATCGGGTGGCGGTGCGAATCCGGGCAAACTTGCGTCTTGCTTACGATCTTAAATATGTGAATACTTTGGTCAGCCCGGACGGTTTCCCCAGGTCGGCCGGGTTGTCCTCGGGCGTGCCTCTATCACAGCGCCCGTTCACCCCCGTTCGGAGGTTGTTACATGCGACCCACGAGGTCCACGCTCTGTCGCGCCGCCGCCGTCGCCGTGGCCGGTACCCTGGTCACCGGCTCCCTCCTCGGCGCGCCCGCCCAGGCGGCCCCCGCCCCCGCCTCGCCCGACGCCGCCGCCACCCTCGCCGCCAAGCTCGGCGACCGCGCCGCCGGCACGTACGCCGACGCCAGCGGCAAGATGGTCGTCACGGTGACCGACGCCGCAGCCGCCCGCCAGGTGCACGCCGCCGGCGCCACCCCGAAGCTCGTCACCCGCGGCGCCAACCAGCTCAAGGCCGCCACCGGCGAGCTGGAGCGCTCCGCCAAGATCCCGGGCACCGCCTGGTGGACCGACGCGGCGACCAACCAGGTCGTCGTCTCGGTGGACAGCACCGTCACCGGCGCCAAGCTGGCGCGGGTCAAGGCCGCCGCCGCCCGCACCGGTGGCGCGGTCCGGATCGAGGCCGAGGCCGGCACCCTGACCACCCGGATCTCCGGCGGCCAGGCCATCTACACCGGCGGCTACCGCTGCTCGCTCGGCTTCAACGTGCGCAGCGGCTCGACCTACTACTTCCTCACCGCCGGGCACTGCACCAACCTGGGCTCGACCTGGTACTCGAACTCCAGCCAGACGTCCGTGCTCGGCACCCGGGCCGGCACCAGCTTCCCGGGCAACGACTACGGCATCGTCCGGCACAGCAACTCGGCCAACGCGGCCGGCAACGTCTACCTCTACAACGGCAGCTACCAGGACATCACCTCGGCCGGTAACGCCTACGTCGGCCAGTCGGTGCGGCGTTCCGGCAGCACCACCGGCCTGCGCAGCGGCACCGTCTCGGCCACCAACGCGACGGTCAACTACGCCGAGGGCAGCGTCTCCGGCCTGATCCGCACCAACGTCTGCGCCGAGGGCGGCGACAGCGGCGGCTCGCTGTTCAGCGGCAGCACCGCGCTCGGCCTCACCTCCGGCGGCAGCGGCAACTGCCGCACCGGTGGCACGACCTACTTCCAGCCGGTCACCGAGCCGCTCAGCGTCTACGGCGTGAGCGTCTTCTGATCCGTACCCCACGAACGGGCCGCCGGGCGACCGGCGGCCCGTTCCGCGTGTACCCGATCCGCGCTTGAGCGGCGTCGGACGGGTCAGGCCGGGGTGACCCGGGTGTCGGCCAGGATCACGACCGAATCGGGGAACTGGCACTCCACGGACAGGATGACACCGTCGGCACCGGCCACGTCGGCGGCGAGCTTCCCCGGCGCGCCCTCCCGGGCGTCCACCAACGCACGCCGGAGCCGGTCCACTCCGCTGTCGTCCGGCCGGCGGACCGCCGCGTACGCGGTGACCCGCACCGGGGCCTGCGGGTCACCCGGAGAATGCGCCCGCACGGTGAGCGTCAGGTCCAGGTAGCGACGCCGCAGATCGTAGGTCACCTCACGCTGCTTGTCGCCGGAGCTGTTCTCCGGGCAGCGGACGGCCACCGCCCGGTCCAGACCGGCCGTTCCCTTGAGCGCCCGGGGTAGGGCGACGATGTTCCCGGCGCCCGACTCCACCGGCAGGCTGTCCAGGTGCACCCCGGCGGGCCCGGACGTCGGGGACGCGGCCGTGGCGGGCCCGGTGGTCGGGTCACCGCTTGCGTCCGGGCTCGGCGCGCCGGTCACGCCGGTCGGGGTCCGGCCCGCCTCGGGATCGGTGTGTTCCCAGTTGAAGTAGTCGCGCAGCAACGCGGCGCCTGCGAACAGGACACCGATGATCGTGGCGACGGTGGTCACCCACAGCACCCATCTCGGCCCGTCACCGCCCCGACGGCGGCCGGACCCGACGGGCGGTTCGTTGTCGACGGTCGCCACGCCTCTCCCCGGTTGTCTGTGGCCGACGCGATTGCGCCCGTGTTTCTATCATCGCCGCCGTCCACAAGCGACTCTGTTCGCCGGTGTTGTCCGCTTGGCGACAGCGCAATCGCGCTGATCCTGCGATAACCGCAGTTCGTTGAACCGTCGACTGTCAGGAGAGGCAGCCATGAGCGAGTCCCGCGGGCCGAACGACCCCCGGCCGAACTTCCCGGAGGCGAACCCGCCCTCCGCCGGCAGCGGAGCCCAGTCCGGCCCCGGCATGCCCGGCCCGTCCGGTGTTCCCGGCGGTGGCGCCGGTGGGCCCGCCAGCGCACCCCGCTCGGGCGGCCGTGGCCTCGTCGTGCTCGCGCTGGGCGTCGCCGGACTCGCGCTGCTGCTCGCCCTCGGCTCGGCGATCTTCGCCTGGCGGGCCATCGACCAGGCGCAGGACGCGAAGGACATCGCGCTGCGACCGGGGACGGCGGCGAGCCCGTCGGCGAACGGCGAGCCGGGCGGTAGTGCCCCACCTCCCACCAGCAGCGCACCCACCGAGACGGAGGGCACCACCCCCGACGACACACCCCGCTCTCCCGGCGAGGCGCCCGCGCTCGACGAGCGGACGGTCTACCGGCCCAGCTACCAGAAGGAGCCGCTGGTCCTCCAGGCGGCGTGCAGCTACTCGATGTACGTGGACCTGGACGAGCCGCGGACCAGGAACGACTCCACCGGTGCGGACATCCGGTTCACCCGGGGCTGCGGCAACGAACCCTCGACGCTCCGGTTGGAGAACGGGGTGGACGGCACCGACGCGGCCAGCGCCGGCACGACCCCCCAGGAATGCGCCAAAAAGATCCGCACCGCGTTGATCGGCGAGGCCCAGCGGATCCCGGTGCGCAAGGGCACGGCGATCTGCATCACCACCGACTACGCCTACGCCCGGGCGCACGGGGATCCGTGGCGGATGGCGCTGATCGAGGTGGTGGGCGTGAGCAACGACGGCTCGACCACACTCCAGGTGACCGGTTGGGAGATCCCGGACGCCTGAGCCGGATCGGCCGGGTGGCGCGGGGGCGGCTCCGCGGAGCTGACAGAATGCGGGGGCAGCCCGACGATGAGGAGACACCAGCCGTGATCCGTACCCACAATGCCGGAAGCCTGCGCGCCGCGGACGCCGGCTCGACGGTGACGCTCGCCGGGTGGGTGGCCCGCCGGCGCGACCACGGCGGTGTCGTCTTCGTCGACCTGCGCGACGCCTCCGGCGTCGTGCAGGTGGTGCTGCGCGAGGAGGACGCGCACGCGCTGCGCAACGAGTTCTGCGTGAAGGTCACCGGCGAGGTGACCCGCCGGCCCGAGGGCAACGAGAACCCCGAGCTGCCGACCGGCGAGGTCGAGGTGACCGCCGCCGCGCTGGAGGTGCTCTCCGAGGCCGCGCCGCTGCCGCTGCCGGTGGACGACCAGGTCGAGGCCGGCGACGACATCCGGTTGAAGTACCGCTATCTCGACCTGCGCCGTGGCGGCCCGGCGAAGGCGATGCGGCTGCGCTCCCGGGCCAGCCAGCTCGCCCGCGCCGTGCTGCACGAGCGGGACTTCCTGGAGATCGAGACCCCGACGCTCACCCGTTCCACCCCGGAGGGCGCCCGCGACTTCCTGGTCCCGGTGCGCCTCCAGCCGGGCAGTTGGTACGCGCTGCCGCAGTCCCCGCAGCTGTTCAAGCAGCTCCTCATGGTCGGCGGGATGGAACGCTACTACCAGATCGCCCGCTGCTACCGGGACGAGGACTTCCGCGCCGACCGGCAGCCGGAGTTCACCCAGCTCGACATCGAGATGTCGTTCGTCACCGAGGACGACGTGATCGACCTCGGCGAGGCGATCGTGGCGAAGCTCTGGTCCGAGCTGGCCGACCACGAGATCACCCGGCCGATCCCGCGGATCACCTGGCACGACGCGATGGCCCGGTACGGCTCCGACAAGCCGGACCTGCGCTACGGCGTCGAGCTGACCGAGCTGACCGACTATCTGCGCGGCACCGGGTTCCGGGTGTTCGCCGGCGCGATCGACGCGGGCGGCTACGTCGGCGCGGTGGTCATGCCGGGCGGCGCCTCGCAGACCCGCAAGGAGCTGGACGGCTGGCAGGACTGGGCGAAGGCGCGTGGCGCGCGGGGCCTGGCGTACGTGGTGCTCGACGCGGAGACCGGCGAGGCACGCGGCCCGGTGGCGAAGAACCTCTCCGAGGCGCACCTCGCGGGCCTGGCCGACGCGGTCGGCGCGAAGCCCGGCGACGCGGTGTTCTTCGCCGCGAGCACGAACGCCCGGGAGGCGCAGGAGCTGCTCGGCGCGGCCCGGATCGAGATCGCCAAGCGGGCCGGGCTGGTCGACGAGAGCGCGTGGGCCTTCTGCTGGGTGGTCGACGCGCCGATGTTCGAGCGGACGGACGACGGCGGGTGGACCGCCGTGCACCACCCGTTCACCTCGCCCAACGCCGAGTGGGTGGACCGGTTCGAGTCCGCGCCGGACCGGGCGCTCGCCTACGCGTACGACATCGTCTGCAACGGCAACGAGATCGGCGGTGGCTCGATCCGTATCCACCGCGGCGACGTGCAGCAGCGGGTGTTCGACCTGCTCGGCATCACCGCCGACGAGGCGCAGGACAAGTTCGGCTTCCTGCTGGAGGCGTTCAAGTACGGCGCGCCGCCGCACGGCGGCATCGCGTTCGGCTGGGACCGGGTGTGCATGCTGCTGGCCGGCGCGGACTCGATCCGCGAGGTGATCGCGTTCCCGAAGACCCGAGGCGGCTTCGACCCGCTGACCGGCGCGCCCACCCCGATCACCGGGCAGCAGCGCGCCGAGGCCGGCATCGACGCCAAGCCGAAGGCCCCGGCCGCCCCGCACGCCGGCACCGCCGGCCCGGCCGCCCCGGTGGCCGACCCGACCTGATGCACCTGCTCGTGGTGGGTGCCAGCGGGTTCCTGGGTGGAGAGGTGTGCCGCCAGGCGGTCGCCGCCGGGCACCGGGTGGTCGGCACCCACCACCGGGCCGCCGTCGCGGCGCCGGGCGTCGCGTCGCGCCGGCTCGACGTCACCGACCGCGCCGCCGTGCGCGCGCTGGTGACCGGGGTACGTCCCGACGCGGTCGTCAGCACCCCGTACCGCTTCGACGACTGGGCCGTCACCGCCGACGGGGCGGCCCACGTCGCGTCCGCCGCCGCCGAGGTGGGCGCGCGGCTGGTGCACCTGTCCAGCGACGCGCTGCACGCCGGCCGCCCGGCCCCGTACGCCGACGACGAGACGCCCACGCCGGTGTATCCGTACGGGGCGGCGAAGGCGGCGGCCGAGACGGCGGTGCGGGCGGTGGACCCGGGCGCGCTGCTGGTGCGGACCTCGCTGATCCTGGGGGAGGGGAGCAAGCAGATCCAGCGGTGCCGGGACGCGCTCGCCGGCCGGGCCACCCTGTTCAGCGACGAGATCCGGTGCCCGGTCGACGTCTCCGACCTGGCCGCGGCGGTGTTGGAGCTGCTGCCGACCGACCTGGCCGGCCCGCTCAACGTGGCCGGCCCGGACCAGGTCAGCCGCGCCGACATCGGGCGGCTGCTGGCCCGCCGGCTCGGCGTCGACCCGGCCGGGCTGCGGACCACCACCACGGCCGCCGCCGGCCTGCACCGCCCGGTCGAGGTACGCCTCGACTCGGCCCGTGCCGCCGGCCTGCTCCGCACCCGCCTGCGCGGCGTCACCGAGCTGTTCGCCTGACCGACCTCGATTGCACAATTTCTTTGCATGAGTCTTGTGCACAGAAATTGTGCACAGTTATTGTGCATTCATGGGACGTGCGGAGAAGCCCGAGCCGCGGCAGGTACGGCTCGATCACCAACAGGTCCGGGTCCTCGCCCACCCGCTGCGGACCCGGCTGCTGGGCGCCCTGCGGGTCCGCGGCCCGGCGACGGCCACCGGCCTCGCCGAGCTGCTCGGCACCAACACCGGCGCGACCAGCTATCACCTGCGCCAGCTCGCCGACGTCGGGCTGGTCGAGGAGGCCCCGGACCTCGGCAGCGGACGGCAGCGGTTCTGGCGCTCCGCGCACGACGTGACCAACTGGGAGAGCACCGACTTCGACGACGACCCCGACGCCCGCGCCGCGATCGAGTGGCTCCAGGGCGAGCAGGTGCGGCAGTTCGCCGAGATCGCCCAGCGGTGGTTCGCCGTCCGCGACGAGTGGTCGCCGGCCTGGCGGGACGCCCTCGGCATGGGCGACATCTTCATGACCATTCCGGTGGAGCGGCTGGAAGCGCTCAAGGCCGAGCTGTGGCGGATCCTCGACCGCTACCGCGCCGAGGCCGACCCCGCCGAGCCCGGCGCCGAGCAGGTGCAGATCTTCCTGGCCTCCCTCCCGCTCCCCGCCGACCTGCGGCCCCTCACCCCACCCCGCACCGAGGAGAAGCCGTGAGCGCCCTGTCCGTACGCCAGATCCGGTCCCGCTACCTCACCCTCTACGGCCTGCGCTGGCTGCCCAGCGGCCTGCTCATGACCGTGATGATCCTGCTGATGCAGGAGCGCGGGCTCACGCTGTCCCAGATCGGCCTGGTCGCCACCGCGCAGGGCCTGGTCGTGCTGGCGCTGGAGCTGCCCACCGGCGGCTTCGCCGACGCGCTCGGTCGCAAACCGGTGCTGCTGGTCGCCTGGGTGGTCGCCCTCGCCTCCCTGACGTTGATGGCGGTGGCCGACTCGTTCTGGATGTTCTTCCTGGTCTGGGCGTTGCAGGGGGTCTACCGGGCGCTCGACAGCGGCCCGCTGGAGTCCTGGTACGTCGACGCCACGCTTGCTGCCGACCCGGACGCCGAGTACGAGCGCGGCCTCGGCTGGGCCGGCACCGTCATCGGCGTCGCCATCGGTGCCGGCGCGCTGCTCGGCGGCGGTCTGGTCACGCTCGGCCCGATCGGGCCGGTCAGCGCGCTGACCCTGCCGGTGCTCGTCGCCGTCGTGCTCCAGGCGGTCTCGATCGTGGCGCTGCTGGCGCTCATGGCCGAGCAGCGCCCGGCCTCGGGCCCGGCCGCGTTGCGCACCTCGGTGGTGGAGGCGCCCCGGATGGTCGGCCACGCCGTCGGCCTGCTGCGCCGCAACCGGGTCCTGCTGGCCCTGGTCGCGGTCGAGCTGTTCTGGGGCTTCGGCATGGTCACGTTCGAGTCGCTGCTGCCGGTCCGGCTGTCCGAGGTGGTCGGTGACGCCGACCGGGCGGCGGCGCTGCTCGGCCCCGCCGGCTCGGCAGCCTGGCTGGCCAACGCGGCCGGCGCCGCGCTCACCCCGTTCCTGCTGCGCCGCCTCGGCGCCGCCCCGGCCGCCGCGCTGATGCGCGTGCTCCAGGGCGTGACAGTGGTCGGCATGGGCCTGCTGGCCGGCCCGGTCGGCGTGCTCATCGCCTACCTGGCCTGCTACACCGTGCACGGCGCGTCGAACCCGCTGCACATGGGGCTGCTGCACCGCCAGGTCGACGGCCCGTACCGGACCAGCGTCCTGTCGCTGAACTCGATGATGGCCCAGCCGGCCGGTGCGCTCGGCGCGGTGGTGCTGACCGCGCTGGCGGACGCCACGAGCATCAGCGTCGCCATGCTGGTCGGGGCCGTGATGCTCGCCGTGGCCGCGCCGCTCTACCTGCCGGCCTGGCGCGCCAGCCGGGCCGCCGCGCGCTCCAGGGCTGCCGAGCCCGGGGCCGCCGAGTCCGAGATTGCGGAGTCCGGGGCCGCTGAGTCCGAGGTTGCGCCCCCCGGGGTAGGTCCGGTCCTCGCCACCGGTCCCGACGGGAGTCCCGCCGGCCCGCGTCCGGTGGCTGTTCCGGTGAGGGCACCATCCGCCGGCGCGGAAGCTGACGCCGGAGCCGGAGCCGGAGCCGGAGCCGGAGCCGGAGCCGGGGCCGGGGCCGGGGCCGGGGCCGGGGCCGGGGCCGGGGCCGGGGCCGGGGCCGGGGCCGGGGCCGGGGCCGGGGCCGGGGCCGGGGCCGGGGCCGGGGCCGGGGCCGGGGCCGGGACGGGGACTGGTGCTGGTGCTGGTGCTGGGGCCGGGACGGGGGCCGGAGCTGGGGCAAGGGTCGCAGGCCGGTCCAGTTGACGGATGTCGCCCGGCGCGCCGAGCGGCGAGGTCACCGGAGGCTACAAACTTGATGACACGAACGACTCACGCCGGGCCCCGGGAGAGCGGACAGCGCCCGATCCATCTGTGCCATCAAGTTTGTAGCAACACGTACGTCCACCCGGCGGCCTCCGTCGCGTCGCCCCACCCCGTTCGCCGGCCCGCTGCCACGTCGCCAACCGGTTCCCGCCGCACGCCGCCGAGCCGCCGTGCGTTGAGCCGCCGCAGGCCGCCGAGCCGCCGTGCGCCGAGCCGTCGTCCGTTGAGCCGCGGTCCGTGGAGCCGCCGATCGTGGAGCGGTGGGCGAGCGGGCGTGCGGGCACGCCGGGCCTCAGCCCAGGTAGACCGTGGTGCGTGGCGCGGTGCCGGTGAAGCCGAGGCGGCGGTAGAGCCGGGTCGCGCCGACGTTGACGGTGTAGACGCCAAGCGCCACGTGGTCGTACCGGGCGAACAGGGCGTGTGTCATCCCGGTCGTCAGCGCCGCGCCCAGCCCCCGGCCGCGATGCCCGGGCGCCACGGTCAGCCCGGCCAGGAAACCGATGTCACCCCGGCTGCGGTCGGCGCCGCAGGCGATGAGGCGCTCGCCGTCCCGGATGCCGTACCAGTCGACGATGCCCGGATCGCCCGGCCGGGAGGTGGTGCCGGGGTATGCCTCCTCGACGAGCGCGGCCAGCGCGGGGTGGTCGGCCCCGGTGAGCCGGACCACCCGCTCCTGTCCCGGCTGCCGCGCGGGCGGCCCGGCGGTCCAGAGGAAGTCCCACTCGCCGGTCCGGGCCACCGGCAGACGCGCGGCCACCTCGGCGGCCGTGACGCGGGGCAGGTTCACCGACTGGCCGGGGCGCAGCGTCCCGTCCGCCGACAGGGCGGCGAAGACGTCCAGGGCCGGGCCGGGCGCGCCGACCGCGCCACCGGCCGACAATCCGCCCGGCGGGAGCAGCCAACCGACCGTGTCCCCGTGCCGCCATCCCCGCGCGACCTGGTCGCGCCGGAGCGCATGCCGGACGTACGGGTGGTCGTTGGCCGCGGCGAGCAGCGCGTCCCGTCCGGTCAGCACCTGGTCGGCGGCGATCATGCCGCCAGCCTACGAGAGGAGAGGTCATGACCCCCATCCGCTCCGTCCGGGCGGTCCACCTGCGCGGCCCACGCTGTGTGCTGCGCGAGTGGATCGACGCGGACGCGCCGGCCCTGTACGGGTTGCTGACCGAGCCGGCCGTGGCCGACGGGCTGCTGGACGACGAGGCGCCCACCCTCGGGGCGGTCCGTGCCGCGCTGCGAGCGTGGCGGGAGACGGCCGGCGGCGACCCGCGCCCGGAATACCGCCTCGCGGCGGTCGACGGCGACCGGTTGGTCGGCCTCGGTGTGCTGACGGTGACGTCGGTCGAGCACCGGCGCGGCGAGATCGGCTACGCGGTGCGTACCGCGCTCTCGGGCACCGGCCTGGGCACGGAGGCCGCGCGACTGCTGCTGGATCTCGCGTTCGGGCAGGTGGGGCTGCACCGGGTGGAGGCGACCATGCGGCCCGACCACGTCGCGTCCCGACGGGTGCTGGAGAAGGCCGGCCTGCGTCCGGAGGGGGTGAGTCGCGACCACCTCCTCGTGCGGGGCCGCTGGCGGGACTCGGCGCGGTACGCGATCCTCGCCACCGACCGATTCCACCCTGGAGATTGACGAACAGACCGATCGGGTACATCCGTCGCCGACCTACTGGGAACCCCCACCGGAGGAACGACATGCTCGCCATTCTCGCGGCCATCGTGTTCGGCTTCGCGCTGCTTCTCGACTTCATGAACACCGACCTCGGCGCCCCGGATCTGTTCAGCACCTCGACCCTCATGCTGATCGGCTTCCTGCTGCTCTCGCTCTACCTGGCCGGGGTCGGCTCCGGCCCGCGCGGCGGTGGCGGCGGTCGCTGGTACCGGGGTCGCCGTCCGGGTCGCGGCTGACCGGAAACGACCACCCGGGCCGGGTCGGCGGCGCGATTCCGGCGTCGTCGGCTCGGCCCGGTACTGTTCTCGGGATGGAATCCGACGCCCTCTTCACCCTCGGCGAGCCCGCCGGAGCGCCCGACGCTCCCGCGGCTCTCGGCGGTGGCGACGGGTTCACTGCCACCCGGGCGGATTCTCCGCTGCCGGTGCGGATGCGGCCGGCCGGCATCGACGAGCTGGTCGGGCAGGACCATCTGCTCGCTCCCGGCGCGCCGTTGCGGCAGCTTGTCGAGGGCGCGGCGCCGATGTCGGTCATCCTCTGGGGCCCGCCCGGCAGCGGCAAGACCACCATCGCCCACCTCGTCGCCCGCGCCACCGACAGGCGTTTCGTGGCGATGTCCGCGCTGACCGCCGGGGTCAAGGACGTCCGCGCGGTCATCGAGGCCGCCCGACGACAGCGTCGCTCCGGTGGTCCGCCGACCGTGCTCTTCATCGACGAGGTGCACCGGTTCAGCAAGACCCAGCAGGACTCGCTGCTCGCCGCCGTCGAGGACCGCACGGTCACCCTGCTCGCGGCGACCACCGAGAACCCCTACTTCTCGGTCATCTCGCCGCTGCTGTCCCGGTGTGTCCTGCTCACGCTCCAGGCGCTCGACGACGACGCGGTCCGCGGGCTGCTGCGCCGTGCGGTGATCGACGAGCGTGGGCTCGGCGGCGCGTTGGCGCTGACCGAGGAGGCGGAAGACCACCTGGTCCGGCTCGCCGGCGGAGACGTCCGCAAGGCGCTCACCGCGCTGGAGGCGGCGGCGGCCACCGCGACCGCCACCGGCGCCGGCCGGATCGACCTCGGCGTGGCCGAGCAGGCGGTCGACGTGGCGGCGGTCCGCTACGACCGGGACGGCGACGCCCACTACGACGTGACAAGCGCCTTCATCAAGAGCATGCGCGGCTCGGACGTGGACGCGGCGCTGCACTGGCTGGCCCGGATGCTGGTGGCCGGCGAGGACGCCCGGTTCATCGCCCGCCGCATGGTGATCTTCGCCAGCGAGGACGTGGGGATGGCCGATCCCGCCGCGCTGACCGTGGCCACCGCCGCCGCGCACGCGGTCGAATACGTGGGCCTGCCCGAGGCGCAGCTCAACCTCGCCCAGGCGGTCATCCACCTGGCCACCGCCCCGAAGTCGAACTCGGCCACCACCGCCATCGGCGCCGCCGTCGCCGACGTCCGCGCCGGTCGCGGCGGTCCGGTGCCGCGCGGGCTGCGCGACGCCCACTACGCCGGCGCGCGTGGTCTCGGGCACGGTGCGGGCTACCGCTATCCGCACGACGACCACCGGGGGGTGGTCACCCAGCAGTACGCTCCGGACGATCTCGTCGGGACCGACTACTACCGGCCGAGTGGGCACGGCGCGGAGCGGACGGTGGCCACCCGGCTGCCGGTGCTGCGCCGGATCGTCCGCGGGTTGCCCACACCTGTCACGCGGGGGGACGCCGGTGCGCCGGCAGCCGCGACCGGGGCACGGGCGCACGGCACCGAGTCGACCGGCGGGGCGAACGAGGGCGGCGGCGACGCCGCCGAGGGGGGTCAGTAGTGATGGCGCGTAGTCCGGATCGGCCGGCGGACGGCCCCGACGAGCGGCGTGACCCGCGGGCCAAGGGACGGCGGTGGGGGCGCGGTCGGGCCGAGGCCGAGCCGGAGCAGACGGTGCCGGGCGAGGAGTTCGGCTGGATCGACGACCTGCGTACGGCCAAGCAGCAGCGTGGCGAGCTGGGTCCCGACGGGGACGCGCCGGCTGGCGCGCCGCCTCGGCCCGGTGCCCCCGCGCCCGATCCGGGCCGTCCGCCCCGGCCGGACGCGGCACCTCCGGGGCCCGCCGGGCCCGGCCCCGGTGCACCACCGGCAACCGGCGGGCCGACCCCGCAGTCTCCGGCTCCTGGCCGGTCGGGCCCGCAGGCTCCGGCTCCTGGCCGGTCGGGCCCGCAAACTCCGGCTCCCGGCCGGCCAGGTCCGTACCCTCCGGCGTCGGTTCGGCCGGATCCGCAGGCTCCGGCGGAGACTCGGCCAGGGCCGCAGCCGCCGGCGGGAGTCCGCCCGGGTCCGTCACCGGCAGCCGGCCCGGCCGGTCCCGCGTCGCAGGCTCCCGGCCGTACCCACCCGGGCGGACCTGAGCACACCGGCCGGCCCGAGGCGACGATGCCGCCGGTGAGCGGTGGGCGCGGCGCGGCACCGGCCCCGGGCGTCGGCCGTCCCGGCGGAGACCTTCCTCGGGGCGCCGGCCGTCCCGGCCCGCAGCCGCCTCCGGGCGTCGACCGGGCCGACCCCCGTGCCCCGGTCGCCCGGCGCGGCCCCGACGGGCCCCCGCCCGTCCACCCCTCCGGCTCCGACCCGACCGGCCCGCGTCGTCCGGTGGACGGCCCCTGGCCCGGAGTGCCCGAGGCGCCCCGGCCGGACGGTCGGCCGTCCCGTCGCGGCGCGGACGGCCCCACCGGCCCGCAACCGCCGGTCCCCGGCCGGCCCGCCGGCCCGACCGGTCCCCGGGGCGCGCCTCCGAACGGTCCGGGCTTTGGCGGGCCCGTGCCCGACCGCGGGCCGGTCGACCCGGCCCCGGGTCGGCCGCCGGCCGGGGACGCCGACGACCCCCGACTGACGACGCCCCCCACCCCGCGCGGCCGGCACGGCGCACAGGTGACCGACGTACACCAGGCCGCACTCGACCCGGCGGTCCGGCGTGGCCCGGGTGGACGCCGGGCACGGCCCGACGCGGATGACGACCCCGGCGGCATCCAACCGACCTCCGGCGCGGGCCGGCGCGCGCGGCCGGATGACGTGCCGGCCGACATGCCGGCGGGTCGTCGCGCGCGACGCGACGACGCGCCGGTCGGCGCCGCGGGTCGGCGGGCGCGACCCGACGACGACCCGGCGGGCGCGCCGCCGGTCCCCGGCCCGGGTCACCGTGCGCGACCGGACGACATGCCGCCGGCAGGTGTGCGGCCGGTCTCCGGCGCGGGCCGACGTGCGCGACCGGACGACATGCCGCCGTCGGTCTCCGGCACCAGCCATCGAGCGGCGCCCGAGGGCGCCGGCCGCCGATCCGCCGGGGAGCCGGATCGGCCGGTGGTCGTGCCGCGCAGCGGAAACGCCCCGGCCCTTCCCAGCGCCACCGCGCCCGTCTCCGGCGGCCCGGTGCAGGTCGCGGGGCCGGCCGCGCCGCGCCGCGCCGCGGACCGTGGTCAAGGGGCCGGGCCCGGCGGGGTCGAATCCGCCACCGAGCCGGCCCGGACTCCGCGCCGGCCGGCAGACGAGGCGGGTGAACCCCGCCCGCAGCGGCCGGAACGCCCCGCCGACTGGCTGCGGCAGGCCGGCCGTACGTCGCACACCGATCCCGCCCTGCCGGCCACTCGCCGTCCGGCCGGCCCGCCGGTCGAGGAGCCGACCGGACGCCCGAGCGGCGCCGATCGTGGTCCGGGCGCGAGGGCCGGTGCCGCCGCGCCGCCGGTACGCCCCGAAGAGCCCGGCCCGGCCGTGCCGCCGGTCCGAGCCGGCCAGCCCGCCAGAGGCGCGGCGCGCCCAGGCGTCCCCCCGGTGGCTGGTGGCGGTCCGGCGCGTGCCGGCGTGCCGCCGGTAGGTGGTGACCGTGCCGCCGGCGATCCGGCGCGCGCCGGCGGTCGCCCGCCCGGTGCCGGACGTCCCGTTCCCGGGCCGGGCGCGGCCCCGGCCCGGCCCACCGGCGACGGTCGCGGGCCGGCTCGGCCGACCGGCGACGGTCGTGGGCCGGCTCGGCCGACCGGCGACGGTCGTGGGCCGGCGCGGCCTGACGGCGCCGTCCCACCGGGCGGCGTACCCGGTGGCGCACCCGGGCCGGCGGCGGCGCCGGGACCGCGTGCGGCTGCCGCGCCGGTGGTGGCCCGGGCGGCTGCGGGCGTGGCCCGTCCGGCCGGGTCGGACGAGCGGACGACCGGTCGGGCCGTCCCGCCCACGGCGGAACCGGGTCGGCCCGCTGCCCCGGGTGCGCTGGTTGTCGGAGCGCCGACCAGCGGCGCGCCGGCGGTGGCGCGGGCGGCTGCGGTCGTACCGCCGGGGGAGCCGGCGGGGGCGCGGCCCGGTGCGGGCGACGGACCGGCGCCACGAGCGGCCGGCCCGGTTGCGGTCGAGGACGAGCCGGAGGCGGACGGCCCGCGCGGCGCCCGCTCCGAGCTGCGGCGGCAGATGCGGGAGCGGCGTCGGCTGCGGATGGGTGTCCTCGCCCTGGTCAGCCTCGTGCTGCTGGGGGCGGTGCCGCTCTACTTCGGGATGCGGACGCTCAGCCACGACCCGGTCTTCGACACCCTCGACGCGCTCGACGTGCCGTCCTGGGCGGCGACGAAGACGGTCGACAACGTCAGCGGCAGCCGCTGGTGTCTCCAGGACTGCCGGCTGCGGGAACGCGCGGTCGAGTCGGAGCAGGGGTGGAAGCAGACCGTCGCCGTCTACGAGCAGGCGCTGGCCAAGGACGGCTGGCGACGCTGGAAGGTCGACCGCTGCCCGGAGGAGAAGGTCGAGGGCAGCTACACCTGCTGGCGGCGGGACGAACTCACGCTCGACCTGTGGGTGCGCGACCCCGCCTGCACGCCGCCGCCGGTGGACGGGGAGCCGGCGCCGTCCGCCCCGCCCACCACCGAAGCGGAGACCTGTACCGGCTCGTTGGTGTCGGTGAAGGTGCGCAACGCGATCGACGACGAGCGGACCGGGCCGACCCCGACCACCGATCCGTCACTCACCGGTGAGGATCCGTACCCGACCCTCACCGACGACCCCCTCGGTGAGCCGACCCCCTCACCGTCATGAGCCGACTTCCATCACGGACGGTAGGGTCTGGGGCTGGCGCGCCCGCCCGCGCCCGGTGACCGGGTCGGTGTGGCGCGAAAAGGGTAGGAACGGTCGCGCGTTCCGGGGCGTCGTGCCCCGGAACAATGCTTGAGGAGGACATGCGCGTGAGTGGTGGAGAGATCGCTGCGCTGATCGCGGCCGGCGCGTTCCTGATGCTGGTGCTCGTGCTTGCGGTGCCGATCCTGCGGCTGCGACACACCGTGGACGCGACGACCCGCATGATCGGTGACCTGAACGACCGCACCGGGCCGCTGCTCGGTGACGTGAACACCACGGTGAAGAACGTCAACACCGCGCTGGAGCAGGTGCAGACCTCGCTGGACGGGGTGAACCTCCAGCTCGCCAAGGTGGACACCATGACCAGCCACGCGCAGAACGTCACCGCGAACGTGGCGAACCTGGCCACGGTGGTCTCCGCCGCCGCCGCGAACCCGCTGGTCAAGGTGGCCGCGTTCGGGTACGGCGTGCGCAAGGCCGCCTCCGCCCGCCGGCACGCCGAGACCGAGCGCGAGGTCCGCGACACCATCAAGCAGCAGCGTCGGGCCGCCAAGCGCGGCAACCGCTGACCCCGGCCGGCGTACGCGGGAGGATGAGAGCATGAGGCGGTTGTTCTGGCTGGGCATCGGCCTGGCCGTGGGTGTCCTGGTGGTGCGCAAGGCCACCCGGACGGCGCAGGCGTACACCCCGGCAGGCATCGCCAGCGGGTTGTCCGAGTCCGCCGGTGGGCTGGTCGAGTCGGTGCGTGCCTTCGTGGACGATGTCCGGGTCGGGATGGCCGAGCGTGAGCAGGAGATCCACGAGGCCTTCGCCCGCGGTGAGGCGTACGACGACGAGTTCGCCGAGCTGCGGGAGGACCCGCGGATCGGTGACCGAGAGATTTTCCCGGAGGAGCACCAGCGATGAAGACGGCGGAGATCAAGCGGCGGTTCCTCGCCCACTTCGAGGCGAACGGCCACGCCGTGGTGCCGTCCGCTCCGCTGCCCGCCATCAGCGACCCGAACCTGCTGTTCATCAACGCGGGCATGGTGCAGTTCGTGCCCTACTTCCTGGGTCAGCAGACCCCGCCGTACCAGCGGGCGGCGAGCGTGCAGAAGTGCATCCGGACGCCGGACATCGACGAGGTCGGCAAGACCAGCCGGCACGGCACGTTCTTCCAGATGAACGGCAACTTCTCCTTCGGTGACTACTTCAAGTCCGGGGCGATCCCGCTCGCCTGGGACCTGGCCACCACGTCGGTCGAGGCGGGCGGCTTCGGGCTGGACCCGGAGCGCATCTGGGCGACGGTCTACCTGGACGACGACGAGGCGTACGACATCTGGCGTGCCACCGGCGTGCCGGCGGAGCGGATCGTGCGCCGGGGCAAGGCGGACAACTTCTGGTCGATGGGCATCCCCGGCCCGTGCGGTCCGTGCTCGGAGCTCTACTACGACCGGGGCCCGGAGTACGGCCGCGAGGGTGGTCCGGAGGTCGACGAGGACCGTTACCTGGAGTTCTGGAACCTCGTCTTCATGCAGTTCGAGCGGGGTCCGGGCGCGGGGAAGGAAGACTTCCCGATCCTCGGCGACCTGCCGGCGAAGAACATCGACACCGGCATGGGCCTGGAGCGGATGGCCTCGCTGTTGCAGGGCGTGGACAACCTCTACGAGATCGACGAGGTCAAGCCGATCCTGGACCGGGCGGCCGAGCTGACCGGCAAGCGGTACGGCGCGCACTCGGGGCACGCGGCCAACCAGTCGCACCCGGACGACGTGCGACTGCGGGTGGTCGCCGATCACGTGCGCACCGCGCTGATGCTGATCGGCGACGGGGTGACCCCGTCGAACGAGGGCCGTGGCTACGTGCTGCGGCGGATCATGCGCCGGGCGATCCGCTCGGTGCGGCTGCTGGGCTACCAGGACCGGGCGCTGCCGGAGCTGTTGCCGGTGGCGCGGGACTGCATGGCGCCGTCGTACCCGGAGGTGGCCGAGGACTTCGGCCGGATCTCGCAGTACGCGTACGCCGAGGAGGACGCGTTCCTGGCCACGCTGCGCGCCGGCACCACGATCCTGGACACCGCGATCGCCGAGACGAAGTCGGCCGGCCGGCCGGCGCTCTCCGGTGACAAGGCGTTCCAGTTGCACGACACGTACGGCTTCCCGATCGACCTGACCCTGGAGATCGCGGCCGAGCAGGGCCTCCAGGTCGACGCGGACGGCTTCCGCCGGCTGATGGCCGACCAGCGCGGCCGGGCCAAGGCCGACGCGCAGGCCCGCAAGACCGGGCACACCGACGTGTCGGCGTACCGGTCGGTGCTCGACGGCGGCGGGCCGGTGGAGTTCACCGGCTACACCGAGCTGAACCGGGAGTCCCGGGTGCGCGCGCTGCTGGCCGGCGGCGCGTCGGTGGGCGCGGCGGCCGAGGGCGACACCGTCGAGCTGGTGCTCGACACCACCCCGTTCTACGCCGAGGGCGGCGGCCAGCAGCCCGACCAGGGCCTGATCACCGTCGGCGGCGGGCAGGTCGAGGTCTTCGACGTGCAGCAGCCGGTGCCCGGCCTGATCGTGCACCGGGCCCGGGTGGTGCGCGGCGAGGTCCGGGCCGGGGAGACCGGGTACGCGGAGATCGACGTGTCCCGCCGCCGGGCGATCTCGCGGTCGCACACCGCGACGCACCTGGTGCACCAGACGATGCGTAACTTCCTCGGCGAGTCGGCGACCCAGGCGGGTTCGCTGAACGCGCCGGGCCGGCTGCGGTTCGACTTCAACACCCCGACCGGGGTGGCGCCGAGCGTGCTGCACGACGTGGAGCAGCAGGTCAACGAGGTGCTCCTGGCCGATCTGGAGGTGCACGCGTTCGTCACCAGCCAGGAGGAGGCCCGCCGGATCGGGGCGATGGCGCTGTTCGGCGAGAAGTACGGCGAGCGGGTGCGGGTGGTCGAGGTCGGTGACTACGCCCGGGAGCTGTGCGGCGGCACCCACGTGGCCCGCTCGGCCCAGCTCGGCCTGGTCAAGATCCTCTCCGAGGCGTCGGTCGGTTCCGGGGTACGCCGCATCGAGGCGCTCGTCGGCATGGACGCGTTCGGCTTCCTGGCCCGTGAGCACCTGCTGGTCTCCCGGCTGGCCGAGCTGTTCCGGGTGCCGGGCGAGCAGGTCGCCGACCGGGTGGAGCAGACCGTCACCCAGTTGCGCGACGCGGAGAAGGAGCTGGAGAAGCTCCGCGCCCAGCTCGTGCTCGGTGGGGCCGGTGCGCTCGCGGCACAGGCGAAGGACGTGCGCGGGGTCGCGTACGTCGGCACCGAGGCGCCCGAGGGCGCGGCGGCGAACGACGTGCGGACCCTGGCCCAGGAGATCCGGGGCCGGATCGACGCGGCCCGCCCGGCGGTGGTCGCGGTGGCCGCCCGGTCCAACGGCAAGGCGTCCCTGGTGGTGGCCGTCAACGCGGCTGCCCGGGGGCGGGGCCTGAGCGCGAAGGACCTGGTGAAGGCGGCGTTCTCCGGCCGGGGCGGCGGCAGCGACGACCTGGCCCAGGGCGGCGGCCTGCCCGCCGCGGAGGCGTCGAACCTGCTGGTGACGGTGGAGCAGGCGGTCGCCGACACCCCATGAGCGTTGCGATGGATGCCAGGGCGGGCCTTCCGGTCCGCCCTGGCCCGTACTCAGGGGAGGTGTGGCGGTAGATGACTGAGTTCGTGCGCGGTGTGCGGTTGGGGGTGGATGTCGGCCAGGTCCGGGTCGGGGTGTCCCGGTCCGACCCGCACGGCATCCTCGCCACCCCGCTCGTCACCCTGGCCCGCGACCTGACCGCCGAGCCGGACGCGGTGCCCGCCGACATGGCCGAGCTGGTCCGGCTGGCCGCCGAGCACGAGGCGGTGGGTATCGTCGTCGGGCTGCCGGTGAACCTCGCCGGAAAACACGGCCCGGCGGCGGCGAACGTCTCCGCCTACGCCACCCGTTTGGCGGATGTGATGGGGCCGATTCCGGTGACGCTGACGGACGAGAGGATGTCTACCGTCCTCGCGAGTCGTAGGCTGGCGGAACGGGGCGTCCGGGGAAAGCGCCAACGAGCGGTGGTCGACCAGGCCGCCGCGGTGGAGATTCTGCAGAGCTGGCTGGACGCACAGCGGAGGCGAACGCATGATCGACGACCTTGACCTGGGGTTCGACGAACAGGAGAGGGGTGAGAAGGGCCGGCACCGGCGCGGCGCGGTGCTCCGCCGGCAGGGCAGGTCCGGCGGCGGCAGGGGCAAGACCTTCCTCGCGCTCGCCCTCGCGCTCGTGCTGCTCGGTGGCATCGGTGGCGGGGCCTACTACGGCTTCGACCGCATCCAGAACTACCTCGTCACCCCGGACTACGACGGTTCCGGCACCGGCGAGGTGACGGTCCAGATCAAGCAGAACGCGTTGATCGCCGACATGGCGGACACGCTCGTGGCCGCCGATGTGGTGAAGAGCACCAAGGCGTTCATCGAGGCCGCCGAGGAGAACTCGCGCAGCAAGAACATCCAGCCGGGCACCTACAAGCTGCGCAAGCAGATGAGCGGTGAGGCGGCGGTCGCGGCCATGCTCGACCTGAAGAACAAGATCGTCAACGGGCTGACCATCCCGGAGGGGCTGACCGCGAAGACGGTCTTCAAGCGGCTCTCCGACAAGACCGACATCCCGATCAAGGACTTCGAGACCGCCGCGAAGGACCCGGAGGCGCTGGGCGTGCCGGACTGGTGGTTCAAGCGCTCCGACGGCAAGAAGGTCAAGCCGTCGATCGAGGGCTTCCTCTTCCCGGACACCTACGAGATCCCGCCGAAGGCCACCGCCGAGACGGTGCTCAAGCTGATGGTGGACAACTTCCTCAGCGTGACCGGCGACATGAAGTTCGCCGACCGGGTGGAGGCGGAACGCGGCGGGATCACCCCGTACGAGGCGCTGATCGTTGCGTCGCTGGCCCAAGCCGAGGCGGGCAACAAGGACGATCTGGGCAAGGTCGCTCAGGTTGCCTACAACCGGGTCTACAAGGGCAACTTCGACTGCGGATGCCTGGAGATGGACGTCACGGTCAACTATTACCTGGAGTTGACCGGGCAGAAGACCAAGACGTCCAAGGAGATGACCGCCGCCGAGTTGGACAATCCCAAGAACCCGTATAACCGCAAGCTGCGCGGCCTGATCCCGACGCCGATCAACAACCCGGGCAAGCAGGCACTGGAGGGGGCCATGGATCCCCCGCCGGGGAAGTGGCTGTTCTTCGTGGCGATCGACGACAAGGGGCACTCGGCCTTCGCGGAGACGTACGAGCAGCACAAGCGCAACGAGCAGAAGGCCAAGGAGGCCGGGATCATCTGATGGCCGCCCCACACCGTGCGGCGGTGGTCGGCAAGCCGATCGCCCACTCGCTCTCCCCGGTGATCCACTCCGCCGGGTACGCGGCGGCCGGGTTCACCGGCTGGTCGTACACCCGGATCGAGGCCGGCGCGGACGAGCTGCCCGGCCTGGTCGCGGGCCTCGGCCCGGAGTGGGCCGGGCTGTCGGTGACCATGCCGGGCAAGGAGGCGGCGCTCGCGCTTGCCGACGAGGTCTCGCCGGTCGCCGCCGCCGTCGGCGCCGCCAACACGCTGGTACGCCGGCCCGACGGCACCTGGTACGCGGACAACACCGACGTCACCGGCATGGTCGAGGTGCTCACCGGTGCCGGCTGCGTGGCCGGCGCGGTGGTGACGGTGCTCGGGGCCGGGGGCACCGCCCGCGCGGCGATCGCGGCGGCAGCCCGGATCGGCGCGGCCGAGGTGACAGTCGTGGCCCGCCGGCCCGAGGCGGTCGAGGAACTGCGTCCGGTGGCGGTCGCCGCCGGCGTGCCGCTGGCCGGGGCGGAGTGGGACGGCGCGCCCGCGCACGCCCGGGCCGACCTGGTGATCTCCACGGTGCCGAAGGGGGTCGCCGACCCGCTCGCCGAGAACTTCGACTGGCGGCCGGAGTCGGTCTTCTTCGACGTCGTCTATGACCCGTGGCCCACACCGCTCGCGGCGGCGGCGCTGGCCGCCGGGTGCCGGGTGGTCTCCGGGCTGGACCTGCTGCTGGCCCAGGCGTACGGCCAGTTCGCGCAGTTCACCGGCGCCCCCGCCCCGCGCGAGGCGATGCGCGCCGCGCTGGGGCGGTAAGGCGGGGCCCCTTCTTAACGCCTCCGGTAGAGGCGGGGCCCCCGCTTAACACCTCGCGGGTGGCGGCCGGGCGGTGGGCGAACGCGCCTGTCCGCAGGGCGGGACACCGGCGGCGGCGTGCCGGGCCGGGCCGGGGGCGTGACACACTGACCGCTGTGTTGCGCTGGCTGACTGCAGGTGAATCGCACGGACCCGCCCTCGTCGCGCTGCTGGAGGGGGTACCCGCCGGCATCGAGGTGACAAGCGCCGACATCGGCGGCGAGCTGGCCCGCCGCCGGCTCGGCTACGGGCGGGGTGCCCGGATGGCGTTCGAGCAGGACGAGATCGAGGTCATCGGCGGGCTGCGGCACGGCGTGACGCTCGGCAGCCCGGTGGCGATCCGGGTGGGCAACTCCGAGTGGCCGAAGTGGGGCACCGTGATGGCCGCCGACCCGGTCGACGCGGACGAACTGGCCCGCCAGGCGCGCAACGCCCCGTTGACCCGCCCCCGCCCGGGCCACGCCGACCTGGCCGGCATGCAGAAGTACGGGCACACCGACGCCCGGCCGATCCTGGAGCGGGCCAGTGCCCGGGAGACGGCCGCCCGGGTCGCGGTCGGCACGGTCGCCAAGGCGCTGGTCAAGCAGGCGCTCGGCGTCGAGATCGTCTCCCATGTGGTGGAGCTGGGACCGGTGGCGGTGAAGCCGGGCCTGCGCCCCACGCCGGAGGACGCGGCCCGCATCGACGCCGACCCGCTGCGCTGCCTCGACGCCGAGGCGAGCGCGCGGATGGTCGCCGAGGTCGACGCCGCGAAGAAGGACGCCGACACGCTCGGCGGCGTGGTCGAGGTGCTCGCGTACGGCGTGCCGCCGGGCCTGGGCAGCCACGTGCAGTGGGACCGCAAGCTCGACGCCCGCCTCGCGACCGCGTTGATGTCGATCCAGGCGATCAAGGGCGTCGAGATCGGCGACGGGTGGCAGCAGGCCCGCTCCCGTGGCTCCGAGGCGCACGACGAGATCATGCCCACCGCCACCGGCGTGCGCCGGATCACCGACCGGGCCGGCGGCCTGGAGGGCGGCATCACCACCGGCGAGCCGCTGCGGGTCAAGGCGGCGATGAAGCCGATCTCGTCGCTGAACCGCGCCCTCGCGACGATCGACGTGACCACCGGGGAGCCGGCCACGGCGATCAACCAACGTTCCGACGTGTGCGCGGTGCCGGCCGCCGCCGTGGTCGCCGAGGCGATGGTCGCGCTGGTGCTGGCCGAGGCGGCGGTGGAGAAGTTCGGCGGCGACTCGATCGCCGAGATGCGCCGCAACCTCTCCGGTTACCTCGACAGCCTGGTGGTCAAGTGAGCACCCGGCCGGTGGTCGTGCTGGTCGGGGCGCCCGGCTCCGGCAAGACCACGGTGGGCGCGGCGCTCGCCGAGGCGCTCGGCGTCGACTTCCGCGACACCGACACCGACATCGAGCGCCTCGCCGGCAAGCCCATCCCGGAGATCTTCGTCGACGAGGGCGAGGACCATTTCCGTACGCTGGAACGGGCCGCGGTGGCGGCGGCGCTGGCCTCGCACGGCGGGGTGCTGGCGCTCGGCGGCGGTGCGGTCCTCGCCGAGGAGAACCGGGCCGCGCTGATCGGTCACACCGTGGTGCACCTGTCGGTGGAGCTGCCGGACGCGATCCGGCGGGTCGGGTTGGGCGCCGGCCGGCCGCTGTTGGCGTTGAACCCGCGCGCCACCCTCAAGCACCTGCTGGACCAGCGTCGCCCGCTCTATGCCGAGGTGGCGACCGCGACCGTGGTCACCGACGGCCGCGAGCCGGAGGAGTTGGCCGCCGAGATCGCCGCGCTGCTCAAGCCCTGACCGCCTCGGCAGGCGGGGCCGCGCGGCGGGTGGGGCGTTCCGGGCGCCAGGTGGCCAGCAGCGCGAGCGCGAGCGCGATCTCGGCCAGATCACCGAGGTAGTACATGAGCGTGGCGCCGGCCCGCAGCTCCGCGCCGCCGGCCGGCACGTCGACGAGCAGTCCGGCGTAGAGCAGTTGGGCGATCGCGGCGTGCGCGGCGACCCCGACGCCGAGCACCACGAGCCGCGCCGGCACCCGGGGGCGGTGCGGGCCGGGATCCGGACCGGCGATCGACCAGGCGAACAGGCAGCCGCCGAGCAGGAAGTGCACCTGCACCAGCAGGTGCAGCGCGGCGCTGTCGAGCGTCGCCCGGTAGAGCGGGGTGAGGTAGAGCACCCACAGCCCGCCGGCGGTGAGCAGCAGGCCGGTGACCGGGTGGCCGAGCACCCGCGCGACCGGGTGCCGCAGCAGGTGGACCAGCCGGCGTCCGGCGCGCCGGTCCAGGGTGCGCAGCAGCAGCGTGACCGGCGCGCCGAGCACCAGCGCCAGCGGCGCCAGCATGCCGATCAGCAGGTGCTGCCACATGTGCCCGACGAAGTCGGCGGCGGGCCGGAGCAGTCCCACGGTCACCAGCAGCGCGCCCAGCCCGAAACTCGCCGTCCGCCGGTGCGCCCAGCCCGGGCCGCCCGGGTCGCGCAGCCGCAGCGCGGCGGCCAGATAGACCCAGAACACCGCCGCCGGTACGAGGGCGGTGGCCGGAAAACCGCCGGTCGCGTGCCCGGCGTGGGTCATCGTCGCTCCGGGGCGCAGAGGTCGATCGCCTCGGCCCGCCGCTGGATCGCCCAGCCGGCCGCGATCAGGATCGCGCCGAGGGCGAGGAAGCCGAGGTCCCACCAGGTCTGGTACGGGCCGGAGCGGACGTGGTGGATGCCGAGCAGGTGATGGTCGATGACGCCTTCGACCAGGTTGAACAGCCCCCAGCCGACGAGCACCCAGCCCCACAGCATCGGGGAACGCCAGAGCCGGCCCCGCGACCGGGTGACCCGGGCGTAGAGCAGGGCCAGCCCGGTCAGCACCGCCACCCAGGTCACCACGTGGAACAGGCCGTCCCACAGCGTGTTCATCTGCAATCCGGGCACGGTGTCGACCGGGTAGTCCCGGATCCCCACGCGGTCGGTGTCGGTGCTGCTGAGCATGTGGTGCCACTGGAAGACCTGGTGCAGGAAGATGCCGTCGACGAAGCCGCCGAGACCGATGCCGAGGATCGTCGCGGGAAGGCGGATGCTCATTCCGCCGCCCTACCCGGGGCCCGGCGGGACAAACACCCACGGTGTGGACAGTCGCCCCGCCGGACCGGGCGCTGGACTAGGCTGCCGGCGATGGACGAGGTGACCCGGATCCCGGTCGGCGGCGAACGGCCGTACGACGTGCTTGTCGGACGTGACCTGCTCGACCCGCCGCCCGACCTGCTGCCCGGCGCCGAGCGGGTGGCCTACCTGCACGCGGCGCCGCTCAAGGCCCTCGCGGAGCGGCTCGCCGAGCGGGCCCGCGCCGACGGCGTGACGCCGCTGCTGGTGGAGGTGCCGGACGCGGAGGCGGGCAAGCACGTCGACGTGGCCGCCGCCGCCTGGGACCGGCTCGGCGCGGCGGGCTTCACCCGTACCGACGCGGTGGTGGGGGTGGGCGGCGGCGCGGTCACCGACCTGGCCGGTTTCGTCGCGGCCACCTGGCTGCGCGGGGTGCGGTGGGTGCCGGTGGCGACCTCGCTGCTCGGCATGGTGGACGCCGCCGTCGGCGGCAAGACCGGCATCAACACGACCGCCGGCAAGAACCTGGTCGGCGCGTTCCACCCGCCGGCCGGTGTGCTCTGCGACCTGGCGACGCTCGACGGGCTGCCCCCGGCCGAGCTGGCCGCCGGGATGGCCGAGGTGGTCAAGTGCGGCTTCATCGCCGACCCGGTGATCCTCGACCTGGTCGAGCGGGACCCGGCCGCCGCGCTGGACCCGACCGGCCCGGTGGTCCGCGAGCTGGTGGAGCGGGCGGTGCGGGTGAAGGCGGACGTGGTCGGCGGGGACCTGCGCGAGTCCGGGGTACGCGAGGTGCTCAACTACGGGCACACGCTCGCCCACGCGATCGAGAAGGTGGAGGGCTACCGCTGGCGGCATGGCCACGCGGTCGCGGTCGGGCTGGTGTACGCCGCGACCCTGGCCCGGCTGGCCGGCCGGCTCGACGCCGACGACGCCCGGCGGCACCGGCGTGTGCTGGCCGCGCTGGACCTGCCCACCGGCTACCGGGCGGACGCCTGGCCGGAGCTGCTCGCCGCGATGCGGGTGGACAAGAAGGCCCGGGGGAGCCGGCTGCGGTTCGTGGTGCTGGACGGCCTCGCCCGCCCGGCGATGCTCGAGGCGCCGCCGGACGAGCTGCTGGCCGCCGCCTACCGGGAGATCAGCTCGTGAGGGTGTATGTGCTCAACGGGCCGAACCTGGGCCGGCTCGGCACCCGGCAGGTCGACGTCTACGGGGTGACCAGCTACGCCGACCTGGTGGCCATGTGCGAGCGGACCGGGCGCGAGCTGGGGCTGGACGTGGTGGTGCGGCAGACCGACGCCGAGCACGAGTTGCTGGGCTGGCTGCACGCGGCGGCGGACGAGGAGGCGGCGGTGGTGCTCAACCCGGCCGCCTGGTCGCACTACTCGATCGCGGTCCGGGACGCCTGCGCCCTGCTCCGCGGCCCGCTCGTCGAGGTGCACATCTCCAACATCCACGCCCGGGAGGAGTTCCGGCACCACTCGGTGGTCTCGGCGGTGGCCACCGGGGTGATCTGCGGGCTCGGGGTGGACGGCTACCGGCTGGCGTTGCACCATCTGGCGCAGCGTGCGAGTCCGATTCGACACAGCTAGTAGACTTGGCAGGTCTGTCCGCCAATTGATGATCAAGGCAGGAAATGGCCTCCACCAACGACCTGAAGAACGGCCTGGTACTCAACCTGGACGGCGAGCTGTGGGCCGTCGTCGAGTTCCAGCACGTCAAGCCCGGTAAGGGTGGTGCCTTCGTGCGCACCACGCTGAAGAACGTGCTGTCCGGCAAGGTGGTCGACAAGACCTTCAACGCGGGCACCAAGGTCGAGACCGCGACCGTGGACAAGCGCACCATGCAATACCTGTACGCCGACGGCGAGGACTACGTCTTCATGGATCTGGAGACGTTCGACCAGATCACCGTGATGGGTGGCACCGTCGGTGAGGCCGCCAACTACCTCCTCCCGGAGGCCGAGGCGACCGTCGCCACGCACGAGGGCGTGCCGCTCTACATCGAGCTGCCGACCTCGGTGGTGCTCGAGGTCACCTACACCGAGCCGGGGTTGCAGGGTGACCGGTCCACCGGCGGCAACAAGCCGGCCACCGTCGAGACCGGCGCCACCGTGCAGGTGCCGCTGTTCATCACCACCGGCGAGAAGATCAAGGTCGACACCCGCGACGGCCGTTACCTCGGCCGAGCCTGATGGCCGAGGGTCCGAAGCAGCAGATGCCGGCGCGCCGCAAGGCGCGTAAGCGGGCGCTTGACGTGCTCTTCGAGGCTGACCTGCGGGACCGCCCCCCGGTCGAGGTGCTCGCCGGCTATCTGGAGCGGATCGAGCAGCCCCGTCCCGACCACATCGGCTACGCGGTCGGGCTGGTCGAGGGCGTCGCGGCGCACCTCGACCGGATCGACGAGACGATCGCCAGCTACGCCGAGGGGTGGACGCTGGACCGGATGCCCGTGGTCGACCGCAACCTGGCCCGGATCGCCGTGTACGAGCTGCTCTACGTCGACGAGATCGACGACGCGGTGGCGATCAGCGAGGCCGTCGAGTTGGCCCGGCAGATGTCGACCGACGACTCGCCCCGCTTCCTCAACGGCGTCCTCGGCCGGATCGCCGAGTACGCCACCCGCTGACGCATGACGAAGGGCCCGTGCCGCCGGCACGGGCCCTTCGTGGTGGTCAGACTCAGGAGGCGAAGAACGCGCGCGGGTCGGCGACCAGCACGCCGTGCTCGGTGAGCCGCTCGATCAGGCCCGACGGCGAGGCGTCGTACACGATCGCGAGGGCACGCAGGTCGTCGGCGCGGATGGAGAGCACCCGGCCGTTGTAGTCACCGCGCTGCTGCTGGATGGCGCGGGCGTACCGGGCGACGTACGCGAGGTCCTCGGAGGCCTCGTCGTAGAGCCGCTCCAGGTCCAGCACGATCTTGCTGGTGGGCTCGTGCCGCACCCCACTGCCGTCGGGCAGCAGCTCGGAGACGGGAACGCGGTAGAAGTCGGCCAGTTCCGCCAGGCGGGACACGGTGACGGCGCGGTCGCCGCGCTCGTACGAGCCGACCACCACGGCCTTCCACCGCCCGTTCGACTTCTCCTCCACCCCCTGCAGGGACAGGCCCTGCTGCTGGCGGATGGAGCGCAGGCGGGCGCCCAGCGACTTGGCGTATTCAGAGGGCATTCGGACACTCCCAGTGCTGCTCGGGGTTCTCCCAGCTATCGCTACGGAGCGTGACGGTACGGGGATTGCGACACGTGGTCAAGTGTTACGGTCCACGAGGTCCGGGCACCGGTGCGGCTTGTCCGCATTTCTCCGGGCTGACCGGCAGGTCAGGACCGGCGACGGCGGGTCCGATGACCGCTGGTAACGTGGCGTGAAGCCCCGGTCCGGGCCCGTCGAGGGTCCGCCGGAGGTTGATCGACGTCCTTTAACGACCCGTCCCGTGAGGCGGGGAAGGAGGTCCGCTGTGGCCTACCCACCGGCTGCCCATCCGTCGCCGCCGCGACAACCCTCGGTGAAGGTGATCCTCGCCGCACCCGACGTCTCGCGGGTGGTCGACCGCATCGCCCACCAGATCCTGGAGAAGACCCAGGGCGCCGCCGACACCGTGCTTCTCGGCATCCCCACCCGGGGCGTGCCGCTGGCCCGCCGCCTCGCGGCCCGGATCAGCACCTTCGAGGACGTGACCGTCCCGGTGGGCGTGCTCGACATCACGCTCTACCGCGACGACCTGCGCCGGCACGCCACCCGCGCGGTCGGCCCGACCGACCTGCCGCCGGGCGGGATCGACGGCTGCCGGGTCGTGCTCGTCGACGACGTGCTCTTCTCCGGCCGCACCGTGCGGGCCGCGCTCGACGCGCTCAGCGACGTCGGCCGCCCGGCCTCCGTGCAGCTCGCCGTCCTGGTCGACCGCGGCCACCGCCAACTGCCGATCCGCGCCGACTACGTCGGCAAGAACATCCCCACCGCGCTGGCCGAGAACGTCAAGGTCACCCTCGCCGAGACCGACGGCGCCGACGAGGTCAAGTTGTACGGAGGCGCCCTCTCATGATCCGGCACCTGCTCTCCGGCGCGGACCTGGACGCGGACACCGCCACGCTGGTGCTGGACACCGCCGCCGAGATGGCCACCGTGGCGGGCCGCGAGGTCAAGAAGCTGCCCGCGCTGCGCGGACGCACCGTGGTCAACCTCTTCTACGAGGACTCCACCCGGACCCGGATCTCGTTCGAGGCGGCTGCCAAGCGACTCAGCGCCGACGTGATCAACTTTTCGGCCAAGGGCTCCAGCGTGGCCAAGGGGGAGAGCCTGAAGGACACCGCGCTCACCCTCCAGGCGATGGGCGCGGACGCGGTGGTCGTGCGGCACCCCGCCTCCGGCGCCCCGCACCGGCTGGCCGACTGGGTGGACGGGTCAGTCGTCAACGCCGGCGACGGCACCCACGAGCACCCCACCCAGGCGCTGCTCGACGCGTACACCATGCGCTCCCGCCTGGGCCGGATCGCCGGCCTGCACGTGGCGATCGTCGGCGACGTGCTGCACTCCCGGGTGGCCCGCTCCAACGTGCTGCTGCTCAGCACGCTCGGCGCGAAGGTCACACTGGTCGGCCCGCCGACGCTCATCCCGGTCGACATCGCGACCGCGCTCGCCCCCGGCATCGACGTCTCCTACGACCTCGACACCGTTGCACCGAACGTGGACGTGGTGATGATGCTGCGGGTGCAGCGGGAGCGGATGAGCGACTCCTACTTCCCGTCGGCCCGCGAGTACGCCCGCCGGTACGGGCTGGACGGGCCGCGCATGCGCCGGCTGCCCGAGCACGCGATCGTCATGCACCCGGGTCCGATGAACCGGGGCATGGAGATCACGCCCGAGGTGGCCGACTCGCCCCGCTCCACCATCGTCGAACAGGTCGCCAACGGGGTCTCCGTGCGGATGGCCGTCCTCTACCTGCTGCTCGGAGGGAACAACCGGTGACCGCGTACCTCATCAGGAACGTCCGTGTGCTCGACGGCGAGCCGACCGACCTGCTCATCCGCGACGGCGTGGTGGCCGAGGTCGGCGCCGGCCTGACCGCCGACGACGCCACGACGGTCGACGCGACCGGCCTGGTCGCGCTGCCCGGCCTGGTCGACCTGCACACCCACCTGCGGGAGCCGGGCCGGGAGGACGCCGAGACGGTCGAGTCCGGCTCCCGGGCGGCGGCGCTCGGTGGCTACACCGCGGTCTGCGCGATGGCCAACACCTCGCCGGTCGCCGACACTGCGGGCGTGGTCGAGCAGGTGTGGCGGCTCGGCCGGGAGGCCGGCCTGGTCGACGTGCAGCCGATCGGCGCGGTCACGGTCGGGCTGGCCGGCGAGCGTCTGGCCGAGCTGGGCGCGATGGCCGACTCGGCGGCCCGGGTGCGGATCTTCTCCGACGACGGGCACTGCGTCGCCGACCCGCGGCTGATGCGCCGGGCGTTGGAGTACGTCAAGGCGTTCGACGGGGTGATCGCCCAGCACGCCGAGGAGCCCCGGCTCACCGAGGGCGCGCAGATGCACGAGGGTGAGGTGTCCACCCGGCTCGGGCTGACCGGCTGGCCGGCCGTCGCCGAGGAAGCGATCATCGCCCGGGACGTGCTGCTCGCCGAGCACGTGGGCAGCCGGCTGCACGTCTGTCACGTCTCCACCGCCGGCAGCGTCGAGGTGCTGCGGCAGGCCAAGTCGCGCGGGGTGCGGGTGACCGCCGAGGTGACGCCGCACCACCTGCTGCTCACGGATGAGAAAGCGGAGAGCTACGACCCGGTCTTCAAGGTCAACCCGCCGCTGCGGACCGCCACGGACATCGCCGCGCTGCGGGCCGCGCTGGTCGAGGGCGTGATCGACGTCATCGCCACCGACCACGCGCCGCACGCGGTGGAGGACAAGGAGTGCGAGTGGGCGTACGCCCGGCCCGGCATGCTGGGCCTGGAGACCGCGCTCTCCATCGCGCTCGACGTGCTCGGCCCGCGCTGGGACCTGATCGCCGAGCGGATGTCGCGGGTCCCGGCCCGGATCGCCGGGCTGGCCGGACACGGGCTCGACCCGGCGCCCGGCGTGCCGGCCAACCTGACCCTGGTCGACCCGGCCGCCCGGCGCGTGATCGAGCCGGCCGAGCTGGCCAGCCGCAGTCGCAACACCCCGTATGCCCGCATGACGCTGCCGGGTCGCATCGTGGCGACCTTCCTGCGCGGCGAGCCGACGGTCCTGGACGGAAAGGCTGTCAAGTGAGCAGTAGGCGGAGAAACGCGATTCTCGTCCTGGAGGACGGGCGCACGTTCCACGGCGAGGCGTACGGCAGCGTCGGGGAGACCTTCGGCGAGGCGGTCTTCAACACCGGCATGACCGGCTACCAGGAGACGCTCACCGACCCCTCCTACCACCGCCAGGTGGTGGTGCAGACCGCGCCGCACATCGGCAACACCGGCGTGAACGGCGCCGACGACGAGTCCGGCCGGATCTGGGTGGCCGGTTACGTGGTGCGCGACCCGGCCCGGATCAGCTCCAACTGGCGGGCCACCGGTGGTCTGGAGGACCGGCTCGCCGCCGAGGGCGTGGTCGGTATCAGCGGCGTGGACACCCGGGCGCTGACCCGGCACCTGCGCGAGCGGGGCGCCATGCGGGTCGGCGTCTCCAGCGTCGACGACGATCCGGACGCCCTGCTGGAGCGGGTCCGCCGCGCGCCGTCGATGGTCGGCGCGGACCTGTCCGCCGAGGTGACCACCGCGAAGCCGTACGTGGTCGAGGCGGTGGGCGAACACCGGTTCACGGTCGCCGCGCTGGACCTGGGCATCAAGCGCAACGTGCCGCGCCGGCTCGCCGCGCGTGGTGTCACCACCCACGTGCTGCCCGCCGACTCGACCATCGACGACCTGCTCGCCACCGGCGCGGACGCGGTGTTCCTCTCGCCCGGCCCGGGCGACCCGGCGACCGCCGACGCTCCGGTGGCCCTCGCGCGGGAGGTGCTCACCCGCCGGATCCCGCTGTTCGGCATCTGCTTCGGCAGCCAGATCCTCGGCCGGGCGCTCGGCTTCGGCACCTACAAGCTCGGGTACGGCCACCGCGGCATCAACCAGCCGGTGCTCGACCGGGCCACCGGCAAGGTCGAGGTGACCAGCCACAACCACGGCTTCGCCGTGCGGGTGCCCGGCGTCTCCTCCGGCGCGGTGGTGCCCGACCAGGTGGTCGACACCGACTTCGGCGGGGTCCGGGTCTCCCATGTGTGCCTCAATGACAACGTGGTCGAGGGGCTGCGGGCCGAGGACGTGCCCGCCTTCACCGTCCAGTACCACCCGGAGGCGGCGGCCGGCCCGCACGACGCGGACTACCTGTTCGACCGCTTCGCGGAGCTCATCGAAGGCGGAAAGAATGCCTAAGCGGACCGATCTGAAGCACGTCCTGGTGATCGGCTCGGGGCCGATCGTGATCGGACAGGCCTGCGAGTTCGACTACTCCGGCACCCAGGCGTGTCGGGTGCTGCGCAGCGAGGGGATCCGGGTCAGCCTGGTCAACTCCAACCCGGCGACGATCATGACGGACCCGGAGTTCGCCGACGCCACGTACGTCGAGCCGATCACCCCGGAGTTCGTCGAGCTGGTCATCGCCCGGGAACGCCCGGACGCGCTGCTGCCCACCCTGGGCGGGCAGACGGCGTTGAACACTGCGGTCGCGCTGCACTCCGCTGGCGTCCTGGAGAAGTACGGCGTCGAGCTGATCGGCGCCAACATCGAGGCGATCAACCGGGGCGAGGACCGGCAGCTCTTCAAGGAGATCGTGGCCAAGGCCGGCGTACGCCTCGGCGTCGAGGACCCGGCCACGCTGACCCCGCGCTCGCGGGTCTGCCACTCGATGGACGAGGTGCGCGAGACGGTCGCCGAGCTGGGTCTGCCGGTGGTCATCCGGCCGTCGTTCACCATGGGCGGCCTGGGTTCCGGGATGGCGCACACCGACGCGGACCTCGACCGGATCGCCGGCGCGGGCCTGGCCGCGAGCCCGGTGCACGAGGTGCTGATCGAGGAGAGCGTGCTCGGCTGGAAGGAGTACGAGCTGGAGCTGATGCGCGACCGGCACGACAACGTGGTGGTGGTCTGCTCGATCGAGAACGTGGACCCGATGGGCGTGCACACCGGCGACAGCGTCACGGTCGCCCCGGCGATGACGCTCACCGACCGGGAGTACCAGCGGCTGCGCGACCTCGGCATCGCGGTGCTGCGCGAGGTCGGGGTGGACACCGGCGGCTGCAACATCCAGTTCGCGGTCAACCCGGCCGACGGCCGGATCGTGGTGATCGAAATGAACCCTCGGGTGTCGCGCTCCTCGGCGCTGGCGTCGAAGGCCACCGGCTTCCCGATCGCCAAGATCGCCGCGAAGCTCGCGGTCGGCTACACGCTCGACGAGATCCCCAACGACATCACGCTCAAGACGCCCGCCGCGTTCGAGCCGACGCTCGACTACGTGGTGGTGAAGATCCCCCGGTTCGCGTTCGAGAAGTTCCCCGGCGCCGACCCGGAGCTGACCACCACCATGAAGTCGGTGGGGGAGGCGATGAGCCTGGGCCGCAACTTCTCCGAGGCGCTGAACAAGGCGATGCGGTCGATGGAAACCAAATCATCTGGTTTCTGGACCGTCCCCGACCCCGAGGGGGCGACCCGGGAGAACACGCTCGCCGCGCTGCGGGTGCCGCACGACGGCCGGCTCTACACCGTCGAGCGGGCGCTGCGCCTGGGCGCGTCGATCGCCGAGGTGGCCGAGGCGTCCGGTGGCATGGACCCGTGGTTCCTGGACCAGATCGCCGGGCTCGTCGAGCTGCGCGCCGAGGTCGTCGGCGCCCCGGTGCTCGACGCCGGCCTGCTGCGCCGGGCCAAGCGCGCCGGCCTGTCCGACCGGCAGCTCGCCGCGTTGCGCCCCGAGCTGGCCGCCGAGGACGGTGTCCGGACGCTGCGGCACCGGCTGGGGATCCGGCCGGTCTACAAGACGGTGGACACCTGCGCGGCCGAGTTCGAGGCGACCACGCCCTACCACTACTCGACGTACGACGCCGAGACCGAGGTGGCGCCGTCGGCCCGGCCGAAGGTGCTCATCCTCGGTTCCGGGCCGAACCGGATCGGTCAGGGCATCGAGTTCGACTACTCGTGCGTGCACGCCGTCCAAGCTCTCCGGGGGGTGGACTACGAGACGGTGATGGTCAACTGCAACCCGGAGACCGTCTCCACCGACTACGACACCGCCGACCGGCTCTACTTCGAGCCGCTGACGTTCGAGGACGTGCTGGAGGTCTGGCACGCCGAGGACTCGTCCGGCCGGGCGGCCGGTGGTCCCGGCGTGGTCGGGGTGGTGGTGCAGCTCGGCGGTCAGACCCCGCTCGGCCTGGCCCAGCGGCTCAAGGACGCGGGCGTGCCGGTGGTCGGCACCTCGCCGGAGTCGATCCACCTGGCCGAGGAGCGGGGCGCGTTCGGCGCGGTGCTGGCCCGGGCCGGGCTGCGCGCGCCCGCGCACGGCATGGCCACCTCGTACGACGAGGCGAAGGCGATCGCCGACGAGATCGGATATCCGGTGCTGGTGCGGCCGTCGTACGTGCTCGGCGGCCGGGGCATGGAGATCGTCTACGACGATCCCACGCTGCGTGACTACATCGGGCGGGCCACCGACATCTCGCCGGACCACCCGGTGCTCGTGGACCGCTTCCTCGACGACGCCATCGAGATCGACGTGGACGCGCTCGTCGACGCGGACGGCGACGTCTACCTGGGCGGCGTGATGGAGCACATCGAGGAGGCCGGCATCCACTCCGGCGACTCGTCCTGCGCGCTGCCGCCGATCACGCTGGCCGGCTCGCACCTGGCCGAGGTGCGCCGCTACACCGAGGAGATCGCCCGCGGCGTGGGGGTGCGCGGCCTGCTCAACGTCCAGTACGCGCTTCAGGGCGACATGCTCTACGTGCTGGAGGCCAACCCGCGTGCCTCCCGCACCGTGCCGTTCGTCTCGAAGGCGACGGCGGTGCCGCTGGCCAAGGCGGCGGCCCGGATCGCGCTCGGCGCCACCATCGCCCAGTTGCGGGCCGAGGGGATGCTGCCGCCGACCGGGGACGGCGGCGTCATGCCGCCGGACGCGCCGATCGCGGTCAAGGAGGCGGTGCTGCCGTTCAAGCGGTTCCGCACCCCGTCGGGCAAGGGCATCGACGTGCTGCTCGGCCCGGAGATGCGCTCCACCGGCGAGGTGATGGGCATCGACACCGGCTTCGGTCAGGCGTTCGCGAAGTCGCAGGCCGCCGCGTACGGGTCGCTGCCCACCACCGGGAAGATCTTCGTGTCGGTGGCGAACCGGGACAAGCGCGGCATGATCTTCCCGATCAAGCGCCTGGCCGATCTGGGGTTCGAGATCGTCGCCACCGCCGGCACGGCCGAGGTGCTGCGCCGGCACGGCATCGCCTGCGAGCAGATCCGCAAGCACTACGAGGCGGGTGAGGGCGCGGACGCGGTCTCGCTGATCCTCGGCGGCGACGTGGCGCTCGTGGTGAACACGCCGCAGGGTTCCGGCGCGAGCGCCCGCTCGGACGGTTACGAGATCCGCAGCGCCGCCGTCACCGCGGACATCCCGTGTGTGACCACGGTCCCCGGCGCGGCGGCGGCGGTGATGGGCATCGAGGCGCGCATCAACGGCGACCTCCGGGTCCGCCCCCTCCAGGACCTGCACGCCGCCCTCCGGGCCAACGAGTGACCACCCCGACGCCCGACGGGCGGGGAGGTGGGCGGTGATGTTTGAGCGGGTTGTGCGGGGGCGGCTGTTCGCCCTTGGGGGTGGGGATGCGGAGGTGGCGCACGAGTGGACACTCGGGCGGCTCGCCTGGGTGTCCGGGCAGCCTCGGGTGCTTGCCGGGCTGCGGCGGGTCTACTTTCGGGGGGCGCCGCGCACCGTGTTCGGGGTGCGGTTTCCCAACCCGGTCGGGCTGGCGGCCGGGATGGACAAGAACGGGGTCGCGCTGCCCGCCTGGCCGGCGCTGGGCTTCGGCTTCGTCGAGGTCGGCACCGTGACCGCGCACGCCCAGCCGGGCAACCCCCGGCCCCGGCTGTTCCGGCTGCCCGACAGCGAGGCCGTGATCAACCGGATGGGGTTCAACAACGCCGGCGCGCCGGCCCTGGCGGCCCGGCTGGCGGCGCTGCCGCGCCCGCTCGGCGTGCCGCTGGGCATCTCGCTCGGCAAGTCCAAGGTGACCCCGCTGGACGACGCCGTCGAGGACTACCTCGCCTCCTACCGGGCGCTGGCCGACCACGGCGACTACTTCGCGGTGAACGTGTCCTCACCGAACACCCCGGGCCTGCGGTCGCTTCAGGACCGGTCCCACCTGGACGCGTTGCTGGCCGCGCTGGTCGGCGAGAAGCCGGTGCTCGTGAAGATCGCCCCGGACCTGACCGAGGCCGCCGTCGCCGAACTGCTGGAGGTCTGCCTCGACCGGGGCGCGGCCGGCGTCATCGCCACCAACACCACGCTCGGCCGCGACGGGCTCGCCCCGGCCGACCGGGCGCGCGGGGCGGAGGCCGGCGGCCTGTCCGGCCGTCCGCTGACCGGGCGGGCCCGGGATCTGGTCGGGTTCGTGCACCGGGAGACCGGGGGACGGCTGCCGGTGATCGGCGTCGGCGGCATCCTCGACCCCGACGACGCGACCCGGATGTTCGACGCCGGCGCCGACCTGGTCCAGCTCTACACCGGATTCATCTACCGGGGCCCGGCCCTGGTCCGGTCGGCCGTCCGGGCGGTCGCCGGACGCTGACCGGCCCGGGCGCACCCCACGAAGGAGCAGCCGTGACGCCCGAGGAGATCCTCGCCGCCGACCGCCGGCACGTCTGGCACCCGTACGCGGCGCTGCCGCCGACCAGCCCGCCGCTGGTGGTGCGCGGCGCCGAGGGGGTACGCCTGCGGCTGGCCGACGGGCGGGAGCTGGTCGACGGCATGTCGTCGTGGTGGGCGGCGATCCACGGCTACCGGCACCCGGTGCTCGACGCCGCGGTGACCGACCAGCTCGGCCGGATGAGCCACGTGATGTTCGGCGGCCTCACCCACGAGCCCGCGGTACGCCTGGCCGCGACGCTCGTCGAGCTGGCCCCGGACGGCCTGGAGCACGTCTTCCTGGCCGACTCCGGCTCGGTCAGCGTCGAGGTCGCGGTGAAGATGTGCCTCCAGTACCAGCGCGCCGTGGGGCGCCCGGAGCGCCGCCGGCTGGGCACCTGGCGGGGCGGCTACCACGGCGACACGTTCCATCCGATGAGCGTCTGCGACCCGGAGGGCGGCATGCACCACCTCTGGGGCGACGTGCTGCCCCGGCAGGTGTTCGCGCCGTTGCCGCCGGCCGGCTTCGACACCCCGCCGGACCCGGCGTACGAGGCGGCGCTCACCGACGCCGTCGAGCGGCACGCCGACGAACTGGCCGCGGTGATCGTGGAGCCGGTGGTGCAGGGCGCCGGCGGAATGCGGTTCCACCACCCGCACTACCTGCGGGTGCTGCGCGAGGTGACCCGGCGCCACGGCATCCTGCTGGTCCTCGACGAGATCGCCACCGGCTTCGGCCGGACCGGGCGGATGTTCGCCGCCGAGCACGCCGGCGTCACGCCGGACGTGCTCTGCGTCGGCAAGGCGCTCACCGGCGGCTACCTCACCCTGGCCGCGGCGCTCTGCACCGCGGAGGTGGCCGCCGCGATCTCCGCCGACGGGGTGCTGGCGCACGGGCCGACGTTCATGGGCAACCCGCTCGCCTGCGCGGTCGCCAACGCCTCCCTGGGCCTGCTGCGGGCCGGCGACTGGGCCGGCCGGGTGGCGGGGATCGCCGAGGGGTTGCGGGCGGGCCTGGCGCCGCTGCGCGACGCCCCGGGGGTGGCCGACGTGCGGGTGCTCGGCGCGATCGGCGTGGTGCAGCTCGACCACGAGGTGGACCTGCCGTCGGCGACCGCCGCCGCGGTGGCCGAGGGGGTGTGGCTGCGCCCGTTCCGGGACCTCGTCTACATCATGCCGCCGTACGTCTGTGACGACACGGACGTCGCCCGGATCGCGGCCGGCGTGGCGGCGGCGGTGAAGGCCGGCTGAGCCCCGACGGGGCGGTGAAGGCCGGCTGAGCCCCGACGGGCGGTCCGGGCCGGCTGAGTCCGGCCGTGACGACCTGACGCGACGGGAGGCCCGTCGCGGTGACACGGAGGCGGTCGAGGCCGCCGGGAGAGGGAGAGACGCGATGGAGACGTTCGGCACCCGACTGCACCGGGCCGTGGCGGAGCGCGGTCCGCTCTGCGTGGGCATCGACCCGCACCCGGGCCTGCTGGCCGACTGGGGGCTGTCCGACGACGTGGACGGGCTGGAGCGGTTCAGCCGCACCGTGGTGGAGGCGATCGGCGACCGGGTCGCCGTGGTCAAGCCGCAGTCGGCGTTCTTCGAGCGCTACGGCGCGCGCGGGGTCGGCGTACTTGAGTCAACTATCCGACAGTTGCGAAATGCGGGCGCGCTCGTTCTCCTCGACGTCAAGCGCGGAGACATCGGATCGACCGTCCGCGCGTACGCCTCGGCATACCTCGATCCATCCAACCCGCTGTATGTCGATGCGATCACCGCGAGCCCCTACCTGGGAGTAGGTTCACTCGCACCGATGATCGAGACGGCCGCCGCACACGGCAGCGGGGTCTTCGTCCTGGCCCTCACCTCCAACCCCGAGGGCGCCGCCGTGCAGCGCGCGGTCGGGGCCGACGGGCGCACCGTCGCGCAGCACGTGATCGACGAGATTTCCCAGCTCAACCGGGGTGCGGAGCCGCTCGGCAGCTTCGGTCTGGTGGTCGGCGCGACGATCGGTGAGACCGGTCACGACTTCACCGCGGTCAACGGTCCGCTCCTTGCCCCGGGGATGGGCGCGCAGGGCGGCACGCCGGCCGGACTGCGCGCGGTCTTCGGCGCCGCGCTGCCGTCGGTGCTGCCGTCGTACTCCCGGGAGGTGTTGGGCGCGGGGCCGGAGCCGGCCGCCCTACGGGCCGCCACCGAGCGCGCGCAGGCCGAGTGTCGGGCCGCCCTGAGCGCCGCCTGACTGACTGACGGCTCGGTCACTTTACGTTGATCATCGCGCGTCCACGTTGCCGAAAGCTCCGTTGACCGCTAGTTTTCCCCGCGCTGGGAACCACGGACCCCTTTGGTTGCCAGCGACACCACGTTTCACAGCTGCGGTGGGGCTCCGCCCGCCGTACTAGGGACCTGAGGAGAACTGGTGCCGCTCCCGTCACTGACCCCCGAGCAGCGCGCTGCCGCGCTGGAGAAGGCTGCGGAGATCCGCAAGGCCCGCGCTGAGCTGAAGGAGCAGCTCAAGCAGGGCAAGACCACCCTCGCCACCGTCCTTGAGCGGGCCGAGTCCGACGACGTCGTGGGCAAGCTGAAGGTTTCGGCCGTGCTCCAGGCGATGCCGGGCATCGGCAAGATCCGGGCCACCCAGATCATGGAGAAGCTCAAGATCGCGGACAGCCGTCGCCTGCGTGGCCTCGGCGAGCAGCAGCGCAAGGCGCTGCTCGGTGAGTTCGCCGCCAACTGAACGGACCACCGTGTAGAAACAAGCGGTGAGCACGGATGACGAGGCGCGCTCGGCGGCTCGGCTCACTGTCCTGTCCGGCCCTTCCGGGGCCGGGCGGGGCAGTGTCGTCGAGCTGGTCCGGGCGCGCCTCGCGTCGGTGTGGGTGCCGGTGGTCGCCACCACCCGCCCGCCCCGGCCGGGCGAGCGGGACGGCGTCGACCGGCTCTTCCTCGACCGGGCCGGCTTCGACCGGCTGGTCGACGCCGGCGAGCTGCTGGAGTGGTGCCGGATCGGGCCGTACCGCCGGGGGGTGCCCCGGGCCGACGTGCGGACCCGCCTCGCGCAGGGGCGGCCGGTGCTGCTGCCGCTGGACCTGGCCGGCGCGCTCGCCGTCGCGACCGCGGTGCCGCAGGCCCGGCTGGTGCTGCTCGCGCCGCCCGCGTACCGCCCCGATCCGGCCGTCGCGGCCGTCTTCGCACACGCCGTGGCGCACGACCGGACCGAGCGTGCGGCGGCCGAGCTGGTAGGATTGCTCGGTTCGTCATTCCTGGCCCCGGCCCGACCGCCCCCGGGTGGTTGAGGGGGCCACCGACCGCCCCCGTGCGGCGCACGAGACGCAGAGGTCAAATTTCGTGGGATCCATCGCCACCAATCCCGAGGGCATCACCAACCCGCCGATCGACGAGCTGCTCGAGAAGACCACCTCGAAGTACGCGCTGGTGATCTTCGCGGCCAAGCGCGCCCGTCAGGTCAACGCCTACTACAGCCAGCTCGGCGAGGGCCTCCTGGAGTACGTCGGCCCGCTCGTGGAGACCACCCCGCAGGAGAAGCCGCTCTCCATCGCCATGCGCGAGATCAACGCCGGCCTGCTCACCGCCGAGCCGACCGACCAGCCGTAACCGCGCCCGCGCCGATGCCCGCCGAGATCATCCTCGGGGTCGGCGGCGGCATCGCCGCCTACAAGGCGTGTGAGCTGCTCCGGCTCTTCACCGAGTCGGGTCACCGGGTCCGGGTGGTGCCGACCGCGTCGGCGCTCCGCTTCGTCGGCGCGCCGACCTGGGCGGCGCTCTCCGGCCAGCCGGTCGCCGACGACGTCTGGTCGGACGTGCACGAGGTGCCGCACGTGCGTCTCGGGCAGCACGCCGACCTGGTCGTGGTCGCGCCCGCCACCGCCGACCTGCTCGCCAAGGCCGCCCACGGCCTCGCCGACGACCTGCTCACCAACACCCTGCTGACCGCGCGGTGCCCGGTGGTGCTCGCGCCGGCCATGCACACCGAGATGTGGGAGCACCCCGCCACCGTGGCCAACGTGGACACGTTGCGGTCGCGGGGCGTCCGGGTGATCGAGCCGGCGGTCGGGCGGCTGACCGGGCGGGACACCGGCAAGGGCCGGCTGCCCGACCCGGCGGAGATCTTCGCGGTCGCCCGCCGGGCGTTGGCCCGGGGCGTGGACGCCCCGGCCGACCTGTCCGGCCGGCACGTGGTGGTCACCGCCGGCGGCACCCGCGAGCCCCTCGACCCGGTCCGCTACCTGGGCAACCGGTCCTCCGGCAAGCAGGGGTACGCGTTCGCCCGCGCCGCCGTGGCCCGGGGCGCCCGGGTGACGCTCGTCGCGGCGAACGTGGCCCTCGCCGACCCGGCCGGGGTGGACCTGGTCCGGGTGGGCACCACCGAGGAACTGCGCACGGCGACGCTGGCGGCCTCCGCCGACGCGGACGCCGTGGTGATGGCCGCCGCGCCGGCCGACTTCCGGCCGGCCGTCTACGCGACCGGGAAGATCAAGAAGTCGGAGGACGGCGTCGCGCCGACCATCGAGCTGGTCACCAACCCCGACATCGCCGCCGAGCTGGGCCGGCGCCGTCGGCCCGGGCAGGTGCTCGTGGTGTTCGCCGCGGAGACCCACGACGCCGAGGCCAACGGCCGGGCCAAGCTGGCCCGCAAGCGCGCCGACCTGATCGTGGTCAACGAGGTTGGCGTCGACAAGGTCTTCGGCGCGGAGACCAACGCGGCCACCGTGATCGGCGCCGACGGAGCCGCCCACCGGTTCCCCGAACAGCCCAAGGAGGCCCTGGCCGACGCCGTCTGGGACCTCGTCGTCGCGCGTCTCGACCCACCGTCCTGAGAGTTGGTCGGCTGGCGTTCCCACTCTCACAGAGCGACGGGGACGACTAAACTGCCGCCGAGCGACCTTTAAAAGTCTTCACATGCTTAGGAGTGCCGTGACACGTCTGTTCACGTCCGAATCGGTCACGGAAGGCCACCCGGACAAGATCGCCGACCAGATCAGCGACGGCATTCTCGACGCGCTGCTCGAACAGGACCCGCACAGCCGGGTCGCGGTGGAGACGTTGATCACCACCGGCCAGGTGCACGTCGCGGGCGAGGTGACCACGAAGGCGTACGCCGACATCCCGACCATCGTGCGGGAGACCATCCTCGGGATCGGCTACGACTCGTCGAAGAAGGGCTTCGACGGCGCCTCCTGCGGGGTGAGCGTGTCCATCGGCTCGCAGTCGCCGGACATCGCGCAGGGCGTGGACAACGCGTTCGAGCTGCGTACCGGCGGCTCGGAGAGCGCGCTCGACGCGCAGGGCGCCGGCGACCAGGGCATGATGTTCGGCTTCGCCTGCTCCGAGACGCCCGAGCTGATGCCGCTGCCGATCGCGCTGGCGCACCGGCTGGCCCGCCGGCTGTCGCAGGTGCGCAAGGACGGCACGATCCCCTACCTGCGGCCGGACGGCAAGACCCAGGTGACCATCGAGTACGACGGGCTGCGTCCGGTGCGCCTGAACACGGTGGTGGTGTCCAGCCAGCACGCGGCGGACATCTCGCTGGAGTCGCTGCTCACGCCGGACGTGCGGGAGCACGTGATCGCGCCGGAGCTGGAGGGTCTCGGGCTGGACACCGACGGCTACCGGCTGCTGGTGAACCCGACCGGTCGGTTCGAGATCGGCGGCCCGATGGGCGACGCCGGGCTGACCGGCCGGAAGATCATCGTGGACACCTACGGCGGGTACGCCCGGCACGGCGGTGGCGCGTTCTCCGGCAAGGACCCGTCGAAGGTGGACCGGTCGGCCGCGTACGCGATGCGGTGGGTGGCCAAGAACGTGGTCGCCGCCGGGCTGGCCGAGCGGTGCGAGGCGCAGGTCGCGTACGCGATCGGCAAGGCGCACCCGGTGAGCCTGTTCGTCGAGACGTTCGGCACCGAGACGGTGCCGGTGGCCGCGATCGAGAGGGCCGTCGCCGAGGTGTTCGACCTGCGTCCGGCCGCCATCATCCGGGACCTGCACCTGCTGCGCCCGATCTACCGGCAGACCGCCGCGTACGGCCACTTCGGCCGGGAGCTGGCGGAGCTGGCCTGGGAGGGCACCGACCGGGCCGCCGACCTCAAGTCGGCCGCGGGAGCCTGAGCGCCGGCACGCGCCGCGACCGGCGACCCGCCGAAGGGTCGCCGGTCGCTCGCGTCTGCGTGGACGTGCCGCTGCCGCACCTCGACCGCCCGTTCGACTACCTGGTCCCCGAGACGCTCGACGCCGACGCGCGGCCCGGGGTGCGGGTGAGGGTCCGCTTCGCCGGGCAGCTCGTCGACGGGTGGTTGCTGGAGCGCGTCGCCGAGTCCGACCACCCGAAGCTGGCGTACCTGGAGAAGGTCGTCTCCCCGGTGCCGGTGCTCTCCCCGGAGGTGGCGCGGCTGGCCCGGGCGGTGGCCGACAGGTACGCCGGCAGCCTGGCCGACGTGCTCCGGCTGGCCGTGCCGCCGCGCCACGCCCGCGCCGAGAAGTCCGCCACCGCCGCCGACGCTCCGGCCCCCGCCGCCGAGACGCCGGCCCCCGCCGCCGAGACGCCGGCCCCCGCCGCCGAGACGCCGGCCCCCGCCGCCGAGACGCCGGCCGCCGCCGACGAGGGCGCGCCGGCCGTCACCCCCGCCGGGCCGGCGACCGACGCACCGGCCGCCGCCGGCCCGGCCGGACCGCGCGTGCCGGTCGATCCGCGGGGCTGGCGGGACTATCCCGCCGGGCCGGCGCTGCTGCGCGCGCTCGCCGACGGCCGGGCGCCCCGCGCCGTCTGGTCCGCCCTGCCGGGAGAGGACTGGGCCGACCGGTACGCCGACGCCGTGGCCGCGACCGTGGCCGGTGGCCGGGGCGCCGTGGTGGTGGTCGCCGACGGCCGGGACCTGGACCGGCTGGACGCCGCCCTGACCGCGGTGCTGGGCGCCGGCCGGCACGCCTGCCTCACCGCCGCCGCCGGCCCGGCCCGGCGGTACCGCGCCTTCCTGGCCGCGCGCCGGGGCGAGGTGCCGGTGGTGGTCGGCACCCGGGCGGCCATGTTCGCCCCGGTCGAGCGGCTCGGCCTGGCGGCGATCTGGGACGACGGGGACGACCTGCACTCCGAACCCCGGGCGCCCTACCCGCACGCCCGCGAGGTGCTGCTCACCCGGGCGCGGCTCGCCGGCGCGGCGGCCCTGGTCGGGGGCTTCGCCCGGACCGCCGAGGGGCAGTTGCTGGTGGAGACCGGGTGGGCCCGGGAGGTGGTCGCCGACCGGGCCACCGTGCGGGCGCGGATGCCGGCGATGGCGCCCACCGGCGACGACCCGCAACTGGCCCGGGACCCCGGCGCGGCCTCCGCCCGGCTGCCCAGCCTGGCCTGGACCACGGCCCGGGACGCGCTCCGCGCCGACCTGCCGGTGCTGGTGCAGGTGCCCCGCCGCGGCTACCTGCCCTCGGTCGCGTGCGCGGACTGCCGCGCGCCGGCCCGCTGCCCGCACTGCGCCGGTCCGCTCGGCCTGCCGTCGGCCCAGGGCGCACCCGCCTGCCGCTGGTGCGGTCGGGTCGCCGCCGCGTACGCCTGCCCGGAGTGCGGTGGACGGCGGCTGCGCGCCTCGGTCACCGGGGCCCGGCGGACCGCCGAGGAACTGGGCCGGGCGTTCCCGGGGGTGCCGGTGCGGACCTCCGGCCGGGAGGAGGTGCTGGCGACCGTGCCCGGCGGCGCCGGGCTGGTGATCGCCACGCCGGGCGCCGAGCCGGTCGCGGAGGGCGGCTACGGCGCGGTGCTGCTGCTCGACTCGTGGGCGCTGTTGACCCGGGCCGACCTGCGGGCCGGGGAGGAGGCGCTGCGCCGGTGGCTGGCCGCCGCCGCGCTGGCCCGGCCCGGCGCGGCCGGTGGCCGGGTGGTGGCGGTGGCCGACGGCGCGCTCGCCCCGGTGCAGGCGCTGCTGCGTTGGGACGCGGCCTGGTTCGCGGCGCGGGAGCTGGCCGAGCGCCGCGAGCTGGGTTTCCCGCCGGCGGTGCGGATGGCGAGCGTCACCGGCGCGGCCGAGGCGGTGGCCGACCTGCTGGCCGGTGCGGGGCTGCCGGACGACGCGGAGATCCTCGGGCCGGTCCCGGCCGACGACGGCCGGGAGCGGATGCTGGTCCGGGTGCCGCGGGCCCGGGCCGCCGACCTGGCCGGCGCGCTGCACGCCGCGGCCGGGCAGCGCAGCGCCCGCAAGGCGGCCGACCCGGTCCGCCTCCAGGTCGACCCGCTCAGCCTGTTCTGAGGGGTGCCGTCACCGAGCGCGTCCGGCTCCTCGCGCACGGTCGTGAGCTGGGGTTTGGCGCACACCTGGTCCGGCTGTCGGACAGCGCGCGGTGATAGCATCGCCCGTCATGCCCAGTCGTGCGAATTTTCCGCACGGGACGCGGCGCGGCGGGTGCTCCCGGGCACGTCGGGCCACACGGATTCGATGTCGTCAGTCAGCCGGTGAGCAGGGGTGGACCAGTCGTGACCGTTCGTCAGTCGATCGTCTTCAACGGTGATCTCGGCAGCGGCAAGAGCACCGTTTCCGTCGAGATCGCCAAGCGGCTGGGGCTGCGCCGGGTCAGCGTCGGCGACCTCTACCGCCAGATGGCACAGGAGCGGCAGATGACCGCGCTCCAGCTCAACCTGCACGCCGAGCTGGACCAGGCCGTCGACGGCTACGTCGACCAGCTCCAGCGGGACATCGCCGCCTCCGGCGAGTCGCTGGTGATGGACTCCCGCCTGGCCTGGCACTTCTTCACCGACGCGCTCAAGGTCCACATGATCACCGAGCCGGCCGAGGCGGCCCGGCGGGTGCTCGCCCGGCCGTCCGGCCCGGCCGAGAGCTACACCTCGCTGGAGGAGGCGCGGGCCAAGCTGCGCGAGCGCAGCGAGAGCGAGCGCAACCGCTTCATCGTCCGGTACGGCGTCGACAAGGCCCGGCTGCGCAACTACGACCTGATCTGTGACACCACCCGGGCCACCCCGGAACAGGTGATCCAGCACGTCGTCGACGTCTACGAGGGCCGGCTCGGCGCCGGTGTGCTGCGCGCCGGCCAGCCGCTGCTGCTGCTCGACCCGACCCGGGTCTATCCCACCGAGGACGTGGCCACGTTGCGCGGCCTCTGGGACCCGGAGCACGCCGGCGAGGCGACCGCGGCCGACGCCGAGGCGGTGGAGCCGCTGAGCATCGGCTACACCGGGGAATACTTCTTCGTGGTCGACGGGCACCGGCGGCTCAGCGCGGCGGTGCGCGGCGGCCTCCCGATGGTCGCCGCCCGGCTGGTCGCCGAGGTGGAGGAGCCGGTGGTCGGTGGGATGAGCGCGGTCGACTTCTTCACCGCCCAGGCCCGGCCGGCGCTGATCCACGACTGGGAGGACGCGCACGGCATCGCGCTGCCGCTGCCCGAGCACGCCCTGCTCGGCGGCGGTGCGGTGCTGGCCGGGGAGCCCGGCGCCGGCGTCTGACCCGCCCGCGCCCGGGCGTGGGGATCGACCGATCCGACGGCGCGGGAGCATGATGGGGTTCTCCGACGCCCGGGGAGGCCCGACCGTGGATCCTGCCGACGCCCTCGCGCTGCTGCTGTCGCCGGAGGGCCGGGTCGACCCCTACCCGACGTACGAGCGGTTGCGGGCGCACGGCCCGGTGGTCCAGGCCGGGCCGGTCTTCTACGTGGTCACCGGGTACGCCGAGGCCGACGCGATCCTGCGCGATCCCCGCTTCGGGGTGATGGACGACGACCTGCGCGAGAGGTTCCTGCCCGGCTGGCGGGAGAGCCCGGCGATGATGTCGATCTCCCGGTCGATGCTGCGCACCAACCCGCCCGACCACAGCCGGATGCGCCGGCTCGCCGCCGGCGCGTTCACCCCCCGCCGGATCGCCGCCATGCGTCAGGTGGTCGAGGCGCAGGCCGGCGAACTTGTCGACGCGATGGTGGCCGGCGGCCGGGGCGGGGCGCCGGTCGACTTCATGGCCGGGTTCGCGTACCCGCTGCCGGTCGCGGTGATCTGCGCGCTGCTCGGCGTGCCGGCGGCGGACCGGCCGCTGTTCCGGCGCTGGGCCACCGACCTGACGAACGTGCTGGAGCCGGAGGTCACGCCCGAGGATCTGGCCGTGGCCGACCGGGGCGCGGGCGAGCTGCGCGCCTACTTCACCGAGCTGGTGGCGGCCCGCCGCCGGGCCCCCGCCGACGATCTGACCACCGCGCTGGTCCAGGCGCACCAGGGCGAGGGCGAACGGCTCTCCGGTGACGAGCTGCTGGCCAACCTGATCGTGCTGCTGGTCGCCGGTTTCGAGACCACCACCAACCTGCTCGGCAACGGCCTGGTGGCGCTGCTCGACCACCCGGACGCGGCGGCGACGCTGCGCGAGCACCCGGAGTTCGCCCCCGCGTACGTCGACGAGTTGCTGCGCTACGACTCGCCGGTGCAGCTCACCTCGCGGATGAGCACGGCGCCGTCCCGGCACGGCGGGGTCGACCTGCCCACCGAGAGCTGGATCATGGTGTTGCTCGGCGCGGCGAACCGGGACCCCCGCCGTCATCCGGAGCCGGCGCGTTTCGACCCGTGGCGGGCACAGGCCCATCCGTTGTCCTTCGGCGCCGGGCCGCACTACTGCCTCGGTGCGGCGCTGGCCCGGCTGGAGGCGCAGGTGGCGTTCCCGCTGCTGCTGCGCCGGCTGCCCGGGCTGGCGGTGGCCGGCCGGCCCGAGCGGCGGGTCCGGCTCACCCTGCGCGGCTACGCCACGCTGCCGGTCACGCCGGGGCCCGGGGCGGCCCCGGTCACCGTTGCCGGTACGCCGCCCGGGGCCCTCGGGCCGACTCCGTAGACTGGGGGCGCACCAAGCCGTCCCAGACAAGGAGCCCCGCCGCGTGACCGTTCAGCCCATCCGTCTGTTCGGCGATCCGGTGCTGCGCACGCCGGCCGACCCGGTGGTCGACTTCGACGCCGAGCTGCGCAAGCTGGTCGCCGACCTGACCGACACGATGCGTGAGCAGGGCGGCGCCGGCCTGGCCGCGCCGCAGCTCGGGGTGGGCCTGCGGGTGTTCACCTTCGACGTGGACGACATGCTCGGCCATCTGGTCAACCCGGTGCTGGAGTTCCCCGACGCCGAGGAGCAGGACGGCCCGGAGGGTTGCCTCTCCATCCCCGGCCTCTACTTCGACACCAAGCGCCGGCAGAACGTGATCGCGAAGGGCTTCAGCGCCCACGGCGACCCGATGCAGATCGTCGGCACCGGCCTGATGGCCCGCTGCCTGCAACACGAGACCGACCACCTCGACGGGGTGCTCTTCGTCGACCGGCTCGACCCGGCCGGCCGCAAGGAGGCCATGAAGGCGATCCGCCAGGCCGAGTGGTACGACCAGGCCGACCCGCCCACGGTGAAGCTCAGTCCGCACGCCCTCAACAACCCGTTCGGCCTGGGGCGGTGACCCGGATGCGTCTGGTCTTCGCCGGGACGCCCGCGGTCGCCGTGCCGGCCCTGGACGCGATCGCCGCCTCCGGCCACGAGCTGGTCGCCGTGGTGACCCGCCCGGACGCCCCGGCCGGGCGCGGTCGGGGCCTGCACCGCTCGCCGGTCGGCGCGTGGGCCGACGAGCACGGTGTCGAGGTGCTCACCCCGGCCCGTCCGCGTGAGCCGGAGTTCCTCGACCGGTTGCGCGCGCTCGCGCCGGACTGCGTGCCCGTGGTCGCCTACGGCGCGCTGGTGCCGCCGGTGGCGCTGGAGATCCCCCGGCACGGGTGGATCAACCTGCACTTCTCGCTGCTGCCCGCGTGGCGGGGCGCGGCGCCGGTGCAGCACGCCGTGCTGCACGGCGACGAGCTGACCGGGGCCAGCGTCTTCCAGCTTGAGGCGGGGCTGGACACCGGCCCGGTCTTCGGCACCGTCACCGACGAGATCCGGCCCGCGGACACGTCCGGCGACCTGCTGGGGCGGCTCGCCGACTCCGGCGCCGGGCTGCTGGTCGCGGTGCTCGACGCGATCGGCGCCGGCACCGTGCGGGCCGAGCCGCAGCCGGCCGACGGGGTGTCCCTGGCGCCGAAGCTGACCGTGGAGGACGCACGGATCCGCTGGACCGACCCGGCGTTCGCGGTCGACCGGCGGGTGCGCGCGTGCACCCCGGCGCCCGGCCCGTGGACCACGTTCCGCGACGACCGGGTCAAGCTCGGCCCGGTCACCCCGCTGGCGAACGGCCCCGACCTGAAGCCGGGTGAGCTGCTGGCGGAGAAGTCCCAGGTGCTGGTGGGCACCGCCACCGGGCCGGTGCGGCTCGGCGAGGTGCGGGCGGCCGGCAAGAAGGCCATGTCGGCCGGCGACTGGGCGCGCGGCGCCCGGGTCGCCGGGGGCGAGGTGTTCGCGTGAGCGCGAGGAGTGAGCCGGTGTTGCGAGCCCCGCAGTCGCGAACGGAAGAGGGCTCCGCATGACCGGGCCGGAGCGGCCCGTCGAGGGGCAGCGACCCCGGGGGTACGAGCGCAGCGGCGGCGATCGTCCGCGTGGCACGGGCCGGCCCGGCGGGTCGGTCCGGGGCGGCGGCGACCGGCGGGGCGGGCAGCGTCCGGTCCGTCCCACGGTGGACCTGCCCCGGCACGTCGCGTACGAGGCGCTCGCGGCGGTGCACCGCGACGACGCCTACGCCAACCTGGTGCTGCCGGCGATGCTGCGGGAGGCCGGGCTGAGCGGCCGGGACGCCGCGTTCGCCACCGAGTTGACCTACGGCACGCTGCGGCACACCGGCACGCTCGACGCGATCGTCACCGACGCGGCGGGTCGGGACGTGCAGCGGATCGACCCGCCGGTGCGCGACGCGCTGCGGCTCGGGGCCTACCAGTTGCTGCACACCCGGGTGCCCGCGCACGCCGCGGTGTCGTCCACCGTGGATCTGGTCCGGATGGTCGGGCCGGGTGCCACCGGTTTCGCCAACGCGGTGCTGCGGGAGGTCGCCGGCCGGGACGCCGACGCCTGGGTGGCGAAGCTCGCCCCGGCCGAGGAGACCGACCCGATCGGGCACCTGGCGCTGGCGTACAGCCATCCGCAGTGGATCGTCAGGTCGTTCGCCGAGGCGCTCGGCGGCGATCTGGGGGAGACCACCCGCCTGTTGATCGAGGACAACGAGCGTCCGCCGGTGCACCTGTGCGCCCGGCCCGGCCGGGCCGACGCGGTGGCGCTCGCGGACGAGGTCGGCGGCGCGCCCGGCGCGTTCTCCCCGTACGCGGTCTACCTGCCGGGCGGCGCGCCCGGTGAGTTGGCGGCGGTGGCCGACGGTCGGGCGCACGTGCAGGACGAGGGTTCCCAGTTGGTGGCGGACGCGCTCGTCGCCGCGCCGCTCGACGGTCCGGACGGCCGGTGGCTGGACCTGTGCGCCGGCCCGGGCGGCAAGTCCGGCCTGCTCGGCGCGCTCGCGGCGACGCGCGACGCGCGGCTGACCGCGGTGGAGGTGGCCGAGCACCGGGCCCGGCTGGTCGCCCAGGCCACCCGGGGCCTGCCGGTCACCGTGGTGCACGCCGACGGACGCGACGTCGGCGTCGAGCCCAAGCTGCCGGAGGGGCACTTCGACCGGGTGCTCGTGGACGCGCCGTGCACCGGCCTGGGCGCGCTGCGCCGCCGGCCGGAGGCGCGCTGGCGGCGTCAGCCGTCGGACCTGCCGCCGCTGACCCGGCTCCAGCGCGAGTTGCTCACCGCCGCGTTGCGCGCGGTCCGCCCGGGTGGCGTGGTCGCGTACGTGACCTGTTCGCCGCACGTGGTGGAGACGCACGTGACGGTGACCGAGGCGTCCCGGCGGTGCGGCTTCCCGGTCGACTTCGTCGACGCCCGGCCGCTGCTGCCGGCCGGTATGCCGGGGCTGGGGGACGGTCCCACCGTGCAGCTCTGGCCGCACCGCCACGGCACCGACGCGATGTTTTTGGCGGTGCTGCGCCGGGGGTGACCCGCCGGCGGGTGCATCCCGTGCGGGGGAGGGGGTTCGCGGGATGTGACATGCCGTTGACTGTGCGATCGATGCATGTAACTGTTCCGATCAACGGTCCGACGGTCCGTCACCCCCGCGTTTCCCACGAGGAGTCTCCATGAGACGCAGCACGCCGACCACGAGCCTCGCGCTCGCCCTCGTCGCCACCCTGACGACGGCGAGCCTGGCCGGCACCGCCTCCGCCGCCCCGGCCGCCCCCGCCCCGGCCACCGTCGCGCTCGCCGCACCGGACATCTCGGTGACGAACGTGCAGGCGCACCTGACCCAGCTCAACTCCATCGCCAGCAGCAACGGCGGCAACCGGCGGGCCGGATCGGCCGGCTACGCCGCGTCGGTCAGCTACGTCAAGGGCAAGCTCCAGGCCGCCGGCTACACGGTCACCGAGCAGACCTGCACGAGCTGCACCTACCCGGGCAGCAACCTGATCGCCGAGTGGCCGCAGGGCCCCACCGACCAGGTGATCATGTTCGGCGCCCACCTGGACAGCGTCTCCGGCGGCCCCGGCATCAACGACAACGGCTCCGGCTCGGCCACCCTGCTGGAGAACGCGCTGGTGCTGGCCGCACAGAACCCGACCATGACCAAGCGGGTCCGGTTCGCCTGGTGGAACGGCGAGGAGCAGGGCCTCCAGGGCTCGAAGCACTACGTCAACCAGCTCAGCTCCACCCAGCGGGGCTACATCAAGGGCTACTACAACTTCGACATGGTCGGCTCGCCCAACGGCGGCTACTTCATCAACCGGATCACCTCGGCGACCGCGGCGCCGCTGAAGGCGTACTGGGACTCGTTCGGCATCTCGCCGGAGGAGAACACCGAGGGACAGGGCCGCTCGGACGACTACTCGTTCGCCAACGCCGGCATCCAGACCTCCGGCTACGCCGCCGGCGCCAGCTACAAGAAGACCGCCGCCCAGGCCGCCAAGTGGGGCGGCACCTCCGGCGCGGCGTACGACGGCTGCTACCACCGCTCCTGCGACACCACCAGCAACATCAACACGACCGTGCTCAACCGCAGCGCCGACGGTGTGGCGTACGCGATCTGGGCGCTCGCGGTCGGCGGTGGCACCCCGACCAACGACTTCTCCGTCGCGGTGAGCCCCACCTCGGGCAGCGTCGCCCGGGGCGGCTCCACCACCGCCACGGTCAGCACCGCCACCACCGCCGGCAGCGCCCAGACGGTGGCGCTGTCGGCGAGCGGCGCCCCGAGCGGGGTCACGGTCGGCTTCAGCCCGTCCTCGGTCACCTCGGGCGGCTCCGCCACCATGACGGTCAGCGCCTCGTCCTCGGCGGCCACCGGCACGTTCACGATCACCGTCACCGGGACCGGCTCGGCCACCCGCACCGCCACCTACACGCTCACCGTGACCGGCGGCAGCGGCGGCTGCACCGGCGGGCAGCTCATCGGCAACAGCAGCTTCGAGTCGGGCAGCACGTCGTGGACGGCCACCTCGGGTGTGATCACCACCGACTCCGGCCAGGCGGCCCGCACCGGCTCGTACAAGGCGTGGCTGGACGGGTACGGCTCCTCGCACACCGACACGCTGTCCCAGTCGGTGACGCTGCCCGCCGGCTGCACCAGCTACACGCTGGCGTTCTGGCTGCACATCGACTCGGCCGAGACCACCTCCTCGACCGCGTACGACAAGCTGACCGTGCAGGTCGGCTCCACCACGCTGGCGACCTACTCGAACCTGAACAAGGCCACCGGCTACACCCAGCGCAGCTTCAACCTGGCCGGATACGCCGGACAGACGGTCACGCTCAAGTGGACCGGCGTCGAGGACGCCTCGCTCCAGACCAGCTTCGTCATCGACGACGTGACGCTCCAGGTCGGCTGAGCGCGCCGGGCGGGGTGGGCCGTGGGCCCGCCCCGCCCCCGGCTCAGGTGATCGGCAGCGCCTTCCCGCCGGCACCCCGGACCGAACGGGTGAGCGTCCGGTCGGACACCCAGAGGAAGCACTGCACGCCCCGGTCCCCGTCGCGCCACTGCTGCTCGAACGGGTGGTAGATGATGGTGCCGGCGCGGTACTGGAGGTTGCCGTCGTTCGGCAGCTTGGCGTACTTCGCGATCAGCCCCCGGCAGGCCTTGTGCGCCCGCAGCGAGGTGCGCTGGAACTCGGCGTAGGGGATGTCGGGCGCCTGGTAGATCCCGACGAACTCGGCGTGGTGCTTCGCGGTGCAGGCCACCGGCCGCATCGCCTGGACCTCGTCCTTGCTCAGCTTCGGGTTGAAGCAGGCGAGCGCCAGCGGTGAGCCGGGCTTGAGCGCGCCGCGCAGGCTGCCGGTGCGCGCGGTCACGTTGCCCTCGTCCAGGTCCGACACCTCGGTCACGTCGCAGCGGTACCAGCGGGCGCCGCCGGACCAGGCCAGGGCCGACGGGAAGACCACGGACAGTTGCAACCGCCCGGAACGCCAGTCGGCGCCGATCGCCCGGGTCACCTGCCGGGCGCACTCGGCGTGCGCGGCGCGGATCCCCGCCGAACCGGCCCGCGGCGGCGCGGAGCGGTCGGCCTCCGGGCCGCTGAGCGTGCCGACGTGCAGCGTCTCCGCGCGGTGCTCGGCGGCGCAGTCGACCGGTTGGTAGCCACTGAGGTAGCCGACGTCGGCGACGGTGGGATGGCAGACGTCGGTCTTCGGCACGAAACCCACCGGGGCGGCGAACGCCGGCCACTCGTCGGTCAGGTCACGGTCGACCCCGGCCGGCGCCTGGCAACCGCCGAGTGCCAGCGCCGCAGCCACGCCCGCGGCGACCGCCGCCCACCATCGCCGCATCGCGACCGACCTCCCCGCCGTCCGGAGCCGCCCGGCCACCGGTACGCCTCGGCGACGCAGCATACGGCACCGGGCCCTAGATCACGGGGAGTCCCTCGGGGCCGGCGTCGCGCATCGAGCGGTTCAGTTTGCGGTCGTCGCTCCACAGGAAACACCGCACCCCCCGGTCGCCCTCCTGCCACTCCCGCTGCGACGGCGGATAGAAGATGGACCCGGCCCGGTAGGGCAGCTCGGCATTGTCCGGCACGTCGGCGAACGCGGCGATCAGCGTCATGCAGCGGCGGTGCGCCGACGGCGCGCTCCGGGCGAACTCCGCCCAGCTCATGTCGCGTTCGGAGTAGACGCCGACGAACTCGGCCCGGTGCGGTTCGGTGCACAGCACCGGCGCCATGTAGTTGAGGTTCGCGCCGATCAGCTTCGGGTCGAAGCAGCGGTGCACCAGCGGGTTGTCGCCGACGAGCGCGCCGCGCAGGCTGCCCACCCGGTTGACCGGTCGGGTGTTGTCGATGCTGTCGGTCTCGGCCAGGTCGCAGCGGAACCAGCGGGCGCCGGCCATCCAGGCGGTCGCCGGGGGCAGCGCGATGTTCAGGGTGAGCCGGGCGGCGTGCCAGTCCCCGCCGATCATCTCCCGGGCCCGCTGGTCGCACTCGGTCCGGGCGTTGCGCAGCTCCGGCGAGCCCGGCTCCGGACGGGTGCCGCCCGCGGCCCGTCCGGTGAACGTGCCGACGTGCACCGCCTCGGCCAGGTGGCTGCCCGCGCAGTCCACCGTCTCGTAGGTGGCCGCCTGCACCACCGCGGTCAGCCGCGGCAGGCACGTGTCGGTGGCCGGGACGAACAACTGCGCCGCCGGCAGCGCCGCCCAGTCGTCGATGAGGTCGCCGTCGGCCCGGTGCGCCGGGGCGCAGCCGGCGAGCATCGCCGTCGCCGCGCCGACAAGCGCGAGCGCGTGGAGCCACCGTCGCATCGTCCGCCCCTTCGCCGGAGAGTTGGCATCCGGTCGCCGCGGGCCCGTGCGGCGCCCCCGCGCCCGGGCGTGCAGCATATGTGACCGTCCCGGTAGGAGTTTCGTCATCTTTCAATCGATCGGCCAGCCACACACGACTATTCGTGCCGATTTACCGTCCGTCCGGGCCGAATCCGCACTACAGGTGACGACGGGGTCACACGCTGTCCCCGATGGTGCCGTGCCGCGACCGGCCGGCGACCGCGTTCGTACACTGGCCCGGTGACCGTACCGCCGCCCGTCGTCGCGCCAAGCATCCTGGCCGCCGATTTCGCCCGCCTCGCCGACGAGGTCCGCGCCGTAGAGTCCGCCGCCGACTGGCTGCACGTGGACGTCATGGACAACCACTTCGTGCCCAACCTCACCATCGGCCTGCCGGTGGTGCAGAGCCTGCGCGCGGTGACCGAGATCCCGTTCGACGTGCACCTCATGATCACCGATCCGCGCCGCTGGGCCCCCGGGTACGCCGACGCCGGGGCGTACAACGTGACGTTCCACGCCGAGGCGTGCGACGACCCGGTGGCGTTGGCCAAGGACCTGCGCTCGGCCGGGGCGAAGGCGGGGCTGGCGATCGACCGGGACACCCCGATCGAGCCGTACCTGGACCTGCTGCCCAGCTTCGACACGCTGCTGATCATGACGATCAAGGCCGGCTTCGGCGGCCAGCGTTTCCTGCCGTCGCTGCTGGACAAGGTGCGCGCCGCCCGCCGGCACGTGGACAGCGGGCACCTGGAGCTGCGCATCGAGGTCGACGGCGGGATCGCCGCCGACACCATCGAGCAGGCCGCCGCCGCCGGCGCCGACGCGTTCGTCGCCGGCACCGCGGTCTACGGCGCCGACGATCCGGCCGAGGCCGTACGCCGCCTGCGGGGCCTGGCGGAACGCGCGATGACCGGGGCCTGAGATGGACCCGGCCGGCGACCGCCCCGACGTCATCCTGGTCGTCGACGACGACGAGGACATCGCCCGCTTCGTCGAGTTCAACCTGCGCCTGCACGGCTTCGAGGTGCTGCACGCCGCCGACGGCCAGGAGGCGCTGGAGGTCATCGAACGGCAGCGGCCGGACCTGGCCGTGGTCGACCTGATGATGCCCCGCGTCGACGGCCTGGAGCTGACCCGCCGGCTGCGCGCCGACCCGATGACCTCGGCGCTGCCGGTGATCATGCTGACCGCCAAGGGGATGACCTCCGACAAGGTCAACGGGCTCACCGCCGGCGCCGACGACTACCTGGTCAAGCCGTTCGACACCGCCGAGCTGGTCGCCCGGGTCAGCTCCACGCTGCGCCGCAACAAGGAGTTCCGCGAGGTCTCCCCGCTGACCGGCCTGCCCGGCAACAGCCGCATCCGGCGGGAGATCAGCGACCGGGTGCGCAGCGGCGTCGACTACGCCGTCGGCTACGTCGACATCGACCGGTTCAAGAGCGTCAACGACCGGTACGGCTTCGTCCGCGGCGACGAGTTCATCTCCGCGCTCGCGCGCAGCCTGCACCGGGCGGTGGTGTCGATCGGGCTGCCGCCGGCCTTCCTCGGCCACGTCGGCGGCGACGACTTCGTCATCGTCTGCGCCCCCACCCAGGTCCGGCCGTTGACCAGCCGCGCGGTGGTCGACTTCGAGACGGCCGCCGACGGGCTCTACGACCCGACCGACCGGGAACGCGGCTTCGTCGAGCTGAAGGACCGGCGGGGCAACATCCGCCGGGCCGCGCTCGTCACCCTCTCCATCGGCGTGTCGCTGTCCGACAGCGGCAAACGGTTCACCAACCCGCTGGAGGCCATCGCCGTGGCGTCGGAGATGAAGACGGTGGCCAAGAGCCAACCCGGGTCGTACGTGGCGGTCGACCGCCGCCGCGGCGTCACCTGACCGGACGCCCGGGCCTGTGAGGTAGCTCGCCTCTGTGGCGCGCGGCGCGCCGGAACGTGTAAGACTTCCGGGGTACCCACCACGCGCTGGCGGGGCTCGGTGAAATTCCGAACCGGCGGTGATCCACGGTCCGACCGTGGTAAGCCCGCGACCCGGACGGCTTCGGCCGGACGGTGGACCTGGTGAGAATCCGGGGCCGACGGTTGGGGTGCGGCTCGTCCGCCCCCAGAAAGTCCGGATGGGAGACAGCGCGCGGACGGGGGAGGCCCGCCGGCCGCTGAGCACCTCAGCCGTCCCGTGGGCTCCCGGGGCCGGCCATGCCGTTCCCGGGTTCTCCGCCGCCGCGTGTCCGCGGCCACCGTGCCGCTGCTTCCCGACCCGCCCGCGCGTGACCGGCGAGCGGGAGGGCAGGACAGGCCATGGCGAGCGTCTCCGTCGACGAGGCGATGCGTCGTGCCGTCGCGCTGGCCACCCGCGGCCTCGGCGCCACCAGCCCCAACCCGATCGTCGGCTGCGTGCTGCTCGACGCCGACGGCGAGGTCGTCGGCGAGGGCTTCCACGCCTACGCCGGCGGCCCGCACGCCGAGATCGTCGCGCTGGCGCAGGCCGGCCGGCGCGCCCGCGGCGGCACCGCGGTGGTCACGCTGGAACCCTGCGACCACACCGGTCGCACCGGCCCGTGCAGTCACGCGCTCATCGCCGCCGGCGTCGCCCACGTGGTGATCGCCGTGCCCGACCCCAACCCGGTGGCCTCCGGTGGCGCGGCCACGCTGCGCGCCGCCGGGATCCAGGTCACGCTCGGGGTACGCGCCGCGGAGGCCGGGGCCGGCAACGTCGCCTGGCTCACCTCGATGCGCCGTGGCTGGCCGTACGTCATCTGGAAGTACGCGGCCACGCTCGACGGGCGCTCCGCCGCCGCCGACGGCACCAGCATGTGGATCACCTCGGAGGCGGCCCGCACCGACGTGCACGCGCTGCGCGGCACCGTCGACGCGGTGCTGGCCGGGGTGGGCACCGTGCTCGCCGACGACCCCCGGCTCACCGCGCGCAACCTGCGCGACGGCACGCTCGCCATCCGGCAGCCGCTGCGGGTCGTGGTGGACAGCTCGGGGCGTACCCCGGCCGACGCCCGGGTCCGCGACGGCGCCGCGCGCACCTGGGTGGCGACCGCCGCGGAGGTCGGCGCCGGCCCGGACGGCCGGGTCGACCTGGCGGCGCTCCTCGCCGAGCTGCACCACCGTGGCGTGCGGGCCGCGCTGCTGGAGGGCGGCCCGACGCTGGCCGGCGCGTTCCTCGCCGCCGGCCTGGTCGACCGGATCGTCGGCTACGTCGCGCCGAAGCTGCTCGGCGCCGGCCCCACCGCGCTCGCGGACGCGGGCGTGCCGACCATCGCCGACGCCATCGACCTGGAGATCACCGACGTCACGCCCGTCGGTCCCGACCTGCGGATCACCGCGCTGCCCCGGAAGAGGGAGGCCTGACCATGTTCACCGGCATCGTCGAGGAGCTGGGCGAGATCGTCCGGAGCACCGAGACCGGGGACGACTCGGCGCTCGTCGCCATCCGCGGCCCGCTCGTCACCTCGGACGCCCGGCACGGCGACTCCATCGCGGTCAACGGGGTCTGCCTGACCGTGGTCGACGCCGACGCGGGCGTCTTCACCGCCGACGTGATGGGCGAGACGCTGCGCCGCACCGCGCTCGGGGCGCTGCGCCCCGGCGACCCGGTCAACCTGGAGCGGGCCGCCGCGCTGAACAGCCGGCTCGGCGGGCACCTGGTGCAGGGGCACGTCGACGGCGTCGGCGAGGTGGTCGCCCGGGAACCGGCCGCGCGGTGGGAGACGGTCCGGTTCCGGCTGCCGGCCGGGCTGGCCCGGTACGTGGTGGAGAAGGGCTCGATCACCGTCGACGGCGTGTCGCTGACCGTCGCGGAGGTGGGCGACGACTGGTTCACCGTCGGGTTGATCCCGACCACGCTGAAACTCACCACGCTCGGCGCCAGACGGCCCGGCGACCCGGTCAACCTGGAGGTGGACGTGCTGGCCAAGTACGTCGAGCGGCTGATGGGCGGTGCCCGGTGACCGGCCCGCTCGGCTGGCTGCTCGACGCCCAGGTGCACGTCGCCGGCTCGCCGGTGCTGGTCCGGGAGATCGTCGGCAACGTGTTCGGGCTGGCCTCGGCGCTGCTCGGGCTGCGCCGGGTGGTCTGGGCCTGGCCGGTCGGCATGATCGGCAACGGGCTGCTGTTCACCGTGTTCCTCGGCGGCGTCTTCGCCACCCCGCAGGCGCACGACCTCTACGGGCAGGCCGGCCGCCAGGTCTTCTTCTTCGCGGTGAGCGTCTACGGCTGGTGGCGCTGGACGCGCAACCGCCGGTCCGGCGGCGGCGCGGAGCCGGCCGTGGTGCCGCGCTGGGCCACCGGCCGGGAACGGCTCGGCCTGCTCGTCGCCGCGGCGCTCGGCACCGCCGTCGCGTACCCGGCGCTTGCCGCGCTCGGCTCGTGGGGGCCGCTCGCGGACGCCTGGATCCTGGTCGGCAGCCTGCTGGCCACCTACGGCATGGCCCGTGGCTGGGTGGAGTTCTGGCTGGTCTGGATCGCCGTCGACGCGGTCGGCGTGCCGCTGCTGCTGCGCGGCGGCTTCTATCCGTCGGCCGCCATGTACCTGGTCTACGGCGCGTTCTGCGCGGCCGGCTTCCACACCTGGTGGCGCACCTCCCGCGCCGCCGTGGCCGCCCGCACCCGGATCCCGGCGACGTACTCGGAGGTCGTGGCGTGACCAGCTTCGGTTCGATCGCACAGGCGGTGGCGGACATCGCCGCCGGCCGGCCCGTGGTCGTGGTCGACGACGCCGACCGGGAGAACGAGGGCGACCTGATCTTCGCGGCCGAGCTGGCCACGCCCGAGCTGCTCGCGTTCATGGTCCGGTACACCTCCGGCTACGTGTGCGTGCCGCTGACCGAGGACGAGTGCGACCGGCTGGACCTGCCGCCGATGCACCACACCAACCAGGACCGGCGCGGCACCGCGTACACGGTGACCGTGGACGCCCGGGAGGGGGTCAGCACCGGCATCTCGGCCGCCGACCGGTCACACACCATCCGGCTGCTCGCCGACGCCGGCACCGACCCGACCGACCTGGCCCGCCCCGGTCACGTGGTGCCGCTGCGGGCCCGCGCGGGCGGAGTGCTGCGCCGCCCCGGGCACACCGAGGCGGCGGTCGACCTGACCCGGCTGGCCGGCCTGCGCCCGGCCGGCGTGCTCTGCGAGCTGGTCAACGACGACGGCACCATGATGCGCCTGCCGGACCTGGAGAAGTTCTGCGCCGAGCACGGGCTGACGCTCGTCACCATCGCCGACCTGATCGCCCACCGGCGGCGCACCGAGAAGCAGGTCGAGCTGGCCGCCGAGGCGCGGATGCCCACCCCGTACGGCGTGTTCCGGGCGCTCGGCTACCGCGCCACGCACGACCCGGCCGAGCACGTCGCGCTGGTCTTCGGCGACCTCGGCGACGGCCGGGACGTGCTGGTCCGGGTGCACTCCGAGTGCCTCACCGGGGACGTGCTCGGCTCGCTGCGCTGCGACTGCGGTCCGCAGTTGCAGGCCGCGCTGGCCCGGGTCGCCCAGGAGGGGCGCGGGGTGGTCCTCTACATGCGCGGCCACGAGGGTCGCGGCATCGGCCTGCTGCACAAGCTCCAGGCGTACCAGCTCCAGGACCAGGGACGCGACACCGTGGACGCCAACCTCGACCTCGGGCTGCCGGCCGACGCGCGGGACTACGGCACCGGCGCGCAGATCCTGTACGACCTCGGCGTCCGCTCGATGCGGCTGCTGACCAACAACCCGGCCAAGCGGGCCGGCCTGGAGGGGTACGGCCTCACCGTCACCGGTCGGGAGGGGCTGCCGGTGCGGTCCAACCCGGAGAACGTGCGCTACCTGCGCACCAAGCGGGACCGGATGGGCCACCTGCTGGAGGGGCTGGACGGGCCGGGCGAGGTGACCGAGGCGCCGATGGGGCGTCCGGTCGCCGGTGACGAGAGGGGAGCGTAGGACGATGGCGGGTTTCGGGGAGCCGGGCGTGACCGCGGTGGACGCCGCCGGGATGACCGTCGGCGTGGTGGCCGCGCGCTGGCACGGCGAGCTGACCGACCACATGGCCGACCGGGCGGTGGCCGCCGCGCAGGCGTGCGGCGCGCGGGCCGTGGTCGCCCGGGTGGCCGGCTCGGTGGAGCTGCCGGTGGTGGCCCAGGCGATGGCCCGGCGCTTCGACGTGGTGGTCGCGCTCGGCGTCGTGGTGCGCGGCGCGACCGCCCACTTCGACTACGTCTGCCAGTCGGTCACCGAGGGGCTGACCCGGGTGGCGCTGGACGAGGGCAGGCCGGTGGCGCACGGCGTGCTCACGGTGGACACCATCGAGCAGGCCCGGGACCGGGCCGGGCTGCCCGGCTCGGCCGAGGACAAGGGCTGGGCGGCCACCGTGGCGGCGTTGGACGCCGCGCTCGCCGTCCGCGCCCTCGACGCCGCCAACGCCCACCGCGTCGGCTTCGCCTGACCGGCACGTCGACGTCGGGTCGGGGCGGCCACGGTGGCGTGGGCTCCGGCCGGCGACGAATCGGCTATCCGGCGGTGATGCCGGCGGTCCGTGGGGCGGTGGGGACGCCGGAGGCGTGCTCGCCGCCGGCGACCTGGGTGGTGAGGCGGCGGCCGGTGAGCAGGTAGCCGGCGGTGGCCGCCAGCACGATCCCGATCGCACCGTAGAGCAGCCGGTAGTCGACCAGGCCGACCATCAGCGCGCCGGCGCCGATCGCCACCGCCTGAGGGCCGCTGGCCATCGCGTCCAGCGCGGCCGAGGCCCGTCCGACCACCGCTGGCGCGGTACGCCGCTGCATCAGCGTCATGATCGCCACCATGGCGACCGGCAGGCCCAGCCCGATCAGGACGCTCGCCACCACGGCCAGCGCGAGGGCGGGCCGGGCCAGCGCGACGCTGGCCAGCGCGACACACGACACGGCGAGCGCCATCGCGCCCAGCTCGCCGAAACGACGGACCAGCGTCGCCGAGGCGACGCCGCCGACCAGACCGCCGACGCCCTGCAACGACACCAGCACACCGAGGAAGGCCGGCTCCCGCCCGAGGCCCTGGTCGACGTACGCGAACCAGAGCGTCTCGCCGAGCCCGAGGCCGACCGACGCGGCGACGGTCGCCACCAGGGCGCGCCGCAGCGCCGGCTCGCCCACCAGGTGACGGATACCGGCGATCAACTCGCCACGCCCGCCGCGCACCGCGACCGTCCGGACCTGGTTCGGGCGCGCGTGATCGCCGCCGTCCTCCTCGACCGGTGCCGGTCGCAGGGCGAGTCCGGCCAACGCGGCCACCAGGAAACCGGCGGCACACGCCCCGGCCAGCGCCGGGCCGCCGAGCAGCACGAACAGCCCCGCGCCGAGCAGCGGGCCGGCCAGGCGCAGCCCCTGCTTGACGGTCTGGGTCGCACCGTTGGCGTCCGGCAGCAGCGCGCCGGGGACCAGCTCCTGCACGAGCGCGGTGACCGTGGCGCCGAGCGCGAGATAGGACAGTCCGTAACCCGCGGCCACGGCGTAGACCACCCAGAGCCGGCCGGCGTCGTGCACGGTCAGCAGCGGCAGCAGCAGCACGGCTGTCGCGGCGTTGAGCGCCACGAACAGCCGGCGTCGGGGCAGCCGGTCCACCACCCAGCCGACCAGCGGCGCAAGCACCATCGGCGCGGTCAGGGCGACGAACGTGGCGCCGGCCAGCCCGTCGGAGCCGGTGAGTTGCTTGACCCACACGGCCAGCGCGAGCAGCAGCACCGACTCGGCGATCATGCTCACGGTCAGCGCGGTGAAGAACAGCCGGAAGTCCGGCCGGCGCAGCAGATCTCTCACCGCTCCACCTCCGGCACGCCCCAGGCCATCAGGCGGACCGGGCGTGACCCGGGTGGCCGGCTCCCCGGGTCGTCGAGCCGGGCCAGGTGACGGGCGAACAAGGCGCGGACCTCGTCCCGCAGCCCGGCCAGTTCCTCTGCGGTGTACCAGCCGATGAACTGGTGGAAGAACCCGGCGTCACGCCACTCGGGGGAGTCCTGGCGGCGGGCGGCCATCCAGTCCCAGAGCTTGCGGTATTCCAGGTCGAGCAGGACCCGGGCGGCGGCGTCGCCGGCCCGGGCCAACTCGGGGCTCTCGTCGCCGTCGCCCCACCGGTGGCCGTCGGTGACCAGCCGCCACGGTCGCTGCCGTCCGGTGCCGCCGCCGGCCTCGGCGACGAAGCCGTACTTGGCGAGCTGACGCAGGTGCCAGGAGCAGTTGGCCGGGCTTTCGCCGACGCGTTCGGAGACCTCGGTGGCGGTCAGCGGTCCGTGGAGGCCGACGGCGTTCAGGATGCGCAGGCGCAACGGGTGGGTCAGGGCCCGGAGGGTCTCCACGTCCGTGATGTCGCGCGGGCGGTGCTCGGTCATGTCGAAAGAATAGCTTCGAAAGCTATCTTTCGAAAGCGCTATTTTGATGCGGACGGACGGCCGGCCACGTGGCGGGCGGACCCGGTGGGCGCGCCCGTCGGGGACGGCTGGAAGAATCGCCTTCCGTGAAGACGTTCGAGGAGTTGTTCGCCGAGCTGCAGGCCAAGGCCGCCGCCGGCACCCCGGGCTCGGGCACGGTCGACGCGCTCGCCAAGGGCGTGCACTTCATCGGCAAGAAGGTCGTCGAGGAGGCGGCCGAGTCGTGGATGGCGGCCGAGCACGAGGGCCCGGAACGGACCGCGGAGGAGATCTCCCAACTGCTCTACCAGGCGCAGGTGCTGATGCTGGCCACCGGTCTGGAGCTCAAGGACGTCTACCGACATCTCTGAGTGCCCGTCCGCTGATCACCCGATCGAACGAAGGAGCACTCCCATGCTGCGTGTCGCCGTACCCAACAAGGGCGCCCTGGCCGAGAAGGCCGCCCAGATGCTGCGCGAGGCGGGCTACCGCCAGCGCACCGACCCGAAGGACCTGGTCTGCCGGGACGAGCCCAACGACATCGAGTTCTTCTACCTGCGCCCCAAGGACATCGCCACCTACGTCGGCTCCGGTGACCTGGACGTCGGCATCACCGGCCGGGACCTGCTGGTCGACTCCGGCGCGCCGGCCGAGGAGGTGGTGGACCTCGCCTTCGCCCGGGCCACCTTCCGGTTCGCCGCCCGCCCGCAGGACGTGGACGACGTACGGGAGCTGGGCGGCCACCGGATCGCCACCGCGTACCCCGGTCTGGTCGAGCGGCACCTGGCCGAGCTGGACGTCAAGGCCGACGTGATCCGGCTCGACGGCGCGGTGGAGAACGCCATCCGCCTCGGCGTGGCCGACGTGGTCGCCGACGTGGTGGAGACCGGCGCCACGCTGCGCCAGGCCGGGCTGGTGGTCTTCGGCGAGCCGCTGCTGCGCTCGTCGGCGGTGCTGGTCCGCCGGGCCGGCGCGCCCGGCGGCGCCCAGCAGGAGCAGCTCGAACGGCGGCTGCACGGCGTGCTGGTCGCCCGCCGGTACGTGATGCTCGCCTACGACGTGCCGGCCGGGCTGCTCGACCAGGCCAGCTCGCTCACCCCGGGCATCGAGTCACCCACGGTCTCGCCGCTGCACCGGGAGGGCTGGGTCGCGGTGCAGGCGATGGTGCTCCGCGACGACGTGCACCGGATCATGGACGAGCTGTACGACCTGGGCGCGCGGGCCATCCTGGTCACCGACATCCACGCCTGTCGGTTGTGAGGCCGCTGCCGCTCCCGGCCGCGCTGACCATCGTCGTCCTGGGTGGCATGACGTCCGCCGCCCAGGGCGTGATCAACGCCGAGCTGGGGGAGCGGACCGGTGATCCGGTGCTCGGCGCGGTGGTCAACAACGTGGGCGGCTGCCTGATCGTGCTGGTCGGGCTGGCCGTGGTGCCATCGATGCGGACCGGGCTGGCCGGGCTGCGCCGGGCCCGCCTGCCCCGGTGGTCCTACCTCGGCGGGGTCGGCGGCGCGGTGATCGTGCTGACCGCGCCGGTGGTGGTGCCGGTCCTCGGGGTGGCGGTGTTCACGATCGCCCAGGTGGCCGGCGGGAGCCTCGGCGGTCTGGGCGTCGACCGGGCCGGGCTGGCCGCCGTCGGGCGGCTGCCGTTCACCGTGCCCCGGGTGGCCGGGGCGGCGCTCGGCGTCGGCGCGGTGGCGCTCGCGCAGCTCGGCCGGCCGGTCGGCGACCTGGCGGTCGGGATGGTGCTGCTCTCGGTCGTCGGCGGGCTGGCGGTGTCGCTCCAGTCCGCGCTCAACGGCCGGGTCGCGGCCGGGATCGGGCCGGCCGCCGGGCTGGCGGTGAACTTCGTGGTCAGCTCGTCGGTGATCGGCGCGGTGGCGGTGCTGGCCGGCGCGTTCGGCGATGACGCGGCCTGGCCGACGCAGTGGTGGCTCTACGTCGGCGGCGTGTTCGGCGTCTGCATCGTGCTCGCCCTGCTCGTCGGCGTACGCGCCGCGGGGGTGCTGCGGACCGGCCTGGCGCTGGTGGCCGGGCAGCTCGGCGGCGCGCTGCTGCTGGACGCGGCGCTGCCCGACGGGCCGGGTGTCCGGCTCCCGGTGCTCGCCGGCGCCGTGCTCACGCTGCTGGCGGTGCTGGTGGCCGGCGTCCGGCGGCGGGCGCCGGTCCGTGTGGCGGCCGAACCCGAGCGCGAGCCGGATGGCAGACTGGTCGGGTGAGCGATTCCGTGGTGACCGTGCGGCCCCGCCGCGTCCGGGTGGTCTGCTGGGCGGCGGCGATCACGCTGCTCGTGGTGTTCAGCCTCGTCGCGACCTCGCTGACCGGCGCCACCGGCGACGGCTACGGCTCGTTCCAGCGCGGCGACCAGTTCGCCATGGTCGGGCTGGGCGTGTTCGGCGCGCTCGGGTTCCTGCTGTTCACCCGTCCCCGCGTGGTCGCCGACGCGAAGGGCGTGCGGGTGCGCAACGTGCTCGGCTCGTACGAGCTGCCGTGGGAGGTGATCCGCGGGGTCCGGTTCGACCGGGGCGCCCCGTGGGCCAGCCTGGAGCTGCACGACGACGACCTGCTGCCGATGGTCGCGTTGCAGGCCGCCGACAAGGAGAGCGCGGTCGAGGCCGTCCGCGCGTTGCGTCGCCTGCACCAGGCGCACCTGGCCGCGCTCGCTCCCGGCCACTCGGCACCCCGCTGACCTGCGGCCCGGTTTGGGTGCGCGTGGTCCGGGGGTGTAGAGTTGCGGAGTCGACCAGACTGCCCCCGTCCCTGACGCGCGGGCGGTCGCGAAGCGGAGCGCCCGCTCCCACCCGAGTCGCCGCCCAGGCGTCCGGGTCCGGTCCCCGGTTTCGGGCACGTCCCGATCCCGGATGCGCGATCCTGTGATCGTGCCGACCGGTCGAGTGGGCCCTGGCATACGCCGGGGCCTTCTGCTTTCCGGGTCGGCTCCCGCCCGGGAGCCCGCGGAGTCGGCACCGTAGGACACTCGACTCGAGGAGGCCCCATCAGCGTCGAACCACGCGTGAACGAGCAGATCCGGGCACGTGAGGTCCGACTGGTCGGTCCTGAGGGTGAGCAGGTGGGCATCGTCCCGCTGGAGCGCGCCCTGCAACTGGCCGCGGACGTCGATCTGGACCTGGTCGAGGTTGCGCCGATGGCGCGCCCGCCGGTGTGCAAGCTCATGGACTTCGGAAAGTTCAAATACGAGAGCGCACTCAAGGCGCGCGAAGCGCGGCGTAACCAGCAGCAGACCGTCATCAAGGAGATGAAGCTCCGGCCGAAGATCGACCCGCACGACTACGAGACCAAGAAGGGTCACGTGGTGCGGTTCCTCAAGGCGGGCGACAAGGTCAAGGTGACGATCATGTTCCGCGGTCGCGAGCAGAGCCGCCCGGAGCTGGGTTACCGGCTCCTGCGCCGGCTCGAGTCCGAGATCACGGACCTGGGATACGTCGAGGCCGCTCCGAAGCAGGACGGCCGAAACATGATCATGGTGCTCGCTCCGCACCGGGCCGTGAAGGCCTCCGCGGTCGCCGCGACGGCGTCCCGCGGCGGGCCTCGGGACCGCGCCGCGGAGGAGTCCGCAGCCCCGGCAGGTGGCGAGGCCCCGACGGCCGGCGGCACCGCCGCAGCCGGCGAGACCGGCACGACCGCTGACACCAGCGGCCAGTAACAGGGAGAGACGTTCCACATGCCGAAGATGAAGAGCCACACGGGTATGGGCAAGCGGGTCAAGGTGACCGGCAAGGGCAAGATCGTTGCCCAGCAGGCCGGCCTCCGCCACAACCTGGAGAAGAAGGCCAGCACCCGGACCCGTCGGCTGACCGGCACGGTCGAGCTGGCCAAGGCCGACACCAAGCGCATCAAGAAGCTGCTCGGCCGCTGACGCGCGCCACCTGAACCGAAGAAGGAGTTGAGATGGCACGCGTCAAGCGGGCTGTTAACGCCCAGAAGAAGCGTCGTACCCTGCTGGAGACCGCGAGCGGCTACCGCGGTCAGCGCTCGCGGCTCTACCGCAAGGCCAAGGAGCAGGTGCTGCACTCGATGCAGTACGCCTACCGGGACCGTCGCGACCGCAAGGGCGACTTCCGGCAGCTCTGGATCCAGCGGATCAACGCCGGGGCCCGGGCCAACGGCATGACCTACAACCGCCTCATCCAGGGCCTGCGCCTGGCCGGCATCGAGGTCGACCGCAAGATCCTGGCCGACCTGGCCGTCAACGACGCCGCCGCCTTCGCGGCGATCGTCGAGCTGGCCCGCGCCGCCGTGGCGGCCGAGGGCACCGGTGGCGCCGCGGCCCAGGCCGCCTGACCCACCCGTACGGCAGATCGAGGCGTCTCCCATGCACTCACCGTCGCAGGGGAGACGCCTCGACGCCGTCGCCGGCCCGTTCACGCCGCGTACCCCCAGGGTCGCGGCGGCCCGCCGGCTGCACCGTCGGCGCGACCGCGACCAGACCGGCCGGTTCCTGGCCGAGGGGCCGCAGGCCGTCCGCGAGGCGCTCGCCCGCGGCGGCACGGTGGTCGAGCTGTTCGGCACGCCGGCCGCGCTGGACCGGTACGCCGACCTCGCCGCCACCGCCGCCCGGGCCGACGTGCCGGTCTCCGAGATCACCGACGACGCCCTCGCGGCGCTCGCCGAGACCGTGGCCCCGCAGGGCCTGGTGGCGGTCTGCCGGCACCTCGACGTCCCGCTGGACGAGGCCCTGGCACGCCGGCCGCGCCTGGTCGCGGTGCTGGCCGGGATCCGCGACCCGGGCAACGCCGGGACGGTGCTGCGCACCGCCGACGCGGCCGGCGCGGGCGCGGTGGTCTTCGCCGGGGAGGCCGTCGACCCGTACAACGGCAAGTGCGTGCGGGCGTCCGCCGGCAGCCTCTTCCACGTCGACGTGGTCCGCGCCGACGACCCGCTCCGGGTGGTCGAGGCGCTGCGGGCCGCCGGGCTGTCCGTCTTCGCCACCACCGGGTACGGCGACAGCGACCTGGACGACCTCGCCGACGCCGGCCGGCTCGCCGCGCCCACCGGGTGGCTGTTCGGTTCGGAGGCGCACGGCCTGCCCGAGGAGTTGACCGCGGTCGCCGACGCCCGCGTCCGGGTGCCGCTGCACGGTCGGGCGGAGAGCCTGAACCTGGCTGCGGCGGCGGCCGTCTGCCTGTATTCTTCCGCCAGAGCACTGCGTGTCCCCCGGGGCACGCGAGAAACAGCAGGGGAGTCCGCCTCGTGATGAACGCGCCACGGCGTTCGTTTAGCCAGCCCGCCGGTGTCGGCGGGCGGCGGGCCTGACCCTTCCCCCTGCACGACTCCCCACCGGCGGGCTGCGGCGAAGCCGCGCGTCCGTAGACTCGCCTCGCCGACCTGTGGAAGGGCCGGCGCCGCCGTGAGGGAGTGCCCGTTCACCATGAGCTACCGCAACGATCCGTACGACCCGAAGCAGGTCGCCCTGCTCGACCCGGACGCCCTGGCCGGGGCCGTGGCCGACGCCGAGAAGGCGTTCGCCGCCGCCGCCGACCCGGACGCGCTGACCGCGCTGCGCCCGGCGCACCTGGGGGACCGTTCCCCGGTGTCCCTCGCGCGCCGGGAGATCGGCGCGCTGCCGCCGGCCGCGAAGTCCGACGCCGGCAAGCGGGTCAACGAGGCCCGCCGCGCGATCGAGTCCGCGTACGCCGCCCGGCAGGAGATCCTGGACCGCGAGCAGGCCGAGCGGGTGCTGGTGGAGGAGCGGGTCGACGTGACCCTGCCGTACGACCGCCGGCCGCGCGGTGCCCGCCACCCGCTGACCGTGCTGATGGAGCAGATCAGCGACCTGTTCATCGGCATGGGTTACGAGGTGGCCGAAGGCCCCGAGGTCGAGTTGGAGTGGACCAACTTCGACGCGCTGAACATCCCGGCCGACCACCCGGCGCGCGGGTTGATGGACACGTTCCACATCGCACCCGAAGGATCCGGCCTGGTGCTGCGTACCCACACCTCGCCGGTGCAGGCGCGCACCATGCTCACCCGCAAGCCGCCGATCTATGTGGTGGTGCCCGGCCGGGTCTATCGCACCGACGAGCTGGACGCCACCCACGCGCCGGTCTTCCACCAGGTCGAGGGCCTGGTGGTGGACCGGGGCATCACCATGGCGCACCTGCGCGGCACGCTCGACCACTTCGCCCGGGCCATGTTCGGCGAGGGCGCGAAGACCCGTTGGCGTCCGCACTACTTCCCGTTCACCGAGCCGTCGGCGGAGTTCGACGTCTGGTTCCCGGAGCACCGGGACGGTCCGCAGTGGGTCGAGTGGGGCGGCTGCGGCATGGTCAACCCGCGGGTGCTGCGCGCCTGCGGCATCGACCCGGAGGTCTACTCCGGATTCGCGTTCGGCATGGGCATCGACCGGACCGTGATGGTCCGGCACGGGGTCAGCGACATGCGGGACATGGCCGAGGGCGACGTGCGGTTCACCCGCGCGTTCGGCGCCTGAGCAAGGGAAACGGTGGTCTAACAGTCATGCGAGTTTCTGTCAGTTGGCTGCGGGAGTACGTGGACCTCCCCGCCGACCTGCCCCTCGGCGACCTGGAGCAGGCGCTCGTCGACCTCGGCATCGAGGTCGAGTCGATCGTGGACCTGCGGGCGACCGTCACCGGTCCGCTTGTCGTGGGCGAGGTCCTCCAGATCGAGGAGCTGACCGGTTTCAAGAAGCCGATCCGCTTCTGCCGGGTGGACGTGGGCGCCGCGAACGGCACCGGCGAGCCACAGGAGATCGTCTGCGGGGCGCGCAACTTCGCCCCGGGCGACAAGGTCGTGGTGATCCTCCCGGGCGGCGTGCTGCCGGGCGACTTCGCCATCGGCGCGCGCAAGACGTACGGGCGCAACTCCCACGGGATGATCTGCTCGGCGAAGGAGTTGGGCCTGGGCGACGACCACTCGGGCATCATCGTGCTGCCCGCGGACGTGAAGGCCCAGCCCGGCGACGACGCGCGGCCGGTCGTCGGCCTCGACGACGTCGTGGTCGAGATGGAGATCACCCCGGACCGGGGGTACGCGCTGAGCGTGCGCGGCATCGCCCGGGAGCTGTCGCACGCGCTCGGCGTGCCGTTCCGTGACCCGGCCGACGCGCCGGCCACCGGCGGGACCGCCGAGCCGGCGTACCCGGTGGAGGTCCGGGACACGGTCGGCTGCGACCGGTTCGCCGCCCGGATGGTGCGTGGCGTGGACCCGACCGTCGCCACGCCCGAGTGGATGCGGCAGCGGCTCACCGCGGCCGGCGTCCGCAGCATCTCGCTGCCGGTCGACCTCACCAACTACCTGATGCTCGAACTCGGCCAGCCGATGCACGCCTTCGACGCCGACCGGATCGCCGGGCCGCTCGTGGTGCGCCGCGCCGAGCCGGGGGAGAAGCTGACCACGCTCGACGGGGTGAGCCGCGCGCTCGCGCCGGAGGACATGGTCATCTGCGACGACAGTGGACCGGTCTCGCTGGCCGCGGTGATGGGCGGCGAGACGAGCGAGGTGCTCGCCTCCACCACGAACGTGCTGTTCGAGGCGGCGCACTGGGACCCGGCCATGGTCGGCCGCACCGCCCGCCGGCACAAGCTGTTCAGCGAGGCCGCGAAGCGCTGGGAGCGGGGCGTCGACCCGGCGCTGCCGCTGGTCGCGCTGGAGAAGGCGGTCCGGCTGCTCACCGACCTGGCCGGCGGCACGGCCGGCGCGGAGGTGCTCGACCTCGATCACGTCCGCCCGCCGGCACCGGTCACGCTGCCGGTGGACCTGCCGTCGCGCCGGATCGGCGTGCCCTACCCGGCCGACCGGGTGGTGGAGCTGCTGGAGCAGGTCGGGTGCGTGGTCACCCGGGGCGGCGACCGGCTCGGCGAGGACCCGGGCGCGGCCGGGGTGGCCGCCGACGGCGCCGGCGAGGTGCTGACCGTGACGCCGCCGAGCTGGCGGCCCGACCTGACCGACCCGGCCGACCTGGTGGAGGAGGTGGTCCGCCTCGACGGGTACGACCGGGTGCCGTCGGTGCTGCCCACCGCACGCCCCGGCCGCGGTCTCACCCCGCAGCAGCAGCGCCGCCGCGCGGTGGCCCGCTCGCTCGCCGAGCGGGGCTGGGTCGAGGTGCTGGCGCAGCCGTTCGTCGCGCCGGAGCTGGCCGACCAGCTCGGCCTGCCGGCCGACGACCCGCGCCGGCCCGCGGTGCGGGTGGCGAACCCGCTGTCCGAGGAGGAGCCGCTGCTGCGCACCACGCTGCTCGGCCCGTTGCTCGGCATCGTCCGGCGCAACGTCGGCCGGGGCCAGCGGGACGTCGCGATCTACGAGATCGGCGCGGTCTTCCACCCGCGTCCGGGCGTCGGCGCCCCACCGGCCATGGGGGTGGACCGGCGGCCCACCGACGAGGAGTTCGCCGCCGCCGACGCGGTGGTGCCGGCGCAGCCGCGACACGTCGCGGTGGCGCTGTGCGGCGAGATCGAGCCGGCCGGCTGGTGGGGCGCGGGCCGCGCGGCAAGCTGGGCGGACGCCGTCGAGGCGGGCCGGGCGGTGCTCGACGCCGCCGGCATCCCCGCCGACCGGGTCACCGTGCGGGCCGGCGAGCGCGCGCCGTGGCATCCGGGCCGCTGCGCCGAGCTGCTCGTCGACGACGTCGTCGTCGGGCACGCCGGCGAACTGCACCCGGCCGTGGTGGCGGCGCTGGAGCTGCCCCGGCGCACCAGCGCCATGGAGCTGGACCTGGACGCGCTGCCGTCCGCGCCGCTGCCGGCCGGGCCGGCCGTCTCCACGTTCCCGCCGGCCCTGATCGACGTGGCGCTCGTGGTCGACGAGGCGGTGCCGGCGGCCGAGGTGCAGCGGGCCCTGGTCGAGGGGGCCGGCGCGTTGCTGGAGGACGTCCGGCTCTTCGACGTCTACGCCTCGGAGCAGCTCGGCGCGGGACGGAAGTCGCTCGCGTACAAGCTGACGTTCCGGGCGCCCGACCGGACGCTCGCCGGCGAGGAGGCGGTGGCCGCCCGGGACGCGGCGGTCGCCCGCGCCGCGGAACGCGTGGGGGCCACCCTCCGCGGGAGCTGAGGTGTAAGGAGGGGCCCCCGCTTAACGCATTCGGTAGAGGCGGGGGCCCTTCTTAACACCGTCAGATCCAGCCGCGGAGAGCCGCTTCCACGCCGGCCTGGAAGCGGCTGTCGGCGTCCAGCCGTTTCATCAGGTCGGCGACCGTGCGGCGCACGGTGCGCTCGGACATGCCGAGCTGGCGGCCGATCGCCTCGTCGGTGCGTCCACAGCGCAGCAGCCGCAGGATGGCGCTCGCCTGCTCGGTCAGCCCGTCGGTGGTGCCGGCGGCCGGCCGGGACAACGGGACGCTCTTCTCCCACAGCAGGTCGAACAGCAGGCAGAGCGCGGAGACCAGGCGGGCGCTGCGGATTTCCACCGCGCCTCGCTGGGCCCGGGAGGCACTCGGCAGGAGTGCGATTCTGCGATCCACGAGCGTCATTCGCATCGGCGCACCGGGCATCACCCGACTCTCCTCCCCGTATTCGGCCATGGCCTCCGCGTAGGCGCAGGACGCCGGATCCTTCAGCAGGGTTTCCTGGTAGATGTGACGAATCGTCACTCCGCGAGCCAGTGCCATCCGGCTCAAGGCTCCGCCGGTTTCCCTGATCTGGGGCGGAATCGCCCGACCCACGGTCAGCATCATGACGCTCTCGGCGACGGTGCGGGCGTGTTCGGAGAGCCGGTCGCGAACTTCGTCGATCCCCTTGAGGCGGACGATTTCCTCCCGTTCGCGATGGCCGTCCCGGCTTGCCGCACGGGCCAGCACCGAAGCGCGGGTCGCCTGGATCCCGGCCTGCTCGGCGACGGTCCGCTGCTCCGCCTGGTCCAGCAGGGCGAGCAGGCCGAGCTGCGGGCTCACCGCGCGCAGCTCACCCGGCCGGCTCGACGAGGGCAGGATCATCGCGCGGTCGGCCAGTGCGGCGAGCGCATCGTGGACGGCCGTCTCCGGCATGTCGAGACCCCTGATGAGGTCGTCGACGTCCCACGTCGGATTGTCCAGCATGGCCCAGTAGACGGCTTCGTCGGCCGCCGACAGTCCCAACCTTTCGAGCACGTTCTCCTCCCCCCGGACTTGATCATCAGAATAAGCGAAAGGCGACCGCGGACTAGATAACGGATTGATGTACCTGGCGATAAAACTAGTGACAGTCGCCAATTGGACATGTGTCTCCACGGGGAGCGAAACAGAATATGCCGGGTTTATGCACCGGTGCGCGCGGCGGAACCGGCCACGGCCGGTTCCGCCGGCACCGAAGGGCGTGACGGAATCCGGTGGCAGGCACCACCCTCGATGCCACACCCGCAAACGGCGGGCCGATGCGAAAGGGGGGCGGGCGATGCGGACACGCCGACGATCGGCGGCACCGAGGCGCGCACCAGGGCGGTCCGGCTCAGCGGAGGCTTGCCGTGCTGCTCACCCGGCTCGTGCTGCGGCCCCCGGACGATGACTGCGGCCTGTCCGCCGGTGAGCTGACGGACCTGCTGTGGCTCAACGCGGCGGTGGCTGACGGCATCCGCCACATCCACGCTCGCGCGATCGCCGGGCGGCTGACCGTCGCGGTCTTCACGGTCGCCTCCGAACAGGCGATCTCCGACTACATCGTGCAGCGCGTCTGTGAACGCGCGATTCGGCGGGTGCCGGCGCTGCGTGGCTGGACGGTCACCTGACCGGTGTCCGTCCGAGGAAGAGGGAGGATCACCATGGAATCACACGTGGCGAGCCTGCCCGCGCGTCGTGACCCGGCGCTGGCGGCGCCCACGCCGACCGCCGCCTTCCGCGTACTCGGCCCGCTGACGCTCACCACCGGCGCCGACGCGCTCGTGCTTCCGCCGTCGAAGGTGACCTGCCTGCTGGCGGCGCTGTTGCTGCATCCCGACGAGGTGGTGTCGGTCGCCACGCTGCAACAGGCGATCTGGGGTGACGATCCGCCCGTCTCGGCCCGGGCCGCGTTGCAGACCTGCGCCCTGCGACTGCGCCAACTGTTCCAGCGGCACGGCCTGACCGCGAACGTGATCCGGACCGTGCCCGGCGGCTACCGGATCACCGCCGGCCCGCAGACCGTCGACCTGATGCGGTTCCGCGAGCTGGCCGGCCGGACCCGCGCCGAACCGGAGCCGGAGACCGAGCTGGCGACGCTTGAGGAGGCGCTCGCCCTGTGGAGCGGACCGATGCTGGCGAACGTCCCGTCGGAGGCGCTTCACCGGGACGTCGTGCCCCGGGTGGGTGAGGAGCGCGTCCGGGTCATCGAACGGCTCTGCGATCTCAAGATCGGGCTGGGTCGGGACCGGTCGGTGCTCGTCGACCTCTGGTCGGCGACCCGCGTCTACCCGGCGAACGAGCGCTTCGCCGCGAAGCTCGTCGAGGTGCTGTACCGCACCGGGCGGCAGGCCGACGCGCTCGCCGAGCTGCGCCGGATCAAGGAGCACCTCGGCACCGAGCTGGGCGTCGGCCCCGGCGCCGGGCTGCAACGGTTGGAGCTGGCCATCCTGCGCGGCGAAGCGCCGACGCCGGTGCTAGTGGCGACGCCCCGAACCGCGCCGGCGGCGCCCGTCCGACCGCCGGCCGCCGGTTTCGTCGGCCGGGCGGCGCTCTGCCGCGCCCTCGCCGACCGGCTGCGCGGCGGCACCCGCATCGTGGTGCTCAGCGGACTGCCGGGTGTCGGCAAGACCGCGCTCGCCCAGCACGTCGCCGGCCTCGTCGCCGACGACTTCCCCGGTGGCGTGTGGCCCGTCGATCCCGATGCCACCGACGCCGCGTCACCGCCCCCCGCGCCCGCCGGTCGTCGCCTGCTGCTGGCCGACGACGTCACCGACGCGACGCTGGCCCGGCGGCTGCCGACGCTGTTGTCCCCGGGCGATGTCCTGCTGTTGACCAGCCGGCCGAGCCTCTCCGCCCTGGTCGCCCGGCTCGGCGGGTGGCTGCACCGGGTCGAGCCGCTCGACCGGGAAGAGGCCCTGGACCTGCTCGGGGTGGCCCTCGGACCGGATCGGGTACGGGCCGAGCCGCGGGCCGCGGCGGACCTCGCCGCACTCTGCGAACACCTGCCGCTGGCGCTCCGGATCGCCGCCACCCGCGTCCTGCTGCGCGCCCGGATGACGCTCGACGAGGCCGTCGAGTGGCTGCGGGTCGACCCGATCGGGCGACTGAGCCTGCCCGGCGACCCGGAGATGTCCCTCGCCGGTCGGCTCGACGGGGCGCTGGGCCGGCTCGGCGACGCGCTCGTCGACGCCTTCCTCCGGCTGGCCACCGGAGCGCCGGAGACGATCACCGTCCCGGGCGCCGCCGACCTGCTCGGCGTGGACCGGGCCCACGCCCGCGAACTGCTGGACGACCTCGTCGACCAGAGCCTGATGGAAGAGGCCGCGGACCAGTACCGGATCCGCGGCCTGCTGCGGCGGCACGCGCACGGCGTCGCCGGCCGACGACCGACCCCCGATCGAGTGAAGGGAACCCTCGGATGAGCACTGCCTACGAGACGGTGGCTCAGACCCGGCCGCGGATGCGACACGACGTGCTGTTCACCCGCACCGACGACGGAGTGCTGTTCCACAACGCCAGTAGCGGCTTCCGGCTGTCCTCGGGCGCGGCCTACCGGCTGGCGGCGCTGCTCGTGCCGCACCTGAACGGGCACAACCGGGTCGCCGACATCTGCCGGCCGCTGCCCGCACCGCAGCGCGCCATGATCGGCGAGCTGGTCGGCGCGCTCTACGCGCGCGGTTTCGCCCGGGACGTCCCGGCCGAGGAGGATCCGGAGGCGATCCTCGGCTCCGCCGTGGCCGGCGGGTTCGCCAGCCAGATCGCCTACGTCGACCACTACACCGACCGGCCGGCCCACCGCTTCGCCGCCTTCCGCGACACCCGGGTGGCGGTGCTCGGCACCGGTCCCGTCGCCCGGGCCTGCGCCTCCGCCCTGCTCCGCAACGGCGCCGCCGGGGTGACGGTGGCGGCCGGGAACGCGCGCGGCCTCGCCGCCGAGGTGGACGCGCTGACCGCGGCGGGGTGCCCGGCCACGGTCGACGAACTGCCCGACGCCGACGTGGGCTGGGCCGACCTCGACGCGGACCTCGTCGTGGTGGCGGCCGGTGACCGCGCGCCCCACGACACGCTGCGGTTGCTCGCGGCGGGCATCCCGGCCGGCCGGCTGCTCCTGCCGGCGTGGGTCTGCGGGGAGCGGATGCTCGTCGGCCCGGTGCAGGGGCCTGGGCGCCGGGGCTGCTGGTGCTGTGCGATGAACCGGCTGACCGACAACGACGACACCGGCGCGGCGGGGCCGGTGTGGCGGGCCGCCGCCCTGCCCGCCGGGACCGGGCCGGCCGCCGCCGAGCCGGACGGGCCGTTGGCCGCCATGGTCGGCAACCTGCTGGCGTACGAGGTCTTCCGGCTCACGACCGGCGCGTTGCCGGCGGAGACCGACGGCGCGGTGATCGTCCAGCACCTGGCCTCGCTCGACGTGCTGACCGAGCCGTTGCTGACCCACCCCGGGTGTGCCTTCTGCCCACCGGAGCCGCCGGAGTCGGCCGAGCCGTCCGAGGCGGAGCTGGCGCTTGACGAACCGCCCGTCGAGGAGGACGAGTCGGCGCGGGCCGAAGCGGCCGTGGCGCAACTCGTCGTGCACCAGCCGCTGCTCCAGCCGCACCTGGGCGTGTTCCGGCGCTACGACGACGAGCGCTGGGACCAGAGCCCGATCAAGATCGGCGCGGTCGACCTCACCGATCCACGTGGCCGCCGCCGTACCGTCCACGCCTTCGACGTGCACCACGTCGCCGCCGCGCGGCTGCGGGCGCTGCGGGTCGCCGCGGTGACCGTCACCGGCCAGGCGGCCGTCCGCCGGCCGCCTGCTGCCGACGCGCCCCGGCTCGACGCCGCCCGGCTCGGCCTGGACTCCGGTTGGGGCGAGCCCGCCGCGGGTGACTGGGCGGCGGCGCGTTCGCTGCTCACCGGCGCGGCGGCGGCGGTGCCGGCCGCGGTGCTGGAGCCGTTCGGGGCGGCCAACCGCGCCCGCGGCGCGGAACCGACCCGGGCCGGCGGGGGCGCCGGCGGCGACCTGGCCGAGGCGGTGCGGTCCGGGCTGGCCTCGGCGCTGGCGTACCGCGCGCTGCGCGCGGTCGTCGAGGGCCGGGCCGCCGCGCGGCAGGTACGCCTGGAGAGCCACGGAGCGGATCCGGAACTGCTCTTCCTGACCAAGTCGGCGGCGAATCTCGGGATCGCGGTGGAACTGCTCGACCTCACCGGGGCGCCGGAGGCCGGGCTGAGCGTGCTGCTGGCCCGCTACCTCGACCAGACGGCCGGCCGGTGGCGGTACGCCGTGGCCGGCGACCCGGTCCACACGGTCGCCGCCCGCGCGGCGCTGCGGGACGTTCTCGGCCAGGCCGCGTTGCACGCGCAGGATCCGGTGGCGACGCCGGACACCGGCGACCCGCTGCTGGAGGAGTTCGACGCGGGCACCCTCACGGTGGGGGACACGGCGCCCGCCACCGGGACCGCCCACCGCTGGTCGCAGGTGCGGGAGCGGCTGCGGGAGCGGGGACACGACGTGCTCGTGGCGTCGGTCGGCGGTGCGGACCTGGCCGCCGGCGGCCTGGTCGCGGTCAAGGTGCTGCTGACCACGGGGGACGGCCGGTGAGCCACGTCGCCGCGACCGACGACCTGGTCTGCGCCGGCCTGGCGCGGCTGCTCGCCGAGCGCGGCTGCGCCGTCGAGGTGGTCGCGCTCGGCGTACGGGACGAGTTGGCCGCGCCGGCCCGACCGGCCGGTGGGCCCCGGGTGTTCGTCTACGGGCACCTGGTCCTGCTCGGCCCGGTGGCGTCGGCGGGCGCCTGCGGGACCTGCCTGGCCCGGCGTTGGCAGGCGGTGCGGCACCGCGACCTGCGGGACGCGGTCGAGTTGGGCGGCGACACGCGGGCGGCCGGTCCGTGGCCGTACGCGATCCCGCTCGTCGCGGACTTCCTGGCCGCCCTGATCACGGCGCACCACGGCGGCGCCCCGGCCGAGGTGCGTCAGGTCGACCTGCACACCCTGCGGGTGCACCGGGTTCCGGTGGTGGCGGACCCGGAGTGCCCGGCCTGCGGCGGCACCGTCGCGGACGCGCGGGACCTCGCCCCGATCGAGCTGACGCCCACGCCCAAGAGCGACCCGCACGGCTTCCGCGGACGGGACCTCGACGCCTACCCCCTGGACGTGGCGGCCTTCGCCAACCCGGTGTGCGGAGCGCTCGGCTCGACCCTGTGGCAGGACCTGACCTCGCTGTCGACCGCACCGGCGATCGGCTCGTTCACCCTGCGCAGCGGCCCCTACCTGCGGGAGACGCTCTACGGTGGGCACGCCGACGGCTACCGGCGCAGCGCCCGCATCGCGGTGCTGGAGGGGTTGGAGCGCGCCGCCGGGCTGCGGCCCCGGCGTAAGCGCACGGTGGTCACCGGCAGCCTGCGGGAGTTGGGCGGCGACGCCCTCGACCCGCGCGAGTGCGGGCTCTACCCGGACGTCTTCTACCAGGCCAACCCGTACGTGCACCGCTTCGACCCGGACCGGCCGATCACCTGGGTCTGGGGCTGGTCGCTGCGCGACCAGCGGCCGGTCCTGGTCCCCGAGGTCCTGGTCTACTACCACGCGGCGAGCGTGGAGGAACGCTTCGTCCAGGAGACCTCGAACGGGTGCGCGTCGGGCGGGTCGCTCGTGGAGGCCGTCTACCACGGCCTGATGGAGGCGATCGAGCGGGACGCGTTCCTGCTGGCCTGGTACGGCGGCCGGGCCCTGCCGGAGATCGACCCGGCCACCGTCGACCGACCGCAGACCCGCATGATGATCGATCGGCTGGCCATGTACGGCTACCGGGCGCGGTTCTTCGACGCCCGGATGACCTTCGACATCCCGGTGGTGACCGCGGTCGCCGTACGGGAGGACGGCGGCCTCGGCGCGCTCGCGTTCGGCGGCGGCGCGAGCCTCGACCCGCAGGCCGCCATCACCGCGGCGCTGTGCGAGATCGCCACCGACTCGGTGATGGTGCGGCTGCGCGCCGCCGCCGACGAGCCGCGACTGCGGACCATGGTGACCGACTTCTCCCAGGTGCGCGGCCTGCACGACCATCCGTTGCTGTACGGGCTGCCGGAGATGGCGCGGCACGCCGCGTTCCTGCTGGAGGGCGGATCCCGGCCGGCCGCGATGGCCGAGCTGTACGGGCCGGACCGTCCGGCCCCGCCCGTCTCCGCCGACCTGCGGGACGACCTGGAGTACTGCCTCAAGACGGTCACCGGGCACGGGTTCGACGTGATCGCCGTCGACCAGACCACCCCCGAGCAGCACGAGCTGGGCCTGGCCACGGCGAGCGTGCTGGTGCCCGGCCTGCTGCCGATCGACTTCGGCTGGATGCGCCAGCGCGCGCCGCACGCGCCCCGGCTGCGTACCGCCTTCCGGGTCGCCGGCCTCCTCGACCGCGACCTGCGCGACGACGAGATCCACTCCGTTCCCCACCCGTTCCCGTGAGGTGCCGCCATGACGTCTGAACCCGCCGGCTACGCCGCCGCGTACGCCACGGCGATCCTGCGCCGGGGCCGGGAGCCCATGCCCCCGGCCGACTTCACCCCGAACTGGGCGGACGCTCCCCGCCGGGGCAAGTACTATCCGGACGCGGTCGCCTTCCCGCTGCCGGCCCCGCCGCCGGCGGACGTCGCGCTGGACACGGCGCTGCGCCGGGGCGACGACGCCGACGAGCCGTTCACCACCGGACTGCTCGGTGGCATGCTGCGCGACTCCTACGGGCTGCTCGGCCGGCGGCTGGGCGTCCAGGCCAACACCGACCTGGCCGCGCTTCCCTCGTACGCGCACGCCAACTGGCACCGGGGCACCGCCTCCGGCGGCGGTCTCTATCCGTGCAGCGTCTACTGGATCGCCGGGCCGGGCGCGGGGGTCCTCCCGGGCGTCTACTACTACGCCCACGCCCGGCAGGCCATGCAGCGGCTGCTGGCCGGCGACGTCACCGACCGGCTCAACGCGGCGCTCGGCCGGCCCGAACCGGCCACCCAGTTCCTGGTGATCGGCGTCAAGTTCTGGCAGAACGCCTTCAAGTACAACAACTTCTCCTACCACGCGGTGTCGATGGACGTGGGCACCCTGCTGCAGACCTGGCGGTTGTGGGCGGGCGGCCAGGGCCGGCGCATCCGCCCGGTCCTCTGGTTCGACCAGGCCGCCGTCGCCGACCTGCTCGGCCTCGACCCGGACGCGGAGGCGCTCTTCGCCGTCGTGCCCCTCACCTGGGCGGGCGCGGACCGCGCCGAGACCGTCGCCGGGACGCCGCCGGACAGCGCCGAGACCGCCGCCGGGACGCCGCCGGATAGTGCCGAGACCGTCGCCGGGACGCCGCCGGACAGCGCCGGGGCCGTCGCCGGGACGCCGCCGGGCCCGGTCCGGGTCCGGCACGCCGACCGGGACCGCTCCCGTACCCGACTCGAGTTCGACCTCCTGCGACGCATCAACCGCAGCACCGCCGCCGCGGTGCGACGGCCGCCGGTCGGCGCGCTCGCCGGCGCCGGCGCGCATCCGGCGCCCACCCGCGCCGGGCGTGTTCCGTTGCCTCCCGGCGAGCCGATGGACATGCCCGTCGGTACGGCTCTGGCGCGTCGCCGCAGCAGCTTCGGGCGGTTCCTGGCCCGCCGGCCGGTCACCCCCGGACAGCTCGCCGCGCTCCTGCGCGCGACCGCCGCGACCCGGGTGCCGAGCGAGATCGACGGCCCGTCGGACCGGCCGCTGGCCAAGCTCTACGCCTTCGTCAACCACGTCGACGGCGTGCCCGCCGGCGGCTACGAGTACGACCCGGTCGACCACGCCCTGGTCCCGGCCACCGCCGGGCCGCCGGGCGAGTTCCTGCAACGCAACTACTTCCTGGCCAACTACAACCTGGAGCAGGCCGCGGTCGTCCTGGTGCCGACCGTCCGGACGCACGCGGTGCTCGACGCCACCGGCGACCGCGGCTACAACCTGGTGAACGCCACCGTCGGGGCGATCTCCCAGACCTTCTACACGGTGGCCGCCGCGCTGCGCCTCGGCGCCGGGGTGGCGCTGGGCTTCGACAGCGTCTCCTACGTGGAGGAACTGGCGCTCGCCGACACCGGCGAGTTTCCGCTGCTGATCATGTTGGCCGGTCACGACCGCCCGCAGCTCGGCGACTACCGCTACGAGCTGTCATGACGGCGACCGTACCCGCGCCGAGCGCGCCGCCGGCCACCTCGACCGGCGGCTGGCGGACGGGTGCCTGGTTCACCGCGCGGATCGCCGGGCTGCCGCTGTCCACGGTCGACGGTCTACGGTGCCCGCGCGCGACCGACTGGGCCGAGTCGGTGTTGGCGCTGCGGCGGCGGCTCGCCGCCGACGGCGTCCGGGCCGGCGAGCTGGTGCACGACCTGATCCGGGGCAACGAGGACGAGGACGCCCGGCGCCGGCTGCTGGCCCTGCGCCGGCAGATCCACAACAACGTGCTGCCCGCCGACCCGGAGCCGGCGCTCGCCGAGGCCGAGCGGATCCGGCCGTCGTCCGGGCCGGAGCTGCGGCGGTGGCTGGCCGCGCGGACCCGGCTGGCCCGGCTGGAGGAGGAGGGCGCGGCCGTGTTCGCCGCAGACGTCGCCCGGTCCCGCCGGCGACTGTGGGAGCTGGCCGACGAGCCCCGGCTGCGTGGTGGGCTCCAACTCGCCTCACCCACCCTCGACCGGCAGCTCGCCACCGGCGCCCGCCCGGATCCGGACCGGCCGGCGAACAAGCGCGCCCGTCGCGTCGAGCGCTCGCTGCTGTCCTACCTGTACCGCACCGCCTGCAAGACCAGCCCGTTCAGCACGTTCACCGGCGTCGCCCTCGGCCGGTTCGACGACGACGCGGAGGGCCTCGGCGTGACCGTCGGGCCGCGGTGGCAGCCACACGTCCGGCTCAACGTCGTGCTGGTGAGCCGGATCGCCGACCTGATCAGCGTCGATCCGGTGCGGCGTGGCGACCTGCCGGTGGCGCTGAGCCCGGGCTGGCGGCGTGACGCCGAGCGGATCCGCTACGTGCGGCACTGGGTGACCGCCGGCGACGACCGTGCCGCGGTCAGCTTCGACTCGGTCCGGGACGGGCTGTTCTTCCTCCGCCGCAGCGGCGTCCTCGACGAGTTGACCGCGCTGTTGCGGCAGCGCGGGACGATCCGCGGGACGGAACTGGTGGACCGGCTGTGCGAGCGGACCGGGGCGGACCGCGGCGACGGGCAGGCGTACCTGTCCACCCTGCTGCGGCTCGGCATGCTGCGCCTGCCCGGGCTGGACGTCGACGTGCACCGCCCCGACCCGGTCCGGGCGCTGGCCGGCGCGTTGTCCGGCCTGGACCGTCCCTGGGCGCTGCGGACCGCCCACGACCTCACCGCGATCGCCGAGCTTGTCGACGCCTACCGGGACGGGGACCTGGCCCGGCGCCGGGCGGTGGCGGAGGAGTTGCGGGCGGCGGTGCGGGCGACCATGGTGGCCCTCGGTGAGCCGGAGCCGGCCCTGCCGCAGACGCTGCTCTACGAGGACAGCCGGATCGACGGCGGCCCCGTCCCGGTGAGCGCGCCCGCCTGGCGGCGACTGACCGGCGGGGACGACCTGACCGGCGGGGACGACCTGACCGGCGGGGGCGGGCTGGCCGCGGTGGAGCGGGTGCTGCCCGCCTTCGACCAGAACCTGCCGCACCGGATCATGTTCCACGGCTTCTTCCTGGCCCGCTTCGGCGTCGGGGGCCGCTGCGACGACCTGCTGCGTCTGGTCGAGGACTTCCATGACGACCTCTACGACCAGTACTCCTCCTACGTCGCCGGGCGTCGGTCGTTCGCCGAGGACGGCAGCTACACGCCGGAGGAGAACTGGCTGGGCCGGCCCGAGATGACCGCGCTGGACGCCGCCCGGCAGACCTTCGCCGACCGGTTGCGGCGGGTGGCCGAGGCGGACGCCGGGCAGGCCGAGCTGCGGCTGCCGGAGGCGATCTTCGACGAGGTGGGCGACCTGCTCGGCGGCGTCACCGGCGGGTTCCGCCCGCAGGGGCACTTCGTGCAGGTGGCGCTGCGCGACCCGGAGCCGCTGCTGGTGCTCAACCAGTCCTTCGGCGGGCTGTCCTTCCCGTTCAGCCGGTTCACCCACTGCTTCGCCGGTGACACGCCGAGCCTCGCCGAGCGGCTGCGCGAGCAGGCCCGTGCGGTCGCCCCGCCGGGCGCGGTCTTCGCCGAGCTGACCGGCGGCGCGGCCACCACCAACCTGAACCTGCACGACCGGCTCACCGACCACGTCATCGTGTGCCCGGGGGAGACCAGCGACGTCGCGCCCCGGCGGCAGCTCACCCTCGACGACCTGCACCTGGTGCACGACCCCGGCACCGACCGGGTGGTGCTGCGGTCCACCCGCCTCGACTGCGAGGTGATCCCCGTCTACCTCGGCTATCTGGTGCCGATGGCGCTGCCGCAGATCCCGCGTACCCTGCTGCTGCTCTCGCCGGCGTCGATGGTGCGTCTGGACCCGTGGCGTGGCGTGCCCGCCGGGCCGGCGGTCGACGGGGTGACGACCCGCCCCCGGTTGCGGGTCGGCAGTGTGGTGTTCAGCCGCCGTAGCTGGTCGGTGCTCGCCGGCGACCTGCCGGACACCGACGACCCGGGCGCCAGCGCCGACGCCTTCCTGCGCTGGCGCCGGTGGCGGGCCGAGCACGACGTGCCGGCACGGGTCTTCGCCACCGTCTACCCGGCCGCCGCGGACCGGGCCGGGCCCAACCCGAAACCGCAGTACGTCGATTTCGACAGCCCGCTGTCGCTTCAGGCGCTGCGGGCCTCGCTCGGCGCTCCCGACGACCGGATCGTGCTGCGCGAGATGCTGCCGGCGGCGGACGAGTTGGCGGCCCGTGGCGACCACGGCGGCCACGTCTGCGAGCTGGCCGTGGAAACCTTCCACACCGAACCTGGGGGGACCCGATGACCGTGCCAGCCGCCGTACCCACCGACCCCGGCGTCGCCGCCGACCCGCGCGGCCGATGGCTGGCGCTGCACGTGTTCTACGCCGCCAACCCGCAGCCGCTGCTCGTGGAGTGCGTGGCCCCGCTGATCCGGGAGCTGACCGAGCGGGACCTGCTCGCCGGGCACTTCTTCATCAACTACTGGCTGGAGGGGCCGCACGTGCGCCTGCGCCTGCGCCCCCGTACCCCGTCGGACGAGCCGGAGGTGCGGGCGCGGGCCGAGGCGGCGATCGGCCGGTTCCTCGCCACCCGCCCCGCGCTGTACGCGATGGGCACCGGCTACCTGCGCGAGCTGTACGACATCCTGTTCGCCCTGGAGTTCCCGGCCGGGCGGCCGGCGGAGCTCGTCGACGCGAACGGGCAGATGCTGTTGCAGCCCAACAACTCCGTCAGTTACCGGCCCTACGAGCCGGAGTACGGCAAGTACGGCGGGCCGGACGGCATCGAGGTCGCCGAGTGGCACTTCCGGCACTCCAGCGACCTCGTGCTGCGGGCCGTCGCGTCGATGAACCTGCATCTGCGGCCGGTGCTGCTGGGCACCGCCGCCCAGTTGATGACGGTGCTGGCCGGGACGTTCCTGCCCGACCGGGCGGAGCTTGTCGACTTCCTCGACCGCTACCACCACTTCTGGCACCGCGCGTTCGCCGGCACCGAGCTGATCGGCGCCGAGGAGTACCGCCGGATGTACGACGGGGTCGCGCCGGAGCTGGGGCCACGGGTCGAACGGATCCTCGACCTGGTGGCGCGCGGGGAGGTCCAGCGACTGCCCGGGTTCCTGCGCGGCTGGGCCGAGCACGCCGTCGAGCTGCGGGAGCGGGTGCTCGGGCTGGCCGCGTCCGGCCGGCTGACCCTGCGCTCGTGGGGCGACGGCGGGGACCGGGTGGTCACCGACCCGGGGGAGGCGCTGGCCGCGCTGCTCTCGCCGTACCTGCACATGACGAACAACCGGCTGCACGCCACCATCCGCGACGAGGCGTACCTGTCCTACCTGCTCGCCCGGGTGCTGCGGGAGCCGGCGGTGGCGGCATGACCGGTCCGGCTCTGCTCGGCAAGCGTCCCCGGCTCCGCGACGACCTGCTCTTCTCCCGACCCCTGCACCGCGGTCCGGCCACCGTCCACCTGGTCAAGGACCGCCGCAGCGGCCGGGCGTTCGAGCTGTCCGGCAAGGAACGGTTCCTGGTCGGCCGGCTCGACGGGGTCCGCTCCCTGGGCGAGGTCGGCGCGGAGTACGCCGCCGCGTACGGCCGCCGGCTCGGCGACGACCACTGGGCGCGGCTGCTGTGGCTGCTGCACCAGCGGGACCTGCTCGCCGGCGGGGCCACCGAGCCGCCGGTCGTCCCGGCGACGCGGCACGACTCGGTCGACAGGTGGGCCCGGCGGCTGCGACAGGTGCTGCGGCCCGGTCCGGTCGCCGTGCTGGGCGTGCTGGTGGCCGCCCTGCTGGCGGCCGTCGCGTGGCACGCCGGCCCACTCTGGCAGGCGGCCCGCCCGGCGTTCACCGACCCGCTCAGCCTGCTCCTGCTCGGGCTGCTCGCCTGGGCGGGGGCGGCCACGCACGAGTTCGCCCACGCGCTGGCGGCGGTCCGGCTCGGCGCGACCGTCGAGCGGATCAACCTGGTCACGCTCACCTGCCGGATCGAGGACTACGCCTTCCTGGCGAGACGGCGGGACCAACTGCTGATCGCCGCCGCCGGCGGGTTGGCCAACGGGCTGGTGCTGCTGCTCGTCGGCGCGGCGCTCGCCGTCGTGCCGGGCGCGTTCGCCGATCGGCTGTTCAGCGCGTACGTGCTTGTCGCCGCCGCGCAGACCCTGGTCAACTTCGTCCCGATCCCGCCGTTGGACGGCTACAAGATGGTCAGCCACCTGCTGGACACACTGGACCTGGCGCCGGAGAGCCGCCGCTACCTCGCCACCGCCCCGCTCCGGTTGTCCCGTCGCGGCGGCGCGCGTTACCCGAGGCCGGTCGCGATCCGCCTCGGCCTGTACGGCGTCTGGTGGTTTTTCGTCGCGGTCGGGACAGCCGCCGGCGTGGTCTACTTCGTCGGCGCGCTCCTGACGCCCGCACTGGGCGCGCTCGGTCATGTCCTGCCCGCCGCGGTCGTCGGCCTGACGATCGCCGGCTGGGCGGCCCGGCCCCGACGGGCCCGACCCTCGGATCGGTCGTCCCCGCCGCACCAGCAGCACATCGAAGCCCACCAGCGAAAGGTATGACCATGTCAGCCACCGACGATCCGGCCATCGTGCTGGACTCCGTGAGCAAGTCGTACGGCGAGGTGAGAGCGGTGGACGACGTCTCCGTCTCGATCGGCCGGGGTGAGTTCTTCGGCATGCTCGGACCCAACGGCGCGGGCAAGACGACTCTCATCGAGATGATCGAGGGCCTGCGGACCCCGGACACCGGCGTCGTCCGGGTGCTGGGCATGTCGCCGACGCCCCGCAACCTCGACCTGCTGCCGCTGATCGGCGTGCAGACCCAGCGGTCCGCGTTCTTCACCCGGCTGACCGCACGCGAGCACCTGGTGACCGTCGCCGCGCTCTACGGCCTGCCCGCCTCCGCCGCGGACCGGGCGTTGAAGCTGGTCGGGCTGACCGGTTCGGCCGACGTCCGGGTCACGAACGTCTCCGGTGGACAGCGCCAGCGCCTCGCCATCGCCTCGGCGATCGTGCACGACCCGCAGGTGCTCTTCCTGGACGAGCCGACCGCCGCCCTGGACCCGCAGGCCCGCCGCGACCTCGGGCAGCTCCTGCGCGAGCTGAAGGCGGCCGGCAAGACCATCGTCTACACCACCCATCACCTCGACGAGGCGCAGGGGCTGTGCGACCGGGTCGCCATCCTCGCCGACGGGCGCGTCCTGGCCCTCGACAGTCCACGGGAGCTGATCGCGCGGTCCGGCGTCGGCACCCGCCTCGTCGTGCCCGCCGGCCGGCTGAGCCCCGAGCAGGCCGGTCAGCTCGACGGCGTCGACGGGATCGACGTCGAGGACGGCGTGCTCGTCCTGCGTACCGCCCACACGGCCCGGGTGCTGGCCGCCCTCGGGGCCGACGGCGGCCTCGACGAGGTGGAGACCCGCCCGGCCACCCTGGAAGACGTCTACCTGCAACTGATGGGAGCGCCGCAGGCATGAGCGCATACACCGCACTGGCCCGCGCCAGCTACAAGGCAAGCGTCCGGGACGCCACGACGCTGTTCTTCACGTTCGCGTTCCCGCTGGTCTTCCTGGTCATCTTCGGATTGATCTTCCGCAACCAGGAGGTCGCCGAGACCGGCCACGGCTACATCGACTTCATCGCGCCGGGCGTGCTGTCGTGGGGCCTGGCCAGCGCCGCGCTGTTCGGGGTGTCGTTCACGCTGATGCAGTGGCGCCACGACGACCTGCTGCGCATCATCCGGCTCGCGCCGACGAGCGTCTGGTCCGTGGTCGGCTCCCGCTACGCGGTCGCGCTCGCCATCGGCGTCGCGCAGAGCCTGCTCTTCGTCGGCGTGGCCATGCTGCCCTTCCTGGGCATGCGTCCCGACTCGAAGTGGCCGCTGTCGCTGCCGATGATGCTGCTGGCGGTGACCACGTTCCTGGCGTTGGGCCTGATCGTCGGCTCGCGGGCGGACACCGCCGAGGCGGTGGCCGCGATCGCCAACTGCATCGTGGTGCCGATGGCCTTCCTCTCCGGGTCGTTCTATCCGCTGGAGCTGATGCCCGGGTGGCTCCAGGGCATCTCCCGGGCGCTGCCGCTGCGCTACGTCAACGACGGCATGGCCTACGCCTTCACCGGGTTCGGCACGATGACCGACTATCTGGTGGCGTGCGCCGCGCTCATCGGCTTCGCGGTGGTGTTCGCGGTCGTCGGCGTGCGTACCTTCCGGTGGAGCCGCGACTCATGACCGGCACCGCGGCGGCGGCGCCCCCGGCCCCGTTGTCCGCCGCCGCGGCCCGGCTCGACGAGCACCTGTCCCGGAGCTGGACGGCACGGCCGGTGGGCCCGGCGCCCCGGGTGGTCACGCTCGGCGCGGCCGACGCGCTCGCCGGGACGCCGCCGCACCGCCGGGACGCCACCGTGCACCTGAGCGCGGACGCGGTCCTGGTCGGCCCGGTCCCCGGCGGCGCGCCGGGGGCCGCGTGCGGGCGTTGCCTGGCGATCAGGTGGCAGCGGCTGCGTGGTCGCAGCGAACGTGACGCGCTGGAGACCGGCGGGCCGACGACCGCGGTCGGGCCGTGGCCCCAGATGACCGCCTACCAGCTCGACGCCGTCTGGGAGCTGTACCGGGCGGTGTACGCCACGACGCCCCGGCCCACGCCGCCGACGTGGGACGAACCCAGCCGGCGGCTCGCCCGGGTCAGCCGCCTGGAGTTGGACACGCTGCGGGTGCGGACCCACCCGGTGCTGGCCGAGCCGCGCTGCCCGGCCTGCTCGGTGCCGCGCCCCGACTCGCCCGCCGAGGCGCCGGAGATCGACCTGCCGGCGCCGAAGCCGGCCCCCGACACCTACCGGCTGCGCGCCCCCGGGGACTATCCGTTGCCGCGGGCGGCCCTGGTCAACCCGGTCTGCGGCGCGCTCGGGGCCGGCACCCAACTCACCATCACCTCGCCCACCACCGCGCCGGTCACCGGCAGCGTCTTCATCCGGGGCTACGGCGGGCTGCTCGACGTCTCCTGGAGCGGCCAGTCCACCGGCTACGACGCCAGCCACGCGTTGGCGTACCTGGAGGGGTTGGAGCGGCACGCGGGCACCCACCGGCGACGCAACCTGGACCCCGTCGTCGCCGCGTACGCGGACGTCGCCGACCACGCGCTGGATCCGGACGGGTGCGGCAGCTACCCGGACGAGGTGTACGAGCGGGACCCGATCCTGCGCCGGTTCGACCCGGACCGTCCGATCCCCTGGGTGTGGGGGCGGAACCTGCACACCGGCCGGCCGGTGCTGGTGCCCCGGCGGCTCTGCTTCTACAGCTCCCCGGCGGCCGACGACACGTTCGTGCTGTCGTCCTCGAGCGGCTGCGCCACCGGCAGTTGCCTGGCCGAGGCCGCCCTGTTCGGGTTGCTGGAGCTGATCGAGCGGGACGCCTTCCTGCTCGCCTGGTACGGCAACCTGACGCTGCCCCGGATCGACCTGGCGAGCTGCTCGCCGGCGGTGCGGGCGATGGCTGACCGGGCCGAGTTGCAGGGCTACGCGCTGCACGCCTTCGACAACCGGATCGACCTCGACGTGCCGGTGGTCACCAGCCTGGCGGTCCGCCACGACGGCGGTCCGGGACTGCTCTCCTTCGCCGCCGCCGCGCACGTCGATCCGGAGCAGGCGGTGGCCGGCGCGGTCGCCGAGGCGCTCACCTACATCCCGCACCAACCGGCCACGGTGTGTCGCCGCCGCGCGGAGTTGGAGCGGATGGCCGACGACTACCGTCTGGTCCGCCGGCTGCCGGACCACTCGGCCCTCTTCGGTCTGCCCCGGATGGCCCGGCACGCCGCGACCTACCTGCACGACGGGGCGGCGCGGGACGTCGGGCAGGTCTTCGGCGACCACCGGGCGGCCGGTGGCCGGGATCTCCTCGACGACCTGCGTGGGGTCCTGGACACGCTGGGACGGCGCGGGCACCAGGCGGTCCTGGTCGACCAGACCAGCCCGGAGCAGGAGGCGGCCGGGCTGCGGTCGGTGTGCGTGGTGGTGCCGGGTCTGCTGCCGATCGACTTCGGCTGGCTGCGCCAGCGGGCGTTGTACCTGCCGCGACTGCGTACCGCCCCGCACGCGGCGGGGCTGACCGGCGCGGCGCTCACCGACGCCGACCTGCGCCGCGTGCCCCACCCGTTCCCCTGAGCCGGGTCGGCGGTCCGGCACGGGCACGCGCATGCCGTCCCCCGGGCCGGACACACGCACGTCGGGCCGCCCACCGGGCGGCCCGACGTGGTGACCGATCCGCTCAGGCCGAGCAGCTCGTGGTCGAGGTGGTGCTGCTGCACGTCGAGGTGGTGCCCGACGAGGAGCACGAGGCCAGGATGGCCTCGGAGGCGTCGGCGTAGTCGGAGATCGCGAAGGTCTCGGACTCCAGCTCGAGGATTTCCTCGGCGAGGGCGTTGAGGTCGGTCTCGGGCGCCATGGTGACTCCAAACGGTCGTGTCCGGCCGGTTCTCCGGCCCGGAACCAGCAGACCGCACGGCTCTCACCGATCGCCGTCGTCCGGACCACCAGGTCGCTGTCATCGGATGTGAGCGGGGTGACAGCGGCAGGCGGTTGGCTTACCGCCATGGCGTCACCCGCTCCACCCGCCACCGCCGGCGCGCCGGGCCCGTCCCCGGAGCCGGACGTCCTGGCCCGGGCCGGCTCGCTCTACCGCGACCTGCACGCCCATCCGGAGTTGTCGGGGGCGGAGGAGCGCACCGCCGCGCGGTTCGCGTCCGCGTTGCGGGAGATCGGCTGCGAGGTCACGACCGGCGTCGGCGGGCACGGCGTGGTCGGTGTGCTGGAGAACGGGGCCGGGCCGGCGGTGATGCTCCGCGCCGAACTCGACGCGCTGCCGGTCGCCGAGCGGACCGGGCTGCCGTACGCGAGCACCGCGACCGCCCTGGACGGCGCGGGACGCCGGACCCCCGTCATGCACGCCTGCGGGCACGATCTGCACCTGGCGGCGGCGGTGGGCGCGGCGGCCCACCTGGCCCGCCGGCGGGACGGGTGGCGGGGGACGCTGCTCGTGCTCGGCCAGCCCGCCGAGGAGACGCTCAGCGGCGCCGCCGCGCTCGTCGCGGACGGCCTGTACGAGCGGTTCGGTCGACCCGACCTCCTGCTGGCGCAGCACGCCGCGCCCCTGCCCGCCGGCATGGTCGCGCACGGGGCCGGTCCGATGACGGCCGGCTGCCTCACGCTGGAGGTGACCGTGACCGGGCGCGGTGGGCACGCCGCCACCCCGCACCTGTGTGTCGACCCGGTGGTGCTCGCCGCCACCATCGTGGTCCAGTTGCAGACCATCGTGGCCCGCCAGGTCGGGCCGGCGGAGCAGGTGTCGCTGACCGTGGGTTCGCTGCGGGCGGGTCACCATCCGGGGGTGATCCCGGAGGACGCCACCCTGGGCGTCACGATCCGGGCGTTGTCCGACCGGACGCTCGACGACGTGCTGGCCCGGGTGACCCGGACGGTCCGGGCCTGCTGCGAGGCCGCGGGCAGCCCGGTGGAGCCGGTGCTGCGGGTCGTCTCGCGTGCCCCGGCCTATCAGGGCGATCCGGCGGTGGCCGCGCGGTTGCGCGCCGCGCACGAGCGGGCGTTCGGCGCGGAGCGGGTGGCCTGGTGGCCGCCGTCGCTGGCGGCCGAGGACTTTCCGCTGCTGGCCGCCGGTGGGATTCCCAGCGGATACTGGATGCTCGGCGTCGTCGGCCCGCGCCAGTGGCGGTCGGCGCCAGGTGCGAGCGCCGCCGAGAAGCTCGCCGGCCTGCCGGCCAACCACAGCCCGTCCTTCGCGCCGGACGCGGGGCTGGCGCTGCCGGCCGGCGTGGCGGCGCTCGCGGCCGGGGCGCTCACGGCACTCGCGCCGGAGTGAACGACCGAAGCATCATGCGGTGCACCGTATAACCTTGCACGATCACCGCCCGCGCTGCTAAAGTTACCGCATATTCATGCGGAGGTTAGTATGGGCATTCGAGTAGCGGTGGCCGGGGCGAGCGGATACGCCGGTGGCGAACTGCTGCGCCTGCTCGCCGGCCACCCCGAGTTCGCGCTTGTCGCCGCCACCGCGCACAGCCAGGCCGGCCAGCCCGTCACCGCCGTACACCCGCAGCTCGCCGGCCTGGACCTGGTGCTCGGGGCGACCGACCCGGCGGCGCTCGCCGACGCGGACCTGGTCTTCCTGGCCCTGCCGCACGGCCAGTCGGCGGCCCTCGCCGCGGCCCTCCCCGACACCGTCAAGGTGGTCGACCTCGGCGCCGACCACCGGCTGCGCGACGCGGACGCCTGGTCCCGCTACTACGGCGGCGCGCACGCCGGCGCCTGGACCTACGGGCTGCCCGAGCTACCCGGCGCGCGCGACGGGATCGCGGCGGCCCGGCGGGTGGCCAACACCGGCTGCTACGCGGTCGCGACCACGCTGGCGCTGGCCCCGCTGGTCGCCGCCGGCGCGGTACACCCCGACGACGTGGTGGTGGTCGCCGCCTCCGGCACCTCCGGCGCCGGCCGGGCCGCCAAGGCGCACCTGCTCGGCAGCGAGGTGATGGGCGACCTGTCCCCCTACAAGGTGGGCGCGCACCAGCACGTGCCCGAGATCAAGCAGGCCACCGGCGCGACCGGGTTGTCGTTCACGCCGGTGCTCGCCCCCATGCCCCGGGGCATCCTGGCCACCGTCACCGCGGTGCCGACCGGCGCCGCCGACCCCCGCGCGGTGCTGGCCGCCGCCTACGCCGACGAGCCCTTCGTGCACCTGCTGCCCGAGGGCTCGTGGCCGCACACCGCCGCCACCGCCGGCTCGAACGCCTGCCACCTCCAGGCGACCGTGGACGTCGACTCGGGACGGGTGATCGTGGTCAGCGCCATCGACAACCTGGGCAAGGGCGCGGCCGGTCAGGCCGTGCAGAACGCCAACCTGATGGCCGGCCTCCCCGAGACCACCGGCCTGTCCGCCTTCGGAGTCGCCCCATGACCGTCACCGCCCCCCGTGGATTCCGCGCCGCCGGTGTCGCCGCCGGCCTCAAGTCCTCCGGCGCCGCCGACATCGCCCTGGTCGTCAACGACGGCCCGGACGCCGGTGTCGCCGGTGTCTTCACCGCCAACCGGGTCAAGGCCGCCCCGGTGCTCTGGACCCAGCGCGTCGTGCACGGCGGCGTGGTCCGCGCCGTGGTGCTCAACTCCGGCGGCGCGAACGCCTGCACCGGCCCGGCCGGCTTCCAGGACACCCACGCCACCGCCGAGCACACCGCCGCCGCGCTCACCGCCGGCAGCGCCCGGCTGATCGTCGGCGCCGGCGAGGTCGCGGTCTGCTCCACCGGCCTGATCGGCGAGCGGCTGCCGATGCCGAAACTGCTGCCCGGCGTACGCGACGCGGTGCGCGGCCTGTCCCGCGACGGCGGGCTGCCGGCCGCCGAGGCGATCATGACCACGGACACCCGGCCCAAGACCACGGTGACGCGCGGCGGCGGCTGGACCGTCGGCGGGATGGCGAAGGGCGCCGGGATGCTGGCGCCCGCCATGGCCACCATGCTCTGCGTGCTCACCACCGACGCGGTGGCCGGGCCGGACGCGCTCGACGCCGCGCTGCGGGCCGCCACCCGGGTCACCTTCGACCGGGTCGACTCCGACGGGTGCATGTCCACCAACGACACCGTGCTGCTGCTGGCCAGCGGCGCCTCCGGCATCGAGCCGACCCCGGCCGAGCTGGCCGCCGCGGTCACCGCCGCCTGCCACGACCTGACCCAGCAGCTCCTCGCCGACGCGGAGGGGGCGACCAAGCAGATCGCGATCGAGGTGGTCGGCGCGGCGACCGAGGACGACGCCGTCGAGGTGGGCCGCGCGGTGGCCCGCAACAACCTGGTCAAGACCGCGTTGTTCGGCAACGACCCGAACTGGGGCCGGATCCTCGCCGCCGTCGGCACCACCGCCGCCGTGTTCGAGCCGGACGAGGTCGACGTCGCGGTCAACGGCATCTGGGTGTGCCGGGGCGGCGCCGCCGCCGAGGACCGCGCCAAGGTGGACCTCACCGGCCGTGACGTCACCATCCGGATCGACCTGCACGCCGGCGGCGACGCCGCGACCATCTGGACCAACGACCTGTCGCACGGGTACGTGCACGAGAACTCGGCGTACTCGTCATGATGAGCGACGACCTCACCCGGGCCCAGGCCAAGGCCGCCACGCTGATCGAGGCGCTGCCCTGGCTGGCCCGTTTCGCCGGCGCCACCGTCGTGATCAAGTACGGCGGCAACGCGATGGTCGACCCCGAGCTGCGGCGGGCCTTCGCCGCGGACATGGTCTTCCTGCGGTACGCCGGCCTGAAGCCGGTCGTGGTGCACGGCGGCGGCCCGCAGATCTCCGCCATGCTGGGCCGGCTCGGCATCGCCAGCGAGTTCCGGGGCGGCCTGCGGGTCACCTCCGCGGAGGCGATGGACGTGGTCCGGATGGTCCTCGTCGGGCAGGTCGGCAGGGAACTGGTCGGGCTGGTCAACGCGCACGGCCCGTTCGCGGTCGGCCTCTCCGGGGAGGACGCCGGGCTGTTCACCGCGGTGCGCCGCCCGGCGTACGTGGACGGGCAGCCGGTCGACGTGGGGCAGGTCGGCGACGTCGAGTCGGTGGACGTCTCCGCGGTCACCGACCTGATCGCGGCCGGCCGGATCCCGGTCATCTCCACCGTCGCGCCGGACGTCGACGGGGTGCTGCACAACCTCAACGCGGACACCGCCGCCGCCGCGCTCGCGGTCGCCCTGGACGCGCGCAAGCTGGTCGTGCTCACCGACGTGCCCGGTCTCTACGCCGACTGGCCGGACACGTCCAGCCTGGTCCGCGAGATCACCGCGGACGACCTGGCGAAGCTGCTGCCGTCCCTGGAATCGGGGATGGTCCCGAAGATGGAGGCGTGCCTGCGGGCGGTGCGGCAGGGCGTGCCCGCCGCGCACGTCGTCGACGGCCGGGTCGCCCACTCCACGCTGCTCGAAGTGTTCACGTCGGAAGGGTTCGGAACGATGGTGATCGGCTCATGAGCCTGCTGCGGCGTTGGAACGCCACCATGATGGACAACTACGGCACCCCGCCGCTGGCGCTCGTCGCGGGCCGCGGCGCCGTCGTGGTCGACGAGGCCGGCCGGGAGTACGTCGACCTGCTCGGCGGCATCGCCGTCAACGTGCTCGGCCACGCCCACCCGGCGGTGGTGGCGGCCGTGTCGAAACAGGTCGCCACGCTCGGGCACGTGTCGAACCTGTTCGTCGCCGAGCCGCCGGTGGCCCTCGCCGAGCTGCTGCTGGCCCTGGCCGGCCGCCCCGGCCGGGTCTTCCTCGCCAACTCCGGCGCGGAGGCGAACGAGGCCGCGTTCAAGCTCTCCCGGCTCACCGGGCGACGGCACGTGGTGGCCACCCACGGCGGCTTCCACGGCCGGACCATGGGCGCGCTGGCGCTCACCGGCCAGCCGGCCAAGGCCGACCCGTTCCGCCCGCTACCCGGCGACGTCACCCACGTGCCGTACGGCGACGCGGACGCGCTCGCCGCCGCGGTCACCGACGACACCGCCATGGTGATCGTGGAGCCGATCCAGGGCGAGAACGGCGTGGTGGTCCCGCCACCCGGCTACCTCACCGCGGCCCGCCGGATCACCGCCGCGCACGGCGCGCTGCTGGTGCTCGACGAGGTGCAGACCGGCGTCGGGCGCACCGGGCACTGGTTCGCCCACCAGGCCGAGGGCGTCGAGCCGGACGTGGTGACGCTCGCCAAGGGGCTCGGCGGCGGCCTGCCGCTCGGTGCCTGCCTGGCCTTCGGCCCGGCCGCCGACCTGCTCACCCCCGGCTCGCACGGCACCACGTTCGGCGGCAACCCGGTGAGCTGCGCCGCCGCGCTCGCGGTGATCGCCACGATCGCCAACGAGGGCCTGCTCGACCACGTCAAGCGGGTCGGCGAGCGGCTGCGCCGGGGCGTCGAGACGCTCGGGCACCCGCTTGTGCGCGAGGTACGCGGCGCCGGACTGCTGCTCGGCATCGCGCTGGACCGGCCGGTGGCCGGCGTGGTGGCGACCGCGCTGCGGGAGGCCGGCTTCCTGGTCAACCCGGTGCAGCCCGACGTGATCCGGCTCGCCCCGCCGCTGATCCTCACCCCGGCGCAGGTCGACGCGTTCCTCGCCGCGCTTCCCGCCGCCCTCGACCCCGCGCCCGCCGCGCCGGTGCCCACCCCCTCGACCCGCACGGAGGCCCCCGCATGATCCGCCACTTCCTGCGCGACGACGACCTCACCCCGGCCGAGCAGGCCGCCGTGCTCGACCTCGCCGCCCGGATGAAGGCCGACCGGTACGGACACACGCCGCTCGCCGGGCCGAGGTCGGTGGCGGTGCTGTTCGACAAGCAGAGCCTGCGGACCCGGATCTCGTTCGACGCCGGCATCGCCGAGCTGGGCGGCCACCCGCTCGTGGTGGACACCCAGGTCACCCACTTCGGCCGGGGCGAGAGCCTCGGCGACGCCGGCCGGGTGCTGTCCCGCTACGTGGCCGCGATCGTGCTGCGCACCCACGGCGACGAGCGGATCGCCGAGGTGGCCGCGCACGCCACCGTGCCCGTGGTCAACGCGCTCACCGACACCTACCACCCCTGCCAGTTGCTCGCCGACCTGCTCACCGTGCGGGAGCGGTTCGGGGACACCGCCGGCCGGATCCTCACCTACGTCGGCGACGCGGCGAACAACATGGCCCACTCGTACCTCCTGGCCGGCGCGACCGCCGGGATGCACGTCCGGGTCGCCGGCCCGGCCGGCTTCGCGCCGGACCCGGCGATCGTGGCCCGGGCTGCGAAGATCGCCGCCGGCACCGGCGGCTCCGTCGACGTGCACACCGACCCGGTCGAGGCGGTACGCGGCGCGCACGTGGTCGCCACCGACACCTGGACGTCGATGGGCCAGGAGGACGACGGGCTGGACCGGATCACCCCGTTCCGGCCCTACCAGGTCAGCGACGCCCTGCTCGACCACGCCGCGGCCGACGTGATCGTGCTGCACTGCCTGCCCGCCCACCGGGGCGAGGAGATCACCGGCGAGGTGCTCGACGGCCCGCGCAGCGCCGTGTTCGACCAGGCGGAGAATCGCCTGCACGCCCAGAAGGCGTTGCTGACGTTTCTCCTGGAGGCATCCACATGACCGCTCCGCTGACCCGCGCCGCGCGGCACGGCCGCATCGTCGAGCTGATCCGCGACGGCGCCATCCACTCGCAGACCGAACTGGCCGACCTGCTCGCCGCCGACGGCATCCAGGTCACCCAGGCCACCCTCTCCCGCGACCTCAAGGAGTTGGGGGCGGTGACCGCGCGCGGCGGCGACGGACGGGGCGTCTACCTGATCCCCGAGGACGGCCGCCGGCCGCTGCGGGACGCCGAGGGGGCGCCGGCCCGGCTGGTCCGGCTGCTGCGCGAACTGCTCAACGGCGTCGACTCCAGCGGCAACATCGCCGTGCTGCGCACCCCGCCGGGCGCGGCCCACTACCTGGCCAGCGCGCTCGACCGGGCGGGCCTGTCGGAGATCGTCGGCACCATCGCCGGCGACGACACCATCCTCGTGGTGGCCCGCGAGGCCGACGGCGGCGCCGCGCTCGGCGACCGGCTCGCCGGGTGGGCCCGCCGGGAGGACCACATCGAAGGGAACACGACAGCATGACCGAGCGGGTCGACGGCGTCGGACGGTACGCCCGGTGGCAGGGGGTGCGGCCGTGACCACCACAATGGGTGGGGTGGACGACAAGAGCCTGACCGAGAACAGCGCCGCCACCAACCGGACGAGCCTCTGGGGAGGCCGGTTCGCCGGCGGTCCCGCCGAGGCGCTCGCGCGGCTGTCGGTGAGCGTCCAGTTCGACTGGCGCCTCGCCCCGTACGACATCGCCGGTTCCCGGGCGCACGCCCGGGTCCTCGCCGGCGCCGGCCTGCTCGACCCGGACGAGCTGGGACGGATGCTGGCCGCGCTGGACGACCTGGAGGCCGCCTGCGCCTCCGGGGCGTTCCGCCCCACCATCGACGACGAGGACGTGCACACCGCCCTGGAACGCGGCCTGCTGGAACGCCTGGGCAGCCTCGGCGGCAAGCTGCGCGCCGGCCGCTCCCGCAACGACCAGGTCGCCACCGACCTGCGGCTCTATCTGCGCGACCACGCCCGCGGGGTGGCCGCCCGGCTGGTCGAGCTGGCCGAGGCGCTGGTCGAGCAGGCGGAACGGCACGTGGACACCGCCGCCCCGGGCATGACCCACCTGCAACACGCCCAGCCGGTGACGTTCGGGCACTGGCTGCTCGCCCACGTGCAGCCGCTGCTGCGCGACCTGGAGCGGCTGCGCGACTGGGACGAGCGGACCGCGATCAGCCCGCTCGGCGCGGGCGCGCTGGCCGGCTCGGGGCTGCCGCTGGACCCGGTGGCGGTCGCCAAGGAGCTGGGCTTCCGCACCTCGTTCGCCAACTCGATGGATGCGGTGGCCGACCGGGACTTCGTGGCCGAGTTCCTCTTCGTCACCGCGATGACCGGCGTGCACCTGTCCCGCCTCGGCGAGGAGGTGGTGCTCTGGACGTCGCAGGAGTTCGGCTGGGTCGAGCTGGACGACTCGTTCGCCACCGGCTCGTCGATCATGCCGCAGAAGAAGAACGCGGACATCGCCGAGCTGGCCCGCGGCAAGTCCGGCCGGCTGGTCGGCGGCCTGGTGAGCGTGCTCACCATGCTCAAGGGCCTGCCGATGACCTACGACCGGGACATGCAGGAGGACAAGGAGCCGGCGTTCGACGCGGTCGACACGCTGGAGCTGCTGCTCCCCGCGCTGGCCGGGATGATCTCCACGATGACGGTCCGGGTGGACCGCCTCGCGGCCACCGCCCCGTCGGGCTTCTCCCTCGCCACTGAGGTCGCCGACTGGCTGGTCCGCCGCCACGTGCCGTTCCGCGACGCGCACGAGATCACCGGCAAGCTGGTGGCGCTCTGCGCGGCCCGGGAGTGCGAGCTGGACGAGGTCTCCGACGCCGACCTGGCCGCGGTCAGCGAGCACCTGGACCCGTCGGTGCGTGACGTGCTCTCGGTGCGCTCGGCCCTGGCCGCCCGCATCACCCCCGGCTCCACCGGCCCCGGGCCGGTGGCCGACCAGCTCGCCGCCGCCGCGGACAAGCTGGCCGGCTGGCGGGACTGGGCCGCCGAGCAGGTAGTTCTTCGCTGATCGATGTGGTCCGGGGCGGGCGTTCGTCCGCTCCGGACCAGGCCCGTACGCGCGTCACGTGAAACTTCGTCGGGTCCGACCACTTATCGGTCTCGCGACCATCGGCTCTGCATGATTGGCCTTTCGGGCTGCGATGCAGATCGCACTGGCCCGACCGACTACGACGGCCACGTCGAGACGCACATTGTCGGTGAATTCTCGCGGGGGAAGCCCGGCTCACTCGTGCTCGACTTGAACCGGCCGCCCCGGGCCGGACTTCACTGGCCCGGGGCGCTCTCCTTCACGTACACCCCAGCGCCCGGCAGCGACTCTGTGAGCCCATGCATCTTGAGCATCAGGTACACGCGGTCCGCGACGAAGCTCGATACCTCGTACTGCTCGCACAACTCTGCCCGGCTCGGCAGGCGCGAGCCTGGCGGGAACTCCCCGGACTTGATCCGGTTCACCATGTCCTCGGCGATCTGCTGGTAGCGGTACTGCGGTGGCACTGGTGGTTCTCCTCCGGTCGGCTCCTTTACTCAATCACCCATGGCGGGTCCTTGACTAGCAATGGCTAGCCATGGCAGGTTGGCGAGTAGCACTCCTCCGGTCGGCAACTGGCGGAGTGTCCGGATAGCGGTCCGGGTGCGTGACGTATGGCTCCGTGCCCGGACCTGCCTGTTTCGGGAGGCGGCCATGATCAAGAGGGAAGCGCCCCGGTCGGAGTGGGTGCCTGAACTGGCGAAACAAATTATCCGGCGGCATTGGATTTTGGGCTACTGTCACCGTTGCTGGCAGAGGGCGGACGAGTGCCCGTCCCTCCGGTGGGCGCGGGACCGGATCAAGGCGCGTCGACTGGGCGGCAACGCCCCCACTCGATTCTGACCGGCAGGGAGAGACCCTGAGGAGTGGCCCGGGTCGTTCCGTGTTTTCTCCGTGAGCAATGTCGTGGGTCGTCCCGGTGGCCCGGGCGTTCTCCTCGGCGTGCGGTCAGCCGGTGGGCCGCTCCCGCTTGGGCAGCTTGGCCACCACCGCGTCGTACGACCCGTCGACCGCGTCGATCAGGTCGTCGTCCGGGATGCCGCCGGTCAGGCGCAGCGCGTTCCAGCCGGACCGGCCGATGTAGGGGGAGGGGCGGGCGTCGTCCGGAAACCGGTGCAGCCACTCGTCGGCCACCTCGCGCGACGGGCCGCACTTGACCCAGATCCGGGCCTCGCCGTCGGGGGCGCCGAGGAAGGCGAAGATCCGGCTGCCCACCTTCGCCACCTCGTCGGCCTCCCACGGCCGGTCCAGCCAGGCCCCCGGTTTGGCCAGGCAGTAGGCCAGCATCTCCTCGCGCGTCATCGCGTCCTCCCGTGCCGTCGTCCGGCACAGTCTCACCCGCGGCTGTGACAGTTCGTCGGCCCGTCAGTCGCCGGTGCCGGTGCGCACGGTGAGCCGCTCGTAGCGCTGCCGGGCCGCCTGGGCGCTGCCCAGCCCCAGCCCGAAGGCGATCGCCTGCCAGGTCATGCCCCGGCTGCGGGCCACCTGGAGCAGCCCGGCCTCCAACACGTCCACCTCGGCCCGCACGTGCGGGATCAATGTCAGCGCGGCCATCAGGTCGGCCTGGTCGACGGGTTCCTCGCCCGCGTCCAGCTCCGCGCCGCCGGCGAGGGCCATCACCAGCGTGGCCGCCTCGTAGGCGTCGGGCACGTCCGGGTGCGCGTAGCGCCGGCGCCGGGAGTTGGTGCCGGCGTGCCGCTCGGCGATCCGCACCAGCGCCGCGTAGTTGCGGTGGGCCCGGGCCTGGGCAGCATCCGGAGCGGTGAACGGGTCGTTGTCCACGGTGACCATGGCGTCCATCCCACCCCACCGAACGGCACATTGTCAACACCCCGTTGAAACCCACCCGCACACACCCCCGCGCCCTCCGACAGTCCTTCTCCCCAGCCCGCTTCGGCGATCATGAAGTTATTGCCACGACACGCCGGGCGGGGTGACAACAACTTCATGATCACCGGGGGAGGGGGTGGGTGGGGGTGGGTGATGTGGGTGGGGCCGGGTCAGCGTGGTGCGGGGCTGCGGCGCGGGGTGTGCCGGCGGTAGACGCTCACGCTCGGCTCGTCGATCAGCCAGAACCGCCACGGCAGGTCGTGCGCCGCGGCGACACCGACCCTGGGGCCGGCCGCGATCCGCGCCGGATCGATTGGCTCCGCCGGTGGTTCCAGGAGCATCGGACCGGTGCCGTCGACCGCCGAGGTGCCGTTCGCGTCCCGGCCGAGCCCCAGCGCGGTGACCAGCCGGGCCGGCCCCCGGGCCAGGTCCCGGTCGCTCGCGCGGGGACGACGCTCCCGGGCGATCTCGATCCCGTCCACCACTACGCCGGCGCGCAGCAGCACGGCCGCCGCCTCGCCGTCGCGACCGCAGACGATGTTCGCGCACCAGTGCATGCCGAACACGAAGTACACGTAGACGTGCCCGGCCGGCCCGAACATGACCCGGTTGCGCGGCGTCGGCCCCCGATGGGCGTGCGAGGCCGGATCCGCCCCGGTCCCGGCGTACGCCTCGACCTCGGTGAGCCGGACGCGGACGCCGTTCGCCGACACGGTCCAACCGAGCAGGGTCCGCGCGGTGGCCGCGATCTCCGCGGCCGGCGCGTCGAGCCAGGGGTACGTCATGGCGGGCAAGGGTAGTCGCCGAACCGGAGGTGAACCGGTCGAGCCGCACCGGTTCAGCGCAGCAGGTCGAGGAACTCCGACGGGGTGGGATTCGCCTGCCGAAGAATGGAGGCGAGAGTGCCGCGCTAGATCGTTGCGTGCTGGGGCACGACCACGACCAGGCCGTTCGAGTGGCGATAGACCGCCTGGCCGCCCCTGGTGCGGACGTGTTCGAAGCCGGCCTTGCTCAACCCGGCGAGCACCTTCCGCAGCGGCAGGTCGGCCAGGGCTGGGCTCACGCCGCTCGCCCAGCCTGGAAGGACGTCACCAGCGGCGTGGTTTCGATCTCCGGGTTCTCGACTTCCTCCAGGTAGGCCCCGACGGCCTCGCGGAGATTGGTCAGCGCCGCGTCGACCGTCTCGCCCTGGCTGGCGACCTCGATCTCCAGGCACCGGGCGACGTACCAGTCGTCCTCCTGGTGTACGGCGGCGGTGAACGTGCGGGCCATCGATGTCCTCCAGGGTGGTCCCGGCAGCAGCACGATCCTACGTGTGGCGGCCCGCTTTCCGGGTGAGCCCGGCCACGCCGGGGGCGGCGGGCGGCGGAATAGTTGACTCGTCAAATAGGTTGTGCGGTGCGATGCCGGGTCGACCGGTCCGGATCTCACCCCGAGGAGCTGGTCATGCAGTTCGGAATCTTCACCGTCGGTGACGTCACCGTCGACCCGACCACCGGGCGGCTGCCGTCCGAGCGTGACCGGATCAAGGCCATGACCACCATCGCGCTCAAGGCCGAAGAGGTCGGCCTGGACGTCTTCGCCACCGGCGAGCACCACAACCCGCCGTTCGTGCCGTCGTCGCCCACCACCATGCTGGGCTGGATCGCCGCCCGCACCGAGCGGCTGCTCCTGTCGACCTCGACCACGCTGATCACCACGAACGACCCGGTCAAGATCGCCGAGGACTACGCGATGCTCCAGCACCTGGCCGACGGCCGGGTGGACCTGATGATGGGGCGCGGCAACACCGGCCCGGTCTACCCGTGGTTCGGGCAGGACATCCGCAACGGCATCCCCCTCGCCATCGAGAACTACGACCTGCTGCACCGGCTGTGGCGGGAGGACGTGGTCGACTGGAAGGGCCGGTTCCGCACGCCGTTGCAGTCGTTCACCTCGACCCCGCGCCCGCTCGACGGCGTGCCGCCGTTCGTGTGGCACGGCTCGATCCGCAGCCCGGAGATCGCCGAGCAGGCCGCCTACTACGGCGACGGCTTCTTCGCCAACCACATCTTCTGGCCCAAGGAGCACACCCAGCGGATGGTCGGCCTCTACCGCCAGCGCTGGGCGCACTACGGCCACGGCACGCCCGACCAGGCGATCGTCGGCCTCGGCGGGCAGGTCTTCATGCGCCGCAACTCCCAGGACGCGGTCCGCGAGTTCCGGCCCTACTTCGACAACGCCCCGGTCTACGGGCACGGCCCGTCGCTGGAGGAGTTCACCCGGGAGACGCCGCTGACCGTCGGCAGCCCGCAGCAGGTCATCGACCGCACGCTGGGCTTCCGCGAGTACGTCGGCGACTACCAGCGGCAGCTCTTCCTGATGGACCACGCCGGCCTGCCGTTGAAGACCGTGCTGGAGCAGCTCGACCTGCTCGGTGAGGAGGTGGTCCCGGTGCTGCGCAAGGAGTTCGACTCGATGCGTCCGGCGCACGTGCCCGAGGCGCCCACCCACGCCAGCCTGCGGGCCGCCCGCGACGCCGCGACGAGCACCGTCGACGCCGCCACGACCGCGGGGGAGGGGCGATGACCCGGCGTACTCTCGCGGTCGTCTCGGCGGGTCTCGGCCAGCCCTCGTCCACCCGGCTGCTCGCCGACCAGCTCGCCGCGGCTGCCCGCGACGAGCTGGCCGGCCGCGGCGCGGACGTGGAGTTGCGCCCGGTGGAGCTGCGCGAACACGCCCACGACGTGGTCAACCACCTGCTCACCGGCTTCGCGCCGGCCGCGCTGCGCGACACGCTCGACGTCGTCGCGGCGGCGGACGGGTTGATCGCCGTGACGCCGATCTTCCACGCGTCCTACAACGGGTTGTTCAAGTCCTTCTTCGACGTGGTGGACTCCGAGGCGCTGGCCGGCACGCCGGTGTTGCTCGGGGCCACCGGCGGCACCGCCCGGCACTCGCTCGCGCTGGAACACGCGGTGCGGCCGATGTTCACGTACCTGCGGGCGGTGACGCTGCCGACGGCGGTCTTCGCCGCGCCCGAGGACTGGGCCGGCGACGACGGCGACAGCGCGCTGCGGGCCCGGATCCGCCGCGCGGCGGCCGAGCTGGCCGAGCAGGTGGACCGCCGGCCCCCGGCGACCGGCCCGGCCGACCCGTTCGCCCTCACCACCGACTTCGCCGACCTGCTCGCCGGCCGCGATCCGGCCTGACCCGGCTGCGACCCGGCTGCGACCCGGCCTGACCCGACCGGCGTCAGTCGCCGGCCGGCGACGGCGGGTGGGCGACCAGCACCGGGCAGTGGGCGTGCTGCACCAGGGCCTGGCTGACCGAGCCGAGCAACAGCCCGGCGAAGCCGCCCCGCCCCCGCGAGCCGACCACCACGAGCGACGCCTCTACGCTCGCCTCGCGCAGCGCCGTCTCCGGGGATGAGGCGACCACGGCGCGTTCGGTGACCCGCAGCCCGGGATGCGCCGTCCGGACCCGGCCGGCGGCGGCACCCAGCAGCTCGGCCGCCTCGGCCGCGGCCTCCGGCGCCGCCGCCTCCCGCTCCGGCGCGTCGACGTGCATCAGCACCAGCTCGGCGTCCCGGCGGTCGGCCTCCGCCGCGGCCAGCTCGACGGCGTACCCGGCGGACTCGGAGCCGTCGACCCCGACCAGCACCGGACCGCCGACCGGGATCGGCTGCTCCGCGGGGCGCACGACGAGCACCGGGCAGTGCCCGTGCTGCGCGAGCTGCCCGCCGACCGAGCCGAGCAGCAGCCCGGTGAAGCCGCCCACGCCCCGGCTGCCCACCACCACCAGCTCGGCCCGGCGCGACTCCTCGACCAGGGCCGCGCCCGGACCGCCGGCGACCTGGCGGACCTCCACCCGCAGCCCGGGGTGCCGGTCGGCCAGGTCGGCGGCCACCCGTTCGAGCATCTTCTCCGACTCCGCGGTGGGCGCCGGCACCCCGAGGTCGTACGGGTTGAGCGGCACGCCGTAGCCGAGCGGGTGCAGGTAGCCGTGCACCAGCAGCAGCGGCCGGGAGCGTGCCACCGCGGCGGCGGCGGCCTGGTCGGCGGCGGCCAGGCTGGACGGCGAGCCGTCCACCCCCGCCACGACGGGTCGGTTCATCGGTGTGTCCCCTCCGGTCGGTTCCCGCCATTGTGGCCGCCCCCGTCCCGATCGGCCGGGCCGCCACGCACCCGGTACGGGACCATCGGCCCTGCCGCGTCGGCCCGCGAACGGGTGGGATGGAACCACGGTTCGCCGCTGTCGATCCTGGAGGCGTGATGACCCCGCTGGAGATGCTGCGCGTGCATCCTTTCCTGGCCGGGCTGCCCGACGGGTGGTTGCCCCGGCTCACCGGTCACGCCCGCCCGGTGGCCTGGCACCCGGGGCACCGGTTGTTCCGGGCCGGGCAGCCGGCCGAGCGGTTCTGGCTGGTGCGCAGCGGCCAGGTGGCGTTGGACTTCCCGGTGCCCGGCCGCGGTGACGTGGGCATCGAGACGATCGGCGCGGGTGGGGTGCTCGGCTGGTCCTGGCTCTTCCCGCCCTACCGCTGGCAGTTCGGGGCGGTGGCCACCCGGCGCGGCACCGCAGTCGAGTTCGACGCGGCGGGGGTGCGCCGGCTGATGGAGTCCGACGACACGCTGGGCCGGCAGCTCACCGAACGGTTCATGAGCGTGGTGGTGGACCGCCTCCAGGCGTCCCGGGTGCGGCTGCTCGACCTGTACGGCTATTCCGGGTCCGCGGCGAGCTGATCCGGATCGGTCCGGCGGCGGACGACCAACTCGTCCACCTCGAGCCGACCGATGCGCAGCTCGCGGATCACCGCGCGGCGCACGGCCAGCCGGCCGATCACCAGCGCGCCCACCGAGACCGCGCCCAGCGCCAGCGCGCCCACCGCGAGCGCGCCGATCGACGTCGCGCCGAGCGCCCGCGCGCCGGTGGCCTGCGCCCCGGTCGCCTGCGCCCCGGTGGCGCTCGCGGCCAGAGCCTTCACGGGCGAGTGCGGGCGGCGGCGCAGCCGTGCGGTCGACATGGGCCCATGCTAGTGCGACCCGGCCCGATCAGGTGACCGTCAGGCCACGGGCGGCGAACTGTCCGCGTACCCGGTCCAGCAGCTCCGGGGTCGGCGGCGCGGTGTCCGCGAGGGGGAACGCCAGGCCCAGCTCGGCGTACTTGTGCGCGCCGAGGCGGTGGAACGGCAGCACCTCGACCCGTTGCACGCCGGCCAGCCCGGCGGCCACGTCGGCCACCCGGTCCACCTCGTCCGCGGCGTCGGTCAGGCCCGGCACCAGCACGTACCGGATCCACATCGGCGTGCCCCGGTCGGCCAGCCGGCGGGCGAACCGCAGCGTCGGCGCGAGCCGGCCGGTGCCGGTGACCCGCCGGTACGTCGCCGCGCTGCCCGCCTTGACGTCGAGCAGCACCAGGTCGGTGGCGTCCAGCAGGGCGTCGTCGGCGCGCACGCCGAGGAACCCGGACGTGTCCAGCGCGGTGTGCAGGCCGAGCGCCCGGCAGCGGCGCAGCAGCTCGCCGGTGAACGCGGGCTGGAGCAGCGGCTCGCCGCCGCTGATCGTGACGCCCCCGCCGGCCACCTGGACGAACCGGCGGTACCGCGAGACCAGGGCGACCATCTCGTCCACCGTGCGCCGCCGGCCGCTGCGCCCGTACCAGGTGTCCGGACTGTGGCAGTACCGGCAGCGCAGCGGACAGCCGGCGAGGAACACGACGAAGCGGGTGCCGGGCCCGTCCACCCCGACCGACGTGTCCCAGGAGTGCACCGCCCCGTCCGGGACCGGCGGCGCCGACACCGGCGCCGCCGTGGGCCGGCCGGTCACAGCGACCCGTGGAACGTCCGGGACACCACGTCCCGCTGCTGTTCCGGGGTGAGCCGGACGAAGTTCACCGCGTACCCGGAGACCCGGACGGTGAGCTGCGGGTAGCGCTCCGGGTGGGCCATCGCGTCGAGCAGCGTGGCCCGGTCCAGCACGTTGACGTTGAGGTGGAACCCGCCGGCGTCGGTGTAGCCGTCGAGCATCCCGGCCAGGTTGGCGATCCGCTCGGCGCGGGTGTGCCCCAGGCCGTCCGGGGTGACCGTGCCGGTCAGCGAGATGCCGTCGCGGGCCGCGTCGTACGGCAGCTTCGCCACCGACAGCGCCGAGGCGACCAGGCCGTGGGTGTCCCGGCCGTTCATCGGGTTCGCCCCGGGCGCGAACGGCTCACCGGCCCGCCGCCCGTCCGGCGTGTTGCCGGTGTGCCGGCCGTAGACCACGTTCGACGTGATGGTGAGCACCGACATGGTCAGCTCGGCGTCCCGGTAGGTGCGCTGGCGGCGCAGCTTCGCCGCGAACGTCTCGACCAGCCACACGGCGATCTCGTCGGCCCGGTCGTCGTCGTTGCCGTACGTCGGGAACTCGCCCTCGACCGCGTAGTCGACGGCCAGCCCGGTGGCGTCGCGCAGCACCTTCACCCGGCCGTACCGGATCGCCGAGAGGCTGTCCACGGCGACCGAGAGGCCGGCGATGCCGGTGGCCATGAACCGTCGCACCGGGTGGTCGTGCAGCGCCATCTCCAGCCGTTCGTACGCGTACCTGTCGTGCTGGTGGTGGATCACGTTCAGCGCGTCCACGTACGTCTCGGCGAGCCAGTCCAGCGTCCGGTCGTACGCGGCCAGCACCTCGTCGTGGTCGAGCGTCTCGCCGCCGACCGGCGTGCTCGGCGGGGCCACCTGCTCGCCGGTCAGCTCGTCCCGGCCGCCGTTGATCGCGTACAGCAGCGCCTTGGCCAGGTTCGCCCGGGCGCCGAAGAACTGCATGTCCCGACCCACCCGCATCGCCGAGACGCAGCAGGCGATCGCGGTGTCGTCGTCGTACGCGGGGCGGATCAGCTCGTCGTTCTCGTACTGGATGGCGCTGGTGTCCAGGGACACCTGGGCGCAGAACCGCTTGAACCCCGCCGGCAGCCGGGGCGACCAGAGCACGGTCAGGTTGGGCTCCGGCGCCGGGCCGAGGTTGTAGAGGGTCTGGAGGTAGCGGAACGTGGTGCGGGTGACGAGCGGCCGGCCGTCCGCGCCCATCCCGCCGAGCGACTCGGTGACCCAGGTCGGGTCGCCGGAGAAGAGCTGGTCGTACTCGGGGGTGCGGAGGAAACGGATGATCCGCAGCTTGATCACGAAGTCGTCGACCAACTCCTGCGCGCCGGTCTCGTCCAACCGCCCCTCGGCGATGTCCCGCCGCAGGTAAGCGTCGACGAAGCCGGCGGTGCGCCCGAGCGACATGGCCGCGCCGTTCTGTTCCTTCGTGGCGGCCAGGTAGGCGAAGTAGAGCCACTGGATCGCCTGCTGGCCGGTGGCCGCCGGGCGGGAGAGGTCGACGCCGTACGCGGCGGCCATCTCCTTCAGCTCGTCGAGCGCGCGGATCTGCTCGGCCAGTTCCTCGCGGTCCCGGATCACGTCGTCGGTGCTGCGCCGGCCGTCCAGCGCCGCCCGGTGGGCGTGGCGCTCGGCGATCAGCCGGTCCACCCCGTAGAGCGCCACCCGCCGGTAGTCGCCGATGATCCGGCCCCGCCCGTACGCGTCGGGCAGCCCGGTGATGACGTGCGAGCGTCGGGCGGCCAGCACGTCGGACGGGTACGCGTCGAAGACCGCGTCGTTGTGGGTCCGGCGGTACCGGGTGAAGATCTCGTGCACCCGCGGGTCGGGTTCGCGCCCGTACGCCCGCAGCGCGGTCTCCACCATCCGCAGTCCGCCGGCCGGCATGATCGCCCGGCGCAGCGGCGCGTCGGTCTGCAGCCCGACGATCAGCTCCCGATCCCGGTCGACGTAGCCGGGGCCGTGCGAGGTGATGGTGGACGGCGTGGCGGCGTCCACGTCGTACACGCCGCGACGCCGCTCCTCCGGGAACATCGCCCGGAGCCGGTCCCAGACCGCGAGCGTGCGCTCGGTCGGCCCGGTGAGGAACGACGCGTCCCCGGTGTAGGGCTCGTGGTTGCGGCGGACGAAGTCCGCCACGTCGACGGTGTCGCGCCACGGCCCGTCCCGGAAGCCCCGCCACGGGTCCATGGTGCGTCGGTTGCCGTTCATGATCACTCCTGTCAGGGGTCAGCGGGGGAGGGGATGGGCGTGCAGGAGGCGCGCCCACCAGGGACGGTGGTCGGGGCGGGAGGCCGGCAGGCCACGCATGCTCAGCCAGCCGCCGGGGCCCATGGTGACCGTGTGCACCGCCGGTGGGCGGCGGCGGGACCACACCGCCACGGCGGCGGTGAGCGCCGCCACCGCGAACGCGCCGGTGGCCGCCGCGACGAGATGGTCCGGGTCGACCACCCGGCGGTAGCGGACCTTGCCGTCGGCCAAGACGAACGCGCCCACCGGGCGACCGGCGTGGGTGACCGGGACCAGCGCCGCGCCGGGCAGCTCCAGCACCGGCCCCACCGGCCCGGGGACCGCCGGGGCCGGCGTCGGGTCGTCGGCCGGCGTCGCCGGGCGGGGGACCGGGGGTACTGTGTTCAGCCCGGTCGGGTTGAAGATGGCGGTCATGGTGCTGCCCTCCTATCGGGAGTCGGATGCGTCGGCGCCGGCCTGCACCGCGGTCCGGCCGGCGGCCAGCCGCGCCACCGGCACCCGGTACGGCGAGCAGGAGACGTAGTCGAGTCCGGCCGCGGCGAAGAACGCGATCGAGTCGGGGTCGCCGCCGTGCTCGCCGCAGACCCCGACGGTCAGCTCCGGCCGGGCCGCCCGCCCCTCGGCGACGGCGAGCCGGACCAGCCGGCCCACCCCGGCGACGTCGACGCTCTCGAACGGCGACACGCCGAAGATCCCCCGGGCCAGGTACGTGGGGAAGAACGAGCCCTCCACGTCGTCGCGGGAGAACGCCCAAGTGGTCTGCGTCAGGTCGTTGGTGCCGAGGGAGAAGAACCGGGCCCGCGCGGCGATCTCCCCGGCGGTCAGCGCGGCCCGCGGCGTCTCGATCATGGTGCCGATCGGGATCTCCGGCGCGCCGTCCACCTCGGCGAGCACGCGCCGCGCCTCGTCGGTCACCGCGGCGAGTTCCCGCACGTCCCCGACGAGCGGCACCATGATCTCCGGGCGCGGGTCGCCGCCCGCCCGGATCCGCTGCACGGCCGCCTCGGCCAGCGCCCGCACCTGCATGGCGAACAGGCCCGGCACCACCAGCCCGAGTCGCACGCCGCGCAGCCCCAGCATCGGGTTGGTCTCGTGCATCCGGCGCACCGCGGCCAGCAGCGTGGCGTCCCGGCCCGGATCCTCCCCGCGCGCCTGCGCGCCGGCCACCCGGGCGGTCAGCTCCGCCAGCGGGGGCAGGAACTCGTGCAGCGGCGGGTCGAGCAGCCGGACGGTGACCGGCAGCCCGTCCATCGCGGCCAGCAGCCCGACGAAGTCGGCCCGCTGCAACGGCAGCAGCGCGTCCAGGGCCGCCGTGACGTCCGCCGGACCCTCGGCCAGGATCAGCCGCTCGACCAGCTCCCGGCGCTCGCCGAGGAACATGTGCTCGGTGCGGCACAGCCCGATCCCGGCGGCGCCGAGCCGGCGGGCCCGGCGGGCGTCCTCCGGGGTGTCCGCGTTGGCCCGCACGCCCAGCGTCCGCACCGCGTCGGCGTGTCCGAGGAGCCGGTGCACGGCGGCGACCAGCGGATCGGCTTCGGGGCTCAGCTCGCCGGCCAGGTAGCGGGCCACCGGCGAGGGCCGCACCGGCACCTCACCGAGCCAGATCCGCCCGCTGGTCCCGTCGATCGAGATCACCTCGCCGGCCCGCACCACCCGGTCGCCGACGGCGACCTCGCCGCGCTCGACGTCGATCCGCAGCGCCTCCGCCCCGCACACGCAGGCCCGGCCCATGCCCCGGGCCACCACCGCCGCGTGCGACGTCTTCCCGCCCCGCGAGGTGAGCACCCCGGCCGCGGCGATCATGCCGGGCAGGTCGTCCGGGTTGGTCTCCGGGCGGACCAGGATCACCGGCCCGCCGGCCGCCGCCGCGGCGGCGGAGTCGAAGACCACCCGTCCCACCGCCGCGCCCGGCGACGCGCCCACCCCCACCGCGAGCGGCGTCGGCGCGCCGGCGGTGTCGAAGGCGGGGAACATGAGCTGGGCGAGCTGCGCCCCGGTGACCCGGGTCAGCGCCTCGTCGGCCGTGATCACCCCCTCCTCGGCGAGCTGCGCGGCGATCACGAACGCGGCGGCGGCGGTCCGCTTGCCGACCCGGGTCTGCAACATCCACAGCCGGCCCCGTTCGATGGTGAACTCGACGTCGCACAGGTCGCGGTAGTGCCGCTCCAACGTCGCCATGATCTGCCGGAGCCGGTGGAAGCTCGCCGGGTCCAGCCGCTCCAGCTCGGCCAGCGGCACCGTGTTGCGGATGCCGGCCACCACGTCCTCGCCCTGCGCGTCGGTCAGGTAGTCGCCGTACACGCCGGGCGCGCCGGTGGCCGGGTCGCGGGTGAACGCCACCCCGGTGCCGGAGTCCCGGCCGAGGTTGCCGAAGACCATGGCCATCACGTTGACCGCGGTGCCCAGGTCGTCCGGGATGTGTTCCTGGTGGCGGTAGACCCGCGCCCGCTCCGAGTGCCACGAGGAGAACACCGCGCGCACGGCCAGGAAGAGCTGCTCGTGCGGGGCCTGCGGGAACTCCTGCCCGACGTGCCGGACGAAGATCTTCTTGTACGTGTCGACCAGGTCGCGCAGTTGCGCCGCGCTCGGCCCGCCCGGCCCGGCGGTGGCCCGCACCGCGGCTAACTCGTGCTCGAACTCCTCACCCGGAATGCCGTGCACCGTGCGGCCGAACATCTGGATCAACCGCCGGTACGAATCCCAGGCGAACCGCTCGTCGCCGGCGTGGGCGGCGAGCCCGGTCACCGTGGAGTCGTTGAGCCCGATGTCGAGGATCGTCTCCATCATCCCCGGCATCGAGTACCGCCCGCCGGACCGGACCGCCAGCAGCAGCGGGTCGGCCGGGTCGCCGAGCCGCCGGTCCAGCCGCGTCTCGACCTGGCGCAGGTGCGCGTTGATCTCCTCGTACAGCCCGTCCGGGGGCGCGCCGGTGGCCAGGTAGGCGCGGCACGCGTCGGTGGTCATGGTGAACCCCGGCGGCACCGGCAGGCCGAGCCGGGTCATCTCCGCCAGGTTGGCGCCCTTGCCGCCGAGCAGGTCGGCCCGGCTCCGGTCACCCTCGATGAAGTCGTAGACGTACTTCGTCATGGTCCGGCCTCCTCGACTGCGTCGTTCCTCCTTCTTCGTACCGGCGCGGCCGGCCGTGGCGGCAGGGCCGGACGGGACACCTGACGGGCCGGAGGTCCCGATCGTGTCGGTGGGCCCACGTATCCTTCCCGGCCATGACCCCCGAGGTGGAACTCCGTCCGGTGCGCGACGACGACCTGCCGGTGTTCTTCGCCCACGAGCAGGATCCGCAGGCCAACTGGATGGCCGCGTTCGGGCCGAAGGACCCGTCGGACCGGGCGGCGTTCGACGCGCACTGGGCGCGCATCCGCGCCGACGGGCGCATCGTCAACCGCACGATCGTCGCCGGCGGCGAGGTGGTCGGCCACGTGGCGGCGTTCCCGGTCGACGAGCAGACCGAGGTCAGCTACTGGATCGACCCGGCCCGCTGGGGTCGCGGCTACGCCACCGCCGGGCTCACCGCGCTGCTGCGGGAGCTGCCGCAGCGGCCGGTGCGGGCCCGCGCCGCGAAGGACAACGCCGCCTCGCTCGCGGTGCTGCGCAAGTGCGGCTTCGTCGTGGTCGGTGCGGACTCCGGGTACGCTCCGGGCCGCGGTGCGGAGGTGCAGGAGTGGGTGCTCGAGCTGCCCGCCGAGGGGGCTGACCAGGGCAACCACTAGTCTCCCCGGGGTGAACTGGCTGGAACTCGTCGGCTGGGCCGGCTCCGCGCTGCTGGTCTGGTCCCTGCTGCAGACGCGCATCCTGCGGCTGCGCGCGCTCAACCTGGTCGGCTGCCTGATCCTGATCGGCTACAACGCCGCCGTCCACGTCTGGCCCATGGTCGGGCTGAACGTGGTGCTCACCGTGATCAACCTGTGGTACCTGCGCAAGCTGCTGGCCACCCGGCACGACGAGCGGACCTACCAGGTGGTCGAGGTGGGCACCGCAGACGCGTTCCTGGCACACACGCTGCGGGTGCACGCCACCGACATCGCCCGCTTCAACCCGGGCTTCCGCTGGGACCCGACCGCGTCCGACCGCTCGGCGTTCCTGGTGGTCCGCTCCGACGAGGTGGTCGGCGTGATGGTGGCGCACGCCGAGGCCGGCGGGGTGGCCCAGATCGACCTGGACTACGTGACCCCGCCGTTCCGTGACTTCACCCCGGGAGAGTTCGTCTACCGGCGCAGCCGGCTCTTCACCGACCGGGGCTTCCGCCGGGTGGTCTCCCCACCGGGTATGGTCGCCCCCTACTACCACCGGCTCGGCTTCCGCCCGGAGGGCGGGGCGTACGTGCTCGACCTGGCCGACCCGGCCTGAGCCGGGCCCGGCCGGCCACGGGTGTCGAGCCAGGGTTCAGGCGCGGGCCCACGGGGCACAGAGGGGCAACGCCGACCGGGCCCATCGGGCGGCGAGTCGGCCATCGCCGACGTGGATCGGGCCGAGGGAGAGAACCGCTCGTGCAGAGCTACTGGAGCCAACTGGCCCTGGTCGGTGTGCTGGTGATCGTCAACGCCGCCTTCGCCGGCAGCGAGATGGCCCTGGTGTCGCTACGGGACAGCCAGCTACAACGGCTGGAGCGCAGCAGCCGCGGCGGCCGGACCCTCGCCCGGCTCGCGAAGGACCCCAACCGGTTTCTGGCCACCATCCAGATCGGCATCACCCTCGCCGGGTTCCTCGCCTCCGCCGCCGCGGCCGTCTCCCTGGCCCGGCCGCTGGTGCCGCTGCTCGGCGTCTTCGGCAACGCCGCCGAGACCGTCGCCATCGTCGCGGTCACCCTGGTGCTCACGTTCGTCACGCTCGTCTTCGGCGAGCTGGCGCCCAAGCGCATCGCCATGCAGTCCGCCGAGCGGTGGGCGCTTGTCGTGGCCCGACCGCTGGACATCCTGTCCAGCGTGACCCGGCCGGCGGTCTGGTTGCTCGGCGCCACCACCGACATGGTGGTCCGCCTCGTCGGCCTCGACCCCAAGCACGAACCCGACGAGATCGGCCCCGACGAGCTGCGCGACATCGTGGCCGGCAACCACGGCTTCACCAAGGAGCAGCGCACGATCATCGCCGGCGCCGTGGAGATCGCCGACCGGCAGTTGCGTGCCGTCCTCGTACCCCGGTTGCAGGTCTTCACGCTCGACAGCGGCACCACCGCGGACGCGGCGCGGCTCGTCCTCGCGGCGACCGGCCACTCCCGGGCGCCCGTGGTCCGCCACGGCGGCCTGGACGACGCGGTCGGCGTCCTCCACCTGCGCGACCTGGTCGGCGTCCCGGACGACCGGCCGGTCGACGAGATCGCCCGCCCGCCGATGCTGCTGCCCGACTCGCTCCCCGTGGTGGACGCGCTGCGCCAGTTCAAGGCCGAGCGCCAGCACATCGCCCTGGTGGTGGACGAGCGCGGCGCGGTCGACGGCATCGTCACGCTTGAGGACATCCTCGAGGAGATCGTCGGTGAGATCTACGACGAGACCGACCGGGACCTGCGGGCGGTCCACACCGAGGCCGACGGCTCGCTGGTGCTGCCCGGCACCTTCCCGGTGCACGACCTCACCGACCTCGGGGTGGAGCTGCCCAACCGGCCGCCCGGCGACTACACCACCGTCGCCGGGCTGGTGCTGATCTGTCTCGGACACATCCCGACGGTGGCCGGGGAACAGGTCACCGTCGACGGCTGGGAGCTGGCGGTGGCCGAGGTCGACCAGCGGGCCATCGCCGAGGTACGCATCCGTCGCCGCTCCCGTCGCGAGCCGAGCGAGGACAGCGACGGCACCGACGACGCCCCGACCGCCGCGGCCGACCCGGCGGACGCCGCCGAGCAGCTCGACGAGGCGCGTCACTGACGCACCGGGCCCGACGCCGGCCGGTGCGCGGTCCCGGCTCAACGCCGGTCGGCGGGCGGGCCGAACGGGAAGCCGGGCACCGGCGGGCGCAGCCGCACCACGTCGGCGGGCACCTGGTGGGTGCTGCGCCCGACCAACCGGGCGACCGCCCGCAGCAGCCACGGCCCGGCGGGATGCAACTCCGGCCCGATCAGCCGGCTGGTCACCCGCGTCCACCAGTGACCGGCGACGATCACGTCGGTGATCCGCAACCGGTCCGGCGGCCAGCCACCGCGCACCACCACGTCCACCACCCGGCCGAGACGCCGCCCGTGCAGGTCGTACGCGGTGCGCCCGAGCAGCTCACCCGCTCGCACGGAACGCCCCCGGAATCCGCTCGATCAGGTGCCGCCGCAGCCACGTCTCCACCGGCGAGGGCGGCAGCTCCGCCGCCCGGCACCGCAGCCGCACCGCGCTGTCCACCCGGGCCACGGTCGCCAGCGGCACGCGCCGCGACGGCGCCGGCGGATCGTCGGTGAACCGGTCGGCGACCGCCACCAGCAGCCGCCCGATCGTGCCGCCGATCCGCTGCCCGAGCGCCCCCTGCCCGGTGAGCAGGCAGTCCACGTACGGGTAGCCGGCGTCGTCGAGCGCGAACGCGACGTCGTCGACCCGCCCGACGAGCCGGCCCTCGACGTCGACGATCTGCCGGTCGAGCAACTGCTTGGCGAGCTGGACCCTCATCGCCCCATCCCCGTCACGATCGCCAGTGGAATCGCCGCCACCGACGCGGCGACGATGAGCAGCAGGAACACCGCGCCGAGCAGGTTCGTCCACCACCCGTTGACCCGGTCGCCGAGGTAGGTGCGGTCGTTCGCCACCACCAGGATCGGCAGGTAGGTCAGCGGCAGCACCACCGCGCTCAGCACCAGCATGTACTCGGTCAACCGCACCGGGTCCACGGTCGTCATCAGCATCACCACCGCGAGTAGCAGGCCGACCAGCAGGACGCTGTGGAAGCGGGCCGCCTCGCGGGGGCTGACCCGTTTGCCCCACTGCCACCCGAAGTACTGCGCCGCCGCGTACGCCGCCGACAACCCGGTCTCCAGCGCCGCGCCGAAGGTGACCGCGAAGAACGCCAGCACGGCGGCGACCAGGCCGGCGCCGCCCAACGCGGTCGCCACCGGCCGGGCCACCTGGTCGAGCGAGCCCAGCGACGCCCCGGAGGGGTGGTAGGCCACCGTCGCCACGGCGATCAGCGACAGCGCCAGGAACCCGCCGATCGGGAAGCCGATCAGCACGTTCGAGCGGGCGCGCGCCAGGTCGGCCGCGCCCCACCGCTCCTCCACCCCGCCGGAGGAGAAGAAGAAGACCTCGTACGGGCTGACCGTCGAGGCGAACAACGCCACCGCCACGAACCAGTACAGCGGCCAGCCGTGCCCGGCCGGGCTGATTTGCCACGTCCCGCGGCCGAGTTCCGCCCAGTCGGTGGGCAACGCCACGAGCGCCACCGCGAACACCAGCAGCGCCAGCCCGGCCAGGCCGAAGACCCGCTCCATCAGCTCGAAGCGCATCCGCCACAGCACCAGCCACACCGCCAGCGCGGCAAGCGGCACCCAGAGCAGGTGGCTCACCCCGCTGGCCAGTTGCAGCGCCAGCGCCACCCCGCCCAGCTCCGCGGCGAGCGTGACCACCGTGACCAGCCACGACGCGACCAGGTTGAGCAGCGCCACCCGCGGCCCGAGCCGCTCCCGGACCAGGTCGAACACCGCCCGTCCGCTGACCGCCGCGATCCGGCCGGACATGTCCGCGTACGCGCAGATGCCCACCACACCGACCAGCAGCACCCAGGCGTGGGCCATGCCGAACAGCGCGCCGGCCTGGCTGGCCGCCACCAGGTCGCCGATGTCGACGAACCCCCCGATGGCCGACAGCACGCCCAGGGTGGCGGCGAGGAGCTTCCTCACGTCGGGTCGGGAGCGGCTTGTCTCATCGACGCGACGATATCGGCGTCAGCGCCCGGTTTCGGGCGAATACGTCAGTCGGTGGTGAGGTTCTGCAACCGCACCTGCCCGCGGGCCACCAGCCGGTCGTCGCCGTCGGTGATCTCCACCTGCCACAGTTGCTGGCTGCGTCCCCGGTGCACCGGCGTGCCGACCCCGGTCAGCTCGCCGTCGCGCACCGCGCGCAGGAAGTCGGTCTGGTTCGACACCCCGACCACCCTGCCCCGCTCACCCAGCCACAGCGCGCCGCCGACGCTGGCCACCGTCTCCACCACCGAGCAGTGGACGCCGCCGTGCAGGATCCCGTACGGCTGCTGCAACTCCGGACGCACCTGCCACCGGACCACCACCCGGTCGCCGCTGACCTCGTCGAACTTCAGCCCCAGCAGGGCGGCGAACCCTCCGGTCACGTCAAGCATCTCCACCGTGGTTCCTCCTCGTGCTCGGCGGCGCCGCCAGCCTAGCCGTCGTCGCCGCGGGCAAACCCGGTACGGCCCCGGACCGGCGATGGGGGAGAATCGGTGACCGTGACCGACAGCAACCTCCCGCAGGGGCGGGACTCCCTGACCGAAGACCTGCTGTGGCGGGGCCTGATCCAGGACTCGACCGGCCCGGACGAGCTGCGTGCGCTGCTCGACGGCCCGAGCGCCACGTTCTATGTGGGCTTCGACCCGACCGCCCCCAGCCTGCACGTCGGCAACCTCATGCAGGTCGTCACGGCCCGCCGGCTCCAACGCGCCGGGCACCGGCCGCTCCTGCTCGTCGGTGGCGCCACCGGGCAGATCGGTGACCCGAAGGAGAGCGCCGAACGGTCGCTGAACTCGCCGGAGGTCGTCGCCGGCTGGGTCCAGCGTATCCGGGACCAGCTCGCGCCGTTCGTCACGTACACCGGGGACAACGCGGCCCAGATGGTCAACAACCTGGACTGGACTGGCCAGATGTCGGTGGTGGAGTTCCTCCGGGACGTCGGCAAGCACTTCCCGGTGAACAAGATGCTGGCCCGGGAGGTGGTCAGGGCGCGCCTGGAGAGCGGCATCAGCTACACCGAGTTCAGCTACCAGTTGCTCCAGGCCAACGACTTCTTCGAGCTGCACCGCCGGCACGGCTGTCGGCTCCAGTACGGCGGCTCCGACCAGTGGGGCAACATCACCGCCGGGGTGGACTACGTGCGCCGGCGCGGCGCCGGCCCGGTCCAGGCGTTCACCACGCCCCTGGTCACCAAGTCCGACGGCACCAAGTTCGGCAAGAGCGAGACCGGCGCGATCTGGCTCGACCCGGAGATGACCAGCCCGTACGCCTTCTACCAGTTCTGGCTGAACGCCGACGACCGCGACGTCACCCGTTACCTGCGCTACTTCAGCTTCCGCTCCCGGGAGGAGCTGGAGGAGCTAGAGAAGGCCACCGCGGAACGCCCGCAGGCCCGGACCGCCCAGCGGGCCCTGGCCGAGGAGCTGACCGCGCTCGTGCACGGCGAGCGCGAGGTGACCCAGGCGGTGGCGGCCAGCCAGGCGCTGTTCGGTCGGGGCGCGCTCGACGAACTCGCGCCGGAGACGTTACGAGCCGCGCTCACCGAGGCCGGCCTGGTGCGCCTCGACGAGCTGCCGGACGTCGCCGGCCTGCTGAAGGAGTCGGGCCTGGTGCCGAGCATGAAGGAGGCCCGGCGGGTGATCGCCGAGGGTGGCGCCTACGTCAACAACACGCGGGTCACCGAGGGGGACGCGACCGTCTCCCCGGCCGACCTGCTGCACGGGCGTTACCTGGTGCTGCGCCGCGGGAAGCGCTCGTTCGCGGGCGTTGAGCTGCGAAAATAGCCATCGATCGACGATGTGACGCGGGACGCGCCCGATGGATTTGACGACGAATCCATCGGGCGCGTAGCTTTTCCTCTGCCAACGCGGAACGGACGAATCAGGGCGAAAGTCCTGAAAGGCCGGAGCGTGGGACCTGAGACCCGGGCGGTGCCCCGGATCCGCCGGGAGGCGGATTTGATGCGGCGAAACCGACCGGGTAAGGTTAACGGCCGGCAGGGAAACGGACGGGCCAGCGGGAAGCCGCCAACGGCCGTCCTGCCGAAAATCCTCGACGAGGCCGACGCGAGTCGGCAGTGTCGTGGTGCCCGGTCAAAAGGGTGATGCACGACAAACCGGGAGACACCGGTTTGACACGGCAGAAACCACCGGGTAACGTAGTAAAAGTGCCCGGCGCGAGAGCGGCGGGCGTGGTGAACGAAATGCCCTGGTCGTGGGTCCTCCGGGTGGAGGGTTTTCGGTTGGTGTGTGGTTGTTCTTTGAGAACTCAACAGGGTGCTTGATAAGCCAGTGCCAATTGTTTTATACCCCGTGCTGGTGGCTGTCTTCGGATGGTTGCTGGTGGGGATTCCTTTGGCAACATGTTGTTTGTTGTCAGGACATTGTGTCCAACGAAAGTTTTTGTTGGAGAGTTTGATCCTGGCTCAGGACGAACGCTGGCGGCGTGCTTAACACATGCAAGTCGAGCGGAAAGGCCCTTCGGGGTACTCGAGCGGCGAACGGGTGAGTAACACGTGAGCAACCTGCCCTAGGCTTTGGGATAACCCCGGGAAACCGGGGCTAATACCGAATATGACCACATGTCGCATGGTGTGTGGTGGAAAGTTTTTCGGCCTGGGATGGGCTCGCGGCCTATCAGCTTGTTGGTGGGGTGATGGCCTACCAAGGCGACGACGGGTAGCCGGCCTGAGAGGGCGACCGGCCACACTGGGACTGAGACACGGCCCAGACTCCTACGGGAGGCAGCAGTGGGGAATATTGCACAATGGGCGGAAGCCTGATGCAGCGACGCCGCGTGAGGGATGACGGCCTTCGGGTTGTAAACCTCTTTCAGCAGGGACGAAGCGGAAGTGACGGTACCTGCAGAAGAAGCGCCGGCCAACTACGTGCCAGCAGCCGCGGTAAGACGTAGGGCGCGAGCGTTGTCCGGATTTATTGGGCGTAAAGAGCTCGTAGGCGGCTTGTCGCGTCGACCGTGAAAACCTGGGGCTCAACCCCAGGCCTGCGGTCGATACGGGCAGGCTAGAGTTCGGTAGGGGAGACTGGAATTCCTGGTGTAGCGGTGAAATGCGCAGATATCAGGAGGAACACCGGTGGCGAAGGCGGGTCTCTGGGCCGATACTGACGCTGAGGAGCGAAAGCGTGGGGAGCGAACAGGATTAGATACCCTGGTAGTCCACGCTGTAAACGTTGGGCGCTAGGTGTGGGGGGCCTCTCCGGTTCTCTGTGCCGCAGCTAACGCATTAAGCGCCCCGCCTGGGGAGTACGGCCGCAAGGCTAAAACTCAAAGGAATTGACGGGGGCCCGCACAAGCGGCGGAGCATGCGGATTAATTCGATGCAACGCGAAGAACCTTACCTGGGTTTGACATGGCCGCAAAACTTGCAGAGATGTAAGGTCCTTCGGGGGCGGTCACAGGTGGTGCATGGCTGTCGTCAGCTCGTGTCGTGAGATGTTGGGTTAAGTCCCGCAACGAGCGCAACCCTCGTTCGATGTTGCCAGCGCGTTATGGCGGGGACTCATCGAAGACTGCCGGGGTCAACTCGGAGGAAGGTGGGGATGACGTCAAGTCATCATGCCCCTTATGTCCAGGGCTTCACGCATGCTACAATGGCCGGTACAATGGGCTGCGATACCGTGAGGTGGAGCGAATCCCAAAAAGCCGGTCTCAGTTCGGATCGGGGTCTGCAACTCGACCCCGTGAAGTCGGAGTCGCTAGTAATCGCAGATCAGCAACGCTGCGGTGAATACGTTCCCGGGCCTTGTACACACCGCCCGTCACGTCACGAAAGTCGGCAACACCCGAAGCCGGTGGCCCAACCCTTGTGGAGGGAGCCGTCGAAGGTGGGGCTGGCGATTGGGACGAAGTCGTAACAAGGTAGCCGTACCGGAAGGTGCGGCTGGATCACCTCCTTTCTAAGGAGCACCATCCAGCGAAGGCTGGCATGGAGCCCGCGACCTGCGAATGTCGGGTCGGGGTGCTCGAATGGCGGAGACACTGGTGAGTTTTTCCTCGGCAACGGCCGGGATCCTTCTAGTACTGCTGACTTTCGGGTTGGTGTGGAGCGGAGTCCTGGTGCGGCTGGGGGAGGGCGGAGAGCACCCTGTTGGGTCCTGAAGGAACAACCCGTGGTGGTTGTCTTTCAGAGCCTTGTGGACGGGCGGGAGCCTGTCGGGGCGCCAGGCATGGCCTGGTCTCGCAAACCGTGATCCTGGTTGGGGTTGTAGGTGTGGGGCTGTGGGTTGTGGGTTGGTTGTTTGTTGAGAATTGCACAGTGGACGCGAGCATCTTTGTGGTCAAGTTGTCAAGGGCGAACGGTGGATGCCTTGGCACCAGGAGCCGATGAAGGACGTGGGAGGCCGCGATAGGCCTGGGGGAGCTGTCAACCAAGCTGTGATCCCAGGGTGTCCGAATGGGGGAACCCGGCATCAGTCATGTGATGTCACCCGCACCTGAACACATAGGGTGTGTGGGGGGAACGCGGGGAAGTGAAACATCTCAGTACCCGTAGGAAGAGAAAACAAATAGTGATTCCGTGAGTAGTGGCGAGCGAAAGCGGATGGAGGCTAAACCGGCTGCGTGTGATACCTGTCAGGGGTTGCGTGGTCGGGGTTGTGGGACCCTGCTGATTGTGCTGACACACAGTCGAGAAGTTACAAAGCTAGTGGTTAGTCGAACAGTCTGGAATGGCTGACCGTAGACGGTGATAGTCCGGTAGGTGAAAGCTGCTGGTCTTCTGTGGGTGTTCCCGAGTAGCGGCGGACTCCTGAAATCTGCCGTGAATCTGCCAGGACCACCTGGTAAGCCTAAATACTTCCTGGTGACCGATAGCGGACGAGTACCGTGAGGGAATGGTGAAAAGTACCCCGGGAGGGGAGTGAAATAGTACCTGAAACCGTTCGCCTACAATCCGTCGGAGCCTTACGGGGTGACGGCGTGCCTTTTGAAGAATGAGCCTGCGAGTTAGTGGCATGTGGCGAGGTTAACCCGTGTGGGGGAGCCGTAGCGAAAGCGAGTCTGAATAGGGCGCTCTTGAGTCGCATGCTCTAGACCCGAAGCGGAGTGATCTAGCCATGGGCAGGCTGAAGCGCGGGTAAGACCGCGTGGAGGGCCGAACCCACCAACGTTGAAAAGTTGGGGGATGACCTGTGGTTAGGGGTGAAAGGCCAATCAAACTCCGTGATAGCTGGTTCTCCCCGAAATGCATTTAGGTGCAGCGTCGCGTGTTTCTTGCCGGAGGTAGAGCACTGGATGGTCTAGGGGGCCCACAAGCTTACCGAAATCAGCCAAACTCCGAATGCCGGTAAGTGAGAGCGCGGCAGTGAGACTGCGGGGGATAAGCTTCGTAGTCGAGAGGGAAACAGCCCAGATCACCAGCTAAGGCCCCTAAGCGTGTGCTAAGTGGAAAAGGATGTGGGGTCGCATAGACAACCAGGAGGTTGGCTTAGAAGCAGCCACCCTTTAAAGAGTGCGTAATAGCTCACTGGTCAAGTGGTTCCGCGCCGACAATGTAGCGGGGCTCAAGCACACCGCCGAAGCTGTGGCATTCACACTTTACCTCGTGCCTCCTTGATGGGGTGTGCAGGTGTGTGGGTGGGTAGGGGAGCGTCGTGCCGGGGGTGAAGCGACGGGGTGACCTAGTTGTGGACACGGCACGAGTGAGAATGCAGGCATGAGTAGCGAAAGAAGGGTGAGAAACCCTTCCGCCGGATGACCAAGGGTTCCAGGGCCAGGCTAATCCGCCCTGGGTGAGTCGGGACCTAAGGCGAGGCCGAGAGGCGTAGTCGATGGACAACGGGTTGATATTCCCGTACCCGCGAAAGAGCGACCCTGACGAACCTCGTTGTGCTAACCACCCGAGCTCCGGGAGGTCTTCGGACCGACTGGGGGGAGCGTGGGAACCTGGCGGGTAGTAGTCAAGCGATGGGGTGACGCAGGAAGGTAGCTGATCCCGGCCGGTGGTTGTGCCGGGGTAAGCGTGTAGGCCGACGTGTAGGTAAATCCGCACGTCATATGGGCTGAGACGTGATGCCGAGCCGATTCAGGTGAAGTCAGTGATCCTATGCTGCCGAGAAAAGCCTCTAGCGAGTTCTGAGCGGCCCGTACCCCAAACCGACACAGGTGGTCAGGTAGAGAATACCGAGGCGATCGGGCGAACTGTGGTTAAGGAACTCGGCAAATTGCCCCCGTAACTTAGGGAGAAGGGGGGCCGGAGACGTGAAGCCCCGCGCGGGTGGAGCGTTGTATGGCCGCAGAGAGCAGGGGGAAGCGACTGTTTACTAAAAACACAGGTCCATGCGAAGAAGTAATTCGATGTATATGGACTGACGCCTGCCCGGTGCTGGAACGTTAAGGGGACCTGTTAGCCCGCAAGGGCGAAGCGGAGAACTTAAGCGCCAGTAAACGGCGGTGGTAACTATAACCATCCTAAGGTAGCGAAATTCCTTGTCGGGTAAGTTCCGACCTGCACGAATGGCGTAACGACTTCCCCACTGTCTCAACCACAGGCCCGGCGAAATTGCAGTACGAGTAAAGATGCTCGTTACGCGCGGCAGGACGGAAAGACCCCGGGACCTTTACTATAGCTTGACATTGGTATCTGAATTAGCTTGTGTAGGATAGGTGGGAGCCGGTGAAGCCTATACGCCAGTATGGGTGGAGGCAATCTTGAAATACCACTCTGGTTGATTTGGGTATCTAACTTCGGACCGTTATCCGGTTCAGGGACAGTGTCTGGTGGGTAGTTTAACTGGGGCGGTTGCCTCCTAAAGGGTAACGGAGGCGCCCAAAGGTTCCCTCAGCCTGGTTGGCAATCAGGTGTTGAGTGCAAGTGCACAAGGGAGCTTGACTGTGAGACTGACAGGTCGAGCAGGGACGAAAGTCGGGACTAGTGATCCGGCACTGGCATGTGGAAGCGGTGTCGCTCAACGGATAAAAGGTACCCCGGGGATAACAGGCTGATCTTCCCCAAGAGTCCATATCGACGGGATGGTTTGGCACCTCGATGTCGGCTCGTCGCATCCTGGGGCTGTAGCAGGTCCCAAGGGTTGGGCTGTTCGCCCATTAAAGCGGTACGCGAGCTGGGTTTAGAACGTCGTGAGACAGTTCGGTCCCTATCCGCCGTGCGCGTAGGATACTTGAGAAGGGCTGTCCCTAGTACGAGAGGACCGGGACGGACGAACCTCTGGTGTGCCAGTTGTCCCGCCAGGGGCACGGCTGGTTAGCTACGTTCGGAAGGGATAACCGCTGAAAGCATCTAAGCGGGAAGCTCGCTTCAAGATGAGGTATCCCACCCACATTTGTGGGGTAAGGCCCCCAGCTAGACGACTGGGTTGATAGGCCGGAAATGTAAGCCCGGTAACGGGTTCAGTTGACCGGTACTAATAGGCCGAGGACTTGACTACCAAGCTGCTACGCGTCCACTGTGCAACTCTGAACAAACACCAAACCCGCGCGCGTGTGTGGGTGGTTGGTTGATATGTTCATAGAGTTACGGCGGTCATGGCGGAGGGGAAACGCCCGGTAACATTCCGAACCCGGAAGCTAAGCCCTCCAGCGCCGATGGTACTGCACTCGGGAGGGTGTGGGAGAGTAGGACACCGCCGGACAATCTTTCAGTCGAGGGCCGCCCCTACCGGGGTCGGCCCTCGACTGCGTTAGCGTTCTGGCGGAAACGCCATCAGGAAGGATGCACCTGTGAGCTCTGGACCGCAGGGCGGAGACCGCCCCCGTCGCTACGAGGACCGCGCCGATCGTGGCCACGGGCGCGGCGACGCCCGCCGCGATGATCGGCCCTCGTACCGGGGCGGCCGTGACGAGCGCGCCGGCGGCGCGCGAGGCGGCGACCGGCGCGAAGGCGGCTACGGCCGGGACAGCCGCGTCGGTGGCGCTCCTGGCGGTGACCGCCCCGAAGGTGGCTTCCGGGGTGGTGACCGTCGTGAGGGTGGTTACAGCCGGGACAGCCGCTCCGGTGGTGACCGTCGTGAGGGCGGGTTCCGTGGTGGTGACCGTCGTGAGGGTGGTTACGGCCGGGACGGTCGCTCCGGTGACGCCCGTGGCGGTGACCGTCGTGAGGGCGGGTTCCGCGGTGGTGACCGCGAAGGTGGCTTCCGTGGCGGTGACCGCCGTGAGGGTGGTTACAGCCGGGACAGCCGCTCCGGTGGTGACCGTCGTGAGGGCGGGTTCCGTGGTGGCGACCGTGAGGGTGGCTTCCGTGGCGGTGACCGTCGTGAGGGTGGTTACGGCCGGGACGGTCGCTCCGGTGACGCCCGTGGCGGTGACCGTCGTGAGGGTGGCTTCCGTGGCGGTGACCGCGAAGGTGGCTTCCGTGGCGGTGAGCGCCGTGAGGGCGGTTACAGCCGGGACAGCCGCTCCGGTGGTGACCGTCGTGAGGGTGGCTTCCGTGGCGGTGAGCGCCGTGAGGGCGGCTTCCGTGGCGGTGACCGTCGTGAGGGTGGTTACGGCCGGGACAGTCGCTCCGGCGGCGCGCCCGGCGGTGACCGCCGCGAGGGTGGGTTCCGCGGTGGTGACCGTCGTGAGGGCGGGTTCCGCGGTGGTGACCGTGAGGGCGGTTTCCGTGGCGGTGACCGTGAGGGTGGCTACAGCCGGGACAGTCGCTCCGGCGGCGCGCCCGGCGGTGACCGACGCGAAGGTGGCTTCCGTGGTGGCGACCGTCGTGAGGGCGGTTACAGCCGGGACAACCGCCCGGGTGGTGACCGTCGTGAGGGCGGGTTCCGCGGTGGAGACCGTGAGGGCGGCTTCCGTGGCGGTGAGCGCCGCGAGGGCGGCTTCCGTGGCGGTGACCGTGAGGGTGGCTACAGCCGGGACAGTCGCTCCGGTGGTGCGCCTGGCGGTGACCGTCGTGACGGTGGCTTCCGGGGTGGCGACCGTCCGGGCGGTTTCCGTGGCGGTGACCGTGAGGGTGGCTACAGCCGGGACAACCGCTCCGGCGGTGACCGTGACACTGGCTCCCGTGGTGGTGACCGTCGCGAGGGCTACGCCGGCGTTGGCCGTCGCGAGGGCGGTTTCCGGCGGGACGACCGCGAGGGTGGCTACCGGGGCGCGCCTGCCGGCCGGGACGGGGAACGCCGTAGCTACGGCGACCGGCCGGACCGGGACGAGCACCGGTCGGGCAGCTACGGTCCGCAGCGTGAGCGTCGGGACGAGCGCGGTGAGGGGCGTACCGGTGAGGCGCCAGAGCTGCCGGACGAGGTGGTCGCGGGCGACCTCGACTCGACCGTCCGGGCGGAGTTGCTCTCCCTCGCCAAGCCGGTGGCGGAGACCGTCGCGCGGCACCTCGTCGCGACGGGCCTGCTGATCGACGACGATCCGGCGCTGGCGCTGGCGCACGCCATGGCGGCCCGACGGCTCGCCTCCCGGATCGCTGCGGTGCGGGAGGCGGTCGGATTGGCCGCGTACCACGCGGGGGAGTGGCAGACGGCCATCGCCGAGCTCCGGACCTTCCACCGGATGACCGGCCTCCAGATCCATCTGGCGGTCCTGGCCGACTGCGAGCGGGCCCTGGGCCGTCCGGAGCGGGCGATCGACCTGTTCCGCGGGGCGGATCGGGAGAAGCTCGATCAGGAAGTCGCCATCGAGCTGCTGATCGTGGCCGCCGGCGCGCGGGGCGACCTCGGGCAGAAGGACGCGGCCGTGGCGATGCTCCAGGTCCGCGAGTTGACCGCCGAGTCGTCCGAGCCGTGGGCGGCGAGGCTGCGCTACGCGTACGCGGACGCGCTGCTCGCGGTGGGCCGGCGCGAGGAGGCACGGGAGTGGTTCTCCCGGGCCGCCGACATCGACTCCGAGGGCGGGACCGACGCGGCCGAACGGCTGCTGGAACTCGACGGCGTGGTCATCGAGGGCGACGACGAGGACGACGAGCCGGACGCTGACGTGGACGGGCCGGACGCCTCCGTAGCAGGCGACACCGACGAAGACGAAGACGGGGACGAAGACGAGGACGGCGACCTCGAAGACGACGAAGACGACTTCGACGAGGACCGTGGCCGTGACGGCGACCTCCCGCGGGGCGGCGACCGCTCCGACGCGGCGGGTGCCGTCGACGGCGCCGGTGAGGCGGCCCGGGCCGGGTACCGGGACCGCGACGCCGGCGACCTGGCCGACGACGAGCTGACCGACGCCGAGGCCGGGTCGCTCGCCACCACCACCGCGCCGGCCGACCCGACCGGGGACCGGTCGGCGGCTGGTGAGACCCAGGCCCGTGACATCCGGGCCGACGGGGACGAGGCGGCGGGGCGCCGGTGAACGGGCACGCCGGGGACACCGGCTCCGACACGGGCCGGGCGGCTGGGCGGCTGGTCGACTCGTACGCCCTGGTCGTCTTCGACCTGGACGGGGTCATCTACCTGATCGACCGGCCCATTCCCGGCGCGGTCGAGGCGGTCGCCCGGCTGCGCGACGAGGGGCGGGCGGTCGCGTACGCGACGAACAACGCCTCCCGCCGCTCCAGCGAGGTGGCCGACCTGCTCACCGGGATGGGTGTGCCGGCCGAGCCGGCGGAGGTGCTCACCTCCGCGGGCGCCACCGCCGAGCTGCTCGCCGACCGGCTGCCGGCCGGTGCGCCGGTGCTCGTGGTCGGCGCGGAGGCGTTGCGGGCGGAGCTGCGCGCGGTGGGCCTGCGGCCGGTGTCGACGGCCGAGGAGGAGCCCGCCGCGGTGGCCCAGGGCTACGGGCCGCAGGTCGGCTGGTCCGACCTGGCCGAGGCGTCGCTGGCGGTGCGGGCCGGCGCGCCCTGGTATGCCACCAACACCGACCGCACACTGCCGAGCCCGCGTGGGCCGCTGCCGGGCAACGGCTCGTTGGTGGCGGTTCTGCGTACCGCGCTCGACCGGGACCCCGACGTGGTGGTGGGCAAGCCGGAGCCGGCGCTGTTCGCCACCGCCGCCCGGCGCGCCGGCACCGGGCGTGCCCTGGTGGTGGGCGACCGGTTGGACACCGACATCGAAGGCGCCCGCCGGGCCGGGTTGGACAGCCTGCTGGTGCTGACCGGCGTCAGCGACGCGGCCGAGTTGCTGGCCGCGCCCGAGTCGCGCCGGCCGGCGTACGTCTCGATCGATCTGACCGGGCTGTTCGATCCGGAGGCCGTGGTGGCGGTGCCGGGTCGGGCGGAGACCGGCGGCTGGTCGGTGACGGAGGCCGGCGGGGTCCTGGTGCTCGACGGCGCGGGACGGACGCTGGACGCGCTCGCGGCGCTCTGCGCGGTGGCCTGGTCGACGGCGGCCGGCCCGCGGGTGCGGGCCGGGTCCCCGGCGGCGGCGGAGGCGCTCACCGCGCTCGGCCTCGACGGCTGAGCGGACGCCTCAGAGCAGTTTGCGGAGCTTCATCAGGTCGAACGGGTTCGCCTTGATGGAGACCCGCCGGGCGGCCACCGCGGACATGATGTCGAGCTTGCCGTGCACCAGGGCGACCAGGTCGTCGCTGCCGGCGCTCAGCGCGATCTTGGCCTTCGGGTCGTCGCCGTCGGTCAGGCCGACCAGCCGGCCGCCTTCGAGCCGTCCGTGGAAGGCGGTGTCCAGGTCGGTGATCCGGCAGGCCAGGGTGCGGTCGAGGTCGATGCGCCCCTGCGCCTCGACGTGCCGGTCCAGCCGGTCGACGAGGTCCTGCAACGCCTGCCGACAGTCGTCCACGCTGGCCACATCGTCTCCTCACCACGAGCCACACCGTTGCGGGCACCGTACCGCAACGGTGTGTCCCAGGTGCCCGGTAGCGTGGCACCTGCACATCCCGCCCCGTGGAAGGACTCAGGCATGCAGGACGCGTGGCGCGCCTACCTCGAGCTGGCTATGGGCCTGACGGAGGCGCCCCGGAAGAAGGCGCAGGGCGTGGTGCGGCGTGCCGTCGGCCAGAGTGGCGCGACCGCCGTCGCGCTCCAGTCGCTCGCCGAGGAGTTGGTCGCCACCGGCCTGGCCAACCGGGAGGCGTTGACCAAGCTGGTCCGCTTCGAGGTCGACCGGGCGCTGGGCGCGGTCGGCCTGGCCACCGCCGACGAGGTCGCCGAGCTGACCCGTCGGGTGCACGACCTGGAGCGGCAACTGCGCGAGGCGCGGGCGGTCCCCGAGCCGGCGACCGCCGCCGGGCGTGAGCCGACGGCGGTCCCCACCGGGCCGTCCACGCCCGCCGCGGCCGGTGCCGACGCCGCGCCGCCGACGAAGACCGCGCCGTCGCCGGACGCCGCGCCGCCGACGAAGGCCGTGGCGAAGAAGGCGGTGGCCAAGAAGGCGGTCGCGCGCAAGCCCTCGGCGACGGTGGCGCGCACGCCGGCCGGCGGGACACCGGCCGCGCCCCGGGCGGCGCGGAAGGCCGGCGGTCCCCGGACGGCCGGCTCGTGAGCGCGCCCTACCGTCCCGGGCCGCCGCCGGGGCCGCGTCCCGGGCCACCCCCGGGGGTACGCTCCGCGCCGGTCGAGGAGGTCGGCGAGGCGCGGCATCCGGCGGTGGACGCCGCGGTGCGGGGCATGGCCAACGCCGAGGCGCTCGCCCCGGCGGACCAGATCGCCCAGTACGAGGCGGCGTACGAGACGCTGCGGGAAACCCTCGCCACCATCGACCAGGCGTGAGCAGAGGCGGAGAACGGACACACTGATGGCTCGTCGTATCCGGCTGGACGCCGAACTCGTCCGGCGGGGCCTGGCCCGCTCCCGGGAGCAGGCCGCCGCGCTGGTGGCCGACGGTCGCGTCCGGGTACGCGGAGTGGTCGCCGGCAAACCGGCGGCCATGGTCGACCCGGCCGACCCGCTGCTGGTGACCGGTGCCGACCCGACCACCGACTACGTCTCCCGGGGCGGCCACAAGCTGGCCGGCGCGCTCGCCGCGTTCGGGCCGGGCGGCCTGACCGTGACCGGCCGGAGGTGCCTGGACGCGGGCGCCTCCACCGGCGGTTTCACCGACGTGTTGCTGCGCGCCGGCGCGGCCGAGGTGGTGGCCGTCGACGTCGGGTACGGGCAGCTCGCCTGGCCGCTGCGCAACGACGAACGGGTCCGGGTCTTCGAGCGCACCAATGTGCGTACCCTCACGCCGGAGGCGATCGGCGGCCCGGTCGACCTGACGGTGGCCGACCTGTCGTTCATCTCGCTGCGCCTGGTGCTGCCCGCGCTGGCCGGCTGCACCGGGGCCGACGGCGACCTGGCGCTGATGGTCAAGCCGCAGTTCGAGGTGGGCAAGGACCGGGTCGGCGCCGGCGGTGTGGTGCGCGACCCGGCGCTGCGCGCCGAGGCGGTGCTCGACGTGGCCGCCGCCGCCGCGCGGCTCGGCCTCGGCCTGGCCGACGTGGCGGCCAGCCCGTTGCCGGGGCCGAGCGGCAACGTCGAGTTCTTCGTATGGTTGCGCCGGGGTGCGCCGGCCGCCGATCCCGACCGGGTACGCGCGGTGGTGGCCGCCGGTCCGCAGGGCGCCGCCGCGACGGCGGCCACGATCGAGGAGGTGTCCGGGTGAGCCGCACCGCGCTGCTGGTGACGCACACCGGTCGTCGACGCAGCACCGAGCACGCCCGGGCGGTGGCCGCCGACCTGATCGCGAACGGCTTCGAGGTACGGGTGGTGGCCGAGGAGGCCGACGACCTCGACCTGCCCGGCGTGGTGCCGGTGACCGGCCCGGAGGCGGCCGAGGGCGCCGAGATCGTCTTCGCGCTCGGCGGGGACGGCACGTTCCTGCGCGCCGCCGAGCTGGCCCGGCCGGCGAAGGCGCCGCTGCTCGGCATCAACCTGGGCAAGGTCGGCTTCCTGGCCGAGGCGGAGATCAACGACCTGGACACGGCGGTACGCGACGTGATCGGGCGTAACTACACCGTGGACGAACGCCTCACGCTCGACGTGACCGCCGAGTTCGACGACGGGCCGACCATCGAGTCGTGGGCACTCAACGAGATCAGTGTGGAGAAGGGCGAACGCGCCCAGATGCTGGAGCTGCTCGTCGACGTGGACGGCCGGCCGCTGTCCCGGTACGGCTGCGACGGCGTGGTCTGCGCGACCCCGACCGGCTCCACCGCGTACGCCTTCTCCGGCGGGGGGCCGGTGGTGTGGCCCGAGGTGGAGGCGCTGCTGCTGGTGCCGATCAGCGCGCACGCGCTGTTCAGCCGGCCGCTGGTCACGGCGCCGACCTCCACGTTCGTCATCACCGTCGACCCGTTCACCACGCTCGCGGTGTTGTGCTGCGACGGCCGGCGGGTCTACGACCTGCCGCCGGGGGCCCGGGTCACGGTGCGCCGGGGCGCGTTGCCGGTGCGCATCGTCCGCCTGCGGGCGCGCCCGTTCACCGACCGGCTGGTGGCCAAGTTCGACCTGCCCGTGCAGGGCTGGCGCGGCAGCCGTCGCTGACCGGCCGATCAGGATCCCCCGGCTCGGCCGGATCGCGCGATACGGTGGGGTCACACGGGCCGCGCCGAGGTGAGCCCGGGCGCGGTGGTGAGGCCCACCGATTCCCGGGTGCGCGGCCCGGTGGTCGCGGCCCGATCAGGGGGTGGTCGGGATCGCGGCGGACGGGGTGCCGGACGCGACATCCGGCACCCCGCCCCCAACCCGCGCGGTGCCGGCTGGTCAACTGTCACACGGCGGGGCTACTGTCGGGTGCTGTGCTGGAAGAGCTGCGCATCACCGGATTGGGCGTCATCGAGGACACCACGCTGCCGCTGGCCGGGGGGATGAATGTCATCACCGGCGAGACCGGCGCCGGCAAGACCATGGTGGTGACCGGCCTCGGCCTGCTCTTCGGCGGCCGGGCCGACGCCGGCCGGGTGCGGGCCCAGCCGGGCCGGGCGGTGGTGGAGGGCCGGCTACGGCTGCGTGATCGGGTGGCCGAGGCGGTGCACGCGCGCATCATCGACGCCGGCGGTGAGCCCGACGAGGACGGCTCGCTGCTGCTCAGCCGCACGGTCACGGTCGAGGGTCGGTCCCGGGCGCATCTGGGTGGGCGCAGCATGCCGGTGTCGACGCTCGGCGAGGTCGGCGAGCAGGTGCTTGCCGTGCACGGCCAGTCCGACCAGCTCCGCCTGCTGCGGCCGGCCGAGCAGCGGGCCGCGCTCGACCGGTTCGCCGGTCCCGAGCACGAGAAGCTGCTCGACGCGCTGCGCGAGACGTACGGGCGGTGGCGGACGGTGGTCGACGACCTGGCCGACCGGCGGCGCAACGCCCGCGAGCGCAACCAGGAGGCCGACCTGCTGCGGCTCGGCCTCGACGAGATCACCCGGGTCGACCCGCAGCCGGGGGAGGACGACGACCTCAAGGCGGAGGCGCAGCGGCTGGAGCACGCCGAGGGGCTGCGCACGGCGGCCCAGGTGGCGCAACAGTGCGTGGCCGGCGGCGTGGAGGCGACCGACGACACGCCCGACGCGACCGTGCTCCTCGGCACCGCCCGGCGCACGCTCGAGGCGCAGGCCGGCACCGATCCGGCGCTCGCCGACCTGGCGGCGCGGCTGGAGGAGGCCGCCACGCTCGTCACCGACGTGGCCGCCGAGCTGTCCACCTATCTGACCGCGCTGGACGCCGACCCGGCCCGCCTCCAGACGATCTACGAGCGGCGGGCCGCGCTGCGCGCGCTCACCCGCAAGTACGCCGACGACGTGGACGGCGTGGTGGCGTGGGCCGAGCGGGCCCGCACCCGGCTGTCCGATCTGGACAACTCCGACGAGCTGCTGGACGAGTTGGACCGCGAGGCGGCCCGGCTCGCCGGTGAGGTCGCCGACCTGGCCGGCCGGGTGTCCGCCTCCCGGCAGGAGGCCGCCGTCCGCTTCGCCGAGCAGGTCACCGTCGAGTTGGCCGGGCTGGCCATGCCGCACGCCCGGATCGAGGTGGCGGTGCTGCCCCGGGCGGCCGGGCGGGCCGAGCCGAGCCTGCCGGTCAACGGCGCCGAGGTCGGGGTGGGCGCGGACGGCGCCGACGAGGTGGAGCTGCGTCTGCTGGCCCACCCGGGCGCGCCCGCGTTGCCGTTGCAGCGGGGCGCCTCCGGCGGTGAGCTGTCCCGGGTGATGCTCGCCATCGAGGTGGTCTTCGCCGGGTCCGGCGGTCCGCCCACGCTGGTGTTCGACGAGGTCGACGCCGGGGTCGGCGGCCAGGCCGCGGTGGAGATCGGCCGGCGGCTGGCCCGACTGGCCCGCAGCCACCAGGTGCTCGTGGTCACCCACCTGCCGCAGGTCGCCGCGTTCGCGGACCGGCACCTGGTGGTGGCGAAGGACACCGGGGGCGCGGTGACCACGAGCGGGGTGCGGGTGGTGGAGGACACCGAGCGGTCCCGGGAGCTGGCCCGGATGCTCGCCGGTTTGCCGGACTCCGATCTGGGTATCGCCCACGCCGAGGAGCTCCTGGCCGTGGCGGCCAAGGAAAGACGCCCGTGACGCCCCGATTGTGAGCGCAAGCACACCGGGGCGCGCTCCGGTGTGCTTCCCTGGGTAGGCGGCCCTGCTCAGGCATGTCGCGACAGCAGAACCTGCCACACATGCCAGGATGGTCACGATGCGTCTACCCACACTGCGCCGGACCCGCAACGCGGAACCGGGCTCGATCCTCGGCACCGCGCGCCTCGACCGCCGGACGAAACGGCTGGTGGGCCGCCTGCGTCCGGGTGACATCGCGGTCATCGACCACGTGGACCTGGACCGGGTGGCGGCCGACTCGCTCGTCGCGGTGGGTGTGGCCGCGGTGCTCAACGCCAAGCCGTCGGTGTCCGGGCGCTATCCCAACCTGGGCCCCGAGGTGTTGGTCGCCGCCGGCATCCCGCTGCTGGACGACCTGGGCGAGAGCATCTTCGAGCAGGTCCGCGAGGGCGACCTGGTGCGCATCGAGGGCAACACGGTCCTCGCCGGCACGGAGCCGGTGGCGCACGGCACGTTGCAGGACGCCGAGACGGTGGCCAAGGCGATGGCCGACGCCCGGGAGGGCCTCTCGGTGCAGTTGGAGGCGTTCGCCGCCAACACGATGGACTACCTCCGGCAGGAACGCGACCTGCTGCTCGACGGCGTCGGCGTGCCGGAGATCCAGACCGAGATGCGGGGCCGGCACTGCCTGATCGTGGTCCGCGGCTACGACTACAAGGCCGACCTGGACGTGCTGCGCCCCTACATCCGGGAGTTCAAGCCGGTGCTGATCGGTGTCGACGGCGGGGCCGACGCGCTCGTCGAGGCGGGCTACACCCCCGACATGATCATCGGGGACATGGACTCGGTCACCGACGACGTGCTGCGCTGCGGCGCGGAGGTGATCGTGCACGCCTACCCGGACGGGCGGGCGCCGGGCCTGGCCCGGGTCAACGGCCTGGGTGTGCCCGCGATCACCTTCCCGGCGGCGGCCACCAGCGAGGACCTGGCCATGCTGCTGGCCGACGAGAAGGGCGCCTCGCTGCTGGTGGCGGTCGGCACCCACGCCACCCTGGTGGAGTTCCTCGACAAGGGCCGGGGCGGCATGGCGTCGACGTTCCTCACCCGGTTGAAGGTGGGCGGCAAGCTGGTCGACGCCAAGGGCGTCAGCCGCCTCTACCGGCAGAGCATCTCCGGCTCCTCGTTGCTGCTGCTGGTCCTCTCGGCGGTGGCCGCGATGGCCTCCGCGGTGGCGGTCTCCACCGTCGGCAAGGCGTATTTGGGCGTGGTCTCCGAATGGTGGGACAATTTCGTGTTCCAACTCGGCCAGCTCTTCTAGCTCCCCGACGATCAAGAGGCTCTAAGCGTGATCAACTTCCGCTACCACGTGGTGTCCCTGACCGCGGTCTTCCTCGCGCTGGCGATCGGCCTGGTGGTCGGCACGGCCGCCCTCAACGGCCCGGTCGCCGACGCGCTCCGGGAGAACGTCAACGGCCTGCGCAAGGACAACTCCCTGATGCGCCAGTCGGTGAACGACATGCAGAAGCAGTTGGAGACCGAGGAGGACTTCGCCGCCCAGATGGCGCAGGTCGTCCTGCCGGGCAAGCTGACCGACCGGCGGGTGCTGGTGCTCACCTTGCCCAGCGGCCGGGACCAGGCCGAGGGCGTGCTGAAGATGCTCCGCACCGCCGGGGCCGACGTCACCGGCCGCATCGACATACAGGACAAGTTCATCAACCCGGACAGCAACAACAACCTGCTGGAGCTGGCGGTCACCGCCGCGCGCCCGAACACCGCCCCGGCCTCCAACCTGCCCGGCAACGGGCACGGCGTGGAGACCTCCAGCGCGTTGCTGGCCGCCGTCCTGGTGGACCGGCCGGCCGGCAGCGCGCCGGTCAGCGAGGCCGACCGGCGCAGCGTGCTCCAGCAGTACGCCACCGCCGGCTACCTCACCCCGGAGGACAAGATCTCCGGCGCCGCCGAGGCGGTGGTGCTGGTCACCGGCCAGCCGTACGTGGACAAGGACTCGGCGAAGAAGGACGAGTCGGTGGTGAAGATCGCCGAGCAGTTCGACCGGGCGGGCGCGCTCGTGGTCGCCGGCATGGGCTCCAGCGGCGGCAACCTGGTGGCCGTGGTCCGCGGCGACCCGGTGCTGTCGCAGACCATCTCCACCGTCGACAACGCCAACACCGTGCAGGGGCAGCTCGTCACCAGCCTCGCCCTCGCCGAGCAGTTGAGCGGGAAGAAGGCCGGCCAGTACGGCGTGGGCGACAACGCCGCCTCGCTGCTGCCTAAACTGCCCCAGTGACCGCGCGGACCGGGTAGGTCCGTGCCGCGTCGCGTCGAGAGTCCGGATTCAGGAGGGGTCGCGTGAGACTGGGTCGGCTGCTGGCCGTGGGCGCGGGGGTGCTGACCGCCCGCTACGTGCTGCGGGAGGTGCGCCAGTCGCCCAGCGCGCCGGCGTTGGAACGCACCAACTACCGGGGCCGCACCGTGACCCTGGCCGCCGGCCCCGCCCTGGCCGTGGGCGCCGCGACCGCCGGCGCGCTCGGCGCCGGCAGCGCCCCGGCCGGCGCCGCCGCGCTGCTGGCCGGGGTCGGCGCGGGCGCGGTCGGGCTCTACGACGACGTGGTCGGCGCACGCCCGGAGCAGAAGGCCGCCAAGGGCTTCGCCGGGCACCTCGCCGCGCTCCGCGAGGGGCGGGTCACCGCCGGCCTGGTCAAGATCGCCGGGGTGGGCGCGGCCGGGCTGGGGGCCGCGGCGCTGCTCGCCGTCGACGCCCGGGTCGCCGCGCACCCGCGCCGGCAGCGCGCCGGCGCGTTCGGCCGCGGGCTCGACGTGCTGCTCGGCGCCGGCGTGGTGGCCGGCACCGCCAACCTGGTCAACCTGCTGGACCTGCGGCCCGGCCGGGCGTTGAAGTCCGGCCTGCTGCTCGGCGCGCCGCTGTCCACCGGCCAATACGGGGGCATCGCGGCGGGCGCGGTCGGCGCGGCGGCCGGGCTGGTCGCCGACGACCTGGACGAGCGGGTGATGCTCGGCGACAGCGGCGCCAACGCGCTCGGCGCGCTGCTCGGGGTGAGCCTCGCGGCGCGCACCGGGCCGCTCGGGCGGGCCGGTGTGCTGGCCGTGCTCGCCGCGCTCACCGTGGCCAGCGAGAAGGTCAGCTTCACCCAGGTCATCGCGCGGACTCCGGGACTGCGGCACCTCGACGAGCTGGGCCGGCTCGCCGACTGACGTGACGAAACCGGCACCCCTCGCCGTCGCCGGCCGCGTCGCCGGTGCGGCGGCCCTCATCGCCGTGCTCACCGTGGTCAGCCGCCTCGCCGGCTTCGGTCGCACCGCCGTGTTCACCTGGACGCTGTCCACCACCGACCTCGGCGGCGCCTACCTGGTGGCGAACTACGTCCCGAACTTCATCTTCGAGATCGTCGCCGGTGGGGCGCTCGCGAGTCTCGTCGTACCGCTGCTGGCCGGTGCCGTCGAGGCGGGTGACCGGCGGGCGGTGGCCGCCACCACGGGCGCGCTGCTGACCTGGACGCTGAGCCTGCTGGTCCCGCTGGCGGTGCTGGTGGCGGTGTTCGCCGACCCGCTGATGGGCCTGCTCGGGCACGGTCTCGGCGAGGTCCGGCAGGCGTCCGGGGCGCGGATGCTGCGGGTGTTCGCCCCGCAGTTGCCGCTCTACGGCGTGGGGATCGTGCTGACCGGTGTGCTCCAGGCGCACCGGCGGTTCGCGTGGCCGGTGCTCGCGCCGCTGCTGTCGAGCGTCACCGTCATCGCGGTCTACCTCGGGTTCACCGCGGCGCACGGGCGGCTGGCCACCATCGGCGAGGCCGGTCGCGGCGGTGAGCTGCTGCTCTCCGGCGGCACCACGCTCGGCGTGGTGGTGCTCTCGCTGTCGCTGCTGATCCCGCTGCGCCGGCTGCGACTGCGGCCCCGGCCGGGCTACCGGTTCCCGGCCGACGCCCGGGCGCGCGTCGGTGGGCTGGTGGTCGCCGGCGTGGTCACCGTGGCCGCCCAGCAGATCGCCCTGGTCGTCGCGCTCAACCAGGTCACCTACGGCCGGACCGCCGACGTCGGCGTCTACAACCTGGCCCAGACGGTCTACTTCCTGCCCTGGTCGGTGCTGGCGGTGCCGCTCGCGATCGCCGCGTACCCGACGCTCGTCGCGGCCCGGGCGACCGGCGACGAGCGGGCCTACCACGACACCCTGGCCCCGGCGGTGCGTCAGGTGGTGCTGTTCAGCCTGCTCGGCGCCGCGGCGCTGGCCGGCGCCGCGATCCCGCTCGGGCACTTCTTCTTCCCCGACCCGGTCGACGCGGGCACCGCCACGGCCGGGATCGCCGGGTTCGCGCCCGGCCTGCTCGGCTACGGCCTGTTCGCGATCCTGACCCGGGCGCTCTACGCGCGCGGCGAGACCCGCCCGGCGAGCGTCGCCACCGCGCTGGGCTGGCTCAGCGTGCCCGCCCTCGCGGTGCTGTTCGGCCAGGTGCTGCCGCTCGCCGACCGGGTGCTCGCGGTGGCGCTGGCGACCTCCGCCGGCATGCTGCTGCTGGGCGCGCTGCTGATCGCCGCCGTCCGGCGTGCCGCCGGACGGGAGGCGCTCGCCGGGGTCGCTCGGGCCGGCGCGGCCGGGCTGCTGGCCGCCGCGGTCGCCGCGACGGGCGGCGCGGTCACCGCCCGGGTTCTCGGCGGGCTGACCGACGGGACCCCGACGACGATCCAGGCCCTCGCACAGGGCATGCTGTCCGGGGTCGTGGTCGGTGTCCTGTTCCTCGCCGTCGCCTGGCTGACCGACGCCCGCGACCTCCGGCCGCTGCTCGCGGCCGTGGCCCGTCGGCTGCGCCGCCGGCGACCGGCTGGTGGGGCCGACGGCCCGCCGGCGGACCAGCACCCCGGCGAGCGGGGCGACGGAAAGGAGATCGTTTCCTCATGACGGACGCCTCGCCGGCACCGCGCTGGCCCGGTTCGGTCGCCCTCGTGCTCGCCTCCAGCACCGGCGGAGTGGGTCAGCACGTCCGCTCCGTCGCCCGTGGGCTCACCGAGGCCGGCGGGTCCGTGCTCGTGTGCGGCCCGACCGCGGTCCAGGACCAGTTCGACTTCACCGGGGTCGGCGCCCGGTTCACGCCGGTGGAGATCCCGGCCAACCCCACCCCCGCCGACGTCCGCGCGGTCACCGCGCTGCGCCGGGCGCTGGCGGAGACACCCGTCGACGTGGTGCACGCGCACGGGCTGCGCGCCGGCCTGGTCGCCGCGCTCGCCCGCCCGACCGTCCCGCTGGTGGTCACCTGGCACAACGCCGTCCTCGCCGGCGGGCTGCGCGGCGCGCTGTCCCGGCTGGTCGAGCGCGTCGTCGCCCGGTCCGCCCGGGTCGCGCTGGGCGCCTCCGCCGACCTGGTCGAGCGGGCCGCCGCGCTGGGCGCCGCCGACGCCCGCTTGGCGCCGGTCGCCGCGCCGACGCTGCCCGCGCCGCGTCGCCGCCGCGCCGCGGTGCGGGCCGAGTTCGACGTCACCGACGACCGCCCGCTGATCCTGTCGGTGGGCCGGCTGCACCCACAGAAGCGGTACGACGTGCTGATCGACGCCGCCGCCCGCTGGCGTACCCGGACACCCGCGCCGGTGGTGGTGATCGCCGGCAGCGGGCCCGCCTACCTGCCGCTCGCCGCGCGGATCTCGGCCGCCCGCGCGCCGGTGACCCTGCTCGGGCACCGCACCGACGTGGCGGACCTGCTGGCCGGCGCGGACCTGGCGGTGGTCACCAGCGACTGGGAGGCCCGCCAGTTGTTCGCGCAGGAGGCGCTGCGCGCCGGCGTACCCCTGGTCGCGACCGCGGTCGGTGGCCTGCCGGAGCTGGTCGGCGACGCCGCGGTGCTGGTCCCGGCGGGCGACGCGGACGCCGTGGACGCGGCGGTGCGCGGGCTGCTCGACGACGACGCCCGCCGCGCCGAGCTGGGCCGCCGGGGGGCGGCGCGGGCCGAGAGCTGGCCCACCGAGGCGGACACCGTGGCCGCCCTCGCCGACCTGTACGCCGAGCTGACGCCGCAGCACTCACCGGGGAACCGCTGATGCTGCGCAGGCTGACCCCGGTGCTGCTGACCCTGGTGGTGGTGGCGCTGGGCATCACCGCGCTGGCCGCCCGCCCGGACGACGACGACGCCCGGCGCAGCGCCGACTTCGTGGTCCTGGTCGGCGCGGCCGGCCTGCGGTGGGACGACGTGGACCCGCAGAACACCCCCACGTTGTGGCGGATGGCCGAGCGGGGCGCGATCGGTTCCCTCTCGGTGCGCTCGGCGCACCGCCCCACCTGCCCGGTCGACGGCTGGCTGACCCTCGGCGCCGGAAACTTCGCCGCCTGGCACGGCACCCGCCCCGGCGGTGGCTGCCCGGCCGGCCCGGTGACCATCGAGCGGCCCGACGGGATCGGCGCCAACCTGCCCGACCAGCCGGCCGTCGTCGCGCACAACCAGAACAAGCTGGCCTGGGGCGCCACGCCGGGCGCGCTTGCCGAGTCGGTGCGCTGCTCGGTGGCGGTCGGCCCGGGCGCGGCGGTGGCCGCCGCCCGCCCGTTCGGCCGGGTCGACAGGTACGAGGCGACGCTGCCCGACGACCCGGCGGCGCTGCTCGGCTCCTGCGTGCTGAGCATCGTCGACGTGGGCACGGTCGACGACGACGACCCGGCCGTGCGGGCCGCGCAGGCGCGCCAGGCCGACACCCGGCTCGCCCAGGTGCTGGCCGCCCGGCCGCCGCACTCGCTGGTGCTCGTCGCCGGCGTCTCCGACACCGACTCGCCGGCGCGCCTGCACGTCGCCGTCGCGGACGGTCCCGGCTGGAACGGTGGCTGGCTGACCTCGCCGAGCACCGCCCGAGCCGGCTACCTGCAACTGGTCGACCTGGCCCCGACCGCGCTCGCCGCGCTCGGCCGGCCGATGCCGGAGCGGCTCTTCCTCGGCCGGCCCGCCGCGACCGTAGACGACCGGCCGGACGACCTGCGGACCGCGATCGGATCGCCGGCCGACGCCGATCGGGAGGCCGCCGCCCAGCGCACGGTCGCCGGCTGGTTCTTCACGTTGCTGGCCGCCGCCCAGACGGCGCTCGCGGTGGCGGTGCTGCCGCTGCTGCGCCGGGCCCGCCGGCTCGCCGGACCGCACGGGCCCGCGCCGGTGTCCCGGCGGGTGGTGGCGGTGGTGGAGCTGCTGCTGGTCGCCGCCGCGCTGGCCGTGCCGGCGGCGCTGCTGGCCGACGCCGTGCCCTGGTGGCGCGGGCAACACGCCGGCTGGTGGTTCGCCTCGGCGACCGTCCTGCTCGTCGTCGGCGGCACGGCCGCGGTGCGGTTCGCCCCCGGCCACGACCGTACGCTCGGGCCGCTCGGCGCGGTCGCCGGGCTGGCCACCCTGGTGGTCGGCGTGGACGTGCTCACCGGTTCCCGGCTGCAACTCAACGGGGTGGTCGGATACTCCGCGCTGGAGGGCGGTCGGTACGCCGGCCTGGGCACCGTCGGGCTGGGCGTGTTCATCGCCGGGGCGCTGCTGACCGGCGGCTGGCTGGCCCAGCGGGTACGCCGGGGCTGGCGGCCGACCGTCATGGTGACGGTGGGCGGCGCCGCCGTGGTGATCGTGGGCAGCCCGTACCTGGGCGCCGACTCGATCGGCGCGATCGCGCTCACCGCCGGCGTGAGCGTGGCGGCGGCGATCTGCACCGGCGGCTGGCTGACCGTCAGCCGGCTCGCCTGGGCCACCATGGCCGGGCTGGCGGTCACCATCGGCTTCGCCCTGGTGGACCTGGGCCGGCCGGCGTCCGAGCGGGGCAGCCTGGGCCGGTTCCTGGCCGCCCTCGGCGACGGCACCGGCGGGCTCACCGTGCACCGGTCCAGCACCGCCAACGTCGAGACGCTCGTGAACAGCCCGCTCACCGTGCTGGCCGTGGCCGGGGCCGCGCTGGTCTGGCTGGCCCTGCTCCAGCCGTGGGGCGGGCTGCTGCGCCTGTTCGGCATCTATCCGGCGATCCGGGCGGCGATGGCCGGCACCGGGGTCGCCGCCGGGCTGGGCGGCGTGCTGGGCGGGTCGGCGCTGGACGTGGCCGGGGCGGCTGGCGCGCTCGTGGTGCCGATGGCGGCGCTGGCCGCGCTGCGGGTGCTCGACCACTCCACCGACCGCACCGTGCCCGACGGCGGACCGCCCGGGGGAGAGGGCGGCACGACGCCGCCGGACGGCTCCGGTCCCGGTGGCGCGGACCCGTCCGGCGGGCCGACGGCGCGGGCGGAGGGGGCCCCACGTGCGCCGACAGCGAGTGCGACGCCGGCTCACGGTCCGGAAGGTGTTACCGTGGAGTCCCGTGGATCGCGTGATCACTTGGCTGATCGGCACGGCGGTTCGCACGACCGCTACGGACGACACGGGAGCAGGCCTTGGCCCCTTCAGCACGGACGACCAGGCACATTTTCGTCACCGGGGGAGTCGCCTCCTCGCTGGGCAAGGGCCTCACCGCCTCCAGCCTCGGCAACCTGCTGAGCGCGCGCGGGCTGCGCGTGGTGATGCAGAAGCTCGACCCCTACCTGAACGTCGATCCCGGCACGATGAACCCGTTCCAGCACGGTGAGGTCTTCATCACCGAGGACGGGGCCGAGACCGACCTCGACGTCGGCCACTACGAGCGGTTTCTCGACCGTGACCTCTCCGGCAAGGCGAACGTCACCACCGGGCAGATCTACTCGGCGGTGATCGCCAAGGAGCGGCGCGGCGAATACCTGGGCGACACCGTCCAGGTCATCCCGCACATCACCAACGAGATCAAGGCCCGGATCCTCGGCATGGCCGACCCGGACGCCGACGGCCAGGTCCCCGACGTGGTGATCACCGAGGTCGGTGGCACCGTCGGCGACATCGAGTCGCTGCCGTTCCTGGAGTCGATCCGCCAGATCCGCCACGACCTGGGCCGGGACAACTGCTTCTACCTGCACGTGTCGCTGGTGCCCTACCTGGCGCCCTCCGGCGAGCTGAAGACCAAGCCGACCCAGCACTCGGTGGCGCAGTTGCGCAGCATCGGCATCCAGCCCGACGCGCTCGTGCTGCGCTGCGACCGGGAGATCCCGGACAAGGTCAAGGAGAAGTTGTCGCTCTACTGCGACGTCGACCGGGAGGCGGTCACCGCCGCCCCCGACGCGCCGAGCATCTACGACATCCCCAAGGTGCTGCACCGCGAGGGCCTGGACGCGTACGTGGTGCGCCGGCTCGGCCTGTCCTTCCGCGACGTCGACTGGACAAGCTGGGACGACCTGCTGGAACGGGTGCACCAGCCGCGCCACACCGTCACCGTCGCCCTGGTCGGCAAGTACGTCGACCTGCCCGACGCCTACCTGTCGGTGAGCGAGGCGATCCGGGCGGCCGGGTTCGGCCACCGGGCCCGGGTGCAGCTGCGGTGGGTGCCCAGCGACGAGTGCGTCACCCCGGCCGGCGCCGCCGCCGCCCTGGCCGGCGTCGACGGCATCGTGATCCCCGGCGGGTTCGGGGTGCGCGGCATCGAGGGCAAGGTGGGCACCGCCCGGTACGCCCGGGAGAACGGCATCCCGCTGCTCGGCCTCTGCCTCGGCCTCCAGTGCATGACCATCGAGGTGGCCCGCGACCTGGCCGGCCTCGACGGGGCCAACTCGCTGGAGTTCGACGAGGAGGCCGTGCACCCGGTCATCGCCACCATGGCCGACCAGGAGGACATCGTGGCCGGGCGCGGCGACCTGGGCGGCACCATGCGGCTCGGGGCGTACCCGGCCACGCTGACCGAGGGCTCGATCGTCGCGCAGGCGTACGGCAGCACCGAGGTCAGCGAACGGCACCGGCACCGGTACGAGGTGAACAACGCCTACCGCGACCAGCTCACCAAGGCCGGCCTGATCGTCTCCGGCACCTCGCCGGACGGCCGGCTCGTCGAGTTCGTGGAGCTGGACCGCAACCTGCACCCGTTCTTCGTGGCCACCCAGGCGCACCCGGAGCTGAAGAGCCGCCCGACCCGCCCGCACCCGCTGTTCGCGGCGTTCGTGGGCGCCGCGGTGGCGTACTCCGAGGCCGACCAGCTCCCGGTGGACCTGGACGGCGCGGCGCAGGCCACCGCGAGCAAGCCCGGCCGCGCGGCGAAGGCCACCGCGAAGTGAGCGGCGTGGAGCACCGGTACGAGGTGACCGCGCGCCGCGACGTCTGGTCCGGCCGGATCTTCTCCGTGGTCAGCGACGACGTGACCATGCCCGGCGGAGGCACCGCCGCCCGCGACTACGTGCGGCACGTGGGCGCGGTGGCCGTGGTGGCGCTCGACGACGCCGGTCAGGTGGTGCTGATCCGCCAGTACCGGCACCCGGTCGGCCGGCACCTGTGGGAGTTGCCCGCCGGGCTGATGGACGTGCGCGGGGAGGATCTGGCCGCCGCGGCGGCGCGGGAGCTCGCCGAGGAGGCCGACCTGACCGCGGGCCGCGTCGACGTGCTCGTCGACCTGCACAGCTCGCCCGGCTTCACCGACGAGGTGGTCCGGGTCTTCCTGGCCCGCGACCTCAGCGACGTGCCGGCCGGGCAGCGGCACGACCGGCACGAGGAGGAAGCCGACCTCCAGGTGGTCCGGATCGACCTGGACGAGGCGGTCCGGATGGTCCTGGCCGGTGAGATCACCAACGCCTCCTGCGTGGCCGGGCTGCTCGCCGCCGCCCGGGCCCGGGAAACCGGCTTCACCGAGCTGCGCCGGCCCCCGGCGCCGCTGCCCCGCTGATCGGGAACCGACGACGAAGGGGCCGCGCGGAGTGTTCCGCGCGGCCCCTCTGCGTGCCCACCGCTCAGTCGCGCAGCGGGCGGCCCTGGCCGTCGACGCCGCCGTTGACCAGGATCAGGATGCCGTCGATGAGGCCCCAGATCGCGCCGAAGCCACAGGTCACGAGCGTGACGACGAGCTGGATCACGCCGGTCTTGGTGTCGCCCATGTAGAACCGGCCGATACCGAAGCCACCGAGCAGGATCTGGAGGATGCCCGCGACGACCTTGCTCTTGTCCGAGACGCCGTGCGGGTACTGCGGGTACTGCTGGTAAGGAGTGGTCATGAGCGGACACCATAGTGATCCACTGTCGTCCTGTCCGCCTCGCCGCCCAGCCGGTGGGAAGATATCCACCGAAGTCTGTCCTGTCGGCTGAGGGGCGCTCCACCGCCCAGCCCGGTCCATGCCTGACACACCGTCAGCACCACGGGGCACCGGATGTCACAGTGTCGGCGTTCCCGGGCCGCCCGCGCGCCTAGACTGCCGCCGGCGGGACCGGTGGACCGCGTCGGCAACGGAGCCGTCGTGGCGCCGCGCTGCCGGGGTTGAGCCGCCCCCGAGGAAGGTGTCTGCATCGTGAAGGTCGGAATCCCCCGCGAGGTCAAGAACCACGAGTACCGGGTGGCGATCACACCGGCGGGCGTCCACGAGTTCACCCGCCACGGCCACGAGGTCTGTGTCGAGACGGGCGCCGGGATCGGATCGAGCATCACCGACGACGAGTTCGCCGCCGCCGGCGCGAAGATCCTGGCCACCGCCGACGAGGTCTGGGCCGCCGCCGAGCTGGTCCTCAAGGTCAAGGAGCCGATCGCCGAGGAGTACCACCGGATGCGCGAGGGGCAGGTGCTCTTCACCTACCTGCACCTGGCCGCCTCCCGCGAGTGCACCGACGCGCTCGTCGACCGCGGGGTCACCGGCATCGCGTACGAGACGGTCGAGCTGCCCGACCGGTCGCTGCCGCTGCTCGCCCCGATGTCCGAGGTGGCCGGCCGGCTCGCCCCGCAGGTCGGCGCGTTCCACATGATGCGCACCGGCGGTGGCCGGGGCGTGCTGCCCGGCGGCGTCTCCGGCGTGTACGCGGCCAAGACCGTGGTCATCGGCGCCGGCGTGTCCGGCATGAACGCCGCCGCCATCGCGCTGGGCCTGCAGTCCGAGGTGCTGCTGCTGGACAAGAACGTGGCCCGGCTGCGCTCCGCCGACGCCATCTACCGCGGGCACCTCCAGACCGTGGCCTCCAACACGTACGAGATCGAACGGGCGGTGCTCGACGCGGACCTGGTCATCGGCGCGGTGCTGGTGCCCGGCGCGAAGGCCCCGAAGCTGATCTCCAACGAGCTGGTCTCCCGGATGAAGCCGGGCAGCGTGCTCGTCGACATCGCCATCGACCAGGGCGGCTGCTTCGAGGACTCGCGCCCCACCACGCACGACGAACCGGTCTACAAGGTGCACGAGTCGATCTTCTACTGCGTGGCGAACATGCCCGGCGCGGTGCCGAACACCAGCACCTACGCGCTCACGAACGTCACCCTGCCGTACGCCCTCGAACTGGCCAACCAGGGCTGGCGGGCCGCGCTGCGCGCCGACCCGGCGCTGGCGCTGGGCCTGAACACCCACGACGGCAGGGTGGTCTACGGCCCGGTCGCCGAGGCGCACGGCATGGACGTCCTGCCGCTGGCCGAGGTGCTGAGCTGACCGAGGTGCCGAGCTGACCGGGCCCGAGCCGGACCGGGCCGGCGCGCAACCCGCGCCGGCCCTGCGTCGCGCGGTCCGCGGCTACCTGGACCACCTCACCGTCGAGCGTGGACTGTCCGGGAACACGCTCGCGTCGTACCGCCGGGACCTGGACCGCTACCTGGCCACCCTGGCCGCCGCCGGGGTGACCGACCTGGCCGCCGCCGGCACCCGCGAGGTCGAGGCGCACCTGGCCCGGCTACGCGCCGGCGACGACGACCATCCGCCGCTCGCCGTCTCCTCCACCGCGAGGGCCGCCAGCGCGGTACGCGGCCTGCACCGCTTCGCGCTGCGCGAGGGACTGACCGGCGCCGACCCCGGCCGCGACGTGCGCCCGCCCACGCCACCGCGGCGGCTGCCCCGGGCGTTGCCCGTCGACGACGTCCGCCGTCTGCTGGAGACCGTCGGACCGGCCGGGGCCACCGGCGACGCGGCGCCCCGCGCGCTGCGGGACCGGGCGCTGCTGGAGTTCCTGTACGGCACCGGCGCGCGCATCTCCGAGGCGGTCGGCGCGGCCGTCGACGACGTCGACCTGGACGCCGGCGCCGTGCTGCTGCGCGGCAAGGGCGGCAAGGCCCGCCTCGTCCCGGTCGGCGGGTACGCCGCCGACGCGACGCGCGCCTGGCTGGTCCGTGGCCGCCCGGCGCTCGTCGCCGCCGGCCGGGGCACCCCGGCGCTGTTCGTCAACGCCCGGGGCGGGCCGCTCACCCGGCAGGGCGCCTGGGGCGTGCTGCGCGCCGCCGCCGCCCGCGCCGGCCTGCCGGTCGACGGGCCCGAGGCGGTCTCCCCGCACACCCTGCGCCACTCCTACGCCACCCACCTGCTCGACGGCGGCGCGGACGTGCGCGTCGTGCAGGAACTGCTCGGCCACGCGACGGTGACCACCACCCAGGTATACACGTTGGTCACCGTGGAACGGCTGCGCGAGGTGTACGCCACCGCCCACCCGCGTGCGTTGGGGTGAGTGGTCGGGGGCGCCGGCCCGACCGGTCGCGGGGCGAGCCACCGACGGGCGGCCGACACGCCGACCCGCTACCGAACCTGCTGCTGGCCGGTGGCGTACAGTCGGCATCGGCGCGGGCCTCCAGGTGCGACGGACCGGAGGTGCGCAGCGGCGCCGCGAGGGACGTCGGACGGCTCCGACGCCGGGTTGGTCGTCGGGAGGGGGCAACGAGGACATGGCAGGAAACGGTGACCGTGCCGAGACCTGGACGTCGGAGCTCCGTGAGCAGCAGGCGACGCTCGGCGCCGACCTCGGTCCCGCCGACCCGGCCGCGTACACGATGCGCAAGCCGATCCCCGAGCCGATGCCGACCGACCGGCACGGCCCGGCGCGGATCATCGCGATGGCCAACCAGAAGGGTGGCGTCGGCAAGACCACGACCACCATCAACCTCGGTGCCGCGCTCGCCGAATACGGCCGCAAGGTGCTGCTCGTCGACTTCGATCCGCAGGGCGCCCTCTCCGTCGGCCTGGGCGTCAACCCGCACAACCTCGACCTGTCGGTCTACAACCTGCTCATGCAGGACGACGTCACCGCCGAGGACGTCCTGATCAAAACCGACGTGGCCGGGCTGCACCTGCTGCCGGCCAACATCGACCTCTCCGCCGCCGAGATCCAGCTCGTCAACGAGGTCGCCCGGGAGATGGCCCTGGCCCGGGTGCTGCGCACCATCCGCAAGGAATACGACTTCATCCTGATCGACTGCCAGCCCTCGCTCGGCCTGCTGGCGATCAACGCGCTGACCGTCGCCCACGGCGTGCTCATCCCGCTGGAGTGCGAGTTCTTCAGCCTGCGCGGCGTGGCGCTGCTGCTGGACACCATCGACAAGGTGCGCGAGCGGCTCAACTTCGACCTGGAGCTCGAAGGCATCCTCGCCACCATGTACGACAGCCGTACCACCCACTGCCGTCAGGTGCTCCAGCGGGTGGTCGAGGCGTTCGGCGACAAGGTCTACCAGACCGTCATCACCAAGACGGTGAAGTTCCCCGAGTCGACGGTGGCCGGCGCGCCCATCACCACCCTCGACCCGGCCTCCTCGGGCGCGCGCAACTACCGGCAGCTCGCCCGAGAGGTGATCGCCGCCCAGACGGACCGGTAGGGCCCACGCCACCCGCCCGCCGCGTCGACTACGGTTTCCCGGTGACCGCACCGCCCCTCGACCCGCCGCACGGCGACCCCGTCGCTGCCGACGTGCTCCTGGCCGACCCGGCGCCGGTGGACGAGACCAGCGGTTTCACCGTCCGGCTGGACAACTTCACCGGCCCGTTCGACCTGCTGCTCCAACTGATCAGCAAGCACAAGCTGGACGTCACCGAGGTCGCCCTGCACCGGGTCACCGACGAGTTCATCGCCTACCTGCGGGCCATGGGTGACAAGTGGGACCTGGACGAGACAAGCGAGTTCCTGCTGGTCGCCGCGACCCTCCTCGACCTCAAGGCGGCCCGGCTGCTGCCCTCGGCCGACGTCGAGGACGAGGCGGACCTGGCACTGCTGGAGGCGCGGGACCTGCTCTTCGCCCGGCTGTTGCAGTACAAGGCGTACAAGGAGGCGGCGGCGCACATCGCCGAACTCGAGGCCGTCGGCGGCCGGCGCTACCCGCGCGCGGTCACCCTCGAACCCCGGTACGCCGAGGCGCTGCCCGACCTGGTGCTCGGCATCGGCCCGCAGCGGCTGCTCAAGCTCGCGTTGAAGGCGATAAGTCCGAAACCGGTGCCCGAGGTGTCCATCGCGCACGTGCACATGGTCCGGGTCAGCGTCCGGGAGCACGCCGGCGTCATCGCCGACCGGCTACGTCGCGCCGGGATCGCCACGTTCTCGCAGCTCTGCGCCGACTGCGAGATGACGCTCGAGGTGGTGGCCCGGTTCCTGGCGCTGCTCGAGCTGTACCGGCAGGGGCTGGTCGCGTTCGTGCAGGAACAGGCGTTGGAGGAGCTGACGGTCCGCTGGACCGGCCCCGCCGACGGCGACGCCGAGCTGACCGTCGACGAGTACGCCGGCACCCCGGAGCCGACCACCGCACCCGTCAGCTCGCCCGCACCGGCGGCGCCCGACCCGGCCCCCGGCGCCGCCGCCGACGTCGCTGCCGCCGCTGGCGCCGTTGACGCGGGCGCCGACTCACGCCGCGAAGCGGCGGATACGACCGCACCGACGCAGGAGTGACCTGATGAGCGACGAGGAGCGCCGCGACTCGCTGGCGGATCAGGCCGCCGCCTGGATCCCCCCGTGGGAGCGCCCCACCCCGGCGACCCCCGCCCCCACCGACGAGGACCCGCCACAATCCGACCACCCCGAGCCCCAGGACCTCCACCCCTCCGCAGATCGTGGAAGCAATGGGCCCCCAGAGGGGCCGACTCCTTCCACGATCGCGTCTGTGGGCGAGACGAGTGGAGATCTTGGTACGGATGCGCCCCTGGAGGGGCGGGACCGTACCAAGATCTCGGGGGAGACCTCGGTCGGCGACGAGGGGAGCGGCGACGGCGGGAGCGGCGACGGTGGCGGGCTGGGCGGTGGCGGGCTGGGCGGTGGTGCGTCGGCGGGTGGTGGTGCGGGGGACGCTTCCGGCGTACCTCCGAAGCGGGTCCGGCGGCGGGCGGCGCCGGAGCCGGTGCCCGCGCCGGTGCTGGACGACGCGGAGCTGCGCGGAGCCCTGGAAGCGATCCTGCTGGTGGTGGACCAGCCGGTCAGCGAGCTGGTCCTGGCCGAGGTGCTGGAGCAGGCCCCGGAACGGGTGGGCGCGATGCTCGACGACATCGCCGCCGGCTACACCGCTGCCGGGCACGGTTTCGAGCTGCGCCGGGCCGCAGGTGGCTGGCGTCTCTACACCCGGCCGGAATACGCCACCTACGTCGAGCGGTTCGTGCTGGACGGGCAGTCGGTCCGGCTGACCCAGGCCGCGCTGGAGACCCTCGCCGTGGTCGCCTACCGGCAGCCGGTGACCCGTTCGCGCATCTCGGCCATCCGGGGTGTCAACTGCGACGGGGTGCTCCGTACCCTGGTGGGTCGCGGCCTGGTCGAGGAGTGCGGCACCGAAGCGGACAGCGGCGCCTTCCTCTACCGGACCACCATCATGTTCCTGGAGAAGCTGGGGCTCAACTCGGTGGACGACCTGCCGCCCCTGGCCCCGTTCCTTCCCGACGACGTAGAAGAGCTTGCCGATGCCACGCGATGACCGTGCCCCGAAAATCGACGCCCCCGTGTACGAGGGCGCCGAGCGCCTCCAGAAGGTCCTCGCCGCCGCGGGGGTGGGCTCGCGGCGCGCCTGTGAGGACCTGATCTTCCGGCGGCGGGTCACGGTCAACGGCCGGGTCGCGCAGCTCGGCGACAAGGCCGACCCCGCCCAGGACGTCATCCACGTCGACGGGGAGCGGCTCCAGGTCGACACCCGGCTGGTCTACCTGGCCATGAACAAACCGCGCGGGGTGGTCTCCACCATGGCGGACGAAAAGGGACGCGCCGCCCTGTCCGACTTCCTCGGCAACCGGGTCGAGCAGCGCGTCTACCATGTCGGGCGGCTCGACGCGGACAGCGAGGGCCTGCTGCTGCTCACCAACGACGGGACGCTTGCGCACCGGCTCATGCACCCCTCCTTCGGGGTGCCGAAGACCTACCTGTGCGAGGTCTCCGGGCCGATCCCGCGCAACCTCGGCAAGCGCCTGGCCGCCGGCGTCGAGCTGGAGGACGGGCCGGTCCGGGCCGAGGCGTTCAAGGTGGTGGACACACTCGGTAAGACCGCCCAGGTGGAGGTCACCCTGCACGAAGGGCGCAAGCACATCGTCCGGCGGATGTTCGACGAGGTGGGGCACCCGGTGAGCCGTCTGGTGCGTACCTCGATCGGTCCGATCCGGCTGGGCGACCTGCGCGCCGGGCGCACCCGGCGGCTGACCAACGCGGAGGTCGCCGCCCTGTTCAAGGCCGTGGGTGACTGACCGGAGACGATCGGGGTACGGCTCCCGGTAGGCTTCGACGCGGTCCGCGGGCCGGCGCGCACGCGCCCCCGACGGGACGCCCGCGCGGCGCGGGCATGATTGACGACGACATACTTCCGCTCAACGGCGCCGGACACACCGGCGACCCGCGAGGTACGGGCTGAGGAGGACAACGGTGGAGGAAAACGTGCCGGCCGGGCGCTGCGTGGTCGCGGTGGACGGGCCGTCCGGTTCGGGGAAGTCCACCGTGTCGCGGCGGCTGGCGGTGAGCCTCGACGCCCGCTACCTCGACACCGGCGCCATGTACCGGGCGCTGACCTGGGCGGTCCTGCGCTCCGGGGTGGAGCTGACCGACACCGAGTCGGTGGCCAAGGTCGCCGGCGAGGCCGACCTGCGCATCGGCACCGACCCCCGGGGGTACGCGGTGACCGTCGACGGCACCGACGTGTCCACCGACATCCGCGGCGCCGAGGTGACCGGCGCGGTCTCCGCGGTCGCCGCCGTCGGCGCGGTCCGTGAGCTGCTCGTCGACCGGCAGCGGCGGCTGATCGCCGAGGCGGCCCGGATCGTGGTGGAGGGCCGCGACATCGGCGCCGTGGTGGCCCCCGACGCCGACCTGAAGGTCTACCTGACCGCCTCCGAGGCGGCCCGCGCCCGGCGGCGCAGCGCCGAGGACGCGGCCGACGTCACGGCGACCGCCGCCGACCTGGCCCGGCGGGACCGGCTCGACTCGACCCGCAAGGTCAACCCGTTGCAGCAGACCCCCGACGCCGTGGTGCTGGACACCACCGAGCTGGGCATCGACGAGGTCGTCGCGCGCCTGCGTGACCTTCTCACCGAGCGGGGTGTCGCGTGAGCGGGGTTCCGTGGGCGTCGCCGGCGCTGCTGGCTCCGACGAAGGGTGGCCCGGCGTGAGCGACGACGACTTCGGTGGTTGGGTGGAGCTGCGCGAGCCGGAGGCCGACTCCGACGAGCCGACCGGCCCGCAGCCCGTGGTGGCCGTGGTCGGCCGTCCCAACGTGGGCAAGTCCACGCTCGTCAACCGCCTCATCGGCCGTCGCCAGGCGGTCGTCGAAGACGTTCCCGGCGTCACCCGGGACCGGGTGCCCTACGACGCGCAGTGGAACGGCCGGGCGTTCACCGTGGTGGACACCGGCGGTTGGGAGCCCGACGCCCGGGACCGGGCCGCCGCCATCGCCGCCCAGGCCGAGACGGCCGTGGTCACCGCCGACGTGGTGCTGTTCGTGGTGGACGCCATGGTCGGTTCGACCGACGTGGACGAGGCCGCGGTGAAGATGCTGCGCCGCAGCGCCAAACCGGTGATCCTGGTGGCCAACAAGGCCGACAACACCACCATCGAGATGGAGGCGACCTCGCTGTGGTCACTCGGTCTCGGTGAGCCGTTCCCGGTGTCGGCGCTGCACGGCCGCGGCTCCGGCGACCTGCTCGACGCCATCATGGCCGCGCTGCCCGAGGCGCCGAAGATCGTGGAGAACCGCCCGCGCGGCCCGCGCCGGGTGGCCCTGGTCGGCCGCCCCAACGTCGGCAAGTCCAGCCTGCTCAACCGGTTCTCCGGCGAGGACCGGGCGGTGGTCGACTCGGTCGCCGGCACCACTGTCGACCCGGTGGACAGCCTGGTCGAGATCGGCGGCGAGACCTGGCAACTGGTGGACACCGCCGGCCTGCGCAAGCGGGTCGGACGGGCCAGCGGCACCGAATACTACGCCAGCCTGCGTACCGCCTCGGCGATCGAGGCGGCCGAGGTGGCGGTGGTGCTGCTGGACTCCAGCGAGGTGATCAGCGAGCAGGACCAGCGGATCCTCACCATGGTGGTGGAGGCCGGCCGGGCCCTGGTCATCGCGTTCAACAAGTGGGACCTGGTGGACGCCGACCGCCGCTACTACCTGGACAAGGAGATCGACCGGGAGTTGCGGCGCATCCCCTGGGCGATCCGGCTGAACCTGTCCGCGCAGACCGGCCGGGCCGTCGACAAGCTGGCTCCGGCGCTGCGCAAGGCGCTGGCGAGCTGGGAGACGCGGATCCCCACCGCGCAGCTCAACCAGTGGCTCACCGCGCTGGTCCAGGCCACCCCGCACCCGGTTCGTGGCGGACGTGCCCCGCGCATCCTGTTCGCCACCCAGGCCGGGGTGGCGCCGCCGCGGTTCGTGCTGTTCACCACCGGTCCGCTGGACGCCGGCTACCAGCGGTTCGTGGAGCGCAAGCTGCGTGAGGAGTTCGGGTTCGAGGGCAGCCCGATCGACATCTCGGTCCGGCCGCGGAAGAAGCTCGGCCCCGGAGGCCGCGGCAAGGCCCACGGCTGAGTCATCCGGGCGGAGGCCGCCGGACCCCGCCCGGCAACCTCCTTCCTAGGACGCTCTAGGGGGAGTGACGCGGGGCCCGTGCGAGGCGGAGGGGCCTGTGCGTACCGTGCGAAGATCTTGCGCTAAGCTGTACCGGCTGCCGCGGGGAACGTCACGCGGGGGCATCGGGACGTGGCGCAGTTTGGTAGCGCACTTGACTGGGGGTCAAGGGGTCGTCGGTTCGAATCCGGCCGTCCCGACAGTGAGAGGGTTTCCGCAGGTCAGCGACTTGCGGGAACCCTCTTTTCATTTCCGCGTCTGGATCAGGGTTCGTCACGTACGCCATTGTGCCCGCGTTGAACGATCAACGCATCTGTGCATCAGTCTTCCCGCTTGGACGCTTGCCGCCGCTTCGCCGCTTCGACCCGGTGAGAACTTTCCATACGTCTTCAAGGCGGCCCTGGCGGGCCGCTGCGCGCCGCCGGGGCACACCGCGCCTTGCCGCTTCGCTCCCGGCGCGGCGACCCCGGCGGCGCGCGATCTCTAGAGAACACGACGAAGCCCCGGCCGTCCTCAGCGAGGACAACCAGGGCTCCGCCCAATTCGGCAACCGGTGATCAGTAAGGCATGGCCCGGGCTCTCTCCTCCCGAAGCTCCCGGAGCCGCTCAGCATCACCGGGCGCGGCCAGGCCGGTAGCACCAACCGAGACGTCCTGCCAACCAGGCAGCGACGGGTTGCTCAACGCGCCGATGTCACGGCCGGCACGTTCAACAATGACGAGCGCGGTGGCCGTGAACCCCTCGATCAATGACCGGAGAATCGGATGCCGGGATCCTGTGTAGCGGCGGACGAGCACGTCGACGAACGCGGTGAATTCATCCGCGTTGATCCAGTATTCGTCGCGGATCAGCATCGGCTCAATACCGGTCGCCACGCCTTCCGCCTGGGCTAGAGCATCGGCAGTACGGACGAAGAGTTCGGCGACGCCGTTGGAAGGGTTCCACAGAGTCTCATCGCCGATCATGAAGTGTTTACTCACGAGATCATGATCGTGTATTGAGCGACAGGTCGTCGTGCGGGAGTGCCTGGACACCCCTTCGCCTCCGGCGGGTAGGGCCTCCGGCCCTACGACCCGGAGCATGCCTCCGGCGGCAAGGGCTACCCGCCCTTGGACCCGGGCGGCTCTGGGATGCCCGGCCAGTCCGGTGCCACCCGCCGCACACCACAGGCAGCCAGACCGGGCCTGCCCGGTCCAGGTCGTACGTCCGGTGGGGCGCTCCACCTGGACCGGGCAGGCCCGGCCCGGCAGGGCGAAGCCTGCGCGACGGGAAGCCGGCACCCGCAGGTGCTGCGGACGACCACACCCAACGGCTGACCGTGCTGGAGCGAGAAGGGAACCGACAGCGCAACCGGGGACCAACTGGGGACCACACGTCCAACCCGAGTGGACACGGACAGCGCAACCGCCGACGGTGTGCCGCCCGGCGCACCGTTGCTGACGTGCACCGACGCCTACCGCGACGTCCTGGGGGGCAAGGGGTCGTCGGTTCGAATCCGGCCGTCCCGACAGTAAAAGAGCAGGTCAGGGCCTTGGTTCACTTCGGTGGGTCGAGGCCTTCTTGCTGTTCCGTCTCACAATTCATCACGTACGGGCGTACTGCTGTATTTCGTGTCACGGGAGTCACCCGAATAAGCCCGATTCCAGGTGCTCGGCGGCGACCTTGAGGTGGCTGTTGTCCGGGTGTACGTAGACCCGCTTGGCCAGCGTGCCGCCGTCCGCGTGGCCGGCCCAGGCCGCCAACACGACGTCGGACACCCCGGCCGCGGAGATCTACGCCCGCAACTGAGGCTCGTCCGTGCGTTCTTGGGGGAGTGACCGCACGGGACGGTAAGGCATGGGGTGGCCGCCACGGAGCGGGCACCCCATGCCGTTATGAGCCGGCTGCGCCCCGGTGCCAGACGCAAGACGCATACGAACACCAAGTATCGGTCCGCTGAACAGGGATGACATGGTGCACTCCCGAAGAGTCGACGACTTCCGGAGTCGGTCTTCACCGAGCGGCGGCATAGGTCGGATCCTTGATCTGGCAGGGATCGGGTTCACGACTGCCTCGGGTGACCGAGGGCTCCTACGCTGAAATTTGTGGAAGATGTCGATGACGCCCGCGAGCTCGTTGAGCAGCGGATGCGCGCCACGGGGTTCGAGGAGGACATCCTCGACAAGGTCTTGGATCTGCTGGAACGCTTCGACGCCGAGCGGGAGAAGCTGTTCGAGGAGATGCTCTCCAAGCTGGAGCAACCGGGCTATGACGGCCTGACCGACCGGTGGGAGACCAACTGCGAGCGGGCCGAGGCGCTGATGGAGCGCCTCGAATCGGACATCCGGTCGGTGCTGGAGGACAGCCAGGCCAACGCGATGTCCGTCGACGAACGGTGGACCGCGGTCGGCCCGCGTGACTTCCTCGCCGGGGAGCGCAAGATCTGGGCGCAGGTCGCCCGGCTCGACGTCCCCGAGGTCGCCACGCTGATGAGCAAGGTCCTGGAGGCCGACCTCGCGCTGATCAAGAAGTGCGAGGAGGACCTCAAGAACGCGCGTAGCAACGACGCGATCGTCGAGCAGCTGCTCCTCAAGAACTTCGGCTCCATCCAGGACACGGTCAAGAGCCTGCTCGTCAAATACCTCCCGACCTCGGGCGCCCGCCTGATCGTCCTCTTCATGAAGGACTCGTCGTCCAAGGAGATCGCCAACGAGGCGATCAAGAACTTCGAGAAGCTCACCGCGGAGAACCTCATGGCGGCCAAGCAGAAGCGTGCCGCGAAGCAGACGGTGGTCGACAACATCAAGCTGCTGACCGCGGCCCGCGAACAGCTCGACGAGGACTGGATCGACAAGCTCTTCGCCCGCGGCGCCGAGGCGGCGGGGAACTGGCGCGGCATCGGCGCGTCCGGCGACTACCGGGCCACTGATTGGGACTGGATGAAGGAGAACGTCCTCGACCGAGGGCTTGACACGCGGGCCGAGGCGGCCAAGGAGCAGTCCAGCAAGCTCTACAAGGAGCTCTTCCCCACGCTCGTGAAGGAGAGCACCAACGCCTTCGCCCAGCTGACCGATGATCCGGGCACGCTGGCGAAGTTCAACGAGGAGCTGAAGAAGGCCTCGGCATCCCTGGAGTCGCTGCTGGCGACCGAGGAGGAATACGTCAAGGACCTGGCCGAGGGACCCTACAAGCAGACGGGCCTCGCCGCGTTCGCACAGGTCAGAGACGCGGTCAAGGTGGGCTTCAAGCTGCTCGCGGACAAGACGGAGGAAGCCGACGACGAGGTGAAGAAGTCATGACCGACCTCTTCGTCGCGGCGGGCGGCCCGGTCGGCGACGGCACCCGGGCCCGGCCGTTCCACGACCCGTGGCTCGCGCTGCGGCAGGCTGCGCCCGGCGATCGCATCCACATCGCGGCGGGCACCTATACCGGGCGCGGCGAGCGCTCCTCGTGGGTCGTCGACACCCCCGAGCTGACCCTGCTCGGCGGATACAGCCCCGACTTCGCCCGCCGCACCCCCTGGCAGACACCGACGGTCTTCGCGGCAAAGACCGGCCTGCGCGTCCCGAACGAGCCGAACATGCTCCAGGGCATCGGCGGCCACGACGGCCTCGTCCTGGACGGGCTGTTCTTCGACGGGGCCGGGCGCGACGACTACGACGAGCAGGGCGGCCTGCAGCGCGCCTCCTACGGGGACGGCCCGCTGGTGAGCCTGCGCGGCGAGCGCATCACCGTCCGCGACTGCTGCTTCGCCAACGGCAGCTCCGGCGCCGTCGATCTCGGCGGCGACTCCGTGGTCTTCGAGAACAACATCGTCGTCAACTGCGTCGGCCTCAGCCTGCTCACCGTCCGCGACGGCGCCCCCGAGACCCCGGCCGCGGTCAGCCGCAACACCTTCGCCTTCGCCCACGACGACTCCGACCCGCCGCGCGGCTCCGGCGCCGACCGGGCGGTCGGCGTACGGGTCAACGGCGCTGCCGCGATCGCCGACAACGTGTTCGTCGGCTGCGGTAACGCGGCCGTCGCCTGCCTGCGCGACGTCGGGCAGATCGCCATCGACCGCAACCTGTTCTTCGCCACACCGCGCGACATCGTGCGCAGCCGGGTGTCGGGCGCGCAGGCCGAGCTCACCGAGGAGTACGCCGCGGAGCTCGAAGACGTCGGTCTGCGCTCGGCGGCCGGCAACACCGTCGGCGACCCACAGCTGACCGGGCTCCCAGCGGCGTGGCTCGACACGTACACGGTGGACGTCGCCGTCACGTATGAGCGCCCGCCGATCGCCGCCCTCAACGCGCTGCGGACATCGGCCGGCCTCGGCGAGCTGCCGTCCACATCAGACCATGATGTTCAGCGGCCCGTCATGCGGCGGCTCGCCCCGGCCGAGGTGCTCGCCCTCGCGGTCGGCGCGGCGCCCGGCGCGCACCCCGCCGACCTGGCGGCGCCGGAGCCGTTCACCGAGCTCCCGGCCGGTCCCGCGTACCAGGCCGTCGACTGGGCGCGGCTCTACGAGGCCGACCCGGCGCTCGCCGGAGCCCCGGTGCAGGTGCGGGCCGGGGTCGGCTTCGACCAGAACACGCAGATCCTCCCCGAGCTCGCGGAGACGCACATCGGCGTCGCCGTCTACGAGCCCGGCACCGACAACAGCCCGTGGTGGGCGCTCGCCCCGCGCTACGGCCTCGTCCATCACCAGACCGAGGAGGCCGTACGGTATTCGCGCGGCCTCGACGTCGAGTCCACGTACCTGCTCCGCGGCACGTATCGCCTCACGCCGCCCGGCGGGCGTCAGAGCGCCACCATCGTCCTCGACTCCCTCGCGCCCGTGCTCGACGTCACGGCCCCCGAGCCGCCCCGCCCGGCCGGCCGCGACTGGTTCGTGCGGGCCGGATCCTCCGGCGGGGACGGCAGCCGGGAGGCGCCGTTCCGCGACCCGTTCCAGGCCCTCGAAAAGGCCGCCGAGGGCGACCGCATCCTCGTCGCCGCAGGTGAGTACACCGGCCGCCTGCGGTCGGGCACGTGGCGCATCCCCGTACGCAACCTGACGCTGCTGGGCGGGTGGGACGCCGAGTTCGCCGCGCGCGACCCCTGGCGACACCCCGTGCGCTTCGTGCTCACTCCGGAGACCAAGGCGAAGGGCATCTTCGGCGATCCGGTGCTCACCGGCGAGGACTCGGGGGAGGGCCTCATCCTTGACGGGTTCATGTTCGACGGGGCGACCTACAACGCGTACGCCGACAGCGGCGCCCTCGACGCGGGCCATTCCCAGTCGGCGGCGCTGCTCGACCTGCGTGGTGGCAGCGGCGGCATCACCGTGCGCGACTGCGTCTTCGCCAACGCGGCGTACTGCGCCGTGCAGCTCAGTGCGGCGTACGGGACGTTCGAGAACAACGTGGTCGTCAACACGAGCGGCACCGCCGTCCGTATCCAGGCACCCGGCGCGGGCCCCTGGACCATCCGCGGCAACACGGTCCTGTTCGCCGCCGACCCCACCGGCCGGGCCTCGACCGGGCAGTCCACGGCCGGTTGCCTGCTGGACATCTCCGGCCGGGGTGTCATGCGGGTCGAGGCCAACGTGCTCGCCTTCGCCGACAGCATCGCCGTCCGCGCGACCGTGCCCGGCCAGAACCTGCTGCTCGACGGGAACGTGCTCGCCGCCAACCTGTACGCCGACCTCCACGACGGCCGCCACGTGCTCGTCGACGCCGAGAACCGCGACCGGGTGTTCCGCGACGCCCCGTTCGGCGCTCAGACCGGAACCCGGTTCGAGCTGCCGGCGGTGCCGGTCGACGCCGCGTACGCCGACCAGGCCGTCGGCCGCCTCTCGGCGCTGGCCGCCGCGATGCCGAAGGACGGGCTCAACGCCGCCGCGGCGGCGCTCGGCGTCTCGATCACAGCACCGAAGACGGAGGCACCCGTTGAGGCGGCGCCCCCGGAGCCGAAGAAGGAACCGTCAGTGGCCGACCTGCTCGCGGACCTCGGCCGGGCCCGCAAGGCGTTCGAGGCGAAGGACGCGGCCCCGCCGGCCACAGACACTCCGCTGTACTGCCCGGTCTATCCGGTCGAGGCGGCGCTGAGGCTGGCCATCGAGGCCCCGCCAGGCGAGCCCGGCGCCCACGCCCCGCCTTCATGATCGCAGCTCGTCTGGCTTGCTCCACCCACTCGCTCGAATCCGCGAGTAAGCCGCGACGCACGTGGACCGGCAGGTTCGGGTGGCCGGCGACTGCCTGGCGAAACCGTGCTGTCCCCTGTCCGACCTGACCCCGCAGCGCTTCGGCGGCGTGGCGCAGGCATGAAGACGGCCACCGCGTTGATCATCGATGGGTTTGTGAGGACAACCGAAGATCGTGCGGTGGCCGCGTGTCACAGCGCGTGTCGCTGTCCGGTTCGTGTGGGCGGAGCCTCGCCGGACGGCCGGGCAGTTCGTGGAGGGGCTGCTGTCGGAGGTGGAGCGTGAGACCTGCTGGTCCCTGGCGGAACGGGCGGGTCACGCTGATCGATGATCGTTCGCTGCTCGGGTGGCTGCCGAGCCGTTCGAGGATGCCGGAGGTTGGCCGCCCGGATCGACTGGGTGTCCAGCACCACCGCGGTCGGGTCCTCCGCCCTCCCGGCCTTGTCCCGCGCCCGGCAGGGCAGGAGATCATGGATCGTCTGGTCGGTGCCGTCATCACGCCGCAATGCGAAGTAGCAGTAGGTGGCGGACGTCGGCGGCAGGTACGCCCACTCAGGTCCACGGGTCCGGTCGATGCGTCGGTAAGCCGTGATCAGCCGCCCTGACCGTTCTCCTGCTGGGACTCGGCGCCTCCGGGGCGGATGATCGGTGGTGGGGGCGCGACCGGGGTCAGGGGAGCAGCGACCGGCGCCGGGCCGGAGACCTGCTGGCCGTTGCCGAAGTCGAAGGTCACCATGGCGTTCTGGCCGGAGCGCAGCGCCTCGTTCAGGCCGAGAAGCTGGAAGTGGCGGCCGGTCTGTTCGTTGAATCGGACGAAGCTGAGTGGGGGCAGGTCGAAGCGTGCGGGCCGGGGGGTCGACATCGCCGGTGGCCCGCTGGTTGTCGCGGTGGGCGTCGGTGATGCGGCCGGGCCTCGGGAGCCGGGTGGTGAGGCAGGCCGGGTCGCCGGGGGTGTTTCCCCCGCGGGTGGCAGGGGCGGCTCCGCGCCGACGATGACGATGTCCCGGGCGTCCTGGGTGGTGACGGTGACCGTGACGGGGCGCTTGGAGTCGTTGTAGATCACCGCGTACAGCGGTGCGTTCGCGCTGGCCCGGTAGCCGTCGACGCCCGGGAACGGCAGGAGCAGGCCCCGGACGGCGTACTCACCGTTGTCGCTGGCGAGGTTGACGCCCTGGATGGAGGGGTCCTTCACGGCGGTCTCCGCGATCTGCCCCGCGCCGCAGGCGGCGAGAAGCAGGTGTGCCGTCGCCAGTGCGGCCAGCATCGCCGTGCGCGCGCGACCGCGGGGCCGTCGTAGCGGCTGGAGCACGCGGATCGCCCGGGGCTGGTGGGTCGGGGGTGGGGCACTCATCAGGGGCGTTCCCAGAAGTCGGGGCCGATGGGTGCCTGGTAGTCGGAGGAGGCGACGAAGAAGCCGTCGTCGACCTCGATGGGTAGTTGCGGTAGGGGTCGGTTGGCGGGGCCGAAGACGGGGCGGGCGTTGTCGGTGATGAGGAACTGGGACTGGTGGCAGGGGCAGAGCAGCCGGTTGGTCTGTTGTTCGTAGAGGCTGGCGGGGCAGCCGGCGTGGGTGCAAATCTTGGAGTAGGCGATGAAGTCGCCCCACATCCAGTCCTGCTTGCCGGCCTCGCGGTTGTTCTCCCGGGCCACAAGGGCGTCCTGGGCCCGCAGGTGGATGAGCAGGGTGACCGAGTCGGCGTACTCGTTGCTGACGCCGTGCGGGATGCCGGGGAAGGCGGTGACCTGTCCTCCGGGCAGGATGTCCGACGGGCGGATCGGTCGCCCGTCCTCCCGGACCAGGCGGATCCTGGTGACAACGCCGTCGTCGTCGGCGGGGGCGAAGCCGGTGCGGAACAGTTCCCGGTCGTCGTGGGGATCCCTGATCAGACCGCCGACCAGGGGCGCGGCGACGACTACCCCGACCGGCACCAGGCCCGCGAGCAGGGACACTCCGAGCAGCGGCCGTCGTTTGACACCGAGTTCGTCGCCGAGGTAGCGCAGGGTCTGACCGGTGATGCGCCGGTCCTCGGCGGAGGACGGCGCGTCGTGCCGGTCCTGCACCGACACCTCCTTGGGCAGCAGCTTCTTGCCCCACACCAGGATCCCGAAGCCCACCGCGAGCAGCGCCACGCCGAGGGTCAGCCCGAGAAGCGGCGTGTAGAACTCCTCGATGCCGCCCACGAGACGGTAGCGCCACGGCCACCAGATGTAGACCACGAGGAAGGCGGTGGCGGCCAGGCCCGCCACCAGGAACAGCGAGGCTACCGTCCGGCTCACCCGCCGCTCGGCCTTGGAGCCCGGGGACACCTGCGGCTCGTAGTGGACGATCTCGATGTCGTCGCGGCGTGCGCCCTCGCGGACCACCTCGAAGCGCGAGAGTGTCGGGTCGTGGACGTCGACGCGGTGGGAATCCTGAGGTTCCGTGCGGGCGTTCATGATTTGCCCGCGATCCACAGACTGGCGAACACCAGGGCGACGACACCGACCAGGAAGATCGCCAGCCCCTCGGTGGACGGGCCGTAGCGGCCCAGGTTGAACCCACCGGGGTCGCGGTCGTCTTGGACGACCTGCTGGATGTAGGCGATGATGTCCGTTTTCTGCTCGGGTGTGAGCTGAGTGTCGCCGAACACCGGCATGTTCTGCGGGCCGCTGAGCATGGCCGCGTAGATCGTGCGGCTCGACGCCGGATACAGGCTGGGGGCGTACTTGCCCGAGGAGAGGGCCCCTCCGCCGCCGCCGAACGCGTGGCACTGCGAGCAGTTGATCCGGAACAGCTCCCCGCCCCGGGCCAGATCCGCCTTGCCGGCTCGGCTCCCGACGTTGTCGGGGACCACGGGTCCGCCGCCGAGTTCCTGCACGTACGCGGCCAACTGGCGGATCTCGTCGTCGCTGTACTGCGGCGGCTTGCGCATCGCCTGGGCCTCCTGCCGCGCCAGCGGCATCCGGCCGGTGCCCACCTGGAACTCGACCGACGCGGCACCCACTCCGACCAGGCTCGGCCCCCGTCCTTCCACACCTCCACCGTTGCGGCCGTGGCAGGTGATGCAGCCGACGTTGAACAACGCCTCGCCCTCGGCGGCGGCGCCGCTGAACCGGTCCGTGTCCTGGGCACGGGCGGCGGGCGCGAGCGCCGCGTACGCCCCGCCGGCCAGCACCAGCGCGGTCAGCAGCCGCAGCAACGCACCGACCCGGCGGCCGACTCCGCCCCGCACGGGAGGGCGTAACCGGCTGCGTATCGGTCGCCGACGCGACGGTGACCGGCGGTGATCGTCGGAACTCACGCCGTCTCCTCGAAAGTGTGCGGTGCACGGGACGTTGGGTGCCGGTGCGTCGGACACACTGATCGGTCCCACATTATGGCGAGCACACGACGTCCATGTCCGATTTCGTCAATCGTCACTCGCCTCGCTGCCGGTTACGGTGATCCCGTCGTCGTTGATGTTCGATGCCTATCCTTGGTGGGCGGGGGCGGGGGCGGGGGCGGGGGCGGGGGCGGGTCAGCGGGTGGCGGCGGTCGGCGTGACGGTCGTGCGGCGGGTGTCGGTGCCGCGCAGGTAGGTGACGGGGACGCGTTGGCCGGGTTCGACCGCGCGTAGGGCGCCGAGGAACGCCTCCAGGGTGTCGGTGCGTTCGCCGGCCAGTTCGGTGACGATGTCGCCCGGCCGTAGGCCTGCCTTGGCCGACGGGCCGTCGCCGGCGACGTCCCGGACCAGTACGCCGCGGTCGGTGGCGGCGCCGAGAGACCGGGCGATCTGCGGGGTGAGCCGGGCCACCGCCAAGCCGAGGTAGGGCTGCGTGACCTTGCCGTCGTCCAGCAGGTCGTCGGCGATGTCGACGGCGGTGGCGGCGGGGATGGCGAACCCGATCGAGACGGCCCCGGTCTGCGGGGGCAGGTAGGCGTCGTTGATGCCGAGGACGCGGCCGGAGTAGTCGGCGAGCGCGCCGCCGGAGTTGCCGGGGGAGATCGCGGCGTCGGTCTGGATCAGGTCGACCAGGGCGTTGCCCTGGGTGGCGGATCCGGGAATCTCCCGGCCGACGCCGGAGACGATGCCCGCGGTGACGCTGTTGAGGAAGCCCAGTGGGCTGCCAAGCGCGATGACCGGTTCGCCCGGTGGCGGCAGTTCGGTGCGCAGCGGCGCTGGGGGCAGGTCGGTGCGCTGCGCGCGCAGGACGGCGAGGTCGGTGACGGCGTCGGCGGCGACGACCCGGGCGGGTGTCCGGGTGCCGTCGGCGAGGGCGAGTTCCACGTCCTTCTGTTCGCCCACGACGTGTTCGTTGGTCAGCACCAACCCACCGTCGCGGAAGACCACGCCGGAGCCGAGGCCCGCGTCGGTCCGGACAGTGACCACGGAGGGTTGCAGTCGTGCGACGACCTGCGGCAGGCCGGCGTTGGCCGGCGCGGACGTGACCGCCGGTGTGGCGGGGGACGTCGCTTCGGCGTTGCGGTCTGCCGTGCAGCCGACTGTCACGGCCAGCAGCGTCACGCTGCCGATCAGCGCCGCCCGGCGCGCTCTGTGTCCCACGTCTCTGCCCTCCCACGGTGCCGGTGATGCGACGTACCTCGTCGGCCCTCGGCCAGCCGCTACCCGGGGTTTTCGCCGGCAAACGCCGTACGACGTCGATCCGGCCGGTTGTTACGAGGGTGAATGCGGGTCGTCATCGAACTGTCGTTTTCCCTGCGCCTCGACGTGCCCGACCGGCGAGGACCTGCGCCGGCCGGGCATCTGGTGGGGTCAGAAACTGATGGAGGCGGCCGAGGTGGGGCCGCCCGTCGGGTTGCCGGCCCCGGAGGCGCCGTCCTCGTCCACGAGGAGGAACAGTTCGTCCCGGTACGGGACGTAGGCGTTGATGTCACCACCCAGCTCGTGATCGGCGGCGACATCGTTGTAGGCGAATCGGCCGACCACGCCGGAGACCTGTGTCTGCGTGCCCAGGTCCACGTTCATCGGGTCCGAGGCGACCACCAGCACCGAATCGTCGCCGTACGTGGTGGCGTCGATCACGAAGACCGAGGGAGCGATGACCCGGGTCACCTTGCCGCTGACCATCACCGGCTTGCCGATATACGAGGCCTCGCTGAAATAGTCGTCAACGGCGTTCGTGGTGGCGGGCAGGTCTGCCGTTCCAGTCGTGGTGGCGGCCGGTGCGGCGTCGGTGTCGTCGTTCCCGCAGCCGGTAACCAGCAGCGACGAGGCCAGGAGCGTGGCGGCCAGCGTACGCGAGGCCGGGCGTCCGATGTTGTTCATCATGATCTCCTTTCGTCCACCGTTCTCACCGGGCCGCTACCCGCCTTGGTGAGCGATCACGTGCCGAAGAGGCCGTGACATCGCACGCCCCTGCCGTGGCGACGTCAGGTGCGTGATGGCGCACACCCCGACTGTGATCAAGGCGTAATTCGTCTGTGGAGATGTGAACCGGCCCACGAGCCGTTCACGCGGTGCGAATGCCGCGCGAGCTGTCCCGACCAGTCGATCCGGCGGGTCACACCCCGGCCACCGGCTTGTATCCGCAGACCAGTTCCCAGCCGCCGAGCAGCACGGCCACCCGGTCGAAACCGACCTCCTTGAGCAGACTGGTGTAGAACTCGACCTCCCGCAGCCGGCTGACGCAACTGTCGACACCGATCAGGAAGTAGCTCCAGAAGAACTGCATCGCCAGGCGGTCCGGGGTGCGGAACTCCTCGCAGATCACCAGCAGCCCGCCCGGGTCGAGGGCCGCGTACGCCTTCTCGACCAGGCGGCGGGCGACGTCGTTCGGCCAGTCGTGCAGCACCCGGACGAACGCCATGGCGTCGTAGCCGGTGGGCAGCGGCTCGGCGAGGAAGTCGCCGGCGACGAAGCCCAGCCGGTCGCCATGCCCGGTGCGGGTCCGGGTGGCCTCCACCAGCGGTGCCACCGCCGGCAGGTTGTAGACGTCGACCCGCAGCCCCGGCGCGTCGTCGAGGATGTGCGCGGCGAGCGTGCCGTCACCGCCGCCGACGTCCAGCAGGCGGTGCCGGTCCGACCACAGCCGGCCGGCGTTGCGGTGCGTCGTCTCGATCACCGGGCCGAGGCCGACGGCCATGCTGCGTTCGAAGTCGGCGGTCTGCCCGTCGGTCTTCGGGGGCCAGGCGAAGTCGTCGTCGCTCATGCTCACGTCGCCGCGCAGGCTCTCGGCCAGCCGCCCGTGCAGCAGCCGCCAGGGGTAACGGTCCCGGTCCCGTTCGACGGCGCCGGGGCCGACGACCGCCGTGACGGCGTCCCGCAGGCCGGGCGCCGCGCGGTACGAGGCCGTCGTGATGTCGTCGCCCGGCTCGCTGCGCTCGACGAGACCGAGGCTCTCCAGGCAGTCGAGGAACTTGTAGAGCCGCAGGGGGCGCAGGTCGAACCGGTCGGCCAGCTCACCGAGGCGCGCCGGCCCGGGATCGAGGGCGTCGAGCAGGCCCGTGTCGAGCGCGGTCTCCAGCACGTCCATGGCTTTCGGCCCGTTGGCGAGCAGACTCATCAGCGCACGGGGGGACAGCGTGACAGTCACCGCTTCAGCTCCTCTTCCAGGGCGTCCATGAACGTGTCGATCTCGTCGAGGGTGTTGTAGACGTGCGGGCCGACCCGCAGGTAGCCCCGCCAGCTACAGACCATGTCGCGCGCCACCAGCCGTCGTTTGACGGCCTCGCCGTCGGGGACGTCCAGGCACACGACGCCGCCGCGCCGGTGCGGCTCGGTCGGGCTGACCACGTCGATGCCGGCCGCCGCGGCCCGCTCCAGGATCCGATCGGTGCAGGCGAGCGAGTGCCGCCGGATCGCGCCGGCGCCCACACCCGCCAGCAGGTCCAGACCGACCTGGGAGATCAGCGAGGTCAGCGGGAACGGCGTCCCACCGGCGAACCGTCGGGCCCGGTCGGCCCAGCCGGTCGACGGTTGGAACGTGAAGGCCCGGTCCCCGGCCTGCCAGCCGGTCGCCGCCGGCTCCAGGTCCGGCACCAGATCCGGGCGTACGTAGCAGAAGGCGGTGCCGACGCCGCAGAGCCACTTGTGGGCGCCGCCGAGGACCACGTCGACGCCGAGCGCGGTCACGTCCAGCGGCATGACCCCGATGCTCTGGAAGGCGTCGACGACCACCAGCGCGCCGACGTCGTGGGCACGCCGCACCAGCCGGGGCAGGTCGATGGTGGCTCCCGAGGAGAAACTGGCGTGCGGGACGCACACCAGCAGCGTCCGTTCGTCGATCCGTGCCTCGACGGCGTCCTCGTCGAACCGCGGGCCGCCGGAGCCGACCACGTCGAGCCGGGCGCCGTACCGGCGGAACGCGTTCCAGATGAACGGCACCGTCGGATACTCCAGGTCGGTGGTGACGATCCGGTTCCGTGGCGGGCGGTAGTCGAAACAGGACGCGACCCGGGCGAGCAGGGTGCTCAGGTTCGCGTCGGTGACCACACTGCCCGCCGGCGCGCCGATGAACGCGGCGACCGAGTCGGCGTACCGGTCGAGGCCGACGTGCCAGTCCTGCCATACCTCGTCCCGCCAACTCCGCAGCGTCCGCCAGTAGTCGGTGAGCACCCGCTCCGCGCCCCGCGGCACCGCGCCCGTCGAGTTGTTGTTCAGGTAGACGCCGGTGCTCAGCAGGGGGAACTCGGCGCGCAGCGCGGCGTGCGCGGTGGTGTCGAGGCACGCGGGCGTGTCGGGGTCGGTGTTCCGGTGCGGTGCGCTCACTCGGGGCTGCCTCCGGTCGACTCGGTGGGGGACGGGGGTCGGGTTTCGCCGGCGACGGAGGTGAAGACCGGGATGGACCGGACGGCGGCCAGATAGGGCGTACCCTCCGTGTAGCCGGTGCCGGGCCGGGGGCCGAGCATCCGGGTGGCGAGCCGGTGGTGCGTGCGCCGCCACTGGAGCACCGCGGCGGCGAAGGACCGCATCTCCCGCTCGACCCGCTCGCCGTCGGGCGCGGCGAGCAGGCCGTCCCGCACCGCCGTGCGGTACGCGTCGTCGATCGACGGTTGCCCGGCGTGCACCAGGTCGCGTACCTCCGGCACCTGGCGGTACGCGGCCGAGTCCAACCGCGACCCCTCCGGCGTGCGGCACAGCGACTCCATCAGCTTGTAGGAGCGGGACTGGATGGCGCTGGCTCCCGTGGTGTACTCCCGGAACGTCCGGAACGCCTCCGGCTGCATCGTGGCCAGCAGCGAGAAGAGCGGCCCGGCGGCGGTGAGCGACCCCCGGGCGTACGCCAGCCGGTCGGCAGCCCGTCCCGCGTGGCCGGTGGCCAGGGCGGCGATGGTGGCGCGCAGCTCCTCGGCGATCCGAGCGAAGAGGCACTCGTACGACTGGAGCACCCGGATGAACAGGTACTCGTCGTGTGACACGTGCACCGGCAGCATGCTCAGCCGCAGGATCAGATCCGCGTCCGGTTCGGCGTCGGCGGCGACAGCGCGCAGCTCGTCCGGGGTCGCCGCCGCGGGGTCGGGGACGGTCGCGGCGATGCCCAGCCGGGCGAGGGCGGGCGCGACGGCCCGTACGCCGAGCCGGTGGCGCTTGGCCGCCACGTCCCGGCTCGGGCGCCGCTCGGGCAGCAGGTCGGTGGCGCCGGCGGCGGCGGTCAGCTCGAAGGCCAGCGCGTCGGCGACCAGGCGGACGAGGAGCCGGTCGGTGTCCCGGCGGGCCGCGGACCGGTCGGCGTCGGACCCGACGGTGGCGTCGTCCCCGCCGGGCAGCCGGAGCAGTCGCAGCGCGAGGTAGCTGCGGTAGTCGTACCGGCCGTCCCACTTGTCGAGCGCGACGTCGAGGAAGTCACCCAGCAGGCGGGCGTGCGGCTCCCGCGCGGTCAACCGGGTACGGGCCTGGTCGAGCAGGGCGAGCACTTCCTTTTCGACGAAGTGTTTACCGGCTCGGTGAAACTCCGCCAGCACGGCCGAGTACGGAAAACTGCCGGTGGCACCGCCGCCGGACAGCCAACTCGTCAGTTCACGCACGACGCCGCACCTCGACATTTTGGTCGCCACGCAGGCGGGTGAGGAGGAATTGACAATTACTGGTGAACGAGGATTGTCAACGGTGACCGGCCGGTGATTCGGGTCCGACGGCGGGCTTCAGGCGGGCCCGCCACAGTTCCGGGAAGAAGCGGTGTCCGACGAGCTTGGCGAGCATCGTCGCCTCGGCGCCGCCGGGATCGTGGCCCCCGACCCGCAGGGCGACCCGGTAGTGCCGTGTCCGCCACAGCGACACCCGCTCGTCCCACTCGACGAGCGCCTCGGCGAGCCGCTGGACGGGGTCGGCGGGATCCGGCCGACCCAGCGTGGCCGGGGCGATGCCCTGGGCTTCGAGGTGCTCGGTGAATGCCCGACCGAGCTGTCGGCTGGCGACCTGGACCTGCCGCCAGCCGGGTGACTCCGCCCCGGATCCCCTGCCCAGAGCCGGTTGCATGGCCTGGAAGTCGGCCGGGGACAGGTGCCGGAACATGTCCAGTTGGTCGGTGACCAGCCGGATCCCGAGCGTCGCCCGGGCCAGTAGCGACTCGGTCGCCGCCAGCTCGCCGGCACGCAGCCGGGTGACCGCCTCGGTCAACTCGGCGGCGGCGAGCTTCAGCCACAACTCGGTGGACTGGTGCACCACCTGGAAGAGCAACTCGTCGCGGTGGATCATCTCGGCCGGACGCCGTTGCAGGTCGAGCAGCGTGTCCAGTCGCATATAGCGCGCATAGTCCGTGGCGCCGTCACCGGGCAGCACAGGTGAGTGGTCCTGCTTCACGGAATTGATTCCCTCCGGTCGGCGTCGCGATGTCGGAGTCCGACGGTGTGATCACGCGCGTGCAGCGCACATTATGCAACGACAGACAACAATGTGTCACCCGTCTGGCGTGAGCGTTCCACGGGCGCGAGGCGGACGTTTTTCCGCCAGCGGGAACGGCCGCCGGCTGGCCGGAGGGCGGCCTGACCGTGGACGGTTCCGGAACCGGCCGGGCGGTTCCGGAACCGTCACCGGCTCACCAGCCGACGGCGACGAGCAACCACTGCGGGTCGCCGTGGGAGACGAACGACGACTGGTCGGCGACGTCGTCGTACGGGAAGCCGTAGGCGCGACCGCCGATGGCGCGATCGTGCCAGAACTTCGCGTACCAGTTGGCCGGCGACTGCTGGTAGAAGCGGGTCGGGTCCTCCCACTGCGCCCGGGGCAACTGCGCGGTGTGCCGGTTCAGCGCCGCGCAGCCGGTCGGGTCGCCGGCGAACCGCCCGGCGCAGCCGAAGATGTCCGACGTGGCCGCGGGCAGCCCGACGGAGTTGGCGTACGCGGTGAAGTAGCCGGCGTACTGGCCGCCGGCCCGGAACTGCGGCGAGCTTCCCGGCGCCGGGATCCGGTAGGGCGCCTCGATGCTGGCCAGGTGCGTGAACTCGGCCGGCACCGCGTCGGCGAAGCGCTGGAAGGTCGCCGCGCGGTCCTCGGCGAAGGTCGTCTCGTTCTCGCCGACCGCGACGTCGTAGCCGTCGCGGGCGTGCAGCCGCATCGCCAGTTTGAGAGCGAACCCGTCGACCCGGGTGGTGTTGCCGTTGAACTGGTTCGCTCCGACCGTGAACTCGATGAAGTCGCTGTACTGGCTGGTCGGCGAGCCGAGGCGGAAGTACATCCGACCCGCCGAGTTCACCGGCATGTCCAGGTAGGGCTGCTCGGCGATGGAGCGCGTCTGGCCGTTGAAGCTCCAGTAGACCTGGCTGTCGGGGTAGCGGCCGTTGGTCCGGTTGAGCACCTTGACGGTGAGCACGTTGCGGGCCGGCGGGATGCCTGTCGTGTCGCCCCAGAAGCCGCCGGTCGGCGGCGGGGTGGTCGGCGGTGGCGTCGAGCCGCCGGTGGTGGCGACCGCCATCTCCCAGAGCGAGTAGCCGTAGGGTGTGGCCCGCCCGGTGCCGTACATCCGCACGTACCGCCCGGTGCCGGTGACCGCGACGGTCTGCGTGCCGCCGGCGCCGGTGGTGGTGGAGTGGACGGTGGTCCACGGCCCGTCCGGCGTGGCGGCCGTCTGGAGTTGGAAGGCGACCGCGTAGGCGGCCTCCCAGCGGAGGGTGACCTGGCAGATGTCCCGGGTGGCGCCGAGGTCGATCCGCAGCCACTGCGGGTCGGCGAACGCGCTCGACCACCGGGTGCCGGTGTCGCCGTCGACGGCGGCCGACGCCGGGAAGGCGGCGCTCTCGACGGACGAGGCGACCGCGGGTCGGCCGGCTGCCGCGTTGCCGCCGCAGGCGGCGACCGCCGGGTCGGCGCCGGCCGAGGCTGCGTCGGCGAGCATGCCGCCGGCGAGCAGGGTGAGGGCGGTCGCGGCGGCGGCGAGCAACCGACGCCCGGGGCGGCGGTGGCGGACGGGACGGCCCGGCGCGGGCCGGAGCGGGACGGGTGGGGTGGGGGACATGAACGCCTCCTTCGGTGGATCCGACGGAGGGCGCTCTCTCGGTCACCGAGGGTGGACCCGCATCGCGGGCGCTGTCAAGGAGAAGCCCCTCTCCATGATCTTTTCCGGACTTTCCGTACGTCGTTGACGGGAGCGAAGAACGTCGATGACGCTGGATTCGAGGGCGCTCTCTCCGCACGATCCCGCCACCACCATCCGGGAGTCACGCATGCCCACGACACCACCGCTGCCCGCCCCCGCGCGCCGCCGGCACCGCCCGGCCGCCGTGGCGCTGGCGCTGCTCGCCCTCCTCGCCACCTACCTCGTCGTGCCCGGCCCGGCCGCCGGCGCGGCCGGGCCGCTGATCTCGCAGGGCCGCCCGACCACCGCCTCGTCGACCGAGGGCGCGGCGACGCCGGCCGCCGCCGCCACCGACGGCGACGCCGGCACCCGGTGGTCCAGCGCCTTCGCCGACCCGCAGTGGCTCCAGGTCGACCTCGGCGCGACCGCCACCATCGACCAGGTGCAGCTCGTCTGGGAGGCGGCCTACGCGACCGCGTTCCAGATCCAGGTGGCGCCCGCGCCCTCCGGGCCGTGGACCTCCGTCTACTCGACCACCGCCGGGGCCGGCGGCACGCAGACCCTCGCGGTGACCGGCTCCGGCCGCTACGTGCGGATGTACGGCACGGGCCGGGCCACCGGCTACGGCTACTCGCTCTGGGAGTTCAAGGTGTTCGGCAGCATCGGCACCATCCCGCCGCCCACCGGCCGGCCGATCTCCGAGTTCCGGACCGTCACCGCCTCCTCGTGGGAGGGCGGTAACGCGCCCGCCGCCGCGCTCGACGGCCGCAGCACCACCCGCTGGTCGAGCCAGTTCGGCAGCGACCCGCAGTGGCTCCGCGTCGACTTCGGCGGCGTCGCCACGATCAACCGGGTGGTGCTCGTCTGGGAGGCCGCCTACGCCACCGGCTACCGGCTGGAGACGTCGACCGACGGGTCGACCTGGACGACGATCCACGCCACCACCACCGGCCGTGGGGGCACCGAACAGCTCACCGTAAGCGGCACCGGCCGCTACCTGCGCCTGTACGGCACGGCCCGGGCCACCGGCTACGGGTACTCGCTGTGGGAGTTGCAGGCGTACGGCAGCGTCGACGACACCGCCACCACCGCGCCGCTGCTCTCCGGCCCCACCCGCCCGCCGGCGACCCGCGACCAGTTCGCGCTGACCGCGCCGGCCGACGCGGCGATGGTCACCACCACCCGCCGACCCACGCTGAGCTGGACGGCGGTCGCCGGCGCGACCCGCTACCAGGTGTGGCTCAACATCAGCCGCACCGACTACGACTTCACCGCCACCGGCAACCTGCTCGACCTCTACACGAAGGTCGCCGAGCCGACCGGCACGTCCTACACGCCCACCTGGGACCTGCCGGACCGCTGGACCTACCAGTGGTACGTCACCACGGTCGGCGGCACCCCGGTCACCTCGACCATCCGCCGCTTCAGCGTCTACCTGCCCACCCTGGAAAACGTCGCCGACGGGATCGGCGTCGTCGCCGGCGCCCGCGACCTCAACCGCAACGGGTCCATCGAGCCGTACGAGAACTGGCGGCTGCCGGTCCAGACCCGGGTGGACGACCTGCTCGCCCGGATGACCCCCGAGGAGAAGGCCTACCAGCTCTTCTACAACGCCCAGGCGTACCCCCGGTCGGGGTGGCACTTCGGCCCCGCGCAGGCGGCGGACCTGCACCAGCAACTGCTCGCCACGGCCGGCACCCGGCTGGGCATCCCGTTCGTCTCCGCGGGTGACACCATCCACGGCTACCAGACGACCTACCCGATGCAGAGCGCGCTCGCCGCCGCGAAGAACTACCCGCTCGACTACCAGCTCGGCGACGTGCAGCGGCGGGAACAGGTGGAGGTCGGCACGCGCGGCGTGCTCGGTCCGCTGGCCGAGGTCGGCACCAAGGTGATCTACCCCCGCATCCAGGAGGGCAACGGGGAGAACGCGCAGGTCGCCGCCGCCCAGGTGCGCGCCCTGGTGGCCGGCCTCCAGGGCGGCCCGGAGCTGAACCCGCACTCCGTGCTGGCGACGGTCAAGCACTGGCCGGGCGAGGGCGCGGGCGGCGAGGCGCTGATCGTCTACGACAGCGTGACGATCAAATACCACATGATCCCGTTCCGCGCGGCGATGGAGGCGGGCGCGGTCAACATCATGCCCGGCTACGCGGGCAGCTCGCTGCTCGACCCGGGCGGCCCCGGTGCCGGGGACAGTGCCAAGATCCTCGCCTACCTGCGGCAGAATCTCGGCTACCAGGGCCTGATCACCACCGACTGGCTGCCCTCGGGATCCTGGATCGGCGCGGCGAAGGCCGGCTCCGACGTGATGGGCGGCGCCGACCCGGGCGCGGCCGGCTTCTCGATCGCCGACTTCGTGGCGAACGTGCCGGCGTCGCGGATCGACGACGCGGTCCGGCGGGTGCTGCGGGTGAAGTTCCAACTCGGCATCTTCGAGGCCCCGTACGGCGATCCGGTCAACGGCCCGTACCGCTTCCACCAGCCGGCGTACACCGCGCTGGCCAACCAGGCCGCGCGGGAGTCGATGACCCTGCTGAAGAACGACGCCGGCACGCTACCGGTGCGGCTGGCCGCCGGTGACGACATCGTGGTCGCCGGTCCCCGCGCGGCCGACGGCGGCTCCTGCTGCGTGTGGACGAGCTTCTTCCACGCCGAGTACGGGTCGCAGACGATCCTGGACGCGGTCCGCGCCCGGGCCGCGCAGTCCGGGGTGACCGTCCACCAGGACGACAGCCCGAACCCGAAGCTGGCGGTCGTCGCGGTCGGCGAGGCCTCCTACACCCACGCGACGAACTGGCCGAAGGAACAGCCCTACCTGCCGCCGGACCAGCTCGCGGTGATCCAGAAGTTCCGCGCCCGGGGCATCCCGGTGGTGGTGGCGCTGGTCCTGCCGCGGCCCTACGTCATCACCGAGTGGCGGGACCTGGCCAGCGCGATCGTGGTCACCTACCGGGGCGGTGAGGAGATGGGCCCGGCCCTGGCCGGCCTGCTCTTCGGCGACTACCAGCCGCGCGGCAAGCTGCCCTGGCAGTTGCCCCGCACCCTGTCCGACGTGCTGCGTCCGGGCGGCACCGACACCCCGGCCGACGCCGTCGAGGCGTGGGACCTGCCGTACGACCTGGGCGCGACCGCGGCCGAGCGGTCGCGGATCCGGGCCTCGATCGACGCCGACCAGCCACCGGCGACGACGTACGGCAACCCGCTCTACCCGTACGGCGCCGGGTTGACCGGATTCTGAGGCCGGCGTGCGCGACCGCGCCGCCTCCGGCGGGCCGCTTGTTCCGAAACTTTCGGGGCCGTCCGGGTCGGAAAGTCGCCCTGCCGTCCGGCGCTCGCGCTGGCAGCGAGGTCATTGACGGATGACGGGGCACTTAGTAGCCTCAGCGCACAATATCAGGGCATGTAAATTTCTCGATAAGTTTCGGAGGTGGCGATCGTCGCCCTGATTCGCCGCGGTCACCCGACCACCGCCGCTCACGATCACCGATGGAGGGCCGTTGAATCGCGTCCGGACCACCGCAGCCGTCTTCGCCACCGCCGCGCTCCTCCTCGCCGGCTGTGGGGGATCAGACGGCAAGTCCGACTCCAACACCTTCGAGTTCTGGTCCTTTGCCAACATCAACCAGAAGGCCGACGTCGACGTCTACACCAAGGCGCACCCGGATGTGCACGTCAAGCTCACCGAGGTGGGCAGCACGACCGAGACCGCGCAGGCGCTCACCGCCGCGCTGGCCGGCGGCAAGGTGCCCGACCTGGTGCTGATCCAGGCCGACGACCTGCCGAAGTTCATGCAGTCTCCGGACAACTTCGTCGACCTCACCACGCTCGGCGCGGGCGACATCAAGGGGAACTACCTCGACTGGGTGATGGCGCAGTCGACCACCCAGGACGGCAAGATCATCGGTGTGCCGACAGACGTCGGCGGCCTCGCGGTCGCGTACCGCACCGATCTGTTCAAGGCGGCCGGTCTGCCCACCGACCGGGACGAGGTCGCCAAGCTCTGGCCGACGTGGGACGAGTTCATCGACGTCGGCAAGAAGTACGTCCAGCAGACCGGGAAGCCGTTCGTGGACAACACGCCGACGAGCGTCTTCTTCCAGGCGGTCAACCAGGGCAGCCAGCGCTACTACAGCGCCGACCGCAAGCTCGACTACGACAACGACCAGGTCAAGGCGGCGTTCGACGTGACGCTGAAGGCCTTCGGCGCGGGCATCTCCGCCAAGCAGACGTCGTTCTCGTCCGGCTGGACCGCGGCCATGAAGAAGGGCGACTACGCGGTGGTGTGCTCGCCGTCCTGGATGCTCAGCCAGATGAAGACGAACGCCCCCGAGACGGACGGCAAGTGGGACATCGCCACCATCCCCGGTGGCTCGGGAAACTGGGGCGGCAGCTTCCTCGCCATCCCCAAGCGCGCCAAGAACGCGAAGGCGGCGTGGAACTACATCTCCGAGATGCAGTCGCCGAAGGGCCAGCTCGACCACTTCCTGTTGCAGGGATCGCTGCCCACCACGCCGTCGGTCTACACGGACCCGCAGTTGGTCGGAAAGACCGACCCGTTCTTCAGCAACGCGCCGATCGGCAAGATCTACACGCAGTCGGTGCTGGGGATCAAGCCCTTCTACTTCGGTCCGCAGGACGGCCCCATCGGCACCGAGTTGCTCAACACGCTCACCAGCGTCGAGCAGGGCAAGGTGGATCCGGCGAACGCCTGGAACACCGCGCTGACAAATGTCAAGAACGCCGTACGCGAATGACGGAGCGCTGACGTGCGGCGGCCGGATCCGGTCCGGCTGCCGCACCTCGGGAAGGTGACGCTTTGACCACCATGCTCACCCCGGCCACGGCCGCACCGGAGGTCCGGCGACCCGATCGCAGGCGGCGGATCCGGCAGGGCGTACGGGAGTTCCTGACGCCGTACGCGTACATCTCGCCGTTCTTCGTGCTCTTCCTGATCTTCGGTCTCTTCCCGTTGCTGTTCACCTTCTACATCTCGTTGTTCGACTGGGATCCCATCGGCGAGCACCGCTTCGTGGGGTTGGACAACTTCACCGAACTCCTGCACGACCCGCGCTTCTGGGGGGCGCTGCGGAACACGTTCAGCATCTGGGTGCTGTCGACGGTGCCGCAGTTGCTCCTGGCGCTCGGCCTGGCGCACCTGCTCAACCACGCCCGGCTGCGGCTGGCCGCGTTGTTCCGGATGTCGGTGCTCGTGCCCTACGTCACCTCGGTGGCGGCCACGACCATCGTCTTCGCCCAGATGTTCGACCGGGACTACGGCATGATCAACTGGATCCTCGGGCTGCTGGGCTTCGCGCACATCGACTTCACCGCGTCGCTGTGGGGCAGCCACATCATGATCGCCACGATGATCGCCTGGCGCTGGACCGGATACAACACCCTGCTGTACCTCGCCGCGCTACAGGCGGTGCCCCGGGAACTGTACGAGGCCGCCGCCGCCGACGGCGCGGGCGGCTGGAAACAGTTCACCCACATCAGCATCCCCTCGTTACGGCCGATCATCCTGTTCACCGTCGTGACGTCGACCATCGGCGGGTTGCAGGTCTTCACCGAGCCGCTGCTGGCCAACCCGGTGGGCGGACTCACGTGCGGGGCGGCGCGGCAGTGTCAGACCGTCACCCTCTACCTCTACGAGCAGTCCTTCGGCCAGTTCCACTTCGGCTACGGCGCGGCGGTCGGCGTCGCGCTCTTCGTCATCGTGGTGGCCTTCTCCGGACTCAACTATCTGCTGGCCACCCGCATCCGTTCGGAGCGCCCGTGAAGCCCGTACCCTCGACCGCCGCGCCCACGCGGACCCGGCGGCGCTCGGCCAACCGCGTCCCGATCTCGGTGTACGCGCTGCTCACCCTCATGGCGCTCGGCAGCGTCTTCCCGCTCTACTGGATGTTCGTGGTGGCGACGACGGACTCCGCCACCGCGACGACCCTCCCGCCGACGATCACCCCCGGCGGCAACTTCCTGCACCTGGCGGATCTGGTCTTCACCATCGTGCCGTTCGTGCAGTCCCTGCTCAACAGCCTCATCGTCGCCACCACGATCGCCGTGGGTCAGGCGGTGCTCTGCGCGTTGGCCGGCTTCGCCTTCGCCAAGCTCTCCTTCCCCGGCCGCAACACGCTGTTCCTCATCGTGGTGCTGACCATGACGGTGCCGGCGCAGTTGGCCGTGGTGCCGCAGTACCTGATCATCTCCCAGTTGGAGTGGGTGGACACCCTTCAGGCGGTGATCGTGCCGGGGCTGGTCAGCGCGTTCGGCATCTTCTGGATGCGCCAGCACATCGGCGCCACCATCAACGACGAGCTGATGCAGGCGGCGCGGGTGGACGGCGCGACCACCGGGCAGATCTTCTGGCGGATCGCGTTCCCGATCGTCCGCCCGGCGGCGTACGTGCTGGGGCTGTTCACGTTCGTCTACGCGTGGAACGACTTCCTGTGGCCGTTCATCGTCCTGAAGTCGCCGGAGAACTACACCGTCCAGATCGCCATAAAGGCCCTCCAGCAGAACCGGGACATCGATCTGGGCCTGGCGATGTCCGGCTCCTTCCTGGCCACCATCCCGCTGCTGGTGTTGTTCGTCTTCGTCGGGCGCCGGCTGGTGCAGGGCATCATGGAAGGCGCGTTCAAGGGGTGAGGTCCGTGCGGCGCGGGCTGCGCGTGCCGATGGACGACGGCGTCGAGCTGCTCGCCGACCTCCACCTGCCGGTCGGCGCGGCGGAACCGCGGCTGCCCACCGTCGTCGTCCGTTCGCCGTACGGCCGGCACGGCTCCCTCACCCACGCGCCGGCGCTGGCGGGCGCGGGCTTCACGGTCCTGGTGCAGAGCTGCCGCGGCACGGGCGGCTCCGGTGGCCGCTTCCGGCCGCAGCTCGACGAGCAGCGGGACGGCATGGCCACCCACAGGTGGGTACGCCGCCAGCCCTGGTTCACCGGCACGGTCGCGACCTACGGGGAGAGCTACCTCGGCTACACCCAGTGGGCGGTGGCGGGACGGATGTGCCGCGACGACCCCGGGAACGCCCCGGACGCCCTGTGCCTGAACGTCACGATGGCCGACTTCGGCGCGGTCACCTGGAACCGGGGCGCGTTCTCGCTGGCCGGCTCGCTCGGCTGGTCGCGCCGGATGGCGTTACGCGGCATGCGCGGCGCCCTGGTCCGGGCGTGGCTCGCGCGGCGGCCGGACCGGAAGCTCGCCGAAGCCTTCGACGTGCTGCCCCTGTCCCACGGCGACACCGCCGTGGCCGGCCACCCGATCGCCTGGTACCAGGACTGGCTGGCCCACGAGAAGCTCACCGACGACTACTGGACCCGGCAGTCGCACACCGCGTCGGTGCCCGACGTCACCGCACCCGTCTACCTGGCCACCGGCTGGTACGACATCTTCCTGCCCTGGCAGTTGCGCAACTACGCCCAGCTCGCCGCGGCCGGCCGCCCGCCGCGGCTCACCATCGGCCCGTGGGATCACGGCAGCGAGCAGAGCCCGTTTCTCGCCGAGTCGATCGCGTTCCTCAAGGAACACTTCGCCGGCGCGCCCGCGACCCGACCGGCGCCCGTGCGCGCCTTCCTCACCGGCGCGCAACGGTGGCACGACCTACCCGCGTGGCCACCGCCGGGCACCGCCGCGCGGCGGTGGTACCTGCATCCGCGCGGGCGGCTCGACGTGGCCGTCCCCAACGGCGGCAGCACCGGCTACACCTACGATCCCGACCGGCCCACACCCGCGCTCGGTGGTCCCGGCCTGGCCGCCGGACCGGTCGACAACCGCGCCCACGAACGCCGGGCGGACGTGGCCGTCTTCCGCAGTCCACCGCTCGGCCACGCGGTCGTCCTCGCCGGGGAGCCGATCGCCCGGGTCCGGTTCCGCTCGACGGCGGCCAGCGCGGACGTGTTCATCCGGATCTGCGACGTGCACCCCGACGGCCGCTCCATGAGCGTGTGCGACGGCATCCGCCGCGTCGGCGGCGTCGGCACCGCGGCCACCGACCCGCGGCCCGACGCGGACGGTTTCGTCGAGCTGGAGGTGCCGCTGTGGCCGGCGTTCCACCGCTTCGCCGCCGGCCACCGCGTCGGCGTGCAGGTCAGCTCCGGCGCACATCCGCGCTACGCCCGCAATCCCGGCAGCGGCGCGCCTGCCGCCACCGCGGCCACCACCGTACGGGCGCATCAGGAGATCTCCCACGGCGGCGCTCACCCGTCCCGGCTCGACCTGCCGGTGTGGACGTGAGCGGGCGACCGTGTCGGCGGCTACGTGCACCACTCGACCAGGAGGACTCCCCGGATGACATCCGTGTTCCATGTGGCGACCACCGGTTCGGACCGCGCCGACGGCTGCGCCGAGCGGCCGTTCCGGACGATCAACCGGGCGGCCGGCGTCGCGCAGCCCGGTGACACCGTGGTGGTGCACGCGGGGGAGTACCGCGAGTGGGTGAAGCCACGCCACGGCGGCCTCAGCGACCTCCGCCGCATCACCTACGAGGCGGCGCCCGGCGAGCACGTGGTGATCAAGGGATCGGAGCGCGTCACGGGCTGGGCGCCGTGCGGCGGGACGGTATGGCGGGCGGTCGTCGACAACGCGCTGTTCGGCTCGTTCAACCCGTTCGTCGAGGAGGTGGCCGGCGACTGGCTCGTGTCCGGCGAGGACGCGCCACGCCGGCACCTCGGCGACGTCTATCTCAACGGCCTGAGCTTCTTCGAGGTGGCGAGCCGGGCGGAGGTCGACGATCCGCCCCGGCGCACCGAGATCCTCGACGCCTGGACCAGGGTGACCCATCCGATCGGTGATCCCGACCAGACCCCACTCGTCTGGTATGCCGAAGTCGGCGAGCAGACGACGATCTGGGCCAACTTCCAGGGCGCCGACCCGAACACGGAGCTGGTGGAGATCAATGTACGGCGGAGCGTCTTCTACCCGGAACAGCCGCACCTGGACCACATCACGGTCCGTGGCTTCGAGCTGGCGCAGGCGGCCAGCCCGTGGGCGCCGCCGACCGCCGACCAGCCGGGCCTGATCGGGCCCAACTGGGCGAAGGGGTGGATCATCGAGGACAACGTGATCCATGACGCCAAGTGCGCGGCGATCTCGATCGGGAAGGAGGGCTCGACCGGGCGGAACCACTCGTCTCTCCGCGGTGACAAGCCGGGCTACCAGTACCAGGTGGAGTCCGTCTTCGCGGCCCGCCGGATCGGATGGGACCGGGAGCACATCGGCTCGCACGTGATCCGGCGCAACACGATCTACGACTGCGGCCAGAACGCGATCGTGGGTCACCTCGGATGCGCGTTCTCCACGATCGAGGACAACCACATCCACCGCATCGGGGTGAAGCGCGAGTTCTACGGGTACGAGATCGCCGGCATCAAGCTGCACGCCGCCATCGACGTGGTGATCCGGCACAACCGGATCCACGGCTGCTCGCTCGGCACCTGGCTGGACTGGCAGGCGCAGGGCACCCGGCTGTCCCGCAACGTCTACCACGACAACTGCCGGGACCTCTTCGTCGAGGTCAGCCACGGCCCCTACCTGGTCGAGCACAACATCTTCGGCTCGCCCGCGGCGCTGGAGCTGTTCAGCCAGGGCGGCGCCTTCGTGCACAACCTGATCTGTGGCACGGTACGGCTGGAACCGGTGCTGGACCGTGCCACGCCGTACCACCTGCCGCACAGCACGCAGGTCGCCGGGTACGCGGTGATCTACGGCGGCGACGACAGGTACGTGGGGAACCTCTTCCTGGGCGGCGACCCGGGCGCGGCCTACGGGGCGGGCGCGGAGAGCGAGGGGCCGACGCTGGCTGGCACCGCCGGATACGACGGCCATCCCGCGTCGTTCGCGGAGTACCTGGCCCGCCTCGCCGACCAGCCCCCCAGCGACCAGCAGAAATACGTCGACGTGAAACAACCGGTGTACGCCCGCGCGAACGCCTACGCCGCGGGCGCCCGGCCGTTCGCGGGCGAGCGCGAGCCGTGGGTGCTGGGTGCCGCGACCGCGACAGTCGTGGCCGAGGGCGACGCGGTCTGGCTCGTCACCGATCTCCCCGAAGCGTTCGACGAGGCCCGGGTCGGTGTGGTCACCGGCCGGGATCTGGAGCGGGTCCGCTGCGTCGACGCGGAGTTCGAGGAGGTGGACGGCAGCCCCGCCGTCATGGACGTCGACCTGTCGGGCGCGACCCGGCAACCGGGACGGGACGGCGCCGTCGGGCCGATCGCGGGCCTCCGGTCCGGGGCGCGCCGGACACGCGTCTTCTGACGACGGTTCTCCGGCGCCTTCCCGTCGCCGAGCGCCACGGTATGGATCGAGATGACCCGATGGCATCCCCGCCGTAGCGGTGCCCGGCCTGGCGGCGAGCGCCGGCGCCGAGGTGCGATCACGAGGCAGTACGCGGTGCTGCACCTGCGCCTTCAGGGACTCTCTCGTGGTGCCTGCGGTTCCGCCAACGACCTCGATCAGCCTGTTCCCTGTGCCTGGGCCGGGGCGAGTCAGCCCCGGCCGGAGGTTTGTGCGGTTCCTGCCTCGCCCGGCCCGGTTGTCGCCGGCCCCGGCCCGGTCTTCGCCCCGGGCTGGAAGAGGACGAGGGAAGCCGTCCAGTCGCGGACCGGCCGGCCCGCCAGCAGCAGGCCGGCGGCCAGTAGGCCGAGAGCGGCAGAGGCGAGCCACCAGCGGAACGGTCCTTCGCGGAGGAACAGAGTGACCAGGGATGCCAGCGCCGGCCCGCCGCCGAAGAAGGCTGAGCAGAATGCCGTCATCCGGACCGTCCAGTAGCCACCCCGCCAGACCTGGCGACCGACCAGGATCAGTAGCAGGGCCAGGACGCCGGAGATCGCGGCGCTCCACGCGTTCCCGTGCAGGGCGGATCTGATCAGCAGCGCCTCCACGGTCACCACGGCCGGGGCGGCCAGGGCGATGGCCGCCGGGACCGTCCAGGGGCGGGTACGCAGCTCGCTGGGCAGACCCGGCACAGGGATTCCGGCTCGCCCGTAGAGTGGCCAGATGGCCAGTGGAAGAGCGGTTTCGACCCAACGGTCGACCTTGATGATCATCGATCGGAGATCCCCTTCGTCACCCAGCGCCGCCAGATGCGGTGTCCAGTCGGCGTCGAACCACACCACGGCCTGGACGTAGGGCCTCACGTGGCTGGCGCGCTTCACCGGTCGGTACTCGGGAAGCCCGCGGGGGAAACGCGCCGAGAGGTCGGTCCGGAACGCCTCGTATCGTTGCCCGTCACCGGTGATGATCACGACGAGCCGGTGGGCCAGGTTCCGTTCGATGACGCGTTCGGTCTCCCACCGCACGGCGTCGCCCGGCGAGGCGATCAGCAGCACGAGTCGCGCCCGGGCCAGCCCCGCCAGCACCCGGGCCCGCCACTCCTCGTCCCCGGCGTAGTCCCGTCCGGCGCCGACCGGTGGCAGCGAGTCGCGCGGGCTTCCGAGGGCCACCATCCGGCCGAACGCAGCCGTGGCGTTGCCCAGTTGCTGCTCCTCGGTGGTGGGCGCCGCCGCCCAGGGGCCGTGCCGCGGATCTCCGCCCTGGATCCGGGCCAGGTGTCGGTCGTCGTCGAACGAACGCAGCAGCAACACGATCGGCTCGGCCTCGGCGGTGGTCAACGGCTCCAGCAGCCGGGCGCGGTGCCGGGATCCTTGCCGATAGGCCCAGCGTCCGAAGCCCAGCAGCACGGCCATCAGCGCAACGGCCAGCACGGGGTGCACTGGTTGAAGGCCGCGGCTGCCGCCGGAACGTAGACCCGCGTAGCCGATGCTGCCGAAGGTCATGCCGAGGGACAGGGCGACGAGCCCCACCGCCTTTAACACCAGACCCCAGAGGGGACGCTGGCGGATCGAGGCAGGTGGGCGAGGGGGCTGCTGCTCCATCGTGCCTCCTCGGATTGGACCACGGAAACGTGGAGTTGGCGTGACGAACCTTCCTCTCGGAGGCGCTCACAGCTACTGCTTCCCGAGGCAGGCCAGGGTGGCGTCGGCGACGGTACGCCACTCACTGTCGTCAATGGTAAGCGAGCAGTAGCAGGGGGCCGGGGGTACGTCGGCGATGTCGACCTTGGCCGGTGTCTGCGGCTCGATCGCCTCTGCCTCGGCCGCCGCCTGGCTCGCATGGCAATGCTCACACTCCGTCCACAATGTCTCGCTCTACGTCATGCGCATGTCATCATCGGCGCGCGTGACGTAAGCGCGGACGTCGGGTGGTTGGGGGAGCCATGCCCACGAGTCAGATGCAGCGCGACCGGTTCGGAGATGTGCTCAGGACCCTCCGCCTGGAGCGGGGGCTGACCCAGGAGGAGCTTGCCGAGGCGGCCGGATCCAGCGTCCGCGGCATCCGCGAGATGGAGCGTGGCCGGGTGCGTAGCCCGCAACGACGGACGGTGGCGCTGCTCGCCGACGCCCTGCGGTTGGCCGGGGCGGATCGTGACCGGTTCGCCGCTCTGGCCCGGGCCGAACGGCAGCCGCACGGCGGCCCGGCGGCGCCGCACGAGCGCCCGGCGGCGAGCGTACCCGGGGAACTGCCCGCCGAGCTTCCGGACCTGGCCGGCCGGGCGGAGATCCTGGAACGGCTCTCGACGCTGGCCGCCGACGTGACCGCCGGGCGCCCGGACGCCACCTCGGTGGTGGTGCTGCACGGGCCGCCCGGGATCGGCAAGACCAGCCTCGCCGTCGCGGCCGGACATCGGCTCAGCCCGGCCTTCGCCGGCGGGCAGCTCTTCGTCGACCTGCAGGGCACCCCGCCGGCCGGACCGGTCGACCCGGCCGAGGCGTTGGCCGGACTGTTGCGGTCCCTCGGGGTGCCGGCCGATCGGATGCCGGTGTCACCGTCCGAGCGGGCCGGCTTGTTCCGCACCCTGACCCGGGACCGGCCGCTGCTGGTGGTGCTGGACAACGCCGCGAACGAGGCACAGGTACGACCACTGCTGCCGGCCGGGCGGGGATGCCTCGTGCTCGTCACCTGCCGGCGTCCGTTGGCCGGTCTGGCCGGTGCGGTCCGCCTGCCGCTCGACCTGCTCGTCCCGGCGGTCGGTCGGCTGCTGCTGGCGGCGATCGTCGGCGCCGACCGGATCGCCGCCGAACCGGCAGCCGCGGACCACCTCGTCACGCTGTGCGGCGGGCTCCCGCTGGCCGTGCGGATCGCCGGCAACCGCCTCACCAGCCGGCCGGACTGGTCGATCGGCCGGCTGGTGGACCTGCTTCTCGACCAGCGGCGGCGGCTGACCGTGCTGACCGCCGGCGACCTGGACATCCGGTCCGCCTTCGAGGTCTCCTATCGGCAACTGGATCCGATGGCCGCGCGGGTGTTCCGGCGCGCCTCGCTGATTCCCGACGCCACCTTCGCACCCGCGCTTGTCGCGGCCGTGGCCGGCACCGACGACGACACCGCGGCGGCGGCGCTGGAAGAGTTGGTCGAGGCCGGTGTGCTCCGGACCCTCACCGACCGGTACCAGTTCCACGACCTGGTCCGGCTCTACGCCGCCGAACGCCTCGACGCCGAGGAGGAGCCGGCGTCCCGGACGCGGGCGCACGATCGGATGGTCGACTGGCTGCTGAGGCGTACCCGACAGGCCGGGGCGATGTTCGAGCCGGGCGTCGGTCGGGCCGACTCGGAGTTCGACGACGACCGGGCGGCGGCGTACTGGCTGGACCGCGAGGCCGGCAACTGGCTGGCGGCGCTGCGCGACGCCGCCCGGCGCGGTCGGCACGCCGACGTGGTCGCCGTCGCCAGGGCGCTGCACTGGTATTCCGACGCCAACAGCCACCGGCACGCCTGGGACGAGATCTTCTCGCTGGGAGTGGCCGCGGCCCGGGCCGCCGGCAGCCCGCACGACGAAGCCGTGCTGCTGAACTTCCTGGGCTGGGCCCGGTACTTCTGCCGGGACCGCAACACCGACGGGCTGGCGGCGCTGACCCGGGCGCTGGAGCTGGCCCGGCGGATCGGCGACCGCCGGGAGGAGGCGTGGGCGCTGACCTACACCGCCGCGATCCAGGTCCGGACCGGCCGCGGTGAGTCCGCCGTCGACCACGGCCGGCGGGCCGTGGAACTGTTCCGCGAGATCGGGTACGCCCTCGGCGAGCACAGCGCGGCCAGCGTGCAGGGCGCGGCGCTGGCCTCCCTCGGCCGGTTCACCGAGGCGGCCGGCCTGCACCGCGAGGTGCTGGCGTTCTACGGCCGGGACAACGGTCTCAGCCGTACCGGCGCGGCGGTGGCCCGCGCCGGCGCGATGATGAGCCTCGGTGCGGACCTGGCCGGGCTGGGCCGGTGGTGGGAGGCCGCCGCCGAGTACAACCGCGCCCGGTGGGTGTTCCACCGCAGCGGCGCGACGTTCAGCGAGGCCAACGCCGTCCACCGGTACGGGCTGGCGCTCCGCGCGTTGGGTGAGGCCGACGCGGCGGCCGAGGCGCTGCGGACGGCGCTGGCGCTGTATGCCGCGCTGTCCTGCCCGTGGTGGGAGGCGCAGACCCTGCACGCGCTCGCCGCGCTGGCCGACGCGACTCCGGACCGGGCCGCCGACGCCCGCCGGCTGCGCCGGCGGGCACTCGACCGGTGCGGCGAACTGGACGCGCCCGAGGTGCGGACGCTGCGCGCCACGCTGCGATGCGAGTTGGCGGAGGGTTGACCGCGCGCGTGCCGGGCCCCGCCGGCGACGCGGCGGGGCCCGGTGTCGGTGGACAGGTCAGGTGCAGATGGTGCCGTTGAGGGTGAACGGCGCCGGGGTGGCGGGGGTGCCGTCCGCGGTGAAGCCGACGTTCACGGCGCCGCCGGTCGGGATGCTGACGTTGTGGCTCTCGTTGGTGACGGTCACGTGCGGGCCGGACTGCTGGAAGACACCGTTCCAGTGGCCCTGGACGACCTGCCCGCCGGGGAAGCTCCAGCCCAGCGACCAGCCGGTGACGGCCGGGCCGTCGTTGTAGACGGTGACGCTGGCGGCGTAGCCGGTGCTCCACGAGTCGGTGACGACGAAGGAGACCCGGCAGGTGCTGGCGACGTCCGTCGCCGGTACGAGGTCGCCGTAGTCGTCGCGGGCGGTGGCGAAGTCCTGGAATCCGAAGCCCGGGCCCGCCGACCGGGTGGTGGTGCCGGCGGCGAGCACGGTGCCGTCGGCGTTGACGGCGTAGACCGGGCCGCCGCTGTCGCCGCCCCGGGCGGCCTCGTCGCCGTCGAGCTGGGTGGCCTCGACGAGGTCCTCGATGTCGTCGTAGTGGTAGTCGACCCGCAGGTCGCAGACGGGACCGCCCAGCACGCCGGCGGAGGTGTAGCCGGACTGGCACAGCAGTTGGCCGGGGAAGACCTCGGTCCAGCCGGTCACCCGGGCGCGGACCTCGTCGTGCTGGCCGCCGACGTAGATGTGGCCGCCGGGTGCGGACGTCGAAATGATCATCGTGTCGTGGTCGTCGTTGCTGTCGACCGCGTAGCCGACGAGCGTGCCGGTGCCGGTGGCGGTGTTCCAGCCGACGTGCCAGGGTGAGCCGATCGCGCCGCAGTGCTCGGCGGTGAGGATGTAGCCGGCGTCGGTGTCCGCGTCGCGTACGCCGAAGCCGGCGGTGCATCCGGGCGTGGTGAACCCGATGCCCGCCCCGCCGTCGAACGGCGCGGCGTCGTCGGCCCGCGACCGTTCGACCATCCGGTCGCGTGTGACGACGCGGGTCCGGACGCCGGTGGCCGGTAGCGTCGGCAGGCCGGCGCCGGGGGTGCGGTCGACGGCGATCTCGATGCCACTCCCGTCGGTGCGCAGCCGGACCGAACGGCGTGCGCCCGCCGGGCCGGCCTTCACCGCCGGGGCGAGCCTGGCGGCGGCCGTGCGCAGTTCGGCGCGGGAGTAGGTGGCCGCGGCCACCTCGACGGGCGCGGTGTGGCGGGCGGCGGTGACGGCCGCGGCGATGTCGGTGGGTGGCGTGCCCTTCCACCACAGGGTGACATGGTCGTCGACCAGGCCGACGCCGGCGTAGCCGCGCGCCGGAGCGCGTTCCACCGCGGTGCGGATGACGTTGGCCGCGTCCACCAGCGGGGCCTGGGCGACCATCCGGGCCAGCGTCGGGGCCGGGACGAGGTCGAGGATGGTCTCCGCGGATCCGGCCGTCTCCGGCTGGCCGGAGCCTGCGTGCACGGCCGAGGGACCGGTGAGCGCCGTCGCGCCGACCACCGTCCCGGCGATCACCACCCGGGCGATCGCTTTCCGAATGTCTGTCATGACGGTGAGTCAAGCAACGGTCGATGCCGGGGGACAGGCAGGACGCCCGGCACGAGTGGACCTGCCGGAGGATCGGCCGGTGCGTCGCTCCACTCCCCGGCGGGGCTGCCCGCCCGCGGACCCTAGGCCACCGCGACGTCGTCGCCCATCGTCATGCGCGCCAGGGCGCGTTTGTCCGGCTTGCCGGTCGGCCCCACCGGAACCCGGTCGATGCACCGGATCGTCTGCGGGACCGACAGCTCCCCGAGCGCCTCCTTCACCAGGGCACGCAGCCGTCCGGCATCCGGTGCGCGACCGGCGGCCGGGACCACGTACGCGTGCACCGCCTCCCCGGTGACGTCGTCGGGGCGGCCGACGACGTACGCCTCGGCGACCGTGGCATCCGCGGCGAGCACCCGCTCGATCGGGCCGGCGTACACCAGGTTGGCCTGCACGATGATGACGTCCCGGGTCCGGCCGAGCAGGTGCAGGTAGCCGTCGCCGTCCAGCCGGGCCAGGTCACGGGTGCGGACCCAGCCGTCGACGAAGACGCCGGCGGTCTCGGCCGGATCCGCCCAGTAGGCGGCGGCCTGCGCCGGTGTCCGGACGAAGAGTTCCCCCTCGGTGGCGGGACGGCCGTCGACGTCCCGGATGGACAGTTCGGTCACCGCGGGTGGTCGGCCGACCGAGGCGAGGGTCGCCGGGCACGCCAGCATCTCGGCCGGCGTCACCATCGTGATCATGCCGGTCTCGGTCTGTCCGTAGCCGTGGAAGATCACCGGGCCGAGCACGTCGAGCGCCTCGGCGAGCCGGCCCGGCGGGAGCGGCGAGCCGGAGACCATCAGGGCCCGCAGACTGCTCAGGTCGGCCGGATCGGTGCGCTGGTCGCGCACGAGTTGGTACAACTTGCCCACGGTGATCACACTGGCGGTCGCCCGATGCCGGGCGATCATGCCGGGGAAACCCGGGGGCCGGGCCGCGACAAGCGTGCCGCCGGCGGCCAGGGTGAGGATGCCGTACTCCAGCATCACCTGGCTGCTCAGCGAACCGAAGACGAGATAACGCTGGAGCCGGGTGGCGAGGTCGGCGATCGCCGGGGGCCAACGATCCGGGTACGGCGCCCAGGCCGCGCTCATCGCCGCGTACGTCTGCGCGCAGCCCTTCGGGCGGCCGGTGCTGCCGCTGGTCCAGGTGATCCGGGCGACGTCGTCCGGACGTCCGGCGGCGATCAGCGTCCGTCCGTCGTCGGCGGTGGCGGCCAGTTCGGCGGCCCGGGCGTCGTCGACGAGCAGCGTGTGCCCGTCGGGTTGCCGGGTGCCGTGCGCCGGTGTCAGGTCGGGGCGGATCCCGGAGACCCGCGCGCCGACCGCGAACGCCGCGATGACCGTCGCGAACGCCTCCGCGGTGACGCCGAGCCGCAGGGCCACCCCGGTGCCGGGGCCGGCCCCGGCGGCGCGGAGCCCGGCGGCGACGCGACGGACCAGCCGGGACATCTGGGCGGTGCTGACGATCCGGTCACCCTCCTCGAAGACCGGCCGGTCGTCGCCGGCGGCGAGCAGGTCCAGCACGGGCTGCGGCCAGATCTCACCCGGCATCGGAGAGCACGCCCTTGACGAAGAGCACGAGCGGCTGGTGGTGGACGTCCGGCAGGTCCCAGTCGTTCTCCAGGTTCTCCGCGAGGTGGTGCGCCGCGACGACCCGGCCACCGCGATGGACCCGTACGACCGGGTGCAGGTAGCTGGCGTCGTGCGCGTGCGCGGCGTCGTTCTCGGCGATCCTCGGCACCGTGATGTCGAAGGGGTCGACCTGGTCGTGGTCCGGCCCGTACTCCAGCGTCACCACGAACGCGAACGGTTCCGGGCCCAGGCCGCCGTCGTGCAGGTAGGCGACCGGCACCTCCTCGTGGTAGAGCGCGGTGGCGCCGGAGATGACGACGACGTCGCCGAGGACGGCGAACTGCTGCCACAGGGCCGAGGTGCGGTTGATCCGGGCGATGATCGCCTCGGCGATCGCCTCCGGGGTGCTGTCCAGGGGCGTGGCCGGCCACGGGGTGTCGTGGTGGCGGGCGTTGAGAATCCGGTGCAGGGCCCGCACGCCGTACCGGAATCCGTGGATGAACCCGCTCGTCGAGCGCTTGAAGTCGCGCTGTTGGGTGAGGGTGCCGACGAAGTGCAGGTCGGGTACGTTCACCGCCTCGTACGCCGAGGTCTGCTCGGGGAAGCGGTCGTTGATGACGAGCCGGGGCCGGGCGGACGGGTCGAAGATGCTGGCGTCGAACCGGAATCCGGTGCAGAGGATGACCCGGTCGTAGTCGATCCGCCGGATCGCCTCGACGCTGCGGGCGTACCGGAAGTCGATCCGGTAGCCGCCGTCGTCGCGCCGGGCGATCCGCTCCACGGTGCCGTCGAGGACCGCGTTCTGCGACTTGAGCTGATAGGTGTCGAGGAAGTTGTTGTTCACCGCGCGCAGGTGCCCGACGTAGTGCGTCTGCCACGCCAGTCTGATCGAGTGCGGGCCGGCGACGTGGATGACCGCGGCCGTCCCGACGAGCGCGTCCGCGGTCTCGAACGCCGAGTTGCCCTTGCCGATGATGAGGACGCGCTGGTTGGTGAAGTCGTCCGGGTCGACGCTCACGGTGTCGTAGCGTTCGGCGAGTTCGGCGCCCTCGATCGGCGGGACGTACAACTGGGACAGGCCGGTGGCGACGACCACGCGGCGGGCGGTGACGGTGTCGTCGCCGGTGTGGACGGCGAACCCGTCGCCGTCGCGCGCGATCCGGGTGACCCGGGTGTCGTATCTGATCCGCAGGCCGCGGGCGACGTCGGCGAGGTAGCGCAGCAGGTCCGCGGCGGCCGGGAAGTAGCTCCTGCTGTAGTTCTTGAACAGCAGGGCCGGATCGTCGGTGAGCAGGGAGTTCCAGTCCGCGCGCAGGTTGAACTCCGGATCGTCGGAGCCGGTCCAGACCTTGTTGATCGAGATGAGCTGCCGGTGCCGGGGATAGGTGGCGAAGAACGTGCCCGGCGCTGAGCCGGCCTCCAGGACCAGATAGTCGCGGCCGTCGCGCTCGAGCAGGTGAGCGAGCTGCAGCCCGGCCGGTCCGGCTCCGATGATCAGATAGTCGAGCGTCATGCGGCGCAATCTAGCGACCCGATCTCAGAGCGTTCTGAGAATTCGTCTCTAGGGTGCGATCGCATGACGACAGAGGTGGACCTCGATGTCCCACTGCGGATCGCCGACCTCCGCGCCGCCCGTGACCCGATCAAGGTCGTGGTCGGACCGCGGGTCCGGGACCGGGTCACGGCCGCCCGTGCCTTCCTGTCCGAGGTGCTCGACCACGACCGCGCGGTGTACGGCGCCACCACCGGTTTCGGCGCCCTGGTGGGATACGCCGGCCGCGCCGACCTGCGGGACCAGGCCGACAACACGCTCGCCCACCTCGGCGCGGGTCAGGGCCCGGATCTCGATCCGGAGGTGGTCCGCGCGACGCTGCTGCTGCGGGCCGCGTCGCTGGCCCGCGGCGCGTCCGGGGTCTCCCCGCATGTCATCGACGCGCTCGTGGCGATGCTCGCGACCACGTTCGTCCCCGCGGTGCCCCGGCTGGGTTCGGTGGGCGCCAGCGGCGACCTGATCCCGCTGGGCGCGGCTGCCCAGGCGTTACGGGGTCGGGGCCACGCCTATCTGGACGGGGTTCGGCTGCCCGCGGCGGAGGCGCTGGAGCGGGCCGGACTCGAACCGCTGCCGCTCGACGGCCGGGACGCCCTCGCCCTGGTCAACGGCACGTCGTTGACCACCGCGGCGACGGCGCTGGCGCTGGCCGAGGTGCGCGCCACGCACCTGGCGGTCCAGGTGCTCACCTGCCTGCTCGCCGACCTGCTCGGCAGCGACCCGCAGTTCCTCGACGCCCGGCTGCTGGCCGCGTACGGCCATCCGGGCGCGATCGACGTGGGCGCGCGGATGCGCCGGGTCAGCGACGGACTCGTCGGGTCCGGCAAACGTCCGTTGCAGGAGCCGTACAGCCTGCGGTGCGCGCCGCAACTGCTCGGCGCGGCCGAGGACGCGCTGCGTCACGTCGACGCCGTCGTCGCGGCCGACCTGGCGAGCGTCACCGACAACCCGCTGTTCTTTCCCGACGACGACCTCGTGGTGCACGGCGGCAACTTCTTCGGGCAGCCGGCCGCGTTCGCCGCCGACCTGCTGTCGATGGTGGTGGCGCAGGTCGGCAACCTCGCCGAACGGCAACTGGACCTGCTCGTCGACCCGAACCGCAACGGCGGCCTGCCGCCGATGCTGGCCGCCGGCCCGGGACAGCAGCACGGGCTCCAGGGGGTGCAACTGGCGGCGACCGCGCTGATCACCGAGATCCGCCGGGACACCATGCCGGCGAGCATGCAGAGCGTGCCGACGAACCTGCACAACCAGGATGTCATCCCACTCGGCACCCAGGCCGCGCTGCGGGCGCTGGACCAGGCCCGGCTGCTGCGCCTCGTCGTCGGGTCGCTCGCGGTGGGGCTGCGCCAGGCCGCGTACGTCGGCGCGCGTACGCCGACCGCGTCCGGTTGCGCCGAGGCGCTCGCCGCGGTGGCCGCGGTCGTACCGCCGGTCGACCCGGACCGGCCGCTGGACGCCGACGTGCGGCGCGCGGCCGACGTGATCGCGGATTTCTCCGTTTCTCTTTCGTGAGGGGTGAGCGCATTGACGCTTGACTATCTGATCGTCGGGGCCGGGCCGGCCGGCCTGCAACTCGCCGCTCTGCTGGAGGCCGAGGGCAAGCGCGACTATCTGGTCCTGGAACAGGCGGACATCCCCGGGGCGTTCTTCGCCACCTTTCCCCGCCACCGGCAACTGATCTCCATCAACAAGCCGCACACCGGCTCGGACGATCCGGAGCTGAACCTGCGGCTGGACTGGAACTCACTGCTCAGTGACGACCCGGCGCTGCGGTTCACCAGCTACACGGAACGGTACTTCCCCGACGCCGACGTGATGGTCCGCTACCTGGCGGACTTCGCCGCGAAGACGGGGGTGCGGGTCCGGTACAACTCCCGGGTGACCTCGGTCCGCAAGGTGGACGGGGTGTTCGAGGTCCGGGCCGGGGAGGTCTTCCGGGCCCGACGGCTGATCGTCGCCACCGGGGTCTCCCGGCCGTACCGGCCGGACATCGCGGGGCTGGAGCTTGCCGAACAGTACGCGGAGATGTCCGTCGACCCGCGCGACTACCTCGACCAGAAGGTGCTGATCATCGGCAAGGGGAACTCCGCGTTCGAGACCGCCGACAGTCTGATGGAGACCACCACGTTGATCCACGTCGCCGGGCCGAGTTCGGTCCGGCTGGCCTGGCGCACGCACTACGTGGGGCACCTGCGCGCGGTGAACAACAACTTCCTGGACACCTACCAACTGAAGTCGGCGAACGCGATCCTGGACGGCACCGTCACGCGCATCGCACGCGACGACACCGGTTTCACCGTGACGTTCTCGTTCTCCCGGGCGGACGAGGTGGTCAAGGAACTGCGCTACGACCGGGTGCTCGCCTGCACCGGGTTCGCGTTCGACGCTTCGATCTTCGACGACACCTGTCGTCCGGACCTCGCGATCAGGGACCGCTTTCCCGCGCAGACGCCGGAGTGGGAGTCGGTGAACGTGCCCGGCCTCTTCTTCGCCGGCACGATCTCCCAGGAGCGGGATTTCCGGCGCTCGACGAGCGGGTTCATCCACGGGTTCCGCTACTGCGTACGGGCGCTGCACCGGATCCTGGAGCGACGGTACGGGGACGCGCCGTGGCCGGCGGAGAAGGTGGACGCCACCCCGGAGCTGATCGCCGACGCCGTCGTCGCGCGGATCAACCGCACCTCCGCCCTGTGGCAGCAGTTCGGCTTCCTCGGTGACGTGGTCACGGTGGCCGGATCGGAGGCGCGCTACCACGACGAGGTTCCGGTCGAGTACTTCGCCCGCACCGGCCTGCGCACCGCGGACCACGACTACACGGACGCCTTCGTCGTCACCCTCGAGTACGGCCCCGAGCACGACCAGGTGGATCCGTTCGACGTCACGGTCAACCGGGTCGCCCAAAACGCCGTCGGCCAGGCCCACGACGCCGCCTACCTGCACCCGGTCGTCCGCCACCACCGGGCCGGCCAGGTCCTCGCCACCCACCACCTGGCGGAGAACCTGGAGAACCGGTGGGACCGGCCGGACGTCCACGTGGCGCCGCTGGCCGCGTTCCTCGACCGCTGCCTCAGCCGTGTCGAGCGTTGAGACGCGCCCGCTGGACGGCGCGGCGTGGGACGGCGCGGCCCTGAACCTGGCCGAGCTGGCCGCCGACGCGCGGCGTCGGCTGGACCCGGTGCACTGGGACTTCTTCGCCGGTGGGGCCGGCGAGGAACGGACGGTCCGCGCCAACGAGGCGGCCTTCGGCCGGCGCTACCTGGTGCCCCGCGTCCTGCGCGGCACGCGCCGGCGCGACCTGCGGATCTCGCTGTTCGGCAGCCGGATCTCGATGCCGGTGCTGGTCGCGCCGACCGCGTTCCACCGGCTGGCCCACCCGGCGGGCGAGGTGGCCACCGCACGCGCCGCCGCCGAGGCGGGCACGATCATGGTGGTCAGCATGGCGGCCACCCGGCCGGTCGAGGAGATCGCCGCCGCCGGCGGGCCGCTCTGGTTTCAGCTCTACCCGCAGCCGGACCTCGACTTCACCGCCTCCGTGGTACGGCGGGCGGAGGCCGCCGGCTGCGCCGCCCTCGTCGTCACGGTCGACTCGCCCGTGTTCGGCCGGCGGGAACGCGACCTGCGGCACGGCTTCGTCGACCTGCCGGCCGGAATGGTCTGCGAGAACATGCGCGACGCCAACGGCCGGGTGCGCGACATCGGGATGGACGCCGGGCTGGACTGGGCCCGGATCGCCTGGCTGCGCGAGGTCACCACGCTGCCGATCCTGCTGAAGGGGGTGCTGCATCCCGCCGACGCGGCGCTCGCCGTCTCGTACGGTCTCGACGGTGTGCTGGTCTCCAACCACGGCGGCCGGCAGCTCGACGGCGCGCTCGCCACCCTGGACGCGCTACCGGCGGTCGTCGAGGCCGTGGCGGGTCGGCTGCCGGTGCTGCTCGACGGCGGCGTCCGCCGGGGCGCCGACGTCCTGGTGGCGTTGGCGCTCGGCGCGACCGCGGTGCTGATCGGCCGTCCGGTGCTCTGGGGGCTCGCGGTGGGCGGCGCCGCCGGGGTACGCCACGTGCTCGACCTGCTCCACGCGGACCTGGACCGGGCGCTGGCGCTGGCCGGCGCGACCGGACCGGCCGACCTGTGCGGTGACCTGGTCGCCACGGCGGTGTGCGGATGACCGTCCTGATCGTCCTGGCCGGGATCGGCGCGCTGTGGACCGTCCCGTACTGGCTGCCCCGGACGGTGGTCCGGCTGCGGGAGCGGGTGTTCGTCACGGTCAACGGGGCCGAGGGCGTGCCGGTGCCCGGTCCCACGGTGGGCATGGAACACTTCGAGCGGGTGTACGCGGATCCGGCGGCGGACGGACGCAGCCGGGGGGCCGGGTTGTCGGACCTGTTCTGGTACTGGCTGGCCCCCGGACCGCAGATGCACCAGGAACACCTGGAGCCGGGCGAGCGCTACCGGACCGTGGCCGCCACGACCCGGCGGGTGCTCGCGGTGCGCAGCCGGCGCTGCGACGACCTCGCGACCGCCGCCACCGGGCGGGCGCTCGACCGGTTGCCGACCGACCGGATCAGCCACGTCCGGCTGCGCGATCTGATGATGCCGGTCTGGGCCGAGGTCTACTACGAACTCGTCTTCGGCGAGGCGTGTCCCCCGGACGCGCGGGCGTTGATCGTCGCCAACGCCGACGACGTGGTCAGCGGGCTGAAGTGCACCGGCCTGCGACACATGCGACGGCGGGACCGGTTGACCGGGTATCTGTCCGACCGGATCCGGGCGGGAACCTGTCCGGTGACGCTGCCGCCGCCGTTCACCGCCCAGGAGACGGCCTGGTATCTGCAGGGCGCCTTCTTCAACACCGCGGTCGTGCAGATGTCCGAGGCGATGGCGCACGTGCTGCTCGCCCTCGCCACGCATCCCGACGTCCAGGCGGGACTCGACGACGACGACGCGCTGGACCGGGTGATCGACGAGACGCTGCGGGTGCACCCGCTCTTCGGTGTCGCGCACCGGATCACGTCGGCGCCGATCACCCTGCCCACCGGGGTGTCGCTTCCGGCCGGGACGGTGCTGCTCTTCAACTACCTGGCGTTCCACCGCGGCGGGGCGGCCGGCGACGACCGGTTCGCCCCGGACCGGTGGCTGACGCTCAAGCGCGGCGACGCGCACTTCATCCCGTTCGGGGTCACCGCGAACCGGGCCTGTCCGGCCCGTGGTGTGGCGCCGGTGATGATGCGCGCCGCGACCCGGGAGGTGCTGCGCCGGTACGTGCTGGCCTCGTCGGCCTCCCACACCCGGTCGCTGCCCAGCCGAGGTCCGGCGTATCTGACACCGGTCGGGCTCACCGGTCCGGGACGGCCACGGCTGGCCGCGATGCGGGTGCGGGACCGGTGGGCCGACGTGGGGCGCAGTGTCCGGCAACTCGTGTTCGGCACCTGGATGGTGGTCGACGCCCGTCGCAAGCGTCTGTGCACCACCTACTTCGAGAGGGCGGTCCGATGACCCCGACGGAGCTGGCGCCGCGGTTCTTCATCGCGGTGACCGTGATCCTGATCTTCTGCAAGGGCGTCGCCTGGCTGCTCGGCCGGGCGGGCCAGCCGGCCGTGGTGAGCGAGATGCTCGCCGGCGTCCTGCTCGGCCCGTCGCTGCTCGGGCTCCTCCTGCCGGGCGTGCAGAACGCCCTGTTCCCGGCTCCCCTGCTTCCGGTCCTCTACGTCGTGGGCCAGGTCGGCCTGGTGCTGTTCATGTTCCAGGCCGGGTACGCGTTCAGCGCCCACCGGGTCACCGGGCTCGCCGGCACCGCCGGAGTGGTCTCGCTGGCCGGGGTCACCGCGCCGCTCCTGCTGGGGGTGCTGCTGGTCCTGGTGACGGCCGACGCGGTGCCGATCCGGGCCGACGGGACGTCACTCGGCGTGTCGGCCGCGTTCGTCGGCGTCGCCCTGGCCATCACCGCGTTCCCGATGCTGGCCCGGATCATCACCGAACACGGGCACGCCGGCACCCGGCACGGCACACTCTCCCTGGCCAGTGGCGCGATCGACGACGTGACCGCCTGGATCATGCTCGCCGCCGTCCTGGCGGTCGCCTCCGGCCGGGCCGGGCCGGCGATCGTCACCGCGGGCGGGGCGGTTCTGTTCGGCCTGCTGCTCTGGCTCGGCGGACGGGGGATCGCCGCCGCGCTGATGACCCGTCGTGGTCTCGACGACCGCGCCCGGCTGCTCGGCACGGTCGCCCTGCTCTTCCTGGTCGCCTGGTACACCGACGAGATCGGGCTGTACGCGGTCTTCGGCGCGTTCGCGGTCGGCGTGGTGATGCCCCGTACCGAGAACACCGACAGGGTGGTCGGCACCCTCACCCCGGTCGCCGCGACGCTCTTCCTGCCGTTGTTCTTCACCTACTCGGGCCTGCGTACCGAGTTCGGCCTGCTCGGCTCCGTGCCGGTGCTGCTCTTCGCGCTGGCGTGCGTGACGGCGGCGATCGCCGGCAAGTTCGGCGCCTGCTGGGCGGCGGCCCGGCTCCGCGGCGAGCCGTCGGGTGTCGCGCTGCGGGTCGGCGCGCTGATGAACGCCCGCGGCCTGATGCAGCTCATCGCGCTCAACGTCGGGTTGGAGGCGGGCATCGTGAGCCCGTCCCTGTTCACCGTGCTGGTGCTCGTCGCGCTTGTCACCACGCTGATGACGACGCCGACGCTGAGCTGGATCGAGCGCCGGGAGGCTCGGCGGCCCGAGGCCGTCCGCACGCCCGTGCTGGTGGTTTCAGATTATTGAATAGACAACTACCGAGACTTTCATCGTCTCTTATCTATGAGATTGTGGACGGATGCGGGGTGGACGATCGAACCGGCTGCTGCTGGTCGAGGACGACGCGGACCTGACGGAGCTGCTCACCGAGGCGCTGGGTCACGAGGGCTACCTCGTCGACCGGGCCTTCGACGGTCAGCGCGGGCTGCATCTCGGGCTGACCCGATCCTACGACGTGATGGTCATCGACCGGATGCTGCCGGCACTCGACGGGCTCGACCTGGTCACCCGGCTACGCGCCCGGGCGGTCCCGGCCCGGACCCTGATGCTCACCGCGCTCGGCACGGTCGACGACCGGATCGCCGGGCTGGACGCGGGCGCCGACGACTACCTGGTCAAACCCTTCGACCTCGATGAGCTGAGCGCCCGGGTCCGGGCACTGTGCCGGCGCGCGTCCGAGTCGACCCGCGTGCTCCGCATCGGCGCCGGGCTGCTCGACCTGGCGCCACGCGACGCGGTGCTCGCCGACGGCACCCGGGTGGCGTTGTCCGCCCGCGAGTTCGAGCTGTTGCGGGTGCTGGCGGCCCGGCCGAACGCCGTACATCCACGGGCCGTGCTGCGCCGTAAGGTCTTCGAAGAGGCCGCCGCCGCGTCCATCGTGGACACCTACGTCTACTACCTCCGGCGCAAGCTCGGTCGTGCGGTGGTTCGCACCGTGCACGGGCTCGGCTACCGCCTCGGCACGCTCTGATGGAGACGGCCGAGCGCGCGATCGTCCGACGGACCCGGCTCCGGATCGGCCTGCTCGTCGGCCTGACCATCGGTGCCCTGCTGCTGCTTGCCGGCGGCATCTCCTACGCGGTCCTGGTCCGCGGCCAGGAGGCGCAGATCCAGCGCGAGTTGGCGTGGGGCGCGGCGCACGGCACGATCGATGGCCCGCCCGCCTGCAGTTGGATCTTCCAGTACGACGGCACCACCGTGCACACCGGCAGCAACCCGCCGCCACCGGGCTTCCCGCTGCGGGACGCGCTGGACACCGTGGCGCGCACCCGGACCACCGAGATCACCACGGTCGCGGGTGACGGCACGACCTACCACGTGCGCACCGAGGCCCGTGACGACATGGTGGTCCAGGCGGTGTTCGACGCCCGTTTCCAACTGTCCGACCGCCGGCACCTCCTGCTCGCGTTCAGCCTCGCGGCGGCGGTCGGGCTGCTCGCCGCCATGCTGACCGGCGTGCTCGTCGGCCGTCGAGCCGTCGCACCGCTCGCGGAGGCGCTGACCCGGCAGCGCCGCTTCGTCGCGGACGCCAGCCACGAACTGCGCACCCCGATCGCCCAGGTGCACACCCGGGCCCAGGTGATCGCCCGGCGGGCGCGCCACGACGGCGTCGCCGCGAACCTGGACGACCTGGAACGACTGATCGGCACCACCCGCCGACTCGGCGAGATCGTCGACGACCTGCTGCTCTCGGCCCGGCTCGCCGCCACTCCCGCCGACCGGACACCTCACCCGCCGGTCGATCTCACCTCGCTGATCGGGACGACTGTCGCCGCCGAGACCGAACGCGCGGCCGAACGCCAGGTCGCCCTCACCCTGGACACCCCGGGCGACGCACTGCGGGTGCCGGGTGTCGAGTCCGCCCTGCGGCGGGTCGTCGGCGAGCTGCTCGCGAACGCGCTTGCCCACACCCCGGCGGGAGGCCGCATCACCGTGACGCTCCGGGCCGTCGACACCTGCGCCGAGTTCGTGATCGCCGACACCGGGGACGGGTTCGACCAGGCGGACGCCCGGCGGATCTTCGACCGCTTCCACCGCGGCGCGGCCTCCGGGGACCGCCGATTCGGCCTGGGACTGGCCCTGCTCCAGGAGGTCGTCACGAGTCACCACGGCACGATCGTGGCCGAGGGCCATCCGGGCCGGGGAGCCCGCTTCACGGTGCGCCTGCCCATGCCGCGATCGCCGATCACCACGGGTATGGCCGCGCGGATCAGGAACCCGCGGTGACGGGGCTGTGCCGCATTCCGGCCGGTACCCCGATCGTCACCTGATCGTGACAGTTCCGCGCCGGTGCCGTCACCTGCCGGGGAAACGTTCCTACCGGCGCGACGAGGCGGAGGAGGACCAGGGATGGACAGGCGGGCGCTTGTGGCGGTGCCGGTGGGGATCCTGCTCGTGGCCGGTTGCACGAGCCGGCCGGCGGCGCAGCCCAGCCCGGAGCCGACGTCCACGGTCCGGCTGGGCACCGTCGCCCGGGCCGAGGTGGGCGCACGGCTGACCGTGACCGCCACCGTCGAGCGGGTCATCGGCGACACCGCCTTCGTGGTGCACGACGTGGACCTGACCGAAGGCACGCTGCTCGTGTTGTCGACGGCCGCGCCGGCGCCGGAGCCACCGCAGTTGGTGACCGTGCGCGGCACCGTGGTCGAGTTCTCCCATCGCGACCTCGACGGGCGATACCGGCTCGGTGATTCCGGGCCGTACCGTGCCTTCGAGGGTGGGCGGGCGCTCGCCGCGGACGAGGTCACGGCCTGGGACTGACGCGGGCTACGTCGCCCGGATCCGTCGGACGATGTCGGGCAGGTGTTCCGGCAGCGCCACGGTGCGCAGGTCGGCGAGCACGGCGTCCAGGAGTCGGGTGATCCGTGGCTGGTCCTGTCCCGACCGCCGGATGTCGTCGATCGCGACGGCGAGGAAGCCGTCGAAGACCTGTGTCCGGGCCCGGACGCGCGGGGTGCCGTCGGGGTCGTCGACGAGCAGGCGCTGACCGGGCCGGCCGGCGAGGCGGCGCAGCAGGTCGTGCATCTCCTGGACGCTGCGGACGGCGGTGGTGGTGTCGTTGATCCCGGGGGAGAGGGCACGCTCGGCGATGTCGGTGAGCTGCCGGAACCCGAACCCGACGTCCTGTCCGAGGGTCCGTTCGACGCCCAGGCTCACCGCGACGCACGCCCGTGCGGCCGGCACGGGCGTCGGGGAGGATCTGCCGGGCAGCGGGTGGACCGCGATCAGTGGTTGCCCGGCCACGACGAAGTCGCCCGGCGCGGGCAGGACCGACAGGGCGCAGTCGTGCCGCCGGGCCAGCGCGGCGAGCCGGTCGAGGTCGACGTAATCGACCATCCCGGGCGCGGTGGCGGTGATCACCTGCGCCGGTGGGGCCAGCGGCGCGACGGGTCCGGGCGGCGGGCCGACCGGATACTGGTCCTCGATGACCCGGCGGGTCTGCGCGCCGACCGCCACGATGATGTGCGAGACCCGCATGACCGTGGTGACGTGGTGCAGGTAGTAGACGAACAGCCCGCTGCTGGCGAGCACGAGGACCATCGTCACCGCGAGCGACAGCTCCGGCAGCCGGGTGTCGGAGCCGGCCGGGAGCGCGGCCAGCACCACCATGGCGAACAGCGCGGTCGCCAGGAACGTGCCCAACGCCGCCTGCGTGATCCGGTCCTGCAGGAAGGTCCGGAGCACCCGGGGCGAGTACTGGCTGCTGGCCAGTTGCACGGCCACCACGGTGATGGAGAAGACCAGCGCGGTGAACGAGATCATCGCGGTGATGATCGACGACAGCAGCGATCGGGCGCCGGCCGCGCTGCTGGGCAGGAAACCGCCGGTCGGCAGGCCGAGCTGCAGCTCGGCCACGGACAGCCCGAGCGCCAGCAGCACCGCACCGGCGGCGAACGCCGCCGGCACCAGCCAGAAGCCGGACCAGGCCGCGGTCAGCCGGGCGCGAAGGGTACGCGGGGCGGGGTTCACCCCGCCCTAGTCCCCACTGGCGGCCCTTTGCATACCTACCGAAGGGTCTGTTTACCTGGTGGGGGAGACTCCGACCGGATTCGCGAAGGGGGTGGGCCGGGACCCCGGCACGCTGATCATGAAAAGCCGACACATCACGGCAACCGTCACCTCGGCCGCCCTGCTGGTGCTGGCCGCCGGCTGCGGCGACGACCCGGACCCGGGACCGGCCCCGTCCGGCACGAGCCGGGCGACACCGCCGTCGGCGACCTCGACGGCCCCGGCGACAGGTGCGGCGCCCACGCCCGCGCCGACCACGGCGTCGCCCTCGTCGTCGAGCCCGTCGGCGTCACCCTCGGCGTCGTCGCCCCCGTCGCCGTCGAGCCCGCCCGACGCCGGTGCGCCCGACGCCCTGCGTCGTGGCGACACCGGCGACGCGGTCCGGGCGCTGCAGGAGCGGCTGGACCGGCTCGGATACTGGGTGGGCGAGTCCGACGGCACCTTCGGCCCGCTCACCGAGCAGGCGGTCTACGCGGCGCAGAAGGCCGCCGGCCTACGCCCCGACGGGATCGTCGGCCCGAAGACCCGGGCCGCGCTCGACGACGGGAAACGCCCGGACGCCCGCAGCACCGCCGGTCACCTCGCCGAGGTGGACCTGGACCGGCAACTGCTGATGATCGTCGACGACGGCGAGGTGAGCCGGATCTTCCACACCTCGACCGGCACGTTCGAGCACTACACCTACCAGGGCGAGACCTATCTGGCCGACACCCCGCGCGGCAAGTGGACGATCGACTGGCAGGTCGACGGTTGGCGCGACGGCCCGCTCGGCCGGCTGTACCGGCCGAAGTACTTCCAGGAGCAGGGGATCGCGATCCACGGCTACACGAGCGTCCCGCCGTATCCGGCGTCGCACGGGTGTGTCCGGGTGACCCTGCCGGCGATGGACTGGCTGTGGGCGCAGGACGTCCTGCCGAAGAAGACCCGGGTCTGGGTGTACTGAGCGCTCACGTGCGGGCGGCCGGCGCGGGCCGGACGGCGGCGCTCACTCGTCTGGCCGGCGGCGCTCGTCCTCGGCCCGCTCCCGGCTGAGGAAGAACGCGCCGAGCGCGCCGGCCAGCGTGCCGAACACCGCCACCGAGTACGCGGCCAGCACCAGCTCCAGGACCTGCGCGAAGGTGTCGGTCACGCGCAGCGGCTCACCGGTGATGGTGGTGAAGGCCGCGTCGTGCAGCGCGCGGGGAAGGCTGCGGTAGGAACCGGTGACGACGAGCAACTGCCCGGCCGCGAGGATGACGGCCACGGTCACCACGGCGAGCCAGGCCAGCCGGTCGGTGAGCAGCCGGCCGGCGGACCGCGATCCGCGGATGGCGGCGGCGACCACGCCGCCGCCCCGGGCCGCCCGCAGCGCGCTCGCCGCGCGCAGGAAACGCAGGAACGGCACCGCCAGGAAGATCAACTGCCACCAGTTGTGCTTCCAGAACTCGCGCGCGTGGTGGCGGGCGAGCCAGGCGCGGAGCGTGAACTCGGCGACGAAGACCGCCCACAGGATCCAACTGGTGACGGTGAGCACGGTGCTCAGTGGCTCGTCGTGGACGATCGCCTGCGCGAGCACGAGCAGCAGGAAGAACAGCCCCAGGATGCCCATCGGCTTGTCCAACCGGTGGGCGAGGCCGTTGAGGCGGGCGTCGTCCTCGCGGTGTCGTCGGCCCGGATTGTCACTCACCCTGCGGCAGCCTACCGCGATCGGACACCGGGCAGGTCGTGTCGCGCGCCGTGGTCCCGCAGCGCGACCGCCTCACAGGTGCTCCTTCCGCCACTGGCTGACCGCCTCCTCGACGGCGTGTTCCTCTCGGCGCAGCACCGCCTTGATCCGTCTGCGCCCCCCGGCCATCCGCTGGAACACGGCGAGCGCGCCGCAGACCGCGACCAGCACCGCCAGGGAGACCAGCGGCGGGACGAGCGCGCCGGGTAGGGCGAGCGCGGCGACGAGCAGTGCGGTGGCGACGGTGGAGCGCCCGCCCCGGCCGAACGTGCGACGGGACACCGCGGCCTGGCTCAGGAGGTAGATCACGACCCCGCCGTGCAGGACCGCGCTGACCGGGCCGGACAGCGCGGAGTCCCGCATGGCGACGGCTTCCAGCAGCAGCTTCAGGCCCAACGCGACGGTCACCACGCCGGTGATGGTCCCCAGGTGCAGGTAGGTGTAGACGTCCCGGGCCAGCGGCACCCGCACCCGGTCGCGCGTGCGGTGCAGAACCTGCTCCACCCCGGCCGCCAGGCTGTCGAAGTGCAGCCACCACAACGCGGCGACCAGCGCGATGCCCAGCACGGACGCGGTGATGACCCGGGTGGTCAGGGCGAGCTGGTCGAACCGGCCCGGTCCGAGGCCCAGCGAGATGACCACCTCGCCGAGGGCGACCAGCACGATCAGGCCGTGTCGCTCGGCCCAGTGCCCGGCCGACGGCAGTGACCAGTGCGCGTAGGGCAGGACCAGCCCCACCGCGTACTCGACGAGCAGGGCCGCGGTCCACAGCACCAGGCGGGTTTCCAGGACCGCGCCGGCCGGCACCCACCACGGTGCGGTGAGCGAGACCCCGATGAACACGGCGGCCAGCAGCGGCGGGACGGTGACGGCGCCGAGCTGGACGCGGGTGTGCCCGGCGCGGGTGAGCACGAACAGGAACCCGACCGAGGTCAGCGCGCGCACGATCAGATAGGCGCCGGCGAACACCAGCGGGCCGGGCAGGTCGTCGGGCTGGTCGACGAAGGCCTGCGGGATCGTGATCGCGAGCACGAACACCGCGGCCATGATGCCGAAGCCGAGCACCGGGAGCACGCCGTGGTCGGCGCGGACCACGTTGCCGAGCGCGACGAAACCGGTCCAGCACCACCAGAGCAGCGCCACCACCACCACGCCGGTCGCCAGCCGCGACACCGCCAGGTCACGGGCGACCAGCCCGGTGACGTTGAGGAAGGCGAAAACGAAGATCAGGTCGTAGAACAGCTCCAGCCGGGTGACCCGGCTGCCCGGCGCCACCGGGATCAGCCACCGGGACCGACGCAGGTGCGGTGGGCTGCTCACCCGGCCAGTCTTCTGCATCCGGCGGAGCCGACCCGGGCTATTGCCGCCGTACCCGCCGACGGAGAAGCCGGGGGTGTGCGGCCCGCCCGGCCGGGTACGCCGGGAGCACGCGGTGGCGCAGCGGGAGGTGCGATGAGCGACGGGACCGTGGCCGGCGACGGGCGGCGAAGCCCCACCGAGCGGCTGGCCGAGGACGTGGCCGAGGTGGTCCGCGCAGAGGTCCGGGCGGTGCGCGCGCAGGTGGGCGAGGCGGCCCGCCCGGCGGGGGTGGGGATCGCGTTGCTGGCCGCCGCCGGCGGCTGCCTGGTGCTCGGCGCGGGATCGGCGTCCACCACGGTGCTGCGGGTGCTGGAGACGATGCTCCCGCGCCGCCTGGCCGCCGCCAGCCTCACCGCCGGCTATCTGGTGACGGCCGTGCTGCTGGGACGGGTGGGCCTGGCGCGGCTGCGCGCGGCCGGCGGCCCGTCGGCCCGGCTCGCCGACGACGTGCGGGACATGGTCACCGGCACCGCCGGGCGGGTGCTGCCCGCCGGCGCCGAGGCCGCCCGCGACGAACTGGACAGGTGACGCGGAAACGGGAGGACGACATGCCGGACAAGCACGAGCAGGCCGAGGAGATGCGCGACGACGTCCCGTCGACCATCGCGCGCTCCGACGACAAGGCCGTGCGCACCTACAAGAAGACGCTGGAGTCGGCCGAGGAGAGCTACGGCGACGGCGAGCGCGCGCACCGGGCCGCCTACGCGTCGTTGAAGCACACCCACGAGAAGGTCGGCGACCACTGGGAGCCCAAGGAGCACAAGGGCCCCTCGGACCCGCAGGCGGCCCAGGGCACCCCGGCGTCACGGGAGCGTGAGCGGCCCACCGCCCAGGGGGTGGACGCCAACGCCGGCAAGGGCCACCTGGACGACGTGGCGCGCAAGGTCGGCATCGACGACCCGGAGAACATGAACAAGGGTGAGCTGGTCGAGGCGATCGAGAAGGCCAACGCCCGGGCCACCGCCCGCGCCCGGCGCCGGTGAGGAGTCGACCCCGCGAGTGGGGTGTGGTCGGGGCCGGGGCGGGTAGCGGGCGGCCATGAGTCCGCTGCTGCTCGCGTACGCCCTCGTGGGAGGGCTCGGTGTCCTGCTCGCCTTCTGGTCCAGCGCCATCCGCCGGACCGTGCTGTCCGAGCCGCTGCTCGCCCTGGGCCTGGGGGTGCTGGCGGGCCCGGTGCTCGGCCTGGTCGACGTCGCCGACCGGCTCGGCGCCGAGCTGATCCGTGAGGTGAGCCGCGCCCTGCTGGCGGTGTCCCTGATGGCCGTCGCGCTGCGCTTCTCCGCCTCCGGCTACCGGGCCGTGCTGCGGCCGGTGCTCGTGCTGCTCTCCGCCGGCATGGTCGGCATGGCCGTGCTCAGCGCCGGTCTGTCCTGGCTGGTGCTCGGCGTGCCGTTGGGGCTGGCCGTGCTGTTGGGGAGCTGCCTGACCCCCACCGACCCGGTGCTGGCCTCCAGCATCGTCTCCGGCGGCCCGGCCGAGCGGCAACTGCCCGAGCGGCTCCGGAAGGTTCTCAGCGGCGAGTCCGGCGGCAACGACGGGCTCGCCTTCCCCCTGGTCGTCCTCGCCCTGGCCGCGGTGGGCGCGCAGCCCTGGACCGATCAGGTGACGGCGGCGGTGTGGGGCGTGCTCGGCGCGGTGGGCGTCGGCGTCCTGCTCGGCTGGGTGGCCGGGCACGCGGTGCGGGCAGCGAGCCGCCGGGAGACCCTCGACCAGGGTTCGCTGCTGGTGTTCGCGGTGCTGCTCGGCATCGCCGCGCTCGGCGTGGCGCGGGTGCTCGACACCGACGGCATCCTCGCCGCGTTCGTCACCGGGCTGGCCTACAACCGGGTCATCGGCGACCAGCCGCGCCTCGCCGAGCAGAAGCTCGACGACTCGCTCACCCGCTATCTGCTGCTGCCGCTGTTCTTCCTGCTCGGCGTCGAACTGCCGTGGCGCGACTGGCTCGACGCCGGGTGGCGGTTGCCGCTGTTCGCCGTCGCGGTGCTGCTGCTGCGGCGGCTGCCGGTGGTGCTGGCGCTGAAGAAGCCGCTCGGGCTGCCCTGGCGGGAGTTGGTCTTCCTCGGTTGGTTCGGCCCGATCGGCGTGTCCGCGCTGTTCTACCTGGCCTTCAGCGCCGACGAGGGCGCGCGGCAGGAGACGCTGTGGACCGCCGGCAGCCTCGTCGTCGCGCTCAGCGTCGTGGTGCACGGCGTCACGGCGATGCCGGGCCGCCGCTGGTACGCCGCCGGGCAGCGCGAGATCTCGAAGCGGTAACGGTACGCGGACCCGGGTTTACCGCCGGCGCGCCCGGAAAGCGATCACGGTAGCTCGCGCCTGGCAGCCGCGGTGTCGACCAACGGCACCAGGACGACCACGTCCACCTGACGGCTCGGCGCGCCTGTCCGGGGTCGACCCCTGCCCGCTCGCGTGCCACCCACGCGACGCGGCGGTCGCTCCCGCGCCGACCGACCCGCTGCCCCTCGTGGAGGACGACCATGACCATGTCCGTCTCGCGGTCCGACGCAGACGTCGACGAGATGTTCGCCGCTCTGCGCGATGCCGACGGCCCCACCGCCCGGCGCGCCCGGGACCGGCTGGTCGAGGTCCATCGGCCGTTGGCCGTGGGCCTGGCCCGCCGGTTCGCCCACCGCGGCGAACCCCTCGACGACCTCGTGCAGGTGGCCTGCTACGGCCTGGTCAAGGCGGTCGACGGGTACGACCCCCGGCGCGGGGTGCCGTTCGTCGGCTACGCCACCCCGACCATCCTCGGCGAGCTGAAGCGCCACTTCCGGGACCACGGTTGGGACGTCCGGGTGCCCCGGAGCCTGCAGGAGCGCTACCTGCTGGTGCATGCCGCCGAGGCCGAACTGACCCGCCGCTCGCAGCGCGCGCCCCGGCCCGACGAGGTGGCCGGGCACCTGGGCGTGCCGGTCGACGTGGTGGTGGAGGCGCTGGCCGCCGGACGGGCGTACCGGAACGTGTCCCTGCACCGGCCGGCCGGCGCGGACGACGAGCCGGCGGAGCGGGAGGACCTGCTGGCCGAGCGGGACCTGAGGGTGGACGGGCTCTGCGACCGGCTGGACCTGCTGGCGGCGCTGCGCCGACTGCCGGAGCGGGAGCGCGGTGTGGTGATCCGCTACTTCCACGGCAACCAGACCCAGGAGCGGATCGGCGATCTGCTCGGCGTCTCCCAGATGCACGTGTCCCGCCTGCTGCGCCGGGCGATCGGGTTGCTCCGGCGGGAGATGACCGCCGAGGCGCCGGTCGACGCCGGCGGCGCCGGGGTCCGGGTGACGTTCCACCGTGCCGGCGTCACCACCCTGGCCGGCGTGACCGGGGTTCTCGACGACGACGGCGTGGACGTGCTCCGGGACCGGCTCACCCGGATGGCGGTGACCGAACGGCCCCGCGGGGTGGTGGTGGACCTGCGGCGGGCGTCGGTCGAGTCGCCCCGGCTGGCCCGGACGGTCCTGGACCTGCACCGGGCCTGCGCGCACGTGCGGGCCCGGCTCACGCTTGTCAACGTGCCGCCCAACGGGTTGCACCTGCTGCGGCGGGCCGGGCTGACCCGACTGGTTCCCTGCCTGCCGGTTCGGGGCCGGGCCGCCGGTGTCTGCCCGGCCGGGCCGGGCGTCGCGGCGGGGGGCGTCGAGGCGGAGCGGCCGTCGCCGCCGTGCCGGCCGGCACCCGCGGAGATAGGGTCGGCTGAGGTCCACCCTGTCGTCGCCGAGGGCTCCGGTCACGTCGACGACGCACCGACGGCGAGGAGAACAGGTGACGCGACGGCGGGCCGCGGCTGTCCCGCCCCCACCCCTGGTGGCGACCGTGCAGCGCCTGCAACGCGAGCTGGACGCGCTGCGCCGGGAGCGGCGCGCGCACGCGGTGGTGGAGCAGGCCACCGGTCTGCTGATCGCCCGTCAGGGCTGCTCGCCGGAGGAGGCGTTCGCGCGGCTGAGGCGGATCTCCCAACACAGCAACATCCGGCTGGTGGACGTGGCCGCCGGGCTGCTCGGCGCCGCCGCACCGCCGCCCTCGGCCCCGCCGCCCCCGCCCGAACCGTTCCGGCCGGAGCGTTACCTGCACCCGCCCGCGCCCCGGCCGGAGCCGGACAGCGACGGCTCGGTGCCCCTGACCGGCGAGGCCGCCGCCCGCTATCACCTGGCCCGAGCCGCCATGGCGACCGCCGGCGACGCGAACGCGCTGGCCGAGACGCTGGCGGGGGCGGTACGCCACCTGGGTGCCGACTCGACCCTGCTCGGTCTGCTCGAACCGGACGGCGCGGTCCGGCTGGTCGGCTCGTACGGCCTGCCGCCGTCCGTGGCGAGCATGTGGCAGCGCGCCCCCGGCACGGTGAACATGGCGCTGCTGCGCGCCGCCGTGGACGGCGACCCGCTCTGGCTGACCCGGGACGAGGCCCGCCGCCGGGGCTACGACTTCATCGGCGGCGGAGCGGTGCGGGTCTGCCTTCCGCTGCGCCGGGCCGGCCGCACGATCGGGGTGGCCGCGATCAGCTGGGGCACGCACCGGGATCTCGACGACGTGGCACGGGCGTACCTGAGCGCGCTCGCCGAGGTCGCCGGCCGCCGGTTGTCGGCGCTGTCCGGGGGAGTCGGGGACGCGCCGGCCGCCCACTGGCTGGAGGCGGTGCTCGACGTGCTGCCCGGATCGGTGGCGTGGTGGTCACCGGTGCGCGACGACGACGCGGCGGTCGTCGACTTCCGCCTCGACCGGTGCGGCCCGGACGCGACCGACGGCGCGGAGCGGGGGCGGGACGCGCTCACCGGTCGCCGGCTGCTCGAACTCCACCCGTCGGCGGCCGACGACGGCATCGTCGCCGGGTGCGCCCGCGCCCTGCGCGACGGGCGTCCCTTCCACTGGGGCCCGGGTCAGGTGTGGCGGGCCGGCGGCGCCCGGCCGGCCCGGGTGCTGTTCAGCCTCCGCGCCGTTCCGTTCGGCGACGGACTGCTCGCCAGTTGGCACTACCACGACGAGCAGCGACGGGCCGCGGACCGCACGGCCCGGCTGGAGCGGGCCGGCGCCGTCGGCTGGGTCGAGTGGGACCTCGCGGGCGACTCCGTCGCCTGGTCGTCGGGCGCGTACCGGGTGCTCGGCCGGGATCCGGCCGACGGCCCGCTGCCGCTGGGCGCGCTGCACCGCTGGGCGACGCCGCCGGACGCGCCCCGGGTACGGGCGGCACTGCGCGCCCTGATCGAGCGGGCCGAGCCGGCCGAACTGGAGTTCACCGTGCGTCGGCGCGGTGCGGCGTGGCCGGTGCGGCTCGTCGTCGAGCCCGTCATGGACCCGGACGGCCGGGTGGTCGAGGTGCACGGCGCGGTGGCCCGCCGCTGACGTCGCCAGTCCTGGTGGGTGCCGCTGGTGGCAGGTCCTGATCCGGCTTTCACCTAGCCTCCTAGGACGCGGTGCGCGACGTGACGCATGTCTACCGCCGAGGGGGCGTGACCCCGACCGGTGCGGGCACCGGAGCGCGTCATGGACGATGTGCTCGGTGAGGAGTGGCTGTCGCACTCCGTCGACCTGCTGGTGCGACTGGTGGAGACCGCCGGTGCCTTGATCATCTTCGTCGGCGCGATGACCGCCCTGGTGCGCTTCGTGGTCGTCGGCCTCCGCGACCGGCGGACCCGTGCGTTCGTGCCCGTCAGGCTCGGCTTGGGCCGCTTCCTGGCGCTGGGGCTGGAGTTCCAGCTCGCCTCCGACATCCTGCGCACCGCCATCGCCCCGACCCTGCGGGAGATCGGGGAACTGGCCGCGGTGGCCGCCATCCGGACCGCGCTGAACTTCTTCCTGGCCCGCGAGATCCGGCAGGAACGCGCGGAGTTGGCCCGGAGCGAGGGCCGGGCCACACCGGATCCGGTGGACGAGCCCGCGGGACGGCCGTCGTGAGCGCCCTCATTGGGTACGCGGCGGCGGCCTGCGTCGCCGCCGGGCTGCTCGCCGGGCTGGTCGTGCTGGTCGTTGCCCGGGACGGCCGGCTCGCGCTGCGGGTCGCGCTCGACCTGTGGCTCGCCGCCGGGCTGCTCCGGCTGGCCCTGCCGCCGTCCTGGGACCAGTTGCTCAGCGCGGCGGCGATCATCGCGGTCCGGCAACTGGTCGGTCTCGGCCTGGGGCCGTCCCGGGCGGCGAGCACCGGCGAGAAATGAACCGGCCGAGGTTTCCGGCCCGGCCCGGCCGGACATCGCCTCCGCGCAGGGGAGGGGGAGCTGATGGACCTGTGGACGGCGCCCGGGCCGGTCGACGTGGTGGGGCCGGTCCGCCGGCCGGTGCGGGGCTCGGCGCTGGCGCGGCTGCTGCGTACCACGGACGCCAAGCAGATCGGCATCCTCTACCTGACCACGGCGTTCGGCTTCTTCCTGGTGGGCGGGCTGCTGGCGTTGGTCATGCGGGCCGAGTTGGCCCGCCCCGGGATGCAACTGCTCTCCCCGGAGCAGTACAACCAGATGTTCACCATGCACGGCACGGTCATGCTGCTGCTGTTCGCCACCCCGATCGTGTTCGCCTTCGCGAACTATCTGGTGCCGTTGCAGATCGGCGCGCCGGACGTGGCGTTTCCCCGGCTCAACGCGTTCGCCTACTGGCTCTACCTGTTCGGCGGGCTGCTGGTGCTGGGCGGGTTCGCCACCCCCGGCGGCGCGGCCGACTTCGGTTGGACCGCCTACCAGCCGCTCGCCGGGCCGGCGCACTCGCCGGGCGTCGGCGCCAACATGTGGGCGGTCGGCCTGGTGATCTCCGGACTGGGCACCATCCTCGGCGCGGTCAACCTGATCACCACCGTGCTGACGTTGCGCGCCCCCGGCATGACGATGTTCCGGATGCCGATCCTCACCTGGAACATCCTGGTCACCGCCGTGCTGGTGATCCTGGTCTTCCCACTGCTGGCCGCCGCGTTGCTCGCGGCGCTGGCCGACCGGCAGCTCGGCGCGCACGTGTACGACCCGGCCACCGGCGGGCCGATGCTGTGGCAGCACCTGTTCTGGTTCTTCGGGCACCCCGAGGTCTACATCGTCGCCTTGCCGTTCTTCGGCATCATCACCGAGATCATCCCCGTGTTCTCCCGCAAGCCGGTCTTCGGCTACCGGGGGCTGGTCGCCGCGACGCTGGGCATCGCGGCGCTGTCGATGAGCGTGTGGGCGCACCACATGTTCGCCACCGGCCAGGTGCTGCTGCCGTTCTTCAGCTTCCTGAGCTACCTGATCGCGGTGCCGACCGGGATCAAGTTCTTCAACTGGATCGGCACCATGTGGCGGGGCCAGATCACGTTCGAGACGCCGATGCTGTTCGCGCTCGGCTTCCTGGTCACGTTTCTGCTCGGCGGCCTGACCGGGGTGCTGCTGGCCAGCCCGCCGGTGGACTTCCACGTGCACGACTCGTACTTCGTGGTGGCGCACTTCCACTACGTGCTGTTCGGCACGATCGTGTTCGCCGTCTTCGGCGGCGTCTACTTCTGGTTTCCGAAGATGTTCGGCCGGATGCTCGACGAGCGGCTCGGCAGGATCCACTTCTGGCTGACCATGATCGGGTTCCACACCACGTTCCTGGTGCAGCACTGGCTCGGCGCCGAGGGCATGCCCCGCCGCTACGCCGACTACCTGGCGCAGGACGGCTTCACCGCGTTGAACACGGTCTCCACCATCGGGTCGTTCGTGCTCGGCGTTTCCACGCTGCCCTTCCTGTGGAACGTGTGGCGCTCCTACCGGTTCGGCCCGGTGGTGCGCGAGCCCGATCCGTGGGGTCACGGCCTGTCGTTGGAGTGGGTGACATCCTCCCCGCCGCCGCTGCGCAACTTCGACCGGATGCCCCGCATCCGGTCCGAGCGACCCGCGTACGACCTCCGTCAGGAACGCGCCGCGGCGGTGCCGCCCGGCCCGCGGTCTCCGGCGGACTGACCGATCTCGGGCGGGAACGCCGGCCGGCTGGCAGGGTGGACGACACCGATCGGAAAGGGGACGGACGGATGGGACGGTACGCGCCGGTACTGGCCATGCTCGGGCTGGCCGCCGCCGGGGTGGGCACGCTGTACCTGGCGCACCTGCGCACGGCGGTGGCCGCCACGCCGTCGACCGCCGCCGCGTTCCGGTCCGGGCTGCCGCCCCGCGAGCACGCCGTCTCCCGGTTCCACGTCCGCTGGTACGCGGTCAGCCTGCTCTTCCTCGCCTTCGACGTGGAGATGCTGTTCATGTACCCCTGGGCGGTGGTGGTCGCCGACGTCGGCGTACCCGCCGTGGTGGAGATGTTCGTCTTCCTCGGCCTGCTGATGGCCGGCGTCGTCTACGCCTGGCGGGAGGGCGCGCTGCGGTGGGCCTGACCGGTGACCTTCTGGGCCGCTGGGCGGCCCGCCGGCCGCATCCACTGGTCGTGGCCGCGCCCGGCGCCACCGTCGCCCGCCTGGCCGTGGAGGCGCACGCCGACCGGGCCGGATGGCCGCTCGCGGCGTCCCCGGCGGACGCCGACCTGCTGGTGGTGGCCGGCGAACCGGGGTCCGAGCTGGCGGCGGCGGTCGAGCGGGTGTGGGCGCAGTTCCCGGGTCCCCGCGCGCGGGTGCGGGTCACCGACCCGGCCGGCGCGGCGTCCGCGTTGCGCGCGGCCGTCGCCCGGCTGACCGGGACCGACGGCGAGCCGGCGGACCACGGGCCGGAGGCGGACGGCGGGCAGCACGTCGGGGGGTCGGGACCGTCCGGCCACGGCGACCACGACGGGATGTCCATGCCGGGCGGCCTGATGATGGCCGAGCGGGCCGAGGACCGCGACGGGCTGAAACTGGACGTGCTGCACCTGGCGCTCGGCCCGGTGCTCGCGGACTGGCCGGCCGGCCTGGTCGTGGAGCTGGCCGTGCAGGGCGACGTGGTGCAGTCGGCGGACGCCCGGGTGCTGCCCCCGGCCGATCCGGCGGCGGTGCGGCCGTACCCGGACGTGGACCATCCCGAGCTGCGCCGGCGGCGGCAGGCGGTGGCCCACCTCGACGCCCTGGGCCGGCTCTGGGCGGTGGTGGGCTGGCCGGCCGGCGCGGTCGCCGCGCGTCGGCTGCGCGACGCGCTCGCCGACGACGTCCCGCTCGCCACGGCGTACGCCGACTTCCGGGCGCTGGACCGGCGGGCCCGGCGCTCGCGTGCGTTGCGCCGCGCCACCGACGGGCTGGGCGTGCTGCCCGAGGTGACGGCGGGGCGTGCGGGGCTGGCCGACCCGGCGGCGGTGTGCGGCGACGCGACCGACCGGTGGCGGCGCCGACTGGCCGAGACGGACCGGCTGCTGGCCGGCGGTGACCCGGCCGCGCCGGACCCGGACGCGGCGTCGGTGCTGGCGGTGGCCGCCCGGCTGACGGTCGGGCTCGACCTGGCCGCCGCCCGGGTGGTGCTGGCCTCGTTCGACCCCGACCCGGACGCGGTGGTGGCCGCCGGGGTGCGGTCGTGACCGCCGGTCCGTGGTGGGGTGTGCTCCCGGCCGCCGGGGTGCTGCTCGGCCTCGCGCTGGCCGCCGCGGTGCTGGCGGGACTGCTCGACCCGGCCGGTGGGCCGACGCTCGCGGGCCGGGCCGGGCGGCCGGTGTGGGAGACGGCCCGGTTGCTGCGGCAGCGCCGGCGACAGGTGCTGGCGGCGGACCTGCTGCTGTGGCGGCTCGGGCTGGCCGGGCCGCTGGTGGTGGCGCTGCTGATGGTCGTGGTGGTGCCGCTGGGCGACCGGGTGGTGGCCGACCTGCCGGTCGGCGTGGTCTGGTTCAACGCGATGGACGTGCTGCTCTGGGCGGCCGTGTGGCTCGCCGGGTGGGGCGGCAACAGCGTGCCCGGCCTGGTCGGGGGCTACCGGTTCCTGGCGCAGGCGCTGGGCTACGAACTGCCGCTGATGTTCGCGCTGACCGCCCCGGCGGTGGCGGCCGGCAGCCTGCGGATCGCCGACGTGGTGGCGGCGCAGCGGGAGCTGTGGTTCGTGGTGTGGATGCCGGTGGCGTTCCTGGTCTTCCTCGGCGCGGTGCTCGCGTTCGGCATGTCCGGGCCGTTCGCCTACCCGGACGGACGGGACGTCGCCGGGGGCGTGCTGGCCGAGCCGTCCGGCGTGGACCGGCTGGTCCTGCTCGCCGGCCGGTACGCGCTGCTGGCGGCGGGCGCGGCGACGGCGGTGGCGCTGTTCCTCGGTGGCGGGTCGGGGCCGCTGCTGCCGGCGTGGCTGTGGAGCGTGGTGAAGACGCTGGCGGTGCTGGCCGCCCTGGTGGCGCTGCGTGGTCGGGTGCCGGTGCTGCGGGCCGACCGGTTGATGCGCGTGGCCTGGCTCGTGGTGTTGCCCGCCACGCTGGCGCAGGTGCTCGTGGTGGCCGTGCTCGTGGTGGGGAGGGGTTGAGGTGGCAGTTGTCGCCTTCGTCGTGCTGGCGCTTGTCGCCGTGGCGTCCGGTGTCGCGGTGTTCACGGTGGACTCGATGGCCCGGGCGACGTTCGCGCTGGCGCTGTCGTTCGTCGCGGTCGGTGGCGAGCTGCTCCTGCTCGACCTGGGCTATCTGGGCGTGGTGACCGTCCTGATGATGGTCATGGAGATGGCGATCATGGCGGTCTTCATGGTGATGTTCATGATGAACCCGGCCGGTCTCATGCCGATGTCGATGCTGCACAACCGCCGTGGCGCGCTGGCGGTCTCGGTGGGCGTCTTCGTCGTGCTGGCGGCCGGCTCGGTGCTCGTGCCGTGGCCCACCCGCCGCGGCGAGCCACCCGCCGACCCGACCCGGGCCCTGGGCGAGGCGATCATGGGGTCGAAGATGCTTGTCATGATGGCCGTCTCGGCGGTGCTGTTCGCCACCATGGTCGCCGCGCTGGTGCTCGCCACCGCCCGGGGTCGTTACGACCGCGCGGACCCCGCGGAGCGCCCGTGACGCTGCCGATGTTCCTGCTGCTCGCCTCCGCGCTGTTCAGCGTCGGCCTGTACGGCGCGCTGAGCCAGCAGGCGGTCGTGATGGTGATGATGGGCCTCGAACTCATGATCAACGGGGTGATCGTGGCCGCCGCCGCGCTCTGGTGGTTCCTGGCCCCGCAGCAGCCGGACGGGCAGGTGCTCGTGCTGGTGGTGATCGCCGCGATGACCGTGGAGATGGCGATGGGCTTCGCCGTGGTGACCCTGCTGTTCCGGTCGAGCGACGCGGACATGACCGACATGGCGGGGGAGCTGCGGGGATGAGCGCCGCGTTGTGGGCCCTGGTCGTCCTCCCGGCCGTCGCCGGGGGGATGCTGCTGCTGGCCGGGCGGCGGGCCGACCGGGTCGCGCCGGCGCTGGCGCTGGGCGTGGCCGCGCTGGTCACCGCACTGGCCGGGACGGTGGCGCTGACCCGGCCGTCGGTCGACGCGCCGTTCCTGGCCGGCGCCCGGTGGGGCCTGACGGCCGACGGGCCCGCCGCGCTCGTCGTACCGGCGGTGGCTGCGGTGGCGCTGCTGGTGCTGGCGTACGCCGCCGTCGAGATCCGGTCCGACCGGTCCCGGTTCCACGGGCTGATGCTCGTCTTCCTCGCCGCGGTCCTGCTCACCGCCACCGCGACGACGCTGCCCGTGCTGCTGCTCGGCTGGGAGATCATGGGCGCGATGTCGTACGCGCTGATCGCGTACCACTGGCGGCGCGACGACGCCGTCGCCGCGGGCGGCACCGCGTTCCTCACCACCCGCGCCGGCGACCTCGGGCTCTACCTGGCCGCCGGGGCCGGACTGGCCGGCGGCACGCTCGACCTGACCGGGCTCGCCGGCCTGCCACCCGGCTGGCGGGACCTGGCCGCCGCCGGGGTGCTGGCCGCCGGCTTCGGCAAGGCGGCCCAACTTCCGTTCTCGTTCTGGCTGTCCCGGGCCATGCTCGGCCCGAGCCCGGTCAGCGCGCTTCTGCACTCCGCCGCCATGGTGGCGATGGGCGGCTACCTGCTCGTCCGCGCGCACCCGCTGCTCGTCGCGACCGGCTGGGCGGTGGACGTGGCCGCCTGGGGTGGCGCGTTGACAGCCCTGGCGCTCGGCGTGGTGGCGCTGGCCCAGACCGACCTGAAGCAACTGCTTGCCGCGTCCACCAGCGCCCAGCTCGGGTACGTGGTGCTGGGCGCCGCCGTCGCCCCGGCCGGTGCGGTCGCGCACCTGATCGGGCACGCGGCCACCAAGGCGTTGCTGTTCCTCGCCGCCGGGGCGTGGCTGACCGCGCTCGGCACCCGCCGGCTGTCCGCGCTGCGCGGCGCGGGCCGGCGTCACCCGCTGGTGGGGGCCGTCTTTGCGGTGGGCGCCCTGGCGCTGGCCGGGGTGCCGCCGCTGGCGCTGTGGGCCACCAAGGACGAGGTGCTCGCCGGCGCCCGCGAGCGGTCCCCGGCGCTGTACCTGGTCGGCCTGGCCGGCGCGCTGCTCGCGGCCCTCTACGCCGGCCGGGCGCTCGCGGTGGTCCTGCGCCCGGTGCCGCCCGGCGTCGAGACCGGCTACGACACCGAGCGTGCCGGCACCCGCGAGGTGGCCGCCGGGCAGTGGGGCCCGCTGGTGCCGCTGGCGGTCGGCGCGGCGGTGCTCGGCGTGCTGGCGCTGCCGCCGCTGTCCCGGGCGGTGGCCGGTGCCGTCGGGGCCGGTCCGGCGCCGCCGACCCGGGTCGCCGAACTGACCCTGTCCGGCCTGCTGGCGGTCGCCGGTGTGACGCTTGCGGTCGCCGTCCCGGGCCGGCTGCCGGCCCCGGGCTGGGCGCGGGCCTGGCTGGGGCTCGACCGGGCCGCCCGGCTGCTGGTGGTCCGGCCGACCCTCGCCCTGGCCCGGGGGCTGGCCCGGTTCGACGACCGCGTGCTCGACCGGGCCGTGCACGCCGTGCCGGGCGCGGTTCGCGGCGTCGCCCGGGGGCTGGCCCGGTTCGACGACGCGGGGCTCGACCGTGGGGTCGCCGCCGTGCCGGCCCTGACCCGGCGGGCCGCGGACGCTCTGGCCCGGGTGGACGACCACGGGGTGGACGCCCTGGTGCGCCGGCTCGCCCGGGCCGCCCGCCGGCTCGGCGTGTTGGCCCGCCGGCCGCAGACCGGTCTGGTCCACCAGTACTACGTCCAGGTGGTGCTCGTGCTGGGCGCCGCCGTGCTGATCCTGCTGCTGGCGAGGTGACCCGTGCTGTCCCTGATCGTTTTCACGCCGCTGGCCGTTGCCGTGGTCCTGCTGCTCTGGCGTGGCCTGCCGGCGCGGGCGGTGTCGTGGCTCTGGATCGCGGTCACCGTCGTCGAGGTCGCGGCGGTGCTGGGGGTGTGGTGGGCGTACCCGGGGGAGGGCTTCGGGTACGAGGTGGACCGGCCGTGGATCCCGGGCGCCGGGGCCGGCTACCACGTCGGGGTGGACGGGCTGTCGCTGCCGCTGCTGGCGCTCACCACAGTCGTCTTCGCCGCCTGCGCGGTGTACTCGCTGCGCCGCCAGTCCCGGCCGCGACAGTTCGCCGCGCTCTTCCTCGCCCTGCAGACCACCTGCCTCGGGCTGTTCGTCGCGCTCGACCTGATCCTGTTCTTCGTCTTCTTCGACCTGTCCATCGTGGGCATGTACGCGGTGATCGCCGGCTGGGGGCACGGCCCGCAGGCCCGCCGCTCGGCGTTGACGTTCTTCCTCTACACGTTCCTCGGCTCGCTGGCGCTGCTGCTGGGCTTCATCGGCCTCTACGTCGCCGCCGCGCCGCACACCTTCGACATGGTGGCGTTGACCCGTGACCCGCCGACGCAGGGCGTGGCCGGCGCGCTGGTGCTGCTCGCGGTCCTGCTCGGGCTGGCGATCAAGACGCCGACGTTCCCGTTCCACACCTGGCTGCCGCCGGCGCACACCGACGCCCCGGCCGCCGGTTCGGCCGTGCTGGCCGGGATTCTGCTCAAGATGGGCACCTACGGCTTCGTCCGGATCGCCATGCCGATGCTGCCCGACGCCTGGCGACGTTACGCCTGGGCGGTCGTCGTGGTCGGTGTGGTGAGCGTGCTCTACGGGGCGCTGGTGGCGCTCGCCCAGAGCAACTTCAAGCGGATGGTCGCGTACACGTCGGTCAACCACATGGGCTACGTGGTGCTGGCGGTCGGCGCGGCCGGGCTGGTCGCCGGCTCGGACGCGCAGGCCCGCGCGGTGGCGGTGACCGGCGCGGTCACCCAGATGGTCAGCCACGGGCTCATCACGTCGGCGTTGTTCCTGCTCGCCGGCGTCCTCCACCACCGGGGCGGCACCTACCGGATGGACGCCTACGGCGGGCTGGCCGGGGACACGCCCCGGTTCGCCGCGCTGACCGCGGTGGCGGCGTTCGCCAGCCTCGGCCTGCCCGGCTTCTCCGGGTTCATCGCCGAGTTCCAGATCTTCGCCGGCAGTCTGGGCTCCGCGCCGGTGGCGGTGGCGTTCGCGCTGCCCGGCATCCTCGTCACCGCCGCCCTGTTCCTGTGGGCCCTGCACCGGGTGTTCCTCGGCCCGACCCGGCACCGCCTGTCCGCCACCGCCGACGTGACCGCCGCCGAGACCGCCGCGGTGCTGCCGCTGCTCGCGCTCTCCCTGCTCCTCGGCGTGTTCCCCCGGCTGCTGCTGGACGTGGTGGAACCCGCCGCCCGGGCGGTCACCGACCTGGTGGCCCGGTGAACGAGCGTCCACTCGCCCTGCTGCCGGAGCTGCTCCTGCTGGTCGGCGCGGTCACCACGCTGCTCACCGGCGCGTTCCTGCCCCGGGACCGGCAGTGGGTGGCCCGGCTGGTCGCCGCCGGGGCGTTGCTCGCGGCCGTGGTCGCCACCCTGCCCGCCGTGGGCGAGCGCGCCACGGTGTACGCGCACAGCTACGCCCTCGACGCGGGCACCACCGCCGCCCGGCTGCTGATTCCGCTGGCCGGGCTGCTGGTGGTCGGGATCGCCGCCGGCCGGGTCGCCGGCAACCGGCGGGAGACCGAGTTCTACGTGCTGACGCTGCTCGCCGTGCTCGGCGCGGTGCTGCTCGCCGGCGCGTCGGACCTGCTGCTGCTGGCCGTGGCGTACCTGTTGTCGTCGGTGCCGCTGGCCGGGCTGGCCGGCTGGGGGCGGGACCGGCGCGGCGCCGAGGCGGCGCTCAAGGTCTATCTGGTCGGCGCGCTGGCCGGGGTGGGCCTGCTGGCCGGCGCGGCGCTGCTGACCGCGCTCGGCGGCGGGGCGAGCGACTACGACCGGCTGGCCGCCGGCCTGGTCGGGGCGCCGTCCGCCGCCGTCGCGGTCGGGGTGGTCGGGGTGCTCGCCGGCCTGCTGTTCAAGATCGGCGCGGTGCCGGGCCACTTCTGGGTGCCCGACGCGGTGCAGGGCGCCTCGATCCCGGCCGGCGCGCTGCTGACCACCGTGCCGAAGCTCGGCGGCCTGCTCGCGGCGTACCGGCTGTTCGCCGTCGCGGTCCCCGCCGACGTGGTGGACTGGCCGCTGCTGGTCGCGGTGCTCGCCGCCGTCACCATGACGCTCGGCAACTTCGCCGCGTTCGGCCAGGCCGACCCGCGCCGGCTGCTCGCGTACTCCACCGTGGCGCAGGTGGGCTACCTGCTGATGGCCGTCGCGGTCGCCGGCCGCGCCGAGCGCGCGCTGCCCGCCCTGCTGGTCTACCTCGCCGGGTACGCGGTGACGAACCTGGGCGCGTTCGCGGTGCTGGCCGCCGAGCCGCACGACACCCTCGACGGCTACCGCGGGCTGGCCCGCCGCCGGCCCTGGCTCGCCGGGGCGCTGGCGATCTGCCTGCTGGGGCTCGTCGGCACGCCACCGACGGCGGTCTTCGCCGGCAAGCTGACCGTGTTCACCGCCGCGTGGGACGGCGGGCTGGCCTGGCTGGTGGTGGTCGCCGCGGTCAACACCGTGGCCAGCCTCTTCTACTACCTGCGCTGGCTGGTCCCGGCCCTGTCGCTGCCCTCCGGTGCGCGCCCGCTGCGGCCCGCTTCGCCGGTGGGACCGCGGGTGGTGGCGGTGGTGGCCGCGGTGGCGGCGCTTCTCGGCGCGGCCGGCGCCCTTCCGCTGGCCGGCCTGGTCGAGCAGACGCTGCGACGATGACGGCGGCGGGCCGCGTCATCCCGCGTCCGGCCCGTCCTGGTCCAGTGCGACCGCCAGGCGGTGGCGGGCGCGTCGCAGGGCGGGCGAGGCCGGAATGCGGTTCAGCAGCGGGGCGGCGGTGGCCAGGTCGGCGCGCACCCGCCCGCGCAGTCGGCCGTCGGCCTGGCCGAGCAGGCTGCCGTACGCGTCGAGCACCCGCACGGCGGTCATGTGCTGCTGGGACTCGTGCGACACGACCAACAGCGAGTAGAACACGTCCAGCACCCGGTCCAGGTCGCCGTCCGGGTAGATCACGGCCAGGGTCGGGCCGTCCGTCGACGGCGTGCCGTCCGCGAGCCAGCGGGCAGCGACGTCCTGCAGCGCGTGGATCGCCTGCCGGGCCGTTTCCGGGTTGTGCTTCGCCGTCGACCCGCTCGTCCAGGCGATGTTGGCCAGTTGGTCGATGCCGGTGGTGGCGTCGCCGTCCAGGTCGGGGGTGGCGCCGACGACGACCGCGGACCGCACCTCGTGGGCGACACGTTCGGCGTCGTCGCGGTCGTCGTCGTGGACGGTCGCCACCACGTCACCGAAGGCCAGATGGCCACCGAGCGTGACGTGCAACATGATCTCCGCCCGGGGCACCTGGCGCAGCGCCCGTTCCAGCCGGTCGAGGTCGATGCGGGTGACGAAGCCGGTGACCGGGCTTCGGTAGGTGGCGACCACCGGGTGCGGCGAGGTCCCGGCCCGCCGGGTACGCACGAGCAGGGGCAACTCGCGACGACGGGCCAGCAGCGTCCGCTCCCGGATCTGCCGCAGCACGTTGACCGGACGCATCTGGTCGATGGTCGTGTAGACCAGCGCCAGCAGGCCGATCAGGGCGCACACGGTCAGCCCGGTGGCCAGCGCCGCGCCGATGATCGGGGCGGTGTCGTCCGGCACCGCCGTGACCACCACGTAGGCGTACAGGGTGAGACCGACGAAGAAGCCGAGCAACGCCTGATTGCTCCGCCGACGGACGAACTGGTCGAAAACCACCGGGGACAGGCTGGCGGCGGTCTGCTGGACGGCGAGCAGCAGCACCGAGAAGGTGATCGAGGTGACGGTGACCAGGCCGGTCGCCACCGCCTGCAACGCCGTGGTGGCCGAGTCACGCCCGATCACCTGACCGATCAGCGCGCGGAACCGGTCCACGCCGGGGGTGTGCGTCTGGTCGGCGACGATGGACGCCACGGACAGCAGCAGGAACCCGGCCACGACGAGCAACGGCACGGCAGCGAACTCCCGCAGGCCGCGGACGAGGCGCTGACGGGTCCGCCCGCCCGTGCCACCGGACTCCGCCGTCCGCGGGTGCGCGCCGATCATCACCGACCCTTCGTCGTCGACGGATCCATGGTGGCAGCCGACGGCGACGGTTGCGGTCACCTCGTCGTGGAACGCCGGTCCCGGTTAACCGGGACCGGAGCGGGTAGCGGTAGCCGACGGGTGCCCGCCGGGGCGAACCGGACCAGGAACGGGGTGGCGGTGACGGAGTTCGCGATCTACGTCGCCGCGCTGGGCGCGGTGGCGGTCCTCGCGGTGCTGTCCAACCGGCTCGCCGACCGGCTGCGGCTGCCCGCGCCGGCGCTGTTCCTGTTCGCCGCCGCGATCGTCTCCGACCTGTTCCCCACGCTGAACGAGTTGTCCCTGTACGCGGTCCGGCACCTGGTCGAGATCGCGCTGGTGCTGGTGCTGTTCAGCGGCGGGATGAGCATGGGCTGGCGGCGGCTGCGGCCGTCGCTCGGCCCGGTGGCGCTGGTGGGCGTGGCCGGGACGCTGCTGACCGCCGGCGCGCTGGCCCTGGTACTGCGGTGGGTGTTCGGCTTCGACTGGCTCGCCGCGCTGCTGGTCGGCACGGCGCTGTCCCCGACCGACCCGGCGGCCGTGTTCTCGGTGCTCGGACGGCGGACCGTGGTGGGGCGCAGCGGCACCATCCTGGAGGGCGAGTCGGGCGCGAACGACCCGGTCGGGATCGCGTTGATGGTGAGCCTGCTGGCCGCCGGGACCGCCGGCGGGTGGTCGGCGGTCGCCTCCGGTGCGGGCGAGTTCGCGCTGCAACTGGTGCTCGGTTCGCTGATCGGGCTGGCCGGCGGGTGGTTCATCCTGCAGTTGATGCGCCGGGTGTCGCTGCCGGACGAGAGTCTCTACCCGCTCCAGGTGCTGTTCGCCGCGGTGTCGATCTACGGCGTGGCGACGCTGGCCCGGGGCTCCGGCTTCCTCGCGGTGTTCCTCGCCGGCATCGTCGTCGGCGACGCCCACGCGCCGTTCAAACGGGAGATCCAGCGCTTCCACGGCGCGTTGGCCAGCCTCGGCGAGATCCTGGCCTTCGGCCTGCTCGGCCTGATCGTGTCGTTGCGCAGCATGGTGACCGAACGGGCCTGGCTCACCGGCCTGGTGCTGGCCGTGCTGCTCACCTTCGTGATCCGGCCGATCGTGGTCGGTGGCCTGCTCACCACGGTCCGGCTGCGCTGGGGTGAGCGGATCTTCGTGGTCTGGTCCGGGCTCAAGGGCGCGGTGCCGATCCTGCTGGGCACGTTCATCCTCACCGCCGACCTGGAGCAGGACCTACGGCTGTTCGACATCGTCTTCGCCGTGGTCGCGTTCTCGATCGTGGTGCAGGGCGGGCTGGTCCCGCTCATGGCCCGCTGGTGCCAGGTGCCGATGCGCAGCACGCCGCTGCAACCGTGGGCCGTCGGCATCCGGGTGCAGGGCGAACCGGTCGGGCTGCGCCACTACACGGTCGCCTCCGGCGCCCCGGCCGACGGCCGGCCGCTGTTCGAGCTGAGCCGGGACGAGGGGGTGTGGGTGAGCCTGATCAGCCGCGACGGCGAGCAGGTCCGGCTCGGGCGGGCGACGGTGCTGCGGGCCGGCGACGAGGTGCTGGTGGCCGGCGGTGAGCAGCCCGCCGCGGAGCGGGTCTTCACCCGTCCCGGCGGGTAGCCGTTTCGACGGTGGTCCGCCGGGTAGGCGGCAGCTTCCGGAAGGTGGTGGGTCGGATGAATCTCGGCAAGCTCGGCGACGTGGTGGTGGGCACGGCCGGAGACGTGGCCGGCAGCGTCGTGGACCCGAAGGCGGGCCTCGGCAAACTGCGGGCGGCGGTGACACCGCGGGCGATGGTCCTGCTCGGTGGCGGCCTGTTCCTCGGTTACCTGGTGGCCCGGGCCCGGCACTGACGACCGCGCCCGCTCGCGGTCACCGGCGCCGCGTCGCCCGGCCCGCCTGCTGCCGCACCGCCAGCACGGCGGCCAGGCAACTCGTCAGGACGATGCCGGCGAACGGCAGATAGGGGAGCACCCGTTTCACGAGGCGGCCACCTTCCCGGTGCGCTCCGCCAGCCGTTCACGCTGCGGCAGCACCGTGTACTTCGGGTCACGGGATGAGTCGACGCCGGCGGTGAAGATGCCGAACCGGGTGCAGATGGCGCCGGCCACGAGCGCGGCGCCACCCGCGGCGCCGGCCAGGCGACTGCGCCGTCCGGTGAGCGCGAGCACCGTTCCGGCGAGGCTGAACGCCCGGCCGAGGCGCAACAGCCGGCCGCCGGCCCCGGTGCGCATCGGTTCGGCGAGCAGACCGAGCCGGCGTTCCATCCGCCTGGTGGCGGCCAGTTCGACGGCGGCGCCGAGCACGGCGGCCCGCCGCGCCGGGCCCGCCTCGGCGGTCGGTGACGTGAGCAGGCCGAGGCCGCCGGCGGAGGCGGCGGCGGAGCCGACGAACACGGCGGGCAGTTCCCGGTACGCCTCGTGCCAGCTGGGCACGGCAGTGTTCGCGATCAGCGCGGCCGTGTAGGCGGCGACCGCCGGGCCGAGTAGGGCGGCGCCGGCCGTGCCGAGTCGACCGAGCCGGGGCAGCCGGCCGGTCACCTGGCTGGCGGCGGACACCCCGGCGAGGGGGCCGTAGCCGGCGAGCAGCCAGGATCCGATGCTCATCGGGGAGGTGGGTTTGCAGATCCGCAGCATGTTGATGAATCGCTCCGGCCGCCCCAGGTCGTGGATCAGCGAGTACAGGGAGCCGCCGAGGGCGCCGGCCGCGCCGACCTTGAGCCCGGCGGCGAGCCGGGGGCGACCGGTCAGCTCGGCAGCGGCGGCCAGCGTGGACGACGCGCCGGCCAGCCCGCCGAGGAACAGGTAGCCGGCGATGTCCGGAGCCTCCCAGGTCGGTTCGTTGAGCACCGGCAGCCCGTAGTACGAGCGGAAGTCCGCCTTCGGCACCATCAGCCGCTCGCCGCGCTGCCGGCGCTGTCCGCGCCCGGACGCGCCGACCACGGCCTCCCGCTCGGCGGGCAGCTCCGGGTCGCCGTCGAGTCGTACGTCGGTCCGGTTCACCTGCGTCCTCCGGTGATCGTGACGGCGACGAGCCCGCAGAGCAGCCCGGCGGCTGCCACCGCGACACGTCGCCACATGGCCGGCAGGTCACGGGTGGTGACCACCGGGTCCGGCGGCAGACCGTAGACCTCCGGTTCGTCGAGCAGCAGGAAGAACGCCCCGTCACCGCCGACGCCGTCGGCCGGGTCGTGACCGTAGAGGCGGGCGTCGGTGACACCCCGGTCGTGCAACTGCCGGACCCGCTGCTCGGCCCGCTCGCGCAGCTCGTCCAACTCGCCGAACTGGATGGAGTCGGTCGGGCAGCTCTTCGCGCAGGCCGGCTCCTGGCCGACCGACAACCGGTCGTAGCAGAGCGTGCACTTCCACACCCGGCCGTCGTCCGGGCGCTGGTCGATGACGCCGTACGGGCAGGCGGGGACGCAGTAGCCGCAGCCGTTGCAGATGTCCTCCTGCACCACGACGGTGCCGAACTCGGTGCGGAACAGCGACCCGGTGGGGCAGACGTCGAGACAGGCGGCGTGCGTGCAGTGCTTGCAGACGTCGGACATCATCAGCCAGCGGAAGTCCATGTTCCGTACCGCGCCCACCGCGCCGTCCGGCGGACCCGACGCCGGCATGCCGAGCGAGACGGGTGTCCGGGTCGCCGCCGCGGCGGTGACCGCCGGGGCCAGCTCGGCGTCGGCGAGGTTCGTCTCCTGCCGGCCCAGCCGCCGGGGCTGCTCGACGAACGCGACGTGTCGCCAGGTGTCCGCGCCGAGGCCGACCGTGTTGTCGTACGACATGCCGGTGAAGGTGAGCCCGTCCTCGGGGACGGCGTTCCACTCCTTGCACGCCACCTCGCAGGCCTTGCACCCGATGCAGACGCTGGTGTCGGTGAAGAAGCCCATCCGGGGCGCGTGGTCGTCGTATCCGCTCGCGGTCGCCGGGTCGAGGCCGTGCCGCACCGCCTCCCGCAGGTCGAAGTCCATCGCCTACGCCTCCGTTCCGGTCAGCTCGGTGATGCCGGCGCGGACCTGGTAGTCCCGGACCAGCGCGATCCGGCCCGGACCGCGTGGTCGCCGTCCCGGCCGGATGTCGGCGGAGAACGCCTTGACCTCCTGGATGTGCGAGTTGGGGTCCAACGAGATGGACGACAGCTCGTTGGCCGCGTCGCCACGGCTGTAGCCGTTGGGTCCCCAGTGGAAGGGCAGGCCGATCTGGTGGATGACCCGCCCGTCCACCCGCAGCGGCGCCATCCGCTCGGTCACCAGCACCCGGGCCTCGATGGCGTTGCGCGCGGTGACGATGGTGGCCCACCCGCCGTGCTCCAGTTCGCGCTCCACGGCCAGCTCCGGTGAGATCTCGCAGAAGAACTCCGGTTGCAGCTCGGCCAGGTACGGGGTGTGCCGGCTCATGCCGCCGGCGGTGAAGTGTTCGGTGAGCCGGTAGGTGGTGACCACGTACGGGTACACGTCGGCGCCGACCTGCCGGCCGCTGGGCTGGTAGCGGTTGTGTTCGTGCGGATACAGCAGCCGGGCCGGGTTGCGTTGCTGGCCGTAGAGCGGGTTGTCGACAGGTGAGTCCTGCGGCTCGTAGTGGGTGGGCAGCGGACCGTCGGCGATGCCCGCCGGCACGTAGAGCCAGCCCAGCCCGTCGGCCTGCATGATGAAGGCGTCGGTGCCCTTGAGCGCCGCGACGCCCGTCGCCCCCTCCGGCGGCTGGTAGTCGGGCCGTTTGGTGGGTTCGAAGTCGGGCACGTCGTAGCCGGTCCACCGGCCGGCCTCCTCGTCCCACCAGACCAGCTTCTTGCGCTCGCTCCACGGCCGGCCGTCCGGGCGGGCGGAGGCGCGGTTGTAGAGCAGGCGGCGATTGTCCGGCCAGGCCCAGGCCCACTCCTGGGCGATCCAGTTCTGCTCCTCGGCGGGCTTGCGTCGGGCCGCCTGGTTGACGCCGTCGCGGTAGACGCCGCAGTAGATCCAGCATCCGCAGGCGGTCGACCCGTCGTCCTTGAGCTTCGTGTACGCGGGCAGCGGGTTACCGTCGGCGTCCCAGCCGTTGATCTCCGCGAGCACCGCCTCGGCCGAAGGCTCGGCCACCCTGCCCTCGGTCGGGTAGTCCCAGGTGAGGTCGAGGATCGGTCGGTCCATCTCGGCGGTGGAGCCGGCGAGCTTGCGCCGGATGATCCGACCGAGGTGATACATGAACCACAGTTCGCTGCGCCGGTCGTCCTCGGGTTCCACCGCCTGGTGGTGCCACTGGAGCATCCGGTTGGTGTTGGTGAAGCTGCCGGACTTCTCGGTGTGCGCGGCGGCGGGCAGGAAGAACACCTCGGTGCCGATGTCCTCGGTGCGCAGCTCGCCGGATTCGATCTCCGGACCGTCCTTCCACCAGGTCGCGCTCTCGATCAGGTTGAAGTCGCGGACCACCAGCCAGTCGAGGTTCGCCATGCCGAGCCGCTGCATCTTGGCGTTGGCCGAGCCGACCGCCGGGTTCTCCCCGAGCAGGAAGTAGCCCTTGCAGGTGCCGGCGAGCTGTTCCATGACGGTGTCGTACGTGCAGTGGCTGCCGGTGATCCGGGGCAGGTAGGCGAAGCAGAAGTCGTTCTCCGGTGTGGCCACCGGCCCCCACCAGGCCTTCAACAGGCTGACCGTGTACGCCTTCATGTTGGCCCAGTAGCCTTTTCGTGCCGCGTCGGCGGCGACGAAGTCGTCGAGCGTCTCGCTCGCGTGGGCGTGGGGCATCGGGATGTATCCGGGCAGCAGGTTGAACAGCGTCGGGATGTCGGTCGAGCCCTGGATGCTGGCGTGTCCGCGCAGCGCCTGGATGCCGCCGCCCGGACGGCCCATGTTGCCCAGCAGCATCTGTAGGATGCTGGCGGCCCGGATGAACTGTGAGCCGTCCGAGTGCTGGGTCCAGCCGACCGCGTAGATGAACTCGCTGGTCCGTTCCGGGCCGGAGTTGTCCACCAGGTGGCGGCACACCTGCGCGAAGACCTCGGGCGGGATCCCGCAGATCCGCTCCACCATCTCCGGGGTGTAGCGCGCGTAGTGCCGCTTGAGGATCTGGTAGACGCATCGCGGATGGCGCAGGGTCGGGTCCTGGACGGACTTCCCGTTGAGCGCGGCCCCGCCGGCGCCGTGTTTCTCGCCCCGGCCGCTGGACGCGCCCGAGGTGCGCTGCTCGTACTCGGTGTCCCGCTTGCCGGAGGAGGAGACGACCTCGACGCCCTCGTACTGCCAGCTCTGCTCGGCGTAGACGTGTTGTTCCGGGTCGAAGCCGGAGAACAGCCCGTCCAGGTCCTCGGTGTCCCGGAAGTCCTCGTTGATGATCGTCGCCGCGTTCGTGTACGCCAGCACGTACTCCCGGAAGTCCTTCTCCTCGGCCAGGACGTGGTTGATGATCCCGCCGAGGAACGCCACGTCGGTGCCGGCCCGGATCGGCACGTGCAGGTCGGCGAGCGCGCTGGTGCGGGTGAACCGTGGGTCGACGTGGATGACCACCGCGCCGCGGGCCTTGGCCTTCATGATCCATTGGAACCCGACCGGGTGCGCCTCGGCGTAGTTGGAGCCCTCGATGATGATGCAGTCGGCGTGCTGGGCGTCCTGCATGAAGGTGGTGGCGCCGCCACGGCCGAACGACGTGCCGAGGCCGATGACCGTGGAACTGTGGCAGACCCGGGCCTGGTTCTCGATCTGGATCATGCCCAGCGCGGTGAACAACTTCTTGATGAGGTAGTTCTCCTCGTTGTCCAGGGTGGCCCCGCCGAGACTGGCGATCCCCATGGTGCGCGCCACCCGTTTGCCGTCCTCCTCGCTGCGCCAGGTCCGCCGCCGGGTCTCGATCACCCGGTCGGCGATCATGTCCATCGCCGTCCCCAGGTCGAGTTCCTGCCAGTCCCGCGCGTGCGGCGGACGGTGCAGCACGGTCCGCAGGCGGCCGGAGTCGGTGGTCAGTTGCAGGGACGCGGCGCCTTTCGGGCACAGCCGGCCACGGCTGACCGGGGAGTCCGGGTCACCCTCGATCTGCACCACCCGCTCGTCGCGGACGTACACGTTCTGCGCGCAGCCCACCGCGCAGTAGGGGCAGACCGACTTGACGACACGGTCCGCGCCCGCCGTACGCGGATCGAGCCGTTCGCTGCGGGAGGACCTGGCGGCTGCGCCCCGGCCGTACCGGTCGGCGCCGGTGAGCTGTCGCCACACCGGCCACGCCCGCATCGAGAAGTTCCCCACCGGCCCGTCCCCTCCGCCTCGTTCGGTGTCAGCCCTGCCCGCTCGCGCGCGCGGCCCGCTGCATCTGCGCGTCGTCGGCGGCCCGGCGACGTATCCACGCGTGCACCCGCGGCGACGAGGTGGGGTTGACCTCGCGGTCGTTGACCAGGCGCTGCGTCCGGGACGGCAGGACGCCCGCCCGCTCGCGCCGCGACCGGGTCACCGCGTCCCCGTTGTCCGCCGGCACGCCGGTGGCGATCAGGTAGGCCTGCCCCGGCGGGATGCCGAGCAGGCGGGAGATCTCGTGGTAGTCGCGTCCCTGGTCCAGCAGTTCCAGGATCTGGCGCTTGTCGGGCACGATGACCGCCTCCTCACCGTCCTGACCCTGTCATATCGGTCATCCTCGGCCGGCCGGAATGGTGGATCTGATCGAGCCGCCCGCGCGAGCGGGGGACCGCGTGCCCGGTGCATCGTGGTCGCTCAGCCGGTTCCGACCTTCCGGCCGCTGTCCAGCAGGCGGCGGATCTCCGCGGCGGCGGGGTGCGTCGGCGCGACCGCCAGGAACCGGCGCAGGGTGGCCGGCGCCTCGTCCGGGTGGGTGGCGCGCTGCGCCAGGCCCAGCACCAGCAGCCCGTCCGGCGACCCGGGCGCGTGGTCGAGGACGTCGCGGGCCGTCCGCTCGGCGCCGGCCGCGTCCGCCGCCCGCAGCAGCGCGAAGGCCAGGCGCAGCCGGACGGCGTCGTCGGGCCGCTCCCGCAGCGCCTCCCGGTACATCTGCGCGGCGGCGTCGTAGCGCTGCTGGCCCTCCAGGTCCTGCGCCAGCCGCAACGCGACCGTCGTCGGGTCGGCGCGGGGGGTCACCACCGGTGGGGCGAGCCGGTCGGCGGCCACGGCCACGGTCGCCACCAGGGCGACCAGGCCGCCGGCGGTGAGCCACCAGACCGGCCGGCGCGACCGCCTCCGGCGTCCGGGCGCGGGCCCGGCCCGGGGCCGGGCCCGCAGCGTCCGCGCGGCGGCGATGCCCGTGCCGAGCAGCGCCAGCACCGGCACCAGCCACAGCAGCAGTCCCGGCCCCCGGGCGGGCGGCTCGGCCAGCACCTCCTCGCCGTAGCGCGCGACGAACCACCGGCGGATCTCGGCCGGGCTGCGACCCTGCGCGCTCTGGTCGGCGATCACCTGCCGCATCGAGGCGGCGATGGGGGAGCGGGAGTCGGCCACCGACTCGCCCTGGCAGGCGGGGCAGCGCAGCCCGGCGGCGACCGCCGCGACGGGATCGGCCCGGCCGGCGGGCGTCGCCGACCGGATCAGCCCGGCCGCCGCCGCCGCGACCAGCGCCACCGCCGCCAGCCCCACCGCCAGCCGCCGGATCACGGCACGGCCAGCAGGGCGGACAGGTGGTCGTCGAGCCACTGCCGGGTGACCACCCCGGGCCGGTGCGCGACGACCCGCCCGTCCCGGTCCACGAGGAAGGTCTCCGGCACGCCGCGTACGCCCCACTCGACCGACCGGGCGCCGTCCGGGTCGGGCACGACCGTCAGATTCTCCGCCCGGCTCTGCGCCAGCAGGGGCCGCACCGCGTCCGGCCCGTCCCGCAGGTTCAGCCCGACCACCCGCAGACCGCGTGACGACCACTGCCGCCCGGTCTCGGCCACCAGCGGCAGTTCGTCGCGGCACGGGCCGCACCAGGACGCGAACACGTTGACCAGCACGACCTGCCCGCGCAGCGCCGCCAGGTCGAACCGTCCGCCGTCGAGGGTGGCGCCGGCCAGCGCCGGTGCGGCCGGAGCCGGCCCCGGCCCGGGGTCGGTCGGGCCGGACAGCCGGGCCGCCGCGAGCGCGGCGGCGACGGCGACGGCGAGCAGCAGGGCCGTCGCCGGGACCGGCCGGAGCCGTCCCCACCGCAAGGTTCGGCGGGTCACGCCGGCACCGCCGCTCTCGCCGCTACGGCGGTGTCGCGTGGTGGTCGCCGCCGCCGTGCCCGCAACGTGTCGGCCAGGCCGAGCAGGCCGCCGGCGACGCCCACCGCGCCGCCGGCCCAGACGAGACCGACAAGCGGGTTCACCGCCAGGCGTACGGTCGCGCCGGTGCCGTCGGCGGCCACGGCGAGCAGGGTGAGGTAGATGTCGCGCCGCGGGCCGGCGTCGATCGCCGGGACGGTGACGGCCATGTCCCGCGCCGGGTCGTAGCGCAGCGCCGGGGCGGCGGTGCGGGTATGTCCGCCCGACGAGACGGCCAGCCGGGCGCGTACCGTCATCCGCCCGCCGGGGGCGGACCGCCGCACCGACTCCAGCCGCGCGGACACGTCGCCCACCCGGACCGTCTCGCCGGTGCGCAGCGTCCGCTCGTCAACCCGCTCGTACGTCGCGGACGCGGCAACCCCCACGGCGAGCAGGGCGAGCCCGGCGTGCCCCAGCGTGGCGGCCCGCCACCGGCGACGCCCGAGCGCCGCGCTTCGGTCGCCACGGGCGGTGACCAGGCCGGTGAGCACGAACGCCGCCGCGCCGAACGCGGTGAGCGCGGCCGGGCCGGGCCGGCCGAGCAGGCCCACGCCGGCCACGGTGGCCAGCGCCGCCGCCCCCGGCAGGGCGAGCCGGCGCAGCGCCTCCGCGCGGTCGCGCACCCGCAGCGCCGGTGGCAGCCCGGCCAGCAGCAGCACCACCACGGCCAGCGGCACCGCCGTGCGGTGGTAGTAGCCCGGCCCGACCGAGGCGCACGCGCCGGTGAGCGGCTCGGCCAGCAGCGGCAGCACCGTGCCGATCAGCACCACGGCGGCGACGGTGACCAGCGCGACGGCGTTGACCAGCACAGCCGTGGGCCGGGACCACGCCCTGACGCCCGCCCGGGCGGGCACCGGCCGGCGGCGGGCGGTGAGCACCGTGGCGGCCAGCACGGCCAGCAGCACGAACCCGAGCAGCAGCGGCCCCAGCGGCGACTCGGTGAAGGCGTGCACGCTGGCCACCGCGCCGGAGCGGGTCAGGAACGTGCCCAGCAGCACCAGCAGGAAGCCGGCGCAGGCCAGGACGCTGTTCCACCGTTCCCGGCCCCGGCCGCCGTCCAGGCTGGTGTGCAGGAACGCGGTGGTGGTCAACCACGGCAGCAGGGACGCGTTCTCCACCGGGTCCCAGGCCCAGTAGCCGCCCCAGCCGAGCACCGCGTACGACCACCAGGCGCCGAGCACGATGCCGGCGGTGAGCGCGGTCCACGCCACCAGCGCCCACGGCCGGGCCGCCCGCAGCCAGTTCCGGCCGGCCGGCCCGGCCAGCGGGGCGGCCAGCGCCAACGCGAACGGCACCACCATGCCGAGATAGCCGGCGTAGAGCAGTGGCGGGTGCACGCCCATCGCCGCGTGCTCCTGCAACAGCGGGTTCGGGCCCGGACCGTCGGGCGGGGCCGGTTGCACCGACCGGAACGGGTTGGCGGCGAAGGTGGACAGCGCGAAGAAGAACGTGGTGACCACGCTGACGATCACCATCGCGTACGCGCGCAGCCGGTCCGGCCGCCCGCGGGCCAGCAGGGCGCCATACCCGCCGAGGACGAGGAGCCAGAGCAGCAGCGACCCGTCCATCGCCGACCACAGACTGGTCACCGTGTAGTAGCCGGGCACGTGCCGGCCGCCGTTCTCGGCCACGAATCGCACGCCGAAGTCGTGGCCCAGCAGCGCCGCCTCCAGCGCCGCGCAGGCCGCGACCGCGGCGGACAGCGCGCCGACCGACGCGAGCCGGGCCGGCCGGGCGGGGGAGCCGGTCAACGCCACCCGCAGCCAGAGCAGCGCGGCCAGCGGGGCGGTGAGCAACCCGGCGACGAGGCCGGCGGTGCCCAGCTCACCGAGCATCGGCCGGCTCCGGACCGGGTGCGGAGGGGCGGTACTCGTTGCCGTGCCGCACCACCACGTGGTCGGCGTCGAACACGCCGTCCACGCCGAGCCGCCCCTCGACGACCGCGTCCGCGCCGTCCCGGAACGTCTCCGGTGGCGCGCCGCGTTGCCGCACGGCCACCTCGTGCCCCGATTCGGCGAGCCGGAACAGCACCAGCTCGCCGTCGCGGCGTACCGATCCGGGCACCACCGCACCGCCGAGGCGGACCCGGTCGCGGGCGGCATCCGGGTCGGCCAGCACCTCGCCCGGCGTCCGGTAGTAGGTGAGGGTGTCCCGCAGCGCGGCGGTGACCAGCAGGCCGCCGCCGGCGAGCAGCACCGCGACGAGGACCAGGCGGGCGGGTCGCCGGATCACGGCACCAGGTCCGGCTGGCGAACGGGCGGTCGCGGGGCGGCGGCGCGGACGGCGTCGGCCTGGCGGTGCAGCCGGACCAGCCGGTGGGCCAGCACCCAGGTCGCGGCGACGGTCGCCGCCGCGACGGCCAGCAGCAGTGCCAACGCCATCCGGGGGTCGATCGGCGGCTGTTCCGGGGCCAGCACGGTTGCCTGCTGGTGCAGCGAGCGCCACCAGAGCACGCAGAAGTGCACCACGGGGACGAGCAGGAAGCCGCCGGCGCCGAGGACGGCCACCGGCCGGGTCACCCGCTCGTCGCCGTGCGCCGGCCGGCCGGACCGCTCGGCGAGGGCCCGGCGCAGGGCCAGCGCGGCGGCGTACACCAGGAACAGCAACGCGGTGCCGACCAGCCGCGGATCCCAGGCCCACCAGGCGCCCCACACCAGGTGCCCCCAGAGCGAGCCGGTGGCGAGCGTGACCGCGGTGAGCACGACGCCGATCTCGGTGGCGGCCAGCGCGACCCGGTCCCACCGGGCGTCGCCGCGCACCAGGTGGGCGACGCTGGCCGCGAGCACGACGGCGAACGCCAGGTAGGCCACCCAGGCGGCGGGCACGTGCAGGTACATGAGGCGCTGCGCCGGGCCCTGCGTGGCGTCGGTCGGGGCCAGCAGGCCGCCGGCGAGGGCCGCCCCGGCGGCGAGACCCGCCGCGATCCAGGCGGTGGTACGCCGGGCGGCGGCGCCCCGGGGGGAATCCGCGGTCAGTTCCACGGTGGAGGTTCGCATCATCGTCCCGTCGATGGTCGCCGGCTGCCTGCCAGGTACCAACCTATCGGATTTTACGGACTTAAACCCCCAATCATCGCAATGGGCATGGAAGGCAGGAATCGTCACTACAGTCGACTCCGGTGAACGCGCGAGCCGGAACGACGACGCCCACCCGGCACCTCGCCCGGGTGGCGGTGCCGGTTGCCGTGCTGGCGCTTTCCGGCTGCGCCCGCGGAGCCCCGTCCGCGCTCGACCCCGCCGGCTCCGGCGCGGGGCGGGTCGCCGGCCTGTGGTGGGTGCTGTTCTGGCTGTCCATGGCGGTGTTCGCCGAGGTCATGGTGGTGCTGGCCTGGGCGCTGGTGTTCCGCCGCCGACCCGGCGCGAAGGTCCGGCACGGCCAGCCGCTGCGGTTCGTCACCGTCGCCGGCGCCGGGGTGCCGCTGGTCATCCTGGTGACGGTCTACGCGCTCGGCCTGCGCGACCTGGCGGCGCTCGGCGACGGCCCGGGGCCCCGGGCGACCACCGTCGAGGTGACCGGCCACAAGTGGTGGTGGGAGGTGCGGGTGGCCGGCGTCGCCGGCGCCACCGCCAACGAACTGCACATCCCGGTGGGGGAGAAGGTGCGGATCCGGCTGCGGACCGCCGACGTGCTGCACAGCTTCTGGGTCCCGCAGTTGATGCCGAAGACCGACCTGATCGCCGGCGAGGTCCGCGAGACCTGGCTGCACGCCGAACGGGCCGGCAGCTACCGGGGGCAGTGCGCCGAATACTGCGGCACCCAGCACGCCCACATGGCGTTCCTCGTGGTCGCGGAGCCGCGCCGCGACTTCGACGCCTGGGTGACGCGCCTCGGCGCGCCCGCCGCCGCGCCCCGGACCGACGCCCAGCGACGCGGTCGGGAGGCGTTCGTCCAGGGCACCTGCGCCGGCTGCCACGCGATCCGCGGCACCGGAGCGGACGGGCGGGTCGGGCCGGACCTGTCCGACGTCGGCTCCCGCTGGAGCATCGGCGCCGGGGCGGTGCCCAACGACGGCGGCCACCTCGGCGGCTGGATCGCCAACTCGCAGACGGTCAAGCCGGGCAACTACATGCCGCCCCAGCCGGTCGACGCGCAGCGGCTGCCGGACCTGATCGCCTACCTGCGGTCGCTGAGCTGAACGGGAGGGAGGGAAGGATGTCCACCACCACCGCGCCGGCGTCCGGCGCGAGCCGGGACGAACTGGCCCGGCTGGAGGAGCACTGGGGCGAGCGCGCCTCGGTGCGGGCCTGGCTCACCACCGTCGACCACAAGAAGATCGGCCGCCGCTACCTGGTGACCGCCGGGTTGTTCTTCGCCCTCGCCGGGCTGAGCGCGCTGGCGATGCGGACCCAACTGGCCCGGCCGGAGGCGGAGCTGCTGTCCCCGCAGCAGTACAACCAGCTCTTCACCATGCACGGCACCGCGATGATCTTCCTGTTCGCCACCCCGATGCTGTTCGGCTTCGGCAATTTCCTGGTCCCGCTGCTGATCGGGTCGCGGGACATGGCCTTTCCCAAGCTGAACGCGCTCGGCTACTGGGTGTTCCTGTTCGCGGGGCTGTTCATGTGGGCGAGCCTGCCCTTCGGGGCCGCGCCCAACGGCGGGTGGTTCGCCTACGTGCCACTGACCGCGGAACAGAACACCCCCGGCCTGCACCTGGACGTCTACAGCCTGGGCCTGCTCTTCCTCGGCATCGCCACCACCGCCGGGTCGATCAACTTCATCGTCACCGCGCTGAAGCTGCGCGCGCCGGGGATGTCGCTGAACCGGGTGCCGCTGTTCGTCTGGGCGATCGTCGCCACCGGCTTCATGGTGATCTTCGCGCTGCCGGCGTTGAACCTCGACAACGCGATGCTCTTCCTCGACCGGCGGTTCGGCACCCACTTCTTCGACCCCGACGCCGGCGGCAACGTGCTGCTCTGGCAACACCTGTTCTGGATCTTCGGACACCCGGACGTCTACATCATCGTGATGCCGGCGCTGGGCATCGTCTCGGCCGTGCTGCCGGCGTTCACCCGCCGCGGCGTCGTCGGCTACCCGCTGATCGTGCTGGCCATCGTGTCCATCTCGATCATCTCGTTCGGGGTGTGGGTGCACCACATGTTCGCCACCGGGCTGCCCCAGCTCTCGTACAGCTTCTTCAGCGCGGCCAGCACCATCATCACCATCCCGTCCGGGATCCAGATCTTCGCCTGGCTCGCCACCATGGCGCTGGGCCGGCTGGTGGTCCGGGTGCCGCTGCTGTTCGTGATCGGGTTCGTCGTCACCTTCGTGCTCGGCGGCCTCACCGGCACCATGTTCGCGCTGACCGCGTTCGACCAGCAGGTCACCGACTCCTACTTCGTGGTCGCCCACTTCCACTACGTGCTCATCGGCGGGGCGGTCTTCCCGATGCTGGCCGGCATCTACTACTGGCTGCCGAAGATGACCGGCCGGATGTACCACGAGGGGCTCGGCCGGTGGGCGTTCTGGCTGGTGCTCACCGGCATGCACGTGACGTTCTTCCCGATGCACCTGTACGGCCTGTTCGGCATGCCCCGGCGGGTCTACACCTACCGCAGCGAGGCCGGCTGGGACGGCTGGAACCTGGTCAGCACCATCGGCTCGTACGTGCTGGCGCTCGGGCTGCTGCTGGTCCTGGCCGGGGTGGTGCACGCCGTCCGGCGGGGCCGGCCCGCTCCGCCGGACCCGTGGGGTGGTGACAGCCTGGAGTGGTCCACCGAGTCGCCGCCGAAGCCGTACAACTTCCCGGTCCTGCCCCGGGTGCACAGCCTGCACCCGACCTGGGACGAACCGAGCCGGGAGTCGATGGGCGCCGGCGCGCAGCCGGACCGGGTCCTCGCCGAGGGCCGGCGCACGCTGTTCACCAGCGAACTCGACGGGCGGCGGGAACGCGCGGTGGAGATGCCCGAGGCGTCCGTCCAGCCGCTGGTGCTCGCGCTGGCGATGCTGACGTTCTTCACCGCCATGCTGTTCGCCTGGTATCCGGTGGCGGCCGTGGCGGCGGTGGCGGTCGCGGTCACCATGGCGGTGTGGCTGTGGCCGCCGCGCCGGCCCGCCGAGCAGGTCGGGGTGAGCGCGTGAGCGGCGGGGTCACGGCGGCCACCGGCACCGAGGCGCTCACCACCGAGCTGCCGGTCGGCCGGTCCACCGGCTGGTGGGGCATGGTGATGTTCGTCGTCACCGAGGCGACGCTCTTCGCCTGCCTGCTCGGCAGCTACTTCTACCTGCGCTTCCAGTACGGCGCGCAGTGGCCGCCGCCGGGCATCGGGGAGCCGAAGCTGCTGCGCCCGCTGGTGATGACCGCCGTGCTGCTGCCCAGCAGCCTGCCCGTGGTCTGGGCCGAGCACGGCATCCGTCGGGGCGAGCGGTGGCGGCTGCGATCCGGGCTGGCCGCCACCCTGCTGCTCGGGGTGACGTTCCTGGCGTTGCAGGCCAGCGAGTACGCCGAGAAGCTGCGCGAGTTCACCATGACCACCGACGCCTACGGCTCGCTGTTCTACGTGATCACCGGCTTCCACGGCCTGCACGTCCTGGTCGGCCTGACCATGGTCGGCTGGCTGCTCGCCGCGTCCCTGCGCGGGGGCAGCTTCGGCGCCCACCGGCACGACCGGGTGCGCAACGCGGCCATCTACTGGCACTTCGTGGACGTGGTCTGGGCGGCCATCCTGTTCACCGTCTACCTGTCGCCGAGGCTGTGATGAGCACCCATCCCGGCCCCCGCGCCCGCCTCGCCGGCGGCCTGCTGTTCTGGTACGCCGTGCTCGGCGGCGCGCTCGCCTGGGCGGTGCACCTGCTGGCCGGCTGGGGGGTGGACGAGCTGACCTGCGCCGCCGGGTCGGAGCACGTCGCCGGTCTTCCGCTGCGCGTGGTCGTCGGCGCCGCCGTGGTGCTGCCGGCGCTTGCCACCGTGGGCGCGCTGCTGGCCTCGGCGCTGCTCTGGCGGCGCACCGCCGCAGCGCCGCACGACGGCCGGGACCGCTCGACGGAACGCAGCCGGATGCTCGCCGTGGTGGGGATCTGGTCCAACCTGCTCTTCCTGACCATCATCGTGCTGGGCGGCGTCGCCCTGCTGGTGCTGCCGCCATGCCAGCGCTGACCGCCGCCGGCGGGAACGACGTCGCCGCCGGGCTGCTCGCCATCCTGCTCGGGGCGGCGCTGGCCCTGCTCGCCGCCGGCTACGGCCGGGGCGTGCACGAGTTGTGGGCGCGGCGCGGCGCCGGTGCGATCCTCCCCGGCTGGCGGGTGGCGGCGTTCGGGACCGGACTGCTCGCCGTCCTGGCCGCCCAGAGCGGGCCGGTCACCACGCTGGCGGAGCGGGGTCTCGCCGGGCACATGACGCAGCACATGCTGCTGCTGCTCGTCGCCGGGCCACTGCTCGCCGCCGGCGCGCCCGGGTTGCCCCTGACGCTGTCGTGCCCGGTCCGGGCCCGCCGGTGGCTGGCCCGGCTGCGCGCCGGGGCGGCGGGCCGGTGGCTGCGCCGCCCGGTCGTGGTCGCGTTCGCCGCCGGCGGCGCACAGACCGTCGTGCTCTGGTTCTGGCACCTGCCGGTGCCCTACGCCGCAGCCGAACGGAACCCGGTGTCGCACGTGCTGGAGCACGCCTGCTTCGTCGGCGCGGCCTGGCTGCTGTGGGCGCCGCTGCTCGGCGTCGCCCGGCACCGGCTGCCCGCGCCCACCGGGATGCTGCTGCTGGTCGCCACCATGCTGCCGGCGTCCGCGTTGGGCGCGGTCCTCACCTTCGCTCCCCGGCCGGTCTACCCGGCCGACGTCCTCGGCGCCGACCCGCTGACCGACCAGCAGCTCGCCGGTCTGCTGATGTGGATCCCGATGGACGTGGTGGCGCTGCTGGTCACGCTCGCGTTGTTCCTGCGCTGGCTGCTGGCGCTGCAACGGCGGCGCCCCGAGCGGGTGACCTCGCCGGAGGCCGGGGGCCGGCTGGCCGCTACCGAGGGAGTGGTGTCGTGATCCACCGCATCCGCGCGTCGCTCGCGCTGCTGGTCGCCCTGTCGCCGCTGGCCGCCGTGCCCGGCTGCGCCAGCACCGATCCGCCACCGCCGCCGGAGGTACGCGGCGGGCAGCCGGCCCGGGGCGCGGAACTGATCGCCCGCTACGGCTGCGGCTCCTGCCACGCCATCCCCGGCATCGACCGCGCCGACGGCCTGGTCGGGCCGCCGCTGACCCGTTTCGGGTCCCGCTCCTACGTCGCCGGGAAGCTGGTGAACAACGCCGACAACCTCCAGCACTGGATCGCGGACCCGCAGGAGGTGGAGCCGGGCACCGCCATGCCGGATCTGGGGGTCAGCGCGCTGGACGCGCAGGACATCGCCGCCTACCTCTTCACCCTGGACTGACCAATGGCCGTCTGGACGCACCGGTGGTGGCATCCGGCCCGGGCCGCGACGGCGGGGGCGGCGCTCGCGCTGGCCGCCGGGCCCGCCGCGCTCGCCGCGCCGGCCGGGGTCGCGCCGCCACCCGCGACCGCCGCGCCGGCCCCCGCCGACGGGGAGGCGCTGTACCGGCAGAACTGCGCGAGCTGCCACGGCGACCAGGGCCAGGGCGCCCAACGGGGGCCGTCGCTGATCGGCGTCGGCGCCGCGTCGGTGGACTTCCAGGTCGGCACCGGACGGATGCCGATCCCGCACGAGACGCAGCAGCCGCGCCGCGCCGAGCCGGTCTTCTCGGCCGACGAGATCGCCGCCCTCGTCGCGCACGTCACCAGCTTCGGCGGTGGCGGTCCGGCCATTCCCCGGGTGGGCCCGGGCCGCCTGCCCACCGGGCGGGAACTGTTCGCCGCGAACTGCGCGCCCTGCCACGGCGGCACCGGCGCGGGCGCGCCGCTGACCAACGGCTGGATCGCCCCGCCGTTGTACGACGCCACCCCGGTCCAGGTCGCCGAGGCGGTCCGGGTCGGCCCCGGCCTGATGCCGGTCTTCCCCAGCCAGGTCCTCACTGACCAGCAGGTCGACGACCTCGCCGCCTACGTGCAGCGACTGCGCAGCGAACGGCTGGACCGGGGCGGGAACCCGCTCGGCCGGCTCGGTCCGCTGGCCGAGGGCCTGGTCGCCTGGGTGGTCACGCTGGGCCTGCTCGTCGCCGCCGCGCGGTGGCTGGGCCGGAGGGCCGGCGAGTGAGGCGGCCACCTGTCGCGCCCGCCCCGCCCGGCGTCAACCGGCGGATCGTCCTGTCCTTCCTGGCCGGCGCCGCCGGGGCGATCGGCTTCGCGGTCACCTACGGCCTCGGCGGGCAGACCCGGTGGGAGGGGGTGTGCCTGGCGGTGGCGTTCGCCGGGCTCGCCTGCGGCCTGGCGATCTGGGGCCGCCGGCTGGTGCCGGTGGGCGGCTACGTCGAGGAGCACGAGGGGTTCACCCCGCCGCCCGGGGAACAGGCGCTGACCGCGGCGGTGCTGACCGCGCCGGACAGTCCGATCCGCCGGCGCGGCCTGCTCGCCGCGCTCGGCCTGGCGCTGACCGCGCTCGGCGTCGCCGCGCTGTTCCCGCTGCGGTCCCTGCTCCCGTGGGACCGGGCGCGCCCGGTGCGGGCCCTGGCGGACACGCCCTGGGGGCCCGGCGTGCGGCTGCTGACCGGCGACGGCCGGCCGCTGCGCCCCGGTGACGTGCCGGCCGGCGCGGTGGTCGCGGTGTTCCCCGAGGGCGGTGCCGAGGCCGGGGACGCGCCCGCGTTCGCGGTGCGGCTGCGACCGGAGCGCTTCACCCGGGCGCCGGCGGCCGGGCACCTCGACGGGCTGGTCGTCTACTCGCTGCTCTGCACCCATGCCGGCTGCCCGGTACGGCTCTACCTGAAGGGCACCGGACGGGTGCTCTGCCCGTGCCACCAGTCCTCGTTCGACCTGCTCGCCGACGCGCGGCCGGTCGCCGGCCCGGCCGCCCGCCCGCTGCCCGGGCTGCCCGTGACGGTCGACCCGGACGGCTACCTGCGCGCCGCCGGCGACTTCACCGCCCCGCCCGGCGCCGGCTTCTGGAGCCGGCCATGATCATGGATCGGCTGGCCCGCGCCGTCGACGACCGGCTGCGCCTGTCGCCGGTGGCGCGCAAGGCGCTGGCCAAGGTCTTCCCGGACCACTGGTCGTTCATGCTCGGCGAGATCGCGCTCTACGCCTTCGTCGCGCTGGTGCTGACCGGCGTCTACCTGACCCTGTTCTTCGACCCCAGTTCCGCCGACCGGGTCTACCACGGCTCGTACGCGCCGTTGGACGGCAGCACCACCTCCGCCGCGTACGCCTCGACGGTGCGGCTGAGCTGGGACGTCCGGGCCGGGCTGCTGATCCGGCAGACCCACCACTGGGCCGCTCTCGTCTTCGTCGCCGCCATCCTGGTGCACCTGGTCCGGGTCTTCTTCACCGGCGCGTTCCGCCGGCCCCGGGAGGCGAACTGGCTGGTCGGCGTGACCATGCTGGTGTTGGCGCTGGCCAACGGCTTCACCGGCTACTCGATGCCGGACGACCTGCTCTCCGGTCTCGGTCTGCGGATCATCGTCTCCGTGGTGGAGTCCATCCCGCTGATCGGTTCGTGGCTGGTCTTCCTCGGTCTCGGCGGGGAGTTTCCGTCGGACGCGATGATCCCGCGGATGTTCGTCAGCCACGTGCTGCTGGTGCCCGCGGTGCTGGTCGCGCTCGTCTCGGCGCACCTGGCGATGATCGTGCGGCAGAAGCACAGCCAGTTTCCCGGGCCCGGCCGCACCGAGCACAACGTGGTGGGCTCCCGCCTCTACCCGAGCTACAGCCTGCGCTCGCTGGCGCTGTTCGCCTGGGTGCTGGCGGTCCTGTTCGCGCTCGGCGGGCTGGTGCAGATCAACCCGGTGTGGCTGTACGGCCCGTTCGCGCCCGGCCAGGCCACCTCGCCGGCGCAACCAGACTGGTACGTCGCCTGGGGCGACGGCGCGCTGCGGCTGTTCCCGCCCTGGGAGTTCCGGATCGCCGGTCACCTGGTGCCCGCGCCGTTCTTCCCGGGTGTGGTGCTCGGCGGCGTCACCTTCCTCGCGCTCTACGCCTGGCCGTTCCTGGAACGCCTGTGCTCCGGCGACCGCCGGGCACATCAACTGCTGGACCGCCCGCGGGACCACCCGGTGCGGACCGGGGTCGGCGTGGCGGCGCTGACCTTCTTCGCGGCGCTCGTGGTGACCGCCGGCGACGGCATCCTCGCGCGACTGCTGCGGGTTCCGGTGTACGACGTGCTCGACGTGCTGCGGGTGGTGGTGCTGGTTCTCCCGCTGCTCACCGGTGCGCTGGCGGTGGTGCTGGCCCGGGCGTTGCGGCGCGGCGACGCCGCCCGCCTCGGCGAGCTGACCCGGGCGGACCTGCGGGCCGCCCGCCGCCCGGCCCCGGGCGCCCGGTCGTCGCCGGACGAGCCGGAGCGGCCGGCGGCGGACCGCCCGGGAGAGCGGATCGAGCTGTGGCCGGAGGGCGGGGTGTGGCGCTGGCGCTACCGGGACGAGCCGGCCGGGGTGGCGATCCTGAGCAACCGGGCGGTGCACACCGAGCGGGAGGCGGCCGACTCGGCCCGGCTCGCCTATCCGGGCGTCGACCACGTGACCGTGCCGGGCCCGCCGCCCCCCGAGCCGCCCGGCCGGGTCCGCACCGCGCTGCGCCGCTGGGGCAACGCCGCCCTCGGCGTGTCGTTGCTGGCCGCCGCTCTGCGCCGGGGGCGGGACCGGGGTCGCGGCGGGGGCGGGCGGCGGGTGTGACCGCCGTCGACTCGCTCGTCGGTCATCCGGGCTGGCTGCTCTGGGTGGCGGTGAAGGCGTTCCTGCTCTATCTGACCGCCGTGCTCGCGATGCGCCTCGGTGGCCGCCGGACCCTCGCCGAGCTGTCCGGCTACGACTTCGTGGCCGCCGTCGCGGTGGGCGCGATCGTCGGGCGGCTGCCCAGCGCCCCGGACGCGAGCTACCTGTCCGGCGCGGTGACCCTGGCGGCCATCCTGGCCGCCCACGCGCTGATCACCTGGGTGCGCCTGCGGCCCGCCGGGCGACGGCTGATCGAGAAGGGCCCGGTGGTGGTGGTCGTCCGGGGACGGGTGCTCACCGGCAACCTGCACCGCGCCGGGCTGACCCGCGCCGACCTGGACGCCCTGGTGCGGGAGCACGGCATGGACGGGACCGACGCCGTGCACCTCGCGGTGCTGGAGGGGCGGGGACGACTGTCGGTGCTGCCCCGCGACGGGGGCCACGGGTGACCGCGCCGCGCGGAAACCCGGCGGCCCGATTGGTTTGCGGTCGGGGAGGCCGGGTAGCCGCCGACCTGTCCGCCCTGGTGCGCCGTGTCCGGTACGGCGGGTGACCGCCACCGGGCGTGGCAGTTGTGGACGAGGACGGGCGAACCCCGGAAGAGGAGGACGACGTGCAGGAGATCGTGGGCGAGAGCCTGGCCCGACGCCTGGTGGAGTGGGGGGTCGACACCGTGTTCGGCCTGCCCGGCGACGGCATCAACGGCCTGATGGAGGGCTTCCGCCGGCAGCGGGAGAAGCTGCGGTTCGTGCTGGTGCACCACGAGGAGGCGGCGGCGTTCATGGCCACCGGCTACGCCAAGGCCACCGGCCGGCTCGGGGTCTGCTGCGCCACCTCCGGTCCGGGGGCGATCCACCTGCTCAACGGGCTCTACGACGCCAAGCTCGACCACGTGCCGGTGCTGGCCATCACCGGCATGCAGGAAACGTCCGTTTTGGGCTCGCACTACCAGCAGGAGGTGCACACCACCCAGCTCTACCAGGACGTCGCCTCCTACAACCTGATGGTCACCAACCCGCAGCAGATGCCGGCGGTGGTCGACCTGGCGATCCGCGACGCGATGAGCAAACGGACCGTGGCGCACCTGACCTTCCCCAACGACGTGCAGGTGGCCCCGGCCTCCGACGACCCGTACCGGCACGTCAGCCCGGGCAAGCCGCCGATGAGCGCGGCCACGGTGTCGTATCCGCAACTGCCGCCGGACCCCCGGGAGCTGGCGAAGGCGGCCGAGGTGCTCCGGGCCGGGCGGAAGGTGGCCATGCTCGTCGGCGTGGGCGCGCGCGGCGCCCGCGACGAGGTGCTGGCGGTGGCCGAGGCCCTGGCCAGCCCGATCGTCAAGACGCTGCCGGGAAAGCTGGTGGTGCCGGACGACCACCCGTTGACCACCGGCGGGCTCGGCCTGCTCGGCACCGCGCCGAGCGAGGAGCTGATGGAGGAGTGCGACACCCTGCTGATGGTGGGCACCTCGTTCCCGTACGGGAAGTATCTGCCCGGTCCGGGGCAGGCGAAGGTGGTGCAGATCGACGCCGACCCGAGCCTGATCGGGATGCGGCTGCCGGTCGAGGCCCCGGTCTGCGCGGACGCCCGGCTGGCGCTGCGGGACCTGCTGCCGATGCTCGACCACGGCCCGGACCGGTCGTTCCTGGAGAAGTACCAGGGCAAGATGAACACCTGGCGGTCGGAGATGACCAGCCTGGTGGACCCGGAGCGGTCGCCGATCGCGCCGCAGTACCTGATGGGCTGCGTCGACGACGCCGCCGCCGACGACGCCATCCTGACCTGTGACTCCGGCACCATCGCCACCTGGTCGGCGCGGCACTGGACGATCCGCGGGGACCGGGAGTTCTATCTGTCGGGCAACCTGGCCACGATGGCGCCGGGCCTGCCGTACGCCATCGCCATGCAGCACGCGTACCCCGGCCGGCAGGTGATCGCGTTCGTCGGTGACGGCGGGTTCGCCATGCTGATGGCCGAGTTCCTCACCGCGGTCCGGCACGACCTGCCGGTCAAGGTGGTGATCAACAACAACAACTCGTACGGCCAGATCCTGTGGGAGCAGATCATCCTCGGTTACCCCGAGTACGCGGTGCGGCACCGCCAGCCGGAGGCCGACTTCTCCACCTGGGCGCGCGGCTGCGGCGCGTTCGGCGTCAAGGTGACCGACGCGAAGGCGCTGCCCGGCGCGATCCGGGAGGCGCTCGCGCACCCCGGCCCGGCGCTCGTCGACTGCGACGTCAACCCGAACGAGCCGCCGATGCCTGGCAAGATCAAATATGACCAGGCGAAGCACTTCACCGAGGCGTTCCTGCGCGGGCAGCCGCACAAGGTCGCCACCGTGGCGTCCGTCGCCCGCGACAAGATCAACGAGCTGCGCTCATGACCGAGCTGCTACCCGACCCGGTCCTGCGTCCACCCGAGCCGACCGACGACGTCGACCTGGCCGCGCTCGCCGCCGACCTGCGCGCCGAGGTCGACGGCGAGGTCCGCTTCGACGCCGGCTCCCGCGCCGCCTACTCCACCGACGCGTCCAACTACCGGCAGGTGCCGCTCGGCGTGGTGGTGCCCCGCACGGTGGAGGCGGCGGTCGCCGCGGTGGCGGTCTGCCGCCGCCACGGCGCGCCGCTCACCTCGCGCGGCGGCGGCACCAGCCTGGCCGGCGAGTGCACCAACACCGCCGTGATCCTCGACTGGTCCAAGTACTGCCACCGGCTGCTGGAGGTCGACGAGCGGGCCGGCACCTGCCTGGTCGAACCCGGCATCGTGCTGGACGAGCTGAACGCCCAACTCGAACGGACCGGGCTGGAGTACGGCCCGAGGCCGGCCACCCACAACCACTGCACGCTCGGCGGCATGATCGGCAACAACTCCTGCGGGGCCACCGCCCAGCGCGCCGGCAAGGTGGTCGACAACATCGTCGAGCTGGAGGTGCTGCTGTACGACGGCACCCGGATGTGGGTGGGGGAGACCAGCGACGACGAGTACGCCCGCATCCAGCGCGACGGCGGACGCCGGGCCGAGATCTACCGGCAGTTGCGGGCGCTGCGTGACGAGTACCTGGCCGACCTGCGCACCCGCTACCCGCACATCCCCCGCCGGGTGTCCGGCTACAACCTGGACAGCCTGCTGCCGGAGAAGAACTTCCACGTCGCCCAGGCCCTGGTCGGCTCCGAGGGCACGCTCGTCACCGTGCTGCGCGCCCGCCTGAAACTGATCCCCCGGGTCAAGGCCGACGCGATGGTGTTCCTCAGCTACCCGGACGTCGCGTCGGCCGGTGACGACGTGCCGCGGGTGCTGGAACACCAGCCGATCGCGCTGGAGGGCATCGACGACAAGCTGGTCAGCTTCGAGCGACGCAAGAACCTGCACCCGCACGCGCTGCACGAGCTGCCCGAGGGCGGCGCCTGGCTGATGGTGCAGCTCGGCGGCGACACCCCCGAGCAGGCCCGGGCCGCCGCCGACCGGCTGATCGACGCGGTACGCCGCGACGGCGGGCCGCGCGTGCACGAGTTCGCCGACCCGGCGGACGAGAAACGCATGTGGGGGGTCCGGGAGTCCGCGCTCGGCGCCACCGCCCACGTGCCCGACGCGGAGAACACCTGGCCCGGCTGGGAGGACTCGGCGGTCGCCCCGGACCGGCTCGGCGACTACCTGCGCGACCTCCAGGCGCTCTACCGGGAGTACGGCTACCAGCAGGCGTCGTTGTACGGGCACTTCGGGCAGGGCTGCGTGCACACCCGGATCCCGTTCCGGCTGCGCACCGCCGACGGGGTCCGCGACTTCCGCTCCTTCGTCGAACGCGCCGCCGACCTCGTGGTGTCCTACGGGGGGTCGTTCTCCGGCGAGCACGGCGACGGGCAGGCCCGCGGCGAGCTGCTGCCGAAGATGTACGGCGAGCGGCTGATCCGGGCGTTCGGCCAGGTCAAGACGATCTTCGATCCGGACGACCGGATGAACCCCGGCAAGGTGATGCCGCCCTACCCGCTCGACAGCCACCTGCGCCTCGGCGTCGACTACGACCACGGCGGCGTGTCGACCACCTTCGCCTACCCCGACGACGGCGGCAGCTTCGGCGACGCGGTGCTGCGCTGCGTCGGCGTGGGCAAGTGCCGGCGCCACTCCGGCGGGGTGATGTGCCCCTCCTACATGGTCACCCGGGAGGAGGAGCACTCGACCCGGGGCCGGGCCCGGCTGCTGTTCGAGATGCTCGACGGCGCGGCCCGCGGCGGCGCCATCGGCGACGGCTGGCGCTCCGACGCGGTCCGCGACGCGCTCGACCTCTGCCTGGCCTGCAAGGGCTGCAAGGCCGACTGCCCGGTCAACGTGGACATGGCCACCTACAAGGCCGAGTTCCTGTCCCACCACTACGCCGGCCGGCTGCGCCCGCGCGCGCACTACTCGATGGGCTGGCTGCCGCTGGTGGCCACCGTCGCCGCCAAGCTGCCCCGCACCGTCAACGCCCTCGCGCACGCCCCCGGGCTCAGCCGCCTCGCCAAGGTCGTCGGCGGGATCGACAGGCGTCGGGACATCCCCGTGTTCGCGGCGGAGTCGTTCCAGCACTGGTTCGCCCGCCGCACCCCGACCGGCGACGGCTCCCGGGGCGAGGTCGTGCTCTGGCCGGACACCTTCACCAACCACTTCCACCCGGGGGTGGCCCACGCGGCCGTCGAGGTGCTGGAGGCCGCCGGCTGGCGGGTGCGCGTACCGGACGGACCGGTGTGCTGCGGCCTGACCTGGATCTCCACCGGGCAGCTCGACGTCGCCAAGCGGGTGCTGCGCCGCAGCGTGGACGCGCTGCGGCCACACCTGCGCGCCGGCACCCGGGTGGTGGGGCTGGAGCCGAGCTGCACGGCGGTGTTCCGCAGCGACGCGCACGAGCTGTTCCCGGCCGACGACGACGTCACCCGGCTGCGGGAACAGACCGTCACGCTCGCCGAACTGCTGCACGACCACAGCCCCGGCTGGCAGCCGCCCCGACTGGACGCGCACGCGCTGATCCAGACCCACTGCCACCACCACGCGATCCTCGGCACCGACGCCGACCAGGCCGTGCTCGCCGCGGCCGGCGTCGACGCCGAGTTCCTCGACTCCGGCTGCTGCGGCCTGGCCGGCAACTTCGGCTTCGAACAGGGCCACCACGAGGTGTCCGAGGCGTGCGCGGAACGGGTCCTGCTGCCCGCCGTGCGGGACGCCGCCGAGACCGACGTGATCCTCGCCGACGGGTTCAGTTGCCGTACCCAGGTCGAGCAGAGCGCCTCCTCCGGCCGTTCCGCTCTCCATCTGGCCGAGCTGCTGCGCGCCGCGATGCACCACGACACCGTTCCACGGCGGCCGGAGCAGGGCTGGGGTGACCGGCCCCGACCGCCCGGCCCGGTCACCCGCTGGGCGGCGGTCGGCCTGGTGGCGGTCGCCGGGGTGGCCACGGCGACCGCGTTGGCCCGCCGGTGGGCACGGTGAGCGGCGTCGGCCTCACCGCCGAGGCGTACCGGATCCCCACCGACGCCCCGGAGGGCGACGGCACCCTCGCCTGGAGCGCCACCACCCTGGTCCTGGTGCGGGCGCGGGCCGACGGGCACACCGGGATCGGCTGGACCTACGGCCCGACCGCGGTGGTGGCCGTGGTGGCGGACCTGCTCGCGCCGGTGCTCGCCGACCTCGACCCGGACGACGTGCCGGCCGCCTGGGACCGGATGCGACGTCGGCTGCGCAACGCCGGCCGCCCCGGCGTCGCCGGGCTCGCCCTGTCCGCCGCCGACTGCGCGCTGTGGGACCTGAAGGCACGCCGGCACGACCTGCCGCTGGCCCGGCTGCTCGGCGCCGCCCGCCGGGAGGTGCCGGTCTACGGCAGCGGCGGCTTCACCACCTACGACGCCCCGCGGCAGCACCGGCAGCTCGCCGGCTGGGCGCACGAGCAGGGCATCCCCCGGGTGAAGATCAAGATAGGCGAGTCGTGCGGCACCGACGTGCGGCGCGACCTGGAACGGATGGCCGCCGCGCGCCGCACCATCGGCGACGACGTCGAGTTGTTCGTCGACGCCAACGGCGCGTACCAGCGCAAGCAGGCGATCCGCGTCGCGCACGCCGCCGCCGACCTCGACGTGCGCTGGTACGAGGAGCCGGTCAGCTCCGACGACCTGCCCGGCCTCGGCCTGGTCCGGGACCGGGTCGCGCCCGACGTGACGGCGGGGGAGTACGGCTACGACCTGGTCTACTTCCACCGGATGGCCCCGTACGTGGACTGCCTGCAGATCGACGTCACCCGGTGCGGCGGGATCAGCGAGTTCCTCCGCGCGGCGGCGGTGGCCGACGCCGCCGGGCTCCAGGTGTCCGGGCACTGCGCGCCGCACCAGCACCTCGCGGTTGCCGCCGCCACGCCCAACCTGCGGCACCTGGAGTGGTTCCACGACCACGTCCGGATCGAGGCGATGCTCTTCGACGGCGCGCAGCCGGCCACCGGCGGCGCGGTGCCGGTGCGGACCGATCGGCCGGGCAACGGGCTGGAGTTCCGCGCCGAGTCGGCCCAGCCGTACCGGGTGGCCTGACGTGGGACGTCGACGACCGGGACGGACGCTGCGCGGCGCGGCGGTGACGGGCCGGTTCGCCTGGGGCGCGCTGCTGCTGCTCGCCCCCGGCGCGCTGCTGCGGCCGGTCGGCCCGACCACCACCGCCGCGACGGCGACGCTGCGGGTGCTGGGCGCCCGGCACCTCGCCCAGACCGCGGTCGTCCTCCGGTGGCCGGCGCCGGGCGTGCTCGCCGCCGGCGCGGCGGTCGACGGGGTCCACGCGCTCACCGCCCTCGCCCTCGCCGCAGTCGACCGGCGGCAGCGACACGCCGCGCTCGCCGACGCGGCCGTCGCCGCCGCCTGGGCGGCGCTGGGCGCGACCGTCGCACGAGAGGAGAAGCCGTGAGGACCGAGGAACTACACCAGCCGACCGGCCGGGTGCTGGTCGTCGTCTGTGACAAGGGCGACGAGCCGGTCACCGCCATCGGCGACGCGCTGCGCCGGCACGACCTGCGCGCCGGCCGGGTCACCGCCGTGGGCGGCTTCCAGGAGGCCGAGGTCGGCTGGTTCGACCGGGAGCGGGGCGACTACCGGCCCATCCCGGTCCGCGAGCAGGTGGAGGTGCTGTCGCTGGTCGGGGACGTCGCCGCCCGCGACGGCGAGCCGGTCCTGCACGTGCACGCCGTGCTCGGCCGCTCCGACGGCAGCACCGTCGGCGGTCACCTGCTCTCGGCCCGGGTGTGGCCGACGCTCGAGGTGATCGTCACCGAGGTCGCCCCCGAACTGGCCAAGCGGGTCGACCCGGAGACCGGGCTGGCGCTCATCGCCGGAGCAGGCCGGTAGGTCGCTCAGCGGCAGGGCTCCACCTGGCCGAGCGTCACCGCGGTCTCCACCATCAGCGCGTGCACGAACCCCTGGGGCAGGTTGCCGCGCAGTTGGCGCTGCCGCACGTCGTACTCCTCGGTGTAGAGGCCCGGCGGGCCGCAGGCGGCCCGGTTGCGTTCGAACCACCGGTTGGCGCCCACCGCGTCGCCGGCCTGCCACGCGGACAGCGCGGCGGCGAACCCGCACAGCAGGAACGCGCCCTCGGCGTCGCCGAGCGGTCGCCGGTCCGGACGGAACCGGTAGAGGTAGCCCTCCTGGGCCAGGTTGGCGACGACTGCCCGGTGGGTCCGTTCGGTGCGCGGATCCTGCGGCGGAAGCGCTCCCCGGATGCCGGGCAGCAGCAACGCGGCGTCGACCCGGTCGTCGTCGTACGCGCGCCGCCAGCGCCCGTCCGCGGCCAGCCCGTGCGCGGCGGCGTCGGCGAGAATCCGGTCGGCAAGCGCCGACCAGCGCGCGGCCGGCCCCGCCGTCGCGGTACCCGCCGCCGCCCGCAGCCCCGCCACGCAGGTCAGCTTCGAGTGCGTCCACTGCCGCGGCGGCAGCTCCCAGATCCCGGCGTCCGGCTGCGCCCAGCGCCGCTCGATCGCCTCGGCCGCCACCCGCATCGCTTGCCGGCCGTCGCTGTCGAGCCGGTCGCGGCGCTGCGCGGCGGCCAGCACCATCAGCACCTCGCCGAACGCGTCGAGCTGGAACTGGCCGCGCACCCAGTTGCCGGTGCGGGCCCCCGCCCCCGGATAGCCGGGCAGGCCGTCCAGCTCCCGCTCCGGCGGCACCGGCCCACCGCCGACCGTGTACGCCGGCGCGAGGTCGTCGCCGTCGGCCAGCACCCGGTCGGTCAGGAACGCGACGGCGTCGTCGAGCAGGTCGTACCGGCCCACCAGCGCGGCGGCCTGGCCGGCGAACGACTGGTCGCGGATCCAGGCGTACCGGTAGTCGTAGTTGCGGCCCGCCATCGCCCGTTCCGGCAGAGCGGTGGTGGTGGCGGCGACCATGCCGCCGCCCGGGCGGGTCATGCCGCGCAGCACCGCGTAGGCGAGCGTGGCGTCCCGGCCGGCCGGCCCGTCCAGCGACGGGACCGCCGACGCCCAGTTCTGCTCGGTGGCGCGCCACAGCTCCGCGGGCGACTCGCCCGGCTGGTCGAGCGGGCCGGCGGCCACCTCCAGCACCAGGTCGTGCCGGCCGCCCGCCGGGACCGTCAGCTCACCGGCCAGGAAGCCCTGCCGGTCCCGGTGCAGCCGGCCACCGCCCCGCAACCGCAGGTGCAGCCCGCCGGTGCGGGCCAGCCACCGCTCGCCGTCGCGGGTCACATCCCGCACCGGCTCCCGGCCGAAGCCGGCCCGCGGATCCAGCACCACCCGCACCCGCGCCGGCCGCTGCAACGCGTGGACCTGGCGCAGCAACACCAGCCGGCCCGCCTCGCCGGGAAAGACCAGCGCCTCCCGGGACTCGACGATCCCGTCCCCGGTGACCCACCGGCTGCGCCAGATCAGCGAGCCCGGCTCGTAGTGCCCGCCCCAGACGAACCGGTCCGCCGCCGGGGCAACCAGGTACCGGCCCGCCCCGCCGAGCAGCGCGCTGAACACCGCCGGATCGGACCAGCCGGGCGCGCACAGCCAGGCGACGTCGCCGCCGGGGCCGACGAGCGCGCCCCGGTGTCCGTCGCCGAGCAGCGCGTAGTCCCGCAGCACCGCCGGCGTGGTGCCGCCGGCCGGCTGGTCGGTGCCCGCTGCGGCCATGGTGTCGCCCCTCTCGTCGGTGTCCGTGGCGTGCGGTACCCGCCCGGCCCGCCCTGACACACGCGGGCGACCCGAATCGGCCCCGCCGGGATGACTGGGCCGGGCGCCGACGGGTAGTGCGGGCAGCAGGACTCGACGACGGGAGACGAGATGGGCAGGCGGCGGCAGGACATCCAGGTGGCGGTGGTGACCGGGGCCAGCGCGGGCGTCGGCCGCGCCACGGTACGGCTGTTGGCCCGGCGCGGCATCGCCATCGCGCTGCTGGCCCGCGGGCGGGTCGGGCTCGACGCCGCCGCCGACGAGGTGCGCGAGGCCGGCAGCCGGGCGCTGCCGATCGAGGTCGACATGGCCGACTACGACCAGGTCGTCGACGCCGGCCGGCGGATCGAGGCGGAACTGGGGCCGATCGACCTGTGGATCAACGACGCCTTCAGCTCCGTCTTCGCGCCGTTCCAGCAGACCCGGCCGGAGGAGTTCCGCCGGGCCATGGAGGTCAGCTACCTCGGCTACGTGCACGGCACCCGGGTCGCGCTGTCCCACATGACCCCCCGCGACCGGGGCACCATCGTGCAGGTCGGTTCCGCGCTGGCCTACCGGGGCATCCCCCTGCAGGCGGCCTACTGCGGGGCGAAACACGCCATCGTCGGGTTCACCGAGTCACTGCGGTGCGAGCTGATGCACGAGCGCAGCCACGTCGAGGTGACCATGGTGCACCTGCCGGCGGTGAACACCCCGCAGTTCGACTGGCTGCTGTCCCGGCTGCCCCGACACGCCGAGCCGGTGCCGCCGATCTACGAGCCGGAGGTGGCCGCCCGCGCGATCGTCGGCGCCGCGGACCGACCCGGCCGGCGCGAGTACTGGGTCGGCGCCTCCACCGCGCTGACCATCCTCGGCAACCGGGTCGCCCCCGGGTTGCTGGACCGCTACCTGGCCCGCACCGGCTACCGGTCCCAGCAGACCGGCCGCCCCGCCGACCACGACCGGCCGAACAACCTCTGGCACCCCCTCGACGGGCCCGGCGGGCGCGACTACGGCGCGCGGGGCGACTTCTCCTCCCGGTCGCACGGGCGCAGCCCGCAGGCGTGGCTCTCCCGGCACCGGGTGGGGGTGGCCGCCGGCGTGCTCGGCACGGCGGCCGGCGTCCTCGCCTGGCGCCGGACCTGACCCGCCGACGCCACCAGCGGTCACCCGCCGGGCCGCGCGTGCGCGTCGGGCACGTCGACGAGGGAGCTGCCGTCGCCGAGGCCGGCGCGGGTGATGATGCTGAGGCTCCCGTCGGTCTCCAGCACCACCGCCGCCAGGTCACCGAGGTCACCGGTGCCCTGGCTGCGCGCGGCCTGCCGGATCTCGCTCTCCGCCACCCGTACGCTGCGCATGGTCTCGTGCCGCAGCCGTCCGTCCCGCAGCAGCAGGGTCGGCCGGGCCTTGAGCAGCCGCTGCGACGGCGGCCAGCGGACCGCGAGCAGCGCGACCGCGTACTGGAGGCCGACCAGCAGGGCCAGCGCGAGGGCCCCCTCGACCAGGGAGACGTCCCGGGACAGCAGGATCGTCGCCAGCGTCGAGCCCAGCGCCACCGTGACCACGAAGTCGAACGCGTTGAGCTTGGACAGCGTCCGTTTGCCGGACACCCGGAGGATGACCACCAGCAGGGGGTAGACGAGCAACGCGACGACGAGCAGACGCAACAGGTCCGCCGGGTTCTTCCACACCATCGACGTGAGCTACCCGCCGGGCCGGGCCCCTACACGGCGGAGCGCCCCGCCGCGTGTCCCGGACCGGGTCGGCACGGGTCCACCGATCCCGGTGGCGACCGAGGCGTCGATCGGGCCGTGACGGGGTAGGAGCAGTGCCGTGAGGCGACGAATGTGCGGGCGCGTGACCGGTGGGGTGATCGTCGGTCTGCTCCTGGGGGTGACCCTCGTGGGCGGCTGCCGGTCGGGCGAGTCGCGGGACGCCGGCCGGGAGCGGACCGATCCCGGCGCGGACGAACCTCACACGGCGGTGGCGGACCGGGGCGACCGGCGTACCGCCGTGTTCGTGCTTGTCGACGGCGCGGACGTGGTCCGGGTGCGGACCGCCGACCTCGGTGACGACCTGTACCGGGTGTCGACGCCGGCGGAGGCGAAGGTCCGGCCGGCGGTGTCGGGGTCCGACGGCACGGTGACCGCTGGCCTGGCCGCCACCGACGGCGCGGGTCCGGCGCTGGTCGAGGTGGCGCTGCACGACGACGTGCGATGGCGGGTCCGGCTCGCGGGTGGCGCTCAGGAGGAGGTGCTCGACCTGCGCGAGGGCCGGATCGAGGAGGTCGAGCTGACCGCCGGGGTGAGCCGCGCCGAGGTCACGCTGCCGCCCGCCGCGGGCACCGTGCGGCTGTCGATGACCGGCGGGGCGAGTCGGCTGCTGGTGCACCTCGCCGGCGACGCGCCGGTGCGGGTGCGCGCCGCGGGCGGGGCCGGCCGGGTGAGCGTGGACGGCGTCGACCGGACGGGGGTGGCCGGTGGCACGGTGTGGACGCCCGATGGCTGGGCCGCCGCGACCGACCGGTACGACATCGACGCCGTCGCGGGCGTCTCCGACCTGGTCGTCGACCGCACCTGACCGCGGCCCGCCCGGTGCGGTGTGCCGGAGGCACGGTCGCGCCCAGGACGATGTCGGGGCTCAGGCCGGCGCGGTCGCGGTCCGGTGCATGATGTGTCCGGTCGCGGGGAACGCTTCGTTGCCGGCGAGCCGGCCTGTCCGGGTCTGCGTCAGGGTGAAGCCCTCACTCTCGTAGAGCGCGAGGGCGGCCGGGTTGCCGTCGAGCACGGTGACCTCCACCCGCGGTCCGGCGGCGCTCAGCGCGTGCCGCAGCAGGGCCCGGCCGATCCCCTGCCGGTAGCGCTGCGGATCGACGTACAGCCAGGTGACCTCGTCGTCGGCGAGCGCGACGAAGCCGGCCACCCGTCCGGCGGTCTCGGCGACCCACACGTGACCGTCGAAGAGTCCCTCGGCGTCGGCGGTCTGCGCGAGCGTGCGGAACGCGTCGACACCGGCGGAGCCGCGCAGCTCGTCGAGCCGGGCGGCGTCGTGGATACGCGCGATCGCCGGCCAGTCGTCCTCGGCGTAGGGCCGGATGGCGATGTCGGGCATCGCGCGATCATGGCAGTTGCCGGGGGCTTTCCCAAGCCGATTCTCGAGGAGAGCGCGGGCCGGAGCCGTCACGTAACGGCCGGGTGACGAAACGCGGGTCGTTGCCGCCCTTCGATACTTTCAGTGACCGCCTCGTGTTGGCTCACCGGCGACCGAGATTTCGGATTCGCGGTGACAAGCCGACTGTTCAGGCGCTCCTTGGGTGCTCTCGCCCCGATGCGTGAGCGGTGCGATGGGGGAATCCGGCCGAGTCTGCCTACTCTCTGTGTCTACAGGTCATCTGATGAGGCTCTTGACGTTGTAAAGCGGCTCACAGTAGCGTCCCACATTAAGCAACCAAGACCACAATATGAGCCACTGAAGTCTGGGGTAGCTATGAGAGTGCGAGTGCGGGCCGCAGCCACAGCCCTGCTGATGACCGTCGCCGTGTCGGCGTGTTCCGAGAACCAGTCCGCCGGGGAGCCCGGCGGTGGCGACAGCGGCGCGCCCGCAGCCGCCGTGAACTTCGGGGTCGGGGTCGACCCCGCCTACTCGCCGATCTACCTGGCCGACCAGGAGAAGCTCTTCGAGGAGGCCGGCCTCGACGTGACCGTCACCCAGTACCAGGAGGGCACCGGCGGGCTCGACGCGATCCTGGCCAAGCAGGGCCAGGTCACCGCCAGCACCGAGTCGAGCCTGCTCAACCGGTCCGCCCGTGGTGACATCAAGGGACTCGCGGTGTTCTCGCAGTCCCCCGACTTCATCAAGCTCGTCGCCCGCTCCGGCATCACCGACGTCGCCGGCATCAAGAAGTACGGCGTCGTGCCGGGCACCGTGAACGAGTACGCCACCAACAAGGTCCTCGACAACAAGGGCATCAGCCGCGACGCGGTCGAGTTCGTCAAGGCCTCACCCGCCGAGATGCCGGCGCTGTTGCAGCGCGGCGACATCGACGGCTACATCATGTGGGAGCCGTGGCCCTCGCGGGGCGTCGCCAACGGTGGCAAGGTGCTGCTGACCAGCGGCGACATCGGGTACGTCTACAACCTGGTGATCGGCGTCGACGGCGCCTGGTACGAGGCCAACAAGGAGACGGCCAAGAAGGTCGTCGACACGGTCGGCAAGGCGTGCGAGCAGCTCACCGCCGACCCGGCCAAGGCCGGCACGGTCACCGAGAAGGCGATCAAGGTGCCGGCGGCCGAGGCGCAGAACCTGCTCAAGGGCGTGCAGTGCCAGGTCCGTGACTTCACCGACGAGGACATCAAGCGTTACAACGAGATCGCCCAGTTCCAACTGGACAACAAGATCGTGAACGAGAAGGTCGACGCGGGGAACGTCATGGTCCGGGGGGTGGCGTGAACCGCTCCGGATCCCCGGTCTCGGTGCGCGACGTCGACATCCGGTTCGGCGACTTCGAGGCGGTGCGCGAGGCGAACCTCGACATCGCCGGTGGGGAGTTCGTCTGCCTGCTGGGCCCCAGCGGCTGCGGCAAGTCGACGCTGCTCAACGCGATCGCCGGCTTCGTCCGGCCGGCCGGCGGGGCGGTGACCTGCGCGGACGCGCAGGTCACCGGCCCCGACGTGTCGCGGGGCGTGGTGTTCCAGAGCGCCGAGGCCCTCTTCCCGTGGCTGACCGTGCGGCAGAACGTCGACTTCGGCCCGCGGATGCGGGGCGTCGGCAAGGCGCAGCGGGCCGCCGCGGTCGACCGCTACCTGGCCATGGTCGGGCTCAGCCACAGCGCCGACCGGTTCCCCGGCCAACTCTCCGGCGGCATGCGCCAGCGCGCGCAACTGGCCCGGGTGCTGGCCAACGAGCCGTCGGTGGTGCTGATGGACGAGCCGTTCGGCGCGCTCGACGCGCAGACCCGGCTGGTGATGCAGGTCGAACTCGACCGGATCTGGCGGGAGACCGGCGCCACCATCGTCTTCGTCACCCACGACATCGGCGAGGCGATCCTGCTCGGCGACCGGATCGTCACGATGACCGCCGGACCGTCCGCGGCGATCAAGAACGTCTACCCGTGCGACCTGCCCCGCCCGCGCGACCTGACCGACCCGGCGAGCGCCGCGCTCTTCCGCCGGCTGCGCGAGGACATCGGCGCCGAGGTGGCCCGGACGCTGCAGGCCCAGGGGCTGGACGACGGGCACGACGGCCGGCCCACCGGCGGCGACAGGGAGGCGTGACCATGAGCGTGGACGTACGTACCGTGGCGGAGCGGACCGGCCGGGACACCCCCGGTCCGGCCCGCCGGCGTCGGCCCGGTCCCCGGCTGACCCGGGTCGGGCTGTCGGTCCTGTCGGTGCTGCTCGGCGTCGTCGTCTGGGACCTGGTCAGCCGCAACTACACCGCCTTCTTCCTGCCGTCGCCGCTGCTCACCTGGCGGGGCGCGGTGGACCTGGTGCAGGACGGCACGCTGTGGAGCTCGGTGAGCGCCTCCTCCACCCGGATCCTGACCGGTTGGGCGCTCGGCGTGGTGATCGGCGTACCGGTCGGGCTGCTCATGGGCTGCGTGCCGTGGCTGCGGCTGATGGTGGACCCGTACATCCAGTTCTTCCGGTTCGTGCCGCCGATCGCCTTCGTCACGCTGGCGATCATCTGGCTCGGCCCGGGCGAGGCGTCGAAGATCGCGCTGATCTTCTACACCACCGTCTTCATCGTCGCGTTGAACACCCTCGCCGGGGTCCTGTCGGTCGACGAACTGCGGCTGCGGGCCGCGCGGGCGCTCGGCGCCAATCCGGCCCGCACCCTGGTCTCGGTGGTGCTGCCGTCGACCGTGCCGCACGTCGTCACCGGCGCCCGGCTGGCCATGGGCAACTCGTTCCTGACCATCGTCTCCGCGGAGATCGTGGCCGCGCAGAGCGGTCTCGGCTCGCTCATCTGGACCGCCCGCAACTACGCCAAGACGGAGTGGGTCTTCGTCGGCATCATCGCCCTGGGCCTGCTCGGCTACCTCTTCGACTGGATCCTGCGGGCCGTCACCAGCCGGACCCTGCGCCGCTACGGCGTCACCTTCTGATCCGACCGACCGTGCCGGCGGCCCGACGGCCGCCCGGGTCCGCGCGCCCACCACTAGCGAAAGGCTCGCCATGCTGTGCATCGGCGTCGACATCGGTGGCACCTTCACCGACGTCATCGTGTACGAGCCGGCCACCGCCCGGCTCGCCGAGGCCAAGACCCTGTCCACGCCGGACGACCCGGCCGCGGCCATCTTCGAGGGCCTGGCCAAGCTCGGCGTCCGCCTCGACGAGGTCGACCGGTTCGTCCACGGCACCACCCGGGTGACGAACGCGCTGCTGGAGGGCTCCGGCGAGCCGGTCAGCGTGGTGGCCACGGAGGGCTTCCGGGACGTCCTGGAGATGGGGCTGGGGCACCGGCCGCAGCTCTACAGCGTCAAGGAGGCGGCGCGCCCGCCGCTGGTCCCGCGCCGGCTGCGGCACGTGCTGCGGGAGCGGATCGGCGCCGACGGCAGCGTCGTGCGCCCGGTCGACCCCGCCGACCTCGACGCCGTGCTGGACCGGGTGGCCGCCGCCGGCCCGACCGCCGTCGCGGTCTGCCTGCTGCACTCCTACCGCAACCCGGCGCACGAGCGGGCCGCCGCCGCCCGGCTCGCCGAACGTCACCCCGGGCTGGTCTGCACGATCTCCTCGGACGTGGTGCCGGAGCAGGGCGAGTACGAGCGGTTCGCGACCACCGTGCTCAACGCGAGCGTCCGGTCGACGGTCGCCGACTACCTGCGCGGGCTCGGCACCGCGCTCGCGGACGGCGGCTACGCCCAGCCGCTGTCGATCATGACCAGCAGCGGCGGGGTCGTCTCCACCGACGAGGCCGGCCGGCTGCCGATCAACCTGGCGCTGTCCGGCCCGGCCGGCGGGGTCGCCGCCAGCGTCCACGTCGCCGGGCTGGCCGGCTACCCGAACGTGATCACCTGCGACATCGGCGGCACCAGCACCGACGTCTGCCTGATCAAGAACGGCGCCCCGTTGATGACCAACGACGGGAAGATCGCCGGCTACCCGAACCGCACCTTCCAGGTCGAGATCAACACGATCGGCGCCGGCGGCGGCTCGATCGCCTGGCGCGACCTCGGTGGGGAGCTGCGGATCGGGCCGCGCAGCGCCGGCTCGACCCCCGGTCCGGCCGCGTACGGCCGGGGCGGCACCGAGCCGACGACCACCGACGCGCACCTGGTCGTCGGCCACCTCGACCCGCAGGAGAGCCTCGGCGGCGAGGTACGCCTCGACGTCGACGCCGCCCGCGCGGCGATGAGCCGGCTGGCCGCCGAGTTCGGCCTCGACGACCTGGAGCTGGCGCACGGCATTCTCACCATCGCCACCGTCAAGATGACGAGCGCGATCAAGGAGATCTCGGTCGCCTGCGGCCACGACCCGCGTGACTTCGTGCTGATGCCGTTCGGCGGCGCGGGCCCGATGCACGCCACCGCGCTCGCCGACGAGCTGGGCATCCGCCGGGTGCTGGTGCCGCCGGTGCCGGGCAACTTCTCCGCGCTCGGCTTCGTCACCGCCCAGGCCCGCCACGACTACGTGCGGACGGTGCTGGTGCCGGCCGACGAGACCGGGCTGGCCGCCGTCCGCGACGCCGTGGCCGAGCTGCGCGACACGGCGCGGGCCCAGCTCAAGGCCGAGGACGGGGTCGAACCCGACGAGGTCACGTTCGGCCTGTCGGTCGGCATGCGGTTCCGGGGCCAGTCGTTCGACCTGGCCGTGCCCGTCCCCGACGTGCCGGCGACCGCCGAGGAGCTGGTGGAGGCGTTCCACGCCGCCTACGCCGAGCGGTACGCGTACGCCCGGTCCGGGCACCCCGCCGAGATCGTCAACTGCCGGCTGACCGCGTTCGGCCCGCGACCCGCCGTACGCTTCGCGCCCCCGGCGGGCGCGTCCTCGGAGCCGGGGCGCACCCGGATCTACGGCGCGGCCGGCTGGGTCGACGCCACCGTCCGGCGGCGCGCCGAGCTGGCCCCCGGCTGCGCGGTGCCCGGCCCGGCGGTGGTCCGCGAGAACGGCAGCACGACCGTGGTCGGCGCCGGGTGGACCGCGACCGTCGACGACCACGGAAACCTGCTGCTCGTCAAGGAGTGATCCGGTGATCCCGCCCGCCTTCGACGCCACCGTCCTGGACCGCGCCGCCCAGGAACCGGACCGTCCGTTGTACGCCTTCGACGACGGGGACCGGCCGGTCTCGGCCGGCGAGTTCGCCGACCTCGCCGGCCGGGGCGCGGCGGTGCTCGCCGCGCTCGGTGTCGGTCGCGGCGACCGGGTCGCGGTGTGGGCCGAGAACGGCCTCGGCTGGCTGGTCCTGCTGGCCGCCGCCGCGTGGCGGGGCGCCGCGCTGGTGACCCTGCATCCCGGCCTGACCGCCGCGGAACTCACCACGGCGCTGGTCCGCAGCCGCCCCCGCCGGCTCTTCGTCGCCGACCGGGTGCGGGACCGCGACGGCGGGGCCACCGCCGCGCAAGCGGTCGCCGCCCTGCCGCCGGACGCCCGCCCGGACGGCTGGCACACGTTCGGCGACGACCTGTCCGGGCTGCCCGGCTGGACCGGCCCGGCGCCGGCCCCGGCCGGACACCCCGACGCGAGCCTGAACATCCAGTTCACCTCGGGCTCGACCGGCCCGGCCAAGATGGTGTCGCTCAGCGCCCGCAACCTGGTCACGAACGCCCGCTGGACGGCCGACGCCGCCCGGCTCGGCGGCGACGACCGGATCGCCTCGCCGCTGCCCCTGGCACACGCGGCCGGCCTCGGCAGCGGCGCGGTGCTGGCGCTTGTCACCGGGGCGCTGTGGGTGTCGGTCCGCCGGTTCCGCTCCGCGCCGGTGCTCGCCCAGATCGCCCGGCACCGCTGCACCGTGCTCCAGGTCGTGCCGACGATGGCGGCGATGCTCGCCGACACCGTCGAGTCCGCGCCGGAGCGCTTCGACCTGTCCTCACTGCGGGTCGGCTTCCTCGGCGGCGCCGCGTGCGCGCCGGGGCTGCTCGCCCGGACCCGGCGGGTGCTCGGGCTGGACCGGGTCGCGGTGATCTACGGGCAGACCGAGGCCGGGCCGACGATAAGCGTCGACCCCGGGGACGGAAGCTGCGGCCCGCCCGGCGGCACCGTGGGCCGGATCGTGCCGGACCTGTGCGCGGTCGTCGTCGCGCCGGGCACCCGGACCGAACTGCCCGCCGGGCAGCCCGGCGAGCTGCTGGTACGCGGCGAGTCGGTGACCGCCGGCTACCTCGACGACCCGGTCGCCACCCGGGCCGCGCTCACCGACGACGGGTGGCTGCGCACCGGTGACCTGGGCGCGCTCGACGGCGACCGGGTCCTCACCCTCACCGGCCGGGTCAAGGAACTGATCATCCGGGGCGGCGAGAACGTCAGCCCGGCCGAGGTGGAGGCGGCACTGCTCGACGATCCGGCCGTCGCCCAGGTGTGTGTGCTCGGCGTGCCGTCGCCGCGTTGGGGCGAGGAGGTCGGCGCGCTCGTCGTCGCCACCGCGGGCGCCGAGGCCGATCCGGGCCGGCTCGCCGCGACCGCCGCCGCGCGGCTGGCCCGGCACAAGGTGCCGACGCTGATCCGCGCGGTGCCGGGCCTGCCGTTGCTTCCGTCCGGCAAGGTCGACCGGCGCGCCGCGCTCGGCCTGCTCACCGGTGGGGAGGAGCGCTGATGCAACTCGGCTCGTGTTTCCTGGACTCGTTGACCGTCACCAGCTTCTTCGGCAACGCCGAGATGCGGGGGGTCTTCAACGACCGCCAGCTCATGCAGTCCTGGCTCGACGTCGAGGCGGCCCTGGCCCGGGCGCAGGCCGGCCTCGGCGTCATCCCGTCGACCGCGGCCCAGGCCATCACCGCCGCGGCCCGGCTCGACCGGCTCGACACGGCGGTGCTCGCCGCCGACGCCGCCGACACCGTGCACCCGCTGGTGCCGCTGGTCCGGGCGCTGACCGCCGCCTGCTCCGACGACGCCGGCCGTTACGTCCACCTCGGCGCGACCACCCAGGACGTGATGGACACCGGGTTCGTGCTGCGGGCCCGGGCCGGCCTGGACATCGTCGCGCGCCAGGTCGACGAGCTGGTGCGCGTCCTGCGCCGGCTGGCGCTGCGGCACCGGGCCACCCCGATGCCGGCCCGCACCCACGGCCAGCAGGCGCTGCCGACCACGTTCGGGCTGCGCTGCGCGGTGTGGCAGAGCGAGCTGCAACGGCACCGGACGCGGCTGGCCCAGATGCGGGCCCGGCTGCTGGTGACGAGCATGGGCGGGGCGGCCGGCACGATGGCCGGCTACGGCCCGCAGGCGTTCGCCCTGGAACGCGCGGTGGCCGACGAACTCGGCCTCGGCGTCGCGGACACCCCGTGGCACGCCACGTCGGACCGGTTCGCCGAGTGCCTGATGGTCCTCGGGCTGGTCGCCGCCAGCGCGGAGAAGCTGGCCCGGGAGGTCTACTTCCTCGGGCGCACCGAGGTCGGCGAGGCGTACGAGCCGCAGCGCGCCGCCCAGGTGGGCAGTAGCACCATGCCGCACAAGCGCAACCCGATCCGGTGCGAGGCGGTGATCGCCGCCGCCGGCACGCTGCGCGCCCAGGTGCCGCTGGCGTTGCAGACCATGGTCGCCCAGGACGACCGCGACATGGGCGTCGGCATGACGCTGTGGAAGCTGCTGCCGGAGTGCTTCATCCTCATCGGCGGCGCGCTGGAACGGCTGGTCGAGGTCTTCGGCGACCTCGGCGTCAACCCGGACCGGATGCGGTCCAACCTGGACCTCACCGGCGGGCTGGTGCTCTCCGAGGCGGTCATGCTCCGCCTCGCCGAGCCGCTGGGCCGGGAACAGGCCCACCACCTGGTGATGCGGATCGTCCGCGACAGCCTGGAGCAGAACCGGCCGTTCGCCGACGTGCTGCGCGCCGACCCGCAGGTGGCCGCCGCCCTGCCCGGCGCCGACCTGGCCGGGCTGCTCGACCCGCTGTCGTACGTCGGGCACGCCGCCGCGCTCGTCGACCGGGCCCTTCTGACCTCGGAGTCACCATGACCACTGACCAGTCCGTGCTGCTGGACCGATCCGGGCGACTCGCCCGGGTGACGTTGAACCGGCCGTCCCGACGCAACAGCTTCGACCTCGCCATGCTCGCCCGTTTCGAGGACGTGCTGCACGACCTCTTCCGGGACCACACGGTCGAGGTGGTGGTGCTGACCGGCGCGGGAACGGCGTTCTGCGCCGGCACCGACCTGCGGGAACTGGCCGGCCTCGACGCCGGGACCACCATGCACGTGCAGCGCCGCACCGCCGAACTCGTCGAACGCTGGTATCGGCTGGAGCAGACCACGGTCGCCGCCTTCAACGGGCCGGCGATCGGCTCGGGCGCGGTGCTGGGGCTCGCCAGCGACCTGCGGGTGGCCGCCGACAGCGCGTACCTCACCTTCCCCGAGGTGACCTTCGGCATCCCGTTGACCTGGAGCGGCATGGCGATCCTCGCCGACCTGGTCGGCGCGGACCTGGCCAAGCGCTGGCTGCTGCTCGGCGAGCGGATCGAACCGGCCGACCTGCGGGACCTGCGCCTGGTCACCGGCGTGGTCGACGCCGACGGGCTGCCGGAGGCCGTCGACCGCGTCACCGACCGGCTGCTCGCCACCTCGCCGGTCGGCCGGTCGATGACCAAACGCGCCGCCCGGCTGGCCGGCCCGCGGTTCGACGCGGTGGCGAACGACTCCTACCTGGGCGCGTTGGGCGTGGCGCTGCGCCCGCCGGGCGAGTACCTCGACGGGGGTGCGCGGTGAAGGTCTTCGAGGCGATCGCCGACGCCGTCGTCGCGCACGGCGTCGACACCGTGTTCGGCCTGCTCGGCGACGCCAACATGTTCCTCGTCGCCGACCTGGTGGAGCGGTACGGCGTGCGGTTCGTCGCGGCCCGCAACGAGAACGCCGCGGTGATGATGGCCGACGGGTACGCCCGCAGCACCGGCCGGTGCGCGGTCGCCACCGTCACCCAGGGGCCGGGGCTGGCGGTGGCCGGCGCGGCGTTGACCATCGCCCGGCAGGCCCGCACCCCGCTGGTCCTGGTCGCCGGCGACACCCCGCCCGGCGACCCGCTGCACGTGCAGCACTTCGACCAGCAGCCGTACGCGCTGGCGACCGCCGGCACGTTCGTGCCGGTGGCCGCCGCCTCGACCGCCGTACGCGACGTCGGGCTGGCCTTCCGGACGGCCCGCGAGATGCCCGGCCCGGTGGTGCTGAACGTGCCGATCGACCTGGCCGACGCGCCGGTGCCACCCGGCCCGGTGCTCGCGCCGCCGGCGGTGCCCCGCGCGCCGCGCCCGCTCGTGCCGGATCCGGCCGACGTCGAGGCGCTGGCGCGACGGCTGCGGTCGGCGCGCCGCCCGGTGCTGCTCGCCGGCCGGGGCGCCGAACCGTCCGCCGCCGCGATCCGGGAACTCGCCGACCGCAGCGGGGCCCTGCTCGCCACCACGCTGATGGCCGCCGGCCTGTTCACCGGGCACCCGTACGACCTCGGGGTGGCCGGCGGGCTGTCCCGGCCGCTGACCCGGCGGACCCTGGCCGGGGCGGACCTGGTGGTGACGTTCGGCGCCGGGCTCAACCGGTGGACCGCCGACCACGGCGCGCTCTTCCCGGACGCGGTGGTGGTCGGCGTGGACGTCGACCCGGCGGCGATCGGGGCCCGCTGGCCGGTGGCCGCCGGGGTGGTCGGCGACGCGGGGGAGACGGCCCGGGCGGTGTCGGCGGCGCTGACGCCGGTGGCCCGTCCGGAATGGCGCAGCCCGGACCTGGCCGCCGAGCTGGCGGTCGCCGACCCGTTCGCGGGCCTGGACATCGGGTCCCGGCCGGGCCGGATCGATCCCCGGGAATTCATCCGGATCTGCGCCGAGCGCCTGCCGCGCGAGCGGACCACGGTGGTCGGCGTCGGTCACTTCGGTGGCTGGCCCAATCTGCTGCTCGACTCGGCCGCGACCGACAGGTCGTTCCTCGCGCCGTGGGAGTTCGGCAGCATCGGCGTCGGGCTGCCGTTCGCGGTGGGCGCCGCCGTGGGCCGGCCCGACCGGCCGGTGGTCGCCTTCGAGGGCGACGGCAGCCTGCTCACCGGCCTCGGCGAGCTGGACACCCTGGCCCGGGTCGGCGCGCCGGTGCTGCTGGTGCTGCTCGACGACGCCGCGTACGGCGCGGAGGTGCGCAAGTTGGCCCCGCGCGGGGTGGACCCGGCGTTGGCCCGCTTTCCCGAACGGGACCTCGCGGCGGTGGCCCGCGCGCTCGGCCTGCCGGCGTGGACGGTCACCGACCCGGCGGGCGCGCGGGCGGCCTTCGACGAGGTGCTGCCGCTGGCCGGGCCGGCGGTGCTGCACGTGCGGATCCGCCCCGACGTGGTGCAGGAAAAGTTTTGACCGGGTCAGTCGCCCCAGACGTCGCCGAAGCCGTGGCCGAGCTGGCGGGACAGCTCGTCGGCGGTCCGGCGGGCCGCCGCGGCCAGCTCCGCCACCCGGGTCTCGTCGAGCCGGAAGATCGGGCCGGAGACGCTTATCGCGCCGGTGACCCGGCCGTGGCGGTCGCGGACCGGGGCGGCCACGACCCGCAGGCCCTCCTCGCTCTCCTGGTCGTTGAGCGCCCAGCCCTGCTGCCGGACGGTCGCCATCCGGGCCACGAACGTGTCCAGGTCGGTGATGGTGTTGCCGGTCAGGGCGGTGAACGGCGCGGTGGCGAGCATGGCCCGCAGCGCCGCCTCGTCGTCGTCGATCAGCAGGGCCTTGCCGGCGGCGCTGCACCACAGCGGGATGCGCCGGCCGAGCCGGGAGACGAGCTGGAGGTTGCGGGTGCCCTGCACGACGTGCAGCGAGATCGCGTCGAGGCCCTCCCGGACCGACAGGTTGACGCTCTCGCCCTCCTCCTCGGCCAGCCGGTGCACCAGCGGGCGGGCGACGGTGTGCAGGTCGAGGCCGGCGAGGTAGCGCGCGCCGAGCTCGAAGACGGTGACCCCGAGCCGGTAGTTCCCGTTCTCCTCGTTGCGGTGCAGGAAACCGGCGTCGGCGAGCGCGCGGAACAGTCGGCTGGCGGTCGACTTGTGCAGGCCCAGCTCGCGGCTGACGTCGCTGACCTTGCGTTCGGCCTCGGTGCCGCGGAAGGCGAGCAGCACGCTGAGCGCGCGGTCCAGCGCCTGCGTGCCGGACTCGCGGGGGAGCGGCCCGGCGTCCGGGCCGGCGTCAGTGGCGTACGACATCTTGCTTCCCACCTTCTCGGTTGCTAGGTTTCATAATATAACTCTAGGACCACATTATGGTCCAGCCCGATGGTCCAGCCCGGTAGCGAACCGGAACCAGTGAGGCATCCGCATGACTGTGAACCCGATCGACCTGGAAGTCGTCACCGAAGGTCTCATCTCGATCGTCCGGGAGATGCGACAGACGATCTTCCGCACGGCGCACTCGCCGGTGATCGCCGACGCGCAGGACTTCTCCTGCGCGCTGTTCGACCCGCAGGGGCAGATGGTCGCCCAGGGCCGGGACATGCCCGGTCACGTCATCGCCATGCCGGCCTCGGTCGCCGAGATCTTCGCCGACTTCGCCGACGAGATGCGCCCCGGCGACCTCTACATCGTCAACGACCCCTACCGCGGCGGCAGCCACCTCAACGACGTCACCCTGATCAGCCCGGTCTTCGTCGACGGGAAGCTCTTCCTCTTCCCCTGCGTGCGCATGCACTGGGCGGACATCGGCGGCATGACCCCGGGCAGCGTCTCCGGCCAGGCCACCGAGATCCTCCAGGAAGGGCTGCGGATCCCGCCGATCCGGCTGATCGAACAGGGCCGGCCCAACCGGGCCGCGTTCGACATCGTCTTCGCCAACGTGCGGATGGCCGAGGAACGCCGCGGCGACCTCGAATCCAGCATCGCCGCCTGCCACACCGCCGAACGGCGGCTGCGCGAACTCGTCGCCCGCCACGGCGCCGACCTGATCGGCGAATCCGTCGCCGCCAACATGGACCGCACCGAGCAGCGGCTGCGCGACATGATCCGGGCGCTGCCCGACGGCACCTACCACTACGAGGACTACCTCGACCTCTACACCGACGGGGACTACGACGCCGCCATCGTGCGGTGCCGGCTCACCGTCGACGGCGACGAGATCGAGGCCGACTTCCGCGGCTCGTCGAAACAGGTGGCGGCCGTGGTGAACTCCTCCCGCGCGATGACCGTCGCGGGCGTCTTCATCGCGGTCAAGTCGGCGCTGGACCCCGGCGGACTGGTCAACCACGGCGCGTTCCGGCCGCTGCGGGTGCTCACCGAGCCGGGCACCGTCGCGCACGTCAGCTATCCGGCCCCGGCCAACGCGCACAGCGAGGTCCGCAAGCGGGTCATCTCGGCCGTCATGGCCGCCCTCAGCCAGGTCGCGCCCGACCTCATCGCCGCCGACCAGTTCGGCACCACCTTCCAGAACCTCATCGGCGGCGTCGACGAGCGCACCGGACGGCCCTACCTTTACTACGACTACCCGGCGGGTGGCAACGGCGGCTTCCTCGAATCCGACGGGCCGAGCGCGATGAACCCCGTCGACCTCGGCGACATCTCCACCATCCAGTCCGTCGAACGGCTGGAGACCGAGATCCCGATCCTCGTCGAGGCGTGCGAGCTGCGCGCCGGTTCCGGCGGCGACGGGGTACGCCGGGGCGGGCTCGGCAGCCGCCGGGAGACCCGCCTGCTGGCCAGCGGCGGCGCGTACTCGGTGCAGACCGACCGGACCACCGTCCCCCCGTACGGGCTGCGGCACGGTGGCCCCGGCGCGCCCACCGTGACCCACATCCGGCGCCCCGACGGCGAGCGCGTCGACTTCGCCACCCCCGGCAAGGTCGCCGGCTTCCCGATGCGCGCCGGTGACGTGCTGGTCATGGAGTCGGCCGGCGGCGGGGGCTGGGGCGACCCGCTGGAGCGGCTGCCCGAGGACGTGGCCGAGGACGTCGCCCAGGAATACCTGACCGCCGCCGAGGCGGAGCGGCGCTACGGCGTCGTGCTCGACCCGGCCGGCCGGGTCGACGCGACCGCGACCACCGCCCGCCGGGCGCGGCTGCGCGAGGAACGGCGCTGGCTGCGCACCACGGTCACCGACCACCCGGCCTACACCGGCCGGCGCGGGCAGCGGCGGCTGGCGTACGTGGCCCCCGGCAGCGGCCTCGCCGAGGACACCCTCGTCGAGGTCCACGGTGGACACCCGGCCCCGCTGCGGGCCTGGATCCGGCACGACGCGGCCCTGGCCGCGGACGAACTGGCCCTCGACGACGACGGGCTCCAGATTCTCGGCACCGCCCCGCACGACCGTTCCTACGTGCGGGTGCTCGCCGGGGAAGGACGGTCATGAGCAAGGTATTCCGGGTGCCGCTGGCACCGGCCCGCGGCGGCGCCACCACCGCCCCCCGGGCCCCGCAGCCGACCACCAGCGCGCCACCACGGTGCGGCATCGTCGCCGGCTGCCTCAGCCCGCACCCCCCACACCTGATCTACGGCGAGAACCCGCCGCAGAACGAGCCGCGGTCCACCGGCGGCTGGGAGACGCTGCGCTGGGCGTACGAGCGGCTGCGGGCCCGCATCCGCGAGGTGCACAAGCCCGACGTGCTCATCGTCCACGCCCCGCACTGGATCACCATGGTCGGCCACCACGTCAACTGCGTGCCGAACCCGCGCGGCATCTCCGTCGAGCCGATCTTCCCGCACCTGTTCCGCTACCGCTACGACTTCCGCAGCGACGTCGAACTCGGCGAGGCGATCGCCGCGGAGGCCAGCGGGCTCGGGCTGGTCACCAGCACGATGCGGGACCCCCGGGTGCGCGTCGACTACGCCACCATCGGCGCCCTGCACCTGGCGAACCCGGCCTGGGACATCCCGGTGGTGTCGCTGTCGGCGAACAACAACCCGTACTTCTACTCCGACGCCTCGCTGGAGGAGATGGAGGTGCTGGGCGAGGCCACCCGGCGCGCCGTCGAGGCCACCGGCCGGCGGGCCGTGCTGCTCGCCTCCAACTCGCTGTCGCACCTGCACTGGCACGAGGAACCCGAACTGCCCGAGGACATGGAACGGGAACACCCGTACAACAACCACCAGTACCGGTGGGACATGAAGCTGCTGGAGGCGATCCGGCGCGGACCCACCGCGCCGCTGCGCGAACTCATCGTCGAACACATCGAGGCGACCGCCTCGGAGACCAAGGCCGGCAGCCTCACCTGGATGCTCGCCGCGATGGGCTGGCCCAAGGTCGCCGGCGACGTGCTCGGCTACGGCACGATCATCGGCACCGGCAACGCGGTGGTGGAGTGGCTGCCCGAGGGGAGCCACCATGGCTGACCGGACCGGCGTCGTCGCCGGGGCGCTGCTGCCCGGCATGCCGCACCTGCTCGCCGACGACCCGGCGCCGAGCTGGTCGGCGCTCGCCGCCGGGGCCCGCGACGTCGGCGCCCGGCTGCGCCGCCTCGACCCCGACGTGGTGCTGCTGCTGTCGACCCAGTGGTTCACCGTCCTCGGGCACCAGTTCCAGTGCGACCCCAACCCGCGCGGCCGGCACGTCGACGAGAACTGGTACGCCTACGACTACGGCCTGCTCGACTACGACCTGCGGTTCGACGTCGACTTCACCGAACGCTGGGCCGACCGGGTCCAGGCCGGCGGGTTGCAGGCCCGGCGGACCCGCTACGAGGGGTTCCCGATCGACGCCGGCACCATCGTCACCTCCGCGCTGCTCGACCCGGAGCGCAAGCTCCGCTGGGCGCAGGTCTCCTGCAACCTCTACGCCGACGCCGGGACCCTCGCCGAGGTCGGCCGGGCCGGCGCCGCCGCCGCCCGCGACGCCGGCCTGCGCGCCGCCGTCGTCGTCGTGACCGGGATGTCCTCCGGGCTCCTCCAACAGTGGATCGAGCCCGGCCAGGACCGCATCGGCGCCCCCGGCCACGAGCAGTGGAACACCCGCATCCTCGACCTGCTCACCAGCGGCAAGGTCGACGAGGCGCTCGCCGTGCGGGAGGACTTCGCCCGGCAGGCGCAGGCCGACAGCCAGTTCCGGGCGCTGGCCTTCGCCGCCGGCGCGGACGCGGCCACCGGCCCGGCCCACCTGCACGCCTACGGCCCGATCTGGGGCACCGGCGGCGCAGTCCTGTCCTGGAACCTGACCGACCACTAGAGGAGAGACCATGCGGAACATGGCCGTGGGCTTCGTCGAAGCCGAAGGCTTCACCCCCGTCTTCGACGCCGTCGACGCGATGGTGAAGGCCACCGAGGTCGAGGTGACCAAGGTCGTCCGGCTCGGCGGCGGCATCGTCGCCGTCGCCGTACGCGGTGACCTCGCCACCGTCGAGGAAGCCGTCGACATCGGCGAGGAGACCGCGCGGGCCAAGAGCCGGTCGGTGCGTTCGATCGTCTTCGCGAGCCCCTGCGACGCCGTCAGCGCGCTGGCGGCCGACCCCCAACTCGTCGGCAACTGACGCCCGGTTAGGAGAACCAGACATGTCGTCCGACATCGCTATCGGAATCATCGAGACCCGCGGCATCGTGGCCCTCTCGGCGGGCATCGAAGCCATGATCAAAACCGCCGACGTCAGGTGCGTCGGCGTCGAACGGGTCACCAGCGGCTACCTCGCCGTCGCCGTACGCGGCACCCTCGCCGCCGTCCGGCAGGCCGTCTCGGCCGGCGAGGCCGCCGTCAAGGCCCACGGAGAGCTGCGCAGCTCGCAGGTCTATCCCAAGCCGCACCCGACCACCGGGGCGCTGCTCGACGGTCCGGAGACCGCCCGGATCCGCGAGGTCATGGCCGCCCTGCGCGGAGAAGGCTGATGGTGCTCGGCGAGGTCGTCGGCAAGGTGTGGGCGGACCGCATCCTGGCCCCGCTCCAGGGCCGGCGGCTGGTCCTGGTCCGGGTCCGGCCCGACGGCCCCGACCTGGTCGCCGTCGATCCGCTGAACGTCGGCGTCGGCACCACGGTCCTGGTCGTCACCGACGAGGCAGCCGCCGCGGTGGCCGGCGAGACCACTGTCGACGCCGCGGTCGTCGCCCTGGTCGCCGACCCGGACGCCACCGACTCCGCGCCCACCACCGCCTGACGAGAGGTGCACCTGATGACCGACGGGCTCTGGTCCCCGAGCCTGCTCGCCGGCCGGCCGGCCGGCGAGCCGACCGTGCTGCCGAACTTCGTCGACGGCGAGTTCGACACGTCCGGCGCGCGCTTCCCCAAGGTCTCGCCGGTCACCGGCGAGACCATCCGCCACGTCGCCGAGGCCGACGAGTCCACCGTGGACGCGGCGGTGGCCGCGGCGCGGTCGGCGGTGCGCGGGCCGTGGGGCCGGATGGGGGAGCGGGAACGCGCCGCGGTGCTGTACCGGGTCGCCGACGAGCTGGAGCGCCGGTTCGAGGACCTGGTGGCGGCCGAGGTCGGTGACACCGGCAAGTCGATCTCGCAGGCCCGGACCCTCGACATCCCGCGGGGCGCGGCCAACTTCCGGGCCTTCGCCGAGATCGTGGCGACCGCGCCGACGGAGTCGTTCACCACCGCCACGCCGACCGGCGGGCGGGCGCTGAACTACGCGGTGCGCAAGCCGGTCGGGGTGGTCGCGGTGATCGTGCCGTGGAACCTGCCGCTGCTGCTGCTGACGTGGAAGGTCGCGCCGGCGCTCGCCTGCGGCAACGCGGTGGTGGTGAAGCCGTCGGAGGAGACGCCGTCGTCGGCCACGCTGCTGGCCGAGGTGATGGCGGCGGCGGGGGTGCCCGACGGTGTCTTCAACGTGGTGCACGGGTTCGGGCCGGGCTCGGCCGGGGAGTTCCTGACCCGGCACCCGGGGGTGGACGCGGTCACGTTCACCGGCGAGTCGGCCACCGGCGGGGCGATCATGCGGGCGGCGGCCGACGGGGTGAAGGCCGTGTCGTTCGAGCTGGGGGGCAAGAACGCCGGTCTGGTCTTCGCGGACGCGGATCTCGACGCCGCGGTCGAGGGCTCGGTGCGGTCGTCGTTCACCAACGGCGGTCAGGTCTGCCTGTGCACCGAGCGGCTGTTCGTGCAGCGGCAGGTGTTCGACGAGTTCACCGCCCGGTTGGCGAAGCGGGCCGACGAGTTGACGTTCGGCTGGCCCGCCGACGAGGCCACGGTGAACATGCCGCTGATCTCGCACCGGCACCGGGAGAAGGTGCTCGGCTACTACGACCTGGCCCGCGCCGACGGCGCGACGGTGCTCGCCGGTGGCGGCGTACCCCGCTTCGACGACGCCCGCGACGGCGGCGCCTACGTCCGGCCGACGGTGCTGACCGGCCTGGCCCCCACCGCCCGGATCAACCGGGAGGAGGTCTTCGGCCCGGTCTGCCACGTGACGCCGTTCGACGACGAGGACGAGGCGTTCGCCCTGGCCAACGACAGCGAGTACGGGCTGGCCGGCACCGTGTGGACCCGGGACGTCGGCCGGGCGCACCGGGCCGGCGCCCGGCTGGACGCCGGGATCGTGTGGGTGAACACGTGGTTCCTGCGGGACCTGCGCACCCCGTTCGGCGGGGTGAAGGCGTCCGGGGTCGGCCGGGAGGGCGGCGTCCACTCGCTGAACTTCTACTCCGAACTGACGAACGTCTGCGTGGACCTGTCATGAGCGACGTCGACCGGGCCGCGGCGCTGCTCCGCGCCGCCCACGAGACCGGGCAGCCCGTCGCGCCGCTGCGCGGCGACCTGCTGCCGGTCGGGGACGTCGACGCGGCGTACCAGGTGCAGCGGGCGCAGGTCGCCGAGTGGGAGGCGGCCGGCCGGCGGCGGGTCGGCGCGAAGATCGGCCTGACGTCGCGGGCGGTGCAGGAGGCGTTCGGCGTCCACCAGCCGGACTTCGGGGTGCTGTTCGCGGACATGGCGGTCCCCGACGGCGACGAGATCGACCTCGGCCGGCTGGTGCAGCCCCGGGTGGAGGCCGAGGTCGCGTTCGTGCTCGGCGCGGACCTGCCGTCCGCGCAGCCGACCACCGCCGACGTGATCCGGGCGACCGACCACGTCCTGCCGGCGATCGAGGTCGTGGACTCCCGGATCGCGGGCTGGGACATCTCCATCGTGGACACGGTCGCCGACAACGCCTCCTCGGGCCTGTTCGTCCTCGGCGACCGGCCGCGCACGCTGTCGCAGGTCGACCTCCGGCTGGCCGGAATGGTGCTCGAACACGCGGGGGAGCCGGTGTCGGTCGGCGCCGGCGCGGCCTGTCTCGGCCATCCCGTGCACGCGGTCGTGTGGCTGGCCCGGAAGCTGGCCGCCGCGGGCAGTCCGCTTGTCGCCGGTGACGTGGTGCTGTCCGGGGCGCTCGGCCCGATGGTGCCGGTCACCGCCGGCGCGGCGTACGAGGCACGTATCTCCGGTCTGGGTTCGGTCCGGGTCTGTTTCAGCGAGGGGGTGCGGTAGTGAGCACGGGTGTGGCGGTGATCGGGTCGGGGAACATCGGCACCGATCTGATGATCAAGGTGTTGCGGTTGTCGGAGTCGCTGCGGATGGTGGCGATGGTCGGCGTCGACCCCGCCTCCGACGGCCTCGCGCGGGCGCGTCGGCTCGGCGTGGCCACCACCGCCGACGGGATCGACGGGCTGCTGGCGATGCCGGAGTTCGCCGACGTGGCGGTGGTGTTCGACGCGACGTCGGCGGGGGCGCACCGCCGGCACGCCGCGCTGCTGCGCGAGCACGGTCGGCTGGTGGTGGACCTGACCCCGGCCGCGGTCGGCCCGTACGTGGTGCCGCCGGTCAACCTGGACGAACACCTGGACGAGCCGAACGTGAACATGGTGACCTGCGGCGGCCAGGCGACCGTACCCGTCGTCGCCGCCGTCGGCCGGGTGACACCCGTGCGGTACGCGGAGATCGTCGCGTCGATCGCGTCGCGCTCGGCGGGCCCGGGCACCCGGGCGAACATCGACGAGTTCACCGAGACCACGGCGCGGGCGATCGAGGTCGTCGGCGGCGCCTGCGCCGGCAAGGCGATCATCGTGCTGAACCCGGCGGAACCGCCGTTGCTGATGCGGGACACCGTCTACTGCCTGTGCCCCGACCCGGACGTCGACCGGGCGGCCGTCGCGGCGTCGGTCGAGGCGATGGTCGCCGACGTCGCCGGGTACGTGCCCGGCTACCGGCTCAAGCAGCAGGTGCAGTTCGACCCCGTGGACACCCACGTGCCGGCGCTCGGCGGCCGGTTCACCGGGGTGCAGGTGTCGGTGTTCCTGGAGGTGTCCGGGGCCGGGCACTACCTGCCGGCGTACGCCGGCAATCTCGACATCATGACGTCGGCCGCGCTGCGGACGGCGGAGCGGATGGTCGCACGACGCGCCGAGCGGGAGGTACCGGCATGACCGGGCTGTACATCCAGGACGTGACGCTGCGGGACGGCATGCACGCGGTACGGCACCGGTTCACCGTGGACCAGGTCCGGTCGATCACCGCCGCGCTCGACGCGGCCGGCGTCGCGGCGATCGAGGTCGCGCACGGCGACGGGCTGGCCGGTTCGAGCGTGAACTACGGGCACGGGGCCGCCTCCGACGCGGACTGGATCGCGGCGGCGGCGGAGGCGGTCACCACCGCCCGGCTGACCACGCTCCTGCTGCCCGGCATCGGCACCATCGCCGATCTGCGGGCCGCCCGCGACCTCGGCGTGACGAGCGTGCGGATCGCCACGCACTGCACCGAGGCGGACATCTCCGCCCAGCACATCGGGTGGGCGCGCGACAACGGCATGGACGTGTCCGGGTTCCTGATGATGTCGCACATGAACGAGCCGACGGCCCTGGCCGAGCAGGCGAAGCTGATGGAGTCCTACGGCGCGCACTGCGTCTACGTCACCGACTCCGGCGGCCGGCTGCTGACCCGGGACGTCGCCGAGCGGGTCGACGCCTACCGGCAGGTCCTCGACCCGGCCACCCAGATCGGCATCCACGCCCACCACAACCTGTCCCTCGGCGTGGCGAACAGCGTGGCGGCGGTCGAACACGGCACCGTCCGGGTCGACGCCAGCCTGGCCGGGCACGGCGCGGGCGCCGGGAACGCGCCCCTGGAGGTGTTCGTCGCCGTCGCCGAGCTGCACGGCTGGGAGCACGGCTGCGACGTGTTCGCGTTGATGGACGCCGCCGACGACCTGGTGCGGCCGTTGCAGGACCGGCCGGTCCGGGTGGACCGGGAGACGCTGACGCTCGGCTACGCGGGGGTCTACTCCAGCTTCCTGCGGCACGCCGAATCGGCGTCGGAGCGCTACGGCGTGGACGTCCGCTCGATCCTTGTCGAACTCGGCCGCCGCCGCATGGTCGGCGGGCAGGAGGACATGATCGTCGACGTCGCCCTCGACCTGGCCACCGCCACCGCCCCGACCGGAGGGGACCGATGACCACCGTCGACCAGCTCGCCGCGCGTCTCGACGCGGCGGCGACCAGCCGGGTCGCGGTGCCGCAGCTCGGTGCCGACGTCGGCCTGGACGTGCCCACCGCCTACCGGGTGCAGGAGGCCGTCGTCGCGCACCGGGTGGCCCGTGGCGAACGCCCGGTCGGGCTGAAGCTGGGCCTGACCAGCCGGGCCAAGATGGCGCAGATGGGCGTCGACGAGGTCATCTGGGGTCGCCTCACCGACGCCATGCGGATTCCCGACGGCGGCACGCTCCGGTTCGCCGACCACATCCACCCGAAGGCGGAACCGGAGGTCGCCTTCCTCGTCGAGGGCGGCGCGATCACGGCGGTCGCGCCGGCGATCGAGGTCATCGACTCCCGGTACGTCGACTTCCGCTTCACCCTGCCCGAGGTCGTCGCCGACAACACCTCGGCGAGCGGGTTCGTGCTCGGCGCCTGGCAGCCGGTGCCGGCCGGGATCGACAACCTCGGCGTGCTGCTGGAGGTCGACGGACGCGCCGTCCAGGTCGGGTCGACGGCGGCCATCCTCGGCGATCCCCGGCGGGCGCTGCCCGACGCGGTCCGGCTCGCCGGCGCGTACGGCGTGGAGCTGGCCGACGGCGCGGTCCTGCTCGCCGGCGCGGCCACCGCCGCCGTCCCGCTGCGCGGCGGCGCGCACGTCCGGGTCACCGTCGAGAGGCTCGGCACGGCGTCCCTGCGGGTCGGCCCGTGACCGGGCGGAGCGGGGCGGACGCGGGCGGGGTGGTGCCCGGCCTGGCCACGCCGCGTGGCCGGTTCCCGCACGTCCGGGTCGACGGCGACCTGATCTTCGTCTCGGGCACGTCCAGCCGCCGGCCGGACAACAGCATCGCCGGCGCCCGGGTGGACCCGATGGGCGTCACCGACCTCGACATCCGCGCGCAGACCCGCGCCGTCCTCGACACCATCCGCGACATCCTGCGCTCCGTCGACGCCGACCTGGGCGACCTGCTCCAGGTCACCACGTATCTGGTCGACATGAACGACTTCGGCGGCTACAACGAGGTCTACGCCGAGTACTTCGACGAGACCGGCCCGACCCGCACCACGGTCGCGGTGCACCAGTTGCCGCATCCGCACCTGCTCATCGAGATCCAGGCGGTGGCGCGCCGCCGCGCGACCCGCTGACCGCGCGGGCCGCGCGCTCACATCTTGACAGACTTCGATGTTAACGTGAACATTCGTTAACCGGCGTGTAACCACCGCCGAAGGCTGTTCGGCCACGCGCGCTGGCGAGGTCGCAGGAGGTTTCCATGGCAGGAGCGGATCGGGCGTCGCGGTCGCGGGGTCGGCGGGTCGTGGCGGTGCTGGGTGCCCTGGGCCTGCTGCTGGGCGCGGGGGTGGCGTACGGGGTGCCGGCCGCCTCGGCGGCGACCGTGGACACGTCGGCGTCGTACGTGTTCGTGAATCGGCACAGTGGTAAGGCGATGGATCTCTACGACTGGTCGACGGCGGAGAACGCGCCGGTCAAGCAGTGGACGCGTAACGACCTCGCGGTGCAGCAGTGGCAGTTCGTCGACGCCGGTGGCGGGTTCTACAAGGTGCGGTCGCGGCACAGCGGGAAGGTGTTGGAGTTGCCCGGCGGCGGCGACGGCATCACTCTGGTGCAGAGCACCGACCGGTCGTCGGCGACGCAGCAGTTCCGGTTGCAGGATTCCGCCGGTGGGTTCGTGCGGTTCGTGAACCGGCAGTGGAACAAGGTCATCGACGTGTGGGAGTGGTCGACGGCCGACGGTGGACGGTTGGCCAGTTACTCCGATCTCGACGGCGCCAATCAGCAGTGGCAGCTCATCCGCCTCGGCGGCGGGACGCCGAGTACCCCGGTGCCGGCCTACCCGCGGCCCATGACGGTTTCCGGGGACATCGGCGTCCACGACCCGACGGTGGTGAAACGACCCGACGGCACCTACCTCGTCGCGCACACCGGTGACAACATCGCCTTGAAGACTTCCACCGATCGGGTCGCCTACCGCAACGCGGGCACCGTCTTCCCCGGTGGCGCGCCGTGGACCGCCACGTACACCGGCGGCGCGCGCAACCTGTGGGCTCCGGATCTGTCCTACCGCAACGGGCGCTACTACCTGTATTACTCGGCGTCGACCTTCGGTTCGAACCGCTCGGCGATCTTCCTGGCCACCAGCGCCACCGGGGCCTCGGGGAGCTGGACCAACGAGGGGCTGGTCATCGAGTCGCGGGCCTCGGACACCTTCAACGCCATCGACCCGAATCTGTTCGTGGACGACCAGGGCCGCTGGTGGCTGACCTTCGGCTCGTTCTGGTCCGGCATCAAGATGATCGAGATCGATCCGGGCACCGGACGCCGGCTCGGCGGCGCGATGCACAGCCTCGCCACCTACAGTCCGGGCATCGAGGCGCCCGTCCTGGTCAAGCGCGGCTCGTGGTACTACCTGTACGTCTCGTTCGACCGCTGCTGTCAGGGCGCCGCCAGCACCTATCGGGTGATGGTCGGTCGGTCGGCGAACCCGACCGGGCCGTTCGTCGACCGCGCCGGCCGGGACATGCTCTCCGGCGGCGGCACCGAGATCCTGGCCTCGCACGGCAGCGTGCACGGACCCGGCCACCAGGCGGTCCTCGCCGACACCGACGGCGACCTCCTCTTCTACCACTACTACGCCGACAACGGCACATCGCTGCTCGGCATCAACCACATCGGCTACGACGCCGCCGCCTGGCCCTACGTCTCCTGACCCACCCACCGTCACCGCCCCACGATCACGTCGACCCGGGAGGGCGCATGCCGCTTCGACACCTTCTCCGTACGGCTCACCGCCCGGTGCCCGCCGGGGCCCCGGCCCGGCGGCGCCCGCGGCCGATCCTGGCGGCGGCGCTCGCCGTGCTCGCCGTGTCCGCCGGTCTGCCGGTGGGCGGGCCCGCGCAGGCCGCGCCCGCGGTGAATCACACCAACCCGGTGGTCAACCAGCGGGCCGATCCGCACATCGTCCGGCACACCGACGGCTACTACTACATGACCGCGACGGTGCCGCAGTACGACCGGATCGTGCTCCGGCGGGCCACCACCCTGCAGGGGCTGTCCACCGCCGCCGAGACGACGATCTGGCAACGCCACACCAGCGGGGAGATGGGCGCCCACATCTGGGCCCCGGAGATCCACTTCATCAACAACAAGTGGTACGTGTACTTCGCCGCCGGACGGACCGACGACGTGTGGCGGATCCGGATGTACGTGCTGGAGAACGCGGGCGCGAACCCGATGTCCGGCGGGTGGACCGAACGCGGCCGGATCACCACGCCGTGGGACACGTTCAGCCTGGACGCCTCCACGTTCGCCGTCGGCGGCGTGCGCTACCTGACCTGGGCGCAGCAGGAGCCCGGCATCGCCACCAACTCCAACGTCTACCTCGCCCGGATGGGCGCCAACCCGTGGCAGATCACCGGCCCGGTCACCCGGCTGGTGGTGCCGACGTACGACTGGGAGACCCGTGGTTACCGGGTGGCCGAGGGCCCGACGGTGATCCAGCACGACGGCCGGGTGTTCCTCACCTACTCGGCCAGCGCCACCGACGCCAACTACTGCCTCGGCATGCTGAGCGCCTCCGCCGGCGCGAACCTGCTCGACGCCGCCGCCTGGCGCAAGAGCCCGACCCCGGTGTTCGCCAGCAACGCGGCCACCGGCCAGTACGGCCCCGGACACAACTCCTTCACCGTGTCCGAGGACGGGCAGAGCGACATCCTGGTCTACCACGACCGCAACTACCGGGACATCACCGGTGACCCGCTCAACGACCCGAACCGCCGGACCCGGATCCAGAAGCTCTACTGGAACGCCGACGGCACCCCGAACTTCGGCATCCCGGTCGCCGACGGGGTCACGCCGGTCCGGCTGCGGGCACACGACCTGACCGACAGCTACATCCGCCACTACGACTACCGCGCCCGGGTCGAGCCGAACGTGACGAACCTGGCCGACTCGCAGTTCCGCATCGTCCCCGGTCTCGCCGGCGCCGGGACGGTGTCGTGGGAGTCGGCCAACTTCCCCGGCTACTACCTACGCCACCGTGGCTTCGCCCTCTACGTCGAACGCGACGACGGGTCGACCCTGTTCGACGGCGACGCGAGTTTCCAGCGGCGGGGCGGCCTGGCCGACAGCGCCGGACTCTCCCTGGAGTCGCAGAACTATCCCGGACGGTACGTCCGCCACCGCGACGGCCTGCTCTACCTGGAAACGGTCACCTCGAACGCCGACCGCGCCTCGGCCACGTTCCACCTCGAGTAGCGACCGCGCCGGATCCGCGCTTCTCGGTCCGCTGTTCATCTGCCGCCCGCCGATCATGCAACCGCGGTTCAGACGGCTCCTCAAGGCTCGGCGCAGAACGTGAGACGCGCGGAACCGAGGAGTGCTCGTGACGGACAGAGATATGGACAACGCCGACCGGCCGCAGGTGTCCCGCCGGCAGTTGGTCAAGTACGCCGGCGTCGGGGCGACGCTCGCCGCCGCCGGCCCACTCGTCGGCGGCGAGCCCGCGGCGGCCCGGGAGAACAGGAGCGCGGAGGCCGCACGGGGCGGGCACCACAGGCGGGCGTGGCGGGCCGGTGACCACCACGTCCACTCCGAGTACAGCGGCGAGTTCGACACCTCGACGAACCCGCCGACGTTCCACAAGGGCGCCGACGCGGTGTACCCGATCGTCACCAACGCGATCATGGCGAAGAACTTCGGGCTGAGCTGGGCGATGTGCACCGACCACGGCGGCCCCACCCACTCGAAGGTCAACCTGGAACAGGCGTACCCCGATCTGCTGCGGTCCCGCCGGCTGGTGCCGGAGGTGTTGCAGTTCTGGGGCATGGAGTTCGACGCGCCGGCGCTGGACCACCACACCCTGATGATCCCGCGCCACGACGACGAGGCGAAGATGCTCTTCGAGCTGGAGAGCCGCTTCGCCAAGCGGGATCCGTTCCCGGCCGACCCGGGCCGCGACACCGAGGCCAAGATGATCGAGTTCCTCAAGGTGGCCCGCGGCATGCCGCTCAAGCCGCTGGTGATCGCCCACCACACCTCCCGGTCGGCCACCGGCCTCGGCGTGTACGGCCAGGACACCCCGCGGGAGTTCCGCAACGGTCACAACGTCGCCCCGGAGGTGTACGTCGGCTTCGAGGGCGCCCCCGGGCACCAGGCCGCTCCGCTCAACGGCGGCAGTCGAGGCGGCTACGGCAACCATCCCACCTACGGCGGCTACGACCAGATGACCGCCCGGGTCGGTGGGCTGTGGGACTCCCTGCTCGGCGAGGGACGCCGCTGGTGGATCACCGCCACCTCCGACTCGCACGTGCACTGGACCCGCGGCGGCTCCGACTTCTGGCCCGGCGAGTACAGCAAGACCTACGTGCTGGCCCGGCAGGACTACGGCGACATCATGGACGGCCTGCGCAACGGGCGGATCTGGGTCACCACCGGCGACCTCGTCACCAGCCTCGACGTCACCGCCCGGTGCCAGGGCCGCGCGGCCGAGACCGGGCAGACCATCACGGTCAGCCGCCGCCAGCGCCGGGACGTCGAGATCGAGATCCGGTTCCGGCCGCTGCACGGCCGCAACGCCAACGGCGACCGGCCCGAGGTCCGCCGCGTCGACCTGATCGTCGGTCGGATCACCGGCCCGAACCCCGACCCGGACGCCGACACCAATCCCACCACCAGGGTCGTCGCCCGCTTCGGCCCCCGGGACTGGCGCCGGCAGGGCGCCGACCACGTCATCCGCCACACCCTGCGCGACGTGGACGGCGACCTGTACGCCCGGGTACGCGGCACCAGCACCGACGAGGCGGAGCCGCTCGCCGACGGGCTGGAGAGCCCGTGGGAGGACCTGTGGTTCTACTCGAACCCGGTCTTCGTCCACGTCCGCTGATTCCCCGTCGGGGACCACTGCGTGACGCTGTTTCCGGCATTTTGCCAGCGGGACGGCGAAGGTCTTTGTGAGGCTGTCATCGTGGTGGTGGCGCGCGGTGACGAGGCGGTCGAGCTGCGTGTTCACGGAGTGTCCGGCGCCTCGGCGGAGGCGATCGTCGACCACCCGATCGTGGTGCGGGTGGCGGGGGACCGGCACGCCGGCTTCTACCGGGTCCGGGAGGGACTGGGCTCGGCGGGCGGCGCTACCGCCGGCGTGGTGGTGGAGGCGTACCGGTGGGGGGCCCTGACCGCCGGGGTGGCGGTGCGGACGGCGTCGATGCTGCTGTTGTTGCCGTTCATGCTGGGTAACCTCGCGGTCTGGCTCCGTCCCACGCTGGCGGACCGGTTCGGTCTGCTCGGCGGGCTGTGTCGCCTGCTCGCCGGCTCGCTGACCGTGGCGATCACGCTGGCGTTGGTCGGGGTCACGATGAATCTGCCCGGCTGGCAGTGCGTTCCCCACGTGGAGTGTCGGGACGGGCGGCCGTACCTGTCGTGGCTCGTGGCGGTGCCGATGGGTCCGCGCCTGGCGGTGCTGGCGTTGGTGCCGCTGCTGGCGTTGCGGGTGTTCTGGGCGGTCGGGTCGCGATCGGCACGCGCCTTCGAGGGCTTCGGTACGGCGCCGCCGCGCGCGCGGTTCCTGGAGTCGACCGGGAGCCTCGCCGCGCCCGGCATCTGGCACGACGAGCGGATGACGTCGTGGCTGCGGCAGCTCCACGTCGGCCTGGGCGCCGGCACGGTCGACGTGGCCCTGGTCGTCGCGGTGTCGCACGGCCGATGGAACGCCCTCGCCGTCGGACTTGTCGGCCTCGCCGGCGGACTCGTGGCGTTCTGCGCCGCGCTGCTGCTGGTGACGGTCCCCACCCGGTGGGCCGGGCCGTTGCGACGCCTGCTGTGGATCCTCACCGGGGTGGCCACCGTGTCGAGCCTGGGATACGCCGTGTCCCAGCGGGAGGCTGTCGTGGCGGTCGGGCAGATGCCCGGATACGAGGGGGCCGTCGCCGGCCTGTTCGCGGCGCAGGGGCTGCTGCTGGTCCTGATCGCCGCGGTGACCCTCGTCCGGCAGCGCACCCGGCCGGACGGTGCGCGCGCCCTGCTCCGTGGACTCGGCACACCGCTGGTGGCGGCGATGTCGGTGACCGTCGCGTCGGCGTACACCACCACGCTGGTGTTCCGGACCGCGGACCAGCTCGACCGGGGCCGCATTCCCGATCCGATCCGCCCCAGCCCGCCTGCGCTGGGGCCGCTGGAACCACCGGTGGCGTACTGGTGGGCCGCGCTCGCCGGGCTCGCCGCGTTGCTGGTCGTCACCGCCGCGGTCGCCGTCACCCTGCCTGCCGCCCGGCGACGGCGACGGGCGTACGCGCGGGAGGTGGTCGAGCGGGATTATCCGGACGCGCCCGCCTCGGCGGCGCCTCGGCTGGAAACGGTCCGCGACACGATCGCCAGTTCCTTCGTCACCGAGGAACTCGGGCCGACGCTCGTCGCGTTCTTCGTGGTGTCCTCGCTCGGTCTCGCCACGGTCGCGCTCGACCTCGTCGGGATCGGACCCAGCCAACTCGCCGACCGCCTCAACCGGCGGCATGACGCCCTCGCCGTGCTCACCGCGTACGTCACCGACATCGGCATCTGGATCATCAGCCTCCTCGTCGTCGGACTGCTGATTCTGGGCTACCGGGCGTACCGGTCGCCGGAGACCCGCCGGCTCGTCGGTGTCCTGTGGGACCTGGGCACGTTCTGGCCACGCACGGTGCACCCCTTCGCGCCGCCCTGCTATGCCGCCCGCGCCGTGCCCGAGCTGACCCGACGGGTGTGCGCGCTCGCCGCCCGGGGGCCCGTGGTGATCTCCGGGCACAGCCAGGGCTCCGTGCTGGCCGCCGCCACGGTCCTGCAACTGCCGCCCGAGGCGCTACCCCGGGTCGCGCTGCTGACGCACGGCAGCCCCCTGTATCGCGTCTACGCCCGCCTGTACCCCGCCTTCCTCGGCGAACGGGTGCTGTGCGAGCTCGGGGAGCGGATCGACTGGCGGTGGCGCAATCTCTGGCGCGACACCGACCCGATCGGCGCGCCGATCTTCGACCAGCCCGACGTCGCGCGGGACGTGCCGCCGATGGCCGCCACGGTCGACGTGCGCCTGCGGGATCCGCCGAGCGTCACCGTGGAGCCCGCGGACACCGTCCCACCCCCGGTGGAACGCCACTGGCCCTACCACACCCAACCCGAATACCAGGACGCTGTCCGGTTCCTCCTCGACCGGATGAGCCGTGGGTGAGATCCCGGCCCCCCCCCGTCCGCGCGGCGACGGAGGTCGGGCGCGACCAAGTCGACGCCAAGTGGGCGCCATGCGGGGGGCCGCAGGCTCGGGGCACGAGATCGCACCGAGCGGGCCGCCGACCCAGGCGGCCGGAGGAGAAACATGAGCATGACCGGATCCGAGACCGGGCCGAACCTCGTCGGCTTCCGGATCAACCACCGCACCATGCGGGCCGACACGCGACGGTTGGCCGAGCTGGCGGACCGCGTGGCCACCGGCCAGATCGGGTACGACCGCCGCCGGGCGGGAGCCCTGCGGACGTACGTCCGGCTGCTCTGCGACGGCATCCACCATCACCACCGGATGGAGGACGAGGTCCTCTGGCCGGTGCTGGAACGCTCCGCCGCGGACGAGATCGACCTGCGGGAGCTCAGCGACGACCACGCCTCACTCGATCCGGTGCTGGACGAGGCGCGCGCGGCCGTGGACGACGTGGTCGCCGTGTTCGCCTCCGGCGGCGCGGGGGGCGAGCGGGCGCGGGTCGCCGCGGGTCGCCTCGCCACGGTCCTGGCCCACCTGCGTGACCTCCTGGACGAGCACATCGAGGAGGAGGAACGACTGGTCTTCCCGGTGATCCGGCGGTACGTCAGCGTGGCGGACTGGAACACGGTGGAGCGGGCGGTGCGCAAGGGGGGCGCGTTGCGTTTCGAACTGCCCCGCATCGAGCGGTACGCGCAGCCGGACGAGTGGGCCGAGCTGAAGCGGACGGCGGGACCGGTGCTGCGGCTGACGCTCGCGGCGTTGCGGCCGGGCTTCCGTCGCCGGGAGGCGCGGGTCTTCGGCGGGTGAGCGGGCCGGCGGACCGGCTCAGGCCGGCGCCGCCACGTAGGCCGAGTCGTCGCGCCACGGCACCGCGTCGACGGCGCGGGCCAGCCGCAGCCCGGCGTCCCGGTGCGCGGCGGCGGTCGCCGGTTCGCCGAGCGCGGCGGCGAGTTCGGCGAGGGTCTGGTCCACCGGGCCGAGCGAGATCGACCCGCACTCCAGCCCGGCGAAGCGCCCGGCCCACGGCGTCAGCTCCCGGTAGCAGCGCCGGGCGGCCGGGCGGTCGCCGAGCCGGGCCGCGACCTGACCGCGCAGGGTCATCCAGTACAGCCACAGGTAGTCCGGGCGCACCGGCGCGTCCGGCCGCCACACCGCCCGGGCCGCGTCGTGGTCACCGGCGGAGAGCAGGGCGTGGGCCAGCACGTCGTGGGCGTCGTCCGGCACCCGCGCGTGCACCTGCCGGAGCTCGTCGACCACCTCGTGTCCGCGTCCGGCCACGCTCAGCACGGTGAAGCGGCCCATCAGCCCCATCGCCGCCGCGTTCGGGCCGCCGACGCGGCTCATCCGGTCGCTGACCTCCGCGTAGCGTCGGGACGCCTCGTCCAGGTCGCCCCGGAACAGGGCGCGCAGGCCGGTGAACCAGCCCATGACGGCGAGGATCAGGCCGAGCTGCCCGGTGGTCGCCTCCGCCACGGCGCGGTCGACGTGGTGGCGGGCCCGGTCGAAGTCGACGTCGGCGAGCGCCGCCTGGTAGAGGATGTGGTGGGCCTGGCAGCGGTACGCGGTCAGCCCCGCCGCGTCGGCCGTCGCGAGCAGCTCCCGGCCCACCGCGGGCAGTTCGGCGCGGTGCGCCGGCGCGACGGTGACGAAGTAGCGGGCGTTGAGCGCGCGGCACAGCACGCCCGGGTCGTCCTGACGGCGGGCCAGCGCGAGGGCCTCCCGGGTGACCTCGTCGGCGCGGCCCAGGTCGGCGCCCTCGATCTCGAACGCGAGCGTGCTCAGCAGTTGTGAGCGCAGCGTCGGGCGGTCCTGGCCGACCCGGGCCAGCTCCCGCTCCAGCAGCCGCACCAACGGCTCGTCGACCACCCGGTCGGGCCGGATGGTCCAGGTGACCGGGGCGTCGATGCAGGTCAGCGCGGCGTGCACGGCCGCCGGGTCGTCGAGGTCGGCGGCCAGCCGGAGCGCCTGAGCCCGGGCGGCGCGGGCGGTCAGCACGTCCCCGGCGAGCGCGCTGGCGGCGGCCAGGTCACGGTGCAGGTCCAGACGGGTCCGGACGGCGGTGGCCGGCGCGAGGTCGACGGCGCGCAGCGCGCCGGCCCAGAGCGCGGCGGCCTCCCGCGGCGCGCCGAGGTCACCGGCGCGGCGGGCCGCCGCGGTGAGGTGGACGACCGCCTCCGCGGCGGTGGACCGGGTGAGGGCCGCGAGGGCGTGCCGCCCCAGCGCCGCCACGTCGTCGGCGCGCTGCTCGCGCAGCACGGCGAGGACGCGGCGGTGGATCCGGGTGCGGCGCAGCAGGGGAACGCTGTGGTAGAGCGCGTCGCGCATCAGCGCGTGGGCGAACCGCACCCGCCCCGGTGCGGGTTCGACGAGCAGACCCGCGGTCACGCCGGCCTCCAGCCCGTCGAGGATCGGCTCCTCCGGGCCACCCTCGACGGCGAGCAGGATGTCGACGTCGGCCTCCGTGCCGCAGACCGCCGCGTGCCGCAGCACGGTGCGGGCGCCGGCCGGCAGTCGCGCCAGCCGGCGGGCCAGCACGTGACCGAGGCCGGCGGGGACGCCGTCGAGCGCCGCCGCCGGCCCCTCGGCCGCGACCAGTTTGGCCAGCTCGATGGTGAGCAGGGGATTGCCGGCCGAGCGTTCCCCGACCGTGTGCGGCAGTTCCGGATCGGCGCTGTCCACCCCGTGGCGGCGCAGCAGCTCGGCGACGGCGTCCGGGCCCAGGCCGCCGAGTTCGAGGTCGACCGCGGGCACCCCGGCCAGCGCCGCCCGCGCCCCCACCAGGTCGTCGGTGACCTCGTCCGGCCGGTACGTCGCCACGACGAGCGCCGGCGCACCGGCGAGGGCGGCGGCGAGGTGCCGGAGGATCCGCAGGGTCTCCCCGTCGGCGCGGTGGACGTCCTCGATCACCAGCAGCAGGGGCGCCCGGGCGGCCAGCCGGGCCAGGTAGGCGGCCAGCGCCAGGCGGAGGTGGAACTCGTCGTACCCGCCGGGGCCGCCGCCGGGCGGGTCGGTGTCCAGCAGCAGACGCAGGCCGTGCGCCTCGGCGTCGTCGAGGGGGAGGAGCCGGCGGGCGGCGGTGACCACCTCGCGCCAGGCCCAGGCCGGCGGTGCGCCCTCGATCTGCGGGCAGTTCCCGACGAGCGGCTGCCAGCCCTCGGCGGCGAGGGACCCGGCGAGATGCTGTGCCAGGGCCGACTTGCCGGCTCCCGCCTCGGCGCCGACCCAGCAGATGCCGAGACCGGATCCGGTGGCGCGGGTGGCCGCGGCCCGGAGCCGGGCCAGTTCCGCCTCGCGGCCCACCGGGTGCGTCGACTGCGTCGCGGTGGTGGCCGGGGGCCGGATCGTGGCTGCCGGCGCGGGCACGCCGGCCTCCAGACGCGGGCTCTGGCGCAGCAGATCCGTCTCCAGGGTCCGCAGCTCGCGGCTGGGGTCGATGCCCAGTTGCTCGGCCAGCGTGGCGCGGACGGCGCGCAGCACGTCGAGCGCGTCGGCCTGCCGCCCGAGCCGGTAGAGCGCGACCGCGAGCAGCATGGCGCCGCGTTCCCGCAGCGGGTGCTCGCGCACGTGCGGGTCGAGGTCGCGCACGACCTCGTCCGGCCGGTTCAGGTCGAGCAGGAGCCGCGCCCGCTGCTCGACGGCGCTCAGCCGGAGCTGGGCCAGCCGCTCGCCCTCCCGCTCCGCCCACGGCTCCCCGCCGAACTCGGCGTACGGGGTGCCCTCGTGCCAGCAGTCCAGCGCCGCGTCCAGGGCACTCATCGCGGCTTCCGACCGCCGCTCGGCGTCCGGCGGGACCGCCCGCAGCGCCGCCTCGAACCGCCAGGCGTCCACGTCCGAGGTCGGCAGCCGCAGGGCGTAACCGGGGGCGGCGGTGACGAGGACCCGGGCCGGGGCGCGCCGCGGCCGGTCCGGCTCCAGCGCCCGGCGCAGGTTCGACACGTACACCTGAAGGGCCGCCTGGGCGCGCGGGGGTGGGTCTCCCGACCAGAGATCCTCGACGAGCCGGTCCACCGACACGGCGTGGCCGCCGCCGGCGACGAGCCGGGCCAGCACCGCCCGTTGCCGGGGCGCGCCGAGGTTGACCGGGGCGCCGCCGCGGGTGGCCCGCACCGGACCGAGCACGCCGATCGTCGTCACGCTGCGACCCTAGTGGGGCGGGCCGGCCCGGCAGATCCCACGTTCGACGGTCCCGGCCGGTCCGCTCGGGTTCCGGCCCGCCGCCGGTCAGCGGGTGGAGACGCCTCCGCTGAGCGCGTCCGACGTCAGGCCGGCCTCGTGCCCGACCACCACGACGTGCACGAAGGCCTGGGGCATGCCGGTGAAGTGCCAGGTGCGCCGGCCGGTGTCCGACGTGCCGGGGACGATCGCCCAGGTGGCGCCGACCTCGGTGGTCGGGTAGTCCTCGCCCGGCGTGGTCTGCAACCAGCTCAGGTCGATCCGGTAGTTGTCCTCCCGGACCGAGTTGTCGGTGAAGGTGACGTCCAGGGTGCGCTCGCCCGCGTGGTACCCGGGGGTCAGCGTCAGGTCGCCGGGCGGCACCGGCCGGACCGTGTACTGCGGGCAGGACAGCGGGGCGACCTCGGGCACCGGTTGGCTGCCGTCGGGCACGTTGTTCGCGGTGACGCAGAACCGGTGCGTGCCGGCCGCCGCCGAACTGGGCACCGTGAAGGAGAAGCCGACGAAGGCGCCCCGCCCCGCGTGCCACAGGTCCGCCGGCCGGGTCACTGCGGGCGGCACGTCGGTCCCCACCGTCACCCGCACCGGGCCGCCGTTGGGGTCGCTGGCCCAGCCGCTGACCCGCACCGCCCCGCCGACGTACTCCCACGACTCCAGCGCGCCCATCGGGTACTTGTCGCTGCCCACCGGCGGCGGCGGTGGCTCCGTCGGGCTGTCGTCGCAGGCCGGCGGTGGGTTGGGTACGTCGCAGTAGGGGCGGGCGAGCGCGGTTCCGGCGGTGACCGCGACCAGGCCGGCGCTGACGGTGAGCGCCAGGCCGGCGGCGAGAAGTTTCTTCATGGGCGCAGCACAGCAGCCGCCACTTGGGTCCGACTTGGCATGTGGCCCGGGGGCGCGTTAAGCCGCCGCCAAGCTGTCCGGGAGAGCTTCCCACCGAATTCCACGCGGCGCCGGGGTGGGCCGCGCGACGACGGAGGGAACGGCATGGGCAACATTCTGGTCACCGGTTCGGTGGACGGCATCGGTCGGCGGACCGCGGCGCACCTTGTCGCCCGGGGGCACCGGGTCGTGCTGCACGCCCGGAACGAGGAGCGGGCGGCGGTCGCCAAGGCGGCGCTTCCGGCGGCGGAGGCGATCGTGGTCGGCGACCTGGGTTCGATCGAGGAGACCACCGCGCTCGCCCGGTCGCTGTCCGGGTACGGCCGGCTGGACGCCGTCGTGCACAACGCGGGAATCGCCCGGCTGGACGCCCCGGCGCGGGAGTTGACCCGGGACCGGCTGGAGTCGACGTTCCAGGTGAACGTGCTCGCGCCGTACCTGCTGACGGCCCTGTTGCCGCGGCCCGGGCGGCTGGTGTTCGTGTCGTCGGCGATGGCCGCCGACGGTGTGTCCGACCTGACCGACCTGCGGTACGACGCGCGTCCGTGGAACGGGGTCGAGGCGTACTGCACGTCGAAGCTGCTGGACCTGGCGCTCGCGTTCGCCGTGGCCCGGCGGTGGCCCGACGTCCTGAGCAACGCGGTCGACCCCGGCTGGGTGCGCACGCGGATGGGTGGCGACGCCGCGCCGACGAGCCCGGACGACGCCGCGCGGGCCCAGGCGCGCCTCGCCGTGGGCACCGGCCCCGACGCCCTGGTCAGCGGGGCCTACGTGAGTGACCGCGACTGGCGACCGGAGCGCGGGCGGATCGACCCGGTGGCAGACGAGCTGCTCGCGCGGTGCGCGGAGCTGACCGGCGTCGCCTTGCCCGGGTGACGACACGGCCGCGGCCCCGGCGCGGAACGCGAACAGCCCGGGCGACCTAATTCGGTCGCGGCGGTCGCCGTGGCCGTGCGAGCCTCAACGGCGGCACACCACCGTGCCCGGTGCGGGGGCATCGACCGGGCACGATCACGACGAGGAGCGACCATGCGAGCAGATTCCACGCTTCGGACCCTGGACCGTCCTACCGTGGAGTTCTGCCGTGGCCCTGTTGAACCTCGGAATCGTCGCCCATGTTGACGCCGGAAAGACCAGCCTGACCGAACGCCTGCTCTACGAGGCGGGCGCCGTGTCCCGGCTCGGCAGCGTCGACGCCGGCACGACGCGCACCGACTCGATGGAGTTGGAGCGTCGGCGCGGCATCACCATCCGGGCGGCCGTCACGTCGATCACGATCGGTGATCTGCGCATCAACCTGCTGGACACCCCCGGCCACCCCGACTTCATCGCGGAGGTCGAGCGGTCGCTCGCCGTGCTGGACGCCGCCGTGCTCGTGGTGTCGAGCGTGGAGGGGGTGCAGCCGCAGACCGTCGCCATCTGGCGGGCGCTGCGGCGCATCGGCGTACCGACGATGCTCTTCCTCAACAAGGTGGACCGGCGCGGCGCCGACACCGACCGGGCGGTGACCCAGGTCCGCCGGCGGCTCGCCGCCCGGCCGGTCCTGCTCACCACGGTCGTCGGCCAGGGCACCCGCGACGCCCGGGTGCGGGTCGTGGGCCTCGACGCCGAACCGGTGGTGGAGGCGGTGGCGGAGGTCGACGACGCGGTGGCGGCGCGGTGGCTCACCGACGCGCCGGTGCGCGGGCGCGAGGTCCGGCGCGCGATCCGGCACGCGGTACGCCGCGGCGCGCTCACGCCGGTGGCGTGCGGCTCGGCGATCACCGGCGCCGGGGTGCGCCAACTGTGCCACCTCCTGACCGACCTGCTGCCCCGGGGCGAGCAGCGCGACGGTCCGCCGGTCGGCACCGTCTTCGCCGTCGACCGGGACGGCCACGGCCGGCGAACCTGGCTGCGGCTGTGGTCCGGGCGGCTACACGTCCGGGACCGGGTCCGGCTCGCCGGCGCCCGGCCCGAGACGGTCACCCAGATCGCCGTCATCGAGCCCGCCGGCGTCCAGGTCCGTCCCTCGGTGGCCGCCGGGCAGATCGCCGCCGTGCGCGGCCTGTCGGCCCGGATCGGCCAGCACATCGGGGAGCCGCCGCGGCGGCACGCCTACCGGTTCCCGCCGCCCACCCGCCAGGCGGTCGTCGAGCCGGTCGAACCGGACCAGCGCCTGGCGATGTTCGCCGGCCTGGCCGAGCTGGCCGACGAGGATCCGCTCGTCGACCTGCGGCTCGACGAGCACCGGGCGGAGGCGGTGATCCGCCTGCACGGCGAGGTCCAGAAAGAGGTGCTGGCCGCGCTCATGGCGGACCGGTACGGCGTCCGGGTGCGGTTCTCCGGCACGCTCACGGCCTGCATCGAACGGGTCGCCGGCACCGGTGTCGCCGAGGAACGGGTGCGCGAGCGCGGCAACCCGTACCTGGCCGGGCTGGGGTTGCGCATCGAGGCCGCCCCGGTCGGGCACAGCATCGAGTTCCGCCCCGGCGTCGAACCCGGCCGGCTCCCGCCGGCGTTCGTCGCCGCCACCGAGGAGGGCGTGCGGGCCGCGCTCCGGCACGGCCGGCACGGCTGGCCGGTCACCGACTGCGTGGTCACCATGACGGCGTCCCAGTACTGGCCCCGACAGAGCCGGCCGCACCAGAAGTTCGACAAGTCCATCTCGACCGTCGCGGCGGACTTCCGCAACCTCGCCCCGGTCGTGGTCGCCGCGACGCTCCGCCAGGCCGGTACCCGGGTGTGCCAACCGGTCGAGCGGTTCGACGTCAACGTTCCGCAACACGCGGTGGAGACGGTGATGGCGCTGCTCGGCCGGCTCGGAGCGGCCGTGCACGACATCGCCGGCGCCGACGGATATCTCGAGGTGCACGGCACCCTGCCGTCGGCGCGGGTCCCGCACGTGGTCGCCGCGCTTCCCGACCTCACCGGTGGCGAGGCCGTGCTGACCACCACCTTCGACCACTACGCGCCGCTGACCGGCGAGGAGCCGGCCACGCTGCCCCGGCGCGGACCCGACCCGGACGATCGGGAGGCGTGGTTCCGGGCCGTGCCGCGGTAGGCCGCCGCGCCACCGTACGCCCTCACCAGTGCCGGGCGACCGACGCCGCGTCGCGGTCGGCGCGGAAGAAGCGCGTGACGGCCAGCCGGGTCGCCCGGGGCCGGCTGCCGTCCGCGCCGATCTCGATCAGCAGGTCCCGGTCGGCGCGGTCCGCGGCAAGCGTGCTCAGCAGCGACAGGCAGGTCCGGCCGGTGTCGCCGGTCGGGTCGGCCGCCCAGTGCGCCAGCAGCGCCGCCAGCACGTCGGCCCGCAACCCCGGGTCGTCGGTGCTCCACAGCGTCCCCGTGGTGACCAGAAGTTGCCCGGCGGCGACGGCCCAGCCCGGCTCCACCAGCCGGCTCCGCAGCAACGCGGGCGGCACCCCGGCCCGCTGGAACACGTGCGCCCCGACGAACGGCGATCGTGTGGTGTTCATCAGGGACATCCAGCCGTCCGGGCTCAACTGCCGGGTCAGCGGTCCCGCCGCCAGATGCTCGACCAGGCTGGGCCAGACCGGGACCAGGGCGTGCCGGTCGGCGCGGAACAGGTCGGTGGCGAGCAGCAGGTCGCGGATCCGCTGCGGCCAGTCGGCGAGCTGCCGCGCCGGCGGATGGGGCGCGTGCGTCGCCGTCCACTCCGCCACCGCGGCGACCGGGTCGGCGCCCGCCACGGCCGCGGTCGCGGCGACCTCGACCAGCTCGGTGTGCCGCCCGGCCAGCCAGTCGGCGACCGCCGGGCCCTCCGGGGGACGGTCGCGCAGCGCCGCGCAGGTGGCGTCGAGACGGTCCCGACCGCCGCGCAGCAGGGCCCGCACGAAGTTGTCGAGCAGGGCCGCCGGGCCGGGCGGGCCGACCGGGTCGTCGCGGCGGTCGCGCCAGATCAGCGCGGCGACGGTGGCGATCAGCGGGTTGCGCACCGGGTTGGTGATCCGCTGGGTGTGTGTCCAGGCGAGGAAGCCCTGGGCCTCGTCGTGGTCCGGGAACCACCTGCGGGCCAGCGCGGTGACGTCGGCGCGGGTGAACGGCGCGAGCTGGTAGGCGGGATAGTCCGCTCCGAGCGTGGCCAGCTCGGTGGCGTCCAGCGGCCGGGTGGTGACCAGGATCCGGTACGGCGGCGCGGGGGAGCGGCCCGCCGCGGCGAGCCGGTTGAGCACGTCGCTCCGCTCGTCCGGGTCGGCGACCGCGTCCACCCCGTCCACGCAGACCAGCCAACGGACGCCGGGCGGCGTCCGGCGGAAGTCCGGCGACTCGCCGTACGTGGCGGCCAGTGCGTCGGGCAGCGCGTGCCGGACCAGCGCGGCGGCCGGCAGGCGTACCAGCACCGGGCCGCGGGGCCGGCGCCACCGGCGACCCCGGTGGCGGAGCCAGCGCGCGGCCGAGCGGGCGCTCTCGTACGCGATCAGCGCGGTCTTTCCGCTGCCCGGCTCACCGACGAGCAGCACGTGTGAGGCGCCGCTGAACAACTGCCCGGCGTCGACGGTCTCCTCGGGTCGGCCCAGCCGAGGCGCCGCCCGGCGGGGCACGTACACGTCGGAGAGCGGGCGCACCTGCTCGCCGAAGCGGTGCGGGTGGACGATCCCGGCGTCGGCCTCCCGCTCCCACAGCCCGGTGAGCGTCGCCGACCAGCCCGGCCGGCGCAGGTGCCGGTGGACGGCGACGGCGGCGCCGGCCAGCGCCAGGCTGCTGCTCACCACGCTGGCGACCTTGGCCCAGAGGTCCAGGGTCATGGGCGCTCCGACGCCGGTCCGTCGGTGCCGTGCGCGGCCCCGCAGTCCTGGCAGTACGCCCCCGTCTGCGGCTCGCCGCAGTGTGACCAGGGCGCGACCGGGGCGGCCGGCGTGGACGGGCGGCGTCCGTCGCCGTCCGCGCCCCACCGGGTGGTGGTGTGCGCCGCGACCCGGGACGGCTCGGCCCGCCGCCAGTCGACGTCCTCCTTGAGCCGGACCAGGCCGGCGGCGGCGTCGTGCACGTCCACGATCCGGGCGATCCGCCGTACGTCGGCGTCCTTGCCGGCGTCGTGCGCGAGCGCCACCGCCCGCCCGAGCCGCTCCTCGGCCTCGCCGACCCGGCCCGCGCGCGCCGCCGCCAGGCCACTGTGGAACGCCGCGGCGTAGTCCTGCTGCCCGGTGTAGAAGGCGACGCTCGGGTGGATCTCCGAGTTGCGCAGCGTGTCGTCGGTCCACTCCACCGTCAGCGGCACCTCCACGGTGGCCGCGCCGGTGTCGGTGTCGGTGCTGAGCCAGCCGATCCGCCGCCGGGTCCCGGCGGCGAGCGGGTCCACCTCCAGGCCCAGGTGGTAGTCGCGGTGGTCGTGCGGGCTCCAGGCGCCGATCGGGTACGCGGTGGTCAGCTCGCCGTCCGGCGCGCCCCGCCCGGTGAGGTCGGCGATGGTCGGGTGCACCTGCTTGACGAACCGGACCCGGGCCAGCTCGGTGGTGCGCACCCGCAGCCGCGCGTTCGCCACCCGCCGGGCCATCGCCCGGGACAGGACCGACCGGAACTCGTCGCCCAGGCCGGTGAGGTCCTCCACCGGGACCACCGGGTTCGCGCCCAACGCCTCGGCGATGCCGAGCAGTTCGGCCGCGTCCCAGTCGTGCACACCGTCGGCCGAGCCGATCGCCCGGCAGTCGACGGTGAGGTGTCCCTCGCACTCGCCGACGGCGGCCCGCAGGTCCTCCGGGCGTTCGGTCTCGTTGCGGCCGTCGGTGAGCAGGATGGCGTGGCCGATCGCGTCCGGCCGGGTCGCCAGCAGCCGCCGGGCCAGCCGCAGCCAGGCGCCGATGGCGGTGCCCCCGTGCGGGGAGAGGGAGTGCAGCGCGCGGCGGGCGGCGGCCCGGGTGCGTTCGTCGGCGACCGCCAGCCGCTCGTCGCCGGGGAAGACCATGGTGGCCGCGCCGGTGCCGGCGACCACCGCGAAGGCGACCCCGTCGGGCAGCGCGTCGATCGCGGCGACGCCCGCCTGCCGGGCGGCCCGCATCTTGGCCTGCGGCGCGCCCATCGACCCCGACGTGTCCAGCAGGATGACCTCGGCCAGGCCGTCGTGGCGCGCGTCCCCGGCCGGTTCCGGGCCGCGCACGGTGGCGATCACGTCGAGCACCGTGCCGTCCGCCGGCAGGTATTCCGCGTGGTGCGCGGTGACCGCGAGCGGTCGGCCGTCGGCGTGTTCCATGGGCGCCTTCCTTCGTCTCAGGGCCGTCGGGCCGCGGTCACCACCACGTCACCGGCCGGTAGGCGTTGGCCAGGTCGACCAGCTCGATCCGGTCCCGCCGGTCGGCGGTGCGCCGGGCGCGGGAGCGGCACCGGCGCTCGAAGGCGCGACGCAGGCTGGTGTCGTCGAGCGGTTCGCCGAACAACCGCCGGCCGGCGTGCCGGGGGTCGGTGAGGTCGCAGTCGAGCGCGATCCGCAGGATGTCCGACTCGACGCTCTCCCGCTCGGCGAACGGCGGCAGCTTGTCCACGATCGTGGCCGCCTCCAGGGCGGTGGCCAGCCGACGCCCGTCGTCCGGCGCGTCGCGCAGGATCCGCACCGCGCAGGCGACCGCGTCGGTGCCGGCGCGGGAGGACTCCGGCACGCTCAGCAGCGCGTCGGCGGCGCCCCGGGGGTCGTCCGTGGCGAGCCGGCACCGGGCCAGCCCGAAGGCCGCCGCCAGCACGCCCCGGTCGGTGTCCCACACCCCCCGGTAGTGGTCGGCGGCCTCGTCGGGGACGTCGGCGAGTTCGCAGGCGACCGCGTACGCCAGCCGGGTGGAGACCTCGCCGGGCAGCCAGCCGTACACCTGCTCGAACCAGCGCCGGGCGGCGTCCGTGTCCCGGCCGACCAGGGCGACCAGGCCGCGGTGCCACCACAGCGCCCAGTCGCGCCGGTCCTCGGGGACGTCGGCGAGCAGCGTGCCCGCCTCGGCCACCCGGCCGGCGGTGAGGTGGGCCCGCACCGCCCGGTAGACCACAGGCGCGGTCCGTTCGGGGGCGGTGGCCAGCAGTTCGATGAGTTCGTCAGGGTCGGCGGGGCCGAGCGAGGCGAGGAAGCCGGCGGCCGGGTCGGCGCCGTCGACGAGCGGCGCCGGCAGGCCGAGCAGCACCTCCACCAGGTCCACCGCGCCGTCGGTGTGCAGGGCGAACGCGCAGGCCGAGGGGCTGAACAGGGTGGACCGGCTCGGTCGGGGCTCGCCGTCGGCGGCCGAGGCGACCTGCTGGCGCACCCCCCGGACCTGTTCGCGCATCTGCGCGGCGGACCCGAACCGGTCGGCCGGGTCGGCCGCGGTGGCCCGGGCGAGCAGGCGCAGGAACGGGTCGAGCCGGGCCGGTGTGGGCAGCCGCCGCACGGCCGGGCCGGCGGGGATCCGGGACACGTCCACGGACCGGGTGACAAGCGTCAGCGCGGCGAGGGTACGCCCGACGGCGTAGATGTCGGAACGGATGCTCGGCCCGGCGGCGCCGAGCCGCTTGACCTCGGGGGCGGTGTATCCCTCGGTGCCCCAGGCGGGGCTCACCCGATTGTCGATCCTCCGGGCGGCGCCGAAGTCGACCAGCTTGATGACGTCGGCGCCGACGCCGCCGACCCGCATGACGTTCTCCGGCTTGAGGTCGCAGTAGAGCCAGCCCTGGTCGTGCAGATAGCCGAACGCGTCGAGGATCTGCGTGCCGTAGTCGAGGGCCTGGGCCACGTCGAGCGCGGCGGGTCGCCCGCCCGGGCCGGCCGTGGCGCGCGACTCCTCCAGGGTGCCGCCGTTGACGAACTCCATCACCAGGTAGCCGGTGTCGTGGTGCGTCTCCGGCCGCAGCGCGTGGGTGATGGTGACGATGCGCGGGTGGTTCAGCGCGATGAGCGCCTGTCGTTCCGCGACGAACGCCGCGACGGCCTCCCGGTCCTCCGGGTTGCGCTGCCCCTTGAGCACCCGCCAGGCGCCGTCCATGTCCTGGTCGCGGGCGAGGAACACCCAACCGACACCGCCGTTGCCCAGGCACCCGGCGATCTCGTAGCGGGAGGCGCGCACGTCACCGACGGTCAGCGGCGGGGTGAACGAGTAGCGGGTGCCGCAGTCCGGGCAGTGGCCGCTGAGCCGGGTCAGCCGGGTGCGGCAGGTGGTGCTGGCGCAGATCCGGGCGGGTTCCGGCACCACCGGCTCGGCGAGCACGGCGGTCAGCGGGTCCCGGGGCCGGGCCGCCGGGAGCAGCGCCGCGACCTCCCAGGGCGGGGACGACACGGGCGGGGAGGACACCTGGACCGGGCGGGGCACGACAGGCGTCGGGGCCGCGCCGGTGCCGGCGCACTCGTGCCCCCACAGCCGGCAGAACCCGTCCGCGTCCACCTCGCCGGGGCAGTGGCGTTCCGCGCATCCCTGGCGCGTCCCGGTCATCGGGCTCCTCCGTTCACGGCCTGCTGGTAGGCGCGGACCGCCCGGCTCGCGGCGGCCACCCCGAACGTCGCGGGGCGCAGCCCGGCCACCGCGTCCCGGTAGGACCGCTCCAGGTCGGGGTGTTCGGCCCGGCCCTCGTCGGCGGCCTTCTGCCGGTATGCCGCGAGTCGCCCGCTCAGCTCCCGGTGGCACCGGACGCGCAGGCTGCGCCGGACCGCGTCGACCCGCTCCAGGTCCCGGTCGAGGGCCGCGCCGAGGGCCTCGGCGTCGGTCTCGGGCCGGTGCCCCGGGTCGGCGGCGGCGAGCCGGTCGAGCAGCCCGTCGGCGGTGAGCGGGGCGAGTGGGTCGGTGACGTCGCCGAGCCCTTCGGCGGCGGCCTCCGCGGCGAGGCGGCGCAGCCGGTGCAGCGACGACCGGACCCGGTGCCCCCGCTCCGCCAACCGGTGCGGGTCCGGCGTCGGCTGCTCCGGCACCGGGGGCGCGACCAGCCTGCGGATCCGCTCGGCCTGGTCGGCGGCGTCCTGCACGATCCGGGCGACCCGCAGTTGCTCGACCCGGACCTGGTCACCGGTGGCGGCGGTGAACCGGACCGCGCAGGGCGCGGCGAGCAGCCGGGTCAACGCCGCCTCGTCCGCCGGCTGCGCCGGGTCGAGCCCGGCCAGGTCCTCCTTGCGCCGGACGAGCGCCAGCGCCAGGCAGTGCAGCCGCAGCAGGTGTTCCTCGGCCGCCCGCGCGGCCGGCCGCGGGTCGGCCGGCGGAAACTGGCCGGCGACCGCGTGCTCCATCTCCTCCAGCAGGTCGCAGACGCGGGCGTGGGCGGCCTGGAAGGCGTGCAGCCGGTCCCGGACGGTCGGCAACGGTCGGCCTCCTCAGTCCGTCGGCGCGGCGGCCGGGCGCGGCGGCGGCCACCCGGTGACGGGTTCGCCGGGCGAGGGCATCATCGGCGTCCGCCTGCCGGTGACCGGGTCCCGTACCGCGTCCGGATGGTCGGCGAGCCAGTCGTCGTGTGCCCGCAGCCACTCCTGCCGGGTCTCGGGCAGGGCGAGGGCGTAGTTGACGAAGGCGGCCAACTCCGCGTCGTCGAGCCGGAAGGCGAAGGCGTGTGGCTCGTCGGTGAACCAGTCGCACTCGTCGTCGACGTTGTGGTCGCAGTATCGCTGTTCGCTGCGGGGCGGCTCGGTGACGAGGGTGGTGTCGGGGGCCATCTGGGCGAAACCGCGCAGGATGTTGTCGTCGGTGCTGACGCCGTCGACCTGGCCCTGGCGGAGCATCACCAGGCAGTCGATGGAGTGCTCCGCCGCCACCGGCACCAGCCGCTCGCCGCCGACCGTCCGGTAGCGGCGGATGGCGTCCAGCGAGGTGGTGTTGCGCGCGGCGCAGACCCGCCGCCCGCCCATCTCCTCCACGCCGGCGAACTCCGGCCCGCGGTCGCGTACCCGGACCAGCACCGTCTGCCCGGAGTCGAGGTAGTCGTTGGAGAAGATCACCTGCTTGGCGCGTTCGCAGGACGCGGTGAGGGACGTGGCCACCAGGTCGATCTGGTTGTCGTCGAGCATCTGGAAGGCGCCCTGGCCGGGCGGCACGACCCGGAACTCGACCCGGTCGCGGGGGTCGTCCTTCGGCCAGAGCGCCTTGACCACCCGCAGCAGCAGGTCGATGTTGAAGCCCTCGAACCGCTGGTTCGCCGAGTTCCAGTGGCTCATGGTCGCGTCGGACGGGTCGACGCCGGCGATCAGTCGCTGCGGCTGCCGCTCGATGATCCGCCTCGGCCGGCTGGCGCTGGCCGGCAGACTGCGCCGCACCGAGCAGAGCGGGGTCGCCTCGCCGGCGGGGGCGAGGGTCTGCGCGCCGGGGGGACGGGCCGCCGGCGCGGGGGTGGTCGCCGCCGGCGCGGTGCACCCGGCCAGGGCGGCCAGCAGCGCGCCGGCGAGCAAGCCCCCGACCGCCACCGGACCTCCTCCGTGGGTGTTCACTGGTATTCCAGGTAGCGCTGGCGCAGGCCGGCGACCACACCGCCGCCGGCGAGCAGGATGACCCAGGCCGCCGCGCCGCCGAGCGGGCGGGGCGCCGCGGGCAGCCGTTCCCGCGCGGCGTCCGCGCGGGCGCCGTCCGCGCGCAGGGCGTCCTCGAGATTGCTCTTCGCCACTTCGAACGACCGGCCGACCGGCCCGTCGCGGAGCACCGTGTCGACGGCGTCGCGGAACGCGTCGCGGGTCCTGCTCTGCCGGGCGGACCAGACGTCGTCCAGGGCCGCGCAGTCGATCGGCGCGGCCCGGCCCGAGGCGGGGAAGCAGAGCCCGCGGGCGTCGAAGTCGGCCCGGTGCCCCGCCGGGTCCACACTGGCACCGAGGCCCAGATAGAGGTCGGCGCGCCCGGCGAGCAGGTCACCGAGGCGCTGCTGGCTGGTGCTCTGCGCCGCGATGGCCGACTCCAGGTCGCCGAACCGGTCGTCGGCGGCCGGCCAGTGCCACCACGACGCCACGAGCATGGCCAGCACGGCCACGGCCGCGCCGGAGGCGAGCAGCAGCCCGGCGTTCAACCGCCGCCGGGTCCGGCGACGCAACCAGAGCTGGGTGGCGACGAGCGCGCCCAGCAGCGCCAGCGGCATCAGGACCGAGGCCGCCACCCAGGGGCGGGCGGCGGCGCGGGCGTGCAGCAGCCGTCGCGTGTCGTCGTCCCAGAGCCGCTGGGCCTCGGTGAGCAGTTCGGTGGACATGTAGTGGGACGCCTCGCGGGCGTACGCCGAGGCGAGCACCGCACGGGCGGCGGCCGACCGGGCCGCTCCGGCCGGGCCGGAACCGCCGGCCGTCGCCGGGCATGCCGCTGACGTGTCCGGACCCGCGCCGCCGGTGACGTCCCCGCCGGCGGTGGCCAGGGCCGCGCAGACCACGCCCCGGTAGACGGTCAGCCGGGAGCCGATCGCGGCCAGCCGGTTCAGCCGGTCCGGATCGTTGACCGCCTCGCCCGTGGCGTCGGTGAGCTGCCGCTCGACGCGGCGCACGGCGGCGTCGTAGTCGGCGCGCAGCGCACCGCGCCGGGCCTCGTCCGGTGGCAGCAGGAAGACGGCGCTGGCGGCCACGTCGGCGTCGGCCAGCCCCTGGTAGATCTCGCGGGCGGTGGTGCTGGTGGCCATGGCGACACCGACGGCGCGTTGCCCGAGATTGGCGGCCGGGGCGCTGGACCGCACGGCGACCACGGCGGTGACGAGCAGCGCCAGGCCCAGCCCGACGCCGTGTAGCACGATCAGCGCCGGGGTGCTCCGCACCGTCCTGTTCGGCATGCGCGGTCCCTTCCGGCCAGGCTCCCGCACCTCCACTGTAGAACTCCCTGCGTCACCGGGCGAACACCTGGGTAACCGATGTCGGCGAGTGATCAGCCTCGCAGGCTGGGTCAACAGTGCGTAGCGCCATGTCCGGTATCTGACGGGCCGGGCGGCTCACAGTCAGGCCAGGTGCACCGCCAGCTCGCGCTTCAGCACCTTGCCGCCCCCGCCGAGCGGGAAGGACGGCAGGAACTCGACCCGGCGGGGACACTTGTAGGCGGCGAGGCGGTCCCTCGCCAGCGCGACCAGCTCGGCCGCCAGCTCCGGGCCGGCCGAGAATCCGTCGCGGACCACGACCGCGGCACACACCTCCTCGCCGAGCCGGTCGTCCGGCAGCCCGACCACGGCGACCTGCCGGACGGCGGAGTGCCGGCTGAGGACCTCCTCGATCTCACGCGGGTAGACGTTGTGGCCGCCCCGCAGGATCACGTCCTTCTTCCGATCGACGATCGTGAGATAGCCGTCCTCGTCGAACTGACCGAGGTCCCCGGTGCGCAGCCAGCCGTCGACGACGGTCCCCGCCGTCGCCTCCGGCAAGTTGAGATAGCCGGCCATGATGTTGTGCCCGCGCACCACGACCTCGCCCACCTCGCCGTCCGGCACGAACGCGATGGCGTCGGCGCGGTCGGCGTCGGCCACCCGTACGTCGACGCCCCAGATCGGGCGGCCCACCGTGCCCGGCTTCGTCGGCCACCACCTCTGGTTGTAGGCGACGCAGGGCGACGCCTCGGTGAGCCCGTAGCCCTCGTACACCTCGCAGCCGAAGGCGGCACGGATGGCTTCGAGCGTGGCGACGTGCAGCGGCGCGCCGCCGCTGAACACGCGGTCGAGCCGATACCGGCCGGCGTCGCCCGGCGCCATGGCGGCCAGCATCGTGGTGAACATCGTCGGCACGCCCATGAACAGCGTGCACCCGTGCCTCTCGATCAGGTCCAGCGCCCGCGCCGCGTCGAACCGCCGCATCAGGACGACCGACGCGCCGGCGAGCAGGCAGGTGCCCAGACCGCAGATGAGGCCGAACGAGTGGTAGAGCGGCAGGGCCCCGAGCAGGACGTCGTCCGCCGTCACGTCGAACGGCGACACCCTGGTGACCATGATGTTCATCGTCACGTTGAGGTGGGTGAGCATCGCGCCCTTGGGCCGTCCGGTGGTCCCCGACGTGTAGAGGATGATGGCGATGTCGTCCGGCCGGCGCGGCTCGTACGTGGTGAGCGGCGCCGCCGTGCCGGCCAGCTCCGCCTCGGTGAGCGCCGGCACCCGCGCCGCACGCGCCGCCTGCCCCGCCTCGGCGATCAGCGCCTCCGCGCAGATCAGCAGCACCGAGCCGGAGTCGGTCAACGTGTACTCGACCTCCGCCGGCCGGGCCGACGTGGCGACGGGCACCACCGTCGCTCCGGCGGCCCAGATCGCGAAGCACGCCACCGGCAGGTCCGGGGTGTTCTCCAGCATCACCGTGACCGCGTCGCCCGGGCGGACGCCCCGCGCCTTGAGCGTCGCGGCGGCCCGCAACGCCCGCTGCCAGAGGTCGCCGTAGGAGACCTCCTCGTCCTCGGTCACCAGCGCGGTGCGCCGGGGACCACGGGCGGCGGACTCGGCGAGGATCGCGGCCACCGACATCGTCAGCACGGCCGGTGGCCCCGCACGCGCCGGGCGGCGGAGCCCTCGCCCGCCGTCACTCCGTCGCCTCCGCCACCAGATGCCCCGCGTTGGCGCGGGGCAGCCCCAGCTCGTTCCAGATGTCGTCCAGGGCGTCGGCGAAGCGGACGATCTCCGCCTCGTGGTGCGTGGCCGACGGCGTGGCCCGCAGCACGGCCTGACCCGGCCGGACGCTCGGCGCGTCGATCGGCTGCACGTAGATGCCGTGGCGGTGCAGCAGGATGCTGGAGGCCGTCCGGCAGTTCGCCTCGTCGCCGACGAACACCGAGACGATGTGCGACATGGCCGACACGTAGGGGATGCGGCGCTCGTCCAGGAGCCGGTGCGTGATCGCGGCGTTGCGGTGCAGGATCTCCCGCTCCGTCTCCGACGTGGTCAGGTGACGCACCGCCGCCAGAGCGCCGGCCGCCATGGCCGGCGGCAGCGACGTGGTGAAGATGAAGTACGGCGAGAACATGCGCACCGCCTCGATGAGCGGTTCCGGTCCGGCGACGTAGCCGCCGACCGTGCCGAACCCCTTGGCGAGCGTGCCCATGATGACGTCGAACTGGTCCTGGATGCCCTCCTGCGCGGCGACCCCGGCGCCGCGCGGGCCGTACATGCCGACCGCGTGGACCTCGTCGAGGTAGGTCAGGGCGTGATGACGACGGGCGAGGTCGGCGATCTCGGCGAGCGGCGCGACGTCGCCGTCCATCGAGTAGATCGACTCCATGACGATCATCTTGGGCCGGTCCGGATCCACCGAGGCGAGGAGTTCGGCCAGGTGTTCGACGTCGTTGTGCCGGAAGATCCGCTTCTCGGCGCGGCTCTGCCGGATGCCGTCGATGATCGACGCGTGGTTCTTCTCGTCCGAGAAGACGACGGTGCCGGGCACGCGGCCGGCCAGGATCGCCAGGGCCCCGGTGTTGGCCGTGTAGCCGGTGCTGAACAGCAGCGCCCCGTCCTTGCGGTGCAGCGCGGCGAGTTCGGCCTCCAACTGGATGTGGTAGCGGTTGGTGCCGCTGATGTTGCGCGAGCCGCCGGAGCCCGCCCCGTTCTCGTCCACGGCGTTCTTCACCGCGTCGAGCACTGTCGGCGCCTGGCCCATGCCCAGGTAGTCGTTACTGCACCAGACGCTCACCTCGGCGCTGTCGGGAGGCAGCATGGGCGCGTTGGCCCGGGGGAACCTGCCGGCGATCCTCGATATCTCGAGGAATTCGCGGCGGCCGTGCGACAGCGCGTCCATCTCGGTGGAGATGAGCTCAAGGAGATGTGTCATGGGTATCGGGCTCCCTTACTCGGCCTCGGTGGGTAGGTAGGACCAGGTGGCGACGACAGCCGCTACGCCGGGTGATCACGCGCCGCGCATCTGGCGCAGGACTTGCGCATCCGCCTTGCCGAACTGCGTCGTCGCGAGATCCGACACCAGTTCGATGACCGCCGGAACGTGCAGGGGAGACATCTTCTCGGCCACGAAATCGGCCAGTTCCTCGGACGTGAGGTCGCCGTGGGCGGCGCGTGGCTGCACGTACGCGCAGATGGAGTCGCGCAGGTCGGCGTCGCGGACCTTGATGACGCTCGCCCGGGCGACGGCCGGGTGCAGCAACAGCACGCGCTCGATCTCCGCCGGGTAGATCTTGATGCCGTCGGTCTTGACGACGTGGTACAGGCGGTCGACGAGGTACAGGTAGCCGGCGTCGTCGAAGTATCCGATGTCGCCGGTGTGGAACCAGCCGTCGCGCAGCGCCTTCTCCGTCCGCACCGGGTCGAGGAAGTACTCCGTCATCATCCCGGGGGTACGCACGCACACCTCGCCGGGGGCGTTCGCGTCCAGGTCGGCGCCCGTCTCCGGATCGCGGATGACCACCTGGACGGTGGGGATCGGGCGCCCGGCGCTGGCGAGGAGGTTCTTGTCCCGGTGGTCGGCGGGGGTCAGCGCGGAGATCCGGCGACTCTCCGTCGTTCCGTAGTACTGGACGAAGATGAGACCGAACCTCTCGACGGCCCGCTCGATGCGGGCCGGCGAGATCGGGGTGCCGCCGTACATGACGAGGCGCAGGCTCGACGTGTCGACCTCGTTCAGGCGCGGGTGGTCGAGGATCTGGTACAGGTGCTGGGTGGCCCAGAACGTGCCACCCACGCGCTCGCGCTCGATGGTGTCGAGCACCCGGCCGGCGTCGAACTGCTCGTGCAGGATGACGACCCCTTCGTGCGCCAGCACCGAGTCCACCGAGATGCCGGCGTTGCTGAGCGGAATCGTGACGAGGTAGCCCGACGGCCCCAGGTTCATGCTCTTCACCTGGTTCATCGCGCCGACGGTCTCGCGGTGCCACGAGCCGTAGTTGCGGCAGATGCCCTTCGGCTTCCCGGTGGTGCCACTGGTGTAGATGATGGTGGCGGTGTCGCCCTCGACGATGGGCCGGGGCTCCGGCAGGGCGTCGTCGTCCGCGTCGCCGGCGGACAGGTCGGCGTCGACCGGGGTGCCGTCGGAGCCGTAGGTGGCGAGCTTGAGCGGACCCTTGACGGCGTCCCGCAGCCGGCGGGCGACACCGAGACTCTCGACGTCCACGGCGAGCAGCGTCGCGCTCACCTCGTTCAGGATGTCGACCTGCTGGCTCTCGGCCAGCGACTCGGCCGCCGAGTTCGCGTTCACCGAGAGGATGTGCACCAGGCGCGCACCGAGGAGGTGGGCCGCATAGCGGGTGTAGATGATGGTCGGGCTGTTCGATGCCGACAGGGCGGCGACCGTGTGGGTACGGTCGATGCCCAGCTCCTGCATCCGGCGGGTCGCGGCCACCGTCGAGCGCACGAACTCACCGGCGGTGATGCTCTGGTCCCGCCACTTCACGACGACCTCGTCCGGGCGGCTGGCCAGCGAGTCGAGGATCCGCATCACGTAGTTCGGGCAGGCCGACTCGGCGGCGGTTCGGTCCATGGGTACCTTCCCTGTTCTTGTCGTCAGCGTCGCCCGGTCGGTGTGGGCACCAGGTATCCACGGAGGGCGGTGGGTGGAGGCGGTGCGCTGCGTGCGCGGGTCACCCGCAGATGGTCAGCGTCACGTCGAAGATGGAGAGGTTCACGTTGGTGTAACCGCGCAGGCTGAACTTCCAGGAGCCGGTCTTGCCGAGCGTGTCGCCGGCGGTGCCGATCAGCGGAATGGTCTGCGGCTTGCCGGCGACCGCGTCCGCGATCGAGATCGGCACGGTGCCGAAGAGCGTGCCGCCGCTGGGCATCTGCACGGTCACCGCGAGCCACTCCCAGAGCGTGCCGTCGACGGGGTTGGTGTAGACCAGCGCGGTGCCCTCGCCGGTGACGACCAGCTCGCCCGCCGCGTTGTAGACGTCGTCGTGGTAGACGACGGTGTCGCCGTCGGTGGTGCCCGGCGCGCGGCCGTCGTGCTTGGTCAGGTGGGACTGGTCGGTGAGGTCGGCGGTCACCACGCACGGGCGGGGGTGTGCGGCCGGGACCGCGGACGCCGCGGAGCCGCCCAGGACGGCGGTGGCGGCGCCGCCCAGAACGATCGTGGACAGCAGGGCGGTGAGTCGCTTCGGCCTTGGCTTGCGCATGAGCGTCGGTCTCCTTCGCATGGTCGCCGGCCTCCCGGGCGTCTGCCCACCGGTGCGGCCAGCCTCGGTGACGGCGCTTGCCCCGGCCTTGCAGCCGGCTAAAGCGCGCCCAAGGCGGACCGGCCGCCCGAGGGCCGGGGCCCGAACCGCGCCTGGCGGGGCACCGCAAGGTGCCCCGCCAGGGAGGACGTGCCCGTGCCGCCGCCGTGGCGGTCAGCCGCAGAAGGTCGCCGTCACGTCGAAGATGGACAGGTTGGGGCCCTCGTAACCGACCAGGCTCCACTTCACCGCGCCGACCTTGCCGACCGTGTCGCCGGCCGTGCCGACCACCGGGATGGTCTGCGGATTCCCGGCGACCGCGTCCTCGATCGCGAACGTCGTGGTGCCGAAGTACGTGCCGCCGCTGGGCATCTGGATGGTGATGGCGAGAAACTCCCAGAGCGCGCCGCTGCGGGGGTTGGTGTAGACCAGCACGGTGCCCTCGCCGGTGAAGACGACGTCACCGGCCTTGTTGTAGACGTCGTCGTGGTAGACGACGCTGTCGCCGTCGGTGGTGCCCGGGGCGCGGCCGTCGTGCTTGGTCAGCTGGGAACGGTCGGTGAGGCCGGAGGTCACCGAGCATCGCTTGCCGTGCCGGGCCGGGACCGCGGACGCCACGGAGCCGCCCAGGACGACGGTGGTGGCGCCGCCGAGAACGATCGCGGACAGCAGGGCGGTGAGCCGCTTCGGCCGTGGCTTGCGCATGAGCGTCAGTCTCCTTAGCAGGGTTGGCCGGCCCTGCGGGAGACGGAGCCGGCTCGGAGGCGGTACGGCACCTGCCGTACCGATGCCGATCGTGTGTGGCGGCGCTTAAGCGCCGCTAACCCGGGCCGGGTCCGGGCCCGGAGCGCCGACGCGGCATAGGGGACGGACCACTTAGGGGCGGGCTAGGGGTGCTGGCCGGCGAGGGGTATCCCTACGGTGAGCGTGTCCTTACCCGAATGATGGAGGTCTGATGAGCGTCGCGGGAACCTGGCAGCTGATCATCGACAGCCCGATGGGCAAGCAGGAGGGCGAGGTCGTCCTGCACGTCGACGGCGATGACGTCACCGGCACCCTGACCAACAAGACGATGAACCAGCAGTCCGAGATCTTCGACGGCCACGCCGACGGCGACACGGCCACCTGGAAGATGGAGATGGCTTTGGTCAAGGTCACGCTGACGTTCAACGTGACGGTGGACGGCGACACCATGACCGGGAAGGTCACCGCCGGCCTCATCGGCGGGTTCAACCTTGAGGGCAAGCGGGCCTGACGCCTGATGCGCCGCCTGCCCCGCGGGTGGGCGGCGCGTCAGACGTCGCGCCGCCCGAAGACGACGAAGGCGGCGGCCAGCGCGGCGGCCACCAGCGCCGCCAGCAGGCCCAGACCGGCCCAGCCGTCGAGCGCGTCGACGTCCGGCACCACCTTGGTCAACTGGGCCGCAGCCGTGGTCGGCCAGTAGCGGCCGAGCACTGACGACAGCGGCTCGGGCAGCGCCGGGATGAACGACGGCACCAGCACCGTCAGCACCGCGACCGTGATCAGCCCGGCCGTGGTGCTGCGGGTCAGCACGCCGAGTGCGACGCCGAGCACCCCGACCGCGGCCATCACCAGCCCCGCCCCGACCACCGCGAGCAGCACCCCGGGCGCGCCGAGCGTCGTCGACGGGGCACCCTGCGCGGCCATCACCGGTTGTCCCACCAGGAACGCCAGGAGCGCGACGAGCTGGCCCAGGACCAGCGCGCCGGCGGTGAAGACGGCCACCTTCGCGGCGAGCAGGCGGCTGCGGCGCGGAACGGCGCCGAGGCTGGCCCGGATCGTGCCGCTCGCGTACTCGCTGGTGATGGTCAGCACGCCCAGGATGCCGATGACCAACTGGATCGACAGGTAGACGCGCAGGCTCGACGCGGCCGGGTCGAAGGACGCCCGGGCCTCCGGCGACGAGCGGGCGTAGTCGCGGCCGGCAGCGTAGCTGGTGAGCATCCCGAAGCCGGCGCCCATGCCCAGCGCCAGCAGCGCGCCGTAGGCCATCGACCGCAGGCTGCGCACCTTGGTCCACTCCCCGGCGAGGACTCCGGTCAGGCTCATCGGGCTCCGTCCTCGATCATGGCGGATGGCGGGGCGGCGTACTCCACGCTGTCCCGGGTGAGGTCGATGAAGGCGTTCTCCAGCGAGGGCTGGACCGGGGTCAGCTCGGTGACCACCACCCGGTGCCGGGCGGCCAGGCGGCCGACCCCCGGGCCGTCCAGGCCGTGGACCCGGAGCGCGCCGTCCGGCTCGACGTCGACCGAGGCGCCCGCGCCGCGCAACAGCTCGGCGAAGGCGTCCGCGCCCTCGGCCCGCACGAGCATCGATCCGGGTGCGCGGTCACGCAGGAGCGTGGTGGTCGGGGTGTCGGCGATCAGCCGTCCCTTGCCGATCACCACGAGGTGGTCGGCGATCAGCGCCATCTCACTCATCAGGTGGCTGGAGAGCAGCACCACCCGACCCTCGTCGGCCAGCCGGCGCAGCAGCCCGCGGAGCCAGACGACGCCCTCCGGGTCGAGCCCGTTGAGCGGCTCGTCGAGCATCACCCCGGCCGGGTCACCGAGCAGGGCGGCGGCGATGCCGAGACGCTGTTTCATGCCGAGCGACCAGCCGCCTGTCGGTCGGTGGGCCACCTCGGTCAGGCCGACCAGGTCGACCGTCTCGCGGACCCGGCGTACGCCGATGCCGTTGCTCTGGGCCAGTGCGAGCAGGTGGTGGAAGCCGTCCCGACGCGGGTTGACCGCCTGCGCGTCCAGCAGGGTGCCCAGTGTGGTCAGTGGGCGCGGCAGCTCGGCGTAGGCGCGGCCGTCGACGGTGGCGGTGCCGGTGGTGGGCCGGCCCAGCCCGAGGATCAGCCGCATGGTGGTGGTCTTGCCGGCGCCGTTGGGGCCGAGGAAACCGGTGACCAGGCCGGGACCGACACGGAAGGTGAGATCCGAGATCGCGGTGGTGTGCCGGTAGCGCTTCGTCAGGTGCCGCACGTCGATCACGGAGCCATTCAACCGTGCCTCCTCGCGCCGGAACCAGCCCGGAATGTCGGTTCCGCCCCCTAAGAAAAGTCAGGGGTTCGTGGGCGTCGGACGTAGGGGGGGCGCCGTGCCGGCCGTCGCGCCGAGGCTCGCGGCGAACCCGGACAACAACCAGTTCAGGCTGGCGGCGAAGGCGTCGTCGGCGGGCTCCTCGGCGAGCCGCGCCAGGTATGGCGCGCGGCCGGCCCGGGACAGGCCGTTCAGGTATGCGCCGGTCGAGTTGGCCCACTCGGACTCGGAGAGGCCGTCGCGTTGCCGCATGGAGTGGCCGGCCAGCTCGAGGCCGCCGAAGCCCATGGTGAACGCGTCGATGGCGATCAGGAGGGTGTGTGCCTGCTCGCGCTCGAGTCCGAGCCCCGCGATGGCCGTCATCGACTGGTCGGCGTGGCGCACCGCGTTGGGCCCCAGTGCCGGACGCTGCATGATCGCGGCGATCAACCACGGGTGCCGGTGGCCGACCGCGCGGGTCTGCGCGGCGATGGCGTGCAGCGCCGCCAGCCAGTCCTCCGGGAGCCGGTCGAGGACCATCTCGCCCAGGATCTCGTCGACCATCAGCTCGATCAGGTCGTCCTTGCGGTCCATGAACGAGTAGAGGCTCATCGGCCGGGCGTTGAGCTCGGCGGCGACCCGGCGGATCGTGATGGCGTCGAGCCCGTGCGCGTCGGCCAGGTCGATGGCCGTGCGCACGATCGTCTCCAGGGACAGTCGCCGCCGCGCGGGCCGTGGCGGGCGCGTCCAGACCGAGCCGCTCACCGGCGCGGCGTCGGCGCGGCGAGCGGCGGGCGGATCGGCGGGCTGTTGGTCAACCCCAGAATCGGACGGCTTCGGTGACATGCGGCAAGCATACAGCCTATCGGCTTCTGATACGCTGTATCGCATGGCGATGCGCCGTACCGGTTTCCGTTGCCGGTCCGCTATCAATCGGAGTCGCAGATGACTGTTCCGGCACGATCCGACATTTCCGCGTCCGACGGCGCGGCCACCGATTCCGGCGACGGCGCCCGCATCACACCGGAGCTGCTCAAGCTCGCCGGTGTGATCATGCTCGGCGCGATCATGGTGCAGCTCGACTCCACCATGGTGAACGTCGCGATCGACAGGCTGAGCGAGCGCTTCGACGCCACGGTCAGCACGATCCAGTGGGTGAGCACGGGCTACCTGCTGGCGATGGCCATCGTCATCCCGCTCACCGGCTGGGCGGTCGACCGGTTCGGCGCGCGGGCCACCTGGGCGTTCTCGCTCTCCTCGTTCCTCATCGGCTCCGTGCTCTGCGGCGTCGCGTGGTCCGCCGAGAGCCTCATCGTCTTCCGGGTGATCCAGGGCCTCGGCGGCGGGATGATCCTCCCGTTGGCGCAGGCGATTCTCGCCGCCGCCGCCGGGCCGCAGCGGCTCGGCCGCATGATGAGCGCGATCGGTGTGCCGGCCATGCTCGGCCCGGTCCTCGGCCCGGTCCTCGGCGGCGTGCTCGTCGACCACCTCTCCTGGCGCTGGATCTTCTACGTGAACGTGCCGATCTGCCTGGCCGCGCTGGCGCTGTCCTGGCGGCTGATGCCGGCGGGCAGCACCGCCTCGGCCGAGCGCAAGGGGCTCGACAAGCTCGGGCTGCTGCTGCTCTCGCCGGGCTGCGCGGCACTCGTCTACGGCCTGTCCGAGGCCGGTCAGCACGGCAGCTTCACCGCGCGGGAGGTCCTCATTCCGCTGATCGCCGGTGTCCTGTTGCTGGCCGCCTTCGCCTGGCACTCGCTGTGGACCGCGGGGGAGCCGATCATCGACCTGCGGCTGCTCCGGTCGCGCAACTTCGCCGCCTCGTCGGGCGTGCTGCTGGTCTTCGGCATGGCCATGTTCGGGGCGATCTTCCTGCTGTCGCTGCTCTACCAGCAGGTGCACGGCGACAGCGCGGTCCGGGCCGGTCTGCTGCTCGCGCCGCAGGGTCTCGGTCTCGCGGTCGCGCTCCTGCTCGCCGGGCCGCTCACCGACAAGATCGGCCCGCGCTGGATCGCGGTGACGGGGCTGGTGCTCGCCGCCGTGGGTACGATCCCGTTCGCCCTGGCCAAGGGTGAGGTCAACCAGTTGGTGCTGGGGGCCGCCCTGGTCGTGCGCGGCGCCGGGCTGGGCGCGATCCTGGTGCCCTGCATGGCCGCCGCCTACAGCGGGCTGGCGCACCACGCCTTCACCCGGGCGAGCAGCGCCCTGCGCATCTTCCAGCAGCTCGGCGGCTCTTTCGGTGTGGCCATCGTCGCCGTGATCCTCCAGCGCCGGGTCACCGACGCCTACAGCGGCGCCGGTGGGCACCCGACGCTCGACCAGGTCGCCGGCGCGTACGGCTACACGTTCTGGTGGACCGTGGCGTTCACCGTGGCCGCTCTCGTGCCGGCGCTGCTGCTGCCGCGCGTCCTGCGGACCGACGAGGAGGAGTCCTCCCCGCGGCCCGCGACGATGGCCTGACGCACCTCCGGCGCCCAGCCCCCGGTTGGGCGCCGGACGTGCGGCACGTCGATCACATATTGATAATCTTGCATGTTGATCCGAGGCTCGGCCGGGCGGGTGTCCCGGATGGCGCCGCACCTGAGCGCCGGACCACGGATCGGCGCTACGGGAGGCATCAATGCATCGGCCGGCCGGGGATCTCATCGAGCGCGAGGAGCAGCTGCGTACGCTGCGCGGGTTGTTGGCCGACGCCGTGGCGGGCAGCGGACGGACGGTCGTGCTCGGCGGCGCGTCCGGCAACGGCAAGAGCGTCCTGCTGGACCGGGTGCGCCAGCTCGCCGGCGAGGCGGGCGCCGACGTGGCGACCGCGATCGCGGCCCGCGCCGAGCAGTCGTTGCCGCTCGGCGTCGTCGGGCAACTCGCCGAAGCCGCCGGCCTCGGGCGGAGTGACGCACCGGCGCCGAGCGTCGGCGACCTGCTCGACGCGGCGATGTCGACGGAATGGGACCCCTCGCCGCACGGCGCCTCGTGCCCGCAGGTCCCGGCACGAATGTTGCACGACCTGTGCATGGCGTTCCTGCGCCGCGCCGAGCAGCGGCCCATCGTGCTGTGCGTCGACGACGTCCAGCACGCCGACGCGTACTCGATGCAGTTCCTGTCCTACCTGAGCCGACGGGTCCGGGGCACGCCCCTGCTCGTGGTGTTGACCGAGCTTCCGCAACTGTCGCCCGTCCACCCCGCGCAGTACGTGGAACTGCTGCACGGCTCGACGCCGATCGCGCTGCCCCCGCTGACCCGTGCCGGCGTGGCCCGCCTGGCGCAGCGGTTGCCGGCGACGGTCGATCCCGGCCTGGCCGGCCACCTGCACGCCTTCACCGGCGGCAACCCGCGGCTGGCCGCGGCCTTGGTCGAGGACATGGCGCGGCGCGCCGACGGGCCGTCCCCGGTCCATCGTCCGGTCATCGGCGAGGCGTTCACCGAGGCCGTCCGCGCCTGCCTGTTCCGCAGCCAGCCGCCCGCCCTGCCGATCGCCCACGCCCTCGCCGTCACCGGTGGCACGGCCGACCCCACGGTGCTGGCCCGACTGCTCGACCTCAGCGCGGAGATGGTCAACTGGGGACTGCTGGCGCTGCGCCGGGTCGGACTGGTGGCCGGCGACACCTTCCGCGACCCCCGGGTGCGGATGGCCGTCCTCGCCGGCGTACCGGCGCAGGAACGGGTCGAACTGCACCGCCGGCTCGCTGTTCTCGGGCACGCGACCGGCGAGTCGCCCGTCGTCGTGGCGCGGCACCTGCTCGGCGCGGACGGTGTCGAGGGCGCCTGGGTCGGGCCCACCCTGCGTGACGCGGCGAGCCAGGCGCTGGCCGAGGGGCGGGTGAAGGAGGCGGTGTCGTTCCTCGACTCGGCCGGCGCGGCGGAGCCCGACGCGCGGCGGCGTGCCGAGGCGACGCTCGCGCTCACCCGGGCCGAGTGGCAGTTCAACCCGGCCGACGCGGCCCGGCGCCTACCGGACCTGCTCGCCGCGGTCCGCCACGGGCAACTGGTCCGGCGCCAGGCCGCGGCCCTGGTCCCGTACCTGCTCTGGCACGGACTGATCGACGACGCGGTCGCGGTGGTCAACGCGCTGACCTCGGCCGGGCCGCTCGACGACGAGAGCGCGGCGGGTCTGGGCGCGCCGCTGCTGCTGCTGACCTACCTGTTCCCCGGGCACGCCCAGCGAGTCGACCGGCCACGGCGGGAGCTCGCCGCGCGCGGACTCCTCCCGGCGTCCGCCGGCCCGTTGCCCGCCGCCGCCGCGCTGACCGCGCTTGCCGCCCGCAGCACGCACGCCGAGGTCGTGGCCGCCACCGAACAGGTCGTCCGGAACACCCGGCTGGACCACGAGGCGCTGGGACCGATCTCGGTCGTGATGCTCGCGAGCGTCCTGACCGACCGGCCCGGTGACCCGGGCGCGACCGACTATTCGCTGCCGCACCCGGGCGTCGGGCGGCGCCCGCCGACGGCGCAGGCGCTCCTGTCGGCCATGGCCGCCGAGGGCGCGCTGCGCCGCGGCGACCTGGCCGCCACGGTCGCGCACGCCGGCCGGGGTCTCGATCTGCTTCCCGCCGCCGGCTGGGGCGTCGCCGTGGGCGGCCCGCTGTCCAACCTGGTCCTGGCGGCCACCGCGGGCGAGCGTGACGACGAGGCCACGGCACACCTGGCCGTGGCGGTGCCCGCGGCCATGTTCGACACCCCGTTCGGCCTGAAGTACCTGCACGCCCGGGGTCGTCACCACCTCCGCACCGGGTGCGTCCGCGCGGCCCTCGTCGACCTCCAGGCGTGCGGGCGGTTGACGACCGCCTGGGACATCGACCAGCCCGAGCTGGTGCCGTGGCGCACCGAGCTGGCCCGGGCGCAGCTCGCCCTCGGCCGGCCGGAGCGGTGCCGCGAACTGGCCCTGGCGCAGTTGGACCGGTTGCCGGAGCACAACACCCGTGAGCGCGGCGCCGCGTTGTGGGCGCTGGCCACGGCGAGCGAACCGGCCGACCGCCTGCCGCTGCTGCGGCAGGCGGTCGCCCTGCTGCGGTCCGGCGCCGCCGTGTCGACCGCCGGGCACGCCGCCACCGCCGCCGGCCCGCACGGGGCGGGCGGCGCGGACGCGGCGCGTCCGCGATGGCAGGCGTCCACGGGCGCGCCGAGCCGGCGTGCCGCCACGCCCCGGCCGCGCTGCGGTCCGGCCCCGGCCGACGAGCAGCCACCCGTGGCCGACGAGGCCGCGCCCGGGCCGGACGCCGCCACCATGCTGGAAGGGCTCACCGAAGCCGAGCGCCGGGTGGCCACGCTGGCCGCCGACGGACACACCAACCGCGCGATCGCCGCGCGGCTCTTCGTCACCGTCAGCACCGTGGAGCAGCACCTGACGCGCGTCTACCGCAAGCTCCGGGTGAACAGCCGTGGCGACCTGCTCCTCCGGCTCGGCCGCGAGGCGACCCGGGGGCGTCAGCGCGCCAAGCGCGGCCAGGTTAGCGCGGCTTAAGCCCCGACCCGGACGATCGACACCGGTACGGCAGGTGTCGTGCCGCCTCCGAGCCGGCGCGGTCGCGCGTTCCGGCGGCCCCGCCGGCGCGCCACGACCCGACCCGATCCCGACCTCCGGAGGAGAAAACCATGGACGCTGCCGTCGTCATCGCCGGCGCCGGTCCGACCGGCCTGCTGCTCGCCGCCGAGCTCGCGCAGGCCGGCGTGCCGGTGGTGGTGCTGGAGCGCGACCCGGAGCCCCGGCTGGCCGCGATGGGCATGGCCATCAACGCCGGCGTGGTGGACCTGCTCGCCGAGCGCGGCCTGATGGAGCGGATCGGCGCCGACGGCCTGCCCTGGCCGCGCGCCCACTTCGCCCAGCTGTGGCTGGACCCCGGCCGGCTGCCCGGCCGGCAGACGTACACCTATCTGCTGCCGCAGGCCAAGCTGGAGGAACACCTGCTCGCGCACGCCGAGAAGCTCGGCGTGGAGTTCCGGCGCGGGGTGACGGTACGCGGTGTGCGGCAGGACGCCGACGGCGTCACGGTGGACACCTCGGCCGGTGCGGTCACCGCCGCCTACCTGGTCGGGTGCGACGGCGCCGACAGCGTCGTCCGGGGCGCCGCCGGGATCACGTTCGAGGGTTCCGAGGTGGCGTTCGACGGCATCGCCGGCGACGTCGAGGTGCCCAACGGACATCCGTTGTACCAGCAGTTGGGCGCCAACGAGTTCAACAGCGGGCTGTTCTCCGTCGCGCCCAGCGGCGTGGGCCTGCTGCGGGTGGCGACAGGTGAGTTCGGTCGCCGGCCGGCGGACCCGTCCGCGGCACCGGACGCCGGTGAGCTGCGCGCCGCCGTGCGCCGGCTGATCGGGCAGGACATCGACGTCGGGACGCCGCGCTGGCTGGGCCGGTGGAACTGCGAGACCCGGCAGGCCGACCGGTACCGCGTCGGGCGTGTCCTCGTCGCCGGCGAGGCCGCCCACGTCCACTTCCCGCTCGGCGGCCAGGCGCTGAGCACCAACCTGGAGGACGCCGTCAACCTGGGCTGGAAGCTGGCCGCGGAGCTGGCCGGCTGGGCGCCGGACGGACTGCTCGACAGCTACCACGACGAACGGCACCCGGCCGGGGCGCGGACCTGCCTGACCACCGCCGCGCAACTGGCGCTGCTCTACCCGGCCGACCGGGTGGCGCCGCTGCGGGCGGTGATGAACGAGCTGATCGAGTTCGACGAGGTGAACGAATACCTGGTGCGGACCGCCGGCGGCCTCAACGTGCGCCACCCCGCCACCGGCGGCGACCACCCGCTCGTCGGCCTCCGGGTGCCGGGCGTGCCGCTGCCGGCCGGACGTGGCCTGGCCCTGCGGTTCGACCCGTCCGTCCGGCTCGACGTCGACGGCTGGGGCGACCGGGTCGACCTGGTCACCGCGGAGCCGTCCGCCGACATCCCGGCGGTGGCGCTGCTGGCCCGACCGGACGGCCGGATCGCCTGGGCCACCGACGGGGCCGACCCGGACGGGCTCGCCGCCGCGCTCGCCACCTGGTTCGGCGCGCCCACCAGCTCCTGACCCCGCACAGCGGAGATGCGGGGCGCCGGCCGGCGCCCCGCATCTCCGTGTATCGGTCCCGCCGTCAGCGGGCGGCGCGCAGCCGGGCCGCGCGGACCAGGAGGCGCAGGGGCAACGTCGGGCGTCCGCGCATACGCTGGATGGACAGGGCCGTCCACGCCATGCTCTCCAGCGTGTGCTTCGGCGCGCCGTGCACGTCGTCGTGGGTGAGCACCCGGAAGTCGCGGACGTTGTCCCGCAGCATCAGCAGGTCGTCGCGGGGGATGATCTCGTCGCGGGTGCTGGCGACGGCGGCGACCGGGATGCGGAGCGCGGCCAGGTGCTCCGCGCTGATCGCCCAGTCGCCCAACCGGTCGAGGGTGGTGCCGGTGAGGTGGCTCAGGGTGTCGGTGGTGACCCGGGGCAGCTGGGCCTGCCACGCCGGGTCGGTGAAGAACGCCCGGATCGGCGCGCCCGCGGTGACGATGCCCCGCAGCCGCTGGTCCCGCACGGCGCAGCGCAGCGCGAGATGGCCGCTGAAGCTGAGCGTGATCGCGTACGTCTGCCGCACGTCGGCCCGGTCGCCCACCGCGTCCAGGAGGCTGGACAGGAAGAGGTGGGCGTCGGCGTCGTAGGGCACGGTGTTGCCGCCGATGCCCGGGATGTCGGCGACCACGGCGGCCAGGCCGAGCCGGCGGAAGACGCCCAGGCGGGGCGCCCACTGCTCCTTGACGGTCAGGTGACCGCCCATGATCACGACGAGCGGGCGCGGCCGGGTCGGGGACAGGCCGGACTGCCAGCACCGCACCGGGTGGCCCCGGTGGGTGAAGTCGAGCGGGTGCAGGTCGCGTCCGACCCGCCACCGTTCGAAGGTGGCCGTCGCCCGCTCCGCCGCGCGGGCCCGGGCGGGCCGGTCGGGGTAGGGGAAACGGGCCATGATGTGGTGGCGGCTCGCCGGCAGCCACTCGCCGCGCCGTTCGAGGTCCGCCGCCGCGGCCGACCACTGCGCCACCCACGAGCCCGGGCCGTCGCCGTCGTCCTCGATGGCGGCGAGCTTTTCGGTGAGCCGGCCGATGCCCTGCCCGCGCGCGTGCGCGACGATGTACCGCTTGAGTTCGTCCAGGTCATTCATGGTCGGCGGAAAACTCCTCCAGGGCCTGCTTGAGGTCGGCCAGGATGTCGGCCGCCTCGGCGCCGTCGATGGCCCGGTGGTCGAAGGTCAGGGACAGCCGCATGACCGGCGCGACGACGATCTCGCCGTGGCGTACCACCGGGCGGTCGACGCTGCGGCCCAGGCCGATGGTCAGGGTGGCGCCGCCGACCGAGTGGAAGCCGTCGACCGGGCGGTGCCCCAGCGAGGTCACCGCGAACGTGCCCATGCGACCCGGGCGGTGCCGCAGCGGCCGGACGGCCAGCCGGTAGAGCAGAGCGCCGAGCGGCATCGGGATCCGGTGCAGCCGGCGGACGGCCGCGAACTCCGGCATCGTGTCGGGGTCGCCGTCGCGGAACCGTTCGACCTGCCGTTGGATGTCGGCGAGGCTGGCCCGTTCGAGGTCCGGCAGCACGGCCGAGAGCACGACCCGGTGGCCCGACATCGTCTTGTCGAGGGTGAACTTGCCGCCGACGGTGGGGTAACGGGCCATCCGCCGGCCGCGCAGCGCGACGTTGGCGTCGGGGTGCGCGGCCAGCACCCGGGCCGCGGACCACAGCACGTACGTGACGATGGAGTGTTTCGCGGTGCGCCGGTGGGCCAGCACCGCGCTCATGTCGATCTCGGTGTCCAGGAACACCGGTGCGATCTCGCGGATCTGGTCCAGGAAGTAGAGGGTGTGCCGGCGCGGCCGGGGCATGCCGCTCATGGGTGCGCCGCCGGGACCGCCAGCTCGTCGAGCAGGTGCGCGGCCAGCTCGGCCGGGGTCGGGCTGTCGTAGATGAGCGACGGGCTCAACGCGACCCCGGCCTCGTGGATCCGGGCGGTGAGCTCCATCGCCGTGATCGACGACAGCCCCATGTCGAGCAGGTTGTCGTCCGGGCCGATCGCGTCCGCCTCGTCGAGGCCGAGCGCGCCGGCGACCTGTGCCCGGATGTAGTCGATCAGCAGTCCGAGGCGTTCCTCCGGCTCGGTGGCCGCGAGCCGGTCGGCGAGCGGAACCTCGTCGGCCCGGTCGGTGGGTGCGGCGTTGCCGGCCGCGACGGCGTCGGTGAGCACGAGGGTGGCGGGCGCCGAAGCGGCCCAGCTCAGGCTGCCGGCGACGGCCCGGTCCGGGAGCGGGCTGGGCCCCGGCTGCACCGCGAGCCCCCGTTCGCCGACGGCCACCCGGTCGAGGGCGGTGAGTTCGCAGTATCGGGTGGTGCCGGCGTCGTCCGGCGGGGCGAACAGGACGAACGCCGACAGTCCGAGCCCGCGGGTCAGCTCGTCGAGGTGGCCGACCGCCGCGGCGCCGCCGGGCGTCGCGAGATGCACCACGGCGTCGACCGGCTCGTCGGCCAGCAGGTCGGCCACCGCCGTCCGGTCGGCGAGGTCGCAGGCCACGACGGTCACCTTGGCCCCGAGCGCGGTCAACTCGGCGCGGTCGTCGGTGTGCCCGGCGTTCACCAGGATCAGCTTCGGCGCGCCGTTGGCGGCGAGCCACCGGGCCGCGTGTCCGCCGAGCGCGGTGTCCGCCCCGGTCAGCAACACGGTTCCGGTCGGTGTCCAGCCGCCCCGGGCGGGGGAGGCGGCGGCGACGAGCCGCCGGACCGACAGCCCGGTGTGCCGCAACGCCACGACCGGTTCGTCGACGGCGCCGGCGAGGACCGCGACAAGCTGCCGCCGCACCACGTCGTCGGGTTCGGCCGGCAGGTCGACAAGGCGGTAACCGTGCTCGCGGGCCACGCCCCAGGCGGCGGCGGCCTCGGCACGCGAGCCCCGGGCGAGCACCCACCGGCCGCCGGGCCCCGAGACGTCGAACGGCTCGGCGGGTGCGGCCGGAGTGACCGTCACCTCGGCGCCCGCGTCGCGCAGCACGTCGGCAAGCACCTCGTCGCGGACGATCCAGCCACCTGTCAACCTGCCTGTGACCGATGGCGCCGGCGCCGGGCTCCAGACGTGGGTGTGCCGCCCGGCGACCCGCCGGCGCAGGTCGCCGAGCGCCGGGAGCAGCGTCCGCAGGCTCGTGCGTTCGTCCTCGGTGAGGGAGAGCAGCGCCTCGAGCCGGGCGGTGTCCGCGCGCTCGACGGCCGGCCAGAAGTCGTCGTGCGCCGACCCGGCGCTCGACGGTCCGGCGGCGTCGAGCCAGAAGGGCCGGCGCTGGAACGGATAGAACGGAAGCTCCACGGCGGCGGTGACCGGCGTCGGGCCGAGGACCGCCGCCCAGTCCACGGCATGGCCGTCGGTGTGCGCCAGCGCGGCGGCGGCGAGTGCGGTGTGCGGTTCCGGCCGTTCGGCGTGCAGCAGCGGCCCGGCGGCGGCGCTCCGACCGAGGGCCTCGCGGACGAAGCCGAGCAGCACCGGGCCGGGGCCGAGTTCGAGGTACGCGGTGGCGCCGAGCTGGTCCAGGGTGGACAACGCCGCGCCGAACCGCACCGGTTCCCGGATCTGCCGGACCCAGTGGCCGGGATCCCGCAGCCGCTCGGCGGTGGTGACGTCGCCGGTGAGCCCGGTGACGAGCGGGATCGCCGGCGCGGCGAACGTGAGGTCGGCGACGGCCGCGTGGAACTCGTCCAGGACCGGATCCATGTGGTGCGAGTGGAACGCGTGGCTGACCGCGAGCCGCTTGGTGCGCCGCCCGCGCCGGGCGAACCTCTCCGCCAGCGCGGCGACCCGGTCGGCGTCGCCGGAGACGACGGTACGCATCGGCGCGTTGACCGCCGCGATCGAGACGCCGTCGGTGAGTTCGGCGAGCACCTCGTCCTCGGTCGCCTCGACGGCCGTCATGACGCCGCCCGGCGGCGCGGCCTGCATCAACCGGGCCCGGGCGGCAACGAGGCGGGCCGCGTCGGCGAGGGTCAGCACCCCGGCGGCGTGTGCGGCGGCGATCTCACCGACCGAGTGACCGGCCACCGCGTCGGGCCGGACACCCCACGACTCGAGCAGCCGGAACAGCGCCGTCTCCAGCGCGAACAGCGCGGTCTGGGTGTAGAGCGTCTCGTCGAGCCGGGCCGCGTCGGTGAACATCACGGTCCGCAGCGGACGGTCGAGGTACGGGTCCAGGTGGTCCGCCGCCTCGTCCAGGGCGGCCCGGAAGACGGGATACGTGTCGTAGAGGCCCCGGCCGGCACCCACCCGCTGGGCGCCCTGCCCGGTGAAGAGGAAGACCAGTTTGCCGCCGGTGCCGGTCACGCCGCGTACCACGTCGCGTGACTCGGTGCCGGCGGCGAGCGCGGCCAGCCCGCGGGCGAGCCGGTCCCGGTCGTCGGCGATCACCGCGGCCCGGTGCGGGAAGTGGGTCCGGGTGGTGGCCAGCGCGTGCGCGACCGCTGCCGGGCCGGCGTCGGGTAGGCCGGCGCGCAGCCGGTCCGCCTGTGCTTCGAGGGCCGCGTCGCTGCGGCCGGACAGCAGCCACACGTACGGCCCGGCGGGTTCGTCGCCGGCCGGCGGTTCGGTGGGCGGCGCCTGCTCGAGGATCACGTGGGCGTTGGTCCCGCTGATGCCGAACGACGAGACCGCGGCCCGGCGGGCCCGGCCGGTGTCCGGCCACGGCCGGGACTCGGCGAGCAGGCGGACCGCTCCGCTGTCCCAGTCCACGTGCGGGCTGGGCGCGGTCGCGTGCAACGAGCGCGGAAGTTCCCCGTACCGCATGGCCTGGATCATCTTGATGATCCCGGCGACCCCGGCGGCGGCCTGGGTGTGCCCGATGTTCGACTTGATCGAGCCCAGCCACAGCGGCCGGTCGGTGTCCTGGCGTTGCCCGTAGGTGGCCAGCAGGGCCTGGGCCTCGATCGGGTCACCGAGCACGGTGCCGGTGCCGTGGCCCTCCACCACGTCGATGTCGTCGACGGTGAGCAGGGCGTTGGCCAGCGCCTGGCGGATCAGGCGTTCCTGCGACGGGCCGTTGGGCGCGGTGATGCCGTTGCTCGCGCCGTCCTGGTTGGTGGCCGAGCCGCGGATGACGGCGAGCACCCGGTGACCGTTGGCCTGGGCGTCGCTGAGCCGTTCCAGGAGCAGCAGGCCGCAGCCCTCGGACCAGCCGGTGCCGTCGGCGCCGTCGGCGAACGACTTGCACCGCCCGTCCGGGGCGACCCCACGCTGCCGGCTGAACTCGATGAAGACACCCGGCGTGTGCATCACGGTGACGCCGCCGGCGAGGGCCAGTTCGCATTCGCCGTTGCGCAGCGCCTGCCCGGCGAGGTGGACGGCGACGAGCGACGACGAACAGGCGGTGTCGACGGTGACCGCCGGTCCCTCCAGCCCGAACGTGTAGGCGAGCCGGCCGGAGGCGAGGCTGCTGGCGCTGCCCGTGCCGAGCAGTCCCTCCAGGTCGGGCGGAACGTCGTGCATGACCCGGACGCCGTAGTCGTCGTACATCACGCCGGTGTAGACGCCCACCGGCCGGCGGCGCAGGTCCGCCGGCACGATGCCGGCGTGCTCGAAGGTCTCCCAGGCCGTCTCCATCAGGAGCCGGTGCTGCGGGTCCATCGCCCGCGCCTCCCGCGGGCCGATGCCGAAGAACCCGGGATCGAAGTGGTGCGCGTCGTAGAGGAAGCCACCCTCCCGGGTGTACGTCTTGCCGGTGTGCTCCGGGTCCGGGTCGTAGAGGTCGGCGTTCGACCAGCCGCGTTCCTCCGGGAAGCCGGCGATGGCGTCGGACCCGTCGGCGACCAGGCGCCACAGGTCGTCCGGGGTCCGCACGCCACCGGGGTAGCGGCAGGCCATCCCGACGACCGCGATCGGCTCGCGGGCCGCGGCCTCCGTCCGGCGCAGCAGTTCCCGGGTCCGATGCAGGTCGGCGGTCACCCACTTGAGGTAGTCGACCAGCTTCTCCTCGTTGGTCATCGCAGCGTCCACGGCCCTTCTCTGTGGATCGGTGCCGTCACACGGCCGGTTCGGCGTCGAGTTCGCGGACCCGCGCGGCCAGCCCGGCCGGGGTGGGTGCGTCGAAGAGGTCGGCCAGCTTGAGCGGGACACCGATGTCGTCCTGGATCTGCTGGAGCAACTGCGCCCCGGCGAGGGAGTGGCCGCCGCTGGTGAAGAAGTTGGCGTCGGCGTCGACCTCGTCGTGGCCGAGGATGGCGCGCCAGTGGCCGACGAGCCGCGTCACGAGCGGGTCGGCGCCGTCCGGGGCCGGGCCGTCGAGGTCGGGGTGCGACGGCGCGGCGGCGCGTTCCCGGTGGACGTGCCCGGCGAGTTGTTCCAGCCGGGGATAGTCCACCTTCTCGTTGGCGTTCACCGGCAGCGCGTCGACGGGGTGGAACTCCTGCGGGATCGAGGCGTGCGGCAGTTCGGCCCGGGCGTGCTCCCACAGCGTCGCCGAGATGTCCGCGTCCCCGCTGGTCTCGACGAACGCGACCAGGCGGGCGTCGGCGCTGCGGTCACCCACCGCGACGACCGCGACCGCCCGCACCTCCGGGTGGCTGAGCAGGGCCGCCTCGACCTCGCCCAGCTCGATGCGGTTGCCCCGCAGCTTGATCTGGCGGTCGGAGCGGCCGAACAGCTCGATGGTGCCGTCGGACCGCCAGCGGCCGACGTCGCCGGTGCGGTAGAAGCGGCCGTACACCGGGTGCGTGCCGAACCGCTCGGCGTTGAGGTCGTCCCGCTCGTGGTAGCCGAGGGCGACGCCGTCCCCGGCGATCCAGACCTCACCGCGCACCCCGACCGGCAGTTGGCGACCGTCCTCGGCGGCGACGCCGAGGTAGGTGTTCCAGATCGGGCCGCCGACGTCGAGCCGGTCACCCTCGATCCGGTCGACCCGCGCCCAGGTCGCCCACGTGGTGGTCTCGGTCGGGCCGTACGCGTGGTGCAGCTCGCAGCCGGTGTCCAGCAGCCGGCGGGCGATGTCCACCTGCACGATCTCCGCGCCGGTCACCACGCGCCGCCCGTCGAGCTGGTCGGCGACCTGGTCGAGCACGATCCGCCAGGTGGTCGGCGTGGCCTGGAGGATGTGCGGCTGGTGACGTTCGATCGCCGCGCGCAACGCCACGCCGTTGCTGCGGGCCTCGTCGGGCGCGACGGCGATCTGCCCGCCGCTGTAGAGCGGCACGTACATCTCCAGGTTGGCCATGTCGAAGGCGAACGTGGTGAGCCAGAGCGTGACGTCGGTCCGGGTCGCGTCCAGGATGTCCACGTAGTGGGCGGCGGCGTTCGCGATGCTGCGGTGCCGGATCGAGACGCCCTTGGGGCGTCCGGTGGAGCCGGAGGTGTAGATCAGGTAGGCGCGCTCGTCGGGGCCGGGTTCGTGCGGGACCGCGGGCAGCGGACCGTCCGGCGGCGCGTCCGTGCCGTGGGCGTCGTGCAGCGCCATGACGGTGACCGGCCGGTCCGGCGCCGCCTCCACCGGGTGGTCGGCGAGCACGATGCGGGCGCCGGAGTCCCGCAGCACGTGCTGCACCCGGTGGGCCGGGTGTTCCGGGTCGATGGGCAGGTAGCCGGCCCCGCACAACCAGACGCCGAGCGCGTTGGCGATCAGGGTGGCGTCCCGGGCGGCGGCGATGGCGACGACGTCGCCGGGACGGGCGCCGGCCCCGTGCAGCCGCCGGGCCGCGGCGGACGCGGCGAACCACAGTTGGCGGTACGTGACCGGGCCGGTCTCGTCGTGGATCGCGACGGCGGTGGGGGTGGCGAGCGCGTGGTGGCGAACGGCGGCGACGACCGTGTCGAAGGGAATGTCGTGGGCGGACTCGTTCGCCGCCTCGATGACCGCGTGGTCGGTGGCGGACCAGACGGCGAGTTCGCCGGTCGGGGTGTCGACGGTCTCGCCGAACAGGGTCAGCAGCGCCTCGTAGCGGTGCAGCAGCGCCACCACGTCGTCCCGGTCCAGCACGTCGGTGGCGAAGCGGGCGACCAGGTCGATGCCGTCGTCCGCCGAGGCGACGAAGAACTCCAGGTCGTACTTGCTGAAGCCGTTGTCGATGACGAGCGGGCGGGCGTCCAGGCCGCCGATGCGGAACTGGGCCTGCTGGAGCGGGAAGTAGTTGAACAGGTGCCGGGTCAGCCGCGGGCGCCTGTTGTCGGCGGTGCGTGGCACCAGCCGGGCGATGTCCTCCTCCGGCACGACGGCGTTCATCAGCGCGCCGAAGTAGGTGTCCCGGACCCGGCGCACAAGCGTGCGGAAGCTCTCCCGCGGGTCGATCCGGGCGCGGATCGGCAGCACGTTCGTGTGGTGGCCGACGGCGCCGGCGGCCACCTTGCCGCGCACGTTCACCGGCGTGCCGACGGCGAGGTCCGGCCCGGACCCGTGCGCGGCCAGCAGCAACTGGAAGGCGGTGAGCAGGATGACCGCCTCGGGCGCGCGCACCTCCTTCGGCAGCCGCCGGACGATCTCCCTGGTCGCCGCGCTGAGCCGGTGGGTGACCTGGTCGCCGCGCAGGCTCGGCTGGTCCGCGTCGGGCGCGCCGCACGCCAGGCCGAGCGCCGCCGGGTCGTAACCGGCCAACTCGGTGCGCCAGAACTCGACGCTCTCGGCCGCCGGCTCCGCTTCGGTGAACGACGGCACCTCGGCGCGCAGCTCCGCCGGCAACGGCTCCGACGTGGCCAGCGCGTCGTAGGCCCGGATCAGGTCGGCGAGGATGATGGAGCCGGAGATGATGTCGTAGACGAGGTGGTGGAAGGCCAGGCAGACGACGTCGCCGTCGGCGTCCCGGCGCATCCCGGCCCGCACCAGCGGCCGGCCGTCGAAGGTGAACGGGCGGACGACGAAGACCTGCGGGTCACCGTCCGGCAGCCGCTCCAGCGGCACGTCGAAGTCGCCGGGGGCGACGACCTCCTTCTCCAGCGTCGAGCCGACCGAGTGGTAGACCGTGCGCAGCGTCTCGTAGCGGGCGAAGATCGCCCGCAGCGCGGCGGTCAGCCGGGCTTCGTCCAGCCGGCCCTCGACCTGGAACGCCAGGGTCAGGTTGTTCGGCGCGCTGTCCGGAACCAGCCGCTCCAACAGCCACAGGGCGGCTTCCTTCCGGCTGGCCGGGGTCCGTCCCGTCACCGCTGTCGCTGCGATATCCACCCTTGCCTCCCACCCCGGCCGGTGCCGCTGTCGGTCCGAACTGTAGGGACGCTCCCGGCACGCCGGGTACCCCTTGACCCGCAGACCGGGGGTGGTCGAGTAGGGGATCGATAGGGGTGCGCGAGGCCGGAGCGGCCCCCCGCGCTGACCTAGGCTCGGTCGGCATAGCACACCCGAACGCCCTGACTTGGAGCGGAATATGGCGCGAGCTGATGGATGGCGGGTGCTTGCCGAGCCCGACCACGCCGAGCGGGTCATCCTGGCCGTCGACTTCGATGCCACCGGGCGGCCGGAGGCCAGGTTCGCCGATCTGGCCGAACGCCTGACGGTCGACTGCGCGTTCTGGGAGACCAGCCCGCCCGGCCCCGAGACCGAACGGACCGCGTCCGGGCCGGCGTACATCGAGCACTGGTGGACGGCGTTCCAACGCCGGCCCCGGCCGGTGGCCGCGGTGATGGGGTTCTGCGGCGGCGCCGTCTACGCGGCGGCCCTGTCCGAGCGCGTCGCCGCCTGGCAGGGCAGCGAACCGCAGCTCCTGCTCTTCGACCCCGAGATCGCGGTGCCGCAGACGCTCGTGTGGCAGTTCCACAAGGTCGTCGGCTACCTCGCCGGGGTGCTGCCGATGGAGGACATCCAGCGCGCCCAGGAGGCCGCGCAGGATCTGCACGACCGCGAGTGCGGCATGGCGGAGATGTGCGAGACGCTGTGCCGGCTCACCCTGGAGATGGGTGACGTCGCGTTCGCGCAGGCCGGGCTCAGCAAACCGCTGCGCGACGAGCTGATGGGGACGTTCTGTTCGTTCCTGCGCTACCTCACCGCCGCCGCCGAGCTGGACCCGCTGCCCCGCTGGCGGACGGCGACCGCCTTCCAGTCGGTCACCGAACTCAGCGGGCTGCACGCCGTGCGTACGTCCGGCATCGGCGGCGCCGGGCCGCTCGTGGGCCGGGAGATCGCGGTCGACGACGAGCACGCGAAGCTCCTCGCCAACGACGAGGTGGCTGCCACGGTGTCCGGAATGCTCGCCGGCGACGGGAGCGCGCGGTGAGCCCGGCGTCCGCGGCGACGCGCACCGGCACGCCCTGGCTGCGGCGGTTCCACCCGTGCCAGGACAGCGAGGTCGAGCTCTACTGCTTCCCGCACGCGGGCGGCTCGGCGAGCGCCTACTTCCAGCTCTCGCAGATGGTGGCGCCGCGGGTGCAGGTCTCGGCCGTGCAGTACCCCGGCCGGCAGGACCGTCGCAACGAGCCCCGCATCGACAGCGTCGACGAGTTCGCCGACCGGATGTGCGCCGAGCTGCTCGCCCAGCCGGCCCGCCCGTTCGCGATGTTCGGGCACAGCATGGGCGCGGTCATCGCGTACGAGACGGCACAGCGACTGGCCGCCGCCGGCCGGGTGCCGGTCTGGTTCTTCGCCTCCAGCCGTCGTGCCCCGTCCCGCCTGCGGCACACCGACGTGCACCGGCGGGACGACGCGGGCATCGTGGCCGAGCTGCGGTCCCTCGCCGACGGCGAGGTCGGCTGGCTCGCCGACGAGGAGCTGCTCGCGTCGTTCCTGCCGGCGATCCGCAGCGACTACCGGGCCATCGAGACCCATCCGTACCGGCCCGGGCCGCCCCTGCGGTGCCCGGTCACCGCGTTCATGGGCGACCGTGACCCCTACACGACGCCGGACGAGGCCCAGTCGTGGCGCGACCACTGCACCGGCCCGTTCGACCTGCACGTGTTCCCGGGCGGGCACTTCTACCTCGACAAGCACACGGCGCAGGTGGCCGCCCACGTCGGCCGGGTGCTGGGCACCGCGGCCGGGGTGGCGCCGCGCGGGGAGGCGTAGATGCGATACGAACTGCTCGGATCGTTGCGGGTGATCGGCCCGGACGGTCCGCAGATGCTCACCGCCCGGAAGATCGAACTGCTGCTCGCCGTGCTGCTGGTCCGCGCGGACCACGTGGTCAGCACCAACCAGCTCATCGGCGAGGTGTGGGGGGAGCGGGCGCCGCACCGGGCGACCGCGGGCCTGCACGTCTACGTGTCGGAGCTGCGCAAGTTCCTGGCCCGGCAGCGGCCCGGCACCGAGACCATCGTCACCCGGTCACCGGGCTACCTGCTGCGGCAGGGCGACGACGAGTTCGACTTCCAGGACTTCCTCGCCCTGGTCGAGGCCGGTCGGGGCTACCACGCCGCGCACCGGTACGAGGAGGGGGCCGAGGTGCTCCAGCGCGCGCTCGCGCTGTGGCGCGGCCCCCTGCTCGGCGAGCCGAGCGACGGCGTGATCGTCGGGAGCTTCGCCGCCTGGCTGGCCGAGGTGCGGATGGAGTGCCTGGAGATCCTCGTCGACGCGCAGCTCGAACTGGGCCAGCACCGCCGGCTCATCGGCCGGCTGCGGCAGTTGGTCGCGGACAGCCCGCTGCACGAGGCGTTTCACCGCCAGCTCATGCTGGCGCTGTACCGGTCGGACCGCACCGCCGACGCGCTCCAGGCGTACCAGCAGGCGCGCGCGACGCTCAACCGGGAACTCGGCCTGGAGCCCTGCCGCGCGCTCCAGGAACTCCAGCACGCGATCCTGGTCGGCGACGAGCGGGTGCTCTCGGCGCGGGTGTAGGCGCCCCGCGCCGCCGGTTCGGCCGGTCGTGCCTCCTGCCGCCTCCCCCGTGTCCGGCCCATCGTGCACCGGCCCGCTAAAGCCGCGATAAAGCGAGCGGGCCGCCGGCCGGCTACGACACGTCGTCCAGGCCGCTCTCGTCCCGGCCCAGCAGCTCCGCGGCCAGCGAGGAACGGCGCTTGACCTTCAGCTTGCGGTAGATGCGGGTGAGGTGCTGCTCGACGGTGCTGACCGTGATGTACAGCCGCCCGGAGATCTGCTTGTTGGTGTAGCCGTGCGCGGCCAGCATCGCCACCCGCCGTTCGGCGTCGGTGAGCTCGTCGAGGCAACGCTCCGCCGGGGACCCCCGCGGCACCAGCACCGTGGGCTCGGCCGGAGCGGTCGGCTCGGCCACCTTCTCGACCGGCGCGGCCTCGGCCCGGCCGGAGCCGCCGCGCAGCAACTGCAGACCGATGGGTTCCGCGCCGCACTCCTCGGCCAGTTGCGCGGCCCGCCGGATCCGCAGCCGGCCGCGGGCGCCGTCGCCGGCGGCCCGCAACGCGTGCCCCTGGTCGGCGAGCGCGCACGCCAGCTCCAGCCGGTCGCCCGCACCCTCCAACAGGTCGGCGGCCTCGGACAGCAGCGGCCCGCGCTGGTGGGCCGGCAGCGTGGCGGCCAGCAGCCGCATCGCGACGCCCCGGGTACGCGCGTGGTGCCGGGCCGCCTCGTCCGGCCGGCGGTCGTCGAGCCGGTCCAACTGGGCGCGGACCAGTTCGGCCGCGGCGGCCCGCTGGCCCAGGTGCAGTTCGACGCGGGCGAGTTCGAGCCGCCACGGCACCAGGCCGTCGGTGTCCATGCCCCACCGGGTCATCAGGCTGCCGCACAGCCGCAGCTCGTTGGCGGCGGTGCGGGCCCGCCCGGTCGCCAGGTGGTGGCGGGCGGCAGCCTGTAGATATGGCAGGCCGAACGGGGTGCGGAACATCGCCTCCGGCACCGGCCGGGCCAGGTGCTTCTCCGCGTCGTCGAGCCGGCCCGCGGTCGTGGCGGCGTAGACGAGCGTGGCCAGGGGCACGCCGACGGCGACGCCCCACCCGTGCGGCGACACGCCGGTGAGCGCCGCGCTCGCGTGGTGCGCGGCCCCGGTCAGCGAGCCGGTCCGCAGCAGTGCCTCGGCCCGCAGCGCGTGGAGGACCGCCGTCCAGGTCGGCCGGTGCGCGACCGCGTCGTCGGTGGCCAGCTCGTCGAGCCATCCGAGGCTGCTGGCCGGGCAGCCCGCGTAGGTGAGCGCGGCCACCGCCGGGGCGAGTACGGCCGGGTCGACCGACGTCGGGCGGTAGCGGCTCAGCAGCAGATCGGCGGCCTGTGCGGCCTCCGCCGCCCGCCCGGGCTCCAGCGCCGTGCCGAGCGCCCCGATCGCGTCGAGGCAGGGGTGGACCGCCGACTCGGCCAGCCCGGGTTCACCCGGCCGGTCCGGATCGCCCGATCCGGGGCGCATCAGCGCGAGGAGCATCTCCGCGATGCGGATCCGCGCCGGTGACGCGGTGTCCGGCCGGCGAAGCCGCAACGCCTCCGTGGCGTCCTCGACGCGCCCCTGCCACAGCAGGTAAGGGACGGCGCTCGCGGCCTCCGAGGCCGGGGCGCCGCGGCGCAGGCGCAGCACGATCTCGTCGAGTTGCGGCGCCGCCGACCGCGGATTGAGCTGCCAACGGGCGTGCAGCAGCATCATCCGCGCGGCGGCGCGCTGCCGTGGGTCGAGCGGCCCGCGCTGGGCCAGGTGGAGATAGACGTTCGCCCGGTCGGCCCGCCCCCGCGACAGCTCGTGCTCGGCCGCCTCGTGCAGGGAGGAGACCGCCCAGCTCGCGCCGGCCCAGCCGGCCGAAACGAGTTGCCCGGCCACCGCGTCGGGGGAGGCGCTGTGCGCGAACAGGGCGGTGGCCGCCCGGCGGTGCAGGTCCCGCCGCTGTTCGTCCGGGACGGCCGCGAGGATCCGCTCGCTGATCCGCCGATGACGCAGCCGGTCGCCGTCGGCCAGGCCGGCGCTCTCCAGGACCCGCATGGCGCGGGTCACCGCCTCGGGGACGATGTCGAGCATCTGCCCGATGGTCTCCGGCGGCGCCGGCCGGCCGAGGACGGCGGCGGCGTGGGCCACGGCGCGGGTCTGCGGCTCCTGCCGGTAGAGGCAGGAGAGCACCGCCTGGTCGAAGGTGTGGCCGGCGACGCCGGGCGTCCGGGTGTGCTCGGCCAGCCAGTCGTCGACGAACGCGCGGGCGAGCAGGGGACTGCCGCCGGTGGTCCGGTGCGCCTCGCCGGCGATCTCGTGCGCGGTGACCGGGTCGGTGTGCTCGGCGATCAGCTCGGCCAGTCCCTTTTCCGACAACGGAGGCAGTGCTATCCGGCAGAGGTGCGGTGAGCTGAGCAGCTCGGCGCGGAACTCGGGGCGCGTGGGCACGGCCTGGGGAGATTCGGCGAGCACCAGCATGATCGGGGCACGACGGATGCGTCGTGCCAGGTGCGTGAGGCAGAACAGGGACATCGCGTCGACCTCGTGCAGTCCGTCGATCACGATGCAGAGCGGCGCGACGCCGGCCAGGGCGAACAGCGCGGCGACGACGGCGCCGAGCAGCGCGGTCAGCGCGGGACCGTTCGCGGCGTGTGGGTCGAGCGGGTCGGTCCCGCCGGTGGGCGGGCGCGAGGTGACGGCGAGGATCATCCGGCGGACGCGGTCCGTGACCGCGTCCGGGACGGCGGCATGCTCGAAGAGTTGGGCGATCGACGCGAGCGGGGTGCCGCGTCCGGTGAACGAACCGTCCGTGCTCAGCGTGCGTCCGCCGGCGGAGTGGACCTCGTCCGCGAACGCCTCCAGCAGGGCCGTCTTGCCGCTGCCGGCCCCACCGGTGACGAGCACCACCTGACCTCGTCCGGCGCGCGCGTCACGCCACGCGCCGGACACCGTACTCAGCTGTTCCTGTCGCTCCACAAGTGGCATCGAGCGAGCTTCCCTCCCCCCGAGGGCGCAGGCCGTGTTCTCTGCGCAGGCATGGTCGATCACGTCCGGGACATCGTTCGTTCGCGCGTGGCAGCCTCCGGTGTGGACGCCGGGACCGTCGACGATCCGTTCGGTCCGGGCGGACCGCGGGCCCGGGCGGCCGATGCGGGAAACATGCCGAGTGTTCCAAGGTGTCGTCGCGCTGCGCAACGACGGATCACCCCACTGTTTCCGACCCGCCCCCCGGGATGGAGTCCCGTTGTGGCCCCTAGGGGTTGACCGGCGGCGAGGCGATGGATATGGAGGTGCCCGTGGCTAGTCGGTGTCGGTGGCGTTCGTGGCGAGCAGCCGGGCCGCGAGCTCGCCCCGCCCGCTCACCGACAACTTCCGGTAGATCCGGGTGAGCTGCTGCTCCACCGTGCTGGTGGTCAGGAAGAGGCGGCCCGCGATCTCACGGTTGGTGTGCCCCTGCGCGGTCAGGGTGGCCACCCGCACCTCGTCGGCGGTCAATCCGCGTACCGCCTCCGGCAGCGGGGTGGCCGTCCAGGTCGGCTCGCCGGGCGCCCCGCGGCCGGCGGAATAGGGGTCGAGGCTCCACTGCTCGACCACCCGCTCCGCCCGGCGGGCGGCGCGGCCGGCCCGCCTGTGGTCCTCGGTGAGACGCAGGACGCCGGCCAACTCGTGAAGCGCCCGCGCCAGCTCGATCCGGTCGCTCGACACCTCCAGGGCCCGGATCGCGTCCTCGAGCGTGGCCGCGCGATCGGGCAGGCCGACACAGCCGGCGAGGGTACGCAGGGCGGCGCCGCGTTCGGCCGGATGCCCGGCGCCGAGCCGGTCGAGCTGCTCCCGGACCAGGTGTTCGGCGGCGCTCCGGCGGCCCAGCCTGAGCAGCGCGCGGGCGGCCTCGGTCCGCCACGGCACCAGTGCGGGCAGGTCGTAACCCCAGCGGCGCATGAGCTCGCCGCACCGCCGGAAGTCGCGCAGCGCGAACCGGTCCGCGCCGCCGGCCATCGCGTGGACGCCCCGGGCCCGGAGATGGAACAACCCGAACACGCTGTCGAACATCACCGTGGGCACCGGGGTGCGGAGCCGAACGGCTGCCTCGTCGAGCTGCCCCAGGTCGGTGAGCGCCCGCACCGCCACGGCGAGCGGAAGACCGATGGCGACCCCCCAGGCCGGCGCGGAGAGCCCCTGCAACGCCTCGTCCGCGAGGTGGTAGGCGGTCCGGGGGTCACTGCGGCGCAGCGCGATCTCGGCCCGGATCGCGGTGAGCAGCGACGCCGACAACCGGTCGAGCGCGGGACCGGCGAGCAGCGCCCCGCACCAGGCGTCGGCCCGGTCCAACCGGTCGGCGAACACGAGCGTGGCCAGCGGCCAGACCAGGGTCCAGTACACCGGCTCCCGCGCCCCGCGCGCCCCCAGCGCGTGCTCGGCCGCGTCGACGACGCCGTTGTCCCCGCCCCGGCGTACCGCGGTTTCCAGACCGGCGATGCCGGCCAGGCGCGTACGCAGCGTGGCCGCCCCGGCCCGGTCGAGCGGCGGGCGGTGCGGTCCGTCCCGCTGTGCCGCCGCGAGCTCCGGGAACAGCAGGTCGATCCAGCGGCCGGACAGGTGGAGATCGGCCGCGTCGCCCGGGTGGGTGCCGGTCGCGTGGTGCCACACCTCGCTCGCCTCGGTGACCCGGCCGAACCACAGCAGGTGGCGGATCGGCTCGATGGACCGGGCCCGGTCGAGGCCGGCGGTGCGGACCGCGGCCGGGACACCGGCCAACTGCCGCAGCCCGGCGTCCGGGTCGAACCGTAGCTGGAGGTCGGTGAGAGCGATCCGGATGCGGGCCTGCTGGGCCTCGTCGTCGCAGTGCCAAGCGGCGTGCCGGAGCCAGCGCTGGGCGAGTTCGGGCTCCGTGTCGGACAGTTGGGCCGCCGCGTCGAGCAGGCTCTGGGCCATCCACGGCTCGGCGGCCGGGTCGGTGGCGAGCAGGTGGGGCGCGATGGCGGTGGCCGGCGCACCCGCGCGGTGCAGGGCGGCGGCGACCCGTCCGTGCAGATCGGCCCGGGCCCGGTCGGGCAGCCCGTCGAGCACCGCCCGCGCCAGCGCGGAATCGCCGAGATCCCCGTCGGTGACCAGACCGGCCGTGGTCCCGGGCCGCAGGGCCGGCAGCGTCGACGCCGCGCCCGGACCGAGCACGTCGGCGAGGGCGGCGCGGGAGAGCCCGCCACCGGCGACGGCAAGCACGCGGACCGGGTCGAGCACGTCGGGCTCGCACCGGTGGAGGCAGGCGAGCACCGCGTCGCGGAACGCCGCGCCGGCGACCAGCCGGCTGGTCGCGTCCGACCGGCCGAAGGAGTCGTCCAGCAGGGCCCGCACCAGCAACGGGTTGCCGCCGGTGACCCGGTGGCACTCGGCGCCGAGCTGACGCGCCAGCTCGGCGCCGCAACGGTCGGCGAGAACCTCGGCGACGCCGGACTCGGACAGCATGGCGAGGGTCGTCCGGCGGACCCGGGCCGGGCGCAGCAGAGCGGTGAGCGCCGGTGGGCGCGGGCCGACCCGTTCCGCCTCCGCCGCCACCAGCCGGACCAGCGCCGGCTGCGGGTCCCGCATCAGGTGGGACAGGCAGCGCAGGGACGCCGCGTCGGCGTGGTGGACGTCGTCGACCACGATGACAAGCGGCACGCCGTCGGCGGGACGCGGGGGAGCCTGGTCGAGAAGGCGACAGATCTGCCGTACGGTCTCGTCCGTCTCGTCGTCGGTGGTCAGCTCGTACGCCGCGGCCAGCCGCTCGGCGATCTCCCGGCCGGTCCGGGCGGGCAGCGGCAGGTCGGGGCAGAGCTGCCGGAACACGTCGAAGGGCGGGACGCCCGGCCCGGGCGACGCCCCGGCGACCGCGATGCGTGCACCGTGCCGGGTCGCCTGCCGGGCGAACGTGTCCAACAGCCGGGTCTTGCCGGAGGCGACCGGCCCGTTCACGACCACCATGTCGGGACCGAGATCATCGGAAAACATTCGCTCGAGCAGTGCGAGCTGCTCGTCGCGTTCCACCAACCGCACCAGTCGGTCCCCTCACGTCACGTCCCGGGGTCTCGACGATCGGTCCACGGAATGGTGAAACCCGGGCGACCACCAGAACGGCGACATCACGGTAATCCCCAGGCGAGCCGGTCACAACCCGGACACGCGCGCACCGGGGTCGATCGGGTCCGCGGCTGAAGGGCAGCTTTAGCGATACGTTGGCCGGAACGCCCACGCTGCGGTGGTGACAGGGACAGAACAACGCGGTGCGGCAGTCATGACGGTCGCCGAGGCGCCGACGCCGGAGAGTGTGCGTGCCGCGGCCCGGCGGCTGGCCGCCCGCGTCGTGACCACCCCGGTGGTACGGGACGACGAACTGGACCGGCTCGCCGGCGCCCGGCTGTGGCTCAAGGCCGAGTGCCTGCAGATCGGCGGCTCGTTCAAGATGCGCGGGGCGCTGCTCGCGGTCGGGCGGCTGGCCGGCGCCGGCACCGCCGGGGTGCTGGCGCAGAGCACCGGCAACCACGCGATCGCGGTCGCCCGGGCCGCGCGGGAGGTGGGCGTGCCGGCGACCGTGGTGCTGCCGACCGACATCGCCCCCGGCAAGCTGCGCCGGATCCGCGCGGCGGGCGCCGAGGTGGTGCTTGCCGGCACCACGCTCGCCGAGCGTCTCGCGGTGCTGGCCGAGGTGCGGCGCACGCGCGGGCTGGACGTCGTCGACCCCTACGAGGATCCCGACGTCGTCGCGGGTCAGGGCAGTGCCACGGCCGAGATGCTGGCGCAGGTACGCGCCGCGGGTGGCCGCCTGGACGCGATCGTGCTGCCGGTCGGCGGTGGCAGCGCGGTCGCCGGAGGTTGTCTCGCCGCCGAGGGCGAGGACGTGCGGGTGGTAGCGGCCGAGCCGGCGGCGGTGCCGGCCCTGACCGAGGCGCTGCGGGCGGGGCGCCCGGTGACCGTCCGGACGCGACCGACGATCGCGGACGGCCTCCGGCCGGACCGCATCGGGCAGTTGCCCTTCGCCCTCGCCCGGGGCCGGGTCGCGGACGTGGTCACCGTCGAGGAGGCGGAGATCGCGTCCGCGCTGTGTGCGGTCCTGATGCATGCCCGCCTGCTGGTCGAGCCGGCGGCGGCCACCGCCCTGGCCGCCGCGCTGCGGCTGTCGTCCCGCCCCGGCGACCGGTGTCGGGACATCGGCGTGCTGCTCAGCGGCGGGAACGTCGACAGTGGCGTGGTCACCCGCCTGCTGGCCGGTCACCAGGGTTGAGACGGGGTGCCCGGCCGGACCGGGCACCCCGGTCACTCCGCGGCTCTGGTCTGCATCGTCCAGCGGAAGATCGGCACGCCGGTCTCGGTGAACTCGTCCATCCGCTCGAAGTGCTCCCACGCGTTGTAGAACATGACTTTCACCTTGTTCTCGGCCATGAGCACCTGCGGATTCCGTAGGTTGTCCGGCAGGTAGCCGGGGCCGCCTTCCAGGCGGCATTCCTCGTAGCGGACATCGGTCATGATTCGACACCTCCATAGTGCCGCGCCGAATTCGTGGCGCTTCTCACGCTAAGGCGGCGCGGAAATGGCTGTCAACCCTCAGGAAAACCGTTTCGGCGCATGGCGGTCCACTTAAGCGTCGTATTAGTGACGGGAAAGAAGGATGCCGGACAATCGCTTTCGCGACCTGGGTTCGCGGATATCCCGTCGGTTGCGGGCCCGCGGGCGCACATGGGCGTTCGGTGTCGTCGTCCGCCTCGAACTGCTGTTGTGCCCGCGCGGCGGGCGGTCCGGCCGGTTCGGCCCGATCAGCGGGAACCCGGCGGAACGCGACCTGCCCGAGCGGCCGTTGACGGCGGACGAGCACCGCGCCTGGCTGCGGCTGGCCGCCGCCCTGCAAACCAACGACGAGGCCGGATGAGCCCGACCCCTGCGACCCCGCCGGCATAGGGGGCAGGTTAGGGGTGTCGAGCCCGTTCGGCGCGATAATACGATCAGCTTCGGCCACTGGACCGACGATTGGTAATCGCAATGGACGATGTCGCCGCGGCAATTCCGCCCGCATTCCCGATGCCTCGCACCTGCCCGGTCGATCCGCCCGCCGGCTATGCGAAAATTGCCGCCGAGCAGCCGATCTCGAAGGTGACGCTCCCGACCGGCAGGACCGCCTGGCTCATTCTGGGTCACGATTACCTGCGCCAGATCCTGGCCGATTCCCGGGTCAGCGTGAACCGCCTCGATCCGGCCTACCCGCACCTCGTCGAGATGGACGGGCAGGCGATGGGCGCCATCTCGCTCGTCAGCAAGTCCCTGGTGGGGCTCGACCCGCCGGAGCACACCGTGCACCGGCGGATGCTGATCAACGAGTTCACCGTCAAGAAGCTCGCCGCGATGCGTCCCCGCATCCAGGCGATCGTCGACGAGTGCATCGACAACCTGCTCAAGCAGGAGCAGCCGGCCGACCTGGTGACCGCCCTGTCCCTGCCGGTGCCGTCGCTCGTCATCTGTGACCTGCTCGGCGTGCCCTACACCGACCACGGGTTCTTCCAGGAGCGCACGCTCGTCGCGTTCAACCGCAAGTCCACCCAGATGGAGCGGATGCAGGCCGGCGCCGGCCTGCTGATGTACATGGACAAGCTGGTCACCGGCAAGGAGGCCGCGCCGAGCGACGAGGATCTGATCGGCCGGTTGATCACCAAGTACCGCGAGGCCGGCAACTACGACCACGCGCACCTGGTGGGGCTGTCGATGCTGCTGCTGATGGCGGGCTTCGAGACCACCGCCAACATGATCTCGCTGGGCACGCTCTCCTTCATCCAGAACCCGGACCAGTTGGCGAAGCTCACCGACGACGGCACCCTCGCGGTCCGCGCCGTGGACGAGCTGCTGCGCTACCTGAGCATCGTGGACGTGTCCGGCGGGTCCCGGGTGGCGCTCGACGACATCGAGATCGGTGGCGTGACCATCCGCAAGGGCGACGGCATCATCGCCCTGCTCAGCGGCGCGAACCGGGATCCCGGCCACTACGAGCGTCCGGACACGTTCGACATCGATCGGGGCGCCAAGTCGCACGTCGCCTTCGGCTACGGCATCCACCAGTGCCTGGGCCAGAACCTCGCCCGCCTGGAGCTGGAGATCGTCTACCGGACGCTCTTCGAGCGGGTGCCCACGCTGCGCCTCGCCGTGCCGGTGTCGGAGCTGCCGCTGAAGGACGAGGCCAGCATCTACGGGCTGGCCGAGATGCCGGTGTCCTGGTAGGGCGGCGCCGACATGAGGATCACCGCGGACCGGGAGGCATGTGTCGGCGCGGGGCAGTGTGTGCTCTCCGCCGACACGGTCTTCGACCAGGACGAGGACGACGGTCGCGTGCTGCTGCTCCGTGAGCGGCCCGACGACGACATCGCCGGGGTGGAGCAGGCGGTGCTGCTCTGCCCCTCGCAGGCGCTCACCCTCACCGACGACTGACCACACACCCCCCTCCACGCGTGCCCCCGGCCTTCGGGCCGGGGGCACGCGGCCTTTCCCTGTGGCAGGCGGTCATAAGCCGGCGGGCACGGCAGGCGGTCCACCGCCTGCCGTGCCCGCCGTCGGTCGATCAGGCGCCGAGTTCCCCGTCCAGCATCGCGAAGAGTTCGTCGTCGCTGGCGACCGAGAGGTCCTCCGCCGCGTCCGGCTCGGCGGCCGTGGGGGTGTGCCTCTCGGTCCACTTCCAGAGCAGGCCACGCAGCCGTTCCTCGATGCGCCGCTCGGCCCCCTCGCCCGGCTCCAGCGCCATGATCCGCGCCTCCAGCCGGCCGATCTCGGCGAGCACCGCGGTCGCCGCCGCGTCCTCGTCGGCCGGGGCGACGGCACCGTGCAGGAAGCCCGCAAGCGCCTCCGGCGTCGGATAGTCGAAGACCATCGTCACCGGCAGCCGCAGCCCGACCGCCGCGTTCAGGCGGTTACGCAGCTCCACCGCGGTGAGCGAGTCGAAGCCGAAGTCCTTGAACGCGCGCCCGGCGTCCACCTCGGCGGCGGAGGCGTGCCCGAGCACGGTGGCGACCTGGGTGCGGACCAGCTCCAGCAGGATCGCCCGTCCCTCGTCCCGGGAGACCGAGGCGAGTTGCCGGGCCAGAGCCGAGGCGTCCACGGTGACCCCGGCGGCGCTGCGCCGGGCCGCGCCGCGGACCAGCCCGCGCAGAATCGGTGGCGCGACGCCGGCCTCGACCTGGGCGCGCAGCGCCCGCGCGTCGACCCGGACCGGCGCCAGCACCGGCAGCGCGGACGGCCACGCGGCGGTGAACAGGTCGAGCCCGTCCGCCGTGCTCAGGGCGAGCATGCCGGTCCGTCCGAGCCGGGCCAGGTCGGCCCGGCCGAGGTGACCGGTCATGCCGCTGGCCTCGGCCCAGAGACCCCAGGCCAGCGCGAGCGCCGGCCGGCCCCGGCCGCGGCGGTGCACGGCCAGGGCGTCGAGCGCCGCGTTCGCCGCCGCGTAGTTGCCCTGACCGGGGCCGCCGAGGGTGCCGGCGGCCGAGGAGAACATGACGAACGCGTCGAGCGGCAGCCCGGCGGTCAGCTCGTGCAGGTGCCACGCGGCGTCCACCTTGGGGCGCAGCACCCGGTCGAGCTGTTCCGGCGTGAGCGCGTCCACGGTGGCGTCGTCGAGCACCCCGGCCGCGTGGACGACAGCGGTCAGCGGATGCGCCGCGGGAATCCCGGCCACCAGCGCGGCCAGGGACTCGCGGTCGGCGAGGTCGCAGGCGGCGATCGTCACGTCGGCGCCGGCCGCGGTCAGCTCGTCGCGCAACGTCTCCGCGCCCGCCGCGTCCGGCCCGCGCCGGCTGGTGAGCAGCAGGTGCCGGGCGCCGTGCTCGTCGACCAGCCGGCGGGCCACCAGGCCGCCGAGCACGCCGGTGCCGCCCGTGACCAGCACCGTGCCGTCCGGGTCGAGCGCGGACGGCACGGTGAGCACCACCTTGCCGGTGTGCCGGGCCTGGCTCAGGTAACGGAACGCCTCGGGGGCGCGACGCACGTCCCACGCGGTCACCGGCAGCGGCCGTAGCGTGCCGTCGTCGAACAGGACCGACAACTCGTCGAGCATCTCCTTGACCCGGTCCGCGCCGCCGTCCATCAGGTCGTACGCCTGGTAGGTGACGCCGGGGTGGTCGTCGGCGATCCGTTGCGGGTCCCGGATGTCGGTCTTGCCCATCTCCAGGAACCGGCCGCCGCGCGGCAGCAGCCGCAGCGACTCCTCGACGTACTCCTTGGCCAGCGAGTTGAGCACCACGTCCACGCCCTGGCCGCCGGTCGCCGCGAGGAACGCGTCGGCGAACTCCAGGGTCCGGGACGAGGCGATGTGCGCGTCGTCCAGACCCAACGCCCGCAGGGTGTCCCACTTGCCCGGGCTGGCCGTGCCGTACACCTCGACACCCCAGTGTCTGGCGAGCTGGATCGTCGCCATGCCGACCCCGCCGGTCGCCGCGTGCAGCAGCAGCGTCTCGCCCGGCTGGATCTTCGCCAGGTCGACCAGCCCGTAGAAGGCGGTCAGGTAGACCACCGGGATGGTGGCGGCCTCGGCGAACGTGCAGTTCGGCGGCATCCGGGTGAGCAACCGGTGGTCGGTGACGGCGATCGGGCCGATGCCGGAGACCAGGCCCATCACCCGGTCGCCGGGGGTGAACTCGTCGACCCCCGGACCGGTCTCCAGCACCACCCCGGCGGCCTCGCCGCCGAGCGGCCGGCCGTCGTTGCGGACCAGGCCGAGGCTGATCAGCACGTCGCGGAAGTTGAGCCCGCCGGCCCGTACGGCGAGGCGCACCTGGCCGGGCTCCAGCGGCTGGTCCGCCTCCGGCCACGCGCGGATCAGCAGGTTGTCCGGGGTGCCACCGCCGGTGGAGTCCTCCTGCCAGTGCAGTCGCCATGCGGGGGCGTCCGGCAGCGGCAGGGCGGGCGCGGTGTCGGCGCGGGCCAGCCGGGCCACCTGCACGACGCCCTGCCGGACGGCGAGTTGCGGCTCGTCGAGCGCCAGCACACCGGCCAGCGCGGCCGTCGAGGCCGGATCCCGGTCCAGGTCGACGAGGGTCAGCCGGCCGGGGTGTTCGGACTGCGCCGAGCGCAGCAGTCCCCACGCCGCGGCGGCGGCCGGATCGACCCGGACGTCGTCACCCGGCACCGCACGCACCGCCCCGGCGGTCACCAGGACGAGTCGGGGCCGGTCCGCGGCCAGGTGCTCGCGGAGCAGGTCGAGGGCGGTACGGACGGCGGCGCGGACGCGGTCCGGCAGGTCCCCGCCCGGGATCGGCAGCGTCGCGACCGTCACCTCGGGGTCCCCGGTCGTGGCCGGCGGCAGGTGCGCGGCCAGCCCGTACGGGTCGTCGCCGTGTACCACCGCGCGCGGCGGCGTCTCCGCGCCGGACCCGGCGGCCGGCGCGGTGGCCCAGTCCAGGTGGAACAGCCAGTCGTGGTGCGGCTCGCGGGTGGTGGCGAGCGCGGCGGCGGAGACCGGCCGGACCGCGAGCGCGCCGACCCGCGCCACCGGGCCACCGGCCGGGTCGGCCAGGTCCAGCGTCACGCTGCCGGCGCCGGCCGGGCGCACCCGGACCCGCAGCCCGGTCGCGCCGGAGGCCAGCAACGCGGTGTCGGACCAGGAGAACGGCAGGAGCACCTCGCCGTCACCAACCGGGGCCGCGCCGGTGAGCCCGGCGGCGTGCAGGGCGGCGTCGAGCAGCGCGGGATGCAGGCCGAAACCGGCCGCGTCGGTGCCGTCGGGGAGCTGGGCCTCGGCGTACACCTCGTCGCCGAGCCGCCAGGCGGCGCGCAGGCCACGGAAGAGCGGGCCGTAGCCGTACCCCTGCCGGTCGAGCCGTTCGTAGTGGCCGTCGAGCGGGATCGCGGTGGCGCCCGGCGGCGGCCAGGCGCCGGTGAGCGGTCCCGGGCCGGCGTCCGGCTCGTCGCCGGGGTCGGCCGGGGCCAGCAGCCCGGCGGCGTGCAGCGTCCAGGGCCGGTCCGTGCCGTCCTCGTCGGAGTCCGGCCGGCTGTGCACGGTGACCGGGTGCCGGCCGCCGGCGTCCGCCGCCGCGACCGTGACCTGGAGGGCCAGCCCGCCGGTCACCGGCAGCACGAGCGGCGCCTGCAACGTCAGCTCCTCCACCCGGTCGCAGCCGACGCCGTCGCCGGCGTGCACGGCGAGGTCGACCAGGGCGGCGGCCGGCAGCAGGATCCGGCCGAAGACCGCGTGCTGGGCCAGCCACGGCTGGGCGTGCAGCGACAGCCGCCCGGTGAGCACCGTCGCGTCCCCGTCGGCGAGCGATACGGCGGCGCCGAGCAGCGGATGCGTGGTGGCGCTGAGGCCGGCCGAGGTGACGTCGCCGGCCCCGGACGGGGTCGGCAGCCAGAACCGGTCGCGCTGGAAGGCGTAGGTGGGCAGGTCGACGCGCGGCCCGGACGGGATCCGCCAGTCGACGGGTACGCCGCCGACGTGCGCCCGGGCCAGCGAGGCGTGGAAGCGGACGAGGTCGCCCTCGTCGCGGCGCAGGGTGCCGATGGTGAGTCCGGGCGCGGCGTCGGCCCGCTCGTCGAGCGTCTCCTGGATCGGCATGGTCAGGATCGGGTGCGGGCTGATCTCGACGAAGACCCGGTGCCCGCGCTCGTGCAGCAGCCGGGTGACGTCCGCCAGCCGGACCGTCCGGCGCAGGTTGCGGTACCAGTAGTCGGCGTCCAGGACGGCGGGCTCCGGCTCCTCGCCGTCCACGGTGGAGTAGAACGCGATCTCCGCGGGCCGTGGGGTGATGCCGGCCAGGCTGGCCAGCAGCGTCTCCCGGACCGCCTCCACGTGGTCGCAGTGCGAGGCGTAGTCCACCGGGACGGTGCGGGCGTCCACCCCGTCCGCCTGCGCGGCGGCGACGAGCGCGGCGACGGCCTCCGGGGTGCCGGCCACCACGGTGGCGGCCGGGCCGTTGACCGCGGCGATGGTCACCGCGCCGGCGGCCTCCAGCCGCGCCCGGACCAGGTCGGCGGGCAACGGGACCGAGGCCATCGCGCCGGTGCCGGCCAGCACGCCGAGGGCACGGCTGCGCAGCGCGACCACCCGGGCGGCGTCCGGCAGGCTCAGCACGCCGGCGATGTGGGCGGCGGCGATCTCCCCCTGGGAGTGTCCGACGACCGCGTCCGGCCGCACCCCGTACGACTCCCAGAGCCGGGCGAGGGCGACCATCACCGCGAACAGCGCGGGCTGCACCACGTCCACCCGGTCCAGCGACGCCGCTCCCGGCTCGTCGCGCAGCACCGGCAGCAGGTCCCAGTCGGTGTGCGGGCGCAGCGCCTCGGCGCACTCGGCGATCCGGTCCCGGAACTCGGCGCTGGCGTCGAGCAGCCCACCCGCCATGCCCACCCACTGCGAGCCCTGGCCGGGGAAGACGAAGACCACCCGGCCCGGGTCTCCGGCGGCCACGCCGGTCACCACGCCCGCCGGCGCGTCGCCCGCGGCGAGCGCGTCGAGCGCGGCCACCCGGTCGCCGGCGAGCACGACCGCCCGGTGGTCGAGTACGGCCCGGGTCGTGGCAAGCGCCGCGGCGATCCCGGCCGGGTCCAGGTCGGGCCGCTCGGCGACCAGGTCGCGCAGCCGCGCGGCCTGGGCCCGCAGGGCCGGTGCGGTCCGTGCGGAGAGCAGCCACGGCGCGGCGTCGGCGGTGGGGACCGGCGCGGTGTCGTCGCCGGTGGGCGCCTCGGTCGCCGGGGCCTCCTCGACGATGACGTGGGCGTTGGTGCCGCTGATGCCGAACGACGACACGCCGGCCCGGCGGACCCGCTCCCCGCGCGGCCACGACCGGGCCTCGGTCAGCAGCGCGACCTGCCCGGCCGTCCAGTCCACGTGCGGGCTCGGCGCGTCCACGTGCAGGGTGCGCGGGAGCATCCCGTGCCGCAGGGCCAGGACCATCTTGATGATCCCGGCGACCCCGGCCGCGGCCTGGGCGTGGCCGATGTTCGACTTGATCGAGCCGAGCCGCAACGGCCGGTCGGCGGGCCGGTCCTGGCCGTACGTGGCGAGCAGCGCCTGCGCCTCGATCGGGTCGCCGAGCGTGGTGCCGGTGCCGTGCGCCTCCACCGCGTCCACGTCGGCCGGTTCGAGGCGGGCGGCGGCAAGCGCGTCGCGGATCACCCGCCGCTGCGACGGCCCGTTCGGGGCGGTGAGCTGACTGCTGGTGCCGTCCTGGTTGACCGCGCTGCCGGAGATGACGGCGAGCACCTGGTGACCGTGGCGTTCGGCGTCCGACAGCCGCTCCAGCAGCAGCAGGCCGGCGCCCTCGCCCCAGCCGGTGCCGTCGGCGCCGGCCGCGAACGGCTTGCACCGGCCGTCCGGCGCCAGCCCCCGCTGCCGGCTGAACTCCACGAACAGCCGCGGGGTGGCCATCACCGTCACGCCGCCGGCCAGCGCGAGCGTGCACTCACCCTGGCGCAGCGACTGCACCGCGAGGTGCACCGCGACCAGCGACGACGAGCAGGCGGTGTCCACGGTCACCGCCGGGCCCTCGAAGCCGAACGTGTAGGCGATCCGGCCGGAGGCGATGCTGCCGGCGCTGCCGGTGCCGATGAAGCCCTCGAACTCCGGCGGCATCGGTTGGATCCGGGCGCCGTAGTCGTTGTACATCACGCCGGTGAAGACGCCGGTGCGGCTGCGGCGCAGCGTCAGCGGATCGATGCCACCCGCCTCGAGCGCCTCCCACGTGGTCTCCAGCAGCAGTCGCTGCTGCGGGTCGATGGTGAGGGCCTCGCGGGGGCTGATGCTGAAGAAGTCCGCGTCGAAGTCGGCGGCGTCGTGCAGGAAGCCGCCCTCGCGGGCGTAGGTGGTGCCGGTGCGCTCCGGGTCCGGGTCGTAGAGGGCGTCGGTGTCCCAGCCCCGGTCGTCGGGGAACGCCGAGATCGCGTCGGTTTCGTCGCGGAGCAGCCGCCACAGTTGCTCGGGGGTGCGCACCCCACCCGGGTAGCGGCAGCCCATCCCGACGATCGCGATGGGCTCGCGGGACCGGTCGGCCAGCCGGCTCTGTTGCCGGCGTAGCTGCTCGTTCTCCTTCAGGGATGCCCGGAGGGCCGCAACGATCTGGTCGGTCGAGGTCGTCATCGCAGCTCCAGCGTCCAGCGGTCGAAGCGGGCTGCTCCAGGTTGCCGACCTGCGCTAACGGGCGGCTTGCCGGGCGCTAAAGCTGGGTCGGCCGGGCGCCGCGAACGGTCGCGGCGCCCGGCGGGCGTGCTCAGGCCCGGCCCAGCTCCCGGTCGATGAAGGCGAAGATCTCATCGGCGTCGGCGGTCTCCAGCCGGTCGGCGACGGCGGTGGCCGACGTCGCCGAGTGCTCGGTCCAGCGGGCCAGGAGCGTCTGGAGGCGCAGCGTGATCCGGCCGCGGCCGGGATCGTCGGCGGCGACCGCGCCGAGCGCCCGCTCCAACCGTTCCAGCTCCTCGGCGGCCGGGTCCCGCACCTCGGCCGGGGCGAGCCGGTCGCGGACGTGCCGGGCGAGCGCGCCCGTGTTCGGATAGTCGAAGATCACCGTCGGGGGCAGCCGCAGGCCGGTCATCGTGTTGAGCGTATTGCGCAGCTCCACCGCGGTCAGTGAGTCGAAACCGAGATCCTGGAACGGCCGGTCGATGTCGACGGCGTCCGGCGAGGCGTGCCCGAGCACCGTGGCGATCTGGCCGCGGATCAGGTCCAGCAGCACCGTCTCCCGCTCCGCGTCGCCGAGGTCGGCCAACCGTCGGGCCAGGGCGGCGGCCCCGGCGGAGGTCCGACGCGGCGGCACCCGGACGAGGCCGCGCAGGATCGCCGGCAGCACCCCGGCGCCGGCCTGGGCGCGCAACGCGACGGTCTCCAGCCGCACCGGCACGAGGGCCGGCGCCCCGTCGGCGAGCGCGGCGTCGAGCAGCCGCAGCGCCGTCGCGCCGGGCAGCGGGAGCAGGCCGTTGCGGGCCATCCGGGCCCGCTCGGCGTGCTCCAGCGTCGCGGTCATTCCGCTCTCCTGCTCCCACAGGCCCCACGCCAGGCTGGTGGCGGGCAGGCCGTCCACGCGCCGCCGCTCGGCGAGCGCGTCGAGGAACCCGTTCGCCGCCGCGTAGTTGGCCTGTCCCGGGCTGCCCACCGTGCCGGCGAACGAGGAGAACAGCACGAACGCGGCGAGGTCGCGGTCGCGGGTCAGCTCGTGCAGGTGCCAGGCCGCGTCGGCCTTCGGGCGCAGCACCGTGTCCAGCCGGTCGGGTGTGAGCGCGGTCAGGATGCCGTCGTCGAGGACGCCGGCCGTGTGCACGACCGCGGTCAGCGGATGCGCGGCCGGGATCGCGTCGATCAAAGCGGCGAGCGCGTCCCGGTCGGCGACGTCGCAGGCCACGATGCGCGGCTCAGCGCCGAGCGCGGCCAGCGACGCGACCAGCTCGTCCGCGCCGTCGGCCGCCGGGCCACGCCGGCTGGCCAGCAGCAGCCGCCGGGCCCCGTACGCGGTGACCAGATGCCCGGCGACGTCCGCGGCGAGTGTGCCGGTGCCACCGGTGATCAGCACGGTGCCGTCCGGGTCGAGGCGCGGCGGGGTCCGCTCCGGCGCCGGTTCGGCGGCGACCAGCCGTGGCACCAGGACCGCCCCGTCGCGTACCGCGATCCGTGGCTCGTCGGCGGCGATCGCGGCGCCGAGCGCGCCCGGCAGCGCGGCCCGCGACGCGGCCGTGTCGTCCAGGTCGACCAGGAGGAACCGGCCCGGGTTCTCGGTCGCGGCGCTTGCCAGCAGACCGGCCACGGCCGAGCCGGGCAGGTCGCGCGGCTGCCCGCCGGCGGCGGTGGCGCCCCGGGTCACCAGCGCCAGCCGGGTGTCGGCCAGCTCCGGCGCGGCCAGGAGTTCCCGGCACAGGTCGAGGACCCGGGCGGTGAGCGCGTGCGCCCCGGCGACCGGGTCGGCGTCCGGACCGGTCGACGCGACGTGCAGCAGCAGGCCGGGCGCGGTCCCGCCGGCGGCGACGGCGGCCCGCAGCGTGGCCAGGTCCGGGTGGGACGCGGTCGGGTCGAGCCCGAACGGATCCGGCCCGAGGAGCGTGAAACCGGTGTCCGCCGGGGCGACGGTCGCCGCCGTCCAGTCCAACCGGTACAGGGCGCCGTCGCGACCACCGGCGCGGCGGAGCTGCTCGACCGCGATCGGACGGATGGCCAGCGACTCGATCGTGGTCACCGGGGTGCCGGCCGAGTCGGCCAGGTCCACCCGGACGGCGCCGGACCCGGCCGGGGAGACCCGCACCCGCAGCGTGTCCGCCCCGGGGACGGGCAGGTCCACGCCGGAGAAGACGAACGGCACCTGAGCCTGCTCGGGGGTGCCCGGGAGCAGCGCGATCGCGTGCAGCGCGGCGTCCAGCAGCGCCGGGTGCAGGCCGAAACCGTCGGGTGTGGTCCCCTCGGGCAGCGTCACCTCGGCGTGGACCGTGTCGCCCTGCCGCCAGGCGGCCCGGACGCCCTGGAACGCCGGACCGTAGGCCAGCCCGGCGGCGAGGAACCGCTCGTACAACTGGTCGACGGCGACCTCGTCGGCCCCGGCCGGCGGCCAGGCCCCGCCGGGCGCCGGCGGCGACTGCGGCGTCGTCGCGGGCGCGAGCACGCCGTCGGCGTGCCGGGTCCAGACGCCGTCGCCGCCCGTGCCGGCCGGCCGGGAGTCGATGGTCAGCGCCCGGCGTCCGTCCGGGTCGGCCGGACCCGCGACCACGTGCAGCCGCACGCCCGCCGGGTCGTCGAGGACGAGCGGGGCCGCGAGGGTCAGCTCCTCCAGCCGGTCGCAGTCGGCGTGCGCGGCCACGTGCAGGGCGAGTTCGGCGAACGCGGCGCCGGGCAGCAGCACGTGGTCCAGCACGGCGTGGTCGGGGATCCAGTCGGCGGTGTCCGGCCCGAGCCGGCCGGTGAACAACCAGCCCCCGTCCGGCAGCTCGGTGGCGGCGGCGAGCAGCGGATGGCCCGCCGGGCCGAGCCCGGCCGCGGTGACGTCGGCGGTGGCGGCGCCCCGCAGCCAGTAGGGGCGGCGTTGGAACGGGTACGTCGGAAGCTGCACCCGCCGTGGCCGCATCGGCGCGAGCACCGGCGACCAGTCCACCTCCACCCCGCGTACGGCCAGCCCGGCGGCCGAGATCAGCAACCGGGTCCAGCCGCCCTCGTCCCGCCGCAGCGTCCCGGTCACCGTGGCCTCGACACCGGCCTGCTCGGCGGTGTCCTGGAGCCCGGTGGTGAGCACCGGGTGCGGGCTGCACTCGACGAAGTGCCGGAAACCGGCGTCGAGCAGCGCCCCGGCGGTCGGCGCGAACCGGACCTGGTGGCGCAGGTTGGCGTACCAGTAGTCGGCGTCCAGGGTGGCGGTGTCGATCGGCTCGCCGGTGAGCGTCGAGTAGAAGGCCACCTGGGCGGTCCGGGGCTCGAGCCCCGCCAGCACCTCCCGCAGCCGGTCCTGGATCGCCTCGACGTGGTGCGAGTGCGAGGCGTAGTCGACCGGGATCCGGCGGACGCGCACACCGTCGGACTCCCCGTCGGCCAGCAGCTCGTCCAGGGCGGCGACGTCGCCGGAGACGACTGTCGCGGCTGGCCCGTTGACCGCGGCGACGCTGATCCGGCCGTCCCAGCGGGCGATGAGCTTCTCGGTCGCCTCGACGGGCAGCGGCACCGAGACCATGCCGCCCAGGCCGGCGATCGCGGCGAGCGCCTGGCTGCGCAGCGCCACGACCCGGCAGGCGTCGGTGAGGCTGAGCGCCCCGGCGACGTACGCCGCGGCGATCTCGCCCTGCGAGTGGCCGATGACGGCGTCCGGCCGGACCCCGAGGGCCTGCCACTGCCGGGCCAGTGACGTCATCACGGCGAACAGGGCGGGCTGCACCACGTCGGCGCGCTCCAGCGGGGGCGCGTCCGGCGCCCCGCGCAGCAGCTCCAGCAGCGACCACCCGGTGAGCGGGTCGAGGACGGCGGCGCACGCCTCGATGTGCTGGGCGAAGACCGGCGCGGTGGCCAGCAGCTCGGCTGCCATGCCGGCCCACTGCGAGCCCTGCCCGGGGAAGACGAAGGCGATCGGGCCGGCCGGACCCTCGGTGACGCCGCGCACCAGGTTCGCGGCGCCGCCCTCGGTGGGCAGCGCGGCCAGGCCGGCGAGCAGCTCGTCGCGGTCGGCGCCGACGACGACGGCGCGGTGCGGGTGCCGGGCCCGGCCGGTGGCGAGGGTCTGCGCCACGTCCGCCGGGCGCAGCGCGGTTCCGGCCCGTACGAAGGTGCCGAGCTGCCCGGCCTGGTCCACGAGCGCCTGCTCGGTGCGGGCGGAGAGCAGCCAGGCGACCGGCGCGGACGTCGGCGGCTCCGGCTCGTCGGCGGGCGCGTCGTCCGGCGCCTGCTCGATGATGACGTGGGCGTTGGTGCCGCTGATGCCGAACGAGGAGACCGCCGCCCGGCGGGGTCGCCCGTTCGGCTGCCACGGCTGCGCCTCGGTCAGCAGCGAGACGTTGCCGGTGCTCCAGTCGACGTGCGGGCTCGGCGTGTCGGCGTGCAGGGTCTTCGGCAGCTCACCGTGCTGGAGGGCGAGGGTCAGCTTGATGACGCCGGCGATCCCGGCGGCGGCCTGGGTGTGCCCGATGTTCGACTTGATCGAGCCGAGCCAGAGCGGCCGGTCGTCGGGCCGGTCCTGGCCGTACGTGGCAAGCAGCGCCTGCGCCTCGATCGGGTCGCCGAGCTTGGTGCCGGTGCCGTGCGCCTCGACCGCGTCGACGTCGGCGGTGGTCAGCCGGGCGTTGGCCAGCGCCTGCTGGATCACCCGCTGCTGGGACGGCCCGTTCGGGGCGGTGAGGCCGTTGCTGGCGCCGTCCTGGTTCACCGCCGATCCGCGCACCACGGCGAGGATCGGGTGCCCGTTGCGCCGGGCGTCGGAGAGCCGTTCCACGAGCACCACACCCGCGCCCTCGCCCCAACCGGTGCCGTCCGCGTCCGCGGCGAACGACTTGCACCTGCCGTCCGGGGCGAGACCGCGCTGCCGGCTGAACTCGGTGAAGATCGCCGGGCTGGCCATGATGGTGGTGCCGCCGGCGACCGCCATGTCGCACTCGCCGCTGCGGATCGCCTGGCAGGCCAGGTGCAGGGCGACGAGCGAGGACGAGCACGCGGTGTCGACCGTGACGGCCGGTCCCTCCCAGCCGAACGTGTAGGCGATCCGGCCGGACGCGATGCTCGTGGTGGTGCCGATCATCAGGTAGCCCTCGGCGCCGGAGGAGGCCGGCGACGTGCTGCCGTACGCCTGCGCGATCACCCCGGCGAAGACGCCGGTGTTGCTGCCGCGCAGGGTCGCCGGGTCGATCCCGGCCCGCTCCAGCGCCTCCCACGTCGTCTCCAGCAGCAGTCGCTGCTGCGGGTCGGTGGCGATGGCCTCCCGTGGGCTGATGCCGAAGAAGTCCGCGTCGAACTCGGCCGCGTGCGGGACGAAGCCACCTTCGAGCGCGTACGTCTTGCCGGCCGCCCCCGGGTCCGGGTCGTAGATGTCGGCGGTGTTCCAGCCGGGCCGGTCCGGGAACCGGCCGATCGCGTCGACGCCGCCGGCAAGCACCTGCCAGAGCTGTTCGGGGCTGTCCGCGCCGCCGGGGAAGCGGCAGGCCATCCCGATGATGGCGACCGGCTCGTCGGCCGGCCGGGTGGTGGGCGTCCGGCGGGTGGTCTTCGCGCGCGTCCCGCCGAACTCGGTGCGCAGGAAGCCGCCGAGGGCTGCCGGTGTCGGGTAGTCGAAGACCGCGGTCGGCGACATCCGCAGCCCGGTGGCGGCGTTCAGCCGGTTGCGCAGCTCCACCCCGGTCAGCGAGTCGAAGCCGAGTTCGGAGAACGGCCGCTCGGGGTCGATGTCGTTGGCCGAGGCGTGGCCGAGGACGGCCGCGATGTGGGTGCGGATCAGGTCGACGAGCAGCCGCTGCTGTTCCGCCTCGCCCAGTCCGGCCAGCCGGTCGCGCAGCGCGTCGCCGTCGCCGGTGTCCGTGTTGGTGGCCCGCCGGGCGGGCCCGCGTACCAGTCCGCGCAGGATCGGCGGCACCGCGCCGGCGAGGGCACGCAGCGCCCGGGCATCCAGCCGGGCCGGCACCACCGTCGGGCGGGCGCCCCGTACCGCCGCGTCGAACAGGGCGAGCCCCTGCGCGGCGGTGAGCGCGGCGAGCGCGCCGGGACGCCGGGGCGTTTCGCCGCCCATCCCCGCCGCGTCCTCCCACAGTCCCCAGGCGAGTGAGGTGGCGGGTAGTCCGTGGGTGTGGCGGTGTGCGGCGAGGGCGTCGAGGTAGGTGTTGGCGGCGGCGTAGTTGGCTTGTCCGGGGTTGCCGAGGGTGCCGGCGATGGAGGAGTAGGTGATGAAGGCGGTGAGGTTGCGGTTTCTGGTGAGGTGGTGCAGGTGCCAGGCGGTGTCGGCTTTGGGGGTGAGGACGGTGTCGAGTCGGTCGGTGGTGAGGTCGGTGAGGAGTCCGTCGTCGAGGACGCCTGCGGTGTGCACCACGGCGGTGGGTCGGTGGCCGTCGAGCAGGGCGGCGAGTTGATCGGGGTCTGCGGTGTCGCAGGCGGTGATGGTGACGTGGGCGCCGTGTGCGGTCAACTCGTCGTGCAGGTCGGTGGCGCCGGGTGCGTCGGGTCCGCGGCGGCTGGTGAGGATGAGTCGGCGGATGCCGTAACTGGTGACGAGGTGGCGGGCCAGTAGGGCGCCGAGGGCGCCGGTGCCGCCGGTGATGAGGATGGTGTCGTCGTTGGTGAGGGGGGTGGGGATGGTGAGGATGACTTTGCCGGTGTGGCGGGCCTGGCTGAGGTGGCGGAAGGCGGTGGGCGCGTCGCGGATGTCGAACGCGGTGACCGGCAGCGGCTTGAGCACGCCGGAGGCGAACAGTTCGCCCAGCTCGCGCAGCATCTCCGCGACCAGATCCGGGCCCGCGTCGACCATGTCGAACGCCTGGTATTCCACGCCCGGGTGGGCGTCCGCGACCACCTGCGGGTCACGGATGTCGGTCTTGCCCATCTCCAGGAACCGTCCGCCGCGCGGCAGTAGCCGCAGTGAGGCGTCGACGAACTCCCGCGCCAGGCAGTCGAGCACCACGTCCATGCCCGCGCCGCCGGTGGCGTCCAGGAACTGCCGCTCGAAGTCGAGCGTACGGCTGTTGCCGATCCGGTCGTCGCCGACGCCCTGGCCGCGCAGCGTCGCCCACTTCGGGGCGCTGGCGGTCGCGTAGATGTCGGCGCCGAGGTGCCGGGCGAGTTGCACGGCGGCGGTGCCGACGCCGCCGGTCGCCGCGTGGATCAGGATCCGCTCGCCGGGCCGCAGCACCGTCAACCGGGTCAGCGCGTAACAGGCGGTGAGGAACACGATCGGGGCGGCGGCGGCCTCGGCGAACGTCCAGCCCGGCGGCACCGGGGCGACCAGCCGCTGGTCGGTCACCGCGGTCGGTCCCATGGCGCCGGTGAACAGGCCCATGACGTGTTGGCCGGGGGTGAGGGTGGTGACGTCGTCGGCGACGTGGGTGATGATGCCGGCGGCTTCGCCGCCGATGACGGCGTCGCCGGGGTACATGTCGAGGGCGATGAGGACGTCGCGGAAGTTGAGGCCGGCGGCGCGGACGGCGATGCGGACCTGGCCGGGTGCGAGTGGTTGGGTGAGTTCGGGTGCGGGGAGCAGGGCGAGGTTTTCCAGGGTGCCGGCCGAGGTGACGCCGAGCCGCCACGGCCCGTCGGGGGTGGTCAGCACGGGCGCGTCCGTGGTCCGGGTCAGGCGCGGCGCGTAGGCCGCCCCGTCGCGGACGGCCACCTGCGGCTCACCGGTGCCGAGCAGGGCGGGCAGCGACGGCACGACCTCCGCCGCGCCGTCCACGAGCACGAACCGGTCGGGGTGCTCCGACTGGGCGACCCGCACCAGACCCCAGACCGCGGCCTGCGCCGGATCGGCCACCCGGTCGCCCGGCTGGGCCGCGACCGCGTCCTGGGTACGCAGCACCAACGTCGTACCGGCCAGCCGGTCGTCGGCGAGCCACCTGCGGGTCAGCTCCAGCGTCCAGGCGACCGGTCCGTGATCGGCGCCGGACCCACCGGCCGGCACCGCCGCGACGACCGTGGCCGGTGCCTCCTGGCCGGCGTCCAGGGCGGCGAACAGCGCCTCGACGTCGGGGTGGTCACCGGTGCCGAGCACCACAGGCGCCGTCTCGTCCGGCTCGTCGGCGGGTCGCACCGGCGTCCACCGCACCTCGAAGAGCGAGCCGTCCGCGCGCGGACCGGCCGCGGCCAGTTGCTCCGCCGAGACGGCCCGCAGCGACAGCGACTCGATCGACGCGACCGGGGCTCCGGACAGGTCGGCGACCTGCACCGAGACCGCGTCGCCGTGGGGCGCCGGCGCCAGCCGGACCCGTAGCCGGGTCGCGCCGCCGGCGTGCAGCGTCACGCCGGACCAGGCGAACGGCAACCGGATCGCCGGGTCCGCCGCGTCCCGCGCCGCGGCGCCGAGCACCATGCCGTGCAGGGCCGCGTCGAGCAGCGCCGGGTGTACGCCGAAGCCGTCCGGGTCGGCGTCGTCGGGCAGCCGGACGTCGGCGTAGACGACGTCGCCGTCGCGCCACGCAGCCCGTACCCCCTGGAACGCCGGGCCGTAGTCGAGGCCCGCCGCGGTCAGCTCAGGGTAGAGCCCGGTGACGTCCACCGGCGCGGCGCCCTCGGGCGGCCACGCCCCGGACAGCTCCTCCGCAGCGGCCTCGTCCGGTTCCGATCCGGCCGGGCGCAGCGTGCCGCTCGCGTGCCGGACCCACGGCGCCTGGTCGTCGGCGGCCGGGCGGGAGTGGACGGTGACGGTCCGGCCGCCCCGCTCGTCCGGCGCGCTGACGGCGGTCTGGAGGTGGACGGCGCCGCGCGGGTCGAGCACCAGCGGCGCCTCCAGCAGCAGTTCGTCGACGCCCGCGGACCCGGCCTGGGCGGCGGCGTGCAGTGCCAGGTCCACGAACGCGGTGGCGGGCAGCAGGACGGTGCCGTGCACGGCGTGCCCGGCCAGCCAGGGGTGGCTCTTCAGGCTCAGGTGGCCGGTGAACACCCAGCCGTCCTCGCCGGCCAGCGGCAACGCCGCCCCGAGCAGGGGGTGGGTGGTGCCGCCCAGGCCGAGGCCGCTGGCGTCGCCGGGGCGGCCCTGCACCCAGTAGGGCTGGCGTTGGAACGGGTAGGTGGGCAGGTCGGTGAGCCGCCCGGCGGGTGTGGTGGTGGTCCAGACCGTCTCACGCCCCGCCGCGTGCAGCACTGCTTGGGCGTGCTGGCCGAGGTGGGCGCTGGTGATGGTGGCGGTGGTGTCGTGGGGGAGGCAGGCGTGGGTGAGGGTGCTGAGGGTGTTGTCGGGTCCGAGTTCGACGTAGGTGGTGACACCGGCCGCGTCGAGGGTGGAGATCATGTCTCGGTAGCGGACGGCGTCGCGGATGTGTCGGGTCCAGTAGCCGGCGTCGAACGCTGGTGCCACGTCGCCGGTGCGGTTGGAGACGACGGGGATGGTCGCCGGGTGGTAGGTGACGCTCTGCGCGATGGCCTGGAACTCGTCGAGGATCGGGTCCATGTGCGGGGAGTGGAAGGCGTGTGAGGTGGTGAGCTTCTTGGTGCGTCGTCCTCGCTCGGCCCAGTGGGCGGCGATGGCGGTGACGGCTTGGGTGTCGCCGGAGATGACGGTGCTGGTGGGTGAGTTGAGTCCGGCGATGGAGACCTTCTCCGGGTCGAGCATCGGGGTCAGTTCGTCCTCGGTGGCCTCGATCGCGATCATCGCGCCGCCTGCGGTGGCGGCCTGCATGAGTCGTCCTCGGGCGGTGACCAGGAGCGCGGCGTCGGGGAGGCTGAGGACTCCGGCGAGGTGGGCGGCGGACAGTTCACCGATGGAGTGTCCGGTGAGGTAGTCCGGGGTGATGCCCCAGCTCGTGACGAGGGCGTGCATTGCTACGTGCGTGGCGAAGAGGGCGGGTTGGGTGTAGCGGGTTTCGTGGACCGCGTCGACCATGGCCTCACGCAGGGGCCGGTCGAGGTGCTTGTCCAGCTCGGCGCAGACCCGGTCGAAGGCGTCGACGAAGACGGGTTCGTCGCGGTGGGCCATCTCGGGGTGTTGGCTGCCCTGCCCGGTGCACAGGAACGCGATCTTCCCGGCCGGGCGGGTGGTGCCGCGCACGAGGGACGGGTGTGGTTGGTCGCTGGCGAGGGCGGCCAGTGCGTCCTGGTGGTCGTCGAGGATGACCGCGCGGTGGGCGTGCTGGGTGCGGCGGGCCAGGGTGTGGGCGACGTCGTCGGTCGGCAGTGAGGTGGTGGCGGTGGTGAGGCGGGTGGCCAGGGCGGTCAGCGCGGCAGGGGTCTTGGCCGACAACAGCCACGGCACCGGCGTCCCGGTCGGCTCCGGCGCGTCGGCCGCCGGCGGCTCTTCGATGATGAGGTGGGCGTTGGTGCCGCTGATGCCGAACGATGACACGCCGGCGCGGCGCGGGTGGCCGTTGCGTTCCCATGGTTGGGGTTCGGTGAGTAGCGCGATGTTTCCGGCGTCCCAGTCGACGTGCGGGGACGGGTTGTCGACGTGCAGTGTCTGGGGGAGTAGGTCGTGGCGTAGTGCCTGGACCATTTTGATCACGCCGCCGACGCCGGCGGCGGCTTGGGCGTGGCCGATGTTGGACTTGATGGAGCCGAGCCAGAGGGGCCGGTTGTCGGGTCGGTCCTGCCCGTAGGTGGCGAGGAGGGCTTGGGCTTCGATGGGGTCGCCGAGGGTGGTGCCGGTGCCGTGGGCTTCGACGGCGTCGACGTCGGCGGGGGTGAGGCGGGCGTTGGCGAGGGCCTGGCGGATGACCCGCTGCTGCGACGGCCCGTTCGGCGCGGTGAGACCGTTGCTGGCGCCGTCCTGGTTGACCGCCGACCCGCGGACGACGGCGAGGATCGGGTGCCCGTTGCGCTGGGCGTCGGAGAGCCGTTCCAGGATGAGCATGCCGGCGCCCTCGCCCCAGCCCACCCCGTCGGCCGCCGCGGCGAAGGACTTGCAGCGGCCGTTGCGGGCCAGCCCCCGCTGCCGGCTGAACTCGGTGAACAGGCCGGGCGTCGCCATCACCGTGGCGCCGCCGGCCAGCGCCAGGTCGCACTCGCCGCCGCGCAACGCCTGCGCCGCCAGGTGCATGGCGACGAGCGACGACGAACACGCCGTGTCGACGGTGACCGCCGGACCTTCCAGACCGAACGTGTACGCCACCCGGCCCGACGCGACGCTCGCCGAGCTGCCGGTCACGACGTACCCCTCGACGCTCTCCAGGCCCTGCATCAACCGGACCATGTAGTCCTGACCGGTCGCGCCGATGAACACCCCGGTCGCGCTGCCGCGCAGCGACTCGGGATCGATGCCGGCCTCCTCGAACACCTCCCACGACGTCTCCAACAGCAGCCGCTGCTGCGGATCCATCGCCAGCGCCTCGCGCGGGCTGATCCCGAAGAAGTCCGCGTCGAACTCGTTCGCCTCGTGGAGGAACCCGCCCTCCCGGACGTACGACTTGCCCGAGGCGTCCGGGTCCGGGTCGTACAGCTCGTCGGTGTCCCAGCCGGGCCGGGCCGGGAACTCGCTCACCGCGTCACCGCCGGTCGCGAGCAGCCGCCACAGGTCCGCGACGGATCCCACCCCGCCGGGATAGCGGCAGCTCATCGCCACGATCGCGATCGGCTCGTGGTCCCGCGACTCCAGCTCGCGCAGCCGCCGGTTCGCCTGCCGCAGGTCGGCCGTGGCGCGCCGCAGGTAGTCGCGGAGCTTCTCGTCGGTTCGCGCCGGGTCGGTCGTCGGGTTCGTCGTCGCGGCCACATTCTCGGCAGGCATCACAGGTGCTCCGGATCTCGTCGTCGGTGCGGTCGTCGTGGGTGGTCGGGGTGGTCAGCGGGTCCGGTCGTCGGCGCGGGCCAGCGCCATCTGCACGAGGTCGTCGACGTCGGCGGCGTCGATGTCGTCCGCGTGGTCGCCGCCGTTGCCGCCGGCCGACCCGTCCGGCTGGTTCTCCAGGCTCAGCACCAGCTCCAGCAGACCGGCCTCGCGGAACCGGGCCAGCGGGATGGCCGCGATCCGGTCCCGCAGCTCGGCCTCCGCGTTCCGCTCGGCGGGCGCACCGCCCCGGGCTTCCGCCTCCACCCGCAGTTGGGCGGCGAGCCCGGCCGGTGTCGGGTAGTCGAAGAGCGTGGTGGCGGGCAGGCGCAGCCCGGTCGCCGCAGCCAGCCGGTTGCGCAGCTCGACGGCGGTGAGCGAGTCGAACCCCAGGTCCAGGAAGCCCCGTTCGACGTCGATGGTCGACGGGTCGGCGTGCCCGAGCACGCCGGCGACCTCGGCGCGGACCAGGTCCAGCACCAGCCGGTCCCGAGCCGGTCCGGCCAGCCCGGCCAGCCGCTTGTCGAGCGGTACCGAGGCGGCAGCCGCCCGCCGGGCCGGCACCCGGACCAGACCGCGCAGCACCGCCGGGACGAGCCCGCCGGCCGCGCCGGCGGCCAGGTCGAACCGGGCCGCCACCAGGGCCGGCGGCCCACCGGCCAGGGCCGAGTCGAGCACCGCCAACCCCTGCTCCGCGGCGAGCGGCAGCAGCCCGCCGCGCGCCGCCCGACCGGCCTCGGCGTCCCCGCCCATCCCGCCGTCCGCCGCCCACAGCCCCCAGGCCAGGGAGACGGCGGGCAGCCCGCGCGCCCGGCGGTGCGCGGCGAGCGCGTCCAGGTAGGCGTTGGCCGCCGCGTAGTTCGCCTGGCCCGGGCTGCCGAGTACACCGGCGACCGAGGAGTAGAGCACGAACGCGGCGGACGGCCGGTCGGCGGTCAGCTCGTGCAGGTGGTGGGCGGCGTCCAGCTTCGGCGCCAGCACCGCGTCCAGACGGTCCGGGGTGAGCGACTCGACCACGCCGTCGTCGAGGACACCGGCGGTGTGGAACACGGCGGTCAGCGGATGCCGGCGGGGCACCGAGCGCAGCAGCGCGGCGGCCTGCTCCCGGTCGGCGATGTCGCAGGCCACGAGCTTGACCCGGGCGCCGAGGTCGCGCAGTTCGGCGCGCAGGGCCGCCGCGCCGGGGGCGTCCGGGCCCCGGCGGCTGGTCAGCAGCAGCCGGGTGATCCCGTGGGTGGTGACCAGGTGACGGGCGAGCATCGCCCCGAGGGCGCCGGTGCCGCCGGTGATCAGGACGGTGCCGCCCGGATCGAGGGCCGGGCCGGCGGTGGCCGCCGGTTCGGTGGGCGCCGCCGCCAGCCGGGGCGCCAGCAGCGCGCCGGCGCGCAGGGCTAGCTGCGGTTCCGCGCCGGAGGCCGCGCGGGCCAGCGACTCCGGCGCCACGTCGACCGGCCCGTCGGGGTCGAGGTCCAGCAGGACGAAACGGTCGGGGTGCTCGTTCTGCGCCGACCGGATCAGGCCCCAGACGGCCGCGCCGGGCAGGTCGGTGACGTCCGCGTCGGGTACGGCCGGGACCGCGCCCCGGGTCGCGAACACCAACCGGGTCCCGGCCAGCCGCTCGTCCGCAAGCCACTCCCGCACCAGGCGCAGCGCCCAGCGGACCGGCTCGTGGTCACCCGGATCGCGCCCGGCCGGCACCGTGGCCAGCACCGCCTCCGGGACCGGGACCGCGCCGGCGATCGCGGCTACGTCCGGGCTGCCGTCCGGTGTCGTGCCGAGGTGGACGACGGCCGGCGCGGCGGTCGACGGGCCGGCCGGCGACCAGTCCAGGCGGTAGCGCAGGTGCTGCCCACCCGGTCGGACGGCGGCCAGTTGCGCGGCCGAGACCGGCCGGGTCACGAGCGACCCGACCGACGCGACGGGCGCGCCGGTCTCGTCCGCGACGGCAAGCGAGATCGCGTCCGGGCCGTCCGGGGTGAGCCGCACCCGGACCGTGCCGGCGCCGGCGGCGTGCAACGTCACCGCGCGCCAGGCGAAGGGCAGCCGCAGCATCCCGTCGCCGTTGCGGTCGTCCGCGGCGGCCGGGTGCAGGGCGGCGTCCAGCAGGGCCGGGTGCAGGCCGAAGCCCGCGGTGGCCGCCTCGGCCGGCAGCTCCACCTCGGCGAGGAGCACGTCCCCGGCGCGCCACACCGCCCGCAGGCCCTGGAACGCCGGACCGTAGTGCAGCCCGGACCGGGCGAGCCGGTCGTAGATCCCGGCCACGTCGACGGCCACGGCCCCGGATGGGGGCCATTCACCGGCCGCGAACGACATCGGTTCGACCTCCGGTCCGGCCTCGGCGAGCGTGCCGGTCACGTGCTGGGTCCAGGCCGCGCCGGGCGGTGCCTTCTCGTCCCGGGAGTGCACGGCAAGCGAACGGGCGCCGTCGTCGGCGGGGCCGTCGACTGTCACCCGCACCTGCACGCCGCCGCGTTCGGTCAGCACCAGCGGCGCGTGCAGGGTCAGCTCGGCGACCTCGGCCGCGCCGACCTGACCGGCGACGTGCAGGGCGAGGTCCGCGAACGCCGCGCCGGGCAGCAGCACCAGGTCCTGCACGGCGTGGTCGGCCAGCCACGGCTGGGCCGGCAGCGAGATCCGCCCGGTGAAGACGCGACCGCCGTCCGGGAGGTCCACCTCGGCCTGCACCAGCGGGTGGCCGGTGGCGGCCTGGCCGAGACCGTCCGGGCTGTTCCGCGCCGCCGGCGGGTGCAGCCAGTAGGGCTGGCGCTGGAACGGGTACGTCGGCAGCTCGGTGTGCCGGCCGACCGCCGGTACGACGGGCGTGGCCAGGTCGCGTCCGTGGACGTGCAACTGGGCGCGGGCCCGTGCGGGCTCGACCGTGGGCACGACTTCCGACTCGTGGTCGTCGGGCAGGCAGGCGTGGGTGAGGGTGCTGAGGGTGTTGTCCGGTCCGAGTTCGACGTAGGTGGTGACGCCTGCGGCGTCGAGGGTGGAGATCATGTCTCGGTAGCGGACGGCGTCGCGGATGTGTCGGGTCCAGTAGGCGGCGTCGAACGCTGGTGCGAGGTCGCCGGTGCGGTTGGAGACGACCGGGATCGCCGCCGGGTGGTAGGTGACGGTCTGCGCGATGGTCTGGAACTCGTCGAGGATCGGGTCCATGTGGGGGGAGTGGAAGGCGTGTGAGGTGGTGAGCTTCTTGGTGCGTCGTCCCTGTGCGGCCCAGTGGGCGGCGATGTCGGTGACCGCTTGGGTGTCGCCGGAGATGACGGTGCTGGTGGGTGAGTTGAGTCCGGCGATGGAGACCTTCTGCGGGTCGAGCATCGGGGTCAGCTCGTCTTCGGTGGCCTCGATGGCGATCATCGCGCCGCCGGCGGTGGCGGCTTGCATGAGTCGTCCTCGGGCGGTGACGAGGAGCGCGGCGTCGGGCAGGGTGAGGACTCCGGCGAGGTGCGCGGCGGACAGTTCACCGATGGAGTGTCCGGTGAGGTAGTCCGGCGTGATCCCCCAGCTCGTGACCAGGGCGTGCAGGGCGACGTGCGTGGCGAAGAGGGCGGGTTGGGTGTAGCGGGTTTCGTGGACCGCGTCGACCATCGCCTCACGCAATGGCCGGTCGAGGTGTTTGTCGAGTTCGGCGCACACCCGGTCGAAGGCGTCGACGAAGACGGGGTCACGCAGGTCCGCCATTGCCGGGTGCTGGCTGCCCTGCCCGGTGCACAGGAACGCGACCTTGCCGGCCGGGCGGGCGATGCCGCGTACCAGTGCGGGGTGGGGGTTGTCGGCGGCGAGGGCGTCGAGGGCCGCGCGGTGGTCGTCGAGGATGACCGCGCGGTGGGGGTGCTGGGCGCGGCGGGCCAGGGTGTGGGCGACGTCCGCGTCCGCCTTGCCCTCGACGTGGTCGCGCAGCCGTGCCGCGGACTCGCGCAGCGCGTCCGCCGAACGGCCGGAGAGCAGCCACGGCACCGGCGTACCGGCGGGTTCCGTCGCCGGCCCGGCGGCGGTCGGCGGTTCTTCGATGATGATGTGGGCGTTGGTGCCGCTGATGCCGAACGACGACACGCCGGCGCGGCGGGGGTGGCCGTTGCGCTCCCAGGGCTGGGGGTCGGTGAGGAGCGCGACGTTCCCGGCGTTCCAGTCGATGTGGGGGGACGGCTCGTCGACGTGCAACGTCCGGGGCAGCTCGTCGTGGCGCATCGCGAGGATCATCTTGATGATGCCGGCGGTGCCGGCGGCGGCCTGGGTGTGGCCGATGTTGGACTTGATGGAGCCGAGCCACAGGGGCCGGTCGTCGGGTCGGTCCTGGCCGTAGGTGGCGAGCAGCGCTTGGGCTTCGATGGGGTCGCCGAGGGTGGTGCCGGTGCCGTGGGCTTCGACGGCGTCGACGTCGGCGGGGGTGAGGCGGGCGTTGGCCAGGGCCTGGCGGATGACCCGCTGCTGCGACGGCCCGTTCGGCGCGGTGAGGCCGTTGCTGGCCCCGTCCTGGTTGACCGCCGAGCCGCGGATGACCGCGAGGATCGGGTGCCCGTTGCGGCGGGCGTCGGAGAGGCGCTCCAGGACCAGCATGCCGGCGCCCTCGCCCCAGCCCACCCCGTCGGCCGCCGCGGCGAAGGACTTGCACCGGCCGTCCGGCGCGAGGCCGCGCTGCCGGCTGAACTCGATGAACGTGCCGGGCGTCGACATCACCGTCACGCCGCCGGCCAACGCCAGGTCGCACTCGCCGCCGCGCAGCGCCTGACCGGCCAGGTGCATGGCGACGAGCGACGACGAGCAGGCGGTGTCGACGGTGACCGCCGGACCCTCCAGACCGAACGTGTACGCCACCCGGCCGGACGCCACGCTGTAGGCGCTGCCGGTGCCCAGGTAGCCCTCCAACTCGTCCGGAGCCTGGCCGTAGAGACGGGCGCCGTAGTCGCCGTACATCACGCCGGCGAAGACACCGGTCGAGGAGCCGCGTAGCGCCGACGGATCGATCCCGGCCGCCTCGAACGCCTCCCACGACGTCTCCAGCAGCAGCCGCTGCTGCGGGTCGATGGCGAGCGCCTCCCGCGGGCTGATCCCGAAGAAGTCGGCGTCGAACCGGTCCGCGTCGTAGAGGAAACCGCCCTCCCGGACGTAGGACCTGCCGGTCGCGTCCGGATCCGGATCGAAGAGCGTGTCCAGATCCCAGCCCCGGCCGGTCGGGAACGCCGCGACCCCGTCGGCGCCGGCCGCGAGCCGCTCCCACAGCTCCGCCGGGGTGGCCACGCCGCCGGGATAGCGGCAGGCCATGCCGACGATCGCGATCGGGTCGCCGTCGACCGCCGTCGCGGCCCGCACGGTCGCCGTCTCCCGCCCGCCGCCCAACTCCGTCATCAGGTGTCCGACGAGGGCATCCGTGGTCGGGTAGTCGAAGACCATCGTCGCGGGCAGCCGCAGCCCGGTGGCCGAGCCGACCTGGTTGCGCAGCTCGATCGCGGTAAGCGAGTCGAAGCCCAGGTCCTGGAAGGCGCGGGCGGGGTCGACCGAGGCGGCCGACCCGTGTCCGAGCACGGCGGCGACCCGGCCGCGGACCAGGTCGAGCAGCGCCGTCCGCCGCTCGGCCTCGGACAGCCCGGCGAGCCGCAACCCGGCGCCGGCGATCGCACGCCGCGCCCGGACCCGGACCAGGCCGCGCACCGCCGCCGGCAGCGGCTCCGCCTCCGCCAGCCTGTCGAGATCGAACTTCACGGGTACGACGAGTGGCCCGGCCGCCGCGCGCAGGGCCGCGTCGAAGAGCGCCAACCCTTCCGCGGCGTCGAGCGGGAGTACGCCCCGACCCCGCCCACCGTCGGCCGCCATCCCGCCGTTCGCGGCCCACGGGCCCCAGGCGAGCGACGTGCCGGGCAGCCCGTGGGCGTGGCGGTGTGCGGCGAGGGCGTCGAGGTAGGTGTTGGCGGCGGCGTAGTTGGCCTGTCCGGGGTTGCCGAGGGTGCCGGCGACGGAGGAGTAGGTGACGAAGGCGGTGAGGTCGTGCGTGCGGGTGAGGTCGTGCAGGTGCCAGGCGCTGTCGGCCTTGGCGGTGAGCACGGTGTCGAGCCGGTCGGTGGTGAGGTCGGTGAGCAGTCCGTCGTCGAGGACGCCCGCGGTGTGCACCACGGCGGTCAGTCGGTGGCCGTCGAGCAGCGCGGCGAGGGCGTCGGGGTCGCTGGTGTCGCAGGCGGCGATGGTGACCGCGGCGCCGTGCGCGGTCAACTCGTCGTGCAGGTCGGCGGCGCCCGGCGCGTCGGGTCCGCGGCGGCTGGTCAGCAGCAGTCGGCGGATGCCGTGGGTGGTGACGAGGTGCCGGGCGAGGAGAGTGCCGAGGGCGCCGGTGCCACCGGTGATCAGCACCGTGCCGTCCCGGTCCAGCCCGGTGCCGGCGGCCTCCGGGGCGTCGACCGGGGCGGGACGCGGAACGTCCACCGGGGCCAGGCGCGGGACGTAGCGCCGATCGCCGCGTACCGCCAGCTCGGGGTCGGTGCCGGCGACGAGCCGCCGGAGCACGTCGGCCGGGATTTCATCCCCGTCGGCGTCCAGCAGGTGGAACAGGTCGGCGTGCTCGTTCCGGGCGGTCCGGGCCAGGCCCCAGACGGCGGCCCCGGGCAGGTCGGTCACGTCCTCGTCGGGCTCGACCGCGACCGCGCCCCGGGTGACGAGCACCAGGCGGGTGCCGGCGAGCCGCTTCTCGGCCAGCCAGTCCTGCATCAGCCGCAGGACGTCCCGGACCGGACCGTGGTCGGCCGGGTGCCGTCCGGCCGGCACCGCGACCAGCGCCACCGCGGGACGACCGTCGTCCCCGGCCAGCGCGGCCAGATCGGGGTAGGCGACCAGACCGGACCCGGCCGGGCCCTCGCCCAGGACGGCGACCGGCTCGTCCGCTCCGGCGTCCGCCGTGCCGTTCAGTGGCGTCCAGCCCAGTCGGTAGAGCGTGCCACCGGTCCGGGGGGCGGTCGCGGCCAACTGCCCGGCGGTGACCGGTCGGGTGGCGAGCGAGGCCACCGTGGCGACCGGGGCACCGGCCTCGTCCGTCACCAGCATCGAGATCCCACCGGTGACCTGCCGCAGCCGGACCCGCAGGCTCGTCGCGCCGGTGGCGAAGACCCGTACGTCCGACCACTCGAACGGCAGGTGGGCCTCGTCCAGGTTCGTCGCCGTGGCGGCGGTCGCGTGCAGCGCGGCGTCGAGCAGCGCCGGGTGCAGGGTGAACCGGTCGGCGTCCGGGTGCTGCTCGTCGGGGAGCGTGACCTCGGCGTACACGTCGTCGCCGGCCTGCCAGGCGGTGCGCAACCCCTGGAAGGCGGGTCCGTAGCCGTAGCCGGCAGCGGCCAGCCGGCCGTAGAGCGGCTCGGTGTCCACCGGGACGGCGCCCGCGGGTGGCCATGCGGTCAGGTCGTCCGGGTCGTCGCCGGTGACCCGGCCGGCAAGCGTGCCGCTCGCGTGCGCGGTCCAGGCGCTGCCGGGGCCCTCCGGGCGGGAGTGCACCGAGAACGGCCGCCGTCCCCGCTCGTCCGGGCCACCGACGGTCGCCTGGAGCCGCACCGTTCCCCGTTGCGGGAGGACGAGCGGCGCCTGGAGCGTCAACTCCTCCACCCCCGGGCAGCCCGCCCGGTCCGCGGCGTGCACGGCCAGTTCCACGAGCGCGGTCCCGGGCAGCACGACCGTGCCGAGCACGGCGTGGTCGGCCAGCCAGCGGTGCGTGCGCAGCGAGAGCCGTCCGGTGAACAGCCATCCGTGGTCGTCGGCCAGCGGCAGCGCGGCCTCGACAAGCGGGTGGCCGGTGCCGGTCAGACCGAGCGCCGCGGAGCCGGGCTGGGACCGGACCCAGAAATGCTCACCCTGGAAGGGGTACGTGGGCAGGTCGGTGTGTCGCCCGGCGGGTGTGGTGGTGGTCCAGGTGGTGTCGTGGCCGGCGGCGTGGAGCACCGCCTGGGCGTGCTGTCCGAGGTGGGCGGTGGTGATGGTGGCGGTGGTGTCGTGGGGGAGGCAGGCGTGGGTGAGGGTGCTGAGGGTGTTGTCGGGTCCGAGTTCGACGTAGGTGGTGACGCCTGCGGCGTCGAGGGTGGTGATCATGTCTCGGTAGCGGACGGCGTCGCGGATGTGTCGGGTCCAGTAGGCGGCGTCGAACGCTGGGGCGATGTCTCCGGTGCGGTTGGAGATGACCGGGATGGTGGCCGGGTGGTAGGTGACGGTCTGGGCGATGGTCTGGAACTCGTCGAGGATCGGGTCCATGTGGGGGGAGTGGAAGGCGTGTGAGGTGGTGAGTTTCTTGGTGCGTCGTCCTCGCTCGGCCCAGTGGGCGGCGATTTCGGTGACCGCTTGGGTGTCGCCGGAGATGACGGTGCTGGTGGGGGAGTTCAGTCCGGCGATGGAGACCGTGGCGGGGTCGAGCATCGGTGCCAGCTCGTCTTCGGTGGCCTCGATGGCGATCATGGTGCCGCCTTCGGTGGCGGCTTGCATGAGTCGTCCTCGGGCGGTCACGAGGAGCGCGGCGTCGGGCAGGCTGAGCACGCCGGCGAGGTGGGCGGCGGACAGTTCACCGATGGAGTGGCCGGTGAGGTAGTCGGGGGTGATGCCCCAGCTCGTGACGAGGGCGTGCAGGGCGACGTGTGTGGCGAACAGGGCGGGTTGGGTGTAGCGGGTTTCGTGGACCGCGTCGACCATCGCCTCACGTAGCGGTCGGTCGAGGTGTTTGTCCAGTTCGGCGCAGACGGCGTTGAAGGCGTCGGCGAAGACGGGTTCGTCGCGGTGGGCCATTTCCGGGTGTTGGCTGCCCTGCCCGGTGCACAGGAAGGCGATCTTCCCGGTCGGGCGGGTGGTGCCGCGCACGAGGGACGGATGCGGGGCGTCGGCGGCGAGGGCGGCCAGTGCGTCGTGGTGGTCGTCGAGGATGACCGCGCGGTGGCCGTGGTGGGCGCGGCGGGCGAGGGTGTGGGCGACGTCTTCCTGGGCCTTGCCGTCGACGTGGTCGCGTAGCCGTGCGGCGGACTCGCGCAGCGCCTCGGGGGTGCGGCCGGAGAGCAGCCACGGCACCGGCGTACCGGCGTGCGGCTCCGGCTCCTCCACGTCCGGTGCTTCCTCGATGATGAGGTGGGCGTTGGTGCCGCTGATGCCGAACGACGACACGCCGGCCCGGCGGGCATGCCCGTTACGCTCCCAGGGTCGGGCCTCGGTGAGCAGCGCGACGTTCCCGGCGTCCCAGTCGACGTGCGGGGACGGCTCGTCCACGTGCAACGTCCGGGGCAACTCGTCGTACCGCATCGCCAGGACCATCTTGATGACGCTGGCGACGCCGGCGGCGGCCTGCGTGTGGCCGATGTTCGACTTGATCGACCCCAGCCAGAGGGGCCGGTCGTCGGGTCGGTCCTGCCCGTACGTGGCGAGCAGCGCTTGGGCTTCGATCGGGTCGCCGAGGGTGGTGCCGGTGCCGTGCGCCTCGACGGCGTCGACATCGGCGGGCGTCAGGCGGGCGTTGGCGAGGGCCTGGCGGATGACCCGCTGCTGCGACGGCCCGTTCGGCGCGGTCAGACCGTTGCTCGCCCCGTCCTGGTTCACCGCCGACCCGCGGATGACCGCCAGGACCGGGTGTCCGTTGCGCTGGGCGTCGGAGAGCCGTTCCAGGATGAGCATGCCGGCACCCTCGCCCCAGCCCACCCCGTCCGCCGCGGCGGCGAAGGACTTGCACCGGCCGTCCCGGGCCAGGCCGCGCTGCCGGCTGAACTCGGTGAACACCGTCGGGTTCGCCATCACCGTGGCGCCCCCGGCCAACGCCAGATCACACTCGCCGCCGCGCAACGCCTGCGCCGCCAGGTGGATCGCGACGAGCGACGACGAACACGCCGTGTCGACGGTGACCGCCGGGCCCTCCAGACCGAACGTGTAGGCGATCCGGCCGGACGCCACACTGGTCGTGGTGCCGGTGATGCTGTAGCCCTCGATCTCCAGCGGCGCCTCGGTCCCGTACTGCTGGGCGACGACACCGGCGAAGACGCCGGTGCTGGTGCCGCGCAGCGTCGCCGGGGTGATCCCGGCCGCCTCGAACGCCTCCCAGGTGGTCTCCAGGAGCAGCCGCTGCTGCGGATCGGTGGCCGTGGCCTCACGGGGGCTGATGCCGAAGAAGTCGGCGTCGAAGCGGGCCGCGTCGTGCACGAAGCCGCCCTCCCGGGCGTAGCACTTCCCCGGCGCGTCGGGGTCCGGGTCGAAAAGCTCGTCGATGTCCCAGCCGCGCCCGTCGGGGAACTCGCCGATCGTGTCGGCGCCCTCGGCCAGCAGCCGCCACATCCGTTCCGGGTTGTCCGCCTCGCCGGGGAACCGGCAGGCCATCGCCACGATCGCGATGGGCTCGCCAGGTGCGACGGCCGACGGCGCCGGCGTGGCGGTCGCGGTGGCGGCCGGCGCGATGTGGGTGAGCAGGTACGCGGCGAGCGCCTGCGGCGTCGGATAGTCGAAGATCATCGTCGCCGGCAACCGCAGCTCGGTGTCGGCGGTGAGTCGGTTGCGCAGCTCGACCGCGGTCAGCGAGTCGAAACCCAGGTCCTGGAAGGTCCGGTCCGGGTCGACGGCGTCCGCGGACGGATACCCGGCGACCGCGGCGACGTGCTCGCGGACGAGACCGAGCAGCGCGCCGAGCCGGTCCGGTCCGGCCAGCCGGAGCGCGAGCGCCGACCCGCCCCGACCGGTCCCCGACGCGACCGCTCGCCGTGGCGCCGGCCGCACCAGCCCGCGCAGCAGCGGCGGCACGTCCGGGCTCCCGGCGAGGCGTCGCAGCGCGGCCGGGTCGAGACGGGCCGGAACGAGCGTCGGAGCCGGATCGGCGAGCGCGGCGTCGAACAGCGCGAGCGCCTCCTCCGGCGCCATCGGCAGCAGGCCGCTGCGGCGCATCCGCTGCGCGTCGGCCTCGGCCAGCCCGCCGCCCATGCCGTCGCCCCCGGCCCACAGTCCCCAGGCGAGTGAGGTGGCGGGTAGTCCGTGGGTGTGGCGGTGTGCGGCGAGGGCGTCGAGGTAGGTGTTGGCGGCGGCGTAGTTGGCTTGTCCGGGGTTGCCGAGGGTGCCGGCGATGGAGGAGTAGGTGATGAAGGCGGTGAGGTTGCGGTTTCGGGTGAGGTGGTGCAGGTGCCAGGCGCTGTCGGCTTTGGGGGTGAGGACGGTGTCGAGCCGGTCGGTGGTGAGGTCGGTGAGGAGTCCGTCGTCGAGGACGCCGGCGGTGTGGATGATCGCGGTGGGTTGGTGGGTGTCGAGCAGCGCGGTCAGGGCGTCGACGTCGCTGGTGTCGCAGGCGGTGATGGTGACGTGGGCGCCGTGTGCGGTCAACTCGTCGTGCAGGTCGGTGGCGCCGGGTGCGTCGGGTCCGCGGCGGCTGGTGAGGATGAGTCGGCGGATGCCGTAACTGGTGACGAGGTGGCGGGCCAGCAGTGTGCCGAGGGCGCCGGTGCCGCCGGTGATGAGGATGGTGTCGTCGTTGGTGAGGGGGGTGGGGATGGTGAGGATGACTTTGCCGGTGTGGCGGGCCTGGCTGAGGTGGCGGAAGGCGGTGGGGGCGTCGCGGATGTCGAACGCGGTGACCGGCAGCGGCTTCAGCACCCCCGACGCGAACAGCAGACCGAGTTCGTCGAGCATCTCCCGGATCGCGTCCGGCCCGGCGTCGACCATGTCGAACGCCTGGTATTCCACGCCCGGGTGGGTGTCCGCGACCACCTGCGGGTCACGGACGTCGGTCTTGCCCATCTCCAGGAAGTGACCGCCGCGCGGCAGCAGCCGCAGCGAGGCGTCCACGAACTCCCGGGCGAGCGAGTCGAGCACCACGTCCATGCCCGCGCCGCCGGTGGCGGACCGGAACTGCTCCTCGAAGTCCAGCGTGCGGCTGTTGCCGATGCGCTCGTCCGGGAGGCCGAGCGCCCGTAGCACCCGCTGCTTCGCCGGGCTGGCGGTCGCGTAGATGTCGGCGCCGAGGTGCCGGGCGAGTTGCACGGCGGCGGTGCCGACGCCGCCGGTCGCCGCGTGGATCAGGATCCGATCCCCGCGACCCAGCCGCATCAGACGGGTGAGCCCGTAGTACGCGGTGAGGTAGACGACAGGCGCGGCGGCGGCCTCCGCGAACGTCCAGCCCTCCGGTACCGGCGTCAGGAGCCGCTGGTCGGTGACGGCCACCGGTCCCATGGCGCCGGTGAACAGGCCCATGACGTGTTGGCCGGGGGTGAGGGTGGTGACGTCGTCGGCGACGTGGGTGATGATGCCGGCGGCTTCGCCGCCGATGACGGCGTCGCCGGGGTACATGTCGAGGGCGATGAGGACGTCGCGGAAGTTGAGGCCGGCGGCGCGGACGGTGATGCGGACCTGGCCGGGTGCGAGGGGTTGGGTGAGTTCGGGTGCGGGGAGCAGGGCGAGGTTTTCCAGGGTGCCGGCCGAGGTGACGCCGAGCCGCCACGGGCCGTCCGGCGGGCTCAGTGGCGTGGGCTCGGCGGCCCGGGTCAGGCGCGGCGCGTAAGCCACCCCGTCGCGGACGGCCACCTGCGGCTCACCGGTGGCGATCGCCGCGCTCAACGCCGCCGCGTCCGCCGGGTCGGGACCGAGGTCCACCACCTGGACGAGACCCGGGTGCTCGGACTGCGCGGCACGGACCAGACCCCACACCCCGGCCGAGGGCAGGCCGTCGACCGGGTCGCCGGGACGCGCCGCGACCGCGCCCCGGGTGACGATCACCAGGCGGCCGTCCGCCGGCCGGTCCGCCGCCAGGCGGTCCTGCACCAGCGTCAGCGCACGCGCGGCGGCCAGGTGACCGGTCGGATCGTCACCGTCCACGGTGACCTCCACCACCTCCACGGCGTCACCGGCCGCCGGTTCGCCCACCGGCACCGGAATCCACTGCGTCCGGTACAGCCCGCGCCGGGTCGGATCCCCGGCCGCGGCGAGCTGTTCCGGCGAGACCGGGCGCACCGTCAGGGCCGCGACGGACGCGACCGGCAGGCCGGCGACGTCGATCAGGTCCAGCGACAACTCGTCGGCGGCGACCACCAGCCGGGCCCGCAGGACCGACGCGCCGGCGGCGTGCAGCGTCACGCCACGCAACGCGAACGGCAGCCGTACGTCGTCGTAGGTGAGCGCGGCGGCGTGCAGAGCCGCGTCGAACAGCGCCGGGTGCAGGCCGAACCCGGTCGGGTCGGCGTCACCGCCGAGCGCGATCTCCGCGTACACCGTGTCGCCGTCGCGCCAGGCGGCGCGCAGGCCCCGGAACTCCGGGCCGTACTCCACACCGACGGCGGACAGGCGCGGGTAGAGGCCGTCGACGTCCACCGGCTCGCCGGGCGGCGGCCAGGCGAAGCCCGTCGCCGACGCGGGCGGCGCGGCGCTCACCGTGCCGGAGGCGTGGCGGATCCACCCCTCGTTCTCGTCGACGCCGGCCGGCCGGGAGTGCACCGACACCGGCCGCTGGTCGCCCTGGGCCGTCCCGACCCGCACCTGGACCTGGACGGCGCCCCGGGCGGGCAGCGTCAGCGGCGCCTCGAGGATCAGCTCGTCGAGGTGCGGCGCGCCGACCTCGTCGGCCACGTGCAGCACCAGGTCGGCGAGCGCGGTGGCGGGCAGCAGCACGGTGCCGTGCACGGCGTGCTCGGCCAGCCACGGGTGGCTCTGTAGGCCGATCCGCCCGGTGTAGAGGAGGCCGCCGCCGTCGGCGAGTTCGGCGGCGGCGCCGAGCAGCGGGTGGTCGGCGGTGGCCAGGCCGAGGCTCGCGGCGGTGCCGGTGGCGGTCGGGCGCAGCCAGTAGGGCTGGCGTTGGAAGGGGTACGTGGGCAGGTCGGTGTGTCGGCCGGCGGGTGTGGTGGTGGTCCAGGTGGTGTCGTGGCCGGCGGCGTGGAGCACCGCCTGGGCGTGCTGTCCGAGGTGGGCGGCGGTGATGGTGTGGGCGTGGTCCTCGGGCAGGCAGGCGTGGGTGAGGGCGCTGAGGGTGTTGTCCGGTCCGAGTTCGACGTAGGTGGTGACACCGGCCGCGTCGAGGGTGGAGATCATGTCTCGGTAGCGGACGGCGTCGCGGATGTGTCGGGTCCAGTAGCTGGCGTCGAACGCTGGTGCCACGTCGCCGGTGCGGTTGGAGATGACCGGGATGGTCGCGGGGTGGTAGGTGACGCTGTCGGCGATGGTCTGGAACTCGTCGAGGATCGGGTCCATGTGGGGGGAGTGGAAGGCGTGTGAGGTGGTGAGTTTCTTGGTGCGTCGTCCTTGTGCGGCCCAGTGGGCGGCGATCTCGGTGACGGTGTCGGTGTCGCCGGAGATGACGGTGCTGGTGGGGGAGTTGAGTCCGGCGATGGAGACCGTGGCGGGGTCGAGCATCGGGGTCAGTTCGTCTTCGGTGGCCTCGATGGCGATCATGGCGCCGCCGGGCGTGGCGGCTTGCATGAGTCGTCCTCGGGCGGTGACCAGGAGCGCGGCGTCGGGCAGGGTGAGGACTCCGGCGAGGTGGGCGGCGGACAGTTCGCCGATGGAGTGTCCGGTGAGGTAGTCCGGGGTGATGCCCCAGCTCGTGACGAGGGCGTGCAGGGCGACGTGCGTGGCGAAGAGGGCGGGTTGGGTGTAGCGGGTTTCGTGGACCGCGTCGACCATGGCCTCACGCAGCGGCCGGTCGAGGTGTTTGTCGAGTTCGGCGCAGACCCGGTCGAAGGTTTCGACGAAGACGGGTTCGTTGCGGTGGGCCATTTCCGGGTGTTGGCTGCCCTGCCCGGTGCACAGGAACGCGATCTTCCCCGCCGCACGCGCGGTGCCGCGCACGAGGGACGGATGCGGCGCGTCGGCGGCCAGGGCGGCCAGTGCCTCGTGGTGGTCGGCGAGGATCACCGCGCGGTGGCTGTGCTGGGCGCGGCGGGCGAGAGTGTGGGCGACGTCGTCGTCCGCCTTGCCGTCGAGGTGGTCCCGCAACCGTGCCGCGGACTCGCGCAGCGCCTCGGGACTACGGCCGGAGAGCAGCCACGGCACGGCTGTCCCGACGGATGCCGGCTCCTCCACGTCCGGCGCTTCCTCGATGATGACGTGGGCGTTGGTGCCGCTGATGCCGAACGATGACACGCCGGCCCGGCGGGGGTGACCGTTGCGTTCCCATGGTTGGGGTTCGGTGAGTAGCGCGATGTTTCCGGCGTCCCAGTCGACGTGCGGGGACGGGTTGTCGACGTGCAGTGTCTGGGGGAGCAGGTCGTGGCGTAGTGCCTGGACCATTTTGATCACGCCGCCGACGCCGGCGGCGGCTTGGGCGTGGCCGATGTTGGACTTGATGGAGCCGAGCCACAGTGGCCGGTCGTCGGGCCGGTCCTGGCCGTAGGTGGCCAGGAGCGCCTGGGCTTCGATGGGGTCGCCGAGGGTGGTGCCGGTGCCGTGCGCCTCGACCGCGTCGACGTCGGCCGGCTTCAGACGCGCGTTGGCGAGGGCCTGGCGGATGACCCGCTGCTGCGACGGCCCGTTCGGCGCGGTCAGGCCGTTGCTGGCACCGTCCTGGTTCACCGCCGACCCGCGAACCACCGCCAGGACGGGGTGCCCGTTGCGGCGGGCGTCGGAGAGCCGTTCCAGGAGCACGATCCCGGCGCCCTCGGCGAATCCGGCGCCGTCGGCCGTCGCGGCGAAGGACTTGCAGCGGCCGTTGCGGGCCAGCCCCCGTTGCCGGCTGAACTCGGTGAACAGGCCGGGCGTCGCCATCACCGTCACACCACCGGCAAGCGCCAGGTCACACTCGCCGCCGCGCAACGCCTGCGCCGCCAGGTGCATGGCGACGAGCGACGACGAACACGCCGTGTCGACGGTGACCGCCGGACCCTCCAGACCGAACGTGTACGCCACCCGACCCGACGCCACGCTGCCCGCGCTGCCGTTGCCGACGTAGCCCTCCACCTCCTGCGGCACCTGGTTGATCAGCCGTCCGCCGTAGTCGCCGTACATCAGGCCGGCGAAGACGCCGGTCGCCGAACCGCGCAGCGTGGCCGGGTCGATCCCGGCCGCCTCGAACGCCTCCCACGACGCCTCCAGCAGCAGCCGCTGCTGCGGGTCGATGGCGAGCGCCTCGCGTGGCGTGATGCCGAAGAAGTCGGCGTCGAACCGGTCCGCGTCGTAGAGGAAGCCGCCGTGCCGGGCGTACGACTTGCCGGGCGCGTCCGGGTCCGCGTCGTAGAGGTCGTCGAGGTCCCAGCCCCGCCCGGTCGGGAAGTCACCGATCGCGTCGACGCCGTCGGCGACCAGCCGCCACAGCTCCTCCGGGGAACTGACGCCGCCCGGATAGCGGCAGCTCATCGCCACGATCGCGATCGGCTCCGCGGACGGGTGGCCGGCGCCGGCCACCACCCCGGCCGCCGGGCCGGTCCCGAGCAGCTCCGCGCCGAGGTACGCGGCGAGCGCGGCCGGCGTCGGATAGTCGAACACGAGCGTGGCGGGCAGCCGCAGCCCGGTGGCGAGGGTCAGCCGGTTGCGCAGCTCGACCGCGGTCAGCGAGTCGAAGCCGAGTTCGGCGAAGGCCAGGTCGGTGGCGACCGCGTCGGCCGCGCCGTAGGCGAGGACCCCGGCGACGTGCCCGCGTACCAGGTCCAGCAGCAGCCGGTCGCGCGCCTCGGGGGCGAGGCCGGCGAGTCGCCCGGCCAGCCCGTCGGCGTCGGGCGCGGCCTGGGCGGCCTGCCGGGCGGGCGTCCGGACCAGGCCGCGCAGCATCGCGGGCAGCCGCCCGGCGCCGGCCAGGGTCCGCAGCGCCGGCAGGTCCAGCCGGACCGGGGCGACCGCCGGACGGTCACCGGCGAGCGCGGCGTCGAACAGGGCCAGCGCGTCCGGCGCGTCGAGCGGCAGCACGCCGCCCCGGGCCAGCCGGGACCGGTCGCCGTCGGCCAGGTCCCCGGTCATGCCGCTGGCGTCGGCCCACAGCCCCCAGGCGAGGGAGACGGCGGGCAGGCCGCGCGCGTGCCGGTGGGCGGCGAGCGCGTCGAGGTAGGCGTTCCCGGCGGCGTAGTTCGCCTGCCCGGGGCTGCCCAGGGTGCCGGCCGCCGAGGAGTAGAGCACGAAGGCGGCGAGGCCGGCGTCGGCGGTCAGCTCGTGCAGGTGCCAGGCGCCGTCCATCTTCGGCCGCAGGACGGCGTCCAGCCGGTCCTCGGTGAGCGCGGTGACGATCCCGTCGTCGAGCAGCCCGGCGGCGTGCACGACGGCGGTCAGCGGATGCGCGTCCGGAACGGCGTCGAGCAGGGCGGCGACGGCGTCGCGGTCCGCCAGGTCGCAGGCGGCGATGGTGACCTCGGCGCCGCGCGCGGCGAGTTCGTCGCGGAGTTCGGCGCTGCCCGGGGCGTCGGCGCCGCGGCGGCTGGTGAGCAGCAGCCGGGTGACGCCGTGGCGGGCGACCAGGTGATGGGCGAGGAGCCGGCCGAGGGTGCCGGTCCCGCCGGTGATCAGCACGGTGCCGTCCGGGTCGAGGGCGGGCGGCGTCGCGTCGTACCCGGTCAGGGTGGTGGCGCGGGGTGCCAGCAGCCGGCCGTCGCGGACCGCGACCTGCGGTTCGTCGCCGGCGGCGATCCGGGCGAGGAGGTCCGGGCCGGGCTCGTCGTCGGCGTCGACCAGGACGATCCGGCCGGGGTGCTCGGCCTGGGCGCTGCGGGCCAGGCCCCAGACCGCCGCCGCCGCGAGATCAGGAACGTCCTCCCCGGTACGGGTGGCGACCGCGCCCCGGGTCAGCAGCACGATCCGCGCCTCGGTGTCGAGCCACCGGCGCAGCACCCGCAGGGCCTGCCGGACCGGTTCGTGGTCGGCCGGGTGGGCGCCCGCGGGCAGGCGCACCGCGACCACCTGGGCGTCGGCCGGCTCGTCGCCGTCGAGCACCGTCACCGCCGGCGCGTCCGCCACCTCACGCGGCTCGCTCGGCACCCAGTCCACCGCGTAGAGCGGCTGCCGTCCCGCCGGCCGCGCGGCGACCAGTTGCGCGGCCGACACCGGCCGGGTGACGAGCGAGTCGATCGTGGCGACCGGCGCGCCGTCGGGGTCGAAGAGGGCCACCGTCACGGTGTCGTCCCCGGCCGGGGTGATCCGGACCCGGGCGGTACGGGCGCCGGTGGCGTGCAGCCGCACGCCGGCGAACGAGAACGGCAGCCGGACCGCGTCCCGGTCGTGCCCGAGGGCGATCGGGTGCAGGGCGGCGTCCAGCAGCGCCGGGTGGATGCCGTACCCGTCGGTCTCGGTCTCCGCCGGCAGCGCCACCTCGGCCCAGACCGCGTCGCCGTCGCGCCACACGGCGCGGACGCCCTGGAACACCGGCCCGTAACCGAGCCCGGTCTCGGCCAGCGCCGGATAGAAGTCGGCCAGGTCCACCGGCTCGCCGGCCGGCGGCCACGCGGTCAGCCCGGCCGGCTCCGCGCCGTCGGTGCCGCCCGTGCCGGCCGTGCCGGTGACGTGGCGGATCCAGGTCGGGTCCGCGTCGTCGTCCGCCGGCCGGGAGTGGATCGACAGCGCCCGGCTGCCGTCCGGCCCCGGCGCGTCGACCCGCAGTTGGACGTGCACGGCCCCGGACGCCGGCAGCATCAGCGGCGCGTGCAGCACCAACTCGTCGATCCGGTCCGCGCCGGCCTGCCCGGCCGCGTGCAACGCCAGGTCGGCGAGGGCCGCGCCGGGCAGCAGCGGGTCGCCGAGCACCGCGTGATCGGCCAACCACGGGTGCGCGTGCAGGGACAACCGGCCGGTGAACAGGTGCCCGTCGGTGTCGGCGAGCGTCACCGTCGCGCCCAGCAGCGGATGCCCCGACGGCCGCAGGCCCAGGTCGGCGACGTTCCCGTCACCGGGCGGCACGTCCAGCCAGTACCGCTGCCGGACGAACCCGTAGGTGGGCAGATCCCCGGCGTCGACCGGGGCGGCGCCGTGGAAGACGGACCAGTTCACCTCGGTGCCCGCGGCGTGCGCCTGCCCGAGCGAGGTGTGGAACCGGCGCAGGCCGCCGTCGTCGCGGCGCAGCGAACCGGTCGCGGTCGCCCCCGGCGCGGCGGCGTCGAGCGTCTCCTGGGTGGCGACGGTCAGCACCGGGTGCGGGCTGGCCTCGATGAAGACCCGGAAACCGGCCGCGTGGAGGGCGCGTACGGTCTCCTCGTAGCGGACCGTCCGGCGCAGGTTGGTGTACCAGTAGCGGGCGTCCAGGCCGGTGGTGTCGAACTGCCCGGCGGTGACGGTGGAGTAGAACGGGACGGCGGACGCCACCGGACGGATCCCGGCGAGCAGGCCGAGCAGTTCCTCCTCGATCGCCTCCACGTGCGCGCCGTGCGAGGCGTAGTCGACCGGGATACGGCGGGCCCGGACGCCGTCCGCCTCGCACCGCGCGATCAGCGCCGCGAGCGGCTCGGCGTCGCCGGAGACGACAGTGGACGCGGGACCGTTGACGGCGGCGATGCCGAGCCGGTCGCCCGCGTCGGCCAGCAGCGCGGTGACCTCGGCCGCGGGGAGCGGGATCGAGGCCATGCCGCCCCGGCCGCCGATCGCGGCCAACGCCCGGCTGCGCAGCGCCACCACCAGGGCGGCGTCCTCCAGACTGAGCGCACCGGCGACGCACGCCGCGGCGATCTCACCCTGCGAGTGGCCCACGACCGCGTCCGGGCGTACGCCGGAGGAGCGCCACAGCTCGGCGAGCGACACCATCACCGCGAACAGGGCCGGCTGCACCACGTCGGCCCGTTCCAGCGGCGGCGCGTCGGGGTGCCCGGCGAGCACGTCCAGCACGTCCCAGCCGGTGTGCGGGCGCAGCGCCGCCGCGCACTCCCGGAGCCGGTCCCGGAACACCGGGGCGGTCTCCAGCAGCTCGGTGGCCATCCCGGCCCACTGCGAGCCCTGGCCGGGGAAGACCAGGACGGTCCGGGCCGGCCCGGCGGCGGTGCCGGTCACCACGGCGGCGGACGGCTCACCGGCGGCGAGCGCGTCGAGGGCCTGGCGGTACTCGTCCGGGCCGTCCGCCACGATCGCGGCCCGGTGGTGGAACCGGGCCCGGGTGCTCGCCAGCGCGGCGCCGATGACGGCCGGGTCGGCCTCGGGGTGGGTGTCCAGGTGCTCGCGGAGCCGGGCGGCCTGGATCCGCAGCGCCGGCTCGGTCTTCGCGGACAGGATCCACGGTCCGGGCGCCGGGCGGGCCGGCTCGGCGGCGGCCTCCTCGACCGGCGGCTCCTCCAGGATCAGGTGCGCGTTGGTGCCGCTGATGCCGAACGACGACACCGCGGCCCGGCGCGGGCGCCCGGTCACCGGCCACGGCTGGGCCTCGGTCAGCAGGTCGACCGCGCCCTCGGTCCAGTCCACGTGCGACGACGGCGCGTCGATGTGCAGGCTCTTCGGCAGGACGCCGTGCGCCATCGCCTGGACGATCTTGATGACGCTCGCCGCGCCGGCCGCCGCCTGGGTGTGCCCGATGTTCGACTTCACCGACCCGAGCAGCAGCGGCCGGTCCGCCGGCCGTTCCCGACCGTAGGTGGCCAGCAGCGCCTGCGCCTCGATCGGGTCACCGAGGGTGGTGCCGGTCCCGTGCGCCTCCACCACGTCGATCTGGTCGGAGGTCAGCCGCGCGTTCGCCAGCGCCTGCCGGATCACCCGCTGCTGGGAGGGCCCGTTCGGGGCGGTGAGCTGGCTGCTCGTACCGTCCTGGTTGAGCGCGCTGCCGGTGATCACGGCGAGCACCCGGTGCCCGTTGCGGCGGGCGTCGGAGAGCCGCTCCAGCAGCAGCACCCCCGCGCCCTCCGCCCAGGCCACCCCGTCGGCGGCCTCCGCGAACGACTTGCACCGCCCGTCCGGCGCCAGCCCGCGCTGCCGGCTGAAGTCGATGAACGTGCTCGGCGTCGCCATCACCGCGACGCCACCGGCCAGCGCCAGCCCGCACTCCTCGTTGCGCAGCGCCTGGCAGGCCACGTGCATCGCGACGAGCGAGGACGAACAGGCGGTGTCCACGGTGACCGCCGGGCCCTCGAACCCGAACGTGTAGGCGACCCGGCCGGAGGCGATGCTGCCCGCGTTGCCGGTGCCGATGAACCCCTCGAAGCCGGCCGGTGTGCGCTCCTGCAACCGGGAGCCGTAGTCGTTGTACATCACGCCGGCGAACACACCGGTGTCCGAGCCGCGCAGGGTGTCCGGGGTGATCCCGGCCCGCTCCATCGCCTCCCACGACGTCTCCAGCAGCAGCCGGTGCTGCGGGTCGACGGAGAGCGCCTCCCGGGGGCTGATGCCGAAGAAGCCGGGGTCGAACAGGTCCGCGTCGTGCAGGAACCCGCCCTCCCGGGCGTAGCTGGTGCCGGTGTGCTCCGGGTCCGGGTGGTAGAGCGCGGTGGTGTCCCAGCCCCGGTTCTCCGGGAACGGCGTGATCGCGTCCACCTCACCGGCGACCAGGTCCCACAACTGTTCCGGAGTGCTCACTCCGCCCGGGTACCGGCAGGCCATGCCGATGATCGCGATCGGCTCGCGGCTCGCGGACTCCGCCTCGACCAGACGCTGCCGCGTCTGGTGCAGCTCGGCGGTGACCCGCTTCAGATAATCGCGGAGCCTGTCCTCATTCACCATGAACCTTCATTCCTCCGGATCCGGCGTGCTGAGCGGTGTCACGTCAGGAGATGCCGAGCTCTTTGTCGATCAGGTCGAACATCTCGTCGTCGCTTGCGGTGTCGATGCGGTCGGCGACCGAGGCGCCGTCGCTCCGAGCGGCGTGCACCCGGGCGAGCAGGGTCTGCAGGCGGGTGGCGAGCGGGCCGAGCGCGTCCGGTCCCAGGCCGGGCATCCGCGCCTCCAACCGGTCCAGGTCGGCCAGCGGCGAGCCGTCCGCGGGCGCTCCGACCGGGCCGGTGGCGGTCGGCGCCGGGACGACCCGGCCGAGCAGGTGCCCGGCCAGCGCGGTGGGCGTCGGGTAGTCGAACAGGACGGTCGCCGGCAGCCGCACCCCCACCGCCCCGGCCAGCCGGTTGCGGAACTGCACCGCGGTCAGCGAGTCGAAGCCCATGTCGAGGAAGCCGCGCTCCGCCTCGATGCTGTCCGGCCGGTCGTGCCCGAGCGCGGCGGCCATCGTGCCGCGGACCAGGTCCAGCAGGACCCGGCGCCGGTCGTCGTCGGCGAGCGTCGCCAGCCGCCGGGCCAGCGCCTCGGCGTCCGCCGCGGCCGTCTGCGCGGTCCGCCGGGCCGGCGTCCGGACCAGCCCCCGCAGCAGCGGCGGCACCGTCCCCGCCGAGGCCCGGCCGCGCAGCCGGGACAGGTCGAGCCGGACCGGGACCAGGGCGGGCCGCGCCGGCAGCCGCAACGCGGCGTCGAAGAACGCCAGCCCCTGCGCGGCGGTCAGCGGCACCACGCCGGACGCTGCGATCCGGGCCGCGCCGGCCGGGTCGAGCGTCTCGCCCATGCCCGCCGCCCACAGGCCCCACGCCAGCGAGCTGGCGGGCAGCCCATGGGCGTGCCGGTGCGCGGCGAGGCCGTCCAGCCAGGCGTTCGCCGCCGCGTAGTTCGCCTGCCCCGGTCCGCCGAGGGTGCCGGAGACCGACGAGTACATGACGAACGCCGCCAGGTCGTGCCCCTGGGTCAGCTCGTGCAGGTGCCACGCCGCGTCCACCTTGGGTCGCATCGTGGTGGCCAGCCGGTGCGGGCTCAGGCCGGTCACCATGCCGTCGTCGAGCACCCCGGCCGCGTGCACCACCGCGGTCAGCCGGCGTCCGGCCAGCAGCGCCGCCAGCTCGCCCCGGTCCGCGGCGTCGCAGGCGGCGATGGTGACCTCGGCGCCGAGCGCGGACAACTCGGCACGCAGCTCCGCCGCGCCGAGCGCGGCCGGTCCACGCCGGCCGGTGAGCAGCAGCCGCCGGGCGCCGTACGTGGTGATCAGGTGCCGGGCCAGGAGCGCGCCGAGGGCACCCGTGCCGCCGGTGATGAGCACGGTGCCGTCCGGATCGAGCGCCGGCGAGTCACCTTCGGCCGGCGGCACGGCCGCCAGCCGGGGCACCACGATCTCCCCGGCCCGGATCGCCAGTTGCGGCTCCGCGCCGGCCAGGGCGCGCCGGAGCAGGTCCGCGGGCAGCGCCGCCGCCGGCACGTCCGAGTCGAGCAGCCAGAACCGGTCCGGGTGCTCGCTCTGCGCGGTGCGCACCAGGCCCCAGACGGCGGCGGCCGAAAGATCAAGGACATCTTCCCCGGTACGGGTGGAGACCGCCCCGCTCGTGACGATCGCCAACCGGGTGTCGTCGAGCCGGTCGTCGGCGAGCCACCCCTGCACCAGCCGCAGGACGTCCTCGGTGGGCCCGTGGTCGGCGGCGGTCCGGCCGGGCGGCACCACGGCCACCACCACCGGCGGCCGGTTGGTGTCCCCGGCCACCTCGTCCGGGTCCCGGTAGACGGTCGCGCCCGGCAGGTCCCGCAGCGCGCCGATCCGGTCCGGGCCGGCGTCACCCGCGCCGGCCGCGGTCCAGGTCGTTGCGTACAGCGGATCGGCGGCGGCGACCCGGGCGCCGGCGATCTGCGCCCGGGTGACCGGTCGGGCGGTGAGCGACTCCACCCGCACCACCGGCGCGCCGGCGCCGTCGACCGCGGTCAGGCTCACCGTGTCCGGGCCGATCGGGGTGACCCGCAGCCGGAACCGGGTGGCCCCGGTCGCGTGCAGGGTCACGCCGCTCCACGCGAACGGCAGCAGGATCTCCCCGTCCGTGCCGTTGTCGCGCGCGGCGATGTCCAGCAGCATCGGGTGCAGGGCCGCGTCCAGCAGGGCCGGGTGTACGCCGTACCCGGCCGGGTCCGTCCCGGCGGGCAGGGCGACGTCGGCGTAGAGCGTCTCGCCGTCGCGCCACACCGCTTCCAGGCCGCGGAAGCGGGCCCCGTAGCCGTAACCGCGGACCGCCAGCGCGTCGTACAGGCCGTCGAGCCGCACGCTTTCGGCGGTGGGCGGCGCGGTGGTGTCCTCGGGGGCGGCCGTTGCGGTGGCGGTCGCGGTGCCGGTGGCGTGGGTGGTCCAGTCGGTGCCGGCCGGCGCCTTCTCCGGTCGGGAGTGGATGGTGAGCGTCCGGTCGCCGTCGTCGCCGGCCGGGCCGACCTGCACCCGCAGGTGGACGGCCCCCTGCTCGGGCAGGATCAGCGGGGCCTCAAGCGTCAGCTCCCCGAGGCCGTCCGCCCCGGCCTGGTCGGCGGCGTACAGCGCCAGTTCGACGAAGCCGGTCGCCGGGAGCAGGACCGCGTCGTGGATGGCGTGGTCGGCCAGCCAGGCGTGGGTGGCGAGGCCGATCCGACCGGTGAAGAGGTGGCCGCCGTCGGGCAGCTCCGTCGCGGCCGACAGCAGGGGGTGGTCGGCGGTGGCGAGGCCGAGGCTCGCGGCGGTGCCGGTGGCGGTCGGACGCAGCCAGTAGGGCTGGCGTTGGAAGGGGTACGTGGGCAGGTCGGTGAGTCGCCCGGCGGGTGTGGTGGTGGTCCAGGTGGTGTCGTGGCCGGCGGCGTGCAGTACCGCCTGGGCGTGGTCGCCGAGGTGGGCGGTGGTGATGGTGGCGGTGGTGTCGTGGGGGAGGCAGGCGTGGGTGAGGGTGCTGAGGGTGTTGTCGGGTCCGAGTTCGACGTAGGTGGTGACGCCGGCGTTGTCGAGGGTGGTGATCATGTCTCGGTAGCGGACGGCGTCGCGGATGTGTCGGGTCCAGTAGGCGGCGTCGAACGCTGGTGCGAGGTCGCCGGTGCGGTTGGAGATGACCGGGATCGCCGCGGGGTGGTAGGTGACGCTGTCCGCGACGGCCTGGAACTCGTCGAGGATCGGATCCATGTGGGGGGAGTGGAAGGCGTGCGAGGTGGTGAGTTTCTTGGTGCGTCGTCCGAGGCCGGCCCAGTGCACGGCGATCTGCGTGACGGCGTCGGTGTCGCCGGAGATGACGGTGCTGGTGGGGGAGTTCAACCCGGCGATGGAGACCTTCTCCGGGTCGAGCATCGGGGTCATCTCGTCCTCGGTGGCCTCGATGGCGATCATCGCGCCGCCGGGCGTGGCGGCCTGCATGAGTCGTCCTCGGGCGGTCACGAGGAGCGCGGCGTCGGGGAGGCTCAGCACGCCGGCGAGGTGGGCGGCGGACAGTTCACCGATGGAGTGCCCGGTGAGGTAGTCCGGGGTGATGCCCCAGCTCGTGACGAGGGCGTGCAGGGCGACGTGCGTGGCGAAGAGGGCGGGTTGGGTGTAGCGGGTTTCGTGGACCGCGTCGACCATGGCCTCACGCAGGGGCCGGTCGAGGTGTTTGTCGAGTTCGGCGCAGACCCGGTTGAAGGCTTCGAGGAAGACGGGTTCGTCGCGGTGGGCCATCTCGGGGTGTTGGCTGCCCTGGCCGGTGCACAGGAAGGCGATCTTCCCGGTCGGGCGCGCGGTGCCGCGTACCAGTGCGGGGTGGTCGTTGTCGGCGGCCAGGGCGGCGAGCGCTTCGCGGTGGTCGTCGAGGATGACCGCGCGGTGGGTGTGGTGGGCGCGGCGGGCGAGGGTGTGGGCGACGTCTTCCTGGGCCTTTCCGTCGACGTGGTCGCGTAGCCGTGCGGCGGACTCGCGCAGCGCGTCGGGGGTGCGGCCGGAGAGCAGCCACGGCACCGGCGTACCGGCCGGCGGCTCCGGCTCCTCCGCGTCCGGTGCTTCCTCGATGATCAGGTGGGCGTTGGTGCCGCTGATCCCGAACGACGAGACGCCGGCCCGACGCGGGGACCCGTTGCGCTTCCACGGTTGGGCCTCGGTGAGCAGCGCGACGTCGCCCGAATCCCAGTCGACGTGCGGGGACGGCTCGTCGACGTGCAGCGTCTGCGGCAACAGGTCGTGGCGCAGCGCCTGCACCATCTTCACCACCCCGCCGATACCGGCGGCGGCCTGCGCGTGGCCGATGTTCGACTTGATCGACCCCAGCCAGAGTGGCCGGTCGGCGGGCCGGTCCTGGCCGTACGTGGCGAGGAGGGCTTGGGCTTCGATCGGGTCGCCGAGGGTGGTGCCGGTGCCGTGGGCTTCGACGGCGTCGACGTCGGCGGGGGTGAGGCGGGCGTTGGCGAGGGCCTGGCGGATGACCCGCTGCTGCGACGGCCCGTTCGGCGCGGTCAGACCGTTGCTGGCACCGTCCTGGTTCACCGCCGAGCCGCGGATGACGGCGAGGATCGGGTGTCCGTTGCGGCGGGCGTCGGAGAGGCGTTCGAGCAGGAGCATGGCGGCGCCCTCGGCCCAGGCGGTGCCGTTCGCGCCCGCGGCGAAGGACTTCGCCCTCCCGTCCGGGGCGAGCCCGCGCTGCCGGCTGAACTCGATGAACATGCCCGGCGTCGACATCACCGCCGCCCCACCGGCCAACGCCAGGTCACACTCGCCGCCGCGCAGCGCCTGACCGGCCAGGTGCATGGCGACGAGTGACGACGAGCAGGCGGTGTCGACGGTGACGGCCGGACCCTCCAGACCGAACGTGTAGGCGATCCGGCCCGACGCCACGCTCGTCGTGGTCCCGGTCAGCAGGTGACCCTCGACGCCCTCACCGCCGGTGTGCAGCAGCGACAGATACTCGTGGGCGGACACCCCGGCGAACACGCCGGTGGCGGTGCCGCGCAGCGTCGCCGGGTCGATGCCGGCGCGTTCCAGGGCCTCCCACGACGTCTCCAGCAGCAGCCGCTGCTGCGGGTCGATGGCGAGCGCCTCCCGCGGGCTGATCCCGAAGAACTCCGGGTCGAAGCGGTCGGCGTCCCGCAGGAAACCACCGTGCCGCACGTACGTCTTGCCGCTGGCGTCCGGGTCGGGGTCGTAGAGGTCGTCGACGTCCCAGCCCCGGCCGTCCGGGAAGGCCCCGACCGCGTCGACCCCGCCGGCGAGCAGTTCCCACAGCGTCTCCGGGGTGTCCGCGCCGCCCGGGAACCGGCAGGCCATGCCGACGATGGCGATGGCCTCGTCGTCGGGACCCGTGGCGCGGGCGGGTGCCACGGCGACGGCCCGGTCCGCCGGGGCGTCCGCGAGGTGTCCGTGCACGAACCCGGCGATCGCGGCCGGCGTCGGGTAGTCGAAGACCAGGGTGGCCGGCAACCGCAGCCCGGTCGCGGCGCTCAGGGCGTTGCGGAACTCCACCGCGGTCAGCGAGTCGAGGCCCATCTCCAGCAGCGCGCGGGAGGCGTCGATCCGGTCCACGTCGGTGTGGCCGAGCACCTCGGCGACCCGGGAGCGGACCAGATGCAGGACGGTACGCAGTTGCTCGCCCGCGGGCCGCCCGGCAAGTTGCCCGCGCAGCGCCGCGCCGCCGGTCCCGGCGTCGGTGGCGGCCCGCCGCTGCGGGGCCCGCACCAGCGCCCGGAAGACCGCGGGCAGGCCGCCGGCGGCGGCCCGGGACTGCAACGTGCCGTGGTCGAACAGGGCGGGCACCAGGGTCGGCGCTCCGGTGGCGAGCGCGGCGTCGAAGAGCGCGAGCGCCTCCGCGGCGGGCAGCGGCAGCACGCCGGTCCGGCCGATCCGGGTGGAGTCGGCGTCCGGAAGCGCCGCGCCCATCCCGCCGCCGTCGGTCGGCGCCCACAGCCCCCACGCCAGCGAGGCCGCCGGCAGCCCGCGCGCGTGTCGATGGGCGGCGAGCCCGTCCAGGTACGCGTTCGCGGCGGCGTAGTTGGCCTGCCCGGCGCTGCCGATCGTGGCGGCGACCGAGGAGTAGAGCACGAACGCCGCCAACGGGCGGTCCGCGGTCAGCCGGTGCAGGTGCCAGGCGCCGTCGGCCTTCGGCCCCAGCACCGCCGCCAGGCCGTCGTCGTCGAGCGCGCCGACGGTGGCGTCCCGCAGCACGCCGGCGGCGTGGATCACCGCGGTCAGCGGGTGGGCGTCCGGGATCGCGGCGAGCAGGGCGGCGAGCCGGTCCCCGTCGTCGGAGTCGCAGGCGGCGACCTCGGCGTGCGCGCCCAGGTCCGCCAACTCGTCGACGAGCCGGCCGGCGCCGGGTGCGTCCGGGCCACGGCGGCTGGTCAGCAGCAGCCGGCGCACGCCGTACCTGACGACGAGGTGGCGGGCCAGCAGCGCGCCGAGCGCCCCGGTGCCGCCGGTGATCAGGACGGTCCCGGCCGGGTCGAACCGGCCCTCGGTGACCGGCTCGGCCGGGCGGTCGGTGGTGACCAGGCGGGGGACGAAGGCCCGGCCGGCGCGGAACGCGATCTGCGGCTCGTCGGCGGCCAGCGCCTCGGCCAGCGGCTCCGGCGCCAGATCCGCGAGGGCGGCGTCGGTGTCGGCGAGCCCGAACCGGCCGGGGTGCTCGGTCTGCGCGCTGCGCACCAGACCCCACACCGCCGCCGCGGGCAGATCGGTGACGTCCTCGGCGTCCTCGGTGGCGATCGCACCCCGGGTCAGCAGCACCAGCCGGCTGCCGTCCAGCCGTTCGTCGGCCAGCCAACCCCGGATCAGGTCGAGCGCCGCCCGGATCGGCGTGCGGTCGTGCGGGCCGGTGGCGGACGGCAGCGGGGCCAGCACGAGCGGCGGCACGGCGCCCGCGTCGGCGAGCGCGGCCGGATCCGGGTGGACCGGCACACCGGCCGGACCGGCACCCGGCGCGCCGAGCACGGCCAGCGCCGGTACCCCGGCCGCCGCCGCGTGGGTCCCGGCCGCAGGGGCGGCGGTCCCGGCGGCGGGCGCGGTGGTCCAGGCGAGGCGGTACAGCGGCGGCCGGGCGTCCGGGCGGGACGCGGCCAGTTGCTCCGGCGAGACCGGACGCATGGTGAGGGCGTCGACCGCCAGCACGGGCGCGCCGGTCGGGTCGGCCATCAGCAGCGACACCGTGTCCGGTCCGGCCGGGGTGACCCGGATCCGCAGCGCGGTGGCGCCGACGGCGTGCCGGCTGACGCCGGTCCAGGAGAACGGCAGCCGCACCGTCCCGCCGTCGTAGCGGAAGTTCAGCGGGTGCAGCGAGGAGTCGAAGAGGGCGGGATGCACGCCGTACGCCTCCGGCCCGGTCCCGTCGGGCAGCCCGGTCTCCGCGTAGATCGTCTCGCCGTCACGCCAGGCCGCCCGCATGCCCTGGAACAGCGGTCCGTAGTGGTAGCCGCGCTCGGCGAACTCCCGGTAGAAGCTCTCGGTGTCCAGCGGCGAAGCGCCGGCCGGCGGCCACGTCGCGAGCGCTTCGGCGGGCCGGGGCGTCTCGGCGGTGAGCGTGCCGCTGGCGTGCCGGGTCCACGCGGCGCCCGGCGCGGCGTCCTCCGGCCGGGAGTGGACGGCGAACGTCCACCGTCCACCCTCCGCGGCTCCGGTGCTGACCCGCAGGTGCAGTGCGCCCTGCTCGGGCACGGCGAGGAAGACGTGGTGGGTCAGCTCCTCGACGGCCGCCGCGCCGATCCGGTCGGCGACCTCCAGGAGCAGGTCGATGAACGCGACGCCGGGAAGGACCACGGTGCCGTGCACGGCGTGCTCGACGAGCCACGGGTGGGAGCGCCGGGAGATCCGACCGGTGTAGAGCCGGCCGTCACCGTCGGGGAGTTCCACCTCGGCCTGGAGCAACGGGTGGGTGGCGTCGTGCTGGCCGAGGCTGCTCGGGTCGCGCGGGGTGGCCGGTGCGGCGAGCCAGAACGGCTGGTGCTGGAAGGCGTAGGTGGGCAGGTCGAGGTGCCGGCCGGGCGGGGGCGTGGTGGTCCAGACCGTCTCACGCCCCGCCGCGTGCAGCACCGCCTGGGCGTGGTCGCCGAGGTGCGCGGCGGTGATGGTGGCGGTGGTGTCGTCGGGCAGGCAGGCGCGGGTGAGGGCGCTGAGGGTGTTGTCCGGTCCGAGTTCGACATAGGTCGTGGTGCCGGCGGCGTCGAGGGTGGAGATCATGTCTCGGTAGCGGACGGCGTCGCGGATGTGTCGGGTCCAGTAGCCGGCGTCGAAGGCTGGGGCCACGTCGCCGGTGCGGTTGGAGACGACGGGGATGGTCGCCGGGTGGTAGGTGACGCTCTGCGCGATGGCCTGGAACTCGTCGAGGATCGGGTCCATGTGCGGGGAGTGGAAAGCGTGCGAGGTGGTGAGCTTCTTGGTGCGTCGTCCCTGCCCGGCCCAGTGCACGGCGATCTCGGTGACGGCATCGACGTCGCCGGAGATGACGGTGCTGGTGGGGGAGTTCAACCCGGCGATGGAGACCTTCTCCGGGTCGAGCATCGGGGCCAGCTCGTCCTCGGTGGCCTCGATCGCGATCATCGCGCCGCCGGATGTGGCGGCCTGCATCAGTCGTCCTCGGGCGGTGACGAGGAGCGCGGCGTCGGGGAGGCTCAGCACGCCGGCGAGGTGGGCGGCGGACAGTTCACCGATGGAGTGGCCGGTGAGGTAGTCCGGGGTGATGCCCCAGCTCGTGACCAGGGCGTGCATTGCCACGTGCGTGGCGAACAGAGCCGGCTGGGTGTAGCGGGTTTCGTGGACCGCGTCGACCATCGCCTCACGCAGCGGCCGGTCGAGGTGCTTGTCCAGTTCGGCGCACACCCGGTCGAAGGCGTCGACGAAGACGGGTTCGTCGCGGTGGGCCATCTCCGGGTGTTGGCTGCCCTGCCCGGTGCACAGGAACGCGACCTTGCCGGCCGGGCGGGCGACGCCGCGTACCAGTGCGGGGTGGGGGTTGTCGGCGGCGAGGGCGGCGAGGGCCGCGCGGTGGTCGGCGAGGATGACCGCGCGGTGGGGGTGCTGGGCGCGACGGGCCAGGGTGTGGGCGACGTCGGCGTCCGCGTGGCCGTCGAGGTGGTCCCGCAGCCGGCCGGCGTTGTCCCGCAACGCCTCCGGCGTCAGCCCGGACAGCAACCACGGAGACCCCACCGGCGAGCCGGCCGCGCCCTCACCGGACGGCACCGGCGCAGCCGGGCCCTGCTCCAGGACGAGGTGCGCGTTGGTGCCGCTGATGCCGAACGACGACACCGCGGACCGGCGCGGCCGGCCGGTGTCCGGCCAGGCCCGCGACTCGGTGAGCAGGGCGACGCTCCCGGCCTCCCAGTCGATGTGCGGGGACGGCTCGTCGACGTGCAGCGTCTGCGGCAGTACGCCGTGGCGCATGGCCTCGACCATCTTGATCACCCCGCCGATGCCGGCGGCGGCCTGGGCGTGCCCGATGTTCGACTTCAGCGAGCCGAGCCACAGCGGACGATCGTTGGGCCGGTCCTGCCCGTAGGTGGCGAGGAGGGCCTGGGCCTCGATCGGGTCGCCGAGGGTGGTGCCGGTGCCGTGGGCTTCGACGGCGTCGACGTCGGCCGGCTCAAGGCGGGCGTTGGCGAGGGCCTGGCGGATGACCCGCTGCTGGGCGGGACCGTTCGGGGCGGTGAGGCCGTTGCTGGCCCCGTCCTGGTTGACCGCCGACCCGCGGATGACGGCGAGGATCGGGTGGTTGTTGCGGCGGGCGTCGGAGAGGCGTTCGAGCAGGAGCATGGCGGCGCCCTCGGCCCAGGCGGTGCCGTTCGCGCCGGCGGCGAAGGACTTCGCCCTCCCGTCCGGGGCGAGCCCGCGCTGCCGGCTGAACTCGATGAACATGCCCGGCCCGGCCATGATGGTCGCGCCGCCCGCGAGCGCCAGGTCGCACTCGCCGCCGCGCAGCGCCTGACCCGCCAGGTGCATGGCGACGAGCGACGACGAGCAGGCCGTGTCGACGGTGACCGCCGGACCCTCCAGACCGAACGTGTAGGCGATCCGGCCCGACGCCACGCTCGTCGTGGTGCCGGTGAGCAGGTAGCCCTCCACCCCCTCCGAGCCGGTGTGGCAGAGCGAGACGTACTCCTGGGCGGACACCCCGGCGAACACGCCGGTGGCGGTGCCGCGCAGCGTCGCCGGGTCGATCCCGGCCCGTTCCAGGGCCTCCCACGACGTCTCCAGCAGCAGCCGCTGCTGCGGGTCGATGGCGAGCGCCTCCCGCGGGCTGATCCCGAAGAACTCCGGGTCGAACTGCTCGGCGTCGTAGACGAAACCGCCCTCACGCACGTACGTCTTGCCGCCGGCGTCCGGGTCGGGGTCGTACAGGTCGTCGGCGTCCCAGCCTCGGCTCGCCGGGAACCCGCCGACCGCGTCGACCCCGCCCGCGACGAGGTCCCACAGCGTCTCCGGGGTGTCCGCGCCGCCCGGGAACCGGCAGGCCATGCCGACGATCGCGATCGCCTCGTCGTCGCCCGCCCGGGTCCGCCGGACGGCCCGGGTCGGGACCTCGGCAGCCGCGTCGGACAGCTCGGCGGTCAGGTGGGCGCCGAGCGCCGCAGGTGTCGGGTAGTCGAAGATCAACGTCGCGGGCAGGGTCAGCCCGGTCGCCTTCCCCAGCCTGGTCCGGAACTCGATCGCGCTCAGCGAGTCGAAGCCGAGTTCCTGGAACTGCCGGTCGGCGTCCACGGTCGCCGCCGACGGGTGCCCGAGCGCGCTCGCGACCTGCGCGCACACCAGGTCGGTGAGGATCCGCCGCCGCTCCGGCTCCGGCCGCCCGGCCACCTGCCGGCGCAGTTCGTCACCGCCGGCCTGGCCGCCGCGCGCGGCCCGCCGGGCCGGCGCGCGCACCAGGCCGCGGAGGATGGCCGGCAGCTCGCCGTCGTCGGCCAGCCGGCGCAGTGCCGCCAGGTCCAGCCGGGCCGGCACCAGCGCGGGCCGGTCCGCGGCCAGCGCCGCGTCGAACAGGCCGAGCCCCTCCGCCGCGGTGAGCGGGACGATTCCGCCACGGGCGACCCGGGCCGCCGCCGCCTCGTCCAGGGTCGCGCCCATCCCGTCGTCCCCGGTCGGCGCCCACAGCCCCCAGGCGAGGGAGACCGCCGGAAGCCCGTGCGCGCGTCGGTGCGTGGCCAGTCCGTCGAGCGCGGCGTTCGCGGCGGCGTAGTTGCCCTGCCCGGCCGTCCCGAGCGTCCCGGCGACCGACGAGTAGAGCACGAACGCGGCCAGCCCGGAGTCGGCGGTCAGCTCGTGCAGGTGCCACGCCGAGTCCACCTTCGCCGACAGCGTCGCGTCGAGGTGCTCCGGGGTGAGCGACGTGAGCGCGGCGTCCCGCAGCACCCCGGCGGCGTGCACCACGGCCGTCAGCGGGTGCGCGGCGGGCACGGTGGCGAGCAGCTCGGCGACCCGGTCACGGTCGGTGAGGTCGGCGGCGACGACGTCCACGTGCGCGCCCAGCCCGGTGAGGGTGGCCCGGAGCGCGGCGGCACCGGGGGCGTCTGGTCCGCGACGGCTGGTGAGCAGCAGCCGGGTGACGCCGTGGCGGGTGACCAGGTGGGTGGCGAGGAGCGCGCCGAGGGCACCGGTGCCGCCGGTGATCAGGACGGTGCCGTCCGCGTCGAGCGAGGTCGGGACGCCGCCGGTCACGGCCGCCACCCGGGGCGCCAGGACCCGGCCGTCACGCAGGGCGACCTGCGGTTCGTCGCCGTCGGCGAGCCGGGCGAGCAGGTCGCCGTCCGGATCCTCGTCGGCGTCGATCAGGACGATGCGCCCGGGGTGCTCGGCCTGGGCGCTGCGGGCCAGGCCCCAGACGGCCGCGCCCACCAGATCAAAAACATCGTCGCCGGTACGCGCCGCGACCGCGCCCCGGGTCAGCAGAAGCAACCGGGCCTCGGCCGGCCGGGGCGCGTCGAGCCAGCGCTGGAGGAGCCCCAGGACGTCGGCGATCGGCCCGTGGTCGGGTCGGTCGCCGGCCGGCACCCGCACGGCGATCCGGTCCGCGAGCTCCGCGTGCCATCCGTCCTCCGTCAGCAGCTCCACCGGAGCGCCCACGGCGGCGCCCGGACCCGGCCGGGGCACCCAGTCGACCCCGTACAGCGGCAGGCCGGTGTCCGGCCGGGCGGCGGCCAGTTGCGCGGCCGACACCGGGCGGGTGATCAGCGAGTCCACCGTCGCCACCGGCGCGCCGGTGCCGTCGGCGATGGTCAGCGCCAGCCGGTCCAGGCCGGACACCACGATCCGGACCCGCAGCGTGTCGGCGCCGACCGCGTGCAGCGCGATCCCGCCCCAGGTGAACGGCACCCGCACCTGGCCGGCGTCCGGGTCGTCCTCGGGGCGCAGCGCGGAGCCGACCGCGATCGGGTGCAGGGCCGAGTCGAGCAGGCCGGGGTGCAGGCCGAAGTCGCCCGGGTCGGCGCCCTCCGGCAGCGACACCTCCCCGTAGATGGTGTCGCCGTCCCGCCACGCCGCCCGCAGGCCCAGGAAGAGCGGGCCGTAGCCGAATCCGGCGCCGGCCAGTCGCTGGTAGAGGTCCGCGACGTCGATCGCCGCGCCCGGGGGCGGCCACTCGGTCAGCCCGGCCGGCGTCGCGTCCGGGTCGGCGACGCCCAGGACGCCGGTGGCGTGCCGGGTCCAGTCCGTGCCGGGCGGCGCGTCCTCGGACCGGGAGTGGACGCTGAACGTACGCCGGCCGGCGTCGTCGGCCGCGTCCACGGAGACCCGCAGGTGCAGCGCGCCCTGCTCGGGAACGGCCAGGAAGACGTGGTGGGTCAGCTCCTCGATCAGGTCGCAGCCGACCCGGTTTCCGGCGTGCAGCAGCATGCCCACGAACGCGGCGCCCGGCACGACGAGCGCCCCGTGCACGGCGTGCTCGGCGATCCACGAGTCGGTACGTGCCGAGATCCGGCTGGTGAAGAGGTGGCCGTTGCCGTCCGGCAGTTCCACCTCGGCCTGGAGCAGGGGGTGCGCGGCGGTGGCCTGGCCCAGGCTGGCGGCGTCGTGCGGGGTGTCGGATGCGTCGAGCCAGAACGTCTGCTGCTGGAACGGGTACGTGGGCAGGTCGGTGAGCCGCCCGGCAGGTGTGGTGGCGGTCCAGGTGGTGTCGTGTCCCGCCGCGTGCAGTGCGGCGTGGGCGTGCTGTCCGAGGTGGGCGCTGGTGATGGTGGCGGTGGTGTCGTCGGGCAGGCAGGCGCGGGTGAGGGCGCTGAGGGTGTTGTCCGGTCCGAGTTCGACATAGGTCGTGGTGCCCGCGGCGTCCAACGTCGAGATCATGTCCCGGTAGCGGACGGCGTCGCGGATGTGCCGGGTCCAGTAGCCGGCGTCGAACGCTGGGGCCACGTCGCCGGTCCGGTTGGAGACGACGGGGATCGTTGCCGGGTGGTAGGTGACGCTCTGCGCGATGACCTGGAACTCGTCGAGGATCGGGTCCATGTGCGGGGAGTGGAAAGCGTGCGAGGTGGTGAGCTTCTTGGTGCGTCGTCCCTGCCCGGCCCAGTGCACGGCGATCTCGGTGACGGCATCGACGTCGCCGGAGATGACGGTGCTGGTGGGGGAGTTCAACCCGGCGATGGAGACCGTGGCGGGGTCGAGCATCGGTGCCAGCTCGTCCTCGGTGGCCTCGATCGCGATCATCGCGCCGCCGGGCGTGGCGGCCTGCATCAGTCGTCCTCGGGCGGTGACGAGGAGCGCGGCGTCGGGCAGGCTCAACACGCCGGCGAGGTGGGCGGCGGACAGTTCACCGATGGAGTGTCCGGTGAGGTAGTCCGGCGTGATCCCCCAACTCGTGACCAAAGCGTGCATTGCCACGTGCGTGGCGAACAGAGCCGGCTGGGTGTAGCGGGTCTCGTGGACCGCGTCGACCATCGCCTCCCGCAGCGGCCGGTCGAGGTGCTTGTCCAGTTCGGCGCACACCCGGTCGAAGGCGTCGACGAAGACCGGTTCGTCGCGGTGGGCCATCTCGGGGTGTTGGCTGCCCTGCCCGGTGCACAGGAACGCGACCTTCCCGGCCGGGCGGGTGGTGCCGCGCACGAGGGACGGGTGTGGTTGGTCGCTGGCGAGGGCGGCCAGGGCGTCCTGGTGGTCGGCGAGGATCACCGCGCGGTGGCCGTGCTGGGCGCGGCGGGCCAGGGTGTGGGCGACGTCTTCCTGGGCCTTGCCGTCGACGTGGTCGCGTAGCCGTGCCGCGGACTCGCGCAGCGCCTCGGGGGTGCGGCCGGAGAGCAGCCACGGCACCGGCGTACCGGCCGGCGGCTCCGACTCCTCCACCTCCGGCGCTTCCTCGATGATCAGGTGCGCGTTGGTGCCGCTGATGCCGAACGACGACACGCCGGCCCGACGCGGGGACCCGTTCGGCGTCCACGGCTGGGCCTCGGTGAGCAGCGCGACGTTTCCCGCCGACCAGTCGACGTGCGGGGACGGGGTGTCCACGTGCAGCGTCTGCGGCAACACCCCGTTGCGCAGCGCCTGCACCATCTTGATCACGCCGCCGACGCCGGCGGCGGCCTGCGCGTGCCCGATGTTCGACTTCAGCGACCCCAGCCACAGCGGCCGGTCGTCGGGCCGGTCCTGCCCGTACGTGGCCAGCAGCGCCTGCGCCTCGATCGGGTCGCCGAGAGTGGTGCCGGTGCCGTGCGCCTCGACCGCGTCCACCTCGGCCGGCTTCAGACGCGCGTTGGCCAGGGCCTGGCGGATGACCCGCTGCTGCGACGGCCCGTTCGGCGCGGTCAGACCGTTGCTCGCCCCGTCCTGGTTCACCGCCGACCCGCGGATGACCGCCAGGACCGGGTGCCCGTTGCGGCGGGCGTCGGAGAGCCGCTCCAGCAGCAGGATGCCGGCGCCCTCGGCCCAGGCGGTCCCGTCGGCGGTGGCGGCGAACGACTTGCACCGCCCGTCCGGCGCGAGGCCACGCTGCCGGCTGAACTCGATGAACATGCCCGGCCCGGCCATCACGGTCGCCCCGCCGGCAAGCGCCAGGTCGCACTCGCCGCCGCGCAACGCCTGACCCGCCAGGTGCATGGCGACAAGCGACGACGAACACGCGGTGTCGACGGTGACCGCCGGACCCTCCAGACCGAGCGAGAAGGCGATCCGGCCCGACGCCACGCTTGTCGTCGTCCCGGTCAGGACATACCCGTCGACGTCCGCCCCGCCGGTGTAGCACAGCGAGGCGTACTCCTGGCTTATCGCCCCGACGTAGACGCCGGTCCGGCTGCCGTGCAGCGTCGCCGGGTCGATGCCGGCCCGTTCCAGGGCCTCCCACGACGTCTCCAGCAGCAGCCGCTGCTGCGGGTCGATGGCGAGCGCCTCCCGCGGGCTGATCCCGAAGAACTCCGCGTCGAAGCGGTCGGCGTCGTAGAGGAATCCGCCGTGCCGGGCGTACGACCTGCCGGCCGCGCCCGGGTCCGGGTCGTAGAGGCCGTCCAGGTCCCAGCCGCGGGTGACCGGGAAACCGCCGATCGCGTCCACGCCGCCCTCGACGAGCGACCACAGCGCCTCCGGGGTGTTCGCCCCGCCCGGGAACCGGCAGGCCATGCCCACGACGGCGATCGGCTCCTGCCGGTCCGCCTCCGCCTTACGCAGTTGCCGGCGGGCCTGGGCCAGGTCCGCCGTCACGCGCTTCAGATAATCGCGAAGCTTTTCCTCGTTCACGAACAACCTCGATATCTTCCAGGCGGGCGGTGGCTCAGATCGCGTCGAGCTCGTTGTCGATGAAGTCGAAGATCTCGTCGTCGGTGGCCGAATCGATCCGTTCGTGCACGGCCTCGGCCAGGTCGCGTTCCGGATCGCCGTCCCCGCGCAGCGCGAACAGCAGGTCCTCGACGCGGCCGACGAGCACCTCCCGCAGTCGCTCGTCCGGCGGCGACTGCCGGACGGCGGCCTCCAGCCGGTCCAGGTCGGCGAGGGCCGGCGGTGGCACGTCCTCCCCGGCCAGCTCGGTCAGCAGCAGCTCGGCGACGGCGGCCGGGGTCGGCCGGTCGAAGGTGAGCGTCGACGGCAGCCGCAGCCCGACCGCGGTGCCGAGCCGGTTGCGCAGCTCCACGGCGGAGAGCGAGTCGAACCCGGCCTCCTTGAACGACCGGTCGCCGTCGACCGCGCCCGCGCCGGTGTGCCCGAGGACCGTCGCCGCCTCGGTGCGGACCAGGTCGAGCAGGACGCTGTGCCGTTGGGCCAGGGACAACCCGGCCAGCCGGCGCGCCCAGGCCGCCGCCGGTGACTCGTCGGCCGTGGTGGGTTCGGCCGCCCGCCGGGCGGCCGGGCGGACGATGCCACGCAGGATCGGCGGCACCGAGTCGGGGCGGACCCGCAACGCGGACACGTCCAGCCGGGTCGGCACCACCATCGGCAGGCTCGTCTCCCGGGCCGCGTCGAACAGCGCCAGCCCGTCCTCCTCGGTGAGCGCGGTGATGCCGTTGCGGGCCATCCGCAGCAGATCGGCCTCGTCCAACCGGTCGGCCATGCCCCGGCCGGCCCAGAGGCCCCAGGCCAGCGACGTGGCGGGCAGCCCGACCGCCTGGCGGTGGGTGGCGAGCGCGTCCAGGAACGCGTTCGCGGCGGCGTAGTTGGCCTGCCCGGCGTTGCCGAACGTGCCGACCACCGAGGAGAAGAGCACGAACTCGGCCAGGTCGGCGTCGCGGGTCAGCTCGTGCAGCAGCCAGGCCGCGTCCGCCTTGGGACGCAACGTGGCCGTGACGGCGTCGGCGTCCAGCCGCTCGACGGTGGCGTCCGCGACCACCCCGGCGGCGTGGATCACGGCGGTCAGCGGGTGCGCCGCCGGCACGGCGGCCAGCAGCGCCCGGACCGCGGCCGGCTCGGCGAGGTCGACGGCCGCCACCGACACCTCCGCGCCGAGCCCGGTCAGCTCGGTGACCAGGTCGCCGGCGCCGTCCGCGGCGCCGCCACGGCGGCTGGCCAGCAGCAGCCGCCGGATCCCGTGCCGGGCCACCAGGTGCCGGGCCACGAGCGCGCCCACGCCCCCGGTCCCGCCGGTGACGAGGACGGTGCCGTCCGGGTCGAGCGGCCGGGGCACGGTCAGGACCAGCTTGCCGACGTGTCGGGCCTGGGCCAGGAAACGGAACGCCTCGGGCGCCTGCCGGACGTCCCAGCCGGTCGCCGGCAGCGGGCGGAGGGTGCCGTCGGCGAACAGCGGCATCAGCCGGTCCAGCATCGCCCCGATCCGCTCCGGGGGCAGCGCCAACAGGTCGAAGGCGCGGTAGGCGACACCGGGATGCGCGGCGGCGACCGCCTCCGGATCGCGGATGTCGGTCTTGCCCAACTCGACGAACCGGCCGCCGTGCGGCAGCAGGCGCAGCGAGGCGTCGACGAACTCGTGGGCCAGGCAGTCGAGGACCACGTCGACTCCGGCGCCGTCGGTGGCGGCGAGGATCCGGTCGGCGAAGTCGAGGCTGCGCGAGGAGGCGATCGTGGACTCCGGGAGCCCCAGCTCGCGCAGCGTCTCCCACTTGCCGGGGCTGGCGGTGCCGTACAGGTCGGCGCCGAGGTGCCGGGCCAGTTGCACCGCGGCCATGCCGACGCCGCCGGCCGCCGCGTGCACCAGCACCCGTTCGCCCCGGCGCAGGGCGGCCAGTTCGACGAGCCCGTACCAGGCGGTCAGGAACACCACGGGCACGGTGGCCGCCTCCGCGTACGTCCAGCCGGCCGGCATCGGCGCGAGGGTGTGCTCGTCGGTGACCGCGATCGGCGCGAACGCGCCGGTGAGCAGCCCCAGCACCCGGTCACCGGGCGCGAACCGGGTGACGCCCGGCCCGGTGTCGAGCACCACGCCGGCGCCTTCCAGCCCCAGCACCGTGTGTTCGGGGATCATGCCCAGGGCGAGCGCCACGTCCCGGAAGTTCAGCCCGGCCGCCCGGACCGCGATCCGCACCTCGCCGGCACGCAGCGGCCGGTCCGCGTCCGGGTTGGGGACCAGGGCCAGGCCCTCGAGCGAGCCGCGTTCGTGCACGTCGACCCGCCAGCCGCGGTCGGCGGTGGCGGCGGCGAGCGCGGTCTGCGGCGTCACCCGGGCCAGCCGGGGGACCAGCACCGCCCCCTCCCGGACCGCCACCTGCGGTTCGTCGCTGCTCACCGCCGGGACCAGCATGCGGTACGACTCCGGCCGCCCGTCGACGTCAAGCAGGGTGAACCGGCCGGGGTGCTCGACCTGCGCGGCGCGGATGAGCCCCCAGATCGGCGCGGTCCCGAGGTCCGGGGACGTGTCGGCGCTCTCCACGGACACCGCGTTGCGGGTGAGGACGACCAGCCGCGACCCGCCGAAGGCGTGGTTGTCCAGCCAGCCCTGCAACAGGGCCAGGGTCTCGGCGGTGTGCCGGTGCGCGCCCTCGACCGGGTCCTCGCCCGGCACGTGCCGCGGGCTGGCGCACAGCACCACCGTGGACAGCGGGCTGCCGGTGCGTACCGCCGCGGCGAGCGTGCCCAGGTCCCGGTAGTCGCGGACGGCCACGCCGCTGTCGGCGAGCGCGCCGAACAGTTCGGCGTCGTCGCCGAGGACGGCCCACGGCGCGTCGGGGGTGCCGGGCGAGGCGGGGCCGGCGGGCAGCCAGCCGAGCCGGTAGAGGCCGTCCCGGTCCTCCGGCGCCTCGGCGAGCCGGTGGCGGGGGACCGGGCGCAGCGCGAGGGACTCGACGTCGAAGACCGGCTGGCCGCTGTGGTCAGTGGCGGTCAGCGCGTACGCATGCGTCCCGGCGGGGGCCAGCCGGACCCGTAGGGCGGTCGCGCCGCCGGCGTGCCAGTGCAGTCCGGTCACGGCGAACGGCAGCAGCAGTTCCCCGCCACCGTCCGGGTCGGTGTCCGCGCCCGCGGTGGCCAGGACGGCGTGCAGCGCCGCGTCGAACAGCGCCGGGTGCACCGGGAAACGTCCGGCGGCGGCCCGTTCCGATTCCGGCAGCCGCACCTCGGCGAAGAGGTCGTCGCCCCGCCGCCACATCGCGGTCAGCCCCCGGAAGGCCGGTCCGTAGTGGTAGCCGCGGGCGTCCAACGCGGGATAGAGGTCGTGCAGGCCGACCGGGGTGGCGTCGGTGGGCGGCCACGGGGCGCCGGTCGGGTCGGCGGGCGTGACGACTCCGGCAGCGGTCAGCAGGGTGCCGGTGGCGTGCCGTGTCCACGCCCCGTCGCCGACGCGTGCCCGGATGGTCAACGCCCGGCGTCCGTCGCTGTCCGCGGGCGCCACGTGCACCTGGAGGATGGCGGCGCCCGGTGCCGGCAGTCGCAGCGGCGCGTGCAGGGTGAGTTCGTCGACGTGACCGCCGCCGGCCTGGTCGGCGGCGTGCAGCGCGAGGTCGGCGAACGCGGTGGCGGGCAGCAGGACGGCGTCGTGGATGGCGTGGTCGGCCAGCCACGGATGGGTTTCCAGGGACACCCGTCCGGTGAGCAGTCGACCGCCGTCGGGCAGGTCGGCGGAGGCGACCAGGATCGGGTGTTCGCTGGCGCTGAGGCCGAGCCCGGCCGGGTCGGTGGTCTCCGGCTGGTTCAGCCAGTAGCCGCGGTGCTCGAACGGGTAGGTCGGTAGGTCGGTGTGTCGCCCGGCGGGTGTGGTGGTGGTCCAGGTGGTGTCGTGGCCGGCGGCGTGCAGCACCGCCTGGGCGTGCTGGCCGAGGTGCGCGCTGGTGATGGTGGCGGTGTGGTCGTCGGGGAGGCAGGCGTGGGTGAGGGCGCTGAGGGTGTTGTCGGGTCCGAGTTCGACGTAGGTGGTGACGCCTGCGGCGTCGAGGGTGGACACCATGTCGTGGTAGCGGACGGCGTCGCGGATGTGTCGGGTCCAGTAGACGGCGTCGAAGGCTGGGGCCACCTGGCCGGTCCGGTTGGAGATGACCGGGATCGTGGCGGAGTGGTAGGTGACGCTGTCGGCGATGGCCTGGAACTCGTCCAGGATGGGGTTCATGTGGGGGGAGTGGAAGGCGTGTGAGGTGGCCAGCTTCTTGGTGCGTCGTCCCTGCCCGGCCCAGTGGGCGGCGATGTCGGTCACGGCGTCGGTGTCGCCGGAGATGACGGTGCTGGTGGGTGAGTTCAGTCCGGCGATGGCCACCGCTTCGACGTCGAGCATGGGGGCCAACTCGTCCTCGGTGGCCTCGATCGCGATCATCGCGCCGCCGGGCGTGGCGGCCTGCATGAGTCGTCCTCGGGCGGTGACCAGGAGCGCGGCGTCGGGCAGGCTCAGCACTCCGGCGAGGTGGGCGGCGGACAGTTCACCGATGGAGTGGCCGGTGAGGTAGTCCGGCGTGATGCCCCAGCTCGTGACCAGGGCGTGCAGGGCGACGTGCGTGGCGAACAGGGCGGGTTGGGTGTAGCGGGTTTCGTGGACCGCGTCGACCATGGCCTCACGCAGGGGCCGGTCGAGGTGTTTGTCGAGTTCGGCGCAGACCCGGTCGAAGGTTTCGACGAAGACGGGTTCGTTGCGGTGGGCCATTTCCGGGTGTTGGCTGCCCTGCCCGGTGCACAGGAACGCGATCTTCCCCGCCGCACGCGCGGTGCCGCGCACGAGGGACGGATGCGGCGCGTCGGCGGCCAGGGCGGCCAGTGCCTCGTGGTGGTCGTCGAGGATCACCGCGCGGTGGGGGTGCTGGGCGCGGCGGGCCAGGGTGTGGGCGACGTCTTCCTGGGCCTTGCCGTCGACGTGGTCGCGTAGCCGTGCGGCGGACTCGCGCAGCGCCTCGGGGGTGCGGGCGGAGAGCAGCCACGGCACCGGCGTACCCACCGGTTCCGGCTCCGGCCCGGCCGGCGGCTCCTCGATGATGACGTGGGCGTTGGTGCCGCTGATCCCGAACGACGACACGCCGGCGCGGCGGGGGTGGCCGTTGGGCGTCCACGGCTGGGCCTCGGTGAGGAGGGTGACGTTCCCGGCGTCCCAGTCGATGTGGGGTGACGGTTGGTCGACGTGCAGGGTCTGCGGCAGGTGACCGTGGCGCATCGCGAGGATCATCTTGATGATGCCGGCGGTGCCGGCGGCGGCCTGGGTGTGGCCGATGTTGGACTTGATGGAGCCGAGCCAGAGGGGCCGGTCGTCGGGTCGGTCCTGGCCGTAGGTGGCGAGCAGCGCTTGGGCTTCGATGGGGTCGCCGAGGGTGGTGCCGGTGCCGTGGGCTTCGACGGCGTCGACGTCGGCGGGGGTGAGGCGGGCGTTGGCGAGGGCTTGGCGGATGACCCGCTGCTGGGACGGCCCGTTGGGGGCGGTGAGGCCGTTGCTGGCGCCGTCCTGGTTGACCGCCGAGCCGCGGATGACCGCGAGGATCGGGTGGTTGTTGCGGCGGGCGTCGGAGAGGCGCTCCAGGACCAGCATGGCCGCGCCCTCGGCCCAGGCGGTCCCGTCGGCCGACGCGGAGAACGACTTGCACCGCCCGTCCGGGGCCAGCCCGCGCTGCCGGCTGAACTCGATGAACATGCCCGGCCCGGCCATCACGGTCGCCCCGCCGGCCAGCGCCAGGTCGCACTCGCCGCCGCGCAGCGCCTGACCCGCCAGGTGCATGGCGACGAGCGACGACGAACACGCGGTGTCCACGGTGACCGCCGGACCCTCCAGACCGAACGTGTAGGCGATCCGGCCCGACGCGACGCTGCCCGAACTGCCGGTCAGCAGATAGCCGCCGAGCTGCTCCGGCGCCTCGTGCAGCGGCGGCCCGTACCCGGACGCCATGCAGCCGGCGAACACGCCGGTGCGGCTGCCCCGCACCGACGCCGGATCGATGCCGGCCCGTTCCAGCGCCTCCCACGACGTCTCCAGCAACAGCCGCTGCTGCGGGTCGACGGCGAGCGCCTCCCGCGGGCTGATCCCGAAGAACTCCGCGTCGAACCGGTCCGCGTCGTAGAGGAAACCGCCCTCCCGGACGTACGTCTTGCCGTGCGCACCCGGGTCCGGGTCGTGGATGTCGCCCCAGCCGCGACCGGTCGGGAAGGCGCCGATCGCCTCCGCACCGGTCGAGACGAGGCCCCAGAGTGCCTCCGGTGACGCCGCGCCGCCCGGGAACCGGCAGGCCATGCCCACGACGACGATCGGGTCGGCGTCGTCGGCGGCGCGTGTCGTCAGGTCGCCGGCCGGGGCGTCGCTCTCGCCGAGCGCCCGCGCCCGCAGGTGGCGGACCACCGCCGCCGGGGTCGGATGGTCGAAGAGCAGGCTGCTGGGCAGCCGTAGCCCGGTGATCCGGGCCAGCCGGTTGCGTAGCTCCACCGCCGCGGCCGACTCGAACCCGAGGTCCTTGAACGCCCGACCGAGGTCGACCTCCTCCGGCGCGGCGTGCCCGAGCACGAGGGCCACGGTGCGCCGGACCAGCTCGCGCAGCCGCCGGTCCCGGTCGGCCGGCGGCAGCGCCCGGATGCGGTCCGCCCACCCGTCGGCCACCGGCTCCGGCGAGTCGGTCGGGAGCACCGGCTCCGGCGAGCCCGCCGGACGCACCGGACCGGTCGCGGCCGGTGCCGACACCGAAGGCCAGTAGTCGCGACGCTGGAACGCGTACGTCGGCAGCGGCACCCGAACCGCCGGGCGGTCGGCGAAGAACGCCCGCCAGTCGACGTCGACCCCACGGGTGTACGCCTGCGCCAAGCCGTCCAGGATCCGCTGCCAGGCGCCGTGGTCGCGGCGCAGCGAGCCCACCACCAGCGGCTCGGCGTCGTCGCCGTCCTCGCCGGCCAGGCCGGCGACGGTCTCCTGCACCCCGGCCAGCAGGACCGGGTGCGGGCTGCACTCCACGAACACGCGGTGCCCGGCGGCGGCGAGCGCGCGGACCGCCGGTTCCAGCCGGACCGGCCGGCGCAGGTTCTCGTACCAGTAGTCCGCGTCGAGCCCGGCGGTGTCGAGCACCCCGCCGCTCACCGTCGAGTAGAACGCGATGGGCGACGACACGGGTGTCACCCCGGCGAGGTCGCGGAGCAGTTGCTCGCGGACCGGCTCCACGTGCGGCGAGTGCGAGGCGTAGTCGACGGGCACCCGGCGGGCCCGGATCTCCTCGGCCTGGGCGCTCTCCACCAGGGCGTCCACCGCCGCGCTGTCGCCGGCGACGACTGTCGCCGACGGACCGTTCTCGGCGGCGATGGTGAGGCGGTCGCCCCACGGCGCGATCCGGGACGTGACCTCGGCCGGGGACAGCGGGATCGACGCCATGCCGCCGGTGCCGGCGATCGTGGCCAGGGCGCGGGCGCGCAGCGCCACCACCTTCGCCGCGTCGGCGAGCGAGAGCGCCCCGGCGATGTGCGCGGCGGCGATCTCGCCCTGCGAGTGGCCGACGACGGCGGCGGGTCGTACCCCGAACGACTCCCAGAGCCGGGCCAGCGAGACCATCATCGCGAACAGCGTCGGCTGGACCACGTCGACCCGGGTCAGCGGCGGCGCGTCCGGCTCGCCGCGCAGCACGTCCACGAGTCGCCAGTCCACGTGCGGTGCCAGGGCGGCGGCGCACGCGGCGATCTGCTCGCGGAACACCGCGGAGGTGTCGAGGAGTTCGCGGGCCATCAGCGGCCACTGCGAGCCCTGCCCGGGGAAGACGAAGGCGACCTCGCCGGGTGCGGCGGTGCCCTGCACCAGGCCCTCGGCGTCCTCGCCGGCCGCCAGCGCGTCGAGCTGGGCGGTGAGGCCGGGCAGATCCTCGGCGACCAGGACCGCGCGGTGGGTGAACGCGCTGCGCGAGGTGACGAGCGCCCGGCCGACGTCGCCGGGGGTGAGGTCCGGGTGCCGGTCGGCCCAGTTGCGCAGCCGACCGGCCTGGGCGCGCAGGGCCGCGCCGGACTGCCCGGAGACGACCCACGGCGTCAGGGCGGTGGCGACGCGCGGCTCGGCGGCCCCGGCGGCGGGCGGGGCGGCGTGGGGCGGTTCGGCGACCACCAGGTGGCAGTTGGTGCCGCCCATGCCGAAGGCGCTCACCCCGGCGACCAGTCGCTGCTGCGGGTGCGGCCACGGACCGTGCGTGGTCCGCACGGCCAGGCCGGCCTCGTCGAGCCGGACCTCCGGGTTGGCGGTGCGGAAGTGCAGGTTCGGGGGCAGCTCCCGGTGCCGGATGCTCAGCGCCACCTTGAGCAGGCCGGTGATGCCGGCGGCGCCCTCCAGGTGGCCGACGTTCGTCTTCGCCGAGCCGACCACGAGCGGGTCGCCGGTCGGCCGGGCGGCGCCGAGCGCGTCACCGAGGGCGCCGGCCTCGATCGGGTCGCCGACCCGGGTGCCGGTGCCGTGCAGTTCCACGTACTGCACGTCGCTGGCGGCGAGCCCGGAGCGGGCGACGGCGTCGGCGATGACGTCGGCCTGGGCGTGCCGGCTGGGCACGGTCAGCCCGTCGGTGCCGCCGTCGCTGTTCGTCGCCCCGCCGAGCAGCACGCAGACCACGTTGTCGCCGTCGGCCACCGCGGCGGCGAGCAGCTTCAGCACGACGACGGCGCCGCCCTCGCCGCGGACGAACCCGTTGGCCCGGGCGTCGAAGGTGTGGCACCGCCCGTCGGGGGAGAGCCCGCCGAACGCCGCGGCCCGCAGCGTGCTCTCCGGCGTCAGGATCAGGTTGACGCCGCCGGCCAGCGCCGTCGTGGACTCGCCGCGCCGCAGGCTGGCCGCGGCCAGTTGCACCGCGACGAGCGACGAGGCCTGGGCGGCGTCGACCGTCAGGCTGGGACCGAGCAGGCCGAGAGTGTAGGAGACCCGGTTGGCGATGATCGCCCGGTTCACGCCGGTCATGGTGTAGGGGGAGGCGTCCGGAGCGGCGGTGAGCGTCGTGTAGTCGTCCCAGGTGGCGCCCATGAACACCCCGGTGGCGCTGTCGCGCAGGTCGCCGGGGACGATCCCGGCGTCCTCCAGCGCCTCCCAGGCCAGCTCCAGCGTCAGCCGCTGCTGCGGGTCCATCGCGAGCGCCTCACGCGGCCCGACGCCGAAGAAGCCCGCGTCGAAGCCACCGACCCCGCTCAGGTAGCCGCCCCGTCGCGCGCCGGGCTCCGCGGTGGCGAGCCGTTCGGCGGGCCAGCGGTCGGTGGGCGCGTCGGTCACCGCGTCGCCGCCGGTGGCCAGCAGCCGCCAGAACGCGTCCGGGTCGGGGGCCTGCGGCAGGCGGCAGGCCATGCCGATCACCGCGATCGGTTCGTCGGTCGGCTGCCTGTCCGCATCGGTCATCGTGTCGGCCCCTCCCGTTGCACGCCGGCCGACGCGACGTCTCGCGCCGGCTTCTCAGCCTCGGCTCCGGAGCTTGACCGGCCCTTGCCGCCGCCTAAAGCGGTGCCCGATCAAGATCAAAATCCACGGCCCGGGGTACGCGGAAACGCGCGCGACGGCACCCGACGGGTGCCGCCCCGCGCGTGGTGATCGGGGCCCGGCCGGCCGGCTCAGGCCACGCTGACCTGACTGCCGCCGGGGGAGCGTTCCCCGCCGCCGGCGGGATCGTCGATGAGCCCGGTCGGCAGGTCGGTGCGCCGGCTCACCTGGAGCTTCCGGTAGACCCGGGTCAGGTGCTGCTCGACGGTGCTGACCGTGACGTAGAGCTTGGTGGCGATCGCCCGGTTCGTGTGCCCGACGGCGGCGAGCGCGGCCACCCGCCGCTCGGCGTCGGTGAGTCCCTCGACCGCGACCGCCGCGGCGAGGTCCGGGCAGGTGCCACCGAGCGCCACCGGCTCGGCGGGTTCGTCCGGATCGTCCGGGCCGAGGACCGCGCGGAGCCGGTCCAGCAACGGTTCGGCGCCACTGTGTCGGGCCAGCCGGCGGGCCGCCTGCCAGCTCGCCCGCGCGGCGTCGGCGTCGCCGGCCCGGTGCAGGGCGTCACCGAGATCGGCCATGGCGCACGCGGTGGACAACTCGTCGTCGCTGGCCCGCAGCAGACCCACCGCCTCCTGCAGCAGGGCGAGCCGCTCGGCCGGATCACTGGCCAGGGCCAGCACCCAGAGCGCGGACCCGCGCTCGCGGTCGTGGTGCTGCGGCAACCGGCTGAGCTGGTCGCGGGCCAGCTCCCGGCTCTGCTGGGTGCGGCCGAGGGCGAGGTGCGCCCGGGCCAGCTCGGTGCGCCAGGGCACGACCTCCGGCAGGTCGAGCTCCCAGGCGATCATCATCCGACCGCACGCCTGGAAGTCGATGAGCGCCGCCCGTACGCAGTTGGTCCGCAGGTAGTAGGTGCCGCGCGCGTGCAGGTACTTGAGGCCGAACGGGGTGTCGAACATGGCCGCCGGGACCGGGACGGACAGCCATTCCTCGGCCGCGTCGTAGGCGCCGGAGATGGTGGTGGCCAGCACCATGTTGGACAGCGGCGCGCCGACGGCCACACCCCAGCCCTTCGCCGGGATCAGGTCCAGGCCGCGCCGGGCGTGCTCCTCGGTCGCCGCCAGGTCGCCGCGGCCCAGGGTGCCCTCGGCGAGGATCGCGGAGACCAGCGCCTGGGTGGTCGGCGTCCGGCGGTCGGCGGCCCGGTGCAGCACCGGATAGTGCGACGAACCGGTGGCGCCGATCCGGTCGGTGAAGATGGTCGCGAGGAGGGCGATCGAGATCGGGCCGAGCGCCTCGTGATCGACCCGCGTGTTGTGCACGACCTGCTCGGCGGCGGCCACCGCGTCGCCGTGCGGGCTGCGGGCGGCCAGCGCGGTCAGCTCCGCCGCCGCCTGCAACGGCCGGCACGGCGGTGGCACCAGGCCCCGGGCGGCGAGATTTTCCCAGGGCCCGCGCACCCGGTCCAGATGGTCGGGGAAGAGATAGGCGAGCAGGAGCAGCGGAACGCTCAGGCTGGCGGCGAACTCGGGTTCCATCGGGTCGGTCGCGGTGAGCATGGTGATCACCTCCACCGCGTCGTCGATGTGCGCGTGCCAGAGCAGGTACGCCACCAGGGCGATCGCGTGCCGGCGTACGAGCACGCCGGCCCGCACGGCCGCGACCAGTTCGGGCAGCCGGCGGGCGGCGTCGGCGGGGTTGGTCTGCCACTCGATCCGGGTCCGCGCCGAGGTGGCCTCGGCCCGCTGACGCTCGTCGGCGCCCGCGCTGCAGGCCGAGTCCAGGAAGCTGATCGCGTCCTCGACCCGCCCGTCGGCCAGGGCCTGGTCCGCGGCCTCGTGCAGGGTCGGCGCCACCCAGGCCCCGTCGACCCGGTCGGCGTCGACGAGATGACGGGCCACCACGATGGCGGGCTCGCCGGCCGCGTGGCTGACGCTGGCGAGCCGCCGGTGCAGGTCCGTCCGCTCGTCGGGCAGCATGCCGGCGAGCACGGCGGTGCGGATCCGCGGATCCCGGAAGGTGCCGTCGGAGAGCAGGCCGACCCGGCGCAGTGTCAACAGCGCGCACCGGACCATCTCCTCGTTGATGTTCAGCAGCCGGGCCAGCACCGCGGGCTCGGTCGGCACGCCGGCCACGGCCAGCGCGCGGGCGACCGGCAGGGCCGGCGGCTCGCTGCGGTAGAGGCAGGTGCGTACGGCCTCGAGGAACGTCTCCCCGACGACCGTGCGGGTGCCGTCCGCGCCGTGGTCGAGGCGCCGCAGCGAGTCGCCCACGAGCGCGGTGGCCAGCCTCGGGTTGCCGCCGGTGATGGCGTGGTACTGCGCGGTCAGGGCGCGGTCGACCGGCTGCGGGAGCCGGGCCAGCACCAGACCGATGCCCTGCCGGCTCAGCGGGCGCAGGGACAGCGGGACCGGGGCGGAGCTGTGCAGCAGCTCCGCGTACTGCATCGGATGGGCCGGCGCCAACTGCGGGATCACCGCCAGGACCACGAGCATCCGGGCGTTGCGGACCCGGCGCATGAGGTAGGACAGGCACTCCAGGGACGACGGGTCGGCATGGTGCACGTCGTCGACGTAGACCACGAGTGGCTGGTCGGCGGCCCGGCGCAGCAGGGCCATGCACAGCGAGTGCAGGATCCGGGCCGACGGCTGCACGTGGATCTGCTCGGTCGAGGTGCTGTCCCAGCGCCCGGACATGGCCTCGTCGAGGAGTCCCGCGATCGGCGAGTCGTGCCCGGTCACCAGCCCGGCGCCGTGCGCCAACTGCCCGATCACGCCCAGCGGCAGCGACTGCTCGGTCCGCGACGCCACCGCGGCGACCACCTCGGCGCCGGCCTCGGCGGCGAGCTGGGCGAGCCGGTTCAGCAGGACGGTCTTGCCGCTGCCGGAGGCGCCGCTGAGCACGATCGCCTGTCCCCGCCCCTCAAGGGCGGCGGACAGCAGGTCCCGCAGTATCTGTAAGTGCTCATCCCGCTCGATCAGCTCCCCCGTCGACTGGTTCATGGCTGCCTCCCCGTAGCCATACCGCCGAGTGTCGCGCCCGCGTCAATATATGCATCGGCTCATATTGATGGCAACGGGACGGCGGCATTCCCGGCGACGGTAACGTCCCTTTCCCGCATATGCCGCATGTCATTTTGGCGACAGCGTCTTTGTTACCGGGCGGTCAACCATTCTGGTTGGGTGCGTAGGGTAGATCGGGCCGCATCGCCCAGAGCGGAGCAAACCGATGGAGTCGGTTACAACACCCCAGATATGATAAGAGTGCTAAATAGCTACATAGCGACTCATGGTCGGTGGGTGACCGGAATTGAAGAGCCGCTATTCAAGAATGGTTGCGGCGCGGATATTCTCCGATGGCTGGTAGTCGAATTCCGGCGGAAACACTTCGAGCCCCTACGCAACCCCTACCGGTCCGCCCGGCTGGGGGATTCTCAGGGGCTGAGGAGTCCGCCGGCCCCACCTACCGTCGTTGACGGTGGCGACCGGTCCCGGCCGTCGCCGTCTCCGACGGAGGTGTGATCGTGTCCGACAACGTTCAGATCCTGCTCACGGGCGGTCCGCGGGACCTCGCGTCCGATCGGCGCACGCTCCAGCTCGACGCCAGCCCGGAGAAGATCAAGATCGAACACCTCGGCGGGTACGAACACTTCGAGCCCACCGGCGAGCACACCACCGACGGCCACGCCGTCGTCTTTCGCTGGACCACCCGCACCCGTATCGCCGAGTAGCCGCCCCGTTCGCGGCGCCCATTCCAGCCCTTTCCCGGCACGTTTTGGTCCGACCCGGCAAGAGGGGGAAGAGTGACCGGCCATTTTCGACGACAAAAAGCGCCGATGTGAATCAATCGTTTCGGTCACATAGCCGCAGTTCAGGGCCCTGATTACCGGCGCGACCCGGCGGACCGTCCGCGCCGGGCGGCGTTACCGGCCGATGGAAAAGCGCGATGGTCAGCGCCACGATTGCGGCGGACCCACCCGGAAGCTCGTCCTCACCGACACACCGTCCACAGGCGCACCGGCGACATCGTCGCCGGGCTCGGACTCACCGTGACCGACAGCGGCCACCGCCGTGTCCGCGCGGCGCTCGCCCACCTCAACGCCGCGAGCCGGACCGCCGGGCGCTGATCCGCCTTCCACCCGTTCTTACGGCTCCGTTACGGGCGGCCGGGCAGGCGCGCACGGAGCGTCGACGGCGGTGATGCTGATGGTCATCTACCAACCCTGGGGGAGGGCCATGATGGACCCATCGGCGCGACGCCGGACAGCGGCGGCGACGCTCGCCACGGTGACGGCCGGCGCATTGCTCCTGCCGGCGACGTCGGGCGTGGCCGCGACCACGTCGCCGTGGAAGGCGACGCTCCCGTCGCTGCTCACGGACAGCCGGCTGACCGACGTGGTCGCCACCGGCCCGGACAATGCCTGGTCGGTCGGCTATCAGGCGTCGACCTACACCGGATACTCGATCGACGAGCCGTACGCGCTGCTCCAGTGGAACGGACAGGGGTGGACCGAACGGCGCCTTCCGCACAAGGCCGTCAACCTGACCAAGGTGGCGGCGGCGAACGCCGGGGACGTGTGGACGGTGGGTGCCAAGGAATTCGGCCAGCCGTACGCCGGGCACTTCGACGGCCGGATCTGGACCGCCCACGCGCCGTTGGGCGGCTCGCCGGGATACGCGGATCTGCTGGACGTGGCCGCCACCGGCGGCGGACGGGCGGTGCTCGTCGGGCACGACGGCGGCCGGCCGCTCGTGGTCTCGGGCGACACCCGGGGGTTCGACCGGGTGGCGGTGCCGGGGACGGAGCAGGAGAACGGCGTCCTGCGCGGGGTGTGGAGCACGCCGGACGGGAGCATCTTCGCCGCCGGCGAGCGGTACGTGCCCGACGCCCCCTACCCGGAGCCGATGATCGTGCAGCGGGTCGGTGGCGCGTGGCGGGTGGCGGCCGTTCCGTCGATTTCGAGCGCCCGGCTGACCGGGGTATGGGCCCGCTCGTCGACCGACGCCTGGGCGGTCGGCACGCAGGACTTCGACACCACTCCCAAGCCGGTCGTCCTGCACTGGGACGGCACGTCGTGGAAGCGCGTGGCCGGACCGGCGTCCACCGGTTGGACGTACGCCGTCGCCGGTGACGCGAACGGCAACGTGTGGATCAGCGGCACGAATCCGTACCCGCCGTACATCGAATACCCGGGCACGCTGCTGCTGCGCTACACGGGTGGCCGGTGGAGCGTCGCGTACGGGCCGAAGGTCGAGGGCAACGACCCCGCCCTCGACGCCCTGGCGAACATCCCGGGCACCTCGTCCTTCTGGGGCAGCGGCACCGTCACGACGGGTGGTGTGAACCTCACCGGCGTGATCGAGCGGACCAGATGACGGTCGGGGCGTGAGCCGTGCCACGGCTCACGCCCCACCCGCACCACGGGCGCGGTCAGTCCACCGGAGCGGTGGCGTCGACGATCTCCACGGGAGTGCCGAGCTGGACCGTGCGGGAGACGGTGCAGAGCCGGTCGTGCGACTGCCGCAGCGACCGGGGGAGCGCCTCGCGCGCCCGGTCACCGTCCGGTCCCTCCGGGAAGGTCACGGTGAACTCCACCCGGAGGTTCCGCATCCGGTTGCCGCCGGTCTCGTCGCGGACCTTCTCGCCGGTGACCGCGACGGAGAAGTGGCTCGGCTCGGCGCGCCGGCTGGTGATGTGGTCGACGTCGACCGCGGTGCACCCGCCGAGGGCGGCCAGCAGCAGTTCCACGGGCGTGAAGCTGTCGTCCTGTCCCGTACCCATGGGGATCGCTCCGCCGCGGGCGTTGCGTGCCGTGTAGCTGGCCAGGCCGGTGCGCTCGATCTCCACGGAGCGGAAGCTGTCGTCACTCATGACCGCGAACCTACCGAGGGCGGCCGACCGCCACCCACGGGACGGGCTATCCTGGCCGGAGTCGCCCAGGACAGGAGCAGACCGTGGCAGGTGACGACGACATCTCCGGGTGAGAGCCCCGGAGCGGTGACCGACGGAGCACGACCCGTGCCGTCGCGTCGCCCATGTCGCCATGCCCTGCCCACGCCGGGCCGCGCGTCCGCGCCCGGATGACCTGTCTTCCGAGGTTCCCATGTCCGACAGCCATGTCGTCAGCTCCGCTCTCTCCTTCTCCTGGCCGGACGACACCCCGGTCTTCGAGGACCTCTCGTTCTCCGTGCCCGACGGGCGCACCGGCCTGGTCGCGCCGAACGGCGCCGGCAAGTCCACGCTGCTGCGGCTCATCGCCGGCGAGCTTCGCCCCACCGGAGGCAGCGTCACCGTCGACGGGGTGCTGGGCTACCTGCCGCAGCATTTGCCCTACGCCCGGCGGCAGACCGTCGCCGAGGTGCTCGGCGTCGACCGCGTCGTCGCCGCGCTGCACGCCATCGAGGCCGGTGACGCCGCCGAGGAGCACTTCACCACCGTCGGTGACGACTGGGACGTCGAGGAACGCACCCGCGCCGAACTCGACCGCCTCGGGCTCGCCGACGTCGCGTTGGACCGGCGGCTCGGCACCCTCAGCGGCGGCCAGGTGGTCACCCTCGGGCTCGCCGCCCAACTGCTCAAACGGCCCGACGTGCTGCTGCTCGACGAGCCGACGAACAACCTCGACCGCGAGGCACGGGATCGTCTGACCGCCGTGCTCCGCTCCTGGACCGGGTGCCTGCTCGTGGTCAGTCACGACCGGGCCCTGCTGGACGAGATGGACCGCATCGCCGTCCTGGAACACGGTGAGATCCGCTGGTACGGCGGCAACCACACCGAATACGAGCAGGCGGCGCAGGCCGAACGGGAGGTCGCCGAGCGGCAGGTGCGGCAGGCCGAGCAGGACGTGAAGCGGCAGAAACGCGAGCTTCAGCAGGCCCGGGAGCGGGCGGCCCGGCGCGCCTCCACGGCCTCGCGCAACCTGGCCGACGCGGGCCTGGCCCGGATCGTCGCCGGCGGCCTCAAGCGCGACGCGCAGGTGTCGGCCGCCAAGGCGGCCGACGTGCACACCTCCCGCGTCCGCGACGCCCAGGCCCGGCTGGACCAGGCGAGCGGCGCCGCCCGGCGGGACGACCACATCGCTCTGGATCTGCCCGACACGACGGTGCCCGCCGGCCGCACCGTCTTCCACGGCGAGGGCATGCAGGCCGGGTACGACGGCCGGCCGGTCTTCCACGGCGACGGCGTCGACCTGGACATCCGGGGCCCGGAACGGATCGCCCTCGTCGGTGGCAACGGCGCGGGAAAGTCCACGCTGCTCCGGCTGATCGCCGGCGACCAGGAGCCGGTCGCCGGCACCGTCACACGCGCGCCGGGGCGGGTGGCGTACCTGTCGCAGCGTCTCGACCTGCTCGACCCGGACCGCACGGTCGCCGAGAACCTCGCCGCCTTCGCGTCGGCGCGCTCCGAGGCGGACCGGTTGAACCTGCTGGCCCGCTTCCTGTTCCGGGGCGCCCGCGTCCACCTGCCGGTCGGCGTGCTCTCCGGCGGTGAACTGCTGCGCGCCACGCTTGCCTGCGTGCTGTTCGCCTCGCCGGCGCCGCAGTTGCTGCTGCTCGACGAGCCCACCAACAACCTGGACCTGGTCAGCGTCGCCCAGTTGGAGAGCGCGCTCCTGGCGTACCGGGGGGCGTTCGTCGTGGTCAGCCACGACGAACGTTTCCTGGCCGCGATCACGGTGGGTCGCTGGCTGCGGCTGGCCGGCGGCCGGCTCACCGAGACCGGGGGGCCGCGGTGAGCCGGCCGGCGGAGTCCGCCGTGCGGCTACGGGCGGTCGGCGGTGTCGTGGTCGGCCATGGTCTCCTGCCGGCCGGGTTCCTCGCGCAGGACGGCGCAGTGCAGCCAGGAGTCCGGGATGGCGAAACCGTCCACGAGCGTGCGCATGTGCGGGCGCAGCTCCTTGAGCAGGCCGTTCACCACCCCGGTGATCGCCTTGGCGCGGGCCGGGGTGAGCCGGCCGTGCTCCAGCAGCCAACCCTTGTGGGTCTCGATGACGCTCAGCGCGTAGAGGTCGCAGACCCGGGAGAGCAACGCCCGGACCGCCGGGTCGGTGGCGGTTTCGATGCCGGCCACGAACGCTTCGAGCGTCACCCGGTCGATGTGCGCGGCGGCGACGGCGAGGACATGGTCCTGGACGTCGTTGAAGATGTCGAAGGGGCGGTCCTTCTTGGTGGCCGCGCCGTTGCGCAGGCGGCGGACCGCGCCGTCGAGGAGGTGCCGCTCGCGGTCCTCGAAGACCTTGAGGTGCCAGCCGCGGTCGGTCACCGCGACCTCGTCGTCGCGGCCGGGCACGGCGCTGACCAGCCGTTCGATGAGCGAACGCGCGGCGGTGCGTTCGAGCACCATCTCGCGGACCTGCTCGGCGACGAACGAGGCCCGCCCCCAGCCGTCGAGCGAACCGAAATCGTCCCGGTAGCCGGTGAGCAGCCCCTTGGCCACCAACTGGAGCAGCACCGTGTTGTCGCCCTCGAACGTGGTGAAGACGTCGGTGTCGGCCTTCAGGCCGGGCAGCCGGTTCTCCGCCAGGTAGCCCGCGCCGCCGCACGCCTCCCGGCACATCTGGATGGTGCGGGTCGCGTGCCAGGTCTGCGCGGCCTTCAGCCCGGCGGCCCGGGACTCCAACTGCCGTTGCCGGTGCTCGTCGGCCGTCCCGTCGTCACCCTGGATCTCGGCGAGCGCGGTGACCAGCTCGGACTGGGCGAACGTCAGCGCGTACGTGGTGGCCAGCGCGGGCAGCAGCTTGCGCTGGTGGGCCAGGTAGTCGTTGAGCAGCACCTCCCGGTCGGCGTCGGGGGTGCCGAACTGGCGGCGGATGTCGCCGTAACGCACCGCGATGGTGAGCGCCGACTTGGTGGCCGCAGACGCGGCGCCGCCGACGCTCACCCGGCCGCGGACCAGGGTGCCCAGCATGGTGAAGAAGCGCCGGGAGTCGTTCTCGATCGGGCTGGAGTAGGTCCCGTCGGCCGCGACCTGGGCGTACCGGTCCAGCAGCATGTCCCGCGGCACCCGCACGTGGTCGAAGCTGAGCCGCCCGTTGTCGACGCCGAGCAGGCCGGCCTTGGGTCCGGCGTCGCCGATGGTCACGCCGGGCAGCGGGTTGCCCCGTTCGTCGCGGATCGGGACCAGCCACGCGTGTACGCCGTGCCGCCGTCCGCCGGTGACCAACTGGGCGAAGACCACCGCCATCCGCCCGTCCCGGGCCGCGTTGCCGATGTAGTCCTTGCGCGCCGCCTCGTGCGGGGTGTGCAGGTCGAAGGTCTCGGTCCGCGGGTCGTAGACGCAGGTGGTGCGCAGGTGCTGGACGTCGGAGCCGTGGCCGGTCTCGGTCATCGCGAAGCAGCCGAAGAGCCGGCCCGCGATGATGTCCCGCAGGTAGGCGTCGTGGTGCCGTCGGGTGCCGAGGGCCGCGACCGCGCCGCCGAACAGACCCCACTGCACGCCCGCCTTGACCATCAGCGACAGGTCGACCTGGGCCAGCATCTCGATGGCGACGATCGAGCCGCCGACGTCGGCCCCGCCGCCGTACTCGGTGGGGAAGCCCGCGCCGATGCCCAGCTCGACCGGGAGTTCCCCGAGGAGCCGGCTGATCCGCTCGCGGGCCTGGTCACCGGTCTCGCCGTAGACCGGGAGGAAGCGTTCGTCGAGGTGCTCGCGGTGCGCGTCGCGGACGCCCGCCCACCGCCCGTCGAGCACGGACCGCAGGTCGGCCGGGTCGACCGGGCCGGACAAACTGCTCATCGCTACCTCGGATACCGCCGTCATAGCTACCGTTCGTACCCGGTAAACGCCGTTGACCGTCCGCGGTGACGCGGTGAGAACCGTCACGGCGGGGCCGCCGGGCCGGTGACGGGTGCGCCCAGGCCGTGGTCGCGGGCCAGCGCGATCGCCTCGCTCCGGCTGCCGAGGTGCAGCTTGACCAGGACGGCGGAGACGTTGTTCCGCACGGTCTTGGCGCTCAACCCGAGCCGGTGCGCGATGAGCGCGTTGGACAGGCCCCGGGCGAGCAGGTCCAGCACCTCGCGTTCCCGCTCGGTGAGTTGCGGGAACGGCGCGTCGGACCGGGCGCCGAGCAGGACGCCCGCCCGGTCGGCGAGCGGGGCGCCGAGGATCAGGTCGCCGCCGGCCACGCTGCGGATGCCGCGTTCCACGTCCGTGGCCGAGGCGCCCTTGACCACGTATCCGCGTGCGCCGGCGCGGAGCGCGGCGACGAGTGAGGCGTCGTCGTTGAGCATGCTCACCACGAGCACCCGGACCGCCGGATGGTCGCGGCGCAGCAGCCGGGTCGCCTCGATCCCGGAGCCCCGCCCCAGGTGGAGGTCCATCAGCACCACGTCGGGTCGTACCCGGGCGACGAGCGCGAGGGCGTCGGCGGCGTCGGCGGCCTCGCCGACGCACTCGATGCCCTCAAGGGTGTCGAGCAGCGCGCTCATGCCGAGGCGGAAGACCGGATGGTCGTCCACCACGACCACGCGGATCGGGCTGTCGGTCATGGCTGCTCCAGGGGGATGGTCAGGCAGACGGCGGTGCCGCGCGGGCCGGCGGGCCCGAGCGTCAGGGTCGCGCCCACCGCCTGCGCCCGTTCCCGCATCGCGTGCAGGCCGACGCCGGCGCCGGTGGGGCTGGCCGGGAGCCCCCGGCCGTGGTCGGTGACGGTGACCCGGAGCCGGTCGGGCCGCTGGTCCAGCGACACCGTGCAACTGTCCACCCCGGCGTGCCGCTGGACGTTGCGGATCGCTTCGGCGGCGACGCCGTACGCGGCGGTGGCGATCCGTTCCGGCAGCGGCTCCATGGTGTCCGGGCCGTGCAGCACGATCCGCAGACCGGCCCGTGCGTACTGGTCCCGCAACAGGTCCAGGGCGGGACCGAGGCCGCCGTCGGCGAGCACCGGGGGCAGCAGTCCGTGTGCCAGCTCACGGACCTCGGCCGCGCGTGCGGTCAGCTCGTCGGTCAACCGGTCGAGCAGGCCCTCGGCCCGGTCCGGGTCCCGGCGCAGCAGGTTGCGGGTGGCGGCCAGCCCCAACCCGATGCCGCTGAGCGCCGGCCCGAGACCGTCGTGCAGGTCCCGGCGCAGCGACTTGCGTTCCTCGTCGCGCACCTCGGCCAGCCGTTGCCGCGACCGGGCCAGGTCCCGGTTGGTGCGGGCGAGGTCGACCACCGCCGCGACCACCGGGGCGAGGACGGCGAGGGACTCGGCGGCCCGCGCGCCGAGCAGCTCGCCCGGCCGGGGCCAGGCGTGCAGGTAGCCGACCGGCCGCTCGCCGCTGGTCAGCGGCACGGTCAACGGGGGACCGTGCTCGTGCGGCGGCGGCTGCGGCCCGTCCTCGGTGATCCGCACCTCGGCCAGCCGGAGCGCGGCGGCGACGGTGGCGCCGATGTCGGTGGTGCGCCCGACGCTGTGCACCACCTGGTGCAGCAGGGGCTCGGGCGCCTCGCCGTGCACCAGCCGGTCCACCCGCCGCTGCACCACCACACGCACGGGTTGGAAGGCCGCCGCGAGGACGCCCGTCACCACGAGCTGCGGCACCGGCGCGGCCGGCGGCAGCAACCGGTCGAGCAGGGCCACCGCGAGGCAGTAGGCGGCGATCACCCCGGCGGTCATGAGATACCAGACCAGGGTGCGGCGCACGGCCAGCCGCAGCCCCCACAGTTGCTGGCGCAGCACCACCACCGCCACCGCGGCGGGAAAGAACGCCTGCGAGGCGAGCATCAGCAGCGCCGGCACGACGGCCGGCAGCACCGGCGGCAGCAGCGTGACGCCGAAGGCGAGGGTGAGCAGCGTGCTGCCGGCCGTCGCCCAGCCGAGGCCGTGGCGCTGGCGCGCCGGCCCGCGCCGCCACCGCCACGCCAACCCGGCGCCGGCCAGCAGGCCGAGCCCGACCAGCGCGTACGACAGGACGGGCGCGAGCGGTCGCAGCAGCGCGGCCCGGGCCTCGCGCAGCTCGGGCGTCAACGGCAGTACGCCCACCGGCGGCGGCGCGGTGGCGAGGGCCAGCACCGTCACCGCCAGGTAGCCGAGGCCGGTGGCCGTGGCGATCCGGTCCAGCCGGCGCGGGGGCCGGTCCGGCAGCAGCCAGGGCATGACCACGACGAGCGCGTACAGGCCGGGCACCCAGGCCCAGTCGTGCAGCGCGGTCAGCAGCGGGGGCCCGCCGGCGGCGAGGTGCCACTGGGCGGCGAACGCGGCGAGCGCGCTGCCGAGCGCCGCGGCGGCGGTGATCCAGCCGGGCAGCCGGCTGCCGGTGCGCTGCCGGCCGAGGATCAGCCACGCCACGACTCCGTAGACCACGCCGTCGAGCAGGTCGACGAGCGAGTAGAGCTGGGTGGCCGTGTACGGGGGAGCCGCCACCGCCCAGGCGACGACCGCGCCGACGGTGAGCAGCGCGGTGGCGGCGAGGACGGTCCACGCGGTCCACCGCCCGACCGGGGATGCGTTCGGCATGTCGGGTCCACTGTGTCAGGCCGGTGGCGTCGGCGGGACCACCGGAACGGTGTACGCCGGACGGCGGGCCGGTCGGAGTGACCGGCCCGCCGTCCGGGGATCAGCTCTGCGTGACCGCCGTGCCGGTGACCTTGAGCTGGTCGACCACGGCGGCGACCTCCGGCAGCCGCTCCCGGTAGACGTTCGCGGCGAGGCGCTGCGAGTACGTCTCGTAGATCCCGGCCAGCTCGCCGGCCCGCTCGATGGCCACCGCGTGGATGCAGTTGCCGAGGTATTCGTTGGGCGAGTTCGGGCTGTCCGCGCCCGAGCACGACGTGCCGAAGACGGGCGCCTGCCCGACCCGCGGGTCGATCTCGGACATCGACTCGGGGCACGGGTCGCCCGGGACCGGCTGCGCGCAGGGCGCGTAGTCGGCCTCGGCGATGGTGTACGCCCGGCTGATGTTCGTGTCCGGCAGTTCCTGCCCGACCGGCGCGCCCGGGTGGCGGTAGTCGCTCGGCAGCAGGTTGCCGCCGAACAGGTAGCCGCTGAGCGAGGCGTCCGCGTCCAACGCCACCGGGAAACCGAGCTTCGTGTACGCCTGGAGCAACCGGAACGCCTGGGTGACCTTGTTCCCGGCCGTGCGCAGGGACGAGGTCGGATCGCCGAACCTCTGGTTGACCAACTGGTAGTAGCGCTTCTGCTTGCCCCACAGCATCCGGTCACCCAGGTGACGGGCGATGGCCAGCCGCTCGGTGTTGTCGGCGTAGCGCGCACCCGTCTCGAACGCCGGCAGGTGCACCGACTCGTCGTTGTAGGTCATGTAGTAGACCTCGTCGTAGCAGTACCCGGTGGGCGGGTTGTCCCGGGTGCTCCACGAGCAGACGATGCCGGCGCTCCTGGTGTTGCGCCACGTCCGTACGTCCATCCAGAATTCGCCCTGGTTGACGCTCATCTGCGCGTGCACGGTCAACTGGAGGTCCGCCTTGGTGGTTTCGGCGCGCGGCCCGGTGGTGGTCGTCTGGTTGACCAGCTCCGCGTCGTAGCAGAGCCGGAAGTGCGGCTGGAACTGCCGGCTCGTGCCGTGGGTGAGCAGTTGGAACGCGTTCGGCAGGTCGCCGAGGTTCACGTTGTTCGGGATGCGCACCCGGGGTAGCGGGCTGAACGGCGCGCACCCGGACATCTTGGCGTCGGCGTTGTAGGTGCGCTCGTTCTCCGGGGTCCAGTAGCGGCCGGTGTTGGTCAACGGCTTCGGGGACTTCTGGTCCGGCCCGTACCACGGGTTGTAGCCGCCGCCGGTGGCCTCGTCCCGCAGCTTGCGCAGCTCGGCGGACTGGGCGTTCACCGCGTCCCGGTAGTTGTCGACGAGGCCGGTGAAGAGCGCGTTGCGGTGCCCGTCGGCGGTCGGTCGGCTGAACCGGCTGCTCGCGTCCAGGATGACCTGGCCGGAGCGGCCCATCCGGGCGGCGAACGAGGTGTCGCCGGTCATGTCCCCGACAAGCGTCGGGTTCTCCAACGCCAGCGCGGTGAACGCCCGCGTCGACATGGTCCAGACCCCGGCGTGCGGGACCTTCGTGGTGGCCGGGTACACCGGGTCCCAGGTGCGGGCCAGGTAGGACAGGTAGTCGATGGCGCCGTAGGGGCTCTTCTCGTCGAGCACCCGCACCGGGTCGACGCCGCCCTGCGACCACTCGGCCGGCGTGAGCACGAAGGGGGCGCTGGCGGCGGTGGAGGTGGCCGAGGTGAACAACCGTCCCTCCGTCTCGTCGTACTGGGCCACCGTGAGGGACCGGCCGGTGCGTGCCTGGTATCCGACGTAGGTGTTGATGGCGAACTCGGCGTCGCTGAGCGCGTTCTTCTTCAGCGCCTCCTGCATCGAGAGGCTGAGCTGGTCGACGCGGGTCTCCAGACCGTTGATCTGGCGCTTGATCGCGTCGATGTCGCGGATGACCCCGTCGAGGTCGTCGCGCATGCGCTCCAGGACCGACATGACGTCGTCGTAGATCGCCGAGAGCATCGCCTCGACCCGGTCGAACCGGTCGTGCATCTCGGTGCGCAACTCGCCGACCTGCTCGCGCAGCTTGCCGATCTCCTGCATCACCAGCTCGTGCTCGCTCGGCGCGCCACCGGTGAACAGCGGGAGGAGGGTCATCACGGCGCCGAGCACGTTGCCGGTGAGCACCACCGTGCTCAGCGAGCCGATCGCGTCGCTGAGGCTGAGCCCGGCCACCGTGGGCAGGTACTTGTTGATCGCGGTGGCGATGCCGATCGCGGCCTTGCCGATCGCCAGCACCTCCTTGCCGGCCTTCTCGTCGGCGAACCCGGCGAGCGTGGCCAGGATCGTCACCGCGGAGTCCGCGGCGTCGATCGCCACCTGCCGGTTGGCCGCCTCGGCCAGCGCGGCGGTGTAGTCCTGCGGCGTCGGCTTCGGGCCGGGGCCGACCGGATACTTCAGGTCGGCGGCGGCCAGCTTCTCGATGATCTCCGCGTTCTGCGCGGCCACCTTGCCCAGCGCGCCGCGCAGCTCCGTGCGCAGCGCCGCCAGGTACGCCTGCTCGTTGCCCAGGTGCTCCAGGATCGCCTCGGTGTTGACGAACGAGGCGAGCAGGGGATCGGCGAGCAACTGCTCGGTGGTCGCGGTGGCGCGGACGTTGAGCTGCGCCCCGATCTCGCCGTCCCAGGCCGCCGCCAGGTCCCCGTCCTGCGCCGCCGCCCGGGTGAGCTGACCCCAGGCGCGCTCCTGCTGGGCGTAGAGCGCGTCCATCCACCGGTAGTTCTGGTAGGCGCTCGTCACGGCGTCCTCGACCTCGGCCGAGGCGGTGATCGTCCCGCCGATCGTGGCGTCCAGCAGCCCCTTGACCATCGGCGCGCCGATGGAGACGCCCGGGACACCGGAAACCGCGTCGATCACCTTGATCAGGGTGGCGTAGGTGGTGCGGGCCGTGGTGTCGGAAACCCCCGCCGCGTTCACCGCCTGCCGCGTGGCGACCAGGTGGCGCACCACGTCGTCCCGGGAGGCGCCGGGGTTGCGGCCCCGCCAGTCCAACAGCTCCGCGGTGAGCACCAGGTTCTTCAGCCCCGCCACGCCGCCGTTGTGCGCCCGCAGGTAGGCGGCGAACACGCCGTCGTGGAACCGGGTCGCCTCGTAGTCCACCGTCTCCGCGGCCACCGCCGGTGTCGGCGACACCACCACCATCGCCGCCACGACCGCGGCGACAAGTGCCCTCCACCGCCGACGCCGGCGCGGCTCCTGCACCATCACACCCACTGGGATTCCTCCGGATCACTCCGTCCGCCGGTCCGGCGGACGCGCAGCGCAGCCTGACCGCGGGGATGTCCCGTCGACCAGGGGTGGATGTCCCGGGTCGGCGGGACCGGCGTGGGTCGGCCGTCCGGCCGACGCCGCCGTCCCGGCCCGGACGGGACCGGTGTCCCTGGCGGGCCGGGACGCCGCGCCGGTTGACTGCCGCCATGACCGACACCTCGCCGGACCACATCCCGGCCCACGTGAAGAGTTCCTACGTCAACTGCTCCGAGTACGCCCGCGCGGCCCGGCTCACCCCGCCACCGGCGGCCACCGTCGTGACCGCGGCCCCGGCGCCGGCCGGCCCGGGGGCGACCCGGTGACCGTGGCCGCCGCGCCGGGCCTGCTCCCCGCCTGGCGGGAGTGGCTCGCCGAGAACCTGGCGATGGGGATCGCCGCCGAGCAGGCCCGCGCGGCGGCCGTCGACGCGGGCGCGGACGCCGACGCGGTCGACGCCGAACTGGCGACGCTCGCCACGCACCCGTACTTCGCCGTCTGCCGGCGGCTCGCGCTGCGCTACGACTGGATGGAGTCGGTGCTCGACACCTACCGGGTGCTCCGCGACGACGACGGCGGCCGGCACCTGGAACGGCGTACCGACGTGAACGCGGAGGAGTTCTTCGGCCGCTACTACTACGGCAACCGCCCGGTCGTGCTCGACGGTCTGATGACCGACTGGCCGGCGCGGGAGTGGACGCTGGAGCGGATGGCGCGCCGGTGCCCGGACGCCGTGGTCGAGGTGATGACCGGCCGGGAGGCCAACCCCGACCACGCCTGGCAGTACGACAGGCACCGCACCACCATGCCGTTCCGCGACTACCTGGCGATGCTCGGCTCCGGAACCCGGACCAACGACTACTACATGGTCCCCCGCAACGAGAACTGGAACGGGGCGCTGCGCCCGCTCGCCGAGGACGTGCGGCCACCCGCCCACCTCGTCGACCCGGCCGGCGGCGGGCACCTGCTGCTCGGCCCGGCGGGCACCGTCACGCCGCTGCACGTCGACAACAGCACGGTGCTGCTCTGCCAGGTGCTCGGCCGCAAACACGTCCGGCTGGTCCCGTCGTACCAGCGGCACCTGGTGTATCCGCGCGGCGGCACGTTCAGCGCGGTGGACGCGGCCCGGCCGGACCTGGACCGGCACCCCCGGTACGCCGAGGCCACGGTGCTGGAGACGGTCCTCGAACCGGGCCAGATGCTGCTGATACCGGTCGGCTGGTGGCACTGGGTGCACGCCCTGGACCTCAGCGCCACCGTCACCTTCCACCACTTCCGGGTGCCCGGACACAACCATCGGATGGCCACCCCGCCGGCGGCCGGGGCGGACTGAGGCCACGCCGACGCCCGGTTCAGCTCGCGGGGCAGCGGGCGCCCGGGGCGGGCAGCGTCAGGTCGACGAGGTACCGGTCCACCACCGCGATCGTGCAGTCGTTTCGTTCGTACGCGCCGTGCCCCCACCCCTCGTACGTGACCAGGTGCCCGTGCCGGCCCAGTTGCCGGGCCACGTCGGTGGCCCAGGCGTAACCGGTGCGGGGGTCGTGCCGGGCGTTGATCAGCAGCAGTGGCGTGTGGGCGCGCACGTGCAGGCGGTGTGGCGGGTTCCGGACCGGGGACGGCCAGCCGAGGCAGGTCTGCACCGCCAGCAGCCCGGCGCCGTAGCGGACGTCCGGCGCGGCTGCCGCCGCCTCCCGGACCAGGGCGGCGTACTCGTCGTAGTCGCGCACCGGGGCCGGCCAGTCCGCGCAGAAGGCCGCCACCGCGATCGGCAGCTTCACCTCGTCGGGCGGGGTGCCCGCGTCCATCTTCCGGATCTCGGTGGCCAGTTGCGGCCAGCGCGGCCCGGCGAGCAGCCCGAGGGCCACCGCGGTCACGTCGAAGGCGGTACGCGGGGCGTACCCGCCGCGGCCGGCGCGGGCCAACACGCCGGCCCACACCGACCGCACGTCCCGGCCGTGGAGCACACACTCGATCGACCTGTCGCACCAGGACACGAACTCGTCGAACGAGTCCTGGAGCGTCGCCGCCTGGGTCCGCACGAACGGCCGCAGGCCGAGGCCATGGTCGAACACGCCCTCCAGCACGACGGCCCGTACCCGGCCCGGGTACCGCTCGGCGTACTGCTGGCCCAGCAACGTGCCGTACGAGCTGCCGTGGAAGGTGAGACGCCGTTCCCCGAGCGCCCGCCGCAACGCCTCCAGGTCGCGCGTCGTGCTCACCGTGTCCGCGTGCTCGAAGACCGGGCTGGTCGGGCGGCACCTGTCCCACAGCGCCCGGTTCCAGGCCACCGCGGCGTCGAAGTCGGCCTGGTCGGCGAGGGGGATCGGCGGCCGGCGCAGGTTCGGATCCGGCGCGCAGACCGGCGCGGCGGAGCGGGCCACCGTACGCGGGTCGAAGCTGACCAGGTCGAACCGGTCGAGCAGTTCGGGGCTGAACCGGTCGCCCTTGCGGATGCGTTCCACCCCGGAGTCGCCCGGGCCGCCCGGCCCGAACACGAGCGTGCCCACCCGGCGCTCCGGCACCCGCGCGGCCCGGCGCGCCACGGCCAGCTCGAACGTCGGGCCGTGCGGCCGGGCCCAGTCCACCGGCAGGCGGAGCCGGGCGCACCGCACGGCCGGGTCGAGCGGAACGTCCGGCAGGTCGTCGGCGCACTCGCCCCAGACGAGACCCGGTGGCCCGGGATCGGCGCGTGCCGGCGCGGGCGCTCCGGCGAGAAGGGCCAGCACGGCGACGGCCAGGGCCAACGGACGACGGAACACGATGCCTCCTGCGGTGTGAACGTCCGTCCATCCTCGACGCGCGCCCCGCCCGAGTCCCACCGGCGATCCCCCGGAGCCGCCCCTGATCTCCCACCCCACCCCCACACCGGGCAGGTCTCCGCGCGGATTCACGGAAAGCGTGGCTATCTGGCCGCCGGTAGCCACGCTTTCCGTGAATCCGCGCCGAGCTTGGCCGCGTGAAGGGAGAGGGGGCGGTCAGCGGTTGAGGTAGGCGGCCAGGCCGCCGAGTTCCTCGCTGGCGATGAAGACCGACCGCACGTTGAGGATGGCTTCCTCCACGTGGACGGGGCAGCCCCACGCCGAGTCGCCCCAGGAGTCGGCGAGCTTGATCTCGGCCGCCGCCTCGCACCCGGCGGCGCCGCCGAGCTGACACCGCTCGGGGCGCGGGCTGGCTGCCTGCGCGGCTGCCGCGGCGCGTACCCGGCGGTGATCTCCGCGGCGGCGGCGGCGCGCTGCTCGGCCTCGGCGCGCAGTTCCCGTTCCGCCGGGCGAGATCCAACCCGAACGGCTCGGCCCGCTCCACCAGCCCGCCGAGGTCGGAGTCGCCGCGCAGCAGGTCGTCGACGAGTTCGCGGCGCAGCGACTCCTCGTGTCGGACCAGTTCCCGGCGGGCCACCGCGTAGCCCTCGGCGAGCGTGGCCACGGCGGCGTCGACCACGTGGAGGACGGCGTACGCCGCGGCCCGGACCGTCTCACTGTCGGTGGAGCGGTCCAGGTGCGGCAGGTGCCGCCACAGCCGCCGCGCCGCGGACAGGTAGAGGCGCACCGCCCGGCCGGCCGACACGCCCTGCTCGGCCGCGCGCCGGCCGAGGACCCCGACCGCGTCCAACTCGCCGCGGCGCGGCCGGCGGCCGGTCACCGCCGCGTCGCGGAGCAGCCGGAGATAGTCGCCGAGCAACTCCACGGGTACGCCGTCGGCGTCGGCGCTCGCCCCGCGGGCCACCTCCGCCAGCCACGTGTCGTCGCCGCACGCTCCGGACGGCTCCGGCCGGCGGGCGCTCTCGGTCATCGCGGTCCCCCCGGTGCGGGGCCGGCCCGGACACCGACCCGATCCACCCAGGTTAGGCGGCGACCGGCGGCCTACCGGTTGCGCTCCACCACGTATTCGGTCAGGTCGAGCAGGAAACGACCGTCCTCGGTGTCGGCCGCGGTGCCCAGCGCCCGCTGCCCCTCGCGCCGGGCGGCCTCGGCGAGTTCCCGGGCGCTGCGGCGCGCGGACTCCACGCAGTCGTACGCGAGAAGTCGCCGGTGCAGCCAGCGCACGTCGCTCGCGGCGCGTTGTGCCCGGGTCCGGCCCAGGAAGTCGATGACCCGTTCGCGTTCGTCGGCGGCGCACCGCCGCATGAAGTCGATGAGGATGAGCGTCCGCTTGCCCTCCCACAGGTCGCCGGCGATCTCCTTGCCGTAGCGCGCGTAGTCGCCGGTCAGGTTGAGCGCGTCGTCCTGGATCTGGAACGCGGCGCCCAGATACCACCCGTAGCGGTCGAGGACGTCCACCGCGTTCTCCCGGCCGGTGGCGACGAGGATCCCGCTGCGGCACGGATAGATGCAGGTGTACCAGGACGTCTTCTTCAGGCACATCCGGTAGTAGTCGTCGGCGTCCAGGTCGCACACGTTGTCGCGGATCCAGCCGATCTCGATGGCTTGCCCCTCCAGCGAGTGGCGCAGCATCAGCTCGGTCTCGGTGAACAGCCGCCAGGCGATCCCGGAGCCGAGCGCCGCCCGGTTCGCGGCGAGCCGCTGCAACGCCAGCAGGTTCGTCATGTTGCCGACGTTCAACGCCACGCCGACCCCGTACTCGGCGTGCAGGGTCTGCCCGCCGCGCCGCTGCTCGCTCTCGTCCTGGATGTCGTCGTGGATGAGGAAGGCGTTGTGGAACAGCTCCACGGTCACCGCGGCGTTGAGGCCCACCGCCTCCCCGCCGCCGAACGCCCGGCAGGTGGCCAGGCAGAGCGCGGCGCGCAGCCCCTTGCCCCACCGCCGCGGATATTCTGCGACCAGGTCGTAGAGGTACCGGGGCCCGCCCGCGGGCACGTCGTCGAGCAGCGCGTCGAGGGCGAGGCCGCGGTAGCGCTCCAGCATGCGTTCCACGTGCCCGCCGGCCACCCCGGCGGTCGGGGCCATCGCGCCGCTACCGGTCCGTCCGGGCCGGGCCGTCCGGGGTCGGCGACGTCAGCCGGTCCGCGAGCCCGTTGGCCACGTCGGGCGCCAGCCGGGCCAGATTGAGTACGGTGTCGAGCGCGTCGTGCGCGTCCGAGGTGTACCTGCGGATCACCTCGCCGCGCCTGTCGTCCGCCATCTTCAACTGCCCGACGACGGTGTCGATCAGGGCGTGCCCGTCGGTGCGCACCCGCGCGACCAGTTCGTCGAACGCCTCCGGGTCCACCCGGCGGCTCTCGGTCAACTTCTCCTGGAGCCGCCGCGCGCCGGCCAGCCCCGCCGAGAGTTCCTCCTCCAGCACGGTGGCCGCGTGGGTCACCGTCTCGGAGGTCTCCTCGGCCACCTTCTCGAAGCGCTCTTCCGTGCGCTCACGCTCGCCATCAGTCATGGACGGAGTCTGACACCGTGTTGAGGGCAGCGCGCCAGTGATGTGTCGAGATGGTGACTGTCGGTCAAAGGGCTCCATGTTCACCGCCGCTGCTTCTAGGTACACGACGGGATTTTCGAGCCTGGTCAAGGTCCCTTGCGACCTGCCGCGCTCGACTTTGGTCACCGACCCGATTCAGCGCGATCAGTAGCTTCTCGGCGGTCTCGGTGTATCGGGCGTGCCCGGGGCTGGTCTCCGGCCGCCGGGCGGCCAGCGCACGCTCGAACAACTCTATCGCCGCGTCCATTTCTCCCATCTCGGCCATGGTTGTGGCGAGGTTCTCCAGCGTCGCCAAGGTGGCTGGGACGTCGGGACCGAGTTCGCGTCTGCGAGCGTCGTACGTCTCGGACAAAATGCGCCGGGCTATTTTGTACTCATCAAGCTGCGCCAACACGGTGCCGACGTTGTGCGCGGCCTCCAGTGTGCGGGGGTCGTGTGCACCCAGCATTTCGGAGCGAACACTCCGGACTCGCTCGTAAAGACGGCGTGCGGCGGCCAAACCACCCGCTTCCCCGTCCAGGTTGCCGGCGACGTCGACCATCACCTCAAGGGTGAGGAGGTGGGCGGGGTCCGGAAGCGGTCTCGCGGGCGTCCCGCTCTCGGACCGTTGGTCGGGAATCGGCGGCGGCGGGCCTGGTGGCACATCAAGGGTTCGCTTCCAGGCGACTGTCAGTTCTTTGCGGTCCTGCTCCGAGACGCCGCAGGCAGTCGAGAACTGCTCGACGAAGCTCAAGGGTATCTCCCCATCGCCGCTGAGATATCGGCTGATGGTCGTCCTTGAGAGTCCGGCCTGCCCCGTGGCACCGGTGTTCTCCCTGGCGATGGTTCGAATCGACTTCCCGTGCTCCATCCGAATTCGACGTAGCAGTCGGCGGAGGTCGGCTCGTGTGGCCACCGCCTTGGCCAGTTCGCTGATCGTGGAGTCGGTGGTCATCGGTCTCCCAGGTGTCCCGCCCTGTCCCGTGATGGCGCGCCGATGACAGTAGACGGTCGGACAACGTCTCGGGACGGATAGAAGGTGTCCCGATCCCGACTCGGGACGGCCCTCGGTGTCCCGAGTCGGCCGCCCTTTGCCCCAATTCGGAGGGTCCTCGTCCGGTTCGTTGATGGCGGTCCGGGACGCCCGCAGAGTTGTTTCTATTCCGCTCTACCTGGGGAAACGACGTCACAGAAGGGTGCCGATGCAGTGCTTGTCATCGTCGCGTACAGCCTCGCGGAGATATACCCGGCGCAGATTCTGATCTGGCTGCCGACGATCACCGTGATTCTCAAGTTCCTGGCGGCACTCATCGGATTCTCGATGGTGGTGGTGCCGCCCGTAGCCCGCGCGTTCCGGCGCGTGCGTGCCTCGATCGGCCGTCGTCGCGACGATCGGGGCCGGCGGAGCTAGATGGTCGGCAGACCACGGTGCCCGGACCCTACGATCCGGGCACCGTGCTGCTGTCGAAGCCGAGCGAAGGCCGGTCCGGTGTCGATCGAGGCATCCGGGTCAGGAAGCTGCGCCAAGCGTCCCGGCTGACCCGTAACACCGGGCCGGCCGGGTCCTTGCTGTCCCGGACGTTCACCGATGGGCTGGCCATCGAAACCTCCACACAGTTCCCCTGACAGCTTCGGGAGCTCTTGCGCCACGGTGTCGGCGTAGCCGTATCGGCCAAGGATCCTCCTCTGTCAGCGGCCCGGCGCCCCACACAGGGGTTTTACGGGACGGTGGCATGCCTGCTACCGCATCTGAGGTCCGGGTGGAGCAGGCGCGATCTGGCAGCATCGGTGAGTCTAGATAGGCATCGATGTATAGGCTAGCCTCTCTGGCAGGGACTGGATCCTCAACAGAGGCAGGTCGGTCTGAGGAGGCCGTGAGATTGGTGCTCCCGGCTGGTGTCCATCGGCCGGTGTGACCGTTACGGTGACCGAGGTGGCGTGCGGTAGGAGGTGCGGTGCTTGGTGGTGGCTTCGGCGGCAAGCACGCGCCGGTACATCCGCGCATGGTCCACGGCCCGGCTGACCATGAGAGTGACGAGCCTGATTCGTCCACGCAGGAAGACCCGGTCTTTGCCGTCAGGTTGGCTCTCTACGCGTCTGCGGCGGGATTGATCGCGGCAGTGGCCGGGCGCTCACTCGGATCTGCCCTGTTCGCTGAGAACGACTTGGCGCGGGGGGCGACGATCATCGTCGTCATGGCCGCCGTCGGAGGCGCGGCCGGCGTTCTTGCCGAGACGGTCCTCTCCTCTATCTCCAACGGTCAGCGCCGGCGCGGCCACTGATTTGCCGCTTCTCGCGGCGGTCGCGCATCGCGGCCCAGACCAGCACGGTGATCGACGCCGGAAAGAACAGCGCGAACCCCCAGAAGGTGCCGCTGACAAAGGCGAACAGGGTCCCGACGAGGCAGGCGATGAACAGCGTCAGAGCCATGGCGCGAACGAGCATGTCGGACTTGCTCAGCACTTCACGGATGAGCCCGAGCGACGTGAGATGCTCCGTCGTCGGACTCTTGGGGCTCTCCTGACGGAGGGGCAGGTCGCGGTCAGCCATGGCGGCCTGCCGGCTGTTCGATGTCGTCGCGCTCGGGTCGGACGGCAGGCCACGGGACGCACGTCGCTGGCGCATCGCGCTCGCTGTTCATGCGTGTGACCTCCTCCGGTCTGAGTCATGGGCGGTCGACTGGGGGTTGAGGACCGGCTAAATGGCCCGTATCGCTTCGTCGAGCAGTGAATCCAGCTCGGCATCGCGGCATGCCGCGCCCTGAAGGCTTTCGAAGGACGAACTGGCAACCTTGATGCGGGCCTCGTCCTCGCGGGTGGTGAGTTCGCCGGTGGCGTTCTCCTCGTAGAGAAGGGGTGGGTCGTCGACGTCCGGGAAGTCCAACAGGACGTAGGACGAGCTGCCCATCCCGGCGTGAGCACCGCTGTCGAACCGGATGACTCGTAGATCCACTTTGGGGTGGCCACGGAGGGTCTTGAGTAGTTCCAGTTGCTCTCGCATCACGCTGGTGTCGTCGACCTCGGCCCCGACGACCCGGCGGATCACCGACTCGTCGACGACGAAGTGGGCCTTCGCGAGAGCCCCGCCCTTTCGCAAGATCTGCTGACGCCACTGCATCACTTCGATCTTCTGGGTGATCTTCTTTTCCACCTCTGCCTGTTCGGCCTCACCAAGGGATGACAGCCGGTAGTCGTTCCTCAGGACGGCCAGCCGATATCTCGGCGTCTGCAGGAGGCCCGGCACGTAGAACGGCTCGTACGAGTGAAGCGTCTGCGCAACCTGCTCGTTCTCCAGGTATTCACGGAATGCCTTCGAGTGCACGTCGCTCATCTGCGGGAGGCTCGGCCGTCGGGCGACATCGGCCATCTTGGTCAATTCCCGGACCACGCCGTCGTCAGAGAGTCCATAGAGCGTGAGGAGAGCGAGCAGGTCGGTGTGGGAGATTCCAACGTCCCCGCTCTCGATCCGAGTGACCTTCGACTGCGACCACCGCAGCTTCGTTGCCACCTGCTGCTGGGTGAGGCCGAGTGCCCGCCGTCTCCGCAGCAGACGCCGGCTTAACCGTTTGCGCTGGTAGGCCGGAGCTTCCACAAGGTGTTCCATGTCGCCTCCCGATTACTTTCAGTAGTTGGATTCCCCTGTTCGCAGCAGGTAACTACCCGAGCGTAGCGCGAATATGCAGTCCGACTAACCGGTGCGCATATGCGTGATGCGTGCCACGTGCAGGTTTGAAGACCGCGCGGTCGGGGTAGGGCTGACCCCTTCATTGCTGGGCTTGTAGCTAACGGTTACCGTGCGTAGTCGAGTGCCGGTTGACCAGGCAGTCGGATAGGGTTGGCTCAGCGACCATGGTCGGTATGTCGGGTGAATGCGGATGAGGATGAGGCTGCCGCTCCAGGGTGGATTGCCGCCGGTGGAGGCGCCGTCCGGGGCCGTGGAGATCGCCTGTGACGAGTCGGGCTTCTCCGGCACCAACCTGCTCGATCCCGCCACCCCCGTGATCAGCCACGCCAGCGTCGACCTGGGCGCCGATGAGGCCGCCGGGCTGGTCGCGACGCTGCGTTCCGGCTTCCGGTTCGCGCCGCACGAGTTCAAGTCCCGGCAGTTCCTGCGCCGACCCGAGGCGGCCGAGGCGTTGCGGTGGTTCCTGGCGGCGTTGCGCGGGCGGGCCCACGTGCACCTGGTCGACAAACATCTCTTCCTGGTCACCCGCGTGGTGGACCTGCTGCTGGCCGAGCCGTCCTACCTGGCCGGCACCGGGCTGGCCGGGGAACACCGCGCGGACGCCGTCGCGCTGCACCGGGCCGGGCGCGCGGCCGGCCCGGACTGGGACGCCTTCCTCGCGGCCCTCGTCGAGATGCTGCGGACCAAGCGGCGGGACCGGGCCGGCGACGGCAGCGTCGACAGGTTCTTCGCGGCCCGGGACGCGCTGCTGCGGCATGCGCCGGACGAGCCCGTCCTGCGCGCGCTCGACCGGAGTCGGGTGGCCGCCGTCCAAGCCCGCCTGTACGCCGAGGACCGGTCGGTCCCGCCGCCGCTGGAGCCGATGCTGCCGGCGCTGGCCGAGACGGTCCTGTTCTGGAGCGCCGGGCGGCGGCGGGTGCTGGTGGTCCACGACGAGCAGAGCGCGCTCACGGCCGACCGGCTGCGTCGCCTCCAGCGGGCGCTGGCCGAGCGCGCCGGGTTGCCGGCGGGGGAGTCGCCGCTGGCCGGGCTGGTGATGACCGACTCCCGCGACGACCCGCGGGTGCAGGTCGCCGACCTGCTCGCCGGGATAGCCCGACGGACGCCGACCGCCATCGACGACGCCCCCCTGCAACCGCCGCTGTCGCCGATTTCCCCGCACACCGGCCGAACTTGCCCTTGATCGACTCCATCTCGCCGAAGTGGTGGGGTTCGACACGCCGGGATACCGCTACCTCGGGGAAATGGAGTCGATCAAGCCGAGCGCCACCCCTCCCGGCGTGGGGCACGGATCGGGGGGAGCGGTGGGTACGCGTACTCAGGGTGAATCCCGTCTCGCGGCTCAGGTGTCGGCGCGGCGGTGTCGGCAGGATCCTTGGCATGGCCGAGACGCTGCACCGACCCGCCGCCCTGCGTACCGTCGAGATGCCGTTGCCGGGGGCGGGGGCCGCCGGCCGGGCGGTGGCCGCGCTGGTCCGGCTGGTTGGCCGGCACCCGGCCGGGTGGCGGTGGCTGGCCCGGCGGCACCACCCGGTGCTCGACCGGCTGGCCGCGGCGAACGCGCGGGCGGCCTGCGTGCGGGCCGCCCGGCGGGTGCCGGCCTACCGGGAGTTCCTGCGGGGCCGCCCGGCGGGCGTCCGCCGCCGGCTGCGGGACTTCCCGGAGACCGACAAGCTCGGGTACGTGGTGGGCCACGACGCCGCCGCGCGGTGCTGGCGGGGGCGGCTGCCGGAGCGGGGGGTGGTGGTCGACGAGTCGGCCGGCTCGTCGGGGCGGCCGTTCAACTGGCCGCGCGGCGCGCGCGAGTTGCGGGCGGTGCACCGGGACATCGCCGGCTACACCGGGCTGGTCTTTCCGATGCGCCGGCCGTTCGTCATCAACGCGTACTCGATGGGCGCCTGGGCGACCGGGACCACGACGGGCGCGGCGATGGCCCGGGTCGCGGTGGTGAAGAACACCGGCCCGGACCTCGGCAAGATCGTCGACACGTTGCGGGAGTTCGGTCCGGAGCACGACTACCTGGTGACCGCGTACCCGCCGTTCCTCAAGCACCTGCGGGACCGACTGGACGCCGAGGACTTCCCCTGGTCGCGCTACCGGATCTTCGGTAGTTGCGGCGGGGAGGGGATGACCGAGGCGCTGCGGGACTACCTGGAGCAGCGGTTCGTCCGGGTGCGTTCGGCGTACGGGGCGTCGGACCTGACCATCGGCATCGGCGCGGAGACCCGGTTCACGGTGTGGCTGCGGCGGCGGCTGCGGACCGACCCGGCGTTGCGGGCGGAACTGCTCGGCGCGGACGAGCAGCGGCTGCCGATGGTGTTCCAGTACAACCCGTTCGCCTCCTATCTGGAGACCAACGAGCGCCGGGAGCTGGTCTGCACGGCGGGCGGCCGGAACGTGCTGCAACCCCGACTGCGCTACAACGTCGGCGACGAGGCGCTGCTCGTGCCGTACCGGCGGATCGCCGAACTGGCCGCGGCGGACCCGGTGCGGGCGGCCGAGTTCCGCGCCGCGACGGCCGACGAGCGGATGACGCTGCCGGTGCTGCTGCTGTTCGGCCGGCGCGACTCCACGGTGTCCTACCTGGGGGCGAACCTCTACCCGCAGGACGTGGAGTACGGCCTCTACACCGGCAACCCGCACGCCGCCGCGATCAGCCGGTTCTGCCTGGCGCTGGTGGAGGATGCGGCGCTGGAGACCCGGCCGGTGATCCACGTGGAGCTGCGCGGTGAGCTGGCCGCCGCCGACCGCGCGGCGCTGGCGGACGCCTGCCGCGACGGGGTGCGCCGGCACCTCGCCTCGGTGTCACGGGACTTCGCGCAGTCCCTGACGGAGGATCCGACCGCCGGTGACCTGCGGGTGGAGCTGCACGATCCGGGCACCGGCCCGTTCGCCGGCCCGCAGAAGATCAAGAACGCCTATCTGGTGAGGTGACCATGCGTACCCGAGACTTCTCCCGCGCCCCGGCGCAGGCCCGCGCCGGCGCGATGTTCATCGGCGGCACCCGGTACGCGAGCCCGCTGGTGCTGCTGCGGCTGGCCCCGGACTGGTTCCGGATGGTCCGGGACATGCGCCGGATGTCCGGCTACCGCTGGCACACCGTCTACTGGCAGTTCCCGCTGACGTTGGGCACGATCGCGTTCTTCGCCGACCGGGACGCGATGCTGCGCTTCGCGCGGACCCGGCACCACCGCAGGCTGATGGCGTGGCTGACCGACGGCAACCGCAACGCCACCGCCGGGTTCATCCGGCTCTACACGGCCTCGCCGGACGGCTACTCCAACGGGGCGTGGCGGGCCGAGGACGGCGCGATGGGCCACATCGAGGAGTTCACCCCGCTGGGCGCGGAGACGACCGGGCCGGCGGTACGCCGGTGAGCGGCCACCGGTTCGAGCGGGTCGCCGACCGGCGCGGCCTGTGGGAGTTCCTCGCCCTCACCGACCGGCTGTACGCGGGGGAGCGCCGGTACGTGCCGACGCCCCGGCAGCAGATCCGCCGCTGGTGGCGTGACGGCGTGCCGCTGTACGTGCTGCGCGACGCCTCCGGCGCGGTGGTCGGGCGGACCACCCTGCACACCGACGCGGACTTCGACGCGAAGCTGGGCCGCCAGTGCCAGTTGTTCGGGCTGACCGAGTTCAGCGCGCCGGCCGCCGGGCCGCTGTTCGACGCGATCGACGCGCACGCCGCCGCCGACCGCGACCTGCTGTTCGGGCCGGTGGCCCTGCTGCCCAACCAGGCCGGCGGCGTGATCACCTCCGGGTTCGCCGACCGGGGCTTCGTGGACAGCGCCTGGAACCCGCCGCGCTACCCGGCCGCCTACGAGGCGCACGGCTTCACCCGCCGGTTCGTCGCGGACACCTGGATCTGCCCGGTGCCGGCGCCGGACGGGCCGGCGCCCGCGCTCGGCGCGCAGCCCGACGGCGCGCGGCTGGAGCTGCACCGGGGGAACGTGCGGCGGCTCGACGAGCAGCTCGACCTGCTGCGCGGGATGCTCAACGACTCCTTCGCCCAGCTCGGCTACTACACCCCGATCTCGGCGGCGCAGTTGCGCCGGCAGACCGACGGGCTGGCGTACCTGCTCGACGAGTCCCTGCTGCTCTACCTGACCCGGGACGGGCGGCCGGTGGCGTTCGTGCTCTGCGTGCCGGACCTGAGCGAGTTCCTGGTCCGGGCGCGTGGCGACCTGAGCCCGGTCAACCAGCTCCGGCTGCTGGCCACCCGCCGGCGCTACCGCCGGGAGGCGGTGCTGATCATCAAGGGCGTGGTGCCGGAGTGCCAGGGCCGCGGCTACCAGCGGCTGCTCTCCGCGCACCTGCACCGCAACCTGCACGCCGGCGGCTACACGACGCTGCGCAGCACGTACGTCGAGCGGGACAACCCGGCGTCGGCGGCGGCGTACCGGCGGCTCGGCGGCCGGCCGCTGCACGGCTACACCTTCTATGCCAGGGAGCGCTGACATGGACCTCGCTGCGTTCCGCGCGTTGGAGCCGCTGTGCTGGCGGGCCCCGAGCGCGCACAACACCCAACCGTGGCGGCTGCGCTACGAACGCTGGGCGGTCACCGTCGGCTGGGACCCGGCCGACACGCTGCCGGCCGGCGACCCGACCGGACGGGACCTGCGGCTGTCGCTCGGCGCGTTCGTGGAGACCTGCCTGATCGTCGCCGCCGACGCCGGGCTGCGGCTGGACTTCGTGGCCGACCACGACGAGTCCGCGCACCGGGTGGGCCGGCTGCGTCCGGCGCGGCAGCCGTACCGGACGCCGTTCCGCACCCGCGACGTGTGCGAGCGGCGTACCCACCGGGGTCGGTTCGCCGACGGCCCGGACGCCGGCGTGCTCGCCGCCGCCGACGACGCCGCCCGCTGGGCCGGCGGCGCGGTCCGGGTGGTGCCGGCGGCGGCCGGGCGTCTCGGCGCGCTGCTGCGCGCCGCCGACCGGCAGGTGTACGCGGACCCGGCGGTCGTCTCCGAGTTGCGTCGCTGGCTGCGACTGGACCGGGCCCGGCCGGACTACCGGACCGACGGGCTCAGCGACCGCTGCCTCGGGCTCTCCCGGCCGGCCGCCGCCGGGCTGCGGACGGCGCTCGCCGCGTATCCGGTGTTGCGTCCGTTCGGGTTGCCGCGCCTGCTCGCCGCCGGCGACGACCCGCTCGCCCGCGGCGGCACGGTGCTGGCGCTCGTCGCGCCGCCCGACCTGGACGCGGCCGGGCAGGTGCAGTTCGGGCGGGTGCTGATGCGGGTCTGGTTGACGCTGCACGCGACCGGCCTGGCGGCGCATCCGCTGAGCCAGCTCGTCGACGTGGCCGCCACCCGCGACGCGCTCGGCGCGCTGCTGGACGTGGCGCCGGAGCGGATCGCGCACGTGACCCGGGTGGGCCGGCCGGTGGCCGCGGCGGCCCGCTCGGCCCGCCGGGTCGACCGGGCCGATGGGGGGCCCGGTCCCAGGTTTAGCGATAACATTCCGGACTCTCGATGCCCGGAGCGTGTGGTCCGCACCTGACGGGTGCTCGTCAGGAACTTTCGCGAAACCTGATCGTCATATCTTGACGTCGTCAGATCCATCCATGAGAGTCCATATGGGCGGATGCGGCACGCGAACGGGAGCGCGGGTGCCGGCAGGCGTCACGGCATGTGGTGTGCGGGTGCATGGGCAGCGCCTTGTTAACGCTAACAGAAGGGGTTCCGCAACGTGCCCATCAGTCGAAGAGCACTAACCAGATTCGGGTCCGTCCCGGCCGCGATACTGCTGGCCCTGGGCATGGGCACGGCGATTGTCGGCGGCGGGCTCGGCGCCAGCGCCCGGGCCGCCGGCCTCGGAACGACCGCCGCGACGGCCGGCTGTGGCAAGGCCCCCACGATGGGCGACGGCACCTACACCATCACCAGCAGCGGCAAGAACCGTAGCTTCATCCTCAAGCTGCCCGACGGGTACGACCGGAACCGCCAGTACCGGCTGGTCTTCGGGTTCCACTGGTGGGGCGGCACCGCGGTGGACGTCGCGACCGGCCAGACCGTGCAGCGCGACGTGTGGTCCTACTACGGCCTGCTGCGACTGTCCGACAACAGCACGATCTTCGTGGCGCCGCAGGGCATCGACAACGGCTGGGCCAACCCCGGGGGTGAGGACGTCACCTTCGTCGACGACATGCTCCGCCGGATCGAGGGTGACCTGTGCGTCGACACGACGCAGCGGTTCTCCGTCGGCTTCAGCTACGGCGGCGGAATGAGCTACGCGCTCGCCTGTGCCCGGCCGAACGTGTTCCGCGCGGTCGCGGTGCAGTCCTCGCCCGGCACGCTCAGCGGATGCAGCGGCGGCACCCAGCCGATCGCGTACCTCGGGGTGCACGGCATCGGCGACACCATCACCAGCGGACGCGCGCTGCGGGACCGCTTCGTCACCAACAACGGCTGCACGGCGGCGAGTCCGCCGGAGCCGAGGTCCGGCAGCCTCACCCACACGGTCTACACCTACTCCGGCTGCCGGTCCGGCTACCCGGTGACGTGGGCGGCGTTCGACGGCGGCCACATCGCCGCCCCGCAGGACGGCGCCGGTGGCGACAGCGGCACCCGGACCTGGGTTCCGGCCGAGGTGTGGAAGTTCTTCACCCAGTTCGCCGGCACCACGCCGACGCCCACGCCCACGACCTCGCCCACCGCGTCGCCCACGACCTCGCCGACCACGCCCGTTCCCGGCGGCTGCGCCGCCACCTACCGGACCGCCAACCAGTGGCCGGGCGGTTTCCAGGGCGAGGTCACCGTGACCGCCGGCGCCGCCGCCATCAGCGGATGGCGGGTGAGCTGGACGCTCGCCAACGGGCAGAGCATCACCCAGCTCTGGGGCGGACGCAACGCGCCCTCCGGTAGCACCCAGAACGTCTCCAACGAGGCGTGGAACGGCAGCCTGGCGGCGGGCGCGTCCACCGTGTTCGGCTTCACCGCCAACGGCTCGGCCACGACGCCGTCCCTGACCTGCGCCCGCCTCTGATCCGCCCGGCTTGGAGAAAATCATGTCCGACATGACCCGTAGGAACATCCTCAAGGCCGGTGCGGCCGGGGCCGGCGCCGCCCTGGTGCCGGCCGCCTGGACCGCGACCGCCCGCGCCGGATCGGCCGCGCCACCGCAGGTGCTGGCCGCCAACGACCTGGCCCTGTGGTACGACGAGGGCGCCGGCACCGACTGGCTCCGGGCGCTGCCGATCGGCAACGGGCGGCTCGGCGCGATGGTGTTCGGCAACGTCGACACCGAACGGCTCCAACTCAACGAGGACACCGTCTGGGCCGGCGGCCCGTACGACTCGGCCAACACCCGGGGTGCGGCCAACCTCGCCGAGATCCGGCGGCGGGTCTTCGCCGACCAGTGGACCTCGGCGCAGGACCTGATCAACCAGACCATGATGGGCAACCCGGGTGGCCAGCTCGCCTACCAGACGGTGGGCAACCTCCGGCTCGCCTTCGGCTCCGCCAGCGGGGCGGGCCAGTACAACCGGACCCTCGACCTGACCACCGCAACGGTCACCACCACCTACGTGCTCAACGGGGTACGCCACCAGCGGGAGGTGTTCGCCAGCGCCCCCGACCAGGTGATCGTGGTCCGGCTGACCGCCGACCGGGCCAACTCGATCACGTTCTCCGCCACCTTCGACAGCCCGCAACGCACCACCGTGTCGAGCCCGGACTCCGCCACCATCGGGCTCGACGGCATCTCCGGCAGCCAGGAGGGCGTCAACGGCTCGGTGCGGTTCCTGGCCCTGGCCAACGCCGCCGCGACCGGCGGCACGGTCAGCAGCTCCGGCGGCACCCTGCGGGTGTCCGGCGCCACCAGCGTGACCATCCTGATCTCGATCGGCTCCAGCTACGTCAACTACCGCACGGTCAACGGCGACTACCAGGGCATCGCCCGCAACCGGCTCAACGCCGCCAAGAGCGTCGCCGTCGACCAGTTGCGCAGCCGCCACGTCGCCGACTACCAGGCGCTGTTCAACCGGGTGAGCCTCGACCTGGGCCGGACGGCGGCGGCCGACCAGCCCACCGACGTGCGGATCGCGCAGCACGCGAGCAGCAACGATCCGCAGTTCGCCGCGCTGCTGTTCCAGTTCGGGCGCTACCTGTTGATCTCCTCCTCGCGGCCGGGCACCCAGCCGGCGAACCTCCAGGGCATCTGGAACGACTCGCTGACCCCGTCCTGGGACTCGAAGTACACGATCAACGCCAACCTGCCGATGAACTACTGGCCGGCCGACACGACGAACCTCTCCGAGTGCTTCCTGCCGGTCTTCGACCTGGTCAAGGATCTGACGGTGACCGGCGCGCGGGTGGCCCAGGCCCAGTACGGCGCCGGTGGCTGGGTCACCCACCACAACACCGACGCCTGGCGGGGCGCCTCGGTGGTCGACGGGGCGCTGTGGGGCATGTGGCAGACCGGCGGCGCCTGGCTGAGCACGCTCATCTGGGACCACTACCAGTTCACCGGCGACCTCGGTTTCCTCCAGACCAACTACCCCGCCCTGAAGGGCGCCGCCCAGTTCTTCCTCGACACCCTGGTCGTCCACCCGACGCTCAACTACCTGGTGACGAACCCGTCGAACTCGCCGGAGCTGCCGCACCACTCCAACGCCAGCGTCTGCGCGGGGCCCACCATGGACAACCAGATCCTGCGCGACCTGTTCGACGCCGCCGCCCGGGCCAGCGAGGTACTCGGCGTCGACACCACCTTCCGCTCCCAGGTGCGCACCGCCCGGGACCGGCTGCCCCCGAGCAAGGTCGGCTCCCGCGGCAACGTGCAGGAGTGGCTCGCCGACTGGGTGGAGACCGAACGGACCCACCGGCACGTCTCCCACCTGTACGGGCTGCACCCCAGCAACCAGATCACCAAGCGGGGCACGCCGGCGCTCTACGAGGCCGCCCGCAGGACCCTGGAGCTGCGCGGCGACGACGGCACCGGCTGGTCCCTCGCGTGGAAAATCAACTTCTGGGCCCGGCTGGAGGACGGCGCCCGCGCCCACAAGCTCTTCCGCGACCTGGTGCGCACCGACCGGCTCGCGCCGAACATGTTCGACCTGCACCCGCCGTTCCAGATCGACGGCAACTTCGGCGCCACCTCCGGGATCGCCGAGATGCTGCTGCACAGCCACACCGGTGAGCTGCACGTGCTGCCGGCGCTGCCGAGCGCGTGGCCCACCGGGCAGGTCGCGGGCCTGCGGGGGCGCGGCGGATACACCGTCGGCGTGTCCTGGAGCGACGGTCAGGTCGACGAGATCGGCGTCCGCGCCGACCGCGACGGCACGCTCCGGATGCGGTCCCGGCTGTTCACCGGCGGTTTCACCCTCGCCGACGCCGCCGACGGCAGCACGCCGGCCACCACCCGGCCGGAGACGGACGTGGTCCAGTTCAGCGTCCGCGCCGGCCACACCTACCGGGCGGCCCGCCCCGGCGTGACGCCGTCGCCGACCCTGACCGCCTCGCCCACCCCCACCCCGACGCCGACAAGCGCGTCACCCACCCCGACGCCGACCACCAGTTCGCCCGCGCCGTCCGGCGCACGGGCGACGTACGCGGTGACGGGCTCGTGGTCGGGTGGCTTCCAGGGCGAGGTCACGGTGACCGCCGGCGCGACCGCGATCCGCGGCTGGACGGTGTCCTGGACGTTCCCCAACGGCCAGGTCATCAACCAGATGTGGAGCGGCATCCACACCCAGAACGGCGCGAACGTGACCGTGCGCAACGCCGACTACAACGGCGCGCTGGCGGCCGGCGCGTCCACCACCTTCGGCTTCATCGGCTCGGTGAACGGCGCCAACAACCCGCCGACGAACCTCACCTGCACCACCACCTAAGCAGGGTGGGACGCGCCCCGGCCTGGTGGGGTGCGTCCCACCCGATCCCTTCCACCCCGGTCAGGCCAGGAGGGTCTCGCGCAGCCGCGCGCCCAGGTTGAGCCGGCCGACCACCCGGGGGCCGGCCGGGTCGTACACGTCGATGCGGTGGTTGCGGCGCATCAACTCCCGCACCGCCGGCGGCAGCCGGGGCGGGTCGTCCATGGCCGCGAGCACCTGCGCGGCGGTCACGGTCAGCCGCTCCACCAGGGCGGCGCCGTCGGTGTCCACCCGCACCCGGCCGAACTCCCAGCCGGCGGTGGTCAGGTCGAGCACCTCGAACAGGCGCGCCACGAACGGCTGCGGGTCGGTCACCCGGCCGAGGCGTTTCGCCCGGTCACCGATCACCGCGACGGCGGCGGTCACCTGCGCGTACGGGTGCAGCCCGCTGGGCAGCGCGCCGAGCGGCCAGCGCAGCGCCGGACCCGCCTCCTTCCACAGGGGACGGTAGTTGCGGCGGTGCACCAGCAGCCGCCGGCCGGTCCGCCGGAACACCTCCTGGGCCTGGGACTGGAGGTCGGCGTGGGCCTCGTCGGCGGCCTCGCAGACGATCCCGGCGGCCACCACCAGACCGTCGTCGTCGGACAGCAGCCGGCTGATCGCGTCGACCTGCTCGGGGAACCGGATCCGGGCGTGCGCGCCGTAGGAGCGCCGGACGTCCCGCAGCAGCGCCTGCTGGCGTCCGGGGTCCAGGTCGACCGCACCCTCGCCACCCAGCAACCGCCGGAGCCAACCCATCGTGCCTCGCTTCCGTCGGGCGTCTGCGGACCGGGCAATGCTAGTGCGTCGGTGGGTGCTCGTATGGTGACGGGGTGGCTGAGCGATCCCTGACCCTGATGGCGGTGCACGCGCACCCCGACGACGAAGCGACGAGCACCGGCGGCGTCCTCGCCCGCTATGCGGCGGAGGGCGTCACGACGGTGCTCGTGACGTGCACCGACGGCCGGTGCGGCGACGGTCCCGGCGGCGTCAAGCCGGGCGACGACGGGCACGACCCGCAGTCCGTGGTGCAGATGCGCCGGGCGGAGCTGGCGGCCAGTTGCGAGGCGTTGAAGGTGACCCATCTGGAGACCCTCGACTACGCCGACTCCGGGATGATGGGCTGGGCGACGAACGACGCGCCCGGCGCGTTCTGGAACACGCCGGTGGCGGAGGCGGCCGACCGGCTGGCCGAGCTGATCCGGCACTACCGCCCCGACGTGGTCGTCACCTACGACGAGAACGGCTTCTACGGTCACCCGGACCACATCCAGGCGCACCGGATCACGATGGCGGCGGTCGAGCGCACCGGCATCCCGGCGAAGGTCTACTGGACCACGGTGCCGCGCAGCGCGTTCCAGGAGTTCGGCAAGGTCATGCAGGAGATCGGGGTGGAGTTCCCCGAGCCGGACGCGACCGACGAGATGCCGGCGCTGGGCCTGCCCGACGACGAGATCACCACCTGGGTGGACACCCGTGGCCACGGTGGGCAGAAGTTCGCCTCGCTCGCGGCGCACGCCAGCCAGGCGGAGAACATCTTCTTCCTGCGGCTGGGGCAGGAGCGGTTCACCGAGCTGATGGGGATGGAGACGTTCGTCCGGGTCCGCGACAGCACGGGCGCGCCGACGCCGGAGGACGACCTGTTCGCCGGGCTGCGCTGAGGCCATGGCCGGTCAGGCCGCGGTGGTCCGGTCGGCCAGGTGCGCCAGCACGGCGCGCACGTCCCCGCCGGTGTCGGCCATGATCCGCCGTTGCCGGGTGGCCCCGGTGCCGTCGCGGCGCAGCCGGTCCGCCTCGCGCCGGACCAGGTCCAGGTCCCCGTGCCGCCGCAGCGCGGGCGCGAGGCTGACCAGCAGGTCGTCGATGAGGTCCCAGGCCGGCCGGGGCCGCCCGCTGCGCAGGTCGACCAGGTCGCCGTCGACGCCGTCGTGGGCGGCCCGCCAGTGCGCGGCGGCGACCAGGCAGTCGCGGATCCGGGGGGCGGGACGGCCGGCGCGGACCTCGTCGATCATGGTGGCGACCAGGGCCCGGACCAGCCCGGCGACGAGCACGGTGTCGTCCACCGTGGGGCAGACGTCGCCGACCCGCACCTCCACGGTCGGGTAGGACGCCGACGGCCGGGCATACCAGTAGACCATCGCGGCGTCGAGCATGATCCCGGTGGCGATCAGGTCCCGCACGGTGGCGTCGTAGTCGGCGGCGGAGTCGAAGTGCGGGGTGGGGCCGATGCTCGGCCAGCGTTCCAACTGCATCGCGCGCCAGCTCGCGTGCCCGGTGTCGCGCCCGTCGTGCAGCGGCGAGTTGGTGGTGAGCGCCTGCACCACCGGCAGCCACGGGCGCAGGTGGTTGCAGACCTGCACGGCGAGTTCCCGGTCGGGCACCCCGACGTGGACGTGGCAGCCGCAGACCGCCGGGTCGTGCGCCACCGGGCCGAACCGGCGGGACATGTCGTGGTAGCGCGGCTCGTCGGGCACGGTGCGGTGCGCCTCGCGGACCGGGGTGGCCCCGACCGCCACCAGGCGCGCCCCGACGGCCTCGGCCGCGCGGGCGGCGGCGCGGCGCAGCGCGACGAGGTGTTGCCGCAGCCCCGCGAGGTCGGGGCTGACCGGCGTCACCATCTCCACCATGCTGTGCCGGAACTCCTGCCGGCTCTGTTCGCGGGCGGCCCCGGAGAGCGCGGCACGGACCCGGTCGGCGACCGGCATGCTCTCGCCGGTCGCCGGGTCCAGGAGCAGGAACTCCTCCTCCACCCCGACGGTGAGGCCGGCGGTGGCCGCCGGGTCACCCGCGGGTCGCGGCCGCACCGACGTCCGGGGTCCGTCGTGGCGAGGCTGCGTCATGTCTCGACGGTACGAGGCCGGCAGCCCCCCGGATGCCGTTTCCACCGACCACCGCCCCCGCGCGCGGCGGGCACGCGGGGGCGGTGGGTCAGCGGGTACGACGTCAGCAGTCGTAGTACATGGCGAACTCGTGCGGGGTCGGGCGCAGGCGCACCGGGTCCACCTCGTTCGCGGTCTTCCAGTCGATCCACGTGGAGATCAGGTCGTCGGTGAACACCCCGCCGTCGAGCAGGTAGTCGTTGTCCCGGGCGAGCGCCTCCAGCGCCTGCGGGAGCGAGCCGGGGACCTGCTTGACGTCGCCCCACTCCTCCGGGGGCAGGTCGTAGAGGTCCTTGTCGATCGGGGCCGGCGGCTCGATCTTGCTCTTGATGCCGTCGAGGCCGGCCATCATCATCGCGGAGAAGGCGAGGTAGACGTTGGCCGAGGGGTCGGGGACGCGGAACTCGACGCGCTTGGCCTTGGGGTTGCTGCCGGTGACCGGGATGCGGGTGCAGGCGGAGCGGTTGCGCTGGGAGTAGACGAGGTTGACCGGTGCCTCGAAGCCGGGCACGAGTCGCCGGTAGGAGTTGACCGTGGGGTTGGTGAAGGCGAGCAGCGACGGGGCGTGGTGCAGGAGGCCGCCGATGTACCAGCGGGCGGTGTCGGACAGGCCGGCGTAGCCGGTCTCGTCGTAGAACAGGGGTTCGCCGCCCCGCCAGAGGCTCTGGTGGGTGTGCATGCCGGAGCCGTTGTCACCGAACAGCGGCTTGGGCATGAACGTGGCGGTCTTGCCGTTCGCCCACGCCTCGTTCTTGATCAGATATTTGAAGAGTTGGAGCTGGTCGGCCGAGTGCAGCAGCGTGGAGAACCTGTAGTTGATCTCGGACTGCCCCCCGGTGCCCACCTCGTGGTGTGACCGCTCGACCGTGAAACCGGTGTCCACCAGGCGGCGGACCATGCTGTCGCGCAGGTCCGCGTAGTGGTCGACCGGCGGCACCGGGAAGTAGCCGCCCTTGTAGGCGGTCTTGTAGCCGCGGTTGCCGCCGTCTTCCTCGCGGCCGGTGTTCCAGGCGCCCTCGATCGAGTCGATGTAGTAGAACGACTGGTTGGCGGAGGTTTCGTGGCGGATGGAGTCGAAGATGTAGAACTCCGCCTCGGCGCCGAAGTAGGCGGTGTCGGCGATGCCGCTGGCGGCGAGGTACGCCTCGGCCTTCTTGGCCACGTTGCGGGGGTCGCGGGAGTAGGCCTCGCGGGTGAATGGATCGTGGATGAAGAAGTTCAGCGCGAGGGTCTTCTGCGCGCGGAACGGGTCGATGAAGGCGGTGGCGACGTCCGGGAGCAGGAGCATGTCCGACTCGTGGATCGCCTGGAAGCCGCGGATCGACGAGCCGTCGAACGCGAGGCCGTCGGTGAAGACGCTGTCGTCGAAGGACTCGACCGGCAGGTTGAAGTGCTGCATCACGCCGGGCAGGTCACAGAAGCGTACGTCGACGAACTTCACGTCCTCGTTCTTGAGGTATCGCAGGAGTTCCTCGGGATTGGCGAACACACGTCCTCCTGGCAGGCGTTGTAGATCATGGCCACGTCCCGTGGCCGGACCGCCCGGGGACATGGCCCGTACCGCCACCGTACGACGGCGCATCCGTTCCGGCTCGCCAACCGCCCATCCAGGGTTTCCTCCGTCACATGCCGGGTAGTCGCCGACATGTGCGGGATCAGCGGTGAGGCCCGCTTCGACGGGGCCACCCCCGACAGCGGCGCGGTGACCCGGATGACCACGGCCATGCGCTCGCGCGGCCCGGACGGCGAGGGTCTGTGGACCGACGGCTGGGTGACGCTCGGGCACCGCCGGCTGACCGTCATCGACCTGTCCGAGACCGGCGCCCAACCCATGGTCCGCGACGACCTCGGCCTCGCCCTGGTCTTCAACGGTTGCGTCTACAACTATCCGGAGCTGCGCGACGAGCTGCGGGCGGCCGGGCACGCCTTCCGGTCGACGAGCGACACCGAGGTCGTCCTGGTCGCGTACGCCCAGTGGGGTGAACGATTCGTCGACCACCTGGTCGGCATGTTCGCCGTCGCGCTCGTCGACCGGCGGCGACGCCGGCTCGTGCTGGCCCGCGACCGACTGGGCGTCAAGCCGCTCTACCTCGCCGAGGCACCCGGCCGGCTGCGGTTCGCCTCCACCCTCCCGGCGCTGCTGGCCGCCGGTGACGTGGACACCGGCATCGACCCGGTCGCGCTGCACCACTACCTGTCCTGGCACTCGATCGTGCCGGCCCCGCGCACCATCCTGCGCGGCGTACGCAAGCTTCCCCCGGCCACCGTCCGGGTGGTGGAGGCCGACGGCCACACCCGCGAGCACGTCTACTGGCGGCCCGACTACCGGCGCGACCCGGCCCACGACGGCATGGACGCCCGCGACTGGCGGGCCGCGGTCGGGGGCGCGCTGCGCACCGCGGTACGGCGGCGGCTGGTCGCCGACGTGCCGGTCGGCGTGCTGCTCTCCGGCGGCCTCGACTCCAGCATGATCGTGGCGTTGCTCGACGACGCCGGGCAGCGCCACCTCAAGACCTTCAGCATCGGTTTCGACAGCCGCGGCGACGAGGCCGGCGACGAGTTCCACTACTCCGACCTGGTCGCCCGCGCCTTCGACACCGACCACCACCGCATCCGCCTCGCCGACGGCGACCTCGGCCCCGCCGTCCGGGCCACCGTGACGGCGATGACCGAACCGATGGGCAGCCACGACGTGGTGGCGTTCCACCTGCTCTCCGAGCAGGTGGCCCGGCACGTGAAGGTGGCCCAGTCCGGCCAGGGCGCCGACGAGGTGTTCGCCGGCTACGGCTACCACCACCGCCTCGCCGAGGCGGCCCGGCCGGACGCCGCCGCCGAGTTCACCGCCGCGTTCTTCGACCGCGACCACGCCGGGCTGAGCCGGGTGGTCGACCCGGCGTACGCCTGCGACCGGGACGTCAGCGGCGAGCTGGTCGCCGCGGAGCTGGCCGCGACCGGGGCGCAGACCGCGGTGGACGCGGTGCTGCGCCTGGACACCCACCTGATGCTCCCCGACGACCCGGTCAAGCGGGTCGACAGCATGAGCATGGCCTGGGGGCTGGAGGTGCGGACGCCCTTCCTCGACCAGGATCTGGTGACGCTCGCCGCCGCCTGCCCGCCGGAACACAAGCTGGCCCAGGGCGGCAAGGGGGTGCTCAAGGAGGTGGCCCGCGAGGTGCTGCCGGCCGAGGTCATCGACCGGCCCAAGGGCTACTTCCCGGTGCCGGCGCTGCGCAACGTCGACGGTCCCGTGCGAGAGTTGGTGGTCGAGGCCCTCGGCGCGCCCGAGGCACGCCGGCGCGGCCTGTTCCGCCGGGCGTACGTCGACGAGCTGCTCGCCGAGCCGGACCGGGCGCGGGCCGCCGCGGGCAGCAACAAACTGTGGCAGTTGGGCCTGCTGGAGCTGTGGTTGCAGACCCACGGCGTCTGATCGGTGGGAGGAGCGCGGTGAGGTTCGTCATCGAGAGCGAGACCGACGGCCGGGTCGGGTTCACCGTGCTGGGCGGCGACGGCCAGGTGCTCGCCACCGGCCGGCCCTGCCCGGACAAGGGGTCGGCGCTGGCCGCCATCGGGGAGTTGATGCACGGGCTCGGCGACGCCTGCATCGAGGATCGCACCGAGGCCACGACCCCGCCGCCGGCCCCGCCCGGCGAGATCGGCGGCGGCGACATGTCGGCCATCGGCCGCTCCGGCATCCCCCCGGTCTGAGCGCGGCCCGCCCCGTTACCCCGGCTCACTGCTCGTCGTCGACGACCTCGGTCCGGTCGTCGACGGTGGCGGTGACGTCGAGGTGCTCGTCCGGCTGCGGCGCCTCCGCCAGCGTGTGGTGCGGGTCGCCGTCGGGGGAGAACAGCACCCGGTCGGTCTTGCCGGTCTTCTCCTGTTCCTCTTCCGGCTCCGTCACGGCGTCCCCCTCCGGTCCCGGCCGCCTCCCTGCCCGGCTGCCCTCCTGCCCACGGTATGTGCCACCCGGAGGCGCGGTGGACGTTTCCGTCTTCCGGACGGTCACCGGCCCCCGGCGTAGGGGCGGCGGGTGAGCGTCGCGTGGGCCATCGTGGTCAGCGTGACGATGTCGAACACCGGCACGCCGAGCCGCGCCTGGATCCGGTGGGCGAACGGCACCAGGTCGGTGCACTCGATCACCAGCGCGCCCAGGTCGGGGTGGGCGCGGGCGAGCGCGTCCACCCGGCCGTCCACCTCGGCGGCCAGCCGGTCGACGTCGAGCGCGTCGCGCCGTCCCTGGAGCATCACCTCGCGGAACTCGGGCTGCCCGGCCATGCCGGTGACCGCCACCGGCACGTCCGCCGCGCCGACCGCGGCCAGGTGCCGTGCGGTGAGCGCCGCCTCGTCGGCGACCAGCAGCCCGACGGTGCGCCCGACCATCAGGTGCACCATCGGCACCTGCACCAGGCTGGACGACCACAGCGGCACGTCCACCGCGGCGGCGAGTTCGGCCTGGAACAGCACGAGGAAGCCGCACGCGCCGGTGATGCCGGCCACCCCGGCGGCCTGAAGGTCGCGGGCCGCGGTGACGAACGGCTCCAGCAGCGTCGGGTCGGCCTCGCGCACCAGTCGCTGCGGCGTGGCCCCCTCGACCACCCGGTAGCGCACCGGGAAGTCGAACGTGGTGGGGTTGCGGATGTGCCCGGGGATCTTGTCGAAGCTGGTGTCGAGGCAGAGCACCCCGATCTCCGGCCGGTCACTCACGAGATCCCCTCCGGAAGCGGTCCAGGGCGAACGTCGCCAGGGGCAGGGCCGGCTCGGCGCCGGTCACGAGCTGGGCGAGCAGTTCCCCGCCGGCCGGGGCCAGGCCCATCCCGATGTGCCCGTGCCCGGTGGCCACGCTGACGTTGCCCCAACCACCGGCCCGGCCGATCAGCGGCAGGCTGTCCGGGGTGCACGGGCGCAGCCCGCTCCACACGTCGAGCCGCCGGTCGGTCTCCAGCGCCGGCAGGTAGCGCCGGGCGGTGTGCAGGATCCCGTCCACCCGGCGCGGCGACACCGAGGCGTCCAGCCCGGACAGCTCCAGCGTGCCGCCGACGCGGACCCGGTCACCGAGCGGCATCACCGCGACCTTGCCCTCGCTGAGCAGCACCGGCCGGGTGGGCGCGCCCGGCCCGGCCGGCACGGTGACCGCGTAGCCCTTCGCCGGTTGCAGGGTCAACCCGACGCCGAGCATCCGGGCGCACGCCACCGACCACACCCCGGCGGCGATCACCACCTCGGTCGGGCGCAGGTCGCCCCGGCCGGTCCGCACCGTCCGCACCCGCCGGCCGGTCACCTCGAAGCCGCGTACCTCGGCGTCGGTGAGGATCTCCACGCCGCGCGCCCGCAGCGCCTCGGCGAGGCCGACGAGGAACGCGGGGATGCGCAGCGCGGCGCCCTCCTCGTTGAGCAGCGCACCGGCCACGGCGAAGTCGACGCCCGGTTCCAGCTCGGCCAGCTCCGCGGCGTCCAGCTCGCGCAGCGGCACCCCGCGCGCGGTCGCCGCCGGGATGCTCCGGCGCGCCTGGGCGTACCCCTGCTCGGTGTGGCAGGCCAGGATCATGCCGCGGGCGGTGAGCGTGCCGGTCAGCTCGTCCTCGGCGCAGATCTGGCGCAGCAGCGCCAGGCTGCGTTGCTTGAGGGCGAGCAGCGTCTCGAAGCCGGCGCGGGCGTGCCGCTCGGTGCAGTGCCGGCGGAAGTGCCACAGCCAGGCCAGCAGCGCGCCGTCCAGCCGGGGCCTGACCGAGAACGGACTCTCCGGGCTGAACAGCCAGCGGACCCCCTTCGCCGGCACCCCCGGTTCGGCCAGCGGCGCCGAGCCCTGGGTGCCGACGAAGCCGGTGTTCCCCGCCGAGCAGGCCGCCGGGTCGCCGACCTCGCCCCGGTCCACCACCGTGACGGTGAGGCCGGCGCGGCGCAGGAACCAGGCGCAGCACAGCCCGACCACGCCGGCGCCGATGACCAGCACGTCGGGGTCGCTGCGGGCCGGTGTCGTCATCGTCGCCGCCGGTCAGAGCGTGACGACGAAGAAGCAGGTGGGCAGGTTGACCACGACCCGCTCCCAGATCTCGGCGCGCAACGCCACCCCCGGTTCGGCGAACGTGCCCGGCGGTGGCTCGGCGAACCCGATCGTGGAGCGGCCGGCGTCGAACAGCAGCGCGCCGTGGCCGAAGTCGCCGACGATCGCGGTGCCCGGGTCGACCAGGCGGGTACGCACGATGAAGACGCCGTTCTCCTCCACGTCGCGCATCAGCGTGCCGTTGCCGAGCAGCCGGTAGTAGTCGGCCGGGTTGATGATCAAGCCGTCCGCGGTGCTGCCCATCTGCTCCACCTCGTTGCAGGCGGACAGGATGGTCGAGCCGAACGGCCCCGGGTCGGTGAGCCGGCCCAGGTCCGGCATGGCCAGCAGCCCGCCCTCGCCGCGCAGGATGGTGTGGTTCTCGGCGGTGGCCAGCCGCACCACCAGCCGGTAGTCGATGAACTGGGCGAAGCTGACCGGGTCCTCCCACAGCGTGTCCGGCACCTGCACCCACGCGGTGGTGGTGAGCAGCGGCGGGATGGGGGAGCGGTGGAAGTGGTTGGCGGCCTCGCGGCGCAGGTCCGCGCCGTCGACCGCCGGGTCGTCCGGCCGGGGTGGGCTCTCGTGCCAGTAGAAGTCCTGCGGGTCCCGGGACAGGTCCACCACCTTCAGCACGTTCCGGGACGGGTAGCGCGGCTTGCGCCGGGAACTGGTCAACGAATCGGTGATCGTCACGTCGTAGTCGACGCTGGTGTCGAACCCGTCCTTGGCGAACGCCTCGACGAACAGTCCGCCGGGCGACATCTGGGTCTTCCGCGCGGCGACCACCTCGGCGATGGTCGACGTCACGGTTTCGGTCAGTTTCGGCATCTGCTGTCCCTTCCTCAGGCCGGCTTGCGGGCGACGAACATGCCCCAGCCGAACTCGCCCCGGTCGATGGCCGCCTGGATCTCGTCGCAGGAGTCGGCGAAGCCGAGGATCCAGGCCCGCGCCGCCTCGTCCGCCGTCGTCTCCGCACGCTCCCGGGCGGTGCGGCCCAGCACCCGGTACGTCTGCCTGATGTGCGCGTCGAGGCTGCGGGCGACCACGTCCACGAACCCGGCCTCCGCCAGCGCCCGGCGGTAGCCGTCGAGCGAGTAGCCGCCGTTCCAGCGCACCCGGTCGTAGACGTGCCGCCGGGCCGCCTCGCCGATCCACTCGGTCGGCTGGAGGAAGTCGGAGACCGCCAACACCCCGCCGGGGGCGAGCACCCGGAACATCTCGGCGTGGCTGCGCGGCTTCTCCGGCACCAGGAACAGGGCGTCCTGGCTGACCACGTGCGTGAACGTGCCGTCGGCGTACGGCAGGGCGGTGGCCGAGCCGTGCCGGAACGACACGTCGAGCCCGGCGCCGCGCTCGGCGCGCCGCCGCTCGGCGAACCGGACCCGCTCGATGCTCAGGTCCACCCCCTCGCCCCGGCACCCGGTGCGCCCGGCCAGCCGCAGCAGGAAGTTGCCGCAGCCGCAGCCGACGTCGAGCACGTGCGACGACGGGCCGATGCCGGCGTCCTCGGCGAGGATGTCCGAGGTGCGGTCGGCCGCCGCGTGGTAGTCGGCGTCGTCGTCGGCGGCGAAGTAGCCGGTGTGCAGCACGCCCTCGCTGTCCCAGAAGCTGAGGTACGTCTGCGTGGTCTGGTCGAAGAACTCGGAGACGTCGCGCTCGGTGAACTGGCTGGTCGTGGACATCGGACTCCCCTGTGCGGTCGGGCGGACTCAGGCGTAGGTGTCCTTGCGGATCCCGGTCAGGTGCGGCAGGTCGGGGCCGGTGGCGGCGGCGCCGCCGTCGATCAGGTGCACGCTGGCGGTCACGTACGACGCCCGCTCGCCCGCCAGGAACACGGCCACCGCGGCCACCTCCTCGGGGCGGGCCAGCCGACCGAGCGCGCTGTGGTGGCCCATCGCGGCCAGCCGGGCGTCCACGTCGCCGTCGTCGCCGGCCATCCGGGCCGCCACGCGTTCCATCGGCGGGGTACGCACCCCGCCGGGCGCGAGCACGTTCACGGTGATGCCGTCGCGGCCCACGTCGACGGCGAGTCCCTGGGCGAAGCGGACAAGCGCGGCCCGGGTCACCCCGGACAGCGCCAGCGGGCCGATCGGCACGCAGGCGGTCTCGGAGGCGACGAGCAGCACTCGGCCCCGCCCGGCGGCGCGCATGTGCGGCAGCACGGCCAGCGACAGCGCGACGGCGGGCAGCAGCACCTGGTCGACGGCCGCCCGGTAGTCGTCGGTGCCGAAACCGGTGGCGGTGCCGAACGGCGGGCTGCCGCCGCTGACCACCAGCACGTCCGCCCCGCCGAGGTCGGCGGCGACCCGGTCGACCCAGCGGGCGGCGGCGTCGGTGTCGGTGATGTCCACGCCGGTGGCGCTGACCCGCCCGGTGGCCGCCGCGCGCAGCTCCCGCTCGGCCGCGGCGAGGCGCTGCGGGTCGCGCCCGCAGACCGCCACGTGCGCGCCCTCGGCGGCGAACTCCTTCGCGCAGGCCAGCCCGATGCCGCTGGTGCCGCCGGCGACAAGCGCCACTCGACCCGTGAGCCCCAGATCCACGTCCGTCACCTCTCCGTCTCACCGGCGCGGACCGCCGCGCCGGGGTGCGTGCCGGCCGGCGCGCCGGACCGGTAGCCGTAGCGGGCGGACAACGGCCACGCCAGCGCCGCCACGGCGAGACGCTGCCGGCCGGTGAGCGTCCGCCGCCACCCGTCGTCGGTGTCCCGGACGACCGTCGGGCCGGTGCGGAACCGGTCCGGGTTGCCGGTCACCGTGTGGTTGCCGCGCAGCGCGACGGTCCGGTCCCGGACCGGGTTGGCCGCCGGGTCGACGCCGACCAACGTCAACAGGGCGGCGATCGTGCCGGCCGGGTCGGCGGTGAAGTCCTCGTAGCGCAGGAACATCGACCGCCCCGGGTGCCGGCGGTTGATCGCCGCCGAGGCCCGGTTGAACCCGTGCCAGTACGCGGTGCTGCGCGCCGCCGACATGGCGTAGACGTAGTCCTTCGGCTCCCGCCAGGAGTGCGCCACCGCGCGCGGGTCACGGACCAGGTGCAACCAGTACGGCTCGACGCCGGGCACGTGCGGCAGCAACGCCGACTCGCCGGGAATCTTGGTGCTGTCCACGATCACCCGGGCGCCGGTGCGCGCGGCCACCTGCCGGTAGACCGCGCCGAGCAGCTCGGCGTGCGCCCGGGTGTCCGCGTGGTCCGCGCCCCGGCGCAGCACCCGCCAGGTGTGCCGGGTCCGCAGCCGGCCGCGCTGACGCCGGATCACCTCGGCGGCGTGCGCGTCCGCGGACATGCCGGCCGGGCGGCCGACCGGCAGCACCGTCGACCACAGCGGGCAGGCGGTCAGCGGCAGCCCGCAGCCGCACCTGTCGTTGACCCCGCGACCGGTCGAGTTCTTCCACAGGAAGTGCAGCTCGCCGACGTGCACCACGCCGGGTGCCTCGCCGAGGACGTTGCCGATGATGGTGCTGCCGTTGCGGCACCACCCGGTGACGCTGAGCACGGTCACGGGTGCGCTCATGAGGTCCGTACCTCCATCGGCACGCGGTCCGCGGCGGGGCGGCCGATGCGCAGCGCCATCGCGGCGGCGACCGCCGCGCCGGCCGCGCCGGCCACGAAGACCGCCGGGTAGCCGAACCCGGCGGCGACCAGACCGGTCGCCGGCCCCCACACCGCCAGCCCGAGATCCCAGAACGAGGTGTACGCCCCGATCGCCGCGCCCTGCCGCGCCGGGTCGGTGCGGTTCATCACCATCAACGCCAGCGACGGGTGCAGCAGGGAGAACCCGACGCCCATCACCACGCTGCCGGCCACCGCGACCGGCAGGTTCGGGGCGACCGCGATGACCAGCAGCCCGACCGCCTCGCCCACCCCGCACCAGGTGGCCACCCGGCGGGGGCCGAGCCGGTCGGGCAGGTGCCCGATGACGAGCCGGGTGCCGGCGTAGACCGCGCTGAAGCAGCTCAGCACCACCACCCCGTGGCCGATGCCGCGCGCGTCCAGGTGCAGCACCACGAACGCGGCCAGCCCGGCGTACCCGGCGGCGCCGAACGTCAGCGCCACGCCGGGCAGCAGCGCGGGGCGCAGCAGCAGTCCGCCGCCCCTGGCCGCCGGGGCGGCGCGCGGTGGCGTCGGCGCCACCGCGACAAGCGCGGCGCCGAGGGCCGGGGCGGCGGCGCTGAGCGCCCACACCGCCGGGTATCCGGCCTGCTGCACGGTCGCGCCGAGGAACGTGCCGGCGGAGATGCCGCCCCACATGCTCACCCCGTACAGGCCGATGAGCTGGCCGCGCCGGTGGTGCGGGGCGAGTTGGACGATCCACACCGCGCCGGCGGTGAACAGCGCCGCCTCGCCCGCCCCGAGCAGCAGCCGCACCGCCACCAGCGCCGGCACGCTCAGCGGGGCCAGGTACAGCAGGCCACCGGCGGCCACCACGAGCGCGCCGGTCAGCATCACGGTGCGGTGGCCGTACCGGTCGGCGAGCGCGCCGGCGACCGGCCGGACCAGCAGCGCGGTCACCGCGGTCACGGTGACCACGACGCCGACGGTGAGGTCACCGGCGCCGTGCCGCTCCCGCAGGAAGCCGGGCAGCACCGGGATGACCGCGGTCAGCCCGAGGTAACCGGCGAACAGCCCGCCGAGCAGCCCGACCAGCGCGAGCCGGGGCAGGCGCTTCGGCTCGGCGTCCGCGCCGCTCACGGCCGCGCCAGCGCGGGGTCGCGGGCGGCGGCCACCTTGCGGACCGCGCGGACCAGGTCGTCGCAGTCGTCCGGGGTGAGGTTCGACGACAGCGGCACGTCGACGGTCTCGGTGAGCAGCCGCGCGGTGCGCGGCAGGGTCGCGCGGATCTGCCCCGGGTCCGCCGTGTCGTAGAGGAAGCGCCAGTTCCAGAACGCGCGGACGTTGAGGTCGTCGTCCGCACCGATGTTGCGGGCGTCGATCCCCTCGGCCCGCAGCGCCCGCGTGAACCAGCCCGCGTCGCCGCCGGGCACGCGGAACACGAACGCCTCCCCGAGGTACGCCCCGGGCGCGACCGGGCGTCGCACGGCGATGCCGGGCAGGTCGGCCAGGGCCCCGGAGACGTGGGAGTAGTTGCGGTGGAACAGCCCCAGCCGCTGCGGCAGCCGGGTCAGCTCGGCCCGCAGCAGCGCTGCCCGGATCTCGTCCATCCGCAGGCTGAGCAGCGGCAGGTCCAGGCCGCTGACGGAGGGCTCGCCGTGGGTGAAGTGCCGGCGCAGCCGTCCCTCGTACGCCCCGGAGAGCGCGACCGCCCGGGCGAACAGGGTGCTGTCGTCGGTCAGCAGGAAGCCGCCCTCGCCGCAGTTGAGCGCCTTGTCGGACTGGGTGCTGAACGCGCCGGCCGCGCCGAACGTGCCGAGCTTGCGGCCGTTGAGTTCGGCGCCGAGCGCCGGCACGGTGTCCTCGATCAGCGGCACGCCCATCTCGGCGGCGAACGCGGCGAGCGCCTCGACGTCGGCGGCGAACCCCCGCATGTGCACCACCGCGATGGCGCGGATGTCCGGCCGCCACCGTCGGCGCAGGTCGTCGAGGTCCATCCGCAGGTCGTCGTCGACCTCGACCAGGAATGGCCGGCAGCCGGCCATCATAATGGCGCTCGGAGTGGCGACGAAAGTGAATCCGGGGCAGGCGACCAATGATCCCGCCGGCACGGCGGCGCCCATCAGGGCGAGAGCCAGCGCGGCCGTGCCGCTGGAAACGGCGAGAGCGTGCCGGGTGCCGAAATAGCGGCACAGTTCGTCCTCGAAGCGACCGCATTCGGTTTCGTTCTGCGGCCGGTGGTCGTATCGGAAGTAGAGATGACTGCGGATGGCCCGAATTGCGGCGTCCTCGTCCTCGGGATGTACGAATACCGCGCCTTTGTCGTAGGTGGGCCACGGCGTGCGCCGGACCGGCCGACCGCCGTGCAGTGCGAGCTGTTCTTGCAGCTCAGCGCCGTATGAGACCGGCCTTGACCGGCTCGGCGCGAGAGCGTCGTCGTTCCCCTTCACCGGCGGACTCCTCGGGCGAGCGGCGGCATGTCCTATTCGATCGATGGGTTTTTGCCGGTGCGCGCCGGGCACGCTCGCCCGGCGGAATCTCGCATTCCGGCGCGATCCCGTCGTCAAGTGGGAGAAGCCACCGGATCCGGCATTGGCGTGAGGTGGATCCAGTGACCATCATGATTGCCTTTCGATCTCCGGCCGTCAACATGCGATCGTGAATTCGCGCAGGCGTCGCTCACAGTGACAGTGGACAATAGGGAATTCCCCTCGTGGCGGGCGTCGGGCCCACCGCGGTCCACCCGCGAGGATGAACCGCCCGTGGTGGTCCGGCCGGACCCGGCCGTGCCGCGCACCTCGCCAACGCGGCCGGTGGAGTGGGACCTTCCACGCCGTTTCCACACCCCGCCGCCAATCTGTCGAGGTCGGCATCAGTCGGACGGAAGGAATGACTCATGCGGAGAATCCGTGCCTGGTCGATGGCGTTGGCGGTCGCGACCGCCGCCGTTCTGCCCGGAGGTGCGGCCCAGGCCGCGCCGCAGGGCCCGGTGACCGTCTACGTGGACCCGACCGTGCCGGCCGCCCTCGGCGGTCAGCAGCGGGACGGAAGCACCCCCGAACGGGCGGTGGGTTCGGTGGCCGCGGCCGAGTCGGTCCTGCGGGCCCGAGGCGCGCGCGACGCCCGGGTCCTGCTGCGGGGCGGCGTGCACCATCTCACCTCCACGATCCGGTGGAGCTACGCCCCGCGCGGCGGCGCAGTGACGTTCTCGACCATCCCGGGCACCGGTGCGGTGGTGCTCGACGGATCGCGCATGCGGTCGGTGGCGGTGCCGACGTCGGCCACGGGGGACGACGTCGGCACCGCCGCAGCCGGTTACGGCATGACGCTCACGTCCGCCGACAGCGGCGTGGTGGTGGAGGGCTACACCTTCCAGTACTTCCGCAACGGCGGCATCCGGGTCGCCGGGAAGCCGGGGGATCGGGCCGGCGACATCGTCATCCGGGGAAACACGTTCCAATACCTGGGGGACCACTACAACGCCACCGGGACGGGCACGGGTTACGGCGGTGTCCACGTGACGAACTCGACCGGCACCCGGATCGAGGGAAACCGCTTCTACTATCTCGCCAACGACGACAGCCCGGCCGCCATCCACGGCGTCTACCTCGCCAACTACAGCAATTCGAGCACCATCGCCGGCAACCGGTTCGGCTACGTCACCGGCGATCCGATCCGGACCCGTCACAACAGCAAGTACAACGTCGCCGACGGGAACATGTTCTGGCGGGCCGGCGCGTACGCCATCATGAGCGACTGGCGCTTCGGCAGCGAGGACTGCGGCGTGGGCAACGTGTTCAAGAACAACAAGGTCGGTGACACGTCCTACAACGGGGACGCGTGGAACGAGGATCCGCAGGGGGGCATCGACCCCGTCCGGGTCCGGTTGTGGGGCCACGACGACGCGAAGAACGCGAACCTCGGTGGCTGCGCGAGCGATCCGGTCACGTTCGGCGGCGGCAACGTCTACGTGAGCACCCGCCCCTGGTGAGATCTCCGCCCCCGCCGCGACCATTCGCCGCCGTCTATAATTTGGTGGGTCGGCGATCGTCGGGCGGGGGCGGAGCGTGATCTCGGATTGCTGCGGATCGACGTGCTCGGGCCGATCCGGGTGGAGCACGACGGCCGGCCGGTCCGGCTGGGTCCGCGACTCGTGGAACTGCTGGCGGTGCTGCTCGTGGAGGCCGGGTCCGCGGTGCCGGCGGACCGGATCGTCGAGTTGCTCTGGGGTGACCCGGCGCCGGAGGCGGCCCGCGCCACCCTCCGCAGTCACGTCTCGCACCTGCGGCGGGCGCTCGCCCGGGCGACCGGCCCGCGACAGCCGCCGATCCTGGTCACCACCGGCCTCGGCGTCGGGTCGGCGTACCGGCTCGACCTGCCGCCGGACGCGGTCGACGCCGACCGGTTCGAACGCCGCTGCGCCGAGGCGCGGCGGCTGCTGGCCGCCGACGAGTCCGACCTGATCGAACGGGCCACCGCCCTGTTGACGGAGGCGTTGGCGCTGTGGCGCGGCCCGGCGTTCGCCGAGGTGGCCGACCGTCCCTTCGTCCTGGCGCACGTCGCCCGGCTCGACTCGGCCTGACGCACGGCGCGACGCGGGCAGGCCGAGGCCCTGTCGGCGCTCGGTCGGTGGACCGAGGCGATCGACGGATTGTCCGGCCTCGTCGTCGACGACCCCTACGACGAGGCGGCACGCCGCCTGCTCGCCCGGGCGCTCTACGCCGACGGTCGGGTCGACGAGGCCGCCGAGGTGTGCCGGGTGGGGCTGCGCCTGCTGCGGGAACGGGGCCTCGCGGCACCGGAGCTGGCGGAGCTGCATCGGGAGATCCTGCACCGCCGGCTGCACGTCGGGCCGGCGGTCGCCCACCAGCCCAAGCTGGCCCGTCCCTCGTTGCTGCCGCCCGACCCGCCGCACTTCGTCGGCCGCGCCGACGATCTGGCCAACGCCCGTCGCCTGCTCGACGGGTCCCGCCGGCAACCGGTGACGGTGCTGGTCTCGGGCCCGGCCGGGGTGGGGAAGACCTTCTTCGCGCTGCGCCTGGCGCACCTCGTCGCCGCCGACTTTCCGGACGGCCAGCTCTACGTCGACCTGCGCGGCTTCGACCCCACCGGGCTGGCGATGGATCCGGGCGAGGCGGCGCGGGTCTTTCTGGACGCGCTCGCCGTGCCACCGGCGCGGATCCCGGCGACCGTCGAGGCGCAGACCGCGCTCTACCGGTCCCTGCTGGCCGACCGGCGGGTCCTGGTGGTGCTCGACAACATCGACGACGCCGCACGGGCCCGTCCGCTGGTGCCGGGAGCGCCGGGCTGCGCCGTGATCGCGGTCAGCCGCAGCCAACTGCCCGGCCTGGTCGCCGTGGACGGAGCCCGTCCGGTCCGACTCGAACTGCTCGACCGCGGGCAGGCCCGGCGGTTCCTGGCGCGCCGGTTGGGCGCCGAGCGCATGGCCGGTCAGGACGCGGCGGTGGACGAGATCATCGACTCGTGTGCCCGGCTCCCGCTGGCGTTGGCGGTCGCGGCGGCCCGGGCCGCCATCCATCCGGACTTTCCGCTCGGATCACTCGCCGCCGAGCTGCGCGCGGACCGGGGCGGACCGGATCTCGACGCCTTCGCCCACGGTGACACGGACACGGACGTGCGAAGCGTGTTGTCCTGGTCGCGTCGGGGCCTCACCGAGTCGGCGGACCGACTGTTCCGGCTGCTGGGCCTGCCGGCCGGTCCGGACCTGCGTGCCGAGGCCCTGGCCAGTCTCGCCGGCCGGGGCGTCGACGAGGTGCGGTCGCCGCTGCGCGAGCTGGCCACCGCGCACCTCGTCACCGAACACCAGCCCGGCCGGTACGCCTGCCACGACCTGCTCCGGGCGTACGCCAACGAACTGGGGCCGCCGGAGGGCAGTGCCGGGCGGCGGGCCGCATGGGGTCGCCTCCTCGACCACTACCTGCACACCGCCCTCGGCGCCGACCGGCTGCTCTGGCCGAACCGCGACCCGCTGCCGGCGCCGCCGCCGGCGCCCGGGGTGACGGTGCTCGGCTTCGCCGACCGGCAGGCGGCGCTTGCCTGGTTCACCGCCGAGCACGCCGGGCTGCTGGCGGCGCTGGAGCAGGCCGTCGCCGACGGGCTCGACGAGCAGGCCTGGCGACTGGCCTGGGCGATGGCCAACTTCCTGCCCCGGCGGGGCCACCGGCACGACTGGGAACGGGTCGGCCGCGTGGGGGTGACCGTCGCGCGGCGGCTGGGCGACCCGGCCACCACGGCCGAGGCGCACCGGCTGCACGGCAGCGCGTGCGTCGAGCTACGCCGGTTCGACGACGCGCGGGAGGACTACCGGCAGGCGCTTGCGCTCTACGACGGCCTCGGTGACCGGGTGGGCCAGGCGTTCATCTACCGCTGCCTGGGCTGGCTGGCCGAGGTGCAGGGGGAGTTGGCCGAGGCGCTCCGGCACGACGAGCAGGCCCTCGCACTGTTCCGTCAGGCCGGCCACGACCGGGGTGAGAGCTACGCGCTCAACTCGGTCGCCTGGTGCCTCGCCCAGCTCGGCGACCACGAGCAGGCGATCGCCCACGGCCGGCAGGCCCTGGACCGCCTGCAACAGGCCGGCGACCGGATGGGCGAGGCCAGCGTGTGGGACACCCTGGGGCACGCCTACCGCCACGTCGACGGGCACCACGCGGTGACCTGCTACCGGCACGCCGTCGCCCTCTACCGCGACCTGGGCGACCGGATGAACGAGGGAGTCTCCCTGCGTCGGCTCGGGGCTGCCCTGGAGGCCACCCGACAGTCCGGGGCCGCGCGGCAGGCCTGGCGGGAGGCGCTGGACATCCTGCGCGCCGACGACCACCCGGACGCGGAGCGGGTCGCCGCGCTGCTGTAGGGGGCGTTAAGCGGGGGCCCCGCCTCTACTCGAGGCGTTAAGCGGGGGCCCCGCCTTGCTCCGGTGGGACGGCGAGGGCGATGGTGAGGTCGAGCACCGTGGCGGGGTCGAGCAGGCGGTCGCCGAACAGCTCGCGGAGCTTGCCCATCCGGTAGCGGACGGTCTGCGGGTGCACGAACAGGTCCGCCGCCACGTCGTCGCGACGGCCCTGGTGCAGCAGCCACGACCGCAGCGTCTCGGCCAGCCGGTGCGCGGTGGCCGGGGGCAGCGCGGCAAGCGGCGCGAGGGCCTGGGTACGCAGATCGGCCAGCGCCTCCGGGTCCATGCTGAGCAGCAGCGTGGACAGGTGACGCTCGGTGTCGACCGGCCCGGCGTCCGGCGCGTCGAGGCCGAGCGCGAGGGCGCGGGTGGCCCGCTGGTAGGACGCGGCGACCCGGTGCCAGGGGCGGGCCGGGCCGAGCACCGCCCGGTGCCCGTGCAGCAGCCGGACGAGCTGGCGACGCCGCCCGCCGTGCACGTCCGGCACCAGCAGCACCGCCAGGTCCTCGGCCGGGCTCATCCCGGGCAGGTCCTCGCCGCTCTCCAGCGTCTGCGGGCTGAGCAGGGCGAGCACGGCGCGCAGGTGCCGGCGGGGCAGCAGGACGACGGTGAGCGTCTGCGGCGGCGGCCAGTCGGCCCGGTCGGCGCTGCGCCGCAGCGACTCCTCCGGCTCGCCGGCGAGCAGTTGCTGGGTGAGCCGCTCCAGGTCCCGGCGGCGCACCCGGCCGGCGCTGGCCAGCTCGTCGGCGTGTCCGGCGACGCTCGCCGCGGACAACTCGTCGATGTACGCGAACATCAGCTCGGCGAACTCGGCCACCGTCTCGGCGGCCAGCCCGCTGCGTACCGTCGTGGTGGAGACCTCCCGCCAGGCCACCCGGGCGCCCACCCGGTACGCGGCCAGCAGCGCGTCCATGCTTCGTCCCGATCGGGCCTCGCCGCTGCCGAGCGCGTACGCTGCCTCCAGCGCCGGCGCCAGGGGAGTGCTCGGGTCGTATGCCTGGGTGCCCTCGAGGAGCTGGAGGAAGGTGTCGAGCGCGATGCGTACCGCGTTCTGGATCTTCTCCCGCATGGCGCCGGTGAGCGCGCCCGAATAGTCGGACACCTCGGCGGTGATCGCGCTCACCGTGCGCTCGGCGACCGTCGGGAGCCGATCGCGCAGCACGGCCGCCACGCCGGCGTCGAGATCGAGATGGGCGGCGCGCTGCCCGCTCCCGGCCTCCTGCGACATGTTTGTACCCTCCGAACAAAAAACCGTGACCTTTTCACCTTCGCTGGTCAAGATGTTATGCGATTCCGCAGTCACGCTGGTCATATGACCACAACTGCGCCCCGCCGCTCCCAGAAGGTCTCCTTCCGGCACAGGTTGCTGCGGCTGGCCGGCACGGTCACCACCCCGCTGTTGCCCGACGACTACCTCGACCTGATCGCCCCGCTGCGCGCGGGCGCGCCGCTGCGCGGCCGGATCGTCGCCGTCCGCCCGGAGACCCGGGACGCGGCCACCGTGGTGATCCAGCCGGGGCGCGGCTGGCAGGGTCACCTGCCGGGGCAGTACGTGCGCCTCGGCGTGGACGTCGACGGGGTGCGCCAGTGGCGCGCGTACTCGGTCACCTCCATGCCCGGCGCGGCGGACGGCCGGATCACCGTGACCGTGAAGGCGATCCCCGACGGCAAGGTCAGCAACCACCTGGTCCGCCGGATCCGACCCGGCACGATCGTCCAGCTCGACCAGGCGCAGGGCGACTTCGTGCTGCCCACGGCAACCCCGGAGCGGGTCCTGTTCCTCACCGCCGGCAGCGGCATCACCCCGGTCATGGGGATGCTGCGGGCCGGGCTCACCGCGCGGGCCGACGTGGTGCTGGTGCACTCGGCGCCGACCCGCGACGACGTCATCTTCGGCGCGGAGCTGCGCGCGCTTGCCGAGCGCGGCGCGCTACGCCTGGTCGAGCGGCACACCGAGACCGCCGGCCTGCTCGACGTGGCCGAGCTGGACGACCTCGTGCCCGACCACGCCCGGCGGCACACGTGGGCCTGCGGGCCGGTGGGCCTGCTGGACGCGGCCGAGGCACACTGGGCGGCCCGGGACGCCACCGATCTGCTGCACACCGAGCGGTTCCGTCCCACGGTGATCACGCCGGGCGACGGCGGCACGGTGACCTTCACCGGGGCGGGGGTGACCGTCGCGGCCGACGGCGCCACCACCCTGCTCGACGCGGGGGAGAACGCGGGGGTGCTCATGCCCTCGGGCTGCCGGATGGGGATCTGTTTCGGCTGTGTCGTGCCGCTGCGCCAGGGCGCGGTGCGCGACCTGCGCAACGGCGACGTCACCACGGCCGTGCCGGGCGACGGCGTACGGATCCAGACCTGCGTGTCGGCCGCCGCCGGTACCTGCGACATCGATCTCTGACAGGAGCCACCGACGTGACCGTGATCCAGAAGAAGGCCGACAACCCGATCGCCCACCTGAGCGCCGAGGACATCGAGATCATCGGCAAGGAACTGGACGCGATCCGGGACCGGGTCATCGCCGACCGGGGCGAGCGGGACGCCCGCTACATCCGCAAGGTGATCAAGACCCAGCGGACGCTGGAGATGAGCAGCCGTGCGGTGCTGCTGTTCTCGCTGTTCCCGCCGGCCTGGATCGTCGGCACGGCCGGTCTCACCATCGCCAAGATCCTCGACAACATGGAGATCGGGCACAACATCCTGCACGGCCAGTGGGACTGGATGCGCGACCCGAAGATCCACTCCACCACCTGGGAGTGGGACCACGTCTCACCGGCCGCCCAGTGGAAGCAGTCGCACAACGAGCTGCACCACCGCTTCACCAACGTGGTCGGCAAGGACAACGACCTCGGGTACGGCATCATGCGCGTCGACGAGGACCAGCCGTGGCACCCGATGCACCTGGGCCAGCCGGTGTGGAACCTGCTCAACGCCGCCTTCTTCGAGTACGGCATCGCCGCGTACGACATGGAGCTAGGCGACCACATCAAGCAGAAGCGGCTCAAGGAACCGGCGTTCCGGGCCAAGGCGAAGGCGGTCGGCCGCAAGATCCGCCGCCAGGTGCTCAAGGACTACGTGATCCACCCGCTGCTGTCCGGCCCGTCGTTCCTGTCCACGCTCGCCGCCACGTTCACCGCCAACCTGATCCGCAACGTGTGGAGCCACTCGGTGATCATGTGCGGGCACTTCCCGAGCGGCGTGGAGACGTTCGAGAAGACCTCCATCGAGGGCGAGACGCGCGGCGAGTGGTACCTGCGGCAGATGCTCGGCTCCGCCAACATCAGCGGCCCCCGCCTGCTGCACGTCATGACCGGGAACCTGTCCTTCCAGATCGAGCACCACCTCTTCCCCGACCTGCCGAGCAACCGCTACCAGGAGATCGCCCCGCAGGTGCGGGCGCTGTTCGACAGGTACGGGCTGCGCTACACCACCGGCCCGCTGCCCAAGCAGGTCGCCTCCGCCTGGTGGAAGGTCATCCGCCTGTCGCTGCCCAACCGGCGCGACCGCCGGCAGCCGGTCGCGCCGGGCCCGCTGGTCCCCTCCGGCGCCGCCTGACCGGCACGTGCACGGCGGGTGAACTTCCGCCCCCGGTCACCTGCACGTTCGGTGTCTTCGCAGCTCAGACCGCGTTCCGGGGTCGCCGGGGCGGTCCCGCGTCCCCGTACACTCGCGCCGGTCGGGCCGGCGAGGGTGAAGGGGTGTGGTGGCCGATGCAGCGCGGCACCGCGACGCGGCGGGTGGTGATGCTCGTCGACAACGCGGTCGAGGGCGACTCGCGGGTGCAGAAGGCCGCCCGGTCCGCCGCCGACGCCGGCTGGGACGTCACGTTGCTCGGCTGCGCCCACGTCGACGCCGAGCGCCGCTGGCGGCTCGGCGACGCCGAGGTGCGGGTGCTGCCGTTGGACGCGCCCCCCGGGGTTCGGGCGCTGCCGTCGCCCGCGCCCGCCGGGGTGGGCGGTGCGGACGACGCGGGCGCGGAGAGCGCCGGCCGGCGCGACGGGGGCGTGGGTCGTGCCGGCCGAATCGGCGCGACCGTCCGGCGCGGTGGCGTGCGCGGCCTACGGCGGCGGCTGGTGGCGCGCGGTGGGTTGGCGTTGCGGGCCGCCCGGCTGGCCCGCCGGCCGGTCGAGCACGCCCAGGTCCGCTACTGGCAGGCCCGGCTCGGCGACCGGGCCTGGCGACGGCTGGAGCCCGGCCTCTGGGCGTACGAGCGGCTCGCCGGCCCGGTCATCGACGAGCTGCGCCCCGACCTGATCCACGCCCACGACTTCCGGATGCTCGGCGTGGCCGCCCGCGCGGTGGACCGGGCCCGCGCCCAGGGGCGCAGTGTCAAGCTGGTCTGGGACGCCCACGAGTGGCTGCCCGGCGCCCGGCCCCGCCGCGACAACGCCCGCTGGCTCCCCGCGCACCTGGGCTACGTCCGCGAGTACGTCGGCCACGCCGACGCGGTCGTGACCGTCTCCGACACCCTCGCCGACCTGCTGGTCCGCGACCACGACCTGCCCGAACGCCCGACCGTCCTGCTCAACGCCCCGGTCGCCGAGCCGGCACACGTCACCGCCGCCGAAGCCGCACCCGACCTGCGGGCCCGCTGCGGCGTGGCCGCCGGCACGCCGCTGCTGGTCTACAGCGGGGCGATGGCCGTGCAACGTGGCGTGGACACCGCCGTCGAGGCGCTGACCCGGCTGCCCGGCGTGCACCTGGCCCTGGTCGTCGCCGACCCCGCCGCCGGATACGTCCGCCAGGTCATCGCCCGCGCCGCCCGGCTCGGCGTCGCCGACCGGGTGCACGTGCTGCCGTACGTGCCACACCGGCAACTCGTCGCGTTCCTCGCCGCCGCCGACGTCGGGCTCATCCCGCTGCACCACTGGCCCAACCACGAGATCGCGCTGATCACCAAGTTCTTCGAGTACGCGCACGCGCGCCTGCCGATCGTGGTCAGCGACGTCCGTACCATGGCCGACACGGTCCGGGCCACCGGCCAGGGCGAGGTGTTCCGCGCCCGGGACGCGGCCGATCTCGCCCGTGCGATTCGGGCGGTGCTCGCCGACCCGGCCCGCTACCGCGCCGCCTACGAGGGCCCGGACTCCCCGCTGCCCGGCTGGACGTGGGAGTCCCAGGCCGAGCGCCTGAACGCCCTCTACCACCGCCTCCTCACCCCCACCCCCCTTCCCCGCGCCCGCTGATTCACGGAAAGCGTGGCTACCCGGCCGCCGATACCCACGCTTTCCGTGAATCAGCGCGGAGTTGGTGGGGTGGGGGTGGGTTATGCTTGGGGGTATGCAGAGCAGGTCATGCGTCACCGCCGCGACCGCGCGAGCTTTCCGCTCGCCGGTTGCCGCCGCCTGACCCTGCCCCATCTCCACGCCGGCGACCGGAAACGGTCCGCCGGCGTCGTCGTGTCAACGCCACCGTTGCGCGGACCGTCCGGACGCACCTACCCGGAAGGCCCCCGCCATGACAACCGACGAGATCACCCGCATCTTCGAAGACCACTACCACCGGCTCGGCCATCGGGACGCGCCGGAGAGTTCCCTGGTGCCGCCGCCGGGCGACCCGGTGCTGTTCACCACGTCCGGCATGCACCCGCTCACGCCGTACCTGCTGGGGCGCCCGCACCCCGGCGGACGGCGACTGGCCAACGTGCAGCGGTGCCTGCGCACCACGGACCTGGACGAGGTCGGCGACCGCACCCACCTGACCGTGTTCCAGATGCTCGGCTCCTGGTCGCTCGGCGACTACGACATCGCGACCAGCCTGCGCTGGGGCTTCGAGCTGCTCACCGACGGCTACGGCATCCCGGCGCGGAAGCTGCACGCGACGGTCTTCGGCGGCGACGACCACGTCGACCCGGACGGGACCGCGCGGGACACCTGGACCGCGCTCGGCGTGCCGGTGGAGGCACTGGGGGAGGAGAACTGGTGGTCCAACGGGCCGACCGGCCCCTGTGGACCGGATTCGGAGATCTTCGTATGGACCGGTGACGGCCCGCCGACCGGCCGTCCGAGCGGCGACGACCGCTGGGTGGAGGTGTGGAACCACGTGCAGATGAGCCACCACCGTCACCCCGACGGCCGGCTCACCCCGCTGCCCCTGACCAGCATCGACACCGGGATGGGGCGGGAGCGGCTGGAGATGGTGCTGCGCGGCGACCGGTCCGTCTTCACCGGGGACGGGTTGGGCCCGTGGGCGGGCGCGGTCCGCGACCGGTGGGACCTGGGCGGCGCGGACCTGCGCGTGGTCGCGGACCACCTGCGCGCCGCGGTGGTCGTGCTCGGTGACGGGGTACGCCCGGGCCACACCGGTCGGGGGTACGTGCTGCGCCGGCTGCTGCGCCGCGCGCTCACCGTGCTGTGGCGCGACGACCCGACGCGGAGCCTCGGCGACCTGCCGGTGACCCTCCACGCGGACACGCTGCGCCGGTTCCGCCAGCCGGTCGACGCGGGCCCGCTGCCCGGGTTGCTGTGCGACGAGGAGCACCGGTTCCGCGGGTTGCTGCGGCGCGGCCGGCCCCTCGTCGACCGGGTCCGGGCGCGCGGTCCGCTCACCGAACGCGACTACCACTGGCTGCACGACACCCACGGGCTGCCCCGCGACCTGGTCGACGGTCTGCTCGCCGACGCCGGCTGAGCGGTGGCCGCCCGCCCCTGGCGGTGCCAGACTCGGGAGCACACGTCGCGGCGAGGGAAGAGGACCCATGACCGGGTACGAGGTGCGGACGGACGAGGAGACGGTGCCGTTGCTCGGCGCCGAGGTGCGCATCGCCGACCCGGCCGGGCTGCTCGCCGCCGCCGCGGACGGGCCGGTGGAGCTGCTGGCCGGCGGAGACTTTCCCGCCCCGGTGCGGGAGGTCCGCTGCACCGTGCGCGCCGACACCGCCGACGGGCAGCCGGTGCACCGCTTCGAGGCGTACCTGCGGGTGGAGGCCGCGCCGGCCGGCCTGCTCGCCCTCGGGCTGGCCGGGCCGGTCGGCCTGCTGCTCGCCGAGCGGCTCGCGCGCGGCGGCGACGGACCGGCCGCCGCGGTGGGCCGGGCGGCGGCCGGGGCGGGCCGCCGGCTCGGGCTGCGCCCCACCGGCGCCGCGCTCGTCGCGCCGCCGCGCGACCCGGCCGGCCGGGACGTGTTGCGCGCCGCCGAGTCCGCCGGTCTGCGTCCGCGCGTGGACCAGGACAACGGCACGGTACGCATCCGCGCCGACGTGCCGAGCGCGGACGTGGGGCCGGAGCACCTGCGTGCGCTGCTCGGCCTGCTGTTCCAGGCCGTCCGCGAGCTGGCCGGCGACAACGTGGAGCCGACCGTGCTGCGCGGGCGGACGTACCTGGTGGGGCGGCGACCGGTGGCGGTGGCCGGGCCGCGCAGCGCGACGGTGACCCTCGACCAGGTCGGCGGCCTGGCCGACGTGGTCGCGCGGTTCCGCGAGGTGGCGGTGTCGTTCCGGCATCCGCAGGCGATGGCCCGCTGGGGCGCGCGCCGGCCGCAGGGCATCCTGATGTACGGACCGCCGGGCACCGGCAAGACCATGCTGGCCCGGGCCCTGGCGAACGAGGTCGGCGCGGACTTCGTGGAGATCCGCACCCCGGAGATCCTGGACAAGTATCTCGGCGGCTCGGAGCGCAACATCAAGCGCATCTTCCGCGACGCCCGCCGGTACCGCCGGCCCACCGTGATGCTCTTCGACGAGTTCGACTCGATCATCAGCTACGCCGGCGCGGGTGGCGACGCGGCGAGCCAGGCGGTCAACGCGGTCGCCGGCATCTTCAAGCAGGAGATGAACACGCTGTTCGAGGAGAACCCCGACGTGATCGTGGTGGCCACCACCAACTTCCCGCAGCGCGTCGACGCCTCGCTGATCCGCTCCGGCCGCTTCGACCTGAAGATCGCCATTCCGGCGCCGGACGAGACCGGCCGCGCGGAGATCCTCAGCAAGATGATCCGGGAGCTGATCGATCGGCACGAGCGGCCCGGCTTCCGGATGTTCGCCGACGACGTGGACCCCGTCGCCCTCGCCGCCGACACGGCCGGGCTCACCGGCGCGGACCTGCGCGAGGCGCTCCGCCGGGTGCAACTCGCCAAGGCGCTGCGGGAGGCCACGGAGGGCGCGTCGCCGGCCCCGATCGGTCAGGACGACCTTCGGGAGGCCGCCTCCGGACTGCGCCGCGGCTGACGACCACGGCGGCGGGACCCGGTGGTGTCCGGGTCCCGCCGGTTGGGGGGTGGTGGTCAGATGCCGTAGATGAATTGGATGTCTACGGTGCCGGCGTTGTTGGTGTTGCGGAGGTAGACGGTGTTGTTGTCGGGGCGGCGGACGCCGATGGTGTCTGTGCCGTCGTTGTTCCAGTCGCCGGTGGTGGCGATGTCGCCGGATGGGCCGTGGCCGTAGATGAATTGGTGGTCGGTGGTGGTGGTGCCGTTGGTGAGGTACCAGGTGGAGTTGCTGGGGCGGAAGACGCCGATGGTGTCGGTGCCGTCGTTGTTCCAGTCGCCGGCGACGGGTTGGTCGCCGGATGCGCCGTGGCCGAAGATGAACTGGGCGTCGGTGGTGGTGGTGCCGTTGGTGAGGTACCAGGTGGAGTTGCTGGGGCGGAAGACGCCGATGGTGTCTGTGCCGTCGTTGTTCCAGTCGCCGGCGACGGGTTGGTCGCCGGATGCGCCGTGGCCGAAGATGAACTGGGCGTCGGTGGTGGTGGTGCCGTTGGTGAGGTACCAGGTGGAGTTGCTGGGGCGGAAGACGCCGATGGTGTCTGTGCCGTCGTTGTTCCAGTCGCCGGCGACGGGGAGGTCGCCGGAGGGTCCGTGGCCGAATTTGAAGATGCGGGTGGCGTCGCCGCTGTTGGTGTCGCGGAGGTAGAAGGTGGAGGTGGAGGGGCGGTAGACGCCGACGGTGTCGGTGCCGTCGCCGTTCCAGTCACCCGACACCGGAATGTCCTCGAGACGAGGGGCGGGGACGTCCCAGAGGCTGTCGACGATGATCTGCGCGTCCGACGCCTGCACCTGGTAGCGGTCGGGATAGGCCGACACCTGCACCGCCTGGCAGACCTCGCCGATCGGGGCGCTGGCCCAGCTCCCGTTGGGATACTTCCGCACCATCGCGTCGAGGAAGGCGTTCGTGGCGTAGCCCGGGTTCAGCCGCTGTGCCCGGGTGCCCCACCACTCCTGCTGCTGGAACAATCCGAGGCTGGTGTGGTCCACCTCCTCGCTGATGTTCTGCAGGTGGGTCTCGACGATCACGGTGGTGATCGCGATGACCGCCGCGCGGGAGGAGAGCCCCCGGTCCCGTACCGCCTCGACCACCTCCCGCGCGCAGGAGACGCGATACGCCGACATGTAGCCGCGCATGTCGGCGTGCAACCGCGAGTTGAGCTGGGTGGCGAGCGTTCCGTCGGCGCCGGTGGGACCGCCCGGGTCGCACGCCGCCGTCTGATAGAGCGCGGTCAGCGGGGCGAGCGCCGGCGGCAGGTCCGGCCCCGGGGCCGCTTCCGTCGCGAGGGCGGGGGATGCGCCGATCAGCGTGGCCAGCGCGACCGTGGCGCAGATGGGCGATACTTTCGAGAACACGTTGTCCACCAGTGGTAATCCGTTCGCCGAGGAATCCAACTACCGACCGGGTCGAGGTCGACCCGGCCCGTGGTCAGACTCAGGCACGCCCCTGACGGACGGCTGACACCTGACTTCCCGGACCGATCCCGTATCCGGGTACGACGGAAGGAACCCCGTTGTCGTCGTCCGACCTGTTGTTGTCCCGCCGCGACCTGGCGTTCCTGCTGCACGACTGGTTGGACGTGACCCGACTGACCGAACGGCCCCGCTACGCCGAGCACTCCCGGGAGACGTTCGACGCGGTGCTCGACCTCGCCGCGCAGGTCGCCGCCGAACGCTTCGCCCCGCACAACCGCGCCGCCGACACGAGCGAACCCACCGTCGACGGCGGACACGTACGCACCATTCCCCAGGTCAAGGCCGCGCTGGAGGCGTTCGCGGGCACCGGGCTGTTCGCCGCCACACTCGACGAGTCGGTCGGCGGGATGCAACTCCCGCATGCCGTGGCCGCCGCCGCCTTCGCCTGGTTCCAGGCCGCCAACGTGGGCACCTCGGCGTACCCCTTCCTCACCCTCGGCAACGCCAACCTGCTGCTCGCCCACGGCAGCGCCGAGCAGGTCGACACCTGGGTCCGCCCGATGGTGGCGGGCCGGTTCTTCGGCACCATGTGCCTGTCCGAGCCGCAGGCCGGCAGCTCCCTGGCCGACCTCACCACCCGCGCCGAGCCGCAGGACGACGGCACCTACCGGCTCACCGGCACCAAGATGTGGATCTCCGCGGGGGACCACGAGCTGGCCGAGAACATCGTCCACCTGGTGCTGGCCCGCATCCCCGGCGGGCCCCCCGGCGTAAAGGGCCTGTCCCTGTTCGTCGTACCCAAGGTGCTCCTCGACGACGACGGCGCGCTCGGCCCCCGCAACGACGTGGTGCTGGTCGGGCTCAACCACAAGCTCGGCTACCGGGGCGCCACCAACACGCTGCTCACCTTCGGCGAGGGCGTGCACCGGCCGTACGGGCGGGACGGCGCGGTCGGCTACCTGGTCGGCACGCCGCACCACGGGCTGGCGCTCATGTTCCACATGATGAACGAGGCGCGCATCGGCATCGGGGCCGGCGCCACCGCGCTCGGCTACACCGGCTACCTGAAGTCCGTCGCGTACGCCCGGCAGAGGCCGCAGGGCCGCCCGGTGGCCGACAAGGACCCCACCGCGCCGCAGGTGCCGATCATCGCCCACCCCGACGTACGCCGGATGCTGCTGGCCCAGAAGAGCTACGTGGAGGGCGCGCTCGCGCTGGTCCTCTACTGCGGACGGCTGCTCGACGAGGAGAAGACCGCGCCCGCCGGGGCCGACCGGGAGCGGGCGCACCTGCTGCTGGAGCTGCTCACCCCGATCGCCAAGAGCTGGCCGTCGCAGTGGTGCCTGGCCGCGAACGACCTGGCCATCCAGGTGCACGGCGGCTACGGCTACACCCGCGACTACGACGTCGAGCAGCACTGGCGGGACAACCGGCTCAACGCCATCCACGAGGGCACCCACGGCATCCAGGCCCTCGACCTGCTCGGCCGCAAGGTCACCATGCGCGACGGCGCGGCGCTGGAACTGCTGCTGGAGACGATGCGGGCCACGGTCGACCGAGCCTGGAAAGCCGACGGGTTCGCCGCCGACCTGGCCGGGCGGCTCGCCTCGGCGGTGGACCGGGTCGCGGTGGTGACCCGGCGGTTGTGGGCACCTGGCGACCCGGAGCTGGCCCTGGCGAACGCCTCGGTCTATCTGGAGGCGGTCGGGCACGTGGTGATCGCGTGGATGTGGCTGGAACAGGTGCTGGCGGTGGAGGCGCTGGGGTCGCCGGAGGACGAGTTCTGTGCCGGGAAGCGGGCGGCGGCGCGCTACTTCTACCGGTGGGAGCTGCCGAGGGTGACGGCCCAGTTCGACCTGTTGGAGAGCCTGGACCGCACCACGCTGGACATGCGGGAGACGTGGTTCTGATCCCTGCTCACCCGGTGGACCCGCTGTGCTCGTCGGCGCATCCGGTGCGGTGCCGGCCCGACAGCGCACCGGGGCCACCGAGGAAGAGGGGATGGGTGCACGTCCTGGCGAAAATCGCATACACGTCAGCGCGTTGACTGGCCGGCACCCGACGTAGCGCCAGCACGAAACCGGCGAACGCGACGGCGTACCGGACCGTCAGGGCAAAGCTGAGCAGGGTGATCTCAGGGCGCAAGAGCAACGTCAGCGGGTCCATCGGCTTCCCGATCGTCCAGGAGTGGCCCGGTTCCGGGCGGTGACCATATCGTCGCTCTGCGTCAATGAGGCGAGGAAGTTTCCCGTCCACTCCTGCGAGCACCGCACATTTCATTCTGCTGCATGTGCGACCCGCGCACATCGACCGCGGGAACCGCCTCAGGCCATATGCGGGCGGTAACCTGAGTCTGTCCGATCGGCTTTGACGGGAGGGCGGCGCTATGGGGACACGTAGCGTTGTCGAGGCGATCCGCCAGTCGGCCCGGGTCGCCGACTGGCCCGAGGCGCAGCTCGTCCAGGTCATCGCGGAGCGGTGCGCGGTCAGTCGCCTGCGCGCGCACCGGCTGGCGAGGGGCTGGACGTTGCAGGACGTCGTCAACCACATGAAAGACCAGATCGGTCGCGATGCCGACAACCTCGGGCACACGCGGGTTTCCCGGTGGGAGACGGGCGAACGCCCGTCGCCCCGATATCTCGATGCGTTGTGTCGGCTATACCAGACCAGAGCCGATCTCCTCGGCTTCGGGATCAGCTATGCGCCCGCGGCGGACGACTCCGCGGAGCGGACCGACCATCCACCGGCCGCTGTGCCGTCGTCGACGGTCGGTGAGGAAGAAGACGGTATGCGACGACGAACTGTCCTCTACGGCATGACCTTCGGAATGGCGGGCGAGCTCAGCAGCGAGGTCCTCGACGCGGTCGAAAAGACGCAGGAGATGTTGCAGCGCGCGCTGTCGACGAGAAGTTCCGTCAACCGGGAGACCGTGGAGTTCTGGCAGGAGCGGGTGACGCGGCACGCCCGCGACTACCGCAGCCTCCCCGCCCGGGCTCAGGTCAAGCCGGCGTTGCTCGAATTCGATGCGTTGTGCAGGCTGCTCGAACAGCGCCAGAGCATCTCCCACCAGGCAGCGTTGATCACCAGCACCGCGCGGCTTGCCGGCCTGATCGGCATCCTGCTGGTCGACCTCGGCCAGCCGCACGCGTCCCGAAACTGGTTCCGGGCCGGGGTCAGGGCTGCGAACGAGGTGGAGGACGCCCCACTCGCCGCATGGCTGATGACACGCCACGCGTTGAGCTGTCTCTACTACGAAGGCCCGCAAGCCGCTGTCACGATGGCCCGCCACGCACAGTCGCTCACCCGTGGAAACAGGTCGGTCGCCGCGACGCTCGCACCCTCCGTCGAAGCCCGCGCGCTTGCCCAGGTGGGGCACGGGCGGGAAGCGGTGACGCTGATGCGGATCAGCGAGCAGCGGTTCATGGGCGCGGCCGACGCTGCCCCGAGCGAGGGGGCCTTCGGGTTCTCCCGGGAGAAGATGTTGTTCTACAAGGGCAATGTGTTGGCGCGTACCGGGCGGCCCGGTGAAGCGGTCGAGTCCTGCCGGACGGCGTTGCTCGCCTACCCCCGGCATGACGTGGTGGATCGCGCGCACATTCGCATGGACGAGGCGTTGGCCCTGCTGCGACTGGGCGAGGCCGACGCCAGCGCGAAGACGGCGCTCGAAGCACTGAATACGTTGCCCGCGTCGGCTGGGGTCGCCGCTGTCCATGCCCAGACCGAGGAGCTGATCCGTCGGATGACGACGGCGGGAGCGAGCGCCTCCGCGCGGCTCACGCGGGACGCACTGCGGGCGCGACAGCCCCATCCGGCCGCCTGACGGCGCTTCCGGTTGCAGCGGAACGGCGGGCGCCCGAGCAGCCCGACGCGGCGGCTGGGGCGTCGGTAACCGGCACGGCGCGTCGGCATCCCTGCCGGTCAGGTGACCGGAAACTCTTCGGTGCCCAGCACCCGCAGCAGGTCGAGGCGCTCGCGGGACCCGGCGTCGGCGGGCGTCAACACCAGCAGTTCCTGGCCCAGGTCGGGCGTCACCAGCGTCTCGCAGTCCAGCGCGATCGGCCCGACGCGGGGGTGCACGAACGTCTTGCGGTCCGCCCGCCGTACGCCCACCTCGTGCTCGGCCCACAGCCGTCGGAACTCGGGGCTCGCCGCCGCCAAACGGGCGATCAGGCCGGTCACCGTCGGGTCGCCGGGACGTCGGCCGGCGACGGCGCGCAGATCCGCCACCATCTGGCGGGAATGACGCTCCTGCTCCCCGGGTGGGTGGAGAGGGCGGGAGTGGGGTTCGGCGAACCAGCGGTATGCCAGATACCGCCGATCACCGGTGAAACCAGTGTGATCGCCGGTCAGCAGCGTGGCGGTCGGGGTCTGCGCCAACACCTCTCCCAGATCGGACACGACCAGCGCGGCCGTGTCGCCCAGCAGGTCCAGCATGCGGAGCAGGCCGGCGCGGGCGAGTCGGGCCACGCCGGCCGCGGGCGGGGGCTGGTGACCGGCCAGGTGGAACAGGTGGTCGCGCTCGTCGTCGGACAGGCGCAGAGCGCGGGCCAGGGCGCCCAGCAGTTGCGTGGAGGGCTGGCTGCTGCGGCCCTGCTCGAGGCGTACGACATAGTCCACCGACATGCCGGCCAGCATCGCGACCTCCTCCCGCCGCAGGCCCGGAATGCGGCGGCGGGGACCGTCGGCGATGCCCACGGCGGCGGGACGGATGGCCTCACGGCGGCGGCGCAGGAAGTCGGCAAGTTGCTCACGCTGCATGTTCTCCATGCTCCCCGGTGGTCGCCCCGCGCGCGAGGGTCGACACAGGGAGCGGCGCTCCCACGATGAGCGGTCCGCTCCCGGCCGTCCGCAACCGGCGGCAGAGTGGGGACATGCGGAAACGAACGTTGGGAACGACAGGTCCGGCCGTCGGCGCGTTGGGCCTGGGCGCGATGGGGATGACCAGCGGTGTGTACGGCGTCTCCGACCGCGCCGAGAGCATCGCGACCGTGCGTGCGGCGCTCGATGCGGGGCTCACGCTTATCGACACCGGTGACCACTACGGTGCCGGGCACAACGAGATGCTGCTGGCCGAGGCGCTGCGCGGTCGGCCGCGGGAAAGCTACGTGCTGAGCGTCAAGTTCGGGGCGCTCCTGGCGCCGGGGGGTGGCTTCCTCGGACAGGACAGCCGGCCCGCGGCGGTGAAGAACTTCCTGATCCACTCGATGACCCGGCTGGGCGTCGACCACATCGACATCTATCGGCCGGCACGACTGGACCCGGACGTGCCGATCGAGGACACGGTGGGCGCGATCAAAGAGATGATCGAGGCCGGATACGTGCGGCACGTGGGCCTGTCCGAGGTCCGCGCGGAGACGATCCGCCGGGCGTACGCCGTGCACCCGGTCGCCGACCTGCAGATCGAGTACTCGCTGATCTCACGCGGCGTGGAGACCGACGTGCTGCCGACGTTGCGCGAGCTGGGCGTCGGGATGACCGCGTACGGCGTCCTGAGCCGAGGACTGATCTCCGGGCACTGGAAGAACGTCGCACCTCGGCCGGGCGACAACCGAAGCCGGATGCCACGGTTCTCCGGCGACAACGTCGAGCACAACCTGACCCTGGTGGACGCGCTGCGGCGGGTGGCCGAGCAGAAGGGCTGCACCGTGGCCCAACTGGCGATCGCGTGGGTGGCGGCCCAGAGCGACCACATCGTTCCGCTCGTCGGCGCCCGTACCCGCGATCGCTTGAACGAGGCCCGGCCCGCCGCGGACCTGACACTCTCCGCGGACGACCTGGCCGAGATCGAGAAAGCGGTGCCGGCCGGCTCGGCACACGGCGACCGCTACCCGGCCGCGATGATGGCCAACCTCGGCACCGGCAACTGACGCCGGCGGGCGACGGAACGCCTGTGGCATAGGGTCGGATCGATGAGTCCGGTCGAGTCGACGATGCGCTTCCGCGCCGCCGACGGTGGTGAGCTGCCGTTGCTGGTCTTCGAGCCGGGCGACGGCACGCAACCTCGCGCGGGCGTCGTCCTGTTCCACGGCGGCGCCCTGCGCGAGGGCTCGGCGGCCGGGCTCGCCCCGCACTGCCGACGGCTGGCCGCGCACGGGATCTTCGCCGTCTCCGCCGGGTATCGGCTGCTCGGCCGTGGCGCGGTCAGCATCGACGACTGCCTCGCCGACGTGCGGCGCGCGGTCGAACGGTTCGGCCGGCTGGCCGCGTCGCGCGGGCTCGACGCGCCCCACCTGGCCTCGGGCGGCAGCTCGGCCGGGGCTCATCTCGCGCTCGTCGCGGCGATGACCGCGCCGACGCCCGGCGTCGCGGGAGTGGTGGCCCTCAATCCTGCGGGACTGGACCTTGGCTCCCTCGCGCCGGCCATGCAGCGCCGCCTGGAACAGCAGATCGGCATCGCGGCGGGCCGGCTGGTCGAGTATTCGCTCATCGAATTCGTGCGACCGGGGCATCCGCCGATGCAGATCCACCACGGCACCCGCGACGAGGTCGAGCCGATCGACGCGGTGCGGCGGTTCCGGGACGCGATGACGCGCTCCGGCAACGCGTGCACGCTCGTCGAGTACGCGCACGCCGGACACGGCTTTCACCATCCCGGCAACGGCAGCCATTTTGACGAGTCGTCGACGCCGCCGCGCACTTCCTCCTCGACCGGATCGCCACGAGATAGCGAGGTCCGACTGCCGGGCCGCCGGACGGTCGGGCCGTCAGGCACCAGTTGAGCGCATTCCTTTCGGTACCTCAGAAGCTGATGCTCCTCGACGCGCATGCGGCGAAGCCCTCGGCCGTGCGGTGTACCGTCCGAAAGGCGGCATGCCGGCGCGGCTGTCCATGCCGGGTCCCAGTCCCTGTCCGGGGAGGCGACGGAGCATGGTCAGGAAGACCGACACGATCGGAGCCCGGATCCGATACTGGCGGATGCGTCGTGGCGGGATGAGTCAGGCCGTCCTCGCCGGGCTGGCCGGGGTCAGTCAGTCCTACATCTCGCAGGTCGAGTCCGGCCGCAAGACGATCGACAGGCGATCCACCCTGGTCGCGGTCGCCGCCGCGTTGCAGGTGACGGTCGCGGATCTGCTCGGTCAGGGCACCGAGACCGGTGACCCGGCCCGCGAGCACGCGGCGGAGTGCGTGCCGGCGATCTGGTCCGCGCTGATCGAGATCGAGGATGGCGAGCGGCGGGTGCCCACGCGCACGCCGCAGGAGTTGGACGCCGGTGTCGCGCGAAGTGAGCAACTCCGTCACCGCTCGAACTTTCCGGCGATGGCCCAGATGCTGCCGGGGCTTCTGCTCGATGCCGCCGCGTCGGGCGGGGCGGTGCTCGTGCGGGTGGCCTATCAGGCGTCGGCCTGTCTGCGGCACCTCGGATACCGGCACCTCGCCCTCAACGCCGCGAGGGTGGCGGTGTCGGCGGCCGAGGACGTCGAGGACCCGGCGTGGTTGGGGGCGGCCCGATTCGCGTACGCGCAGAGCCTGCCCATCGAGTCGGCGTCCCTGGCGGCGCGGGCGGCTGATCGCTCGCTGGCGGAACTCCAGTCCGCGGCCTCGGACGAGCGGGTCCGCCAGATGCTGGGCCAGTTGCACCTCTCGGCGGCGCTGGCGTCGACGGTGAGCGGACGCCCGGATAGCGCTCGCGATCACCTGACCGAGGCGGGCCGGGAGGCCGCGACGCTCGGGGACCCCCGGGACGGCATGGGGTTCAACGGCTGCGGGTTCGGACCGACAAACGTGGCGCTGTGGGAGATGTCCATCGCCGGTGAGTCGGGCGAGCCCGGCCGGGTGATCGAGTTGGCCCGAGCGGTACGGCCTCAGGTCCTCGCGGCGTCGATCCGGCAGATGTCGTACTGGCTCGACCTCGGGCGCGCGCTGGCCGATTCCGGCCGCCGGGACGGCGAGGCGCTGGTGGCGTTCGTACACGCGGAGCAGGCCGCGCCGGTGCCCTTCTCGCTCAACCCGCTGGCTCAGGACGCCGTCGTCGCGATGGCGCAACGTGCCAAGCGCCGGGCCGTGCCCCACGAGCTTCGCCTGCTGGCGGGGCGGCTCGGCATCGCGCTGGCCCCATAACCACAGGTGATGGGGGCATTACCGTTAGCTCCTAGTGTCCGTTTCGGGCGGGGCGATTGCCTCGCTGTGGCGGGTATGGCGTCGACACCTCTGTGGGTGGGGTGACGCCGTACTCCGGCGGACGGAGGTGGAAGATGCGTGGCCGATACGGGCGGAGGAGAACCCTCAGGGGCGAGGACATCCAAGCGGTCGAGCGGGAGGCGGCCAAACGGCGGATTCTCGCGTTGGCCGAATCAGATCAGTTGCAGACCCTCCCATCGACGCCGACTCAGCCAGCCGCTCGCGCCACGGCCGCCGCGTCGCGCCGACACCTCTTGCCGTACGAGGGCTATCTGCTCGCCGTGGCGGTGACGCTCGTTCGCCGGCACCGACCGACCTGGTCATGGCGGAAGTGGCGGTGGGTGTGCCGGTGCGGCTCTGACCTGCCCTGCCGGGTCCGCCACCGGCCTCCGATCGGCCGGCTGCACTGGCTGCCGGAAGAGCACAGATGAACGATCGTCCCGATGGGATGCGTGCGGGCCGCCGCCGGGTGTGGCACGGGCGGCTTATTGCGTACCCCTGTCGGCAGGTGGCGCGGACGGGCGTGGCCCGCGTTCTCGGGGTGCGGGGGTGAGCGCGCACGGGCCGGTGCCGCCGGTCTGGACGTGCGGTGGGTGCGACGGGCCGTGGCCGTGCGCGACGCGGCGGCAGGAGCTGCGGGAGGAGTTCGAGGGCGCGCCCGTCTCGCTGGCGTTGTACATGGGGGCGCAGTTCGCGCGGGCGACGGCGGACCTGAGTTGGGCGCCGGCGGGAGCGTTGCACCGGCGGTTCCTGGGGTGGCTGCGGTGAGCGTTTCGCGGACGGGAGGGCATAGGGTCGGCTCGGCGTCTTCGCGAGGGGACAGAGCATGGACCGGGGCACCCGTGACGATCTGCTGCGCTGCCTGGCCGAGGTGATCGGGTCCGTCGCCGTAGGACATCCGACGCGGGTCGCCGTCGACGGACCGCCCGCCGCGGGTAAGACCACGCTCGCCGACGAGCTGGCCGTCGTCCTGCGCGAGCAGGGCCGCGACGTCATCCGCGCGACGGTCGACGACTTCCTCTTTCCTCGGGCGCGGCGCTATCCGCGCGGCGAATATTCGGCCGAGGGCTGCTACCACGACGCCCACGACCACGGCGCGCTGAACCGGGTCCTGCTCGATCCGCTCGGCCCGGGTGGGGACCGACGCTTCCGGCACGCGGTCTACGACCACGCCGGGGACGCCGTGCTGTCCCCGCCGGTCCGGACCGCGCCGGTCGACGCCGTGCTGCTCTTCGACGGTGTCTTCCTTCTGCGCCCGGAACTGATCGACCGGTGGGACCTGCGCGTCCTCGTGTCGACCGCACTCGACACCACAGTGGATCGTGCCGTGATCCGGGAGCGCCGGGTGTCCGCCCGGGCCGAGGTCGAGCGGCGCTGGCGGGAGCGGTACATCCCCGCCCAGCAGCTCTACGCCGCCACGGCCCGCCCGACCGCGCACGCCGACGTCATCGTGCACAACGACGAGCCCGGGCGGCCGGCCTGGGAGATCCGGACCCGCTGACCGCGATCAGGTCAGCTCGATCTCCACGAGCGGGCTTCCGGCGATCCAGCTCTCCAGGCTGCCGGCCCAGTCCAGCGTCGGGACGATCTCCCCGAACACGCGGGCCCGTTCGGCCGGGTCGGTCACCGCGCGCCCGCGTACCGGAAGGTCCAGGCCGGTCAGGTGCAGCGTGAACGCGGGATGCGCGAGCAGGTTGGCGTACCAGTCACGCGCGCCCGGGCTGCCGGTCAGCCAGTAGCGGCCGGCGGCCCGGTAGCGCCAGATCTCCATGCGCTTCGGCTGGCCGCTCCGCCGCCCGATGGTGGTGATGTCCACCGTCCGCTGCCGATCCAGTGCCTGCCGCGCCTCGTCCGTCACCGACATGCGCCGATGATCCGACCTCGTCCGGGCTTCAGGTCAAGCCGCGGGTTCCAGCACGACGACCGGGATCTCGCGGGTGGTCTTCCGCTCGTAGTCGGCGAAGCCCGGGTACGCGGCCTTCTGCGCGCTCCAGATCCGTTCCCGCTCGTCCCCGTCGGCGACCCGGGCGACCAGCTCGACCGTGTCGGTGCCGATCTCGGCCCGGACCCGCGGATGGGCGCGCACGTTGTGATACCAGTCGGGATTGGTGGGCGCGCCGGCCTTGGACGCGAACACGGCATAGCCGTCGTCGAGCTTCTGGTACATCATCGGATGCACGCGAGGCTGGCCGCTCTTCGCGCCGACGGTGTGCAACAGCAGCAGCGGAGCGCCGGCGAATTGCCCGCCCACCTGGCCGCCATTGGCGCGGAACTCAGCAATGATCTTGTCATTCCAGTCGCTCATGCCCACTCCTTGCCCCGCCTTCCGGCCCCGTGAACCCTATCCTGACGCTGTCGACCGGGGCGCGGCGGGAAACGGGTGATGATGAGGCGACCAACGCTTTTCCTGACCGTCGGGCTCCCCTGCACCGGAAAGACCACCGCCGCTCGGCGCATCGAGATCGAGCGGGAGGCGCTTCGTCTCACGAAGGACGAATGGGTGAAGGCCCTCTACGGGCACGAGAACCCGCCGTCGGCTCAGGATGTGATCGAAGGGCGGCTCATCCAGATCGGGCTGCGCGCCCTCGAACTCGGCACCAACGTGGTGATCGACTTCGGCCTCTGGAGTCGGGACGAGCGCTCCGCCCTGCGGCAGGCCGCGGCGGACCTCGGCGCGACGGTGGAGATGCGCTACTTCGCGCTCGACCCGGCCGAGCAGCGCAGACGACTCGACAAGCGCCAGGCCGAGGCGCCGCACACGACGTGGCCCATGTCCGACGAGGAACTCGCCGCGTGGGCCGCCACCATCGAGATTCCCACCCCGGGTGAACTCGACGGCAGCGAACCGATAGGTGATCCGCCGGCCGGCTTCGCGACGTGGCACGAGTGGCGCACCCACCGCTGGCCGCCGTCGGTCTCCTGACGCCCGTCACTCGTACCCCATCGCGGTGATGATCGCGCCGAGCGTTGCCGTGAGGTGTTCGCGGGTCTCGGGGTCGAACTGGTTGTCGCGGTGCGCCAGCTTGTGCGACTGGAACGTCGAGGGGGTGGCGACGTCGTCGACGTCGAGCCGTGCGAACAGGGCGCGGCGCTGCCCGGGCCAGTCCGCGGCGAGATCCTCCGCCTTCACCTCGACGTACCGCCGGCCGGTGAGGTCGACCGTGTTTCTCCAGGTGAGCCACCGGTGGTAGACCGCCGTGAGGTAGGCGAGCGCGCCGTCGACGGTGGGTGGCGCCCACGGCTGGGCCAGGTGGGACGCGAGCACGGCGAGCGGGTGCCGTTTGATGTGCACGATCGTCGCCTCAGGCACCAGCTCCCAGAGGAACTCCATGCACAGCAGGTTGAACGGTGTCTTCTCGCACCAGGTCGGCTTGCCCGCGTCGGCGGCTGCCCCGCCGAACACGGTGTCGACCAGGTCGCGCAGGATGCCGAGCAGTTCGCCCCGGTCGCGGAAATGCCGGGGGAGTATCCGCCGCCGGCCGGGCGGCGCGAACGGTCCGGCCGGCCGGTCGGCGTCGCCGAAGCCTTCCGCGGGCGCGGGTTCGTCGTACGCGCACGCGACCAACCGTGGCCAGAGCCGGTGCACGGCGTCCCGGTAGCGCCGCTCACCGACCAGTTCGGGGACGGTACTGCCGCGATCGTCGCGCCGGCCGGGCACTCGTACGGTGAGGAGGTCGCTGAGCCGGTGCAGGGCGTCCTCACCGACGATGGGGTCGTACCGGTGGGTGAGCGCGTCGGCCAGGTCCCGTAGGCCACCCGGGTCGACGATGAACCGGGTCTCCATCGGAATCCGGTGGATCAGCGGGTGCTCGCCGATGATGTCGGCGATCCGTGACGTCCCCGAACGGCCGGTGCCGGCGACGAAGACCGGTGCGGGGGAAGGCATGGCACGCAGTCAATGCCTCAACCTGGTGCCCGTGCAAGTCACTTTGATGAGTGTGGCGGGGTGACCGCGGCGATCCGGATGTGGGCGGCCCGCTGCCGCAGCAACCGCCGGAGGTAGGGCACCACGAACAGCAGGGCCGCCGCCCCCAGCGGTCCCAGGGGAGCGCTGACGGTCATCCGGTCGGTCATCCGCGTTCGCCCGCCGTCGAGGGCGTGGAAGAGATGTTCGTGGCGCAGCGATCGGAACGGGCCTCGTACCTGCTCGTCGACGAAGCGCGACGGGCGCTCGTAGGCGGTGATGCGGCTGGTCATCCGCCAGCGCAGGCCGAAGTGGCGGGCGCGGAAGGTGACCTCGTCGCCGAGTTCGAGGCGTCGCCGGCCGGTGCTGGTGGTGGCCGTCTCGTCGCTGCCGCTCAGGGACGCGGCGTGGACGTCCACGTCGCGTTCCAGGTCGAACACCACGTCCGGCGCGGCGCCGATGATGGACACGACCTCGATCGTCGCCGGCACGACCGCAGTTTAGTCCGGGCCGCGCCGGGGCCGGGTCGAGTGACCCGGCCCCGGCTGTGTCCGGTCAGTTGCGGAGGCTCCACTGCTGGTTCGCGCCGCCGTTGCACGACCAGAGGATGATCTTCGTGCCGTTGGCGGTCGCGGCGCCGTTGGCGTCCAGGCAGAGCCCGGACGCGACGTTGGTGAGCGTGCCGTTGGCGTTGAGGTTCCACTGCTGGTTGGTGCCGCCGTGGCAGCTCCAGATGATGACCGTGGTGCCGTTCGTCGTGCCCGCGCCGTTCGCGTCCAGGCACTTGCTGCCGTACCCGGTCAGTTGCTTGTTGGCGCCGTAGGTCCACTGCTGGTTCGCGCCACCGCCGCAGTCCCACAACTGCACCTGGGTGCCGTTCGTGGTGGAGGAGTTGGGCACGTCGACGCAGCGGCCGGACTGGCCACCCACGAGCCGGCCACCCTGCTGGCCACCGCCGGTGCCCTGCTGCCGGACGATCGAACTCGACTCGGCGGACCGGCCGCCCTGCGCGTCGACCACGTACAGCCGGTATTCGCCCTGTGTCGTCGGCACGGCGATGGATGTGGCGGTGCCCTCGGCCCGGGTCATCGTCGGACCGGCGGTGAAGGTGGTCGTGCCGGCGGACGCCAACCAGACCGTCCTGGTCGCGTCGCCGGCGCTCCGGATCGGGATGGAGGACGTCCCGCTGGTGACGAAGGTGCTCGCCGGCAGGACATGGTTCGGCAGGGAGAGGTTGGCCGCCGGGACGATGTCCCGGTATGCGTCCTCCAGCCCGGAGTTGACGGCGATGGCGTACGCCGGGACCGGCCAGACGTAGTCGGAGGAGACGAGGATGTCGCTGACCGTGCTGTTGGGCAGGTTCTTGTTCGAGACCTTGTTGATCGGGCCGTAGGTCTGCGTGATGCTCAGGTCGTGCTTGCGCCCGAAGTCGTCGGAGTTGATGAGCCAGGTGATGTTCTTGTCGACGCTCAGGACGTTGTCGCGGAACGTGATGTACGCCGAGCCCTCGTCCGGATGCAGGCCGTACTTGTGCCCGGACGGCACGCCCTGGAGATAGTTGTTGGTGATCGTGGTCCCCGGCTGGCTGCCCAGGGTGTAGATGGGTGCGGTGTCGCTGAGTCGCTGCACCGTGTCGATGATGTGGTTGTCGCTGATGGTGTTGTTCCGCGCCGTGGTGGTGGGCCGGTTCGGTGCGATCGAGCCCGATGACCCGTCGAAGTTCCACCAGCCCCAGCCGAGCGTGATGCCCGACCACGGCGACTTCTCGATCCGGTTGTGCTGCACCGTCAGCGTGTCGACGAAGTACGCCGAGATGGGGCTGTGCCCGTTGAACAGCACCGCGCTGTCGTAGAGGTAGTTGTTGCGGATCTCGATGTTCTTCGGCAGCCCCTCGACCTGCGGGGACCACTTCTCCCGGTTGGTCGACGTCCCGTCGCCGATGTAGACGTGCTGGGGATGGCCGACGGTGATCGCCGAGCCGGCGATGTCGTTGGTGACGTTCCCGACCAACTGGCTGTTCTGCACGTCGTTGACCATGTTGACGCCGTCGACGCCGGTGTGCTGGATCCGGTTGCGCTCCAGGCGGACACCGTCGGCGTTCTCCACCTGGATCATCCCCGGCGTGACGTCGACGTTGCGGTAGTAGTAGTCGTGGAAGTTCTTCTTCGCGTACGCCAGAGCCCCGAGGTTGCCCTGCTGCGCCTGCTTGTACGACGAGCCGGCGACGGTGAACAGGTTCCAGTCGGAGTGCTGCACGGTGAGCCCGGAGAACGTGATGTTGCGCGCGTGGCTGCTCGTCGAGGTGCCGGCGACCCGCAGCAGCGTGGTCACGTTGTTCGGCGCGAAGACCGACGCGGTCGTCATGTTCTCGGCACTGCTCTTGTAGTAGTAGACCGTCCGGCTGCCCTTGTCGAAGTAGAACTCACCCGGCGCGTCCAGGAACTCGTAGGCGTTCATCACCTTGTGGGAGCCGCCCGTCTGGGCGTTGCCGTTGAACGCGCCCTGGGCGATGGCGGCGCCCGGCTGCTGGAACAGGGCCACCCGGTTCGCGCCGTCGGAACTCGTGGTGACCTGGCGGACCCCCACGATGGCGGTGGTCCAGGTCGTCGCCGTCTCGATCTCGATGTCGTCGGCGTTGCGGGAGATCGCGGGGAAGTCGTTCAGGCCGTACTTGGCGCCGTCGCACTGCGACCCCGACTCCCAGGCCCACGCCGCCTGCCCGGCCGTCACCGTGTACGTCCCGTAGCAGCCGGCCGATCCGATCGTCTTCGACGCCATGTACGCCCGCTTGTCGTTGACGTAGAGCGCCCGCAACTTGTTGCCGCGGTCGAGCGGCGCCTTCCAGATGTTGCCGCTGTGCTGGGTCCACCCGGTCACCTGCACACCGCCTTCGAGCACCGGCGTCTCGTTCGGGTAGGCGGAGTAGACGACCCGGTGACCGTTGGTGCCGGAGTCGGCCGCGCCGAACTCGATCGTGCTGCTCACCGGATAACTACCGCCGCGCAGATACACCTGGATGTCGCCGGTCATGCTCGCATTCACCGTACGCACGGCGTCCCGCGCACGTTGCAGCGTCTTGAACGGCGACTGGAGCGTGCCCGGATTGGCGTCGTTCCCGTCCGGGGCGACGTAAAAGGTCTGCTGTACGGCGGCCGATGCCGGCAGTTGATTCACGAGCACCCCCGGCAGCGTGGAGGCAACCACCAGCGTGACCGCCAGCAGCAACCGTCGAGCGGTGGAGACGATTGACTTCACTACCATTCCTTTCGCTTACCGCCGAAGGAGATGGTCGCTGGACAGTCATCCTGGGGGCTACCTGGCGATTCCGACCATGGCGGGTTCCTTGGCAAGGGGCAGCGACAAGCAGAGGCAAGGTCACGCGTGCCCTGCGGGCGGCAAGCTCACCCGACCGGCCGCACTCACCGTGCCACCGGGAACTTCCGCCGCCCGCCACAGTCTCTTGCCCGTGGTCGCAGAATTCCGTTTTGGAGCCTAGGCGTCGGACACGCCGGACGCAACAATCGTCAGATGTCTATGCGGAACTGACCGTCGGTCAGGGCGTGGCGGAGGGCCTGGCCTTCTGCGGGTGGAGGGTCTCGTGGCGGGCCAGCATGGCGACGAACTCGCGGATCTTCCGCTCCCGGGTCTCCGCCCGCTTCACGGCGTTGAGCCGGTGGGCGAGAGCGAACCGGTTGGTCCTGGTGAGCACGTCGAACATGGCCTGGGCGGCGGGATCGGCGGCGATCGCGGCGAGCAGGTCGGCCGGCACCTCGGCCTCCGACGACGGGGCGTACGCGGCGGCCCAACGCCCGTCCGCCTTCGCCGCCTCCACCACGGCGCGGCCCGCCGGCTGCATCCGCCCCGCCGCCTCCAGCCGCGCCACGTGCGCGACGTTGCGCTGCGACCATGAGCTGCGGGGCCGGCGCGGGGTGAACCGGATCCAGGAGCTTTCCTGATCCCGCCGGCGGGCCTGCCCGTCGATCCAGCCGAAGCACAACGCCTCGTCGACCGCCTGCTGCCAGGTCAGCGTCGTCACGGTGCCACCCTTTTTGGTCAGGGCGAGCCACACGCCGGGCGAGGTGGCGTGGTGGGCCGACAACCAGGCGCGCAGCGCGTCGGCGTCCGCGACGATCAACTCGTCCAGCTCGGGGCTCGGCATGACGGTAGGCTAACCGCTCGGTATGACTGTCGAGATCACCGCCGAACTGGTCCGAGGGCTGCTCCGCGACCAGCACCCCGACCTCGCCGACCGCCCGATCCGGCTGGGCGCGCGCGGGTGGGACAACCAGTTGTGGCGGCTCGGCGACGACCTCGCCGTCCGCATTCCCTGGGCCACCCGCTTCGCGGGCCTGCTGTTGCGCAAGGAGCACCGCTGGGTGCCCGGCCTCGCCCCGCGGCTGCCGCTGCCGGTTCCCGTGCCGCAACGGCTCGGCGAGCCCACCGAGAGATTCCCGCACCCCTGGCTCGTCACGACCTGGATCCCCGGTACGCCCGCGGACCGTGCCCCCGTCACGCGAGCGGTCGACGCGGCCACGTCGCTCGCCAGATTCCTGTCCGCCCTGCACCGGCCCGCCCCCGGCGACGCGCCCACCAGCGGCAGCAGGGGCGGCCCGCTGGCCGACCAGACGCAGGGGTTCACCGAGGCGTTGGCCGAGGCCACCGAGCGAGGGCTGGTCGACGCCCCCGACGCCGTCCGTGCCGTCTGGGACGACGCGGTCACCGCACCGCCGTGGACGGGCCCGGCCCTGTGGTTGCACGCCGACCTGCATCCGGCCAACGTGCTCGTCGCCGACGGCACGTTCTGTGGGGTGATCGACTTCGGCGATCTCTGTGTGGGCGACCCGGCGTACGACCTGGCCGCCGGGTGGCTGCTGCTGCCCGACGGCGCCGTTGACGACTTCCACGCGGCCTGTCGGCCGGCACCGGACGCCGCCACCGTGCGGCGTGCCCGTGGCTGGGCGGCGGCGCGTGCCCTCGGCGGCCTCCTCATCGGCGACAACGGCGTCCATGACCGACCCGGCGGCAAGGCCACGTGGGGGCCGCCCGCCGACGCCGCGTTGCGACGCCTGGTCGCCACCGTCCGCGCCGGGTGAGATCAGCGGCGGAAACCTGTGGCCCTGAGACCGCTTCTCACCGGCCGTGCCTCCTCAGCTCCCGCAGCCGGACGACCTGCGCGCCGGCCACACAGGCCATGCCGAGGGTGGTCAACCAGAAGCCGAAGCGGGACGGGGCGAGCAGGGCCATCACGAGACTGACGAGACCGACGACGACGGCGAGGGTCAGCAGGATCAGCGTGCCTTTCCTACCCATCTGTTCAGGGAGCCAGTGGCAGTCGGCGCGCCGCCAGCCACGGGCAGCGCGTGGTCGTGGTGGCGCTCGGGGGCACGGTCATCGCGCAAGACTAGCCCGACAGAGCGCCGCTTGCCGTCCCCTCACCCCCGGTCGACCAGTAACGCCGTGGCCCTATGGTCGGGGCATGACGACCGACCAGGTGCGCCGGGCGTACGCCTCCGTCGCGGACCAGTACATCGCGTTGTTCGGCACGAGCGAGCAGGTCCACGCCGAGGATCGCGCCTTCATCCGACGCCACCTCGGCGGCCGGCCCGGCACGGTGCTCGACCTGGGCTGCGGACCCGGCCACCTCACCGACTTCCTCCGCGCGCAGGGCGTCGACGCGGTCGGCGTCGACATCGTCGGCGAGTTCATCGCCCACGCGCGGGCCACCCACCCCGGCGGTCGCTACGTGCTCGGCTCGATGGCGCGCCTCGCCGTCGCCGACCACGCCGCCGCCGGCATCCTGGCCTGGGGGTCGGTGATCCACCTGCCGCCCGACGACCTCGACGCGGTGCTCGCCGAGTTCCGTCGGGTCGTGGCGCCCGGCGGCACGGTGGTGCTGGGCATCTTCGTCGGCGACGAGGTCGCCGCGTTCGACCACAAGGTCGTCACCGCCTACCGCTGGCCGGTCGACGAGTTCGTCGAGCGGCTGGCACGGGCCGGCTTCAGCGAGGTGGAGCGGGTGCACCGGCCCGGCGACGGCGTCCGCCGGCCGCACGCCGCCGTCGCGGCGACCCGGACCGCCGGCTGACGCCTCTGGGTCGACGAGGTGGCGGAGGGCCCGCGCGCCATCCGCGCCGGAGCCCAGGTGAAGCGCCGCTGAGACCCACCGGGGCGAGGCCGGTCAGCGGTGCATGATGGCCCCCTTCAGCACCTTGTCGACCGCGTTGCGGGGCCCGTGGAGACCGATCCCGACGAGGTCGAGCTGTGCGGTGGGGACGGCCCGCACGGCGGCCCGGTTGTCCCGGTCGTTGCCGGTGGCGAACAGGTCCGAGGTGAACACCGCGACCGGCAGGCCGCGGCCGAGCGCCCGGCCGTGCGCCGCCCGGATCAGCTCCTTGCCGCCCTCGAAGACCAGCACCGGCTGGCGGAACATCGACAGGTACGGCACGTCGTCGGCGTCGGCGTACGGCTCGCCGACCACCTCGGGAAACGCCGTGCCCATGCCGCTGACCAGGAACGCCGTGACGTTCAGGCGTTGCCAGGTGAGCAGGTCGTCACGGAGCAGGACGGCGATCTTCGTCTCGAAGCGTACGGGCTCGGTCGTGGTCGGCATGAGCCGATCATGCGCCGCCGATCCCGTGCCGGTCTTGTACGTTGTTGACGTGAGGGCCGGCCCGGCGGGCGCGACGATCTCGGCGTGGCGGCCACGCCTGGACGGCGTGGTGGAGGTGCTGCACGCCCACTTCACCGGCCACGCCTATCCGATGCACGCGCACGACGCCTGGGCGCTGCTGATCGTCGACGAGGGCGGGGTCCGCTACGACCTGGACCGGCACGAGCGCGGTGCGTCCGGCGACCTGGTCACCCTGCTCCCGCCGCACGTGCCGCACAACGGCACGTCCGCGAGCGCGCACGGTTTTCGCAAGCGGGTCCTCTACCTCGCCCCCGACCAACTGCCGGACGCGCTCGTCGGCGCCTCGGTCGACAACTCCGCCTTCGCCGATCCGTCGCTGCGCCGTGCCGTCTCCCGGTTGCACCACGCGATCCGCCGGCCCGGGGAGGAGTTGGAGGCGGAGAGCCGGCTGGTCGCCGTCACCGAGCGGCTGCGGGTCCACCTCGGCCATCCGGGGCTGCCGGCCCGGCTCGACCGCACGCCCGCGCACCGGCTGCGTGAGCTGCTGGAGGCGAACGTGGTCGCCGGGGTGTCGCTGCGGGAGGCCGCGGCCACCCTGCACTTCCACCCGGCCTACCTGGTGCGCTCCTTCGGCCGCGAGTTCGGCATGCCGCCCCACAAGTATCTGATCTCCCGGCGCGTCGACCTGGCCCGCCGGCTCATCCTCGCCGGCGAGCCGCTCCACTCGGTCGCCGCGAGCAGTGGCTTCCATGACCAGCCGCACCTGAACCGCCACTTCACGCGGATCCTGGGCGTCAGCCCGAAGCGGTTCGCCCCGGCCCGCCACTGACGGAACGGGCGCTCTGCCGTCCAGCGCCGACATCACGCGCCGATCCGTCCGGCCGGTGCGGCCACCCGGGCACCGACCGCCGGCGGGTGCGACCGCAGGAGCGCCGCGCCGGGCAGCAGGAGCGGGGTGGCGAGCAGGCACACGCCGGAGACGACGATCGCGGCCAGCGGGCCGGTGACGGTGGCGAGCACACCCCACACCAGCGTCAACGCGGCCTGCGTGAGCCGGCTGCCGACACTCCACGCGCTCAGCACCCGGGCGACCCGGTCCGGGGGAGTGCGGCGCAGCCGTTCGGCGGCGTGGATCGGGTTGAACACCCCCATGCACGTGATCAGCAGGGTCTCCACGACGATCACGGTGAGCAGTCCGGTGACGCCCGGCCCGACCAACGCGAGACCGAGCGGGAAGATCGAGCGCAGCCAGCCGGACCCGGCCAGCACCCGGTGCGGCCCGTACCGCGCCACCAGGCGGGGGCAGAGGCGGGCGCCCACGAGGCCGCCGAGCGCCGGCACGCCGAAGGCGAGACCGTACTGCCAGGCCGGGAAGCCGTACTCGCCGAGCAGCAGGACGGCCAGCAGCGGACCGGTGGCCGTGATCAGCCCGTTGACGACGATCGAGTTGAGGAACAGGCGTCGCAGCACCCGGTCGTACCGGATGAACCGCCAACCGGCGAGCAGCGCGGCGGCGCGCGACCCGTCGGCCCGCGGCGCCGCGACGTCGTCGCCGCGGATGCGGCGGACCGCCAGCGCGGACAGCAGGTAGCTCACCGCGTCGGCGGTGACGGTGACGACCGGGCCGAGCAGCCCGACCAGCGCGCCGCCGAGCGGCGGACCGGCCGCGACCGCCACCCAGCTCGTGCCCTCGAACCGTCCGTTCGCCACCACCAGGTGGTCGCCGCGGACCAGATGCTTCAGGTACGCGCCGGACGCCGCCGTGAAAGCGATGCCCGCCGTCCCGGTCACCACCGCGACGACAAGCAACTGCCCGTAGGAGAGAAGACCCAGGCCGTACGCGACGGGCACGCTCACCATGGCGGCGAACCGGACCACGTCCATGGCGATCATCACGGGGCGCTTGCGTCGGTGCTCGACCCACGGGCCGAGCGGGACCGCGACGAGCGCCGCGACGGCCAGCCCGGCCGCCTCCAGCAGCGACACCGCGAACGCCGACGAGTGCAGCACCTGCACCGCGAGCAGCGGAAACGCCCCGAAGGCGAGCCACGTGCCGTACGTGCTGACCGCGTACGCCGACCACAGCCGGCCGAAGTCGGCCCCCAGATTCTCCCGCACCCCGGCATCAGACCGGTCGAGGCGGCGGCGGAGCAAACAACCGCCGACCGGCGAGCCACAACCATCGGTTGTGCGGCCCTAGGGTGGGCCGGTGGACACCGAGGCAGTGCGATCGTTCGTCCGGGCGGCCGAGCTGGGGCAGCTACGACACGCCGCCGACGAACTGGGCGTCACCCCGCAGGCCGTCTCGAAACGGGTCGCCGCCCTGGAGCGGGAACTGGCGGTCCGCCTGTTCACCCGTACCGCCCGGGGGGTCGAGCTGACCCTCGACGGCCAGGCGTTCCTCCCGCACGCCCGGGACGTCGTCGCGACCGCCGGCCGGGCCGTCGCCGCGGTCCGGCCCGGCTCGCGGGCGCTGCGGATCGACGTGCTCGGCCTGCGCAGCGCGCAGGCCGTCATCCTGCACGACTACTGGCGGTCGCGACCCGGCGTCGACCTCGACGTGGTGACGGTCCGGGTCGACGATCCGCACCTGGTCGCCGCCGCCGTCCGGGCCGGCGACCTCGACGCCGCCTTCCGCACCGTCACCGACCCGGCGACGCTGCCGCCCGGCGTACGGATGGTCCACGCCTTCGACAACCCGCTGGAACTCCTCGTCGGCCCCCGGCACCCGCTCGCCGCCGCCCGCACCCTCAGCCCGCCCGACCTGCGCAAACTCCGGATCTGGGTGCCGGGCATCGTGGCCCGCAGCGAATGGTCCGAGTTCTACGACGAGGTGGCCACCGCCTTCGACCTGCGCATCGACGCGACCGGCCCGAACTTCGGCGTCGAGGTGCTCCTCGACGCGCTGGCGGACGCCGCCGACCTGGCCACCTTCGTCGGCGCGCGCGACCGCCACCTCTGGCCGGCCGGCCACGACCTGCGCCGCATCCCGATCGTCAACCCGACGCTCGCGTACCCGATCTCGCTCATGCTGCCGGCGGCGAACCCGCACCCGGCGCTCGGGCCGCTCATCGACCATCTCGCGGGCCTGCCGGCACCGCCCCGGCCGGTGTGGCACCCGTCCTGGTCCGCCGGTGAGCGCGATACCGTGCCGGGGTGATTCAGGCTTCGGCGACGTCGGTCGTCGCCCCGTCCACGCTCGACTACTACCTGCTGGGCCCGGCCGCGCCGGTCGGACTGCTGGTGGAGGAGTTCGAGTTGGCCGACGACCTGTCCGCCACGCGCCTGCGTACCGCCGGTTGGACGCCGGCGGACGGCGGCTGGTGGAGTGCGGCGGCGTTCGCGCGGGCGGTCCGCGCGGACCCGGACGTGCGCGCCCGGGTGCGCGCGGTCACCCGCGCCGACGCGGAGGAGACCTACCGCCGGCTGGGCGGCGGGATGCTGCCGGACGACGACGCGCTGCGGGACCACTTCCGGGACGACGTGCCGTTGGCGGCGAGCGCGCCGCTGCGGCTCGGCTTCGGCCCGGCCGTGCACCGGGTGCTGTTCGCCGGTGACCTCGACGCCGAGCGGCTGACCGACCTGCGAGCGGCCCTGCGCCTCGACGGGGGCACCGACCCGGGTGTGGTCGGCACCGGTCGGCTGCACCTCGACGGGACGGCGTTGCGCTGGGACCTGCGTCGCGTCGGCGGCGGGGTGGCGTGGTGCCTGGACGTGACCGCCGAGCCGCTCGACCGGGAGGCGCTGCGCCCGCTGCTCCACCGGCTCACCGGCGTCGTCCGACACCACGGCCTGGTGCCCGCGACGATCGAGTGCTTCGCCTGAGCCATGATCAGCGGGAGTCGGCGAACTCGACACCCGCGAGGGTGGCCGAGCGGTGCGCGGCGAGGCGTTCGGCCTGCTCGACGACGGCCCGGCGGCGGCTGTCGGGGAGCTTCTGCCACGGCTGGACGGTGACCGTCAGGCGGGTGCCGGACTTGCGGGGACGCCAGGCGGCGATCAGGTCGCCGTCGACCAGCACCGCGCCCGGCCGGCCCAGCACCGGCCACAACTCCTTGGCCCGGGCCGCGTCCGGCGCCAGCGTCGCCCGGTCCTTCGCCTGGAGGAACAGGTCGAACGGGCCGAGCAGGCGGGTCCCGGTGCCCCCGGCCGACGCCAGCGCCGCCTCGTCGGCGGCCAGGAGCCAGCGTGTCTCGCCGTCGACGGTCACCTCGACCACGTCCTGCGGCCAGCGGGCCTTCACGTCCCTGACCGGGGCGTCGAGGTAGTCGGCCACGTGCTTCGGCGTGGCCGGGCCGAGCAGCCGGAGGTAGGCGCGGACCAGGTCGAACCGCTCGCCCGGGGCCGCCGCCCGGCGGAACCGCGGAATGCGGCGCAGGACCGGCGGCGAGGTGCCGGGCGTCAGCTCCAACCCGGCGCGTACGGCGGCCAGCCGGAACGGCATCTCGTAGAGGTGGGTGGCACCGCACGGCCGGCAGAACCGCAGGTAGGGTTCGGGCAGCATGGTGGCGAGGCGGCCCGAGACGTCGCCCTTGACGGTCGGCTCGGTGACGATCGCCCGCATGCCGGCGGCCACCTCGTCGAGCGCGTCGAGGATCCCGAGGCCGGCCGCCCGCAACGGCTTGGCCGCGTCGTAGATCCGCTTGGCCGCGTCGGCGTCCGAGAACGGCTCCACCGAGGCCGCCACCCGGTCGATGTCGGCCCGGCGGTAGAGGTGGGGAGCGCCGCGCACGGTCCACAGCACGACCAGGTCGTCGTCGGCCGGCGCGGCCACGTCGACGCCGCGCAGGGCCAGCGCCCACCGGCCGCCGTCGGGGCCGGTGTCCTGCACCCCGAGGTCGAGCACGGCCGTGTCGTCCAGCGCGCCCTTGGCACGGTCGAGCTGCTGGGCCCGGACGCGGAAGCCCATCACCTGCCGACGGTCCACCATCGCCACAGCGTAGGCGTCGGCACCGACACCGGCCGCGGGACGCGGCAGGCGCCGGCACGCCGACGACGGCGGGCGGCTGCTCAGCGCACCCCCTGGTCCACGATCGGCGCGGAGACCGAGCTGCTCACCGGGTGCGGCGCAGCACCGTGAACGTGGCCGCGCCGACCGGTTCGGCCACGGTGAACCGGAAGTCGGCGGGCGGGCCGTCGGCGAAGAGCCGGTCACCCCGGCCGAGGACCGTCGGGAAGGTGATCAGCCGGTACTCGTCGACCACGTCGGCCCGGGCCAGCGCCCGCACCAGGCTCAGGCTGCCGATCACCACCACGTCCCGCCGCGTACGCTCCTCGGCGGCCCAGGCCACCGGGTCGCCGGTGATCGCCGCCGAGTTCGACCAGGCGGTCGCGTCGATGCCGGTCCGGGTCGCCACCCGCTTCGGCACGGCGTTCATCAGCCGGGGATAGTCCCCGTCCCGGCTCGGCCAGAGCCCGGCGACGTGCTCCCAGGTCCGCCGGCCGTAGAGCTGGACGCCGCGCTCCATCCGCTCCCCGAGGCGGAACTTGTCGCCCGCGACCGCCTCCGGCCCGTACCGGAACGCCCAGCCGCCGTGGTCGGTCCCCCCGCGCCCGTCGGGGTCGGAGACCACGCCGTCAAGCGTGACGAACGAAATGACGATGACGTCGCCCATCGAAGGCTCCCTGCGATCGTGGCGGCTCCGGTCGGTGCCGCCCTCACCCCGCACATACCGGCGCGACGCGCGGAACTCATCGCCACCGGGAAAGGGAGTTCCGCGTAGGCTCGCACGGGTGGTGGGGGACCCGACGCAGCACGAGGCGTACCGCGGCGACCTGCTGGCGCACTGCTACCGGATGCTCGGCTCGGTCGACGAGGCCGAGGACGTGGTGCAGGAGACCCTCGTGCGGGCCTGGCGGGCGGCCGACCGGTACGACCCGCGGCAGGCGTCGCTGCGCACCTGGCTGCACCGGATCGCCACGAACGCCTGCCTCACCGCCCTGGCGGGGCGGGCCCGGCGGCCGTTGCCGAGCGGCCTCGGCCCGCCCGGCGACGACCCGCACGCGCCGCTGGTGCCGAGCCGGCACGTCTCCTGGTTGCAGCCGTTCCCGGACACCCGGCTCGGTGACCCGGCGGACGCCGTCGAGCAGCGTGCCGGGCTGCGGCTGGCCCTGGTCGCGGCGCTGCACCTGCTGCCGGCGCGGCAACGGGCCGTGCTGCTGCTGCGCGAGGTGCTCCAACTGCCCGCGGCCGAGGTGGCGCAGGCCCTGGACAGCAGCGTCGCCTCGGTGCACAGCAGCCTGCAACGGGCCCGGGCGACGCTGCGGGCCGCCGGGCCGGTGCTCGACGAGTGGCGTGAGCCCGCCGACCCGGACGAGCAGGCGGTGGTCGCGCGCTACCTGGCCGCGTTCGAGGCGGCCGACGTGCCCGGCCTGACCCGGCTGCTGGCCGACGACGTGGTGTTGGAGATGCCGCCGGTGCCGCTCTGGCTCGCCGGTCGGGCGCACTACCGCGAGTTCATGGAGCGGGTCTTCGCCCTGCGCGGCCCCGGCTGGCGGCTGCGACAGGTGGCGGCCAACGGCAGCCCGGCCCTGGCGGCGTACGCGCCGGACCCGGCGACCGGTGGCGGCCGGGCACACTCGATCCAGGTGTTCACCGTGCGGGACGGGCTGATCCGGCGGTGCGTGACGTTCGCCGACCCGGCGGTGTTCGACCCGTTCGGATTGCCGCGCACGGTCGAAGCCCACCTCGCCGTGTGACATTCGCATCGGTCGACGGCTCACGGTCGCGGGCGGATCTCCATCTCGGCCACCAAGCCGTCGACGAGACGGTAGACGTGCGTGACCGTGTCGTTCGCCAACTTGGCCCCGGCCTTGTCCCGCACCACCTGACGCACCGACACCGCGACGCGGCCGTCGGCTTCCTCCGTGAACGCGGTCGGCGTGACCGACGGCTCGATCTCGGCCCACTGCCGGCGCCAGTAGGCGCTCACCTCGGCCCGGCCGTGGAGCACGCCTCCCTCCCAGCCGTTGGGCCAGCAGACGTCGGGCGTCATCGCCGCCAGCAGCGTCGGCATGTCGCGTGCGTTGAACGCCTGGTAGAGCCCCGCGAGCCGGGAACGCGCCGCGTCGGGTCCGGGTGCCGTCATGCGTCGAGTGTGGCCGTCCGGGCCCGGTGGCGCGCGGCCACTTCGCGCTCAGCAGAACGTGGCCCTCGGCGGGCCAGGTCCTCCCTCAGCGGCGGGGTGTCGAGTGGTGGTGCACCACCCGCCGGGTCTTCAGGATCCCGAAGATGATGACCGCGGCCAGCGCGATCACGCCGATGATCACGAGCCAGCGGACCGCCTCCAGCAGCAGCCCGAGCAGGATGAGCACGCCGGCGACCACGCCGACCACCCAGAGCAACGCGCGCATGTGGTGCCTCCCGTCTCCTACGGTCGGGCGGGCGCTTTCCCACTGCTCCGGCGACCATGCCCGCCACCGGCGGTCAACGTCGCGCCACGTAGACGGTGTTCGCCGCCTCCCGCCCCTGCAACGGGTTGGGAAACCGGACGACGTGCGCCACCGAGGTCGGGAACACCTCGGTCAGCGTGCGCTGGAACGCCGGGTCCGGCGGGTCGTTCGACCAGAGCGCGAACACCCCGTCCGGGTGCAGCAGCGCGGCCAGCCGACGCAGCCCCTCGACGGTGTAGAAGGGGGCGTGGCCGGGGTGCAGCACGTGGCGTGGCGAGTGGTCCACGTCGAGAAGCACCGCGTGGAACCGCCGCCCGGGCTCGTCCGGGTCGAAGCCGCCGTCGGCGACCGCGGCGAAGAAGTCCGCCCGGACGAAGCGGGTACGCGGGTCCGCCGCCAGGCCGGCGGCGAACGGCAGCAGGTCCTGCCGGTGCCAGTCGATGACGTCCTCGATCGCCTCGACCACCAGCAGCGAGCGCACCCGGGCGTCCTCGAGCGCGGTACGCGCGGTGTAGCCGAGGCCGAGCCCGCCGACCACCACGTCCAGCGACTCCCCGGTGAGCGGGGCCAGCCCGAGCCGGGCCAGCTCGATCTCCGCCACCGGGAAGGCGCTGGACATGAGGTATTCGTCGCCGAGTTTCACCTCGTACACGTCGGCGTCCAGTGCCGGGTCGCGTCGCCGGCGCAGGCTGATCTCCCCGATCGGCGTCTCCCGCCAGGCCAGTTCCTCGAAACGCACGCCCACCCGGTGTCCCCTCCGCCGCTCCCGTCCCCGGGATGCTACCGGCCGGCACGGGGGTGGCCGGCGGGAACGACCGCTCGGGTGGCTCAGTCGGCGGGGCGGTTGGCCACCACCACGGTGTCAAGCGCGTCGACCGTGCCGCCGTCCGTGGTCGGCACCGGTCGGCGGGCCGTCTCCGCCCGCCGGATGCGCAGCCCGGCCAGCCCGTCGACCACCGCCTCCGGAGTGAGCAGCACACTCGGGTCCTGCGGGCCGCCGGTGCCGCCGTCGAGGTTCGCCAGGTCGTGGCCGACCACCACGAGCGTGCCGCCGGGACGCAGCGCCGAGCGCGCCGCGGCGAGCACGCCGGCGAAGTCGGCGGCGGGCAGGTGCAGGTAGCTGATCAGCACCAGGTCGTAGCTGCCCGGCACCGGCCGGTACGCGGTCACGTCGGCGATCCGCCAGTCGACCGCGACGCCCCGCGCGGCGGCCAGCTCACGCCCTCGTTCGACGGCCACGGTCGAGAAGTCCACCGCGTTGACCCGCCACCCCTGGCCGGCGAGCCAGACCGCGTTGCGCCCCTCGCCCGCGGCCATGTCCAGTGCTGACCCGGGACTCAGGCCGGCGACCGACTCGACCACGAAACGGTTGGGCTCGGCGCTCCACACCAGTCCGGATGCGTTGGCGTACCGCTCGTTCCAGGCATGACTGTCCACAGTGTTACCTCCTTCGGCGGCCCCACACCGCCCAGGTGACCGTACCGGCCGTGGCAAGGACGGCCAGCCCGACTCCGGCAACCGTGGGCAGTTGCCGGGCCAGCACGAACACGCCCATCACCACGACGAACCAGCCGAACGCGCGGCGCAGGACGTCCGCCGGGATCCGGCCGGCCAGCCGGCCGCCGAGCAGGCTGCCGGCGATCGCGGCGGCGGTGACCGCGGTCGCCAGGCCCCAGTTGACGTTGACGCTGAACAGGTAGCCGGCCAGGCCGGCGGCGGACTTCATCGCGATGACGACGAGCGACGTGCCGACCGCGATCGGCATCGGCAGGCCGCCGAGCAGGGCCAGGGCGGGCACCACCAGGAAGCCCCCGCCGGCGCCGACGAGGCCGGTGACCAGCCCGACGACGACGCCGTCGAGGACGACCCGGAACACCGGCAGCTCGTGCGGCACGGGCGGGCCCGCGGCAGGGCTCCTCCCGCGGATCATCGCGACTGCCGTGGCGAGCATCAGCAGCGCGAACGCGGTGAGCAGGACGCTCGCCGGGACGTACTGGGCCAGCCGGCCGCCGGCGTACGCGCCGGTCATGCCGGCCAGGCCGAAGATCAGACCGGTGCGCCAGCGCACCCGGTGGGCGCGGACGTGCGGCAGCACGCCGACGGCGCTCGTCGCGCCGACCACGAGCAGCGAGGTGGCGATGGCCTCCTTGGCGGGCAGGCCGGCGACGTAGACGAGCAACGGCACCGCGAGGATGGACCCGCCGCCGCCGAGCAGGCCGAGGCTCACCCCGATCAGCACCGCGCCGACCAGGGTCAGCACCAGGGCGGTCACGACCGTCGTCCGGCGTCGCGCAGTTGGCCGACGACGGTGTCCAGGTCGCAGCGCGCGCCCCGGTTGTACGGCAGCCTGCTGAGCAGCATGCCCATGGCGCAGGTGTTCGAGACGGCGGCGACGGTGAGGCCGGCGCCGATGAACCCGGCGATCCACTTCAGGCCGGGCACCCAGACCGAGCCGACCACGGCCGCCAGCACGATCGCGCCGGCGACCAGGCGGACCTGGCGTTCCAGGTCCCAACGCGGCCGGCCCCGGTTGACCGGGGCGTTCGTGGCCTGCCAGGCCAGCATGCCGCCGTCGAGAACCTTGAGGTGGGGCAGGCCGGCGGTGGCGAGCGCCTGCCCGGCCTGGGCGGCGCGGGCACCGGAGCGGCAGATCAGCACCACGTCCTCGTCGAGGTGGGCACGCAGCTCGTCGCGGTGTTCCCGGAGCAGGTCCAGCGGCACGTTGTACGCGCCGGGTACGTGCGCGGTCTCGAACTCGCCCGGGGTGCGGACGTCCAGCATCCGAGGGGCGTGGCCGGTGGCGATCAGCTCGCGCAAGGTGGTCGCGTCGACGGTCGACGGGTTGGTCGTGGTCATGGTTCTCCTTCGGGGGCGGACGGCCGCCGGGTCGGCAGGAGCCCTCGCGGGCAGGGGGCATCACCGGCCGGCGCTGTCGGCGCGCCGGCCGGGTGGGGGAGCGGGGGTCAGGCGGTGGGCGCCATGCGGACGCCGGCCGCCTCGGCCCGAGCGAACACGTCGTCGATCAGCACGACGTCCCGACCGGCGTTGGCCAGCAGCGACGCGGCGGCGGTGGCCCGGTAGCCGGAGCCGCAGTGCACCCAGACCGTCCCGGCGGGCACGTCGGCGAGTCGTCCGGGCAGGTCGGGCAGCGGGATGTGCACCGCGCCGTCGACGTGCCCGGCCGTCCACTCGTTCGTCATCCGGACGTCGAGGACGACCTGCGGGTCCGGCAGGCCGGCCGGGGTGTCCCCGGCCTGCGCGTCGGCCAGGGCGCCGAAGTCGGCCACGGGCAGGTCACGCAGCTCCGACGGTGCGGTGGCCCACCGCTCGGGCGCGCCGGTGGCCTGGGCGGCGGGCCGGTCGATCCCGATCCGGACCAGCTCCCGCTGGGCCTCGGCGACCTGGTCCGGGGTCTCGGCCAGGAGGGTGATCGGGACGCCCCAGTCGATCAGCCAGCCGAGCCAGGTCGACATCGGCCCGTCCAGACCGAGGCTGACGGTGCCGGCGAGGTGCGACGCCGCGTACGCCTTGCGGTGCCGCAGGTCGACCACCCACTCGCCGGCGGCGATCCGGCGGCGCAGCTCGTCGGCGTCGGCGCGGGCCACCGGTGTGAGGTCCACCGGGGCGGGACCGGCGGCGTTGGCCACGCCCATGTGGGCGTAGTAGGCCGGGTAGGCGTCCAGGCCGGCGAGCGTCTCGGTGACGAACCGGTCGGCGGCCAGTCGCAGCACCGGGTTGACGTCCTTCTCCCGGCCGATGGTCGACTCGGGGGCGTCGGCCTGGCTGGCCGAGCAGAAGCTGCCGAAGCCGTGCGTCGGCCACACCTGCGCGCCGTCGGGCAGCAGGTCGGCCAGCTTGCGCGCGGAGGCGTGCTGGTGGTGCGCCAGCTCGTGGGCGTGTCGCTGGCCGAGCAGGTCGGTGCGGCCGGTGGTGCCGAACAGGAGCGAGCCGCCGGTGAACACGCCGACCGGCGTCCAGCCGCCGTCGCTCGCCTGGTCCAGCACGTAGGACAGGTGGTGGAAGGTGTGGCCCGGCGTGCCGACGATCCGCAGTCGCAGGTCGTCCGAGACCGGCACCACGTCGCCGTCGGCCACCGGCATCCGATCGAAGCCGACCTGGTCGGCGGCGGCGACCAGGTAGCGCGCGCCGGTGATCCGGGCCAGTTCCAGGCCGCCGGAGACGTAGTCGTTGTGGATGTGGGTTTCCACCACGTGGGTGATGCGCACCCCCTTGGCGCCGGCCAGGTGCAGGACCCGGTCGATGTCGCGCTGCGGGTCGACCACGACTGCCGTGCGGCCGTCGGAGGCCAGGTAGCTGCGGTCGCCGAGCGAGGACGTCGCGATGACGGACACCTCTGCGGTCATGGGTCGTTCTCCTCTCTCCTCGCCCTGCATACCCCGGGGGGTATGCAGGGCGCAGACTCCGGCCCGGGTTCAGGCACGGATTACCCGTCCGCGTCGCGATCAGGCGACGCGGGCGAGGGTCGGTGGAATCAGGCCAGGGAGAGGAAGAGCCTCTCCAGCTCCTCCTCGGTCATCTCCGGCTCCTCGCCCGCCTGGCGGGCGGTGCCGCAGTGCCGCATGCCAGAAGCGATGATCTTGAAGCCGGCCCGGTCGATGGCCTTGGACACCGCGGCGAGCTGGGTGAGCGCCGCGCGGCAGTCCTCGCCGTTCTCCATCATCTCGATCACGGCGTTGAGCTGTCCGCGGGCCCGCTTGAGTCGGGTCAGCGCGTCGCCGGTCATCTCGGGTCGTAGCTTCACGTCCCACCTCCTGGCCCGAATATACCCCCGGGGGTACCCGAAGCGCCACCGCCCCGAGTCCCGGTCGGCTGGTCATGAAAGGGGACGGCGGGGACGCAGGGTAGCTGGGGGATCCACGGAGTGCTTATTCTGTGCGCCGACGATCCCGGCGGAGGGACCCCGATGGCGTCGCGGCAGGACCAGCTGCACTCGTACCAGTTCACCGTCCAGCGGGCGGTCGCCGCGCTCGTCATGCGGGAGACCGACCCCGCGCAGTCGCCGTTCCGCCGGCTGGCCGGCGCCGGCCTGGCCAGCGTGCTGGTCGCGGTGATCGCACTGGGCGCGGTGGCGCTGTACGGCCTGTTCACCGGCGGCGGCAGCTCCTGGCGGGACACCGGCGCGGTGATCGTGGAGAAGGAGTCCGGCGCCCGGTTCGTCTACCGGGACGGGAAACTGCACCCGGTGCTCAACTACGCCTCGGCGCTGCTGATCATCGGGGCGGACCGGCCGAAGACCGTGCTCGTCACCCGCCGGGCCATCGACGGGGTGCCGCGTGGCCTGCCGCTCGGCATCGCCGACGCCCCGGACTCGCTGCCCGCGCCCAACCGGCTGGTCCGCGACGGCTGGACGCTCTGCTCGTCGGTGACCGGGGAGGCGGGGCAGGACCAGGCACGTTCGGCGCTGCTGATCGGGCGGGACGCGGCCGGCGGCCGGGCGCTCGGCGACCAGGGCCTGCTGGTCCGCCACCCGGACGGCGGCCTGCACCTGCTCTGGCACGACCGGCGTTACCTGCTGCGCGACACCGACCGGGTGCTCGCCGCGCTCGCCGCCACCCGGGAACGGGCCGTGCCGGTCGCGGCGGCGCTGCTCAACACGATCCCGGCCGGCGTCGACCTGGCCCCGCCGCCGGTCGGTGACCTCGGCGTACCCTCCGGGCGGGTGGCCGGGGCCACCGTGGGCGACGTCTACCTGGTGCGCAACTCCGGGGGTGGCCGGCAGTACGCGGTGGCCGCCCGCGACGGGCTGGCCGGCATCACCGAGTTGCAGGCCGCGTTGCTGCTGGCGCGCACCGGGCAGGGCGAGCCGGCGCCGATCACGCTGGGCCGGTTCGCCGCGCTGCCCAAGCTGCCCGACCTGGTGCCCGCCGGCCCGACCGCGCCGCCGGCCGTGCCGCCCCGGCTCGCCGCGCGCGAGGGCGGCGCGCTCTGCGCACGGGCCGGCGACGACGCGGGCGTACGCGAGATCCGGCTCGGGGTGGCCGCGCCGGACCTGACTGCCGTCGCGCACACCTCGGGGGGCCGGGGTGGGCTGGCCGACCAGGTCGTGGTGGAGCCGGGGCGCGGCGCGCTCGTGGAGGCGGCGGCGGCCCCGGGCGCCACCGGCGGCGCGGTGTGCGTGGTCACCGACCTGGGCCGGCGGTACGCGCTCGCCGGCGCGGACGTGGCGGGCATGCTCGGCTACGCCGGGGTTCGTCCGGTGCGGCTGCCGGCGGGCCTGGTCGACCTGCTGCCGGCGGGCAGTCCGCTCGACCCGGAGGCGGCCCGCACGGTCGCCGCCCCGGCCTGAGTGCCGCCGCGACTCAGGCGGGGCGGCGCAGCACGGTGACGGCGAACCCGGCGTCGTCGCGCCACGGCCGCAGGTCCCAGGTGGCGAAGCGGTGCTCGGGGCGCAGCCCGGCGGCCACCGCGTCGGCGTCCAGCGCGACGACCGGGTAGCCGCGGTCGGTGCCGAAGCCGACCACCACCACGCCGTCGGGGCGCACGTGCGCGGCGATCCGGGTGAGCACGTCCCGTTCGGTGCCGGGGGCGACGAAGGCCATCACGTTGCCGGCCACCACGGCGGCGTCGAACGGCTCGCCCTCGCCGTACCCGGGCAGGTCCAGCTCGGCCAGGTCGGCGACCAGGAAGCGGGGGCCGGGGTGGTCGGCGCGGGCCGCCTCGACGAGCGTCGGGTCGGCGTCCACCCCGACCACGGTGTGCCCCCGGGCGGCCAGCGCGGCGGCGACCCGGCCGGTGCCGCAGCCGGCGTCCAGGATCCGCGCGCCGGGCGGCACGAGCGCGTCCACCATCCGGGCCTCACCGGCCAGGTCCGCGCCCTCGGCGGCGAGGCGGCGGAACCGGTCGACGTACCACTGCGAGTGGCCGGGTTCGGTGTCGGTCACCCAGCGGGTCGGCTTGGCCATGGGCTCACGTTAGCCCGCGGACCTCCCGCCCGCCGTCGTGGCGGCGGGGCCGCGCCGACCCCGACCGGCGCGTCGTTTGGTGGGGGTGGGCGCGGGTACTCGCCGGGGTCGGCGGGCGGCGGCGGGTCGGTGGCCGGCGACGAGGGGAGGGGCGGCATGCGGTTTCCCATGTTCGTCGAGGCGGTGGCGCGCCGCGCGGAGCTTCCCGGCGACCAGGCCGCCACCATCTCCCGGGCGGTGTTGCAGACCCTCGCCGAGCGGATCACCGCCGACGAGTCGGCCGATCTGGCGGCCCAACTCCCGGACGACGTCGGCGGCTACCTGACGACGTCCGAGCCGGCCGGGGCGACCGGCGCCGTGGTGGACTTTCTCTTCCGGGTGGCCGACCGGGCCGCGGTGGATCCGGCGGTGGCCGAGGTGGGCACCCGGGGGGTGCTGGAGACGTTGCGCGAGACGGTCACCGTGGGTGAGTTCCAGGATCTGGTGGCGCAGTTGCCGAAGGGGTTCGACGCGATGGTGGACCCGATTCCGCGTCCGCCGTACGATGTCTGAGCAGGCTCCCCGCGATCCGGGTCGAGCTGCGGGCATCGAGGCCACCACTGAAGATTTCGCGGCCCAAAAGTACTTTCACCGTAAAATAACTCGCCAGTAGGTGCCTACGCTGAAAATCGTCTTCGCGCTAGAGGGATGATCGGACGGATTCCTCCGCCCGTGGTGCCAGGGGCCATCCCCCCTTCGGCTTGACCCGCATCGATGCTCTTCCGGTCGAGGGGTCGGGCCATATTCTGCTTCCAACGTGAAGTCCTGGGGGGGAATCAATGATCACGTTCATTCCATGCTGCGTGCCCACCGTCGGTGGAGAGCAATCCGTCTCCTGACATGGCACAGACGACGATCATCAATCGTTTCGGCGCGGTCGCAGCGGTCCACGGTGGCCGCCCGGCGCTTCTCGGCGAGACCCACGAGGTCGGTTACGCCGAGCTGGCCGAGGCGGCCGGCGGGCACGCCGCCCGGCTCGCCGCCGCCGGCCTCCGCCCCGGCGACCGGATCGCGCTGCTCACCGCGCACGGCGCGCCGACCGTCACCGCGTTGCTCGGCACGCTCGCCGCCGGATGCGCGTACGTGCCGCTGGACCCGGGCTTCCCGGTCGCGCGGCTGCGGCAGATGGTCGACGCCGCCGGGGTGACCGCCGTGGCCTGCGGCGCCGAGCACCGCGAGCTGGCCCGGACGCTCGCCGGCGGACGCGCCGTGGTGCCGCTCGACGACGTGCCGCCGGCCCCGCTGCGCCCCGTTCCGGTCGACCCGGACGCGCTGGCGTACGTGCTGTTCACCTCCGGCTCCACCGGCGTGCCCAAGGCCGTCGGGCAGACCCACCGCAACCTGGCCCACGTCGTCGACAACCAGATCGACGCGCTCGCCGTCGGCCCCGCCGACCGGCTCAGCCTGCTCGCCTCGTTCAGCTTCGACGCCGCCATCCCCGACCTCTACCCGGCATTGCTCACCGGCGCCGCGGTCGTCCCGGTCGACCTGCGCCGGCAGGGCCTGGCGTACGCCGTCGAGCAGCTCGACCGGCACCGGACCACCGTGCTGCACTGCACGCCCACCGTCTACCGCTTCCTGCTTGACACGCTCGGCGAGCGGCGGCTGCCCTCGGTGCGGGCGGTGCTGCTCGGCGGGGAACAGGCCACCTGGGCCGACGCGGCGCGCGGCCGGGACCGGTTCGCCCCGGACTGCTGGCTGGTCAACGGCTACGGGGCGACCGAGATGACGTTCGCCGCCCGACACGTGCTGAGCCTGTCCGGGGTGGACCCGACCGCGACCGGGCCGCTGCCCGTCGGCGCCGCGTTACCCGGCTACCGGCTCGACCTCGCCACCGGCACCGGAGAGATCGTGGTCCGCAGCCGGCACCTCGCCCCCGGCTACCTCAACCAGGACAGCGACCGCTTCGGCACCGACGCCGACGGGGTGCCCACCTACCGCACCGGCGACCTCGGCCGGTGGCTGCCCGGCGGCGAGCTGGTCTGCCTGGGCCGGCTCGACCGGCAGGTCAAGGTGCGCGGGCACCGGATCGAGCTGACCGAGATCGAGACCGTGCTCGCCGCCCAACCGGGCGTGGCCGGCGTCCGCGCCATCGTCCGCGACGGCGAGCTGCTGGCGTACGTCCGGCCGGCCGGCGCCCGCCCCGACCCGACCGCGTTGCGCGCGGCGCTGTCCGCCGCCCTGCCCGAGCACGCGGTGCCCCGCGCGGTGGTCGTGGTCGACGACTTCCCGCTCACGGTCAGCGGCAAGGTCGACGAGCGGGCGCTGCCCGACCCGGTCGTCGAGGTGGCCGCCGACGCGGCGCCGGTCACCGACACCGAACGCGCCGTGCACGACATCTGGTGCGCGGTGCTCGGCCGCCCGGCGGTCGGCCGCACCGACGGCTTCTTCGACGTGGGCGGGCAGTCGCTACTGCTGGGCCTGGTGCAGCAGCGGATCGCCGAGCGGTTCGGCGTACGCCTGCCGATGCTGCGCCTGTTCGACCACCCCACCGTCGCGGCCCAGGCGGCGCTGCTCGACGCCCCGCCGGACACGGTCCGGGTGCCGGTGCTGCCCGCGCCCGCCGCGCCGGTCGGCGTCGCCCGCGCGCACACCGGCGACGAGATCGCCGTGGTCGGCCTCGCCGGCCGTTTCCCCGGCGCGCCGGACGTGGCGACGTTCTGGTGGAACCTGTGCGCCGGGGTGGACTCCGTCCACGACCACACCGACGAGGAGTTGGCCGCGCTCGGCATCGGGCCGGAGCTGCGCGCCGACCCCCGGCACGTCCGCGCCACCGGCCGGCTCGACGGGGTGACCGACTTCGACGCCGAGTTCTTCGCCTTCGGCGCCGACGAGGCCGCCCGCACCGACCCCCAGCACCGGCTCTTCCTGGAGACCGCGTGGGAGGCGATGGAGGACGCCGGGCACGACCCGCGACGCTTCCCCGGCCCGGTCGGCGTCTACGCCGCCACCTCCGCCAACCGCTACTTCCTGTTTCACCTGATGGACAACCCGGCCGTGGTCGGCGACGTCGACCCGGACGACTGGGAGGCGCGGCTGCTCGGCCGGCAGTTCACCGACCACCTGCCCGGACAGGTCGCCTACCGGCTCGGCCTGACCGGGCCGGCGGTGGCGGTGCAGAGCGCCTGCTCCAGCTCGCTCGTCGCGGTCTGCCTGGCCGCGCAGAGCCTCGCCGACTACCAGTGCGACCTCGCCCTGGCCGGCGGGGCCACCGTGACCTGGCCCCGGCACCGCGCCACCCCCGGCGGGCTCGCCTCGCCCGACGGCAGGTGCCGGGCCTTCGACGCCGCCGCCGACGGCTCCGGGTTCGGCTCCGGCGCGGGTGTGGTCGCGTTGCGCCGGCTCGCCGACGCGCAGGCCGACGGCGACCGGATCTATGCGATCCTGCCCGGCTGGGCGGTCACCAACGACGGCCCGGACCGGGCCGGCTTCGCCGTGCCCGGCCCCGCCGGGCAGGCCGCCGCCGTCGCCAACGCGCTCGCCACCGCCGAGGTCGACCCGGGCGAGGTCCGTCTCGTCGAGGCGCACGGCAGCGGCACCCCGCTCGGCGACGCCATCGAGGTGGCCGCGCTGCACGAGGTGTACGCCGGCGCCGCGCCCCCCGGCACCTGCGCGCTGGGTTCGGTGAAGACGAACATCGGCCACCTCGACGCGGCGGCCGGCATCGCCGGGCTGATCAAGGCGGTGCTCGCCGTCCGGCACGGCGTGATCCCGCCGAACCTGCACTTCACCCGCCCGCACCAGGAGATCGACCTGGCCGCCGGTCCGTTCTACGTGCCGACCAAGACGCGGGACTGGCCCGACGGCGCCCGCCGGGTGGCCGGGGTGAGCGCGTTCGGGCTGGGCGGCACCAACGCCCACGTGGTGGTGGAGCAGCCGCCGCCGGTCGACCCGGTCGACCCGTCCGGCGACGGGCCGTGGCTGCTGCCGGTCTCGGCGCGTACCCGGGCGGCGTTGCGGGCCGCGCTGGCCCGGCTGCGCAGCCACCTGGCCGGGGCCGCGCCGCCGCTGCCCGAGGTGGCCGCCACGCTGGCGCTGGGCCGGCGACCGTTCGCCCACCGGGCCGCGGTCGTCGCCGCCTCCCGGCCCGCCGCGCTGGCCGCGCTCGACGTGCTGCTCGACACCGACGCCCGGATCGCCGGGGACGGCGGGCCGCTGCGCGAGCTGGCCGCCGACTGGGTGGCCGGGCACGACGTCGACTGGGCCGCCCTGCACCCGGAGGGCGCCGTGCGGCGTACCGGCCTGCCCACCTACCCGTTCCAGCGCCGCCGGCACTGGATCGACCCCGTGCAGAGAGGCCCACGGTGAACTGGTTCGTCTCCGCCGGTAGCCGACCCGAGGCGCCGGTGCGGCTGTTCTGCCTGCCCTACGCGGGCGCGGGCGCCAGCGCGTTCCGACACTGGCCGGCCGCGGTCGGTCCGGGCGTCGAGGTGCTGCCGGTGCAACTGCCCGGCCGGGAGAACCGGATCATGGAGGACCCGCGCTTCACCGTCGCCGAGGTGGCCGACGCGATCGCCTCCCGCGCCGACCGCCCGTACGCGATCTACGGCCACTCGATGGGCGGCCGGCTCGGCTTCGAGGTGGTCCGCGAACTGCGCCGTACCGGCCGCCCGCTGCCGCTGCGGCTCTACGTCGGCGGGGCCCGTGCCCCGCACGTCGCCGGGCCGGGTCTCTTCGACGGGCTGTCCCACGCCGACGACGACGAGCTGCTGCGCCGCCTGCGCGACGGCGGCGGCCTCTCCGCCGAGCTGCTCGACCACCCGGAGCTGGTGGACCTGCTGCTGCCGCTGCTGCGGGCCGACTTCGGCCGGGTCGACGACTATCGCTACGTCCCCGGCGAGCCGCTGCCGGTGCCGATCGTCGCGTTCGCGGGCGACCGGGACCGGGCGGTCACCCGGGAGCAGAACGCCGCCTGGGTCGAGCACACCGCGGCCGGGTTCACCCTGCACGAGCTGCCCGGCGGGCACTTCTTCCTGCACGACCGACTCGCCGAGCTGGCCGCGCTGATCCGGGCCGACCTGGCCGCCGCGCCGGGCGTGCCGGCCTCGGCGTCGGACGTGCCGGCCGCCGCGCCGGACGTGCGGAGCGCCGCGCCGCTCGCCGCGCCCGGCGATTCGACGACCCGCGTCCGGACACCGGACGCGGGTCCGGACCCGGTGCGCGCCGCCGGCCGCGGGACCGCCGGCGGTGCGCACCGGGTCCCCCTCGGCGACACCGGATGGTCGGTGTGGCGCGACGCGGTCCTGCGGACCACCGGCTTCCCCGCCGACGGGCTGGCGCTGCTGACCGCGCCCCGGGCCGCGGTGGCCGCCGACGAGCTGCTCGCCACCGGCGCCGGCGCGGACCGGTTCGACAAGGAGTTCGACGAGGCGGTCCGCGCCGGCGCCGAACGGCTCACCGCGCTGGCCGCCGACCCGCGGCTGCGGGAGGCGGTCACCTGGCAGAACCGGGGTGCCCTGGTCGCGCTGGACGGGCTGGCGCGCGGCGGCGCCGACGCCCCCCGCAACGTGCGCCGGCGGGACCGGGAGCGGGCGTTGCTCAAATACTGGCAGCGCTACTGCGGCAAGAACGAGACGGTCGGCTTCTTCGGCCCGGGCTGTTGGGTCACCCTCGATCCCGAGCTGCCGGAGGTGGCCCGGGTCGAGCCCGGCGACCGGCTCACCCGCTGGCGCCGGGTGTGGTTCGAGTCCTGGGCGCTGGCCGCGTACGCCGACCGGATCGGCGCCGACCCGGCCGTCCGCCGCTGGTGGCCGCCGATGCTGCGTCCGCACCTGGCGGTCCGGGACCGGACGGTGCTGCGGCCCGGCCGCCCGCCGGTGACGCTGAGCCCGGTCGAGGCCGCGCTGCTGCGTGCCGCCGACGGCCGGCGCCCCGCCGCCGACCTGGTCGCCGACCCGGCGATCGGACTGCGCCGGCCCGAGGACGGCTACGCGCTGCTCGACCGGCTGGTGGCCCGGGAGCTGATCACCTGGGACGCGGCCCTGCCGGTCAGCCCGGACGCCGAGCGGGTGCTGGCCGAGCGGATCGCGGCGATCGGCGACGAGTCGGCCCGCGCCGCCGCCCGGTCCGGCTTCGACCGGCTGCGCGCCGCCCGCGACGCGGTGGCCGCGGCGGCCGGCGACCCGGTGGCGTTGCGCGCCGCGCTGGATCACCTCGACGCCACGTTCACCGAGCTGACCGGGGTGCCGGCAACCCGTCGCGCCGGCCAGATGTACGCCGGCCGCACCATCTGCTACGAGGACACCGCCCGCGACCTGGACGTCGTCTTCGGCGCCCCGCTGCTGGCCGAGCTGGCCGCCCCGCTGGACGTGCTGCTCCGCGCCGCCCGCTGGCTGGCCAACGCGCTCGCCGAGGCGTACCTGACGGTGCTGCGCGGCCTCTACGACGAGCTGCGTGCCGAAACCGGCGGCCCGGTGGCCCTGGCCGACCTGTGGTTCCTCGCCCAGGGCCTGTTCTGGGGCGACGGCGAGCGACCGGTGGACGCGGTCGCGGCCGACTTCGCCACCCGCTGGGCCGGGCTGTTCGGCCTGGACACCGCGCCCGCCGGCGTCACCGACGTCCGGGTGCGCGCGGCCGACCTGGCCGGCCGGATCGACGCGGTCTTCCCGGGCACCCGGCCGAGCTGGTCCAACGCCGTCGTGCACAGCCCCGACCTGCAGATCTGCGCCACCGACGCGGCGGCCCTGCACCGGGGCGAGTACACCGTGGTGCTGGGCGAGCTGCACGCCGCCTGGTCCTCGTTCGACTGCGCGGTCTTCACCCAGACACATCCGGAGCCGGCGCGGCTGCGCGACGCCCTCGCCGCGGACCTGGGCGGGGGACGGGTCCGGCTGCTCTTCCCGGCCGACTGGCCGCGCCGCACCAGCCGCACCGCCGAGTCGCTGACCGGGCCGACCGACCGGCAACTGGCCTTCCTGGACGCGCCGGGCGCCGACCCGGCCCGGGTGCTGCCCACCGTGGACCTCACCGTGCACGAGGTCGACGGCGACCTGGTCGCCACCGCCCCCGACGGGCAGCGCTGGCCACTCGCCGAGATCTTCGCCCCGGTGCTCAGCGCGCACGCGGTGGACGGGTTCAAGCTGGTCGCCGCCGCGCCGCACACGCCCCGGATCACCGTGGACCGGCTCGTGGTGTCCCGCCGGACCTGGCGGACCACGGTCGGCCAGAGCGGCCTGGCCGACGCCGTCGGGGAGCGGAACCGCTTCCTGGCCGTCCGCGCCTGGCGTCGCCGGCTCGATCTGCCCGAGCGGGTCTACGTCAAGCTCGGCACCGAGACGAAGCCCTGTTTCGTGGACCTGGCCGCGCCCGGGTTCGCCACCATGCTCTGCGCCCTGGTGCGAGCCGCCCGGGTCGACGGCGGCGACGGTGTCCCGCTGACGGTGAGCGAGATGCTGCCCGAGCCGGAGCAGGCGTGGGTGCCCGACGGCGACGGCCGCCGCTACTTCAGCGAGCTGCGGCTGCACCTCACCGACACCGGGTGGGAGGACGGCCGATGAGCCACCTGCTGCCCCTGGGCACGACCGGCTGGTCGGTGTGGCGGGACGTGGTGCTGCGTACCGCCGGGTTCCCGGCCGCCGGGCTGGACCGGTTCGCCGCGCCCGACTGCGCCAGCGCCGCCGACGCGCTGCTGGCCGGCGCGAGCAGCCCCGAGATGTTCGACAAGACGCTGCGCGAGGCGTTGCTCGACTCCTCCGCGACGGCCGGCGACCTCGCCGCCGACCCGCTGGTGCGGGAGGCGGTCACCTGGCAGAACCCGGACATGCTCATCGCTCTGGACGGCCTGCTGCGTACCGATCCGCGGGTGCGGAACGTGCGGCGACGCAAGCGGGAGCTGAGCCTGCTGCGCTATTGGCAGCGGTACTGCGGCAAAGCCGAGACCATCGGCTTCTTCGGCCCGGTCTGCTGGGGCACGGTCGACCCGGCGGTGCCCGGCGTCCGCACCGAGCCCGGCTCGGCCCTGGTGCACCGGCGTCGGGTGTTCTTCGAGGCGTGGGCGCTCATCGCGTACGCCGACCGACTCGCCGACGACCTGGCGGTGCGCCGCTGGTGGGCGCCCGCGCTGCAACCGCACCTGACCGTGACCGGGCGGGAGCTGCGCCGGCCGCTGCACCCGCCGATCGCGCTGACGCCGGTCGAGGCCCGGGTGCTCGCCGCCTGCGACGGGCGGACCCCGGCGGTGGACCTGGCCGAACGGCTGCGCGGCGACGGCGCGGTGCACGGCGTCGACGACGTCTACCTGCTGCTGGACCGCTGGGTCGAACGCGGCCAGCTCAGTTGGGGCGGCAACCTGCCGGTCGCCCCGGACGCGGAGCGGGTGCTCGCCGCGCGCATCGCCGCGATCGGCGACGAGCGGGTCCGCGCCACCACCACCGCCGAGTTCGACCGGCTCCGCGCCGCCCGGGACGAGGTGGCGGTCGCGGCCGGCGACCCGGACCGGCTCGCCGCCGCGCTCGCCGCGCTCAACGTCCGCTTCACCGCGGTCACCGGCCGCCCGGCCACCCGGCACAGCGGACAGATGTACGCCGGCCGCACGGTCTGCTACGAGGAAACCGCCCGCGACCTGGAGTTCCGGATCGGGGCCACGGTGGTGGACGCCCTCGCCGAGCCCCTCGCGGTGGTGCTGCGCACCGCCCGCTGGTTCACCGCGCAGGTCGCCGCCGGCTGCGGCGAACTCTTCACCGAGCTGCACGAGGAGTTGGCCGCCGACGGCGAGCCGGTGCGGTTGGCCGACCTGTGGCTGCTCGCCCAGGGGACGCTCGTCGCGCCGGACGGCCCGATCGGCCGGGCCGGCGCCGCGCTCACCGAACGGTGGACCGAGCTGTTCGGCCTGCGCGACCTGCCGGCCGGGCAGGCGGAGCTGCGGCTGCGCGCGGCGGACCTGGCCGAGCGGGTCCGGGCGCTGTTCCCGGCCGAGAACCCCGGCTGGCCGTCGGCCCGGCTGCACAACCCCGACGTCCAGCTCAGCGCCGCGTCCCCGGACGCCGTCGAGCGGGGCGAGTTCCTGCTCGTGCTCGGCGAGCTGCACCCGGCCACCGTCGCCTTCGACAGCGCGGTGCTCAGCCCGTTCCACCCCGACCCGGCGGCGCTGCGCGCCGACCTCGACGCCGACCTCGGCCCGGCTCGGCTGCGGGTGCTCTGGCCGGAGAGCTTCCCCCGGCGGGCCACCCGCACCACCTGGGCGCTGACCGGCCCGGCGGACCGCCAACTGGGCATCGACACCGCGTACGGCGCCGACGCCGAGCGGCTCGTCCCGGCGACCGCGGTGCGCGTGGAACGGGCCGGCGACCGGCTCACCGCGGTCCTACCGGACGGGGCCCGCTGGCCACTGATGGAGGTCTTCGCGCCCCTGCTCGGCTCGCTGCTGGTGGATGCGTTCAAGCTGTTCGGCGCCGCGCCGCACACGCCCCGGATCACCATCGACCGGCTGGTGGTGGCCCGGCGCACCTGGCGGAGCACCGCCGGCGCGTGCGGCCTCGGCGGCCACCCGGACGAGGCGGCCCGCTACCTGGCGGTGCGCCGCTGGCGGGCGGCCAGCGGCCTGCCCGACCGGGTGTTCGTCAAGGTGGGCACCGAGATCAAGCCCTGTTATCTGGACCTGACCGGCCCGCTGTACGCGCAGTCGCTCTGCGCCATGGTGGACGCCGCGCTACGTACCGGCCCGGACGTGCCGGTGGTGGTCTCCGAGCTGCTGCCCGCCCCCACCGACGCCTGGGTGTCCGACGCCCACGGCCACCGCTACGTCAGCGAACTCCGCCTCCAGATCACCGATCCGGCCGAGCACCTGGGAGCACACCGGTGACCGACATCCTGACCGTCAGCGCCGCCGCCGGGCCGGACCTGCCCTGGCCGGACGCCACCCTCGCCGACCTGATCACCACCCGGGCCGCCCTCGTGCCGGACGCGGTGGCGGTGCGCCAGTGGGACCACCGGCTCACCTACCGGCAGCTCGTCGAGCGGGCCGCCGGGGTGGCCGCCGCGCTGCGCGAGCGTGGCGTCGGCCGGGGCGACCGGGTCGGCGTCTGCGGCGCGCGTACCCCCGACCTGGTGGTCACCGTGGTCGGCGTGCTGCTGGCCGGCGCCGCGTACGTGCCGCTGGAGCCGGACGGCCCGCGGGCCCGGCGGCGCGAGATCGCCCGCGACGCCGGCGTGCGGGTGGTGGCCGGCGACGCGGCGGCGGCCGAGTTCGGGGCCGAGCCCGGCGTGGAGGCGCTCGGCCGGACCGGCACCGCCCCGCTCCTGCCCTGTCCGGCCCGCCCCGGCGACCCGGCGTACGTGCTGTTCACCTCCGGCTCCACCGGCCGCCCCAAGGGCGTGCTCACCACCCACCGCAACGCGGTCGAGTTCGTCACCGGGGTGTCCGCGCTGACCGGCGCGGACGCCTCGACGCGCAGCCTCGGCATCGCCTCGCTCGGCTTCGACGCGGCCACCATGGACCTGTTCGTGCCGCTGACCCTCGGCGGCGCGGTGCAGTTGCTCGGCGCCGACGACCGCTCCGACCCGGCGCGGCTGGCCCGGTTCGTCGCCGCGCACGAGGTGACCTGGGGGTTCGTCACCCCCACCGTGCTCGCGCTGCTCGACCCGGCGACCGCGCCGTCGTGGCGGGTGCTGCTCTGCGGCGGCGAGCCGGTCCCGGCCGAGCTGGTCGCCCGCTGGGCGCCGGGCCGGCGGTTCGTCAACGGCTACGGCCCGACCGAGACCACCGTACTGGCGGTCGGCGGCGACCTCACCCCGGCCGACGCCGACCCGGTGCCGATCGGCCGGCCGCTGCCCAACCACCGCGCGTACGTGGTCGACGCCGACCTGCGGCCGGTGCCGCCGGGGGAGACCGGCGAACTGTTGATCGGCGGCCCGGGCCTGGCCGACGGCTATCTCGGCCGGCCCGGCCTGACCGCCGAGCGGTTCGTGCCGGACCCGTTCGGGGACGCGCCCGGCGAGCGGCTCTACCGCACCGGTGACCTGGTGCGGCAGGCGCCGGACGGCCGGCTCGTCTACCTCGGCCGGGCCGACCGTCAGGTCAAGGTGCGCGGCCAGCGCATCGAGCTGGGCGAGATCGAGGCGGTGCTGGCCGGCCACCCCGGCGTCGAGCGGGTCGCGGTGGAGGCCGTGCCCGGCCCGGCCGGCACCGAGCTGGTCGCCTTCCTCACCCCGGACGCCGCGCCCGACGACGACGCGCTGCGGGCGTACGCGCGGCAGCGGTTGACCACCGCGATGCTCCCGGCCCGGACGGTCCGGTTGCCCGCGCTGCCGGTCAGCCCGACCAGCGGCAAGCTGGACCGGTCGGCGCTGCGCGCGCTGGCCACCGCCGCCGCCCCGGCCGACGACATGCCCGACGGCGGCGATCCGGTGCGCGACGTGGTCCGGCGGCTCTGGACCCGGCTGCTCGGCGCCGCCCCCAACCCGGACAGCGACTTCCTGACCGCCGGGGGCAACTCCGTCGCCGCGATGCGGCTCGTCGCCGCGCTCCGCGCCGAGCTGGGCCGGCGGGTCGACACCCGGGCGCTGTTCACCGCCCGCACGTTCGCCGCGCTGGTGGAGCGGGTCCGCGCCGCCGACCCGACCGACGGCGACGGGTTGACCACCGGCAACCCGCCCACGCTGTCCCCGCCGCAGCGGCGGCTGTGGTTCACCGACCAGCTCACCGCGTCCAGCGCGCCCTACAACATCGCGGTCGCGCACCGGCTGCGCGGCCCGCTGGACGTGGCCGCGCTCGGCGTGGCGCTGCGCGCCGTCGCCGAACGGCACGACGTGCTGCGCTGGCGCATCCCGCAGGCCGGCGGCGTGCCGTACGCGGTCCGCGAGGAACCGACCGACGTGGCCGTGCCGGTGGTCGACCTGACCGCCGCCGCCGACCCGGACACCGAGCTGGCCGGCATGCTCGCGGCCGGCGCCGGACACGGGTTCGACCTGGCCACCGGCCCGGCCTGGCAGGTGACCGTCTACCGGCTCGCCGCCACGGAGCACGTGCTCGCGATCACCGTGCACCACGCGGTCTTCGACGGCTGGTCCGAGGCCGTGCTCTACGACGAGCTGGCCGCCGCGTACGCCCGGGCGGTCGGCGGGCCGGTCCCGGGTCGCCCGCCGCTGCCCGCGACGTACGCCGACTACGCGGTGTGGCGCGCGGAACGCGACAGGCGTCGCGGCGACGCCGACCTGGCCTGGTGGACCGGGCACCTGGCCGGCGCGCCGACGGTGCTGGAGCTGCCCCGCGACCGGCCCCGCCCGGCCGTGCAGACGTACGCCGGCGCGGAGGCCGCGGTCCGGCTCGACGCCGCCGCCGACCGGGCGGTCCGCGACCTGGCCGCCCGGCGCGGCGTCACGGTCGCGGCGGTGCTGCTGGCCGGCTTCGGCGAGCTGCTGCGCCGGCTCACCGGCGGCGACGACCACCTGCTCGGCGCCGTCGTCGCCGACCGGCGGTTGGCCGCGTTCGACGAGGTGATCGGCTTCTTCATCGACACCGTGCCGGTGCGGGTGCGCGCCGGCGGGAGCTTCGCCGGGCAGGTCGACCGGGCCGCCGCCGAACTGCAGGAGGTCACCGACCACCCGGGCGCGCCGCTGGAACGGATCGTCGAGGCGCTCGGCGTCGGCCGGGACACCTCCCGCGCGCCGCTGGTGCAGGTGCTGTTCAACGTGCTCAACTTCGCCCCGCCCCGGCTGGCGCTGCCCGACCTGACCGCCGAGCCGGTGCCGGTGCCGAAACCCGGGTCGCCGTTCGACCTGACGGTCTACGTGGTGCAGCGGGACGGACGGGCCGGCGTCGAGGTGGTGTACAACCCGGACCTGTTCGACGCCGACCGGATCGCCGCGCTCCTGGCCGACCTGGTCGCCCTGGTCGGCGCGCTCGCCGCCGACCCGGACACGCCGGCCGGCGAGGTGGCGTCCGAGCTGCCCCGCCCGGCGGTGCGGGTGGCGGCGCTGGGCGCGATGACCGTCGCCGCCGAGCCGGCCCGGGCGCCGCTGCCCGCCGGCCCGGACACGCTCACCGGGACCGAGGCGCTGATCGCCGGCATCTGGCGGGACGTCCTCGGCCGGGACGCCGTCGGCGTCGCGGACAACTTCTTCGACATCGGCGGCCACTCGATGGCGCTCGCCGCGGTGCACGCCCGGCTCGTCGAGGCCACCGGCCGCTCGATCACCATGCTCGACCTGTTCCGCCACCCGACGGTACGGGCGCTCGCCGCCAGCCTCGACGGCGCCGCCGACCGGCCGGAGCTGGCCCGCGCCGCGTTGCGCGCCGCCGCCCGGCGGGGCCGTGCCCGCCGTACCCCACCGCCCCGCCGACCCCAGCAGCCGTGATGCCGCAACCCCGTGCGAATGAAGGACCTCCCATGTCTGACGACTTTCCCACCGCCGACGACGGCATCGAACCCATCGCCATCGTCGGGTTGGCCGCCCGCCTGCCCGGCGCGGCCGACGTCGACGAGTTCTGGCGCAACCTGGTCGACGGCGTGGAGTCGACCACCGAGCTGACCCGCGAGGAGCAGATCGCCCGCGGCGCCCACCCGGACGAGGTCGACGACCCGGGCTGGGTCAACCGCGCCCCGCTCGTCGACGGCTACGACGAGTTCGACGCCGGCCTGTTCGGGATGACCGCGCGCGAGACGGAGATCACCGACCCGCAGCACCGGCTGTTCCTGGAAACCTGCTACACGGCGTTGCAGGACGCCGGCTACGACCCCGGCCGTTACGACGGCGCGGTCGGCGTCTACGCCGGGGCCGGCGGCAACACCTACCTGCACCGCCACGTGCTGCGCAACAAGCGGGTCGGCGGCAACCCGCACGGCCTGGTCTCGATCGCCACCGGCACCTCGCCGAACTACGTGGCCACGAACGTCTCCTACCGGCTGGACCTGCGCGGTCCCAGCCTCACCGTGCACACCGCCTGCTCCACCTCGCTCGTCGCGTTCCACCTCGCCTGCGAGGCGTTGCGCAACGGCGAGTGCGACATGGCCCTGGCCGGCGGGGTCAACATCGAGCTGCCGCACGTGGGCTACCTCGGTATGGACGGTTTCACCTCGCCGGACGGGCGGTGCCGGCCGTTCGACGCCGACGCCAACGGCACGGTGTGGGGCAGCGGCGTCGGCGTCACCCTGCTCAAGCGGCTCTCCGACGCGATCGCCGACGGCGACACCATCCGCGCCGTGGTGCTCGGCAACGCGATCAACAACGACGGCGCCGGGAAGGTGGGTTTCACCGCGCCGAGCGTCGAGGGGCAGACCGAGGCGGTGGCCCAGGCTGTCGGGCTGGCCGGGATCGACCCGCGCAGCATCAGCTACGTCGAGGCGCACGGCACCGGCACCGCGCTCGGCGACCCGATCGAGATCGCCGCGCTCTCCGCCGTCTACGCCCGGGACACCGACGACCGGGGTTGGTGCGGCATCGGCTCGGTGAAGTCGAACATCGGCCACCTCAGCCAGCCCTCCGGGATCGTCAGCGTGATCAAGACGGTGCTCGCGATGGAACACGGGCTGATCCCGCCGACCATCAACTACGAGACGCCGAACCCGGCCATCGACTTCGCCGACACGCCGTTCTACGTGGCGAACACGCTCACCAAGTGGGACGCCGACGGCGGGCCGCGCCGCGCCGGGGTCAGCTCGTTCGGCATCGGCGGCACCAACGCCCACGTGGTGCTCCAGGAGGCGCCGGCCGCGTACCGGGCCGAACGGCGGGTCCGCCCGGCGCACCTGCTCCAGGTGTCGGCGAAGACCCCCACCGCGCTGGACGCGGCCGTGCGTCGGCTCGCCGACCACCTGGCCGGTGACAGCGACGGGTCGCTCGCCGACGTCGCGCACACGCTACGTGTCGGCCGCCAGGCGTACGCGCACCGCGCGGCCGTGGTCGCCGTCGACCCGCAGGACGCCGCCGCCGCGCTGCGCGACCGGCGCCGGACGCACCGGGGCGACGCCGACGCCACCCCCCGGGTGGGGTTCCTGTTCAGCGGCCAGGGCTCGCAGTACGCCGGGATGGGCGCCGAACTGTACGCCGAGGACCCGGCGTACGCCGCCGCCGTGGACGAGTGCGCCGAGCTGCTCCGCCCCGAGCTGGGCCGGGACATCCGGGACCTGATCCTCGGCCGCGACCCGGACGCGGCGGCGCTGCTCACCGAGACCCGCTGGACCCAGCCCGCCCTGTTCACCGTCGAGTACGCGCTCGCCGCCGCCTGGCGGGCCGCCGGCGTCACCCCGGCCGCGATGATCGGCCACTCGATCGGCGAGTACGTGGCCGCGACGCTCGCCGGCGTGATCGCCCTGCCGGACGCGCTGCGGGTGGTGGCCGCCCGGGGCCGGCTCATGCACGCCCTGCCGCCCGGGTCCATGCTCGCCGTCACGCTCGACGAGTCGGCGGTGGCCGAACGGCTGCCCGAGGGCCTGTCGGTGGCGACCGTGAACGGCCCCGGCACGTGCGTGGTGGCCGGCGAGACCGCGCTCGTCGAGGCGTTCGCGGAGAACCTCGGCGGGAAGCACAAGTCCAAACTGCTGCGCACCTCGCACGCGTTCCACTCGCCGATGATGGACCCGATCCTCGACGAGTTCGCCGCGCTGATGGCGACCGTGCCGCTGCGCCCGCCGGCCGTGCCGTTCGTGTCCAACGTGACCGGCGAGTGGATCACCGACGCGCAGGCCACCGACCCGGCGTACTGGGCCGCGCACCTGCGCCGGCCGGTCCGCTTCGGCGCGTGCGTGGCCACCCTGCTCGCCGAGGGCACCTGGGCGCTCGTCGAGTGCGGCCCGGGCCGGCAACTGGCCAACCTGGCCCGGATGCAGGTCGCCAGGGCGGGCGGGGCGCAGCGGGCGTTCACCCCGCTGGGCAGCCTGCCCGGGCCCGGCGAGTCGACGGGTGACCTGGCCACGCTGCTCGGCACGGCCGGCGCGCTCTGGTGCGCCGGGACCGCGGTGAACCCGGCCGTCGACCCCGACGCGCGGCGGGTGCCGCTGCCCACGTACCCGTTCGAGCGACGCCGCTACTGGGTCGAGCCGGACCCGGTGGAGGAGACGGCCGCGGCCCCGGCCGAGACCGGCCCCCGGCCGCTGCCGGAGTGGTTCGCCGTGCCGGTGTGGCGGCAGGCCGCGCCGGCCCGCACGGTCGAGCCGCTGGGCCGCTGCCTGGTGCTGGCCGACGGCCCGCGCGGCGAGGCGCTCGTCGCCGCGTTGCGGGCCGCCGGCGACGACCCGGTGGAGGTACGCGCCGGCGGCGCGTTCACGGTCACCGCGACCGGTTTCCGGCTGCGCCCCGGTGACCGGGCCGACGCCGACGCGCTCGTCGCCGCGCTCGGCCCCGACCTGCCCCGCCGGATCGTGCACGCGTTCGCGCTCGACGGCGAGCCGGCCGGCACCGACGTGGCCGCCGCCTGGGCCGCCCAGGACCGTGGCTTCTTCGGCGCGCTGCACCTGGTGCAGGCGCTCGCCGGCGTCGGCCTGACCGCCGACGAGGCGGGCATCCGCCTCGACCTGGTCACCGCCGGCATCGGCGACGTGCGCGGCGACGACGTGGTCCGCCCCGAGCACGCCACGCTCGCCGGGCTGGCCCGGGTGCTCCCGGTCGAGCTGCCCGGCCTCACCGTCCGGCTGCTCGACGCCGACCCGGCCGCGCGCGGCGTGGCCGCCCTCGTGGTGGAGTTGCGCAGCCCGGTCGACCCGGAACACCCGGAGGTGGCGTTGCGCCGCGACCGGCGCTGGGTGGGCGGCCACGAGCAGGTCACCGTGGGGCCCGAGGACGAGCCGGGCGTGCTCCGCGAGGAGGGGCGCTACCTGATCACCGGCGGTCTCGGCGGCATCGGCGTCACCCTGGCCGAGGACTTCGCGGTCCGGGCCCGCGCCAAGCTGGTGCTGCTGGCCCGCTCCGGGCTGCCGGAGCGCGACGACTGGGACGCGCACCTGGCGGTGCACGGCGGCGCCGACCGGGCCGGCCGGGCCATCGCGGCGATCCGCCGGATGGAGGCCGCCGGCGCCGAGGTGCTGGTGCTCGCCGCCGACGTCACCGACCCGGACGAGCTGCGCCGGGTGCGCGCCGAGGCGGAACGCCGCTTCGGCGGGCTGGACGGCATCGTGCACGCCGCCGGCCTGCCCGGCGGCGGCATGGCCGAGGTGAAGGAGCGGGCCGAGGCGGAGCGGGTGCTCGCCCCGAAACTCGCCGGCACGCTCGCCCTGGCCCAGGTCTTCGGTGACCTGCCGCTGGACTTCGTGGTGCTCTGCTCCTCGATCACGGCGGTGATCGGCGGATTCGGTCAGGTCGACTACTGCGCCGCGAACAACGTGCTGGACGCCTTCGCGCGCTCCGGCGCCGGTTTCCGCGCCCCGGTGGTGGCGCAGAACTGGGGCGGCTGGGCCGAGGTCGGCATGGCGGTGGAGACCGACGCGCCGGCCGCCTTCCGGGCCGCCGGGCGGGACACCGTGACCAGCCGGGTCACCCACCCGGTGCTGACCACCATGGTCACCGGCCCGGACGGCGCCGTGCTGCACGGCCTGGTCGCGGCGGACACCCACTGGCTGCTCGACGAGCACCGGATCGGCGGCGTGCCGGTGGTGCCGGGCACCGCCCACCTGGAGTCGGTGCGCGCCGCCGTGGTCGCCGCGCTGCCCGCGCCCACGCCGGACGCCGCGGTGGAGCTGCGCGACGTGGTGTTCCTGGAGCCGTTCGGCGTGCCGGACGGCACCGTCGCGCAGTACCGGGTCGAGCTGACCCCGGCCGAGGACGGGACGGAGTTCACCGTGGCCAGCCTCGCCGCCGGCCGGCGGCGCACACACGTGCGCGGCGCGGCCGGCTGGACCACCGAGGCCGCGCCGCCACCCGCCGCGCCCGCCGTGACCGGGCGGCGGGTCGACGACGACGCCTCGTTCGGGCGCGGTCGCTCCAGCATGCTCACGTTCGGACCGCGCTGGGCCGCGCTGGCCGAGCACCACCTGGGCGAGGGGGAGGAGCTGGCCCGGGTGCAGGCGCCCGCCGCGGCGCGCGACGACCTGCCCTCCTGGGGGCTGCACCCGGCGCTGCTCGACGTGGCCACCGCGTTCGGCCGTGGCCAGGGCGCCGGCACCTACCTGCCGCTGTCGTACGGCCGGATCGTGGTGCGGGGGACGCTGCCGGAGACGTTCCACAGTCACCTGCGGCACCGGCCCGCCGCCACCGACGAGGTGGTCGCCGCCGACCTGTCGCTGCGCGACCCGCACGGCCGGGAACTGGTCGCGATCAGCGACTTCGTGCTGCGCCGGGTGGACCAGGGCGCGGTCGCCGGCACCCTGGCCGAGACCCCGGCGACCGACGAGCCGGCCCCGGCCACCGAGGACATCCGGCCGGTCGACGGCGCGGAGGCGTTCCGCCGCAGTCTCGGCGCCGGCCTCGGCGCGCAGGTGGTGATCGCCACCCGCGCCGTGGCCGACATCCGGCGTCGGGCCGCCCGGGTCACCACGGACAGCCTGGCCGGGGAGACCGACGTCCCGGCCGGCGCGTCGGGCGTCACCGGCGGTTCGGCCGCGCCCGGCACCGACCTGGAGCGGACCATCGCCCAGGTGTGGCGCGACGGTCTCGGCGTCACCGACGTCGGCGTGGACGACGACTTCTTCGCCCTCGGCGGCAACTCGCTGGTGGCGGTGCAACTCATCGCCGCGATGCGTAAGGCGACCGGGGTGCGGCTGCCGATGCGCAGCCTCTTCGAGACCCCGACCGTGGCCGGCCTGGCCGCCCGGATCGAGGAACTGCGCGCCGCGGCGACCGCCGACCCGCCGGCCGCCCCGGCGACGATCCCGGCCATCCCGCGGCTACCCCGCGGCTGACCCGACCCGACAAGGAGACACCGCATCATGAGCGAGACAACCGCCACGCTCCCGGTGGTCGTGGAGAACGACGGTCGGGCGCTCACCGACCTCATCGCGGCCCGCCGCGCCGAGCTGCGGGACACCCTCGTCGCGCACGGCGGGCTGCTGTTCCGTGGGTTCGACGTCGGCGGCGTGGACGGCTTCGACGCCGCCGTGCGCGCGCTCGCCGGCGAGCCGTTGACCTACACCGAGCGTTCCTCGCCCCGGCACTCGATCAAGGGACGGGTCTACACCTCGACCGACTACCCGCCGGACGAGGAGATCTTCCTGCACAACGAGAACTCCTACCAGGCGCGCTGGCCGCTGACGCTGTTCTTCTACTGCGTCACCCCGCCGCAGACGCGCGGCGCCACCCCGCTCGCCGACGTGCGCCGGGTGTACGAGCTGATCGACCCCGCGGTGCGGGAGGAGTTCGTCCGGCGTCGCTGGATGCTGGTCCGCAACTTCCACGGCGACTTCGGCACCCGCTGGCAGGAGGTGTTCAACACCGAGAGCCGCGCCGACGTCGAGGCGTACGCGGCGGCGAACGGGATCACCGTGGAGTGGGTCGGCGCGGACGGCCTGCGGACCCGCGCGGTGCGCGACGCGGTGCACCACCGGCCCGGGTCGGACACCCCGCGCTGGTTCAACCACGCCACGTTCTTCCACCTCAGCACGCTGCCGGCGGACTACCAGGAGGGCCTGCTGGCCATGTTCGGCGCCGACGGGCTGCCGTCGAACACCTACTACGGCGACGGCGGCGAGATCCCCGCCGACGTCATGGACCACCTGCGTGCCGCCTACCGGGCGGCCACGGTCCGCTTCGACTACCAGCGCGACGACGTGCTCGTGGTCGACAACATGACCGCCGCGCACGGCCGGGAGCCGTTCACCGGCCCGCGAAAGATCGCCGTGGCGATGGCCGAGGCGCACACCCCCGACACCGCTGGAGCGAACTGACATGGCCGAACCCCGATTCCTGGTCGTCCGCAACGACGAGGAGCAGTACTCGATCTGGTCGGCCGACCGGGACCTGCCCGCCGGCTGGCACGACACCGGCTTCGCCGGCAGTCGCGACGAGTGCCTGGCCCACGTCGACGAGGTCTGGACCGACATGCGCCCCCGCTCGGTGCGCGAGGGGCTCTCATGAGCCAGGAGTGGACGTTCCCGGCCTCGTACGCCCAGGAGCGGGTGTGGATGGCCAACCAGCTCGACGCGGATTCGCCGGTGTTCAACATCTCCGTCCCGTGGTCCGTCCCGGCCGGGACGGACGCCGAAGCGGCCGTCGCCGCGCTGGACCGGGTGGTGGCCCGGCACGAGGCGCTCCGCACCCACCTGCGGGTCGACGACGGCACGCTGGTGCAGGTGGTACGCGCCCACGAGCCGCTCACGCTGCCCACCACCGATCTGAGTCACCTGCCCGCCGGCGACCGGCCGGCCGCGTTCGAGCGGCTGCGGACCGAGCTGGCCCGCACCCCGATCCCGCTGGACGCGCCGCCGCTGTGGCGCGCCCGGCTGGTCGACCTCGGCGACACGCGGAGGTTGCTCTTCGTGGTGCACCACGCCGTCTTCGACAGCCACTCGGCGGTGCTGTTCCACGCCGAGCTGACCGCGTTCAGCGCGGCCGGGCGCACCGGCGCCGAGCCCGCCGTGCCGGAGCTGCCCATCCAGTACGCCGACTTCGCGGTGTGGCAGCGCCAGCAGCTCGCCGGCGACGAACTGGACCGGCAGCTCGCGTTCTGGACCGGTCACCTGGCCGGCGCGCCGCCGGTCACCGGCCTGCCGCTGGACCGGCCCCGCCCGGCCCAGCTCGGGTTCGCCGGCGACGAGGTGCGCTTCGCGCTGCCCGACGGGCTGCTCGACCGGGTCGGCGCGTTGGCGGTCGGCGCGCAGGCCACGCCGTACATGGTGCTGCTGGCGGGCTTCGCGGCGCTGCTGTCCCGGATCTCCGGCGACACCGACGTGGTGGTCGGCGTCTCCACCGCCGGCCGCGACAACCCCGAGCTGGCGTCGCTGATCGGCATGTTCGTCAACCCGGTGGCGCTGCGCTGCGACGTCTCCGGCGACCCGACCTTCGCCGACCTGCTCGGCCGGGTGCGCGACGGCCTGCTCGACGCCATGGACCACGGCGGCACCCCGTTCCAGAAGATCGTCGAGGCGGTGGCCCCGCAGCGGGACCCGTCGGTGCAGCCGATCTTCCAGACCGCGCTGAACTGGATCCCGGACTCCGGCCTCGACCCGGCGGAACTGGGCACCACGAAGGACGACCTGGCCTTCGACATCACCGCCGGGGATTGCCGCCTGGTCTACCGGACGGCGCTGTTCGACCGGGCGAGCGCGGAGACGGCGGCGCGGCGCTACGTGCGGCTGCTCGACGCCGCGGTGGCCGAGCCGGACCGGACGGTCGGCGCGCTGCCGCTGCTCACCGACGACGAGCGCGACCAGGCGCTCGACGCCTCGACCGGCGACGTGCGGGACGCGCCGGGGACCACGGTGGTCGACGAGGTGCGGCGGCAGGTCGCCGCCACCCCGGACGCCCCGGCGCTGGTCTGCGACGGGGCGACGCTCAGCTACGCCGAGCTGGACACCGCGGCGAACCGGCTGGCCCGGCTGCTGGTGGCCCGCGGCGTCGGCCCGGAGACCCGGGTCGCTCTGGTCCTGCCCCGCTCGTGCGAGCTGGTGGTGGCGCTGCTCGCGGTGCTGAAAGCCGGTGCCGCGTACGTGCCGGTGGACCCCGCCTATCCGGCCGCGCGGATCGCCTACCTGCTGGCGGACGCGACCCCGGCGCTGGTGGTGGCCGTGCCGGACACCGCCGCGCTGGCGTCCGGCGACGCGCTGGTGCTCGACGGTGAGGTGGGCGCGGACCAGCCCGACGGCGACCTCACCGACGCCGACCGGGTCGCGCCGCTGCGCCCGGAGCACCCGGCGTACGTGCTGCACACCTCCGGTTCCACCGGCCGCCCCAAGGGCGTGGTGGTGGAGCACCGGGCGGTGACCGCCTACCTGGCCTGGGCCCGGGAGTTCTACCCGGGCCTGGCCGGGGTGGCGCTGCTGCACTCGCCGGTGTCGTTCGACCTCACCGTCACCGGTCTGCTCGGCACGCTCACCGCCGGCGGCACGGTGCGGCTGGCCGCGATCGACTCGCCGGCCGCCCGGGCCGGCGGCCGGCCGTCCTTCCTCAAGGTCACCCCGAGCCACCTGCCGCTGCTCGACGCCGACCTGTCACCCACCGCCGACCTGGTGATCGGCGGCGAGGCGCTGACCGGCGAGCAGCTCGCCGGCTGGCGGGCCGCGCACCCCGGGGTGGCGGTGACCAACGAGTACGGCCCGACCGAGGCCACCGTCGGCTGCGTCACGGCCCGGATCGCCCCCGGCGCGCCGCTGCCCCCGGGCCCGGTGCCGATCGGCACGCCCGCGCCGAACACCGGGGCGCTGCTGCTCGACGGCGCCCTCCAGCCGGTGCCGCCGGGCGTGGTCGGCGAGCTGTACGTCACCGGCGTCCAGCTCGCCCGCGGCTACCACGACCGGCCCGGCCTGACCGCCGAGCGGTTCCTGCCCTGCCCGTACGGCCCGCCCGGCGCCCGGATGTACGCCACCGGCGACGTGGCCCGCCGGCGTCCCGACGGCACGCTCGACTACCTGGGCCGCCGCGACGACCAGGTCAAGGTGCGCGGCATGCGGATCGAGCTGGGCGAGGTCGAGGCCGCGCTGCTGGCCCACCCGGACGTGCGGGCCGCCGCCGCGGCGGTCCGCGCCGACGGCGGCGAACCGACGCTCGTCGGCTACGTCGTCGGGCCGGCCCGGGAGGACTCGGTCCGCGCCGAGCTGGCCCGGGAGCTGCCCGCGCACCTGGTGCCGGCCGCCCTGGTCCGCCTCGACGCGCTGCCGCTGACCCCCAACGGCAAGCTGGACCGGGCCGCGCTGCCCGCCCCGGCGGCCGGCGAGCCGGCGCGGGACAGCTACGTCGCGCCGCGCACCGAGGCCGAGGCCCTGGTCGCCGAGGTGTACGCGGACATCCTCCAGGTGGAGAAGGTCGGCGCGCTCGACGACTTCTTCGCCCTCGGCGGCAACTCGCTGCGCGGCATGCGGGCGATGGCCCGGATCCGGGCCGAGGTGGACGTCGAGCTGCCGATGCGGGCGCTGTTCGGCAGCCCCGTGGTGGCGAACCTCGCCGCCCAGATCGAACAACTGATCGCCGCCGAACTCGACGGGCTCTCCGACACCGAGGTCGCCGCGCTGCTCGCGGCGGAAGAGGACACCCACTCATGACCGACCTGAAGGATCCGGCCCGCGAGGCGGCCCGGCAGGCGCTCGTCGCCCGCCGGTTACGCGCCCGCCACGGCACCGCGCCCGCGGCCCGGATCACCCCCCGGCCGGACGGCGCGCCGGTGCCGCTGTCGTACGCCCAGGAACGGGTCTGGTTCATGGACCAGCTCGCGCCGGGCGAGGCCGCGTACCACATCGCGGTGCCGCTGCGGGTGCGCGGACCGCTCGACGTCGACGCGCTGCGCGCGGCCCTGGCCGCGCTCGGCGCCCGGCACGAGTCGCAGCGCGCCCGCTTCCCGGCCGACGCCGACGGCCGCCCGACCGTGGTGATCGCCGAGTCGCCGGACGTTCCGCTGACCGTGGTGGAGGCGGCCGACGAGGCCGCCGCACAGGCCCTGGTGGACGCGGCGGCGGCCGAGCCGTTCGACCTGGCGCACGGGCCGCTGCTGCGGGCCCTGCTGATCCGCCTCGACGCCTCCGACCACGTGCTCTTCCTCGGCCAGCACCACATCGTCGGCGACGGCTGGTCGGTGGACGTGCTGCTGCGCGACCTGATCACGCTCTACCGCGGCGGCGAGCCGCCGGCCCTGCCGATCCAGTACGGCGACTTCGCCGTCTGGGAGGCGCGGGAGCTGGACGGGGAGCGGGCCCGGTCGCACGTGGACTACTGGAAGCAGCGCCTCGCGGGGATCACGCCGCTGGACCTGCCGCTGGACCGGCCCCGCCCGGCCACCCAGACCTACCGGGGTGACTTCGTCGAGTTCCAGCTCGACCCGGCGGCCACCGAGGCGCTGCACGCGCTCACCCGGGGCAGCGGCGGCACGCTGTTCATGACGCTGCTGGCGGCGTACCAGGTGCTGCTGGCCCGGCACGCCGGGCAGGACGACTTCGCCGTCGGCGCGTCGGTCGCCGGCCGCTCCGCGCCGGAGTTGGAGGACGTCGTCGGCATGTTCGTCAACATGCTGCCGCTGCGCGCCGACCTGGCCGGCGACCCGACCTTCACCGAGCTGCTGGCCCGCACCCGGCGTACCGTGCTCGACGGCTTCGAGCACGCCGAGGTGCCGTTCGCCAAGGTGGTGCACGAGCTGGGACTGCCGCGCGACGTCAGCCGCTCACCGGTGTTCCAGACCATGTTCGTGCTCCAGAACTACGAGATGGGCCGGTTCCGCGGCGTGTCCGGCGGCGACGAGGTCACCTTCGCGTGGACCCCGATGGAGCTGAGGGCGACCCGGTTCGACTTCGAGCTGCACGCGGTGGAGACCGTCGACGGGCTCTGGGGCAAGCTGGTCTTCAACACCGACCTGTTCGACCGGGCCACCGTCGAGCGGATGGCGCAGCGGTGGACCGCCCTGCTGGACGCGGTCGTCGCCGCGCCGGACACCCCGGTCTCCCGGCTGCCGCTGCTGCCGGACGCCGAGCGGGCGCTGCTGGCCGGCTGGAACGACACGGCGGCGGACTTCCCGCGCGCGCAGACGTTGCACGCCCCGTTCGAGGAGCGTGCCGCCGCCACCCCGGACGCCGTCGCGGTCACCGTCGACGGGCACAGCCGCACGTACGCGCAGTTGAACGCGGACGCCAACCGGATCGCGCACCGGCTGCGCGCGGCCGGCGTCGGCCCGGAGACGCTCGTGGGGGTGTGCGCGGAACGCTCCGTCGAACTGGTCGCCGGCCTGCTCGGCGTGCTCAAGGCCGGCGGCGCCTACCTGCCGCTGGACCCGGAGTATCCGGCCGACCGGCTCGCCTTCATGGTCACCGACGCGGACGCGCCGGTGGTGCTGACCCAGCGGCGCCTGCGCGACGCGCTGCCGGCCACCGACGCCGCCGTGCTCGACCTGGACGACCCGGCGGCCTGGGCCGACCAGCCGGTCACCGACCCGGCGCCGGTCGCCGGTCCGGAGCACCTGGCGTACGTCATCTACACCTCCGGGTCCACCGGCCGGCCCAAGGGTGTGCCGAACACCCACCGGGGCATCGTCAACCGGCTCGACTGGATGCAGAAGACGTACGGCCTCGGCGCCGACGACGCGGTGCTCCAGAAGACCCCGGCCAGCTTCGACGTCTCGGTCTGGGAGTTCTTCTGGCCGCTGCGCACCGGCGCCCGCCTGGTGCTCGCCACCCCGGGCGGGCACAAGGACGCCGGCTACCTGCGCGACCTGCTGGTGTCCGAGCGGATCACCACCGCCCACTTCGTCCCGTCGATGCTCACCGTCTTCCTGGCCGAGGACGGCGTGGAGGCGGCCACGGCGCTGCGCCGGGTGATCTGCTCCGGCGAGGAGCTGCCGCCGGCCACCGCGGTCGACTTCACCGCCCGGCTGCCCCGGTGCGGCCTGCACAACCTCTACGGTCCGACCGAGGCGGCCATCGACGTCACCGCGTGGGAGTGCGAGCCGGCGCGGCTGGCCGGGGTGAGCGCGGTGCCGATCGGCGCGCCGATCGCCAACCTGCGGCTGCACGTGCTCGATCCGTCCGGCGCGGTGTGCCCGGTCGGGGTCGCCGGTGAGCTGCACATCGGCGGCGTCGGGTTGGCCCGCGGCTACCACCGCCGGCCGGCGCTGACCGCCGAGAAGTTCGTCCCCGACCCGTACGCGGCCGAGCCGGGCGCCCGCCTCTACCGCACCGGGGACCTGGCCCGCTGGGTGGTCGGGCCGGACGGCGCCGGCGTGCTCGAGTTCCTCGGCCGGATCGACCACCAGGTGAAGCTGCGCGGCCTGCGGATCGAGCTGGGCGAGATCGAGAGCGCGTTGCGCGAGCAGCCCGGCGTGACCGAGGCCGCGGTGATCGTCCGCGAGGACAGCCCGGGCGACAAGCGGCTCACCGCGTACCTGGTCGGGCCGGCCGAGCACGCCGCGCTGAAGGCGGCGCTGAAGGACACGCTGCCGGAATACATGGTGCCGGCCGCGTTCGTCACCCTCGACGTGTTGCCGCTGACGCCCAACGGCAAGCTCGACCGCAGGGCGCTGCCCGCCCCCGTGGTGACCCGCGAGGCGTCGGTGGCGCTCGTCGAGCCGCGCGACGACACCGAACGCGCGCTCGCCGACATCTGGTCGGAGGTGCTCGGCGTCGACACGCTCGGCATCGACGACGACTTCTTCGACCTGGGCGGGCACTCCATGCTCGCCACCCAGGTGGTGGCGCGGATCCGCAAGGCGGAGCTGGGCGGCCGGGCGGTCGGCGTGATGGACCTGTTCCAGCAGCGCACCATCCGCGAGCTGGCCGCGTTCGTCGCCGGCGACGCCGCCCAGGAGGGGCCGCGCCGCCTGCTCTACGAGCTGACCAGGCCGATCCCCGCCGCCCAGCGGGTGCTCACGTACGTCTGCGTCCCGTACGGCGGCGGCAGCGCCATCGTCTACCAGCCGCTCGCCGACGCGCTCCCGGCCGGGCACGCGCTGTGGTCGCTCGCCATCCCCGGCCACGACGTCGGCCTCACCGAGGACGCGCTGCCGTTCGACGAACTCACCACCCGGGTCGCCGACGAGATCATGGAGCGCGTCGAGGGCCCGGTCGCGCTCTACGGTCACTGCGGCGTGGGCAGCGCCATCGTCGCCGAGGTGGCCCGCAAGGTGGAGGCCGCCGGTCGGGACCTCGCCGCCGTCTACATCGGCGCGATGTTCCCGTTCGCCCGCCCGAAGGGCCTCTTCGCGGCCACCCGCAACCGGCTGGAGCAGTTGCGCAGCAACAAGCACTACGCGAGCTGGCTCAAGTCGATGGGCGTGGACACCGACGAGCTGGACCCGGAGCAGGCCGACCGGATCATCAGCAACATGCGGGCCGACTCCCGCGCCTCGGAGGAGTACTTCACCCGCCTGCTCGACCGGCAGGCGACGAAGCTGCGCGCCCCGATCATCTCGGTGGTCGGCTCCGAGGACCCGGTCACCGACTACCACCGCGAGCGGTACGCCGAGTGGCAGTTCCTCAGCGACACGCTCGGCCTCGTGGTGCTCGACCAGGCCGGGCACTTCTTCCTCAAGTACCGGGCCGAGGAACTGGCCGAGATCGTCACCCGGACCCACCCGGCGGTGGTGGCCGGTGACCTCACCGCGCTCGACCCGCAGGGCCGGGGCGAGGACGCCGGCTGGGCGGTGCACGACACGCTGCGGGTCGGCGCGGACGGGCCACCCGTCGCCACGGTGAAGCCGAGCATGGGCCGGTTCCTGGCCGTCACGCTCGGGCAACTCGTGTCCAGCACCGGCTCCGCGCTGACCGCGTTCGCGCTGCCGATCTGGCTGTTCAACCGGACCGGCTCGGTGGCCGACCTCGGCCTGCTCTGGGCGCTCGCGCTGATCTGCGGCGTGCTCATGCTGCCGGTGGCCGGCGCTCTGGTCGACCGGGTCAGCAGGCGCCGGATCATGATGCTCGCCAGTTGCGTCGCCGGCTCGGTCCAACTGGTGCTGGCCGCCCTGCTGTGGACCGACAACCTGGTGCTCTGGCACATCTACCTGCTGGTGGCGTTCAGCTCGGTGGCCGGGTCGTTCCAACGGATCGCGTTCCAGTCGGCCGTACCCCAGTTGGTGCCGAAGCGCTACCTCGGCCACGCCATTGGCATCACCCAGCTCTCCACCGGCGTGGCCACGCTGCTCATGCCCGTCTTCGCCGCCGGCCTGCTCGCCGCGATCGACCTCAAGGGCATCCTGGTCATCGACGTGGCCAGCTACCTCGTCGCGGTGCTCACCCTGGCCGTGGTCCGCTTCCCCGACCTGCTCGGTTGGCGGCCCCGGGAACGGCTGCTGGTGGCCATCGCGAACGGCATGCGCTACTCCTGGCGGCACCGCGGGTTCCGGCTGATGCTCGGCTACTTCGCGCTCGGCAACGTCTTCCTCGCCCCGGCGCTTGTGCTCACCGCCCCGCTGGTGCTGTCGTTCGGCAGCCCGACCCAGGTGGCCCAGGTCGCGCTGGCCGAGGCGGTGGGCGCGGTGCTCGGCGGCGTGCTGATGGCGCTCTGGGGCGGGCCGCGCCGGCGTCGCATGATCGGCGTGCTGATCGGCAACCTCGGCACCGCGACCGGCTGCGTGCTGATCGGCCTGGACGCCTCCGTCGCGATGATCTGCGTCGGTTTCTGCTGGCTGGCCATGGCCATGACCACCGCACAGTCGATCTACGCGACGATCGTGCAGGTGAAGGTGCCGCAGCGCTTCCACGGCCGGGTGTTCAGCCTGAACCAGACCATCTCCTGGTCCACCCTGCCGATCGGGTTCGCGGTGCTCGCGCCGGCCGCCACCGCCCTGTTCGAGCCGATGCTCGCCCCGGGCGGCACGCTCGCCGGCACCGTGGGCGAGGTGATCGGCACCGGTCCGGGCCGCGGCATCGGCTTCGCGTACGTCTGCTTCGGGGTGATCCTGATCCTGGTGACGCTCGGCGGCTTCGCGATCCGGTTGCTGCGCCGGTTCGACCTGGAGGTCGAGGACTCCCTGCCCGACGACCTGATCGGCGCCCAGGAGCGGGAGAAGCGCCTGGCCGCCACCCGCCCCTGACCCGCCCGACCCGCCCGACCCGCCCGACCCGCCCGACCCGCCCGACCCGCCCGTGCGGTTGATCAAGGAGTTCGCGTCGGTTTCCGTCCTCGGGGCCGACGCGAACTCCTTGATCGCTCTCGGTCGGTGCGGGTGTCGGACCGGGGTGGCATGGTGGGGACATGTGCCGGAACATTCGCGTGCTCCACAACTTCGAGCCGCCCGCCACCGACGACGAGATCGAAGCCGCCGCCCTGCAATACGTGCGCAAGGTCAGCGGCGCGACCCGACCGTCCGCGGCCAACGAGGAGGCGTTCGACGAGGCGGTCCGCGCGGTCACCGAGGCCACCCGGACGCTGCTGGACCAGCTCGTGACGAAGGCGCCGTCGCGCGACCGTGAGGTGGAGGCGGCGAAGGCGAGGGCGCGCGCGGCCGATCGGTACGGCCCCCGGGCGGCGACGTCCTGAGCCGAGCCGGCTCCCACCACCACCGGCGGTCCACCATCGCGTGATCGCGGTCCGCCCCTGCCCCGGGCCGTCGCGGTCCGGTCGCTCACGGGTGCGCCGGCGTCCCTCCGGTCGCTCGGCGGCTTCGCGATCCGGTTGCCGCGCCGCTTCGACCTGGCGCCTCGGCCTGGTCGCCGAAGGCCGCCGCGAACGCCTGCGTGATCAGGTCGCCCAGGTCGTCGCGGCCGTCGTCCTCCGCCCACCGGACCAGCGCGGTGTGCATGGCGGCGAGGCAGGCGCTGGCCGCCGCCGCCGCGTGGAAGGCTGCCTCCGGGTCGTCGCCCTCGCTCCCGAGGCCGTTCACGATGGCCTGTTGCAGCAGGTGGTGGTTGTCCAGGTGCCGGGCGCGCAGGGCGGGTGTCGAGATCATCAGCCGTAGGCGGGCCAGCAGGAACCGGTCGTCACCCACGGTCAGCGCGCGGGCCGAGTCGACGAGCGCGGCGCCGATGCGGCGGACCACCGGTTGCCCGGCCGGCGTCGCGGCGATCCGCTCGGCGACCAGTGGGCCGTTCTGGTCGAGCAGCACGAGATCCTCCTTCGTCGGGAAGTGCCGGTAGACCGTCATCGGTGACACGCCCGCCGCCTCGGCGACGTCGTTCACGGTCGTGCCGTCGTACCCGCGCTCGACGAACAACCGCACCGCGTGCGCCTGGATCATGCGCTGCGTCTCGGCCCGCCGTTGCTCCCGCAGGGTGGAGTGTCGCCCGTCCATGTGGTAGACACTACCACGCCGTTAGTCACTAACAGTTTGGGAGCAGCTACCATCATGAGCGACTTGAGCGGCAGGACGGCGCTCGTCACGGGTGCGTCGCGCGGGATCGGGCAGGCCATCGCGGTCCGGCTGGCGGCGCGGGGAGCGGTCGTCATCGCCCACCACGGCACCGGCGCGGGCGGCGCGACGGAGACGGTCGACCAGATCACGCGGGGCGGTGGCGCGGCGTACGCCGTCGGCGCGGAACTGGGCGTGGACGGCGACGTCGACACGCTGTTCGCGGGCGTCGAGGAGCACCTGGCCGGACGTCCGCTCGACATCCTCGTCAACAACGCGGCGGCACCACCCGCCGGCCCGCTCGGCGCCACCACGCGAGCCGCGTTCGACCACCTGTTCGCGGTCAACGTGCGGGCGCCGTACTTCATCATCGAACGTGCGTTGCCCCTGCTCCGCGACGGCGGCCGGATCATCACCCTCTCGTCCGTGGCGACCCGGATGGCGAACGCCACCCAGACCTCGTTCGCCATGACGAAGGGCGCGGTCGAGACGATGACCCTGACCCTGGCCAACCAGCTCGGCGCTCGGGGCATCACCGTGAACGCGGTCGCTCCGGGCGCCACCCGCACCCCGACGAACGGGCCCGTCTTCGAGACGCCCGGCCTGGTCGAGCTGATCACCGGCATGACGGCACTCGACCGGCTGGGCGAGCCCGGAGACGTCGCCGACGTGGTCGCGTTCCTCGCCTCCGACGCCGCACGCTGGATCACCGGCCAGGTCATCGACGCCAGCGGCGGCCTGTTCCTGGGCGTGTAAGGAGGGGGCCCCTATTAACGCCTCCGGTAGAGGCGGGGGCCCCTGTTAACACGCCCGGATCCGGCTCGATCCTTGCCCTGCTGGTTGACTGGTGTTCTACTTAAGCATCACAATCGGAGGGCCGTCAGGTGATCAACTTTCATGTCGACCGGTCCAGCAGCGTTCCCGCGTACGCCCAACTGGTGCGCCAGGTGCGCGAGGGTCTGCGGATCGGGACGCTGCGGCCCGGGGATCAACTCCCCACCGTGCGCAGCGTGGTGACCTCGTGCACGGTCAACCCGACCACCGTGCTCAAGGCCTACCGGGAGTTGGAGTTGTCCGGCCTGGTGGAGGCGCGGCAGGGTGCGGGCACGTTCGTCAGCGGCACGCTCGGCAACGCCGATCCGCACGTCATGGCCCGGCTTCGCGGCAGCCTGGCCCGCTGGCTCGACCAGGCCCGCGAGGCCGGGCTGGAGGACGAGGACGTCCAGGCGCTGCTCGCCTCGGTGATCGCGGAGAGCTCCACGCGCCGGGCGGGAGCGCCGGTTGCGGGCCCTGGAAAGAAGGAGGGCGCCGCATGACCGAGCGCACCGAGCGGAGCGAGGGCCGTGAGGGCGTGCCCGGCTGGTACGGCATGACCGAGCGCACCGAGCGGAGCGAGGGCCGTGAGGGCGTGCCTGGCGAGTACGGCATGACCGACCCGGCCGTGGCGGTGGAGGCCCGGGAGGTGGGCCGGCGCTACGGCGGTGTCTGGGCGCTACGGGAGTGCAGCTTCCGGTTGCCCGCCGGCCGCATCGTCGCGCTCGTCGGCGCGAACGGCGCGGGCAAGTCGACGCTGATGAGCATCATCGCCGGCACCTTGGCGGCCACCTGCGGCTCGCTGCTGGTCCACGGCCGGCCGGTGGCGCGGGGCAGGTCGGGCGGGGGCGGTGCGGCCGGGAGCCGGGTCGCGATCCTCGCCCAGGACAAGCCGCTCTACCGGGACTTCAGTGTGGCGGACATGCTCCGTTTCGGCAGGTCGACGAACCGGGCGTGGGACCAGCGGCGGGCGCTGTCGTGGCTGGACCGTTTCGACATCCCCCTGGACCGCCGTTGCGGCAGGCTCTCCGGCGGGCAACGGGCGCAGGTCGCGCTGGCGGTCGCGCTGGGTTCCCGCCCGGCGGTGCTGCTGCTCGACGAGCCGCTGGCGAACCTGGACCCGGTGGCGCGCACCGAGGTGACAGGCGAACTGATGGCGGAGGCCGCGGACGGTGACATGACCGTCATGCTGTCCACCCACATCATCGCCGAGCTCAGCGGTGTCGGCGACCATCTGCTGCTACTCGACGCGGGCCGGGCCGTGCTCACCGGCGACGTCGACGAGTTGCTCGGCAGCCACGTGCGGCTGACCGGGCCGCGCGCGGACCAGCCACCCGGCCCGGGCGTGATCGTTCAGGCGCGGCACACCGACCGGCAGTCCACGTTCGTGCTCCGGCAGCCGGCGGCGCCGGCGACCCACGCCGTGGTCGCGCCCGGGTGGGCGGCGCAGCCCCTCACCCTGGACGAGCTGATTCTGACCTACCTCAGGGCGTCGGCCACGGAATCCCGCAGTCTGGAGGCGGTCTCATGAACGTGGTCGTCGACACGGCCCCCGCGCTGCGCCAGGAGGATGCCAGGTCCGGCGTGGGGCTTCACGGCCTGCTGTGGCTGACCTGGCGCCAGCACCGCTGGACCCTGGTCGCCACGCTCGTCCTGGCGGGGGTCCTGGTGGGTTGGATGAGCTACCTGTCGATGGAGTTGACCGACCTGTGGCACCAGTGCCACGAGACGTTCTGCCCGGAGGCGTCCCCGCAGGGCCGGCGGCTCGGCGGGTCCGCACCCCTGAGTCTGACCCTGGCCGCCCTGGAGCGGCTGGTGCAGTACATGCCGCTGCTGGTCGGCATGTTCATCGGCGTGCCGGTGCTCAGCCGGGAGCACGAGCAGCGGACGCTGCTGCTGGCCTGGAGCCAGGACGTGTCCCCGACGCGCTGGCTGTGGACCAGGCTCGGCGCGCTCGGCCTGTTCGTGGCAGCGGTGACGGCGGTCGTCGGCGTCGTCAGCGACCATCTCCAGCGGACGACCGCCCTGGTCGCCCCGGTGCCCCTCTTCGACTATTTGCCGTTCCTGAACACCGGGATGCTGCCGGTGGCGATCAGCATCGCCTGGTTCGCGGTCGGTGTCGCGCTCGGCGCCGTGATCAGACGCACGCTGCCCGCCGTGTTCGTGGTGATCGTGGGCTTCCTCGGCCTGAACTACCTCGTCCAGTGGCGCTATCCCACCCTGATGGAGCCGATGTCCGCGCACCGACCCATCGGCGGACCGAACCTCGATGTGCTGCGCCACAACGCGCTGGTCGTCGAGGGCGGCATGATCGACTACGGCATCGACGGGCCGTCCGGCGCCTTCGACGCCGCCGGCCGCCAGCTCACCGGCGTCGAGCTGCAACGCCTCTGCCCGCCCGACAACGGCACCGGCGAGACGCTCGCCTGCTTCGCGGACAACCACCTTGAGCAGCACCTGCTGTACCAGCCGGGCAGCCGGATCCCCGACTTCCACCTGATCGTCGCGACCGGCTACCTGGGTCTGGCCGCGGTGGCTCTGCTCACCGTGTGGTGGATCGTCCGCCGCACCGACCTCAGCGCGGGCTGAGCCCGGTCCGCCGACAAAAGGGGACCCTCGCCGGGACGACGGTCTGGAATGCTTCGCTCATGCCCTCCTTTCCGCCCACCTTCGCCGACCGGGTCGTCGCGCTGCCGGCCCGTGAGCAGTTCGAGGCGTTCCTCGACGAGCACCGCGACGCGCTCGACGCCTGCCTCGACGGGTTGACCGAGGAACAGGCACGCCGATCGTTGGTGGCGTCCCGGACCACGCTGCTGGGCCTGGTGAAACACGCGACCTTCGTGGAGCAGGTCTGGTTCGACCAGGCGGTCACGTGCCGCTCGCGCGCCGAGATCGGCATCCCGGAAAACTCGGAGGAGTCGTTCGTCCTCGACGCCGACGACACGATCGCCGCCGTCCGGCGGGCGCACCGCGACGCCTGCGAGGCGTCCCGCCGGGCCACGTCCGCCCTGGGGCTGGACGACGTCCTCCGGGGGCACCGGCGGGGCCCGCTTCCGCTGCGGTGGGTGTATCTGCACGTGCTGCGCGAGCTTGCCCAGCACTGTGGACACGCGGACATCCTCCGCGAACAGATCCTCGACGGCGGTCGTCAGCCCGCCTCGTCGGCCGGCACGTCCTCCGGGTCGGCGACCCAGGCGGAATAGACCGGAAGGCCGTGCCAGGGGCCTCCCGCCGCGTCCGTGGCCACCGCGACCACCGCGTACGGGTGGCCGAAGCGCAGGTCGGCGATGCGGGCCACGCCCTCCGGCGGCAGCCCGGCCACCATCCCGAACGCGGTCACCGCGGCGGCTTCGAAGCCGTACCGGCCGAACCGCGCCATCGTGGACTGCGCCGCGGCGAACGGCGGCTCGACCAGCCCGAGCAGCTCACCCAGCGCGCGGGCCGCCGCGTCGAAGCCGAACCCGGGCGGCGTGAGGTCGTGTCGACTCCGCGCCGCCCAGCACGGCAGCACGGCGGTGGCGCGTTCCTCCCGGCCGTCCCGGGCGAACGTGCGGGTCGGCTCCTCGCGTACCGCCCACAGTGGGCTCTCGCCCAGCGGCAGGTCGAACAACGAGCGGCGGCCCGGCACCGGCCCGTCCGGCACGGTGGCGGCGGCCACGGACAGGTCCCACGCGGCGGCCAGCACCTCGCCGGCCGGCACGTCCGGCGCGGCGGCCACGGACACCACGAGCATTCCCGCCCCGTCGTCGTCCGCCCGCGCCGGCGCCACGTGCACCGCCACGTCACCGGCCCGGTCGGTCGCCGACACCCAGCAGCGGTGCCCGACCGGCGGCGTCCGGAGCACCTGTCGCAGCCGACCGGCCCAGACGCTGCCCGCGCCCAGCTCCGTGCCCGGCGCCACCTCGAACGGGTCGGCCCAGGACACGCGCGTGGCGAGCGCGCTGGCCAGCACGAGCAGCGTCTCCGGGGTGACGTCGACCGGGAACCGTTCGATCAGCCCGCCGGTGCGCTCCCGGGCCCAGGCGTCGAGCGCGGCCCGGTCGGGCAGTGGACCGCGTGCGGTGTACGCGGGGAGTGCGGCCCGCCATTCGGCCAGTTCCTCGAACGGCGTCCGCTCCCACAGCGCGGTGGCCGCCGCGACCATCGGGTGCGGCGCGGCGAGCAACGCCCGGGCCGCCGCGGCGGCGTCGTCGGGGTCGACGCCGAGTGCCTCGGCCAGCGCCGACCGGGCCGGTCCGGTGGCGGTCGGGCCGGTCAGCGCCAGCAGCAGCCAGGCGCCGAGCGGCGAGGCGACGTGGTGGGTGGCGCCGGCGGCGCGGTGCAGCCGCTCGGCGTAGCGGGCCAGGGGGGCGTGGAGAGGAGTCACCGCTCCACTCTGCCCGCTGACACGCCCACCGGCACGCCGGTCAGGACCACAGCTCGAACGGCTCGTCGATCTCCTCGCCGGCGAGGAACGCCGGCAGCAGCTCCGGCAGGCGGCCGGGATAGCAGCGCGGTCGCTCGGCGAGGACCTCGGCAAGTGGCCACCAGCGGAACCCGAAGTAGTCCTCCACCTCGTAGTCCAGCCGGTACGTCCCGTCCATCTCCGGACCGGGCCCGGGCAGCCGCACCGGCACCACCACCTCGTCCTGGAGGTGCCGCCGCTGCCGGTGCCGGAAACTGGCTCGTCGCCGCCAGTTCGGCGCGCCGATGTCGGCCGGCGTCACCACGATGCCGGTCTCCTCGCGCAGCTCGCGCACCGCCGCCTGCCGGTACGTCTCGCCCGGGTCCAGCCCGCCGCCGGGTAGCTCCCACCACACCCCCAGGTCGGGGTGTTCCGGATCGCGGGTGTGGAACAGCAGCACCCGGTCGGCGACGTCGAGCACCACCACCCGCACGGCGCTTCGCTCGAACAACGGCAGATCGTTGGGCAACTCCATGCCCGCAGCCTAAGGAGGGCCCGCTCAACGCTTCCGGTGGAGGAACGGACCCCCTTCCACTTTGGGCTCGACGACGGGCGCGACCCGCTCCGTGCCGCAGCGGGGGCAGCGCACCCGGACTCCGGCCGGGGCGCCCGGCGCGCGCAGCCACTGGCCGCACCGGCACGCGAACACCACCGACCGCACCATCCGCAGGTACTCCGCCCGGTCCCGGCGGGGCCACCGGCCGTGACAGCGCCGGCAGACCCGCGGCGGGAAGCTGTGGTACCAGGCCATCCCGGCGGCGCCCGCCACCATCACCGTGCCGGACGCCACCAGACCCAGCGGCGCGGCCAGTCCGGGCAGCGCCGCCGTCAGGTCACCCGCCCCGGCGTCACGCACCCCGAACACGACGAGGAGCACGACCACGGGTACGCCGAGCACGGTCGCGGTGAATCCCCCGACGAACCCGAGCACCGAGAGCGCGAACACCGCCGTCGCCGACGGTGGGGCCCACCGTGCCACGCCGTACCCGCCGCAGCGCGGGCAGTCCGGCGGGGCCGGCTGCGGCGCCGACCGCAGCACCTTCGGGACGACCCAGGTGAGGAGCATCTTCACCAGCTCCTCGGCGAGCTTCTTCACCAACTCCTGCGCCAGAGCACCCACGGCTGTCCTCCTCACCTGCGCCTATCGTCGCCGCCGGGCGACGGCCCGGCGGGCGCGGCGCGTGACGGGCATCCGACATCGCCCGAACCTGGGAGGATGGCGGTATGTCGCAACTGTTCGGGGAGACGGCCGACACCTACCACGAGGCGCGACCGGGCTACCCGGTCGAGGTCGCCGACGCCGTCCGTGACTACCACGGCGGGCCGCCCGACACCCTGGTCGAGGTCGGTGCCGGCACCGGCCTCGCCACCGCGGCGTTGCTCACCCTCGGCGCGGCCACCACCTGCGTCGAGCCGGACGTCCGGATGGCCCGGGTGCTCGCCGAGCGGTTCCCGGAGGTGGACGTGGTGACCGCGAGCTTCGAGCGGTGGAGCCCGCCGGCCGGTGGCGTGGCCGCGCTGGCGTGCGCGATGGCGTGGCACTGGCTCGACCCGGCCACCCGTAACCAGCGCGCCCGTGACGCCCTGCGCCCGGGCGGCACGCTCGCCGTCCTCGGCCACCGCTACGCCTACGTCGAGGCGGAGCAGGCCGAGGCGATCCGGGCCGCGTTCGCCTCCGCCGACCCCGGCGACCGGGGTGACCGGCCCGACGGCTGGTTCCACGACGACGTTGCCGACAGCGGCTGCTTCACCGACGTGCGGCGGTCCCGGTTCCGTCGCGCGGTGCCGCTGGACACCGCGGCCTATCTGCGGCTGGTCGACACGTTCTCGCCGCAGTTGCGCCGCCCGCCCGAGCTGCGCGAGCGGGTCCGCGCCGCGGTCGCCGCGGCGGTCGACGGCTTCGGCGGCACCGTCGTGCTGGACCTGCGGACGACGCTGGTCCTGGCCCGCCGTCCGGCCTGACCCGGGGTCGGCCACCCGCTGCGCCCGGCGCGGCCGGGCCGCGCCGACCCGATAGGCTGCCCGCCGTGGCAGGACTGTTTAAGAACGTGGCGTCCCGGCTCGGCCGGATCACCGGGGGCGCCGCCGCGCCGACCCGCGGCGGCCGGCCGATTCCGGCCCAGGTCGCGCGGCGACGCCAGGTCAGCGCGTTGCAGCGCCGCGAGCTGTCGTACGCCCCGGAGCCGGACGGGCAGGCGGATCCGGGCGAGATCGTGTGGACGTGGGTGCCCTACGAGGACGATCCCCGGCAGGGCAAGGACCGTCCGGTGCTCGTGGTGGGCCGGCACAGCCGCACGCTGTTCGGGCTGATGCTGTCCAGCCAGAGCGACCGGGACGGCCAGCGGCACTGGTTGTCGCTCGGCCCGGGGGAGTGGGACCGGGAGAAGCGGCCGAGCTGGGTGCGCCTCGACCGGGTGCTCACCATGCGCGAGGACAGCATCCGCCGGGAGGGCGCGGTGCTGGACCGGCCCCGGTTCGACCGGGTCGGCCAGGCGTTGCGCGCCGGCTACGGCTGGCGCTGACCGCGGCGGCGCGCCCCGGTCGAGTCAGTGCTCGGCGACGAGCTGGCGGTGCACGGGGGCGGCGCCGAGCGTCTTCGCCTCGTACATGGCGGCGTCGGCGCGGCAGAGCGCGTCGGTGAGCTGGGCGGGGCTGTGCACCGGGGCGAGCCCGACCGAGGCGGTGACCCGGATGCTGCGACCGCCCAGCGGAATCGGCGCGGCGAGCGCCTCGCAGAGCCGGCGGGTGGCGTGCTCGATCCACCACCGGTCGGCGGTCGGGCTGGCCAGCAGGCCGGCGAACTCGTCGCCGCCGAGCCGGGCCACCAGGTTGTTGCCGGCGAACGCGGCGAACCGCTGGGCCACACTGATCAACACCTGGTCCCCGGCGGCGTGCCCGAAGCGATCGTTCACCTGCTTGAACCCGTCGAGGTCGAGGATCACCGCCACCAGCGGTTGGCCGCCGGGGTCGGTGAGCAGGGTGGCGGCCAGCCGGAAGAAGGCCCGGCGGTTGGGCAGGCCGGTGAGCGGGTCGTGGCTGGCGGCGTGCCGTTCGGCGGCCAGCTCGGCCTCGAGCAGTTTGATCTCGGCCTCGGCGCGCACGGCCCGCCGACGCATCTGCCAGGCGGACACCAGGGCGCCTGCGGCGGAGACGCCGGAGGCGACGGTCATCGGATCCGGCACGCGCCCTCCTCACCGCAGTCCCCGGCCGCGCGGGGCGGCTTCCGGGGGCCGGGTTCGGGTCACCGAACGTGAGCGACCCGGCACACCGTACGTTCGGTTATCATGCTCGCAGTCCATTGCAGATGCAATAGCAGATGCACGTGCATCTCATTCCTCAGTCGACAAACGTCGCCACCCACCGCTCCTCCCCGCGGTCCCGGCTGGCCTTCCCGAAGGACGCCCATGCAACCGCCTCCCAACGGCGTACCCGTGCCACACCTGCCCCCGATGAGGTGGTTGAAGAGCCGCCGCAGCAACCCCAGCGGCAACTGTGTCGAGCTGGCCGAACTGCCCGGCGGCAGCGGCATCGCGGTGCGCAACTCCCGGCACCCCGAGGGGCCGGCGCTGATCTACACCGTCGACGAGATCGCGGCGTTCGTGCTCGGCGCCCGGGACGGGGACTTCGACCACCTGATCCCGCCGTCCCGTACACGGGACTGATTCGTCCGTCCGGGGGAGTTCACCTCACTGTCGGTCCATGGCATGCTTACTCGTCGGCCGGGGCGGGCGCCCGGTCCGGAAGCGGTCGGGATGCGAGGGGCGGTCAGGTGACGACGGTGCCTGTCGAGGGCGGACCGACAAGCGGTCCGACGGTGCTGCGCATGCTGCTCGGGGCGCAGCTGCGCCGCCTACGGGAGGGCGCCGGGGTCAGCCGGGAGAGCGCCGGCTGGGAGATCCGCTCCTCCGAGTCGAAAATCAGCCGGATGGAGCTGGGCCGGGTCGGCTTCAAGGAGCGTGACGTGGCCGACCTGCTCACGCTCTACGGGGTCACCAAGCAAGGCGACCGCGACGCGCTGCTCAAGCTGGCCCGGGACGCGAACAGCCCGGGCTGGTGGCACCGTTACAGCGACGTGCTCCCCGCCTGGTTCCAGTCCTACCTGGGGCTGGAGGCCGCCACCGCGCTGATCCGCACGTACGAGGTGCAGTTCGTGCCCGGCCTGTTGCAGACCGCCGCGTACGCGCGGGAGGTGATCCTGCTCGGGCATCGCGGCGCGACGGCGGCGGAGCTGGACCGCCGGGTCGACCTGCGGATGGAACGCCAGGGGCTGCTGCGCCGCGCCAACCCCCCGCAGTTGTGGGCGGTGTTGGACGAGGCCGTGCTGCGCCGGCCGATCGGCGGTGCCGCGGTGATGCGCGAGCAACTGGACGCGCTGATCGAGGCGACCGCCGCGCCGCACGTGCGGCTCCAGATCGTCCCGTTCACCGCCGGCGGGCACGCCGCCGCCAGCGGCGCCTTCAGCATCCTGCGCTTCGGCGACGAGGACCTGCCCGACATCGTCTACATCGAGCAGCTCACCAGCGCCATCTACCTCGACAAGCGCGACGACCTCGACTACTACGCGGAGGCGATGGAGCGGTTGTGCGTCGAGGCCGCGCCCCCGGAGCGCACCCGCGAGTTGCTGGCCCGCATCCGCGACGAGCTCTACCCGGCCTGACCGTCGCGGCGCGGGTCGTGGAGCCCGAACTGACCGCACAACCGGCACGAACCGGGTGCGGGGTTGGTGCGACCCCGGCCCCGGTGGGCAGACTGGGGAGCATCATGTCGCCGTTCACGCCCGGACTCCGGCTGCACGACCGGTACGTCCTGCGCGAGCGCATCGGGCTCGGCGGGATGTCCGAGGTGTGGCGCGCCGACGACGAGGTGCTGCACCGCCCGGTCGCGGTCAAGGCGCTCGCCGGCCGCCTCGCCGCCGACCCGCAGTTGCGCGCCACCATCCAACGCGAGGCCCGCGCGGCGGCGCGGCTCACCCACCCGCACGTGACCCAGGTGTACGACTACGGCGAGGCGACCCTGCCCGGTGGTGTGGTGACGCCGTACCTGGTGATGGAGCTGGTGGACGGGCAGACGCTCGCCGACCGGCTGGCCGGCGGGCCGCTGGCCTGGCCGGACGCGGTCCGGACCGGCGGCGAGGTGGCCGCGGCGCTGGCCGCCGCGCACCGGATCGGCGTGGTGCACCGCGACGTCAAGCCGGCCAACGTGATGCTCACCGAGACCGGCGCGAAGGTGCTCGACTTCGGCATCGCCGCGCCGGCCGGCCCGCACCAGCCGGTCACCGGTCCGGCCGGTGAGCCGCTGGCCGGCACCCCGGCATACTTCGCCCCGGAGCGGCTCGATCCCGGTCCCACCCACCCGGCCGGTGACGTGTACGCGCTCGGTGTGCTGCTCTACCGCAGCCTCACCGGCCGCCCGCCGCTGCCGGTGCGGACGTGGGACGACGTGCTCGACCTGCGGGACCGGCGACCCGCGGTGCCGCCCCTACGGGTGCCCGGGCTGCCCGCCGACGTCGCCGCCCTGGTCCTGGACTGTCTGGCCGTGGACCCGGCCCGGCGGCCCACCGCCACCCAGGTCGCCGACCGGCTCGGCGCGGGCCGACCGGTCGACCCGCCGACCGCGTTCCTGTCCGCGGTGCCCGGAGCCGAGCGCCCGGCCACGCGCGTCGAGCGGCGACCCACGCCGGCCCGTCCGGCCCGGCCGGAGGTGTCGCCGAACCGGCTGACCGGCGTGCTCGTCGCCGGCGCGGTGGTGCTGCTGCTCGGTCTGGTCGGCGCGCTTGTCTTCGAGGGCCGCTCCGGCCCGTCGCCCGCCGCCGCCCCGCCGACCGCGTCGACGAGCACCGCCCGTTCCGCCGTCCGGCCCGCGCCGACCCGCCCCGCACCGACGACCCGGTCACCCCAACCGGTCACGGCGCGTCAGCTCGCGGACCGGTTCACCGACCTGCTGGACCGGGCCGAGACGGCCCGGCTGATCGACCGCAAGACCGCCGAAGAGCTGCGGAAGAAGGCCGCCGAGCTGGGCCGGGGCAAGCCGAGCAAGCACGCCGAGCGGGTCGAGGACCTGCACGAGCGGATCGAGGACGCCGCCGACGACGACAAGATCGACGGCGCCACGGCGGCGGCCCTGCGGAAGATCCTCGACGCCTACGACCGGTTGCGCGGCGCCGCCCGCGACGAGGGCTGATCCCCACCGGCGCGGTGTCCTCCGTGCAGGGTCGCGGCGACCAGCTCGCCGGCGGCGGTGCCGGCCCGCACCACCGCCTCGCCGGCCGGCGACCAGACGCCCGAGCCGCCGGCCGCGCGCGCGTACCCGCCGCCGGTCGACCCGGCGAAGCTCGCCATCGCCACCCACACGCCGTGCGCGGTGGCGATCCGACGGGCGCGGTCGTCCGGCACCGCCGCGTCGTGCGCCGACTCCAGCACCCCGGCCAGGTAGGCGTCCGCGCCCGCGGCGACGGTCGCCGCCGCGTGCGCCGGCACGCCGGTGTCCTTGCAGACGGCCAGGCCCAGCCGCCAGCCGTCCACGGCGAGCACCGCCGGCTCCCGACCCGGGCGGAACCGCTGCGGCTCCGCGCCACCCAGCCACATCTTCCGGTACGCCACCCGCACGCCCCCGCCGTCGACCGCGAGCACCGCGATGTGCGGCCCGGCCACCGGCGCACCGGCGAGCGCCAGCGTCCCGGTGTCGGCGCACGCCGCCCGCAGCGGCGCGAGCCGGGCGTCGGACAGGTCCAGTTCGGCGGCGTCCACCTCGTACCCGGTCAGGGACAGCTCGGGGAAGACCACCACCCGGGCGTCGGCGGCCCGGACCGCGGCGGCGTGCCGTTCGGCGTTGCCGGCGACGTCGTGGGCGAGGGTGAGCGGCTGGGCGACCGCGACCCGCAGCGGCGTACGCATGCGCGGCAGCGTAACCGGCCCGGCCCTTCGTGGTCGTTGCCCACCTCGCCCCGTAACGTGGTCGGATGATCGGACACGCACCACTGCTCGCCGGGCCCCGGGCGAGCGCCGCGCGAGCCGCGGAGCCGGCCGGGGAGGGGCCCGTCGGCTGGGTCACCGGCCTGGTGGAACGGCTCGGCGGCCCGGGCGCCGGGCTCGCGGTGGCCCTGGAGAACCTGTTCCCGCCCATCCCGAGCGAGGTCATCCTGCCGCTGGCCGGGTTCACCGCCAGCCAGGGCCGGATGAGCCTGTTCGGCGCGATCGCGTGGACCACGCTCGGGTCGGTGCTGGGCGCGCTGGCGCTCTACTACGTCGGCGCGGCGCTGGGCCGGGACCGGATGCGGGCCCTGGTCGGGCGGCTGCCGCTGGTCAAGGTGGAGGACGTCGACCGCACCGAGGCGTGGTTCCTGCGGCACGGCGTGAAGGCCGTCTTCTTCGGCCGGATGATTCCCATCTTCCGGAGCCTGATCTCGATCCCGGCCGGCGTGGAACGGATGCCGCTGCCGGTGTTCCTGCTCTTCACCGCGCTGGGCAGCCTGATCTGGAACACCGCGTTCGTGCTCGCCGGCTATCTGCTGGGTGAGAACTGGCACGTGGTCGAGGCGTACGCCGGCACGTTGCAGAACGTGGTCATCGTGGCGGTGGTGGCCGGGGTGGGCTGGTTCGTGGTGAGCCGGGTCCGCCGGTCCCGCCGGTCCGTGACGCCGGACGCCCCACCCCGGCCGGGCACCGTCTACCGGGGCGGCTGGTACGGCGCCGACGAGGACTGACCGGGCCGGTCACACCACGCCGTGCGCCAGCATCGCCTCGGCCACCCGCCGGAACCCGGTGATGTTCGCGCCGGCCACGTAGTCGCCCGGCAGGCCGTACTCCTCGGCGGTCGCCCAGCACCTGTCGTGCACGTCCCGCATGATCTCGCGCAGGCGCTGCTCCGACCGGGCGAACGTCCACGAGTCACGACTGGCGTTCTGCTGCATCTCCAGCGCGCTCACCGCCACCCCGCCCGCGTTGGCCGCCTTGCCCGGCGCGAACCGCACCCCGGCCCGCCCGAGGATCCGCACCGCCTCCGGCGTGGTGGGCATGTTCGCCCCCTCGACCACCGTGCGGCAGCCGCCGGCCACCAGCGCGGCGGCCTCCGCCCCGCCGATCTCGTTCTGCGTCGCGCAGGGCAGCGCCAGGTCGCACGGCACCTCCCAGACGGTACGGCCGGCGACCGCGACGGCGTGCGGCACGTGCCGCACGTAGTCGTCGAGCCGGGCCCGGCGTTCCTCCTTCAACTCCCGTAGCAGCGCCAGGTCGATGCCCTTCTCGTCCAGCACGTAGCCGTCCGAGTCGGAGCACGCGACCACCGTGCCGCCGAGCTGGTGCACCTTCTCGACGGCGTAGATGGCCACGTTGCCGGAGCCGGACACCACCACCCGCTTGCCGTCCAGGCTGTCGCCGGTCTGCTTGAGCATCTCCTCGGCGAAGAACACCGCGCCGTAGCCGGTCGCCTCCCGGCGCACCTGCGCGCCCCCGTACGTCAGGCCCTTGCCGGTGAGCACGCCCGCCTCGTACCGGTTGGTGATCCGCTTGTACTGTCCGAACAGGTAGCCGATCTCCCGACCGCCCACCCCGATGTCCCCGGCCGGCACGTCGGTCTGCGCGCCGATGTGCCGGTGCAGCTCGGTCATCAAGCTCTGGCAGAAGCGCATCACCTCCCGGTCGGAGCGGCCCTTCGGGTCGAAGTCGGCGCCGCCCTTGCCGCCGCCGATCGGCAGCCCGGTCAGCGCGTTCTTGAAGATCTGCTCGAACCCGAGGAACTTCACGATGCCCAGGTAGACCGACGGGTGGAAGCGCAGCCTGCCCTTGAACGGGCCGAGCGCGCTGTTGAACTCGACCCGGAACCCCCGGTTGACCCGGACCCGGCCGTGGTCGTCCTCCCAGGGCACCCGGAAGATGACCTGCCGCTCCGGTTCGCAGACCCGCTCGACCACCCCGGCGTACTCCGGGTGGCGGTGCAGCGCCGGGCCGATGCTCTCCAGCACCTCCCGGACCGCCTGGTGGAACTCGGGCTCGCCCGGGTTCCGCGCGACCACCTTGGCGAACACCGTCTCGACGGTCTCCGGCATCACGGGCACGTCCCTCCGCCTCCGGCGCGGGCACCGTTGCCCGCGCCGCCCCCGGATACGGATCGTCACCGCCGTCCGGTTCACCGGCCGGGGGAACGACATGATCCGCACGCCGCCGCCCGCCGCCGGAATGAACCGCGACGGAGACGGAGACGTATGACCCGGTGGGGACCGGCGAGAGGGGACGACCATGACCGCACCGTCCGGGGACGACGCTGACCTGACCGACACACGATGGTCCGGCGCCGCGCGGCTGCTGGTGGCCGCCGCCGTGCTGGTGGTGGCGTTCGGCGCGGTGGCGGTCGCGGTGACCATGTCCAACCCGGCCCGCCTCGGGGTGGTCTTCTCCGGCGGCTCGTCCCCGCCGGCCACCGGCGGCGGCTCGGGCGGGGTGGGCGGCGCGGAGGTCGCCGCCACCGAGACCCTCACCGCCCCGCGCGGGGACCGCCGGCGGGCCGACTTCGAGCTGGCCGACGGCCTGACCAGCCTCACCGTGCGGGCCGCCGACCTCGGCGACGACCTCTACCGGATCGGCGCGCCGGACGGCGCCGGCGTGACGCCGCGCCCGCAGGTCACCGGCGACCGGGTCCGGCTGCGGATCGTCGAGAACGGCCGTCCCGGCCCGGCCGCCGTGGAGGTGGTCCTCAACTCCCGGCTGACCTGGCGACTGCGGATGGTCGGCGGCGTCCGCGAGCAGCAACTCGACCTGGGCGCGGCCCGGCTCGCCGGGATCGAGCTGATCGGCGGCGCGTCGCGTACCCGGCTGCGGCTGCCCCCGCTGGACGGCACGCTCGCCGTGCGGATGAGCGGCGGCGTCAGCGACCTCGCGGTCACCGTGCCCGGCGGGCCGCCGACCCGGGTGCGGGTGGCCGCCGGCGCGGGCTCGCTGAACGTCTACGACGAGAGCCACGGCGGGATCGCCGCCGGCGACGTGGTCAGCTCGCCGGGCTGGGACCGGGCGGGCGACCGGCTCTACCTCGACCTGGTCGCGGGCGCGAACACGGTGAGCGTCACCGCGGGCTGAGCGTACAGTTCGGGCGGTGGACCGTACCGAATCGTTGCCCGCGCAGACGCTCCCGCCCGGCGTCGGCGCCACCGACCCGGGCAGCGTGCTGCTGCCCGGGCACGACGTTCCCCTCGGCCGCTACACGACCGTGCGCCGGCTGCTGCCGCAGCGGCAGCGGCGGATGGTCGGCGCGTGGTGCTTCGTCGACCACTTCGGCCCGGACGACGTGGCCGAGCGGCCGGGCATGGAGGTGCCGCCGCACCCGCACACCGGGCTCCAGACGGTCACCTGGCTGCTCGACGGCGAGATCCTGCACCGGGACAGTCTCGGCAACGTGCAGCCGATCCGGCCCGGCCAGCTCAACGTGATGACCTCCGGGCGGGGCATCGCCCATTCGGAGCGGTCGCCGTTGGTCCATCCGCCGCTGATGCACGGCGTGCAGCTCTGGGTGGCGCTGCCCGATCCGGCCCGGGCCGGCGACCCCGACTTCGCCCACCACGCCGAGCTGCCCGCGGGGCGCGAGGGCGACCTGGACCTGACGTTGCTCGTCGGCGAGTTCGGCGGGGAACGCTCGCCCGCCGTCGCGCACACCCCGCTGCTCGGCGTGCAGGTCGAGGCGCGCGGGCCGGCGCCGGCCACGCTGCCGCTGCGCCCCGACTTCGAGTACGGGATGCTCGCCATGTCCGGGTCGGCCGAGGTGGACGGTGTGGCGCTCGCCCCCGGCGCGCTGCTCTACCTGGGCACCGGCCGGACGGCGCTGACGCTACGCGCCGCACCGGGCAGCCGGTTGCTGCTGCTCGGCGGCGCGCCGTTCGAGGAGCCGCTGGTGATGTGGTGGAACTTCGTCGGCCGCTCGCACGAGGAGATCGCCGCCGCGCGCGAGGACTGGATGGCCGGCCGCCGGTTCGGCACGGTGGCCGACGACGCGGCGCCGCCGCTGCCCGCGCCCGCGCTGCCCACCACCAGGCTCAAGGCCCGCGACCGCAGCGGTGGCGTACGCGGCTGAGACCGGCGTGCTACCCGACACACTTTCGCGAATCTCACCCGTTCGGCTGATGCCGCACCGTATGATGATCGTGGCAGTGATGCCAGCCCGGTTCGGGCGAACATCCACCGCCTGGTGATCGCGACCCGATTCGGGCGCGGACCGTCAGGCACAGGTGCTGCGTGGCGCCCCAGGTCGCGGTTCGCGACCCGGGGCGCCCGCCTGTCGACGGCAGACCCCGCCCAGCGCCGAGCCCGCCCAGCGCCGAGCCCGGCCGCGTCGGCGACCGTCGAGCCCGGCCGCGTCGGCGACCGTCGAGCCCGGCCGCGTCGGCGACCGTCGAGCCCGGCCGCGTCGGCGACCGGGCGCCCGCCACGCGGCTCAGATGCCGCGCAGGTGCTGCGCGACGCGCGTGTGGTCGTCCCTCGCCTGCGCCGCGCGCTGTGACCGATCCACCTCCGGCGCCGCCTCGATGCCGGCCGACCGGGCCACCTCGACGCCGTTGGCGTAGTCCACCGGCGGCAGCGCCCGCAACGCCCGCAACACGTCCGGTGGCGCGCCCTCCCGTTCGGCCTCGCGGATGACGTCGTCCTTCCCGGCCGGGTAGTCCAGCGCGGACAGGTACTCAAGGACGTCCGAATAGCTCGCCATGGGTCGGGCTCCTCGCGCCAGTCGTCGGGTCGTGACCGCGCGGCGGTTACCCGTCCCGTGGCGGCTCACGCCCGTGATCCTCCACCGTTTCCGCCGCGCCGGGACGGGTAGCCGCCCTGCGTGCACCGAAGGGGGTAGCAACCGATGGACCATCACACCTTCCTGGCCCGGGTCGCCCGGCTCACCGGCGCCGCCGAGGACCGGGCCGCGACGCTCACCGCCGCCACGCTTGAGACGCTCGCCGAGCGGCTGACCGGCGGCGAGGTGCTGGACCTCGCCGCGCAACTGCCCAAGCCGCTGTGGGCCATGCTGCGCCCGCACCCGCGCACCGAGGCGGCGGAACGGTTCGGGGCGGCCGAGTTCGTCGCCCGCGTCGCCCGGCGGGCCGACTGCGACGAGAACGCCGCCCGAGGCGCGGCGCGGGCGGTGTTCGCCACCCTGCGCGAGGCGATCAGCGGTGGCGAGTTCGACGACGTCGTGGTGCAACTGCCCCGCGACTACCGGGACATGGTGGAGCCGGCACTCGCGCCGGCCGCCGCCCGCCGGCGCTGACCGGAGTTGGCCGGGGTGCTCAGCCGATCGCGCCGCTGGCGCGCAGCGCGGCGATCCACGCTTCGTCCGCGCCCGCCTCGGCCAGCACCTCGTCGGTGTGCTCGCCCGGTCGCGGCGGCGGGCGGCGCACCGAGGTCGGCGTGGCCGAGAAACGCGGCGCCGGGGCCGGCTGGGTGACCCCCTCCGGCGCGACGAACACCCCACGGGCGGCCAGGTGCGGGTGGTCCGGGGCCTCGGCCCAGTCGAGCACCGGCGACACGCACGCGTCCGTACCGGCCAGCAACCGGGCCCACTCGTCCCGGGTACGGGTGCGGAACAGCCGCGCCCAGGCGGCCCGCAACGCCGGCCAGTTCGCCGGGTCGTCCCGGTCCGGGGCCTCGTCGCCGTCGAGCGGGAAACCGGTGAGCCGGACCAGTTCGGCGTAGAAGCGCGGCTCCAACGCGCCGACCGCCACGTACCGCCCGTCGGCGCACTCGTACGTGTCGTAGAACGGCGCGCCGCCGTCGAGCAGGTTCACGCCGCGCGGATCCTGCCAGAGGCCGAGTCCGCGCAGCGCGTGGATCTGGGTGGCCAGCACCGACACGCCGTCCACGATGGCCGCGTCGACCACCTGGCCGGGAGCGCCACCGCGGACCGCGTACAGCGCCGCGACCACGCCCAGGGCCAGCATCATGCCGCCGCCGCCGAAGTCGCCGAGCAGGTTCATCGGCGGCACCGGACGCTCGCCGGCCCGGCCCACCCCGTGCAGTGCGCCGGTGAGCGCCAGATAGTCGATGTCGTGGCCGGCCGTGTGGGCGAGCGGACCGTCCTGCCCCCAGCCGGTCATCCGCCCGTACACCAGGCGCGGGTTGGCGGCGAGGCACTCCCGCGGGCCGAGGCCGAGCCGCTCGGCGACCCCGGGCCGGAAGCCCTCGACGAGCGCGTCCGCGCCGGTGACCAGGGACAACGCCAGATCCCGCGCGTCCGGGTGCTTGAGGTCGAGCGCGACCGAGCGGCGGTTGCGGTTCAGCAGGTCACCGGGGAAGGCGCCGAAACCGCCGCCGCCCGGCCGGTCGATCCGCACCACGTCCGCGCCCAGGTCGGCAAGCATCATCGCGGCGAACGGCCCGGGGCCGATGCCGGCCAGCTCGATCACCCGTACGCCGGTCAGTGGTCCGGAGTTGCTCACCCGCGTCACCCTAGGGTCCTGGGCCCTCGGGGCGCCACGCCCGGTCCCGGCGCACAGCGGTTGACCAGGGCAATCATCCGTGCCCCGACTTGGCGTCCGGCCCCGGTTGGCCTAGCCTTGACCCACGAGGGGAGTACTTCCCACGAACCATTCCGGTCAGTACGGCGAGCCCCGGGGGCGAGCCTCGGGTGGTTGCCCACGAGCGGTGGGTGAAGGAGACCTCGAACATGACACGGTGTTCGAGGAGGCCCCATGACCGAGTTGTCCTACCTGTCCGCGGGTGAGCTGTCGTCGATCGGCACGCCGACGCTGTGGGCGGTGACGATCGCCGGCGTGCTCGCCCTGCTGGTGTTGGACTTCCTGGTCACCCGCAAGCCGCACGAGGTCTCCATCCGGGAGGCGCTGGCCTGGTCGGCCTTCTACATCGCCCTGCCGCTGGCCTTCGGCGCGTGGGTCTGGTCCCGTTGGGGCAGCCGGCAGGGCATCGAGTACCTCACCGGCTACCTGGTCGAGAAGTCGCTCTCGGTCGACAACCTCTTCGTCTTCATGCTGCTGCTGGCCGCGTTCGCGGTGCCGGCCGTGCTCGCCCAGCGGGTGCTGCTCTACGGCATCGCCGGCGCGCTGGTGCTGCGCGCGATCTTCATCGCGCTCGGCGCCGCGGCCCTCCAGACACTCGACTTCGCCTTCCTGCTCTTCGCCGTCATCCTGATCGCCACCGCGATCAAGCTGCTGCGCGACGCCCTCTCCGGGCACGAGCAGGAGGTCGACATCAACAAGATGCGGTCGGTGAAGCTGCTGCGCAAGGTCATGCCGGTGGTCGAGGAGTACCACGGCACCCGGATGACCATCCGCCAGCACGGCCGCCGGGCGCTCACCCCGTTCGCGCTTGTCGTGGTCGCGGTGCTGGCCACCGACATCGTCTTCGCGGTCGACTCGGTGCCCGCCGTCTACGGCATCACCGAGGACCCGTACCTCGTCTTCGCCACGAACGCGTTCGCCCTGCTGGGCCTGCGGGCGCTCTACTTCGTGCTGCACGCCGCGCTGAGCCGGCTGGTGCACCTCAGCTACGGCCTGGCCGTCATCCTGGCGTTCATCGGGCTCAAGCTCGGCCTGCACTGGGCGCACGGCATCTGGGCCGGCGTGCCGCAGATCCCCACGCTCGCCTCGCTCGGCGTCATCATCGGCGTCCTGGTGATCGTCACCATCACCAGCCTGCGCGCCACCCGCGACAGCGACCGCCCCGCCGTGCACGAGGTGCAAGGAGGGGGCCCCGCTTAACGCCTCCGGTAGAGGAGGGGGCCCCGCTTAACACTTCCGCACCGCACCGCACCGCGCCGAAGCGGTTCCTGGACGTCGCCGGGGGTGGTAGGACTGACGGGTGGGAATCGTGTCGCCGGGCTTTCAGGGCCGGCCCCGTTCGTCCGCCCCGGACCTGCCGCCGGGGCAATACCTCACCGAGGACTTCCCGGTGCTCTCCGCCGGCCCGACGCCCCGGGTGTCGCCGGACACCTGGGAGTTCGTGCTGACCAGCGAGACCGGCGCGGAACACCGCTGGTCCTGGGCCGAGATGATGAGCCTGCCGCAGGACACCCCGACGGTGGACCTGCACTGCGTCACCCGCTGGTCCAAACTCGGCACCACCTGGCAGGGCGTCTCGCTGGACACGCTGCTCGACGGCGTCGACACCGCCGCCCGCTACGCCCTCGCCCACTCGTACGGCGGCTACACCACGAACCTGCCGCTCGACGACCTGCGCGGCGGGCGGGCCTGGGTGGTGCACACGTACGACGGGGGACCGCTGCCGGCGGAGCACGGGGGCCCGGCCCGGCTGCTCGTGCCGCACCTCTACCTGTGGAAGTCCGCCAAGTGGGTGCGCGGCATCCGGTTGCTCGCCGAGGACCGGCCGGGGTTCTGGGAGACGGCCGGCTACCACGACTACGGCGACCCGTGGCGCGAGCAGCGCTACCAGGGCGACTGAGGTGACCGCGCCGGCCACCGGGAGCCGGATCGTGCCGCTGACCTGGCGGGTGGCCCGGCTGGTCGAGCGGCGGGTCGAGACGCCGACCGCGCAGACGCTCGTGCTCGACGTGCCCGGCTGGCCGGGGCACCTGCCCGGGCAGCACGTGGACGTGCGACTGACCGCCCCGGACGGCTACCAGGCGGCCCGGTCCTACTCGCTCGCCGGCCCGGCCGACGGCGAGCGGATCGCGGTGACCGTCCAGCGGGTGCGCGACGGCGAGGTGTCGCCGTACCTGGTGGACACCTGGGCCGAGGGCGACCCGGTGGAGGTCCGCGGCCCGGTCGGCGGCTGGTTCGTCTGGCGTACCGACGAGACCGCGCCGGTGCTGCTCGTGGCCGGCGGCTCCGGGGTGGTGCCGCTGATGGCCATGGTCCGGGCCCGACGGGCCGCGGGCAGCCGGACCCCGTTCCGGCTGATCTACTCGGTGCGGACGCCGGACGACGTGATCTACGCCGACGAGCTACGCCGCCGGGCCCGCGACGACCAGGGCTTGGACGTCGCGTACGTCTACACCCGGGCGGCGCCCGAGGGGTGGCGGGGTGAGCCGCACCGGATCGGGCTGGCCGATGTGAACAGTCACGGCTGGCCGCCGGACCTGGAGCCGCTCTGCTACGTCTGCGGCCCCACCGGGTTCGTGGAGACCGTGGCCGACCTGCTCGTCGGGTTGGGCCACCCGACCCGGCGGGTGCGGACCGAGCGGTTCGGTCCGACCGGCTGACGACCCGAGGAGGACGCGTGACCGACCTGTCGTACCTGGACGGCAACATGCTCGACGGACCGCTGCGGGAACTCCTCGCGGTCGACCTCAGCGCCACCACCGGGCGCTGCGACAACTGCGGCACGACCGGTCCGATGGCCGGCCTGCACGTCTACTCGCACGCACCGGGCCTGGTCGGGCGCTGCCCGGCCTGCACGGGGGTGATGGTGCGCCTGGTCCGCGCGCCGGAGCGGGCGTGGTTGGACCTGCGGGGCACCACCTACCTCCAGGTCCCCATGCCGCCGTTCGCTGACGTCGGGAAGTTCTACGGCTAGCGGGTGACGGTCAACCGTTCCACCGGGGTCGGCGCCGGCTCGACGTGGCGGCCCGGCCCGGAACGCGGCGGGGTGGCCGGGACCGGGGCCGGCCGGGGCGGAACCGTCGGCGGGCTGCCCCGCCAGCGGCGGCGCAGCCGGCCGACGAGCTGGCCCACGGTCACCGGGACCACCGACAGCACGAGTTGGCCGTTGCGCGGGTCGACGGTCGCGGCCACCCCGTACAGCCGGGCGCCGTGCCGCAGCAGGCGGGGCCGGCCGGTGGCGAGCCGGGGCGCGCGTACCGGGGCGGCGCCGCGACCGTGGTCGCCGTCCACCTCGGCGCGCACCGGGTGGCGCTGGCCGCTCGACGCGCTGGCGGCGAGGAGCAGGTCCGCCGGGAAGTCGGTGCGCACGGTCCGGCCGGTCGGGTCGCGGGCGTCCAGCCGGGTGGCGCCGGCGACCCGCCCGGCCACCAGCCGGACCGGGCCGGCCTCCGCGGCGAACCGGGGGTACGGGCTGCGCGCGGTCACCGTCACGGTCTGACCGTCGACCCAGCTCACCTCGACGGCGTCCAGCCGGGCCAGCCAGTCGGCGCGGACATCGGTGACGTCGGTCCACGCGGCCGGCGCGCCCCGGTAGCCGGCATGCCACCGGCCGCCCGTCACCACCGTGTCCGGTACGCCCCGCCGGGTGTCCTGGTCGATGACGGCGAGCAACTCGTCGACGCCGCCGCCGGTCACCGCGCCCAGGCGCAGCCGGGCCTCGATGTCGAGCCGGTTCCGCAGGCCGTCGGTGACGTGCCGCTCGACCAGCCGGCGGACCGTCGCGTGCACCCGTTCCTGCGCGGCCCGGTCCAGCCGGCGGAAGTCGTCACCGACCAGGTTCGCCAGTTCCAGCCCGACGTGGCGGCGCAGCACGGCGTCCCGCCGCGCCCCGGCCGGGATCAGTTCGGCGACGAAGGCGAACAGCCGTTCCACGCTGACCAGGCGCTGCTCGATCCGGCTGTGGTAGGTGATGTTGCCGGCGTCCAACCGGCGTACCGCGTGGTAGTAGTCGTAGTCGGCGAGCGCCGAGATCCGCCGGGCGTGGTAGCAGGCGGCGAGCGTGAACGGCTGGTCGCTGAGCACCGGCATGTCCTCCGGGAACCGCAGCCCGAGCCGGTCGACGAGGTCCCGCCGGAACAGTTTCGTGTTCGCCAGCGACCATGGCAGCGCCGAGTCGAACAGGTCCACGTCGACCGCGTTGCCGGCGGCGAACACGTCGGAAAAGACGTGCCGGCCGTTGACGCCGACGACCTTGCCGAGCACCACGTCCGAGCCGTACCGGTCGGCGGCGGCGACCAGCCGTTCCAGCGCCTCCGGGCCGAGCCGGTCGTCCGAGCCGAGAAAGAAGACGTACCGGCCGGTGGCCAGGTCCAACCCCCGGTTGCAGGGCGCGGCCGGGCCGCCCGAGTTGGGTTGGTGCACCACCCGGACGGTGCCGGGGTGCCGGGCGGCGAGCCGGTCCAGCAGGCGACCACCGCCGTCGGTGGACCCGTCGTCCACCGCCACGATCTCCATCCGGTCGAGCCCGATGGTCTGCCGCAGCAACGAGTCGAGGCAGGCCCGCAGGTAGCGCAGCGTGTTGTAGACCGGCACGATCACGCTGACGTCGGGGCGTGAGGTAGGTGGGCGGTCCGTCGCCTCCTCGGCTGCCACTGCTGCTCCTCCGCTGGTAGACCGTCCGGTGCCACCCAGCGTGGTGGGGCGAGCGGTCCGGGTGACGACGCCGACATGACCGCGAGGTGACCGGAAGGCAGCGGTTCGATGCGTGAGAGGGCCCGACCCCGGGTGGTGGGGTCGGGCCCTTGTCGTTGGTGGTGGGTTAGCTGGTGCTGTAGCCGCGGGTGGCGATCCAGTCGGCGAGGTGGTCGATGGTGATGTGGTAGGAGGCGGTGTTCGGGTTGGCGCTGTCGGCGATGGTGACGGTGTGGCCGTTGTTCTGGTAGCCGACGATGCTGATGTAGTGGCCGCCTTCGAAGGCGTGGGGGTTGCCGTCGGTGTCGGTGGTGGTGCCGGCGATGTTGGCGACCACGGCGCGGCCGTCGTCGATCGTGCGGACGATGTCGGTGCGTAGGGTGTCGGTCTGCTTGTGGTCGGCCTTGGGCGTCTTGATTTCGACGGACCGGTAGGTTTTGCCGGTTTCCTTGTTCAGGACGGGGGTGATGTCGTTGATGCTGTTGGTGCCGTTCTCGGTGGTGCCCATGTCCTTGGCCATGGTGTCGACGTCGATGTTCTTGCCGAGGACGCTGATGGCGTTGCGGGCGGCGGCGGGGCCGCAGTAGTAGAAGTTGGGTTGGGCTTCGTAGCGCACGTCGAGTTCCCGGTCGCCGTTCTTACGGTCGGCGAGCACGGCCTTGTCGGCGTGGGCGGGGGTGGCGTGGGCGGCGATGGCGGGTGCGGCGATGCCGCCGGTGGTGGCGGCGATACCGGCGGCGGTGAGCACGGTCTTACGCAGCAGGGTGGTAGCCATGACGGGTGCCTCCCAAAGGGGGGTGGGGGATGACGCGGTGGTGCCGCGTGCGGGGAAAGACTGTGGGCGGGCCCGGCGATCGGGGGGACCTGCTCGGGCGGCCCGAGGGGATGGGTAACGACGGCCGGTGGCCGGTCATTGCGACCGGGGCTGCCTCGGCGGGGGCCGGGCTCCACGCGGTCTGCCAGGTATAACGCCTGACCCCCGGCACCGATTCCGCGCCGGCGGTGGCACCCACCACGCCTCACCCTCGCGAACCGGACACGCCCGCCTCGACCGTATTCCCCAACCGGACAGAACGCCCACCGCGCTCACCCCGGAGCCACCCGGCTCGGGCTGTGCGGGGGCGGTGGTCGAGAGTGGGATTCGTGAGATATCTGCGTAGCGATGAGCGGGTCGGGATCCGCCGGCCCCGACCCGCCGACCAGGCGGAGTTTGTCGCCGCCGCCCGGCGCAGCCGGGACCTGCATCACCCGTGGCTGTCCGCGCCGGACGACGACGAGCGGTACGCGGCGTACCTGCGGAAGATGCGGCGGTGGGACAGCGAGGGTTTCCTGTTCTGCGACCGCGTCACCGGTGCGATCGCCGGGTACGCGAACATCGGTGGCATCGTGCTGGGCGCCCTGCGCGGCGGCTACCTCGGCTATGCGGCATTCCGCCCCTACGCGGGCACCGGTCACGCCTCGGCCGGGGTGCGGCTGGTGGTCGCGCACGCGTTCGACGCGCTCGGGCTGCACCGGTTGGAGGCGAACATCCAACCGGGCAACGAGCCGTCGAAGCGGCTGGCCGGCCGCCTCGGCTTCCGGTTGGAGGGCTTCTCACCCGACTACCTGTTCGTCGATGGGGCCTGGCGGGACCACGAGCGCTGGGCGCTCACCGCCCCGCCGCCGACGCCCGTGGAGGGCCGAGACGTTTGTCGGAGGTCTGTGCGGGAACGGCAGCAGACATGACGAAACCACGTGTGGTGATCGTGGGGGCCGGGTTCGCCGGGTACCACGCGGCCAAGACGTTGCGCCGACTGGCCCGCGACCGGGCCGAGATCGTCCTGCTGAACACGACCGACTACTTCCTCTACCTGCCGCTGCTGCCCGAGGTCGCGGCCGGCGTGGTCGAGCCGGCCCGGATCTCGGTGCCGCTCGCCGGCACGCTCGACGGCGTCCGGGTGGTCGTCGGCGAGGCGGACCGGGTCGACCTGCAGAACCGCTGGGTCGGCTACCGCTCCGCCGAGGGTGACCACGGGCAGCTCGCGTACGACCGGTTGGTCCTCTCCGTCGGCAGCGTCAACAAGCTGCTGCCCATCCCCGGGGTGACCGAGTACGCGCACGGCTTCCGCGGTCTGCCCGAGGCGCTCTACCTGCACGACCACGTGGTCCGGCAGATCGAGCTGGCCGAGGTGACCGACGATCCGGCCGAGCAGCGGGCCCGCACCACGTTCGTGGTGGTCGGTGCCGGCTACACCGGCACCGAGGTCGCCGCGCACGGGCAGCTGTTCACCGACCGGCTGATGGCCCAGCGTCCGCACCTGAAGGTCCGGCCGCGGTGGATGCTGCTGGACGTCGCCCCGCGCGTGCTGCCCGAGCTGGACCGGCGGATGTCCGTCACCGCCGACCGGGTGCTGCGCAGTCGCGGCGTGGACGTGCGCATGGGCACCTCGGTCGCGGAGGCGACCCCGGACGGGGTGATGCTCACCGACGGCGAGTACGTCCCGAACTGCAGCCTCATCTGGTGCGTGGGGGTGCGCCCCGACCCGTTCGTGGCCGAGCTGGGGCTGCGTACGGAGAAGGGTCGGCTGGTGGTCGACGGGTACCTCAACGTCCCCGGCTACCCCGAGGTGTTCGCGTGCGGCGACGCCGCCGCCGTCCCGGACCCGACCCGTCCCGGCCAGGTGTGCGCGATGACCGCGCAGCACGCCCAGCGGCAGGGGAAGCTGGCGGCGCACAACATCGCCGCCTCGTACGGTCAGGGCGCCCGCAAGTCGTACAAGCATCACGATCTGGGCTGGGTGGTGGATCTGGGCGGCAAGGACGCGGCGGCCAACCCGCTGAAGGTGCCGTTGGCCGGCCTGCCGGCCAAGGCGGTCACCCGTGGCTACCACCTGCTGGCGATGCCGGGCAACCGTTCGCGGGTCGCCGCCGACTGGGCGCTCGACGCGGCCCTGCCCCGACCCGCGGTGCAGCTCGGCCTCGTCCCGGCCAACGCCGTGCCGCTGGAGAGCGAGTCGCCGGAGCTGGTACGCCGGGGCACCTGACCGGCGAGAGTCACCCGCCGGCCGGCGGCGGGTCCCCGGGACCGCTGGGTCGTTCCCCGTCGGCCGGTGCGGCCAGGACCGTCCGGCCGGCGGGCATGAACTCCCGCAGCAGCACCTGCACGATGCCGGCCGCGGGGATCGCCAGCAGGGCGCCCACCAGGCCGGCCAGCTCGGCCGCGAGCAGCACGCTCACCAGCACGGTCAGCGGGTTCAGCCGGACCGCGCGGGCCATGATGACCGGTTGCAGCAGATGGTTCTCCACCTGCTGGTAGACCACGAAGAAGACAAGCACCACGATGCCGGCGGTGGGGGAGCGCGCGAAACCCGCGCCGGCCGCGACGATCGCCCCCAGCGTGGCGCCGACCAGCGGGATCAGGTCCACCACGGCGACGACCAGGGCGATCACCGCGGCGAACGGCACGCCGAGGAGGAGCAGCACGGCGAAGGTCAGGCCGCCGCAGATCAGGCTGATCACCAGGTTGCCGCTCAGGTAGCCGGTGACGATCCGGGACGAGTCGCGGCCGATGCGCCGCAACCGCTCCGCCGGGCCGTCCCCCACCAGCCGCAGCGTGGCGGCCACGATCCGGGGCGCTTCCAACACCATCAGGTACGCCAGCACCACCACCGTGACCAGCGCGGCGACGGCCTGCGCCACGCCCCGCACCAGCCCGACGGTCGGTTCGCCGAGCTGGGAGCCGTACCGGCGCAGATGGCCCGGTTCGGCGTACCGCAGGAGGTGCAGGCGGTCCAGTAGCTGGCCGATGGGCCCCTGCCCGGCCTGCGTCTCGTGCACCACCTGCGGCGCCCGGTCGGCGAGCCGGCCCAGTTCGTCGACCAAGGGCAGGACGATCAGCGCCCCCAGCGCGGCCAGGAGCACGAACGTGGCCAGGAAGACGAGCAGGGTGGCTAGCGCCCGACGGCGTAACCGCCGCTCCAACCGGTCCACGAGCGGTTTGAGGGCGACCGCGAGGAACGCCGCGACCAGTCCCCAGATGAGCACCCGCCGGGTCGCCCAGACCAGCGTCAACCCGACCACGGTGGCCAGTACCAGCACGATCACGATCAACGTCCGGCGGGCGGTGGTCCGGTCGTCGGCGACGCTCATCCGCGCGGCTACCCGCCCTACCGGCCGGAAAACCCGCGCTCACCCCAGGTCGGCGTCGGTGACCGGCCAGGCGTCGGCGGCGAACGTGTCGAGCGCCGCCCCGTGCAGCACGATGCCGGGCACCGGGTCGCCGGCGACCCGGGCGGTGAGGCGGCGTACCGGCAGCCGCCCGGCGCGCAGCGCGCCGGCGAGCACCACGTTGCCGTACCGCCGGCCGCGCAGCATCCGCCGGTCGGTGACGAGGCAGACGTCGGCGAAGACCGCGCGCAGCGTGGCCACCTGCGCGCGGGTGTGCGCCAGGGGCGGCAGGTCGGTGAGATTGACCAGGTAGACACCGTCCGGGTGGAGCACCCGGGCCACCTCGGCGGCGAACTCGACGGCCGCCACGTGCCCGGGCATCCGGGCCGCCCGGTAGACGTCGCCCACCACCAGGTCGTACGTCTGGTCCGGCGTACCGGTGACCGCGTCGCGGGCGTCGCCGAGCGTGACGACCACCTCCGGCGGCACCGGCGGCAGCTTCCGGCGGACGAGGTCCACCACGCCGGGATGGCGCTCGACCACCCGCTGCGCCGAGCCCGGGCGGGTGGCGGCCAGCCAGCGGGGCAGGGTGAGCGCGCCGCCGCCCAGGTGCAGGGCGGTCCGGGGGTGACCGGCCGGCGCGCTCAGGTCGATCACCGTGGCGATCCGCCGGACGTACTCGAAGTGCAGGTGGCGGGCGTCGGCCACGTCCACGTAGGACTGCTCCACCCCGTCGGCGAGCAGCACGCGCCCGGTGGGTCGGGCCGGGTCCACGATGATCTCCAGCACCTCGGCGTCGCTCTCCACCGCGGCAACGCTACCGTCGTGGGCGCGGTGTTAAGCGGGGCCCCCGCCTATACCGGAAGCGTTAAGCGGGGGCCCCTCCTTACACCTCAGGCGGCGGTGTTGATGGTGGCGTCGACCTGGTGGGCCAGGTCGACGTCCGCGGCGGTCACGCCGTCGGCGTGCTGGGTCCGGACGGTGAGCACGGCGTTGTCCGGATCGGGGCGGCCGATCTGCGGACCACGCCCGCCCTCGGCCCGGAGCCGGTCCAGCCGGTCCAGCAGCCGGTCCAGGTCGCCGCCGGGCAACTCGATGGTGCGCACCAGCGACCGCCTGTCGCTGGACCAGTAGGGCAGCGACGCCAGCGCGTCCCGCAGCTCCGGCTCGGTCAGCGGTGGGGTGGCCGAGGCCGTGCCCACCAGACCGCCGCCGTAGTCGGCCGGTGCGAGCAGGTCCCGCAACCCGTCGGGTACGCGCAACGAGCCGACCAGCTCGGCGTCGGCGTCGGCGAGCGCGGCCAGGGTCGCCTCGGCCTGGTAGCGGGCCTGTTCCGGGGTGAGCCGGCTGCGCCGCCCGACCTCGGCCAGGAAGCCCGGCAGGTCGTGCCGCCGCGCGATGCCGTCCACCGGCACCACGTCGTGCAGCTTCACCGGCACCGCGTCGAGCAGCCGTTCCCGTTCGCTCTCGTCGAGTGCCCAGGCCAGGGCGAGCACCGTGGCCTCCGCCGCGATTTTCGCCTCGGCGAAGTCGACGCCGGCACGTCGGCTCACGTCGTCGACGAGATCCCGGTAGCTCATCGTGGTGGCCCGGTCGGGGGGCGGATCCGGAAGCGGGCGTGGCCGCTCGGCCACCCCGACGGGGGGTGGCGCGGGGCCGCCGCGCGTGCTGTCCGGCTTGTGCCGGCCGGCCGGCGGCGGGCCGGACCGGTCGTGGCGGTCCAGCGAGGTGACCTGCTTGGTCGCGCTCAGGCTGGCGCCGGTCTGACTCGGCCGCCGCCCCTGCTCGCGGGCCTGGCGGGCGAGGGCCCGGCGGCGCTGGTTGTCGCCCTCCATCTGCTTGCGCATGGTCGCACCTCGTTCCTGGTCGGTTGCGCCTGCGCCGGTCGCCTTCCCGGCGCCGCCGGGAAGCTAACGGGCGCCGCGAAAGCGGTGCGCTTCATTCGCTGGGGGTGAGGGACGGTCACCCCGTCGGGTCGCAGGATCGGGGGTGGACCGGACAACTTCCGACGCACGCGGAAGGGTAGGTCGTGATGAAACGGATCGTGGAGATCGTCCCCGCTCGTCCCGGTTGGTATGCCCGGTGGCGCCTCGGCCCGGACGCCACCCGGTGCTACCCGGTGACCCTCTGGGCGCTGCTGGAGCACCACGACGGCAGTGGACGCGAGGTGGTCGGCGTCGACTGCGTGGGACAGTGGCCCGGCGCGGACGACGACGGCACCGTGGACTTCGTCCGTTATCTGTTTCAGACGCCCGATTCCGGGGTGCCGGCGGACGCCGAACCACCCGCGACGGGTCAGACCCGCGAGACCGGGCCGGACGTCACGGCCGTGCCCGCCGCCTGAACCACCCTCCCCGGCCCCCGACCCCTGGTCCCAGGGTCGGGGGCCACCCCCTGCCCGGGATTGTGGGGACGCCTCAGCCCACCTCACGGGCGTCGGCGGCCACCGCCCGCGAGCCGGCCACGTCGTGGGCGTCGCCCGGCGCCGCGCGGGGGGCGACGGCCAGCACCTCCGCCAGGCCGGTGCGGTCGAGCAGCCGCTGGACCCGCGGATTCAGCCCGAGCAGGTGGACCGCGCCGGTGCCGGCGCGGTGGACGACCACGAGCGCGCTCAGGCCGGAGGAGTCGCAGAGCGTCACGTCGGCGAAGTCGAGCCACAGCTCCTGGTGACCGTCGCGGCGCAACGCGGCGGCGGCCTCGACGAGGTCCGGCGCGGTGTCGAAGTCCAGCTCCCCGGCGAGCCGGAGCCGGGCGGACCCGGCGTCGATCCGGTCCACCTCGATGGACAACAGCGGTGCGCGCACGGCCTCATCGTCCCAGCCGCCCGTGCCCGGGGCCACCCCCGGGCTCACGCGGACGCGATCGAGCCGGGGGCGGGCCGGCCGCCCACCGCGGGACGGTCCAGCAGAGCGGTGACGCCGGTCATGTCGAGGATGGTCGCCAGGAAGCGCGGGACCGCGCGGAGCTCGATCGTGGTGCCGGCCTGCTGCCCCTCCCGCCAGGCGTGCACGATCACGGACAGGCCGGTGCTGTCGAGGAAGACCAGGTCGGCGAAGTCCAGCACCAGCGTGGCCGGCCGCGCCGCGAGCAGGCGGTCCACCTCGGCCCGCAGCGGAGCCGCGGTGGTGTAGGCCAGGTCACCCCCGACGCTCACCACCGGGGCGGTGGGGTCGGACCGGTCCACGGAGAGGCTCAGCGGCGTCGCGTCGGGCTTTCTCCGTTGGGGCACCACCATCACGCCTTTCCGCAGGCTGTCGATCGGGCAGGCACGTCCGGATCGTAACAACCCGGCAACCGGACCGCTCGGCGCGCGCCCGCCATTCGGCGGCGCGCTCGGGTGGCGGCGAGGCCGGACCGGCGTAGGGTGGGTGACAAGACCTGACCACAGGTGCCGGTCCCGGCACCCGACGGATGTCGACGAGGAGAGTGGGGCTCCGCTGGTGACTGCTTCCGACGTCAGGGGCTCCGACCCGGGCGACGGACGGATCTCCACGACGAGCGCCGTACGGGCTCCGGGATGGCCCGCCGCCACGGCCACGTCCGACCTGCCCCCGCTGGCCCCCGATCTCGATGTCGCCGCCGTCCCCGAGTGGTCCGAGGTGGTGGAGCACTTCCGCGAGGGCCTCATCGTCTGCGACGCCGACGGCGTGGTGCGTCAGGTGAGCCCGGTCGCGGAACGCCTCCTCCCCGAGGTGGCGCTTGGCGAGGTGCTCGCCGCCGCCGGGCTGGAGCCCCTGCGCGGTGACGGCCCGGCCGAGTTCACCCACCACGGGCGGCGGCTGCGGCTGCGCCAGGTGCCGCTCTCCCGCGCCCGGCGCTGCTGGTACGTCGAGGACGTCACCGAGAGCGTCAGCCGGGCCGACGCGCTGCTCGCCGAGCGGGCGCGTTCGCTGTTCCTCGCCGTGGTCGGCGAGAAGCTCGGCAACCCGCTGCACCCCGACCGCGCTGCCGCCGCCGTGGCGCGGCTCGCCGTGCCCGCGGTGGCCGACGTGGCGGTGCTGGTGCTGGCCCCGCGTGCCGGTCGGGCCCGCTGGTGGCGGGCGGCGCGCGCGGACGACGAGACCCCCACCGTGGACACCGGCGTGCTGCCCGCCACGGCGCTGCCCGCGGCGATCGAGACCGGTCTCGCCGGCGCCGAGCCGCACACGCTGGACTGGCTGGTCGAGCAGGCCGCCGAGGCGGGTTGGCTGCCCGGCCTCGACGTGCCCGGCGCGACCGCCCGGGTGGTGCCGCTGCCCGGCCGGGAGGCGCCGGTCGGCGTGCTGCTGGTGGCCCGCCGGGCCGGTCGCTGGTACGACGAGGCCGACATCGACCTGGTCCGGGCGTTCGCGGCCCGGGCCGGCGCGGCGCTGACCACCGCGCTGCTCTACCGCGAGCAGGCCGAGGTCGCCGACACCCTGCAGGCCAGCCTGCTGCCGGTCGAGCCGGCCCCGGTCTCCGGCGGGCAGTGGGGCACGGCCTACCGGCCGGCGCAGGCCGGGCTGCGCATCGGCGGCGACTTCTACGGCTCCCACCGGCTCGCCGACGGCGGGTCGGTCTTCTTCCTCGGTGACGTGTCGGGCAAGGGCGTGGAGGCGGCGGTCTTCACCGGCCAGCTCCGCCAGTGCCTGCACGCGCTGCACCGGGTCGAGTCGCAGCCGGGCCGGTTGCTGAAGCTGCTCAACGACGCGCTGCTGGAGACGACCCAGGCCCACGGGCAGGGTCGGTTCGCGACCATGGTGCTCGGCGTCAGCCGACCGCACCGGGACGGGGGGTTGACCCTGACCCTGGCCGGCGGCGGTCACCTGCCTCCGCTGGTGCTGCGCGAGTCTGGCGCGGTCGAGGTGGTGCCGTTGAGCGGCATGCTGATCGGCGTGGTGCCGGACCCGCGGATCGGCGAGGTGACCGTGCACCTGGCGCCGGGGGAGACGTGCCTGCTCTACAGCGACGGCGTGACCGAGGCGCGGGGCGGGCGGCGCGGCGACGAGCAGTTCGGCGCCGACCGGCTGTTCACCGCCGTGGCCGGCTGCCACCGGATGCCGGCGGCGGCGTTGGCCGAGCGGGTCGAGCAGGTGACCTGCGACTGGTTGGCCCACGGCGACCATGACGACATCGCGGTGCTCGCGCTGCGGGCGACCGGTCCGGCCGGCCGCGTGTCCCGGCACCTGCACGCGGTTCCGGGTCCGACGAACGCCGACCGAACGGGGGAGTTGCCGGCATGACCGGAACGAGCACCGGGGCCGACCCGGTCCGCGCCTTCCCCGGCTATCTGGAGTGCCTTGCCGAGGCCGACGAGCAGGGCGCCGTGTCGGTGGCCCGGGAGTTGCTGGAGGCCGGTGTGCCGGCCGAGCGGGTCCTGCTCGACCTGGTCGCCCCGGCCCAGGCCGAGGTGGGGGAGCGGTGGGCGCGCAACGAGTGGAGCGTCGCCCAGGAGCACGCCGCCACGCACATCAGCGAGCGGGTGGTGGCCGCGGTGGCCGCGTACGCCGATCCCCGCCCGACCCGCGGCCGGATCGTGATGGCCTGCATGGACGGCGAGTGGCACGCGCTGCCGGCCCGCCTGGTCGCCGAGGTGCTGCGGCTGCGCGGCTGGCAGGTCGTCTTCCTCGGCGCCAGCGTGCCGGCCGCGCATCTGGTGTCCTACCTGCACCGGTACGACGCCGACGCGGTGGCCCTGGCCTGTGCCCTGCCGATGCGGCTGCCGCACGCCCACCGGATGATCGAGGCGTGCCGCCGTTCCGACGTGCCGGTGGTGGTGGGCGGGCGCGGGTTCGGCGCGGACGGCCGTTGGGCGCGCGTGCTCGGGGTGGCGTGGGCGCCGGACGCGCCGGCCGCGGCCGATCTGGTCGCCGACGACCGGGCGCTGCGCGCGACGCCGGCCGCGCACTTGGACCACCTCGCCGACGACGAGTACGCCAGCCTGGTCAAGCGGCGCGGTGAGCTGATCGACAGCGCGCTCGCCGACCTGCGTGCGCGGGTGCCGGCGGTGGCCGACTACACCCCGGCGCAGCTCGACTCGACCGTCGGCGACCTCGGCTACATCGTGGACTTCCTGGCCGCCGCGCTCTACGTCGACGACGGGACGCTGTTCGCCGAGTTCGTCGAGTGGCTGGTGGAGATTCTCGTCAGCCGCGGCGTGCCGGCGGCTGCGGTCGGGCTCACCCTGGACCACTACGGACACGAGTTGCGCGACTTCCCGCGCGCGGCCGGTTTCCTCGACCGGGGGCGTGCCGTGGTGGGCGGCCGGTCCGCGGCGGCGGCGGGCCGCTGAGCGGCGAAACGCCGCACACCCCCTATACTTGCCGCACTGCAAGGGTTCGCCTGCGGTGGGAGCGAGAGGGGCCATGGTGACGTTCACCGTCACGCACGCCCGGCGCGGCGAGGCCGGCGCCCGCCTTCGGCTCACCGGCGAACTCGACCTGAGCACGGTCGGGACGTTGAGCACGACGATCGACCGGCTGGTCGCCGAGGGCCGTCGTGAGCTGCTGCTCGATCTCGGCGAGCTGACGTTCTGCGACTCCACCGGCATCGCCGCCTTCGTCCGGGGGGACAACCTGGTCGCCGCCGACGGTGGGTGGCTGCGGCTGACCGGGGCGACCGGCCGGGTGGCCCGGGTGCTTCAGGTGACCGGCCTGGCCGAGGTGCTGCGCCACGACCACGACCCGATCGACCCGACGCGGTCGGCCCGCGCCTGATCGGATAGATTTCCCCGCCAGCGGCCGGCCGTGCGGTCGGCGCCCTCCTCGAGACGAAGCAGGTAGCCCCATGGGTCAGCCCAGCCCGAACCCCGTTCGTATCCTGGTGGTGGACGACGACCCGGGCGACGTCCTGATGATCGAGGAAGCGCTTGAGGAGTCCGACGTCGAGAAGGTCATCGACGTGGTCGCCGACGGCGAGGAGGCGATGGAGTTCCTCCGTCGCGAGGGTCGGCACGCCGAGGCGCGGCGGCCGGACGTCATCCTGCTCGACCTCAACATGCCCCGGATGGACGGGCGGCAGGTGCTCGGCGAGGTCAAGCGGGACGAGAACCTGCGGACCATCCCGATCGTGGTGCTGACCACCTCCAACGCCGACACGGACGTGGTGAGCAGCTACACGCTCCAGGCCAACGCCTACGTGACCAAGCCGATCGACCTGGACGACTTCAACGATGTGGTGCGCCGCATCGACGAGTTCTTCGGCCGGGTGGTCGTGCTCCCGAAGCGCGCCTGACGGACGCCTCCGTCAGGCCAGCGCCGCCACCACCGTGGCGGCCCGCCTCTCGTGCTTGGCGTACGCGCCGGGGAACGCGGAGACCTGCACGGCCTGGGCCGCGCCGGTGACGCTCATGTCCTCCCAGCCGCGCACCTCGACGAGCGCGCTGAGGAACGCCCGGGCGGCGTACGCCGGCCGCATGAGTTCGGCGACCGTGCCCCAGCCGCTGCTCGGGCGCTGCTGGAACAGCCCGACCGAGTCGTGGTCGGAGCCGCTTCCCTGGTGCGGGTGGTCGAAGGACGCGGGCACCACGTCGCTGGCCAGGTTGTAGAGGTCGCTCTCCTGCATGGCGGTGGCCACCGCCACCACCATCGCCCGGCGCGGCAGCCTCATGTCCCGTCCGACGTCGACGATGGCCTTCGCGTTGTCCATCTGCCGCTGGTCCAGGCCGGCGACGGGCCGCGGGTGCCGGGGGCGGACGACCTCCTTCGGCGTCTTCGTCGGTGTCGGCGTCGGGCTGGACGTGGCGACCGGCGGGACCGCGCGGGTGTGGTCCCGGGAGGCCCGCTGCTCGACGGCGGCCCGGTCGGCGAGCGCCTCGCGTACGTCCGGGTGCGGCTGCCGGGCCTCGCCGACCCCGGCCACGCCGACCAGGCCGAGGCAGCAGGTGATGCCGGTGGTCACCGCGATCCGGCCGGGGACGGACCGGACCGGGCCGCGTCGGGGCGGCTCCGCGGCGCGATGACGCCCCACCCGCCGTCCGGCCGATGCCGGGTCGATCGTTCGGCCGGGCGGGCGCTTCGCGGGCGGGGGCGGGACGTCGGCGTGGTCGGCATGCACCCGCCGAGGTTAGAGATCTTCCGGGTGCTTGCCATCGGGCTGGTTGGTGGCATGCGCCACAATGTGCCGGAATTGGCCTCCACGTTTACCGTCAAGCCGGAGGGAAAGCGGCTTTCCGCGCGTGTCCGTCAAAGGATTGATGTCGGATTGGACGTGGGAAATCGGGCGCGAACGGGGACTGTGCCGACCCGATCGACCGCATCGTCCGTTCAGCCGAGGCCGCGCCGGTCGCGCGGCCCACGGCCGGCGGCGTCGCGGCGGACCGGTCCGGGTACCGGAATCGGGTCCACCGACGGCCGGGCCGCTCGATACGATGCGGGCGGTGACGGAGCAGATGGTCGACGAGCGGGCCGGCGGAGAGTCCGCCGGCCGCCGGGGGCGGCGCGGCACGGTCGTCATCGCCTGCGCCCTGCTGCTGGCCGTGCTCCTCGCCGGACACCGGGCGGTGCCCAACGTGCGCGGCCTGGGCAGCCTGGTCGACAGCGCCGTCCCGCTGCTGGGTCTCGGCGTACCCCTGCTCGGGCTCGCGGCGCTGCTGCGCTGCTCCCGGCGGGCGCTGCTCGTCGTGCTGCTGCCGGCGTTGGTCTGGGCCGGTCTCTACGGGCGCGCCTGGCTGCCCCCGCCCGCCGTCGCGGACGCCGCCGCGGTCCGGGTGGCCAGCCAGAACCTGCGGGCCGGCAACCCCGACCCGGCCGCCACCGTCGGCGCGCTGGCCGGGGACGCGCCGGACCTGATCGGGTTGCAGGAGGTCGACGACGACGCGCGGGTGGCGCCCGCGCTGGCCGGCCGCTACCCGCACCGGACGGCGGTCTCCACGGTCGCGCTGTGGAGTCGCTGGCCGATCCGCGAGGCCCACGGCGTGGACACCGGGCTGGGTTGGGACCGGGCCCTGCGCGCCGTGGTGGCGGCCCCCGAGGGCGACCTGACCGTGTACGTCGTCCACCTGGGCTCCGCCCGGGCCGGCCACACGGCCACCCGGGACGAGACCGTCGCGGCGCTGGCCGGCACCGTCCGCGCCGACCCGGCCGGCCGGCTGGTGGTGCTCGGCGACCTCAACACGGCCACCACCGACCGGGCCCTCGACCCGCTGACCCGGCTGCTCGGCGACGCGCAGGCCGAGGCCGGGCAGGGTTTCGGCTTCACCTGGCCGGCGGAGGTGCCGGTGACCCGCCCGGACCACGTCCTCTACCGGGGGCTCACCCCGACCCGGGCCGGCGTGGTGCACACGCCGGACACCGACCACCGCGCGGTGACCGCCGGCTTCCGCTGGTGAACCGGCCGCTCAGTGCCGGCCGTTCTCGGCCGGCGTGACCGTGAGCCGGTGGCGGCTCGGGTCGCCGCTGGAGAACGGCCAGAGCCGGTCGGCGTACGCGACCAGGTCGGCGAGCTGCTCGCGGCTGAGTCCGGCCGAGGAGATCTCGGCGTGCACGTCGGCCCGGTAGCGGCCGTCGTCGTCGCGGCCCAGCCGCGCCTCGGCGGTCACCTGCACGGTGTGCGCCTCATCGGTGATCTTGCCGGCCGCCTCCACCGCGGCGTGGTGCAGGCAGGAGGCGAACGCGGCGGCCAGGAGCTGCTCCGGCGTCAGGCCGGTGCAGTGCGGCGCCAGCGGGGACGCCAGGGCGGAGGAGAGACCGCCGTCGTCGGTGCGTACGTGACCGCCCGCCGCGGTCGCCGTGGCCGTCTCGGCCAGCCAGGAACTCGGATCCGGCATCGCGTTCCTCCCGTCACTCACCGGCAGGCGTTCCCGGCCGCCGACCGGCGAAACCGCGGCCGATCAGGGAGTACGCTCAGCGCACCCGACCGCTCGTGGCCGCCTCCAGGGCCATCGCCTCGGTCGTCTCCGCGGCGGCCCGGCGGGTCCACGGCGACACCTGTGGGGCGGGTTGGCGGGGGAGCAGCACGGTCATCGGCACGTAGACGCGGGCGTCGACCGCCTCGGCCAGCAGCAGCGCGGCCATCGCGCTCGTCGGTCGCGCCGTCGGATCGGAGTCGAGGCAGCGCGCGCACAGCTCGGCCACCTCCGACGGCAGCCCGGGGATCTCCGGCAGCGGCCGGGGCGGCCGGCGGCGGCGTACGCCGAGCAACTGGGTGGCGCTGTCGGCGTCGTAGGGCAGGCGGCCGGTCAGGCAGTAGTAGAGCAGCACGCCCAGGGCGTACATGTCGGCGGCGGGGGTGGCCGGTTGCCGGTCGAGCTGCTCCGGGGCCAGGTACGCCGGGGTGCCCACGACGATCCCCTCCGGCGTGTGGTCCGGCGCCCCGGCCGGGGTGGCGATGCCGAAGTCGAGCACCTTCACGCCGGACGGCGTGAGGATCACGTTCGCCGGTTTCACGTCCCGGTGCACGATGCCGTGGCCGTGCGCGGCGGCCAGCGCGGCGCACACCTCGGCGCAGACCCGCACCGCGATGCGCCAGTCCAGCGGGCCGGCGCGCAGGTGCGCGGCGAGCGTCTCACCCTCGGCCAGCTCCATCACGATGTACGGGACCGCCCGCCCGTCGGGCAGCGTTGCGGTGCCGAAGTCGTGCACGCTCGCGACGTTGGGGTGCACCAGTCGCGCCGCCGAGCGGGCCTCGGCCCGGATCCGCTCCACCGAGCCGGCGTCGCCGTCCAGGCCGGGTGAGATCAGTTTGATGGCGACCGTGTGGTCCAACACCCGGTCGTGTGCCCGCCACACCTCGGACATGCCACCCAGTGCGGCTCGCTGTTCGAGCTCGTACCGCCCGCCCAGCGTCCTCATCGACCACTCCCTGCCCTCGTCCCATCCCCCCGCATCCGCTACCCGGGCCCCGAGCTGTGCAAACCGCCCGGGGTGTACGGCGTTCCGGGGTAGCTTCGCGGCGGAGGACGTCGAGGACGGGACGGAGGCGCGGCATGGACGTGGTGCGCGTGCGGTTCGTCGGCGGCCCGGCCGGCGGCCTGATCCGGGACCTGCCGGCCGGGCCGGACGGCTCGCCGCCGCCCCGGTGGATCCTGCGCCACCCCGATCAGCCGGCCGCCGGGGTGGCCGACCATCTCTACGAGCGCGGCGACCGGGTCGGCCCGGACGGGTGGACGATGCGTTACGTGCGCAGCGACCCGTTCGGCGTCACCGAGTGAGCCCGGATCCACCGCGCGCCGCGCGCACAGCTGGTACACAGGATCGGGACAGCGACGGTACAGCGGGTGCGCCCACGATGGGGAGCATGGTCATGAACGGGCAGGCCGCGCAGGGCCGCATCGAGCTGCGCCGACCCGACGGCGAGCCGGTGCGGGTGCTGGTGGTCGACGACGAGCCGACGCTCACCGACCTGCTCTCGATGGCCCTGCGCTACGAGGGCTGGCAGGTGGCCGCCGCCGGCAACGGGATGGCGGCGATCAGCACGGCCCGCCAGTTCCGGCCGGACGCCGTCGTGCTCGACGTGATGCTGCCGGACCTGGACGGCTTCCAGGTGCTGCGCCGCCTACGGGAGCAGGCACCGAGCGTGCCGGTGCTGTTCCTGACCGCCCGGGACGCGGTGGAGGAGCGCATCGCCGGGCTCACCGTCGGCGGCGACGACTACGTGACCAAGCCGTTCAGCCTGGAGGAGGTGATCGCCCGGCTGCGCGCCCTGCTGCGCCGCACCGGTTTCGCGGTCGCCGCGCGGGAGGAGGCGGTCCTCACCGTCGGCGACCTCAGCCTCGACGAGGACAGCCACGAGGTACGCCGCGGCGACGACCTGATCACGCTCACCGCCACCGAGTTCGAGCTGCTGCGCTACCTGATGCGCAACCCCCGCCGGGTGCTCAGCAAGGCGCAGATCCTGGACCGGGTGTGGAACTACGACTTCGGCGGCCAGGCGAACGTGGTCGAGCTGTACATCTCGTACCTGCGCAAGAAGATCGACGCCGGCCGGACACCCATGATCCACACGCTGCGTGGCGCGGGTTATGTCCTCAAGCCCGCGCAGTGACGTCGCGGGGCGGCTGCGGGGGCGGCTGGCCGGCTGGTCGCTGCGCCGCCGCCTGGTGCTCTCCGTGGTGGCGCTGCTGGCGCTGGTGAGCGTCGGCATCGGCGGCCTCACCACGGTGGCCCTGCGACACTTCCTGATCGGCCAGATCGACAACCAGCTCACCTTCGGCGACCGCCGCCCGGCCGACCTGGAACACTGGGTCCGCCGCGGCGGTGATCCGCCCCGGCCCAACCAGGCGAGCCCGCCCGTCCCGCCCGCGGGCGAGGCGGCGCCGGCACCACCGGGAGGCTTCCCGCCCGGCTCGATCGCGGCCCGGGTGCCGCCCACCGGCGCTGCCTCCGGGCAGGTCCGGACCGAGAGCGGCGCCACCGAGGCGGTGTCCGCGGCCGATCTGGCCGACCTGGCCGGGGTGACCCCGGACGACCGTCCCCGGACGGTCGACGTCGGGGACCGGGGAGACTTCCGGGCGATCGCGGTGACCTCCCCACGCGGCGACGGCGACGTGCTGGTCCTGGCGATCCCGACGGCCCGGGTCGACGACACCGTGATGTGGATGCTCGTGGCCCAGGCCGGGGTCATCGGCGCCGGGCTGGTCATCGCCGGCGGCCTCGGCGCCCTGATCGTCCGCGGCACGCTCCGCCCGCTGAACCGGGTCGCCGCGACCGCCGCCCGGGTCACCGAGCTGCCACTGGACCGGGGCGAAGTGGCCCTGTCGGTCCGGGTGCCCGCCGCCGACACCGACCCGCGCACCGAGGTCGGGCAGGTCGGCGGCGCGCTCAACCGGATGCTCGGCCACGTCGCCGCCGCGCTCGCCGCCCGGCAGGCGAGCGAGACCCGGGTACGCCAGTTCGTCGCCGACGCCAGCCACGAGCTGCGCACGCCGCTGGCCGCGATCCGGGGCTACGCCGAGGTGGCCCGGCGCGGACGGCAGGAGGTGCCACCGGACGTGGCGCACGCGCTGCGCCGGGTCGAGTCGGAGAGCACCCGGATGACGAGCCTCGTCGACGACCTGCTGCTGCTCGCCCGACTGGACTCCGGCCGCCCGCTCACCGCCGAGCCGGTCGACCTCACCGCGATGGCGGTGAACGCGGTCAGCGACGCGCACGTGGCCGGGCCGGAGCACCGCTGGCAGCTCGAACTGCCCGACGAGCCGCTCACCGTCACCGGCGACCCCCACCGGCTGCACCAGGTGGTGGCGAACCTGCTGGCCAACGCGCGGGTGCACACCCCGGCCGGCACCGCCGTGACCACCCGCCTCGCGGCCGTCCCGGACGGCGTCGAACTCCGTGTCACCGACGACGGACCGGGCATCCCGGCGGACCTACAGGCGGAGGTGTTCGAGCGGTTCGCCCGGGGGGACAGCTCCCGCTCGCGGGCACACGGCAGCACCGGCCTGGGCCTGGCCATCGTGGCCGCCGTGGTGGAGGCCCACCACGGCCGGGTCGAGGTGGCCAGCCGTCCCGGCCGCACCGCGTTCACGGTGTGGCTGCCGCGATCCACAGCGGACGCATAGGTCGTTCACGGGGGCGGGTCAGCGGGCTCTCCGAAGCTTGCCGGCATGGACAGAACCGAGAGCCTGCTGACCGGTGGCCCGGCCGCGACCGGTCCCGAGACCGGTCCGCCCGAGACCGATCCGGCCGCCCACCCCGTACCCCGGCCGACGCCGGCCCCGGCGGGCCCGCCGGCCGGCCGTGACCCGCGCTGGGCCCGCCCGGCCCTACTCGCCCTCCTGGTGGCGACCGGGCTGCTCTACCTGTGGGGCCTGGGCGCCTCGGGATGGGGCAACGCGTTCTACTCGGCCGCCGTGCAGGCCGGCTCGGAGAGCTGGACGGCGTTCCTCTACGGCTCCTCGGACGCGGCCAACTCGATCACCGTCGACAAGACGCCGGCCTCGCTCTGGTTGATGGCTCTCTCGGTGCGCGTCTTCGGGCTGAGCGCCTGGTCGATCCTGGTGCCGCAGGCGTTGCTCGGCGTCGCGTCGGTCGGCGTGCTGTACGCCTCGGTGCGCCGCTGGTACGGCCCGGCCGCCGGGTTGCTCGCCGGTGCGGTCCTCGCGCTCACCCCGGTGGCGACGCTGATGTTCCGGTTCAACAACCCCGACGCGCTGCTGGTGTTCCTGCTGGTGGCCGCCGCGTACGCGACGGTGCGGGCGGTCGAGACGGCGAGCACCAGGTGGCTCGTGTTGGCCGGCGTGCTTGTCGGCTTCGGCTTCCTCACCAAGATGCTCCAGGCGTTCCTGGTGATCCCGGTCCTCGCCGGGGTCTACCTGCTGGCCGCGCCGACCGGCCCGGGACGACGGATCCGCCAGTTGCTGCTGGCCGGTCTGGGCGTGCTGGTCTCCGCCGGCTGGTGGGTGGCGCTCGTGGAGCTGGTGCCGGCGAGCGCCCGCCCGTACATCGGCGGCTCCCAGCACAACAGCATCCTGGAGCTGACGCTCGGCTACAACGGCCTGGGCCGGATCACCGGCGACGAGGTGGGCAGCGTCGGCGGGGGCGGCCGACCGGGCGGCGGAGGCGGGGGACCGTTCTCCGGGCAGACCGGCCCGCTGCGGATGTTCGACACCGAGGTCGGCGGGCAGATCTCCTGGCTGCTGCCGGCCGCGCTGATCCTGCTGGCGGCGGGCCTGTGGCTGGCCGGGCGGGCGGCGCGTACCGACCGGCGGCGGGCCGGCCTGCTGCTCTGGGGCGGCTGGCTGCTGGTCACCGGGTTGATCTTCAGCTTCATGTCCGGCATCTTCCACGCCTACTACACGGTGGCCCTCGCGCCGGCCGTCGGCGCGCTCGTCGGCATCGGGGTCACCATGCTCTGGCGGGCCCGGACCGCGCCCGGCCGGTGGCGTGGACACGCCGCCACGCTGATCCTGGCCGGCACGCTCGCGGCCACCGTCTGGTGGTCGTGGCGCCTGCTCGACCGCACCCCCGACTGGCACCCGTGGCTGCGCCCCACAATCCTGGCCACCGGCCTGACGGCCGCGCTCCTCCTGATCCTCCTCGACCTCCGCACCCCCCGGACCCGTCCAGTGATCAAGGAGTTCGCGTCGGGCAGCGGGTCGCACGGCGACGCGAACTCCTTGATCACCCCGGGTCGGGGCGCGCGGCGGTGGACGCGGTGGGGGGTGGCCGTGGTTGCGGTGGTGGGGGTGGTGGCGGGGATGGCGGGGCCGGCGGCGTACGCCTGGCAGACCGCGTCGACACCGCACACCGGTTCGATTCCCAGCGCGGGTCCCGTCGTGGCGGGCGGCTTCGGTCCCGCCGGCCGGGGCGGCTTTCCCGGTGGGCGGAGCCCGGGCGGCGGGGAGTTCCCCGGCTTCCCGGGCGGCTTCCCTGGCGGCGGCAACGGCGCGTTCCCCGGCTTCCCCGGTGGTCAGAACAGCGCCGGTCAGAACGGTGCGGGTCAGAACGGCGCGGGTCAGAACGGCGGGTTTCCCGGCTTTCCGGGCGGCGGCCAGGCGCCGGGCGCCCCCGGTGGCCGGGACGGCGGCACGGGCCAGGACGGGGGTCGCGGCACGCGCGGCGGCGGCATGGGTGGACTGCTCGACGCCCGTGAGCCGAGCGCCGAGATGACGGCGCTGCTCAAGGCCGACGCGACGGACTACACCTGGGTCGCGGCCACGGTCGGTTCGAACAACGCGTCCGGCTACCAGCTCGCCACCGGCGAACCGGTGATGCCGATCGGCGGCTTCAACGGCAGCGACCCGTCGCCGACGCTCGAACAGTTCCAGCGGTACGTCGCCGCCGGGAAGATCCACTACTTCATCGGGGGCGGCGGGTTCCGGGCCAACGGCGGCAGCAGCGCCTCGGCCGAGATCGCCGCCTGGGTGGCCGAGACCTTCACCGCGACCACGGTCGACGGGGCCACCGTCTACGACCTGAGCAGCGAGGGCTGAGCCATGACCCGTACGCCTGAGCCCCGGGCCGCGGTGCACGCCCGGCCCACCGCCGCCACCGCCGTGTTGGACGTGGTGGTGCCGGTCCACAACGAGGAGGTCGACCTCGGCCCCTGCGTGCGGCGGCTGCACGCGCACCTGACCGCGCACTTCCCGTACCCGTTCCGGATCACGGTGGCCGACAACGCCAGCTCCGACGGCACCTGGGCGGTGGCCGAGGCGCTCGCCGCCGAACTGCCCGAGGTGGGGGTGCTGCGCCTGGCCGAGAAGGGGCGCGGACGGGCGCTGCGGGTGGCCTGGTCCGCGTCGCCCGCGCCGGTGCTCGCGTACCTGGACGTGGACCTCTCCACCGACCTGGCCGCGCTCCTGCCGCTCGTCGCCCCGCTCCTGTCCGGCCACTCCGACCTGGCCATCGGCACCCGGCTGGCGCGGGCCAGCCGGGTGGTCCGGGGCGCCAAGCGGGAGGTCATCTCACGGGGCTACAACCTGCTGCTGCGTGGTGCGCTCGCGGCGCGCTTCTCCGACGCGCAATGCGGCTTCAAGGCGATCCGCGCCGACGTGGCGGCCGAGCTGCTGCCGCTGGTCCAGGACACCGGCTGGTTCTTCGACACCGAGCTGCTGGTCCTGGCGCAGCGGGCCGGGCTGCGGATCCACGAGGTGCCGGTGGACTGGGTGGACGACCCGGACAGCCGGGTCGACATCGTCGCCACCGCCCTTGCCGACCTGCGGGGCATCGGACGGCTGGGCCGGGCGCTGCTCACCGGCGCGTTGCCGCTGGCCCGGTTGCGCTCCCAGCTCGGCCGCGCGCCGCTTCCGGCGCCGCCGGCGCAGGTGCCGGTCGGGCTGCCCGGTCAGCTCGCCCGCTTCGCCGCCGTCGGGGTGGCCAGCACGCTGGCGTACCTCCTGCTCTTCGTGGCGGCCCGCGGACCGCTCGGGGCGCAACCGGCGAACCTGCTGGCGCTGCTGCTGACCGCGGTGGCCAACACGGCGGCCAACCGGCGGCTCACCTTCGGGGTCACCGGCCGCCGGCACGCCGGGCGGCACCACCTCCAGGGGATGCTCGCGTTCGCGCTCGGCCTGGCCCTGACCAGCGGGGCCCTGGCCGTCCTGCACGCGACCACGACCGCGTCCCGGGCCGCCGAGGTGGCCGTGCTGGTGACGGCCAACCTGGCCGCCACCGCGCTGCGCTTCCTCCTGCTCCGCCTGGCCATGCACCACCGCCGCTGACCGGCCCGGCGCGTGCCCGCCAGCCTCATGATCGACGTGAGGTGGCAGGGTGGCGATGGTGTACCGGGAACGGGAGGCGGTGGGGGTCCGGCGGGCCGTGCGATGGGCGAGCGTCGCGTCCGGCGACGGGCCGGTGCGGGTGCTGCCGGACGGGTGCCTGGACCTGCTCTGGTCCAGCCGGGTGGGGCTGCTCGTGGCGGGACCGGACCGCACCGCGCAGGTGGGCCGTTCGGTGCCGGGGGAGCGGTGGATCGGGTTGCGCCTGCCCCCGGGTGTCGGGCCGGCCGTGTTCGGGCTGCCCGCCGAGGAGTTGCGGGACCGCCGCGTCCCGCTCGCCGACCTGTGGGGTCGCGCCGCCGCCGACCTGGCCGAACGGATCGAGGCGGCGGCGGCCGACCCGACCGGTCCGGCCGCCGTGCTGACCGTGGCGGGCTGGTCGGCGGCGGGCGCCGCGATCCTGGAGGAGGTGGCGTGCGCGCGGCTGCGGGCGGCCGGCGGGCCGGACCCGCTCGGCGTCCGGGTGGCCGCCCGGCTGGCCGCCGGGGCGACGGTCGCCGCGACCGCCGCCGAGGTCAACCTCGGCCCGCGTGCCCTGCACCGGCGCAGCCGGGCCCTCTTCGGGTACGGCCCGAAGACGCTCGCCCGGATCCTGCGGATGGGCCGCGCGCTGGGCCTGGCCCGGGCCGGCGTGCCGCTCGCCGAGGTCGCCGTGCGGACCGGGTACGCCGACCAGGCCCACCTCACCCGTGAGGTGCGGGAGTTGGCCGGGGTGCCGCCGACCCGCCTGCTCACCCCGCCCGTCGACTGACCGGTGCGGCCCCGGCTCAGTCGGTGGCCAGCGGCGCGAACAGGTCGACGCCGTTGCCGTCCGGGTCGTGCAGGACCGCGTACCGCTGCCCCCAGAAGGCGTCCCACGGCGGCAGCTCCCCGTGGTGGCCGGCGGCGGTCAGCTCGGCGTACCAGCGGTCCACCTCGGCCGGGTCGGCGCAGCGGAACGCGAGGCTCATCCGTGGGCTGCCGGTGGGCGGCGTGAAGCCGGGATGGAAACTCCGGATCGTCTCGACGGTGTCCCAGGCCAGCCGGACGCCGTTGGGCAGGGTGATCTCCACGTGCGGTTCCGTCTCGGCGCCGGCCGGGACCGGCAGCCCCAGGCGGCGGTAGAAGTCGAGGGTGCGGGCCATGTCGGTGACGACCGTCCCGACGAGGTCGAACTGCGCTGTCATGTCCGCCACGGTAGGCCCACGCGACGCCGGCCGTCTTGAACGGATCGGACGGGCGAGGAGTGCCCGGTGTGCCCGCGCGTATCCGGTCGACCGCGTACCGTAGGGGACGGGTCCGCCTTTGGCGTAAAATAACTCGCATACCGGGCGGACAGCGATGAACCGGCGAAGGAAGGGAAAGCAGCCGTGACGCACCTGGCCTACCTGGACGCGGGATCCGGCAGTCTCATCGTGCAGGCGGTGGTCGGCGGGGTGGCCGGAGTGGCGGTGACCGCCAAGCTCTACTGGCGGCGCCTGGTGACCCGGTTCCGTCGCCAGCCCACCGACCAGGGCTGACGGCGTGACGGTCCCCGACACCGGAGTCCGCGTCGACCCCGGCTCCTTCCGCGACCCCGGCAACCGGGTCTACCACCGGGGCGCGGAGGTGCTGCGCGGGCTCGACGAGCGGTCCGCCCGCGACTGGCGGGCGCTGTCCGCCACCGACTTCTTCCGCGACCTCACCGCCGCCGGCCACGTCGTCGGCACCGAGGAGCTGACGCCGACCCCGGTCGACGCGCCCTGGGCCGCGGTGCTGCGCCACGACCGGATCCCGTTCGTCTCGCACCCCTACGAATGGTCGTACGCGATGCTGCGGGACGCGGCGCTGCTGCACCTGGACGTGCTGCGCGCCGCCCTGGACGCCGGCTTCACCACCAAGGACGGCTCGGCCTACAACGTGCAGTGGCGCGGCGCCCGGCCGGTCTTCATCGACGTCGGCTCGTTCGAGGCGCACCGCGACGGCGAACCCTGGGCCGGCTACCGGCAGTTCTGCCAGAGCCTGCTCTACCCGCTGCTCATCCAGGCCCACCTCGGGCTGGACTTCCAACCGTTCCTGCGGGCCCGCGTCGACGGCGTCGAACCGGACCAGATGCGCCGGCTGTTCGCCGGGGTCCGCCGCTGGCGCGCCGGCGTGCCCACCCACGTGCACCTGCACGGCGCCATGCAGGCCCGCAATTCCCGGGCCAGCACCAGCGACGTCCGCGCCCAACTGCGCGCCGCCGGGTTCTCCCGCGAGCTGGCCCTGGCCACGGTACGGGGGCTGACCCGGCTGATCCGCCGGCTCGACCACCGGCCCGGCGACAGCCACTGGTCGGACTACCAGCGCACCTGCGCCTACTCGGTGCCGGACCGGCAGGTCAAGGAGGCGTTCGTCGACCGGGCGGTGGCCGCCACCGCGCCCGGCTCGGCCCTGGACCTGGGCGCCAACGACGGCCGGTACGCCCGGATCGCCGCCCGGCACGCCGCGCACGTGGTCGCCGTCGAGCAGGACCCGGCCGTGGTCGACGTCCTCTACCGCGCCCTGCGCGACGAGGGGGAGCAGCGGATCCTGCCGCTGGTGATGGACCTGGCGGATCCGTCGCCAGGTGGCGGCTGGCGCGGCGTCGAGCGGGCCGCGTTCGTCGACCGGGCCCGCGCCGACGTGGTGCTCGCCCTCGCCGTCGTGCACCACCTGGCGATCGGCCGGAACGTGCCGCTGCCCGAGGTGGTGGACCAGCTCGCCGCGCACACCGAGACCGGCGGCAGCCTGGTGGTCGAGTTCGTCCACCCGGACGACCCGATGGCCCGCCGGTTGCTGGCCAACAAGCCCGACGGCCTCTTCCCGGACTACCGGCCGGAGGTGTTCGAGGCGCTGCTGGCCCGGCACGGACGGGTGGTCGCCCGCGCCGAGCTGCCCTCCGGCACCCGCACCCTCCACCAGGTGGTGGTGGGTGGCTGAGGGCACCCTCGCGCCACCGCGGGCACGCTCCGCCGGCACCGGGACGCTCCGGCGGCGGGTCGCCTGGCGGGCCGAGGCGGCACGGCTGGCGGAGGTGGTGGCGCTGATCGGCCTGGTGGTCACCCAGCCGCTGCTGGACGTGCTCGGCCGCAGCCCCGACTTCTTCCTGTTCCACCGGGCCACCCGGGGCGACGTGCTGCTCCTGGTCGCCCTGATCGCGGTGGCGCCCACGCTGCCGGTCGCGGCGCTCGGCGCGTTGTCCCTGCTCGGCGGCCGGGCCACCCGCGCCGCGGTGCACACCACGCTCGTCGGGCTGCTGCTCGCCGCGCTCGCCGTCCAGGTCGGCCGGCACCTCACGCCGCTGCGGGGCGTACCGCTGCTGCTCGCGGCCGGCGGCGCCGGCGCCGCCGCGGCGGTCGCGCACCGGCGGTGGCGGGCGCTGCGCCGGGTGCTGCGGGTGGCCGCGATCGGCCCGGCGGTCTTCGTCGGACTGTTCCTGTTCGCGTCGCCGGCCTCCGCGGTGGTGCTGCCGAGAGGGGACGGCGGCACGGCCGGCGTGGCCGGGGCGGGCACCCACCCGCCGGTGGTCATGATCGTGCTGGACGAGCTGCCGCTGGTGTCGCTGCTCGGCCCGGACGGGCGGATCGACGCCACCCGCTACCCGAACTTCGCCGCGCTGGCCGACGGATCGACCTGGTACCGCAACGCCACCGGGGTCAGCGGCTGGACGCCCTACGCGCTGCCGGCGATGCTCAGTGGCCGCTACCCGGAGCGGGGCGTCGCGCCGCACTACTCGCAGTACCCGGACAACCTGTTCACCGCGCTCGGCGGCCTCTACCAGATCAAGGCGGAGGAGAGCATCACCCGGCTCTGCCCGCCCAGCCGTTGCGAGCAACCGGCCAGCCCGCCACAGGGCTTCGGGGCGCTGGCCCGGGAGACCGGCACACTGCTGCGCCAACTCGCCGCGCCGGTGGACAGCCGGATCGACCCGGAGGACTCCTACCGGGAACAGACCGCCGCCGAGGCCGGACTGGACGCCGCCGAGCCGGTGCCCGACGACCCGAAGTTCCGCTGGGACACCCTCGACGACAACCAGCCCGCCCGGTTCACCTCCTTCCTCGCCGGGCTGCGCCCCGCCGACCGCCCCACGCTGCACTTCCTGCACCTGCTGATGCCGCACTCGCCGTGGGCGTACCTGCCGTCCGGCGCGCACTACGACGCCCCGGAGGACCTGCCCAACGACGGCGCCGGCTGGGTGGACCTGGCCCGGGCCCGGCACCTGGCCCAACTCGGCTACACCGACCGGCTGATCGGCGAGACGCTGCGTACGCTGCGCGCCACCGGCCTCTACGACCAGGCGCTGGTGATGGTCACCGCCGACCACGGGGTCAGCTTCCGCCGGGACTGGCAGGGACGCGGGATGGGCGCCATCGACCACGCCGCCGACCAGGTGGCGTGGGTGCCGATGTTCGTCAAGGAGCCCGGCCAGCACGCCGGCCGGGTGGACGACCGCAACTGGGAGCACGTCGACCTGCTGCCCACCATCGCCGACGAGACCCACGTCCGGGTGCCGTGGCGGATGGACGGCGTCTCGGCCGAGGCCGCCCCGCGCCAGCGCACCGACAAGCGCTTCTACGACCGGCCCGGCCAGCCGGTGACGATCACCGGCGGGGTGCCCGCGCCGCTGCCGCCGCCCCCCGCCGACCCGCTTGTCGGCACGCGCGTCGGGACCGTGCCGGCCGGCGGATCGGCCACCGTGGCGAACCGCGCCGCGTTCGACGCGGTCGACCCGTCGCGCGGGCTGCCCGCGCTGGTCTGGGGGACGGTGCCCGACTCGGTGCCGGACGGCACCCGGCTCGCGGTCGCGGTCAACGGGACGGTCGGCGCGGTCGTGCCGGTGGTGCCACCGGACGCCGGCGGGCGGCGGTTCGCCGCGTTCCTCCCCGACGACCGGCTCTTCGCCGCCGGCGCCAACCGCCTCGACCTCTACCGGGTCGACGCCGGGGGCGCGTTGCGCCAGCTCACGCTGTCCTGACCGCGTCCCCGCCGGTTTCCGGCCCGGCCCCTGTCGGTTTCCGGCCCGGCAAGTCGGGAATGAGGTGACGCATACCTCACCGCGAAACCACGCCGGGCGTTGTCCCCCGCACCGTGATTACGGTAGAAGCGAAGGCAATTCAACGAAGATCTTGCCGGCGAAGCGAGGAACAGATGACGGAAGTCAAGCTCGACCACCCCGGTGGGCAGCTGTCGATGCCGGTGCAGTCCGCGGTCGAAGGCCCCGCCGGCATCGGGGTCAGCAAGCTGCTCAAGGAAACCGGGATGACCACGTACGATCCCGGGTTCGTCAACACCGCGTCCTGCTCGTCCGCGATCACCTACATCGACGGTGACGCCGGGATCCTCCGGTACCGCGGCTACCCGATCGACCAACTGGCCGAGAAGTCCTCCTTCCTGGAGGTCTCCTACCTGCTGATCTACGGTGAACTGCCGACCCAGACGCAGCTCACCGAGTTCAGCGAGCGGATCCGGCGGCACTCGCTGCTGCACGAGGAGATGCGCCGCTTCTTCGACGGATTCCCCCGCGAGGCGCACCCGATGGCCGTGCTGTCCTCGGCCGTCAGCGCCATCTCGACCTTCTACCAGGACAGCCTGGACCCGTTCGACTCCGAGCACGTGGAGATGTCCACCGTGCGGCTGATGGCGAAGGTGCCCACCATCGCCTCGTACGCCTACAAGAAGTCGATCGGCCAGCCGCTGCTCTACCCGGACAACTCGCTCGGCTACGTCGAGAACTTCCTGCGGATGACGTTCGGCGTGCCGGCCGAGGAGTACGAGGTCGACCCGGTGGTCGCCCGGGCGCTGGACATGCTGTTCATCCTGCACGCCGACCACGAGCAGAACTGCTCCACCTCGACCGTCCGGCTGGTCGGTTCCAGCAACGCCAACCTGTTCGCCTCGGTGTCGGCCGGCGTGAACGCGCTGTTCGGCCCGCTGCACGGCGGCGCCAACCAGGCCGTGCTGGAGATGCTCCAGAAGATCCAGGCCGACGGCGGCGACGTCCGTTCCTTCGTGCAGAAGGTGAAGGACAAGCAGGACGGCGTGAAGCTGATGGGCTTCGGGCACCGGGTCTACAAGAACTACGACCCGCGCGCGGCGATCGTGAAGAAGGCCGCCCAGGACGTGCTCGGCCGGATGGCCAAGCCGGACCCGCTGCTGGACCTCGCGATGCAGTTGGAGGAGATCGCGCTCGACGACGACTTCTTCGTCTCCCGGCGGCTCTACCCGAACGTGGACTTCTACACCGGCCTGATCTACAAGGCCATGGGCTTCCCGACGAAGATGTTCACGGTGCTGTTCGCCCTGGGCCGGCTGCCCGGATGGATCGCGCAGTGGCGCGAGATGATCAACGACCCGGAGACCAAGATCGGCCGTCCGCGGCAGCTCTACACCGGCGCCCCCGAGCGGCAGTACCTCCCCGCCACCAACCGCTGAGGTGTAAGGCGGGGGCCCCGCTTAACGCTTTCGGTATAGGCGGGGGCCCTTCTTAACCACCGCCGACGAGTGAGGCCGCCGACCCTGTGCAGGGGTCGGCGGCCTTTCCCGTGCTCCGGGGCGTTGGGTGTTAAGCGGGGCCCCCGCCTCTACCGAAAGCGTTAAGCGGGGCCCCCGCCTTACCGCAAACCGGCGGCGGTGAGGAGGTTGCCGGGCGAGATGGCCGGCAGGGTGTGGCCGGCGGCTGCCATGCGCTGTTCGGCGCGGGCGGCGGTGAACGCCGGGTCGGCGGCGATGGCGGCGGCGTACGCGGCGGCCGTGCGGGACGCGATCGCCGACCAGCCGTACTTCTCGTGCACCAGGGTGCGGGCGCGGCGGGCCAGCGCGCGGGCCCGGTCGGTGTCGGCGAGCAGCGCGTGCACCGCCTCGGCGAGCGCGTCCGGGTCCTGCGGGGTGAACGTCATCCCGGTGCCGTCGGGCTCGACGATCTCGGCCAGCCCGCCGGTGCGTGACACCGCGAGCGGCGCGCCGGCGGCGGCGCCCTCCAGCGCGACCATCCCGAACGGCTCGTAGATACTGGGCACCACGAAGCAGTCCGAGGCGGCCATCACCGCGGGCAGGTCGGTGCCGCCGAGGAACCCGGGCATGCGGACCGTGTCGCCCAGCCCGAGCCGGCGCACCTCGGCCTCCAGCTCGGCCCGGTACGGGCCGTCGCCGACGATCACCGCGCGCAGCCCGGGGTGCCGGTCCCGGAGCCGGGGCAGCGCGGCCAGCAGGTGCTGCACGCCCTTCTCGTAGACGAGCCGGCCGGCGAAGGTGACGAGCGGGCCGTCGGCGGCGAAGCGGGCCCGGGCGGCGGCGACGGCCGACGCGGGCGCCCGCCAGCGGTGCGCCTCGACGCCGTTGGCGACCACGTCGACGCGGGACGGGTCCACGCCGAACAGCGCGCCGACCTCGTCGCGCATGTATCCGGAGCAGACGATCAGCCGGCCGGACTCGCCGGTCAGCCACTGCTCGACGCCGTGGATGGTGCGGTTCATCTCCCCGGGCAGCCAGCCCTGGTGCCGGCCCGCCTCGGTGGCGTGGATGGTGGTCACCAGCGGCACGTCCAGGTGCTCGCGCAGGGTCACCGCGGTGTGCGCGACGAGCCAGTCGTGGGCGTGGATCACGTCGTACGCGCCGGACTGGGCGGCGCGCAGGGCGGCCCGGGTGAGGGTGTGGTTGAACGCCATGGTCCAGGCCAGCAGGGAGTCGGTGGCGAGGGGGAAACGCACCGGGTCCTCGGCGGCGCGGACGATCCGCACGCCGTCGGCGTACTCCTCAAGCGGCGCGCCCTCGGCGTGCCGGGTGACGACGGTGACCTCGTGCCCGGCGGCGGCCAGGGCGACGGAGAGCGCGTGCACGTGGCGGCCGAGGCCACCGACGAGCACCGGCGGGTACTCCCACGACAGCATCAGGATGCGCCGGGTCCGGGGCGCGACGCCGGGCTGCGGCGGCGCGGTCGGGCGGGAGGTGAGGGTGGGCCGGTGGCGCCGGTCCGTCGCGGCGGCGGCCTGCGCGCCGACCCGCAGAGAGGTCACGTCGATCTCCGTCCATGCATGGGAGGACACGCCGGCGTCGGTGACGGCGGGGGACAGCGGTGAGGGTGGCCGAACGGCCGGGCGCGGACCCGCGCGGGCGCGGGTCCGCGATCCAGGAAAGTGCATCGGCGGCGCGGGCGCATCTCGAAAGGGACGATCGTGACGGACGACACCCGGGGTGTTTCGGTTTACCGTCCGAACGGGTGGATTGGTGGCGGGTGCGGCGGGGCATCATCGGCGTGCGTGCCGGCCGCCCGTCCGGTCCGCCCACGATCATGGCCCGAAGGAGCGACATGCAGGTCTGGCCGGGCGACAGCTACCCCCTCGGCGCCACCTACGACGGGATGGGCACCAACTTCGCGATCTTCTCCGAGGTGGCGGAGCGGGTCGAGCTGTGCCTGTTCGACGAGTGGGACATCGGCACCGAGCGGCGGGTCGAGTTGCGTGAGGTCGACGCGTACGTCTGGCACGCCTACATTCCGGGCGTCGAGCCCGGCCAGCGCTACGGCTACCGGGTGCACGGGCCGTGGGACCCCGCCAACGGGCTGCGGTGCAACCCGCACAAGCTGCTGCTCGACCCGTACGCGAAGGCGGTCGACGGCGAGGTCTCCTGGGACCCGGCGGTCTACGACTACGAGGTGGGCGGCGACCCGGACCGGATGAACACCGCCGACTCGGCGCCGCACATGCCGAAGTCGGTGGTGGTGAACCCGTACTTCGACTGGGGCAACGACAAGCCGCCGCGCACGCCCTACCACCACTCGGTGATCTACGAGGCGCACGTGCGCGGGCTGACCATGCGGCATCCGGACATCCCGGAGGAGCTGCGCGGCACGTACGCGGCGATCGCCTCGCCGGTGATGATCGAGCACTTCCAGCGGCTCGGGGTGACGGCGGTCGAGCTGATGCCGGTGCACGAGTTCGTACACGACCACCGCCTGGTCGACCTGGGGCTGCGCAACTACTGGGGCTACAACACGATCGGCTTCTTCGCCCCGCACCACGGCTACTCGGCGTTGGGCCGGCTCGGCCAGCAGGTGCAGGAGTTCCGCGGCATGGTCAAGGCGCTGCACGCGGCCGGCATCGAGGTCATCCTCGACGTGGTCTACAACCACACCGCCGAGGGCAACCACCTCGGGCCGTCGCTGAGCTTCAAGGGCATCGACACGCCGAGCTACTACCGGTTGTCGGAGGAGGACCGGCGTTACTTCGTCGACTACACCGGCACCGGCAACAGCCTCAACGTGCGCAGCCCGCACTCGCTCCAACTGATCATGGACTCGCTGCGGTACTGGGTCACCGAGATGCACGTCGACGGCTTCCGGTTCGACCTGGCCGCCACGCTCGCCCGCGAGTTCTACGAGGTGGACCGCCTCTCCACGTTCTTCGAGGTGGTGCAGCAGGATCCGGTGGTCGGCCGGGTGAAGCTGATCGCCGAGCCGTGGGACATCGGCCCCGGCGGCTACCAGGTGGGCAACTTCCCGCCGCAGTGGACCGAGTGGAACGGAAAATACCGCGACACCGTACGCGACTTCTGGCGCGGGGAGCCGGCCACGCTCGCCGAGTTCGCGTCCCGCATCTCCGGCTCCGCCGACCTCTACCAGGACGACGGCCGCCGCCCGTTCCACAGCATCAACTTCGTCACCTGCCACGACGGGTTCACGCTCACCGACCTGGTCTCCTACAACGACAAGCACAACGACGCCAACGGCGAGGACAACCGGGACGGGGAGAGCCACAACCGGTCCTGGAACTGCGGCGTCGAGGGCGACACCGACGACCCGGGCGTACGGGCGTTGCGGGCCCGGCAGCGGCGCAACTTCCTGGCCACGCTGATCCTGTCGCAGGGCGTGCCGATGCTTGGACACGGCGACGAGCTGGGCCGCACCCAGCGCGGCAACAACAACGCCTACTGCCAGGACAGCGAGCTGGCGTGGGTGGACTGGGACCGGGCCGACGACGAGCTGCTCGCGTTCGTGCGGCGGCTCACCGACTTCCGCAACCGGCACCAGGTGTTCCGCCGCCGCCGGTTCTTCACCGGCCTGCCGGTCGGCGGCCGGGCCGCCGGCTCCGGCCTGCCCGACCTGGCCTGGTACACGCCGGACGGCCGGGAGATGACCGGCGAGGACTGGGGCAACGACTTCGGTCGTTCGGTGGCCCTGTTCGTCAACGGCGACGGCATCCCGGAACGCGGCCAGTACGGCCAGCGCCACCGGGACAGCTCCTTCCTGCTGCTGTTCAACGCGCACGACGCGCCGCTGGACTTCACGCTGCCCGGCGAGGAGTTCGGCCCCGGGTGGGAGCTGGTGATCAGCACCGCGGAACCGGATCCGGAGAAGACGACAGTGGTGGAGGCGGGCGGCACGGTCTGCGTACCGGACCGTTCGCTGCTGGTCCTGGAGAGGACGCCCTGACCATGCCCGACACCCCCCGCTCGACCTACCGGGTGCAGGTGCGCCCCGGCTTCGACCTGGCCGCCACCGCCGACCTGGCCGACTACCTGGCCGCGCTCGGCGTGACCCACCTCTACACCGCGCCCCTGCTCACCGCCACCCCCGGCTCGCCGCACGGCTACGACGTGGTCGACCACCGCGCGGTCAACCCGGAGCTGGGCGGCGAGGCCGGCCGGCAGCACCTGGTCCGGGCCCTGCGCGCGGCCGGGCTGGGGCTGGTCGTGGACATCGTGCCCAACCACGCCGGGGTGGCCCGGCCGGCGGCCAACCCGGCCTGGTGGGACGTGCTGCGGCGGGGGCGCGACTCGGCGTACGCGCACTGGTTCGACATCGACTGGGACCGGGGCCGGCTGCTGCTGCCGGTGCTCGCCGACGCCCCCGACGCGCTCGACGACCTCAAGCTCGTCGACGGGGAGCTGCGCTATCACGAGCACCGGTTCCCGGTCGCCGACGGCACCGGCGACGGCACACCCCGGCAGGTGCACGACCGGCAGCGCTACGAGCTGGTGAACTGGCGGCGCGGCGACACCGAGCTGACGTACCGCCGGTTCTTCGCCGTCTCCGACCTGGCCGGGCTGCGGGTGGAGGACCGGGGCGTCTTCGACGCCACCCACGCGGAGATCCTGCGCTGGGTCGACGCCGGGGACGTCGACGGCATCCGGGTCGACCACCCGGACGGGCTGCGCGACCCGGCCGGCTACCTGGCCTGGTTGCGCGCCGCCGCGCCGGACCGCTGGCTGGTGGTGGAGAAGATCCTGGAGTACGGCGAGGAACTGCCGGACTGGCCGGTCGACGGCACCACCGGCTACGACGCCCTGGCCGCCGTCAGCGGGCTCTTCGTCGACCCGGCCGCCGAACCGGACTTCACCACGCTCGACGGTCGGCTCACCGGCCGACACACCTCCTGGGAGGACCTGACCCACGCCACCAAGCTGGAAGCCGCCACCCGGCTGCTCGCCGCCGAGCTGACCCGCCTCGCCGCGCTCGTGCCCGAGCTGCCCGGCGAGCAGGTCCGCGCCGCCCTGGCCGAGCTGGCGGCCTGCTACCCGGTCTACCGCGGCTATCCGCCCGAGGGCGCCCGGCACCTCGCCGCCGCCCGCAGCGAAGCCGGCCGCCGCCGCCCCGACCTGGCGGGCGTGCTGGACCAGGTCACCGCCCGGCTCCGCGAGCCCGGTCACGAGCTGGCCGCCCGGTTCCCGCAGTTGACCGGCGCGGTGATGGCCAAGGGTGTGGAGGACACCGCCTACTACCGGTGGAGCCGGTTCGTGGCGCTCAACGAGGTCGGCGGCAGCCCGGCCCACTTCGGCGTGCCGCCGGCCGAGCTGCACCGGTTCGCCACCGCTCGCCAGGTGCGCTGGCCGGCGAGCATGACCACGCTCTCCACCCACGACACCAAACGCGGCGAGGACGTCCGCGCCCGGCTGGCCGTGTTGAGCGAGACGCCCGGCCGCTGGGCCGAGCGGGTCGCCGACTGGATGTCCCGGGCGCCGCTGGCCGACCCGGCACTGGCCCACCTGCTCTGGCAGACCGCCGTCGGGGCCTGGCCGATCGAGCGGGACCGGCTGCACGGGTACGCCGAGAAGGCCGCCCGGGAGGCGTCGGTCAGCACGAGCTGGGCCGACCCGGACCCGGCCTTCGAGCACGAGATGCACGCCCTGGTCGACCGGATGTACGACGACCCGGAGCTGCACGCCCAGATCACCGCGTTCGCCGCCGAGATCACCCCCGCCGGCTGGTGCAACGCGCTCGGACAGAAGCTGGTCCAGCTCGCCATGCCCGGTGTGCCGGACACCTACCAGGGCACCGAGCTGTGGGAGAACGCGCTCGTCGACCCGGACAACCGCCGTCCGGTCGACTTCGCCGTACGCCGGGACGTGCTGGCCCGGCTCGACGCCGGCTGGCAGCCGGCGGTGGCCGCCGACGGCGCGGCCAAGCTGCTCGTGGTCTCCCGCACGCTGCGGTTGCGGCGCGACCACCCGGAACTGTTCACCGGCTACCGGCCGGTGCCGGCGCACGGCCCGGCCGGCCCGCACGCGGTGGCGTTCGACCGGGGCGGCGCGGTCGCGGTGGCGACCCGGCTGCCGCTGCGGCTGGCCCGCGCCGGCGGCTGGCGGGACACGGCCCTGTCACTTCCCGTTCACGGTGTGACGGACGTGTTCACCGGTCGGGTCTACAGTGGTGGTGAGCTGCTCCTGGATGATCTGCTGAGCACCTATCCCGTCGCCCTCCTCGCACCCACCGACCCAGCGGAGGTCGCCGCATGACCGAGTTCACGGTGTGGGCGCCCGAAGCCGCCCGGGTGCGGCTGCGCCTGCCCGGCGTCGCCGACCACGACATGCGTCCCGGGCGCGAAGGCTGGTGGCGGGTCGAGGCGTCCGACGCCGGGCCGGGCACCGACTACGCCTTCCTGCTCGACGACGACGAGCAGGCGCTGCCCGATCCCCGCTCGGCCTGGCAGCCGGCCGGCGTGCACGGCCCCAGCCGGGTGTACGACCAGTCGGCGTTCGCCTGGACCGACCGCGCCTGGACCGGCCGGCAACTGCCCGGCAGCGTCCTCTACGAGCTGCACGTCGGCACGTTCTCCCCGGAGGGCACGTTCGACGGCGCGATCGCCCGGCTCGACCACCTGGTCGACCTCGGTGTCGACCTGATCGAGCTGCTGCCGGTCAACGCGTTCAACGGCGAGCACAACTGGGGCTACGACGGGGTCTGCTGGTATGCGCCGCACGAGCCCTACGGCGGGCCGGACGGGCTGAAACGGTTCGTCGACGCCGCCCACGCCAAGGGCCTGGGGGTGATCCTCGACGTCGTCTACAACCATTTCGGGCCCTCCGGGGCCTACGCGCCGCGGTTCGCGCCCTACCTCACCGAGCAGAGCAACACCTGGGGCCGCACGGTCAACCTGGACGGCCCGCACTCCGACGGGGTACGCCGCTACATCGTCGACAGCGTGCGGATGTGGCTGCGCGACTACCACGTCGACGGGCTGCGGCTGGACGCCGTGCACGCGATGCCCGACGGCCGCGCCACCCACTGGCTGGCGGAGGTGGCCGCCGAGGTCGAGGCGCTGTCCACGGCCCTGGGCCGGCCGTTGTCGCTGATCGCCGAGTCCGACCTGAACGACCCGACCCTGATCACCCCGCGCGAGGCCGGCGGGTACGGCCTGCACGCCCAGTGGAACGACGACGCCCACCACGCGCTGCACACGCTGCTCACCGGAGAGCGGCAGGGCTACTACGCCGACTTCGGCTCGCTGGAGTGCCTCACCGACGTGCTGACCGGCGCGTTCTTCCACGCCGGCACGTGGTCGAGCTTCCGCCACCGCAGCCACGGCCGCCCGGTCGACCGGCAGCGCACACCCGGTCACCGGTTCGTCGCCTACCTCCAGAACCACGACCAGATCGGCAACCGGGCCACCGGCGACCGGATCTCCGCCACCCTCTCGGCCGGGATGCTGCGGGTCGGCGCCACGCTGCTGATGACCGCGCCGTTCACCCCGATGCTGTTCATGGGGGAGGAGTGGGCCGCGACCACGCCGTGGCAGTTCTTCACCAGCCACCCCGAGCCGGAGCTGGCGGTCGCGGTCGCCACCGGCCGCCGGCGCGAGTTCGCCGCGCACGGGTGGGCCACCGACGACGTACCCGACCCGCAGGACCCGCAGACGTTCGCGCGGTCCCGGCTGGACTGGGCCGAGCTGGACAAACCCGAACACCGCGAGATGTACGAGTTCCACCGGCGGCTGATCGCGCTGCGCAAGTCGCGGCCCGACCTGTCCGACCCCCGGCTGCACCGGGTGGAGGTGCGTCACGGCGACCAGTTCCTGGTGCTGCGGCGCGGCGACACGCTGGTGGTGGCCAACCTGGCCGACCGGCCGCAACGGGTCAACCTGCCCGGGGTGGTGCGCCGGGTGCTGCTCGCCACCTCCGAGGGGGTCACGGTGATGCGCGACGGCCTCCAACTGCCGGCCGAGAGCGCGGCGATCGTCTCACTCTGACCGCCGCTCGCCCGGCCCGGTGATGCCATCCCGCTACTGCGGTGGTTTGCCGTGGGGGAGGTATGCCGGGGTCCGCCGAGCGCGGGCGATCAACGCCGCCCTAATGCGTGGAGCGACGTTGTCGGGAAGGCAGTTCTCGGCCCCGTCGGGGGAGAAGAAGGCGACATCTTCAAGCTCCTGGCCGGGCAGGGTAATGCCATCCGTGTCCGCCCGGCTGCCGCAGTCGAACGTGAAACTGATGATCGCCCGTGGCCTGCTTCCGCTGGGAGGTGCCCAGTCCACGACCAGGAGCTCCCTCACTGGTACGGCAAGGCCCAACTCTTCCCGCACCTCGCGCCCGCAGGCATCGTGCGGGAATTCGCCCTCCTCCACGTATCCCCCGGGGAACGCCCAGTGATCGCGGTACGTGGGCTTGACGAGCAGAACCCGGCCCGCCGGATCGGTGATGAGGGCGGCTGCGGCTGCGTGGAAGGCGGGCAGAGCGGCGTACCAGGTGGCGGGATCCGTCCAGGTCACATCGACGACGGTAGCCGACACGTCCAGACGTGACCTCGCATTGGTCAACCGGGGACGCCTGTCAGGGTCAGGAGGAAATCCTCGAGTCCCGGGGCTTTCCGGTACTGACCCAAGACGTATGAAAGCTCGCGGACGCGACGTGCGACACGGGCGGAGCGGATGTTCTGTGCCTGCTGCGGCAGGTCTCGACCCCAGTCGCAGGCCGCGTCAACATCTCCGGCGCGCGCATGGATGGTGGCGATGAGAGCGGTGTGCAGCGCGCGGGTGCGAGTGTTGTGCGCGGCGAGGGCGATCGCATTCGGGGCGTGCCGCAGTGCCTGCTGGTGCAGGTTGAGATCGCTCAGGCAGCGGAGCGCAGTGCCGGCGAGGTGGGCATGACTGAAGTAGCCGACCCAGTGGGGTTCGGCAGCGGTGTTCGCCCGATCGATGGCGCGTTCGGCCTTGGCAAGCGCGTTCTGGCAGGCTCGCCTTTCCCCGGACCGACCGTATGCTCCAGCAGCCGTGGTGTAGAGCCGTGCGCGGACGGAAGCAGGGGCACGCCCGGCACCGTCGATGGCTGCTTCGGCGAGTCGGGCGGCGTCCTGAGCATGTCCGAGATAGACGGCCTGGGTGGCGAGGTTCGCGAGGAGGTGGGCACCCAACAGCCGGTCGTCGATGGCCTTGCCAGCCGGAGAGCGATGGTGAGGTGCTGCTGGGCGACGCCGTGGTCACCGGCGTCGTAACACATGAACGCGAGCTGCCCGGAGAGGATGGCAACAGCCTGCATGAGGTCGCGTCCGATCGCGTCGGTGTAGGTGCCGTGCAACAAGGGGATGACCTGACGGATGAGCAGATCGGCCATGAGAGCGCGGGCGTTGCCGGAGTCGCCACCATGGCGACGATCAAGGTCAAGAAAATGAGCGGCGAGTACGTGAAGTGTCTGGATATCGGCCGTCGTGACCGGCTGTCGCCCAGTGCCGGTAACGATCCGGTCAGGCAGGTCGTATCGCCAGGCGAGTGCGGCCTGGAGGGCGAGACCGCCCTCGAACGTCTCGTCGGGTTGACGCTCGGTTCGCCGAGCAAGGACCGTCCAGACCCGTTGGGCGGCATCGATCGCAGACCGGGCAGATTCGGGATAGGCGGTCTTCGCGGCGAAGGGGCCATCGGCGAACCCCAATTCCGTGAGTGCCACGGGGCGGCCGAGCTTCCGGGCGATCGCCTTGGCCATGGTTGCTTGGACATGGTCAGCGGGGCGACGGCCACGCAACCACCAGTAGACGCTCGCGGCACCGTAGCGCCAAGTGCCGTACCGCTGGCCTGCGTGATTGAGTTGGCGCGCAAAGGCTGCATGAGCATGGCCGTAGCCGGCGGCATGCAGCAGCGCGTCTAGTGCGGCATTGGTGACCGGCCGCGCCATGGGCATACCTCCAGGTATCGAGCGACTACCACCGGTGATAACCCTATGGGCTCGTGCTGCCGATGTCGGTCCCGCGCAACGGTGCGCAACCTCGTGGTTGGGCAGCGCAACGCGGCACATGTACCGCCATCTGTTCCAGCTATCGGTTGTCGACTTCGCTGGCGTCGGATGCGACGGCGACCGATTCTCGTGAGGTCTCCATCGCCTGTCGACGGAGGTGGGAATGCGAATTCGGTCCGGTGAGCCGACGAGTCAGGGTGAGCAGATTCAGGAGGCGGAGCGGGAAGCGGCGAGGCGGCGACTGCTGGAACAGGCCGAGGCGGAGCGCGTACCCGTGGAGGACACCACGCGGGCGGTGCCGGACCGGCGGTGGCGGCGTGGCCGGTGAACCGATCGGCCGGCGGGTCGCCCGGTGGCGGGTGCGCCGCCGGCTGACCCAGCAGATGCTCGCCGACCGGCTCGGCAGGTCCAAGAGCTGGGTGGACAAGGTGGAACGGGGCGTGCGCCGCCTTGACCGGTACTCGATGATTCGGCAGATCGCCGACGTGCTGCGGGTCGAACCGTCCGCCCTGCTCGGTGAGCCTGCCGCCCCGTCGGTGGGAATGTTGGACGGGGTGGACGGGATCCGGGCGGCTCTCGCCAGCTACGACGCCGGCCGGAACACCCTGTCGCCTGCTCAGGTGCGGCGGCAGGTGACGTACACCTGGCTCACCTACCAGCACGCCAACTACCCGCAGGCGGTGCGACTCCTGCCGGGGCTGCTCGACGCCGCACGGGGTCTACATGGTGCCGGGCCGGAGCTGCTGGTGCAGGCGTACCGGGCCGCTTCGTCGGTGCTGGTCAAGCTGGGGGAGGCAGACCTGGGCTGGCTGGCCGCCGACCGGGCGGTGGCCGGGGCGGGTGACGACCCGGTGCTGGTGGCAACGGCCGTCGCGTCGGTGGGGGAGGCGCTGCGGGCGTTGGGCCGGGACCGGCTGGCACTGGCCGTGACGGAATCTGCCGTGCCTGTGGGTGCGGCGTGCGGGCCGTTGCTGATCCAGGCCGCGCTTGCCGCCGCCGGTTGTGGCGAGGCCCGTCGCGCGGACGAGTTGCTGGGCCGAGCCGCCGAGGTGGCCGCGCGGCGCACGTTCGGGGACGAGCCGCAGCGGGCCGGATTCGGGCGGATGGCCGTCGAACTGGCGCGGACGGCGGCGGCGATGACGTCGGGCGACGCCGGGGAGGCGGTGTGCCGGCACGAGCGGATGCTCCGGGGGGACGCGTGGCGGCGTCTGCCGGCCGAGTTCAGGGCCGCCTATCTGTTGGACGCCGCGCGGGCGTACCTCCAAGTGGGTGACGTTCGGCGAGCCGGCCGGGCGGTGGTGGAGGCGGACGGCGTCGCACCGGCCGAGATCCGATTGAGGCCGGCGGCGCGTACCGTCGTCGCCGAGATCACCCGTGCCCGCCCGGCGCTGCCCGACGTGGCGCGCCTGGCGACCCTGGTCGGCCTGACCCGTTGAACGACTCGCGTCGACCTTGAACTCGTGGCAGGTTGCAGAGCCGACATCTGAACCGCGATGAGTTCGCCGGACGGGGGCGGTCTGAGGGGGACGGAACGACAACTGGGGGTTCCATGTCCGAGACGCTGACCCGAGACGAACTGTGGGGGCTCGCGCACGCCGAGCGGGCCGCCCTCGCCGAGGACCTGGGCGGGCTCGACGCGGCACAGTGGGCGCGGCGCTCGCTGTGCGGCCGATGGACGGTGGAGGAGGTGGTGGCGCACTTGACCGCGGCGGCGAGCCTCGGCCGGGTCCGCTGGCTCGCAAGCGTGCTGGGCGCGCGGTTCGACTTCGACCTGCACAACGACCGCCGGCTGGCCGAGCACCGGGGCGCCGACCCGGGGGAGACGCTGGCCCGGTTCCGCCGGATCGTGCGCAGCAGCACCTCGACGTTCGGCCCGACCGAGGCGTGGCTCGGTGAGGTGGTCGTGCACGCGCAGGACATCCGGCGTCCGCTCGGCCTCGACCGTACGCCGCCGGTGGCGGCCGTCACGCCGGTCGCCCGCCTCTTCGTGGCGCGGGACTTCACGGTGGCCGGGCGTACCGCCGTGGCGGGGCTGCGGGTGGAGGCGACCGACGGGCCGTTCCGCGCCGGGGCTGGTCCGCTCGTCAGCGGCACCACGCTGGCGTTGACCATGGCGATGGCCGGGCGGGTCGCGTACTGCGACGACCTCGCCGGGCCCGGCGTGCCCACCCTGCGGGAGCGCTGCGCGCCGGCCTGACCGTGTTGCCGGGGTCCGCCGTCGCCCAGGGGAACATACTGAGTATGCTCGCGGTCATGCCACCCGCCCGTCGCCTCTTAGTGCTCGTCGCCCCCGTCGCCGGTTTCCTGCTCGGCTTCCTCGACTTCGTCTGGATCACGCGGGTGCCGTACCCGTTCGCCGAACTCGGCAACTCCACCGCCACCTGGGCGGTTGCCGCGTTCGCGCTCGGCTGGTGGGTCCGGGCGGGCGCGCTGCGGGCGGCCGTGGCAGGCGTGGTCCTGCTCGTCGTCGCCGTGCCCAGCTACTACCTGGCGGCGACGCTGCTCCAGGGCGACGACCTGTCCGTGATCGGGGCGCCCAGTTCGCTGGTCTGGATGGTGTTCGGCGTGGTCGCGGGCGTGGTGTTCGGCGTCGCCGGCGTCTGGGCGCGGTCGGCCGGGTGGCGTCGGGTGGTGGCGGTCGCGCTGCCGGCGGCCGTGTTCGTCGAAGAGGCGCTGCGCTTCGCCGACCGGGCCCGGACCGGCTACTACCCCGGGGCGTGGTGGAACGTGGCCATCGACCTCGGGCTCGCCGCGCTGGTGGTGGTGCTGGTCGGCCGCTCCGCCCGGGTGCGGCTGCAAGCGGCGGCGGTGGCGCTCCCGCTCGCAGCCCTGGGCGCGGTGGCGTTCGGCGCCGTCGGCGGCTGACCTTCACCCCGCCCGAAGGGTACGCGCGGGGCAGGCGATGGTATGCCGGTTATTCCGGATACGGAAGGGCGCTGTCGATTACTTAGCGTGGTCGGATCGCCGGTAATGCCTGGTCGCGCCGTTACTTACCGTATGGAGGTCATTTCGACAGCTACCTGAACAGGAGCACACCCATGTCAGAGCACAACAGACCCTGGCGGCACGCCATGACGGCCCTCGCCCTCTGCGGCGCCACCGCGGTCGCGGTGGTCGCCCCCGCCACCCCGGCCTCCGCCGCCGTCCCCGGCCTGGTGCGGATCTCCGCGGTCAGCGCGAGCAACTCCAACGATTTCCGGACGGTCACCGCGACCTGCCCGGCGGGCAAGGTCCTCCTCGGCGCCGGCTACGAACTCAACGGCGCCACGGGTGAGGCCATCGTCGACGACCTCCGGCCCAACGGCGGCGTGGCCACCGCGCCCACCGCGGTCACCGTCGGGGCGTACGAGGCCGACCCGTTCGCCGGCAACTGGAACCTCACCGCGTACGCCGTCTGCGCGAACCCGCTGGCCGGGCTGGTCCGGGTCACCGCCAGTAGCGTCAGCACCTCCGACGACTTCCGGACGGTCACCGCGACCTGCCCGGCCGGCAAGGTGCTCACCGGCACCGGCTACGAACTCAACGGCGCCACAGGTGAGGCGGTGGTCGACGACTTCCGGCCCAACGGCGGCGTGGCCACCGCGCCCACCGCGGTCACCGTCGGGGCGTACGAGGCGGACGCCTTCGCCGGCAACTGGAGCGCCACCGCGTACGCGATCTGCGCCAACCCGGTCGCCGGGCTGGTCCGGACCACCGTCACCGGCCCGAGCAACTCCAACGACTTCCACAGCACGGGCGCGACCTGCGCGGCGGGCAAGGTGCTCACCGGCGCCGGCTACGAGGTCAACGGCGCGACAGGTGAGGCGGTGGTCGACGACTTCCGGCCCAACGGCGGCGTGGCCACCGCGCCCACCTCGGTCACGTCGGGCGCCTACGAGGAGGACGCCTTCGCCGGCAACTGGACCCTGACGTCGTACGCGATCTGCGCGACCGCGTAGCCCACGACGCCGGATGCGGGCCGTCCCCGGGAGGGGGCGGCCCGCTCACGGGATCGGCCACTCGTGCACGGGGCGGTTGCTGTGCATCAGGTCGACGTAGTGGTGGACCACCTCGCGCAGCGCGTCCGGCCGATCCAGGTGATCGGCGGACTCCAACCGGTGCAGCGTCTCCACCTGCCAGGTCGCGCCGTTCCGGCCGGTCAGGCAGCGCTGCTCGATGATGCCGAGCAGCCGGTCCCGCTCGGCCGGGTCCAGGCCCCACCGGTCGAGCCCGTGATGGGCCATCGGCAGCAACCGGCGCAGCACCAGCTCCGTCACCGGCAGGTAGCCCAACCCGGGCCAGAACACCTGGGCGTCGATGCCGTGCCGGGCGCACACGTTGAAGTTCTCCTCGGCGGCGCTGAACGACATCTGCGACCACAGCGGACGGTCCGACTCGGCGAGCGCCCGGACCAGGCCGAAGTAGAACGCGCCGTTCGCCACCGTGTCCAGCACGGTCGGACCCGCCGGCAGCACCCGGTTCTCCACCCGCAGGTGCGGCCGGCCGCGCAGCACGTCGTAGACCGGCCGGTTCCAGCGGTAGATGGTGCCGTTGTGCAGGCGCAACTCGGCGAGCTTCGGCACGTCGCCGCTGGCGAGCGCCACCGCCGGATCCTCCGGGTCGCACACCGGCAGCAGCGCCGGGAAGTAGCGGACGTTCTCCTCGAACAGGTCGAACACCGACGTGATCCAGCGTTCCCCGAACCACACCCGCGGGCGTACCCCCTGGGCCTTGATCTCCTCCGCCCGGGTGTCCGTGGCCTGCTGGAACAGTGGGACGCGGGTCTCCCGCCACAACTCCCGGCCGAAGAACAGCGGCGAGTTCGCGCCGAGCGCCACCTGGATGCCGGCGACCGCCTGGGCCGCATTCCAGTAGTCGCCGAACTGCGGCGGACTGACCTGGAGGTGGAACTGGGTGCTGGTGCAGGCGGCCTCCGGCGTGATCGAGTCGGCGGTGGTGGCCAGCCGCTCCACCCCGCTTATCGCGATCGGCAGGTCCTCCCCTCGGGCGGCGAGGATCTGCTCGTTGAGCAGCGCGTACCGGGGGTTGGTGGAGAGCGTGGCGGCGGTCAGGTGCGCCGGACGCAACGTCGGCAGGATGCCGATCATCACCATGTGCGCGCCCACCGTGCGGGCCTTGTCCTCGGCCGCGTTGAGGCTGGCCCGGACGTGCTCCTCGAACTGGGCCGTGCCGGTGCCGGCCAGCCGGCGCGGCGCGACGTTGATCTCCACGTTGAACCGGCCCAGCTCGGTCTGGAACGCCTCGTCGGCGATCGCCTCCAGCGCGTCGGCGTTGCGCATGGCCGGATCGAAACTGTCGTCGACCAGGTTCAGCTCGATCTCCAGCCCGGTCATCGGCCGCTCCACGTCGAACCGGGACTCCCGCAGCATCTCGGCGAAGACGTCCAGGCACCGCCGGACCTTTTCCCGGTAGCGGGCCCGATCCTCCCGGCTGAAGGTGCGTACGCCGACGTCCTCGCCCATGGTCACCGCCCTGTCACCGTTGGTTCCCCCAACCTCGCACGCAGTGGCCGGTGGGAAAAGGTCCGAAGGGCCTTTCCTGTACCCCGTCCCCGCCCCACTGATGTAAGGAAGGGGCCCTTATTAACGCCTTCTGCATAGGCGGGGCCCCTTTTTAACACCTGGTGGCCGGCGGGCCGGCAGGACGGTCACGTACGGCCCGCCGCGCAACGAGGTCGCACCGCACAGGTGTTCGGCCCGATCCACGGCGCGCTCTTCGTGGCGTACGGGCTGCTCGCCCTCGTGGTGGCGCGGCGCGGAGTCCGCGCGCCGGTGCCGATGGTTAAGAAGGGGCCCCTCCTCTACCGGAGGCGTTAACCGGGGGCCCCTCCTTTCACGTCAGCGCGGAGCAGGCGGCGACGCCGAGCAGCAGGACGGCGCCCAGCATCGCCTGGAGCAGCAGCGCCGGGCCCAGGTGCGACCAGAGCGTCGCGGTACGCGGGGTGAGCAACTGTCCGGTGGTCAGGTTGACGATCCGCTCGATCCGGGGCGGCAGGTCCGCGTCCCGCTGCGCCCGCAGTGTGAGCTGGACGTGGTCGCCCGGGTGCAGGGCGCTCTGCGGCAGGTGGCCGTGCAACTCCACCTCGACCAGCCGGTCGCCGGCGTCCCGGACCCGCACCGGGGTCACCAGGAACTCGGGCCCCTTCTTCAACTCCTTGAAGCTGCGCTTCGCGCCCCCGCCGCCGCTGCTGAGCAACGCGCGGACCACCCGCAGCAGCAGCCCCACCACGCCCGCGGCGGTCAGCACCGCTACCAGCACGGGCTGGCCCACCCGTACCTCCCGGGCGTAGCCCTCCATCAGCCGGACCAGGCGCCCGGTGACGATGCGTTCGTGCCGTAGCTCCGTGTCCATGTTCACCACCGAGAGTTCTGTTACGTGCACAGATGGTATCGATCCTTCGGGTTGAACGACGTGAATGAACGGTGGTCACGCCCCGGCGCGCGGAAGGTGACATCGGCCGGGGCGCGGGTATGCGTGCGGCCGAGCTGGAAAGGGGTCGAGCATGCAGCTGTCCTTCCTGCGCCCGCTCTACGACCGTCCCGGGCCCTGGTGCTCGGTGTACCTGGACGCCTCCCGGGACACCCACGACTCCCGTCCGCAGGTCGACCTGCGCTGGCGGGCAATCAAGGGCGACCTGCTGGCCCAGGGCGCCGACCAGGTCACCGTGGAGGCGGTGGAGGAGGTGGTCCGCCGGCACGAGCCGATGCCCGGCGACTACGGCATCGCCGTCTTCGCCAGCCGGGGCCGGGTGGTGCTGACCGAATACCTCTCCGCGCCGCCGCTGCGCGACCTGGGCACCTGGGCGGCGCTGCCGCACACCATGCCGCTCGTCGCCCAGCGCGGCGAGCAGGTGGCCTGGGTGCGGGTGCTGGCCGACCGGACCGGCGCGGACGCGATGGCGGTCAGCGCCGGCGGAGTGCCCCGGCGGGCCACGGTGAAGGGCCGGCAGACCCGCCAACTGCGCCGGGTGCAGCCGGGCGGCTGGTCGCAGTCGCGCTACCAGCGCGCCGCCGTGGAGGCGTGGCACCAGAACGCCGGCGACGCCGCCGCGGCCACCGCCGACCTGGCCGAGCGGGTCGGCGCCGACGTGGTCGTGGTGGCCGGCGACATCCGGGCCACCGGCATGATCGCCGCCCAGTTGCCGGAGCGCTGGCAGGACGTGCTGGTCCGTACCGACGCCGGCTCCCGGGCCGGCGGCGCGGAGGACACCCTGATGGACGACCTCACCGTGCAGACCGTCGCCGAGGTCGCCGACCGCCGCGTCGCCGCCGCGCTGGACCGGTTCGGCGTGCAGGAGGACGTCGGCGCCGGGCTCGACGCGGTGGTCGCCGCGCTGCAACGCAACCAGGTCGACACCATGCTGCTCGTCGACGACCCGTCCGCCGACGGCGAGCTGTGGGTCGGACCGGAGCCGACCGAGATCGCCACCGACCGGACGCAACTGGCGGACATGTCGGTGGCCGACCCGCAGCGGGTACGCGCCGACGCGGCGCTGCTGCGCGCGCTGATCGGCACCGACGCGGACCTGACCGTGCTCGCGCCGGAGGAGGCGCCGGAGCTGACCGACGGGGTGGGCGCGGTGCTGCGCTACGTCGACGCCGGCACCCCGGGGCGGAGCGATGGCTGACCGTACCGTCGCCGATCTGGTGGTCGAGCGGCTGCGGGCCTGGCGGGTGCCGCGGGTCTTCGGCTACCCCGGCGCGGCGCTCGCGCCGCTGGTGGGCGCGCTCCTCGACGCGGGTGGCGATCCGGCGTTCGTGCCGGCCCGGCACGAGGAGACCGCCGCCTTCATGGCCACCGGGCACGCCAAGTTCACCGGCGGCATCGGGGTGTGCCTGGCCACGCAGGGTCCGAGCGCGGTGCACCTGCTCAACGGTCTCTACGACGCCAAGCTGGACAACAAGCCGGTGGTGGCGATCATCGGCGAGGACGTCGACGGCCCGCTCGGCGGGGCGCACGAGGAGATCGGGCTGAGTCGGCTCTTCGGCGACGTGTGCAACCAGTTCATCCGCTACGGTCGCCGCCCGGATCAGGTGCCGGTGCTGCTGGACCAGGCGTTCCGCACCGCGGCGGCGACCCGCAGCCCGACGTGCGTGGTGCTGCCGCGGGCGTTGCAGGTGACGTCCGTGCCCGATCTGCTGCCGCAGACCGCCGGGGTGGTCACCGCCACGCCCGGCGCGCCGCTGGCCCGGGTACTGCCGCACGCCGCCGACCTGGACGCCGCCGCCTCGCTGCTCGGCGCCGGACAGCGGGTGGCCATGCTTGTCGGCCAGGGCGCGCACGGCGCGGCCGGGGAGATCGTCGCGCTCGCCGACCGGCTCGGCGCGGGCGTCGCCACGTCGCTGCTCGGCAAGCCGGTGCTGGACGAGCGGTTGCCGTTCCACACCGGTGTGCTCGGTGCGGTCGGCACCCCGGCCGCCGCGCAGCTCATGGGTGGCTGCGACACCCTGCTGCTGGTCGGCACCAACGACCCCTGGACCGACTGGTTCCCGATGCCGGGGCAGGTGCGCACCGTCCAGATCGATGTCGACGGCCGGCGCATCGGCGCCCGCTATCCGGTGGACGTGCCGCTCGTCGGCGACGCCGCCGAGACGCTGCGGGCGCTGCTGGCCCGGGTGCCGGAGCGGCCGAACGCCGCGTGGCGCCGTGTGGTGCGGAGCACGGTGGACCGGTGGCGGACCGTCGCCGCCGACCGCGTCGCCGCGCCGGCCGAGCCACTCAACCCGCAGTTGGTGCTCCGCGAGCTGTCCGCCCGGCTGCCGGCGCGCGCCGCGGTCGCCGTCGACATCGGTTCGGTCGTCTACTGGTACGCGCGGCACCTGGAGCTGCCGCCCGGGGTGCAGGCCCGGCTCTGCGGCACGCTCGGCTCGATGGGCTGCGCCCTGCCGTACGCGGTGGCCGCCAAGCTGGCCGAACCGGACCAGCCGGTGCTCGCGCTGCTCGGCGACGGGGCGATGCAGCTCAACGGTCTCGCCGAGCTGATCACCGTGGCGCACCACTGGACCGAATGGCCCGATCCCCGGCTGGTCGTGCTGGTGCTCAACAACCGGGACCAGTCCGGCGTGGGCGACGGCCGTCCGCCCGGCCTCCCGGTCGGCCGGCGACCCGACGTGCCGTACGCCGGATGGGCCCGGCTGCTCGGGCTGCACGGCGTCCGGGTGGACCGGCCGGACCTTGTCGGCGCGGCCTGGGACGAGGTGCTCGCGGCGGACCGGCCCAGCGTGCTGGAGGCGGTGGTGGACCCGACCGTGCCGCTGGAGGTGCCCGAGCCGGCGCTGGCCGACCTGCGCGGCCTGCTCGTCGACGGGGAGGCGGCCCGCCGGGTGCGGGAGCGGGTGAGCCAGACCGAGGCCATCGCGGCGGAGGACCTCGTCTAGCCGGACCCGGGGGCCTCCTTTCCGTCACGTCCCGCCTCGACCCGAACCCGCACCGCCGTGCCGTTGCGCCCGCGACGGCGGTTCAGCGGCGCGACGGCACCCGACCGGGCGTTGGTCCGCGACGTGGGGAGATGCCCCGTTTAGACCCCAGAGGGACGGGAAGCCGGGCCGCGTGGTGAGCGAACGAGGCAAGCGAGCGCCGGCGGTCGACGCCGGGCTGCCCGGGGAGCGGGTGGTGACGGCGGGCAGCGCCGCCCGGATCCTGGTCGCCGCGACCGCCCGGGCGCTGCGCGGCGACGACTGCGGCGACCTCGGCCACCCGGGTCCGCTGTCCCGGCTCGCCGGTACGCCGGAGCCGGTGCGCCGCGCCGCCACCGCCCGCGCCGCCGGTCGGGCCGCGCTCACCGCGGCCCAGGTCGCCCGCGTCGACGCCGAGCGGGTGGCCGGATGGTTCGTCGGCCAGTATCCGGAGCGACACTGGCCCGGAGCGGTGCTCGGCTCGCCGCACGGCGCGGCGGCCCACCTCGCGGTGGCGCTCGGCGTGCCCTGGCTGCCCGCCGGGTTCGAGGTGACCGCGCAGTGGGGCGGGGGTGTGGTGGACCGCCCCGACGCCGCGCTGGACCACGGGGCGGCGCTCGCCGGCCGGCTGCTCGCCGGCAACCCCCTGGTGCACGTGCGGCAGGTGCACTGCCCGGCCAGCCGGGGCGTGGCGTCCGGCGCCACGGTGACCCTCACGGCACGCTGGCGGGCCCTGCCCGGGGCGTACGCGCGGTTCCTGGCCGACCGGCTGGAGCCGGCGGCGCCGGTGCTGCTGCTGCACGACGCGCGCACGTGGCCGGTGCGGGACGACGGCGCCGGGCACAGCTTCCAGGCCGGCTGCCCGGCCAGCGGCCTCGACCCGGTCGATTTCCACCCGGACGCCCGCGCGCTGCGCCACGTGCTGCGGGCGGCCGGCGGCGACGAGACGCGCTGGGCGTCGCCCGAGGTCACGGTGTCGGCGGCGTTCGCCGAGCACGGCGTGGAGTCCGGTTTCGAGCACGGCGCGCGGGAGTGGGGCGACGTGCACGGGCATCCCCTGCACCGGGTGGTCGTTCCGCAGCCGGACGCGCTGAGCGCGGCCACCGCCGACCTCTACCGGCGTTGGCTGCGCCGGGCCGGCAAGACCGGGAACCGGCTGGTGGTGGAGTGTGGCCGGCTGCTCGACCCGGGGCAGGTGCTGCGCGCCGGCCTGGTGCCCTACTGGTGCGAGAACGCCACCCGGCGTCGGGTGGAGGGGGCCGAGTGGTGGCTTGCCGGCAGCGAGCCCTTCAGCTCGGTGGACGTACTGCCCGAACCGCCCGGGCTGCGCTCGCCGGCGCTCGCCGGCCTGCCCCAGTGGCTCGCCGTGGCCGGGTTCGGGCGTCGACGGCGGGCGTTGGACCGGGGCGCGGCGCGCGGTTACCCGGTCGCCTCGGTTCCGACCCGACGTGCCACGGAGGTGTTGCGCAACCAGCCCTGTGACCTGCCCGTACCGCCGCCGCTGCGGATGGCCGAGGCGTTGGCCGCGCTCCGTGACGCGGGCGCCCACCAGGGGCTGCTGGTCTGCTGACCCGGTCGGCCGGGCAACCTGGCGAAACATCCTCGCGATCCGTCGGACCGTGATTGAGTACCTACGGAGCGGGAAGACCGCTCGCCGCGGAACGGCCCACGACGCCGCGCGGCGGGCAGCCACCGCTTCCGACGTATTCCGTCACGTAACCCAACTTCCTCACCCGGTGCGTGGTCCGACCACGCGCGTAACCGGTTCCGACCGGGCGGGGACTTCGGCGAGGGAGGCGCGGATGTTCGGACAGACCACCACACCCACCCCACCGACCACCGAGCGGGGACTGGAGGACCTGGACGCGGCGGCGCTCGCGTACGCGGCCCGGATCGCGGGGCTGCCACCCGAGCGGCGGCAGGAGGCGCGGGACGACCTGGTCCGTTTCGCGTTGCCGTTCGCCGGCCGGCTGGCCCGCCGTTACCGGGGCCGCGGGGAACCGCTCGAGGACCTGGAGCAGGTGGCGCGCCTCGGCCTGGTCAACGCCGTCGACAGGTACGACCCGGAGCGCGGCTCGTTCACCGCGTACGCGGCGATCACCATCGTCGGCGAGATCAAGCGGCACTTCCGCGACCGCACCTGGGGCGTGCACGTGCCGCGCCGGCTGCGCGACCTGATCCTCGAGGTGGGGCAGGCGACGGCGACGCTGACCAGCGAGTTGTCCCGGGCCCCCTCGGTCGCCGAGTTGGCCGCGCGGCTGGAGACACCGGAGGAGGAGATCCTCGCCGCGCTGGAGTCGGCCGCCGGCTACAGCCCGGCCTCGCTGAACGCGCCGGTGGGCGGGGAGAGCTCGGCCGAGTTCGGCGACCTGGTGGGGGAGTCCGACAACGCGCTGGAGTCCGTCGACGACCGGGTCACGATCAGCGGCCTGCTGCACCGGCTGCCGTGGCGGGAGCGGCGGATCCTGGCCATGCGCTTCTACGGCAACCAGACCCAGGCGGAGATCGCCGCCCGGTTCGGCATCTCGCAGATGCACGTCTCCCGGCTGCTGTCGCGGGCGCTGACCTGGCTGCGCCAGGCGATGCTCGCCGACGCGCCGCCGCCGTGGCAGAACGGCGCCGCCGAGACCGAGCCGGCCAAGGCCCGGATCTCGGTGAAGCAGAACGGCGACCGGGTGGTCGTCGAGGTCGGCGGGGAGGTCGACCGGGCCGGCGCGGACCAGTTGCGCCGGGCGGTGCTGGAGGCGGTCACCGGGCAGCCCCGCGAGGTGGTGGTCGACCTCGTCGGCGCCGGCGGCTTCGACGCCGGCGGGATCGCCGCGCTGATGGCCGGCCGGGATGCCGCGGCCCGGACCGGGGTGCCGCTGCGGCTGACCCGGGTGCAGCCGGCGGTGCGCCGTTCGCTGACCGCGGCGGGTCTGCCGGCCGCCGACTGAGCGGTCCGCGCCCCGCCGCCGCGTCGCCCCGCCGCCCCGCCGCCCCGCCGCCGCGTCGGCGCGGGCGCCCCGGTGCCGATGTTAAGCGGGGCCCCCTCCTCTACCGCAGGCGTTAAGCGGGGGCCCCTCCTTTCAGTTCTCCGGGGTGTCGCCGTGGCCGCGCGGGTGCCGCCAGCGGTCGTTGGGTTGGTCCTCGCGCTGGGCGCCGAGGATCGTCTCCTCCGGCTCGTCGGTCTCGTCGAAGCTGGCGCGGCGGATCTCCTCCGGCTCCGGCACGTCCACCGGGCGGGCGCCGGACTGCGGCGCGGGGTGGTATTCCACCGCCTCGCGGGCGCCGTGCGCGCCCTCGGCGGCCGGCGACTCCGGCGCCAGCGTGACGTGGTGGAACTCCTCGCTGAGGCGCTGCGGCGGCTTGGTGGTGCGTTGCGGCAGGTCGCGGCCGAGGTCGGAGACGAGCGGGCCGTACTTGGCGTCGAACGCCGGGCGCTCGGACCGGATCCGCGGCATCCGGTCGAAGTTGCGCAGCGGCGGCGGGCAGGTGGTGGCCCACTCCAGCGAGTTGCCGAAGCCCCAGGGGTCGTCCACGGTGACCAGCGCGCCGTAGCGCCACGACCGCCACACGTTGTAGATGAAGAAGAGCGTGGACGCGCCGAGCACGAACGACCCGATGCTGGAGATCTCGTTCAACCCGGTGAAACCGTCGCCGGGCAGGTAGTCCGCGTACCGGCGGGGCATGCCCTCGCCGCCGAGCCAGTGCTGCACCAGGAAGGTGGCGTGGAAGCCGACGAACATGGTCCAGAAGTGCATCTTGCCCAGCCGCTCGTCGAGCAGCCGGCCGGTCATCTTCGGGAACCAGAAGTAGACCCCACCGAACGCCGCGAACACGATGGTGCCGAAGAGCACGTAGTGGAAGTGCGCGACCACGAAGTACGAGTCGGTGACGTGGAAGTCGACCGGCGGGCTGGCCAGGAGCACCCCGGTCAGGCCGCCGAGCAGGAACGTGACCAGGAAGCCGAGCGCGAACAGCATCGGCGTCTCGAACGTGAGCTGACCCTTCCACATGGTGCCGATCCAGTTGAAGAACTTCACCCCGGTCGGCACCGCGATCAGATAGCTGAGGATGCTGAAGAACGGCAGCAGCACCTGGCCGGTGGCGAACATGTGGTGCGCCCAGACGGCCATCGACAGCACCGTGATGGCGAGCGTGGCCAGCACCAGCCCGGTGTAGCCGAAGACCGGCTTGCGGGCGAAGACCGGGATGATCTCGGTGATGATGCCGAAGAACGGCAAGGCGACGATGTAGACCTCGGGGTGCCCGAAGAACCAGAACAGGTGCTGCCACAGCATCGGCCCGCCGGTCGTCGGGTCGTAGACGTGCGAGTGCAGGAGCCGGTCCGAGGTGAGCGCGAACAACGCGGCGGCCAGCAGCGGGAACACGAAGATCACCAGGACGCTGGTGAGCAGCAGGTTCCACGTGAAGATCGGCATCCGGAACAGCGTCATGCCGGGCGCGCGCAGGGTCAGGACCGTGGTGATCAGGTTGACCGCGCCGAGGATGGTGCCCAACCCGGAGAGCGCCAGGCCGACCACCCACATGTTGGCGCCGACGCCCGGGCTGTGCTGGGCCGTGCTCAACGGCGTGTAGGCCGTCCAGCCGAAGTCCGCCGCCCCCTGGGGCGTGACGAAGGCGGCCACCACCATCGTGCCGCCGAACAGGTACAGCCAGTAGGCGAACGCGTTGAGCCGCGGGAACGCCACGTCCGGCGCCCCGATCTGCAACGGCACGATGTAGTTGCCGAACGCGAAGACCAGCGGGGTGGCGAACAGCAGCAGCATGATCGTGCCGTGCATGGTGAACATCTGGTTGTACTGTTCCGGCGAGAGGAACTGCATGCCGGGCCGCGCCAGCTCGGCCCGCAGCACCAGCGCCAGCACGCCGCCGACCAGGAAGAACAGGAACGACGTGCCCAGGTAGAGCAGGCCGATCAGCTTGGCGTCGGTGGTCCGCAGCAATCGCCACAGCGAGTTGCCCTTCGTCGCCTCCCGGACCGGGCCGGGATACCCCCCGAACCGGGCCGGCGCGAGGATCGCGGGCCCTCGGTCTCGTGCCGGATCCGTGACTACCCGCTTGGGCATGGCATCTCACCCCGTGTGACGACAGACAGGACGGGCGCGCGTACCCGACCCCGCTGCCCATGAAACCAGGCGAGAGCGGAGAATTCGGTCAGTTCGCCGGGAGCATGGCCCAGACGACCTTGCCGGCGCCGACCGGCGTGCTGCCCCACCGCTGGGTCAGCTCCCGCACCAGCATCAACCCGCGGCCCCCCTCCGCCGCGAGGTCGGGGCCGTCCGCCGCCCGCGCGGCGGCCGGGCTGCCGTCCATCACCGCCACCCGCAGGTACGGCCGGCGGAGCGTGAGCGTGACATGCATGGGCGTGCCGGCGTGCCGGACCACGTTGCCGACCAGCTCGCTGAGCACCAGCGAGGCCGGCCCGGCCAGCTCCGGCACGTTCCACCTGCCGCACGCCTCGGTGACCAGCTCCCGGGCCCGCCGGCAGGCCCCGGCGACCGGCTCGAACCGGGCCCGTAGCCGGGGCGACGCGGCCGTGCCGGCCAGCGCGGTCGCCTCGGTGCAGTCCCGGCGCACCGGCACCACCCGGCAGGCGATCGTCTCGTTCAACCGGGCCGCCGCCGACGGCGGGGCGGAGAGCACGAGCGGCACCGCCGGCCAGTCGGCGGCCCGCCGGCAGGCCGCCGCGAAGACGGACAACGCCAGCGGGTCGAGGACGTCGAGCTTCTCCAGGTCGACCACGAGCGCGTCCGGCTGCGCGGAGAGGCAGCGGTCCAGCACCTCGTGCACGGAACGCGTCGTGCTCAGGTCGAGCGCGCCGGACAGCCGCACGACCGTGACCGGAGACTCGTCGCGGACCTCGCACCAGATCCGGGTCGACATCGGGCGGCCCTCGTTTCCCACTCGTCGGAGGACTACCGACGTACCCGGGCCCCGGACCACCGAAACAGACCTGACCCCTGCCCCGCAGGTCAGCCCCGTGCCGTGCGAGGGGATCGCGTGGGCCGGCTCACCCCCGGGCACGGACACGCGAGGGCGACCGGGCCGGCTACGGCGTCGCCGGATCAGGCGGGCTGCAGCGGCTTCGTGGCACCCTGGCGGACCCGCTCGTACAGCTCGACGTACCGTCGGGCCATCCGGGCCGGGGTGAACCGCTCGACCGCCTCGCGCCGGCACTCGCCAACCTCCAGGAGGCCGGCGGCGAGCACCAGGTCGCCCAGTTCCTCCTCGTCGGTGGTGAGCAGGCCGGTGCGGCCGTGCTCGATCAGCTCCGGCAGGCAGCCGCGGGCGGTGGCCACCACCGGGGTGCCCAGGGACAGCGACTCGACCACCGCCGTGCCGCCCGGCTCCTCCCAGCGCAGCGGGAACAGCGACGCCCGCGCGGAGGCGACCAGGTCGTCGCGGTCCGGCCCGGCCACCGTGCCGACCCAGCGCACCAGGTCGCCGTCGACGTACGGCGCGACGTGGTCGTGGAAGAACCGCACGTCCGGGTTCTGCCGCGCCTCGTCGCCGGCCGCGGCCAGGTCCGCCGGCCGGTGGTACGGGCCGACCGGTCCGGCCAGCACCAGCGGGAAGCCGACCTCCCGGGCCAGCCGGGCGCCCAGGTCCTGCCCCTTGCCCGGGTTGATCCGGCCGAGGATCACCACGTGGTCGCCCTTGTCGACCGCCGGGCGGCGGTCCGCGTCGACGGCGAGCGGGGTGGCCAGGTGCACGTGGCCCACCGAGTGTTCCCGCAGCGCGCGGGGCGCGCGGGCCAACTGCGACGCGGACACGCCGTTGACCCGGACCCGGTCGCCGCCGTCCAGGTTGCCGTACAGCTCCGGGTGTTTGGCCAGGTCCCAGTGCAGCGTGTGCAGCACCGGCGGCGCGTCCGGCCCCATCGCGGTGAGGGTGGCCAGCCCGACCGCCTCCACGTGGTCGTGCACCAGGTCGATGTCGTCGCGGGCGTGCAGCGCCCGCACCACGCCGGCCAGGTGCGCCTGGGAGACGCCGCAGACCTGGTTGTACGGCCGCTGCAACGCGGGGAACTGTCCCTCCGGGAAGACCGCGATCCTCTCGTCCACCGGCAGCGTGCTGCTCTCCACCGAGGCGAGCACCACCCGCACGCCGAGGCGGCGCAGCTCCGGCACCAGCGTCGCGACCACGTTCTCGATCCCGCCGTAGCCCGGCGGCGGCACGGACAGCCACGGACCGGCGTTCATCAGCACGGTGAGCGTCATGCGTCGCCTCTTCCTCGTTCGGACGTCGTGGTCACGCGGGCACGCGCCGGCGGGGCACCCGGTGGCGCAACTGCGCCAGCGGCGGGCGTTCCTCGACCGAGACGTCGGTGACGACGATCTCCCGGTCCAGGTGGGGCAGCGTCTCCGAGCCGCCTCGGCGGAACTGGGTCAGCAGCGGGGTCGGCGCCGTGCCGGAGGCCGCCCAGCCGCGTCGCTGGAGCCGGGACCAGGCGGTCAGCATGATCTGCGCCGACATCCGGCCCAGCGCGGCGGTGTCCTGGTGCCGGTGCTTGCGCTCGCCCAGGTCGACCTGGGCCAGGGCGTCCAGCCCGACCAGTTCCAGCAGGTCGATGAGCATCGCCGTCTCGACGCCGTACCCGGTGACGAACGGCACCCGCTCCAGCACCGCGCGGCGGCCCGCGTACTCGCCGGCCAGCGGCTGCACGAAACCGGCCAGGTCCGGCCAGAACAGGTTGAGCAGCGGGCGGGCCATCAGCTCCGTCACCCGGCCGCCGCCGTCGGGTTCCACGCTCGTCGCGCCGACAAGCGGGCGGTGGTAGAAGCCCTTGACGAAGTCCACGCCCGGATCGGTGAGCAGCGGCCCCAGCAGGCCGGTGACGAAGTGCGGGCGGAACTCGCGCAGGTCGGCGTCGACGAACGCGACCACGTCCCCCTCGGCCGCGGCCAGGCCGGCCCAGAGCGCGTCGCCCTTGCCGGTCAGCCGCGGCAAGCCGCGGGTCATCGCGTCCTGACCGACCACCTCGGCGCCGGCCGCGCGGGCCACCTGGGCGGTCCGGTCGGTGGACCGGGAGTCGACCACGATCAGCTCGTCGACGAGCGGCACCCGGTCCATCAGGTGCTCGCGGATGGTCGACACGATCGCGCCGACCGTCGCCTCCTCGTTGCGTGCCGGCAGCACCACGCTGACCCGGCTGGTGCCCTTGGCCCGCACCAGTCGGCGGGCCGGCCAGTCGTCGGCCGTGCTGGTCCGGTACGTGGCCCACGCCTCCACCACAGGTGAGACGGTTGAATCTGATTCCCGCACGGGCACCCCCATCAGTGGCGGAATCGCGGGCTCCTGTTTTCCCGGTTCCGGACCCGCGCTAACCGGATCCTGCCCAATCTCGTGATCAAGCGGATGAACGTCACGTTGCGCCCCCGGTCGCGTTTGCCGGGACACCGGTCGGGGGAGTGCTCTGCGCGGTGTCGAGGTCACGGTGAGGAGCGGTCGGATGCGGGTGGGACTGGTCGGGGCGGGCGGGGTGGCGCAACGCCATGCCCGCGTGCTCACCGGCTTCGACGACGTGGCACTGCTCGGCGTGACGGATGTCGCCCCGGACGCGGCGGAGGCCCTCGCCGGGGCGTACGGCAGCCGGGTCTTTGGGAGCCCCGACGAGCTGCTCGCCGCCGGCCCGGACGCGGTGTACGTGTGCGTGCCGCCGTTCGCGCATGGTCCGGTGGAGGAGGCGGTGATCGCCGCCGGTGTGCCGATGTTCGTGGAGAAGCCGGTGGCGGTGGACCTGGAGACGGCCGAGCGGATCGCCGCCCTGGTGCAACGACGCGGGCTGCTCACCGGCGTCGGCCACCACTGGCGCTACCTGCACGTGGTGGCCGAGGCCCGGCGGCTGCTCGGCGACCGCCCGGTGCGGATGGTCAACGGGGCCTGGCTGGACAAGGTGCCGCCGGTGGCCTGGTGGGCGCGGCGGGACCGGTCCGGCGGCCCGGTGGTGGAGCAGGCCGCGCACGTGCTGGACCTGGTCCGGTTGCTGGCCGGCGAGGTGGCCGAGGTGACCGCGTACGGCGACGGCAGCCCGCCGACGGTCGCCGGCGCCGACATCGACTCGGTGACGGCGGCCACGCTGCGGTTCGCCTCCGGCGCGCTCGGCACGCTCGCCGCGGCCTGCGTGCTCACCTGGAAGCACCGGGCCGGCCTGGAGGTCCTCGCCGACGGGTTGGCCCTGTCGCTGACCGAGGACGGACTGACGGTCCGGGACGCCGACGGCGAGCGGCATCTGCCCGCCGACCCGGACGCCGCCCGGGTCGCCGTCGACCGGGCCTTCGTCGACGCGGTCCGGGGCGTCGGCGACGACGTGCGGGTTCCGTACGCCGAGGCGCTGCGTACCCAGCGGCTCGCCGTCGCGGTGGCCGAGTCGGCGCGGACCGGCCGGCCGGTGGCGCTGCCGACCGGCCCGGCGGCCCGGGTCGCGGTCGCCGACGCGGGGGCGGCGGCCGTCGATGCGTGACCGGGTGGTGGTGGTCCGCGGACCCGGCCGGGTCGAGCTGGTCGAGATGGACGCGCCCGAGCTGCGCGAAGGCACGTTCCGGGTGGAGACGCTCTACAGCGGCGTCTCCGCCGGCACCGAACTGAGCTACGTCAAGGGCACCAACCCCTACCTGCACGTCACCTGGGACCCCGGCCTCGGGCTGTTCCGGCCGGGGGCGGCGAGCACCCCGTACCCGGTGACCCGGCTCGGCTACATGCAGGTCGGCCGCGTGGTGGACAGCCGCACCCCGGCGGTCGCGGTGGGCACGGTCGGCGCGATGACGTACGGGCACCGCAGCGGTTGGGTCGCCGACCCGGTCGCCGAGCGGTTCGTCCCGCTTCCCGACGACCTCGACCCGCTGCTCGGCGTCTACGTCGCGCACATGGGGCCGATCTGCGCCAATGGGCTGCTGCACGCCGCCGCGGACCTGTGCGGCACGGACGTGCGTACCCTCGACGACGGGGTCCGCGGACGCCGGGTGGCGGTGGTCGGCAGCGGGGTGGTCGCGCTGCTCACCGCCCTGTTCGCCCGCCGTCACGGTGCCGCCTCGGTGGTCGTGGTGGATCCGACCCCGGCCCGCCGGCGGGTGGCCGAGGCGCTCGGCCTGGCGACGCTCGACCCGGACGCGGGCGACCCGGCGGTGGTGCTGAAGACCCGGTGGCACCACGCCGCCGGGGACCGGGGCGCGGACGTGGTCTTCCAGTGCCGCGGCCAGGACTGGGCGTTGCAGCTCGCGCTGCGGCTGCTGCGGCCCCAGGGCACGGTGGTCGACATGGCGTTCTACCAGGGCGGCGCGGAGGCGGTACGGCTCGGCGAGGAGTTCCACCACAACGGGCTGTCGCTGCGCTGCGCGCAGATCGGCCGGGTGCCGCGCGGTCTCGCCCCGACCTGGGACCGGGAGCGGCTCTCCGCGGCGACCATCGAGCTGCTGCGGCAGGACGGCGCGGAGATCCGCGAACATCTCGTCTCCGCCGTGGCGCCGCTTGACGAGGCGCCCGCCCTGCTCACCGACCTGGCGCAGCGACGCCGGTCGGAGTTGCAGGTCGTGCTGACCGCCTGACCCGGCGGCGCGGGGGCGCCGAAGCCGTGCGGCGCCCCGCTACCGTTTCCGTCATGACCGTCGAAGCCGGCCCGATGCCGGGGCTCGCCGCGCTGCTGCCCTACCTGCGTGCCCACCGTGGCACCCTCGCCGGGGTGGGCGCGCTGTCGCTCGCCGGGTCCGTCGCCGCGCTGACCCAGCCGCTGCTCACCCGCACCGTGCTGGACCGGATCACCGCCGGCCAGCCGGCCGCGTTGCTCGTGGTCGCGCTCGTCGCCCTGGTGGTGGTCGCCGCGCTGCTCGGCGGGCTCCGGGACTATCTCCTCCAGCGCACCGCCGAGGGGCTCGTGCTGGGCGTCCGCCGGCGCCTGGCCGGGCACGTGCTGCGCCTGCCGATCGTCGAGTACGACAGGCGTCGCACCGGCGACCTGCTGTCCCGGGTGGGCGCGGACACCACGCTGCTGCGGGCGGTGATCACGTCCGGCCTCTTCGAGACCGCCACCGGCGCGGTGATGGTGGTCGGCGCGGGCACCGCCATGCTGCTGCTGGACCCGCTGCTGTTCGGGGTGACGCTGGCCGCGGTCGCGGTCGGCGTGGTCTTCGCGATCACCGTCGCCCGCCGGGTGCGCGGCCTGGCCCGCCGGGCGCAGGAACGGGTCGGCGAGATGACCTCGGCCGTGGAGCGGGCGATCTCCGCGGCGCGCACCATCCGGGCCAGCCGCGCCGAGGGCCGCGAAACCGACACGGTGGTGACGAGCGCGACCGCGGCGTACCAGGCCGGGCTGGGGGTGGCCCGGGCCGAGGCGCTCGTGGGGCCGGCGAGCACGATCACCGTGCAGGGCGCGTTCCTGCTGGTGCTGGCCGTGGGCGGGGCCCGGGTGGCGTCGGGGGCGATCAGCGTGGGTGACCTGGTCGCCTTCGTGATGTTCCTGTTCTTCCTGGTGATGCCGCTGGGCCAGGGCGCCCGCGCGTACACGCAGTTGCAGAGCGGGTTGGGCGCGCTGGCCCGGATCGAGGAGATCCTCGCCGTGCCGGGCGAGGGCGCGGACGACCGTCCCGCCGCGGCGGGCACGCCGTCCGTGGACGTCCCGGCCCGGGTCGAGTTCGACCGGGTCAGCTTCGGCTATCCCGGCGGTCCGCCGGTGTTGCGCGGGGTGAGCTTCACCGTGCCGGCCGGCACCCGGACCGCCCTGGTCGGCCCGTCCGGCGCCGGCAAGTCCACCGTGCTGGCGCTCGTCGAGCGCTTCTACGAGGTGGGCGAGGGCGCGATCCGGCTGGACGGGGTGGACGTGCGGGAGCTGCCCCGGGACGCGCTGCGCGCCCGGCTCGGATACGTCGAGCAGGAGGCGCCGGTGCTCGCCGGCACGCTGCGGGACAACCTGCTCATCTCCGCCCCGGACGCCACCGACGACCGGCTGCGCGCGGTGCTCGACGAGGTGAACCTGACGCACCTGGGCGACCGGACCACCGACGGGCTGGACGTGCAGGTCGGGGAGGGTGGCGTGCTGCTCTCCGGCGGGGAACGGCAGCGGCTGGCCATCGCCCGGGCGCTGCTGGCCGGGGCGCCGGTGCTGCTGCTCGACGAGCCGACGAGCAACCTCGACGCGCGCAACGAGGCGGCGCTGCGCCGGGCGATCGACGCGGTGGCGGTGCGCCGCACCCTGTTGATCGTGGCGCACCGGCTCTCGACGGTGGTGGACGCCGACCAGATCGTGGTGCTCGACGGCGGTCGGGTGGCGGCGGTCGGCACCCACGACGAGTTGACCACGGTCAGCCCGCTCTACCGCGAGCTGGCCGCGCACCAACTGCTCGTGGACTGATACCACCCGGACCGGTCCTGACCTGGGGTGACCGGCGGGAACCAGGACACGTTCCGGCCGCCGTGCCGGGCGGGGGTCACAATCGGCTGCGGTTCGCGTACCGTTGCGGCTCATGGGTGTGTCGCAACGGTTGAAGACCAGGCTCCGCCAGTTCCTCCAGCGCCCGGGGACGACTGTCGACCTGGCCCCGCTGGAGAAGCTGCTGCCGGCGATCGAGGCTCGCGAGGCCGAGCTGGAGAAGCTCTCCGACGCCGAGCTGACCGAGGCCGCCGGCCGGGCGGAGAAATACGAGGAGATCTGCGCCGTCGGCCGTGAGGCGGCCCGCCGCGGGCTCGACCAGCGTCCCTACGACGTGCAGTTGCTCGGCGCGATGGCGCTGCTCTCCGGCAAGGTCGCCGAGATGGCCACCGGTGAGGGCAAGACGCTCACCGCGACCGTCGCCGCGTACGGGCACGTGCGGCTGGGCAACGGGCCGGTGCACGTGCTCACCGTCAACGACTACCTGGCCCGCCGGGACGCCGAGTGGATGGAGCCGGTCTACACCCTGCTCGGGCTCACCGTCGGCTGGGTCAACGAGGCGTCCACCCCGGAGGAGCGGCGCGCCGCGTACGGCTGCGACGTCACCTACGTCGCGGTCAGCGAGGCCGGCTTCGACTACCTGCGCGACCAGCTCGCCACCGACGTCGCCGACCGGGTGCAGCCCGTGTTGAAGACCGCGATCGTGGACGAGGCCGACTCGATCCTCATCGACGAGGCGCGGGTGCCGATGGTGCTCGCCGGCGCGGTCCCGGGCGAGCAGGATCCGGTGCACGCCGCCGCCGCGCTGGTGCGCGGGCTGCGCAAGGGCCGGCACTACACCGTCGCCGAGGACGGCCGCAGCGTCGCCTTCACCTCGCTCGGCCTGGCCACCGTCGAGGCCAAGCTCGGCGGCATCGACCTCTACGACGCCGAGCACGTCGGGCAGCTCTCCGCGGTGAACGTGGCGTTGCACGCGCACGCCCTGCTGCACCGCGACGTCGACTACATCGTGCGGGACGACTCGGTCGAGCTGATCGACGAGATGCGCGGCCGGGTCGCCCAGCGGCGGCGCTGGCCGGACGGGCTCCAGGCGGCCGTCGAGGCGAAGGAGGGGCTGGACGCCACCGCCGAGGGCGAGGTGCTGGGCACGGTGACCGTGCAGGCGTACATCGCGCTCTACCCGACGGTCTGCGGGATGACCGCGACCGCGGTGCTCGTCGGCGACCAGCTCCGGGAGTTCTTCGGCCTGGAGGTGGCGGTGATCCCGCCGAACACGCCGTGCGTCCGCGAGGACGAGCCGGACCGGATCTACGCCACCCGCGCCGAGAAGGACGAGGCGCTCGTCGACGAGATCACCCGTTGCCACGAGGCGGGGCGTCCGGTGCTCGTCGGCACGCTCGACGTCAAGGAGTCCGAGGCGCTGGCCGCCGCGCTGGGCGAGGCCGGGGTGCCGAGCGTGGTGCTCAACGCCAAGAACGACGACGAGGAGGCCGGCATCATCGCCGAGGCCGGCGCGTACGGCGCGGTGACGGTCTCCACCCAGATGGCCGGCCGGGGCGTGGACATCCGGCTCGGCGGCAGCGACCAGTCCGACCGGGAGCGGGTGGCCGAGCTGGGTGGCCTCTACGTGATCGGCAGCGGCCGGCACGACAGCCGCCGGGTCGACGACCAGTTGCGTGGGCGGGCCGGCCGGCAGGGCGACCCGGGCGGGTCGGTCTTCTTCGTCAGCCTGGAGGACGACCTGGTGGTGCGGCACGCCGGCGACACCGTGCCGGCGTCGCCCCGGATGAACGCCGACGGCCTGGTCACCGACCCGGTGGTCGACTACGCGGTGGAGCACGCCCAGCGGGTCGCGGAGGGTGTCAACCACGAGATCCACCGCAACACCTGGCGCTACAGCCACGTGATCGAGCAGCAGCGCAAGGCCCTCGCCGAGCGGCGGGAGCGGCTGCTGACCACGGACATCGCCGCGCTCATGCTGCTGGAGCGCGTGCCGGAGAAGGCCGGCGAGATGGATGAGGACCTGCTCGCCGACGTGGCCCGCAAGATCGCCCTCTACCACCTGGACCGGCTCTGGGCCGAGCATCTCGCCGAGCTGTCCGAGGTGCGCGAGGGGGTGCACCTGCGGGCGCTGGGCCGGCTCGACCCGCTTGACGAGTTCCACCGCAGCGCGGTGCCGGCGTTCAACGCCCTGGTGCCCGAGATCGAGACGCGGACCGTCGCCACGTTCGAGGAGACCGAGTTCGACGAGGGCTGGGAGCCGGATTCGTCCAAGCTGGTGCGACCCACCGCCACCTGGACCTACCTGGTGCACGACAACCCGTTCGGCTCGGAGCTGGACCGGCTGATCGCCTCGGTGGGGCGGCGGCTCATCTCCGGGTCGCGCTGACCCCGGGCGCAGGGCCCCTTCCGCCGATCCGGCCGGAAGGGGCCTTTTTGCGCGGTTTCGCCGGCGGTCTGGGAGGGTAGTAGGCCGAGGCTCGGCCAGAGAGAGGGCGGACATGGCACAGGCGACGACGCCGGACAGGGACACCGCGCGGGCGGTGGGGGCCGCGACGCGGTGAACCTCGACACCTGTCATCCGATGACCGAGGACCTGGGCGTGCTGGAGACCGCCGCGCTGCTGCGCGAGCTGACCGCCGGCCTGATCGCCGTGACCGGGTTCGACGAGGCGCTGGACCGGCTGGTCCGGATCGCCCGGGCCGCCGTGCCCGGGGTGGACTGCTGCGGCTTCACCGCGTTGCGCGCCGGTGAACCCGCCGGGGTGGCCGCCTCCGACGCCCACCGGGCCGAGCTGGACGACCTGCGGCACGGCCCGGACACGCCGGCCCTGAGCGCCATCCGCCGCCGGGAGATGACCATCGCGGGCGCGTTGGCGACGGAGACGCGCTGGCCGGCCTGGTGCGCGCGCGCCCGGGCGCTCGGCGTGCACGGCGTGGTCTCCGCGCCGGTCGACGTGGACGACCAGGTCATCGGCGCGATCAACCTGTACGCGGAGTCGCCCGGCGCGCTCACGCCGAGCCACCAGCTCACCGCGATGCTGCTGGCCGAGCACGCCGGGCTGCTGCTGGCCGCGGTCCGCGACCGGGAACGGGTGGCCGCCCGGGCCGGTCAGCTCGACGGCGCGTTGCTTGTCGAGGGCGTGCTCGGGCAGGCGGTCGGCGTGATCATGACGCAGCGGGGCTGCCCCGCGCCGGAGGCCCTGGACGTGCTGCGCAGCGCCGCCTCCTCGTTGGACATTCCGCTGCGCGAGGTGGCGGAGCGGCTCGTGCGCACCGTCTCCCGTCCCCGGGACAACTGAGCGACAGTCGTTTCGCTCCACGGGGCGTCGGGTAGCACCCTGGACTGGTGATCTGCGCCGAGGTGGGGAGGACGCGATGGAGAGCCGACTTCGGGTGCAGGGGCATCCGATCCAACCGATGCTTGTGACGTTCCCGTTCGGGCTCTTCGTCAGCGCCGCCGTGTTCGACCTCGCCGACGTCGTCGGCGGGCCGGCGTTCCTCGGCGAGGTGGGCTACTGGACGGCGGTCGCCGCGCTTGTCGCCGCCGCGCTCACCACGGTCGCCGGTATGGTCGACCTCTGGGACGTACGCGCCGGCCGGGCCGACCGGACCGCGCTCACGTTCAACGTGGTGAACGCGGTGATGGCCGGGCTGTTCCTGCTGACCTGCCTGGTGCGGGCGCAGGCGCCGCAGCGGGGCGCGACCACCGGCCAGCTCGTCACCGAGCTGGTGGCGCTGGTCGTGGGCGCGGTCGGGGTGGCGCTCGGCGCCCGCTTGATGCAGCGGTCCGACCGGAGCCACGCCGCCGAGCCGACCGGGCTGGAGGCGCTCGCCGAGATCCCCGGCGCGACCGTCGAGATCTCCCGTCCCCGGCCGTTCTGACCGACCCTCCACAGCCCGCTCGCCGCGGTCCGTCCGTGCTTCGCGGTCCGTCCGTGCTTCGCGGACTGCTCGCTACGGGCCGTCCGTTCCCGCGGTTCGATCCGCCGGATGCCCCCGGGTCGGCGGCTCGCGGCGTTCTGCCTCTTGATCAAACCCACCCGGGCGAACAGGCGGCATCCAGGGTCTTGAGATCGACTCCATTTCGCCGAGGTGGCGGTATCGGAGTGCGCGCGACCCCGCCGTTTCGGCGAGATGGAGTCGATCACGCCCGCTTTCCCAGTCTTCGGAAGTAATCTTCCACGTTCCGGGAGCCTTCGGGCCTTGGTGGCGACATCCCAACGATTCATCCGGTGCCCGTGTCCGTAGTCGTGGCCGTGACAACGGCGCCCGAGGTGCCCTGCGAACACCTTTCGAGCTGAGTCGTCGGTGGTATCGCGCTTGCCAGCGCCGAAGCGCCGAGAGCGCCGCGAGCGCGAGCGACAGCCAACTCGGCCGACCGACACGTATGCCTGCTCAGGCCGACAGAGGCTCGGTCTGGCTGCCCGCCGCGGCCGGGTAAAGGCGTTGCCAGTCGTCGGCGCCGGCGGCAGGCTGCGTCCATGACGATCGGGCGGGGGTTCGACGAGCTGGTCGCCGAGGCCGCGACCGCGCCGGTCGAAGGTTGGGGCTTCTCCTGGCTGGCCGGTCGCGCCACCGAGGAGCGCCCGCCGTGGGGTTACGCGCGACTGGTCGGCGCCCGGCTGGCCGCCGCCCGGGCCGCGCTGGACATCGACACCGGCGGCGGTGAGGTGTTGGCCGAGGCGCCCGCGCCACCGCCGCTGCTGGTCGCCACCGAGGCGTGGCCGCCGAACGTGCCGGTGGCCCGGCGTAACCTGCGCCGCGTCGGCGCGTCCGTGGTGCGGGTGGCCGACCGGCCGCCGCTGCCGTTCCGGGACGCCGTGTTCGACCTGGTGGTCAGCCGGCACCCGGTGGACACCTGGTGGGACGAGGTGGCCCGGGTGCTGCGCCCCGGCGGCAGTTACCTGTCCCAGCAGATCGGCCCGGGCACCGTGCGGGAGCTCAGCGAGGCGATTCTCGGGCCGCTGCCGCCTCCGGCGCACCGGCACCCGGAGCGCGCGGTGGCCGACGCCGAGGCCGCCGGGCTGACCGTGGTGGACCTGCGCACGGCCACGCTGCGTACCGTCTTCCACGACATCGGCGCGGTGGTCTGGTTCCTGCGCAAGGTGGTCTGGACCGTGCCCGGCTTCACCGTCGAGCGGCACCGCCCGGCGCTGCGCCGGCTGGACGAGCGGATCCGGGCCGAGGGGCCGTTCGTCGCCCACGCCCGGCGGCTCCTCATCGAGGCGCGTCGCCGGTGACCGGGCGGTGCGCGGCGGCGTGGTGCGCGGCCAGCACGTCGCCGCCGAAGTCGCCGGCCGGGCGGCGCAGCACGGTGTGCGCGTGGTTGCCGTCGTCGGTGGTGTTGTCGTATTCGATCAGCAGGTCGTCGCCCTGCACCCGGTAGTAGTGCCGCCGGCCCGGCTCGACCGGGCCGGCCCAGGCGAAGTGCAGCTCGCCGCCGTCGAGCCGGGCCGCCTCCCGGGCCGCCAGGTCGGTCGGGAGCCGGTCCAGGTAGAGCGCGACGAGGCGGTCGAGCAGCGCGCGGCCGGTCGGCCCGAGCCGCCCCCGCGGTACGCCGAGCGGGTCGAGTCGCCCGGGCGCGGTGGCCCGGGTGGCGCTGATGATGTCGTCCGGCGCCTCCTCGGCGATCAGCGCGGCGGCCCGTCCGGCCGGGCCGAGCGCGTCCAGCAGCTCGCGGGCCAGGTCCTCCTCCGGGCCGAGCGGCCGGGAGACCGGGCGGCCGGCGTGCCGGACGGTGGCGGGGTTCGCGCCGAGGAAGATCGGGGCGGGGGAGACCTGGTCGTCGGCCACGGTGATGCTCACCGACAGGTGGTGTCCCTCGAACCGCCAGGCCCAGCGGTCGTCGCGCGCCGGGTCGCCGAAGACCGCCACCCAGTAGTCGCCGCTGTGCCGGCCGCGCCGCCAGCCCTCGGCGCGGTCGAGCACCTCCTCCAGCGCCACCACGGCCATCGCCTGGGCGTACGCGGGCGGGCTCAGCGCGGTGGCGAGCAGCCGGTGGGCGGCCTTGCGGGCGGTGACGTCGAGGTCGGCGACCGGAACGCCGGGCCGGGGGCGGGGCCGGTACTCCAGCCACCGCCGGGCCGGCTCGTCGTCGAAGTCGTGCCGGGCGCGCCGGCGGGCCGGCTCGTCGAGCGCCGCCAGCAGGGCGGTGGCCGCGCTGCGCATCTGCTCGGGTACGGGTTGCTCCACCGGCCCTGTATACCGCAGGTCAGTCCCGGCCGAGCAGCGTCAGCATCTCGGGCAGCGCGAAGAACCGGGCGGTCTCGACCGCGGAGGGGCCACCGTGGTCCGGGTCGGCGCCGGCGTCGAGCAGCGCCCGGACCGCCGCCGCGTTCTGCCGGAACACGGCCGCCGCGAGCGCGGTCTGCCCCCGGTCGTTGACCCGGGCCGGGTCGGCGCCGCGGGCGAGCAACGCCGAGACGGTCTCCGGGTGGCTGTGGTACGCGGCCAGGATCAGCAGCGTGTCGCCCTTGGCGTTGGTGAGGTTGACCGGCAGCCCGCCGTCCACGTTGGCGGCCAGTTCCTCGGTGGCCCCGCTGCGGGCGAGGTCGAACATCCGGTGCGCGAAGGCGATCGTCTCGCCGTCCAGGTCGTCGGGCATCCGCCCAGCCTAGGTCATCCCAGCATCTGGTATTACCTACTAAACCTATAGGGTATGCCGTCTAAAGTACGGGGGCACGCGCCGATCCGCACCGTGAGGACGTCCCGCCGATGACCCGCACCGACCCGACCGACCTGCGCACCGTCGCCGCCCACTGGGCCGACCCGACCGACTGGCCGGTGCCGCTGCGCTTCGACCGGTCCGAGCGGTGGTACGCGCGGCTGCACGCCGACGGAGAGCACGAGGTGTGGGCGCTGAGCTGGTTGCCGGGGCAGGGGACCGACCTGCACGACCACGGCGGCTCGTCCGGCGCCTTCCTGGTCGTCGCCGGCGTGCTCACCGAGGAGACGGTGAGCGGCAGCCGGCTGCGTCCGCACCGGCTCGCCGCCGGCGCCGGCCGGTGCTTCGGCGCCCGCCACGTGCACCAGGTCACCAACCGCGCCGACCGGCCCGCGGTCAGCGTGCACGTCTACCGGCCCGCGCTGCGCCGGATGACCCGCTACCGCCTCGACGCCGGGCGGCTCCGGGTCGCCGAGGTGGCCGAGGCCGGCGTCGCGTGGTGAGCCGGTCGGCCACCCCGATCCCGATCCCGCCGAACGGAAGGACGCCGCCATGGCGCTGAACCCCGCCCTCGCCGAGAGCTGTCCGGTCCCCCCGCCCGGCTCCCGGGGCATCGACGACCTGCTCACCGCCGCCCGCGCCCGGCTGCGTCGCCTCGACCCGGAGCGGGCGCACCTGGCCCACCGGGGCGGTGCGTTGCTCGTCGACATCCGCCCGGTCGGCCAGCGGGCCGCGCACGGCACCGTGCCCGGCGCGCTCAGCGTCGAACGCAACGTCCTGGAGTGGCGGTTCGACCCGCGCTGCCCGGCCCGGCTGCCGCAGGCGGTCGACTACGACGTGCCGGTGGTCGTCCTCTGCCAGGAGGGCTACACCTCGTCGCTGGCCGCCGCCGCGTTGCAGGACATCGGCCTGGGCCGCGCCACCGACGTGGTGGGTGGCTTCGCCGCCTGGCGCATCGCCGGCCTGCCCACCCTCGGTCCCACCCCGCCGCGATCCCCGTCCACCGCGCCCCCGGTCACCGCCGGCCGGGCGCTCCGCTGACCGTCCCGCCGCACCCGGCGGGGCGGGGCGACCGCCCGCACAGGAGGCACCCATGTCCGTCGTCGCCCGCACCACCCGTCCGGCCCGACCGGGCCGTACCGACCGGGCCCTGCCGCCCCGGCCGCGTAGCGGACCGACCCTGACCGTCACCCTCGACCTGGGCGCCGGCCCGCCGACGCCCGGCCTGGCCCGGCTGGTCGAGCTGCTGGACGAACTCGCCGCGGCCGGCGAGAACCTGGTCCCCGACGAGCACCGCGCCGCCCGGGCCGTGCTCGACCTGCGTCGCGTCGCGGCCCCGCCGGCCGAGCCCCGGGAGGCGCCGGCCGAGCCGCGACCGGCGACGCCGGCCGTGTCCGGCGGCCTGCGCATCCTCACCGGCACCCGGCGGGTCCGGCACGGCGGCGTCGAGGTCGCCCTCACCCGGATCGAGTACGACCTGCTGCTCTTCCTCGCCGAACATCCACGCCGGGTGTTCACCCGGCGGCAACTCCTCGCCAACGTGTGGGGCTACGAGCACGCGGTGGCGCGCACGGTGGACGTCCACGTCCGCCGGCTGCGGGCGAAGTTCGGCCCGGACGCGCCGCTGGTGACCACCGTGTACGGCGTCGGCTACCGGCTCGCCGACGACGCCCCGATCGAGGTGGACCGCGACGCCTGAGCCGCCGCCGGCCGACACGCGGCGCACCCGAACCTCCGGGTGCGCCGCGTTCACGTTCCGGGCCCTACCGGCCATTGTGAACCGGTCGGGGACCCCCCGTAACACCGTGTTTCGTCGCTCTGCTGTAATCAACGGGCCTCGTACGCAGAGCGAGCACTCCGCTCCGGTGTGTTCGTCAATTGTCACATTCATGCAACGCAGTGGCCCCTTGACCCCCACGCGAGGGCCGGGAAGCATCGATGAAGCGGTGTCCCGGGCCGCGGGGAGATACCCGGACCAGCCAAGGAGGACCATGTCGGTCAGCCCCGCCTCGCCGCGCGCCGGATGGCATACGTCCCAACCCGCGGTCCCCGGTCGTCCGCCCGGCGGTCAGCGTCGCCCCGCCAACACCGCCACGCCCGTGCTCACGGTGACCCTGAACATTCCGCTGGCCTGCGAGGAGTCGCTCACCCCGGCCGCCCGCCGGCTCCTCGACGCCGCTCGTGAGCTGCTCGAACGCGGCGACGCGGTGATCAGCACGGGCACCGTCGCGGCGGAACGCCGCCCCGAGGTGCCGACCGGCCGGGCCCCCTCGCGCCCACTCGCCTCGACGATGACGACCCTGCACATCCTGGCCTCCTCCCGGTCGGTGCTGCGCGACGGCGAGCCGTTGCCGCTGACCCGCCTGGAGTTCGACCTGCTGCTGCACCTGGTCGCCCACCCGCGCCGCGTCTTCACCCGACTTCAACTGCTCAACGCCGTCTGGGGGTACGAGCACGCCGGCGTCCGCACCGTCGACGTGCACGTGCGCCGGCTGCGCGGCAAGGTCGGCGTGGACGTGCCGCTCGTCACCACCGTCTACGGGGTGGGCTACCGGCTCGCCGACGACGCCCGGGTGACCATCGACCGCACCGGCTGACCCGCACGCCACCCCCGCGGGAGCCCGCTCGCCGGACGGAGCCCCGACCGCCCGGACGCGCAGTCCTTCCGGGTGGGCGCGGCCGGCCGGGCAGGATGGACGGATGCGTGTCCGTCCGATCAGCCCCGACCGCCTCGTCGCCGAACTGGTCGCGCGTCTCACCTCCGCCGAGACACCCGGGCGGCTGCGGGTGGCCGTCGACGGGCCGCCGGCCGCCGAACCGGACGCCCTCGCCGCCGCCCTCGTCGACCCGCTGCGCGCCGCCGGACGGCCGGTGCTGCACGTCCGGGCCGCCGACTTCCTCCGCCCCGCCTCGGTACGCCTGGAACAGGGACGCACCAACCCGGACGCGTACTACGAGGGCTGGCTCGACGAGCCGGGCCTGCGCCGCGAGGTGCTCGACCCGGCCGGCCCGGCCGGCAGCGGCCGGCTGCTGCCCTCGCTCTGGGACGCCGACGCCGACCGGGCCAGCCGGGCCACCTACCGGCGGCTGCCGGCCGGCGGCGTGGTCCTGGTCAGCGGCGCGTTGCTGCTCGGCGGCACGCTGCCGTTCGACGTCGCCGTGCACCTTGTGCTCTCCCCGGCGGCGCTGGCCCGGCGCACCGACCCGGCGTGGCGCTGGACCCTGCCGGCCTTCGCCCGCTACGCCGACGAGGTCGCCCCGGACTCCTTCGCCGACGTGGTGGTCCGCGCCGACGACCCCCGCCACCCGGCCATCGTGGAGGCCGGCTGACCCGACCGGCGCACCCGGGCACGAACTCACCGGAAAGTGCCAGGAAATCTCTGGTTTGGCTCGCCGGGGGCAGGGGTATTCGCCCGGCTCACAGGGCACGGGTGAGCGCGCCCGCCCATAACGTCCCGAACCGGTTCCTCCGGCGCTCGTCGCTCCGGAAGACCGGTATGAGACCGCAGGAAAGGCAGGCAGCGATGCTCGTCCACGACACGACAGCCACGGGCCGCTCCCAGGCGGAGGTCGACCAGATCCGGCAGTCCCTGCGGTCCCGGTACGACGAACTGACCGCGGAATACGACCACGCCGTCGCGCAGAGCCAGGTGCTGCGCCTGGTCGAGGTCGGCGACACCGCCGGTGACGACCAGGCCGACAGCGGCACCAAGACCGCCGAGCGGGACACCGCGCAGTCCCTGCTGCGCACCATCCTGGAGCGGCGCGCACAGTTCGAGCGCGCGCTGACCCGCCTCGACGAGGGCACGTACGGCTACTGCGAGGGCTGCGCCGCGCCCATCCCGGTGGAGCGGCTGGAGATCTTCCCGTCCGCCACCTCCTGCGTGGCGTGCAAGCAGACCCGGGAGCGGCGGGCGGCCTGAGCGCGCGCCGGTCGCGGTCGGTCCCATGGGTCAGATCGAGGTGGGCACCGCGTCGTGGACCGACCGGACCCTGCTCGACTCCGGCTGGTATCCGGCGGACGCCGACACCCCGGAACGCCGGCTGTCCTACTACGCCCGGCGGTTCCCGCTGGTCGAGGTGGACGCCACCTACTATTCGCCGCCGGCCGAGCGGACCGCCCGGCTGTGGGCGGACCGCACGCCACCCGGCTTCACCTTCAACGTCAAGGCGTTCAGCCTGCTGACCGGCCACCCCACCCGGGTCTCCGCGCTCTACAAGGACCTGCGTCCGGCCACGGAGAAGCGCACCGTCTACCCGGGTGACCTGCCGGCGCAGGCGTACGAGGAGGTCTGGACCCGGTTCCTGTCCGCCCTCGACCCGCTGGTCTCCGCCGGCAAGCTGGGCGCGCTGCTGTTCCAGTTCCCACCCTGGTTCACCCTCCGGCGGGACAACAAGCAGTACCTGCTCGAGGTGGCACGGCGGTGCGCCCCGCTGCGCCCGGTCTTCGAGTTCCGGAACGCCTCCTGGTTCGACGGCGACAACGCCGACGAGACGCTGGAGTTCCTGCGCGGGCACGAACTGCCGCTCGTCTGCGTGGACATGCCGCAGGGCCACCGGTCGTCCGTACCGCCGGTGCTGGCCGCCACCGCGGACCTCGCGGTGGTCCGGTTCCACGGGCACAGCGACAAGTGGACGAGCAAGGACATCCACGAGAAGTTCGGCTACGACTACTCCGACCGGGAGCTGCGCGACTGGGCGCCGAAGCTGCGTGAACTGTCCGGGCAGGCCGAGCGGACGCACGTGCTGATGAACAACTGCTACCGCGACCACGCCCAGCGCAACGCCGCCACCCTCATCGACCTGCTGGCGGACTGAGGGCGCTTCACCCGCACCGGGTGAGGCCGGCTCACCCGGCCGCCGCGCAGCATGGGCGGTGCGCGCGGCCCGCCGGACCGCGTGCGGCGACGAGGAGGTGGGTCATGACGGTACGGGTGGTGGCGGATCGACGCCGCGGCGGCGTCCTGCACGTGGTCGGCGACACCGGTGTGCCGCGCGGGCGTGCCGGGCGGCCCGGCCGCTTCAGCCCGACCCGGCTCTGGCGGGGGCCGAGCGGGCCGCCGCGACGCGCCGACGACCGACGCTGGGAAACCGACGCCCGGGGGTGAGCCGGATGGCTGAGCAGTTGATGTCCGCGTTCGAGTCCTCGCTGGACAAGACGAACGTGATCCTCAAGGAGATCGAGTCGGCGTACGGCTGGCCGGCGGATCGCCGCAACCAGTCCTACGCCGCGCTGCGCACGGTGCTGCACCTGCTGCGCGACCGGATGCCGGTGGGGGAGAGCGCCGAGTTCGCCCAGCAGTTGCCGGTGCTGCTGCGGGGCATCTACTTCGACGGCTGGCAGCCGGAGAACGTGCCGATCAAGCTCAACCGTGACGACTTTCTGTACGAGGTCCGCCAGGGCTTCCCGTACGACACCGACGGCGGCCCGCGACGGGTGGTGCAGGTCGTGCTGGACACGCTGCGCCGGCACGTCACGCAGGGCGAGTGGCAGGACGTGAAGTCGAACCTGCCGCGCGACCTCGGTCAGCTCATCCCCTGACCGGCCGGTGGCGTCCGGGAGACCGACAGCCCGGCCCGCCGGGCCAGCCCGGCGAACGCGACCGCGTCGACGATCGCCGCGCCGCCCGGGTCGTTGTTGAAGTAGACGTACGCCGGCTCGCCGTCGCCGAACGCGGCGGCGAGCCGGCCCACCCAGCCGGCCAGCGCGGCCCGTCCGTAACGGGGCCACGGCCGTGCCCGGCCCTCGTGCAGCCGCAGGTAGCCGAAGTCGGTGGTGCGCCACAGCGGGGTGATCGGCCGGCTGCGCCGGTCGGCCCAGACCAGCGCCGCCCGGTGACGCTCCAGCACCCGCCGGGTGTCGTCGGTCCACCAGGACGGGTGCCGCGGCTCCACCGCCACCCGCACGTCGGCGGGAAACCGGCGCAGCACGGCGGCCAGCGCCTCCGGGTCGGCCCGCAGCGTCGGCGGGAGCTGCACCAGCACCGGCCCCAGCCGGTCGCCGAGCCCGGACGCCCGGTCGAGGAAACGGGCCACCGGCTCGGCCGGATCGCGCAGCCGCTTCACGTGGGTCAGGTAGCGGCTCATCTTCACCGCCACGCAGAAGTCGCCCGGCGTCCGCTCGCGCCAGGCGACGAACGTGTCCCGCTCCGGCAGCCGGTAGAACGCGTTGTTCACCTCCACCGTGGCGAACCGCTCGGCGAAGTGCTCCAGCCAACGCCGCTGGGGCACACCGGCCGGGTAGAACCGCCCCCGCCAGTCCGCGTACTGCCAACCCGACGTGCCGACCAGGACCATGCGGACACCTAGGCCAGGTCGATCCGGAACACCTCGAACGCGGCGCCGTACCGCACGCCGCACTCCAGGTCGTCCGGGTGGGCCACCACGGCCAGGGCCCGCTGCCAGTCCTCGGCCAGCGGCGTGAGCGGTTCGGGCTGCCCCACGTGCGTACCTCCTCGCGTGTCCTTCCCGTCATCCTGGCACCGACCGGGTCCGCCCGCCGTGCCGGCGCGAACCGTCCGCGCGTGCCGGTCCGGACGTCTACGGTGTGTTAGAGAAGATCGAGTGTGGGGTACCACCCGCTGCACACGGTCCCCGGGAAACACGCGGGGCGGCACACCGAGGGAGCACCCATGGCTTTGAACGACGACGACATCCAGACCAGCGGCGGCGGCGGGCTGGAGGGTCCGGCCGACGGTGGCGCGACGCCGGGTCAGCACGACGGTGGCGCGGACGGCGGCGCGGAGGGTCCGGCCGACGGCGGCGCGACGCCGGGTCAGCACGACGGTGGCGCGGACGGCGGCGCGGAGGGGCCGGCCGACGGCGGCGCGACCCCGGGTCAGCACGACGGCGGCGCCGACGGCGGCGCGGAGGGGCCGGCCGACGGCGGCGCGACCCCCGGCCAGCACGACGGCGGCGCCGACGGCAGCGCCTGAGCGATGACCATGACGCACGTCGACCCGCCGGGTGGCCACGGCCATCCGGCGGGTCCGTCTCTCGCCGCCGCGGCGCTGGCCCGCTGCGTGGCCGTCGAGCCGGCCAAGTTCGTCGCCGACCACTGGGGCCGCGGCCCACTGCTGTCCCGGGCCGCCGACCTGCCCAACCCGGACGGCTTCGCCGACCTGCTCAGCCCCGCCGACGCCGACGAGTTGCTCAGCCGCCGCGGCCTGCGTACCCCGTTCCTGCGGGTGGCCAGGGACGGGCAGCTCGTGCCGGCGGCGCGGTACACCGGCGGCGGTGGCGCCGGCGCCGAGATCGGCGACCAGGTGCGCGACGACCAGGTGCTGGCGCTCTACGCCGACGGCGCCACGCTCGTGCTCCAGGGTTTGCACCGCACCTGGCCGGCGCTCGTCGACTTCGCCCGCGACCTGGGCGCCGCGCTGGCCCAGCCGTTGCAGGTGAACGCCTACCTGACCCCGGCGGGCAGCCAGGGGTTCGCCACCCACTACGACACCCACGACGTGTTCGTGCTCCAGGTCGACGGCCGCAAGCACTGGCGTGTCCACCCGCCGGTGCTCACCGACCCGCTGGAGCGCCAGCCCTGGGGCGGCCGGGCCGACGAGGTCGCCGCCACCGCCGACGGCCGGCCCGCGCTGGACGTGGTGCTCGAACCGGGCGACGCGCTCTACCTGCCGCGTGGCTGGCTGCACAGCGCCCAGGCGCAGGAGTCCAGCTCGCTGCACCTGACCGTGGGGATCCGGGCGCTGACCCGCTACGCCATGGTCGAGGAGCTGCTGGCGCTGGCCGCCGAGGACGCCCGGCTGCGCGCCGGCCTGCCGTTCGGCCTCGACCTGGCCGACGCCGACGCGATCGAGCCGGAACTCACCGAGACCGTCGAGGCGCTGCGCGACTGGCTGCTGCGGGCCGACCCGGCGGCGGTGGCCGCGCGGCTGCGGGACCGGGTGTGGCCGGCCGCCCGCCCGGCGCCGATCCGGCCGCTCGCCCAGGCCGAGGCGCTGGCCCGGCTGAGCCCGGACAGCCGGGTCGCGGTCCGGGACGGCCTGCGCTGGCAGCTCACCCCGACCCGCGACGGTCGCGTCGCGCTGCGCCTGGTCGACCGCACACTCACCCTGCCCGGCGCCTGCGAGGCGGCGCTGCGCGCGCTGCTGGCCGGCGAGGTCACCCGGGTCGGCGACCTGCCCGGCCTGGACGACGACGCCGACCGCCTGGTCCTGACCCGCCGCCTCCTGAAGGAAGCCGTCCTAACCCCCGCCTGACGCGGCTCCGGGTCTGACCGGGGCGGGGCGGAGGTCAGCGGGTGTAGGTGACCGCCAGGAGCAGCAGCGTGGTGGCCAGGCCGCTGGCGGCGACCAGGATCATCGGGCGCGGCGTCAGCACCGCGTGCCGGCGGTCCGCCAGCAGCCGGGCCGGCGCCAGCCCGACCAGCGGACCGAGCAGCGTGAGCACCAGCGCCAGCACGGGCAGGCCCACCGCCAGGTCACCCCCCGAGCCGGCGCCGAGCGCCCGCACGCCGATCCCCAGCAGGTACGCCACGAGCGCGCCACCCACCCCGCACGCGATCAGCAGCGGGTTCACCGAACCGGGCAGCTCACCCGGCGTTCCGGTGCGCTCCAGCAGCTCCCGTACGCCGCGCAGCAGCGGCACCGGGTCACCGGCGACGTCCCGGGCCGGGCCGGGCGGATCACCCAACCGCCGCACGCTCATGCCGAGCCGGCCGCGTAGCTGCGCCCACAGGTGGGTGACCTCGCCGTCCACCCGGTCCACCATCCGCTGGGCCTCGGTCACCTCCGCCTCGGCCCGCCGGACCGCCTCGGCCGCCTCGGCCACCGCGCGGTCGGCGGCGGACACCTGCTGGGCGTACCAGGTGTGCGCCTCGGACCGCTGGGCGGACACCCGGGCGGTCAGTTCGGCGAGCCGGCGGATCTGGGCGCTGTACGTCTCACTGGAGACCGGTTCGTTCATCGCGAAGGACCATAAGGGATGATCACCTGCCCGGTGCGGTGCACCGCGCGGTCGAAGAAGAGACCGCGCCACGGCCGGGGATACCAGTCCGGCCCGCCGCTGCCCGGGTAGAGCGACGAGCCCAGCTCACCGCCCTGCACGTCGAGCGCCACCCAGGCGCCGATCTGGTCCGTGCGGGCGCCGGCGCCGCCCAGGTCGGCCCGCATCCGGGCCACTCCGCGCCACCACGCCAGCACGTGGGTGCGGCGTTCCGGCCCGTCGTGCAGGATCCGGCGCAACTGCGCCAGCCCGGTCCGGCTGCCGGCCTTGCCGGCCAGCGACCCGGCCGCCGCGTCCACCGCGTACAGCAGCAGGAAGTGCGGGGTACGCGGAGTGCCCGGCGCGGCCAGCCCGTCACCCACCTCGGCCATCAGCTCGGGCACCGTCTCCTCGTCGTACCAGGAGGCGTCGCCGGGCAGATCCTCGTAGAGCGCCCGGGCGGCCGGGTCGGCGTCCGGGTCGAGGCAGGCGATGGAGAAGCGGGCGGCGCCGGGGCGGTACTGCCGGGCCAGCGAGCGGGCGGCGGCGTCGAGCACCGCGCACGCCTCGTCCACCCGGGTGCCCAGCACGGCCAGGTTCCGGCCCGGGGCACGGGGCAGCCGCAGCGCCGCCGAGCGGGACTGCACGTCGATGATCTCCCCGAGCACCGCCACCGGGTTGCGCGGCACGCCCTGGTCGGGGGCGGTCAGGGCGCGGAAGTCCGGCGCGTCGGTCAGCCGGGGGATCGCGTCGCCGTCGAAGAGCCGGGCCGGCGCGGCGTCCTGCGGGCGCATCCGCCACAACCGGTGCTGCAACTCGCTCCAGGTCTCCCAGTCGCTCGCGGACGGGATCCGGGCGATCTCGTTGCCCTCGGTCAGGCCCGACTCGGCGTTGACCACCGCGTGGTGGCGGGGCAGCGACTGCGCGGCGTCGTTGCGTTCGGCCAGGATGCGCAGCGCCTTGGGCAGCGCGATGCGCAGGGTGAACTGGGCGACCAGGGCGGGCCGGCCCCACAGCGCCTCGATGCCCCGTACGTCCTGGGAGGCGAGCACCAGGTGGATGCCCTGCGACCGGCCCCGCCGGGCCAGGTCCTCCAGCAGGTCGGCGGCCTCCCGGGCGACCACGTCCCGGCCGGCGAGCAGCGCCTGGAACTCGTCGACCACCGCGACGATCCGGGGCCAGTGTCCGGTCGGGTCCACCGCGCGCAGCTCGGCCAGCTTGGTGACCTCGTGCTTCTTCGCCGCGTCGGCCCGCCGGCGCAGCTCCTCGGCGAGGAACCGGAGCAGGGCCAGGCCGAACTCCCGGTCGGTGTTGACGTTGATCCCGACCAGCCGCATGTGCGGCAGCCAGCTCGGGTCGCGCCGGCCCTTCGCGAACCGGGCGAAGGACACCCCCTCCTTGAAGTCGAGCAGATAGAACTCCAGCTCGGCGGGGGAGTAGCGGGCGGCGAGCGCGCCGATCCAGGCGAAGATCAGGTTGGTCTTGCCGGTGCCGGACGGACCGCCGATCAGCGCGTGCGGCGGGTAGTCGCCGAGGGTGAGCAGCACCGGGCGTCCGTGCGGGCCCTCGCCGATCGGGGCGCTGAGCCCGTGTGCCGAGTCGTCCCGCCAGTATTCGTCCGGCGCGGGCAGCAGGTCGGTGAAGGGCGTCGGCGGCGGTCCGGCGTTGACCCGGGAGGCGAGCGTGCGGCAGGTCTCGGTGACCAGGGCGGGCGGCGGCGGGTCGTCGAGCGCCACCGGCAGCCCGGCGATCCGGGCGTCGTCCTCCTCGACCACGATCCGGGTGACGGTCCGGTCGTCGGGCAGGTCGATGCCGCGGACCACCAGGTGCACCCCGCAGGCCGCGCCGGTGCGCACCACCCGGTCGAGCTGGCCGCGCTCGTGCCGGGACAGCTCGTCGCCGCCGAGCAGCACCGCCACCCGCCACGGCTCCGGACGGCGGCCGGTGGCGGCGGCCAGCTCCCGCAGCGAGCCGTACTCGCCGGCCAGCACCGTGGCGTTGATCCGGCGGATCTGCTCCACCAGGTCGTCGAGGAGCCGGCCGAGACCACCCGGGCCGACGAACGTGAGCAGGCCGGCGGTGCCGAGCGGCGCGAACCCGGCCAGCCCGCCGCCCAGGTGCTCCGGGTCGTATCCGAACAGGTGGACCCCGCCCGGGTCGGCCCGGCCGACGGAACGCAGCAGCAGCGCCGGCACCACCGCGGCGAGGCCGTCCCGGTCGCCCCCGGCCAGGTGTGCGTGCCCGGCGTCGAGCAGCGGCACCAGCGCGGGCACCGGCGCGGCGCCGGGGATGCGTACCGTGCCGATCCGGACCGCGCCCGGTGGCTCGCCCCGACCGGCGGGCGCGGCCTGCCAGTGGTCCCACGGCGTGGACGCCGCGCCCGGCGCCTCCCGCCGCGCGGCGGCGGCGGCGTGGCCGGCCAGCTCGGCCAGCCGGGCGGTGTGCCGGGCGTCGATCTCGGCGAGCCGCCGGTCGCGCGCCGCGCCGACCCGCGCCGGTACGGCGGCCGCGGCACGTCGGGTACGGTCCAGCCGCTCCCGGCCGGCGGCCAGCTCGGCGTCGGCGGCGGCGAGCCGGGTGCGGGTGGCGCCCAGGGCGTCGGAGAGCATCCCCCGGACCCGCGTCACCAGTTGGGCGCGGACGTCAGCCACGCGACGGCTCCCGTTCCTCGGTGTCGTTGGGCAGGTCCCGGCCGAGTCGCTGCAGGAGCACACCGGTCACCACCCCGGCGGTGACCGCCGGGTCGGCGGCGTGTGGCTGCTCCTGCCCGTCGTCGCGGCGCGGCGGTGGCATCCGGCAGACCCGGGTGAGCAGCGTGTCCAGCACCGGCGGTGGCAGGCCGGGCAGCAGGTCGCGGACCCGCCCGTCCAGCTCGCGGCGCAGCCGGGCCAGGTCGTCCGCGCGGGGCGGGTGGCCGAGCAGTTCCCCGGCCAGGTCGCGCAGCATCGGCGGGGCGATCGCGGCCAGCCCGAGCCCGACGTCGGCGTGGGCCCGGCGCAGCTCGCGGTGCAGCCGGTCCCGGTCGCCGGAGCGGATTCCGACGACCACCCGGCGCAGCAGCTCGCGGGAGTCCTCGATCCGCTCGTCCGGCTCGTCGGGGGCGCCCTCCCGCCCGCCGGTCAGCTCGGCCACCCGGACCGCCCACCACCGTTTCACCGCGGGTTGCTCGTCCGGCTCGGCGTCCGGACCCGGCGCGGGTGGCCCGTCGCCGCGCGGCGTGTCGTGCCGGGGCCGGCGCTCGCCCGGTGGCGGGGCCGGCGCGCCGTCCGGGGACAGCCCGATCGCGGCCAGGTACGCGGTGAGCTGCTCCTGCGCCACGCGCAGCGCGTAGCCGGTGGTCTCGGCGTGCTCGATCGCGGCGGACAGCTCCGGCACACCCATCGGGTCGGCCGACTCCTGGCGGACCCAGCGCAGCCGCTCCTGCGCCTGGCCGAGCTTCTCCAGCGCGGCGGCGAGCTGCGCCAGCGGCAGCTCGTCGGCGGCGGCGCGGACCTGCGCGCCGATGTCCTCGACGATGGACACGGCCGGCCCTCAGAGCGTCGACACGTAGAGCTGGGCCTGCTCGACCGCCACGAGCGTCGCCGCGAGGCAGTCCTCCAACCCCTGGCTGGCCTGGGTCAGCGAGGACTGGGCCGCCTCGACGGTCTCGTGGCCGCTGCCCTCCAGCGCGCCGGCCAGGGTCTGCTGCGCCTCGGCCAGCTTCTCGCCGGCAGCCTGGACCGCTGTCTGCCCGTCACCGATCTGCTGGAGTGCGACATCGATGGCGGCCTTCAGCTCGGCGACGCTCGCCACGTGGACCTCCAGGGGGCAGGGGAGATCTCCATTACAACCCATCCCACCGGATGGGCGTACATCCGCCCTCGCGTCGTTCCTGCCCGGGTGTCCGATTAGGGCACTGACGTGCGCGAAGGCCGCGCCGCCCGGCCTCCGCCGGTCCTACCGGCGGGCGGGTCGGTCCCACCGACGGGACCCCTGGCTCAGCGGCCCAGCCACCGCGGGCCGCGTACCTCCGCGCCGAGCGCGGTGACCCGGGCACGCAACTCCCGGTCGGCGGTCACCACCACCCGGCGCCGGTCCGGCGCGGCGGCGACCAGCTCGACCACGGTGTCGTCGCCGGACCCGGAGGCGGACACCACGTCGACCCCGGGTGACGGCGCCACCCGGCGGGCCGCGCCCTCCACCACCAGCACCACCTGCACCGGTGGTGGCAGCTCCGGCGGCACCCCGGCGTCGGCGAGCGGCGCCAGGGCGTCGCGCAGCCGGACCGCCGCGCCGGCCCGGTCGCGCCACCAGCCGTCCGGCCGGGAACCCACCACGTTCGCGCCGTCGACGACAAGCAGCGGCCTGCTCTCCATGCCCCCAGCCTGCCACCCGGTCGCGTTTGTCGCGCACCCCGCCGGGTAGCCACCGCCGACCGTGCCGTGTCGTGTCGCGTCCCGGTCGTGCCGACCGACTGCGGAGGACGAAAAATGATGGGACCCGGTGACTTCGGCAACGACCCGTGGGACGAGTTCCTGGCCCGCTACTTCGGCCGGGGCGAGGGGGGCCGCCGGCCGGCCCACCGGGTCGACATCACCCGCCTGATGACCGCCGACGCCCGGGAGATGCTCGCGGACGCCGCCCGGCGGGCCGCCCAGAAACACAGCACCGACCTGGACACCGACCACCTGCTCTGGGCGGCGTTGCAGCGCGCGCCGCTGCGGGACCTGGTCCGCCGTGCCGGCGCCGACCCGGACGCGCTCGTGAACGCGCTCGGCGGGCGGGCCGAGGGCGCTCCCGGCGGGGAGGTGCCGCCGAACCTGTCGCTCACCCCGGCCGCCAAGCGGGCGCTGCTCGACGCCCACCAGCTCTCCCGGGCCATGGGCGCCAACTACATCGGTCCCGAGCACATCCTGATGGCGTTGCCGCTGAACCCCGAGTCGCCCGCCGGCCGGATGCTCGCCGCCGGCCGGATCCAGCCGGAGTCGTTGCAGGCGGCCAGCGCCGAGCGCGGCGCCGCGAACGGCCCGCGTCCGGACCACGGCACCCCCACCCTGGACCAGTACGGACAGGACCTGACCGAGCTGGCCCGGATGGACCAGATCGACCCGGTGATCGGGCGCGCCGACGAGATCGAGCAGGCGGTCGAGATCCTGTCCCGGCGGACCAAGAACAACCCGGTGCTGATCGGGGAGGCCGGCGTCGGCAAGACCGCCATCGTGGAGGGGCTGGCGGAGCGGATCTGCGACGGCGACGTGCCGCAGACGCTGATCGGCAAGCGGGTCATCCAGCTCGACCTGTCCGGCCTGGTCGCCGGCACCCGCTACCGGGGCGACTTCGAGGAACGCCTGAAGAAGGTGATCGACGAGATCCGGGCCCACCGCGACGAGCTGATCATCTTCCTGGACGAGATCCACACCCTGGTCGGCGCCGGTGGCGCCGGCAGCGAGGGCGGGATGGACGCGTCGAACATGCTCAAGCCGGCGCTCGCCCGCGGCGAGCTGCGGGTGATCGGCGCGACCACGCTCGACGAGTACCGGCGCAGCATCGAGAAGGACGCCGCCCTGGCCCGCCGGTTCCAGCCGGTGCTGGTGCCCGAGCCGAGCGTCGAGGACACCGTCGCCATCCTGCGCGGCCTGCGCGACCGCTACGAGGCGCACCACCAGGTCCGGTTCACCGACGAGGCGCTCGTCGCCGCCGTCGAACTCGCCGACCGGTACGTCACCGACCGGTTCCTGCCGGACAAGGCGATCGACCTGATCGACCAGGCCGGCGCCCGGGTGCGGCTGCGCACCCGTACCCCCGACTCCGACGTGCGCGACCTGGAGCGGCAACTCGACGAGGTGCGCCGGGACAAGGAGCAGGCGGTCTCCGACGAGCAGTACGAACGGGCCTCCGCGCTGCGCGACCGGCTGGCCGAGCTGGAGGACCAGATCCGCCGCGCCCGTGGCGACGAGGGGTCCAGCCAGGTGCCCGCGGTCGGGCCGAAGGAGATCGCCGAGGTGGTGTCCCGCGCCACCGGCATCCCGGTCAACCAGCTCACCGAGGAGGAACGCGACCGGCTGCTGCGCCTGGAGGGACACCTGCACGAACGGGTGATCGGGCAGGACGACGCGGTCGGCGCCGTCGCCGAGGCGGTGCGCCGCTCCCGCACCGGGCTGGCCGACCCGAACCGGCCGATGGGCAGCTTCCTGTTCCTCGGCCCCACCGGCGTCGGCAAGACCGAGCTGGCCCGCGCGCTCGCCGAGGCGCTCTTCGGCGAGGCCGACCGGATGGTCCGGGTGGACATGAGCGAGTTCCAGGAGCGGCACACCGTCAGCCGGCTGGTCGGCGCCCCGCCCGGCTACGTCGGCTACGAGGAGGCCGGCCAGCTCACCGAGGCGGTCCGCCGCCGCCCGTACGCGGTGGTGCTGCTGGACGAGATCGAGAAGGCGCACCCCGACGTGTTCAACGTCCTGCTCCAGGTGCTCGACGACGGCCGGCTCACCGACAGCCAGGGCCGGACGGTGAACTTCCGGAACACCGTACTGATCATGACCAGCAACCTCGGCTCGGAGCTGATCACCGGCACCCAGCGCACGGTCGGCTTCGCCACCGGCGAGCCGGGCCAACAGGAGGCCACCGAGCTGCGGGAGCGGCTGATGCGCCGGCTGCAGGAGAACTTCCGACCGGAGTTCCTCAACCGGATCGACGAGGTCATCATCTTCCAGCGGCTGGAGGCCGAGCAGCTACGCCAGATCACCGGCCTGCTGCTGGAGGAGACCCGCCGCCGGCTGCACGCCCAGGACATCCAGGTCGAGATCAGCACCGCCGGGGTGGACTGGCTCGCCGAGCACGGCTACCAGCCGGAGTTCGGCGCCCGGCCGCTGCGCCGGGTGATCCAGCGCGAGCTCGACAACCGGCTGTCCCGGATGCTGCTGGAGAACGAGATCTCACCGGGGCAGAAGGTCACCGTCGACGCCCGCGACGACCAACTCGTCTTCGACGTGTCCGCCGGCGAACGCGGCTACTCGGCCGCCACCACGTCCCACCCCCGGTGACCCGCCACCGGGGGCCGGCCCGGCACGTGAGGATCGGAGGGCGGACATGACCGAACCCGAGGAGACCCGGGAGGACGCCGCAGCCGGCGAACCGATCGAGGTCGCGCCGACGGCCAACCCGTCCCGGGTGCGGGTGCCGCCGGAGGGCCTGACCCCGAGGACACCGACGAGCGAGGGCGAACCGGAACCGTCCGGGCCGCCACCGGAGGAGGAGGCGTGATGGCACGCGAGGCGCGACTCGACCCCGAGGTCGAGGTGATCTGGGACGACTTCCACGCCGAGGTGAACGTGCCCTCCGAGCAGTTGCGACAGTGGCTGCTCACGCGCGGGTCGGGGGAGGAGGCGTTCGGTCCGGACCCGGACCTGGACCTGCCCGAGCCGGGCCGGCAGATCCTCGCCGTGCTGCGCAAGCGCAAGGTCGACCTCACGCCGGAGGACATCGAGGTGATGCGCGACGCGATCACCCGGATCCGGGACCTCACCGCCGAGCGGCCGGACCGGGGCACCGCCGACGACGAGTGGCGGCACGCGCTGCTCGACCTCGGCCACGACGTGCTGGTCGAGCGCTGAGCCGCCGCCCGGGCTACTCGGACTCCACGCTGGGCAGTCGCAGGCCGGCGGCGTCGGCCGCGGCCTGCCGGTCCGCCCGGGCCCGCTCCTCGCGGCTGAGCAGGTCGGCGTACTCGGTGATGTCCGCCGGGTCCGGCACCTCCGGCAGGCGGCGTAGGAACGCCTCCACGTCGGCGGCGGCGGTGGTGTGCGCGGAGGCCGCCCGACGCAGCAGCTCCCGCTCGTCGGCGGCGGGATACAGATCAGTCATGTCGTCGGTGATACCCGCGTTCAGCCGGTTCGCACCCCGCCCGCGCCGTGGGCCTGCGCCCCGAAGTCCGGGTGGGCCGGCAGCCAGGACAGATAGTCCGGGTGGTGGGCCAGCGCGTCGGTGTACGCGGCCACCGCCGTCCGCAGCACCGGCTCCGCGACCGCCGCCGCCGGCGCCTCCGGGTGCCAGCCGAACAACAGCCGCCAGCGCAGCGGCGCGCCGGCCAGCCGGCGGGTGACCAGCCCCGCCACCGGGCGGAACGTGGCCTGGCACAGCGCCACCGCGGCGCCCGCGTCCACCAGGTCCAGCGCGGCCCGCACGTCCGCCTCGTACACCTTGCGGGGGGTGAAGCCGGCGCGCGCGCAGGTGGCGGCGAAGCAGTCGCCGAAGCACCCGTCGCCCGGCGCGGCCACCCACTGCTCCCGCCGCAGCTCCACCAGGTCGATCTCGTCCCGCCCGGCCAGCGGGTGGGTCTGCGGCAGCAGCACGAGGACCGGGTCGACGGCCACCTCCCGCCAGCTCAGCCCGAACACCGGCGACGGCGCGGCGTCGCCGCACACGCCCGCGAGGGCGAAGTCGAGCCGGCCACCGGCCACCATCTGCGCCAGCTCGTCCACCGACCAGGACGCGTACGTGGTGATCTGCGCGTCCGGGTGCTCCGCGGCGAGCCGGTGCACCAGCCGGCCCAGGATCGGGCTGTTCACCCCACCGAACCGGTAGCGGCGCAGCGGGTCGCCCGCGCCGGCCATCCGGGCCGCCTCGTCCTGGAGGCCCTTCATCGCCGGCAGCAGCACCCGGGCCCGGTCCAACACCAGCTCGCCGAGCGCGGTGGGCCGGGCGCCCCGGCGGTCCCGCTCGAACAGCGGCCCCCCGAGGACCCGTTCGATCCGCTGGAGCTGGGCGGTCAGCGCCGGCTGGGCCAGGCCGAGCAGGGAAGCCGCCTTGGTGACGCTGCCGGTCTCGGCGATCGCGCACACCACCCGCAGGTGTCGCAGCTCCAGGTTCATACCGTGACGGTAGGACCACGAACGGGTGTCCGGGAAGAGGCGGATCGGCTCAGGCGTCCCGGCGATGCTCCAGGTCGGCCAGGCGGGTACGCCGCCCGCTGACCACGTCGCGCACCTTGTCCAGCACACCCACCGCCGGCTCGACGATCTTGTTCCAGGGCGGCCGGGCCGGAGTGCCCGGATGCGGCCGGGTGGGCGCCGCCTCCTCGGCGATCTCCCACCGGTTGCCCAGCCGGATCAGCTCCGCGTCGCTGGCCACCTCCCGCAACGGCGTGACGAGCGCGGCGACCCGGCCCACGTGCCGGCGTACCCGCTCGGCCACGTCGGCGACCGCCGCGTCGTCCGGACCGGACAGTCCCTTCAACGCGGCCAGCAGCGCGGCGTCCGCCTCGATCTCGCGGGCGACCAGCTCGCCGCTCTCCGGCACCGCGGCCCGGGCGGCGGGGAACAGGTACTGCTCCTCGGCGGAGAGGTGCCGGGACACGGCGGCGGTGAGCACGTCGAGCACCCGGCGGCGGCCGGTCGGGTCCAGCCCCGGCTCGGTCACCCGGTCGGCCAGGTCGAGCAGGGTACGGTGCTCGGCGTCCACCAGGTCGGCCATGCTCCGCCCACCCGGCCGGTAGGCGTCGTCGGCGGCGGGCGGTAGCGGCGGCAGGGGGACGGACACGGTGCCCTCCTCGTGGCGGCCGGCGTGGTGCCGGGATCGATGTTCGGCGTTACCCGCCCACGCGGCCCGCGAAACCGGTCCGCACCGCGCCCGCCGTCGCGACCCGCCCGGCTGGTATAAGGAAGCGATGACGACCTCCGCCCCGCCCCAGCCCGCCGACGAGGTCGTGGGCCTCTGCCGGGACCTGCTGCGCATCGACACCACGAACACCGGGGACAACGACACGAGCGCGGGGGAGCGACGCGCCGCGGAGTACGTCGCGGAGAAGCTCGCCGAGGTCGGTGTCGACGCCGAGATCCACGAGTCGGCGCCGGGCCGGGCCAACCTGGTGGCCCGGATCCCGGGTCACGAGCCGGGCCGGGACGCGCTGCTGGTGCACGGTCACCTCGACGTGGTGCCCGCCGACCCGGACGAGTGGTCGGTGCACCCGTTCTCCGGCGAGATCCGCGACGGCTACCTGTGGGGCCGCGGCGCGATCGACATGAAGGACTTCGACGCCATGGTGCTGGCCGTGGTCCGCGACTGGCAGCGCACCGGCGTCCGGCCCCGCCGCGACATCGTGCTCGCCTTCACCGCCGACGAGGAGGCCGGCAGCGACTACGGCGCGCACTTCCTGGCCCAGCGCCACCGGGGGCTCTTCGACGGCTGCACCGAGGCGATCGGCGAGGTGGGCGGCTTCTCCTACTCCGTCGACGAGTCCCGTCGGCTCTATCTGATCGAGACCGCCGAGAAGGGCATCGACTGGTTGCGCCTGCACGCCCGGGGGCGGCCCGGCCACGGCTCGATGGTGCACGACGACAACGCGGTCACCGCGCTCGCCGAGGCGGTCGCCCGGATCGGCCGGCACCGGTTCCCGGTGGTGATGACCGACACCGTGCGCGCGTTCCTGGCCGAGGTCGGCGACGTGCTCGGCATCGAGATCGACCCGGACGACCCGGAGACCGCGATCGCCAAGCTCGGCCCGATCGCCAACATCATCGGCGCCACGATCCGCAACACCGCCAACCCGACCCGGCTGGCCGCCGGCTACAAGGACAACGTCATCCCCGGCCGGGCCGCCGCCACCATCGACTGCCGCAGCCTGCCCGGGCAGAGCGAGGAGCTGGAGCGGCAACTGCGGGAGCTGGTCGGACCGGACATCGCCATCGAGTACGTCCAGCGCCAGCCGGCCCTGGAGACCACGTTCGACGGTGAGCTGGTGGCACAGATGTCCGCCGCGCTGCGCGCCGAGGACCCGGGCGCGCACCCGGTGCCGTACATGCTCTCCGGCGGCACCGACGCCAAGGCGTTCTCCGCACTCGGCATCCGCTGCTTCGGCTTCGCGCCGCTGCGACTTCCCGCCGATCTCAATTTCTCCGGCCTGTTCCACGGCATCGACGAGCGGGTCCCGCTGGACGGACTACAGTTCGGCGTGCGGGTTCTCGACCGCTTCCTCCGCAACTGCTGACCGCGCCCGCCGCGGCGCCGCCCGCGCGGACCTCCCCCATCGCGAAGGGACTGCCTCACATGACCGACCAGCACGGTGAGCTGGACGCCGCCCTCGACCAGGTGATCGACGCGGCCCGCGCCCACCTGGCCGCCGTCCGGGCCGCTCAGGGCCGGATCGATGACGACGCCGTCTGGCAGGCGTACGTCGCGTTGAACAACGCCTCCTTCGCGTACGACGAGCGGCTGCTCGACGCGTTCGGCGAGGTGACGCCCTGGGACGTGGAGTCGATCGACCCGGACGAGGCCGACGAGCGGTTCGGCGCGGTCGAGGGCGGTGAGCCCACCGACCCGCACCCGCGGGTGATCTCGGTGCGGCAGCGGCGCGACTACCGGGTGCCGAGCGTCGCGGCCCTGCTCCGGGTCGCCGAGGTGGCCCGCCGCGAGGGCACCCCGGAGGAGGACGAGCCGGCGCCGGTGGAGGGGGTCGGCGAGGCCGTGCTGGAGCTGCTGCAGAGCGGCGACGGCTCGCTGTCCGCGCTCGACGTGCCCGAGCTGGAGCCGCTCGACGGCGTGGTCATGGTCAGCGAGGTCGGCACCCCGGTCGACCTGGAGTCGTTCGACGACGACGACGCGGTCGGACCGTTCCAGCCGGCCGTCGACGACCGGCTGGTCGGCCGCCTCGACGAGCACCCGTTCCTGGACCTCGACGAGGAGCACGACCACGCCCACTAGGCCGTGACCGTCCCGGGGCCGCACCGTGTGGCGCGGCCCCGGGCCGGGCCGGGGTCAGTACGACAGGCCCGGTTGCGGCTTGTTCACCACGCGGCGGCGCAGCATCACCTGCCGCGTGCCGTCCCGGTAGAGCCGCACCCGGGCCAGCTCCCACCCGGAGAACTCCGCCTGGATCGCCAGTTGCGCCGCGGCGGTCAACCGATCGACATTCGAGGGCAACCGCAGCGGCGCGTATTCGTAGTCCATGCCCCCTATGCTGCCCAGCTCGCGGGCCCTCCGCCACCCCCTGGCGGTGACCCGGGTCGCTCCCGGGTCAGCCGTCGCGCTCGGGGTAGCCGACCGGCACCGCGGAGACGTCGTCGAGCGCGGTGACGATCTCGTCCGGCAGGGTCGTCCGCTCCACCTGGAGCGCGCCCAGGAGCTGCCCGACGGTGCGGGCGCCGAGGATCGGCGCGGTGACGCCGGGCCGGTCGCGGACCCAGGCCAGCGCCACCTCCGTCGGCGACACGCCGAGCCCGCCGGCGGCGATGGCCACCGCCTCCACGATGCTGGAGCAGCGGGGCTCCAGGTAGGTGGCCACGAAACGCTCGAAGTGCGGCGAGACCGCCCGCGAGTCCGCCGGGCGGCCGTTGCGGTACTTGCCGGTCAGCACCCCCCGCCCCAGCGGCGACCAGGGCAGCACGCCCAGCCCCATCCCGGCGCAGGCCGGCAGCACCTCACGCTCGATGCCGCGCTCCAGCAGCGAATACTCCACCTGGGCGGCGACCACCGGGGCCCGCCCCGGCCAGGCGGCCTGCCAGGCGGCGGCCCGGGCGGTCTGCCAGCCGGAGAAGTTCGACACGCCCGCGTACCGGGCCTTCCCGCTGGACACGGCGTGGTCCAACGCCGAGAGCGTCTCCTCCAGCGGCGTGTCCGGGTCGTAGCCGTGCACCTGCCAGAGGTCGACGTGGTCGGTGCCGAGCCGGCGCAGCGAGGCGTCGAGCGTGCGCAGCAGGTGCCCGCGCGAGCCGTCCCGGCGGCGACCACTGCCCGGCCGCAACCCCGCCTTGGTGGCGATGAGCAGCTCGTCGCGGTCCACCAGGCTGCCCAGCAGGGAGCCGATCACCGACTCGGCGTCGCCGTCGGCGTACACGTCGGCGGTGTCGACGAGGTTGCCGCCCGCGTCGAGGTAACTCTTCAGCTGGGCGGCCGCGTCGTCGGCGTCGGTGTCCCGTCCCCAGGTCATGGTGCCGAGCGCGAGCCGCGAAACCGCCAGCCCGCTTCGGCCGAGCGGTCGCTGTTGCATGCGTGAACCTTATTTCGAACCTGGTGTCACGGGATATCCTCGCCGCAGTCAACTTCCCGCGCGACCGCAGAGCGGTGTGACGTGTTCGGGCGAGCCGGTGGTCGGTGGCGTCACCGGCATTGCGTAACCTGATGCGACCTGTGGTGCGGACGGTGGGAGGACCATTGCGACTCGGGCTCAGCCTTGGCTACCAGACGGCGTGGAGCACGCCTGCGGACCACCTGGCACTCGCCCAGGAGGCGGACCGGCTCGGCTACTCGGTGGTGTGGGCCGCGGAGGCGTACGGCTCCGACTCGCCGAGCATGCTGGCCTGGATGGCCGGGCAGACGGAACGGATCGACCTCGGCGCCGCGGTCATGCAGATCCCCGCCCGCACGCCGGCGATGACCGCGATGACGGCCGCGACCATCGACGCCCTCTCCGGCGGCCGGTTCCGGCTCGGCCTCGGCGTCTCCGGCCCCCAGGTCTCCGAGGGCTGGCACGGCGTCCGGTTCGCCAAGCCGCTGGCCCGCACCCGGGAGTACGTCGACATCGTCAAGCTGGCGGTCGCCCGCAAGGAGGTCGCGTACGACGGCGAGCACTACACGCTGCCGCTGCCGGACGGCCCGGGCAAGGCGTTGCGGCTGGGCTTCCATCCGCCGCGCGAGCACATCCCGATCTACCTGGCCGCGGTCGGCCCGAAGAACCTGGAGCTGGCCGGCGAGATCGCCGACGGCTGGTTGGCCGTCTTCTACGCCCCGGAGTTCGCCGAGGAGCAGCTCGCCTCGGTCCGGGCCGGGCGGGCGCGCGCCGGCCGGGAGCTGGCCGGCTTCGACGTGGTCCCGTCGGTGCCGGTGGTGGTCGGTGACGACGTCGCCACCTGCGCCGAGCTGGTCCGCTGGTATGCCGCGCTCTACGTCGGCGGGATGGGCAGCCGCACGCAGAACTTCTACAACCAGCTCGCCACCCGGATGGGCTACGGCGACGCGGCCCGCGAGGTGCAGGACCTCTACCTGGCCAAGCGGCAGCGGGACGCGGCGGCGGCGGTGCCGATGGAGTTCATCGACCGCACCTCGCTGCTCGGCCCGAAGGAACGCATCGCCGAGCGGATGCGGGAGTACGCCGCCGCCGGCGTGACCACGCTGTCGGTGACGCTGTTCGTGGCCGACCGGGACAGCGGCGTGCAGACGCTGCGTACCGTCGCCGAGGCACTCGACCTGTCCGGGGTCGGCGAGTGACCTGGGTCGAGGCCATCGTCCTGGGCGTCGTCCAGGGGCTGACGGAGTTCCTGCCGGTGTCGTCGTCGGGGCACCTGCGCATCACCTCGGCCATCTTCTTCGGCCGGGACGCGGGCGCGTCGTTCACCGCGGTGACCCAGCTCGGCACCGAGGCCGCCGTGCTCATCTACTTCTTCAAGGACATCTGGCGGATCGTCCGGACCTGGTGCCTCGGTCTGGTCGACCGCTCGGTGCGCTCCAGCCTCGACTACCGGATGGGCTGGTACGTCATCGTCGGCACCATCCCGATCGGCATCCTGGGGCTGATCTTCAAGGACCAGATCCGCACCGCCGGCCGGAACCTCTACCTGATCTCCTTCACGTTGATCTTCTTCGCCCTGGTGCTCGCCTTCGCGGAATACTGGGGGCGGCAGACCCGCACGTTGGAGAACTTCCGGATGCGCGACGGCGTGGCGATGGGGCTGGGCCAGGCCATGGCGCTGGTCCCGGGCGTCTCCCGCTCGGGCGGCACGCTCACCGTCGGCCTGTTCCTCAACCTCACCCGGGAGACCGCGGCCCGCTACTCGTTCCTGCTGGCGATCCCCGCCGTGGTGATCTCCGGCGTGTTCAGCCTGCCGGACGTCTTCGAGCCGTCCGCGCCGGGCACCGCCGCGCCGAGCGTGGCGCAGATGGTGGTCGCCACCGCGATCGCCTTCGCCATCGGGTACGCGGCGATCGCCTGGCTGCTGCGCTACGTCGCGCACCACACGCTGTACCTGTTCGTGATCTACCGGGTGGCGCTCGGCACGCTCGTGCTCTGCCTGCTGCTCACCGGCACCATCAGCGCCACCTGACGTTCGCCCGGCACGCCGACGGCCGGCACCCCGCTCGGGGTGCCGGCCGTCGTGGTGTCAGCTCTCCCAGTGCTGGCCGACGAGGTCGGCGGCCTGCTGCTCCCACTGGGCGTAGGCGTCCGGGTAGGCGCTCACCTGGACGGTCTGCGCGGCGGCGGTCAGCGGCATGTCCTGCCAGCCGTCGACCTGCTTCAACCCCTTGAGGAACGCCAGGGTGGCGTACTCGGGGTCGGTGATCTGCTCCGGCGTGCCCCAACCGCTGGACGGGCGCTGCTGGAACAGACCCAGCGAGTCGTGGTCGTTGCGGTCGCCGAGGTGACCCAGGTTCTCCAGCTTGGACTCCTGGAGGCTGGTGGCGATGGAGATGACCGCGGCCCGCTCGGGCAGGCCGGCCTTCTTCGTCGCGGCGATGATCGCCTTGACGTTGGCGGTCTGCTCGTCGGTCAGGTCGATGCGGGACTGGGCGCCCTGCACGCCGTGCGGGACGAGCGCGGCCGGGTCGGCCTGCGCGGTGACGGCGACCTCGCGGGCGGTGGGGCTGGTGTCGTGGTGGTGGAGCGGACCGGCGGCCAGGCCACCGGCGACGGTCAGTCCGGCGATGCCGAGGATGCTCTTGCGCAGCATGGTGTTCATGGGGGCTCCGTTCGGGGGTCGACACACGGGGGTGTGCGAGCACCGTCAGGCGCTCATGAGGATCGGGGGATTCCGACCGGCCACGGGGCGGGGGCCTCGTCGTGGCGGCGGAACCATGTGCAACGACCGGCGACCCGCCGTCATTCCGGCGACCCGACGGGCCATTTCCGCTGCTCAGCCGTGCACCCGACACAACGCCCCCGCCCGCCGGCCCATTCCCCGGGGACCACCCCCCGAACCCCCCAAACCCGAACAAAATCCCCAAACCCCAGCCCCGACGCCCGGCCCCGAGAGTTGTCCGATTCATCACCGCCAACAACCTCACGATCACCCGTCCGCCCCTGAGCGCGGGTGGGCCGACGCCGCTCGCCGATCTTGGAGTTGTGGCACCTCCGATATCATGCCGAAAGTGACATTTCGTGGCACCACAAGTCCACGATCGGCGGGACCATCGGAGGTCTTGGCGGGACACGGCCCCAGGAGGGGGCCGGGTTGCGGGAACTCTTCGGGGTGCCGTCCGGTGCCTGCGGTGGTGGGACGGGGTGTGGGGTGGGCACGGCCTAGGGTGGGGGCGTGGCGACCCTTCTGCTTCTGCGACACGGCCGGACCACCGCGAACGCCGACGGCGGCCTCGCCGGCCGGCAACCGGTCGAGCTGGACGACACCGGGCGGGCCCAGGCCACCGCGGTCGGCGGGCGGCTCGCCGGGCTGCCGCTCGCGGCGGTGGTGACCAGCCCGCTGATCCGCTGCCGGCAGACCCTGGAGCTGGCGCTGCCCGAAGCCGAGCCGGTGGTCGAGGACGGGTTGATCGAGTGCGGCTACGGCACCTGGGAGGGGCAGGCGCTGAAGAAGCTGGCCAAGGAGCCGCTCTGGCCGGTGGTCCAGCAGCATCCCAGCGCCGCGGCCTTCCCGGAGGGGGAGTCGATGGCCGGAATGTCGGCGCGCGCGGTCGCGGCGGTACGCGCCTGGGACGCGCGGGTCACCGCCGAGCACGGGCCCGAGGCGCTCTGGCTGGCGTGCAGCCACGGTGACGTGATCAAGGCCATCGTGGCGGACGCGCTCGGCGTACACCTGGATCTTTTTCAGCGGATCGTGGCCGACCCGGCGTCGGTGACGGCGATCCGCTACACGTCGCTGCGGCCGTTCCTGGTCCGGCTCAACGACACCGGCGGGGACCTGTCGGCGCTGGTCCCGCCGCCGGGCAAGCGGCGCCGGCGGACGGCCCGTCGCACCGAGTCGGACGCCGCGGTGGGTGGTGGCGCGGGGGCGGCCCGGTGAGCCGGCCGCCGCGACCGCCGGCGGCGGAGCGGCGGGCCGGCGACCCGCGTTTCGCTCTGGGCGGATTCGGCGTCGGTGGGCTGCGCGGTGCTTCCGCGCGCCGGATAGGGTCGTGGGTATGACGCACCAGGTGCACGCCTTCGAGCCGCCGGAGCGGTTCGTCGCCGGGACGGTCGGCCCGCCGGGGGAGCGCACGTTCTTCCTCCAGGCGCGTGGCGGCGGCCGGCTGGTCAGCGTCGCGCTGGAGAAGGTCCAGGTGTCGCTGCTCGCTGAGAAGCTGGAGGAGCTGCTCTCCGAGGCGCAACGCCGGTTCGGGGTGAAGCTGCCGGAGGCCGCGCCGGTGGTGCTGGGCGACAACGAGCCGCTCGACACCCCGGTCGACGAGGAGTTCCGGGTCGGCACGCTGGGCCTGGCCTTCGACGTGGACACCGCCACCGTGGTGATCGAGGCGATCGCCGTGGGCGAGGCGGAGGTCGAGGTCGAGGTCGGCGACGCGGACGACGACGTCGAGGTCGAGATCGACGAGGAGCCGGACGAGCCGGACGAGGACCTCGACCGGCTCCGGGTGCGGCTGACCCCCGAGGCGACCCGCGAGTTCATCGAGCGCGCCAAGCGGGTGGTCAACGCCGGCCGGCCGCCCTGCCCGCTCTGCGGCCAGCCGCTCGACCCGGCCGGCCACCTCTGCCCCCGGCACAACGGCTATCACCGGTGACCTCGTCGGAGTTGCAGCCCCGACAGGACGGCGCCGAGGCGCTGCGGCTGCTCGCCGACGGTGAGCTGACCCTGGAGGGGCGGCTCGTCGACGCCTCCAACACCACGCTGCGCGGTGTCATCGCCCTCGGCGAGGTCAGCGCGCACTGCGTCTACAAGCCGGTGCGCGGCGAGCGCCCGCTCTGGGACTTCCCGGACGGCACGCTCGCCGGCCGGGAGGTGGCCGCCTACCTCGTGTCCCGGGCCACCGGGTGGGACCTGGTGCCGCCGACCGTGCTGCGCGACGGCCCCTTCGGTCCCGGCTCCTGCCAGCTCTGGATCGACGAGCCGGCCGACGCCGAGTCGCTCGTGGGGTTCGTGCCGGCCGAGTCGGTGCCGCCGCGCTGGTTCCCGATCGCCGCGGCGCGCGACGACGACGGGGCGGCCTACGCGCTGGCGCACGCCGACGACCCCCGGCTGGCCCGGCTCGCCGTCCTCGACGCCGTGATCAACAACGCCGACCGCAAGGGCGGGCACGTGCTCGTCGGCGCGGACGACCGCATCTACGGGGTGGACCACGGCGTCAGCTTCCACGTGGAGGAGAAGCTGCGTACGGTGCTGTGGGGCTGGGCCGGGCGCCTGCTCCCGCCGGACGCGGTGGAGATGCTCGACGGCCTGGCCGGCCTTCTCGGCGGCGCGCTCGGCGAGGAGCTGGCCGACCACCTCACCACCGGCGAGGTCGCCGCGGTGGCGGCGCGGGTGGAGCGGCTGCGGGACACCGGCCGGTTCCCCCTGCCCCCGGAGGAATGGCCGGCGATGCCCTGGCCGCCGATGTGAGCCGTTGTCGCGTTGATCACCCGTGGGGCGGCACCCGCGTGCCTGACGGCTCGTTAGGCTGGCGGTCATGGAGTCTTGGGCGGGACACGAGGTGCCACGGCTGCCGGGTGAGGGCACGCCGCTGAGGTTGTACGACTCGGCGCGACAGGGTCTCCATCCCAGCCGGCCCGACGGCGTCGCCTCGATGTACGTCTGCGGCATCACCCCGTACGACGCCACCCACCTCGGACACGCCGCCACCATGATCACGTTTGACCTGGTGCAGCGGATGTGGCGCGACGCCGGCCTGACCGTGAGCTACGTGCAGAACGTCACCGACATCGACGACCCGCTGCTGGAGCGCGCCGAGCGCGACGGCGAGGACTGGAAGGTCCTGGCCATGCGGGAGACCGCGCTGTTCCGCGAGGACATGGAGGCGCTGCGGATGATCCCGCCGGCGCACTACGTCGGCGCGGTCGAGTCGATCCCGGACATCGCCGACAAGGTGCTCGTGCTGCTCAAGGACGGCGCGGCGTACCGGCTCGACGACGGCACCGGCGACGTCTACTTCGACATCTCCGCCGCCCCGGAGTTCGGCTACGAGTCGAACCTGTCCCGCGCCGAGATGCTGGAGATCTTCCCGGAGCGCGGCGGCGACCCGGAGCGGGCCGGCAAGCGCGACCCGCTCGACCCGCTGCTGTGGCGCGGCGCCCGCGAGGGCGAGCCGTCCTGGCCCGGCGGCGAGCTGGGCCCGGGCCGCCCCGGCTGGCACATCGAGTGCACGGTCATCGCGTTGAACCTGCTCGGCGACCGCATCTCCGTGCAGGGCGGCGGCAACGACCTGGTCTTCCCGCACCACGAGTGCTCCGCCGCGCACGCCGAGCGGCTCACCGGCGCGGCGCCGTTCGCCGACCACTACGTGCACGCCGGCATGATCGGCCTGGACGGCGAGAAGATGTCGAAGTCGAAGGGCAACCTGGTCTTCGTCTCCCGCCTGCGGGCCGACCGGGTCGACCCGATGGCGGTGCGGCTGGCGCTGCTCACCGGCCACTACCGCAGCGACCGGACCTGGACCGACGAGCTGCTCGCCGAGGCGCTGCGGCGGCTGGACCGCTGGCGGCGGGCCGCCGCCGCGCCGTCCGGGCCGTCGGGCGAGGCGCTGCTGGCCGGGGTACGCGAACGCCTCGCCAACGACCTCGACGCCCCGGGCGCCCTGGCGGTGGCCGACGCCTGGGCCGAGCGCACGCTCGCCGGTGACGGCACCGACGCGAGCGCCCCCCACCTGTTCGCCGACACGGTCGACGCCCTCCTCGGCATCCGCCTGTAAGGCGGGGGCCCTTGTTAACGCTTTCGGTAGAGGCGGGGCCCCTTCTTAACACGTGGGGCGGCGCTCAGCCGAGGACGAGGCCCGGGTCCGGGTCCGGGTCGGGTGCCGGCGCGGGGATCTTGTACTCCTCGGTGAGCGTGGTCATCGGGCCGGGCCAGGTGGCCTGCGCGACCTCGATCGGCTTGCGCCGCTCGTCGTACGCGACGTGCAGCAGGTGCAGCACCGGGGTGTCCGGGCGGATCTGGAGGATCTCCGCCTCCTCCCGGCTGGGCTGGCGGGCGCTTATCGTGTCGGCCGCGGTGACGTACCGGCGGCCGGTGGCCTCCTCGGCCTCCTGGTAGAGCGGCCGGCCGAACGCCTCGGCCCGTTCCAGGGAGGTGCCGGCGGTGTCGGCGGGCAGGAACCAGGAGGCGCCGACCTCGACCGGGGAGTCGTCGGTGCGGACCAGGTGCCGCCGGCAGAGCAACTCGGTGCCGTCGGTGACGCCGAACACGTCGGCGACCTCGGGCGGGGCGGCGGCGCGACCGACTGAGACGAGCTGCTGGCGGTATCGGGCGGCCAGGTCGGTGTGGTAGCCGCGGAAACCGCCGTACCGGCCCCGGGCGAGGCGGTTGAGCCGGCGCCGGGTGCCCCGGACGTACGTACCGGAGCCGGGTTTGGTGATCAGGATGCCCTCGACGCGGAGCTGGTCGACGGCGCGTTGGACGGTCTGCTTCGCGACGCCGAACATCTCGGCGATGGCCGGGATGGACGGCAGCCGCTCGCCCGGCCCCCAGTCGCCGCGGCGCACCTGCGCCTTGAGCTGCGCGGCGATCTGCCGGTGCGGGAACTCGGCCGCGCCGGGGTTGATCTGCATGCCCGCCTCCTCAGAACAGCTAGGTTCCTAGGATGCCCTAGAGGGTGTGCGGGCGCCACCCCGGACACGCGAAAGGCCGGGCCCGACGAGGACCCGGCCTTCGACGAAGCGGACTACCAGGAACCGGCGGTGGGGCCGGCGGAACCGCCCCGACGACGCAGGTACTTCTCGAACTCCTGGGCGATCTCGTCCCCGGTCAACGGGGTGATGCCGGCGTCACCGACGCGCTCCTCCAGCTCACGCACGTATTCGCCGAGCTCGGCGTCCTGCTCGGCGGCGCTGCGCACCCGCTGCTCCCACTCGGCGGCCTCCTCGGCCAGGTCGGCCATCGGCACCGGCAGGTCGAGCACCTCCTCGACCCGGTGCAGCAGAGCCAGGGTCGCCTTCGGGCAGGGCGGGTTGTTGGCGTAGTGCGGCACGTGCACCCAGAACGACACCGCGTCGACCTCGGCCCGGGAGCTGGCGTCGTGCAGCACCCCGACGATGCCGGTCGGGCCGTCGTATCGGGTCGGGGTGAGCTGGTAGCGCCGGGCCGCGTCGGCGTCCGACGCGCTCCCGCTGATCGGCAGCGGCCGGGTGTACGGCACGTCGGCCAGCAGCGCGCCGAGCAGCACCACCCGTTCGACCTCCAGGCTGTGGCAGATCTCCAGCACCTGCTCGCAGAAGGTGCGCCAGCGCATGCTCGGCTCGATGCCGCGGATCAGCACCACGTCCCGCTCGGTGCCCTCCGGGCTGGCCACCATGAAGCGCGTGGTCGGCCACTCCACCCGCCGGGTCTCCCCGTCGGCCATGGTGATGGTCGGCCGGCTCACCTGGAAGTCGTAGAACTCCTCCGGATCCAGCTCGGTCACCTGCCGGGCCTGCCAGACCTGCTCCAGGTGTTCCACGGCGGCGGTGGAGGCGTCCGCGGCGTCGTTCCAGCCCTCGAAGGCCGCGATGGCGACCGGTGAGCGTAGAACCGGCAGCCCGTCGAACTCGGTCACGCCGTCACCTCACCCTGCTCGTCGGGAGCGGCGTGGCCCCATCGCCCGGTCGCGTCCCTGATGTCCTTCACGTCCGCCAGCCTACGTGCCGCCGCCGGACCCGGCCCGTCGGCCGCGCCGGTCGCCCGGCCCGACCACCCGGTCGAAGCGGATGAGGGTACGCGGTGATCCAGCCGACAGTATGTGGGAAGGGACCGTTGGGGCGGTCGCTGCGGACGTGAGCGCACTAACCTGGGGCTGTGTCTACTTCGTTGCGCGACCTGCTGGCGGACCGGATCCTCATCGCCGACGGAGCGATGGGGACGATGCTCCAGGCAGCCGACCTCACCCTCGACGACTTCGACGGCCTCGAGGGTTGCAACGAGATCCTCAACGTCACCCGGCCGGACGTGGTCCGCGGCGTGCACGACGCCTACCTGGCCGCCGGCGCGGACTGCGTGGAGACCAACACGTTCGGCGCCAACCTGCCCAACCTCGCCGAGTACGACATCGCCGACCGGATCTGGGAGCTGTCCGAGGCGGCGGCGCGGATCGCCCGGGAGGCCGCCGACGCGTACGCCACGCCGGAACGGCCGCGGTTCGTGCTCGGGTCGATGGGGCCGGGCACGAAGCTGCCGACCCTTGGCCACGCGAGCTACGCCTCGCTGCGCGACGCGTACGAGCAGAACGCCGCCGGCCTGATCGCCGGCGGCGCGGATGCGCTGATCATCGAAACCTGCCAGGACCTGCTCCAGGTCAAGGCCGCGGTGGTCGGTTCGAAGCGGGCCCGCGACGCCGCCGGCCGGGACGTGCCGATCATCTGCCAGGTGGCCGTGGAGACCACCGGCACCATGCTGCTGGGCAGCGAGATCGGCGCGGCGCTGACCGCGATCGAGCCGCTCGGGGTCGACCTGATCGGGCTCAACTGCTCCACCGGCCCGGCCGAGATGGGCGAGCACCTGCGCTACCTGTCCCGGCACTCCCGGATCCCGGTGTCGGTGATGCCGAACGCGGGCCTACCGGTGCTGACCGCCGACGGCGCCTACTTCCCGCTCGGCCCGCAGGAGATGGCCGACGCGCTGGAGCAGTTCGTCGACGACTACGGCGTCGGGTTGATCGGCGGCTGCTGCGGCACCACGCCGGAACACATCCGGGCGCTCGTGGAGCGGCTGGGCGGGCGTCGCCCGGCGGCCCGGGCGCCGGAGCCGGAGGCCGGCGTCTCCTCGATCTACCATCACGTGCCGTTCGCCCAGGACGCCAGCGTCCTGATGGTGGGGGAGCGCACCAACGCCAACGGCTCGAAGGCGTTCCGCGAGGCGATGCTGGCCGCCGACTGGCAGGCCTGCGTGGAGATCGCCCGCAACCAGGCCCGGGACGGCTCGCACCTGCTCGACCTCTGCGTCGACTACGTCGGCCGCGACGGCACGCAGGACATGCGGGAGTTGGCCGGCCGGTTCGCGACCGCGTCCACCCTGCCGATCGTGCTGGACTCCACCGAGCCGGCGGTGATCGAGGCGGGGCTGGAGATGCTCGGCGGTCGCTGCGTGGTCAACTCGGTGAACTTCGAGGACGGCGACGGCCCCGACTCCCGCTACGCGCGGGTCATGCCGGTGGTGAAGGAGCATGGGGCCGCCGTCGTGGCGCTGCTCATCGACGAGGAGGGCCAGGCCCGCACCCGGGAGTGGAAGGTACGGGTGGCCAGCCGGCTGATCGACGACCTGACCGGCCGGTGGGGGCTGCGTCGGTCGGACATCCTCATCGACGCGCTGACGTTCCCGATCGCCACCGGGCAGGAGGAGACGCGCCGCGACGGCATCGAGACGATCGAGGCGATCCGGGAGATCACCGCCCGCTATCCGGGGGTCAACTTCACCGCCGGCATCTCGAACGTGTCGTTCGGGCTGAACCCGGCGGCCCGGCAGGTGCTCAACTCGGTGTTCCTGCACGAGTGCGTGCAGGCCGGCCTGACCTCGGCCATCGTGCACGCCAGCAAGATCCTGCCGATGACGAAGATCCCGGACGAGCAGCGCGAGGTGGCGCTCGACCTGGTCTACGACCGCCGCCGCGAGGGCTACGACCCGGTGCAGCGGTTCATCGAGGTCTTCGAAGGCGTCGACGCCGCCTCGGCGCGGGCCACCCGCGCCGAGGAGCTGGCCGCGCTGCCGTTGGAGGAGCGGCTCAAGCGCCGGATCATCGACGGCGAGCGCAACGGCCTGGAGGCCGACCTGGACACCGCGATGGCGCAGGGGCGCACGCCGCTGTCCATCATCAACGACCTGCTGCTCGACGGCATGAAGGTGGTCGGCGAGCTGTTCGGCTCGGGCCAGATGCAGTTGCCGTTCGTGCTCCAGTCCGCCGAGGTGATGAAGACGGCGGTGGCCTACCTGGAGCCGCACATGGAGAAGGCCGACTCCGAAGACGCTGCCGGAAAGGGCAAGATTGTCTTGGCCACGGTCAAGGGCGACGTGCACGACATCGGCAAGAACCTGGTCGACATCATCCTGTCCAACAACGGCTACGACGTGGTCAACATCGGCATCAAGCAGCCGATAAACGCGATCCTCGACGCGGCCGAGGAGCACCGGGCCGACGCCATCGGCATGTCCGGCCTGCTGGTCAAGAGCACGGTCATCATGAAGGAGAACCTGGCCGAGATGGCCACGCGCGGCGTCGCCGAGCGCTGGCCGGTGCTGCTCGGCGGGGCGGCGCTGACCCGGGCGTACGTGGAGGACGACCTGCGGTCGATCTACCCCGGCCAGGTGCACTACGCCCGGGACGCCTTCGAGGGGCTGTCCCTGATGGACCGCGTGATGGCGGCCAAGCGGGGTGGCGCGCCGGTGGTCGACCCGGAGCGGGAGGCGGCGCTGGCGGCCCGTCGGGAGCGGCGGGAGCGGCAGCGGGCACAGGTCCGGGAGTCGCTGCCCGAGCTGGACGACGCCTCGGTCCGCTCCGACGTGGCGCCGGACGCCGCGGTGCCCACGCCGCCGTTCTTCGGCACCCGGGTGGTCAAGGGCGTGCCGCTCGCCGACTACGCGGCGCTGCTCGACGAGCGGGCCACGTTCCTGGGGCAGTGGGGGCTGCGGGGCGCCCGCGGCGGTCAGGGCCCGTCGTACGAGGAGTTGGTGGAGACCGAGGGCCGGCCCCGGCTGCGCTACTGGCTGGACCGGCTCATCGCCGACCAGGTGCTGGAGGCGGCCGTGGTCTACGGCTACTTCCCGGCCTATTCCGAGGGCAACGACCTGGTGGTGCTGGACGAGAACGGGCACAGCGAGCGGGCCCGGTTCTCCTTCCCCCGGCAACGGCAGGAGCGCCGGCTGTGCCTGGCCGACTTCTTCCGGCCCAAGGGCGACCAGCTCGACGTGGTGGCGTTGCAGCTCGTGACCGTCGGGCAGCCGATCAGCGAATACACGGCGAAGATGTTCGCGGCGAACGAATACCGCGACTACCTGGAGGTGCACGGCCTGTCCGTGCAGCTCACCGAGGCGCTGGCGGAGTACTGGCACCGGCGGATCCGGTCCGAGCTGGTGCTGCCGGGTGGGCGTACGGTCGCCGAGGACGACCCGGCCGACCTGGCCGGCCTGCTGCGCACCGACTATCGGGGCTGCCGGTACGCGTTCGGCTATCCGGCCTGCCCCGACCTGGAGGACCGGGCGAAGGTCGTGGGGCTGCTCGGCGCGGAGCGGATCGGGGTGGAGTTGTCGGAGGAGTTCCAGCTCGTGCCGGAGCAGGCCACCGACGCCATCGTGGTCCACCACCCCGACGCGAACTACTTCAACGCCAAGTAGGGCGCGCTTGATCCACTCCACTACGGCGAGGTGGCGGTAACCGGTTTGCCCGGATGGCGCCACTTCACCGAGCCGGTGTGGATCAAGGGGCGTGGTCCCGGTCGGAATATGATGAGATCATGAGCGAGGGGCTCGCGTCGGGGATGCTCGGGCGCGCCTTCGCCTGGCTCGCGTTCTGGTACACACTGGCGTGTGTCCTGCCGGTCGGCCTGCTGGTGGTACTCCGGTGGCCGCACGAAGGCACCACCCCCGGCTACTCGTACGTCAACGGCCGCAGCGTCGAGTGCACCGGCAAGTTCGGGTGCCCGACCGCGCCGGCGGATGTCGGGGCGGAACTGTACGACATGATCGTGATTCTGGCGCCGACCTTGCTCGTGGCGGTGCCGCTGTGTGCGTACCTGGTGCGAAGGTGGCAGCTTCCGGCGTTGGCGGGGTTCGTCGCCGCGTTGACCGGCTGGCTGCTTCTCTGCCTGGGTGGCTGGCTCCGTCTCCATCTTTGAGCGCGGTTGGTGGACACGCCCGGCACCTGACGGAGTGCGTTTGTCCCACCGGCAGCCCTGCTGCGTCACCCGGAAGGGTTTTCGCATCCTCTTCCGGTTATGTGAGCAAGTGTCTGGTTCTAGCGTGAAAGTCGCACGCCAGCGAAGGTGTGACCCGATCGAGAGGCCATGACCATGCACGACATCTCGCGTCGAAAGCTGCTCCAGGCGACCGCCGCCGTGGGCGCCGGAGCGGTCGTCGCGCCGGCCGCGCTCGCCGGGCCCGCCCTGGCGACGACCGGCACCGACGGCTCCGGAGCGCCGATCTGGGCCGAGTGCCCGCCGGCGCAACTGACCGGCCGTATCGTGCGCTTCGGCGATCCCGACTATCCGACCGCGAGCGTCGGGTGGGACGAGCTGTTCGTGCACAACCCACTTGTCATCGTGTTCGCGCAGAACACGCAGGACGTGGTGAACGCCCTCGCCTGGTCCCGGCAGAACAACGTCGCGCTGCGGGTGCGCAGTGGCCGGCACAGCCTCGAAGGCTGGTCCAACGTGGACAACGGCATCGTGATCGACGTCAGCGAGCTGAAGTCCGCCGACATCAACCCGGCCGCGCTCACCGCGCGCGTCGGCGCCGGGCTCAACCAGTTGGAGGCGGTCACCGCGCTCGCCCAGCAGGGTCTCGCGGTGACGACAGGTACGGAGGGGAGCGTGGGTCTGTCCGGGGCGACCCTGGGCGGGGGTTTCGGCTTCCTCACCCGCTGGCTCGGCATGGCCTGCGACAGCCTGATCGGAGCGGAGATCGTCGTCGCGTCCGGGGCGAACGGCGCCCGGGCGATCGAGGTGGACCTGCGGAACCGCGCGGACCTGCTCTGGGCCCTACGCGGGGCGGGTAACGGCAACTTCGGCATCGTCACGTCGCTCACCTACCGGGTGGCCCCGCTGCGCAGCGTCGCCTACCTTCAGGCGACCTGGCCCGGCCTGGACGACCTGCGGGGCGTCTTCGACAGGTGGCAGCGCAGCGCGCCGTTCACCGACGTCCGCCTCGGCACCCAACTGGAGATCCACAAGTCGCAGATCCTGCTGTTCGGCGTGCTCGCCGAGGGCACCGAGGCAGAGGTGCGGGCGCTGCTGGCACCGGTCCTGTCGGTGGGCAGCCCGCAGGTCACGGTGCAGATCGGCGGGTGGGGCGAGGTCTACGCCGGGTTCCAGGTGCCGACCGAGGACGAGCCCGCGAACTGGAAGTTCTTCTCCCAGTTCACCCGCAAGCCGTTCCCGCCCGAGGCGATCGAGGTCATCCGCTCCTTCATGGCGGTGGCACCCACCGAGGACAGCAACTTCTTCACCCAGGCGTTCGGCGTCGGCGCGCAGGCGAAGCAGCCGGCCGGGGGCTCGGCGTTCCCGCACCGCGACGCGATCTTCTACTCCGAGCCGGGCGCGGGCTGGGGGACCCGGGGCGTGCCGGACAGCGGCGACCCTCTCACCCCGGCCGCCCAGGCGTGGATCGCCGAGTTCAGCCAGGCGCTGCGACCGTACGTGGACGGCGCCTACGTCAACGTGCCGAACATCGGCATGCAGGAGTGGGAGACCGCGTACTGGGGGCCGAACGTCGAGCGCCTGCGCCGGGTCAAGGCGGTGTACGACCCGCACAACGTCTTCCAGTACGAGCAGAGCATCCCGCCCGCCTCATGCTGAGCCGAGCGGACCGGGTCGGGCAGGTCAGCTCGCGCGCGGCGCGTACATGATGATCGCGACGCCGACCAGGCAGATGGCCGCGCCGGCGAGGTCGTAGCGGTCGGGCCGGAACCTGTCGACGAGCATGCCCCAGGCGAGTGACCCGGCGACGAAGACGCCGCCGTAGGCGGCGAGGATGCGCCCGAAGTTCGGGTCGGGCTGGAACGTCGCGACGAAGCCGTAGAGGCCCAGCGCGATGATGCCGCCCGCGATCCAGAGCAGCCCACGGTTCTCCCGCCAGCCCTGCCAGACCAGCCACGCGCCGCCGATCTCGGCCAGCGCGGCGACAAGGAACAGCAGGATGGAACGGGCGACCATCATGTGTCCGACCGTACCGTGACGATCTTGCCGCTGGCCGGCGGGCGCAGGGCGCCGGCAAGGAGGTGTCGTTCACTCCTCGACGGTGAGCCGGTAACGGCTACCGGAGGCAAGCTCATCACCAACGATTCAGCCAACGATGTACTGTCGTCGCATGCACACGCTCCCGCACGCGCAGGTGCTGGCCCGCTTCGGTCACGCCCTCTCCGAGCCGATGCGCGCCCGGCTGCTGCTGGCCCTGCGCGACGGGCCGGGCTATCCGGCGGAGCTGGCGAACCTGATCGGCACCAGCCGGCAGAACGTGTCCAACCACCTGGCCTGTCTGCGCGGTTGCGGCCTGGTCGTGGCAGTGCCCGAGGGCCGGCGCACCCGTTACGAGTTGGCCGACGTCCGGCTCGCCCACGCGCTGGGCGACCTGCTCGGCGTCGTGCTCGCCGTCGACCCGGCCGTGTGTGCCGACGCCGCCTCGGGTTGTTGCTGATGACGCCCCTGCCACTCGTCCCGCTGACGGCCGCCGGTCCCGCGCCGGCCCGCCGTGCCGTGCTCGCCCGCCGGGTGCGGCTGCTGGTCGCCGCGACGATCACCTACAACGTCGTCGAGGCGGTGGTGGCGATCGGCGCCGGCACCGTAGCGTCGTCCACCGCCCTGATCGGTTTCGGTCTGGACTCGGTCATCGAGGTGGCCTCGGCGAGCGCGGTGGCGTGGCAGTTCGCCGGCCGGGACCCCGAGGCGCGGGAGCGGATCGCGCTGCGGGTCATCGCGATCTCGTTCTTCGCGCTCGCCGGGTACGTCACCGTCGAGGCGGTCCGGGCGTTGCTCGGCGGTGCCGAGGCCGCGCACTCCACGGTCGGGCTGGTGCTGGCCGGCGTCTCGGTGGTGGTGATGCCGGTGCTGTCGGCCGCGCAGCGGCGGGCCGGTCGGGAACTGGGGTCCCGGTCGGCGGTCGCCGACTCGAAGCAGACGTTGCTGTGCACGTACCTGTCGGTGGTTCTGCTCGTGGGGCTGGCTGTCAACAGCCTGTTCGGCTGGTCGTGGGCCGACCCGGTCGCGGCGCTGGTGATCGCCGTGGTCGCGGTGCGAGAGGGCCGGGACGCCTGGCGTGGCGAAACCTGCTGCGCGGTCGCGCCGGCCTCCGGTGCAGCGGCCGAGGACGCCCACTCGTGCGGCTCCGGTTGCTCCTGCTGCGGCTCGCCGGTCGGTCGTGAGCCGTAGGTCAGCGCCGCGGACCCTCCGCGACGAAGATCAGGTCGGGGCCGTCCTCACCGGCCACGTCCAGGTGCGGAGCGCGGCGCAGGCCGGCCCGTTCCGCGACCCGCGCGGAGGCGAGTTGGCCGGGCGGATCCGGGCCGCCACCGGGACGCCGGGCCGGTGCGTGTCGGCCCAGCGCGCGACGGCGGTGGCCGCCTCGCCGGCCACGCCGTCACCCCACACGGCCGGGTCGAGGCGGTAGAACAGGTTCAGCACGTCGCGTCCATCGCCGGTCATTGTCGCAGCCGGGCCCGGGCCGGTCCGGCCCGGGCGCCGACGGGTCTCAGTAGGCGTAGGTGACCGAGATGGTGGCGGCCGGGCAGTTGTTCGCCCAGCTCGTGAGCGCGCTCTTCTCCGCGCTGTCCACGGTCAGCCGCCAGCGGATCTTCACCGCCACCCACTCGCCGACGTAGCGGCAGCGGGCCGAGGCGTACGGCGGCAGCCAGGTCGCCGGGTCCTGGTCGCCCTTGGACTGGTTGACGTTGTCGGTCACCGCGGCCAGCGCCCGCGCGTCGCCCAGGTCGTTGGCGTACGCCTGCCGGCGGCTGGTGGTCCAGGTGCGCGCGCCGGAGTCCCACGCCTCGGCGAGCGGGACCATGTGGTCGATGTCCACGTCGCCGGTCGCCGTCCAGGTGGCGTTGTCGTAGTAGGAGTACCAGCGTCCGCCGGAGAGCGTGCAGGTGCCGCTGATGGTGGGCTTCGTGGTGGCCTCGGCGTACAGCACCTCGTTGCGGGTGTTGCAGCCGTCGCCGTCCGCGTCGATCCAGTGCGGGAACAGGTCGCGGCTGTAGCCGGTGCGGACCTCGGTGGCCACGCTCAGGCCGGCGACCGCGGTGGTGAGCGGGGCGGAGTAGCCGGCGGCGCGGGCGGGCAGGGTGAGGCCGAGGGTGGCGGCCGTGATCGCGGCGAGGCTGATGGCCGTGGCGCGCAGGGTGCGGGACATGGGACTCCATCCAAGCGGGACTGGCTCTTACGTGTGCCTCTTATATAGACAGACGTGGAAGTGATGGTCCAGGTCAACTTCCGTGAACATCCGCTGACGATCCCACCCCTACCTGCGACGGGGTCCGGAATAAGGGGTGTGCGGTCCGGCCCGGCGGGCTACCGTCCGGAGTACGGCACGCCGAGCGCCGCGTCCCCACCCGCGCTGTCCGGTTGACGCGGCGGAGACGCCGAAGGGCGAGCATGAGCACGACGAAAGGGGCGGAGATGACCGACGAGGTGACGTCGAAGGTTCCGCCGGACCCGGCCCCCGTGCTGACCGCGCTTGCCCGGCCGCCGCAGGTCGGGCCGCCCAGCAGCCTCGACCTGTGGGCCCGCGCCCAGGTGTTGCACCGCTGCTTCGGCGACGACGACGGCGAACCGCACATCATGCGCGGCCTGGACTAGCTGCTCGCCGGCACCCCCTGTCGTGGCGGTTGTGACGGCCGCGCCCGCGCGCCCTGTGTCCCATGGAACCGCGACACCTGAACGTTTCCCGGCACCGGTACGTGCAAGCCGGTGAGCGTAGGGGTACTGCGCTTCACACGGGTCGGACCGCCGGGAGGTAGTCGTGGGGGACAGGGCGCAACGTCGGCGGCTCGGGCCGCTGGCCGGGCTGCTGGTGGCCGTGGTGGTGGCCGCCGGCTGCATGGGCGGTGGGCTCGACCAGGGCGAGCCGCAGCAGCCCGCGCCGCGGCGGGGCGGGCAGTCGGCGTCACCGGACGCGGTGACCACCCGGGCGGACGGGACCACGAGCGTCGCCGAGTTCAAGCAGGACTTCGCCGACGCCGTCGCCGTCGCCGAGCAGTACTGGACGGCCCGGCTCCGCGCCTCCGGGGAGCGGTTCCGGCCGATCCGGCGGGTGGTGCCCTACACCCGTGCGGGCGAGGTGACCTGCGGCGGGCAGGGGTTGCCGCGCAACAACGCCGTCTACTGCTCGGCCGGCGACTTCATCGCCTACGACGTGAACTGGTCGGTCTCGGCGTTCCGGCAGGTCGGGGATGCGTTCCTGTTCTACCTGCTGGGCCACGAGTACGCCCACGGCGTACAGACCCGGCTCGGCATCCGCTACAACTTCACCATCCAGCAGGAGTTGCAGGCCGACTGCATGGCCGGGGCGTACCTGGGCGACAGCGTGCGTGACGGGACGCTGGAGCTGGAGGACGGCGACCTCGACGAGTTCCGGGAGGGGCTGCTCGCGGTCGGCGACGACCCGGACCAGCCCTGGTTCGCCGAGGGCGCGCACGGCACCGCCGAGCAGCGCAGCGAGAAGTTCTTCGCCGGCTACGAGAACTCGCTTGATGCCTGCGGCCTCGGTTGATGCCACAGGTCACCCCGGGAGGGGACGACGCCGTGCGGGCGGCGGCCGGCTGGCAGGATCGCTTCGGTACGCGTACCGAAGGAGGCCCCCGCTGAGCAGCCCACACCCCGCCGCCGTGCTCTTCGACATGGACGGCACCCTGGTCGACAGCGAGAAGCTGTGGGACGTCGCGTTGCAGGAGATGGCCGCCGTCTACGGCGGCACGCTGTCCGGCGCGGCCCGCCGGGCGATCGTCGGCACCGGCATGGCCGACGCCATGCGGATCGTGCACGACGACCTCGGCCAGCCGGAGCGGGATCCGCAGGCCAGCGCCGACTGGATCAGCGCGCGGATCCTCGACCTGTTCCGCACCGGGCTGCAATGGCGCCCCGGCGCGTTGGCGTTGCTGCGGGCGGTGCGGGCCGCCGGCATCCCCACCGCGCTCGTCACCTCCAGCGGCCGGTCGCTTGTCGAGGTCGCCCTGGACACCCTGGGCCGGGACAGCTTCGACGCGGTGGTCTGCGGCGACGAGGTGGGCGAGGCCAAGCCGCATCCGGAGCCGTACCTGACCGCCGCGAAGCTGCTCGGGGTGCCGATCGAGCGGTGTGTGGCGATCGAGGACTCACCGACCGGCGTGGCGAGCGCCCTCGCCGCCGGGGCGGCCGTGCTGGCCGTGCCGGCCGAGGTGCCGCTGCCGCCGACCGACGGCGTGCACCAGTCGGAGAGCCTGACCGCCGTCGACCTGGAGCTGCTCGCCGCCCTGCTGAACCGTTAGGCGGGGCCCCTTCTTATCGCCCAGGCGATAGGAAGGGCCCCCGCCTTGCACCTCAGTCGTGGGCGATGGCGCCCAGCACGTTGATGCGGGCGGCGCGGATGGCCGGCAGTACCGCCGCCACCACGCCGATGATCGCGGCCAGGATCAGGAACGTCACCATCTGCCCCCAGGGCAGGACCAGGTCGGTGATGCCCTCGTCCTTGAGCGCCCGCACCACGGCCGCGCCGAGACCGGTGCCGACCACGACGCCGAGCAGCGCGCCGAAGATCGAGATCACCACCGCCTCGACGGTGATCATGCGCATGGTCTGCGCCCGGCGCAGGCCGATCGCGCGCAGCAGACCCAGCTCGCGGGTCCGCTCCAGCACCGACAGGGCCAGCGTGTTGATGATGCCCAGCACCGCGATCACGATGGCCAGCGCCAGCAGGATCTGGATCATCCGCAGCGGGGTGTCCAACTGGCTGGTCTGCTGCTTGATGAACGCGGCCCGGTCCGCCACCGACACCTCCGGGCTGTCCGCCAGCAGCCGTTCGACCTGCGGCTGCACCGCGCTGACCGGGGTGCCCGGCGCGAGCTGCACGAAGCCCTGGATGGGCTGCGGGATCGCGAAGTCGACGGTCGCCTGCGGTGGCAGCACCACCGGGTTGGTCAACTGCGAACTCTCGTAGATGCCGCTGACCGTGTAGGTGCGGGCGTCACCGCGGGACAACTGCACCGGCACGGTGGAGCCGACCGACAGGTTGCGGGACTTCGCGGTGTCGGAGCTGAGCAGCATCTGGTCGGGGGCCAGCCGGCTGATGTCACCGGCGGTGGCCTTCGCCCCGAAGATCCGTTCCAGCGCGGACACGTCGCTGGACGCCGCCACCCAGGTCCGCTTGCCGCCGACGGTGGCCATGTCGCCGTACTCGCCGTCGACCAACCGCACCCCCGGGATCGCCGCGGCCTGGGTCAGCACCGCCGGGTCGAAGCTCGCCGGGCGCGGCCCGGTCGAGCTGCCCGAGATCACCAGCTCGGCCTTGATCCGGTCCTCGGCGAGGGCGCTGATGCTGCCCTTGGCCGAGTCCAGGATCACCGTCACGCCGGTCACCAACGCGATGCCCACCATCAGCGCGGCGGCGGTGATCGCGGTCCGGCGCGGGTTGCGGCCCGAGTTGAGCCGGCCCAGCTTCCCCGGCACCGACCAGGCGAACAGGGCGCCCAGCAGGGCCACCACCGGCCGGCTGATCACCGGGGTCAGCAGCGCCACCCCGATGAACGCGAACAGCACGCCGCCGAGGATGGTCGCCAGGGTGTTGCCGCCGGCGTTGCCACTGAGCCCGAGGAAGAGCAGGACCGCGCCGATCGTGGTGACCACGGCGCCGCCGACGGTCACCTTGGTCAACGGCCGGTCCGGGGTGGCCACGTCCTGCATCGCGGCGATCGGCGGGATCCGCGCGGCCCGCAGCGCCGGCAGCAACGCCGCGACCACCGTGATCAGCAGGCCCACCGCGAACGCGCCGATCACCGCCGCGGGCGGCACCCCCAGCCCGGCCAGGGTGAGACCACCGGCGAGCTTGCCGAACAGGTACGCCAGCAGCGCGCCCACCCCGATGCCGGCGGCGAGCCCGAGCACCGAGGCGACCAGGCCGACCGCCACCGCCTCCAGCACCACCGAGCCGATGACCTGCCGGCCGCTGGCCCCGATGGCCCGCATCAGGGCCAGCTCACGGGTGCGCTGGGCCACGATGATCGAGAAGGTGTTGAGGATCAGGAACGTGCCGACCAGCAGCGCCACCGCGGCGAAGCCGAGGAGGATCTTGTTGAAGAACGACAGCGCCTCCTTCAGGCTGGCCGAGGCGTCGTCGGCGAGCTGGTCGCCGGTCTTCACGTCGTAGTCGGCGCCGAGCGCGCGGGACACCGCGTCGCGCAGCGCCTCCGGCGTGGTGCCGTCGGCGGCCCGCGCGCTGACGTTGGTGAACACGTCCGGCTCGCCGAGCATCAGCCGCTGGGCGACGGGCGTGGTGAAGGCGACCTCGTTCGCCCCGCCGATCGAGTCCCGGCCGCCGCTGTAGCCGAACACGCCGACCAGGGTGAACTCCTTCTTCGGCGACAACGTCAGCACACCGACCCGGTCGCCGACCTTCACCTTCGCCGCCTCCGCCAGGGCGGCGTTGACCGCGATCTCGTCGTCGGCCTGCGGGCCGCGGCCCTCGCGCAGCGTCATCAGGTCGTCCTCGCCGAGCCAGTTCTCCCCGATCTGCGGCGGCCCGAACGAGGTGACCACCTTGCCGTTGCTGCCGATCAGCCGAGCGCCGTCGGCGGAGACCGCCCCGCGTACGTCCGTGGCGCCCGGCACCGCCTTGACCCGGTCGACGACCGACGCCGGCACCGGGGCGGCCACCGGCTCGCCCTCGGTCTCGGAGACCTCGACCTTCGGCTTCGCCGCCACGTTCACGTCGATGGCGGCGTAGGCGTCGGAGAAGACCGCGTCGAAGGACCGGCCCAGCGTGTCGGTGAGCACGAACGCGCCGGAGACGAACATGACGCCGAGCACCACCGCCAGGCCGGACAACACCAGGCGCAGCTTGCGCGCCAGCAGGCTCTTGAGCGTCGCCCGGAACATCAGTTGCCCACCTCGACCGGCGCGTCCAGCTTCTTCATGGTGTCCAGCACCGTCTCGGCGGTCGGCTCGACCAGCTCCGAGACGATCTGGCCGTCGGCGAGGAAGACCACCCGGTCGGCGTACGCCGCCGCGGTCGGGTCGTGGGTGACCATGACGATGGTCTGACCGTGCTCGCGCACCGAGTCGCGCAGGAAGTTGAGCACCTCGGCGCCGGAGCGGGAGTCCAGGTTGCCGGTCGGCTCGTCCGCGAAGATCACCTCGGGTCGGGCGACGAGCGCCCGGGCGCACGCCACCCGCTGCTGCTGACCGCCCGAGAGCTGCGCCGGGCGGTGCCCGAGCCGCTCCCGCAGGCCGACCGTGTCGATCACCGTGTCATACCAGGCCGGGTCGGGTTTGCGCCCGGCGATCGACAGCGGCAGCAGGATGTTCTCCTGCGCGGTGAGCGTCGGCAGCAGGTTGAACTGCTGGAAGATGAAGCCCACCTTGTCCCGGCGCAGCTTCGTCAGGCCCGAGTCGTTGAGCCCGGTCACCGTCGTCTCACCGATCATCACGGTGCCCCGGGTCACCGAGTCCAGGCCGGCCAGGCAGTGCATGAGCGTCGACTTGCCGGAGCCGGACGGGCCCATGATCGCGGTGAACCGGCCGCGTTCGAACTCGGCGTTCACCCCTCGCAACGCGATGACCTGCGCCTCACCGCTGCCGTACACTTTCCACACGTCGTTCGCCCGGGCCGCGGCCTGCGCCTGCTGGCCTACCGTCGCGGTCACGTCATCTACCTCTTCCATCTGGCTCGGAGGTCCGCACCGCCCCCGCTGGCCGGTGCGGCAGTTCTCATCATCGGCGGCGCCGGTCGCGGATCCGTCCGACCCCGGGCGGAATCCGTGCCGAATTTCTGGTGGGGGTCGCCCCCGAGACCGGCTCGGGGTGATCCCTGACCGGCGGCGGCGTCGACGGTAGGACCCCACGTCGCGTGAGGGTCAACCACGCGCCGCCGCCGTTGGTCACGGTACGTGAGTGCCGCCACCTCAACCGCCCGGCCGCACCAACCCCGTCTCGTACGCCAGCACCACGGCCTGCACCCGGTCGCGCAGCCCCAGCTTGGTCAGCACGTGCCCGACGTGGGTCTTGACCGTGGTCTCGCTCACCGACAACTCCCGGGCGATCTCGGCGTTGGACAGCCCGCGCGCCACCTGGGTCAGCACCTCCCGCTCGCGTTCGGTGAGCGGATCCAGCACCCGCCGCGGCGCGGCGGCCGGATCCGGCAGCACGTCGGCGAAGCGGTCCAGCAGCCGGCGCAGGATCCGCGGCGCCACCACCGCCTCTCCGGCCGCCACCGTGCGGATCGCGGTGACCAGGTCCTCGGCCGGCACGTCCTTGGCCAGGAAACCGCTCGCCCCGGCGCGTAACGCCCCGACCACGTACTCGTCCAGCTCGAACGTGGTCAGCACGAGCACCCGCACCGGCAGCCGGGAGTCCACGATCGCCCGGGTGGCGGCGACCCCGTCCATCCGCGGCATCCGGATGTCCATCAGCACCACGTCCGGCAGCAGCCGGCGGGACAGCTCCACCGCCTCCACCCCGTCGCCGGCCTCGCCCACAATGTCCAGGTCGTCCTCGACCCCGAGGACCATCCGGAACCCGGTACGCAGCAGCGGCTGGTCGTCGGCGAGCAGGACCCGCACCGGACGGGGCGCGGCGGCGTCGGTCATGGGTTCCCCTCGTCGTGCCGGGCGGCGGTCGGTGCGCCGACCGTGCCGGTCGGGTCCAGCGGCATCCGGGCGTACACCCGGAAGCCACCGGCCCGCGCCGGTCCGGTCCGCAGGATCCCACCGTAGAGGGCGACCCGCTCCCGCATGCCGATCAGGCCCGGTCCGATCCGGTCGGGCGACGCCGGGCCGCGTCCGGTGTCGGTCACCTCCACGGTCAGGAACCCGTCAGCGGCGGTGAGCCGGACCGACGCGGTGGCCGGGCCGGCGTGGCGGAGCACGTTGCGCAGCGCCTCCCGCACGACCCGGTGCGCGGCGAGCGCGATCCCGTCGCCCACCGGCGCGAACGTGCCCTCGGTCCGCAGCGTGACCGGCAGCCCGGCGTCGCGCGCCTGCCGCACCAGCGTGACGATGCCGGCCAGGCCGGGCTGCGGCGCCAGCTCGGCCACCGGCCCGGCGTCGGCGCGCAGCACCCGCAGCAGCCGGCGCAGCTCCCGCAGGGCCGCCCGGCCGGTCTCCTCGACCGCGGCCAGCGCCCGGTCCGCCGCGGCCGGATCCCGCGGCAACGCCCGGCGGGCGCCGGTGGCCAGCACCCCGATCGCGGCGACCTGGTGGGCCACCAGGTCGTGCAGCTCGCCGGCGATCCGGCGACGCTCGTCGGCGGCCACCGCCGCATCGGCGCCCGTCCGGGCGCGGACCGGTCGGGGCCGCGCCGCGCGACCCAGCGCGTACGCCACCGCGGCGGTGAGCAACGTGTCGAGCATCCGGCGGGCCGGGAGCCGGTCGGTCATGCCTGGAGACGCTAGGCCGCCCCGGAGCGCCTCTCGTCGTCGCCGGAGTCGAACCCGGCCTCCTCCCCGAGGAGGAGGGTCATTCGTCGGCCCCCGGGGTCGCCGGGCGGGACCGGGCGTCCACGAGCGGGTCGGGCGCGGCGGCGGCCACCGGGAACGGCGGCGGGGTGCCGCCGAAGCTCGGACACCGCGACTGGTGGCTGCACCAGTCGCAGAGCCGGCTCGGCCGGGGCCGGAAATCCTGCCGGGCGGTGGCCTGCTCGATCGCCCGCCACAACGCCACCACCGTGCGCTCGAAGCGCACCAGCTCCTCGGCGTCGGGGGCGTAGTCGCAGACCTCGGCGTCCTTGAGGTAGAGCAGGCGCAACACCCGCGGCACCACGCCCCGGGTGCGCCACAGCACCAGGGCGTAGAACTTGAGCTGGAACAGCGCCCGCGCCTCGAACGCCTCCCGCGGCGCGCCACCGGTCTTGTAGTCGACCACCCGCAGCGCGCCGTCGGGGGCCACGTCGAGCCGGTCGAGGTAGCCCCGGATGAGCAACTCGTCGTCGACCACCGCCGAGATCAACGCCTCACGCTCGGCCGGCTCCAGCCGGCGCGGGTCCTCCACTGCGAAGTAGCCCTCCAGCAGCGCCGCCGCCGAGCGGAGGAACCCCTCCACGCCGGTCGTGTCGTCGTCGGCGAACAGCGTCGACAGCTCCGGCTCCTCGGTGACCAGCCGGTCCCACTGCGGGGCGACCAGGTCGCCCGCCGACTCCGGGGTGCGCGCCGGCGCCGGCAGGTCGAACAGCCGCTCCAGCACGGCGTGCACGAGCGTGCCCCGGGCCTGCTCGACCGTCGGGCGCTCGGGCAGCCGGTCGATGCTGCGGAAGCGGTAGAGCAGCGGGCAGGTCTTGAAGTCGGCCGCCCGGGACGGCGACAGCGACGCCCGCACCGCGACCGGCGCCGCTTCCGCCGTCGGGTCGCTTTGCGTGTCGATCACCGGTCTCGCCGTCATGTCCGGAAGGTTAGGCCACCGGTGTGACACCGCCGCCGGCGCCGCACCGGTCGATGATCTCCCCCGCGTAGCATCGCCGGGGTGGAGCAGCGGACCCGACGACCGCGCCGGCCCGGGTTGAGCCTCGGCCGGGTCTTCGGGGTGCCGCTGCGGGCCGACGCCTCGATGCTGCTGCTCACCGTCGTGGTCACCGTGCTCTACGCGGCGCTGGCCCGCCGCCAGCTCGACCTCGGCGGCCCCGGCAGCTATCTGGTCGGGCTCGGTTTCGTCGTCTCGCTGCTCGGCTCGGTGCTGCTGCACGAGCTGGGGCACGCGCTCACCGCCCGCCGGTTCGGCATCGGAGTGCGGGGAATCACGCTGGAACTGCTCGGCGGCTACACCGAGATGGACGCCGACGCCCCCACCCCACGGGTGGAGCTGTTGATCTCGCTGGTCGGCCCGGCGGTGTCCGCCGTGCTCGGCGCCGGCGCGGTCGCCGCCACCCTGGCGCTGCCCGCCGGCACGCTCGGCCACCAGCTCGCCTTCCAACTCGCGGTCAGCAACGTGGTGGTGGCGATCTTCAACAGCCTGCCCGGGCTGCCCCTGGACGGCGGGCGGGCGCTGCGCGCGGCGGTCTGGGCGCTCACCCGCGACCGGCACCGGGGCACCGAGGTGGCCGGCTGGGTCGGCCGGGCGGTCGCGCTGGGCACGGTGGCCCTGGTGGTGGCGCTCACCCTGCGCCGGGCGCTCGTGCCACTGGCGTTGCCGCTGCTCCTGCTGGTCGCGCTGACCCTGTGGCGGGGTGCCGGGCAGTCCATCCGGCTGGCCCGGATCGGCCGCCGGCTGCACCTGGTCGACCTGGCCCGGCTGGCCCGCCCGCTCCTGCCGGTGCCCACCGGCACCCCGCTGGCCGAGGCGCAGCGCCGCCGCGACGAGGCGGGCACGCCGGACGCGGCGCTGGCCGTGATCGACTCGACCGGCCGTACGGTGGCGCTCGTCGACCCCGCCCGCGCCGCCGCCGTACCCCGGGACCGCCGGCCGTGGCTGGCGGTGGACGAGGTGGCCCGCGGCCTGGCCATGCTGCCCGCCCTGCCGGTCGGCGCGGACGGCGAGCGGGTGCTGGAGACCGTGCGCGCCCACCCGGGCGCGCAGTACCTGGTGACGGCAGGCGAAGATGTGGTGGGCGTGCTGCACGTCGCGGATCTCGCCCAGCTCCTCGAACCGAAACGGAAGACGAACACGTGACCGCAGAGATCTCCACCGTCCCGGCGCTGCCTCCCGTGCACCGGGGGCCGTTCCGGCCCGGCGACCGGGTGCAGCTGACCGACCCGAAGGGCCGGATGCACACCGTGACGCTGGAGCCCGGCAAGGAGTTCCACACCCACCGGGGCATCCTCAGCCACGACACGCTGATCGGCCTGCCCGACGGCAGTGTGGTCACCACCACCGGCGGCGGCACCGCCTTCCTGGCGCTGCGGCCACTGCTGTCGGACTACGTGCTCTCCATGCCGCGCGGCGCCCAGGTGATCTACCCGAAGGACTCCGCGCAGATCGTCGCGATGGGCGACATCTTCCCCGGCGCCAAGGTGCTGGAGGCCGGCGCCGGCTCCGGCGCGCTGTCCTGCTCGCTGCTGCGGGCCGTCGGCGCCGACGGTGAGCTGCACTCGTTCGAGCTGCGCGACGACTTCGCCCAGATCGCCAGGCGCAACGTCGAGGCGTTCTTCAACGGCCCGCACCCGGCCTGGCGGCTGCACGTCGGCGACGTGGCCGGGTGCGCCGAGACCGGTTTCGACCGGATCATCCTCGACATGCTGACCCCGTGGGAGATGCTCGACATGGTCGAACGGGCGCTCGTCCCCGGTGGGGTGCTGATCGGCTACGTGGCCACCACGCCCCAATTGTCCGAGCTGGTGGAGGCGCTGCGCGAGCGCGGCGGCTGGACCGAGCCGCGGGCCTGGGAGTCGATGGTCCGCGACTGGCACGCCGAGGGGCTGGCGGTCCGGCCCGACCACCGCATGATCGCGCACACCGCGTTCCTGGTCTCCGCGCGCAAGCTCGCCCCGGGGGTCACCGCCCCGCCGCGCCGGCGCAAGCCCAGCAAGGGCGCCGAGGCGTACGCCCAGCGCCGCGACGCCCTGCGCGCCGCGGCGGCGGCCCGGTCGGCGGCGGAGCCGGAACAGCCCTGACCCCCGCCGCGCGAAGCCCCACGGACGGGCGGATCATGTGTGCCCGTGGGGACGACGACACCGGAGACGGTAAGCATGAGGGAGCGGATCGGGGCGCGTGCCGGGCGGGGAGCCCGTCCCGGCCGAGCGGGCCGGCGGGAGGTGGCGTGAGCAGTCCCGGCTACGGCAACGGCGAGATGCCCGCCGTCTTCCCCGACTGGTCGCCCTACGCCGACCTGGAGTCGGCCGCCCGGGCCTACCTGCGTGACCCCGACATCGCCCTGGAGGCGCTCGGCGGGGTGCTGCGCGGCGCCTCGGTGCTCGGTTTCACGCTGGAACGCTTCGTCAACGAGGTGAACGGCGTGTGGCAGGAGGTCGTCGTCTGCGACGGCAGCCGACTGGTGCTCTGGCACGGCGAGGACGTCCCGCCGGGGGAGGGGCCGCCCGGCGCGATGACCTCCTCGCTGCGCGTGGTGCCGGTCTCCACCGTCACCGAGGTCGGCTGCCGGCGCCGGCTCACCCGCGCCGAGGACGGCACGGTCCGGGTCGACAGCATCGACGTCTACCTGCTGCTCAGCTCGCTGGACGAGGCGCCGCCGAGCGAGGAGGTGCCGGGCACGCCGCGGCACGACGCGCTGCGCTTCGGCAAGACGCTCGACGACGGCGGGGCCGGACAGATCGGGCGGTTGGAGGAGTTCGCCCGGCTGGTCGCCTCCGTCGTCGGTCGTCCGATGCTCTGAGACGCGGGTGGGCCGGGGATCCGTCCCCGGCCCATCCCGCGTCGTCCGCTCAGCCCTCGGCCTCCGGGCCGGCCACCTCGACGCCGTCGGCGGACCGCACCACGTGGATGCACTCGCCCGGGCACTCCTTCGCCGAGTCGATCACCTCGAGGCGCAGGTGCTCCGGCACGTCCACCCGGGCCCCCGGGCTCAGCCGCAGCTCGCCGTCCGGACCCTTGACGTACGCCAGGCCGTCGACGTCGAACTCGAAGACCTCCGGCGCGTACTGCACGCACAGCCCGTCGCCCGTGCAGAGGTCCTGGTCCACCCAGACCTGCACCTGGTCCGTCGCGACGTCGGTCATCGAAGCACCCCCCATGTTCTCCCGTACCGGACTCCGACGGTACCCGAACGCCCGTACCCGCCCGTCGACCAGCCCTTGGCGATCAAGCTTCGGTGACGAGCGCGTTGCGGAGGACCGAATCGGGCTCATAGCGGCTAGTGTTAGCTCAGAACGTTCAAGCCCCCCGGGGAGGTGGGACGTGGCACGCAGCGACGACGCGGACTCGCGCGCCGCACGGTGGGAGAAGGAAGCCCACGATCTCTCCACGCAGGTCGCGTTCCTTCAGGAGGAACTCGCTCTGGTGCGACGCAAGTTGACCGAAAGCCCCCGACACGTCCGGCAGCTCGAAGAGCGGCTGGCGGCCACCCAGGCACAGTTGGCCCGGCTGACCGAGAACAACGAGCGGCTCGTGAGCACCCTCAAGGAGGCTCGCGCGCAGATCGTCACGCTCAAGGAGGAGATCGACCGGCTCGCCCAGCCGCCCAGCGGCTACGGCGTCTTCCTGGCGAGGCACGACGACGGCACGGTGGACGTGTTCACCGGCGGGCGCAAGCTCCGCGTCGCCGTCTCGCCCTCGCTGGAGGTCGACGAGCTGCGCCGAGGTCAGGAGGTCCTGCTCAACGACGCGCTCAACATCGTCGACGCGTTCGGCTACGAGCGGGTCGGCGAGGTGGTGATGCTCAAGGAGATCCTGGTGGGTCCCGACGGCGCCCCGGGCGACCGGGCGCTTGTGGTGTCCCACTCCGACGAGGAGCGGATCGTGCACCTCGCGGAGACCCTGATCGGCAGCACGATCAGGGCCGGCGACTCGCTCATGATCGAGCCCCGCTCGGCGTACGCCTACGAGCGGATCCCGAAGAGCGAGGTCGAGGAGCTGGTGCTGGAGGAGGTGCCCGACGTCAACTACGAGGACATCGGCGGCCTCCAGTCGCAGATCGAGCAGATCCGCGACGCGGTGGAGCTGCCGTTCCTGCACGCCGATCTGTTCCGTGAGCACCAGCTCCGGCCGCCGAAGGGCATCCTGCTCTACGGCCCGCCCGGCTGCGGCAAGACGCTGATCGCCAAGGCGGTGGCCAACTCCCTCGCCAAGAAGATCGCCGAGCGTCGCGGTGAGGAGAAGCACACCAGCTTCTTCCTCAACATCAAGGGTCCCGAGCTGCTCAACAAGTACGTCGGCGAGACCGAGCGGCACATCCGGCTGATCTTCCAACGGGCCCGGGAGAAGGCCGGCGAGGGCACCCCGGTGATCGTGTTCTTCGACGAGATGGACTCCGTCTTCCGCACCCGCGGCTCCGGTGTCTCCTCCGACGTGGAGAACACCATCGTCCCGCAGTTGCTCAGTGAGATCGACGGTGTGGAGGGCCTGGAGAACGTCATCGTCATCGGTGCCTCAAACCGGGAAGACATGATCGACCCGGCGATCCTGCGACCCGGCCGGCTCGACGTCAAGATCAAGATCGAGCGGCCGGACGCCGAGGCGGCCAAGGACATCTTCTCCAAGTACATCCTCGCCGGCCTGCCCCTGCACGCCGACGACCTGGCCGAACACGGCACCGATCCCCAGGCCACCGTGGCCGCGATGATCGACGCCGTGGTCCTGCGGATGTACTCGGAGACCGAGGAGAACCGCTTCCTCGAGGTCACCTACGCCAACGGCGACAAGGAAGTCCTCTACTTCAAGGACTTCAACTCCGGCGCGATGATCCAGAACATCGTCGACCGGGGCAAGAAGATGGCGATCAAGGAGTTCCTCACCTCCGGGCGCAAGGGGTTGCGGCTGCAGCACCTGCTCGACGCCTGCGTCGACGAGTTCCGCGAGAACGAGGATCTGCCCAACACCACCAACCCCGACGACTGGGCGCGCATCTCCGGCAAGAAGGGCGAACGGATCGTCTACATCCGCACGCTCGTCTCCGGCGGCAAGGGCGCCGAGGCCGGCCGGTCCATCGAGACCGCCAGCAACACCGGCCAGTACCTCTGAGGTCGGCCCATCGGGGCGGCGCCGCGCCGGCGTCGCCCCGATCGGTCGTTCCCGGGGCCACGAAAACGCGGCGCCCCCGCTAGAGTCTGCCGGTGCGTAGATCACTTACCCCGCTCCTCGCTGTCTGCCTGACCGCCCTGCTCGCCGCCTGCGGCACCACCACCGACGGCGGCACCGGGCCGGCCGGCCCGGCGTCGGCGTCCACCGCCGCCGACCCGGTCGACGCGATCCGCCAGGGTCTCGGCCGCAGCCTGGAGAAGACGGCCAAGATGGACGTCACCATCAAGGCGGGGGAGCAGACCATCACCATGCGGTCCGCCATCGAACCCGCCACCGGCGCGATGATGCTGGACATGACCACACCCGACCCGGTCAGCATGGTCCTCACCGCCGACGCTCTCTACCTCAAGCAGGACGAGTCGGACGGCAAGCCCTGGGTCAAGCTCGACCGCAAACGGCTCCGGCCGGACGGACCGCTGGCCCAGGGCCTCGACGTCCGGGCGCAGGCCGGCATCCTCGGCGGCGTGGAGTCCGCCGAGTCGGCCGGCGACGGCCGCTACACCGGCGTCGCGGACGCCGACAAGGCCGTCGCGGCGGCCTCCACCGAGGGCGAGCGGACGACGCTGCGGACCGCGTTCAAGGTCCTCAAGAACAAGTCGGTGCCGTTCGAGGCCACCCTGGATCCCGAGGGCCGGCTCACCCGGCTCACCTACACGTTCGACACGGCCGCCGGGGCGATCGAGAATGAGATGACGATGCACAGCTTCGGCGAGCCGGTCCGGATCACCGCACCGAAGGCGTCGGACACCGAGGATGCCTCGGCCGAGATGTACCGCTTCTTCTGACCGCTCGTGGCGGGTGGCCGGAGCGGAGGACGCCGCTCCGGCCACCCGAGTGCCGGGCCATCCCGTCCACCGGGGCCCGGCGCGCCACCGATCGTCGACGCGCCGACTACGCTCGACATGACGGGGACCCCGACGGCGAGCGGAGCGGGCAGGTCGATGAGCGTCAGACGGATCATGGGCACCGAGGTCGAGTACGGCATCTCCGTGCCCGGCCAGGCCGGAGCCAACCCGATGGTCACCTCCTCGCAGGTGGTCAACGCCTACGGAGCACGACCCGAACTCAACCGGGGCGGGCGGGCCCGCTGGGACTACGAGGAGGAGTCGCCGCTGCGCGACGCCCGCGGGTTCACCTATTCCGGGGCGGCGTACGACCCGGCCGAGGCGCTCGCCGACGAGGACCTCGGGCTCGCGAACGTGATACTCACCAACGGCGCCCGGCTCTACGTCGACCACGCGCACCCCGAATACTCCACCCCCGAGGTGACCACCCCCCTCGACGTGGTGCGCTGGGACAAGGCGGGGGAGCGGGTGATGGCCGAGGCGTCCCGCCGGGCCGCCACGATCCCGGGCACCCACCCGATCCACCTCTACAAGAACAACACCGACAACAAGGGCGCGAGCTACGGCGCCCACGAGAACTACCTGATGCGCCGGCAGACGCCGTTCGCCGACATCGTGGCGTACCTGACGCCGTTCTTCGTCACCCGGCAGATCGTCTGCGGCGCCGGTCGCGTCGGCATCGGCCAGGACGGCGGCCAGAGCGGCTTCCAGATCTCCCAGCGGGCCGACTTCTTCGAGGTCGAGGTGGGTCTGGAGACCACGCTGAAGCGGCCCATCATCAACACCCGGGACGAGCCGCACGCCGACGCCGACAAATACCGTCGGCTGCACGTCATCATCGGCGACGCCAACCTGTCCGAGATCTCCACCTTCCTCAAGGTCGGCACCACGTCGCTGATCCTCGCCATGATCGAGGAGAAGGCGCTCGGCGCGGACCTGGGCATCGCCGACCCGGTCGGCGAGCTGCGCGCGGTCAGCCACGATCCGTCCCTGAAGCACCTCATGCGGTTGCGCGACGGCCGCCGGCTCACCGCGCTCGACGTGCAGTGGGCCTACCTGGAACGGGTCGGCTCCTTCGTGGACGACCGCTACGGCCAGGACGTGGACGCACAGACCGCCGACGTGCTGCGTCGGTGGGAGAGCGTGCTTGACCGGCTCGGCCGCGACGCCTTCGAGTGCGCCGACGAGCTGGACTGGGTGGCCAAGCTGCGGCTGCTGGAGGGCTACCGGGAGCGGGAGAAGCTCGGCTGGGGCTCGCACAAGCTGCAACTGGTCGACCTCCAGTATTCCGACGTCCGGCCGGAGAAGGGCCTCTACCACCGGCTGGTGCAGCGTGGCTCGATGAAGACGCTGCTCAGCGACGAGCAGACCCGCACCGCGATGACCGAGCCGCCGGAGGACACCCGGGCCTACTTCCGGGGTCGCTGCCTGGCGCAGTACGCCTCCGAGGTGGTCGCCGCGAGCTGGGATTCGGTCATCTTCGACGTGGGCCGGGAGTCGCTGGTCCGGGTGCCGATGATGGAGCCCGAGCGGGGCACCCGCGCGCACGTCGGCCAGCTCTTCGACAGGTGCGAGAGCGCGAAGGACCTGTTGGAGATGTTGACCGGCGGCTGACCCGGATGCCGGAAGGCCCGCCGAGTGCCGGAACCCGGCGCGCGGCGGGCCTTTCGTCGCCCGCGCGAGGTAAGTTGATCGCAGGCGATCGTGGAGGAGGCACCACCATGGCGACGCAAGAGGGTGGGCAGACCCAGTCCGGCAAGTCCCACGAGGAGGTCGAGGAGGTCACCGCTGAGGCCAACCCCGAGGTTGCCGAGCGGCACGCCGAGATCACCGAGGACGTCGACGACCTGCTCGACGAAATCGACTCCGTCCTGGAGGAGAACGCAGAGGAATTTGTGAGGGGCTATGTGCAGAAAGGGGGCCAGTGAGGCTGATATCCGATTTGCCGGAGGCATCGGACAAGCTTTGCCCCCAGTGCGGCCGGTCGTTGCCGGCGTCGGCGTTTCACCGTCACGGCGACGCCCCGAGTGGCCGCGCGCAGCTATTGCAAGCCCTGCCACATCGCGCGTGGCAATGAGACGAGGCTGCGCCGCCGCTACGGGGTCGGGGAGAAGGAGTTCCAGGAGCTCCTGGCCGAGCAGGGCGGCGCGTGCGCGATCTGTCGGCGCCTCGATCCGGAACACCTGGACCACGATGATCGCACCGGATGGGTGCGCGGGATACTCTGCTTCAACTGCAACGGTGGTCTCGGCCAGTTCAAGGACGACCTCGACAACCTGGCCGGGGCGATCACGTACCTGAGAGGAACCACGTGGCAGCGGGTTTTGATCCATCCGGGCGTCTTCCAGATGTGTTCACCAACGCGGGGACGTCCTCCTTCACCACATTTCTGAGCAAGGTGGCCCCCGAGATGCTGCCCGGCCGTCGGCCGCTGCCGCCGGGCATGGCCGCCGACATGGCGCCGCACGCGACCACGATCGTGGCCATCTCGGCCGCGAACGGCGTGGTCATGGCCGGTGACCGCCGTGCCACCATGGGCAACCTGATCGCCCAGCGTGACATCGAGAAGGTGCACCCGGCCGACGCGTACTCGCTCGTCGGCATCGCGGGCACCGCGGGCATCGGCATCGAGCTGATGCGACTGTTCCAGGTGGAGTTGGAGCACTACGAGAAGATCGAGGGCGCGATGCTCTCGCTCGACGGCAAGGCCAACCGGCTGGCCTCGATGATCCGGGGCAACCTGGGCGCCGCGATGCAGGGTCTGGCCGTGGTGCCGCTGTTCGCCGGCTTCGACCTGGCGGCGAGCGACCCGGCGCGGGCCGGCCGGATCTTCAGCTTCGACGTGACCGGCGGCCCGTACGAGGAGACCGGCTACGACGCGATCGGCTCCGGCTCGTTGTTCGCCAAGTCGGCGCTGAAGAAGCGTTTCCGGGCGGGCCTGTCGGTCGAGGACGCGACGCGGCTGGCCGTCGAGGCGCTCTACGACGCGGCGGACGACGACACCGCCACCGGCGGCCCCGACCTGACCCGGCGGATCTACCCGGTCGTGATGACCGCGACGGCCGAGGGCACCCACCGGCTCACCGACGCCGAGACGGCGGCGCTCGCCGAGGGCGTGGTGTCCGGCCGGATGGAGAACCCCGGCGGCTGACGCCGTCGACCCGTCACCGAGCCAGTAGTCCCGAAGAAGGAGAACCGCCGCCGTGGCCATGCAGTTCTACGCCTCGCCCGAGCAGATCATGCGCGACCGTTCCGAGCTGGCCCGCAAGGGCATCGCCCGGGGGCGCAGCGCGGTGGTCCTGAGCTATGCCGGCGGGGTGCTCTTCGTCGCCGAGAACCTCTCCAGCACGCTGCACAAGGTCAGTGAGATCTACGACCGGATCGGTTTCGCCGCGGTCGGCCGGTACAACGAGTTCGAGAACCTGCGCCGCGCGGGCGTGCGGATGGCCGACCTCAACGGCCTGAGCTACGACCGGCGGGACGTCAACGGCCTGGCCCTGGCGAACGCGTACGCGCAGACGCTGGGCGCCATCTTCACCGAGCAGTCGAAGCCGTTCGAGGTGGAGATCTGCGTGGCCGAGGTGGGCGCGACGCCGGAGGACGATTCGCTCTACCGGGTGACCTACGACGGCTCGGTCAACGACGAGCCGGGCCGGATGGCGATGGGCGGCCAGTCCGAGGCGATCGCCGGCGTGTTGAAGAACGAGCACCGTCCGGAGATGTCGCTGTCGGAGGCGGTCCGCGCCGCGATGAAGGCGCTGAGCAGCGTCGGCGGTGAGGGTGGGGCGGCCCGGACGATCGCCGCCAACCAGTTGGAGGTGGCGGTCCTGGACCGGGCCCGGGTGGGGCGGACGTTCCGGCGGATCACCGGGGCGGCGCTGTCCGGGCTGCTGGACGGCGACGCGGCTGCCGACACGTCGCCGGCGCCGGGTCGGGCGAAGACGCCGACGGTGCCGACCGAGGAGGCGAAGAAGCCGACCACCTCGGCGGGCTCCGCCGATCTGGAGGGCCACGCGGAGGACAGCCCCACCGAGTGAGACGTGCTTTCGGACCCCGCCACTTCGCCGAAGTGGCGGGGTCCGCTGCTGTGTGATGGCACCACCTCGCCGCACCGGCGACCTCCGCGCGTGACGCTGACCGTCGGCGCTGCCCATTGGGGGCTCCGGGCGGCTAATGTCTCATCATGGAGCGGCGAATCTTCGGCCTCGAAACCGAGTACGGTGTCACCTGCACCTATCGCGGGCAACGTCGACTGTCCCCCGACGAGGTCGCGCGGTACCTGTTCCGGCGGGTGGTGTCGTGGGGCCGGTCGAGCAACGTTTTCCTGCGCAACGGCGCCCGCCTCTATCTGGACGTGGGCTCGCATCCGGAATACGCGACACCGGAGTGCGACTCGGTGATCGACCTGGTGGCGCACGACCGGGCCGGCGAGCGGATCCTGGAGGGGTTGCTCGTCGACGCGGAGAAGCGGCTGCACGACGAGGGCATCGCGGGCGAGATCTACCTGTTCAAGAACAACACCGACTCGGCCGGCAACTCGTACGGCTGCCACGAGAACTACCTGGTGTCCCGGCACGGCGAGTTCGGCCGTCTCGCCGACGTGCTCATCCCGTTCCTGGTCACCAGGCAGTTGATCTGCGGCGCGGGCAAGGTGTTGCAGACGCCGCGTGGCGCGGTCTACTGCCTGTCGCAGCGGGCGGAGCACATCTGGGAGGGCGTCTCCTCGGCGACGACGCGCAGCCGGCCGATCATCAACACCCGGGACGAGCCGCACGCGGACGCGGAGCGCTACCGGCGGCTGCACGTGATCGTCGGTGACTCGAACATGAATGAGGTCACCACGCTGCTGAAGGTCGGCACCGCCGACATCGTGCTGCGGATGATCGAGGCCGGTGTGGTGATGCGGGACCTGACGTTGGAGAACCCGATCCGGGCGATCCGCGAGGTGTCACACGACATCACCGGTCGGCGCAAGGTCCGGCTGGCCTCCGGCAAGGAGGTCTCGGCGCTCGACATCCAGCAGGAATACCTGACCAAGGCGACGGAGTTCGTGGAGCGCCGGGGCGGTGACCAGACCGCCAAGCGGGTGGTGGAGCTGTGGGGCCGGGTGTTGCGCGCGGTGGAGACCGGCGACCTGGACCCAGTGGCGCGGGAGATCGACTGGGTGTCGAAGCTGAAGTTGATCGAGCGCTACCAACGCAAGCACGACCTGCCGTTGTCGCACCCCCGGGTGGCGCAGATGGATCTGGCCTATCACGACGTGCGGCGCGGCCGGGGCCTGTACGGGCTGCTGGAGCGCCGGGGCGAGGTGGACCGGGTGGCCAACGACCCGGAGATCTTCGAGGCCAAGGAGACGCCGCCGCAGACCACCCGGGCGCGGCTGCGGGGTGAGTTCATCCGGCACGCGCAGGAGAAGCGGCGCGACTTCACGGTCGACTGGGTGCATCTGAAGCTGAACGACCAGGCGCAGCGCACGGTGCTGTGCAAGGACCCGTTCCGGGCGTACGACGAGCGGGTGGAGCGGCTGATCGCCAGCATGTGAGGCCGGTGGCGGGCCCGTGCTCCGGTTCACCGGAGCACGGGTACGCTGGCGGTGCCATGAACACTTCCGATTCCGCTGGCCGCGATTCCGGCGCGGAGAAGCTCAACTGGATCGACCGTCGCCGGGAGAAGATCCGCGCCGAGATCGAGCGGAACCGTCGTGGTGATCACAGGGTGCCGACCTGGGTGTTGGCAGCCGTGCTGGTGTTGATCGTGGTCGGCTGGTTGTCGTTCGTTTACCTGGCCGGCTGAGCCGGATCGCGCCGCCGAGCCCGTCGTGGCGCACGGCCACCGCGCGGGCTGAGCGGCGGCGGTCAGCCGAGCAGGCCGGCGGCGTACCGTCCGGCGGCGGCGGCGGCCAGGAAGTAGGCGTGGTCGGCGTCGAGGCCGCGGCCCATCGTGGACAGCCCGACCGGGCTGGCACGCAGGGCCGCGTCGAGACCGTCGGTGGGCACGGTGACGATCCGGTGCCGGTCGGCCAGGGGCGTCAGCGCCGCCGTGACGGTCGCGGTCAGCTCCGGGTCGAGGCCGTCCGGCAGCACCAGGTCCGCGGCGGCCAGCGCCACCCGGCCGTACGCGGTGAGGCTGTGGTGGGAGACGCCGCGGTGCCGGGGGCGTGGGTCGGCGGCGGAGACCCGCAGCGAGCCGACCGGACGCCCGCCCAGCGTGGCGACGGCGTTGACGGCTTCGCCGACGGCCACTCCGGAGAAGCCCCAGCGGGTGCCGGTGCCGAGGTTGCCCGGGCCCTGGGCGACGATCGCCAGGTCGGCGTGGAGCACGTGCCGGGCGGCGAGCAGCCCGCTGTGCAGCGTGCTGGCCTCCAGGTCGCCGCCGAACGCCTGGCCGACGCTCACCGTGCCGGCGAGGTGGCCGGCGAGCCCGGCGAGGGTGCGGGAGAACCAGGCGGGCAGCGCCCCGCCGTCGGTGAGCAGGTAGGCGACCCGGGCGCCGGGGGCGTCGGCGTGCACGCCGGCCAGGATCGCCGGCAGCGCGGAGTGCAGGTCGGCGGTGACCACCGGCATCCCGTCGAGCGACTCGGCGGCGGCCAGCCGCGCGTGGTGCGGGGAGGCTTCCTCGTCCACGCCGAGCATGATCGGTTGCAGCGGGGTGTAGCGGGCCTTGACCAGGTGCCCGGCGTCGCGGCTGTCGCCGGCCTGCGGCGGGTCGGCGGGGAGCCGGTCGGGCAGCGCGACGACGAGGGCGTACCCGCCGGTGCCGAGGCCCATCAGCAGGGCGCCGGCGTTGAGCAACACCCGGTCGCCGGGCTCGGGGTCGCCGACGAGCGCCGGGTAGGCCAGGGCCCGCATCCGGTCGCCGTCGGGCAGGTCGACGTCGAGTTCGACCGCGCCGGCCCATCGTCGCCGTACCGCCGTGACCGTGCCGGACCGCCATCGCACCATGACCGGCACGCTATCGGCCGGCGTCCGGGCGGGCGTCGGCCGGGTCAGGCCCCCTGGTCGACCGGTCGGCCGGTCTCGTCCTGGGTGGTCCGGGCCGGCCGGCCGGTGGAGCGGGACCGGGTCGGGTCGAGGAAGACGTACGCGATCTCCGGGAACTGCCCGGTGAGCCGGCGCTCGGCCTCGTCGGAGGCGGCCTCGATCTCGGCGCCGGTGGCGTCGTCACGGAAGTCGACCTTCGCGGCGACCAGGATGTCCTGCGGGCCGAGGAACATGGTCATCAGCGTGTCGATCCGGTCCACCGTCGGCAGCCGCGTCAGCTCCTGCTCGATCCGGCGGTGCACCCGCGCGGAGACGGCGCGGCCGACCAGCAGGGAGATGTTGCTGCGGGCCAGGATGGCGGCGACCACCAGCAGCAGCACGCCGATGAGGATCGAGGCGATCCCGTCGTAGAGTTCGTCGCCGGTGAGGTGGGACAGGGTGAGCCCGGCGGCGGCGAGCAGCAGGCCGACCAGCGCGGCGCTGTCCTCCAGGAAGACCGCCTTGACCGTGGTGTCGGCGGTGAACCGTAGGTAGCGGCGCGGGGTGGTGCGCCAGCGTCGCGACTCGGCGCGCACCTGCCGCACCGCCCGGGCCAGCGACACCGACTCGATGACGAACGAGACCGCCAGCACGACGTACGCGACCAGGTAGTCGCCGGTGTGCTCGTGCACCAGGATGGTGGTGACGCCGTGGGTGATGGCGAAGCCGGCGCCGGCCACGAACGTGAACAGCGCGGCGAGGAAGGCCCAGACGTAGCTCTCCTTGCCGTACCCGAAGGGGTGCCGGGGGTCGGCGGGCCGCGCGCCGCGGCGCAGCGCCAGGTAGAGCAGCAGCTCGGTGGTGGTGTCGGCCATCGAGTGGGCGGCTTCGGAGAGCATCGCCGCGGAGCCGGAGAGCAGGCCCGCGACCAGCTTGGCGACCGCGATGGCGAGATTCGCCGCGCCGGCCACCACGACGGTGCCGACGCTCTCGGTCTTGACTTCCGGTTCCGCCACGCCCTCACCCTATGGCCGGTCCCGGCGGGCCGCCCGTCGAGCCGGAGCCGCGCCGCGCCCGCGCGGGTGCCCGCGTCGGACGCGCGGGCTGCTAGCGTTCGGTACGTGTCCCGGACCCGTACCGAACGCCTGGTCAACCTGGTGATCTGCCTGCTGTCCACGCGGCGTTTCCTGACCGCCGCCCAGATCGCCGCGACCGTGCCCGGCTACGAGCACGACCCGGACGACGCCAAGGACCACGAGGCGTTCCAGCGCAAGTTCGAGCGGGACAAGGCCGAGCTGCGGGAGTTGGGCGTGCCGTTGGAGACCGGGACGGCAAGCGTCTTCGACGCCGAGCCGGGCTACCGGATCGCCCACCGGGAGTACGCGCTGCCCGACATCCCGCTCGAGCCGGACGAGGCCGCCGCGGTGGGCATCGCGGCGCGGCTGTGGCAGCACGCCGGCCTGGCCGCCGCCGCGTCGTCGGGGCTGGCGAAGTTGCGTGCCGCGGGCATCGACGTGGATCCGCAGGCCACCCTCGGCCTGGAGCCGATGGTGACGGTCGACCCGGCGTTCGCGCCGTTGACCGCCGCCGCGCGGGACCGGCGGGAGGTCAGTTTCGACTACCGGGTGCCGGATCGGGACGCGCCGACCCGACGCCGGGTGCAGCCGTGGGGCGTGGTCTGCTGGCGCGGCCGGTGGTATGTGGTCGCCCACGACCTGGACCGGGCGGCGACCCGCTGCTTCCGGTTGTCCCGGGTGGTGGGCGCGGTCCGGGCGACGGGGGAGCCGGGGGCCTACGAGCCGCCCGCCGGGGTGGACCTGATCAGCCACGTGGCCCGCTGGTCGGGGCCGGTGGAGCGCACCGGGCGGGCGACCGTGCTGGTGGCGCCGGGCCGGGCCGCCGGGCTGCGCCGCTGGGCGGTGGAGAGCGACGCCGGTCCGGACGGCGACCGCCTGGTGCTGCCGTACGCCGACTCCGACTTCCTCGCCGGTCAGATCGTCGGCTACGGCCCGGACGTGCGGGTGTTGGAGCCACCGGAGGTGCGGGAGGCGGTCATCCAGCGGTTGAAGGAGGTCGCCGCCCGGCACGACGAGCTGGCGGTGGCCGGGGGTGCCCGGTGACCCGGCCGGCGGCCCGCGCCGGCCGCGCCTCGGCCGACCGGCTGGCCCGGCTGCTCAACCTGGTGCCCTACCTGCTGGCCCGCCCCGGCATCGAGATCGCCGAGGCGGCGCACGACCTCGGCGTGACCGACAAGCAGCTCCGGGAGGACCTGGAGCTGCTCTGGGTGTGCGGGCTGCCCGGTTACGGGCCGGGTGACCTGATCGACATGGCGTTCGACGGCGACCGGGTGACCATCACCTACGACGCCGGCATCGACCGGCCGCTGCGACTCACCCCGGACGAGGCGTTGGCCCTGGTGGTGGCGCTGCGGATGCTCGCCGAGACGCCCGGGGTGGCCAACCGGGAGGCGGTCGAGCGGGCCCTCGCCAAGATCGAGGGCGCGGCCGGCGACCTGGCCGGCGCGCCGGTGGAGGTGCGGCTGCCCGGCGACAACGCCCGGGTCCGCGAGCTGCGCGCCGCCGTCGAGCGGGGCCGGGCGCTGCGGATCACCTACTACACGCCGGCCCGGGACGAGACCACCGAGCGCACCATCGACCCGTTGCGGATGCTGATGGTCGCCGGCCGGGCGTACGTGGAGGCGTGGTGCCGCCGGGCCGAGGCGGTCCGGCTGTTCCGGGCCGACCGGATCGACGCGGTCACCGAGCTGCCGGAGCGGGCCGTGGTGCCGCCGCAGGCCCGCCCGCACGACCTCAGCGACGGCGTGTTCCGGCCGTCGGCCGACCTGCCGCTGATCACGCTGCGGATCGGCCGGGGCGAGCGGTGGATCACCGAATACTATCCGTGTGAGCGGGTCGAGGCCGACGGCGAGCACTGGCTGGTGTCCCTGCGGGTCACCGACCTGGGCTGGGCCCGCCGGTTCGTGCTCGGGCTGGGCCCGGAGGCGACCGTGGTGGCCCCGGCCGAGCTGGCCGAGCAAGTCCGCGCGCAGGCGGTCGCGGCGCTCGACGCGTACGCGGTCCCGACCGGCACCGCCGACCCGGCGGCGGCCGGCGGCACCCGATAGGCTGACCGCCGTGGTGATCTGGATCGTGCTCGGGATCGTGCTGCTCGCGCTGGTCGTGCTGGCCCTGGCGGTCCGCCCGGTGGTGGCGCGGCTGCCCCGGCTGCGTCGCGCGGCGGTGGCGTTGCAGCGTCGGGCGACCGAGGCGGAGGCGCTGCGTTCGGCCGCCGAACAGTTGCAGACGCGGGCCGAGACGCTCCAGGAGCGGGCGGCCGTGGCGCAGGAGCGGATCATGTTGATCAAGGCCAAGCGCGGGGAGTGATCGACGCCCGTCGCTTCTGGGCGGTAACGCCCCCGATTGCGCCGCGATGGGCGGTTGACGGGACACTTCGGGTTGGTCGAGACTTCACCGACCGGGCCGCACCAGCAGGCCCGGCGGGGATGGCAAGCCGCCGCGACGCACGTACGATGGGCGGCGACCCACCCACACACCGACACAGAGCGACTGGAGCTTCCCATGGGTGCCCTCAAGCCGTGGCACATCGCCGTACTCGTGGTCGTGCTAATCCTGCTCTTCGGCGCGAAGCGGCTCCCCGACGCGGCCCGCTCGCTGGGCCGCTCGCTGCGGATCATCAAGGCCGAGACCAAGAGCCTGCACGACGACGACGACCGCGACCTGGCCGAGAAGGCCGACGCGCAGGCCGGCTACCAGCCGCTCCCGCCGCAGCAGCAATACGTCCAGGGCCAGCAGCAGTACGCCCAGCCGCAGCAGCAGTTCGCCCCGCAGCCGCAGCAGCCGGTCGCTCCGCCGGCCGACCCGGTGCAGCGCGTCCGCGAGAACTGATCCGAGAGGGCCTCCACCACCGTGGCCTTGGGGTTGAAGAAGCGCGGACCGAGCACGTTCGCGCGCGCGGCGGACGGCTCCATGACGCTCATGGAGCACATCCGCGAGCTGCGTAACCGCCTGTTCCGGGCGTCGCTGGCGATCCTCGTCGGTTTCGGCTTCGGCATCTGGCTGGCCACGCCGGTCCGGGAGTTGCTGTCGAAGCCCTACTGCGACCTGCCGCAGTCGATCGATCCAGACACCGGGAAGTGCCTGTTCGTGCAGCTCGGCGTCGCCGACGTCTTCCTGCTGAACCTGAAGATCGGCCTCTGGGTCGGCCTGATCATCGCCGCGCCGATCTGGCTCTACCAGCTCTGGGCGTTCATCGCGCCCGGCCTGCACCGGCACGAGCGGCGCTACGCGTACGTCTTCACCGCCCTGGCGGCGCCGCTGTTCGCGGCCGGCGCGGTGCTGGCGTTCTTCGTCACCACCAAGGGGCTTGAGTTCCTGCTCAACGTCTCCGGCGACGACATCGCGACGAACCTTGAGGTGACCCGCTACATCTCGTTCGTCACCAACCTGATCCTGCTGTTCGGGGTGGCGTTCGAGTTCCCGCTGATCGTGCTGATGCTCAACTTCGTCGGCCTGGCCAGCGCCAAACGGCTGCTGAGCTGGTGGCGGGTGGCGATCTTCGTGTTCTTCGCGTTCTCCGCGGTGGTCACGCCGACGCCCGACCCGTTCGGCATGACGGCGTTGGCGGTCTGCCTCTCCGCGCTCTACTTCGGGGCGGTCGGGGTGGCGTTCCTCAACGACCGCCGGCGGCGGCGTGGGCAGGAGGTCTACGCCGGCCTCGCCGACGACGAGGTGTCGCCGCTGGACCTGTCGGACGAGCCGGTGCCGACCGGTGCCCGGATCGAGGCGTCCGCCCCGATCGAGGCGCCCGAGCCGATCGCCGCCCCGGCGCCGATCGAACGCCGCTACGACGACATGACCTGACCTGGCTGTTCCCGTTCCACCCGACCGCCGTCCCCACCCCCGGGGACGGCGGTCGCCATCCCACCCCCACACCCCTCGCCCCGTCGATCTTGGACTTGTGGCGCCTCGAATGCCGTTCATGTGCCTTTTGTCAACGACCACAAGTCCAAGATCGACGGGCGGTGGGCGGGGCGTGGGCGCGGGGCGAGGGTGGGGTCAGGCCATGCGGCGGGCGGCGGTGGGGGAGACGGGCGGGACGGCGTCGGGGTGCAGGATGGCGGCGATCGCCTCGACGCCGTCGACCAGGTGCGGGCCGGCGCGCACGATCAGACCGTCGGCGTCGAGCGCCCACACCTCCGCGCCGGGGAAGTGACCGGCCACCTCGGCCGCCTGCCCGGCGGCGCCGTCCAGCCGGAAGCCGCACGGCGCGACGAGCACCACCTCCGGGCGCGCCGCGCGCAGATCCGACCAGGTGGTCGGCGTGGACCGGGCGCCCGGGTGGGTGGCCACCGGCTCGCCGCCGGCAACGTCGACCAGGTCCGGGATCCAGTGCCCGGCGCCGAACGGCGGGTCCACCCACTCGACCACGGCGACCCGCCGCCGGGGCCGGCCGGCCACCGCCGCGCCGACCGCCGCCAGCCGGGCGCGCAGCCCGTCCACCAGGGCCTCGGCGCGGTCCGGCACCCGGGCCGCCGCGCCCACCGCGCGGATCGTGCCCAGCACGTCGTCGAGGGTGTACGGGTCGAGCGACACCACGTCCGCCCGGGCGCCGAGATGGTCGACGGCGTCGGTCACCCGGCCGGCGGGCAGCGCGCAGACGCGGCACAGGTCCTGGGTCAGGATCAGGTCCGGGTCCAGTCCGGCCAGCGCACCGGCGTGCAGCGTGTAGAGGTCCGCGCCGGCGGCCAGCCGTTCCCGCACGTACGTGTCGATCTCGCCGGGGCTCATGCCGCGGGTGTCCCGGCCGCCGACCACGACGGTGGGGAAGGCCCGGTACGCCGGGGGCACCTCACACTCGAACGTCACCCCGACCAGTTCGTCGCCGAGGCCCAGGGCGTACACGATCTCGGTGGCGGAGGGGAGCAGGGAGACCAGTCGCATCCCGCCATCATCGCCGCACCGGAGCCGGACATTCGAACCGCCCTCGGGCCTTGCCGGGGCAGGCCGCCCGCTTAGACTCTGCTGACTCCGCCGAGTCCCACCCGTCCCGGTCAGCGCGCTGACCTCCGCTCCGGAGAGCCCGATGAAAAGCCGTACCGCCGTCGTCCTGACCGTCCTCTGCGCCGCCACCGCGCTCACCGCCTGCGGCGACGACGAGCCCGCGCCGAAGGGCGAGCAGGTCCCGGTGACCGCCACCGACACCAGTTGCGAGGTCACCACCACGCTGTTCACGCCGGGCACGGTCACCTTCACCGTGACCAACCGGGGGGAGCAGGCCACCGGGGTCTACGTCTACGGCCGGGAGGGCGAGAAGTTCACCAAGATGGTGGGCGAGGTGGCCGACGTGCCCCCGGGCCGCACCGGTGACCTGCGCGCCACGCTCGCCACCGGCACGTACGAGGTGGCCTGCAAGCCGGGCCGGCAGGGCGACGGGGTGCGGACCCGGATCACCGTCACCGACGACGGCGCCGTGGCCAGCGCCGCGGCCGAGACGGAGTACGACCGGGCGGTCACCATCGAGCTGAGCGGTGACACGCTCACCGGCGTCGACGGGCTGATCGCCGAGCCCGGTGAGAAGCTCGCGTTGAAGGTCACGAACAAGACCGCCGGCGCCCGGACCCTCTATCTGCTCAACCCCGACGGCAAGCGGGTCGCCGAGCTGAAGGCGGAGCCGAGCGGCACCGCCGAGACGGTGGTGGCGCTCGGCGCCGCCGGCACCTGGACGGTCAAGGTCAAGGGCGACGGCGTCCCCTCGGTGAGCGAGCGGCTGGTGGTGCGCTGACCCGGCGACCCGGACGACCGGGTCGAGGTCCGGCCCGGTGGGCGCCGCCGTCTCCCCTGGTGGGTCGCGCGCCTCGTGTCGTACGGTGCTCGCCGTGACCGCGCCCGATCATGTTCCGTCCGGCCCCGTCGCCGTGCTCGCCAACCCGGTCGCCGGACGGGGGCGGCACCGCGGCCTGCTGCCGGCGGTGCTGGAGCGCCTTGGCGCGGCCGGCCGCCCGGTGGAGCTGCTGCGCGCGCGTACCCCCGGGGAGGCGGAGGCGGCGTGCCACGCCGCGGTGGCCGGCGGCGCCGGTGCGCTCGTCGCGGTCGGCGGGGACGGCACCGTGCACCGCGCGGTGCAGGCGGTCGCCGGCACCGCCGTGCCGTTCGGGCCGGTGCCGGCCGGCACCGGCAACGACTTCGCGGCCGACACCGGGTTCCCGGTCGATCCCCTGGCCGCCGTCGACGTGATCGCCGCGGCGCTGGCCGCCGGCCGCAGCCGCCCGGTCGACCTGGCCCGGCTGGTCCGGCCCGACGGCGACGGGCGCTGGTACGTCGCGGTGCTCGCGGCCGGCTTCGACGCGATCGTCAACGAGCGGGCCAACCGGATGCGCCGGCCGCGCGGGCCGCGCCGCTACGACCTGGCGATCCTGGTGGAGCTGGCCCGGCTGCGGCCACGCCGCTACCGGCTGTCCCTGGACGGCGTGCCGCAGGAGGTGGACGCGGTGCTTGTCGCGGTCGGCAACACGGCCGGCTACGGCGGCGGCATGCGGATCTGCCCGGACGCCGACCCGACCGACGGCCTGCTGGACGTGGTGGTGGGGGGTCGTTTCGACAGGCGCACGCTGATGCGGGTGAAGCCGCGGATCTACCGGGGCACCCACGTGACGCACCCGCTGGTGCGGACCTACCGGGCGCGGACGGTGGAGCTGGCCGCCGAGGGCATCACCACGTACGCCGACGGTGAGCGGGCGTTCGACCTGCCGGTGACCGTCACCGCCGTGCCGGCGGCGCTGCGGCTGCTGCGCTGACAGCCGGCGGCGGGACGGGCGTCGGGGGCGGTCCCGGCGTCGACGGTGGGGGCGCCGCGGCGCGGACCGCTCCGACGCTCGCGGCGACCACGAGCGCGATGGCGAGCACCTCGACCGGGCGCAGCGCCTGGCCGAGCACCAGCCAGCCGGCCAGCGCGGCGATCGCCGGCCCGAGGCTCATCAGGACCGCGAACGTCGCCGTGGGCAGCCGCCGCAGCGCCGCCAGCTCCAGGCTGTACGGCAGCACGGAGGCGAGCAGCGCCAGCCCCGCGCCGAGCCCCAGCACCGCCGGGTCGGCCAGCCGGCCGCCGGCGCCGACCAGCCCGATCGGCAGGGTGACGAGAGCCGCCACGGCGAGGGCGAGGGCCAGCCCGTCGGCCCGCGGGAACCGCGCGCCGACCCGGGCCGAGCAGACGATGTACGCGGCCCACATGCTGCCCGCGACCAACGCCAGCGCGGCGCCGACCGGGTCGAGCCGGTCGAACCCGCCCTGCCCGAGCAGGGCCACCCCGGCCAGCGCCAGCCCGGCCCAGCACCAGGCCGCGACCCGGCGCGCCCCGACCACCGACAGCGCCAGCGGGCCGAGCACCTCAAGCGTCACGGCCGGACCGAGCGGGATCCGCTCGATCGCCTGGTAGAAGATCGAGTTCATCCCGGCCAGCGCCAGCCCGAACGCGACCACGGCGGCCCAGCCACCCCGCCCGTGCCCGCGCAGCCGGGGCCGGCACACCACGAGCATCAGCAGGGCGCCGAGGGTCAGTCGTAGCGTGACCGCCCCGGCCACCCCGGTACGCGGGAACAGCAGCGCGGCCAGCGCCGACCCGAACTGCACCGACAGCGCGCCGCCCAGCACCAGCGCGACGCCACCGAGCCGGCCCGGCGCGCGCCCCGGTGTGTCGTCGCTCACCCGATCCCGGCCAGGTCGAGCACCGCCCCCAACCCGTTCGGCCGGCCGGCGTCGGCGCACGGCAGCACCAGCACCCCGCATCCGGCCGCCACCGCGCCGGCGTCGGCCGGGGTGTCGCCCACCATCAGCGTGTGCTCCGGGTCGACCCCGAGCATGCCGCAGGCGCGCAGGAAGATCCCCGGGTCCGGCTTGCAGCGCCCCACCTCGTACGACAGGGCGTACGCGTCGACGAGCGCGTCAAGCTCCCAGGCGGCGAAGAGCGGCCGTAGGTCGAAGCCGATGTTGCTGACCACCGCCACCTTCACCCCGCCGGCCCGCAGCGCGCCGAGCACCGGGGCGGTGTCCGGGTACGGCATCCAGCCCTCCGGGACCAGCACCCGCTCATAGAGCGCGTCGGCGAACCCGTCGATGCCGGTGTCGACGGTCTCCGCGAGCCCGGTGTAGGCCCCCCGGTGGGCATGCGGATAGAGGTCACGGTCGGCCCACAGCTCGGCCAGCCGGGGCGGGACGCGGGTCGGCCGCGGCCCGCCCGCCCGGCCGGCGGTGAGCAGGCGGTCGGCGAGCGAGGTGGCGCGGATGCGGTCCAGTTCGACCCCGCAGGCCGCGGCGGCGGCGCGTACCCAGGCCAGCGGCTCCTCCACCTGGGCGAGGGTGCCGTGGAAGTCGAAGAGCACCGCCTCCACCGGCCGGCGGGACGGGCCCGGGCGGACGGCGTCGTCGGCACCGATCGAGGCGTGGGGGAGTTCGGTACGGTCCGGCACGTCGTGCACCCTACCGACCCCCTCCGACCCCCCTGCCGGACGGCCTTGACCGGTGGTCGTCGGCGGTACCGATTAATCTTGGATGCATGTCGAGCCCCGCCGAGCGGTACGCCGCGGCGCGCCGCCGGGCCGCGCAGGCCTCCGCCTTCCCGGCCCTGGACGAATTCTCCCACGATCTCGGGTTCGACCTCGACGACTTCCAGCGCGAGGCGTGCCAGGCGCTGGAGCGGGGCAGCGGCGTCCTGGTCTGCGCGCCCACCGGCGCCGGCAAGACAGTGGTGGGCGAGTTCGCCGTGCACCTGGCGCTGCGCGGCGGGTCGGTCGACGGCGACGCCCCGGCCACCCGGCGCAAGTGTTTCTACACCACGCCGATCAAGGCGCTGTCCAACCAGAAATACCACGACCTGGTCGACCGCTACGGCGCCGAGCGGGTCGGGCTGCTCACCGGCGACAACGCGATAAACGGCGACGCGCCGGTGGTGGTGATGACCACCGAGGTGCTGCGCAACATGCTCTACGCCGGCTCGGCCACCCTCGCGGGCCTGGCCTACGTGGTGATGGACGAGGTCCACTACCTGGCCGACCGGTTCCGCGGCGGGGTCTGGGAAGAGGTGATCATCCACCTGCCGGAGTCGGTCACGCTGGTGTCGCTGTCGGCCACCGTGTCCAACGCCGAGGAGTTCGCCGACTGGCTGGTCACCGTGCGCGGCGAGACCACGGTGGTGGTCTCCGAGCACCGGCCGGTGCCGCTCTGGCAGCACATGCTCGTCGGCAAGCGCATGTTCGACCTGTTCCACGACGCCGACGCGGCCCGCAAGCACGACGTCCACCCCGAGCTGCTGCGCTACACCCGGGACACGGTGCGCCGGCTGGAGCTGGGCGAGGGGCGCGGCGCCGGCCCCGGTGGCGGGCGGCGCGGTCCGCGCTGGCGCGGTCCGATGCGCCCCGACATCGTGGAACGGCTGGACCGGGAGAACCTGCTGCCGGCGATCCTGTTCATCTTCAGCCGGGCCGGCTGCCAGGCGGCGGTCCAGCAGTGCCTCGCCGCCGGGCTGCGGCTGACCTCCGCGGAGGAACGCGCCGAGATCCGTCAGGTGGTCGAGGCGCGGATCACCGCCATCCCGGGCGAGGACCTGACCGTGCTCGGCTACTGGGAGTGGCTCGACGGGTTGGAGCGCGGCCTGGCCGCCCACCACGCCGGCATGCTCCCCGCGTTCAAGGAGGTCGTCGAGGAGCTGTTCGTCCGCGGCCTGGTCAAGGCGGTCTTCGCCACCGAGACGCTGGCCCTGGGCATCAACATGCCAGCCCGCTGCGTGGTGCTGGAGCGGCTGGTGAAGTTCAACGGCGAGGCCCACGTCGACCTCACCCCGGGCGAATACACCCAGCTCACCGGCCGCGCCGGCCGGCGCGGCATCGACGTCGAGGGCCACGCCGTGGTGGTCTGGTCGCCGGAGACCGACCCCCGCCACGTGGCCGGCCTGGCCTCCACCCGCACCTACCCGCTGCGGTCCAGCTTCCGGCCGTCCTACAACATGGCCGTCAACCTGGTTGGCAGCGTCGGCGCGGAGCCGGCCCGGGCGCTGCTGGAATCCTCCTTCGCGCAGTTCCAGGCGGACCGGTCGGTGGTCGGGCTGGCCCGGCAGGTGCAGCGCAACACCGAGACGATCGAGGCGTACGGCGCGGAGGCCGCCTGCCACCACGGCGACTTCGACGAATACTTCGCGCTGCGGGTGGCGATCGCCGACCGGGAACGGGCCATCGCCCGGCAGGGGCAGACCCAGCGCAAGGCGGCGGCCGTCACCTCACTGGAGCGGCTGCGGGTCGGCGACGTGATCCGCGTGCCGTCGGGGCGGCGGGCCGGCCTGGCCGTGGTGCTCGACCCGGCGACCGGCGGTTTCGGCGAGCCCCGCCCGCTGGTGCTCACCCAGGACCGCTGGGCCGGCCGGGTCAGCCCCGGCGACTTCACCACCCCGGCCGAGGTCCTCGCCCGGATCCGGGTGCCGAAGCACTTCAACCACCGGTCGCCGGCGGCGCGGCGGGACCTGGCCGCCGCGGTCAGCGGCACCGGGCTGGACCGGCACGGTGGCCGGCGCGGCGGGCGGTCCCGCCAGGCGGTCGGGGAGGACCACCGGCTCAGCCAGCTCCGCGTCGAGATGCGCGGGCACCCCTGCCACGCCTGCCCGGACCGGGAGGAGCACGCCCGCTGGGCCGAGCGTCGCCGCCGGCTGGAGCGCGACACCGACGAGCTGCGGCAGCGGGTGAGTGGGCGGACGGGCTCCCTGGCCCGTACCTTCGACCGGATCGTCGCGTTGTTGACCGCGCGCGGCTATCTGGCCCCCGACGGTGAGGTCACCGACGCGGGCCGGATGCTGGCCCGGATCTGGACCGAGGCCGACCTGCTCGTCGCCGAGTGCCTGCGACGCCGGGTGTGGGACGGGCTCTCCCCGGCCGAGCTGGCCGCCGCCGTGTCGGTGGTGGTCTTCGAGGCCCGGCGGGACGTCGACGAGCGGGCGTCGTTGCCGCGCGGCGCGGTCGGCGACGCGGTCGACGAGACGCTCAAGCTGTGGAGCGACATCGAGGCGGACGAGGCGGCGCGGGGTCTGACCGCCACCCGGGAGCCGGACCTCGGCTTCGCCTGGCCGATCTACCGGTGGGCGCGCGGGGAGGCGCTCGCCAAGGTGCTCGCCAGTGGGCACCAGATCGACGGCGAGATGCCGGCCGGTGACTTCGTCCGCTGGTCGCGGCAGGTGGTCGACCTGCTCGGCCAGCTCGCCGACTCCGGCGGCGCCTCCGTGGAGCTGCGCGCCACCGCGCGGCAGGCGATCTCGGCCGTCAACCGGGGCGTGCTGGCCTACCACGCCTCCGCCTGACGATCACTTTCGGTCACCATCGGTCGGGAATCGACGCAGCTTTGCGTCATCACGACACCACCCCCCGGATACCCGGGGGGCGGTGTTGTGCCTGATCAGGCGTTGTCGGATCATTGCGGGGCGCAATGTTTACGCGCCGGTAACGGATCGAGGATGGTCACCGTGGGCGAGATCAATCACTTTGAGTACGGGTGGATCACACCCGCGCTCAGCTACGCGCTGTCCGTGCTCGGTTCCGTGCTCGGTCTGGTCTGCGCCGGGCGGATCCGCACCGCCTCCGGCGCCGGCCAGCGGATGTGGTGGGGTCTGCTCGCGGCCTGGGCGCTGGGCGGCACCGCCATCTGGGCGATGCACTTCATGGCCATGCTCGGCTTCGCCGTCAGCGGCACCCGGATCCGCTACGACGTGCCGCTGACCGCGGCCAGCACGGTGATCGCCGTGGGCGCGGTCGGGATCGGCCTGGCCATCGTGGGCACCGGCCGGCTCACCGCGCCCCGGCTGCTCGCCGGCGGCCTGTTCACCGGCGCGGGGGTGGCCGCCATGCACTACACCGGAATGGCGGCCATGCGGCTCGACGGCACGCTCGGCTACGACCGGCTGCGGGTGGCGCTCTCCATCGTCATCGCGCTGGTGGCCGCCACCGTGGCGCTGTGGCTGGCGATGACCGTCCGACGTGCTGTCGCGATCATGGCGTCGGCGCTGGTCATGGGCATCGCGGTGAACGGCATGCACTTCACCGGCATGAGCGCGCTGTCGGTGCACCTGCACGAGGGCCACGGCGCGGCCACCGGCACCGAGGTCAGCGGCCTGCTGGTGCCGATCGTGCTCGCCGTGATCTTCGGCGTGGTGGGCCTGGTCTACGCGCTGCTCGCCGCACCGTCGGACGACGACCGGGCCGGTGCCGCCTACGTGGCCTCCCGGCTGGACGGCGCGTCCCCGGCGGCCGAGGACGCCCCGGCACCGGACCCGGTGGGCCTGCGTGCCCGGTCGGCGCAGGACTCCTCGGCGGCGGACCCGGTGGGGCTGCGTGCCCGGTCGGCGCAGGACTCCTCGGCGGCTGATCCGGTGGGGTTGCGTGCCCGGTCGGCGCAGGACTCCTCGGCGGCTGATCCGGTGGGGCTGCGTGCCCGCTCGACGCTGGCGCAGCCCGGCGCGCAGTTCCCCTCCCGCCGCGGGACCGACCCCCGTCGCTAGGCCACTCGCGCGTCGCGCTGTCCGCCGCTGCGCTGATGGTGCGGCGTGCTCATGGTGCCGGTGACCGCCGGATGGCGGCAGATCGCCGTGTACCTGCGAGTCGACAATGCGTGGCCGCTGACCGATGACGGATGGCGTGTCGGTCGGGAGCGCTGAGACGCCTCCGCGAGGCTGATCTGTGGCGCCTCCGCATGGGACGCCCCGAGCAGCTCCCGCTCCCCGAGATCGATCTTCCAGCTCGTGGGAACGCCAGAGATCTTGGTACGAAAGTGCCCCTATGGGGGCCATTTCCTTCCAAGATTCGTTGCTGCCGTGATCCGCGACCGATGGGTCCGGGATGTCGGGGAAGCCCGTGCGCCTTGGCCGGAGCGCCTGTCCTGCGTCCGCGCCGGACGGCGGCGCGGTGTGTCGCGGTGTGATGTGGCGTGCTGCGGTGTGGCGTGGCGGACGCGTCCGGACAGGCTCATTGGCTGGACCCAGGACGCGGCGGCCCTGCACTACGCCGAAATGGCGGCATCCCTACTCGCGCGACACCACCACTTCGGCGTAGCGGTGCTGATCATCGACAGGCTGCGCGCGTATAGCTAGGTGAGGGCGCAGCAAGCCGGAACCAGCGCGTCGACGATCCGCTCGTCGCGGTGGCCGGCGACGAGTCCGCCCACTCGGACCTCAGCCGTTGCCTTGCTTCCGGTGAGCACGAATGTCCGTGTGGCGGGTCGCCGTGCCGTGCCGGTCGGGGTGGTGGCGCGGGGGAGTGTCGTGCCGTGCTGGAGGCGTGGAGGAGCGCCGGGCCGTGGTGGCGCGCGGTGGCGTGGTGGCCGTGCTGGTCTGCGAATGGGGAGTGGCGAGTGGTCAGATTGAGGCGCGGCGCGTGCCCATCGGCCGGCGGCTGGCGGAAGCGGGTGTCCGACGGACGGCCCGACGCCGCCCGTCAGGTGCGGGGGGCGGCGAGCGCGTCGACCAGGCGGCGGCACGAGCCGGCCAGGTTCCAGCGCTGCGCCAGATCGAGCAACCGGTCCGGATCCGCCGGGGACGTCGGCAGTGCCGGGTCCAACTCGGGCAGCGGCACGTCGGTGGCGACCCGGACCACCTTGGGCGCCACGGCCAGGTAGTCGCGGGCGCCGTCGAGCTTGCCGCGCAGCCCGGGCGCGAAGCCGGAGGCGGGGTCGTCGAGCGCGGCGAGGATGCCGTCGAGCCCGCCGTAGCGGTCGATCAGCCGGGCGGCCGTCTTCTCGCCCACCCCGGGCACCCCGGGCAGGCCGTCGCTCGGGTCGCCGCGCAGCGCGGCGAAGTCGGCGTAGCGGTCGGCGGGGACGCCGTAGCGGGCCCGGACCGCGGCGTCGTCGCAGTCGTCCAGCTTGGCCACGCCCCGGCCGACGTAGAGCAGCCGCGTCGGGTGGGCGTCGTCGACGAGTTGGAACAGGTCGCGGTCGCCGGAGACCACCTCGACCGGGCCGGGCTGGGTCACCGAGAGCGTGCCGAGCACGTCGTCGGCCTCGTAGCCGGTGGCGCCGATCGCCGGGACGCCGAGCGCGTCGAGGACCTCCAGGATCATCGGCACCTGCGGGGACAACGTGTCCGGCACGACCTCGCCGCCCTCCGGCGCCACCCGGTGTGCCTTGTACGAGGGGAGCAGCTCCACCCGCCACGCCGGCCGCCAGTCGTGGTCGAGCGCGCAGATCATCCGGTCGGGCCGCCGGGTGCGCACCAGTTGGGCGAGCATGTCGAGGAAGCCACGCACGGCGTTGACCGGCTGGCCGTCGTCCGTCCTCGCGGCCGACTCGGGGATGCCGAAATAGGCGCGAAAGTAGAGGCTGGGGGAGTCGATCAGCAGGATCGGCGGTCGGTGTGCCACGCCGCCAAGCGTGGCACACCCCTCCGACGACTTGGGGAAGGCGGCACCCTGCCGGATACCGGCGGCGGTGCTGCCGGACTGACGCCGACCCCGCCGCCCGGTGGGGCGCCCCGGCTTACGCTTTGTTCCGGACTTTTCACAAGGCGCGAAAAAAGCCCTCCGAAGCGGGCTCGGGAATTGACACGCGCCACTGCGTCCGGGGAAGGTCCACCGCACGGGTCGGCACGCCGGCCCGTCCGGACCCGTTCCCCCGCCCCGCACTCCACCCGTCCCGGAGATGCCCATGTCACCCGTACCGATGTCGTTGTCCCCACGGCGACTGCTCGCCGCGCTGGCCGCCCTGCTCGCCACCGTGGCGCTCGTCGCGCCCCCCGGCCCGGCCAGGGCCGCCGACCCGCTGATTTCCCAAGGACGCCCCACCACCGCCTCCTCGACCGAGAACGCCGGCACCCCGGCGTCCAACGCCACCGACGGCAACACCGGCACCCGCTGGTCGAGCGCCTTCGCCGACCCCCAGTGGATCCAGGTCGACCTCGGCGCCACCGCCACCGTCTCCCGGGTCAGCCTGACCTGGGAGGGCGCCTACGCCCGGGCGTACCAGGTGCAGACCTCGACCGACGGGACCACCTGGACCACCGTGTTCAGCACGACGAACGGCGACGGGGGCACCGACGACCTGACCGTCAGCGGCTCCGGCCGCTACGTGCGGGTGTACGGCACCGCACGGGGCACCGCCTACGGCTACTCGCTCTGGGAGTTCCAGGTCTACGGCAGCACCGGCACCGGTAGCGGCTGCGACACCACGACGAACGCCGCCCGGGGGCGACCGGCCACCGCCTCGTCGACCGAGAACGCCGGCACCCCCGCCTCGGCGGCGGTCGACGGCGACCCGGGCACCCGCTGGGCCAGCGCCGCCGCCGACCCGCAGTGGCTCCGGGTCGACCTGGGCAGCGTCCGGACCATCTGCCGGGTGGTGCTGAGCTGGGAGGCCGCGTACGCGCGGGCGTACCAGGTGCAGACCTCGACCGACGGGACCACCTGGACCACCGTGTCCAGCACGACGAACGGCGACGGCGGGACCGACGCGCTCACCGTCAACGGCTCCGGCCGCTACCTGCGGGTGTACGGCACCGCGCGGGCCACCGGCTACGGCTACTCACTGTGGGAGGTCACCGTCAACACCACAGGCGGTGGCACCGTGCCCGGCGGCGGGTCGCTCGGACCCAACGTCATCACGTTCGATCCGTCGATGTCCGCCGCCAGCATCCAGACCCAGCTCGACGCCGTCTTCCGCACCCAGGAGTCGAACCAGTTCGGCACCCAGCGGTACGCGCTGATGTTCAAGCCGGGCGACTACTCCGGCATCAACGCGCAGATCGGCTTCTACACCTCGATCATGGGGCTCGGCCGGAACCCCGGCGACGTACGCATCCACGGCGACGTCACGGTCGACGCCGGCTGGTTCAGCGGCAACGCCACCCAGAACTTCTGGCGCTCGGCGTCGAACATGCAGGTCTTCCCGTCCGCCGGGTTCACCCGCTGGGCGGTCTCGCAGGCCGCCCCGTTCCGCCGGATGGACATCCAGGGCGACCTCAACCTGGCCCCCAACGGCTACGGCTGGGCCAGCGGCGGCTACATCGCGGACAGTCGGGTGACGGGCGTGGTCCAGCCGTACTCGCAGCAGCAGTGGTACACCCGGGACAGCAACGTGGGCGGCTACCTCAACGCGGTCTGGAACGTCACCAACTCCGGGGTGGTGGGCGCGCCCGCCACCAGCTTCCCGAACCCGCCGTACACGACGCTCGCGCAGACCCCGGTCAGCCGCGACGTGCCCTACCTCTATCTCGACAGCGCCGGCGCCTACCAGGTGTTCGTCCCGTCCACCCGGACCAACGCCAGCGGGGCGTCCTGGCTGGGCGGGTCCACCCCGGGCACGTCGATCCCGCTGAGCCAGTTCTACGTGGCGAAGCCCGGCGACTCGGCCGCCACCATCAACAGCGCGCTGGCCCAGGGACTGAACCTGCTCTTCACCCCCGGCGTCTACGCCGTCGACCAGACCATCGCGGTCAACCGGGCCGGCACGGTGGTGCTCGGCGTCGGCTACCCGACGCTCGTCCCGCAGAACGGCGTGGTCCCGATGACGGTCGCCGACGTCGACGGGGTCCGGCTCGCCGGGCTGCTGTTCGACGCCGGGGCGGTCAACTCGCCGGTGCTGTTGCAGGTCGGCCCGGCCGGCTCGGCCGCGAGTCACGCCACCAACCCCACCTCCGTGCAGGACGTCTTCTTCCGCATCGGCGGCGCGCACGCCGGGAAGGCGACCACCAGCCTGGTGGTCAACCAGGACGACGCGCTGATCGACCACATCTGGGCCTGGCGGGGCGACCACGGCACCGGCATCGGCTGGACCGTGAACACCGCCGACACCGGCCTGATCGTCAACGGTGACCGGGTCACCGCGCTCGGGCTGTTCGTCGAGCACTACCAGAAACACGAGGTGATCTGGAACGGCGAGAACGGGCGGACCATCTTCTTCCAGAACGAGCTGCCGTACGACCCGCCGAACGCGGCGGCGTGGATGAACGGCTCCCGGGTCGGCTACGCGGCGTTCAAGGTCGCGGACGCGGTCACCTCGTTCGAGGGCTGGGGGATGGGCAGCTACTGCTACTTCAACGTCGATCCGACCATCGCGGCCTACCACAGCTTCGAGGCGCCGACCCGGGCCGGCGTACGGTTCCACGACCTGCTCACGGTGTCGCTCGGCGGCAACGGGTCGATCACCCACGTCATCAACGACACGGGCGCCACCGCGCAGGGCACGAACACGGTGCCGGTCAACGTGGTCAGCTACCCCTGACAGAGGTGAGGCGGGGCCCCTTTTTAACAGACGTCTGTTAAAAAGGGGCCCCGCCTTCGTGGAGGGCGGGCCGGCGGCGACCCGAGGGGGAAGGGCCGCCGCCGGCCGCCCGGTCAGGAGGTGGGGAAGCTGTCCGGGGTACGGATCCGGTTACGCATGTACGCGCCGGACTCGGTCAGCATCGACGTGCCGGAGAAGTTGCCGGCCGCGCAGGTGCCCGGCCGCAGCGCCGCGCTGCCCTCGGCCGCGTCCGAGAACGTCCAGTTGGCGTAGCTGATCTTCAACCGGTCGAGCAGGTCGAGCCAGGCGTTGCTGCTGCCCGTGTCGACCGCGCCGTCACCGGTGTAGGTCACCGTGCCGAACTCGGTGACGAACAGCGGGATCCGGGACGCGGCGCGCTGCACCTCGTTGCGGTAGTTGTCCCCGTGCGACGCGGCGTAGAAGTGGAACGTGTACATGATGTTCTCGGCCCGCACCGGGTTGTTGACGACCTCGTCGGAGTTGCCGCCCTCGGACACGCCCAGCGAGGACCAGCCCCGGGTGCCGACGATGACCACGGCGTCCGGGTCGTTGGCCCGGATCACCGGGATGACCTGCTCCGCGTAGCTGCGGATGGTCGACCAGCTCACCCCGTTGGGCTCGTTGGTGATCTCGTAGATCACGTTCTTCTTGGCGGCGTTGCGCGCGGCCACGTTGGCGAAGAACGTCTTGGCCCGGTCCAGGTTGTACATCGGGTCGCCGGGCGTCAGCGTGTGGAAGTCGATCAGGGCGTACATGCCCCGGGCCTCGGCCTTGTCGACGAGCGTGTTCACCTGGTTGGTGAAGGCGGCCGGGTTGGTCTCGTAGCCCTTCTCCTGCACGTACATCGAGATGCGCAGCAGGTCGGCCTGCCAGTCGTCGGCCAGCGCGGTGAGCGAGGCGTCGGTGTAGCAGTTGGCGAACCACTGCAACCCGTGCGTGCTCATCCCGCGCAGTTGGATCGGCCGGCCGTACTGGTTGCAGAGGTTGACCCCGCAGACCCGCAACTGTCCGTTGATCGCCACCGGCGTGGTGCCGGTCGGCGGCGGGGGCGTGGTCGTCGGGGGAGTGGTGGTGGGCGGCGTGCTCGTCGGCGGTGTGGTGACACCGCCGGTGCAGACCGCGCCGTTGAGCGTGAACGAGGTCGGGTTCGGGTTCGACCCGGTCCAGGAGCCGTTGAAGCCGATGCTGGTGCTGGCGCCGGTGCCGAGTGAGCCGTTGTAGTCCACGTTGCGCGCGGTGACCGCGGAGCCGCTCTGCTGCCACGTGGCCGACCAGCCCTGCACCACCCGTTGGCCACCGTCGGGGAAGGTGAAGCCCAGCGTCCAGTCGCTCACCGGGTCGCCGAGGTTCTTGACCGTCACATTGGCGGTGAAGCCACCCGGCCAGGAGTTGGTGGTGTAGGTGACGGCGCAGCCGGTCGCCGCCATCGCGTTGGTCGACGGCAGGACGGCCGTGGCCGCGAGGGCGAGCGCGCCGACGGCGGCGCCGACGAGCAGGTGCCGCCGGGACGGCCGGGGTATCGAGGACATGCGGGAAGGTCCCATCTGGTGGGTGGTGAACGGACGGTGCCCGTCGTGAACCTGCCCGGAAAGCCCGACGTGGCGGCCTGGGGAGCGCTCCCACGCCGAGGGTAGAGGCGGATGCCGATACGTGCAACCAGCACCCCGGCGGATCAGCGCCGGCTGCGGCGCCCGCCGTAGAGCCGAAGCGCGTTGCAGACGTCGGACACCCCCGGCACGTCCCAGGCCAGCTCGGCGGCGACCCGGCGGGTCTCCGGATCCGCGACCAGACCGGCGAGGATGACCACCCGGTTCTGCACGGTGACGGTGATCTGCTGCCGCCGGGTGGTCCAGTCGGCGCTCAGCCGCTGGGCGACCAGGGAGGTGAGCCGCATGTCCGCGCCGTCGGGCTCCGGCCCGTCGTCGGGAAACGGAAACTCGGGGTACGGCCAGGGCATCATCGCGGGGTGGGCTCCTTCTTCGTCGGTCATGCGCGGCGGCCGGGCGCGACGCCCGACGTCGGGGCGGGAACGTCGACCACGGCGAAAACGCCGTCGAGCCGCATGGTGTGCAACACGGTGAGCACGAACCGCGACGGAGACACCAGGCAGAGCTGCCGGCCGTCGCGCCGGGCGTCCTGGTGTGCCCGCACCAGCAGACCGAGGCCGGCGGAGTCGATCACCTCGATCCCGGCGAGGTCGACGTGCACCCGGTCGGCGCGGACGATCCGGTCGGCGAGCGCCCGGCGTACCTCCTCCGCGGAGTCGCTCTCCGGGGTGGCCCTCGGCTCCTCCACCTGCTCCAGGTCTTCGACGCCCAGGCCGTCGTCGGCGACGGCCGCGCGGGCGCTGCACCGGGGGCAGTGGTGCGGGCCGGAGGCGAACGGCGAGCCGACCCAGTCGTGTTCGAAGACGAGCGTCCACACCACCTCGGCGTCCGGCAGCGTGGTGCCCGCGCCGGTGACGCTGTCGCCGCAGCCGTCGCAGATCAACATCATCAGGTGTTCCGCCGGTACGACCGTCACACCTCCTCCTTCCGCCGGGTGCCCGGGTCGGAGGGCGCCTGCCGGTCCGCCGTCGACCGGACGGCGGCCAGCACCGCCAGGATGACCGCCACGGCGGCGAAGCCGGACTGCACCAGCAGCGGCAGCAGCATCGAGCCGTTGGGGCGCCGGTCGACCAGCCCGGTCACGATTGCCCCGAGCAGCGCGGCGGCGACGCCGAGCGCGAGGGTCAACCAGACCGGGACGGCCTTGCGGCCGGGGACGGCGAGGCGGCCCACGCCGCCGACCACGAGGCCGACGACGAGTGCTCCGACGAGCGTGCTGGTGGTCACCACTCCTCCTCAGCGTGGCGTGGACCCGACCCGGGCCCGGCCGCGTACGGCCGGGCGGGGCGTGTCGACGACGGTTACGGCCGCGCCCAGCCCGCCGGTGGCGAGGATGCGCCGGATCCGGGGATGCGGGTTGCTGAGGATGAGGGTTCCGTCCCGGCGGGCCAGCCGGCGGTGGACGTCGAGCAGCAGCGCGATGGCGGCGGCGTCCAGGTGGCGGCACCGGGCGAGGTCGATCGTCACCTCCCGGGGCTGCAGCGCGAGGACCCGGTCCAGCACGTGTGCGACCTCGGGGAGCCCGGCCAGGTCCAGCTCGTCGGTGATCTCCACCCTTACGTGCGGCACCGCGGACTCCGGCGAGGAGGACGGCAGGGAGATGGTCATCGGGGTCGCTTCCGTGACGGAGTTCCGGTGTCGTTCCCACTCTGGCCAGCGATCTTGGAGGTCACCGGACGGTTGGATGACGGTTCGGTGACAAAAGTCGTGAACGGCCGACGCGATTGGGCGACCCGCGGCCGGCCGGTCATGATGCCCATATGACGGCCGTACTGGTGATCGAGGACGACGACCGCATCCGACTCGCGCTGCAGCTCGCCCTCGAAGAGGAGGGCTACGCCGCCGACGGGGCGGCCACCGCGGAGGAGGGGTTACGCCGGCAGCGCGAGCACCCGGCCGACTACGTGCTTGTCGACCTGATGCTGCCGGGAATCGACGGCTTCGACTGCATCCGCCGGTTACGCCGCGACGACGACGTCCCGGTCGTCGTGATCAGCGCCCGCGACGACACCCACGACATCGTCGCCGCGCTGGAGGCCGGCGCCGACGACTACGTCATCAAGCCGGTCGCGATCAAGGAACTGTCGGCCCGGCTGCGCGCCCTGCGCCGACGGGCCCGGACCGTGGCCGGACCGGCGCCGGCCCAGTTCTTCGGCGACCTGGAGATCAGCCCGGAGGCCGGCGAGGTCCGCCGCTCCGGCCGGCCGGTGCCGGTGACCCGGACCGAGTTCCGGCTGCTCTGCGAGCTGGCCGAGCATGCCGGCCGGGTGCTCTCCCGCCAACAGTTGCTCAGCCGCGTCTGGGGCTACGAGACCGGTGACGAGCGGCTGGTGGACGTGCACGTCGGCCGACTGCGGCAGAAGATCGAGCCGGATCCGGCCAACCCCCGCCACCTGGTCACGCTCCGGGGCCTCGGCTACAAGCTGCAGCGATGAGCCGACCCGGACTGCGCGCCAGGGTCACCGCGGCGTTCGCCGTCGGCGCCCTGATGCTGGCCGCGCTGATGGCCCTCTTCTCGTACGACCTGACCCGGCGCTCGCTGCTCGACGAGCGCGAGCGTGCCGCGGTCCGGGCGGCGTACTACGACGCGGCGGTGGTGCGTTCCGGCCTGGACACCGGCACCCCGGACGTGGTGGCGGTGCTGCGCTCGCTCGACACCGGCAGCGCCCGTCGTCCGCTGCTGCACCTGCGCACCGGTTGGTACGCCCGCGCCGCCGACCTGGGGGCCGGCTCGGTGCCGGTGGAGCTGCAACGGGTGGTCGCCGAGGGGCGGCCCGCCGTGCAGCGGATCCGCCTCGACGGCCAGCCGACGCTGCTTGTCGGCGTGCCGCTCCAGGGCGAGCTGGGCTACTACGAGCTGACCTCGCTGCGCGAGGTGGAGGACACGTTCCAGGTGGTGGGGCTGGCGCTGACCGCGGTCGCCATCATGATCGCCGGAGCGGGCGCGGCCCTCGGCTGGTACGCCACCCGCAACAGTCTCCGGCCGCTCACCGCCGTCGCCGACGCCGCCGAGCGGATCGCGGCCGGTGACTTCGCCACCCGGCTCGACCCGACCACCGACCCGGACCTCACCCGCCTGTCCACCTCGTTCAACGCGATGGTCGACAAGCTGGTGCAGCGGATCGACCGGGACCGGCGCTTCGCCGCCGACGTGAGCCACGAGCTGCGCTCACCGCTCCAGACCCTCGCCGCGGCGGCGAGCGTGCTGACCCGCCGCAAGGAGCACCAGGACGAGCGCACCGCCACCGCGGCCGGCCTGGTCGCCGACGAGGTGGCTCGATTCCAGCGGCTGGTCGACGACCTGATCCAACTCGCCCGCACCGAGCAGCCCGCGCACCGGCAAACCGTCGACGTGGCCGAGTTGGCGCGGGCCGCCTGCCGGGAGCGGTCGCTGCCGGAGAGCCTGGTCACGGTAGCCGAGGGCGTCCCGGACCAGTGGTGGGTCGACCGCCGCCGGTTCGCGCAGGTGTTGCTGAACCTGCTGGAGAACGCCGAGCGCTACGGCGGGGGTCCGGTCGCCGTCCGCCTCGTCGCGGAGGACGGCGTGGGCGTGCTGGAGGTCGACGACGACGGGCCGGGCGTGCCGCCGGCGGACCGGGAGGCGATCTTCGACCGGTTCGTCCGGGGCCGTGCCGCCCACGACCGGGCCGGCACCGACGGCACCGGCCTCGGGCTCGCGCTGGTGGCCCAGCACGCCGCGGCGCACGGCGGGACGGCCGCCGTGCTCGACCGGGCGGCCCGGGGCGCCCGGTTCCGGGTCGAGCTGCCGGGGGCGGTCCGATGAGCTGGCGGCGGGGTCCGGGGCGGACCGCCCGCGGCCGGCGGGTGGTCCCGACGGTGCTCGCGGTCGTGCTGCTCGCCGGCTGCGGCGTGCCGGTCGACGACGAGCCCCGGTTGGTGCGGGAGCCGCCGGGCCGGTTCCCGACACCGTCGGGCACCACGACCGCCGACCCGGCCGGGCGGGCCGACGAGCCGTTCTGCTTCGTGCGTGACGACGGGCTGGTGGTGGTCAACCGCGGGGCGGACGGCCTGCCGGGGGTGGATGCCCACCTTCAGCACCTGCTGGCCGGACCGAACACCGCGGAACGCCGGGACGGGCTGGTCACCGCGTTGCCGGGCACGGTGGCGGTCGCCGGGGCCACCCTGACCGGCACCGTCGCCACGGTCGAGGTGCGCCAGGCCGGCGAGGAGACCGGCCGCAACGACGAGGTGCTCGCGTTCGGGCAGATCGTGTGCAGCCTCACCCAGCGACCGGACGTGGACAGCGTCGCGTTCCGCCGGGACGGGCAGCCGTTGGAGGTGCCGCGCGCCGACGGCAGCGTCTCGTCGCTGCCGTTCACCGCCGCCGACTACCGTCCACTCCTGCATCGCTAGGTTCTGTCCGAAATGAGGTTAAACATTCATCGTCCGTTCGGTTGATTTGACGGCGACTTTTGGTCTAGTGTGGCTGGCACGACCGGTGTGGGAGACCACCCGTTCTTCTCAGACAGGAAGGGCAGCATGACCACGATGACCATGGCACCGTCCGTCACCGAGGTGCACCGCGCGCCGCAGACCGGTGAGGAGAGCCGCGCCAGCGAACTCATCGCGGCGCTGGCCGAGCTGCCGGCGGGTCACCCGCGCCGGGCCGCCCTGCGTAACCAGGTCATCGAGGCGTGGCTGCCGCTGGCCAACCACCTGGCCGCCCGCTACAGCGGTCGCGGCGAGCCGGCCGGCGACCTCGCGCAGACGGCGGCGCTCGGTCTGATCAAGGCGGTGGACCGGTTCGACGCCTCCCGCGGGGTCGACTTCGCCGGCTTCGCCATCCCCACCATCCTCGGCGAGATCAAGCGGCACTTCCGGGACCGCACCTGGAACATCCGGGTGCCGCGTCGCCTCCAGGAGCTGCGCCTGCGCATCTCCGAGGCGAACAGCTCGCTGACCCAGACGCTCAACCGGGCGCCGACCGTCGCCGACATCGCCGCGCACCTCGACGTCACCGAGGAAGAGGTGCTGGAGGGCCTGGAGGGCGCCCGCGCCTACAACGCGGTGTCGCTGTCGACCCCGATCGGTGACGGCGAGAGCGCCACCGAGCTGGGCGACACCCTCGGCACCGAGGACAACGAGTACGAGCTGGCCGAACTGCGCGCCTCGCTCGGCCCGGCGCTGGCCACGCTCGACGAGCGGGAGCAGAAGATCCTCACGCTCCGCTTCTACGGCAACCTGACCCAGAGCGAGATCGCCGCCCGCGTCGGTGTCTCCCAGATGCACGTGTCCCGACTGCTCGCCCGCGCGCTGACCAAGCTGCGCGGCCAGCTCACCGAGGCCTGAGAGGTAAGGAGGGGCCCCCTGTTAACGCCTGCGGTATAGGCGGGGCCCCTTCTTAACCCTCCTGCCCGCGTCCCGACGCCACCTCGCCCGAGGTGGCGTCGGCGCGTCCGGCCGGCACGGCGGCGCGCGGCCGGACGCCGACGCGCCCGGTCGGCACGTCGAACGCGCCGGCCGCGCCGCCGGTCACCAGGCGGCGGGCGGTGGCGGCGGCACCACCGGCGGACGGTCGTCGCAGGTGATGGTGTTCGGCAGCAGCCACGGTGCGAGCCAACCGCCGTCGTTGCCACCGAGGTCGGTCAGGGCGAACTCCGACCCGGCCGACGTGAAGTGGAACGAGCCGCAGTTGTTCACCCCGACCGCGCCCACGTGACGGGCGTCGACGTCGGCGAAGCTCGCCCCGCCGGCGGTCCGGGCGCTCACCACCGAGGTGCCCGTGCCGTCGACCCGGATGTCGCGGAACGCCACGTTGTCGATCCGCACGCTGTCCTTCACCGGCCAGTCGCTGACCAGCATGATCGCGTTGTAGGTGCTGTCCAGATAGGCGTCGCCGGTGACCCGGATGTCGGCGGCGATGCTGCGGTCCAGCGCGTAGAACCAGATCGCGCCCAGGCCGATGTTCCAGTTCAGGTCGTAGGTGCCCGCTCGTACCGTGGTGTTTCCGGTGATCCGAATCCGGCCGGCGAAGGGCTCGGCGCCGAAGCGGGAGCCGACATGGATGGCGCTGCCCTCGCGTACCGGATCGGCCACGAGGTTGTGTGCGACGGTCAGGTCGGCGCCGCCGTAGAGCGCGATGCCGTTGGCCAGCACCGGCGACTGCACGGTGTTGTACGCGAACGTGTTCGCGGCGTTCGCCGTCCCCTCGGACCACATGGCCAGCGCGTCGTCGCCGCTGTTGCGGACCACGGAGTTGGTGACCGACGAGTGCGTGACGCCGGTGTGGAAGTTGACCCCGTCGGCGATCTGGTCGGCGATGACGGTGTTCGTGACCCGCAGGCCGGTCATCGGCCCGTCGAACCACATGCCGACCTTGGTGTGGTGCAGGTAGAGCCCGTCGACGGTGCTGTGGTTGAGCGCTCCGCCCACGCCGTTGACCTGGTCGGTGTCGATCCGCTCACGGACGTCGCCCTCGATCGCGAAGCCGGAGAGGTGCACGTTCCGGCTGCCACCGTCGGCGGCGTCGCGGCCGTAGAAACCGACGCCCGTGTGCCGGGAGCCGTCGGGCGCCGGCGGGTCGAGGGCGACCTCGCGTCCTTTCACGATCGTGTACCAACTGCCGGCGCCGGCGATGGTCACGTCGTCCACCACGATGTGCCGGTTGACCTGGTAGGTCCCCGGTGGCAGGTACAGCGGTCGGTCCACCCGCCGGGCGTACGCGACGGCGCGGTCGAACGCTGCGGCGGACTCCCGCCGGCCGGTCGGGTCGGCGCCGAAGGCCAGCACGTTCACCGCGCGGGGGAGCACCCGGGGCGGGGCGACCAGGTGCGCGTCGAGCAGGTCGATCACCGTCCAGGCGGCGGCCGTGCCGGTGGGCGCGGTCAGCCGGACCACCTCGCCGGCCCGGTGGGTACGGCCGAGCAGCAGCCGCCGCTCGTCGTAGAAGTGGTGCGGCCGGAACGGCTTGCTGATCACCGGCGCGGGAGTGGTGGCCACCGGCACGCAGGCGCACTCGGTGATCCACCAGTCGGGGTGCAGCAGGTCGGCGTCCGGGTCGTTGGTGAACGGGTACTGGTTGTAGAGCCAGGCGTACTGCGAGGTGAGCGTCATGGTGCGCGCGGGCGTCCGCCCGACGGCGACCCGCAGCGGCGCGGTGATCCCACCCCCACCCGGCGCGTCCGGGATGCTGTAGCGCACGGTCAGCGCGTTGGCGGCCCGGGGCAGCGTGAACTCGACGTACTGGCCGGGGAGCAGGCGCACGGCGCGGCGGCCGGACGCCTCGCCGGCGAGCGTGTACGCGGACCGGTCCGGGCCGATGACGGTGCCGGTGGTCCGGGCGTGCTCGGCCTCCTGTTCGACATGGTCGACCGTGGCGCCGCGCCCGGCGACAAGCGCCGGGTCGAGGGCGGCCCGGGTCGTCGCGGTCGGTGGGCCGCCCGGGGCGGGCGACGCGCCTGCGGCCCCGGACGGTACGACCAGGGCGATCGCGGTGGCCGCGGCGGCGAGAATCTTGGGGACGGACGGACGGCCCGCCGGGCCGGGAACGCTCCGCTGCATCGGAGCACCCACTTTCTCAGGGGAGGGACGGTGGCGGCCATGTTATTCCTTACTTCTGTCGCATTTCAAGCATGTAGATGCTCGGATCTTTCGCCACGCCAGGGGCGAAACACGGCAGGCCCGCTGTTCATTTCTTGCAAGAATCCGACGTAGGATTGACGTTGTGACGAAGCGCTTGACGGAGGTGGCTCGCAAGGCGGGCGTCAGCGAGGCGACCGTGAGCCGGGTGCTCAACGGCCGGGGCGGCGTGTCCGAGGCGACCAGGACGGCCGTGCTGACCGCGCTCGACGTGCTCGGCTACGAGCGCCCGACCAAGCTGCGGGGAGAACGCGCGCGGCTGGTCGGCCTGGTCCTGCCGGAGTTGCAGAACCCGATCTTCCCGGCGCTGGCCGAGGTGGTCACCGGCTCCCTCGCCCAGCGGGGCTTCACCCCCGCGCTCTGCGCCCGCACCATCGGCGGCGTGCCCGAGTCCGGCTACGTGGAGATGCTGCTGGACCACCAGGTCAGCGGCGTCATCTTCGCCGGTGGCTCGTACGCGCTCGCCGACGCCTCGCACGAGCACTACCGGCGCCTGATCGACCGGGGCCTGCCCGTGGTGCTGGTGAACGCCGGCGTCGAGGACCTGAGCTTCCCCCGGGTGTCCACCGACGACGCGGTCGCGGTGGAGCAGGCGTACGGGCATCTGCGGTCGCTCGGGCACGATCTGGTCGGCATGGTGCTCGGCCCGGAGGACCACGTGCCCTCCCGGCGCAAGCTGGACGCCATGGTCCGCATCGCGGAGTGGGGCGAGGATCGCAGCTACGTCGAGCGTTCCAGCTTCTCCATGGAGGGGGCCCGGGTCGCGGCGACGAAGCTGATCGATCGCGGCGTCACCGGCATCGTCTGCGCCAGCGACGTGTTGGCGCTCGGCAGCATCCGGGCGGCACGCCGGCTCGGGCGCGCGGTGCCGGCCGACGTGTCGGTGGTGGGCTTCGACGACTCGGCGTTCATGACCTGCACCGACCCGCCGCTGACCACGGTGCGGCAGCCGATCGAGACGATGGGCCAGGCCGCGGTGGACCTGCTGGTCACCCAGATCGAGGGGGCCGGCGTGCTGCACGACGAGCTGCTCTTCGAGCCCGAGCTGGTGGTACGCGGCTCCACCGCCCCCGCCCCCCGCGCCTGACCCCGTCCCCGCCCCGGCATCCCGTTCCGCTCCTGCGTAGCCCGCACCACCACACCCGCACGGCCGTCGACCGCACCCGCGGTCGGCGGCCGTTTCGTGTGCCGCCTGATGCCATGGTCGTGATCAGCCGTTGCAAAGTCGTGTTCTTTCGTCATCAGGTCGACACCTTGCTGTAAAGAGTCGACGTCGCTACATTGACTCCACTCACAGCGGTCCCGCACCTCAGTGGAAGTCATCGATACATCAGTTCCCGAAGGGATGGACAGCATGTCCGTACCGCAGTACCGGAAGGTCGCGGCGGCGGCGCTCGCGGCCGGCCTCGGGCTCAGCCTCGCGGCCTGCTCCACGAAGAGCGACGACTCCGGCGACGCCGGCGACAAGGTCACCATCACGGTCGACTGCCAGCCCGTCGGCGCGCAGAAGGAGCTGCTCAAGAACTGGAACGACGACGTCGCCGAGTTCCAGCGGCAGAACCCGACAATCGTGGTGAAGAGCGTCAGCGTCGGGGAGCAGTGCAACAACCCGCCGGACTTCACCGCCCGCCTCGCCGGCGGCACCGTCACCGACGTGTTCTACGGCTACATGACCGACCTCCAGCAGGTGCTGGACTCCGGCCAGGCCATGGACATCACCGAGTACGCCACCAAGGACACGATCCCCACCTGGGACAGCGTCGACCCGGCGCTCAAGGAGGTCTTCACCGACTCCGGCAAGCTCTACGGCATACCGGTGAAGAACTACTCGATGGGCCTGATCTACAACAAGGCGCTGTTCCAGCGCGCCGGGCTCGACGTGAACAACCCGCCGAAGACGTGGCCCGAGGTGCGAGCCGCGGCCAAGAAGATCTCCGCGCTCGGCGGCGGCGTCGCCGGCTACTCCGAGTACAGCGCCGGCAACACCGGCGGCTGGCACTTCACCTCGCTGCTCTACTCGCAGGGCGGCCAGGTGCTCACCGCGGACGGCAAGAAGGCCGACTTCAACAACGCCGCCGGCAAGCAGGTCCTGCAGAACCTCAAGGACATGCGGTACGGCGACAACAGCATGGGCAGCCGGCAACTGCTCCAGTGGGGTGACCTGCTCACGAACGCCGGCGCGGGCAAGGTCGGCATGTTCATCGGCGCGCCGGACGCCACCCAGGCGATCGTCAGCCAGTTCCAGGGCAAGTACCAGGACTGGGCGATGGGCCCGCTGCCCGGCCAGGACGGGCCGGCGAAGGCGACGCTCGGCGGCGGCGAGGGCTACTTCTTCAAGAAGGGCCTGAGCCCGGAGCAGGTCAAGGCCGGTCTGAAGTGGATCGCCTACCAGAAGCTCACCCCGGGCAAGGGCCAGTTCGACTACGCGCGGGCCAAGCCGCAGAACTACCCGGTGGGTCTGCCCCAGCCACTGCTGTTCACCAACGGGAGCGACGCCCAGAAGCAGGAACTCGACCTGCGCAAGGCCAACGCCAACGTCGACACCACCAACTTCGCGGCCTTCGAGGCCAACCCGGTGCCGATCAAGGGTGAGCCGCGCAACGCCCAGGCCATCTACGCGGTGCTCGACGGCGCGATGTCCGGGGTGCTGACGAACCCGAACGCGAACGTCGACGCGCTGCTCAAGACCGCCGAGGACAAGGTCAACCAGTTGCTGGCCGCCGAGAGCTGAATCGACCGGCGTGGGGGCCGGCGCGCCCGGCCCCCACACCCCGATCACCGCAGGAGTTGCCTTGGCGCTCACCACCGCCCCGGGTGTCACCCGCCGGTCGAGCCGTCCCGCACCGCCGCCGCGGCGTTCCGCCGCGCGCCGCGCCGGCCTCGGTCGGAAGGTACGCGACAACCTCACCGGGCACACGTTCCTCATCGGCGCGGTCGCGTGCTTCGCCGTCTTCTCCTGGTATCCGATGGTCCGCGGCGTGGTGATGAGCTTCCAGCGCACCCGACGCGGCGAGACCACCTGGGTGGGCTGGGACAACTACGCCCGGATCGTGGCCGATCCGAGCTTCTGGACCGCCTGGAAGAACACGTTCGTCTTCACCGGCCTGGCGCTCGTGCTCGGCTACGCGGTGCCGTTCTTCGTGGCGATCCTGCTCAACGAGCTACGCCACGCCAAGGGCTACCTGCGGGTGCTCGTCTACCTGCCGGTGATGCTGCCGCCGGCGTCCGCGCTGTTCCTGTTCAAGTTCTACGCGTACGACCCGAGCGAGGCCGGGCTGTTCAACGCCGTGCTCACCGCGCTCGGACTGCCCACGTCGGAGTGGATGCAGTCGCCGACCATGACGATGCCGGCCATGGTGCTGGCGTCGACCTGGATGAACATGGGCGGCGCGGTGCTGATCTACCTCGCCGCGTTGCAGAACATCCCCGGCGAGCTGTACGAGGCCGCCGAGATCGACGGCGCCGGGGTGTGGCGGCGCATCGCGCACGTGACGATCCCGCAGACCCGGCTGATCCTGGCGCTGCTGGCGATGCTCCAGATCGTGGCCACCATGCAGCTCTTCATCGAGCCGTTGATCCTCGCCAACGGCGCCGGCACGCAGGACTCGGCGACCTCGGTGGCGTACCTCATCTATCAGCACGGGTTCTTCCAGAACGACCTCAACGGCGCCGCCGCGCTCGGCGTGATCATGCTGGTGGTGCTGGCCGGGTTCTCCGCCGTCTACGTGCGACTGACCGCGAGACAGGACTAGGACATGGCAGCCGACGCCACCACCCGTACCCTGATTTCCCCGGCCCAACTGCGGCGCGGTCGCGGCCGGATCCTCTACTGGGCCGTGCTCGCCGTCGTCGTGGCGGTCTTCACGCTTGTCTTCCTCGGCCCGCTCTACTGGATGGTCACCGGCGCGCTCAAGAGCGGCCAGGAGATCGCGCAGACCCCGCCGTCGCTGTTCCCGCGCGACCCGCAGCCGCAGAACTACGTCGACGCCTGGACCAACCTCGACCTGGCGAAGCTGCTGTTCAACACGTTCTACTACGCCACCGGCGCGGTGCTGTTCCAGTTGGTGTTCGACACCGCGGCGGCGTACGCGCTGTCGAAGCTGCGCCCGGTGCTCGGCGGGCTGATCCTCGGCATGATGCTGGCGACGCTGATGATCCCGGCGATGGTGCTGATCGTGCCGCAGTACGTGACCGTGATCGACCTACCGATCGTGCACGTCAACCTGCTCGACTCGCCGTTCGCGATCTGGTTGCCGCTGGTGGCCAACGCCTTCAACATCTTCCTGCTGAAGCGGTTCTTCGACTCGATCCCGGAGGACCTGATGTCGGCCGCGGTGATGGACGGCGCGTCGCCGCTGCGCACGCTCTGGTCGATCGTGCTGCCGATGTCCCGCCCGATCCTCGGCGTGGTCGCGATCTTCGCGGTGACGGCGGTCTGGAAGGACTTCCTCTGGCCGAAGCTGGTCATGCCGTCGCCGGAGACGCGCACGGTGAGCGTCGGCATCTACGCCTTCGCCGGCGGCACCCCGATGAACGTGGTGGTCGCCGCCTCGGTCATCGCCGCGATCCCCACCGTCGTGCTGTTCCTGATCTTCCAACGGAACATCATGTCCGGCCTGACCACCGGCGGCCTCAAGGGTTGACCGGCAGCCGCCGCCCGCCGCATCAGAACCGACCCGCAGAAAGCAGGTGCCCGTGTCCATCGTCGACAGCAGCCCGTGGTGGCGCTCAGCGGTGATCTACCAGGTCTACCCGCGTAGCTTCGCCGACGGCAACGGCGACGGGATCGGCGACGTCGCCGGCATCCGGTCCCGCCTGGACCACCTCGCGGCGCTCGGCGTCGACGCGATCTGGTACAGCCCCTGGTATCCCTCGCCGATGGCCGACGCCGGCTACGACGTGTCGGACTACCGCGACATCGACCCGGTCTTCGGCACCCTCGCCGAGGTCGAGGCGCTGATCACCGAGGCGCACGCGCTCGGCATCCGGACCATCGTCGACGTGGTGCCCAACCACTGCTCGGACGCGCACCCGTGGTTCCGGGCGGCGCTGGCCGGCGGCCCGGACGCGCCGGAACGGGAACTGTTCTGGTTCCGCGCCGGGCGCGGCCCCGGTGGCGACCTCCCGCCCACCGACTGGACCGGCGAGTTCGGGGGCCCCACCTGGACCCGCACCACCGACCCGGACGGCACCCCCGGCGACTGGTACCTGCACCTGTTCGCCCCGCAGCAGCCCGACTTCAACTGGGACCACCCCCGGGTCCGGGCCGAGTTCTCCGACATCCTGCGGTTCTGGTTCGACCGGGGCGTGGACGGCATCCGGATCGACTCGGCCGGCCTGCTGGTCAAGGACGGCACGCTGCCGGAGGTCCACCCGGACCGGCCGCACCCGTTCCGCGACCTGGACGGGGTGCACGACGTCTACCGCGCCTGGCGGCGGATCGCCGACAGCTACCCGGGCGAGCGGGCGCTGGTCGGCGAGGTGTGGTTGCCGGACCGGCAGCGGTTCGCCAACTACCTGCGCCCGGACGAGTTGCACACCGCGTTCAACTTCGACTTCCTCGGCTGCGCCTGGGACGCCGCCGCGCTGCGGGAGAGCATCGACGGCACGCTCGCCGCGCACGCGCCGGTCGGCGCGCCGGCCACCTGGGTGCTCTCCAACCACGACGTCACCCGGCACGTCACCCGCTACGGCCGGGCCGACACCACGTTCAGCTTCGCGGCCAAGCGCGAGGGCATCCCCACCGACCTGGAGCTGGGCACCCGCCGGGCCCGGGCCGCCGCGCTGCTCTCCCTGGCGCTGCCCGGCGCCGCCTACGTCTACCAGGGCGAGGAGTTGGGGCTCTGGGAGGTCGAGGACATCCCGTACGAGCTGCGGCAGGACCCGATGTGGGAACGCTCCGGACGGGTCGACCCGGGCCGCGACGGTTGCCGGGTGCCGCTGCCCTGGCAGGGCGACACGCCACCGTTCGGGTTCAGCCCGGACGGCGCGACCGTCGCGCCCTGGCTGCCGCAGCCGGCGGACTGGAAGGACCGCACGGCCCGCGCCCAGGCCGGCGACCCGCACTCGATGCTGGAGCTGTACCGGGCGGCGCTGGCGCTGCGCCGGGCCGAGCCGTCACTCGGGGACGGCGCGTTGACCTGGCTGCCCGCGCCGCGGCGGGTGCTCGCGTTCGCCCGTGAACCCAACCTCACCTGCGTGGTCAACCTCGGCGACGAGGCCGTGCCGCTGCCCGCGTACGACCGGCTGCTGCTGGCGAGCGGGCCACTCGACGACGACCGGCTACCAGCGGACACCGCCGTCTGGTTGCGTACCCGATCGGCCTGACGGCGGCGCGCCGGCGGCACCGTCCCGCCGCCGGCGCGCCGCGCCCGGGGAGAAAGGAGCAGCCCACCGCCGCACACGGGGGACCTGGCCACCGATGAAAGGGAGCACACCCCGCATGGCCGAGCACCGCACCACGCACCGCCACCGCAGGACCGGGCTGGCGGCCCTGGCCGCCGCCGCGCTCGCCGCCTCGACGCTCACCGTCGTGGCGTTGACCTCCACCGCCACCCCGGCGCAGGCCGCCGGACTGTCCCCGTTCGACATCTCCGGCCGCGGCGCCACCGTGCCGTTCCGGGAGCAGGAGGCGGAGCAGGCCGCCCACAACGGCACGAGGATCGGACCGGACCGCCGCTACGGCACGCTGCCGTCGGAGGCGTCCGGCCGGGAGGCGGTCACCCTCGACGCGGTCGGGGAGTACGTCGAGTTCACGCTCGCCGCCCCGGCGAACGCGGTCACCTTCCGCTACAGCCTGCCGGACAGCGCCGCCGGCACCGGCCGGGACGCCAGCATCGACCTGCGCGCGAACGGCACGCTGGTCAAGGCGGTCCCGGTCACCTCCCGGTACGGGTGGTTCTACGGCGGCTACCCGTTCAACAACAACCCGGGCGACACCAACCCGCACCACTTCTACGACGAGACGCGGACCATGTTCGGCACGACCTATCCGGCCGGCACGAAGATCCGGCTCCAGGTGTCGTCGACCGCGCAGTCGCCCACGTTCACCATCGACCTGGCCGACTTCGAGCTGGTCGGGTCGCCGATCGCCAAGCCGTCGGGCGTGCTCGACGTGGTCACCGACTTCGGCGCGGACCCGACCGGCGCCACCGACTCGACCGCGAAGTTCCAGGCCGCGGTGGACGCCGGGAAGGCGCAGGGAAAGCCGGTGTGGATCCCGTCCGGCACGTTCACGCTCTGGGACCACGTGGTGGTCGACGGCGTGACGCTGCGCGGCGCCGGGCCGTGGTATTCGGTGCTCGGCGGCCGGCATCCCACCGACCGCAAGCGGGCCGCCGGCATCTACGGCAAGTACGTGCCCGGCGGCGGCTACTCCGGTGGCATCCGCTCGCACGAGGCGGGCGGGCCGAGCCGCGACGTGACGCTGCGGGACTTCGCCATCATCGGCGACATCCGCGAGCGCGTCGACGAGGACCAGGTCAACGCGCTCGGCGGCGCGATGACCGACTCGGTGGTGGACAACCTGTGGTTGCAGCACACCAAGGTCGGCGCGTGGATGGACGGGCCGATGGACAACTTCACCATCCGCAACAGCCGCATCCTCGACCAGACCGCCGACGGGGTGAACTTCCACTGGGGGGTCACCAACTCCACGGTCACCAACACGTTCGTCCGCAACACCGGCGACGACGGCCTCGCCATGTGGGCGCAGAGCGTGCCGAACGTGGGCAACTCGTTCACCCACAACACGGTCGGCGTGACGATCCTGGCGAACCACCTGGTCACGTACGGCGGGCGCGACATCACCATCGCGGACAACGTGACCGCCGACTCGGTGACCAACGGCGGCGGCATCCACGTGGCCAACCGCTATCCCGGCGTCACCGGGTCGACGGCGGTGGCCGGCACCATCACGGTCGCCCGCAACACGCTGATCCGCAACGGCAACTCCGACTACAACTGGAACTTCGGGGTGGGCGCGATCTGGTTCTCGGCGCTCAACGAGCCGATCCAGGGCGCGAGCATCAGGGTCACCGACACCGACATCCTGGACAGCTCCTACGCGGCGCTGCACTGGATCGAGGGGCAGACCAGCGGGATCAGCCTCACCAACGTCCGGATCGACGGCGCGGGCACCTACGCGCTCCAGGTGCAGGCGCCCAGCCAGGTCAGCTTCACCAACGTGCGGGCCACGAACATCGCCCAGGCCAACCCGATGCACAACTGCGTCGGCAGCGGTTTCCAGATCACCCAGGGCAGCGGCAACTCCGGCTGGTACACGCCCACCCCGTACTGCGGTCCGTGGCCGCAGCCGCAGTGGGGCAACGGCCCGTCCAGCCCGCCGCCGACGAGCGTGCCGCCGACCACCGCGCCCCCGACCACCGCGCCTCCGACCACGACCCCGCCGACCACCCCGCCGCCGGCCGGCGGCAACCTCGCCCAGGGTCGCCCGGCGACCGCCACGAGCGTCAACCAGGTGTACGCCGCGGGCAACGCGGTCGACGGCAACGCGGCCAGCTACTGGGAGAGCGCCAACAACGCGTTCCCGCAGTCGCTGACCGTCGACCTCGGCGCGTCGCGCACGGTCGACCGGGTGGTGCTGAAGCTCCCGGCCGGCTGGGAACGCCGCACCGAGACGCTGTCCGTGCTCGGCTCCACCGACGGCTCGTCGTTCACCACGCTCGCCGCGTCGGCGGGCCGCGTGTTCGACCCGGCGGCCGGCAACAGCGTGTCCATCGCGCTGCCGTCCGGCGCCCGCCGGTACGTCCGGGTCACCGTCACCGGCAACACCGGCTGGCCGGCGGCCCAGCTCTCCGAACTGGAGGTGTACGGCGGCGGCACCACCACCCCGCCGCCCACCACCACCGCGCCGCCGACGACCGCGCCGCCGACCGGGAACCTGGCCGCCGGCCGCCCGGTCGCGGAGAGCAGCCACGCCGACGTGTACGGCGCCGGCAACACCGTCGACGGCAACGCCACCACCTACTGGGAGAGCGCCAACAACGCCTTCCCGCAGTCGGTGACCGTCGACCTGGGCAGCGCCCGGCCGGTGGCCCGGGTGGTGCTCAAGCTGCCACCGTCGGCGGCCTGGCAGACCCGCACCCAGACGGTGACCGTGCTCGGCTCCACCGACGGCGCGTCGTTCGCCACGCTCAAGGCGGCGGCCGGCTACACGTTCGACCCGGCGGGCGGCAACAGCGTGTCGATCGCGCTGCCCTCCGGTGATCGCCGCTTCGTGCGGCTGACCTTCACCGGCAACACCGGCTGGCCGGCCGGCCAGCTCTCCGAGTTCGAGGTCTACGCCTCCTGACCCGGCGCGGCGGGGACCCGGCCGGATCCCCGCCGCGCCACCACATCCCCCACCCCCGTCAACGCCTCTCCACCTCCCCCGGGAAGAAGGTGTCCGTCCACCATGTCCAGATTCCGTACCAGAATGGTCGCGGTGCTCGCCGCGGTCGGCCTGGCCGTCACCGCGGCGCCCGCCACACCGGCCCTCGCGGCCGGCGGCCCGAACCTCGCCGCCGGCCGCCCCGCGAGTGCCAGCAGCGTCAACGGCCCCTACGTCGCCGGCAACCTGACCGACGGTGACCAGGGCAGCTACTGGGAGAGCAGCGGCGCGCTGCCGCAGTGGGCGCAGGTCGACCTCGGCACCAGCCGCGCCGTCGACCAGGTGGTGCTCAAGCTCCCGGCCGCCTGGGAGGCCCGCAACCAGACGCTGTCCGTGCAGGCCAGCGCCGACGGCAGCGGCTTCACCACGGTCGTCGGATCCGCCGCCCGCTCGTTCAGCCCGGCCGCCGGCAACACGGTGACGCTCGGCTTCGCCGCCACCAACGCCCGCTACCTGCGCGTCCTGATCACCGCGAACACCGGGTGGGCCGCCGCCCAGCTCGCCGAGTTGGAGGTCTACGGCACCGCCTCCTCGTCGACGAACCTGGCGCTCGGCAAGACGCTGACCGAGAGCGGCCACTCCGACGTGTACGCCGCCGGCAACGCCAACGACGGCAACGCGGCCACCTACTGGGAGAGCCCGAACAACGCGTTCCCGCAGTGGATCCAGGCCGACCTGGGCGCCGCCACCAGCGTCAACCGGCTGGTGCTGCGGCTACCCACCGGCTGGGGCGCGCGCCACCAGACGCTGACCGTGCAGGGCAGCACCAACGGCTCGACGTTCGGCACGCTCGTCGCGTCCGCGTCGTACGGGTTCGACCCGGCCGGCGGCAACACGGTGACCGTCACCGTGCCCACCGCGTCCACCCGCTACCTGCGGCTGCTGTTCACCGCGAACAGCGCGTGGCCCGCCGGGCAACTCGCCGAGCTGGAGATCTACGGCCCGGCGACCGGCGACACCCAGGCGCCGAGCGCACCCGGCAACCTCGCGTTCACCGAGCCCACCACCGGCCAGGTCCGGCTGACCTGGACCGCGTCCACCGACAACGTCGGCGTCACCGGCTACGACATCTACGCCAACGGTGTGCTGCGCACGAGCGTCGGCGGCGCCACGCTCACGTACACCGACACGCAGCCCGCCGGGACCACCGTGTCGTACCAGGTCCGGGCGCGGGACGCCGCCGGGAACGTGTCCGCGAACAGCAACACGGTGACCCGCGCCGGCAACACCGGCGACACCACCGCGCCGACCGCGCCCGGCAACCTGGCCTACACCCAGCCGGCGAGCGGGCAGATCAAACTGACCTGGACCGCCTCCACCGACAACGTCGGCGTCACCGGCTACGAGGTGTGGGCCAACGGCGCGCTGCGCACCACGGTGGGCGGGTCCACGCTGACGTACACCGACAGCCAGCCGGCCAGCGCCACCGTCTCCTACCAGGTGCGGGCCCGCGACGCGGCCGGCAACGTGTCGGCCACCAGCAACACCGTCACCCGTACCGGCAGCGGCACCGGCGGCACCAACCTGGCCGTCGGCAAACCGGCCACCGCCTCGTCCGTGGTGCACGTGTTCAACGCCGCCAACGCGGTCGACGACGACGTCGCCACCTACTGGGAGGGCGCGCCCGGCGCGTACCCGAGCACGCTCACCGTCGCGCTCGGCGCCAACGCCAGCATCAGCGCCGTCGTGGTGAAGCTCAACCCGGACCCGGCGTGGGGCGCGCGCACCCAGACGTTCCAGGTGCTCGGGCGGGAGCAGTCCGTGTCCGGGTTCACCAGCCTGGTCGGCTCCGCGACGTACTCCTTCAACCCGAACACCGGCAACACCGTGACCGTCCCCGTCTCGGCGACCGCCGCGGACGTCCGGTTGCAGTTCACCGCGAACTCCGGCTCGTCCAACGGCCAGGTCGCCGAACTCCAGGTGATCGGCGTGCCGGCGCCCAACCCGGACCTCACCGTCACCGCGCTGACCGCGTCGCCGTCCGCGCCGGTCGAGACCGACGCGATCACCCTGTCCGCCACCGTGCGCAACGCCGGCACCGCCGCGTCCGCCGCCACCACCGTCAACCTCTACCTGGGTACGACGAAGGTCGGCACCGCCTCCGTCGGCGCGCTCGCGGCCGGCGCGTCGAGCACCGTCTCGGCGAACATCGGCGTGCGTGACGCCGGCAGCTACCCGCTCACCGCCAAGGTCGACGAGTCGAACGCGGTGATCGAGCAGAACGAGGCGAACAACACCTACACCAGCCCGACCGCGTTGACGGTCCGCCCGGTGGACAGCTCCGACCTGGTTGCCTCCGCGGTGACCTGGTCGCCGGGCACGCCGGCGGCCGGCGCGACGGTCAGCTTCGCGGTGACGGTGCGCAACCAGGGCACGGTCGCCTCGGCGAGCGGCGCGCACGGCATCACGCTCACCGTGCTCAACGACTCGGGTTCCGTGGTCCGCACGCTCACCGGCTCGTACTCCGGCACGATCGCCGCCGGGGCCACCGCCGGTCCGGTGTCGCTCGGCACCTGGACCGCCGCCAACGGCCGCCACACCGTGCGGGTGGTGCTCGCCGACGACGCCAACGAGCTGCCGGTGAAACGGCAGAACAACACGAGCGACCGGGCGCTGTTCGTCGGTCGCGGCGCGAACCTGGGCTACGACATGTACGAGGCCGAGGACGGCTCGGTCGGCGGCGGCGCGCAGGTCATCGGCCCGAACCGCACCATCGGCGACCTGGCCGGCGAGGCGTCCGGCCGGCGCGCGGTCACCCTCAACACCACCGGCGCGTACGTCGAGTGGACCACCAAGTCGGCCGCGAACGCCCTGGTCACCCGCTTCTCCATCCCGGACGCCCCGGGCGGCGGCGGGATCGACTCGACGTTGAACGTCTACGTCAACGGGGTGCTGCACAAGCCGATCAGCCTCACCTCGAAGCACATCTGGCTCTACGGCGCGGAGGCCGGACCCAGCGACTCACCGAGCGCGGGCGCGCCCCGACACCTCTACGACGAGGCGAACGTGCTGCTCAACTCCACCGTTCCGGCGGGCAGCCGGATCCGGCTCCAGAAGGACCCGGCGAACACCACCACGTACGCGATCGACTTCGTCAACACCGAGCTGGTGTCGCCGCGGGCCAACCCGGACCCGGCCCGCTACAAGGTGCCGACCGGGTTCAGCCACGCCGACGTGCAGAACGCGCTTGACGCGGTGCGGATGGACACCACCGGCACGCTCGTCGGCGTCTACCTGCCCGCCGGCACCTACGAGACCGCGCAGAAGCTCCAGGTGTACGGCAAGGCGGTGAAGGTCGTCGGCGCGGGTATGTGGTACACCCGCTTCCAGACGCCCACCAACCAGCAGAACACCGACGCCGGCTTCCGGGTGGAGTCCTCGGCCAGCGGCTCGACCTTCGCCCACCTGGCGTTCTTCGGCAACTACACCAACCGGATCGACGGCCCGGGCAAGGTGTGGGGTGAGCTGAAGGACGTGGACAACCTCACCCTGGACAGCGTCTGGGTCGAGCACACCGTCTGCGCCTACTGGGGGGTGAGCGTGGACGGGCTGACCATCCGGGACAGCCGGTTCCGCAACACGTTCGCCGACGGGGTGAACATGACCAACGGCAGCACCAACGCGCTGGTCACCAACTCGGAGGGCCGCTCCAACGGCGACGACGCGTTCGCGTTGTTCTCCGCCACCGACCAGGGTGGCTCCGGCGGCAACCACGGCAACGTGTTCGAGAACCTGACCGCCACGCTGACCTGGCGGGCCGCCGGCCTCGCCGTGTACGGCGGCTACGACAACGTCTTCCGCAACCTCTACATCGCCGACCAGTTGACGTACTCGGGCATCACCATCAGCTCGCTGGACTTCGGCTACCCGTTCGTCGGGTTCGGCGCCAACCCGCCCACCCGGTTCGAGAACATCTCGCTGATCCGGTCCGGCGGGCACTTCTGGGGCGCGCAGACGTTCCCGGCGATGTGGCTGTTCTCCGCGTCCAAGGAGTTCCGCGGCATCCGGGTGACCGACGTGGACATCGTCGACCCGACGTACTCGGGGATCATGTTCCAGACCAAGTACACCGGCAGCCAGCCGGAGAACCCGATCACGGACACCGTCCTGACGAACGTCTCGATCTCCGGGGCGCGGCGTAGCGGTGACGCCTTCGACGCGAAGTCCGGCATCGGCATCTGGGTCAACGAGATGCCCGAGCCGGGCCAGGGGCCGGCGGTCGGCTCCGCGACCTTCACCAACCTGCGCCTGAGCGACAACGCCCAGGACATCCGCAACACCACCACCACGTTCACCATCACCCGCAACTGAGGTAAGGCGGGGCCCCTTCTTAACGCCTCCGGTATAGAAGGGGCCCCATATCACAGCCTGGGAGGGTCACTCGGGGATGACGAACTGGGCGGTGCTCGTGGTGTCGTAGCTGACGCCGTTCTTCTCGGCGTGGTGAGTGCAGGTGACCGTCACCGTCCGGGACTGGGCGGGCACGCCGGTGACCGGGACGGTCGGCGACCAGAAGGTCACGTCGACGAGCGCGCCGTTGTTCTCGGAGTCGTAGTCGTTCGTGACGTAGCCGAGCACGGTGGCGGAACACCTGACGTTTATGTAGTTGGCGTCCACCCGGTCGTTGCTCCAGGTGGCGAGCCGCGAGTAACCGCGCACCTTGATGCCGCCGACGCGGAACGGCCAGGTCCCTTCGTGGCCGACGCTCTCCAGTTGGATGACGCCCTGCAGGTTGTACGCCGGCGACGACGGCGGCGGTGGCGTGCCGGGGTCGCCGGTGCCCGGGTCGCCGGTCCCGCCCCCACCCCCGCCGTCGCAATTCAGGGAACACTCGGGTTCCGAGGCGTGCGCCGGCGCTGCCGCCGCGCCGGTGCCCGCGAAGCAGGCCAGCAGGGCGATTCCGACGGTGGTAAAGCGTCTGAGCACGTCGTCTCCTGACAGTGGACGCCCGAGAAATCGACCCGCGGCGTGTGATCGGGGACGTAGGTTATCGCTGCCATTTTCGGAAGCGCAATGGATACTGGCCGGTACCGCCGCCCTTACCCGACTCGGCCGCGATTTCCGCGTGTCTTCGCTGGTCAAGAGCCATGTGAAATTCCTGGCGGTTGTTCAAATCGACGCAACAAACACCATTCCGGCGGCGTACGGCGGAGTGGTGACAATTGTCTGGGCTGGCGGGATAATTCGGGCTCAACTGACCAGCTCATTCCGCGCGATACGGCATGCCCGCCATCCCGGTCGGTCGAGCCGTGGCCGGCCGCCGTTCGAGGATGGCGGTCGCGGAGACGGCCGCCCCCGAGGGCGAGGGCGCGACCATCATCGGACCGCGTTCGGGTCGGCCGCCGGCCGGATGGCGGTACGGAGGCAGTCCGCCCGTCGGACCGAGTCGCCGGAGTTGTGCGGCATCCGGGGCAGTTTATTGGGCTTCGGGGATATCGTTCCGGCCTTTTGGTGACCGGTCCCTTATGCAGGGTGTGGCGCGATGTGGGGACGGGGCGCCCTCGGCCGAGTTGCTGAAATAGATGGGCCGCATCGGTATTTTCGGCGGTCGACGGCGCTCCGGTATAGTGCGTCCAATCCCCCTTGGAGTTCGTCGGGAAGTGTTTTGCTGCGTGATGACAACCGGGCTGGATAATGTGCCAACGGGCCTCCGTTTCGTCGGGCGGCGACCACTGTTGGCGCGTATCGACCGGGCCCACGACGCCGCCCTGAGTCGCGGGCGGCAGGTGGTCTGCGAGGTGGTCGGTGAGCCGGGGATCGGCAAGACCCGACTGGTCCACGAGGCCCTGCACCAGCGCGTCCCCCAGGTTCCCTGGACCGTCGGCACCTGCGCGCCGGAGGAGCGGGGGGTCCCCTTCCACGTGTTCCGGCACGCCTTCGCCGCGGGGCGGTCACCGCGGCGGGGGCTGGGCGCCGGGCGGCCCGCCGGAGCGACCGGGGAGATCTGGGGATTCGCCGCCGCGGCGCCGCCGACGTCGGCGTCCGACGCGCGGCGCTTCCGCGCCTTCCAGTTGGCCCGCCGGCTGATCGGCCTGGCCGCCCGGGACGGCCTGGTGCTGGTCCTCGACGACCTGCACTGGGCGGACGCCGCCTCCGCCGGGCTCATCGCCCACCTGCTGCGATATCCGGTGCCCGCGCCGCTGCTGCTCGTGCTCGTCTACCGGCCGCGGCAGACGGCGACGCCGATGCCGTTCGGTCCGCCCGATCCCGGTGGACACGTCGACGCGGAACCGGCGTCGCACGACCGGATCGAACTCCGTCCCCTGAGCCTCGCCGAGACCGCACTCCTGCATCCTGGCGTCGACCCGGCGGAGGTGCGCGCCCGCCACGAGCTGACCGGCGGCAACCCCGGTTACCTGGCGGCGTTGCCCGGCGGCCCGGCCGCGGAGCGCGCCGAGGAGGTCCGTGAACCGCAGGGCGCCCGGCTGTCCGACGCGACGATGGCGGTGCTGCGCCGCGAGTGGGCGGATCTGCCCGCGGTCGACCTGGCCTGCCTACGCGCCGGGGCGATCGTCGACGCGCCCTTCGCCCCCGAGCTGCTCGCCGAGGTCGCGCAGGTGCCCGCGGCCCTGGCGGTCGAGGCCGGCTGGCGGCTGGTCCGACGCGACCTGATCCGCCGGGTACCGGGCACCGGACGGTTCGCCCTCCGGCATCCGGTGCTGCGGATGGCGGTCGCCCAGGACACCGACCCGGCGTGGCGGGTGGACGCCTGTGCACGGGCGCTCACCGCGCTCGTCGACCTGGGCGCGTCGCCCGCGGACCGGGCCCGCTACGCGGAGCGGCTGCTCGCCCTGCCGAGCGGCCGGTGGGCCGAACGCTGCGTGGACGTGCTCTGCCGGGCCGCGCAGGAGATCCGGCGCGAGACACCGGACCTGGCCGCCCACTGGCTGCGACTGGCGCTGCGGGCGCTGCGCCCGACACCCGGCTCGACGTCGCGTCACCGGGAGGTGTCGCTCGCGTTGGCCCGGGTCATCGGGGAGGCGGGCAACCTGGCCGAGAGCCGGGCCCTGCTCCAGGAGATCGTGCCGCTGCTCCCCGCCGACCCGGAGGGGCGACGGGCCCAGGCGGTCGCGCTGTGGGCGCGGGTGGAGCGCCTTCTCGGGAACTTTGCGGAGGCGGCGGCCATCAGCCGGCGCGAGCTGGCCGCCCTTCCGAGCGGCACCGGACCCGCCGGCGCCTACCGACTCGCCACCGAGATCGGCGCCGCCGGAATCCTCGCCGGGCGGCCGGTGGCCGGGCCGCCCGACGCGCTCGCCGGCGACCCCGACGGCTCCGGCGCGGACCTGGCCGGCCTGCTGGCCGTACGCGGCCTGGCCGCCGTCCACGACGGCGCGGTCGACGACGCCCGGGGTCTGCTCGACGCCGGTGCCCGGATCGTCGACTCGCTGCCCGACCGGGACGTGCGGGACCATCCGGACTGCCTGACCGCGCTCGGTCTGACCGCGTTGTATCTCGAACGTCAGGCCGACGCGGTGCGGCACCTCGACCGGGGGTTGACGCTGGTCCGTGCCGCGCATCGGGACGACGGCCTGTGCCAACTGCTGCTCGGCCGCAGCCAGGTGGCCTACCACAGCGGCCAACTGACCGCGGCCATCGGGCTGGCCACCGAGGCGGGCATCGTCGCCCGGCGCATCGGCAGCCGCCACCTGCTGAGTTTCGCCCTGGCGTTCGAGGCGGAGGCGACGGCGTGGCGCGGCGGCCTCCGCGACGACGAACGGGCGGTCGGGCTGGCCCGCAGCGCCGTCGACCTCGCCACCGACCTCGCCACCTGGTCCGGCCGGACCGCCGCGACGGCGTTGGCGACCGCGACGTTGCTGTCCGGCGATCCGGGCACGTGCGCCGACCTGGTGCGTTCGGCCGGGGGAGACAGCCGGCTGAGCCGCCTCCAGGGCACCCTGCGGCCGATGTGGCACGAGCTGCTCTGCGCCGCCGCGCTCGCCGCCGGCGAGATCGCCGACGCCGAGCGGCAGGCGCGGCTGGCGCTGGCCGAGGCGGAGCGGGTCGGTCTGACCGGGCAGCGGGGCTTCGCCGAATCGGCGTACGGCGAGGTGTTGCTCGCCCGCGGTGAGGCTGAGGCGGCGCTGCCGCATCTGGAGACCGCGGCCGACCTGTTCCGCGCCGGCGGGATGGCGCTGCGCCGCAGTGTCGCGCTCGCGTCCCTGGCCCGGGCCGCCGAGGCCGCGGACCGGGGCGTTCCGGCGGCGCGGGCGCGCCGTCGGGCGCTGGAACTGGCCCGGTGGTGCGGGACGGAACGGGTGGGCACGCGGCTGGCCAGCCCGGTCGGCCCGCGCGCGGTCGCCCTGACCGATCGGGAGTGGCACATCGCGCAGTTGGCGGCGACCGGGGTCACCAGCCGGTTGATCGGGCGTCGGCTGAACATCAGTCCCCGCACCGTGGAGGCGCATCTCACCCGGATCTACCGCAAGGCGGGGGTCGCGTCCCGGCCGGCCCTGGTCGCCTGGGTCGCCCGGCTCGATGACACCGATCGGTGACCGCGACCCGACCCGGATGACGTCGTTCGGTGCAACGCCGGACGGCCGGGCAGCATGAGGCCGCGCCGCCACCGGCGGGCTCCGACCGTCGCTCACATACTCGACTGCACCGGGCGCGATTCCCGTGCACCGGTTGCGGATGGAGGACGAGATGCTGGGCAGTAGATCCGTGGGGAGCCCGCGTCGCCTCGTCGGGCCGGCGATGCCGGTAGCCGCCGCCGCGACGGCGTTGCTCGTGCTGGCGGGCTGCGGGGACGGACCGGTGGACGCCGCCGCACCGGCGGCGTCCGATCCGGCCACCTTCGGCCGGGACCGGGCCGCGCTGGTGCTCACCGCCTTCGACCAGGCCGACTCGGCCGCCTCGGTGGCCGGCGACGTCGAGGCGTTACGGACCCAGGAGGTCTCGCCCTCGCTGGACCTGAGCATCGCCGCGGTCCGCCGGGCCACCTACAACAAGCGTCCGCAGCCGTCGTTCCAGCACCTCAACCCGGCCTTCGCGGTGCCGCCCGGCGACCCGGCCTGCTTCCTGGCCACGGCCACCCTCCGGCTCGCCGGCTCGGAGCTGGCCCCCACCGACGTCAGCCAGTTCGTGCTCGACGCCGACGGCCAGTGGAAGCTCAGCCACAACATCCAGGTCACCCAACCGTCGCTCGTGGTCGCCCGGAGCATCGACGGCCGACCGGCCACCGAGGGCGGCGAGGCGCTTGACGAGACCAGCCGCCGGGCCCTCGCCGCCGAGGTGTTCGCCCGCAGCATCGGCTCCACCACGAGCAACAGGGCCCTCGTCGCGTCGAGCCCGCTGCTGGACGGCCAGTTCGCCGGCGGTTGGGAGGTCTACGGGCAGCAGCTCGCCGGCGTCGGCGCGACGGTGCGACGGACGATGGACCGGGCGGAGTGGTCGGACTGCGCGGTCGCGGTGCCGACCGGCACGCTGACGTTCCTGACGATCCACGCCACCGACACGCTGAGTCCGGCACCCGACGGCCCGGCCACCGTCACGATGGTGCCGCAGAGCCCGGACCTGATCGCCACCGGTCATCGCGCGCCGGTGAGCGGGAAGTCGATCCGGGTGACCCGGGTGGAGACCTTCCTGCTGCTGGTGCCGGCGCAGGTCACCGGCGCCTCGGTGCTGGGTCTCAACGACACCGCGCTGACCGTCACGGCCGCCTGACCGCCGCCGCCCGCCCGTCACGGCGACCGACCGGGCTGCCGGCGACGGCTGAAACCGGTGGCAGAACTCGGGATCGGACCCGGGGACCGCGACGATGGCAGCAGCCCTGATCGCCGGCGGGGCCGGGGCACAGTCGCGGTCCGGCCACCAGGCCCGGGAGGAACCATGTGGCGTCCGCGCTTCCGATCGGACTACCTGCCGGTGCGCCTGCCCGACGGTCCGCTCGTGGTGCTGGGGGAGACCCGCAGCCTGCTCATCGACGACCCGGTCACCGCCGAGCTGGCCGACCGGCTCGACGGCACCGTACCGCTTGCCGACGTGGTGGCCCGGCTGGCCGCCCGGCATCCGATGACCGCCGTCGCCGCCGCCCTCGCCCGGCTACGCGACCACGGCCTGCTCGTGTCCGGTCCGGCGCACGCCTCGCCGGCCGAGGCCGCCGGTTGGGACGCCCGGGGGGTGCCCCCCGGGGCCGGGCAGCGGTGGATGGCCGGCGGCAGAGTCACCATCGTGGACCTCGGGGCGCCGCGGGTCGCCGAGATCGCCGGGGCGTTGCGCGCCCTCGGGCTCGCCGCGACCGTGGTCGGGCCGGACGCGCCGGAAGCCGACCCGGACGCGCCGGACGCCGATCCGGACGCCGATCCGGGCGTCGCGCAGGTGCTGGTGCTGCCGTCGTCGATGCTCGACCCCCGGCTGGCCCGGCTCAACGAGCGCCACCTGGCCGCGGGCCGGGCGTGGACCCTGGCCCGGCCGCACGGCAACGTCGTCCTCCTCGGGCCGCACCTGGTGCCCGGCCGCACCGGCTGCTGGGCCTGCCTGCGGCAACGCTGGCAGGAGAACGAGCAGGTGCACGCGTTCCTCGACGGGCAGGACCTGGCCGGACCGTTGCCGCAGCCCGGCCGGGCGGTCCTGCCCGGACTGGCCACCACCGCCGCGGGGCTGCTCGCCGCCGAACTCGCCGTGCTCGCCGTGCGGGGCTCGTCGCCCCGTCTCACCGGCCGGATGGTCGCCCTGGACACCCGGGACCTGAGCACGGAGAGCCACCACCTGGTACGCCAACCCCAGTGCCCCGCCTGCGGCGACCCGGACCTCGTCCGCAAGGCCGAGCCCCGCATCGACCTGCCGCGCAGCGGCGCGGAGCCCAGCCGGGGCGCGGAGGCCCGCACCCGGGAACCCGCCGAGGCGTACGCCGGCCTCGCCCACCACGTCAGCCGCTACCTGGGCGTGGTGAGCCGGCTGACGCCGCTGGAGACGACCGACAACGGCGTCACCCACACCTACTCGGCCGGGCACAACTTCGCCCAACCCCGCCAGCTCGCCGCGCTGCGCCGCAACCTGCGCGGCCAGAGCGGCGGCAAGGGCCGCACCGACCTGCAGGCGCGGATGAGCGCGGTCGGTGAGGCGGTGGAGCGCTACTGCGGGGTGTGGCGCGGCGACCGCCCGGTGCACCGGGCGACCTACCGGCAGCTCGGCCCGGACCGCGCCCTGCACCTGCGCGAGTTGCTGCTGTTCTCGGACCGCCAGTACGCCGACCGGGACCGGCTGAACCCCGACCTGGGCCATCTGCACCGCATCCCGCGCCCGCTGCCCGACGAGATGGAGCTGGACTGGACCACCGGCTGGTCGTTGACCCGGCAGGCGCCGCGCGAGCTGCCCGCCGCGTACTGCTGGTACGGGCATCCGGAGCAGGCCGCCCCGGGGGTGTGCGCGGCCGACTCGAACGGCAGCGCGGCCGGCGGCACCCGGTCGGAGGCGATCCTGCAGGGCTTCTGCGAACTCGTCGAGCGGGACAGCGTGGCCCTGTGGTGGTATCACCGTTCCCGGATGCCGGGGGTGGACCTCTCCTCGTTCGCCGACCCGTGGACGGCCGCCTGCGTCGCGCACCACGCCACCGCCCTGGGCCGCGAGCTGTGGGCCCTCGAGCTGACCGCCGACCTCGGCGTACCGGCGTTCGCGGCGGTGTCCCGGCGGGCCGACGGCGGGCCGGAGGACGTGCTGGTGGGCTTCGGCGCGCACCTGGACGCGCGGGTCGCGCTGACCCGGGCGCTGACCGAGGTGAACCAGTTCCTGCCTGCGGTTCCCGGCCCCACGTCCAGCCGCAACAGGTACGGCGTCGACGACCCGGACACCGCGCGCTGGTTCGGCACGGTGCGGGTGGCCGACCAGCCCTGGCTGTCCCCGGACCCGGCCCGGCCGCCGCGCACCGCCGCGGACCACCCGACGCTCGCCACCGGTGACGTCGGCGACGACGTGCGTCGCTGCGTCCGCCGGGCGGAGCGCGCCGGCCTGGAGGTGATCGTCGTCGACCAGTCCCGGCCGGACATCGAACTGGCGGTGGTGAAGGTCGTGGTGCCGGGGCTGCGGCACTTCTGGCGCCGGCTCGGTCCGGGCCGGCTGTGGGAGGTCCCGGCCCGCCTCGGCCGCGGCCCGGTGGCCGTCGACGAGACGTCGGCCAATCCGTTGAACGTCTTTTTCTGACCGACGCTGTCGACCTGCCGGGAACCGGGGGAGGGACGTGGAGATGAGCACCGATCCGGACGGTCGGCGGTCGCCGTGAGCGGCTCCGGCGGCGGCCCGCCGATCCAGGAGTCCTACCGGCTGCGCCGCGACGCGGAGTTGCGACTCGGTGAGGACGGTTCGCTGACCCTGCGGCAGACCCGTTTCCAGCTCACCCTGGAGCGACCGGGGATGGGTCGGCGGGCGCTGTTGTTGCGGCTCGCCGCCGACTGGGTCGGTGACGTCGAGGTCGGCCGGCTGATCAGCGGCCTGGAGGGGGAGAGCCGCGTGCTGCCGGCGCAGTTGCTGCTGCGCCGGCTGCTGGCCCACTCCTGGTTGGAGCGTCGCGTCCAGGTCGACGAGCGGGCGTTGCTCGACCTGGTGCCCACCGGCCTGGGCCGGGGCAGTCTGCCGGAGAGCCGCACGCACGTTCCCGGCGTCCGCTACCGGCTGTCCCGCTTCGCCACCCTCCAGCACGAACGGGACATGCTGGTGGCCGCGTCGTCGCTGAGCACCCTCGTGGTGGGTTGCGCCGACGCCGCCGTCGGCGCGGTGCTGGCCGCCGCCGTGCCGGGTGTCGGACCGGACACGGTGGCCCGCACGCTCGGCGTGTCGCCGGCCACCGCCGGCCGGGTGCTCGACGAGCTGGCCACCGCCCGGGTCCTGGTCACCGACGCCGAGTTCGAGGCGGAACGCGACGATGCGCCGCTCGCCTACTGGTCGCCGGAGGAGTTGCGGCTGCACCAGCGTTCCCGGGCCGGCCGGCACGCGCTGCCGGTGGGCGGCACCTACCGGATGCGGGAGCGTTTCGCCCCGCAGCCGCTGCGCCGGCCCTACGACCGGGACCGGGCGGTCGAGCTGCCGCTGCCGGACCTGGCGACGATCGCCAAGGCGGATCCGGCGTTCAGCCAGGTCGTCGCCGACCGGCGCAGCATCCGCGAGCACGACGACGCGGCGCCGCTGCCGATCGAACGGCTGGCGGAGTTCCTGTACCGGTCGCAGCACACCACCGCCGTCGGCGAGGCCGGCGGGCAGGAGGTGGGCCACCGGCCCTATCCGGGCGGCGGCGGGGTCTACGAGCTGGAGATCTATCCGCTTGTCGCGCGGTGCGCCGGACTCGACCCCGGGCTCTACCACTACGACGCCGTCGGGCACCGGCTGGAGCCGGTCGCCGGCTGGGCGCCGGCCGCCGACCGGCTGCTGGCGTACGCCCGGGCGGCCGGTGCCATGCCCCGGCCGCCGCAGACGGTCCTGCTGGTCACCGCGCGGGTCCAGCGACTGATGTGGAAGTACGAAGGGATGAGCTACGCCATGATTCTCAAGGACGCGGGTGTGCTGACCCAGCAGATGTATCTCGTGGCCACCGCCATGGGGCTCGCGCCGTGTGCGCTCGGCGCCGGGGACTCCCAGGCGTTCGCCGAGTTGTCCGGGCTCGATCCGCTTGTCGAGCCGAGCGTGGCCGATTTCCTGCTCGGCTCGCGCGGCGCCGACGTGCCGCCGTCGGGGTCCGCGCGGGCGGGGGCCCGGCCGTGAAGTTCCGGCGGCAGGCGTTGCGCCAGTTGGAGGCGCCCGAGCAACTGGACCTGGCGGTGCGGCTGACCACCGTGCCCAGTTGGTTGGCCACCACCGCGCTCGTCATCGTCGTGGTCGCGGCGGGCATCTGGTCGGTGCGCACGGTGGTGCCCCGGACCGTCGAGGCGGCCGGGGTGCTGATCCACTCCAACGGGATCTCCGCCCTCGACGCGCTCGACAGCGGTCAGGTCACCAAGGTGTGGGCGTCACCGCACCAGCGGGTGCCCAAGGGCACCCCGCTCTACAGCCTGCGCACGTCCGACGGCACGGTGCGGGTGGAGACCGCGCCGGGTGACGCGTACGTCGTCGCCTGGCTGGTCTCGGAGGGCGAGATCGTCACCCCGGGCTCGCACCTGGCCGACCTGGAACGGCTCGACACGGCCGGGGACGCGTTGCAGGCCGTCGTCTACGCCCCGGCCGTCGCCGCGCCGCTGCTGCAACCGGGCGTGCCCGTCGAGGTGGCCGCCGCGGCGGCGCCGCGCAACGTGTTCGGCACCCTGGCCGGTCGGGTGACCACGGTCGGCGCCTTCCCGGAGACGGAGGCGTCGCTGCGCGCCTTCCTGGGCACCGGGCCGGACGTCCGGCGGCTGCTCGCCCGGGGCAGCGTGGTCCGGGTCACGGTCGCGCTGGAATCCGACCCGGCCGCGCCGGGCGGCCTGCGGTGGACCAAGTCCCCGCCGCCGTTCCAGCTCAACTCGGCAAGCGAGGTCACCGCGTGGTTCACCGTGGACCGGGACCACCCGATCGACTGGTTGCTGCGGCGATGAGCGGGCCGAGGGACGCGGCGGTGGGCGCGCCGGAGCTGCCCCGGATCCGGCGGCGACGGGTGCGTACCCCCACCCTGATCCAGATGGAGGCGGTGGAGTGCGGCGCCGCCGCGCTCGGGATCCTGCTCGGTCACCACGGCCGGCACGTGCCGCTCGAGGAGCTGCGCCGGGTGTGCGGCGTGAGCCGGGACGGCTCGACCGCGGCCACCGTGCTCAAGGGCGCCCGGCGGTACGGGATGGTGGCCAAGGGTTTCCAGATGGACCTGGCCGGGCTGGCCGGCGTGGCGTTGCCGGCGGTGCTGTTCTGGCGGTTCGAGCACTTCGTCGTGCTGGAGGGGCTCGGCCGCAAGGTCCACATCAACGATCCGGCCACCGGGCCCCGCGCGGTGAGCTGGGAGGAGTTCGACGGCGCCTTCACCGGCATCGTGCTGACCATGGAGCCCGGCCCGCAGTTCCAGCCGGGCGGCACCCGCTACCGGCTGGTGCGGGCGCTGGCGCAGCGGTGGCGCGGCCCGGGCTCGGCGATCGCGCAGATGCTGCTGCTCGGCCTGCTGATCGCCCTGGTCGGTCTGACCATCCCGGTGATGGCCCAGATCTTCGTCGACCGGGTGCTGTTGCAGGAGGACCGGGCCGCGTTCGCCGGCCTGGTGGCCGCGGTGGCGGTGGCCGCCGTGCTGACCTTCCTCGCCAGTCTGCTCCAGCAACGCCTGACCGTACGGTCGGAGACGGCGCTGGCCCTGGGCAGCGCCGCCCGCTTCTTCCGACATCTGCTGCGGCTGCCGCCGACCTTCTTCGACCAGCGGCAGGCCGCCGACCTCAGCCAGCGGGTCCGCGGCAACGACGTGGTCGCCGAGGTGCTCACCCGCCGGGCGGCCACCACCGTCGTGGACACCACCCTGGTGCTGGCGTACGGGGCGCTGCTGTGCCAGTACGACCTGCTGCTCGGGCTGTGCGCGGTGGTCCTGGCCGGGTTGAACGTCAGTGTGCTGCGCTACGTCGCCTCGACCCGGTCGACGGCCGTCGCCGGGTTGCAGGCGGACCGCAGCAAGCTGGTGACCACCGTGTACACCACCGTCCAGATGATCGAGACGGTGAAGGCCGGCGGCGAGGAGGAACGGGCCGTGGCCCGGTTCGCCGCCCGCAACGCCACCGTCGCCAGTCGGCAGCAGCGGCTGGGGGTGCCCACCGCGGTGCTCTCCGTCCTGCCCGCGTTCCTCGCCTCGGGGACCACCGCGGTGCTGTTGGGGCTGGGCAGCCGGCAGGTGGTGGCGGAGGCGATGAGCGTCGGCGTGCTCGTCGGCATGCAGAGCCTGGCCGTCGCGATGAACCGGCCGTTGGGCAATCTGGCCGCGCTGGGCTCCCGGTTGCAGGACATGAGCGCCGACCTCAACCGGCTGCGCGACGTGGAGCGTTATCCGCTGGCGCCGGTGGAGGAGCGGGCGGCCGGGCCGCTGGCGCCGATGGAGGGTCATCTGCGCATCGAGGAGGTGACCTTCGGCTACAACCCGCTGGGCCGTCCGCTGCTGGAGAACTTCAGTCTGGACCTGCCGCCCGGCGCCCGGGTGGCGCTCGTCGGGCGGTCGGGCAGCGGCAAGTCGACGGTGGGCCGGCTGGTCGCCGGCCTCTACCGTCCGTGGACCGGGCGGGTCACGGTGGACGGTCTGGAACGGCCCGCGGCCGACGGCGGTCTGTGGGCGGCCACCGTCGCCATGGTGGACCAGGACCAGCGGCTGTTCGAGGGGACGGTCCGGGACAACGTCACCATGTGGGACATCACGGTCGCCGACGAGGACGTCGTCACCGCGCTCACCGACGCCTGCCTCTACGACGAGGTCGCGGCCCGCCCGGGTGGCCTGGGCAGCCCGGTGCGGGAGAACGCCCGCAACTTCTCCGGTGGCCAGCGGCAGCGGCTGGAGATCGCCCGCGCGCTCGTCCGCAACCCCCGGGTGCTGGTGCTGGACGAGGCCACGAGCGCGCTCGACGCCGAGACCGAACGCCGGATCGACAGGCACCTGCGCCGGCGCGGGGCGACCTGCCTGATCGTGGCGCACCGCCTGTCCACGGTCCGCGACTGCGACCTGATCGTGGTGTTGGACGGCGGCCGGGAGGTGGAGCGCGGCACCCATGAGCAGCTTGTCGCCCGGGACGGGGCGTACGCGCGCCTGGTCCGGGACCACTGACCACGACGATCCGAGGAGACGCTGATGAGCGACGCGGTGGAGGACCTCCCGGGCGGCGGCCTGATCGGCCTCTGCGGCGACGGCGTACGCGAGGTCTGCCGCCTGGACGGCCCGGTGGCCGGCTGGCTGGTGGCCGGCGGCGAGGCCGACCTGTTCGCGGTGCGCCGGGCGGGGATGAGCCCGTCGCGTCGCCACCACGTGGCCCGGCTGCCCGCGGGTGGCCTGGTGCCGACGTCCACCGCGATCGGCGCGTGGCAGTTGATCCTGGTGCCGCTGCCCGGCACGGAACTGCGCGGGCTGCCCCGGCACCACCTGTCCCGGTTGGAGCGGCACGTCCGGCTCGACCGGGCCGGGGACGAGGCGTCGCCACGGGCGCGGACCGCGGCGTCGGAGCTGGTCGCGGCGATGGACCTGGTGCTGGTCGCGGTCGCCGACGCGCTGCGCCGGGGGCAGGCCCCCCGGGAGGCGTCCACCCTGCGGGGACGCGAGATCGTCTCGCTGGCGCCGGGCAGCGCCCTCACCTCCACCGGCGGCGCGTGGTGGCTGCGCAGCGTCGGCGCGCAGCTACGACGCAACGACGGCGGCCCGGCCGAGATGTCGGGGGAGCGGGAGCTGCTGCTGGTCGCCGAGCGGGACTGGGTGGTGGCCGAGTCGGCCTGCGCGGTGGAGAGCCACGGGAGCTGGGACCTGCTGGTCACCGGTCAGCTCCGGGCGGCCGTGGACCAGCACGTGGCACGGCTGCTGCGGATGGTGGAGACCCGGATCGAGGAGGCCGACGCCGCCCTGCTGGCCGCGCTGGAGCGGCGCCGGCAGATCGACGCGGCGGTGCTCGCCGCGGCGGCCCGCCGGTCGATCGGGGTGATCGGCGCGGGCGAGGCGGTGCCGGTTCCGGAGGGGGAGCCGGGCTTCGACAGATACGGCCGGGCGGCCTCGGTGGTCCGGGTGGTCACCGAGGGCATGGGCGGCCCGGTCAACGAGCCGGCCGATCGCAGCCGCCTGCCGCTGGACGACCGGGCGGCGGTGCACGCCGTGTCCCGCGCGTCCAGCCTGTTCCTGCGCGAGGTGCGGCTGCCGGACCGCTGGTGGCGGCGGGACCTGGGCCCGCTCGTGGGGTGGCGGGTCGCGGGCGACCCGGAGCGCGCCGTCGCGGTGCCGTTGGTGTTCCGCCGGGGTCGCTACCACCACGTCGACCCGGACACCCGGGCGCACGGCCCGGTCGACGCGACGGTGGCCGCGACGTTCGCCGCGGAGGCGACCCAGGTGCAGGCGCCGCTGCCGTCGGCCGCGCGGATGCGCCACCTGCTGCGGGCCGGGCTGGTCGGCGCGGCCCGCGACGTGCGGGGCCTGCTGGTCGCCGCCACCTGCGTGGGGTTGCTCGGCCTGGGCGTGCCGCTTGCGACCGGCCAGGTGCTCGGCCAGTTGGCCCGACAGGGCGAGGTCGACGGCCTGGTCGGCTTCCTCGCGCTGCTGCTCAGCGCCGCCGTGGTCGCCGGGCTGGTCGGTGTGGTGCAGAATCTGCGGCTGCTGCGGCTGGACGGGCGGTTGCAGTCCGGCGCGCAGATGGCGGTCTGGGACCGGCTGATGCGGCTGCCGGCCCGCTTCTTCACCGGCCGCAGCAGCGGCGAGATCGCCAACTCGATGTTGGGCATCTCGTTCGTCGGCGAGGCGCTGAGCGCGCTGCTGCCGCAGGTCGTCTCGGCGGTGGCGACCGTCGCGGTGACCCTGGGGCTGCTCCTGGTGGTCCAACCCGTGCTCGGGTTGTGGGGGCTGGGGATCGTCGCGGTCACCACGATCGCCTTCGTCGCGTTCGCCGCGCTGATCGTGCGCCGGCAACGCGCCGCGCTGCCCGCCGAACACCGGGCGGCGACGATGACCAACCAACTGCTGGGCGGCATCGTCAAGATCAAACTTGCGGCGGCCGAGGCCCGCGCGCACGCCCGGTGGGCGGAGACGGCCGCGCTGGCCCGGGGGGCGTTGCAACGGGTCCGGCAGAGCCAGTCCGGCCTGGTCGCCTTCGCCACCGTGCTGCCGGTCGCCGGCCAACTGGTCCTGTTCGCCGTGCTGATGGGACCGCTCGCCGGTCGGGTGCCGCCGGCCGACTTCTTCGTCCTCAACGTGGGCTTCGCGATGCTGCTCGGCGCGCTGCTGGTGCTGGTGTCGGCCGGGGTGGAAGTGGTCGCGGCGGTGTCGCGGCTGGGCAGCCTGCGGGAGATCCTGCGCGCCGAGCCCGAGGCGCGACCGGACCGGGTGGACCCCGGCGAGCTGCGCGGCGAGATCGCGCTGCACCGGCTCACCTTCGCCTACCAGCCGGACGAGCCGCCGGTGCTCGTCGACATTGACCTGCACGTCCGTCCGGGCGAGTTCGTCGCCGTCGTCGGGCCGAGCGGCTGCGGGAAGTCCACCCTGTTGCGGCTGCTGCTCGGCTTCGAACGCCAGCAGCAGGGCGCGGTGCTCTACGACGGCCAGGACCTCTCCGAACTCGACGTGCACGCGGTCCGCCGGCAGTGCGGCGTGGTCCTGCAGGACGGCCAGCTCTTCGCCGGCTCGGTGCGGGACAACATCTGCGGCGCCGGCAGTTTCCCGCTGGACCAGGTCTGGGAGGCGGCGCGGATGGCCGGCCTCGCCGACGACCTGGAGGCACTGCCGATGGGGATGAGCACAATGGTGCCGTTCGGCGGCGGGACGCTCTCCGTCGGGCAGCGCCAGCGGGTGCTGATCGCCCGCGCGTTGGCGCCCCGGCCCCGGATCATCTTCTTCGACGAGGCGACCAGCGCCCTGGACAACCGGACCCAGGAGGTGGTCACCCGGAGCACCGCGACGCTGGCCGCGACCCGGGTGGTCATCGCGCACCGGCTGTCGACGGTCCGCGCGGCGGACACCATCGTGGTCCTCGACGCCGGGCGGATCGTCCAGCGGGGCAGCTACGACGAGTTGATGGACCAACCCGACGGGCTGTTCCACAGGTTGGCGCGGCGGCAACTGCTGACCGAGCCGGAGCATGCGGACGCGGTGGTGGAGAGCCGGCAGCCGGACGGTCAGCCCGCCACGGGCTGACCACCCCGGTCAGCCGTTGTCGATGACGCTGCTGTCCTCCAGGCACACGTCCGTGTCGAGGTGGTTCTCCAGCAGTTCCGCGACGTGCGCCTCCGCCTGGTTCTCCACGGCCAGCCGGAACGCCTCGCTGAGCACGTTGACCACACCCTGGGTCAGCAGCAGCGTCTCGCGGTCCAGGTCGGCCCAGGACGACCGGGCGTCACCGCGTACCAGATCCGGCGCGAGGGCCAGCAACCGCGCGGTGACGGCGGCGACCAGCTCGTCGGCCACCGGCCGGAGGCTGTCCAGCACCTCGCTGAGGGTCTGCAGGGCCGGCGCCGTGCCCACCCGTACCCGCTGCAGGTCCAGGGCGGCGCGCAGCGGGCGCGGCCGGACGGTGCGCACGGTGCCGTCGGTGGTCCGCCCGATCACGCCGTGCCGGGTCAGCGCGTGGGCCAGCGCGGGACGGTCGGCGGTCAGGCGTTGCAGCATCGCGGTCAGCCCGTCGGACGCCTCGTCCCGGGCCCGGACCCCGAGCATCGCCTCGATGGAGACGAGGTTGAAGCCCTGCCGTTGCAGGGCGAGGATCGCGTCCAGCCGGCGCACGTGGGAGTCGTCGTAGAACGCGGCCCGGCCGTGCCGCACCGGCGGGGGCAGCAGCCGGCGGGCCTGGTGGGCGCGGATGTTGCGCGGTGACATCCCGACCTTGCGGGCGAGTTCCTCCACGGTGTACCCGGCCGGGCCGCCGGGCGTCGTCGTCACCTCGTCGATGGTCACGGTGGCCTCCGGCAACACTCGGTGACGAACACGGCGTGCCGTCGAACCGCTGTCACGGGGGACGGCCCGACGATCGCAGCGTAGGTGCGCGCGCCGGTCGGGTGACAGGCGAGGAATTACTACTTGTCCACAGTGATGTGAGTAATTTAGAATCGCAAACCGCCGCCCGTCGCTCATTCCTCATTACCCGGCTTTCGCCCCCGTGCGACCTTTTCGCGGCCACATTCGATGAAATTGCCCCGCTCCGGGCGGACCGGCTCCACCGGTGCCCCACGATGAAGCGAACCGGCGGCCCGGAATCTCCCGCGCTGCCGGTGGTCGCCGGCGGCGTCCTCGCCGCCGGCCCGCCGTCGAAGGGAGCAGGGGTGTGACACCTGTCGATCGAGCGGTCTTCGTGGCCGCGTACAGCCGACTGGTCGCCGACGTCTGGGCCGACCCGGCCAGGGAACAGGCGCTCGATGCGGATCCGCGCGGATTCCTCGCCGACTACGGGCTTCAACTGCCCGAAGACGTGCAGGTCCGGGTGGTGCGCGACGTCGCCGACGCCGATCCGGACCTTGAGGTGCAGGTCGAGTCGTGGGAGCGGGCGGGGGCCACCGGCGCCTTCGTGCTCTTCGTGCCGTCGCTGCTGCCGGTGGCCGAGGCGGAACTGGCCGAGGACGAGCTGGACAGCGTCGTCGCCGGCCTGGACTCGAGCTGCGCCTGCTGCTGCCCGTGCTGCTGCACCTGACACCGATGTCTGCCGCCCAACGGGTGGCGCGGCACATTCTGATGGCAGCCGGAAGAAAAGCTTGATTGTCGAACACCGCTATTCCTAGCGTTCTCGCCACAGCGATTAACCCTCCTCCCGCAGCGACCCCCGAGGAAAGGACCGAACGATGAGCAACGACGAACAGGAATACGGCGCGAGGTTCGTGACGAAGTACTCGGAACTGGTCACCGCGGTGTGGCGCAGCGACGACGAACTGGAGCGGCTCCTCGCCGACCCGACCGCGTACGCGACCGCCGCCGGCCTTCCGGTCGCCCCCGGCGCCACCGTCGAGGTCGACCGGGCCCAGCCCGCCACGCTCTACACCAAGGACCAGATCGTCGCCGACTGGTCCGGCACGCCCGGCCGGCACGTCCTGCACGTGCCCGAGGTGCCGCTTGTCGACCTCAACGAGCTGACCGAGGCCGAACTGGAGACCGTTGCCGGTGGCGTGGCCCCGGTCGCCGACAACAACGTCAACATCATCGCCGTTCTCATCCTCTGAGTTCCACCCCCGCCGGGAGCCTCGATGACTGACACGACCGAGACCATCGCCTTCCGTTCCGGCACCTACCGGACGGCAACCGTGGAGCAGACCTGGGCACGGGTCGGCGGCATGCTCGACCGGTTCCGGATCACCCGGGTCGCCGACATCACCCGGCTCGACGAGGTCGGCCTCCCGGTGCACGTCGCCTACCGGCCGGTCGGCGCCACCATGGCGGTGAGCGTCGGCACCGGCGCCACGGCGACGCAGGCACGGGTCAGCGCGGTGATGGAGAGCATCGAGTCCTGGCACGCCGAGAACCTCCGGCCGGGGACCGTCGTGCGGTCCCCGGCCGAGGCGCTCGACCTGCCGTACGACGTCCGCTGGCTGCACCTGGCCGAGCGGTCACCCCTGACCTCCGCCGTCGAACTCGACTGGGTGGCCGGCCGCGGGCTGGTCACCGACGCGGCCTTTCTGGTGCCCCGCGCCACCATCGAACTCGACTTCACCGTCCGGCGGGGCTGGGACCGCGCCCTGTTCACGCCCAGCAGCAACGGACTCGCCACCGGGAACACCTTCGCCGAGGCCAGCCTGCACGCCCTGCTGGAGGTCATCGAACGCGACTGCATCGCCCCGTACTGCACCTCGCCGTTGTCCGAGCGCGTCTACGCCGACCCCGGCACCGCCACCAACGCGATGACCCGCGCCGTGCACGACGCGCTGGTGCGGGCCGGCTGCTGGGTGGAGGTCTGCGACATCACCAACGCCCTCGGCGTGCCCTGCTACGCCGCCTCGATCTGGTCGGAGGACCTGCCGGTCACCTTCGGCGGCTTCGGCTGCCATGTGGACCCGGAGATCGCGGTTGGCCGGGCCATGGCGGAGGCGGCGCAGTCGCGGCTGGTCATGATCTCCGGGGCCCGGGACGACATCGACGCCACCGCGTACCGCGACGTCGGCGCCGCGCCGGTGCCCCCACCCACCGTCGACCGGCCGGTCCGGCCGGTCCGCCGGGACCCGCCGCCCACCGGCGACGTCACCCAGGTGCTGCGCGAACTGGCGTCACGGGTACGGCGGGTCACCGGTGTCGAGCCGTTCAGCGTCGACCTGACGCACGACGACATCGGCATCCCGGTGAGCAAGGTGTTCGCCCCCGGCCTGCGGATGTTCGACGAGCGGGCCCTGAGTATCCGACCGGGAGTGCCACGTGACTGACGTCGTCTTCATCGGTCCGAGCCTGCCGGCCGACGAGGTCGGCCGGCTGCTGCCCGACGCGGTGGTGCTGCCCCCGGTGGCACACGGCGACCTGCTGCGCCTGGACGTCGGCCCCGGCGACCGGGTCCTCGTGATCGACGGGTTCTTCCTGCAACACCCGCCGGTCCGCCACCGGGAGATCCTCGACCTGCTCGACCGGGGGGTGACCGTGGCCGGCGCCGCCAGCATGGGCGCGCTGCGCGCCGCGGAGCTGTGGCCGTTCGGGATGCGCGGCGTGGGCGAGGTGTTCCGGCTCTACCGCGACGGCGTCGTCACCGGCGACGACGAGGTGGCGGTCGTGCACGGACCCGCCGAGGAGGGCCACCGCGGCCTGAGCGAACCGCTTGTCAACATCCGGGTCGCGCTGCGCCGCGCCGTCGTCGCCGGTGTGCTCAGCGACGCCGAGGCCGCGCTGCTGCTCGAAACCGGCCGGGACCTGCCGTTCCGGCGACGCTCGTACCGCGCGCTGGCGCACACCGCGCCGCCCGGCGCGGCGGCCACGGTGGACCGGTTCCTCACCTGGCACCGGCGGAACCCGTGGGACGCCAAGAGCGCCGACGCGCGGACGCTGCTGTCGATGGCGGCGCGCGACGCGCCCGAGCTGTGCCCGGCGCACGCCGCCGACCAGCCGATCGACAACCTGCACACCCGCTTCCTCGACAGTTGGCGGGCGCGGTTCGCCGGGGCGTCGGTCGGCGGGCACCGGGTCAGCGACCGGGACGCCGCCGCGGTGCTGATGCTGACGCACCCCGAGGCGCCGACCTGGCACCGGCGCGCCGTGCTGGCCGGACTGGTCGGGGCCGACCTCACCGACCCGACGGTCGAGGAACGCGCCCACGAGGTCGCCCGCCGGCGCGGACTGACCCATCCGACACCGACCGGGTCCGACTGGCTGACCGAGGGGGAGCGCGCGCTCGACGAGCGGGAGGGGGTGCTGCGGGTGCTGGTGCGGGCCTTCGGCACCACGCCCTACCGCAGCCTGGCGCTGTGGATGGTCGCGGCGCCGCTGCGTACCCCCGCGATGCTCGCCGCGGCCCGGCAGGTCGCGGCGACCGCGGCGTCGCTGAACGAGACGCTCGTCCCGCGTACGACGGGGCTCCGCCGCCCGGGTGGTCGGCTGCACTTCCGCACCGAGGTCGTCGACGAGTGCTTCGCCGGTCTGTGGGGCTGCGCCCCCGACGGGGTGGAGGCGGCGGCGTGGGATCGCGGCTTCGTCGACCTGGCGGCGTTCCGGTACGCGGCCGAACCGTTGGTGGCGTACGTCAAGGCGTTCGGCGCCCCCCGGCTGCCGGCGGTGGCGCAGCGCGCGCTGGAGGAGACCCTGGCCGGTTCCGCGGCCCGGGTCGGCTGAGGAGGAGTCGATGAGCGGCATGGTGAACGCGGCACTGATCTACCCCCCGCTGACCGATCCCACCTCGGGATACCACTCCCTGAACTACCTCGACTCGTACGCCCGGGCGCAGGGACACCGGCCGGCGGAGATCATCGACGCCAACATCGAGGCGTTCCACCACTCGTACACCCCGTCGGCGTACGAGTGGCTGCGGCGGGAACTGTCCCGGCGCTCGACCGACGACCTCAGCGGCCCGGACGCGCTGATGGCCCGCGCGAACCAGCTCGGTCTGCCCGACCCCGACCCGGAGCGGCTGCGCCGGTCGATCGGCGTGTTGCAGGACCCGACCCTGTTCTACGACTACGCGCACTACCAGGACGCCGTCGAGGGCGTGATCTCCTGGATGGACGCGCTCGGCGCGGTCGGTTTCCCCGGGCAGTTCCGCGCCGGCTTCCGGCTCCACCCGCCGCCGATGATCTCGATCGGCTCGGTGGCGGCGCTCACCGACGAGACGCTGCTCGGCCGGCTCAACCGGCCCTTCCAGCCCTACTACGAGGACGTGCTGATCCCGCGGCTGGCGGCGGGCGGGCACCAGGTGATCGGGATCAGCGCCACCTACCAGTGGCAGCTCCCGTTCGCGCTCTGGATCGCCCGACTCGTCCGGCGGGCCTGCCCGGACGTCTTCCTCATCGCCGGCGGCACGGAGATCTCCGACGTCTGGAAGTGCGCCAGCCGGCCCGAGTACGTCTTCCAGGTGCTCGCCGACTTCGACGCGATCGTGGTCGGGGAGGGGGAGAGCGCGTACACGGAGATCCTGGACGCGGTGGCGACCGGAACCCTGCCGGGCGGGCATCCCAACGTCCGCCTGCACCCGAAGTACGGCCGCCAGCGCCACCTGCCCCTGCGCTACGAGCGCCTGGCGCAGGTGCCGGTCCCGGACTTCTCCGGCCTGCCCTGGGACCTCTATCTCAGCCCGGAGCGGTTCGTCTACTACTCCCCGACGCGGGGCTGCTACTGGAACAAGTGCACGTTCTGCGACTACGGCCTGAACACCGACGGCCCGACCAGCCCGTGGCGGCAGGACACGGTGGACACGATGGTCGCGGACGTCACCGAGTTGTCGAAGTTCACCAAGTTCATCTACTTCTCGGTCGACGTGCTCGCGCCGGCCACCATCCTGCGGTTCGCCGAGCGCGTCGTCGAACGTGGGCTGGACTTCCGGTGGGGCGCCGAGATCCGGCTGGAGAAGTACTGGTCGGACGAGCGCTGCGACCTGTTGCGGCGTAGTGGCTGCGTGGCCATCTCGGTCGGCTTCGAGTCCGGCAACCAGCGCATCCTCGACCTGATCGACAAGGGCACCAGGCCGGAGCAGGTCCGTCGCACCATGACGGCGATGACCAAGGCCAACATCGGGGTGCAGATGATGGGCTTCACCGGCTTCCCCACCGAGACCCGGGAGGAGGCGCTGGACAGCATCACGTTCCTGCGCGACAACCCGGACCTGTGGACGCTCGGCGGGCTCGGCGACTTCATGCTGACCCCGGGCGCCATCGTCGCCAAGGAGCCGGAGCGGTTCGGCCTCACCAACGTGCGGCCGGTGGAGGGCTCGGACATCGTCCGGGTTCTCCGCTACGACGAGCCGGTGACCGAGGCGGCGCGCGACGAGGTCGCCCGGGCCAAGGCCGACCTGAACCCCGGGCACTTCCACCGCCCGTGGCTGGGCTCCACCGACACCCCGCACACGTTCTTCTACCACGACCGCTACGGCACGGCGGTGCGTGGCGTGCTCGCCGACGACCGGGTCCGGCTGGACTCCGACGACCGGACCGAGTTCCTCGCCAACGGCTGCTTCGTCGACCACGACGACGAGCGGCTACGGGAGGCGTACCGGCAGATCCAGTCGGACGACCAGGACGGCACGGGCGAGTTGCCGGCCGGCCGGCACCTGTTCCGGCGGGCCGACGGCCAGGTGTTCGCGCTCAACCGCAGCAGCCGGCTGTTCCTGGATCTCTTCACCGCGCCGCTCACCCTCGCCGACGCGCAGCGCCGGCTCTGGATCGTCGAGCCGACGGTCGCCGAGCGGGTGTGGCGGACGTTCATCGGGCAGCGCCTGATCCGCCGCCTCCGCACCCCCGACCTGGTGTGAGGCGGGGGCCCGAGGTCGACCTCGTGATCACGGCATCGACGCGGTGGCATCTTCGCGGATGCCGCGCGCCGCCATACCCGCTCCGGCACTGGTCAATCGGTATTCGCGAGTTCAAACTCCGCTGTTGTCACGACTTCGGGGTGTGAAACTCATCGTCCCGTCATGACTCATCGCACTGTGCCCACGCCTCCGCCATCCGGTTTGATTGGCATCAACCGATCAGGCGGTGGAGGCATCCGACATGGACGAACGGTACGACTCGTACTGCGCGGTCGATCCGCTCTTCTACGACTCGCTGGCGAGCACCACGGCCGAGTCCGACGGCTACTCGACCGGCCCGATCCCGCCGGGCTGGGAGTGCGAGGCCAAGGACGACTGGATGATCCACGGCCCGGTCGACGGTTCCCTCCCCGCCCAGGGCTGGAAGATCCACATCTCCGCCTGCCTGGACAACGCCGAGCGCGTCCTGGCCCAGGTGGTCGGCTACTGCCGGCCCCGCGGCATCCCGTTCAAGCACCTGCGCGGCCCGCGCCTGCTGCTCATGCGCAACAGCAAGTACGCCCGGCGCGGCGCCAGCGGGAAGTTCGTCACCGTCTACCCGCGCGACGACGCCGAGCTGGAGCTTGCGGCCAAGGAACTCGCCGGCCTCCTCGACGGCGAGCAGGGGCCGTACATCCTCAGTGACCTGCGGTACGGCGACGGCCCGGTGTACCTGCGCTACGGCGGTTTCGCCGCCCGCTACTGCGTCTCCGCCGACGGGCAGACGGTGCCGGCGATCGAGGACGCGGACGGCGTGCTGGTGCCGGACCGGCGGGACCCGGTGTTCCACGTGCCGCACTGGGTGACGTTGCCGGACTTCCTCGCCCCGCACCTGGCCGCCCGGAACGCGGCGATGACGACCGACCTGCCGTACCGGATCGAAAAGGTGATCCACTTCTCCAACGGCGGCGGCCTGTACGAGGCCCGCGACACCCGCACCGACGAGCGCGTGGTGCTCAAGGAGGCCCGCCCGCACGCCGGGTTGGACGCCACCGGCGCCGACGCGGTGACCCGGCTGCGCCGCGAGGCGGCGACGCTGCGACGCCTGGCCGACGTGCCGCACCTGGTCCGGGTGCACGACGAGTTCAGCTTCGGCGGGCACGAGTTCCTCGCCCTGGCCTTCGTCGAGGGCCGCCCACTCAACCAGGTGGTGGTGGAGCGGTACCCGTTGGTCCATCCGGACGCCGACCGGGCCGACTACACCCGGTGGGCCCTGGAGGTGCACCGCCAGGTCGCCGAGGCGGTCGCCGCCATCCACGCGCACGGCGTCGTCTACGGCGACCTGCACCTGTTCAACATCATGGTCGGCGACGACGGCGAGGTGACCCTGGTCGACTTCGAGGTCGCCGCAGGCGTCGACGAGGCGAGCCGGCCCGCGCTGCGCAACCAGGCGTTCGCCGCCCCGCGCGACCGCACCGGCACCGACGTCGACAGGTACGCGCTCGCCTGCCTGCGCCTGGCCCTGTTCCTGCCGTTGACCGCGATGCTGCGGCTGGCGCCCGCCAAGGCGGCGCACCTGGCCGACGTGGTCGCCGAGCACTTCCCGGTGCCGCGCGAGCTGCTCGACGAGGCGGTCGAGGTGATCGTGGGCGGGCGACCGACGGACCTCCGCCACGCCGTCACGATCGACCCGGACGACTGGCCCGGCCTGCGCGACCGGCTCGCCGGGGCGATCACCGCCAGCGCCACGCCGGAACGCGACGACCGCCTCTTCCCCGGCGACATCCGCCAGTTCGCCGGCGCCGACGGCGGGCTCAACCTGGCGTACGGCGCGGCCGGGGTGCTCTGGGCGCTGCACGTCAGCGGCGCCGGCACCGACCCCGCGCACGAGCGGTGGCTGATCGACCGGGTCCGCCACCCCGCCTCCGGCAGCCGGCTCGGCCTCTACGACGGGCTGCACGGCATCGCGTACGTGCTGGACCTGCTGGGCCACCGGGACGAGGCGGTACGCCTGCTCGACCTCGCCGTCGACCAGCCCTGGACCGAGCTTCGCGACGACCTGACCGGGGGACTGTCCGGGATCGCGCTGAACCTCGCCCACTTCGCCGCGCGCACCGGCGAGCGGCGGTACGCCGACGCCGCCCGGCAGGCCGTCGACGTGGTGGTCGGACGGCTCGGCGACGTCGACTCGGTCGCCGAGATCAGCGGCGGGCAACACCCGTACGCCGGGCTGGCCCGGGGCGGGGCCGGCGTGGCGCTGATGCTGCTGCGGATGTACGAGCGGACCGGCGAGGTCGACCTGCTCGACCACGCGCGCACCGCGCTGCGTCAGGACCTGCGCCGCTGCGTCCGCCGCGACGCCGGGCACCTGGAGGTCAACGAGGGCTGGCGGACCATGCCCTACCTGGCCGAGGGGAGCGTCGGCATCGGGCTGGTCCTCGACCAGTACCTGCGGCACCGCCCCGACGACGCGCTGCGCGACGAGGCGATCGCGATCCGCCGTGCCGCCGACTCCCCCTTCTACGCGCAGTCCGGCCTCTTCGCCGGCCGCGCCGGGATCGTCGCGTACCTCGCCGAGCGCGGCGACCGGGACGCCGCCCGGCAGCAGGCCCGGCTGTTCGGCTGGCACGCCCTGCCGTACCGGGACCGGACCGCCTTCCCCGGCGACCAGCTCCTGCGGCTCTCCATGGACCTGGCCACCGGCGCCGCCGGGGTGCTCGCGGCGCTCGCCGCGACCCGGCCGGCCGACCCGCTCCACCTGCCGTTCCTGACTCCGCTGCCCGACGCGACGCGCGTCGCGGGCGCGGACCGGGCGGCCACCGACCCCCCGGTTTCCCCGGGGCGACCCCACACCGACGTGACCGGAAGGAGGTGAATCGACATGGTTCTGCTCGATCTCCAGGGCATGGAACTGCCGGCCGCCGAGCGCACCGGCGGTGGCAGCCGCGCCAGCCTGCTGCTCTGCGGCGACAGCTCGCTGAGCGTCACCACCTGCAACTGATCCGTCCGACGACCAACGTCACACGAGAGAGAAAAGAGGAAGCGACATGACTCTGCTCGACCTCCAGGGAATGGAACTGCCGACCGTCGAGCGCACCGGCGGCGGTAGCCAGGCCAGCCTGCTGCTGTGCGGCGACAGCTCGCTGAGCGTCACCACCTGCAACTGACGATCAGTCGCTTGGCCCCGGACCGGCGTGAGCCGGCCCGGGGCCCGCGCCCGTGGGAGGCCCGATGACCCCCGCCGACCGGCTCGCGCTTCGCGCCGTGGCCTTCGCCGGATGGTGGACGCCGACGTTGGCGGTGCTCGCCGTGGTCGAGACCGCGGCCGAACTGGCGCTCCCCGCCGTCCTGGGGCGCGCCGTGGACGCCGTGGTCGGCGCCGCGCCGCAGTCGTCGTCCGGTCGGTGGCTCGCGGTGGTCGCCGCGCTGGTGCTGGTGTTGATCGCCACGCGGGCGGCGAGCGACTTCGGCGACGGCGTGGCCGGGGCCCGCTCGGTCGCCGCGCTGCGGCACGCCCTGGTCCGGCACCTCTTCACGCTCGACCCCCGCACGGTGGCCCGCCGGCCGGTCGGCGACCTGGTCGGCCGACTGGTCGGGCAGGTCGCCGACGCCGGACAGGCCGCCCCGACGGTCGTCCTGGCCGGTAGCGTGCTGCTGCCCCCGCTGGGCAGCCTGGTCGCGCTCACCCTGCTCGACCCGTGGCTCGGCCTGACCTTCGTGGTCGGCCTGCTGCTCCTGGCCATGCTGCTGCGGCGGTTCGTCAGCGAGGCGTCCGGCGCGGTCGCCGGCTACCAGCGGGCCCAGGGTGACCTGGCCGGGCGGCTCGTCGAGGCGCTGGCCGGCGCGCGGACGATCACCGCCGCGGGCACCGCCGGGCGGGAGGTCGACCGGGTCCTCACCCCGCTGCCGGAGCTGCGCCGGCACGGCGTACGCACCTGGCGGGTGCTCGCCGGGGCGTCGGCCCGCGGTGCCCTGCTGAACCCGCTGCTGCAACTGGCGGTGGTGGCGGTCGGCGGCTGGTCGCTGTCGGCCGGTCGGCTGACCCCGGGCGAACTGCTCGCCGCCCTCCAGTACGCGGCGATCGGCGCGGGGCTGGGCGCCGCGATCAGCGCCGTGAACACCGCCGTCCGGGTCCGCGCCGGCTGCGCCCGGGCGGCCGAGATCCTCGACGAGCCGACCCGCCGGCACGGCGGCCGGGACCTGCCGCCCGGGTCGGGGCGGCTGGAGCTGTGCGGCGTCGACGTCCGTGGCGACGGCGGCGAGCCGCTGCTCGACCGGGTCGACCTGCGGGTGCCGGGTGGCACGCTGCTCGCCGTCGTCGGGCCGTCCGGCGCGGGCAAGTCCCTGCTCGCCGCCGTCGCCGGCCGGCTGCGTGACCCGGACTCCGGCGAGGTACGCCTGGACGGCGTGCCGCTGCCGCAGTTGACCCCGGCGGCGCTGGGCCGGGCGGTCGGCTACGGCTTCGAGCGGCCCGTGCTGGTGGGCGACACGGTCGGCGCGGCGGTCGGCTGCGGCGACGACCCGGTGCCACTGACCCGGGCGGCGCAGGTGCACGACGTGGTACGGCTGCTGCCCGAGCGGTACCGCACCCCGCTGGCCGGGCTGGCCCTGTCCGGCGGGGAGCGGCAGCGGCTCGGCCTGGCCCGCGCGTTACGGGCCGAACGGCTGCTGATCCTCGACGACGCGACGTCCAGCCTGGACACCGTCACCGAACACCGGGTGGTGGACGCGATCACCGGCCCGCACGACCGGCGTACCCGCGTGGTGGTGAGCCACCGGGTCGGCACCGCCGCCCGGGCCGACCTGGTCGCCTGGGTCGACGGCGGCCGGGTGCGGGCGGTGGCGCCGCACGAGGTGCTCTGGGACGATCCGGCCTACCGGGCGGTGTTCCGGTCGTGACCACGGTGGGGGCGGTGACCCGTGCGGCGCTGGCGCAGCGCCGCGGTCCGCTGCTGCGCCTGGCCGGCTGGTCGTTCGCCGAGGCGCTCCCGGCGGCGCTGACCGGGCTGCTGACCGCCCGTGCGGTGGATGACGGGTTCCTGGCCGGGCGGCCCGGCGTCGGGCTGGCATGGCTGGGCCTGCTGGCGGTCGCCGTGCTTGTCGGCGCGCTCGGCACCCGGCAGGCGTACGGGCTGCTGGGCGAGGTGGTGGAACCGTTCCGCGACGACCTGCTGCGGCGGGTGGTGGCGGGGACGCTCGCCGGCGCGACGGACGGGCGGGGCGACGACGCGGCGGTCACCCGGCTGACCCACCAGGTGGAGATGGTCCGGGACACCTGGGCGGGCCTGCTGATGGTGGTCCGGGGTTTCGTGTTCGCCACCGGCGCCGCCGTGGTCGGCCTCTGCTCCCTGGCCGCTCCGGTCGCGCTGCTCGTCACCGGGCCGGTCCTCGCCGGTCTCCTGCTCTTCGCCGCCGCGCTGCCGGCGATGGTGGCCCGGCAACGGGAGTTCGTCCTGGCCGGTGAGCGGCTCGGCCGGGACGCGGTCGTGGCGGTGGCCGGGCACCGCGACGTCACGGTCAGCGGCGCCGGGGACCGGGTCGTCGACTGGCTGGGCGGTCACGTCGACGCGCAGGCGCGGGTGGAACGGCGGCTGGCCACCATGGCCGCCGCGCGCAGCCTGAGCCTGGCCGTCGGCGGGTGGCTGCCGGTGCCGCTGCTGCTGGTGGCCGCACCATGGCTGCTCCGCCAGGGCCTCGGACCGGGCGCGCTGCTCGGGGCGCTCGTCTACGTGGTCCGCGGCATCCAGCCGGCGCTGCACACGCTGTTCCAGGGCGTGGCGGCCGGCGGTCTCCGCTTCGTGGTCACCCTCGACCGGCTGCTGAAGACCTGCGTACCCCCGGAGGGGTCGGGGGGCGCGACGGCCGCGTCGCCGCGCGATCCGGCCGCGCCCGCGCTGTCGCTGCGCGCGGTGACGTTCCGGTACGGCCCGGACGCCGTGCCGGTGCTCGACGGCTTCGACCTGGTCGTGCCGGCCGGCGACCACCTGGTGATCGTCGGCGCGAGCGGGATCGGCAAGTCCACCCTCGCGGGCCTGATGGCGGGCGTGCTGCGCCCCGGTGCGGGCACCGTCCACGTGGCCGGGACGCCGACCGCCACGGCCACCGCCGCCGAGTTGGCCGCGCACCGGGTGTTGATCCCGCAGGAGGCGTACGTGTTCACCGGCACGGTCCGGGACAACGTCCGCTACCTGCGACCCGACCTCGACGACGCGGACATCGGTCGGGCGGCGGACCGGATGGGCCTGGCCGACCTGGTGGCCCGGCTCGGCGGCCTCGACGCGGTGCTGCGGCCGGCGGGCCTGTCCGCCGGGGAACGCCAGCAGGTGGCGTTGCTGCGGGCCTGGCTGTCACCGGCGCCGCTGGTCATCCTCGACGAGGCGACCTGCCACCTGGACCCGGCCACCGAGGCGCGCCTGGAGGCGGCCTTCGCCACCCGGCCCGGCACGCTCGTGGTGATCGCGCACCGGATCAGTTCGGCGGCGCGGGCCCGCCGGGTGCTGCTGCTCGACGGCGGGCACGTCCACCTGGACACCCATCGCGGCCTGCTGGCCCGTTCGGCGGCCTACCGGGAGATGGTGGGCTACTGGGCCGGCGACGGGGTCAGATCCAGCAGGACTGCCGGGCGATCCGCACCGCTTCCAAGCGGGTCCGCGCCCCGGTCTTCGCCATGACGTGGGACAGGTGGTTGCGGACCGTACCGGGGGACAGGCCCAGCTTCTGGGCGATCTCCCGCACCGGCATGCCGGCGGCGGCCACGTCGAGCACCTCCCGCTCACGCGGGGTCAACGGATTGTCCGCCACCTCGAGCGCGGCGACGACCAGATCCGGGTCGAGCACCACCTGACCCTCGGCGACCTGCCGCACCCCCTCGGCGATCCGTGCGGGCGGCACGTCCCGGTCGAGGAAGCCGATCCGGCCACGATGCTCGGCGAGCACCGCGCGGAGGCGACCGGCCCGTCGCCGGTCCACGAGCACCAGCATCCGGCCGCCGTGGTCGCCGTCGGCGGCGGCGGCCAGGCACACGAGCCGCTCCACCGGTACGACGTCGACGTCGATGACGGCGACGTCCGGGCGGACGCTCAGCAGCGCGTCGTGGACGGCGTCGGCGGTGTCGGCCTCAGCGACGACGTCGATGTCCTCCTGGGCGGCGAGCAAATGGGCGAGCGCCCCCCGGACCAGCCGTCCCTCGATCGCGAGCAGCGTGCGGACCATGTCGACTCCCAGCCATGACCCCCGCTTTCCTGACCTAATGTGAACGGCCGATAACCAGCCGTCAGGATCTTATGTAAATCTTTGGCTCGGCGACACCCGCGTCGGGGTGTCGGCAATCAGATCCAACCGGCGTCGCGGGCGCGTTGCACCGCCTCCCACCGGTTCCGGCCGCCGGCCTTGCGCAGGAGGCTGGACAGGTGGTTGCGGACCGTGCCCGGAGCGAGGTGCAGCAGCGCGGCGATCTCCCGGCTCGGCAGTCCCTTCGCCGCGACGGCGGCCACCTCACGCTCCCGGTCGCTGAGCGGGTTGTCCGCGGTGTCGAGCGCGGCGAGGGCGGTCACCGGGTCGATGGTGTGGCGCCCCTCGGCGACCGCCCGCAGCCGGGCGAGCATCTCCTCGGGCGGCACGTCCTTGGCGACGACCCCACGGGCCCGCAGCCGCAGCGCCGAGCGCACCACCCGGGCGGTCGGCCGGCGCGTCAGCACCACCACCGCGCACTCCGGCACCGCGCCCCGCAACGCCGCCACCACGGCCCACGGTTCGTGCTCGGGGTCCTTGTGCTCGGGGTCCTCGCGCTCCGGGAGGTCGACGAGCACGAGATCCGGATGGGCGGCGGCGAGACGGCACAGGTCGGCGGCGTTCCCGTCGCACTCCCGCACCACCTCGAAGTCGGGCGCCGACGCCACCACCCCGGCCACGAGCGTCCGGCACAGCCCGGGTTCGCCGAGCACGGCGACCCGGACTGTCGGTGTCGGCCCGGGGGACGGTAAAGGTGGAGTATCACTCACGGGACTACTCTGCCCCACGGAGCGTCACGGGTAAACTCCGTCGGGGACACATTCCCGGCCGTCCCGTCATGTGGTCGGGGGCGGCGCACGCCGCGCTCACCGCCACGTCGTCGACGCCGTCCGGCAGCCGGACTCACCGGTCCGCGCACAGCCTCCGGGCTACGTCCAGGCCCACTACGGAGACGCCGCCCAGCGGTAGTGCTCCCGCCACGCCCGCGATGATCAGCTCAGGGCATGTCACTTCGGGTACGAGGAATTGTCGTCTTCCTGGTCATCGCGTTCGGCGGGACGTGGCCGTACCTCTTCTTCGCCAGGTGGGGGATGGGCTGGTCGCTGGTGAACCCGCTGGTCCAACTGCCGGTGGCGCTGATGCCCGCGCTCGGGGCCGTGGTGGTGCGGCGATGGGTGACCCGGGAGGGGTTCGCCGACGCGGGCCTGCGGTTGCGGCTGCGCGGCGCGTGGCCGCACTGGCTGCTCGCCTGGTTCGCGCCGCTCGCCGTGACGTTCCTGGCCCTGAGCTGCGCCGCCGCCCTCGGGTGGTGGCGGCCGGATCTGTCGCCGGCCGGCGGGCCCGGCGGCATCGCGCTGCTGCTGATCCTGCAACTGGTGTCGACGCCGGTCTACTGGGGGGAGGAGTTCGGCTGGACCAGCTTCCTCTGGCCCCGACTGGTTCCCGGCCGCCCGCGTGTCTCGGTGGTCGCAACCGGTTTCGTCTGGGCGGTGTGGCATGACCCGCTCGCCTACCTCGGGTACGCCGAGTTCACCGACCACACGGTGAGCATGGCGCTGTGGACCGTGATGTTCGTGCTGTTCCAGATGATGCTGTGCTGGCTCTACGCCCGCACCGGCTCGGTGTGGGCCACCAGCCTGGCGCATGCCGGCAACAACATGGTGATGGGGCTGCTCACCGAGCAGTTGTTCGGCGACCTGACGCCCGTACGGAACATGATCTGCGTCAACGTGGCGCTGGCTCTGGTCTGCGTGCCGCTGCTCTGCTCGGCCGCGTTCGGTCCGACGCGGCGCCGATCGTCGACCGCCCGTGTCTAGCCCGCCCGGACCTCCGGCCGGCGAGTGGCCCGCCGCTCGCGCCCCCACGCGGCCAGCGGTCGGAGCGCCTCGTTGACGCGCCTGCCGTCGTCGGTGAGCGAGTATTCGACGCGGGGCGGCACCTCGTCGTAGGCGACCCGGAGCACGATGCCGTCCGCCTCCATCTCGCGCAGGTGCGAGGCCAGCACCTTCTCGGTCACCCCCGGGAGGAGCCGGCGCAGCTCGCCGAAGCGGCGGCGCGGGTGCTCGTGGAGCGCCCAGAGGATCAGGACCTTCCACTTGCCGCCGATGACCCCCATCGCGGCGTCGATCCCGCACGTGTGCCCGTCCGGTGCGCCCGGCCGGTTCAACGTCGTCATGCTCCACCCTCCGGCCTGCTCGCTCACCCCAGGGTAACCACCCACTCCGACGTGCGTACTTGATCATCGCCGGGCCGGTGGCCAGCCTGGTCTGCATGGCACCGAACACTGTGGAGAAGACGCCCGTCACGCTGCTGGGCCTCGGCGCGATGGGCACCGCGCTGGCCCGCGCCTGGAACGCCGCCGGCCACCCACTCACCGTCTGGAACCGCACCGCGGCCCGCGCCACGACACTCGCCGGCGAGGGTACGCGGGTCGCCGGCACCGCCGCCGACGCGGTCGCCGCGAACACCCTCGTCGTCACCTGCCTGCTTGACGACGCCTCGGTCGGCCAGGCGCTCGCCGACGTCGACCTGACCGGCCGGGACCTGGTCAACCTGACCACCAGCACCCCCGCCCAGGCCCGCGCCCGCGCCCGGTGGGCCCACGAGCGCGGCGCCCGCTACCTGGACGGCGGGATCATGGCCGTCCCCCCGATGATCGGCGTGCCGGGAGCCGGCGGCTACATCCTCTACAGCGGCTCGGCGGCGCTCTTCGAGCGGCACCGGGACACGCTCGCCGTCCCGGCCGGCGCCACCTACGTCGGCGCGGACGCCGGCTTCGCCGCCCTGTACGACGTGGCCCTGCTCAGCGCCATGTACGGCATGTTCGCCGGCACCGCGCACGCTTTCGCCCTGATCCGCAGCGAGGACATCGACCCCGCATCGCTCGCCCCGCTGCTCGCCGACTGGCTGACCGCGATGGCCCCCTCGGTCCATCAGACCGCCGGCCACCTGCGCGGCGGCGACTACACCAGGGGTGTCGCCTCCACCCTCGCCATGCAGGTGGCAGGCGTGCCGACGTTCCTCGACACCGCCGAGCAGCAGGGCGTCAGCCCGGAACTGCTCCACCCCTACTTCGCGTTGATGCGCCGCCGCCTGGCCGAGGGCAACGGCGCGGAGGGCCTGACCGGCGTGATCGACCTGCTGCACGGCACGAAGCCGGCGTAGGGCCTGCTTGCCGGACTCCTCGTCATCCCGGCCGGGGCCGCCTGCGGTCGATCAGCGTCGCTGTCGGGCCGCCCTCTCTACCTCGCGGAGAACCAGGCCGAGAGTTTGTGAACGTCGGTCGGCGGGCAGCGCCGCCCACGCCCGTCGGGCATGGGCCAACCCGCCGGACCCGTCGCCCGACTTGGCCATCATGAGGGCGCGGTGCAGCTCGATGTGGGTGGCGAAGCGCGTTAGCGAGGCCGGGCGCAGCCGGTCGGCGTCGCTCTGGGCCTGCTCGCCGGGGCGTACGAGGCCGAGCCGGGCGTAGAGCATGGACCGGAAGGTCGCCATGCGCCAGGCGGGCACGGCGGCGTCGGAGATCTCGCCGTCGGGTGAGGCGGTGCGGTCGAAGACCCGCTGGGCGTCGTCGTCGGCCGCGATGGCTGCGGCGGCGTCGCCCCGCCCGGCGGCCACGTGCGCGCGAGCCATCAGCGCCTGAAGGCGGCCGAGGGAGGGACGGTCGGACAATGCGAGGGCTTCGTCCGCGTAACGCTGCGCGACCGGGAGCGCGGCACCCTCGTAGGCCAGGGCGATGGCGGCTCGCCCGCGTACCCAGACCCGGACGGCGAGGTCGTCGGAGCGGTCGGCGGCGACGCGGGCCGTGTCGTACCAGCCGATCGCGTCGGTGGGGTCCCTGGTCGTCTTGCCGTAGGTGGTCAGGGCGCGGGCGGCGACGGCCCACATGGCCGGATTGTCGAGTTGCTGTTGCAGGACGACGAGGTCGTTGGCGAGCCGGGATTGCAGGGCGTCCGCGCCGATCTCCATGTAGTCGCGGCCGTACGTGTCGACGCGGTCGCGCCAGCGGTCGGCGCTGTCGCGGTGGCCGGCGAGCGCGGCGGTGAAGCCGCCGCGGATCAACTCGTCGGCGGCGATCGGGCCGATGGTGGCGGCGGCGAGGAGGTCTCTGCGTCTCACGTCCGCTTCTCCCAACGCTCGCGGGTAGGCGAGCACGATGTCCGGCGTCGCGGTCCGGCGACCGGCTTCGACGTTGCTGAGATGCGAGGCCGAGTAGCAGGTCCGGGTCGCGATGGAGGCGAGGGTGACGCCTGCCTCAATCCGAGCGTAGTCGCGCGGTTACCGGATCGTGGTCCGGCTTCGGCGCGTTCTTGCGCGGATCGGTGTACCGTCCGTCGTGGCAGCCTGCCGGACAGTGATCGGCAGGATTCTCGTGTGGTCTGGGAGCGCCGCTGATGCCTCGCCGTCCCATCCCCGCCGATCCGTCGATCGGCGACCGCATCCGTGCCCGCCGGGAGTTGCGTGGGTGGAGCATCCGCCACGCGGCCAGCCGAGCCGGCATCTCCCACACGTCCTGGTCCCGGATCGAACGTGGGCAGCAGCGCACCGACCGGTACATGGTCGTGGACCTGGCCGCCGCGCTCGAATGCTCGGTGGTGGACCTGACCGGGCAGGCGTACACGCCGGCCGATCGGCAGCTCGACGCCGCGCGCATCGACGCGGAGCGGGTCTGGCGGACCATGATGGACACGCCGATGACCGGGCGGTCCGACGCGCCGGCCACGGCTGAGCAGGTGCGTCGCGAGGCAACGCTGGTGCGTGGACTCTACGGCCGGTGTGACTACGCGGGCGCGTTGCGGCGGCTCGTCGACCTGGTCCCCGCGATGCACGGGCTGACCGATCGGCGTGCGGCGTTGGCGGAGATGGTGCCGGTGTACGGCGTGGCGATGGGCTCCCTGCTGAGCGTCAGCCGTCCGGCTCACGCCTGGCTGGCGGCGGAACGCTGCGCCGAGGCGGCTGCCCTGCTCGACGATCCGGTCGCGGTCGGCGTCGCGACCGCCAACCGGGCCCGGGTGTCCGCCTACTCGGGGGCGTACCGGCCGGCGCGGGCGTGGTGCGACGCGGCGGCGGCCGATCTCGCGGGCAGCGCGGCGGGCGGCGCGTTGGACGTGCTGGGATTCCTGCACCTCGCCCGGGCGCATCACCTCGCCGGTCTGCGGGACCGGGCCGGCGCCGAGGGGCATCTCACCGAGGCGGGGCAGATCGCCGCGCGGACCGGGGAGACGGACAGGTGGGATCTCGCCTGGGGCCCGCGGAACGTGGCGATGTGGCGGATGGCTTTCCTGCTCGACACCGGCCGGCCGGAGGAGGCCATGACGGTGGCGGCGGGTGTGGACCTGACCGGCCTGCCGGCGGTGCGGCAGGTGTACTTCTGGCTCGACATGGGACGCGCCGCCGAGGCCGTCGGACGGGATCGTGAGGCGGTGCGGATGCTGCTCGCCGCCGAACGGGTCGGCCCGCAGCACGCCCGCTCATCCGTCTCGGCGCGGGAAACAGTGTGTTCGTTGCTGCGTAGGGGAGCAACGTCGAGCGAACTGCGAGGGCTTTGCGAACGAATGAGCCTCACGACGCAGTAGTGGTGCGTAAGCGTTCCAACCGTTCCGTGCACTTTCCGTAGCGTCCCGATCACAGGCGTGGCGGCGGCGTTCCCGCCGGATTCGCGCCTTCGAGCCGGCGCGACGGAGGCGGGTCCTTCGCCGGGCCCTGCGTCGAGGAGGAAGCACCGATGGGACAGGGTGAAAGCAGCGGCGAACAGGCTGAACGGGCCGAGCGGGAAGCCGCGAGGCAGCGGATCATCGCGCAGGCCGAGGCGGAGCGGACACCGGTTGACGACACGACTCGGGCGGTGCCGGATCGGCGGTGGCGTCGTGGGCGATGATCGCCGCCACCGGGGACCGGACGCTGCTGGCCTGTGCGGCGGTGCAGCTCGGTCCGGTGTTGCGGGCGTCGGCGCGGGCGCGGTCGGTGTTGCTGGCCGCCGCGTACCGGATCGCTCCGGGTGATCTGGATTCCGGTACGCCGGGGGAGTTGTCGCTGTGCGGGGGGCTGCTGGTGCAGGCGGCGTTGACGGCGGCGCGTGCGGGTGACGGGCGCGCGGCAGGTGGCCTGCTCGACGAGGCGGGGGAGATGGCCGTCCGGGTGGGGGACGGGTGCGACCACCACTGGACCGCGTTCGGGCCGGCTGCGGTGGAGGTGGCGCGGGTCGTGGCTGCCGTGGAGTTGGGTGACGGTGCGGAGGCGGTCGCCCGCCACGAGAGCGGTCGAGGGGGAGGGGTGGCGGTGGCTGCCGCTGGACCATCGCGCGGCGCACCTGGTGGACGCCGCGCGGGCGTACCTCCTGGTGGGTGACGCCCGGAGCGCGGCGCAGGCCCTGGTGTGGGCGGACCGTCTCGCGCCGGCCGAGGTCCGGCACCGGCCGACGGCGCGCGAGGTGGCCGCCCAGGTCGCCCGGTGCGCGGACGCCGCCGCGACGCTCGGCCGGGGCCCCGGGATGGCCTGAGGTAGTGCAAAAAACCTGCAAACGCCAGCCCTTGCCATCCGCGAAAGCGCTTTCATACGATTGCGTTACATCGATGTTTCATTTGTGGACCGGGCTCCGCGAATGAATGAGAGCGGCCGGCGACGCGCCTGATCGTGTCGCGGCAATTCATCTTTCCCTTTTCGGCGACAGCCGGCTCTTCCGGCGTGCCCGAATACGAAGCGAGGCGACAATGAGACGACAAGTCGCACTGCGACTACAGGCGGCTATGGCCACGGCGGCGGTGGGGGTCGCGGTGGTGGTGGCGCTGCCGACCCCCGAGGCGTCGGCGGCGGCCGGCACCGCCACCGGCTACGCGACCCAGAACGGCGGGACCACCGGCGGCGCGGGCGGGCAGACGGTACGCGCCACCACCGGCACCGCGATCCACACCGCCCTGTGCAACCGGGCCAGCAGCAGCACCCCGATCATCATCGAGGTCAGCGGCACCATCAACCACGGCAACACCGCGAAGGTCTCCGGTTCGAGCTGCAACACGGCGGCCGGCGTGATCGAGCTGAAGCAGATCAGCAACGTCACGATCATCGGGGTGGGCGGCGGTGCCGTCTTCGACCAGCTCGGCATCCACATCCGCGAGTCCCGCAACATCATCATCCAGAACGTGACCGTGCGGAACGTCAAGAAGTCGGGTTCGCCGACCTCGAACGGCGGCGACGCCATCGGCATGGAAAGCTCGGTCCGCAACGTCTGGGTCGACCACGTGACGCTTGAGGCGTCGGGCGGGGAGTCGGAGGGCTTCGACGGCCTGTTCGACATGAAGAACGACACCCAGTACGTCACCCTGTCCTACAGCATCCTGCGCAATTCCGGTCGCGGCGGGCTGATCGGGTCGAGTGAGAGCGACCGGTCGAACGGCTTCATCACGTTCGACCACAACCTCTACGAGAACATCGACTCCCGTACGCCGCTGCTGCGCGGCGGCATCGCCCACATCTACAACAATCACTATGTGAGTCTGCACGAGTCGGGGATCAACTCCCGGGCCGGCGCGAAGGCGAAGGTGGAGAACAACTACTTTCGCGACTCGAAGGACGTGCTCGGCACGTTCTATACCAACGAGCGCGGGTCCTGGCAGGTCAGCGGCAACATCTTCGACAACGTGACCTGGTCCGCCACCGGCGACGAGAACTATCCGGCGGGGCCGAATCCGACGTCCAACACCACCGTCGGCATCCCCTACTCGTACCGTCTCGACGGGGCGAGCTGCGTGCCGGACATCGTGCGGCAGACCGCCGGCGCCAACACCGGCCTGCGGGTCTCCGACGGCAACTGCACGCCGCAGTCCCCGCCGCCGACCACGCCCGCGCCGACCACGCCCGCGCCGACCACGCCCGCGCCGACCACGCCGCCGCCGGTGACGACTCCGCCGCCGTCCGGCGGGACCAACCTGAGCCTCGTCTCGGGCGCCGGTGCGGACGGCTCCAGCAAGGCCGGCGGCACCAGCTACGGCAACGTGCGTGACGGCAACCTCGGCACCTGGTGGTCGCCGTCCGGTTCGACCGGCACCATCTCGATCAAGTGGGGCTCGGCCACCCGGGTGTCCCGGGTGGTCATCCGGGAGCCGTCCGGCACCCAGGGTTCGATCGGCTCCTGGCAGTTGGTCAACAACGACACCGGGGCCGTGTTGGCCTCCGGCAGTGGCGCGGGTTCCATCAGCTTCGCCGCCACCTCACTGAAGAAGATCAACTTCAAGATCAACAGCTCCAGCGGTACGCCGAGGGTCGGCGAGTTCGAGACGTACGCCTGACCGGCGAAACGAGGCGGGGGCGGCCGGAATGGCCGCCCCCGCCTCCGCGTGTCCCTCCGTCGGCGGGTGAGCACGACGGTGGAGACGCGGCGTGCGCCGACGCTCACCGAGACCTGGTTCCCGTTCACGCTTGCATCCCGCCTGAAGGGCCGGTCTCCCCGTTCGGGGAGGCCGGCCCTTGGTTGTCAGGTGTGCGGTGTGGTCAGCGTTGGAGGGTGAGCAGGCCGGGGCGGTAGGGCAGGAGGCCGTAGTCGCCGCCGGAGTTGGGGGAGCGGCCTTGGTAGAGCAGTTGGAGGTTGCAGGGGTCGACGGTGAAGGTCTGGTCGGCGGTGGTGCGGATGAGTTCGCCGTGGCTGATGTCGTTGGTCCAGGTGGCGCCGCTGTTGGCCTTGCCGGCGAAGGGGTTGTTTTCGCTGGTGGCGTTGGGGGTCCAGGAGCCGTTGAGGCTGGTGGCGGTGAAGGAGCGGAAGTAGCGGCCCTGGGAGCCGATGGCTTCGACGATCATGAGGTAGCGGGTTTGTCCTTGGAGTTTGTAGACCTGGACGGCTTCGAACAGGTTGTTGGTGCTGTCGCTCATGATGGTGGTGTAGTTGGAGCCGAAGTTGCCGGGGAAGTTCCCGATGGGCATGCTGGCGCGGTAGATCTTGCCGTTGTCACCGGCGAAGAACAGGTACATGTTCTGGTCGTCGGCGATCAGCGTCTGGTCGATGGGGCCGGTGCCGGAGCCGGAGATGCTGCCGGTGAACAGCGGCTGTGCCGAGGACCAGCCGTTGGGGTTGGTCGGGTCGGACGAGGTCTTGTAGGAGAACGCGGTGCCGCCCCACTGGTAGGCCAGGACCCAGATGTTGCGGGGGGCGAAGTAGAACAGGGTGGGTGCGACGGTGCCCTGGTTCATGCCGTTCTGGCTGGCCGAGGCCATGTCGGACCAGTTGGTGAACGGGCTGAAGTTCATCGAGCCCCACGACGAGCCGGTGTTGTGGGTGGTCGCGTAGACCAGGTGCTTGCCGTTGTAGGGGACCACCGTGAAGTCCTTCAGCGACACCCAGCCGGACTTGGGCTGCGCCAGCGCGCCGGTCGACGACCAGCGGTACGACGTCGGCAGGTTGCACGTGTTGTTCGGCGGCGGCGTGGTCGGCGGCGGCGTGGGCGAGTTCGTCGGCGACGTGGTCGGCGAGCTGGTCGGTGACGTGGTGGGGTTGGTGCCGCCGGTGCAGGTGACCCCGTTGAGGGCGAAGCTGGTGGGGGCGGGGTTGCTGCTGTTCCAGGCGCCGTTGAAGCCGAACGAGGTGGTGCCGTTGGTGGGGATGGAGCCGTTGTAGCTGACGTTCTTGGCGGTGACGGCGCCGCCGCTCTGGGTGACGGTGGCGTTCCACGCCTGGGTGACGGTTTGTCCGGCGCCGTAGTTCCAGGTGAGCGTCCAGCTCGACAGTGGGTCACCGAGGTTGGTGATGGCGACGTCGGCGCCGAACCCGCCGCCCCACTGCGCCGTCACGGTGTACTTCACCGAGCAGCCGGCCGCTGCGGCCCCGGCCGGCAGTGCGGCGACCACGCCGGTCGTGGCCAGCAGCACGGCACCGGCCGAAGCCAGGCCGACATTGGCGGCCCTTAATCTAGGCATAACGCTTCCTCCTGTGGTGGTGGCGGCCGGTGCATTCGCGGGGATGATTGTGTTGTGAACGTTAACAGCCGCGTCAGGTATGTTACGGGAGCGCTCCCATGGGCTCAATGGGGGAAATTCTTAAGAAAGACGTCCAGCGATCCCGCAGCCGGACCCTCGACCCCACCCTCTCGATCACCCGCTCGGTGATCCCTGGGGTGCCGCCGACCCCACGAACGCCGGTCCCCGCCGAGGTGGCGCGCTGTCGGCCCGTCGTCGACGCTTCTATAGGTGGGCCGGTTCCGGGAGGCTGGTATCGGTAGGGTTCGACGTTGGTGATCGACGAGTGACTCATCCAAGATCTGGCCGCTGTCAGATGGTGTGCCGTGGAGTCGACTTGTCCTCGTGGGTTGCCGGCGTCGGCCCGGCCCACCTTGTTGGCCTGATCAGAAGCCTGTCCGTGACAGGGGTGTGCAGCCCGTGTCGCGTGACTCATCACAGATGTGCCGCCGGGTGATCGTCTCCCGGGCCGACGCCGTCCGAACGTCGTCCCGTGCAAGGGAGAACCGTCCGTGCTTCCTATCCTGGCAGAACGTCTGGCCGAGCGTGTCGACGCGGTCATCGGTGTGGATACCCATACCGATACGCACACCGCTGTGGTGCTCACCCCGGTCGGGACGGTGTTGACCGAGATCACCGTGCCGGCCACCGATGACGGCGCCGCTGTCCTGCTGGCCTGGGCCGGCCGGCAGACGACGGGGTTGGGAACGGGCCGGCGGGCCTGGGCCCTGGACGGCGCCCGGTGTCACGGTGTCGGCCTGCTGCGCGTCCTGCGCGCCGCGGGCGAGGACGTCCTGGAAGCACCCAAACCCGCTGCCGGTCGCCGCCGGCGAGGCGGCAAGTCCGACGTGTTGGACGCTGTGCACGCCGCTCGTGGCGTGCTGGCCGCCGACCACGTCGCCGCGCCCCGCGCCGACGGCGACCGGGAAGCCCTGCGCCTGCTGCTCGTCTGCCGCCGCCACTACAGCGACACCCGCACCGCCACCATCAACTTGTTCAAATCGGTGATCCTCACCGCCGACGACGACCTCCGCTCACAGATGCGTGGCCTGAGCACCCTGCGACAGGTCCAACACGCCACCACCCTCACCACCACCACCACCACCAGCGGCAGCGGCAGCGGCCTCGACCGACTGCGTCGCACTCAACTGGCAGCCCTCGCCGAGCAGATCCTGATCCTCGAACGGCTCCTGAAAGCCAATCTCACCGAGATCCGCACCATGGTCGACAAGCTCTGCCCGACTCTGCTCGACCAGCCCGGGATCGGCCCCGTCACCGCCGCGATCGCCCTGACCGCCTGGTCACACCCCGGCCGTTTCCGCAACGAAGCCGCCTTCGCCTCACTCGCCGGCGTCAGCCCCATCCCCGCCAGCTCCGGGCGGATCACCCGCCACCGCCTCAACCGAGGCGGCGACCGGACCCTCAACGCCGCCCTACACACCATCGCCAAAACCCGGCAACGATGCCACCAACCCACCAAGGACTACATCAACCGCCGCACCACCGAAGGCCGCACCCCAGCCGAGATCACCCGCAGCCTCAAACGCTACATAGCCCGCCAAATCTGGCGCACTCTCGAAACCACCGCTTGACAGAAACCTTCACAGATCTTGGACTTGTGGCACCTCCGATACCAGACCGAAACCGAAATTTCCCGGCACCACAACTCCATGATCGACGACCCCGGATCCAGCCGGCCCTTTCCGGAAGGGCGGATTGGGCGGCGATCAAGGGGTTTGCGCGGCCGTGGAAGTCAACATTCGACGCAAACTCCTTGATCAACGCCACGCGCCCGTCACGCCGGCTGCGGGTGGTGGGTCAGGGGGTGGTGCACGGGGTGTTGTCGGTGGCGCAGGCGGCGGGGGCGTTGTGCAGCGGGTCCGGGTCGCGGATGTCGAAGCGGATGGTGACCGATCCGTTCGGCGGCAGTTCGGCACCGGTGAAGGTGACCACGGTGCCCTCCTGCGTCGCCTCGGCGCCCTCCACCGGACCCACGGTGGCGTTGTCGCCGATGGTCACCGTCACCGTCCACCCCGGGCGTGGGGCCTGGCCCGGGTTGCGCAGCACGACCTCGCCGCGATAGCCGAAGACCCGGTCGGTGACGGTCTGGTAGGTCGCGGTCAGCGCGACGGCGGCCGGCGGCGTCGGGCTCGGCGTACTGCTGGGGGAGGGGGAGGCCGACGGCGACGGCGAGGCGCTGCGGCGGCTGGCGCTCGGCGTGGGCCGGGCGGTGGTGGGCCGGGGCGACGCGCTGGCGGTGGCGGAGGCGGAGGGCATGACCAGCGGCGGCGGTGACGGTGGCGGCGCGTCCGACGGGGGCGGGGTGTCCCGGGTCGCCCACAGTGTCGCTCCGGTGGCGGCCCCGAGCAGCGCCACCGCGGCGGCGGCCAGCAGCACCCGCCGCCGGGGTCGACGGCGCTCGTCGCCGAACAGCCGGACCACGGGCAGTTCCGCGGTCAGGCCGCCCTCGGCGCGGCGCAGGTCGACCTCCTGGAACGCGAGCCAGTCGAGGATCGCCGGCAGTCGTCCGGTCACCGCCTGCCCGTGCTGCGCGGCGCGGGCCTCGGCGTCCCAGTCGCCCTCCTCCAGAACCTCGCGCACGGAGAGTCGGGTGCCGTGCGCGGTGGGGATCAGGTCGCAGGCCAGGCGGGTGGCCCGATCGGCTTCCCGGCACCGCACCACCAGCCGCTGGGCGACGCGCAGCTCGACCACCTCGACCTCGGTGTCGGAGTGGTAGCCGGACAGCCCCGCGGTCGCCAGCACCCAGCGGTCGTCCGCCGAGGTGCTCTCGGCGAACCACTTGGCCAGCAGCGATCGATCGGTCAACGCCGGCCAGATCCGGGCCGACGGATGGGACAGGTCGACCTCGGTGACGATCTCGATCACGCGGAGACTCTAGGGCCTGTGTCAAGTAATGGGTCACTCCGTCCCATCTTCCCGCCACCCGGCCCGCCAGGCGGCCTCGCGTTCCTCAGCTCTCACCCGTTCCTGGTGCACCAACCGTCGCAGCGCGGCGCGGCCGTCCGCGAAGACCACCAACTCGAGCGCGACAAGCCCCACGCAGATCGTGGTGAGCAGCCCGAGCACGGCGAGCGCCGGCAGGTGCCGGCCGACGGGCAGCGCGACCGCCAGTGCGACAAGCGTGCCGACCCGGGTCCACGACAGGGTTCGCAGCGTGCGCCACTGGAACGCCATGTTGGCGGCGAGGTAGACCATCACGCCGCCGAAGAGCAGCGGCGCGGCCGGTCCGTGGCCCCGTTCCGCCGCTCCGCCCGACGGGTCGGTGACGGTCCGGACCAGCTCCTCCGCGCCGATCGCGAACAGGATCACCCCGGCGATCATCGGCAGGTAGAGGTAGGCGTAGGCGTCGCGGGCCATCGCCACCCGGGCATGGCCTTTGGCGGTGTGCAGCGCGATCCGGGCGGCCGGCCCGATCATGTCGAAGTGCGCCCACCACAACGCGGCGGTGAACAGGATGCCGAAGATCGCCGCCGGGATGGCCGGCCAGGTCACCGTCTTGCCGAGCAGGTTGCCGCCCACCCCGACCGAGATGACCGACTCGCCCAACGCGATGATCAGGAGCAGGTCGTAGCGTTCGGTCCAGTGCTCGGCAGAGGTGATCCGCCAGCCGTCGGTCCCGGCCAGCAGCCCGCTGCTGTACTGCACCGCGACGACGGCGATCCACAGCCCGTCGCGCAGCCACGTCCCGTTCTGCGGGTCGACGTGTGGCGGCAGCAACGCGGCCACCAGCAGCAGGCAGGTCGAGAGCACCAGCTCGGGCAGGAACAGCCATACCTTGCGTCGGGCCGGTGGGTCGCCGCGGGTGGCGTACCAGTACAGCGACGTGTGCACGACCCGGATCACCACGTAACTGACCGTGACCAGGATCGGGCCGGCGCTCTTGTGCAGGTCGCCGAAGGTCTGTGGCAGGGCCAGCGCGAACGTGAACAGCGCGACCATGCCGACCACCATGAGGATCGGTACGAAGCCCTCGCCCAGCCGCAGCCGGGCGGCCACCGCGCTGTGCACCACCCAGCACCACCAGAGCACGGCGAGCACCAGCAGCGCGTGCAGCAGTTCCCGCAGCGTCAGGTTGGCGGCGGTGGCCCGGGTGATGAGGAAGAAGGACACGACGAAGACGAGGTCGAAGAAGACCTCGAACTTGTCCACCCGGGTGGCCGGGGCGACCTCGGCCGCGGGTCCGAGGCCCTTGCGCCACCGGTCGCCGCCCACCGGCCGAGTGTGTCAGCCCAGCTCAGTCGCCAGGTCGGATTCGTCCGGCATTCCCCCGGCCGTCGGCGCGGCGTGGGCGAGGACGGTGCGTAGCACGTCGCGCAGGGGCGTGTCGGGGTGCTCGATCCACTGCTGGCCGGCGACGCGGAGCGTGGCCAGGAAGGTGGCGGCCAGGATGCGTGCCCGCAGCGGCGCGTCCGGGCCGGTGAGCCGGTGGGCGATCTCCGCGGCCAGGTCCCGCTCCATGGCCGCGTACGCGCCGACCTGGTGGGCCACCAGGCTCGGGTGGCCGTGCAACCGCCGGCGTCGGGCCAGCCAGGGTTCGGCCGGGTCGTCGTGGCTCTCGTCGGCCTCGGCCACGGCGGCCCGGGTCAGCGCGGTCCAGGGCGGCAGCTCGGCCGGCTGGTCCGCGACGAGCGTCAGCATCCGGCGCAGTCGCAGCGTGTCGCCGTGGAAGAGGGCCTCCTCCTTGCCGGAGAAGTAGTTGGAGAACGTGCGCCGGGAGACGTTGGCGGCGTCGGCGATGGCCTCGACGGTGACCCGGTCGGGGCCGTGCTCGACGGCCAGGCGCAGGGCCGCCTCGTGCAGCGCCAGGCGGGTGGCCGCCTTCTTCCGCTCGCGCAGGCCGGTGCACTCCTCCATGGCGGCCAGCGTACGTGATCCTTTTCTCAATGGGCAAACTTGCCTCATGGGCAGCTTTTGCTGATGATTGCTTGGGGCAACCAAGCGGCCATCCCTATCGACACACCTGGAGGACGCGCGATGAGCGCACCCACCGCGACGGCCGAGGCCGCGCCCATGAGCCGGCGGCAGACGCTGGAGGCACTCAGCGGGCTGCTGCTCGTGCTCTTCGTGGCCATGCTGAGCAGCACCGTCGTCTCGACCGCCCTGCCGAAGATCATCGGGGCGCTGAACGGCTCGCAGACGCAGTACACCTGGGTGGTCACCGCCACCCTGCTCACCGCCACGGCGACCACCCCGATCTGGGGCAAACTGGCCGACCTGTTCAACAAGAAGCTGCTGATCCAGGTCGCCATCGTGGTCTTCCTGGTCGGCTCCGTGGCGGCCGGCTTCTCGCGGAGCGCCGGTCAGCTCATCGGCGCCCGGGCCTTCCAGGGCATCGGCGTCGGCGGGCTCCAGGCGCTGGTCCAGGTCGCCATCGCGGCCATGATCCCGCCGCGTGAGCGGGGCCGCTACAACGGTTACCTGGGTGGCGTCATGGCGCTCGCCACGGTGGGCGGCCCGCTGCTCGGCGGCCTCATCGTCGACACCTCCTGGCTCGGCTGGCGCTGGTGCTTCTTCGTCGGCGTGCCGGTCGCGATCATCGCGCTGTTCCTGCTCCAGATCACGCTCAACCTGCCCACCGTCCGCCGGCAGAACGTCAAGATCGACTATCTGGGCGCGACGCTCATCGCCGCGGGGGTCAGCGTGCTGCTGATCTGGATCTCCTTCGTCGACGGCTCGTTCGCCTGGCTCTCCTGGCAGACCGGCGCCATGGTCGGCGGCGCCGTGCTGCTGCTCGCGTTGGCCGTCTGGGTCGAGGCGCGGGCCGCCGAGCCGGTGGTCCCGCTGGCGATCGTCCGGCAGCGCACCACCGCGCTGGCCATCCTCGGCAGCCTGGCGGTCGGCATGGCCATGTTCGGCGGCGCGGTCTTCCTCGGCCAGTACTTCCAGATCGGCCGCGGCTACAGCCCGACCGAGGCCGGCCTGCTCACCATCCCCCTGATGGGCGGCGTGCTGATCTCCTCGATCGTCGCCGGCCGGATGATCACCGCGAGCGGGAAGATCAAGCCGTACATCGTGTTCGGCTCGATCGTGCTTGTCGCCGGCTTCGCGCTGCTGGGCACCATCGACCACCAGACCTCCCTGGTGATCGTCGGGGTGGCCATGTTCGTCGTCGGCGTCGGCGTCGGCATGACCATGCAGAACCTGGTGCTCGCGGTGCAGAACACGGTCGCGCTCAAGGACATCGGCGCGGCCAGCGCCAGCGTCGCCTTCTTCCGCTCGCTCGGCGGCACCATCGGCGTGTCGGTGCTCGGCGCGATCCTGGCCCGGCAGGTCACCGACCGGATCACCCGCGACCTCGCCGCGTCCGGCATCCCCGCCTCCGGCGGCGGTGGCAGCAGCACGTTGAACCTCGACGCGCTGCCCGAGCCGGTACGGCAGATCGTCCGGGCCGCGTACGGGGACGCCACCGGGCACATCTTCCTCGTCTCAGCCGCGATCGCCGTCGTCGGCGTCGTTGCGGCGCTGTTGCTTCGCCCCGTTACTCTTCGCTCCAGCCTCGATCTTCCGGACGTCGGTCGATCGGTGGCGGTGGGCGCCGACGCGGTCGACGGGGCGCCCGCGTTCGACGGGGTGGGTGCTGACCCGGCCAGCCGGGAGGAACACGCCCGCCGCTGAGCCCGTACCCCAGGGCCGTCGCCGACCACGGCGGCGGCCCTGGTGTGTGCGTGCCGGCGGCCGGGCGGACCAGGGTGAAGGAGAAGCGGTGCAGACCAGCCAGGGCGCGTCCACACGGGGAGGCGCGCTGCGCCGGGCGGCCCGCGAGCTGACGCTCGTCGCGGTGCTCTTCCTCGCCTACAAGGTGGGCCGGCAACTGGTCGCCGGCCGGGCCGGCACCGCGCTCGCGAACGGCGAGCGGATCTGGTGGCTGGAGCGGCTGCTGCACCTGCCGAACGAGGCGCTCGTGCAGGCGCCGCTGCTGGCGCACGACCTGCTGGTGCGGCTGGCCAACAGCTACTACGCCTACGTGCACTTCCCGGCCACCGTGCTCTGCCTGGTCTGGCTCTACCTGCGCCGGCCGGCGCACTACCTCCGGCTCCGGCGGGCCCTCGCGGTGTTGACCGCCGCGGCGTTCGTGCTGCACGTCTGCGTGCCGCTCGCGCCGCCCCGGCTGACCGCGCTCACGCACCTGGTGGACACCGGCCGCCGGTACGGCCCGACTGTCTACGGCCCACCCGAGGCCGACCAGCTCAGCAACCAGTACGCGGCGATGCCCTCGCTGCACGTGGGCTGGGCGCTGGCGGTGGCGCTGGCCCTGGTGACGGTCACCGCGGGGCGGTGGCGCTGGCTCTGGCTGGCCCACCCGCTGGTCACCACGCTCGTGGTCGTCGGCACCGGCAACCACTACTGGCTCGACGCGGTCGTCGTGGTGGTCCTGCTCGCGCTGATCCTGGCCGCGCTGCCCCGACCCGTCGAGCCGTCCCGGCAGCCGCCACCGCCGCCGGCGGAACCGCCGCGCCCGCACGTGGTGCCCGCGCCGCGGCGCGCCGGCCGCCGACGGACCGCGAAGGTCCCGACGACGGCCGACGCCCGGCTCCGACCACCCGGTCGGGGCTGACCTGCGGCTCAGCCGCGCACGGTGCAGACCGTGCCGTTGAGCCGGAACACGCCCGGCGGCACGTTCGGCCCGCTGTACGCGCCGACGAAGCCGGCGCTCGTGCTCCCGCCGTCGGCCGCGAGCCGGCGGTTGTCGGCGGTCGGGGTCACCCGGACCTCCCGGCCCGTCTGGGTCCAGGTGGCGTTCCAGCCGCTGCTCACCTGCTGCCAACCGGTCGGCCAGGTCCAGGTGAGCGTCCAGCCGTCGACCTCGTCCGGCCCGGTGTTCACCACGTCGACGGTGGCCACGTACCCGTTGCCCCAGTCGGTGTCGTTGTGGAAGCGGACCGCGCAGCCGCTGTCGGCCGGGCTGCCGGTGGCGAAGGTCAACGGCGGCGACGACCAGGACACCCGACCGGCGGTGTCCCGGGCGAGCACGTTCACCGTGTAGCGGGAGCCCGGTTCGAGGTTGCGCACGGTGAACGAGGTGCCGGCGGTCTCCCCGAGCTGCTCGCTCACCGCGCCGAACTGCCGGTACACCTCGTACTTCGCGATCGGCGCGGCGCCCGCGGTCGCCGCCGGCCAGGAGAGGGTCGCCGCGCGGTCGGTCACCGCGCTCGCGGTCGGCCGCCCCGGCGCGGTCGGCCGCCCGGCCGTGCCGCCGGCCGGTCGCAGCACGAGCGTGGTCAGGGAGTACGGCGGCAGCGTCCGGGTGGTCGCACTGCCGGAACGGTCGGTGCTCACCCCGGTCGCGCCGTTGGTGAGCGTGTGCACGGTGGGCGCCTCGTCCGCCGGGGTGAACCCGGCGTAGTCGACCGCCACCGGGTACGCGGTGTCCGGATCCTTGTTGAGCAACTGGACCGCCAGGCTGCCGTCGGGTCGGCGTACCGCGTGCGCGGTGACCAGCGGCTGGTCGGTGCCGGCACGGACGAACTGGTCGCCGGGACGGGCGAACAGGTTCATCATGGACAGCGCGTGGTAGGGCGCGAACGGCGTGTTGAACGGCGGCTCGCACACGTCGCCGTCGCTCGTGCAGTTGCCGCTGGACAGCAGCCCGAAGTCGCCGTAGTCGGTCTGCCCGGCCACCTCGGAGACGGTGCCGAGGCCGTTGTGCACGTTCCACCACTGCACCGTGAAGACGCCCTGTTCCAGCAGGCCGCTGTAGGCGTCGGCGAGGAACAACGCGCCGGGCTGGGTGTTCCGGCCGGCGTCGACGTTCAGCTCGGTGAGGCTGATGCCGATCCGGTCGGAGTCCGGGCCGGCGTACCGGGAGATCTGTTGGCGCAGCAGCCAGGCGGCGTCGGGGAGCTGGTTGGTGCGGGTCAGCGACTCGGCGGCGGTGCCACCCGGGTACCAGTGCACGTCCACGAAATCGATCTTCGGGCCGGCGAGGGAGAGCACGGTCTGGTTCCACGGGCCCGGGTCGCCGCCGGCGGTGATCCCGTCGGGCCAGTTGCCGGGCATGGTCAGCACCGCGCCGACCTTGATGCTCGGGTCGACCGCCTTCATCGCGTCGGCGTACTCGATCACCAGCTCGGCGTACTGGGTGGCGCTCTTGTCGGCGTGGTCGTCGGCCTCCCAGGCCGAGCCGTAGAGGCCGTTGCCGTAGTTCTCGTTGCCGACGGTCCACCACCTCGCGCCGTAGCCCTTGGTGACGTTGGCGTAGCGCACCCAGTCGGCCGCCTCGGCGGGCGTCCCGGTGCCGTAGTTGGCGATGATCATGGGCTGGGCGCCGACCCGGCGGGCCGCCGCCATGAACGTGTCGAAGTCGGTGTCCGGCGCGACGTAGCCGCCGGGCGCGGTGTGCGTCTTCCAGTGGTAGATGTCGGCGTACGAGCCGCCGGGGTAACGCAGCATCCGCACGCCGGCGGCCTTGAGCAGGTCGGACGTCTCGGCGCTGCCGAGTTTGGCGTCCCAGATGGCGTGGTTGACGCCGAGCGCGGTGTCCGGCACGGTGGCCAGCCCGGCGCGGGCGTTCACGGTCACCGCGACCGGGTCGGCGGCGGCGCCGGCGGCGGGCGCCTCGACGGTGGCGAGCGCGGTGGTGGCGAGCAGCAGACTGGCCGCGTAGGCGGTCCAGCGGCGGACGTGGGGCAGGGATCTCCACATGGGGGCGTCCTTCGAGAGGCGGGTTCCCGGGTCGGTGCCGCCGTCCTCCCGGATGCCTACCGGCGCCCGGGTGCCCAGGAACGACGATCGGCTCCACGCGCTGATCAGGATCACACGCACGAGGCGACGCGCTCAAGGCTTAATTTATAGACAGGAGTCTTTACTGTTAACAAGGTTTAATTTATGTTCGTGACACCTTCCGTACCCCCCGAAGGAGTTGTCACCATGCGCCGAAGAATCACCCTCCCGCTGCTCACCGCCGGTGCCGTCACCGCGACGCTGGCGCTGGCCGCACCCGCGCAGGCCCACGGCTACGTCTCCTCGCCGCCCAGCCGGCAGGCGCTCTGCGCGCAGAACCGGGTGCCCGACTGCGGCCAGATCAAGTACGAGCCGCAGAGCGTCGAAGGACCCAAGGGCCTGAAGAGCTGCCACGCCAACATCGCCGGATTCGCCGTGCTCAACGACGACAGCCGCAACTGGCCGGCCACCCCGGTCGGCGGCACGGTGACGTTCACCTGGATCAACACCGCCCGGCACGCCACCGCCAACTGGGAATACTGGATCGGCAACACCCGGGTCGCGGTCGTCGACGGCGGTGGCCGCCAACCCGGTGCCACCGTGTCCCACACGGTCAACCTGGGCGGCTTCTCCGGCCGGCAGAAACTGCTCGCGGTCTGGAACATCTCCGACACCGCGAACGCGTTCTACTCCTGCGTCGACCTCCAGATCGGTGGCGGCGGCAACCCGTCACCGTCACCCACCCCGACACCGTCACCGACCCGCACCCCCACGCCGTCGCCCACCCCCACGCCCACCCCCACCGCCACGCCGGCGCCCGGCGGCACCTGGGCCGCCGGCAGGACGTACCAGGTCGGTGACACGGTGACCTACGCCGGTCGCAGCTACCGCTGCCGCCAGGCGCACACCGCGATCGCCGGCTGGGAACCCCCGAACGTGCCCGCCCTGTGGCAGCAGCTCTGACCCCACCCCCACCCCCTGCTGCGCTTTCACGGAAAGAGTGGTCATGTCACGTGGAATAGCCACTCTTTCCGTGAATCAGCGCTCGGCCCGGCGTGTGGGGTTGGCTCTTCTGGTGGTGGGGGTGCTCGCTCTGGGTGGGTGCGGGGGTGCGCCGGCGGCGCCCGTCGGCGCGCCCGCGGCGTCGGCGGGTGCCGCCGAGACCAGCGGCATCGACGCGCTGTTCCTGGCCATGATGGTGGCGCACACCGAACAGACCCTGGAGATCGTCGGGCTCGGCCTCGACCGGGCCACCGACCCCCAGCTCCGTACGCTGATCGCCGCCATCCGGGCCACCGAGACCGACGAACTGGCCACCATGCGCGGCTGGCTGCGTGCGGCCGGCCCGTCCGCGTCGGCCGCCGCCGCGCGGCACGACCACTCCGGGCACAGCGACGCCGCCGCCGGCCTTTCCCGGCTACGGGCCGCCCCCGCCGACGGCTTCGACCGGGTGCTGCGCGACGTGCTCGCCGCGCACCAGCGCACCGCCGCGGCCCTGGCCCGCGCCCAGGTCACCGCCGGCACCAGCGAGCGGGTACGCGACCTCGCCGCCCGCATCGACCGTTCGCGCACGGCCGAGGTGGCGCTGATGACGTCTTCGCGTTCCTGAGGGTGGCGGCCGGCGCCGGGGAGGGCACGGCGGGGACATGACGTTCGTCACGGTGAGTGGCGCCGCCTCGACGTACTGCGCCGTCCACGAAACGGGTCGCATCGGTGCTTTCCGTACGCCGAGAGGCGGCACGCGCGCCGGGAACGGCCCGCGTGCGGGGCGCGGAGGCCGGTGGGCGGGTGCAGGGTCGTTCGCCTCTCGGCAAAACGGGCCGCGCGATGTCGTAGGCCGTGGCTAGGCTTTCCGCCGAACGTCGTCCCCGCCTCACGTCCACCCGCGCGCCCCGTGGTGCGCGGCGCCGCCACCGCCCTCGGACCGGACCGGAACCAGGAGATTGTCTGTGACCCAGCAACCCGTCGCGACATCGAACAAACTCGACGCCGCGGTGCTCAAGGTGGCCGGTGTCGTCGTGCTCGGTGCGATCATGTCGATCCTCGACGTGACCGTCGTCAGCGTGGCCATCCCGACGTTCCAGAGCGAGTTCGACGCCTCGTACGCGCGCGTCGCCTGGACCATGACCGGCTACACCCTCGCGCTGGCGACGGTGATCCCGCTCAGCGGGTGGGCCGCGGACCGGTTCGGCACCAAACGCCTCTACATGGTGGCGTTGGCGCTGTTCACCATCGGCTCCGGGCTGTGCGCCACCGCCGACTCCATCGGTGAGCTGATCGCCTGGCGCGTCGTCCAGGGCCTCGGCGGCGGCATGCTCATGCCGCTCGGCATGACCATCATGACCCGGGCCGCCGGCCCGCACCGGATCGGCCGGCTGATGGCCGTGCTCGGCATCCCGATGCTGCTCGGCCCGATCGGTGGCCCGATCCTCGGCGGCTGGCTGATCGACACCGCGAGCTGGCACTGGATCTTCCTGATCAACCTGCCGATCGGCGTGGTCGCGCTGGTCTACGCCCAGTTGGCGCTGCCGAAGGACGCCCCCGAGCCGTCGGAGTCGTTCGACTTCCTCGGCATGCTGATGCTCTCGCCGGGCCTGGCGCTGTTCCTCTACGGCGTCTCCTCGCTGCCGGAGGCCGGAACGGCCACCGACCCCGAGGTCTGGTTGCCCATGGCGGTCGGCGCCGCGCTCGTGGTCGCCTTCGTCCGCTACTCGTTCCGGCCCCGGCACCCGCTGCTCGACCTGCGGCTGTTCCGCAACCGCAACCTCACCGTCGCCGCGCTCACGCTGTTCGTCTTCATCATCGCGTTCATGGGCGCGGGCCTGCTGTTCCCGAGCTACTTCCTGCAGATCCGCGGCGAGACCACGCTCACCGCCGGCCTGCTGATGGCGCCGCAGGGCATCGGCGCGATGATCACCATGCCGATCGCCGGCATGCTCGCCGACCGGGTGCCCGTCGGCCGGACGGTGCCGTTCGCGCTGGTCCTCCTCGCGGCCGGGTTCTTCACCTTCACCCAGCTCGGCACCGACACGTCCTACCTGCTGCTCTGCGGGTCGCTGTTCGTGATGGGCCTCGGCATGGGCGGCACCATGATGCCGATCATGACCTCGGCGCTGAAGACGTTGCAGGCCGCGGAGGTGGCGCGCGGGTCGACGCTTGTGAACATCCTCCAGCAGATCGGTGGCTCGGTCGGCGCGGCGGTGATGTCGGTGATCCTCACCAGCGAGCTGAACGGCTCGCGGGTGGTCCCCGGCGTGACCGACCCGGGCAGCGGCGCCCCGGTCACCGAGGCGCAGCTCGCGATCGCCGTGCAGCAGCAGCCCGAGCTGGCCCAGCAGTTCCCGGTGCCGCCGTCGCTGCTCGAACGCGGGCTGGACTTCGCGGCGAACTCGTTCGCCACCACGTTCTGGGTGGCGTTCGGCCTGGTGCTGCTCACGGTCGTCCCGGCCGCCTTCCTGCCCCGCCGGCGGGAGCCGTCGCACCTGCTCGACGGCGAGCCGGGGGAGGAGCAGCGGCCGATGCCGGTGCCGATCCACTGATCGTCGCCCGTCTCGCGTGGGGTCGACCGCCGGCGGCCGGCCGGGGCCGGCGCAGCCGTGGCGTATCGCCAGCGGCCCCGCCGGGCAGCGCCTAGGCTCGACGCAGGAAGCCGGCGAGAGGCGGGCGGGGTGAGCGCAGGCGGCGAGGACCGGTCGGCGCGGCGGCGCAGCCGCCTGCTGCTGGCCGGTCTGCTGGCCGTCGTCGGCCTGATCCTGCTGCTGCTCGCGCTCACCGTCGCCACCGGCACGGTAGCCGGCCTCGAGGTGGTGCTCGCCCTGCTGTTGCTGGCCGCCAGCTACGCCGTCCAGCGGGTGGCCCGCCGGGAGACCGTCTACCGCGACGAGCGGCGGCGGTGACGGGTGTGACCACCCGACCGGGCTAGGCTGACCGTGTGGATCAGGAAGACCGGATCGCGCTGTTCCTCGACTACGAGAACCTGGCGCTGGGCGTACGGGACCATCACGGCGGTCGGCCGTTCGACTTCCGTCCGATCGCCGACGCCCTCGCCGAACGCGGCCGGGTGGTGGTGCGCCGGGCGTACGCCGACTGGTCGTACTTCGACGAGGACCGGCGGATGCTCACCCGCTCGCACGTCGAGTTGATCGAGATCCCGCAGCGGATGGGCTTCTCGCGCAAGAACGCCGCCGACATCAAGATGGCGGTGGACGCGGTCGAGCTGGCCTTCGAGCGCGGCTACATCTCCACGTTCGTGATCTGCACCGGGGACAGCGACTTCACCCCGCTCGTGCACAAGCTGCGCGAACTCAACAAGCGGGTGATCGGCGTCGGGGTGGAGAAGTCGACGTCGGCGCTGCTGCCGCCGGCCTGCGACGAGTTCCTCTACTACGACCGCCTCGAAGGGGTGGACGTGCCGCCGCCCGCGGCCCGCCGCACGCGCCCGTCCCGGCCGGCCGGGACGTCGCCGGTGGAGCCGGCGCCCGAGCCGCCGGTGGGGACCGCCCCGGCCGAGGACGAGTCGGCGCGGGACGTCGACACGCTCGCGGTCCTGCTCGTGCAGACCGTGGCGGGTATGCAGGGCAGCTCCAGCGGCGAGGTGACCGCGTCCGGTCTGAAGCGTGCCCTGCTCCGCAAGGACCCGACGTTCAGCGAGTCCGACTACGGCTTCCGCACGTTCGGTGAGCTGCTGCGGCACCTGGCCGCCTCCAACGTGGTGGAGTTGGCCGCCGGCCCGGCCAAGGGCGATCCGGAGGTGTCGCTGCCCGAGCGGGGCGACCGGGAGGTCACGTTCGGGCTGCTCCGCTCCGTGGTGGCGGACCTGGCCGCCGAGGGCGGCGCGGTGGCGCTGTCCGGCCTGAAGGACCAGCTCCGGCGCGCCCGGCCGGACTTCAGCGAGAAGAAGCTCGGCTACCGCAGCTTCCTCCAGTTCTGCAAGGCCGCCGCCACCGACGGAGCGGTGGAGCTGCGGTGGAGCCCGGACGACGGTGACTACCTGCTCACCCCGCAGCCCTCCTGAGCACGGCACACGTGGCCATGGCGCGGATCGTGCAACTGCTGGCCTCGCCGGTGCACCGCTATGTGGGCCGGCCGGCGGACGGACCCGCCCCGGCGCCGCCCGGCGAACTTGTCGACCAGGTGCGCGTACGCGCCGGCCTGGGCGTCGTCGGTGACCGCTACTTCGGTCGGGCGGCGCACCGCACGGCGAGCGTCACGCTCGTCGCGCAGGAGTCACTGCCGCCCGGCGCCGACCTGACCGAGTTGCGCCGCAACGTGCTGACCAGCGGCATCGCGGTGGACGACCTGGTCGGCCGGGTGCTCACCCTCGACTCCGGCGACGGGCCGGTCAGCCTGCGGGTGCACCGGGCCGCGCCGCCGTGCGCCTGGCTGGACGTGGTGGTCGCGCCGGGCACCTGGAAGGCGCTGCGCCGGCGGGCCGGCGTCCGCTGTGAGCCGCTCACCGACGGTGTCCTGCGGGTCGGACCGGTCACGGTCACCGTCGACGGCTGAGGGCGCGCCGGAACTTTTCCCGCCCGCCCGCCGACCAACCTCGGGGTCACCGATCGTCGAGGTCGGCGGCGAGGTGACGGAGGGGACGCCAGGGATGAACCGAACGACGCCCGCATCCGTACCATCCGACATGATCGTGTCGGAGCGGCGGGCGAGCCGCGGATGAGCCTGGACGCCGACGACGAGCAGGTGACCCGGTGGGCGCACCTCGCCGGGCAGGGTGACCAGCAGGCCGCCGCCGCGTTCGTCCGGGCGCTCCAGGGCCCGGTGTGGCGGTTCCTCGCCCACCTGGCCGGGCCGTCGGAGGCCGACGACCTCGCCCAGGAGACGTTCCTGCGTGCGTTGCGCAGCCTGCCCGGCTTCGCCGGCCGTTCCTCGGCCCGGACCTGGATCTTCACCATCGCCCGCCGGGTCGCCGTGGACCAGGTGCGGGCCGCGACGGTACGCCCCCGGGTGGCCGCGCTTCCCGACTGGCAGGCCGCCGCCGAGGCGGCCGGGGCGGTGACCGCCGGCGGGGACGACGGCGTGACGCTGCGCGGGCTCATCGCCGGGCTGGCACCGGACCGGCGGGAGGCGTTCGTCGCCACCCAGGTGCTCGGCCTGTCCTACGCCGAGGCCGCCGAGGTGTGCGGCTGCCCGGTCGGCACCATCCGGTCCCGGGTCGCCCGCGCCCGGGAGGACCTGGTCGCCGCCTGGACCGTCGACACCCGGGACCGCCGCGCCCGCTGAGCCGCGCCGCGCCACCCGCACGAGCCGCGCGCTGATTCACGGAAAGAGTGGCTATTCCGCGCGGAATAGCCACTCTTTCCGTGAAAGCGCACCAGGGCGGGTGGGGCGGGGGCGTCAGGCGGCGCGGCGGTCGTGGGCCCGCGCGGTGTACGGGCCGGGCGGCACCAGCCGTAGCGGGGCCGGCGCGGGCGGCTCCTCGGTGCGCAACGCCCAGCGCGACCCGGACGACCGTTGGTCGGGCGGTGTGTCACCGGACCGCCAGCGGGGCCGGGACAGCACCAGCATCACCGCCCAACCGACCAGCAGGAAGCCGTGGCTGACCAGCCGCGTCACCGCCACCTGCCCGGTGATCAGGTCGTTCACCGACAGCAGTACGAGCGTGACGACGAACGCGCTGAGCATCGGCAGCAGCCCGGACGGGGTGGACCGGCGCAGCGCGACGTAGAGGAAGCCGGCGCCGACGGCCACGTTCCACGCCGCCGACTCGTGCCACAGGTGCTGGCCGGCGGTGTGCGCGTGCGCGACCACCGCCTCCCGGCCGATCTGCGCCAGGCCGAGCACCAGTTGCACGGCCCCGAGCAGGCCGAGCGCCGCGCGCAACCCCAGCGCCACCCGCCGGCGGCGGCTGGGGCGGGGCGGCGGCGCGGCGGCCAGCACGGACGCGACCAGATCGGGCACCTGCGGGGCGAGTTGGGTACGGGCCCGCCGGGTGACCGCCGCGGCCGAGTCGAACCACCGCCGGCATCCCGCGCAGCCGCTCAGGTGCGCCTCGGCCGCCTCGGTCTCCGCCCGGGACGCCTCACCGTCCAACTGGGCCGACAGGATTTCCCGCCACTGCTCACACACCATGTAGAGATAGTCGTCCGGTCCGGCCACCTGGTTCCCGGTGGGGTGTCGATCACGCCGGTACCCCGGCTCGTGCAGGCCGGCCTGGCCTGGCTGATCGCCTACGAGGTGTTCGGCAACCCCGATCCGACGGCACCGCGCTGCGCACCGCCGGACGAGGCCCGCCGCTAGCATGTGCCGATGACCTTCGACGCCACGCTCACCCGCATCAACGAGGGTGTGCAGTTGCATCACCAGCAGGGCGAGCGTGCCGCGGCGCGGGACCTGTTCGCCCAGGTGTGGGACGAGATCGGCGGGGAGCGGGGCGACGCGCTGCACGTCTGCGTCCTCGCCCACGCGATGGCCGACGTGCAGGACGACGTCCGCCAGGAACTGCTCTGGGACGAGCGCGCGCTGGCGGCGGCCGACCGGCTCACCGACGAGCGGGTCGCCGAGTCGGGGGTGCCCCTGTCGGTGGCCGGGCTCTACCCGTCACTGCACCTCAACCTGGCCGAGTGTCACCGCAGGCTCGGCGACCTCGACCGGGCCCGCGAGCACCTGCGGCAGGCCGAGGCGGGCATCGGCGCGCTCGGCGACGACGGATACGGCAAGGTGATCCGGGGCGGCCTGGACCGGCTGACCCGGCAACTCGCCGCCGGATAGCGGCCATGGGCCGCCCGCGGTAGCGGCTACGGCGACGCGCGGCGGGAGCGGCCGAGCCACGCCAGGAAGCGGTCCCACAGGACGGCCGGCGCCGGCACGTCGTGCGGGTTCAGCGCGTAGAGGTCACCGACCGCGTCGTGCAACATGCCGGCCAGGTAGACGGCCAGGCTCACCGCGTCACCGTCGTAGTCGCGCAGCAGGGCGGCCCGCGCCTGTGGGCACGGCCAGGGCGCGCCGTCCAGGCGACAGAGCCAGAGCGGGCGTACGGGACAATGCCGGTTGTCGTCGTCGCCGGTCATCGCAGCCTCAGCGCGACGGCGCGGGCCTCCTCGTCGCTCAGCGACAGGAACCACAGGAAACGACGGACGATCGCCACCGGATCCGGGCCGCCGGGACGCCCCCGCAGGTCACGGATCGCGTGGCGGGTGATCCGGGAGAACTCCGGCAGCAGCGTCGCCCGGCGCGCGGCGTCCGTCGGGGTCGACCGCAACGTCGGGCAGGGCCAGTCCTGCCCGCACTGCTCGCACACCCAGTCCGGACCGCGGGCCCGATGGCCGGACGGGACATGTGCCGTCTCCTCGCGCACCGCGCTCTCCCTTCGTCGTGGCATGGCGTCGGTGACACTCTGCGGTGGAGGCGTTACGGTCGCCAAGGGGCTCCGGCGGGCCGGCGAGCACTGGGAGAAGCGCTCGCCCCGGCGTGGAGCCGTGGATGGCCGATCTCTGGTTTGGAGCGCACTGGATGGCCGAGGTGCCGGGACCCGTCGCGGGTTTCATCGTTGCCGAGATCCGCCGCGCCCGGGGCGCGGCGGGCATGACGCAGGAGGCGTTCGGCAAACACGCCGGCTTCAGCGCGTCGCACGTCAGCGCCGTGGAGGGCGGCACCCGGGCGCTCACCGTCGACTTCATCCGCGGCGCGGACCGGGCGGTGCGCAACGGCGGGCTCTTCGAACGGCTGGCGGCCGAACTGGGTACGCCGTCATGGTTCCGGCCGTGGCTCGACGCCGAACGCGGCGCGACCCAACTCCGCTACTTCGAGCCGAACCTGATCCCGGGCCTCCTGCAAATCGAGCACTACGCGCGCGGCGTGCTCCGCACGGTCGACAGCCTCACCGACGAGGAGGTGGAGCAGCGCACGTCGGCGCGGCTGGACCGGCAGAACATCCTGACCGGGGAACGTCCACCGCAGTTCGTGGCGGTGATCGACGAAGGAGCGCTACGTCGAGGCGGCGACGGGATCGGCGGGATCATGCCCCAGCAGATCGCCCACCTGATCGCGCTCACCGACCTGCCGCACGTGCACATCCTCGTCATCCCGTGGGACAGCGGTCTGCACGTCGGGCTGTCCGGGCCGTTCGCGCTGGCCCGGTCGAGTGACGGGCAGTGGGTGGGGCACCTGGAGAACCAACTTGGCGGCGACGTCGTCGACAAGGACGATGATGTGGCTACGCTCCACGCGCGGTGGGAGAGCGTGCGAAATGAGGCTCTACCGCGCCGGCAGTCCATCGACCTGTTGAAGGAAGTGGAGAACCAGCATGGAACTCAGTGACGCCAAGTGGCGGAAGTCCACCCGGAGCGGGGCTAGCGGCGGCAACTGCGTCGAGGTCGCCGACGACCTTCCCGGCGTCGTCGCCGTGCGCGACTCCAAGGACCCCACAGGCCCGGCGCTCACCTTCACCCCGTCAACGTGGCGCACCTTCCTCGCCCAACTCCCCGAACAGCCGTAGCCGCCTCGTCATGCCAAGTAACCCACTCGTCCAGAAGGTGGGAAGGCACTCCCGGCAGGCGAGAACTCGCGCTTGATCGACTCCATTGCGCCGAGGTGGCGGGGTCGAGCGGGCGCGGATAGCGCCACCTCGCCGAAGTGGAGTCGATCAAGATGCCGGCCGCCACCTCAGTACACGCGAAGCCGCGTGATCCACCCACGCGACCCATTCGGGGCATGGTTCCCCGGCGCCGGGTCGAATCATGGTACGCAGGCGCTTTCGGTGGGGCGGTTGCGTACCAGGTAACCCGGCCCTCTCGGACCGTCGCGGAGGCGCAACAGCGGGGCAACAGTGACAAGACGGGTCTGCTTCCGGTCAGATCTGCCGCGCGCCGCGCGCGATGAGTTCCGTGGAGCGCGCCGGTCTACCGTGCGACTGAGGCGATCTACTCACGGGAGTCACGGCATGGGGCACATTCACATCGAGCTTTTCACCACCCTCGACCTCGTCGGGCAGGCGCCCGGCGGCCCGGACGAGGACCCGGTGGGCTTCCCGTTCGGCGGCTGGCAGGCGCCCCTGCTGGACGAGGTCTCCGGGGCGCAGGTCCTCAAGGCGTACGAGGGCACCGACGCCCTCCTGCTCGGCCGGCGGACGTACGACATCTTCGCCGCCTACTGGCCGCACCAGGAGGGCGGCGAGGACAACGCCATCGCCACGCTGTTCAACCGCATCCCGAAGTACGTGGCGTCCCGAGGCCGGCCCGACCTGTCCTGGGCCGGGTCCACGAAGCTCGGCCCGGATCTGGCCGGCGCGGTGCGGGAGATCCGGGACCGGCACGAGCACGTCAAGGTCGTCGGGAGCCTCAACCTGGTGCAGACCCTGCTGCGGGAGAAGCTGTTCGACCGGATCGACCTCTGGGTGCATCCGATCATGCTGGGGGTCGGCAAGAAGGTCTTCGACAGTGGCGCGGTGCCCACGAACGTCACCCTCCTCGAACCGCCGGTGGCGAACGCGACGGGCACCGTCTACCTGCGCTACGGGCTCGCCGACGGCACGCCCGCGACGGGGGACATGAGCGCGCCCGACCGCGGCGTCTGAGGGGCGTCAGCCCTCGGTCAGCCGGCTCTTCTGCACCTTGCCCATGGCGTTGCGGGGCAGCGCGTCGACAAGCCGCACCTGCCGGGGCCGCTTGTGCACGGACAACTGCCGGGCCACGAAGTCGATCAGCTCGGTCTCGCCCAGGCCGTCGCCGACCACGTACGCGGTGACCTGCTGGCCCAGGTCGGGGTGGGGGAGCCCGACGACGGCGGCCTCCCGCACGCCCGGATGGGCCAGCAGCGCGTCCTCCACCTCACCCGCGCCGATCCGGTAGCCGCCGCTCTTGATCAGGTCGGTGGCGGCCCGGCCGACGATCCGGTGCCAGCCGTCCGGGCCGACCGTCGCCACGTCGCCGGTGCGGAACCAGTCGTCGGCGGTCCGGGCGGCGGCGTCGGCGTCCGGCCGGTGGAGGTAGCCGTCGAAGAGCGTCTCCCCGCGCACCTGCAACTCGCCCATGGTGCCGGCGGGCAGCGGGGCGCCGTGCTCGTCGACCACGCGGGTGCGCACCCCGGGCAGCGGCACGCCCACCGTGCCCGGCCGTCGCGGCCCGTCGGCGCGGGCGCTCACCGTGATCAGCGTCTCGGTCATCCCGTACCGCTCGACCGGCCGGTGCCCGGTCAGCCCGCCGAGCGCCGCGAAGACCGGCTCGGGCAGCGCCGCGCTGCCCGACACCAGCAGCCGGGCGCCGCGCAGCGCCCGCGCCGCCGCCGGCTCCGCCGCGATCCGCGACCAGATCGTGGGTACGCCGAAGTAGAGCGAGCCGCCGGCTGCCGCGTACCGGTCGGGGCGGGGTCGGCCGACGTGGCGCAGCCGGCTGCCGACGCGCAGCGGGCCCAGCACGCCGAGCACGAGCCCGTGCACGTGGAACAGCGGCAGCCCGTGCGCCAGCACGTCGTCGGGGGTCCACGCCCAGGCGTCGGCGAGCCCGTCCAGGCAGGCGGCGACCGCGCGGCGGGACAGCACCGCGCCCTTGGGCGCGCCCGTGGTGCCGCTGGTGTAGAGGATCAGCGCGGTGGCCGTCGGGTCCGGCTCCGGGTGCCGGGTGTCCGAGCGCCGGGTCAGGTCCACCGGCACGACCGGCAGCGTCGCGGAACCGTCGTCGTGCGGCGTCACCAGCGCCTCGGCCCCGGAGTCACGCAGGATGTGGTCGCGTTCCACCGGACCGGCGTCCGGCGGCACCGGCACGACCGCCGCGCCGGCCAACAGCCCGCCGACCACGCCGACCACGGTCTCCAGGCTGGCCGTGGCGGGCACCGCGACCCGCCGGGCCCCGCGCAGATCGTCGGCGACCGCGGTGGCGGCCCGGCGCAGCTCCACCCAGGACATCGACAGGTCGTCCACCCGGACCGCGTCCGGACGTTCGTCGGTGGACTCGGCGAGCCAGCTCAGCAGCGCCACGCATGCCCCTCTCCGGCCACCGCCGACGTCGGCTCCCGCGCCGGCCTTGGCGGCCGACCTCGCACGCCCCGACGGTATCGGCCCCCCAAGCGGAACCACCACCCCTACGCGCTCCGCGCCTCCCCGGCTTTGGGTGCACCTGTTGTCGCTATGACGACAACAGGTGCACCCAAAGGGCGCCGGACCAGAGCGCTCCGGCGCGTGTGTCGCCGTGCGCGGTGGCAGCGGCCGGTTCGGCGGTACGGGCGGCCGGGCAGTCACACTCGTGGTGACCGTGCTGCGCTTCCCGCCGGGCGGGGCGGACATGCGGGCCCGGTGGTTCGACCGAGCCGGGTCAGAGCGTCTCGACGAGCCGGAAGCGCTCCAGCACCGCCGGCGTGTCGTCGGCCACGGTGAACGCCGGGTCCCCGAGCCAGCCGCGGTAGTCCGCGCCGTGCCAGTAGCGCTCGTGCCCGGCCCGCCAGGCGGCGACCGACTCGTACCCCTCGCCCTCGTCGCGGGCGTGGTCGAGGTCCACGTCGCCGACCCGGGCGACGCGGACCTCGACCACCTCGATCACCGCCACCGGCGCGCCGGCCGAGTCGACCACCGCGAACCGGGTGCCGACCTCCGGCAGCGCCTCGTCGTCGATCTCGTAGTCCTGGAGCAGGCCGGTGGTGCTGGTCTTGGTCCCGGCGAGCACGGCGGCGACCAACTGGTCACGCAGCGGGCCGGGGAAGGCGAACTCGCAGGTCGGCAAGTCGGCGGCGGTCATGGCGGGCAGCGTAGCCACGACGGCGGTCAGCGGCGAGGCGATTCCGGTTCCGGCAGCACCTTGCCCAGCCAGTCCAGCAGGACCGACTCGTACTGCGCGCTGACGCCGGCCAGCTCCTCGCGCTCGTCGAGGGTGGGCGCGTGGTCGCAGCCGGCCAGCCGGGCCACGGTCATGTCGGCCCAGGTGCCGGGCGCTTCGGGTAGCTCGCGGGGCAGGAACGCCAGCGGGAACCACGGCCGCTGCGCCGCGGCGTCCACGTCCGCCTGCGCGGTCGGCCGGGGCACGTCGCCGCGCAGGAACCCCTCGGCGACCCCACGCAGTCGGGCCAGCTCGGCCAGGTCGTCCGGCCCGTAGCCGTGCCGGCGCAACTGTTCGGCGGTGCCGTAGCGCATCTGGGCGGCCGGGCTGACCCCGCTGCACCCGACCTGGACCAGGAAGTCGACCGGATGCCGGGTGGCCGTGAACGCCGCCGCCCAGGACCCCTGGCTGAAACCCCACAGCCCGACCGGCGCCGCACCGACGTGCCGGCGCAGCTCGGTCACCGCTGCGGCGGCGTCGTCGGCCTGGTCGGCCAGCGGCACGTCGTGGCCGTCGACGCGGGGGCGGCGGTCGAAGCGCAGCGCCGCGACGCCGGCCGGCGGCAGCAGCCGGGCCAGGTGGGCGTAGAGGAAGTGGGACCGCTTGTCGGCGTGCGAGCCGTGCAGCACCACCAGGCCGCCGCGAACCGGCCCGGCGGGCAGGTCGAGCGTGGCCGGCAGGCCGGGCGCGCCGATGGTCGCCTCCACGCCGGGCAGTCAACCACGCCGCGCTGCTTCCGGCCGTCCCGCGCCGTCGGACGACCGGCATACTGCGTACGCTGGCCCGGTACCCCGCCTCGACCGTGGAGCGCCGATGAACACCCGTACCGCCCGGCCCGCCGACGTGCCCGCCCTGGTCGACCTGATCGAGTCGGCGTACCGGGGGGACCGCGCCCGGGCCGGCTGGACCCACGAGGCCGACCTGCTCGACGGGCAGCGCGCCGACCCGGAGATGGTGGAAGCGGCGGTGGCCGGCCCGGACGGGGTGGTCCTGGTGGTGGAGCGCGACGGACGCCTGGTCGCCTGCTGCCAGTTGGAGCGGCGCGACGACCACGCCTACTTCGGCATGTTCGCGGTCGCGCCGGCCGAGCAGGGCGGCGGGCTGGGCCGGGAGTTGCTGGCCGGGGCCGAGCGGTTCGCCCGGGACCGCTGGCACGCCGGCGAGCTGCGGATGACCGTGATCGTCCAGCGCGACGACCTGATCGCCTGGTACGAGCGGCGCGGCTACGTCCGCACCGGCGAGCTGAGCCCGTTCCCGTACGGCGACGAGCGGTTCGGCCTGCCGCGCCGCCCGGACCTGGCGTTCGAGACGCTGCGCAAGAAGCTCGGGTGAGCGGGGACGCTCAGGCGAAGGCGAAGTAGCGCAGCCACAGGTACGGCATCGCCAGCCCGACGGTGACCAGGGTGACCAGCAGACCGTAGCGGGTGAACTGCCAGAAGGTGATCCGATGCCCGGCGCGTTCGGCCAGGCCGAGCACGACGACGTTGGCCGAGGCGCCGACGGCGGTGGCGTTGCCGCCGAGGTCCGCGCCGAGCGCCAGCGCCCACCACAGCACCCGCGACTGCCCGCCGCCGCCCTGGGCGTGCACGAGATCCGCCACCACCGGGCTCATCGTCGCCACGTACGGGATGTTGTCGACGATCGCCGACAGCACCGCCGACCCCCACAGCAGCACCAGCGACGCGGGCAGCAGCCGGCCCTCGGTGGCGTCGATGGCGGCCTGCGAGATCTGCTCGACCACACCGGTGTTGACGAGCGCGCCGACCATGATGAACAGGCCGGCGAAGAACACCAGGGTCGGCCACTCCACGTCCCGGCTGACCTCTCCGGCGTCGAGCCGGGAGAGCGCCAGCAGCAGCAGCCCGCCGAGCAGCGCGACCACCGCCGGTTCCAGGTCCAGCACGGTGTGCAGCACGAATGCCACGGTCACCGCCGCGAGCACGGCCAGCCCGAGGATCAGCAGCCGGCGGTCGCGGATCGCGTCCCGCTCGCGCAGGGCGGCGATCTGCGCGGCCCGCTCCGCGTCGTAGCGGAACGCGTCGCGGAACATCAGCCGGCACAACCCGAGGAAGACCACGAGCAGCAGCGCCACGAGCGGCGCGAGGTGGACCAGGAAGTCGTTGTACGACAGCCCGCCCCGGCTGCCGATGATGATGTTCGGCGGGTCGCCCACCAGGGTGGCGGTGCCGCCGATGTTCGAGGCCATCGCCTCGGCGATGAGGAACGGCACCGCCGGCACCCCGAGCCGTTCGCAGACCAGGAACGTCACCGGGGCGATGAGCAGCACGGTGGTGACGTTGTCGAGCGCCGCCGACGCCACCGCCGTGATCAGCACGAGGATCACCATCACCCGGTACGGGCGGCCCCGCGCCCGCTTCGACGCCCAGACCGCCACGTACTCGAAACCGCCCGTGCGTTTGAGCACGGCGACGATGAGCATCATGCCGATCAGCAGGAAGATCACGTTCCAGTCGACGCCGGACTCTTCGGAGAAGAAGGCATGCCCGGCGTCGGTGGCGCCGATCAGGAACATCACGGCCGCGCCGCCGAGCGCGGCGGCGACCCGGTGGATCTTCTCGGTGGCGATCAGGACGTACGCGACGGAGAAGACGGCCACCGACGCCCAGGCCAGCCCGGTCATGCGGCCAGCATCCGGTCGAGCAGGGCGTCCAGGGTGATGCCGCCGATCATCGGCTCGCCGCGGGGCGCCACCGCCACCAGCGGGCTCAGCCGCTGCGCCATCACGGCGGCGACCTCCAGCACCGTCGCCTGCGGTTCGACCACCGGCGGCTCCGGTCGGTCGCGGGGCAGCAGGTCCCGCACGGTCCGACCCTCCGCCCCCCGGAAGAACACGTCGGCGGTGGGCTCGTCGATCATCCGGGCCAGGGTGGGGTCCTCCCGGCAGTAGCCGGGGATCACCAGGCGCAGCACCTGCGCGCCGGGCAGGACGCTCACCGGGCGCTCCCGGTCGTCGACGACGATCAGCCCGGGCAGGTTGTTGTCCGCCAGCAACCGGGCCGCCTCCAGCACGGGCGAGGACAGCGTGATGGAGGGGAACGGGACAGCCAGGTCTCGGGCTCGCACGATGACTCCTGCCGCAGCTTCGGAACACGACGGTCAAGTACCGGCCGGCTTGCCGGCACGCCGGTGCTCACCCTAGTCGCCCGCTCGGCGCCGCCTCGGCGTACCTCTGGTGATCCTGCCGGTGCTCACGCCCGGGTGTCGGGATCGGTGTCGCCGGCGTCGCTGCCCGGCGTCGTGCCGGTCGGCTCCGCCGCCTCGCCGTCGGGCCCGGTCGGTGGCGTCGTCGGCGGCTCGGTCGTCCCGGTGGGGTCGGCGGTCGGTGGGGGCGGTGTCGGCGACGCCGACGGTGTGGCGGAGCGCGACGGGCTGGTGGACGGCGACGGTGTGGCGGAGCGAGACGGCTCCTCGCTGGTGGGGCCGGACGGCTGGGGATCGGCGGTGGGCTCGCTGTCGGGCACGGAGTCGGACGGCGGAGCGTCGGCCCGGACCGGCTCGGTGGTCGGGGGCGCCTCGGGTCGGGACGGGCCGGTCGCGGAGCGGGTGTCGCCGATCGTGACGAGCGCGGACCGCCGGCACGGCACGCCGCCGACCGCGAACGAGTCGGCGGCGGTGCCGGTGCGGTCCGTCCAGGTGCCCCGCAGCGGGAGCCGCGTCGTGCCGGCCTGGTCCATCGCGACCGGCAGGCGCACCTGGCGACCCGACTGCCAGCGGTCGAGCGGCGCGGTGAGCCGCTGGCCGGGGGGAAGCCGGAAGGACAGCACCGGCTCGCCGTCCGGTCGCGGCCCGCTCATCTCGACGGTGACGTCGGCGCCGAACGTGCCGTCCGTCGACCGGTCCGAGGACCAGGCGACGGCACAGCCGAACGGCGTGGCGGACGGCAGCTCCGCCGCACCCTCGGCGGCGTCGCCGGTCGAGGAGAGCCCGGGCAGTTGGGCGGCGAGCACCGCGCCCGCCAGCACGACCGGCAGGCTGCCCACCAGCAGCGCCCGGCGGCGTCGCGACCGGGCGGTCCCGGCGGCCACCGTCGGTGGGGCGGCCGGGTGGCCGGCCACGGCGGGTCGCATCCGCGCCTGGGGAGGCTCGACGGTCGCGCCGAGCCGGCGGGCCACCTCGTCGGCCGTCGGCCGGTCCTGGGCCTGCGGCGCCAGGCAGGCCCGTCGGAGGCCGTCGACGGCGTCCGGGACGCCGTCGACCGGGAGGTCGGCGAGGTGGTCGTCGCGTTCGGGCTCGTCGGGGCGCACCGGGCGGCGCCCGGTCAGGCACTCGGTGAGCAGCAGGCCGAGGGCGTAGACGTCGCTGGCGGGCACGGCGACGTCGCCGAGCAGTTGCTCCGGCGCCATGTAGGCGGGTGTGCCCCGGATCTCGCCCCGACCGTTCACGGTGTCGGCGCCGACCGCGAGCGCGATGCCGAGATCCACAAGTTTCGGCCCGGCGGGCGACAGCAGCACGTTGCCCGGCTTGAGGTCGCGGTGCACCAGCCCGGCGGCGTGCACGGCGGCGACACCGGCCGCGACCTCCGCGCAGACCCGGGCGGCCCGCGGCCAGTCCAGTGCCCCGTCGCGGCGCAGCGCGTCGGCGAGCGTCTCGCCCTCGACGTATTCCAGCACCAGGAAGGGCAGCCGGCGCAGCCCGGCGGTGCGGGCCTCGCCGTAGTCGTAGACGGCGGCGACGTTCGCGTGGTTGAGGCGGGCGGCGGCCCGTGCCTCGGCCCGCACCGCGGCCCGCCACCACCGGTCGTCGGCGGCGTCGGAGTCGAGCAGCTTCACCGCGACGGTCCGCCCGAGGAGCTCGTCGACGGCGCGCCAGACGATCGCCGTCCCGCCCCGGCCGATCTGCTCGACCAGCCGGTAACGACCTGCCAGCACCCGCACGCTCACCCCCCGGCGGTCTCGTCGGCCGCGTCGGTCGCTGCCCCCGGGACCAGCGCGGCGACAGGCCCGGGTTCCGGTAGTGCTACCCCGCACACGGTAGCCGGAAACGGGGTGATGGCGGCACCCCCGGCGGGGCGGGTCACACCGGGCCGAACGGGCGCGCGACCCGCGCGACCAGCTTCTTCGGGGCGAGCACGCAGTAGCTCTCGGTGAGCAACTCGGCCACCTCGGCCCAGTCCGTCGCGCCGTCGAGCGCCATGCCCACCACGTCGGCGCCCCACCCCGGTTTGAAGAACGGCGGGCCGGCGGCGATCAACCCGGCGATCTCGTCGCCGGGGGAGCGGAACGTCAGCGCGCAGATCGGCTCGTCGGTCGCCGCGGCCCGCGCGTACGCCGCCTGGTGGTCGGGGTCGACGGTGAGCACGTGGGCGAACGTGCGCCTGCGGACCCGCCAGCGCGTGCCGACCCAGGCCGGCTCCTCGTAGGTCTCCGGCAGGCCGAGGCAGACCGGCCGCAGTCGGTCGAGGTAGGCGGGGGGTACGTCTCCGGGCCCGGTCATGCGCGCAGGGTAACGACTCGCACCGACAATCCCCGGCGGCCGGCGTGGCGACCCCGTCGCCACCTGTGCTGAGGCCGATTGTCGTACCCGAGGAGTACGACAGCGATGAGTTTCGGCGCGGCGCACGGTCGGACGTGGGGAACCATCGAATGGAGGACGAGACGTGACGACGACACGGGTACTTGTGGGCACGCGCAAGGGCGCGTTCATCCTGACGTCCGACGGGCGGCGCGGCGACTGGACGGTCGACGGGCCCCACTTCGGCGGCTGGGAGATCTACCACCTGACCGGCTCGCCGGTCGCGCCGGACCGGCTCTACGCGTCCCAGTCCGGTGGCTGGTTCGGGCAGCTCATCCAGCGCTCGGACGACGGCGGCCGAAACTGGACGCCGGTCGGCAACGACTTCGCCTACGCCGGCGAGGTCGGGGAGCACCTCTGGTACGACGGCACGCCCCGGCCGTGGGAGTTCAAGCGGATCTGGCACCTCGAGCCGTCCCGCCACGACGCCGAGACGGTATACGCGGGCGGCGAGGACGCCGCGCTCTACCGGTCCACCGACGGCGGTGAGAAGTGGTCGGAGTTGACCGCGCTGCGCCAGCACCCGACCGGCCCGACGTGGCAGCCCGGCGCCGGCGGCATGTGCCTGCACACGATCATCCTCGACCCGGCCGACCGCGACCGGATCTACGTCGCGATCTCCGCCGCCGGGGCGTTCCGCAGCGACGACGGCGGCGCGAGCTGGCTGCCGATCAACAAGGGGCTGCGCTCGGGGGAGATCCCCGACACCGACGCCGAGGTCGGCCACTGCGTGCACCGCCTCGCCCAGCACCCGTCCCGGCCGGACACGCTGTTCATGCAGAAGCACTGGGACGTGATGCGCACCGACGACGCCGGCGCGAACTGGCGGGAGGTCAGCGGCGACCTCCCGAGCGACTTCGGCTTCCCGATCGCGGTGCACGCGCACGAGCCGGAGACGGTCTACGTCGTGCCGATCACCAGCGACTCGCTGCACTACCCGCCGGAGGGCAAACTGCGCGTCTACCGCAGCCGCACCGGCGGTGAGCGGTGGGAGCCGCTGACCGAGGGCCTGCCGCAGTCGCACTGCTACGTCAACGTGCTGCGCGACGCGATGGCGGTCGACACGCTCGACCCGTGCGGCATCTACTTCGGCACCACGGGTGGCCAGGTCTACCACTCGGCGGACGACGGCGACACCTGGGCGCCGATCGTGCGCGACCTGCCCGCGGTGCTCTCCGTCGAGGTCCAGGTGTTGCCGTGATCCGGGTCGTGCTGCCGGCCCACCTGAAGAACCTGGCGCACGTCGCCGGCGAGGTCCGCGTCGAGGTGGCCGGGCCGCCCACCCAGCGCGAGGTGCTCGACGCGCTGGAGGCGGCGTACCCGATGCTGCTGGGCACGATCCGCGACCGGCGCAGCGGCGAGCGCCGGCCGTTCGTCCGCTTCTACGCCTGCGAGCTGGACCTGTCGAACGAGCCGCCGGACGCGCCGCTGCCCGAGGAGGTGGTCGCCGGCAAGGAGCCGTTCATCGTGCTCGGCGCGATGGCCGGCGGCTGACCGCCGCGCGTCGGGGAACCAGGACCGGTGCGGTCACGTCTGACCGACCATGACTGGCAGAACCCGGACCGTCGGATGGGCGATGGTCGCCGCGCTGACCCTCGCCGGATGCACCGCGCACCCGTCCGCCCCACCGCCCCGCGACCGGGGCGGGCCGGCGGGCGGGCTGCGACTGGTCGCCTTCGACTCGTGCGACGAGGCGCTGAAGCAGCTCCGGAGCGCCGCGAAGGCGGCGGTCGGCCCGTGGGGCTTCGGGCCGGACGGCGACGTCGTGCCGTTCGCCTCCGCGGAACGCGCCTCCGCGGCGGGCGCGGCGAAGGACAGCGCGGGCGCGTCCACGGGCGGCTTCTCCGGCACCACCGTGCACGAGGCCGGGGTGGACGAGCCGGACCTGGTCAAGACCGACGGCCGGCGGATCGTCACGGTCACCCGGGGCGTGCTGTCCGTGGTGGACCCGGCGAGCCGCAAGCTCACCGGGCGGCTGGAGATCGACCCGCCGTCCGCGCAGCGGTTCTCCGGCGGTGATGCCAGCCTGCTGCTGCACGGCGACCGGGCGCTGGTGCTGCTCCCCGCCCGATGGGTGACCAGGCCCGCCGCGCCGAAGGGCCGGCCGGCCCCGAGCGCACCCGAGGCCCGACTGGTCCTGGTGGACCTCGCCGGGGCGCCGAAGGTCGTCGGCGACTACCGGATCGACGGCAGCCTGGTCGACGCCCGGCAGGTCGGCGCCACCGCCCGGGTGGTGGTCCGCTCCACGCCCCGGCTGGCCTTCGCGCCGCCGCACGACAGCACGGACGCCAGGCGTACCGCCGCCAACCGCGCCGTCATCGCCAGGGCGACGCTCGACGACTGGCTGCCCCGGTACGAGGTCCGCGAGGGTGGCCGCACCACCGGCGGGCGGGTCGGCTGCGACCGGGTCAGCCGGCCGGCCGGCTTCTCCGGCGCCTCGATGGTGACCGTGCTCAGCTTCGACCTCGCCGCGACCACCCTCGGCACGGGCGACCCGGTGACCGTCGCGGCCGACGGCGACACCGTCTACAGCAGCGGCCCGCGGCTCTATCTCACCAACGACCGGCGCTGGTGGCGGGCGGGCGCGTCGTCGGTCCGGACGGCGGACACCACCGAGATCTACCAGTTCGACACCCGCTCGGGCACCCCGCGCTACGTCGCCGCCGGCTCGGTGCCGGGCTGGCTGATCAACCAGTACGCGCTGTCCGAGTGGAACGGTCACCTGCGGGTGGCGACCACCACCGATGACGGCGGACGACGCGGGACCGACTCCACCTCCGGGGTGTACGTGCTGCGCACCGACGGCGCGAAACTCCGCACGGTCGGGCAGGTCACCGGCCTGGGCCGCGGTGAGCGGATCTTCGCGGTGCGGTTCCTCGGCGACACCGGATACGTGGTGACGTTCCGGCAGACCGACCCGCTCTACACGGTGGACCTGCGCGATCCCGCCGCACCCCGGACGACGGGCGAGTTGAAGATCAACGGGTATTCCTCGTACCTGCACCCGGCCGGGGACGGCCGGTTGTTCGGCGTCGGGCAGGAGGCCACCGACCGGGGCCAGGTCCAGGGCACGCAGGTGTCGCTGTTCGACGTCGCCGACCCGGCCCGGCCGACCCGGGCCGCCCGGCACCACGTCGCGCAGGGCTGGTCCGACGCCGAGTCCGACCCGCACGCGTTCCTCTACTGGGCGCCGGAGCACCTGCTGGTGATCCCGGTGACACGGCCCGGCGTGGCCACCGACCGGGCCGATGGCGGGGTCGGCACGGGCGAACCGGGCACCGGGGCGCTGGCGCTGCGGGTCGGCGACCGCGGGTTCACCGTGGCCGGCACGGTCGAGCACCCGCCGGCCCTGACCGACGGCGTGGACTGGACGCGGATCCGCCGGTCGCTCGTGGTCGGCGACGTGCTCTGGACCGTCTCCGACGCCGGCCTGAAGGCGACCGGCCTGGCCGGCATGACGACGCTGGCCTGGCTCCCCACAACCTGACCAGCCGCGTCGGCCGGTCTGTGGGGTGGGGCGGTTCGGCTCGGTGAACCGCACCACCAACCCGCCACCATCCGCCCGCAGTAGACACCCACAGCGTTCCACTCGTGCTCTGCCGAGCCCATGGGTGGAACACCAGGGGTGTCTCAGGACGCCGTAGGCACCCATAGCGTTCCACTCGTGCCCCGCCTCGCCCGTGAGTGGAACGCTATGGGTGTATCAGTAGGTGGTTGCGTCCACGGGAGTGGTGTACGACTCGCCCGTGATGGGAGTATTGCGGCGATAAGCCGCATCTGAGAGTGTGAAACGTCTGGACCTGCTGCGCGAGCAGATCGCGCGTGTCGCCGCATGTGTTGCAGGCGATGATCCGCACGTCCGCGCAGGCGGTGATGTCCGCTGAAGCGGACACGATCTACGGGGCTGGCTACGGGCCGGAAAAGCTCGGCATCCGGCAGTTGTCGAAGTCGCAGGTCTCGGAGCTGGCCGTCCCTCGTGCCCCGACGGCGTCGCCGAGGTGTGGCCGCCGTGTGAGCGAGACGGCTTCCCGACAGAACCCTTTCAGGCAGATCGAGGAAGCACGTTAATCGGACGGCAATTCCGTGCCGCGCGGGTTCCGATCGACGCCCGCCGGCGCCCGCCGCGTCCGCACAACACAGGGGAACATCGGTATGTCCTCGTCCGTTCTGGACCTTGTCCGTGAAGCGGGCCGTCTGGACCGAATGATACTGACGCTGGTGGGGACCAGGGAGACGAGTCTCCCGCCGGAGATCGGCCAGTTGCACAACCTCAGGTTCCTTGATCTGCGAGACAGCCAGATCCAGTCCCTGCCACCGGAGATCGGCACACTGACCCGCCTGGAGGGCATCAACGCCAACGGCGGCAGCCTCCGCCGGCTGCCCGAGGAGATCGGCAATCTGAAACGACTCCGGCAGCTCGACGTGCACGGGTGCCCACTGGTCGAGATTCCGGAGGCCCTCTGGGAGTGCTCCTCCCTGGAGCAGTTGGCACTCGGCGGGCAGTATCGCCAACTCCCGCCGGGCATCCACAAGTTGAAAAACCTGCGGCGGCTGGACATCGATGCCACCTGCCGACTGGACTGGCTGCCGAGGGGCTTCGCCGCGCTGCCGATGCTCACGTTGCTCACCATGCCGCCCGCGGCCGACGGCAGTCTGCCGCTGCAGGTCTTCCACCTGCCCAGACTGGAGCACCTGACGGTCGTCGGCGGCAGATACGTCCGGCTGCCCGCCGAGGTCGGTCAGTTGGCCCGGCTCCGTGAGTTGAACCTGGGCACCGCGATCGTCACGGACCTGCCGACCGAACTCGCGGACCTTCCCCAACTGGACACACTGCGCCTCCAGCCGGAGCATCTCGCGGAGCCGTTGGGCGATCTCTACTCCCGAGGGCTACCGGCGCTGCTGGCGTACCTGCGGGACGAGGGACGCGACGGCGTCCCGCTCTACGAGATCAAGGTGCTGCTCGTCGGCGAGGGCGAGGTCGGCAAGAGCTCCCTGGTCGGCGCCTTCCATCGGCATCCGTTCGTGGTCGGGCGTCCGACGACACACGGCATCGAACTGAGCAATGTGGAGTTGCCGCACCCGTCGGAGTCGGACGTCGTCATCACGTTTCGCATCTGGGACTTCGGCGGGCAGGAGGTGTATCGGATCACCCACCAGTTCTTCTTCTCACGGCGGTCCCTGTACCTCCTCGTCTGGAAGCCGCGGCAGGGGCAGGACGAGAACTCGATCGAGTTCTGGCTCAGGCTGATCCGCCTGCGGGTCGGGCGGGACGCCCGCGTGATGATCGTCGCGACGCACGGCGACGAACGCCAGCCCGAGATCGACATCCCGTACCTGCGGGCGAAGTTCGCCCCGTCACTGATCGGTCAGTGGGTCGTCGACAACGCCTCGGGCACGGGTCTGCCGGACATCGAGCGGGAACTCGCCCACGAGGCGTCCCGGTACCCGCAGATGGGGCGGCGGCTGAGCAAGCGGTGGATCGCGGTGCGCGACGAACTCGCCTCGCTCAACCACCCGCAGATCCCGTACCGCAGCTACCACGACATCTGTGTGAAGCACAACGTCGACGCGGAGGCTGAGCGGACGCTCATCGAACTGCTCCACGACCTCGGCAACGTCGTCTACTTCTCCGAGATCGACGGCCTGCGCGACATCATCGTGCTGCAACCCGAGTGGTTGACCAGAGCGATCGGCTACGTCCTGGAGGACATGTCGACCCGGGCGGCTGGTGGGGTGCTCGACCACGGCCGTCTGCGCGACATCTGGCAGTCCGCCGATCCGGATCGCGAGCAGTATCCCGCCGAACATCATCCGTACTTCCTGCGCCTGATGGAGAAGTTCGACGTCTCCTACCGGTTGCCGGATTCGGACAAGAGCCTGGTGGCCCAACTGGTGCCGTACGAGCGGCCGGTGTTGCGATGGCAGAGCAACCTGGTCAGGTCGAGCAAGGTGAACGAGGTCAGTCTGGTCTGCGAGTTGTCGGACGACGTCCCTGGACTGATCGCCTGGTTGACCGTTCGCAACTACCGGTTCTCCACCGGTCTGCACTGGCGACGCGGCGTCTTCCTCCGCCACGACAGCTACAACCTGGAAGCGCTGATCGAACTCGTCGACGACAAGCGGCTGTACCTGACCGTACGCGGACCGTCGCCGGTCTACTTCTTCAGCATCCTCCGGGACGCGGTGGAGGACCTGCTGAGAACGCGGTGGCCCGGCCTGCGGTACAACCTGCTCGTACCGTGCCCGAACGCACCCGGGGGCGCGCAGTGCGCCGGAACCTTCCCGTTGTCCGCTCTCGACGGTCTGTTCCAGAGCGGCCGTGACGCCGTCACGTGTCACACCTGTCTTCGGGACATGGCGCTCACGTTGCTTCTGACCGGATTTCCCGGGGAGTACGAGTCGGCCTCGTCGGCGCTCGCCCGACAGGATCGGCTCTTCGAGGAGATGGTGCAGGAGATCTCCGGCATGACGGCTACGGTGCACCAGATCGAGTCGATCGCGAGCGACACGGCGCTCATGCTCCACCGCGTCCGACGGATGCTGTCCACCGAGGTCGCCGACTGTCCGGCCCTGATCAGCATCTCCCAGACCACCGGCTCCCGCTTCAATCCGGCGCGGTTGTTCCGGCACCGGTTCGTCCTCAACCTCTGGTGCGAGCACCCGGAGCACCAGCACCGGTGCCGCCACCCCGGTTACCGGTTCAGCCGGTCCCGGGAATGGTTCCTCCGGGCCGAGCCCTATCTCCTGCGACTGTCGAAGGTGCTGCGTCTCATCCCGCTCACCGGCGCGGTGGCAGGTCTTCTCGGCGCGCTCGATCCCGCGCGGACCGCGGAGATGACCCGACTCAAGGCGGAGACCGACCTGATGGGCGCGGTGGCGAGTCTGTTTCCGACGGGTGCGGGCGAATCAGGTCTCGCGGTCGGGTTCTCGGACGAGGTCGGTGGCTTCCGCGCGGTCCGGGAGCTGCTGTTCGACCTCGATCCGGCTCGGGACTTCGCGGGGCTGCGGCGGGTGGTCTCCGAGTCGGGTGACTTCCTCTGGGTCTGTCCCGACCACTACTCGGTCTACGATCCCGGACTGCCGGAACTCTGACCGAGCCGGCGCAGGGCGGCGTCCACGGTGTCGTCCGGCCTGCTGTTGAAGGCGATCGACGCGCCCGGCGCGTGCCGGTGCACCAGGTTGATCACCTGCTCGAAGAACTCCAGCAGCGGCTCGTGCTTGCGGATGCCGCCGCCGACCACCACGCAGGCGTAGTCCCGTCGGGTCAACGCCGCCGCGATCTCCCGCTCGGCGTCCGCGTCGGTCCCGGTGAGGCACAGGTCGGCCTCGATCCCGTGCTCGGCGAAGCGGGCGTGGCCGCGCGCGATCGCGGCCACCACCGGCTCCGGGTCCCAGCCGGGGATCCGGACCGGGTCGAGTCCGATGACGAGCACCGGGCCGTGCGCCATGTGGGTCCTCCTCGGGTGCGCCGGTTCGTCCGACCATCACACCGCGTCGACGGCGATCCGGCCAACCCGCCACCGGTTCGCCGCCGACGCGGCGCTTGTCGCGGGTAGGCGTCAGGGGCCGGCGGCGAACGGGCCGCCCGGGCCGAACGCCAGCGCGGCGAAGCGCTCGCCGATGCGGCGGTCCGCGACCGGGTCGGGGTGCAACTGGTCGGGCAGCGGCAGCTCGGCGTAGTCCGCCTCACCGTAGAGCGCCAGGCCGTCCAGGTAGTGCAGGTGCGGGTCCTCGGCGGCCCGGGCGGCCACGATCCGGGCCAGTTCCGCGCGGATGACCCGCAGGGTGAGCTTGCCGGCGGCCTGTTCGGCCGGGTCACCTGTGGCGCGGAACTGGAGCGTGCCGGTGCTGAAGTCGGCCGCGCCGGGGCCGGGGGTGTCCTCCTGGATCGGGCACAGGATCGACGACACGACGAGCAGCGGGGTGTCCGGATGCCCCTCCCGCAGGGTGTCGAGGAAGCCGTGCACCGCCGGGGTGAACGCGCGCAGCCGCATCACGTCGCCGTTCACCAGGTTGATGCCGATCTTGACGCTGATCAGGTCCGCCGGGGTGTCCCGCATGGCCCACGCGGTGAACGGGTCGAGCAGCGCGCTGCCGCTGAACCCGAGGTTGACCAGCTCGACTCCGGCGAGCCCGGCGGCGATCGCCGGCCACGTGCCGGTGGGGCTCTCGGCGTCCGAGCCGTGGCTGATCGAGCTGCCGTGGTGCAGCCACACCCGCCGGCCGCGGTCGCCGACGGTCTCGACCGGCGCGTCGGTGCGCAGCGCCACCAGCTCGGTGATCTCCCGCTGCGGCAGCCAGATCTCCACCTCCTTGTCGCCGGCGGGCAGGTCGGTGAAGCGGACCGTGGCGACCGGGCCCGGCTTGTCGGTCACGGCGCCGGTGGTCAGGTCGATGGCGAGCACCTTGCCGCCGCCGGCCGTGCCCTGGCCGGCGAGGCGCCCGTCGACAAGCAGGTCGTAGCGGCCGTCCGGACGCGGCGGGGCACCCTGGTAGACCATCTTGGTGGCGAGCACGTCCAGCTCGACCACGGTGGCACGGGTGCGGAACAGCAGCCGCACGCCGGACGGCATCGCCTCCGCCATCGCCACCTGCGGGTCGCTGTTCTGCGCCCGGGCCCGCGCGGGTAGCCGGTGCGGCAGCACGCCGTACGCGGTGGTCTCCAGGTCGAGCGCGCCGCGCAGCAGGTCGGGGGTGATCGGCGTGGTGATCGAGGGATGCGGGAAGGTCATGATCCGATCGTGACGCAGCTACCCGCCGGACGGCTACCTGTTTTGTCCGACAGGCCGGATTCGCTCGGCGAGCCGGCCGCCCGCCTCGCGCAGCCAGGCCCTCGCCGCCGTCCGCGAGCGGCACCAGCCGTACGTCATCGCGGGGCCCTCGAACGAGTCCGGCGCGACGACGACCCGCATCAGTCGGCCAGCACCAGCTCGACGTAGCGGTCGGCCATGGTGGCGAGGACCTGGTCCGGGTCGGTCGCCCACACCTCGGCGTTGAAGATCTCCACCTCGGTGTCCCCGGCGTAGCCGGCCGCCTCGACGGCCCGGCGCAGCGGCGGGAAGTCGATGTGCCCGTCGCCCATCATGCCGCGGCCCAGCAGCACGTCGGCCGGGAGCGGGGTGAGGAAGTCGCAGACCTGGAAACTGGCGATCCGTGCCCCGGCGCGGGCGATCTGCCGCCACACGTCCGGGTCCCACCAGACGTGGAACGAGTCCACCACGACGCCCACCTGCTCGGTCGGGAACGCCTCGGCCAGGTCGAGCGCCTGCCCGAGCGTGGACAGCACCGCCCGGTCGGCGCAGTACATCGGGTGCAGCGGCTCCAACGCCAGCCGCACGCCGCGCTCGCCCGCGTACGGGGCCAGCTCGGCCAGCGCGTCGGCGACCCGGGCTCGCGCGCCGACCAGGTCCCGGGAGCCGGGCGGCAGGCCGCCGACGACCAGCACCAGGCAGTCGGTGCCGAGCCCGGCCGCCTCGTCGATGGCGCGCCGGTTGTCGGCCAGCGCCTCGGCCCGCGCGCGTTCGTCGGCGGCGGTGAGGAACCCGCCCCGGCACAGTGACGACACCCGCAGCCCGGCGTCCGCGACGAGTGTCGCGGCGGCCGGTACGCCGATCTCGGCGACCGGTTCACGCCACAGCCCGATCGCCGGGATGCCGGCGCGCACACAGCCGTCGACCGCCTCCCGGACCGACCAGCGCTGCGTGGTGCGCTGGTTGAGCGACAGCTTCGCCAGTCGCGGGTCGGCGGTCATCCGGTCACCCCCGCCACGGTCAGGTAGCCGCGCATCCGGTCGGCCGCCAGCTCCGGGTCGAGCAGCAGCCCGGCGGCGTCGGCCAGCCGGAACGTCTCGACCAGGTGCGGGACGCCGCGCCCGCCGTGCAGGCCGCCGACCATGGTGAAGCCGGGTTGCCGCCCGTTCAGCCAGGACAGGAACGCGATGCCGGTCTTGTAGTACGGCGTGGGCGCGGCGAACACGTGCCGGGACAGCGGCACGGTCGGGTCGAGGACCGCCCGGAAACCGGCCGGGTCGCCCGCGTCGAGCCGTTGCAGCGCCGCCGACGCGGCCGGGGCGATCGCCGCGAACGCGCCGAGCAGCGCGTGGCTGGACCGGGCGCCGTCGCCTTCGATCAGCTCCGGGTAGTGGAAGTCGTCGCCGGTGTAGACCCGCACCGTCGGCGGCAGCAGCTCCCGCAGCCGCACCTCCCGCGCGGCGTCCAGCAGCGACACCTTCACCCCGTCGATCACGTCGGCGTGGGCGTGCACGAGCGCGACGAACGTCTTGGTGGCGTCGTCCAGGTCGGTCGAGCCCCAGTAGCCGGCCAGCGCCGGGTCGAACGTGTCGCCGAGCCAGTGCAGCACCACGGGCGCGCCGGTGGACCCCAGCACCTGCTCGTAGACGCGCCGGTAGTCGTCCGGGCCGGTGGCGAGCGCGGCGAGGTGCCGGCTGGCCATCACCACCGCGACCGCGCCGCACTCCTGCACGTACGCGACCTGCTCGGCGTACGCGGTGACGACCTCGTCGAGCGTGTCGGGCACGCCGGTGAGCTGGTCGGTGGCCGCCCCGGCGACGATGCGTCCGCCGCAGGCGGCGGCCTCGGCGGCGCTGCGCCGGATCAGCTCCCGGGTGGCCGCCCAGTCCAGCCCCATGCCGCGCTGTGCGGTGTCCATCGCCTCGGCCACGCCCAGCCCCCAGGACCAGAGATCGCGCCGCACCGCAAGGGTGGCGTCCCAGTCCAGCCGGGCCGGGGCGCCGGGGGCGTTGTCGGCGTACGGGTCGGCGACCACGTGCGCCGCCGCGTACGCGATCCGGCTGGTCGGCGGCGCGGCCGGCCGCTGCCAGCCGGCCGGCTCCCGCAGGGTGAGCGTCTCGACGCCGCCGCCCCGGGTGGGCAGGGTGATCCGCGCGGTCACCTGTCGATCTCCCCGATCTCGATCCGCCGGCCCTCGCGGGCGGAGCGCAGCCCGGCCTCGGCGAGTTGCACGCCGCGCACGCCGGCGAGGAAGTCCCACGGGAACGGCTCGTTGTCGACGACGTGCCGCAGGAACGCCTCCCACTGCACCTTGAAACCGTTGTCGTAGTCGGCGTTGTCCGGCACGGTCTGCCACTGCGCGCGGAACGGCTCGGTGACCGGCAGGTCCGGGTTCCACACCGGCATCGGGGTGGCGCCGCGGTGCTGGATGCGGCAGTCGCGCAGCCCGGCGACCGCGCTGCCGTGGGTGCCGTCGACCTGGAACTCGACCAGCTCGTCCCGGTAGACCCGCACCGCCCAGGAGGAGTTGATCTGGGCGATGATGCCGCCGGCCAGCTCGAAGATGCCGTACGCGGCGTCGTCGGCGGTGGCCGGGTAGGTGACGCCGTTCTCGTCGACGCGCTCCGGGATGTGCGTGGCGGTGACCGCGGTGACGGCGGTGACCCGGCCGAAGAGCTGCTCCAGCACGTAGTGCCAGTGCGGGAACATGTCGACGGTGATGCCGCCGCCGTCCTCGGCGCGGTAGTTCCAGCTCGGCCGCTGCGCGTCCTGCCAGTCGCCCTCGAACACCCAGTAGCCGAACTCGCCGCGCACCGACAGGATCCGGCCGAAGAACCCGCCGTCGACGAGCCGCTTGAGCTTGCGTAGGCCGGGCAGGAACAGCTTGTCCTGCACCACGCCGTTCTTGACGCCCCGGGCGGCGGCGAGCCGGGCCAGCTCCAGCGACCCGTCCAGCCCTTCGGCGAGCGGCTTCTCGGTGTAGATGTGCCTGCCGGCCTCGATCGCCGCCCGGATCGCCTTCTCCCGCGCGGCGGTCACCTGCGCGTCGAAGTAGATCTGGTGGCTGTCGTCGGCGAGCGCCGCGTCCAGGTCGGTGGTGTACGAGGTGAGCCCGTGCCGGGCGGCGATCTCGGCGAGCCGGGCCTCGTTACGGCCCACCAGGGTCAACTCCGGCCAGATGCGGCTGCCGTCGCGGGCGGGCAGTCCGCCCTGCTCGCGGATCGCGAGCAGGGACCGGACGAGATGCTGCCGGTAGCCCATCCGTCCGGTCACGCCGTTGAGGATGATCCCGATAGACGTGCGCTCCACGTGTGTGTCCTTCCCAGTGCTCAGTCGATCGACGTCGATGACCTCGGCGACGGAGTGGTGCCGGTCTCCCGCCGGACGCGCCGCAGCTCGACGGTCATCTCCGCGCGGCCATGACCCTCCGTTCTCGGTGGCCGAAAACGCGGTGAGGTCGGGAGTTGGCCCTGAATGCGCTTTCAGTAAGCGCTTTCAGGATGTTACCGTAACCACGCCGAATCGAGCAGGTCAAGACGTCCCGCAGGGGGAAAACGATGCAGCCACGGACGCACGTGACCCTGGAAGACGTGGCCAGAGCCGCCGACGTCTCACTGGCCACGGCCTCCCGCGCGCTCAACGGCATGCGGGTCACCCCACAACTACGGGACCGGGTCCTCGCCGCCGCCGCGCACCTCGCCTACACCCCCAACGCGCACGCCCGGGCGCTCGCCGGCGCCTCCCACCGCACCGTCGGCGTGATCTGCCACGACGTCACCGACCCCTACTTCGCCGCCATCGCCGGCGGCGTCATGCGCGTCGCCGGCGCCAACGACCTGCTGGTCATGCTCGCCAGCACCTTCCGCGACCCGGAACGGGAGATCGCGTACGTGTCGATGCTGCGCGCCGAACGCGCCCCCGCCATCCTGCTCGCCGGCTCCGGCTTCGAGGACGCCCGTTGGGAACGGGCCATGGAGGCCGAGTTGAAGCCCTACCTCGACGGCGGCGGCCGGGTCGCCGTGGTCAGCCGGCACCGCAGCCTCAAGGTCGACAGTGTGCTGCCGGAAAACCGGGCCGGCGCCGCCGCCATGGCCCGCGCCCTGCTGGAACTCGGCCACCGCCGCTTCGCGGTGCTCTCCGGCCCCCGCGCGCTCACCACCGTCGCCGACCGGCTCGGCGGCTTCCGCGACGAGCTGGCCGCCGCCGGCGTCCCGCTCGACCGGGCGCACGTCGTCGAAGGGCCGTTCACCCGCGACGGCGGCTACCAGGCGATGACCGAGCTGCTCACCCGCGGCCTCGACGCCACCTGCGTGTTCGCGCTCACCGACGTGATGGCCATCGGCGCGTACGCGGCGCTGCGCGACCACGGACTGTCGGTGCCCGGCGACGTCTCCGTCGCCGGGTTCGACGACATCCCGATCGTCCGCGACCTCACCCCGCCGCTGACCACGGTCGCCCTGCCGCTGCGCGAGCTCGGCGAGAAGGTGATGGAGATGGCGCTCACCGAGAACACCGGCCGCCGCCGGCGGATCCTGCGGATGGCCGGCGAGGTCGTCGTCCGCGCCAGCACCGCAAAGGTGGGCGCGTGAACACGCTCGCCGGCCTCACCGTCGACCGCGTCGACAGGTACGCGGTCGCGCTGCCCACGATCCGCTCGTCCGGCGTCTCCGGCGGCGCCGTCGCCGGCACCCCGAGCATCCGCCGGCGCTGACCCCCGCGTACCCTCGATATGTGCCCCGCCGCACCGAGGTGCCGTCGTCCCAGTAGGGTGCCGGCATGATCGAGGACGTCGCGTGCCGTTGACGAACCCGTGGCTGGCCGGGCCGACGCCGACGAGGAAGCTCGACCGGGAGCGCCTCGAGGAACGCATCCACAACCTGCTGTCCTCGCAGAACATGTGCGTCCTCGCCACCGCCGGGCCGGACGGGCCGCTGGCCACCCCGGTGCGCTACTACCCGCTCGACTTCACGCTGATGTTCACCGCCGCGCCGCGCTCGCCGAAGATGCGCAACATCGCCGCCGACCCGCGGGTGTCCGTCGGCGTCTTCGCGCCGCTGGTCGGGCTGGCCAGCAGCCGCGGCGCGCAGGTGTTCGGCGTCGCCCGGGTGCTCGCCCCGGACCATCCGGACCACGCCCACCACTGGTCGGCGTTCCGCTGGCAGAACGAGCACGCCGAGCGGGGCCGGTCGCTGGCCGAGCCGCCCGAGGAGACGCTCGTGGTCGTCGAGGCGCAGCGGATCGTCTACACCGAACACTGGCTACGCCGCGAGGGTTTCGCTCCACGCCAACACTGGCGCCGCTGACCCAGCCGCCGCTGCCCCTCGCTGCTCCGCGCTGCCCTCGCCTCACAGATCTTGGACTTGTGGTGCCAGAGAATGCGGCTTCTGTGGCTTTTGGGAGGTGCCACAAGTCCACGATCGACGGGTGGTACCGCGATTCGGGAGTGTGGTCGAAGACCGTGTTGACCCGGCGCGAGTGGCATGCTCGGGTGATGACCAGCTACGACGTTGCGCTCGTCCTGCTCGTCGACCCGTCCGGCGCGGTCCTCATGCAACACCGGGACGGCAACGCGCCCGTCTCACCCCACCAGTGGAGCCTGCCCGGCGGCGGCATCGAGCCGGGCGAGACGCCCGAGCAGGCCGCCCGCCGCGAGCTGTTCGAGGAGACCGGCCTGACCGCCGGCGCGCTGCACCTGCTGTGGAGCGGCCCCGACCCGACGAGGAGGGCTTCCCGCACACTGTCACCGTGTACGTCTTCCGGGGCGCCACCGACGCACGGCAGGAGGACGTGGTGCTCGGCGAGGGCCAGGCCATGGTCTTCGTCCCCCGAGACCAGGTGCTCGACCGGGAGCTGGCGGTCAGCACCGCGAAGGTCCTGCCGCTGCACCTGGCCGACGAACGCTAACCGATGACACCGCCCCGATTCGGGCCCGCCGGCTCAACGCACCACCAGCAGGTCCAGCGCGTCGATCACCGGGCCGGTGTCCTCCCGCGCGGCCTCACGCAGGCGCACCACGCCCGCGGCGTACTCGTCGTCGGTGATCAACTGGAGCGGAGTGTGCGCCTCCCGGCGCAGCGTGCCCGCCGCCTCCCGCAGCGACGCCGCGGTGACCTGCGGGACCGGCTCCACGGACGCCGACGCGAAACCGGCGTCGGCGAAGGTCGCCTCGACCTCGGCGACGCTCGGGTAGGTGTCGAGCACGCGCACCGCCTCCGGGAAGTAACGGAACAACGTGATCGCCTCGTGCCGGCCGGCGAACGCCGACCGGATGAGCACCGGCCCGTCCGGCCGCACCACCCGCCGCAGCTCCCGCGCCGCGGCGGCCAGGTCGGGCACGTGGTGGATGACGGTGGAGAGCCACGCGGCGTCCACGCTGTCGTCGTCGAGCGGGAGGTGCGCCGCGTCCCCGGCCAGGACCGGCCGGACCACGCAGCGGGCCCGCATCGCCGCCGACGGCTCCACCGCGACGACCTCCAGCCCGGGGAACCAGGCGGTGAAGCGCCGCGCCCAGCTCCCGGTGCCGGCGCCCAGGTCGAGCAGCCGCAGGCCCGGCCGTGGGGCGAGGTGTCGGGGGACGGCGCCCCGCCAGGCGGTGAGCCCGTCGTCGGTGAGGTGGCGGGTCGCCGCGAAGGCTTCGGCGTCGGTGTCGTCGTACGCGATGCGCGCCATGCCGCAAGCCAACTATCCGGTCCGGACGCGCGGCAAGCGTTGTGACGAACGGCGCAGACCCGATGCCGTCCGTCGCGCGTAGGGTCGAATTCATGAGCGCCGACGTCGATGTGCGGGCGTGGCTGCGCGACCGGGGAGCCGAGACGATCGAACATCCCGGCGGCACCCTCTACACCCACCTGTGCCGCGTGCGGGACCGCCTCGCCGAGCTGGGGCAGGAGCCCGCCGTGCAAACGGCCGGCCTGGCGCACGCCGTGTACGGCACCGACGGCTTCGACGTGGCGTTGCTCGACCGCACCGACCGGGACCGGTTGCGTGACCTCGTCGGGGCCGACGCCGAGGCCCTCGTCTACCTCTACGGCGCGTGCGACCGGAAGCGCTCCTGGCCGCGGCTGGCGAGCACCGGGACGGTCCACGACCGCTTCACCGGGGAGGCGACGACGGTCCGGGTGGACCAGTTGACCCCGCTCGTCGACCTGAGCATCGTCAACGAGTTGGACGTGGTCGACCACCTGCCCCGCGTATCGGATCGGCACCTGGCGTACCTGCGGGGGCTGTTCGCCGCGTGGGCGCCGGCCGCTTCCCCGGCCGTGCGCGAGGAGGTGGCGCGGGTCCTCGGCCCGGAGGCCAGCGGGTGAGGCTGGCCCCGGACAGCGCGGGGAGCAGCACGCGACCCTAGCGAGTCGGTGCTGTTGCCGCATCCCTGGACGCTTCAGGAGCAAGTGGCGGGCGCGGCCCTGTCTCGTACACCGTTTCGAGGCCGCGTTCCACACGGATCAACGAGTTGAGCCAGTCCCGCGTTTCGGGGTCCGTCGAGTAGAGGACGGTGCCCCGCATGCCGCGGGTCATCAGCACCTTGTACGTGTTCCGGATCAGGCGGTCTGCCTCGGCGTCACTGAGCGCCTTCCGGCTGCGGAACGCCGGATCCTTCGACTCCGCCCGCTGGCTGACCAGTTTCCCGCCTCGTGCGACGAGATCCGGTCCCATGATGACCCCGGACCACTCGTACTCGAATCCCTGGGCGGTGTAGACGCAGCCCACCTGCCCGAAGCCGTTGGGCTCGGTGGCCCAGAACGCGCTGCCCGGCGCTTCTCCGACACTGCGGTCGCTCTTGACGTTCCAGGGGCGCGCCCAGTCACCCACCCGCACATCCGGCACGAGGGATGCATCCGGCCGCGGGTCACTCCACGGCCAGCAGTACCCGGCCGATATGCGCGCCGTCTCCCCGGTCGCCTGCTTCTGCGTCAGGAACGCCTCCATCTCCTGCGGTGATCCCGCCACCCGCAGGTCGAACCGTCCGTCCCCGGCCCATACCGATGGTTGCCCGCCGTCGAGGCCGAGCAGGTCGAGAACCCAGTCCTCGTACGCCTCGCTGCCGCCGCACCGGAACTGGTCGTGCAGCGACACCATCGCGACGTCCAGGTCGAGCTGCCGGGCGTGCGCCGAGATGACGTCGATGTTGCCGAGTTCACCGGGCTTGACCACCTGGTGTTCGTCGAGCAGGAAGACCGGCACACGTGCCGCGGCGATCAGCTCGTCGATCTGCCGGCGGGCCCGGTCCCGCCTGACCTTCGGGGTGAATCGGTTGACGGAGGTCTCCCGGATACGGTGGGCCTCGTCGCAGATCAGCACGTCGAGACCGTTCCGTTCCGCCGTCATGAAGCTGTTGAAGTAGCCGAAGAGGTTCTTCAACCGCGTCGAGCCCTTACCCGCATACCGGCGGAGCGTCTGCGTGAACGATCGCGAGCCGGTGGCGTGCATGACCGAGCGCTGCTGCCGGGCAAGCTCACCGAGCACCGACAGCGCGATGACGCTCTTGCCGCTGCCCGGCCCGCCGGACACCACCACGACCGACTTACGGTCCGCGCTCCGGGCCCGCTCCACGGCGTGCAACACCAGTTCGTACGCGAGTCGCTGCTCGTCGAGCAGCGTGAAGTGCGTCCGGTCCTTCAGCTCCGCCGCGGCGTACGACAGCAGGTGCTTGCTCGGGCGTACGGAGCTGGTGAGGAAGCGGTCGGCGGCGGCTGCGCCGGACGTCGGCGCCAGGCGGCTGCGCAGGTAGTCGAGGAACTGGCCGCGGCGCTGCCCGGTGAAGATCCGGCTGTGGTCGGTGGGCTGCCGCACGAACAGGTCGGCCACGTCGCGATCGACCGCGTTGTGCAGGTAGGCGGTGCCGGCGATCGGGCTCCGGCCGCGCGAGAGGACGCCGAGAAAGTCGGCCAGGTATTCGCAGTAGTCCTCGACCTGAACGCCGGGGTGCAACCGGGGCCCGGCGGCGTGCTCGACCAGGACGAGCCGTTCGGATCCCTCGTAGGACTCGACCCGGGACCACTGCTTCAACTCGACGACCACATAGGAGTCCTCGCCGGTCCTCGGATGGACGCCGGCGAGGACCACGTCGATCCGTCTGCTGGTCAACGGGAGCTGATACTCCACCAGCATCTCGACCTGGCCGAGATCGGCATCGACGAGGTCCTGCCCGAGCGCGGTGAGGCTCCGATCCCAGGACCGTCGCTCGTTGGGGCCCACCTTGTGTCCGAGGTGCTCCGTGATCCGGTCGGCCAGGTCGCCGCCGATGGAGTAGCGAAGGAGACCGTCGGCGGAGGTGCGGAACGCTGACAACACTTGCCCCCGGGCAGCACGAAATGATCGTGCGCTTGGGGGCATGTCCGGTCACTGCCGGAAGCCCGTCGTTGAGCGCCTGTACGAGTGGACTGTAGCGAAGAGATCACCTCTTCGCGTGCTTCGCTACCGCTTGTTCGCGGAGCCGCTGACCTCCTGGGCGGGGTAGCGGACGGCAACCTCGGCCAGTTTGTCGAGAGCGGCCTCCGCCAGGTCGATGCCGAGGACGTCCGCCAACCGGGTCAGGTAGATCATGACGTCGCCGATCTCCGCCCGGACCCGGGCCCCCGCCTCGGCATCGTCCATCACCGCGTCCGCCTGCTCGGGCGTCAGCCACTGGAACTCCGCGACCAGTTCGCCGACCTCTCCAGCGAGCGCCATGGCGAGATTCTTCGGCGTGTGGAACTGCTGCCAGTCACGTTCCTCGGCGAAGGCCCGTACGCGAGCCGTCAGGTCGTCCATCTCCGCAGTCTGGCACGGCAGAGACGAACGACCTGACGGGAGCCAGCGGGTCACAGGGTCACGACGGCGTCCTCGGCCAGTGTGAAGAGCCCGGCATCGAACGTGATCGTCTTCAGCTTGGTTCCCTTCGGCACGTCGAAGAAGACGTTCGCGCTCACGGAATTACCCGGGTTGATCTCCTCCAGGAAGCCCCTGCCGTCCTTGTTCCCATAGATGCCGGCCTCACCGTCGGCGTCGTACTCGCGACCCCCCGCATCCTGCGCCGTGACCGTCCCGTCGGCGTGGAACAGGTGTGCGGACTTCGTCACGTTCTTCACCGTGATCGTGATCCGGCAGAAGCTGCCCTGCGCCTTCTGGTTCAGGAAGGAGTCGCCGACCTGGCTGATCCCGCACTTCAGCCCCTTCACCGTGAACTCGAAGTCGCCGCCGCGGACCTTGTCGCCGATCCGGTAGACCTTCGGCCCGGCCGCGGGAGGCTTCGAAGGTGCTGCCTTACGGGGTGAGGCCGCGCTCGACTCCGGCGCGGTCGCGGACGGCGTCGTCGGACCGGGCGAGGTCTTCGCCACCGCCTCCGCCGCCTGGCTGGGCGTCGCGTCGTCTGACGGCGGATCTCCCATGACGGCACCGAACACGCCGATTCCACAGCAGAGTGCGACCATGGCTCCCACGCCGACGAGGACGGGGATCAGCCATCCCGGTCGGCGTTTCACCGCCGGTCCGGCTGGTGGCGGCCCCATCGGAGGCGCGCCGGCAAAGGGCGGTGGCGCCCCGGGCGGTGGCCCGTACGGTGGTGGCCCGTATGGCTGGTTCTGGCTCGGCTGGCCAGGAAAGGTCATGTTGATATCCCCACGAGTCGCCTGCGACACCATGTCGCGAGTCCCGCCGACGGTACGGGCGACTCGGGCCTGATCCTCGGGCCTGTCAGGTTGGGGACAGGGGCTGGCGCGGGAACTGTCCCCACGGGCAGATCACGTTCCTGCGGAAGCCTCCGCATGACCGCCGATCGGGTGCGCTCCACCTCCACCGTCCGACGGAGGTTGCCGCGTACGGGACGATCCTGCCCGATGTGGAGGACGAAGGTCAGATGAACGACGGTCCACGGTGACGCGCGCGGCGAAGCGCCTGACCTGGATCAGACACGCGGGGGCCAGCGACGCGGGCACGCCCCACGTAGGCTGGGTGCGGCCATCTCCCTGTCACCGGAGCGCGCCTTGACCCTCACGTACTACCTCTACCTGTCGCACCTGAAGCTCGGCCTCCTCGCGGCGCAGCTCGCCTCCGACGCGCGGCACGAGACCGAGGTCGCCGTGGATCTGAAGTTCGTCCGCTACAGCCGCAAGGCGGTCCTGCCGGAGCGCCACGATCTCGACAAGCTGGCGAAGGTGGTCCGGCACCTGCAGGACGCCGACCAGATCGGCGCCGTCGCCGACTCGCGTCCCTACTTCCAGGCCGGCATGGAGATGCGCTGGCAGGTCTTCCCGACCGCCGGCATCGTGGTCTTCGCCGGGACGCTCGACGGCCAGGTCGTCGTCCTCGGCGGGTCGGCGTCGCACGTGGTCGGCGGCCGTGCCGCCGAGCCGGTCGGGTCGGTCCCGCCGTACCTGTTCCGCAAGCTTCAGGAGCTGCGTCCGGATCCGGGCGAGTTCGACGACGAGCGCTTCCACGAGACGCTGTCGCAGATCGGGGCGGGGCTTCCGGGGCCGGCGCAGCGGGTCGAGTTCATCGCCAAGCGGCTGGCCGCGAAGCCCGGACCGGACGGCGCGGTGCTGGGCAGCCCGATCTACGTGGCGCTCGCCGAATAGGGCCCCGGCGTGGACGCGGGGGAGGTCATCCGGTGGCGGCCGGGGGAGACCGTCCTCGACACGTACCGCATCGAGGAGGTGGTCGAGACCGGCGGCATGGGTTTCGTGTACCGCGCCCACCATCTCACCTGGAACGTCGACCTCGCCGTGAAGACACCGCGTCCCGATCTGGCCGCGGCGCCCGGGATCCTCGACCTGCTCGCCCAGGAGGCGCAGTCCTGGACCGATCTCGGCCCGCACCCGAACGTGGTCGGGTGCGCCTACGTGCGGCGCGTCGGCGCGTACCCGGTGGTGTTCGCGGAATGGATCGCGGGCGGTGACCTGACCGCGGCGGTGCGGGAGGGTCGCTGCCGCGACCTCCCGCAGGCCCTCGACGTCGCGATCCAGACGCTGCGCGGCATCGGGCACGCCCACGCCGCGGGCCTGGTCCACCAGGACATCAAACCCTCCAACATCATGTACGACGGTGAGACGGCGAGGGTGACCGACTTCGGCACCGCCAAGGCGAAGGCGTACGCCTCGGAGCCCGCGTCGGACGGCGCCGGGACCGCCTATGCGACCCTCGGCGGGTTCACCCCGCAATACTGCTCGCCCGAGCAGGTCGACCCGGACGGCCGGATCGGTCGGGCCAGCGACATGTGGTCGTGGGCGCTGACGGTGATCGAGCTGTTGCACGGGCGTCGGCTCTGGGAGTGGGGTCACGACGGCGCGGACGCGCTCGCGGCGCTGCGCGCCGATCTCCCGCAGCCGCTGCGCGACCTGCTGGCGGGTTGCCTCGCGCGCGATCCCCGGTCGCGGATCAGCGACACCGCCGAGGCGGAGGCCGTCCTCACCGGCGTGTACGCGGACTGCGCGGGCGGCCCCTATCCGCGTTCCGACCGGGTCCCGCCGGCGTTGAAGGCCGACGGCTTGTCGAACAAGGCGTTGTCGCTGTGGGACCTCGGCGAGCAGCGCCGGGCGGTCGAGTTGTTCGAGCAGGCGAGAGCGATCGACCCGCACAACGTCCACGCGGTCTACAACCACGGGCTCCTCCGGTGGGCCGACGGCCTCGTCACCGACGAGACCCTGCTGTCGGAGCTGCGCGCCACCGGCGACTCCTGGGAGGCGGACCACCTGGCCGCGTTGGTGCACCTGGAACGCGGCGACGGCGTCCTCGCGGCGCGGCACCTGGCCGAGGCGGACCGGAAGCATCCGGGTGCACCCGAGATCGCGACCGCGCGCGAACGCTGCGCCCGGTTGGCGCCCCGGGGCACGCTCGAGGTGTTCGGGCAGTTCACCGGTGAGGTCGCGGCGATGGCCAGCGATGCGGACGCGACGCACGTGGTGGTGGCCGAGACGTCGGGCCGGGTGCGGATCTGGGACGCCCTCGCGGGCCGGGTGGTCACCGAACTCACCGAATCCGGCCGGACGCCCGTCGACGTCGCGATCGACCACGCCGGCGTGCGGGTGCTCGTCTGCTACCAGGACTCGACGGTCGAGCGGTGGCGCCTCACCGACGGGACCGCGCATCTCGAAGGCCGGCTGGACGGGGGAACGGCCGTGGCGCTCAGCCCCGACGGCGGCTCCGCGGCGGTGGGCACGGCCGACGGCCGCGTCCTGGTCTTCCGCACCGGCGGGTGGGAGCCCGTCGTCGACATCCGGCCCCACGAGGGGCGTGTCACGCGGGTGATCCTCGCCCCGGAGGCGGAGGTGTGCGTCTCCGCCTCGCTGGGGCATCCCGACGCGGACGACCGGGTGGAGCAGTGGTGGCCCCTGCGTCGTACCAGGATGCGGGGTTTGCACCTGCCGCCCGACGGGTTGAACTCCGACCGGAGGACCGCCCTGGCGACGGACGGGTCGGTCGTCCTGCGGCTCGGCGTCCGGTCGATGATGACCGTGGACATGCGGGTGTGGGACGAGCCGCGACGGTGGGAGATCCCCTGGCTCCTCGGCTACGACGTGCTCGGCGTCTCCGGCCGGGCCGGCTGGGCCCTGCTCGACCCGGGCAGCGGCGACCTTCAGGTCCTCGAACTGGCCATCCGCCGCTGCGTCCGCACCTTCCCCAAGGACTGGAAACGCGGATCCCATCGCGACGTGACGACGTTCAGCGGCGACTGCGGGTACGCCGTGATCGCCGAGAGGGACGGTTTCCGCGACCGGACCTCGCTGTCGCGCCTCCCCATGCCGCTGCCCGGACATCTCGCCCCCTGGTCGTACGCGCCACCCCGCCCGGTCGGCGCCCTCGCGCACGAGGAACGGGCGTTCGACCAGGTGATGGCGCGCATCGAGGGGATGATCGCGGCCGGCGAGGGGCAGCGCGCGACCGAGACCATCCGCGAGGCCAGGGCGATTCCCGGCTTCGAACGCCACCCACGGCTGCGCCGGGCCGCCCGGGCTGCGGGCCGGGACCTGGAGCGCACCGGCCTGCACGGCATCTGGTTGGAGCAGGAGCTGTCCGATGTGATGCTCACCCGCGGTGCCTTCGACGTCAGCGACTCCGGGCGGCTGTTCGCCTTCCCCTCGAACGTCGACGAGGTCGAGATCTTCGACCTGGAGACGCTGGAGAAGGTCGGCTCGGTGAGCGAGCGCCGCAACCCGGCCCGCAGCCTGCGTTTCGCCCGGGCCGGGTGGGATCTGATCATCTGCTACGCGGACGGGTCGGTGGCGTGCCACGACACGGCGACGTTCGAGCCGCGCTTCAAGGTCGCCGGCGCACAGCCCCGCGACGAGGGCAGGACCACGCTCGACATCTCCGGCGACCTGGTCACGGTCGGCTTCGGATACGGGCTGGCGACGGTGTGGTCACTCGACGCCGCGGCCCGGGTCGCGACGATCCGCACCGGGCACGGGCTCATCGCGGGTGTCACGGCCGACGAGAAGTCCCGTTCGATCGCCGTGCACCTGCGGGACGGCGACGCGATCACCGTGGAGGTCCGGTCGATCGACACCGGGAAGCCGCTGCGAACGTTCGCGCAGGTCGACCCGCACGCGGAGATCCGCTTCGCCTCCGGCGTGCTGTTGGTGGCCGGCATGGGCCGCCTCACCGCGTGGCGGCCGGGTCGTAGGCGTCCGCTCTACCGTCTCGACGGGGTCAAACACAGCTCGTCGGCGGACCTGGCCTTCGCCGACTCGCGCCGCCTTGCCGCGATCGCCGGAATGACAGGCTTCGTGGTGTGGCACGCCGAAACCGGCGATCTGGTGTACGACGGGCGGGCCGGCGCGGAGCACCCCCTGCTCGGGGTCGAGGAGGTGGCGGTGTCGCCCGACGGGCGGTTCGCCGTGACGGGAGCCGGTGGCGACGAGACCGTCGACGTCTGGGACCTCCGTGCCGGGCGCCGGATCCGGTCGCTGCGCGGCCACCCCGTCCGGGTGAACGCGATCCGCGCCGACGCCTCTTTCCGCACCATCGTCACCGGGGACCACCAGGGCACCGTCCGGGTCTGGGGCCTCGACTGGGATCACGGGAGCGCTCGATGACGTCCACGCACGACCTGCGGGCGAAGTTCCTCGCCAACCGGGAGCAGGTACGGTCCTGGCTCGATGCATGGGAGATCCCCGAGATCGCGTGGACCGACGAGTTCGACGAGATCCCCGCGCCCTGGGCGGTGATCGAGCGGGACCGGAAGAGGTGGCTCAAGGACCACGCGCCCCACCTGGACGTCTACCACTGGATGTTCGTCGGACGGCCGCTGACCCCCGGCGTCCGCACGGTGCGGGCGCTGTGGCACTTCGGGTCGGGACACCGGTTCGAGAAACTCGACGTGACGATCACCAGCGTCTGCGACCCCGGATACCTGGCCGAGAAGCTGACCCTGGCCGTTCACCGCGCCGCCTTGAAGGGTTGGCAGGAGGAGGACGCGCAGCCGGTCTACCAGTGGCTCGTCGAGGGCGTGAACACCAGGCCGCTCGACAACGCCGTGCGGGGAAACAAGCGACTGGGCTTCGTCCTGCTGCACTTCACCCGCTTCCCGACCTCTGACGGCGACGTGGTCGTGTCAGTGACCGCCGTCGAGACGGACCGCGCGATGGACGGCTCGCTACTCGACGCCAACGGGGTCTCCATTCCTCCCGCACCGTGACCCTGGCGGCAGGTCAGCCGGGAAGCCTCCGTCGCCCGAGCGGTGGTCGGTAAGACGTCATGGGTGTCGAACGAGGCCGGAGACACCCTCAGCGTTCCACTGAGTCCGTCAACTAACTCGCGAAGATCATTCTTTGGGGGAAGTCACCGCCGGTGCGCCAGGAGCTGACGATCTTGGCGGTGATGGCGCTGGCGGCGGCATTGAAATCGCCGTCCTCGACGCGGGCGTCGAGGGTCTGCGGATCGATGACGAGGAGGCGATCGAACCTGTCCTCGAATCCGAACTCGTAACGCACCTCGTCCGCCGGAGCATCCACCCGACGTGCGACCACCATCATGCCCACGGCGCTGGCATCCGATCCTCAGATGATGATGAGGTGGTCGTTGGGAATGTTAGGGGCGTAGCAGATCAAGGAGCGGCACCTTCATGTCGAGGGAGTCTGACGATATTGCTCCCAGAGGGAGCGGTGGTCGACATCCGGCGATGTGCCTGGTGGAAACTCATGGTAGCCCGAACGAGGGCTCCAGACTGCGATGAGCAGATCCAGGCCTTGTAGGAGAACCGCCGGCCATCGGCCCAATGTGGTCACGTCCCTGAACATGCGACGTGACTCGTCGAGTTGTACGTTGCGATCCCGGCGGCTGTACCCCAGATCCCATACGAGGTTGTATCCGTCGATGACCGACTCTTCCTCAGGATCGTCCAAGGGGTAGGTATATGAGTTGCCGTAGATTTCGCCTCCGATGATGCCGGGACGCCCGTCTGAAGCCGGCCTGCTGAGATACACCTTGCCTGCCTCATCTCGGCTCGCCTCAAGGCCCATTAGCGAGGCAAGTTCCGCGGCAAGCCCCGCCGGGTCCAAGTCGGTTCGGATGAAGATGTGCTCGAAGGTCGACATGCGCTGCCTGACTCCTAAGGAAGGTCGAGAATTCGGTCATCTCCGAGGATGACGCGCACTGCCGCCGGCATCTGCTGGCCATGAACCCGAGCCTGCCCGACAGCACGGCTGTAACCCCTGCGTGCGTCCTCCTCCGACAAACCGACGTTGCGTCCGTCCAGCACGGCGACCCCATCTGCTCCCGTCTGCTCACCGGCCTCAAGAATATTGCGGCGGACGCTGGTACTACCGGTACCTACCAGTGTCTTGAATTCGGTCACCACGCCGGGGTCACTCGGCCCGAAGCGAACCATGCCATCGGGATTCTTGAGCTTGTGCGCGTCGTCGACGCGTTCCCTGGGATGCACCATGGCGCCGTCATCGGCGAGCCGGTCGGCGATTGCCCGCTCCTTGGGCTCGAACAAGCCGCGTGGGTCTTCCACCCCCGGGCGGAACTCGTCCCCGAGCGGACCGGGCTGTTTTCCGGGATCGAAGTCGGCGGGTCTCGGCGCGGAGCCGCTGTCACGCGGCCCGGTCGACCCACCGTTCGGCGTCTCCGCCGAGCGACGCAGCCGGCTCAGCGCCTGCTTCAGCCTCTCGATCAGGTCGCCGAGCCGTCGCACCTCCGGCATCAGCCGCCGCAGGCTCGCCAGCAACCCTCGCAACAACCGCGCGATCCGCGCGCCCCACGACGCCACGGTGGTGGTGACCTGTTCCACGACCAGCGGGGTCGCGAGCCCGGCGCTGGCGAGGAGCTCCGCCGCGTACACGATCAGGCGGGAGACGCACGCGGCGACGGCGTCGCGGACCAGCAGCCGGACGGCGGCGACCAGGCCGGCGGCGCCCTCGGTGATCGCGGCCATGGCCTCGGCGCCCTGCGCGAGCCCGGTGACGGCCTGCTGCTGCTCGCTGGCCCAGCGCCGGTAGCCGGTGCCGGCGGCGCCGGTCCAGCCGGCGGCCTCGGTGCGTACCGCGTGGGCCAGGTCGGCGGCGTCCTCGCGCAGCGAGACGGCGACGTTGCGCCAGGTCTGTGCGTGGGCGGTGATCTCGGCGGGGTCGCCGGCGAGCCAGTCCAGGGCCTCGCTGAGTGGTTTGACGTGCTCGATCAGCCAGGCGATGCCGTATTGCAGCAGCGCGCTGGCCGGGTCGGAGACGAGGGCGAGCGCGTCGAGGCCGGCGCTGACCACGCCGAGGCTGCCGTCGATCCAACTGCCGGCGCGGACGCCCTGGGTGATGAGTTCGATGTCCTCGCAGATCCAGATGCCCGCCCAGGCGCTGGGCCCGGTGTCCGCCGCGCCGGCGACGAGCGGGTTGGTGGTCATCGTCGGTTGCGCACCTGGTCGAGCAGGTGTGCCGCCTGTGCGTCGGAGGAACGGTAGCGGTCGGCGCTGCCGCGCACCTTGCCGGCGGTGTCGCGCACCGAGGCGGCTGCGGCGCCGACGCCGTCGACCAGGGTGCGCTGGAGGCCGCCCAGCAGGGCCGGCATGACCGCGCAGAGCTGCCCGTAGGCGTCAGCGCCGAGCCGGACGTGCTCCCCGGCCCGGTGGGCGGTGTCGATGCTGTCGGCGCAGCGGTCGAGGTGGGCGGCGTGGGCGGTCAGGTCGTCCGGGTCGACCCGGAGGATCTCACCGGCGCTCATCCGGCGGGCCCTGGTCGGGGTCGAGCCGCCGGCGGTGGGAGTCGACGATCGCCCACCCGGCGGGGTCGTCCGCGCCGAGGGTCTCGGCGGTCGCCTCGGTGAGCCGGCGCAGCAGGTCGGCGCGCGCGGCATGGGTGGCGGCCACGACCTGTCGGGCGGTGTGGGCGGCGGAGTGCTGCCGGGTGCGTTCGTCGAGCCGCAGGTCGGCCAGCAGCCCGGACGGGTCGACGGTCACCTCGACCAGGCCGTCGTCACTGCGGGCGGCGCCGGTCAGCGTCCGCGCGCGGGCGGACAGGGCCTGCGCCCGTGCGGCACGGTCGGCCAGGCCCGACTCCCACTCGTCGAGTCGGTGCCCCGCCGCGTCCAGCGCGGCCTCGTCCGCCCACATGGCCACCCTCCCCTGAGGACATCGGTGACGGTGACGATACCAACCGGTCGCGCTCCGTGGTGTCCGTCAGGCGGCGTCCGACGCCAGCCGGGCGATGGCCGCCACCGACCGGTCGACGTCCGCCTCCGTGGTGGTGGCGTTGGACACCGAGATCCGCATCAGTCGCCGGCCCTGCCACGTCGTACCGCCCACCCAGCACGTCCCGTCGGCCTGCACCGCGGCCACCGTCCGGTCGGTCCGCGCGTCGTCGCCGAAGCCGACAAGCACCTGGTTGAGGACCACCTCGTTGACCACCTCGAACCCGGCCGCGGTCAGCCCGGCGGCGAACCGGCGGGCCAGCGCGCAGCACCGCTCGACGAGCGCGGCGACGCCGTCGCGGCCCAGCTCCCGCAGGCCGGCCCAGGCCGCGAAGCCACGGGCGCGGCGCGAGGACTCCGCGGTCAGGTCCGCGCCCGCCGGCACGCCACCGGAGCCCACGAGGTACGCAGCCGCGTACGACATGGCCGCCGCGTGCACGTCGGGCCGGGCGCAGAACGCGAACGCGGTGTCGTACGGCAGGTTGAGCCACTTGTGGCCGTCGCAGGCCCACGAGTCGGCGGCCTCGATGCCGTCCACCAGGTGCCGGGTGGTCGGGCTGGCGGCGGCCCACAGCCCGAACGCGCCGTCCACGTGCACCCAGCCGCCGTGCCGGTGGACCAGGTCGCACGCGGCGCGCAGCTCGTCGCAGGCGCCGGTGTTCACGTTGCCGGCCTGGAGGCAGACGATCGTCGGGCCGGGGCCGGCGTCCCGCAGCGCCGCCGCCAGCGCGGCCGGGTCGACCGCGCCCTGCGGGCCGGCGGGCACCTCCCGCAGCGCGTCGGTGCCGAGCCCGAGCAGGCGCAACGACCGGTCGACGGTGGCGTGCCGTTCCGCGCCGGCCAGCACCCGCACCGGCGGCGCGCCGGCCAGCCCGCGCCGTTCCACGTCCCAGCCGGCGTCGGCGAGCACCTGGTGCCGGGCCGCGGCGAGGCCGGCGGTGTTGGCGGCCTGGCCGCCGGTGACGAAGCCGACCGACGCCGACGCCGGGATGCCCAGCAGCTCCTTGAGCCAGGTGCCGGCGGCCGTCTCGGCGGCCACGGCGGCCGGCGAGGTGACGGCGTTGAACGCGATCTGGTCCCAGCCGGCGGCGAGCATGTCGGCGGCGGTGGCGGCCGGGGACGCGCCGCCGACCACGAACCCGAAGTAGCGCGGTCCGGCGGTGGCGACAAGTCCCGGTCCGGCGGCGGCGACCAACTCCGCGAGCACCTGCTCGGGGGGCGCGGGGGCGGCCGGCAGCCCGGCGGCGAACGCCCGGTGCAGCGCGGCCTGGTCGACCGGCACCCCGACCGGCCGTTCCGGCAGCGACCGCCGGTAGTCGGCCGCGTGGTCGGCGGCCCGCCGGAACAGGTCCCTCAGCTCGTCCATCGCCGCACCCTAGCCCCGCTCGCCGGTTTTGCCGTCCCGAGGGCGGCGGCGACCGTCGGTCAGTCGGAACCGAGGGCGGCGTCGAACCGGTCGAGGTGCGTCGCGACCGGGCCGGCGGTGAGCATGCCGCTGCCGGCGCCGGCCAGCTCGTGCGCCGCCGGAGCGAGCGCCGCCCGGGCCCGTCGGATCGCGTCCCGGTCGCCGAGCGCCACCGCCGCATGGCCGGTGAGCGTCCACAACGCCTCCAGCAGCAGGTCGCGCGGCGGTGCGGGGGTGCGGCGCAGCGCGGCGGCGGCGTCGGCACGGCGGTCCGCGGCGAGCAGCACGAGCGGGCGGGCCCACGGCGCGTACGGCCCCCAGTCGGTGCCGTCGGGAAAGTCGGCCGGGAGGTCGTGCCACACCCGCAGGCACAGCAGCGCCAGCGGGAGCAGGCCCCGTTCCACCCCGGGCATGCCGCAGCCGGCCAGTCGGGTCGCCGCCGACCGGTAGGCGGCCTCCGCCTCCGGGAGGGGCGCGCCGGTAGCCGCCGTGCGCATGGCCCGGTACCAGGTGGTGAAGACACCGGTGAGCGGGGACTCGTGGCGCGCGGCCAGCCGGTCGGCGGCGTCGGCGTGGGTGTCGGCCGTGGCGAAGTCGGCGAGCGCGCCGCGCGCCTGCACCCGGATCAGGTGCCCGAGGATCCCGACCGGGGCGAGGCCGTGCCGGTCGGCCAGCGTGACCAGTTCCGCGCCGACCGCGTCCCGTTCGGCGGCCAGCCCGGCCCGGTGGAACGTCTGCATGAACACGCCGTTGAGCGCCTGGGCCAGCAGCGCCGGGTCGGCCAGCCGTCGGGCGATCGCCTCGGCCTGCCGGGCCGCCTCCGGGCCGCGCGTCGACGGCAGGCCGCGTGACTCGACCGCGACGGTGGCGAGCAGCCGGGCCCGGGTCGCCTCCGGCGCGTCCGGACCCAGGCCGGCCAGCGCCCGTTCGGCCGCGGCGACCACCCGGGCCGCCTGCTCCGGGTCGTCCGCGCGGGTCCAGATCGCCGGCACGTCGTACCCGCCGATCACCCGCGCGGTGAGGTCCGGGTCGCCGAGCTGCTCGGCCGCGTCGATGGCCGCGACCCGCTGGTCCCGGGCCGCCTCCAGGCCGCCCGGCCCGGTCACCGCGAGACTGCGCAGCAGGCCGACGGTGGATTCCAGCCGGGCCCGCGCGCCGGGCACCACGCTGCGCTCGTACGCCGCCGCCGCGTCCGCCCACACCCGGGCCGGGCCGGTCGGCTCCGCGTCGGCCTGGCGTCGCAGGTCGGCCTCCAGCCCACGCAGCCGCGGGCCGGGGTCCAGGCCGAGCTGGTCGCGCAGCAGCTCGCGGGCCCGGCGCAGCACGGCGAGCGCGTCGGCCTGCCGCCCGGCCCGGTAGAGCGCCAGCGCCAGCAGCCGCCAGCCGTCCTCCCGCCACGGATGGTCCGCGACGTGGGCGTCCAGATCGGGTACGACGTCGGCGGCCAACCCGAGCGCCAGCAGCGCCTCGGCCCGCCGCTCCACCGCGGTCAGCCGCATTTGGTCGAGCCGGTGCCGGTCGGCGCGCGCCCACGGCTGGTCGAAGTCGGCGTACGCGGGCCCGCGCCACCAGCCCAGCGCCGTGTCGAGCCGGTCGAGCGCCGACCGGGGGAGTTCGTCGGCGGCGGCGGTGACCGCGTCGGCGAACCGCCAGGCGTCGACGGTGTCCGGGGCGGCGCGCAGCGCGTACCCCGGTCCGTCGGTGACCAGCAGCCGCGCCGGCTCGCGTGGCGGGCGGTGCGGTTCCAGCCGGCGGCGCAGGGCCGCGACGAACGTGCGGACCGCACCGACCGCGCCCGGCGGCGGGTCGTCCCACAGGTCCTCGACGAGGTGGCCGACGGGCACCACCCGGCCCCGGGCCACGATCAGCCGGGCCAGCACCGCGCGGTGCCGGGGGCCCTTCAGGTCGACCGGCGCGCCGGTGCCGTCCCAGGCCGTGACCGGCCCGAGCACACCGAAGCTGACACGCACCGACCCCTCCTCGACCGGAGCCACCGTACCGCGCTCATCGGTTGCTCACCCGGCGCCACCACGCTTGGCCGGTACGACGGAGCAGAGAGGCACCGAGATGACCACAGGCATCACCGGATTCGACCACAAGCGTGTCACCGTCGCCGACGGCGTGGCGCTGAACGTGGCGGTGGGCGGCGCGGGCCGTCCGATCGTGCTGCTGCACGGCTTTCCGCAGACCCACCTGATGTGGCGGCACGTCGCCGCCGACCTGGCCGCCGACCACACGGTGATCTGCCCGGACCTGCGGGGGTACGGCGCCAGCGACAAGCCGCCCGCGCACACCGACCAGACGTACGCGAAGCGGACCATGGCCGCCGACGTGGTGGCCCTGGCCCGGGCGCTCGGGCACGAGCGGTTCGCCCTGGCGGGGCACGACCGGGGCGCCCTGGTGGCGGTCCGCGCCGGCCTCGACCACCCGGACGCGGTCACCCACCTGGCGTCGCTGGACGTGCTGCCCACCCTCGACATGTGGGACGTGCTGCACGGCGTGTCCGCGTCGGTGGCGTTCCACCTCTACCTGATGGCGCAGCCGCCCGGCCTGCCGGAGCAGATGATCTCGGCCAGCGCGGACGCCTTCTTCGGCCACTTCCTGGACGCCTGGATCAGGAACCCGGAGGCCATTCCGGCGCAGGTGCGCGCCGAGTACCTGCGGGCGTCCCGGGAGGCGGTCGACTCGATCGTCGCCGACTACCGCGCGTCGGCCGGGATCGACGTCGAGCACGACCGGGCGGACCGGGACGCGGGCCGGCGGCTGACCATGCCGGTCACGGTGGTCCAGCAGGACTGGGGCGCGGCGCTCGGCTACGACGCGGCGGCCGTGTGGCGGGCCTGGGCGCCGGACCTGGACCACCGCACCACCACGGCCGGGCACTTCATGGCCGAGGAGGCGCCGGCCGAGATCAGCAAGGCGCTGCGGGAGCTGCTCACGCGGTAGCGCCACCGGCGGGGGCGGCGGGACCGCCCCCGCCGGTGAGGACGACCAGCTCGCGGGTGGCCCGGGTCATCGCCACGTAGCGGTCCACCGCGCCGGAGATCCCGTCGCCGAACGCCGCCGGGTCGACCAGCACGACCAGGTCGAACTCCAGGCCCTTGGCCAGCTCCGGGGCCAGCGACCGGACCCGGTCCGACGCCGGGAACTCCGGGGCGCCGAGCACGCAGGCGACCCCCTCGTCGTGGGCGGCGAGCCACGCCGCCACCACCGCGTGCAGGTCCGCGCGGTCACCGTGCCGCACCGGCACGTCGCCGGTACGGATGGACGTCGGCACGTTGGCGTCCGGCAGCACCGCCCGGATCACCGGCTCGGCCTCCGCCATCACCTGCGCCGGGGTGCGGTAGTTGACGGTGAGCGAGGCCACCTCGATCCGGTCGACACCGACCCGCTCCAGCCGCTCCCGCCACGACTCGGTGAACCCGTGCCGGGCCTGGGCCCGGTCGCCGACCACGGTGAAGCTGCGCGACGGGCAGCGCGCCAGCAGCATCTGCCACTCGGCGTCGGTCAGCTCCTGCGCCTCGTCCACCACCACGTGCGCGAACGGCCCGGCCAGCAGGTCCGGGTCGGCGACGGCCAGCACGCTGTCGTCGACCAGGCTGGCCCGCATGTCCGCCCCGACCAGCATGGTCATCAGCCCCTCGCCGTCGTCGTAGGCGTGCGACGCGATAAGCGCGTCCACCACCGTGTCCATCCGCTCCCGCTGCGCGTGAAGGGCCGCGTCGTTGCGGCGCCGCCGCCGGGACGCCTCCGGGTCACCGACCCGCCGCCGCGCCGCGTCCAGCAGCGGCAGGTCGGCCACCGTCCAGGCCCGGGCGTCGGCCCGTCGCAGCGTACGGATCTCGTCCACGCTCAGGTCGGGGGCGCACCGGCGCAGGTAGGCCGGCACCGACCACAGGTCCGCGACGACGTCGGCCGGGTCGAGCAGCGGCCACGCCCGGCCGAACGCGGTGGCCAGCTCGCGGTTGCCGGCCAGCGACCGGCGGACCGCGTGCTCCGGCGCGTCGCCGTCGTACCGCTCCAGCAGGATCGTGAGCAGTTCCTCCCACACGTCGTCGCGCGCCTCGTTGTGCGGTGCGCCGGGTTCGGCCGCCGCGAACGCCTCCGCCCAGTCGCCGGCGGTCAACCGCAGGTCGGCGTCCTCGACGACGACCGTCAACGGCGTCGCGGGCGGCTCCTCGTAGAACCGCACCGCCTCCTCGACCGCGTCGACCAGCCGCGCGGACGACTTCAGCCGGGCCACCTCCGGGTCCGTCTCGGCGCCCGCCGCCGCGCCCTCGGGCACCATGTCCCGGAGCGTGCAGATCTGCACGTCCTCCTCGCCGAGGCTGGGCAGCACGTCGGAGACGTAGCTCAGGTACGGCTGGTGCGGCCCGACGACCAGCACCCCGCCGCGCCGTTCGCCCAGGCGCGGGTCGGCGTGCAGCAGGTACGCGGTGCGGTGCAGCGCGACGACGGTCTTGCCGGTGCCCGGCCCGCCGTCGACGACGAGCGCGCCCCGGGAACCGGCCCGGATGATGGCGTCCTGATCGGCCTGGATGGTGCCGAGCACGTCGCGCATCCGCGCCGACCGGGTGTCGCCCAGGCTGGCGATGAACGCGGACTGGTCGTCGAGGGCGGCGTGCCCGGTGAGCCCGTCGGCGGTGAACACCTCGTCCCAGTAGTCGGTGATCCGGCCCAGGGTCCAGCGGTAGCGGCGGCGGCTGGCCAGCCCCATCGGGTTGGCGTGGGTGGCGCCGAAGAACGGTTCGGCGGCGGGGGAGCGCCAGTCCAGCAGCAGCCGCCCGCCCGCGCCGTCGGTGAGGCCCAGCCGTCCCACGTACACCGGGTCGGCGCCGTCCGCGCCGACCATCCGGCCCAGGCACAGGTCCACGCCGTACCGGCGCAGGGTACGCAGGCGCACGGTCAGCCGGCGGATCTCCTGGTCCCGGTCGACGGCCTGCCGGCCCTTGCCGCCGGCGGCCCGGCGTGCGGTGTCGAGCCGGTCGGACAGGTCCGCGACCGACCGGCGCAGGCTCTCCGCGATGGTCGCGAAATGCCGCTCGTCGTCGGCGACCAGGGCCGGATCGGCCTTCGCCGAGAGTCGGTCGGGAAGATCGAAGACGCTTGTGGTGGGCGGGTTCACGGGCGTTGGGCTCCGATCTGCGGGCATGCCAGGGCCTCCGCTCTTCGCGGCTTTTCTCAGGTGCGGGGAATGGGCTTCGGCCGGCAATTCTGCGTCACCATCGGGGGCTTGCCGCAAGACCGGGGGTGCGCTATATGTTGGTAGTGGCGGGAGGTCCCGCCCTTTTTTGTGCGCCCGTCCCGTCGGCCGCGTGCGGATTCCGGGATCGGTAGGATGACGGCACCATGTCGACCGACCGCAGACGCAAGGCCGACCCCGCCCGCAGCCTGGCCCTTCTCTGGCGCACGCGGGAGCCGACCAGCCGCGGCGCCGGGCCCGGCCTCAGCGTCGACCGGATCGTGCGGACGGCCGTCGAGATCGCCGACGCCGAGGGCATCGACGCGCTCACCATGCGCCGGGTCAGCGACGCGCTCGGCGTCGGCACCATGTCCGTCTACACCTACGTGCCGGGCAAGGCCGAACTGCTCGACGTCATGGTCGACGCCGTCCTCGGCGACCTGCCCCGCCCGACCGACGTGCCGGGCGGCTGGCGTGGCCGGCTGGAACGCATCGCCCGGGACAACCTGGCGCTCTACCGCGCCCACCCGTGGTTGCTGCGCGCCGAGACCACCCGGCCGGTCCTCGGCCCCAACGTGCTCGCCAAATACGACCACGAGCTGCGTGCGGTCGCCGACATCGGGCTCGACGACGTGGAGATGGACGCCGTGCTCACCCTCGTGCTCGGGCACGCCAAGAGCGCGGCCCGGGCCGCCGCCGACGTGGTCGAGTTGGAGCGCGAGACCGGGATGACCGACGACCAGTGGTGGCAGACCCACGCGCCCTGGTTGGAGAAGTTCATGACCGCCGGCACGTTCCCGCTCGCCGCCCGGGTCGGCACCGCCGCCGGCATGGCGCACGGTGCGGCGTACGGGCCGGACCACGCGTTCGAGTTCGGTCTCCAACGGGTGCTCGACGGCATCTCGGTGGTGGTCGCCGAACGGTCGACGGCCGGCTGACCGGCCACTATCCGTCGTCCGGGCGACGCGCGGCGGCGGCGTAGCGCCGGGCCAGGTGGGCGAAGGCGGCCCGCAGCTCCGGCGGGCCGACCACCTCGATGTCGGCGTCGTAACGGCCGAGCACGGCGGCCAGGCCCGGCCAGGACCAGGCGCCCAGCACCAGCCGGCAACGGTCCGGGCCGAGTTCCTCGACCAGGCCGTCGCGGGTCCAGGTGGAAACCGTCCGGGCGGGCAGGTCGAGGATCACCTCGCCCCGGCACGGCCAGTCGCCGCCGCCGCCACGGAACCGCCCGGCGACGAACGCGGCCACGTCCCCGCCGGGCAGCTCACGCGGGGTGAACCGGGGGCCCGTGGGGGTACGCGGACGGAGCCGGTCGACGCGGAACGTGCGCCAGTCGTCGCGGTCCAGGTCCCAGGCCACCAGATACCAGCGCCCGCCCCAGGTGACCAGATGGTGCGGCTGCACCCGGCGGGGGAGCGGCGCGCCGTCGGTCGGGTCGGCGGTCGGCGCGGGCGGGTAGTCGAAGCGCAGCACCTCCCGGGCGTGCACGGCGGCGCTGAGCGTCATCAGCAGGGCCGGCTCGACCCGGGGCTTCGCCGGGGCGCCGGCCCGGTCCACGGCGACGACCCGCAGGGCGTCGACGCGGTGGCGCAGCCGCGCCGGCATCACCTGCCGGACCGTGGTCAGCGCCCGCGCGGCGGCCTCCTCGATGCCGGTGACCGTGGTCGCGGCGGTCTGCAACGCCACGGTGAGCGCGACGGCCTGCTCGTCGTCGAAGAGCAACGGCGGCAGGGCCGAGCCGGCGCCCAGCCGGTAGCCGCCGTCCGGCCCCTTGGCGGCGGAGATCGGATAGCCCAACTCGCGCAGCCGGTCGACGTCCCGGCGCACGGTGCGTGGGCTGACCCCGAGTCGTTGGGCCAGCACCGCGCCCGGCCAGTCGCGGCGGGCCTGGAGCAGGGACAGCAGGGAGAGCAGCCGGGCGGAGGTCGTCGACATGGTCCGCATTCTGCCGGCAGTAGCGGACACAACCTGTCCGCTATGGCTGCGACGGTGTGACCCGTACCCGATCAGGACCGGAAGGAACCGATGACCATGACCGTCCCGACCACGAACCCCACCGCGCTCGACGCCGAACGGGCCGACCTGCTCCGCGCGCTCGCCGCCGCCCGCGCCGCGCTCACCGCCACCGTGCGCGGCCTGACCGACGCGCAGGCCGGCGAACGCCCCACCGTCAGCGCGCTCTGCCTGGGCGGCGTGCTCAAGCACGTCGCGTCCGGCGAGGAGGACTGGCTGCGGTTCGTCACCGAGGGGCCGGCCGTGATGACCTTCACCCTGCCCGACGGCGTGACCTGGGCGGACTTCATGGCCGGGACGGCCCGCGAGCTGCCGCGGTGGGCGATCGACCGGGAGCGGACGTTCCAGATGCTGCCCGAGGACACGCTGCCGGCCATCCTCGACCGGTACGCCCGGGTGGCCGCCCGCACCGAGGAGATCGTCGCCGCCGTCGACGACCTGTCCGCGACGCACCCGGTGCCCGACGTGCCCTGGCAGGAGCCCGGCACCGTGCTGAGCGTGCGCGAGGTGCTGACGCACGTCATCGCCGAAACCCGCCAGCACACCGGGCACGCGGAGATCCTGCGCGAGACGCTCGACCAGCAGCACGCCGGCTGAACCCGCCGGGGCCGGTCAGGCGGCGGCCGGCCCCACCGCCCGGCCCATCCGGGTCACCGCCTCGGTCAGCACGGCGGGCGAGGTGGCGAAGTTGAGGCGCACGAAGCCGGCGCCGCCGCTGCCGAAGACGTGCCCGGAGCTGAGCGCCACCCGGGCCTCGTCGAGGAACATCCGCGCCGGGCCGGCCAGGTCGGTGACCACGCCCGGCCCGTCGCCGGAAGCCTCGGTCGGCACGCCGAGCCGGGTGCAGTCCAGCCAGGCGAGATAGGTGCCGTCGGGCGGGTGCCAGGAGACCTCGGGCAGATGCTCGGCGAGCAACGTCCCGAGCAACGCACGGTTGGCGTCGAGCCCGTCGAGGAGCTGGTCCAGCCAGGGCCTGCCGGCGCGGAACGCGGCGGTGTGCGCGAGCACGCCGAGGTGGCTGGGGCCGTGGCTGACCTCCTCCGGCATCCGGGCCAGGTCGGCGGCAGCCGCCGGGCCGGCGACCGCCACCGCCGCCTTGAGACCGGCGAGGTTCCACGCCTTCGACGCCGACAGCAGGGCGAACGCGCCCTCCGCGCCGGCGACCGTTAGGTACGGGGTGAACCGCGCACCGGCCAACGCCAGCGGTGCGTGGATCTCGTCGGAGACGACCCGTACGCCGTGCCGGGCGGCCAGCTCGGCGACGGCGGCCAACTCGTCGGGGCGGTGTACCACCCCGGTCGGGTTGTGCGGGTTGCAGAGCAGGAACGCGGCCGGGCGGCCACCCCCGCGCGCCCGGCGGAACGCCTCCTCCAACGCGGCGTGGTCGATCCGTCCGTCCGGCCCGAGCCGGGCCTCGACCACCCGCCGGTCCGCGTGCGTCACGAACCCGTAGAACGGCGGGTAGACCGGGGAGCAGACCACCACCGCGTCGCCCGGGTCGGTGACCAGACGCAGCACCTCGACCACGCCCGTCATCACGTCGGCCACCAGCGCGCTGCGCCCGACCGGGAAGTCGGCCCAGCCCCAGCGTTGCGCGGCGAACCCGGCGAGCGCCTCCGCGTACGCCGTCCCGTACGCGTAGCCGGTGTCGCCCAGGTCGATCGCGCGGCGCAGCGCGTCGGCCACCGGCGGGGCCAGCGGCACGTCCTGCTCCGCCACCCACAGCGGCAGCACGTCCGGCGGGTGCAGCCGCCACTTGACGCTGGCCCGCCGCCGGAGCTGATCGAGCGTGAGCCGGGTGAGCGGATTGCCGTCATCGTCGGTGCGCTCGCTCATGCCGTGCTGGTTGGGCATGCGCTCGTGGCCCTCGCTTCGCTCGGTGCGCTCGCTCATGCCGCCCACCCTAGGCCTGCCTACCATGGCCCGATGACCCGCCTGACGTACCCGCTGCGCACCCCGCGGCTGCTGCTGCGTCCGGTCACCGCGGACGACATCGACGACGTGCACGCCTGGCAGCGCCGCCCCGACGTGGTCCGCTGGATGCGCGGCGCGCAGCCGCGTACCCGGGAACAGTCGCGGGCGTCTGTGGCCGCGATGGCCGGCGAGGACGCGCTGCGCGTGGAGGGCGACTGCCTGACACTGGCCGCGGTCGCCGGGGCCCGGGTGGTCGGTGCGGTGGAGCTGGTCTGGCGCAGCGCGGCCGACCGCACCGCCGAACTCGGGTACGTGTTCCACCCCGACCACGGCGGCCGTGGGCTCGCCACGGAGGCGGCCTCGGGGCTGCTGGACTGGGGTTTCGGTGAGTTCGGGCTGCACCGGGTAGTGGCCCGGTGTCACGCCGGCAACGAGCCGTCCGCCCGCCTGGCCACCCGGCTCGGCATGCGGCGGGAGGCCTGGCACGTGCGCAGCTACCGGTTTCGGGGCGAGTGGGCCGACCAACTCGTCTTCGCCGTCCTGGCCGACGAGTGGCGGGCTCGGCCGGAGGGATGATCCACTCCACTTCGGCGAAGTGGTGCCATCCGCGCGCTCGGATACCGCCACGTCGCCGAGATGGTGTCGATCAACGCCTCGATCGACGCCTCGATCGATTCGCCGGGCCGTCAGCCGGCGACGACCGGGTCGCCGACCCGGATCTCGCCGGTGGTCACCGGCACCAGCCGGATGCCGAACCAGGTCTTCCCGTCCCGCCGCCGGTGCCGGGCCAGCGTGCGGATCGGCTCTTTGCCCCGCGTCAGCGTCACCGGGTCGATCAGGGTGAGCTCGCAGCGGTCGCAGCGCTCGGCGACCCGGAGGTCGACCGCGCCGATGCGCAGCCGGGTCCAGCCGTCCTCGGCGAACGGCTCGGCCGGCCCGTCCAGCACCACGGTGGGGCGGAACCGCGCCATCGGCAGCGGGCCCGGCGCGGACTCGCCCCGCTCCCGCGCGCCCTCGGCGATCCAGTCCCGCAGCCGGCGCAGCGACGGCACGGTGGCGACCAGCAGCGGGCCGGCGTCGGCGAGGTTCAGCGGGTCGCCGGGCCGTCCGCCGTGGTCGGTCGCCACCGAGCGGCGGCGCGGGTCGTCCAGCCAGCCCAGCCGCACCGGCTCGCCGAGGCGGGCGGAGAGCCAGGCGTGGGCCTCGTCGCCGGCCAGCCGGACCGTGTCCAGCCGGGACACGGCGGTGGCCGCGGGCGGCCCGTCCACCGGCTCGGCGACGGTCACCGACGCGCCGTCCCGGTCGGTCAGCGTGATCGACCCGCCGCCGGGCACGGCGGTCAGGCCGAGCATCCCGGGCGCGGTGCGGGCGGTCAGCGCGCCGCCGTCGGGCCGCAGGAGCACCCACCGGCGGTCGTGGCGCAGCCCCCACGGCTCGACGACCGCCCGGTCGACGTCGACGCCGCCGAGGGACTTGACCGGATACAGGTGCACCGACGCGAGTCGCATGCCGCGACCCTAGCCGATCTTGGGGGTGGCCCGGTCGATGATCGCGGCGAGGTCGAGGCCACCCGGCAGCGTGCCGTACGCCTGGCCGTGGTCGCCGTCCAGCCGGGACGCGCAGAAGGCGTCCGCGACGGCCGGGTGGCCGTGGCGCACCAGCAGCGCGCCCTGGAGCACCAGCGCCAGCCGCTCGACCACCCGGCGGGCCCGCGACTCCAGGTCGCTCCGGTCGGACAACTCGTCGCGCACCCGGCGGACCGCGGCGTCCAGGCGCGCGTCCGCGCCGGCCACCGACGCCACCTCCGTCTCGTACGCGGCCAGCACCTGCGGCTCGCGGGTGAGCGCGCGCAGCACGTCAAGCGCGGCGACGTTGCCGGAGCCCTCCCAGATCGAGTTCAGCGGCGACTCGCGGAACAGCCGCGGCATGCCGGACTCCTCGACGTAGCCGTTGCCGCCCAGGCACTCCAGCGCCTCGGCGGCGTGCCCCGGCCACCGCTTGCACACCCAGTACTTGCCGACCGCGAGCGCCAGGCGCTTGAACGCGGTCTCGCCGGCGTCGCCGCGGGCCGACCGGTCCGTCGCGCCGGCCAGCCGCATCATCAGCACGGTGGCGGCTTCCGACTCCACCGCCAGATCGGCCAGGACGTTGCGCATCAGCGGCTGGTCGGCCAGATAGCGGCCGAACGCCCGCCGGTGCGTGGCGTGGTGCACGGCCGTGGTGACGCCCTGGCGCATCCCGGCCGCCGCGCCGATCACGCAGTCCAGCCGGGTCAGGTTGACCATGTCGATGATGGTGCGCACGCCCCGACCCTCGTCGCCGACCCGCCACGCCACCGCGTGCTCGTACTCGATCTCGGCGGAGGCGTTGGAGCGGTTGCCGAGCTTGTCCTTCAGCCGCATCAGCCGCATCGGGTTGCGGCTGCCGTCGGGCAGCACGCGGGGGACCAGGAAACAGGTCAGCCCGTCCGGCGCCTGGGCGAGGGTGAGGAACAGGTCGCACATCGGCGCCGACGTGAACCACTTGTGCCCGACCAGCCGGTAGCTGCCGTCCGGCTGAGGTCGGGCGGTGGTGGTGTTGGCGCGTACGTCCGAGCCGCCCTGTTTCTCGGTCATCGACATGCCGGCGAGCAGGCCGCGCTTGCCCAGCGGCGGGCGGAGCCCGAAGTCGTACTCGGTGGTGGTGAGCAGCGGCTCGTAGCGCGCCGCCAGCTCGGGGCTGTGCCGCAGCGCCGGGATCGCCGCGTACGTCATCGAGATCGGGCAGCCGTGCCCGGCGTCGGACCGCCACACGTAGAAGCCGGCGGCCCGGGCCACGTGCGCGCCCGGCCGGTCGTCGGCCCACGGCGCCGCGTGCAGGCCGTGGCCGACCGCGGTGCGCATCAGCTCGTGCCAGGCCGGATGGAACTCCACCTCGTCGACGCGGTGGCCGTACCGGTCGTGGGTGCGCAGCACCGGCGGGTGCTCGTTGGCCAGCCGGCCGTGTTCGGCGGCCGGCTCGCCGCCGGCCAGCCGGCCGAGGTCGCGCAGCCCGGCGGCGGCCCAGTCGGCGCCCTCCCGGGCCAGCCCGTCGAGCAGCGCCGGGTCGTCGGCGGTGTCGTACCCGACGAGCGGTGGGACCTGGTTGACGACCTCGTGTGTGGTCACGGTGACACTCCCGGCGCACGGTGGCGGAAGGTGGATTGAACCATCGTTCAAACCCGGCCGGCAACCGCATATGGACCAGTCGGTTTGGCTCGATTCGTTTGACATCATCCCGCCCGGCGAGAAGACTCGCCGAAACTTTCTTTTGTTCGGAGAGCGGCAGGGGGGCCAATGTCCAGGAAGAAGATCGGCGTGATCGGCGCCGTGCTCACCCTCACGGTCGGCGTCCTGTCCGGATGCACCGGCGGTGAGAGCGTCGACGTCGGCGACGACGGGGGGAACGCCGGCGGCGCCGGAGGTGTCCTCAACGCCGCGATCGGCGGCGAACCGGACCAGCTCGACCCGCACAAGACCTCGGCCTACTACAGCTTCCAGGTCCTGGAGAACGTCTACGACACCCTGGTCGAGCCGGACGCCGACCTGAAGATGGTGCCCGCGCTGGCCACCAAGTGGACCACCAGCGAGGACCAGTTGACCTGGACGTTCACCCTCCGCGACGGCGTCACGTTCTCCGACGGCTCGCCGCTGACCTCGGAGGACGTCGTCTACTCCTATGAGCGGATCATCAAGGAGAAGCTCAACAACGCCTACAAGTTCGACACCGTCAAGTCGGTGACCGGGCCCGACCCGGCGACCGTCGTGGTGACGCTGAAGGCGCCCACGCCGAACCTGCTGGCCAACCTCGGCGGGTTCAAGGGCGTGGCGATCGTCGAGAAGGAGAACGTCGAGTCCGGCAAGGCGAAGACCGCCCCGGTCGGCAGTGGCCCGTTCAAGGTGGCGAGCTACACCTCCGGCGACAGCATCAAGCTGGTCCGCAACGACGCCTACTGGGGTGACAAGCCGAAGCTGGACGGGGTCACCTTCACCTTCGTCAAGGACCCCACGGTGGCGTTGCAGAACCTGCGCAGCGGTCAGGTCCAGTGGACCGACAACCTGCCGCCGCAGCAGGTGAAGTCGTTGCAGGACGGGGACGACCCGGTGGTCGAGTCGGCGCCCTCCACCGACTACTGGTACGTGGCGCTCAACGAGGCCCGCAAGCCGTTCGACAACCCCGAGGTCCGGCGCGCGATCGGCTACGCCCTGGACCGCGAGGCGATCACCAAGGCGGCCAAGTTCGGCCTCGCCACGGTCAACCAGACCGCGATCCCGAAGAACAGCGCGTTCTTCTACGACTACGCGCCCTACTCGCACGACCCGGGCAAGGCCAAGCAGATGCTCGGCCAGGCCGGCGTCACCAACCTCACCATGGACCTGATGGTCACGAGCGAGTACCCGGAGACGGTCACCGCCGCCCAGGTCATCGCCGCGCAGCTCAAGGACGTCGGGATCACCGTGAAGATCCGGACGCTGGACTTCGCCCAGTGGCTCGACGAGCAGGCCAAGGGCAACTTCGACGGGTTCATGCTGGGCTGGCTGGGCAACGTCGACCCGGACGAGTTCTACTACGCCCAGCACCACACCGGCGGCGCGTTCAACTTCCACAAGTACAGCAACCCGGCCGTGGACAAACTGCTGGACCAGGCCCGCACCGAGACCGACCAGGACGCCCGCAAGCAGGCGTACGACCAGGCGGCGAAGCAGATCGTCGACGACGCCAGCTACCTCTACCTCTACAACCCGGACGTGGTGCAGGCGTGGTCGAAGAAGGTCTCCGGCTACGACGTCCGCAGCGACCGGGCGATCCGGTTCCGCACGGTCGCCCTCGGCAAGTGAGATGACCCGTTTCGTCCTGCGGCGGCTCCTGCAGTCCGCGGTCGTGCTGCTCGGGGTGACCCTGGTGGTCTTCCTGCTGCTGCAACTGGTGCCGGGCGACCCCGTCCGGGTGGCGCTCGGCACCCGCTTCGACCCGCAGACGTACGAGGCGCTGCGCTCCCGCGCCGGCCTGGACCAGCCGCTTCCGGTCCAGTACGTCAGCTATCTCGGCCACGCGCTCACCGGTGACCTCGGGGTCAGCTTCCGCACCGGCCAGCCGGTCAGCCGGATCGTGCTGGGACGGCTGCCGGCGACGTTGTCGCTCGCCGTCACCGCGGTGGTGTTCGCTCTGCTCGTCGCGTTCCCGTTGGGCATCGTGGCGGCGGTGCGCAGCGGCTCGGTGGTCGACCACGCGGCCCGCGTGTTCAGCCAGTTCGGCGTCTCGGTGCCCGACTTCTGGATGGGCATCATGGGGATCATCCTCTTCGCCGGCGTGCTGGGGTGGCTGCCGCCGTCGGGTTACGTCGCGTTCACCGAGGATCCGGGCCGGTGGGCCTCGCACGTGGCCCTGCCGGCGGTGACCGTCGGCCTGGTCACCGCGTCGATCCTGACCCGGTTCATCCGCTCGTCGGTGCTGGAGGTGCTCTCCGCCGACTACGTGCGCACCGCCGAGGCGAAGGGGCTGCGCAACCGGGTGGTGATCCTGCGGCACGTGCTGCGCAACGCGCTGATCCCGGTCGTCACCGTGGTCGCGGTGCAACTGGCGAGCCTGCTCGGCGGCGTGATCGTGATCGAGGTGCTGTTCGCCTGGCCCGGCATCGGCCGGCTCACCTTCGACGCGGTGCAGGCCCGCGACTACCCGGTCCTCCAGGGGGCCGTGCTGCTCGTCGCCGCGCTGTTCCTGCTGGTCAACCTGTTGGTGGACATCCTCTACGCCCGCCTCGACCCGAGGATCACGGTCAAGTGAGCGGCGCATCGGAGAGCACCGGACGCCGGGTCCTGGACGCGCTGCGCCGCGACCCGCTCGCCGTCGGCGGCACGATCGTCCTGCTGCTGCTGGTCGTGGTGGGCGTCGCCGGCCCCTGGCTGGCCCCGGCCGGCGTCAACGACGTCGACGTGGACCAGATGCTGCGACCACCGAGCGGGTCGCACCTGTTCGGCACCGACGAGTTGGGCCGGGACGTGCTGAGCCGGGTGCTGGTCGCGGCCCGCGTCTCGCTCGAGGTCGGCGTGGTGAGCGTCGGCATCGCCCTGGTGGCCGGCGTGACGCTGGGGCTGTTCGCCGGCTACTACCGGGGCTGGCTGGACAGCGTGCTGATGCGCTGCATGGACGTGCTGTTCGCGTTCCCGGTGCTGCTGCTCGCGGTGGCCATCGTGGCGGTGCTCGGCCCCGGCCTGCTCACCGCCATGGTCGCCATCGGCGTGGTCTACACGCCCATCTTCGCCCGGATCACCCGGGCCGGCGTCCTGTCCGTACGCGAGCAGGTCTTCGTCCGGGCGGCCGTCTCCATCGGCGCGTCGGACCTGCGCATCATGCGCCGGCACGTGCTGCCGAACATCGCCGCGCCGCTGATCGTGCAGACGTCGCTGTCGCTGGCGTTCGCGATCCTCTCCGAGGCGGCGCTGTCCTTCCTCGGCCTCGGCATCCAACCACCGGCCCCGGCCTGGGGGCGGATGCTCTTCGACGGGCGCGGGTTCGTCACCGACGCCTGGTGGTTGGGCGTGTTCCCGGGCGCGGCGATCTTCCTGACCGTGCTCGCGTTCAACCTGGTCGGCGACGCGCTGCGGGACGTGCTCGACCCGCGCCAGCTCACCGTCAGCGAGGCCCGGAGGAGCACCACCGCATGAGCGAGCGCACCGAGCGAAGCGAGGGCCACGAGCGCATGCCCAGCCAGCACCGCATGAGCGAGCGCACCGAGCGAAGCGAGGGCCACGAGCGCATGCCCAGCCAGCACCGCATGAGCGAGCGCACCGAGCGAAGCGAGGGCCACGAGCGCATGCCCAGCCAGCACAGCAGCGACGAGGCCGTGTTCTCGGTCGAGGACCTCACCGTCACCGTCGGCACCCGGCGCGGGCCGGCCCGCGCGGTGGCCGGGGTGTCCTGGCAGGTCCGCGCCGGGGAGACGTTCGCGCTCGTCGGCGAGTCCGGCAGCGGCAAGAGCATGACGCTGCTCGCGGCCACCGGCCTCGCGCCGCGCGCCGCGACGGTCACCGGCCGGGTGCGGCTGCTCGACACCGAGTTGAGCGCGCTGCCCGACGACCGCCGGCGCAAGCTGCGCGGCCGGCACGTCGGGTTCGTGTTCCAGGACCCGATGACGTCGCTCAACCCGGTGCTGCCGGTGGGCCGGCAGGTCACCGAGGCGGCCGAGGAGCACCTGGGGCTGACCCGACGTGCCGCCCGGGCCCGGGCGGTGGAGCTGCTCGACCTGGTGGGCATCCCGTCCGCCGCGCAGCGGGTGGACGCCTTCCCGCACCAGTTCTCCGGCGGCATGCGCCAGCGCGTCGTCATCGCCATGGCGCTTGCCTGCGAGCCGGACCTGCTGATCGCCGACGAGCCGACCACCGCGCTCGACGTGACCACCCAGGCGCAGATCGTCGAGCTGGTCGCCGACCTGCAACGGCGGCTCGGCACCGCGGTCGTCTGGGTCACCCACGACCTGGGCGTGGTCGCCGGCATCGCGGACACCGTCGCGGTGATGTACGGCGGGCGGATCGTCGAGCAGGGCCCGGTCGACGACGTGTTCGACGCGCCGGGCCACCCGTACACCCGGGCCCTGCTCGCGGCCCGGCCGGACCCGGACCGGCGGGGTGAGGATCTGGTGGCCATCCCGGGCGCCCCGCCGAGCCCGCTCGACCTGCCACCCGGTTGCGCGTTCTGGCCGCGCTGCCCGGTGCGCGCGGACCCCCGGTGCGAGCACGAGCTGCCCCCGCTGACGCCGGTCGGGGCCGGGCACACCGTCCGCACCTTCTACCCGGGAGAGACGCCATGACAGCCGCGGACGTGGTGGCCGAGCTGGACGACCTGGCGGTGCACTTCCCGACCCCGGCGGGCCTGGTCCGCGCCGTGGACGGCGTCACCCTGGCGGTACGCCGGGGCGAGACGCTCGGCCTGGTAGGCGAGTCGGGCAGCGGCAAGTCGACGGCCGGCCTGGCGCTGCTGCGACTTGTCGACCCGACCGCCGGGCGGGTCCGGGTGGCCGGCACGGACGTGACCCGCCTGTCCCGGCGACGCCTGCGCGGCATGCGCCGGCACGTGGCCATGGTCTTCCAGGACCCGCAGGCGTCGCTGGATCCGCGTCGCACGGTCGGGGACAGCATCGCCGAGCCGCTGACCGTGCACCGGCTGGCGTCGTCCGCCGCCGCCCGCCGGGACCGGGTGGCCGAGCTGCTGGACCTGGTCGGCCTGCGCGCCGACACCGCCGGCCGGCATCCGCACGAGCTGTCCGGTGGCCAGCGCCAACGGGTCGGGGTGGCCCGCGCGCTGGCCGGCGAGCCGGACCTGATCGTCCTGGACGAGCCGATCGCCTCGCTCGACCTGAGCGTGCAGGCGCAGATCATGAACCTGCTCCGGCACCTGCAACGCGACCTCGGGCTGACCTACCTGTTCATCGCGCACGACCTGTCCGCGGTGGAGCACATGAGCGACCGGATCGCGGTGATGTACCTCGGTCGCATCGTCGAGACCGGCCCGCCGGAGCGCATCTACCGGCAGCCGGCCCACCCGTACACGGCCGCGTTGCTGTCGGCGGTGCCGGTGGCGGATCCGCGGGTCGAGCGGGAACGCCGCCGCATCGTGCTCTCCGGCGACATCCCCAGTCCGGTGGACCCGCCCAGCGGCTGCCGCTTCCGGACCCGCTGCCCGCAGGTCCGCCCGGAGTGCGCCGAGACCGACCCGGCGCTGGCCGAGGTCGCCGCCGACCACCACGCGGCCTGCCTGTTCCCGCTCGACGGCGAGCGGCACCCGGCCGACGGGCCGGCGGCGCGCGCCACCGGCGAGGCCCGCGACGCGGGCGAGCCCGCCGCCGGCACGGCGTAGGCTCACCGGGCCGCCGTCGCACGCAGGAGCCGCCGATGACGTTCACCACCCGGCCGACGCTGCGCGGCACGTTCGGCATGGTCTCCTCGACGCACTGGCTGGCCAGCCAGTCGGCGATGGGCGTGCTGGAGCGGGGCGGGAACGCCTTCGACGCCGCGGTCGCCGCCGGGTTCGTGCTGCACGTGGTCGAGCCGCACCTCAACGGTCCCGCCGGTGAGGTGCCGGCGGTGCTGGCCACGGCCGGCGATCCCACGCCGAGGGTGCTCTGCGGCCAGGGCCCGGCGCCGGCCGGCGCCACCGTCGCGCACTTCCGGTCGCTCGGTCTGGACCTGGTGCCCGGCTCCGGCCCGCTGGCCGCGGTGGTGCCCGGCGCGGTGGACGCCTGGCTGCTGTTGCTGCGCGACCACGGCACCCGTTCCCTCGACGAGGTGCTGGCGCCGGCGATCGGCTACGCCGCCGCCGGCCACCCGCTCGTCGGCGCCGCCGGGCAGACCATCGACCGGGTCCGGGCGCTGTTCACCGAGCACTGGCCGACCTCCGCGCAGCTCTGGCTGCGCCACGGCCGCCCACCCGCGCCGGGGGAGATGGTCACCAACCCGGCGTACGCGCGGACGCTGCGCCGGCTCGTCGACGCCGGTCGGGCGGCCGGGGCGGACCGGACCGCGCAGATCGAGGCGGCCCGGCGCGCCTGGCGGGAGGGTTTCGTCGCCGAGGCGGTCGACCGGTTCAGCCGTCTTCCGTTCCGCGACTCCAGCGGCCGGGCGCACGCCGGGCTGGTCACCGGCGACGACCTGGCCGGCTGGTCGGCCACCTGGGAGGAGCCGGTCACGCTCGACTGGCGCGGGCACACGGTGGCGAAGACCGGCTTCTGGGGCCAGGGGCCGGTGCTGTTGCAGACGCTTGCGACGCTCGACGCGCTCGACGACCCCGCGGCGCTCGATCCGTCCACCGTGGACGGGATGCACGCCCAGGCCGAGGCGCTCAAGCTCGCCTTCGCCGACCGGGAGGCGTGGTACGGCGACACCGACGTGCCGGGCGGGGCGCTGCTGTCGCCGGCGTACGCGCGGGAGCGGGCCGCGCTTGTCGGTGACCGGGCCTCGACCGCGTTACGCCCGGGCCGCCCGGCGGTCGCGTCGCCGCGACTGCCGGCACACCTGCACGCCGACGCCGCCCGGCGGGCCGGCCCGCCGGACCCGACCACGGGCGAGCCCACGGTCCGGGCGGACGGGGTGACCCGCGGCGACACCTGCCACGTCGACGTGGTCGACCGGTGGGGCAACATCATCTCGGCCACGCCGAGCGGCGGGTGGTTGCAGAGTTCGCCGGTCATCCCGGAGCTGGGCTTCCCCCTGGGCAGCCGGTTGCAGATGTGCTGGCTGGAGGAGGGGCTCGCCTCGACGTTGCGGCCGGGCCGGCGTCCGCGTACGACGTTGAGCCCGACGCTCGTGCTGCGCGACGGCGAGCCGGTGCTGGCCTGCGGCACGCCCGGCGGTGACCAGCAGGACCAGTGGCAGTTGTTGTTCCTGCTGCGCCACCTGGCCGGCGGGTTGGAGTTGCAGGAGGCGATCGACGCCCCGGCGTGGCACACCACGAGCCTGCCGGCGTCGTTCTACCCCCGCGAGATCGAGCCGGGCGTGCTGGTGGTGGAGGACCGGATCGACCCGGACGTGCTGGCCGCGCTGGGCGCGCGGGGGCACACCGTCCGCCGTTCCGGCCCGTGGAGCCTGGGCCGCCTGTGCGCGGTCACCCGCGACCCACGCACCGGCGTCCTGTCCGCCGCCGCCAACCCCCGCGGCGCCCAGGGCTACGCCGCGGGCCGCTGACCCCCGCCCCGGCCGCCCCGCCCCGCCCCCCGCCCCGTCGATCTTGGACTTGTGGTGCCATGGTTTGCGTTTTGCGCCCCTTTTGTGAGGTGCCACAAGTCCAAGATCTGTGAAATCGGGGGGATTCGCCATCTGACCATCGGACCCCGCGTGCGGCGTTCAGCCGTCGATTCGGGTGATGTTGCGGATCTTGTTGGCGGCGTCGAGCGCCGCCACCTTGTACGCCTCGGCGAGCGTCGGATAGTTGAACACCGCGTCGAGCAGGTAGTCGACGGTGCCGCCGCAGCCCATCACGGCCTGCCCGATGTGGACGATCTCGGTGGCGCCGGTGCCGAACACGTGCACCCCGAGCAGCCGCCCGTCGTCCGGGGAGACGAGCAGTTTGAGCATGCCGTACGAGTCGCCGACGATCTGCCCCCGGGCGAGTTCCCGGTAGCGGGCGACGCCCACCTCGAACGGGGTGGACGCCTCGGTCAGCTCGTCCTCGGTCTTCCCGACGAAGCTGATCTCCGGGATGGTGTAGATGCCGATCGGTTGCAGCTCCGACATGGTGCGGGCCGGTTCGCCGCAGGCGTGCTGCGCGGCCAGCCGGCCCTGTTCCATCGAGGTGGACGCGAGCGCCGGGAACCCGATGACGTCGCCGACGGCGTAGATGGTGTCGACCGCGGTGCGGTAGTTGGCGTCGACCTCGATCCGGCCGCGGTGGTCGGCGGTGAGCCCGGCCGCCTCCAGCGCGAGGTCGTCGGTCTGCCCCTGCCGGCCGGCGGAGTACATCACCGTGTCGGCGACGATCTTCTTTCCGCTGCGCAGCACGCAGAGCGCGGCGGTGCGGTGCTTCTCCACCGCGGCCACCTCCTCGCCGAAGCGGAAGGTCACCGACAGGTCCCGCAGGTGGTACTTGAGGGACTCGACGATCTCGTCGTCGCAGAAGTCGAGCATCCCGTCGCGGCGCTCGACCACGGTCACCTTCGTGCCGAGCGCGGCGAACATCGAGGCGTACTCCATCCCGATCACGCCGGCGCCGACCACCACCATGCTGCGCGGCACGGCCTGGAGGTTGATCACGCCGTCGGAGTCCACGATGGTCCGGTCGTCGAAGTCGACGCTGTCCGGGCGGGCGGGCCGGGTGCCGGCGGCGATGACCGCCTTGTCGAAGCTGATCCGGGTCTCCCGGCCGGAGCCGGCGTCGACCCAGACCGCGTGCGGGTCGGCGAACCGCCCGGTGCCGGTGATCATCGCGATCCGGTTGCGGGCCAGTTGGTTGCGGATGACGTCGGTCTGCCGGGTGATCACGTGTTGGGTGCGGGCGGCCAGGTCGGCGACCGTGATGTCCTCCTTGACCCGGTAGCTGCTGCCGTAGAGGTCACGCTGGCTCAGCCCGGTCAGGTAGAGGACGGCCTCGCGCAGCGTCTTGGACGGCACGGTGCCGGTGTTGATGCACACCCCGCCGAGCATGTCGCGCCGGTCGACGATGGCCACCCGTCGGCCCAGCTTGGCCGCGGCGATGGCCGCCTTCTGTCCACTCGGTCCTGATCCCAGCACCAGCAGGTCGTAGTCGTACACGAGAGCAAGCCTCGCAGGATGCGCGGCGCGGCGCCAGGGGTGGGGCCCCGCGCGCCGCGCGGAGCCCCACGGTCTCAGCGGCCCTGGAGCGCGCGGACGTTGTCGCCGAACGTCCAGCCCTTCGACCCGTCCCAGTTGATCGACCAGGTCATCAGCCCCTTGAGGCCGGGGACGGAGCGGTACGCCTGGCCCACCGACGACGGGCTCAGGTATCCGCCGCCCGCGCCGGACTGCGCCGGCAGACCGGGGACCTGTTTGTCGTAGGGGACGCGGATCGTGGTGCCCTGGACGGTGAGCCCGTTGTGCAGGCACTGCGTCTGCACCGTGAAGCCCTGCACGGTGCCCGCCGGGTACGAGTCGCCGGCGCAGCCGTACATCGAGCCGTTGTAGTACTGCATGTTCAGCCACCAGAGCCGGCCGTTGTCGGCGTACTTCTTGACGATCGGCAGGTACGCGCCCCAGATCGAGCCGTAGGTGACGCTGCCGCCGGTGACGTACGCGGTCTCCGGGGCCATGGTGAGCCCGAAGCCGGCCGGCATCTGGGCCAGCACCCCGTCGATGATCCGGATCAGGTTGGCCTGCGACGGCGAGAGCTGGTTGATGTTCCCGCTGCCGGTGAGCCCGGTCTCGATGTCGATGTCGATGCCGTCGAAGTTGTGCCGCTTGAGGATCGGCACGACGGTGGCGACGAACCGGTCGGCGACCGTGGCGGAGCTGAGGTCGATGCCGGCGGCGGCCCCGCCGATGGACAGCAGCACGGTCAGCCCGGCGGCCTTGGCCTGGCACACCTGAGCCGGGGTGGGCACCCGGACGCCGGCGTCCATGCCGTCCTCCCAGAGCACGGTGCCGTCGGCGCGGATGACCGGGAACGCGGCGGTGACCACGTTGTAGCCGTGCCCGGTGATCCGGGCGTCGGTGATCGGGATCCAGCCGAGCCCGGGGTGCACGCCGTTGGCCGCGCCGTCCCAGTTCTCCCAGTAGCCCTGGAGCACCTTCCCGGTCGGCCGGGACTTCGGCGCGCAGGTGCCGCCGCCGGTGGCGGTCGGGGTCGGCGTGGGCGTCCGGGTCGGGGTGGGGGACGCGGTGGGGGTGGGTGACGGCGGCCGGGTGGTGGGGCTGGGTGACGGGGTGCCGCCGCCGGTGCAGGCGCCGAGGTCGGTCCAGAGCGCCGGTACGGCGGCCGGGTTCCATCCCGCGCCGGGCGGCGGGGTGTGCGTCACCAACGCCTGGTAGAGCCGGCCGGCGTAGCTGGCCCGGCTGCCGGCGGTCCAGGTGACGCCCTCGGCCCAGGCCGGCGCGTCGCAGGCCACGAGCGCGCCGCGCGCGGTCGCCCCGCCGCTGGCGGCCGGCAGGGCGACGGTGGCGGCGAGCAGCGCGCCGCCACCGAGCACGGCGGTGATCAGACGTCCGAGTCGCATGGCATACCTCCTCGTCGATGCGCCGCAGGCTATCAGTTAACTTTGTTAAATGTAAATGCGCAGTAGTCTGTCACCACTTGGTTCACGACGTGAATGCAGGTCGCCGGCGGGCGACCGGGGAAGGACGGCGGCGGACGTGGACGCCAGACGCACCACGGTGCGCGACATGCGCCGGGCCAACCGGTCGGTTCTGCTCACCCGGATCTGGCTGGACGGCCCGCTCAGCCGGCACGAACTGGGGCAGTCGACCGCGCTGAGCCTGGCCAGCGTGAGCAACCTGGTCGGCGAGATGATCGCCGAAGGGCTGGTCGAGGAGGCCGGCTCGGTCGAGTCCGACGGCGGGCGCCCCCGGGTGCTGCTGCGCGTCGCCCCCGGCTACGGCTACCTGGTCGGCGCCGACGTGGGCGAGACCCGGGTGCAGGTCGAGCTGTTCGACCTGAGCATGACCGCGCTGGCCAAGGCGGAGTACCCGATCGCCGCTGCCGAGCCCGACCCCGCGCGGGTCGCCGACCACCTGCGGCACGGCCTCGCCGCGGTGACCGAGCAGTCCGGCGTCGACCCGGCCGCGGTGCTCGGCTTCGGCGTGGCCGTCGCCGGCACGGTCGAGCGCACCGCCGACGCCGTGGTGCACGCCCAGACCCTCGGCTGGGACGGCGTCCCGCTCGGCGCGATGCTGCGCGCCGGCACCGACGTCCCGGTGCACGTCGACAACGGCGCCAAGACGCTCGGCCAGGCCGAGATGTGGTTCGGCGCCGGTCGGGGCGTCCGGCACGCGGTGGTCGCCCTGGTCGGCTCCGGCGTGGGCGCCTCCGTGGTCGCCGACGGCGTCGGCTACCGCGGCGCGCACAGCAGCGCCGGCGAGTGGGGCCACACCACCATCGTGTACGGCGGGCGGCGCTGCCGCTGCGGCAACCTCGGCTGCCTGGAGGCGTACGTCGGGGCGGAGGGGGTGCTCGACCGGTTCCGGCAGGCCAACCGGGGTCGACCGGCGGCCGGCGGGGACGAGGAGACCGCGTTCGGCGAGCTGCTGCGCGCCACCGGCCGCACCGCCGCGAAGGTGATCGACGAGACGGTCGGCTACCTGGGCGCCGGCGTCGCGAACCTGGTGAACCTGTTCAACCCGGAGCGGGTGGTGCTCGGCGGCTGGGCCGGGCTGGCGCTCGGCGAGCGGCACCTGCCGGCGATCCGCGAGGCCACCGCGCGGCACGCGCTGCGCCAGCCGTACGCGCAGACCTCGATCGAGCTGTGCCGGCTCGGACCGGACGCGGTCGCGATGGGCGCGGCCACCCTGCCGATGACCCGCCTGCTGCGCGACGGCGGCGTGCCCCGCGAACCGGCGGTCCGCCCCGCGCCCGCGCGGCGGCCGAACCGCCGCTGAGCGGTCGGGCCGGCGCGGCGGCCGGCCCGACCCTTCGGCTCAGGACGGCAGCGTCCACTTCTGGTTGGCGCCGCCGGTACAGCTCCAGATCTGCGTCTTCGTCCCGTCGGCGGAGGTGTTGCCGGTGACGTCGAGGCACTTGTCGGCCTGCGGGTTGACCAGGTCCCGGCCGGCGGTCCAGGTCCACTGCTGGGCGGCGGTGCCGTTGCAGGTCCACAACTGCACCTTCGTGCCGTCGGCGGTGCCCCCGCCGGCCACGTCCAGGCACTTGCCGAGCGCGCGCAGCGTGCCGTCGGCGGCCCGGGTCCAGCGCTGGTTGGTCCCGCCGGTGCAGCTCCAGATCTGCGCCGGCGTGCCGTCGGCGCTGGCGTTGTCGGTGACGTCCAGGCACTTGCCGCCGATGCCGATGACCGGGCCGGTCGGCGTCGGGCCGCCGCCGGACGGGGTGCCGGACCAGGTGAACGTGGCGGTGGTGCGGGCCGGCAGCGTGTAGGTGAAGGACTGTCCGCCCCACACCACCTTCACCGACTGCGCCGAGGTGCCGCCGTTGTGCGCGAGCAGCGCCTTGGAGCCGTCCGGGTTGCGGTAGGCGACGTTCGGCACGGTGCCGTTGGCGGTGGAGTCGATCCGGGTCGCGCCGGGCCGGACGAACTTGGTCAGGTGCCCGGTGGTGTAGTACTCGACGGTGTAGTCGACCTGGCCGGCCCGGGCGCCGCCCTCCTGCACGGTGATCAGGCCGGTGCAGGTGCCGCACCCGCCGTTGTGCGGGCCCATGTTCTGGTTGACCGCGAGGCTCCACTTCACCACGCTGCGGCTCCAGTTCCGGGCGTAGGTGACGATGTCGGCCATGTCCTCGTTGTGTTGGTTGGTGATCCAGGTGCCGCCGGAGTGCTCGGTGCTGAACTGCGGCACCTCCGGATACTGGCCGCGGACCTGACTGCCGACGGCCGGGTCGCCGAAGTAGCCGTGCCAGGCGATGCCGCCGAAGAGCGGGTCGTTGCGGACGCCGGAGTCGCCGAGCAACCCGGCGCCCATGGTGGCGTAGTCGCCGTAGTTCCAGTCGTGCACGAGCACCTTGGTGGTGATGCCGGCGGCCCGGAACGCCGGGTAGACGAAGTTCTTGGTCAGCTCGGCCAGGCCGGAGGAGTTCCAGCTCATCCCCGGGTAGTCCATCGCGGTGGGGTTGCCGGACTGGCAGCAGTTCGGCTCGTTCTGCACCGACAGGTAGTCGACCTTCACGCCGCGCGCCGCGTACGCCTGGATGGTCTTGACGAAGTACTGCGCGTAGGTGGCGTAGTACTCCCACTTCAGCCAGCCCATCTGGTCCATCCGGCCGTTGTCCTTCATCCAGCCGGGCGCGCTCCACGGCACCACCATCACCCGCAGCGCCGGGTTGAGCTGGCGGGCCTGCGCGGTGAGCAGCTCGACGTTCGTGTCGTAGCCGTTCGCCCCGAAGTCGTTGAGGTCGCAGCAGGTGTCGTCGAGGGAGACGTTGCCGGGGCGGGACAGGTCGGACGCGCCGATCGGGTTGCGCACGAACGACAGGCCGATGCCGTCGGTCGGGCTGAACAGCTTACGCATCACCGCGTCCCGGGTGGTGGCGCTGACCGCGCCGCCGCGCAGCAGGTGGGCGGTGGTGTCGGTGATGGACGCGCCGGCGCCCTCGAACGGCTGGTAGCGGGTGTTCTCGTCGACGGTGATGGTGTGGGTGGCGCCGGCGCTGGTGGGGGCGAAGCTCACCGGGCTCTGCTGTTGCAGCCCCCGGGTGACGGTCCGGCCGCCGGCGTCGGAGGTGGTGGTGAGCCAGATGTTGACGGTCTCGCCGGCGGCGTGGGCCGCGGTGGTGGGAACGAGGGCGCCGGCGGTGAGGCAGAGCGTCAGGGCGACGCGGCCGGCGAGGCGGGGAACGGTGGTGGGGGACACGGATGCTCCTTCCGGTGAATCGACATCCGCGAATGAGACAACCGTTCTTCCCTGCTTGTGTCAAGAAATGAAAAAAGTGGTCGTGCCGGATCGGAGGCGTGCCGGGGCGGCCACCCGGGAAGCTCCCGCGCAGCCGCCCCGGACGGTCGGGTCAGCGCTGCCCGCGCACCCGCCGGACCGTGTCGCGATACCACAGCGCGCTGCGCTTCGGGGTGCGGCGCTGCGAGTCGTAGTCGACCCGGATGATGCCGAACCGCTTGTCGTAGCCGTACGCCCACTCGAAGTTGTCGAGCAGCGACCAGGCGAAGTAGCCGCGCACGTCCGCGCCGGCCTGCCGGGCCCGGGCCACCGCCCGCAGGTGCTCGGTCAGGTAGGCCACCCGGTCGTCGTCGGCCACGAACCCGTCGGCGTCCGGCCGGTCGTCGAACGCCGCGCCGTTCTCGGTGATCACCATGGGCACGCCCGGGTAGTCGCGGTGCAGCCGCACCAGCAGGTCGGTGAAGGAATCCGGCACGATCTCCCAGTCCATCGCGGTGCGTGGCAGGTCCCGGCGGACCACCCGGCGCACCGGCCTGCCGTCGTCGTCGCGCTCGCGGCCCTGCTCGTCCACCCCGGAGTGCACCTGCCCGAAGTAGTAGTTCACCCCGAGCACGTCGATCGGGGTGGCGATCACCGCCAGGTCACCGTCCTCGACGGGAATCCGGACCCCCTCGGCGGCCAGGTCCGCCACCACGTCCTGCGGGTACGCGCCGCGCAGCACCGGGTCCAGGTAGAGGCGGTTGCCCAGCCCGTCCGCCGCCCGGGCCGCGTCCCGGTCCGCCGCGCTGTCGGTGGCCGGGTCGGCGGTGGACAGGTTGACGGTCAGGCCCAGCTCGATCGGCCCCGACGCCGCCGCGCGCAGCCGCTGGGTGGCCAGGCCGTGCCCGAGCAGCAGGTGGTGCGCCGCCGCGATGCCGTCGCCCAGGTCCCGCCGGCCCGGGGCGTGGTTGCCGTAGGCGTACCCGAGCATCGCCGAGCACCACGGCTCGTTGAGCGTGGTCCAGGTGCGTACCCGGTCGCCGAGCGCGGCGAAGACCAGCTCCGCGTAGTCGGCGAAGCGGTGGGCGGTGTCCCGGTTCGGCCAGCCGCCCGCGTCCTCCAGCTCCTGCGGCAGGTCCCAGTGATAGAGCGTCACCCACGGGTCGACGCCCCGCCCGAGCAGCTCGTCCACCAGCCGGTCGTAGAAGCCCAGCCCGGCCGCGTTGGCCGGGCCGCGCCCGCCCGGCTGCACCCGCGGCCACGCCACCGAGAAGCGGTAGGTGTCCAGCCCCAGGTCGGCGATGAGCGCCACGTCCTGCGGCATTCGGTGGTAGTGGTCGCAGGCCACGTCGCCGTGGTCGCCGTTGGCCACCGCCCCCGGAACCCGGCAGAAGGTGTCCCAGATGGACGCGGTGCGGCCGTCCTCGGCCACCGCGCCCTCGATCTGGTACGACGACGTCGCCACCCCCCACCGGAAGGTCGGCGGCAGCGTGTCGATCGGGTCGGCCTGATCCACACTCGGGCGGTTGAGGTCGGTGTCCATGGTTCTCCTCGCGGTAGCGGTGGGCTCGGGCGGGTCAGCGGGGCAGGGGTGCGACGGCCGGGTGCAGCCAGCACGCGACGGCCCGCGTCGGATCGCCGACGCCGGGCGGCCCCAGCACCGGCACCCGCTCGTCGCATCCGTCGAACGCCTTCGGGCAGCGCGGGTGGAACGCGCAGCCGGTCGGCATGGCACGCAGGTCCGGCGGGGAACCGGGGATGCCGGTCAGCTCGCGGCGCGGCCCGTGCAGCGCCGGGAACGAGTGCAGCAACCCGTCGGTGTACGGGTGCAGCGGCTCGGCGTACAGCCGGGCGGCGGGCGCCTCCTCGACGATCCGACCGCCGTACATGATGGCGATCCGGTCGGAGAACTCCACCAGCAGCGACAGGTCGTGGGTGATGAACAGCACCGCGAAGCCGAGCCGTTCGCGCAGCTCGGCGAGCTGGCTGAGGATCTGCCGTTGCATCACCACGTCCAGTGCGGTGGTCGGCTCGTCCATGATGACCAGTTGCGGCTCCAGCGCCAGCGCCATGGCGATCATGACCCGTTGCCGCATGCCGCCGGAGAGCTGGTGCGGATAGCTGTCCAGCCGGTCGGCGGCGATGCCGACCAGCCGCAGCAGATCCCTGGCGCGGGCCATCCGGCCGGACGCGGTGCTCCCCGGCTCGTGCGCCTTGATCACGTCGAGGAGCTGGGTGGAGACCTTGTGCACCGGGTTGAGCGAGTTCATCGCGCCCTGGAACACGATCGACGTCTCCGCCCAGCGGAACTCGCGCAGCCGGGCCGGGCTGAGCGTCAGCACGTCCACCGGCGGGCCGTCGGCCGGGTGGTAGATCACCTGGCCGCCGCGGACCACGCCCGGCGGGGGCAGCAGCCGGGTCAGCCCGTACGCCAGGGTGGACTTGCCGCTGCCGCTCTCCCCGGCCAGGCCGAGCACCTCGCCCCGGTGCAGCGTCAGGTCGACGTCGCGGACCGCGTGCACCGCGTCCGCGCCGACGCCGTAGTCGACGCACAGCCCACGGATCTCCAGCACCTGGTCGCTCATCGAGCCCTCCTTTCGTTCGCGACTGCGGGGCTCCGCTGCGCTGCGCTCCTCGCGCTCACGGCTCAACGTCCTTCCGGGTGTCCCGCATCTCGACGGGGGCCGCCGCCGGGGCCAGCACCGGGGTGAAGCCCACCCGCATCCGCACGGTGCGGCCGTCGGCGGTGCGGATCCGGGTCCGGCCGCCGGTGCGCAGCCGGGGGCTGACGAACTCGTCGATGCCGAAGTTGATCAGCGCGAGCGCGGTGCCGAGCAGCGCGATGGCCAACCCGGCGGGCACGAACCACCACCAGGCGCCCTGCGCGAGCGCCTGCTGGCCCTGCGCCCAGAACAGGATGGTGCCCCAGTTCCACGACGACACCGAGGAGATGCCGATGAACGCCAGGGTGATCTCCGACATCACCGCGAAGATCACCGTGCCGACGAAGCCGGAGGCGATGATCGCGGTCAGGTTGGGCAGGATCTCGAAGCCGATGATCCGCCACGTCCGCTCGCCGGTGGCGCGCGCCGCCTCGACGTAGTCGCGGCGGCGCAACGACAGCGTCTGCGCCCGCAGCACCCGGGCGCCCCAGGCCCACGAGGTGAGCCCGATGATCAGCGCGACCAGCAGCTCGCCGGCCTGGTCGACGAGGGACGCCACGATGATGATCAGCGGCAGGGCGGGGATCACCAGGAACACGTTCGACAGCGCCGACAGGCTCTCGTCGGCCGCGCCGCCCAGATAGCCGGCGGTCACCCCGATGAGGATGGACAGGACGGTGGCCAGCACGCCGGCGATCAGCCCCACCACCATCACGCTGCGCGCGCCGACCAGGATCTGGCTGAAGATGTCCTGGCCGAGGTGGGTGGTGCCGAACCAGTGCCGGGCCGAGGGCGCCTGGAGCACGTCGGCGCTCCGCGCGTCCGGGTCGTACGGCGCGATCCACGGCCCGATGACCGCCAGCAGCGCGTACACCCCGAGGATGGCCAGCCCGGTGGCGGCCTTGCCGTTGGCGACGAAGCGGAACCGGCGTCGCCGCGCCCGGGCCGACGGCTGCGCCACCGCGCCCTGGCCGGGGACGACCTGCTCGATGCTCGAAGGGGAGAGTGTCATCGGCTCAGCTCTTTCGGGTCCGCGGGTCGAGAAGCAGGTACGCCACGTCGGCGAGCAGGTTCGCCACCAGGACCGAGATCGTGATGATCAGGAAGATGCCCTGCATGAGCGGGTAGTCCTTGTAGCCGACGGCCTGGAAGAGCTGGAACCCCAGGCCCGGATAGGAGAAGACGATCTCCACGAGCAGCGTGCCGCCGACGATGAGGCCCAGCGACAGCGCGAAGCCGGAGACGTTCGGCAGCAGGGCGTTGCGGGCGGCGTAGCTCAGTGCCACCCGCCGTTCGGAGAGCCCCTTGGCGTGCGCGACGGTGATGTAGTCCTCGCTGGCGACGGTGACCATCATGTTGCGCATGCTGAGGATCCAGCCGCTCATCGAGGAGACCAGGATGGTCGCCGCCGGCAGCAGGCTGTGCTGGATCGCGCTCGGGATGAAGTAGGCGTCGAACGCCGGCACCAGTCCCGGCTCGTAGCCGCCGGAGGAGGGGAAGAAGCTGCCCGGCCCGGCGAACAGCGCGATCGCGACCAGGCCCAGCCAGAAGTAGGGGATCGAGGAGAGGAACGTGGTGGCCGGCAGCAGCCCGTCGATCCACGAGCCGCGCCGCCAGCCCGCGCCCACGCCGAGCGCGGTGCCGAGCAGGAAGCTGACGACCGTGGTGACACCGACCAGGCCGACCGTCCACGGCAGGCTGCTCCCGATCACCTCGGACACCGGCGCCGGGAAGAACGTGAACGACATCCCCAGGTCGCCGTGCAGGAGCTGGCCCCAGTAGGCGACGTACTGCTGCCACAGGTTGCGGTCGGAGTCCAGCCCGAACAGCACCCGCAGCGAGGCGATCGAGTCGGCGCTGATCCGGCCCTGGTTGCGGGAGATCAGCGACTGCACCGGGTCGCCCGGCACGATCCGTGGGATGAAGAAGTTGAGGGTGATCGCCGCCCAGGCGGTGAACAGGTAGAAGGCCATCCGTTGCAGCAGGAACCTCATCGGGCCGCCTCCCGTCCGGTGGCGTCGGCGCTCCCGGCCGTGGCGGTGGCGTCGGCCTTCCCGGCCGGGTCGAACAGCCAGCAGGCCGCCCAGTGCCCGGGCCGGTCGTCGATCGGGATCGGCGGCGGCAGCTCGGTGCCGCACCGGGGCATCGCGTGCGGGCACCGCGGGTGGAAGCGGCAGCCGTCGGGCGGGCGGATCAGGCTCGGCGGCTCGCCGTGACCGCGCTCGCCCGCCGCGTCGCCGTCGGTCACCGTGCCGGTGATCCGCTCCGGGTCCGGCGCCGAGCCGATCAACAACCGGGTGTACGGGTGGGCCGGCCGCTGGGTGACCGTCTCGCTGTCGCCGCCCTCGACCATCCGGCCGGCGTACATCACGATCGTCTCGTCGGCGAAGTAGCGGGCCGAGGCGATGTCGTGGGTGATGTAGAGGATGGCCAGGTTGAGCCGGTCCTTCAGGTCCTGGAGCAGGTTGAGCACGCCGAGGCGGATCGAGACGTCGAGCATGGAGACCGGCTCGTCGGCGAGCAGCACCTCGGGGTCGGCGCCGAGCGCGCGGGCGATCGCGACGCGCTGGCGCTGGCCGCCGGAGAGTTCGTGCGGGAACGCGTCGAGGTAGCGCTCCGGCGGGGTGAGGCTGACCCGGGTGAGCAGGTCGGCAAGCGCCTTCTCCAGCTCGTCCGGCCCGGACCCGGCGTTACCGTGGATGCGCAGCGACCGGGTGAGGTGGTAACGCACGGTGTGCACCGGGTTCAGCGAGGCGAACGGGTCCTGGAGGATCAACTGCACCTGGCGCACGTACGCCCGGAACCGGCGCCCACCGCGTACCCGGGTCGGGACGCCGTGCAGCCGGATGTCGCCGGCGGTGCGCGGATAGAGCTGGGCCAGCAGCCGGGCCACCGTGGACTTGCCGGAGCCGGACTCCCCGACCAGCGCGGTCACCCGGCCGCGGCGCAGCGCGATCGAGACGTCGTCGACGGCGTGCACCGCCACCGGGGTCCGGGAGAGGAGGTCGCGCAGCCGCCGGCGGACGGGGAAGTGCTTGGTCAGGCCGACGGCCTCCAGCACCACCTCGTCGGCCGGCGCCGGGGCGCTCTCGGTCGTCGTCATGCCGAATTCCTGTCTGGGGTTGCCGGGGTGAGGGGCGGGGGTCGCCTCCCCGGCCGGCGCGGGCCGGCCGGGGAGGCGACGCCGGGTCAGCCGGCGGTCGGCTTGAGGTGCAGCACCACGTCCAGCGCGTTGGGCTGGGTGGGCTGCAGCGCGCCGTACGGGTTCGAGTCGTCCGGCCAGCCGGTCCAGTTCTTCGCGCTGTACGCGCCGCCGATGTTGTCCGCGCCGACCGGGATCATCGGCGTCTGCTCGACGAAGATCTTCTGCAACGTGGCGAGCGCCGTGGTGCGGGTGGCGTCGTCGGTCGCGTTGGCGTACGAGACGAGCGCGTCGGTCGCCGTCTTGTTGTCGAAGCGGCCGAAGTTGCCGGCGGGGGAGGCGGTGCCGATCGGCTTGAGCACCCGACCGTCCATGATCGTCCGGTAGATGTCGTACGGCGTCGCGCCGCTCTCGGTCCACCGGAAGGTGCCCTCGAAGTTGCCCTGCTCCACGTTGCGGAACCAGGCGTCCTGGTTGGCCTTGTCGATGGTCGCCGCGATGCCGATCTTCGACAGGTTGTCCTTCACGATCTCCAGGCTGGTCTGGTAGTCCGACCAGCCGGCCGGGTCGGTCAGCTTGATCGTGACCGGCTTGCCGGTCTTGTCCTTGAGCGTGGTGCCGTCGAGCTTGTAGCCGGCGCCGGTGAGCAGCGTCTTGGCCCCCTCGACGTCGACCTTGTGCTCCTGCCCCTGGTACTCCGGCGCGATGAACGAGTCACCGGCCGGGCTGGGCAGGCCGGTGACGCTCTTGACCTCGGGGTGGAAATACCCGGCCTCCGCCGTGGTGAAGATGTCCGCCCGGTCGACGACCATGTTCATCGCCTTGCGCAGCGTCGGGTCGTCGAACGGCTTCTTCGTGGTGTTGAGGTAGAGGCCGTGGATGCCCAGCACCGGCGGCGCCCACACCTTGTGGTTCTTCTCGTCCTTGGCCACGAACACGGTCTGGTAGTTGGGGATGAAGACGAAGCTCCACTCCGACTCGCCGTTGGCCAGCGCCGTGGTCTGCGCGCTGTTGTCGGTGTACGAGGTGAAGCGCAGCTCCTTCACCTTCGGCGCGTCCTGCCAGTAGCCGCTGTCGCGCACGGTGAGCGTGGTGGTGGCCGGCGTGAACGACTTCAGCGTGTAGGGGCCGCTGCCGACCGGCTGCTTCACCGGGTCGGTGGTCGGGTCGGCGATCTTCTCCCAGAGGTGCTTCGGCACGATCGGCACCCGCCACAGCACCTTCTGCTGGTTGACGAACTGCGGGCTGGACATGGTGATCGTGACGTCGTTGCCGCTCGCGGTCGCGCCGGTGTACGGCACCCCCTGGTCGTTGAGCGCCGGAAACTTCTGGACCAGGTTGTAGGTGAACGCGACGTCCTCGGCGGTGACCTTCTGCCCGTCGGACCAGGTGGCGTCGTCCCGGACGGTCACCGTGACCGACTTGTAGTCCGCCGACCACTCGGCCTTGGTGGCCAGCCACGGCTTGAACGGCTCGGCCGGCTTGACCGGGTTCCACATCATCAGCGGCTCGTAGATCTGCCAGCGGTAGCCGAGCGACGCGGCGGCCGAGGTGGTGAGGAACGGGTTGTTGTTCTCGGCCTGCGGACCGTTGGGCATGCCGACGTTCAGCACGGTCGCGGCCTGGCCGCTCTTCTTGTCCGCGTTGGGGCTGTCGCCGCAGGCGGCGACCGTGGTGGTGACCATCGCGCCGGCCAGCGCGACGGCGAGGAGTTGCCTTCTTCTCATGGCGGTCTCCCTCGGTGGTCCCGCATGTTCTCGGGGCGGGATGTGATGGATGAAGGGTGTGCGGTGGTGCCACCGGCGGGCGGGTGCCCGCCGGCGTGGTCGCCGGGTTCGGCGGAATCGGGGTCAGGTGACGCCGGTGGAGGCGCGGGCGGCGAAGCGGGTCGGGATGACGGTCGGGGTGTCGGGCAGCGGCGTTCCGGTGAGGTGGGCGATGAGGAGCCGGGCGGCGGCGGCGCCCATCTCCCGCAGGGGCTGGTGCACCGAGCTGAGCGGCGGGTGGGTGTGCCCGGCCAGCGGCAGGTCGTCGAAGCCGACCACCGCCACGTCCTCCGGGACGCGCCGGCCGGCGTCGCGCAGCGCCTGGAGCGCGCCGGCGGCGGACAGGTCGTTGTGCGCGAAGACGGCGTCGAACGGCGCGCCGTCGGCGAGTAGCCGCCGCACCGCCGCGCGTCCGCACTCGAAGGTGAAGTCGCCCTCCACCACCCGGACCGCCTCGACGGGTACGCCGGCGTCGGCGTAGGCGTGGGCGAAGCCGGCCAGCCGTTCCCGGGTGCAGCCGAAGCGGCGCAGGCCGGTGATGACGAGCGGCCGGCGGCGTCCGAGTGTCAGCAGGTGCACGGCGGCGGCCCGGGCGCCGGCTTCGTTCGTGGTGCGCACCGAGGGGAAGCCGGGCTGGTGGCCGCGGTCGTCGATGAGGATGACCGGCAGGCCGCGCCGGTGCAGGCCGCTGATGTAGTCGAGCGTGCCCTCCGGCTCGACCACGAGCAGGCCGTCGAAGGACTTGGCCGAGACCTGGGAGGCGAACCGCCGCATCGACTCGTCGCCGTGGGTGCAGGTGAACAGCAGCATGCCGTAGCCGGCGGCCTCGACCGCGTCCACCGCGCCCTGGAGCACCTCGCCCATCCAGGGCCAGGTCAGCGCCGGCACCAGCATGCCCACCACCCGGGTACGCCCGCGGGCCAGCCCGACCGCGCGGGCGCTGGGCACGTAGCCGAGGTCGCTGATGACGGCGCGGACCCGGTCGGCGGTGCGGATGTGCACCTCGCCCTTGCCGTTGAGCACCCGCGACACGGTCGTTTTGCTCACCCCGGCGCGGGTGGCGACGTCGGCGATGGTGATCGGCACGTGACGCTCCCGGGTCGCGGGGATGATGGCGATGTTTCGGAACCGGTTGCGGTAGCGGTTCCGTGGCAGTCAACCGAAGTGGCGCCGGTCACGTCAATAACGGGCAGGTAACAAAACACGGCTAAGTTCGACTCCTGAAAAAAGCGGCCGGGCAGCGGATGTGCCGATCACGGCGATGAGCAGGGTCGATGCGGCGTCGAGCGTTCCGTCCGAAGTGGACCGAAATCAGATCCGCGCGTACACGTCGCCGGAGTTGGCCTCGTGCGGCAGCGCGCGCAGGTACGCCGCCACCTCGGCGGCCGACCGCCAACCCGGCGGGGCGAACGTCATCTCGTCGCCGAGCGCCACGGCGAACCCGGTGAAACCGAGCGCGGTGAGCCGGTCCAGGCAGCGTTCGGCCAGGTCCCGGGCGATGGTGGTGAACTCGAACGACAACGCCGGCACCGGGCGGCTCAACCCGGCCAGCACGGCGTCCTCGAAGCCCTCCACGTCGACCTTCACGAACGCCGGGACGCCGTGGGCGGCGACGAGCGCGTCAAGCGTGGTGCCGGCCACCTCGATCTCGCCGTCCCACGTCTCGCCCTCCCAGCCGGCGGCCCGACCGGCGGCGCGGACGAAACTCGGGGAGGCGGTGGAGACGGTCGGGTTGGCGGAGTTCACGTGCAGCCGCACCGGCCCGGCGGCCCGCCCGCAGGCCGCCTCCACCACCGTCACCGCGCCGTCGCCGGCGTGCAGGGCGCGGAGCACCCGGGCGCAGAGCGGCTGCGGCTCCACGGCGACCACCCGGGCGCCGAGGCGACGGAAGCTGTCCAGCCGGTCGCCGACGTGCGCGCCCACGTCGAAGACCAGGTCGCCGGCGCCGACCAGGGGCGCGTAGAACCCGTCGAGCGCGGCCTCCCGGGCCGGGTCGCCGTGGTAGAACTCCAGCGACCGGCGCAGGCCCGACATCGCCGGATCGGCCTTGAGCGCCGCGATCACCTCGTTGCGATCTCCCACGCCACCGACCGTAGCCCGCCCTTGATCGTCCGGTGCGGGTCGAGGCATTTCCCGCTCGTTCCCGCGCCCACCACCCCATCCTCCTAGGACGCCCGAGGGGTGGTGGGCGCGGTCTCCGGTCGGATCCGTCGTGGTTCAAAAGGTAGGAAGATTCTCCCAATATGCGAGAACAGCGCACTTGATCGACTCCATCTCGGCGAGGTGGCGGTATCCAGGACTGGCGATACCGCCACCTCGCCGAAGTGGAGTCGATCAACGGCAAGTGGGTCTGTTTTCCGGGCAGATCTCTCGGCGTCCCGGGTGATGGGCTCAGGGGGTTTCGACGACCTCCTGGCCGAGCGGCCAGAGCGCCGCCGGGACCAGCTTGAAGTTGGCCACCCCGAACGGGATGCCGATGATCGTCACGCACAGCGCCACCCCGGCGAGGATGTGCGACAGGGCCAGCCACCAGCCGGCCAGCAGCACCCAGAGCACGTTCGCCAGGCCGGAGGGCACGCCGGCGCCCGGCTTGGGCACGATCGTGCGCCCGAACGGCCACAGCGCGTACGAGGCGAGGCGCAGCGAGGCGACGCCGAACGGGATGGTCACGACCAGGACGAAGCAGATCAGGGCGGCCACGCCGTAACCGAGGGCGAGGACGAGGCCGCCACCGAAGACGAGCCACAGCAGGTTCAGCAGGAAGCGGATCACCACTCCATGGTGCCCGCCGCCCGCAACCACCTGGCCGAGCCGGTTGTGGTCCACGCGGGGCGGTCTCGCCGCCCGGCGCCGTCGGCGCGGTGGATCTACGGGTCGGCGGGCGTCGTGCCCGACGCCCGCGAGGTCGGCGATGTCGAGATTCCCCGCTGCTCTCCGGTGGACGTCTGTCACCCCGCGCCGACTGCGACCCGGCCCGGCGTGGTTACCAGGTCCGCCACGGCGTGGGCGGTGGCCGGATGCGCGGTGAGCAGCGTCGCGGCGGCACCCGCCAGCGCGGCCCCGCCGACGCCGCCAGCCAGCGCGGCCTCGCCGGCGCTGCCGGACACCGGGGCCCCGCCGGTGGGGGAGCGCCACGGTGCGTCGCAGCCGAGTAGCGCGGCGATCGCGTCGACCGCGTCCGGGTGGGCGGCCAACAGGTCGTGCGCCGGCCCCGCCTGGACCGTCGGTGCCGGCGCGGCGGGCGCGGCGGGCGCGGCGGGGTCGGCGGCCCACGGCGGGGTCCAGCCGTCGAGCGCGGGCAGCGTGGCGGGGAAGGTGCGTTCCGCCTCGCGGACCAGCAGCGGCACCAACTCGGGACCGTGCTCGCGGAGCGTGGTGATCAGGGTGGGCAGCCAGGGCAGCAGCACCGGGTCGGGCAGCCCGGCGAAGGCGGCGGACATGGTCTCGACCACGAACGGCGCGAGCCCGGGCACCGGGTCGAGGGCGTGCACGAAGCCGGACAGGTACTGCGGGAACGCCGGCACCACGAGCGGATTGGCCAGCAACTCGGCGCAGCGCTCGCGCAGGCGCGCCAGGGGAAGCAGGCCGAGCTGGTGGCGGGCGGCCCAGAGCAGCGCCAGCTTGGCCGGCGCCTCCGGGTGGGCCTGGGCGACGGCCAGTTCGAGCTGGGACCGGTCGCAGCCCAGCGACAACGCGAGGCTCTCCATGCTGAACAGGAAGCCGAGCATCGCGCCGACCTGCCGTACGCCGGTGGCCTCGTCGACGAACGCGGTGGGCAGCAGGGTGCAGTAGTGGGCGTAGCCGGTGGTGACGAACGCCCGGCACCAGGCGGGCAGCGCCGGCGCGGTGGTGCGGTGGTGGGCGAGCAGCCGCCGGATGCGGCGCAGCACCTCCGGCGCGTCGTCGACGGTGCGTTCGGCGGCGAGCAGCTCCACCGCCCGCGTGCCGAGTTCGTCGACCAGGCGGGGGCTGCCGAGCAGGCGGATGGCGTCCTCGACGGCGGCGAGCGCGCGAGCGGCGGTGGCGTCCGGGCCGCGGACGGCCCGGCGGAGTCGTTGCTCCAGCACCTGCTCGACGGTGACGCCCTCGTAGCCCAGCTCGATGAGGGCGCGCTGGTTGCGGCCGAGGGCGAGGTCCCAGCTCTCCTGGGTGGAGCGGTGGCCGAGGCGGTGCTCACCCATGATCGGGCGGGCCGCGTCGGCGGGCAGCAGGTGCCGCAGCATCCAGAGCAGGTCGGAGCAGGGCGCCAGCGCCGGGTCCGCACGCAGGTCGAGCAGTGCCCGTTGCACGGTGCGGCGTTGCAGGTCGAGGCCGAGCGGCTGGAGCCGGTCGAGGACGTCGCGGGCCAGCGGCGGCAGGGAGTCGTATCCGACCTGGCCGATCCGGTCGCCGCCGAGCAGGATCTCGCAGAGCCGGCGGACGTCGCGCCGGCCGGGCACCACGTCCTTCTCGATGCAGGTGACCGCGGCGTCGGCGAAGTCGTACGGCGTGGGTCGGGCCCGGTTGCGCAGGTTGGCCAGCAGGATCGAGGTCTCGAACACGGCGATCGCGTCGGCGGTGCTGGCCAGGTAGCCGTTGCGGCGGGCGAGCCGGACGATGTCGACGCACCAGCCGCGCAGCTCCGCCTCGTCGAGGTCGTCGAGCGCGGGTGGCGCGGCGAGGAAGCCGGTGAGGCGGTCGGCGGCGGCCCCGGGCGCGGCGGGCGCGGTGCCCGCGCGGGTACGCCGGCCCTTCTTCGGCGTGGACTGCCCGGTCAGCCGGTAGGGGGTGAGCCTGCTGCGGCCGAGCGCGGTGGTCCAGTTGGCGGCGGCGATGGAGACGGTGCCGGGGGCGAGCCCGAACTGCGCCTCGATGGCCGAGTGGCTGGACGGGATGAGGCCGTAGCGCCAGCGGGTGCCGGTGCGGGGGCTGATCGGGAAGTCCGGCGCGGTGGAGTCGAGACCGAACTGCTCGACGTGGCTGACGGCGTGGTAGGCGCCGCACACGTAGAGGCAGTCGGTCGGGTCGGCGCCGGTGGCGGCGAGGTGTTCGCGCATCCGGGTCCACATGTGGCGTTCGCGGTCCTCGTCGCGGTCGTCGTGGGCGGCCCGGGTCGGGCGCAGCCGCCGGAACAGGCTGCCGATGAGCACCATGACCTGCCGGTAGGTGTCGTAGTCGGCGTCGGCGAGGGGGCGTTCGACGTACTGCTCCCACCATTCCGACCAGTGCCGGACCTTGCCGTGGTGCAGCAGGTGTGCCTCCAGCTCGGCGAATCGGGGGCGCAGGTCGCCGATCTCCACGCCGACCGCGTCGCCGTGCAGCGCGGCGTCCTCGTCGGATGTCGGAGTCGCGCCGGGGGCGTCGGGGCCGTCCGCGCGGGGGGTCCACTGGTAGACGTGGTCGGTGGAGCGGTCCACGAGCACCAGCTCCACCCCGGGGGTGTCCAGGGCGTACGCGATGGCCTGGTATTCCGCGGAGGCTTCGGTGATCGGGGCGATGACGCTCAGCGGGCTCCACTCGACGGGGAAGCCGTCGAGTTCGGTGGCGAACGCCTGGACGGCCACCGGCAGGCGGCAGTTGCGCAGCTCGTTGAGGAGGGGCCGCAGGTCCTCGCAGAGTTCGAGGTAGATGACCCGGGGTGGGCGGGCGCGCAGCCGGCGGGCCATGGCCAGCGCGGACGCGGGGGAGTGGTGGCAGACCGGGAAGATCTCCAGCCGTTCGCGCAGGGCCCGGTCGACGTCGTCGACCATCCCGGCGAGGATGTCGGCGAGCGCGTCGGGGGAGTCGGCGAACGCGGCGGCGGCGTCGGTGAGCTGGTCGCGCAGCGCGCCGAACAGGCCGGTCGGGGCGGGCGCGGTCACGACAGGGACGCGATCGCCTGGCGACCGCCGTCGAGGAAGCCGTCCCAGTCGCCGCCGTCGGCCTTGGCGCGGGGTTCGACGACGCCGTGCAGGTATTTGTTGAGGATGGCGAGGTCTTCCGGGCTGCGGCGGGCCAGCGAGCCGACGAGGGACCCGGCGAGGGTCTGGGCGCGCAGGGTGCGGTCGCCGAAGAACTGGCTGTGCAGGACGGCGTCCTCCAGCACGCCGATCTGCTCGGCGGTGGACAGCGCCGACTCGAGCTTCTCGTCGTCGCTTGTCGCGGCGGAGGCGGCGGCGCGCAGGTCGGCGAAGCTCTGCAGCAGGATGTCGAGCAGGGTCGGGGGGACCTCCAGCTCGATGCGGTGCCGGCGCAGCAGTTCCTCGGTGCGGAAGCGGACGATCTCCGCCTCGCTGCGCTTGTTGGTGACGACCGGGATGCGGACGAAGTTGAACCGGCGCTTGAGCGCGGAGGAGAGGTCGTTGACGCCCCGGTCGCGGCTGTTGGCGGTGGCGATGATCGAGAAGCCGGGTTGGGCGAAGACGATGTTGTCGTGGTCCAGCTCGGGGATGGAGACGTATTTCTCGGACAGGATCGAGATGAGCGCGTCCTGCACGTCGCTGGTGGAGCGGGTCAGCTCCTCGAAGCGGCCGATGACGCCCTGCTCCATCGCGTTCATGATCGGCGAGGGGATCATCGACTCGCGGGACTGGCCGCGGGCGATGACCATGGAGACGTTCCAGGAGTATTTGATGTGGTCCTCGGTGGTGCCGGCGGTGCCCTGCACGACCAGGGTGGAGTTGCCGCAGATCGCGGCGGAGAGCAGCTCGGCGAGCCAGCTCTTGCCGGTGCCGGGGTCACCGATGAGCAGCAGGCCCCGGTCGGAGGCGAGCGTGACGATGCTGCGTTCGACGAAGCTGCGGTCGCCGAACCACTTCTGCGGGATCTCCCGGTCGAGGCCGTCGGCGCGTTCGGAGCCGAGGATGAACAGCCGGACCATGCGCGGGCTGAGGCGCCAGGAGAACGGCTTCGGCCCGGTGTCGACCGATTCGAGCCAGGCCAGCTCGTCGGCGTACTTGACCTCGGCGGGGGCGCGGAGCATGTCGGACATCAGGGGTGCTCTCCTAGGTGAGGAAGTTCTTCAGCTCGGTGACGAGCTTGCGGATGTGGCCGGAGATGACGGGCGTGCCGAGGTCGGTGAAGCGTTGCCGGAACCAGGGGTTGACGCTCTGGTGGCCGGAGCTGTTGACGGAGCCGACGGGGATGAACTTCACCCCGGAGCGGTGCACCGCCTCGATGCCGTCGAACAGCGGTTGGGAGCGGTCGAACTCGTAGAAGTCGGAGATCCAGACCAGCACGGTGTTGCGTGGCTCGACGATCTTGGGACGGGCCAGGGCCATGGCGACCGGGCCGTCGTTGCCGCCGCCGAGGTTGGTGCGCAGCAGCACCTCGAACGGGTCGTGCACCCACGGGGTGAGGTCCAACGCCCGGGTGTCGTAGGCGATCAGGTGCACGTCGACCTTGGGCAGGCCGGCGAAGATGGACGCGAGGATGGTGCAGTTGACCATGGAGTCGACCATCGAGCCGGACTGGTCGACGACCACGATGAGCCGGGCCGGGGTGGTGCGGCGGGCGGTCTGCCGGTAATAGAGCCGGTCGACGTAGAGGCGTTCGTCCTCCGGGCTCCAGTTGGTCAGGTTCTGCCAGATGGTGCGGTCCAGGTCGAGGTTGCGGAAGACCCGCTTGGGCGGCACCGACCGGTCGACGGCGCCGACGGTGGCCTGTGCCACCTGGGTGCGCAGCACCTCGGCGACCTGGTCGACGTATCGGCGGATCAGCGACTTGGCGTTCGCCAGCGCCACCCCGGACAGGTTCGCCTTGTCGCGGAGGAGCTGCTCGATCAGGGACATGCTCGGGGTCAGCCGGGCGGCCAGCACCGGGTCGGCGAGGACCTCCCGCAGGCGCATCCGGCGGACCAGGTCGCCCTCCAGGCCGGCGAGCGTGGCGCCCAGGCCGGTGCCGTCGCGGCGCAGCTCGCCCGGCGCGACGCCGCACGCCTGCTCGAACCAGCCGGCGTCGGCCTGCCAGCGGGCGAGCTGCCCGGCGCTCACCTCGCCGGCGCCGGTGGCGAACACGTTGAGCAGCAGCTTGGCGGCGAGGGCGGCCCGGCGTACCTCGGTCTCGCCCGGCTGGAACGGCCCGGTGTCGCCCGGGGTGTCGCCGGCGGTGAGCAGGCCGCGCAGCTCGTCGGCGAGTGCCGGGAAGCGCTGGACGACGGTGTCCACCGAGACGGCCGGGTCGAGCAGCGCGGGCGGCAGGCCGAGGTCGTCGACCACGGCGACGCTCGCCGACTCCAGCGTGGGCTGCTCGTCGGGGTGGAACAGGCGGGCGAGCAGCCGCCAGTAGAGCACCTGGCGGCGGTTGGCGTGGTCGGCGGTCATCGGCGCAGCAACCTTCCGGCGCGTTCGCGCAGCACGGCCACGGCGTCGCCGGCCCTGGCCTCGGCCTTGGCGACCTTGGCGTCGGTGACGCCGCACGCCCAGTCGCCGTTGTGCGCCTCGACGGTCTGTTTCCTGACGGCGGCCCGGACCGCGAGGGGTTGCAGCAGCCAGCGGCCGTCGTCCCAGCGCAGCAGGCCGACGCAGGCGGTGGCGGCGGCGAGCAGCGCCGGGGTGAGCGGCCCGGCCGCGGGCAGCCGGTCGGTCGCCAGCGGGATCGTCCGGCCGCCGAGGTCGACGAGCAGGGCGCCGTCGCCGTCGCGGGTGACCCGGCCCTCGGCCAGGACCGGCTCGGCGATCGCGGCGGGGTGGCGTTGCAGCGGCGGGGTCGCGGCGGCGGTGGCGTCGGCGAGCAGCACCCGGGCCGTGGCGAACGGGTCGGCCGGGTCGCCGAGCGCGGCGCGTTCGTCGACCCAGCGCAGGTCGCCGCCGTGCGCGGGCATGTCGGTGACGGTCACGCTCCGTCGTTCGGCCAGGGCCTTGAGCAGCACCGGGTACGCCTCCAGCAGCCGCCAGCCGGCCGGGCCGACGATGGTGGCGACCTTCGCCGCGGCCACGGTGACCCGGACCAGCCGGACGGTGCCGCCGCCGGCCGGTTCGAGCAGCGCGTGCAACTGGGCCTGGAAGGCGGTGTCGTGTTCGTGCACGTCGACGCCGAGTGGCAGCAGGCGGCCGGAGACCGGCTCCGGCGGCGCGGTCTCGTCGGCGGCGCCGGCGGTGAGCAGCACGGCCCGGGCCCACAGGTCGGCCCAGCGGCGGGCGGGCACCCGCGCCGGGTCGGCCGCGACGCCGGTGCGCAGCTCGGCGGCGAGACCGTCGAGCAGCACCGCGAGGCGGCGCAGCGCCGGCACGCCGAGCGCGGCCTCCACCGGCGCGGCGACGCCGGAGAGCAGCTCGTGGTCGGCGCCCCGCCAACCGGCGAGTGCCAGCTCGTGCAGCCAGGCGCGAGCCCCGGCCCGGCCGGGGGAGTCGTCCGGCGCGGTGCCCGAGGGGGAGCCGGACGGCGTGGCGTCGAACGGGGAGCCGGTGGCGGACCCGGGTGGCGTGGTGGCCCACGGGGAGCGGGACCGGTGCAGCGCCTCGTCGAGCCGGTGCAGCAGCGCGTCGTGCGCGGCGCCGAGCAGCGCGGCGCGGGCGCCGGCGAGGACGGCCAGGTGCGCGTCGGTGAGCGCGCCGGTGGTCGCGGCGCGGACCGCCTCGGCGGCGCGTTCGGCCAGCGGGGTGCCGCCGACCGCGGCGGCCAGCGCGGCCCACGCGGCGGCGTCCGGCTCGCCGGGGCGGGCGAGGCCGCGGGTGAGCGTGTCGTCGACGCCGTCGACCACGGCGAGGGTTTCGGCCAGCCCGGGGGGCAGGCCGTCGTCGAGCTGGGTGAGGTGCGCGGCGAGCATCAGCGCACCCCCGCCGTGGCCGGGAACCAGTGCAGCTCGGGCACGGCCGCGCCGCTCGGTGGGACCTCCAGGTAGGCCAGGTGGCGCAGGAACCGGCTGAACACCACCGCCGCCGGGCCGGGTTCGTGCCGCGCGTCGGTGCGGGCCAGCAGCTCGGCGCCGCCGGAGACGCCGTCGCCGACGTCGACGCGCAGGTATCCGGCGACCTGCTCGACGCCGTACTGGAGCACGGCCTCGTCGGCGAGCGCATGCAGGTGCTTGCAGAGCATGCTGCCGCGCAGGCCGCCGCAGGGCCGGTTGTTGTTGGTGCTGCAGTTGACCGCGTGGCTGCCGGCGGTCACCGAGGAGACGTAGACCCGCTCCACGTCGGATCCGCTCGACACCACCCCGTGGAGCCGCCCGTCGGCCAGCTCCACGAAGGGCACCTTGGCGAGCTTGCGGGCCCGCGCGGGCGGCGCCACCCGCACCACGCTCCGTCGTCGCCACGAGGCGTCCGAGGGCTCCGTCATTGTCCCGACCTCCCCGCCGGCGGCCGGCGCCGGGCACGCCGGACCGCCGTCGCCGGCCCGTGATCCGTGCCGCTGTGACGACAAGGATCATGGACCACGGGTACGACAGGAGCGCGCCCGCGCCACGTCGGCCAAACGACCGTTAAGCTTCAGGGGTCCACACCACGGACGCCGCAACGGCTCACTTACCCCACGGAGCTCAACCCGCCATGGACGTCGACCGGATCCTGCCCACCGACGAGGCCCACGACCTGCTGGACCTCGCCACCGAGCTCGCCGACCGGGAGTTGGCCGGACGGGCCGCCGACTTCGAGCAGCGCGGCGAGTTCCCCCGCGACGTGCTGCGTACCCTGGGCCGGGCCGGCCTGCTCGGGCTGCCGTACGCCGAGGAGCACGGCGGCGCCGCCCAGCCGTACGAGGTCTACCTCCAGGTGTTGGAGATCCTCGCCAGCCGCTGGCTGGCCGTGGCCGAGGCGGTGAGCGTGCACACGCTGTCCTGCCACCCGCTGGCCACGTTCGGCACCGACGAGCAGCGCAAGCGGCTGCCCGACCTGATCGGCGGGGAGTTGCTCGGGGCATACTGCCTCTCCGAGCCGCAGGGCGGGTCGGACGCGGCGTCGCTCACCACCCGGGCGGTCCGCGACGGCGACGACTACGTGGTGACCGGCACCAAGGCGTGGATCACCCACGCCCGGGTCGCCGACTTCTACGACATCTTCTGCCGCACCGGCGGGCCCGGCGCGAAGGGCATCTCCTGCCTGCTGGCCGACCGGGACACGCCCGGCATCCACCCGCAGGCCGCCGAGCGCACCATGGGCCTGCACGCCTCGCCGGTGGCCCAGATCGCCTTCGACGACGCCCGGGTGCCGGCCGAGCGGCTGATCGGCGGCGAGGGCGCCGGTTTCGCCATCGCGATGTCCGCGCTGGACTCCGGGCGTCTCGGCATCGCCGCCTGCGCGGTGGGGCTGGCGCAGGCGGCGCTCGACTACGCGGTCGGCTACGCCCGGGAGCGCCGGCAGTTCGGTCGCGCGATCATCGACTTCCAGGGGCTGGGGTTCAACCTCGCCGACCACGCCACGGGCATCTCCGCCGCCCGCGCGCTCATGCTCGCCGCCGCGCGGCTGCGTGACGCCGGCCGGCCGTACTCGATCGAGGCGGCGAAGGCGAAGCTGTTCGCCACCGACCTGGCCATGCGGGTGACCACCGACGCGGTGCAGGTGCTCGGCGGCGCCGGCTACGTCGCCGACCATCCGGTCGAGCGGTACATGCGCGAGGCGAAGGTGCTCCAGATCGTCGAGGGCACCAACCAGATCCAGCGCCTGGTGATCTCCCGTGCCCTGGCCACGGGTTAACCTGTCGCGGTGACCTTCCCCCGGATCACCGTCGACCCCGACGTCATGGGTGGCGCGCCGTGCGTGCGGCAGTCGCGCGTCCCGGTGGCCACGCTGCTGGCCATGATGGCCGAGGGCATGTCCGTCACGGACATCCTCACCGACCTGCCGTTCCTCGACGAGGAGGACATGGCGGAGGTGTTGAACTACGCCGCGGACGCGGTCCGCGACCGCACGGCGCGCTGAGCGTCACCGCGGCGGGGCGGGGACGGCGTGGGAGCGCTGTCTCGGGTAGGTTTCAGCGCGTGGAGGAGATCGACCGCGCGATCGTGGCGGCGTTGACCGGGGACGGCCGCCTGTCGTATACGGACCTGGCCGAGCGGGTGGGCCTGTCCGTGTCCGCCGTGCACCAGCGGGTCCGCCGGCTGGAGCAGCGCGGCGTGCTCAAGGGGTACGCCGCGCGGGTGTCGTTCGAGGCGCTCGACCTGCCGTTGACGGCGTTCGTGGCGATCCGGCCGTTCGACCCGTCGCAGCCCGACGACGCGCCGGAACGGCTGGCGCACCTGCCCGAGATCGACTCCTGTTACTCGGTCGCGGGGGAGGATTTCTATCTCCTGCTCGTGCGCGTGGCCGGCCCGGCCGACCTGGAACGGCTGTTGCAGGAGATCCGCACCTCCGCGAACGTCACCACCCGCACCACTGTGGTGCTCTCCACCCCCTATGAGCACCGGCCGCCGCGGATCAGTGCCGAGCTGCCTGGTCGGGCCCGCTCCCGGTCGGCGTCGGAGCCGGCAGGTTCCACCGCCGGATGACCCGCCGGCCGTGTTCGTGACCGAGCACGCTGAGCGTGGCGGTGTCCAGCCGCAGCAGCCCACCGGCCGCCGGTGGCAGCCCGATCCAGCGTGCCCCGAGCACCCGCAGGCTGTGCCCGTGCCCGACGAGCGCGACGCTGCCGCGTTCCAGCACCGGGGCGACCCGGGCGAGGACCCGGTCGAGGCGGGCGCCGACCTGGTCCGGTGACTCGCCGCCGGGGCCGCCGTCGGTCCAGATCGTCCAGCCCGGTCGTTCCTCGGTGATGGCGGCGGTGGTGCGGCCCTCGTACTCGCCGTAGTTCCACTCGGCCAGGTCGGGGTCGGTGGCGTCGACGGTGAGGCCGGCCAGGAGCGCGGTGCGGGTGGCGCGCTGCCGGGGGCTGGACAGCACCCGCACGAAGCGCCGGCCGGCGAGCAGGGGGGCGAGGGCGCGGGCCTGTCGTTCGCCGTCGGGGGTCAGCTCCAGGTCGGTGTACGAGGTGTGCCGGTGACTGGCGCTCCAGGTGGTCTCACCGTGCCGGACCAGCAGGATCTCATTCACCGCCCCAGTCAAGCACGCGCCGGGCGGGGCCGCTGGGCGCCAACCTTCAACCTATTATCCTAGGATGCTCTAGAAGGTGTGCGCACGCCCACCGCGTTTGTCTGCGCCCACATCGGGGACGCGACAAGAGCAACGGGCAGCCCAGACGAGGAGGGCGACATGAGCTTCACCGACAAGGCGAAGAACAAGGCCCAGGAGATGACCGGCATGGCGAAGGAGCGCATCGGCGACGCCACCGACAACGAGCGGTTGCGGGCCGAGGGTGCCAGCGAGCAGAGCACGGCGCGCGCCAAGCAGGCCGGGGAGAACGTCAAGCAGGCCGGTCACGACGTCAAGGACGCGTTCGAGAAGTGACCGTGCGATCGGTGGGCCACCGGATCAGCGGTGGCCCACCGACGTGTTCCCGGGTGCGGACGGCGTCGCCCCCGCGGCCGGTCCGGCGGCGGGGGCGACGGGTGGTGTGGTGGTCAGTCGTCGCGGTGGGTGTGCCACCAGGACTGGCCGGCCTCGGGGAGGGTGTCGATCGGGTCGTAGTAGGCGTAGCGCTTGTTGAGCGCTTCGAGGTCGGCGGACTCGATCGAGGTGCGGTAGTTCTTGGTCCAGTAGGAGATGCCGCGCTCGCGGTCGTAGTCGGTGAGCATGTGCACCCAGCGCTTGCCGACGAACGGGACGTCGCAGACGATGCGCGGGGTGGCGTAGCCGGGCAGGTAGCCCATGATGTCGTGCTGGAGCTGCTGGGCGTGCCAGACCGGGACCCGCCAGTGCTCGGCGTTGGGGATCATGTCGCACATGTAGAAGTAGTACGGCAGGATGCCCGCCTCGCCCTGGAGCGCGAAGCAGAGGTCGAGCAGGTCGGCGTTTGTGGCGTTGACGCCGCGCATCAGCACGCCCTGGTTGCGGACGTCGCGCACGCCGACGTCGAGGGCGGTCTGGGTGGCCTTGGCGACCAGCGGGGTCAGCGACTGGGCGTGGTTGACGTGGGTGTGGATGGCGAGGTTGACGCCGCGGCGGGCGGCGGTGCGGGCGACCCGTTCGAGGCCCTCGACGACGTCGGGCTGGAGCCAGTGCTGGGGCAGGCCCATGAGGGCCTTGGTGGCGAGCCGGATGTCGCGGATGGTTTCGATCTCGAGCAGGCGCATGAGGTAGGACTCGAGGTTGCGCCAGGGCACGTTGGCGACGTCGCCGCCGGAGACGACCACGTCGCGGACGCCGGGGTGGGCCTTGAGGTAGGTGATGTGGGCGTCGTACCTGTCGACCGGTTTGAGGGTGAGCTTGAGCTTGTCGACGGCGGGGGTGGAGTTGCCGACGAGGTCCATGCGGGTGCAGTGGCCGCAGTACTGGGGGCAGGTGGAGAGCAGTTCGGCGAGGACCTTGGTGGGGTAGCGGTGGGTGAGTCCCTCGGCGACCCACATGTCGTGTTCGTGGAGGCTGTCGCGGCTGGCGTAGGGGTGCGAGGGCCAGTCGGTGCGCCGGTCGGAGGCGACCGGGATCATGTAGCGGCGGATCGGGTCGGCGAGGAGCGCCTCGGTGGTCATGGGCGCGAACGGCACCATGGTGTTGATCATTTGTGGTGGCACCAGCATGGACATGGTGGCCAGGGCCTTCTGGTCGGCTTCGAGGTCGGCGTAGAAGCTCTCGTCGACGAGGTCACCGAGCACGGTGCGCAGTTGCTTGATGTTCTTGACGCAGTTGACCCGCTGCCACTGGGCGTTCTCCCACTGTTCGCGGGTGACGTGGCGCCAGCCGGGGAAGCGGGTCCAGTCGGGTTCGACCAGGGGGGTGCGCCGGTATTCGTAGGGCTGTCCGGCGGTGGGGACGGCGACCGGCGTGGAGCGGGGCGTCGGGATGGTCTCCACCGGTTGGGTCTGTGTCACGGCCCCTCCTCGTCAGTGGTGCGGTTTGATCAACCTTGCGAAGGCTACTGGAAAATCTGCGGTCTAGAAATTAGTCTGCCGTAAGTTTTCCCGCGACGCGAACCCTGGCCGGGGTTTCGGGCGGCTGGACAGAGGGGGGTCGGCGTGACGTCACCGGTGGGTCTGCACCGAGTCGTGGAACCTGCGGGGGTGCTGCCGCAGGCGGCCTGGCGCCTGGACGCCGACCCGCGGATCGCAGCGAACGAGGTGCGGATCCGGGTGCAGCGGCTGAACCTGGACGCGGCGAGTTTCCGGCAGTTGGCGGAGAAGCACGGCGGGGACGGGGAGAAGGTCCGCGCCGAGGTGCTGGAGATCATCTCGACCCGGGGGAAGATGCAGAACCCGGTGACCGGTTCGGGCGGCATGCTGATCGGCGTCGTGGAGGAGGCGGGTCGCCGCTCCCCGCTGGGCCTGCGGCCGGGGGACCGGGTGGCGACGCTCGTGTCGTTGACGTTGACGCCGTTGACGATCCTCGACGGGCTGGCCCGGTGGGACGGGCACAGCGAGCAGGTGCCGTGCGACGGCTACGCGATCCTGTTCGCGCGGTCGATCGCCGCGGTGTTGCCGGCCGACCTGCATCCGGAGTTGTCCCTGGCGGTGCTGGACGTGTGCGGGGCGCCGGCGTTGACGGCGCGGGTGGTGGCCGAGCAGGTGGCCCGGCGGGACCGGGAGGGTGATCCGCGTCCGGTCGCGGTGGCGGTGATCGGTGGGGCCGGCAAGAGCGGGTCGCTGTCGCTCGCGGCGGCGCGGCGGGCCGGCGCGGGTCGTACGGTCGGGGTGGTGCCGGTGGCGGCGGAGCGGGAGGCGTTGGAGCGGGCCGGGTTGGCCGACGCGGTGGCCCTGGCCGACGCGCGGGATCCGGTGGGGTTGTCGACGGCGGTGACCACGGCGCTGGGTGTGCCGGCGGACGTGACGGTGGTGTGCGTGGACGTGCCGGGGTGTGAGCACGGCGCGGTGCTGGCCACGGCGGACGGCGGCACTGTGGTCTTCTTCTCGATGGCGACGAGTTTCGCGGCGGCGGCGTTGGGCGCGGAGGGCCTGGCGGCGGACGTGACGATGCTGGTGGGTAACGGGTTCGTGCCGGGGCACGCGGAGTTGGCGTTGGAACTGTTGCGCTCCGAGCCGGGGGTGCGTGGTCTGTTCGAGGCGCGGCTGGCGGCAGACTGAGGCCATGACGAACCCCTCGACGCTGTACCGCGGTGGAGTGCTGCACTGTCCGGCCGAGCCGAGCGCGACGGCGCTGCTGGTGCGGGACGGGCGGATCGCCTGGTTGGGTGCGGACGGGGACGCGCCGCCGGCCGACCGGGTGGTGGAGTTGGCCGGGGCGTTGGTGACGCCGGCGTTCGTGGACGCGCACGTGCACGCCACGGACACGGGGCTGGCGTTGTCGGGGCTGGATCTGTCGGCGGTGCGGTCGGCCGGTGAGTTGTTGGCGGCGGTGTCGGCGTTCGCGGGCGGGTTGCCGGCCGACGCGGTGGTGCTGGGGCACGGGTGGGACGAGTCGTCGTGGGCGGAGCCGGTGGTGCCGGACGCGGCGGCGGTGGACCGGGCGGCGGGGGGCCGCAGGGTGTATCTGTCGCAGGCGTCGATCCATTCGGCGTTGGTGTCGTCGGCGTTGCTGGGCGCGTGTCCGGAGGCGGCGGGGGCGGCCGGCTTCGACTCGTCGGGGTGGTTGCGGCGGGACGCGCACCATGTGGTGCGGGCGGCGGCGTTCGGGTCGGTGACGCGGGCGCAGCGGGTGGCGGCGCAGCGTCGGGCTCTGGCGCATGCGGCGTCGTTGGGGATCGCGGCGGTGCACGAGTGCGGTGGTCCGGACATTTCCGACGAGGAGGACTTCACCGGGCTGTTGGCGGTGTCGGGGGACGGCGTGCCGGAGGTGTACGGGTACTGGGGTGAGCTGCTGGGTGCGGCGCGGGCCCGGGACCTGGGTGCGGTGGGCGCCGGTGGGGACCTGTTCGCGGACGGGGCGTTGGGGTCGCGGACGGCGCACGTGTCGGCGGCGTACCTGGACGGGGAGCCGGGGGCGTGTGGGCACGGGTACGTGTCGGCGGAGCAGGTGCGTGATCATTTGCTCGATTGTGCGGCGCACGGGATGCAGGGCGGTTTCCACGCGATCGGGGACGCGGCGATCGGCACGGTGCTGGCGGGGTTCGCGCAGGCGGCGGCGACGCTGGGGACGGAGCGGTTGCGGGCGGCGCGGCACCGGGTGGAGCACGCGGAGATCATGAGCAAGCGGTTGATCGCCGGGTTCGTGGAGTACGGGATCGTGGCGTCGATGCAGCCGGCGTTCGACCGCCTGTGGGGTGGTTCGGGGCGGATGTACGAGTCGCGGTTGGGCCTGTCCCGGTCGTTGGAGTCGAATCCGATGGGTGCGATGCACGGGGTGGGGGTGGCGTTGGCGTTCGGGTCGGATTCGCCGGTGACGCCGCTGGATCCGTGGGGGTCGGTGCGGGCGGCGGCGGCGCATCACAACCCGTCGCAGCGGATGAGTGTGCGGGCGGCGTTCGCGGCGCACACGCGTGGCGGGTGGCGGGCGGTGCATCTGGACAACGAGGGTGTGCTGGCGTTGGGGGCGCCGGCGACGTTCGCGGTGTGGGACGCCCCGGCCGGGGTGGAGCGGGGTCTGCCGGTGGTGTTGGCGGAGGACCCGGAGTTGCGGGGGCCGTCGGATCCGACTCCGTTGCCGGTGTGCCGGGCCACGGTGTTGCGCGGTGACGTGATCTATCAGGAAGGCAGTTCGTGAGCAAGCTGGGGTTGGATCCGGCGCTTGTGGGGCGGGCGCGGGAGTTGGCGCGCCGGGCCGGGCAGCCGGTGGTGGATCTGGCGCGGAGCCACACCACGGTGTCGGTGGAGCGGGCGGTGTTGCGGTTGGCGGGGGTGTCCGGGGCGGATCCGGACGGCATTCCGTGGGTGAACCGCCTCGTGGACGCGGTGGTGGCGGACGTGGGGCTGGGGCACGGGGTGGCGCTGCCGGTGTTCGACGCGCTCGCCCGGGAGGGTGGCACGGATGTGACGTTGCTGGCGCAGAAGGCGGCGGCCGGGTCGGTGCGTTTCGACCAGCCGTCGGGGAAGGCGGCGACGGCGGCGCGGCGGGCGGCGCGGCGGGCGGTGGCGGCGGGGATCCGGCAGATCGACCGGCGGCGCGCGGAGCGGGACCGTCTGGTGAAGCGGTTCGGGGATCCGGAGCAGCGGCCGTGGATTTATCTGATCGTGGCGACCGGGGACATCTACGAGGACATTCCGCAGGCGCAGGCGGCGGCCCGGGCGGGCGCGGACGTGATCGCGGTGATCCGGTCGACGGGGCAGTCGTTGTTGGACTACGTGCCGGAGGGGGCGACCCGGGAGGGGTTCGCCGGGACGTACGCCACGCAGGAGAACTTCCGGTTGATGCGGGCGGCGTTGGACTCCTCGTCGAAGGAGTTGGGCCGGTACGTGCGGCTGACGAACTATGCGTCGGGTCTGTGCATGCCGGAGATGGCGACGCTGGCCGGTTTGGAACGGCTGGACATGATGCTCAACGATTCGATGTACGGGATCCTGTTCCGGGACATCAACCCGATCCGGACGTTCGTGGACCAGCGGTTCTCCCGGCAGGTGCACGCGCGGGCGGGGATCATCATCAACACCGGTGAGGACAACTATCTGACCACCGCGGACGCGGTGGACGAGGCGCACACGGTGACGGTGTCGCAGTTGTTGAATGAGTTCTTCGCGCACGAGGCGGGGTTGCCGGACCGGTTGTTGGGGTTGGGGCACGCGTTCGAGATCAACCCGGATGTGCCGGAGTCGTTGCGGTTGGAGTTGGCGCACGCGTTGCTGGCGCGGGAGTTGTTCCCGGACGCGCCGTTGAAGTGGATGCCGCCGACGAAGCACATGACCGGTGACGTGTTCCGGGGGAATCTGCTCGACGGGTTCTTCAACCTGGTGGGCGCCATGACCGGGCAGGGGATTCTGCTGGTGGGGATGATGACGGAGGCGGTGGTGACGCCGTGGTTGTCGGACCGGGACATCGCGTTGCAGAACGTGCGGTACGTGTTGGGCGCGGCGGGTGGGTTGCGGGAGGATTTCGTGCCGGCGCCGGGTGGGTTCATCCAGCAGCGGGCGCATCGGGTGCTCGGTGAGGCGGTGGAGCTGTTGGAGCGCATCGGTGAGCAGTCGTTGTTGACGGCGATCGCCGAGGGCACGTTCGGGATCATGAAGCGGCCCGCGGACCGGGGCAAGGGCATCGACGGTGTCGCGCGGCACGAGGACGGTTACTACAACCCGGCCACGGAGATCCTGGAGCAGCCGGCATGAGCGAACGCACCGAGCGCAGCGAGGGCCGTGAGGGCATGCCCAGCCGGCACGGCATGACGGGGAAGACGATCGTGCGGCCGTACGGGGACACCACCGGCGACGGGATGGTGCAGGTGTCGTTCACGTTGCCGGTGCCGCACGACAAGCGGGCCGAGGGCGCGGCCGTGCAGTTGGCCAACAAGATGGGCATGGACCCGGCGATGCTCGTGCACGCCAAGCCGATCGGCGACGGGTTCACGTTCTTCGTGGTGTACGGGCGGGTCAACCACCTGGTGGATCTGGACCAGGTGCAGGTGGTGGAGCGGGACTTCCCGTTGCTGTCGGCCAAGGAGGTCAACGCGGTGGTGAAGCGGAGGTTGCGCCGCAAGCTGTCGGTGGTGGGCGCGTGTATCGGCACGGACGCGCACACGGTGGGCATCGACGCGATCCTCAACGTGAAGGGCATCGCGGGGGAGAAGGGCTTGGAATACTACCGGGAGTTGAAGGTCACCAATCTGGGCGCGCAGGTGAGCGTGCCGGAGTTGGTGGAGGCGGCACGGCGGGAGCGCGCGGATGCGGTGTTGGTGTCGCAGGTGGTGACGCAACGCGACGCGCATCTGCACAACACGCGGGAGATGTCGGCGGCGTTCCGGGAGGCGATGCCGGCGGGCCGGCGACCGTTGTTGATCGTGGGTGGGCCGCGGTTCGACGAGACGATGACCGGCGAGTTGGGCGTGGACCGGATCTTCGGTCGCGGCACCACTCCGGGTGAGGTGGCCAGCTTCCTCGTCCACGCGCTGGTCACCTCGAAGGCGGGCGTCGCATGAGTGATCCGCGGGTCGGGTTGACCGTCGTGCACCGCCGCTATGTGCCGTACTCCCACGCCCACTACGCGGGGAACCTGGTCGACGGGGCGTACGCGGTGGGGTTGTTCGGGGATGTGGCGACGGAGGTGTGCATCCGCGCCGACGGCGACGAGGGTTTGTTCGCCTCGTACTCCGAGGTGCAGTTCCGCGCGCCGATGAGGGCCGGTGACGTGCTGGAGGTGGTGGCGACGGTGACGCGGGTGGGCACCCGCAGCCGCACGATCGACTTCGAGGCGCGGGTGGTGTGCCGGGGCCGCCCGGATCGGGGTGAGTCGGCCGCCGAGGTGCTCGACGAGCCGATCGTGGCGGTGACGGCGACCGGCACGGTGGTCGTGCCGCCGGCCCCGTGAGCGCGAGGAGCGAGCCGGTCCTGCGAGCCCCGCAGTCGCGAACGACAGACAGCCCCGTGAGCGCGAGGAGCGAGCCGGTCCTGCGAGCCCCGCAGTCGCGAACGACAGACAGGTCGGCGTGAACACCGCGGTCTGCGCCGACGTCGGGTCGACGTACACGAAGGCGGCGGTGGTCGACCTCGACGGCGGTCGGCTGGTCGGCGCGGCGTCCGCGCCGACCACTGTCGGTTCGGATGTGCTGCACGGTCTGGACGCCGCGGTCGGTGCGGCCCGCGCGGCGGCCGGGGTCGGTGACGTGCCGTGGTACGTGTGTTCGTCGGCCGGTGGTGGCCTGCGCCTGGCCGTGGTCGGTTACGAGCCTCTGGTCACGGCGCAGGCGGGCCGGCGGGTGGGCCTGTCGGCGGGGGCGGACGTGGTGCACGTGGCCGCCGGCCGGTTGGGTGCGGCGGAGTTGACGGCGTTGCGGGCGGCCCGCCCGGACGTGGTGCTGCTGGTGGGTGGCACCGACGGCGGTGACGCCGACGCGCTCTCCCACAACGCGACCCGGCTGGCGCGGGCCCGGTGGCGGGTGCCGGTGGTCCTCGCGGGCAACGTCGACGTCCGCGACGGGTTGTACGCGGTGTTGGCCGGCGCGGGTGTGCCGGTGACGGCGGCGGACAACGTGCTGCCCCGGATCGGGGTGCTGGCGCCGGGGTCGGCGCGGGCGGCGATCCGGGAGGTGTTCCTGCGGCACGTGATCGGCGGGAAGAAACTGTCCCGTGGTGTCCGGTTCGCGCGGTTGGTCCGGGCGGCCACCCCGGACGCGGTGCTGACCGGTGTGGAGGTCCTCGCCGACACCGTCGGCGGTGACCTGGCTGTGGTGGACGTCGGCGGCGCCACCACGGATGTGTATTCGGTGTTGACGCCCGACGAGCGGGAGAGCGGCCCGGGCCGGGAGGTCACCGGCTCGTTGTGGCGGGCCCGCACCGTCGAGGGGGACCTGGGCATGCGGTGGTCCGCGCCGGGTGTGGTGCGGGCCGCCGCGGAGGAACGGCTGCTCGCCGCCGGGGAGCGGGACGTGCTGGCGGTGGCGGCGGCGGCGCGGGCCGCCGATCCGGGGTTCCTGCCCGGCGGGGACGCCGAGCGGGCCGTCGACGGGCGGATCGCGGCGCTGGCGGCGACGGTGGCGTTGCGTCGGCACGCGCGCGGCGCGGCGACCGGGGAGCGGGCCGGGCGGGACCTGCGGGAGGTGCGGCTGCTCGTCGGCTCCGGTGGGGTGTTGCGGCACGCCGACCCGGCGTCGGCGGCGGGGGTGCTCGACGCGGTGCTCACCGACCACGCGGGCGGGTGGCCGTTGCCGCGGGCCGCCCGGCCGGTCGTCGACGTCGACTACGTGCTGGCGGCGGCCGGGTTGCTCGCCGGGGAGCATCCGGTCGCGGCGGCGGCGGTGCTGCGGCACCACCTGGGCGGTTGACCGGACGGTCCACCCATCGAGACGCGCCGACGCGACACGCCGTGGTGCACCACACGACAGGCCGGGGTGGGTTGACAGCGGCGGGGGTGCACGCCGTACCGTCTTTGAGTCCTACCACGGGAAGCGGCTGTTGTTCGCTTCGTCCTCTCGTCCGCTGGCCGAGCGACCGGAAGGTTGCGGCGGCCAGGTCCAGCGGGCGGGGGTCGGCGGGGCGGCGCGAACCGGTCGCGGTTACCGGTGTACGGGCAGGGTGGGAGGAACGGCCAGTAGACAACGGCCAGGCGGGGGCAGCCAGTCCACGTCGGGTCGGTCCGAAGGTCGGCGCCGATCATCTTCGCCCCACCGGCCGGGGAGGGCCTGGGAGCGTCGGGGCGCGGCTTACGCCGCGCCCCGATTTCCGTTTCCGGGCCGCCCGTGGGCCGGTCGGCGGCCGGGGCGGGTAGCCTTCGGCCCGTGATCGTGGTGAGGTGCCGGTGACGACGCTGGACCGGGAACAGTCGCGTGCCACCGGCGGGGCACGCCCGGGCGTCGGGGCGCGTCGGGCGTTGCCGCTGACGGTGGCCGTGCCGGCCGCGGTGCTGGCCGGGGTGGCGTTGCTGGTGGCGTTCCCCCCGTACGGGGTGTGGCCGCTCGCGCCGGTCGGGGTGGCGTTGCTGGCCGCCGCGGCGCACCGGCGGCGGGTGCGTGCCGGCGCCGGGCTGGGCTTCCTGACCGGGGTGACGCTGTTCGCGCCGCTGTTGGAGTGGACCAACCTGCACACCGGTTGGCTGCCGTGGGTGCTGCTGTCGCTGTCGCAGGCCGGGTTCCTGGCGCTGCTCGGCGCCGCGACCGCCTGGGTGTCGCCGCTGGCCGACCGGCGGGCGGCGGTGTGGCCGCTGCTGACCGGTGTGCTGTGGGTCGGGCAGGAGGCGTTGCGTGACCGCGTCCCGTTCGGTGGGTTCCCGTGGGGTCGGTTGGCGTTCAGCCAGGACACGTCGCCGTTGCTGCGGCTGGCGGCGCTCGGCGGCGCCCCGCTCGTGACGTTCGCCGTCGCGCTGGCCGGGGGGATCCTGCTCGCCGTCGCGTGGCGTGACTGGTCCCGCCCGGCCGGGCAGTGGCGGCCGGTCGCCGCGCTCGCCGCCGCCCTGGTCGCGTTGCTCGCCGCCGGACCGGCCGTCCCGGCGGGGGTACGCGGCGCCGGCGACACCGTCACCGTGGCCATCGTGCAGGGCAACGTGCCCCGCCTCGGTTTGGACTTCAACGCGCAGCGGCAGCAGGTGTTGAACAACCACGTCGACGCCACCCTGGCCCTGGCGCAGCGGGTCGGTCGGGGTGAGCAGGCCCGCCCCGACGTGGTGGTGTGGCCGGAGAACTCCAGCGACATCGACCCGCTGCGCAACCCGGCCGCCGGCTACCGGATCTCCCAGGCCGCCGACGCGATCGGCGCGCCGATCCTGGTCGGCGCGGTGCTGCTCGGCCCCGGCCAGGGGCAGGTCCGCAACGCCGGCCTGTTGTGGCGGCCCGGCAGCGGCGCCGACCTGACCCAGTTGTACACCAAGCGGCATCCGGTGCCGTTCGCCGAGTACGTGCCGCTGCGGTCCATCGCCCGGAAGGTCAGCGCCGAGGTGGACCGGGTCCGCTCCGACTTCGTTCCCGGTGACCGTCCCGGGGTGCTCGACGCCGGGCCGGCGACCCTCGGTGACGTGATCTGTTTCGAGGTGGCCTACGACGGCATCGTCCGGGACACCGTCACCGGCGGCGCGCAACTGCTCGTGGTGCAGACCAACAACGCCACCTTCGACGTGGCCGAGGCCCGCCAGCAGTTGGCCATGGTGCGGTTGCGGGCGGTGGAGCACGGACGTGCCGCGTTGATGTCCTCCACGGTCGGGGTGTCCGGGTTCGTTTCCCCCGACGGGCGGGTAGACGGTGCCACCGGGTTCAACACCGCCGAGGTGGTGGTGCGGCAGATGCGACTCGGGGACGGGCGTACCCCGGCCACCGTGGCGGGGGTGTGGCCGGAGGTGGCGCTCGCGGCTCTGGCGGTCGCGGCCCTGGCCGGCGCGGCGTTGCTGCGCCGCCGCCGGGAGGTCACCGGCGGCTGAGCCGACGAGAGGCGGTGCGACGGTGGGCGTGGCAGCCGGCCATCCCGGGGTGGGGCGGGTCCTCGTGGTCATCCCCACCTACAACGAGGCGGACAACGTGCGCCGGATCGTCGCCCGGGTCCGCGCGGCGGCGCCGGCGGTGGACGTGCTCGTCGCCGACGACGGCAGCCCCGACGGCACCGGCGGTATCGCCGACGCGGTGTCCCGCGTCGACCCGCAGGTGCACGTGCTGCACCGGCGCAGCAAGGACGGCCTCGGCGCGGCGTATCTGGCCGGGTTCGCCTGGGCGCGGGAGCGTGGCTACGACGCGGTGGTGGAGATGGACGCCGACGGCTCGCACGCCCCGGAGGACCTGCCGGCGCTGCTGCACGCCGCCCGCGACGCCGATGTGGTGATCGGCTCCCGGTGGACGCCCGGCGCGCGGGTGTTGAACTGGCCGTGGCGGCGGCTGCTGCTGTCGCGGGTGGGCAACCTGTACGCGCGGGTGGCGCTGGGCATGCCGGTCAGCGACGCCACCGGCGGTTACCGGGTGTACCGGTCGACGGCGTTGGACGCCATCGACCTGGACTCGGTGCGGTCCCAGGGGTACGCGTTCCAGGTGGAGCTGTCCCGGCTGGCGCACCGCGCCGGGGTGCGCATCGTGGAGGTGCCGATCACGTTCGCCGAACGGGAACACGGCGACAGCAAGATGAGCCCGTTGATCGTGGCGGAGGCGTTGTGGCGGGTCACCCGGTGGGGGGTGCGGGACCGGCGGGCGGCGGTGCGGGGACGCCCGCGGGCGTTGGCGCGGTGGCCGTGAGCGCGGGCGTGTCATGCTGGAGGGGCGTGACGACACACCGGATGGGGTGAGATGCGCCGAGGACTGCGATTCATACCACTGGCCCTGCTGCTGTTGACGCTGCTGGAGCTGGCCGTTTTCGTGCTTGTCGGTCGGGCCGTCGGGTTCGGTGCGGCGCTGCTGCTGGTGTTCGCGGCGTCGCTGCTGGGGCTGGTGCTGCTGCGCCGCGAGGGCATGCGGGCGTGGCGGCGGTTCCGGGTCGCCGCGCAGGCCGGGCAGCCGCCCGGGCCGCAGGTCACCGACGGCCTGGTGGGGTTGGCCGGTGCGCTGCTGCTGGCGCTGCCGGGGCTGGTCAGCGGCGTGGTGGGGCTGCTGCTGATGGTGCCGCCGGTGCGCCGGCTCACCGCCGTGGGGGTGCGCCGGTCCACCGAGCGGCGGGTGTCGTCGATGGTCGCCGGTGACCTGTTCGGCCCGCGTCGGGTGCGGGTCTACCCGGGCGCCCCGCAACCGACGCCGACGCCTCAGCAGCCGCCAGCCGCCCAGCCGCAGCCGGGTACCGCGATCGAGGGTGAGATCGTCGACCGCTGACCGGACGTGACGAAACGCCCCCGGGGTGATCCCCGGGGGCGTTTCGACGGTTTCGGGTTGTTCAGGCGCGTCCGCGGCGGGTGCGGACCTCCTGCAGCCGCTCGGCGAGGATGTCCTCCAGCTCGGCGATCGAACGCCGCTCCAGCAGCATGTCCCAGTGCGTGCGCGGCGGCTTGGCCTTCTTCTGCTCCGGCTCGTTGCCGTCGACCAGCCGGGCGACGCTGCCGTCGAACTTGCACTCCCAGGTCGTGGGGACCTCGGCGTCGACGGCGAACGGCACCTCGAACTGGTGGCCCTTGGCGCACAGGTACTCGCGGGTCTGCCGCGGCGCGAGCTCCGTGTTCCGGTCGGATTCGTAGCTGACCGCGCCCAGCCGGCTACCGCGCAGCATGCGCTCGCCCATGATCGACTTCCCCTCGTCCGTGGTGCTGGTCCTCAGGTGTAACGGCCGGTCACCGCCCACCCATTCCCCACCCACGCCGGATGAGGCCGTCCGCGAGTCGGGAACCTCAAGGGTAACCGGCCGCGACAGCCCCTCGGATCGGTGGAGTGTTTCGCCCGTTACCGGGGAATGTTACCGACCACGCGCGCCGGAGGTGACGATGAGCAGTGACGCGCCGGTCGGGGCCCGACCACCCGCCGGGAAGACCTTCTTCGGCCACCCCCGGGCGCTGTCCACCCTCTTCCTCACCGAGATGTGGGAGCGGTTCAGCTTCTACGGCATGCGGGCCATCCTGGTGCTGTACCTGACCGCGGCGGTGGCCGACGGCGGCCTCGACATCGGCGAGTCGACCGCCAACGCCGTGTACGGCACCTACAACGCCATGGTCTACCTGATGGCGCTGCCCGGCGGCTGGGTCGCCGACCGGCTGCTCGGGGCGCGGCGCAGCGTGCTGGCCGGCGGCGTGGTCATCGCCGCCGGCCACTACGTGATGGCGATCCCCACCGGCTGGAGCGTGTTCGCCGGCATGGCGCTCATCGTCGTCGGCACCGGCCTGCTCAAACCCAACATCTCCACCATGGTCGGCGACCTGTACGAGCGGGACTCGGCGCGCCGCGACGCCGGGTTCTCCATCTTCTACATGGGCATCAACCTGGGCGCGTTCATCGCCCCGCTGGTCACCGGCTTCCTCGGCGAGAAGATCAACTGGCATCTGGGGTTCGGGGCGGCAGCGGTCGGCATGACGTTCGGCGTGATCCAGTACGTGGCGGGCCGGCGCAACCTGGGTGACGCGGGCGCCCACCCGGCCGACCCGCTGCTCGGCGCCGACCGGCGGCGGGCGCTGACCCGCGCCGGCGTGGCCGCCGCCGTGCTGCTGGTCGCCCTGCTGGTGCTGCTGCTGGCCGGCTGGTTCACCGTCGACACGGTGGTCAACCTGCTGACCGTGCTGACCGTGCTGGTGACCCTCGGCTACTTCACGCGCATCCTCACCGACCGGGAGATCAGCGACACCGAACGCAGCCGGATGAAGGCGTACGTGTGGCTGTTCCTCTTCGCCGCCGCGTTCTGGCTGATCTACGACCAGGCCGGTTCGGTGCTGAACATCTTCGCCGCCGACCGCACCGACCGGACCGTCGGCGGGTTCACGTTCCCCGCGTCGTGGCTCCAGTCGGTCAACCCGATCCTGATCATCATCGGCGCGCCGCTGGCCGCGGGGCTGTGGCTCACGCTCGGCCACCGGGTGTCCACACCGACGAAGTTCGCCGTCGGCCTGGTGCTCAACGGCCTGTCGTTCGTGCTGATGGCCGCCGCCGCGCGGGCCGCCGTCGGCGGTGACCTGGTGTCACCGTGGTGGCTCGTCGCGGTGTACGCGCTTCAGGTCGCCGGCGAGCTGTCGCTGAGCCCGGTCGGCCTGTCCGCCACCACGAAGCTGGCCCCGGTCAAGTACGCCAGCCAGATGCTGGGCCTGTGGTTCCTCGCCACCGCCGTCGGCGACGCGGTCGGCGGGCAGGTGGCCCGGCTGGCGCAGAGTTGGTCGCAGTCGACCTATTTCCTCACCTTCGGGCTGGCCTCGGTGGTGCTGGGCTTGGCCGCGGTGATGTTCACCCGCCAGATCCGGGGCCTGATGGCCGGCATCCACTGACCACCGCTCACCGCGCCGGGGTGGGCGGCAACGGCAGCGGCAGGCCGGGCAGCCCGTCGATGCTCGTCGCCACGTGCTCCTTACCGGCGAAGTACGCCGACAGCGACGTGTCGTCCTCCCGGGCGAACCGGCGGCCGTGCAGATCCCGGTCGGTGTCGTACCTCATCAGCGGCACCGCGTAGCCGCACGTGTCGCGGATCAGCTCGGCGCGCACCACGATCACCGCCCGCAGGCCGTGCGGGCCCGGGTCGATGTCGGGGAAGTGCCGCAACAGCTCGGGCCAGCGCGGGTCGTCGCGGAACACCGGCTCACCGCGCCCGTGCACCCGCACGACCGTCGGCGGGCCGGCGAACGCGCACCACATCAGCGTGACCCGGCCGTTCTCCCGCAGGTGGGCGATGGTCTCGGCGTTGCCGCCGGCGAAGTCGAGGTAGGCCACGGTGCGGTCGTCGAGCACCGCCAGGGCGCCGCGCAGCCCCTTCGGGGACAGGTTGACCGTGCCGTCGCCGGCCAGCGGGGCGGTGGCGACGAAGAACACCGGCTGCGCCTCGATGAACTCCCGCAGCCGGCCGTCGATGCGCTCGTACGTCTTTCCCATGCCCCCATCCTCGCGCGGCGTGCCCGCGCCGCGCTGCCCCGTCCCGGTCCGTGGCCGTGCTCCACGGATCGTGGTACGGGACGGCCTCCCAGAGGCCGCGATCTCCGCCTGTCCCGCATGAGGGCGTTTGTTCCAGGGGGTGGGAAGGAGCGCTTGGTCGACTCCAGGTCGCCGAAGTGGCGAGGTCGGGCGTGCCGGCATACCGCCACCTCGGCGAGCTGGCGTCGATCAAGGCCCGGGATGCCGGCGGCGCCGGCGGTCCGGTCAGCCGGCCCGCGAGCCGAGCGCGGCCAGCGCCCCGGCCAGGTCGCTGACCTGGTCGGCGAGCTGCCCCATGCGCCGTTCGGCGGCGTCCCGGTCGGCCTCGGCCGCGACCAGCCGGGACGCCGACTCCTCCGCTCGGACCTGCGCGGCGGCCACCGCCCGGCGTGCCTCGACCAGCTCGGCGGCGAGCGCCGCCACCTCCGCCCGGGCCGCGTCCGCCGCCGCCACCTCCGCCCGGGCCGCGTCCGCCGCCGCGACCGCGTCGGCGCGGGCGACGCCGGCGCGGTCCCGCTCGGCGCGGGCGGCGTCGGCGGCGGCGACCGCGTCGGCGCGGGCGGCCTCGGCCCGGTCCCGCTCGGCGCGGGCCGCCCGCGCGGCGGTCGCCTCGGCGTCGGCCCGCTCGGTCGCCGCCTGCGCCGACCGGCGGTCCTCGACCGCCTGCGTCCGGGCGGCCTGCGCGTCGGCGCGCGCCGCGTCAGCCTCGGCGCGCAGGCCCTGCGCCCGGTCCAGGGCCTCCGCGGCCGACCGGGTGGCGCGTTCGGCGTCGGCGCGGGCGGTGTCCCGTTCGGCGGTCAGCTCGGCGACCCGCTGCCGCTCGCCGTCGCGTTCGGCCCGCACCGTCCGCAGCTCGGCGCGCGCGGCGTCCCGGTCGCGTTCGGCCTGCACCCGCAGCGCCTGCGCGGCACCGGCCTCGGCGCGGGCGGCGTCGCGGGCGGTCTCGGCGGCGGCGGCCCGCTCGACGGCCGCGTCGGCCGCCGCCCGCGCCTGCTCGGCGTGGCCCCGGGCGGCGTCGCGGTCGGCGTACGCGGCGCGGGTCTCCTGCCGGTCCCGGGCCGCCGCGGCGGCGGCGTCCTCGGCGTCGCGGCGGGCCTCGTCGCGTTCGGCGTGCGCGGCGGCGACCTGCGCGGAGGTCTCCGCGCGCACCTCGGCGAGCTGCCGCTCCACCCCGGCCGGGGACAGCTCGGCGTGCAGCGCCTCGGTGAGCGTCTCCACCACCTGGTCGAGCCGGTCCACCGCCTCCCAGGTGCGGGCCACCTGCCCGGGCAGGCCGGGGGAGTTACGGTGCCGCATCCGCGAGTTGCGGGCGGCCCGCTGGCAGGCGCCGTCGTTGTCCCGGCAGTAGCGGAAGGGCCGGCCGGCGCCGACGCGCTGCGGCACCTCACGACCGCAGTGGGCGCAGGGGCGGGTCTCGGCGGTCAGGTCGGCGTCCATCGGGGGCGAAGTCTAGTGGCCGCCGTCGGCGCGGGCCGCGTCGTCGAGGGTGTAGCGGCGCTGCACCAGGACCGCGACCACCATCACGGCGGCGGGCAGCAGACCGAAGCCGTACCGCAGCGCCGCGAGGGCCTGCGCCGACTGGGTGACGGACTGCCCGGCGGTCGACGCGACGAAGCCCCCCGCGGCCAGGCACAACGCGTACGCGTAGGGGCCGAGCGCCGCGCCGGTGGCCTCGGTGGCGGTCCACACCCCGGTGTAGGTGCCGGCCCGCTCGGCGCCGGCGGCGCGGATCACGTCGGGCAGCATCGAGAACGGCAGGAGCTGCATGCCGGCGAACGCCACCCCGAGCACCGCCACGGCGGCGACCAGCACCGGCAGCCCGGCCGGACGGCCGACCGCCAGCACCATCGACCCGGCGGCGAACGCGACCTGCGCGCCGAGCAGCGCGCGTTGCTTGCCGACCCGCCGGGCCAGCGCCAGCCACGCCGGTGTGACAAGCAGCGCCGGCGCGACGAACGCGGCGACCAGCACCGTGGCCAGCCGGGCCCGGCCCAGCTCGTACTGCGCGTAGTAGGGCACCCCGGCCAGGACCAGGTGGGTGGTGGTGGACATGGCCAGGTACGCGCCGGCCAGCCTGCGGAACTGCCGGTCCCGCAGGCTCGCCGCCAGCGTCCGCCACCCGCCGGCGCCGGGGACGAGCGCCGGGGCGGACGCCGTGCGGCGCAGCCGCCCGATCCCGGCCACCCCGACCACCATCGCGGCGAGCATGCCGGCGGAAAGCGCCACGGCCATCCGCAGGTAGCCGCCGCGGGTGGCGGCGTCACCGCCGGCCAGCAGCGGCGCCAGCAGCCCGGAGACGAGGATGCCGAGCGTGAGCACCACCATCCGGAAGGCCATCAGCCGGGTCCGCTCGTGATAGCCGATCCGCAGGTCCGCCGGCGTCGCCAGGTAGGGCACCTGGTAGGCGGCGAACAGCAGGTTGCCGGCCACGAAGAACACCGCCACCCAGGCCGCCGCACCCACGCCGGTCAGCCCGCCGGGCACCGCGAACAGCGCGGCGAACGCCGCCGGCAACGCGCAGCCGGCCAGCAGCAGCCGCCGGCGGTGGCCCCGGCGGGCCTGCTCGAGGTCGCTGCGATGCCCGACCCACGGGTGCAGCAGCACGTCGGCGACCTTTGGCAGCAGCAGGGTCAACCCGGCCAGCCACGGCGCGACCGCGAGGACGTCGGTGAGGAAGTAGAGCAGCAGCAGGCCGGGCACGGTGACCCACACGCCCATGCCCAGCGACCCGGCGGCGAACCCGAGCAGCGGGCCACGCGGCAGGGCGACGGCCTCGTGTCGCTGCTCCTCACCGGTCATCATCGGCACCCCAATCCAACGGTTGCTGGATTGTAGGGGTGACAATGGCCGGATGACCATGCCCCGCCGCCGGCCGGGCCGGCCCCGCCGCGACGACCAGCGACCCACCCGCGACCTCGTGCTCGACGCCGCCGCCGCGCTGTTCGCGCAGCGAGGCTTCGACGCGGTCAGCGTCCGGGACGTCGCCGCCGCGGCCGGCGTCGACGTGGCGACCGTCGCCCACCACACCGGCGCCAAGGCGCAGCTCTACGACGCCTGTTTCGCCCGGGTGTTCACCGCCGAGCGGGCGGCGCTGGAGGCGGCCGGGGAACGCGCGCGCGCCGCCCTGGCGGCCGGGCCGACCGATGCGCTGCGCGCCCTGCACGACCTGGTCGACGTGTTCGTCGACTTCCTGGAGGACCGGCCCGAGACGACCGCGCTGTGGCTGCGTCGTTGGCTGGAGCCGCAGCGGCACGCCGAGCTGGACCGGCACTACGCCGCGCCGCTGTACGCGCAGGTCGAGCAGTTGCTGGCCGCCGCGTCCGCCGCCGGGGCGCTGGTCGAGCCGGCCCCGCACGTGACCGTACGCAGCCTGGTCTGGGCGGTGCACGGGCACGTGGTGGCGCTGGCCGCGGGCGCCGGTTCCGGGGCGCGGGAGCGGCGGGAGTTCCGCGCGTTCGTGCACCGGTTCCTCGACGGGCTCTACCCGCCGGCCAGCGCTTGACGACGGCACGCCCGTCGGGAATTATCCAGCAGTCGTTGGATTAAGGGGGGCGGTCATGGCGGCACCACCCAGGGTGGCGGTCATCGGCGCCGGGGCGGCCGGGCTGGCCACACTCAAAGCGCTCGCCGACGTCGGCGTGCCGGCGGTGGCCTTCGAGACCGCCGACACCATCGGCGGTCTCTGGGTCTACGGCGCGCCCGGCTCGCCGGCCTACCGGACGCTGCACCTCAACACCAGCAAGGGGCGCACCGAGTTCGCCGACCATCCGATGCCGGCCGACTGGCCCGACTACCCCGACCACGCCCGCGTCGCCGGCTACCTCGACGACTACGCCGACCGGTTCGGCCTGCGCGAGGCGGTGCGGCTGCGGCACACCGTCGACCGGGTCACCCGCGCGGGCGACGGCTGGCGGGTACACGCCGAGGGCCCCGCCGGGCCGGTCGAGGTCGACGTCGCGGCGGTGGTGGTGGCAAACGGGCACAACCGGGTGCCGCACCGGCCCGAGCCCTACCCGGGCGAATGCGCCGCCGAGCAGATGCACAGCCACGACTACCGCGGGCCCGAGCAGCTCGCCGGCCGGCGGGTCCTGGTCGTCGGCGGCGGCAACTCCGCGATGGACATCGCGGTCGACGCCTCGTACGCCGCCACCCGGACGCTGCTGTCGCTTCGCCGCGGCGTCTGGGTGGTGCCGAAATACCTGCTCGGCCGTCCCTCGGACACGCTCAACGGGGCGCTGGCCCGCCACCTGCCCTGGCGGCTGCGGCAACGGATAAGCCAGGCCACGCTCACCGCGGCCGTCGGCCCACCCGCCCGCTACGGACTGCCCGCCCCGACACACGGCTTCCTCCAGGACCACCCGACGCTCTCCGACACGCTGCTGTCCCGGCTCACCCACGGCGACATCCAGGCCCGGCCCGGGATCGCGCGTTTCGCCGGCGGGCGGGTCGAGTTCACCGACGGTCGCGTCGACGCGATCGACCTGGTCATCTGGTGCACCGGCTACCGGGTGCGGGTGCCGTTCATCGACCCGAGCCTGCTCGGCGACGGCGCCGACCGGCTGCCGTTGTACCGGCACGTGTTCCACCTGGATGCCCCCGGGCTGGCGTTCGTCGGGCTCATGCAGTCCACCGGCGCGGCGTTCCCGCTGCTGGAGGCGCAGGCCCGGCTGGTCGCCGCGCGCCTGGCCGGCACCTGGGCGCCGCCGGATCCGGCCCGCCAGGCCGCCGCCTGCCGGGCCGAGCTACGCGCCGCCACCGCCCGCTGGGGGCAACGCCGGCCGCACATGCGGGTGGACTTCGACGCCTACCTGGCCGAGCTGCGCCGGGAACTGGCCGCCGGCGCGCGGCGCGCCGGAGCGACCCGGTGAGCGCGCTGGCCGGCCGCCGGGTGCTGGTCACCGGCGCGCGGGGCACCTTCGGCCGGCGCCTGGGCGACGCGCTGACCGCCGCCGGCGCGCACGTGGTCGGGCTGGACCTGCACGCCGACACCGACGCCACGCCGCCGGTGCTCGGGGTCGACCTGACCGATCCGGCCGCGACGGCACCGGCGGTGGCCGCCGCCGTCGACCGGCTCGGCGGGCTGGACCTGCTGGTCAACAACGCCGGCGTCGGCGGACCGGCGCCGGCCGAGCTGCCCCCGGACGAGGTGGTGCGCCGCCAGTTGGAGGTGAACCTGCTCGCCGCCTGGCGGACCACCGCCGCCGCGCTGCCCGCCCTGGAGGCCACCCGCGGTCGGGTGATCTTCGTGGCCAGCCGGATGGCCGTGCTGCCGCTGCCCCTGGCCGCCGCATACGGGGTGAGTAAGCGGGCGCTCGTCGCGTACGCCGACGCGCTGCGTCACGAGGTCGGCACGCACGTCGGAGTCAGCGTCGTCTACCCCAGCATGGTCGCCTCCCCGATCCACGACAGCACCAAGGCCGCCGGACTGTCGCTGAGCGGGGTGTCCCGGCCGGAGCCGGTCGACGGGGTGGTCGCGGCGATCCTGCGCGCCGCCGCCGCCCGCCGCGCCCCCCGGGATGTGGCCACCACCCGACGCGGCCGGGTCGAGCTGGCGCTGGCCCGGCACGCGCCGGGCCTGGCCGACCGGCTGGTGCGGCGTACCGTCGCCGGCCGCATCGCCGCCGGTGACCTCGACGGCGCGGCGCTGGCCGCCGGGATGCTCCGGCGGCACCGGCGGGCCGGCCGGTAGCGTGCTCGCCATGCCCGTGTCGCCCTACATCGCCCGGCTGCGCCAACACGTCGGCCACGACCTGCTCATGCTCTACGGGGTCAGCGCCGTGGTGACCGACGACGCGGGGCGGGTGCTGCTGGCCCGCCGTGGCGACAACGGCCGCTGGTCGGTGCCCGCCGGCACCGTCGACCCGGGTGAGCAGCCCGCCGACGCGCTGGTGCGTGAGGTCCGGGAGGAGACCGGCGTCGACGTGGCCGTCGACCGGCTCGCCGGGGTGGCCACCCACCCGGTGGTGTACCCCAACGGCGACGCCTGCGAATACCTCAACGTCTGGTTCCGGTGCCGGGCCGTCGGCGGGGCGCCCACCGCCGACGGCGACGAGTCCCTCGCGGTGGCCTGGTTCAGCCCCGACGCGCTGCCCGACCTCGACGACTGGGCCCGGCTGCGGATCGACTCCGCGTTGACCGACGGCGCCACGCCCTGGTACGCGGCGCCGGGGGAGCGCCATCCCGCGCTGCGCCGCCCGGACAGCCTCTGATCAGCCGACGCTGGTGTCGCGCACGGTCAACCGGGGCTCCAGCAGCGTCACCTCCGGCACCGGCTCGTCGCGCAGACGCCGCATCAGCAACGTCACCGCCTGCCGGCCCACCTCCTCGGCCGGCACCGGCACGCAGGTCAGCCCGGACGGCTCGGCCAGCTCGTCGGGGCAGACCGCGACCACCGACACGTCCTGCGGCACCCGGCGGCCCAGCAGCGGCAGCGCCGCCAGCACCGGCTCGACCGCCGACTCGTTCTGCACCACCAGCCCGGTGACGTCGGGATGCGCGTCCAGCAGCGCCGCCAGGTCGCGGCGCACCGCCGCCGGACCCTCCTCGCAGGAGCGGGTCACCGCGTCCACGCCGAGGCGTCCGGCGGCGGCCACCACCCCGTCGCGGGTGCGGTGGGCGAAGCCGGTGCCCCGGTCGTAGACGGCGGCCGGGGCGCCGAGCAGCGCGACGCGGCGGTGCCCGGCCGCGGCCAGGTGCTCCACACACAGCTCCCCGGCCCGCCGGAAGTCCAGGTCCACACAGGCCAGGCCGGTGCTGTCGGCCGGATGCCCGATCAGCACGCCCGGCAGCGCCAACTCCCGCAGCAGCGGCACCCGGGAGTCCTCCAGCTCCACGTCCATCAGCAGGACGCCGTCGACGAGCGCGCTGCCGGCGATGCGGTGCAGGCCGGCCGGGCCCTCGTCGGCGGTGACCAGCAGCACGTCGTGGTCGTAGCGGCGGGCGGTGGTGACCACCGCGGTGGCGAACCGCATCACCACCGGCACCTGCATGCCGGTGCGCAACGGCAGCACCAGCGCGATCACGTTGGCCTTGCGGCTGGCCAACGCCCGCGCCCCGGCGTTCGGGTGGTAGCCCAGGGCGCGGACGCTCGCCAGCACCCGGCCGCGGGTGGTCGCGGAGATGGTGCGCTTGCCGCTGAGCACGTACGACACGGTGCTCGCCGCCACCCCGGCGTGGCGGGCCACGTCGGCGATGGTCACCTGCCCGCCGGCCGCCCGGCCGCTCACCGGGCGGCCCCGGAGCGCCGCGCCGCCGCCCCGGCCGCCACGTCGCCGCCGGTCACGGTGAGCGCCCCGACCAGCCGTACGTCGCGGGCGGAGCGGCCGACCAGCACCGAGTGGGTGGCGTCCTCCACCACCGCCGCGGCGCGGTCGGCGTCCCACCAGGACAGGTCGGCGGTACGCAGCCGCAGCGTCACCCGGGCCGCGCAGCCCGGCTCCAGGGTGACCCGGGCGAAGTCACGCAACTGCCGCAGCGGCTGCTTGACCCGGGAACGTCGCTGACGGGTGTAGAGCTGCACCACCTCGGTGCCCGGGCGGCGGCCCGTGTTGGTGACCTCGACGCTCACCTCGACCTCCTCGCCGGCCTGCGCCGTCGCGGTGCTCAACCGGAGATCAGCGTAGTCGAACCGGCCGTAGCTGAGTCCGTGGCCGAACGGGTACAGCGGCTCCCCCCGGTGGTAGAGGTAGGTGGCGTCGGCGCCGATGACGTCGTAGTCGAGCAGGTCGGGCAGCTCGGCGGTGTCGGCGTACCAGGTCTGGGTGAGCCGGCCACCCGGGTCCTCCGCGCCGAGCAGCACGTCGGCGAGCGCGTTGCCGTGCTCCTGCCCGCCGTGGGCGCTCCACAGCACCGCCGGCAGGTGTTCCCGCGCCCAGCCGACCGCGTACGGGTAGCTGCTGGTCAGCGCCAGCACGGTGCGCGGGTTCGCCGCGTGCACGGCGCGCAGCAGCCCCTCCTGGCCGCCGGGCAGGGTCAGGTCGGCCCGGTCCTCGGTCTCCCGGCCGTTGACCATCGGATGGTTGCCGAGCACCACCACGGCCACGTCGGCGGCGGCGGCCAACGCGGCGGCCTCGGCGGCCCCGTCGACGCGCAGCTCCACCGTGAACACCGCGGGATCGCCGGTGGTGACGCTGAGCCGGCCGTCCGGGCCGACGCCGACGGGCCGGCCGGTGGCCAGGTGGTGCAGCAGCGCGGTGCCGTCGGGCCGGTGCTGCGGGCGGAACGTCTCGCGGACCACCCAGCCGCCCGGGCCGGGCCGGTCGACGACGAGCGCGCCGGCCTCGTCCGCGCCGACGTAGCGGCCGGAGTCGACCGCGCGCAGCGCGACCACCCCGTGGCCCCAGTCGACCACGTCGAACTCGGTGGGCGTCGCGTCGGCCAACGCCAGCGGCCCGCCGTCGGCGCAGCGCACCGCCCGACCGTCGAGGCGCAACGCGATCCGGTCCGCGCCCGGGTGGGTGGTCACCTCCGGCAGCCGCCCGAGCAACCCGGCGTACGGGCTGACCGCGTACGGCAGGGTGCCGCTGTACCAGTCGGTGAGCACCGTGTCGGCGAGCGGGCCGAGGACCGCGACCCGCAGGTCGGCCGGCAGTGGCAGCAGCCCGTCGTTGGACAGCAGCACGATCGACTGGCGGGCGGCCTCGCGGGCGAGTTCCCGGTGGGCCGGGCAGTTCACCACGTCGGCCGGCACGTCGGCGTACGGGTCGTGGCCGGGCGGGTCCAGGTCGCCCAGGCGCAGCCGGACCGACAGGATCCGCCGGACCGCCCGGTCCACGTCGGACTCGCTGATCAGCCCGCGCGCCAGCGCCTCGGTGAGCCGGTCGACGGTGGGCGCGCGGTCCTCGTCGTCCTCGGTGAAGCTGTCCACCCCGGCGCGCAGCGCGGCGGCGAAGCCGGTCACGTGGTCGGGCAGGTGCTTCTGCACGCCGGCGATGTTGCCGACCGCCCCGGCGTCGCCGACCACCATGACCTCGTCGTCGGCCCAGCCGCGCAGCTCGCCGTTGATCAGTGGGCTCAGGTGCGCCGGCACGCCGTCGACCAGGTTGTACGACGCCATCACCGCCACCGCCGCGCCGGCGGCCAGCGGCGCGCGGAAGGCCGGCAGCTCGTACTCGTGCAGCACGCGCGGCGGCAGGTCGCTGGAGGTGACGGCCCGGTCGGTCTCGTTGTTGTAGCCGAGGAAGTGCTTGAGGGTCGGCGCGGTCCGCAGGAGCGTCGGGTGCTCGCCGCGCAGCCCGCGCGCGTAGGCGGTGGCGAGGTGGCCGGTCAGCCACGGGTCCTCGGACCAGCCTTCCTCGTTGCGGCCCCACCGGGGGTCGCGTAGCGGGTTGACCACGGGCGCCCACACGTTCAGGCCGACCCGCTGCGGGTCGGCCCGGTGCTTGGCCCGCACCTCGTCGCCGGCGGCGGCGCCGACGGCCCGGATCAGGTCCGGGTTCCAACTGGCGGCGAGGCCGAGCGCCTGCGGGAACACGGTGGCCTCGCCGAGCCAGGCCACGCCGTGCAACGCCTCGGTGCCGGTGCGGAACGCGGGCAGGCCGAGTCGGGGGACCGGGGCCTGCCACTGGTGCAGCAGGCCGAGCTTCTCCGGCACGGTGAGCCGGGCGAGCAGGTCGTCCAGCCGGTGGTGCGGGGTGCGGTCGGTCATGTCGGGCGCCTCCGGGTGGGCGTGCGGGCGCCCGCTCCGTCCGTCGAAGCGCTTCGACGGACGAGTCGGTGGTCGGCGGCGCGCACACGCGTAAAAGGGATGGTGGTGGGCCGGCGGGGTCGGCCCGGAGCGTTGGTGAAGCGCTTCGACAACCGCCGGAAACACGCCGCCCGCGGAAGTGCCCGGTCCCGGTGGCGGCGCTACCGAGGTTGGCACCCGGCGGCGGCGCGGTCAAGAGTCACGCGACAGGCAGTTGCCCGGCCTCCACAGTGGCCAACGCGGCGGTGGCGCCGCCGAGCGCGCTGGCCGCCGACCCCAACGCGCTGGCCTCGATCCGGACCGCTGCCGGTGGCCCGGCGCTGCGGGCGGCCAGTTCGGCGCGGGCGGCCGGCAGCAGCCACGGCGCGAGCGCCGCCAGGTGCCCGCCGACGGCGACGACCTCCGGGTCGAGCAGGTCGACCAGGACCGACACCGCCTGCCCGAGCTGACGGCCGATCTCGGTGAGCCCGGCCCGCACCGGCTCGTCACCGGCGCGGGCGAGCACCTGGATCCGCTCGATCTCCGGCAGGTAGTCGGTGATCGGGCCGTCCAGCGCCGCGTCGGGCAGCAGACGGCGGACCACGGCGTCCACGCCGGCGAGCGCGGTCAGGCAGCCGTGCCGGCCGCACCGGCACGCCGGCCCGTCGGGTGCGCCGGCCAGCACGGGCAGGTGACCGATCTCGCCGGCGAAGCCCCGGCCGCCGCGCAGCAGCCGGCCGCCGCTGACCAGGCCGGCGCCGATGGCCAGCCCGCCGCTCAGGTGCACCAGGTCGGCCGTGCCGGCGTACGGGCCGTGCCGCAGCTCGGCGCAGACGGCGAGGTTGGCGTCGGTGTCGACGCCGACGGGGAAGCCGGGATCGTGCAGCGCGCGGCGCAGCTCGGCGGCGAGCGGCACGCCGCGCCAGCCCAGCGCGGGCGCGGCCGGCACGACGCCGTCGGCGTCGACGAGTCCGGGCACGCCCACGGTGAGGCCGAGCACGGTGCGGTCCGCGCCGGTGATCCGGGTGACCGCCCGGCGGGTCAGCGCGGCGAGCGCCCGTACCGTCTCCTGCGGTCCGGCGGTCGCGGCGGCGAACGCCCGCCGCCAGGTGAGCACCCGCGCGCCGGTCAGGTCGGCGGCGACCACGACCAGCTCGTCGGCGCCGATCTGCAGCCCGAGCCCGACGTAGCGGGAGCCGTCGAGCACGAGCATGGTGGCCGGCCGGCCGATCCGGTTCTCGGTCAGCCCGGTCTCGCGCAGCAGCCGGTGGTCGATCAGCTCGCTGACCAGGCTGGAGACGGTGGCCTTGTTCAGCCCGGTGTGCGCGGCCACGTCGGCGCGGGAGCAGGGCGCGTGCCGGCGGACGTGGCGCAGCACCACGGCCCGGTTGGTCACCCGCACGTCGCCGAGGTCGGCCGTCTGGACCGGCCGGTCGATGCTGATCACGTGGTGCCTGCCTCCTGCGCCGCCGACCATCGATTTCGGCTACAGCTTAAACTAAATAGGTGCGGCGTCCGTCAGCCGCCGAACCAGGGCTCGAACGGGGTCACCGGCACCGGTTCGCCGTTGAGCGTGATCCGGCGGGGCGCGTCCGCGCCGACCACGCTGACCCGGCGGACGTCGAGCGGCCCGTCCACCCGGACCCGCAGCGTGTCGCCGTCGCGGGTGGCGGTGACCGTGGTGTCGCCGTCGTCGTCGTGCACCACGCCCACGCCGTCGACGCCACCCCACGCGACGAGTGTGACGTCGCGGAACGGGCCCTCGGCGACGGTGGTCGCGGGCGGCGCCACCGGCACCAGCGCGCCCCGGCGCACGTACAGGGGCAGCCGGTCGATCGGCACGCGCGCCCGCAGGTGCCGGCCGCCGGTGTGCCGCTGCCCGGTGGCCGCGTCCAGCCAGTCGTCACCGGCCGGCAGGTAGACGGCGCGTTCCCCGGACGGGTCGAGCACCGGCGCCACGAGCAGGTCGGTGCCGAGGCGGTACTGGAGGTCGCTGGTCCAGGCGGTCGGGTCGTCAGGGGTGTCGACGAGCAGCGCCCGCATCATCGGGGCGCCGGTGCGGGCCGCGGCCACGGCCGCCGACCACAGGTACGGCAGCAGCCGGTAACGCAGCCGCAGCGCGGCCACCGCGTGGCGTTCCGCCTCGGGCGGGAAGTCCCAGGGCAGGCGGCTGGTGGTGCCGTGCAGCCGGACCAGCGGCGACAGCGCGCCGAACTGGGTCCACCGCACGTACAGGTCGGGCTCCGGGGTGCCGTGGAACCCGCCGGTGTCGTGGCTCCAGAACGGCACCCCGGACAACCCGTGGGACAGCCCGCCGCGCAGCGTGCTGGCCATGCCCGGCCAGGTGGCGTTGACGTCGCCGCTCCACTGCGCGCTGTGCCGCTGCCCGCCCAGGTAGGAGGAGCGTGCCCAGACCGTGCGGTGCCCGGCGACCTCCTCGGTGACGTCGGCGACCACGTCGTTGAACAGCAGCGCGTAGACGTTGTGCAGTTCGACGCCGGTCATGCCGTTGTGCGCCACCGCGTCGGCGGGTACGGCCTCGGCGAAGTCGGTCTTGAACACCGCGACGCCCTGGGCCAGCAGGGGGCGCAGCAGGCCCTGGAACCAGCGCACCGCCGCCGGGTTGGTGAGGTCCACGATGGCGCAGACCGGATAGCTGCCGTGCCACGTGTCGGCGACGTACGTGGTGCCGTCGGGGCGGCGCAGGAAGTAGCCGGCGGCCTCGGCCTCGGCGTAGAGCGGGCTGTCGGTCATCAGGTAGGGGTTCATCCACAGGCACACCCGGAAGCCCTGTTCGGCGAGGTCCTTGAGCATCCCGGCCGGGTCGGGGAACGCCTGCTCGTCCCAGCGCAGCTCCGACCAGCGCCCGGCGACCTGCCAGTAGCAGTCCAGGTGCAGCACGTCGCACGGGATGTTCCGCTCCCGGATCAGCCGGGCCCGCTCCCGCACCCGTTGCTCGCTGTCCGGAAAGAAACCGGAGGAGATCCACGCGCCGAACGCCCACTTCGGCGGCAGGTACGGCCGGCCGGTGAGCGCGTCGAGCCGCTCCAGGATCTGCGCCGGGGTGGGGCCGGCCAACACGTAGTAGTCGAGCAGATCGTCCGGGACGAGCAGTTGCACGCTGCTGTGGGTGCTGGCGCAGACGTCGAACTGCACCGGCAGGCCGCTGTCGACGAGCACGCCGTAGCCGCGGTCGGACAGGTAGAACGGCACGTTCTTGTGCGACCGGTCGGACTCGCCGCCGAAGGCGTCGAAGTTCCACATCAGGGGCCGCTGGCCGCGCTTGTCCAGCGGGGTGAACTTCTCCCCGAAGCCGACGAACCGCTCGTCGCCGGGGGCGACGAAGCTCTCGTGCCAGGCGACCGGCTCGCCGTCGACGGCCGAGCGGCCGAGCGGCAGGGTGCGTCGCCGGCCGCTGATGTCCCGGGTGCCGCCGTCGCCGGCCAGCAGCAGCCGGCCGTCGGCGGCGAGGAAGCGCAGCCCCCACGGGTCGAGGCGGATCTCGGCCACCACCGCCCCGGCGTCCACCCGCGCGTACGTCTCGTCCACGGTGACCTCGGCGGGGTGCGGCTGGGGCCGGGTCAGGGCCAGCGCGCGGGCGGAGCGGCTGCGCACGCAGAGATCGTCGGTCAGGCGTACCCGCAGGATCCCGTCCCCGGCGGCCTCGACGCGGGCGACGAGCGTGCGACCGGAGGCGCAGGTGGCGGTGAGCGTGACACCGTGCGGGTCGGTCGCGGCCACCCGCGCCCGCAGCACGTCGTCGGCGCCCTCCTCGCCGGGGGCGCGGACCGGCAGGTCGGGCGGGTCGGCCACGAACGTCTCGTACGGGACCAGCGGCGGGCGGTACGGCATGGGGCGTCTCCTCGCGGCGACACGGGCGGTCCCGCAAGTTTCTTTGGAACCACAACTAACTGTCAATGATTGACCGCCTTGACTTTCCGTGTCACCTGTTCATACTTTGGCGCAGGTGACAACTAAAGCGCTGTGGAGCGACGGCCGGCTCCGCTACGGCGGTGACTGGAACCCGGAACAGTGGCCACCCGAGGTGTGGCACGACGACATCGCCCTGATGCGCGCGGCCGGCGTCGACCTGGTCACCGTCGGCGTGTTCGCCTGGTCCCGCCTCGAACCCGCCCCCGGCCGCTACACCCTCGACTGGCTCGACCGGGTCCTGGACCTGCTGCACGACAACGGCATCCGGGCCGCCCTGGCCACGCCCACCGCCTCCCCACCGCCCTGGTTCACCCTCAACCACCCCGGGGCGCTGCCGGTCACCGCCGACGGGGTACGCCTGCACCACGGCAGCCGGGACACCTACTGCGCCGCCGCGCCCGCCTACCGGGCCGCCGCCCGCCGCATCGCCGAGGTGCTCGCCGCCCGCTACGCCCACCACCCCGCGCTGGCGCTGTGGCACGTGCACAACGAGTACGGCACCACCTGCCACTGCCCGCACGTCGAGACCGCGTTCCGTCGCTGGCTCACCGACCGCCACGGCGACCTCGACGCGCTCAACGACGCCTGGGTCACCAGCTTCTGGAGCCAGCACTACTCCGACTGGGCGCAGATCGGCCCGCCCCGCGCCACCCAGTACCTGGGCAACCCCGGCCACCTGCTCGACTTCCGCCGCTTCTGGTCCGACACGCTGCTGTCGGCGTACACCGAGCAGCGGGACCTGCTGCGGGCGGCGAACCCGGCGGTGCCGGTGACCACCAACTACGTCCTCGGCGACTGGGTGCCGGTGGACCACGCCCGGTGGGCGCGCGAGGTGGACCTGGTCGCCGTCGACCACTACCCGACCCGGGTCGACCGGGGCGCGGAGGAACAGACCGCGCTCGCCGCCGACCTCGCCCGGGGCTGGGCCCGCCACGGCGCCGGCCGCCCCGCGCCGTGGCTGCTCATGGAGAGCGCCCCCAACCAGATCCACACCGCCGGGCGGATGCACACCAAGGAACCCGGCCGGATGGCCCGGCACAGCCTCGCGCACGTCGCCCGCGGCTCCGCCGGGGTGATGTTCTTCCAGTGGCGCGCCCCGGCCGGCGGCGCGGAACGGTTCCACTCCGCGGTGGTGTCCCACTCCGGCGCGGACACCCGCGTGTTCCGCGAGGCCAGCGACCTCGGCGCCACGCTGCGCCGGCTCGAAGGGACCGCGTGCGGCCAGGTGCAGGCGCGGGTGGCGATCGCCTACGACGCCGCCAGCGGCTGGGCGCTGCGCCACCCGGGGATGCCCCGCGACGGCCTCGACCACCCCGGCGAGGTGGCCGCCGCGCACCGGGCGCTGTGGCACGCCGGCATCACCACCGACCTGGTCACACCGGGCGACCCGCTCGACGGGCACCGGCTGCTCGTGCTCCCCGCCCTCTACCTGGCCTCCGACGCCACCGCCGACTGGGTACGCCGACACGTCCACGCCGGCGGGCACCTGCTGGTCACCTGGCTCAGCGGCGTCGCCGACGAACACGCCCGCATCCGCCTCGGCGGCTACCCCGGCGCCTACCGGGACCTGCTCGGCGTGCGGGTGGAGGAGTTCCACCCCCTCGCCGACGACGAACGGGTGCCGTTGACAAGCGGCGGGATCGGCCGGATCTGGTCCGAGACGGTGCACCTGGCCGGTGCCGAGACGGTCACCGCGTACATCGGTGGGGTGCTGGACGGCCGCCCCGCGGTCACCCGCCACCGCATCGGCGCCGCCCACACCTGGTACGTCTCCACCCGACCCGACGACGACACGTACCGCCGGCTGCTCGTCGACGCGGCCCGGCTCGCCGGCGTCGTCCCGACCTGCCCGGCGGCCCCGCCGGGCGTCGAGGCGGTCCGCCGCCGCGACGGCGACCGGAGTTGGCTGTTCCTGCTCAACCACACCGACCGGCCGCAGCGGGTGCCGGCCGCCGGGCACGAACTGCTCACCGACGAGCCGGTCGACGACGCGGTGACCGTGCCGCCGGGCGGCGTGGCGGTGCTGCGCGAACCGCCCGGCTGACCCGCGTACCGCCTCAGGGCGCGGCGACGGCGGCGCGGGAGCGGTCGGCGGCGATCCGCACCGCGAGCCCGGCCAGCACGGTGCCCATCACGTACCGTTGCAGGCGCGCCCAGGCCGGGCGGCGGGTGAGGAACGTCGACACCGCGCCGGCGCTGAGCACGATCACCGCGTTCACGGTCAGCGCGATGCCGATCTGGGTCGCCCCGAGCAGCAGGCTCTGCGCCGCCACGTGCCCGCGCGCCGGGTCGACGAACTGCGGCAGCAGCGACACGTACAGGATGGCGATCTTCGGGTTCAGCAGGTTCGTCACCAGACCCATGGTGAACAGGCGCCGGGGCCGGTCCGGCGGCAGCGGCAGCGGCGTGAACGCCGACCGGCCGCCCGGGCGCAGCGTGCGCCAGGCCAGCCAGAGCAGGTATGCCGCGCCGGCCAGCTTCACCGCCGTGTAGAGCGGCGGGACCAGCACGAACACGGTGGCGATGCCGGCCACCGCGGCGGCCAGGTAGACCAGGAAACCGACCGCCACCCCGAGCAGCGACACCAGGCCGGCCCGTCGCCCCTGGGTGACCGACCGGGACACCAGATAGACCATGTTCGGCCCGGGCGTGAGCACCAGACCGAGCGCCACCAGGGCGATCCCCATCACCGCACCGAACGTGACCACGCCGCCTCCCGCCGTAGACCCCTGCCCGGACCCTACGCCGCCCGCCGCCACCGGGAGGTCCGGGCTCGCGGCCGGGGCCGGTGACGCGCGACACTCGACAGATGCCCGTCGTGCTGTCCGTCGCCGCCACCCCCACCACGCCCGGCCTGCTGCTGCGACCGTGGCGCGACGGCGACGCCGAGGCGTTGCTGGAGGCCTACCGGGATCCGGTGCTGCGCGCCTGGACCCGGTGGCCGGTGACCACCCGCGCCGAGGCGCGGGCGTTCCTGCGCCGTGCCCGGCAGGGCTGGGCCGCCGACCGGCGGTTCAGCTTCGCCGTGCTGGAACCCGAGCCGGCGGGGGAGCGGCTGGTGGCCTGCGTGGTGCTCAAGGAGGTCCGCCCCGGACGCCCGGCCGCCGAGGTCGGCTACTGGACCGCCGCCCCGGCCCGCGGGCGCGGCGTCGCGCCGCGCGCGGTCGACGCGGTCACCGGCTGGGCGTTCACCCGGTTCGCCGCCGCCGGCCTGACCCGCATGGAACTGTTCCACCAGGTCGACAACCCGGCCTCCTGCCGGGTGGCGGAGAAGAGCGGGTACGCCTTCGCCGAGGTGATGCCGGCCCGCCCGCCGTTCCCCCGCGACGGCCACCGGCACGTACGCCGGCTGCCCTGAACCGTCACCGGCCACGTGCCCCGGCGTCACGTCACCAGAGGCGTGCCCCGGCGTCACGTCACCGGCGACGTGCCCCGGCGTCGCCGAGCAGGCGCAGCAGCAGCCGAGGTTCGCCCGGCCAGGCGTCGAGCAGCACCTGCCGGGGCACCTGCCGCCCGGCGTAGCGCAGGGCCAGGGCGACCACGACGACGTCGTCCAGCGGGCCGATCACCGGCAGGAACTCCGGGATCAGGTCGATCGGGCTCGCCAACCAGATCGCGGCTACGACGATCGCGACCCGGGCCCGGCGCGGCACCCGCGGGTCGCGGCGCAGGCGTCGCACCGTGGTCAGGCAGTCGGGCAGGAACGCGGCCAGGTCACGCAGCGGCCCCGGCGGCAGCCGCCGGGCCAGCAGCACCAGCACCGCCCAGCTCGCGACCACGCCGGCCGCCGCCACCGCGAGTCCGACCAGCCAGTCGCGCACGCCACCGCCCTTTCTCGTCCGCCGGCACACTACGCGCATCCGGCCGGGTTCCGTCTTGATCGTGACGCGCCGGTGCACCCGCAGCATCAGCCGGCGGGCGGGTCCCGCGTCAGAAGGATCTGGACCGCGTCGGTCACGGTGGCTGTGGTGAAGTCGGGCGAAGGGCCCGGGACCTCCTGAAGCGTGCGGGTCGGTCGCAACCAGATCGTGTGCAGGCCGGCGCCGTGACCGCCGGCAATGTCGAGTGTCAGGTCTTCGCCGACCATCCACCCACCGCGCTGCGTGGATGCCCCGCATCGTTGAGCGATGATCTGGAAGATCGTCGGATCAGGTTTGCGGATGCCCACCTCGTCGGAGACGCACCAGCCATCGACGAGGGCGTCCAACCCCGTGCGGCGGATCTTCCCCCGCTGGTTGTCGGTCATGCCGTTGGTCACGATCCCGATGCGCCAGCCCGCGGCGCGCAGCTGTCGGAGCGCGTCGCGGTCCTCGGCGCGGCAGGAGACCAACTCGGGCATGCGCCGGCGGTACTGCTGCCAGAGGTCCCCGGCGGGTTGCGTGAGAGCGAATTCGTCGCGGACCGCGGCGAAAAAGGGGCCTCGGGGGCCGGACATGTGTGCGTCGGTGACCATCAGCCAGGTCAGGGCCCTGTCGTCGAGCCCTCGATCGGTCACGAACTCTTCCGCCCATGCCTGGAACGCCGCCTGGCGATCGATGAGCGTGTCATCCAGGTCGAACAACGCCAGCCGCTGCATGGTGGCACGGTAGTGGATCGCTGTCCGACGGCACCGTCTGCTGCTCGCACGGTCCCTCCGCCAGCGCATACTTGTCGTCCCACCCCCGCGCGGCGGCACCGGGTCGTGGCGCATGAGCGGAAACACCTGTGGTGCGCGTCTACGAACGGTGTGAGGAGGTTTCCGGCATGGCGCAGGTCCCCGAAGCGTCAGATCACGGCCAGACCGATGCGGCATGGGCCACCACGCCGACGTCCCGGGAGATCTACGGCTGGCTCGGGACGAGATTCGCCATGCTGGAGGCGCCACGCCACCGCGCCCACATGGTCGGCCGGCGCAGCGAGACGACCCACATCGACACGCATGGCGTCGCGCGCGAGCTGGGACGCGCCCGACCGGTCGAGGTCCGCGTCGGCCACGAACTCCACGACAACACGAGCGTCGACGTCACCACCGTCCGAAATGCCAGCGGAGGCGCCTCGGTCGTGCATCATCTCTGGGCGACGCTGATCAACTACCAACTGGCCCTCGCCGGGCGCCGAGGCGCATCACCGTGGGGTGGCGGCCCACCGCCGTCGCAATTCATTGACCGGCTCGACACCAACAATCCGCCCGAGCCCACCGGCACCCACGCCCTGACCATCGACGGCAAGCGCGGACCGGAGTGGCTCTACCTCGCGTGCCCCGACATGTCCAGCACAATCCCGCTGGCCGCGTGCGGCGGCCAGATCGAGGACTCCCTGGTCATCGTCACGGGACCGCGAGACACCGTCTTGGCCGCGCAGCTACGCATGGTGCCTGAATCCGAACAGATCACCACAGCCGGATCCTGATCGATCTCAGCCCGACCAGTTCGATCGAGCACCCGGGCCGGATACGGTGGGTGTGGGAGGTGACGGCGGTGACATACGGCTGGGAGGCCGCGGTCGAGGCGCAGATCCGCTCGGCCCAGGAACGTGGGGAGTTCGACAACCTGCCGGGCGCCGGCAGGCCGATCCCGGGCCGGGACGTGCCCTACGACGAGGGCTGGTGGATCCGCGGCTTCATGGAGCGGGAGCAGATCCCGTCGGACCTGATGCTGCCCACCCCGCTGCAACTGCGCCGTCGCATCGAACAGCTCCCCGACGAGCTGCGGGACCTGCCCACCGAGGAGGCGGTCCGGTCGTACGTGGCGGTGCTCAACGCCGAGGTGGTGGCCTGGCTGCGCACCCCCACCGGCCCGCGCGTGGTGGTCCGCCCGGTCGACGTCGACGAGGCGGTACGCCGCTGGCGGGCCGACCGGCAGCGCGCCGGCCCGGCCACGACTGTCGAACCGGTGCCGCACGTCGCGCGTCCGGCGCGGACCCGGCGGCGGTGGCGTTGGTGGCGTCGCTGAGGCCGACAGCAGCTCATGGGGATTATCCTGTGCCCATGGACCCGTTCGGCTCCGTCCGCGGCTCACGTAAGCCCTACGAGGCTCGCCCCGGGCGTCTCGCAGTCGTGGCGGACGACCTGAACGAGCTGACGGGCCCCACCACCGGCATCGTCGAGCTGCCGCACCGCTTGTTCTGGCAGCCCGATCGGCACGTCGACCTCGACCAGCCCGGGTTGTTGAACTGGATGTACGAGACAGTGCTGACGGAAGCCGTCCATCCCGATGAATTGCGGACCTGGCTGCACGGAGTGACCCTCGCGCGGCTATGGTCCACGCTGTATCTTCCTGGTGGCGTCCGCCGGGCGTGGGAGGAACGCCACCCCGGCCTGCGCGCCCGGGACGTCGCTGCCTGATGCCGCCGCTCGTCCCCGATCCGTTCCAGCACGAGGTCGCCAGCCTGGCACTCGCTGCGGCGGCTGGCCACGGCTTCGCCCTTGCCGGCGGTCAAGCCCTGATCGCCCACGGCATCGGCGCCCGACCTACGGAAGACATCGACCTCTTCACCGATACCGATGGTGGCGTCACGCCCGCGCAGATCGGCGCCGTACGCGACGCCTTCGCCGACTGGCCCCGAAAGTGAACACCGGCCTTCCTCAGCCGACTGCGGCACGCCAGGTCCATGACGTTCTGCGGGGCCGTTCGCCCAGTGCGGCCCGGCCGGTCAGCCAGAGCAGCACCGACGCCGGGTCGCCGGCCGGCGCGTCGGGAAAGAGCCGCCGCACCACCCCGGCGCACAGCCCGGCCGGCATCGACCAGCCCAGGTCGAGGCCGGCGGCCACGTCGTGGGTGTGCAGCAGGGTCTCGGCCACGCCCATCGCGGCGAAGCCGCCCGGATCACAGGGACCCCAGTGCCAGGCCCGATCCGTCGGGTCGGCGGTGTCGACCAGGGCGGCCAGCATCCCGGCGGCGGCCGTCGCCACGGCCAGCACGTCGGCCGGTCGCGCGTCGGGGCGTACCCGCAGGTCGAACGGGAGGTAGGCGTCGCCGGGACGGCCGGCGACCTGACCGGCGTACCCGGCCAGGTCGTGCGCGACGTGCGCGGCGGTGGTCCAGCAGGACCAGTCCAGGTCGCCCGCGCGTACCGTCCAGTCCCGGCCGGCGGCGGGCCGCAGCGCGGTGGTCATCGCCGCGGCGGCGCGGCGGACGGCGATGCCGTTCACCGGCGCCGCACGCGCAGCACGCAGGTCAGCATCGGGAGGGTGAACGCGCCGTCGGCGGTTTCCGGCCGGCTGGCCAGGAACGCGCGGATCCGACCGAGTGTGCGCTGCCGTTCGCCCGCCGGCATGACCAGCATGCCGGCCCGCGTCGCCAGCGTCGCCACCAGGGAATCGGCGGTACGGCGCTGCCCGTGCGGGAACTCGGCCTGCTCCGGCGTGTCGAACCGGGCGGCTTGGCCGCTTTCCGGCAGGTGCATCCGCGCCGTCTCGACCCGCCAACTGGCCGGCGTGTCGCGGGGGCCGACGGCGGCGCTGCCGCTGACCTTGGCCAGCCCGGCGACCCAGTCGACCCGGTCGTCCAGGACGTTCCACAGCCCGGCCAGGACGCCGCCGGGCGCGAGCACCCGGGCGATCTCGGGACCGGCCACGGCCATGTCGAACCAGTGCATGGCGTTGCCGGCTACCACGGCGTCGACGGAGCCGTCGGGCAGCGGGATCGCCTCGGCGCTGCCGGGCAGCGCGCGGACGCCGGGCCGCGCGCGGCGCAGCTCGGCAAGCATTGCCGGGTCCGGCTCGACCGCGGTGGCGTCGACGCCGACCGCGTTCAGCGTGGCGGTCAGCTTGCCGGTGCCCGCGCCGAGGTCGAGCACCCGGAGGCCGGGCGCGGTGTCGAGCGCCCAGCGCACCGCGGCCCCCGCGTAGTCCGGGCGGTGCTCGGCGTACGCGGTCGCCGCCGTGCCGAACGACGAGGAGTGCCGGAGCCGATCGTCCTGTCCCATCGTGGGCCTCAGCGCTCGCCCGCGCCGCCGGCAAGCGCCGCCATCAGGGGCAGCGGGTTGATGTAGTCGCGGTACGACACGACCTGGCCGTCCCGGACCCGGAACACCGCGATCACCGTCTGCTCGAACGGCGCGCCGGTCGCGACGACGGTGCCCACCGCCTGGTATTCCACGACGACCACCTCGGGGTCGGTGGTCTCGTGCGTCACCACGTCGCGGTGCTCGTCGAAGGTGATGAGCGTCCCGGCCGTCTCGGTCAGGTGCCGGCGGATCTCCGCGCGCCCCCGCACCCGCCCGGGCACGCCCGCGGGTCGGAACGGCCACTCGATGTATCCGTCCGGGGCCATGGACGCCACGAACGCCTCGACGTCCTGCTCGCGCCCCGCGCGCAGGACCCGATCGACGACCTCCCGCGACGACGCTGTCATCGATGCCTCCTTCGTGGATCGGTCGACGGGTCAACCGTAGTGCCGCTCGCGGCCGGCGGGTGTCCCCCTATTAATGGATTACCGTTAACGAAAATCCGCCAAATGCCTGTGGCGAAAGCCGCAAATCGGGTGCGCACCATAATGACAGTTCTTGTGCGTAATGGATTGGGCTGGTGTAGCCGTAGGACCGGCAAGGCGGCCGTGCGCTGACACGAGGTGGGCCGGCAGTTGCCCGGCGCGCACTCAGACCCGATAACCAGCCTTGGCCGCCGCCACCTCGGCGGCACGCCGCTCACGCCAGCGCCGCTGGGCGTCACTGTTGCAACGCCGGCACGCCGTCCGGAACCGCCCGGTTGCCGGGTCGATCTCCCGGCTGTGCCCGTTGCGACACGTCGGCTGCTGCTGACGCTCCCGGCAGTTGTCGGCGTGGCTGAGCTGACGCAGGTGGGTCGGCTCGACGCAGTCGAGGACACCGCAGTCGTGACGCACGTCGAGATCGGGCCGGTAGCCGCCGACGAAGACCGCGTACGCCGCCACGTGGGCCCACGCCCGACCGGCCAGCTTCTGGTGGACGCCGCGCCGGCTGCCGTAACCACGCACGACGAGGCAGCCGCTGGGTAGTCGCTGTGACCGCGCCAGCAGGTAGGCCCGCAGCGACTCCTCGGTGAAGTGGCGGGACAGCCCGGTCACCTGAGAGAGCATCAGGTGAGCATAGGCAGCGCCACCTCGGCGAGGTGGCGTCGATCATGGGCCGGTGGAGCCGGCCCCGAACCCGGGGGCGGCTCCACCGGCGGGTCAGCGTTGCGTGCGGTCGTCGATCTCGGTGCCCGACTCGCCGGGCCGGGCGCCGATCGCCTCCTCGGCGGCCCGGCCGCCGGTGCTCTCGTCACCCTGCCGCAGGGAGCTGCGGGGCAGTCCGGCCAGGTGCGCCGGATCCTCGATCGGCTGGTCGGGCCAGTCGTCCTGGGTGCCGTCGGCCAGCCCGGCCCGGCGCAACACCTCGACCAGGTCGTCGTGCGACAGGCGCTCGGCATCCGAAATCCCGGCCCCATGCGCCATCGACTGCAGCGTCTTCAGGTCTTCGCTCGCGAATGTCTCGGCCATGCCGGAGCCTTCCCGGCGTCCAAGGCAAGGAAACCCACCCCGGGCCCGGACCACCCGTACGCTTTGTCACGCGGTGGGTGTTCCTGGGCCGGGATCGGGCCTGACAGGAGAAAACCTGTACGCGGCGGTCCGCTCACCGGCGGGCGGGTTTGCGCTCCGGGCGGGGACGACCGCGTTCCGGGTCGACGCCGACCTGGACGGCGAAGGCCGGATCGACGGCGAGCAGCGGCCGGGGGCCGAACAGCGCCATCGCGGTCAGCAGCGCGTCGGTGTCCCGGCCGGCCCAGGTGGGACGGCGTTCGGGGTCCAGGTCGGCGTGCTCGCGGCGTAGCCGGTGCAGCAGCCGGCGGGCGGCGGCGCCGGTCTCCGGCACCTCGGTCAGCCACCAGCCGCCGAGCGCGGTGGCCAGGCAGCACAGCAGCAGCCCGGCGACCGAGGCCGGACCGCCGGCGGTCCGGCCTTCGACGGCGCTGTCCAGCAGCCGGGTCACGCCGGCCGCGGCGACCAGGAACAGGGGCAGGGTGCCCAGGGCGACCCGCCGCCGTTGGGCGCGGGTGAGCAACCAGCCGTCGCGGACCAGCCGGCCGACCATCCGGCGCAGCGCCCGGCCGACGTCGGGGTCGGCGAGGACCGCGGCCCAGGTCTGCGGGTGGCGCAGCGCGGTGTGCAGGGCGCGGACCAGGGCGGCCGGCCGGGGCGGCGGCGGGCCCTCGACGTGCAGGGTGGCGAGTTCACCGACGGTCACCCCGCCGGCGCGACGCAGCGCGGCCACGCCGACCTGGCAGGCCAGTAGCGCCCGGTCGGTGAGGTACGCCACCTCGACCCGGTCGGGTGTCGCGCCGCGGGTCCGGCGGCCGGTCGACTCGCGTACCGCCAGGGCGACCGCGACGGCCACGGCGACCGCGCCCAGGTAGTCGAGGAGGAAGACCGGCCCGCTGACACCCCAGAGCATGGCGACAAGTATGGCCCGCGGTGATCGGCAGGCGTGCCGGACCGTGGTGTCGCCGGCCCGGGTGGTCGCAAAGCGGTGGCGCGGTGCTCCCGGCCGACGTTAGCGTGCCGGGGATGCGCATCCGCGACTGCACCGACGCCGACTGGCGGCACATCTGGCCGATCGTCGAGGACGTCATCACCGCCGGCGACACCTTCGTCTACGACCCGGCGTGGACGGCCGAGGTGGCGCGCGGGGTGTGGATGGAACGCCCGCCGGGGCGTACCTCGGTGGCGGTCGACGACGACGGCACGGTGCTCGGCACCGCGAAGATGGGCCCCAACCGGCCCGGGCCGGGGTCGCACGTGGCGACGGCGAGCTTCATGGTCTCCGCCGCCGCCCGCGGCCGGGGCGTCGGCCGGGCGCTGTGCGAGGACGCGCTGGACTGGACCCGCCGGCAGGGTTTCGCCGCGATGCAGTTCAACGCCGTGGCGGAGACCAACACCGCGGCGATGGCGCTCTACCTGCGGCTGGGCTTCACCGTGGTCGGCACCGTGCCGGAGTCGTTCGCCCACCCGACGCGCGGTCGGGTGGGACTGCACGTGATGCACCGGTTCCTGTGACTGGCCCCGGCGAGCGCGTCCGAGCCGGTCGGAAAGTGTCGGGGGCTCCGGTTAGGTTCGCCCGGACGACAGCCGCCGAAGGAGCCTCGCCATGACCACCCTCACCGACCGCCCGCACACCGCCCTGTTGGTCATCGACGTGCAGAACGGCGTGGTGGGCGACGCCCACGACCGCGACCGGGTGGTCGCCAACATCGCCGCCCTGGTCGACCGGGCCCGCGTCGCCGGCGTCGCGGTCGTCTGGGTGCAGCACCGCGCCGAGCACCTGCCCGCCGACAGCGAGCCGTGGCAGATCGTGCCGGAGTTGACGCGCCGCGACGGCGAGCCGCTGGTGCACAAGACCTACGGCGACTCGTTCGAGGGCACCGACCTGGAGCAGGTGCTCGCCGCCGCGCGCGTGGGTCGGCTGCTCGTGACCGGCGCGCAGACCGACGCCTGCGTCCGCTCGACGTTGCACGGGGCGTTCACCCGGGGCTACGACGCCACCCTGGTCGCCGACGCGCACACCACCGAGGACCTGTCCGCCTACGGCGCGCCGCCGCCGGCCCAGGTCATCGCGCACACCAACCTCTACTGGGGTTTCCAGAGCGCGCCGGGTCGCACCGCGGGCACGGTCGACACCGCCGACGTCGACTTCGCCGCCACGGTCCCGGCCTGACCTGCCACGGTCCCGGCTCGGCCACCGCCCGCCCGGCGAAAACGCCTGGCCGTCCCCGGGGGCCGGTGGCAGGCTGCCGGTCATGACCGCTCAAGCTCTGGCGGGGGCGCTCGCCGACGAGCGCCGCCGCGTCGTGTTCGCCGCGATCGCGCTCGGCGCCCGGGACGTGCCGGCCGTGGTGGCCCGCACCGGCCTGCCCGCCCGCGACGCCGCCACCGCCGTGCGTCGACTCACCGACGCGGGCGTGCTGGTCGACGACGCCCCCGGGCTGCGGGTCGACGGTGACCGGTTGCGCGAGTTCGCCCGGGCCGGCGCGGCGGCACCGGCGGCACCGGCGGCCGACCCGCGCGAGGCGATCCTGCGCACGTTCCTGCGCGACGGCGCGCTGACCCGGTTGCCCGCGCAGCGCGGTCGCCGCCGGGTGCTGCTGGAGCACATCACCGCGCGCAGCTTCGAGCCGGGGCGGCGCTACCCGGAGCGGGCGGTGGACGACGCGCTGCGTCCCTGGTGCGCCGGCGGCGAGGCCGACCACGTGACGCTGCGCCGCTACCTGATCGACGACATGCTGCTCAGCCGCGAGCACGGTGTCTACTGGCGGACCGGCCCGTGACCGGCTGGCCCGCCACGACGACCGGCTCGCCGGGTGCGCGGGGTTGCGGTGGCGGCCGGGCTGGGCCGAGCTGACCCGGCTCTACGTGCGCCCGGCGCACCGGGGCGCCGGGGGCGGCGCCGCTCTGCTCGCCGCCGTCGAGGGGCACGCGGGTGACGCCGGGGTGGGCCGGATCCGGCTGGACACCCGCTCCGACCTGGTGGAGGCAGGCGCCCTGTACGCCCGGCACGGTTATCGGGAGATTCCGGCGTTCCACACCGGCCCGTACGCGCAGCACTGGTTCGAGAAGCCACTGCCGGCGCGGCTTGACGGCGTGGCGACGCCGCGCTAAAACAGAAACGGAAGTTGAGTCACCTCGACTCAACAAGAGACCTTGGGCCAGGAGAACCGAGGAGGCAGAGCCATGTTGATGCGTACCGACCCGTTCCGTGAGATCGACCGGATCGCCGAGCAGTTCTTCGGCACCACCGCCCGCCCGGCGGTGATGCACCTGGACGCCTACCGCGACGGCGACCACTTCTACGCCGCGTTCGACCTGCCCGGCGTCGATCCGGACAGCATCGACTGCACCGTCGAGCGCAACGTGCTGACCGTCCGCGCCGAGCGGCGCCGGCCCACCGGCGAAAAGGTCGAGCTGGTCGCCGCCGAGCGGCCGATGGGCACGTTCACCCGGCAGCTTTTCCTGGGCGACACGCTCGACACCGACCGGCTGGAGGCCGGCTACGACAACGGCGTGCTGACGCTGCGCATCCCGATCGCCGAGCGCGCCAAGCCGCGCCGCATCACGGTCACCTCACCCGCCGAGAGCAACGGCCACCGGCAGCTCACCACCGCGTGAGCGCCTCACGCCGACGCGGGAGACGCCGGAGCGCCGGCCGCCCCCGCGTCGGCGTCGGCGTCGGCAGGATAGAGCCGGGTCAGCGCCCGCGCGGTCGCGGCGAACCGGTCGCGTAGTTCCGCCGGGGCCAGCACCTCCACCTCCGCGCCGAGCTTGAGCAGCTCGGCGTGGGCGTGGCGCACCGACTCGATCGGCACGGTGGTCTCCAACCAGCCGTCCGGTCCGGGTTCGCCGGCCGCCGTGCGGGCCGCCCGGCTCATCTCCGGCGGGAAGACGTACGGCATGAACTCCAGCGCGGCGGCGGTGAGCCGGATCCGCGCCCGGTCGCGGTAGACGTCGCGTTCGTACCGGGCGGTCCACTCCCGCCAGTAGGCGGCCAGGTCGAACCCGTCCGGTCGCTCGTACCGCTCGTCGGTGACCGCCGCGTCGAGCACCGCGCCGACGCGGTAGGTGCGTAGGTGGTCCCCGCAGCGGGCGACCAGATACCACCGCCCGGCCTTGAGCACCACGCCCAGCGGGGCGACGAGGCGGGTCACCTCCCGCGGGGCGCGCCAGCGCCGGTAGCGCAGCCGCACCAACCGGTCGTCCCACACCGCGCCGGCGAGCGTGGCCAGGTGCGGGGTGGCTTCCGGATGGCGGAACCAGCCGGGCGCGTCCAGGTGGAACCGCTGCCGGATCCGGCCGCTGCGGTCGGCCAGGTCGTCCGGCAGCGCGGCGCGCACCTTCAGCTCGGCGGCGGCCACCACGGAGGCCAGGCCCAGCTCCGCGGCGGGACCGGGCAGGCCGGCGAGGAACAGCGCCTCGGCCTCCGGGCCGGTGAGCCGGGTCCGGTAGCCCTCCACCAGGCGGTAGCCGCCGGCCGGGCCGCGGTCGGCGTACACCGGGACGCCGGCGGCGCCGAGCGACTCGACGTCGCGGTAGACGGTCCGCACCGACACCTCCAGGGCGTCGGCGAGTTCCTGGGCGGTCATCCGCCCCCGGGTCTGCAGGAGCAGCAGGAGGGAGACCAGCCGGCTGGCGCGCATCCGGTGACGGTAACCCGCGTCGGGAATCCGGCGGCGGCGCGCCTCGTCGCGAAACGCGCCGCCGACTGAGAACCTTTCTCACATGCTGCGTCCCGAGGTGCTTTCCCGCGCGCGCCCCACCCTGCCCGGCGGCCCGGCCGACTTCACCGAGGCGTGGCTGCGCAACCGCCGCCTGTCCGAGCACACCCGCGACGCCTACCGCCGGGACGTCACCGGTTGGCTGCGCTGGTGCGCCGAGCGCGGGCTGGAGCCGCTGCGGGTCACCTTCCTCGACGTCAACGCGTACGGCCGGGAGTTGGAGGCCACCCCGAGCGGGCGCGACGGCCGCCCGCTCACCCCGGCCACCGTGGCCCGCCGGCTGTCCGCGCTGTCGAGCTGGTACGACTTCCTGGTGAAGCTGGGCGCGGTGCCGGCCAACCCGGTCGCCGCCGCCGACCGGCCCCGGGTCGACCGGGACCACTCCGCCACCGTCGGGCTGAGCCCGGACGAGGTCGACGCGCTGCTCGCCGCCGCCGAGGCCGACACCGGCCCGACCGCCGCCCGCAACCGGGCCGTCGTCGCGCTCCTGGCCGACCTGGGGCTGCGGGTCGGCGAGTTGGTCTCGCTGAACCTGGCCGACCTGGGCGCGGAGCGCGGGCACCGCAGCGTCCGTTTCGTCGGCAAGGGCGGCAAGGTACGCCGCCGCGCGCTCACCCCCGGCACCGCGTACGCGCTCGACGCCTACCTGGCCGACCGGGCCGCCGCCCAGGGTGTGACGGTGCCGGAGTTGACCGGTCCGCTGCTGGTCACCTCCTCCGGCGGGCGGCTGGACCGGCACGCCGTGTTCCGGCTGGTGCGCCGCCTCGCGCAGACCGCCGGGATCGCCGCCTGGGCGCGGTTGTCGCCGCACTCGCTGCGGCACGCGTTCGCCACCACGGCCCGCTCCGAGGGGGTGCCGCTGGAGGACGTGCAGGACGCGATGGGCCACGCCGACCCGCGTACCACCCGCCGCTACGACCGGGACCGGCACAACCTGGACCGCGACCCGGCGTACGCGATCTGGGCGGCCCGGGCCCGCCGGCGCGGATAATCCGTTGGCGGCAAGACCGGAGCACCGGGGCGCCGGCTGTCGGCCGCCCCGGTGCTCCGGTCAGCCGGGATCCCGGCCGGCCGATCAGAAGTTGGTCGTGAAGTTGTACAGCACCAGCGCGGTGTCGTCGAAGTACGGCGACGCCACCCAGGTCGCCCGGTCGGCCCGGCTGTTGATGCCGTTGACCAGACCCCACTGCCCGTCGTAGTTGATCAGCCACGAGCCGCCGCTCGCCCCGCCGGTGAAGTTGCACGGGGTGATCTTGATGGTCTGCGTCCACACCGCCGGGTTCTCCTGCACGGAACTCGCGGCGCACTGCTTGAGTCGGCGGCCGTTGAACGGCGCCTCCGCCGGGTAGCCGAACGCGTTCATGAACTGGTTCACCCCGGCGTTGACCCACAGCCCCTGCGAGCCGTACCGGTTGATGTGCTGGCCGCCCTGCGTGCCCATGACGGCCACGGCCATGTCCTCGGCGAAGTTGGAGTCGTTGATCCACGCCGTCATGGTCCACAGTCCCGTCGCGGCCCAGGTGCCGAGCGGACGCGGGTTGGCCGCATCGCCGTTGTACGCCGGGACGAAGGTCCAGTTCGAGGCCAGGGTGCCGCCCCGGCCGCCGTGGATGCAGTGCCCGGCGGTCCAGACCTCGTTGCCGGCGGCCGTGTTCACGATCGTGCCCGAGCAGACGTAGTTCCTGCCGTCCATGGTGAAGAAGACCTTGCCGGCCGTGAACGCGGTCGGGTGGCTGGTCGGCAGGTTGGGGTCGGTCGCCTGGGTCCCCATCCCCCCGGTGGTGGCGCCGCGGCCGGGCGGGACGATCAGCTCCTGGCCGCTGTTGCGCGGCGCGGGCGCGGACTTGAGGCCGGCCTGCGGCACCGTCAGGGCCCGCCGGTACTGCTCGGACTCCTCGACCGGGCGCGCGGCGCGCATCCGCGCCGGCGTCCAGTACGCGGCCAGCACCGCGTCGCGCGACAGCCGGTGTCCCGCCGCCGCCTCCGCCGCCCGCGTCGCGTCCGAGGTGACCGTCGGGGTGAAGCCGGTGATCCCGGCGGCGGCGGCGCGCGCGTCGGCCACCGCGTCGCGTCCGGCCGCGTCGGCCGCCGGCCCGACGACCAGCACGGGTACGACGACTGAGGCGATCGCCAGGGCCCGAAGGGCCCCTCGTGATCCGGTCGACCAGAGCGTCATCTGTGGGGTCCTCCCTGTCGCGGGGCGCCGCCTGCCGCAGCGCCTCTGCGTACCGAGACCCTGGGCCCTGCGGGCGTTCGGAAGGGCCGATCATGGACACGGCTGGACACCGCTGGACAGCAGCGCGCCCCGGCCGCTGGTGGGCCGGGGCGCGCTGCGGGCCGCGGTCGCCCGCCGGCATCGCGGAGTCAGTCCCGGCGGCGGGGGGACAGGCAGAAGGGCTGCCCGATCGGGTCGAGCAGCACGGTCCAGCCCGCGCCGCCCGGCTGGAACTCGGGCCGTGTCGCGCCGGCGGCCAGCAGATCCTTCTCGGCCAGCGCCACGTCGTCGACGACGAGGTCGAGGTGGTAGCGCTTGGCGCCGGTCTCGTCCGGCCAGGCCGGGGGCGCCCAGCCGGGCACCAGGCCGAAGCCGATCGAGGTGCCGCCGGAGACGATCATGGCGTACTCGGCCTGGCTGTGGGTGATCTCCCAGCCGAGGGCGTGGGCGTAGAAGGCGGCGTGGGCGGCCGGGTCGGCGCTGTCCAGGTTGACCATCGCGAGGTCGGCGTGTGTCGTCATGGCGGGCAGTCTGCCGCCGGTACCTGCCATCTGCTGTCAGGTACGTTCGGCGGATCACGGCGCAGGGTCGGGCGCGCCGCAACCGCCTGCGGGCCGCCCGCCGGTTGCCTACCGTCGGTGGTGATGGGCAGGGAGCAGGTGTGGCACCGACCGGCCCGGCGCCGCCGGCCGCTGCGCGCCGGCGCGCTGGCCGCCGGCCTCGGGCTGGGCACCTGCCTGATCGGCGTGGCCGGCCTGGCGGTGTGGAACGCGCAGGTGGTGTTGCAGGCCGGCGGGCCGGTGCGGGAGGCCGCCGACGGGTTCTTCCGCGACGTCGCGGCCGGCGACACCGACCGGGCGTACGAGCGGCTGTGCCACGACGCGCGGAGCCGGTGGAGCCGGGCCGGGTTCGGCAGTTGGGTGCGGACCCCGCCGCTGGTCAGCGGCTACGAGATCGTCGACGTGTCGGTGAGCACCCGCGCCGGCCGCCCGCGCGCCACGGTGGTGGTGCGACTCAACCGCGACGGCGGCGGCAGCGAGGAACGTGAGCTGCCGGTGGTGTCGGAGGAGGGCGGCTGGCGGGTCTGCGGGGATCCGTTCTAGCCGCTCAGGCGCGGGGGCCGAGGTCCCCGGAGCGGTAGTGTCGCCGGCACAGCACCTGGTAGCGCACGTCGGCGGTGTCGGCGGTGTCGCCGATGACGACCTGCGCGCCCTCGCGGGCCACCCGGCCCTGCACCACCCGGGCGTTGAGCAGGCCCTCCCGGCCGCACCAGCACAGCACCTCGACCTGGATGCGGGCCACCTCGTCGGCCAGTTCGAACAGTCGCTGCGCGGCCGGGAAGAGGCAGGAGCGGAAGTCGGTGGCCAGGCCGAAGGCGTAGACGTCGACGTCGAACCTGTCGACCAGCTCGGCCATCTGCTCGATGTGCTCCAGGTCGTAGAAGGACGCCTCGTCGCAGATCAGGTAGTCCACGCGTACCCCCTCGGCCCAGGCGGCGCGGACCAGGTCGCGCAGGTCGAGGCCGTCGGTGACCTCGATGGCCTCGTGGGCCAGGCCGATGCGGGTGGTGACCTGCGGGCCCAGCGACCGGTCGATGCGGGTGGTGACCAGGCCCCGGCGGCCCTGCCGGGCGTGGTTGTAGTTCATCTGCAGGGCCATGGTGGACTTGCCGCAGTCCATCGGCCCCCAGAAGAACTTCAACGCGGCGGCGTGCAGCGGACGGCCGTCGACGCCCCGCGCGGCGGCGCAGCCGCCGGCGCGGTCGTCGCCGGGCCCCGGTAGGGGGCGGGCCAGGCAGGTCGGGGCGGCAGCGGCGTCGTCGGTCACGTCGGGGCAGCCTAGCCGATCGACGCCGCTGCATCGGGGCCGCGATGATCCACCGCGGGGTGGGTCTCAGAGGACCCGGGGCGGGGTGTTGCCGGCGGCGATGATGGCCCGACGCATCGGCACGGCGGCCAGCAGCGCGAAGCCGACCACGAAGAAGATCAGCAGGGAGACCAGGCCGACCCGGTAGGACGAGGTGAGCTGGAAGACCAGGCCGAAGGCGAGCGGGCCGAGCCAGCTCGTGCCCTTGTCGCTGATCTCGTAGAAGCCGTAGTACTCGCCTTCCCTGCCGGCGGGGATGAGCTGGCTGAACAGGGAACGGCTCAGCGCCTGGCTGCCGCCGAGGACCAGGCCGATGCAGCCGCCGAGGATCATGAACGGCACCGGGGCCTCGGCGGGCAGCCGGAACGCGGCGATGATCACCCCGGTCCAGAGCACGAGCGACAACAGCACGGTCTTCCAGGCGCCGATCCGCCTGGCCAGCGCGCCGAGGGCGAGCGCGCCGCCGAAGGCGAGGAACTGCACCAGCAGGATGGTCACGATCAGCGTGCCCTGTTCCAGCCGCAGTTCCTCGGTGCCGTACTGGCTGGCCAGGGTGATGACGGTTTGGATGCCGTCGTTGAAGACCAGGAAGGCGAGCAGGAAGAACAGCGTCAGCGGGTATGTCTTGATCTCCCGCAGGGTGTGCCCGAGCTGCCGGAACCCGTCGGTGAGCACGGTGCCGCCGCCGTGGCGGGCCGCGGCGGTGGGGTGTTCGCGCAGCCACCGCAGCGGCAGCAGGGTGAACGCGGCCCACCACACGCCGGCCGACACGATCGACCAGCGGGCCAGGTCGAGGGTGCGCTGCGGGTTGCCCTCCTCGCTGAGCATCGTGACCGCGACCAGGTTGAGCGCGAGCAGCACCCCGCCGCCGAGATAGCCGATGGCCCAGCCGCGGCTGGAGATGCCGTCGCGGTCGTCCGGGCCGCCGAGTTGCGGCAGGAACGAGTTGTAGACCACCACGGCGGCACCGAAGGAGATGTTCGCGACCAGGAACAACGCGCCGCCGAGCAGGTACCGCTCGCCGGTGACGAACGCGAACGCGATGGTCGCCCCGGCGCCGGTGAACGCGGCGGCGGCGAGCAGCCGCTTCTTGTGCGCCGACCGGTCGGCGATCGCGCCGACCACGGGCAGCACGAACACGGTGAGGAAGACCGACAGCGAGATCAGGTACGGGTAGTAGGAGCCGGCGGCGACGCGGATGCCCAGCGGGTGCACCACGCCGTCGCACGTGTCGGCGCCCAGCTCGCAGCCGGCGGCCAGCTCGGTGACGGTGGTCAGGAACGGCCCGAGGAAGACCGTGATGACGGTGGTCTGGAACGCGGAGTTGGCCCAGTCGTAGAAGTACCAGCCGGTGCGTTCGCGGCGGGTGCTGCCCGGCGGCGTGGGTTCGACGACGACGGGGGTGACCGGATCGGCCATCGGGGCGGTCCTCGGGGGTTCAGGCGGCCCAGTGGCCGCGACTGCGGTAGACGTCGCGGAGCACGCCGACGTGATCGGTCATGATGCCATCCACACCGAGGTCAAGTAAGTGGTGCATCTGGGTGGGTTCGTCGATCGTCCAGACGTGCACCTGCAACCCGATCCGGTGGCAGTAGGCGATCAACCGCCGGTCGACCACCGGGATCCGCCCGTAGGAGACCGGCACCTGGGCGGCGACCACGGACGGCGGCAGCCGCAGCGCCCGCCCGTGCAGGGACGCCATCCGCAGCCGGGCCACGCCGCGCATGCCGAGGCCGGTGGCGACCGTCGGCCCGGCCAGCGCCCGCAGCCGGGTCAGCCGGGCGTCGCTGAACGAGGCCAGCAGCACCCGCTCGCCGGCGCCGGCCCGCTCGACCGCGGCGACGGTGGGCTCCACCCCGCCGTCGGCCTTGACGTCGACGTTGAACCGGACCTGCGGCCAGGCGCCGAGGACGTCGTCGAGGCGGGGGACCACGGCGGCGCCGCCGACCCGCACCGAGGCGAGGTCGGCGAAGCGCAGGTCGGCGATGCGGCCGGCCTCGCCGGTGACCCGGCGCAGCGTCGGGTCGTGGAAGACCACCGGCACGCCGTCGGCGGTGGCGTGCACGTCGGTCTCGACGTACCGGTAGCCGAGGGCGACCGCGCGGGCGAACGCGGCGGCGGTGTTCTCGTCGCCGTCGGCCGCGCCGCCGCGGTGGGCGAAGGCCAGCGGCGCGGGCGCGTCGAGGTAGCCGTGACGAGGCTGCACGCCGGCAGTATGCCGGCCCGGGATGACGCCCGGATGGCCAGCCGACGAAATTCCCTATCATTCCCCGTTGTGCTTACCATAGGGTGTGATGGGTAACGACATGTACTCGGTGGAGCAGGTCGCGGAGCTGCTCGGCCTGCACGTGCGCACCGTGCGCGGCTACATCCGCGCCGGCCGGCTGCGCGCGGTGCGCATCGGCAAGCAGTACCGGATCGCCCGCGCCGACCTGGACGTGCTGACCGGCCGCCCGGCGACACCCGCGCCGCCGGCGGCGGAGGTGTCGAGCATCGTGGCGCTCGACGGTGTCGACCGGGCCGCCGCCGACCGGCTGGCCACGCTGGTGCTGGCCGGCGTCAACACCCACCCCGACCCGGACCGCCCGCTGCGGGTGCGGACGGTCCACGACGAGGAGCGTCACCGCATGACGATCGTGGTCCTGGGCGACCTGGCCGCCACCGCCGACCTGCTGCGCCTGCTCGACGCCATGCTCGACGGCGGCAACGACCTGCTCCGCGACGGCACCGGCCCGCTCGCGGGGGAGGAGGCCGACCGTGGCTGACGAGCTGGTCGAGCGCATCGGCGTCCCGGTGCTGCTCTGCGACCCGGATGGCCCGCCGATCGCCACCGAGGCCGACGCGCTGGACCTGATCGGCGCGGCGTTCGCCGGCGCGACGGTGGTGGTGGTGCCGGCCGAGCGGCTCGACCCGCGGTTCTTCGCGCTCGGCACCCGCTTCGCCGGTGAGGTCATGCAGAAGTTCGTCAACTACCGGCTGCGCCTGGCGGTGGTCGGTGACATCTCCGCGCACCTGGCCGCGAGCGGCGCGCTGCGGGCGCTCGTCACGGAGTCCAACCGGCACGACCAGGTGTGGTTCGTGTCGGACCTGGCCGCGCTCGACGACCGGCTGCGCGCCGCCGGCTGAGCCCGGTTCAGCCGGCGCGGTGGCGGCGGTGGGCGCGGCTGGGGTCGCTCGGGCGGCCGGGGTCGACGTGCCGGGGCAGGTCGGGCTCGTGCGGGCGCAACGGAACCAGGTCTTCGGTGATCGCGTCGATGATCCGGTCGGTGGCGTGGCGAGCCGCGCCCGGGGCGTCGTGGCGCAGGTCGGCCAGGGGGACCGGGGCGCCGAAGTGCACCCGGATGACCGGCCGGCGGCGCAGCGCCCGGGCCAGGCCGCGCAGCATCCCCTTCGGGGCGCGGTAGGGCAGCACCTCGTGCGAGCCCCACTGGGCGACCGGGACGACGGCGGCGCCACTGGCGAACGCGAGCCGGGCCGCGCCGGTCTTGCCCCGCTCGGGCCACATCCCGGGGTCGAGCCCGATGCGGCCCTCCGGATAGACCAGCACCACCGAGCCGCCGGCGACCGCCGCGGCGGCGACCTCCAGCGAGCGGTGCACGGCGGTGGTGCCGCGGTCGACGCGGATGTGCCCGGCGCGGCGCATCAGCGGCCCGATCACCGGGGCCCGGAACAGCCCGGCGGTGGCCATGATGCGCGGCGCGACGCGCCGGACCCGGCAGGCGGCCGTGAGCACCACCGGGTCGAACGGGCTGATGTGGTTGGCCGCCAGGATCAGCGGCCCGTGGCGCAGGTCCGCCGGCACGTCGCCGGTGACCTCAAGCCGCCCGATCAGCGCGACGGCGGCGCGGGCGAGCGTCTGCGCGCCGCGCCACAGCAGCGGCGCGCGCCAGGGGGAGGTGTCCATCAGTGCTGGATGGTAGATCCCCGCCCCCGCGACGGGCCCTCCGGCGGGGTGATCAGGGTCATTGGTCCCGGGTCGGTTCGGGTCGTGCGGCCCTCACGTTTCCCCTACGACGGCGAGTAGTATTTACTACGTCTTGTAGTACAGAAGCTGGGGGTTACAGGTGGACGCGTTGGACGTCGCCCGCTGGCAGTTCGGTGTCACCACCGTCTACCACTTCTTGTTCGTGCCGCTGACCATCGGCCTGTCCGTGCTCGTCGCCATCCTCCAGACGATGTGGCACCGCACCGGCAACGAGCGCTACCTCAAACTCACCAAGTTCTACGGCAAACTCTTCCTCATCAACTTCGCGATGGGCGTGGTCACCGGCATCGTGCAGGAATTCCAGTTCGGCATGAACTGGAGCGACTACTCCCGCTTCGTCGGCGACATCTTCGGCGCGCCCCTCGCGATCGAGGCGCTCGTCGCGTTCTTCCTGGAGTCCACGTTCATCGGCCTGTGGATCTTCGGCTGGGACCGGTTGCCCAAACGGCTGCACCTGGCCGCGATCTGGGCCGCCGCGATCGGCACCAACCTGTCGGCCTACTTCATCCTCGCCGCGAACTCGTTCATGCAGAACCCGGTCGGCTTCCGGATCAACCCCGACAGCGGACGCGCCGAGCTGACCGACTTCGTCGCCGTGCTCACCAACAAGGTCGCCCTGATCACCTTCCCGCACACCCTCGCCGGATCGTTCCTGGTCGCCGGGTCCCTCGTGGTCACCGTCGGACTGTGGCACGTGATGCGCAACCGCGACAGCGCCGACACCGGCGCCTACCGCTTCGCCACCACGTTCGGCGCCTGGGTGGTGCTGGTCTCCTCGGCGCTCGTCGTGCTCACCGGCGACATCCAAGGCAAGATCATGACCGAGGTGCAGCCGATGAAGATGGCCGCCGCCGAGGGCCTCTACACCACCGAGAGCCCCGCCTCGTTCTCCGTGCTCACCGTCGGCAGCCTCGACGGCAGCCGCGAGGTCTTCGCCGTCAAGATCCCCTACCTGCTGTCGTTCCTCGGCACCGGCGACCCGCACGGCACCGTGCAGGGCATCAACGACCTCCAGGCCCAGTACGCCAGCCAGTACGGCCCCGGCAACTACGCCCCGATCATCCCGGTCACCTACTGGAGCTTCCGCTTCATGATCGGCTTCGGGTTGGCCGCCGCCGCGATCGCCCTGCTGGTGCTCTGGAGCCAGCGCAAGGGCCGCACCCCCACCAGCAAGTGGCTGCTGCGCGCCGGCCTGGTCATGCCGGTGCTGCCGCTGCTGGCCAACTCCTTCGGCTGGATCTTCACCGAGATGGGCCGCCAACCGTGGATCGTCTTCGGCGAGATGCTCACCCGCAACGGCGTGTCCCGCAGCGTCTCCCTGACCGAGGTGCTCACCTCCTTCACCGCCTTCACCCTCATCTACGCCACCCTCGCGGTGATCGAATTCAAGCTGCTCATCCGCTACGCCCGCGCCGGCGTACCCGATGCCACCCCGCAACCCACCGACGACGACACCGACGACGCGCAGCGTCCGCTCGCGTTCGCCTACTGACCGGAGCCCACCGTGGAACTGACCACCGTCTGGTTTCTCCTCGTCGCCGTGCTCTTCACCGGCTACTTCATCCTCGAAGGCTTCGACTTCGGCGTCGGGATGCTGCTGCCCGTGCTCGGCCGCGACGACCGGCAACGCCGCGTCCTGATCAACACCATCGGCCCGGTCTGGGACGGCAACGAGGTGTGGCTGATCACCGCCGGCGGCGCCATGTTCGCCGCCTTCCCCGAGTGGTACGCCACCCTGTTCTCCGGCTTCTACCTGCCGCTGCTGCTCATCCTCCTCGCCCTGATCGCCCGCGGCGTGGCCTTCGAATACCGGCACAAGCGCCCCGAGGCGACCTGGAAACGCCGCTGGGACCGGGCCATCTTCTGGGGCTCGGCGGTGCCGGCCGTGCTGTGGGGCGTCGCCTTCGCCAACATCTTCCGCGGCGTACCCCTGTCCGCCGACCACGAGTACGCCGGCGGCCTGCTCGACCTGCTGCACCCGTACGCGCTGCTCGGCGGCCTGACCACCCTCGGCCTGTTCGGCACCCACGGCGCGGTGTTCCTCGCGCTCAAGACCACCGGCGACATCCGCGACCGCGCGGGCGCCCTCGCCGTCAAGCTCGGCGCCGGCACCGCCGTCGCGGCGGTGGCGTTCCTCGGCTGGTCGCTGACCATCCGCGCCAGCGCCGCCGCCGTCGTGCTCGCCGTCGGCGCCGCCCTCGCCCTGCTCGGCGGCCTGGCCGCGGCGAGGGTACGCCGGGAGGGCTGGGCGTTCACCGGCACCGCGCTGGCCATCGCCCTGGCCGTGGCGACCCTGTTCGCCGCGCTGTTTCCGAACGTGCTGCCCTCCACGCTCGACCCGGCCGGCACGCTGACCGCCACCAACGCCGCGTCCACCCCGTACACCCTGAAGATCATGACGTGGGTGGCGGTGGTGTTCACCCCGATCGTGCTCGCCTACCAGGGCTGGACGTACTGGGTGTTCCGCAGGCGGATCGGCGTGGCGAACATCCCACAACACTGAGCGTCACGCCGCCCGCCGGGCCCCGGACCCCGGCGGGCGGCGGCTATGCTTCCCGCCGACCAGATCCCGCCGCACCCCGAGGACACCGCATGCCGTCAGCGGCCGTCGACCCGCCACCCGAGTCGCCGCGCCGGTGGCATCCCCGGCACCTGCCGCTGGCCGTCCTGCTCGCCGTCTACCTGGCCGCCCGGCTGCTCATCCTGGCCCGCTTCACCGTCTACACCTCCGTCGACAGCACCTCCTACGCCGACCGGCCCGGCAACACCATCGACCTGCTGTCGTTCACCGGCCACGCCCCGCGCCCCTGGGGCGTGCCGCTGCTGTACGCCCTGGCCGGCTCCGACCGCGCCGGCACGACCGTCCAGTGGGGGATCAGCACCCTGGCCTGGTCCCTGCTCATCGCCGCCGCCTGGCTGCTGCTGCGCACCCTGCCCGCGCGCCTCGCCGCCGCCGCCGCGCTCGTCGGCCTGGCCCTGACCCGGTCGGTCTACCCGTGGGACCACGCCGTGCTGTCCGAGTCGCTGTCCATCAGCCTCGGCGTCGCCGCGCTGGCCCTGCTGGCCATCTGGGTACGCACCCGGTCCCGGGTGGCGCTGGGCGCGCTGGTCCTGGCCACCCTCTGGTGGCTTTTCACCCGCCAGGACGTGCTGCCGTACGTGCTGCTGCTGCTCGTCGTGCTCGCCGGCTACGCGCTGCTGCGCCAATACCGCCGCGCCGCCCTGGTCGCCGTGGCGGTCCTGCTCGGCGGCCTGGCCTGGAACGCCACCACCGTCGGCGCCACCGACGACAGCTACCGGGCCTGGTACTCCGGGCTGAGCCTGTCCGAGGCGACATTCCTGTACCGCCTGCGCTTCCAGATCCTCAACGACCCGCAGGTCGCCCGCGCCTACCGCCAGGATCTGGGCATGCCCCGCTGCGCGCCGGCCGAGCGGATCGCCGCCGGCACCCCGTGGCAGATGACCGAGTTCATCGCCGCCTGGCGCGGCTGCCCCGACCTGGTCGACTGGACCGACCGGGGGAAGGGCACCGTCGCCTACCGGTACGCCCTGGCCCACCCGCGGCACGCCGCCGCCACCACCGGCGAGGTGCTGCCCGCCCTGCTGGGCGGCACCACCGGCCGCTACGCCAAGCCGGTCGCGGCCCTACCGGCCCTCCCCGAGCGGGTCTTCTTCCCCGACCCCGACCGGGTGCTGCCGGTGACCGGCCTGATCGTCGTGCTCGCCGCCGCCGTCGGCGCGCTCACCCGCGGGTTCCGGCGGGCCCGCTGGACCGCCGCCGCCGGTGGGCTGCTCGTGGCCGCCAGCACCGCCAGCGCGGTGGCGGGCACGCTGTTCACCGCCGGCGAGTACGCCCGCTTCGGCATCCAGGAAGCGGTGCTGCTGCGCGTCGGGCTGATCCTCCTCGTGGCCGCCACCATCGAGGCGGCCGTGACGGCGGTCGGGCAACGACGCGCCACCGCCCACCGCGAACCCACCGCCACCACGCCGGACCCGCCCGCCGAGGAGGACACGCCGACGGCGCAACCGCCGGCCGTGGCCCCGGCGCACCCCTGACCGACCGCCCGCTCAGCGGGCCTCGCGCAACTCCGCCAGCCGCGCCTCGATCTCCGCCAGCTCGGCGCGCAGCTTCTCCGCCTGCTGCTCCGCCTCGGACCGCTCGGCGGCCAGGATCTGCTCCACCGCCTCCTGCACCCCCGGCACGTCCACAAGCGCCACCATCCGCAACGCCTCGGCCGGCTTCACCACGTACGGCCGGGCCAACGCCTTCGCGCCCTGCTGCGCGGCGACCGTCCACTCGCCATCGCCGTAGGCCAACGTCACCGTCAACCCGGGCGGGGTCTTCGGCTTCGCCGCCTTGACCGCCCGCTTCGCCGGCTTCGGCTCCGCCGGCTGCTGCTCCCGCACCTGCTGCTCCTGGCGCAGCGCCGGCACCCGCGGCGTGTCCAACACGAACTCCGGCTCCGCCACCGCCGGCGGCTGCTCCGGCTCCGGCTTCGCCTCCACGGCGGCGGGCCGCCGCCCGGCGCCCTTCGGCGCGACCGCCACATCGGCGGGGGAGAAGGGCAACTCGTCGCGGCCGAACCGCACCACCACGAACTCCTCCGACGCCGCCGGGTCGGTCAACTCCACCACCTGCCCGAGCTGCCCGGCCATCTGACCGGCCGCCTCGGTGAACACCACCCGTGGCTTGCGGCCCGCCGCCAACGACTCGCGGATCTGCTGTACCTCGTCAGTGGACAACCCCTGGACCGCCATCACGCCCTCTTCCGTACACCTGTGTGACGCACCTTGATACCAGCCGGCTGCGACAACGCGAAGATCAGCCCCCGAGCGCCCGCAACGCCGCGTCGGCGTGCTCGTTCATGCTCACCTCGCTGTGCACCACGGCCAGCACCCGCCGGTCCGCGCCGATCACGAACGTCATCCGCCGGGTGCTCAACGCGCCCAACGGCAACCGCCGCCGCACCCCGAACGCCGCCGCCACCGCCCCGTCGACGTCGGACAACAGCGGATAGTCGAACCCGTGCCGGGCGGCGAACTCCGCCTGCCGATCCACCGGATCCCGACTGATCCCGACCCGGGACGCGCCCACCGCCGCGAACTCCGCCGCCAGATCCCGGAAGTGACAGCTCTCCGCCGTGCACCCCCGGGTCATCGCCGCCGGGTAGAAGAACACCACCACCGGCCCGGCGGCCAGGAACTCCGACAGCCGCCGCGGCGTGCCCGTCTGGTCCGGCAGCGTGAAATCCTCGACCAGGTCACCGACACCCACACCCACCGCGTACCTCCCACGCCTCGCCACCGACCCGGTGAGCCTAGGCGATCACGCCCAGACCGCCGCGACCTCGTCGGCCACGGCCGTGGCCTGCGCGAACCCGGCCCGCGCCGACGCCGGCCGCCGCGTCGGGTCCAGCACGTTACGACCGATCGCCGCGCGCGCCGCCCGGTCCGGCGCCACCACCGCCACCCGCGCCCCCGCCGACCGCAACGCCGACACCTGCGCCGCCAGCCGCGGCATCGGCCCGACCGCGGCGCTCGTCGGCGCCAACACCACCACCTGACCGGCCCCGGCGGCCAGGTCCGCGTTCACCGGCGACCGCACCCCGCCGTCGACGTAACGCCGGCCGTCGACCGTCACCGGCGGCCACACCCCGGGCACCGCGCAGCTCGCCCCCACCGCGTCGACGAGCGACACCCCGCTGCCGGCGTCGAAGACCACGAACCCACCCGAGGCCGCGTCGACCGCGGTGACCAGCAGCCGCCGCGCCGGCCACTCCCGCGCCGGCAGCCGCGCCGCGATCACCGCCCGCCGCGACTGCTCCGACGGGGTACGCGCCGCCAACGCCAACGCGCCCACCCGCGCCCGGGCCCGCGCCGCGTCCCGACCCCGCGCCCCGGCCCACGCCCAGCGGGCCAGCACCCCCAGACCGAGCCGGGCCGGCACCTCGTCGCGCGGCGGGCGCAACTGCGCCGCGTACAACTCGGCCAACGGCACCCCGGAGCAGACCTGTGCGCCGACCACCGAACCCGCCGACGTGCCCACCACCAGGTCCGCCTCGTCCAGCGGCACCCCCCGCGCGGCCAACCCGGCCAGCAACCCCAGCTCCCAGGCCACCCCGGTCACCCCGCCGCCGCCCAGCACCAACGCCCGCCCCATGTGACAGTCCTCTCCGTTCCCGCTGGTCCCGCCCACGGTAACGTCGCCCCCACCACCAGGGCAGAGGAGAACGCATTGACCTCCGTCACCATCGTTACCGGGGGTGGGCGCGGCATCGGCGCGGCCACCGCCCGCCGGCTCGCCGCCGACGGCCACGACCTGATCATCGGCTACCGCGCCGACCACGACGCCGCCGCGACCGTAGCCGCCGACGTGCGCGCCGCCGGCCGCCGCGCCGTCACCGTCGCCGCCGACACCTGCGACCCCGACCAGGTACGCCGGCTCTTCGCCGCCGCCGACCAACTCGGCCCGCTCACCGGCCTGGTCAACAACGCCGGCGTCACCAGCCCGATCGGCCCCTTCACCGACCTGCGCGTCGACGACCTGCGCGAGGTCGTCGACGTCAACCTCGTCGGCTACATCCTCTGCGCCCAGCAGGCCGCCGCCCGGATGACCCGCGGCGGCGCGATCGTCAACGTCTCCTCCGCCGCGGCCACCCTCGGCAGCCCCGGCGAGTACATCCATTACGCCGCCGTGAAAGCCGCCACCGACACCCTCACCGTCGGCCTGGCCAAGGAACTCGCGCTGCGCGGCATCCGGGTCAACGCGGTCGCCCCCGGCATCATCCGCACCGACATCCACGCCCGCTCCGGCGCACCGGACCGCCCCGACACCGCCGCCGGCCGCATCCCGCTGGGCCGCGCCGGCGAACCCGACGAGGTGGCCGGCGCGATCGCCCACCTGCTCGGCCCCGACGCCACCTACACCACCGGCGCGGTCCTGCGGGTCGCCGGCGGCCTGTAGCGACGACGCGGCGGCCGGGGGGAGACCCCGGACCGCCGCAGACCGTCAGCCGGCGAACAGCTTCACCGCCGTCAGCAACGTCTGGATCACGCCGTAACCCAGCAACACGGCCACCAACAGCCACGACACGACCAGGCGGACCTGTTGCCCGCCACCGGTCCGCTCGTTCACGATCCGCTCCTCTCCGCCGGCACCGGCTGTCCCGGCGTCATCTCGTCCCGGCCCGACGCCGGCTCGTGGAACCGCCGCGGCACCGGCCGGATCAGCAGGTTCGCCACCAACCCCACCGCCAGCACCCCGACCATCGTGAACAGCGCCGGCCGGTACGCCGACGCGGTCAACGAACCCGGCTCGCCCTGCGCGTCGAGGAACGCGTTGACGATCAGCGGCCCGGCCACGCCCGCCGCCGACCACGCGGTCAGCAGCCGACCGTGGATCGCGCCCACCTCGAACGTGCCGAACAGGTCCCGCAGGTACGCCGGCGCGGTCGCGAACCCACCGCCGTAGAACGACAGGATCACGCAGGCCAACAGCACGAACAACGCCGTCGCCGTCTGCCCGACCAGCGCCAGCGTCAGGTACAGCACCAGGCCCACACCCAGGTACACCACGTAGATCGGCTTCCGGCCGATCACGTCCGACGTCGACGACCAGACGAACCGGCCCGCCATGTTGAACAACGACAGCAACCCGACGAACCCGCCGGCCGCCGCCACCGACACCGAGGACGTGCCGCCGTCGCGGAAGAAGTCCTGGATCATCGGGCTGGCCTGCTCCAGAATGCCGATGCCCGCGGTCACGTTGCAGAACAACACCACCCACAACAGCCAGAACGACCACGTCTTCACCGCGTTCGCCGCCGACACGTTCGCGGTGGTCACCATCGGCTTCTCCGCCACCGTCGACGGATCGAACCCGGCCGGACGCCAGTCCGCCGCCGGCACCCGCACGTTGAACACCCCGAACATCATGATCACGAAGTAGCCGATGCCGAGCGTGACGAACAGCCACACCAGCGCCGAACCGGACGCCGTCGACCCGCTGTTCGACGGGTCGTAGCCCGAGTCGAACAACGACAGCAACTGCCGGGACAGGGGAGAGGCCACCATCGCCCCGCCACCGAACCCCATGATCGCCAGGCCGGTCGCCAGGCCCGGGCGGTCCGGAAACCACTTGATCAACGTGGAGACGGGGGAGATGTACCCGATTCCCAGGCCGATACCGCCCAGCACGCCGTACCCCAGATACAGCAGCCACAACTGTGAGGTCGCGATGCCCAGCGCGCCGACCAGGAACCCGGCCGCCCAGAAACACGCCGAGACGAACATCGCCTTGCGCGGCCCGTTCGCCTCCACCCACGTCCCGGCCAGCGCCGCCGACAGACCCAACATCACGATCGCGATGCTGAAGATCACCCCGATCGCCGTCTGCCCCGTGCCGAAGTGCGCGATCAGGGAGTTCTTGTACACGCTCGTCGCGTAGACCTGCCCGATGCAGAGATGGATCGCCAGCGCCGCCGGCGGGATCAGCCACCGGCTGTACCCCGACGGCGCGATGGTGCGCCGACGATCAAAAGCGGAAAGCATCCTTGCTTCCTCCGTCCAGAAGGCGAGAACCCCTCGCTTCATGCCCCCACCGCACGCGCAGCCCAAACCCACCCCGCGCCCGACGGTCGAAACCCTGAGCCGAGCGGCCGGCACCACCCCCGGCCGCAACCGGACGACCACCGAGCGTGACCACCGACCCGGATGCGACGATGAGCCGGTGAAGATCCTGTCCATCCAGTCGTCCGTCGCCTACGGCCACGTCGGCAACTCCGCCGCCGTGTTCCCCCTACAACGCCTCCGCCACGAGGTGTGGCCGGTCCTGACCGTGCACTTCTCCAACCACACCGGCTACGGCGCCTGGCGCGGCCCCCTGCTCGCCCCCACCGACGTCGCCGAGGTCATCGCCGGCATCGCCGACCGCGGCGTGCTCGGCACCGCCGACGCCGTGCTCTCCGGCTACCAGGGCGACCCCGCCGTCGGCGCGGTGATCCTCGACACCGTCGCCCAGGTCAAGGCCGCCAACCCCGCCGCGCTCTACTGCTGCGACCCGGTCATGGGCGACGTCGGCCGCGGCATGTTCGTCCGCCCCGGCATCCCCGAATACCTCCGCGACACCGTCGTCCCGCGCGCCGACATCGTCACCCCCAACCAGTTCGAACTGGAGTTCCTCGCCGGCCGCCGCACCGACACCCTCGACGACCTGCTCGCCGCCGTCGACACCGTACGCGCCACCGGCCCCGAACACGTCCTCGTCACCAGCGTCCTGCACGGCGACCTGCCCGCCGGCCACCTGGAGGTCGTCGCCGTCTGCGCCGACGGCGCCTGGGCCGTCACCACCCCACTGCTGCCGATCAACCCCAACGGCGGCGGCGACGTGACCGCCGCCCTCTACCTGGCCCACCTCGCCACCACCGGATCACCCGCGACCGCGCTGGAACACACCACCAACTCGATCTTCGCGGTGCTCGAGGCCACCCTCGCCGCCGGCACCCGCGAACTCCAACTCGTCGCCGCCCAGGACGCCATCGCCGACCCGCCCACCCGCTTCACCGCCCGCCGGCTGCGCTGACCGCGCACACCGGCCGTCCGCGCCAGTCGCACCCACCTGCGAGAATGACCCCGTGCAGGACCACGACCCGGCGTTCACCCAACGCCTGCGCGACCTCACCCGGCTGCGCCGCGTCCGCGACCGCATCGACCGCGAGTACGCCCGACCCCTCGACGTCGAAGCCCTCGCCCGCGGCGAACACATGTCCGCCGGCCACCTCAGCCGCCAGTTCCGACAGACCTACGGCGAGTCACCGTACGCGTACCTCATGACCCGCCGCATCGAACGCGCCATGGCCCTGCTGCGCCGCGGCGACCTCACCGTCACCGACGTCTGCTTCGCCGTCGGCTGCCAGTCCCTGGGCACCTTCAGCACCCGCTTCACCGAACTCGTCGGCGAACCCCCCAGCGCCTACCGCGCCCGCCACCCGCCCGGCGCCGCCGAACCACCGGCGTGCCTCACCAAACAGGCCACCCGACCGATCAGGAATCGAGAAGCCCGGGCCGACCGCCCCCGCTAGCGTGACCACCATGACCATCACGATCCACTACGCCTTCCTCCCACACACCGACGCCGACGCCGCCATCGCCTTCTACCGCGACACCCTCGGCTTCGACCTCCGCAACGACGTCGGCCACGGCGACACCATGCGCTGGCTCACCGTCGGCCCACCCGAACAACCCGAGACCGGCATCGTCCTGCACCCCCCGGCCGTCGACCCCGGCATCACCGACGACGAACGCCGCACCATCCACGAACTCATCGCCAAGGGCAGCTACGGCGCGCTCACCCTCGCCACCGACGACCTCGACGCCCTGTTCGACCGCCTCCAGGCCGCCGGCGCCGACGTCGTCCAGGAACCCACCGACCAGCCCTACGGCGTCCGCGACTGCGCCTTCCGCGACCCCACCGGCAACCTCATCCGCATCAACCAGCGACGCTGAAGCCACACCGGACGGAGACCCGATGAGCAAGGCCCACGCCGACAGCCACGACATGATCCGCGTCCACGGCGCCCGCGAGAACAACCTGCGCGACGTCGACGTCGAACTGCCCAAACGCCGCCTCACCGTGTTCACCGGCGTCTCCGGCTCCGGCAAGAGCTCCCTGGTCTTCGGCACCATCGCCGCCGAGTCCCAACGGCTCATCAACGAGACCTACAGCGCGTTCGTCCAGGGCTTCATGCCCACCCTGTCCCGACCCGACGTCGACCTCCTCGACGGCCTCACCACGGCGATCATCGTCGACCAGGAACGCATGGGCGCCGACCCCCGCTCCACCGTCGGCACCGCCACCGACGCCAACGCCATGCTCCGGATCCTGTTCAGCCGCCTCGGCCAACCCCACATCGGCCCACCCAACGCCTACTCGTTCAACGTCCCGTCCGTCCGCGCCACCGGCGCCATCACCGTCGAACGCGGCCCCGGCAAAACCCAGACCAAGAAGGGCACCTTCAACCGCCTCGGCGGCATGTGCCCCCGCTGCGAGGGCCGCGGCGCCGTCACCGACATCGACCTGACCGTCCTCTACGACGCCGACCGCAGCATCAACGACGGCGCCATCACCATCCCCGGCTACAGCATGGACGGCTGGTACGGCCGCATCTTCCGCGCCAGCGGCATGTTCGACCCCGACAAGCCCATCCGCGACTACACCAAACGGGAACTGCACGACCTCCTGCACAAGGAACCCACCAAGATCAAGGTCGAGGGCATCAACGTCACCTACACCGGCCTGATCCCCGCCATGCAGAAGTCGATGCTCGCCAAGGACGTCGACGCCATGCAGCCCCACATCCGCGCCTTCGTCGAACGCGCCGTCACGTTCACCACCTGCCCCGACTGCGACGGCACCCGCCTGAGCCCCGAAGCCCGCTCCTCGAAGATCAACGGCATCAGCATCGCCGACGCCTGCGCCATGCAGATCAGCGACCTCGCCACCTGGGTACGCGACCTGACCGAACCCTCCGTCGCCCCGCTGCTCACCGCGCTGGGGGACACCCTCGACTCCTTCGTCGAGATCGGCCTCGGTTACCTCAGCCTCGACCGCCCCGCCGGCACCCTCTCCGGCGGCGAGGCCCAACGCACCAAGATGATCCGCCACCTCGGCTCGTCCCTGACCGACGTCACCTACGTCTTCGACGAACCCACCATCGGGCTGCACCCGCACGACATCGCCCGGATGAACAACCTCCTGCTGCGCCTGCGCGACAAGGGCAACACCGTCCTGGTCGTCGAACACAAACCGGAAACCATCGCCATCGCCGACCATGTCGTCGACCTCGGCCCCGGAGCCGGCGCCGACGGCGGCGCCATCTGCTACGAGGGCACCGTCGCCGGCCTACGCGTCAGCGACACCACCACCGGCCGTCACCTCGACGACCGCGCCACCCTCAAGGACACCCCGCGCACACCCGCCGGCGCCCTGCCCATCCGCGGCGCCCGCACCCACAACCTGCGCGACGTCGACGTCGACATCCCCCTCGGCGTCCTCGTCGCCGTCACCGGCGTCGCCGGCTCCGGCAAGAGCTCCCTCATCCACGGCTCCCTGGCCGGCCGCGACGACGTGGTGAGCGTCGACCAGACCCCGATCCGTGGCTCCCGACGCAGCAACCCCGCCACCTACACCGGCCTGCTCGACCCCATCCGCAAGGCCTTCGCCAAGGCCAACGGCGTCAAACCCGCCCTGTTCAGCGCCAACTCCGAGGGCGCCTGCCCCACCTGCAACGGCGTCGGCGTCATCTACACCGACCTGGCCGTGATGGCCGGCGTCGCCAGCACCTGCGAGGACTGCGAGGGCAAACGCTTCCAGGCCGCCGTGCTCGACTACCACCTCGGCGACCGCGACATCAGCGAGGTCCTCGCCATGTCGGTCAACGAGGCCGAGAAGTTCTTCGGCGCCGGCGACGCCCGCACCCCGGCCGCCCACACCATCCTCGACCGGCTCGCCGATGTCGGCCTCGGTTACCTCACGCTCGGTCAACCCCTGACCACCCTGTCCGGTGGGGAGCGGCAGCGACTGAAGCTCGCCACCCGGATGGGGGACAAGGGCGGCGTCTACGTCCTCGACGAGCCCACCACCGGCCTGCACCTGGCCGACGTCGCCCACCTGCTCAGCCTGCTCGACCGGCTCGTCGACGCCGGCAAGTCCGTCATCGTCATCGAGCATCACCAGGCGGTCATGGCGCACGCCGACTGGATCATCGACCTCGGCCCGGGCGCGGGGCACGACGGCGGCCGGATCGTCTTCGAGGGCACCCCGGCGGATCTCGTGGCGGCCCGGTCCACGCTCACCGGCGAGCACCTCGCCGACTACGTCGGGGCCTGACCCGGCGGCGGACGCGGGGCGGTGGCGCCCGGCACCGGCGCCACCGCCCCGCCCACCGTTCCACGCCGGTTCGATAATCTACATTATGTCAAGTGGGGCGGAGTCGGGCCTGGTCGCTTCGGCAGCCCCCGCCCCCTGGCGACATCCCCGTGTCGCTGAACGACATCAGTCTCCGTACCAGTGGAGCGCCAGGCCAGGCTCGTCACGCCACCGCGCCAGCAATGCCCGTAGCGCCGCCACCAGCCCGCGCTCCACGTCGTCACCCGCCGCCGCCTCCAGACGGTCGACTTCGGTGGTGAGCTGCGGCAGATCCTCATGGCTGAGTACGCCATCCGACCACGGGTCAAGCTGACCGAGAATCCGAAGTCGGTTCCCCCCGGCCGCGTCCGTCAACGGCAGCAGCCTCTCCACGGACACGTCGAGCAGCAAACCGCGCTCCACCGTGGTGGCCCACTCTTCGGCGACAGCGCGGTTGCGCTCACGCCGCTGCGCCCGGGTAGCACGACGCAGGCTCTTCGTACGCGGCTGCGGCGGGCGCAGCACTAGGGCCTGTGTCGAAGTCGGTGCCAGGGCTTGAGTTGTTGGGTGAGGGTCTTGGCGTGTCGGTGTTCGAGATGTAGCGAGGTCTCCGGTATCTGGTTCAGCGACCAAGCAGAACCCGAACACCGGAGACCTCGTGGACACCCTAGCGGTGACGAGGCGGCATGACCTGACCGACGCACAGTGGGCGGCGCTGGAGCCGTTGCTGCCTGCGGGGCGTCGGCCGGGTCGGCCGTCGACATGGACGAAACGGCAGCTCATTGATGGGATTCGGTGGCGGGTACGGGTTGGTGCCCCGTGGCGGGACGTCCCGGAGTGTTACGGGTCCTGGGCGGCGGTGTACGCGCTGTTCCGGCGTTGGCAGCGCGATGGGACCTGGGCGACGATCCTGACCGTGTTACAGGCCCTGGCTGACGGGGGCGGACGCGTCGTGTGGGACGTGTCGGTGGACTCGACGGTCGCTCGGGCGCATCAGCACGCCGCTGGGGCGCGTAAAAGGGGGATCTGCAGGTCGAGCCGCCGGGCGGGGTCACGGTCGAGCCGGACGACCATGCGCTCGGTCGCTCGCGCGGTGGGCTGACCACGAAGGTGCACCTGGCATGTGAGCAGGGGCAGAAGCCGCTGTCGATCGTGTTGACCGCCGGGCAGCGCGGGGACAGCCCGCAGTTCATCCCGGTGCTTGACGGGATCCGGGTGCCCCGTCTCGGCGGTGGCCGGCCCCGGACCCGCCCGGACCGGGTCCTGGCTGATAAGGCGTACACGTCGAAGGCCAACCGCCGCTATCTGCGTCGACGTGGGATCGCCGCGACGATCCCGTCGAAGGCCGATCAGGACGCGAACCGGCGTAAGAAGGGGTCCAAGGGCGGCCGGCCACCGGCCTTCGACCCCCAGCGGTACCGGCAGCGTCACGCCGTGGAGTGCGGCATCAACCGCCTCAAACGCCACCGTGCCGTGGCCACCCGCTTCGACAAACTCGCCGTCCGCTACGAGGCCACCGTGCACATCGCCGCGATCAACGAGTGGCTGTGACCGACTTCGACACAGTCCCTAGGAGCAGACCCACCCCGGGACCATACGGCAGCGCTTTCACCGAGCCGGCACATCTCCCCCGGCGCGCCGGCCTGGCGCGAACGCGAAAGTCATGCATAATATCCCTTATGCATGACAAACCGGACGAAGTGGTAGGAGCGTTGATCGAGGAGTTCCTGACCGCCCGGGCCACCCGCAAGCCCTCCCCCCACACGCTGGCGGCATACCGGCGGGACCTGACCACGGTGGCGAAGCTGGTGGAGGTGGACGGAGACGCCACTCCCCTCCCCCCGGCCCGGTTGCCGGTCAGCGCCCTGTCCCCCCGGGTGATGCGTGCGGCGTTCGCCCGGTTCGCCGCTCCCCGCGCCGCCGCCTCGGTCCACCGTGCCTGGTCCACCTGGAACAACTTCTTCACGTTCCTGGTGGCCGAGGGGGTCGTACCCGGGAATCCGATGCCGGCGGTGGGGCGGCCCCGCGCGCCGCTCCCCCGGCCCAAGCCGCTGCGCGGCGAGGAGACCCCGGAGGAGTTGTTGGCGGCGGTGGCGCGGGCGCAGGGCCGGCAACGTGACCCGTGGCCGGAGCGGGACCTGGCGGTCCTGGCGCTGGCCCTGTGCGCCGGGCTGCGGCTGTCGGAGCTGCTGGCGTTGCGGGTGTCGTCGGTGGCCGGGCGCGACGGCGAGCGGCGCGTCGACGTGGCGGGCAAGGGCGGTCGGCCGCGGACGGTGCCGGTCGAGGCGGGTGTGGACCGGGTGCTGGCCGGCTACCTGGAGAGCCGGCGGCTGCGGTTCGGGAGGCGCAGCGTGCGGCCGGACGGGCCGTTGCTGGTGGACCGGGCGGGTGAGCCGTTGCGTCGGGGCGGCCTGCAGTATCTGGTGGAGTCGTGTTATCGGCGGGCGGGTGTCGGTGACCGGGTGCCGCGGGGCGCGCGGCTGCACGCGTTGCGGCACACGTTCGCGACGCGCCTGGCGGAGGACGGGGCGGGCGCGGCGGAGATCATGCGGTTGCTGGGGCATGCGTCGTTGGCGTCGTCGCAGACGTACATCGAGGTGACGGCCGGTCAGCAGCGGGCCGCGGTGGCGGCGAACCGCACGAACCGGGCGCTGTCGGGGTTGTCCGGTGTGTAGTTCGTCCGCCTAGCCTCGACACCGTGGCAGATTCACGATTCCCGCTGGCCGGGCTGGTTTTCGACATGGACGGCACCCTGATCGAGTCGCACGCGGTGGTGCCCGCGGCGTACCGGGCGGCGGTCGTCGCGGGTGGCGGTCGCCCGCCCAGCGACGAGGAGATCATCGCTGGTTATCCGCTGGGTGCGCCGGCGAGCCTGCTCGCGGCGCTGCTCGGCCGTCCGGCCACCCGGATGGATCTCGACCGTTACCACGACGAGTTGGCGGGAACGGCTGACCGGGTCACCGTGTACGACGGTGTGGCGGACCTGCTCGCGGAGGCCGCGCGGCGGATGCCGGTCGGTGTCTTCACCGGGGCGAGCGCGCGGGCGGCGCGGATCCTGCTCGAGCGGACCGGGCTGGCCGCGCACGTGGGCGTGATCGTCGGCGGTGACGAGGTGACCCGGCCGAAGCCTGATCCGGAGGGTGTCCTGGTGGCGTGTCGACGTCTGGGTGTCGAGGTGGGGCGGGTGGCCTACGTCGGCGACTCGCCGTTGGATCTGGGCGCGGCTCGCGCCGCCGGTGCGTTGGCCGTCGCGGCGGGGTGGGGTCATCTGTACGACCCGGATGTTCCCGCCGATCTGACCGTGGGCCGGCCCGGGGATCTGGTGGCGCTGGTGCGGTGAGACCCGGCCGTCGTGCGTGGCGGGCTGGCAGGATCGGCCGGATGCGGGTGGGTGCGGCGCGGGCGGTGGCGGTCGGGTGGGTGCGGGAGCGCATGCGGTCGGATCCGTCGGTGCAGGGGGCGTTGTTCAGCGGGTCGACGGTGGGGTTGCCGGATGACGCGGTGCTGCCGGTGTGGTCGGACGTGGACGTGTTGCTGGTGCGGGAGTCGCCCGGGGTGAAGGTCGGCAAGTTCGTCCATCGTGGCGTGTTGTTGGAGGTCAGCAGCGTCACGTGGGCGGAGTTGGGTGGCCCGGAGGGGGTGCTGGGGTCGTGGGTGTTCGCGCCGATGTTCCGTACCGATTCGGTGATCGCGGATCCGTCGGGGCGGTTGGCGGCGGTGCGGCGGCGGGTGGCGGCGGGGTACGCGGATCCGGTGTGGGTGCGGCGGCGCTGCGCGGGGGTGCGGCGGCGGATCGAGGGCGGGTTGCGGGCGTTGGACGCGGGGGCGCCGTTGGCCGATCAGGTGTTGGCGTGGGTGTTCCCGACGTCGGTGCTGGCGGTGTGGCCGTTGGTGGCGGGGTTGGCGGATCCGACGGTGCGGCGGCGGTATGTGCGCGCGTCTGAGGTGTTGACCCGGTTCGGTGTGGGTGGTCGGTATCCGGAGTTGTTGGCGACGCTTGACGGTGGTGGGGTGGGCGTGGGGCGGGTGCGGGCGCATCTGGCCGGGTTGGCGGTGGTGTTCGACGAGGTGGCGCGGCTGCCGCGGGAGGGGTTCGGGTTCGGGGCTGATCTGGGCGCCTCCGGGCGGGCGGTGGTGTTCGACGGTGGCGCGGAGTTGGTGGCGGCGGGGCGGCATCGGGAGGCGATGTTCTGGGTGGTGGTGACGTACGCGCGGTGCCTGTCGGTGTTGGCGGCGGTGGCGCCGGAGCGGGAGGGGGTGGCGCGGCCGGGGTTGGAGGCGGTGTTGGCGGATCTGGGGGTGGTGTCGGCGGCGGATCGGCGGCGGCGGGCGGATGCGGTGTTGGCGTCGTTGCCGGCGTGGGAGTCGGTGATGGGTGTGGTGGCGCGGCGGGCTGTGGCAGGCTGGGCGTGACGCGACTGGCGGCACGGGGATGGGTGGAAACCATCGGGGAGCTCGTCGTGGGGGTCGACCGCCTGGGCCTCCGCGGGCGAGGTGTCGTGTGTCTTCTTCTTCGGGTTCGGCGGTTGAGGGTTCGGCGGTTGAGGGTTCGGCGGTCCAGGGTGCGACGGCGCGGCTGTTGCCGGGCGCGCCGGTGGCGGAGCGGGTGTTGGCGGAGGTCGCCGCGTCGGTGGCGCGGTTGCGCGCGGCGGGGGTGACGCCGGCGTTGGCGACGGTGTTGGTGGGTGACGACGACGCGAGCGCGGGTTACATCCGGATCAAGCAGCGTCAGGCGGCGGAGTTGGGGTTCGCGTCGCCGCATGTGCATCTGCCGGCGTCGGCGTCGCAGGCGGATCTGCACGCGGTGGTGGCGGATTTCAATGCCGACCGGGGTGTGCACGGGGTGTTGGTGCAGCATCCGATTCCGGTGGGTCTGGACTATGACCGGGCTCTTGCCGAGGTGGATCCGGACAAGGACGTGGACGGGATGCATCCGGTGAACATGGGCCGGTTGGCGTTGGGGTTGCCGGGTCCGTTGCCGTGTACGCCGGCGGGGATCGAGGCGTTGTTGGCGTTCCATCAGGTGCCGGTGGCGGGTCGGGAGGTGGTGATCCTGGGTCGGGGTGCGACGTTGGGGCGGCCGTTGGCGTTGTTGTTGGCGCAGAAGCGGCCGACGGCGAACGCGGCGGTGACGGTGGTGCACACGGGGGTGGCGGACTGGCCGCGGTATACGCGGCGGGCGGAGATTCTGGTGGCGGCGGCGGGGGTGCCGGGGATCGTGCGGCCGGAGCATGTGCGTCCGGGTGCGGTGGTGGTCGGTGGTGGGGTGCGGTATGAGGGGCGGCGGTTGCTGCCGGACGTGGACGAGTCGTGTGCGCGGGTGGCGGGGGCGATCACGCCGCGGGTCGGTGGGGTGGGTCCGACGACGGTGGCGATGTTGTTCCGTAACGCGGTGGAGGCGGCGCGGCGGCAGTCGGGGGTGGGCTGAACGGTGTCAGCCGAGGTCGACCACGAGGGGCCGGTGGTCGGAGATGGTGGACAGCGGGGTGCTGACGGCGGTGACGGGTGGGAGCCGGTCGAGGTGGTGCCGGTCGGCGAGGGCGTGGTCGAGTTGGACGCGGGGTTGTCCGGCCGGGTAGGTGGGGCGTCGGGCGAGAGGTCGCCAGCGGGTGAGGGTGGCGGCGGGGCCGGCGGGGAGGTTGAGGTCGCCGAGCAGGATCCGGGGGGCGGGCAGGGTGCGCAGGGCGCGTACGACGCGGCGTAGTTGCCAGATGTTCCAGCCGGGGACGAAGGACAGGTGGGTGGCGGCGACGGTGAGGGGGCCGTGGGGGGTGTCGAGGACGGCGGCGAGGACGACGCGGGGTTCGTCGCGGAGCAGGAGGAGTCCGCCGCCGGGACCGGGCGCGTAGATGGGTGAGCGTACGGGTGCCGGTGGTAGGCGGGTGACGTGCCAGGTGCGGACGGGGTGGCGGCTGATGAGGCCGACGCCGTAGAGGGGTTCGCCGTGGCCGTCGTCGTCGTGGGTGAGGGGGCGGAACTGTTCGCCGGGGGTGCCGACGACGGCGGCGGCGAAGCGGTGGTGGTCGGCGTGCAGGGCGCGGGCGGCGAGGGCGGTGAGGTCGTGGTTGCCGCTGCGGGTCTGGTCGCGGTCGACTTCCTGGAGGGCGAGGATGTCGGCGTCGAGGGCGGTGACGGCGGCGGTGAGGCGGTCGGGGTCGACGAGTCCGTCGGTGAGGGATCGGCCGTGCAGCAGGTTGAAGGTGGCCAGGCGCACCTGCACACCTTACGTCGGGGGTGGCAGGCTGGCCGGGTGCTGAAGCTGTTGTGCTGTTCGATGGTGGTGTTCGTGGCGGTGGCGTCGGCGGGGGTGTGGTTGCGGCGGCGTCGGGGCCGGTGAGGCTGGCCACAGGTGTCCTCGCCGGTGGTGGTGGGGTGGGCAGAATCGCGGCGTGGATCCGTGGGCGTTGACGACGTTGCTGGCTGCGGCTGCCGTGGCGGGGTGGGTGGACGCGGTGGTGGGTGGCGGCGGGTTGTTGTTGTTGCCGGCGTTGTTGGTGGCGGCGCCGGGGTTGCCGGTGGCGTCGGCGTTGGGGACGAACAAGTTGGCGGCGATCTTCGGGACGTCGACGGCGGCGGTGACGTATGCCCGGCGGACGAAGCTGGACTGGGTGGTGGCGGGTCCGGCGGCGGGGTTGGCGGTGTTGTCGGCGGGGTTGGGCGCGGCGTTGGCGGGTGCGGTGCCGGCGGGGGCGTACCGGCCGGTGGTGTTGGTGGTGTTGGTGTCGGTGGCGTTGTTCGTGGTGCTGCGCCCGCGGTTGGGGGTGGTGGCGCAGCCGGCGCGGCGGACGCCGGCGCGGGTGGCGGTGGCGGTCGGGGTGGCCGGGGTGGCGGTCGCCTTGTATGACGGGTTGATCGGTCCGGGTACGGGGACGTTCCTGGTGGTGGCGTTCACGGCGGTGGTGGGCGCGGATTTCCTGCACGGTTCGGCGATGGCGAAGGTGGTCAACGCGGGGACGAACCTGGGTGCGTTGGTGGTGTTCGGGTGGACCGGGCACGTGTGGTGGCTGCTCGGGGCGGCGATGGCGGTGTGCAACGTCGCCGGGGCGGTGGTGGGGGCGCGGATGGCGGTGCGCCGCGGGTCGGGGTTCGTGCGGGTGGTGCTGCTGGTGGTGGTCGTGGCGTTGGTCGCGAAGGTGGGTCATGACCAGTGGGTGGCGGGCTGAGGTGGCGGTGCGCGCGGAGCACGACCGGGTGGTGTTGGCGGGTCTGTTGGGTCGGGATCCGGTGTTGCACGCCTACCAGTTGGGCGATCTGGACGATTTCTTCTGGCCGTTCACGTCGTGGTTTCGTCGGGGTGAGCAGGTGGTGTTGCTGTATCACGGGGTGACGCCGCCGACGGTGCTGGCGTTCGCGGCGCCGGCGGGGCGCGCGGAGATGGCGGCGTTGTTGGCGGAGGTGGCGCCGGTGTTGCCGGCCCGGTCGTACGCGCACCTGTCCCCCGGTCTGGTGGGGGCCCTGTCCGGGTCGTTCCGGTGTGGTCCGGGTGGGCGGCATCGTCGGATGGCGTTGACGGATCCGGGCCGGTTGGCGGGGGTGGCGCCGGCGGGTGAGGTGTTGGGTGCGGCGGACCTGCCGGCGTTGCGTCGGTTGTACGGGCGGGCGTATCCGGACAACTGGTTCGACGCGCGGATGGTGGAGACCGGCCAGTACGTGGGGGTGCGCGACGGCGGTGAGCTGGTCGCGGTGGCGGGCGTGCACGTGTGGTCGCCGGTGTACGGGGTGGCGGCGTTGGGCAACGTGGCGACGGATCCGCGGTGGCGGGGTCGGGGGTTGGGTGCTGGCGTGGTGGCGGCGTTGTGTGCGCGGCTGCGGGAGACGGTCTCGCATGTCGTGTTGAACGTGAAGGCGGACAACGTGGCGGCGGTGCGGTTGTACGAGCGGGTGGGGTTCACCCGGGTGGCCGACTACGAGGAGTTCACGTTGACGGCGTCAGCGGCGGCTGGGTGAGTCGAAGCGGCCGGCGCGGATCTCTCGTAGCGCTTTGCGGCGGGTGTCGCCGCGCAGGGTGTCGACGTAGAGGCGGCCGTGCAGGTGGTCGGTTTCGTGTTGCAGGATGCGGGCGAGGAAGCCGCTGCCGGTGATGGTGAGGGGTTCGCCGTGCTGGTCGTGGCCGTGGGCGGTGGCGTGCATCGCGCGGGGGGTCGGGAAGTAGAGCCCGGGGATGGACAGGCAGCCCTCGTCGTCGTCCTGGAGTTCGTCGGACAGCTCGAGGGTGGGGTTGACGAGGTGGCCGGTGTGGCCGTCGGCGTGCCAGGCGAACACCTGGGTGTTGACGCCGATCTGGGGTGCGGCGACGGCGGCGCGTCCGGGCGCGCCGCGAGTCGTGTCGATCAGGTCCTGCACGAGGGCGCGCAGTTCGGCGTCGAACGTGGTGACCGGTTCGCTGGGGGTGCGCAGGACGGGGTCGCCGATGATCCGGATCGGGCGCATAGTCATGTCCGGAAGGCTAGTCGTTGCTTACCGGTCGGTGGTGCCCACCCGCCGGTCCGGTGTCGTGGGAGGGTCTGCCGATGTATCCACCGATCGAGCCGTACGCGCGGGGTCTGCTGGACGTCGGGGACGGTCAGCGGGTGCGGTGGGAGACCTGCGGCAACCCCGACGGTCGCCCGGCGCTCGTGGTGCACGGCGGCCCGGGTTCCGGGGCGGGGGCGTCGTGGCGGCAGTTGTTCGACCCGGCCGCCTACCGGATCGTGTTGTTCGACCAGCGGGGCTGCGGCGGCAGCACCCCGTCGGCGGCCGATCCGGCCACCGACCTGTCGGTGAACACCACCGCGCACCTGCTGGCGGACATGGAGGTGCTGCGCGCGCACCTGGGTGTGGACCGGTGGCTGTTGTGCGGCGCGTCGTGGGGGTCGACGCTGTCGCTGGCGTACGCGCAGGCCCACCCGCGGCGGGTGACCGCGTTGGTGCTGTTCAGCGTGGTCGCCACCACCGCCCGGGAGGTCGAGTGGGTGACCCGGGACATGGGTCGGGTGTTCCCCGAGCAGTGGGCGCGGTTCCGCGACGGGGTGCCCGAGGCCGACCGTGACGGTGACCTCGCCGCCGCGTACGCCCGGCTGGTCAACGACCCGGACCCGGTGGTGCGGGACCGGGCGGCGCGGGACTGGTGTGCGTGGGAGGACGTGCACGTGTCGCTCGCCGGCGGGTACGCGCCCAGCCTCCGCTACGCCGACCCGGTGTTCCGGTTCGGGTTCACCCGGCTGGTCACCCACTACTTCGCCCACGCCGGGTTCCTGCCCGACGGGCAGTTGCTGCGCGACGCCGACCGCCTCGCCGGGATCCCCGGGGTCCTGGTGCAGGGCCGCTTGGACGTCAGCGGCCCGCCCGACATCGCCTGGGAGTTGACCCGGCGGTGGCCCGACGCCCGGCTGGAGATCGTCGAGGCCGGTGGCCACGGCAGCGGCCACGGCATCGGCGAGCGGGTGGTCGCCGCCCTGGACGGGTTCGCCGCCGGCTGAAACCGCGCCGCCGCCGGCTCGGCGGCGCTGCGGACGCGGCGGCGGGTCAGGCGGCGGCGAGCAGCGCGCGCAGCGGGGCGGCCTTCGCGGCGGCCTCGGCGACCTCGGCGGCCGGGTCGCTGCCCCAGGTGATGCCGCCGCCGGCCCACAGGTGCAGCCGCCGGGTGTCGGCGACGGCGGTGCGGATGGTCAACCCCAGGTCGAGCCGGTCGGGGCCGACCCAGCCCAGCGCGCCCATGCCGGCGCCCCGCCCGACCGGTTCCAGGGCGGCCAGCGATGCCAGGGCGGCGTGTTTGGGGGCGCCGGTGACGGACCCGCCGGGGCACAGCGCGCGCAGCAGGTCGGCCAGGCCCAGGCCGGCGGCGGGCGCCGCGGACACGGTCGACTCCGCCTGCCACAGGTCGCACCAGCGGCGGACGGCGAACAGGTCGTCGACGCGCACCGAGCCGGTGGCGGCGACCCGGGCCAGGTCGTTGCGGGCCAGGTCGACGATCATCACGTGTTCGGCGCGTTCCTTGGCGGAGGCGAGCAGGTCCCGGCGGCCGGCGGCGGTGGCCGGGCGGGTGCCCTTGATCGGTCGGGTGACCAGCCGGCCGTGTTCGACCGCGACGAGGGTTTCCGGGGAGGCGCAGCCGAGCGTCCAGCCGGGTCCGGTGAGGGTGCCGCCGTAGCGGGCGCCGGGTAGCGCGGCGAGGCGGGCCAGCGCCGGCCGCGGGTCGCCGGTGTAGTGGGCGGCGGCGTGGCCGACGAGGTTGACCTGGTAGACGTCGCCGCGGGCGATGGCGGCGCGGACGGTGTCGACGGCGGCGGCGTGGGCGGCCGGGGTCCAACTGTCCCGCCAGTCCCCCAGCCGCCAGGCGGGCGGCGCGGGGTGTGGGGGTGCGGCGGCGCCGTGGTGGTAGACGACCACGACCAGGTCGGGCAGCGCCGGCGCGGGGGTCGGCGCTCCGGTCGGCGCGCCGATGGCGGACGCGCCGGCGGCGGCGGACAGGAACAGCGCGGCCCCGCACACGCCGTGCGGGGTGTGCCGGCTGGGGCGGGTCAGGTCGTCGACCGGCAGGCCGTGCGCGGTGAGGAAGCGTTGCGCCAGGTCGGTGGGGTCGCCGCCGTCGCCGACGCGCCACTGGAGCCGGGCGGTCTCGACCAGGTGGGGTCGGCAGCGGGCCGGCGCGGCGGGCGCATCGACCGGTACCTGTGGGAGCGCTTCCACGACGTCTGGGCGGTTCCGGATCATCCGTTCAGCCGATTCTGGGTGAACAAGCCGCAACCTTGCTCGATGCCGCGCGGTTTCGCTTGGTACTGTGCGTCACTGGTCATGTGAACCATGACACAGTGCCCCCACAGTCCGGAGAACCCGATGTGTCAGCACCAGCCCACCTGCCCCTCCGCCGACGCGACCGACCGCGAAGCCGCCCGCGTCCTCGCCTGCTTCCCTGAGCAGGGCTGGAGCCTGCTCTGCAACGGCGTCATCGTCTTCGAGGACACCGGTGAGCTGCTCCCCGACGGGCGGACCATCGCCCCGCACCGGGGACCGGCCCGCCACGCCCTCGTCGCCTGAACGATCACGCTGCGTCGCCTGAGCGTACGCGCCGGCGGTGACCGTCGGCGCGCCCGGCCGGGGCGGCGATCCACCACCGCCCCGGCGTGACCCCGCTCAGCTCTCCTCGAACGCCTCCGGCGCCGGGCAGGAGCAGACCAGGTTCCGGTCGCCGTACGCGCCGTCGACCCGCCGCACCGGCGGCCAGTACTTCCCCGCCCGGTCCACGCCGCCCGGGTAGGCGCCCACCGACCGCGGATACGGGTGCGGCCACTGGTCGCCGGACACCATCGCCGCGGTGTGCGGCGCGTTCGCCAGGGGGTTGTCGCCGGCCGGCCACCGCCCCGACGCCACCTCGTCGATCTCCCCGCGGATGGCGATCATCGCGTCGCAGAACCGGTCCAGCTCGGCCAGGTCCTCACTCTCGGTGGGCTCCACCATCAGCGTCCCCGCCACCGGGAACGACATCGTCGGGGCGTGGAAACCGTAGTCGATCAGCCGCTTCGCCACGTCGTCGACGCTCACCCCGCTCGCCCGGGTCAACGCACGCAGGTCCAGGATGCACTCGTGCGCCACCAGGCCCTTGTTACCGGCGTACAGCACCGGGAAGTGGGGCCGCAGCCGCGCCGCCACGTAGTTCGCGGCCAGCACCGCCACCCCGGTGGCCCGCACCAACCCCGGCGCGCCCATCATCCGCAGGTACGCCCACGGGATCGGCAGGATCCCCGCCGACCCGTACCGGGACGCGGAGATCGCCGGCCGGCCGTCGGCACGCGCGCCGAGCGGGTCACCGGGCAGGAACGGCGCCAGGTGCGCGCGTACCGCCACCGGCCCCACCCCCGGGCCGCCGCCGCCGTGCGGAATGCAGAACGTCTTGTGCAGGTTCAGGTGCGACACGTCCGCCCCGAACATCCCCGGCTTGGCGAACCCGACCAGCGCGTTGAGGTTCGCCCCGTCGACGTACACCTGACCGCCGGCGTCGTGGACCTTCGCGCACAACTGCGCGATGCCCGTCTCGTACACCCCGTGCGTCGACGGGTACGTCACCATGATCGCGGCGAGGGCGTCCCGATGCTTGTCGATCTTCGCGTCGAGGTCGACCAGGTCGACGTTGCCGTCGGCGTCGCAGCCGACCACCACCACCCGCATCCCGGCCATCACCGCCGACGCGGCGTTGGTGCCGTGCGCCGACGACGGGATCAGGCACACGTCGCGGTGCCCGTCGCCGCGGTCCCGGTGGTAGGCGCGGATCGCCAGCAGCCCGGCCAGCTCACCCTGCGACCCGGCGTTGGGTTGCACGCTGACCGCGTCGTAGCCGGTCACCTCCGCCAGCCAACCCTCCAACTGGGCGATCAGCTCCCGGTAGCCGGCGGTCTGGGCGTCCGGCGCGAACGGGTGCAGGTGCGCGAACTCCGCCCAGCTGATCGGTTCCATCTCGCTGGTGGCGTTGAGTTTCATCGTGCACGACCCCAACGGGATCATGCCGCGGTCCAACGCGAAGTCGAAGTCGGCCAGCCGGCGCAGGTAGCGCAGCATCGCCGTCTCCGAGTGGTGGGACCGGAACACCGGATGGGTGAGGAAGTCCGACGTGCGGGCCAGGCCGTCCGGCAACGCCGCGTCCACGTCGCCGTCGACGCCGTCGACGCCGAACGCCGCCCACACCGCCGCCACGTGCGCGCCGGTGGTCGTCTCGTCGCAGGACACGCCGACCCGGTCGGCGTCGACCAGCCGCAGGTTCACGCCCCGGGCCGCCGCCGCGGCCACCACCTGCGCGGCCCGCCGGCCCGGCACCGTCGCGGTGAGCGTGTCGAAGAACGCCACGTCCGCCACCTCGACGCCGCCGGCGCGCAGCCCGGCCGCGAGCCGCGCCGCCACCGCGTGGGTACGCCGGGCGATCGTCCGCAGCCCGTCCGGCCCGTGATACACCGCGTACATGCCGGCCATCACCGCCAGCAGCACCTGCGCGGTGCAGATGTTGCTCGTCGCCTTCTCCCGCCGGATGTGCTGCTCCCGGGTCTGCAACGCCAGCCGGTACGCGGGATCACCGGCGGCGTCGCGGGACACCCCGACCAGCCGGCCCGGCAGCATCCGCTCCAAGCCGGCGCGCACCGCCAGGTAGCCGGCGTGCGGCCCACCGAAGCCCATCGGCACCCCGAAACGCTGGGTGGTGCCGGCGGCGATGTCCGCGCCGATCTCACCGGGCGGGCGCAGCAGCGTCAACGCCAACAGGTCCGCCGCGACCGTGACCAGCGCCCCGGCGGTGTGCGCGGCGGCGACCAACGGCGCGTGGTCGCGCACCGCGCCGGACGCCCCCGGGTACTGCAGGTGCAGGCCGAAGAACTCCGCCGGCAACCCGTCGGCGTCCACGTCGACCACCCGCACCTCGATGCCGAGCGGCTCGGCGCGGCCGGTGAGCACGGCGATGGTCTGCGGCAGCGCGTCGGCGTCCACCACGTACACCGGGCTCGTGCTCTTCGACGCCCGCCGCGCGAGGGTCATCGCCTCGGCCGCGGCGGTGCCCTCGTCGAGCATCGAGGCGTTCGCCGTGGCCAGGCCGGTCAGGTCGGTCACCATGGTCTGGAAGTTCAGCAGCGCCTCCAGCCGACCCTGGCTGATCTCCGGCTGGTACGGCGTGTACGCGGTGTACCAGGCCGGGTTCTCCAACACGTTACGGCGGATCACCGCCGGGGTGTGCGTGCCGTGGTAACCCAGGCCGATCATGGACACGGCGACGGTGTTCCGCCCGGCCAGGGCGCGTAGCTCCGCGACCGCCTCCCGCTCGGTGGCCGGCTCCGGCAGGTCCAGGGTGCCGTGCCAGCGGATCACCTCGGGGATCGCGGCGTCCATCAGCTCGTCGACGGAGCTGTAACCGACGGCCTCCAACATGCGGCGCTCGGCGGCCGGGTCGGGGCCGATGTGCCGGTCGGCGAACTGCTCAGCGGTCATGCGCGGCGCTCCTTGCGAGGGGGCGAGGTCGACGGGTCGGCCTCCCCCTGAGTCGCGCTGACGCGCTCCACAGCGCCTGCCCACGTGGTCCTTTTGCCTGAGAGGTTCCGGGGAGAATCTGCCCCTTCGGCGCCGCCTGATCGACGGTCTCTCCCACGTGGGTGGTACCGGCGTCTCCCACGCTACCAGCGGCCGTGTTTCCGGCTCATGTCCCGGGGGTTGATCACACCGGGGCGCCCGCCGGCGCGGCCAGGGCGGCGGCGAGCCCGGTCAGGGCGGCGCCCAGCGGGGCGTCCACCCGCACCGTGGCGTACCCGTCGCCGCGGGTGACGCCCTGGTTGACGATCCCCACCGGGATGCCGTGCTTCGCCGCCCGCAACACGAACCGCCGCCCCGACATCACCGTCAACGACGACCCGAGGACCAGCAGCGACCGTGCCCCCTCGACGAGCGCGAAACAGTCCGCCACCCGCGGCGCCGGCACCGTCTCGCCGAAGAACACCACGTCCGGTTTCAGCATCCCGGAGCCGCACACCCCGCAGTCGACCGTGCGGAACCCGGACACCGCCTCGTCGGGCAGGTCCACGTCGCCGTCGGGGTTGACGTGCGCCACCCGCGCGTCGAACCCCGGATTCGCCTCGGTCAGGCGCCGGTGCACCTCGTCGCGGCCGGTCGGGTTGCCGCAGTCCAGGCACGTCACCTCGTCGAGGCGGCCGTGCAACTCGATCACGCCGGTGGCGCCGGCGGCGGTGTGCAGGCCGTCGACGTTCTGGGTGATGATCCCGGCGAGCAGCCCGGCGCGTTGCAACCGGGCCACCGCCCGGTGCCCGTCGTTCGGCGCGGCCCGGGCGACGGTGCGCCACCCCAGGTGGCTGCGCGCCCAGTAGCGCCGCCGGGCGTCCGGGTCCCGGGTGAACGCCTGATAGGTCATGGGGGTGTGCCGGCGGGCTGCGCCACTCGGCCCACGATAGTCCGGAATGCCCGACTCGGTGGACAGGCCGGCGCCGCTGAGCACCACCACACCCCCCGCCGCCACCAGCGACGTCAACGCCTCGATCGCATCACTCACCCACCCATGTTCCCTCGCCCAGCCCGCTCGCCCCACCACCGCGCCTCCGGTGATCACGAGGTCGATGGTGCGACACGCCGCAGCGGGCCGCCGCCAACCTCATGAGCGACGCGGCCGGGTGCCCGCGCGCGGCTACGGTGGGACCATGCGCGTTGTCATCGCCGGAGGGCACGGGAAGATCGCCAAGCTGCTGGAACGGGAACTCGCCGGACGCGGCGACACCGCCGTCGGGTTGATCCGCAACCCCGACCACGCCGCCGCGCTGCGCGCCGCCGGCGCCGAACCCGTCGTGGTCGACCTCGAACACACCGACGTCGACACGCTCGCCGCCCACCTGACCGGCGCCGACGCGGTCGTGTTCGCCGCCGGCGCCGGACCCGGCAGCGGCGCCGACCGCAAGGACACCGTCGACCGGGGCGCCGCCGTGCTGCTCGCCGACGCCGCCGCCCGCGCCCGGGTCCGCCGCTACCTGCTGCTCTCCTCCATGGGCGTGGACAACCCGCCCGCACCCGACAGCGGTGACGTGTGGGCGGCCTACCTGCGGGCCAAGAAAGCCGCCGAGGACGACATCACCGGCCGGGACCTCGACGTGACCGTGCTGCGCCCCGGCCGGCTCACCGACGACACACCCACCGGCCGGATCACCCTGGCCCGCCCCGTCACCCCCGGGCCGGTCAGCCGCGCCGACGTCGCCCGGGTCCTGCTGGCCCTGCTGTACGCCCCCGGCACCGCCGGGCACACCGTCGAACTCGTCGCCGGGGACACCCCCATCGCCGACGCCGTCGACGCGCTCGCCGCCTGACCGGCGAACAAGGAAGGACCCCTCGGCGTTGACAAGGGGCCCCTCCGCACCGCTCAGCGCTGGTGACGGGGCAACGCCGGCTGCGGCTCCCCACCGACCGGCGGCACCTCCCGGGCGATGCGCTCCATCGTCCGCGCCAACTGCTCACTGCCGTCGTCGAGATGCCGGGCCGCCGCCCGCATGTGCGACATCATCATCTCCCCGAAGATCCGCAACGCCTCCCGCGTGGCCACCGCGTCGTCGACGTTCCCCCCGGCGTTGCTGCGGTACTCCACCACCGCCCGCTCGGCCTCCCGCTTCGCCTCCTCCGCCGCCGCCCGCATGTAACTCTCGTACTGCACCCGGGCGTACTCGGCGACCCGGCGGGCGTAGTCGTGCGCCTGCGCGATGATCTGCTCCGCCTCCCGCTGCGCCGCCGACAACAGGTTCACCTCCTTCGCCGCCGGCATCACCGGCTTGTCGGCGCTCGGGATCACCCCGTGCCGGTGCAACTCCAGATGGTCGTTGAGCCGCTCGTTCTCCGCCCGCAGATTCGCCACCTGCGCGGCCAACAGATCCAACTCGTCGGCCACCTGCATCCGGAACCGGTCCACGTCGGTCTGCTCGTACCCACGACGGGTGAACGCCGCCGCCCCGAACTCCCACCGCCGCACCCGGTCCGACGTCAACCGCACCTGCACCGGCCCCGACACGTGCTGCGCGTCGTCATAACTGCTGATCGGAGTCGCACTCACCGGATACCTCCGTCAGGGATGGTCGCCGTACGCCACGTCGGCCCGTACCAATGCTTGCCGTAACCCTCGTGATGCACCTGACCCGGCGCGTAACCCGCCCCGGTCAACGCCGCCACCGACTGGCTCACCATCTCGTCGGACCCACACACGTACACGTGCCGCGACCGCCAGTCCCCCTCGGCCAACACCCGGTCGACCACCGGCGTCACCTCACCCGGCCGCCGCGGATCCGCACCCGACACGTACGACACCCGCAACCACGGATGCTGCGCGGCCAACTTGTCGATCGCCTCGCTGTCGTAGAACTCCGTCCGGGACCGGGCCCCCACATACAGGTCCACCCGCCGCCCCGAACCCTCCGCCGCGACCTGCTCCACCAACGCCTTCACCGGCGCCCAACCCGTCCCACCGGCCAGCAGCAGCAGATCCGACGACCCCGCCGACCACAACGCCAACCCGTCCCCCACCGGCGCCGCCAGATGGATCTGATCCCCCGCCGCGCACCCGTACACCAACCGCGACGACACCGCCCCACCCGGCGCCGCCCGCACATGCAACTCCACCGTGCCGTCCGCGCGCGGCGCGTTCGCCGGCGAGTAGTACCGCCACGACCGCACCGCCGGATGCGACACCCCGATCGACTGGCCCGCGGTGAACGGCAGCAGATACTGCGGGCGCACCGTCAACACCGCCACGTCGAACGTGCGCCGCTCGTGGACCAGCACCTCCCCCACCCACCACGGCGGGGAATGCGCCTCCGCCGCCTGCGCCGCCTCCGTCATCACCCGCGCGACCAGCCCGTACGCGGCCACCCAGTCCGCGGCCAGCTCGTCGGTCCACGCCGAACCGCTGAAATGCCGCAACGTCGCCACCAGCGCCTCACCCACCGCCGGGTAGTGCTCCGCCCGCACCGCGTACTTGCGGTGGTCCGCGCCCAACTGCCGCAGGAACCCGACCAGCAGATCCACCTGGTCCACGTGCGACACGATGTGCCCCAACGCCGACACCAGACGGTCCCGCTGCCCGGCCATGTTCGTGCCGAACATCTGCCGGGTCTCCGGATGCGCCAGGAACAGCGTCGAATAGAAGTAGAGCGGCACCTGGTCGCCGTGCCCGGCCACCAGCGCCCAACTCTGCTTGAGCCGCGCCGCGTCCACGCTCAGGCGTTCCCCGCCGACACGACCTGATCGCGCACCTGACCGAGCACGCCCCGCACGTCGTCGATCACGTCACCCGGCACACCCAACTGCGCCAACGTCGCCGTCAGGTGCTCACCGACCTTCGCGTAGTGGTCCCCCGGAATATGCAACGGCTGATGCGCCTCGGCCAACCCCCGACCCGCGTACTCGTTCGGGCCGCCCAACACCACCGCCAGCATCAACGCCAGGTGCCGCCGCTGCTCGGCCATGTCCACACCGGTGAAGTAGCCGGCCAGGTCCGGGTCCGCCAACACCCGGTCGTAGAACACCTCCACCGCGGCCTTCACCGCCGCCGCGCCGCCGATGCGCTCGTAGTGGGAGACCGGGGTCGTCTCGTTCGTCACCGTCATGCTGAGTCCTTCCGCGAGGGGCCCGCGGCAGCGCCGCGGCAGGGGACGTCGCCAGCGACATGACATCACGCACCGTGACGTCGGCATGCCGGCGACCGTCAGGGACCATAGCGCGCCCGCCGCCACGCTTCACGCCCACCCGGTCAGAATTCGGACAACCGTCGACCACGGACAGTCAACACTGTAACCCGATCCGAGGGATACGACACAAACGTGTCATCCCACCGGGATCCCCACCGTCTCGTTCGGACACCACACGGACACCCACCGCGACCTGCACACACCGCCCCCCACCCCACACCCGGCCGCGCCCACCCGCCGAACCCGCACCCCGCACACACACCGTCACCAAACGACGAATCGCGCCGGGCCGAAAAGGCCACGACGCGATCCCATACAGGAGACACCGACAACGATCATCCGGCCCGGCGCCGCGCCCGCCGCGCCGCCAACTCGTCCCCCACCGAATCCACCTCAGGCTCCGCCACCATGGCATCCCGCTCCGGCCCACCCGCCGGCTCCGCCGGCAGATGCGACAACGAACCCTGAATCTCCTTGAACGCCCCACCGATCGCGATGCCGAACACCCCCTGGCCGCCCTGCAACAGGTCGACCACCTCCTCCGGCGACCGGCACTCGTACACCGTCGTCCCATCGGAGATCAACGTGATGCCCGCCAGATCATCCACCCCACGCGACCGCAACGCCTCAATCGCCCGACGGATGTTCTGCAACGACACCCCGGCATCCAACAACCGCTTCACGACCTTCAACACCACCAGGTCGCGGAACGAATACAACCGGGACGTCCCCGAACCCGACGCATCCCGCACACTCGGCACCACCAACGCCGTCCGCGCCCAGTAGTCCAACTGCCGGTAACTGATGCCCACCGCCGAACAGGCGGTCACACCCCGGTAGCCCACCTCACCGTCAGCGAACGACCCAGGCCCCACACCCGCCTGCTGCTCCGAACTCGGACCAGGATCTCGCGGCTCGTGCATCCGGACCAACCTCCCCGCCCGTGCGGCACCACGTCCCCGTACGGGCACCCCTCGACACGGCAACCCTAACGCCGACGAGACGACAACACCGGCAGGAGACACCCGACACGCCGCGCTACCAACCCGCGACAGCACACACGGCGGCCAGCCGCCACCACCGTGACAACCACCGCCGCGCCACCCCGACCAGACGGCCGGACCCACTCAACCCGCGAAATCCTCCGGCCGCACCTGATCCAGGAACTCCCGGAACTTCTCCACCTCGTCCTCCTGCTCGTCCGGGATCACGATCCCCGCCTCGCTGAGGACCTGCTCCGCACAACGAATCGGAGCACCCACCCGCAACGCCAACGCGATCGAATCACTCGGCCGCGCCGACACCCGCACGCCGTCACCGAGCAACAGATCCGCGTAGAAGACGTTCTCCTTCAACTCGGTGATCTCCACCGCCCGCAACGGCGCCTGCAACGCCGCCAACACATCCCGCAGAAGATCATGCGTCAACGGCCGCGCCGGCTTGACCCCCTGCTGCTCATAGGCGATGGCCGTCGCCTCGACCGCGCCGATCCAGATCGGCAGATAGCGGTCCCCCTCAACCTCCCGCAGCAGGACGATCGGCTGGTTGCTGGGCAACTCCACCCGAACTCCGACCACGCTCAGCTCGCGCACCGCCGCCTCCGTGTCGTCGTCACCATCGCACCGCGCCTTCCCTGCACGGTACACGGACACAGGACACGCAAGTCCCACGCGCTACGTGCACCACGCCTCGACAGACGGCTTACCCCGGCAAGCCTACGACACGCCCACGCCGCCCGAACGTCGCGCGCCCACCCACGACGAAGGGCCGGGCACCCACGGCACCCGACCCCACCGACACCTCACCGGCCCAACGTCGACCGCAACCCCACCCGCACCAACGCCGCATGCAGCTGCTGCGACAACGCCATCAACTCCCGCGCCGTCTCCGCCGCCCGCGCCCGCGCCGCCGGATCGCTCTGCCGCACCAACGGCGCCACCAACTGCGCGAACAAACCCACCTCACGATCCGCCGCCGACCGGTACGCCCGCAGATGCCGCGGCTGGAACCCGTACGCCGCCAACCCCGCCACCGCACTCGCGATGATCAACGCATCCGCGTCATACCACCCCGGCGGATCCGACACCACCACACCGAGCCGCTCCAACTCGACAAACGTCGACTCGTCAAGCCCGCTGCGCGACAACAACTCCGACCGACCCAGCCGCACCTCAGCCGACTCGACCGGCTCCACCGGCTCCCGACCCGGCACCTCACCACCCGGACCGACCGCCACCAGATTCGGCCGCGCCCGACCCGACGGCGCCCCATCGGCGTCCCACTGCGCCAACTGCTCCCGGATCACCCGCAACGGCAGATACTGATCCCGCTGCGCGGTCAACACGAACCGCAACCGCGCCACGTCATCCCAGCCGTACTTCCGGTAACCCGACGGCGTCCGCTGCGGCTCCACCAGGCCCTCGGCCTCCAGGAACCGCAACTTCGAGATCGTCACGTCCGGAAACTCCGCCCGCAACCGCGCCAACACCTCGCCGATACTCATCAGCGCAGGCGCACGCCCCGCCCCGGACGGCGTCGAAGCCGCAGGCTCGTTCACCCCCGGCCGGCCTCCTCCTCCGGGCGCGGACCGGCGATGAACACCACCCGGAACTTACCGATCTGCACCTCGTCACCATTGCTCAACGTGGCCGCCTCGACCCGCTCCCGGTTCACGTACGTGCCGTTCAGGCTGCCCACGTCCCGCACCGTGAACGTGCCACCGTCCCGGTGGAACTCCGCGTGCCGCCGCGACACCGTCACGTCGTCGAGGAAGATGTCACTGTCCGGGTGCCGCCCACTCGTCGTCACATCGTGGTCCAACAGGAACCGGGCACCCGCGTTCGGGCCCCGGCGAACCACGAGCAACGCCATTCCCGGCGGCAACGAACCGGACATACGGCTCGGCACCACATCGGTGTCCGGCCCCTCCAGCACTTCGTCGAGCGAACCGAGATTGAGCGTCGAAGTGACGTCGAGCGGGGGGAACTCGTCGTCTGGGCGCGTCATGGGACCACCTCACGGATCTGTTCGGTCGGCGTCAGGAAATGGCGGGTCTGGCCGCCGGGCGAACCCACACCCGGCGGCTGGCTCCCCGTGCCGGGAAGGCGCATTCCGCAACGCTCAAACTATTGGTTCTCGGTCGACTGGGCGAGCCTAGCCAGCGCCGAAATGCAGGGCAACCGGACGCGCGGAACCAACCCCGCCGCCCGGCACGACACGACCTCAGCTCTCGGTGAGCCCGCGGTACGCATCAGCGGTCAACAGACCATCGACCGCAGCCGGATCATCCGGAGTGATCTCCACCAACCAACCCGCGCCGTACGGATCCGTGTTGATCACCTCCGGGGTGTCGGCCAACGCCTCATTGCGCGCCGACACCGTGCCGCTCAACGGCGCGTAGATCTCCGACACACTCTTCGTCGACTCGATCTCCCCCAGCGACTCACCCGCCGCCACCACCGCGCCGGAGTCCGGCAACTGCACGAACACGATGTCACCCAGAGCGTCCTGCGCGAAGTGCGTGATACCGACGCGGACGACACCACCGTCACCACCGACGACCCACTCGTGCTCGGCGGTGTACCGCAGATCCTCAGGAATCACCAACTGCGTCCTTCGTCATCGGCGCACCGGGCGAACCGGCGCGGCCGCGACCGGTCAGGAGACCGGCCGGGCGTGGTCCAGCTTGATCGGCGCGTGTAGCTGCGAAACCTCCACAACCTCACGATCCTCGGACGTCACGTTACCGCCGGCCTCCCGCACCGCGGAGACCACCCCGCCCGGAATGTTCAAAGCCGTACGCATCGTCGCCGGATCACCGATCACCAGGATCGAGTACGGGCCCACCAACCGCCGCCCGTCCACCAGCAGGCCACCACCCGACCCGTCCACGAAATACGTCGACGCGATGACCCGCACCGCGGTGCCGTCCGCACCCTGGATCTGCATCGCCTCCGCGCCCGCACCCCGCAACTCCTGCACCGCGTCCAGGATCCGCGTCGACGACATCGCCTTGTCCGGCCCCGAGAACCGCACCTCCAGACCCGGCCCCACCGCCGGCAGGGTCCCGGCCAGAATGCCCAACTCGTCCGCCCGCCGCGTCGCCTCCTCCAGCGCCGCCTGCCGACCCTGCTCACCCGACCGCAACTGCCGCTGGCTCTCCTCCAACGCCTCGATGTCCTGCCGCAGCCGACGCTCCCGCGCATCCAGATCCGACGAGATCCGCACCAGATCCTCCTCCCGCGTCGCCGCGAGCGTCGGATCCGTCGACGTCGTCTTCAACTGCACCACCAGGGTGAACCCCAACAACGCCAGCAGCACCGCGATCATCGCGCCCGCCGACGTCAACCGCCGCGCCCCGGACACCCGCTCCGGCCGCGCCCGCGCCCCCGGCTCCTCCGCCGGCGCCGGCACATCCTCCCGCTCGACCGGCTCGGTCGGTTCGGCAGGTTCCACGGGTTCGGCCGGCGCCAACGGGCTCAACTCGTCCGGATCCGGCGCATCCGGACGCGGATCCGGCTCACCCGCCGGCCCCGACGGCCGCCCCGGCCCCGCCGGCTCCGGCCATCCCGTACCCGTCTCCCGGTGCTCCTCGCTCATCGCCACCAACCTACGCCCGGAACAGGTGCCGACGAATCGCCGCCACGTTTCCGAAGATGCGCACCCCGAGCACGACCACCACACCCGTGGACAACTGACCACCCACGCCCAACTGGTCACCCAGATACACGATCAGACCCGCCACCAGCACATTCGAGATGAACGACACCACGAACTGCTTGTCGTCGAAGATCCGGTCCAGCTTCGCCCGCACCCCACCGAACACCGCGTCCAACGCGGCCACCACCGCGATCGGCAGATACGGCTGCAACGCCGCCGGCACCGTGGGATCCAGATACACCCCCAGCACCACACCGGCGAGCAACGCCAGCACCGCGATCATCGGCCACCTCCGGAAGGGCTGGAAGAAACACCCGAGCCGGACGGCCCAGGACTGGACGAACCCGCGACACCCGAACCCGACGGACTCGGACGCACCGAAGGCTCGGCGTAGCGTAGCTGTGGCTCCGGAGCCGCCGGGAGCGTGAGGTCGTCGACCTCCTTCACCCCGAACGACAACCCCGTCGTCCGCGCGACCTCCCGCATCAACCCCGCCGCCCGACCGTCGTCGAACGTGTCCCGCATCGACCCCGGCCCGATCGCCCGCACCTCGTACGGACTCGTCACCGGCCGGTAGTCCACCAGGATCGCCTCACCGGCCTGCCGGATGGTCGACGTCGCGGTCAACCGCTGCCCGTTGATCGACACCGCCTCCGCGCCCGCCGCCCACAACCCGTTCGCCACCTTCTGCAGGTCGGAGTACAACACGTGCGACGGGCCGGCCTCCGCCCCCGTCACCGCGTCCGTGTCGCGCGGCGCGTCGGCCAACCGCACCACCACCCCGTCCCCCCGCACCCGACCCAGGCCCGTGCCGGCCTCAAGATTGCGCAGCCGGGACGCCTGCGAACCGCTCAACGCCGCGTCCCGCTGCCGGCCGACCTCCTCGCGCAACTGCTCCGCCCGCGCGGTCAACCGGTCGGTCTCCGCCTCCCGCTGCTTGATCGCCTCGATCAGGCCGGCCCGCGCGGTCGCCCGACTCGGCTCCTCCGCCACCGTCTCCCGGTATGCCACCGCGAACAGGAACCCGATCACCGCCAGCACCACCAGGCTCACCGGCCGACCCAGCACCTCCCGCACCCGCGACACCGGACCCGCCGCCCGCCGTGCCGCCGCGTCGGCGTAACCCGGATCCAGCGGATTGCGGAACAACTCGGTCAGGAAGTCCGGCGCGTACACCCGCGCCGACGGGTCCCGTTGCCCGTCCCGGGGCGCCGCCGTCATGCCGTGACCCCCGCGCGGCGCGCCCGCATCGCCAGCACCAGACGCCGCGCCTGCACCACGTACATCGCGCCGGCCACCCAGTAGAGGACAAGACCCCACCAGCCCAGGCCCCAGCCGATCGCGCCCGCGACGGTGGCCACGCCCGGCGCGGCGTCGGCCAACAGCAGGATCGGGAACGCCGCCAGCAGCAGGAACGTCGCGGTCTTGCCCATGTAGTGCACCGGGGGCGGGCCGTAGCCGTAGCGGCGCAACACCCCCAGCGAGCCGAGCAGCAGCAGCTCACGGGCCAGCAGCGCCGCGGTGAACTGCCAGGGCACCACCGCACGGGCGGTGAACGCCAGCAACGTGGCCAGGATGTAGAGCCGGTCGGCCAGCGGGTCCAGCAGCTCGCCCAGCCGACTCACCTGTCGCAGGCGTCGCGCGATCCAGCCGTCGACCCAGTCGCTGGTGCCGCCCAGGGCGAGCACCACGACGGCGACCGCGTCGGCCCGGGCCACGAGGAAGAGATAGAGGAACAGCGGCACGCCGAGAAGCCGGACGAAGCTGATCAGGTTGGGCAACGTGAGGACGCGGTCCGCGGAGACCGTCGCCGCATCCCCCGGTTGCTCCGCCGGAGCCGGCCGATGCGACACCCCAACCCCCCTCCGCAGCACGGTCCGGCGGCCGAACGTTCGGCCGCCGGAGGAACGTGCGCGTTGTCGGCCGGTCGGATGCCGGCGCCCTCCCCGATGCGGCCCACCATCGAACGGATCATGGGCCGGCCAGTTGCGCTGCCACTATATCGGGCTGCCGGCGCTCCTCCGGTGCTTGCGCTGCGCGGCTGCTCAGTGTCGTGACGGTGGGGACCGTCACATCCGCTAAAGCATCCTAGGACACTGGTGCGGGCGGTGGCGCGCGGATCAGGCCGTACGGGCGGTGGAGTCGGAGCCGGCCTGCGGCGTCGCCACCGTGGCCGCCTGGCCGAACGCCAGCAACGCCAGCAACAGCTCGTGCTGCACCCGGTGGGGCATCCGGTCGAGCACCGCCTGCACCGCCCGGTGCCGCCGCTCCTGCAACTCCCGCAGCAGCGACTCGGCCGCGCTCGTGGGGATGAGCCGCACCTCGCGCCGGTCCCGCGGGTCGGCCGCCCGGCGCAGCAGGCCCACCGCCTCCAGCCGGTCACAGAGCCGGCTGGCCGACGACGGGACCACGTCCAGCAACTCGGCCAGCCGGTTCACGTTGGTGTCGGGATGCGACACGATCAGCGACAGCACCCGTAGCTGGGTGGGCGAGACGCTCACCGTGTGCCGCGAGGTGGCGGAGTCGAGCACACCGATGAGCGCCTCGGCAGCCGCCTCGACGGCCGCGGCAAGATTCGGAGGTCGCTCCACCCGCTGTCCCCTGCGATCGTCTCGCTCGTGTTCGCCCCGCCGCTGGTCACCGCCGCGTGACGTCACCCGACCGGCTGGAACCGCGCCAGTCCAGGCAGACGACTACCGCGTCGTCGCGAAGATCCGCGTCGACATGGTACGCGTGCAGTTCGCGCATCACCGTACCAACTGCCTCGGTGGCCGGCTGCAACCGAGTGGACCGCATCGCCCGCGCCATCGCCCGCGCGCCGTAGGGCTCCTGCTCATCCGGCTCGGCCGCGTACACCCCGTCGCTGACCACGAAGAGCCGGTCCCCCGGCTCCAACCCGAACTCCTGCACCGCGTACCGCGTCTCGGCGAACATGCCGAGCGGCAACTGCTGCTCCAGGCTGACCGGGGTGACCCGGCCGCCGCGCAGCCGCAGCACACGCGGGGAACCCGCGTCCACCGCCCGCACCACGCCCCGCCGGCCGTCCAGCTCCAGCAGCAGGGTGGCCACGTGCCGCTCGCCCCGGTGCTGGTAGAAGATGGTGTCGGAGGCCAGCTCGGCCTGCTCCACCAGGCTCCCGCCGGAGCGGCGCGCGTTGCGCATCGCGTTCACCGTGACGGCGGTGAGCAGCGACGCGGACAGCCCGTTGCCGGCGCCGTTGAGCACCGTCAACGTGAGCCGGTCACTGTCGACGGACCAGTCGAAGTGGTCTCCGCCCACCGTGTACGCCGGCTCGAGCTGCCCGGCGAGCAGCACGTCGCCGTGCTCGACGCTGCGCCCGGGCAGCAGGTCCCACTGCATCTCCGCGGCCATGCTGAGCCGCTCCCGCCGGCGTACCCGGCGGTAGCGGTCGGTCTCCCGGTCGGCCGCGCGGACGGCCACCGCCAGGTCGCCCGCGGCGTCCCGGGCCGCCGCCACCGTCGCCGCGTCCGGAACGCCGGGAAACTCCACGAGGAGCACGCCCAGCCGCTCGCCCCACACCGACAGCGGCAGGTAGGCCCGGCAGCGGCCGTCGTCCGCGGTGTCCAACACCGGCTGCTGGCTGCTGAAGCAGCGCTGCGCCACGCCCTGCGAGCGGAGCGGGACGCCGTCGGCGTGCTCCTGGTCCCGCACCGGCCACAACCCGCTGGACCGGTAGTCGGCGACGAACACCTCCGCCCGCGCGGCGCCGAGCGTCTGACGGAGCACCGCGTCCGCGGCCTCCGGCAACTGGTCGGGTGGCGCCGTGCGCAGGGCACGCGACACCGGTCCGGACGCCTCCGGCATGTGCTCATCCTCCGAGAACGACGATTGCCACAGGGCAAGCATCATACGGAGGGCCACCGACACCGACGTCGTCGGCTCAGCCGGCCGGTCGACTCCCCCGTGGTATCGCCACGGCGGGGGCGCGCCGGCCGCGATACTGGCCGCGGGTCGAAGCCACCGGCGCGTGCCCCGGCCCGGCCGGCGACGAGGAGGTACGGGGTGAACTCGGCGAACGGCGCGGCGGTGGTGGTCGGCGTGGACGGCTCGGAGTCGGCGTCACGGGCGGTGCGCCTGGCCGCCCGGGAGGCCGCCCGGCGGAACCGTCCGCTGCGGGTGGTGCACGGATTCATCTGGCCGCTGCTGCGCGTGCCGGTGACCGCGCCCGACCACGCGCCGCCCGGCGCCGGCCTGCGCCACCAGGCCGAGCAAGTGGTCGGCGACGCGGTCGCGACCGCCGCGGCGCAGTGTCCCGGGCTGCGCGTCACCGGCGAGATCATCGACGGGGAGGCCGCCGCCGTGCTGCTCGGCGAGTCCCCGACCGCCGCCCTCGTGGTGCTCGGCAACCGGGGGCTCGGCGGATTCGCCGCGCTCGTGGTCGGCTCCGTCGCGATGCAGGTCGCCTCGTACGCCGACTGCCCGGTGCTGGTCGCCCGCGGCACGGCCGACGACGCCGGGCCGGTGGTGGTCGGCGTCGACGGGTCGCGGCGTTCCCGGGCCGCGGTCGAGTTCGCCGCCGCGACCGCGTCCTCGCGGGGCGCCCGGCTGCACGCGCTGCACGCCTACACCCACCCGACCTCCGCGGGCCCCGGCGACATGCAGCCCCTGGTGTACGAGGAGGGGCGGCTGCGCGGCGAGGAGGACGAGGTGCTCGTCGAGTCGCTGGCCGGGATCGAGGAGCGCTGGCCGGACGTCGCGGTGACCCGCGAGGTGGTGCACGCCCGGCCGGTCGGCGCCCTCACCGCGGCCTCCCGCGCGGCGCAGCTCGTCGTGGTCGGCCGGCAGGGTCGCGGCGAGCTGAGCGGGTTGCTGCTCGGCTCGGTGAGCCAGGGGTTGCTGCACCGCGCCGACTGCCCGGTCGCGGTGGTCCGCGCGCCCGACTGAGCCGCCGCGGACGGTTGGCGCTGCCCGGGGCGGGTAGACGGGGCGGACAGCCGGAAGCGACCGCGAGGAGGCAGCGATGCCAGGACCACGGCCGGGCAGCAACGCGTACGACAAGCAGCGGGCGCGGTTGCGCGACCGCGTGGAGCAGTCCGGACGGGCCGCCGACCAGGAGGCGAACCAGGTGGCCAACCGGATCCTCCAGGACGACCGGGGTCAGCGTGGCGTGGTCCGGGGCGACCGGACCTACGGGCCCAAGGGCGAACGCGAACCGGGCGACCCGAAGTGAGGGCGGCGCCCCTGGTCGACGGCGCCATCGCGGGCGCCGTCGGCAGCGCCGCGCTCAACGTGGTCAGCTACCTCGACATGACGTTGCGCGCCCGCCCGGCCAGCACCACCCCGGAGACGACCGCCGGCCGCCTCGCCGACGTGGCGCACGTCGACCTCGGGCCGGGCGAGGAGGCGGCGAACCGGCGCGCCGGCCTCGGGCCGATGCTCGGATACGTCACCGGCGTCGCCGCCGGCGCCGCGTTCGGCCTGCTCGCCGCCCACCGCCGGATGCCGCTGCCGGTGGCGGTGACGCTGCTCGGCGGCGGGGTGATGGCCACCTCCGACAGCTCCATGACGCTGCTCGGCGTGACCGACCCGCGCACCTGGCGCCGGGTCGACTGGCTCTCCGACCTGGTGCCACACCTGGCGTACGGGCTGGTGGCCGCCGCCACCTGGCGGAGGCTGCGGCCACCGTCACGCTCCGGCTAGCGGTCGCTGTCGTCCTCGGCCACCGGCTCGCCGGCCGGACCGTACGGCGACACCTGTCCCTTCGGCACCGGCCGGCCGGCGTCGCCGCCGGACGTGCCGGTGCCGCGCGAACGGTCGCCTCCGGCGTCGGCCTTGCGGCTGTCCTGGCTGGTCGCGCCCAGGTCACTGCGGCGCAGTTCCTCCTGCTGCGGCTTGACCACAGGTCTCTCCTTCCCGGTGGGAACGCGCGGTGCTCGGCCGCGCGCCTGAGCCGGTTACCCGCCGCCGCCGGGCGCATTCCGGCAGTGGCGTGGGGTCTGGGCCGGCGCCGGACGGGTACCCCGGTGCCATGCCGGACGATCGGAACGTGGCGCGGGCCCTGCTGGACCGGCAGTCCCGCACGTACGCGGAGGAGGCCGGGATCGCGCTCGCGGACCGGCCCGGCCCGCTCTACCAACTGCTGGTGCTGACGACGCTGTTGAGCACCCGGATCCGGGCGGCGGTGGCGGTGGCCGCGGCCCGGGAGCTGTTCACCGCGGGCTGGCGTACCCCGCAGGCGATGGAGGCGGCGAGCTGGCAGGACCGGGTCGACGCGCTGGGGCGGGGCCACTACCGGCGCTACGACGAGCGGACCGCCACCATGCTCGGCACCGGCGCCCGACTCTGCCTGGACCGGTGGCACGGCGACCTGCGCCGGCTGCACCGCGAGGCCGGCGCGGACCGGTCGGTGCTGCGCCGCCGGCTCACCGAGTTCCCCGGGATCGGCCCGACCGGGGCGGACATCTTCCTGCGGGAGGCCCAGGCGGTCTGGCCGGACGTGCGCCCGTACGCCGACCGGCGGACCCTGGCCGGGGCGCGGCGGTTGGGCCTGCCGGCGAACCCGGGCAGCCTGGTCGGGCTGGTCGGGGAGGCCGACTTCGGGCGGCTGGCCTCGGCGCTGGTGCGGGTGGCGCTCGGTGAGGAGTCGGCCGGCGAGGTGAGCCGCACCGCGGCGGCGGGCCGCTGAACCGCCGGGCTACTTCGCCGGGCCGGGTCGGGTCAGGTGCCAGGCCAGCAACGAGGCGAGCAGGGCGAGCAGCACCACCCCGCCGGAGACGCCGCCGCCCTCGCCGCCTCCGGCCCGGTGCCCGGTGACGCCGAAGTAGATCACCGCCAGGCCGGCGAGCACGGTCACGAACGTCCGCATTCCTCGGTCCCTCACGTCCCGGACGGTACGGCCGGCGGCGGCGTCGCCGGCCCGTTTCGCCCCGGTCGTCCCCCGTCCGGGGGTCAGTCCGTCTCCAGGTCGTCGAGGGAGACGGCGTGGGTCATCAGCCAGCGGGCCAGCGCGGCCATCCCGAACAGCCACAGCGGCGCCGACTCGGTGGTGCCGTTCGTGGCGAAGATGGCGAACCGCAGGTCCGGGGCCCGGTACGCCTCGATCCGCCACCTGTGGTTCTTGTCCCGCCAGACCGCGGAAGGGTCCATGGCGTCACGGTAGGTGACCGGGCCGGGTCGCCGGTGGCGGTTGGCTCAGCCGGGCGGACGGACCACCTCGCGGGCGTCGCCGGGCAGCCGGCGGGTGGCCCCGCGACGATCCAGCAGCTCCAGCAGCGGCACCGCCACCCGGCGGGTGGTGCCGAGGGCCTGCCGGGCGGCGCTGAGCGTGAACGGCTGCGGCAGCCCGGCGAGGACCCGCACCGCGTGCTCCGGGGCGCCCGGCAGCAGCACCACGTTCTCGGCCAGCCTCAGCAGCTCGCCGGCGCGCACCGCGGCCCCGATCTCCCGGGGGCCCAGGCCGAGGTCGGCGAGGTGGTACGCCTCGGGGGCCTGGAACGGCCGGTCGCCGTACTCGGCGCGGACCGCCGCCACGGCCCGGGCCACCGGTTCCGGCAGCGTCCCGGCCGGCGCGGCGGTGACCAGGCCGGCGTGCAGTCGCAGCGGCGGGCGCAGCAGCGCCGTCACCAGCGACCGATCCGGCAGGCCGAGGCGGTGGCGCAGCACGTCGACCGGCACGCCGGCGGCGAGCGGCTGCTCGGCCGCGTACCGGGTGACCTCCGCGGTGAGCCGCCGGCCCAGGTCCCGCCAGTGGTCGGGGTCGGCCAGCCAGTCCCCGGCCACCGGGGTCGCGGTCGGCGGCACACCCATCCGGGTGAGCTGCCCGGCCCGGACCAGCCGCCGGCGGCGCAGCTCGCCGGCCGGGTCGGGGCGTCCGTCGAGGCCGGCCAGGACGGTGGCACGGGCCGCCGCCGCGCCCCGGCGGCGCAGCGGCGGCGGGTCCACGTCCAGCACGGTGATCCCGCCGGCGACGTGCCGCCGGCCCGGGTCGCGCAGCAGCGCCCGGTCGCCGACGAGCAGCGGCAGCGGGCGGGCCAGGCGCAGCCGCACCGTGTCCGCGCCCAGCGGCCGGACGTGGGCGGGCACCGCCGCGGAGCCGACGTGCAGCGTGAGGGTGGCCGGCAGGTCGGCGGCCGGGTCCCCGGCCAGGCGCACGTCGAGCAGGTCGGTGCGGCCGAAGCGGCCGGGGCTCAGCAGGGCGTCGCCGCGCCCGACCCGCTCGCGGGGCAGGCCGCGCAGGTTCGCCGCCACCCGGGCCACCGCGTCGACCCGGGGGTGGGCGACGCCGAGCGCGTGCAGGCCGCGGACCCGCACCGGCTCCCCGGTGGCGGCGAGTTCGAGGTCGTCGCCGACACGCAGCCGGCCGCCGCCGAGGGTGCCGGTGACCACGGTGCCGCTGCCGCGCACGGTGAACGCCCGGTCCACCCAGAGCCGCACCGGGGCGTCCCGGTCCGGGTCGGGCAGCCGGGCGACCAGGCGGTCCAGGGCGGCGCGCAGCTCGGGCAGGCCGGCGCCGGTGACCGCGGAGACCGGCACCGCCTCCACGTCGCCGAGCGAGGTCGCGGCGAGCTCCGCGCGGGCCCGCGCCGCCGCCGGCCCCGGGTCGGCCAGGTCCGCGCGGGTCACCGCCAGCAGCCCGTACGACACCCCGAGCGCGTCGAGCGCGGCCAGGTGTTCGGCGGACTGCGGCATCCAGCCCTCGTCGGCGCCGACGACGATCAGCGCGGCCGGGACCGGGCCGACCCCGGCGAGCATGTTCGGCACGAACCGTTCGTGCCCGGGCACGTCGACGAAGGCGAGGGTGCCGCCGGAGGGCAGCGTGGTCCAGGCGAAGCCCAGGTCGATGGTCATGCCCCGGCGGCGTTCCTCCGCCCACCGGTCCGGCTCCATCCCGGTCAGCGCGCGGACCAGAGTGGACTTGCCGTGGTCGACGTGCCCGGCGGTGGCCACGACCCACACCGCGCTCAGCCCTCCGGGACGCGCAGGATCGCGGCGCGCACGTCGTCGTCGGCGGTGTCGGGCACGGCGCGCAGGTCCAGCAGGAGCCGGCCGTGCAGCACCCGGCCGAGGATCGCCGGGTCGCCGGTGCGCAGCGGCAGCGCGTACCGCTCGGGCAGGCTCAGCGCCCACGAGTCCAGCTCCACGCCGGGCGCGCCGCCGCCGCCGACGACCGCCGCCGCCGGCACCACCTCGGCCTTGCAGCCGTCGGCGGCGAGCAGGTCGCGCAGCCGTTCGGTGCGGGCACGCAGCCGGCCCGGGTCGGCGTGCAGCGCCGCACCGGTCGGGGTGGCCGGCGCGTGCAGGGTGGCGGCGAGCGCGGCCAGGGTGAGCTTGTCCACCCGCAGCGCCCGCGCGAGGGGATGCCGGCGCAGCCGGTCGACCAGGTCGGCGGCGCCGAGCAGCAGGCCGGCCTGCGGGCCGCCGAGCAGCTTGTCGCCGCTGGCGGTGACCAGGTGCGCGCCGGCGCGCAGCGTGGTCGCCGCGTCCGGCTCGTCGGGCAGCAGCGGGTCCGGGGCGAGTAGCCCGGAGCCGATGTCGGCGACCACCGGCGCGCCGAGGGTGGCCAGCTCACCGACCGGCACGGTCGAGGTGAAGCCGGTGACCAGGAAGTTCGACGGGTGCACCTTGAGCACGAAGCCGGTGTCCGGGCCGATCGCGGCGGCGTAGTCGGCCCGGGTGGTGCGGTTGGTGGTGCCCACCTCCCGCAGCCGGGCGCCGGTGCTGGCCAGCAGGTCGGGCAGGCGGAACCCGTCGCCGATCTCGACCAGCTCGCCGCGGCTGACCACGATCTCCCGGCCGGCGGCCAGCGCGGTGGCGGCCAGCACCAGCGCGGCGGCGCCGTTGTTGACCACGTGCACGGCGGGCGCGTCGGGCACGGCGGCGGCGAGCGCGTCGAGCGTGTCCCGGCCACGCCGGGCCCGCCGCCCGGTGGCCAGGTCCAGTTCCACATCGGTGTGCCCGGCGGCGGCGACCAGCGCGTCCACGGCGGCCGGCGCGAGGGGGGCCCGGCCGAGGTTGGTGTGCAGCACGACGCCGGTGGCGTTCAGGACCGGCCGTGGGGTGCGTCCGGTCAGCCCGGCCAGCGCCGCGTCGCGTACCCCCTCGGGGGTGAGCTCGCCGCGGCGGGCCCGCTGCTGGGCCGCGACGATCGCGGCCTTGACCCGGTCGCGGCCGAACGTGCCGGCGGCATCCGCCAGCGCCGGGTCGGCGAGCAGCGCGTCGGTGCGCGGCACCCGCCGACGCGGGTCCACCTCACGCATCGGCGCTCCCCGGGACGGTTGTGGCGGAGACGGACGGGAATCGAACCCGCCTGGCCCGGGTCCCGGACCACACCGGTTTTGAAGACCGGGAGGGGCACCAGCCGCCTGAACGCCTCCACGCAGCAGTCAACCACAGCGTCCGGGCGGTCGCCCGGCGAGGTCTCAGGCCGCGCGGTCGAGGCGTTCGCGCTGCGGGACCACCGTGTACTTCGGGTCGCGCGCCGACGCGACCCCGCCGTGGAAGATGCCGAAGCGGGTGCAGACGGAGGCGGCGAGCAGCGCGCCGCCGGAGGCCGCGGAGACCAGCCGGCTGCGGCGGCCGAGCCACGCGCCGGCCACCCCGGCGGCGGTGAGCGCCCGCCCGACGCGCAGCAGCTTTCCCGCGGCGCCCTCCGCGTAGGGCTCGCTGAGCAGGCCGAGCCGGTTCTCCACCCGGTGCGCGCCCCACAGCTCCAGCGCCGCGCCGGCCACCGCGAGCCGCCGCGCCGGCCCGGCCTGGTCGGCGGGCGCGGCCAGCAGCCCGACGCCGGCGCCGCTGGCGAGCGCGCTGCCCGCGAAGATGACCGGCAGTTCCGGGTACGCCTCGTGCCACGACGGGACCGCCGTGTCGGCCAGCAGCACCCCGGTGTACGTGGCCAGCGCCGGCGCGGTGACGGCGGCGACCAGCCCGGCGGCGTGCCCGGCCGGCGGCAGCAGCCGGCGGGCCAGCCCGGGCACGCCGCGCTCGGGCAGCCGGGGCGCCGCCTCGGCGACCGCGGCCAGCCCGGCGGCCGGGCCGAACACGCTGAGGACCCAGGTGCCCACCGACATCGGTGAGGTCACCTTCGCCACCCGCAGCATGTGGTGGAAGCGGCTCGGCCGGCCCAGGTCGTTGATCAGGAAGTAGGCGCTGGCGCCCACCGCCGCCAGCGAGCCGACCCGCCCCGCGCGGCGCAGCGCCGGCCGCCCGGTGAGCTGCCCGCCGGCGGCCAGCAGCGAGGAGCCGGCGGCGAGGCCGCCGGTGAACAGGTACGCCGCGATGTCCCACCGCCACACCGGCGGCTTGAGCACCGGCCGACCGTAGTAGGAGGTGAACTCGGCCGGCGGCACGGTGAGCTGCTCACCACCGCCCTTGCCGCCACGGCGACGCCGTGCGGCGGGGCGCGGGGCCGGGCCGGAGTCGGTGCGGCCCGCCCCGGTCACGGGCCGGCTGCCGAGGCCGTTCTGCTCGGCGGTCAGCCGCTCCCGAAAGCGGCGGAACAGGTCACCCACGGGGCGGTCCGGGCTCACGACGACCCTCCGACGAACGCGGCGACGGTCGCCGCCGCCATGGCCAGCGCGGCCAGCCCGGCCCGCTTCCACATCTTCGGCAGGTCCCGGGTGGTGACCACCGGGTCCGGCGGCAACCCGTACACCTCCGGCTCGTCGAGCAGCAGGAAGAACGCGCCGTCGCCGCCGACCCCGTCGCCGGGGTCGTGGCCGTAGAGCCGGGCCTCCGGCACGCCGCGTTCGTGCAGCGTGGCGACCCGCTGCGCGGCCCGGTCCCGCAGCTCGTCGAGCGGGCCGTACTGGATCGACTCGGTGGGGCACGCCTGCGCGCAGGCCGGGGTCATGCCGGTGCCCAGCCGGTCGTAGCAGAGCGTGCACTTCCACGCCCGGCCGTCGTCCCTACGCTGGTCGATCACGCCGTACGGGCAGGCGGGGATGCAGTAGCCGCAGCCGTTGCAGATGTCCTCCTGCACCACCACCGTGCCGAACTCGGTGCGGAACAGCGAACCGGTCGGGCACACGTCCAGGCAGGCGGCGTGCGTGCAGTGCTTGCAGACGTCGGACATCATCAGCCAGCGGAAGTCGGTGCGGCTCTCCGCGCCGGTGCCCCGCCCCGGCGGCTGCGCGCCGGGCATGCCGAGGAACTCCGGGCCGGCGGACATCCGCGCCGCCGCTTCCGGGCGTCCGGACGGCAGGCCGGGGCTGGTGCCGGTGTCCGGGGCCGCGGCGGCGCCGGCCGACGCGGACGTCGGACCGCTGGACACCGCGCCGGTCGGGTCGCCGGCGAACGGCGGTGTGCGGTGCCCCGCCGGGCGGGGCTGCTCGATGAACGCGACGTGCCGCCACGAGTTCGCGGTCAACGCGCCGGTGTTGTCGTAGGACATGCCGAGCAGGTCGAAGCCCGAGTCGGGGACGCCGTTCCACTCCTTGCAGGCCACCTCGCACGCCTTGCAGCCGATGCAGACGCTGGTGTCGGTGAAGAAACCCATCCGGGGCGGCGCGGACACCCAGCCCGCGTCGGGGGCCGGGTCGAGCGGTCCGTACAGGCTGTTGGGGTCAGGCATTCCCGTCTCCGTCGCGCGCCGCGGCCTCGGGCGTCTGCTCGTCGGTGCTGCCGGCCGCGTTCTCGCCGCCCAGCACGTCGGTGGTCACGATCGGCACCCTACGGTCCGGGGTCATCCCGGCCCGCCGCTGGTAGTCGCCGACCAGGTCGAGCAGCGCCGGCCCGGTGGGACGCCGACCGGGCCGGACGTCACACGTGCCGACCTTGCTCTCCTGGATGAGCACGTTCGGGTCCAGGGTGATGCCGAACAGGTCGTTCGCCGAGTCGCCGGTGACCAGCCCCTCGCGACCGAAGTGGTAGGGCAACCAGACCTGGTGGATGATCCGGCCGTCCACCCGCAGCGGGGTGAGCCGGTCGGTGACCAGCACCCGCGCCTCGATCACCGCCCGCCCGCTGATCAGGTGCGCCCAGCCGAGATGCGCCAGCCCCACCTCGGCGGCCAGTTCCGGGGACACCTCGACGAACATCTCCGGTTGCAGCTCGGCCAGGGGCGACACGGTACGGCTCATGCCGCCGGCCGTGTGGTGCTCGGTGAGCCGGCTGACCGTGAACACGTACGGGAAGACCTCGCTGTGCGGCTCCGGCGGGCTCGGGTTGATCCGGTTCACCGGGTGCTCGTAGACCTTCCGGGTCGGGTTGGCCTGCTGCCCGTAGAGCGGGTTGCGCATCGGCGACTCGGCCGGCTCGTAGTGCGTCGGCAACGGGCCGTCGAGCACGCCGGTCGGCGCGTACAGCCACGCCTTGCCGTCGCCCTGCATGACGAACGGGTCGTTCCCGGCGAGCGCCGCCGGCCCGGAGGCGTCCTCCGGCGGCCGGTACGTCGGCGGCTTGGTCTTCTCGAAGTCCGGCACGTCGTAGCCGGTCCACTCGCCGGCGTCCGGATCCCACCAGACGTACTTCTTGCGTTCGCTCCACGGCCGGCCCTCCGGGTCGGCGGAGGCGCGGTTGTAGAGCGTGCGCCGGTTCGCCGGCCACGCCCACCCCCACTCCGCGGCCACCCAGTCCTGCTCGTGCCGGGACCTCCGGCGGGCCGCCTGGTTCACCCCGTCGGCGTAGACGCCGGCGTAGATCCAGCAGCCGACGGCGGTGGAGCCGTCGGCTTTCGCCTCGGCGAACGCGTTCAGCGGGCGGCCGGTCGCCACGTCGAAGCCGTTGATCTCCTTCAGCACCGCCTCGGCGCTCGGCTCGGCGTGCGCGCCGTGCGTCGGATAGTCCCAGACCAGGTCCAGCAGCGCCCGGTCGCGGGGCTTGGTGGAGGCGGCCAGCTTCTCCCGCAGCACCCGGCCCAGGTGATAGAAGAACCACAGCTCGGAGCGGGCGTCGCCCGGCGGGTCGACGGCCTTCTCCCGCCACTGCAACAGCCGCTGGGTCTGGGTGAACGTGCCCTCCTTCTCCACGTGCGAGGCCGCCGGCAGGAAGAACACCTCGGTCCGGCACTCCTCCGGCACGATCTCCCCGGTGGCGATCTCCGGGCTGTTCTTCCAGAACGTGGCGCTCTCGATCAGGAACAGGTCGCGCACGACCAGCCAGTCCAGGTTGGCCATGCCCAGGCGCTGGGCCCGGCCGTGCGCCGAGCCGACCGCCGGGTTCTGCCCGAGCAGGAAGTAGCCCTTCACGTGCCCGTCGATCATGTTGAGGACCTGCTGGTAGGTCCCGTGGTCGCCGGTCATCCGGGGCAGCCAGCCGTAACCGAAGTCGTTCTCCGGCGTCGCCGCGTCCCCCCAGTACGCCTTGAGCAGGCTCGCCGCGAACGCCCGCGAGTTGCCCCAGAAGCCCTTCTGACCGGGGTGCCGAATGCTGTCCACCCACTTGTCGAACGTCGGGTGGTCGGCGTGGTGCGGCATCGGCAGGTAGCCGGGCAGCAGGTTGAACAGCGTCGGGATGTCCGTGGAGCCCTGGATGCTGGCGTGCCCGCGCAGCGCCAGGATGCCGCCGCCCGGGCGGCCCATGTTGCCCAGCAGCGTCTGGATGATCGCCCCGGTGCGGATGTACTGCACGCCGACGCTGTGCTGCGTCCACCCCACCGAGTAGACGAGCGCGCCGGTGCGCTCCCGACCCGAGTTCTCGGTCCAGGCGCGGGCCAGCTCCAGGAACTTGTCCTCCGGGATGCCGCAGACCCGGGCCACCATCTCCGGGGTGTAGCGGGAGAAGTGCCGCTTGAGGATCTGGTAGACGCAGCGCGGGTGCTGCAACGTCTCGTCCCGCCGGGACTGCGCCGGCACCGGCTCGCCGTGCGACTCGTGCTCCAGCCCGGAGGCCGAGTCACGCTCCTTGCCGCTGCCCCGGTTCGTGGTGCTGCCCTCGTGGCCCTCGTACTGCCAGCTCGCGTGGTCGTAGGAGCCGGTCTCCGGGTGGTAGCCGGAGAACAGGCCGTCCAGGTCCTCGGTGTCGGCGAACCGCTCGCTGACGATGGTGGCCGCGTTCGTGTACGCCAGCACGTACTCCCGGAAGTCCAGCTCGTTGTCCAGGATGTACCGCACCACGCCACCGAGCAGCGCGATGTCGGTGCCCGCCCGGATCGGCAGGTAGGTGTCGGCGAGCGCGCTGGTGCGGGTGAACCGCGGGTCGACGTGGAAGACCTTCGCGCCGCGCTTCTTCGCCTCCATCACCCACTGGAAGCCCACCGGGTGGGCCTCGGCCATGTTGGAGCCCTGGATGACGATGACGTCAGCGTTGGCGAGGTCCTGCTGGAAGTCCGTCGCGCCGCCGCGACCGAAGCTGGTCCCCAGACCGGGGACGGTGGCGGAGTGTCAAATGCGGGCCTGGTTCTCGATCTGGAGCGCCCCCATCGCCGTGAACAGCTTCTTGATGAGGTAGTTCTCCTCGTTGTCCAGCGTCGCGCCACCGAGGCTGGAGATGCCGAGCGTCCGGTTCAGCGGACGACCGGCGTCGTCGACGTCCTCCCAGGTCTCGTCGCGGGCGGCGAGGACCCGGTCGGCGATCATGTCGAGCGCGACGTCGAGGTCCAGGTCCTCCCACTCGGTCGCGTACGGCCGGCGGTAGCGGACCTTCGTCTGCCGCAGCGGGCTGGTCACCAGGCTCTTGCTCGCCGAACCCTTCGGGCAGAGCCGGCCGCGGGAGATCGGGCTGTCCGGGTCGCCCTCGATCTGGGTGATCTGCCCGTCGGAGTGGTAGACGCGCTGCCCGCAGCCGACCGCGCAGTAGGGGCAGACCGACCGGGCCATGCCGTCGGCGGTCTCGGTGCGGGCGGTCAGCCCGGCGGACCGCGCCGACTGCGCGGCGGCGCCGCGACCCAGCGGGTCGGTGCCGGTCAGTTGCCGGTATACCGGCCACCCCTGGATGAACGTCTTCACCCCCACCCGGGCACCCCCTCCACGTCGAGACCCGCCGACACTGAGCACACTAGGCCAGCCGAACAGGGCTCGCGAGTCGAGTGGACAACAGCGCCGCCCCGGCCTGGTGGCCGGGGCGGCGCTGGGCGTCGGTGTGCAGGTCGCCTCTCGGCGAGTGGCGCGACGCGGCTCCAGCCGAACGGTATTCCGCGAAGGCAATTTAGGTGAGGCCCGGGGACACTGGTCACACCGACGCTCTGCACAACGGTACCGGGCGGTCGGTTCTTCCGCCGGGCCGTCGTGACGCCGGTCACCGACTTCCGCGCTCGGTACGCCGGGCAGGGGTTACCCTGATTTCATGTCGGCCACCGTCAGCGCGTACCTCGCCCGGCCCGGGCGTCCCGCGGTGGTGGCGCCCACCCTGGCCGAGCTGACCGGCCCCCGCACGGGCATCGTCGAGCTGCCGGTGCGCCTGATGTGGTGCGGCGAACGCGCCTTCGACCTCGCCGACCCGGACGAACTGCTCTGGATGTACGAGAACGTGCTGCGCGAGACCAGCCGGGTGGACGACCTGCGGGAGCTGATCCACGCGGGCACGCTGCGCCGGGTGTGGCCGCTGCTCAACCTGCCCCGGGGCGTACGCCTGGCCTGGGAGGCCCGGCACCGGAGCCTGCGCGCCGCGTGACGCACCCGCACGACTTCTACCGGGAGGTGGCCCGGGTGGCGCTGGCCGCCGCCGGCCCGCACCGGTTCGTGCTCGGCGGTGGGGTGGCCTGGGCGGCACACGGCCTGGTCACCCGCCCCACCGAGGACGTCGACCTGTTCGCCGACGTCGAGGGCGCCGCCGCCGCGGCGGCGGCCGACGTGCGCGCCGCGCTGGAACGGGCCGGCTACCGGGTGGACGAGGCGGACCCGGACGGGCTGGGTGAGGTGTTCGACGGCTTCGACCGGGACCTGCGCGACTTCGTGGTCAGCCGCGGCGACCGCCGGATCCGCCTCAGCCTGGCCCGCCTCGACCGCCACCGCAGCCCGGTGGTGATGGACTTCGGCCCGGTGATGGACGTGCGGGACCTGATCGCCAACAAGACCGCCGCGCTTGTCAACCGGCGGGAGGTACGCGACTACATCGACGTGGCCGCCGCGCTGGACCGGTACGCGGTGACCGAGCTGCTGGCGTTGGCCCGCCAGGTGGACCCGGCGCTCGAGGACGCCGACGTGCGCGCCGCCGGCCGCTACCTCGACGGCCTCGCCGACCGCCGGTTCACCCGTTACGGGCTGGACGCGGCGCGGATCGCCGAGGTGCGCCGCCGGATGGCCGCCTGGCCCCGCTGAGACGGCGGGGCCAGGGGGCGGTCACTTCGTCAGCCGGCCGCCGGTGACCCCGAGGATCTCCCCGGTGACGTAGCTGGACTCCTGGGAGGCGAAGAAGACGTACGCCGGGGCCAGCTCGGCCGGCTGGCCGGGGCGGCCCAGCGGCACGTCGGTGCCGAACTGCTTCACCTTCTCCGCCGGCATGGTGGCCGGGATCAGCGGCGTCCAGACCGGGCCGGGCGCGACCGCGTTCACCCGGATGCCCCGGTCGGCCAGGTTCAACGCCAGCGCCTTGGTGAAGGTGGCGATGGCCGCCTTGGTGGTGGCGTAGTCGAGTAGCTGCGGCGACGGGTCGAACGCCTGGATCGACGACGTGTTGATGATCGCCGAGCCCTCCTTCAGGTGCGGCACCGCGAACCTGCTGAGCCAGAACATGGCGTACACGTTGGTCTTGAACACCCGGTCGAACTGTTCGGTGGTGATGTCGTCGATGCCGTTGTCCTGCGACATCTGGTAGGCCGCGTTGTTGACCAGGATGTCGATGCCGCCCAGGTCGGTGACCGCGCGGTCGATCAGCTCGCGGCAGTTGGCCTCCTCGCGCAGGTCGGTGCGGACGGCCAGGCCCCGACGGCCGGCCTGCTCGATCAGGTCGACCGTCTCCCGGGCGTCCGCCTCCTCCTCCTCGCCCAGGTAGGACACCAGCACGTCGGCGCCCTCCCGGGCGAACGCGATGGCCACGGCCCGGCCGATGCCCGAGTCGCCGCCGGTGATGACCGCCCGCTTGCCGCTGAGCCGGTCCGCGCCCCGGTAGGACTCCTCGCCGTGGTCCGGCTTCGGACCCATCTCCTGCTCCGTGCCGGGGGTCGACTGCCGCTGCGCCGACCGGCCCGGCTGCTGGCCGTACTGCTCGGTCGGGTCCTGCCGGGTGTACTGGTCCTCGCTCATGCCTGTCGCCCTACCCCGACGCACGTCCGGAAAACGCCGGATGGTCTATCGTGCGCAACGGCGCCCACGAGGCGCGTACCCCCGTCGAAAGGCACCGCATTGACCTCCTCCTCCGGCGCCTCGCGGCGCCAGGTGCTGGCCGTCGCCGCCGCCGCGGCGACCGCTCCCCTGCTCGCCGCCGCGCCTGCCGAGGCGAAGCCGAAGCCGTCGAAGCCGTCGAAGACCTGGGACCTGACCGTCCTCGGCACGTCGGACACCCACGGCAACGTCCACAACTGGGACTACTACAAGAACGCCGAGTACGACGACAGCGCGCACAACGACGTCGGCGTCGCGAAGCTCGCCACCCTGGTCAACCAGATCCGCGCCGAGCGCAGGGGCCGGGCCACGCTGGTCCTGGACGCCGGCGACACCATCCAGGGCACCCCGCTCGCGACCTACTACGCCAAGCAGGAGCCGATCACCAGCACCGGTGAGACGCACCCGATGGCCAACGCGATGAACGTGTTGAAGTACGACGCGGTCACGCTCGGCAACCACGAGTTCAACTACGGCCTGCCGCTGCTGGCCACCTGGATCAAGCAGCTCGGATTCCCGGCGCTGGCCGCCAACGCGCTCAACGCGAAGACCGGCAAGCCGGCCTTCCTCCCGTACGTGATCAAGGAGGTCCGGCTCGGCGGGCACGGCGCGCCGAAGCTGCGGGTGGGCATCCTCGGCCTGACCAACCCCGGCGTGGCCATCTGGGACCGGGCGAACGTCGAAGGCCGCCTGGTCTTCGCCGACATGGTCGCCACCGCCGCGAAGTGGGTGCCGGAAATGCGCCGGCGCGGCGCCGACGTGGTCATCATCTCCGCGCACGGCGGCGACAGCGGCACCTCCAGCTACGGCCCGGAGCTGCCGAACGAGAACCCGACCGCGCTGATCGCCGAGCAGGTTCCGGGCATCGACGCGATCCTGTTCGGCCACGCCCACAACGAGGTGCCGCAGAAGTTCGTCACCAACGCCAAGACCGGCAAGGCGGTGCTCACCTCCGAGCCGTCCAAGTGGGGCCAGCGGCTGACCCGGATGGACTTCACCCTGACCCGGTCCAAGGGCTGCTGGAAGGTGGTCGGCTCGTCGGCGACCACGCTCAACACCAACACCGTGGTCGAGGACCCGGCGGTGCTCGCGGCCGTCCGGGGCCAGCACGCCAAGACGGTCGACTACGTCAACCGGGTCGTCGCGCAGTCCAGCGTGGAGCTGTCCGCCGCCGAGTCGCGCTACCGGGACACCCCGATCCTGGACTTCATCAACCACGTCCAGACCGAGGTGGTCACCGAGGCGCTGGCCGGCGGCGCGTACGCGGGCCTGCCGGTGCTGTCCATCGCCGCGCCGTTCAGCCGCACCGCCGTGTTCCCCCAGGGCGACGTGCGGATCCGCGACGTGGCCGGCCTCTACGTGTACGACAACACCCTCGAGGCGGTCGTGCTGACCGGCGCCGAGGTGAAGGCGTACCTGGAGTACTCGGCGAAGTACTTCACCACCGTCGCGGTCGGCGCCCCGGTCGACGTGGCGACCATCAACGACCCGACCGTGCCGGACTACAACTACGACGTGTTCTCCGGCGTCGACTACGACATCGACATCTCCAAGCCGGTCGGCCAGCGGATCACCCGTCTGACGCTGGCCGGCACCGACACCCCGGTCGCGGTGGACGCGCAGTTCGTGGTGGCGGTGAACAACTACCGGCGCAGCGGCGGCGGCAACTTCCCCGGCATCGTCAAGACCCAGGTCTACAACGCGCAGCAGGAGATCCGTCAGCTCCTGATCGACTGGGCGCAGGCCAAGGGCGTCATCGACCCGGCCGACTTCTTCGTGCCGAACTGGAAGCTGGTCCGCGAGGGCGTACCGGTCTTCTGAGGCGGTGTCCGGATGCAGGCATGACAGAACCCCCCACCTCCTCACCGGGAGGTGGGGGGTTCCCTCGTCAGCGGGCGGGCAGCCGCACCCGACCGTCGCCGACCGCCCGGCGCACGTCCCTGATCACCCGGAACCGGATCGGCTTCGTGAACTGGACGCTCGCCGCCCTGGTGACAAGCAGGACGTCACCGCCGTTCAGCACCATCGGTCCCCGTCCGGTCCCGCCAGGCGCGCAGCGTCTCGCACGCTCGCGTGAGTCGTTCGCAACCGCCGTCCGACCCGCACCCGCAGGAGACACCCATACCGTTCCACTCGCAGGCTGCGTGAGGCGCGAGTGGAACGGTATGGGTGTCAAAACGAGCCGGAGACACCCCTGGTGTTCCACTCGTAGGCTGGATGACGCACGACTGGAACGGTATGGGTGTCTGGGGTGCCCGGACGCACTACGTCACGGCCGGCGCGACGGTGGTCGGGGGGGCGGGACGCCGGCCACCGGGGCGGGGACCCCGCGTGCGGGGGCCGCGTGCCACTCGCGGGACCCGGCGGGAACGGCGTGGCGGGAGGTCTCGTCGCTGCGGGTCAGCCGCCGGCGCGCAGGTGCCACTCCGACTCGCCGCCGGTCGGCTCCGGCCGGTCCGGGCGGCTGTCCGTCTCGATGGATGCCAACCGCTCCTCGGGGCGGACCCGGGGCGGCAGCTCGCCGAAGCGGACATGCCGCAGGAACGCGTACTCCTCGTCGGTGAACGACTCGACCGGCTCGCTCATACCCGCATTGTGCGCCATCCCCTCCACGACCGGTATCAACCGTCGCGGCACGGGTATGCCGCCGCGACGGCCGTCGGCGACGAGGTGGGAGGGCGACGATGCGCGCGGTACGGATGACCGGCCCCGGGGTGCTGGAGCTGACCGAGGTGCCCACCCCGCAGGCCGGACCCGGCGAGGTGCTGCTGCGCGTCGGCGCGGTCGGCGCCTGCCACTCCGACCTGCACATCCTCGACGCCGAGGCGGGGATGTTCCCCACCCCGATGACGCTCGGGCACGAGATCGCCGGCACGGTGGAGAGCGCCGGACCCGGCGTGGACGGCTGGTCGTCCGGGGACCGGGCCGCGGTCTACGGGATCGTCGGCTGCGGCCGGTGCCGGGCCTGCCTGCGCGGCGAGGAGAACCGCTGCCGGGTCGTCCCGGTCGGCGGCATCGGCCTCAGCCGTGACGGCGGACTCGCCGAGCACGTGGTGGTGCCGGCGTCCCGGCTGCTGCACGTGGGTGACATGGACCTGACCCAGGCCGCCCCGCTGACCGACGCCGGCCTGACCCCGTACCACGCGGTGGAGCTGGCCCGGTCCCGGCTGCGGCCCGGCACCACCTGCGTGGTCATCGGCATCGGCGGCCTGGGACACATGGCGGTGCAGATCCTTCTGGCCACCACCGCGGTGCGGATCGTCGCGGTGGACACCAGCGTCGCGGCGCTGGACCTGGCCGGACGCCTCGGCGCCCACCACATGGTGCAGGCCGGCCCGGACACCGTGGCGAAAATCCGTGAGCTGGTCGGCCCGCCACCGGACGGCGCGGACGTGGTGCTCGACTTCGTCGGCGCGCAACCCACCCTGGACACCGCCCGGCAGGTCGTCGCCACCGGCGGTCAGCTCCTGCTGGTCGGACTGGCCGGTGGGACGCTGCCGGTCCGGCCGGTCGCCGACGAGCCACCCCCGGTGCCGCTGGAGACCGACGTGGTGGTGCCGTTCTGGGGCACCCGGGCCGAACTCCAGGAGGTGATCGCGTTGGGCCGGGCCGGGCGGCTGCACGCCGACGTGCAGACGTTCCCGCTGGCCGAGGCGCCCGAGGCGTACGAGGCGCTGCGCCGGGGCGACATCCACGGGCGGGCGGTCATCGTGCCCTGACCGGGGGCAGCCGGTCGACGAGTGCCAGCCCGGCCCGCACCGGCCGCCGGTCCAGCGCCTCGGCGAAACTCGCCCGCCCCTGGCAGAACCGGACGAACATCCGCCAGCCGGGCGGGCTGGCCAGGACGGCGTGGAACACGTCCGGCCGCCGCTCGAAGACGTCCAGCAGCCGGTGCCCGGCCCGCATCTCCGGCGCCAGCCGCGCCTCGACCTCGCGGACGTAGCCGTCGAGATCGCCGGCGGCGACCGCCGCGCCGGCCAGCCGGCCGGACCGCAGCGCGTAGCTGATCCCCTCCCGGCTCCACGGCTCCAACAGGCCCGCCGCGTCGCCGGCGACGAGCACCCGGCCGTGGCGCAGCGGGGAGTCCTCGGCCCGGCAGCGGGTGAGGTGGCCGGAGTCGTGCTCCGGGCTGATCCCGGACAGTCCCAGCCGGGCCACGAAGTCCCGCAGGTAGGCCCGGGTCCGCTCACCCTCACCCCGGGCGGCGATGACACCCACGGTGAGCCGGTCGCCCTTGGGGAAGACCCAGGCGTACGAGCCGGGGACCGGCCCCCAGTCGATCAGCACCCGGCCCCGCCACCGGTCCCGTTCGGCGTCGGACACCGGCAGCTCCACCTCCAACCCCAGGTCGACCTGGCGGAACCGCACCCCCACGTGACGGGCGGTCACGCCGGAGGAGCCGTCCGCGCCCACCACGGACCGGGCGTGCACCACCTCGCCGTCGGCCAGCCGCAGGCGTACCCCGTCGGGGTCCTGCTCCACCGCGCGGACCGCGACGCCCTCGCGGACCTGCGCGCCGGCGGCGACCGCGGCGGCGCGCAACCGGTCGTCCAGCTCCTCGCGGCGGATCATCGTGACCAGCGGCGTGGCGTTGCGGCGGGTGAACGCGCGTCGCCCGTCGCGGGTGAACGTGACCCGGTCGGTGCGGTCCTGGGCGGGCACCTCGATCAGATCGCCGACCTCGGCGAGCGAGGTGCCGATCAGGCCGCCGCCGCAGGTCTTGTAGCGGGGGTGGGTGGCCCGTTCGACCACGAGCGTGCGCACGCCGGCCCGGGCCGCGGCGTGCGCGGCGGAGAGTCCGGCGGGCCCGCCACCGACCACCACGAGGTCCCAGATGATCACGGGTGCAGCCTAGGGCACCGGTGTGTCGGCACGCCCGCGACAACCCTCGTTCGGGGGGCATCATCGCCGTCCGCCCGGGTAACCGCCGGACGCCGGCCGTCCGCGGGTCGGGCGGCCCACCGGCGAGGAGGGAAGCCATGCCTCAGGTCCAGCTGTCCGCGGCCGAGGAACGGGTGTACCAGGCGGTCACCGCCCTGGAGGTACGGGGACACGTCCCCTACCCGGACATGATCGCCGAGGAGACCGGGATGACCGAGGAAGAGGTGCACGAGCCGTTGCACTCGCTCACCGAGCGGGGGCTGCTGCACCGGGAGGACTCGCCGATGTCGGGTCTGGACTTCGGGCCCCGCTGGTGCGCGCGACAGACGGCCTGATCATGTCGTTTGCCCCTCCGGGGTCCGGGTAGCGATCGGGGATGCGTGATCGACGGTCCGTGGAGGGCGCGATGAGCGGCGACCGGTCGCCGGAGGCCGGGTACGACAACCGGCGCCGCTGGCAGGCGCTGAGCGTCGGCCTGGTCGCGGCGTTCATGACGCTGCTCGACGTCAGCATCGTCAACGTCGCCGTACCGTCGATCGACCGGGCGCTCGACGCCACCCCGAGCGACCTGCAGTGGGTGCTGTCCGGGTACGCGCTGACGTTCGGCCTGGTGCTGGTGCCGGCCGGGCGGTTGGGCGACGCGCGCGGCCGGCGGACCGCCTTCGTGGTCGGGGTGGGGCTGTTCACGCTGACCAGCGCGCTGGCCGGACTGGCCACCTCGTCGACCTGGCTGATCATCGCCCGACTGGTCCAGGGCGCCGCCGCCGGCATCGTGAACCCGCAGGTCAGCGGCATGATCCAGCAACTGTTCCGGGGCGCCGACCGGGGACGGGCGTTCGGCCTGCTCGGCGCCACCATCGGCATCTCCACCGCGGTCGGGCCGCTGCTGGGCGGGCTGCTCATCCAACTCGGCGGCGAGGAGCACGGCTGGCGGTGGGTGTTCTTCGTGAACATCCCGGTCGGCATCGTGGCGATGGTGCTCGGCTGGCGGCTGGTGCCGGGCCGCCCCGAAGGACAGCCCCACCGGCACCGGCTCGACCCGGTCGGCGTGCTGCTGCTCGGCACCGGGGTCACCGCGATCCTGCTGCCGCTGGTGCAGCGGGAGCAGTGGCAGGGCTCGGCCAAGTGGCTGCTGATCCCGCTGGGCCTGCTGCTGCTGGCCGGCTTCGCGCTCTGGGAACGCCGGTTCGCCCGGCATGCCACACCCCTGTTCGACCTGCGGCTGTTCGGGCTGCGCTCGTACGTCCTCGGTTCGCTGATCGGGCTGATCTACTTCGCCGGGTTCACCGCCATCTTCTTCATCTTCACCCTCTACCTCCAGATCGGCCTGGGCTACAGCGCGCTGGTGGCCGGCGTGGCGATCACCCCGTTCGCGCTCGGCTCGGCGCTGGCGTCCGCGCTCGGCGGCCGGGTCGTCACCCGGCTCGGCCGGCCGCTCGTCGCGCTCGGACTGCTCGCCGTGGTGGTCGGGCTGGTCGCGACCGACCTGGTGCTGACCGGTGGGTCGCACCAGAACGTGCCGCTGCGGACCGCGCTGCCGCTGCTCGTCGCCGGGCTGGGCAGCGGCCTGGTGATCGCCCCCAACCAGACGCTCACGCTCTCCGAGGTGCCGGTGCCGATGGCCGGCAGCGGCGCCGGCATGCTCCAGACCGGGCAGCGGATCGGCACCGCCGCCGGCATCGCGGCGGTCGGCGCGCTCTTCTTCTCGACGCTGGCACAGAACCGGAACGACTGGGGGCTGGCGTTCCGGCACTCGCTTCTGTTGGCCGCCGGGATCATCGTGTTGGCCCTGGCCGTCGCCGTCACCGACATCGTCGCCAACCACCGCTCCGCACGTAAGGAGGGGCCCCCGCTTAACGCATCCGGTAGAGGAGGGGGCCCCGCTTAACACGTGCGGCAGCACGAAGGCCGGCACCCCTGGGCGGGTGCCGGCCTTCAGCGCGTTGTGTGTCAGCTGTTCCAGTGCTTGGTGACGAGGTCGGTGGCCTGGTTCTCCCACTGGGCGTAGGCGTCGGGGTACGCGGACACCTGCACGGTCTGGGCGGCCTCGGTCAGCGGCATGTCCTGCCAGCCGTCGACCTGCTTCAACCCCTTGAGGAACGCCAGGGTGGAGTATTCGGGGTCGGTGATCTGCTCCGGGGTGCCCCAGCCGGAGGAGGGGCGCTGCTGGAACAGACCGAGGGAGTCGTGGTCGTTGGAGTCGCCGAGGTGACCCAGGTTCTCCAGCTTCGACTCCTGCAAGCTCGTGGCGATGGAGATGACCGCGGCCCGCTCGGGCAGGCCGGCCTTCTTCGTCGCGGCGATGATCGCCTTGACGTTCGCGGTCTGCTCACCGTTGAGGTCGATGCTCGACTGCTTGCCCTGCGCCTTCATGACGACGGCGGTGGCGGGCTTGGCGGTGGTGGTGGGGGTGTCGGCGTGGGCGGCGATCGGGCCGGCGAACACACCACCGGTGAACGCCAGACCAGCGATACCCAGGACGCTCTTACGCAGGATCGTGTTCATCAGGGGGCTCCATTCCGGGGGTCGACACACACACCACACGGGGGTCGGCGCGTGCGCAAGCACCGTCAGGCGCTCAAAGGCTTTACGGTGGTGTCCGGCGGCTTCGCGGGGCGGTGCCTCAACGCGGGTGGGCCGGAGTGACTGTGTAACGACCGGCTGCCCACCGTCATTCCCGGGGGCGGGTCGGGCCGCGCGGCATGGTGTCGGCGCTGGCCTTCCTCGGTCGTTCACCGGGTTACAACGCCCCCACCCCGGCGACGATTCCACCGTCGGAGTGCCACCCACCATCCCCGAACAGGACACCCCACCCACCCGCCACACCACGCCCGGATCCGCACACCGTCAGACACCACCCCAAGCCCACACCGGACACACCCACACCGTTCCACCCGCGCTCCGCCCGGGCCACGACTGGAACGCCAGGGGTGTCTCAACACGCCGGAGACACCCGTGGCGTTCCACCCGCGCTCCGGTCAGGCGACGACTGGAACGGTATGGGTGTGTCAGGGCGTCGCAGACACCCACCCCGCGCTGTGCCCGGGCCATGAGTGGAACGTCGTGGGTGTATCAGCGCTCCGAAGACACCACCCGTAGCCCTGCGCCGGGACTGGAACAACGATGGGGTGCATCAGCTCACGTCCACCCAAGCCGGACATTGCGCCGGAATCCGGGACGTGTGCCGACCCGCCGCCGTTCGGACGAGACATCCGGGCCGGTGTGCCCGAGGACCTGACAAAGCCGCCCGGCCGGCCCCGGAAGCGGGACCGGCCGGGCGGGGGTGGCGGTGTCACCAGAGCTGCTGCACGATGTCCGCCGCCTGCTCCTCCCACTGCGCGTACGCGTACGGGTAGGCGGACACCTGGACCGTCTGCGCCGCCGCGGTCAGCGGCAGGTCCTGCCAGCCGCCGATGTTCTTCAGCGCGCCGAAGAACGCCTTGCTGGCGTACTCCGGATCGGTGATCTGCTCGGACGTGCCCCAACCGGACGACGGACGCTGCTGGAACAGGCCCTCCGAGTCGTGGTCGTTGTAGGTGCCGAGGTGACCCAGGTTGTACAGCTTCGACTCCTGGAGTGAGGTGGCGACGCCGATGACGGCGCCCCGCTCCCCCACGCCGGTCTCCTTGGCCGCCTGGACGATGGCCTTGGCGTTGTCCAGTTGCGCGTCGTCGAGCGGGATACGCGACTGGGCGCCCTCGACGCCGTGCGGCATGAGGGTGTCCCTGCTCGGCCGGTCGGCCTTGGTCGGCACCTTGTCGCTGCCGGTGGTCAGGCCGGACTTCGCCGCCTCGGTGCCGGACTTCTTACCGGTGGCCAGGTCGATGGCGGCCACGGCGCCGGCGTGCGGTCCGCTCGTCACCGGGGCGGCGACGGCGGTGGGGCCGTAGGCGAGCCCGCCCAGGGCGGTCACGCCGGCGACGGTGAGTACGGCGCGCCGGTTGCGGGTGATGCCACTGGTTTTCTCGGCGGCGGTCTTCGCGATGGCGGGGAGCCATCGGGTGACGTGCTGCTTCACGATGGTTGCCCTTTCGATCGGTGCGACGCGCTCCGGGGTGAGCGCCCCTCGGGGGTCGACCGGCGGCACGGGTTTGGATGCCGGCGGTACGGGGGACTCAACCAGCCCGGCGTGTCGGTCATTCCGGTAATGTCGGCCTAGGCGCGAGCTGCGGTCCAGGTCACCCGGAGCACCGGACACCGGCGCGTCACTACGGCAAACGGGACGATGGGGCCGGACGGCCGAACCAGACCAGGACGTGCCAGAGTTGCTTGAGGTGTTGCCAGGTCAGCTCGGCCGGTCCACGGTCGGCCCAGCGCTGCGGCTCGCGCGCCAGGGAGGCGGCGGCGCGGCCGATCAACGCCGCGTGCAGCGGCTCCCCCGGCCGGCCGAACTCGGCGTGCACGCGGGCGGCCAGCGGCGGGATGTCCGGCCCGCGGAAATCGGCGTCGACGCCGTCGACCGGCAGCTCGAACCCGGCGTGCCAGCGCAGCGCGAAGCCGTGCCGGCCAGCGATCCCGGCGAGGCGGCGTCCCACGTCGGTGCCGCGGAACGACGGGTCGACCACCACCGCCTCGACGTCGCGGGCGAGACCCACCTCGCCGTGCACCTGCGCCTCGATGTAGTCGTCAAGCGCACGACCGGCCCGCTCGGACGCGCGCTCCCGGCGCGACAGCAGCGTCCGCAGCAGGGCGCCGGTGTCCATCCCGGACACCCCCAGGCTGACGCCGGTGCCGGCGGTGGCGGTCAGCAGCGCGGCGAGCACCGGCTCGAAGACGGCGGCGGTGCCGACGTCGGTCGGCCGGAGGTGGCTGTCGCCGAAGGTGAACGTCGTCCGGGCCAGCACCTCCGGACGCAGCCGCAGGTGGCAGGAGCCGAACCGGGGGCAGGCGCCGTCCGGATGGTCGAGCAGGTTCAGGCCGCCGTACTTCGGGCGCTCCGCGGCAGGCACGCCCGGACGCTGGTACGCGCCGCCGAACATCGCCTGCTCCCAGACGTCCCGGTCCCCGCCGGGAAACGCGGTCAAGCCGCCGTTGCCGACACCGGTCTCGAACTGGCTGCGGTAGACCCCCTCGGCGTCGAGCGCCTCGACCACGGTACGGCCGTCGCGCAGCAGCCGGTCGGGGTGGAAGTTGACGGTCAGCCGACCGTACCCGGTCACCGCCGCGACGACCTCCTCGCACCGCACGACGGCGCCGGCGTCGGCGAGGTGCGCCGCGATCACGGCGAGCGCGGCCGGGCGGTCCCGCAGCGCGACGTCGCGCACGTGCCGCAGGGCGGCGGACTGGGCGGCGGTCAGGGACGTCGCGGGCACGCGGCCGAGTATCGCCCGGCCGGGCGCGGGCGGACCAGGCATTTCCTTCGGGTACGCCGCGAGCGCGGTGGCCCGTCGCTACCGTGCGGCACCGGTCCGGCGGCTGCCCGCGCTGGTCCGGCGTGACCATCGGCGCGTCGGGGCACTGCGGCCCGGCCCGGCGGCGAGGCCGCCGGGCCGGCCGGCGCGGTCAGTGGCCGCGGGCGATCCACTCGTCCAGGTGCGGCGCCTCCGCGCCGACGCTTGTGTCGTCGCCGTGCCCGGTGTGCACCACCGTCTCCGGCGGCAGCGTGAGCAGCCGGGTACGGATCGACTCGACGATGGTGTCGAAGTCGCTCCAGGAGCGGCCGGTCGCGCCGGGTCCGCCGGCGAAGAGCGTGTCGCCGGTGAAGACCGCGTCCAACTCCGGCGCGTAGAGGCTGCACGCGCCCGGGCTGTGGCCGGGCGTGTGCAGGACCCGCAGCGTGGTGCCGGCGACGGTGACGGTCTGCCCGTCGACGAGGTCGCCGTCCGGCGGCGTGTCCGGGTGGACCTGGTCCCACAGCACCCGGTCCGCCGGGTGCAGCAGCACCGGCGCGCCGGTCGCCCGGCCCAGCTCGGGGGCGACCCGGACGTGGTCGTCGTGGGCGTGGGTGGCCACGATCGCGAGTACGCGACGGTCGCCCACGACCGCGCGGATGGCGGCCACGTCGTGCGGGGCGTCGACGACGACGCACTCGTCGTCGTCGCCGACCACCCAGACGTTGTTGTCCACGTCGAACGTCTGCCCGTCCAGCGAGAACGTGCCGGACGTGACGGTGTGGTCGACGCGGGCGGTCACGGGAAGACCACCACCGACCGCAGCACGTCGCCGTGGTGCATCCGGGTGAACGCTTCCTCGACCTGGTCGAGGGCGATCTCCTCGGTGACGAACGCGTCCAGGTCGAGGCGACCCTGCCGGTAGAGCTCGGTGAGCATCGGGAAGTCGCGGCTGGGCAGGCAGTCGCCGTACCAACTGGACTTGAGCGCGCCGCCGCGGCCGAACACGTCGAGCAGCGGCAGGTCGACGGTCATCTCCGGGGTCGGCACGCCGACCAGGACGACCGTGCCGGCGAGGTCACGGGCGTAGAACGCCTGCTTCCAGGTCTCCGGGCGACCCACCGCGTCGATCACCACATCGGCGCCGAACCCGCCGGTGGCCGCGCGGATCGCCTCGACCGGATCGTCCTCGGAGGCGTTGACGGTGTGGGTGGCGCCGAACGTCCGCGCCCAGTCGAGCTTGCGGGAGTCGGTGTCCACGGCGACGATCGTGGTCGCGCCGGCCAGGACCGCGCCGGCCACCGCGGCGTCACCGACACCGCCGCAGCCGATCACCGCGACGGAGTCGCCCCGGGTCACGTTCCCGGTGTTCATGGCCGCGCCGAGGCCGGCCATCACGCCGCAGCCGAGCAACCCGACGGCGGCGGGCCGGGCGGCCGGATCCACCTTGGTGCACTGCCCGGCGTGCACGAGCGTCTTCTCGGCGAACGCGCCGATGCCCAGCGCGGGAGCCAACTCGGTGCCGTCGGTGAGGGTCATCTTCTGCGCCGCGTTGTGGGTGGCGAAGCAGTACCAGGGCCGGCCGCGCCGGCAGGCCCGGCACTGCCCGCACACGGCCCGCCAGTTGAGCACCACGAAGTCGCCGGGGGCCACGTCGGTGACGCCGTCGCCCACCTGCTCGACGACGCCGGCGGCCTCGTGGCCGAGCAGGAACGGATAGTCGTCGTTGATGCCGCCCTCGCGGTAGTGCAGGTCGGTGTGGCAGACGCCGCAGGACTGGACGCGGACCACCGCCTCACCCGGCCCCGGGTCGGGCACCACGATCGTGGTGACCTCCACCGGCGCGCCCTTGCGCCGCGACACGACTCCCCGGACTTCCTGGCTCACGCTGTCTCCTTCGTTCGCGACTGCGGGGCTCGCAGAACCGGCTCGCTCCTCGCGCTCACCGGCTGCCTCCTTCGTTTTTCGGTCCCCCGCCGAACCTACCGCCGATCATCGTCGGTGGCCCGGCGGCACCGGGCGGATTGTCCCGGTCGACGCCGGGTATCCGCCAGTGCCGGTTCTCCGACGTCGAACGGGAGTGATCATGAGGTTGACGCATGCGCCGCTGCGGGTGGCCATCGGCGCGTACATCCTGAACTCCGGGCTGTCCAAGCGGACGCTGGAGGGCGAGGCCGCCGCCGGGGTGCACGGCATGGCCGCCGGGGCGATCCCGCAGTTGGGGCAGATCCCGCCGGACCGGTTCGCGGTGCTGCTCTCCCGCGGCGAGATGGCCCTCGGCGCGGCGCTGCTCGCCCCGTTCGTCCCGTCGCTGCTCGCCGGCGCCGCGCTCACCGCGTTCGGCGCCGGGCTGGTGCAGCTCTACCTGAAGACGCCGGGCATGCGGGAGGGCACCAGCCTGCGGCCGAGCCAGGCCGGCATCGGCCTGGCCAAGGACGTGTGGCTGGTCGGGGCGGGCGTGACCCTGATGCTGGACTCGCTCACCCACCGGCGGCGCCGCTGACCGGGCCGCCGCCTCAGGCGGGCACCGCCACCGGCGCCCGCTCGGTGGCCAACCCGCGCCGGGCCGCGTTGCGGTAACGCAGCACCTGCACCGCGCCGAACGCCCAGAGCAGATACTGCACCGCGAACGCCAGGCGGAACGCGGACAGCGGCGGGGCGGCCCGCCCGGCCGGGGTGGCCAGGTCGAGCACCACCCCAACGGCCAGGATGAGCACGATCGACGCGGCGAACCCGCCGACGTTGACGATGCCGGTGGCGCTGCCGATGCGGTGCACCGGGTTGAACGTCCGGGCGTAGTCGAAGCCGATCACCGCGCCGGGGCCGTTGACCGCGAGCACCACCACCAGGGCCACCAGCAGCCCGTGCGGGGCGCGGCCGGGCCAGAGCAGCACCACGGCCCAGACCGCGGCGGTGGCGGCGGTGATGGCGAAGACCACCACCGAACGGTGGTACGGGTGCCGGGCGCACAGGTGCGCGACCACCGGACCGCACACGAGCGTCACCACGGTCATCAAGGTCAGCAGCCCGGCCGCGGCGGTGGGCGAGAAACCCTGCCCCTGCACCAGGAAGGGGTAACCCCACAGCAGCGCGAACACCGAGCCGGAGAACTGGGTGACGAAGTGCGTCCACAGGCCCAGCCGGGTGCCGGGCTGCGCCCACGCCTCGGCGAGCTGCCGACGCACGGTCGCGAGCCCGGGGGCGAGCGCGGTGACGTGCCCGGCGTGCGGGGTGTCCCGCACCGCGGCGAGGACCAGCAGCAGCACCGTGACGCCGAGCGCCGCCGCGGTCAGGAACGCCGGGGTCCAGCCCGCGTGGTGCAGCAGCGCCACCAGGGGTACGGCGCCGAGCACCGCCCCGAGCTGGCCGATGGTGCCGGTGAGCTGCACCAGCAGCGGGTTGCGCCGGCCGGGGAACCAGAACGCCACGATCCGCAGCACGCTGATGAACGTCATCGCGTCGCCGAGACCGACGAGCACCCGGGCGACGACGGCGAGGCGCACGTCGACGGCGACCGCGAACACGAGCTGCCCGGCCACCATGAGCGCGCCGCCGGCCAGCAGCAGCCGGCGTGAACCGTACCGGTCCAGCAGCACCCCGACCGGGATCTGCATGGCCGCGTAGACGGCGAGTTGGGCGACCGAGAAGGTGGCCAGCGCGGACGCGTTGATGCCGAAGCGGTCCGCCGCGTCGACCCCGGTCACGCCGAGCGAGCCGCGGTGGAACACGGCGGCCACGTACGCGGTGACGGCCACCGCGTAGACCAGGCCGGCGGGTCGGCGGCCGACGCTCGCCGCGGCGTCCCGAGCCTGGTGGCGGCGACGTCGAGGTGCCACCGCGTCGCGCCCCGCCTGCCTCATGCGCCCATGGTGCGCGCCCGGCACGCCGCACCCGTCCCCCCGCCCTCCCATCGTGGCGCAGACCACCCCACCCGGGGGTGGGTCAGGGGGTTGGGCGGTCGGACCAGAAGTCGCGCAGCAGCGCCTCCACCTCGGTGGTCCGCTCGATCTGCGGCATGTGGCCGGTGTCGCGGAACAGGTGGGCCCGCGCCCCGGGCAGCCGGGTCCGCGCGTACGCCAGGTGCGCGGCGGGCAGGATCACGTCGCGGTCGCCCCAGACCAGCAGCGTGGGCAGGTCCAGCGCGGCCACCGCGTCGAGCAGCTCGGCGCGCCAGCGCGGGCGTACTCCCCGCCAGGTGCCCAGGTGGCGGACGAGTTCCCGGATCACCCGGGCGGTGTGCGGCTGCCGGGCCACGGCCAGCGCGGTGGCGACCCGCTCGTCGGTGACGTAGCCCGGGTCGAAGAAGATGGCCCGCTCGGTGCGGCGGGCGATGGCCGGGTGCGGGCGCAGCAGCAGCCGGGCCAGCGGGCGTACCGCCAGCAGCCGCAGCGCCACGGTCACCTCCCGCCCGAAGCCGGCGCTGTCGAGCAGCGCCAGGTCGGCCACCCGGTGCGGGGCGTCGGCGGCGACGCGCATGGCCACCGCCCCGCCGAGGGAGTTGCCGACCAGGTGGGCCGGGCCGGTGACCCCGGCGGCGTCGAGGAACCCGACGACCGCGCCGGCCAGCGCGGGCAGCGTGTGCGGCCCGTCGAGGGGCGCGGAGCCGCCGTGGCCGGGCAGGTCCACGGCGAGCACGCGGTGGTCCCGGGCCAACGCGGCGTGCAGCGCGGTGACGTCGTCGAGGGTACGGCCGATGCCGTGCAGCAGCACCACCGGCGACCCGTCGCCGGTGATCCGGCAGCGCATCCGCCGCCCGCCCACGGCACGCTCGTCCCCCGGCGGCAGGGCGACGGTCACGCCGGCCGACCGGGCCCCGGAACCGCCGCGCCGTCCGGGGCCGCGCCGTCCGGGACCGCGCCGGGGTTCGGCGTACGCGGTGGGCGCATGCCCAGGGCCAGCACCCGGCCGTAGCCGGCGGGGGCGATCCGGGCGAGCAGGTCGGGCAGCTTCGCCGACCAGCCGATCAGCACCCGGCCGCGACGCCGCCGCGCGCCGCGCAGGATCGCCTCGGCGGCGGTCGCCGGGTCGATGGTGAGCAGCTTCTCGAACTGCCGGAGGCCGGCCTCGTACTCCTGGATCGGGACGCCGCTGCCGACCCGCGCGCGGGCCGCGATCCGGGTGCGGATGCCGCCCGGGTGCACCGAGGTGACGCCGATCCCGTCGTCGACCAGTTCGTGCCGCAGCGCCTCGGTGAAGCCGCGTACGGCGAACTTGCTCGCCGAGTAGGCGGCCTGCCCGGCGGGGGCGATGAGGCCGAACAGGCTGGAGACGTTCACCAGGTGGGCGCCCGGCTCGGCCTTGAGCGCCGGCAGCAGCGCGTGGGTCAGCCGCACCACCGCCCGGAAGTTGATCTCGATGACCCAGAGGAACTCGTCCAGCGTGACCTGGTCGAACCGGCCGCCGAGCGCGACGCCGGCGTTGTTGACCAGCAGCCGGATCCGGGGGTGGGCGCGGTGGATCTCGGCGGCGACCCGGTCGGTGGCGTCGGCGTCGGCGAGGTCGACCAGGTGCGTCTCGACCCGCCGGTCCGGGTGCGTCGCCCGGATCGCCGCCACCACCGCGGAAAGACCGTCGGCGTCGCGGTCGAGCAGGACCAGGTCGGCGCCGCGTCGGGCCAGGCCGTGAGCGAGCGCCGCGCCGATGCCGCTCGCCGCGCCGGTCAGCACCGCCGTGCCGCCGGAGAAGTCCAGGTCACGCATCATTGCCTCCAGATGGGGCGGCGGTGGCCGGCACGCCGGCCCGGGCGAACCGGACGCCGTCGGTGAGCGGCCCGTGCCGCATCAGGCGTACGTCGCGGGGGTAGTTCTGGTGCAGCCGCCACGGCGCGCGCGGCCCCTGCTTGGGTAGCTGGTCGACGGCGCGCAGCACGTACCCGGAGCGCAGGTCGATGATCGGGGCCAGGTCGTCGGTGTCCGGGGCGAGGGGGGTGACGATCTGCTGGCCGGTGTCGTCGAGGTGGCGCAGCAGCCGGCAGACGTAGGTGGCGACCAGGTCCGCCTTCAGCGTCCAGGACGCGTTCGTGTAGCCGATGGTCATGGCGAAGTTCGGCACGCCGGAGAGCATCATGCCCTTGTAGGCGACGGTGGCGGCGAGGTCGACGTCGACGCCGTCGACGGCGAGGGTCATGCCGCCGAGCGCGAGCAGGTTGAGGCCGGTGGCGGTGACCACGATGTCGGCCGGCAGCTCCGCGCCGGAGGTGAGCCGGATGCCGTGCGCGGTGAACGTGTCGATGGTGTCGGTCACCACCGACGCGCGGCCGTCGGCCAGGGCGGCGAACAGGTCCCCGTCGGGCACCACGCAGAGCCGCTGGTCCCACGGGTCGTAGCGGGGCGAGAAGTGCCGGTCCACGTCGTACCCGGCCGGGAGCCGGCCCTTGGCGGCCCGGCGCAGGTACCGCTTCACCAGCCCCGGCGCGCGCCGGCTGAGCTGGAAGTTGGCCACCCCGAGCAGCACGTTCTTCCAGCGGGCGACCGCGTAGGCGGCCGTGGGCGGCAGCCACCGCCGGGCGGCGTCGGCGAACCTGTCGCGCGAGGGCAGCGAGATGACGTACGTCGGTGAGCGCTGGAGCATGGTGACGTGGGCGGCCCGCTCGGCCATGGCCGGGACCAGGGTGACCGCGGTCGCGCCGCTGCCGATCACCACCACCCGCCGGCCGGTGACGTCGAGCCGTGGCGGCCAGTGCTGCGGGTGCACGAGCGTGCCGGCGTACCCCTCGACGCCGGGCAGGCGCGGCGTGTAGCCCTCGTCGTAGCGGTAGTAGCCGGAGTTGGCGAACAGGAACGCGCACGTGAGCGTCGTGTCCTCGCCGGTGTCGTCGCGGTGGGCGTGCACGGTCCAGCGGGCGGTCGCGCTGTCCCACTCGGCGCGCACCACCCGGTGGTGGAAGCGGATGTGCCGCTGCACGTCGTACTCCCGGGCGGTCTGCCGGACGTAGCGGCGGATCGACTCGCCGTCGGCGATCGCCTTCGGGTCGGTCCACGGCTTGAACGAGTAGCCGAGGGTGTACATGTCGGAGTCGGAGCGGACGCCGGGGTAGCGGAACAGGTCCCAGGTGCCGCCGATCGCGCTCCGGGCCTCCAGCACCGCGTAGGTCTTGCCGGGGCACTCGCGACCCAGGTGGACGGCGGCGCCGACGCCGGACAGGCCGGCGCCGACGATGAGGACGTCGACGTGGTCCGAGGCCATCGCTTCTCCCGTTCTGCCCGCGGTGGACCGGACGATAGCCACCACTCCCGAAACCAGTCAACACCCTGTCGAGTGAAATCGACAGGGTGTTGACCGGGTGTAGCATCGGCCGACATGAGCCCCGCCCGTACGCCGACCGGCGCCGCGCCGACGCGCGGGCGGCGGGCCGGCCGCTCCACCGGCGACGACCGGGAGGTGGCCATTCTCGCCACCGCCGAGCGGCTGCTGCGGGAACGGCCGTTCGGCGACATCTCCATCGACGACCTGGCCCGGGGCGCGGGCATCTCCCGGCCCACCTTCTATTTCTACTTCCCGGCCAAGGACGCGGTGCTGCTCACCCTGCTCGACCGGGTCACCGAGGAGGCCGACGCCGCCGCCGGCGACGTGCTAGACCGGCTCGCCGAGGACCCGCGCGCCCGGTGGCGGGAGTTGATCTCCCGGTTCCACGCGATCTTCGGCGCCCACCGGGACGTGGTGCTGGCGTGCGCCCAGGTGCGCGGCACCAACCCCGAGGTGCGGCGGCTCTGGGCCGAGGTGCTGGAGCGCTGGGTACGGGCGGTGCAGGCCGCCGTCGAGGTGGAGCGCGCCCGCGGCGCGGCCCCGGACGGGCTGCCCGCCCGGGACCTCGCCATCGCGCTCAACTCGATGAACGAGCGGGTCTGGTACGCGACGTTCGCCGGGGACGGCCCGGCGGTGGCCGAGCGGGACGTGGTCGACGTGCTGCTCGACGTCTGGTTGACCGCGATCTACCGCACCACCACGCCACCTGTCACGCCGCCCGGCTGAACTCCGGCGTGCGCGTGACCCACCGGCCCCTCGGCGCGCGCGTCGGCCAGGTAGCCGGCCAGGTCGGGCCGCTCGGGCGCGAGCACGTGCCGGATCCAGGCGAGCCGCTCGTGCTCCAGCACGCCCAACTCCCAGACACACCCCACTCCGGGCCGGTCCAGGTCGACGAAGTGCGCCGGGTCGTCGTCCGGGCAGGCCAGCGCCGGTTGTCCGGCGACCGCGATCCGGCACTCGACGACGTTGTCGAAGAACCAGCTGTACGCCAACAGGTACGCCCCGGTGTCCGCGCCCCGGTGCAGCACCACCCAGCTCGCCGGCGGGGTGCCGCCGTCCGGGGCGGGCAGCAGCGACGGCAGGTACGCGGACGCGGCGTCGACCACCTCCGGTTCGAGGCGACGCCGCGGCTGGTCGATGTGGTAGCGCTTGACGTGCCGGCCGGCGACCTCGACGGTCCCGGGCACGGTCAGCTCCTTGTCGTGGAAGGCCATGCCGGGGACCGTAGGGCCACTCCCCTGACAGCTAGTGTCAGCGGATGCGGGCCAGTCGACTCCTGTCCATCCTGCTGCTCCTCCAGGCGCACGGCCGGCTCACCGCCGCCGACCTGGCCGCCCGCCTGGACGTGTCGGCGCGCACGATCTACCGGGACGTCGAGGCGCTGCACACCGCCGGCATCCCGCTGTACGGCGAGGCCGGGCACGCCGGCGGCTACCGGCTGGTCGACGGCTGGCGTACCCGGCTGACCGGGCTGACCGGCGAGGAGGCCGACCGGCTGCTCTTCGCCGGGCTGCCCGGGCCGGCCGCCGAGCTGGGCTACCAGTCGGTCGTGGCGGCCGTGCAGCTCAAGTTGCGTGCCGCGCTCCCCGCCCCGCTCGCCGATCGGGCCGCCCGGCTGGAGCAGCGCTTCCACCTGGACACGCCGGGCTGGTACTCCGACGGCGACCCGTCACCGCACCTGGCCGCGGCGGCCGAGGCGGTGTGGCGGGAACACCGGGTCCGGGTCCGCTACCGCGGCTGGCGCGGCGAGGTGACGCGGGTGCTGGAGCCGTACGGGCTGGTGCTCAAGGGTGGCCGCTGGTATGTCGTCGCGGCCCGGCCGGACCGCGCCGAGCCGGCCACCTACCGGGTCAACCAGATCCTCGACCTCACCCCGCTCGACGAGCCGTTCGACCGGCCGGAGTTCGACCTGCCGGCGTGGTGGCGGGCCCACGTGGTCGCGTTCCGGGCCGGCCTGCACCGGGACGAGGCCACCGTCCGGCTGTCCCCGGCCGGGCGGGCGCGGCTGCGGGAGATCGGCAGCGACGTGGTGGTCGCCGCCGCCGAGGCGTCCGCCGGCCCGCCCGACGCGGCGGGTTGGGTGCGGGCCGTCATCCCCATCGAGTCGCTCACCCACGCGCACGGCGACCTGCTGCGGCTCGGCGCCGACGTGGAGGTCCTCTCCCCCGCCGCGCTGCGCGCCCGGCTGGCCGACACCGCCGCCGCCCTGGCCGCCGTCTACCACCCGCCCGCTGCCGGCTGACCAGGTCGCCCCGGGGACAATGGGACGAGATCCTGGGAGGGGGCTCTGGTGGGCGGTGGGTGGGAGTTGCGGGCGGACTGCGCGCGCTGCGCGGGGGTCTGCTGCGTCGCGCCGGCGTTCGCCGCCTCGGCTGACTTCGCCATCGACAAGCCGGCCGGGCGGCCCTGCCCGAACCTGCGCCCCGACTCCCGCTGCGGCATCCACTCGGAGCTGCGCGAACGCGGCTTCCCCGGGTGCACCGTGTTCGACTGCTTCGGCGCCGGCCAGCACCTCACCCAGGGCACCTTCGCCGGCCGCGACTGGCGCGCCGACCCCGCCACCGCACGGCGGATGTTCGACACGTTCGCCGTGCTGCGACCGCTGCACGAGCTGCTCTGGTATCTGACCGAGGCGGTGCGGCTCACCCCGCCCGGTCCGCTGCGCGACGACCTGGCCGCCGCGCTGGACGAGACCGGCCGGCTCACCGACGGCACCCCGGCGGTACTGCTCGCGGTCGACGTCGACGCCCACCGCGACCGGGTCAACCGACTGCTGTCGAGCGCCGGCGAGCAGGCCCGCGCCGGTCGGGCCGGACCGGACCGCCGGGGCGCCGTGCTGATCGGCGTGGACCTGCGCCGCGTCGCGCTGGCCGGGGCGAACCTGCGCGGCGCCACCCTGATCGGGGCGGACCTGCGCGGGGTACGCCTCGGCGCCGCCGACCTGACCGGGGCCGACCTGCGCGGCGCGGACCTGCGCGGCACCGACCTCGGCGAGTGCCTGTTCCTGCACCAGTCCCAGCTCGACGCCGCCCGCGGCGACCACCGCACCGCCCTGCCGCCCGACCTGCGCCGCCCCGCGCACTGGTCCCTGACCCCCACCCCCACCCCCACCGCGCCCCGCCCACCCCACCCCCGCCGCCCACCCCACCCCCGTTGATCAAGGAGTTCGCGTCTCGACCACGCGCCCCCTCGACGTGAACCCCTTGATCACCGACCCCATCCCCCGGCGGCCCGCCACCGGCGCTCCGGGGGCCACGATCTCCGGCGGTGACGCCGATCTTGGACTTGTGGCACCTCCGATATCACCCCGAAAGCGACATGTCGTGGCACCACAATTCCATGATCGACGGGACGACCGACAACACCGCTGGGGGCGGGGACGGGGGTGAGCGGGGTGGGCGGGGTTTTGGTGGGGGTGGGGCGGGTAGGCGGCGACACGAACAGTCGAGGTGGGACGGGGGCGGACCGGTGGGATATCGGGCACGTGACGGCGCGGAACCCGTCGACCCGGCGCACGCCGAGGACGCGGCCGGAGAGACCCCGCTGGTGCAGGTGCCGGCGGACACCGAGGTGCCGGCCACCGCGCCGGACGCGCCCGCACCCGACGAGGTGACCGAGGACGACGGGTCCGGGATGGCCGGCGGAGCGTCCGGCAGCAGCTCCGGCGGCTCGTCGATGCCGACGCACCCGGACGCGGCCCGCTGAACGTTTGCCGTCACCGGATGCGGGCAGGAGTGCGACATGACCAGTGAAGAGTCCTTCGGCCGCGCCGCCGGCGACGAACCCGACGGCGCCACCGCCTACGAGGCGTCCCTGCGCCCGCCGGGCGAATCCCTGCACACCACCGACGACACCGGCGACGACTTCGCCGACCTGCCGGCCGAGGACCGTCGCTCGGCCCGGGACACCAGCCGGGCCGGCTACGACGTGGACGCTGTCTCCGGCACCGCCGACCCCGCCGACGAGCCGGAGGAGATCGAGGAGGGCCGCCCCCTGCGGTGACCCGCCCGCGTCCGCGGGGTGGCCGGTGAACCGCCACCCCGCGCCTCGCTCATCCCCCGGTTGGCGAGCGCGTCCGCGCGTTCGTTCTCCGGATGCCCGCTGTGGCCCTTCACCCACAGCCAGGTGACGTCGTGCCGGGCGCAGGCGGCCTCCAGCCGCTGCCACAGGTCGGCGTTCTTCACCGGCTGCTTCGCGGCGGTGACCCAGCCGTTGCGCTTCCACCCGTCCAACCACCCGGTGATGCCGTTACGCACGTAGGTGCTGTCGGTGTGCAACCGCACGGTCACCGGGCGGGTCAGGCTCTCCAACGCCTCGATCGCGGCGGTCAACTCCATCCGGTTGTTCGTGGTGGGGGTCGCCTCGCCGCCGCACAGCTCCCGCTCGTGCCCGCCCCAGCGCAGCACCACGCCCCAGCCGCCGGGCCCGGGGTTGCCGCTGCACGCGCCGTCGGTCCAGATCTCCACGACCCGGCCGGTCTCCGCCTCCACCATGCCCGGCAACCTACCGGGTACGCCGCCGCGCGGAACCACCCGACCCGCGACGCCGCGCCGGCTCACGGCGCCAACGGGGGCGGGGACCACCCGCGATGCCCCACCGCCTCGCGGGTCCGGCGGGGACCACACGCGGCGCGGCGCCCGGCTACCGTGCGACCCATGACCGCACCCCCGCCGTTCACCACCCTCTGCAACTTCCGTGACCTGGGCGGCTGGCGCACCGCCGACGGCCGCGCGGTCGCCCGTGGCCGGCTCTACCGCTCCGACTCCCTGGCCAAGCTGACCGGCGACGACCTGGGGCGTTTCGCCGCGCTCGGCGTCCGCACCGTGATCGACCTGCGCTACCCGTGGGAAATCGTCGAGCGCGGCCGGGCGCCGGAGAGCCTCGGCGTGACCTGGCACAACCTGAGCATCGAGCACCGCCCCTACGTCCAGGCCGACATCGACCCGGACGTGGATCCGTGGCGCTACCTGGCCGACCGGTACGCCGAGGTGGCCGAGGACGGCGTGGTGGAGCTGCGCCGGGCGCTGGAGGTGATCGCCCACGACGAACACCCACTGGTGTTCCACTGCGCCTCCGGAAAGGACCGCACCGGGCTGCTCGCCGCGCTGGTGCTGGCCCTGCTCGGCGTGCACACCGACCAGATCGCGGCAGACTTCGCGCTCACCGAACGGGCCACCGGGGCGCTGGTGGCGGAATGGCGGGACCGCAACGGCGGCGCGACGCCGGGCTGGCCCGCGTACGGGCGGGCGCCCGCCGAACTCATCCGGCTGGTGCTGGCCGAACTGGTCGCCGCGCACGGCTCGGTGCGCGGATACGTCACCGGGCAGCTCGGGGTGCGCGAGGAGACGATCGCCGCGCTGCGCGCCCGCCTGCTCACCGGAGACGAAAAACCGGGCGACGCCGACGCCACGCTCTGGCAGGCTCCCTGACCGTGGACGACCGGTGGGACGGCCTCCGGGCCGACGTGCGCGCGACGATCGACGACCTGGTGACCTCCGGGCGGGAGGCCGGCGTGCAGGTGGCCGCCTACCTCGACGGCGCGCCGATCGTCGAGGAACAGGCCGGCCTCGCCGACACCGACGCCGGGCGGCCGATGACCGCCGGGACGCCGGTGCACGCCGTCTCCACCGGCAAGGGCCTCACCGCCACCGTGGTGCACGTGCTGGCCGAGCAGGGCCGCCTCGACTACGACCTGCCGCTGGCGCGGGTGTGGCCGGAGTTCGCCCGCAACGGCAAGGACGGCATCACGCTGCGGCACGTGCTCACCCACACCGCCGGCCTGCCCGCCCTGCCCGCCGACATCACCCCCGCCGACTTCACCGACTGGCAGCGCATGTGCGATCTGCTGGCCGACGCGAAACCGTTGTGGGCGCCCGGCGAGCGGCTGGCCTACCACGCCTGGACGTGGGGCTGGCTGGTCGGCGAGGTGGTCCGCCGGGTCACCGGCAGGTCGATCTCCCGGGTCCTCGCCGAGGAGGTGGCCGGGCCGCTCGGCGTCGACCGCGAGATGTTCCTCGCCGTACCCGAGGCGGAGCTGCCCCGGCTGGCCCGGCTGGAGGACGCCGGCCTGTCCGCGCTGATGACCTGGGCCGGCGCCAACCTGCCGCACTTCGACGCGGTGGCCCCGCCCGCGGTCCGGCCGGACGCGACCATCGGCGGCAACCCGGACGTGCTCCGCGCCGAGGTGCCGTCGGTCGGCACGATGAGCGCCCGCGCGGTGGCCCGGATGTACGCGGCGCTGCTCGGCCCGGTCGACGGGGTCCGACTGATCTCCCCCGAGCGGCTGCGCGCCGTGTCCGCGCCCGCGATACGCGCGCAGGAGTGGGTGTTCGGGCAGGAGCTCACGTTCGGGCTCGGGTACGCGGTCGACGACGACGGGTCGTTCGGGACCGCCGGCAGTGGCGGCAGCCTCGCGTTCGCGTACCCGGAACTGGGGTTGACGGTGGCGGCGGTGCGCAACCGGCTCGGCGCGGGCGACGGCGACCCGATGGAACGGCTGCGGGCGCTGGTGCGCGACCGGGTCGCCGCGACCCTAGGCGGGGCGCAGCCGGGCGCGTAGCCGGCCGGCGGCGTCCCCGAGGACCGCCCCCGTCATCGGCAGCAACGGGCTGGACCGCATCACCGCCAGATCCTCGACCGGGCCGGTGACGCCGTCGAGGAAGCGCAGCACCCGCTCCGGCGGGTTGCGGTCGAACAGCCGCTCGAAGAACTCCACCCCGGCCACGTGCCCCCGGTCCAGCGCCCGCAACGCCACCGCGTCCATCCACCGGTGCCGACCCGGGTACGCGGGCGCGGGCACCGGCGGACGACCCGCCGCCACGGCCCGGGCCACCTGGTCGGCCTGCCGGAGCATGGCGGAGAACGTGAACCCGGTGGACGGCCGGGTCGCCCCACCGGCGGTGCCCAACCGCACCACCCGGGGGCTCGGGCGGGCCACGAACGGGCCGTCGGTCATCGGGATCACCCCGTTCTCCACCTCCCGCACCCGCAGCGCACCCAGGTCCAACCCGAGCAGCCCGGCGTAACCGCGCAGCGCCGCGTCGTAGCCGGCGTCGTCGAGCACCGCCGGCCCGAACTCGGTGTACTCCACGAGCGCGAACCGGTCGTCGACCGGCAGCACGTACCCGAAGGACACCCCACGCTCCGGCTGCGGGGTGCGGAAGTCCATCAACACCGCCCGGCCCGGGTCGAACGTCGGCTTATCGGCCGCCAACCACCATCCCCGGAAGTGCTGCAACCAGCTCGTACGCCCCGGTCGTGCCGGCGGGCGGGGCCGGGAGTCCAGCACCCAGCCGGCCCGCACCAACACCCCACCGGCGGGGTCGCGCACGGTCACCCGGGCACCGTCGTCGCGTACCTCCCCCGCCGCCGCGCCGATCCGCACCGCGCCCAGCCGCCGCTCCGCCTCGGCAGCCCGGTCGTAGACCGGGGCGGAGCGCAGCATGGCGTACCGCAGCGGGTCCAGCGGCAGGACGCGGCGGCCCGCCGCCGTCACCACCTCCACCCGCGACCAGCTCGCGCTCAGCAGCGGGTCGAGGTCGCCGCCGGGAGTGCCCCAGAACGCCCAGGTGCGGTCCTGGCCGCGCTTGCGCACCGGATCCACCACGGCCACCCGCACGCCGCGCACCCGGTGCCGGTCCAGGGCGGCCAGGACCAGGGACGCGGCGCCACCGCCGCCGACCAGCGCGAGGTCGACGTCGACCGGGGAGGATGCGGGCACCCGCCCACGCTGTCACACCGGCGGGACGCCCCGCCGGGGACCCCGCCGCGTTGACCGCTAACCGGCCACCGGCACGGGCGCCTCCGGCGTCGGCTCGGCGTACGCGGCGGCCACCGTCGCCCGGTCGAACACCCGCCACGTCGCGACGACCACCGCGACCGCCACCACGAAGCCCACCCAGTACGGCGCGGTGATGCCGAACCGGGCCGCCACCACGCCGCCGAGCAACGCGCCGACGCAGTTGCCGCCGGCCGCGACGAACAACGTCGTGCTGCCCACCCGGCCCATCAGCGCCGGCGGGGTGAGCCGCTGCCGCAGCGAGTTCACCACGATGTTCCACAACGCGCCGTGCACGCCGAACGCGAACAACGCGAAGCCGACCACCGCCGCGCTGCGCGACGCGGCCAACGCCAGATGCAGGCCGGCCTCGACAAGCAGGCCCACCCGCACCGTCCAGGTGGCGGTGATGGCGGCGATCAACCGGTCACCGACGACCGAGCCGAGCAACCCGCCCACCGCCAGGCAGGTGAACAGCGCGCCGTAGCCGACCGAGCCGAGGCCCAGCCGCTCGGTCGCCAGCAGCACCAGCACCGCGAGCGCCGCGGTGAGCGTGACGTTGAGCAGCCCGATCAGCAGCGCCATCGTGCGCAGCAGCCGCTGCGCCCGCAGCCAGCGGAATCCCTCCGCGACCTCGGCCCGCACCGAACGCCGTTCGTCCCGCGTCGGCGCGCCCCGGTAGGTCCCGGCGAGCAGGCCGACAAGCACGGCGCTGAGCGCGTACGTGCCGGCGTTGAGCGCGAACGGCGCCGCCGCCGCCAGCACGAACAGGAAGCCGCCGAACGGGCCGGCGATCATGTTCTGCGTCACCTGGGTGCCGCCGCTCAGCCAGCCGTTCGCCCGTTCCAGCCGGGACCGGGGCACCACCGCCGGCAGCACCGCCTGGGCGGCGACGCGGAACACCACCTCACCGGTGTTCACCACGAACAGCACCAGGTAGAGCAGCGCGATCCCGGCCCGGTCGGCGAGCATCGCCGCGGCCAGCACGGCCAGCGCGCCGACCCGTGCCCAGTCGATGAGCACCATCAGCCGGCGCCGGTCCACCCGGTCCGCCACCACGCCACCGGGCAGGGCGAACAGCAGCCACGGCAACCAGGACACCGCCGCGCCGACGGAGACCACGAGCGGGTCGTCGGTGCGCGACGCCACGTACAGCGGGGCGGCCACGGTGGCCGTGCCGCTACCCAACGCGGACAGCGTGCTCGCGGTCCACAGTCGGGCGAAGCGCCCGCCGAGTCGTTCCCCCGTCACGACGAGGCAAGCTACCAGCGTGGGCACCGTCCGCCGAGCGGTTTAAGGAGGGGCCCCCGCTTAACGCCTCGTGTATAGGCGGGGCCCCCGCTTAACACCTCAGGTGGAGGCGGGACGGGACGCACGGGTGTTCAGCCGGGCGGCCTGGCGAGTCAGGTGATCGCGTTCGGCGAGGTTGGTGGCCTTGCGGGCGGCCTCGGCGTAAAGGCGGGCGGCCACCTCCGGGTTGCCGTCGCGTTCGTGCAGGTACGCCGCCACCGCCGCGTACCGGGGCAGCGTCTCGTCCAGCGCGGCGAGCGCCGCCAGCCCGGCGCGGGCGCCGTCCGCCGCGCCGACCGCGACCGCGCGGTTGAGCCGCACGACCGGGTTGTCGGTGAGACGGACCAACTCGTCGTACCACTCGACGATCTGCACCCAGTCGGTCTGCGCGGCGGTGGGCGCGTCGGCGTGCAGCGCCGCGACGGCGGCCTGGGCCTGGAACTCACCCAGCCGGTCGCGGGCCAGCGCCCCCTGGAGGATCTCCACGCCCTCGGCGATGAGACCGGTGTCCCAGCGACGACGGTCCTGGTCGGCCAGCGGCACCAGACCGCCGTCGGGTGTGGTCCGGCTGGCCCGGCGGGCGTGGTGCAGCAGCATGAGAGCGAGCAACCCGGCCACCTCGGGATGGTCGATGGCAGCCGCGAGCTGCCGGGTGAGCCGGATCGCCTCGGCCGCGAGGTCGACGTCGCCGGAGTAGCCCTCGTTGAAGACCAGGTAGAGCACCCGCAGCACGGTCGCGACGTCGCCGGGCCGGTCGAACCGTACGCCGGAGACGGTGCGCTTGGCCCGGCTGATCCGCTGCGCCATGGTCGCCTCGGGCACCAGGTACGCCTGGGCGATCTGGCGGGTGGTGAGCCCGCCGACGGCGCGCAGGGTGAGCGCGACCGCCGACGACGGGGTCAGCGCCGGATGCGCGCAGAGGAAGTAGAGCCGCAACGTGTCGTCCGCTCCGGACACCTGCCCCGGCGCCGGCTCCTCGTCGACGAGCTCCTCGCGCCGACGCCGGGTGGCGTCGGCGCGTGCCGTGTCGAGGAACCGGCGCCAGGCGACGGTGACCAGCCACGCCTTCGGCTCGCGCGGCGGGTCGGCCGGCCACACGCGGAGCGCCTCGACGAGCGCGTCCTGCACGGCGTCCTCGGCCGCCGCGAAGTCAGCTCCGCGGCGGACGAGGACACCGAGAACGCTCGGCGTGAGGCTGCGCAGCAGCACGTCGTCCATCGGATCAGGTCACTCCGTGATGGTGGGCGGCGCGGTCAGGAACGGGCGCAGCTCCAGCCACTCGTGGATCGGCCGGCCGCCCTGCCCCGGCGCGGCGGACAACTCCGCGGCCAGGTCGAGGGCGCGCTCGTAGCTGTCCACGTCGATCACCATCCAGCCGGCGATGAGGTCCTTCGTCTCGGCGAACGGGCCGTCGGTGACAGGTGGGCGCCCCTCCCCGTCGTAGCGGACGAACGTGCCCTCCGGGGAGAGCGCCTGGCCGTCGACGAACTCGCCGGAATTCTCCAGGCGGGCCGCGAAGTCGTTCATGTACTGCACGTGCGCCGTGACCTCCTCCGGCGTCCACCGGTCCAGCATCGGCATGTCGGTGACCGGCTTCGGGCCGCCACGGTAGTGCTTCAGCAGCAGGTACTTCGCCATGGTGCTTCTCCTCAGGTGCGGGGGCGACCCCATTCTGGCCGCGTTCGAACCGGGGACGGAGCCGCCCCATCCGTTCTCGACATCCGAGCAGGAAAATTTCGTAGCCGAGTCTCGACAGCTTCCGAGGAAGGTGGGGCACTACCTCTAGAGCGTCCTAGGAGGCTAGCCGCATCGCCTCGGCGGTGGTCGCTGGCCCGACATCGCCGGGTGGCGCGGGTCACGCAGCGCAACGGTTGCTGAGCGTGCTGGCGCGACTCGGGACGGGCCGCTGCCCTTCCGCCTTTGCTCTGCAGCCATATCCGCAGCAGGCGGTTGAGCTGCTCAGATGAAAGGCCCATCGCCGGCGATGGTGGGCCGGTTCGGTGACTTTCCGTGCCTGCTGCGCGGATGGCTGCAGAGCAAAGGCGGACGGGAGCCCACACCCGCATGCCCGTGGATGTCACGTGCCGTGACGATCCGGAGCCGCCCACCCCCGTCGCGGGCGGTTCCGGACCGGCCGGTCAGCGGGCGGCGGTCCGCCGCAGACCAGGCACCAGCACCGCGCCGGCGAGCAGGTGCAGGACCGCGAGCGTCGCCGTGGCCGACCGGCCCACTCCCCCGGTCAGCGGTCCGAGCAGGGACAGCAGCAGCACCAGCGCCGCGACCACGGTCCAGACGGTCCGCGCCCGCCCGGTGAACCGCTCCAGCAGGGCCAGCAGCGCCCAGCCGGCCAACCCGGCGAGCACCGTGCTGACCGCCACCGCCGCCGGCGTCACCCGCTGCTCGGCGTCGCCAGCACGGGCGATCAGCTCCACCCCGGCGAGCGGCACCGCGACAACCCAGCCCAGCAGCGTGGCGGCGGTGGCGACGAGCACCGTGAGCAGTCGGTCGCGGCGGCGGGACGGGTGGACGGCGGTGCTCGGGATCGTGGTTTCCATCGGTGCGTACCTCCGGTCTGTCGGCATCAACCGCGGACGACGCTAGGGCCGGCGGGGCGTCGCGCGGATCGCGCCGCGGGCCGGTTCCCGGCTCCGTCCCGGGAACCAGGGGCGGGCCGCATGTCCGTCTCGCGGCCGATGAGATCCGGTGGGCGGCGGGCCTAGCATCCGGGTCATGAGGTGCCTGTCCCGATCCCGGTTCCTGCTGCTGCTCGACGGCGGCATCGCCATGGCCTGTCTCGGCGTGTCGCTGCTCGTGCTGCTGACCTCGGACGCCGGCCCGGGCGCGACCGCCGTCGCGGTCGGCCTGGCCGCGTTGCAGGCCAGCTGCCTGCTCTGGATCCGGCGCCGACCCGGGTACGCGCTCGCGGTGGCCGCGCTGGCCGGCGTCGGCCTGGAGGCGCTCTGCCCGGCGCTGGGCTGGCTCGGTCTGGTGGCCGCGCCGCTGTCCTACGTCGCCCGGTTGCGACCGCCGCGGTTCTCGCTCGTCGCGCTCGCGGTGCTGGTGGCGCCCACGCCGTGGAAGCTGGTCAGCGGCGGCTGGCGGGACCTGCTGCTCGCGGTGACCGGGCTCGGCCTCAGTTGGTCGATCGGCGAGCTGCTCCGCGCCCAGGCGCAGCGGCGCTGCGAGTGGGAGCGGCAGGTGCGCGCCACGGAGCGGGAGCGCATCTCCCGCGAGCTGCACGACGTGGTCGCCCACCACGTGGCGGTGATCGCCGTGCAGGCCGTCGCCGCCGAGGACGTCTTCGACACGCACCCGGCGCAGGCCCGCGCCGCGCTCGGGTCGATCAACACGGCGGCCCGATCGGCGCTGACCGAGCTGCGGGCGATGCTGCACGCGCTGACCGCCGACGACGGGTCGGACCCGGACGGGCCGCAGCCGGGGCTGGCGCAGCTCGACGCGCTTGTCGACGCCGTCCGCGCGGTGGGGCTGCCGGTGACCCTGCGCCGGGAGGGCGACGGCGAGACCCTGCCCGGCGGGGTGCAGCTCTCCGCGTACCGGATCGTGCAGGAGTCGCTGACCAACGCGCTGCGGCACGGGCACGCGACCCGCGCCGACGTCGACGTCCGCTACGGCGACGGGGTGCTGCGGCTGGAGGTGGTCAACGACGGCTCGGCGCCGGCCCGCCGGCCCGGCGGGCGCGGCATCGTCGGCATGCGGGAACGGGCCCGGCTGCTCGGCGGCACGCTCGACGCCGACCCGTTGCCGACCGGCGGTTTCCGGGTACGCGCGCAGCTCCCGGTGCGGGCGGTGACCCGGTGACCGTACGGGTGGTGGTCGCCGACGACCAGGAGCTGATCCGTGCCGGGCTGCGGATGGTGCTCGACGCCCGGCCCGACCTGACGGTGGTCGGGGAGGCGGCGGACGGCGTCGAGGCGGTCGCGGTGGCGACGCGGACCCGGCCCGACGTGGTGCTGATGGACGTGCGGATGCCCCGACGGGACGGCATCGCCGCGACCCGGGACCTGGTGGCCGCCGGCAGTCCCGCCCGGATCGTCATGCTCACCACGTTCGACGTCGACGAGCACGTCTACGCCGCGCTGCGCGCCGGGGCGAGCGCCTTCCTGCTCAAGGACACCCGCCCGGCCGACCTCGCCGAGGCGGTGCGGGTGGTGGCCGGGGGCGAGGCGCTGCTGGCGCCGACCGTGACGCGACGGCTGCTGGACCGGTTCGCCGACCGGCTGCCCGGCCCGGCCCCCACCGCCGACCGGGCGCTCGCGGCGTTGACCGCCCGGGAGCGGGAGGTGCTCACGCTCACCGCGCGGGCGCTGTCCAACGCGGAGATCGCCGCCCGGCTGCACCTGAGCACCGCCACCGTGAAGACCCACGTCTCCGCGATTCTCACCAAGCTGGGGTTGCGGGACCGCATCCAGGCGGTGGTCCTCGCGTACGACACCGGGCTGGTGCGGCCGGAGCCGCCGGTCGGCTGAGCCCCTTTCGGCCGATCTGGCCCCGGGAGGGGGAACACCGGACGGCAACGAAGATTTCTCAATTACCCCCAGTGATTGCCGCAACCCTCCTAGTGTTGGCCACACCGGTGCTAGTCACGGAGTTGGCCACCCGAACGACGTCCCACGCAGACAGCGGACGAAAAGTGAGGGAAGACGCGGATGAAGGCACAGTCATTTCTCGGCACGGCGGCGGTCGGCGTGGGCCTCGGCGCACTGCTGCTGCCGGCCGCCGCGCTGGCGGACACCAGAGTGTCACCGGCCACCACCCCAGTCGGCGGCACGGTCGTGCTCACCACCACGTGCAACCCGAAGGCCGGTGACGCGATCTTCCGGGTCACCGGGCCGGACCGCGACCAGAACGTCCGGTCCACCACGGCCGCCGCCGGCGGCGGCCTGAGCGCCGAACTCTTCACCGCCGGGTTCACGCTCGGCACGTACACGGTGGCCGCGACCTGCGGCGACGGCAGCGACGGCGGCAGCGCCACCTTCACCGTCACCCCGATCGGCGGCGCGCAGGCCGGCACCGGCGGCCGGGACGGCGACACCGGCGTGCTGGTCGCGGGCGGCGCGCTGGCCGCCGGCGCGCTCGGCGGCGGGGCGTACGTCCTGATCCGCCGCCGGCGGCGGGCGGGCGCCACCGCCTGAACGGCACGCCGAGCGGGTCGCCCGCGCCGGTCCACCCGGCGCGGGCCCCGCGTCCACGTCGGAGGGAGGCCGGATCCGTGTCCTCGTCCCACCGCCGCCGGGGCGGGTCGTCGCGGGCCCGCACCGCCGCCGTGGTCACCGCCGTCACCCTCGCCGGCGCCGCCGGCGCCGGGCTGGTCTCGGCCGGTCTCGGCAGCACCTCGGCGTCGCCGCCGCAACCCGGGCCCTCCGCCGCGCCGACCACCGAACGTCCCGGCGCCGCCGGCCCGACGCTCCCCCGCTCGACGCCCGCCCGGGTCGTCATCCCCCGCATCGGCGTGGACGCCGAGATCGTGCCGGTCGCCACCGACGACGGCGCGTTGGAGGTGCCGCCGCTGGAGCGCCCCGAGGTGGCCGGCTGGTATCGCCCCGGCCCCGCGCCCGGTCAGGCCGGCAACGCGGTGCTGGTCGGGCACGTGGACACGCAACGCGGCCCGGCGGTCTTCTTCGATCTCGGCCGGCTGCGCCCCGGCGACACCGTCCGGGTGGTCCGCGCCGACGGCCGGACCGCGACGTTCACCGTGGACGGCGTCGGGACGTACCCCAAGGAACGCTTCCCCACCGAGCGGGTGTACGGCGGCGGTGCGGCGGCGCGGCTGCGCCTGATCACCTGCGGCGGGCGGTTCAACCCGCGTACCGGCAGCTATCCCGACAACATCGTGGTCTTCGCCACCGCCACCCGCTGACGCTGCTCATGGCGACGCCCGCGATCACCCTGCGCCGGCCGTTCCGCCGCTCGGGCTGGCCGTTGGCAGGTGCGGCAGGATGCCGTTCAGGCCCTCCTCGAACAGCAGGTCGTCGCTCCACCGGGTGTCGTCGAGGTGACCCGACGCGGTAAGCGTCGGATAGGCGTCCGCGCTCGCGGCGACGTGGGCCCGGGCCGCGGCCCGCGTCTCGGGGTCCGCGGTCCGGCGCCAGGTGGCCTCGGTCAGGGCGGCGCCGATGACGAAGTTGGCCAGCAGCCGGGTGACCACCGCGAGCCGGCGCCCGCGGCAGCCGCCGCGCACCAGCGCCGCCTGCAGGAACTCGGTGCGGGCCAGGACGTTGGGGCCGAGCATCGGTCGTCCGACCAGCCCGGGCGCCCAGGGGTGGTCGAGCATGACGGCACGCCATCCCCGGACGAGGGCGCGGACGTCGGCCGCCCAGTCGTCGCTCGCGCGCGGTATGGGCACGTCGGCGAAGATCCGGTCGGCGGCCAGGTCGAGCACGTCGTCCTTCGTCCGCACGTGCCAGTACAACGCGGTCGCCGTCACGTCCAGCCGCAGGGCGAGGCGGCGCATGGTCAGCCCGTCGACGCCGTCCCGGTCGAGCAGGTCCACCGCGGCGTCCACGATGCGTTCGATGGTCAGCGGCGGTTTGCGCCGGGCCCGGGGCGGCTCCCCGCGTAGCCACACGGGCGTCTGTCCACGACTGTCCATGACGTCATCCTAAACCGATGGACAGGGAACTTAACGGCGTTAATCTGGATGAACGAAGGAGGTCCCGTCATGCCCCTGCTGCGCGTCCACCTCGACACCGACCGGACGACCGCCCGCCGAGTGTTGCACCTGCACCAACGCGGCGGCGTCCACCACGAGTCACGGGAGGCCGCCCGCGACCAGGTGTGGCGGCAGGGCCGCACACCCGCCGGTGACCCGCTCTTCGTCGGCATCACGAACGGACGCCGCAACGTGCAGCTGCTCTACGACGTCGAGGTCCACTCCGACGTCGTACCGTGAGCACCCGGCCGGGTCGCCCCTCAGCCGGCCAGGTCGGCGAGGTCGGCCAGCTCGGCGTCGAGCAGCTCGGCCAGCAGCGCCACCCGGCCCGGCTCCGACTCCGCGGTGATGGCACGGCTGGGCATCTCCACCGTCATCAGCAGATAGAGGTGCAGGCGGTAGAGGCCGAGACGCCTCCGCACCCCCGCGTCCCACGGGAACGGCGCCACCGTCCGGTACGCGCGCACCAACGGGTCGTCCGGCTCGTCCTCCGCCCGGCGGAACAGCAGCGGCGAGACCAGGTCCAGCAGCGGGTCACCCCACAGGTGCCGTTCGCCGTCGACCAGGCCGCTGAGTCGTGGCGTGCCGTCCGGCCCCTCGACGGCCAGCACGTTGCCGGCCCAGCCGTCGAAGTGCAGCAGCGCCGGGCGGCGTACCCGATCGAGGACGGCGGCGTGCCGGGCGACCAGCTCCCGGATCCGGGCCGCCGGCGCGGGCAACGGCACCGCCCAGTCCGCCGCGTCGGCGAGCAGGTCGTCCACCATCGCGGCGTACGCCTCGCGCCAGGTGGGCGCGGCGGCGCGGCCACCGTCGTAGCCGTACCGGTCGCCGGTGACGGCGTGCAGCGCCGCCAGCGCCAGGCCGAACTCGGCGCGCACCGGCGCGACGTCCGCACCGGCCCGGGTCAGGTCCCACAGGGTACGACCGGGCAGCCGCTCGGTGAGCAGCCAGTCGCCCAGCTCACGGTGCCGGCCGTGGTGCAGCAGCGCCGGCACCGGGACCGTGGGCGCGCGGACCGCCACCAGCCGCAGGTAGCGCGCCTCCGCCCCGATCATGTCGCGCTCGTAACGCAGCAGCGGCACGTGCGGCGGCGGACCGACCTTGAGCACCACGTCGCGCCCGTCGGCGAGGCGTACCCACCACACCGCGGCGAACCCGCCGCCGGCCAGCGGCCCGCAGTCGGTCACCTCGACCGCCGGCCCGAGCGAGGCGGCCAGGTAGCGGCGCACCTGCTCCGGGTCCAGGTCACGCCGGGTCGGGCTGCCGCTCATGGTCCTCGAAGACTAGTGCCCCCCACCGCCTCCCGCTGCCCCGCTGGGGTGTAAGGCGGGGGCCCTTCTTAACGCATTCGGTATAGGCGGGGCCCCTGCTTAACGCCTTCCGGGCGGGAGGCGAGAATCGCGGCATGGCGAAGCGGACAACGGCCTGCCCGTGCGGCTCGGGCCGGCCGTACGAGGACTGCTGCGCCCCGGCGCACCGGGGCACGGCGACGGCGGCGACCGCCGAGGCGCTGATGCGTTCCCGGTTCAGCGCGTTCGCCCTCGGCGACGCCGGTTACCTGGTGCGGAGCTGGCACTCCCGGACCCGGCCCGAGCGCCTGGAGCTGGATCCGGGCACCCGGTGGACCCGGCTGGAGGTGGTGGAGACCGGGCAGGGCGGCCTGTTCGACAGCACCGGTACGGTCCGTTTCCGCGCCCACTACCGGGAGGGCGGTCGACCCGGCGTGCTGGCCGAGCACAGCCGATTCGCCCGGGAGGACGGCCGCTGGGTGTACCTCGACGCGCTGCCGGAGTGAGCGCACCCGGTCCGGAAGGTGTTAAGCGGGGGCCCCGCCTCTACCAAATGCGTTAACCGGGGCCCCCGCCTTACACCTCAAGCCAACGCGCGGGCCGCGGCGACGACGGCGTGCACGCCGATGCCGGCGCGGTCGAGCTGCTGGGTTGGGGTGCCGGAGCCGGGCAGCCCGCGCACCGCCAGGTGCCGCACGCGCACCGGTTCGGCCAGGTCGGCCAGCGCCTCCAACACGGCCGAGCCCAGGCCACCCTCCGGGTAGTGGTCCTCGACCACCACGAGCCGGCCGCCGGTGTCCCGGACCGCCGCCAGCAGACGTTCCCGGTCGACCGGCTTGATCGAGTAGAGGTCGACGACCCGGGCGTCGATGCCCTCCCGGGTCAGCTCGTCGGCGGCGGCCAGGCAGACGTGCACGGTGACGCCGGTGCCGAGCAGCACCACGTCGCCGCCGTCGCGCACCACCCGGCTGCCGCCGATCGGGAACTCCTCGCCGTTGTCGTAGAGCACCGGGTACGCGCCGCGGGTGGTGCGCAGGTAGGCCACGCCCGGGCGGTCGGGCATCTGCGCGACGAGCGCCGCGCAGGAGACCGCGTCGGCCGGGCAGAGCACCGTGGAGCCGGGCACGGCGCGTACCGCGGCCATGTCCTCCAGCCCCATCTGCGACGGGCCGTCCGGGCCGATCTCCACCCCGGCGTGCGAGCCGACCAGGGCGATGTCGGCGCGGGAGACGCCGGCCATCCGGATGAAGTCGTAGGCCCGGGACCAGAACGCGGCGAACGTCGCCGCGAACGGCCGCCGGCCCCGGACCGCCAGGCCCACGGCGGCGGCGACGAGCTGCTGCTCGGCGATGTACATCTGGAAGTACCGGTCCGGGTACGCGGCGCCGAAGCGGTCCGCCCGGGTGGAGTCACCGACCTCGCCGTCGAGGGCGACCACGTCGGGCCGGGCGGCGCCGAGGGCGCGCAGCGCGTCCCCGTACGCGTCCCGGGTGGCGACCTTCGCGCCGCGCTCGTACCGGGGCAGCTCCGGCTGGCCGTGTTCGGTGGCGGTGGCGCGCGGCGCGGCGTGCGGCCTCGGCCCGGCGACCCGGATCCGCCGCGGCCCGCCGAGCGCCCGTACCGCCCGGTCGGCCAGCTCGGCGTCGAGGGGTTTGCCGTGCCAGGACGGGTCGTTCTCGACCTCGGGCACGCCCTTGCCCTTGACCGTGCGGGCCAGTACGACGGTCGGCCCGGCGCCGTCGCGGGCCTGCCCGTACGCCTCGTCGATCGCGCCGAGGTCGTGCCCGTCGACGACAATCGCCCGGCAGCCGAACGCCTCGACCCGCCGCCGGTAGGTGTCCAGGTCCCACTCCATCTCGGTCGGGCCGCACTGGCCGAGCCGGTTGACGTCGACGATCGCGGTGAGGTGGCGCAGTCCGTAGTGGCCGGCCTTGTCCAGCGCCTCCCAGATCGAGCCCTCGGCCATCTCGCTGTCGCCGCAGAGCACCCAGACGTGGGCGCGCGACCGGTCCAGGTACTGGGCGGCGATCGCCACCCCCACGCCGACCGGCAGCCCCTGCCCGAGCGAGCCGGTGGCGACATCGACCCAGGGCAGGACCGGGGTGGGGTGGCCCTGGAGGCGCGAGTCGGCCCGGCGGTACGTCCCCAGCAGCTCCTGCTCGCTGATCGCGCCGACGGCCCGGAACACCGCGTAGAGCAGCGGCGAGGCGTGCCCCTTGGAGAAGATCAGATGGTCGTTGCCGGGGTTGCCCGGGTAGGACCAGTCGTAGCGCAGGTGCCGGGCGACGAGCACGGCGAGCAGGTCGGCGGCGGACAGGCTCGAGGTGGGGTGCCCGGATCCGGCCATGGTGCTGCACCGGATCGCGTCCACCCGTAGCTGGGCTGCCAGCTCCGCCAGCCCGGTCAGGTCCTCGTCGCGCAGGGTGCGCTGTGCTTGCAGGGTCACCGGACCCACCGTAGTCACGTGTTTGCCTCTGGTTACTTCTTCGCCCGGTCCACCCCCCGATCGGGGCACAGCCAGAGCGCCACCAGCGGGTACGGCAGCACGGCCACCGCGAACGCGATCGGGTTGCCGACCGCGCCGGCGAGCAGCCCGTAGCCGCCGTAGAAGGCCACGGTGGTCAGGTCGGTGGCCATCCCGGCCAGCGAGGTGACAGTGGCCCGCGCGTCGCCGGTGATCCGGGCCTGCAACCGCACGTCGGCGAGCACGGTGGCGAGTTGGAACGCGGCGAACGCGAGCGCCAGCAGCAGGAATCCGGCCGGGTGCCGCAGCAGCGCGCCGACCGCCGTCGCCGCCGCCGCGAGGACCAGCAGACCGGCGTACCCCCGGTCGGACAGCCGCTCGCCCAGCGGGGCGAGCAGTCCGCCCGCGGTCATCCCGCCCCACAGCAGCAGGAGCAGCAGCGGCACGGTGGCCTCGGCGGCCCCGGTGTCCCGGGCCAGCAGCCCGGTGTACTCGTCGAGCCCGCCCCAGATCGTGGCCACGGCGGCGACCAGCAGCACCGAGGCACGGACCCGCCGGTCGGCCCGCACCTCGGCCAGCCCGCCCCGCACGCGGTCCAGCCAGCCGGGCGGCTGCTCCCCCGTAGCACCACCACCGGACGGCGCCGGCGCGGGCGTGGCCCTGGGCCGGCGTTCCGGAAGGCGGGCCGCGACGGCGGCGGCGAGCAGGCAGGTCAGCACGCTCGCGGCGCCGACCGCGAGGTAGCCGCCGAGCGCGAACACCGGCCCGGCGAGCACCCCCGAGCCGACCGCGCCGAGCACCTCGGCGGTGCGGGCGCGGCCGATCAGCCGGGCATACCTGTCGGCCGCGCCGAGGTGGTCCAGCTCCATGAAGACCAGCGCCTCCAGTGCGCCGGAGCGCAACGCGCCGCCGGCGCCCCAGAGCAGGAACCCGACGGCGAACGCCGGGTAGGACGGCAGCAGCACCCAGAGCGCGAAGCCGGCGGCCGTGAGCAGCGGCGCGAGGCGGAGCAGCAGTCGCCGGGACAGCGCGTCGGCCCACGCCCCCGAGGGCACCTCCAGCAGGATGCCGGCGACCGACCAGAGGACGAACAGCGAGGAGATCTGCCCGACCGACAGCCCGGTGTCGGCGAACAGCAGCACGTAGAGCGGGTAGAGCAGGACGAGGTCGGTGAGGAACGCGTAGCCGTAGAGGGTCACCGCCAGCCGGCGGGTCGCGGGCGCGCGGGCAGGAGCGACGAGCATGGGGCCTTCCCACAGGTCGGAGCGGACACCGGTCGGCGTGCACGGTGTCCGCGGCGGCCCGCGGGCTCGTCGTTCAGGTGGGCGTCACCATCGCCAGGTCATGCCGACGATCCTAACCGGACCGCGCCCCTGACGGCCGGCTCTGTCCGGGTGGGCCGAGCGCGCGTACGCGGGGTGAACGGCGTCGGGGCGGGACCCGATCGGATCCCGCCCCGGTGGTTCGTGCGCCGTCGGCTCAGCGGCGGAACTTCTCCGCGTCCGCCTGCGGGATGACCATCGTCGTCTCGCTCTCCGCGGCCGGCTCGGCCGTCGGCTGGGCGCGCTCGGCCGGCGCGGCGCGCTCGGAGTCGGTGAGCGGCGGGATGACCTGGGTGGTCTCGCCGGCCGCCGCCGCCGGGTCGCCGCCGACCTGCGTCGGCGTCGCCTGCGCCGGCACCTGCTGCGTCGGCTCGGCGGAGCCCGCGTACACCGGCACCGGCTGGGTGCGGTCCGCCTCGGCGTCCCGGGTCACCGGCTCGGTCGGCTCGGCGTCGCGGTCCGCGGCGAGCCGGGCCTCCAGGTCGCGCCGGCCGGCCTGGTAGGCGCGGGCGTGGGTGGCGATGGCCCGGGACTCCTCCTCGGCCCGGCTCAGCCAGCTCTCCCAGCGGCTCTGCATCGGCCGGACCAGGCCGCCGCCGACGCCCACCACCAGGATGCCTCCCACGGTGGCCAGCACCGCGATCAGCACCGGCGTGGTCACCGAGGTGGCGACGCCGATCTGGTTGAGCGCGGCGATGACGCCGAGGCCGAGGATGAACACCGAGGCGAGGTTGGCCAGCACCCGCCCGTAGGAGAGTCCGCCGAGGGCGCTGGAGATGATGTCCTTCACCGCGCGGGCGATGGCGGCGGCCACCACCACGATGATGATCGCGACGAACGCCTTGGGCAGCCAGGCGACCACGCCGGCGATCAGGTCCGAGATCGGGTTGGGACCCCAGATGCCGAACGCGAGTTGGAGCGTCACCAGCAGCACCGCGTAGTAGGCGAGCTTGGCGACGATGTCGCTGGCGTCGTACGTGGAGCGCGCCAGCGCGGTCTTGATCCCGCCGCGTTCCACGGCCCGGTCGAAGTGCACCCGTTCCAGGATCGTGTCGACCAGCTTCCGCACGGCCTTGGCGATCAGCCAGCCGGCGACCAGGATCGCGACGAACGCGACCGCCTTGGGCAGGAAGAGCATCACCGAGCGGAACGCGTCGCCCACCGCGTCGCCGAAGTTGTCTCTCATCTAAGGTCCTCCACGCACGTGGTCAGGGGTAGTTCCGGGTGGGCCTACCCTGGGCGGCGCGCGGGGAAACGCTCAGCCGCCGGGGCAGCGGTAGCTGACGCGCGTGCCGGCCTGCACCGGCGACGGTTCGACGATGTTGACGGTAGCCGTCCCGGTGGTCGCGCCAACCCCGCTGAACGTCCACCTGAGGGTGAGCGTGGCGGTCCGCTGCCCACCACCGACCCGCTCGCTGAGCAGGGCGCCGGGCGGCGCGTCGGAGCGGAACCACTGGTAGCGGATGGTTCCGGCGTGCCCGTTGGTGCGGACCGTGGCGACCACGTCGACGGTCACGTCGCAGGCCACCCCGGCCGGGCGGGGCACCGCCACCGAGACCTGCTCGACCTCCAACGGCCGCAGCCGCTGCCACAGGTAGAGACCCACCACCACCAGCAGCGCGGCGGTGAGCAGGGTGGACAGCACCGAGACGACCCGACGCCAGAGCGGGCGCGGCGGGGGGACCGGCGGCGCGACCGGCCAGGCCGGGGCCGGCGGCGGCGTCGCCGGCACGCCCGGGCCGAAGCGCAACTCGCCGCCGGGCGCGGGCGCCGGGACGCCGCTCACCGCCCGCGCGTCCACCGTCGGATCCCGGTACGCCCCGGCGGTCGTCCCCGCCGACGGCCACGTCGACGTGGCCCTCGTCCGCCGGTACGGTCCGGTCCACGGCTCGGGTGCGGTCAGGTGCACGGTCGGCTCCGCTCCCCGGTGGACATCGCCGGCCGGCGGGCCGATGTGCACGGTCGGGTCCGCGACGCCCGGGTCACCCGCGAGGTGCATCGTCGCGTCCCCACCGGGCGGCCCGGGCACCGCCGGAGGGCCGAGGCGCACGGTGTGGTCCGGGCCGGACGACGCGGGCAGGGCGTGGGTGGGCAGCGCCTCGGTGGGCTCGTCCGGCCGGTTCATGCCGGCCGTCCCCGGGTCGGGCTGCGGTGCTGGGCTGTGGGCACGGTCGTACTCCTAGCCGGGGGTGCAGTAGGGGTAGAGCGTCACGTACACCGGTTTCGCCGAGGTGGTCGCGTTGCCGGCGGCGTCGGCGGCGGTGACCTGGATCGGGATGCGGGTGGTCTGCTTCGGCGCGGCCAGCGGGCCGAGCGTGCCGGTGAACACGCCGCGACCGGCGGCGGCCATCCGGACCGTGCCGGTGACGCCGCCCTCCAGCGTGTAGCGGAACGTGACCGTCAGCGCGGCCGGGCCGCTGCGGTCGTCGGTGACGGGGACGCTGACGGTGCTGCTCTGGACCCCGAACGGGCAGCCCTTCGGTTCGAGCTGGCCCGGATCGACGTCGACGCCGCCGACCACCGGCGCGGTGACATCCGGCGGGGGCGGCGGCGTGGTGCGGCGCGACGGGACGGGGGTCGGCGCGTCGGTGGGCGCCGGCGGTCGGGTCGGCGCCCGGGTTCCGTCCGGCGCGTCAGACGGCGTCTCCGTCGGCGGGGTGGCCACGGTGGACGGCGTGGGGGTCGGGGTGGGGGTGGCGTCCGGGGGCGCGGCGCTCGTCGGGTCGGGTGCGGCCCCGGACGGGTCGAACCCGGTCGGCGACGGACCGCCGGGAGACCCGGCGGCGACCGGGGTCTCGCGGGCGGCGTAGCTGTAGCCGGTGCCGCCGACCAGCACGGCGGCGACCAGGGCCCCGGCCACCAGCACGGTGCGCTTGCGTCCCGGCCGGAGCAGGCCGCCCCGGCCGGGCGTGGCGCCGAGCGCCGTGCTGGCCACCGCGGTGGCACCCTCCGCACGGTCCGGGAACGGCCACAGCGCGGCCAGCAGGGCGGCCCGCCGGGCCAACTCGCGCAGCCCGCGCTCCTCCCACCCGGGGCCGTACCCGGCGCCGGCCACCCGGTCCAGCAGCTCCAGGAACACCTCCGCCGGTTGCGGCCGCTCGTCCGGACGCTTGGCCATGCCGTGCCGGAGCAGTTCGTGCACCGGCGCGGGCGCCGGATCGGTCGGGATCGGCGCGGTGGCGTGCTGCTCGCGCAGCGAGAGCAGGTCCGGCCCCTGGTACGGGGGCAGCCCGGTGAGGCACTCGAAGAACGTGGCGGTGGCGGCGTAGATGTCGCAGGCGGGGCTGGCCGGGGCGCCCGTCCACTGCTCGGGGGCCATGTAGCGGGGCGTGCCGGAGACGGTCGTGTCGGCGCCCCGGCCGACCGGCATGGCGATGCCGAAGTCGGCGAGCTTGCTGAGCCCACCGCCGGTGACCAGCACGTTCTCCGGCTTGTAGTCGCGGTGCACCACCCCGCGGGCGTGCGCCGCGGCCAACCCGGCGAGCGACCCCCGCAGCACGCAGAGCGCCGCCTCGGGTGTGGTCGGGCCGTGCGCGCGCAGCATCTGCCGCAGCGAGACGCCGTCGACCAGCTCCATCACGATGGCCGCGCCCTGCGGGGACTCGACGTACTCGTAGAGCCGACTCACGTGCGGGTCGTCGATCTCGCCGAGCAGCCGGGCCTCGGCGCGGAAGGCCACCCGGAACGACGACTCCCCGCCGAGGTCGCGGACCAGGTACTTGATCGCGACCGGGGTGCCGGTGGCGTCGTGGGTGGCCAGCACGACACTGCCCGACGCGCCGGCGCCGAGCCGACGGACCGGCGTGTAGCCGGACAGTTGCCAGCCGCTCATGCGACAAACTCCACGGCGTCCCGGGGGCGGATGTCGGTGGCCGCCTCGCCGGTCATTCTGGTCGCGCCGGGACGGCCGGCCATCGGCGCAACGGGTGCTTCCGCACGCCGGACGGCGGCCCCGGGCCGGGGACGTCGCCCGGTCCCGGCGCCGGGCGGCGGATGGTCGGTAACGGACACCCCGTCACTGGTAGCAGACGCCGGCAAGCGTCACCCGGTCAGAAGGTGCGGGACGGGGGGACGCCGGCGGGTGGGGGTTGGGGCAGGAGCCAGAGGGGGTTGCTCGCGGCGATGATGGAGTCGTCGCGGTCGCGGATCTGGGTGCGCACGTATGCGCCGGCGTTCACCCGCACCGGCAGGTCGTGCCAGCCCTGGCGCAACTGCCGCCACGGCACCTGTCCGGTCCGGATCGCCGGGGTGGGGTCCGCGGCGCCGGCCAGGTCGACCTCGCCGGTGACCACCTCCAGGGTGGCCCCGGCCGGCAGGTCGGTGGCGCGCAGCCGGACGGTGGCGGTGTCGTCGGTGACGGTGGGCTGCCCGCCCATGGCGCTGCGGCCACCGAGTTCCAGGTCCAACACGCCCCGGTAGCGGGCCAGGTCGGCGAACCATGCCTGCCCGGCGCGGAGCGCGGCGACCAGGTCGTCGCGGTCGGTCGAGGCGGCCCAGACGGAGGTGACGTGCCGGTCCCGGCCGGCCCGCCAGTCGGTGCCGTCGTGGTCGTCGGTCACCCCCACCGCGGTCAGCGGGATGGCGTTGCGGGCCGCCACGTCGTACGCCCAGAGGTGATCCTCGACCGGCGTCCGTCCGATCTCGATCAGGTCGACGCCGAGCGCGCGCCGGGTGACCAGCAGCCGGGCCAGCGCGTCGCGCCGCTCGACGTCCAGCGGGTGGTTCCAGCAGACCACGCCACCGTGGGCGTGCAGGAACTCCACCATCCGCGCGGTGGCGTCGACGTCGTTGTCCCGGTACGGCGGGGACGGGAAGCGCGGCAGGGTGCCGTCGCCGCCGAACCAGTTGAGGTGCCGCACCATCGACACCTCGTACGCCCGGTGGTGGGTGACGCCCGGGTACGCCCCGGCGTAGCCGCGCAGCACCTCGGCGCGCATCTCCTCGCCGGCCTGCCCGGCCCGCCGGGCCCGGTCGAAGACCAGCCGGTCGACCAGGTACGCGCCCCGCGCGCCGCCGGTCACGGTCACGCCGAGGCGCAGCCCGCGCAGCGAGTTGTCGCCGGCCACCAGGTCGGGCCAGAGTCGCCGGACGTCGGCGAGCAGCGCGAACGTGTGCCGCCGCCAGGCGCCGGCCGGGGCGGGGAGGTCGACGGTGCCGTGCCGGCCGTCGACGGTGTGCCGGACGGTGTCGGCCGCGCCGAGGCGGTAGCGCAGCACGAGCTGGCCGGCGGGGCGGCCGGGGCCCGCCGGGTGGTGGGACAACGCGATCTCGACGGTGAGCGTGGCGTGCGGGCCGGTCGCCTCGGGTCGCACGTCGAGGTGCAGCGTGGTGTCGGAGATGTTCCCGGTGTGCGTCCAGTTCCAGGCCTTGCCCGCGTACCAGTGGGTGCCGGCGCCGGTGGCGGTGAGGCGCAGCGCGCGGCCGGGGCCGTCGGGCGCGTCCGGCGCGGCGACGAAGTCGGCGGCGGAGCCGGTGAGCCGCCCCTCGGTGGTCGAGCGCCAGGTCCAGGCCAGGCCGCCCTCCAATTCCTCCGGGCCGTCGAAGTGCACGACGCGGCGGTGGTCGTGGGCGGCGACCCGGAAGTCGTGGTCGGTCCACCAGAGCACGTCGACGGCGTTGCGCCGGGCCTGGTCGAGGTGGGCGGCGTAGCTGGCGACGCCCTCGCTGAACGAGGCGTGCAGGTGCATGGCCATGCTGATCGGCCGGCGTCCGGGTGCCGTCGGCCGCGGCCGGTCGCGGGTGGCGACCAGCCCGAGCGGTACGCCGACCCCGGCGACCGCCAGCCCACCGGCCGCGGCCAGCACGCTGCGCCGGTCCAGTCGCGCCCGACCGTCCCTCATGTCCACTCCCCCTCCCCCGCGCGGCCCAGCGTACGGCCGGATCGGCGGGTGCGGTATTTGTCCTCTGGCGCTCGCGGGGGTGTTGGCAATATCCTTCGGCTCGCGTGCCGACATTGGAGTTCCTTTACATCGCCCGGCCTCGGTCGGGTCGGCGAGGAGATGCCATGCACTTCGATCATTCCGAGCTGGACCGCCGTACGCTGCTGCGGGCCGGCCTCGGCGCCGCCACGGTCGCCGTCGTGGGGAGCGAGCTCGCGCTGCCGGCCGCCGCGCAGGCCGCCCCGGGCGCGGACCTCGACTGGATCATCGACTGCGACGGGTGGGCCGCCCGCCCGCCGTCCGGACCGCTGTCGGTGAGCGCCACCCCGACCAACAAGATCATCGTGCACCACATGGCGTTCCCCAACGTCACCGACTACTCGAAGGAGCACGCCGAGCAGCTCGCCCGCGACTGCCAGGACCTGCACATGGACGGCAACGGCTGGTCGGACACCGGGCAGCACTTCACGGTGAGCCGGGGCGGTCACGTCCTGGAGGGACGGCACGGCAGCCTGGAGCGGCTGTGGGCCGGCGACCGGCAGATGATCGCCGCGCACTGCCCGGGCGAGAACGGCCGGGCCATCGGCATCGAGAACGAGGGCACCTACGTCACCGAGACGCCGCCGCAGGAGCTGCTCGACGGCCTCACCCGGCTGTGCGTCGCGATCTGCCGGCAGTACGGGCTGCACGCGCACGACATCTTCGGCCACTGGGACTTCCGGGAGACCCAGTGCCCGGGGGCGATGTTCTACCGGGAGTTCCCGGCGCTGCGCCGGCAGGTGTTCCGCACCCTCGGCACCCGCCTGGGCGACGTGCCGGCGCGGCGGTGGCCGGACATCTGGCGCTTCGTCGGCGGCCCGGTGGTCCGGGTCGCGCAGTACCTGCTGACCTTCCGCGGTTACGCTGTGCCGGTCACCGGCGTCTTCGACGCGGCCACCGTCGCGGCGGTGCAGGACTGGCAGGCCCGCAACGGCATTCCGGTCGACGTCGACGCCACCCTGACGGCGCCGACGTGGGAGACCCTCGCTCCGGAGCTGGACCAGCGCGACAGCGGCGTACCGGTGACCGCCGCGCAGTTCATGCTCGCGTCCAAGGGCTACGCCGAGGTCACCCCGACCGGCGAGTTCGACCACGCGACCCGCGGCGCGGTGAAGGATCTCCAGCGCCTGCACGGGCTGCCGCCCACCGGCAAGGTCAGCACCACCACGTGGTGCGCGCTGGTCGGGGGCGTGGTGCGCCAGTCGTTCCGCAGGCGCTGACGGCACACCCGGGGCGAAACGTCGGCATTGGCGGGTGGTGAACGACGGCTATCCGGGGCGACGGTCCGCCGCCGATCATTGCCCGGAGATAGATATGAGTCATTCTCACCTCCGGGTGGAACGCCCGGGCGCGGAGGGCGAGACGTCGGCACGGCAGCCGGGCGCACCGAAGGCCCGACTCCGCGTCCCCGGAGGATCGCCATGCCCCGTCCCCCACTCCGCGCCCGGCTCGCGGCACTCACCGCCGCCGCCCTGACCGCGAGCGTCCTGACCGTCACCCCGCCGTCACCGGCGCTCGCGGCCGGCACGTTCGCCGCCAACGACTACTGCCTCGGCCAGTGCGCCGACATCCTGCCCCCGGGCCAGAACGGCAACGCCACGCTCGTCGCCATCCTGGCCCACCAGGCGCTCGGCACCCGCCCGGCGCACTCCAGCGACCAGCTCGACGAGTACGCGAACCTGGTCTACAACTACGCCGGGCTGACCGACGAGCAGATCGCCCAGTTCTACAACGACTCCTCGTTCGGCGTCCCCGCCGCGCAGGTCGAGAGCACCGTCTCGCCGCGCTCGGACGTCACCATCGTGCGGGACAAGGCCACCGGCGTCCCGCACGTCACCGGCACCACCCGCGGCGGCACCATGTTCGGCGCCGGCTACGCCGGGGCGCAGGACCGCCTCTGGGTGATGGACCTGCTGCGGCACGTCGGGCGTGGCAACGTCAGCTCGTTCGCCGGCGGCGCCCCCGGCAACCGGGAGCTGGAGCAGAGCGTCTGGGCCAACTCGCCCTACACCGAGGCGGACCTCCAGGCCCAGGTGGACGCGCTGCGCACCCGGGGCGCCCGGGGCCAGCAGCTCTACACCGACGTCGTCGACTACATCGCCGGCATCAACGCCTACATCGACAAGTCGATCGCCGACGACAACTACCCCGGCGAGTACGTGCTCGCCGGCGCCGGCAAGCCGAAACACTTCACCATGACCGACCTGATCGCCACCGCCGGCGTGATCGGCGGGCTGTTCGGCGGCGGCGGTGGCAGCGAGATCCAGTCCGCGCTGGTCCGGGTGGCCGCCCGGGCCAAGTACGGCGCAAGCGAGGGCGACCGGGTGTGGGCGGCGTTCCGCTCCCAGAACGACCCCGAGACCGTGCTCACCCTGCACGACGGGCAGAGCTTCCCGTACGGGGCGACACCGCCCGGCGCGACGAGCGTGGTGCTCCCCGACGCCGGCTCGGTGGTCGCCGAGCCGCTCGCCTACGACGCCACCGGCGGCGCCGCCTCCCGCACCGGCGCCAGCAAGGCCACCAAGGAGTTGCTCGGCGGGCTGTCCAACCTGCGCGCGCACGGCATGTCCAACGCCGTGGTGGTCTCCGGCCGGCACACCACCACCGGCAACCCGGTGGCCGTGTTCGGGCCGCAGACCGGCTACTTCGCCCCGCAACTGCTGATGCTCCAGGAGTTGCAGGGGCCGGGGATCAGCGCGCGCGGCGCCGCGTTCGCCGGGCTCAACCTCTACGTGCTGCTCGGCCGCGGCCAGGACTACGCGTGGAGCGCCACCTCGGCCTCCCAGGACCTGACCGACACGTACGCGGTGCCGCTGTGCACCACCGACGGCAGCGCGCCGACGCTGGGCAGCAACCGCTACCTCTACCACGGCCAGTGTCTCGCGATGGAGGCCCTGGAACAGCGCAACTCCTGGTCGCCGACGCTCGCCGACTCCACCCCGGCCGGCTCGTACACGCTGCGCGCGCTGCGCACGAAGTACGGCCTGGTCTCCCACCGGGGGCTGGTGAACGGGCAACCGACCGCGTTCACCAAGCTGCGGTCCACCTACCGGCACGAGGCCGACTCGGCGATCGGCTTCCAGGCGTTCAACGACCCGGCGGCGATGGGCAGCGCGGCGGCGTTCCAGGCGTCCGCGGCAAGCGTCGGGTACGCCTTCAACTGGTTCTACGTCAACTCGACCGAGGCGGCGTACTTCAACTCCGGCGCGAATCCGGTCCGCTCGTCGGTCACCGACCCGAACCTGCCGGCGAAGGCCGAGCCGGCGTACGAGTGGGCGGGCTGGAACCCGGACACCAACGACGCCAGCTACGCCCCGGCGTCGGCGCACCCGCAGTCGGTGAACCAGGACTACTACGTCAGTTGGAACAACAAGCAGGCGCGCGACTTCGGGGCGGCCGACGGCAACTTCAGCTTCGGCTCCGTACACCGGGGTCAGTTGCTCGACGGGCCGGTGCGCGCGGCGATCGCCCAGCGCAAGCTGGGCCGGGCCGACGTCGTCAAGATCATGGCGGACGCGGCGGTGACCGACCTGCGCGGCCAGCAGGTCCTTCCCGACCTGCTGCGGGTGCTGGACAGCGCGCCGGTCACCGACCCGGCGCTGGCCGACGCGGTCGGCAAGCTGCGGGCCTGGCAGCAGGCCGGCACCCGGCGGGTGGAGACGTCCCCCGGGTCCAAGGTCTACCAGCACGCCGACGCCATCCGGATCTTCGACGCCTGGTGGCCGCTGCTGGCCTCGGCGGAGTTCCGCCCCGGGCTCGGCCCCGACCTGTACGCCGCGCTCGTCGACGCCATCGAGGTGAACGAGGCCCCGTCGGGCGGGCAGAACGGCGGTCGCGACGGCGCGGTCAGTTGGGCGCTCCAGGGCCAGGCGCACAAGGGCTCGTCGTTCCAGCACGGCTGGTGGGGCTACGTCGACAAGGACGTGCGCGCCGTGCTCGGCGACCCGGTGGCCGGCGGGCTCGGGCGCGCGTACTGCGGCAACGGCGACCTCGGCGCCTGCCGCACGGCGCTGCTCGGGGCGCTCGGCCAGGCCGCCGCCGCGCCGGCCGGCACGGTCTACCCGGGCGACAAGTCCTGCTCCGCCGGTGACCAGTGGTGCGCCGACTCGATCGCCCAGTCCGGCCTCGGCGGCATCACCCACCCGCTCATCGCCTGGCAGAACCGCCCCACCTACCAGCAGGTCGTCTCGTTCCCGGCCCGCCGGGGCGACGACGTCACCAACCTGGCCCAGGGCCGCCCGGCCAGCGCGTCGAGCACCCAGTTCCTGACCAGCTACACCCCGGGCAAGGCGGTCGACGGCAGCCTGTCCAGCCGGTGGGCCAGCAGCTACAACGACAACCAGTGGCTGCGGGTCGACCTCGGCGCGGCCCGCACGGTCAGCCGGGCGGTGCTGCGCTGGGAGTCCGCGTACGGCTCCTCGTACCGGATCGAGGTCTCCGGCGACGGCAGCTCCTGGACGCCGGTGTTCGCCACCACCACCGGCAACGGCGGCGTCGACAACGTCACCTTCGCCCCGGTCAGCGCCCGCTACGTGCGGGTGTACGGGGTCAAGCGGGCCACCTCGTACGGTTTCTCGCTCTACGAGTTCGAGGTCTACGGACGGTGACACCGGCGGTCGGCCGGCGGGTGCCCACCCGCCGGCCGACCGCCGTCCCGGCAGGTCGGGAGCGTCCCCTCCTCCCGGGGTAGGAGACGCCGGTCCGACCGGTGGCCGCGACCGCGGCTCCCGGTCGGGCGCGCACGGCCGGGCCGGTCACGAGCATCTACAGGCATGACAACCATGTGGAACCGGGCGGCCGGATGGCACCGCCCCCTGATGCTCCTCGTGTCCGCGATGGCGGTGCTCTCCGTCGTCGCCGCGGTCGGCGTCGTGGCCGACCCCCGGGTGCTCACCGGCGCGCCCGCCTGGCTCAAGCCGTTGAAGTTCGCGCTCTCGTTCGTGCTCTACGGCGTCACCCTCGCCTGGATGCTCTCGCTGCTGCCGAGGCGCAGCCGGCTCGCCGAACGGGCGGCCACCGTGATCGTGGCCGTGGCGGTGGTGGAGATGGTGGCCATCGTCGTCCAGGTGGTCCGCGGCACCACCAGCCACTTCAACGGCACCACCACGTTGAACGCGGCGCTGTTCGACATCATGGGCGCGGCGATCATGGTGCTCTTCCTGGCCCAGGTCGTGCTCGCGGTCGCGCTGCTGCGGCGGCCCACGCCGGACCGGGCCGGCGGGTACGCGGTCCGGCTCGGCCTCGGGGTGTCGCTGCTCGGCATGCTCGTCGCGGTCCCGATGGTGATGCAACGTCCGGTCGACGCGCCGGCCGGGATCAACGGCGCGCACAGCGTCGGCGTGCCGGACGGCGGTCCGGGGCTGCCGCTGGTCGGGTGGAGCACCACCGGTGGCGACCTGCGTGTCGGGCACTTCGTCGGGCTGCACGCGTTGCAGGCGCTGCCGCTGCTGGCGATCCTGCTCGACCGCGTCGTCGGCGCCCGGCTGGACGCGCTGACCCGGGCCCGGCTGGTGCTCGTCGGCGGCGTCGCGTACGCCGCGCTCACGCTGCTGCTCACCTGGCAGGCGTTGCGCGGGCAGCCGCTGTCGCGCCCGGACGGGCTCACCCTGACCGTGGCGGCGGCGCTGGTGCTCGCCACCGCGACAGCCGCCGGTCTCGTGCTGGCCCGCCGGTCCCGGCGTACCCCGGTGGTGCTGGTCGGATGAGCGAGACGCTGTTCGGCCTGACGTTCGCCCTCGCCGCGCCGTTCTGGGCGCTGATGATCCTGGCCCCCCGCTGGTCGTGGACCGCGCGGGTGGTCGGCTCGCCGCTGATCGTGACGCCGGTCCTGGTCGTCTACGCGCTCCTGGTGCTGCCGGCGCTCGGCGCGGTGCTGCCGGTGGTGACCGCGCCCACGCTCGACGGCCTGCGGGACCTGCTCGGCACGGCCGACGGCGCGGCGGCGGCGTGGGCCCACATGATCGGCTTCGACCTGTTCGTCGGGCGGTGGATCTGGTCCGACGCCCGGGAACGGGGCATCCCGGCCCTGCTCACCGCGCCGGTGCTGCTGCTCACCATCCTGCTGGGCCCGCTCGGCCTGGCCGTCCACCTCGCGCTCCGGGCCCGGTGGCGGCGGACGGCGGACGGCGGGACCGGCGCGGTGGCCCCGGCCGCGCCGGTTGCCTAGGCTGGCGCGGTGAGCTGGGTGGGGCGGCTGTTCGACGCGCGCGACACGCTCGCGCGGATGCTGCTGCTGGATCTCAGCGGCGTCGGCTACCTGGTCGTCGGCGCGCACGGCCGGCCCGGGCCGACGGCGACGCAGTGGGCGCTCGCGGTCGCCGCGTTCGCGGTGGCGTTGCTGTGCCACCGTCGGCCGCTGCTGAACCTGCTGCTCCAGTGCGCCCTGCTGGTGGTGGCCCTGGCGCTCGTCGACGATTCGCTGATCAACCAGGTCGGCGCGAGCTGGGCGCTGCTGGAACTGACCATGCGGGCCGCCCGGCCCCGGACGTTCTGGCTGGCGGCCGGGCTGCTGGCCGTGATCGACGTGAGCGACCTGGTCGGCGACCCGGTCCGGGAGGTGCTCACCGGCGTGTTCGGGCTGGCCGTCACCGTCGGCCTGCCGGTGCTGCTCGGCCTGGTCGTCCGGACCACCCGCGAGCTGGCTCGGCAGGCCGAGGAACGGGCGGCGGCGGAGCAGCGGCGGAGCGAGTCGGAGAGCCGGGCCGCGCGCGCCGACGAGCGCAGCGCCATCGCCCGCGAGTTGCACGACGTGCTCGCCCACCACGTCGCGTCGATGGTGCTGCGGGTCGGGGTGGCCCGGCACGTGCTGCCCGACCTCGATCCCCGGGTCGGCGCGGTCTTCGACGACGTGCACGGCACCGGCACGGCGGCGCTCACCGACCTGCGCCGGCTGGTCGCGGTGCTCCGCCAGCCGGACGGCGTACGCGGCGACGCCGCGCTGACCGCGATCGAGCCGTCGGCGCTGCCGGCGGCGCTCGGCGCGACCGTGGACCGGGCCCGGCAGGCCGGGATCACCGTGGAGGCCGACGTGGACCCGGCGGTCGGCACGCTCGACGCGGTACGCGGCCAGGCGGTGCTGCGGCTGACCCAGGAGGCGTTGACGAACGTGGCGAAACACGCGGGCGCGGCGGCCCGGGCCCGGCTGACCGTGTCCGTGGTGGACGGCGCGGTGCACTGGGCGGTCGCCGACGACGGGCGGGGCGCGGCGCCGGCCGTGGTGCCCGCCGGCGGCGGGCACGGCATCGTCGGGATGCGGGAGCGGGTCGAGGTGCTCGGCGGCCGGCTGGAGGCCGGGCCGACCGGCGACGGCTGGCGGGTGCGGACGGTGCTGCCGCCGGCGTCGCCGGACGAGTCCGCGGGCACGCCGGCGGGCCGGTCCCGACCGGCCCCGCCGGAGCCGACATGATCCGCGTGCTGCTTGTCGACGACCAGCACCTCATCCGGGCCGGGCTGCGGATGCTCTGCGACGCCCAACCCGACCTGGAGGTCGTCGGCGAGGCCGACAACGGCCGCGACGCGGTCGCCCTCGCCGCCCGGCTGCGGCCGGACGTGGTGGTGATGGACCTGCGGATGCCCGGGGTGGACGGGATCACCGCGACCAGCCGGATCCTCGCCGACCGGCCGGCCACCCGGATCATGGTGCTCACCACGTTCGGCGACGACGACCACCTCTATCCGGCCCTGACCGCGGGCGCCTGTGGGTTCCTGCTCAAGGACGCGCCCCCGGCCGACCTGCTCGACGGCGTCCGCCGGGCCGCCACCGGGGACAGTCCGTTCAGCCCGGAGGTGCTGCGCCGGCTGGTCCAGCGGGCGGTGCACGCCCGGGCCGGCGCGCCCCGGCGGGCCGCCGACCTGACCGCCCGCGAGCGGGACGTGCTGGACCTGGTCGCCGAGGGGCTGTCCAACACCGAGATCGGCGACCGGCTGCACATCGGCGTGACCACGGTGAAGACCCACATCACCAGCCTGATGGCCAAGACCGGCAGCCCCAACCGGGTCCGCCTGGCGTTGTGGGCCCGCGGCGGCTGAGGCTCACTCCTCGATCGCGCCGCCCACCCGGCGCAGGTGCGCCCGGAACGTCAGCGCCGGCTCCGCCGCGCGGGCGGCCAGGTAGTCGCCGAACCCGAGCTGCGCCCGCAGCGACTCGCCGGCGGCGATCCGGTCGGCCTGCCGCCGCTCGGTGTCCCGGATGGACCGGGCCGCCTCGACCAACGCGCCGGCCCGCCCGCCGGGCACGAACAGCACCCCGTCGTCGTCGGCCAGGACCAGGTCACCGGCGTCGACCGTCCACGGCCCGACGCGCGCCGAGTCCAGCGCGCCGGCCGGTCGCGGATCGAGCGCCAGCGGCCCGGTCGGGGTGGCGCCGAGGCTGAACACGGGCAGCCCGACGGCCGTCAGGTCCGCGGTGTCCCGGTGCGCGCCCCACACCACCAGGCCGGCCAGCCCGGCGGCCTGCGCCTCCCGCACCACCAGGTCACCGACGCAGGCCCGGTCGGTGCGCCCGCCGTCGTCGACCACGAGCACGTCCCCCGGCGACGCCCGGTCGATGGCCTCCAGGAACACGTCGACGCTGCCGACGTGCCGGGCCGGTCGGACCGGCCCGGCCAGGGACCGCCCGGCCAGCACCGGCCGGACGGCGGCCGGGGCGCAGCGCACCGGAACGCCGGCCCGCAGGCAGGCGTCGGCGACGTGGGCGGTGGTCAGCGCGGCGAACGGGCCGGCCGGCGTACGGTGCGCGGTGTCCATGGGCCGACGCTAGCCAGCCGGGCCGGCGGTGACAGGTGCCAGTCGCGCCCCGGTGGCCTGCCGGGTCAGCTCCGGAAGGTGCGGTCGAGCAGATCGAACAGCGCGGCCCAGTGCCGCTCGGTGGCCCGCTCGTCGTACATCGGGGTGTCCGCCTGGGTGTAGCCGTGACGGGCGCCCGCATAGACCTCGGAGCGGTAGGTGACGCCGGCGGCGTCGAGCGCCTTCTCCAGGACGGCGATCTGGTCGGCGGTCATCGACCCGTCCTGGTCGGCGTGGCCGAAGTAGAGCTCGCCGGTCACCGCGCCGACGCCCCGGTGCGGGCTGTCCGGCGCGTCGGTGACCACGTGTCCGGCGTGGAAGGCGGCCACCGCGGCGATCCGGTCCGGAAGGGCCTCGACCGCCCGCAGCGCGGTGGTGCCGCCCATGCAGTAGCCGGTGATCGCGGCCGGGCCGGGCGCGACACCCGGCTGGGCGGCCAGGAAGTCGAGGTAGGCGGCGGTGTCCCGGGCCACCGCGTCCGGCGTCAGCGCGGCCATCATCGGCCCGACCCGCCCGAACAGCTCGGCGCGCCGGCTGTCGTCGGCCAGGGCGGACATGTCGACCGGTGGGGTGGGGCCGGCACGGTGGAACAGGTTGGGCACGAGCACGACGTACCCGCGGTCGGCGATCGTCGCGGCCATCTCGGCCAGCCGGGGGCGCAGCCCGAACGCGTCCATGAACAGCAGGACGCCCGGGAACGGGCCGCCGGAGTCCGGCCGGGCCAGGTAGGCGTCCGCCGTCCCGTCCGGGGTGGGTACGTCCACGATCGTCGGCTGCACTCTCCGGACCTCCTCGCTGCGGGCTTCGGGTGCACGCTACCCCCACCGGCGCCGTCCGGCCGCGGCGTCCCCGGGCTCACGACGTAGGGAAATCCCCGATTACCGGGAGTGGCGACGGCCCTAGCGTCGAACGCATGGCACCTCACGCGCTCGCGCCGGCCCGTTCCGCCCGCGCCCGTACCCGCGCCCTCCTCGGGCTGCCCCTGCTGCTCGCCCTGCTCGCGCCGGTGGCGTGCGACGACACCGACGGCACGCCCGCGTCGGCACCGGCCGGCCGGACCGACGACACCGGCCTGGGCGACCTGGGCGCGGCCGGCGGCGCGCCGCCGGCCTGTCCGTTCACCGCCGCCCAGGTGTCCGAGATCGTCGGCCGGACGATGCGGGACGAGGGCAACTGCCTGTTCGGCGACGGCAAGGGGGTGGCCAGCCTCACCGTCACCACCGCCTCGGTGACCGCCGGCCGGGCCACCTACGACTACCAGCACGAGCAGGCCGGCAAGCAGTACGACAAGGTGGTCGGCGTGGACCGGGGCGACCAGGGCTACCTGGCCGTCAAGGACATCCGCGGCGAGGCGGTGCTGATCGACGGCACCGGCACGTACACGGTGACGATCAGCAGCTTCGGCAGCGACCCGGCCGGCAACGAGCGGATCCTGCGCCGTGCGCTCGACGCGATCCCGGCCTGAGGCGGCGGCGGTGCGACCCGGTCGGCACGCGCTCGCCCTGGCCACGGTCCTGCTCGCGGCGTCCGCCGGCTGCGGCGGCGACCGGACGAGCCCGGCCGACCCGCCGGCCGGTCCCGTCGCGGTCGAGCAACCGACAGCGGAGCAGCCGGGGACGGACGGGCCCGCCGCCGTGCCGGACGCCTGCGCGCTGGTGTCCCGGGCCGACGCCGCGCGGCTCGCCGGCACCCCGGTCGACGACGCGGTGCCCGCGCCCCGGTCGTGCACCTACACTGCGCCGGTCACCGGCCCGACCGCCCAGGTCGAGGTGTACGTGGGCGACGGCGCGAAGAAGTACCTCGACATCGAGCGGCAACTCGACCACGAGACCCGCCCGCTGACCGGGGTGGCCGACGAGGCGCTGCTCACCGCCGAGGCGTTCTTCCTGCGCAGGGGCGAGCTGTGGGTCGCGGTGCGGCTGGTGCGGCTCAACGACCCGCAGGAGAACCGGGCCCCGCTGGAGCGGCTGGCCCGTACCGTCGCCGGCCGGATGTGAGCCCGGCGAGCCGCCGCCGGCTGCTCGCGGCCGGCGTCGCGGTCCTGCTCACGCTGACCGGCTGCGGCGGGCAGCGACCGCCCGGCCCGGCGGACCGGGAACAGCCACGCTACGGGTACGCCCCGGCGCCCGACCCGGACGTCACGTTGCAACCGGACGTGGTGGTGGTCGGCGGCGGCAGCGACGCGGTGCGTTCGGTGAGCGCCGACGGGCTGACCTGGCGGCTGGACCCCTCCGCGCGCCACGCTGGCCGGCTCGCGCCCGGCCGGGTCATGTTCCTCACCGGCCGGGGCGTCGGACGGGTGCTCGACCTGGCCGAGGAAGGCGGGGACCTGCGGGTGACCATCGGCCCGGTCACGCTGACCGAGGTGATCCGGGACGGCGTGTTCACCGGCAGCGACGTCCCGGTCGACCGCCCGACGGTGTATTCGGCGGGTGATCCGGCGTGGGCCCGGGAGCCGGCAGCGGCCGGGGGCACGCTCGGGCGCGCCGGCCCCGTGCGCGCGCCGGCCGTACCGCCCGGGCAGCCTCCGCCGGCGGCCGGTGGGCGGGCGGAGGCGACCGCCCACGGCTACCGGGTGCGGACGTTCTGCTGCGCGGGCGGCATCGGCGCGCACTTCACCTACGACGACGGCGGGGTACGCCTGGCCGGCACCGTCACGCTCACCGTGGGTCGGCCGGACGCCTCGTTCCACCTGGCCATCGGCGCCGGTCGGGTGACCCGGGCGGAACTGGAGATCACCGGCGGCTTCGGCATCAAGGTGGACTTCACCGCGGGGATCGACGGCGGCCGGAACCATCACCGGACGTTCCCGATCCCGGTCGACATCGCCGTTCCGATCGGGCTCGTCGCCGGTATTCCGCTGTCGTTCACAGTGACCCAGACGCTTGAGGTGGCGACCGCGTTCGGCGCCCGCAGCGGCACCGTCCGGGGCGCCGGCGAGTACGCGCTGGCCGGCCGGCTCGGCTTCGGCTGGGCGGACGGGCGGGTGGGGCCGCGCGTCACGGAGGGCTTCGCCCGCCGGGCCAGCCTGCTCGACTCGCTCACCGGGGTCCCGGTCGGCGTGATGGGACTGGTGATCCGGCACGGCGTCCGGTTCACGGTCGGGATCAGCGCGTTCCTGTTCACCGCCGGTATCTGGTTCGAGCTGACCACCTCGTACGGGACCACGCTCGGCTCCGCACTCGGTGCCCCGTACGCGCTGTGCCGGGGCGTCGGCCTCGGCGTGCGGGCCCGCTTCGGCGTGGGGTACCGCATCCTGGAACCGGTGGTCCGCGTGCTGAACACGTTTCTCAGCCTGCTCTCCCCGTCCCGGGCGGCCCGGATCCCACAGGTGGCGGCGGCGGCCGGCCCGAGCTGGGGCGCCGACGTCTACCGCAATGAGGAGGTCGTCCCGGACGTGGCGGTCTGCGGCCACCCCCCGGGATGACGCCGCGCCGACGCTGGGCCGGCTGGCGTCGCTGTGTCAGGATCCCGCCATGGACGGCGCGCTGGTCGGCCGCGACGCGGTCGTCGACCGGGTGTGGCACGCCCTGGCGGGCGGGGAGCCGGTGCTCCTCGACGGTCCCAGCGGCATCGGCAAGACCGCGCTCTGGCGGGCGCTGGTCGGGCGCGCCCGGGAGGCCGGTTGGCGGGTGCTGCCGGCCGCGCCCACCGAGGCCGAGACCGCGCTGCCGTACGCGGCACTGGCCGACGTGCTCCGCCCGCTGGCCGACGCGCTGCCGCGGCTGCCGGCGCCGCAGCGGGCCGCCGCCGACATGGTGCTGCTCACCGGCGGCGCGGCTGAGGCGGTGGACGAACGGGCAGTGGGCGCCGCCACACACACCCTGCTCGACGGCGCCGTCGGGGACGCGACCCGGGTGCTGCTGGCCGTCGACGACGCGCACTGGCTCGACCCGCCCAGCGCCCGGGCGCTGCGGTTCGCGCTGCGCCGGCTGCCCCGGTGGCCGACGGTCCTGGCCACCCGACGCACCGGCGACGGCGCGTCCGTGCCCGTACCGCTCGGCCTCGATGACGACCCGACCGGCCGGTACCGGCCGCTGCGGGTCGACCTTCCCCCGCTCGCGGCGGCGGACCTGCACCGGATCGTCGCGGCCCGGCTCGGCGGCACGCTCGGGCGTTCGCTGACCGACCGGCTGGCGCGGGAGGCCGGCGGCAACCCGCTGCTGGCCATCGAGTTGGCCCGCGCGGTGCTGCGACTGCCCCGGCCGCCCGGGCCGGACGAGGATCTGCCGGTGCCCTCCTCGCTGCGTGACCTGCTCGCCGACACGCTGCGGGCGCTGCCCGGCCCGAGCCGGGACGCGGTCCGGCTGGCCGCCCTGCTGACCGTGCCGGACCTGCGGGACCTCGCGGCGGCCGGGGTGCCGGCCGGCGCGCTGGACGCGGCGGAGGACGCCGGCCTGGTGGTGGTGACGCCGAGCCGGGTGAGTTTCGCGCACCCCCGCTACGCGGCGGCGGTGCGGGAGAGCATCCCGGCGGGGGCGCGGCGTCGGCTGCACGCGGTGCTCGCCGGCGCGGTTTTCGACCCGGACGAGCGGGCCCGGCAGCTCGCCCGCTGCACGGTCACGCCGGACCCGGCGGTCGCCGCCGACCTGGCCGCCGCGGCGGCCCGGCAACGGATACGGGGCGTGCCCGCGCTCGCCGCCGAATGGTACGACCGGGCCGCGGCGCTGACCCCGCCCGGCGCGGCGGCCGACCGGGACCGGCGTCGCCTGGACGCGGTGCAGTGCCGCATCGACAGCGGCGACTACGCGGTGGCGGGCCGGGCCGCCGAGGTGGCCGCCGCCGAGCTGACCGGCGCCGACCGGGCCGAGGCGTTGCTGCTCCGCGCGCTCGTCGCCTGGTGCGCCGACGACCTGGGCGTGGCGGTCCGCGTCGCCGAGGAGGCGCTGGCCGCCGCCGGACCCGACGGGCGCCTGACGGGCCGTATCCACGCGCACCTGACGCTGTTCCACGACGCGCCGGAGCCGGCCCGCCGGCACGCCCGGGCGGCGATCGCCCGGCTGTCCGACCGGGGCGCCCACCGCCCGCTGCTGACCGCCGCGTTGCTGCTGTTCTTCTTCCACGAGGTACGCGCCGGTCAGCCGGCCCGCACCGATCTGCTGGAGCGGGCGCTGGCGCTGGAGGCGGGCGAGCCGTCCTTCCTGGCCGGTTCGATTCCGGCGATCTGGTGGAAGGCCGTCGACGACCACGAGCGGGCACGGGGGCGGCTGCACCTGATGCTGGACCGGGCGGTGGCGCGCGGCGACGATCCGTGGCGCCACGAGGTGCTCACCCACCTCGGCGAGACCGAACTGCTGGCCGGGCGCTTCGCGGTCGCCGGCGCGCACATCGCCGCCGCCCGGGATCTCGGCGAGCAACTGGGCACCGGGCTGGTCGGCGAGAGCTGGCTGGCCGGCATGCTGGACGCCCACCGGGGTCGGCTGGTCGAGGCCGGGAGCGTCGCCGCCGGCCTACGCCGGGCCGACGACGTCGGCGACCCCTGGAGCCGCCGGCTGCACCACCAGCTCACCGGCCTGGTGGCGCTCTTCGGCGGCGACTGGGCCACAGCCGCGTCGGCGTACCGGGCGCTCGCCGACAACCTGGACACCTCGGGCATCGCCGAGCCGTTGGCGCAACGGTTCGAACCGGACTGGATCGAGGCGTGCGTCGGCGCCGGCGACCTGGACACCGCGCACGCCGTGCTGGACCGGCTGGCCCGGCGGCACGCCCGGCTGCCCCGGCCGTGGACGACGCTCGGCCTGGCGCGCAGCCGGGCGTTGCTGGCCGGCGCCGGCGGCGCGGACCCGACCGAGGCGCTCGCCGCGCTCGCCGACGCCCGGGCCACCGTGCCGGCGACGGTGCTGCCGATGGACCGGGCCCGCTGCCTGCTGGTGGCCGGGCGCGCGTACCGCCGGGTGCGACGCCGCCGGGAGGCCCGGGCGGCGCTCGACGCCGCAGCGGCCGAGTTCGACGCGCTCGGCGCGTCCGCCTTCGCGGACCGGGCGCGGGCGGAGCGGGGCCGGCTGGGCGCCCGCACACCGGCGCCGACCACCCTGACCGCCACCGAGGAACGGGTGGCCCGGCTCGCCGCGCGGGGGCAGACCAACCGGGCCATCGCCGACGCGCTCTATATCAGCCCGAAGACGGTGGAGGCGAACCTGGCCCGGGTCTACCGCAAGCTCGGTATCGCCAGCCGCGCCGAGTTGGGCGCGGCGATGGGCCGCCCGCCGGGCGACTGACCCGCCGGATCGCACCGAGCGCTCAGACGTCCACCGTCAACCGGACGTCCACCCGATCGCCCAGCGCGATGCGCTCCGCCCGGCGGGCTGCGGCCCGCAGCGGCACCACGTACCGCCCGTCCTTCGGCCACAATGACGTCCGCCAGTCCGTCGCCCCGATGCGGACGGACACCGGGATCATCCCCCAGCCGTAGGTGACCGCCGCCGCAGCAGCCGCCAGCGCCGCGCACTGCTCGTCGGGCACGGTCACGAAGTGGTAGGGCGCCGGGCCACGCCAGAACCACACCTCGCCGCTGAAGGCCAGCTCCACCGGCTCAGGATAGGCGCGTACCGGCCGGTCAGGCCGGCCAGGCGTGGCCGATGCCGTCGAGCAGCAGGACCACCCCCTCGGTCGCCGCCTCCCGGTCCCGGGAGATCTCCCGGTATTCCGGCGAGGTGGACCAGCGCTCGAAGTCCTCCCGGCGGTCGAAGGACACCAGGACCACCGTGTCGTGCGGCCAGTCGCCCTCCACCACCCGGGGGGCGGGGTCGGCGACGAGCAGCCGGCCGCCGTGCCGGGCCAGCACCGGCAGGAAGGCGGCGACGTACGCGTCGTAGCGTGCCCGGTCGTGAACGGTGAGCTGCGCGAGGGCGTAGACGGTCACCGCGTCAGGCTAGCGAGCCGTCGGCGTCCCCGGCCTTCGCCCTCGGGCCGGCGCCGGCCCGCCTCCGGGCCGGCGGTCACGGGATGCTCAGGCCGTACGCGGCGAGGACCTTCAGGATCGGCTGGTAGTAGCTGGTGCCGCCGCTGGTGCAATTGCCGCTGCCACCGGAGAGGATCCCGAGGACGACGCCTGTGGCGGCCACGTAGAGCGGCCCGCCGCTGTCCCCCGGTTCGGCGCAGATGTTGGTGCGGATCAGGCCGGTGACGCGGCCCTCGGCGTAGTTGACGGTCTGGTTCAAGCCGGTGACCACGCCGCACCGCACGCCCGTGGTGGCGCCGCTGCGGCAGACCGCCTGACCGACGTACGCGCTGCCGGCGCCGGAGATCGTCACCTGGCCGGGGTAGGTGTACACCGCGCTGGGGTGCGCCACCGTGCCGGTGTAACGGACCAGCCCGTAGTCGTTGCCGGGGAAGCTGCTGCCGGTGCGGCTGCCCAGCACGCTGGTGTGGGCGCTGTCGGCGTACCAGGTGGCGGCGAGGTTCGTGCAGTGCCCGGCGGTGACGAAGTACCAGGTGCTGCCGCTGCGCGCGTTGACGCCGAGCGAGCACCGCCCACCGCCGCCGTAGATCGCCTGGCCGCCGGCGATGAGCGTGCGCAGCCGGCCCGGCTCGTGCCGCAGGACCGCGCCGGAGCGGGTGGCGGCCCGGCGCAGCGCGGCCAGCTCCGGTCCGCGTACCGTGTCGTCGACGGTGACGGTCAGGCGGCCGGTGGCCGGGTCGTGCCCCCAGGCGGTGCCGGCGGTGCGCAGCTCGGTGAGCGGCGCGGATCGTGGGGCGGCGCCGGCCGGGGCCGCGGCGGGGGTGGCCGCGAGCAGGGCGGCGAGGACGAGGACGACGAGCGACGGTCGGCGCATCCTGGGACCTCTTCCATCGTTTGATGTCGATGTAGGGACAGGATCGCGCCCCGGGGCCCCGCGTTCAAGCGCCGGTGCGTCCGGTCACGGACAGCGGGCCAGGCGACCCGGTCCGCCGGGTCACGTGCCGCCGAAACTTCCGGACCCGGAGCACGGGGCCGAGTACCGCCCGCCGACCGCCTCCGGCCGGCGCGTTCGACGCATCGACCGCCACCTCCCCGCCGGGGAATCGACATATCGAGACCGTTAAGTTTTCGGAACAGTTCCGGTAGGCTCGGGGCACAGATTCACGTCGATCAACCCACGGTGCAGGGGACTCGTCTCCCCGTCCCGCGCGGCCTCCGGGCGGTCGCGCCGAGCCGACACCGTGACGGGCGGTGACCGACGTGGACGATCCTATTCACCAGGCTAGGAGAGGCTTTCAGATGGACAAGGTGCTCGCCCGCGACAGCGGGAGCGGGACAGCCCGGTCGCGCCCGCGTGCCGCGGTGGTATCGATGCTGGCCGGGGCCGCGGCGGTCGCCGCGACGGTCGCGGTCGCGACAAGCGCCAGCGCCGGCACGACGCTCGGCGCGTCGGCGGCGGAACAGGGCCGCTACTTCGGCACCGCGGTGGCCGCGAACAAGCTGTCGGACGGCACGTACGTCGGCATCCTGAACCGCGAGTTCAACATGGTCACGCCCGAGAACGAGATGAAGTGGGACGCCACCGAGCCGTCCCAGAACCAGTTCAACTACAGCAGCTCCGACCGGATCGTCGCGCACGCCCAGGCCAACGGCATGCGGGTCCGTGGCCACGCGCTGGCCTGGCACCAGCAGCAGCCGGGCTGGGCGCAGAACATGTCGGGCAGCGCGCTGCGCAACGCCATGATCAACCACATCACGCAGGTCGCCACCCACTTCAAGGGCAAGATCTATTCCTGGGACGTGGTGAACGAGGCGTTCGACGACGGCAACGGCGGCCGGCGCGACTCCAACCTCCAGCGCACCGGCAACGACTGGATCGAGGTCGCCTTCCGCACCGCCCGCGCCGCCGACCCGGGCGCCAAGCTCTGCTACAACGACTACAACACCGACAACTGGAGCTGGGCCAAGACGCAGGGCGTCTACAACATGGTCAAGGACTTCAAGGCCCGGGGCGTGCCGATCGACTGCGTCGGCTTCCAGTCGCACTTCAACAGCGGCTCGCCGTACCCGGGCAACTACCGCACCACCCTGCAGAGCTTCGCCGACCTCGGCGTCGACGTGCAGATCACCGAGCTGGACATCGAGGGCTCGGGCAGCAGCCAGGCCACCGCGTACGGCAACGTGGTGAAGGACTGCCTGGCCGTGGCGCGCTGCAACGGCATCACGGTCTGGGGCATCCGGGACAGCGACTCCTGGCGGGCCAGCGGGACGCCGCTGCTCTTCGACGGCAACGGCAACAAGAAGGCGGCGTACACCTCGACGCTCAACGCGCTGAACGCCGGTGGCACCCCGCCACCGACCAGCGCCCCGCCGACGAGCACGCCGCCGACCAGCACGCCCCCCACCACCACGCCGCCCACCACGGAGCCGCCGACGACGCCCCCGCCGGCCGGCGCCTGCACCGCGACGCTCTCCACCAACCAGTGGCCGGGCGGCTTCGTCACCAACGTGCGGGTCACCGCCGGTGGCAGCCCGCTCAACGGATGGTCGGTGTCGCTCACGGTGCCCTCCGGCTCCTCGGTCACCAACGCCTGGAGCGCCCAGACCAGCGGCTCCACCGGGCTGGTGACGTTCCGTAACGTCGACTACAACCGCCAGGTCGCCGCCGGTGGCAGCACCGAGTTCGGCTTCCAGGGCACCGGCACCGCCCCCTCCGGCACCGTGAGCTGCACGGCCGGCTGATCCCCCTTCCCCTTCCCCCCTGTTGCACGGAAAGAGTGGCTATCCGGTCGCGGATAGCCACTCTTTCCGTGAATTGGCACGAGGGCTTTGCGGTTAGTCCTCGACCTCGGGGCCGAGCAGGCGGACCTCCTCGATGTCCGTGGCCGCCTGGAGTTCCCGCAGCACCGCGTCGTCGATCTGGTTGCTGTTGCGCAGCCGGGTGACCTCCCGACGCTTACGGTCCAGGATCGCCAGTTGCAACCGGCGGGACAGCTCCCGCTCCCGCTCCGCCTCCTCGCTGCGCGGGTCGCGGACGTCCGCCAGGTGGTCCTGGTAGCTGGCGCGGAGCCGGTCCACCGTGTCCGGCGCGACGCCCAGGTCGGCGGCCACCTCCGGTAACGCCTCCAGCGCCACCTCGGTGGCGCGGATCCGCGCCTGGCGCACCTCGTCGTCGCGTTGCCGGTCGCCGGTCAGACCGGCCCAGGCGACGACGGCCGGCAGCGTGGTGCCCTGCACCACCATGATCAGCACGATCACCACCACGGTGACGAAGATGATCAGATCCCGCTCGTGCACCCGGGTGCCGTCGTGCATGGTGACCGGCACGGCAAGCGCCGCGGCGAGCGAGACCGCGCCCCGGAACCCGGCCCAGCCGGCGGCCGTGCGCATCCGGGCGTCGAAGTGCGACGAGCGCCGCGACTCCCGCCGGTCGACGCCCTGCAACACCGACACCGCAAGGTGCACCCACCCCAGTCGGGTGGCGACCACCACGAGCGCGACGAGCGTGGCGATGCCGAACGCCGCCGCCGGCGAGTGACTGGTGATGTTGCGCAGCGAGCCCGGCACCTGCATGCCGAGCAGCACGAACAGACCACCGTTGACCATGAAGGTGGACAGGTCCCAGAAGGCGTACGCGGTGAGCCGGGAGCGGGCCCGGATCACCTGCGGTGCCGCGTACGACACCAGCAGCCCGGAGACGACGACCGCGAGCACCCCGCTGGCGTGCACCGCGTCGGCGAGCAGGAACGCGACGAACGGGGTGAGGATGCTCAGCCCGCCCTCGCGCATCGCGTCGTCGATGTGCTTGCGGATCAGGATCACCAGCCCGCCGACGAGCAGCCCGGCGACCACCCCACCCAACGACTTGCCGACGAACTGGCCGCCGAGCGCGAACGGGCCGGGCACCTTGCCGCCCGCGATCACACCTGCCGCCACCGCGAAGAGCACAAGCGCCGTGCCGTCGTTGACCAGGCTCTCCGCGCGCAGCGTGGTGAGGATGCCACGCGGCATCCGCTTGGCCAGGCCGGCGACGGCGGCGGCGTCGGTGGGCGCCAGGACCGCGCCGAGCACCCAGGCGGCGTGCGGTTCCACCCCGAGGGCCTGGGCCAGGTACGCGACCGCGACCATCGTGATGACCACCAGCGCGACGGCCAGCAGCACGATCACCGCGAGGTTGGCGCGGAGCTCGCGGAGGCTGATCACCAGGCTCTCCCGGTAGAGGATCGCCGGGAGGAACAGCACCAGCACCACCTCGGGTTCGAGGACCACGTTCTCGAACGGTGGCAGCAGGCCGAGCAGCGCCCCCATGGCGATGAGCAGCACCGGCGGCGCGACACTGTACCGGCCACCGATGGTGGTGCCGACGACCACGGTGACGCCGAGCACCGAGATCAGCACGAGTGCGTTCACGCCGTACCCCCGTCGCCGTTCGCCGGATCCACCGTGCCGCACCCGGCGGCCCGGCGGGGCGGAACCGGCCGATCCCTACTCGAAGCGGGAGGGGTCGCCGACGCCTCGGCGCAGGATCTCCGGCTCCGGGCCGGACAGGTCGACCACGGTGGTGGGTTCGAGCCCGCAGTCCCCGGCGTCGACCACGGCGTCGACCTGGTGGTCGAGCCGTTCCTTGATCTCCCAGCCCTGGGTCATCGGCTCCGGCTCACCCGGCAGCAGCAGGGTGCTGGAGAGCAGCGGCTCGCCCAACCCGGCCAGCAGCGCCTGGGTCACGGTGTGCTTCGGCACCCGCGCGCCGACCACCCGGCGTCGCGGGTCCTGGAGCCGGCGCGGCACCTCCGAGGTGGCCGGCAGGAGGAACGTGTAACTGCCCGGAATCACGGCCTTGACCTGCCGGAAGACCGCGTTGCTGAGTTTGACGAACTGGCCGAGCTGGGCGAAGTCGGCGCACACGAGCGTGAAGGGGTGCCGCTGGTCGAGCCGCCGGATCTCCCGGATCCGCTCCACGCCGTCGCGGTTGCCGAGCCGGCAGCCCAGGGCGTAGCACGAGTCGGTCGGGTAGACGATCACCCCGTCCGCGCGGAGCAGATCCACCACCTGCTGGATCACCCGCGGTTGGGGATTGTCCGGATGCAGGTCGTAGTACCGCGCCACACCGACCAGCCTATGCCCGTTCCCGATCATCCGCAGGTTTGGCCGGGGCCGGTTCCGGAAACAGGTGGGGGCCCGTTCACCACAGGGGGGATCGACCATGTCCGGATCCAACACCGACCGCGCCGCCGACCGTCCGGCGGAGGTCACCGACCCACTGCTGTGGGACATGTCCGCCGCGGTCGCCGACGCGCACCAGCCCGACGCGGAGGGAAGGTGCGCCAGCCCGAGCTGCGCCGGCGCGGCGTGGCCGTGCGCCCCCTGGGACACCGCCCAGGTCGGGCTGAGCGCCGCCCGCACGCCCAGCGCCGCCGCCGCGTCGCCGCACACCCCAGTGCCGCACACCGGGGTACGGCCCGGCGCCGACGGCGATGGTCCGGGCACCACGCCAGCACCGGTGACCGGTGCGGACCGTCTCGTCGCCACCGCCGCCTGACGGTCTCGCCCGACCTGTCTCGCCGACCGCGTCCTGCTCGCGGTCCGGCCGCCGTCCCCGTCCGGCGCGCTTCCCGCGCCACGGGATGACGTCGGCGGCCGGGTCAGGGCGCGTCCGGCGATGTCGGCCGACCTGACTAGGCGCGTCCAAACACCCATACCGTTCCACCCACCGCCCGCACCGACCATGGGTGGAACGCCACGGGTGTCTCGCGCCCCGGTTGACACCCATAGCGTTCCACTCACCGCCAGTGCCGACCGCGGGTGGAACGCCATGGGTGTCTCGCGGAGCGTTCACACCCATGGCGGGGACGGTGCGCGGGGACGGTGCGCGGGGACGGTGCGCGGGGACGGTGCGCGGCGGAACCGGGCCCGGTCGGGCGGGAGTGCGACCGGAGGGCGGGTTTTCCCTGTTCGGGAGCACTTTCGGGGCCACGGGAAGCAGCCGTCGCGACGCCAAGAGAGCGCTCTCTCAGGCAACAAAACATTGACGTGCACGTAACCGGAACCTAACCTCGCTTCTCAAGAGAGCGCTCTCTCGACTGTCGGATCCGCCTCCGAACACCACCTTCTCCTGAAGGGGACCTCCATGACACTCCCCCGGTGGGACGTCTCCCCCGCGACCCCCGTCCCGTCCCCCGCCCGGCGGCACCGTCGGCGGGCGACCGCCCTCGCCGCCGCGTCCGCACTCGCCGCCGGCCTCCTCGGCGTCGTGGTCACCGGTGGTGGCACCGCCACCGCCGGCACCGTCGGCGCGGGCAGCTACACCGAGACGCTGCCGCCCGGCGCCAAACTGCCCAAGGGCTGCGGCGCCGTCAGCACCAACCCACGGACCTTCGCCACCTCGGACGCGCCGGCCGGCGCGATCCCCACGAACGACTGGTGGTCCTCCCTGATCTGGAAGCGCAACAACTGCGGGACCAGCGAGAACCTCCAGGCCCACCCGCTGGCGTTCCACGCCGAGAACAACGGGCTCGGGCTGTCCTACACCACCACGCCGGCGATCAGCGGCACCGCCACCGGAGTCGGCGAATACCACTACCCGTACACCGAGGACGTCCGGGTCGGGGTGGCCGGGCTGTCCGCGCCGGTGGTCAAGGCCGCCGACTGGACGGACTGGACGGTCACCGCCGACTGGAGCGACGGCAACCGGAGCATGCGCGCCACCATCGGCCACGGGCTGCCGTTCAGCTACTACACCGTCAGCGGTGGCGGGGCCGCGCAACTCACCGCCGCCGCGACGCCCACCGTGTGGCGCAACTCCGGCGCCACCATCGGCTTCACGGTCCACGGCCACGACTACGTCGCGTACGCGCCGACCGGCGCGACCTGGACCGTCGACGGCGCGGGCATCAGCTCGACGCTTGCCGGCAAGGGTTACTTCTCGGTCGCCGTGCTGCCCGGCGGCGCGGACAAGGCCGCCCTGGCCGACACCTACGGTCGGTACGCCCACGCGCACGTCACCGGCACCCGGATGAGCTACGCGTACGACCCGGCGGCCGGCACGGTGCGCACCACCTACGCGTTCACCACCACGCCCCGGGAGGGCACCGAGCGGAAGACGGTGGTGGCGCTCTACCCGCACCAGTGGCGCAGCCTCACCGGCGCCACCCCGATCACCGGCACGTACGTCTCCGCGCGCGGCGCCATGCGGGTGCTCGCCGGCGTGCCGTCGTTCACCACCTCGATGCGCTTCACCGGCGTACTGCCGGAGGTGCCGGCCGTCGGTGACGCCACCGGCGCGGACCTGAGCACCGTCACCGGCTACCTGAACGCCGAACTGGCCAACCCGGAGGGGGTCAGCGGCACCGACACCTACTGGGCCGGCAAGGGGCTCGGTCGGGCCGCCCGGATCGCCGAGATCGCCGACCAGCTCGGGCTCACCACCGTGCGCGACAAGGCCGTGACGGCCATGAAGGCGCGGCTCACCAACTGGCTCACCGCCGGCTCCGGCGAGACCGGTCAACTGTTCTACTACGACCGCAACTGGGGCACGCTCATCGGCTACCCCGCCTCGTACGGCTCCGACGAGGATCTCAACGACCACCACTTCCACTACGGCTACTTCGTCGCCGCGGCGGCCACGGTGGCCAAGTTCGACCCGGGCTGGGCCGACGACACCCGCTACGGCGGCATGGTCGACCTGCTCATCCGCGACGCCAACAACTACGACCGGGCCGACAACCGCTTCCCCTACCTGCGGGACTTCGACATCTACGCCGGTCACGACTGGGCCTCCGGCCTGGCGCCGTTCTTCGCCGGCAACAACCAGGAGTCGTCCTCCGAGGGGATGAACTTCGCCAACGCGCTGATCCAGTGGGGCCAGGCCACCGGCGACACCGCCGTCCGCGACGCCGGCGTCTACCTGTGGACCACCCAGTCCGCGGCCATCTCGGAATACTGGTTCGACGTGCACGACGAGAACTTCCCGGCGGCCTTCGGGCACCGGACCGTCGGCATGGTGTGGGGCGACGGCGGGTCGTACTCGACGTGGTTCTCCGCGGCCCCCGAGATGATCCAGGGCATCAACATGCTGCCGATCACCGGCGGTCACCTCTACCTGGGCGACCATCCCGACTACGTCAAGGCCAACTACGCCGAGCTGGTGGCCAACAAGGGTGGCCCGCCGACCGTGTGGCAGGACATCCTCTGGGAGTTCCTCGCCCTCGGCGACGGCGACCAGGCGTTGCGCAACTTCCGGGCCAACAGCGGCTTCACCAGCGAGGAGGGCGAGAGCAAGGCGCACACGTTCCACTGGATCCGCAACCTCGCCGCGCTCGGCACTGTCGACACCTCGGTCACCGCGAACCACCCGCTGGCGAAGGTGTTCCGCAAGGGCACCGCGCGCACGTACGTGGCGTCGAACATCACCGCCCGGCCGCTGACCGTCACGTTCTCCGACGGCACCACGCTCGCCGTGCCCGCCGGGAGGACCGCCACCTCCGGGGCGTACACCTGGAGCGGGGGAAGCGCGACCGGCGGCGTGGCGGTGCCGACCGGTCCCCCGCCGACCTCGACGCCCACCCCGACCCCGACCACCGCGAGCCCGACGCCGACCACGGCGAGTCCGACGCCGAGCAGCCCGAGTCCCGGCCCGAGCACCCCGGCGCCGCTGAACCCCACCCGCTACCTGCGTTCCGGCGGGGAGTTGGGCGCCACCGCCGGACCGACCGGCACGGTCACGGTGACCGCCGCCAACGGCAACCACGACGGCACGCCGACCAACCCGCAGGTGTTCACCGCCACCGGGCTGACCGGCACGTACACCGGCGGGAACACCGCCTTCGACCTGGGCGTCGACGCGGGCATCGCGGTCGGCAACGGCGTCCAGGCCCGGGTGTCGTACGACCTGACCGGCGACGGCAGCGTCGACCGGGTGGAGACCTACCGGTACTTCGCCACCGACCCGATCGTCGGGATGGAGCGCTACCGGCAGACCCAGGGCCTGGCCTCGGCCACCGGCACGCTGGGCAACCTGGCCGGCGGCACGGTCAAGGTCGAGCTGTGGAACGCCATCGGCAACGCCGCCACCACGGTCGGCACCGGTGCCGGATCGACCGTCACCCTGCCGTACACCGGGTGATCGATGCCCGGCGCCCCGGACCGGGGCGCCGGGCTCACGACCGGCGGATGGCGGCGGCCGGTGACCGGGGCAGGCCGGGAGCCGGTCGCGCACCCACGCCGGGTCGGGGTTCACCACCGCGCCCTCCGGCAGCACGACGGTCGGCACGGTCTCGTCACCGCCGGTGACCGCCCGGACCGCCGCCGCGGCCTCCGGATCCCGCCAGATGTCCACCCAGTACGCCCGCCCGGCGCGCCGGCCCAGCCGCAGCCGCAGGCGCAGGCAGTAGGTGCAGCCGGGACGCCAGTAGATGACCGGCCGGCCGTCGTCGGCGCTGCGCCGCCGCGCCTGGGCGGCGGTCAGCGAGCGGGGAAAGGCGAGCGGCGAGAAGAGCACCCCCAGCACCGCGAAGGGCAGGAAGCCGAGCGCGAACGACGCCGGACCCGACTGGCCGGCGCCGGTCACCACGCCGGCGACGAGCATCAGGCCGGCGAACCACCACCTGCGCATCATCGACGCTCACCTCTTCCCGCCCGGGCGGACCGACGCGCCCGGCTCCGTCATGGCCCACCCTAGCCACGGCTCAACCGGCGGTGAACCGGGCCAGCACCCGCCGCTGGAACGCGCGCGCCTCGGGTCCGGACGGCGGCGGGCCACCCCGGCGGGCGGCGATCGCGCGGTGGATCAACGCGGCGTCCGGGTCGTCGGCGGCCACCCGCCGCCCGGCGTCGGCCTTGGCCAACCAGACGCCGTCGCGGGAGCGCACCAGCGCACGGCAGGCACCCAGCACCGCGTCCTCGGCGCCCGGCGCCGGCTCGTCACCGGGCGGCGTGGGCAGCGCCAGCCACCAGCGCAGCGCGTCCACGAGCAGCGCCCGCAGCGCGGCCGGCGCCGGGTCGGCGAAGGCGTCGGCGGCGCTGCGGCCGAGCAGCGTCAGACCGGACTGGCGCAGGATGCTGCGGTCCAGCGCGTACCAGAACCGACCGTCGGCGGCGGGCCGGTCGGCCGGGTCGTAGGTGGCCCGGAACGGCATCGTCGCGCCGGTGTTCAGCTCGAATTCGAAGCCCGGCTCGGGGAGGCCGGCGGCGGCCACGTCGCGCCGGTAGACGACCAGTTCCAGGCCGCGTGCCGGGCAGGGCAGGGACTCGTGCCGCAGCCGGTCCACGAGCGCCCCCTTCGCCGCGCCGGCCGGCGGACCGTCGACCAGCAGCGCCACGTCCACGTCGCTGCGCCCGGGCTGGTAGGCGCCCAGCCCGAGCGAGCCGGCCGCGTACGCGCCGACCAGGTCCGCGCCGAGCACGTCCCGGGCGCGCCGGACCAGTTCGGCGAGGTAGCCGCGGACGTCGTCACGCATGCCCGCATCCTGCCCGGCGGGGTCCCGGCACGTCCGGCCGGGTCGGTGCCGGCGTGCTCCGGTGGCGCGCCGCCGGCCGGTGACGTCGGCGCCGGTCGGTTAGCCTGCGAGCCGGGCAGGGACGATTCGGCCGAGCAGTCGGAGGCATCGCGTGCGGCACAGCGGAGAGATCGGCGCGGTCGCGGCGCGACCGCGACGCCGGGGCCGGCGCCTGCTCGTCATCCTGGCGGTCGTCGCGCTGCTGGCCGGGGCCGGGCTGGTGGCCGGCGGGTACTACTTCGACAGCGTGCCGACACCCACCGACCTGAAGCTGCCCGAGTCGACCACGGTCTACTACGCCGACGGTCGCACCCCGATGGCGAAACTCGGGGCGCAGAACCGCACCATCGTCCCGTACGAGGCGATGAACGACTCGGCGAAGCAGGCCATCGTGGCGGCCGAGGACCGGACCTTCTGGACCAACCGCGGCATCGACGTCAAGGGCGTGCTGCGGGCGGCGTGGGCGAACGTCAGCGGCGGGCAGCGGCAGGGCGCCTCGACCCTCACCCAGCAGTACGCGCGGGTCGCCGCGGACCTGCGCGGTGTCACCTACTCGCGCAAGCTGCGCGAGGCGGTCATCGCCTGGAAGCTCGACGACAAGTACAGCAAGGAGGAGATCCTCGGCTTCTATCTGAACACGGTCCCGTTCGGCCGGGGCGCGTACGGGATCGAGGCGGCGGCGCAGACCTTCTTCGGCAAGACCGTACGCCGGGACGCGCCCGCGTCACAGCAGCTCACCCCGGCCGAGGCGATGGTGCTCTGCGCGATGGTGAAGCAGCCGGAGGCGGACCCGGCCGACCCGCAGGGCGCGCCGGGTTACGACCCGCGCCGCAACGCTCTCGCGAAGCAGAACTCGATCGACCGCTGGAACTACATCCGCGACGGCATGGTGAAGCTCGGCTATCTCACCCCGGGGCAGGCGGCGGATCTCGCGTACCCGGACACGGTGCGGCCGATCGACCGCGACGCCGGCCGCTCCGACCTGGACCGGCCGACCGGGTTGGTGGTCAACCACGTGCTGGCGGAGCTGCGCGGCACCGAGCCGTTCCGCGGCAAGCCGGACGAGGTGATCCGCGACGGCGGCTACCGGATCGTCACCACGATCGACAAGCGGGTGCAGGACGCGGCCGAGGCGGCGGCGGACATCCGCCGGGACAGCGCGCCGGCGGCGGTGCGCGGCCAGCCGAAGAACTGGCAGGCGGCGCTGGTCGCGGTGGAGCCGGGCTCCGGCCGGGTGCTCGGCTACTACGGCGGCGACCGTGGCTCCGGCGCCGACTACGCCGGCTGGTACACCGACGAGCAGGGCCAGGCGCGCGGCTTCGGCCAGCATCCGCCGGGGTCCTCGTTCAAGGTGTACGACTTGGCCGCCGCCGTGGGCGACGACATCTCGGTGAAGCAGCGGTTCGACTCCCCGGACACCAAGGAGTTTCCCGCGTCCGGGCGCACGCGGGGCAGCGCGGCCGGGCCGATCCGCAACGCCGAGCACGCGCCCTGCCAGCCGGACTGCGCGCTCTGGGAGGCCACGGTCGCCTCGCTGAACGTCACCTACTTCGAGCTGACCGAGAGGCTGGGCACCGCCAAGGTGATCGAGACGGCCCGGCAGGCGGGCGTGGAGTCGATGTGGGAGACGGTCCGGGGCAACCCGCGACCGCAGCGGGTCGACCTGCGCGACGACCCCGCCGACGAGTTGGCGGAGCACTTCTCCACGGAGGTGGGCATCGGCCAGTACGGCATCACCGTGCAGGACCACGCCAACGGGATGGCCACGTTCGCGGCCGGCGGCAAGCGGGCCGACGCGCACTTCGTCCGATCGGTGACCAAGGGTGACGACACGGTGTGGACGGAGCGGCTCCGGCAGACCGATCTCGACCTCGACGCCGAGGCGGTGAACCAGCTCGACTGGACGTTGCGCCGGGTGCGGGCGGCCCGGCTGGACAACGGCTGGGACTCCGCCGGCAAGACCGGCACCTGGCAGTCCGGGCAGAGCACCACCAAGAACGTGCACACCTGGATGGTCGGGTGGACCGGCGCGCTCGCCGCGGCGGTCTGGTTGGGCACCACCGACGGCAGACCGTTGCGGACCACGGGCGGCAGCTACGAAGTGTACGGCTCGACCGGCGCGGCACCGATCTGGCGCCAGTTCATGACCCGGGCCACCGAGGCGATGAAGCTCGACCCGGGTCGCTACCGCTTCCACGACCCGGCCTTCCCCCGCGACACCCCGGAGCCGAGCCGCCCGGCGCCGGCGCCGCGCACGGTGGCGCCGAGCCGGTCGGCCGCACCGACGCCCAGCCCGACGCCGTCGAGCCCGAGCCCGAGCCCGAATCCGAGCGGGCCGACCCTCCCGGGGCCGACCAGGTCTGCCTCGCTGCCGCCGGTGCCGACCGGGCTGCCGACACGAACCCGAGGGCCACGCTGAATCTATGTGCGCCAGCGGTGAACAGCGGCATTGCACGCAGATTGGACACACTCCGGTCCACCATCGGCAATGTTCACCCTGATCAGGGGCTATTGAAGATCATGGCTTCCTGAATTCGCCGCGACCGCGCGGTGTCCGACGAGTGTCGGTTGCCCAGGTCACCCATTGCTCCCGGATCCGGCGGCGTGTGATCGTGCTCTCCGAGCCGCCAACCCCCGGCGGCTCGGACGGTCGATCCGTCGACCCGGAGCCACGCCGGCAGCTCCGGAGACCGGCCGTCACCTGCCTCGCACCATCGCGCCGCCCGACCCCACCGGGCTTCGTGCGGCGCGCCTAGGAACAGGAGCAAACCCTCTTGAAGCTCTCACCTCGCCTCGCCGCGCTCACCGGCGCGGCTGCGGCCGGCGTGCTCGCCGCCGGCACCGCCGCAGCGGTGCAGGCCGCGCCGCCCGGGCCCGCCGCACCCAGCCTCGCCCAGGCCCGCGCCACGGCCGCCGAGTCGGCCCGCACGCTCGTCGCGAACCGCCCCGCCTACCTCCAGGCCGGTTCCGACGACGCGTTCGTGCAGAAGCCGGTCATCTCCTCCGAGGGCACCCAGTACGTGCCCTACGAGCGCACCTTCAAGGGCCTGCCGGTGGTCGGCGGCGACTTCGTGCTCGCGACCGACTCCGCCGGCAACCTGAAGTACGCCTCCGTCGCGCAGCAGCGCCCCATCGGCGCCCTCGCCACCACCCCCAAGCTGACCTCGGCCGCCGCCGTGAAGACGGCGCGGGCCCAGCTCAAGACCGTCAGCGCGGTCGAGGGCAGCACGCTCGTCGTCTACACGCTCGGCGCCAAGCCCGCGCTCGCCTGGGAGACCACGGTGCGCGGCACCGGCGCCGACGGGCCGAGCCGGCTCACCGTCGACGTCGACGCCCACACCGGCGCGGTCCTGGGCACGCTGGAGCACGTCGTGAACGGCACCGGCACCGGCGCGTGGAACGGGCCGAGCCCGCTCACCCTGAACACCACCAAGTCGGGCAGCACCTACACCATGAAGGACCCGAACGTCACCAACCTGAGCTGCCAGGACGCCGCGAACAACAGCACGTTCAGCGGCACCGACGACGTCTGGGGCAACGGCACCGCCACCAGCAAGGAGACCGGCTGCGTCGACGCGCTGTTCTCCGCGCAGACCGAGCACAAGATGCTCAGCCAGTGGCTGGGCCGCAACGGCGCCGACGGCAACGGCGGCTACTGGCCGATCCGGGTCGGCCTGAACGACCAGAACGCCTACTACGACGGCTCGCAGGTCCAGATCGGCAAGAACACCGCCAACCAGTGGATCGGCTCGCTCGACGTGGTGGCCCACGAGATCGGCCACGGCATCGACGACCACACCCCGGGCGGCATCTCCCGCGGCGGCACCCAGGAGTTCGTGGCGGACACGTTCGGCGCGGCCACCGAGTGGTTCGCCAACGAGCCGTCCAGCTACGACGCGCCGGACTTCCTGGTCGGCGAGAAGATCAACCTGGTCGGCTCCGGCCCGATCCGCAACATGTACAACCCGTCGGCGCTGGGCGACCCGAACTGCTACTCCAGCAGCGTGCCCTCCGGTGAGGTGCACGCCTCCGCCGGCCCGGGCAACCACTGGTTCTACCTGCTGGCCAACGGCAACAGCCCGACCAACGGGCAGCCCAGCAGCTCGACCTGCAACGGCGGCAGCGTGACCGGCCTGGGCATCCAGAAGGCCATCAAGATCATGTACAACGCGATGCTGCTGAAGACCACGTCCTCGTCGTACCTGAAGTACCGCACCTGGACGTTGCAGGCGGCGAAGAACCTCTACCCGAGCGGCTGCACCGAGTTCAACTCGGTCAAGGCGGCCTGGGACGCGGTGAGCGTGCCGGCGCAGTCGGGCGACCCGACCTGCTCCGGCGGCGGCACGCCGTCCCCGACCGCCACCTCCACCCCGCCGTCGGGCGGCTGCTCCGGCAACAAGCTCGCCAACCCCGGCTTCGAGTCGGGCAGCGCGAACTGGACCGCCACGTCCGGCGTCATCACCACCGACAGCGGTCAGGCGTCCCACAGCGGCTCGTACAAGGCGTGGCTCGACGGCTACGGCTCCTCGCACACCGACACGCTCAGCCAGTCGGTGACCATCCCGTCCGGGTGCCGGGCGACGCTGAGCTTCTGGCTGCACATCGACAGCGCGGAGTCGACCTCGACCGTCGCCTACGACAAGCTGACCGTCAAGGCCGGCAGCACCACGCTTGCCACCTACTCCAACCTGAACAAGGCCACCGGCTACGTGCAGCGGTCCTTCGACGTCTCGTCGCTGGCCGGCACCACGGCGACCATCTCGTTCAGCGGCGTGGAGGACTCCTCGCTCCAGACGTCCTTCGTCGTCGACGACACCGCGGTCACGCTGAGCTGATCGCGACGCGAGCGGCCGGTCGTCCTCCGAGACGGCCGGCCGTTCCGCGTTCCCGGCGGCCGGCCGGGCATCCGGTCAGGCGGGGCGGGACGCGGCGGCGCGGTCGCGGCGGATGCGCGCGGCCACCTCGTGCATCGTCCGGCTGAACATCTCCGCCTGGTCGGGCAGGCCGCCGAGCCGGGCGGCGAGCGCGTCGGTGTCCGCCCGGGCCGAGGCGCTGACCTGCGCGTCCAACTCGGTCAGCGCGGCGTTGACGGCGACGACCAGGTGTCCGCAGAGGACATCCAGCGGCTCGTCGGCCAGCGCCGGGTCGACGGCGACGGAGTCCAGCCGGCCACCCTGGACGGCGACCGCGCGGACCCGGCCGCCGGCCGCCACGCCCTCGGCCCGGAGCAGCTCGCCGGGCTCGCCGTCGGCGTGCACGGTGGCCCGGGACCGCATCGCGGCCAGCGCCTGCTGGGTGCGGGTCAGCAGCTCGTCGAGGCTCGCGGCGGCCGAGAACGCATCGTTGGTCATATCCGCGCTTTCTTCACGTCCTAGCCAAGCCTCGTGACCATAGCAACCGTTGCCGTCGGAACCTCGTCACCCGGCGTACCGGACCGGCCGCCGACGCCGCACGCAGGACGTACGCCGGCCGCGCCCGGCGTGTCGCGCGACGGCGAACGCCCGGCCGGACGACCCGGCCGGGCGTTCCCGTCACCCGTCGGCGCGGCCCGTCCCCACGGAACCGCGAGGCGGTCCCGTGGGACGCGACACGGATTCGACGATCAGCCCAGGCGCAGCCGCTGCCCCGGGAAGATCAGGCCCGGGTCCGCGCCGACCACGGCCCGGTTACGCGCGTACAGCGCGCGCCAGCCCCCGTCGACGTGCTTCGTCGCGGCGATCTCGGAGAGGGTGTCCCCGGGCCGCACCTGGTAGGTGCCCGCGACCGGCGCGCTGCTGGAGCGCTTCGGCGCGGACGCCTTCTTCGGCGCCGACGCCCTCTTCGAGGAGGTGGCCTTCTTCGCCGACGTGGTCGAGCCGGACGCCTTGGCGGCGTACTTCTTCGTTGACCCGCCCTTCTTGCCGCAGACCGGCCAGGCGCCGATGCCCTGCCCGCGCAGGACCTTCTCGGCGACGGCGATCTGCTCGGAGCGGCTGGCCAGGTCGGCCCGGCCGGCGTACTTCTGGCCGCCGTAGCCGTTCCACGTGCCGCGGGAGAACTGGAGCCCGCCGTAGTAGCCGTTACCGGTGTTGATGTGCCAGTTGCCGCCGGACTCGCACTGCGCGACGGCGTCCCAGTTGACACTCGCGGCGCTGGCCGGGGCGGCCGGCCCGAGCAGTGCCACGGCGCCGGTGGCGGCACCGGCGACGATCGCGCCGACCGCCGTTCGGCGGGCCGCGGCCCGGTGGGCGACGATCCGGCGGTGCCGGGCTGAGTATGCAGTTGACATGCGGATTCCTCCACGCCGACGAGGTGAGCTGTCGGGTTCGGGCCGAGGAGCCCGGCCGCCGGTGGCGGCTTCACCCCGAGGTGACGTGCACCGTGGAACCTGTGGGTCCCCCGCTCCCGCCCGAGTTCGGTTCCGCCGGGCCGGCGGCGGGATTAGGCGTTACCGGCCCGTGGTGTCCGCGACTGCGAACGGAACCGACGCTAGGGACGAATTTCCGCGATTGCCCACTTCTTGTGACGTTCTTCACCCGGCCGGGCGATCGGGCCAGGCGCGCCCAGCGATGGCGGAATCGGTCGTGCCACCACGGGACCACCTACGTCCAGGATGGCGGGTAGGCGGCCGGGACGGCCGGTGACGGAGCTACCGTGGGCGGGACCGGGCAAGATCATGCGAGGAGCGGGGCGGATGACCGAACACGGACACGAGCTGACCTTCGGCGGCTTCCTCACCCCCGCCGCCGGACGCCCCGAGCAGGTGGTGGCGCTTGCCACACTCTGCGAGCAGGTCGGGCTGGACCTGGTCACCTTCCAGGACCATCCGTACCAGCCCGGCTTCCTGGACACGTGGACGCTGATGTCGTACGTGGCCGCCGCCACCGATCGGATCGGCCTGGCCGGCAACGTGCTCAACCTGCCGCTGCGCCAGCCGGTGGTGTTGGCCCGCAGCGTGGCCAGCCTGGACCTGCTCACCGGCGGCCGGATCGACCTCGGGCTGGGCGCGGGCGCGTTCTGGGACGCCATCGAGGCGACCGGTGGCCGGCGGCTCTCCCCCGGCGCGGCGGTCGACGCGCTCGACGAGGCGATCCAGGTCATCCGGGAGGTCTGGGACACCGATCGGCGCGGCATGATCCGGGTGGCCGGCGAGCACTACCGCGTGGTCGGGGCGAAACGCGGGCCGGCCCCGGCGCACCCGGTGGGCATCTGGGTGGGCGCGTACAAGCCACGCATGCTGCGGCTGGTGGGGCGCTCCGCGGACGGCTGGCTGCCGTCGCTGGCGTACCTGCCCAAGGGGCCGGACGAGCTGCCGGCGCTCAACGCGCTGGTCGACGACGGCGCGCGGGCCGCCGGCCGGGACCCGGCCGCGATCCGCCGGATGCTCAACGTCACCGGCACGTTCGCCCGCGCGTCCACCGGCTTCCTCGCTGGCCCGCCGGAACAGTGGGTGGAGGAGTTGGTCGGGCTCACGCTGGAGCACGGCATCACCACCTTCATCCTCGGCAGCGACGAGCCGCGCGCGATCCAGGTCTTCGCCCAGGAGGTGGCGCCGGCGGTCCGGGAGCTGGTCGCCGCCGAACGCACCGCGCCGGGCAGCGGCGCCCGCGCCGTCGCCGAGGAGCAGGCCGCGACCGGCGGCCCGACCGCGCTCGCGGTCACCCCCACCCCGGACCCGGGGGTACGCCTGAGCGCGCGCCGCCTCTGGGACGAGGCGGACCGCCCGAGCGCCCCGCCGGCACCGGCCGGTCACGTCTACCCGGCCCGCGGGCAGGCCGCCGGGCAGCACCTGGTGGACGTGCACGACCACCTGCGCCAGGAGCTGGCCCAGGTGCGCGACCTGCTGGAACAGGTCAAGCGCGGCACGGTCTCGCCGGGCGGGGCGCGGGCCGCGCTGAACGAGATGACGATGCGGCAGAACAACTGGACGCTCGGCGCGTACTGCGCGGCGTACTGCACGGTGGTCACCCAGCACCACGGCCTGGAGGACGCCTCGATCTTCCCGCACCTGCGCCGCTCCGACGCCGGCTTGGCGCCGGTGCTGGACCGCCTCGAGGAGGAGCACGTGGTGATCCACGGGGTGGTGGAGAGCGTGGACCGGGCGCTGGTGGAGCTGATCCGCTCCCCCGGTGACTTCACCGCGTTGCAGGACGCGGTGGACCTGCTCACCGACACGCTGCTGTCGCACCTGTCGTACGAGGAGCACCAGATCGTCGAGCCGCTGGCCCGCCACGGCTTCTTCCCCGGCCAACTGTGAAAGGAGGGGGCCCCGCTTAACGCCTGCGGTATAGGAGGGGGCCCCGCTTAACAGCTCTGCTGCACCTCCCCCGGCTGGCCCGGGCGCGAGGTGTTAACCGGGGCCCCTTCCTATCGTGTAGGCGATAGGAAGGGGCCCCTCCTAACACCTAGAGGTTGCGGGCGAGGCGGTCGGCGAGGACGCGGGTGAAGCGGGCCGGGTCGGTCAGCTCGCCCCCCTCGGCCAGCAGCGCCATGCCGTACAGCAGCTCGGCGGTCTCGGTCAGCGCGGCGGTGTCGCCGCCCTCGCCGTGGGCCTTGCGCAGCCCGGTGACCAGTGGGTGGGTCGGGTTCAGCTCCAGGATCCGCTTGACCCGGGGCACCTCCTGGCCCATCGCCCGGTACATCTTCTCCAGCGTCGGCGTCATGTCGTGCGCGTCGCCCACCACGCAGGCCGGCGACGTGGTCAGCCGGGTGGACAGGCGGACCTCCTTGACCGTGTCGGCGAGCGCGTCGCCGAGGAAGGTGAGCAGGTCGGCGTACTCCTGCCGTTCGGCCTCGGCCTTCTCCTTCTCCTCCTCGGTCTCCAGGTCGACCTGGCCCTTGGCCACCGAGCGCAGCGTCTTGCCGTCGTACGCGCCGACCCGCTCGACCCACACCTCGTCCACCGGGTCGGTGAGGATCAGCACCTCGTAGCCCTTGGCCCGGAACGCCTCCAGGTGCGGGGAGTTCTCGATGGTGGCCCGGTTGTCGCCGGTGGCGTAGTAGATCTCGGTCTGCCCGTCCTTCATCCGCTCGACGTAGTCGCGCAGCGTGGTCGGCTCGGCCGGGTCGTGGGTGGAGGCGGCGCGGACCAGGTCGAGCAGCGCGTCGGTGTTGTCCGGGTCCTCCAGCAGACCTTCCTTGACGACCGGCCCGAACTCGGTCCAGAACGTGCGGTACGACTCGGCCGACATGTCCTTGAGCGTGCCGAGCACCTTCTTGACCAGCCGCCGGCGTACCGCGCGGATCTGCCGGTCCTGCTGGAGGATCTCCCGGGAGATGTTCAGCGACAGGTCGTGCGCGTCCACCACGCCCTTGACGAAGCGCAGGTAGTTGGGGATCAGGGCCTCACAGTCGTCCATGATGAACACGCGCTTGACGTAGAGTTGCACGCCGCGCCGGCCCTGCGGGGAGAACAGGTCGAGCGGGGCGTGCGAGGGCAGGAAGAGCAACGCCTCGTACTCGAAGGTGCCCTCGCCGCGCATGTGGATGGTTTCGAGGGGGTCGGCCCAGTCGTGCGCGACGTGCCGGTAGAACTCCTTGTACTCGGCCTCGTCGACCTCGTCCCGTGAACGCGCCCAGAGCGCCTTCATCGAGTTGAGCGTCTGCTCCTCGCGGGTGGTCTCGCCGTCCTCGCCGGGCTTGTCGACGGTCATCCGGATCGGCCAGGAGATGAAGTCGGAGTAGCGCTTGACGATCTCCCGGATCGTCCACTCGGCGGTGTAGTCGTGCAGGTTGTCCTCGGCGTCGACGGGCTTGAGGTGCAGCGTGACCGAGGTGCCCTGCGGCGCGTCCTCGACTTCCTCGATCGAGTAGGTGCCCTCGCCGGCGGACTCCCAGCGGGTGCCGCCGGTCTGACCGGCGCGGCGGGTCAGCAGCGTGACCCGGTCGGCAACCATGAAGGTGGCGTAGAAGCCGACGCCGAACTGGCCGATCAGCTCCTGGGACGCGGTGGCGTCCTGCGACTCGCGGAGCTTGCGCAGCAGTTCGGCGGTGCCGGACTTGGCGATGGTGCCGATCAGCGCGACCACCTCGTCGCGGGACATGCCGATGCCGTTGTCCCGGACGGTGAGCGTGCGGGCGTCCCGGTCGACGTCGAGCTGGATGTGCAGGTCGGACGTGTCGGCCGACAACTCCTTGTCGACGAGCGACTCCAGCCGCAGCTTGTCCAGCGCGTCGGACGCGTTGGAGATGAGTTCACGCAGGAAGACGTCCTTGTTCGAGTAGATCGAGTGCACCATCAGCTGCAAGAGCTGACGCGCCTCGGCCTGGAACTCCAACGTCTCGACCCGGTCGCTCACACCGACTCCCTTCCTCGTGGCGGGCCTACGGCGGAAAGGATACGAGGGGTGACGGCGACGGCACGCACCGGCCGGCGTACGCATGCGGAGAGCACTGGTCCAACCAGTTGACGGGTTGATGTGTTCGGGGCCACACTGCTGCCCATGGCCTTCGTCCCCGCGCCGCGCGCCTCGGTCTCCGACCACGTCTTCGGCCAGCTCCGCGACGCGATCGTCGCCGGTCGCCACCGACCGGACGAGACGCTGCCCGGCGAGCGCGAGCTGGCCGCCGCGTTCGCGGTGAACCGGCACGCGGTCCGGGAGGCGCTGCGCCGGTTGCAACAGCTCGGCCTGGTCCGGGTCAGCCAGGGCGGCGCCACCCGGGTGCTCGACTGGCGGGTGCACGCCGGGCTCGACCTGGCGCTGGCGCTGGCGCGCTCCGGCGACGTACTCCCGGTCGAGACGCTGGTCCGCGACATGCTGGAGATGCGGGCCTGCGTCGGGACCGACGCGGCCCGGCTCTGCGCCGAGCGCGGCGACGCGGCGACCGGCGCCGCGCTGGCCCGGGCCGCCGAGGAGTACGGCGCGCTCGCGCCGGACCTGGACCGGATGGCCGAAGCGAACATCCGCATCTGGCGGCTGGTGGTGCGCGGCAGCGGCAACACCGCCTACCAGCTCGCCTTCAACAGCCTGGTGGCCGGCACGTTCGCGGTCGGCGACGTGCCCCCGGACGCCCGCACCGCCGAACTGCTCGACGTGGCCGGCCACCGCAGACTCGCCGCCGCGATCGCCTCCGGCCAGGGCGCGGCGGCGGCCCGGCAGGCCCGGACGCTGCTGACCGCCCCCGTCACCACCCCCACCCCCGGAAGGGAAACGCGCGCATGATCCCCGCCGTGCTGTACGCCATCCCGGCGTTCCTGCTGCTGATCGTCATCGAGGCGATCTCCTACCGCTTCCTGCCCGACGACGACGAGCGCGGCTACGAGCTGCGCGACACCGCCACCAGCCTGTCCATGGGGCTGGGCAGCCAACTCGTCGGCGTGCCGTGGAAACTGCTCACGGTCGGGCTCTACGCGGCGCTGTGGACCGTCGCGCCGGTGCACCTCTCCCCCGGCGACTGGTGGACCTGGGCGATCGTCTTCTTCGCCGACGACCTGGCCTACTACTGGTTCCACCGGTCGCACCACGAGGTGCGCGTGCTCTGGGCGAGCCACGTGGTGCACCACTCCAGCGTCCACTACAACCTGTCCACCGCGCTGCGGCAGAGCTGGACGCCGATGACCTCACTGCCGTTCTGGCTGCCGCTGGCGCTGCTCGGCATTCCGCCGTGGATGATCTTCCTCCAGCAGTCGATCAGCCTCCTCTACCAGTTCTTCCTGCACACCGAGCGGGTGGGCCGGCTACCCCGGCCGATCGAGTGGATCCTCAACACGCCGTCGCACCACCGGGTGCACCACGGCTCGAACACCGAATACCTGGACCGCAACTACGGCGGCATCCTGATCGTCTGGGACCGGTTGTTCGGCAGCTTCGCGCCGGAGCGGGCCCCGGCGCGCTACGGGCTGACGAAGAACATCGGCACCTACAACCCGCTGCGGGTGGCCACCCACGAGTTCGCCGCGATCCTCTCCGACGTACGCCGGGCCACCTGCTGGCGGCACCGACTCGGCTACCTGCTGGGCCGCCCCGGCTGGCAGCCGGCCCGGTGAGGCGCTCCTGGCTCACCCTGTTCGGCGTCGTCGCCGCGGTCGAACTGGTCGGCGTCGCGCTCGACTCGACAGTGCTCCAGTGGCTGGCCAAGCCGCTGCTGGCGCCGGCGCTGCTGGCGTACCTCATCGCGCACCGACGCCGGCTGGACGCGGTGGCCGCCGGCCTGGTCGCGGCCACCGCCGGGGACGTGGCCCTGCTCGTGCCCGGACGGGCCGCGTTCCTGCTCGGGATGGGGTTCTTCCTGATCGCGCAGCTCGCCTTCCTCACCGGTTTCCTGGCTCGCGGGCGACCGACGGCCGCGGCGTGGGGCGGCTACCTGCTCGCCTGGGCCGCCGGCAACGCGCTGCTGTGGGGCGCGCTGGGGCCGCTGCGGGCACCCGTGCTCGGCTACAGCCTGGCGCTGTGCCTGATGGCCGCCGCCGCAACCGGCGTGTCGGCACGGGTCGCCGCCGGCGGCGCGTGCTTCCTCGTCTCCGACCTGCTCATCGGCGTGGGCGCGGCCGGAACGGAGCTGCCCGGCGCGGGTCTGCTGGTGATGGGCACCTATGGTGCGGCGCTGCTGCTGATCGTCACCGGCTGGGTGGCCGACCGCGTCGACGCGGACCGGGAGCCGGTGGTCAGCGGGCCGCGCCGGGCCCCAGCCGCCGGGTGACCACGGTCAGGTCGTCGCCGCCGAGCCCCCGGCCCACCGCGTCGCGCCACTCGGCGGCAAGCGCCTCGGCGGCCGGGAAGCTGCCCGCCGGGGCCTCGCACAACGCCAGCTCGACGTCCTTGAGCGCCAACGCGAGCGAGTATTGCGGGCCGTGCTCGTCGCGGGCGACCCGCGTCAGCTTCTCCGCCGCCCACGGTGAGACGAGCGGGCTGCCGTCGAACGCCTGCCGCACGGTGTCGCGGTCCAGGCCGAGCGTGTCGGCGAGCGCCATCGCGGCGGCAACGCCCTCGTTGACGAACGCGAGCAGCAGGTTGTTGACGAGCTTGAGCCGCGAACCGGCGCCGGCCGGGCCGAGCCAGAGCGTCCGCTGGCCGACCGCGTCGAAGACCGGGGCGACCCGGTCGCGGACCTGCTCCGGCCCGGACGCGAGGACGGTCAGCTTCCCCTGCTCGGCTGGGCCCCGGCTGCCGGCCACCGGCGCGTCCACGAGGGTGACGTCGGGCCGCTCGGCGGCGACCAGCTCGACCAGGCGCTGCGTCTCGGCGACGCCGATGGTGCTCATCTGCGCCCACACCGCGCCGGCCGGCAGAGCGGCGAGCATGCCCTGGTCGACCGCGACGGCGCGGACCGCGGCACCGTCGGTGAGCATGGTGACCGCCACGTCGGCCCGTCGTACCGCCTCGGCCGGATCATCGGCCACCTCGGCGCCCCGCGCGGCGAGCGCGCGGGCCGGTTCCGGGTGCCGGTTCCACACCACCGTGTCCAGCCCGGCTTTGGCCAGGTTCGCCGCCATCGGCGTACCCATGCCGCCGAGCCCGAGCACCGCCACCCGCGTCATCCGTCACTCCCCTCCGTCACCGCCACCCCCACTCCCTACCCAACTCCCCGTGGCCGCACCCGCGCGCTCATTCCCGGAAACGGTGCCGCACAGGCGCTGTCCGCGGGAAACCGGCGGCGCGGGGGCGACGGGTATCGTGCGGGGGTGGCCAGGGAGAACGGGCGCAAGCTGATCGCCTCGAACAAGAAGGCGCGGCACGACTACGACGTCCTCAAGACCTACGAGTCCGGCATCGTGCTGGCCGGCACCGAGGTGAAGTCGTTGCGCGAGGGGCGGGTGTCGCTGGTCGACGCGTTCGCCCAGGAGCGCGACGGGGAGATCTGGCTCTACGGGCTGCACATCGCCGAGTACGGCTTCGGCACCTGGACCAACCACGCGCCCCGGCGCACCCGCAAGCTGCTGCTGCACCGGGTGGAGATCGCCCGGATCCTGGAACGGCTGCGCGACGGCGGGGTCACGCTGGTGCCGCTGTCGATGTATTTCGCCGACGGTTGGGCCAAGGTGGAGTTGGGCCTGGCCCGGGGCCGCCGCTCGTACGACAAGCGCCAGGCGCTCGCCGAGCGCGACGCCAAGCGGGAGATCGCCCGGGAGATGGGCCGTCGCCTCAAGGGGCGGACGGCGACGCGCCGGACCTGACTTTCCCGCGGGTCGCGGACAGCGCCTGACCGCTATCTGGGGCAGGCTGGCCGGGACCCGACCGAAGGAGAGCCGAGATGGCCCGCGACGTGCAATTCACCTTCGACTGCGCCGACCCGGCCGCGCTGGCGGCGTTCTGGGCCGAGGTCCTCGGCTACCAGGTCCAGGGTCCGCCCGAGGGCTTCGACTCGTGGGAGCAGGCGCTCACCGCGCTCGGCGTACCGGCGGAGCGGCACCACGACGCCTCGGCCGTGGTCGACCCCGAGGGCGCCGGACCACGGCTGTTCTTCCAGCGGGTGCCCGAGCCGAAGCGGGTCAAGAACCGGGTGCACCTCGACGTGCGGGCCGCGCCCGGGCTGACCGGAGACGCCCGGATGGAGGCGCTGGAGGCGGCGGCCGACCGGCTCGTGGCGCGCGGCGCCACCCGCGTCGCGCGCCACGAGCCCGCTCCCCCGCTCGACGCCGGTCACCTGGTGCTGGCCGACCCGGAGGGCAACGAGTTCTGCCTCGACTGACCCACAAGGGTCCTTGTACTTCCCTTCTTGTCGGTCTAGCCTGGCCGCATGGCGGACGAGCCGAACCACGTGCACCTGACCGACCCGCGCGCGATGCGGGCGCTGGCCCACCCCACCCGGTTGCGGTTGCTGGGCGAGTTGCGGCTGCGCGGCCCGCAGACGGTGGGGATGCTGAGCGAACGCGTCGGCGAGGCGGTCGGCTCGGTGAGCTGGCACGTCGGCAAGCTGGCCGAGCACGGCTTCGTGACCGAGGCCCCCGACCTGGCCCGCAACCGGCGGGAGCGGTGGTGGCGGGCCGCGCACGCCACCACCGACTGGGATCCGGTCGAGCTGCTCGACGACCCGGAGCAGCAACTCGCCGGCACCCTGCTGCGGCGGGCCGCGATGGAGCGCTACGTGGCCCGCTACCAAGCCTATCTGGAGTCCGAGGCGAGCCTCGACCTGGCCTGGGTGCGGGGCACCACAAGCAGCGACACGGTGCTGCACCTGACCCCCGACGAGCTGGGTGAGTTGCGCGACGAGCTGTCCGAGCTGGGCCGGCGTTGGCACCGGCGCGGGGCGGCCGGCCGGCCCGGCGCGGAGATGGTCACGCTGATCTGGCAGGCATACCGGGGGCCGCAGTGATCCGCGACCGCCGGCCGCTGGCCGGGCTGCTGATCGGGCACGCCGTCTCGCTGACCGGCAACGTGCTGACGCTCATCGCGTTGCCGCTCTACGTGTTGGCCGAGACCGGTTCACCGGCGGCCACCGGGCTGGCCGGCGCGTTCGCCACCGCGCCGGTGGTGCTGGGTGGCGCGTTCGGCGGCGTGCTCGTCGACCGGATCGGCTACCGCCGGTCGAGCGTGCTGGCCGACGTGGTCTCCGGCGTGACGGTCGCCGCCGTGCCGCTGCTGCACGCCACGGTCGGCCTGCCGTTCCCGGCGCTGCTGGCGCTGGTCTTCGTCAGCGGGTTGCTCGACACCCCGGGGCAGACCGCCCGCACCGCGCTGCTGCCGGAGGCGGCGGCCGTGGCCGGGGTGCCGATCGAACGGGCGATCGGTTGGGCGGAGGCCACCTCGCGCGGCGCCCGGATGATCGGCGCGCCGGTGGCCGGCCTGCTTGTCGGCCTGCTCGGCGCGCTGCCGGTGCTGGCCGTGGACGCGGCGACGTTCGCCGTCTCGGCGCTTGCGGTGACGCTGCTGGTGCCGCGCGGCCTGCGCCCGTCCACCGAGGACGACGAGGCGGAGGCCGGCGGCTACTGGCGTCAGTTCGCCGCCGGGCTGCGCTTCCTCGTCCGGGAGCCCCTGTTGCGCGCCATGGTGCTGCTGGTCCTGGTCACGAACCTCTTCGACGCGGCCAAGAGCAACGTGCTCCTGCCGGTCGTCGCCAACCGCGACCTGGGCGGACCGGCCGCGTTCGGCCTGCTGGTCGGCGTCATGGGCGGCGGTGCGCTTGTCGGCTCGCTGGTGTTCAGCGCGATCGGGCACCGGCTGCCCCGTCGGGCCACGTTCGTCACCGCGTACGCGATCTGCGGCGCGCCGCCGCTGTGGGCGCTGGCCGCCGCGCCGCCGCTGCCGGTGGTGGTCGCGGTCGTCGCGGTGGCCGGGTTGGCGGCCGGCGCGCTCAACCCGTTGATGGGCGCGGTCGAGCTGGAACGGGTGCCGGCCGGGATGCGGGCCCGGGTATACGGGGTGATCGGCGCGGGCGCCTGGGCGGCCATGCCCGTGGGCGCGCTCGGCGCCGGGCTGGCCGCCGACCGGTTCGGCACCACGTCCACGCTCGTCACCATCGGCACCTGCTACCTGCTGGTGGTGCTCACGCCGCTGCTGGGCGGCCCGTGGCGCACGATGCGCCGGCCGCCGCGACCGCAGGTGCGTCAGCGCGAACCGGAACGGGAACGGCGGGAAGCGGTCTCTTGACAGTGGACGACTTCGTTCATACCTTCATCGAAGACTATCTTTGAAGTTTGTTTACCGTTCCGGCGCGGGGCCGGCCGACCGGACGGTGAGCGACCCCACCACCGCAGGAGGCACCCCGTGCGCAGCATCCGTACCGTCGCCGCCCTGGCGATGGCGGCGGTCGGCCTCACGGCCGCCCTCACCACCGTCCCGAGCACCCCAGCGGTGGCCGCCCCCGGCGCGGTCACCTGGTCCGACGACTTCAACGGCCCGGCCGGCGCCGCCCCCGACGCGAGCAAGTGGCGCTACGACATCGGCGGCGGCGGTTGGGGCAACAACGAGTTGCAGTACTACACCAACAGCACCCGCAACGCCGCGCTCGACGGCAACGGCAACCTGGTCATCACCGCCCGCAAGGAGAACCCGTCCGGTTACTCCTGCTGGTACGGAAGCTGCCAGTACACGTCGGCCCGGCTGCTCACCAACGGCACGTTCGCCCAGGCGTACGGCCGGTTCGAGGCCCGCATCAAGATCCCGCGCGGGCAGGGGCTGTGGCCGGCGTTCTGGATGCTCGGCAACGACATCGGCAGCAACCCGTGGCCCAACAGCGGCGAGATCGACATCATGGAAAACGTCGGTTACGCGCCGTCCACGGTGTGGGGCACCCTGCACGGTCCCGGCTACTCCGGCGGTAACGGCATCGGCGCGTCCACCTCGCTGCCGGGCGGCCAGGCGCTCGCCGACGCCTTCCACACGTTCGCCGTCGACTGGGCCCCGGACTCGATCACCTGGTATCTCGACGGTGTGGCGTACTCCCGCAAGACGCCCGCCGACGCGGGCGGCAACCGCTGGGTCTTCGACCACCCGTTCTTCATGATCATGAACGTCGCGGTCGGCGGCAACTGGCCCGGCTCGCCGGACGGCGCCACCACGTTCCCGCAGACCATGACCATCGACTACGTCCGGGTGCAGGCCTGGGACAACGGCGGCGGGGGCACCGGCGGGCAGATCGTCGGGTACGGCAACAAGTGCGTCGACGTGGCCAGCGCCTCCACCGCCAACGGCACCGCCGTGCAGCTCTGGACCTGCAACGGCACCGCCGCGCAGCGCTGGACCTGGAACGCGGACGGCTCGGTGCGCGCGCTCGGCAAGTGCCTCGACGTGGCCTCCGGGTCGACCGCCAACGGCGCCAAGGTGCAGCTCTACGACTGCAACGGCACCGGCGCGCAGAAGTGGGTGTTCAGCGCCGCGGGCGACATCGTCAACCCGCAGTCCAACAAGTGCCTGGACGCCACCGGGAACAGCTCGGCCGACGGCACCCGGTTGCAGATCTGGGAGTGCGGCGGCACCGCCAACCAGAAGTGGCGGCGCTGACCGGTTCGGTGAGCCGGGGCGGGCGGCGCTCACCGCTCGCCCCGGCGTCGCGCCCAGCCCACGAAGCGCTGGTAGCGGTCCGCACCGTCCGGCGCGGGCCGCTCCGCCTCGGCCTCCACGTACAGCGTGGCCAGGTGGATCAGCAGCGCCGGCCGGGCCTCCCGGTAGGCGGCCAGCAGCCGCAGCTTCGCTGGCGAGCAGGGCCAGGCGATGCCGCAGGCCCGGCACCGCCACGTCGGCCGCGACGGGGTGTGCTCCCGGCGACACCGGCTCATCGCAGCCGCCGCGCGACCGCCCGCGCCTCCTCGTCACTCAGCGCCAGGAACCACAGGAACCGCCGGACGATCTCCGGCGGCTGCGGCCCGCCGGGACGGCCGCGAAGGTCGCGGATCGCCCGCCGGGTCAACCGGACGAACTCCGGCAACAGCTCCGCCCGCCGCGCCGCGTCGGTCGGCGCGGACGTCCACGCCGGACACGGCCAGTCCGCACCGCAGTCGTCGCAGACCCAGGCCGGTGCCGCCGTCGAGTGCAGCGCGGTCATCGCCGGCACCGTCCGCGATTCGTCCAGCTCCCCGGTCGGTACGTCCGGCCGCTCGCCACGCGCCTGCTCCTCCGGCATCTGGCGTCCCTCTCCGTCGCTCCGACACCCCGTCCACCAGAACCCTGCCGAGCGTTGCGGGGCAGTCACACTGCGTTGCAGGATGGCATCGGGATGGCCGGGATGTTCGAGGAGGACACAGGGATGAACCGAGCCGTGGTGGCCGCGATGTCCGAGGCGGGGCACACCGCCGAGAGCCTGGCCGAGCGGGTCGGCGTCGACCCGAAGACCGCCGCCCGCTGGGCGAGCCAGGGGCGGATCCCGCAGACCCGGCACCGCGCCCAGGTCGCCGAACTGCTCGGCAGGGACGCCGCCGAGTTGTGGCCGGACGCGCTCAAGCGCCGGGAGCCGGCGTGGTTCCGCCCGTGGGCCGACATCGAACGCGAAGCGACGGCACTGCGCTGGTACGAGTCGGCCGTCCTACCCGGTCTGCTGCAAACACCCGAGTACGCCCTCGCGGTCCTCCGGAGTGGACCACTGTTCGCGGACGCGGACACCCTTCTGGAGTCGCGGTTACGCCGCCAGGCAGCCGTCCTCGACCGGCCGCGCCCGCCGCTGATGGTCTTCGTTGTCGACGAAGCGGCGCTGCGCCGGGGAGATCCCCAGGTCATGCACCCACAATTGGACCACCTCATCGAACTCGCCGGACGTCAGCACGTGATGGTGCACGTCCTTCCCCTGCGTGCCGGGCTCCACCCCGGACAGGCCGGCCCGTTCATCATCGCCACCACCCCCGACGGTGAGGAAGTCGGCCACCTCGACGACCAGGCCGCCGGGCGGATCCAGAATGACGTTGCGGCGCTCTGGGCAGTCTGGGATACCGTGAGGTCCGTTTCGCTTCCGCGGGACCAGACCATCGACTTCCTGAGAGCACGATCATGGATGAGCTGATCGGTGCGCGCTGGCGCACCAGCACTCGGAGCAGTTCCAACGGTGGCGCCTGCGTCGAGGTGGCCGACAATCTGACCGAGGTCGTCGGCGTGCGCGACTCGAAGGATCCGACCGGCCCGGTCCTCGTCTTCGCGCCACCGGCGTGGCGGGCGTTCGTCGCCCACCTCGCGCACCGGCGCTGACGCCGGTGAGCGGGTTCGCGCCGGAGCCCATCCCCACCGACCGGCTGGTGCTGCTGCCGCTGGGCGTCGCGCACGCCGAGGAGATGGCCGCCGTGCTCGCCGATCCGGCGCTGCACACCTTCATCGGCGGCAGTCCCGCCGATCCGGCGTCGTTGCGGGCCCGCTACGAGCGGCTCGTCGCCGGCTCCCCCGACCCGGCGGAGACGTGGTGCAACTGGGTCATCCAGCTCCGCGAGGACGGGAGGCTGGCCGGCACCGTCCAGGCCACCGTCTCCGAACCCGACGGTCCACCCCGGCACCAGGCGACGGCGGGCGCGCGGGCGGTCGGGCACCGGCACCTCGACGACGCGGAGCCGGTCGGCGACGGGCCGGTCGCCGAGATCGCCTGGGTGGTGGGCACACCCTGGCAGGGGCACGGCATCGCCACCGAGGCCGCACGCGGGATGGTCGGCTGGTTGGGGCGGCGCGGTGTGCGTACCCTCGTGGCCCACATCCATCCCGACCACCGCGCGTCGGCGGCGGTGGCCGGCGCGTGCGGCCTGGCCCCGACGGGTGTATGGCACGACGGCGAGATTCGCTGGACGGGACCGGCCGGCGGGCGGACATCGCCACCAGCTCGGTGAGGTGGCGGTATCGGACGCGCTCGGACCACACCACTACGCCGAAGTGGAGTGGATCAAGCCACCGAGGCGGGCCGACCAGGACCGGCGACGCCGCGATCAGAAGGGGGCGTCGACGGGTAGGCGGCGGACGTGCGTGAGGTAGGGGTCCAGCTCGCCGACCTCGAAGCGGCAGGTGCCGATGACGTGCCAGAACTGGCCGCCCGAATCGCCGTCCAGCTTGTACCGGCCGTCGGGACTCACCGCGGCCCAGCCGTCCGGCAGGCCGATGAGCGTGGTCCGCAACTGGGCGTGCTCCGGGTCCGCCACGTCCCACAGCCGGACCGTGCCGTCGTCGCCGGCGCTGGCGAGCAGGCTGCTGTCCGGGCTGAAGTGCACCGACCAAACCCGCCGGGTGTGCGCGGCCAGGCTGCCGTGCAGCCGGCCGGTGCCCGGATCCCACAGCCGGATCACCAGGTCGTCCCCGGCGGTGGCGAGCAGGTTGCCGTCCGGGCTGAACGCGCACGACCAGAGCCGCCCGACGTGCGCGGTGAGCACGGTGCGCCGCTCGCCGGTGCGCGCGTCCCAGATCACCGCCGTGCCGTCGTTCCCGGCGCTGGCCAGCAGCGTCCCGTCGACGTTGAAGCCGACCGAGTAGACCCGGTCGGTGTGGTGCTCCAGGGTCCGCCGGCAGGTGGCGGTGGCCGCGTCCCACAGGCGTACCGCCTGGTCGTCGCCGCCGGTCGCGATGGTCTCGCCGTCGGGGCTGAACGCCACCGTGCGCACCCGGCCCCGGTGCGGGGCGAGCGTGGCGAAGAGCCGGCCGGTGCGGCGATACCACAGGCGTACGGTGTCGTCGTCGTTCGCGGTCGCGAGCGCGTCACCGTCCGGGCTGAACGCGACCGCCCAGACGTGGTCGGTGTCCACGTTGAGTTCCCGCTCGTCGGCGCCGGTGTCGGTGTTCCACAGGTGCACGCCGCCGTCGCCGCTGGGCGTGGCCACCATCGGCTCGTCCGGGCAGAAGACCACCGAGAGCAGGCGGTCGGCCGGGGTGGCGAGCCGCCGCAGCAGGCGGCCGGTGCGCGGCTCCCAGAGCCGAATCACCCCGTCGTTGCCGCAGGCCGCCAGCACCTCCCCGTCGTCGCGGAAGGAGAGCGCGGTGACCCGCCGCCCGTGCCCGCGCAGCGTCTGCTGGAGCTGCCCGGTGCGCACGTCCCACAACCGGGTGGTGCCGTCGTTGCTGCTGGTCGCCACCTGCGCCTGGTCCGGCCGCCACACCACCGGCCAGACCGAGCCGCGGTGCCGGGTCAGCTCGTGCCGCACCTGACCGTCGTCGGTGTCCCAGAGCTGGATCGCGCCGTCGCTCGCGGAGGTGGCGAGCAGGCTGCCGTCGCCGTTGAACCGGACGCTGTAGATGGCTCCGCGCTGCCGGCCGAGCAGCCGCACCGGGCGGCCGGTCTCCGTCTCCCACAGCCGCAGCGCGCCGTGCGTGTCGCCGGTGGCCATCAGCGTGCCGTCCGGACTGATGTCGAGGGCGTACACGTCGGCCTCGTGGCCGCGGGGCTGGCGCAGCAGCTCGCCGTCGGTGGCCCGGCGGATCCAGACCCGCCCGTGCTGCCCGACGGCGGCCAGCAGCCGGCCGTCCGGCGAGTGCACCACCCGGTAGACCACCTCCGGCTCGCGCACCTCGAACGCCACCCGGCCGGTGTGGATGTCCCAGCCGCGGACCGTGCCGGCGCTGTCCGCCACCACGACCCGCCGGCCGTCGGGGCTGAACGAGGTGCCCCAGATCGGCGCCGCGTGCCCCCGCCACGTGTGACGCAGCCGCGCGGTGCGGGTGTCGTAGAGCCGGACCACGCCGGCCGCGTCACCCACCACCAGCCGGCCCCGGCGCCCGTCGGTGAGCAGCGGCCACACCCAGCCGGTGAAGACGTCCTCGATGACGTGCCGCACGTCGCCGTGGTCGGCGTCCCACAGCCGTACGGTGAGGTCCGCCGCGCCGGTGACGAGCTGGTGCGAGGCGGCGTCGTAGCGGACCGCGTAGACCCGGGACCGGTGCCCGGACAGGGTGCGCACCGCCAGCCCGGTGGCCGTGTCGCAGAGCAGCACCCCACCGTCGTCGTTGCCGACCGCCAGCACCGCGCCGTCGGGGCTGTAGGCGACCGGCACCGGCAGTCGGCCCACCTCGAAGCCGTACCCGACGCCCACCGCGGGCGGGGCCAGGCCCGGCGTCACCGGCCGGCCCGGCGCGACGACGGCGCCGCGCAGCTCCGGGGCGCGCAGCAACGCCGCGTCGGCGTTGACGTCGATCAACGCCGTCCGGTGCCAACTGCTGCCGGTGATCCGCGCCCCGCGCAGGTCGGCCCGGAACAGCCGGGCGCCGGCCAGGTCCGCGTCGCGCAGGTCCGCCCCGGCGAGGCGGGCCTGGTCGAGCCGCGCGCCCCGCAGCCGGGCGTGCGCCAGCCGGGCCTCGGTCAGGTTCGTGGCCATCAGCCGGGCGTCGGTCAGGTCGGCGCCGGTCAGGTCGGCCCCGGCCAGCTCCCGGTGGGACAGGTCCTCGCCGCGCAGCACCGCGCCGCGCAGGTCGGCCCGGTCGGGCAGGCGCAGCCGGGCGGAGAGCCGCATCGCGTTGGCGCGCAGCGTCTCGCCGGCCGACTCGTCGGCGAGCACGCGGGCCGCCCACGCGGCGCAGCGGGCCGGGTCGGCGAGGTCACCGAGGAACTCCACGGCCAGCGCGGACAGCGACCGCACCGCGAGCGCGGTCGGCTCCTCCCCCCGGTTGAGCTGGTCCGCGACGCCGTCGGCGACCAGCCACTCCATCACCGAGGTGTGGATGAACCCGAACAGCCCGTCGTCGGTGCGGACCAGCAGGCTGCCGGCGCCCACCGCGTGCGCGGCCTGCGGCCCGGACAGCCGGGACTCGGCCCGCCCGGCGAGCTGGCCGGCGGCCTCGGTCAGCTCGGCCAGCCGCAGGTAGGACTCGCCGCTCTCCCAGAGCTGGAACGCCAGCCGGCTGACCGCCTGCCACAGCTCGGGCCGCCGCAGGTTCACCGGCGCGCCCGGGATGCCCTGGGTGCGCCGTTCCTCGAAGTCCAGCCAGGCGGCGAGGATCTCCCGGTAGAGCGTGGCGGCGCTGAACGTGCCCCCGGCACCGGCCACCGCGGCCAACCGTCCCTCGTCCAGGTTGGCGATGAACCCGAGCATGCGCGGGTTGCGGGAGAGCCCGAGCAGGTCGTTCACGCCGGCGAGCAGGCTCATCCGCTCCCGGGCCGCCGCCTCGTCGCCGTCGTAGCGGTTACGCAGGAACGCCTCGATCTGGCCCGGGGTGAAGTCCTCCACCGCGAGCACCCGGCGGTGCGGCAGCAGGCCGACCCGCTCGCCCAACGCGGTCAACACCTGCGAGTTGGTCTTGAAATGCTGGGTCCGGCTGCTCACCACGATCTTCGCGGCGCCCTCGGCCGCCTGCAACAGCGTCTCCAGGTGGTCGGCCGCCCGGTCGTAGGTCACCCGGGCCACCAGCTCGTCGAAGCCGTCGAAGAGCAACACGATGCGACCCTGGCGCAGCATGTAGCGGAACGCCTTCAGGTCGATCACCTGCTCGCCGTGGTTGGCCAGGTGCGCGGCGACCAGACCGTCGACGGAGTGCGCCTTGTCCAGCGCGCGCAGCTCGACCAGGATCGGGATCAGGTCCGGCGCGGCGGTGGGCAGCCGGCGCGCCACCTCGCGCAACGCGAACGTCTTGCCCCGGCCGAAGTCGCCGAGCACGAGCACGAACCGGCCGTCCGGCGCGGAGACGGTCTCCAGCAGCTCGTCCACCACGTCGTCGCGGACCCGCTGGTCGGCGCCGACCAGGTGGCGGTAGCGCTGCGGCACGTACTGGCCCGGCGGGTAGAGCCGGTCGGCCTGGAGCCGGGCGGTCTGCGCGGCGACGTAGTCGCGCAGGTCGAGCAGGCCCTGGAACTCGGTCAGGTGCAGCACCCGGACGCCGCGCCGCTGCGCCTCCTCGGCCAGCCCGCGCGGCACCCGGTCGCCGTCGTAGACCAGCTCCGAGGGAATGTCCGGGTCGGTGGCGTGCACCCGGCGGGCGAACCGGTCCACGTCGGCCGGCGCGGGCGTGCCCACGTGCGCGCCGACCCGCTGCTGCCGGACCACGCCGTCGGAGCGGTAGCTGACGTAGAGGTGCGGCGGGTCGGCGTCGACCCGGCGCACCAGCACCCGGTCGTAGCGGGCCTCGCACACCTCGGCGAGCCGGTCGAGCAGCCGCTCGACCGGGGTCGCGGGCACCACCGCCGGGGCGGCCTCGCCCTGGGTCGGGCCCTCCCCGGTGGCCGGACGCCGCGGGTCGGGCACCTGGGCCGGGCCGGACGCGCCGAACGTCGCCTCGGCCCGGGGCCATCCCAGCGCGGTCGACTCGCCGGCGTCCCGGCGGTCGTCGCGGCCGAGCACCCAGCGCGTCATCCCGTCCGCGCCGAGCCGCAGCACCTGGGCCCGGCCGTCGCGCGGGGCGGCGACCAGCGGCACCACCGGGTCGGCCCGCCCGGTCGGCGCGGCGTCGGAGAGCAGCAGGTTGAGCATCGGGCCGACCAGCCGGTTGACCGAGCCGCGGTCGCGCAGCGACACCCGGTCCGGCGGGACCTCGTCGGCGTACGGGCTGCGGGGGCCGGGGGCGTGCGCCATCGCGCCCAGCCGCAGCCAGCCGGACTGCTGGTAGTGCCGCAGCCGCTGGGCGAACCAGGTGGACTGCGCCTCGCCGAGGAAGCCGTACCGGTCCTCCTCGCGGTGGGTGATGGCGATGGTGGAGTTCAACCCGGCCACCACCACCCGCAGGTCGGGCACCGCGAACAGCGTCCAGGGCTGCTCGCTGTCGAAGATCCGGTCGTCGAGGCCCTGGTAGAGGTCGTCGAAGAGCCGCGCGTAGTGCCGCCACTTGGGCCAGTAGGGCGGCTGCGGGTCGACGTCGTCGGCCTCGCAGGTGGCGAAGTAGGCCCGGCAGGCGGCCATCGTCACGTCGCGCGGGCCGGGCACCACGACCAGACGGTGCGGCTCCAGGCCGAGCAGCACCCGCAGCCCGGTGAGAAAGCTCAGCGCGTCGGAGAACTCCCGCGCGCTGCCCGACTCGGTCAGGTTGCCGCCCACCACCAGCAGGTCCGGCCGGGGCACCCCGTCGTTCATCAGCAGCGTCAGGTCACCCATCACCTGTTCCTGCACCTCACCGGGGGTGACCGGGGCGCCCGGGGAGATGACGCCACGGCCGAACCGCGGCCCGCCCACCTGGAGCACGGTGATGGTGTCGCGGGCGGTCGGCGGCGCCACCGCGGCCGGCGGGAACGGCGGCGGGTTGATCGGGGTACGCCGTGGCCGGCGCTGCGCGGGCGCGCCGGCGACGGGCGCGGCGAGCACGCCGGCGGGGTCGTCGAGGTGGCGCGGGAACACCGGCTGCCGCATCGGTTTGGCCCGGCCGTCGAGCGCCTCCCGGATCCGGTCCAGCACCCGGGCGCGGGCCCGCGCCGGGTCGTCCACCCCGACCAGGTCGACGTAGGTGATGGTGGCGAGCAGGCCGTCGATCGGGCAGTCTTCCACCCGCACCGTGACGAGCTTGTTGCCGGTGCCGTCCGGGTCGGCGCGCAGCGCCGCCTGCCACTCCAGCTTGCCGTACGTCGAGTGCAGGTAGCGTTCGGACAGCACCGCCACCACCACCTCGGCCTCGCGGACCCCCCGGTCCATGAAGTCGATGAAGTTGGTGCCGGCGACGAAGTCCCACGCCTGGAGCAGGGTGCGGTAGCCCGCCTCCTCGAACTCCCAGGCCAGCCATGTCGCCCAGCGCTCGTCGGCGGGCGAGTAGCTGATGAAGAAGTCGATCGGCCGGTCGGACCGGGTGGGGTGCGCGCCTACAGCCACGTGGTCATTATGACCACCGACGGTCAACAGATCGACACCCACGGCAGCTCGGGCGCGGTGGTCACGGCGGGCCGGCCGGGCCGGTCCGGATGTGCGAGGATCGTCGTTCGTGGAGACCGTCGGCGACCCGCCGTCCGCCGCGCCGGACCGGCCCCGCCGGCGGCTGCACCCGTTGGACTGGATCGCGATCGGGCTGGCCGTGGCCGGCGTGCTCTGCGTCCTCACCGGGCTGCTGCCGCGCGCCGACGCCGAGGCCACGATGCGCCGGATCGGCCCCATCCTGATCTTCCTCGGCACGGTGGTGGTGCTGGCCGAGCTGACCGCGATCGCGGGCGTGTTCGACGCGCTCGCCGCCCGGGTGGCGATCACCGCGCGGGGCAGCTTCCGGGCGCTGTTCTGGCTCTGCGTCGTCGTCGCGTCCGTGACCACCGTCGCGCTCAACCTGGACACCACGGCGGTGCTGCTCACGCCGGTGATGATCGCCCTGGCCCGGACGCTCAACGTGCCGCCGACGCCGCTGGCCATGACCACGGTGTGGCTGGCCAACACGGCGAGCCTGCTGCTGCCGGTGTCCAACCTGACGAACATCCTGGCCAGCAACCGGATCGGCCTGGACCCGCTGCCGTGGGCGGCGCGGATGTGGTGGCCGCAACTGGTCGCCATCGCCGTCACCATGTTGCTGCTGTGGTGGTGGTACTGGCGGCCGGCGCGCGCCGACGCCGACCCGTTCGTCCCGCCGCCGCCCTACCAGCCGCCGGACCGGGTCGTCTTCCGCACCGCGCTCGTCGCCTGCCTGCTGTTCGTCGCCGGGGTGCTGGCCGGCGTGGCGATCGGCGTCGCCTCCGGGGTGGCCGCCGCGATCCTGGTGGCCGGTTTCGCGGTGCGGGCCCGGCACCGGCTGCGCCCGGCGCTGGTGCCGTGGCGGCTGCTGGTGTTCGTGACCGGGCTGTTCCTGGTGGTGCAGACCATCGGGCGGCACGGCCTGGACCACGTGATGGGCGCGCTGATCGGCACCGACCCGGGAGCGGAGGGGGCGCTGCGGGCGGGCGCCGTCGGCGCGCTGTTCAGCAACGTGGTGAACAACCTGCCCGCGTACCTGGCCGGCGAGGCGGTGATCGCCGCCGACCGGCACACCCAACTGCTGGCGCTGCTTGTCGGCACGAACGTCGGCCCGCTGGCCACGCCGTGGGCGTCGCTGGCCACGCTGATCTGGTACGAGCGGTGCCGGGCCGCCGGCGTGGCGGTGCCGCTGGGCCGGTTCGTGGCGACGAGCGCCGCGCTTGCCGCCCTCGCCACCGCCGGCACGGTGCTCGCCCTGCTGGTCGGCCCGGGCGCCTGAGCGCCGCCCCGGAAAGCGCCCGCACGGCCGGCGCGCGTCAGCGGCGGCGCAGGCGGCGGCGGGCGGCGTAGTGCGCCGCGCTCGCGGCGAACAGCACGGCGGTGACCGCCAGCCAGCGGCCGAGCAGGGGGCGGGGCGACAGGCCGGTGGCCGCCGCGTACGTGCCGTCGCCGAGGCCCAGCACGGTCGGCAGGTAGACCCCGAACAGCAACGCCGACAGGTACGCCGGCACCCGGACGTGGTTGCGCAGCGACGGGCCGGCGCGGCGCAGCGTCCGGTCGAGAGCCGCGTACACGGGGAAGAGCACCAGGTCGTGGGCGACCACCGCGCCGAGGAACCAGAGCAGCATCCGGCCGGCGGTCGGCTCGCCGGCCAGCCGCAGCGCGATCCACCCGGTCACCGCGAAGCAGCCCACCAGGAGCAGCAGGTGCCAGGCCGCCGCGCCGTACGCCCGCCGGAACTCAACCATCGAACACGATCTCCTCCACCCACTTGGTGCAGTGCACGCCGGGCAGCGCGGGCACCACGACCCGCGCCGGAAAGCCGTGGTCGGGGCTCAGGTCCACGCCGTTGACCCGCAGCGCCAGCAGCGCGTCCGGGTCGGACACCTGGCCGCCGTGCAGGGTGGCCCGGCTGAACAGCCCGCCGCGCTCCAGCGACCGGACCCGCGCCGCGCCGGCATCGGCGGCGTCGACGAGCGCGGCGAGGTCGCGCAGGCGTACCCCGGTCCAGGTCTGCGACGTGGACCAGCCCTCCACGCACGCGATCGGCAGCGTGGCGGTGTGCTGGGGCAGCGCGAGCAGTCCGGCCCGGTCCAGCGTGACCGTGCGGGCGCCGGCGCGCAGCGCCAGCCGCCAGCCCGGCCCGACCCGGTCGGCCGTGACGCCAGCCGCGGCGGCGGTGCGGTTGACCGGGAAGCCGGTCGGCCCGTCGTCGGCCCGCCGGCCCCGGGGTAACAGCAACGCGGTACGCCGCAGCGCGTCCACGCTCTGCCCCACGGTCAGCGCGGCGAGCAGCAACGCGCCGCCCCCGGCCAGCGCCAGCACCCCCCGGCGGCTCATCGTCGCCGGCCCGGGCTCGCGCGCCACCAGGCCGTCCGGATCCGCCGGCTCGGGCCGGGTCCGTTCCACCGGGGTACGCGCGAAGCCCGGCCCGCGCAACGCGGTCACCATCCGGGGCAGCTTGATCGCCACGTGGACCACGAGCGCCACCGTGAAGACCCACGCGCCGTACCAGTGGGCGGTGTAGAAGTCGAAGCCGAACAGGTACGCGTACTGGACGTTGAGCAGGCCGGTCGCGCTCTGGAACAGGATGCCGCCGACCAGCAGCAGCAACGACAGCCGCTCCAGCACCTGTGCCGCCGAGCGGGCCGGCGGCCAGGCGAACAGTTTCGGCACCACCGACCAGAGCTTCGCCAGCACCACCGGCACCAGCACGATGCCGAGCGTCACGTGCAGCCCCTGGGTGACCCGGAACAGCCAGGCCGGGCGGGTCGGCCAGTCGAACACCGGCGGGTGCAGCCAGCCCACGTCCCGGGGGAACGCCTGGTCGAAACGGGGACCGTAGGCGATCCAGTCGAGCAGCCCGGTGACCACCACCAGCGGCAGGGTGGCCAGCAGCACGGCACCCAGCACGGAGGTCAGCCACGGCCCGCGTACCGGGCTGCGCCAGGCCCGGTCGACCGTGTCGACCCCGGGCGGACGGCTCCGGTCCAGGGCCCGCCAGAACCGGGCCGGCGCGGCGTACCCCGGCTCGTCTGGGGATGGGGCGTCGGTGGTGGTCACGGGATGGGACGCTAGACGCCATCGGCGGCCGGCGACGGCGTTTGCCGCATTACCGAAGCCTTACCGCCGCCGTCCCTTACGGACCGCTGACGTCCTGCCGGAACCGGCCTCCGACCCGGCCCGGGTGCCCTAGCGTGGGCCGGTATGCGGGTACTGGTCACCGGCGCGGCCGGGTTCATCGGATCGCAGATCGCCGACCTGCTGGCGGCCGAGGGCCACGAGCCGGTCTGCGTGGACGCCCTGCTGCCGCAGGCGCACGGCGGGACACTGCCGGAGTGGTCCCGACGGCACGACCCGGTGGTCGGGGACGTGCGCGACGGCGCGCTGCTCGACCGGCTGCTGTCCGGCGTGGACGCGGTCTGCCACCAGGCGGCCATGGTCGGGCACGGGCTCGATCCGTCCGACGCGCCCGACTACGCCGCGCACAACGACCTCGGCACGGCGGTGTTGCTGGCCGCCATGCACCGGGCCGGGGTACGCCGGCTGGTCCTGGCCAGTTCGATGGTGGTCTACGGCGAGGGCCGCTACACCTGCGCCCGGCACGGCGTGGTCCGGCCCGCCCCGCGCCGCGCCGCCGACCTGACCGCCGGCCGGTACGACCCGACCTGCCCCGACTGCGGCGGCACGCTCGCCCCGGCGCTGGTGCCCGAGGACGCGCCGCTGGAGCCGCGCAGCACGTACGCGGCGAGCAAGCTCGCCCAGGAGCACTACGCCGCGGCGTGGGCCCGGCAGACCGGCTGCGGGGTGTGGGCGCTGCGCTACCACAACGTCTACGGCCCCCGGATGCCCCGCGACACCCCGTACGCCGGGGTGGCCTCGCTGTTCCGGTCCGCGCTCGCCGCCGGCCGGGCCCCCACGGTGCTGGAGGACGGCCGGCAGCGCCGGGACTTCGTGCACGTCACGGACGTGGCGCGGGCGAACCTGCTGGCGCTGACCGCGCCGCCGCCCGAGGGCCTGGTGCCGGTGAACGTCTGCTCCGGCGAGCCGCACACCGTCGGCGACCTGGCGACGGCGCTGGCCCGGGCGATGGACGGCCCGGAGCCGGTGGTCGCCGGCGGCGCGCGGGCGGCCGATGTCCGGCACGTGGTGGCCGACCCGGCACGTGCCCGGGAACTGCTCGGCTACACCGCGCGGGTCACCTTCACCGAGGGAGTCACCGCCTTCGCCACGGATCCCCTCCGCTCCCCCGCCACCTTCTCCCCTCAACCCGCCTGACCACCTCGCTCGGCTCGGCTCGGCTCGGCTGGATACTGATGGTGGACCTGTTCTCTCGCATCGTGCCGCCGCCATCCGATGGGCAAGCCCTGGCCAGAAGACACCTCTGGCGTTCCACTCGCGCTCCATGCCGCCCGCGAGTGGAACGCCAAGGGTGTGTCAGGGCGCCGGAGACACCCATGGCGTTCCAGTCGCGGCCCATCCCGCCCGCGAGTGGAACGCCAAGGGTGCGTCACGGTGTGTCCCGGCGCGCGACCTCACGCGCCGATCTGTGAGCTTGTGGCACCTTCGACAGCACGCGCACCACAACTTCATGATTGGCGAAGTACGCTCGTCGACGCCTCCGGGGAGACACGCCACGGGCGGCGTCAGGAGACCGTGAGGAGCAGGTGGTTGACGAGCAGGGCGGTCAGCGCCTGGGCGGCCAGCCACCAGCGGCGGGCCGACGGGGGCAGGTGCGCGGCAGCGACGAGCAGCCAGACCACGAACGGCAGCCAGATCCGCTCCACCTCGGCCTTGCTCATCCCCGACAGGTCGGCGGCGGCCACCACAAGCGCGGCGGCGGCGGGCAGCAGCACCGTCGGCCCGAGCGCGACCAACCGCCGCACCCGGAGGATCCAAGCCGACCAGCCGACGGATGTCGGCACGTCGCCCGCGGAGCCCTGGAGGCGACCGACATTCGGCGCCGCCTCCACGGCGCCCGGCCCCACCAGCCCGACGGTGGTATGCCCCGCAGCGGTCTGCCCGACGGCTGCGTCCCCGACAGCTCCGGGCCCGACGGCGGCGCGCCAGGTGGCTCGGGCGGCGAGCGCGGTGCGGCGCAGCGCCGGCCCGAGCACCGGCCCGGCGGAGAGCAGCAGCGCGGCCAGGTTCGCCCAGACCCAGTAGGCGTACGGGCGGTCGGCCGCCCAACCCTGGTAGTAGCGCTCGACGACCCGCTCGTACCCCTCCCACCAGCGGAAACCGCCGAGCACGAAAAGCGCCGTGACCGCCGCGACGCCGGCAGCGGCGGCGAGCAGGGCGACCCGGCGGCGGTCCGGCCGCAGCGCCAGCACGGTTGCCGCCAGCACGCCGACCAGCACGAACCCGTACGACAGGTGCAGCGCGAAGCCGAGCAACAGCCCGCCGGCCAGCGCGGCGAACGGTCCCCGTACCGCCAGCAGGGCCAGCCCGGCGGCGACCACGCCGGTGAACACCGCGTCGGCGGAGGCGCCCAGCCACACCGCCCCGGGCAGCAGCACCAGGAACGGCAGCACCGCCCGGGCCGCGTCGGCGGCACCCAGCGCGCGCAGCGTGACCGGCACGGTGACCGCGACCGTCGCGCCGACCAGCACGCAGCAGAGCGCGGCGGCGGCGCCACCGCCGAGCCCGACCCGGTCGAGCCAGACGAAGACCAGCAGCGCGCCGGGCGGGTGCCCGGCGGTGTGGGTGGACCAGGAGTCGGGCTGGAAGTCGAGGATCCGGTCGGTGAACCCGGCCAGCATCCGAGGGATGTCGGTCACCCCGGGCACCTCGTGCAGGTATTCTGCCTGCGGCGTCAACCGCCGGGCCAGCCCGACGGTCCACCCGTCCACCAGGGCCAGCGCCACCGTCCAGGCCACCGCCGCCAGCCAGCCGGCGGCCAGCAGCGGCCCCCATCGGGCGGTACGCGCCCAGCGCAGCCCCGGCCCGAGCACGGTCAGCGCGACGAGCACCGCGAGCGGCGTACCCCAGCCGACGTGTGGCCGCCAGGTGGCGTACAGCGGCGCGGTGTCGGCGTGCAGGCCGACGCCGCGCCGGTTGAGCACCAGCCCGACCACGACGGCGGCGGCGAGCAGCGCCACCTCGACGGCGACCGCGGCCAGGTCGCCCCGGTGCGGGGAACCGGTGCGGTCCGGGGCGGGGGCGCGGCGAAGCGTGGGTGCGGATCTCATGACGACCGGACGGTACGGCCCGTCGGCGCCGGCCGGGACGGCAATCGCAGGCCCGTCACGAGATGGTAAGAAATACCTGGTCGGTAAGGGTTCCGTAAGCACGATCGGGGCTCGGCCGGGCGGCTGCCGGCCTAGCGTCGACGGCATGCGGACACAGATCGACGTGGTGCTGCCGTGCCTGGACGAGGCCGCCGCCCTTCCCGGGGTGTTGACCGCGCTGCCGCCGGGCTACCGGGCCATCGTGGTGGACAACGGCTCCCGGGACGGCTCGCCGGAGGTGGCGGCCCGGCACGGCGCCCGGGTGGTACGCGAGCCCCGGCGCGGCTACGGCGCGGCCGTGCACACCGGGTTGACGCACGCCGAGACCGAGCTGGTCTGCGTGCTGGACGCGGACGGCTCGTTCGACCCGGGTGAGCTGCCGGCGCTCGTCGACCCGGTGGCCGCCGGCACGGCCGACCTGGCGGTGGGCCGCCGCCGGCCGGTGTCCGCCGGGGCCTGGCCGTGGCACGCGCGGGCCGGCACCGCGCTCGTCGCCGCACTGCTGCGGCAACGCGGGGTGCCGCTGCGCGACCTCAGCCCGATCCGGGTCGCCCGACGCGAGGCGCTGCTGGGGCTCGGAGTCACCGACCGGGCGTTCGGCTATCCCCTGGAGCTGATGATCCGGGCCGCGGCGGCGGGCTGGCGGATCCACGAGCGGGACGTACGCTACGCCCCGCGCGCCGCCGGCACGAAGTCCAAGGTGTCCGGCTCGGTACGCGGCACGGTGCGGGCCACCCGCGACTTCCTCGCGGTGCTGCGCAGTGTGGACGGCCCCCGGTGACCGTGCTGCTGGTGGTGGCGAAGGCCCCGGTGCCGGGCGCGGTGAAGACCCGGCTCTGCCCGCCGGCCACGCCGACGCAGGCGGCCCGGGTCGCCGCCGCCGCGCTGCGTGACACGGTGGACGCGGTGGCCGCCACCGAGGGGGTGGTGCCGGTGCTGGCGCTGGCCGGGCGCTTCGCCGACGGCGAGGACGGTCCCGGCCTGGCCGCCGCCGTCACGGGCTGGACGGTGCTGGCGCAGCGGGGCGACGGCCTGGCCGACCGGCTGGCGTACGCGCACGCCGACGTGGCCGACGCCTACCCGGGGCGGCCGGTGGTGCAGATCGGCATGGACACGCCGCAGGTGACGCCGGCGCGGCTGGCTGAGGCCGTACACCGGTTGGCGGTGCCCGGCGTGGACGCGGTGCTGGGCCCGGCCGCGGACGGTGGTTGGTGGGGCCTGGGCCTGCGTGACCCCCGGCGGGCGGCGGCGCTGCGTGGCGTGCCGATGTCCACCGCCGACACCTGTCGGCTCACCTGGGCGGCGCTTGTCGGCGACGGCCTGCGGGTGGGTGCCCTCCCCACGCTGCGCGACGTGGACGAGTGGGCCGACGCGCTGGCGGTGGCCCGGTCCGCGCCCGGCGGCCGGTTCGCCCGCACGGTGGCCGCGGTGCGGCCGAGGGTGCTCGCCGGCGGCGGTGCCCGGTGAGCGCGAGGAGCGAGCCGGGGTTGCGAGCCCCGCAGTCGCGAACGCAGACGGACCCCGCGAGCGCGAGGAGCGAGCCGGGGTTGCGAGCCCCGCAGTCGCGAACAGACACCGGCCCCGCGAGCGCGAGGAGCGAACCGGGCTTGCGAGCCCTGGACGGTTTCGGCGACGCGCTGCGGCGGCGGGCCGGTGTGCACTGGCTGGTGCACGCCGACGGGGTCCGCCGGCGGCTGCCGGTGGAGCGGTGGCACGGGCCGGCGGAGGCGGCGACCGGCGCGGTGGTGGCCCGCTGCCACGGCCCGACGCTGGACCTGGGTTGCGGGCCGGGCCGGGTCGCGGCGGCGTTGACCCGGGCCGGCGTCACCACCGTCGGGGTGGACGTCTGCGCCCGGGCGGTGGCGTTGACCCGGGCCCGGGGCGCGGTCGCGGTGCGGGCCGACCTGTTCGGGCCGCTGCCCGCGGAGGGCCGGTGGCGGCACGTGGTGCTGCTGGACGGCAACATCGGCATCGGTGGCGACCCGGCCCGGTTGCTGCGCCGGTGCCGGGAGCTGCTGTGCCCGGACGGCGCGGTGTTGGTGGAGTTGGACCCGCCCGGCAGCGGCGCCTGGCAGGGCGAGGCGCACGTGGTGTCCGGCCGGCGGCGCGGGCCCAGCTTCGGTTGGGCGCGGCTGGACACCCGGGCGGTGCACGGGCCGGCCGCCGCGGCCGGGCTCACCGTGCGGGACCTGCACAAGGCGGGCCGCCGTTGGTTCGCCGAGCTGACCGCCTGAGCCCCGCACCCCACCCGGGTCCGACAGATTCTCGGAAAGCGTGGCTGTTCGGGCCCGGATAGCCACGCTTTCCGTGAATCTGCGCGTCGTTGGGTGATGGCGATGGCCACAGCCCGGATTGCGACTCAGCCTTCCACGGTTGCTGTTCAGCGACGTAAACCGCTACGGCGGGCGACCGTCGCCGACTAGCGTGCCCGCATGACCGCCACCCTGCACTTTCACGCCGACCCCGCTGAGTTCCTCGACGCCGCCGGTGCGCATCTCGCCGCCGATCCGGTGGCCAACACCGTGGTCGCCTCCGTCGCGCATCGGATGGCGGCCCGCAGGGCCGACGGCGTCGCGCTGCCGGAGGACGACTGGTGGCTGGTGGTGCGGGACGCCTCCGGAGCGGTGGTCGGCGCGGGCATGCGCGCCGCGCCGTTCCCGCCGCGCCCGCCGTTCCTGCTGCCGATGCCGGCGGAAGCCGCGGTCGCGCTGGCCCGGGCCTGGCACGAGCGCGGCGAAATGGTGTCGGCGGTCAACGGTGCGCTGCCGGCGGCCCGCGACTGCGCCACCGAGGTGGCGCGCCTGAGCGGCGGGCGGGTCGAGGTCGCCCAGCACACCCGGCTGCACGAGCTGGACACGCTGGTGCCGCCGACACCGGTGCCGGGCGCGCTGGCGGTGGCCGGCGCGGACGACGTGGACCTGGTCGCCGCCTGGTTCGACGCGTTCATGGCCGACGCCGACGAGCAGGCGGGACGCCCGCGCGGCGCCAGCGCCCACGAGACGCCCGACCGGGACGAGTTGCTGCGCCGGATCCGCGGCGGCCGGATCTGGTTCTGGACCGACGAGGCGGGCCGGCCGGTGCACCTCACCGCCGCGAACCCGCCGGCGTTCGGCGTCGCCCGGGTGGGCCCGGTCTACACGCCGCCGGAGCACCGTGGGCGCGGGTGGGCCGGCAACGCGGTCGCCGAGGTCAGCCGCCGGCTGTGCGCCGAGGGCGCCCGGGTGTGCCTCTTCACCGACCAGGCGAACCCGACCTCGAACCGGCTCTACGCCCGGCTCGGCTTCCGGCCCGTCGTGGACATGGCCAACCTGGTCGTCGTGCCCTGACAGGGCGACGGGACGGCCCGTGGCCGACGGCTCAGTCGCTGCGGCCGAGCGCGGCCAGTCGATGCGGGTCGGCGATCACGTCCACGGCGGCGATCCGCCCGCCGGTGACCGTGAACGCCATCACCGACAGCGTCCGGCCGCCGGCGCTGACCAGCACCCCGGCGGCGCCGTTGACGAGCACCGGGCGGGCGAACGGGAAGAGCCGGCCGAACGTGGGGGCCTGCGCGGCCACCTCCCGCGCGCCGGTGAGCACGCCTCTGTGCCGGGCGCGGGCGGTCCCACGATGGCGAAACTGCCGGTGGTGCCGGTCCCCGGCGGCCTGCGCCTGCAACCCGTCGACGCCGCCGAGGTGGCGACACGGCTGGTGGAGCTGACGCTCGGCGCGCCGGCCGGGCTGGTGCCCGACCTGGCCGGGCCGGCCACGCACGGCTTCGGCGACCTGCTGGCCGGCTATCTGGCGGCGACCGGGCGGCGCCGGCTGCGGCTGCCGGTGCGCCTGCCCGGCAGGGCCGGACGGGCCTACCGCGACGGGGCGAACCTGGCCCGGCCGGGCGCGACCCGGGGCGTCCGGACCTGGGCGGACTTTCTGGCCGAGCGGCTGCCCCGGCCGGGCGGTCAGCTCACCAGCCGACCGAGCCGAGACTGATCGGGGTGAGGCGACGCACCTGCGGCTCGATCCACTGCGCCGCGGTGACCAGCTTGACCAGCCGGTCGATCGTCTCCGGCGGCCCGGCCACGAAACTGCGCCGGTCCGCCGGGCTGCCGTACTTGTCGTCGAACGTGCCGCCGTCGAGCGCGCGCACCGCCATCCCGGCCTCGGCGGCCAGCAGCATCCCGGCCGGCAGGTCGACCGCCTCGGGGTGGTAGCCGACGATGCCGTCGATGTCGCCGCGGGCCAGCATCACCCAGGACAGCAGCGGCGCCCACAGTTGCAGCACCCGGCGGGCGGTGCTGTCGAGGACGACCTTCAACGCCCGGGCGGTGCTGTCGTCCCGGCGTACCCCGTGCCCCTGGGTCCAGGCCAGCACCGGCGCGGCCGGCACCTCCCGGCGCGCGGCGCGCAGCGGTCGACCCACCGCGTCGGAACCGTGCACGAACGCGCCCCGGCCGCGCACCGCGGACCAGGTCCGGCCGGCGACCGGGTCGTGCACCACGCCGAGCACCGGCGAACCGTGCTCGCACAGGGCGATGCCCACCACGTAGGCCGGCAGCCCGATCGCCACGTTGTTGGTGCCGTCGAGCGGGTCCACGAGCCACGCCCAGGCGGTGTCCGGCGCGTACTCGCCGCCCTCCTCGGCGATCACCCCGTGTGCCGGCCAGCGGGCCCGGATCCGGTCGACGATGAGCCGCTCGGCGGCCAGGTCGAGGTCGGTGACCAGGTCACCGGAGTCGTCCTTGGCCCGGGCGTGCACCTCCCCGCCGATGCCCCGGCGCAGCAGTCGGCCGGCCGCCCGGGCCGCCTGCACCGCGAACCGGTGCGCGTCGCGCAGGTCGGGCCCGCCTCTGTTCGGCTCCATGTCCATGGCTCCTCCAGCCAGTCAGCCCCGTGCCACCAGTCGCGCGATCTGCCGCGCCATCCGCGCGGTCTCCGCCGGGTCGCAGCGGTCCCGGCGTACGCGGTGGCTGCGCCCGTCCACCGCGCCGAGGCTCAGGTCGCACGCGCCGGGAGTGGTCCGGCCGAGCGCCACGGTCACCGCCGGCGCGCCGGGGGTGACCTCCGAGGTGTGGAACCCGCCGGCGCGCAGCGCGTACGAGGCGCCGGCGGAGTGCGTCTCCACGGTCGCGGTGGTGGCGGTGACCAGCCGGTCGGTGGCCGCGACCTCGTCCACCTCGCCGAGGCTGTGCACCTCGTAGACCCGCCAGGCGGCGTCGGCGGGGGCGTCGGTGACGTCGATCAGCTCGTTGCGGACCGAGCCGTGCAGCACGTGGCTGAGCAGGTCCCAACTGTGCGAGTGCACGGCCGAGGTGGTGGGACGCACCGGCGGCGGCTCGGCCGGCCAGGCGTGCACGCAGATCCCGTCCGGGCCGTCGCGCTCCACCGGCAGGCAGGTGAAGCCGAGCGGGTGCCGGACCGCGCGCAGCGGCCGTCGCCCGTCGGCGACGTCGCCGAGCACCTCCAGCACCCAGCCACGCAGCACCTCCGGCCGGGTGCCCCGGTCGATCTCCCGTGCCAGTTCGGCGTAGCTGGTCATGCGTACGGGTTCCTCGCCTGGAGGGCCTTGCGCACGACGTCGGCCACCTCCCGGTCGCCGAACGACCGGGGCAGCGTCAGCCCGAGCGCGGCGAACAGCCGGCGGACCTGCTCGACCGACGGCTCGTCGTCGAGCCTGACCTGGCTGGCCGACTCGACCGGCACCCGCCGGCTCTGCCGGCGGCTGTAGTCCAGCTCGATGTTGAACCGGTTGTAGTAGACCTCGCCGCGGTCGATGCGCAGCGCCGGCGTCTGCGGGTTCTCCTGGGTGATGACCACGCAGGAGGACGAGAGGTCGTAGCGGAACGTGGTCATCTGCGCGGAGAGCCGGATGTCGACCGTGAGCAGGCCGGACCGTTGCAGGTGCCAGCAGGCGGCGAGCACCGTCGCGTACGACTCCTTGCGGGTGCGGTCGACCGTCCACGGCTCGGCCGGTGTCGTCGACTCGTCCGACTCCAGGCTGCGCCGGAACCGCGCGTACCGCTCGCAGACCTCCTCGTCGGTCGGGTCGATGATCTCGACGGCGAGGGTGAGGGTGGCGTTGCGGCGGCGGGCGTGCTTCACGCACTCCGGCAGCGTGACCGCGCGGAGGTAGGTGCCGGTGCCGCCCTTGAAGTCCCACCTGTCGGTGTGCTGACGCGCCTCGTCGAGCGCCTCGCCGACCTCGCTGCCGTGCAGCACCCGCACCATCGAGGAACTGTGGATCGCCTCCCGGGCCCGGCTCAGGGTGCCCTCCGGGCCGGTCAGCTCCCGCATCGGCGGCACCAGGGCGGTGAGCCGCTCCCGGGTGTCCACGATGACCTGACGGACCTCCTGCTCGGCGGTGCGGCGGCGCAGCCGGTCACGCAGCACCGCCTGCGCGAGCAGGGCGAGGACCAGCAGGATGGCGCTGTTGACCACGCCCTGGCCGACCGTGTTGGTCAGGCCGAGGACGGCCACCGTGACCGCCAGCACCAGACCGATGAACGCGTCGAGACTGCTGACGACCCAACCGAGCAGGCGCGCCATGACATCCCCCGGTCGACGACAGAGCCTTTATGATAGCCCTTTGTCAATGTGCCATCACGCGCTGTTTCCGGGCGGTGGCGGGGCGGCGCATCGCCGGGCCGCGCAGATCAGCGACCCGCCGAGCCCGGGGGCCGCCCGGGCCAGCCACCGCGAGGAGACCCACCGCCCGCCCGGCAGCCGCCAGCCGACCTCGTTGGAGCGCATCGCCAGCGGGGTGAACCCGGCCCGGCGCAGCGCCCGCCGCAGCAACGACGCGGTGAACGGACGGATGTGCAGCCACAGATAGGGGTGCAGCGGGTCGACCTGGCGCGGCGCCCGCCCGGCGAGGAACGCCAGCCGGTCCTGCGCCGGGGCCAGGTTCGGGGTGGTGAGCACCAGCAGGCCGTCCGGGGCCAGCACGCGGTGGCACTCCCGCAGCAGCGCCAGCGGGTCGTAGACGTGCTCGATCAGCTCACCGGCGAGCAGCCCGGCGAAGCTGCCCGCCCGGAACGGCAGCCCGCGGGTGGCGTCCAGGCAGACCGGCAGCGCCGGGCCGCCGGCCGCCCGGCGGGCCGTGCCCAGCGCCGTCTCGGCCATGTCGGCGAGCACGAGCGGGCCGGGCAGCGCGGCCGGGTCGAGCATGGCGCGCGGCCCGCAGCCCAGTTCCAGCACCGGCCCGCCGCCGGTCACCCCGTCGGCCACCAGCCGGGCCGCGACGGCCCGGCGCACCCGGTGGTACGGGTCGTCGACGTACCCGTCGACCTGCGCGCCGTCGTGGTAGCTGCGGTGGTTGGCGCGCCGGCCGTGCGCCTGCGCGCGGTGCGCGGACGCCCCCCTCGGCGGCTCGGCCATCACACCTCCCCCGGCGGTCGCCGGCCCCGTCGGCGGCGTCCGCCCCAAGCCTCGCACCACCACCGCCGATGGCGTGCACACCACCCCGGGAGCACGCCGACGCGGCGGCCGGTCGTCCGGCCGCCGCGTCGGTGGGGTACGTCAGATCGCCCGCGCCCAGTCCAGCCGGGAGCTGTCGTCGTACTCGTCGCCGGGGATCCACCACGGCTCGCCGAAGCCGCTGGTGGAGACGATGATGTTGCCGCCGTCGGGGTATTCGTTCTCCGGCGGGATGGACAACGCGGCGCAGTAGCGCCCGTCCGGCGAGAACACCGGCGACAGGTAGAAGCGCGGTTCGTCGGTGAGCTGCTTCAGGCCGGTGCCGCCGAGCCGCACCGACGCCAGCGACTGGTTCAGGGTCTCCCGCTCCGGATACCAGCGGGTGGTGCAGAACACCACGCGCTCGGAGTCGGGGGTGAACACCGGGCTGTTGATCCGCTCCCCCGCCTGCGGCGCGTAGAGCCGCCGTACGGTGCCGGTCGCCACCTCCAGCACCCGCAGTTGCAGGCCCTCGGAGCGGCTGCGCCACTGCATGACGATCATCGAGCCGTCGCGGGACCAGTCCGGGTCCCGCATGGAGTGCCCCTGCGCCAGCACGCGGGTGGTGCCGGTGGCCACGTCGACGGCGATCAGCGTGTCCTCCTGCGCCCCGGTGACCAGGGCGATCTCCGTCCCGTCCGGCGACCACGTCGGCGCGCCGTAGAGGACGCCGGGCGGGTCGGCGAGCAGCGTGCGCTTCTGCCCGGTGACCCGGTCGTACACCGCCACGTAGGGCAGCAGCGTGCCGTCGCCCGACCAGGCCGTGTTCACCCAGGCCACGTACCTGCCGTCGGGTGACGCCTTGGCGTGGTTGCCGTCGTCGAGCAGCCCCCGTGGGGTGGTGCGGCCCGGGTCGACCTGGAGCACGCCCCAGCCGACGCTCACCAGCCACGGGCCGTTGACGCCGGCGGTGGACGTGGCCGCGGAGGCGGAGGCGGCGGCGACGAGGCCGCCGGCCAGCCCGGTCGCGGCGGCGGCGGTCAGCGTGGCGGCGCGCAGCAGGGTACGGCGATTCATTCCGGTCATGCGGTCTCCCCCGTGATTGGTGTCGCTTCACCCTCCTGACCGGACGATCGCGCCGGGATCGGATGAGTGGACCGTTCACCGTCGGCCACTCGGTCACCACCGGTGGTGAGCCGCACGCGGCCGGGTACCCTCGCCCCGGTGACCTCCGACGCGCTGCACCGGGCCCTGACCGAGCCGGGCGACCCGCCGCTGCTCCCGCTGCCCGGCGTGGCGGTCGAGCTGCTGGCCGCCCTGGACGCGCCGCCCCGGCTCGGCGCGCACCTGCGGCTGGTGCACGACGTCGCCTGGCACCTCACCGCCGCGTTCGCCGAGCGCTTCGGCGCGGTGCCGTTCGACCGGCAGGCGGTGCTGTTCGGCGCCGCCGTGCACGACCTCGGCAAGGTCGAGCACCCGGGCGAGCTGACCGGGCCCGGCTCCGCGCACGAGGAGGCCGGCTACCAGTTGCTGCTGCGCTTCGGCGTACCCGAGGAGCGGGCCCGCTTCGCCGCCACCCACGCCGCCTGGCGCTCCCCCGGCGTGCAGTTGGAGGACCTCCTGGTCAGCCTCGCCGACAAGGTGTGGAAGGGCCGCCGGGTCACCGACCTGGAGCAGCTCGTGGTGGACCGGCTCGCCGGCATCACCGGGCAGGAGCCGTGGCAGACCTTCCTGGACCTGGACGACGTGCTCGCCGACCTGGCCGCCGGCGCGGACCGCCGGCTCGCGTTCCAGGCCGAGCATCCGGTGTACGGCTGAGCGCGCACCCACCGAACCGATTGACTTTCGATAACTTGCGAGCGATAGTCGATACATGGTTACCACCGAGCGCGCGGTGACGGCACTCCGCGCCTTCCTCGTCCTGCTGTTCGGCATCCTGCTGCTGTTCCAGACCATGTCGCTGCCCGGCCAGTTCGCGCACATGGCCCGGGAGAACCCCGACGACGCGTACCTGCGCTGGCCCGCCACCGCCGTCACGGTGTTCTGGGTGCTCTGCGTGCAGGTGGTGATCGTGTGCACCTGGCAACTGCTCACCCTGGTCCGCACCGACCGCATCTTCACCGAGGCGTCCCTGGCCTGGGTCGACGGCATCGTCTGGGCCGTCGCCGCCGCCTGGGCGACGCTCGTCGGCGTCTTCCTCTGGGTCGGCTTCAACGCCGACGACCCCGGCCTGCCGCTGCTGCTCCTCCTGCTCACCACCGGCGTCAGCGTGCTCGGCCTGCTGATGGTCGTGATGCGCGCGCTGCTGCGGCAGGCCACCACGCTGCGCACCGACATGGAAGCGGTGATCTGATGCCCATCGTCGTGCGCATCGACGTCGAGCTGGCCAAGCGCAAGATGAGCGTCGGTGAGTTCGCCGAGCGCGTCGGGCTCACCCCGGCCAACGTCGCCGTGCTGAAGAACGGCCGCGCCAAAGCCGTCCGCTTCAGCACCCTGGAGGCCATGTGCCGGGTCCTCGACTGCCAGCCTGGTGACCTCCTCGAATGGGTGGCCGACGAGGCGGAGGGCCGGTGAGACCGCCCGGTAGGGCCGGCGCCCCCTCGACGCCGGCCCTGCCTCAGCCCTTCACGCAGACCACCTGCTTGAGGTGGGCGACCACCTCGACCAGGTCCTCCTGCTGGGCCATCACCTCGGTGATGTCCTTGTAGGCGCCGGGGATCTCGTCGACCACCCCGGCGTCCTTGCGGCACTCCACGCCGGCCGTCTGCGCGGCCAGGTCAGCCGTGCTGTACGTGCGCTTCGCCTGCCCCCGCGACATCCGCCGCCCCGCGCCGTGCGACGCCGAGCAGTACGCGTCGACGTTCCCCCGACCCCGCACGATGTACGAGCCGGTGCCCATCGAGCCCGGGATGATGCCCAGGTCGCCCGCGCCGGCCCGGATCGCGCCCTTCCGGGTCACCAGCACGTCCACCCCGTCGTAGCGCTCCTCGGCCACGTAGTTGTGGTGGCAGGAGATCGGCTCGTCGTAACCGACCTGCGGGAACGCCTCCCGGACCACCTGGCCGAGCAGGGCCAGCATGACCGCCCGGTTGCGCCGCGCGTACTCCTGCGCCCACCACAGGTCCCGCCGGTAGGCGTCCATCTCCGGCGTGCCGGCCAGGAACACCGCGAGATCACGGTCGGGCAGGTCGGTGTTGTGCGGCAGCCCACGGGCCACCGCCATGTGCCGCTCGGCCAGCTCCTTGCCGATGTTGCGGGAACCGGAGTGCAGCATCAACCAGACCCGACCGTCGTCCGGGCCACCCTGTTCGAGGCAGACCTCGATGAAGTGGTTGCCGCCGCCGAGCGTGCCGAGCTGCCGCTGCGCCCGCGTCTGGAGCTGCGCCACCCTCCGGTCGAGCGTGCCGAACCGCCGCCAGAACTCGTCCCAGCCGGCCTGCTCCAGCCCGCGTACCCGGCGCGGGTCGACCGCGTCGTCGCGCATCGCGAAGCCCACCGGGATGGCTGCCTCGATCGCCGACCGCAGCGGCCCGAGGTCGTCGGGCAGGTCGGCGGACGTGAGCGAGGTACGCACCGCGGACATGCCGCAACCGATGTCGACGCCCACCGCGGCCGGCGACACGGCCTGCCGCATGGCGATGACCGAGCCGACGGTCGCGCCCTTGCCGAAGTGCACGTCCGGCATCACCGCGACGCCCTGCACCCAGGGCAGCGCGCCGATGTTGCGGAGCTGCCGGGCCGCCTGCGCCTCGATCGTGTACGGGTCGGTCCAGACCCGGACCGGCGCCCGGGTGCCGGCCAGCGGGGTGAAACCCATCGTCGTCTCCTTGCTCGCGAGTGTGTCTCGGTGCCCGGATACGGAAAACCGCCCGGCTCCGATCTGGGGCGGGCGGTTCGCGCGAGATCGTCGCGCCGGCGCTAGACGCGCCACCACCCTGGTTGCGACCACCACTCCCGGCAGCCCGGGCCCGGTTCGGGCCGCAGGGCACCGGCGCGCGGCGCGGGCCGCTCGGCGCGGGTGCGGTTCTGCTGCGACACGGTGTGCTCCCTGGTGGACCCGGCTGACGTTGCCCGTTCACGGTACGGGCGCCGTGGGCGGCGCTACAACACGATTATGGCCGTCATCGCCGGCCGGGCCGGTCACCCGCCGGCGCCTACAAACTTGATGGCGTAAACGATTCGGCGCGGCACCGTCGGAGCCGGCCCGGCCACCGGCGGCCACTTCGGCGAAGTGGTGCCATCACCACTCCTCGGACACCGCCGTTACGGCGGAACGGAGTGGATCAAGGCGAGAGGCGCGACATACGAACGACGCGAATGCGGTGACATCACGGAGAGGTGAACTTCGGTGTACCGTCCGAAGTGGCTACCCGCCGCGCTGCGCCTGGGCGGGCTGCTGCCGCGCCCATGAGCCGAGGAGTCGCCATGCCGCCGATCGTGGATGGCCGATTCGGTTCCGAGCTGCGCCGGCTTCGCATGGCGGCAGGATTTTCGTTGCGGCAGGTGGCCCCGCTTGTCCTGTCCAGCCGGGGTCACCTTCACGACCTGGAGACGGGACGACGCCAGCCGACCGTCGACCTGGCTGGCCGGCTCGATGCGGTGCTGAACGCCGACGGCATTCTCTCCGGCATGCTGCACCAGGCACCCATGCCGGCCGACCCGGAGAGATTGGCCTACGTCGCCGAGCATCCCCGCGCGGTCGACCCCGCGACGTTGGATGCGCTTGCCGAGTCGCTTGCCGCGCACCGCCGGCTCGAAGACACACTTGGCGCCGCGTCGCTACTGCCGGCGATTCGGGCACAACTGGACATGGTGAGCGCACTGGCTGCGGAGACGGCCGGTACCCTCCGGTCACAGGTCGTCGACGTCGCCGCGCAGTGGGCCCAGTTTGGCGGCTGGTTGTACGCCGCGAGCGACAGACGCCGACTCGCCGGCCGGTGGTACGGCGTCGCGCTGGAGTGGGGCACGGAGGCCGGAAATCCGGACATGATCGCCACGGTACTCAGCATGCGAGGACATCTGGCCTGGGCAGGGCGACGCGCGAACGCGGTGATCGACCTTTCGGCAGCAGCGGCCCGACAACCCGCAAGTCCCGGCGTGCGGGCCATCGCCACACAACAGCAGGCCCGTGGCCACGCCCTGATCGGCGAGGCGAACGAGGTCTCCGATCTGCTCGACCAGGCCGTCGAACTGAACCAGACGGCCAGGCAGGCACCCGACCGGGAGCCACCGTGGATCTACTTCCACTCGCCCGCCTATCTGGCCATGCAGCGCGGACTCGCCTACCGGCTGCTCGGGTGGAATGCGAACGCGATCGAATCGCTACGGAGTGGGCTGGCCGGGCTACCGGCGGAGTCGAGCGGCGCCGCCTGGACCGGGCCCTACCTCCTGCGTCTCGCAGCGGCGCTCGCCGACACCGGCGAGGCGGACGAGGCGTTCGACATCTACGAGCGGGTCCAGCATCTCGGACGTGCCACCCGCACAACCGCCCTCGTCGACCAGGCCGAGGACGCGGTCCGCGCGCTGTCCGCACGTAGATAGCGGACGCGCCGGTTCTCGACCGTGATCACCCAATCACTGAATGCTGATTTCGACCTTGTTTGTCGGACCGGCGTCACCGAACTACAAGCCGCGTCCGTCGTCCGGCATGGCGGTGATCGGCCCTCCGCACCACCGCCATGCCCTTCCCCGAGGAGAATTCAGGTGGGCAAGGCGCAGCGTAAGCCGGCCAAGAGCCGGGGCGAGCAGATTCAGGACGCCGAGCGGGAGGCGGCGAGACAGCGGCTCCTCGCGCAGGCCGAGGCGGACCGGATACCGGTTGACGAGACGACGAGGGCGGTGCCCGATCGGCGGCGTCGTGACCGGGGGTGAGGTGCCGGTCGGTCGTCGGGTCGCGCAGTGGCGGGTCCGGCGGCGGATGACACAGCAGATGCTCGCCGACCGGCTGGGCAAGTCGAAGAGCTGGGTCGACAAGGTCGAACGTGGCGTACGCGCGCTCGACCGGTTCTCCGTCATCCAGGACCTGGCCCGGGTGCTGCGGGTGGAGCCGGCGGCGCTGCTGGGTCGGGAGACGCAAGCGGCGGTGGACGGCGTCGACGGTGTGGACGGAATACGGGCGGCGCTCGCCCGGTACGGCGTGTCCCCGACCGCGTCCGCCGGGCCACCGATGCGGGCGGCGCACGATCTGGGCCTGCGGGTGGAACATGCGCGGTCGGCGTACCGGCACGCGCGCTACTCGCAGTTGTTGCGCCTGATCCCCGACCTGCTCGACACCGCCCGGCACGCACACGAGCGCGGCGGGGACGACGCGACGGGCCTGCTGGTACGGGCCTACCAGATCACGGCGTCGGTGCTGGTGAAACTCGGCGAGCCGGACGTGGCGTGGCTGGCCGCCGACCGAGCCGTGACGGTGGCCGCCGGTGACCCGAGGTGGACGGCGATCGCGGCGGTGCCGCTCAGCCAGGCGCTGCGTACGGCAGGACGTGGGCGGCTCGCGGCGATGGTGACGATCGCTGCCGCGAACCGGATCGCCTCGGCGGAGAGGCACGATCCGTCAGCGGACGGGTGGGCGTTGTCCGGGACGCTGTGGGTCGAGGCGGCTCTCGCCGCCGCCTCCTGCGGCGACGCCCGTCGTACGGCGGAGTGGCTGGACAGGGCAGCCGAGATCGCCGAGCGGGCCGACGGCGGTCGGGACGCCGACCACAGCGGTTTCGGGCCGGTGGCGGTGGAGGTGGCGCGCGTGGCGGCGGCGGTCGAACTCGGCGACGGCGGTGCGGCGGTCGCGCGGCACGAAGCGACGGTCCGGGAGCCATGGTGGCTGCGGTTACCCGTCGAGCACCGCGCCGCGCACCTGGTCGACGCCGCGCGGGCGTACCTCCAGGTCGGTGACCTGCTCCGGGCGGGCCGCGCCCTGACCGACGTGGACCGGATCGCGCCGGAGGAGGTCAGGGTGCGACCGCTGGCGCGTACCCTGATCGGCGAGGTGGCCCGCGGCGGCCCGGCGCCGGGCGGCGTGGCGCACCTGGCGACGGCGATCGGCCTCAGCCGGTGACCACCGCGTCGCTTCAACCCGCCTGGGCGACCGGGTGGCGCTTCATCTGCTCCATGAACGGGAAACGCGCGGTGAGCTCGGCGAGCGTGGCGCCGGCCCGCCAGGCATCGGCGACCTGCGCGACCTGGAGCAGGTCGGTGGCGTCGCCACGGGCCTGGACCTCGCCGTCGATCCGCAGGTCGATCATGAAGTAGCGGGCCTGGGCGCCGAGGCTGACGCAGACCACCCCCCGGTCGGAGGTCAGCTCGGCGCAGGTGAACCGGCTGCGGCCCTGCTCGGGAGCGCTCACCTGGCCGACGTCGAGCCGGTGCGCGGTCGCGGTCTGCGCGAGCGCGGGGGCCAGGCCGCCGGGCTCGACCAGGTCCGGGTAGAGGCGCACACCCAGTGCCGCCGAGACGTCGCTCATGCCTGACTCCCACTTCCTCGTGACAGAGACCAGCAGCGCGCAGGTTACGAACACGTTTCCGGCACGCAAGGCCATCCTGTCCCGCCGGGACGGCCCGCGGCAAGGGGAACGGTGGATCCGACCTCCGTCGGGACCCGGGTACGCTGCCGGCTCATGGCCCGGATCCGCTGTGACTTCTTCTCCGAGACCCTCGGCATGGGCACCTCGATGACCGTGCTGCTGCCCGATCGCGGCACGGCCGGGATCGGGCTGGCCGGGGCCGCCGCCGACGGCGACCCGCCGGTGCTCTATCTGCTGCACGGCCTGAGCGACGACGACACGGCGTGGACCCGGCGCTCGTCGCTCGAACGCTACGTCGCCCCGCTCGGGCTGGCCGTGGTGATGCCGCAGGCGCAGCGGAGCTTCTACCGCGACGAGGAGCACGGTAACAGGTACTGGACGTTCCTCAGCGAGGAACTGCCCGAGGTGTGCCGGTCGTTCTTCCGCCTGTCGACCCGCCGGGAGGACACGTTCGTCGCCGGCCTGTCGATGGGCGGCTACGGCGCGATGAAGTGGGCGCTGCGTCACCCGGACCGGTTCGCGGCGGCGGCCAGCCTCTCCGGCGCGCTCGACGTGGTGCGTCGACGCCACCACCCGACCAGCCCGCTCGACCCGGCGGTGTGGCACACCGTCTGGGGCGACCGGCCCCCGCCGGACGAGGACGACACCGTGGCGCTGCTGGCGCGGGCCGGCGACGACCTGCCGGCGCTCTACGTCGCCTGCGGCACCGAGGACTTCCTCCACGAGGACAACGTGCGCTTCGTCGACACGGCGCGTCGGCGCGACCTGCCGGTCACCGTCGACTTCGGTCCCGGCGACCACGACTGGGCGTACTGGGACGCGCGTATCGCCGACGTGCTGGCCTGGCTGCCGCTGCGGGGGTAAGGCGGGGCCCCCGCTTAACGCCTCCGGTAGAGGAAGGGGCCCCGCTTAACACCCCTCAGCGGGTGAGCACCACCTTCAGCGCGCCCGTCTCGGCCGGGCGGGCGAACACGTCGTACGCCTCGATGATCTGATCCAGCGTGTACCGGTGGGTCACCATGTGCGCGGTGTCGAGCTGGCCGGCGACCAGCATGTCCAGCAGCTTCGGCGTGGTGCGGGTGTCCACCAGGCCGGTGGTGATGGTGACGTCGCGGATCCAGAGCCGCTCCAGGTGCAGCGTCGCCGGGGAGCCGTGTACGCCGACGTTGGCCACCCGGCCGCCGGGGCGGACCAGCGTGGCGCACAACTCGAAGGTGGCCGGCACGCCGACCGCCTCGATCGCCACGTCCGCGCCGAGCCCGCCGGTGACCGTGCGGACCGCGCCGAGCGGGTCGTCGTCGGCGAGCACGGTCAGGTCGGCGCCGAACCGCTTCGCCGCGTCGAGCCGGCTCTGCGCCTTGTCCACGGCGACCACGTGGGTCGGCGAGAAGAGCCGGGCGGTCTGGATCGCGGCCAGGCCGATCGGGCCGGCGCCGACCACCACGACCGTGTCGCCGGGACGCACCCCGCCGTTGAGCACGCCGACCTCGTACGAGGTGGGCAGGATGTCGGCCAGCAGCACGGCCGCCTCATCGGAGACGCCCTCCGGCAGACGGTACGTGGACAGGTCGGCGAACGGGATTCGGGCGTACTCGGCCTGCACGCCGTCGACGGTGTGCCCGAGAATCCATCCGCCGCCGCCGAGGCACTGCCCGTACACGCCGTCCCGGCAGTAGCGGCACACGCCGCACGCGGAGATGCAGGAGGCGAGGACCCGGTCGCCCGGGACCAGGTTGGCGACCCCGTCACCGACCGCCACGACCGTGCCGACCGCCTCGTGGCCGAGCACCCGGCCCGGCTGGACCTCGGGCACGTCCCCACCGAGGATGTGCAGATCGGTCCCGCAGATGGTGGCCGCGTCGACCCGGACGATCGCGTCCCGGGGGCCGGCGATGGTGGGATCCGCGATCTCGGACCAGGACTTCTCACCCGGACCGCCGTACACGAGAGCCTTCATGGCTCCTCCTCACGCCGCTGTCAACCCCCACGCTTCTCGCCGGAGCGGGCGGGTGGCAGGGCCGGAGGGCCCGGTGCGCGGGACCTCGGTCCCGCGGCGGCCATGATCGACGTGTTAAGCGGGGGCCCCTCCTATACCGCAGGCGTTAACAAGGGGCCCCGCCTTACACCCCGACGGTGCCGTCGGTGGCCTCGCGGAGGAGGTCGGCGTGGCCGTTGTGCCGGGCGTACTCGTGCAGCATGTGCAGCATCACCAGGCGCAGCGAGACGTCCTCGCCCCAGCGGGCCTGGTGGCCGGTCACGTCGAGCGACTCGGCCGCCCGCTCGATCCGCCGGGCGTGCTCGACCTCCCGTCGCCACGCCTCGAACGCCTCCGCCCGGTCGGCGTCAGCCGCGTCGTACGCGGCCTGGAAGTCGCCCGTGTCCGACCAGACCAGCGGGACGTCCTCGGCGTTGATGACGCGCCGGAACCAGGTGCGTTCCACCTCGGCCATGTGTCGGACCAGGCCGAGCAGGGACAGTGTCGACGGCGGCGAGGACTGTCGGCGCAACTGCTCGTCGGTCAACCCCTCGCACTTGAGGGCAAGCGTGGCCCGGTGGAAGTCGAGGAACGCGCGCAGCGTCTCCCGCTCCCCGGCCTGCAGCGGCGGGCCGATCCGTTCGGTCTCCACAGGGCATCCTTCCGCGCGGCTCCCGGTCACCGGCCGTCCGACCCGGGTGGATCATGAGGTTACCCGGGTCACCGCAGCGACGAGCGGGCCACCGGGAAGTCGAACCAGGTGTCCGGGTACGGCTCGTCCACGTACCGGTAGTGCCACCACTCGCGCGGGTAGTTCTCGAACCCCTCCCCGGTCATCAACTCCCGGAGCAGCTCGCGGTTCGCCCGGGCGACGCCGGTGACCCGTACGTCGGCGGTGTGCGCCCGGGGGTCGAAGCAGTCGAACCCGGTGCCCATGTCGACCGAGTCGTCGGCGAAGCGGTCTCCGGGCGGAGCGGTGCAGGGCCGCAGGGGCTGGCCGGGCGTGTAGTCGGATTGCCCGGGGGTGGGCACCGGCACCAGCGTCAGGTCGAGCGTGCTGGCCCGGCTGTGCGCCGTGGGCGCGCCGATGTAGCCGTCGGCGAAGAGCCGGTCCTTCGGCAGGTCGGGATAGAACTCCGCCTTCATCTGCTGCTCGTCGGGGCGCTTCGCCCACGCGACGAACTCGTCCACCGCCCGTTGTGGGCGGTAGCAGTCGTACACCTTCAGGCTGCGGCCCCGGGCCAGCGCGGCGGCCTGCACCCGGTGCAGCGCCTCGGCGGCCCGGCGGGTGAGCAGGCAGAGCGGCTCCGGGTAGCCGTCGATCGGCCGGCCGACGAAGTTGTGCGCGGTGGCGTACCGGATGTCGGTGCGGATGCTCGGGTCGACGGTGGCCAGGTCGACGACGTCCGCCGGGGCGCGGGGGCCGGTCGGGGTCGGCGTGGGAGCCGGTCGCGGCGCCGGCCGCTGGCAGGCGGTCGCGAGGGCCGCGACCACCACGACCAGGACCGCCGCCGTACGTCCGCGCACCCTGCCATCTCTACCAGGGTGTGAGGCGGGGGCCCTTGTTAACAGACGTCTGTTAACAAGGGCCCCCGCCTTACACCTCGAGCGTCGCGCGGAGGAAGTCGACGGCGGCGGTGTCGTCGTCGATGCCGCCCGCCTCGTGGCCGTTGAACCGCCACACCGTCAGGTCCTTCTCGCCGCGATAGTCGTGGTAGGCGGCGTAGACGGTCGACGGCGGGACGATCTCGTCCATCAACGCGACGGAGAAGCGGGCCGGCGCGGTGGCCCGCCGGGCGAAGGCGACGCCGTCGACGTAGGAGAGCGTGCGCCACACCTGCTCCTCCCGGTCCCGGTGCACGGCCAGATAGTCGCGGATCTCGCGGAACGGGGCGGAGTCGGTGAGCGTCACGGCGCGCGGGATGTCGCACAGGAACGGCACGTGCGCCACCGCCGCCCGCACCTGCGGCGCCAGCGCGGCGGCGGCCAGCGCGGCGGCCCCACCCTGGCTGTGGCCGAGCACGGCGACCCGGGCCGGGTCCACGGCGGGCAGCTCGCAGGCGGCGTCGACGGCCCGGACGGCGTCGGTGAGGAAACGCCGGTAGTAGTAGCGGCGTGGTTCCTCCACGCCCCGGGTGGCCATCCCGGGGGCCTGCGGCCCGGCCGCCGCGATGTCGGGCGTGTCGCCGCGGCTCCATCCCGAGCCCTGGCCACGGGTGTCCATCTGGAGGTGGGCGAAACCGGCGGCCGACCAGAGCAGGTTCTCCAGCGGGTGGCCGCGCCCGCCGCCGTAGCCCACGTACTGCACGACGGTCGGCAGCGGCTCGGACACGCCGCGGGGCACCCGCAGCCACGCCCGGACCGGCTGCCCGGCGAAACCGGGGAATGTCACGTCGAAGACGTCCACCCCGGTCAGCGGGGTGGACAGCGGGGTCGCCGTCACCGGGTCGCCGCAGGAGCGCGCCTCGGTCAGCGTCTCGGCCCAGAAGGCGTCGAAGTCCGGCGGTTCGCGCAGGTCGCTGCGGTGCTGGCGGAGTTCCGCCTCGGACAGGTCGGTGAACACGCCTGGAGGTTCCTCGTCGGTCGGCGGTGGGGACGTCGGCGCAGGACGGTCGACGCATTTCCGGAAGGTTTCCGCAACTTGAGCGAACGCTAGGACCGGGTCGATCTGTCGTCAAGCCCTCGCCGTACGGCAAGATGTCGGTGGGGCGGGACGGCTTTCCGGTCGGTTCCGGCTGCCGGCGAAGGGAACACGGGTGAGCGGGGACGACGAGCGCAGGGTGACCATCACCGCGATCGCACGGGAGGCAGGCGTCTCCGTGCCGACCGTGTCGCGGGTCCTCAACGGGCGCTCCGACGTCGCCCCGGACACCCGGGAACGGGTCGAGGAGTTGCTGCGGCACCACGGCTACCGGCGGCGGGGCAGCCGCACGGTGCGCCGGGCGGACCTGGTCGACCTCGTCTTCAACGACCTGGACAGCCCCTGGGCGGTGGAGATCATCCGCGGGGTGGAGGACGTCGGCCACGCCGCCGGGGTGGGTGTGGTCGTCTCGGCCGTCCACCGCGAGTCCAGCTCGACCCGGCAGTGGCTGCACAACCTGCGCGCCCGCGCCTCCGACGGCGTGATCGTGGTCACCTCGCACCTGAGTCCGGCGGTGCACGCGCAACTGCGCCGGCTCAACGTGCCGGTGGTGGTGGTCGACCCGGACGCCGGGGTCGCCGGGACGGACGTGCCGGCGGTCGGCGCCACCAACTGGACCGGCGGCCTGTCCGCCACCGAGCATCTGCTGAAGCTGGGGCACCAGCGGATCGGCTTCGTCGCCGGCCCGCCGCACCTGCTGTGCAGCCGGGCCCGGCTGGACGGCTACCGGGCCGCGCTGGCTGCCGCCGGCGTGCCGGCCGACGACCGGCTGGTTCACCCCGGCGACTTCTACCACGCCTCCGGCTACACGGCCGGCAGCGCGCTGCTCGACCTCGACGACCCGCCCACCGCCATCTTCGCGGCCAGCGACCAGATGGCGTTCGGGGTCTACGAGGCGGTACGCCGGCGCGGGTTGCGGGTCTGCGACGACGTGTCCGTGGTGGGCTTCGACGACCTGCCGGAGGCCCGGTGGGCCTCGCCGCCGCTGACCACGGTGCGCCAGCCGCTCGTGGAGATGGGGCGGCTCGCCGCCCGCACCGTGCTGCGCCTGGCGCAGGGCGAGGAGATCGAGTCACCCCGGATCGAGTTGGCCACCGAGCTGGTGGTGCGGGACAGCACCGCGGGCCCCGCCGGCGGGTAGCCGCGGATCGGTCGTTTCAGTCACCTTCCGGAATTTTCGCCTCGTGCAGGACGGCGCCGGTCGCGGCCACCGCCGCGGCGTGCCGGCGACGGCGGGCCAGCAGCACCGCTCCCCCGGCCACCAGCACCGCGCCGACCGTGACCGACAGGCCCGTGCCCGGCCGCTTGCCGGGGGCCGCCGCGCCGCCGCCCAGGTCGGCGTGCCCGGCCAACGCCGACGCCGCCCCGGTCGCGGGCGCCGCGGACCGGTCCAGCTCACCGGGTTCCACCAGCCGCCCGACCGCCGCGCCGCGGGGCAACCCGAACCCCCAGTCCAGCAGCGCGGCGCCCTGCTGCCAGCCGCGCTGGGTGGGGATCTCCGCGCCGAGCAGGGTCACCACCAGCCGGCGTCCACCGCGTTCGGCCGCGCCGACGTACGTGTGCCGGGCCACGTCGGTGAAGCCGGTCTTGCCGCCGATCGCGCCCGGGTAGTGGTCCAGCAGCATGTTGTCGTTCTGGATCTGGAAGGCCCGTTCCCGCAGCGCCGGCTGGGCGGGCACCTGCGCGGTGCGGGTGGCGGTGTAGCGGCGGAACGCCGGATCGGCGAAGCACGCGCGGGCGATCAACGCCAGGTCGTACGCGCTGGTGAACTGCCCCGGACCGTCCAGTCCGGACGGGGTGACCGCGTGCGTCTGCCGGGCGCCGAGCCGGTGCGCCTCGGCGTTCATCGCCCGGATCCCCCCGGCCAGCCCGTCCGGGCCGCCGCCGAGCCGGGCCAGCGCGTTGGCCGCCTCGTTTCCCGACTTCAGCAGCAGGCCCAGCCAGATCGTCTCGATCCGGTAGTGCCCGCCCTCGGCCAGCCCGACCGCCGAGCTGCCCGGCTCGATCGCCAGGTCCCCGGCGGTCATGGTGACCTCCCGGTTCGGGTCCAGCCGGGGCAGCATCGTGGCGGCCAGCAGCAGCTTCTGCACGCTGGCCGGGGCCGCGTACTCGTGCGGGCCGCAGCCGCCGAGCACCGCACCGGTGTCCAGGTCCGCGACCAGCCACGAGGTCGCGGTCACCGGCGGCGGCGCGGTCGCCACCGGCGGCACGACGAGACCGGCGGTGTCCAGCGCGGCGCCGCCCACCGATCGGGCGGCCGGATCGGGCGACGGCGGGGCCTGCGGCGGGCGGGTCGCCGGGGCCGGCACGTTCGGGCACGGCGGCGCCCCGCCGGGCAGCCGGCGGGCCGACCCGGCGGGCCGCGCCGCCACGGCGGGCGTCACCGGCGTCGACAGGGGCAGGAGCAGGGCGGCGGCCAGCGCCACGGACGGTCCCCAGGTCCTCATGACCCGCACGCTAGCCACGCCGACCCGAACGGGTCGCCGGCTCGGGGATTCGCGTCCCGACGGCGGTGTCGCGGGGTACGCTCGCGCGCTCGACGAGTTGGTGGGATGCGGAGATCACCACGGCGCGTCCCCGGTGCGCCTGGCCGGGCGGCCCCGAGAGGTCAGGAGCGGCGGCGACCGGGCCGGCGGATCCGGCCCCGGCGGGCGGCCAGCACCGCCACCACGCCGCCGACGGCGAGGGCCAGGAGCCCGGCGGCAGGCACGATGAGCCGCCAGTCCCCGTCGGCCATCCGGCGCAGCGCGGTCCCGGCCGGCCCCCGCCACGGTTCGGTCGTGGGGTGGGGGGTGGCGGCGGCCGGGGCGGCCTTCTCCGCCGGCCCCGGCGTCGCGGCGTCCAGCTCACCCGGCGCGACGAGCCGGCCGACCGAGGCGTCCCGGGGCAGGGCGAAACCCCAGTCGAGCAGTTGCGCGCCCTGCTGCCAGCCGCGTACCGGCCGGGCCTCGGCGCCGAGCAGCGTGACCACCAGCCGCCGGCCGCCGCGCTGGGCGGCGCCGACGTAGCTGTGCCGGGCCAGCTCGGTGAAACCGGTCTTTCCGCCGAGCGCACCCGGATAGCGGTAGATCAACTGATTCTCGTTCTGGATCTGGAACCCGCCCTTCTTCAGCGCCGGCTGGGCCGGGATCTGGGTCCGCTCGGTCCGCGCGTACCGGCCGAACGCCGGGTCGGCGAAGCAGGCCCGGGCGATCAGTGCCAGGTCGTACGCGCTGGTGAACTGCCCCGGACCGTCCAGCCCGGAGGGCGTGACGGCCCGGGTCTGCAACGCGCCGAGCCGATGGGCCTCGGCGTTCATCTCGGCGACCCCGGCCCGGGCGCTGCCGGCGCCCAGCCGGGCCAGCATGTTCGCCGCGTCGTTGCCGGACTGGAGCAGCAGGCCCAGCCAGAGCGTCTCGACCGGGTAGCGTCCGCCGACCAGCAGCCCCACGGCCGAGCTGCCCGGTTCGATGTCCAGGTCGGCGCGGGTGGCGACGGCCACCTGCTTCGGGTCGAGCCGGTTCAGCATGGTGGCGGCCAGTAGCAGCTTCTGCGTGCTCGCCGGCGTGCCGTACGCGTGCGGGCCACATCCGCCGAGCACGGCGCCGCTGTCCAGGTCGGCGACCAGCCAACTGGTGGCGGTGACGGCCGGCGGCGCGGGACTGCCCGGCGGGGTGACGAGGCCCGGCCCGGCCAGCGCCGCGCCGCCCACGACCTGCTGCTCGGGCACCGACTCCGGCGGGGTGGGGCGCGGCGGCCGGGACACCTTCGGGGCGGGCAGGCGCGGGCAGGGCGCCGTCGCCGCGGGGACGGCGCCCGCCGCGGGCGCGCTCGCCGCCGGGGCGGGCGCCGCGGCGACGAGCAGGGTGACGGCGGGGACGGCGGCCAGGACCCGAGCTCTCACGAGGAGGCACCTTACCGAGCGCGGCCTCCGGGCCGGCGCGGCTCACCGGGCCGGTGACGCTGCGCCGATGCGCCGGCGGCGCGCCGTGGTCGGACGTGCGGCGTCAGCGGACCCCGCGCAGCCACCACCGCTGCCACGGCGTCTCCACGGCACGCGGGTGGTAGTGGGCGCGTACCCACGCCACCGCCCGGCCGGGGTCGAGCCCGTCCAGGACGGCCAGGGCAGCGAGCGCGGTGCCGGTCCGGCCGACGCCGCCGCGGCACGCCGCCTCGACCCGCTGACCCGCGTACGCGCGCCGCCACGCCTCGTGCAGCGCGTCGAGGGCGTCGGCGCGCTCCAGTGGCACCCAGAAGTCGGGCCAGCGGATCCGCCGAGCCGGCCAGGCCGGGTCGGGTGCGGGCGCCAGCACCAGCGCGAAGTCGGCCGGCGAGGCCGGTGCGGCGACCCGACGCCCCCGCACGGTGGCGCCGCCGGGCAGCGTGAGCAGACCGGCCGGATCCGTCCACGGCGTCGTCGTCTCCACCTCGCCATTCTGGCGCGTGCCCCGGACGCGCGGGTGCCCGCCGGACTCTCGTCCGGCGGGCACCTCACGCCCTCGCCCGGGATTGGTCCCGGGGCGCCTCGGTCAGCCGAGGCGACGGCGACGCCAGGCCAGCGAGCCCAGCAGCAGCACCGCGCCGGCCGCGGCCAGGCCGCCACCGAGCTTCAGCGGCGTGCCGATGTCGCCGCCCGTGACGGGCAGGTGCCCGCCGTGGTGCGGCGGACGCGGCTTGTGGGTCGGCCGCACCGGAAGGACCGTGCCGGTCGTGCTGGCGGTCCGGCCCGTCGTCTCACCGGTGGCGGTGAACGTGTAGCGGCCGACGCGGGTCGGCCGGTACGTGACGCGGAAACTGCCGTTCGCGTCGGCCTGCACGGTGAAGTGCGTCGGTGCCGGCTGCGGCGCGGCACGGTTCGGCGTGTAGGCCACCGCGGCCATCGCCACCGTGCTGCCGTCGCTGCGCCGTGCGGTCCCCTCGGCCGGAGCGGCGGCCGGGAGTCCGGTGATGGCGACGTCGATCGACACCGTCTCGTTCGGCCCGAAGCCGGTGCCGACCAGGGTGAAGGTCTCACCGAGGAAGATGGTCGGGTCGACCAGGGTCAGTGACGGTTGTGCGGGCGGGTAGACCGGTGGCTGCGGCTGTGCCGCCCCGGCCGCGGTCGGCGCAGCCGCGACGGCCAGGCCCACCGTGAGCGCCATGATGATGCGGGATAGCCGCATGATGGTTTCCCTCCTACTGTTCACATCTGGGTGCGTTGACTATCTGGGTGGTCCACGGGGTGACGGTGGGAGTGAGCACGAGCTCGGCCGTGCCCGAGCCGTTCTGTCCGGTGAGCAGCGTGACGTCGAGCGTCCGGGTCCGCCCCGGCCCCACCTCCACGTTCGCGACCGCCACCTGTCGGCGGCCGTCGGTTCCGCTGCCCATCGCGGTGTCCTTCCCGTCCAGTCGGCCGGTCAGGACCGCGCCTCCGCTCGGCGTGTGCACCGAGACGAAGGTCCGGGCGGTGTACTTGTCGCCGGACAGGGCGAGGCCCGTGACCGACGTGGTCAGGCCCGACCGCGGGGCGGTGGAGCGCACCGTGACCCGCAACCGCAGTTCGCGGCGTCCGTCCGGGTGGCATTCGCCGACCGTCAGGGTGGCCGAGAACCTGAGGTAGTAGCCGAGCTTCGCGCCGCTGCCGTCGTTGAGGAACACGCCGACCGTCGGCACCGTGTCCTTCTCCGGAAGCTGTCCGGCCAGGCGACTGCCGGCCAGTACACGCTGTTCCTCGGATCGGACACTCCAGAACAATATCCGACGTTCTTGTATTGAGCGGTCAATAACGGATAAAACACCTTTAGGGTCGACCGATCTGGTGAACAGCGCGTCGAACACGCCCGAGGTGGCCCGCGCGTAGAAGTCGTCCTGTCCGCCCACGTCGAGGTCCCGGTACGAGTCGCTGAGCAGGGTCCGCACGGCGGTGCCGCCGGACAGCTCCGGCCCGTCCGGCACGGCCACCGGGCCGATGGCGCCGAGCAGGTACGACAGCATCACCGGGTCCACCGCCATGACGCCGTCCACCGCGGTCCCGGTGCGGCGGCGCACCATCTCGCGATAGAGCGCGGCGGCGGTTGGAAAGTCCGGGCTGAGGTTGACGTCCGCCGGGAACATTCCCGGCAGGTCGGACCAGAGTCGGCGTATCTCCGGGGACACCGCGAGCGGCGGGTCGAACGACTTGAGATCGGTCGCGGAGCCCTGCCCGGCCAGCCGGATGCGACCGGCGTCGGCGTGCAGCACGGCGTACGCGCCGAACATGCCACCGGTGGCGCGCAGCTCGGCCGGATTCTGCGACACGATCAGATAGCTGCGCGGCCCGTCCGCGCCGAGCAACGGCGGCAGCAACCGGACGGCGCGGTCGGCGGCCGAGGTCAGGTCGCCCAACCGGTCCAACTCCTCGCGCAGGGCGGTGACCGCGTCCCGCACCTGGGCCACCAGGCCACCGGTCGGCACCGCCCGCAGGCGGTCCGCCGTCCGCCGGACCGCCTGGTCGGCGGCGGACACCTCGGCCGAGACCGCGCGCAGGCGGCCCAGGTCGAGCCGTCCCTGTTTCGGCAGGAACGAGGCGAGGTCGACCCGGAGCAGGGTGGGAAAGGCGAGCCGGGCCAGGTCGTCCACCGACACCGAGATCTGCCGCACCGCGGTCAGGTCGTCCCCGGCGTACGGGGTCTGCTGGCCGAGCCGCCAGAGCACGCCGCCGGTCGCCCCCCGGGCCGCGGTGGCCTGCTCCTGCAACGCGGACAGGGTCCGCTGGGCCCGCGCCAGGTCGCCGACCCGCACCTGGGCGCTGAGATCCTTGGCCAGCCCGGCGGCGTTCACCAGGTGGGCGCGGGCCTGCCAGCCCCGGAACGTGACCCAACCCCCCGCGCTCAGCAGCACCGAGGTGACGACGAGCCCGACGAGGAGGGCCCGGCGGATTCGCGCCCGACGGCGTCGCCGGGCGCGTCCCCGCCCTCGTCGGCGAGGCAAGACACCGGATTGCGTCACACCACTCTCCCCACACGCGAATCGGGCGTTGAGCACGTTTGACTGTTTTCTAGCAGAAGACCAACGCATTTGTCGGGTTTCTACTGATGCGCAAGCTAGATGACCTGAAGCGGGTTCTGTTCGTTTCGTCGCGATCCGGCGGCCTCGCGCAGCAGCCCTTCGACCCGCTCGACGCCGGCCCGCAGCGACATCTGCCGCAGGTACGCCTCCCGCCCCCGGCGGCCCATGTCGGCCCGGGCGGCCGGCGGGATCGCGGCGGCCAGCCAGAACCGGTCGGCAAGCGCGGTCCAGTCCTCGGGCGGGCAGGACAGCCCGGCCCGGGCCCGCTCCACCAGCTCGGCGGTGTCGCCGCCGGCCGAGGCGAGCACCGGGGCGGCGCAGGAGAGCGCGGCCTGCAACTTGCCCGGCACGGTGCCGCGCAACTCCGGCAGGTCGCGCTGCATGACCAACTGGTAGTCCGCGGCGGCGTACAACTGCGGCATGTCCGCCGGCGAACGCCGCTCGACGAACCGGATGTTGTCGGCGCCGAGTTCGGCGGCGAGGCCCCGCACCCGCCGTTCCTCGCTCCCCGAGCCGACCAGGACCAGGTCCGTCCGGTCGCCGAGCGCCGCCGCCGCGCGGACGGCGGTCTCCAGACCCTGTCGTACGCCGATGGTGCCGGCGTGCATCACCACGCACCTGCCGTCCCGACGGATCAGCCGCCGGGCCACCGGGCCGGGTTCGGCGGGGCGGAACAGGCGCTCGTCGGTCCAGTTGAGCACCGTGCGGACCCGGTCCGGCCGGGCCCCGCCGGCGAGCACCAGGTCCCGCATGGACGGCGCGCTGACCGCGACCACGGCCGCCTCCCGGTACAGCCGGCGCAGGCCGGCGTCCAGCCGCCGCGTCCACCGGCGCGACCCGCCGGGCCGGGCCGGGTCCTCCTCCGTCCACACGTCCTGCACGTGCAGCACCGTCGGCACCCGGCCCAGCAACCGGAGCAGTCCGGCCGCGGCGAAGGTCACCGCGGGAAGCTGGAAGACGTACAGCGCGTCGAGGTCCCTCAGGTAGCGCCGGCCGACGAGCGCCGCGCTGCCGGCGAAGGAGAGCCAGCCGGCCGTGCGCGCCCCGGGTGCACCGTCACCAGCGGTGTACCGGGGCACCCGGCGGACGGTCAGCCGCTCGCTGTGCGTCTGGTGCCGCCACCGCTGCCGCCAGCCCGGATAGACCTGCCCGCCGGGATAGTCCGGAAAGCCGGTCAGCACCCGCACCTCGTGACCGCGGGCGGCCAACTCCTCGGCGAGGCTGCCCGGGATGAACGCCGGTTCCGGCGGGAAGTGGTACGACAGGATGCCGATTCTCATGGTCACGCCCCCGGCGCGGCCCGCCGGGCCGTCGGCGTCCGCGCCGCGTACGATGCCGACATCCCCTCTCCGACCGGCTGTGACCGCCGGCCGTACGCCGTCGCGGCGCCGTTGCCGGCTCCCGCGCCGACCAGAGGGGTACGAATGCTCGACGGGTTGCTCTTCGTGTGCCAGGCCAACATGTGCCGGTCGCCGATGGCCGAGTTCATCGCCCGCCGGTTGCTGGCCGACCTCCCGGTGGTGGCCGCCAGCGCCGGCACCGACGCGGTCGACGGCGGCGGCATGCACCCGTACGCCGTCGAGGTGACCGGCGCGGACGTCACCGGTTTCCGCACCCGCCGGTTACGCCCGGAGCACCTGACCGGCGCCGCCCTGGTGCTGACCGCGACCCGGCAGCAGCGTTCGACCTGCACCGCGCTGGCACCGGCCGCGCTGGGCCGCACCTTCACGCTGCGCCAGTTCGCCCGGCTCGCCGCCGCGGCGACGCCCGCCCGCGCCGACGGGGACACCCCGCTGCGGGCGGCCGTGGCCGCGGCCGTCCGCGCCCGGGGGCGGCTGCAACCTGCCGCCCCCGGCGCGGACGACCTGCGGGACCCGGTCGGGGGTACGCCGGCCGACTTCCGGCGCTGCGCCGAGGAGATCGAGCGGTCGATCCGGCCCGTGCTCGCGCTCATCGCGACAGCCGGGTGAGTTCCTGCGTCCGGTCGCCCGTGGGCTCCTGCCCATCCCGCCGGGTCGCCTCGGCCCGGTCGGTCGGCACCGGCGGCGCGGGCACGACCACCTTGTACGTCTCGTACTGGTAGGCGTCCGCCTTGCCCACCTTGGACATGTTGAGCACGCAGCCGAGCAGGCGTACCGACACCGAGTTGAGCGCCCGGGCCGCCGCCGCCACCTGGCTGCGCGAGGTCCGCCCCTGCTGGGTGACGAGGAGCGCGCCGTCGGCCTGCACCGCCACCACCACGCCGTCGGTGACCGCCAACAGCGGCGCGGTGTCGATGATCACGATGTCCGCCGACTCGCGCAGCGCCACCAGGAGATCCGCCATCGCCTTGGACCCGAGCAGTTCGCTGGGGTTCGGCGGGGTCGCGCCGCTGGGCAGCACCAGCAGGGACTTCTCGCCCCACCGCTGCACCACGTCACCGACCTGGACGTCGCCGACGAGCACGTCGGTGAGGCCGACCCCGCCGTCGAGTCCGAGATAGTCGGCGGCCTTGGGGCGGCGCAGGTCGGCGTCGATGAGCAGGACGCGCCAGCCCGCCTCGGCCAGCGCGATGGCCGTGTTGCAGGCCATCGTGGTCTTTCCCTCGCCCTGGAGCGCGCTGGTGACCGCGATGACCCGGGCCGGCTCGTGCACGTCCACGAAGCGCAGGTTGGTCCGCAGCTTACGGACCGCCTCGGCGCGGGCCGAGATGGCCGCGTCGCCGACGATGAGCGGCGCCGTCCGCGCGGAGGTCTCGAACGGGATCTCACCCAGCAGCGGGCTGCCGGTCACCCGCTGGAGCGCGGCGGCGTCCCGCATCCGGACGTCGGCCAGGCCGCGCAGCACCGCCAGGGCGGCACCCGCCAGCAGGCCGAGCAGCCCGCCCAGGACCAGGTTGCGCACGGGCTGGGGCGAGACCGGGCTGGACGTCACCCGCGGACCGCTCACCACCTCGATCTTGATCGGTGACGGCTCGTTGTCCCCCGGCGTCTCCACCTTCTTGACCAGGTCGGTGAACTTGGCCGAGAGCGCCTCGGCGGTCTTGAGCGCCCGGTTCTGGTCGGTGTCGGTGACGGTGGCCGTGAGCAGCACCGTGTCCGGCTTGGTGGAGGTGGCGATCCGGCCGCGCACCTGGTCGGCGGTGAGCCCGAGCGGGGCGTCGGCGACCACGCTCTGCGCCAGCCGGTCGCTGGTGAGCAGGTCGGCGTAGGACTTCACCCGCTGTTGGAGGAAGAGGCTGCCCTGGTAGGCGGCGGTGACGCCCTGGCTCGGCGTGTTGACGAAGAAGGTCACCGAGGCCTGGTAGCGAGGCGTGGTGCGGACCGTCACCAGGGCGGCGGCACCCACGGTCAGCATCACCGTGACGAGCACGATCCACCAGTGGCGTCGGACCAGGCGCAGATAGCCGAAGACATCCATCAGGCTCCCCCTCGCGACACGCCGGTCTGCCGATGAAACTGCACGAAAGCCCCCTAAAAGCCCCAGTAGCCATGCCAGGATCGAATCACCCATTCACCACGTCGGGTGACCGGATGAATATAAACGACCAGACATGCACGGATGACGCAAATCCGCTTAATATGGATGGACTGCAGAGGGCAACCCATGGATCGTGAAGCCACCGCCGCCGAGGACGCCGTGCGACCCCACAGCCGAACCACCCACCGCGCCGCCACCCTCTCCCTGTTAACGCTCGATACGGCCGCGTGGTGCGGAGGATTTCTCGGCGCCGCCTGGACCCGGTACGAGTTCGAGCTGACCGGCGCCCGCAGCGCCCGCGCCCTCGGCGTGGCGCTCGCCTGCGCCGTGCTCTACGCGCTCCTCGCCTCGCTGCGATCCCGCGTCTACGGCCGCTACCCGATCGGCAGCGCCGGCGACGCCCGCGGGCTGGCCGCCACCGTCGGGATCGCCGCCGTGGTCACGCTCGCCGCCGTGCTGCCCTGGACGCAGCGGCCGGTCCCGGCGACCACCCCGCTGGTCGGCGGCGCCGTCGCGCTCGTCGTGATGGCGACCGGTCGCGGACTGTGGCGGGCGCACGCCGACCGGCGCCAACCGGTCCCGCGGCACGCCGAACGCTGCCTCGTCTACGGCGTCGACGCGGCCAGCGAGCGCCTGGTCCGGGTGCTGCTGCACGACCCGGACAGCAACTACCGGCCGGTGGGCCTGCTCGACGACGCCCCGGACAGCCGCGGCCTCCGGCTCGAAGGGCTCCGGGTGCTGGGCGGGCGGGAGCAACTCGGCACCGTGATCCGCGCCACCGGCGCCCGTACCGTCATCTTCTCGATGAGCGGCTCGAACCCGCGGCTGCTGCGCGACGTGCGTGCCCGCACGCTGGAGGCCGGGGCCGCGTTCAAGGTGCTGCCACCGGTGCGCGAGCTGCTCGACCGTCCGGTCGCCGTCACCGACGTACGCGACCTCCAACTCACCGACCTGCTCGGCCGCGCCCACCGGGTCGCCGAGCTGACCGTCGAACGCGGCGGGCTGGCCGGACGCCGGGTGCTGGTCACCGGCGCGGGCGGCTCGATCGGCTCGGAGCTCTGCCGGCAGATCGCCAGGTGCGAGCCGGACGAACTGATGATGCTCGACCGGGACGAGTCGGCGCTGCACGCGCTCCAGATGTCGCTGCACGGCCGGGCACTGCTGGACGGCCCCGAACTGATCCTGGCCGACATCCGCGACGCCGAGGGCATCGCCCGGGTGATCGCCGACCGGCAGCCCGACGTGGTGTTCCACGCGGCGGCGCTGAAGCACCTGACCATGCTCCAGCGGCACCCCGGCGAGGCCATCCAGACCAACATCCGCGGCACCCTCAACGTGCTGGAGGCATGCCGGGACGTGGCCGAGTTCGTCAACATCTCCACCGACAAGGCGGCCAACCCGACGAGCGTGCTCGGCTACACCAAGCGGATCACCGAGCGGCTCACCGCCCACCAGGCGCAGCGGCTGGGCGGCACCTACCTCAGCGTGCGGTTCGGCAACGTGCTCAGCAGCCGCGGCTCGGTGCTCACCGCGTTCCAGGCGCAGATCCGCGCCGGCGTGCCGATCACCGTCACCCACCCGGACGTGACCCGCTACTTCATGACCGTGCAGGAGGCCGTGCACCTGGTCCTGCAGGCCGCCACGATCGGTCGCGGCGGCGAGGCGCTGGTGCTCGACATGGGTGAGCCGGTCCGGATCGCCGACGTGGCACGCCGGCTGGCCGCCGAGGCGGACCACCCGGTGGACATCGTCTACACCGGCCTGCGTCCGGGCGAGAAACTGCACGAGCACCTCTTCGGCGCCGACGAGTCGGACACCCGCCCGCTGCACCCGCTGATCTCCCACGTGCCGGTGCCCCCGCTCGACCCGGAGGAGGTGCGCGGGCTGGACCCGTACGCCGACCCGGACGAGCTGATCAAGCGGTTGGCGGTGTTCTGCGACAGCGGCGCGTCCCTGCCGGCGTTGCCCGGGCAACGGTGAGCCGCCGGCCGGGGGGACCCCCGCGCCCGGATCATGAGAGACATGTCCCACCGGTTCCGCTCGCCGCCACCGGGAGCAGCCGTTACGGTTGATCCCGGTGTGCCGGGAAGCCTGGTCGGCGTCCACGTCGTCGACCCCTGCTCCCGAACGGACGCCGCATGCCCGAACAGACCCCGCCCCCGTTCCGCCTGCTGTCCCGCCGCTCCTGGCCGGAGGCCCGCTTCCTGGCCGACGTGCTGCGCACCGAGACGGTCGGCGGCGGGTTGCTGCTGCTCGGCGCGGTCCTCGGCCTGATCTGGGCCAACTCGCCGTGGCGCTCGGCGTACGCGGCGCTGGGCCGCCACGTGCCCTGGCCCGGCGGCGCGCCGCTGCACCTCGACCTCAGCCTCGGCACCTGGGCCGCCGACGGGCTGCTGGCGATCTTCTTCTTCGTGGTCGGCCTGGAGCTCAAGCGCGAGTTCGTCGCCGGTGACCTGCGCGACCCCCGACGGGCCGCGTTGCCGGTGGTGGCCGCGCTCGGCGGCATGGTGGCGCCGGCGCTGATCTACCTGGCGGTGACCGTGGGCGCCGGCGGCTCGGGGCTACGCGGCTGGGCGATCCCCACCGCCACCGACATCGCCTTCGCGCTCGCCGTGCTCGCCGTCGTCAGCTCGCACCTGCCGCAGGGGCTGCGGGCCTTCCTGCTCACCCTCGCCGTGGTCGACGACCTCTTCGCCATCACCGTCATCGCGGTGTTCTACACCGCCGACTTCCACCCGCTGCCGCTGCTCGGCGCGCTCCTGCCGATCGCCGGGTTCGCGCTGCTGGTGCAGCGGCGGCGCACCTGGTGGTGGGCGCTGATCCCGCTCGCGGCGATCGCCTGGACGCTCGTGCACGCCTCCGGGGTGCACGCCACGGTCGCCGGGGTGCTGCTCGGCTTCACCGTGCCGGTGCTCCGCAGCCGCCGGGGCGAGCCCGGGCTCGCCGAGCGGCTGGAACACCGCTGGCGGCCGGTCTCCGCCGGCTTCGCCGTACCGGTGTTCGCGTTCTTCGCCGCCGGTGTGACAGTCGTCGGCGTGGGCCTGGGCGACGTCCTCACCAGCCCGGTGGTGCTCGCCGTGGTCGCCGGCCTCGTGCTGGGCAAGGTCGTCGGCGTGTTCGGGTCGGCGTACCTGCTCGCCCGGTTCACCCGGGCCGAACTGGACGACGAGATCACCTGGACGGACCTGATCGGGTTGGCGCTGCTGGCCGGCATCGGCTTCACGGTGTCGTTGCTCATCGGTGAGCTGGCGTTCGGCGCGGGCAGCCCGGAGGAGGACAGCGTCAAGGTGGCGGTGCTGCTCGGCTCGCTGACCTCCGCCGTCCTGGCCGCGGCGGTGCTGATCCGCCGCAACCGGGCCTACCGGCGGATCAGCGAGCGGGAGAGCCGGGACGTCGACGGTGACGGCGTGCCCGACGTCTACCAGGAACGCCCGGCCTGACCTGCGCGGCGCCGGCCGCCGTGCCCCCGGAAGGCGAGGCACGGCGGCCGGCGCCGCGGGCGGGTCAGCGCCGCCCGGCGCGACGGGCCCCGTCGTCGTCCCCGGTCTCCTCCAGCGCGTCAGCGACCGGCTCGGTCAGGTCGTCACCCGGCACCGCGACCTGCTCGGCGCGGTCCCGCTCGTCCGCGCGACCGCCGGCCGGCGGCTCCGGCGCGGTGGCGCCCCCGGCGAAGCCGTACTCGTTGGGCTCGTCATGCCTGCTCATACGCGGAACCTCCCGCTCGTCGGATCTCGTCACACCGTCACGGCGTCACGCTTGGTCCTTACCCACCGAGGTCGTACCCGATCACCCGAGCCGGAATCAGCTCAGCTCCCGGATCGCCTCGAAGATCAGCCAGAGGCCGCAGATGGCGAAGAGCACGGCCGCGCCGTAGCGGATGGCCCGCTCCGGCAGGTGCCGGCCGAGCATCCGGCCGACCAGGATCGCCAGCGCGTCCGCCGCGACCATGCCGAGCGTCGAGCCGAGCCAGGTGCCGAACCAGCCGTACTTGGTGGCGAGCGTGATGGTCGCGAGCATGGTCTTGTCGCCCAGCTCGGCCAGGAAGAACGCGACGCCGACCGCGACGATCGCCGACCTGGTGCCGCGTTCGGCCTTGCGCTTCTCCTCATCGGTCAGCTTGTCACCGCGGAGCGTCCAGGCGCCGAAGCCGAGGAACGCCAGGCCGGCGACGAGCGAGATCCAGCCCGTGGGCAGGGCCGCGTGGAGACCGACACCGATGGCCACCGAGGCCAGGTGGACGACGGCGGTGGCGACGGTGATGCCGATGAGGACCGGCAGAGGCCGGAAGCGTGTGGCGAACGTCAGGGCCATGAGCTGGGACTTGTCCCCCAGCTCGGCGACGAAGATGACGCCGAAGCTGACCACCAGCGCGACGAGGAAACCGTCCATGTGAACCTTCCCGATCAAGCCGGGAGGAGAGACAGGGGTGCCCTCGACCCGGCTGCGACAGCCTGAGTCGAAGGTCTCGCCCGCCCCGGGGACCGGGGCCGCGTGGCCGGATGCGGAACGCACCAGTGTGTCGACCACGACATTGGGGGCTACTCCCCTTCGCGCCGGCCAGCCTAGCCGATCGCCGCCGCACGCGGTCGCCCGGTGTGGCCGGAACCACGGCGGCGGTCAGTCGGCCCGGGCCAGGCTCACCCCGAACAGCCCGGCCGGGTCGGTCCAGAACGCCTGCCGCGCGAACCCCGCCTCGGTCAGCTCCGCCGCGATCCCCGCCGGCCGGAACTTGGCCGACACCTCGGTGCGCAGCTCCTCACCCGCGGCGAACGCGACGTCGAGGTCGAGCACCCGCGCCCGGGTCGGACGCTCGGCGCGCAGCCGCATCTCGATCCACTCCCGGTCCGGGTCCCAGACCGCCACGTGGCGGAACGCCGACAGGTCGAAGTCCGCGCCCAACTCCCGGTTGATCACCCGCAGCACGTTGCGGTTGAACTCGGCGGTCACCCCGGCCGCGTCGTCGTAGGCGGGCACGATCACGCCCGGGTCCTTCACCAGGTCGGTGCCGATCAGCAGCCAGTCACCGGGCTCCAGCGCCGCCCGCGTCGCGGCGAGGAAACCGGCCCGCTCCGCCGGCAGCAGGTTGCCGATGGTGCCGCCGAGGAACGCCACCAGACGCCGGCCGCCGGTGGGCAGCCGGTCCAGGTGCCGGGTGAAGTCACCCACGATGCCCCGCACCCGCAGCCCCGGGTACGCGGCGGCGATCAGCTCGGTGGCGGAACGCAACGCGCTGACCGAGACGTCCAGCGGCACGAACGTGCCCAGGTCGCCGTGGCGGGTGAATGCGTCCAGCAGCAGCCGGGTCTTGTCCGAGGAGCCCGACCCCAGCTCGATCAGCGTCTTCGCGCCGGTCATCGCCGCGATGTCGTCGGCGTGCGCCGCCAGCACCGCCCGCTCGGCCCGGGTCGGATAATATTCCGGCAGGCGGGTGATCTCCTCGAACAGCTCGCTGCCCCGGGCGTCGTAGAACCACTTCGGCGGCAGCCACTTCGGCGCCGCGGTCAGCCCGACCCGTACGTCCTCCCGCAACGCGCGGTCGAGGTCCCGCTCCTCCAGGTGGATCTCCAACGGCTCCGCGTTCATCAGGCGTCCTCTCTGCTCCCGGCCGATACGGTCAGCTCCGCGGCGGTCAACTCCCGGATGTCCAGCCCGGTCGCGGTGGCCACCACCAGACGCCCGTCCGGCACCGCCCGCCAGCCGGGGTCGTCGTCCAACGGTTCGGAGGCCAGCAGCACCGAACCCGGGCCGCGCCGCACCGACAGCGCGTGCCCGGCCACGCTTGCCGCGACCGTCACCCCGTCGGTCAGCAGCAGGTTCAGCCGCGAGCCGGGCGCCGCCGCGCCGACCGCCGCGACCGTGTCGGCCACCGCCGCGCCGAGCTCCGCGCCGGCCCGCAGCCGGTGCCGCACCAACGCCCAGAGCAACGCCGCGTCGGTCGGCACGTCCAGGGTGAGCAGGTCGCGGACGGGCAGCCCGGCGGCGAGCGGGACGAGGCTGTCCGGCCAGCCCCGGACCACGCCGTTGTGGCTGAACAGCCAGCGCCCCTCCGCGAACGGCGCGGCGGCGGTCTCGTGCAGCGGCATGCCGACCGTCGCCGAGCGGACGGCGGCCAGCACCGCCCCGGCGGACGTCACCGCGGCCAGCTCGGGCAGCGTCGTGTCGCTCCACATCGGCTGGGCCCGCCGGTAGCGGACCGGGTCGGCGCCGTCCGGATACCAGCCGACGCCGAAGCCGTCGGCGTTGATGGTGCCGCCGCCGCGCATGTCGCGCGGCGCCCAGGACTGCCGCAGCAGCCCGTACGGCGGGTCGTGCAGCAGGCTCCGCAGGGTGACCGGGGGGCCGAGGTACGCGAGATGACGACACATCGGCCGCGTCACTCCCCGGGGTCGGCGTCGCGGGCGCAGCGGAAGCCGCTGAAGATCTGCCGCCGGATCGGGTAGTCCCAGTTGCGGAACGTGCCCCGGCAGGCCGACCGGTCGGTGCCGAACGACCCGCCCCGCAGCACCCGGTGGTCGTCGCCGAAGAAGACCTCCGAGTATTCCCGGTAGGGGAACGCGGTGAAGCCGGGATGCCCCCGGAACGGGCTGGCGGTCCACTCCCAGACGTCGCCGACGAGCTGGTGCACGCCGAGCGGCGAGGCGCCCAGGGGGTACGCGCCCACCGGCGCCGGCCACAGGTGCCGCTGCCCGAGGTTCGCGTGCGCGACGCCGGGGTCCTCGTCGCCCCACGGGTAGCGGCGGGAGCGGCCGGTCGCCGGATCCCAGCGGGCCGCCTTCTCCCACTCCGCCTCGGTGGGCAACCGCCGGCCGGCCCAGGCCGCGTACGCCTGCGCCTCGTACCAGCAGACGTGCACCACCGGCTCGTCGTCGCGCACCGCGGACCAGCGGCCGAACCGGCGGTAGGCCCAGCCGTCGCCGTCCCGCCGCCAGTGCAGCGGCGCGGTCAGACCGGCCTCGACCCGGTGCCGCCAGCCGGCCTCGCTCCACAGGCGCGGCTCGTCGTAGCCGCCGTCGGCGATGAACGCGCGGTAGTCGCCGTTCGTCACCGGCGTCGCGTCGATGCGGTATGCCGGCAGGTCGACGGTGTGCGCCGGACGCTCGTTGTCGAGCGCCCACGGGTCGGTGGAGGTGCCCATGGTGAACGGCCCGGCCGGCACCAGCACCTCGCCGCCGACGCGCACCCGGGGCTCGGGCGGGGGCGGGGCGGGCAGCACCGGAGCGCCGGCACGCAACTGGTGGGTGGCGAGCATGGTCTCGTCGTGCTGCTGCTCGTGCTGCACGATCATGCCGAACGCGAAGCCGTCCTCGACCAGCCTGCGGTCGGTGAAACGGATCCCGTCCAGCAGGTCGTAGACCTTGTCCCGCACCGTGCGCACGTAGGCGCGGGCCTCCGCCGGGGGCAGCAGCGGCAGCGACGGCCGGTCCCTGCGGGGCTGTTTGAAGGCGTCGTAGAGGTCGTCGATGTCGCGACGCACCGGGTCGCGCCCGCCCACGTCGCGCACCAGCCACAGCTCCTCCTGGTTGCCGACGTGCGCCAGGTCCCAGACCAGTGGCGACATCAGGGTCGAGTGCTGCCGGACCAGGTCGTCGTCGTCCACGGCGTCGGTCAGCGACGCGGTACGGGCGCGGGTGCGCTCCAACTCGGCCGCGATCCGGGCGCGCAGCCGCTCGGCGTCGGCACCCGGCCGCTCGATGGTGGTCACCGGTGTCCCCTCTCCGCGGCGGCACGTCGCCGCCGGATCGCTCGGTGGGTCTGGTCGTGGCGGCCGGCCGGCAGGCCCAGCCCGGGCAGGGCGGCCAGCGCCAGGTCGAACAGGGTCGCCGCGACGGTCGCCAGCGCACGCTCGGCCGGCCCGTGCCGGGCCGCCGCGTGCCAGCGGTCGGCGACCGGCGTGGCGGCGGCCAGCGCGTCCCGGGTGGTCGCCGGGTCGGCGAAGAGCGCGGCCAGCACCGCCACCGGCACGGTCCACTCCCGGCCCGGCTGGGCGTCCAGATAGCGCAGTTCCAGGTAGCCGCGCGGGCGGACCGGCGGGAACAGCGTGCTGACGTGGTATTCCAGGTCGTCGGTGGTGGGCGGGCGGGGCAGCGCCCCGGCCAGCCAGTCGGCGAAGGTCACGCCCTCCGGCGGGGCCCAGTCGGGGCCGTCGCCGCGCACGCAGAGCAGCGGCGCGGCGAGCGCGTAATCGGCCCAGGCCGCCGCCGGGTCGCGGTCGGCCCGCCCCGGGGACCACACCGGGCGGGTCCGTGCCGGCTCGATGGCCAGCCAGGCGGCCATCCGGGCGGACGCCCAACCGGTCCGCCGGCCCGCCTGCCGGTCGGCGGTGGCGAAGGCGGCCAGCAGCGGCGGGCCGACGGCGTGCGCGGCGGCCCAGCGCTGCGCCACCTGGTCCGGCTCACCGGCGTCCAGACAGACCTGGAGCCCGGCCGTGCTGTACATCATCGTCCGACCGGCCGGGCCGTGCCGGTCGAAGACGCCGCGCATGGCGCGGTAGCGGGGGGTCTCCACCACCGGACGCGGCGGTCGCCACGGGTCCATGCCGGAGGGGCCCAGCACGAGGCCGGCGGCGTCCAGCAGGGCCCGCAGCTCGGCGACGTCGGCCTCGGTGGCCGCGAGGAGCGCGGCGACCGACGGTCGCGGCGGCGCCGAGATCTCCACCTGCCCGCCGGGCTCCACGGTCACGGCGCCGCCGTGCCGGAGCTCGTCGGCCGGGCTGGTGGGGTCGAGGGTGACGGGGCGGTGCCGCCCCAACGCCCCGCGCAGTCGCTCGCGGTCGACCGGGCGGGCCGGGTCCGCGGCGTCGTGCACCGTCCATTCCAGTTCGACGCCGGTGAGGGTGGGTGGACCGGTCTTGAAGCAGATCCTGGCGAGGTGTCCGCGGGCCGCGGCTTCGTCCCCCAGGACGGTGCCCCGATCAAGCTCCGGCGACATCACCACGTGACGGCTCCTCTCCCGGAGACGGACGACCGCACCGTCTGCCCGCGTGTCCCACCATCCTCTGTCTAGCAGAAGGATCTGACGCTCTCGGGAAGATGAATATTTGTCCGGAGTTCGGCGGGGCGGACGGCTCAGTCCTCGTCGCCGCGACCGGGCTCGCCGTCGCCCGCGTCCGGTGGCGCCTTCGGCGGCGGTCCCTTCGGCGCCGATTCCTTCTGCGCCGGTCCCGTCGGCGCCGGCGTCATCCGCCGGCAGTAGCTCTCCACCTGGTCCGGGCCACCGGCGGCGGCCACCAGGTCGGCGAAGCCGGGCTTGGTCAGGGCCTTGGCCCGTTGCCGCTCCGGCTTGGCCAGGTAGGCGCGACAGTGGGCGGCGAGCTTGGCGTCGACCGGCGGCGGGACGGACGGGGCACCGGTCGGCGCGGCGGAGACCGACGGCGCGGGCGACGGCACCGCGCCGGACGCCTCACCGGGTGGGCCGCTGGGCGTGGGCCGCGACGGACCGGCGTCGGACGGCCCGGCACCCGACGTGCCGACACCGGACGGGCCGACGCCGGTCGAGGTCGACACCGACGGGCGCACCGGCTCCGGGCCACGGTCCAGGCGGACGGCGGCGAACGCCACCCCGGCGACCGTGGTGGCGGCGAGCCCGGACAACGCGGCGGCGACCCGCAGGCGGCGACGCGGACGCGATGCGGCAACCGGGGCCGGGGCCGCCCGGGCGGCCCGGAAGGCGGCGAGCGCCCGTTCCTCCCCGTCGAGTTCGTCGCGGGTGGCCGGGGCCGCCGCGGCGGCGAGCAGCCGGGCCAGCGCGTCGCCGCCGGCCACCGGTGGCGTCCCGGCGCGCGCGGCGTCGACGTCCGGCGACGTCGCGGCGGGTGCGGCGTCGGCCACCGGGGGCGTCGCGGCGCGCGCGGCGTCCAGGAGCCGGTCGGATTCCGACCGGTCGGCCGGCCCGCCGGGCCGGGCAGAGTTCATGCCGATTCCCCTCACATCAGCCCTCCGCCGGCTCGGCCTCGGGCGCGTGCGGCGCCGGGCGGTCGGTGCGGGGACGGGGCGCGACCGCGCCCGGGGCGTTCTCCGGGGCGGCGCGCTCCAGCAGCACGGCCAGCCGGCGCAGCCCGCGGTGCGCCGCCGTACGCACCGCGCCGGCCCGCCGGCCCAGCACCCGCCCGGCGGTCTTCGCGTCGAGGCCGATGACCGCGCGCAGCATCACCGCTTCGGCCTCGGCCGGCGGCAGCGTACGGATCAACGCCAGCGCGCTCGCGGTGCCGAGGGCCTCACCGGCCCGGTCGGCGGTGTCGGAGTCCGCCGCCAGGTCGCTGAGGTCCTGCGTCGGCACCGGCACCGTGGGACGACGTCGCTGCCGACGCAGGTGGTCCATGGCCCGGTTGCGGGCGATGGTGACCGACCAGGCGCGGAACTCACCGCCGGTGAACGACGGCAGGTCCCGGGAGATCTGGAGCCAGGTCTCCGAGGCCACGTCCTCGGCGTCGGCGCCCACGAGCGTGGTCAGGTAACGCAGCAGCGCCGGCTGGAGGGCGCGGTAGAGGAAGCGGAACGCCTCCTCGTCGCCGGCCTGCGCCGCGGCGACGGCCTCGTTCAGCTCCACGGTCACGGTCGGCGCCCGCGCGGGGCACGGGTGCGGGATCGGGCGTTCGCCGACGCGGGAGAGCACACCGCCATCCGCACCCCGGCCCCCCGCTGCTCGGCACCGGCACGGAACCGGTGCGCACCTCGACACTGCCGCCGGCACGGCCGGGGCGGGTCATACCGTACCGGCGTTCCGAGGCGAGCGGGAGCCGGGCCGACGCTAGGAGGCCACGGCGGGGCCGACAAGGCACGGACGGGCGAAAAGAGGAGAGAAATGTCTATCGCCGACGTCGGCGTGTCGATGTAACGAAGACCACCACCGCGTGCCGCCCATCGCGGAGCGGGGGCGAAAAGAACGGACATCCGGCGGGAGACCGGCACTTGCTGGCGGATCGCACCCGGTCGGTCACGGTCAGCGCACCGGCCGCGCCGCGGCCGACCGTTCGGTTGACCGGTGCGGAGCCGGTCGCCGGCAGCGACGGGAGAGATCGCCGGAAATACTCCGCGACCGCTGTGGGTACGGTATGGGGATGCTCACCTCCGACGTCGTACTCAGCGGTCGGTACCGCCTGGATGACCGTGTCGCCACCGGCGGCATGGGCGACGTCTGGCGCGCGAAGGACCTGGTGCTCGGCCGTCAGGTGGCGGTGAAGGTGCTTCTGCCGGCGCTGGTCTCCGACCCGGACTTCATCGCCCGGTTCCGCTCCGAGGCGCGGATCATGGCGTCGCTGCGCCACCCCGGCGTGGTCCAGGTCTTCGACTGCGGCGAGGACGAGCTGCCCGACGGCAGCCGCGCCGACTACCTGGTCATGGAGTTCGTGGCCGGGGAGCCGCTGTCCCGGCGGATCGAGGCGGCCGGGCAGCTCGGGGTCGCCGAGACCATGTCGATCGTGGCCCAGACGGCGCAGGCGCTGCACGGGGCGCACGGCCGCGGCATCGTCCACCGCGACGTCAAGCCGAGCAACCTGCTCGTGCAGGAGGACGGCACCGTGGTCCTGGTCGACTTCGGGGTCGCCCGGTCGACGAACGTCACCAGCATCACCAGCGCGAACGCGGTTCCCGGCACCGCCCTCTACATGGCGCCCGAACAGGCCGCGGGGCGTCCGGTCTCGGGCGCCACCGACCTGTACGCGCTGGGCGCGGTGGCCTACTGCTGCCTGACCGGGAACCCGCCGTTCACCGGCGACAACCCGCTCCAGGTCGCCGTGCGCCATCTCGACGACGAGCCGCCGGAGCTGCCGGCGGAGATCCCGGCGCCGGTCCGCGAGCTGGTGGCCCGCGCCCTGGCCAAGGACCCGGCGGACCGCTACCCGAGCGCCGCGGCGATGGCCGACGCGGCGCGGGCGGCCGGCGGCGGCTCGGCGACCGCGACGGTGCCGGCGGCGCTGCGGGGCGCGGCCGGTCCGGGGCGGACCCGCGACGAGCAGCCGGTGGTGCGCACGGCGGCCACCGTCGCCCGCCCGCGGCGCGGGGGGCGGCGCGGCGCGCTCGTCGGCGCGCTGGGCGCGGTGCTGGTGGCGGTGACCGCGTTGGGCGCGCTGCTGGCCGCCACCACGGACGCCAACGCCCCGGCCACCCAGATCGACTCCACCCGGCCCGCGGTCGCGCCGAGCAACTCGGTGGCGGACACCGCGGTCACCGCCGGGCCGTCGAGCGGCGGCGGCGACGTCACCTACCGTCCGGCGGGTCCGGGCGGCCGGCCGTCGACCTCGACCTCCGTCTCGCCGAGCGTCTCACCGAGCCCGTCCGACCAGCCGAGCCCGTCGAAGGCGCCGTCGACGACGCCGACCCCGCCGAGCGACCCGCCGACCACCACCTCGGCGCCGTCCCCGACCAGCGCCCCGACCGAGACGACCACCACCACGACCGCTCCGGCCGGGGGCGGCGACGACGACGCCGGCGGCCAGCCGGTCACCCGCCCCTGACCTCGGCGCCGGCCGCGGCGGGCAGCGGCAGCCGCACCTCGACCCGCCAGCCGCCAGCCGGCGTGGGGCCGGCGGCGAGGCTGCCCTCGTACACCCCGACCCGCTCCCGCATGCCGACCAGGCCGTGCCCGCCGGACGGCGCCGGCCGCACCACCGGACGGCCGCGTCCGTCGTCCACGGCCCGGACCGCGACGGTGTCGGGGTCCCAGTCGAGCGTCAGCTCCACCGACGCGCCCACGCCGGCGTGCTTGAGCGCGTTGGTCAGGCTCTCCTGCACCACGCGGTAGACGGTCAGCTCCAGGCCGGGCGGCAGCGGCACCGCCGTGCCGGCGCCGGCGCAGTCGATCCGCAGACCGGCGGCGCGGAACCGGTCGAGCAACCCGGGCAGTTCCACAAGCGCCGGGCGGCGGTGCGCCGGCTCGCCGGTGGGCCCGTCCGCCAGCGCGGCCGGCTCCGGCCGGCTGGCTTCCCGGAGTACGCCGACCAGCCGCCGCATGTCCTCCAACGCCTGCCGGCCGGTATCCGCCACCACCTTGGCCGCCTCCCGCGCGGTCGCCGGGTCCCGGTCGAGCGTGAACCGCACCCCGTCCGCCTGCACGATCATCACGGCCAGGCTGTGCGCGACCACGTCGTGCAGCTCGCGGGCGATCCGGGCGCGTTCCTCGGCGACCGCCGCCCGGGACTCCGCCTCCCGCTCCCGGTCCGCCGTCGCGGCGCGTTCCTCCAGGCTGAGCACGTAGAGCCGGCGGGTCCGCACGTTCAGCCCGACCAGCCACACCGCGCCGGTGATCAGGCCGTAGTAGAGCGTGCCCGCCCACCAGGGCGCCGGCCCCGGCCAGGAGAGCGCGCAGAGCAGCACGCCGATCGCGGCGCCGATCCCGGCCAGGATGCCGTCCCGCGCGCGGTCGGCGTACTTGACCACGCTGTAGAGGGCGATCAGCACGCCGATGTCGTAGCCCAGCGGGCCCCAGCCGACGATCACCTGGAGCAGCGCCAGCGCGGCCACCGCGACGGCGACCGCGGACGGGTGGGTACGCCGGAAGAGCAGCGCCACCGCCATCGCCACCCCGACCGTGAACGCCGGCAGGCCGCCCTGCCCGGCGGCGAGGCCCAGCACGGCGACGAGGACGACCAGCCCGGAGACGGCGACGTCGAACGCGACGCCGCGTAGCGGGCGGCCGAGGATGAGGCGGTCCACGGTCACCCAGCGTACGGGGTGGGTCAGGGGGTGAGCAGGACGCGCATCCGGCCGATCTCGGTGGTCTGCTCGACGGCCACCCCGTTGGCGAACTCCTGCATGGCCTGGTCGGCGCCGACCTTGAGCAGATCGGTGGACATCACCACGGCGCCCTGGTGGTGGGCGGTCATCATCCGCACGAAGAGCCGGTCGAACGCCGCGCCGTGGGCGGCGGCGAGCTGCCGCATCGACGCGGCGGACTGCATCCCGCGCATGGTGCCGTGGTCGTGGCCGGTGACCTCGGCGGGCAGGTCACGGGTGCTGAGCCAGGCCCGCAGCACGCCGACCTCCGGGCCCTGGGCGGCCCGGATCCGGTCGGCGACGGCGCGCACCCGGGGGTCGGCGGCCCGGCCGGGGGCCAGCGTCGCCATCTCCAGGGCCTGCTCGTGGTGCGGGATCATCATCCGGACGTACCAGACGTCGAGGCTGTTCCACCGCGGGGACGCGGCGTCGCGGAGCGGCCCGGCGGCACGGGTGGCGGCCGGCTCCCCCGGCCGGCCGGGAACCAGCACCGGTGGCGCCGAGACGGCGGCCGGGTCGGTGCTGGTGACGGTGGCGGACGGGCTCGGCCGGGCCGCCGCCGGACCGGTGTCGTCGCACCCGGCGAGCGCCAGGCCACCGGCGGCCAGCAGCGCCGCGAACGCTGTGACGGGAAGCCACACACGAGCCTGCCGGATGGTCATACGACCCTCCCTCCGGTCGAGGTGACAGCGATCCTATCCACAGCCGAAAGTTCCCGGATGTGACCGGCATCACATTGATGACGGTCGCATCTCGGTAAGGTGTGACGAATCATCATCCCCTTTCGAAGGGTGTTGCCGATGATCAACCTCCACGTGTCCCGTGCCCGGGTCGTCAGCCTCGCCGCCGCCGGCCTGCTACTGGCCGGCGTGGTCGCCGCGCCGCCGAGCAGCGCCCAGGAGATCCCCCGCGCCCGGCCGGCGCCGGCCACCGTGGACGGCGCCGTCCCCGGGGTCGACGAGATCTCCAGCAGCCCCAACCTGCGCCAGGTGGCGAACCTGCCGAAGCAGGGTCCGTTCGACACCACGTCCGCCCTCGGCACCGACATCGCCTTCCAGGGCCGGTACGCGTTCGTCGGCAACTACGAGGGATTCGTCATCTACGACGTGTCCCGACCGAGCCGGCCGACGATCGTGGCGCAGGTGCTCTGCCCCGGCGCGCAGAACGACATCTCCGTCAGCGGCGACCTGCTGTTCCTGTCGACCGACTCGTCCCGCAGCGACGACTCCTGCGCCAGCACCGCCCAACCCGCCTCGGTGGAGGAGTCCTGGGAAGGCATCAAGATCTTCGACATCCGCGACAAGCGCAACCCGCGTTACGTCAAGTCGGTCGAGACGGCGTGCGGCTCGCACACCCACACGCTGGTGCCGGGCAAGGACCGGCGCGACGTCTACCTCTATGTCTCCTCGTACGGCCCGCGGGACGAGTTCCCGGACTGCCAGCCGCCGCACGACTCCATCTCCATCGTCAAGGTGCCGGTGCGGAACCCCACCACGGCCGCCGTGGTCGCCACCCCGAACCTCTTCCCCGACGGCGGCTACCCGGGCGTGCCGGGTGAGAAGTCCGCCACCACCGGCTGCCACGACCTCACCGCGTACCCGTCGAAGGACCTGGCCGCCGGCGCGTGCATGGGCGACGGGATCCTCCTGGACATCGCCGACCGGGAGGCGCCGCGGGTGATCGAACGGGTCACCGACACCGAGAACTTCGCATTCTGGCACTCGGCCACGTTCAACAACTCCGGCACCAAGGTCGTCTTCACCGACGAGTTGGGCGGTGGCGGCGCGGCGACCTGCAACGAGGGGGTCGGGCCGAACCGCGGCGCGGACGCCATCTACGACATCACCGGCCGCGGAAGCGCCCGCAAGCTGGCGTTCCGCAGCTACTACAAGATCCCCCGGGCCAACGCCGACACCGAGAACTGCGTGGCCCACAACGGTTCGCTCGTCCCGGTCCCCGGCCGCGACATCATGGTCCAGGCGTGGTACCAGGGCGGCATCTCGGTGTGGGACTTCACCGACTCCCGCAAGCCGAAGGAGATCGCCTACTGGGAGCGCGGGCCGCTCGACGACACCCAGTTGCGCACCGGCGGCTCCTGGTCGGCCTACTGGTACAACGGCCACATCTACTCCAGTGACATCCAGAAGGGCCTGGACGTGCTGGAGCTGCGCGACCCGCGTACCTGGTTGGCCGAGCTGATCCGGGTGCCCGAGTTGAACGCCCAGACCCAGTCCGGATACCTGAGCTGGTGACCCACCCCCACCCCCTTTCCCACCCCGGGCACCGCTGTTTCCCGGAAAGAGGGCCCATTCCCGGGCCGGAAGCCACTCTTTGCGGGAAACAGCGCGCTCCGGGGGTGGGAGGGGGGAGGGGGGCGGTGCCGACGGACGAGCAGATCCGGGCGCTGCACGAGCGGGTCGCGCCCACGCCGGAGGCGTTCCGCCTGGTCTGGACGCACTGCCGGATCGTGTGCGAGGTGGCCGAGCGCCTGCTCGCCCGGCACGGTGCGGGCCTGGACGTCGCCCTGGTGCGGGCCGGCAGTCTGCTGCACGACATCGGCGTCTACCGCCTTTACGACCCCGCCGGCCGGCTCGACGAGGAGAACTACATCCGGCACGGGGTGCTGGGGCACGCGCTGCTGCGGGACGCGGGCCTGCCCGAGTCACTGGGCCGCTTCTGCTCCCGGCACACCGGGGTGGGGATCAGCCGCGAGGACGTGCTCCGGCAACGTCTCCCGCTCCCGGTCGCCGACTACACGGCGACCACGGGCGAGGAGCAACTGGTCATGTACGCGGACAAGTTCCACACGAAGACCACGCCGCCCACGTTCGTCTCCGCCGCCTCCTACGCCGCCGGCGTGGGACGTTTCGGAGCCGACAAGGTCGTCCGGTTCGCGGCGCTCGTCGAGCGGTTCGGCGAGCCGGACCTGCGCGCGCTCGCCCGCGCCCACCGGCAGCCGATCGTCTGACCGGCCCGGGTCAGCTCATCGGCAGTCGGTAGTCCCGGGTGCCGCCGCCCGCCGTGACCAGCCGCACCTCGCCGCCGCGCAGCCCGTACGTCACCGACCAACGGGTGTGTGCCTGCCGCACGCCGTCGAGCAGTCGCAGCGCCCCGGCCGGGTCCAGCACGCCGCCGACCCGGTCCAGCTCCTTCGCCAGCACCCCGTACCGGTGGTCCCGCCGCAGGTCCCGGTCCGGCACGCCGGCGGCGGGCACGTTCGTCAACGCCTGCCAGGGACCCCGCCGCCGGTCCACCGTCAGCTTCCCGTCGACGAACTCCACCACGGCGGACGCCCCGGTGGCGTCGGCGAGCAGGTAGTGCAGCGGCGGCCCGCCGTCGAAGTCCAGGTTGTAGCGCTCGAACACGGTGACCGCCTCGTCCACCGTGGCGGCCGAGTCGAGCACCAGGCGCAGGATGCGCACCGAACCGACGGTCGGCCGCCCGGGCACCGGCTCGGCCCGCGCGCCGTCGTCGGCGGCCAGCCCGACCGCGAGCCCCCGCTCGTTCATCCCGTCGAAGGGCAGCAGCGGCGCGTCGAGCAACCGCCGGTCCCCGGCCGGGTCGGCGGTGACGCCCAGGTAGGAGATGTCCACCAGGGAGATCGAGGCGTACCCGTCCGGCGGGTCGGTGCGCAGCACGAGCGCCGGGTTGGGCTCCCAGTCGAAGTTGCGGGCGAACAGCGGACGGTCGCGGTCGCCGAGGGCGGCGAACAGCGAGCAGCCGAACGGGCTCGGCGGGGCCGCGCCGGGCACCCCGACGGTCGGGTCGTAGTCGCCGACGTACGTCATCTCGTACAGCGGCAGGTCGTCGACCTTGCGCAGGCTCGCGAGGGTGCGCTCCACCTGGCCGGCGTCCTGCCGGGAGGCGGTCGGCGCGCCGGCGTCGGCCGGCGCGCGGCCGGGCCCGCACCCGGTGCCGACGAGCAGCAGCGCCAGCACGGTGGCGACGACGGTCCTCCGCATGCCCGCGACGCTAGAAGAGACGGCGGTCGCTGTCCATCGGGCGATCGGGGCCGGCAGTTCCTCCCGCGGCTCAGCCCGGCAGGGGCGCCTCGTCGCCGCCCCGGGTACGACGCGGGTTGACCAGCCGGCGGACCATCGGCGCGGCGTTCCACCGGGCCGCGCCGACCAGGTCGCGGGCGTGCTCCAGCACGGTGTAGTCGGGTCGGGCCAGGCCGTCGGCGATGGCCCGGTCGAGGTCGTTGCCGCAGCGGGTGAGCACGCTGTCGAAGTCCCGCCGGACCGGCTCCAGCAGGTGGTAGCCGAAGGAGCGGTGCAACCGGGCGAAGAGCGGCTTGTAGAGCCGGGCCCGCTCGTGCAGGCCGGACGAGTACGACATCGGGTTCTTCGGCCGCCGCCGGATATAGTCGGGCAGCAGGTCGGCGAAGGCCCGCCGGACGATCCACTTCTCCTGCCCGCCGCGCAGCTTCAGGTCCAGTGGCAGCCGCATGGCCAGCTCCACGACGCCGAGGTCGAGAAACGGCACCCGGGCCTCCACCCCGTGCCCCATGCTGGCCCGGTCCACCCGCTGCAATTCGGTCCGGCACAGGTTGCGGATGCGGTGCAGGAACAACCGGCGGGACCGCTCCGGCCCCACCTGGTGATACATCGGGTAACCGCCGAACAGCTCGTCCGAGCCGTCGCCGGTGAGCACCACCTTCACGCCCAGCTCGGCCAGTCGCCGGAAGATCGGCACCGAGACCACCGCGTTGATGATGTCGCCGTACTCGGTCAGCTCCGAGATCCGGATGGCCTCGCGCACGTCGGCCAGCCGGATGTCACGCGGGCGCAGCTCGATCACCTCGTGCGTCACGCCGAGGTCGGCGGCGAGACGCCGCGCGTACGCCACGTCGGGGCTGCCCGGCGCGCCGACGGTCACCGCCACGCAGTCGGGGTGCCGCTCCCGGGCGTGCAGCAGCGCGAGCGTGCTGTCCAGACCGCCGGAGAGCACCACGCCGACGGTGAGGTCGGTGTCCAGGCGGACCCGCATGGCGTCGGTGAGCGCGTCCCGGACGAGCAGCGCGGCCTCGTCCGGGTCGTCGATCACGGGTAGCCCGGCGCCGAGCGAGAGCAGGTCGACGTACGGGCGCAGCCGGACCGCGTCCGTCCCGGCCCAGCCGTGGTGGCCCGGCGGCACCTCGTTGATCGGGGCGCCGTGCCCCACCAGCGCCTTGACCTCGGAGGCGAGGTGCAGGCACGCCGGGCCACGGGACCAGTAGAGCGGCTTCACCCCGAGCGGGTCCCGGGCCAGGTACGCCCGGCCGCTGTCGCGGTCGACCACCACGATCGCGTACTCGCCGCGCAGCCGGCGCACCGCCTCCTCGCCCCACTGCCGGAACGCGGCGAGCACCACCTCGGTGTCGGCGGCGGTGCGGAACTCGTGGCCGAGCCGGGTCAGCTCGGCGCGCACCTCGTGGTGGTTGAAGATCTCGCCGTTGAAGCAGAGCAGGTGCCGCTCGTCGGGAGCGACCCAGGGTTGCACGGCCCGTTCCCGATCCACGATCCGCAGCCGGCGCACACCGGCGAGCAGGCCGCTCTCCTGCCGGGTCTCGGTCACCTCGCCACGCGGGGCGAGCGCGGCCAGCATCCGCCGGAAGGTGGCCGGGTCGGCCTCGGGGCCGATGCTCAGCGCGATCCCGCACACCGTCTCACACCCCCATCTCGGCCTCGTACGCCCGCCGGAACCTGCGGCGGGCGTCGGGCGCGAGGCAGAGGTGCCAGGCCTGCCCCTCGTCGACCACGTTGATCTCACCGGCGTCCTGCCGGGCCAGCAGCAGCCCGGCGAGGGTCGCGCGGGCGCCGAACCGCTCGAACCACTCCAGCTCCACGTCGGCCGCCCAGCCCAGGCAGTGTCCGCTGGGCACCATGGCGGCGTACCCCAGCCGGCGCAGCCGGTGCTGGTGCTCGGCGCTGCGGGCCAGGCTGGTCACCCAGAGCGGCGGCGTGCCGGGCCGGGTCGCCGCGGCGAACTCCCGGGCCAGGTCGTTGAGGAAGGCGATCATCTCGCGCCGGGCCCGGGGGAAGAGCAGGCCGGCGGTGCGGGGTGCGGCGTCGGGGCGTACCCGGCGCCCGAACGCCCGCAACCCGCGCCCCAGGACCGTGGCCGGCTGCTCCCGGTAGCGGAACTCGAGCAGCCCTCGGCGACGCGGCCATTCCAGGTCGACCAGGTCGACGGTGCCGCGTACCTGGTCGTCGGTGAGGAAGGTCGGGCTGTCCCGCCACCAGAGCACGTCGACGCGGGACAGCAGGTAGATCCGGACCAGGGCGGTCAGGTCCTGCGCCGAGGTGCGCGCGTTGGGCCGGTAGCGGGCCATCTCCAGCAGCAGCGTCTCCCGGGCGCCGACCAGCCCCTGCGGGGTGGCGTCGAGCACCGCGGCGATGGCCGGCTCCCGGAGCCGCTGGTCGAGCAGCACCTGCCGGGCCCCGGTCGACGGGGCGTCCGTCAACGCCCCCACCTCGACCAGCAGATCCGCCACCGCGGCCCGGTACGCGGCCAGGTCGGGGCGCGTGTCGGCGGGGGGCGGCGCGCCGGGCGGCAGCCGGCGGGCGGGGGTGGTGGACGCGACGGCGGAACCGGGTTGGCGGCCGGGGCTTCGGCTGGGCACTCGCATGGTCTCCGTCCCCTCTCGGCAGGACACGGTGTAATCAAACCTGCACACACGGTAATAAATCGCCCGGGTGCTGCCGCGCGTAATGCCGGGATCTCACCGAACTGTGCCCACTCGGCCGAGGCCGCGGGTCGCAGGCCATGCCGCCCCGGCGTCAGCCGCCCGGGCGGGGGCAGGTGGCGACCAGCTCGCTCACCGTGCGGGTGTCGCCGTCGTAGCTGCGGGCCGCCACGAACTCGCCGGCGGGCCGGCGCGTCCCGGCGACCGCCCGGGCCCGGCGACGGTCCGCGCCCCGGAAACGCAACGCCAGGCTCAGATGCGGGACCCACCGGCCCGGCAGGTGCCACGGGTGCGCGCCGGTCGCCTCGGCCAGCACGTCCCAGACCGCCCCGTGCAGCGCGACCAGTTGCGGCGTCGGACGGACCAACCAGACCAGCGGGGCGCTGCCGTCGAGGACCGTCAGCCGGTCCAGCCGCACGGGCAGCGGCAGCGCGGCGTCGCAGAGATCGGCCAGGCGCTGCTCGGCGCCGGGCGGGAACACGTCGACCGCGGCGAGCGTCAGGTGCGGCCGGTTCGTCGGGTGCGTGTTGCGGGCCAGGCTGGGCAGCCCGGCGGCGGCGAGCCGACTCCAGGCCGCCCGCACGGTCGCGTCCAGCTCCGGCGAGCAGAGCAGTTCCACCGTCCGCACCAGATCAGGCTAGTCCCCGGCGACGCGCCGCGACGTCCCGTGGGCCGGGTCCACCGAAGCCGCCCCGGAGCCGGCCCGGGGTGGCGTGGCGAACGTTTGCGCCGGTCGCCGCGACCCGCGTCGAGCGGTGATGAAAGGCTTGTCACATGAGCGCCGCACCGACCCCGACCGACCCCGTCACCCCCGCCGACGCCGAGGACGCCACCGCCTTCGCGGATCTCGGGCTGCGCACCGAGCTGCTGGGCGCGCTCGCCGCCCTGGGCTACGAGGAGCCGACTCCGATCCAGCGCGAGGCCATCCCGCCGTTGCTGGCCGGTCAGGACCTGCTGGGCCAGGCGGCGACCGGCACCGGCAAGACCGCCGCCTTCGCCCTGCCGCTGTTGCAGCGGATGCCGACGGCGCGGCCGGACGGTGACCCGGTGTCGCTGGTGCTGGTGCCGACGCGGGAGCTGGCCGTGCAGGTCTCCGAGGCGTTCCACCGCTACGGCAAGGACCTGGGCACCCGGGTGCTGCCGATCTACGGCGGGCAGCCGATCGGCCGCCAGCTCCGCGCCCTGGACCACGGCGTGGACGTGGTGGTGGCCACGCCCGGACGGGCGCTGGACCACATCGCCCGGGGCACGCTGCGGCTGTCCTCGCTGGCGACCGTGGTGTTGGACGAGGCGGACGAGATGCTCGACATGGGTTTCGCCGAGGACATCGAGGCGATCCTGGAGCATGCTCCCGCCGGCCGGCAGACGGTGCTCTTCTCGGCCACCATGCCGGCCCGGATCGACGGGCTGGCCCGCCAGCACCTGCGCGAACCGGTGCGCATCCGGATCGAGCGCGAGCGACAGGTGGCCGGCACGGCGCCCCGGGTGCGGCAGAGCGCCTACCTGGTGGCCCGGGCGCACAAGCCGGCCGCGCTGGGCCGGGTGCTGGACGTGGAGTCCCCCACCGCCGCGATCGTGTTCTGCCGCAGCCGCGAGGAGGTGGACCGCCTCACCGAGACGATGAACGGCCGTGGCTACCGGGCCGAGGCGCTGCACGGCGGGATGAGCCAGGAGCAACGGGACCGGGTGATGGGCCGGCTGCGGTCCGGCACCGCGGACCTCCTGGTCGCCACCGACGTGGCGGCCCGGGGGCTGGACGTCGAGCAGCTCACCCACGTGGTGAACTACGACGTCCCGTCCGCGCCGGAGTCGTACGTGCACCGGATCGGCCGGGTCGGCCGGGCCGGGCGGGAGGGCGTGGCGATCACCCTCGCCGAGCCGCGCGAGCACCGGATGCTGAAGACGATCGAGCGCGTCACCGGCCAGCGGATCGTGGTCGACAAGATCCCGACGGTCGCCGACCTGCGGACCCGGCGGTTCGAGCTGACCCAGGCCGCGGTGCGCGAGTCGGTGCTCGAGGACGACCTGGAGCCGTTCCGGGCGATCGTCGAGTCGCTCACCGACGAGTTCGACCTGATGGAGGTCGCGCTCGCCGCGGTCCGGCTGGCGCACGAGGCCACGCTGCCCGGCACGGCCGACGAGGAGGAGATCCCGCAGGTCGCCGTCCGTCCGGCCCGGGACGGGCGGGCCGGGCCCGAGGGCCGGGACCGGCGAGGTGGCGTGCGGTCCCGCGCCGCCGGCACCACGCAGGTCTTCATCGGGCTGGGCCGACGGGCCGGGGTACGACCGCAGGATCTGGTCGGCGCGATCACCGGGGAGACCCGGATGAGCGGGCGGGACATCGGCTCGATCGAGATCGCGGACCGGTTCTCGCTCGTCGAGGTGCCGCAGACCATGGCGGACGAGGTGATCCAGGGACTGCGGGGCAGCACCATCAAGGGCCGGAAGACGACCGTCCGGCGCGACCGCGACGGCACCGACCGCCGCTGACGGTGTTAAGCGGGGCCCCCGCCTCTACGAAATGCGTTAAGCGGGGGCCCCGCCTTACCTCACACCGCGGCGAGCGGCTGCGCGTCCACCTCGGCGGGACGCAGCGCCAGGGCGAGCACGTCCGCGACGTCGTCGAGGGTGTGCACGGTCAGCGCCGCGCGGACCTCGGCGGGCAGGTCGTCCAGGTCCGGCTCGTTGCGCTTCGGGATGATCACCTCGGTCAGACCGGCCCGGTGCGCGGCGAGCAGCTTCTGCTTCACGCCGCCGATCGGCAGCACCCGGCCGGAGAGGGTCACCTCGCCGGTCATCCCGAACTCGGGCCGGACCGGCCGACCGGTGACCAGGGACGCCAGCGCGGTCACCATGGTGATGCCGGCGCTCGGGCCGTCCTTGGGCACCGCGCCCGCCGGGAAGTGCACGTGGATCCGACGCCCGGCCAGCGCGTTCGGGTCGATGCCGAGGCGCCGCCCGTTGGAGCGCAGGTAGGACACGGCGATCTGCGCCGACTCCTTCATGACGTCGCCGAGCTGGCCGGTGAGGGTCAGCCCCGGCTCGCCGTCCATGCCGGTGGCCTCGATGAACAGCACGTCGCCCCCGGCCCCGGTGACCGCCAGGCCGGTGGCCACGCCGGGCACCGCCGTCCGCTCGGCCGACTCCGGGGTGAACTTCGGCCGCCCCAGATACCGGACCAGGTTGTCGGTGTCGACGCGGACCGGTCCCGGGTCGGACGCCAGCGCCACGGTGACCTTGCGCAGGATCTTCGCCAGGGCCCGTTCGAGCTGCCGGACCCCCGCCTCCCGGGTGTGCTCGCCGGCGATCAGCGCCAGCGCCCCGTCGGCGACGGTCACCTCCTCGGCGGTCAGCCCGGCCCGCTCCCGCTGCCGGGGCAGCAGGTGGTCGCGGGCGATGGCCACCTTCTCGTCCTCGGTGTAGCCGTCGAGCGTCACCAGCTCCATCCGGTCCAGCAGCGGGCCGGGGATCGCCTCCACCACGTTGGCGGTGGCCAGGAACAGCACGTCGGACAGGTCGAGGTCGACCTCGAGGTAGTGGTCGCGGAAGGTGTGGTTCTGCGCCGGGTCGAGGACCTCCAGCAGGGCCGCCGCCGGGTCGCCGGCGTAGCCGACGGCCAGCTTGTCGACCTCGTCGAGGAGGACCACCGGGTTCATCGAGCCGGCCTCGCGCAGCGCCCGCACGATCCGGCCGGGCAGCGCGCCGACGTAGGTGCGCCGGTGGCCGCGGATCTCCGCCTCGTCGCGCACGCCGCCGAGGGAGACCCGGACGAAGTTCCGCCCGAGCGCCCGGGCGATCGACTCGCCGAGGCTGGTCTTGCCGACGCCGGGCGGGCCGGTCAGGGCGAGCACCGCGCCGGAGCCGCGTCCGCCGACCACGCCCAGGTTGCGCTCGGCGCGGCGGTTGCGCACCGCGAGGTACTCCAGGATGCGGTCCTTGACGTCGGCCAGGCCGGCGTGGTCGGCGTCGAGCACCGCCCGCGCCGCGGCCAGGTCGGTGTGGTCCTGGGTACGCCTGTTCCACGGCATCTCCAGCACGGTGTCCAGCCAGGTGCGGATCCACCCCGCCTCGGGTGAGGCGTCGCTGGCCCGCTCCAGCTTGCCGACCTCGCGCAGGGCCGCCTCGCGGACGTTGTCCGGCAGGTCGGCGGACTCGACCCGGGCCCGGTAGTCGGCGGAGCCGTCCGGCTCGTCCTCGCCGAGTTCCTTGCGGATCGCGGCGAGCTGCTGCCGGAGCAGGAACTCGCGCTGGGACTTCTCCAGCCCCTCGCGGACGTCGCTGGTGATCTGCTCGGTGACCTCCTGCTCGGCCAGGTGCTCCTTCACCCAGCCGACGAGCAGTTCCAGCCGGGCGGTGACGTCCGGCGCGGCGAGCAGTTCGGTCTTCTGCGTCAGGCTGAGCCAGGGCGCGTAGCCGGCCGAGTCGGCCAGCTCGGAGAGGTCGGTCATCCGCTCCATCGCGTCGATGACCTGCCAGGCCCCGCGCTGCTGGAGCACCGAGGTGGTCAGCGCCCGGTACTCGCGGGCGAGTTCGCGGGCCCGGCCCGCCGGGGTGGGCTCGTCGAGAGCGGTCGCCTCGACCCAGAGGGCGGCGCCGGGGCCGGGCACGCCGGAGCCGATCCGGGCGCGGGCGAGTCCGCGGACGACGGCCGCCGGCTCGCCGCTGGGCAGCCGGCCCACCTTCTCGATGGTGGCGACCACGCCGACCGAGCCGTACTCGCCGTCGATGCGGGGCACGGCCAGCAGTTCCTTGTCTCCGGTCGCGCGGGCCGCGTCGACCGCCGCCTGGGTGGTCGGGTCGAGGGTCACCGGGATGACCATCCCGGGCAGCAGGACGGCGTCGGTCAGGGGAAGTACCGGAAGAGTTGCCATCGAACACCTGCCATCACGTTGGTTGAGCGTGTCTGACTCAAGTAACAAACCGTGCCCCTTGTTCCAGAGTGTGACCCATGCCACTCACGGAGCTGGACGGCGCCGGCATTTTGCCGGCCCCCGATTTCGCGACCCGCCGAATGGAACGGGGCGGGTATTGTTGCGGAATTACCGCCAGGTAGGTCAAACTCTTAGCCACACCCCGCCCGACACAGGGAGTAATGGCGATGGCAAGGAAAGTAATCACCGTTCTGACCGACGACCTCGACGGCGGAAAGGCCGATCGGACCGTCGAGTTCAGCCTGGACGGCGTGGCATACACGATCGACGTCTCGGACGAGAACGCGGGCGTCCTGCGTAAGGCGCTGGATCCCTACATCAGCGCTGGCCGGCGCATTGGCCGCGGGCCGGTCGACGCCGGCCGCGCGCCCCGGCGCACGTCCCGGCCGAGCACCTCGGGAATGGATCGCGAGCAGAACCGCGCCATCCGGGAATGGGCCGCCAAGAACGGCCACGAGATTTCCGAGCGGGGGCGCATCCCGGTCTCGGTGGTGGAGGCGTACAAGAACCGCTGAGCCCTCCCGGTTCACCGTCGGGCACCCCGGGGTCACGCTGAGACATCAGCGTGACCCCGGTCTGCTTTTCGCCGCTGATTTTCATCCGGCGGGATCGCGACGGCACGAAATTTCCTCCCCGGTGCCCTGTCGAGTCGCGGCCGGAAAGGATTTCCCACCCGCCCGACGCATCGGGTCGAGCGGGAAGCGGCCGGAGCCGCCCGGGACGATCCCGGGCGGCTCCGGCCGTCGGTGTCGTACTCAGTTGACCTGGATGCGCACCACGTCGATGGCGGGGGTCTGGTTCGCCCGCTCCATCATCGGAATGCGGTGCGAGCCGTCACCGGCCCAGACCGAGCACTGGGCCAGGCCCGAGTCCGGGAGACCGGGGATCTGGATCAGCACGTCGTCCGGCTGGTTGCTGCCCTTGCCGTCCTCGGTGGCGACGAAGAAGGCGGGCACGTCCTGCGGGTTCGGGGGCTGCCGGGTGCTGCCGAGCATCCGGCAGGCGGTGTGGAAGTGACCGCGGACCAGGCCCTGGTCGTTGAGCAGCGAGCTCTCCACGTAGTAGCCACCCTGACCGGCGGCGAGGAAGCGGTCCCGCACCAGGTTCTTGGTGGTGACCCGGAGCGTGAACGGCTGGTTGCGCCGCACCCGGTTCGGGAACTGGGTGATCAGCAGCGACGGGTTGCTCGCCGCGGCGCCGACCTCACCGAAGGCGGTGCTCACGCACCGGTTGCCGTTCTGGAACCCGTCGTGCCCCTGGAGCTTGCTGTTGGCGCAGTCCTTGGCCAGCACGTCGAGGCCGTTGTTGCCGCCGTTCTGCCCACCGTTGTTGCCGCCGTTGTTGTTGCCGCCGCCGTTGTTACCACCGTTGTTGCCGCCGCCGTTCTGCCCGCCGTTCTGGGCGTTGTCGGCGAGGGCACACGGCGCGAGCTTGTCCAGATCCTGCGGACGCTGACCGCCGCGCCCGATCGCCGTGGCGATCCGGTTGAGCGTCGCGGTCCGCTTGTCGGCGAGCGGACGGAGAATGGCGTTGTTGATGAAATCGCCACCGTTGCGCCCCTCGGCGGTGAGCCGCCGGTTCGCCTCGGCGATCTGGGCGTCCAGCAGCGCCAGGTTACGGTCCACCTCGGCGCGCGCCCGGGCGGGCACCTGCGGCAGCTTGCTCTTGACATCCGGGCAGGCCACGGTCGGGGCGCCCGCGCCGGCGCCGCCCGCCTTGGTCTGCTGGCACTCGGCCGCCGACATCTGGCCGTCACCCCAGTGGTTACGGACCCAGCGGCCGTTCTGCCAGGTCCGGGTGGTGCTGCCCTGACCACCCGGGGCGGTCGCGCCCGGGCTCGAGGCCACACAGGACGCCGAGGCGACACGGGTGGTCCTCCGCTGGTCCTGGGCGGACGAGATCTGGGTGACGGCGACGATGCCGCCGAAGACCGCGAGCGTGCCGACCACGGCCAGCATCCGCTTGCTCCGCGCGTTACCGGATGACCGGCGCGCCCGTGTGGACCTGCGCATCGAATTGCTCTCCTTTTCGATCCGGTAGCTGACTGGTGGTCCCGGCGGAAACTCGGGGTGGAACCACTGCGACGTTGCGGTCGCGCGTCAATGGCCGACGATGCCCTTCCGCACCGTCTCCGCGCCGTCGGTGGCGCGGCGGAGGATCCGCGTCCATTCCCGCTTAGGTACGGAGTGCCGTCGGCGAAGGTTCAACCGGAGATGGGAAAAAAATTGCGTGACCGCTCGGCTACCGGAGCGGTGGATCAGTCCGCGCAGAGATGGTCGAAGGCGAAACCGCCGTCGAAGGAGTCGCGCCGGCCGGCGAGGCGCCGTACCTCTTCGCGGAGGTCGTCGCGGTCCACCAGGGACGCCGCGGCGGGGTCCGGGGCGCGGAGCCGCTCCCCCAGCGCCACCGCGGCCAGGTCCTCGGCGAGCCGGCCCGGGTCCACCCCACGGACGACGCCCCGGGACGTCAGCCGCACCCGTTCCACCAGGCAGCGCCCGGGCCGCGCCTCGACCCAACTCCAGCCCTCCGCGGGGCCGTCGGTCCACCGCACGTGCAGGCCACGCACGATCGGGTCGGCCAGCCGTCCGGCCACGTACGCCGCGACCGCGTCGGCCCGGGCCAGCGCGCCGAGGTCGTTGACCGGACCACGCCGGCCGTCGGGCAGCCGGCCCACGATGTCCCGGAACCCGATCGTCTCCCCGCCGTCCGGGTCGGTGCCCTCGGCGTAGGAACGGGCGTCGAGCACGTACGCGACGAACCGCCGGACCTGCTCGCCCCCGCCCAGCGTCGACGACTCGACCCGCAGCAGCGGCAGGCCCGCCGCGACGCAGACCGCGTCGGTCAGCCGTTCGACGCGGCGGGCGGGCGAACCGTCGGGCGCGGGCGGGCCGAACCGCACGGCGAAGCGCGGCAGCCGGGTGTCGGCGGCGCACACCACCAGATCGAGGGCGGCCCGCCCGGCGGTGCTCCACTGGCTGCCGGTGACCCCGGGCGGACGGCCCTGCACCAGCTCGGCGAGACGCCGGTCGGCGAAGCCGAGGTGACCGGCACGGGTGAGCCGCGGTGCGGCCTCCGCCGGGACCGGCCGCAGCCAGGAGGCGGTCACGCCGCCGGTGCTCGTCATCTCGCCACAGTCCGTCCGTCGCTCTCGTCGACGCCCGAGTCTAGGGCGTCGATCATGGGGGCCGCCTCGGCGGTACGGGGAGAATCCGGGCCACCCTCGGGCGGTGCGTCGCCGGGTCCGACGATCTAGGCTCTGCGGGTGCACAGCGGACGGACCCCGGAGCGGTTCACCAAACACAGTCTCGTGGCCGTGTCCCACGCCATCGAACGGGCGGCCCTGGCGGAGGCCGAGGACGGTCCGCTCGTCGTGTTCGCGCTCTTCCAGCGGCTGCCGTACTTCGACCGGGAGCGGGAGATCTACCGGCGGATCGCCGGCCGGGCCACGGTCACCGTGGTCGGCATGGTCGGCGGTCCCCCACCCGACCACCTTCCCGACGGGGTGCAGGCGGTGGCGCTGGACGAGGCGGAGGAACTGGCCCGGGAGTGGAGCGTGGTGGCGCTCACCCCACGCTTCGGCGCCAGCCTGGTGGCGTACGACCGGGGTGAGGTCACGCCGGCCGCGACGCTGGAGACCGGCCGGCTCTTCGACGGTCACTGGGGATTCCGTCGGGACGCCGCTCTGCACGAGGTGATCCGGCTGCGGGAGCGGCTCGCCGAGCGGCTGCCCGGCCCGGCCCGGGTGGCGCTGGACGAGGCGGTCGCCCGGGTTCGCGACATTCCGGCCGGTGCGGGCGAGTCCCGGGCCGACGCGGCGCTGCGGTTGCTGGTCCGGCGCGGCTACCGGGGTGCGCCACCGGTCGAGACGGCGGACGGGATGCTCGACGAGGCCGGCCTGCGCCGATGGTCCGGCGCGGACGGGGTGACCGCCTCCGGCACCCTGCCGGTGGCGCTCGTGGGCCTGCGGGTGGCCGAACCGGCCGGCGCGCCGGAGCGCTTCGGGCGCCGCAGCGCCGCCCGGGAGAGTCAGGCCGTGCTCGCCGCGGTCACCAGCGTGCTGCGGCCGGTGGACCGGGCGGTCCGGGTCGCCGACAACGAGTTCCAGCTCGTGCTGCCGGCGCTCGGCGAGCCGGAGGCGCTGGCCGTGGTCGGCCGGCTGCACGAGAGCATCGGCGCGCTGGCCCGGGCGTTCCCGTTCGTCACGTACACCGTGCACGCGGCCGTCGCGGTGACCACCCGGCGACCGCTGCCGACGGCGGACCTGCGGGCCGCGGTGGAGTGGGCGGTGCGCGAGGGTGTGCCGGTGGCGGGCCTGCCGCCGGAGCCCGCGCCGGTCGGGGCCCGCTGACCGGCCGTGCGAGTGGTGTCGCTGGTGCCGTCGCTGACCGAGGCGGTCGCGGCGACGCGGCCGGAGGTGCTGGTCGGCGCGACCGACTGGTGCACGCATCCGGCCGGGCTGGACGTCCCCCGGGTCGGCGGCACGAAATATCCCGACCTCGACCGGGTGCTGGCCCTGGCGCCCGACCTGGTGCTGCTCAACGAGGAGGAGAACCGGCTGGCCGACGCGGAGGCGCTGCGCGCGGCCGGCGTGCCCGTCCGGGTCACCTTCCCGCGTACCGTGCCGGAGGCCCTCGACCAGCTCGGTGAGCTGGTCGCCGCGCTCGGGGCCGCGGCCGAGCCGCCATGGCTGCGCGCGGCCCGCCGGGCCTGGGCCACGCCGCCGGCGCCGGGGCGCGCCCGGACCGCGGTGGTGCCGGTGTGGCGGCGCCCGTGGGTGGTGCTGGGTCGCGACACGTTCGCCGGGGACGTGCTGCGCCGACTCGGCGTGGTCAACGGCTGGGCCGACGATCCGGAGCGCTATCCCCGCCCCACGCTCGACGAGTTGCGGTCCCGGTCGCCGGAGCTGGTGGTGTTGCCGGACGAGCCGTACCGGTTCACCGTCGACGACGGGCCGGAGGCGTTCCCGCGGGTGCCCTCGGTGCTGGTCTCCGGCCGGCACCTGACCTGGTACGGCCCGTCGCTGGCGGAGGCGCCGGCGCTGCTCGCCGCCCAGCTCGCCACCCCGGTCTGAGCCGGTCCGGTCCGAGCCGGTCCCGTCTGCACCGGTCCCGGCCCGGGCCGACCGGACCGGGCCGGGACGGGACCAAGGACCCGGGCACGCGGCACCGACGGCCCTGCTCCCGGCCGGCGCGCGACGGTGGAATGGAGATGCCACCGAAGCGCGGTGCCAGGGACAGAAGGGACGTGGACACCATGACCGCGACACGCGAGCGGACCCCCGCCATCACCACCGCTCCGGCGGCTGAGACCCCCCGCCAGAAGGCCACCCGGTACGTCTGGGCCGGGCTGCGCATCGCCCTGGGTTGGGTGTTCCTCTGGGCCTTCCTCGACAAGATGTTCGGCCTGGGGCACGAGACCCCGGCGAAGAACGCCTGGATCAACGGCGGCAGCCCGACCAAGGGCTTCCTCGGCTTCGGCGTGGCCGGCCCGTTCGAGGGCATCTACCACGACATCGCCGGCGCGGCCTGGGCCGACTGGCTGTTCATGCTCGGCCTGCTCGGCATCGGCGTGGCCCTGCTGCTCGGCATCGGCACCCGGATCGCCGCCGTCACCGGCGGGCTGCTGCTGGTCCTGATGTGGACGGCCGTGCTGCCCCCGGAGAACAACCCCGTCATGGACGACCACCTCATCTACGCGGGGCTGCTCGCCGGCCTGGCGCTCGTCGGCGCCGGCAACACCCTCGGCCTCGGCCGGGCCTGGGCGACGCTCCCCCTGGTCCAGCGCTTCCCCTGGCTGAGGTGAGAGCAGGCCGCCCCGGGGCGGGCGTCGCCGACCGGCGACGCCCGCCCCGTCGCCTGTCCCGACGTCGCCTGTCCCGACGTCGGCGGCGCGGCGGGTACCGGCGCGTATCGGTCGGTCGCGATCAGGCAGGATCGACGGTGACTTTCCCGTCAGCACCGAGGAGACCCGCTCATGGAGAAGCCCGAGGTTGGCCCGATCGAGGGCGCGCCGCCCGCCGATCTCGTCGTCGAGGACATCACGGTCGGCGACGGCCCGCAGGCCCAGGCCGGCCAACTGGCCAGCGTGCACTACGTGGGCGTGGCCCACTCCACCGGCCGCGAGTTCGACGCCTCGTGGAACCGGGGCGAGACGTTCGAGTTCCCGCTCGGCGGCGGCCAGGTCATCGCCGGTTGGGACCAGGGTGTGATCGGCATGAAGGTGGGCGGCCGGCGCCGACTCACCATCCCGCCGCACCTGGGCTACGGCGCCCGGGGCGCCGGCGGCGTCATCAAGCCGAACGAGACGCTTGTCTTCGTGGTGGACCTGCTCGGCGTGCGCTGAGCGCCCCCCGACCGTCGGGCCGTCGGCGTCGTGCCGGCGGCCCGACCGGCGTTCAGGCCGCCGCGCAGGCCAGCAGCTCCGGCTCGCGGCCCGACTCCCGCACCGGGACGACCCGGTGCAGGCCGGTCACCCGCAGCACCCGGGCCACCACCGGCTCGGGGTCGACAAGCACCAGCTCCCCACCGCGGGCCCGCACCCGCAGGTGGGCGGCGGCCAACGCGCGCACCCCGGCGGCGGAGAGCAGGCGCACGCCGGACAGGTCGACCCGCAGCACCGGCCGCGCCGGGGCCGCCCACAGCGCGGCCCGGAACGCCGACACGGTGGCGATGTCGATCTCGCCGACCGGGCGCAGCTCGACCACGTGGTCGCGCACGTCCATCGCCACCGCGAAGCGGTCGCCGCTGTCTCTCATACCGCCAAACCTACCCCCGCCCACCGACAGTTTCGGCTGCTCGCAGGCGCGGTTCCGGGTAGCGCCCGGGTGCCGACCCCGAGCCGTCTCAGGGTCATCCCGCAGCCGCCCGCCCTGCCGGGGCCGGTCCGCGCACGCGGACCGGCCCCGGCCGTTCCTCCCCGGTTCAACCGCCGCTGTTGCTCCTGGTCGGGGTGGGCGCGGGCGACGAGCCCCCGGCCACCGCGCCCGGGTGCGGCGTCGCGCTCGGCGTCGGCTTCAGCCCCGCCGGTACGGGCAGCGCGCTGCCCTTGGCGAACTCGTCCCAGCTGACGTTCCAGGCGGTGAAGCCGTTGCCCGGCTGGAGCTTCACCTCGGTGCCCTTGACGGTCACCAGGTCACCGACCTGCGTGACGCCCATCAGCCAGTCCGCGCCGGCGGCCGAGACGTTCGTGCAGCCGTGCGAGGTGTTGTTGTAGCCCTGCTCCCCCTCCGACCACGGCGCCGAGTGGATGAACTCCCCACCCCAGGTCAGCCGCTGGGCGTCGTCCACGTCGACCACGTAGCCGCCGTCCGGCTCGCCCCGCGTGTCGAACGTGGTGTGCTCGTGCTTCTCCATGATCACCATGGTGCCGCTGGAACTCGGCGTGCTGGGCTTGCCGAGGCTGACCGGCAGCTTCCTGAGCACCTTGCCGTCCTGGTAGACAGTCATCTGCTTGGTGGTGTTGTCGATGTCGAGCGACACCCGCCGGCCCACCCGGGCGGTCGCCACGTGGTCGGCGTCGCCGACCGCCTCCTTGCCGATGGGCAGCCCCTCCAGCGCGCTGCGCACGCTGATCTTCGTGCCGGGCTTCCACTGGTCGGGGGCCCGGTACTCGGCCTGCTTGCCGTCGGACATCCACGACCAGGTGCCCGGCTGCGGCGGATCGGTCTTCACGAACAACCGCCGCTGCACGTCCGCCCGCGCCTGTTCCGGAATCGGCGGGTCGAACCCGAGCACCACCGGCATCGCCGTCCCGTACGTCTCTTTGTCCCGGAAATACAATTCGCTGGTGACGGCCGGTTTGGTGGATTTGGCCATCGTCGTGAACGTCGTCTTCCGCGTCGCGGTCTTCCCGGAATCGCCGGTCACGGTCACCTCCGCCGTGTACGTCCGGGAATTCGCCAGCGGACGGTCCGGCACCCAGCCCGATCCGTCCTCGCGCGGCTGCGCCGGCACCGGGCGGCCCCTGTCGTCGGTGAGCTTCACGCCGGTCACCCTGCCGTTGCTGACCTTCGTGCCCACCTCCGCGCTGATCGGCACGTCGCGGGCCCGGTCGGCCGGCGTCACCGTGACCGACGGCGGCGTCGCCTCGGCCTTCCGGACCACCGACTTCGGGCCGGCGGTGCACGCGCCGACCGCGAGCGGCGCGATCGCGACAGTCACCGCGAAAAGCGTCAGTCGCCGCCTCACAAACATATGTCGCCCCCCATTTCCGCCAACCCCTCGCCCACATTCTGTAGGCCCGGCGTCATGGAGTGGCACCTTCGGCGGAATTGCTCGGAAACGGCTGCGAAAAGTGGGTGGGCGACGACCGGATCGGCATTCCCCCACCCCGATCGTCCGGTTGCGCGAGACCAGCGGGGATCCTGGTACGAGAGCGCCCCTTCGGGGGCCGTCTCGTACCAGGATCCCCGGCCGGGACGGGGGTCAGACGTTCGCGATCAGCAGGGCGGGACGCTCCATGCAGTCGGCCACGTGCCGCAGGAAGCCGCCGGCCACCCCGCCGTCGCAGACCCGGTGGTCGAAGGTGAGGCTGAGCTGGGTCACCTTCCGGACGGCGAGCTGCCCGTCCACCACCCACGGCTTGTCCACGATCCGGCCGACACCGAGCAGCGCCGCCTCCGGATGGTTGATGATCGGCGTCGAGCCGTCCACCCCGAACACGCCGTAGTTGTTGAGCGTGAACGTCCCGCCGGTCAGCCGCGCCGGCGGCAGCGTACCGGCACGGGCCGCCGCGGTGGTCTCGGCGAGCGCGGCGGCCAGCTCCCCGGTGGTGAGCCGCTGGGCGTCGCGCAGCACCGGCACGACCAGCCCCCGGTCGGTCTGCGCGGCGATGCCCAGGTGCACCCCGGCGAACTGGACGATCCGCTGCCCCTCGGTGTCGACATGCGCGTTGAGCTGCGGGTACTTCCGCAGGGCGCTGAGGCAGATCCGGGCCAGCAGGGCCAGGATGCTCACCGGCGCGTCCGGGGTGGCGGCGTTGATCGCGGCCCGGGTCTCCAACAGCCCGGTGGCGTCCACGTCGACCCAGATGGTCACCTCGGGGATCTCCCGGCGACTGCGGGAGAGCTTGTCGGCGATCACCCGGCGGATGCCGGTGAGCGGAATGACCACGTCGTCGCCGGCGGCCGGGGCCGACCCGACCTGCGCGTCCGGCACCGCCGCCAACCGGGCCGCCGGGGCGTCCCCGGCGGACTCCACGTCGGCCCGGCGGATCACGCCACCCGGCCCGGTGCCGCGCAGCGACGCCAGATCGACCCCGCGTTCCCTCGCCAGCCGTCGCACGATGGGCGAGATGACAAGCGGCGCGGCGGTCACCGCGGACGGACCGGGCACCGCCGCGACGGGCGGGTCCGGCCGTTCCGGCGCACCGGGATCCGGGGCGACCGCCAGGCGGGGACGGCGTCGCCGCCGCCCCGGGCCGCCGTGCCCGGTGCCGTACCCGATCAGGACGTTCCCGGAGCCGGCCCGCTCCTCCTCGCGGTAGGTGGCGTGCGCATCCGGCGCGTCGCCGCCGTCGACCGGGGCGATGGTGACCAGCGGCTGGCCGACCGGACGTACCTCACCCTCCGCGCCGTGCAGGGCGACGACCCGGCCGGGGTACGGGCAGGGCACGTCGACCACGGCCTTGGCGGTCTCCACCTCCACCACGCTCTGGTCCACGGTGACCACGTCGCCGACGGCGACCCGCCACTGCACGATCTCCGCCTCGCTCAACCCCTCCCCCAGGTCCGGCAGGAGAAAATCACGGGTCCCGACAGTGCCGCTCATGCGCTCGGTCATGCCGCCACCCACCGCGTGTCGGGCTGGTCGTCCCACTGCAACCGGGCGACGGTGTCCAGCACCCGGTCCACCGACGGCAGGTGGGTGTGCTCCAGCATCGGCGCGGGATAGGGGATGTCCAACCCGGACACCCGCAGCACCGGGGCGTGCAGGGCGTGGAAGCAACGCTCCTGGACCCGGGCGGCGATCTCGGCGCCGACGCCGGCGAAGCCCTGCGCCTCCTGGATCACCACGCAGCGGCCGGTGCGGCGCACCGACTCGGTGACGGTGGCGTCGTCGAACGGCACGATGCTGCGCACGTCGACCACCTCCAGGTCCCAGCCCTCCTCGCCGGCCGCCTCCGCCGCGGCCAACGCCACCGGCACGGCCGGGCCGTACGCGACGAGCGTGGCGTCGGTGCCGGGGCGGCGCACCACGGCGGTGCCGATCGGCGCGGTGCGCGCCGGCAGCTCCGCCTCGGCGCTGCCGAAGTAGAGCTTCTTCGGCTCCAGGAACACCACCGGGTCCGGGTCGTCGATCGCGGCGCGCAGCAGCGAGTACGCGTCGTCGACGGTGGCCGGGGTGACCACCTTCAGCCCGGGGGTGTGCGCGTAGTACGCCTCCGACGAGTCGCAGTGGTGCTCCACGCCGCCGATCCCTCCGGCGTACGGCACCCGGATGACGATCGGCACGCTGAGCGCGCCGCGGGTGCGGTTGCGCAGCTTCGCCACGTGCGAGGCGATCTGCTCGAACGCCGGGTACGCGAACGCGTCGAACTGCATCTCGACCACCGGGCGCAGCCCGGACATGGCCAGGCCGACCGCGAAGCCGACGATGCCGGCCTCGGCGAGCGGGGTGTCGAAGCAGCGCTTGTCGCCGAACCGGGCCTGCAACCCGTCGGTGATCCGGAAGACGCCGCCGAGTTGGCCGACGTCCTCGCCGAAGACGACCACCCGCTCGTCGTCGAGCATCGCGTCGGCGAGCGCGGCGTTGAGGGCCTTCGCCATGGTCACGGTGGCCATCAGGCGTCCCCGTCCTCGTCGTCGGCGGCGGCGGCCAGTTCGGCCCGGACCAGTTCGCGCTGCTCGATGAGCTGCGGCGTCGGCTCGGCGTAGACGTGGTCGAAGAGGCTCAGCGGGTCCACGGTCGGCTGCTCGTCCATCCGGCGGCGCAGCGTCGCGGCGTACGCCTCGGCCTCCTCGGCGACGGCCGCGACCGCGGCGTCGTCGAGCACGCCCCGGGCCCGCAGGTACGCCTCCAGCCGGGCGATCGGGTCGCGGTCGCGCCACGCCTCGACCTCGTCGGCGTCGCGGTAGCGGGTCTGGTCGTCGGCGTTGGTGTGCGGCTCCATCCGGTAGGTGTGCGCCTCGATCAGGTAGGGGCCCCTGCCGGCGCGGGCGTGCGCGACCGCGCGGTTGAGCACCGCCAGCACGGCCACCGGGTCGTTGCCGTCGACCTGCTCGCTCGGTACGCCGTAGCCGACGCCCTTGTGGGCCAGGCTCGGCGCGGCGGTCTGCCGGGACAGCGGCACGCTGATCGCGTACTTGTTGTTCTGCACCAGGAAGACCACCGGCGCTTTGAACACGGCGGCGAAGTTGACGCCCTCGTGGAAGTCGCCCTCGCTCGTGGCGCCGTCGCCGATGAACGTGAGCGCCACGGTGTCCCGCCCCTGGTACCACTCGCCGTAGGCCAGTCCGGCGGCGTGCACGCACTGGGTGGCGAGCGGCGTGCACTGCGGCGCGGTGTGGGTGACGGCCGGGTCGTACCCGCAGTGCCAGTCGCCGCGCAGCAGCGTGAGCACCTCGACCGGGTCCAGGCCGCGGGCGGTGAGCGCCATCGACTCCCGGTAGGTGGGGAAGACCCAGTCGGAGTCGCGCAGCGCGAGCACGCCGCCGACCTGGCACGCCTCCTGGCCCCGCGCGGACGGGTAGACGGCGAGCCGGCCCTGCTTGGTCAGCGCGGTGGCCTGGGTGTCGAAGCGACGCCCGACGACCATCCGGCGGTACATCTCGCGCAACGTCTCCACCGGCGGTTCGGGGTAGTCGTCGCGGGGCGGCAGCGGGGTGCCGTCGGGGTCGAGCAGCCGGACCGGCGTGGACTGCGGGAGCAGGCCGGCGGACGGGTCTTCGGCGGCCGGGGTGGCCGGCCGGCGGGTGCGCGGGGATGCCCTGCGGACCGCCTGGGGTGTGGTCGTCACGGCGGGGACCTCCTGGACGTGTGGTGGGCCTATGGTCCTGCCGATGGATGATTGACTCAACATCCGCGATGAACGCGGGACGAATGGCGTGGGAAGGTGAGCGACGTGAGCCAGGAGACCGGGACCACAGCGGGCACGGCCGGCGGAACGGGACGTTCGGCCGGGCCGCTCGACGAGGTGGACCGGCGGATCCTGCGGGAGCTGGTCGCCGACGCCCGGCTCTCGATCAGGACGCTCGCCGAACGGGTGCACGTCTCGCGCACCAACGCGTACGCCCGGGTGGAGCGGCTGCTGCGCGACGGCGTGCTCACCGGCTTCACCGCGCGGGTGGCGCCGGAGCCGGCCGGGCTGGGGACGTCGGCGTACATCGCGTTGACCATCGAGCAGAACACCTGGCGGGAGGTCTCCGCCGAGCTGGCCCGGGTGCGCTACATCGAGCACGCGGCGTTGCTCAGCGGCGAGCACGACGTGCTGGCGCTGGTCCGCGCGCCGGACAACGCCACGCTGCGGGACGTGGTGCTGGACCGGGTGCAGAGCATCGCCGGGGTGCTGTCCACCCGCACCTGGCTGGTGTTCGAGGAGTTCGACGGCACGCAGAGCCCCTGGGCCTGACCCGCTACCGTTCCGGCGGCGACTCCAGACCCTCGGCGTCGGCCAGCGCCAGCAGCGGCTCCAGGGAGAAGCGCCGCTCGTCCAGGCCGGCGTGCGGGTCGCCGCGCCCGGCGAACCGGGCCGGCATGCTGAGCACGTCGAAGTCCTCCGGCCGGGCGTCGTCCAGCTCGGCCCAGTCCAGCGGCGCCGAGACCAGCGCCGCCGGGGTGGGCCGGATCGAGTACGCCGAGGTCATGGTGTGGTCGCGGGCCATCTGGTTGTAGTCGACGAACACCGGCCGGTCGCGTTTGTCGCGCCACCACGTGGTGGTGACCAGGTCCGGCCGCCGGCGCTGCATCTCCCGCCCGAGCGCCAGCACCGCCCGCCGGCACTCCCCGAAACTCCAGCGCGGCTCGATCGACACGTAGACGTGCAGGCCCCGGCCGCCGGTGGTCTTCGGGAACCCCGCCAGGCCCAGCTCGGCGAGAAACGCCCGCACCTCGTGGGCCACCGGCACCACCTGGGCGAACTCCACCCCCGGCATCGGGTCGAGGTCGATGCGCAGTTGGTCGGGGTGCTCCACGTCGGCCTTCGACACCGGCCACGGGTGGAACCGCAGCGTGCCCAGGTTGGCCGCCCAGATCACCACGGCCAGCTCGCTCGGGGCGACCTCGTCGGCAGTTCGGCCGCTGGGGAACGTGATGTGCGCGGTGCGCACCCAGTCGGGCGCGCCCGCCGGCAGCCGCTTCTGGTAGAACGCGTCGCCCTTGTTGGTCTGCCGGGTGGCCACCTTCGCGCCCTCGAACACCCCGCGCGGCCAGCGCTCCAGCATCGTCGGCCGGTCCCGCAGCGCGCGCAGGACGCCGTCGCCGACGGAGAGGAAGTAGCGGACCACGTCCAGCTTGGTCAGCCCGCGCTCCGGGAAGTAGGGCTTGTCGGGGCTGGAGACGCGGACCAGCCGCTCCCCCACCCGGATCTCCTCGGCCGCCGCGGTCGCCACGCCACACACGGTAGGGCACCGGACGGTGCCGCGGGCGTGTCCTCAGCTCACCAGCAGGACCCCGACCACGATCAGCGGCACGCCGACGAACAGGAAGATGCCGACGCCGGTGAGCACCCGACCGCCGCCGCCGTCCTGCCGCTCCGGCGCGAGGCCGAACGCGGACCTCGCCGGCAGCATGCCGATCCGGCTCAACGTCAGGTCGCCGGTCATCCCGACCAGGCCGCCTACCAGCATGAACGCCACCCCCAGCCGATGCACGAAGCCACCGCCGTCGATCGCCACCCAGATGCCGACCACCGCCGCGATCACCACCGCCGCGATCAGGAGCAGCACCAGCGCCTCCCGCAGGCCCCGCAGCACCGTGGACATGCCCACCTCCCCCCAGCGGGCCACCCGGCCCGGCGGACATTCTGCCGCTTCGATACCGGATGGCGCTGCCCCGTGGGCCGGAGCCGCCGGGCCGGGCCGCCGCGGTTACCCGGCGTCGACCCCGGGTACCGGGAGCCGCATGGCGGAGTTGGCAGCGCTCTGGATCGTCCGGCACGGCGAGAGCACCGCGAACGTCGCGGCCACCACGGCCGAGACGTCCGGCGCCGAGCTGATCGACCTCACCCACCGGGACGCGGACGTGCCGCTGTCGCCCACCGGCGAGGAGCAGGCCCGGGCGACCGGCCGGTGGCTCGCCGGCCTGCCCGCGGAACGCCGGCCGGACGTGGTGGTGGCGTCGCCGTACCTGCGCGCCGTGCGCACCGCCGAGCTGGCGCTGGCCGGCACCGGCCTGCCGATGAGCCGGGACGAGCGGCTGCGCGACCGGGAACTGGGCATCCTCGACGGGCTCACCGGGCACGGTGTGCGCGCCCGCCACCCGGAGGAGGCGCGGCGGCGGGCCTGGCTCGGCAAGTTCTACTACCGCCCGCCCGGCGGCGAGTCGTGGACCGACGTGGCGCTGCGACTGCGGGCGCTCCTCGGCGACCTGCGCCGCGACCACGACGGCGGCCGGGTGCTGCTGTTCGGCCACGACGCGCTTGTCTTCCTGCTCCGTTACCTGGTGGAGGGGCTCACCGAGGCGGAGCTGGCGGCGCTCACCCGTGAGCAGGTCATCGCCAACTGCTCGGTGACCGGCTGGCGCGCCGACGACGCCGGCCGGCTCACCCCCGAGCTGTTCAACGACGTCGCCCACCTGCACCAGCAGGGGGCGCGGCCCACCAGGGAGGACGAGGTCAATGCCGAGCCGGTCTGACGTGATCACCCCCGCGCTGCTGCGGGACTGGGCGCTGCCGGTGCCCACCGGCGGCAAGGAGGCGCGCGGCACCGTGCTCGTGGTCGGCGGCTCCCGGTTCACGCCCGGGGCGGTGCTGCTCGCCGGCGTCGCCGCGCTGCGCGCCGGCGCCGGCGTGCTCCAGTTGGCCGCCGCCGAGTCCACCGCCGCGTCGCTGAGCATCCAGGTCCCCGAGGCGCTCGTCGTCGGCCTGCCGGAGACCGACGAGGGCGCGGTCCGGGGCGACCCCGGCGACCTGCTCGGTGATCTGGTCGCGGACGCGGACGTGGTGGTGGTCGGCCCCGGGCTGAGGGACATCGACGCCACCGGGGAGGTGCTGCGCGTGGTGCTCGACGCGGCCGGCCCGGAGACCGCGCTGGTGCTCGACGCGTACGCGCTGGGGGCGCTCAGCCACGAGCCGGGCCTGCTGGTCGGCTCGGGCCGCAAGGTGGTGCTCACCCCGAACCTCACCGAGGCGCGTCACCTGCTCGACCGCGACCCCGGCGACGACCTGGACGCCGAGGCGGTGGCGCTGGCCGACCGGTACGAGGCGGTGGTCTCGCTCTACGGCCACATCGCCACCCCGGACGGCCGGGCGTGGCGGGAGGAGAGCGGCGACGCCGGGCTGGGCACCTCCGGCAGTGGCGACGTGCGGGCCGGGCTGCTCGCCGGGCTGCTCTCCCGTGGCGCCGACCCGGCGCAGGCGGCCTGCTGGGCGGCGTTCGCGCACGCGGTGAGCGGGCAGCGGCTGGTGCCCCGGTACGGCCGGATCGGCTTCCTCGCCCGGGAGCTGCTGGACGAGATCCCGTACACGCTGGCCACCGTCTGATCCGCACGGTTTGTGCCGATCGGGGCCGGGGTACCGGGGCGTCATCAGCCGACCTAGGAGGTAACCGGTGTCCACCGACGCGATCGTCCTGCTCAAGGAGGACCACAAGGAGATCCGCCGACTGTTCACGGCGTTCCAGGATGCCGAGGACGGGCCGGCGAGCCGGCGCGGGAAGATCGTCGGGCAGATCATCGAGGCGCTGACGGTGCACACCTACCTGGAGAACGAGGTGATGTACCCGGAGATCCGCAAGCTCGTGCCCGACGTCGAGGACGACATCCTCGAATCGTACGAGGAGCACCACGTCGCGGACGTGCTCTGCCTCGAACTGCACGCCATGGACGCCGACGACGAGCGGTTCGTCGCCAAGACGACGGTGCTGATGGAGAACGTGCTGCACCACGTCGAGGAGGAGGAGCAGGAGTGGTTCCCGAAGGTGCGCGACGCGCTCGGCCGTAACCAACTCCAGGAGATCGGCCAGCGCATGCTCGACCTGCGCCCGAAGGCCCCGACGACGCCGACCGCCCCGAAGGCGCTGAAGAAGGCACACGACGCCGTCGTCGCCTGACCCGGATGTAAGGCGGGGGCCCCGCTTAACACGTGGATGTTAAGCGGGGCCCCCGCCTCTACCGAATGCGTTAACCGGGGCCCCCGCCTTACACCTCACCGGGTGCGCTCCGGTGGGCCGCCCAACCCCGCAGGTCCGGACCGGCGCGGACCGCTAGGATCTCCCACGGGCCGTGACTGGCGCGTGGAGATGGAGCACCATCGGGGAGCGGCCTCGTCACGAGGACGCATGCCGAGCGCCTGGGCCTTCCGCACGTCACCAGGAGGTCGCATGTCGCACAACGCCGAATCCACCGCCTTCCGCAGCGCGCTGGAGGTGATCCGCGCCGTGGAGCCGCGGGTGGCGGACGCCATCTCCGCGGAGCTGGCCGACCAGCGCGAGTCGCTGAAGTTGATCGCCAGTGAGAACTACGCCTCCCCCGCGACGCTGCTGGCCATGGGCAACTGGTTCAGCGACAAGTACGCCGAGGGCACGGTCGGGCGTCGCTTCTACGCCGGCTGCCAGAACGTGGACACGGTCGAGTCCCTCGCCGCCGAGCACGCCAAGGAGCTGTTCGGGGCCGCCCACGCGTACGCGCAGCCGCACTCCGGCATCGACGCCAACCTGGTCGCCTTCTGGGCGATCCTGGCCGACCGGGTCGAGTCCCCCGCGCTGAAGAAGGCGCAGGTGCGCCAGGTCAACGACCTCACCGAGGCGGACTGGTTCGCGCTGCGCCGGGAGCTGGGCAACCAGCGGATGCTCGGCATGTCGCTCGACGCCGGGGGCCACCTCACCCACGGCTTCCGGCCGAACATCTCCGGCAAGATGTTCGACCAGCGCAGCTACGGCACCGACCCGACCACCGGCCTGATCGACTACGACCGGGTGGCCGAGGCGGCGCGCGAGTTCAGGCCGCTGATCCTGGTGGCCGGCTACTCGGCGTACCCCCGGAAGGTCAACTTCCGGATCATGCGGGAGATCGCCGACTCGGTCGGCGCCACCTTCATGGTCGACATGGCGCACTTCGCCGGCCTGGTCGCCGGCAAGGTCTTCACCGGCGACTTCGACCCGGTGCCGCACGCGCACATCGTCACCACCACCACGCACAAGTCGCTGCGCGGCCCGCGCGGCGGCCTGGTGCTCTGCGGCCCGGAGCTGGCCGACCAGGTCGACCGGGGCTGCCCGATGGTGCTCGGCGGCCCGTTGCCGCACGTGATGGCCGCGAAGGCGGTGGCGCTGGCCGAGGCGCGTCGCCCCGACTTCGCCGACTACGCCCGGCGGATCGTCGACAACGCGCAGGCGCTCGCCGACGGGCTGCTGCGCCGGGGCGCGACGCTCGTCACCGGCGGCACCGACAACCACCTGGTGCTCATCGACGTCTCCGGATACGGCCTGACCGGCCGCCAGGCCGAGCAGGCGCTGCTCGACTCCGGCATCGTGACCAACCGCAACGCGGTGCCGCAGGACCCGAACGGCGCGTGGTACACCTCCGGCATCCGGATCGGCACGCCCGCGCTGACCACCCGCGGCCTCGGCGCCACCGAGATGGACGCCACCGCCGAGCTGATCCACACCGTGCTCACCCAGACCACCGCCGGCACCGGCCCGGACGGCGCCCCGTCGAAGGCGAAGTACGTGCTGGACCCGGCGACCGCCGAGTCGGTCGGCAAGCAGGCCGCCGACCTGCTCACCCCGTTCCCGCTCTATCCCGAGGTCGACCTGACCTGAGCCGGTGCGCGCCCCTGCCGCACGACGACAGGGGCGCGCAACCTCAGCGCAGCGGACGCTTGAGGTGGTAGCGGTGCACCTCGGTGCTGCCCTGCACGTTGTTCACGTCCTCGGCGGCGGTGACCAGCTCCCAGCCCTCCCGGCCGACCCGGTTGAGGTGCGCGACCGCGGTGTCGCCGTACGCGGTGACGTCGGTACGGGACCCGTCCGGGCCGTACCAGACGAACGAGACGTGGAAATTCCGGCCCTGCCCCTGATAGCGGCGGACCAACAACGCGTACTCCCAGGCAACCATCCGTCCATTATCAACGGATAGCCGACGCGCGGGAACACGTGAGGTGCCGGCCCGACGACGGTGCGGCGTCAGGCCGGCGCGACCACCGCGGCCGTGGTGTCGGCGACGAGCGCGGCGAGCCGGTCCAGGCCCAGGTCGATCTGCGCCGGGGTGACCGCGCTCACCGACAGCCGCAGCGCGCGCACCGGCGTGCCGGCGTCGTAGAAGTGCGCCATCGGCGTCCAGAGCACGCCGTACTCCCGGGCCGAGCGGTGCAGCAGCGCGTCGTCGACCGCGAACGGCACGGTGACCACCACGAAGAATCCGCCGGCCGGCACCGTCCAGCGCACCGGGCCGCCGGCCGGGAAACGCCGGGCCAGGCCGTCGACCAGGTGGGACAGGTTGCGGGCGTACGCGGCCCGTTCCCGGACGTTCGCGGCCACCAGCGAGCAGTCGTGCGCCAGCAGCGCGCCGCCGATCACCGCCTGGCTGATCGGCGAGGTGTTCACGGTGACCATGCTCTTGATCTTCGCGAGCTGGTCGGCGAGCGGGCCGACCGCGCCGTCCGCGCCACCCACCCGCTGGTCGGCCACGACGTAGCCGACCCGGGCGCCGGGCAGCACGGTCTTGGCGAACGAGCCGAGGTAGACCACCCGACGGGCGGTGTCCAGCGCCTTGAGCGTGCGGCGACGGTCCGTCCCGGCGGCCGGGAAGAGGCCGTACGGGTTGTCCTCGATCAGCAGCAGCTCCTCCTCGGCGGCCAGGTCGAGCAGCCGACGCCGGTGCGCGGTGTCCATGCTGACCCCGGACGGGTTGGCGAAGTCCGGCATCACGTAGCAGGCCCGCGGTCGGAGCCCCTCGGCACGGGCCCGGCGCACCCCGGCGCGCAGGTCGGCCAGGTCGACGCCGGCCGGGCCGCCGGCCACCGGCCGCACCGGCAGGTCGACCAGGCGGGCCGCGCCGGTCAGCCCGACGTACGTCGGCGCCACCGCGAACAACACGTCCGCCGGGCCGGCCCGCAACGCGCGCAGGACCAGGAACATGGCCTCCTGGCAGCCGACGGTCACCACGATCGACTCCGGGTCGACGGTGACCCCCTCGTCCACGGCCAGGTTGCGGGCGATCAGGTGGTGCACGATCCCCTTGGTCCGGCCGTACTGCAACAGCGTCCGGTCGACCTGCGCCGGGGTGAGCCCGAGATCGTCGGCGAGGTGCCGGCGGAACCGGTCCAGGTGCGCGTGCAGCAGCGTCGAGTCGAAGAACTCCTCGTACGGCCGGCCGGCGGCCAGCGACACCGCGTCCGGGTAGTGCTGCGCCACCTCGTTGAGGAAGTTCATCGAGTTCAACGCCGGGTCACCGACGCTGCCGTGCAGCGCCTCGACGGCCAGGTCCACCGGTTCCACGTCAGCCTCCGATCCGGGTGCGCAGCCGCCGGGCCGACGCCGGGTCGGGGCAGCCGCTGAGGATGAGGGCGTCGCGCAACTCGGCCGCGAGCAACGCCAGGGCGGCCTCGGCGCCGGCCCGGCCGCCGGCCGCGAGGGCCCAGAGCAGCGGCCGGCCGACAAGCACCCCGGACGCGCCCAGGGCCAGCGCGCGCAGCACGTCGACGCCGCCGCGGACGCCGCTGTCCAGCAGCACCGCGCACCGCTCCCCCACCGCCTCGACCACGTCCGGCAGCACGCTCGCGCTGGCCGGGGCGGCGTCGAGCTGCCGGCCGCCGTGGTTGGAGACCACCACCGCGTCCACGCCGGCGTCCGCCGCGCGGACCGCGTCGCGCGCGTCCAGGATGCCCTTGACCAGCAGCGGCACCGGGGTACGCTCCCGCAGCCAGGCCAGGTCCGCCCAGCTCAGCGCCGGGGCGAAGACCGCGCCGGTGTGCGCCGCCACGGCCGAGACGCCGGGTGTGCCCTGGTGGGCCAGGTCGTCCCGGCCGCCGGGCAGGTTCGCGGCGGTGACGTGCGGCGGCAACGCGAACCCGTTGCGCGCGTCACGCAGTCGCCGGCCGAGCACCGGCACGTCCACGGTGACGACCACCGCGGCGCAGCCGGCGGCCAGCGCCCGGTCGAGCAGGTCGGCCACCAACGCCCGGTCCCGCAACCAGTAGAGCTGGAACCACACCGTCGCACCGGCCGCGGCGATCTCCTCGATCGGCGTGCTGGACAGCGTGCTGGCCGCGTAGGGCACGCCGGCCGCGCCGGCCGCCGCGGCGAGCGCCGGCTCGCCGTCGGGGTGCAGCAACCGCTGGTACGCCATCGGCGCGACCGCCACCGGCAGCGCGTACCGGCCGCCGGGCAGCGACGCGGAGGTGGACGGCTCGTCGACGCCGGCCAGCATCCGGGGCAGCACCGCCACCCGGTCCAGCGCGGCCCGGTTGGCGGCGAGCGCGGTCTCCGTGCCGCTGCCGCCGTCGACGTAGTCCCACACGTCGTCGGGGAGCACCGCCCGGGCCAGCGCCGCGAAGTCGTCCAGGCAGGCCGGCGGCACGAAGCCCGTCCCAGATTCAGCCATTCTCGGTCCCGACGGTCGCCCGAGTTGTCGCCGGGTCGAGGCCGAAGTGTCGGCGCAGGAACGCCGCGACCCGCTCCTGGGCGTCGCGGCCGGCGTCGAACACGCCGGGCATGGCGAAGAAGCCGTGCACCATGCCCGGGTAGTCGACCGTCTCGGTGGGCACGCCCGCCTCCCCCAGACGCTCGGCGTACCGCCGGCCCTCGGCGTGCAGCGGGTCGTGCCCGGCGGTGACCACGAGCGCCGGCGGCAGGCCGGACAGGTCGTCGGCGAGCAGCGGCGAGGCCAGCGGGTGCGCCGCGTCGCCCGGGTCGGCCAGGTAGTGACCGCGGTACCACGCCACCGAGTGCCGGTTGAACAGCAACGGGTCCTCGTCGCCGGCCGGGCGCGACCCGGGACGCTGGTCGGTGTTCGGGTAGACGAGCACCTGGGCGGCGAGCGCGGGGCCACCGTCGGCGCGGGCCAGCAGCGTCACCGCGGCGGCCAGGTTGCCGCCGGCGCTGTCCCCGCCCACCGCCAGCCGCCGCGGGTCGACCCGGAACTCGGCGGCGTTGGCGACCAGGTGGCGCAGCGCCGCCTGACAGTCCTCCACCGCCGCCGGGAACGGATGCTCGGGGGCGAGCCGGTAGCCGACCGTCACGGTCTGGCAGCCGGTCAGGTTGACCAGCCGGCGGCAGATCCCGTCGGCGGTGTCCACGCTGCCGAGGGTCCAGCCACCGCCGAAGAGGTAGACGAGCGTGGGCAGCGGGCCGTCGCCGGCCGGCCGGTGGATCCGCACCGGCAGCGGCCCGGCCGGGCCGGGCACCGTCGTGTCGCGTACCTCCTCGACCGGCTCGACCGCGCCGGCGCCGGCGCGGATCGCGGCGAGGTCGGCGGCGCGGGCCTCGGTCAGGGTCTGGGCGTAGAGCGGCGTGACGCCGGCCGCCGCGCGCGCGGCCCGCCACGCGACGACCTGCGGATCGAGCGTCATCCGGCCTCCCCGGTGGTGACGAAGAGCTTGTCGATGCCGCGCAGGAAGAGGCTACCGCTGTAGGTGTACGGCTGGGTGATCGCGAGCCGGGGGAACCGGGCGAACAGCCGGGGCAGCGCGAGCCGTCCCTCCAGTTTCGACACCGCCGAGCCGAGGCAGAAGTGCAGCCCGACGCCGAAGGCCAGCGACGGCGGCCCGTCGCGCCGCGGGTCGAAGCGGTCCGGGTCGGGGAACCGGGCCGGGTCCCGGTTGGCGGCGGCGATCAGCAGCAGCACGTTCTCGTCCCGGCCCACCGGGACGCCGTCCAGCTCGGTGTCGGCCGGCGCGGAGCGGGCCAGGAAGTGCACCGGACTCTCCATCCGCAGCACCTCGTCCACGCAGCCCCGGGCCAGCGCGTCGTCGCCCGGCAGCGCGGCGGTCACCTCCGGGTGGTCGAGGAGCAGCGGCAGGCCGTTGCTGAACATGTAGACGGTGGTGACGAAGCTGGCGTTGAACAGCACGATCAGGTTGCTGACCAGCTCGTCCTCGGTGAGGTCGACACCACCGGCGTCGAGCACCTCGACCAGCCCGCTGATCAGGTCGGCGCCGGGCGAGCGGCGCCGGTGGGCGATCAGGTCGCGGTAGTAGGCCCGCAGTTCGTCGGCGGCCTGGTTGGCCCGGGCCAGCCGCTCCGGCGTCTTGCCGGAGACGTCCATGTACTCGTCGATCCAGTCGACCCGCTGCCGGTACCAGGCCAGGTCCGCCGCGGGCAGACCGATGAACTCGGCCATCACCAGGGCCGGGACCGGGTACGCGAAGTCGGCCACGAAGTCCACCTCGGCGCCGCCCGCGCCGGCCTCGGCCATCGCGTCCAGGCGTTGGTCGACGATCCGCTCGATCACCGGCTCCAGCGCGCCGAGCCGGCGTGGGGTGAACGTCTTCGCGAACACCGCGCGCATCCGGGTGTGGTCCGGCGGGTTGACGAACATCATCGAGGTGAGGAACGTCCGCAGGATCTCCTGCTCCTGCCAGCCCGGCGGAAAACCCTTGTACCACCCGGGATCACGCAGGATCCGGTCCACCACGTCGTAACCGCCGGCGACGGCGGTGACGGTGCTGTGCTCGGCGCGGGTGGGAACGGCGTTCATCGGCCCGTGCGCGTGCAGGGCCGCGTAGAAGGGATACGGGTTCTGCCGGCCCTGCTCGCTGTACAGGCCGGTCAGGATCTCGCTGACGTCCACGGCGCTTCCTCCCCAGGAAAAGACGGCGGGGGCGGCCGCCGTGCGCCGCCGCCCCCGCCCGGTGTCACAGCCCGAGCAGCCGCAGCGGGACGGCGTTCGCCATCGCCTGCGCGCCCGCGTCGTTCGGGTGGATGTGGTCCCCGGCGTCGTACGCCGGCAGCAGCCGGCTCGGCTGCGCCGGGTCGCGCAGCACGGCGTCGAAGTCGAGCACGCCGTCGAACTCGGCCCGGCCGGGACCGCGCAGCCACGTGTTCACCGCGTTGCGGGTGGCGTCCTTCTCCTCGGTCCACACCCCCGGCCCGCCGTTGCCCTCGTACGGGGTGATCGTGCCGACCAGGCTGGTCAGCCCGCGCGCCTGCACCTGCCGGTTGAGCTGCCGCAGCGACGCGATGATCGCCTCGCTGCTGTCGCCGCTCATCCAGATGTCGTTGATGCCCAGGTGGGTGATGACGGTCCGGACGCCGGTCTGCGGGAACACGTCCTCGTTGAGCCGGGCCAGCGCGTTCGGGCCCAGCTCGTAGTAGCCGGGGAAGCCCCCCGCGCCGGGCTCCGTGCCCTCGTGGTTGAGCCGGTTGCCGGCCAGGCTCAGGTTGAGCACGCCCGGCGTGCGGACCTCCGGGCGGGCGTCGACGAGCCGCTTGGCGAGCAGGTCCGGCCACCGCCGGTCGGTGTTGACCGTGCTGCCGTTGCCGTCGCCGATGGAGTCGCCGAGCACCACCACCGAGCCCGGCGCGGCGCGGCGCTCCACGTCGATGCCGGAGAGGAACATCCAGCAGCAGTCGGGCCTGATGGTGAAGCCGGCGCCGCCGGCCGCGGTGGTCAGGTCGGTCGCCCCGATGAAGTTGGTGACCCGGGACTGGCCGTGGAACGTGACCGGGCCGGTGAGCACCGGGAAGTACAGGGTGACCACCAGGTCCTCCTGCTCGCCCACCGGATAGGACAGCGGGTCGCTGAGCAGCTCGGCGCCCTTGTTGATGGTCGCCGACGCGCCGCCTGCGAACGTCAGCTCGCGGACGCTGGCCGGGTCGACGTCGGAGCGGTCGTCGGCGGTGGCGGTGTTCGGTCGGGCGATCGTGGCGTGACCGACCGTGACGGCCTGCTCGCCGTAGAGGTTGGTGAGCCGGACCCGCAGGCGCGGACCGCCCACCGTGGTCTGCACCGTCATCCGGATGCTCTGGTCGTTGAGGCCGGTGTTGGTCAGGCCCACGGTGTTCCCACGGGTCACCGCCGCGGCCCAGCTTCCCGCCCACTCCGTGCGCCCGTGCCGGGCGTGGTCGGTGTCGGCGGGGCCGGCGCTCGCGGTGACCGCCGGGGTGCCGGCGAGCAGCAGCGTGGCGGCGGAAGCTATGACGTGCCATCTCTTCGGGGTCGGCATCGATCCTCCATGGTCGGCAGCCCCGGGCGTGACGCGGTCGGCGTCACCGGCCCGGGCGATGGACCGGAAACTAGCCGCCGCCGGTGACGAGCGTCAATCAACCTCATCGACATGATCAAATGCCCGCGGGATGCTCGGCACCGACGTTCGGCTCTGTCCCCGGTGGATCGCACCTGCCTAGGCTCGGACCTGGCGGCGGTGCGGTCGCCGACTCCGGCACCCGCCGTCCCTTCCCGGCCCCTGACCTGGCCGGACGCCGCTCGCGGACCACGATGGGGGCTGCCCGATGACCGATCGGCCGAACTACGTGCACGAGGCGCTGGAGCTGTTCGCCGGATTCGGCGACCGGGAGGCGCTCGTCGGCGACGATCGCCGGCTCACCTACCGGCAGGTCGCCGCCGAGGTGCGGAGCCTGGCCGCGGCGCTGCGCCGGCACGGCGTACGCCCCGGGGCGGCGGTGCTGGTGATGCTCGGCAACACGGTCGAGGGTCCGCTGCTGCACCTGGCGCTGCACCTGCTGGGCTGCCGGAGCATGTGGGTCGCCCCGGTCACCTCCCGGCGGGAGGTCGACGAGTTCGTCGCGCTCGCCGCGCCGGAGGTGTTCGTGCACGACCCGCGCGACCCGGTGGCCGGGCGGCTCGCGGCCGGGCTGACCGGCGTACCGGTGCTCTGCCTCGGCCCCGGCGGCGCCGGGCCGGACCTGACCGCGGCCGGTGAGGACGGCGGAGACCTGCCGGCCCCGGTGCCCGCGCCGGAGTCGTTCCTGCAGACCAGCGGCACCACCGGCACACCCAAGCTGGTGCACCACCGGGAGAGCTTCTACCGCCAGGTGCTCGCGCTCGCGGCCGACTTCCGGGCCGCCGGGTTCCCGCTGCTGCGGCACCTGTCGCACTCACCGATGTGGCTGGCCAGCGGCCAGATCACCACGCTCGTCAACCTGTTCAGCGGCGGGGTGCTGTTCCTGCGCGAACGGTGGGACCCGGCGGCGTTCGTCGCCACCGTGGACGCCGAGCGGATCACCTCCACGTTCGTCACCCCGCCGATGCTCTACGAGGTGCTGGACCACCCCGACCTGCCGGGCGCCGACTTCTCCGCGATGTTCATGTTCAACGTCGGGGCCGGTCCCGCCGCGCCGGCCCGGCTGCGCCAGGCGATCCACCGGTTCGGTCCGTGCCTGCGCATCGTCTACGGGCTCAGCGAGGCCGTGGTCATCTGCGCCCAGCCCGGCCTCACCGAGGACCCGGAGCACCCGGAGCGGCTGCGCTCCTGCGGCCGGCCGTACGGGGACGTCGCGGTGGAGATCCGCGACGCCGACGGCCGGGTGCTGCCGGCCGGCGTCGACGGCGAGGTGTGGGCCCGGACGAAGTTGAGCTTCGCCGGCTACCACGGCCAGCCGGAGCTGACCGCCGAGACGCTCGTCGACGGCTGGGTCCGCACCCGCGACATCGGCCACCTCGACGACGACGGCTACCTCTACCTGGTCGACCGGTTACAGGACCGGATCCTCACCCGGCAGCGAAGCTGGCCGATCTACTCCCGGCCGATCGAGGACGTGCTCGCCGGCCACCCCGAGGTCCGCGCCGCCGCGGTGATCGGGGTGCCGGACCCGGTGGCCGGGGAACTCCCGTTCGCGTACGTGGTGCCGGCGCCGGGCGCGTCGGTCACCGGCGACGACCTGATCGCGCTGGTGACCCGGGAGCTGAGCGAGACCTGGGCGCCGGGCGCGGTGGAGTTCGTCGACGCGCTGCCGCTGAACCGGTCCGCGAAGGTCGACAAGCTGGCGCTGCGGGAGAGGTACGCCGCCACGCACCCGATCGGCAGCCCGACATGAACCCCCGCCGGGAGTTGTACACCCTGGTCGGCGCCGACCTGCTGTCCAACCTCGGCACCCGGATCTCGGTGGTCGCCATCCCCTGGCTGGTGCTGGAGACCACCGGCAGCCCGACCCGGATGGGCCTGGTCGCCGCCGCGGAGACACTGCCGTACATGCTCTCCAGCGCGTTGGCCACGCCGTGGGCGGACCGGTTCGGCGTACGCCGCACGTCGGTCTTCGTGGACGCGGCGAGCGCCGCCGCGATGGCGGTGGTGGCGCTCGCGCCGTGGCTCGGGTTCGGCACGCTGCTGGTGCTGGTGGCCGTCGCCGGTGGGTTGCGCGGCATCGGTGACCGGGTCAAGCACGTGCTGTTCAAGCCGGCCGCCGAACGGGCCGGCGTGCCGCTGATCCGCCTCACCTCCGCCTACGACGGGCTGGCCCGGGGCATGACCTTGTTCGGCGCGGTGCTGGGCGGGCTGCTCATCGACTGGGTGGGGCTGACCCGGGCGATCTGGATCGACGCCGCCACGTTCGCGGTCTGCGCGCTGCTGATCGGGGCGCTGGTCCGCCCGCCCGCGCCCGCGCAGCCGGCGCCCCGGGAACGCTACCTGCGGGCGCTGCGCGGCGGCTTCGCCTACCTGCGCACCGACCGGACGCTGCTGACCATGCTGGTCGTGGTGTCCGCGTCCAACATGTTCGCCAACGCCAGCGTCGCGGTCTGGATCCCGCTCTGGGTGAGCCAGGTGCTCGGCGACCCGGCCGGGTTCGGCCTGCTGCTCGGCGTGTTCTCGGCCGGCGCGCTGCTGGGCAACCTGCTGTTCACGCTGCTCGGGACGCGGCTGCCGGGCCGGGCCACGTTCGCCCTCGGGCTGGCGCTCAGCGGCGCGCCCCGGCTGCTGGCGCTGGCGCTCAGCGACGACCTGGTGGTGGTGCTCGTGGTGACGTTCCTGTCCGGCATCGGCATCGCGGCGGTGAACCCGCTGCTCGGCGCCGCGCTCTACCAGCGGGTCCCGGAGGCGTTGCAGACCCGGGTGCTGGGCATCTCCGGCTCGGTGGCCTTCCTCGGCCTGCCGGTGGGCGCGTTGCTCGGCGGCTGGTCGGTGGCGCTGCTCGACCTGACCCCGGCGCTGCTGGTGATGTCGGTGGCCTGCCTGGTGCTCACCGTGGCGCCGCTGCTGCTCTTCCGGTCGTCGCCGGCCGACCGTCCGGCCGCGCGGCCGGTCACCCCGACCCCGGTCTGACCGGCCCGGCCGGACCCGGCGTCCCGGCCGACGCGGCGGGGCAGCACGGCGCCTGCCGTTTCGCTACTGTCTGGATTCGCGGGCCGTGCCCGCGGCAGCTACACGGGGGAAGTCGACAGCACCGGCACCGAACGCGCCCCGGCGCGTTCGGCGTCGCACCCTGTCGCACAACAGGCGGCGGATGCCGTCCACTGATCGACCTCTCTCCCGGTTCGCCGGGTTCGCCGGCGACGTCGCCTGCTCGAACGACCGGAAAGAGGAGCATGAGATTCATCCGACATCACCGCACCCGCAGAATGGCGGCGGTGCTCGCCGTCGTCGTGGCGGCAAGCACGATCGGCGGCGGCTCCGCGTTGGCGGTCAGCGGCGTCAGCCCGGTGCCCGCCGGCAGCCACCCGTTCACCGCCAAGATCCAAAATGACCTGCGGGCCTGCTCCGCGGTGCTGGTCGAGCCGACCTGGGTGCTGACCACCGCGAGCTGTCTGACCGAGCCCGGCCAGCAACTCGTCGCCGGCCCGCCCACCCGGCGCACCACCGTCACGGTCGGCCGGACGGATCTGCGCACCACGGCGGGGCACGTCCTCGCCGTCACCGCCGTGATCCCCCACCCGACCCGCAACGTCGCGCTCGCCCAACTGGAGAAGGCGGCGGACGGGGTGCCGCCGGTCGCCGTCGGCGGCGCCGCCGCCCAGGGCGAGACGCTGCTCGCCGCCGGCTTCGGCCGCACCGCCACCGAGTGGGTGCCGGACGAGTTGCACGCCGGGGCGTTCACGGTCACCGGTGTCACGGCGGACGCCCTCACCGTCGACGGCAGCGCCTCCGCCGCCAGCCTGTGCCGGGGCGACGCCGGCGGGCCGCTGCTGCGCACCGGCGACGGCGAGCCACAACTGGTGGCCCTGCACGACCGCTCCTGGCAGGGCGGTTGCCTCGCCGAGACCGACACCCGGCGCAGCGCGACCGAGGTGCGGGTGGACGGCCTGGCCCCGTGGATCGCGGCGAACACCAGCACCAACTACGTGGCGCTCTCCCCCGGTGCGTCCCTGCTGGACACCCGCAACGGCACCGGCGCCCCGGCCGGGCCGCGCGGCGCGGACAGCACCACCGACTTCCCCGCGATCGGCGTGGGCGGGGTCCCCTCGACGGGCGTGTCCGCGGTGCTTGTCGACGTGACCGCGGTCAGCCCGACCGTCAACACCTTCCTGACGGTGTTCCCCCAGGGCTCGACCCGACCGGCGCTGTCGTCGTCCCTCAACGCGTCGACCGGGGAGATCATCTCGACCACCCAGGTCGTGCGGCCGGGACCGGACGGCCGCCTCTCGGTCCACAACCGCGCCGGCACCGTCCACATCGTCGTCGAGGTGCACGGCTACTTCACCACCGGGGCGGGCGGAGGGCTGGTCGCCGTGCCGCACACCCGGGTGGTGGACACCCGCACCGGTGTCGGCACGACCGTGGGCAAGATCCCGACCAACGGATCCCGGACGTTCACCTTCACCGGCGGCGTCGTCCCGAGCGGCGCGACAAGCGTGTTCCTGGATGTCGCGGTGGTCGGCTCGACCGGCGCCGGCTTCCTGCGCGCCCATCCGGAGGGCGGCGCCGACGGCACGAGCGTGCTCGACTACGTCAGCGGGGTCACCTCGCAGGGCGTCGCGGTCAAGCTCTCGTCCGCCGGCAGGGCCACGGTCGTCAACAAGGGGCCGGCGGTCGACCTGGCGATCTCCGTGCAGGGCTACGTGACCGCCGACCCGACGGTGGGCGCGGACCTGCGGCCCACCTCGGCGGTCCACCTGGTGGACACCGGCGCGAACGGCGGGCAGCCGCTCGCGGCCCGGGGCGAGCTGTTCATCGACCTGGCCGATCCGCTCGGCGTCTCGCCGGAGGCGATGGGCGGCGCCATCCTCGCCGTGACCGTCGCCGGTCCGACCGCCTCGGGTTACCTCACCGTGGAATCCGGCGTCGGCCCCTTCCCCCATGACCAGAGCGGGCCGACCGTCACGAGCCAGTCCGTGTCGAACTTCACCGCCGGCCAGGTCGCCCGGACCACGATGGTGATGGTCAAGGTGGACCGGGCCGGCCAGAACCACGCGACCGGGAGCGTCCGGATCGTGAACGTCAGCGGCGGCACCGTCCGCGTCATCGTGACGCTGCACGGCTGGTTCAACCCGCCACCGGGGTCGAGCCTCTGAGACCACGACACCACCGGCCTCCGCCGCCCCGACCGTACGACCGGTCGGGGCGGCGGACCGCTTTTCCCAACCCGGCGGCTCGGCTAGCCTGCCGAACATGTCATCGACGGTGACCGAGGCGACGGATCCCTGGTGCCTACGCCCCGGCGAGGCCGGTGAGCTGCTGCGCGACCATCCGTGGCACCGGTTCGTGGTGCTCGGGGACAGCGTCGCGGAAGGGCTGTGCGAACCGGTCGACGGCTACTCCGACCTCCAGTGGGCCGACCGGATCGCGACCGAGCTGCGCGCTTTCCGGCCCGGGCTGGCATACCTCAACCTGGGCCGGCGCGGGCTGCGCGCACACGAGGTCCGGGCCACCCAACTGGCCGACGCGCTGGCCTTCCGGCCCGACCTGGCGCTCGTGGTGTGCGGCGGCAACGACGCGTTCCGCCCCGGATACGACCCGGACGCGGTCGACGCCGAACTGACCGCCCTGATCACCGCGCTGCGCGCCGCCGGGGCGGACGTGCTCACCGTCGGCATGTTCGACGTGTCGCACAGCCCGGCCGTGCCGGACACGCTGCGGGCCGGCCTCGGCGAGCGGATGCGGCGGCTGTCCCGGCACACCCGGGCGGTGGCCGAGCGCCTGGGCACGCTGCACGTGCACCTCACCGACCATCCGCTGGTCGCGGACCCGTCGCTGTACAGCAGCGACGGCCGGCACGGCAGCGCCCGCAGCGACGCGGTGGCCACCGCCGAAACGCTGCGCGTCCTGGCCGCCCGCGTCCGCGGCGACGGCAGCCGGTGACGCGCCCCGCCCGACCGTCGTCCAGGCCGCCGCGCGCCGTCCGGCGCGGTCGCGGCCCTGCGCCGGTCGAAGACGTTACGGTCGGTCGGCGGTCAGGAGGCCGGTGAGCAGGGCGCGCAGGGTGCGGTCGAACAGGTCGTCCCCGGGTGGCGGGGTGGGCGCGGGCCCGGCGAACGCGGCGGCCAGGTGCGGGTATGCGGCCATGTCCACGTGGTCGAACGTCACCGGAGCGGTGGCCGTCGCGGTGCGGGCGAAGAGCGTGACCACGCCGGTGACCATGGCGATGGCCTCGAACTTGGCCGCCACCCCGGCCCGGACCGGTCGCAGGATGCGCAGGCAGGCGTCGAAGTAGGCGAGCGTGTTCGGCCCGGGAACGGCGCGCGGGGCGAGCGCGTCGACAAGCCACGGGTGCCGCCGGTGCAGCGCGAGCTGACGGCGGGCGAGCAGGAGGAACTGCTCCTGCCAGCTCCCGCCCTCGGTCGGGTACGGCCGCAGTTCGCCCACGCATCTGTCGACCATCAGCTCCAGCAGGTCGTCCCGGGACGACAGGTGCCGGTAGAGGGAGCCGGCCGCCATGCCGAGCGCGCCGGCCACCGCCCGCATGGACACGGCGGCCAAGCCGTCGGCGTCGGCGAGCGTCACCCCGGCGGCGGCGATCTCGTCCCGGCTGTGCATCGGGGTGGGACCGCGGGTGCCGCGTCCCGGCCGGCTCCAGATCGAATCCGTGGATGCGCCGCTCACCGTCCCACTGTAAACTGCAAACGGCGTTCGTGGTTTTGTGGGGTCGAAGGGAGCGTTCATGCAACGGATCACGGCACCGGACGGCGCGGGGATCGTCCTGCACAGCACGGGCACCGGACCGGGACTCGTCGTGGTGCACGGCGGCGGGGTGACGATCACGGAATACCGTCGGTTGATCGCCCGGCTGGCCGACCGGTTCACCGTGCACGCCTACAACCGACGGGGGCGGGCCGACGCGCCGCCGCGCCGCGAGCCGTACACGGTGGAGCAGGAGATCGACGACCTCGGCGCGGTGCTCGCGCACACCGGCGCCCGCTGGGCGGTCGGGCACAGCTACGGCGCGTTCGTGGTGCTGCGGGCCGCGCTGCGGCTGCCGCTGGAGCGGATCGCGGTCTACGACGCTCCGCTGCGGCTGGCCGGCCACGGCATGCCGACGGCGTTCCTCGACCCGGCCGAGGCGGCCGTGCGGGCCGGCGACACCGCCCGGGCCCTGGCGGTCGTGGGCGCGGCCGTCGACCCGCGGAACCCCGCGTCACGGCTGCCACTGGCGGTCCGTACGGCGATCACCCGGCTCTTCCTGCGCACCGAGGTCGGGCGGACGATGGGCGCGCTGGTGGGGATGACGCTCGTCGAGTCGCGACAGATCGAGGCGTACGAGGGGCCGGCCGAGCAGTACGCCGGCATCACCGCCGAGACGCTGCTGATCAGTGGCGCCAAGGCCGCGCCGTTCTTCACCGAGACCAACGACATGCTGGCCGCCGCCCTGCCCCACGCGCGCACCCTGCGCGTGCCCGGCAGCGCCCACAACGGCATCGCCGTCGCGCCCCCGACCCTGGTCGAGCCCCTGACCGCCTTCTTCACCACCCCGACCGGGAACGGGATCAGTCGGTGAGCAGGATGCCGGTCATGAGGACGCCTCTGGCCAGGTTCAGGACGCCCTCACAACCCGGGTAGCCGACCCTCGCCAGGGCGCCGGAGCCGGTGCGGCCGAACAGGTAGGGGGCGAGGCTGTAGGGGACCTCGGCGGTGACCGTCTCACCGGTCTCGATCTGCACGAAGTCCATCGCCACCCGGTCCGCCTCGTGATAGCGCTGCAGGATGTGACCGCCCTCGTCGATCGCGGCGCGCACCCCGTCCGCCCAGGCCACCGCGCTGCACTCCGGCCCGATCAGCACCCCGTGCCCGGCCGACCCGCCGGCCGGCTTCGCCACCAGGTCGGCCTGCTCGGCCAGCGCCCGGTCGAGCTGGTCGGCGGTGAGCGCGACGGTGTGCGGCACGTACCGGCGGATCAGCGCCCGGTCGGGCTCCGGCAACAGGTCCAGGTCGGCCCAGAGCCAGGCGTAGTTCAGCTTGTTGCTGAGCAGCCAGGCCGCGCTGCTGACGAACATCGGCAGCGTGCCGGCGGCAAGCGCGCCGGCCACCGCGTCCAGGCCCGCGCTCGGGGTGACCCGGTTCGGCACGAAGAGCCGAAACAGCGCGTCCACCGGGGCGCCACCGACGACGAGCCGGTTCGTCCCATCCAGCGTGGCGGAGGCGACCGGCGCGATGACCAGGTCGATGCCGAACCGCCGGGCCTGGTCCGCCAGCGGGGACAGGATGCGGATGAACGTGTCCGGATCGTCCAGCCCCGGATATTCCGCCTCGAAGTCCATCAGCAGCGCCACCCGTGCGCCGTCGGCCAGGCCGAGGGTGTCCCGGATGGCGACGAACCGCTGGTCGAGCAGGGACGGCGCGGGCCGGGCCCGGTCGAGCAGGCCGTGCGCGCGGTACAGGTCCGCGTACCGCTGGATCACCGTGTCGGCGTCGAAGCCGCCCCCGAGGCTGCTGTCGATGTTGTACTCCACGATGCACGGCACGCCGCCGGAGAACAGCACGTCCGGCCGGTAGGCGGCGAGCAGCCCGTCGTGCAGCACCTCGTCCGGGTCCAGCAGCCGGGTCTCCCCCTCCGGCACGTCCAGCAGCCGGCGCAGCTCACCGGCGGTGCGAGCCCGCCGCTGGCACGCCTCCAGGATGAGCTGCACGATCCGGTCGCAGACCTCGTTCAGCTCGCGGAACGCGTCCGCGGCGAGCACCGGCGGGCGGGCCAGCCGCCACTGCTTGTTGTAGGTGGCCCGGCCGTGGAAGATCTCCTCCCAGGCGCCGGCGCCGGCCGTCACCATCGCCGCGCGGGTGGGCTCGGGCAGGTCGGTCCACGCCTGGCCCAGCGGCGGCCACCGGTAGTTCGGGTCCATCGTTCATCCGTCCTTGAGGGTCAGTTGGATGGCGGCGGTGAGCTGGTCCCGACCGGGCTGCACGGCCCGGTCCAGGGCCGGCGCGAAGGGCAGCACCGCGCCGTCGGGCCGGGTGACCCGCCGGGGCGGGGCGGCCAGCCGGACCCGCTCCACCACGGTCGCGATGATCTCGCCGGCGATGCCGCACGAGCGGTTGCCGTCGTCGACCACGACGAGTCGCCCGGTGCGGCGCACCGACTCGACCAGCCCGTCCCAGTCGAACGGATACACCGTGCGGGGGTCGAACACCTCCACCGACGCCTGGTCGGCCAGGTCGTCGGCGACCGCGAGCGCGTCGTGCACCAGGTGCCCGACCGCGACCACGGTGACGTCGTCGCCCGGCCGGCGCACCACGCCCCGGCCCAGCGGCACCGGCGCCGGGTCGGTCACGTCCTCCCGCAGCTCCAGCGCGCCGGCCGGGGCGAACACCACCACCGGGTCGTCGCAGCGGATCGCGGAGACCAGCAGCCCGTACGCGTCGGCCGGGGTGGCCGGCACCACGGTGGTCACCCCGGCGTGGGCGAACAGCGCGTACGGGTGGTCGGAGTGCTGCCCGGCCCAGCCGGTGCGGGAGCCGGAGCCGGGCACCAGGTAGGTGACCGGCGCCGCGCACTGGCCGCCGGTCATCAGTGGGAACTTGTGCGCGTGGTTGACGATCTGCTCGAAGACCAGGAACAGCAGCGACGGGATCTGGAACTCCACCACCGGGCGGGCCCCGGCCAGCGCCGCCCCGGTGGCGAAGCTGGTGAACGCCTGCTCGGACAGCGGGGTGTCCCGGACCCGCTCCGGGCCGAACTTCTTCAGCAGGCCGGTGGTGACGTTCGCGGCGGCCACCCGGATGTCCTCGCCGAGCACCACGACCGACTCGTCGCGGGTCATCTCGTCGGCGAGCGCGCGGGTGAGCGCCCTGCGGTAGGAGAGCCGGGGCATCAGCCACCTCCGGTCCGGGCGGTGAGCCCGCTGGCGTACAGGTGGTCCAGGGCGGTCGCCGGGTCCGGGTGCGGGCCGGCGAGCGCGAAGTCGACGGCGGCCGACAGGACCGCCTCGACGGTCGCGTCGACCTCGGCCCGCACCGCCGGGTCCAACCGCGCGCCCTGGATGTCCACCGGGTCCCGGGACCGCCCGGCGGCCACCTCCTCCGGCGGGCGGTAGTCGAGGCGTACCCGGTGTTCGAAGGTGTGGTGGGCGTCGAAGCGGTAGGTGTGCGCCTCGACCAGCTCCGGGCCGCCGCCGGCACGCATCCGCGCGACGGCGGAGGCGCTCGCCGCGCGTACCGTCTCCGGGTCCTGACCGTCCACGGTGGTCGCCGGCAGGCCGAACGCGGCGGCCCGCCCGGCGATGGTGCCGGCGACCGCGCCGGCGACCGGCATGGTGGTGGCGTAGCCGTTGTTCTCGCAGACGAACAGCACCGGCACCCGCCAGAGCGCGGCCAGGTTGAACGCCTCCAGCAGCATCCCCTCGTTGACCGCGCCGTCGCCGAAGAACGTCGCGCCGACGATGTCGGCGCCGCGCCGCCGGCGCTCCCACACCGCGCCGGTGAGGATCGCGCCGGCGGCCCCGACGATGGCGTTGGCGCCGAGCACCCCGACGCCGAAGTCGGCGGCGTGCATCGACCCGCCCCGGCCCCGGTTGAGCCCGGTGACCCGGCCGCACAGCTCGGCGAGCATCCGGGCCGGGTCGGCGCCCTTGGCGAGCACGTGGCCGTGCCCCCGGTGGGTGCCGGTCACCAGGTCGTCGGCGCGCAGCGCCGCGCAGACCCCGGCGGCGATGCCCTCCTGGCCCAGGTAGGGGTGGATGCCGCCGACGATCTCCCCGGCGTCGACCAGCTCGATCGCGCGCTCCTCGAAGCGGCGGATCAGCCGGACCGTCCGGTAGAGCGCGACCGGGTCGGCTCCGGTCACGCCGGACGGCCCTCCTTGATCGCGGCGAGGATGTCGTCCCAGAGGCGGGCGCGGGCGGCCAGCGCGTCGTTCACCGTGTCCGCGCACTCCTGCCACTTCGTGTCGTCGTCGCCGCACAGGTCGGCGAGCATCTGCATGGCCATCGGGGTGTGCTGCTCGCCGTCGACCTCGATGTGCCGCTCCAGGTAGTCGACGAACGTGTTCAGCCGGTTGCTGCGCTCGTTGACGGCGACGACCTGGGTGAACATCTCCGGGATGAGGTCCTCCCGGCCGAACGCGAACGCCGCCGCCTGGCAGTGCACCGGCGTGCTCTCGATGATCCGCCAGGTGGTGCCGGCGAACGCGGCCGAGGCCGCCGGCACGCCGGCCGCGCCGAGCGCCTCGGTGACCGGGCGGCCGGCGCGCAGCAGGTCGACCAGGCTGTTCACGGCGGTGGTGTCGGCGCCGGCCTCGGTCATGCCGTTGACGTACAGCTCGAAGTGGCTGATGTAGCCCTCGCCCAGCTCGTCGCTCTCCTCGACCATGACGATGTCGTTGATGAGGCGGCGGCTGCCGGTCGGGCCGGTCGGGATCCACGGCACGGTGACGCAGGTGAGCTGGCGTTGCAACGACTTCAGCAGGGACATGAAGTCCCAGACCGCGAAGACGTGGTGCTCCATGAACGTGACGAGCGCCTCGTGCGTGTCCAGGTTGGCGTAGAGCGGGTGCTTGACCACCACGTCGCGGCGCTCGGTCACCGCCCGTTCCAGCCGCTCGATGCCCGGGTGCGTCTTTCCCCAGTCGTACCGTGACATTGTCAGCCTCCCTGCTGGGCGCGGTCGCGCCAGATGACCGGGCAGTAATCGGGGTCCGCGTAGTCCGGCCGGCCCTCGTGGGTGCGGCGGACCAGCACGTCGTGGTTGTACGCGGCGCGGGTGCCGTCGGAGAGCGGATACTCCCGCCAGGCGTTCGCGCCGTCCTGCAGGTGCAGCGAGATGGCCCGGCGGGGCCGCCCGCTGACGTTCGCGCCGCTGCCGTGGTAGGTGCGGCAGTGGTGGAAGCTCATGTGCCCCTTCGGGATCACCATGGGGACCTTGTGGATCTCGGCGTGGTTGTACGCCGCGTTCTCCGCCAGCATCGCCTCGAGCTGGTCGCGGTCCCGGTCGGCGAAGTGCCGCACCACCGTGTCGTCCGCGCCGATCTCCCGCCACCGGTGCGAGCCGTCCACCATGGTGATGGTGCCCATCTCCGTGCCGCAGTCGTGGAACGGGATGAACGCGGTGAGCATGTCCTCCGACGACGAGGACGCCCAGTAGTGCTTGTCGAAGTGCCAGGGCACGATGTTCGACGGCTCCCCGGCGATCGGCGGCTTCCAGATCAGCGTGGACTGGAAGATCCGGATCTCGGTGGCCCGGGCCAGCCGGGCGGCGACCGCGCCGATCAGCGGCTTGCGCAGGATCCGGGCGATGCCGTCGTGCTCGTGGTGGACGTAGTCGTTGTGCCGCTGCACGTCGCCCTTCGACGGCTCCCAGTAGGCGAGCTTCGGCGGGCGCGTCGGCAGCCGCCGGTCGCGCTCCCCCGCGTAGTAGCGGTCGGTCGCCGCGACGAGGTCGTCCACCTCGTCGTCGGTGAGCAGCTTCTTCGACAGGTACCAGCCGTGTTCGGCGTAGTGCCGGACGTCGTCGTCGGAGGGCAGCAGCGCCTCCTCCTCGGCGGTCAGCCCGGGATCGATGGTCGTCATACCCCTCCACCCTCTCCGGCCGCGGCGGCGAGGGTCGTCCCCGCCGCGGCCAGCTCGCGTTCCTTGGCCTCGTAGAGGGCCTTGATGTTGCCGCTGCCGAAGGTGCGCGCCCCGCGTCGCTCGATCACCTCCAGGAAGAGCGTGCGGCGCACGTGCATCGACTCGGTGAAGATCTGCAGGAGTTGGCCGTCGTGGTCGGAGTCGACCAGGATGCTCAGCTCGCGCAGCCGGTCCACCGGCGCGTCCAGCCGACCGACCCGCTGCTCCAGGTCGTCGTAGTAGGCGCCGGGCGTGTGGGCGAACCGCACCCCCCGGCCGGCGAGCGCGCCGACCGTGGTGACGATGTCGTCGGTGCGCAGCCCGAGGTGCTGCACCCCCGCCCCGGCGTGCCAGCGCAGGAAGTCCTCGATCTGCCCGGGTCGGGCGCCGGTGTCCGGCTCCAGCAGCACCAGCGTGACCTGGCCGGACGGGTTCTGCACCACCTTGGAGTTCATCGCCTGCCCGGCGACCTCGATGTGCTCGGCGAAGATCTCGGCGAAGCCGAACACCTTCTCGTAGTGCGCGACCGTGGCGTCGAGCTGCCCGGGCGGCACGCAGACCGCCAGGTGGTCCACCTCGGCCAGCAGCGCGTCGCCGTCCGCGACCGGCACCGGCTCGATCGCGCCGGGCAGGAACACGCTCGGGTCGCCGCGCCGCTCGACGAGGCGGTGCAGCACGTCGCCGAAGCCGCCGACCTCGGCGACCACCACCTCGGCGTCCGCGCCGGTGTGGGTGCGCGGCGGCGTCACCCCCGTCGCGCCCCGGGCCACCAGCTCCGCGTACGCCCCGGCGGCGTCGTCGACCGCGAGCGCGACCACGGCGATCCCGTCGCCGTGCCGGTGCACGTAGGTCGCCGCCGGGTGCTCCGCGGACAGCCCGGTGGTCAGCAGCAGCCGGATGCCGGCCTGGGCCAGCAGCAGCGAACGCTGCCCGGCCAGCCCGGTCTCCGGTCCGCCCTGACCGTGCAGCCGGAAGCCGACCGCGGTGTCGAAGTAGAAGGCCGCCTGCCGGGCGTCCCCCACGTACAACTCCAGATGGTCTATGCCGTTGACGTGCATGGGATTCCCCTCTTCCCCCCGTGATCGCGACCCGGGCGCCTCGCCCGGGATGGAGTCCGGTCAGCCTGTCGCCTCAGGTGACGACCCGGCGCAGCAGCAGGCTGACGTTCTGGCCGCCGAACCCGAACGAGTTCGTCAGCGCGTGCTCGGCCCGGCTGGACCGGGGCACGGCACGGACGTGGTCCGCCTCGCACTCCGGGTCCGGGTCGTCCAGGTGATATGTGGGTGGGAGCAGACCGCGGCGCAGCGCCAGCGCGGTGGCCGCGGCCTCCAGCACCCCGGACGCGCCGAGCAGGTGCCCGGTGAGCGCCTTGGTGGAACTGACCGGCACCCCGCCGACGCCGAACACCTCGGCCAGCGCGGTGGTCTCCGCGACGTCGCCGAGCCTGGTGCCGGTGCCGTGCGCGTTGACGTAGCCGACGTCGGCCGGTTCGATCCCGCCGGACGCGAGGGCCCGGCGCATGCACGCGGCGGCGCCGGCGCCGTCCGGCCGGGGCGCGGTCGGGTGGTAGGCGTCGGTGTTCGTCCCGTAGCCGGCGACCGTGGCGTAGCCGGTCACGCCCCGGGCGGCGGCGTGCCCGGCTCGTTCCAGCACCAGCAGCGCCGCGCCCTCGGAGAGCACGAACCCGTTGCGCCGCTTGTCGAACGGGCGGCTCGCCTCGGTGGGCTCGTCCCAGCCCCGGGCCAGCGCCCGGGCGTTGCTGAAGGTGTCGGCGAACGTGCCGAACAGCGGCGCCTCGCTGGCCCCGCAGACCACCACGTCGGCCTCGCCGGCGCGGATGAGGCGTACCCCGTCGGCGACCGCCTGGGCGCCGGAGGCGCAGGCCGTGCCGACCGACGAGCTGTAGCCGCGGATGCCGTGCGCGATGGCGATGCGCGCCGAGGGCATGTTCGGCAGGATCCCGGTGAGCAGGTACGGGCTGACCGCCGCCCGGCCCCGCTCGGCGCGGGCCACGATCTGCCGTTCCAGCGTGGACATCCCGCCGACGCCGCCGACGATCACCGCGGTCCGCTCCGGGTCGACGTCGCGCCCCACCTCGAGGCCGGCGTCGGCGAGCGCCTCGGCGGCGGTGAGCAGGGCGAGCAGCACGACCCGGTCGAGCACCTTGGTCTCCGGTCCGGAGGCGACGCTGCGCGGGTCGATCTCCGGCAGCACCCCGGCCACCTCCAGGCTGTCCCGCGCCGGGTGCCCCTCCGGGGGACGGGACAGCCCGGAGCGGCCGGTGAGCAGCGCGTCGAACGTCTCCGCCACGCCCCGGCCGGCCGGCGTGAACAGACCCATGCCGGTGATCAGGGCGGTCATGACGGCGACTCGGTCAGGTAGCGCTCGCGCAGCGCCACCTTGCGGACCTTGCCGGTCACGGTGACCGGGATGTCGTCGGCGCGTACCGGCACCACCCGGCGCAGCGTGGCGGCCACGTCCGGGCCGAGCGCGGCGCGGATGCGGTCGGTGCGGTCCTGCGCAGGGTCGGCCCCGGCGGCCAGTTCCAGCAGCACGTCGGTGGTCACCGTGTCGTCGGGCCCCTTGACGATGACCACGGTGCAGTCGGTCACGTCGGGGCAGGCGGCGAGGATCCGTTCCTCGGACAGCGCGGTGAAGAAACGCTTCCCGCCGTCGACCTCGACCGAGTCGACCGCCCGGTCCAGGTGGTAGTAGCGGCCGGCGTCGTCGGCGTACACCAGGTCACCGGTGAGGTACCAGCCGCGCAGCCGGTAGCGGTAGGTGGTGACCGAGTCGTTCCAGTAGCCGCGGAACAGCGACGGCGAGTCGATGCCCAGCCAGCCGACCTGGCCGGCGGGCAGCTCGTTGCCGTCGGCGTCGAGCACGGCGACGGTGGCGAACCGGTAGGGGCGGCCGACGCAGCGGCCGTAGTGGTCGGTGTCGACGGTGTGCGTGACGTGGAACATCGAGTGCCCCATCTCGCTGGAGCCGAGCCCGTCGATGAAGACCGAGCCGGGCACCCGGGTCACCCCCTCGCGGGTCACCACGTCCCGCGAGCCGACCGCGACCAGCTTGCGCACGTGCGGCTCGTGCGAGCAGTCGCCGGTGTTGAACCACAGCCGCACCGAGTCCAGGTCGTAGCCGGACAGGTCGAAGCGGGCCAGCTCGGCCCAGGTCACCGAGAAGCCGAACACGCCGTCCGGACGCCACCGCTGGATCGCGTCGAGGACCCGTTCGCCGCCCTGCTCGGAGAGGAGGAACATCTCGGCCCGGTTGCCGAGCGCCTGGTTGACCATCAGCACGGTGGCGGTGTGCGGGGCGGGCAGCGCGTTGAGGATCCGGCTGGTGCCCTGCGCCTGCGGCATGGACAGCAGGTGCCGGGTGGCGGCGAAGAGACTGGCGTGCGAGTGCAGCACCGCCTTCGGCACGCCGGTGGTGCCGGAGGTGTGGGTGATCACGATCGGGTCGTCCGGGTGGTGCCGGTAGAGCGCGGGCGCGGCGGCCGGGTCCCCGCCGCCGGCCGCCGCCGGCTCGCCGAGCAGCGGGGCGCCCAGGTCGTGCCCAGCCAGCGCGTCCGCGTGCGCCGCGTCGGCGAGCACCCCGACGGCGCGCAGCCGGCGGATGTACTCGGCGGCGATCTCCGGGCGCAGCCTGCCGTTCATCAGCGCCGGGATCGCGCCCAGGCGGGTCAGCGCCAGGAACGACAGCACCATGTCGGCGGCCGTGCCGGCCCACACCGCCACCGGGTCGCGCGGCTTCACCCCCCGTTCGTGCAGCCAGGCCGCCCGGGCGGCGACCATCCGGTCGAGCGTGCCCAGGGTCAGCGGCGTCTCGGCCGGGTGGCCGTCGACCGCGGTGTCGAAGGTGAGCCCCGGCCCGTCCGGGTCGGCGCCGTGGGCCAGCACCCGGGCGAGCACGTTGCCCGCGCCCAGTTCGGTGTCGGCGGCGAGCGCGCCGCGCAGTCCCCTCGTCCTCATTGACGTGTCTCCTCCCCCAGCAGCACCGCGCGCGCCTCGCCCGACGTGCCGTCCGGTGCCAGTTCGATCAGGATCAGCAACGCCTGCGCGGCGTCGCCGTCGTGGTACAGCAGGTCCGCCTCGGCCTCCCCCTGCGCCCGCGGGTCGCCGGTCGGGCTCAGGCACACCACCGGCCCGTCCAGCCCCCAACGCGCCGCGACGTGCCCGGCCACGCTGTTCGGCACCGACTGGAAGAAGAACAGCGGGCCGACCCGCCCACCGGCGGCCACGGTCGCCCGCACGTGCGCCGCGCCGGCCGTGTCCCCGCCCGCGCTGACCAGCACCACCGCCGTCCGGTTGCCAGCCGGCAGCGGCCCGCCCCCGTACCGCCGGGTGAGGCACCGCTCGGCGACGGCCGCCACCAGCGGCGCGAACGCCGAGTGCACGAACCCCGGCAGGGCCGGCGCCGCCGCGTCCCCGTCCTCGGGCCACCGCGCCTCGGCCAGCACCGCGGGTCGGGCCGACGGGGTCACGCCGCACCGACCAGGAGGGCGGTGTTCGCGCCGCCGAAGGCGGAGTTCAGGGTCAGCGCGTGGCCGGTGGCCACCGGGCGGGGGGCGTCGCGGATGACGTCCACCGGGCAGTCCGGGTCCGCGGCCAGCCAGCCGGCGGTCGGCGGCAGCTTGCCGTGCCGCAGCGCCAGCACGGTGACCACCAGTTCGAGCAGCCCGGACGCCTCCAGCGTGTGCCCGTGCACCGACTTGGTGGAGCTGACCGGCAGCCGCCCGGCGAGGTCGCCGAAGACCCGGCCCAACGCCTTCGCCTCGGCGGCGTCGCTGAACGGGGTGCCGGTGGCGTTGGCGTTGACGTACCCGACCGCGGCCGGGGGCAGCCCGGCGCGACGCAGCGCCGCCTCGACCGCCCGGGCCAGCCCGTCCCCGCCCGGATGCGGCTGGCACGCGTGGTAGGCGTCCCCGGCCCGGCCCCAGCCGGCGACCGTGGCCACCGGCTCGGCGCCCCGGCGGGCGGCGACGGCGGCCGACTCCAGCACCACCGCGGCCACCCCGTCACCGAGCAACAGGCCCTTGCGGCCGGCGCTGAACGGGCGTACCGCCCCGTCGGCGGCGAGCGCCCGGCCGGCGTCGAAGAGCGCGTACTGGTCGGGTTCGACCAGGTAGCCGGCCGCGACCACGACCCGGTCGGCGTCGCCGCGGCGGATCAGGGCGGCGGCGTCGGCGACGGCGGTGCTCGCCGAGACGCAGGCGGTGGTGTAGACCCGGGTGGGCCCGCCGAGACCGCACCGCGCGGCCAGGTGACCGGCGAGCGCCGGCACCGTCGGCTCGTCCACCCCCGACGGTACGGGCAGCGAACGCGGCCCGCCGTGGGTGGCCAGGAACAGCGCCGTGCCCGCCCGGTCGGCCCGCTCCAGCCCGGCGTCCCGGCCGGCGTGGTCGACGGCGTCGGCCAGTTCCCCGGCGAGCGTGTCGGTCTGCGGCAGGGTGGCGGCCAGGGTGACCCGGCGGCCGGTGGTGTCGAAGCGGCGCACCGGGGTGAACGCCGGGGCGCCGGTCAGCACCCCGGACAGCAGCGCGTCGGCGCCCCTGCCCAGGGCGCTTACCGCGTGCATGCCGGTGATCCGTACGGTCTCCCGCTCAGCCATCTGCGGGAGCGGTGAGCGAGGTCTGGAACACCGTCAGCGCGTCGTCGACCGTGCGGATCCCGGCGAGCTGGTCGTCGGTCAGGTCCAGCCGGCGGTCGTAGCGTTGCTCGACGAGGTGCACCAGCCAGGCCAGCTCCATCGAGCCGAGCCGGTCCGGCACCGCGTCGACGGGCTTCGCGGTCAGTTCGGCGAGCATGGTCACCAGGTCAGCTCGCCCCAGGTCGGGCTGACCGGACATCAGGAGGGGTCGCTGTTCGTGGCCGCCCGGTCGGCCACCATCGTGGTGAACTCGCCGACCGTCATCAACGCCAGCTTCTCCGACTCGTCGTCGGCGAACTTCAGCCCGTAGCGGTCCTCGACCCGGACGGCGAGGTCGGCCAGGGCCAGCGATTCCAGGTCGACGCCGGAGGGACCGAGGGTGGTGCCGTCGTCGATCCCCTCGACGTCGTAGTTCATGTCGGTGAGCTGCTCGATGACGAAGGTGCGGACCTCGTCGCGCATGGGTGTGACCTCATTTCGGTACCAGTTACCGGTGCCCGGTCGGGACACCGTGTCCGTCCGGACCGGCCGTGGCCGCGGCGTCCAGCGGGAGCCGACGCGGCGGCGGGTCCGGCGCGCGGGTGGCGCGCCGTCCGGCCGACCCGGGGTGGGGGGCGGGGTGGGCCGGACGCCCGGCGGGCGTCCGGTGGCGGTCGTGGCCGCGCGGCGGTCCGGTCACGACGCCGCGTCCCGCAGCGCCGCGGCGGAGCGGACCAGCTTGCCGGTGGTGGTGCGCGGCAACCCGTCGAGCAGGCGCAGCGTGCGGGGCCGTTTGAAGCCGGCCAGCCGCTCGGCGAGCAGGCGGTCGAGCGTGTCCTCGGTGAGCGTGCCGTCGGTCTGCACGTAGGCGCTGATCCCGTCGTCCCAGACCACCACCGCGGCGGTGACGCCGGGCAGCCCGGCGACGGTGGCCTCCACCTCGGTCAGGTCGACCTTCAGGCCGCCCACCGACACCTGCGAGTCGAGCCGGCCGGCGATGGTCACCAGCCCGGTGTCCGGGTCGACCCGGCCGGCGTCGCGGGTGTGCAGCCAGCCGTCGGCCCAGCGGGTCGGGTCGGCGAGCCCGACGTACGGGTTGGCCGGGCAGCTCACCCACAGCTCGCCGTCCTGCGCGCGGACCCGGATGCCGGGGGCGGGGGCGATGGCGGGCCGGTGCCGGCCGTGCAGGTCGGTGCCGATGACGCCGACCTCGGTCATCCCGTACATGTTGCCGAGCGGGACGCCGTAGCGGTCGGTGAACGCCTGGGCGACCGCGGCGGGCACCAGCTCACCGCCGGTGGTCATGCGCTGGAGCTGCGGCAGCGGCCCGGTGGGCGCGGTGGAGGCGAGCAGTCCGATGTGGAACGGCACGCCGAGCACGGTGGCCGGGGTGTCCTGCGCGGCCACGGCGGCGAGCACGGCGTCGCCGCTCAGCCGTTCCGGCGGGCACAGCTCGACCCCGGCGTGCAGCCCGTAGAGCAGGCCGCCGACCAGGCCGAGGACGTGCACCATGCTGGGCAGCAGGATGATCCGTTCGCCGGGCCGGGCCACCCCGTCGATCTCGGTGTAGCGGCGCACCTCGGCGACCAGGTCCTCGGCGGTGCGACCGATCACCTTGGACGGTCCGGTGGAGCCGGAGCTGAGCTGGATCACCGCGTGCGGGCTGCCGGCCGGCCGGTCGGACCAGGCGCTGACCCCGGCGGTGACGTCGACGAAGACGCGCAGCGCGCCGCCGCCGGTGCGCACCGGCGCGACCACCACCTGCGGGGTGAGCCGGTGCAGCGCCCGGTCGACCTCGTGGTCGGTGAGCCGGTGGTCGAGCAGCACCGCCTGCGCGCCGGCGCGCCAGGTGGCCAGCAGGTGCGCCACGTAGGCGAGCGACGGCGGCAGGCGCAGCGCCGCCGCCCCGCCGGGGCGCAGCCCGGCCCCGACCAACCGGTCCTGCGCCTCGCCGACCAGCCGGCGCAGTGTGCCCCGGTCGACCGGTTCGGGCAGGCGCAGGCAGACGTCCGTGTCCCGCCCGGCCAACAGGATGTCGTCCACCCAGTCCACCGTCGTCGACGCAGCATTCCGCGCCACGGGATGTGCCACCACGACCCGCCACCGCCCAGCCTAGAAGTGGGGCGAGATCCGCCCTTCTCTGTGCTGGGGGAACCCTACGACGGGCCCACGAGCATCGCCAGATGCGAATGGGTAGATCCAAAACAGCGGCTGGGTGGATTGCCCAGGATCGATCGGACAGGAAGGATCGGGCGCACGCCGGCTTGGTGGCCCGCCGGCCGCGCCGCCGTGCGCGGACGCCGGGCTCAGCGTGCCGTGGCCGGCGGGGGCGCGGCGCCGCGCAGCACCAGCGCGCTGTTGAACCCGTCGAAGCCACGCGCCCCGACCAGCGCGATCCGGCTGCGCGGGCGGCGGGGCTCGCGCAGGAACGTCAGCTCGCACCCGGGCGCCGGGGCGTCCGGGCCGGCGGACACCGGCAGCACGTCCCGCCGGAACGCGAGCAGCGCGGTGGCCGCGTCCAACGCCGAGGAGCCCTGGTGGGCCCGGCCGGTGAGCGGCTTCTGCGTGGTCACCGGCGGGGTCCGGTCGCCGAACACCTCCCGCAACGCGGTCGCCTCGGCCCGGTCGTACGCCGGCACCCCCAGCGCGTCCGGCCAGATCACGTCCACGTCGTGCGGGCGGACCGCGGCCCGGTCCAGGGCCAGCCGCAGCGCGCGGGCGTAGTGGGTCGGGTCCGGCCCGGCCCCGGCGTCGGTGGGGGCGGCGTCGTGGGTGGCCGCCCAGCCGGTGATCTCGCCGTAGATCCGGGCGCCCCGGCCCAGCGCGTGCCCCAACTCCTCCACCACGAACACCGCGCCGCCCTCGGCCGGCACGTAACCGCTTGCCGCGGCGTCGAACGGCAGGTACGCGCGGGTCGGGTCGGCGACGTCGCTGAGCAGCCCGGAGCGGAGCTGGCAGGCGAGCGCGTACGGGCTCAGCGGGCACTCGGTGGCCCCGGCGATCACCACCGGGGTGCCCCGCCGGACGGTACGCACCGCGTGCGCCAGGCTGTCCAGGCCGCCGGCCGACTCGGACACGGTGACCCCGGACGGGCCCTTGAACTGGTGCCGGATCGACAACTGCCCGACGCTCGCGGCGTAGAACCAGGCGATCGACTGGTACGCCCCGACGGTGCGGGTCGGCCCGCCCCACAGCCGTTGCAGCTCCCGCTGCCCGAACAGGTTGCCGCCGGAGGAACTGGCGAGCGTCACCGCCCAGCGGTACGGGTCGGGCGACTCCTCCGGCAGTCCGGCGTCGGCGAGCGCCAGCCGGGTGGCGGCGAAGCCGAGATGGGTCCACCTGTCGGTCTGCACCCGCTGCCGGGCGCCGACGAAGCCGGCCGGGTCGAAGTCGGCCACCTCGCCGGCCACCCGGGTCGGGTAGGACGCCGGGTCGAACAGGGTGACCGGGCCGGTGCGCCGGGTGCCGGCCGCCACGGTGGCCCAGTGGGCGTCCGCGCCGACGCCGCTGGGCGCGACCACGCCGATGCCGGTCACCACCGCCCGCGCCGTCACGGTTCTCTCACCGCCATCCGGCGGAACACCATCGCGGACTGGAAACCGCCGAACCCGCTGCCCACCGAGAGCGCCACGTCCACCGGCACCTCCCGCGCCTCGTTCGGCACGTAGTCCAGGTCGCACTCCGGGTCCCGGGTGGCCCAGTTGGCCGTCGGCGGGACGACACCGTACTCGATGGCCATGGCGCAGGCGGCCATCTCGATCGAGCCGATGGCGCCGAGTGAGTGCCCGACCATCGACTTGATCGAGCTGATCGGCACCCGGTACGCGGCCGGGCCGAGCGCCCGCTTGAACGCCGCGGTCTCGTGCCTGTCGTTCTGCCGGGTGCCGGAGCCGTGCGCGCTGACGTACGACACGGCCGACGGGGCGAGCCGGGCCTGGCGCAGCGCGTCGGTGATCGCCACCGCCATCTCCGCGCCGTCCGGGCGCAGCCCGGTCATGTGGAAGCCGTTGCTGCGGCCGGCGTAGCCGGCGACCTCGCAGTAGACGTGCGCGCCCCGGCGGCGGGCGTGTCCGGCCTCCTCCAGCACCAGCACGGCGGCGCCCTCGGCGAGCACGAACCCGTGCCGGTCGGCGTCGAACGGGCGGGAGGCGTGCGCCGGGTCGTCGTTGTCCGGGCTGGTCGCGCCGATGGCGTCGAACGAGGCCACGGTGACCGGAGAGATCGGCGAGTCCGCGGCCCCGGCCAGCACGATGTCGGCCTCGCCGTCGGCGACGAGCTGGTGGGCGTACCCGATCGCGTCGATGCCGGAGGTGCAGCCGGTGGAGACGACCTGGGCCGGGCCGTGCAGGCCGTGCCGGCAGGCCACGTCCGCGGCCAGGCTGCTCGGCACCAGCGCCTGGTAGAGGTACGGCCCACCGAGGGTGTGGTCGACGAGCCAGTGCCGGCCGGAGTCGCTGACCCGCACGTACTCCTGCTCCAGCGCCATGGTGCCGCCGACGGCGGTGCCGAGCACCACGCCGGCCCGCTCCCGCTCGGCGTCGCCGAGGGTCAGCCCGCTGTCGGCGAGCGCCTCGGCGGAGCAGGCGAGCGCGAACTGCACGTACCTGTCGGCGCGCTGCCGCTCGGCGAGCGTGATCCCGGCGGCGTCGGGGTCGAAGTCGCACTCGGCGGCGATCTGCGAGCGGAACGGCGACGGGTCGAAGAAGCTGATCCGCCGGGTGGCCGTGCGCCCCTCGGTGATGGTCTTCCAGAACCGGTCGCGGGTGGCGCCGCCGGGCGCGACCACGCCGACGCCGGTGACCACCGTGCGCCGGCCGGTCACGACGGCTCCCGTGGCGGTGGGGCGGCGCTCTCGGTGTCGACGTGGCCGAGTTCCGGGCGCGGCGCCAGCGGCCCGAGGTGGAAGACCACCTCGGCCGGCTCGTCGCCGGTGTTGCGCAGCCGGTGCCGCGCGTCCTTCGGCACGTAGAGCGCCTCCCCGGCGGCTACCGGCACCGGCTGGTCGTCCAGGTCCACGGTGATCGCGCCGCGGGCGACGTAGAGGAACTCCTCGCTGTAGGGGTGGTAGTGCTCGGCGATCCGCTCCCCCGGCGCGAGGGTGGCCACCCCCATGAAACCGGAGGTGCTGCCGACGGTCTTCGGGCCGAGCAGCACCCGCAGTTCGCCGCCGCGCCGCCGGTCGGCGGGGACGTCGTGGACGGAGACCCGGGCCGTGGTGGTGTCGGTCATCGCGCGCCTCCCGCGTACGCCCGCTCGATCTTCTCCTTGATCACGGCGAGCTGGATCGCGCTGTTGGTGTTGATCCGCGCGGTCATGCCGGCGTTGTCGACCGGCGCGGTGGGCTTCATGGCGAAGTCCTGGGTCCAGGTCATCCGGGTGCCGCCGGGGATCTCCTCGTAGCGCCAGTGGATGCGCATGTACTCGAACGGCCCGGTCTCCACCCGCCGGGCGTGCACCTCGCGGGTGACCGGGTCGGCGGTGCGTTCGCTGACCCAGCTCCACGCCACGCCGTTCTCGTCCGGGTGCATGGTCAGCCGGAAGCGGACCGTGTCGCCGTCGCGGTGCAGGATCTCGGCCACCGCGTACTCGGTGAACAGCTCGGTCCACCCGGCCACGTCGTTGGTGATCTCCCAGACGAGCGGCAGCGGCGCGGCGATGTCCACCGCGTTCTCGGTGTGCCCGGGCGGGTCGGCGCGGCGGGCGACCAGGTCGGCGACACCGGCGATGCTGAGGCCGCCGGCCTGCTCGGGGATCGTCACCCGCCACCGGTCGGCGACCACCGCGGCGAGTTCCAGCAGCGCCAGCGAGTCCATGCCCAGTTCCTCCAGGCTGGCCGCCGGCGCGGTGGCGGCGGCGTCCGGGTCCAGGCCGCAGCGCGTCACCAGGATCTCGGTGATCTCGCTGGTCAGCGGTCGGTCGGGGGCGAGGGTCATCGGTTCCTCCAGGTGGTCGGGCCGGCGGTGGGCGCGGCGGGAACGGGGGTACGGCCGGTCGGGTCGGTCGCGGCGCGCGGATCGGGCACCACGGGCGGGACCGCCACGGCGGGTGGGGTGGCGTCGTCGGGCCGGACGTCGTCGGCGGGTGGGGTGGCGTCGGCGGGTGGGGTGAGCAGGCGCTCGACCAGCGCGGTGGTGTGGCGGGCGGCCCGGAACGCCGGGTCACGCAGCACCCGCCGGGCGAACGGGATGGTGGTGCGCACCCCCGGTCCGGCCACGTCGAACTCGGCGAGCGCCCGGTCCAGCCGGTCCAGCGCGGCGTCGCGGTCCGGCGCCCAGGCCACCACCTTGGCGAGCAGGGAGTCGTAGTGCGGGCTGACCAGGTAGCCGACGTGGCCGTGCGTGTCGACCCGGGTGAACGGACCGCCGGGCGGCCGGAACCGGTCCAGCCGGCCGGGCGCGGGCGCGAAGTCACGGTCCGGGTCCTCCACGTTGACCCGGCACTCGATCGCCACCCCGTGCAGTCGCACGTCGGACTGCCGCAGGCGCAGCGGGACGCCGGCGGCCACGTAGAGCTGCTCGCGCACCAGGTCGACGCCGGTGACCATCTCGGTGACCGGGTGCTCCACCTGGATCCGGCAGTTGATCTCCAGGAAGTGGGCGCGTTCCGCGTCGTCGACCAGGAACTCGACGGTGCCGGCGCCGGTGAAGCCGACCGACAGCGCGCCGCGCAGGGCGACCTCGGCGAGCGTGTCCAGGGTGGCCGGTCGCAGCGCCGGCGCCGGCGCCTCCTCGATCAGCTTCTGGTGCCGGCGCTGCACCGAGCAGTCCCGGGTGCCCAGGTGCACGCCGTTGCCCGCGCCGTCGCAGAGCACCTGCACCTCCACGTGGCGGGCGTCGGCGAGGTAGCGCTCCACGTACACCCGGTCGTCGCCGAAGGCGACCTGCGCGGCGGCGCGGGTCCGGGCGTACGCGCGGGGCAGCTCGGCGGCGGAACGCACCACGGTCATCCCGCGCCCGCCCCCACCGGCCGCGGCCTTGACGATCACCGGGTAGCCGACCTCCGCGGCCACCTCCTGGGCCTCGGCGACGGTCGGCAGCGTCCGCACGCTCCCCGGCGGCAGCGGCAGGCCGGCGCGGCTCATCAGCGCCCGGGCGGTGGACTTGTCCGCGAGCGCGGCCATCACCTGCGGCGGCGGGCCGACGAAGACCAGCCCGTTCTCGGCGCAGATCTCGGCGAAGTCGGCGTCCTCGGAGAGAAAGCCGTAACCGGGGTGCACGGCCTGGGCGCCGGTCTGCCGGGCCGCCTCGACGATGGCCGCGGCGTTCAGATAGCTGCGCCGGCTGGCCGCCGGGCCGATCCGCACCGCCTCGTCGGCCAGCCGCACCGGCAGCGAGTCGGCGTCGGCGCTGGAGTGCACCACCACCGTCCGTACGCCCAGCTCCCGGCACGCCCGCAGCACCCGCAGCGCGATCTCGCCCCGGTTGGCGATCAGCACCTTGTCGAACATCAGCCGTCCTGTCCGGTGACCGGGTCCAGGGCGATCAGCGGCTGGTCGTACTCGACCGGCTTGCCGTCGGGGACCAGCACCTCGACCACCCGACCGGCCTGGCCGGCGGTCACCTCGTTCATCAGCTTCATCGCCTCGACGATGCCGATCACCTGGCCCGGCCGGACCAGGTCACCGACGGTCACGTACGGCTCGGCGCCGGGCTCGGCGGCCCGGTAGAACGTGCCCACCACGGGCGCCCGGACGGTCGGCCGCTCCGCCGTGGACGTCGCCTGCGCGCCGCCGGGCGGGGCCGGCTCGCCGGCCGGGTCCGACCCGGTACGCGGCGGCGGCACCGGCTCGTGCCACTCCACCTCCAGGGCCGCGTCGCCGCTGCGCAGCCGCACCCGGCGTACCGGCCCGGCCAGGTCGGCGACCAGTTGGCGGGCCTGCCGGCGCAGCCCGTCCAGTACCTGTTCGGCCCCGTCGTCCGCCATCACGCCACCTCCGGGCGGCCATCGGCCGGAACGCCGGCGGCACCGGCCGGCCCGGTCCCGTCCGACGGGCCGGCGGCACGGGCCTGAACGGTCCCGCCCGGCGGACCGGCGGCACGGGCCGCGCCGAAGCGGCGGAAACGCTGCCGCCGGCGGCGCACCAGCGTGGCCGGCGGCACCGTGAGCAGCGGGGCGAGGTTCGCCGCGACCGCCCGGCCGAGCAGCTCGGCCGCGACCGCCGGGTCGCCGTGCGCGGCCGGGTACGGCTCCGGCACCAGCTCGTCGACCACGCCCAGCCGGCACAGGTCGGCGCCGGTGAGCCGCAACGCCCGGGCCGCCTGCGGGGCGGCGGAGCTGTCCGGCCAGAGGATCGCGGCGCAGCCCTCCGGGCTGATCACCGAGTAGACGGCGTGCTCCAGCATGAGCACCCGGTCGGCGACCGCCAGCGCGAGCGCGCCGCCGCTGCCGCCCTCGCCGGTCACCACGGCGACCACCGGGGTGGGCAGCACGCTCAGCGCGAGGATGTTCTCCGCGATCGCCGCGGCCTGGCCCTGCTGCTCGGCGGTCACCCCCGGGTCCGCTCCTGGTGTGTCCACGAGCGTCACCACCGGCAGCCGGAGCCGGGCCGCGAGCCGCATCAGCCGCAACGCCTTGCGGTGCCCGGCCGGGCTGGCCATGCCGAAGTTGCGGGCCACCAGCTCGGCGGTGGTGTGGCCCTTCTGGTGGCCGATCACCATCACCGGGCGGCCGTCGAGCCGGGCGACGCCGCCGACGACCGCGGGACAGTCCGCGCCGAGCCGGTCGCCGTGCAGCTCGACGAAGCCGTCGAAGGCGGTCTCCAGGTAGTCGAGCGTGGTCGGTCGGCCGGGGTGCCGGGCCGTGCGTACCGTCTCCCAGGGGTCTCCGGTCGGCCGGGCGGCCGGCGGCGCGGCGGCCGGGCGCGGCGCCGGCCGGGCGGGGGGCCGGGTCCGGCCGGCCTCGGCGGCGGCGAGCAGCGCGGTCAGCCGCCCCCGCAGCGCGTGCCGGGGCACCACCATGTCGACCTGCCCGTGCCGCAGCAGGTACTCCGCGGTCTGGAAGCCCTCCGGCAGCGCCGCGCCGGTGACCTGGCGGATCACCCGGGGGCCGGCGAAGCCCAGCCGGGCGCCGCTCTCGGCGAGCACCACGTCGGTGTTGGTGGCGAACGACGCGGCCACCCCGCCGTACGTGGGGTCGGTGACCACGCTGACCGTGAGCAGGCCCGCCTCGCGCAGCCCGGCCAGGGCCTGGCTGACGGTGGCCATCTGCATCAGCGACAGCGCGCCCTCCTGCATCCGTGCCCCGCCGGAGGCGGTGACGAGCACCAGCGGGGTGCCGTCGGCGAGCGCCCGCTCGGCCGCCCGGGTGATCAGCTCACCGACCGCACAGCCCAGGCTGCCGCCGAGGAAGCGGAAGTCCATCACCGCCAGCGCGACCGGGTGCCCGCCCAGCCGGGCGGTGCCGCAGACCACCGCCTCGTCCAGGCCCGTGCTCGCGCGGGCCGCGCCGAGCCGGTGCGGGTACGGCAGTGCGTCGACGAAGTCGATCGGGTCGACCCGGACCGCCCGGTCCGGCAGCGCGGTGAACGAGTCCGGGTCGACCAGGTGGGCCACCCGGTCCGGCGCGTCCAGCCGGGCGTGCGCCCCGCACTCCGGGCAGACGTCCAGGTTGCGGCGCAGCCGCTTGCGGTAGAGCAGCGAGGCGCAGCCGTCGCACCGCGACCAGAGCTGCTCGTCGCGGGGCGCGGTGGTGGTCACGGCCGCCGCCCGGCGTCGTACCGGTAGAAGCACCGGGCCATGGCGTCGCGGGGCGAACGCCAGGTCGGCAGGTACGGCGAGATGTACGGGCGCAGCCGCTCGCTGACCCGGACGAACTCGGGATGCCCCCGGGCCTCCTCCACCGCGCCTTCGGCCGGCGTCTCCGTCTCCAGCAGGTGCACGTAGAGGTCGTGCAGCCGGTAGAGGGACCGGTGCCGCACGCCGACCAGGCCGGGCAGCTCGGTCGCGTCGGACTCGGCGAAGATCTCGGCGACCCGGTCCTCGGCGGTGGGCACCACCTTGGCGACGATGAGCGAGCGGTCCATCCGCGGCCTCCCCTGGTATGTCCCGGTGCGCGGTGGACCGGTCACGCCGCGCGAATCACGTCACGGTGCCGGCCGGGGCGTCACCCGGGCGTCAACCGGGCAGGATGGGGCCGCGAAAATGGTGACGCTGCGTTGACGCAAACTGTGCGTGAGCTATGTGAAGATCCACCTACGTCTGCCCATTGACGACACTTATTCGCAGATCACGGGCGACTTACGAATCCGCTACGGAAGACCAACGGCGTCATCGACTGTTGACTGAGAGTAACAGACGTTGATATTCTCCGTTCCGGTAGGCCCGACCGCGGCGCAGGTCCGGCGAGGCGTGGCGGAGGCGTAGGGGGTGCGCCGTGTCCAAGGGATCGGGGATGCCGACGGCGGGAGATCCCGCCCCCCGGGTGGCGCTGCGCCTGCTCGGCGGTTTCCAACTGCTGCACGACGACGTGCCGGTGGTGGTGCCCCGTGGCCTGCAACGGGTCATCGCGCTCATCGGACTGCGCCCGGCCGCCACCCGCAGCCACCTCGCCGGCCTGCTCTGGCCCGAGACGCCCGAGGAACGGGCGCTCTCCTCCCTGCGTACCGCGCTGTGGCGACTCCGCCAGGACCCCTGCTGCCCGTTGCGCGCCGACGGCGACACCATCCGCCTCGGCCCCACCGTCCACCTCGACACCGACGAGCTGGTCGAGACCGTCACCCGGGTCCGCGCCGGCGCGGCCCCCCGTGGCGCCACCGGCGCCGGCCGGCACGACCTGCTCCCCGGCTGGTACGAGGACTGGGTCCTGCTGGAACGGGAACGGCTGCGCCAGCTACGCCTGCACATGCTCGAGGAACTCGCCGGCAACCACCTCGCCGCCGGCCGCCACGGCGAGGCGCTCGAAGCCGCCCTGGAGGCGATGGCCGCCGAGCCGCTGCGGGAGACGCCGCACCGCCTGGTCGTCCGCATCCACCTGGCCGAGGGCAACGCGTTCGAGGCGGTCCACTCGTTCTACGTCTACCGGGACCTCCTCCTGCGCGAACTGCGCCTGGAACCGTCCCCGGCCATGACGGCGCTGCTCGACGACACGCTCGCGCCGATCCGGCGGGCCAGCCGCCCCGACCCGCCGCCGCCGGCCGCACGGCCCGCCGCCGCCCCCCGCCCGCGCGGCGGGGCACGGCCGTCACCGCCACCATCAATGCCCAGGGGTACGCCGTGACGGCGAGGTGACACCCGAGCCGGCACGGTGGACACACGACGACAGCAGCCGTCCGGCCGGGGTCGACGCGGCAGCAACGCGGCGGAAGGGGTTGGCGATGAGTCGACTGTTGGTGGTCAGCCGGATCGCGCCCGGAGCGCAGGGCCGGGTGGCACAGATCTTCACCGAGTCCGACGCGACCGAACTGCCCCGGCTCACCGGGATCCGGCACCGGTCGCTCTACTACCTGCACGACCTGTGCGTGCAGCTGATGGAGACCGTCGACGTCGTCCCCGACCCGGCCGAGCTGCGCGACCACCCGCTCTACGAGAGCGTCAACGAACGACTGTCCGCGCACACCTCGCCGTACCTGCCGACCTGGCACTCCCCCCGGGACGCCGTGGCCGGCTGCTTCTACAGCTGGGACTCCGCCGACACCCCCGCGCCCGACCGGATCCGCTGACGCGGGACCGGGCCACCGGACGGGGCGCCCCGGGACCGCGCACGGCACCAGATCCCGGGGCGCCCTCCCCCACCCACGGTCATCCTCCGGACACCGGCAGGCACGGCCCGTCCCACCGCCGCCGTCCCACCGCCGACCTGCCTGTCGCCCCGCGTGCACGTGTGCGAAGCTGCCCCGAGCTTTCTCGTGACCGTCGTGCGCGTACATAGAAGGAGGTTGGCCATGCCGTCGAGCTTCGGGCAGTGGCTGCTGTTGATCCTGGCCCTGCTCATCGGACTGGGTGTCGGCTGGGTGGTGAGCGGACGCCGGGCCGGCGCCGGCGGCGCCGCTCCCACGGTGGACGGTGCCGCCGCGCCGGCCCCCGTGACCGCCACCGTCGACGAACCGCAGCCGGCCGCGGTGGTCGACGAGACGCCGGCTCCGGCCGCCGTCACCGACCAGTCGGCCCCGGCCACCGCTGACACCGTCCCGGCCGTCGCCACCACGACCGACGCCGAGCCGGTCGTCGCCACCGCCGAGCCCGAGCCGGCATCCGCCACCACGGCCGACCCGGAGCCGGCGCTCGCCACCACCCCGGAGCCGACCACGACGGAGCCGGTCACGGCGGATTCGACCACGGTGGAGCCGGTCGCGGCAGACCCGGTGGCGGCGGACGAGCCGGTTCTGGCGGAGCCGGGCCGGACCGAGGCGACCGCGGACCTGGCCGGCGCCGGTGGCGAGCCGACGCCCGCCGCGCCCGAGGCCGTTCCCGCGCCCGAGGCCATGCCGGAGCCGGTCGCCGCCACCGCGGAGCCGGAGGCCGTCACCCCGGACGCCGCTCCCGCGCCTGTCGTCGACGAGCCGGCACAGTCGCCGGTGGCCACCGATCCGGCGCCGGTCGGCGCGGCGCGGCAGCCGGCCGCCGCACCGACCGTGCCGGCGCCCCGGGCCTCGGCCGAGAACGACGCGCCGGACGACTTCCGCCGCATCCAGGGCGTCGGGCCGAAGCTCGCCGCCGCCCTCCAGGAGGCCGGCATCCGCACCTACCACCAGTTGGCCGAGCTGGACGAGGCCGCGCTGCGCGAGACCGTGAAGGCCGCCGGCCTGCGCGCCGCGCCCGGGCTGGCCACCTGGCCGCAGCAGGCGAGGGTGCTGGCCGACGCCCGGTCGGACGCCGACCGGGTGCTCCCGACCAGCGCCGAGTAGCCACACCCGCCTCCGGGCCGGTGGCGACCCGCGTCGCCACCGGCCCGACGCGCCTCCCCGCCGGCGCACCCCGCAACCCGCCGAACCGGCGACACCGCCCGGACGACATCCACGATCCGCAGCGCGCCGAGATCAAGCTGCTGGCGGCCGGCACTCGTGGACCGGTCTTCGCCGGCACGTCCGTCGCGATCCATCTCGGACGCGGGCTGTTCCCATGTCAGCGGTCCGTCGCCAGCCGCAGACCCGTCGCCGGGCCATCCGGATCTTCGTCCGGTTCGCGGTGTCGGCGGTGCCGTGGCTGGTCGGAGCGCTCGCCGCGCAGGGTATCGCCCGGAGGTGGTTCCGGGCGGCGGCGCCGGCCATCGACCACCTGGGCTTCCGGTGCCCGGCCTGGGCGCGGTGCCGGACACCCGACGCGACATGACCGCCGAGCATCTGTCCGGGCGGTACCAGTGGCTCCTCGTCATCGCGCTCGCGCCGCGCCAACCGAGCCGGTTCCCGAACACCGCCTCGTACACCCTTCTGCTGATGGTGGCCGGCGTGGGTGACGCGGGAACCGACCAGGCGGACCCGCCGGCCTGGCTGGCGGTCATCCTCCGGGCCCGGCGCTGTTCCTGGCCGGTCGGGTCGCCTTCGAGGACGAGGTGTTCAGCGGGATGTGGCCGCCGCCGACCACACGCGCAGCCGTGACCGCCCGTCAGCGGGGCCGGCGCCGGCCGCACCGGTAATCGGAATCGGCCGCGCGGAACGGGAGCGCCGTTTGGCGGACGACCCCTGCGGGGTACATGGCCTGCACCTCGAATCCACCACAACCCCGTGGAGGCAACTGATGCGCGGCACCTCGATACTCGGCGTCCTGGTCGTCATCTGGCTCATCATCGGCGCCATCGCCGCCGGGCAGCGCGGCTACTACGGCAACGACGAGACCAACTGTGCGGAGGCCGGCACGATCCTGGTCACCATCGTGGCCGGCCCGCTGAACTACATCGGCGCCAACCCGAAGATCGACTGCAAGCTCCCCGAGCCGTCCAAGTAGGCCGCCTCAGCCGCACTCCCCCGGCCCGCGCCCGCCCACCTCGGCGGGTGCGGGCCTGTTCGTGTCCCGTCACCCTCGTCACCCTCGTCACCCCCGTCACCACCTCTAGCGCATCCTAGGAGGCTGGGTTGTGAGGGGTGTTAATAAGGGGCCCCGCCTCTACCGAATGCGTTAACAAGGGGCCCCTCCTTTCACCTCAGCCGCCGACGTGGATGCCGGGTCGGCGGGTGCGGTCGGGCTCGGACTTGCGGATGATCTCGCGGACCACCGGCGGGGTGTCGCCGCGCCCCAGGATCAGGTAGCGCAGCAGGTGCGCGATCGGGTTGCCCTCCGACCACTCGAAGTGGCAGTGCGGGCGCACCCCGGTGGCGTCGCGCAACGCGAGCAGGATCGCCGCGATCGCGTTCGGCGCGGCCGGGCTGCCGGCACGCAGGATGCGGTATCCGCCCACCTCCACCCCGTGCACCCGCAGCACCTGGCTGAACTGCGACGGATCGCTCACGTCGATCTCCAGGAAGATCACGTCGGCGGCGCCGGGCACCGGATTCATCGACCGCTGCGCCCGTTCCTTGACCCGGTACTCCTTCACCGAGCCGCCCTGCCGCTTGTTGGCGATCAGGTGCAGCCGCCCGTCCCGGGCCACGGACTCGTCGACGAACCGCCGGGCCGGGCCGTCGAACTCGATCCGCTCGGCGCGCAGCTCGGTGGTCCGGGTGACCCGGGAGATCAGCGAGACCGCGATGATCCCGGCGATGAAGAACCCGGAGATGGTGATGCCGTCGGGCTTCGCCACCACGTTCTCCGCGAGCGCGTACAGCAGCACGGCGGTGAGCAGCGCGAACCCGGTCGCGGCGGCCCGGTGCCGGCCGCGCAGAGCGGAGATGGTCACCGCGATCGCGCCGGAGACCATCATCGCCAGGATGCCGGTGGCGTACGCGCCGGCCTGGGCGTTCACGTCGGCGGAGAACGCGACCGTGATGGCGATGCTGATCGCGGTGTAGACGAGCACCACCGGGCGGACCGCGCGTCCCCACTCCGGCGCCATCCCGTACGAGGGCAGGTAGCGCGGCACGATGTTGATCAGCCCGGCCATCGCCGAGGCGCCGGCGAACCAGAGGATGAGCACGCTGCTGATGTCGTAGACGGTGCCGAACGCCTCGCCCAGGTGCTGGTGCGCGAGGTACGCCAGCGCCCGGCCGTTGGCGGCCCCGCCGGGGCTGAACGCCTCGGGCGGGATCAGCACGGTGGTGACGAACGTGGTGCTGACCAGGTACACCGACATGATCAGCGCGGCGGTGGTGAGCAGCCGCCGGGTGCTGCGGATCCGGGCGGCCAGCCGGCGCTCCGGGTCCGCGCCGTCGCCCCGCACCAGCGGCATCATGCTCACCCCGGTCTCGAAGCCGGACAGGCCCAGCACCAGCAACGGGAAGGCGAGCACGCTTGTGGCCAGCACGTCCCCGGCGCCGCCGACCCGGGTCAGCCGGCCGGTCCAGTCGGCGAGCAGCCCGGGGGTCGTGGCGATCTCGGCGAGCCCGGCGACCACCACCACCGCGTTGACCGCGAGGAAGACCGCCACCAGCGGGATGGCGACCTGCACGGCCTCGCTGAAGCCGAGCAGGAACACGCCGCCGAGGACCAGCAGCAACACCACGGTCACCAGCACCGCGGCGGCGCCGCCGTGCGGGAACGACGCCGGCAGCACCGGGTTCTCCAGCAGGTGCACGGTGGCGTCGGCGGCGGAGAGCGTGATCGTGATGATCCACGAGGTGGCCACGAAGCCGAGCAGCACCAGCACGAACACCTTGCCGCGCCAGAACGGCAGCAGCCGCTCCAGCATGGCCACCGAGCCCTGCCCGTGCGGGCTCTCCCGGGCCACCCGCCGATACATCGGCAGCATCCCGAACAGGGTGAGCGCCACGATCAGCAGGGTGGCGAGCGGACTGAGCGCGCCGGCCGCGACCGCGGCGATGCCGGGCAGGTAGGACAGGGTGGAGAAGTAGTCGACGCCGGTCAGGCACATCACCTGCCACCAGGGGTGGGCCCGGGACTGGTGTTCCCGGATCTCCGGACCGACCGGCTCGACCCGGTGCTGGAACAGCCAGCGGCGCAGCCGGTCGGCCGGCGCGGTGGGCCGGGCCGGCGTGTCGACCCGCTCCGGCAGGGCGCCGGGGACCCGGCCGGCGCGTTCGCCGGGCTCGGCGTGGTGGCCGGCCCGGGCCGCGGCGGCGTCGTGCGCCTCGCGACGCCGGTCCCGCGTACTCCGGGGCCGCTCCCCGTCCCGTGCCTGCGCCATGACCCGACGGTAGGCGGTGCCCGGGTCGCGCCCAGCCGGAATGCCGGATCGGGGAAGCGGACGGGTCGGACGGCGTCCCCGCGTACCGCGCCCCGACGGCGGGACGCGGGGACCCCCCGTCCCGGCTATTGCAGGAACGCCCCGAGGGGCGACAGCAGCAGCCGGCCGAGCAGCGCGGCGTTGTCGTCCAGCCGCGTCCGCTCACACTCGCGGGCGTGCGGGTCGTGGCGGCAGTGCCAGATCTTCTGCGCGTTGCGCCAGGCCACGTTGCGGGTGTATTCCACCAGCTCGCCCTGGTACCAGTCGTCGATGTCGCCGTTCACCATGTCGATCATGAGCTGCCAGTGGTCCAGGTAGCCGCGGCGCAGCTCCGGGATCCGCTCGGCGAAGATCTTGTTGATCTCCAGGTAGTCGCGGTGCTGGTCGCTGCCGTCGACCGGCTCGGACTCCAGGCTCTCCAGCGTGGTCACCAACGCGAACGGCAGGTCGTAGTTGATGTGCGCGTTCACCCCGGCGGCGGCCGACGGCAGCGGCCGGGCGTCCGGGCCGCGCATCCGCTTGAACAGACACGACCAGGCCCGCGGCGTGCTCGGGCTGGAATCGGTCCAGAACCGCAGCGCCTCGAAGTAGCGGGCGGCGAACTCCACGTCGAGCCGGGCCAGGAACGCCGGGTCCACGAACCGGTCCTCGTAGAGGCCGTCGAGCACGGTGCTGGTGATGACGAGATAGAGCCGGTTGAAGTCGGCAAGCGGGCAGCTCGCCTCCAACGGTGGGAGCCGGACCAGCAGGTCCTGCAACTTGGTGAGATGGTCGACGACCGCCGGCACGTCGGCGGGGTGGTCGGCGAGCAGCCCGACGATGTCCTGGTGCACGGGACCCCAGACCGGTTCGGTCATCTCTCCTCCACGATGGTCGGCGCCCCCCACGACGCCACCCGATTCCGTCGGACAGCCTGCCAGCCGCCGCACTCGCGCCGAATCAGTAGAACGACGTATTGCCGACGTACGTCTATACCGGCCGGTTCCGCAGGAAGATCGCGCTGGCCTGCACCCGGGTGCGGACGTGGAGCTTGTCGAAGATGTGCGACACGTGCACGCCGATGGTCCGCTCGCTGATGAACAGGCGCTGGCCGATCTCCTTGTTCGTCAGCCCCTCGGCCACCGCGGCGAGCACCTCCCGCTCCCGCGCGGTCAACTCCGCCAACTCGTCCACCGCCGGCACGTCCGGCGGCGCCACCCGCTGCCGGGGCACCGGATCGAGGGCCGGCGCGTCCTCCAGCGTGATCCGGGCCCGGCCGGCCAGCGTCCGGATCTCCGCGCTCAACGGCACCGCGCCGAGCGACTGCGCCATCGCGTACGCCTGGCGCAGCAGCTTGCCGGCGGTGGCCACCCGGCTGCGTCGGGACAACAGCGCCTCGGCCTGCCGCAGCCGGGAGTATGCCGCCGGGTAGGGATGGTTGCGCCGGTCCCACTCGGTGGCGGAGCGGCCCCACAGCTCCGGATCGCCCCGGCCGTCGTCGAGCCGGCTCAGCTCGGCGTCGCACAGCGCCAGGAAACCGTCGGCGACGTAACGCACCGGCGCGCCCGCCTTCTCGCTCTTGCGGGCCACCCGGTCGACCACCTCGCGCAGCCGGCGCACCGCGGTCGGATCCACCTCCACCGTGCGGCTGGCCGCCGCCTCGGCCTCGGCGCGCAACCCGTGCCAGGCAAGCGTGGCGAGCACGATGACGTCGTCGGAGCGGCTCTCGGTCAGACCCCGCTGGACGGCCTGCCGGGCCAGGTCGTGCCGGCCCTGCCACATCGCCAGCCCGGCGCGCAGGATGAGCATCGGCAGCACGTGCCGGGCACCACCGCCGGCCAGCACCGTGGCGACGGCCTCCAGGTCGCGGTCGCTGGCCTCGACGTCGCCGTACCCGACGGAGAGCCGGCAGCGGGCCAGCAGCAGCTCGACCGCGTCCGCGCCGGACGGGCGGTGCCGCAGCGCGGCGGCGACGACCTTCTCCGCCTCCGCCCACTGCCCCACCCGGAACAGCCCGTTCGTCGCCACCGCCAGCAGCCGCGTCTCCCAGGTGCGGCCGAGCCCCAGCTCGGCGACGCGCTCGGCGCCCCGGCGGGCCACCACCACCCCCTCCTCGCAGATGTTGAGCGGCCCGGTGAGCAACTCGGCCAGGTGCAGGTAGGCGCAGGCCACGTCCTCCGGCCGGCCGGAGCGCTCGGCCGTGTCGAGCGCCCGGCGCATCACCGTCAGCCCCGCCGCCGGGTCCTCCAGGAACGCCTCGCTGAAGCCCAGCGCGGCGCTGGCGAGCACCACCTCCGAGGTGGAGCCGGGCACCCCGGCGGCGAGGTCGAGCGCCTCGCGCGCCTGCTCGCCGGCCTCGGCGTAGCGGCCCAGGTGCAGCAGCAGCTCGGCCAGCCGGGCCGCGGCGGTGCACCGCTCGCGCGGCGTGCAGTCGGCCGAGTCGAGCACCCGGCGGTATTCCTCCTCGGCCGGGGCGGAACGGCCGGCGGCGGCCAGGTAGCGGGCCCGCCGGATGTGCAGCGCGCAGGCCGGCGGCCCGGTCGGCTCGGCGGACAGCTCCGCCAGCAGGCTCAACGCCCGGGCGTGCTCGCCACTGTGGTGCGCGGACTCGGCGGCGCTGCTGAGCAGCTCGGCGCGGTCCACCTCGACCGGCTCGGGCCGGCTGCCGTCCGGCGGCACCGGAGGTGGGGTGGCCGCCAGGGTCAGCGCCGCGGACCAGTGGCGGTGCGCCTCGGCGTACCCGTGCAGCCGTTCCGCCTCGCGGGCGGCGGCCATCGCCGCCGGCAGCGCCCGGGCCGGCTCGCCGGCCTGCCGCCAGTGGTGGGCCAGCCGGGCCTGGTGCAGCTCGGCCGGCACCGCGGTGAGCGCCTCGGCGTAGCGGCGGTGCAGCGCGGCCCGCTCGGCGGGCAGCAGCTCACCGGCGAGGATCTCGGCGACCAGCCGGTGCCGCAGCCGGTAGCCCTCGTCGGCGCCGACCAGCAGGCGGTGCGCCACCGCCTCGCGCACCGCGTCGAGCAGCTCGTCCTCGGGCAGCCGGACCACCTGGCCCAGCAGCCAGTGCTCGACCGGCTCGACGCCCGCGGCGACCGCCTGCACCACCGCGTGCGCGGGTTGGGGCAGCGCGTCGACCCGGTCCAGGAAGACCTCACGCAGCGTGTCGGAGAGACCGTCGCGGCCGTCGCGCCGGTCGCGGGCCAGCTCCTCCACCACGAACGGGTTGCCGCCGCTGCGCTGCCACACCAGGTCGGCGGCGTCCGGGGGCAGGGGCGCGCCGACGATCGCGGCGGCCAACTCGTCCGTGCCGGCCCGGTCCAGCGGCAGCAGGTCGACCACCCGGACCGAGCGCAACCGGCGCAGCTCGGTGAGCACCCGGCGCAGCGGGTGCGCGCCCCGCAGCGCCTCGGCGCGGATCGCGGCGAGCACCGACAGTTGCAGGTCGCCCAGGCCGGCGAGCAGATAGAGCAGGAGCTGGCGGGTGCTCCGGTCGACCCACTGCAGGTCGTCGAGGACGAGCACCAGCGGCCGGCCGCCGGCCACCAGGTGCAGACCCTGCGCGACCCGTTCCAGCAGCGCGCCGGCGCCGTCCGGGCTAGGGCTCTCCTCGTCGAAGACCTGGAGCAGGCCACGGACCGCCGAGGTGGTGCGCGCCTCGGCCTGGTCGGCGTCGAGCCGGCGCAGCGCCTGACGGACCGGGTGCAGCGGCGAGGCGTCGCCGATGTCGAGGCAGGTGCCGGTGAGCACCAGCGCGCCGGCCTGCCGCAACCGGTCGCCGACCTCGGTGAGCAGCCGGGTCTTGCCCACCCCGCTCTCGCCGGTGAGGAACACCGCCGCGGTGTGCCCGGGTGCGACGTCGTCGAGCAGCGCCGACCGCAGCGTCGCGACGGTCCCGGCCCGGCCGACGAGCGGTGCGGTGTCCACGTCGCTGGCCATGGAACGCAGCCTAGTCACAGGGTCCCGGACCGTTCTACGGCCTTATGGCTCCACTCGTACCTCTCGCGTCAACATCACGACTAACGGTTGCGCGTGGTCGACATACGTCGTCCTACCGATCCCCCGAGGGCCCGGTGGTGAGAGTGTCCGGAGGTCGTCGGGCACCGGACCAGGGAAAGGGTGGGTGCGATGTTGATCACCACGCCCGTGGGGAGTCGGGAAGCCGTCAGTGCGGCGCGCTGGCCGGTGCCGGAGGAACGCCGCACCGTCACCGTGCTCTTCGTCGACATCGTCGGCTCGACCGGTCTGGTGGAGCGACTCGATCCGGAGGACGTCCGGACGCTGCAACGGGTCTACTTCGGCACCGTGTCCGGAGTGCTGCGCCGGTGGCGGGGCATGGTGGAGAAATACGTGGGCGACGCGGTGATGGCGCTGTTCGGCGCGCACGACTGCGACGGCTTCGACGCGTACCGGGCGGTGCGGGCCGGGCTGGAGATCCAGGCGGCGCTGGACCGGCGGACGCCGGACGAGGCCCGGCTGCGGGTCCGGGTCGGCGTGGCGACCGGCGAGGTGCTCGTCGACCTGGTCGGCGCCCGCGACGGCGGGCACGGCGCGGCGAGCGGCGCGGTCATCACCACCGCCGCCCGGCTCCAGGAGTACGCGCCACCCGGCGGGGTGGTGGTCTGCCCGACCACCCGGCGGGCGGTCGCCGGGCTGGTGGAGCAGCGTCCACTCGCCACCATGACGATCGCCGGCAAGGCGCTGCCGCTCGACGTGTGGCGGGTCACCGGGGTGTCCCGGCGCCAGCCGGCCCGGCACCGCGGGCCGCTCGTCGGCCGGCGGCGGGAACTGGCCGGCGCGGCCGACGAGGTGACCCGGGCGCTGCGGGAACGCCGGCCACGGTGGATCTCGCTGACCGGGCCGCCGGGCAGCGGTCGCAGTCGGCTCCTGCACGAGCTGACCCGCGCCGTGCCCACCGTGGACGGTGCGGCGGTGCGCTGGTGCGTGGCGCACTGTCCGCCGTACCCCGACGGGGACCTGGCGCCGCTCGCCGACCTGGTGCGCGCGCTGCTCGCGCCGGACCCGACCGGCCGGGGGGCCACCGTACGCCCGCTGTCCGGCCCGGGGGTGGGCGCCGCGCTGGCCGCGTTCCTCGCCGCGCCGCGTGACACGGCGGCCGGGGCCCGGGCCGCCGCGGCGTGCCGTGACCTCCTGCTCGACCACGCCGCGGGCAGCCCACTGGTGGTGGCCGTGGACGACCTGGACCGGGCCGCGCCGGCGCTGCACCGGTTCCTGCGCCAGTTGCAGGTCGCGGCCGGCGACCGGCGGCTGGCGCTCGCGGTGGTCGTCACCCACGACGCCGGCTGGGCCGACCCGGGGCCCGCCCCGGGCGGACGGCGGGTGTGCCTGCCACCGCTCGCCGCACGGGACACCGGACGCCTGCTGCGGCACCTGCTCGACCGGGCCGGCCGGCCCGCCGCACTCGCCGCCCGGCTGCTGCCCCTGGTGGGCGGCAACCCGGCCGTCGCCGCCGCGTACGCGGCGGCCGACGCCGCGGACGAGCCGGCCGGGGTGCCCGCCCCGGTGCGCCGGCGGGTGGACGCCCGGCTGGACCGGTTGGACGGTACGCAGCGCGCGGTGCTGATGGCCGGCGCCGCGCTGGGCGGCACGCTCGCCGCCGGCACGGTCGAGCGGATGCTCGGCTGGCCGGCCGGGCGGTCCGGGCCGGCGCTACGCGCCCTGGCCGCGACCGGCCTGCTCCGCCGCGCCGACCGAGCCGGCACGGGTGCGGGAGACCCGGACGCGCGTGGCTGGACCATCGTCGAGCCGGTGGTGGTGCGGGTGGCCGCCCACCGGCTGACCCGCGCGGTACGGGCGGACTTCGCCCGCCGGCTCAGCGGCGTCGGGGCGAGTGCCGGCGCGGGTGTCCCCGTCGGCGTCGGCGCGGGTGCCCCCGTCGGCGCGGGTGCCGGCATCGGAGCGGGCAGCGCCCGGGCAGGTGCCGGAGTCGGCAGCGGGCTCCCCGAGCGGGCCGGCCCCGTCGTGGTTCGACGACCGGCCGGACGGCCGGCTGATGCTCCCGCCGCGCGCCCTCCGGCCGCGGCGGGCGCCGGGATCGGTGTTTCCTCGCGGGACGCCGACGAGCGGGTGACGTGCCCGCTCGGGGCGGGACGGACGCGCCGGTCGGGAGGAGGGGCCCGACCGGCGCCCGTCCCGCCGCCCCGGTCGGACAGGTCCGGCGAGGGCGGGGCACCGTCCGACCGATCCGGTTACGCCGGGTCCGGCATCGCCCGGGCCGGTCCCCCGCCGATGGTCGTGCCCGGACGGGACACGCCCGCCACCGTGACGGGTATCCGGGCGGGTGGCGTGCCGCGTGTCCGGGACGGTGTCGTGCCGCGTGTCGCGGACGGTGTCGTGCCGCGTGTCCCGGCGTCGCTCGGGTGGACGACCGGCCCGCCCGAACGGGTGCGCCGGAGCCGACGGGTGGCCGCGACGCCGCCCGGCATCGCCCCACTCGGCGTCGCCGCCTGAGCGCCGGGTCCGGGTCGGAGCGGGCACGGGGCCGCTCCGACCCGGACGGGGCGCGCGGGGGCGCCCCGGCGGGCGTGGGTGTTAAGCGGGGGCCCCGCCTCTACCGGAGGCGTTAAGCGGGGGCCCCTCCTTAACCACGCGGCTGCGCCCGCGGAACTCGGCGACCACCTCGTCGCCGCGCCGGACCGTCACGTCGTAGATGCCGCTGCGGCCGTGCCGGACCCGCTCGGTGGCGTACGCCTCCAGCACGTCGCCCCCGCGCACCGGGCGCAGGAAGCTGATCTCGCCGCCGGCGGCCACGGTCACCGGTCCGTGGCTGTTGCAGGCCAGCGCGAACGCGGTGTCCGCGAGCAGGAACACGAAGCCGCCGTGGCCGATCGCGTGCCCGTTGAGCATGGCCGGGGTGACCCGCATCCGGGCCACCGCCGCGCCGCCGCCGGCCGAGACGAGCTCGATGCCGAGCCCCTTCGAGGCGACGTCGGCGTCGAACATGTCGTGCGCCGCGGTGCGGCCGTCGTCGGCCGCCATGTCAGCGCTCCCGCCGCTTGTCGACGATGCGACGCATCTTGCCCATCGAGCGTTCCACCCCGTCCGGCTCGATCACCCGGACCGCCACCGAGACCCCGATGGTGTTCTTCACCTGCTCGGCCAGGGCCGCGCCGGCCCGCTCCGCGTCGGCCACGGCGGCGTCGGCCCGCCGCTCCACCTGGACGGTGAGCGTGTCCAGCCGCCCCTGCCGGTCCAGCACGCACTGGAAGTGCGGCGACAGGGCGGGGGTACGCAGGATCAGCTCCTCGATCTGGGTCGGGAACACGTTCACCCCTCGGACGATCATCAGGTCGTCGGTGCGTCCGGTGATCCGCTCGATCCGCCGCATCGGGCGCGCCGTGCCGGGCAGCAGCCGGGTGAGGTCCCGGGTGCGGTAGCGGACGACCGGCGTGGCCTCCTTGGTGAGCGAGGTCAGCACCAGCTCGCCCCGCTCGCCGTCGGGCAGCACCGCGCCGGTGACCGGGTCGATGATCTCCGGGTAGAAGTGGTCCTCCCACAGGTGCAGGCCGTCCTTGGTCTCCACGCACTCGACGGCCACGCCGGGACCCATCACCTCGGACAGCCCGTAGATGTCCAGCGCGTGCAGGTCGAGCCGCTGTTCCAGCTCCCGGCGCATGTCCTCGGTCCACGGCTCGGCGCCGAAGACGCCCACCCGCAGCGAGGTGGCGCGCGGGTCGACGCCCTGGCGTTCCATCTCGTCCACGATGGCGAGCATGTAGCTGGGGGTGACCATGATGACCTCCGGTTCGAGGTCGCGGATCAGCATGACCTGGCGCTCGGTCATGCCGCCGGACACCGGGACCACCGTGCAGCCCAGCTCCTCGGCGCCGTAGTGCGCGCCGAGCCCGCCGGTGAACAGCCCGTAGCCGTACGCGACGTGCACCCGGTCGCCGCGCCGGCCACCGGCGGCCCGGATCGACCGGGCCATCAGCGTCGCCCAGGTGTCCAGGTCGGCGCGGGTGTAGCCGACCACGGTGGGCCGTCCGGTGGTGCCGGAGGAGGCGTGCAGCCGGGCGATCCGCTCGCGGGGCACGGCGAACATGCCGAACGGGTAGTTCTCCCGCAGCTCGGCCTTGGCGGTGAACGGGAAGCGGGCCAGGTCGGCCAGGTCGCGTACGTCGTCGGGGTGCGCGCCGGCGGCGTCGAACGCGCGGCGGTAGTGCGGCACGTGGTCGTACGCGTGCCGCAGCGACCGGCGTAACCGGTCCCGTTGCAGGGCACGCAGCTCGTCCACGCCGATCCGCTCGACGGGATCCAGCTCGTCCGGCCGAGGGGTGCGGTCCTGCACGGGTGCCTCCTGCGCGACGGGCCCGACGCCGCCGCGCCGGGCGGGATGCCGATCACCGTACGCCCGTACCGGTGGTCCTGCCAGGTCAGCGCCCGTTCGGCAGGTCGCCGGGGCCCGCCGCGGGCGGTGGGGACGGGTCGAGGTTATGCTCGGGTGAGACCGGCGGTGGGGCCCGCCGTCCCGGGGCACGCCGGGAGAACCGCGACATCGCCAACGGTCCCTGCCAGTGATGCCCGTCCTGGTGGGAGGCACCGTGGCACGACCCCCCGAGTCCCGCGTCGATCCCGACGTCGATCTCCGCGTACCCGCCGACCGGGCGGAGCTGGCCGCGCACCCGGCGGCGGTGCTCGGCGTGATCGCCGCCGGCGGCGCGCTCGGGGCGCTGGCCCGCGCCGGCGCGCAGGCCGCGGTCCCGCGGACGCCCACCGGCTTCCCGTGGGCCACGTTCGGCGTCAACGTCACCGGTTGCCTGCTGATCGGCGTGCTGATGGCGGTGCTCGCCGTCCGTCCGGCCGGCCCGCTGGCGCGGCCGTTCCTCGGCGTCGGGCTGCTCGGCGGGTTCACCACGTTCTCCGCGTACGTGGTCGACGCGCAGCGCCTGGTGACCGACGGTGCGCCCGCGATCGCACTGGCCTACCTGGCGGCGACCGTGCTCGGCGCGCTGCCGGCGGTCGCCGCCGGGGACGTGGTGACCGGCCGGCTGCTGGCCGCCCGGCGGAGGGCGCCCCGGTGACCGTCCTGCTGGTCGCGCTCGGCGCGGCGCTCGGCGCCCCGCTGCGCTACCTCACCGACCGGGCGGTGCAGGCCCGGCACGACTCGGTGTTCCCGTGGGGCACGCTCACCGTCAACGTGGCCGGTTCGCTGCTGCTCGGCGCGGTGCTCGCGGTGCCCGCCGATCCGGGGGTGACCGCGCTCGTCGGCACCGGCTTCTGCGGCGCGCTGACCACCTGGTCCACGTTGAGCTACGAGACGCTGAAGCTGGCCCGCACCGGCCCGCGCCTGCACGCGTACGCGAATGTGCTGGTCAGCGTGGTGGCGGGGCTCGGCGCGGCGTTCGTCGGGTACGCGTTGGCCACCGCGGTCGCCGGCTGACGGGGCAGCCGGCCGCGCGGGACGGCGATAGCATCCGGCGGAGCTGCGAGAGGATCCCGCCATGGAGCTGCGCCACCTGGCCGACCGGGTCTGGTTGGCCCCCGGCGACCCCGACCCCGGCGCGATCCGGCCCGCCGTGGCGATCGTCGCCGACGATCGGGGCAGCGTGCTCGTCGACGCCGGCCACAGTCCGGCGCACGCCCGGGAGATCCGCGCCGGGATCGCCGCCGCCCGGCTGCCGGAGCCGCGCTGGCTGGTCTACACCCACCACCACTGGGACCACGTGTGGGGCGCCTGCGCCTGGCCGGACGTGGAGATCGTGGGGCACGAGGCCGGCGTCGATCCGCTGCGCGCCGAGGCGGCCCGCCCGTGGAGCCACCGGCACCTGCGGGAGGGTGCCCGCGCCGAGCCCCGGCTCGGGCCCAGCCACCGGGCCCGGGCGCTCGCGGTGGACGACTGGGACGGCTTCGCGGTGCTGCCGCCGACCCGCACGTTCACCGACGAGCTGATGCTGCCCACCGGTGTGGTGCTGCGGCACGTCGGCGGCCGGCACGCCGCCGACTCGACGGTGGTGCTGGTGCCGGACTCCCGGGTGCTGCTGCTCGGCGACTGCTGGTATCCGCCGCCGCTGCACGAGCGCACGCCCACCGACGGCCCGGATCTGGCGCTGGCCCGCGGCCTGCTCTCCGAGCACGTCGAGTGGTATGTCTCCGCGCACGACGAGCCGCTGCGCCGCGAGGAGGCCCGCGCCGCGCTCGGTGACTGAGCGCGGTCAGCGTTTGCGGCGCTCCGGGTGCGCCCGGTTCCACGCCCGCATCCGCTCCGGGTAGCCGGTGCGGGCCGCCTCGTAGAGCGGCACCGCGTGTCGCCGGGCGATCGTGCCGGCGACCCGGGGCGAGCCGGTGCGGCGGCGGATCCACTCCCCGTCGTGGGCGATGGCGACCACCGTGGTGTCCGTGGCGGTGGTCTCCGGCTCCAGATAGAACTCGACCCCGCGCCGGCTGGTCACGAACGCCTCGAGCTGCGCCAGGTCCTCCCGGTTCGCCTCGCGGTCGAGCTTCGTCGGGGTCGTCGGGTCGGCGGCCCGGCGGCTGAACCAACGCATGCCCGCCTCCTCTCCTCGCCGTCGGAGTCCCAGTGCAGCACGCCCGCCTGTCAGGCGGCTGGGAACATCGTGGGAGTCGGCTGGGCCCCGCTCAGCGCGCGGACGGCTCCGCGACCGCGGGCGGGCGGAGCACCGGCACCAGCGCGAGCGTGGGCAGCAGGAGCAGCGGCACCAGGCCGAGCGCGTTCAGCACGCCGAGGTGGTCGCCGAGGAAGCCCAGCAGCGGCGGCCCGGCGAGGAACGCGGTGTAGCCGATCACCGCGACCACGCTGACCCGGGCCGGCGCCTTGTCCTCGTCGTCGGCGGCGGCGCTCATCCCGACCGGGAACCCGAGCGACGCCCCGATCCCCCACAGCGCCACGCCGGCCACGGCCAGCGGGCCGGAGCCGGCGAGCACGGCCAGGGCGGCGCCGGCGGCGGCGATCCCGATGGTGCCGAACAGCACCGGCACCCGTCCCCAGCGGTCGATGGCGACCGTGCCGGCGGTGCGGCCCAGCGTCATGCCGACCACGAACACGCCGAACACGGCGGCGCCGACCGCCTCGTCGACCCCGTACCCGTCCACGAACGCGACCGCCAGCCAGTCGTTGGCGGTGCCCTCGGTGAACGCCATGACCAGCACCAGCAGGCCGACGAGCAGGGTGCGCGGCTCCCGCCAGGCGGCCAGCAGCGCCCGCCGCCGGGCCGCCGGCTCGCCCGCGCCGGCCGACTCGGCGGGCGCGGACAGGAAGGACCGGGCGCCGAGCATCGTGCCGGTCAGGACCAGCACCGCCAGGACCGGCAGGTGTACCTCGATCGGTACGCCGAGGTGGGCGGCGCCGGCGCCGAGCCCCGCGCCGGCCACCGAGCCGAGACTCCAGGCGGCGTGGAACCGGGGCATGATGGTGCGCCCGAGCCGCTTCTCCACCGCCGCGCCCTCGACGTTCATCGCCACGTCGCACAGGCCGGAGCCGAAGCCGAACGCGGCGACGCCGAGCCCGACGCCGACCGCCACGCCGGCCAGGCCGGTGACCAGGCCGGCCACCGTCATGCCGAGCGCGACGAGCACGGTCGCCACGACCACCGTGCGGGCCGGGCCGAGCCGCTGGGTGACCAGGCCGGCGGCGGGCATGGCCAGCAGCGCCCCCACCGACATGCAGAGCAGCAGCAGGCCGAGCCGGCCCGGGTTGAGGTCGAGCGCCTCGCGGACCGCCGGCACCCGGGAGAACCAACTGGCCACCGCGAGCCCGTTGAGGGCGAAGACGACGGCGACGCCGGTGCGGGCGGCCAGCACCGGCCGGGACGCCGGTGGCCGTGGCGCGGCCGGCGCGTCGAGGGTGTTGCTCACGGTGCGGTCGTCCCTTCCCCGAATGGTTCCCGACGACCATCGCACACCTGAGAGCGCTATCACCACAAGCGCTCCCGCGCCTTACCTCACCCGGCCCGGAGCGGGCATGATGCTTCACATGGGTACGCCGACCGCACGACCGGCCACGCTCGACGACGTCGCCCGGACCGCCGGGGTGTCCCGGGCCACCGCCTCGCGGGTGCTCGGCGGCTACGGCTTCGCCTCGGCCGGCGCCCGTGCCCGGGTGAGCGCCGCCGCCGAGCACCTCGGCTACGTGCCGGACACCACGGCCCGGGCGCTCGTGCGCGGGGCCGGGGTGCGGCTGGTGGTGGCCGTGGTGGGCCGGGACGACTCGGTCTTCGACGACCCGTACGTGCACCGGGTGGTGAGCGCCGCGTCCCGGGTGTGCGCGCCGCACGGGGTCGGGGTGGCGCTGGAGTGGCTGCCGCTCGGTGACCCGTCCGGCCTGATCCGGCTCGGCGCGGACCGGGGCGTGCACGGGGTGATCCTGGTCAACACCACACAGGCGGCGTTGGACGCGGTGCCCGCCCGGCTGCACGGCCGGGTCGCCTCGATCGGTCGGGGTTCGGCGACGGTGCCCTCGTTCGACGTGGACAACGCCGCCGGCGCCGGCGCGGTGCTGCGCCACCTGTATTCCACCGGCCGCCGCCGCATCGTCATGGTGACCGGCCCACGGTGGTTGACCTGCGCGGAACGCTCGGTGACCGCCTACCGGGAGCTGATGGGTGCGGTGGGTGCGCCGGAGCGGCTGGTGACCGGCGACTTCACCGCGGCCCGGGGCGGCGCGGCGGCGCTCGAGGCGCTGCACCGGTGGCCGGACGTGGACGGGTTCTACGCGGCGAGCGACGCCACCGCGTTCGGGGTGATCGCCGCGCTGCGCGGGCACGGCCTGCGGGTGCCGCACGACGTGGCGGTGGCCGGTTTCGACGATCTGCCGTACGCGGCGGTGAGCAGCCCGGCGCTGACCACCGCGACCCATCCGGTGGACCGGATCGCCGCCGCCGCGGCCTCGGCGGTGCTGGCGCAGGCGCCGGTCCCGCCGGAGACCGCGTTCGGGTCCACGCTCGTGGCCCGGGAGAGCGCCTGAGCGGTGGTGCTCAGCGCTCCGGCCCGGTGACCGCGGCGTCGACCCGGCTGAGCACGGTGGCGTCGTCGTCCACGCCGACGCCGCGCAGCAGGTCGATGGCGGTGGCCCGGATCTGCCCGATGATCATCGCGAGCGGCAGGTTCGGGCCGGCGGTGAAGAGCCGCCCGGCCGCGCGCACCGCCTCCAGCGCCGCGGCGTCGACCCGGGCGGCGTGGCCGTCGGCGACCTCCTCCTGCCCGCCGAGGTCGGCGGCGAGCGCGTCGCCGGCCGAGCGGACCGCTCCGGCCAGCGTGCGTACCGTCGCGCCCAGGTCGGCCGGGACGGGCGCCGCGCCGCGGGTGAGCGTGACCGCGGCCCGGGCCAGCACGCGGACGTTGCGTACGGCGTAGTCGGTCTGCCGGATCGAACCCTCCACCGAGCGCAGCCGGCCGAGGTGCCGGCGGCGGCGGAGGTTGAGCCGCAGCGCCTCGCCGGCGGCCTGGACCGCGTCGCGCAGCCGTTCCACCCCGGCGTCGGCGTGCCGGGCCCGGTCCAGCGCGGCCACGGCGGCGGTGTCGTCGGCGCGGTCGAGCGCCGCGCCGATCTCGTCGAGCACCTCGGCCAGCTCCGCGAACGTGTGCCGGAACTCGGCGACGAGCGGGGCGAGCGGCCGGCGGGCGTCGACGAGTTGACTGGCGAGCACCGCCACCGCGCCGCCGATCAGCGCGTCGACGAACCGGAACGGGATCAGCGACTCGGTCGGCGGCGACACCACCACGAGGTAGAGCGCGGAGACGGCGGCCTGCACCACGGTCACCGAACTGGCCCCGACCGCCACCGCCAGCGAGACGGTGAGCAGGATGACGGTGAGCACGGTCCAGGTGGTACGCGGGCCGAGCGCCTGCACCACCAGGTCGGCGACGAGCACGCCGGCGGCCACGCCGAGCACCACCTCCACCGCCCGGCGGATCCGCTGGCCCCGCGCCTGACCGAGCACGATCAGCGCGGCGGCGGGGGCGAAGAACGGTTGCGGGTGACCGACGAGGCGGGTGGCGAGCATCCAGGCGACGGTGGCGGCGAGGGTCGCCTCGACCACCGGCAGCCAGCCGCGCCGCAGCCGCCCGGCCGCCTCGTGTACGGCCGGCCCGACCCGTCCTCCGGTCACTGTCGCCATCGTCCGCCTTCCTGTCGCACCCACACCATCCTGGGGCCTGCCGGGCCGGGCGGCAGTGATCGGCGGCACCCGGTCCGGCCGGTTCGGCCGGCCGGGCGCGAATGGTGCGGGACGGAGCCCGGGTCGATCGACCCTGGTCGCCGCCGCCCGTCCCGGATTCCATTGACGGAGGGAGAGGGGAGGATCTCATGGGTACGGATCTGTGGCGCAGGCACCTGAGGTGGATGTACCGGGGTGGCCGGCCCAACCGGCTCGCCCGGGTGATGAACGGACTCGCCGCCCGGCAGCACGCCGCCGGCCTCGGCCCTCGGCACTGGGTGACCCTGGAGGTGCGGGGCCGGCGCACCGGCCGGACCGTCGCCCTGCCGCTGGTGGTCGCCGACCTCGACGGTGAGCGCTACCTGGTGTCGATGCTCGGTGACCGGGTCAACTGGGTGGCCAACGTCCGGGCCGCCGACGGGCGGGCGGTGCTGCGCCACGGCGGCCGGGAGGCGGTCCGACTGGTCGAGGTCGACGTGGCCGACCGGCCGCCGATCCTGCGTCGTCACCTCGCGCTCGCCCCCGGCGCGCGCCCGCACGTCCCGGTGGACCGGCACGCCCCGCTGACCGAGTTCGCGCGCGTCGCCCCGGGCATCCCGGTCTTCCGGGTCACCACGGACCGGCCGGAGCCGGGAAAGGACGAATGACAACCTTCCAGGATATCGATCAATTCCTTTTCCGGGGTCGTCCGAATGGGAGAGGTGACCGGTAAGATCGGCGACAGAGCGGCGGCCGATCGCTGACTGCCGAGCCCGGCGCGACCGCCCACACTGAGCGCATGAATACGAGACTCCGCCGCAGCCGGGCCTTTCGCCTAGCGGTGTGTCTCGCCCTCGTGGCGGCACTGGGCGGCTGTATGCAGCTCAACCTCGGGTTGACCGTCAACCCCGACGACACGATCTCCGGCCAACTGCTGCTGACCGCGCAGAAGTCCGTGCTCAAGCAGCGCAACCCGGACGTCGCGGTGGCCTTCGCCGAACTGCGGCAGAACATTCCCACGCTTCCCGCCGGCACCGAGACCCGGTACGAGGACGCCACGTTCTACGGCACTCAGATCACGTACCGGAAAACACCACTGGCGCAATTCACCAGCGAGAGTGTGAATCTTGTCCGGGACGACGATCTCTACCGTTTCACGCTTCCGCTTGATCCGAAGAAATACGGCGGAAAGGTGGCCGAGCAGGATCCGCGGAACCAGCAGGCTTTCATGACCTTGATGGCGTTCGAGATATCCGTGACGTTCCCCGGCCGGGTGCTCGACACCAACGGCACGATCACCGGCCGCTCGGTGAGCTGGAAGGTGGTCGCCAACCAGCCCAAGCCGGCCGAACTGCGGGCCGTCGCCGAAGCGCCGCCACCACCGGCCACCAGCCCGGCCGCCGCCGTGGTCAGCGGTGGCTCCTTCCCCTGGCTGCCGGTCGTCGGCGGGGTGGTCGTGCTGCTGCTCGCCGTCGCCGTGGTGGTCGTCCTGCTGCTGCGCCGCTCCCGGGGCGGCAGCCCGGCCGCGACACCTGCCGCGCCCGCCACCGGACCGGCCACCCCGGCCGCGCCCGCCACCGGACCGGCCGCGTCGACGCCGCCCACCGGCCCACCTGTCTGAGTCCCGCCGGCCCGGCCTCCGACCACCGCCGGAGGTCCCCGGGCCGGCCCCCGAGCACCGGCGACAGCCCGCCGGCCCCACCGCCGACCGGGCGGACCGTGGTGACAGCCGCGGGCCGCCGCACCACCTCACCCGACCGCACCACCGCACCGTCGAAAAGGGGGATCGTCGTGAACGATCTCTTCACCTGGGCCGCCCTGGGCAGCCTCACCGGCGCCAGCGCCGCCACCCTGCTCGCCACGAACGTCATCGGCGGCCTGATCGGGCCGAGCGGCGACAAGGCCCGCAAGTGGATCGCGCTGGGCTTCGCGCTCCTGCTGTCCTACCTGACCGCCGCGTTCGCCGACGCCGGCCCGGAAAAGTGGATCATCGCGTTCTTCAACGGGCTGGTCATCTTCTCCGCCGCGCTCGGCATCAACCAGCTCCCCCCGGGCAACCGGCAGGCGACGCAGGCGTCGCCCACCCAGCTCGCCCAGGGAAACGAGCCCCGCTTCGTCCGCTCCTGGGTCTGAGGGAGGTGACCGGACATGATCTTCGGCATCCTCAGCGCCGCCGTCCAGACCGTCTTCGGCGCCGTGCTCGGGCAGGCCGCCGCCGGCACCGTCGGCCTGCTCGTCGGCGCCGTCGTCGGCCTGCTCGTCGGCGCGCCCTTCGGCTGGGCGACCGCCTCCGCCGGCACCTACCACGCCAGCCCGAAGGGGATCGTCCTCTTCGTGGTCGACCACACGTGGAGCCTGCTCAACACGTTCGCCGGGGCGCTCTACCTGGCCCTGCACCTGGTCTTCGGCCACCAGCTCGACCGGGTCGTCTCGGCCGGCAGCGGCCGGGTCAACGTGCTCGAGGGCGTCTCGCCCCGCTACGCCACCACGATCGGCACGGTCTGCGCCGGGTCCAGCCCCGGCATCCAACGGCACGAGGACGTGCACGTGTTCCAGGCCCGGCTGCTCGGCCCGCTCTACCTGCCGCTCGTCGCGCTCAACTACGCGCTGTTCACCATCGCCCCGGTGTGGCTGCTCTGGCACGACCACACCAACGCGCCGATCAACAGGTTCACCCGCTACTTCGAGATCGGCGTCTACCCGCACGTCTGGAACGAGGCCATCGCGTACCGGATCCAGGGGACGCCGCCGCGATGACCGGTGCGATCGAGACGGCGGTCGCGGACGTCGCGACCTGGCTGACCGGGACGGCGGGCGAGTCCGTCCCGGTCGGCCCGCCCCGCGACGACCCGGCGGGCGGGCTCACCGTGTGGCCGCTGGACCTGCGGCCGGCCCGGCAGACGGCGTCCGGCGGTACGGCGCGCGAGCCGTACCGGTTCGTGGTCCGGCTGCTGGTCAGCGGCGGCGGGCCGGCGGCGCTGCCGGCGCTGGACCGGGTGCTCGCCGCAGCCGCCGACGGCGGTCGCGCGGAGCTGGTGCTCGCCGCCGGCGACCCGGCGCTGTGGCGGGCGCTCGGCGTGGCGCCCCGGCCGGCGTTGCTGCTCGACGTGCCGGCCCGGATCGACCGGCCCACGCCGACCGCGCCGCCGGTGCGGCAGCCGCTCCACCTCCGCCAGCTCGACATGCGCACCCTCGACGGTCGGGTGGTCGGGCCGCAGGACCAGCCGCTCGCCGCGATGCGGGTGGAACTGGTCGGCACCGCCCAGGCCACCGAGACCGACGCCGCCGGCCGGTTCCGGCTGGTCGGCGTGCCGCACGACCCCGACGCGCCGGACCGTCCGGTGCGGATCCGGCTGATCGGCCGGGGACGGGTCCACACCGCCGAACTGGACCCGGCCGGCGACGACCTGGTCGTCGTCCGCGCCCCCGACTGACTCCCCAGGAGGACCGATGCCCACCTACTTCTCCCCCGGCATCTACGTCGAGGAGGTGCCCTCCGGGGCCCGCCCGATCGGGCCGGTCGGCACGAGCACCGCCGCCTTCGTCGGGGTCGCGCCGGACCGGACCGCCCACGTCGACCGGCCGCAGGCGGTCAACAGTTGGACCGATTTCCTGCGCCTCTACGCCGACGGCGAGCACCTGGAGAGCACTCCGCTGGCCCGGGCCGTGTTCGGCTTCCTGGACAACGGCGGCACCCGCTGCTGGGTGGTGAACGTCGGCGAGGGCGGCCAGCTCACCGGCACCCGCGGGCAACGCGGCGGCCTGGAGGTGCTGGAGGCGATCGACGAGATCTCCATCCTGGCCGCGCCCGGCTACCACGACCCGGTCTCGCACGAGGCACTGATCAGCACCGCCGAACGGTTGCGCACCATGGTGGCGATCTGCGACCCGCCACCCGAGGTGGCCGACGTCTCCCGGCTCACCCGGGTCGCCACGCCCGGCAGGCCCGCGTCCGGGTCGTCCTCCGGGCCGGCGTCCGGGAAACCCGCCGAGGGTACGCCGAAGGACGCCGACGACGACGCGCCCGGCACCGGCGGCGACCGGCCCCGGCAGTCCGACTTCGCCACCTTCTACTTCCCCTGGATCCGGGTCCGCGACCCGCTCAGCGGCGACCTCGTGCTCACCCCGCCGAGCGGGCACGTGGCCGGCATCTGGGCCCGCACCGACGCGCTGCGCGGCGTGCACAAGGCGCCGGCCAACGAGCCGGTACGCGGCGCCGTCGACCTCGCGTACCGGGTCACCCGCCCGGAGCACGACGTGCTCAACCCCAAGGGCGTCAACGTGATCCGGTTCTTCGCCGGCGAGGGCATCCGGCTCTGGGGCGCCCGTACGCTCGCCGCCGAGGCCAGCGAGTGGCGCTACCTGAACGTGCGGCGGCTCTCCATCTCCATCGAGCAGGCCATCGCGGCCGGCACCCGCTGGATGGTGTTCGAGCCGAACGACTTCACGCTGTGGCGCTCGATCCGGCGCGACATCGGCGCGTTCCTGACCCGGGTGTGGCGCGACGGCGCGCTGCTGGGCCGCACGCCCGAGGAGGCGTTCTTCGTCAAGTGCGACGAGGAGACCAACCCGGCCGACGTACGCGACGCCGGGATGGTGGTGGCGCACATCGGCATCGCGGTGGTCAAGCCCGCGGAGTTCGTGGTGTTCAAGCTGAGCCAGTGGGCCGGCGGCACCGAGACCGAGACGATCGGAGGCTGACATGCCGACCACGGCCACGCCGCAGCCGGGCGCGCCCGTCGACCCGTACCGGGCGTACCACTTCAAGCTGCTCATCAACGGCGTCACCAACGGGCACTTCACCGAGGTCAGCGGCTTCGAGGTGGCGATACCGTCGCTCGCCTACCGGGAGGCCGGCAACGAGCGCATCCGCGCCGTACCCGGGCAGGTCGAGTACGCCCCGGTCACCCTCCACTTCGGCCTGACCAACGCCCGCGAGCTGTGGGACTGGGTGAACGCGGCGGCGAAGGGCACGGTCAACCGGCGCAACGTCTCGGTGGTGCTGCTCGACCCGGCCGGCACCGCCGAGGTGCTCCGCTGGAACATGATCAACGCTTGGCCGACCCGGTGGCGGGGCGCCCACCTGAACACCCTCTCCCAGGAGATCGCCATCGAGGCGCTGACCCTGGCGTACGAGGGGCTGGAGCTGGAGTCCGGCAGTGCCGCCGCCCCGGCTACCGCGTGACCGGCTGGCCCGCGCCCTGCGGGCCACCGCCGACCGCCTGACCGCCCCCGCCGGTCCCCCGCCCGCACCCGCCCCACGCCCGGCCGATCGTCTCCCCGCCGACCCGCGCCCGGCCAACCGCCTCCCCGCCGACCCGCTCCCGACCGACCCGCTCCCCCGTCGTCCCGGCGAGCCACCGGAGCACTGGCTCCGCCTGGTCGCCGCCCACGCCCCCGGCCTCCTCCACGACCTCACCCACGCCGCCGACCGTGATCAAGGAGTTGGTGTCCGCTCCGACCTCGTTCCCGACGCAAACTCCTTGATCACCGCAGGGTCCGCGGGCGAGCCGTCCAGATCTTGGTACGAAATGGCCCCTCCAGGGGCCGTTTCCTACCAAGATCTACTCGGGCTTCCGAGGGGTGGGACGGAAAACTCATATTTCGGTACGGGGCGGGGTGGCCCGTCGGGGCAGGGTGGCCGGTCGGGGCGGGGAAGGGGGTGGGGCGAGGGGCGGGGGGCTCGGGGCGGGTTGTGGCTCGTGGGCGAGGTGCTGCGGCGGTGGCGGGAGGCGGTGGCGTGGCTCGTCGCCGGTGCCTCCGCCACGGCCGGCTGGTCCGAGGGTCGCGGTGGCGCGGGGTCGCGCGCGGATGCCGTCCACGATCCGGCGGGCACGTCGCCCGGTCACCACGGCGGGCCGGGCGCTGCGTACGGTCCGGGCGGTGCGGGACCGTCCGGCGGATTCGCCGGCCCTGTCCAGTCGGGTCGATCCTGGGACGGCCTTACCGGCTCGGGGTGGCGTTCCGGCGAGACCGGTGCCGCGCCCGACGATCTTCTCGACGCCCCGCACCCCGGGACCTCGGCGGTCGGCGCCGCTCCGGCGCGATCCGGCGCGGGCCGGACGAGGACAGTCGCGGGACCACCGTGGCACGGCGCACGAGCGGCGGGGCCACCCGGCCCAGCCTGGGACGGCGCTCGGGCCGCCGGACCGGCGTGGCACAGCGCCGGACAAACGGGCGCGGGCACGCCATGGCCCGCGCCAGGAACAGCCGGTTCCGGGGCGGCATGGCACGGCCCGGGACCGGCGGGCACGCCATGGCACGGCCCAGGACCAGCCGGTTCCGGGGCGGCATGGCACGGCCCAGGACCAGCCGGTTCCGGCGCGGCATGGCACGGCCCAGGACCAGCGGGCACGCCATGGCACAGCCCAGGGCCGGTGACGACCGGCGCGGCAACCCGACCGGGTGTCGCCGGGGCGTACTCCTCGCCCGCCACCGTCGCGGGAGCACACCCGGACGGTCGGGCCGGCGCACCGGATCCGACCGGCGCACGGTCCGGGACCGCGGGATCAACCGCTCCGTCGAACCCGACCGGGTCGGGCGCGAACGGGTTGAGCGCGAACGGGACGGGCACGACCGGGACGCACACGAACGCGACGAGGTCCGGACGGAGCGCGGCTGACGCGGGCCGAGCCGTCGACCGGGAGCGCGCCGGCCGAGGTCGGGGCGGGACCGGCGGCAGCGCTGGATCGGCGGCAGGCATGGCCGCCGGGACGTCGGCGGGCGGCGCGTACCCGGCGACGGATCCCGGGCCGCTGTGGTTCGCGCCCGATCATCCGCTCACCCCGGCGCACCGGGGCACGCGGGCCGCCCACACCGGGTCCGGGTCGGCCGACGCGCCGGGGCACGACCGGGTTTGGGTGCGTCTGTCGTCGTCAGGACGACAAGAAACGCACCCGAACCCGACGACGGGCGGTGGGGAGCGGGACGTACGCCCGGGGCCGTGGCCGGCGCTGCCGGACCAGTCCGTGGTGACGCCCGCCCGGGATCCGTGGCCGGCGCTGCCCGACGACCCGGCGGCGCGGGCGGCGGCGCGGTCGGCCCCGTGGGGTGACGCGGCCCGGCTGGACCGGGAACAGGCGGGTGGCTGATGGAGCGCGTCGCCTTCCTCGTGGACGAGTCCGGCACCCGGGTCGACTGCCTGCTCAACCCGGAGACCGTGCGGGTCACCCGGCTGGCCGGGGTACGCCCGCGGGGCGGCCCGGACGGGCCGCTGACCGGTGCCGGCCTGGCCGACGACCCGCTGGTGTTCACCGGCGGCGGGCGTACCGAGCTGGTGCTGGACCTGCTCTTCGACGTCGACTTCGTGGAGTCCCCGGCCCGCCCCGAGGACGTCCGCGCGCTGACCCGCCCGCTGTGGATGCTGGCCGAGAACTCGGCGGTCGAGCACGGCTGGCCCCGTCCGCCGCTGGTGCGGCTGGTGTGGGGCAAGACCTGGAACGTGCCGGGCGTGATCGCGGCGATCGCGGAGCGCTTCGACGCGTTCACGCTCACCGGCACGCCACGCCGCTCCTGGCTGCGCCTGCGGTTGGTCCGGGTGGCGGAGACCGCCGAGGCGGCCCGCGCCGGATTCGAGGAGGAGTTGGCCGCGGCGAGCACGCCCAGCGTGGCGCCCGGTTCCGCGGTGGTCGCCGCCGCGGACGGCGCGGCCGAGCCGGGCTGGTCCGGGGTGCGGTTCGACCTGCTCGCCCACGACGCGTTGGGTTCGCCGCTGCGCTGGCGGCTGCTGGCCGAGCACAACCGGATCACCGACCCGCTGGCGGTGCCGTCCGGCACCGCCCTCGCCGTCCCCCCGGCCGCGCCACCGCCGGACGCCACGATCACCGGAGGTACGCCGTGAACCGGGCCGCGACGGTGACCGTGGACGGTCGGCCGCCGGCCGACCCGGCCCGGCTGCGCGGGATCCGGGTGGCCGCCCGGCTGGACGTGCCGACGCAGTGCGAGGTGACCCTGGCCGCCGCGCCCGGCGCCGGCGCCCTGGACCCGCCGGTACGCCCCGGCGCCGCCCTCGACGTACGCCTGGACGGCGCAGCGGAGGCCCTGTTCACCGGCGAGGTGACCGCCGTGGAGGTGGAGTACGCGGGCGACGGCGCCGCGCTGCTGCGGATCCGGGCGTACGACCCGCTGCACCGGCTGCGCAAGCGTCAGGAGCTGCGGGTGTTCGAGTCGGTGACGGCCGCCGAGCTGGCCGGGGAGCTGTGCGCCGGGCTGGGTCTGCGGGTGGCCGCCGAGGCCGACGGGCCGCGCCTGGACCGGCTGCTCCAGCACCGGCACACCGATCTGGAGCTGCTGTGCGAGGTGGCCGGCCGGGCCGGGCTGCACCTGAGCGTGGACGGCGACCGGCTGCGGCTGCTCACCCTGGACGGTCACGGCGAGCCGGTGCCGTTGACGCTCGGTGAGACCGTGCACGCGCTGCGGGTCAGCGAGAACCTGGACCGGGCCGGCGGGGAGTGCGCCGCGCTGGGCTGGCATCCGCAGCGCGCCGAGCCGCTGGGCCAGCGGGCCGGCGAGGCGCGCAGCGGGCGACGGATCGCGTTGCGCCCGGCGCCGGGCGACGTCGGCGCGGACGGGGTGCGTACCGCCGTGGACCAGCCCGGGCGCAGCGACGACGAGCTGGCGGCGTTGGCCCAGGCCGGGTTGGACGCCCGGGTCGCGTCACTTGTCACCGTCGAGGGCACGGCCGAGGGCGATCCGGCGTTGCGGCCGGGCCGGCGGATCGCGCTGGCCGGGGTCCCGGATCCGGTGGCCGGCGTGTACGTGCTCACCGACGTGGTGCACACGGTGGACGCCGAGGGCCACCTGACCCGGTTCCGCACCGCCCCGCCGGAGCCGCCCCCGGTGGCCGCGCCCCCGGCGGCCACGGTCACCCTCGGCACGGTCACCGACGTCGACGACCCGGACGGGCTGGGCCGGGCCCGGGTGACGCTGCCCGCGTACGGCGATCTGGACGCCGGCTGGCTCGCCGTGGCCTGCCCGGGCGCGGGCCGGGGCAAGGGGATCGTCGCGTTGCCCGACCCGGACGACACCGTGCTGGTGGCGCTGCCCGGCGGCGAGCCGGCGTCGGGCGTGGTGCTCGGTTCGCTGTTCGGCGCGGTCGAGCCGTACGACGCGGGGATCGTCTCCGGGCGGTCCCGGCGGTGGTCGGTGCGGACCGGCACCGGCCAGTCGATCGTGATCGACGACGACGGGCGCACGCTGCGGCTGGCCACCGACGCGGGCAGTTTCGTCGAGCTGCGGCCCGAGCTGACCACCGTGCACGCGGCCGGTGACCTGGTGCTGTCCGCGCCGGGTCGGGCCGTGGTGGTGCGCGCGAAGACCGTCGACTTCCTGCACGCCCCGGCGGCCGAGGACACCGGGACCGCCGCCGCCCAGGCCCGTACCCTCGCCCGCTCCGCCGGAGGTGGCTGATGCGTTGGATCCATCGCGACTCGCTGATCACCTGCGGACACGACGGGCGGGTGGCGAACCGCCCGTCGCAGCGGTGGGTGCGCGTGCGGGGCGTACCGGTGCTGGTGCGGCCCGACCCGGAGGAGCGCGACATCACCGCCTGCCCGAACTACGGCCCGACGATCAAACCCTGCCTGCACACCAGGACCGTGACCGTCGGCTACAGCGCCTGGGTGCGGGTGGACCGGCAACCGGTGGTGCTGTCGCACCTGGACGGCCTGACCGACGGAACCCCGCCGGGAACGGTGCACCACCAGGTCCGCGACCCGCGGCAGAGCTTCCTGGGGGCGGACGGATGAGGGCCTTCCGGTTCGTGGGCGCCGGCTTCGACGCGGGCCGCGCCGGTGGTCTCGCGCTGACCGCCGCCGGCGGGCTCGCCATGACCGACGGGGACGAGACGGTACGCCAGGCGTTGTGCCTGCTGCTGTCCACCACCCCGGGCGAGCGGCTGATGCGTCCGGGGTACGGGTCGCGGCTGCACCGGCTGATCTTCGCGCCGAACGACGACACCACCGCCGGCCTGGCCATCCACTATGTCCGGCAGGCGATCCGGCGGTGGGAGCCGCGGGTCGAGGTGCTGGACGTGGACGCCGGGCCGGACCCGGACGACCCGTGGCGCCTGGTGATCCGGCTGGACTACCGGGTGCGGGCCAGCCTCTCCCCCGGCCAGTTGGTGTTCTCCGTCGACCTGCTGCCGCCCGACGCCGACCTCGACGACGACCCGGCCGACCGGACCGGAGAGGGGGCCATCTCATGACGCTGCCGGTGCCGCACCTGGACGACCGCGCCTTCCTCGACCTGGTCACCGAGGCCCGGGAGCGGATCCGCCGCTCCTGCCCGGACTGGACGGACCTGTCCGCGCACGACCCGGGAATGGCGTTGCTGGAGGCGTTCGCCTACCTGACCGAGGTGATGATCTACCGGCTGAACCAGTTGCCGGAGAAGGCGTACGTCGCGTTCCTGAACCTGCTCGGCGCGACCCGGCACCCGCCGGCGGCGGCCTGGGCGGACGTGCGCCTCACCCGCACCGGCGCCGATCGCGGCCCGGTCCGGGTGCCGGCCGGCACCCGGGTCGCCGCCGCCCGTGGCGCCGATCCCCGGCCGGTCGTCTTCGTGACCACCGAGCCGGCCCTGCTGCCCGCCGGCGAGACCGAGGTGACGGTACGGGTGCACCACTGCGAGCCGGTCGAGGCGGAGCTGCTGGGCACCGGCACCGGTCAGCCCGGGCAGACGTTCCGGGCCGCCCGCGCGCCGCTGACCCGCACCACCGAGGCGCTGGACCTGCTGCTCGGGGTGGAGGTGCCGACCGGTTCGGTGGAGTTGGGCGCCGCGGCCCGGGAGCACGAGGGCCGCACGTACGAGATCTGGCGGCCGGTGGACAGCTTCGCCGGTCTCGGCCCGCAGGCCAAGGTCTACCTGGTCGACCGGGCCTCCGGGGTGGTCACGTTCGCCCCGGCGCTGGACCTGCGCCCGGTCCCGCCCGCCCAGACCGGGCCGGACGCCGGGACCGGGACGGACGCCGGGACCGGGCCCGGGAGCGTCCCGGCCGCCGAGGGGACGGCCGGGGTGACGACGGTGGCGGCGGTCCCGCCGGCCGGGCGGCAGGTGCGGCTCTGGTACCGGTGCGGCGGCGGGCCGGCCGGGAACGTGGCCGCCGGGGTGCTGACCAGCCTGCGGGACCCGCTGCCGGGGCTGCGGGTGGACAACCCGGCGCCGGCCACCGGCGGGCGGGAACTGGAGTCGCTGGAGTCGGTGCTGGCCCGCGGGCCGTACGAGTTCTTCGCCCAGCAGCGCGCGGTGACCGCGCGGGACTTCGAGATCCTCGCCACCGGCTCCGGCGCGGTGGCGCGGGCCCGCGCGTTCACCCGGGCCGCCGTCTACAGCTTCGCCCGCCCCGGCGAGGTGGAGGTGGTGCTGGTGCCGTACGTGCCGGAGGCGGCCCGCCCCGGCGGCCGGCTGCCGGTGGCGGTGCTGCGCGAGCACGAGGTCGAGGAGGCCCGCCGCCGGGTCGAGGCCGACCTGGAGCGACGCCGGGCGCTCGGTACGGCGGTGCGCGCCGGCTGGGCACGCTACAAGGCGGTCTCGGTCCGGGCCCGGGTGGTGGTGCGTCGCGAGGAGGACGTCGACGCGGTCCGCCGCCGCATCCACGACCGGCTGCACCAGACGCTCAGCCCGCTGCCCACGCCGCTCAACCCGGCCGGCTGGGCGTTCGGCGAGCCGCTGCGGGCCTCGAACGTCTACCGGATGCTCGAGCACGCCGAGCCGGGCGTGCGCTACGTCGAGTCGGTGCGGTTCGTGGTGGACGAGGCGCCGGACGCGCAGGTCCGCACCGTCGCGGTGGACCAGTACCAGCCGGGCACCTGGTACGCCGGGCGGGGGCCGGTGCTGTTCCGGTCGACCGACGCGGGCGCGGGCTGGGAGCCGGCCGGCCGGTTCGACGACGAGACGGTGGTGCGGGTGGCCCCCGCGCCCGCCCCGGTCCGCCCCGGCGTGGTGCCCCGGGCCGGCTCGGTGGCGGTGGTGACCGCCCGCGACGCCGGCGGGTCCCGGGTGCGGCTGAGCACCGACCTGGGTGAGAGCTGGACGCTGCTGACCGACCTGGAGGCCGGGGTGCGCGACCTGGCCTGGATCGACCGGGACGGCAGCGGCGCGCTGCTGCTGGCCACCGACGCGGGTCTCTACGAGGTGCCGCTGCTGCCCGGCGCGGTGCCGTTGCAGATCCTGGTCGACCCGGCCGACGCCGACCGGGGCTTCTACGCGGTGCGGTCGTTCGTCTCCGAACGCGGCGCGCCCGGGGTGGCGGTCGCCGCGCAGGCCGGGTACGGGGTCTACCTGTCCACCGCCGCCGGCCGCCCCGGCACGTTCACCCACGTGGGCCTGGCCAACGTGGACAACCGGGTCCTCGCGGTGCAGTACGACGGCCCGGCCACGCTGCTGTGGTGCGGCGCAGGCGAGCCGGACCCGAAGAAACCCGGCCAGGGCGCCCACCGCACCCGGTTGTTCGAGTCCGACGTGCAGTGGCAGTCGATGTCCGCCGGTTGGATCGGCGGCACCTGCCGGGACCTCGCGTTCAGCGGCCCACTGGCGCTGGCCGCCACGCAGAGCGGCGGGGTGGTCCGGCTGGACACCCTCGCCGGGCAGCCGCAGTGGCGGTCGGTGATGGTCAACTGCGGTCTGCCGCTGCGGGACCGGACCCGGTTCTCCCCGGTGGACGCGATCGCCGCCACCGCGCCGGCCGGCGGCGTCGGGCGGCTGGTGCTGGCCGGCGGCGAACGCGGCGTGTACCGCAGCGGCGACGGCGAGGACTGGGCGGCCAGCGCCAACCAGGCCACCGCCGACGTGGTCACCGTGCCCGGCACCTGGCTGCTCTGCTCCGGCGAGCACGACATCGAGGTGGTGCGGCAGGATGCGTCGAGCGGCGATTGAGCGGCTGCTGCCGGCCGCGTACCAGCGGGCCACCGGCCCGGGCAGCGTGCTGGGCGCGCTGCTGGACGTGATGGAGGCGCTGCACGCCCCGGACGAGGCGGTGCTCGCCGACGTCGACGCGCTGTTCGGGCCGTACCGGACGGCGGACGGGTTCGTGGCGTACCTGAGCCGGTGGGTGGCGATGGACCACGTGGTCGCCGCGCCGCGCGCGGACGCGCCGCTGCCGCTGCCGGTGGGCCGGCTGCGCGACCTGGTGGCGCACGGCGCGCTGCTGGCCCGCTGGCGGGGCACCCCGTACGGGATGCGCACCGCGTTGGAGCTGGCCACCGGGGTGACCGGGTTCGTCCTGGACGAGCCGGCGGAGCGGCCGTTCCACCTGGTGGTGCGCGTGCCGCCGGCCGCCGCGGACCGGCTGGCGCTCGTCACCCGGATCGTCGAGGCGGAGAAGCCGGCCGCGGTCACCGTCGAGGTGGTCGCCGCGCCGGCCGACGCGGCCGGTCCGCCCGCCGGCCCGCCGTCGCCCGCGGCTCCGGCGCCGCCCGCGCATCCGGCCGGCCCGCCCGCCGGCCCACCCCCGCCCGACCCGGTACGCGCGGTCGGCCGGGCGCACGTGCCCTCCCCCCCGCCCCACGACCCGCCCGAGGAGTCGTCATGACCACCGAATGGACCGTCGCCGCCGCCGCCGAACAGTTCACCCTGGACGCCCGCAACGCCGGTGAGCTGACCTTCACCGTGTCGAACCCGGGGGCGGCGCCGGACACCGTGGTGTTCGACGTCGCCCCCGGGGAGGGCAGCCAGCGCGCCTGGTTCACGGTGACCGAGCCGCAGCGCGTGGTGCCCGGGCAGGGGTCGGTGTCGGTCCTGGTCCGGCTCGCCGTGCCGCCCGGCACCCCACCCCGGCGCTACGACATGGCCGGGTTCGCGTACTCGGCGAACACCGCGCCGGAGGAGAGTTCCCGGTCCAGCGGCCGGGTGACGTACGACGTGCGGGCGGTCGAGCGGCCGAAGCCCTCGCCGTGGCCGTGGGTGGCCGCCGCGGCGGCGCTGCTGCTGGTGGTGGCCGGCGTGGTGGGGTGGCTGGTGACCCGCGGCCCGGACACGCCCCCCGCGCCGGCGGTGCAGCCGGTGGCGGTGGAGGCGGAGACGCTCGTCGCCGGCGCCGAGGTGACGTCGAAGAGCGCCACGAAGGCGGCGGTGGTGGCGCAGGACAACTGCTGCGACGTGGTCTTCTCCGGTGACAAGCAGCTCTTCTTCCTGGGCCGGGCCGTCGGCGACCGGGTGACCGTGTCGGTGGACCTGCCGGCGGACGGCACCTGGCGGTTCTCCACCGTGCGCGTCACGTCGTACGACTACGCCAACACCATCTGGCTGGTGGACGGGCGGCAGGTCGGCGACACGTTCTTCGGCTTCACCCCGACCGTGGTGCGCACCGACGAGTTGGACGTGGACACGGTGGAGCTGGCCCGGGGGCCGCACACGCTGACGCTCGTGGCGGTGAGCAAGACCCAGGGCACCGACGGCTACTTCGCCGGGGTGGACCTGATCCGGTTCACCCCGGTCTCCCGGCCATGACCGGGCGGCAGAAGGTGCTGCTCGTCACGCTGGCCGGGCTGCTGGTGGCGCTCTGGCTGGTGGCGGTGGCCGGGCGGCGGGACGGTCCGGGCGACCCGGCCGCCGGGCCGGGCCCGCTGGGCCGGCTCGGGCGCGGCGCCGGCGCGGTGGACCCGGCGACGGTGACCGTGGCGTGTGTGCCGCCGGCCGCCGCGCCGACCACCACCGCCGACGGGGTGGTGGTCCGCTTCGACGCCGCCTGCCGGCTGCGGGTCGCCGATCCGGGTGGCCTGCGCACGCTCGTGCTGCGCGGCGGGCCGCCGTTCGAGGTGACGGCCCGCGCGCCCGGTGACGCGGACGTCACCGTCACCGACCAGGTCACGCTCGGGCCGGACGGCGTGCCGGTGGCGAAGGTGGCGGTGGACCGGGAAACCGAGGTGGTCCTGCGGTGCCCGGGAGGTGGCGGGTGCGCGGTCACGGTCGCCCGGTCCTGACCGGGCCCGCCCGGGAGGGGGCGCGACATGGGTGAGCTACGCAAGCCGTTCCTGCTGCTGGCGTTGCTGGCGGTGGCGCTCGTGGTCGGGGTGGAGTGGGGCGCGGCGGCGCTGACCGGCGGTGGGGACGCGGGTGCCGCGCTGCGGGACAGCGCCGGTCAGCTCGGCGTGGAGCTGGGCGACGTGGGCGGGGTCGCCGAGCCGTCCGGCCGGGGCACCGGTTATCTCGCGCTCATCGACGTGGTGGCGCTCTGGACCACCGGGCTGTTCGCGGTGAGCCTGGTGCTGCCGGACCGGGTCCAGGGTCGGGTGCAGGGCGTCGCCACGCTCGTCTTCTCGATCGTGCTGCTGCTGGTGTCGCTGGTCCTGCTGATCGTCGCGTTCGTGGAGCTGACGGTGATGGTCTCGCTGTTCCTGGCGCCTCCGTTCGGCACGCTCGCGTACCTGGCGGTGTGGGGGTTCTTCCCGGTCGGTGACGCGGCCGTGCTGCTCGGGCTGGTGCTGCTGCTCAAGCTGGTCTGGGCCGGGCTGCTGCTGGCCGCCCAGCCGCGTTTCCTGCGCAACAAGGGGCTGGTGCTGCTGGCGCTGACCACGCTGCTGTGCACGGTGGTGTTGCAGTTCCTGCACGGCCTGCTGCCGGTGATCCTGGTCAGCATCCTCGACGACCTGGGCGCGGTGGTGTTCGCCGTGGTGGCGCTGATCTGGGCGCTGGTGCTGCTGATCGGCTCGACCCCGGCGATCGTGAAGGCGATCCGCACCACCGCCACCACGTCCGGCCGCACGGTCAGGTGACCGGGTCGCCGGTGGCGAGCGCGGCGAGGCGCGGGAGTTGGGCCGGGTCGGTGAGCGCCGAGCCGACCGCCACCACGCGCACCCCGGCGGCCAGGAAGTCGCCCGCGTTGCCGGCGTCGATGCCGCCGGTGGCCACGAACCGGGCCTCCGGCAGCGGCCCGGCGACCGCCCGGAACCAGGCCGGGCCCAGGCTGACCGCCGGGAACGCCTTGAGCCAGAACAGGCCGTGGTCGAGCGCCCGCTGCGCCTCGGTGGGGGTGGCCACGCCGGGCAGGTGCGGGATGCCGTAGCCGCGGGCCGTGTCCGCGACGGTCAGGTCGAGGCCCGGGGCGACGGTGAACGCCGCCCCGGCGCTCATCGCCTGGCGGACCTGGGCAGGGCTGCGGACCGTGCCGGCGCCGACGATCCGGTCCCGGCGCCGCCCGGCGGTGACGGCGGCGCGCAGCGCGGGCACCGCCCCCGGGGTGCGGATCGGCACCTCCACCACGTCGATGCCGAGGTCCCAGGCCAGCTCGGCGAGGCGGACCGTCTCCTCCGGCGGCAGGTCGCGCAGGATCACCATCACCCGCGCGTCGCCGAACAGTGGTGCGAAGTCGTGTGCGCTCATGTGCCGCTCCCTCCGTCGCGTCGCCGTGCCGGCGTCGCCCAGTCCCGATCGGTCAGCGCCAGCGCCCGGGCGATCCGCGCCGGGTCCGGCGGTGGCGCGGTGTCGCCCGGCGCGGCCAGCACCGGCGCCGCGGTGAGGTGACCCAACCGCAGGCACGATCTCAGGTCAACCTCGCGCAGCAGTCCGGCGAGGAAACCGGCGGCGAAGGCGTCCCCGGCGCCGACCGGCTCCACCACGTCCACCTGCGGCGCCGGCACGAAGACCGCCGGCCCGGTACGCGGCAGCGCGGTCGCGCCGACCGGCCCGTCCTTGACCACCACCAGTTCGGGTCCGGGCAGCAGGTCGCGGACGGCGGCCGGGTCGGCGCTGCCCCAGAGCGTCGCCGCCTCGTCCAGCCCGACGAGCACCACGTCGGCGCGGTCGGCCAGGTCGCGCAGGATCGGGGCGGCCCGGTCGGCGGGCCAGAGCGCGGGCCGGTGGTTCACGTCGAAGACGACCCGGGCGTCGGGCAGCGCCCGCCCGGTCAGCGCGTGCGCGAGCAGCCCGTGGCAGGAGTCGGAGAGCGCGGCGGTGATCCCGGACAGGTGCAGCAGCCGGACGCCGGCCAGCCGGGGGTCGGTGAGGTCCGCCGCGCCGAGGCAGCTCGCCGCGGACCCGGCCCGGTGGTAGTGGACCCGGGTGCCGGCCGGGCCGGGGTCCTTGAGGTAGACGCCCGTCGGCGCGGCCGGGTCGACCGTGACCAGGGAGACATCCACCCCGGCCGCGGCGATCTCGGCGAGCACCCGGCGGCCGAACGGGTCGTCGCCGACCCGGCTGAGCCAGGCCGCGCGGTGGCCGAGCCGGGCCAGCCCCATCGCCACGTTGGACTCCGCGCCGCCCACGCCGACGGTGAGCCGGGCGGCGTGTTCCAGCGGACCGCCGTCGTCGGGGGTCAGCACCACCATGGTCTCGCCCACGCAGGCGACCTCCGGCCCGGTCACGGGGCGGGCTTCGCGGCGAGCCGGGCCGGGACGTCCACCGGATCGAGGTGACCGTCGACGACGAGCACGCGGTGCCGGTTGTGGCGGGGGCGGCCGGCGGCGACCACCGCCGGCCGGTCGAAGGCGTACGCGACGCAGACGCCCGGGTACATCGCGGTCCGCACGAACCACCTGTCGCCGGGCCCGAGGCCGGTGAACACGAGCGTGTACGCGCCGCCGGTCCCGCCGCCGTGCAGCGCCAGCCAGGGCGCGGCCGAGCCGTTGACCGCCTCCTCGCCGGCGGCGTCCACGGTGCGCACCCGGGGTTCCGGCCCGGCCGCGACCCGCCAGAAGAAGCCGCCGTAGCCGGCCCCGCCGGGTCGGCCGTTCGTGGCCGGGCTGCCCAGGTGGACGTCGCCGCCGGTGGCGGACGTGAGGGTGGCGCTCAGGTCGAGCCACCAGGCGTCGTCGCCGGCCGGGACGGCGGTCAGCCGGCGGTGCTCGCGCAGCAACGGCCGCCCGCCCGCGTCCCGCCATTGCAGGTCGTGGTCGAGGCGGTCGGCGGCCCGCTCCCGCCAGCCGGTGTGGGCGATGACGCCGTGGTCGTCGCGCCACGTGTAGCCGGTGCCGCGCACGTACGTCCGGCCGCCCCACAGGTTGGCGCCGGCCACGTCCTGCACGGCGAGGGACGCGCCGAGGTGCCACACGTGGTCGGCGGGGAGCGCGTCGGTGACCGGGACGCCGGCCCGGGTCCGCACCGGGTGCAGGTAGGGGCGGGGCCCGTGCCGGGGGTCCAGGTCGGGGTGGACCACGTAGCGGGCCACCTCCACCCCGGCCACGACCAGCCGCTCCGCACCACTCGCGGCGGCGTCCGGCACGCCGGCCCGGGCCGCGTCCGGAACGGCGGCGGGCGCGGCGGCGGCAGCGCGGGGATCGGCGGTCACGACGCCTCCGGTCGGACCGCCGGGTGGTGGGCCGCCGCCGGCTCCGGCGCGCCGGCCGGACGGCCGAGGGCACCGGCGGGGGTCGCTGGACGGTCGGCGAGGCGGGCGTCGATGGCGTGCAGCGCGGCGAGGGTGTAGCCGCCGAGGATCGGCACCGCTACCGGGGTGACGAGCGCGGCGAGCAGCGCGGCCAGGCCGCAGGTCCCGGCGGCGGCGGCCCACGCGCCGGGCCGCTGCGGGCAGGTGCGGGCCACGTGCCGGGCGGCGGCCCGCCAGCCCCGGCCGCCGGTGCGCCCGACCGCGACGGCGACCAGGCCGGCGTACCCGAGCAGGGCCGCGGCCACGACGGCGGTGACCGCCAGGGCGGGCCCGCCGCCGGGTGCCCGGCCGGTGGCGAGCGCGAGCAGGTCGGCGCCGAGCGCGACGGCGACGGTGAGCGCGACGGCGCTGGCGGCGAGGCCGGCGGGCAGCGCGCGGCCGAACCGGGTGAGGGTGGTCCGCGTCGCCGGCCAGTTCCCGGTGACGGCGCGGTCGTGCAGCGCGGCGGCGGCCGTGGCGACGGCCGGGGCGAGCGTGAGCACCGGCAGCGCGGCCACCGCCACGGCGAAGCCGAGCAGCGCCAGGTCGGTCGCCTCGGCGAGGGTGTCCCGCCAGTCCCGGCGGGGACGGTCGGCGCTCATCCCTTCAACCCGCTGGTGTTGATGCCCTCGACGAGCATCCGCTGGAACGCGAGGAAGAACAGGAACACCGGCAGCAGGGACAGCACGGACATGGCGAACATCGGGCCGACCGCGCTCTGGCTCGTCGAGTCGATGAACAGGGTCAGCGCCACCGGGACGGTGTAGTCCTCCAGGGTGGACAGGAAGACCAGTTGGCGGAAGAAGTCGTTCCAGGTCCAGATGAACGAGAAGATCGCGGTGGTGACCAGCGCGGGTCGGCTCAGCGGCAGGATCACGTGCCGGAACACGCCGTACGCCGTGGCGCCGTCGATCTTGGCGGCCTCGTCCAGCTCGCGCGGGATGCCGCGCATGAACTGCACCATGAGGAAGACGAAGAACGCCTCGGTGGCCAGGAAGTGCGGGATGAGCAGCGGCAGGTACGGCCAGTCGCCGCCGACCAGGCCGAGGCTGCGGAACAGGATGTACTGCGGGACGATCAGCACGTGCCCGGGCAGCAGCAGGGTGCCGATCATGACGGCGAACCACATCTTGCGCAGCCGGAACCGCAACCGCCCGAGGGCGTACGCGGCGAGCAGGCAGGACAGCGCGTTGCCGAGCACGGTGAGCAGGCTGACCATGGCGCTGTTGAGGAAGAACCGGCCGAAGCTGACGTCGAAGTTGGTCCAGCCGTCGACGTAGTTGCCGGGGGTGAACGTCTCCGGCAGCAGGCCGATGTTGTTGACGATCTCGGCCTGCGACTTGACCGAGGTGCCGAGCATCCAGATCAGCGGGTAGAGCACCACCGCCACGATCGCCACGAGCACCAGCAGGCGCAGCGCCTGCCGGTTGCGCGGGCGACGGCGGCCGGCGACGGCGGTCACCGCGGTCATGAGTCGTCCCCTCCGTCCGAGTAGTGCACCCAGAACCGGCCGGTGCTGAAGAACACGGCGGTGATGAGCGCGATGGCCAGCAGGAACACCCAGGCCATCGCCGAGGCGTAGCCCATCTCCAGGTCGGTGAAGCCGGAGATGTAGAGCTTCAGCGTGTACATCAGGGTGGAGTCGACCGGGCCGCCGGTGCCGTTGCTGAGCACGAACGCGGCGGTGAAGCCCTGGAAGCCGTGGATGGTCTCCAGCACCAGGTTGAAGAAGATCACCGGGGAGAGCATCGGCAGGGTGACCGCGCGGAAGCGCCGCCACACCCCGGCGCCGTCCACGGCCGCCGCCTCGTACAGCTCAGTGGGGACCTGCTTGAGCCCGGCCAGGAAGATCACCATGGGCGCGCCGAACTGCCAGATGGCCAGCACCATGAGCGTTTGCAGGGCCCAGTCCGGGTCGGCGACCCAGGGCAGCCCCTCGATGCCGAACAGCGCGAGGAACGAGTTGAACGCGCCGTCCCGGTTGAACATGTTGACCCAGACGATGGCGAGCGCCACGCTGCCGCCGAGCAGCGACGGCAGGTAGAACAGGCCGCGGAACAGCCCGACGCCGCGCCAGGCGCGGTTGAGCAGCAGCGCGACGCCGAGCGCGGCGGCGAGCTTCAGCGGCACGGCGACCAGCGCGAACGTCAGCGTGACCCGCACCGCGTGCCAGTACGACGGGTCGGCGGTGAACATCCGCTCGTAGTTGGCCAGCCCGACCCAGCGCACCTCGGACAGCGGGGTGAGGATGTCGTAGTCGGTGAAGCTCAGCCAGAGCGAGAGCAGCATCGGGATCGCCGTGATGCCCATCAGTCCGATGAGCCAGGGCGAGAGGAAGACGTACCCTGCCAGGCCCTCACCGAGCCGGGCCCGGCCGGCCCCGCGCCGTGGGGGGCGGGGGCCGGCCGGTCCGGTTCGTGGGGTCCGGCCGGGCGCCGTGGTGAGGGCCACGGGCCGGTTCCTTTCCGTCGAGGGGTCAGGCGATTGCGGCTGTGCAGGCGGTGACGAACTGCTCCGCCGCCTGGGCCGGGGTGGCCCGGCCGTACTGGGCGTTCTCGGCGGCCTTGGTCAGCTCGGACTTGACCTTGCTGTGTCCCTTGATCGGGACCTGCGGGGACGGGCCGAACTTCTGCGCCAGCTCGGACTCGACCTGGATGGACTGCTTCATGGCCGGGTCGGTGGCGGTCTCGCTGACCTTGGCCCGCAGGTCCATGTTGGACGGCAGGCCCCGGTCGGTGCCGAGCAGCGCGACCGCCTCCGGGTCGTTGGCCAGGAAGTTGATCACATCGACCGCGACGTCGCGGTGCTTGCTGCCCTTGAACACCGACCAGTACATCGAGGCCCGCGCCCACTGGCCGCTCGGGTCACCCGGGTACGCCACCACACCCAGCTCGTCCTTGGTGTTCTTCTTCAGGTCCGGCATCTGGTTGACCCAGGCCCAGGAGGTGGCCGCCTTGCCGGTCACCACGAGCTGCTTGGTGACGTCGCTGGCGTTGCCCTCGTGGATGACGTCCGCGGGCGGGGTGGCGCCGGCCTCCCGCGCGCCCTTCCACAGCTCGAACCACCTCGTCACGTCCTCGACCGTGAAGCCGAGTTCCTTGCCCTGGTAGAGGTCCTTGCCCTGCTGACGCAACCAGACCCAGAGCGCCTTGTAGTCGGCGCTGGGGTCCTGGGTGCCCGGGACCTTCGTCTTCTTGGTCACCTGCTCGGCCCAGGCGATGTGCTCCTCCCAGCTCATCCCGGTGGTCGGCTCCGGCAGCCCGTTCTTGGTCAGCAGCGTCTTGTTGTAGACCAGGCCCTGGGTGTTCTCCCCGGCGGCCACCCCGGCGAGCTTGCCGTCGACCACGCCGTACTCCAGCAGGCTCTTGGGGAACGTCGACACGTCGAGCTTGCCGGAGTCGCGGTAGCTGCCCAGGTCGAGCGTGGTGCTGCGGCCGGCGTACTCGGCCAGGTAGTTGTCGTCGATCTGGAACAGGTCGGGCGGGTTGCCGCCGGCGGTGAGCGTGGCGAGCTTGTCGAAGTAGCCCTGGTTGGCCTGCCAGGTCTTCTCGAAGGTCACCTCGGGGTGCTTCCTGGTGTAGAGGGCCAGGGCGTCCTCGGTGAGTTTGGCCCGGGCCTCGCCGCCCCACCAGAAGATGGAGAGCTTGACCTGGCCGCCGTCACCGCCGCCGGAGTCGTCGCCGCAGCCGGCCGCGCCCAGGGCGAGCGGCGCGGCCAACGCGACGGCGGCGAGGCCGCGGACGAATCGGCGTCGGGACAGGGGGGTACGGTGATTCCGCCCGGCGGACACGCCGGCGGTGGGGGACGTTGCGGGGTGCATCTGCGCTCACTCCTCGGCTGTGGGAGGCGACGACGTCACCGGTGGCCGTCCACGGGCCGCCCGGGTCCGCACCGCTATGCGGGCCCGGGCCACCCGGTCAGGTCCCGGCGCCGTCCCGACCGGGCTCGGGCACGGGCCCGGTCGAGTCGCGGACGACAAGTACGGTCTGGAGCATTACCTGTGCGGTGGTGCGACGGTCGCCGGCCGCCGCGCCCCGGCCCCGGGCGCCGCGCGGCGCGTCGGAGTCGAGTTGCAGCAGCATGTCGACGGCCGTCCGGCCGGCAGCCGCGGTCGGCGTGGCCACCGTCGTCAACTTGGGGCGGGTGAGTCGGCTCAGCGCGATGTCGTCGACGCCGACCACGCTGACGTCCTGCGGCACCCGCAGCCCCAGCGCGTCGAGCCCTTCGATCAGGCCGAGCGCCATCAGGTCGTTGTAGGCGAGCACGGCGGTGACGCCGCTGCGGCGCACCGGTTCGGCGAGCGCGCCGCCGCCGGTCTCGGTGGGTTGGTTGGGCCCGAGCAGGGTCAACTCGCCACCGCCGCTGCGGGCGGCGGCCGAGGCGGCCCGGCGCATCTCCCGCGCGGTCCACGAGCCGCGCGGGCCGCCGAGCAGCGCGATCCGCCGGTGGCCGAGGCCGAGCAGGTGCTCGATCGCGGACCGCGCGCCCTGCCCGACGTCCATCATCACGCAGGGCAGGCCGGCGACCTGGCGGTTGATCACCACCACCGGGACCTCGCGGCTGACCTGCTCGATCAGGCTGTTGCTCATCCGGGGGCTGCACAGCAGCACGCCGTCGACCTGCTTGGCCAGCGCGTGGACCAGGTCCTCCTCGGCGTTCACGTCCTCGTTGGTGTCGGCCACGAACACGTGGTAGTCGCGGTGCCGGGCCTGCCCCTCCGCCGCCTTGATCAGCGGCGGGAAGAACGGGTTGGCGATGTCGGCCACGATCAGGCCGATGTTGTGGGTCCGACCGGTGATCAGGGCCCGGGCGGCCCGGTTGGGGCGGTAGCCGAGGTCCTCCGCGCAGGCCAGCACCCGGCCCCGGGTCTCCGGGTTGACCAGGTGCGGGGCCGAGAACGTGCGGGAGACGGTGGAGATGTGCACACCGGAGGCCCGGGCGACGTCCCGGATGGTGGCTGGCACGGCGGCTCCCTGGTCCGATGTGGTGGGGGTCACGGTGCCGCCAATTAATGCAAACGGTTGCTCCGGTGTCAACGCCCCATTGTTACGGATCAATTTCAACCGGAGGCCCGGTGGGCGTATATAACCCCACCAATCCGGATTCATGGTACGGGAAATCCATCGACCATTGACGACGTGTCGCCCGGCATGGTTTCTTCGGCTGCAAACCTTTGCAGCACCGTGGGAGGCCGACGTCATGTCACCACCGGCCCGGAAACGGGTCCGCCACGCCCTGGTCGGCGCCGGAGCGCGCGCCGAGATGTTCGTCCGCGCGCTCGCGCTCGACCACGCCGACACCGCCGAACTGGTCGCCCTGGCCGACGTCAACCAGACCCGGATGGACGCGCACAACCGCTGGCTCACCGAACTCGGCCAGCCGCCGGTGCCCACGTACGCCGCCGCCGACTTCACCGCCATGCTGACGACCGAGCGCGTCGACGTGGTGCTCGTGACAAGCGTCGACGTCACCCACGACGAGTACGTGGTGGCGGCGCTGCGGGCCGGCTGCGACGTCGTCACCGAGAAGCCGATGACCGTCGACGCGCCCCGCTGCCGGCGCATCCTGGACGCGGTCGCGGAGACCGACCGGAAAGTCACCGTCGCGTTCAACTACCGCTACAACCCGTTGCACGAGCAACTCCGGCGGCTGCTCGCCGACGGCGCGGTGGGCGAGATCGGATCGGTGCACTTCGAGTGGCTGCTCGACGTGCGGCACGGCGCCGACTACTTCCGCCGCTGGCACCGCGACAAGGCCACCTCCGGCGGCCTGCTCGTGCACAAGGCCAGCCACCACTTCGACCTGGTCAACTGGTGGCTGGACGCCCGCCCGGTCGAGGTGCACGCGGCCGGGCGGCTGTTCTTCTACGGCGAGGACGGCCGCCGGCACGGCTACGCCCGCGACTACGACCGGGCGCACGACGCGCCCGCCGCCGCCGACGACCCGTTCGCGCTGAAGCTGGCCGAGCACCCCCGGCTGCGCGAGCTGTATCTCGACGCCGAGGCCGAGGACGGCTACCACCGCGACCGCAACGTCTTCGCCCCCGGCGTGACCATCGAGGACGACCTCGCCGTGCTGGCCCACTACTCCACCGGCGCCACCATGACCTACCACCTCACCGCGTACGCGCCCTGGGAGGGCTACCGGGTGATGGTCAACGGTAGCCGGGGCCGCCTCGAACTGGAGGTGACCGAGAGCGACCACGTCAGTCCCGGCGGCGCGTCCGCGCTCAAGGGCGCGGCGCTGCACGGCGACGAGGCCGCCGTGGAGCGCGGCGAGGCCCGGCTCACCCTGCGGCCGTTCTGGCAACCGCCGGTCCGGATCCCGGTGGACGGCTGGACCCGGCGCGGGCACGGCGGCGCGGACGCCCGGATGACCCGGGTGCTGCTCGGCGGCGAGGCCGACCCGCTCGGCCGGGCCGCCACCGCGTACGACGGCGCGCTCGCCCTGCTCACCGGCCTGGCCGCCAACCGCTCGCTGGAGACCGGCGCGCCCGTCCGGGTCGCCGACCTGCTCACCCTGCCCTGACCGAGGAGCCCCCGCTGTGTCGATCGTCTCCCCCAGCGATCTGCTGCTGCCCGCCGAGCCCGGCCAGCGCGCCCTGGCGCGCGAGCTGTACGCCCTGGCCGCCGCGCAGCCGATCATCTCCCCGCACGGGCACGTCGACCCGGCGCTGCTGGCCGAGGACCGCCCGTTCCCCGACCCGGCCCGGCTGCTGATCGTGCCCGACCACTACCTGACCCGGATGCTGCTCAGCCAGGGCGTGCCGCCGGGCGACCTGGGCGTGCCGAGCGTCGACGGCAGCCCGGTCGAGACCGACGGGCGCGCCATCTGGCGGCGCTTCGCCGCGCACTGGCACCTGTTCCGCGGCACCCCGTCGCGGCTGTGGCTGGAACAGACGTTCCGGAACGTGTTCGACGTGGACACCCCGCTGGGCCCGGCCACCGCCGACGCCGTCTACGACGCGCTCGCCGCCCGCCTGGCCGAGCCGGCGTTCCGGCCCCGGGAGCTGTTCACCCGCTTCGGCATCGAGGTGCTCGCCACCACCGAGTCGCCCCTGGACGACCTGGGCCGGCACGCCAAGCTCGCCGCCGACGGCTGGGGCGGGCCGGGCGGCCGGGTGGTCACCACGTTCCGCCCGGACGACGTGGTGGACATGGAGTTCGACGGCTGGGCGGCGAACGTGGACCGGCTCGCCGACGTCTCCGGCGAGGACACCGGCACGTACGCCGGCTACCTGGCCGCGCTGCGGCAGCGCCGGGCCGCGTTCGCCGCCGCCGGGGCCACCTCCTCCGACCACGGGCACCCCACCGCCCGTACCCTCGATCTCGACCCGGCGCAGGCCGCGGCGCTCTACGACAAGGGGCGGCGCGGCCTGGCCGACCCGGGCGACGCGGAGGCGTTCCGGGCGCACATGCTGCTGGAGTTCGCCCGGATGTCGCTCGACGACGGCCTGGTGATGCAACTGCACCCGGGCGCGGTGCGCAACCACAACCGCTGGCTGTACGCCCGGCACGGCCGCGACGTCGGCGGGGACGTGCCGCAGGCCACCGACTACGTGCACGGCCTGGCCCCGCTGCTGGACGCGCACGGCAACGACCCGCGGCTGACCGTGGTGCTCTACACGCTCGACGAGGACACCTTCACCCGGGAGCTGGCGCCCCTGGCCGGCGGCTACGCCGCGTTGCGCCTCGGCGCGCCCTGGTGGTTCCTCGACTCGCCGGAGGTGCTGCGCCGGTTCCGGGAGGCGGTCACCGAGACCGCCGGCTTCTACAACACCGCCGGGTTCGTCGACGACACCCGCGCGTTCTGCTCCATCCCGGTACGCCACGACGTGGCCCGCCGGGTCGACGCCGGTTTCCTGGCCCGCCTGGTCGCCGAGCACCGGCTCACCGGGGACGAGGCCGCCGAGACGATCGTCGACCTGGCCTACCGGCTGCCCAAGCAGGTCTTCAAGTTCGGAGGTGACCGCGCGTGACCAGGATCGTCGACGTCACGGTGCACGACGTGCGCTTCCCGACCGCCGCCAGCGGCGACGGCTCGGACGCCATCAACCGGGGCGACTACTCGGCCACCTACGTGGAGCTGACCACCGACGGCGGGCCGACCGGCGCCGGGTTCACCTTCACCAACGGCCGGGGCAACGAGATCACCTGCGCGGCGGTGCGGGCCCTCGCCCACCACGTGCGCGGACGCACCGTCGCCGAGATCGCCGGCGAGCCGGTGGCGTTCTGGCGCTCGCTCACCGCCGACGTGCAGCTCCGCTGGCTCGGCCCGGAGAAGGGCGTCATCCACATGGCCACCGGCGCGCTCGTCAACGCGGTCTGGGACCTGCGCGCCAAGCTCGCCGGCACGCCGATGTGGCGGTACCTCGCCGAGATGCCCACCGACGAGCTGGTGGCCACCGTCGACTTCCACCACATCACCGACGCGCTCACCCCGGACGAGGCCGCCGCGATCCTCGACAAGGGACGCGACGGCCTCACCGACCGGCTGGCCGGGCTGGACCGCGACGGCTTCCCCTCCTACACCACGTCGGTGGGCTGGCTCGGCTACCCGGACGAGCGGGTGCGGGCGCTGACCCGCGACGCGTACGCCCAGGGGTGGCGCGCGGTGAAGATGAAGGTCGGCGGGCGGCTCGACGACGACCTGCGACGGGCCCGGATCATCCGGGCCGAGATCGGCCCGGACGCGCTGCTGATGATGGACGCCAACCAGGTCTGGGACGTCGACGAGGCGATCGCCGCGATGGCGGTGCTGGTCGAGGTCGACCCGTACTGGATCGAGGAGCCCACGCACGCCGACGACGTGCTCGGCCACGCCCGGATCGCCCGCGCGGTGACCGAGCTGTCCGGCGGCCGGTGCCGGGTCGCCACCGGCGAGGTCGCCGCCAACCGGGTCGTCTTCAAACAGTTGCTCCAGGCCGAGGCGATCGGCGTGATGCAGGTCGACGCGTGCCGGGTCGGCGGCGTCGACGAGGTGCTCGCCGAGCTGCTGCTGGCGGCGAAGTTCGGGGTGCCGGTCTGCCCGCACGCCGGCGGCGTCGGGCTGTGCGAGTACGTGCAGCACCTCGCCGTCTTCGACCACCTGCGGGTGAGCACCGGCCTGGACGGTCGGATGGTCGAGTACGTGGACCACCTGCACGAACACTTCGTCGACCCGGTCCGCACCCGGGGCGGGCGCTACCTGCTGCCCACCGCGCCCGGCTACAGCGCCACCATGCGACCGGAGTCGATCGCGCAGTTCCGCTTTCCGGACGGCCCGGCATGGCGGTGACCGTGGGCACGGACCGGCTCGGCCTGGCCACGCTGCGCCGGCTGCCCGAGGCGAGCCGGCCGCTGGTGCGCCCCGGCACCGTGCCGGCCGGCATCGTGCACCTGGGGCTCGGCGCGTTCCACCGTGCCCACCAGGCCGTGCACACCGAGGCGGCGGTCGGCGCGGCCGGCGGCGACTGGGGCATCATCGGCGTCGCGCCGCGCAGCACCGACGTGGTGGAGGCGCTGGCCGCCCAGGACGCGCTGTTCAGCGTCACCACGCTCGCCCCCGAGGGCGCGTCGACCCGGGTGATCGGCGCGCTGGCCGGGGTACGCCACGCCGCCAGTGACCCGGACGCGGTGGTGCGGCTGCTCGCCGACCCGGCGATCCGGGTGGTCACGCTCACCGTGACGGAGAAGGCGTACCAGCTCGATCCGGTGACCGGCGCGCTCGCCGCCGACGCGGAGCTGACCGCCGACCTCACCACCGACCGGCCGCCGCGCACCGTGCCCGGGCTGCTGGTGCGCGGGCTGCTCGCCCGCGCCGCCGCCGACGCCGGCCCGATCGCGCTCGTCAGTTGCGACAACCTGCCCGCCAACGGCCGCCGGCTGCGCTCGCTCGTCGACCAGTGCCTGGCCCTGGCCCGGGTGCCCGACGCCACGCTCGACCGGGTGGCCGCGCAGCTCACCTGCCCCGGCACCATGGTCGACCGGATCGTGCCGGCCAGCACCGACGAGACCCGGGACACCGCGCGCCGGGCGCTCGGCGTGACCGACCTGGCGGCGGTGGCCGCCGAGCCGTGGTCGCAGTGGGTGATCGAGGACGACTTCCCCGGCGGCCGACCCGCCTGGGAACGGGCCGGCGCGGTCCTCACCGACGACGCCGGCCCGTGGGAACGGCTGAAGCTGCGCGCGCTCAACGGGGTGCACTCGGCCACCGCGTACCTCGGCGCGCTGGCCGGCGCGGAGACGGTGGTCGACGCGCTGGCGCTGCCGCACCTGGACGCGGTGCTGCGCCGGCTGGTCGCCGAGGAGATCGCGCCGAGCTTCACCCCGCCGCCCGGCGTCTCCGTGTCCGACTACGGGGAGCAGGTGCTCGCCCGGTTCGGCAACCCGGCGATCCGCTACCGCACCGCGCAGGTCGCCTCGGACGGCTCGCAGAAGCTGCCGCAGCGGGTGCTGCACACGGCGGCCGACCTGCGGGCCGCCGGCCGGTCCGCGCGGTGGAGCGCGCTCGTGGTCGCGGCCTGGCTGCGGTTCCTGCTCGGCCACACCGACGACGGCCGCCCGCTGCCGCTCGACGACCCGCTCGCCGACCGGTTGCGCGCGGCGCTCGCCGCCGGCCGGCACACCCCGGCCGGGGTGGTGGACGCGATCTTCGCGGTCCGCGAGGTCATCCCCGCCGACCTGGCCGCCGACGACGAGTTCCGCGCGGCCGTGACCGGCTGGCTGACCGCGCTGGAACGGCACGGCGTCCGCGCCACCCTGGCCGGTGCCCGGTGACCTGCGGTCTCCCGGGCGGCCCGGCCGGTGCGCGGTGAGCGGCGGCGGACCGCCGCGGGTGGCGCTCGTCGGGGTGAACGGGCACGGCCGCTGGCACCGGCGGGTGATCGCCGCGCGGCACGCCGCCGGCCGGCTGCGCCTGGTCGCCCTGGTCGACGTGCGACCGCCGGAGGACGAGCCGGACGCGCCGACGCCGCCCGGGACGCGGATCTTCACCGACCACCTGGCGATGCTCGCCGCGTCCCGCCCCGACGCGGTGGTGGTCTGCACGCCGCCGCACACCCACCTGCCGATCGCGCGGGACGTCCTCGCCGCCGGCGCGGACCTGTTGCTGGAGAAACCGCCGGTGCTCGACCTGGCCGAACACCGCGCGTTGCGGGCCGCGTCCGCCGCCGCCGGCCGGGCGGTGCAGGTCAACTTCCAGGCGCTCGGCTCGGCGGCGCTGACCGCGCTCACCGACGCGCTGACCGCCGGGCGGCTCGGCCCGGTCACCGGCATCGCGACGGTCGCCGCCTGGCAGCGCCCGGACGCCTACTACGCCCGCTCCCCCTGGGCCGGCCGCCGGTCGGTGGACGGCCGGCCGGCGGTCGACGGGGCGCTCGCCAACCCGCTCGCGCACGCCGTCATGCAGTGCCTGGCCGTGGCCGAGTCGGTGACCGGCGCGCCGGTGCGGCCGGCCCGGGTCGAGGTGGAGCGCTACCGGGTCCGCCCGATCGAGGTGGACGACACCACGATCCTGCGGCTCACCCCGCACGCCGGCCCGCCGGTGCTCGCCGCGCTGACCCTGGCCGCCGAGGAGCACGTCGCCGGCGACGTGCTGGTCACCGGCGAGCGGGGGCGGGCGGTGCTGGAATACCCGACCGACCGGCTGCGCCTGCCCGGCGACGCCCAGCCACGCACCGTGCCCGGCCGGCAGGGACTGCTGGCGAACCTGCTCGACCACCGCGCCACCGGCGTGCCGCTGATCGCGCCGCTGGCGCGTACCGAGCCGTTCACCGCGGTGCTCGACGCGCTGCGGGACGCGCCGGAACCGACGCTGCTCGACGGCGACCTGGTACGCCCGGTGGGCGACGGCCCGCAACGGGTGCGGGTGATCCGGGGCGTCAACGCGGTGCTGCGCGCGGCGGCGGAGACCGGCGTGCTGCCGTCCGAGGCCGGGGTGCCCTGGGCGGTCCGACCCCACGACGTGCACCTTCCCACCACCTGACAGGACGGAACTCCAGCCATGCGTACCCGGACAGTCGGCGTCGCGGTCCTCGCCGCCACGCTCACGCTCACCCTCGCCGCGCCCGCGCCGGCCGCGCCCGCCGGCGACCGCCCGTCGCGGGCGGCCGAGCTGATCGGCCGCCAGGCCCTTCCCGCCGACGACGGCTGGGCCGCCGAGGGCGCCGGCACCACCGGCGGCGGCGCGGCCACCGCCGACCGGACCCGCGTCGTGCGTACCCGGGCCGAGCTGGTCGCCGCGCTCGGCGGCGACAACGCCACGAACGCCACCGACGCCACCCCGAAGCTGGTGTACGTCGCCGGCACGATCGACGGCTTCGAAGGCCCCGACGGCACCCCGCTCGACTGCGCCGACCTGGCCGACCCGGAGTACACGCTGCCGGCCTACCTGGCCGCGTACGACCCGGCGGTCTGGGGGCGGGTGGACCCGAGCGGCCCGCTGGAGGCGGCCCGGGTCCGGTCGGTGGCCAACCAGACCCGGCAGACGCAGATCAACGTCGGGTCGAACACCACGATCGTCGGGCTGCGCGGGGCCCGGCTCACCGGGCTCACCCTGATGATCGACCGGGTGGCGAACGTGATCGTGCGCAACCTGACGTTCGACGACGCCCGGGACTGCTTCCCGGCCTGGTCCCCCGACGACGGCGACGCCGGCAACTGGAACTCCCAGTACGACCAGATCTCGGTACGCCGCAGCGAGCACGTGTGGGTCGACCACAACACGTTCACCGACGGCGACAACCCGGACAGCGGGCAGCCGATCTACTTCGGCCGGCCCTGGCAGGTGCACGACGGCTCGCTGGACGTGACCCACACCGCCAGCCTGGTCACCGCCGCCTGGAACCGGTTCACCGGCCGGGACAAGCTGATGCTGATCGGCTCCTCCAACACGGTCGGCCCGGACGTCGGCCGGCTCAAGGTCAGCGTGCACCACAACCTCTTCGACGGGGACCTCCAGCGGCTGCCCCGGGTGCGGTTCGGCCAGGTGGACGTGCACGAGAACCACTACCGGCTCGGCGGCGCCGGCTTCGAGTACGCCCTCGGCGTCGGCGTGCAGTCCGCCATCTACGCGCAGAACAACTTCTTCACCCTCACCGACGACGTCGACCCGGCGGACCTCATCCACGACTGGGGCGGCACCGCGCTGACCGAGCGCGGAAGCTGGGTGCAGCAGGGCCGCCACCTCCCCCGGCCGGTGGACCTGCGGGCCGCGTACAACGCCGCGCACGACCCGGACCTCGGCGGTGACGCCGGCTGGACGCCCACCCTGCGCGCCACCCCGCCGCTGCCGACGCCGCTGGTCCCGCCGGTCGTCGACGCCTGGGCCGGCGCGGGCCGGTTGCCGCTCTGACCGGTCGCGCCCACGCCGCCGGCGTCCCCCGCCCGGGACGCCGGCGGCACCCCACCCGTCGGGTTCGGCGGCGGCCCGTCGGGGGTGTCGGCTGACACGCGGGCCCCGATGCGCGATGATCACCTTTGACGATCCCGGTCGCCGATGGCATGAAACAGTGGCCATCGGGGACAGGAGGGTGAGAACAGTCGGTGACAGCGCGAGTGGCGCCCAGGCCCGGGGACGGGCACGGGACGGAGGACCGGACGTGACGGGTGGGACAACCGGCCGGGTCCTCACCATCGACCTGCCGGCCGACCCCGGCCTGCTGGCGCCCACCCGGGAGCGGCTGCGCGACTGGTTGCACGCGCACGGCGTCGACGAGTGGGACGTCGAGACCGTGCTCATCGCCACCGGGGAGGCATGCGCCAACGCCATCGAACACGGCTACCGCTTCGCCCCCGAGGGGATCACCACGGTCCAGGTCGAGCTGCGCGACGACCGGCTGGAGATCGAGGTACGCGACCAGGGCGGCTGGCGGCCGACCGACGGCGGCGACGGCAGCGACCGCGGTCGCGGGCGGCTGATCATGGCCCGGGTGATGGACGAGGCGACAATCGTCGGCACCCCGGACGGCACCTGCGTACGCCTGGCCAAGCGGCTCATCGGTCACGGCGTCGGCAAGCCGACGGCGGCGTCCAGCGAAGATCAGCTATAAGGGAGCCATGGAGTTCCCCGCGTACCTCGCCACCATGCCGATGCACGCGATCACCGAGATGCACGGCGAGCCCGGCCTGCTGGCCCGCTTCCGGCTGGAGATCGCCGCGTTCGACGACGCCGCGCGCGCCCGGCTGACCGAGGCGCTGGACCTCGCCGCCGACCTGCACCGCGACGACCGGCGGGTCCGCGAGCCGTACCTGAACCACCTGCTCCGGGTGGCGATCCGGATGATGCACCACTATCAGGTCCGGGACGTCGACGTGATCGTCGCGGGGCTGCTGCACGACGCGGTCGAGGATCATCCGGCCGAGCTGGCCGCCGCCGGTCCACGGGCGGATGACGACGTGGCCGTGGCGGCGCTGGCCGCGCTCGCCGCCCGCTTCGGGTCGCGGGTGGCGCGGCTGGTCGAGGCGGTCACCAATCCGGCGTACGACCCGGGTCGGGACCGGCACGCGCAGTACCGGGAGCACGTGGCGGCCAGCCTCGACCGGGAACCCTGGGCCCGGGTGATCAAGGTGTCGGACTTCACCGACAACGGCGTGGGCGTGATCCACACCGTCGGACCGAAGGTCGCCAGTTCGGCCGCCAAGTACCGCCCGCTGGTGCCGGTCTTCCGCGAGCTGGTCGCCCGCCCCGACACCCCCCTGTCGGCGCCGGTCAAACAGCACATCTTCGCCCAGCTCGACCTGGCCGAGGAGCGCTTCCACGCCATCCTCGACCCCCCGAACTGACCCACCCCCACCGGGGCGTCTCCTCGGCGCGATCAAGGGGTTTGTGTCGGGCCGCGACCGGCGCGATGACGCAAACTCCTTGATCACCTGCCCGTCCGTCTGGCACGCCACCTGCTGACGGACGGCGGGCGGGTGACGGGGGCGTGGTCAGGTGGTTTCGGGGGCGCCTACGTGACCGCCCAGGGCGGCGGTGAGGCGGTCGCGCAGGGCGGGCAGCCGCTCGGGGGCGTCGCGCAGCACCAGCCGCAGGGTGGCATGACCACCGGCGGCTGCCGCGCCGAGCACGTCGAGGAACGTGCCGAGCTGGGCGGGCGGCTCGTCGGCGAGCAGGTTCGCCGCGTCCCGCACGACGAGGGTCAGCGGGCCCGGCGCGGTCCGGTCGGCGAGGACGTCGGCCAGAACGTCGGCGAGGGCGTCCCAGTTGCGGCCGTACCAGTCGGGCAGGGCCATCGCCGCGGCGAGCGCGTCGTGCAGGGCCGCCCGGGTGCGGGTGGCCGCGCCGGGCACCGGCACGCCGGCCGGCTCTGACGCCGTCGCGGGGTCGAGCGTGAGCCAGGCCGGTGGCTGCGGGGACGCTGCGCCCATCGGTCCGTCCTTTCCGAAAGCCGGCGCCGGCCGGGGAAGGCCGGCGCCGACAAAACTCAGAGCCGGTAGAAGTTGGCGTAGTGGTCGGGCGAGAACCAGGTCGTCCCGGTGCTCCTGTTCACCACGATCCGGTACGCGTCCCGGGAGGCGTTGCAGGCGCGCGGGTAGACGTCGTACTCGTAGTAGGTGGCGTTGGCGGGGAGTTGGCCCTCGCGGTTGTAGAACTGCCCGCCGGCGAAGTTGCACGTGCCGCCGCTCCAGGAGTACCAGCCGCGGCTGGTCGGGAAACTCTTCGCCGACCAGCCGGAACGGGCGGTGCGGGCGTCCGCGCAGCGGGACAACGTGCAGGAGCTGTAGACGGCGGCCCGGGCGGGCTCGGCGAGTCGGGTGGAGACCGTGGCCGGAGCGACGAGCGCGACGGCAGCCAGGGCGGCGACCAGGGCGGACGCGGCCAGGGCGCGGCGTACGCGGGTGGCGGCGGCGCGGAACGGGGTCAAGGGATCCTCCTTGAGCGAACCGGACAGGGCATCGACCATCGTCGCTGGACGGCCGGCGCTCAGTCTGCCGAGGATCCTGCCCGGCGTACAGCCCTCACCCGGCGACCGCGCCCCGAACCCCCGGTGAACACGTGGTGGCGGGTGCGGACGGACCGGGCCGCCGGGGCGCCGGTTGGGCGGAACCCGTCGCGCCTCACGGCCAGATCATGCCGCCGCCGGTGTTGTGCGCGACGATCTGGCCGTGGCCGAGCAACGTCGCGCTGCCGACCCGGAACACCTGGCCCGGATCGGTTTCCGCCTCGGCGCTCGCCCCGACGACAACCTCGCGCAGCGGCTCGAGTTGATCCGGGTACACCTCCAACATGGCCTCGAACCGGCCCTGCCAGCGAGTGGCCACGATGTCAGGTGAGGAGTTCCCGCCCAGCACGGCCTGGCGGGAATCCTCCAGCGCGTCCGCGACCTCCGTGGCCCGGCCTTCGCTCGTCCGGGCGTAGAGCCGGGTCAGCCGGTCACGCAGGACCGGCCACATCTCGGAGGCCATGGCGGCCACGACCGCCTGACCGGCCTGCCGGGCCAGCGACATCACCACCGGATCCATCAGATGCCCGTCCGTTCCTGGTCGCTCATCGTCGCCTGTATCTCGTGCAACAGTTCTCTGGTCGCCGCGAGCTGTGGATGTTCTGCGGGCAGGACCCGCTGTTGCCGACTCAACGCCTCGCCGAGCAGGCGCCGTGCCGCCGTCACGTCGCCGAGTCGTTGTCTCGCCCGCCCCGTCAGGACCATCGCGCGTAAGGCGTTCGGATGGTCGGGGCCCAGCAGCGCGCCGTAGCGTTCGATCAACAACCCATAGGTCTCCGCGGCGGCGTGCTCCTCACCCAACTCGAGCCGGATCGCAGCGATGTTCTCCAGTGACGCCAGGGTGATCGCATGCTGCCCGCCGAGTCGCCTCAGCCGGCTGTCGTACACGATCCGCTCGCAGTCGAGCGCCTCCAGCAATCGGCCCACCCCGAACAGCATCGTCGCCCGGTTGCCCAGGGCCACAAGTGTGTCGGGATGGTCAGGCCCGAGCGTGTCCCGCCGCCGGGTCAAGAGTTCCTCGTTCTGGTGCAACGCCTCGTCGTGCCGGCCCTGGCTCCACAACATCACCGCGAAGTTGTTCAACGCGGCGAGGGTGTCGCCGTGTTCCGGGCCGAGCAGGTCTCCTCGCTGCGCCCAGACCCGACCGGCCAGATCCAGAGCCGTACCCCCGTCACCGGCCTGCCAGGTCACGGCGGCGAGGGTGTGCAGGGCCGCGACCGTGTCCCGGTGGTTCGCGCCGAGCAGCACGGTGAAGCGTTCCACCACCTCCGCGCTCAGGCTCCTCGCCCGGTCGATCTCACCGGCGGCGGAGAGGTAGCCGCACAGGAGCAGCACCAATGCCCGCAGCGACGGTCCCTGGGCCCAGTCCGCGGCTACCACATGCGGGAGCAACCGCCGGTAACGGGGCCAGCTGCGCGCGTCCACCGGGTCGCCGAGCCGGGCGGAGACGAGTAGCCGCTCACCCTGGCGTCGGTACGACTCCTGGGCGACGGCGGTCAACTCCTCCCGCACGGTCGCCTGCACCAGCGGATGCACACGGAACCAGTCCTCGTCCCGCTCCACCATGCTGTGGTCGTGCAGCCGGGCCAGCAACTCCTCGAAGTTCGAGCCCCGCGTCATCGCGTACCGCAGGCCCGGGTGGTCCGCCGCGGCCGGGGTGTCGACGAAAAGGCTGACCGGGATCGGCTCGGGCGCGAAGAACGCCACGATCCGCAGCAGTTCGACGGCGGCCGGCTCGTCGGTCGACAGCCGCTCCCGCGTCCACTTCCAGGCCGGCGCGAGGATGTTGCCGAACGACCGCTGCCGGGAGTCGTCCCGGAGCTGGGCCGCCAGGGTGGAATCGGTGGCCACCATCCGCAGCGCCAGCGGCAGGCCGCCCAGCAGGCCGGCGATCTCCCGCGCGGATCCCTCGCCCAGGTCGGGCTCGATGCGGCGGAGCAGTTCGACGGACTCCGCCGGGGACAGGACCGGCAGTTCGTGTCGGACGACGTCCGAGCCCCACGCCTGAAGCCGAGATGTGATGAGAACGTCCACTCCGGGCGGCGGAGCGACCCCGAACCGGTCGCGGACGTCCTCGACGTTGTCGAGGACCACCAGACACCGCCGGCCGTCGAGCAGGTACATCAGCTCCCGGACCGGCTCGTCCAGGCGGCTGCGCCGTTCCGTGCCGCCGAGGGCCACGGCAAGCTCCGAGACCTCGCGAACGAGGTCGTCGCGGGAACCGACGGAGATCCACCAGACGGCGTCGTACGTGGGCGCGAACCGGTAGACGAACTCGAGGGCGAGTGCCGTCTTGCCAACTCCGGCGGGCCCGCAGACCACCTGCGCCCCACTGCGGAGCCCCTCGAAACCGGACCACAGCTCGAATATCTCGTCCTCCCGCCCGACCAGGCCCTTCGGCCTCGGCGGCGCGTGGAATATCTTCGGCAACCGCCCGGGGAAGTCGCGGAACGTCGCAGGCTCGCGGCGGGGACGGTGGCCGCTGGACCGGGGCTGCACCAGCCGGATCGCCGAGAGCAGTCGCTGGTGCGCGGTCTTCTCGTCGATGCCGACCAGCCGGATGCCGTTCAGATCTCCGAGTCCGGCCGGCATCCTGCATTCGACGACCTGCACGGGGACCAGGCGTGCGGCCTCGCCGCCCGGATCGATGTCGTGGGCGAGCTGCCATTCCCTCGCGACGTCCGGCGATCGGAGCGCCGCGGGGGACAGCAGCGCGAGCGTCACGTCGCTGGAGAGGATGATCCTCTCGATCTCCTCCGACCAGCGGGCGCCGGGGCGAAGGTCGCGCGACCCGACCGAGACCCGATATCCCGCCTCTTCCAGTTCGGCGGCGATCCACTCGGCCCATTTCCGGTCCGCGGGATGATGGCTGAGGAAGAAGTCGTACAGGCTCACTCCGACGGTCTGCCGCCAGAAGCGTCGGACCAGCGCCTCCCGCTCCACCTCGTCCAGCGGCACGGCCTCGGTCACCCGGCCGTCCGTCACACGTGCGGTCAGCCGCTCGTAGGCGGCCAGCAACGTGCCCTCCTGGTGGGGGCGGTCGCCGACCGACGCGAGGATTTCCTCGTACGCGTAGAAAATCTTGTAGGGGATCTCGACGTCACCCCAGTAGCGGTCCCGGTCCTCCCGACTCTGATTGTCGAGGAAACGCCGGAAGCCGTGGCGCACATAGCTGCGGGCCGCCTCCAGCCGGGCCTTCTCGCCGTCCTCCACCCGCGACGGCACCGGAAGGATGCGCAGTTCGCGATCGGCGCGTTGCCGGCGGACCGAGTCCGCGACGGCAAGCGCTCCGGTGACGCTCTGGTTGTTGAGCGTGAAGCAGATGACGAGGATGTCGGGAAGTTGCACCGTGCAGATGCCCGAGGTGTCGTTCAACCCGGTTCGACTGTCGATCAGGACGTAGTCGTAGTGCCGGCGCATGCTGTCCCTCATCGCGTCGATGAAGGAGCCACCGTGCAGCCGGTCGTAGAAGTTGTCCCAGTCGAACGACATGGCACGGCTCGCGTAGGACCGGTCCTGCCGGCCGGCGGGCAGCAGGTCGATGAACCCGCCCAGGGCGAAACGATGGCGCAACGACACCGCGTATTCCAACACGTCGGCGTGCTTCTCCCGCCATTCCTCGCGGTTGTCGAGCGACGGATCGACCATGCCTGCCGCATAGTTCCAGAGCATGTCCATCAGGCCGGGCGTGGAGGTCAACTCCGTGTCCGGAAGGAACGGGTGGAAATACCGGTGCAGGCCGGGCGCTTCCAGGTCCCAGTCCACCACGAGCACACGGTGGCCGTTGCTGGCCAGGATCCAGGCCATGTTGGCCAGCGCCATCGAGCGGCCGGTCCCACCCTTGTACGAGTAGAAGGTGACGATGCGCCCCTCGGTCACGTCGGCACCCATCAGCCGGCACCCGGCCCGTCGAGAATCGGGCGGGCGACGACCGGGCCGGCATCCGCGAACTCCGGCACCGGGTGCTTCTCGAAGACGAACTTCTGGGTCCGGATGAGGACCTCCCGCAACGCGTCGGTGAACTCGTTCACAGTGCGCAGCGAATGGTGGAAGGTCGGGTGCGGCACGCGGATGTTCTTCGCGAACAAGTTCGTCACCGATTCCGTCAGCACCGCCACGTTGGACGTCGACTCCTCGTCCGCCGGGTTCCACGGCACCAGCACGGCGCAGTTGCCGTAGAAACCATTGTCGTAGGGCGCCAGCGCCTCCACGTAGGCGGGTATGAGCGTGGCCCATGCGTCCACCAGCAGGACGACCAACTCGTTCGCCGACTCCGCGGTGGCGAGCAGGTCGGGCAGTTTCTCGGCGGCGCCGACCGGGTGCGAGGTGAGGTCCTGCTCGTCGGCCACCGTCATCGCGTAGCGCACCACGGGTTTGACCGCCTCCGGCAGGTAGGGCATCCAGTCCTCCGAGCGCGTCCCGTAGCGGTGCACGTCGGTGCGCTTCTCCGCGGCTTCGGTCGCGGTTGGCGCCGCCACCACGAGGTGCACGTGGCGCGGACCGCTCGTGCCCGGTTCCCCCGTCCGCGGCCGGGGGACAAGGCACTCGTCGCCGTCGCCGTCGCCGGCAGGCCGGAAGACGTCCGCCGCGGTGTCGAAATCGATTGCCGCATCGTATGCCGGGAGCTCGTGTTCCGCTGCGACGGCGCGGATCCGCGCGACCAACTGATACACCACGTCGTGGTACTGGTCGCGGTATCTGGCCTTCTGCTGCACCAGCCTTCGCACGCCGGTCGGTCTCTGGGCGTCGCCGAGCGTCCCGCTTCGGGCCCAGATGTCCTCGGCGAGCCGCGGAATCTGGAGTTGCCCGTCGTCGAACACGTCTTCCCACAGCACCGGCACGATCAGCTCCGGGGTGGTCCCGTGCTCCTGCTCGTACGCCCGCAGCCGCTCGGCGAAGATTCCCCACTCCTGACCGCAGAAGCGCGCCTGGAAATATCGCGGCGAGTAGAGCGGCACGAACACGCGGCAGGTGGCGAGCGCCTTCGCGACGGTCGGGCGCCACTGTGTCCCGTCACGCATCCCCCCGTAGTTGAACCCGATGCGGCTTTCCTCCAGGTCGGTGCTACGCCGGATCTCCTCCTTCAGATCCTTGAAGAAGTCGGCGACGTAGACGCCGTGCCCGTCAACGCCGCTATAGCTGAGAAAGAAAAGAAATGACATCCCCTGCACACCCTCGCCGACGCCGAGGAGACAGTCTGAACCAAAGACTGAGGACGCGGCAATCGTCCGTTTGCCGACAGTTCGACGAAGCCGCTGCTCAGGCAAGTATCGCCACGGCGAACCCGGTCACGTAGACGACGGCGAACGACACCGGTATCCACTGTTCGAGGTGGGTCAACGGCCAGTACCGCGACGGATCACGGCCTTCGCCGAGCGCCTTCCACTCCGCCCGCCAGTACGGCGAGGCCGGCAGCCTCTCCTCCAGCGCACCGATCACGACATATTTGGCGGAGTTGAGCTGGCGGTAGGAACGCAGCAGCCAGAACCAGGACGCACACTGCAACAGCAGCGCCGCCACCGGAACGGCCAGGTAGCTGGGCTCGACACCGCCGCGACTGCGCCAGATCACCCCGGCGGCGGTGGCGATCAGCGTATTCAAACTCAGGAAGAACGTGTTGGTGAGACCGCGCCGGGCACTCACCCGGTCCGCCATTTCGACATATGTCTTGTACTGCTCCAGGATGACCTTACGGCGATCGCCCGCGTCCGTGTGGTCCTCCTCCTCGGCCGGGTCCCACAAGGTCGCGGTCACCTCGTCGAAGGGGGCCGTCGTCGTCCGGAGATACCTGCCCATGTTCACCGCTACAGTGTGGCGATCTCGTCTCCGGCCGCAAGGCCCGGAGCACCGCCGGACACGGGCCGTCGACCGGCATCCGCTACGTTCGCGCCATGACCGTGGCATCCGTGCAGGACAACGCCGGCCGGAGGGTGGCGAGGCTGGCCTGCCTCCCCTCGGTCCGGGTCGAGAGACTCCGGACCGTGGGCGGATGAGCGTCGAGGAGATCCCGCTCGCCGGTGGGAACGTGACGGCAGGCGTGGTGCAGGTCGGGGACACCGTACGCCGGCAGGCCGGTCCCTGGACCCCGGCGGTGCACGCGCTGCTCGACCACCTCTGGTCGGTCGGTTTCCGGGGCGCGCCCCGGCCGCTCGGTGTCGACGAGAAAGGGCGGGAGGTGCTCACCTACGCGGCGGGTGACGTGCCCTGGCCGCACCGCTTCGACCTGCTCGAACCGCTCGATCAGCTCGCCCGGGTGGGACGGCTGGCGCGGGAGCTGCACGACGCCCTCGCGACGTTCACGCCGCCGCCCGACGCGCGGTGGAACGCCCTGATCCCGGCCGACCGGGACGAGATGATCGTCCACCATGACCTCGCGCCGTGGAACCTGGTGATCGGGGACCACTGGGTCGTCATCGACTGGGACAACGCCGGGCCCGGGTCACGGCTGTGGGATCTCGCCTACGCGGCGCACGGCTTCGTCCCGCTGTCGGCGCATCATGGCTGGCAGCGCGCCGACGCGGGGCAGCGTCTGCGCGCCTTCGTGGACGCCTACGGGTTGGACGAGCGGCAGCGTCGCGAGCTGGTGCCGTTGCTGGCCGTGCGGACCCGGGCGATGCACGACTTCCTGCGGGAGCAGGCGGCGCTCGGGGTCGAGCCCTGGACGACGCACTGGCGGACCGGGCACGGCGACACGTGGCGCGCCGACGCCGACTACACCGAGCGCCACACCGACAGGTGGATGCAGGCCCTGTTGGACTGACGCCGGCTACGGCTCCCGCATCCACGTCCTCGGGTCGGTGACGAAGACGCCCTTGCCCTGGTGCCGCCGGATCACTCGCAGCGCTTCCAGCCGAACGTAGACCATTTGGATGGTCGAGGTGCCCACCTTGTACTCCGCCGCCAGCTGAGCGATCGACGGCAGCTTGTCGTCTGGCTTGAGTCGCTTGCCCCTGACACCAGCGATGATGTCGTCGGCGATGCGGATGTAGTCGGGTGTCGTAGGCATGGCGCTCCTTGCGTGGCACGCCAATTCGATCACGAAACGCCCATGAACGACAACAACCGGTGATTGACTTAAACGACTAAGCCGTTAGTGTTGTCCTCGGGCCGCTCCTCGCGTGGCAACGAGTTCGGCTCATTCCCCCGGTCGGGGCGGGTGCGCGTGCCCGTCCCGACCCACGAACCGCTCCCCCGGGTCTTTGGGTGCGTTTGTTGTCGCCAGGGCAACCACAAGTGCACCCAAAGGCGCGGACGCGACCGGGAAGGACCGACGTGACCGAGGTGTATCGCTCCGGCCAGCTCTACGGCACGGGCCTGCCGGCCCGGATGACCCCGCGCGAGGCGCGGACCCGCACGTTCGACCCGCGCCGCCGTGGCGTCGACCCCGGGCAGGTACGCGCGTTCCAGACCGAGGTCGCCGACGAGCTGACCGACCTGCACCGGCAGATCCGCCGGCTGACCGTGGAGAACGAGCGGCTGAAACGGGCCGTACGCGACTGGCAGGCCATGCACGCCCGCGAGTGCCGCCCACCGAACCAGGGTCACTGGTGACGGTGCTCCCACAACCGGGTGACCTGCTGCGGATCGACGGCCGCGCCTCGGTGCAGTTCGGCGGCGACCGCGCGCTGACGTTCCGGGTCGTGTCGGTCGGCCCCGAGCTGACCCACCTCGGCTGGCTCTGGCTGACCGGCTACGTCGTCGACCGTCGTGGCCTCGCCACCGCCAAGCGGGAGGTCTTCGTCCAACGTGCCGGACTGCGTCCCGCGGCGGCGCCGGCGCACCCCCGGCGGACGGCTCAGTGCCGGGCCCAGGCGAACAGCGTCGAGGCGTCCTCCTCGGTGGGGTCCAACCGCCGGGCCGGGAGATAGGCCGACAGGTCCCGGAAGTCGGCGATGGCGTTGTGGACGCACACCGTGAGCGCGCCGTCGAGCAGGTCGCGGGCGGTCTGCGCGCCGGGCGCCGTCACGTCCGCCAGCAGCGGGCTCCAGACGTCGAGCGCGAACACCAGGTGGCAGGCGCGCCGGTCAGGCGTGACGACGCAGTAGTAGCGCCCACCGTCGGCGAGCCGGTTCCTGATGTTCACCCATTCCATCGCCTCGGACGTGTCCGACACGTCCGCCCCGGGCGCGCAGGCCATCCGGAACAGCCAGCGGGTCGGGTCCCCCGGAGCCGCCCCGCTGTGGACGAGCACCAGCGCGCCGCCGTGAAAGATGACGAAGCCCTGCACGTCCGGGGTGTGGCGCAGGAAGTCCGGAGTCCACACCCGGTCGTACCGCCGCTCGGCGAGGGACCTCAGGAATTCGAGGGTCCGGTCGGCGGCCTGGCGAGCCTCCACGCCCATGTGTTCAGTTCCTTCCGGCGCCCGGCCCGGCGGGCGTCGGTGTGTCGGCGGCGTTCACCGGCACGGCGAGCCAGCGGAACCGCCCGTTGCGTCCGGGGAGTTCGGTGAAGTCCCGCCAGCCGAGCCGGTAGTCGCCGGTGAGGTGACGCCGGTTCGGTGGGAAGTAGCGTCCGTCGACGCCCCACCTGAGGATGCCGGCGAGGCGGCGGCCCTCGTGGAGCCGGAACTCGCGGTCCCGGGTCGGCCGGTCGACGGTGGGGGCCTGCCACAGCCCGTGGGCGTTCGTGAGCAGGAGGGCGAGGCCGTTCGTCCGCGCCGGGCCGGAGCGGACGAAGCGCTCCAGCCGTTCGATGTCGAAGACGAAGTTGCGCCGGGCCACGTCCGCGGCGGCGTGGCTGCGCAGGGCGTACTCCTCGTCGGTGTGCGGGTCGACGCCGTTGAACCTGGCGGTGAAGTACTTGAACTCGATAGCCGTCCGGCCGGCCGGGCCGTGGCAGAGCAGGTCCAGGTGTTCGTCCTGCTCCGGCCGCACCTCCAGGCGGACGCGGAGGCCCGCGTCGAGGCGGCGCACGGTCCAGGCGAAGGCGTGCTGGAAGTCGGCCTCGGAGTGGAACAGGGACCGCTCGGCGCGCAACTCCGCCATGACGCTCGTGACCGGTACGGCTCCGGCGATCAGCATGCACACCCCACAGTGACGACCGCGGCCGCTGGCGGCGCCCCACCAGCCGAGGGGTTGCGGAGCCTCACGCTACGAAGCGCGACCTAGCGGAATCAAGACATCACCCTCCGATGGTGTTCCGGTTTGGACGGTCGGTCCCGTGCACGGGACCGACCGCGTGGGAACGCTAACAGACCCGGCACCGAGTCCCGCCGATCGGACTACGCGACACGTCGTCCGATCGGTCGGCCGCACGGCCGCCCGCCGTAATGCACCCCTTCAGGACCCATTTCCCTGCACGTCACCTGGTCTCTTCAGGCAGTCACGCAAACGCAGGAACGGGCAAATATCCGCAAAACGGTCCGCTCTCTGGCCGAGTCTCGCACGCAGAGGGGCGGGCGCGGCGATCGTTTGGCCAGTGATCGACACCAGTTCGGTGACGTGATGGCATCGCCAATGGTCGGATACCGCCACTTCACCGCAGGTCTCAATACACATCAAATGAGCGCAAGATGGATCTACTTCCGGTCAAATCCGGGGGCCCCGTCGATCTTGGACTTGTGGTGCCAGGGTTTGCGGTTTACGCGCCTTTTGCGCGGTGCCACAAGTCCAAGATCTGTGAAGGTTTCTGTCAAGCGGTGGTTTCGAGAGTGCGCCAGATTTGGCGGGCTATGTAGCGTTTGAGGCTGCGGGTGATCTCGGCTGGGGTGCGGCCTTCGGTGGTGCGGCGGTTGATGTAGTCCTTGGTGGGTTGGTGGCATCGTTGCCGGGCTTTGGCGATGGTGTGTAGGGCGGCGTTGAGGGTCCGGTCGCCGCCTCGGTTGAGGCGGTGGCGGGTGATACGCCCGGAGCTGGCGGGGATGGGGCTGACGCCGGCGAGTGAGGCGAAGGCGGCTTCGTTGCGGAAACGGCCGGGGTGTGACCAGGCGGTCAGGGCGATCGCGGCGGTGACGGGGCCGATCCCGGGCTGGTCGAGCAGAGTCGGGCAGAGCTTGTCGACCATGGTGCGGATCTCGGTGAGATTGGCTTTCAGGAGCCGTTCGAGGATCAGGATCTGCTCGGCGAGGGCTGCCAGTTGAGTGCGACGCAGTCGGTCGAGGCCGCTGCCGCTGCCGCTGGTGGTGGTGGTGGTGAGGGTGGTGGCGTGGTGGACCTGTCGCAGGGTGCTCAGGCCACGCATCTGTGAGCGGAGGTCGTCGTCGGCGGTGAGGATCACCGATTTGAACAAGTTGATGGTGGCGGTGCGGGTGTCGCTGTAGTGGCGGCGGCAGACGAGCAGCAGGCGCAGGGCTTCCCGGTCGCCGTCGGCGCGGGGCGCGGCGACGTGGTCGGCGGCCAGCACGCCACGAGCGGCGTGCACAGCGTCCAACACGTCGGACTTGCCGCCTCGCCGGCGGCGACCGGCAGCGGGTTTGGGTGCTTCCAGGACGTCCTCGCCCGCGGCGCGCAGGACGCGCAGCAGGCCGACACCGTGACACCGGGCGCCGTCCAGGGCCCAGGCCCGCCGGCCCGTTCCCAACCCCGTCGTCTGCCGGCCGGCCCAGGCCAGCAGGACAGCGGCGCCGTCATCGGTGGCCGGCACGGTGATCTCGGTCAACACCGTCCCGACCGGGGTGAGCACCACAGCGGTGTGCGTATCGGTATGGGTATCCACACCGATGACCGCGTCGACACGCTCGGCCAGACGTTCTGCCAGGATAGGAAGCACGGACGGTTCTCCCTTGCACGGGACGACGTTCGGACGGCGTCGGCCCGGGAGACGATCACCCGGCGGCACATCTGTGATGAGTCACGCGACACGGGCTGCACACCCCTGTCACGGACAGGCTTCTGATCAGGCCAACAAGGTGGGCCGGGCCGACGCCGGCAACCCACGAGGACAAGTCGACTCCACGGCACACCATCTGACAGCGGCCAGATCTTGGATGAGTCACTCGTCGATCACCAACGTCGAACCCTACCGATACCAGCCTCCCGGAACCGGCCCACCTATAGAAGCGTCGACGCGCCGAGCCGGGCCGGGGCGGTGCGCCGGGCCGGGGTGCCGCCGGTCAGCCGACCAGGGTGGCGTAGCGGCCGTGGTGGTCGAGCAGGGTCTGGTGGGTGCCGGACTCGACGAGCCGGCCGTGGTCGAGCACGGCGATCCGGTCGGCGTCGCGGACCGTGGAGAGGCGGTGCGCGATGGTCACCACGGTGCGGCCCCGGGCCAGCTCGTCGAGCGCCCGCTGCACCGCGCGTTCGGTCTCGGTGTCGAGCGCGCTCGTCGCCTCGTCCAGCACCAGGATCCGCGGGTCGCGCAGCAGCGTCCGGGCGATGGCCAGGCGTTGCTGCTCGCCGCCGGAGAAGCGGTGGCCGCGGGAGCCGACCATGGTGTCGTACCCGTCGGGCAGCGCGGCGATCAGGTCGTGGATGCGGGCGGCGCGGGCGGCGGCCTCGATCTCGGCGTCGGTGGCGGCGGGGCGGGCGTACCGCAGGTTGTCGCGCACGGTGGCGTGCAGCAGGTAGGTCTCCTGGCTGACCACGCCCACGACGGCGGCCAGGTCGGCCAGGCGCATGTCGCGCAGGTCGACGCCGTCGACGGTGATCCGGCCGGCGTCCGGGTCGTGCAGCCGGCTGATCAGCGCGGCGAGCGTGCTCTTGCCGGAGCCGGTCTCCCCGACGAGGGCGAGGCTGGTGCCGGCGGGGACGTCCAGGCTGACGCCGGCCAGCGCGGCGGTGTCGCTGCCCGGGTAGCTGAAGGTGACGTCCTCGACGCGCAGGTGGCCGCGGACCGTGGCCGGGTCGAGCGCTGCCGGGCGGGCCGGTTCGGCGACCTCCACCGGCAGGTCGAGGTATTCGAAGATGCGGGCGAACAGCGCGAGCGAGGCGGTCAGCGTGACGCCCACGTTGAGCAGGCCCATCAGCGGGCGGAACAGGTTGGCCTGGAGCGCGGTGAAGGCGACGAGCGTGCCGATGGTGAGCGTGCCGGCGGTGCCGGGCAGGCCGGCGCCCAGGTAGATCACCGCGGGGATGGCGGCGAAGACGATCGTCATGGCGGCCATCCGCCAGCGGCCGGCCAGCTCGGAGCGCAGCTCCAGGTCGACCAGGCGGGCCGAGGAGGCGGTGAACCGGTCGACGAGCACCGTGCCGGTGCCGAGCGTCTTGGCCAGGCGTACGCCGCTCACCGACAGCCCCTCCTCGATGGTGACGGTGAGGTCGGCCAGCTCCCGCTGGCGGCGGGCGGTGATCTCCCGGCGGAGCCGGGCGACACGGCGGGTGAGCCAGAGCGCGGGCGGCAGCACGACCAGCGAGACGAGCGTGAGTCGCCAGCTCAGCGCCAGCATGGCGACGGTGGTGGCGACGACGGTGGTGAGGTTGGCGGCGATCGAGGTGGCGGTGGAGGTGACCACCGACTGCATGCCGCCGATGTCGTTGGTGATGCGCGACTGCACCTCGCCGGTGCGGGTGCGCACGAAGAAGCCGATCGACTGCCGCTGGAGGTGGGCGAAGACGTCGGTGCGCAGGCGGTGCATGACCTCCTGACCGACCCGGGTGGAGATCCAGGTCTGGGCGACGCCGAGCACGGCGGTCACGGCGGCCACCGCGATCATGGCCGCGACCAGCCAGGCCAGCAGCGTCAGGTCACGCTCGGGCAGAGCCCGGTCGATGACGGTACGCAGGAGGAACGGCGAGGCCATCGCGATGACCGAGGACGCCACGATGATCGCCACCACGGCGGCGAGGGAGCGCCGGTGGGCGGTGAAGAGGGCGCCGATGCGGCGCAGCGACACGTCGCGGGCCTGGGCCTTCTCGGCGGGGGACACGGTTCGGCCGCGACCGCGGCCGTCGGGGGTGTGATCCAAGGGGGTTCTCCTCTGTCGGGTAATGCTGAGGTTACCTCATCATGAGGGAACAACAGGACCTGCTGCTACCGTATTCCCGTGACCGGCAGCGACGAGGAGAGCCTGGCCGAGACGTTCTGGGCGGTGACCCGGCGGCTGCGCCACCAGGCCAAGCGCGCGCTGGAGCCGTGGGAGATCAGCCCCGGGCAGGCGCGGGCGCTCGGCGTGCTCATGCGGCACGGCGCGTTGCGGCCCGGCGCGCTCGCCGAGCACCTGCGCATCGCGCCCCGCTCGGCCACCGAGGTGGTCGACGGCCTCCAGGAACGCGGCCTGGTCGAGCGGCGGCCCGACCCCGGCGACCGGCGGGCCACGCTCGTCGCCCCCACCGCCGAGGGCGACCGGGTCGGCGCCGCCATCCAGGCCGCCCGGGCCACCGAGGCGGAGCGGTTCTTCGCCGCCCTCGACCCCGGTGACCAGGCGGAGCTGTCCCGGATCCTGCGCCGGCTGCGCGACGGCTAGGCGCTCAGGCGACGCCCGGGACCGGCACCCGGACGGTCAGCACGGTGCCGGTCCGCGGCCCGCCGGCCAGCGCGCCCGGATCCCACCGCATGGTGACCAGGTGCAGCGTGCGCCCGTCCGGGCCGCCGAGCGCGCAGGCGAAACAGCCCCGGTCCAGCTCGATCCGGTCGAGCACCCGCCCGCCCTCGGCCACCCGCACCGCGCACTGGTTCGGCACGTCGCCGTACCAGACCGCGCCGGCGGCGTCGAGACAGATGCCGTCCGGCGCGGAGTCGGCCACCGCCGCCCAGACCCGACGCGCGCCGAGCGTCCCGTCGGCGGCGACGTCGAACGCGGTGAGCTGCCCGGCGTACGACTCGGCGACGATCAGCGTCCGCCCGTCCGGGGTGAGCGCCATGCCGTTCGGGAAGGCCAGGTCACCGGCGACCAGCCGGGCCGTGCCGTCCGGCGTGACCAGGGCCACCGCGCCGGGCGCGAACGTCCCGCCCGGGAAGTCGAAGCCGATCGTGTTGACGTACGCGCTGCCCCGCGCGTCGGTCACCACCTCGTTCCACGGGTGCGGGACCAGCGCGGCCAGGTCGGCGTGGACGGTCAGGGCGCCGTCGGGCTCCCGGCGCAGCAACCGCCCGTCCCGGCCGGCGACCACCAGCAGCCGCCCGTCGGGCAGCCGGTCGAAGCAGATCGGCAGCCCGTCGACCCGGACGACCACCTCGGTCCGCCCCTCGGCGTCCACGGTCAGCACCTCGCCGGCGCCCCAGTCGGCCAGCCAGAGCCGGCCGTCGAGCCATCGGGGCGACTCCCCGAAGGCCAGGCCGTCGACGAGCAGGTCCGGTGTGTTCACGTGGTCTCCCTCGGTTGGTCGCGGCGGCGGCGGAAGAACTCCCGCTCCGCCTCGTTGCCGGTGCCGGCGATCGCCGCGTCGTACGCCGCCCGCGCCTCGACCGGCCGGTCCAGGCGGCGCAGCAGGTCGGCCCGGACGGCGTGCCACGGGTGGTATCCGCGCAGGTCCAGCCGGTCCACCTCGACCAGCGCGGCGGCCGGTCCGCCTACCTCGGCCAGCGCGACCGCCCGGTTCAACGCCACCACCGGCGACGGCGCGCAGACCAGCAGGTGGTCGTAGAGGGCGAGGATCTGGGCCCAGTCGGTGGCCCCGGCGGTGGCCGCGTCGACGTGCACCGCGTTGATCGCGGCCTGGATCTGGTACGGGCCGGGCCGGTTGCGCCGCAGGCAGCGCCGGACGAGGTCCTGCCCCTCGACGACGAGCGCCCGGTCCCACCGGGCGCGGTCCTGCTCGGACAGCGACACCGCCACCTGGTCCGGCCCGGTCCGGGCGGCCCGCCGCGCCTCGGTGAGGAGCATCAGCGCGAGCAGCCCGAGCGCCTCCGGCTCGTCCGGCATCAGCGCCACCAGCAGGCGGCCCAGCCGGATCGCCTCGGCGCCCAGCTCGACCCGGCCCAGCCGCTCCCCCGTGCTCGCCGTGTGCCCCTCGTTGAAGATCAGGTAGACCACGGCCAGCACCCCGCGCAGCCGGTCCGGCAGGTCGGCGTCGCGGGGCACCCGGTACGGGATCCCGGCGTCCCGGATCTTCGCCTTGGCCCGAACCAGGCGCTGCGCCATGGTCCGCTCCGGCACCAGGAACGCCCGGGCGATCTCGGCGGTGCTCAGGCCGCCGAGCAGGCGCAGCGTCAACGCCACCCGGGCGTTGGCCCCGAGCGCCGGGTGGCAGCAGGTGAAGATCAGGCGCAGCCGCTCGTCGGGCACGGGCCCCTCCTCGGCGGGTGGGTCGGCCGCGTACAGCCGGGCGGCCTCGGCGTGCCGCGCGGCCCGGGTGGACTCGCGGCGCAGCCGGTCGATCGCCCGGTTCCGGGCGGTGGTGACGATCCAGCCGGCCGGGCTGGGCGGCGGACCGTCGACGGCCCACCGCCGCGCCGCGACCGCGAACGCCTCCTGGACCGCCTCCTCGGCGAGGTCGATGTCGCCGAGGAGGCGGACCAGGGTGGCGACCACGCGGCCGTACTCGGCCCGGAAGACCCGCTCGACCTCGGTCATCCCTCGCCCTGGAACGGGCGCACCTCGATCGGCAGCGTGGTGGCGCGGGCGTAACGGCGCCCCCAGTCCAGCGCGGCGTCCAGGTCCGGGGCGCGGATGATGGTGACGCCGCCCAGGTATTCCTTGCCCTCGGCGAACGGCCCGTCGGTCACCAGCACGCCGTCGCCGGCCGGGCGCAGCACGGTGGCGGTGTCCGGCGCGTGCAGCCCGTCGCCGAACACCCAGCAGCCGGCCTCCCGCAGGTCCCGGCCGATGACTTCGACCTCGCGCATCACCCCGGCCAGGAACTCCGGGTCCGGCCGGTCCGCGCCGGCCGGCTGGTACATGCTGATCAGGTACTGCCGCACTTTTCCTCCTCGTCGCCGCGGACGGCCCCCTTCGCCGCCCTCCACCTTCACACGAACGGCGGACGCCGGTTTCGACACGCCGGGCGGACGGGATTCGCACCGAGATCGGCCGGCGAGCGCGCCGCGCCCGGCCGCGCCCCGAGATTCAATGAGAAACTTCGATACGTCTATTGAAAAGTTTCTCCATCCTGTGCCCTAATGACGACAGATCCTTTCGCCACACTCCCGCCGCCGGCAGGCGGCAACCCCCCGGGAGGAAAGATGCACCGTCTCCTGCGATCGGCGTGGCGCGCCACCGGCGCCGCCGTGCTCGCCACCGTCACCGCCGCCGCGGCGGCCCTGATCGGCGCGGCCCCCGCCCACGCCGCCCCGGCCGGACTGCCCGGCATGGACGTCTCCAGCTACCAGGGCAACGTGAACTGGTCCGCCGCGTGGGCCAACGGCGCCCGGTTCGCGTACGTCAAGGCGACCGAGGGCACGTACTACACCAACCCGTACTTCGCCCAGCAGTACAACGGCTCCTACAACGTCGGGATGATCCGCGGGTCCTACCACTTCGCCCGCCCGGACACCACCACCGGCGCCACCCAGGCCAACTACTTCGTCGACCACGGCGGGGGCTGGTCCAAGGACGGCAAGACGCTGCCCGGCGCGCTGGACATCGAGTACAACCCGTACGGCGCCACCTGCTACGGGCTGAGCCAGGCGTCCATGCGGAGCTGGATCGCCTCGTTCGTCAACCAGTACCACGCCCGCACCGGCCGGTGGGCCACCATCTACACCACCACCGACTGGTGGAGCACCTGCACCGGCAACACCTCGCAGTTCGCCGCCAACAACCCGCTGTGGATCGCCCGCTACGCCAGCGGCGTCGGCACGCTGCCGGCCGGCTGGGGCACGTACTCCTTCTGGCAGTGGTCCTCCTCCGGCACCTTCCCCGGCGACCAGAACGTCTGGAACGGCAGCCTGGACCGGCTCCGGGTGCTGGCCTGCAACGGCGCCTGCTGACCCACCCCGGCGGGGCGGGCCGGACCGGCCCGTCCCGCCACCGTGCCCGTACCCACGAGGAGGCCCCGATGTCCGTTCCACTCCCCCGGCGGTCCGTGCTGCGCGGCGCGGTCCTGCTCGGCGCCGGCGCGCTCGCCCAGGTCGGCGGCGCGGCGCGGGCCGCCGCGGCCCGGGTCGACCAGCCGACCATCGCCAACTGCGCGACCTGGGGCGCCCGCCCGCCGTCGTCGCCGGTGAGCGTGGTGTCCAGCCGCCCCAACAAGATCATCATTCACCACACGGCGTTCCCCAACACGACCGACTACAGCCTCGCCCAGGCATACCGGAACTCCCGCGACATCCAGAACCTGCACATGGACTCCAACGGCTGGCTCGACTCCGGCCAGCACTTCACCAACAGCCGGGGCGGCCACCTGACCGAGGGCCGGCACGGCAGCCTCTACGGGCTGCTGCACGGGCAGTCGATGGTGCAGGGCGCGCACTGCGTCGGGCAGAACAGCCAGGCCATCGGCATCGAGAACGACGGCATCTACCTCGACGTGCAGCCGCCGCAGGCGCTCTGGGACAGCCTGGTCTGGTTCTGCGCGTTCACCTGCCAGCAGTACGGCATCGCGCCGACCGAGATCTACGGCCATCGCGACTTCGCCTCGACCCAGTGCCCGGGCCTGCTGCACGACCGGCTGCCCGAGCTACGCCGGACGGTGGCCACCCGCCTCGGTGGCTGAGGGGTAAGGCGGGGCCCCCGCTTAACGCATTCGGTAGAGGAAGGGGCCCCGCTTAACACCACGCAACCGGCGCGCCGGGCGTCGGGCGTCGCGCCGTCAGCCCACCGGCACCGGCGGTGCCGACTCGGCGGGCCGGCGCCGCCGGGCGGGCCGCCACCAGTTGGCCCGGCCGAGCAGCGCCATGGTGGCCGGCACCAGCAGCCCGCGGACCACGGTGGCGTCGACCGCGACCGCGACCGCCATGCCGAGGCCGAACATCTTGATCACCGGATCGTCCTGGAGCACGAAGCCGGCGAAGACGGTCACCATGATCAGCGCGGCCGAGGTGATCACCTGGCCGGTGCCGGCCAGCCCCTCGCGGACCGCCACCCGGTTGTCGCCGGTGGCCCGCCAGGACTCCTGCACGGCGGTCAACAGGAACACCTCGTAGTCCATCGAGAGCCCGAAGAGCAACGCGAACAACATCATCGGCAGGTAGCTCTCCACCGGCACCGGGCCGGACAGTCCGGTCAGCCCGGCGCCCCAGCCCCAGGCGAAGACCGCGGTCAGCACGCCGTACGCGGCCCCTATCGACACCAGGTTCATCACCGCCGCCTTGACCGCGACGACCGGCGCGCGGAACGCCGCGTACAGCAGCACCGTGGCCAACCCGACCACCACCGCGATGACCCAGGGCATCCGCTCCCCCACCCGGTCGGCGAGGTCGACCCGGGTGGCGGTCGCGCCGCCCACGTGCACGGTCACCCCGGGCGGGCCGACGGTCCGCAGCGTCCGCACCAACGCGGCGGTCGCCGGGTCTCCCGGCGCGGTCCGGGGGTACGCGGTCAGCACCGCGACCCGCCCGCCGTCGGCGAGCCGGGCCGGGGCGACCCGGGCGACGCCGGCCGCGCCGGCCACCCGGGCGGACAGCTCGCTCACCCGGGCGTCGACGCCCGATGCGGCCGGCGGCTCCAGCTCGGCGACCACGGTCAACGGTCCGTTCACGCCCGGCCCGAACCCGGCCGCCAGCCGGTCGTAGCTGGTCCGACCGGCCGTGCCGACCGGTCCGTCCCCCGGGTCGACCTGACCCAGCCGCAGGTCGAGGGCGGGCGCGGCGAGCACGCCGAGCAACAGCAGCGCGAGGATCGCCCAGCGCCACGGCCGGCGGGTGACCCGGTCCGCCTGCCGGGCCCAGCCGGTCATCCGCCGCTCCCCGGTCCCGCCGCCACTCGCGGTGGCGGTCCCACCGCCGCTCGCCGGACCGGTCGCGGTGGCGGTCGCGGTGGCGGTCCCGCTGCGGGCGGCGAGGCCGGCGTCGGTCGCCGTGGCGGGGCCGGGCGCGGCGGGTGACGCCGGGACCGGGCGCCGGCGGCGGATCCGCAGCCGGTCGAGCCGGTGCCCGAGCAGGGCCAGCAACGCCGGCAACAGGGTCACCGCGCCGGCCACCGCGACCACCACCACCAGGCCGGTGGTCCAGCCGAGCGTGCCCAGGATCGGTACGCCGGCCACGGCCAGCCCGCCGAGGGCGACCACCACGGTCCCGCCGGCGAACACGACCGCGCTGCCCGAGCCGGCGACGCTGCGGGCCACCGCCTCGGGCACCGGCACCCCCTCGGCCAGCAACCGGCGGTGCCGGGTGACCAGGAACAGCGCGTAGTCGATGCCGACGCCGAGACCGACCATGGTGGCGAGCGTGCCGGCCACCGACGGCACCGCCACCAGGTGTCCGGCCAACCCCACCGCGCTGACCGCGCACGCGAGCGTGACGAGCGCGGTGACAAGTGGCACCGCCGCCGCGACCAGACCACCGAAGGCGAGCAGCAGCACCAGCGCGGCGACCGCCAGGCCGAGCAGTTCGCTGTCGCGGGAGCCGCCGCGTTCGGCCGCCGAGGCGAGCACCCCGCCGGGGGTGACCTCGATGCCGGCCGTCCCGGCGGGCGCCGCCGCGTCCGTGACGGCGCGGGCGAGCGCCTTGTCCACCTGCCGTGGCGACACGTCGAGCCGTACGGTCAGCCAGCCGGTGCGCCCGTCCGGGCTGAGCGTGCCCGCGGCAGCGTCCACCCCCTCGACGCCTGTCACGTGGGGCACCCCGGCGACCGCCCGGATCGCCCGCGCCAGCGCGTCCTGCCGGGCCGGGTCGTCGAGCCGGCCGCCGTCGGCGTACAGCACGAGCTGGCCGTCCGTGCCGTCGCCCGACCCGGCCCGGCCGAGCAGGTCCCGGGCCTGCTGGGCGTCGCTGCCGGGCAGCGCCACGTCGTTGTCGACCGGCCGGCCGAGCACCGCCGCGGCGCCGACGAGCGCGACCGCGAGGAGCAGCCATCCCGCCAGCACCGTGCGGGGGCGGCGGGCGCAGAACCGGCCCAGCCCGCCCAGGGCGCGGTGCACCAGGCTTCCGTCGTCGACCCGCATCATGCTCCTCCGCAGCGCGCGCCGGACCGACCACCGGCCGCCGGCAGGGTGAGATCGTGCCCCTCGACCCGGACGAGGAGCCCGTCGGCGGTGGCCGTCACCGACCGGTAGGCCAGGCCGGTTGGCAGGGCCGGCAGGTCACGCCCCAGGTCGGGGCCCCCGCCGAGCCGGTCGAGCAGCTTGCCGGCCGGACGTCGGATCCCGAACACCTCCACCTCGCTCGGGGTGAGGGTGAGCCGCCCGCCGGTCAGCGTCGGGCGGACCAGCAGGGTGACCGGCACGGTCGACATCTGCGTCTCGACGCCGAGCAGCCCGTCGGCGTAGCGGTAGCGCAGCGTCCGTCCGGCCGCCTCGGTGGGCAGCGCCTCGTAGCCGACGAGCACCGCCACCGCCGCGGAACCGATCCGCGCCGGCCCGTCGCCGGACCGGACGTTGCGCAGGTCGGCGTCGGCGCGGGCGACCCGCAGCCCACCGGCCCGGGCGTCGGTCACGCCGACCCGGAGCCGGTCCAGCCGGCCGCCGAGCACCTGCGGCAGCACCGGGAAACCGGACAGCTCCACCGAGGGCCGGGGCACCCCGGCCGCACAGGCGAGCCGGTCGGCGAGTCGCCCGGCGACCAGCCGGGCCGCCACCCGGTCGGCGACCACCGCCGCCACGACGAGGATCAGGACCGCCATCCCGGCCAACAGCCGGCGGCGGGTGAATGTCCGCATGTCCCGAGCAGACCAGCGCCGGCTGGGCGTCCGACCGGAGCCGGATGAGAGAACGTCAAGAGTCGGCCCCGGGCAGGCGGACCCGGACCGCCGTGCCGGTCCCCTCGACGGTGTCCAGGCCCAGTTCGCCGCCGTGTGCGGCGACGATCTCGGCGACGATGGCCAGCCCCAGCCCGCTACCGCCGGCGCCGCCGTGGCTGAACCTGTCGAACGCCCGCGCGGCCAGTTCGGGCGGCATCCCGGGGCCGGTGTCGCGGACCGTCATCTCGACCCGGTCGCCGCGACGGCGCACCTCGACGACGGTCGGGGTGCCCGCCGGGGTGTGCGCGCGGACGTTGGCGAGCAGGTTCGCCAACACTTGGCGCAGCGCGTCGGCGTCTCCGCGTACCGGGGCCGCGTCGGGCGCGTCGACCCGCAACGGGCGGCCCGGCTGCACGGCGAGCGCGTCGGCCACGGACTCCCGGGCCACCTCGGCCAGGTCGACGTCGCTGCGGTCGAGCCGGGGCTCGGCGTCGAGGCGGGCCAGGTAGAGCAGGTCGTCGAGGATCCGGCTCATCCGGGTCGCCTCCTCGTCGCCCCGGCGCAGCACCTCCGGCCGGCGCGCGGGCTCGACCATGTCCCGGCGCAGCAGGTGGAGATAGCCGCGGATGGAGGTCAGCGGCGTACGCAGCTCGTGCGAGGCGTCGGCCACGAAGGTGCGCAGCCGTTCCTCGGAGCGGACCCGGGCGGCGATCGCCGACTGGAGCCGGGCGAGCATGCCGTCGACCGCGCGGGTCAACCGCCCCACCTCGGTCCGGTCGCCGCCCTCGACCGGCACCCGGCGGTCCAGGTCGCCCCCGGCGATCGCGGTCGCCGTGTCGGTGATCCGGTCCAGCGGGCGCAGCCCGCGCACCAGCAGCACCCGGGCGAACGCGGCGAGCAGCACCAGCACGGTCACGCCGCCGGCGACCTGCACCAGAACCAGGCGGCGCACCGTCTCGCGTACCGGGGCCAGCGGAAGCGCGATGAGCACGACCGCCGCGCCGGCCCGCACGGTGACCGCCCGCCAGTCCCCGTCGCCGAGCGTCGTCGCCGGGCCCGGAGCGCCGCCGGCGGGCGGCGCGGGGGCGCGGTCCAGCAACGGTACGGCCGGCGGTGACCCGCCGAGCCGGGTCAGCGTGCCGTCCGGGTGCCGGATCTCCACCAGGTAGTCCGACGGCGCGACGATCGCCCGGGCCACCCCGCCGGGCTCGTTCTGCAACGCGCCGACCCGCTGGGTGGCGAGCGTCGCACCGGCGCGGAGCTGGTCGTCGGTCCGGTCCAGCAGGTACGACCGCAGCGCCGCGACGCTGACCACACCGGCCACCAGCAGCGCCACGGCGGTGAGCACCACCATCCCGGTGAGCAGGCTGCGCCGCAGCGGGAGCCGGCTCACCCGTCGGCCCGGAGCGCGTATCCGAACCCGCGCTGGGTGACGATCAGGGGTGGCCCGAGCGGGTCGAGCTTGCGACGCAGATAGCCGATGTAGGTGTCGACCACGTTCGACGCGCCGCCGAAGTCGTAGCTCCACACCGCTTCCAGGATCTGGGTGCGGCTGAGCACCCGCCCGGGATTGAGCATCAAATAGCGCAGCAGTTTGAACTCCGTGGGCGAGAGCGCGAGCAGCTGCCCGGCGCGGCGGGCCTGGCAGGTCTCCTCGTCCAGCTCGAGGTCGGCGTAGCGGAGCAGGCCGGCGCCGGTGTCGGCGTCCGGGCCGATCCGGCGCAGCACGGCCCGCACCCGGGCGACCAGCTCGTCGACCGAGAACGGCTTGGTCACGTAGTCGTCGCCGCCCCAGGTGAGCCCGGCGATCTTGTCGCGCGGCGCGTCCCGCGCGGTGAGGAAGACGATGCCGAACCGGTGGCCCGCGGCGCGCAGGCGGCGGCAGAGCGCGAACCCGTCGCCGTCGGGCAGCAGCACGTCCAGCACCACCAGGTGCGGTGGCTTCTCGCCGGACAGCCGCTCCGCGTCGCGCGCGGTGCCGGCGGTGACCACCTCGAAGTCGTGGAACCGCAGCACCGTCGCCACCATGTCGACGATGTTCGGCTCGTCGTCGACCACCAGGACCGTCGTACGCATCAGGGCCAGCAGAGCACAGTTCGATGAGAATTCGATGAGATTGCAGCCATCACATACAAAAAGGCCGTGCACGCTGTCGACGTACTCGGTGCCGCCCCCACTGGTTGAGGTGTAAGGCGGGGGCCCTTCTTAACGCATTCGGTAGAGGAAGGTGCCCCGCTTAACACGACGGACCCGTCAGGCGCTCGCCGGTGTGCCGGGTGGGGCGGGAATGTCGGTGGGGGTGGGCAGAATGCGGGTGTGCTGATTCGATCCGTCGCCGAGCTGACCGTCGCGCTCGATTCCGGCGCGCCGGTCACGTTCCTGCACTTCTGGGGGCACCGGCCGCAACGCGACGGCAGCGTCGGCGCCGGCTGCCTGAGCCAGTGGTGGCCGGCGGCGTTCACCGTGGACGGCCGGGAGTTCGCCACCGCCGAGCACTGGATGATGTGGCACAAGGCCACCCTCTTCGGCGACCACGAGATCGCCGAAAAGGTGCTCGCCGCCACGCATCCACACCGGGCCAAGGCGCTCGGCCGCCAGGTGCGCAGCTTCGACGAGGCTGTCTGGACGGCCCGCCGCTGGGAGATCGTGGTGGCCGGCAGCCTCGCCAAGTTCGGCCAGCACGACCCGTTGCGGCGGTTCCTGCTCGGCACCGGGGAGCGGGTTCTGGTGGAGGCGAGCCCGACGGACCGGGTCTGGGGCATCGGCCTGGCCGCCGATGACCCGCGCGCCGCCGACCCGGCGACCTGGCGGGGCGCGAACCTGCTCGGCTTCGCCCTGATGGAGGCGCGCGCCACGCTCGCCCGGCGGGGCGGGTAACGTGCTGCGGCGTGACCGCGTACTCGCACTGCTCGTTCTGCGGCGCGGCCTATCCGGCGGACGCCGGGTGGCCGCGTGTCTGCCCGGCCTGCGGGGAGACGGTGTGGCGCAACCCGTTGCCGGTCGCGGTGGCGGTGCTGCCGGTCCGCACGCCCACCGGCCTCGGCGTGGTGGCCGTACGCCGCGACATCGAGCCGGCACGCGGCGAGCTGGCGCTGCCCGGCGGCTTCGTCGAGTACGGCGAGGAGTGGTCCGAGGCGCTGGTCCGCGAGCTGCGCGAGGAGACCGGGCTGCGGGCCGAGGCCGGCGAGGCGCGGCTGTTCGCGGTGTACGGCGCGCCGGCCGGTGGCACGATGATGCTCTTCGGTGTGCTGCCCGAGCGGCCGGTGGGTGACCTGCCGCCGTCCGCGCCCACCGAGGAGGCGACCGAGTGGGTGGTGCTCACCGAGCCGGTCGAGCTGGCGTTCTCCACGCACACCCGGGTGCTCGCCGACTTCCTGGCCGGCCGGCGCCCGGCCTGAACCGACCCACGCCGGCCTCAGCCGGGACGCCCTCGAACCCGGAGCCGCTCAAAATACGTCGGCAGTGGGAAGCACCGGGCCCGGCGAACCGACTCGCCTGCCTCTTCGACGCCGTGGTGGCCCGGCCCGGTCACGGCGTGCCGACCGTCAGGTAGGCCGGCGGGACGGTGTCGGTCAGCCACACCCCGTTCGCGGACCGGTAGAAGAGGTGGCCGTGCTCGGTCATGGCGCCGGCGTCGACCGACAACACCACCACCGCGCCCTCGCGCCGCGCGCCGACCCGCCGGGCCGTCGCCACATCCGGCGACAGGTGTACGTGGTGTCGACGGCCCCGGCGCAGCCCCTGCGCCCGGATGGCGGTCAGCACGGCCTCGCCGGTGCCGTGGAAGAGCCGGCCCGGCGGCACGGCCGGGGTCAGACCGAGGTCGACCGGAACGGAATGCCCCTGGTTGGCGCGAACCCGGTCGATCCCGTCCGGGCCGGGCTCGACGGCGAAACGCTGCTTGTCGTTGCCGGCGACCACGGCGTCGAGGTCGGCGCGGCTGATCCGCAGCGCGGCGAGCAGGTCGGCGACCGGCGCCCAGCCGGCCCGGTCGAGGGTCAGGCCGAACCGGTCGGGGCGGTGGCGCAGCGCCAGTGACATCCGCCGGCTCACCCGGACCAGCTCACGGTGTTCCATCCGGACAGTGTGGGCGTTCGGCCGTCCGGCGTCGACCGGGTTCCGCGAGGGTCAGCCAATGATCGGCACCATTCCGGTGAAGTGGAGGCATCGCCGGTGGTCGGATATAGCCACTTCACCGAACTGGCGTCCGGCAGCCCCCGGCCACCGTCGTCACTCGGCGCCTCCCGGGCAGCGCGGGTGGCAAGGACGGCCGAATAGGCGCAAGGTGGGTCTGTTTACCGGTCAGATCTCTGAGCGACGGCCGGCGAACCTGCCGACCGCGCCGGGCGCTGGAGGTCAACGGTCGGCGGCCGGGCCGCCGGCGCCGGCCAGGTAGCCGGCCGCCTGCAACTCGAACAGCTCCCGGTAGGGACCGCCCTGCGCCATCAGGGTGTCGTGGTCACCGGACTGCACCAGCCGACCGTGGTCCAGCACGAAGATCCGGTCGGCGTGCCGCACGTTGGCCAGCCGGTGGGTGATCAGCACGACGGCCCGGTCCGGGTGCCGGCGCAGGTGCTGGAAGAGGGCGTGCTCGGCGCGCGCGTCCAGCGCGGCGGAGGGCTCGTCGCAGACCAGCAGCCGGGCGTCGCGGTAGAGGCCGCGCGCGGCCACCAGCCGCTGCCACTGCCCGCCGGACAGGTCCTGCTCGTCCTTGAACTCCCGGTCCAGTAGCGTGTCGTACCCGAACGGCAGCTCGCTGATCATGTCGTGCGCGGCGGCGTCCCGGGCGGCGGCCTCCACGCTGGGGCCGGGCCGGGCCGGCCGGCCCGGTCGTGGCGGCCGACGCGGATGTTCTGGCGGGCGGTGAACGGGAACTTCCACCAGTCCTGGCTCATCACCGCGACCTGGGCGGCGACCTGGCGCGGGTCCAGCTCGGCGGCGTCCACCCCGTCCCAGCGGATCGTGCCGCCGGTGGGCCGGTAGAGGCCGGCGATCAGCTTCGCGAGCGTGGTCTTGCCGGAGCCGTTCTCGCCCACCAGCGCGACCACCTCGCCGCGCCGGATCGTGAGGCTGACCTCGTCGACGGCGGCGCCCTCGGTGTCCGGGTAGCGCAGGCTGACCCGGTCGAGGTCCATCCGGTCGAACCCGTCGACCGGCCGGTCGCCGCCGGACGGAATCCGTCGCCCGGCCCGGTCGAGGAAGTCGCGGTAGTCCTGGTAGTAGAGGGCGTCCTCGTAGAGCGAGTTGGTGGCGAAGATCGCGGTGCGCAGGTTGCCGCGCGCGGACTGTAGGGCGAGCAGCGCGGTGGCCGCGGCGGCGAGGGCGACCACGCCGCCGGTCAGCAGCGCGCCCAGCACCAGGTAGAGCCCGAACGTGGCGATCCCGGTGACGGACAGCCCGATCCCCCGGGTGATCGTCTGCGCGCGGGCCAGGCGCAGCTCGGCCCGCGTCTCCAGGCGCGTCATCAGGCGGTATTCCGAGAGTAAAAAGTCGCGCATCTGGTAGGCGCGGATCTCGGCCGCGGTGTGCCGGTTGGCCATCAGGTCGCCGAGCATCCACTTGCGGCGGCGTCGGGTGATCCGGGCCAGCCAGTCGACGTGCTGGCGGCGGGCCATCCGCACCGCCGTCACCGCCTCCGGCGCGGCGGCGACCAGCAGGCAGGGCAGCAGCAACGGGTGGATGATGGTCACCGCGGCGGCGGTGGCGACGACGCCCACCACGCCGGTGACCAGGTTGACCGTGTCGTTGACCAGGGCCCCGGCCTCGACCAGCCCGCGGTCGCGGGCACGGTCCATCTCCTCGGCGAAGCCGGCGTCGTCGAAGGCCGCCAGCTCGACCTCGGAGGTGGTCTCGAACAGTCGCCGCTCCACCGCGAAGTTGATCTGCGGGATGAGTCGGGCCTGCGCCCACCCGGCGGCGACGGTGAGCGCGCCGCGCCCGGTCACGGCCGCCGCGGCCACCGCCAGGGCGGGCAGCGCCGCCCGGATCCGCTCCGGGGTCGGTCCGGCCGCGAAGAGCTGCTGGAGTACGCCGGTGGTGGCGAGCAGGCCGAGCGTGGTGAGCACCCCGGCGGCGATGTTGAGGCCGAGCGACGCCGCGGTGTCCCGCCGGCTGGTCGACCAGGCCAGGCTGGTCGCCTCGCGGACCAGCGTGGGCAACCGCCGCGCCACCGACCAGAAGCCGGTGTGGGCCAGCTCGGTGGCCCGGTGCATCCAGTGCGGATCGACGAGCTCCGGCAGGGCCGACTCGCCGGCCAGCTCGGGCGGATCCGCCGGGCCGGGCGGGTCGGACGGATCGGACGGATCGGACGGGGGACGAGGGTGGGCGACCCCGGCCATGGCACCTCCCGCAACTGGTCGGGCAGCAGGATCTTACTGTCGGCAATCGTGGACTGTCAGCCAGTAGTCGGCGTGTCGAACGGGTGTCCGAAGCGCGGGTCGCGTCGCGGCGGCCGGCCCCGGGTGGCAGGCTTGTGGGGTCGTGGGCGGATGCCCGCCGACCGCCCGTGTGAAGGAGAAGATCGACCCGATGGCTGTGGACGTCACCACCACCGACGAATGGCAGGCGCTGCGCAAGCACGCCGAGGCGATGCGCGGCACCCACCTGCGTGAGCTCTTCGCCGCCGACGGGCAGCGGGGCGAACGGCTCACCGGCGAGGTCGCCGACCTGCACGTGGACTACAGCAAGAACCTGGTCACCGACGAGACGGTCGCGCTGCTCGTCGCGCTCGCCGAACGGGTCGGCCTGACCGGGAAGATCGCGGCCATGTTCGCCGGGCGGCACATCAACGTCACCGAGGACCGGGCCGTGCTGCACACCGCGCTGCGCCTGCCCCGGGACGCCTCACTCACCGTGGACGGCCAGGATGTCGTCGCCGACGTGCACGCCGTGCTGGACCGGATGTCGGCCTTCGCCGACCGGGTGCGCTCCGGCGCGTGGCGCGGCCACACCGGCGAACGGATCACCACCGTGGTCAACATCGGCATCGGCGGTTCCGACCTCGGCCCGGTGATGGCGTACGAGGCGTTGAAGGCCTACCGGGACGCCGGGATCAACTGCCGGTTCGTGTCCAACATCGACCCGACCGACATCCACGACAAGACCGCCGACCTGGACCCGGCGACCACCCTGTTCGTGGTGGTCTCGAAGACCTTCTCCACGCAGGAGACGCTCGCCAACGCCGACCAGGCGCGGCGCTGGCTGCTCGCCGGGCTGGACGCCGACGACGACGCGGTCGCCCGGCACTTCGTCGCGGTCAGCACCAACGAGCAGCGGGTCCGTGACTTCGGCATCGACCCGGAGAACATGTTCGGCTTCTGGGACTGGGTGGGCGGGCGTTACTCGCTGCCGTCGGCGGTCGGGCTGTCGGTGATGCTGGCGGTCGGCCCGGACCGGTTCCGCGAGATGCTTGCCGGCTACCACGCCGTCGACGAGCACTTCCGCGCCAGCCCGGTCGAGCGCAACGTGCCGGCGCTGCTCGGCCTGCTCAACGTCTGGTACACGGACTTCCTCGGCGCGGAGACCCACGCCGTGCTCCCGTACGCGCAGTATCTGCACCGGTTCCCGGCGTACCTCCAGCAGTTGACCATGGAGAGCAACGGCAAGTCGGTGCGCGTCGACGGCTCGCCCGTGTCGTGCCCGACCGGGGAGATCTTCTGGGGTGAGCCCGGCACCAACGGTCAGCACGCCTTCTACCAGCTCATCCACCAGGGCACGCGGCTGATCCCGGCGGACTTCATCGCGTTCAGCCACCCCAACCACGACCTGGGCGACATGCACGACCTGTTCATGTCGAACTTCTTCGCCCAGACCGCCGCGTTGGCCTTCGGGCGGACCCGGGAGCAGGTGGAGGCCGAGGGCACCGCGGCCGACGTGGTGCCGCACCGGGTGATGGCGGGCAACCACCCGACCACCTCGATCCTGGCGCCGAAGCTCACCCCGGCGACGCTGGGCCAGCTCATCGCGCTCTACGAGCACATCGTGTTCACCGAGGCCGCGGTCTGGGACATCAACGCGTTCGACCAGTGGGGCGTGGAGTTGGGCAAGGTGATGGCCAACCAGCTCGCGCCGAAGCTCACCGGGCCGGACCCGGACCTCGCCGAGGTGGACACCTCCACCGCCGAGCTGATCCGCCGCTACCGCGCCGAGCGCGGCCGGAGCTGAGCCCGCGTCCGTCGTCTCCGGCCGCGTCCCGGTCGGAGACGGCGGGTCAGGGGCGCAGCAGGTCGGCGTGGGCGGCGCGGAGCCGGGTGAGCGCCGGATCGCCGGCCGGCGCGCGTCGCTCCAGCTCGGCCCACGCCTCGGCGAGCGCGTCGGTGAGCGCCCGCAGCTCGGCGGCGTGCCGCCGGCTGGACTGCCGGTGCAGCTCCTCCAGGCGACGGGCCCAGCCGGCGCTGACCGCGGCGACCCGGTCGGCGTCGGCCCGGGCCTGCACTCCGGTGCGGGCGGCCGGGGCGGGCACGATCGCGGCGATCGGGCGGGGGTCGCCGTCGCGGGTGACGAGGGTGACCGTGTCGGTCAGCTCGGCCAGGGAGACGAGTTGGGTGAGCCGGGTGCGGACCTCGCGCAGCGGCAGGGCGCGCGGCTGCGGGGACCGGTCGGCCAGTGCGGGGACAGCCATGGACACATGTTGACGTCCGGGTGTGACAAGAATTCGCCTCAGGCCGTCCACTCCGGCGCCAGCACCGACCAGACCTCCATGTCGGCCCGGCCCTCCGGGGTCGGCGCGACCCCCCGGAGCACGCCGTCGCGGCGCATGCCGAGCCGCCGGGCGACCGCGATGCTGCGCTCGTTGCCGGCCCGGACCACCCACTCGACGCGGTGGATGCCGCGCTCGCGGACCGCCCAGTCGACGACCACCCGGGCGGCGCGGGTTACCAGGCCCTGGCCCTCGGCGTCCGCCTCCAGCCAGCAGCCGGCCTCGCACACCCCGCGCGCGGTGCTCAGCGACACCAGCAGCACTCCCCCGACGAGCGTTCCGCCCTGCCAGATGCCCCAGATGCCGCCGTCGTCGCGGGCCCAGCGGTCGGCGTAGTTCTGGAGCACCCGGCGGGCCGAGTCGGCGTCGGTGGCCACGAAGGACGCGCCGACCCAGGGGGCGATGTGCTCCCGGCAGCGGTCCAGGTTGGCCAGGAACTCGTCGGCGTGCCACGGCTGGAGCGGGCGCAGCTCGGCGTCGTCGGTAAGCGCGATCGCGAACATGCGTGCAACCTACCGGCCGGGCGGCCGGGATACCGCCCGCCCGGCGCGCGGACGGCTCAGCCCTTGACCGCGCCGATCAGCACGCCCTTGATGAAGTGCCGCTGGACGAACGGGTAGACCGCGACGATCGGCGCGACGGTCAGCACCACCACCGCCATCTTGACCGCCTCGGTCGGCGGCATGTTCACCCCGGTGGTGCCGCCGGCGGTGTGCGGCGCCTGCCCGGCCAGCAGGTAGCTCTGGAGCACCCGCTGGATCGGGTACATGTCGTTGCGGTCCATGAACAGCAGCGCGTCGAACCAGACGTTCCAGTAGCTGACCGCGTAGAAGAGGCCGACCACGGCGATGACCGCGCGGGACAGCGGCAGCACGATCCGGGCCAGGGTACGGAAGTCGCTCGCCCCGTCGATGCGGGCGCTGTCCAGCAGCTCCTGCGGGATGCCCTGGAAGAAGCCGCGCACCACGACGAGGTTGAACACGCTGATGGCCGGCGGCAGGACCAGCGCCCAGATGGTGTCCTTGAGCCCCAGCCCGGTGACCACCAGGTAGCGGGGCACCAGCGGGGGGTACACCAGGAACGGGATGAGGAAGTAGGCGAGCAGCCAGCGGTGCCCGAACGACCCCGGCCGGGACAGCCCGTACGCGGCCAGCACGGTGACGGTGAGCGCGACCGCCGTGCCGCAGACCGTGACGAGCGTGCTGATCCACAGCGCCCGGGTGACCGCGCCGCCGGCGAGGATGGTCTCGTAGGCCGAGGTGTCGATGCCTCTCGGCACGACCACCAGGCCGCCGGCGTCGGCGATGGTCTGCCGGGAGGAGAGGCTTGTCACCAGCACCACCCAGAGCGGGAAGAGCACCCCGAGCACCAGCAGTGTGAGCACGACGGCCTTGAGCCCCTGACCGACCGGGGTCGGGGGCTCCTCCCAGATCGGGCGGCGGGCGCGGACGCCGGGCGGCCGGCGGGTGAGCACGGTCATGACTTCGAGTAGACCCCTCGCTCGCCGAGCATGTGCGCCACCCGGTTCGCGGCCAGGATCAGCACGAGGCCGATGACGGCTTTGAACAGCCCGGCCGCCGCGCCGTAGCCGTAGTTTCCGGTGGCGATGGAGAAGTGGTAGACGAAGGTGTCGAGCACCTCGGCGGCCTGCCGGCCGACGGCGTCGCGTTGCAGCAGGAACTGCTCGAAGCCGACCGAGAGCGCGTCGCCCAGGCGCAGGATGAGCAGCAGGACGATCACCGGGCGCAGGCCGGGCAGCGTGATGTGCCACAGCCGCCGCCACCGTCCGGCGCCGTCCGCGGCGGCTGCCTCGTAGAGGTTCTGGTCGATGGTGGACAGCGCGGCCAGGAAGACGATGGTGCCCCAGCCGACGTCCTTCCACACCGCTTCGGCGGTGACCAGGACGATGAACGTGTCCGGGTTGGTCATCACGTGCCACGGCTGCATGCCGGCTTCGCGCATGGTCTGCGCGAGCAGCCCGGCGCCGCCGAGCATGGCGACGAAGAAGGTGACCACCAGCACCCAGCTGAAGAAGTGCGGCAGGTAGACGACGGTCTGGACGAAGCCACGCAACCGGCTGGAGAGCAGGTTGTGCAGCATGACCGCGAGCAGGATCGGCAACGGGAAGAAGAACACGAGCTGGAAGGCGGTGATGGCGAGCGTGTTGCGGAAGGCGTCCCAGAACGCCGGGTCCTCGAAGAGGAGCTGGAACTGGCCGAAGCCGATCCAGTTGCTGTGCGTGAACGCCTGCCACGGGTTGTCGCCCAGGTAGGGGTTGTAGTCCTGGAACGCGATGACGTTGCCGGCGATCGGCAGGTAGCTGAAGACCAGCAGGATCCCGAACCCGGGCGCCACCATGGCCAGCAGTTGCCAGTCGCGGCGCAGCCGGCTGCCCAGCGGCACCCGACGACGGCGGGGCGCGCGTACCGGTGGGGCCGGGTCGTCGGGTCGGGCCCGCTCGGGCCCGACCACGACGGCCGGCTCGCTCACTTGGCCGCCTTGGGCAGCGAGTCGGCGAGCAGCTTGCGGGCTTCCTCCCCGCCGTTCGACTTCCACTCGGCGACGATGGCGTCCACGTCGCTGAGCGGGCGCCGGCCGCGCAGGACGTCGGTGAACTTGTCCTCCGTGGGCACCTGGTTGGCCTTGAAGGCGGCCGGCATCTCCAGCTTGACCCCGGCCCAGGGGTTCTTCTCCAGGAACTTGACCATCTGGTTGGAGTAGTTGAGCACGTCCGGCACGTAGTGGGGGGTCTCCGGGAACGGCCCGATGGTGGGGTTACGGCCGCTGATGAAGAAGTACTGGTTCGCGATCTCCTTGAACGCCAGGTCGGTCTTCACCGGCCCGTTCGGCGACGTGGTGTGGTGCTTGCCCTCGACGCCGAAGTCGCGGAGCTGTGCCTCCTGGCTGCCGAGCGGCGCGGAGCACCAGTTGATGATCCGCAGCAGCTCCTGGACCCGGTCCTTGCCGAGGCCCTTCTTGACGAAGGTGTAGGAGATCGGCTTGTCCTCGCCCCAGACCAGCGGGTCGCCGCCGGTCGCGGAGAACACCGGCACCGGCTGGATGTTCAACTTTGGGTTGGTCTTCTGGTGCTCGGCCTGGGCGCCCTGCCAGAAGCCGACGCCGTCCTGCTTGAACACGATCGCGCCGCTCTTGGCGAACAGTTGCTTGGCGTCGGCGCCCCGGCTGGCCAGGATGTCCGGGTGGACGAGACCGTCCTTGTAGATCTTGGCCATCACCTCGAGCGCCTGGCGGAACTCCGGGGTCTCGTACTTGAACTCGGGCGTGCCGTCGGAGCGCAGCCGCCATCCCTGGTTGGCGCCGGGTACGCGGTGGAACATCTGGATCATGGCGAAGACGTCGTCGAACGCCCACACCTTGCGGGCCGGGTCGGTGACCTGCTTGGCAATGGTGAGCAGGTCGTCCAGGTCGGCCGGCAGCGCCAGGCCGCGCGCGTCGAGCAGGTCCTTGCGGGCGAACAGCGCCCACGGGAAGGGCCCGTCGGTGGGGTTCGGCACCGACACCAGCCGCTCGTTCCACACCGCCTGGCGCCAGGCCCCGGTCGGGAAGCTCGCCAGCATCGGGTACGCGGCCACGGCGTCGCCCTTGAGGTGGTCGGTGAGATCCTCGAAGAGCGCCTGGATCGCCTCGGCGAAGCGCGGGATCTTCTCCACCTCCCAGCTCGGCACGCAGAGCAGCTCCGGCACGTCACGGGCGCCGAGCATCGCGTTGAGCTTGTCGGCGTAGGTGTTGCCGTCCTGGATGGTGAAGTTGACGGGCGTGCCCAGCTCGGCGTTGACGGCCTGGAGGTAGGCGCTCTGCGCGATGCCGGTCGGCGCCGGGCCCCAGGCGGGCGTCATCGCGGTGACCTGCTTGCCGCTGGTGCCCGGCTTCTCGGTGATGGCGTCGACCAGGGTGGTCGGGTAGCTGGTGTAGCCGTCCGGCACCGGGCGGGTGCCGATGATGTCGGGCTTGACGGCGCCGGTCAGGTCCTTGTGCGTCGGCAGCAGGCCGGAGACGGCGTCGAGCTGCTGGGCGCCGCCGGAGCCGGCCGGCTTCTCGGAGCAGCCGGCGAGCAACGGGCCGGCGGTGGTGGCGGCCACGCCGAGGCCGACCAGGCCGAGGAAGCGGCGGCGGGAGGAGCCCGGATCGGGGTGGTGCTCGCTCATCGGTCCCCCTTCGGGAGGGATGCACGGTGGAGTGTTCGTATGGATGGTCAACAAACTAACTTCGACCGTGAGCTTGCACAAGAGCGAACCGGTAGCGGCGTCGGTCAGGCCGGGCAGCGGTCGGACAGCGCGTAGCGGGTGAGCACCACGTCGCCGATCTGGCGTACCTCGATCACTCGGGCGCGGCGGCCCGGGTGCCACGGGAAGCGGCCCTCCCCGACGAACCGGGGCGCCCGGCCGTCCCCCACGAAGAACGGCGCGACCACCAGGTGCAACTCGTCGGCGAGGCCAGCGGTGAGGAACTGGCGGTGCATCATGCCGCCGCCCTCGACCATCAACCTGCCGACCCCCCGCCCGGCCAGGTCGGCGACCACCGCCTCCGGGGTCGCCGGCGCGCCGGCGTCGACCACGGTGGCCACGGCGCCCACCTGCTCCCGGGCCTTCTCCACCACCCCGCTCGGGCAGTAGACCAGCTTGAGCCCGTCGCCGGCGGTGAAGAACCGGGCCCCCGGGTCAAGGTCGCCGCTGCCGGTGACCGTCACCTTCACCGGCGACGGCGGCAGGCCCCGGGCCACCCGGACGGCCCGCCGCCGCTCGCTGCGCACCAGCAGCCGAGGATCGTCGCGGCGGACCGTGGCCGCGCCCACCATGATCGCGTCGCACCCGGCCCGCGTCGCGTCGACCCGGTCCAGGTCGTCGTCGTTGGACAGCAGCAGCCGCTCGGTGCTCGCGTCGTCGATGTAGCCGTCGATCGACATCGCGCAACTGAGCAGCACGTACGGGCGGGTGGTCACGGCACGAACGGCAGGTCGAGGGCGTGGTCGGCGCGGGTGACCTTGGCGGCCAGATAGTCGGCGTTGGCCGGGGACAGGTGCACGCCGGTGGTGACCCGGTCGACCACGGCGATGCCCAGCCGCTCGATCTGGTCGGCCTTGTCGGGATTGTTGCTGAGCAGGGACACCCGGTCCACGCCCAGCGCGGCGAGCATCTGCGCGGCCACGGTGTAGTCCCGCTCGTCCGCGCCCCGCCCCAGGGCCAGGTTGGCCTCGTACGTGTCGAGGCCGTCGTCCTGGAGGGCGTACGCGTCGAGCTTGGCGTACAGGCCGATCCCCCGCCCCTCCTGGCGCAGGTAGAGCAGGTAGCCGCCGGCCCCGGCGATCCGCTCGACCGCCTCGCGCAACTGCGGACCGCAGTCGCAGCGCTGGCTGCCGAACACGTCACCGGTGAGGCACTCACTGTGCGGGCGGACCAGCGGCGGGGCGGCCCCACCGGGCTCACCCAGCCCGAACGCCAGGTGCTCCCGGCCGTCCACCAGGCCGTGGAAGGTGTGCACCCGCGCGGTCGTCACATATCCGTCGGGGAACCGTAGCGGGACAGTGACCCGGGTTCGGATCGTCGCGCTGGGCAGGGGCTCGTCCATGGTTCTCCTCCGTTCGGTCGCCGGGCGGACCCGACGACGCACACCTCGCACCCTCACCGTATGCGGGATCACCGACAGTCGCCGGGCTCCCGGCTCGGCAGCCGGCGGGCCAGCAGCACCACGGCGCCGGGCAGGCTGGCCACCAGGACCAGCGCCCCGTAGACCGTGCCGGTGGCGACGCCCTGCGCGGCGGTCAGACCGGCCGCCGCGAACGCCCACGCCGCCACGCCCTCCCGCGGCCCGAAGCCGCCCACGTTCAGCGGCACCGCCATGGCCAGCAGGGCGAGCAGGGTCAGCGGCAGCAGGCGGGACAGCGGCGCGTCGACCCCGGCGGTGCGGGCCGCGACCAGGAAGGTGACCAGGTGGCCGGCGAACACCACGGTCGAGGCGAGCACCACACCGGCCCAGGTGCGCCGGGCCAACAGCCCGGAGCGGACGTCGGCGAGCGCGGCGCGGGCCACCCGGGCAGACCGGGACTCCCCCGACCGGGGCACCGCGCGAGCGGCCAGCACCAGCGCCACGGCGGCCACCGCCAGGACCGCCACCAGCGCCGGCAGGTAGGGGCGGACCGGCGACGGGAACGCGGCCAGCACGGTCACCGCGATGACCACCTGCACCACCTGACCCGCGGTGCGCTCCCACACCACGGCGCGGACCCCCCGGGCCACGTCACCGGCGTCCCGGCCGTGCCGCACCGCCCGGTGCACGTCGCCGAGCACACCGCCGGGCAGGGTGGAGTTGAGGAAGATCGCCCGGTAGCAGTGCGCCACGGCGGCCCGCATCGGCAGCCGTACGCCCAGCCCGCCGGCGACGAGCGACCAGCGCCAGGCGCAGCAGACGGTGGTGACCACGCCGATGCCGAGCGCGGCGGCGAGCGCCGGGGCGTCGATCAGCCGCAGTCCGGCCAGGAACGGGCCGGTGCCCACGTACCCGACGAGCACGGCGAGCACGGCCAGCCCGGCGGCCGGACGGACCCAGGCCCGGCGTACCCGGGCCGTGCGGTTCCAGGCCGTGCCGGCCCGGACCCGGTGGGGCCGGGCCGGCACGGGCGCGGCGATGGCGACATGTGACAAACGGTCCTCCCTCGTTCCCACCGGATGTCACGTGTCGGCGGGCCGTACGGTTCACCCGGCGAGCAGGTCCGCGTGGTGCAGCACCACCTCGACCCGGCCGGCGGCGGCCTCGGCGAGCCGCCACTTCCTATACGTCGCGGCGGGGCCGGCCAGATGCGGGCGTTCCTCGACGGCCGCCTCGACCCAGCCGGCCAGCCACTCGGCGGTGAGCGCGGCCCGCTCCGGGCCGAGCCGCCACGGGGTGGACCGCACCGCCACCCCGACGCCGTGGCGGCCGAACGCGGCCACGGTGGCGTCCACCGCGTCCGGCCCGAGCAGGGCCCGTCCGTCGACGGTGCGCCGCTGGTGGGCGTTGAACGCGGCGGTCAGGTCGGCGTCGAGCGGGTCGGCCGGGGTGAACTCGGCCCGGCCGGACACGCTGAGCGCGACCAGCGTCGGGTGGCCGGCGCAGGCCGTCACCACCCGGTCGACCTCGTCGGCGGTGAGCATGTCCAGCAACGCCGACGCGGTGACCAGGTGGGCGTCGGCCAGGTCGGCGGCGGTCAGCCGGGTGATGTCCGAGCCCCGGGTGGTCACCGTCACCGGGGCGCCGTCGGCGGCGGTGAGCCCGCCGCCGGCAAGCGCCAGCAGGTCGCGGTCGCGTTCGTGCAGCACCCAGTGCTGCGGGCCGGGCAGCCGGGGGGCCAGCCAGCGGGCCATCGAGCCGGTGCCGCTGCCCAGGTCGTGCACGACGAGCGGCCGGTCGGCGGGCAGCCGGTCGCGGACCGCGTCGACCAACTCGACCGAGCGGGCGTCGGCGTCGGCCGGCTCGCGCAGCCGCAGCCAGTCCGCGAAGTCGGGTGGGAGTGAGGTGGTCATGCGGTCGTCTCCTTCAACGCCGTCGCCAGCCGGTCCACGGTGACCGGCCAGCCGGTGAGGGTGTCCCGCCGCCGCCGGGCCGCGCGACGCAGCCGGTCCCGCAGGCCGGGGTCGGTGAGCCAGCGGCGCAGCGCGCCGGCGGCGGCGCCGGCGTCGTCCGGTGGCACCAGCAGGCCGGGCCGGTCGCCGCCGGGGGCGCGCCCGAGGGTGGCCGGCAGGCCGCCGGTGTCGCTGGCCAGCACCGGTACGCCCCGGGCCAGGGCCTCGGTCACCACCATGCCGTAGGTCTCCCGCCGGGACGGCAGGACCAGCAGATCGGCGGCGGCGTACGCGCCGGCCAGGTCCGCTCCGGTACGCGGGCCGGCCAGCCGGACCCGACCGGCCAGCCCGGTGGCGGTGAGCCGCCGGCGCAGCCGGTCCACGAACGCCGGGTCCCGGTCGAGCGGGCCGATCCAGTCGCAGGTCCACTCCAGGTCCGCGACCTCGGCGAGCGCGGCGGCCAGCAGGTCGTGCCCCTTGATCGGGGTGACCGCCGCGACGCAGAGCAGCCGGCCGCCACCGGGCGTGCCGGGGGCGAGCGGCGCCGGCTCGACCCCGGGCGGGGCGACGGTCACCCGGTCGGGGGCGAGCGGATAGCGCCCCAGCAGCCGGCGGCGGGTCCACTCGCTGGTGGCGACCACCGCGGTCGCCGCCGCCAGGGCCCGCCGCTCCGCCTCGTCCTCGATCGGCAGGTGCACGAGCACCGCCAGGCGCAGCCGGGCGGCGTGCGGGGCGAGCACGTCCGGCACGGTCGAGGCGACCAGGCCGTCGAGCAGCACCGTCGCGCCGTCGGGCAGCGCGCCGAGCAGCCCGGCCAGCACGGTCCGTTCCCGCTCGCCCGGGTGCGGCCAGCCGCCCGGCACCTGGTGCTCGCGCACGGTCCAGCCGAGCGCGGCCAGCCCGCGGCAGGCGTGCCGGTCGTAGGCGTTGCCGCCGCTGGGGCTCGCCGGGTCGTCGATGTCGCCCGGCAGCACCACGTGGACGGCGGTCATCCGGTCACAGCGACCGCTCGTAGCTCGCCCACGCGACGTGCGACTCGTGCAGGGTGACGGTGATCCCGGCCAGGCCCCGCGCCCCCTCCCCCAGCTTGCCGGCGTGCGTCGCGTCGGCGAGCCGGTCGGCGACGGTGCGGGCCAGCACCTCGGTGGTGGTGTTCACCCCGGCGAAGGCCGGCTCGTCGTCCAGGTTGCGGTAGGTCAGCTCGCCGAGCACCGCCTTGAGCTGCGCGGTGGCCAGCCCGATGTCGACCACCACCCCGTCGGCGTCCAGCTCCGGCCGGCGGAACGTGGCGTCGACGACGAAGGTGGCGCCGTGCAGCTTCTGGGCCGGGCCGAAGACCTCGCCGCGGAAACTGTGGGCCACCATCATGTGGTCCCGGACGGTCACGCTGAACACGATCACTCCTCGCCGTAGGTGATGAGATGACAGAGCGCCGGCAGCTCGCCGGAGGCGAGCCGGCCCAGCACGTCGGGCAGGTCGGTGAAGCGGGACCGGCCGGTGAGCAGCGCGTCGAACGCCGGGTCGGCCAGCAGGTCCAGGGCGAGGGCGAGCCGGTCGGCGTAGCTGCGGTCGGCGCGCCGGGGTGACACCGTGCCGACCTGGCTGCTGCGGATGCCGAGCCGCCGGGAGTGGAACGCGCCGCCGAGCGCGAGGGTGACCGGACGGTCGCCGTACCAGCTCAACTCCAGCACGGTGCCCTCCGGGCGGAGCAGTTCCAGGCCGCGTTGCAGCCCCGCGGCGCTGGCGCTGGCGTGCACCACCAGGTCGCGGTCGCCGGTCGCGTCGGCGGGCGAGGCGAAGTCGACCCCGAGCGCCTCGGCCACCGCGGCCCGGGCCGGGTCGGCGTCGACAAGCTCGACCCGCACGCCCGGGAACCGGGCCAGCAGGGCGGCCACCCCGCACCCGACCATCCCGCCGCCGATCACGGTGACCCGGTCGCCGACCAGCGGCGCGGCGTCCCAGAGCGCGTTCACCGCGGTCTCCACGGTGCCGGCCAGCACGGCGCGCTCCGCCGGCACGCCGTCCGGCACGACCACCACGGCGTCGGCCGGAACCACGTACGCGCTCTGGTGCGGGTGCAGGCAGAAGACGGTACGGCCGAGCAGCCGCTCGTCGCCGGCCTCGACCGTGCCGACGCTGAGGTAGCCGTACTTCACCGGCGCCGGGAAGTCACCCTCCTGGAACGGGGCACGCATGGCGGCGTGCTGGTCGGCCGGGACCCGGCCGGTGAAGACGAGCGTCTCGGTGCCCCGGCTGACCCCGGAGAACCGGGTGCGGACCAGCACCTCACCGGGGCCGGGCGGGGCGAGCCGGACCGGCCGGATCTCGCCCTCGCCGGGGGCGCGGAGCCAGAAGGCGTGGGCGTCGACAGTCACGAACCCTCCTCATGTCCCGCATTCCGGTCGAGTTGTCGATCATAAACACGGGAGCGGGACGTCCAGGGTTCAGACCGCCCGGCGGTCCGGTCGTTCAGGCGGCCCGCCGCCGCTGTCCGGCCCCGCGGCCGGTCGCCTCGTCGTGGCCGGCGCGGCGGCCGGTGTCCCCGGCCAGTCGCATGGCCCGCCGGGCCGAGTCCAGCGGCTCGCAGGGCGCCGGCCGGCCGGCGCAGAGCAGGCTGGAGCACCGGCCGGCGGCGTCGGGCCGGTGGTGGGCGGCCACGTCGTACGCGGCCCGCCACAGCAGCGGGTCGGTGACGCCGTACGGCAGCGCGGCGTCCTGACTGGACCTGGTCCGGATCGTGTCGGGCACCGGTGTTCCCCTCTCCGTCGTCACTCCCGGTCTCAGTGACCCGGTGAGTGGGGATCAAACCTCTCACCTGCGCGGTTGTGCCCGCCAGCAAGCAATGTCACGTCCGGCCCGCCCCCGGGACGTTTCCCATCGGGGGCTTGCCCTGCCAGGGCCAGCGACCGTCCAACTCCACCTCCAGGGAGAAGCTGAGGAACGTCCGGACCAGCACGATCAGCGCCAGCACGCCGACGCTGGTGAAGGTGGGCGAGACCGCGACGGTGCGGATGATGTCGCCGCCGACCAGGAACTCCAGGCCGAGCAGGATGGCCCGCCCCACCCCCTGCCGGTACGCCCGGTAGTGCGTCACCACCTCCCGGGACCGGCCGCAGCGCACCGCGTACACCACCGTGGCGACCGCGACACCGACCCCGATGACCAGCACCCCGGCCAGGTCCAGCAGTGCCCCGATGTGCTGGATGATCTGCTTCGTCGGCACCCGACACCCCCGTACGCCCCCCGGCCCCAGCCTCGCGCATCCGGTGCCGTCGGCGGGCCGGTTTGCCGGTGGCGGACGATCGGCCGGGACGGCGGGGAGTTGACCCGCCCGCCGTCCCGGCCGTCGACCTCACGCGGCGGTCACATCGGGTTCCAGCCGTCGCTGCCGGCCAGGTACCTCTGCGGGGTGTAGTTGGCGGCCTGGGCGTCGCTCATCTGGGGGCGGTTGCCGTTGACGGTCGCGCCGGGGCCGGTGTTGCGGTATTCGGAGAAGCGGGCGTTCTGCCAGGTGTTGCCGCTCATGTCGGTCCACGGCTGGCCGGTCTTGATGGTGTTGCTGAGGGTGGACTCGCGGTAGAGGACCTGGGCGCCCTGACCCCAGGGCCGGCCCAGCGTGGTGTTGTCGCTGCCGGTGCCGGTGATGGTGGACCGGTAGATCAGGAAGCCGTAGGGCTTGGCGGGGTCGGTCCGGGCGGCGGTGATGGGGGCGCCGCTGGAACGCTTCTCGTGGATGGTGGAGGCGTGGATGACGACGGTGCCGTCGCCGAAGATGAAGTCGACGGTGCCCTCGATGTAGGAGTCGACCACGTACGCCCGGGTGAGCTTGTTGACCAGGAAGGTGTCCTGGTCGCCGAGGAGCCGCACGTTGCGCAGCACGGCCCGGTCGGCGTTGAGGTGCAGCGCGACGGCCTGCTGGTTGACGGTCGTGGAGTTCTCGACGTAGTCGTTGGCGATGGTCAGGTTCTCCGCGACGAAGTTCGCGCCGTCGACGAACATGCTGGCGCTGGCGAAGGTGCCGTTGCTGCCCGCGGAGTTGTTGAACACGAGCACCGTGTTCGACGGGGACGAGCCGAGGCCCTGGAAGGTGATGTTCGGCTTGTTCGCCGGCACGCGCACCACCTGCCGGTAGGTGCCGGGCTTGATGGTGATGACCCGTCGGGTGGTGTTGTTCGCCGGCACCGCGTCCACCGCCTCCTGCACGGTGCGGTAGCTGCCGCTGCCGTCCGCGGCCACCGTCGGCCTGCCGGCCGGCGGGGTGGTCGGCGGCGGTGTCGTCGGCGGTGGCGTGGTCGGCGGCGGCGTGGTCGGCCCGGACGTCGGGGTGGCGGTGGGCGTGGGGGTGGGGGTGGACGAGCCGCCGCAGGCCACGCCGTTGAGCGTGAACGCGGTCGGGCTCGGGTTGTCGGTGCCGCTCGACGTGCCGTTGAAGCCGACGTCGACACTCGCGCCGGCGGCGATGGTCGCGTTCCAGTCGACGTTGGTGGCGACCACGGCCGCGCCGGACGACGTGGCGGTGAAACCCCACGACTGCGCAACGGTCTGCCCGGCCGGGAACGTCCAGCCGAGACGCCAGCCGGTGAGCGTGTCACCGAGGTTACGGATGGTGATGGCGGCGCTGAAACCGCCGGGCCACTGCGCGGTGACCCGGTAGTCGACCTGGCAGCCCGCGGCGGCCTGGGACGGGCGGGCGGTGGCGACGCCCACGGCGGCGATGGCGGTGGTGACGAGGACGGCGAGCACGGCCGCCGGCTGTCGTCGGACGAGATGTCTCACGGTTCTCCCGGGTTCGGTGCGGATGCGGTGTGGTCGCCCCCACCGTCACCGCCATCGCTGGCGGCGGCCCTCGCGGCGGGAAGCGGTGCCCGGAACGGGTGCTGCCCGGCGACCCGTCAGCACACAGACGGGCCACCGCCACCGCGACAACGGTTTTCCGCGAATTTCCCCGGAGGCGGTCAGGTCGGCACCGGTCCCGGCGGTCGGGCCCGGCCCGACGTCGGCCGGCCGCCAGGCAGCGCGGGCAGGCGAGCACGTGCCGGCCCAGCCGCTTGCGCCAGATCGGGGCGAGCGCACCGTCCCAGCCCCGCGCGGCGAGCGCCAACGCCGGGCAGCGCGGCGTGGCCCGCCACGCGCCCAGCACGGTGTACGCCTGTGCCAGGCGGGCGCGCATCCGCTGGATCCGCACCGCCGCGTGGGCCGGACCGACCGCCAGCGTCTCGGCCAGGTCGACGCGGTTCAACTCGCCGTTGAGTTCCCGCCACCACAGGGCGAGCACCTCGCGGTCGGCGGGCTCGAGCCACTCGACGGCGCAGCGCACGTCCCGCCGCTCGGCGTCCCGACCCACCCCGGCCAGCGCAGCGCCGGCCACGTCCGCGGCCGGGTCCGGCGGCTCCACGGCCGGGTCCAGCGGCACCTGTCGGGACGCGGCCCGCCGGCGGGCGTGTTCCCGCACCTGACTGATGGCGATGGTGACCAGCCAGGCCCGGAAGCGTTCCGGGTCGCGCAGCGTGGGCAGCCGTTCGACCACCCGCAGCATGACCTCCTGCGCCACGTCGTCGACGTCCGCGTGCCCGGCGAGCGCGCGTCCGACCACGCGGTACACGAGCGACAGGTGCGCGGCGAGCAGCGCGGCGAGCGCGCCCCGGTCGCCCCGGCGCGCGGCCGTCACCAACTCGACGTCCACCGGCGCCGTCACGGCGCACCGCCCTCCGGCCCCCGGGGGATGCCGACCACCGGCGATCGTGGGAGCGTGCCCAGAGGCTGACACACCGTCACCGGCGTGTAAACCTCGGGCGTCGCTCAGTCCTGGGCACGCCAGCGGTAGAAGACGGTCGCCACCTGGTCCCGCGGGCCGCGGCAGAGATCCGGCCGGTACGGCTCGACGTACGGGCCGAGGTCCTGCATCACCTTGGCGAACGCCGGCTTGTCGGCGTGCTGGTCGCGGGTGGCCCGGGCGGCCGACGACTCCTGTTCGAGCAGGTGCACGTAGACGTCGTCGATCGAGTAGAGCCAGCGGCCGGTGACACCGAGGTCGGTCGGGAGCGACCCGGCGTCGGACTCGCCGAACACCCGGGCCACGTCCGGTTCGGCGCCCGGCTTGATCCGCCCGACGATCACGGTCAGCGTGGTGTCCGCCGGCGGCTCGCCGTCGGGCGCCCAGTGGTAGAACTCCTTGGCCACCGAGTCCGACGGGTTCTTCCAGTACCGCGGGTACGGCGTCACGTACGGGCCGATCTCCTCGGCGATCTTCTGGAACGCGGGCAGCCCGCGGGTCTGCCCGGAGATCCGCGGGTCCTGCTCCCGCTCGATCACGTGCAGGTAGAGGTCGTGGTGTGACAGCAGGTAGCGCCCGACGACCCCGAGGTCCTGCGGGCGGGTGACCTGGTCGTAGTGGCCGAAGACGTTGCCGACGACCTCGTCGCTGCCGGGGACCATGTGGCAGACGATCACGTTCCGAAAGACCATGGGTGCTCCTTGGGTGAGTGCTGGACGGAGAAGGTGACGGGCAGTTCCAGCAGGCCGCGGAACGGCGAGGCGGCGGGCAGCCGCCGCACCTCGGCGGGCGGGACGGCGAGCCGCAGCCCGGGCAGCCGGCGCAGCAGCGCGGAGAGCGCGAGCAGCGCCTCCATCCGGGCCAGCGAGACGCCGAGGCAGTAGTGCACGCCGTGGCCGAAGCCCAGGTGCGGTCCCCGGGCCCGGCGCAGGTCGAGCCGGTCGGGGTCGGTGAAGTGGTCCGGGTCGTGGTTGGCCGCGTTGATCGCCACCCCGACGATGGCGCCGCGCGGGATGCGTACCCCGTGGTAGTCGACGTCCTCGGTGGCGATGCGCGGGCTGGCCACCGGCAGCGGGCCGTCGAACCGCAGCAGCTCCTCGATCGCGGTGGGCAGCAGGCGCGGCGTGGTGCGCAGCAGGTCGAGTTGTTCCGGGTGGGTGAGCAGCGCCAGCACCGCGTTGCCGAGGAAGTCGGCGGTGGTCTGGTGCCCGGCGAACAGCAGCAGGAACGTGGTGGTGACCAGCTCCGCCTCGGACAGCGTCCGGTCCCGGTCGACGGCGTCCACGAGCGCGCCGATGATGTCGTCGGCCGGGTCGTCGCGCTTGGCCCGGACCAGGTCGGCCAGGTAGTGGTGCAGCCGTAGCTGGGCCTCCTGCACCGCGGCGCGTTCCTCGGCGGGCGGCCGGCTGGCCGAGCCGGAGGTGCGGATGACCTGGGTCCAGTCGAGCACCCGGTCGTGGTCGGCCGGTGGCACGCCGAGCAGCTCGCAGATGACCGTCATCGGCAGCGGGATGGCGAACTCGCGCATCAGGTCCGCCTCACCCCGCGGGATCATCTTGTCGATCAGGTGGTCCACGATCGTGGCGACCCGGGGGCGCAGCGCCTCGATCCGCCGCGGCGCGAACGCCTGCGACACCACCCGGCGCAGCCGGGTGTGCTCGGGCGGGTCGGAGTTGAGCATGTTGCGGTTCAACCCCTCCGAGTTCGGGCCGAAGATCCGCAGGTAGTGCTGGTCGGGCCCGTAGAGGTCCTTGGACAGGCGCGGGTCGGTGAGCGCCGCCCGCGCGTCGTCGAACCGGGTGATCAGCCAGGAGTCGAAGCGCGGCGAGCCGACCGGGCAGACCGGCCGCTGCGTGCGCAGCCGGGCGAAGGTCGGGTAGGGGTCGGCCGCGAAGGCGTCCGTGTACAGCTCGGCGGCCGGCACCACGTCCTCGGTCATCGGGCCCCCTCCCCCGACGCGCCGGACACGCTGTGCAGCACCTGGTAGGTGTGCCGCTGCGCGGACTCGCGCAGCTCGCGGACCACCCGCAGCAGCCGGTCCCGGTGCGCGCTGCGGCCGAAGGCGTCCAACCGTTCCCGGTCCGCCCAGTCGCTGATGATCAGATAACTGCGCGGGTCGTCGGCGTCGCGGACCAGGTCCTGGTGCAGGCAGCCGTCCAGGGTGCGGATCTCCTCGGCGGCGCTGCGCCACTCCGCCTCGAAACGCTCCGCGCAGCCCTCCCGGGTCCGCATCGCCAGGACCGTGCGGACCCGGCTCACCGGACGCCGCCGAACACGAGGCCGAGGTGTTTGCGGAGCGCGCCGGCGTCGACCGGGGCGCCCCGGAAACCGACGTGCCCGTCCGGGCGGATCAGGTAGAGCCCGGTGCCGGCCAGGCCGTACCCGGCCCGGAACCGGCGGTCGCCGTCGCGCAGCACCGGCGGGTCGGCCAGGCGCGGCTCGTCGACGTCCGGGTCGAGCAGCAGGTACGCGTCGAGTTCCCCGCCGGCCTGCCGCCGCGCGTCGGCGCAGAGGTCGGCGAGACCGGCCAGCTCCGCCGCGCCGGCCGTGGCGTCGGCGTAGAGCAGCAGGGTGTGCCGGGTGCCCCGGGTCAGGTCCCGTAGCCGCAGCGGGTGGCCGACGCCGCGCCGGCGCAGGCCCTCGACGTCCGGCGCGCGGTCGCCGGGTCGGGGCGCGTCACCGAGCGCGGCCGGGTCGGCGACGGTCTCCCCGACCAGCGGGCTGCCGGCGTAGCTGAGCAGCAGCGACATCTCCTGGCGGAACTGCCGTTCCAGGTCGGCGCGGTCCAGTTCCTCGGTGCCCGCCAGCCGCACCGCCCGGCCGACGATCTCCTCGCCCTCCGGGCGCCGCTCGGCCTCGTAGCTGTCCAGCAGCCCCGGCGCGGCGAGCCCGCGCACCGCCAGGGCCAGCTTCCAGGCCAGGTTCCAGGCGTCCTGGATGCCGGTGTTCATGCCCTGCCCACCGGCCGGCGGGTGCAGGTGGGCGGCGTCGCCGGCGACGAAGATCCGGCCGTGGCGGTAGCGGTCGACGATGCCGTGGCTGATCCGGAACACCGACGACCAGCGCAGGTTCGACGCCCGGGTGCCGGGCGGCGCGAGACGGTCGAGGGCGGCCTGCACGTCGTCGAGGGTCGGGGCGTCGAGTTCCTCGCTGAACCCGGGCGGCGCGTCCTGCCCGCCGGTCTGGGCGAAGAACCGGGGCGGGGCCAGGGTGGCGATGCGGTAGCGGTGCTCGCCGCGCAGCGGCACGCAGACGAGCATCCCGTCCATCTGCCCGTCGGTGGTGTGCAGGAACCGCAGCAGGTGCCCGTCCGGCATGTCCCAGTCCACGTCGACGTCGACGAGCATGAACAGTTGCGGGAAGCGGCCCAGCCCGCCGGTGAAGGTGAGCCCGAGCCGCTCGCGCACCCGGCTGTGCGCGCCGTCGCAGCCGACGAGGTACGCCGCCCGTACCGTCTCGATGGCGCCGTCGGCGGTGCGGACGGCGGCGGTCACGCCGTCGGCGTCCTGGGTGACGTCGACGAGTTCGGCGCCGCGTCGCGGGCGCACGCCCAGCGTGGCGAGCCGGGCGGTGAGGATCCGCTCGGTCTCGTACTGCGGCAGGCCGAGGTGGGCGTAGGGCAGGCCGGGCAGCTCCCAGCTCATCCGGTGGGTCTGCACGCCGTTGACGAAGACCATGTTGCCGGTGAGCCAGATGCCGGCGTCCATCGCCTCCCGGACGACGCCCTGCTCCTCCCAGATCTCCATGGTGCGGCAGTGCACGCCGATCGCCTTGTCGGCCTGGCCGGGCGGGGTCGCCAGCCGGTCGATCACCTGGCAGCCGACGCCCCGGCGGGCCAGCTCGACGGCGGCGGTCAGCCCGGTGGGGCCCGCCCCGACGACGAGTACGTCAGTTGTCCTCTGCACGTCGGCCTCCCTGACCGTGGTGTGGTGCCGGCCGCCGCCGTCGGGCACGACGTGGAAGAGGCGGCGCCGGATGTCCAGCAGGAACGGTGCGATCGGCCCGGCCTGCGCCGAGGCGTGGGCCGGGTCGGCGATCCAGTCGAGGAACTCGGCCGCGCCGTCCCACTCGGCGACGATGTGGTGCGTGTCCGAGCCGGGTTCGCGGAGCAGTTGCTCGCGCCGGTAGCCGGGCACGGCCGCCATCCGCCGCACCACCTCCGGGTAGCCGCGGTGGAACTCGGCGAGACGGGCGCACGGCACGGTCAGCTCCACGTCCACGTAGACCGGGCCGGTGCCCTCCTCCGTCTCGGCCAGCAGCGGGTAGTCGGGCGGCCCGGCCGGCTCGGTCAGCGGCCGGAGCAGGTCGGCCAGGCGGGCCGCCACCGGCCCGTCCCGGTACGCGCGCAGCGCCGCCTCGTCGGTCCACTCGGTGACCACGACGAAGCCGTCCGGGTCCAGGGCGTCGCGGAGCAGCTCGTGGCGGAGTCCGCCGGTGAGGCCGCGGAGCTGCTCGACCACGTCCGCCCAGGCCGGGCCCACCGCGGGCGCGCATCCGGGACGCGCCCGCAGCCGGCGCATCGTCCTGATCATGCCGCCCCCTCGCGCCGTGCCGTCCTCGTGCCGCGACCCTGCCGCAGGGCGCGTCAACGGGTCGTCACCGGCGCGTCCGGAAGCGTCGCGGAGCGGTGACGCCACCGAAACGACCGCGCCTGTCAGTCCGCCCCGGTTTGTGGCCGCATCGCCGGCGACCAGGTCACGTCGTAGCGGTCGGCGGCGACCGACTCGGCGAACGCCGCCGCCGCGTCCGGCGAGCCGGCGACGCGCCAGTCCTGCTCCTTGTCCACCTCGAACCAGATCAACCCGATCAGGTACGGATAGCGGGGCAGCGCGTCGAAGGTGTCCCGGATCCACCGGGCCTTGCGGCCGCCGGTGTCCGAGGCGCCGGTCTCGGTGACGACGAGCGGCCGGCGCGTCACCGCGCGGATCTCGGCGATGGTCGGCCCGAAGATCTGGTCGAAGGTCGAGTACGACGTGGTGAACGCGCCCATGCCGTAGTAGCCGGTGACGCCGACCCAGTCGACGTAGTCGTCGCCCGGGTAGAGCCCGGTCAGCCCGGCGGTGGTCTTGTCCCACCGCGCGTTCGGGCTCCACACCCAGGTCACGTTCGTGGCCCCGGCCGCGGTGAAGACGTCGTGCACGTGCCGCCAGGCGCGCACGTAGTCACCCGGGTGGTTGCCGTTGGCCCGCTCGCACCACGGGTACCAGTCGCCGTTCATCTCGTGCGCGAAGCGGATCGCCACCGGATAGCCGAGCGACCGCACGCCCTCGGCCCAGGACCGCAGGTAGTCGTCGAAGTCACCGGCGGCGATGCGGGCCAGCCGGTAGTGCGGCTGGGTGGACCGGAGCCGGTCGACCTGGCGGGCCGGCAGGCCGGTGTCCCGGGCCGCGACGTCCACCGCGTGGTCCCAGGGCTCCCAGCCCAGCATCGGCATCATGTGCCGCTCGGCGATCCGGTCGAACAGGCTGCGGTCGAAGGCGGCGGACGCCCAGCCGGCGCTGAAGAGCATCACCTGCGGCGCCCGCCCGGCGGCGTCGGCGAACCGGTCCACGGCGGTCAGGTCGTACGGCCCCTTGTCGGTCATCACCCCGAGGAACGCCCGGCCGGCCGGCGGGAACACGCCGGTCGGACCGGCCGTGGCCGCCGCCGGGGCGTCGGCCGTCGCCACCGCCTCCGGCACGGCTGTCCCGGCGCGCCGGTCCGGGGCGTCCGCGCCCGGCCCGCGCCACACGCCGGGCGCCACCACGAAGGCGTACGCCAGCAGCAGCACGCCGGCCAGCGCCAGGCCCACCCGGGGCACGCTCGGCCTCAGCACGGCACACCCCCGCCGGTCGGCGCGGGCGCCGGCGGGTCGTCCCGCCGGGAGCGGACGTTCTCCACCCACGCGATCAGCGGTGGGGCGAGACCGGTGACGAGCGTCAGCGCCGGCCACACCCGCAGCAGCGGGTGGCCGTGGTCGAACGCGAAGCTCGCCGCGAGCAGACCGGCGGACGCCCCCGCCCAGCACAGGTGCAGCCGGAAGGTGCGCAGCGACTCCGCGGTGCGCAGCGATCCCTTGGCGGTGACCACGAACCCGAGCCGGCGACGCAGCACCGCGCCGGCCGCGGCGGCCAGGTAGACCGGCCCGGCGAACAGCGCCAGCGCCATGCCGACCATGCCGACCTCCTCCCGTTCGTGCGGCGCGATGTTGAAGCGGCGCAACCACAGCCAGAGCAGGAACCAGGTGCCGATCGTCGCCCCCCACAGCGTCGCCCACATCCGCGGATCGAGCCGGCCCGCCTCGACGCCGGTGAGCAGGTACAGCGCGGTGGCGGCGTTGCCCAGCAGCAGGCTGACCGCCACGCTCGGGTAGTAGAACTGGAGCAGGCGGTACTGCCAGCGGCGGCGTGCCGGCAGCTCGCGCGGGGCGCGCAGGTGCCGCCGGAGCAGGATCTCGCAGATGCCGGCCGCCCAGCGCCGCTGCTGGTTGAAGTAGTCGGCCCAGGAGGTCGGCCCCTCCCCCAGCGCCACCACGTCCGGGGTGTAGACGCCCTTCCACCGGCGGCCGGTGGCCGGGTTGACGGCCGCGTGGATCCGGATGCTCGTCAGGTGGTCCTCGATGATCGAGTCCTGGTAGCCGCCGATGGTCCGCCACGCCGCCGGGCGGTAGAGGTGGCCGGTGCCGGTGAGCAGCGGCGCGTCCAGCCCGTTGCCGCCCCGGGCGATCAGGCCGTTGTAGAGGTACTGCTGCACCGAGGCGCCGTGGGCGACGAAGTTCTGGTGCATGTTGCCGTACACCTGGGGGGTCACCACGAACGCCACGTCGGGGTCGCGGAAGTAGCCGAGCGTCCGTTCCAGGAAGTGGGGCAGCGGCACGTGGTCCGGGTCGACGTTGGCGACCACGTCGTAGCCGTGCTCGTGCTCGGCCCGCCAGGCGTTGTGGTTGCCGGACTTGGTCCGGGCCCGGAACTCCCCGCGCGGCTGGTTGTACTCGGGCCGTCCCCGGCGGCTGAAGTGGCGCACGCCCAGCCGCGCCGCCATCGCCCGCACCGCCGGGTCGTCACCCTCGTCGAGGATCCACACGTCGACCTGTCCGCAGTAGACGATCTCCCGGAGCCGGCGCAGCGTGCGCTCCGCGACGGCGAGCGGCTCCCGGCTCGGCACGATCGTGGTGAGCAGGGCCACCCGCAGGCCGACCGGCGGGTCGACGGGCACCGGATCCTTGGCGTGGAACGCGAACACCCACACCACCAGGTTCTGCGCCAGCCGGATCAGCTCGACGCCGACGACCACGCAGAACGCGAGCCGGGCGGCGACCGTCGACCAGCCGCCGAGCCCGATCACCCCCGGGCCGGGCACGTGCCGCGGCAGCAGCAGCCAGCCGACGAGGAGCAGGCCGGCGGCGCTGTTGACGAGCACCAGCAGGGTCAGCACCAGCCGCGCGGCGACCGAGGCGGCCGGGCGCAGTTCGACCGCCGCGTCGGGGCGGCGGGGTGGGCGCAGCGGCCCGGCGACGGCGCCGCAGCGCGCGTACGCGAGGCGGGCCCGGATGTTGCGCTGCCGGCGCTCGGGCACCGGCCGGCCGGTCGGTCCGGGCGGCGCGGCCAGCGGCGGACGGGCCGGCGGCGTCCCCGGCGCCCTCGGCGTCGCGGCGCGGGACAGGCGTCTATCGGCGGCGACGGCCAACGTTTCCCCCATGGTCTGCATCGGGCTCGCCCGGAACCCCGACCGATGCTAAGCCGGCAATCACCACCAAAGTGGGCGATCAGGCGCATCCGGGCCGTTCGTCCATCAGGACGACGCGCGGCCGGGGCGCACCCGGGACAGGGCGACCGCGCCGAGCACCGCCCAGGCCGGCACCGTGAACAGCAGGGCGTCCGGCGACCAGACCGGGGCGGCCCCGGCGACGACGAGCAGGCCGAGCGCCGGCACCAGCGCCCACGCGGTGCAGATCGCGGCGGGGCGCCGGAGGGGAAGGCTGAACAGGGCCAGGCCGGCAAGCGTCGCGCCGAGCGCGGCGGCGCCGAACAGCTCCCGGGGCGTCGCCGCCAGCGCGGCCGGATCGATCCGCGCCCCCGGCGGGAACAGCCCGTCCGCGCGTACCCCGGATCCGACCAGCGCGGCGACCGCGAGCGCCCCCGGCGCCGCGGCGGCCAGCCACCGACCGGCGACGCGGCGACGGAAGGCGAGCACCACCCAACCGTGGCCGGCGAGCAGCAGCAACGCCCCGACCTGGCACAGGCCGAGCAGGACCACCGCGGCGGCGTAGGCGGCGAGCCGGCGCGCGCGCGGCCGGTCCAGGACCGGCAGCAGCAGCCAGGTGGCGAGCACGGCGGCGAACACCGCCAGGGCGTACGGCTGGGCCTCGCGCGCGCACCGGGTCGAGACGGGCAGCGCCGCGAGGAGCAGGCCGGCGAGCACGCCGGTGCCGGGCGCGAACATCCGGGCGGCGAGCGCGCCGACGAGCGCGGCGGCCCCGACCATCGCCAGCAGCGAGGGTACGCGCAGGGTGGCGGGGTCGGCGCCGAACAGCGCCGCCCAACCGCGCATCAGCACGTGGTACGGCACGAGCGGCACCGGGCCATCGTCCAGCGCGTCGGGCCACCCAGACGTGGCGGCGCGCCAGGTGGTCCCCTCCCCGGCCCGCGGCCCCGCGGTGCCGAGCCCGGCGCCGCCGAGGCCGCCCATCAGCAGCGCCGGCAGCAGCCACGCGGCGACCCGCCACCGGGCGGCGCGGGCCGCGGCGCGGGCGGTGGACCGGCGCGGACGGGGCGGGTCGTCCTCGCCCCACGGGTCCTCGACGCCGACCTCGGCCGACCCGAGCCGGGGCAGGACCATGGTGTCCGCGTCGTTCACGGTGACTCACGCATCCCTTGAGGGCCGGCGTCGGCTGACACTCAGGAGCCTACGGAGACAAAAGGTGCGTTATGGCCGATATACGGCTAAATAGCCGGGAGCATGGGTCCGCCGGCCGCCCCGAGACGGCCGGCGGACGGACGTCAGCCCAGCGTCGTGGTCGTCCAGCGCGGCGAGGCGTTGGTGACCTCGACGACGTCGCCGACGAGCGTGGTCGACGCCTGCGTGTCCCGCTGGACGCTCGTGCCCACCCACACCTCGACGTCGCCGGGCTCCACCACGCGGGTGAGCGTGCGGTCGGAGAAGGCCAGGCGGGTGGTGGGCACCGTCAGCTCGACGGTCACCGACCGCCCCGGCTCCAGGCGCACCCGCCGGTAGCCCAGCAACTGCGCCACCGGCCGGGTCACCGAGGCCACCACGTCGCGGCCGTAGAGCTGGACCACGTCGTCGCCGGCGACCGACCCGGTGTTCGTCACCCGCACCGTCACGCGCAACGCCCCGTCGGTCGGCACGGTGGCCGGCACGGTGAGGTCGGAGTGCGCGAACGTCGTGTACGACAGGCCGTGGCCGAACGGCGCCACCGGCGTCGCCGGCAGGTTGGTGCCGTTGCCGCCCTCGCCGAGCGTCGGGTGCAGATACGAGTACGGCTGCGCGCCGGCCGAGCCGGGCAGGCTCACCGGCAACCGGCCCGACGGGTTGACCCGCCCCGACAGCACCCCGGCGATCGCGCCGGCGCCCTCCTCGCCGGGGAAGAACGTCTGCACCACGGCCGCGCACCGGGACAGCGCCCAGCCGACCGCGTACGGCCGGCCGGTGAGCAGCACCAGGACCACCGGAGTGCCCGTGGCCAGGACCGCCTCGACCAGCTCCCGCTGGACGCCGGGCAGCTCCAGGTCGTCCCGGTCGCAGCCCTCCCCGACCGTGCCGCGCCCGAAGAGGCCGGCGTGGTCGCCGACGACCAGGACGGCGACGTCGGCGGCGGACGCCGCGGCGACCGCCTCGTCGAAACCGGACCGGTCGTCGCTGTCCACGTCGCAGCCCCCGGCCCAGGTGACGTGGTCGGCGCCGAACTCGCTGCGCACCGCGTCGAGGACGGTCGGCACCTCGATGCCGGTCTCCACGCCGGGGTGCTGGACGAGCACGTGGTTGAGGAAGGAGTAGCAGCCGAACAGCGCACCCTGCCGGTCCGCGTTCGGACCGACGACCGCCACCCGCCGACCCGCGGGCAGCGGGAGGACGCCGTCGTTGCCGACCAGGACGACCGACTCCTCGGCGAGGCGGCGGGCGATCGCCCGGTGCTCCGGCGGGTCGAGGTCGATCGCGCCGGGCGGCTCGTCGGTGAACGTGGCGTCGAGCAGCCCGAGATCCCGCTTCTGACGCAGGATCCGCAGCACCGCCCGGTCGACGAGCGCCTCGTCGACCACCCCGGCCCGCACCGACGCCGGCAGCGTCAGGAAGGCGTCGCCGGTCGGCAGCTCGATGTCCAGGCCGGCGGCGAGCGCCTGCGCCGCCGCGTCCGCGTTGTCGGCCGCGACGTGGTGCAGCAGGTTCAGGAAGGCCACCCCGAAGTAGTCGGCCACCACCGTGCCGTCGAAGCCCCACCGGTCCCGCAGCACGCCGGTCAGCATCGCCGGGTCGGCGGCCACCGGCACGCCGTCGACCTCGGCGTACGAGTGCATGACGCTGCGCGCGTCGCCGTCGAGGATCGCCATCTCGAACGGCGGCAGCAGCACGTCGGCCATCTCGCGGGGGCCGGCGTGGACCGGGGCGAAGTTACGCCCGGCCCGGGAGGCGGAATAGCCGGCGAAGTGCTTCAACGTCGCGTGCACCCCCTGCGACTGGAGGCCCCGCACGTACGACGTGCCGATGGTGCCGACCAGGTAGGGGTCCTCGGCGATGCACTCGTCGACCCGGCCCCAACGCGGATCCCGGATCACGTCCAGCACCGGGGACAGGCCCTGGTGGATGCCGAGCGCCCGCATCGAGGCCCCGATCGCCGCCGCCATCTCGGTGACCAGCTCGGGGTCGAACGCGGCGCCCCAGGCCAGCGGCGTGGGAAACGTGGCCGCCTTCCACGCCGACAGGCCGGTCAGGCACTCCTCGTGGACGAGCGCCGGGATGCCCAGCCGGGTGCCGGTCACCAGGTCCCGCTGGAACTTCCACAGCCAGGCCGCACGGGCCGCGGCGTCCACCGGGCGGGTGCCGTAGGCCCGGGTGAGGTGCCCCAGACCGTGGCGGGAGAAGTCCTCGAGCCGGCCGCTGTCGGCGAACTCGCCCTGCAGGGGCGCGACCGCCTCACCGTCCTCCTTCTCCCAGAACCCGACGATCTGCGCGAGCTTCTCCTCGATCGTCATCCGGCCGAGCAGTTCCCGGACCCGGGCCTCGCCGGCCTGCGCGTCCTGCCGGTCGTGATCCGGACCTGCCTGGGCCGGCGCCGGCCCGCCCACCACCGCGTGGACCTCTGTCATGGTGTGCCTTTCCCTGTGTTGTGCGCTGACCGCTGCCGCTCAGCCCTTGACCGCGCCCTGGAGACCGCCGACGATCTGCTTCTCGGCGAGCGTGAAGAAGAGCAACGCCGGCAGCATCGCCAGCGAGGTGAAGGCGAGGACGCCGGCGGTGTCGGTGGTGTACTGGCTGGAGAAGTTCTGCACGCCCAGCGGCAGGGTGTGCAGGCTGACGTCGCCGAGGACGAGCAGCGGCAGCAGGAACGCGTTCCAGCTCGCCACGAACGCGAGGATGCCGACGGTGACGAGCGCCGGCCGGGACAGCGGCAGCACGATCCGCCAGAGGAACCCGAGCCGGTCCGCGCCGTCGATCGCCGCGGCGTCCTCCAACTCCCGCGGGATGGCGGACAGGAACGGCCGCAGGATGACGATCGTGATCGGCAGCGAGAACGCGACCTGCGGCAGGATCACCGCGTAGTAGGAGTTGATCAGGTTCAGGTCCCGCAGCATCAGGTAGAGCGGCAGGATGGCCGCGCCGGCCGGGAAGAGCAGGCCGAGCGTGAAGAAGGTGTGCAACGCCTCCCGCCCGCGGAAGGTGTAGCGGGCGATCACGAACGCGGCGCAGAGGCCCAGCACCACGACACCGAGTGTGGTGCCGAGCGCGATCACCGCGCTGTTGAACGCCTGCCGCCAGAAGTCGCTCTGGGTGAGCACCCGGGAGTAGTTGTCCCAGACCCACGGGTCGGGCAGGCCGGCCGGGTCCGCGACGATCTGCGGCGTGGTGCGGAAACCGCCGATGATGACGTAGACGATCGGCGCGATCGACACGGCCGCGACCGCGAGCGCGAGCGCGTACGTCAGCGGCGTGCCCCAGGACAGCGGACGACGGCCGGCGGGCCGGGAGAGGACGGTGTTAGCGTTCACGTCAGTTCGCCCTTCTCGTGATGGCGCCCTCGATGTCCCGACGGAGCAGGAAACGCTGGAACAGCAACGCCGCGACGAAGGAGATGACGAACAGGATCACGGCGATCGCGTTGCCGTAGCCCCAGAGCCGGGCGAAGAACCCGTTGTCCACCATGTACGTCGCCATCGTGGCCGACGCGCCGAGGGACCGCACCGCGGGCACGGAGGTCACCCAGACCACGTCGAAGACCTGCAACGAGCCGATCATGGATAGGAACATCCAGATCCGGATCGTCGGGCCGAGCAGCGGCAGGGTGATGTGGCGCTGGGTCTGCCACCAGCTCGCGCCGTCGATCGCGGCGGCCTCGGTCAGCTCGTCCGGCACGTTGGACAGGCCGGCGAGCAGAAGGATGATGGCGAAGCCGACGTACTTCCAGGTGAGGATGGCGAGCAGCGTCCAGATCACCACGTCGAGGTCGGCGAGCCACGCCTGCACCAGGCCACCCAGACCGACCGACCGCAGCAGCACGTCGACGGTGCCGTCGCCGGTGAGGATCAGCTTCCACATGATGCCGACGGTGACCTCGGCGAGCACGTAGGGCACGAAGGCCAGCAGGCGGAACGCGGAGCGCCCGCGGAAACGGCGGTTGAGCAGCAGCGCGACGCCGAGCGCGACCGGCCCCTGGATCAGCAGCGAGCCGAACACCACGATGGCGTTGTTGCGCAGCGCGTCGAGGAAGATCGGGTCCTGGAAGGCCAGGGTGTAGTTCTTGAAACCGATGTACTCGGTGGGCGGGCCCACCCCGCGCCACCGGAAGAGGCTGTAGTAGAACGCGAAGCCGATCGGGACCAGCACGAACATCACGTAGATGATCAGCGCCGGCGTGGTCAGCCCGATGATCTCGTACCACTTGCGTCGGGTCTGCGCCCGGCGGTTGGACGGACGTGCGGCGGACCGGAGGCCCGCCGGCGGCGTGGAGACGCCGCCGGCGGGGAACCGGGTCTGGTCGGTGGAGGTCACTTGCTCGCGGCCGCCTTCATGGCGTCGACGACCTTCTCCGGCGTGCCGTTGCCGGCGAAGATGGCGACGATGGCGTCGTTCATCGCGCTGCCGACCGTGCTGCCGAAGGCGGTGTCCAGCCAGAGCTGCACGTAGGTGGCCTCGGACGTGGCGGTCAGGATCGACTTCAGCGCCGGGTCGGTCACGCCGTCCGCCGCGCCCTTGACCACCGGCAGGCCGGTGCCGGTCGCCGCGTACCCCTTCTGCACCTCGTCGCTGACCAGGTACTTGAGGAACTCGACGCACTCCGGCGGGGCGTTCTTGGCGCAGGAGAACCCGTCGCCGCCGCCGAGGGCCGCCTTGGGGTCACCGGCCGAACCGGCGATCGCCGGCACCGGGAACCAGCCCAGGAACTTGGCCAGCTTGGCCTTGTCCGTGGCGACGGTGTCCAGCGTGCCCCGGTTCCAGTCGCCCATCAGCTCCATCGCGGCCTTGCCGTTGGCGAGCAGGCCGTTGGCGCTGGTCGGGTCGTTCTGGCCCGGCGTGGCGATGAAGTTGTCCTGGAACGGCTTGGTGGCGATGAAGGCCTTCAGGTCCTGGCCGGCCTTCACGAAGCACGGGTCGTCGAACTTCTGCTCCGTGGACGCCTTCTTCAGCGTCTCGACCGAGCAGTCGCGCAGCGCGAAGTTGTACCACCAGTGGGCGGCCGGCCACTTGTCGCCCGCGCCGAGGGCGATCGGGATGACGTTGATGGCCTTGAGCTTGGCGACCGCGTCGTTGAGCTCGTCGAAGGTGGCCGGCGGCGCGCTGATGCCCGCCTGGGCGAACATGTCCTTGTTGTACCAGATGCCCTCGATGCCCATCCGGAACGGCAGGCCGTACTGCTTGCCGTCCACCTGCCAGATCTCCGCCGCGCTGCCGATGTCGGCGACCTCGGACTTGGTCTGGTCGGTGACGTCCTTGAGGTAACCGGCCTCGACCTGCTCCCGCATCTCCCCGCCGCCCCACGCCTGGAAGATGTCCGGCGGGTCGTTGCTGAGCAGCGCGGCGGGGAGCCGGGTGCGCTGGAGCTGGTTGGTCTCGATCGCCTCGATCTCGATCGTGACGGTCGGGTGGGCGGTGGAGAAGTCCTTGGCGACCTTCTCCCAGTAGGTCTTGCCGGGGCCGTCCTGGGAGGCGTTGTGCCACCAGGTCAGCGTCACCGGGTCCTTGTAGAGCTCGCCACCCTTGTCCGCGTCGTCCTCGCCACCGCCGCCGCATCCGGCGGCGACGAGAGCGGTGGTCATAAACAGTGCCAGGAGCGCGCCGGCACGTCGTTTCATCACCATAGATGTTGTCTCCTCGACCACAGTCGGGTTACCTGACGGGGAGTGTTACAGCCACGTAACTCGAAGTCAATCGGTATCGATAACGTTTTCGACACCGTCGGCACACGCCTCCTGACGCCCTCTATCATCGTCGGCGTGGCCTACCCGCAGCGCGTCAAGATGTCCGACGTGGCACGTACCGCCGGCGTCTCGGTGGCGACCGTATCAAAGGTTGTTAATGGCCGGTACGGCGTCGCCCAGGCCACCGTCGAGCGCGTGCAGCAGGTCATCCGCGAGCTCGGGTACGAGGCCGACCTGGGGGCGCAGAGCCTGCGCAGCCACCGCACGCACGTCCTGGGCATCCTGGTCGCGGAGTTCGAGCCGTTCTCCACCGAGTTGCTGAAGGGCGCCTCCCGGGAGGTCGCCGGCAGCGGCTACCAACTTCTCGCCTACTCCAGCGGCGACGGCGAGGCCGCCGCCGTCGGCTGGGAACGGCGGTCCCTGGCCCGCCTGTCCGGGACGCTCATCGACGGCGCCGTGATCGTCACGCCGACCGTGGTCGAGACCAAGCACGGCTTCAACGTGGTGGCCGTCGACCCGCACACCGGCCCCTCCGGCCTGCCCACCGTCGACTCGGACAACTTCGCCGGCGCCGTGCTCGCGACCAACTACCTGCTCTCCCTCGGCCACCGCCGGATCGGGCACATCAGCGGTCGGCCCGACCTGGAGTCGGCCCGCCTGCGGGAGGCGGGCTACCGGCAGGCCATGGCGGACGCGGGCGTCGCGGTCGACGAGCGGCTCGTGCGCGTCGGCGGCTTCCGGATCGAGGGCGCCGCCGGCACGGCGGCCGAACTGCTCGCGCTCCCCGACCGCCCGACCGCCATCTTCGCCGGGAACGACCTGTCGGCGATCTCCACGCTCGACGTCGCCCGCACCATGGGCATCCCGGTCCCGGACGAGCTGTCGGTGATCGGCTTCGACAACGTCCCGGAGTCGGCGCTCGTCAACCCGCCGCTGACCACGATCCGGCAACCGCTGCAACGCATGGGCGCCGAGGCGCTGCGCCTGCTGATCGACCTGATCGCCGGCGTCGACCGCGACGCGCACATCCGGCTGCCCACCGAGCTGGTGGTGCGGGCCTCCTGCCGAGCGCTCGACTAGACCGCCGCGCGTGACCACTGCTGGTTGCCGCCGGCGTTGCACGTGTACTGCTTGAGCACCACGCCGTCCGCGGTCGACAGGGCCGGCACGTCCACGCACTTGCCGCTGTGTCGCGCCCGGAGCTGGAACCAACCGCCGTTGGCGACCATCTGGAACTGCTGGTTGGCCCCGCCGCCGCAGGTGTACTGGATCAGCTCGGCGCCGTCGGCGGTGGACGCGCCCACCACGTCGAGGCACTTCCCGCTGTTGCGGCTGATCAGACGCCAGTAGCCGCTGCCGGCGTCGGCGAACTGCCACTGCTGCCACGGGTTGCCGTTGTACGTGTACTGGCCGACGCGGGCGCCGTTGTCGGTGTTCGGCGACTGGACGTCCATCGCCTTGCCGCTGTGGCGCACGGTGACCCGGTAGAACGTTCCGGTGGTCGGTGGCGGCGTCGTGGTGCCGCCGCCGACGGTGTCGCCCCAGCCGTAGCGGATCCGGTCGGCGCCGGAGGGGTTGCGCACGGTCAGGTTCAGGTCGGTGCCGCTGCCGCTGAGCGCGTACATGGAGTACCAGTCGTAGCCGATGCTGCCGGGCTTGCCGCCGAGCGCGGGCCAGTAGGTGCCACCCATCCGGTTGTCCCGCATGACCTGGGCCATGGCGCGGATGTACCGCACGAAGTTGTCGGTGCTGCCCGCGTCGGCGTAGTTGCGGCCGTCGTTCATCGGCGCGCCGAACTCGGTGGCGACCGCGCGGGAGGCGCAGTTGCCCAGGCGGGTCTGGATGTGGCTGCGGAAGGCGTCGTAGGTCATCTCGCCGTAGAAGAAGGCGTAGTAGTGGAACGAGAGCAACGTCGCGTTGAAGCGGCTGTCGTTGCAGATGTCCCGCAGGTCCTGGCTGAAGCCGGTGCCGCCGATGAGCACCCGGCCGGGCACCGCCGAGTAGTGGTAGCTGAGCCAGTCGGCCGCGACGTTGCGCCACTCCGCCGAGCTGTAGCCGTGCGGCTCGTTCATCGGCTCGAAGTAGACGTTGGGGTTCGCCCCGTACGTGTTGGTCACCGTGGACCACATCGCGTTCCACGCGGCGAGGTTGGTGATCCGGCCGCCGGAGGCGGCGCCGTCCTCCCAGTAGGCCAGGATGACCTTGAACCCGCGGGCGGTGGCGGCGTCGATGGCGCCCCGGTACGCCTCCCACCACGCCGTTCCCACGGTGTGGGTGTTGATGGGCAGTCGGACGGTGTTGACCCCCATGGTGGCGGCCATGTCGTCGTAGAGGGCGTTGGCCTTGGCCCGCACCGTCGCGTTGCTGTCGGACGAGCTGAGGCCCTGCACGACGAGGGGGCCGGTGCTGAAGTTGTCACCGAGCACGGCCCAGTTCATGCCCCGGAACCCGTCGGTGGCGGCGGCGGCCGGCGACGAGGCGACGACGACACCGCCCACCAGCGCGGTCACCGCGGCCACCAGCGCGACCAGCAACCGGTGTGACGGCCTGCTACGCCCCATCTCGTCCACGCGAACGACCTCCCTAGACAGATGGATATCGATGTTCGCGTTAACAATGTGGCATGTCAAGGTTTCGTGCCGACGAATTGATTGACGTGAGCGCTTCACCCGTCGTAACGTGCCGGTCGAGTTTCGGAAATTTTCCCGGAAGTTTCGCCACGCTTACCGGAAGGAACCCATGAAGCCGAGCCGCTGGATCGCCGCCGGCCTCGTCGCCGTCGCGACCGCCGCCGCCCTGAACGTCGCCCCCGCCACCGCCGGCAAACCGTACGACCCGACCGCGCAGAGCCTGCGCGACCTCGCCAAACGCCATGGCCTGTACGTGGGCACCGCCGTCGACATGGACACCCTGGACAACGCCGCCGAGCCGCGCTACCGCGAGCTGGCCGGCTCCGAGTTCTCCACGGTCACCGCGGAGAACGTGATGAAGTGGGAGAGCCTGGAGCCCACCCGGGGCACCTACAACTGGGGGCCGGCCGACGAGCTGGTCGCCTTCGCCCGCCAGCACCACCAGCGGGTCCGCGGCCACGTGCTGGTCTGGCACAACCAGCTACCGACGTGGCTGACCAGCGGCGTCGCGGACGGCTCGATCGACGCCGCCGAGCTGCGCCGGATCCTGCGCGACCACATCACCGCCGTGGTCCGCCACTTCAAGGGCCAGATCTGGCAGTGGGACGTGGTGAACGAGGCGGTCAGCGACCCCTGGGACACCCCGTCCACCCTGCACTACAAGGGTTTCTGGGCCGAACACCTCGGCCCCGGCTACGTCGCGGACGCGTTCCGCTGGGCCCGCGCCGCCGACCCGAAGGCGCTGCTGTTCTACAACGACTACAACATCGAGGCCTTCGGCTCCGGCAACCCGGCCGACGACAAGACGCAGTTCGTCTACGAGATGGCCCGGGACCTGCGGGCCCGGGGCGTGCCGATCGACGGCGTCGGCAGCCAGGGCCACCTGGGCACCCAGTACGGCAACTACGACACCCTCCAGGTCGTCGCCGCGCTGCGGAAGTTCGCCGGCCTGGGGCTGGCGACCGCGTTCACCGAGGTCGACGTGCGCAGCCAGATGACCGACGGCGTCCAGGCCGGTGACTCCGCCGAGATCAACCCACGTCTACAGGCGTCCGCGGCCAACTTCAGCACGCTGCTGCGGGCCTGCCTGGCCGAGCGGCACTGCCTGTCGTTCACGCTCTGGGGCTTCACCGACAAGCACTCCTGGGTGCCGGGCGCGTTCTCCGACCCGCCGGAGGGCCTGGCCACCGTGTACGACGAGAACTACCAGCCGAAGCGGTCGTACCAGGAGTTGAAGGCCGACCTGATCTACTCCGGGCCGCCGTTCGTGCTGCCCCGCGTGCCGCAGCGACCGCACCGGTAGGCCGGGCTTACGCTGACCGGCGGCGACCGAGTTCCGACTCCAGCCGCCGGATCAGCGTGCGGCGGGACCTACCGCCACGTTCCCGGCGCAGCGCCGCGTCGAGCTGGCGCGTGTCGAGGCCCCGCACCAGCTTGACCGCCTCGGCCACCGGCAGCTCGTTCACCCGCTCGGCGGCGGTCGCGTCCCGGCGCGCCCGCTTCGCCGGGCCGGTGTTCGACACGTACTGCCGGCCGGAGCGCGAGGCGCGCCGCTTGCGGGTGTCGGTGGCGCGCCGCTCGGACTCCGACATCTCCTCCCATGCCTGTTTGGGCAGGTAACGCTCGGTTTCGCCGTCGTGTCGCGCGCGCGTCCCGCCCGAGCGGGTCTGCCACCGCTCGCCGCCCCACCGTTGCAACGAGCGCTGCCGCGCGTCCTTCGGTCCCTCGAAGCCCCCGCCCTGCTTCTTGTACTCGTTCGTCAGCAGTTGCGACTTACGGGCCGACCACTGCCCGGGCCGCCCGCCCTTGTCGGCGGCCCTGATCTCCTCCTTGAGCCGTTCCCGCAGCTCCGGCTTCGTGTACTTCGCCATGACCCGGCGTTACCCGCACCGGGCGCGGCCATGCCCCGGCTCAGCCCGCGGCCCGGTAGGTCAGATCCATCGTGTCGGACCGGCCGGACCAGTCCAGCCGCAGGTGCCAGCAGCCGGCCGCCGGCAGGTCGACGATGGACGGCCCGGGACCGCCGGCGACCTCCCGGACCACCCGGCTGCCGTCGGCGTCCCGCGTCGCGGTGATCACCAGCGTGGTCGGCGCGTCCGGGTCGGGCGAGGCGGACACCGGGCGACCCACCCAGAGGATCTTGTTGGTCGGTCCCTCGCCCCGACCGACGGTCAGCGGGTGCCCGAACAGGATCGCGACGATCCCGCCCCGGTCGCCGAGGACGTGCGGCATCCGGGTGTCGCCGCTGAACCCGGTGTCCGCCCAGTCCGGCAGCCGGCCGGTCGCCACCGCCGAGTGGCATCCGGTCGGCGGGGCCGGCGTCGACGGTGCGGGCGCGGCGCGGGTCGTCCCGGCCGGCGGCGGCGCCGACCGGCCTCCACTCCCACAGCCGGCCAGCACCAGCACCGACACCAGCAGGAACCGGCCCGAACGCGACATCACGCCACCCCCGATCGACGACGAACCCCTCAGCACCAGGACACCGGCCGGGCCGCGTGGGTTCCCACCTCACTCCAGGGAGCCCGCGATGTCGAGCGCCTCGTCCCGGGTGAGGTCGCCCTCCAGCCGGTAGCTCACCCCGGCGTCCTGCCAGATCAGCGTCGCGGCGGACAGGCGGGCGGTGGCCAGCCGCACCGTCCCGCCGCGATCGACGTACGCGAGCGTGTGCGGGCCACCGACCCAGATCGCGAAGTCGCCGTGCACCGACGTGAACGTCACGTCCGTGCCGGCCGCCTGCTTGTGGAACGCGATGTCGAGCGAGCCGTCGAAGGCGTCCAGGCGCACCGCGCCGCCCCGCCAGAGCAGGCTGGCGACCCGGTGCGCGCCGGCGCCGTCCGGGTCGGCGACCAGCACCCGCTCGGGAACGCCGAGGCGGGCCGGCACCCGGATCGGGAACCGGACCTGCCGCTGCGCCTGGACCAGGGCGACCGGACGCTGCCCCGGCAGCGGCGACGGGGCACCGGTGGGCGGCGGCGGGGTGGCCGAGGTGTCGATGACGACCCCGGAGAACCGCAGCAGGCCGGCGACCGCGTCGGCGAGGGCGGCGCGGCCCGGCGGCAGCGCCGCCACCAGCAGCGCGGCGAGCGCGGCGGCCAGCCAGTATCGCCACCGCCGTCGCGGCGAGCGCGGCGGCGGCGCGGCGAGGCGGGCGCGCACCGCGGCGGTCACGTCCGGCGGCGCGGCCGGCTCCAGCCAGGCCGGCAGGTCACGCAGCTCCCGTTCCAGCTCATCCACGGTGGGCCACCTCACGGTCGAGCAGGCCGCGCAACTTCGCCAGGGCGCGGTGGGTCCGCGACTTCACCGTGCCCCGGGGCAGCCCCAGCACGGTCACGGTCTCCTCCTCGGTGAGGTCGAGCAGGTAGCGGCAGGCGATCACCTCGCGGTCCCGCGCCGGCAGCCGGCGCAACGCCGCCACCAGCGCGGCCCGGCGTTCGGCGGCCAGGACCGCGTCGAGCCCGTCGTCGCCGGCGGCCTCCGGGACCGCGGTCGCGGCCCGCAGGGCCAACCCGTCCCGCCGGCCGCGCGACCGGTGCAGGTTCCGGGTCTCGTTGGCCACGATCGCGAGCAGCCAGGACCGGAACGTCGCGTCGCCCCGGTAGCGGGACAACTTCCGGTACGCCTTGACGAACGCCTCCTGGATGACGTCCTCCGCGTCCGGCCCGGCGCCGAGCAGCACCGCCGTCCGGTGGGCGGGCGCGGTGTGCCGGGCGACCAGGAGGTCGTACGCCTCCCGGTCACCGGCGCGTACGCGGGTGACGATCTCCTCGTCGTCCAGGGCAACCTCCGCCTCGGTCCACTTTCCTGACACCGCTCGCGCCGGCCGGGTTCCCGCCGAGTTTGACCGGCGACCGGCGCGGAAAGAGAGGCGGGATGAGCTGGGCAAGAAGAGCCGTACCCACCGCCGTCGCCGCCGTCGCCGCGCTCGCCGCACGGGACCTGCTGCAACGTGACCACGCGCTGCGGCGCAACTTCCCCGTCCTGGGCCGCGCCCGCTACCTGCTCGAGTCGATCGGGCCCGAGCTGCGGCAGTACATCGTCGCCGGCAACGACGAGGAACGGCCGTTCACCCGCGACCAGCGGCGCTGGGTGTACGCCTCGGCGAAGCAGGAGAACAACTACTTCGGGTTCGGCACCGACAACGACATCGAGCACACCCGCGGCTACCCGATCGTCAAGCACCGCACGTTCGGCCGGGCCGTGCCGCCGTCGACGCCGGCCGCCGGGCACGACGTGGCGCTGCCCTGCGCCAAGGTGCTGGGCGCGGCCCGCGGGCGGGCCGGGGCGTTCCGGCCGGAGTCGGTGGTCAACATCTCCGGGATGAGTTTCGGTTCGCTGTCCGGCAACGCGGTCGAGGCGTTGAACCGGGGCGCCGCGCTCGCCGGCTGCCTGCACAACACCGGCGAGGGCGGGCTGTCGCCGTACCACCGCCACGGCGGTGAGCTGGTCCTCCAGCTCGGCACCGCCTACTTCGGCTGCCGGGACGAACACGGCCGGTTCAGCCTGGACCGGCTCCGGGACCTGGTGGCGGGCGCGCCGGTGCGGGCGCTGGAGATCAAGCTCAGCCAGGGCGCCAAGCCCAGCCTGGGCGGCCTGCTGCCGGCGGCGAAGGTCTCCGCCGAGATCGCCGCCACCCGGGGCGTCCCGGTGGGGCGGGACTGCGTCAGCCCGTCGCGGCACGCCGAGTTCTCCGACTGCTACAGCCTGCTGGACTGGGTGGAGCTGCTCGCCGCCGAGACCGGCCTGCCGGTCGGCATCAAGTCCGCGGTCGGCGACCTGGGCTTCTGGGCGGAGCTGACCACGCTGATGCGCGACACCGGCCGCGGCGTGGACTTCGTGACCGTGGACGGCGGCGAGGGCGGCACCGGCGCCGCCCCGCTGATCTTCAGCGACTCGGTCTCGCTGCCGTTCCAGCAGGGCTTCTCCCGTGTCTACCGGACATTCGCCGAGCGTGGCCTGCACGAGCAGGTGGTGTTCGTCGGCGCCGGCAAGCTCGGCCTGCCGGACAACGCGGTGGTCGCGTTCGCGCTCGGCGCCGACATGGTCAACGTCGGCCGGGAGGCGATGCTGGCGATCGGCTGCATCCAGGCGCAGAAGTGCCACACCGACACCTGCCCGACCGGTGTCGCGACCCAGAACGCCTGGCTGGCCCGGGGCCTCGACCCGGCCCGCAAGTCGGTGCGGGCGGCCAACTACGTCCGCACGCTGCGCCGCGACCTGGTCAAGGTGGCCGAGGCGTGCGGTGTCGAACACCCCGGCCTGATCGGCACCGACTCCGTCGAGATCGTCGACGGCCGGACCTCCTCCACCCCGCTGGACCAGGTGTACGGCTACCGCCCGGAGTGGGGCCTGCCCTCCCCCGCCGACCAACGGGAGATCGTCGCGCTGATGACCCCCGCTTCACCGCGCGGCAGCAGCGCACCCCCCTCCCCCACCGCCGTCGGCTGAGGCCGAAGGCGGGGCCCCCGGTTAACGCCTCAGGTATAGGCGGGGCCCCCGCTTAACACCCGGCCCGTGCGGCGGCTGGGAAATGCGGTTCGGCGTGTCGGGGGCAGGGCGTAGCGTGCGCCGCATGGCTGTGGACACCCAGCCGGCGGTGCGCGCCGGCCCCTTCCGGCTGCTGCCGCTGGCCCTGCTGTTCCTCACCGTCGGCCTGTCCGTCGCCGTGGTCATGCCGTTCCTGTCGCTGTTCCTCAACACCGAGGTCCAGGCCGATCCGGTGCGGGTCACCGTGATCCTGGTCGTCGCGCCGCTGTCCGGGGTGGTGGTCGCCTCGCTCGTCGGCCGCCTGTCCGACCGGTGGCCGATCCGCCGCAGGCTGCTCATCGGGGCGGCGCTGGCCGGGGTGGTGGGCACCGGCCTGATCGCGTTCGTCCGCGACTACTGGATCCTGCTGGCGCTGACCATGACCGCCATGGCGCTCGCCAACTCGGCGTTCCCGCAGTCGTTCGCCTACGCCCGCCAGCTCCTCGACCGGGACAGTCCCGGGCGGGCCGCGCTGGGCATCAGCGCGATGCGTACCGTCTTCTCACTGGCCTGGGTCGCCGGGCCGCCGCTCGCCGCGGCGCTGCTCTCGACCGGCGGCTTCCGGCTGCTCTACGCCACCGCCGCCGCGATGTACGCGCTGGCCGCGCTCGTGGTCGTGGCCCGGCTGAAGGAGCTGCCCCTGCCGCCGCGGCCGGCCGCCGACGAGGAGGGCGTCCACCCGCCGGGCGCGTCGCGGTGGCGGCTGGCGCTGACCGTGGTCACCTTCACCATGTTGCAGTGCCCGATGACGCTCGGCGTGCAGGTGCTGCCGCTGTTCATCGGCCGGGAGCTGCGCGGCGACCCGGCGGACGCGGGTCTGGTGCTGGGCCTCTGCGCGGCGCTGGAGATCCCGCTGATGCTGGGGCTGGGCGCGCTCACCGCGCGGTTCCGGCTGCGCGCGCTGATCCTGGTCGGCGCCGGCTGCGGCGTGGTCTACTACCTGATCGCCGCCGGAGCGTCGAGCGTCGGGGTCCTGCTGCTCGCGCAGCCGGTCAACGCGCTGTTCATCGCCGCCGTCTCCGGCGTCGCCATCGCCTACGTGCAGGACCTGCTGCCGGGGCAGCCCGGCCGGGCCACCACGCTGTTCACCAACTCGTTCCCGATCGGCGCCATGCTCGCCGGCCCGCTGCTCGGGCTCTCCGCGCAGGTCGGCTTCCGGTGGGCGTACGGCATGAGCGCGGCGTTGTGCGCGGGCGGCCTGCTGGCCCTGGCGCTGACCCGGCCCCGGCCGCCCGCGCCGGCCCAGCAGCCCGTGCCGGTGCCGGCCTGACCGCCTGCGCCGACCCGACCGCCCGTGTTCGGGTGCGTCGGTGGTCGCCGGGGCGACCGCCGACGCGCCCGGACGGCGTACGCGGTCAGCGGCGGCGGGCCAGCACCACGTGGTCGACGAGTTCCCCGGTGTGGCCGTCGTGGGTGGCGATGCGACGGAACTCGCCCAGCCGCTCGGTCTCCCAGCCCGCCCGGTCGAGGGCCATCGCGGCGAGGATCTCCTCCGGGCTGGCGAACCGCGGGTCGTCGGGGTCGAGCCCGGACCACGGCGGCGGCGCGCCGTGCTCGACGACGAGCAGCCGCCCGCCTGGAGCGACCGCCCCGGCCGCCCGGGGCAGCACCCTCTCCCGGGGCAGGATCAGCGGGGACTGGAAGAACTGGGCCGACACCAGGTCGAAGCGGCCGGCCGGGAAGTCGTGCAGCACGTCGTGCCGGGCGGTGGTGATCCGGTCCGCCACGCCCGCCCGCGCGGCCTCGACCGCGAGCCGCTCCAGCGCGACGGTCGAGATGTCCACGGCGGTGACCCGCCAGCCGCGGGCGGCCAGCCAGATCGCGTCGCCACCCTCACCGCAGCCCAGGTCGAGCACGGTGCCGGGCGGCAGTTCGGCGGCCACCTCGGCGAGCACCGGGTTCACCTGGCCGCTCCAGATCCGGTCCGACTGCCCGTAGCGCTCGTCCCAGAACCGGGTCGGGTCGGTGTCCGCCGGCGGGTCCTGCTGGTGGTGGTGCCCGGTCATGCCTTGCCTCCTTCGCCCCCGGGCCTCCAGGTGGCCCGGCCCCGCCATCGTGCGCCAGGGTCCAAACGAACGGCAAGCTTCCTTGCCACCCCAGCAAATCCCCACCCCACCAGGTGCGCCAGATTCACGGAAAGTGTGGCTATCCGACGTCGGATAGCCACAGTTTCCGTGAATCTGCGCGGCGCGGGCGAGAGGCGAGGGGTGAGGGGTCAGGGGAGGGTGGCTAGTTTGGGGAGGATCTCGTCGGCCAGGCGGCGGGTGAACTCCACCGGATCGCGGTCCGGCACCGTCTGCACCTCGGTCACGCCCAACTCCGCGTACTCGGCCACCTCGGCGAGGAACGCGGCCCGGTCATCCAGCGGTGAGCGGCTGACCAGGACCGTCTTCTCGATCTCGTGATAGTCGCGCCCCTCGTCGGCGCAGTGCCGGCGCAGCACGTCGAGCTTGTGCGCCACCTCGTCGCGGCCGGCGCCGAACAGGTTGCAGGCGTCGGCGTAGCGGGCCACCAGCAGCAGCGTCTTCTGCTCGCCGCCACCGCCCACCATGATCGGCGGGTGCGGGCGGGTCAGCGGCTGGGGCGAGTTGAGCGTCTCGGCGAGCCGGTGGTGACGGCCCTCGAACGGACCGTCGTCGTCGCTCCACATCTGCTTGCAGATGCGCAGCGTCTCCTCCAGGCGCTCGAACCGCTCCGCCATCGGCACCACCGGCACGCCCAGGCCGCGCTGCTCGCGCTCGTACCAGGACGCGCCGATGCCGAGCCGGGCCCGGCCGCCGGAGAGCACGTCGAGCGTCGAGACGATCTTGGCGAGCAGGCCCGGGTAGCGGTACATCACGCCGGTGACCAGCACGCCCAGTGTCATCCGCCGGGTCAGCGCCGCCACGTACCCGAGCGTGGTGTACGCCTCAAGCATCGGCTCGCTCGCCGGCGCCATCGCCTCCATCTGGAAGTAGTGGTCCATCACCGTGAACGAGGCGACCCCGGCCTGCTCGGCGAGGGCGGCGGTCTCGGCAAGCGTCGGCGCGATCGCTGCCGGGTCGGCCGGCGTGGAGTAGGTCCAGTAGTGCAGTCCGAGCTTCATCATCGGCACCTCCGGATCGAGCCTAGGCAGGATTAACGCACCGCGCGCGGGGGCAGACACTTCCCATCGGCCACGGATCGAGGGAGTTGACGGCATGGCGAAGGGTGACATCGACACCTACCAGCAGGACGGGCAGTGGAAGAACCGCCCGGAGGGCAACGAGCGGGCGAGCAGCCGGCACGACACGAAGGCCGAGGCCGAGGCGGCCGGCCGGGAGATGGCGGCCGACCGCGGCACCGAGCACGTGATCAAGAAGCAGGACGGCACGATCGGGGAGAAGAACACGTACCCCCGCAGCCGCGACCCTCGGGAGATCCCGGGCTGAACCGGTACGTCGCTTACCGCCGCACGACGCCGGACCTGCGGGGACCCGGCGTCGTCCGCGTTTCGGCTAAAAAGTTTTGTTCGGTTCCCACAACGCTCTCCGCTCCGGTTCGGCGGTTACGGCATGGCGCCGCCCGCTCGCAGACGGAAAGGTGAGGCAGGCCGGAGCATCGCCGCCACCCGGCGTTCCACCGTGGGTCTACCGAAGGGGACGGTCACGTGTTCACCCGTGTCGCCATCGTCAACCGTGGTGAGGCCGCCATGCGGCTCATCCACGCGGTCCGTGAGCTGGCCGCGGAGACCGGCAGCCGGATCGAGACCGTCGCGCTCCACACCGACGTCGACCGCACCGCCACCTTCGTCCGCGAGGCGGACGTCGCCTACGACCTGGGGCCCGCGTCCGCCCGCCCGTACCTCGACCTGAAGGCGCTGGAGCGCGCGTTGGTGGAGACCGGCGCGGACGCCGCGTGGGTCGGTTGGGGGTTCGTGGCCGAGGATCCGGCCTTCGCCGAGCTGTGCGAGAAGGTCGGCGTCACGTTCGTCGGGCCGAGCCCGGAGGCGATGCGCAAGCTCGGCGACAAGATCGGCTCCAAGCTGATCGCCGAGGAGGTCGGCGTGCCGGTCGCGCCGTGGAGCCGCGGCGCGGTGGAGAGCCTGGAGGCGGCGCTGGCCGCGGCGGCGCAGATCGGCTACCCGCTGATGCTGAAGGCGACCGCGGGCGGCGGCGGGCGCGGCATCCGGGTGATCCGCAGCGACGCCGAGCTGGCCGACGCCTACGAGCGCACCAGCCAGGAGGCGGCGCGGGCGTTCGGCAGCGGCGTGGTGTTCCTGGAGCGCCTGGTCAGCGGCGCCCGGCACGTCGAGGTGCAGGTGATCGCGGACGGGCAGGGCACCGCGTGGGCGCTCGGCGTCCGGGACTGCTCGGTGCAGCGGCGCAACCAGAAGGTGATCGAGGAGTCGGCGTCGCCGGTGCTCGCCCCGGAGCAGGCCGCCGAGCTGAAGGCGTCGGCGGAGCGACTGGCGGTGGCGGTCGGCTACCGCGGCGCGGCGACGGTGGAGTTCCTCTACCACCCCGGCGACCGGATCTTCGCCTTCCTGGAGGTCAACACCCGGCTCCAGGTGGAGCATCCGATCACCGAGGCGACCACCGGGTTCGACCTGGTCAAGGCGCAGCTCCACGTGGCCGGCGGCGGGCGGCTCACCGGCGGGCCGCCGGCCGAGCGCGGGCACGCCATCGAGGCGCGGCTCAACGCCGAGGACCCGGACCGGGACTTCGCCCCCTCCCCCGGCCGGATCACCCGGCTGGACCTGCCCGCCGGGCCGGGCATCCGGGTGGACACCGGGGTCAGCGAGGGCGACACCATCCCGGCCGACTTCGACTCCATGATCGCCAAGATCATCGCGTACGGCCGGGACCGGGACGAGGCGCTCGGCCGGCTGCGCCGGGCGATGGCGAACACCACCGTGGTGATCGCCGGCGGCGCGACGAACAAGAGCTTCGTGCTCGACCTGCTCGACCAGCCCGAGGTGATCGACGCCAGCGCGGACACCGGCTGGATCGACCGGGTCCGCGGTGAGGGCCGGCTCGTCGCGCACCGGCACTCCGCGGTGGCGCTGGCCGCCGCCGCCATCGAGGCGTACGAGGAGGACGAGGCCGCCGAACGGCAGCGGCTGCTCTCCACCGCGGCCGGTGGTCGGCCCCAGGTGCAGCACCGCAGTGGCCGGCCGCTCGACCTCAAGCTGCGCGGCGCGACCTACCGGATGCGGGTCGCCCGGGTCGGCGCGCACCGGTTCCGGGTCGGCGTCGAGGCCGGCGGCGACACGGTCACCGCCGACGTCGAGCTGGAGCGTTTCGACAGGCACACCGGCCAGATCGTCGTCAACGGTGTCCGCTACCGCCTGCTCACGGGCACCCACGGCCCGATCCACCTGGTCGAGGTGGACGGCGTCACGCACCGGATCAGCCGGGACGAGGGCGGCGTGCTGCGTTCCCCGATGCCGGCGCTCGTCGTCGCCACCCCGCTGGAGATCGGCGCCGAGGTCGAGGCCGGCGCGCCGGTGCTGGTGCTGGAGGCGATGAAGATGGAGACGGTGCTGCGGGCGCCGTTCCGGGCCCGCCTCAAGGAGTGCGCCGTCGCGGTGGGCACCCAGGTGGAGGCCGGCGCGCCGCTGCTGCGCCTGGAGCCGGTCGCCGAGGAGGAGGCCGGGGCCGTCGCCGCGGTCGAGCCGGCGGCCGAGCTGGACCTGCCCGCCGCCGCCGGGGACGTGCCGGCGCGCAGCCGGGCCGAACGCGGCCGGGAGGACCTGCGCGCCCTGCTGCTGGGCTTCGACGTCGACCCGCACGACGAGCGCCGGGTGCTCGACGACTACCTCGACGCGCGGCGGGCGGCCACCGACGCCGGGCACCGGCCGCTGGCCGAGGAACTGGAGCTGGTCGAGGTCTTCGCCGACCTGGCCGAGCTGAGCCGCAACCGGCCCGGCGGCGAGGACACCCCGAGCGGCCACCTGCACAGCGCCCGCGAACACTTCCACACCTACCTGCAGAGCCTCGACGTGGAGCGGGCCGGGTCGCCGGAGTCGTTCCGGACCCGCCTGGCCCAGGCGCTGGGCCACTACGGCGTCACCGAGCTGGACCGTACCCCCGCGCTCGAGGCCGCGGTGTTCCGGATCTTCCTGGCCCAGCAGCGGGCCGCCGTCGACGCCGCCGCGATCGCCGCGCTGCTGCGGTCGTGGCTGCGGGAGCCACCACCGGACGAGGCGCTGCGCGAGCCCGCCGGCCTCGCGCTGGAACGGCTGGTCTCGGCCACCCAGGTCCGCTTCCCGGTCGTCGCCGACCTGGCCCGGGGCGTGGTGTTCGCCTGGTTCGCCCAGCCGCTGCTGCGCCGCAACCGGGCCAAGGTCTACGCGCGGGTCCGGACCCACCTGCGGCACCTCGACGACCAGCCCGACGCGCCGGACCGGGCCGAGCGGATCGCCGAGATGGTCCGCAGCACCGAGCCGCTGGTCCGGCTGCTCGGCCAGCGGCTGGTGCGGGACAACCTGGACAACGTGCCCATGCTTGAGGTGCTGACCCGCCGCTACTACGGCAACCGGGCGCTCACCGGTGTGCGCACCCACACCGCCGGGGACTGCGTGTTCGTGGTCGCCGGCCGGGCCGCGTCGACGGTGGTCTCCACGGCGGTACGGTTCGACGCGCTCGGCGACGCGCTGCGGGGGCTGGCCGAGGTGGCCCGGGACGCCGAGGCGGTCGACGCCGACGTCTACCTGGCCTGGGAGAGCCAGCCGGAGGACCTGGCCGCCATCGCCGCCGCGCTGCTCGACGTGGTCAACGCGCACCCGCTGCCGGACCGGGTCCGCCGGCTCACCATCACCGTCGCCGGCCGCAGCGGCGCGGTGATGCACCACCACTTCACCTTCCGCCCGGACGTGGCCGGGACCCGGATGGTCGAGGAACGACTGATCCGCGGCCTGCACCCGTACATCGCGCAGCGCATGCAGATGGAACGGCTGCACGGGTTCGACCTGACCCGGCTGCCGTCGCTGGACGAGGAGGTCTACCTCTTCCAGGCGGTCGCCCGGGAGAACCCGTCCGATCAGCGGCTGGTGGCGTTCGCGCAGGTGCGGGACCTGACCGGGCTGCGGGAGCAGGACGGGCGACTGGTCGCGCTGCCGACCGCCGAGGACACGGTCGCCGCCTGCATCGACTCGATCCGCCGCGCGCAGTCCCGGCGGCCGTCGAAGGTCCGCTTCCCCACCAACCGGATCGTCATCTACGTGTGGCCGCCGAGCGAGCTGACCCGCGAGGAGATGGAGCTGATCGCCGGGCGGATGCGCCCCACGACGATCGGCGCCGACCTGGAGGAGGTCCTGTTCATCGCCCGGCAGCGCGACCGGCGCACCGGCGAGCTGACCAAGGTCGGCGTGCGGATCACCTTCGACGTCGCCGGACGCGCCGAACTCACCATCGGCGAGCCGCCGACCGGGCCGGTCGAGCCGCTCGACGACTACCGGCTCAAGGTGCTGCGGGCGGCCAGCCGCAACACGGTCTACCCGTACGAGCTGACCGGCCTGCTCGGCGACTTCGCCGAGCACGACCTGGACGCCGACCACGTGCTGGTGCCGGTGGACCGCCCGAAGGGGCGCAACACCGCGGCGATCGTGGCCGGCGTGGTCACCACGCCGACGCCCCGGCATCCGCAGGGGGTGACCCGGGTGGTGCTGCTCGGCGACCCGACGAAGTCGCTCGGCGCGCTCTCCGAGCCGGAGTGCCGGCGGGTCATCGCCGCGCTCGACCTGGCGGAGCGGCTGGGGGTGCCGCTGGAGTGGTACGCGCTCTCCGCCGGCGCCCGCATCTCGATGACCTCGGGCACCGAGAACATGGACTGGGTGGCCGCCGCGCTCAAGCGGATCGTCGAGTTCACCCAGGCCGGCGGTGAGATCAACATCGTGGTGGCGGGCATCACCGTGGGCGCCCAGCCCTACTGGAACGCCGAGGCGACGATGCTCATGCACACCAAGGGCGTGCTGGTCATGACGCCGGACTCGGCCATGGTGCTCACCGGCAAGCAGTCGCTCGACTTCTCCGGCGGCGTGTCCGCCGAGGACAACTTCGGCATCGGCGGCTACGACCGGGTGATGGGCCCGAACGGGCAGGCCCAGTACTGGGCGCCGGACCTGCCGGCGGCGCGCGACGTGCTGATGGCGCACTACGACCACACGTACGTCGCGCCGGGCGAGGACGCCCCGCGCCGGGCCACCACCACCGACCCGCTGGACCGGGACGTCTCCACCTTCCCGCACACGGTGGCCGGGAGCGACTTCGCCACCGTCGGCGAGATCTTCTCCGCCACCGCGAACCCGGACCGGAAGAAGCCGTTCGACATCCGTACGGTGATGCGGGCCCTGGCCGACCAGGACCACCCGGTGCTGGAGCGGTGGGCCGGCATGGCCGACGCGGAGACCGCGGTGGTGCAGGACGTGCACCTCGGCGGCATCCCGGTGTGCCTGCTGGGCATCGAGTCGCGGTCGGTGCCCCGGCACGGCTTCCCGCCCACCGACGGCCCGGACACCTACACCGCGGGCACGCTGTTCCCCCGCTCGTCGAAGAAGGCGGCGCGGGCGATCAACGCGGCCAGCGGCAACCGGCCGCTCGTGGTGCTGGCCAACCTGTCCGGCTTCGACGGCTCGCCGGAGTCGATGCGCAAGCTGCAACTGGAGTACGGCGCCGAGATCGGCCGGGCGATCGTGAACTTCCGCGGCCCGATCGTCTTCTGCGTCATCTCCCGCTACCACGGCGGCGCGTTCGTGGTGTTCTCCAAGGCGCTCAACCCGGCCATGACGGTGCTGGCGATCGAGGGCTCGTACGCCTCGGTGCTCGGCGGCGCGCCGGCCGCCGCCGTGGTGTTCGCCGGCGAGGTCGCCGCGCGCACCGCGGCCGATCCCCGGGTACGCGACCTGGAGGGCCGGGTCGCGTCCGCCGCCGGTACCGAACGCGCGACGCTCACCGCGGAACTCGACGAACTCCGCGCGTCGGTGCGCGCCGAGAAGCTGGGCGAGGTGGCCACCGAGTTCGACCGGGTGCACAGCATCCAGCGCGCGGTCGAGGTCGGCTCGGTGGACGCGGTGATCCGCGCCGCCGAGCTGCGTCCCCGGGTCATCGCGGCGATCGAGGCACGCCTGGGCTGACCGCTGTTCCACCGCGACGGCGGACGGGCCATCCGGCCCGTCCGCCGTTTCGCGCGCGGTGGTGCTTGACCGGGTCGCGATCCCCGTGGTCTGCTCTCCGTATCGCTTAATGGAAACGGTTGTCGTTTCCGATCGGAGGAGATCATGTCGCTCACCGTTCCACCCGCCCTGCTGCACGCCGCCGAGACCGGGCCCGTCGAGGAGGAGGCGTTCGTCGCCTGCGTCCGCGACTCCCTGCCGTACGCCTGGGAGACCGTCAGCCGGGTGGTCGCCGACCTGGAGACGTCCGACGCCGACTTCACCGACAACGTCGTCCCGCCGCCGGGCGAGACCGAACGCGGTCAACTGCTGCGCGCGCTCGCCAGCGACGCGATCCGCGCCGGCCTGGAACGCCACTTCGGCGTGAAGCTGGCGTTCCAGAACTGCCACCGGGTGGCCGCGTTCCGACCGTCCGCCACCGACTCCGAGGCGTACCGCCGCTTCACCTCCAGCCGCGGCCAACTGCTCAACCAGTCCCCGACGCTGCGCAACTGCTGACCGACGGCTCTGGGTGCGTTTGTTGTCGCCTGAGCGACCACAAACGCACCCGGACCTCGACCGGGCTGCACCCGGGGAAGTCGGCGCGTGACGTGACCGACCGCACCGGGTGGAACTAACCGCCCCTCGACCTCGACCAACGGTACGAACACTCATCGTCGAGGGGAAACGTCATGCCCAGCACCACCAGCGGCCGGATCCGGCGCCCGGCGGCCCTGATCGGCGCCGCCCTGCTGGCCGCGTCCGTCGCCGCCTGCGGCTCCGCCGACGGCTCGTCCACGGCCGCGACGCTCCCGTCGGCGTCGGCGAGCGCGACGGCCGGGGTGCTCGGCATCAGTGACCCGTGGGTGAAGGCCGCCGACAAGGGCATGACCGCGGCGTTCGGCACCCTGGTCAACGACGGCGACGCCGACGTGACGATCACCGGGGCGGCCAGCGAGGTCTCCCCGATGGAGCTGCACGAGATGACCATGAAGGACGGCACGATGGTCATGCAGCCCAAGGAGGGCGGCATCGTGGTCAAGGCGCACTCCCGGGCCACGCTGGAGCCCGGCGGCGACCACCTGATGCTGATGAACATCGCCAAGCCGGTGCGGGCCGGTGACGAGCTGACCTTCACGCTCACCTTCGCCGACGGCCGCACCCAGACGTTCACCGCACTGGCGAAGCCGTTCACCGGCGCCCAGGAGTCCTACGCCCCCGGCCACGGCGACTCCCCGATGCCGGAGATGAACATGAGCCCGGCCGCATGACCGGGAGTTCCTCCACGGACCGTGCGGTGAGCCGGCGCGGCCTGCTCACCGGCGGCGCGCTCACCGTCGGGGGCGCGCTGGCCGGCGCGGGCGCGGTCGCCGCCGCCGGTCCCGCCGATCCCGGGGTACGCCCCACCGAGCCGGTTCCCGTCGCCCGGGTCGGCGACGCGGTCGAGCCGTTCCACGGCACCCGGCAGTCCGGGGTGACCACCGAACCGCAGGCGCACGCCGCGTTCGTGGCGTTCACCCTGAAGCCCGGCGTCGACCGCGCCGTGCTCGGGCGGATGCTGCGGCTGCTCTCCGACGACGCGGCCCGGCTCACCCAGGGCCGGCCGGCGCTCGCCGACACCGAACCGGAACTCGGCCTCCTGCCGGCCCGGCTCACCGTCACGTTCGGCTTCGGCCCCGGCCTCTACGCCGCCGCCGGGCGCGACGACCGCCGGCCGCCGTCCGTGGCCGAGCTGCCGGCGTTCCGCGTCGACCGGCTGCAACCGCGCTGGTCGGGTGGGGACCTGCTGCTCCAGATCTGCGCCGACGACCCGCTCACCGTCGCCCACGCCCAGCGCGTTTTGGTCAAGGACAGCCGCCCGTTCGCCGGCGTGCGCTGGGTGCAGCAGGGCTTCCGGCGGGCCGCCGGGGCCGAGCCGGGACGCACCCAACGGAACCTGTTCGGCCAGCTCGACGGCACCGCCAACCCGAAACCCGGTGCCCCCGTCGACACCGCCGTCTGGGTGATCGACGGACCGGAGTGGCTACGCGACTCCACCACCCTCGTGGTGCGGCGGATCAGCATGAACCTGGAGACCTGGGACCTGCTGGGCCGCGCCGACCGGGAGGTCGCGGTCGGCCGGCGGCTGGACACCGGCGCGCCGCTCACCGGTGCCGCCGAACACGACGAGCCGGACTTCGCCGCGCTCGGCGAGGACGGGCTCACCGTCATCCCGGACTTCTCGCACCTGACCCGGGCGCGGGTCACCGACGACCGGCAGAAGATCCTGCGCCGGCCCTACAACTACGACGGCGTGCCCACGGCCGAGGGACACGCGGACAGCGGCCTCGTCTTCGCCGCGTACCAGGCCGACATCGCCCGCCAGTATCTGCCCATCCAGCGCCGGCTGGCCGAACGGGACCTGCTCAACGAGTGGACCACCCCGATCGGCTCGGCCGTGTTCGCCGTACCGCCCGGCTGCCCCGACGGCGGCTGGATCGGCCAGCAGGCGCTCGGATGACGACGACCCGGAAGGCCCGGCCCGACATGCGTACCCGTATCGTCGCCACCCTCGCGGTGGTGCTCACCGCGCTGCTGCTGGCGCCGGCCGCGCCCGCCGCGGCGCACAACTCGTTACAGGCGGCCACACCCGCCCAGGACGCCCGGCTGACCACCGCGCCGACCACTGTCACGCTGCGGTTCGCGCAACGGTTGAATCCGGAGTTCACCACCATCGTGCTCAGCGACGCCGACCGGCGGAAGGTGCCCACCGGCGCGCCCACCGTGGACGGTACGGCGGGCCGCGTCACCATCGACGGGCCGCTGCCCAACGGCGCCTACACGGTGGCCTACCGGGTGGTCTCCGCCGACGGCCACCCGGTGCAGGGGTCGTACCGCTTCACGGTCGCCGACCCGGCCGCGTCTGCCACTCCGGCGGTACCCGCCGCGTCCGGGGCTTCCGGAGCGTCGGGCGCGCCCGGGCCCAACGGGGAGCCGGGCGGGTCCGGCGGGGAGCCGGGCGAGTCCGGGGCGCGCGCGGGCGCCGGCGCGGCGGGAAGCCCCGAGTCCGCCGGGGACGGCCCGCCGGTGGCCCTGCTGGCCGGCGGGGTGATCGTCGCCCTGGCCCTGGCCGGTGCGGTCGTGCTGCTGCTCCGGCGTCGCCGCGCCTCCTGAACACCGAGGCCGGAGCCGCCCCCGGCCGACCGATCCGAAACCAGGTTTCCGCATCGTGCACCAGCCCACGCCATCGTCCCCGCAGTCCCCCGAGCGGCCCGACCGGTCCGAGACGGTCCCTGCCGAGGCGCTTCCCGCCGAACCGGCGACCGCCAAACCGGGACCGGCCAAACGAGGACCGGCCGAACGAGCGACCGCCGAACCAGTACCGGCCGAACCGGCGACCGCCGAACCAGGACCGACCGAACCAGAGCCGACCGAACCAGGAACGGCCGAACCGGGACCGGCCGAACGAGGACCGGCCGAACGAGCGACCGCCGAACCAGGACCGGCCGGACCAGGAACGGTGGGAAGGTCGACCGGCCGACCGGGTGCCGGTGGCGGGGCGGGGCCGGTCGGCGGCTGGCTCGTCGGGCTGGTGGCGGTCGGCTCGGCGGTGGCCGTACTGCTGCTCGCGCTGCGGGCCGGCGGCGCGCTCGCCGCCGCGATCCCCGGTCTGCCCGACCCCGGGCCGGTCACCACCTGGGCGCTGCCGCCGGTCCGGCTGCTCGTCGACGGGCTGGCCACGCTCACCGTCGGATTCGCGGTGACCGCCGCGTTCCTGCTGCCGGGCGACGGTACGAGCGTGTCCGCGCACGGCTGGCTGCTGCTGCGCCGCGCCGGGCTGGCGGCGGCCGGCTGGGCGGTGGCCGCGCTGGCGCTGCTGGTGCTGACCGTTTCCGATCTGCTCGGCGTACCCCTGGACCGGCTCGGCACGGCGAGCGTGGTCAGTTTCGGCACGGACATCTCGCAGGGGCAGTCGTTGCTGGCGCAGGCGGGGCTGGCCGCGGTGGTGGCGGTGGCGGCCCGGGTCGGCGTGTCCCGCCGGACGGCCGCGCTGGTGTCGGCGCTCGCGCTGGTCGGGCTGCTGCCGCCGGCGTTGACCGGGCACGCCGCCGGGGCGGGCAACCACCAGATCGCGGTGTCCAGCCTGGCCCTGCACGTGCTCGCCGCCGCGCTGTGGGCCGGCGGCCTGGCCGCGCTGCTGATCATCAGGCGGAGCCGGCACCTGCCCGGGGCCGCCGCGCGCTACAGCCGGCTCGCGCTCGCCTGCTTCGGGACCGTCGCGGTCAGCGGGGTGGCGAACGCGGCGGTGCGCCTCGGCGCCGTCGACCAGCTCTGGCGGTCCGGCTACGGCGCGCTGGTGCTCGGCAAGTTGGGCGCGCTCGTGCTGCTCGGCCTGCTCGGCGCGGCGCACCGGCGGCGTACCCTGCCGGACCTGGCCGCCGGGCGGCGCGGCGCGTTCACCCGCCTGGCCGCCGGGGAACTTGTCGTCTTCGCCACCACGATCGGGCTCGCGGTGGCGTTGTCCCGCAGCCCGACGCCGGTGGTCGAGCCGGCGGACGCCGACCCGGTGACCGCGGTGCTCGGGTTCCCGATGCCGGCCGCGCCCACCGCGGCGCACCTGCTCGGGCAACCGCTGCCCGACCTGTTCTTCCTGACCGTGACCGTGGTCGGCGTCGGCGGCTACCTGGCCGGGGTGCGCCGGCTGCGCCGGGGCGGGCACCACTGGCCGGTGGCGCGCACCGCGAGCTGGATCGGTGGCCTGCTGGTGCTGGCCGCCGCCACCGGCCTCGGCTTCGCCCGCTACGCCTACGTGCTGTTCAGCGCGCACATGGCCCAGCACATGGTGCTGTCCATGGTGGTGCCGGTCCTGCTGGTCGGCGGCGCACCGGTCACCCTCGCCCTGCGGGCGCTGCGCCGCCCGACCGAGCCGGAGGTACGCGGGACCCGGGAGTGGTTGCTGCGCGCCCTGCACAGCCGGGTGACCCGGCTGCTCACCCACCCGCTGGTGGCGCTCGGCGTCTACGTGGCCGGGCTGTTCGGCCTCTACTTCAGCGACCTGCTCGGCACGCTGATGCGGTCCCACCTCGGCCACCTGGCCATGCTGGGGCACTTCGTGCTCTCCGGCTACCTGCTGTTCTGGGTGCTCATCGGCATCGATCCGGGGCGGCCCCGGCTCCCCCACCCGATCCTGGTGCTCCTGCACCTGGCCGCGATGATGGCGCACGGCTTCTTCGGCCTGGCGCTCATGCAGACCACCACCGTCATCGCCCCGGACTGGTATCTCGGCGTCCACCCGGACTGGGCGTCGTCGCTGCTGACGGACCAGAAGCTGGGCGCGGGCATCGCCTGGGCGTTCGGTGAGATTCCCGCCGCCGTCGTGATGGTCCTGCTGGTCCGGCAGTGGATCCGGGCCGACCAGCGCGAGCAGCGCCGGGTCGACCGGGCCGCCGACCGGGCCGAGGCGACCGGCGAGGACGACGACCTGGCCCGGTACAACGCGTTCCTGGCCGCCACCGCCCGCGGCGGCGACCGGAACTGATCGGGACGTCGGCGGGAACTTCCGCCCGGCGCGGGCCGACCATTCCAGCGGGAGACGGCAACCGCGCAGCGCCGCCCCACCCGCACCGACCGCCGCGTGCCGGAGTGTTAAGCGGGGGCCCCGCCTCTACCGAATGCGTTAAGCGGGGCCCCTTCCTTCGGGTCGACACGCGCGGGGGGCGAGATGTGGTGTTGCGTGGACACGGGCACCGCCATATATGGTGGTGCCGCAGCTGGTTCGGCCGCGCCCCGCGGGTGTGGTCGAGGCAAGAGGGAACCCGGTGCGAGTCCGGGACTGCCCCGCAGCGGTGAGTGGGAACGACCGCCGTCATCAGCACTGGGCCACCGGCCTGGGAAGCGACGGCCAGTAGGCGACCGAACCCGGTCCGGCCCGCGAGTCCGAAGACCTGCCAGCGCGCCGCGCGCCACCGCGCGCGGCGGTCGAAGGTCGCGCGGGACGACCGACGCCAGCAGCCGGGCCGGCCGTCGTGCCGCGCCCGTTGGCGTTCTCCCGCCGTCCGAGGCCATCGCCAGTGACAGCGAGGAGAGGTCATGACGGTCGTGCGGGAGAGCCCCCCGGAGCAGCGCCGGTCGGCGATGCGGGTCCGCAAGCGGGACGGCGACACCGAGCCGGTCGACGTCAACCGGATCGTCCGGGCGGTCGAGCGTTGGGTCGCCGACCTGGACCAGGTGGACCCGCTGCGGGTGGCCACCAAGACGATCAGCGGGTTGTACGACGGGGCGAGCACCGCCGAGCTGGACCGGTTGTCGATCCAGACCGCGGCGGAGCTGATCGGTGAGGAGCCGCAGTACTCGAAACTGGCGGCCCGGCTGCTGGCCGCGTACGTGCACGAGGAGGTCCGCGGGCAGCAGGTGGAGAGCTTCAGCCAGTCGATCGCGTACGGGCACGGTCTCGGGCTGGTCGGCGACGACACCGCCGCGTTCGTGGCCCGGCACGCCGGCGCGCTGGACGACGCCGTGGACCCCTCCGGCGACCTGCGGTTCGAATACTTCGGGCTGCGCACGGTGGCGGACCGCTACCTGCTGCGGCACCCGCAGTCGCGGCTGGTGGTGGAGACGCCGCAGTACTGGCTGCTGCGGGTGGCGTGCGGGCTGTCGCAGACGCCGGCCGAGGCGGTCGGCTTCTACCGGCTGATGTCCACCCTGGCCTACCTGCCCAGCTCCCCCACCCTGTTCAACTCCGGCACCCGGCACACCCAGATGTCGTCGTGCTTCCTGGTCGACTCGCCGCGCGACGAGTTGGACTCGATCTACGAGCGCTACCACCAGGTGGCGAAGCTGTCGAAGTTCTCCGGCGGCATCGGCATCTCCTGGTCGCGGGTGCGCGGCCGGGGCGCGTTGATCCGGGGCACGAACGGGCGCTCCAACGGCATCGTGCCGTTCCTCAAGACGCTCGACGCCGGGGTCGCGGCCGTCAACCAGGGCGGGCGGCGCAAGGGCGCGGCCTGCGTCTACCTGGAACCGTGGCACCCGGACGTGGAGGAGTTCCTGGAGCTGCGGGACAACACCGGCGAGGAGTCCCGGCGGACGCACAACCTCAACCTGGCCAACTGGATCCCGGACGAGTTCATGCGCCGGGTCGAGGCCGACGCCGACTGGTCGCTCATCGACCCGTCCGACGCGCCGGAGCTGCCCGACCTGTACGGGGAGGCGTTCGACGAGGCGTACCGGGCGGCGGAGAAGAAGGCCGTCCGGACGGTGAAGGCCCGGGACCTGTACGGGCGGATGATGCGCACGCTCGCGCAGACCGGCAACGGCTGGATGACGTTCAAGGACGCCGCGAACCGGCTGTCCAACCAGACCGGCGAGCCGGGGAACGTCATCCACCTGTCCAACCTGTGCACCGAGATCCTGGAGGTCAACGACGACGCCGAGACGGCGGTGTGCAACCTCGGCTCGGTGAACCTCGGCGCGCACGTCAGCGCCGGGGGCGTCGACTGGGAGAAGCTGCGGGCCACGGTGCGCACGGCGGTGGTCTTCCTCGACCGGGTGATCGACATCAACTACTACCCGGCCGCGCAGGCGGCGGCGTCGAACCCGCGCTGGCGGCCGGTCGGACTGGGGTTGATGGGCCTTCAGGACGCGCTCTTCACGCTGCGCCTGCCGTTCGACTCGGCGCAGGCGCGGGAGCTGTCCACCCGGGTGCAGGAGGAGATCTTCCTGACCGCGCTGGAGACGTCCGCCGGGCTGGCCGAACGGTTCGGCCCGCACCCGGCGTACGACCGGACCCGGGCCGCGAAGGGCGACCTGCACCCGGACCTGTGGGGCGCGGAGCCGTCGCAGACCGCCCGCTGGACGGCGCTGCGCGAGCGGATCGCCGCGCACGGGCTGCGCAACTCGCTGCTGGTGGCGATCGCGCCGACCGCCACCATCGCCTCGATCGCCGGCTGCTACGAGTGCATCGAGCCGCAGGTGTCCAACCTGTTCAAACGCGAGACCATGTCCGGCGAGTTCCTCCAGGTCAACACATATCTGGTGCGGGAGCTGAAGGCGCGCGGGCTGTGGACGCCGGCGATCCGGGACCGGATCAAGCGCGCGGAGGGCTCGGTGCAGGGCATCGACGAGTTGCCCGCCGAGGTGCGGGAGCTGTTCCGCACCGCGTGGGAGCTGCCGCAGCGGGCGCTCATCGACCTGGCCGCCGCCCGCGCGCCGTTCGTCGACCAGTCCCAGTCGCTGAACCTGTTCCTGAGCGCGCCGACGATCGGCAAGCTCTCCTCGATGTACCGGTACGCCTGGCAGGCCGGGCTGAAGACCACGTACTACCTGCGGTCGCGTCCCGCGACCCGGATCCAGCAGGCCACGGTGCCGGCCCCGGTCGTGGACGCGGCGGCGGCCTGTTCCCTGGAGAACCCCGAGAGCTGCGAGGCCTGCCAGTGACGCACACCGAGACCCGGCCCATGCTGCTCGACCCGGGCATGAACCTCACCCTGCGGCCGATGCGCTACCCGCACTTCTTCGACCGCTACCGGGACGCCATCCGCAACACCTGGACCGTCGAGGAGGTGGACCTGCACGCCGACCTGGCCGACCTGGACCGGCTCTCGCCGGCCGAACGGCACCTGGTGTCCCGGCTGGTGGCGTTCTTCGCCACCGGCGACACCATCGTCGCCAACAACCTGGTGCTCAACCTCTATCAGCACGTCAACTCCCCGGAGGGCCGGCTGTACCTGTCCCGGCAACTGTTCGAGGAGGCGGTGCACGTCCAGTTCTACCTGAACCTGCTGGATACCTACGTACCCGACGAGACCGAACGGTTCGCCGCGTTCGCGGCGGTGGAGAACATCCCGTCGATCGCCCGCAAGGCCGAGTTCTGCTTCCGGTGGATCGACTCGATCTTCGAGCTGCGGGAGCTGCGCACCCGGGCGGACCGGCGGGCGTTCCTGCTCAACCTGATCTGCTTCGCCGCGTGCATCGAGGGGCTGTTCTTCTACGGCGCGTTCGCCTACGTCTACTTCCTGCGCTCCCGGGGGCTGCTCAACGGGCTGGCGTCGGGCACCAACTGGGTGTTCCGCGACGAGTCGATGCACATGGCGTTCGCCTTCGACGTGGTGGACACGGTGCGCGCCGAGGAGCCGGACCTGTTCGACGCCGAGATGGAGCGGCAGGTGCGGGACATGCTCGCCGAGGCGGTGGAGTGCGAGGCGCAGTTCGCCGAGGACCTCCTCGGCCGGGGCGTGTCCGGGATGTCGCCGACGGACATGCGCGCGTACCTGCAACACGTCGCCGACCGTCGGCTGGCCGCGCTGGGCATCGCGCCGATGTACGGCAGCGCCAACCCGTTCGCGTTCATGGAGTTGCAGGACGTGCAGGAGCTGTCGAACTTCTTCGAGCGGCGGGTGTCGGCGTACCAGGTCGGGGTGACCGGCAGCGTCACCTTCGACGACGACTTCTGATAAGGAAGGGGCCCCGCTTAACGCATAGCGTATAGGCGGGGCCCCCGGTTAACACTCGGCTACTTCAGGAAGCGGTCGAGCGCCGCCTCGATGGTGCCGCTGTCCGGCGCCGCGTACGACTTCATCGTCGTCTTGTTGTAGGAGATGAAGCTGGGGCAGCGGGCGGTGGGCGCGGTCACCGTGCCGCCGTCGCCGATCTTCTCGCCGGTCTTGGCGGCGTGGAACGTCAGCGTGTAACGGGAGGAGATGTAGTCGACCGTGACGATCTTGCCGTCGGTGGCCTTGTACTGGCACTTCTTCGGCGCGCCCTCGCTGCCGTCGACCACCTTCAGGCAGCCGATCACCGACGCGCTGGCGAAGTCCGCCGACTTGACGTAGTAGCGCTTGTCCGAGCTGAACGACTTCTGCGACCAGTACGTCGGCCGGTCCGGGGCGTTGGAGAAGACGTACGCCTTGGCGTTCGACGGCCCGGTGTACGGAGCGGCGTTGAGGATCGAGCCGCCCTCGCAGACGGCGGACATCTCGCTCGAGTAGCGGGCGGTCAGCGCGTCGTTGCTGGGCGGCTCCTCCGGCCCGGTCGACTCCGGCGCCGACCCGGTGGGGGCCGGTGTCGACGTGTCCGGCCCGGGGGTGGTGCTGCCGGACGCGACAGGCGTCGGGTCGTCCTTGTCGTCCCCGCCGAACGCGACGTAGGCGAGCCCACCGCCGCAGCAGAGCAGCGTCAACGTCACCGCGCCGGCGGCGAGGCCGACGATCAGACCCTTCTTCGACCGGCCGGGCGGCGGGGCCGGCGCGAACGGCGCCGGCTGCCCCGGGTAGCCGGGCTGGCCCGGGTACGGCGCGCCGGCCGGCGCGCCGTAGGGAGCACCGGACCCCGGCTGCGCGCCGTAGGGAGCACCGGACGCGGGCGGCGTGCCGTAGGGCGCTCCCGACGCCGGCTGCTGGCCGTACGGCGCGCCCGAGGCGGGCGGCGTGCCGTAGGGCGCGCCGGAGGCGGGCTGCTGGCCGTACGGGGCGTTGGGGTCGGGCTGGTTGCCCCACGCTCCGGCGTTCGGGTCCGGATAACCTCCGTAGGGAGGGTGATTGTCACTCATCTGAGGTTCTTCCACCTGTCGTCCGTGGTTCCGGCGATCAACCACCCGCAGCGTAATGACGGCTGCAAACCCGTGCTCGCCGAAGTTCGATCACTCTTCACCGGTGGTGCCGGCGTCGTTCCGGTGCGTGCCCGACCGGCCTCCGCGCCAGCCCCACACCCGGGTGCCACCTGGTGGGATCCGTTGTCCCGCAACGGATCCCGGGCCTGACACCGGTCGTTCCGTGTGTCAGAAATGTGACGCACTTGACACCGGGACGGTCAGCGCGGCACCGGCACCGTGTCCCGCGCGAGGGCGAGCGCGCCGTACAACGCGGCGTCGTCGGCGAAGCGGGACCGCACCACGTCGGGCGGGTGCGGCAGGGCCTCGGTCAGCCGGTCGACGAGCATCCGCCGGATCAACCCGCTGCGCGTCACGCCGCCGACCAGCACGATCCGCTGCGGATCGAGCAGCAGACAGCAGGTCACCAGCGCGCGGGCCGCCTCGTCGACCCGGGCGGCGAGCGCGTCGCGGGCCGCGCCCGGCCGCTCGGCGGCGGCGGTGAGCCCGGCCGCGCCGTCCGGCACGCCGAGGTCGGCGGCGAGGCGGTCCAACGCCCGGCCGGAGAAGTCCAGCTCCAGCATCGTCCCCGGCCAGGGTGCGCCGGCCACCGCGTACCCGATCTCGCCGGCCGCGCCCCGGTGGCCGGGCAGCACCGCGCCGCCCACCGTGACGGCCGCCGCGATGCCGGTGCCGATCCCGACCACCAGGCCGGGGTCGACGCCGCGCAGGTCGCCCAGCCGCAGCTCGGCCAGAGCGGCGGCGTTCAGGTCGTTGTCCACCGCGACCCGGGGCACGTCCAGCGCCTCGCGGACCGCGTCGGCCAGGCGCAGCCGCTCCCAGCCGGGCACGTTCGGCGCCAGGTCGATGCCGTCCGGGCGGACCACGCCGGGCGAGGCCACCCCGGCGGCGGCGAGCGGGCCGCCGACCTCGCCGACCAGGTCACCGGCGAGCGACAGCGCCCGGGCCAGCGCCTGCGGCGCGCCCTGCTCGGCGTGCGTCGGCACCCGGCGGTGGGTCAGCAGCCGGCCGTCGGCGTCGGCCACCCCGACCGCCATCTTCGTGCCGCCGAAGTCGATGCCGAGGAGCAGCCCCGCGCCGCGCGTGCCGGCGGCCGGCGGACCGGACACCCGCACGCTCACGGGACCGAAATCTCGGCGGCGACGGCGTCCAGCTCCTCGTCCGCCCGGCGCAGCAGGTCGCGCACGCCGGCCAGCCGGTCCGCGACCGGGTCCAGCGCGGCCCGCAGCACGCCCACCTGGGCGCGGACCGCGGCGGCGCCCGGCCCGTCGGCCTGCGCCCGCCGGAGCACCAGCTCCGGCCGGACGGCGGCGGCGATCAGGTCGGCCACCGCCGCGTCGTCCAGCTCACCGGCGGTGTCGGCGGCGGCGGCGCGTACGCCCTCGGCGGTCCAGGTGTCCGGCCCGCCGGCCCGGACCAGCCGCCCGACGAGCGAGTGCGCGGCCCGGAACGGTACGCCGTGGCGGGTCAGCGCGTCCGCGGCGGCCGTGGTGGTGGCGCCGGAGGCGACGATCTCCTCCCGGCTGGGCGGGTTCAGCGGCGCGATCTCGGCGAGGAAGCCACCGACGAGCGCGAAGAACCGCCGCGCCCGGTCGTTGCTCTCCCAGAGCCGCACCTGCACGTCGGTGGTGGCGTTGTTGGAGTCCTCCCACCAGGCGGCGCCCACGTTGTTGAGCACCGAGGCGGCGTCCGCCGCGGCCTGCCCGGCGTAGGAGACCAGGTGCTCCAGCACCACCGGGTTGCGCTTCTGCGGCATGATGCTGCTGCCCTGGGTGAAGTCGCCCGGGGTGGTGACCCACTGCCAGCTCAGCCAGTCCATCAGCGTGCGGGCCAGCCGCGCGCCGGTGGCGAGCGCCCGCGCGTTGACCGTGCCGACCCGGACCAGGTGGTCGGCGCCGGCCACCGCCTCGTACGAGTTGGTGACCAGGCCGGCGAAGCCGAGCAGCTCGGCCACCCGGGCGGGGTCGATGTCCAGGTCGGTGCCGGCGAACGCGCACGAGCCCAGCGGCGAGACGTTGAGCTGGTCGATCACGTCGGCGTAGCTGGCGGCCTGGCCGGCGAGCGCCTCGGCGTAGCCGGCGAGCGCGTGCCCGATGGTGGTGGGCTGGGCCGGCCGGCGGTGGGTGTAGCCGGTGATGACCACGTCGGCGTACCGGTCGGCCTGGTCCAGCGCGGCGCAGCCGGTGTCCAGCACCCGCTGGAGCACCTCGACGAGCTGGTCGCGCAGCAGCATCCGGAACACGCCGGCGTCCAGGTCGTTGCGGCTGCGGGCGAGCTGCACGTCCAGCTCGGAGGTGGGGATGCCGCACGCCGCCGCGAGCCGCTTCTCCAGCAGGTAGTAGGTGTCCTCGAAGCTGCCGTCGTACGCCGGGGGCGCGCTGGTGTCGGCGCGCAGCTCGGCCAGCCCGCGCAGCAGGCGGGCGCCGCGCTCGGCCGGGATCAGCCGCTGCTCGGTCAGCATCACCACGTGCGCCTGGCTGGCGCGCACCATCGCCGGGTAGAGGTGCCCGACGTGGTGGTCGTACGTCGGCGCCAGGTGGTAGCGCTGGTAGGTGGTCAGCGTGCTCATCGGGTTTCCTTCCAATCGACGGTCGGGCCGAGCAGCCGCTCGGCGTTCCCGGCGAAGATCGCGCGCAGGTGGTCCTCGGGCAGGCCCAGCTCGTGGCAGACGCGGAGCTGGTCGTCGAGGTAGCGGGTGACGTAGCCGCGCGGGAACCAGGACGAGTCGCTGCCGTAGACGATGCGCCGCGGCCCGATCGTCTCGTAGCAGCGGCGGAACAGGTCCTCGAGCGTGAGCTTGTACGGCATCCAGCGCACCCACTGGTTCGAGCCGGACGTGTCGATGTGGATGTTCGGGCAGCCCCAGGCGGCGAAGGACAGCTCCTGCACGTGCTGGACGCCGAAGTGCGGCACCACCACGGCCAGCTCGGGGAAGCGGCGGGCCATCCGGACCAGCTCGTCCGGCCCGCCGTACCGGCCCACGGGCAGGCCACCGGCGCTGCCGTAGTGACCGATGTGGATCAGCACCGGCACGCCGAGCCGCTGGGCGGTGGCCCAGAGCGGGTCCAGGTCGGTGTGGTCGAGCGGGCCGCGCAGCAGCGGCGCGAACAGCTTCAACCCGCGCAGCCCGCGCTCGGTCACCGCGCGTTCCAGCTCGGCGGCGGCGTCCGGGCCGTACGGGTCGTGGTGCGCGAAGCCGAGCAGCAGGTCCGGGTGCCGGTCGACGACGTCGGCGAGCGCGTCGTTACCGCCGCCGGTGACGAAGACCGCCCGGCGCACCCGCACCGCGCGCAGCTCCTCGGCCCACCGGTCCGCCTCGTCCTCCCAGCGCTCGGCGGGCGGCTCCGGGTCGGGGAAGCTCCAGGCCCGACGCCACTGCCGGGCGTACGGCGCGGACCCGTCGGCCCGCGCCGCGCGTTCGTGCTCGCCGCCCGGGTGCATCCCGGCGGCCTCCTCGCAGGCGTGGATCGTCTCGTCGGCGCCGATGCGGAAGTGCAGGTGGAAGTCGACGACGTCGAGTCCCCGGTCGACGGTCACACGTCCTCCTCAGGGAGCGGGTCGGCGGTGGGCGGGGCGGGCATCGGGGCGGCCACCCAGGCGGCGACGATCTCGCGCAGCCGCTCGCCGGCCGTGCTGCGCACCGTGCGGCCGGCCTCCTCGGTGGCCCGCGAGACGTGCCCGGACCAGCCCTGCCACGGGTCGGGGCGGGACTCGACGAGCACGTACGGGTGGGTCACCGGCAGCTTCGGTCGTGGCGGCAGGTCGGTGGCGGCGTCCAGGCGTACCGTCTCCGGCGCGAAGCCGAGCACGCCGGACGTCTCGTACGCGCCGCCGTGTCCGCGGGCGATCACGTCGCCGTACAGCTCGCCGGTCTCCGCCGGGGTGACCAACTGGAACCAGTTGACGAGCAGCAGGCTCGCGGTGCGCCGCCCGGAGACCCACTCCATCGCGGCCCGGACGGTGGACATGTTGGCGTCGTGTCCGTTGACCACCAGCAGGCGGGGGAAGCCGGCGGCCACGATGCCCTCGATCACGTCGGCGAGGTAGCCGACCGCGATCTCCGGCCGGATCGCCACCGTGCCCGGCCAGGGTCGGGTCTGCCCGGGGCAGGCCGCGTACGCCACCGGCGGGAACAGCACGCCGCGCGGGCCGGGACCGGGCGCGGCGCTCTCGGCGGCGAAGCCCTCGGCGAGGATGAGGTCGGCGCCGAGCGGCAGGTGCGGCCCGTGCCACTCGACCGCGCCGACGGGCAGCACCGCGAAGTCGGCCGCCGCGACGACCGCGGCCAGCTCGCCGCCGGGGATCCCGGCGGCGGGCAGCAGCCCACCGCCGGCCGGCCAGAGGGTCGTCACGCCGTCCATTTCACTGCCTCCCGGGCCGCCCGGCCGCCGCTCTGGAGCCGGCCGGAGACCACCATCACCACGAAGATCAACACCACCTGGAGCATGCCGTACGCGGCGGCGGTGCCGACCTCGAACGAGTACATCCGGTTGTTGATCTCCACCGAGATCGGCGCGGTCTCCGAGGTGTAGATCAGCACCGAGGCGACGAACTCGCCGACGCCGTTGACGAACGCGAGCAGCGCGCCGGCCAGCACGCCCGGCAGCATCAGCCGCAGCGTGACCGTGCCGAACGCCCGTCCCCAGGACGCGCCGAGGTTGCGGGCGGCCTCCTCCAGCGACGGGTCGAGCTGCGCCAGCGTGGCCGAGCTGGACCGGAACACCAGCGGCAGGAACCGCACGAAGTAGGCCAGCGGCATGATCCAGAAGGTGCCGATCAGCACCTGGCCGAAGCTGAACGCGTTGCCGGTGCTGAACGCCGAGATCAGGTTGATCGCGACCACCGTGCCGGGCAGCGCCCACGCCAGCATGACCGCCACGTCGAGCAGGCCGCGCCCGCGGAAGTCCAGCCGGCGCACCGCGTACGCGATGAGCACGCCGACCACGACGCAGCCGACGGTGGCGAGCAGGCTCATCTGGAGCGAGTTGACGATCGGCCGGTAGGCCCCCGGGTCGGAGAAGATGGTGGTGAAGTTCTGCGTGGTGTAGCCGGACGGAATGACCTCGGTGGTCCACGAGCCGTCCTGCGAGAACGCCACGAGCGCGATGGTCGCCACCGGGGCGAGCAGCACGACGACGGCGAGCAGCGAGGCGGCCAGCGCCAGCCAGCGGGCAAACGGGTTGGTCAGCTCACGGCGGTGGCTGGCGACACCCTTGGACTGGGAGCGGTAGCTGCGCCGCCCCTCGTACCAGCGCATGCCGAGCAGGAACAGCACCGACACCACGGCCAGCACCGACGCGTAGGTCGAGGCCATCGGCAGGTCGCCGTTGGTGCGGTTGATGTAGATCTGCATGGTCATGGTCCGGTCCACCCCGAACAGCAGCGGAGCGGTGTACGACGCCAGCGACGTCATGAAGACCAGCAGCGAGGCGGAGACCAGCGCCGGGGTGAGCATCGGCAGCAGCACGGTCCGCCACACCCGCACCCGGCTGGCGCCCAGGTTGTAGGCGGCCTCCTCCACCGACGGGTCCATGCCGGTCAGTGCGGCGGACGCGGCCAGGTAGAAGAACGGGTACATGGTGAACGTGTGCACCACGAGCACGCCGGCGATGCCGCTGAACGGCAGCACCGGGTTCTCCGTGCCGAAAAGCTGTTGCAGCGCGCGCGGCAGGATGCCGGTCTCGCTGTAGAGGAGCTGGAACGAGATCGCCCCGATCAGCGGCGGCAGCGCCGCCGGCACCAGGATGATCGCCTCGATCAGCCGGCGGCCGGGGAAGGAGAACCGCTTGAGCAGGAACGCCATGGCGACGCCGACGATCCCGCAGAGCAGCACGCTGGCGGCGGAGATCAGCAGCGAGGTGAGCAGCGCGGAGCGGGCCACGCCGTCGCCGGTGAGGAAGCGGGACCAGTTGTCCGGCCCGTCCACGCCGACGCTCTCGCCGAACGTGGCGAGCATCGGCTGCACCACGTAGCCGAAGAGGATCAGCACCAGCGGGAACACCAGGACGTACGGGAACCAGCGCGAGTTGGCGCCGATCGTCGGGCGGCGGAAGCGCCGACCGCCCGGCGGCGTGGGGTCCTCGGTGACCGGCGGGACGGTGGCCGCGCTCGGGGTCGCGGGGATGGTGCTCATGCGCCCACCACCCACATCCGCTCCGGCGGCAGCCGCAGCCCGACCTGGTCGCCCACGGCCAGCCCGCCCGGCACGTCGATCGCGGCCACCTGGACCGCCTCGCCACCCACGTCGACGAGCAGGTTGGTGGCCATGCCGGTGAACTCCAGCTCGGTCACCCGGCCGCTGAGCGTGCCGTCGTCGGTGGGCGGGCCGAGCGTGATGTGCTCGGGGCGTACCGACACCAGGGCGGTGCCGCCCTCGCGGAGCCCGTGCTCGGCGGGCGCGGCGACCGGCACCTGCCAGCCGCCGGGCAGCGCCACGGTCACCGTGTCCGGTCCGGCGGTCACCACCGGCAGGCTGAGCACGTTGCTGCGGCCGATGAACCGGGCCACGAACGAGGTGGCCGGCCGGTGGTAGATCTCCTGCGGCGTGCCGACCTGCCGGACCCGGCCGGACTCCATCACCGCGATCCGGTCGGACATGGCCATCGCCTCGGACTGGTCGTGCGTGACGTAGAGCGCGGTGGTGCCGGAGTCCTTCTGGATCCGGCGGATCTCGACCCGGGTCTCCTCGCGCAGCTTCGCGTCGAGGTTGGACAACGGTTCGTCGAGCAGCAGCGTGCGGGGCCGGATCACCAGCGCCCGGGCCAGCGCGACCCGCTGCTGCTGGCCGCCGGAGAGCTGGTCGATCCGCCGGTCGCCGTACCCGCCCAGGTGGACCTCGCCGAGCACCTCGTCGACCCGCCGCTTGGCGTCGGCCCGGCCGACCTTGCGGATCTTCAGGCCGTACGCCACGTTCTGGGCGACGCTCATGTGCGGGAAGAGCGCGTAGTTCTGGAACACCATGCCGGTGTCGCGCTTGTTCGGCGGCCGGTTGGTGACGTCCTCGGCGCCGAAGCGGATCCGGCCCGAGCTGGGGAAGTAGAAGCCGGCCACCATGCGCAGGGTGGTGGTCTTGCCGCAGCCGCTCGGGCCGAGCAGGGTGAAGAACTCCCCCGCGCCGATGCGCAGGTCGACGTCGTCGACCGCCGCGGTGTCGCCGGCGCGTGGGAAGCGCTTGCTCACCGACTCCAGCGTGACATCGATCATGATGTCTCTCCTTGCGTCCGGTAACCGGGTCCGACCGGTGACGGGTGGGGGCGGTTCGGGAGGCGACGGCGGTACGCCGGGCGCGTGGCGCGCCCGGCGTACCCGTCCGGTCAGCCCTTGTTCTTGATCTCGCTGTTCCAGTGGTTGATCCACTCGGTCTCGTGCTTGCCGACCACGTCCCAGTCGACGTCCATCGGCTTGAGGTCGAGCTGGGCCAGCCACTCCGGCTTCTCGGCGATGTCGATGGCCGGGATCTGGAAGTAGTCCTTGGCCAGCTCGGCGCGGAGCGAGTCGTCGAAGAGGAACTCCAGGAACTTCTGCGCGCCCTCGCTGTTGCCGCCCTTGACCTGGGCCAGGCCGTCGACCAGGACCGGAGCGCCGGAGGCCGGCATCACGTAGCCGAACGGCATGTTCGCCTGGTTGGCCTGGAGCAGGATGTCCTGGAGGTTCCAGGCGCTGATCGTGCCCTGCTGCCGGGACAGCTTGAGGTAGAGGTCGGTCGGGTTGGCCGCGTACGCGCCGGTGTTGGCGTCGAGCTTCTTCAGCCAGTCGTAGCCGGGCTGCGGGTTGCTACCGTCGGGCGACTTCTGCTGGATCATCGAGGCGTAGATCGATCGCATGGTGCCGGACGCCGCCACGTCCCGGATGATGATCTTGTCTTTCCACTCCGGCTTCAGCAGGTCGTCCCAGTCCTTCGGGGCCTGCTCCGGGGTGAGCGCCTTGTTGTTGTACATGATGACCTCGGGCAGCAGGATCTCGCCGAACCACCGGCCCTGCGGGTCCTTGTACGCCTCGTCCATCTTGCCGGCGAACGACGGCTGCCAACTGGTCAGCAGGTCCTCGGACGCGCCCGCCGCGAGACCCTGCTGGGTGCCGCCCCACCAGACGTCGGCCTGCGGGTTGGCCTTCTCCGCCCGGACCCGCTCCAGGATCTCCTGGGCGCCGAGGTTGAGCACCTCGACCTTGCCCTTGTACTCGGGGTACTTGGCGGTGAACTTGTCGACGACGAAGGTGGTCACCTTCTTGTCGCGGGCCGTGTAGATCGTCAGCTTCTCGGCCTCGCCGGAGCCGGAACCGGAGTCACCGGAGCCGCCGCCGCAGGCGGTGCCGGCGGCGAGGACGGTGGCGAGCGCACCGGCGAGCAGGAGTCGACGTCTCATGGGGTACCTCCGAGGGTGTGTTGAGTGGTCGAACGGTCAGGGAGCGGGTAGCAGGTTGGACAGACCGGACGCGGCGGCGGAGAGCGCGTAGCTGATCGCACCGTGCAGCACCGCCTGGTCACCGAGGACCGCGCGGCGAACCTCGGTCGGGCTGGGGGTGCCGAGGGACACCAGCGCCTGGAGCCGCTCCACGGCGTCGTCGTCGAGGTCGGCCGCGGCGCCGCTGAGCAGCACCCGCCCGGGGTCGACCACGCAGGCGCAGGAGACGATGAGGCGGGCCCAGGCGGCGAGCACCTCGGCCAGGTAGGCGGCGGCCCGCTCGTCGGTCGCGGCCAGCTCGACGAGCGTCCGCACCGGTGCGGACGGCCGGCGGCCCGGCGCGAGGGCCACCACCCGCTCGGCGATCGCGCCGGCCGACCACCGGGCCTCGAACGGCCCGATGCCGTCGTGCCCCCGGTCGGCCGGGTCGAGCGGCAGGAAGCCCACCTCGCCGGCCGCGCCGCCGGCGCCCCGGCGCACCTGCCCGTCGAGCACCAGGCCGGCGCCGATGCCGTCGGCGACGTGCAACAAAAGAAGGTCGGCCACGTCGCTGCCGGCGCCGGCGGCGTGCTCACCGGCGGCCATCAGGTTCACGTCGTTGTCGATCACCACCGGCACGCCCAGCCGCCGCTGCACCGACTCCCCCACCGGGCGCGCCTCGACCAGCCCGACCGACGGGGCCAGCCGGACCGCGCCGCCGGTGGAGACGCCGGGCGCGGCGATGGCCACGCCACGCAGCGCGGGCAGCCCCGCGCCGGCCAGTTCCGGCACGGCGGTGCAGATGAGGTCGACGATGTCACCGGTACGCCGCACCGCGCGGTGGCCGATCACGGCCCCGTCGCTGTCGGCGATCTCGCAACTGATCCGGGCCGGCTCCAGCGCGACGGCGGCGACCAGCTCGGCCCGGGGGTTGAACTCCAGCATGGCGCGGGGACGGCCGGCGCGGGAGGCGCCGGGGCCGCGCTCGATCAGGTAGCCCTCGGCGATCAGGTCCCGCACCAGCGGGGTGAGCGTGGCGGGGCTCAGCCCGGTCAGCTCGGTCAGCTCGGCACGGGACAGCACCCGGGCCGAGCGGGCGGCGGAGATCACGCTGCTGCGCTTGATCTCCTTCGACCGCTCTCGGCTCACCGGGCTCGTCGGTGGGGTCACCACGTCTGTCACACTTCCTTCCTACGGCGAACGAACTATTGCGTCAAGTCACGATCCGGTCTCGCGGGCTCCACAGCCGGCCCGCGAACTGGACAAACGGCGACAGTGAGCGCTTCCAGACAGGTCCGGTTCCGCCGATGCCACCTCTTCGGCACCCACGATCAACCCGTCCTTAGTTCGCTTCATGAAGAAATATCGTCGCGCCCGTCTCCCGAGCGCCGTGATGACCCTGCCATTGAGGACAGTCGCCCTTCCAGCGGGGGCGTCGACCGGTCGCCGGCAACTCTCCGGCGCCCGGCGCCTGTCGGGCTGAGAGCAGAAACGACTCACCGGCCGCGCCTCGACCGGCCCCCTTTTGGGTGCACCTGTTGTCGCTCCCGCGACGACAGGTGCACCCGGAACCCTCAGGTCCAGATCCCGCGCGGCGCGCGCCCGTCCGGTACGAACAACCGGGAAGGCCGCCCTCCCGGGAGCCGCCCGGTATCAATCCCCGTGAAGCGTGGAGCGTTGTTCGAGCTGCGTGGGTGGAACTATGCGGAGGGAATCGTCCGGGTGGCTTGGATGGCGCGGCGCAGCCGACCGTCGGCAGCCAACTCCCCGAACATGTAGATCTCCGTGGTGATGACGGCGCCCTTGTGCAGCTCCGCGATGAGCCGGTATCGGGCGGCGACCTGGTCGCCGTCCACCAGTGCCTGCTCCACCTCGACACGGAGACCAACTGCCCGTCTGCGGGCCGGACGGATGTGATCCAGAAGCCGCTGCCGGTCCAGCAACACGCCGTCGTTGACCAGCTCATAATCCGGCGTGTGGTAGCGGTCGAGCACGGTCGCCGGATCCTCGTCGCCCAACCCCGCCTCCTGCGGATAGCGGATCAGATAGCCGGTCAGATCGGTACGGGGCGTCATGCGATCTCCCTGAAACGACTTATCTTTGACGGCGTGTCCACGGTAATGCCGGGGCGGTAGGTTAGACAACATGTCAGAGTTAACAGGTGGTCGTCGCCGACGGCGGCGTTCGGACGCCGAACGCAGCGCCGCCGCCGTACTCGACGCCGCCGTCCAGGTGCTCGGTCGGCACCCGGACGCGAAGGTGGAACAGGTCGCCGCCGCGGCCGGCGTCACCCGCCAGACCGTGTACGCCCACTACCCGTCCCGGCCGCTGCTGGTGGCCGCGGTCGTCGACCGCATCACCGCCGAAGCCGTCGCCGCCCTCGACGCCGCCGACGTCGACGCCGACGACGTCGACAGCGGCACTGTCACCGAGGCGCTGCTGCGCTGGCTGGACGTCACCTGGCGGCTCTTCGACCGGTACCCGCTGCTCCTGCACCCCTCGGTGACCGCGATCGATCAGGCGGAGTCCGACCGCCAGCATGCCGGAGTCAACGAGCGCCTGGAGCGGCTGATCAGGCATGGCCAGGCCACCGGCGAGTTCGACGGCACCCTCAGCCCGGCCTGGTTGGTCTCCGCGACCATCGCGCTCGGTCATGCGGCCGGTGGCGAGGTCGCTGCCGGCCGCATGACCACCGCGCAGATGGCGGCAGTGCTGCGCCCCAGCATCCTGCGCCTCTACGGCGTCCGCGAGCCCTGACCCCCACGATGGACGCGAGCATGTCTTCCCCACCCTCGCGCCCGTCGACACCACCACCGACCCAGGGGTACGCGGAACGCTGCCCGCCCGGGTCGGGATAGCCGCCGCCGGTGGCGCCGACCGCCGCCACGCCCCGCGCGACCCGGCGGCGGCCGACGTGGCCCGGCTCGCGGCCCTCGTCGGCCTGGCCCGCTGAACGAGCCCCGACGGCCCACATACCCGGCTCCCATTTAATGAGGACCTTCTATATTGACGGATGTCGCAGGCGCGGACAGACTCTCGGCACCACCACCCCCATGATCCCGCTCCGGGAGGGCGCCATGAACCGTCCCCGCCTGCCGTTCGCGCGTACGGCCGCGCGACTGGCCGCGCTCGCCGCGGCCACCGCCGGCGTGCTGCTCGCCGTCACCGCACCCGCGCACGCCGCCGTGCCGTCCGGGCGGTACGTGGCGCTCGGCGACTCGTACACCGCCGGCCCGCTCATCCCCACCCAGATCGACCTGAACTGCCTGCGGTCCAACCGCAACTATCCGTCCCTGGTCGCCGCGTCCGCCGGCTCGTCGTCGTTCGCGGACGTGAGCTGCTCCGGCGCGACCACCGACGACATCCTGTACGGCGGGAGCGGGCAGCTCGGCATCAACGAGCCGCCGCAGCTCAACGCCGTCACCTCGAACACCGCGCTGGTGACGGTGCAGATCGGCGGCAACGACATCGGGTTCTCCGGGATCATCAGCACCTGCGCCGAGGCGAGCGTCAGCAGTCCGCTCGGCTCACCGTGCAAGGACCGGTACACCGCCGGTGGCACCGACCAGCTCCGGGCCCGGATCGCCGCCGCCGCGCCGAAGGTGACCACGGTGCTGCGGTCGGTGCGGCAGGCCGCGCCGAACGCGCGGGTCGTGGTGCTCGGCTACCCGGCGATCGTGCCGGACAGCGGATACGGCTGCTGGCCGGTGGTGCCGATCTCCTACCAGGACGTGCCCTACCTGCGCGGCGTCGCGAAGGCGCTCAACACGATGCTGTCCGACACCGCGGCGGCGAACGGCGCGAGCTACGCCGACGTCTACACCCCGTCGATCGGGCGGGACGCGTGCAAGAGCAGCGGCACCCGGTGGGTCGAGGGCCTGGTGCCGCAGAACTCGGCCGCTCCGTTCCACCCCAACGCCCGAGGTGAGCAGGGCATGGCCACCGCCCTGCTGGCGCACCTCAACTGAGCTGATCCGGTCCTGAGCCCGGCCCCGCACGCCGCGGGACCGGGCTCGGGCCGGGCCGGCGCAGGGTGGGCCGCAGCACGAAGCCCCTAGCCCACATTCAGGGATTCCCCTCCCACTTCCCAGGACGCGGGGAGATCTTGGAAGCAAAGTGCCCCTACAGGGGCCATCCGCTTCCAAGATCGCGGAAGGGCTGCCGTCGCGTCGCCGCGAGACGCCGGACCCAGCCGAGGAACCGGCCGTGGAGCGCCTCCGGGTCGGGTGGGTTCGGGTACAGCCGGGTCAGGTCGGCGGTCGCCTCGGTCAGCAACCCGGCCATGTCGACGGCCAGCCACCTCGCCTCCCCTGTGTAGTCGGCGGCCAACTCGGCCCGGGCCTCGCCGCACGGCCAGGGGTGGGCGCAGGCGGTGCAGATCCAGAAGGGCTTGAGCGGGGCGTGACGCTGCACGTGTGACCTCCCGGGATGGGTCGGGTAGCGGATGGTGCCCCGTACCGCCGGACGTCGCCGCCAGCGGCGCGAGGCCCGCAACCACTCCACTCCAATCCCGAGGAGTTGTCAATCTGTAAGTGACGAATGCACAGTATCTGTCGTGCCTACGTTCGGACGGTGAGACGACCACGGCTGTACGGGCCCGGCGAGCTGGCGGCCCTGTTCGGCGTGTCGCGTCAGCGGGTTCTCCAGATCACCCGCCGTCCCGGATTCCCCGAGCCGCTCGCCCGGCTGATCGGCATGAACGTCTGGGACGCGGACGAGGTCGACGAGTGGGCCCGGCACCACCGCCCGCCCCGCCCGACCGACGGCGACGAGCAGGGCTGATCGACACCAGCTCGGCGAGGTGGCGGGGTCGGACCGGCCGGGATGACACCACCTCGCCGGAATGGAGTGGATCAAGGCGACGCGCTCGCCGGGTCGGCGTGGGTCAGGTGGTCTCGAAGCGCTCGCGGGTGAGGAACGCCAACTGGGCGCGCTTCTCCGGCATGTCGATCTCGTCGGCGAACGTGAAGCCCTCCGTCCGGAGTCGACGCAGCGCCGCCTCGTTGCGCACGTCCGGCTCGACCACGATGCGCCGCGCCGCCGGGTCCCGCAGCAGGAAGCGGGCCAGCGCCGGGCCGACGGCGGCGGTCAGGCCGCGCGCGTACTGCCGGGACGGGTTCAACAGCAGGTGCATGCCCACGTCGCCGGCCTGAACCGGGTACCGCTCCCCCACCGGGTCCGCCTCCGGGCGGTAGGTCTGGAACAGCCCGATCGGCTCGTCGTCGAGCAGGATCAGGTAGGCGTGATGGGTGTCCAGCCCGTCCAGGAACGTGTAGACCTCGCGTACCTCGTCGAGGGTGTGCGACCCCATCCCCCAGAACGAGTTGCGGGGCAGCGTGACCCAACCGTGCAGCAGTTCGGCGTGCCGGTCCGGCCGCACCGGCTCCAACGCGAGGTCGCCGAGGGGAATCCGTTCCAGGGGGATCACGATGGTGTCGTCCTTTGCGAGAGGGCCGGTGGGCACCGGGATCAGCGTCCCGGCGGCCCACTGGGTCAGTTGGTCGGTGAAGTGCGGGTCTCCGGGCCGTCCGGACGCGCCGAACGGGACGATCCAGCGGCTGGCCGCCCGGTCGGTCAGATCCCACAGGTAGCGGGCGACCGGGCCGCGCCAGCAGTCGTCGGAGACACCCGGCACGCTGGCGGTGGCGAGGACGCAGTCGGTGTCACCGGCGAGCGCCACCCGCTCCCGCATCGCCGCGACGGCGTCCACGGTCGCGGCGGCCACGCCCAGGTGCACCGGGTGCGGCAGGTGCCGCCGGCCCCACGCCTCGGGCGCCGGCGCGGCGGCCACCTCGACAAGCGCGTCGCCACCGAGCGACCCGACATCGAGCCCGGCAATCCCGGACGACCCGACATCGAGCCCGGCAGCACCGAGCGGCCCGGCATCGAGCCCGGCCTCAACGAGCTGGTCCAGGGCCAGGCCGATCCGGGTCGCCGGGTCGGTCCAGGGGGTGAACAGCTCGTCGTACCCGGACGGTTGGTGCAGCGCCCGCAGCGACGGGTGGGCGGCCAGCCGGCGGGCGAGCGCGGCCCGCCAGGCCGCGTACGCGCCGGCCTCGATCGAGTCGGCCGCCATCTGCCGGTCCCAGGACAGCAGCCGGTCGCGCAGCGCGCGGGCCGGCGCGTCGAGCCGGGCCGGGTCGAGCCGGCGCAGCAGCCGGTACGTCGGTGTCGCCGGGAGTCGGGCGTCGGTGTGCACGGTGGACGAGTCGACGCCGGCGGCGAGCAGGGCGCGGATCCGCCGGGCGCGGTGCGGCGGCGCGAAGTCGACCCCGTGCGCGGCGACATCCGCGCGCCGGTCGTTGGCGCAGACCGCGACGCCGTCGCACGCCCGCCCCGCGCGACCGTCGGCAGAGCCGCCGAACGCCCGCCCCGCGCGACCGTCACCGCCCGACACGGTCTCGTCCACCATCGGCAGGTGGTCGCCGCGCCAGTGGTGTCGCGGCTCCCAACCGGGCACCGGCTCCCGGCGGCACCACTCGTCGCGTACCGGGACCAGGCCGGCGACCAGGCGGCGGACCTCGCCCCCGGTGTCGGCGGCGAGCACGCTGTTGACGGGCTCGACCCAGTCGCGCAGCGCGTCGGCGACGTCGCCGGCCCGGCGGGCGCGCAGCAGCGGCAGCAGCGCCTCGAAGCCGAGGCGGGCCTCGACCCGGCTCGGCGTGCGCAGGCTGAGCGCCTCGCCGGTGACCCGGTCGTGGTCGATCACCGGGCCGCGCGGCGTCTCGATGATCTCGACGGTCTCCGGGGTGCCGCCGCGCACCTCGACCGTCTCGACGTGGCGGGCGGCCGGGGTCCAGCCGTCCGGGTCCCGCACCAGCACCCGGTCGCCGTCGCGGCGGAGTTGCTCGCGGTAGAGGTCCTGGTAGTCGGCCATCGCGTTGGTGACGGCCCAGGCCACGTGCCCGGTGTGACCGAAGTGCGGCAGGCCGGGTACGCCGGGGAAGGCGAGCCCGACCACGTCGAACTCCGGGCAGGCCAGCCGGACCTGCTGGTAGACGCCGGGGAGTTCGAGCAGCCGGTGCGGGTCGCCGGCGAGCACCGGGCCGCGTCCGGTGGCGGGGTCGGCGGGCAGCGCCCAGGCGTTGCTGCCGGACGACGCCGGCCCCTCGACGGCGAACAGGCCGACCGCCTCGGGGCCGAGCGTGCGGGCGACGTGGGCGTGCCAGAGCTTGTTCGGGAACGTGGAGAACAGCACATGCTGGACCAGGAAGACGCCGAGCGGCGTCCAGGGGTGCCAGCGGTCCGGCGTGCTGCCGGTGGCGGCGAACTCGGGCGCGGCGGCGGCGCCCTCGGCCAGCCCCTCGTTGACGCCGTCGACGTACGCCCCGACCCAGCGGCGGGTGTCCGGGTCGAGTCGTTCGTGGCAGCGCCGGGCGGTGTCGTCCAGCCGGGCCCGCCGGGCGAAGCGGTCCCAGGCCAGCTCGGTCGGGCCGACCCGGGCGGCCAGCCGGCCCTCGGCGCGCCACCGCTCCACACAGATCTGCCACGCCCGGTCCAGAGCGGCGACGCGGCCCTGGAGGCGGGCCAGCGCGTCGGCGTCGCCGGCCCAGAGTTGCGGCACGCCCCATTGGTCGCGATCGACGCGCGTCATCGGCTCCGCCCGACCGGACGGCAGTTCCCTCGACTAGACAATTAGGTTACCCTTCCCTAACTGAGGTCTACCTTACCGGGAGGGATTCGTGAAACGGAACTGGGAGGGCCTGGTGCTGAAGGCCATGGGCGGCCGGGACTTCCGGCTCACCGTGCTGGGCACCGAGTCGGTCGACGGGCACTACCAGCGCCTACTCTTCGACGACGGCGGCCTGCTCACGGCGTACGGTACGCACCCCACCATGTGGATCCGGCTCTGGTTCGACAACGGCGGGCGGGCGCACCAGCGCGCGTACACGCTCGTCGATCCGGATCCGGCGACCGGACGGTTCACGCTGGAGTTCGCCCTGCACGACGGCTGCGCCGCCAACTGGGCCGCCGCCGCCACGGTCGGCGACACCATCGACGCGACGGTGCAGGGCAGCGCGTTCCAGCTCCCCGATCCGGCACCGGAGCACCTCTATCTGGTCGGCGACGCCGCGTCGCTGCCGGCGGTCAACAGCCTGCTCGACGCGGGCGCCGACATCCCGGCGACGGTCTGGTTGGAGTACGCGCACGAGGGCGAGAAGGCGCTGACCCCGCGCGCCCGCGCCCACCACGACGTGACCTGGGTGCCACGGCGCGACGCGGGGCGGCACCTGGTCGACACGGTCCGCGAGGCGCTGCCCGCCGCCGGGTCCGCGCACTACTGGCTGGCCTGCGAGGCGGCCACCACCCGCGACCTCACCCGGCACCTGCGGCGCACGCTCGGCGTCGGCAAGCACCAGCTCACCTCGCTCGGCTACTGGCGGGCCGCCTGATGGGGCGGCTCGGCACGCTGACCGCGCTCTACGTCACGCAGTATCTCGGGGTCGGCTTCATCACCGTCGGACTGACCGCCATCCTGCGCGACGGCGGCACCTCACTGGACACTCTCGCGCTGGTGCAGGTCGTCGGCCTGATCTGGCCGATCAAGTTCCTCTGGGCGCCCATCCTGGACCGGTACGGCTCCCGGCGCCGCGGCCACTACCGGTCCTGGTTGCTGGTGTTGCAGACCGCGCTGGTGCTGACGCTGCTGGCGCTGCTGCCGTTCTCCCACCCGGCCGACCAGCTCGGCCCGGTCGTGGCCGTCTGCGCCGCGTTCGTGTTCTTCTCCGCCACCCAGGACATCGCCGCCGACGCGGTCGCGGTGCGGCTGCTGACCGCCGCCGACCGGGGCACCGGCAACGGCATCCAGGTGGCGGCCAGCTATCTGGGCAACCTGCTCGGCGGTGGCGCCTGCGTGCTGGTGTACGACATGTTCGGCTGGGTGCCGGCGATCGGTCTGCTGGCCGCGCTGACCGCGGTCGGGCTGCTCGTGGTGTGGCGGTTCCGGGAGCCGGAGCGCATCGACCGGGCGGTCCGGATCGGCGCCGCGTACCGGGCGCTGGTGTCGGTGTTCGGCCAGCCCGGCTGCCGGTGGTGGACGTTCGGCGTGGTGCCGCTCGTCTACGTCGGCGCCGGCATGGCGTACGCGCTCGTCACGCCCGCGCTCGTCGACGCCGGCTGGTCGCTGGGGCGGATTGGCGTGGTGACCGGCGTGGTGACGAGCGTGCCGGCGATCGTGGCCGGGCTGGTCGCGGGGATCGGCATCGGCCGGTTCGGCCGGGCCGGCGTGCTGGTGGCCGGCGGCGTGACCCTGGCGCTGTCCACGGTGGCGCTGCTGCCGCTGATGAACGGTCGCGCGCCACTTGGTGGCACGGTCGCCGCGCTGTCCTTCTTCCTGGTCGCCTACACGATCGCCAACGTGGTGCTCTACACGGTCAACATGGACTACTCCCGGCCCGGTAGCGGCGGCACCGACTTCACCGTGTTGTCGTCGTTCGGGCTGGTCTGCTCGTTCGTGGCCGCCTCGCTCGGGCTCGCCGCGGCCGAGCGGTTCGGCTATCCGGCGGTGGCGCTGGCGTCCCTTGTGCTGGTCGCCGCGGGGGTCATGGTGGGTGTCACGCACCAGCGGCGGTTCCCGCCGTCCGGGACGGTGTCGCGGCCGGCTTCCGTGCGGGAGCCGGACTTGCTTGTTAGGTAAGCCTAACCTAAGCTGATCTCCACGTGGCCGCGAGCCGCGATCCTGTCCGCACGACTACAGGGAAGTCGCATGAGTTCGATCGGCACCGCAGCCCGCGCCCACCTGTTCAACGCCGACTCGCTCGGGCGATACCGGGACGTGCTGGCGCGCGGCGTCGAGCGGGTCGCCCACCGGGCGGCCGGGGCGGACCGCCCGTTCACCGGCATCACCCCGGAGGCCCTCGCCCCGCTGGTCAACGGCATCGACCTGGACCGTCCGCTCGGTGACACCGACGCCGCCCTCGACGAGCTGCACGACGTCTGGTTGCGCGACGCCGTCTGGTTCCACCACCCCCGCTACCTGGCCCACCTGAACTGCCCGGTGGTCATCCCGGCGCTGCTCGGCGAGGTGGTGCTCAGCGCCGTCAACTCCTCCCTGGACACCTGGGACCAGAGCGCCGGCGCCACGCTGATGGAGCGACGCCTGATCGAGTGGACGGCCGGACGGATCGGGCTCGGCGCCGCCGCCGACGGCGTCTTCACCAGCGGCGGCACCCAGTCCAACCTCCAGGCGATGCTGCTGGCCCGGGAGGAGGCGTACCGCCGGGCGGTCGGCGCCGCGGCCACCCGCCCGGCCCGGCCCGAGGTGCTGGCCCGGCTGCGGATCATCACCTCCGCCGCCGGCCACTTCAGCGTGCAGAAGGCCGCCAAGCTGCTCGGCCTGGCCGCCGACGCGGTGCTCACCGTGCCCACCGACGCCGGCCGCCGGATGCGCACCGACGAACTGACCCGCGCCATCGACCGCTGCCGGCGCGACGGCCAGGTGGTGATGGCCGTGGTCGCCACCGCCGGCACCACCGACTTCGGCACCATCGACCCGCTCCCGGAGATCGCCGACATCTGTGCCGCCGCCGGGATCTGGCTGCACGTCGACGCCGCGTACGGCTGCGGGTTGCTGGTCTCCCCCACCCGCCGGCACCTGCTCGACGGCATCGAGCGGGCCGCCTCGGTGACCGTCGACTACCACAAGTCGTTCTTCCAGCCGGTCAGCTCCAGCGCGCTGCTGGTACGCGACGGCCGCACGCTGCGGCACGCCACCTGGCACGCCGACTACCTCAACCCGGCCCGCGCGGTCGAGCAGGGCATCCCCAACCAGGTCGACAAGAGCATCCAGACCACCCGCCGGTTCGACGCCTGCAAGCTCTGGCTCACCCTGCGGATCATGGGCCCGGACGCGATCGGCGCGCTCTTCGACCAGGTGGTCGACCTGGCCGCCGACGCCTGGCGGCACCTGGACGCCGACAGCCGCTTCGAGGTGGCGGCCCCGTCCCACCTGAGCACCGTGGTGTTCCGGCACGTGCCGCCCGGCGCCGACCCGAACATGGTCGACGAGGCGAACCTGCACGCCCGAGAGGCCCTCGCCGCCTCCGGCGCGGCGCTCGTCGCCGGCACCAAGGTCGACGGCGCGCACTGGCTGAAGCTCACCCTGCTCAACCCCGAGACCACGGTCGCCGACATCGCCCACGTGCTCGACCTCGTCGCCGACCACGCCACCTGGTACGCCCGGACCGCGGCCACGCTGGCCCCGGTCGGCTGAGGAGAGACATGCCGGACTTCATCGCGATCGGCCTCGGCCCGTACAACCTCGGCCTGGCCTGCCTCACCGCGCCGCTCGACGACCTCGACGGGCTGTTCCTGGAGGCCCGCGACACCGTCGACTGGCACCCCGGGATGATGCTCGACTCGACCCGGTTGCAGACGCCGTTCATCGCCGACCTGGTCACGCTCGCGGACCCCACCTCGCCGTACTCGTTCCTCAACTACCTGAAGGAGACCGGTCGGCTCTACCCGTTCTACATCCGGGAGAGCTTCTTCCCGCTGCGCGCCGAATACAGCGACTACTGCCGCTGGGCCGCCGCCAAGCTGCCGAACCTGCGCTTCCGGCACGCCGTCACCCGGGTCGAACACGACGGCGACCACTACGTGGTGCACGCCGACACCCCGGACGGGCCGGTCACCCACCGGGCCCGGCGCCTGGTGCTCGGCACCGGCACCCCTCCGTACCTGCCGCCGGCCTGCGCCGGCCTCGGCGGCGACCTGATCCACAACTCCCGCTACCGGGAACACCGGGAGGCGCTGCGCGCCAAGGGCAGCATCACCGTCGTCGGCAGCGGCCAGAGCGCCGCCGAGATCTACGCCGACCTGCTCGCCGACATCGACGAGTACGGCTACCAGCTCACCTGGGTCACCCGCTCGCCCCGGTTCTTCCCCCTCGAATACACCAAGCTGACGCTGGAGATGACCTCACCGGACTACGTGGACTACTTCCACGCCCTGCCCGAGCCGACCCGCTACCGGCTGGAGGCGGCACAGAAGCCGCTGTTCAAAGGCATCAACGCCGACCTGATCAACGACATCTACGACACGCTGTACGCCAAGAGCCTGCACGGGCCGACGCCCACCCGGCTGCTGACCAACACCGAACTCGTCGAGGCCGCACACGTCGACGGCCGCTACCGGCTCGGGCTGCGCCACACCGAGCAGGACCGGGCGTTCACCCTCGACACCGAGGGCCTGGTGCTGGCCACCGGCTACCACTACCGGGTGCCCGAGTTCCTCGCGCCGGTGCGCGACCGGCTCCGCTTCGACGGCCACGGCCGCCTCGACGTGGCCCGCAACTACAGCGTCGACCACACCGGCCGGGGCGTGTTCCTCCAGAACGGCGGCACGCACACGCACAGCATCACCTCCCCCGACCTGGGCATGGGCCCGTACCGCAACTCGTGGATCATCCGGGAGCTGACCGGGCGGGAGCACTACCCGATCGAGAAGACGATCGCGTTCCAGGAGTTCGGGGTGGTCCGGTGAGCGTGTTCTCCCGGGTGGACGACCGGCTGGGCGAGTTCGCGCTGCGCCCGCTGGACGCCGACGCCGACGCGCCGCTGCTGCACCGCTGGGTCACCCATCCGAAGGCGGCGTTCTGGCTGATGGGCGACGCCGACGTGGCGGGCGTCGCCGAGGCGTACCGGGCGATCGCCGCGCACCCGCACCACGCCGCGTACCTCGGGTCGTGGCGCGGCCGGCCGGCGTTCCTGGCCGAACGGTACGACCCGGCCCGGGTCGAGCTGGTCGGGTTGTACGACCCGGAGCCCGGCGACGTCGGCATGCACTTCCTCTGCGCGCCCACCGACACCCCGGCGCACGGCTTCACCCGCGCCGTCATCACCACCGTCATGGCCTGGCTCTTCGCCGACCCGGCGACCCGCCGGGTGGTGGTGGAGCCGGACGTGCGCAACACCGCCGTGCACGCGCTGAACGCCGCCGTCGGCTTCACCGTCGTCGGCGAGATCCGCAAGCCGGAGAAGGACGCGCTGCTCAGCGTCTGCACCCGCGAGCGGTTCCGGAAAGCCACCGAAGGAGACCAGCGGGCATGATCGACCACCTGACCCCCGAGGCGTGGGCGACGGCCAACCGGCTGCTGGTGCGCAAGGCGCTCGCCGAGTTCGCCCACGAGCGCCTGATCGTCCCCGAGCCGGCCGGGCCCGGGCGGTGGGTCGTGCGCGGCGACGACGGGACGGTGGAGTACCGGTTCGCCGCGCGGCGGCTGGCGCTGGACCACTGGCAGATCGACGCCGGCAGCATCACCCGGCACCGCGACGGCGCGGAACTGCCGCCCGACGCCGTCGACCTCTGCGTGGAGCTGCGCGGCGCGCTCGGCCTCACCGACGCGGTCCTGCCGGTCTATCTGGAGGAGATCACCTCCACCCTCGCCGGCGCCGCGTACAAGCTCGGCAAGCCGGTGGTCACCGCCGCCGAGCTGGCCGCCGCCGACTTCCAGACCATCGAGACGCAGATGACCGAGGGACACCCCTGCTTCGTGGCGAACAACGGCCGGCTCGGCTTCGGCCTGCACGACTACCACCGGTACGCCCCGGAGGCCGCCGCCCCGGTCCGGCTGCTCTGGCTGGCCGCGCACCGCGACCACACCACCTTCACCTGCGCCGCCGACCTCGACTACGACACGCTCGTCCGCGCCGAGTTGGACGACGAGACGCGGGACCGGTTCGCCGCCACGCTCACCGGGCTCGGCCTCGACCCGGCCGACTACCTGCTCATCCCGGTGCACCCGTGGCAGTGGTGGAACAAGCTCGCCGTCACGTTCGCCGGCGAGGTGGCCCGACGCCGGCTGGTCTGCCTCGGCGAGGGGCCGGACGAGTACCTCGCCCAGCAGTCCATCCGTACCTTCTTCAACGTCACCGACCCGGCGAAGCACTACGTCAAGACGGCACTGTCGGTGTTGAACATGGGCTTCATGCGGGGCCTGTCCGCCGCGTACATGGAGGCCACACCGGCGATCAACGACTGGCTCGCCGAGCTGATCGGGAAAGACCCGGTGCTCACGGGCACCGGACTGTCGATCATCCGGGAGCGGGCCGCGGTCGGCTACCGGCACCGGCAGTACGAGGCGGCGACCGACAGGTACTCCCCGTACCGGAAGATGCTCGCGGCGCTCTGGCGGGAGAGCCCGGTGCCCGGTCTGGAGCCCGGCCGGCGGCTGGCCACCATGGCGTCGCTGCTGCACCTCGACCGCGACGGCCGCCCGCTGGCCGGCGCGCTCATCGACGCCTCCGGGCTGCCGGCGGCGGACTGGCTGCGCCGCTACCTGGACGCCTACCTGGTGCCGCTGCTGCACAGCCTGTACGCCTACGACCTGGCGTTCATGCCGCACGGCGAGAACGTCATCCTGGTGCTCGACGGCGGCGTGGTGGAACGGGTGATCTTCAAGGACATCGCCGAGGAGATCGTGGTGATGGATCCGGACGCGGAGCTGCCGGAGCAGGTCCGGCGGGTCCGGGCGGCGATCCCCGAGGACGAGAAGATCCTCGCCGTCTTCACCGACGTGTTCGACTGTTTCCTGCGGCACCTGAGCGCCGCCCTGCACACCTCCGGCGTGCTCGACCAGGACGACTTCTGGCGCACGGTCGCCGCGTGCGCCACCGGTTACGCCGCGACGGTGCCGCACCTGGCCGAGCGGATCCGCCGGCACGACCTGTTCGCACCGGAGTTCCCGCTGTCCTGCCTCAACCGGCTCCAGTTGCGCGACAACCGGCAGATGGTGGACCTGGCCGACCCGTCCGCGGCGCTCCAGTTCGCCGGCACGCTGGCCAACCCGCTGGCCCGGTTCGCGCCGCCCCGATGACCGATGCCCTGCCCGCGCCCGGCGAACCTCGCAGAACCACATATTTAGGATAGGCTCGCCTAAACCTGAGCGCGAGGAGGCGGGATGCGGCTCTACCTGACCGCGTTGAACCCCACCGACGCCGTCCTGGAGGGCTTCCTTCCCGCAGCCGACGCGCTCGACCTGCCGGTCACCGTGCTGACCGACCGGCCGGGCGAGTGGCCCACCGGCGCTCCGGTGCGGCGCTGCGCGGTCCGCGACGCGGCGGCGGTCGTCGCGGCCACGGCGGCCGAGCCGCCCGCCGCGTTGCTGTCCAACAGCGACCACCTCCAGGAGGCGACCGCCGTCGCGGCCGGCAAGCTCGGCCTGCCCGGCAAGGACCCGGACGCGGCCCGGCGTTGCAAGGACAAGGCGGCCATGCGCCGCGCGCTCGCCCACGCCGGCCTGGACCCGGTCCGCGTGGTCACCGTCGACCCGGGCGCGCCGCCCGACGTGCCGGACGGCCTCCTCCCCGCGGTGGTCAAGCCCCGCGACGGGGTGGCCAGCGAGGACGCTTACCTGGTCACCGACCGGGCCGACCTGGCGGCCCGGGTCGCCGCGATCCGCCGGCGACGACCGGAGGTGGCCCTCGTCGTCGAGGAGTACCTGACCGGGGAGCTGCACACCTACGACACGCTCGGCGACGGACGCTCGCTCGCGACGCTCGGCGGCTGGCACACCGGCCTCGGCCCGCCACCCACCTTCACCGAGGTCAGCCTCGACTGGTCACCCCCGCCATCCGCCCACCGCGCCCGGCTCCGCACGCTGCTCGACGCGCTCGGCGTCGGCTTCGGGGCCTGCCACACCGAGTACGTGGTGCGGGGCGACCGGATCCGGCTGATCGAGGTGAACGACCGGCTGATCGGCGACCGGATGGACCTGATCCTCACCGACCTGCTCGGGGTGCCGCTGTTCGCCCACGTGATCCGGCTGCACCTGGGCGATCCGCTGGCCGCGCTGGACCTGCCCGACCCATCCGCGCTCGACCGGCACGCCCGGGTCGAGTACGTCTGCGCCGACCGGTCCGGCCGGCTCGCCGCGGCACCCGGACGGCGGGACACCGTCCGCGACGGCGTCCGGCTGTCCTGCCGGCCGATGCGTCAGGTGGGCCGGGTCGCGGAGCACACCGGCACCAACCGCGACTACCTGGCCGCGCTGCACGGCATCGGCCCCGACCCGGACGGTGTGCGGGCCGCGCTCGCCGCGTTCCGCCGCGAACTGAGCTGGACGATCACCGGATGATCGACGACAGCGAGCGGCAGGTGTTCGCCCGGGTGCTCGACGCCCTGCTCCGTGAGGACCACCTCGGTCTCCTGCGTCACGGCCGGCTCGTCGGCGACCGCTGGGAGACCCCGTGCCCGGCCGGGCTGCTGCGCGTACCGGTCCGGGTCGACGGTTTCCAGGCGGCGCTGCGCTGCGCGAGCGCCACGGTGGACGTCCGCGTCGGGGGCGGCGGCGACCGCCGGGTGGACACACTCGACGGCCTGCTCGCGCTGCTCGCCCCGGTCGGCGACGCCGAGGCCGAGGCCGGGTGGGCAACGTTCGTCGCCGAGTGCCACGCCGACCTGCGGGCGCGCCGGCACGCCGCCCGGGCCCGACCGGCGGTGTTCGCCGCCGTGGCCGCCGAGCGGGCGACCGCGCCGGCCGGCATGGCGGCGGCGCTGCTCGACGACGTGCTCGCCGCGCACGCCGGCCACCCGGTCTACCCGACCGACCGCTGCCGGCACGGGCTCCACGACGACGACCTGATCCGGTACGCCCCGGAGCACGCGCCCCGCTTCGCGCTGCGCTGGTACGCCGCGCCCCGGGCGGAGGTGCGGCTCACCGGCCCGTTGCCCGCCTGGTGGCCGGCGGCGGAGCGGGCCGGCGACCTGCTGCTCCCGGCGCATCCGCTCACCGCGGCCCGGCGCGCGCTGCCGGCGACGGACCGGCCGGCGGTGACCGTGCGGCCCACCCTCTCGATGCGGACGGTGGCGCTCGCCGACGACCCGTACACCCATCTCAAGCTGCCGCTGCCCACCGCCACGCTCGGCGCCCGCAACCGGCGGGGCCTGCGACCGGACACCCTCGCCGACGGCGCGGCGGTGGCCGGGCTGCTCGACCGGATCGCCGCCGCCGAACCCGCCTTCGCCGGCCGGATCCGGCACGCCGACGAGCACACCTACGGTCACCTCGGCGACGACGACGGGGCGGCGTTCCTGCTCCGCCGGTTCCCCCGGGACCTGTCCGGCACCCGGGTGGTGCCGGTGGCGGCGCTCGCCGCGCCGGACCCGGCGGGCGGCACCGTGCTGGAGCGGATCGGCCGCGACCGTCCCGTGGCCCTGTTGGAGTCCTATCTGGACCTGCTGCTCGACTGGCACGTCTGCCTGTGGCTGCGCTACGGCGTGGCGCTGGAGGCCCATCCGCAGAACATCCACCTGTTGCTGCGGCCGGACGGGACGCTCGGCCTGCTCTACAAGGACGACGACGGCGCGCGGCTCGACCGGCGGCACCGGCGCGGGGTGACCCTGCGGGACACGCGGATGTGGGCGGCAGACCCGGGCGAGCTGGCCGACGTGTTCGTCACCATCACGCTGCACCTGGCCGCCGCCGCGCCGCTGCTGGCGCTGGCCGCCCGGGGCGTGCCCGTGCCGTCGCCGGCCGCCGCGCTGACCCACCGGCTCGTCGCGGCCCGGGACCGGTGGGGCGACGGGCCGGCGGCGCGGACCTTCACCGAGCGGGTGCTGCGGGCCGACCGGTTGCCGGTCAAGGCGATGGTCACCGCCGGCACCCTGCTGCCGAAGCAGCGGCTCGGCTGCGCCGACGTGAACAAGTACTACCGGCGCACCGGCCCGAACTACCTGCGGGAGACGCGATGACGAGCACGGGCCTGCGTCGTCGGGCGGCGCCGCACACCCGCCCGGCGGACCTGGCCACCGCGCACGCCGTGTTCGGCTGCCTGGTCCGCGAGGTCGCCGCGCCGGCCGGCACGGTCGCCGTGACCGCCGACGAGGTGCGGGTGCGGCTCGGCGCGACCGGGGTGGTGCTGCGGTGCGCGGTGACCCGGGTGTCGCCGGTCGGCGCGCACCGCTACCACGGCCCGGTGCGGCACCGGCTCGACGGCGGCCGGTGGGCCGGCCTGGACGCCGAGCGACTGGCCGGGCTGGTGGCGGCGGAGCTGACCGCGCGCACCGGCCGCGACAATCCCGAGTTCCTCGGGCAGGTGCGGGCCAGCCGGGACGTCGTGGCCCGGTTGCTGGCCGGGCGGCCGGCCGTCGACCCGACGCCGACCGGGGACCCGACCCTCGACGCCTATGTGGCGTCGGAGCAGTCGCTCGTCCTGGGCCACCCGCACCACCCGACGCCGAAGTGGCGCAGCGGCGACCCGGCCGGCTGGCGGGCGTACGCGCCGGAGCTGCGCACCGCGTTCCGGTTGCGGTGGCTCGCCGTGCCGGACGACATGGTGGCCGAGGCCGGGCCGGTCGAGGAGCTGCTGGCCGCCCTGGACCCGCCGCGCCCGCCGGCCGGACACCTGGCGCTGCCGGTGCACCCGTGGCAGCTTGCGCTGGTGCCACCGGCGGATCCCCGGATACGCCGGCTCGGCCCGGGCGGCGCGCCGGTGCGGCCGACCGCGAGCGTCCGCACGCTCTACTCCCCCGACGCGGACCTGTTCGTCAAGACGAGCCTGCACGTGCGGATCACCAACTGCCTGCGCAAGAACGCCAGGTACGAGCTGACCGGCGCGGTCGCGCTGACCGGGCTGCTCGCCGGGATCCCGCTGCCCGACGGCGTGGCGTTGCTCGCCGAACCCGCCTACCGGACCGTCGACTCCCCCGGCGCGGACGAGGCGTACGGAACGATCCTGCGCACCGGCCTGCGTGCCCACCTGCGGCCCGGGCAGACGCCGGTGCTGGCGGCGGCGCTCGCCGCCGCGCCACTGCCGGTCGCCGACCCGGTGGGCTGGTGGCGGCGCTACGTCGGGCTGCTGGCGCCGGCCGTGCTGGACGCCTGGCTGCGGCACGGCGTGGTGCACGAGCCGCACCTGCAGAACGTGGTCGTGGTGCGCGACGCCGACGGTCGCCCGGCCCGGATGCTGCTGCGCGACCTGGAGGGGGTGAAGCTCGACACCAGCCGCTGGACCGCCTGGCCGGAAGGAGTGCCACGGCAGGCCGGGTACGGCCCGGACGACGCCCGCCGCCGCGTCGTCTACTGCCTGTTCGTCAACCACCTGGCCGGCGTCTGCGGCGCCCTGGCCGACGCCCGCCCGGGGATCGAGCCGGCCCTGTGGCGGGAGGTGCGCGCGGTGGTCGCGGCGGTGGCCGCCGAGCTGGGCGATCCGCCGGAGTTGCGCGCGCTGCTTGCCGGTGACCCCCTTGTGGCCAAGGCGAACCTGCTGGTGCGGTGGCGGCGGGACGCGGACCGGGACGCGCCGTTCGTGCCGGTGCCGAACCCGTTCGGCGGTCGCCGGTGACCCGGCCGGTGTACGTCCACGACCTCGACGCGCTGGCCGGGCACGCGCGGGCGATCCGCGCGGCGCTGCCCCGGCCGGTCGAGTTGCTCTACGCGGTCAAGGCCAACCCGGAGCCGGACGTGCTGCGCACGCTCGCGCCGGTCGTCGACGGCTTCGAGACCGCCAGCCGCGGCGAGCTGCGCCGCCTCGCCGAGGTGCTGCCCGGGCGGCCCGCCGCCGGGTACGCCGGGCCGGGCAAGACCGACGCGGATCTGCGCGCCGCGCTCGCCGCGGGGGTGGCGCGGATCCACGTGGAGTCCCCGGCCGAGCTGCGTCGCCTCGGCGCGCTGGCGACGGCCACCGGCCGGACGGCACGGGTGCTGCTGCGGGTGAACCTGCCCCTGGACGTGCCGGGGGCGAGCCTGGTGATGGGGGGACGACCCAGCCCGTTCGGGATGGACCCGGCGGACGCGGTGGCGTGCGCCCGCCGCCCACCGGCCGGGGTCGAGGTGCACGGCGTGCACGCCCACCTGGCCAGCGGGCTGGACGCCCCCCTCGCCGGCGCGGTGGCCGAGGCCGTGGTCGGGTGGGCGGTCGCCGAGGTCGGGGCGCGCGAGGTCGACGTGGGCGGCGGCATGGCGGTCGACTACGGCGACCCGGCGGCCCGGTTCGACTGGGCCGGTTACGGCCGGGCGCTCGGCGACGTGCTCGACGCGCACCCGGGGGTGCGGCTGCGGATCGAGCCGGGCCGGTCGGTCACCGTCCACTGCGGGGCGTACCTGACCGAGGTGATCGACGTGAAGCGCTCGTACGGCGAGTGGTTCGCGGTGGTGGCCGGCGGCACGCACCACCTGCGGACGCCGGCGGCGAAGGGGCACGCGCAGCCGTTCACCGTGCACCGGCGGCGCGGCGGCGCTGGCCCGCGCACCGACGGCGGGCCGGTGACCGTGGTCGGGCAACTGTGCACGCCGAAGGACGTGTTGTCCCGGTCGGCGGACGCCGGACCGGTGGGCGTGGGCGACGTGCTGGTGTTCGCCATGGCCGGCGCCTACGCCTGGAACATCAGCCACCGGGACTTCCTGCTGCACGAGCCGCCGGAGTTCCGGGTCGGCGACCCGGACCGGATCGCGGCGGAGTGGGCCGACCGGCCCGTCGGCGGGTGACCGGCGACGGTGGCCCGACCGCCTCAGCCCTCGGCCCGACCGGCCCGCCAGTAGCCCATGAACGCCACCGCCCGCCGGTCGAGCCCACGCTCGCCGACCAGATGCCGGCGCAGGCCACGGATCACCGCCGCCTCCCCTGCCAGCCAGGCGTAGAGCGCCGCGCCGTCGGCCCGATCCGGCACCTCCCAGAGGACCTCCCGGTCCGCGTCCCCGCTGCCGTCCGCCGGCGCGTCGGCCGCCGGATCCGCCGGCCGGTCGGCCGCCGGGCCGCCGGGCGCGGCGGTCGGCGCCGGCAGCAGCCGGGCGGCGAGCGCGGTCACCGCCGGGGTGAGCCGGCTGCCGTGCGGGGTCCCGTCGCGCGGCAGCCAGGTCACGGTGACGCCGGCCGGTGCGCGGCACGGCAGCTCGTCCCCCGCCGCCGGCACCTCCACCACCGCGTGCCCGCGCGCGCCGGCCGGCAGCCGGTCCAGGATCGCGCAGATCGCCGGGGCGGCGGTCTCGTCGCCGGCCAGCAACAGCGTCGCGCCGGCCGGCGGCCGGAACTCGGCCCCGCCGTGCTCGCCCGCGTAACCCGCGTCCGGGCCGACCACCGCGAGCCGGTCACCGACCCGGGCCCGCCGCGCCCACCGGGTCGCCGGGCCGCCGTCGCCGTGCAACGCCATGTCCACGTCCACCTCGTACGCCTCCGCGCGGACGGCCCGCACCGTGTAGGTGCGGATCGGGCTGCGCCGGTCCGCCGGCAGGTCCCGCCACCGCGGGAACCAGTCCGGCCCGTCGGGCAGTTCCCCGGCCGCCCCGTCGGCCACCGGCAGGGCCAGCTTGATCCGCTGGTCGTACCCGTTGTCGGCGAACCGGTCCAGGTCCGGCCCGGTGAACGTGACCCGCAGGAACGACGGCCCGAGCCGGCGCAGCGCGCGGACCTCCACGGTGAACACGCGCCACGGCGCGACGGCGAGCGTGCTGGTCATGATGACGTCCTCTCGGTCTCAGTGGCCACTGGCCGCGGTGCGGGAACGCCACAGCAACCAGACGAAGTAGGGGGTGCCGATCATCGCGGTGACCAGCCCGGCGGGGATCTGCGCCGGTGCGATGACGGAACGGCCGAGCGTGTCGGCGAGGCTGACCAGCGTCGCGCCGAGCAGCACCGCCACCGGCAGCACGCGGGTGTGCCGGCCGCCGACGAGCGCCCGCGCGGCGTGCGGCGCGACCAGGCCGACGAAGCCGATCACGCCGACCGCGGACACGGCGGTGGCGGTGAGCAGCGCCGCCAGGCCGAGCGCGACCAACCGGGCCCGTTCCAGCCGGACCCCGAGCACCCGGGGCGTGTCGTCGTCCAGGGCGAGCAGGTCCAGCTCCCGGCGTACCGCGGCCACCACCGGGACGGCGAGCAGCAACGCGAGCGCCACCGGCAGGACCTGCGGCGCGGTGCGCCCGTAGGTGGAGCCGGACAGCCAGGTCAACGCCTTGCCGGTGTTCCACGGGTCGGAGGACACCACGATGAACGTGATCACCGCGGCGCCACCCTGCCACACCGCGAAGCCGATCAGCACCAGCCGGTCCGAGTTCAGGCCGTGCCGCCGGGCCAGCCCGTAGACGAGGGCGAACGCGGCGACCGCGCCGGCGCCGGCCGCGCCGGAGAGCGCGAGCACGCCGGCCGTCGGGGCGAACGTCAGCAGCGACACCGCGCCGATCCCCGCGCCGCCGGTGATACCGAGGATGCCCGGTTCGGCGAGCGGATTGCGGCAGACCGCCTGCACGGTGGTGCCGGCCAGGGCGAGCGCCGCGCCGGCCAGCAGCGCCGCCGCGACGCGCGGCCAGCGCGCGTCCAGCACGAAGGTGTACGCCGGCCCGGTGCGCCCCTGCACCCAGTTGGCGATGTCGCCGAGCAGCACCCAGGTGTCCCCGGCGAGCATGCCGAGCGCCAGCGCCGCGACGGCCGCCACCGCGCCGGCCACCACCACGGCGGTGTGGAAGGCACGCGAGCGTACGGCCGCGTGGCCGCCCGGCGGCTGCCGGGTGGGCCCGGCGTCGCGGTGCCGGCGGGCCAACCAGACCAGCAGCACCGCGCCGAAGAGCGTGGTGACCACGCCGGTCGGCACCTCCACCCCGGCCTGCCCGCCGAGCACGGCCCGCAGCAGCACGTCGGAGCCGAGCACGACGATCACGCCGACCATGCCGGACAGCGGCAGCAGCACCCGGTGCCGGTGCACCTCGGGCACCCAGCGGCCGAGCAGCCGGACGATCACCGGCGCGCCGAGCCCGACGAACCCGATCGGGCCGGCCAGGGTGACCGCTGCGGCGGAGAGCAGCACCGCGAGCAGCACCACGCCGAGCCGGGTGCGGCGCACGTCCAGCCCGAGCACGGTGGCGGTGTCGTCGCCGAGGGCGAGCAGGTCCAGCTTGTGCCCGAGCGCGACGAGCAGCAACGCGCCGACCCCGATCACCGGGGCGAGCTGGGTGAACGCCACCAGGTCGCCCTGCACCAGCGAGCCGTTGCCCCAGGCGAACAGCCCGATGGTGGCCTGCTCGAAGAGCAGCAGGAGCAGCATGGTCAGCGAGGCGAGCGCCATCGCGGTGGCCGAGCCGGCGAGGATCAGCCGGGTCGTCGCGGCCTGACCGCCGGCCGACAGCAGCATCACCAGACCGGCCGCGGCGAGCCCGCCGCAGAACGCGAGCCCACCGGCGGGCAGCGCCGGCAGCGCGATGCCGAACGCGGCGGTGGCCACGATCGCCAGGTGTGCCCCGGCGTTCACCGCGAGGGTGTCCGGCGAGGCGAGCGGGTTGCGGGTGGTCGACTGGAGCGCCCCGCCCGCGAAGCCGAGCGCGACGCCGACGGCCAGCCCGGTGAGCAGTCGCGGCAGGCGGGAGGCGACGAGCACCCGGGCGGTCTCGTCGTCGGCGCTGCCGAGCAGCCGGAGCAGGTCCAGCGCCCCCACCGCGGAGGTGCCCTGGGTGAGGTGCACCCCGGTGATCGCCACCAGCAGCGCGGCGGCGAGGGCGAACGCGCCGGCGACCCGGCGGCGGGCGGGCGGTGGCCCGACCGGAGCCGGCCGGGTGGCCGGCTCCGGCGGGGCGGTGGCGATCATCGGGCTCAGGCCGTGTAGACGGCGACGAGCTGGTCGACGTACTGCTTCGCGGAGAGCGTGCCGCCGAAGGTCCAGATGCCGTTCGGCATCTTGTGCAGCTTGTTCTGCTGCACGAACGGCAGCGAGCGCCAGATCGCGTTGCCGGCGAGCCCGTCGGCGAAGACGTCCTCACCGTCCGAGGCGTTGTAGAAGAAGTGCAGGTCCTGGCCCTTGAGGACGGTCAGCCCCTCGACGTCGGTCTGTCCCAGCCCCCACATCGGGTCGGTCTTGCCGGTCCACGCGTTCTTCAGGCCGAGCTGGATGCCGAGCTGGGAGACGAGCGCACCCTGGCCGAACATGCGGATCGACACGGTGCTGCCCTCCTTCCAACCGTCGGCGACGGCGAACTGCCGGCCGGCCGCGCCCGCGTCGGCGATCTTCTTCCGCCCGTCGGCGAGCGCGGCGTCGAAGTCGGCGAGCAGCTTCTCCGCCTGCGCGGTACGGCCGGTGGCGGTGGCGATCATGGTGAGGTCGGACCGCATCCGGCCGAGGTTGTCGGTGGCGTCACTGCCCTTGGTGACGAGCACCGGGACGTACTTCTCCAACTGGGTGACGATCGCCGCGCCGCGCTCGGCCTCCATCACCACCAGGTCCGGCTGGAGCGCCACGATGGAGTCGACGCTCGGCTCGCCGCGCGTACCCACGTCCTTCACGCCCGGGTCCAGCGGCGCGGCGGTGACCCAGGTGGCGTACCCCTTGGGGTCGGCCACGCCGACCGGCATCACGCCGAGGCCGACGAGCATCTCGACCTCGCCCCACTCCAGGCCGACGACCTTGGTCGCCGGGTTCTTCAGGGTGACGGCCTTGCCACGGCTGTCGGTCACGGTCACCGGGCCGGCGGCCGGCGCATCGGAGGCGGAGGGGGCGGCGGGCGCCTCGGTGGTGCCGCAGCCGGCGATCAGCAGCGCGGTCGCGGCGGCGGCCAGCAGGGTCAAACGGGTACGCGACATCGGTTTCTCTTCTGTAGGCAGGGATGGATTCAGTGGGCGGCGCGGCTGGTGTGCCGGCCGACGGGGCGGGTGGAGAGCAGGCCGGTGACCGGGTCGACGGTCACCTCGACCCGGATGCCGTACGCCTCGGTGAGCGCCGCCTCGGTGAACACCTCGCGCGGCGTGCCGGCGCCCCGTACCCGTCCGGAGTGCAGGAGCACGACCTGGTCGGCGACGGCGGCGGCCTGGTTGAGGTCGTGCAGCACGACGCCGACGGCGACGCCGGCGGTGTCGGCGAGTTCCCGCACCAGGTCGAGGATCTCCACCTGGTAGCGCAGGTCGAGGAAGGTGGTCGGCTCGTCCAGCAGCAGCACCGCGGTGTCCTGGGCCAGGCAGGTGGCCAACCAGACCCGTTGGAGCTCACCGCCGGACAGCTCGTCGACCGGACGCCCGGCCATGCCGTCGACACCCGTGACGGCCATCGCCCGGTCGATGGCGGCCGGGCCGTGCGGGTCGCCGGCCCGCCACCGCTGCCGGTACGGGTGCCGGCCGTAGCCGACCACGTCCCGCACGGTGACCCCGCTCGGGGTGGGGCGGCTCTGCGCCAGCAGCGTGACCCGGCGGGCGAAGTCCCGGGCGGACAGCGCCCGCGCCGGAGTGCCGTCGGCGAGCACGATCTCGCCGTGCTCCAGCGGGTGCAGCCGGGCCAGCCCGCGCAGCAGCGTCGACTTGCCGCTGCCGTTCGGCCCGACGAGTGCCGTGACGGCAGCGGGCCGCAGCGTGATCGCGGCGTCATGCACCACCGTGGTCCCGTGGTAGCCCAACCGCAGCTCACTGCCCCGCAGGCCGTCGGCCCGCACCGTTCCGCTCGTCACGAAGGTTAGGCTAACCTAATCGCCAAGCGCGATGTCAAGCCGCCCTCGACCCTCCCTCGTTCCGCCGACCCGGATCGCCCGGCCGATCGACGTTGCACCCCTCCCCCGGAAGCGCGCGGACGCTCGTCCTACCCGGCCGAGGGCGGAACCCGACCCCCGCCCGCCCCACTCCTTGCCAGCGCCGCCTTTCGCCGGCCCGGCCCTCGCCGGCCCACCCCTCGCCCGTCCGCGCCAAGCCGCACATCACGGAAGGTGACGTGCACAGAGAGTGGTGCCCCACCGGAGCACCCCCCGAATTAGGCACGAACCAAGGCCCCATAAAGGACAATTACCCTCGCCACCAGCCTCCGCCGTCCTCCCCTCCCGCAGCCTTTGCTCTGCACCCACGGACGCATCACTAACCGAGGGTGTTCGCTGCGCTTGTGGCTGCAGAGCAAAGGCGACGGAGGAGGAGCCAACGTCCGGAGGGACGGTTACGCAGAGTCACAGCCACGGGAGGCTGGCGCTCCGGCGACCCACGCGGCCCATTCACTCGCTCGGCCGAACGTGACCGGTGCCGGCCGGGGGGCCAGTGCCGCGAGCCGCTCCGGAAACCACGGCACGGCGCCATGCTCGACCCTCCCCCGCCCGACCCCGCCACCCCTCGCCGCCGTCCCGCCGTCCCCACGTCCCGCCCCGCCATCGCGCCGCGCCGTCGCACCGTCCCGCCGTCGTTACGCCGCGCCGTCGTGCGGAGGAAGGGGCGGTTCGTACCAGGACTCGGGGCCACTGGATTACCTGACCGGCAACAGACCCACCTTGCACCCATTTGGCCCGTCTTGATACCCGCAGTGCCCGGGAGACGTCGGTACGCCGGACACCAGTTCGGTGAGGTGGCGGTATCCGACCACCGGCGATGCCACCACTCCACCGAACTGGTGTCGATCACCGGCCAAACGATCACCGCCCGCCCCTGCGCGACGTCCCGAAGAGACCCGGCGACTTGGACAGTTTCCGTCAGCGGGAACGGAAACTGTCCAAGATCGCGGTCCGCGGGCGTCGCCCGTCGAACGGACGGGACGGGACGACGGCGGGACGGGGTGACACCGGAGCGAAAGGGCTAGAGAGAGACCACCCGGCCGCCCAACGTCACGACCAGGCGCCCGTCCGAGGCGAACGACCAGCCGAGCGCGCCCGACCACCCGGAGCAGCGGGAGCCGTTCGAGCCGGACCAGAACTGGTTCGAGCCGTCCACGTTGCCGACCGTCTTGTCGTTCGAGCCGCTGCCACTGCGGCAGGACGTGTTGCCCCGGAAGACCGAGGTGCCGGCGTCGAACGAGAAGTTGCGCTCGCCGTTGTCGATGCTCAGGTTGTTGGAGATCGTCATCGAGCCCGGGTTGCGGTTGTAGGTGAAGCCGTGCTTGCCGTTGCGGTACGCGATGGTGCGCCGCACGGTGTGGTTGACCGCGATGTCCTCGCCGCCGAGCTTGAAGCCGTTGCGGTCACCGTTGGTGTTCTGGGTGCCGTTGCTGAGCGTGCCGTTGTTGTAGGACAGCGAATCCTCGATGGTCACCGGCCCGATCGCGCCGGTGTCGGTCTTGGTGTAGAGGTCCCAGCCGTCGTCGATGTTGTTGTGCGAGACCGCGTACCGGAACGTGTTGCCGCTGCCGACGGTGAGCTTGGCGGCGAACCCGTCGGCGTCCTCGCCGTCGGAGTCGGCGTTGTCGTGCGACTCGACGCTGATCATCAGGTTGTTGGCGGGCCACTGGTCGCGCGGGGTGCTGGAGGAGATCCGGGACAGTTGCAGGCCGGTGTCGCGGTTGAACCGGGTCACCGTACGCTCGATGATGTTGTTGCTGCCGCCGACGGCGATGCCGTTGTCACCGGCGCGTTCCACCACGATCCCCCGCACGTGCCAGTAGGACCCGTTCAGCGCGAGGCCACGGTTGGCCGAGTCCTCGTTCATCGCGGAGAAGTTGAGGATCGGCGTCTCGCCCGGGTAGGCGTACAGATTCTTGCGGGCGCTCGCGGTGCCGTTGTTGCCGGCGGCGATGGTGACGGTCTGGGCCAGGCTGTAGGTGCCGCCGCGCAGATAGATGGTGCCGCCCGCGCCGACCCGGGTGATCGCCGCGGCGATCGTGGTGGGGCTGGCCTGGGTGCCGGGCGCGCTCGCGCTGCCGTTCGGCGCGGCATACACCGCTCCGCTCGTCGGCGGCGGGGGCGTCGGCGGCGGGGTCGTCGGGGGCGGGGTGGTCGGCGGCGGGGTGGTCGGCCCCGGCGGCGGGGTGCTGGTCCCCCCGGGGTCGGTGGGGATCGCTCCGCCGCAGGTGACGCCGTTGACCGCGAACGACGTCGGCTTCGGGTTGCTGACGCTGTTCCAGGTCCCGTTGAAACCGAACGACGTGGTCGCGTTGGTGCCGAGGCTGCCGTTGTAGCTGACGTTGGCGGCCTGGACCGACGCGCCGGTCTGGGTGATGTCGGCGCTCCACGCCTGGCTGACGGTCTGTCCGGCGCCGAAGGACCAGGTGACGGTCCAGCCGTTCAGCGGGTCGCCGAGGTTGGTGAGGTTGACGTTGGCGGTGAAGCCGCCGGACCACTGCGCGGCCACCGTGTAGTCGACCCGGCAGCCGGGCGCCGCCTGGGCGGCGGTCGCGCCGAGGGCCAGGCCGGAGGCGACGAGCGTCGCCACGGCGGCGGTGGAGGTCCACAACGCCGTACGGCGCTGTCGGTTGATCATGAGGTTCTCCTGCGGGTGGTGATGCGGTGCCAAGCCGACGCCGACACCGATGCCCTGTCGGTGTCGGCGGCTGGCCTTCCAGCCCCGGACGCCAGCCCCTCGCGCGCCTCCCGCACAGAAAGCGTTTTCAGCGCAGACTACTGACGTACCTCGATGCGGTCAATCGGACCACCGGACGGTGAACGATCCCGCCGCCGCGCCCGTACCCATGCCCGACAGGGACATCGTCCGGAACCGCGATGCCGGAGCGGGCACGAGCACGATTCCTGCGTCTCACTTCGCACCGCGGGGTGGCGGAGCGGCACGCACGCCGCGCCGACCCTCCAGGTCAACCAAAGGAGAGGTGCATGGCCAGGGGTACGCGCAACAACGCGGTCCTGAAACTCGGTGGGGTGGGCGCCCTCGCGGCGCTCCTGCTCGCCGGCGGGCTCCAACTGGCGTCCGCCGACGAGAACGGCGGGTCGGCCGCGCCGGCCGCCGCGCAGACCGTGAACTGCCCGACGGTACGCGACAAGCTGCCCGCGGTGCCCGCGGCGGCGAACGCCGAGGTGGAACGGGAACTGGCCAACCTGGACCAGGAGATCGCCCGGCAGAACGAGCGGCTGGCACGGCTCGCGGTGAAGCCGGAGGGCGGACCGAACTTCGTCAACAACGCCATCCTCGGCCCGCTGAAGAGCAAGCGTACCGCCGCGCTCGACCGGATCGAGATCGCGTTCAACCGGATCGGCGCGCAGCGCCCGAACCTGGACGCGCTGGCGACCTGCGGACTCAATGCCGCCGGCGTGCCGAGCGCCGTCAACGGCGGTGCCGCCCAGAACGGCGGTGCCGCCCAGAACGGCAACACCGGCCAGAACGGCGGCGCGCAGAACGGCGCGGCGGCCCTCGGTGTGGCCCGGACCGTCAACTGCCCCCGCGTACAGCTTCCCGCCGTCCCCGCGGCGGCGGCCGGTCAGGTGCAGGCCGAGCTGGCCGCCCTGGACAAGCAGATCGCCGAGGCGAACGCCCGGCTGGCCCGGCTCGCGGTGAAGCCGGAGGGCGGACCGGCCTTCATCGACAACGCCATCCTCGGGCCGCTGAAGGACAAGCGTGGCGCCGCGCTCGACCGGATCGAGATCGCGTTCAACCGGATCGGCGCGCAGCGCCCGAACCTGGACGCGCTGGCCCCCTGCGGCCTGAACTGAGGTGTAAGGAGAGCCCACCGCCTCGTCGACGTCGCTGATGTCGATCCGGGCGCAGCCGATGCGCGCCACGGCCGGCGCGTCGCCGCACTCAGGCGCCGCGCCGGCCGTCGTTCAGGTAGCGCAGCACGGCGGTGACCCGGCGGTCGGCCCGGTCGTCCGGCGGCAGGTGCAGCTTGGCGAAGATGTTGCGGATGTGCTTGTGCACCGCGCCCTCGGTGACGAACAGCCGCTCGGCGATCGCGGTGTTGCCGAGCCCCTCCGCCATCAGCGCCAGCACCTCCTGCTCGCGCGGTGAGAGCTGGGCCAGCGCGCCGTCGTCCCGGCGGTTGCGGGCGAGCAGTTGCCCGACCACCTCGGGGTCGATCACGCTGCCGCCGTCCGCCACCCGGTGCAGCGCGCCGAGGAACTCCTCGACCCGCCCGACCCGTTCCTTGAGCAGGTAGCCGAGCCCGGTGGCGCCGACCGAGAACAGCTCGGTGGCGAACGCCTGCTCGACGTACGCGGACAGGACCAGCACGGCGAGGCTGGGCCGGCGCCGACGGGCCTCGACCGCGGCGACGATGCCCTCGTCGGTGTGGGTGGGCGGCATCCGCACGTCGACGATCGCCACGTCGGGCCCGTGGGCGTCGACCGCGGCCAGGAACTCGTCCGGGTGGTCGGCGGTGGCGACCACGTCCAGGTCCTCGGCCCGCAGCAGCAGCGCCAGCCCCTCGCGCAGCAGCGCGTCGTCCTCGGCGATCACGATCCGCATGGCAGCTCCACGTGCATCCTCGTCGGCCCTCCGGTGGGGCTGGTCAGTGTCATCCGGCCGTCGTACGCCTCGACCCGCCGCCGGATGCCGGTCAGGCCGGACCCGCGGGTCTCGTCCGCGTCGCCGTGGCCGTCGTCGGAGACGGTCACCAGCAGCCGGTCCCGCTCACGGCGCACCGCGACGTCGACCGCGCTCGCGCCGCTGTGCCGGACCACGTTCGTGAGCGCCTCGGCCACCACGAAGTAGGCGGTCGCCTCGACCGCGGCGGCGCAGCGCACGGAGACGTCCACGGTGAGCCGGCACGGCACCGTCGATCCGCCGGCCAGGCCGGCGAGCGCGCCGGCGAGCCCCCGGTCGTCGAGCACCGGCGGCAGGATGCCGCGCACCACCGTACGCAGTTCGCCGAGCGCCTGCTCGGCGGCGTGCTGCGCCCGTTCGAGGATCTCGTCGGCCCGGGTCGGGTCCCGCCGCAGGGCCCGCCGCGCGGCGCCGAGCAGCACGTTCACCGCGACCAGCCGGTTCTGGGTGCCGTCGTGCAGCGACCGTTCGATGCGGCGCAACTCCACCGCGTGCGCGTCCAGGGCGGCGGCCCGGGTGGCGGTGAGTTGGGCGACCCGCATCGACAGGTCGACCCCCGGTGGCGGGGCGAGCAGCCACCGGCCCGGCCACGCCTGGGCGCGCGCCAGCGCCGGGCCGACCGCGACGCCGACGACCAGCCAGGCCAGGCCGAGCAGCCCGACCGTCAGGGCGTCGGGCAGCCCGTCGATCCGCCACCAGACGATCCCCGGCGCGCCGTCCTCGGGTCGCAGCAGCCGGAACCACAGCGGGAAGGTGATGTCCTGCACGGCGGTGAGCGGGAGCGCGAGGCCCACGATCCCGGCGCCGAAGCCGAGGGGCGCGTGCAGCGCGATCCAGCCGAGTTCCCGCCGCACGACCGGGTCGCGCAGCGCCGTGCGCAGGTCGGTCGGCGCCGGTCCGGGCGTGGGGAGCGGCCCGCCCCAGCGGGACAGCCGGGCGCGTTCCCGGTCGGCCACCGAACGCACCCCGCGCAGCGCGCCGGGCGCGAGCAGCAGCCCGACGCCGACCAGGCCGGCGGCGGCCACCGTGATCGCCCACAGCAGCGCGCCCCACGCCAGCACCGCGGTGCCCAACCCGCCGACGAGATGCTCCAGCGCGTCCACCGCGGCGCGGACCCGCTTCCGCACGTACCCCACGTCGGCCCACCCCCGGCGTCACGATAGGTCACGGTGGTCGTCGCCGGCAGCGCCGGCGGCGGAAAGTACAGCCTGCTGTACCGGCGGCAGCTCGTGAGAGCGCTAACATCGTTGCTTTTGGATCTTCCGTCACACCCGGCGTCACGTCCATCCGGTGGCCAACGTGTTGACAGTCGCCTATATGAACGCCACGCTAAGGGCAATTGTTAGCGTTAACTCGGTCGTCATCTCCGCGAAGGAGGATCGATGGGCCCCACCACCCCCCGCCACCGCCTGGCCGTCGCCCTCGCACCCCTTGCCCTGTTCGTCGCGGTCACCGCGGCGGTGCTCGCCCCCACCGCCACGGCGCGGGCCGCCGGGACCGGCCCCTGCGACATCTACGCCTCCGGCGGCACCCCCTGCGTCGCCGCGCACAGCACCACCCGCGCGCTCTACGGCGCCTACTCCGGACCGCTCTACCAACTGCGACGCGCGTCCGACAACGCCACCCGCGACGTCGCCCCGCTCGCCGCCGGCGACGTCGCCAACGCCGCCACCCAGGACTCCTTCTGCGCCAACACGAGCTGCCTGATCAGCGTCATCTACGACCAGTCCGGCCGCGGCAACCACCTCACCCAGGCCCCGCCCGGCGGGTTCTCCGGCCCGGCCGCCGGTGGCTACGACAACCTCGCCGACGCCACACTCGCCCCGGTCACGCTCGGCGGACGCAAGGCGTACGGCGTCTTCGTGGCACCCGGCACCGGCTACCGCAACAACAACACCAACGGCATCGCCAAGGGTGACCAACCCGAAGGCATGTACGCCATCTTCGACGGCACCCACTACAACGGCGGCTGCTGCTTCGACTACGGCAACGCCGAGACCAACAGCCGCGACAACGGCAACGGCACCATGGAGGCCATCTACTTCGGCAACATCAAGGTCTGGGGGTACGGCACCGGCAACGGCCCCTGGATCATGGCCGACCTGGAGAACGGCCTCTTCTCCGGCGTCAACCCCGGCTATAACGCCAACGACCCGTCGATCAGCCACCGGTTCCTGACCGCGATCGTCAAGGGCGAACCCAACCACTGGGCGATCCGCGGCGGCAACGCCCAGTCCGGCGGCCTGTCCACCTTCTACGACGGCAAGCGCCCCAACGCCTCCGGCTACAACCCGATGAAGAAGGAAGGCGCGATCATCCTCGGCATCGGCGGCGACAACAGCATCGGCGCAGCCGGCACCTTCTACGAAGGCGTGATGACCTCCGGCTACCCGTCGAGCGCCACCGAGGACGCGGTCCAGGCCAACATCACCGCCGCCGGTTACGCGGCGAGCACCGGCGGCAGCCGGCAGAACGTCGAGATCGTGGGCGGCCAGTCCGGGCGCTGCGTCGACGTGCCGAACGGCACCACCACCAACGGCACCCAGACGCAGCTCTACGACTGCTGGGGCGGCACCATGCAGCGCTGGACCTACACGTCGGCCCGGCAACTCCAGGTGTTCGGCAACAAGTGCCTCGACGCCAACGGCCAGGGCACCAGCAACGGCACCACCGTGATCATCTGGGACTGCCACGGCCAGGCCAACCAGCAGTGGAACGTCAACAGCAACGGCACCATCACCGGCCAGCAGTCCGGTCTGTGTCTCGACGCCAACGGCGCCGCCACCGCGAACGGCACCAAGCTGATCCTCTGGGCCTGCAACGGCGGCGCCAACCAGCAGTGGAGCCTGCGCAACTGAGCCACCGGCCGGGCGGAGCACCTCCGCCCGGCCCGCGCCGCCGGCCCGTACCCCCGCCACCTGCCCGTTCCGTCACGAAAGGCCCCTCATGCCCGCTCCTTCGATGAACCGCCGGATGCTTCTGCGCGCGACCGGCGCCACCGCTGTCGCGACCGCGGCCGGCGCCGCCGTCGGTTCCCTCGCCGGCGGCGGCCCGGCCAGCGCCGCCCTGGCCCCGGCCCGTCCGGACCTCGGCGTCTCCGCCTACACGTTCGACCCCGTCCAGGTACGACTGACCGCCAGCCGCTGGTTGGACAATCAGAACCGGACGCTGAACTACCTCCGGTTCGTCGACGTCAACCGGCTGCTCTACAACTTCCGCGCCAACCACCGGCTCTCCACCGCCGGCGCCGCCAGCAACGGCGGCTGGGACGCGCCGAACTTCCCGTTCCGCACCCACATGCAGGGCCACTTCCTGACCGCCTGGGCGCAGGCCTGGGCGGTGGCCGGCGACACCACCTGCCGGGACAAGGCGGTCACCATGGTCGCCGAGCTGGCGAGGTGCCAGGCCAACAACGGCGCGGCCGGCTTCAGCACCGGCTACCTGTCCGGCTTCCCCGAGTCCGACTTCAGCGCGCTCGAAGCCCGGACGCTCAACAACGGCAACGTGCCCTACTACTGCATCCACAAGACGCTCGCCGGCCTGCTCGACGTGTGGCGTCTGATCGGCAGCACGCAGGCCCGTGACGTGCTGCTGGCGCTCGCCGGCTGGGTCGACTGGCGCACCGGCCGGCTCAGCTCGTCCCAGATGCAGGCCATGCTGGGCACCGAGTTCGGCGGCATGAACGCGGTGCTCACCGACATCTACCAGCAGACCGGCGACGCCCGTTGGCTGACCACCGCCCAGCGCTTCGACCACGCGGCCGTGTTCAACCCGCTCGCGGCCAACCAGGATCAGCTCAACGGGCTGCACGCCAACACCCAGGTGCCCAAGTGGATCGGCGCGGCCCGGGAGTACAAGGCCACCGGCACCACCCGCTACCGCGACATCGCCACCAACGCCTGGAACATCACCGTCGGCGCACACACGTACGCCATCGGCGGCAACAGCCAGGCCGAGCACTTCCGCGCCCCCAACGCCATCGCCGGCTACCTGAGCAACGACACCTGCGAGGCGTGCAACACCTACAACATGCTCAAGCTGACCCGGGAACTGTGGCAGCTCGACCCCGACCGCGTCGCGTACGTCGACTTCTACGAGCGGGCGCTGCTCAACCAGATGATCGGCCAGCAGAACCCGGCCGACAGCCACGGCCACATCACCTACTTCACCCCGCTCAAACCGGGCGGGCGGCGTGGCGTCGGCCCGGCCTGGGGCGGCGGCACGTGGAGCACCGACTACAACTCCTTCTGGTGCTGCCAGGGCACCGGGCTGGAAACCAACACCAACCTGGCCGACGGCATCTACTACCACAACGGCACCACGCTGACCGTGAACCTGTTCCTGCCGTCGGTGCTCACCTGGAGCGAGCGCGGCATCACGGTCACCCAGAGCACCTCGTACCCGGTCTCGGACACCACGACGCTCACCGTCACCGGCTCGGCGGGCGGGTCCTGGACGATGCGGATCCGGATCCCGTCGTGGACCACCGGGGCGACGGTGAGCGTCAACGGCACGGCGCAGGACATCGCCACCACGCCGGGCAGCTACGCCGTGATGACCCGCGACTGGGCCTCCGGCGACGTGGTGACCGTACGGCTGCCGATGCGGGTGACCACGGTCGCCGCCAACGACGACGCGGCCGTCCAGGCGGTCATGTACGGGCCGGTGGTGCTCTCCGGCAACTACGGCAACACCACGTTGAGCGCGCTGCCGACGCTGGACACCGGCTCGGTCACGCGGACCGGCGGCGACTCGCTGGCGTTCACCGCCCGGGCCAACGGCGCCACCGTCAACCTCGGGCCCTTCTACGACGCGCACGGGTTCAACTACACGGTCTACTGGCGGGCCGGCACGAGCAGCGGCGGTGGCGGCGAGGCGAGCTTCCGGCTGGCGAACGCCGCCAGCGGTCTCGTGCTCGGCATCCAGAACATGTCCACCGCCGACGGCGGGCTCGCCCTCCAGTGGGGCGACACCGGCACCGCCGACCACGACTGGCAGCTCGTGGTCGACGGGTCGGCGCTGAAGCTGCGCAACGTCAACAGCGGCAAGGTGCTCGGCGTGGAGAACATGTCCGCCGCCGACAACGCGCGGATCCTCCAGTGGGCCGACAACGGCACCGCCGACCACCTCTGGACCGTGGTCGACGTCGGCGACGGCACCCACAAGCTGCGCAACTCGCACACCGGCAAGCTGCTCGGCATCTCCGGCGGCTCCACCGCGCAGGGCGCGATGGCCGTGCAGGACCCGGACAACGGCAGCCCGGACAACCAGTGGCGCTTCCTGCCGAACGGGGCCCGCCGGTTGCAGAACCTCGGCAGCGGGCTGGTGCTCGGCGTGCAGAACATGTCCACCGCCGACGGCGGACTCGTCATCCAGTGGGGCGACACCGGCACCGCCGACCACCTCTGGACCGCACTCGTGGACACCGGCGGCTACCTGCGGCTGCGCGCCTCGCACAGCGGCAAGGTGCTCGGCGTCGAGGGCGCCTCCACGGCCGCCGGCGCCCGGATCGTGCAGTGGGCCGACAACGGCACCACCGACCACCGGTGGCGGCTGCGCCACGGCGGCAACGGCTACTTCCGGATCCAGTGCGCCAACGGCGGCCGGGTCCTCGGTCTCAGCGGCGGCTCCGGCAGCCAGGGGGCGCAGGCCGTGCTCGCCGACGACACCGGCGCCGCGCACCAGCGCTGGCGGTTCCTCTGAGATCCCGGGTACGCGGGTCCGGCCGTCGCGGCCGACCCGCGTACCCCCGGAGACGCCGTCGTCGCCGGGCCGGGCGACCCGGCGACGACGGCTCCGCCCCACCGTCGACGGCTCGGGCTCGGGCTGATCGACAAACAGACCCACATTGCGCCTCCTTGTCCCCCTTCACACCCACGGTCCCCGGGAGACGCCGAGTGACATCGGTGCCCCGGTGGCCGGACGGTCCTGTGGCCGGACACCAGTTCGGTGAAGTGGCGGCATCCGACCACCGGCGATGCCACCACTCCACCGAACTGGTGTCGATCATTAGCCAAACGATCACCGCCCGCCCTTCCGCGCACGAGACCCGACCACCGTGCAGCTAGTTGCCCGTTTCACGCCTGCGCGGCATCTCGAAGAGACCGGGAGATCTTGGAACGAAACGGCCCCCAGAGGGGCACTTTGCTACCAAGATCTCTGTCGATCCCAAGATGCGAACGGCTCATCCCTGGAAGTGGACACAGCGCGTTGGGTTCGACGTCCGCGCGCTCTTCATCGGTTGAGGTGATGCGACGCGGTGGGCGCCGGACGGCCGGGAGGAGCACCGGCCGGGAGCAGCGTGGAGCCGAACAACGAAGGTGGGAGCTGACGATGCGGGCCGCCGAACGAGGGCTCAGCCTGCCGTGACGGGCACCCCACTACGGCTCGGCGCTTGCACGCGGCGGGCACCGGCGACGGCTCGGCACCGCATGGTGGGCGCCCGGCGACGGCCCAGCGCCACACCGCGGACGCACACGCGACGGCTCAGCGCCACATCGCGGACGCACACGTAACGGCCCAGCGCCGCACGGCGGGCGCGCGGTGACGGCTCAGCGCTGGGGCGGCGGGCCGACGCTGCGCCGGGGCACAAGCGTCGGGGCGACGGTCCGCCGCAGCGGCCCCACGCTTGTCGACTCGATCTGCGCCAACAGCAGGCCGAGACTGGCCCGGGCCACGGCCGCGAAGTCGGGTCGCACGGTGGTCAGCGGCGGGATGAAGTAGGCCGCTTCGGGCACGTCGTCGAACCCGACCACGCTGAGGTCGTCGGGCACCCGCCGGCCGTGCTCGTGCAACGCGCGCAGCACCCCGAGCGCCAGGTGGTCGTTGGCGGTGAAGACCGCGGTGACCTCCGGCATCCGGGCCAGCATCTGCCCACAGCGGTAGCCCGCCGCCGCGGACCAGTCCGCCGGGACCAGCGGGGGCACCTCGGCGCCAGCGAGCCGCAACGCCTCACGCCAACCCTCGATCCGGCCGGCGCTGTCGAACCAGTCCGACGGGCCGGACACGTGCCACACCGTGCGGTGCCCGGCGTCGAGGAGGTGCTGGGTGGCGGCTCGCGCGCCGGCGACCTGGTCGACCGTCACCAGCGGGATCGGCCGGCGCGGGTCGCCGTCGACGGTCACCAGCGGTACGTCGTGGGGCAACCGTTCGAGCGCCTCGCCGGCTGACTCGACCGGCGCGATCACCACGATGCCGGCCACCCGGTGCGCGAGGTGGCGTTCCACCGCCTCGGAGATGGATCGGTGGTCGAGGTTGCTGACGCTGACGATGCTGACCGCGAAGCCGGCTTCGGCGGCGGCCTGTTCCAGCGCGGCCAGCAGTGAGGCCGGGCCGTAGAGCGTGGTGTTCTGCGCGACCACGCCGATCACCTGGGACCGGCCGGTCACAAGCGTCCGGGCCGCACGGTTGGGCCGGTAGCCGAGTTCGGTGATGGCCGCCTGCACCCGCAGGCGGGTCTGCTCACGCACGTTCGGGTGCCCGTTGAGAACCCGGGAGACCGTCTGGTGCGAGACACCGGCGAGGCGAGCCACATCAGTCATCGCAGGACCGCGCACGGCCACCTCACTTTCGCACATGCCCGCGTGGCCGAGACGGGTCGCCGTCGACCGGGTCGACCCGGGTGGCGACAGTCTACGCCAGAGATCGCGCCGGTCACGGTGCGATCGATCACCATTCGAGTGGCGGCATCGGAATGTCGGGGAATTGACGGCCGAACCCGGGGCGGGGCAATTCCGATAACGTCGGAACCCCCACCCCGGGCAATTCCCGGCGACTCAACGGCGGATAGCGGTGGCCCGGGTCACGGCGTCGTGAGCGAGAACTGCCGCACCGTCACCGCGCCGCCCAGCGCCTGGGTCGCGTAGTTGAACATGCCGAACCGGTATCCCATGAAGAACTGCCATGCGTTGTTGAGCGTCAGCGCGTTGCCCAGCGGCACGAACGTCACCCCGTCGGTGCTGTAGGAGAACGTCGCCTGCCGGCCGGAACCGGGCCTGATGTCGGCCTTGGCCCGCAGCCATATCCGCCCGCCGGAGACCGGGGCGCTGGCGATCTCCGACCCGGTGGAGGTGGTGTTCCAGGCGCCGCTGGCCATGGTCAGGCCGTTGGTCATGACCACCCGGGTGGCGCCGTTGTCCCGCCGGACGCCGATCCACGCCGAACTGTCGCGCAGCATGGCGAGCCCGGACCGGTCGCCGTCCCGCATGGCGGAGTAGTCCAGCTCGACCGTCGCGGTCGAGGTCGGGCCCTGAATCCGGTGCGTCACCGTGTTGCGGGCCTGGTAGAGGTCATTGGTCACGCTGGCGGTCTGTAGGCGGAGGCCGTTGTTCACCGACCACCGGCTGTTGTCCGGGTTGTGGTTCCACTCGTACTGCACGCCGAGTGTCGTGCCGGAGAACGTGTCGGTGCCGGTGAGCGGCTTGACCGGATGCAGCGGCAGCGGGTTGGGGTAGCTCGCCCCCCACGCCCCGTTCACGGTCTGCACCTGTGGCCAACCGTCGGCGGTCCAGGTGATCGGCGCCAGCGTCGGCATCCGGCCGCCCGGGTAGGCGTCGGTGAAGGCCATGTAGTACCAGGAGCCGTTCTGCGTCTGCACCAGCCCGCCCTGGTGCGGCACGCCGCCGCCGGAGATGGGACCGGGCAGGTTGAGCAGCACCTGCCGCTGCTCGTACGGGCCGAACGGGCCGTTGGTGGACTTGAGCACGTACTGGCCGTTCGCCGGCCGGGTCAGCCAGATGTAGTAGGCGCCGTTGCGCTTGTAGAAGCGTGCGCCCTCCAGCGTGCCGATGCTCGACGGGGTCTGGTAGACCTGCTGGGCCCGCACCTGGGTACGGCCGTCGGCGGAGAGCTGCGCGACGCTGATCGTGCCGTTGCCGTACGCGACGTACATGGTGTCGTTGTCGTCGATCAGCATGCCGGCGTCGTAGTAGCAGTTCGGGATGGTGGTGAGCTTGCTCCACGCGCCGTCGACCGCGCCGGCGGTGTAGATGTGGGTCTGGGCGAAGTCGATGCACCCGGCCCAGTAGTAGGTGCGGTTGCTGGGCCGGTAGTTCAACGTCGAGGCCCAGATGCCGTCCACGTACGCCTGGCTGCCGGGAGGCAGGTCGTATTTCGTGCCGAAGTCCAGCCGGGGCACCGAGTGCCCGGCGAACTCCCAGTTCACCAGGTCCCACGAGCGCAGGATCGGAGCGCCGGGCGAGTAGTGCATGGTCGAGGCGGACATGTAGTAGACGTCGCCGACGCGGATGATGTCGACGTCGGCGAAGTCCTGCCAGACCGCCGGGTTGGTGAAGGTGCCGCCGGGCGGCGGGTCGGTCGGGGTGCCGCCGCCGTCGACGCGGACGAGCTGCCACTGCTGGTTCGCGCCGTTCCAGTCGTCGTACTGGACGATGTTGCCGCCGTCGGCGGTCGAGGCGTTCTGCACCTCCATCACCTTGTTGGAGTTGCGGTTGATCAGCCGGACGTAGCCGCCGTCCGAGTCCGCCAGCCGGAACTGCTGGTTGGTCCCGCCGTGGTCGCTCCACTGCACCACGGCCGTGCCGTTGGCGGTGGACGCGCCGGTCACGTCCAGCACCTTGCCGGAGTGCCGCGAGCGCACCCGGTAGTAGCCGCCGCCGGAGTCCACGAACTGCCACTGCTGCCAGGCCCCGTTGTTGCGCGTCCACTGGGTGATCCGCGCCCCGTCGTTCGTGGCCTGGTTGTAGAGGTCCAACGCCTTGCCGCTGTTGCGGTTCACCAGCACGTAGTACGCGGTGGTGTCCACGGTCGCCGCCGAGGCCGGCCCGGGGGCCACCCCCACCAGCACCCCGCCGACCACCATCGCCACCAACCCCGCCAGGAGCCGGGACAGCCGACCTGTCGCCACCATGACCCTCCTCATGTGATCGTTAACAGCGGCCCCTGCCCGAGGGGGGAACCAGATGCACGCCAACTGCGGCGCATGCTGAGCGCGGAACGGCCTGCGGAAGGTGCCGGCGATCCCAATGCATCGACTGTGAGCGATAACATGCCGTTCGTCAAGCCGTAACATCCCGGACACGAGCGGGTGGCGTGCGCCGACGCGAACGTCGGCACACGCCACCCGTGGCGGTGGTCCCGGCGGTCAGAAGCCGCGGGCGAGCCGGTAGTACGCCTGGTTCCAGCGCAACTCGTCGGCGAACCGGTGCGGCTCGGTGTCGCCGTCGATGACCGCCAGCTCCGTCCGCGCCATCTCGGCCAGGTCGCGCAACTCCTCCACGCCCACCGCCTGGGAGAGCACGGTGTGGTGCGGCGCGCCCGCGGTGATCCACGCCTCCGCCGAGCCGGCCAGGTGGGGGCGGGGCCGCCAGACCGCCCGGGCCACCGGGAGCCGGCGCAGCGGCTGCGGCGGCGGCACCACGTCGACCACGTTGGCCACGAGCCGGAACCGCTCCCCCATGTCGGCCATGCCGAGCACGACGGCCGGTCCGGGCGCCGCGTCGAAGACCAGCCGGACCGGGTCCTCCCGGCCGCCGATGCTCAACGGGTGGATCTCCGCGGTCGGCACGTCGGCGGCGATGCTCGGGCAGACCTCGAGCATGTGCGCGCCGAGGACCACCTCCTGCCCGAACGTCAGGTCGTAGGTGTAGTCCTCCATGAAGGACGTGCCGCCCTCGACGCCGACCGCCATCGCCTTCAGCGTCCGCACCAGGACCGAGGTCTTCCAGTCCCCCTCGCCGCCGAACCCGTACCCGTCGGCCATCAGTCGCTGCACCGCGATGCCGGGGAGCTGGCGCAGGCCGCCGAGGTCCTCGAAGTTGGTGGTGAACGCCCGGAAGCCACCGGCGTCCAGGAACGAGCGCAGGCCGATCTCCTGGCGTGCGGCGTACCGCAGGGAGTCGTGCCGGTCCCCGCCCGGCCGCAGCGCGGCGTCCAGCCGGTAGGCGTCGTCGTACTCCTTGACCAGGTCGTCCACCTGTGCGTCGCCGACCTGGTCGACGGCCGCGACCAGGTCGTTCACGCCGTAGGTGTTGACCGAGACGCCGAACCGCAGCTCCGCCTCGACCTTGTCCCCCTCGGTCACCGCGACGTCGCGCATGTTGTCGCCGAAGCGGGCCAGCCGCAGCGTCCGCACCGACGACCAGCCGATGGCCGCGCGGGCCCAGGCCCCGATCCGACCCACCACCCGCGGGTCGGTGACGTGCCCGGCGACGGTCTTGCGGGCCACCCCCAGGCGGGTCTGGATGTACCCGAACTCCCGGTCGCCGTGTGCGGCCTGGTTGAGGTTCATGAAGTCCATGTCGATGGTGTCCCACGGCAGCGCCACGTTCGCCTGGGTGTGCAGGTGCAGCAGCGGCGTCTGCAGCGCGTCCAACCCGGAGATCCACATCTTGGCCGGTGAGAACGTGTGCATCCAGGCGATCACCCCGACCGCGCCCTGCACCGCGGCGTCCCGACAGGCCGCGAGGATGTCCGTGCTGGTGGTCAGGACCGGCTTCCAGACCACGCGGACGGGGATGTCCGGCGACTCGTCCAACCGGGCGGCGATCTGCCGGGACTGGTCGGCGACCTGCCGGAGCGTGTCCTCGCCGTAGAGGCCCTGGCTCCCGGTGAGGAACCAGACCTCGGGCTGGGGGTGAGTTGCCATGTTGTTGCCTTCCGCGCTAGTTGCCATCACTTGAACCGGATGCCGATGAGGCGCTGGAGGAGGATGAACGCGAAGAGCAGACCGCCGATCACGATCTTGGTCCACCAGGAGTTGAGGCTGCCGTCGAACGTGATCAGGGTCTGGATGACGCCCAGCACCAGCACGCCGAGGACGGTGCCGAAGACGTATCCGGACCCGCCGGTGAGCACGGTCCCGCCGATCACCACCGCGGCGATCACGTCCAGCTCCATGCCGACGGCGATCAGCGGCGCACCGGACAGCGTGTAGAACGACAGCAGGAGGCCGCCGATGGCCGAGCAGAGCCCACTGATCGTGTAGACGGCGATCCGGGTCCGCCCGACCGGCAGACCCATCAGCAGCGCCGACTGCGCGTTGCCGCCGACCGCGTACACGTTGCGGCCGAACCGGGTGTACGCCAGCACGTACGCGGCGATCAGCACCACCGCGAACGCGATCAGCACGCTGATCGAGACGAAGTTCCCGGCCGGGTTGCCGATCCGCTCCTGGGACATGCCGGTCCAGAAGCCGTCGGTGATGGAGATCGAGGAGCCACTGATGAACGTGCACATGCCCCGGGCGAAGAACATCCCGGCGAGTGTGACGATGAATGGCTGGATCTCGAAGAAGTGGATCGCGCAGCCCATCAGGAACCCGAGCGTGGGGCCGATGAGCAGCGCGATGACGAGCACCAGGGCCGCCGGCATGCCGTCGCGGAGCAGGGCGGCCGACACCATCGCGGTCATCGCGACCACCGAGCCGACGGACAGGTCGATGCCGCCGGTGAGGATCACGAACGTCATCCCGACCGCGACCACGAGAACGAAACCGTTATCGATGAAGACGTTGAAGATCACCTGAACGTTGGAGAAGGCGCGGTACTGGGACACGCCGATGCCGTACATGACCAGCAGCAGCGCGAGCGTGGCCAGCACCGGGACGTGCCGTCGGGGCAGGCTGGGCCGCCAGGACCGGACGGCGGACAACGACGTGCTGCTCATGCCGAAACCTGCTCCTTCTCCCGCTGCGGCGTGGCCGGACCGGGTTCGACGCCGCGCCGGCGCCGCCGGAACCGGGCCCGGAACGCCGGGGCCTGCACCAGGCAGACGGCGATGACGACGACGGCCTTGAACAGCAGCGACGTCTGCGGCGAGATGTTCATGGCGTACACGGTGGTGGTCAGGGTCTGGATGATCAACGCGCCGAGGACGGTGCCGCCGAGGGAGAACCGGCCGCCGGCCAGCGAGGTGCCGCCGATCACCACCGCGAGGATCGCGTCCAACTCGATCCAGAGCCCGGCGGCGTTGCCGTCGGCGCTCGACACGTTCGCGGTGACCATGAAGCCGGCGAGCGCGGCGCACGCGGCGCTGACCACGTAGACGAGGAAGACCACCCGGCGCGACCGGATGCCGGCCAGCCGGCTGGCCTCGGCGTTGCCGCCGACCGACTCGACGATCAGCCCGAGCGCGGTGCGCCGGGTGAACGCGGCCACCAGCAGCGCCGCGGCGAGCGCGATCAGGATGGCCAGCGGCAGGGTCAGGAAGTGCCCGAGCCCGATCGCCCGGTAGGGCTCGGAGTTGATCGTGATGATCTGGCCCTCGGTGACCAGTTGGGCGATGCCCCGGCCGGCCACCATCAGGATCAGCGTGGCGATGATGGGCTGGATGCCGATGACGGAGACCAGCACGCCGTTCCACGCGCCGAGCACGAGCGCGGCCCCGAAGGCCAGGGCCAGCGCGGTGAGCACGGTGGACGGGCTGTTCTGGTCGGCCGACTCACTGATGTGCAGGCAGGCGATCGCGCCGCTGATGGCACAGAGTGAGCCGACGGACAGGTCGATGCCGCCGGTGGCGATGACCAGGGTCATGCCGAGCGCGACCAGGATCAGCGGCGCGCTCAACCGGAGGATGTCGATCGGCGTGCCGTACAGGTGGCCGCCCTTGACCTCCACGGCGAGGAAGCCGGGCCGGTAGGCGGTGTTCGCGGCGATCATCACCACGAGCACCAGGACCGGCCAGAACAGCCGGTGCCCGGTCAGCGGGCGGAGGCGGTCGGTGACGGTGTTCATCGGTTCACCTCCTCCCGGGTGGTTCCGCTGGCGATGGTGCGCATGACGCGGTCCGCGTCGAGCGAGCCGTCGTTGTCGAGTTGGGCGACCATCTCACGGTCGCGCATGACCGCGACCCGGTGGCTCAGGCGCAGCACCTCCTCCAGCTCGGCGGAGATGAACAGCACCGCCATGCCGCCGTCGGAGAGCTGCACCACCAGCTTCTGGATCTCGGCCTTGGCGCCGACGTCGATGCCGCGGGTGGGCTCGTCGAGGATGAGCAGGCGCGGCTCGGTGATGAGCCAGCGCGCCAGCAGCACCTTCTGCTGGTTGCCGCCGGAGAGGTTGCGCACCGGCAGCTCCGGGTTCGCCGGCCGGATGCTGAGCGCCTCGACGTACTTCTGCACCAGCTCGTCCTGGCGGCGGCGCGGGATCGGCCGCAGCCAGCCGCGCGCCGCCTGCATCGCCAGGATCATGTTCTCCCGGACCGACAGCTCGGGCACGATGCCCTCCGCGCGGCGGTTCTCCGAGCAGAAGCCGATCCCCTGGCCGATGGCCTGGACCGGGGTACGCAGCGGGGCCCGGCCGCCGTCGAACAGGACCTGGCCGTGGTCGGCGCGGTCGGCGCCGAAGAGCAGCCGGGCGACCTCCGTCCGGCCGGAGCCGAGCAGACCGGCCAGCCCGACCACCTCACCGGCGTGGATACGCAGGCTGAACGGGGCGACCGCGCCACGGCGGCCCAGTTCGGCGGCATCCACGAGCGGGGCCTTGTCGTCCGGCGCGACGGTGGCGCGCTCCTGCTGCACGTCGAGCCCTTCCAGCACGTCCAGCTCCTGGCCGATCATCTTCTCCACCAGGCTGAACTGCGGCAGCTCCTCGGTCCGGTACTCCCCCACCAGGCTGCCGTTGCGCAGCACGGTGATCCGGTCGGCGATGCCGTAGACCTGGTCCAGGAAGTGGGTGACGAACAGGATCGCGATCCCGTCGTCCCGCAACTGGCGCATGATCCGGAACAACTGGGCGACCTCGCCGGAGTCCAGGCTGGAGGTCGGTTCGTCGAGGATGAGCACCCGGGCCTGGACGTCGATGGCCCGGGCGATGGCGACCATCTGCTGCACGGCGAGGGAGTATGTCCCGAGCTGAGCCCCGACGTCGAGGTCGAGGTCGAGCCGGGCCAGGAGCTGACGCGCCCGCCGGCGCATCTCGCCCCACCGCACGGCGCCCAGGCGGCGGGGTTCCCGGCCGATGAAGATGTTCTCCGCCACCGACAGGTTCGTGCAGAGGTTCACCTCCTGGTAGACGGTGCTCACACCGGCTGCGGCGGCCTGCATCGGCCCGCTGAACGACACCTGGTCGCCGGCGAGCGTGACGGTGCCGGCGTCGGTGCCGTAGACGCCTGTCAACACCTTGATCAGGGTGGACTTGCCGGCGCCGTTCTCACCCATGAGGGCGTGGACCTCGCCCGGGAACAGCCGGAAGTCGACGTCGTGCAGCGCACGGACGCCGGGGAAGGACTTGCTGATTCCGGTCATGGTCAGGACCGGACGGTCACCCGTCATGCCATCGAACCTCTTCTGGGAACGTGGTGGCACGGGGGTCGCCGTCGGCGTGACGGCGACCCCCGGTGTGGATCAGTACTTGCGGTTGGGGAGGGCTTCCTTCGCCGTCGTCTGGGTGAAGGTGGTCTCCTCGGTCTCGATCCGAGCCGGCACCTCCTCGCCCGCCGCGACCTTCTTCGTCAGGTCCATGAGCTGCGGGCCGAGCAGCGGGCTGCACTCCGCGATGAAGTTGAACTTGCCGTCGGCCAGGGCCTGCATGCCGTCCTTCACCGCGTCCACGGTGATGATGGTGATGTCCTTGCCCGGCACCTTGCCGGCCGCGGTGATCGCCTCGAGCGCGCCCAGGCCCATGTCGTCGTTGTGCGCGAAGAGCACGTCGATCTTCGGGTTGGCCTTGAGGAACTGCTCCATCACCTGCTTGCCGCCGGCGCGGGTGAAGTCACCGGACTGCGACGCGATGATCTTGAGGTTGGGGTTGGCCGCGATGGCCTCGCCGAAACCCTTCTTCCGGTCGTTGGCCGGCGCCGAGCCGGTGGTGCCCTGAAGCTCGACGATGTTGACCGGGCCGGTGGCGGACTTCTTCTCCTCCACCAGCCACTCGCCGGCGAGCCGGCCCTCCTTGACGAAGTCGGAGCCGAGGAACGTCTTGTAGAGCGACTTGTCGGCCGAGTCGACGGCGCGGTCGGTCAGGATGACCGGGATGTTCGCGTCCTTGGCCTCCTTGAGCACGGTGTCCCAGCCGGACTCCACCACCGGCGAGAAGGCGATCACGTCGACCTTCTGCTGGATGAAGTTCCGGATCGCCTTGATCTGGTTCTCCTGCTTCTGCTGCGCGTCGTCGAACTTCAGCTCGATGCCCGCCTCGCTCGCCGCCTCCTTGATCGAGGTGGTGTTGGCGGTACGCCAGCCGCTCTCCGCGCCGACCTGGGAGAAGCCCAGGACGAGCTTGTCGTCGCCGCCGCCGGAATCGCCGCCGGTGTCGCTGTTGCCGCAGGCGGCCATGCTGCCGGCGAGCAGCACGCCGGCAAGGGCCGCGATGACCGTACGGGCCATACTCCTGGTTCGCATCGTTCTCCTTGTGGGTGGGGTGATCCGGGCGCGCGACCGGCGGAGCCGGGGCGACCGGTTTGTGGTGGTGGGATGAGAGGTGGTGCTGGTCCGAGTCACCCGGTGGGCGGGCGTTGGCCGTACACGTTCTGGTAGCGGTCGTGGAGCGCGTCGATGTCGGCCGGCGCGATCGCCAGCGGCTGTCCGAGCGCGCGGGCCAGGTGCGCCGTGCGCGCGACGTCCTCGCACATCACCGCGGCCTTGACCGCCGCGCGGGCGTTCTTGCCGATGGTGAAGACGCCGTGGTTGCGCATGAGCACCGCGGGTGACCGGTGCCCGGACAGCGTGCTGACGATGCCCTTGCCGATGTCGTCGCCGCCGATCAGCGCGAACGGCCCGACCGGGATCTCGCCACCGAACTCGTCCGCCTGCGCGGTCAGCCAGCACGGGATCGACTCGCCCCGGGCCGCCCAGGCGGTGGCGTATCCGCTGTGCGTGTGCACGACGCCGCCGACCTCGGGCATCGCGCGGTAGACGTAGGCGTGCGCGGCGGTGTCGCTGGACGGCGAGCCACCGCCGTCGACCACGACGCCGTTCAGGTCGCAGAGCACCATGGTGTCGGCGGTCAGGTCGTCGTAGTCCACCCCGCTCGGCTTGATCACCATGAGGTCCTGCCCGGGAACCCGCGCGGAGACGTTGCCGGAGGTCCAGGCGACCAGGTTGTAGCGGGTCAGCTCGCGGTGCAGACCGGCGACCGTCTGCCGCAGCGCGGCGATCTGCCGGGCGACGTCGGCGTTCATGCGACCACCTCCAGGGTCGAGTCGTGCGGTGCCGCGGCGGCGTCCACCGCCGCGTTCCGGATCGCCCGCAGGCGGAGCATGACGTCGTTCCCGCCGCGACCGAAGTGGTCGTGCAACGCCCGGTATTCGGCGTAGAGCGCGTCGTAGGCCCGGACGTTGGCCGGGATCGGCCGGTAGACGCCCTCGTCGACCCGGCCCATGGCCGCCGACGCCTCGTGCACCGTCGGGTACGCCCCGGCGGCGACCGCGGCGTGGATGGCCGACCCGAGCGCCGGCCCCTGGGCCGAGCCGATGATGCTCAGCGGCCGGTTGGTGACGTCGGCGTAGATCTGCATCAGCAGCCGGTTCGAGGTCAGCCCGCCGGCCACCACCAGGTCGTCGACCGGCACGCCCGCCTCGGCGAACGCCTCGATGATCATCCGGGTGCCGTAGGCGGTGGCCTCCAGCAGCGCGCGGTAGACGTCCGCCGGCCGGGTGGCCAGCGTCAGCCCGACGACGAGCCCGCTGAGGTCGTGGTTGACGAGCAGCGAGCGGTTGCCGTTCCACCAGTCCAGCGCCACCAGGCCGTGCGCGCCGACCGGCTGGGCGGCGGCCAGCTCGGTGAGCCGCTCGTGCGTGTCCAGGCCGGCCGGGGCGGCGTGCCGCACGAACCACCCGAAGATGTCGCCCACGCCGCTCTGCCCGGCCTCGTAGCCCCAGGCGCCGGGGCTGATGCCGCCGTCGACCACACCGCACATCCCGGGAACCTCGGCCGGGTGGGTGCCGTTGAGCACGTGACAGGTGGAGGTGCCCATGATCGCCACCAGCCGGCCCGGGTGCAGCGCCTGGGCGGAGGCGGAGGTGACATGCGCGTCGACGTTGCCGACCGCGACCGCGATGCCCTCGGGCAGCCCGGTCCAGGCCGCGGCGCGCGCGCTGAGCGTGCCGGCCCGGTCGCCGAGCGGCAGCAGCGGGCCGTCCAGCTTGGTCACGAAGTCGGTGAAGGCCGGGTCGAGCGCGGCCAGGTAGTCCGGCGACGGGTACCGCCCGTCCTGCCGGATGCCCTTGTAGCCGGCGGTGCAGGCGTTGCGGGTCTCCGCGCCGCACAGCTCCCACACGATCCAGTCGGCGGCTTCGATGAAGCGCTCGGCCCGCCGGTAGACCTCGGGGTCCTCGGCCAGGATCTGCAACCCCTTGGCGAACTGCCACTCGGCGGAGATCTTGCCGCCGTAGCGGCCGATCCACGGCTCGCCCCGCTCGTGCGCCAGGGCGTTGATCCGGTCGGCCTGCGGTTGCGCGGCGTGGTGCTTCCAGAGCTTGACCCAGGCGTGCGGTCGGTGACGCAGCTCCGGCACCTCGCACAGTGGGGTGCCGTCGGCGAGCGTCGGCAGCACGGTGCAGGCGGTGAAGTCGGTGCCGATCCCGATCACCCGGGCCGGGTCCACGCCGGCGGCGGCCAGCGCGGCGGGCACCGCCTCGCGCAGCACGTCACGGTAGTCGTCGGGATCCTGCAACGCCCAGTCCGGGGGCAGCGGCGGTCCACCGTCGGGCAGGACCGTCTCGATCACCCCGCGCCGGTATTCGTGCACCGCCGTGCCGAGTTCGGCCCCGTCGCGGACCCGCACCACGAGCGCCCGCCCGGACAGCGTGCCGAAATCGACCCCGATCACGTACCGGTCGGCCGCGTCCACCTCGCTCATTTGCACCTCTCCCGTGTCACGGAGTTAGTGTTAGCGCTCACATATACATCCGTCAAGACACTCGAACGCAACGGGTGCGTAACGGGAACGGTCGCCGCGCGACACCCACCGCGGACGGCTCGGGTACCGGCCCGCCCGTCCCTCGCGGGAGATCCACGAGAGCGACCGACAGTCGACGGATCCGGGCCCACGCGACGCGATGTTAACGAGAACAATCGATGCCTCACGTCGCCGCTCGTCGATCACCCGCCCGCACCCCGGCACGGAGGCCGGGCCGTCCGCCGGACAGGCCGTCAGAGGGGCTCTCAACGGCACTTTTTCCGTCCGGCCGAGTTTCTGACGGCGCTGTCGACGAGCGTTACGAGACGCCTTCAACTATTTACACAGTTTGATGTCAGCGATAACATCCGCGGCATCACTACGCCGGCGTGCCATCCCCGGGCGGACGCAACCGGCACGCAGCGAGGTGGCGGCCGGCGGCGTCCCGGCCATCGCCGAACCCACCACCGAAGAGCGGCTGCCTTCGATCCACCGGTCCCCTCAGGACCACGGCTCCCCGGTGCCCACCGACGACCCGTGGCCCGGACCGCGGCAGGCGGTCGCTCCCCTGAAGGGCGCCGGCCCCGTCGGCGCCCGTCAACCGAGGAGGACCTGTGCGTAGAAGGACACGATGGATGATGGCCGCCCTGGGAGTGGCGGCGGTCACCCTCGCGGCCACCGTCACCGACGGGGTGGTCGCCCCGCAGCCGGCGCGGGCGCTGGACAACGGTGCGGCTCGTACGCCGCCGATGGGGTGGAACAGTTGGAACACGTTTGGTTGCAACATCAGTGAGTCGTTGATCCGGCAGATGGCTGATGCGATGGTCAGTTCGGGGATGCGGGATGCCGGGTATCAGTATGTGGTGGTGGATGATTGTTGGATGAATCCGAATCGGGATTCGGCGGGGAATTTGCAGGGGGATCCGGGTCGGTTTCCGTCGGGGATGAAGGCCCTGGGTGACTACATTCATGCGCGGGGGTTGAAGTTCGGGATCTATCAGGGTCCGTTGACGAAGACGTGTGCGCAGTATTTCAACAGTTATCCGGGGTCGACGGGGGCGCAGGGGCATGAGGTGCAGGACGCGCGGCAGTTCGCGGCGTGGGGGGTGGATTATCTGAAGTATGACTGGTGTTCGCCGTCGGGGTCGATCGATGAGCAGGTGCGGGTGTTCAACCTGATGCGGGATGCCCTCGCCGGGACGGGTCGGCCGATCGTGTACAGCATCAACTCCAACAGTGTGCACTCGAAGACGGGTCCGCAGCGGGACTGGGGTGATGTGGCGAACATGTGGCGGACCACGGAGGACATCACGAACACGTGGAACTCGGGTCAGACCAACGGGTATCCGATGGGGATTCAGAACATTGTGGACGTGACGGTGCCGCTTGCGGGGCGGGCGAAGCCGGGGGCGTTCAACGACATGGACATGTTGGAGGTGGGTCGGGGTGGGATGACCGACACGGAGATGCGGAGTCATTTCGCGTTGTGGGCGGTGATGGCGTCGCCGTTGATCGCGGGTAATGATCTGCGGAACATGAACGCGGCGACGCAGGCGATTCTGAAGAATCCGACGTTGATCGGGATCAGTCAGGATGCGTTGGCGTTGCAGGCGGCGCAGGTGTCGTTCGACGGTACTCGTCGGGTGTTGGCGAAGCGGTTGGCCAACGGTGATGTGGCGGTGGCGTTGTTCAACCAGGGCAGTGGCACCACCACGATCTCCACCACCGCGGCGGCGGTGGGTAAGAGCGGCACCTCGTTCACGTTGCGCGACGCGTGGACCGACACGACGAGCACCACGTCCGGCGCGATCTCGGCGAGCGTGCCCGGCCACGGCACCGTCGTCTACCGGGTCAGCGGGGGCGGCACCACCACCCCGCCGCCCACCCCGACCACGTTCCGGCTGCGCAGCGAGTCGTCCGGCCGGTGCCTCGACGTCGACAACGGCGGCACCGCGAACGGCACCGGCACGCTGATCTGGGACTGCCACGGCAACTCCAACCAGCAGTTCACCGCCAGCGGGCAGACGCTCCAGGTGCTGGGCAAGTGCCTCGACGTGCCGACCAGCGCGACCAACGGCACCCGGGTGCAGATCTGGGACTGCAACGGCGGCACCAACCAGCAGTGGACGTTCAACGGCAACGGCACGGTGAGCAACGTGCGGTTCCCGTCCCTGTGCCTGGACGTCGACGGCGCCGCCAGCGCCAACGGCACCCGGGTGATCCTCTGGACCTGTCACGGCAACACCAACCAGCGGTGGAGCCGGGCGTGACCGTGCGGCCGGCCGGACGGCTTCCCCGCCGTCCGGCCGGCCGGCCGGGCTCAGCGGCTGCCCGCGGCGCGGCGCTTGTTCCAGATGTCGAACGCCACCGCGGCGAGGAGCACCAGGCCCTTCACCACCGACTGGATGGACTGGTCCACGCCCATGAGCTGCATGCCGTTGCTCATCACCGCCATGATCAGGCCACCGACCATCGCGCCGACGACGGTGCCGACCCCACCGGTGACCGCCGCGCCGCCGATGAAGGCCGCCGCGATCGCGTCCAGCTCGAACATGTTGCCGGCCGCCGGCTGGGCCCCGTTGGAGCGGGACGAGTAGATCACCCCGGCCACCGCGGAGAGGAAGCCCATGTTGACGAAGACCCAGAAGTTGACCGTCTTGACCCGCACGCCGGACAGCGTCGCCGCCGGCAGGTTGCCGCCGATCGCGTAGACCTGACGACCGAAGACCGTGCGGCGGGTGAGCAGGCCGTAGATGAGCACCAGCACGGCCAGGATGATCAGCACGATCGGCAGGCCACGCGCGTGGGCGAGCTGCCACGCGAACCACATGACGACGGCGCCGACCACCACCACCCGGACGACGAACAGCGGGAACGACTCCACCGGCTGCTCGTGGCGGATCCGGGCCAGCCGGGTCCGGTAGACGCTCGCGGCGTACCCGACCACCGCGAAGACACCGATCAGCAGCGTGAAGGCGTCGAAGCCCTGCCCACCGAGGAGCCCGTTGAGGAACCCGGCGGCGACCCGCTGGTATTCGGACGGGAACGGCGACAGCGAGATGTTGTCAAGCACCCGCAGGGTCAGGCCGCGGAACAACAACATGCCGGCCAGGGTGACGATGAAGGCCGGGATCCCGGCGTACGCGACCCAGAGGCCGTGCCAGGCCCCGACCGCGACGCCCACGGCGAGGGCGGCGAGGACGCCGACCCACCAGGGCATGCCCTCGCGGATCACCAGCACGGCCGAGACCGCCCCGGTGAGCGCCACCACCGATCCGACGGACAGGTCGATGTGCCCGCCGATGATCACGATGACCATGCCGATCGCGAGCACCAGGATGTAGGAGTACTGCAGGACGATGTTGGTGAGGTTGCCGGGGCTGAGCGAGACGCCGTCGGTGAGGATCGCGAACAGCGCGACGATCACCACGAGGGCGATGTAGATGCCGCTCTGGCGCAGGTTGCCGAGGATCAGCGTCCGCGGGTCGCTGGTCCCGGTGTGCAGGGTGGCGCCCGCACCGGCGTCGGGCGCGGTGGCCTTCGGCGAGGCGGAGGGCTTCGTGCTGGTCATCCGACGAGATCCCTGTCCTTGGTCATGAGTTCCATCAGGTTCTCCTGGGTGGCCTCGCCCACCGGCAACTCCCCGGTGATCCGACCGGCCGCCAGGGTGTAGATGCGGTCGCACATGCCGAGCAGCTCGGGCAGCTCGGAGGAGATGATGACGACGGCCTTCCCGGCCGCCACCAGGCGGTTGACGATCGTGTAGATCTCGAACTTCGCGCCGACGTCGATGCCCCGGGTCGGCTCGTCGAGGATCAGCACGTCCGGGTCGGTGAACAGCCACTTCGCCAGCACGACCTTCTGCTGGTTGCCGCCGGAGAGCTTGCCCACCACGGACATGACGGTCGGCGCCTTGATGTTCATGTCACGCCGGCCCCGCTCGGCGACCTTGATCTCCTCGTTGCCGTCGATCCAGCCGTTGCGCGCGAGCTTGCCCAACGCCGCGGCCGAGATGTTGCCCCGCACGTCGTCGATCAGGTTGAGGCCGTAGTGCTTGCGGTCCTCGGTGGCGTACGCGATGCCGTTGGCGATCGCCTCGGCCACCGTCCTGGTCCGCACCTCGCGGCCGTTGACGAAGATCCGGCCGGAGATGTCCCGCCCGTACGCGCGACCGAACACGCTCATCGCCAGCTCGGTGCGGCCGGCGCCCATCAACCCGGCGATGCCGACCACCTCGCCGGCGCGGACCGAGAGCGAGGCCCGGTCGACCACCAGCCGGTCCTGGGTCGGATGGCGCACCGTCCAGTCCTCGATCCGCAGCACCTCGGCGCCGGGTGTGGACGTGCGGGTCGGGTAGAACGCGGCGAGGTCGCGGCCGACCATGCCCCGGATGATCCGCTCCTGGGTCGCCGTGCCGTCGCTCATGTCGAGCGTCTCGACCGTCCGGCCGTCCCGGATCACCGTGGTCGAGTCCGCGATCGCGGTGATCTCACCGAGCTTGTGGGAGATCATGATGCAGGTGATGCCCTGGTCCCGCAGCCGGCGCAGCAGGTCCAGCAGGTGCGCCGAGTCGACCTCGTTCAGCGCGGCGGTCGGCTCGTCCAGGATGAGCAGCCGCACCTTCTTGGACAGCGCCTTGGCGATCTCCACCAACTGCTGCTTGCCCACGCCGAGCTGGATGACCGGGGTCAACGGGTTCTCGTCCAGCCCGACCGAGCGCAGCAACGCCGCGGCCTCCGCGTTGGTCCGGTGCCAGTCGATCAGCCCACTGCGCCCGCGGCGCTCGTTGCCGAGGAAGATGTTCTCCGCGATCGACAGGTACGGCACCAGCGCCAGCTCCTGGTGGATGATGACGACGCCCCGGGACTCGCTGTCCCGGATGCCCCGGAACTCGACCGGCTTGCCGTCGAGGACGATCTCGCCGTCGTAGCTGCCGGCCGGGTACACCCCGGACAGCACCTTCATCAGGGTGGACTTGCCGGCGCCGTTCTCGCCGCAGATCGCGTGGATCTCGCCGCGCCGGACGGCGAGCGAGACGTCCTGGAGCGCGGCCACTCCGGGAAAGGTCTTCGTGATGTTCCGCATTTCGAGGATGTGATCGCTCATGGAAACCGTCCTGCTCGGGGCCGTCGCGTCGGTACGCCGGTGGACCCGGTGACGCGCTGCGCCACCGGGTCCACCCGGCGGATCAGCCGGCCCGTCCGGCGGCGACCTCCTCGGCGGTCAGGTAGCCGGAATCGATCAGCGCCGACTTGATGTCCTCCTTGTAGACGGTCTGCACCGGCAGCAGGAACGCGGGCACGACCTTGACCCCGTTGTCGTACGCCTTGGTGTCGTTCGCCTTCGGCTCCTCCTTCTTGAGGAACGCCTCGGCGGCGACCACTGCCTGCTCGGCCAGCAGGCGGGTGTCCTTGAAGACGGTCGAGCTCTGGACGCCGTCGTTGATGAGCTTGACCGACGCGACCTCGGCGTCCTGGCCGGTGATCACCGGCATCTTCTTGGCCCCGCCGCGGTAGCCGGCGTTCTGCAGGGCGGTGATGATGCCCCGGGACAGTCCGTCGAACGGCGACAACACCCCGTCGACCTTGGTGCCGTCGTTGTAGCTGGAGGTGAGCAGGTCCTCCATCCGCTTCTGCGCGGTCTCCTGCTGCCAGCGCAGGATCGCCACCTGCTCGATCTTCGTCTGGCCGGACTTCACCTTCAGCGTGCCGGCGTCGAAGTACGGCTTCAGCGTGTCCATCGCGCCGTTGAAGAAGAAGTGCGCGTTGTTGTCGTCGAGCGAGCCGGCGAACAGCTCCACGTTGAACGGGCCGGTCGCGCTGCCCTTCGAGCCGTCCTTGTTCTGCAGCCCGAGACCGACCAGGAGCGCGTTGGCCTGCGCCACGCCGACCTTGTAGTTGTCGAAGCTGACGTAGAAGTCGACGTTCGGGCTGTTGCGGATGAGCCGGTCGTAGGAGATGACCGGGATCTTCGCCGCCGCGGCGGCCTGGAGCTGACCGGTGAGCGCGGTGCCGTCGATCGGGGCGATCACCAGCACGTCCGCGCCCTGGGTGATCATCTGGTCGATCTGCTGCGACTGGGTGGGAATCTCGTCCCCGGCGTACTGCAGCTCGACCTTGTAGCCCTTCGCCTGGAGCTTCTCCTTCACCGAGTTGCCGTCGGCGATCCACCGTTCCGAGGTCTGGGTCGGCATCGACACGCCGATCGTCAGGTCGCTGGGCTTGGCCGAGCTCTTGTCCTCGCCGCCACCCGCGCCCTCACCGCTGCATGCGGCCAGGCTGACGGCGATCGCGACGCCGCCGAGCGCGGCCAGAAATCGTCTGCGCACGAGCTTTCCTCTCCCCTACGTACTCCACGAACCGCACAGGTATTCCTCCCGGGGAGTGTTAACGCTCACAAGTTGCACCGTCAACCGATCGGGCGAAACGCGCATGTCTCGTTCTCGTAACAAGACCACCGTGCGGAGGAGAGGAGAGCCGGGGGCGGCGCGACAACGGGTCGTCACGCCGCCCCCGGGTGGGCCGGGGATTCAGGAAGCCGCGCAGGTGGGCGTGAGGCCCGACGCGGTGCCGTTGCCCTGGAACCCGAACTCGGTGCTCTGGCCGGCGCCGAGCTGGCCGTTGTAGTCCACGTTCGCGAACCGCACCGTGCCGGTGCTGCCACTGGCCGTCGCGCTCCACGTGTTGGTCACACTGGCACCGCCCGGCAGCGTCAAGCTCACCGTCCAGCCCCGGGTGCCACCGGAACCGGCCGTCACCTTGACCGAAACCACGAAACCACCGGGCCACGAGTTCACCGACACCGACGCCGAACAACCACCCGTGCTCGGCGGCGGCGACGTCGTACTCGGCGGCGGCGTGGTCGGACTCGGCGGCGGAGTCGTCGGGCTCGGCGGCGGCGTGGTCGGACTCGGCGGCGGGGTGGTCGGGCTCGGCGGCGGCGTGGTCGCGCCGGTGCCGTCGAAGCCGAGGAACCGCACCGCCTGGGCGGCGTCGAACGGGATCGAGTGGCCGTAGCCCTGGAAGCTGATCGCCTCCACCGGCGGCATGCCACCGGTCGAGCCGTATCGGGTCCGGGTGGCGCTGGCCTGCGGGTAGTCGGTCATGCTCGGGGTCTGGGACACGCCCAGCACGTTCGTCCACTGCTTGATCTGCTCGCCGAAGTTGACGTAGCTGAGCGTGGTGTCCGTGGTGCCGTGCCAGATCTGCATCCGCGGACGCCGGCCGGTGTAGCCCGGATAGGCGTTGCGGACCAGGTCGCCCCACTGCTGCGGGGTCTTGGTGATCCGCCCGCCGGAGCAGTCGCTGTTCCACTCCGAGCCGTTGGTGGTGGCGAAGCAGCCGAACGGCACACCCGACGAGCTGACCCCGGCGTGGAACACGTCCGGGTACAGGCCCGCCATCACGTTGGTCATCATCGCGCCGGACGAAGCGCCGGCGACACCGACCCGGTCCGGGTCGACCGGGTAGCGGCCCTTGACATAGTCGATCATCGACTTGAGACCGACCGGGTCGCTGCCGCCACCGCGCCGCAGCGCCTGCGGCGACGACACGTCCCAGCACTTGCTGCTGCGGGTCACCGACGGGTAGATCACGATGAACCCGTAGCGGTCGGCCAGCGGGCTGTAGCCGGAACCGCTGTGCATCGCCGGACCGCTGCCGGTGCAGTAGTGCAGGACCAGCAGCAGGGCCGGCCGGGACGGGAGCCGGTCCGGCACGTACAGGTGCATCTGAAGGTTCGTCGGGTTGGTGCCGAAGTTGGTGACCTGGGTGAGCGCGGCGGCGGACGCCGGGCCGGCGGCGGTGACGACGGCGACCGCCGTCGTCAGGGCCGTCGCCAGCACGGCCGCGAGTAGCGCGATCTTCGCTCTCATCGGCGGTTCCTCCATGGTGGGGGTACGGACGGAGGCCGCCGGCCCGGCCCACGTGACGTGGGCCGGGCCGGCGGGCGGATCAGCTGGCGGAGCAGGTGGGCGTGAGGCCCGACGCGCTGCCGTTGCCCTGGAACCCGAACTCGGTGCTCTGGCCGGCGCCGAGCTGGCCGTTGTAGTCCACGTTCGCGAACCGCACCGTGCCGGTGCTGCCACTGGCCGTCGCGCTCCACGTGTTGGTCACACTGGCACCGCCCGGCAGCGTCAAGCTCACCGTCCAGCCCCGGGTGCCACCGGAACCGGCCGTCACCTTGACCGAAACCACGAAACCACCGGGCCACGAGTTCACCGACACCGACGCCGAACAACCACCCGTGCTCGGCGGCGGCGACGTCGTACTCGGCGGCGGCGTGGTGTTGTTCGGCGGCGGGGAGGTCGTGTTCGGCGGCGGCGTGCTGGTCCCGCCCGCGTTGAGCGCGTTCAGCACCGACGTGTACGCGGCCTTCTTGTTGCCACTGCAGTCGAAGAGCAGCGCGTTGTCCGAGCCGCGCCACGAGTCGCAGTCCCGCACGCCCCACACGGTGATGCCGGCGCAGCGTGACACCGCCAGGCAGGACCGGGTGACCGTGCCGAAGATGTTGGCCTGGTTGCCGCCGGACATCACGTCCAGCTCGGTGATCTGCACCTCCACGCCGAGGTCGGCGAAGCGCTGGAGGTTGGCCTGGTAGTCACCCGGGATCGTGGTGCCCAGGTGCGACTGGAAGCCGACGCAGTCGATCGGCACGCCACGGGACTTGAAGTCCCGCACCATGTTGTAGACGCCCGTCGACTTCGCGTTGATGCCGTCGGTGTTGTAGTCGTTGTAGCAGAGCTTCGCGCCCGGGTCGGCGGCCCGCGCGGCCCGGAACGCCGCCTCGATCCAGTCGTTGCCGGTGCGCTGGAGGTTGGAGTCGCGACGCCCGCCGCTGCCGCCGTCGGCGAACGCCTCGTTCACCACGTCCCAGGCGTAGATCTGGCCACGGAAGTGGGTGGCCACCTGGGTGACGTGGTTGATCGCCGCGTTACGCAACGCGGAGCCGGACAGACCCTGCGCCCAGCCCGGCTGCTGCTGGTGCCAGAGCAGGGCGTGGCCGCGGACGCTCATCCCGTTCGCCCGGGCGTGGCTGACCAGCCGGTCGCCGCCGGAGTAGTTGAACCGCCCCTGCTGGGGCTCGGTGGCGTCCCACTTCATCTCGTTCTCGGCCACCACGGAGTTGAACTCACGGTTCAGCACCGTCACGTACGTGTTGTCGGACAGCTTGTTGGTGGCGACCGCCGCGCCGAAGTAGCGGCCCTTCTCAGCCGCCGACGCACGCAGGGTGGTGCCGGCGCTGGCGGTGGGCGCCAGCGCCACCGCCATGCCGGCGGCGAGCACCCCGGCCAGCAGGCCGGTGGACAGCAGGGCTCTCGTGGGTCTCATGCAGGATTCCTCTTCCGGGTTACAGCGGTGGTGATGCGACCAGCGCGGCTCGCCCGGAGAGCCTGTGCTGCGGATGCCCTGCCATCGACTGTGAGCGATAACATGCCCCGCGTCAAGTCCGGCGGAGCATCCGAGTACGCCCGCCGGCGGTCGACCGACCGTCGTGTCGGGGCAGCCTGTTACGGTTCCGCCGCCCTTGCCGCTGCCGCACCGGAGGTTGGTGTGATCAACTCTCACGTCTCGTCGTTCGCCGGGTTGCCGGTGCTGCCGTTCACCCCGGGGGCCCCGCTGCCGGCGGATCCGTCCGCCGTGGCCTGGCGTCTGGAGGTCGAGGAGTTCGACGCCGATCCGGCCGAGTTCGCCGGCCTGCTCGCCGCCATGCTGAACGAGGTGCCGGCGGAGGCGGTACGGGCCGTGGTGGTGGGCGAGTGGGGCGAGGCGTACGAACGCCCGTTGCCGGTGGACCTGCTTGTCGACGCGGCGCGGCGGTGGACCGGGCTGCGGGCGCTGTTCCTCGCCGACCTCGTCGCCGAGCAGTGCGAGATCTCCTGGCTCACCCACGGCGACGTCACCCCGCTGCTGGCGGCCTGCCCGGCGTTGGAGGTGCTGGGCATCCGCGGCGCCCAGGGCCTGCGGCTGGAGCCGGTCCGGCACACCGGGCTGCGCGAGCTGCGCATCGAGTCGGGCGGCCTGCCGGGCGCGGTGGTGCGCGCGGTCGGGGAATGCGACCTGCCGGCGCTGCACCGGCTCGACCTGTGGCTCGGCGTCGCCGACTACGGCGGTGACGCCACCGTCGACGACCTGGCGACGGTGCTGGCTGGCGACCGGCTCCCGGCGCTGCGGCACCTCGCGCTGTGCAACGCCGAGCACGCCGACGCGATCGCCGCGGCGGTGGCCGACGCGCCGGTCGTCGACCGGTTGGAGGTCCTCGACCTGTCCATGGGCGTGCTGGGCGACGCCGGCGCGGCGGCGCTGCTGGCCGGTCGGCCGCTGACCCACCTGCGCCGGCTCGACCTGCACCACCACTTCCTCTCCGACGAGGTGGCCGCATCGGTGGTCGCCGCGCTGCCGGGCGTCGAGGTGGACGTCACCGACCCGCAGACCGCCGACAAGCACGACGGCCGGTTCTACTACTTCACCGCGGTCGGGGAATGACCGCCGCCGGCCGCTGCCCGCGCGAGCGGAAACGGCTGTGACATGCGGCTGACCGTCGTGGGTAACCCCGCCAACCGGCGGGTGGCGATGTTCACCCGGGCGGTGCGCGGCGCGGGCCTGCCCGCCCCCGACGTGCTTCCCTGGGCCGACGTGCTGACCGGGGCCGCGCCCCCGCCGGCCGGCGCGGTGGTCCGGGTGGACTCGGCGGGCGAGGACCCGACGGTCGACCGGTTGCTACGGGGTGCGCCCACCGCCGCCCGCCACGGTGAGCTGGTCGGTCTCGCCGACGCGTACGCCGGTCTGGTCGCCGGCCTCGCCCGGGTCGCCGCCGGCGGCGCGGAGCTGCTCAACGCGCCGGCGGACGTCGCGACGCTGTGCGACAAGCGACGCTGCCACGCGGTGCTGTCGGCGGCCGGCGTACCGGTGCCGGCCGCGCTGCCGCCGGTCACCGGCTACGCCGCGCTGCGCGAGGCGATGGCCGCCGCCGGCTGGCCCCGGGTGTTCGTCAAGCCGGCGCACGGCTCGTCGGCCGCCGGGGTGCTCGCGCTGGCGGTCGGCCCGCGCGGCGTGCGGGCCGACACCACGGTCGAGCCCACCCCGGACGGGCTGTTCAACTCGCTGCGGGTGCGCCGCCTCACCGACGAGTCGACGGTCGCCGCGATCGTCGACCGGTTGGCGCCGGACGGGCTGCACGTCGAGCGGTGGCTGCCCAAGGCCGGTCTGCGCGACCGGGTGGTCGACGTGCGGGTGCTCGTGGTCGCCGGCCGACCCACGCACGCGGTGGTCCGCGCCGCCCGGGGGCCGCTGACCAACCTGCACCTCGGCAACGCGCGCGGCGACCTCACCGAGCTGCGGGCGGCGGCGGGGCCGGCGGCCTGGTCCGCGGCGATGGAGACCTGCGAGCGGGTGGCCGCCTGCTTCCCCGGCTCGCTGCACGTCGGTGTCGACCTGATGTTCCGCACCGGGTGGCGCCGGCACGCCGTCGCCGAGGCCAACGCGTTCGGCGACCTGCTGCCCGGCGTGGTCGCCGACGGCCGGGACAGCTACGCCGAGCAGGTGCACGCGCTGACGAGCGGCCGGTGGCGGCGGTGGCGGGCGGAGGTGGCCGGGTGCGCGGCCTGATCGGCAGCCACGACCTGCTCCTGGTCACGCTCGACACGTTGCGCTACGACGTGGCGGCCGAGCTGGCCGCGGCGGGGCGCACGCCACGGTTGGCGCGGGCGCTGCCCGGCGGCCGGTGGGAACGGCGACACACCCCCGCGAGCTTCACCTACGCCGCCCACCACGCCTTCTTCGCCGGTTTCCTGCCCACCCCGACCGCGCCGGGGCGGCACGAGCGGCGGTACGCGGCGGCGTTTCCCGGCAGCGAGACCGCCGGCCCCGACACGTGGGTGTTCGACGCGGCGGACCTGCCGACCGCGCTCGCCGGCGCCGGCTACCACACGCTCTGCCTGGGCGGGGTGGGCTTCTTCAACCGGCGCAGCCCGCTGGGGTCGGCGCTGCCCGACCTGTTCGCCGAGGCGCACTGGGAGCCGGAGTTCGGGGTCACGTCCCCCACCTGCCTGGACGCGCAGCTCGACCGGCTGGCTGAGGTGCTGGCCCGGCTGCCGGCCGGTCGGCCGCTGTTCACCTTCCTCAACGTCGCCGCCCTGCACCAGCCCAACCGGCATCACCTGCCCGGCGCCGAAGCCGACAGCCGGGCCACCCACGCCGCCGCGCTGGAATACGTCGACGGGCGCGTCGACCGGCTGTTCCGCCTGGTGACCGGCCGGGGCCGCCCGGTGTTCACGATCGTCTGCTCCGACCACGGCACCGCGTACGGGGAGGACGGCCACACCGGTCACCGGATCGGCCACGACGTGGTGTGGACCGTCCCCTACGCCGACTTCGTCCTGCACCCGGGAGCATGGTGACAAGCACCGATGAGAGCCTCGACGGCTCCGCCTACCAGCAGTACCTCTACGCCTACCCGCACAAGACCTCCTACCGGCCGCTGCGTCCCCGGCCCCGGCTGGCCGACGTGTGGCGAGCCGAGGCACGCGAGGCGCTCTTCCTCTACCTGCACGTGCCGTTCTGCGAGATGCGGTGCGGCTTCTGCAACCTGTTCACCCGCGCCAACGCGCCGGCCGAGCAGGTCACCGCCTATCTGCGGCAGCTCCGCCGGCAGGCCGGGCAGGTCGCCGAGGCGCTCGGCGGCGACGCCGGGTTCGCGCGCGCGGCGTTCGGCGGCGGCACCCCCACCTACCTCACCGCCGACGAGTTGACCGAGCTGTTCGCCATCGCCACCGGCCCGCTCGGCGCCGGCCTGCCGGGCGTACCGCTGTCGGTCGAGACGTCGCCGGCCACCGCGACCCCGGACCGGCTCGCGGTGCTCGCCGCGCACGGCACCACCCGGGTGAGCATCGGCGTGCAGAGCTTCCTCGAGGTGGAGGCGCGCGCCGCCGGCCGGCCGCAGCGCCGGGTCGAGGTGGAGGCGGCGCTGGCGGCGATCCGCGCGGCCCGGGTCCCGGTGCTCAACATCGACCTGATCTACGGCATCGACGGGCAGACCGCCGACACGTGGCGGCAGAGCCTGGACGCGGCGCTGGCCTGGCGCCCGGAGGAGTTGTTCCTCTACCCGCTCTACGTCCGGCCGCTGACCGGCCTGGGGCGACGTGCGCACGCCCGCGCCGACTGGGACGCCGAGCGGCTGGCGCTCTACCGGCAGGCGGTGGAGACGCTCGGCGCGGCCGGCTACCGGCAGGAGTCGATGCGTCAGTTCCGCCGCGCCGACGCGCCGACGCCGGACGGCCCGGGCTACCGCTGCCAGGACGACGGCATGGTCGGCCTGGGCTGCGGCGCCCGCTCCTACACCACCGCGCTGCACTACTCCTTCGACTACGCGGTGAGCGTCACGCAGGTCCGCGCGGTGCTCGACGACTACCTCGCCCGCCCCACCGAGGATTTCGCGCACGCCGAGTTCGGGTTCCGCCTCGACGGCGCGGAGCAGCGTCGCCGCTGGCTGTTGACCTCGCTGCTGCGCGCCGAGGGCGTCGACGCCGGCGCCTACCGGGCCCGTTTCGGCCGTCCGCCGTCCGACGACTTCCCGCAGCTCGGCCGGCTCGTCGAGCGGGGCTGGGCCACCGACGGGGGGCTGCGGCTCACCGCCGCCGGGCTGGCCCGCTCCGACGCCGTCGGCCCGTGGCTCACCTCCGCCGAGGTGCGGCACGCGATGACCGGGTACGCGCTGCGGTGAACCTGTCGATCCTCTACCGGGGGCCGTTGGCGAGCTGCAACTACGACTGCCCGTACTGCCCGTTCGCCAAGCGGCGCGATCCGCCGGAGCTGCTGCGCGCCGACCGGACGGCGCTGGCCCGCTTCACCGACTGGGTCGCCGCGACCACGGACGTCCGGTTGTCGGTGCTGTTCACGCCCTGGGGCGAGGCGCTGACCCGCGGGTGGTACCGGGACGCGATGGTGTCGCTGTCCCACCTGCCGCACGTCGACCGGGTGGTGGTGCAGACCAACCTGGCGGCCCGGGTCGACTGGCTGGCCGACGCCGACGCCGGCGCGGCGGCGTTGTGGACGACCTACCATCCCGGGCAGGTCGACCGGGCGCGGTTCCTGCGTCGCTGCGCGCGCCTGACCGAGTTGGGCATCCGCTACTCGGTCGGGGTCGTCGGCCTGCCGGAGCACCTCGACGAGGCGCGGGCGCTGCGCGCCGCGTTGCCGCCCGCCGTCTACCTGTGGGTCAACGCGGCCGAGGGGCGCCGCTACACCGCCGCCGAGGAGGCGGTGTGGACCATCCTGGACCCGCACTTCGGGCACAGCGTCCGCCCGCACCTGTCCCTCGGGCAGCCCTGCCACGCCGGCGAGACGGCCGTCTCGGTGCTCGGCGACGGCACGGTCCGGCGCTGCCACTTCATCCCCGAGCCCATCGGCAACCTCTACGACGGGTCGTGGCGGGCCGCTTTGCGGCCACGGGCGTGCGGCAACGCGATCTGCGACTGCCACATCGGATATGTCCACCTCAAGCCGCTCGGCCTCCGCGACGTCTTCGCCGGCGGGGTGCTGGAGCGCATCCCGGCCGCCTGGCCGCCGCCGGCCGAGGCACCGCGCTGACCGGCGCGACGCACCGTTGACATCCACGCAATGTTAACGCAAACATAGACGGGTGCGCCTCCCAGGGAGGCCATCGGGAGCTTGCCACCTCGCACCACCGCCGGTCCAGGGCAGACCGGCGCCGTTCGACGCGCATGGCTGAAGGGCCGCCGGGATCGACACCCGGCCGCTCCCGGAGCGCGATCCACATCGGACGACGCATGTGAGCGTTAAACCGTGGTCAGCCGGGCGTGCCGTCCCCCTCACGGACCGGGAGGTCCCCGTGCCACTCACCAGCCGTTCCCGCCGACGCTGGGCGTCGATCGTCGCCGCCGCCGCGCTCACCCTCACCGCCGGCCTCACCGGCACCCAGCTCGCGTCCGCCGCCGCGGCCGGCTGCTCCGTCACCTACACGGTGTCCTCGTCCTGGCCCGGCGGCTTCGGCGCCAACGTCACCGTCACCAACCTCGGCGACCCGGTCAGCAACTGGCGTCTGACCTGGACCTTCACCGCCGGGCAGACCGTCACCCAATACTGGAACACCGCGCTGACCCAGACCGGCGCCGCCGTCACCGCCGCCAACGTCTCCTACAACGGCGCGATCCCCACCGGCGGCAGCACCACCTTCGGCTTCAACGGCGCAGCCACCGGCAGCAACCCCATCCCCACCAGCTTCGCCCTCAACGGCACCACCTGCACCGGCGGCGTCAGCACCCCACCGACGACCGCGCCACCGACAAGCACCCCGCCCACGACGCCACCACCCACCACCCCGCCGCCGACCACGAACGGCCCCTGCGACATCTACGCCGCCGGTGGCACGCCCTGCGTCGCCGCGCACAGCACCACCCGCGCGCTCTTCGGCGCCTACAGCGGCCGGCTCTACCAGGTACGCCGCTCCTCCGACAACGCCACCCGCGACATCGCCACGGTCAGCGCCGGCGGACCCGCCAACGCCGCCGCGCAGGACTCCTTCTGCGCCAACACCACATGCGTCATCACCTGGATCTACGACCAGACGACCCGGGGCAACAACCTCGGCTACCAGGGCTCCGGCGGCATCGGGGGCGCGGTCCAGCCCGCCGTGGCGAACCGCGAGTCGGTCACGGTCGGCGGGGCCAAGGCGTACTCGCTGTTCATCCCCGGCAACAGCAGCTACTGGCGGGACGGCCGGGCCACCGGCATCCCCACCGGCAGCGCGCCCGAGGGCATGTACATGGTCACCAGCGGCACCCACGTCAACAGCGGCTGCTGCTTCGACTACGGCAACAGCGAGACCACCCGGCGCGCCGACGGGGCCGGGGCGATGGACGCGATCAACTTCAGCACCAGTTGCTGGTTCGGCGGCTGCTCCGGCAACGGACCCTGGGTGCAGGCCGACCTGGAATGGGGTCTCTACCCCGGCGGCAGCCAGTCCTGGAACCCCAACCAACGCGCCTTCACCAGCAAGTTCGTCACCGCCACGCTGAAGAACAACGGCACCAGCCGGTTCGCCATCAAGGGCAGCAACGCCCAGTCCGGCAGCCTCTACACGCTCTACGACGGGTCGCTGCCCCGCGGCTACAGCCCGATGAAGAAGCAGGGCGCGATCATCCTGGGCAGCGGCGGCGACTGCTGCATCGACAACCGCAACCAGAGCGTCGGCACCTTCTACGAGGGAGCCATGGTGGCCGGCTATCCCTCGGACGCGACCGAGAACGCCGTCCAGGCCAACGTCGTGGCCGCCGGCTACCGCTGAGCCGACCCGGCCGCCGTCTCCCGGGCGGGGGCGGCGGCGGCCGGGTCCTTCCGGACGGCTCAGGGCAGGAGTTCGACGTACCCGCCGGAGCCGTGCACCCGGATCCGCCGGCCGTCCCGGATCAGCCGGGTGGCGCCCGGCACGTTCACGACGGCCGGCAGGCCGTACTCCCGGGCGATCACCGCGCCGTGGGTCATCTGGCCGCCCACCTCCGTCACCAGTCCGGCCACCGCGACGAACAGCGGCGTCCAACTGGGGTCGGTGTGGGTCGTGACGAGGATGTCGCCCGGGTCCAGGTCGGCCCGGGCCAGGTCCAGCACGACCCGGGCCCGCCCCTCGACCGTCCCGTGCGAGACCGGCAGGCCGACCAGGGCGCCGCTCGGCACGTCGCCGCGGCGGTACGCGCCGGTGAGCGCCTCGCCGTCGGAGGTGAGCACGCGGGGTGGCGTCAGCGCCTGGTGTGCCCGGAACGTGTCCGCGCGCTCACGGATCAGCCGCCGGTCCACCCGCCGCGTGCGCACGGCCTCGCGGAACTCCGGGAAGGTCAGGAAGAAGACGTCCTCCCGGTCGGCCAGCACCCCGGCCCGCACCAACGTGTCGGCCTCCGCCATCAGCGCCTGCTTGTAGACGAGGTAGCGGCTCACGATGCCGTACTTCGGGTACTCCCGGTAACCGATGAAGGTCCGGACCCGGTCGATCATCCGCCGGGCACGCTCGGCCTTGTCCGCCCCGTCCGGCAGCGCCCGCAGTCGCGTCAGCACCTCCCGGGCCTTCCGCTCCGCCGCCTGCCGGCCCTGCTCGAAGCGCCGGGCGGCGGCGCCGGGCGGGAAGTTCCGGACGTGGTCGAGGATCAGCGGTACGAGGGTGCTCGGGCGCTCGCTCCACCGCGGCCGGGTGATGTCGATCTCGCCGACGCAGCGCATGCCGTACCGGTCGAGGTAGGCCGCGATGGCGTCGCGCGCCTCGACCCCGCCGGGGAGCTTCGGCAACCCGTCCAGGAAGTCGTCCCCGTCGACGTCGCGCAGGAACGCCACCACCTCCGGGTACGGGCGGATGACGTCGGCGACGTCGAGCAGCGCCAGCCCCATCTCCGAGGTGACGTTGCCGGGGGCGGACAGCGTGAGCGTGTCGGCGGCGTTCGGCTCGCCCAGCCACTCCCCCAGGTTGTCGTTGAGCCACCAGGTGGCTTCCATGCCCGCCATGATCGCCTGGATGCTCAGCGGGTCGGTGAGCACCCGCTTGTGTTCCTCGAACGCCTCGGTCAGGAAGTCGAACAACGCCGGCCCGGACCGGGTCCGGATGTCGCGCCGCAGCGCGGCGACGCTGTCCCGGCTGCCCTCGACCAGCGCCGTGACGATGGCCGGATCCGTGTCGATCGTCGCCGGCGGCAGCCCGGCCGGCGGACCGGCGGGACCCGGGTCCGGAAGCGTCGGCACGAAGTCGTCGCGCTCCAGGATCGTCTCCAGCGCGTCCCGGGTCAGCGGGTCGGACCGCGTCATCAGGTCCAGGAAGGCGGCGCGGCCGGTCGGCGTGGCCAGGTGCCGGGTGGCGTCGACGAACAGCCGGCTCCCGGCGGAACGCATGGGCGCCATGGCGGTCAGCCGCCACATCGACAGCCCCAGCGGCTTCATCGCGTCGGTCATCATCTGCTGGTGGCCGACCGACAGGTAGACGTGGTTCTGCCCGTCGTCGACCGCCGGGACGGGGAACAGCGTGGTGATCGGTCGGCTCTGGAGGATCTGGAAGTCGCCGTCGACCAGGCCCCACTCGATGTCCTGCGGGCGACCGAACCGGGCCTCGATCAGCCGGCCGAGCCGGACCAGCCGCAGGACCTGCGCGTCGGTCAGCGCGGGCTGCTCCTGGCGGGCCGGGTCGACCGTCTCGATCCGCGTGCCGCCACCGGGCACGGCGCGTACGGCCCGCCGCTTGGCGGCGATCGTCCGGCGCACGATCGCGCCGTCGCGCACCGCGAACACGTCCGGACTCACCAGGCCGGAGACCAGGGCCTCGCCGAGGCCGACGCCGGCGTCCACCGAGGCGACCCGCCGGTTGCCGGTGACCGGGTCGGCGGTGAACAGGATCCCGGCCGCCTCCGGCAGGACCATGCGCTGCACCACCACGGCCATCCGCACGGCCCGGTGGTCGATGCCGTGGCGGAGGCGGTAGGTCACCGCCCGCTCGGTGAACAGCGACGCCCAGCACCGGCCGACGTGGGCGAGGATCGCGGCCGGACCCACCACGTTGAGGTAGGTGTCCTGCTGGCCGGCGAACGACGCCGTCGGCAGGTCCTCCGCGGTGGCGCTGGACCGGACCGCGTAGGCGGCGTGCTCGCCGAGATCGGCCAGGGCGCGGATGATCGCCGTCGCGACGTCGTCGGGAACTGCGGTTCCCTCGACGGCGCGGCGGATCTCCGCGCTGATCGTGCGGACGGCCTCCCGGTCGTCCGGCCGGGTGCGGCAGAGCTGGTCGAGCCGGTCGTCGAGCGCCGGCACCTCGGCCGTGGCCCGCCGGAAGGCGTCGGTGGTCACGCAGCAGCCGGCGGGCACGCTCACCCCGTCGATCCGGGACAGCGCCCCGAGATGCGCGCCCTTGCCACCGACGACGGCGACCTGCCGCTCATCGATCTCGTCGAATCCGACCACGTAGCGTCCGGTCATTCCGTGCCCCCGTTTGCCCAGGTGAACCGCGTCCGGCCGACGATTCTGCGGCACCACCCAGGTCTTGCCGCAAGCCCCCGGGTGCGATATACGTTAGAAGTGGCAGGAAGCGGTCTCCCTGCCTTTTCCGTGTGCGGCGCGGCCTTTTCTGGGTGCGGCGCGGTCGGCCTCCGACGAGGAGCAGCGGAAAATCCGTCGCCGGCGTCCGGCCCGCGTTGCGAGAATGCCGAGCGTGCCCGTGGACTTCATGCCCGGCGTCGAGCTGTCCCGCCGGCTTCACGACGACGCGGTCCGGCCCCTGCTGTCTCGTCATCTGCCCGACCTCACCTACAGCGCGGCGTTGATCGGCACCGGGTCCGAGGTCCTCGGCTTCGACACCCGGCGGTCCACCGACCACGACTGGGGTCCGCGGCTGCACCTGTTCCTCACCGCCGATGATCTCGCCCGCCACGGCGCCCGGGTCGACGACCTGCTCGGCGAGCGGCTGCCCGCCACGATCGCCGGCTATCCCACCAGCCTGGTCCCCAGCGAGCACGGCACCCGGCACCTGCGCCACACCGCCGGGCCCGTCCAGCACGGCGTCGTGATCGCCGAGCTCGGCGACTGGCTGACCGGCCACCTCGGCTTCGACCCGCTGACCGGCGTCACGCCGGAGGACTGGCTCGCCACGCCCACCCAGACCCTGGCCGAGGTCACCGCCGGCGCCGTGCACCACGACGGACTCGGCGTCCTGGCCGCGGCGCGACGCGCGCTGGCCTGGTATCCCGACGACGTGTGGCGCTATGTGCTGGCCTGCCAGTGGCAGCGCGTCAGCCAGGAGGAACCGTTCGTCGGCCGCTGCGGCGAGGTCGGTGACGAGCTCGGCTCGGCCGTCGTGGCCGCCCGCCTCGTCCGCGACCTCATGCGCCTGCGCCTGCTGATCGACCGGGCCTACCCGCCCTACAGCAAGTGGCTCGGCACCGCCTTCGCCCGCCTCCCCGATACCGGCCGGCTCGCCGCCACGCTGGCCGCAGCCCTGGCCGCCGACAACTGGCGCGACCGCGAGCGTCACCTCGTCACCGCCTACGAGACCACCGCCGCCCGGCACAACGACCTCGGCCTGACCGCGCCGGTCGACCCGCGTACCCGGCACTTCCACGGCCGGCCCTTCCGCGTCCTGCACGCGGAACGCTTCGCCCGGGCGCTGATCGACGCCATCGGCGACCCCGCCCTGCGCGCGCTGCCGTTGACCGGCGCCATCGACCAGTTCGTCGACAGCACCGACGTGCTCGGCCACCGCACCCGCAGCCGTACGCTCACCGCCGCCCTCTACCCGCTCGACCGGTAGCCACGCGCCGGCGCGACCCGCCGCTTGCGGGCGTACGGCCGAACTGTGGCGCTCCCGACCCGGGCCGGCGGCATGGCGGGGACGCCGTCGGGGCAAGAACCCACCGGCATGGCTGATGGGGCACGACGCGAGACGGTGAGGGAGACTCAGGCGATGACCGGCGCTGGCACCGACCCGCGGAGACGGGCCGACGTGTTCGCCGTCGACGGTGAGATCGGTCCGGACCTGGCCCGGGTCGACTGGTCGGGCCATCCGCTGGGGCAACCCGGCGACTGGCCGCACAGCCTGCGCACGGCGGTACGCATCCTGCTGTCCTCCCGCTTCCCCATGTGGATGGCCTGGGGACCGGAGCTGACCTTCTTCTGCAACGCCGCCTACCGGCGCGACACGCTGGGTCGCAAGTATCCGTGGGCGCTGGGCCGGCCGGCGAACGAGGTGTGGGCGGAGATCTGGGACGACATCGGCCCGCGCATCGACACCGTGCTGCGCACCGGCGAGGCGACCTGGGACGAGGGGTTGCTGCTGTTCCTGGAGCGCTCGGGCTACCGCGAGGAGACCTACCACACGTTCTCCTACAGCCCGCTGCGCGACGACGGCGGGGCCCTGGTCGGGATGCTCTGCGTGGTCAGCGAGGAGACCGAGCGGGTGATCGGCGAGCGGCGGATGGCCACGCTGCGGGACCTCGGCTCGGACCCGAGCGTGATCCGCACCGAGCAGGAGACGCTCGCGTTCGCCGGTCGGCAGTTGGCGCGTAACCCGCAGGATCTGCCGTTCACGTTGACGTACCTGTTCGGCGACGACGGGCAGGCGCGGCTGGCGGAGGCGACAGGTGTCGCCGCCGGCCACCCGGTGGCCCCGGCGACGCTGTCGCCGGACGCCCCCGGGGCGCTCTGGCCGGTCCGGGCCCTGACCGAGGGGGAGTCGGTCCGGGTGCCACTGGACGGCGGCGTGTTCGCCGAGCTGCCGACGGGCGGCTGGCCGGACCCGCCGACCGAGGCGCTGCTGGTGCCGCTGCGCCAGCAGGGCGGCACGCCGTACGGGTTCCTGGTGGCCGGGCTCAACCGCTACCGGGCCCTCGACGACGGCTACCGCGGGTTCGTGGAGCTGACCGCCGGGCACGTGGCGACCGGGATCGCCAGCGCCCGCAGCTATCAGGCCCAGCAGCGGCGGGCCGAGGAACTCGCCGAGCTGGACCGGGCCAAGACCGCCTTCTTCTCCAACATCAGCCACGAGTTCCGCACCCCGCTCACGCTGATCATGGGCCCGGTGGACGAGCTGCGCGGCCGGCTCCGGGACGCCGACGAGCCGGTCCGCGAGGAGCTGGAGGTCATCCGCCGCAACGGGTTGCGCCTGGGCAAGCTGGTCAACAGCCTGCTCGACTTCTCCCGCATCGAAGCCGGCCGGATGCAGGCCCGCTACCAGCCGGTGGACCTGGCCGCGGTGACCGCGGACCTGGCCAGCGTCTTCCGCTCCGCGATCGAGCGGGCCGGCCTGTCCTTCGAGGTCGACTGCCCGCCCCTGCCGCAGCCGGTGCACATCGACCCGGCGATGTGGGAGAAGGTGGTGCTCAACCTGCTCAGCAACGCGCTGAAGTTCACCTTCGACGGCGCCGTGCGGGTGGCGCTGCGCGCCGAGGGCGGGCAGGCCGTGCTGCGGGTCGCCGACACCGGCATCGGCGTCGCCGAGGACGAGATGCCCCGGCTGTTCGAGCGGTTCCACCGGATCGAGAACGCCCGGTCCCGCTCCGGCGAGGGCAGCGGGATCGGGCTGGCGCTGGTCAAGGAGTTGATCGGCCTGCACGGCGGCACCATCAGCGCCACCAGCGCGCCCGATCGCGGCACGGAGTTCACGGTCCGGCTGCCGTTCGGCGCCGCCCACCTGCCCGGCGACGCCATCGCCCCGGCCGACCCGGGCCGTCCGCCGGTGTCCGCCGAGTCGTTCGTGCAGGAGGCGCTGCGCTGGTTGCCCGACGACCCGACCTCCGAGGTGGTCCCGGAGGACCCACCGCATGTCGACGGTCCGACGCCGGCCGTCCACGGGCAGGTGTCCGCCCGGGTCCTGGTCGCCGACGACAACGCCGACATGCGCGAATACCTCACCCGCCTGTTGCGCTCCGCCGGCCACCGGGTGCAGGCCGTGGCGGACGGGCAGGCGGCGCTGAACGCCGCCCGTGCCCACACGCCCGACCTGGTGGTCAGCGACGTGATGATGCCCCGGCTCGACGGCCTGCGGTTGGTGACGGCGCTGCGCGCCGACCCCCGGACGGCCGGCACGCCGGTGCTGCTGCTGTCCGCCCGCGCCGGGCAGGAGGCCTCGATCGAGGGGTTGGAGGCCGGCGCCGACGACTATCTGGTCAAGCCGTTCCCCGCCGCCGAGTTGCTGGCCCGGGTGCGGGCGAACGTAGAACTGGCCCGGCTGCGCAACCACCACGCCCGCTGGCGCACCGCGCTCGTCGACTCGTTGCAGGAGGCGTTCTTCGTCTGCGACTCCGACGGCTCGGTCGTCGAGATCAACGCGGCGTTCACCGACATCCTCGGCTACGGCCCCGAGGGTCTTCCCTACCCACCGGTGCAGCCGTGGTGGCCGGACCCGGAGGCCGAGCCCGAGGCGCACCGTCAGGCGTCCGCCGCGTTCTCGGTGCTGCTCGGCCAGAGCCAGGGCACCTACACCGTGCCGGTGACCCACCGCAACGGGCACCGGCTCTGGATCGCGGCGTCGTTCAACCAGGTCGATGATCCGGAAACCGGGCGCCGGGTGATCGTGGGGACGTTCCGCGACGTGACCGCCGACCACTACGCCGTGCAACGCGAGACCGCCCTGGCCGGGGTGAGCGTGCGTCTGTCCCAGGCGGACGACCTGGCCGACGCCCTGCACGGGGTGCTGGACGAGATGCGCAGGCTGTGGCGGGCCACCGCCGTGGTGACCGCCGTCTTCGGCGACTCCGCCGTGCCCGAGGTCTTCGCGACCGACCGCGCGCTGCGCTGGGAGGCGCTACCCGACGAGCGCCGGCAGGCGCTGCTCGCGCTGCGGGACACGCCGCTGCTGACCCCGGTGGCGACCCGGGCGCACGGCGCCGGCATCGCGGTGGAGCACCCGTACGGCACGATGGGGCTCTGGATCGACCTGGGCGAGAAGCGGCCCTTCACCGAGCAGGACCAGACGCTGCTGGCGCTTCTCGCCGGTCACCTCGGTCAGGGCCTGCACCGCGTGCACCAGATCGACCAGCAGCGCGAGACCGCGCTGGCGCTGCAACGGGCGATCCTCGGCCCGGCCCAGTTGCCGTCCGGCTTCGCCGTGCGCTACTCCCCCGCCACGCTTCCGCTCAAGGTCGGCGGCGACTGGTACGACACGGTCGAGCTGCCCGACGGGCGGATCGGCATCGTGGTCGGCGACTGTGTCGGCCACGGCCTCCAGGCCGCCACCGTGATGGGGCAGTTGCGCAGCGCCTGCCGGGCGCTGCTGCTCCAGGACGCCAGCCCGGCCCCGACGCTGATGGCCCTGGACCGGTTCGCCGCCCTGCTTCCGGGCGCGCAGTGCGCCACCGTCTTCTGCGGCGTCCTCGACCCGGCCACCGGGCTGCTGCGCTACTCCAGCGCCGGACACCCACCGGCCATCGTGGTGCGCGCCGACGGCACCCCCCAGTTCCTCGACCGGGGCCGCTCCCGGCCGCTCGCGGTGCGCACCGGGCGGGAACGCCCGGAGGCGGAGGCGGTCGTGCCGGCCCGGGCCACGCTCATGCTCTACACCGACGGTCTCGTCGAGCGCCGCCGCCAGCCGTTGACCGCCGGCATCGACCGGGTCACCACCGCGATCCAGGAGGGCCGGAGCATCCCGGTCGAGGCGCTGGCCACCGAGGTGATGGAGCGGCTCACCCCGGACGGCGGGTACGACGACGACGTGGCCCTGCTCCTCTACCGCCATCCGGGTCCGTTGGAGCTTGACTTCCCCGCCGAGTCGACCCGCCTGGCCGAGGTCCGCACCGCGCTGCGCGGCTGGCTGGACCGGTGCGGGCTCGCCCCGGCGTACTCCTACAACGTGCTGGTGGCCGCCGGTGAGGCGTGCGCCAACGCGATCGAGCACGGCCACCGGGACAGCCCCGGCGGTCGGATCCGGCTCCGCGCCGCCGCCACCGCCGACGCGCTGCGGCTGAGCGTGACCGACAGCGGGCGCTGGCGGGAGCAGAATCGGCCCGCCGACCCGAGTCGCGGTCGGGGGCTGGCGCTCATGCGTGCTCTCATGGACAGCATCACCGTGACGCCGGGAGCCACCGGCACGACCGTCGACATGCAGGCAAGGATCATCCGATGAGCACGGCCCTGACGCTGACCACGAGCAACGGTCCCGACGGCGCGCGCGTACTGACCGCGGTCGGCGAGATCGACCTGAGCAACGCGGCCACCTTCGCCGCCGCGCTCGACGACGCCCTCCGGCCCGACGGGGAGCCTCTCGTGGTGGACCTGACCGAGGTGGAATATCTGGACAGCGCCGGCCTGGCCGTGCTGTTCCCGCACGCCGAGCGCATCGCGCTCGTCGCCGGCCCGGTGCTGGAGCCCCTGCTCACCATCTCCGGGCTCGCGGACCTGACCACCGTGCGGAGTCGCTGACCCGCGTCGACGCGCCCGACGCCTCTCGGAGTTTCAGGCTCATCGATGTTAACGTTAACCACGATGGCCTCGCTCGACGCTGATACATAAGATGTTTGCGTCGATCTCACCCTCGATCGTCATTGACGTTACACGCCGGAAACGCTTAACGTCTGATGTCTGAGGCCGTCACCGTGTTCCGGAGGGATCGCCATGTCCCGTCCCCACCTCACCCACCGCCCGGTTCTGACCACCCTCGGCGCGATCGGCGGCGACCCCGCGACGACTCCCCCGGACGATGGAGGCAGCACCATGATCCGTAGGGCTCTCCTGAGCGCGGGCCTGACGCTTGTGCTCGGGGCGTCCGTCGTGTTCGCCGCCGGCTGCGGTGACCGCACCGGCGGCGGATCGGACGCCTCCCGCCCGATCGTCGGCGTCGACTACCCGCGCTCCGACACCGACTTCTGGAACTCGTACATCAGATACGTGCCGCAGTTCGGTGACGAGCTGAAGGTCGAACTGAAGACCACCAACTCGCAGAACGACATCGCCAACCTCATCTCGAACGCCCAGACGTTCATGAGCCAGGGCGTCAAGGGTGTGGTGATGGCTCCGCAGGACACCGCCGCCATCGCGCCGACGCTGAGCCAACTGCACGACAAGAAGATCCCGGTGGTCACCATCGACACCCGGCCGGACACCGGCAGGGTCTTCATGGTCGTACGCGCCGACAACCGCGCCTACGGCACCAAGGCGTGCCAGTTCCTCGGCACGAAGCTCGGCGGCAAGGGCAAGGTTGTGATGCTCCAGGGCGGCCTCGACTCGATCAACGGCCGGGACCGCACCGAGGCGTTCAACGAGTGCATGCGCACGGACTTCCCGGGCATCACCGTGTTCGGCGAGGCCACCGACTGGAAGGCCGACGTGGCCGCGACGAAGTTGCAGACCCGGTTCGCGTCCGACCCGGACGTCAAGGGCGTCTACATGCAGTCGTCGTTCGCGCTGTCGGGCACACTCCAGATCCTCAAGCAGCGAGGACTCCAGGTGCCGCCGACCGACCCGAAACACGTCTTCGTCGTCTCCAACGACGGCATCCCGGAGGAGCTGACGGACATCGGCAAGGGGCTGATCGACGCCACCGTCAGCCAGCCGGCCGACCTGTACGCGAAGTACGGGCTGGAGTACGTGCGCGCGGCGATCGAGGGCAAGACGTTCCAGCCCGGCCCCACCGACCACGGCAGCACCATCATCGGAGTCCGGGACGGGCTGCTGGAGGACCAACTCCCGGCGCCGCTGGTGACGCTCGACGGCGCGCCGGTCGGGGGTCAGCCCACGCTGCGGTTCGACGACCGGTCGCTGTGGGGCAACCAGGCATGAGCGCCGACCCGCGAACTCTCGACGACGGGCCGGTGGGCGAGCGCCGGCCCGTCGTCGAGGCGGTGCGCGTCACCAAGCGCTTCGGCTCGACGGTCGCCCTGTCCGAGGCGGGCATCGTGGTGCGGCCCGGTGAGACGCACGCGCTGGTCGGGCGCAACGGCGCCGGCAAGTCGACGCTCGTCGGCATCCTCACCGGGTTACAGGCCCCGGACGGCGGGGCGGTGGCGTTCGACGGGCGCCCGGCCCCGCCGCTGGGCGACCGGGACGCCTGGCGGCGGCGGGTGGCCTGCGTCTACCAGAAGTCCACCATCATCCCCACGCTCACCGTCGCGGAGAACCTGTTCCTCAACCGGCAGGCGCGGGGCCGGGACGGGCTGATCCGCTGGTCGCGCCTGCGCCGGGAGGCGGAGCGGACGCTTGCCGCGTGGTCGGTCGAGGTGGACGTCCGCCAACCCGCCGCGACGCTGTCGGTGGAGCAACGCCAGTTCGTGGAGATCGCCCGCGCGCTCTCCTTCGGCGCCCGGTTCATCATCCTCGACGAACCGACCGCGCAGCTCGACGCCGCGGGCATCAGCCGACTGTTCACCCGGATCCGGGACCTGCGCGCCCAGGGGGTCACGTTCCTGTTCATCAGCCACCACCTCCAGGAGATCTACGACATCTGCGACCAGGTGACGGTCTTCCGCGACGCCCGGCACATCGTCACCGCGCCGGTCGCCGAGCTGAGTCGCCCGGCGCTGGTGGCGGCCATGACCGGCGAGGACGTGACACTGCCCCGCGCGGACCACCGGCCGCTGCCGGCCGGCGCGCCGGTACGCCTGTCGGTGCGCGACCTGGTCACCGCCTCCGGCGTCGAACTGTCGGTGCAGGCCCGGGCCGGCGAGGTGGTCGGCCTCGCCGGTGGCGGTGGCAGCGGCAAGGTCGAGGCCGCCGAGGCGATCGTCGGGCTGGCCCGGCGCGCGGGCGGGACGGTGCGCGTCGACGGGCGCGCGGTGCGGCCGGGCAGTGTGCCCGACGCCCTCGCCGCCGGGGTCGGACTGGTGCCGCAGGACCGGCACCGGGAGGGCCTGGTGCCGTCGCTGTCCATCGCGGAGAACGTCACCATGACCGTGCCGGACCGCATCTCCCGGCGCGGGCTGATCTCCCCCGAGCGACGCGACGCCCTGGCCCGCCGGACCATCGCCGACCTGACGGTCAAGGCGGACGGACCGCACGTCCCGGTCGCCGACCTGTCCGGCGGCAACCAGCAGAAGGTGGTCATGGGCCGGGCCCTGGCCAGCGACCCGAAGGTGCTGGTCCTGATCACCCCGACCGCCGGCGTCGACGTACGGTCCAAACAGACGCTGCTCGGGGTGGTGGAGGACGTGCGCCGGCGCGGCTGCGCCGTGCTCGTCGTCTCCGACGAACTGGACGACCTGCGGATCTGCGATCGCGTGCTGGTCATGTTCTCCGGCCGGGTGGTCGGCGAGCTGGCGCACGGCTGGAGCGACAACGATCTGGTAGCCGCCATGGAAGGGGTGGACCTCCACCATGTCTGAGACGCTGTCCGCCGCCACCCCGTCCCCGGCCGTGCCACCGTCGACGCCGCCACCGGCGCCCTCGTCCCGGAGCCTGGCCGTCGCCCGGCTCCGCGACCTGGCCCTGGTGCCGGCGATCGTCGCGGTCGCGATCGTCGGGTGGATCGTCAGCCCGGTCTTCCTCAGCCCCGACAACATCATCAACGTGCTCCAGAGCATGTCGGAGATCGCCATCGTGGTCCTCGCCCAGACCATCGTGCTGATCGCCGGCAAGATGGACCTGTCGTTGGAGTCCACCTTCGGCCTCGCGCCGGGCATCGCCGCCTGGCTGACCGTCGACCCCGCGCTCACCCGGGGGCTGGGGCTGGACCTGCTGCCCGGCGCCTGGTCGGTGCCCGTGGTCCTGCTCGTCGGCGCGCTCGTCGGCGCGTTCAACGGGCTGCTCATCGTGCGCTTCGGGCTCAACGGGTTCGTCGTCACGCTGGGCATGCTGATCGTCCTGCGCGGGCTGCTCACCGGCATCTCCGGCGGGCAGACCTTCTTCGCGCTGCCCGGGTCGATGACGTACCTCGGCTCCACCACCTGGCTCGGGGTGCCGGCGTCCATCTGGGTGTCGCTGCTGCTGTTCGCCGCCGGGGTCGTCGTGCTCGGCTTCACCCGCGCCGGTCGGGCGCTCTACGCGATCGGCGGCAACACCGACGCGGCCCGGGCCGCGGGCATCCGGACCGACCGGGTGCTGTGGATCGCCCTGATCGTGGCGAGCGTCCTCGCCGCGCTGGCCGGCCTGCTGATCAGCGGTCGGCTCGCGGCGGTGCCGGCCGCCCAGGGCAGCGGCGCGATCTTCCAGGTCTTCGCCGCCGCGGTGATCGGCGGTGTCAGTCTCAACGGTGGCCGGGGCAGCGTGTTCGGCGCCTTCACCGGCGTCCTGCTGCTCTTCATGATCATTAATGTGCTGACCCTGGCCGGGGTGCCCGCGCAGTGGACCAACTTCCTCAACGGCGCCGTCATCCTGGTGGCCCTGGTGGTCTCCCGCATCACCGGCGGCAAGGCACAGACCTGAGACCATCCGACCCCGGGAGACCTCGTTGAGCGAACGCATCACGTCCGTAGAAGCCATCGACGTACGGTTCCCGACGTCCCGCCTGCGCGACGGGTCGGACGCGATGAACCCGTTCCCCGACTACTCGGCCGCCTATCTGGTCCTGCACACCTCGGCCGGTGCCGAGGGCCACGGCCTGGTGTTCACGGTCGGGCGGGGCACCGAGCTCGTGGTCGCGGCGCTGCGGTCACTCGCGCCGATGGTGGTCGGTGAGCCGGTCGACCGGCTCGTCGACGACCCGGGCGCGCTCGCCCGCCGGCTCGTCGGCGACAGCCAGATCCGCTGGCTGGGCCCGGAGAAGGGGGTCGTGCACATGGCCGCCGGCGGCCTGGTCAACGCGGTGTGGGACCTCGCCGCCCGGCGCGCCGGCAAGCCACTGTGGCGGCTGCTCGCCGACCTCACCCCGGAACAGGTGGTGGCGCAGGTCGACTTCCGCTACCTGCGCGACGCGCTCACCGAGGACGACGCGCTGGGGCTGCTCCGGGCCGCCCGGGACGGACGGGCCGAACGGGAGCGCCGGCTGCTGTCCGAGGGCTACCCGGCCTACACCACCACGCCGGGTTGGCTGGGGTACGACGACGACAAGCTCGCCCGGCTCTGCAAGGAGGCGGTCGACGCCGGGTTCCGCCTGATCAAGCTGAAGGTCGGCGCCGACCTGGGCGAGGACGTCCGCCGGCTGGGCATCGCCCGGCAGACCGTCGGGCCGGACGTCCGCATCGCCGTCGACGCCAACCAGGTCTGGGGCGTGCCGGAGGCGATCCGGTGGATGCGCGCGCTCGCGCCGTTCGCCCCGTACTGGATCGAGGAGCCGACCTCGCCGGACGACGTGCTCGGGCACGCCGCCGTCCGCGCCGCCCTGGCGCCGGTGAAGGTCGCCACCGGCGAGCACGCGCACAACGCGGTGATGTTCAAGCAACTGTTGCAGGCCGGCGCCGTCGACGTGGTGCAGATCGACGCCTGCCGGGTCGCCGGCGTCAACGAGAACCTGGCGATCCTGCTGCTCGCCGCGAAGTTCGGGGTGCCGGTCTGCCCGCACGCCGGCGGGGTCGGCCTGTGCGAGCTGGTGCAACACCTGGCCATGTTCGACGTGCTCGCGCTCAGCGGCAGCACCGAGGACCGGGCCATCGAGTACGTCGACCACCTGCACGAGCACTTCACCGACCCGGTGGTCGTCCGGGACGGCCGGTATCAGGCGCCCCGCGCGCCGGGCATGAGCGCGGAGATGCTGGCCGCCTCGCGGGCCGCCTACCGGTTCCCCGACGGCGCGCGGTGGGCCACGGCGACGGCGACCCGACCGTGATCATCGACGCGCACCACCACCTGTGGCGGCCGGAGCGCGGCTACGGCTGGCTCGACGCGCCCGGGCTGGACACCATCCGCCGTCCGTTCACCCCGGCGGACCTGACCGCCGAGCTGACCGCCTCCGGCGTGGACGGCAGCGTGCTTGTCGAGGGTGGACGGTGCCACCGCGACGAGGCGCCCGAGTTCCTCGGGTACGCCGCCGACACGCCACCGATCCTCGGCGTGGTGGCCTGGCTCGACGTGGCGGCCGACGACGTCGCGGCCACCATCGCGCGCTACCGGGGGCTGCGCGGCGGTGAGTTCCTCGTCGGCGTGCGCTCCCAGGTGCAGGGCGAGGCGGACCCGGACTATCTGGACCGCCCCGACGTGCTGCGGGGTCTCGCCGAGGTCGCCGCCGCCGACGTCGCGTTCGACCTGGTGATCCGCGCCGACCAGATGCCGGCGGCGGCCCGGGCCGCGCGTGCGGTCCCCGGGCTGCGCCTCGTGCTCGACCATCTCGGCAAGCCCCGGATCGACCAGGGCGAGGTGGGGTTGCGGAGCTGGCGCGACCCGCTCGCCGCGCTGGCCGACAACGCCAACGTCACCGCCAAGCTGTCCGGCCTGGTCACCGAGGCCGCGCCGGGCTGGTCAGCCGCCGACCTGGCGCCCTTCGTCGAGGTCGCGGTGGACGAGTTCGGCCCGGCTCGTCTGATGTTCGGCTCGGACTGGCCGGTCTGTCTGCTGCGGTCCGACTATCCGGGCGTGCGCCGGGCGTTGGAGAGCGCGCTGCCGCCGCTGCCGGACCGGCACCGCCAGGAGATCTTCGCCGGCACCGCCGTGCGCACCTACCGCCTGGAGTCACCGGCGTGACCACACGACGCCGCGCCTCAGCCGGCCGCCGCCTTGGCCGCCAGCACCGTCCGCAACCACGCCTCGGAGGTGTTCACATGCATCAGCGCGCTGGCCTGGGCGAGCAGTTGGTCCCGCGACCGCAGGGCGAGGTAGATCGCGTGGTGCTCGTCGATGGTCGTGTGCGCGGCGTTCGCCTCGATCAGACCGCGCCACACCCGGGCCCGCAGGGTGCGGCCGGACAACCCGTCCAGCAGCGAGGTGAGCGTCTCGTTGCCGGTCGACGCCACCACGGTGTGGTGGAAGGCGGTGTCGAAGGTGATCAGCTTCTCGGCGTCGCCGGCCGCCGCGCGCATGTCCTCCAGGATCCGGGCCAGCTCGTCGAGCCCGGCGTCGGTCATCCGCAGCGCCGCCATCCCGGTCGCCACCGGCTCCAACATCCGGCGTACCTCCATCACCTCCAGCAGCGTGTCGTCGCGCAGCAACTCCACCGCGACGCCGAGGCCCTCCAGCAGGAGCCGGGGCGCGAGGCTCGTCACGTACGTCCCGTCGCCGCGACGCACGTCGAGCACCCGGGCCGACTCGAGCACCTTCACCGCTTCCCGCACGCCGCTGCGCGACAGGCCCATCTGCGCCGCCAACTGCGGCTCCGGTGGCAGCCGGGCCCCCGGGGGCAGCTCACCGCTGGAGATCATGCCGCGGATCTTCGCGATCGCGTCGTCGGTAAGTGCCATCCACGCCCCCTCCGGACCGGCTCGCCGCGTGCGGTCGCACCGACCGCGTCCGGGGTGGCGAGCCTCGGCGACGCTCCCCACTATAGAGACGTCGGATCTTTGTCCCGGTCGTGGCCGAAGGGAGCGTGATCGGCGTGCGGTACCGCCCCCTCGGCCGGACCGGCCTGGAGGTGTCGATGCTCGGCTACGGCGCCTCACCCCTCGGCGGGGTCTACGGCCGGATCGACGAGCAGGACGGCATCCGCGCCGTCCGCACCGCCCTCGACCTGGGCGTGAACATCATCGACGTGTCGCCGTACTACGGCGCCACGGTCGCCGAGACGGTGCTCGGCCGGGCGCTGCGCGGCGTCGACAGGTCCGGCTACGTCCTGGCCACCAAGGTCGGCCGGTACGGCGAGGCGGCGTTCGACTTCTCCGCCGCGCGCGTCACGGCGAGCGTCGAGGAGAGCCTGGACCGGCTCGGCACCGACCACCTCGACCTGATCCAGTGCCACGACATCGAGTTCGGCGACCTCCACCAGGTCATCGCCGAGACGCTACCCGCGCTGGAGAAGCTACGCGAGGCGGGGAAGGTCCGGTTCCTCGGCGTCACCGGCTATCCGCTGGCCGCGCTCACCCGGGTCGCCGCGGCGACGCCGGTGGACACCGTGCTGTCCTACTGCCGCTACACGCTGCTGGACCGCGCGCTTGCCGACAGCGCACCCGGGTTCGCCGCCCTCGGCACGGCGGTGATGAACGCGTCGCCCCTGGCCATGGGGCTGCTCTCGCGGCGGGGCGCGCCCGACTGGCACCCGGCGCCGCCACCGGTGCGGCGGGCCGCCGCGGCGGCGGCCGAGCTGTGCGCCCGCCGAGGCGTCGACATCGCGCAGGTGGCGCTGAGCTTCGCCGCCGCGCCGGCGGCGTTCGCCACCACCTTCGTCGGCACCGCGAGCGCCGGGAACATGGCCCGCAACGTGCGCTGGGCGCTCACCGAGACCGACCCCGACCTGCTCGACGAGATCGAGACGCTGCTGGCGCCGGTGCTCGGCTACGCCTGGACCAGCGGCCGGGACGAGAACAACCCTGCCACCGGAAGGGCGTGACGTGCGACGACCAGGCGACACCGAGGAGGCGGCGTGAACCGCAGCGCGCACTACGTCGGCGAGCGGAGCTTCGTCGTCGAGGACACCCCGTCGGTGCCGCCCGGCCCCGGCCAGGTGCGCATCGCGGTCGCGTACACCGGGATCTGCGGCACCGACCTGCACATCGCGCACGGCGCGATGGACCAGCGGGTCCGCCCGCCGGCGGTGCTCGGCCACGAGATGTCCGGCCGGATCGCCGAGCTGGGGCCGGGCGTGGACGCGCACCGGGTGGGCGACCCGGTGACCGTGATGCCGCTGGACTGGTGCGGGCGGTGCCCCGCGTGCCGCGCCGGCCACCCCCACGTCTGCCACCGGCTCACCTTCGTCGGCGTCGACTCGCCCGGCGCGATGCAGCGCTCCTGGACGGTCCCGGAGCGCATCGTGGTGCCGCTGCCGGCGGACCTGCCCCTGCCGCGGGCCGCGCTCGTGGAGCCGACCGCGGTGGCCGTGCACGACGTCCGACGCTCCCGTCTCACCGCCGGCGAGCACGCGGTCGTCATCGGCGCCGGGCCGGTGGGGCTGCTCATCGGCGTGGTCGCCCGGGGCACCGGCGCCACCGTGACGGTCCTGGAGATCGACCGGGACCGGCGTGCGCTCGCCGCCGACCTCGGGCTCACCACGCTGGACCCGGCGTCGGTCGACGTGCCGGAGGCGATCCGGGAGGCGACCGACGGCGCGGGCGCCGACGTGGTGTTCGAGGTGTCCGGCTCGGACACCGGGGTACGCCTCGCCACCGACCTGCTGGCGGTACGCGGACGTCTGGTGGTGGTGGCGATCCACCCCACCCCGCGGCAGGTGGACCTGCACCGGGTCTTCTGGCGCGAGCTGGAGCTGATCGGCGTGCGGGTGTACGAGCCGGACGACTACGCCGAGGCGGTCCGCCTGGTGCACGGCGGCCGGGTGCCCGCCGACCGGCTCATCTCCCGGATCGTGCCGCTGGACGAGGTGTCGCGGGCGTTCGAGGCGCTCGCGGCCGGCGGCGACGTGAAGGTGCTCGTCGACTGTGGAGGGGGCGCGTGAACCCGTTCGATCTCAGCGGCCGGGTGGCGGTGGTCACCGGCTGCCGGCGCGGCATCGGCCTGGCCATGGCGGAGGCTCTGGCCGCGGCCGGCGCCGACGTGGTGGGGGTGAGCGCCGCCCTGGAGGAGACCGGCAGCGCGGTGGCGGCGCGGGTGGCGGCGCACGGGCGAACGTTCGTGCCCCGCCGCGCGGACCTGTCCGACCGGGCCGCCGTGCGCGACCTGGCCGGTTGGCTGCTCGCGCGCGGCCCGGTGGACATCCTGGTCAACAACGCCGGCACGATCCGCCGCGCGCCGGCCGCCGAGCACTCCGACGACGACTGGGACCACGTGCTGGAGGTCGACCTGTCCGCGCCGTTCGTGCTGGCCCGGGAGATCGGCCGGGCCATGGTCCGGCGCGGCTCCGGCAAGATCATCTTCACCGCGTCGATGCTCAGCTTCCAGGGCGGGGTGACCGTGCCGGGTTACGCCGCGGCGAAGTCCGGCATCGCCGGGCTGACCCGGGCGCTGGCGAACGAGTGGGCGCCGCACGGGGTGAACGTCAACGCGATCGCGCCCGGCTACATCGCCACGGACAACACCCGCGCGCTGCGCGAGCAGCCGGAACGCAACCGGGCCATCCTGGACCGGATCCCGGCCGGACGCTGGGGGCGACCCGACGACCTCGGCGGCGTCACCGTCTTCCTCGCCTCCGACGCGGCGGCCTACGTGCACGGCGCGGTGATCCCGGTCGACGGCGCCTGGCTGGCCCGCTGACCCCGGCCCGACCCCGCGGTGGCCGGGATCTCCCCGGTGGCGGCGCGGCGGTAGCGTGACGCCCGTGAACGGGGCATCGGTACGGGAGAAGCCGGGATCCGGCCGACGGCGACGGGCCGCCGTCGCGGTCACGGTCACGCTGGCGCTTCTCGGGTGCGGTGTGCGCCCCGGCGCCGAGCCGGCGAGGGACGACGCGCCGGTGTCGGACGCCGTGCGCCCCACCGACCCGGCGGCGGCTGCGGCGGAGCGCCTCAACCAGGCGCTCGGACACCGCGACCGGATCCGGGACGCCGCGTCGATCGCCGCCACCGAGGTCGTGACGGAGGTCGCGACGCCGCCGCCGGGCGCCGACCCGGCCGTCCGGCAGGAGGCCCTGGCCTGGTCGGGTCGCGTCTACGCGGACGAACTGGCGACCATCGACGTCCGGTTCGTGTCCCTCGGGGAAGGGCCGACGACCCGGCCCGGCGAGAGCAGCCACCCCGCCGGCCGGATCACCCGCTGCTACCGCTACGAGCTGCGGCTCTACCGCTACACCACCTATCGCGAGATCGACTGCCCGCCAGGTGCCGCTCCCCCACCGCCGACCGCCGCGCCGGTGCCGGCGCTGCCGGACGACGGGCGCGAGCGGCTCACGACGGTGCTGCGCACCGCCACCCCGGCGACGCTCGCGGGCGCGGTGCGGGCGGCGTTCCCGCAGGAGTGGATCACCGTGGACACGATCACCCACGAGGGCGCGCTCGTCGCCGCCGTGGGCGTACCGCAGGAACGGCAGTGCCTCCTGCTGGTCCGCACGCCGGCCGGAAAGATCGAGGAGCCCGGGTACGACCGGATCTGGCTGGAGCCCGGCGAGACCGGCTGCCGGACCGCCCTGTACGTGGCCCCGCCCCGCTGACCGTCACGGTGGCGTCGACGGACCTGTCCCTCCTGTCCGAGATCGGGGCCGCCCGCGCCCGGTTGGACGAGCGGGAGCTGGAGCTGATCGACCGGGCCCGGCACGACGGCGTCACCTGGGCGGAGATCGCCGGCGCCCTGGGGCTGAGCAGCCGGCAGGCCGCCGAGCAGCGCCGGCAACGGCTCGTGACGGCCCGCCGCGCGCGGCTGGGGCGACTCGACCGCACCTGGTCGGCCGAGGTGGTGGGGCTGCGGGCAGCCGTGACCGATCTCGATCGGTGGATCGCGGCGGACCGGGCGTGGGACGGCCGGTTCCGCCGGGCGGCGCTGGTGCGTCGTACCTGCGCCTCGGCCCTGGACGCCGCGCCGGGACCGTTGTTCGCGCTGGCCGCGTACCTCGTCGGGGACCTGGCCGGGGTCGGACCGCGACTGCCGGCGCCGGCCCGCGGGGCCGCCCGCCGAATCGCCGCCGCGCTGTCAACAAGGGATTGACGCATGCCGGCGGCATTGCGCCGGCTCCGCTCAGGAATTCAGGATGTGAGTCCACCCCGCTCAACTCCGGAGGGCTCATGCGCCGCAACGCCGTGCTGTTCGTGGCCATCTCGGTGCTGTCCGGGCTGGGCGGCAGCGCCATGGCGCTCGTCGCCGGCATCTGGGTGCTCGACCTCACCGGCTCCACCGGGCTGGCCGCACTCGCCGGGCTCTGCGTCTACGCCCCGGTGCTTGCCGGTCCCTGGCTCGGCGGGCTGCTCGACCGGGCGCCCCGACGACCGTTTGTCATCGCCGTCCACCTGGCCCTGGCCGCCACCCTGCTCAGCCTGCTCGCAGTCCGCGGGCCGGGCGAGACCTGGCTGATCTTCGCGGTCTCGGTCGCCTACGGCGTCAGTTACGTGCTGATCGACGCCGGCGAGACGGCGCTGCTGCCGGCGGCGCTGCCCCCGGCGCGACTCGCCGACGTCAACGGCTGGCGGTCCAGCGCCCAGGAGGGCATGAAGCTGGTCGCGCCGCTGGCCGGGGCGGGCCTCTACGCCTGGCGGGGCGGGCACCCGGTCGCCGTGCTCAGCGCCGCCGTGCCGCTGCTGGTCGCCGTGCTCTACGGCGCGCTGCGGCTGCCGGCCACGGGCGTCGACGCGGCCCCGGTCGACGACCCGGCGCCGGCCCGTCCGTCCGGCCCCCGGGCCGGGCTCGCCGTCCTCCTCCGCCGCCGCGCGGTGCGCGTACCCGTGGCGTTGGCGGCGGTGTCGATCGCGATGTCCGGCTTCACCACCGCGGCGCTCTACGCCGTGGTGATCGAGGAGTTGGCCCTGCCGTCGACGTTCCTCGGCGTGCTGGCCAGCGCGCAGGGCGCCGGTTCGGTGCTGGCCGGGCTGGTCGTCGGCCGGCTGGTCCGCCACTGGGGCGCGTCCGCCGTCGGCGTCGCCGGCGCGGTCCTGTTCGCCGCCGGCTGCCTGGCCCGCTGCCTGCCCTGGTGGCCGGCCACGGTGGCCGCCTCGGTGGTGGTCGGGGTCGGCCTGCCGTGGGCGCTCGTCGCCGCCGTCACGGCGGTGCAGACGCACACCCCGCCGGCGCTGCTCGGACGGGTGGCCGGCACCGCGAACACGGCGATGTTCGGGCCGATCACGCTGGCCATCCCGCTCGGCGCGGCGGCCGTGCACGCCGGCGGTCGGCCGCCGCTCGTCGTCGCCGCCGTCGCGTGCCTGGCCGCCGCGCTGGTGGCAGTCGTCGGACGCCGTCCGCTGGGACGGCCGGTGGCCCGGCTCCGGCCGCGCGCGGGCTCATGACCTCGGGGGTACGGCGCGGCCCGTCCCCGCCGGAGGAGGACGGGCCGCGCCGTCGGCCGCTACCGCCAGGTGTCGGTGTTGCTCCGGGTGCCGCCGGCCGGGGTGGTGAAGGTCCGGTTCGCGCCGGACTCCCAGGTCACGGTCCCGTCCGGGTTCTTCCTCACGTACTTGTACTCGACCGCGGTGTTCGGCGGCAGGTCGACCGTCGCCCGCCAGATCGGGTAGGTCGCCGGGGAGAGCGCGACCGCGTTCGCCGGGTTCCACCCGCCCAGCGCCGCGACGTTGCCGACCACGAACACGTTCTGGCCGTAGGTGGTGGTCGCGGTGACCGCGAACGAGGTGGCCACCGCCGTCGAGACGGTGTCGCCGCGGAACGTCCCGGTCACCGCGTACGTGCCGGCGGCCGGTGTGGTGAAGCTTCGGTTCGCGCCGGACTCCCAGGTCACCACCCCGGCCGAGGTGATCTTGACGTGCTTGAACTCGACCGCCGTCGACCGGGGCAGGTCGACCGTGGCACGGTAGGCGCCGCCGCCCTGCGCGGCGAGCCTGACGCCGTTGGCCGGCGTCCACGAGCCCAGCTCGGGGACGCTGCCGACGACGTACACGTCCTGGCCGGCGGCCGGGGTCGCGCTCACGGTGAACGTGGTGGCGACCCGGTCGGAGGGGCTGGTGGTCGGGCCGGCCGTCGGCGAGGCGGTGGCCGACGCGGTCGGCGACGGGTTCGCGCCCGGCCGGGCGTTGACGTGCACCGCGACGGCGCCGTTCGCCGGAATGGTGACGGCGGCCCGGCCGCCGGAGACGGTCACCGTGGCGCCGGTGCACCCGGCGGCGGTGGCGCCGCCCGCGATGACGTCGCAGTACCGGCCGTCGGCCAACCCGGTGGCGAACGTGGCGGTGGCGGCGGAGCCGGAGTCGTTGATGCCGATCCAGGCCCGGTCGCCCCGGTGGAAGCCGATCACGTTGTCGTTCACGGTGGTGAAGTCCGAGACGCTTTTCACCGGCCGGGCCGCGTTGGCCCAGCCGACCATGCCCCTGATGCCGGCGCTGCGGGTCAGGCAGTTCCACGCGGCGCCGCAGACCGTGTCGGTGACCCGCCCGGAACTGTCGCTCGGCGGGGACTGGTTCCGGTTCGACCAGGTGAAACTGTCGTAGACCGACGGTTTGCCGTGCGGGTACGCCAGCGCGAAGTAGTTGGCGAGCACGTAGTCGGCGCCGTCCTTGTAGGACAGCACCACGCCGTCTCGTTCCAGGTCGTGGTTGGTGACCATGGCGAAGACGTTGGCGCTCGGCGCGTCGAGGTTCCAGTTCGGCACGTTCGCCAGCGTGGAGATGGAGCCGAGGAACGCCGAGCGGATGCCCTTGGCGTACCCGAAGTCGAGCACGTCGCCGTTGCCGACGTACGCCCGGGCCTGCAATGCCGGGTTGCTCGCGCCGTCGAAGATCTCCTGGGCGACGTACGGGCGGCGGCCCTCGACGACGGTGTCGTCCAGCTTGCCGAGGATCGCCGCGAAGTCGTCCTTCTTGACGTGCTTGACCGCGTCGACCCGGAACCCGTCGACTCCGAGGCCGATCAGGTCGTTCAGGTAGCCGGCGATCCGGGTGCGGACGGCGTCCTTCTCGGTGTAGAGGTCGGACAGGGAGAGCAGCTCGCAACTGGTCACCTGGGCCTCGTTGTTCCAGTCGCTGATGCCGCCGCCGGTCGGGCAGTTGTCCCCCGGCCGGTGGAAGTCCCCGCTGCCGTAGGGCACCGCCGGGTAGCTGTAGCCGGTGAACTCGGTGCCGGCGTAGCCGCGCGTGCCGGCCGGGTTGTTGGTGCCGGCCATGTGGTTGACCACGGCGTCGACGTAGACCCGGACGCCGGCGGCGTGGCAGGCGGTGACCATCGCGGCGAACTGCTGCCGGTTGCCGAACCGGCTGTCCAGCTTGTACGACACCGGCTGGTACACCTCGTACCAGGGGTGCACGCCGTCGGGGCTGTTCGGCAGGCTCACCGACTCCTGCGGCGGGGCCACCTGCACCGCGCCGTACCCGGCGGGGCCGAGGTGGTCGGTGCAGGCGGCGGCGACCGAGGTCCAGTTCCATTCCCAGAGGTTGGCGGTTACCTCGCTGTCGTTGAGAACGGTGGCGGCGCGGGCGGGGGTGGCGGTGGTGGCAGCGGCGACGACGGCCGCGCCGCCGGCCGCGACGAGCGCGGCGGCGAGCAGCAGGCGACCGGCGCGGCCACGGGGGTGTGGCCTGACGGATTCCATGGCAGGGGGACCTCTTCCGGTGCTCGAAAGGGCTCACGGGGGAAGGACGGCCGTCCAGGTGCGACCACGATGCGGCATCCATGAAAGTCTTTGCAATACCTTGCGGCAACTTTTTAGAAACTTGCAAGCAACACCCCCTCCCCCGCCCCCGCCCTCCCTCCCGGGGCGTCGTTCGGGCCGTCAGTCAGGTGACCGTGGCGGCGGTGAGGAAGAAGGTCACCGCGTAGGTGAAGCGGCGGGCGGCGACGGCCTCGTCGAACTGGTCTTCGAAGGCACGGGCGTCGGCCGGGTCGAGTGCTCCGCGTCGCGCGGCGGTGGCGGCCCAACTGCGGAGGCCGAGCACGTTGTCGACGGCGGTCGGGTTCCGCACCAGCAGCGTTCGGGGTTCCACGGCGACGTCGACCAGGCCGTGTCCGGCCAGGAGGCCGGCGTGCTGATGGGCCAGGGCGCCGTTGCGCAGGAGGACGTCGGCCCGGAACCGCAGCACACGCCGCGCCAACCCCTGGTCGGCGATGTCGAGCACCTGGGTGTCGTAGTCCGGGTCGGCGAGAACGACACGGCCACCCGGCCGGACGACCCGGACGAGCTCCCGGATCGCGGCGTGCGGATCGGCCAGGTGTTGCAGCGTCCGGTCGGCCCACGCCCCGTCGAAGGAGTCGGCGGGAAACGGCAGGTGATGGGCGTCGGCGACGGCGCACCGGGTCAGGCCGCGCGCCCGCATGGCGGCGGCCATGGTCCGCGCGTGGTCGACGGTCACGACGCTGACGTCGTGTTCGTCCGTCAGGGCGGCCGCGCCTGCCCCGGTGCCGGCGCCGACGTCGAGGTAACGACCGCCGGGCACCGGGTGGAGCAGTTCCCGGACCCGCCGCTGGTACGACCGGTAGAACGGTTCCCCGCCGAGACGGTCGAGCACCCCGACCCACGCGCCCGGGGTCGGCTGGCGGTCGACGTCGGTGAACCCGTGCACGAGCGAAATCCTATTGGCTGCCCGGCGCGCTTCCCGCATGATCGACTCGTGGACACCTACCTGGAGACCGAGCGCCTGGTCCTGCGCCGATTCACCGCCGACGACGCGGAGCTGCTGATCGAGCTGGACAGCGACCCGGCGGTGATGCGCTACCTGACCGGCGGCAGGCCCACCGCGCCGGAGATCATCCGCGAACGCCACCTGCCGAACATCATCGCCGGCTACGAGAGATGGGGCGGCGACCTCGGGCTGTTCGCCGCGCACGAGAAGGACGGCGGCGCGTTCATCGGCTGGTTCATCCTGCGCCCCGCGCCGCAGGGCCCGCTGCACGAGGTCGAACTCGGCTATCGGCTGCGGCAGGCGGCCTGGGGCAACGGCTACGCCACCGAGGGCTCGCGGGCGCTGCTGGGCAAGGCGTTCACGACGCTCGGGGTACGCATGGTCTGGGCGGAGACGATGGCGGTGAACCACGGTTCGCGCCACGTCATGGAGAAGGTCGGCATGACGCTCGTGGACAGCATGCCCACTCCCGCCGACCTGGACATGATCGAGGGCGCCGAGCACGGGGACGTGCGGTACGAGATCACCAAGGAGCGCTGGGAGCGGCGGTAGCGGGACGAGCCCCGGTCGGTCCGTGACGGATCGACCGGGGCTCGTCGGGTGGGACAGGTGGATCAGGACAGGTCGAACCGGTCCAGCTCCATCACCTTGGTCCAGGCGGCGACGAAGTCGGTCACGAACTTCTCCCGCGCGTCGTCGCTGGCGTAGACCTCGGCCAGCGCCCGGAGCTGGGAGTTCGAGCCGAAGATGAGGTCGACCGCGGTGGCGGTCCACTTCACCGTGTCGGTGGCCAGGTCGCGGATCTCGTACACGTGCTCCTCGGACTCCGACGCCTTCCACCGGGTGCCCGGGGAGAGCAGGTTGGTGAAGAAGTCGTTCGTGAGCACGCCGGGCCGGTCGGTGAGCACGCCGTGCGCCGCGCCGCCGACGTTGTTGCCGAGGGCCCGCAGACCACCGACGAGGACGGTCATCTCCGGCGCGGTCAGGCTGAGCATGTACGCCCGGTCGACGAGCAGCACCTCCGGCTCGGTCTTCTCACCCGGCCGCAGGTAGTTGCGGAAACCGTCGGCGCGCGGCTCCATCACCCGGAACGCCTCCACGTCGGTCTGCTCCTGGCTGGCGTCGGTGCGACCCGGGTGGAACGGCACCGTCACCTCGACCCCGGCGTCCCGCGCCGCCTTCTCGACCGCGGCCGAACCGGCCAGCACGATCAGGTCGGCGAGCGAGATCCGGGCGCCGCCGGCGGCGTTGAACTCCCGCTGGATGCCCTCCAGGGTCGCCAGCACGGTGGCGAGCTGCTCGGGCTGGTTGACCTCCCAGTTGCGCTGCGGCTCCAGCCGGATCCGGGCGCCGTTGGCGCCGCCGCGCTTGTCGGTCGAGCGGAAGCTCGCGGCCGAGGCCCAGGCGGTGGAGACGAGCTGGGCGGTGGTGAGACCGGAGTCGAGGACCTTCGCCTTGAGCGCGGCGATGTCGGCGTCACCGACGAGCTCGTGGTCGGCGGCCGGGACCGGGTCCTGCCAGAGCTGCGCCTGGGGGACCCACGGGCCGAGGAAGCGGCTGACCGGGCCCATGTCGCGGTGCAGCAGCTTGTACCACGCCTTGGCGAACGCCAGCGCGAACTCGTCCGGGTTCTCCAGGAAGCGGCGCGAGATCTTCTCGTACGCCGGGTCGACCCGCAGCGACAGGTCGGTCGTCAGCATCGTCGGCCGGTGCTTCTTCGACGGGTCGTGCGCGTCCGGGATGATCGCCTCGGCGTCCTTCGCGACCCACTGCTTGGCCCCGCCCGGGCTGGTGGTCAGCTCCCACTCGTAGCCGAAGAGGATCTCGAAGAAGCGGTTGCTCCACTGCGTCGGCCGGTCGGTCCAGGTCACCTCGAGGCCGCTGGTGATCGTGTCACCGCCCTTGCCGGTGCCGTGCGTGCTCAGCCAGCCGAGGCCCTGCGCCTCCAGCGGGGCGCCCTCGGGCTCCGGGCCGACGTGGTCGTCGGCGACGCCGGCGCCGTGGGTCTTGCCGAATGTGTGACCGCCGGCGATGAGGGCGACGGTCTCCTCGTCGTTCATCGCCATCCGGCGGAAGGTCTCCCGGATGAAGTGCGCCGCCGCGGCCGGGTCCGCGTTGCCGCGGGGGCCCTCCGGGTTGACGTAGATGAGGCCCATCTCGGTCGCGCCGACGCCGGCGGCCATCTCCTTCTCGGAGGCGTAGCGCTCGTCGCCGAGCCAGGTGTCCTCCGGGCCCCAGAAGATCTCCTCGGGCTCCCAGACGTCCTCGCGGCCGAAGCCGAAGCCGAAGGTCTTGAAGCCCATCGACTCCAGCGCGACGTTGCCGGCCAGCACCAGCAGGTCGGCCCAGGAGATCTTCTGGCCGTACTTCTGCTTGACCGGCCAGAGCAGCCGGCGGGCCTTGTCCAGGTTGGCGTTGTCCGGCCAACTGTTCAGCGGGGCGAACCGCTGGCCGCCGTCGCCGGCGCCGCCACGGCCGTCCTCGATCCGGTAGGTGCCCGCCGCGTGCCAGCTCATCCGGATCATCAGGCCGCCGTAGTGGCCGAAGTCGGCCGGCCACCACTCCTGCGAGGTGGTCAGCACCTGCGTGATGTCGCGCTTGAGCGCCTCGACGTCGAGCTTGGCGAACTCCCGGGCGTAGCTGAAGTCCGCCCCCAGCGGGTTGCCCTTGGACGAGTGGGCGTGCAGCACCGACAGGTCGAGCTGGTTGGGCCACCAGTCCCGGTTGGTGCGCGGGCGGCCACCGGTCTTCGGGGTCGGCGAGTCGATCGCCGGGTTCTCGCTCTCACTGCCGGTCGCGGTCGCGGAGTCGTGCGCGACCGGGCAGCCGGCCGCCTCCTTGGCGTCCACGCCCTGGGCGCTGACGGGCCCGTTGTCCTGGGTGTCGCTCATCTGTTTCCTTCCGAACTGGCGGATCATTGGCCGAACTGGCTGATCAGGTGGCGGTGCGGTCGGTCGCGCAGTCGGGGCAGGTGCCCCAGTAGACGACCTCCGCCTCGTCGACCACGAAACCGTGGTCGTCGGCGGCGGTGAGGCAGGGGGCGTGACCGACGGCGCACTCCACGTCGGCGATCGTGCCGCACGAGCGGCACACGATGTGGTGGTGGTTGTCTCCCACCCGCGACTCGTAGCGGGCGACGGCGCCGGCCGGCTGGATGCGGCGCACCAGCCCGGCGTCGGTGAGCGCCCGGAGCACGTCGTAGACCGCCTGGTGGGAGACCGTGGGCTGGTCTGCCCGGACCAGCGCGATCACGGTGTCGGTGTCGACGTGCGGATGGTCCCGCAGGGCGGCGAGCACCGCCAGGCGGGGCCGGGTCACGCGCAACGAGACCGCCCGCAACTGGGTCTCGAAGTCGGACGTCATGCCCCGAACATAGTCCAGTCTTCTGGAATGAATCAAGTTTCCGCCCGGGTGTGTCGGCCGGCACACACGACGGTGGGGGCGCCGCTGTCGCGGCGCCCCCACCCGGGCGAGAGGTCGACTCAGCTAGCCGAACAGGTCGCCGTCGGCGTGTTGCTGTTGCCGTTCTTGTAGAGCGTGATGCCGAAGTTGTTGCCGTTGCCGTTCGGACGTGCCGTGAGCGTGCCGCTGGTGCCGCTGATCGACGCGTTCCAACTGTTCTGCAGGCTCTGCCCGCCCTGGGTCTGGATCCGCACCGTCCAGTTGCTGCTGCCGCTGACCGAGAACGTCGTGTTGAACCGGTCACCCCACTCCTCGGCCCGGTTGACGCTGACCGTGCAGCCGCCACCGTTGTTCGGCGGCGGGGTGGTCGGGTTGGAACCACCGGAGCTGTCCACCGTGATGTTGGAGTTTCCGCTGCTCTGATAGCCCTCGGTGGCCAGGATCTGGTAGTCGTGGTTGCCGAGGTTCATGCCGAGCCGGGACCAGGCGCTGAAGTGGTTGCCGGCGGAGATGGTGCCGCCGACCCGCTTCGACTGCCGGACGCTCCAGTACTGGTAGAAGGTCTTGTTGTCGCCCTCGATCGACGGCGCGTTGACCCGCTGGGTGCGGTAGATGTCGTACGTGCCGCCGTCCGAGCTGACCGAGCCCATGTAGCCGCTGCCCGGCGGGCGCCAGCTACCCCAACTGTCGACGATGTAGTACTCGATCAGGGGGTTGTGGGTCCAGCCGTACAGGGTGAGGTAGGCGTTGCCGGACGGGTTGAAGCTACCGGAGTACGTGACGTTGCGCGCGGTGCCGGGATTCCAGCCCTTGCCGGCCACGAAGTTGTTGATGCCGCTCCACTGGGTGCTGTACTGACCGCCGTTCCCCATGGTCATGGAGACGTTGCCACTGTCCTTCCAGAAGGAGAAGAAGTAGCCGTTGTTGGTGCCGGTCTGGTTCGACGTGACGGTCGTGTCGGCGTAGGCGGGACCGGACAGGACCGCAGTGGTGCCGGCGGCGGCGAGCGCCACGGCGCAGACTCCGCCGAGAAGCATCCTGAGGCGTCCGCGCCTGCGGCTGCCCGAGCGGACGGGGGCGTCGTTCATGGGCGTGTTCCTCCCTGTGGTGGCGGGGGCGCGGCCGGCGGGTGGCAGCACCACCACCGGCCGACGAACCTCGATCGCCATCGAGGCGAGTCGATGGCCACAGTATTGGAGCCGCCGTTCACTGTGTCAACAACTTCCGGAAACATCATGGAAACCGGTGATGGCGACACAGAGATCACCGAAGCCGGGTTTGCGCTGGAAGACGGCGAGTTGAAGCGCTTCGACAGCGAACTTTCCGCGCCCCTGCCCGCCGCCGGCCGGACGCCGACGAGGTTCGGGCTCCGAAAATTTCGGAGACTTTCCGGATCAGAGGTTCGCACCCGGACGACCACCGCCGTCAGGAGTCCGACGCGACTCCGGCCGCCTGCCGCAGGGCGTCGCGCGCGTCGCGTGGCGCACGGCCGAGGAGGTCGCCGAGCAGCGGGTCGACGCCGGCGAAGAAGCCGTCCCGCGCGGCCCGGTAGAAGCCCAGCAGGAAGCGCGTCCGGGGCTCCGGCACCCCGGCGGCCACCTGCGCGGCGATCCAGTCCGCCTCGTCCGTCGACTGGTACCGGATGGTCCGCCCCGACATCTCGGAGGCGATCTCGGCGATCTCGGCGAAGGTCGGCGCCGCGGGCGCGGTCAGGGTCGTCGGGCCGTCGTACCCGCCGTCGGAGGCGAGGATGACGGCGGCGGCCTCGGCGACGTCCTCGCGGGCGGTCCAGGACACCGGACCGTCGCCGGGGACGGCGATCACGCCGGTCTCGCGCCACGGGCCGGCGAACCACGGGAGGCTGTGGGCGTAGAACCCGTTGCGCAGCGAGGTCCAGGCGATCCCGGAGGCGGCCAGGATCCGCTCGGTGGCGAAGTGGCTTCGCGCCGGAGGGAACGGGTTGTCCGGCGCGGCGGCCTGGTGGCTGGTGTAGACGATCCGCTTCACACCGGCGTCGACCGCGGCGTCGACCGCGGCGCGGTGCAGGCCGGTCACGTCCGCGACCGGGTCGTTGGACGAGACGAGCAGAAGCTGGTCGGCGCCGGCGAACGCGGTCGGCAGGGAGGCGGGGTCGGCGTAGTCGCCGCGCCGGACCTCGACGCCGCGCCGCGCGAAGCGCTCCGCCTTCGCGGTGTCGCGCACGGCCACCACGATCTCGGTCTCGGGCAGCCGCTCGAGCAGGTGGTCGACGGTCGCGCCGTTCAGGGCTCCGGTCGCTCCGGTCACGATTATCACTGATTTGCCTTTCGGGTTATCAACGGAAACACGCCCACCGTAGCGCCTGTGACCGTTGATAGCAAGTAAGTGTTATCGTTGGTTCATGGGTGATGGGGTCACGAACCGGACGGGCACGCGGACGGCGATCGTCGACGCCGCCGCGTGGCTGCTGCACGCGGGCGGGCCCAGCGCCGTGACGACCCGCGGCGTCGCGGAGCGAGCCGGGGTCCAGGCGCCGACCATCTACCGCCTGTTCGGCGACAAGGACGGTCTGCTGGAGGCCGTCGCCGAGCAGGTCTTGACCACGTTCGTCCAGGACAAGGCCGCCGCGGCGGCTGCCGCCACGGCGGCCGACGTCGACCCCCTCGACGACCTCCGCGCGAGTTGGCGCCGACAGATCGAGTTCGGCCTCGCCAACCCGGCCGTGTTCCGCCTGCTGAGCGACCCGGAGCGCGCATCCGACTCGCCGGCCGCCCGCACCGGCAGGCGGATCCTGGAGACCCGCGTCCACCGACTGGCGGCAGCCGGCCGGCTCCGGGTCCCCGAGCCGCACGCGGTCGACCTCATCCACGCGGCGGGCGTCGGGACCGTACAGACCCTGCTGGCGACCCCGCCGGAGCGACAGGACCCCGCCCTGGCCGACGCGATGATCGACGCCGTCCTGGGCCGGATCCTGACCGACCCCCCCGCCGAGCCGCCGGACGGCCCCCGCGCGACGGCCGTCGCCCTCCGCGCTCTCGCGCCGCGGCTGGGGGTGCTCAGCGACGCCGAGCGCCACCTGCTTGTCGAGTGGCTCGACCGCGTCAGCGGGCGCCCGACGTGACCGGCAGGTAGCACGCCGCTCCCCCGCGCCCCGCGCTCGTCACGCCAGCGACGCGCCCGGAGCGCCCGTCAAACCCGGCGGCGCGGCGCACGGGTGCGCGCGTACCCCGGCAAGCAGGTCGGCGGTGGTGTGCGCCCGGACCTCCGGCGACGCGCCGGCGGCGTGCGCCGCGACGACCGCCCGGACGTGCCGCTCGGCGGGTTCGGCCAGGCCGTCGTAGACGGCCGCGAACAGCTCCCGGGCCGCCTGCCGGGGCCACCCGGCCGGCAGGAGTTCCAGCGGCAACCGCGGGTCGAGCGTGGGAAACCGCCGGTAGGTGTCCATCACCTCGGTGCGCGCCCGCACCGCCGCCTCGCCGTCGACCGACCCGGTCCGGGACGCCAGCGGGGTCCACCGGCGCAGGAACTCGTCATACTGCCGGCTGATGGCGGTGATGTCCCAGGCCTCGATCGGCGGGCGTCCGCCGGCCGCGTCCAGCTCCGCGTGTCGGCCCCGGAAGACCGTGACCGCGCCCAGGGTGAGCTGGGCCAGCCGCGCCCGCGCCGCCCGGGTCAGCTCGTGCGGCGAGATCCACAACCCGTCGTACAGCGGCGCGTAGCCGAGCCAGCGGAGCTGGCCGCGCAGCGCCCGCCGCTGCGCGCTGTGGTCCTGCGGCAGCGAGAACGCGACGATCGTCCAACACCCGTCCCACGGCGCCGCGGGCGAGGTGGAGGCGAGGATCCAGTGCCCGCCGGCGGAGAGGCTCGCGGCGACGGACCGGCTGAGCCGGTAGGAGCTGTTGCGGCCCGCCCGGCTGCGCTCCAGCACGCCCCGGCGGGCCAGCCGGCTGATCGCGGTCCGGGCGCCGGCGCTGCTCACCCCGGCCTCCGCGAGCAGCGCCACGATCGCCGCGGACGGAAGAGCCGCCCGGGTACGCAGGGTGTAGTCCGCCATCAGCGTCACCGCGACGCCCTGCGGCGCGGTGCCGGACTGCCGCCGGGGCAGCCGTACCGACGGCTCGTCCGGGTAGATCTCCTCGATGTCGAACGCGCTGGCCACGGGCGCTCCGGACTCGGCTCGGGGACGGGACCTCGACTGTAGACGGACCACGCCGGCGCCATGCACATCGTGATACGTCGATTGACACTTCGCGGACCGGCGAGAACACTATGTGCTACCCGACGCGGAGCCGGGCAGGGCGCACCACAGACGACCTCAACCTGCACAGGTGATCGAAGGAGTCTCCGTGAAACTCAGAGGCAAGATGCTGCTCGCGCTGGCCGCCACGCTGGCGGGCGCCAGCCTGGTCATCCCGGCCATGCAGCCCGCGTACGCGGCGTCGCTGACCGAGGTGACAAGCTTCGGCGACAACCCGGGGCGGATGCGCATGCACGTCTACGTCCCGGACAACCGGCCGGCGCGGCCGGCGACCGTGGTGGCCATGCACGGCTGCGGCGGCTCCGGCCCGGGCTTCTACTCCGGCAGCGAGTTCGCCTCGCTCGCCGACCGGTACGGGTACATCGTGATCTACCCCAGCGCGACCCAGCAGGCCGGCTTCGGCAACTGCTTCGACACCTGGTCCGACGCCGCCAAGCGCCGCGGCGGCGGCAGTGACCCGGTGTCGATCGTCTCGATGGTCCGCTACGTCCAGCAGCAGTACGGCGCCGACCCGGACCGGGTCTACGCCACCGGCAGCTCGTCCGGCGGCATGATGACCAACCACATGCTGGCGCTCTACCCCGACGTGTTCAAGGCCGGCGCGGCGTTCATGGGCGTGCCCTACAACTGCTTCGCGAACGCGGCGGACTACCCGCCGGGCAGCAGCCAGTGCACCGGCGGCAACATGAACCGGACCCCGCAGCAGTGGGGCGACGCGGTCCGCGCGGCGTACCCCGGCTACTCCGGTCCCCGCCCCCGGGTGCAGCTCTGGCACGGCACCGCCGACACCCTCGTGCCGTACTCCCTGCTCCAGGAGACCATCGAGCAGTGGACGAACGTGTTCGGCCTCAGCCAGACGCCCACCTCCACCGACACGCCGCAGGCCAACTGGAACCGGCGTCGCTACGCCGACGCCAACGGCACCGTCCAGGTCGAGGCGTACAGCGTCCAGGGCGCCGGGCACAGCCTGCCGTCCGGCGGCATGGCGGCGGTCGCCATCGCGTTCTTCGGTCTGACCAGCACGCCGAGCCCCACCACGTCACCGACCACCTCGCCCAGCCCCACCACCTCGCCCAGCCCCACCACCTCGCCGAGCCCCACCACCTCGCCGACGCCGCCCCCGACCACGCCGCCGCCGGGCTCCGGCGCCTGCCGGGTCAGCGTCGACCTGAACGCCTGGAACACCGGGCTGACGGAGAACATCACCATCACCAACACCGGATCCGCCGCGGTGAACGGCTGGTCCCTGGGGTTCACGCTGCCCGGTGGACAGAACATCACCTCGGGCTGGAACGCGTCGTACTCCCCCAGCTCCGGCCAGGTGACGGCGCGCAACCTCTCGTACAACGCCACCATCCCGGCGAACGGATCGACCACCATCGGGTTCCAGGCCACCCACACCGGTAACACCGGCCGCCCGAGTTCCTTCACCCTCAACGGCGCCACCTGCACCCTCGCCTGACCCCGTCCCCGTCCCCCCGTCCCGCTGATTCACGGAAAGAGTGGCTATCCGGGCCTGGATAGCCACTCTTTCCGTGAATCGGGGGGGTGGGGGTACGGGCTGTCAGGGCAGGGGGGTGTTGCGGGCGGTCACCCAGAGGTCGTACCACTCCTCGCGGGTCAGCTCCGGCGCGCGCCCGGCCGCGTCCCGGCAGGCGCGGATGCGGTCCGGGGTGGCGGTGCCGATCACCGGCGTCACCCGCGCCGGATGCCGCTGGATCCACCACAGGACGATCGCCTCCGGCGTGGTGCCCTTGGCGTCGGCGAGCGCGGCGACCCGCTCGGCGGTCTCCCGGTCGGCCGGCGTCCGCCCGGCCCCGGTGAAGCGCCCGCGCGCCAGCGGAGCCCAGGCCTGGACGCCGATCCGGTGCGCCCGGCAGTGTTCCAGCGTGCCGAGCGGGAAACCCGTCCCGGTGGACTCGGCGGTGTTCACCAGGACGCCGGCCTCGACCCAGTCGCGGCGCGCGAGGCTCATCTCCAACTGGTTGACGACCAGCGGCACGTCGAGCGACGCCTGGAGGTGGGCGATCTGCGCCGCCGCCATGTTCGACACGCCGAACTGCCGCACCAGGCCCTGCCGGTGCAGCGAGGTCAGCGCCTCGGCCACCTCGTCCGGGTCGGCCAGCGGATCCGGCCGGTGCAGCAGCAGCACGTCGAGCACGTCGGTGCGCAGCCGGTGAAGGCTCCGTTCGACGCTGTGCGTGATGTGCGTGCCGCGCAGGTCGTAGCGGCCCGGTCCGTCCTCGCCGGCCAGGCGGATGCCGCACTTCGTCTGGATCTGGACGCGCGAGCGGAGTTCCGGCGCGCGGGCGAGCACCTCACCGAAGACCGCCTCGGCCTTGCCGTTGCGGTAGATGTCCGCGTGGTCGAACGCGGTGACGCCGATCTCCAGGGCGGCTTCGACCGCCGCCTGGGCCGCCGCGATCTCCGGCGCGCCGTACGGTTCGTCGTCCCACCCGCCGCCCAGCCCCATGCAGCCGTAGATCAGTCGATTGTCGCGGATGTCGGCACCCGCGGGGGAAACGTGCTGGTCGTCGGCCATGAGTCGTGGATAGCACAGGGTCCGGCCATCGGCGCGGCGACTCCGCGGATGACGTGGGTAGCGGGGTGGCCGGACGCCATCTCGGCGAAGTGGTGTGGTCCGAGCGCGGGGATGCCACCACTTCACCGGATTGGTGTCCCCGACGGCCCGCCTCGGTGACAGGAGGTGAACGCTCGACTACTTTGGATCAATGCCCGACGTGTCCATGCGGGTCAGGACCGGCGGCGTCGGGCCAGCCGTGGGTGAACCGCCGCGAGGACGGAGATCGGGGAGACGATGGGGAGCGCGACCAACTATGTGATCGGCGAGCTGCGCCTGTTCCGGGCGTCGGTCGAGATGAGCCAGGAGGAGTTCGGCCGGAAGATCGACTACTCCGGGTCGCACGTCAGCGGGGTGGAGACCGCCGGACGCGCCCCGACCAAGGAATACATGCGGACGATCGACGAGCGGTTCGACACCGGCGGCCGGTTCGAGCGGATGCTGCGCGCGCTGGGGTCGCTCGACACCGATCCGGCGTGGCTGCGGGAGTGGATCGTGTTCGAGCGGGAGGCGACCACGCTGCGCTGGTTCGAGCTGGCCTACCTGCCGGGCCTGTTCCAGACCGAGCGGTACGCCCGCGCGACGCTTGCCGGCGGCCGGTTCACCCCGGAGGAGTGCGACCGTATCGTCGCGGGCCGCGCGGAGCGGCAGGCGGTCCTGACTCGGCCGCATCCGCCGCAGCTCATCGCCGTCATCGACGAGTCGGTGCTGCGCCGGCCGGTGCTCGACGCCCCGGGGCTGATGGCCGAACAGCTCGACCGGCTGGTGGAACTGGCCGTGCTGGAACACGTCCAGGTGCACGTGGTGCCGGTCGACGCCGGCATGTACCTGGGTCTGGCCGGGCAGTTCATCATCGCGGAGCTGCCCGACGGCGCCCGGGTTGCTTACGCCGACAACCAACTCAACGCGCAGATCGTCGAGGCGTCGGCCGACATTGCTAGGCTCGCGAAGACGTGGGAGATCGTGCGGAACGAGGCACTCCCCCGCCGGCAGTCCCTCAAGCTGATCAAGGAAGTGGCGAAGTCATGGAACTGACCACCCCTCAGTGGCGGAAGTCGACCCGGTCCGGCGGCAACGGTGGAGCGTGCGTCGAGGTCGCCGACAACCTGCCGGGCGTCGTGCTGGTCCGCGACACCAAGGACCGCGACGGCGGCACCCTGCACGTCGACGCCGGGTCCTGGCAGTCCTTCGTGGACCTGGCCAAGCGGCTCGGTCCCGCCTGACCCGTCCGCGTCGATGCCCTCCGGCGTCACACCGGAGGGCGCCCTGCCGTCGGGTCGGCACCGACCACATCGACCTCCCGACCCGGCCGGAGCAGCGCTCGCGCAGACCTACGCCGTGGTCACCGCGCCGGCTCGGGCGGCTTCGGGTCGGTCAGGTCGAGGTGAGGCCGCCCGAAATCAGCCCGACCACGCCGCAGCAGAGCGGCACGATGACCGCCAGCGCGACAAGCGCGACGGTGTAGTTCGACCAGAGGCCGAAGCGGGTCACGTCGGTGCCGTAGCCGTCGTGCACCCGGTTGCGCCAGGCGCCGAAACGGAACGACAGGTGATGCGCCGCCCCCGGCTGGGCCACCAGCGACGTGGTGACGATCGGGACGCCCATGAAGTCGGTGTACCGGACGTCGTGCGGGCCGGCCGGGACCGCGATGTGCCAGGTGCCCTCGCCGGGGATCGGCACCACCAGCTTGTCGACCTTGAAGCGGCTGGTCGTCGGCACCGGGATCGCGTACGGCCCCCGGTTCACCGAGACGACGAGCACCGCGTGGCCCGGCGGCGGCGCGATCGGTTGCGGGTAGGCGGTCAGCGGGGCGGCCGGCCACGGCTGGTACGGCTGCGCGGGTAGGTAGGACACGGCTGCCGATTCTGGCACGGCCGCGCACCCCACGGCCGATCAGTGGTCGGCCCGGCCCGTTCTTCGGCGTAGCCGATCACCTCTGCCAGGGCCAGCGCCGTGGCCGCGTCCCCACGTCGCGGACACCCATGACATTTCACCCGCCATCCGCGCAGGCCCGGCGGCTCCGGGGCCGACGCCGGCTATCCGGCGGCCGGCGCTCCGGCGTCGGCCAGCAGCCGCTGGCGCATGAGGAACTTGCGCACCTTGCCGGTGGGTCCCATCACCACGCCATCCTCGGGGACGGTCACCACCCGCCGCAGCGTCGCGGCCACGGCCGGGCCCAGCGCCGCCCGGACCCGCTCGGTGCGGTCGAGCGTCGGATCGGCGTCGTCGGCGAGCAGGAGCAGCACGTCGGTGACCGTCCCGCCGCCGTCGGCGGTGGCCGCGACGACGGTGCAGTCCCGCACGTCCGGGCAGTGCGCGAGGATGCGCTCCTCGGACAGCGCGGTGTAGAGCCACGCGCCGTCGCCCAGGTCGACCGCGTCGCTGGCCCGGTCGACGTGGTGGTAGTCGCCGTTCGGGTCGCGGTACATCAGGTCGCCGGTCAGGTAGTAGCCGTTCAGCCGGGTACGCCAGGTGGTGACCGAGTCGTTCCAGTAGCCGATCGCGAGCGTCGGCGACTTCAACCCCACGTGCCCGACCTGCCCCTCCGGGACCTCCTCGCCGGTGCGTACGTCCAGCAGGGCGATCTCGGCGAACGGGTACGGCTTGCCGACGCAGCGGTCGTAGCGGTCGCTGCCGAGCCGGTGGGTGATCCGGAACGCGCCGTGGCCCATCTCGGTGGAGCCGAGCATGTCGACGAACTTGGAGCCGGGCACGTCGACCATGCCGTCCCGGGTCCAGGTGGGGTGGCTGCCGACGGCGACCAGCCGGCGTACGTGCGACTCGTGCGCGCAGTCGCCGGTGTTGAACCAGTTGCGCACCGAGCTGAGGTCGCGGGTGCTCAGGTCGACACGGGCCAGCTCCGACCAGGTCACGGCGAAGCCGAACACGCCGGTCGGGCGCCACCGCTCGATGGCGTCGAGGATCGTCTCGGCGCTGCGCGCGAACGGGCCGCCCTGCGCCGACAGGCAGAGCAACTGGTAGCCGTTGCAGAGCGCCTGGTTGAGCGTGATGATGCCGGCGGCGTGCGCGGCCGGCAGCGCGGACATCTCCCGCACCTCGCCGTACGGCCGGGACTCGGTGAGCCGCACCGCGCGGATCGCGGCGAACAGGCCGTGGTGCGAGTGCACGATCGCCGCCGGCACGCGGGTGGTGCCCGAGGAGTGGGTGATGGCGACCGGGTCCTCCGGGTGGTGCCGGTGGTGCGGCGGCGCCTGCGCGGGGTCACCGGCGCCGGTCTCCGCCGCGTCGCCGAGGATCGGCACGCCGAGGTCGTGGTCGCGCAGCGCGGCGTGGTCGGCGTCCACGACGACACCGACGCCGCGCAGCCGGCGGACGAACTCGGCGGCCAACTCGACCGGCATGTTGCCGTTCATCAGCGCCGGGATGGCGCCGAGCCAGGTGAGGGCCAGGAAGGTGAGGAACACGTCCGGCGCGGACGTCACGTACACCGCCACCGGGTCCCGCCGGCCGATGCCGCGCGCGGCGAACCACGCCGCCCGGGCGGCCACCCGCTCGGTGAGCGTGGCGAGCGACAGCGGGGTCCAGGCGGGGATCCCGTCCACGTCGACGTCGAACGTCACCCGGGGCATCCGCATGTCGGCCCCGTGCTCGGCCAGCCGCAGCAGAACGTTGCCCGCGCCCAGTTCCTGGTCCGCCGCCAGGGTCGCCCGGAAGTTGTCGGCACCCAACGCGTTGCCTCCTCACGTCGCCAGGACACGATCAGGCTAGAGCGCCCGCCACGACGAGACAATGGTCGATATCCGGGCGCTCAGGAGACCTCGCGGTTGAACAGGTGCGACGACCAGAGGAGACTCGCGGCGGCCAGCCCGACCATGATGAGCGCGCCCTGCCACACCACGGTCTGGAAGATCTGGCCGGCGAACAACGCCCGCATCCCGTCGGTGGCCCAGGCGAACGGGTTCCAGAGCGCGACCCGCTGGATCCACATCGGCGCGAGCACGAGCGGGATGAGCACGCCGGCGAGCAGCGAGATCGGCTGACCCACGGTGTTCACCAGCACACCGAGGCTGTTCTCGTTGCGGACCAGCAACGCGATGTCGTACGAGATGGACGTGCTCAGCAGCACCATCACACCCAGCAGCCCGTACGAGACGAGGAGGTTGGCCAGGTGCACGCGCAGGCCGAACGGCAACGCCACGAGCGTGACCACGACGGCCTGCGTCACGTTGAGGCACACGTGCATCAGCGCCCGGCCGAGCAGCAACGCGGTGCGGCTCACCGGCGTCACCCGGCACCTGTCGATGATGCCCGCGCGCAACGCGCTGAGCAGCCCGTAGCCGGCGAACAGGCCGCCGAACAGCCCCATCGCCACGAACAGGCCGGGCACGTAGATGCGGTAGGCGTCGGCGTACGTGGACGCGCCCCGGTCGACCATCACCACCTTGAGGAACGGGGCGAAGAGGACGAGGTAGGTGATCGGCTGGGCCAGGCTGAACGCGACCATCACCGGGTTGCGCACCATCAGGCCGGCCTCCTGCTGGAAGATCAGCCAGGTGTCACGGACGAGTCGCACCGTCACTCCTCAAGCGAACGGCCGGTCTTGGCCAGGAACACGTCGTCCAGGCTGGGCCGGCGGGTCTCGATCGCGCCCGGCTCGATGCCCCGGTCGTAGAGCGCCCGCATGATCTGCGGGATGGCCGTGGCGGCGCTGTCGACGTAGAGCCGCAGGGTGCCGTCGACCGGCTCCGCCGAGCGCACGTAGGGCGCCTCGGCCAGCAGCTTCGTCGCGGCCGGCAGGTCACCGCCGGCCGCGTCGACGAGGTCGGGCGCGGCGAAGTCGATCGCCACCACGTCACCGGAGATCTCGCGCTTCAGGTCGGAGGGCGTGCCCTCGGCGACGATCAGGCCGGCGTCGATGATGGACACCCGGTCGCACAGGCTGTCCGCCTCGTCCAGGTAGTGCGTGGTCAGGAAGATCGTCATGCCCTCGTCGCGCAGCCGCCGCACCTCCTGCCACATCCGGGTCCGGCTGGGCGGGTCGAGCCCGGCGGTGGGCTCGTCCAGGAACATCACCCGCGGCGAGTGGATGACGCCGAGCGCCACGTCGAGCCGGCGGCGCTGCCCGCCGGAGTAGGTCCTGATCTTCCGGTCGGCGAAGTCGTCGAGCTGGAACGCGCGGATCGCCGCCGCCGCCAGCTCCTGCGCGACGCTCTTGGACCGGCCGTGCATCCGCGCCTGGAGCACCAGGTCCCGACGGGCGGTCGAGTCGTCGTACGTGCCGCTGGCCTGCGCCACGAACCCGATCCGCCGCCGCACCTGGGCGGGCGAGCGCAGCAGGTCGACGCCCGCGATCGTGGCCGCTCCCCCGCTGGGCTTGAGCAGCGTCGCCAGCATCCGCAGGGTGGTGGACTTCCCCGCGCCGTTGGGGCCGAGGAAGCCGACGATCTCGCCGCGCCGCACCGCGAAGTCGACGCCGCGTACCGCCTCCACCGTGCTGGCGCCACGGCCGCGACCCACCCGGAACGACTTGCGAAGGCCGGTGGCCTCGATCATCGAGCCTCCTCGTGCGGCGGCCACGCCGGACCGGCCCCGCCACGGCGCTCGCGCGGGTGCGTCAGGTCAGGCTAGTGGGGCCCGGAGCGTTGGACAACGGTCGATGTGCGCGGGCCAGCTCGGCGAGGTGCGCGGCGGCGGTCCGGGCGCCGCCCGCCGCGGCGAACGACTCCCCCACCCGGCGCGCCCCGGCCCGGTACGCCGGGTCGTCGAGCACGGCGGTCACCGCCGCGGTCAGCTCCGCCGGGGTGGCCGCGTGGAAGGACACCTCGACGCCGGCCCCGGCGCGCGTCACCTGCCGCGCCACGGCCGGATGGTCGTGCCGGATCGGCGCGACCACCACCGGCACGCCGTGCGCCATCGCCTCGGAGACGGTGCCCAGCCCGCCGTGCGAGACCACGGCGTCCAGGCGCGGCATCAGCTCCAGCACCGGCACCCGGGGCACGACGAGCGCGTGCGCCGGCGGGTCGGGCACCAGGTCCGGCCCGGCGGTGAGGACCACCTGGAGGCGGTCGGCGAGCGGCGCGGTGGCGGCGAGCGTCCGGTGGAAGAAGTCGCGGGCCAGGTGCTCGGCCATCGTCCCGACCGTGACCAGCAGGTGCCGGCGGGCCGGATCCCAGGCGTCCCAGGCGAAGTCGGGCGCGTGCGGACGCCGGCCCAGGGCCGGCCCGACGAGCACGCACCGCGCCGGCAGCGCCGCCGGACCGGTGAGCGCCGCCGTGGTCAGCCCGATCACCAGGTACGGCGAGAAGCGCAGATCCAGCGTCTCGTCGACGGGCAGGTCGGTCATCGCCCACACCCGCGTCAACTGCGCCCGCACGTAGTCGGCGAACTCCGGCATCTCCTCGGCCGGCGGGGTCAGCTCCAGCATGCCGACGCAGAACGTCGCCCACGGCAGCCCGTGCCGGTACGCGGCGAGCGCGCCGGCGAGCGCGTACTGGTCGGCGACCACCACGTCGGGCCGGTAGTCGACCACCGCCCGCTCGGCCGCGTCCCGGATGAAACGGTTCGCCGGCAGCACGTGCCCCTCCCAGAGGCTGCGCACCGAGGCCATCCCCGACCCGGCGTCCGGCCGGTAGTGACGCTTGCCGGTGGGATAGAGCGTGGCGTCCGCGCCGATCATCGGCCGCAGGTCGCTGCGCGGCCCGCACCACGCCACCTCGTGCCCGGCGTCCGTGAGCTGCTGAGCGATGGCGTAGGGCGCGTTCAGATGCGAGTGCACCGGCAGCACCACGAAAAGGAACCGAGCCACGTCGATATGATGGCACGCGTGACGGTGTACGGATGACGGCGATCGACGCCGTCTCGGTGTTCGTGCCGAGCCACCGGGTGCCGATCGAGACCCTGGCCGCGCCGCTGCGCCTGACCGAGATGCAGATCCGGCTGTTCCGGCGGTTCCACGGGCTGACCGAGGTGCGCCGCGACCCCGCCCGGTCCCTGCCCGACCTGCTGCTGCGCGCGGTCGACGGCCTCACCGCGCTGCGCGGCGCCGAACACCGGGTGCGGTTCGTCCTGTACGGCCGCGCGTTCCCGGTGGTCAGCCCGTACCCGGCCAACCCGCTGCACGACGTCTGCCGGGCGCTCGGCCTGGGCCACGCGCTCGCCTTCACCCTGACCCAGCAGTCCTGCGCCAGCGCGCTCACCGCGATCGAGGTGGCCGGCCGGCTGCTCGCCGCCGAACCGCACCAGCCGGGCGAGGAGCCGCTCGCGCTCGTCCTCACCGGCGAGAAGGCGTTCACCCGCGACGCCCAGTTCATCCCGGAGACCTCGATGTTCAGCGAGGGCGCGTCCGCCTGCCTGGTCAGCGCGCACGGCGGCCGGGACCGGCTGCTGTCGTACGCCTGCGCCCAGCGCGGCGAGTTCGACGTGGCCGGCGGCGAATCCCCGGCCCGGTTCCAGCGCGCGTACCGGCCGGCGCTGGCCGACGTGATCGGCCGCGCGCTGGCCGACGCCGGGGTGGGGTTGGCGGACCTGCGGCTGGTGCTGCCGCACAACGTCAACCTGATGACCTGGAAGCGGCTGTGCAAGCTGATCGGGCTGCCGCTGGACCGGGTGCTGCTGGACAACATCACCGGGGCCGGGCACGTCTTCTGCGCGGACGCGTTCGTCAACTACCGCACCGCGCGGGAACGCGACCTGCTGCGCCCCGGCGACCGCTACCTCGTCGCGGCCGTCGGCGCCGGCGACGGGGCGACGTTCGCCGCCATGGTGTTCGAACACTGACCGGGGAGGCATCCTGACCCACCTGATCCGGGCCGCGCGCCGGGAGTTCACCGGCGCGACCGAACTGCTCGTCGACCCCGACCTGCGGGACCGGACCGCCGAATACCTGACCGACCTGACCCGGCCGTACGGCCTGCGGGTCGACCCGGCGGCGCTGGGCCAGTCCTACGGGGAGATGGCCGCTTCGCTGATTCCGGCGCTCGTGCCCGACGACGAGCCGGTGGACCTGCTGGTGCTGGCGTTCGCCGTGCACGACGCGCTGCCCGGCCGAGCCACCGCCGCCTACCTCAGTCACGTCTGCCCGGGCACGCCGATGTCGTTCGCGCTCTGCGACCAGGGTCCGGCGGCGGCGTTCACCGGGCTGCGGATCGCTCTCGCGCAGCCGGCGGGCCGCCGTTCGTTGGTGCTCGCCGTCGAGCAGTCCGTCCTGCCGTACGACACCGGGGTTGCCGTGCCGGAGCGGCACCGGGCCGTGGCCCTGCTCCTCGGCGGCGGCCCGGCGGGCGCGCGGGTGACCGCCGTGCGGCAGTACCCGGACGTCGGTCCGGACGACGCGCCCGGCCTGGCAGCGGCCGAGCTGCGCGGGCTCGGCGCGGGCCGGCCGGACGTGGCGGTGGTGCTGGGGGCGGGGCTCGCCGGGGTCGCGACCGGTGGGAGCCCGGTCACGGTCGTGCCGTCCGGGCAGCCGATGACCGGCGTGTGGTGGGCGCTACTGGACCGGCTCGACGACGGCCCGGGCCGGGTCGGGACGGTGGTGGCCGCCGACTACCACCCCGACCTGCGCTACCTGTGCCTGGTCGGGACCTCGACCGACGGCCCACAGTAGGTTGTCCGGCAGGGGCGTCCAGCCGAGGGAGGGCCGCGCGATGGCAGATGACGGCGATCTCGTGCTGCGTGCCGCACGACCCGACGACGCCGAGGCGATCGCCGCGCTGTGGCACGCCGGCTGGCGGGACGGGCACGCCGGGCACGTCCCCGACGAGCTGCACCGGCACCGGCGGCTCGCCGACTTCCGCGACCGGGTGCCGCCCCGCCTGCCCACCACCACGGTCGGCGCGCGGGACGGGCGGATCGTTGGGTTCGTCACCGTTCACGAGGACGAGGTGGAGCAGGTGTACGTCGCCGGCCCGGCCCGCGGCACCGGAGTCGCCGCCGTGCTGCTCGCCGCCGCCGAACGGGCGGTCGCCGAACGGTTCGACACCGCCTGGCTGGCGGTCGCCGTTGGCAACACCCGGGCCCGCCGGTTCTACGCCCGCAACGGCTGGCGCGACGCGGCGGCCCTGGACTACCCCGCCGAAGCCGGCGCCACCCCCGTGGTCGTCGCCTGCCGGCGGTACGAGAAGCGCGTCCGGTGAACCAGCACGCCCATGGTCACCGTCGCTGACGTCCGCGCGCTGGCCCGGACCCTGCCGCGCAGCAGCGAGCACCTGATCCGCGACCAGGTCAGGTTCCGGGTCGGCGCCATCGTCTACGTCGCGTTCTCTCGAGACGAGACGACGATGGGCTTCGCCTACCCGAAGGAGCAACGCGACGGGCTGATCGGCGCCGAGCCGGACCTGTTCTTCCTGCCCCGCGCGTCCGAGCAGCGCTTCAACTGGGTGTGCTGCCATCTGAACCGGCTCGACCACGAGCACATGACCGAGCTGGTGACGGAGGCGTGGCGGATGGTCGTGCCCCGGTTCCTCGCCCGGCAGCGACTCGGCAGTTGACGGGGTGGCCCGTCCGCCGGGCGGAAGGCGATCACCGTGCCCATCGCGGCGGCTGTCCCGCAACGCTCCGGCTCGATTCTGACGGCCACGGCAACCGGTGCGGGACATCATCGCCCGGGTCAACGATGATCTCTGCCGGCGGCCATGCACACTGGACTCATGCTGCTGACATTCGTGGCGGCCCTTGCGGCGTGTGCGGGCGGCGCGATCGCCGGCCTCATCGTTGACGTCATGACGGACAAGTCCCACCCGAAGGGACGCAGGTTGGTCATGTTGCTTGCGGCGCTCGTTGTCTTCGCCGGCGTCCAGGCGGTGGCGCAGACCCACTCCCCACCGGAATCCGACACGCCTTCCCAGGGCGCTGCTCCGACGACCGAACCGGCATCGACCACCCCGCCAGCCACACCGACATCCGCACCGACACCGACACCTGCGCCGCCGACCACCGAGCCGTCTCCGGTGATGGCGACCTCCCTGCTCGACCTGCCCGCCGTCGACGAGGACACCAGCAGCAGCATCGACCTCGACGACCCCGGCACGCTGGAAATCGACGGCACGACGTACGGTCGCGCGTTGGTCTACCAATGCTCGCTCTACTGCGACGGACCTTCTCCGCAGGTACGCGAAGTGACTCTGGGCAGGAAATTCAGCCGGTTCACGGCCACGGCTGCCGTCCTGGACACCAGCACCGGCAGGCACCGAATCGACATCACGCTGGACGGGCACCCGCCCAAGACATTCGCCGTTGCGCCGGGAAGCCCCGCCTCGATCAACGTCAGCGTCGCCGGCGTCTCGCGACTGCGCATCCAGTTGTACGCCCCGGGAAAGCTCAAGAGCCCGTTGCAGGCGGGCGCCGACGCCGCTGGCGGCAACAACGGCGGCGGCCTGCCCGGCATCGCCCTCGGCGACCCGACCCTGCTCCCCTGAGCGCATGCATCCACCGAGCGCCCCGGCAACACGAGTGGCGGCGGCTACCGTGCCCTGATGGCCATGTCCTCGCACCTCGCCCGGCTCCGGACCGTGATCGGCCACCTCGCCACCTGACGGCGGCGAGCCGCAGGGCGTGGGCAACTCCGCGAACCCCAGGCTCAGCCCTGACTGAGCGGACCGCACCGCCGTCGGCGTGGCAAGCATGTCGCCGACAAGGCACTGTCATGCCGATGAGCGGATGCCATTCTGGGACGATCGACTGTGTGTTGGCCTGATCACCTTGAGTATCGTGCTGGTGTGCTTCGGGCTGGGTTGAGGTGGGTCGGGCGCTACTGGTGGGTGGTGCTGGTTCCCGCTGCGGTCGCTGCGGCGGCGGTGTGGGCGTTGGTCACGGACGACAAGCCCCTCTGGACGGTGGTCGCGGGCGTAGCGGCGGCGGTGGTGGGAGCGTTCGCGCCGTCGGTCCTGGAGTGGGTGCGGGTCGCGGGGCAACGGCGTGAGCGGCGGGATCAGGCGGTCGCGGGGGCGTTGGTGGCGGAGCTGCCGGAATCGGTGGTGTGGCTTCTGCGTCCGCAGGCGGCGGTGGTCGGTTTCGTCGGTCGTGGGTGGCTGCTGGCGGCGTTGGACAGGTGGTGCGCGGATCCGCACGCGAGCGTGGTGCGGCTGTTGGTGGGTGCGGGCGGGGTGGGCAAGACCCGGTTGGGGCGACACTTCGCCGGCCGGTTGACGGGCTGGGAGTGCTGGCCCGTGGCTCCCGGTGGGGAGGCGACGGTCACCGGGCAGCTTGAGACGGGTGACCGGCCGGGCCGGTTGCTGCTGACGGTGGACTATGCCGAGACCCGTGAGCCGCAGGCGTTGGCGCACCTGTTGTGCGTCGCGCAGCGGGCCGGTGGTGTGCGGGTGTTGTTGCTGGCCCGGTCGGCCGGGTTGTGGTGGTCGTCGCTGTCGGCGGCGTATCCGTCACAGGCGCATCTGGTGGACGCGTTGACTCTGCCGGTGAACGTCATAGAGGTGCCGGCTCGCATTGAGGACCACACCCCGCAGCAGATCGTGGCCGAGGCGATGGTGGCGTTCGCCGTCCGGCTGCGTCGCCGGCCTCCGGGTGATGTTCCAGCGGCTGGGCTGGGTCCTGACGTCCCGGTGTTGCGGTTGCATGCGCAGGCGCTGTTGGCGGTGTTGGGCGGGCCGCGTGGTGATGACCGGTACGACGTGCTGGCCGAGGTGCTGGGCCATGAGGCCCGGTACTGGCGGCACCGGGCCCGTCGCGACGGTCTACCAGGTGCGGGTGAGCCGAATGCCGACGCCGTGTTGCGGCGGTTGGTCGCCGTGGCGGCGCTGCTGGGTGCGGACAACCGTGAGCAGGCCGTGGAGTTGGTCCGCCGGGTGCCGGGCCTGGGCGGGGCGCAGCCGGAGGTGGTCAGCGGTTACGTGGACTGGTTGAACGGTCTGTATCCGGCGGTGGGGACGGGCGGTGGGCTGGGGACGTTGCAGCCTGACCTGCTCGCCGAGAACCTCGCGGTCGCGGTCCTGTCCGAAAGCACGCCGGCCGAGCGCAGCAGGATCCTGCGAGGGTTGGCTCCCGGTCAGGCGGTGCAGGCGTTGACGGTGCTGAGCCGCGCGCGTAGCCACCAGTCCGATGCTGCGGAGATGATCGACGTGGCGCTGACGGCGGATCTGCCGGTGATGACGGAGGCCGTGCTCCAGGTCGGCCTTCAGTTTCCCGGAATGCTCGCGTCGCGGGTCGCGGCCCTGCTCGTCACGGCTGAACTCGATCCCGACTGGGTCCAGCGGACAGCGCGGCGGGTGCCGTACCCCTCGATCGAGTTCGGCCAGATCGCGGTCGCATTGACCACCCACGCCCTGACCGCCCCGACAGTGGAGACCGAGTCGGACGGCCGCGCATCCCTACTGACCGTGCACGCTATCCGGCTGGCGGAGGCAGGGCGGCGGACGGAAGCGTTGGAAGCCAGCCAGGAAGCCGTCGACCTCTACCGGGAACTGACCAACGACAATCGCGACGCCTACCTACCCAACCTCGCCACGTCCATAAGCAACCACGCGATTCGGTTGGCGGAGACAGGGCGGCGGGCGGAAGCGTTGGAAGCCAGCCAGGAAGCCGTCGACCTCTACCGGGAACTGACCAACGACAGTCGCGACGCCTACCTACCCGACCTCGCCACGTCCGTGAACAACCACGCTGTTCAATTGGCGGAGACAGGACGCCGGGCCGAGGCGCTCGCCGCCAGCCAAGAAGCCGTCGACCTGCGCCGGGAACTCACCGACACCAACCGCAACGCCTACCTACCCAACCTCGCCACGTCCGTGAACAACCACGCTGTTCAATTGGCGGAGACAGGACGCCGGGCGGAAGCGTTGGAAGCCAGCCAGGAAGCCGTCGACCTCTACCGGGAACTGACCGACACCAACCGCGACGCCTACCTACCCAACCTCGCCGGGGCGGTGAACAACCACGCGATTCGGCTAGCAGAGGCAGGACGCCGCACCGAGGCGCTGGAAGCCAGCCAGGAAGCCGTCGACCTCTACCGGGAACTGGCCGACACCAACCGCGACGCCTATCTACCCGACCTCGCCGGGGCGGTGAACAACCATGCTGTGGGATTGGCCGAGACAGGACGCCGGGCCGAGGCGCTAGCCGCCAGCCAGGAAGCCGTCGACCTCTACCGGGAACTGACCGACACCAACCGCGACGCCTACCTACCCAACCTCGCCGGAGCGATGAACAACCACGCGATTCGATTAGCGGAAACAGGCCGGCGCGTCGAGGCACTAGCCGCCAGCCAGGAAGCCGTCGACCTGCGCCGGGAACTGACCCACACCAACCGCAACGCTTACCTACCCGACCTCGCCACGTCCATGAACAACCACGCTGTTCAATTGGCGGAGACAGGACGCCTGGCCGAGGCGCTAGCCGCCAGCCAAGAAGCCGTCGACCTGCGCCGGGAACTGACCCACACCAACCGCAACGCCTACCTACCCAACCTCGCCGGAGCGATGAACAACCACGCGATTCGGCTAGCAGAGGCAGGACGCCGCACCGAGGCGCTGGAAGCCAGCCAGGAAGCCGTCGACCTCTACCGGGAACTGACCGACACCAACCGCGACGCCTACCTACCCAACCTCGCCACGTCCATGAACAACCACGCTGTTCAATTGGCGGAGACAGGACGCCTGGCCGAGGCGCTAGCCGCCAGCCAAGAAGCCGTCGACCTGCGCCGGGAACTGACCAACACCAACCGCAACGCCTACCTACCCGACCTCGCCACGTCCATGAACAACCACGCTGTTCAATTGGCGGAGACAGGACGCCGGGCGGAAGCGTTGGAAGCCAGCCAGGAAGCCGTCGACCTCTACCGGGAACTGACCGACACCAACCGCGACGCCTACCTACCCAACCTCGCCACGTCCATGAACAACCACGCTGTTCAATTGGCGGAGACAGGACGCCAGGCGGAGGCGCTAGCCGCCAGCCAGGAAGCCGTCGACCTCTACCGGGAACTGACCGACACCAACCGCGACGCCTACCTACCCAACCTCGCCGGAGCGATGAACAACCACGCGATTCGATTAGCGGAAACAGGCCGGCGCGTCGAGGCACTAGCCGCCAGCCAGGAAGCCGTCGACCTGCGCCGGGAACTGACCCACACCAACCGCAACGCTTACCTACCCGACCTCGCCACGTCCATGAACAACCACGCTGTTCAATTGGCGGAGACAGGACGCCGGGCCGAGGCGCTAGCCGCCAGCCAAGAAGCCGTCGACCTGCGCCGGGAACTGACCCACACCAACCGCAACGCCTACCTACCCAACCTCGCCGGAGCGATGAACAACCACGCGATTCGGCTAGCAGAGGCAGGACGCCGCACCGAGGCGCTGGAAGCCACCCAGAAAGCCGTCGATCTCTACCGGGAACTGACCGACACCAACCGCGACGCCTACCTACCCAACCTCGCCACCTCCCTGTGGACCGTCGGACACGTGGCGCGCATTCTCGGAGAGACGTCGGATCAGATTCTCGATGCGGTTGCCGAAGGGGTGCGCTACTTCCAGGAACTCGCCGCCACCGAACCGGAGGCGTTCGCGGCACGCCGAGACGCGGCGGTAGCCACCTTGGCCGACCTACGAAACAGCGCCGTCAGCCAGCACCCCAAATTGACACCACCCAGGTCATCCCACGCCGACGAGGCAGCGGTCCGACACCGCCCAACTGGGAACCCTTGACCGGTCACATCCACACGCGCTCCGTGCCCCAGATCGGACATGCCGCGAGTCGCGCGTCGCTGGGGAGTCCTACCCGAGCAGCGCCGCCACCGCGGCCAGGGTGGCGAGCGACAGCGTCGTGGTCACCGCCACCGCCCGGTTGACCACCGCCTCGCCGACGCCGTACTCCTGGCTGTAGACGAACGTGTTCTGCGCGGTCGGCAGGCCCGCACACACCACCACGGCGAGCACCTGCGGCGCGGACAGGTGCAGGGCCAGCCCGGTCGCGTACGCGATGACCGGCTGCGCGACGAGCTTCAGCGCGGTGATCACGGCCAGCTCGACCGGCGCGGCCCGCGACGGCGCCGTGCGGTGCAGTGACGCGCCGAGCGCGACCAGGGCGGCCGGCACCGCGGCGCCGGACAGCAGGGTGAGCGACGCGCCGACGGCGGCCGGCGGACGCAGGCCGGCGGCCGAGCACGCGACACCGAGCAGCGACGCCAGGATCACCGGGTTGCGTACCGGCAGGGAGGCGATCCGGCGGACCCGGGCTCGCGCGGCCGGGTCGCGGTGGCGGTCCAGGGCGACCAGGATCACCGGCGTCACCACAAGCACCTGCAACAGCACCACCTCCGCCAGGAACGACACGTCGCCGATGATCTGGGTGGCGATGGGGATGCCGAGGTTCGCCGAGTTCACGTATCCGGCGGCCATGCCCCAGATCGGCCGTTCGCCGGGTCCGCGACCGAACAGCCGGCTCGCGCCGGCCCAGCCGAACCCGACGACCGCGACCGTGCTCACCGCGAAGGCGAGCAGCGAGCGGCCGGCGAACCCGGCCAGCGGCGCCCGGGACAGGGCCAGGAACAGGGCGGCCGGCATCGCGAGGTGGAACACGAACCGGCCGAGCACCGACGCCGCCGCCGCGCCCAGCAGCCCCCGGCGACAGGCCGTGTAGCCGACCGCGGTGAGGATCCAGATCGGTACGAACGCCGACACCAGGCTCATCCGGGCGTCACCGGCGGACGGGCGTGGTGGCCCCGGTCAGAGGGCGAGCGGGCGGTAACGGAGGAGGACGACGCCGTTTCCGAACCGGCGCTGGTCGAGGAACTCGTAGTCGGTGCGTACGCCGGTGGGCAGCCCCGGCTTGCCGCCGCCGACGGTCGTGGGCCAGACGATCAACTGGCACTCGTCGACAAGTCCGGCGCGGATGGCCTGCGCCGCCAGGTCGGCGCCGCCGATGGTGATGTCGCTGCCGGCCGTGGCCTTCAGCCGGCGTACGGCGGCGGGGTCGAACCGGCGTTCCACGCTGGTGCGGGCCGTGGCCGCCGTGGTGAGGGTCGTCGAGTAGACGATCTTGTCCGCCGCCTGCCAGACGTTCGCGAATTCGGCCATCAGGTCGGATTGCGCGGCCAGCGCGGCGTCGGTCTCCCAGACGGCCATCGACTCGTACAGGCGCCGCCCGTAGAGGAAGGTGCCCACGGACCGCAGGAGGTCGGTGGTGAACGTGAAGACCTCGTCGTCGGGCGGGAGCCAGGCGAAGACCCCCTTCTCGTCCTCGATGTAGCCGTCGATCGACACGTTCGTCACGTAGATCAGCTTCGCCATGCCTCTGCCTTCCGGTGCGCGTGGGACCCGTGGGGATCCTCTCGCCCGTTCTACGAACGACCCGGCCCGGATTCGACGGCACGGCGGGAAAAAGTTCTAGAAGCCCTCGGCGAGCAGCTCCCGGACGAACGCGCGGAGCCGGTCGTTCGCCTCGTCCGAGCCGACGGTGATCCGCACCCCGGCCCCGGGCAGCGCCATCACCAGGATCCCGGCCGACCGGGCCCGGTCGGCGAAGGGCACGGCCCGCTCCCCCAGCGGCAGCCACAGGAAGTTCGCCTCGCTGGGCGCCACGGTGAGCCCGAGGTCGCGCAGCGCGTCGGTCAGGCGGGTCCGCGCCGTCACCAGGTCCGCGCACCGCCGGGTCAGCTCCGACTCGACCTCCGGCGTCAGGCTGGCCACGGCCGCCGCCTGGGCGAGCGCGTTGGGGAAGAACACCGCGCCGGTCATCGCGGCGGCCGGGACCAGCCGGGGCGGCAGCACGGCGTAGCCGATCCGCAGCGCGGCCAGCCCGTACGCCTTGGAGAAGGTGCGCAGCACGCAGACGTTGTCGTACGCCCGGTACAGCTCCATCCCGTCCGGCGCGGCCGGGTCGCTGACGAACTCCCGGTACGCCTCGTCCACGATCACCGGCACGTCGGCCGGGATCCGGTCGAGGAACGCCTCCACCCGGTCCCGGCGCAGCGCCGCCCCGGTCGGGTTGTTGGGGTGGCACAGCAGCACGCACCGGGTCCGCTCGGTGACCGCGTCCGCCATCGCGGGCAGGTCGTGGTCGTACCCGTCGAGCGGCACCGGCACCGCGCGGGCGCCCGCGTTGCGGATGATCAGCGGGTAGCCCTCGAACGACAGGGCCGCGTGCACGACCTCCGGCCGGGGGCCGAGGGACTGCACGAGGTGCTGGCACAGCCCGGCCGAGCCGGGGCCGACCAGGATCGCCTCCGGCCCCACCTCCAGGCGTGCCGACAGCGCGGCCACCAGCGCGGCGGCGGTGCGGTCCGGATACCGCTGGAGGGCGGCGGCGCCGTCGGTGACGATCCGCCGGACGCCGGGCAGCGGCGGGTACGGCGTCTCGTTCATCGACAGGTCGACCGGGGCGATGGTGGTGGCAGGTGTCATGGTGGCTCACTTCTCCGACGGCGCCGGTGCGGAACGGGTGTGTGCGTGCCGGTCGGTGAGCACGCCGAGCTGGTGGAGCCGGTCGACGAGGGAGAGCGGTCGCAGGTCCGTGCCGGAGAGGTTGCCGGCGGTGAGCCCGAGCAGCCGGGGGTTGGCGGCGGTGCGGCGCATCATCCGCGCGCCGAGCAGCTTCGGCAGCCCGGACACACTGGTGATCATGCGGGAGGCGTTGTGGCTGACGGTCGCCACGTGGTCGAGGCGGGGCCGGCGGGCGGCCTCGTACGCCCGCAGCGCCCGGTCCACCGCCGCCGGTTCCGGCGTGCCGCCCTCGGCGGCGAGGCCGGCGGCGAGCGTCTCGGCGTCACCGAGGGAGCTGTTGACGCCCTGCGCCGCCATCGGGTGCACCGCGTGCGCCGCCTCGCCGAGGAGCGCGAGGCCGGGCACGGTCAGACGCGCGGTGCGCAGCCGGTAGACGGCGAGGAGCTGCCGGCGGTGCAGGCTCGCCCGGATCGCCGGCGCCAGCGGGCGGACCGCCGGCACGTCGGCGAGCAGCCGGTCGCACCAGCCGCCCAGGTCGGCGCGGCCCCGGAACTCGTCCGGGGTCACCTGGACGTAGAGGCGGCACCGGCCGCCCGGCAGCGGATAGACCAGGCAGAGGCCGCGGCCGGTCCGGTAGGCGGTTACCTCGTCGGGCACCTCGGCGCCGGCCACGTCGAAGGCGACCAGGCCGTGCGGGTACTCGCTGCGCCGCGCCGCGATGCCGACGGCCCGGCGCAGCGGCGAGGACATGCCGTCGGCGGCCACCACGAGCGCCGCCGGGATCTCCTCGTCGGTCCCGCCGCCGGAGACCCGGACGCCGGTGACCCGGCCGGCGTCGTCGCGCCGCAGGCCGGTGACCCGCCGACCCCACCGCAGGTCCACCGTGGCGGGCAGCCCGTCGGCGAGCACGCCGCGCAGGTCGCCGTAGTCGGCGCAGAGGATCTCCCGATACGCGCCGGGCAGGCCGGTGTAGTCGAGGCAGAGCAACGGCTCGCCGTACGGGTCGCGGATGGCCAGCCGCCCGACGGGGCGGGCGCCGGTGGCCCGCAGCGGGTCGAGCGCGCCCCAGGAGTCGAGGATGCGGACGGTCTCCGGCTGGAGGATCTCACCCTTGGCGATGGCCGCCGGGGTGCGCTGCCGGTCGAGCACGACCACCCGCAGGCCGAGCGCGCCGAGCGCGCGGGCGCTGGCCAGCCCACCGGCGCCGGCGCCCACCACCACGACGTCGGCGCTCATCGGGCGACCGCACCGGGCGCGACGTCCGGCCGCCCGGCGGTGGCCCGGCGGTGATCGCCGAGCGCCCGCAGCGCGAGCGCCTGGGTGATCACCGCGTTCGGGTAGCGCATGTGGTGGCGGATGTAGTTGCACACCCGCGCCGCCGGCCACCCGCCGTCCGGCCCGGCGGCCGACACCAGCCAGGCGACGCCCCGGCCCGCCGCGGCGGCCACCTCGGGATCGCCGGTGGCGAGCAGGCCCTGGACGGCCCAGGCGGTCTCCTCGACCGTGCCGGGCGTGCCGTCGCCCGGCCCCCACGAGCCGTCCGGGAGTTGGGTGTCGCACAGCCAGCGGACCGCCCGGCGGACCACCTCGTGCCGGGCGTGGCCGACACGCGACAACGCGCCCACCACCACCGCCGTGCCGGAGGTGTGGTCGCGGTACCAGAGGTTCTCGAACGTGCCGTCCGGCGCCGCCCGGGTCAACAGCCAGGCCGCGGCGCGCGCGATCGCCGGGTGGTCGTCCGGGTGCCCGGCGTCGTGCAGCGCGAGGACCGCCTGGCTGGTGATGGCCGGGCAGGGACCGTCGTTGGCGAGCTGGGTGTCGCGTACCCACAGGCTCCACGAGCCGCGGCTGTCCTGCCGGTCGACCAGCCAGGCCAGGCCGCTACGCAGGACCGGGTCGGTGTCGGCGTCGGGATAGCCGGCGAGCGCGGACAGGATCTCGGCCGACTCCAGCGTCACCGGCCAGCCGCCCACGTTGGAGTAGCTCCACCCGCCCGGCGGCACGTCCAGCACGTCGAACGCGGTCGGCTTCTGGGTGGCGTGGAAGACGTCGCGGGTGGCGCGCAGCCGCGGGTCGGCGGCGTACCCGGCGGCGACCAGCCCGGTCACCGCGTAGCCGGAGCGGGTCAGGTCCAGGTTCGCCACCGCGTCCCAGGCGCCGTCGGGGCGGACCGCCCGGCGCAGCCAGCCGACGACGGCCCGCGCGATGTCCGGCGCCTCGCCGCTGCGGGCCAGGCCCAGCAGCACCAGGGCGGCCGGCCACGGGTCCTCGCTCAGCGCGCCGGTGCGGCCCTCGTGGTCGAAGATGGAGCGCAGCAGGCCGACCGCCACCGGCCGGGCCCGGCGCAGCGTGGCGCGGCGCAGCCGGCCGGCGGGCAGCAGGTCCGCCTGCATCAGGGCGAGGCCGACGAAGGGCGCGGTGCGGAACGACAGCCGCCGGCGGCGGATCCGGTCGAACAGGACGATCTCCAGCGGCAGCCGGCGCAGCGGGCCGGCCTCGGCGGTCATCCCGGCCATGGTGAGCAGTTGGCGGCAGAGCAGCGAGATGGCCCGGTCGGTGACGGCGTCGACGCCGCCGAGGGCGGCCAGCCGGGCCCGGCCGGCGGCGATCGCCTCGACGCTCGCCGCCGGCGCGCCGAGCGCGAGCGCCGCGACCGCCACGGCGGTGGGCACCACCTCGCTGTCCGCGCCGACCACGCCGCCCCAGCCGCCGTCGTCGTGCTGCTGCCGGCGCAGCCACGCGGCGCCGGCGTCGACGAGGTCGGCGCTGCCGGTCGGGTCGGCGGCGTGCAGCGCGGCCACCGCGCCCGCGGTGCCCAGCACCGACGCCGGCGGGTCGTCGCCGAAGACGCCGTCGGGGCGTTGCCGGCGCAGCAGCGCTTCGGCGCCGGCGGCGATCGCCGTCCCGACGGCCTCGGCGGTCACCTCGGTCATGTCGCGTCCTCCAGGGGCACTCGACGGTGGGCGGCCAGGGCCAGGCCGGCGGTCGGCGGACCGAGTTCGTGCCGGACGCGCATCCCGCGCTGCGCCCACCAGGTGAACGCGAGCATCGGCAGCGCCAGCAGGAGCTGCACGGCGACGCCGAGGCCGAGGCCGACCACGGCCGAGGCCAGCAGGACCCGTTCGACGACCAGGACGGAGTGGGCGCGCAGCGCCACCAGGACGGGCATCCCCGCGCCGCGGGCCACCAGCGGCATCCACGCGGCGACGCCCACGACCACGACGACGAGCAGCGTGGCCAGGTAGGCGGGTCGCGCGTCGCGGTCGGCCAGCAGGCCGGCGGCGAGCGCCGCGCCGATGGTGACGGCGTGCAACGCCACCACGGTCCGGACCGCGAACGGTACGCCCCGGCGCACCGGCAGCGTCTCGTAGCCGCCCGCGCGGTCGCCGTCGATGTCACGCAGCGCCCCGACCAGGTTGGACATCGCGTCGTGCGACCAGAACGCGACGATCAGCGCCAGCAGGACCGCCCATGCCGGGAACGGGTCGGCCGGCAGGCCGACGGCGAGCGCGCCGTAGAGGAGCGCGACCGCGCCGAGCGCGCCCCGGACCAGGTTGCCGGCGATCCCGCGCGCCTTGAGCCAGCGGCTGTACGCGACGATCCCGCACCCGGCCAGCAACGCCGCCGCCGTGGTGCCCCAGCCGCCCGCCAGGGCCAGCGCCGCGAGGACGGCGAAGCAGGCGCAGCCGCACGCCAGTGCCGTCCGCGCGCCCAGCCGGCTCGACGGGATCGGCCGGTGCGGTTTGCTGCCGGCGTCCAGCTCGCGGTCGAACCAGTCACCGAGGTAGTGGCCGCCGAGCCAGCCGGCGGTGGGCGCGGCCCAGGCCGACAGCAGCCGCCACGGGTGGTGCGGGCCGGCGGCCACGGCCGCGCCGCCGAGGCCGACCAGCCCGACGTACCAGAGCGTGTAGGGCCGCCAGGTCTCGACGTGCGCCCGCAGTGCCCGGGCGACGCTCACGGCGTCTCGCTCGTCATCCAGGCCGCGATGCCGGCGAGCACGTCCGCGCTCGCCGACGGCGCGAGCACGGCCAGTTCGGCGCGGGCGCGTTCGGCGTGCTCCACCATCCGCCGGCGGGCCCGCGCCACCGCGTCGACCTCGCGCAGCAGCTCGGTGACCCACTCGACGTCGCCGGGGCCGGCGCCGCGCCGGTGCAGCACCGCCATCAGCTCGACCCGGGCCGTGTCGGTGGCCGCGTCGTACGCCAGCAGCAGCGGCAGCGTCGGCCGGCCGTTGTTGAGGTCGCTGGTCGCCGGCTTGCCGGTCTGCTCCGGGGTGGCCACGTAGGACAGCAGGTCGTCGCGGATCTGGAACGCGACGCCGAGGTGCTCGCCGTAGCGGGCGAGCGCGGACGCCACGGCGGGTTCCGCGCCGCCGAGGAGGGCGCCGATGTGGCACACCGCGCGGAACAACGAGCCGGTCTTCAGGCGGATCATCTCCGGATACCAGCGGGCGCCCGCATCCAGGTCACCGACGAGCTGCGCCTCGATCGCCTGCCCCCGGCACAGGTCCTGCCCCGCCTCGGCCAGCGCGGTGAGCGCGGCGACGACCTGGCCGGGCGGGACCGCGCCACCACCGTCCACGATGGCCCGGAACGAGGAGAAGATGAGGTGGTCGCCGGCGACGATGGCGTTCGGGATGCCGAACGCCACCGGGACGGCCGGTCGGCCACGGCGCATCGTGTCGGCGTCGATGATGTCGTCGTGCACGAGCGTCGCGACGTGGAGGTATTCGGTGCCGAGCGCGGCGGCGAGCACGTCCCGGGGTGATCCGCCCACCGCCTCCGCCGCGTGCAGCGTCATCATCGGGCGCAGCAGCTTGCCCGGCGGCAGCAGCGCGTACCGGGCGATGGTGACGAGTTGGTCGGTCGTCTCCGGCCAGCGGCGGCCGAGTTCGGCGTGGAGCAGTCGCCCTGATTCGCTTCGGGCGAGGTCGTCGATGAAGGGTGGATATCGCGTGAATCCAGCAACGGTCATGACGCGTCGACCCTTTCACGAAGGCTCGGCTAGTCGCCACGCGAGACGTTACCGGCCGGAACTCCGGTGAACAACCATCGATAAATACGCCTATCCGTCGGCGCTGGTGAATGCGATGACGATAATCTTCGCCAAATTGGCCGATGCGCCGCCAAATGCGTCAATGGCCGCGCGCACCGGTGGGTATGGGACGCCCCGTCGCGGTGCGGCTCAGGCCGCGGCGAACTCCATCAGCGTGAGGCCGCCGGAGCCGTGGAAGGTCCGCCGGGGCGCCAGGCCCGCGGCGGCGGCCAGCGCGGCGTGCTCGGCCACCCCGCGCTCCCGGCCGCCGACGAGCACCAGCATCCGCAGGTCGTACGGGGACAGGTGCGGCACGTGCGGCACGGTGGGGAGCACCTCGATGACGAGCACCCGGCCGGTGTCACCGGCCGCCTCGGCACAGCGGCGCAGGATCGCCGTCGCGTGGGCGTCGCTCCAGTCGGTGAGCGCGCGGGACACCACGTACACGTCGCCGCCGGTCGGCAGCGCGGCGAAGAAGTCACCGACCACGGCGTCGACCCGGCCGGTGAGACCGTGCTCGGCGAACGTCGCCGTGGCGGTCGCCACCGGCTCGTCGCGGTCCACCAGCGTGCCGCGCAGGTGCGGGTGCGCGCACAGCAGCTCCCGCAGCAGCCCGCCGGAACCGCCGGCGACGTCGACCACGTGCGTCACCTCGGGCCAGGGATAGCACGTCGCCACCTCCGGCGCGGTGATGCGCTGCTGGCTGAGCATGACCGCGTCGAAGTAGGCGCGGTGCTCCGGGTGCGCGTCGAGGTCGGCCCAGAAGTCGCGCCCGTGGACCGCCGCGTAGCCGGGGCCGCCGGTGCGGATCGCGTGCGGCAGCCCGGCCCAGGCCAGGTCCATCCGGGCGCCGAGACCACCGAGGTCCAGGTCGGCGCCGTGCCCGCCGCCGTCCCGGTCGCACAGCAGCGCGCCGACGTCGGTGAGCGCGAAGACGTCCGGCGACACCTCGGCGAACACGCCCCGGTGGGTCAGGTAGCGCAGCAGGCGGCCCAGCGCGGCCGGGTCGGCGTCGCACGCCGCGGCCAGCTCGGTCAGGCCGGTGACACCGGCCGCGATCCGGTCCGGCACCCGCAACGTCACCGCCGTGCGCACCGCGAACGGGGTCGCCAGATCGCTGAGCCGGTCGAGCCGCGCCGCCGCGTCACCGTCGATCGCCACCAGTTCCCCTCCCCGTTCACCGGCCCCGAATGATCCCAAGTTCGCGGCCGGCGCGTCAACGGCGACGGTGGTGAGGACATTCACCAGCGTGGAAGAATGCGCGGACGGGCCGTCGCGCGCAGACCGGAGGACCATCGATGACCACTTCCCTTGCCCTCGACGTCCGGCCCGTGACCGGCGCGCTCGGCGTGCAGGTGCGCGGCCTCGACCTGAACACGCTCACCGACGAGGGTTTCGCGCGCGTCCACGACCTCCTGCTGAAGCACCACGTGGTCTTCCTCGCCGGCCAGGCCGGGCTGACGCCGGAGGCGCACGTCGCGTTCGGCCGCCGTTTCGGCGAGGTGGAGCTGCACCCCTACCTGCCCCGCCTCGACGGGCACCCGGAGATCGTGCTGATCGACTCGGAGGACGGCGGGAAGGTCGACGTGTGGCACACCGACATGACGTTCCACCAGAGCCCGCCGATCGCCTCGGTGCTGCACCTGATCCAGTTGCCGGAGGTCGGCGGCGACACCATGTGGACCAACCAGCACCTGGTCTACGAGGCGCTCTCCGCGCCGCTGCGGGACCTGCTCGACGGGTTGACCGCCATCCACGTCATCCGGATCGGCACCGAGTTCACCAGCCGGGCGGAGCATCCGGTGGTGCGCGTGCACCCCGAGACCGGCCGCCGCTCGCTCTACGTCAACCGCCTGTTCACCTCGCACATCCCGCAGCTCACCCGCAACGAGAGCGACGCGCTGCTGGAATACCTGTTCGGGTTCTCCGAGAGCCCGCAGTTCACCTGCCGATACCGCTGGCAGGCCGGGGACGTCGCGGTGTGGGACAACCGGGTCACCCAGCACTACGCGGTGAACGACTACGACGGCATCCGGCGCGGGCAGCGCATCACCGTGCTCGGCGACCACCCGAGCGGCGCCCCGCCCCGGTGGGAGCACCACATCCCGGCGCCCGGCCAGCGCTACTGGCCGGACCGGGTCAACGCGGTGGAGAGCTACTGAACGCGCCGGTCACCAGGTGACCGGAAACCACGCGATGCCGCCGTTCATCCGGTCGTGCCGCCACGGGATCTCGTCGATCGGCACCGCCGGCGCCAGCCCCGGCATCCGGGCCAGCAGCGCGCCGAGCGACAGCTCCACCTGCATCCGGCCCAGCGCCGTGCCGAGGCAGAAGTGCGGCCCGAAGCCGAACGTCAGGTGCGGGACGGTGGGCGTCCGGTCGATGTCGAAGACGTGGGGCTCGGGAAACTGGCGGGGATCACGGTTGCCGGCCCACGGGATCGCCATCACGCAGTCGCCGGCCCGCATCGCGACGCCGCCGAGGACGAGATCCTCCCGCACCACCTGGACCCGGAACATGGCGCTCACCGACGTGTAGCGCAGGATCTCGTCGGTCGCCGAGGCGAGCTTCTCCGGCGCCGCGCGCAGCTTCGCCAACTGCTCCGGGTGCTGGAACAACGCGCGCAGGCCGGCGCTCGTGGAGTTGATCTCCAGCCCGCCGAGCAGCACGCCCATGGCCAGCTCGACCAGCTCGGCGTCGACGAGTTCGTGCGCGTCCTGGCCGAGCACCCACGCGGAGAGCAGATCGTCGCCGGGCTCCGTCCGCTTGCGCGCCACCTGCCCCGCCAGGTAGGCCCGCAGCTCCGCCTGCGCCCGCGCCGCGCCGTCCGAGCCGTACGCGGTGACCGAGTTGAGGCCGGAGATCCAGCCGTAGAACCGGGGCCGGTCGACGGCCGGCACGCCGAGCACGTCGCACACCACGAACACCGGCAGCGGCGCCACCAGCCCGGCCACCACGTCGGCCGGGCGCGGACCGGCGAGCATGGCGTCGACGAGCCCGTCCACGATCCGCCGTACCCGGGGACGGAAGGTGGAGATGCGGCGCGCGGTGAACGCGCGGCCGGCGACCCGCCGCACCGCCGCGTGCGCCGGACCGTCCATGTTCAACTCCCGGGGGCCGGCGGCGCCCGGCGCCGAGGTGGCGCCCGGCGGGAGCCGGGAGAACCGGGGGTCGGCCAGGACCGTGCAGCAGTGCTCGTAGCTGAGCACCAGCCAGGCCGGCCGCCCGTCGGGCAACCGCACCCGACTGACCGGGTCGGTGACGACCATGTCGAGCAGGTCGGCGGGGAGGTCGCCGGTGAACGGCGCGAACGGATAGGGGCGCAGCGCGGAATTGACCGGCACCCGGTAAGACTCCACCACCCGTTAGTCCGGCGTCAATATCTATTGACGTCGGCGACGACCTTCCGCGGACGGACTCCGATCGCCTAGCATCTGTGGTCCAGGACTGCCGTTTCGCGTGCGGATTGGTGGCATTTGACTGCGGCCATGCGAATTCTGATGTCGACGTGGGGCTGGCGGTCGCATTTCTACGGCCTGGCCCCACTCGGGTGGGCGCTCCAGGCCGCCGGGCACGAGGTGCGGGTGGCCAGCCATCCCTCGATGGCCGCCACGATCACCGCGGCCGGGCTCGCCGCCGTGCCGCTGGGCGCCGACGTCGACTTCGCCGAGGCGTTCGCCGGCCGGATCGGCGCGGTGGGTCCGCTGGACCGGGCCGCACCGCCGGGCCACGTCGAGCCGGAGATCACCGCCGACGGCGGCGTGGTCCGGTTCGCCGACGCCCTCCTCGACGACCTCGTCGACTTCGGCCGGGCCTGGCGGCCGGACCTGCTCGTCTGGGAGCCGTTCAACCTGGCCGCCCCGGTGGCCGCCGCCGCGCTCGGCGTACCCGGCGTGCTGCACCTGTGGGGGCCGGACTCCTCGGTGACGCTGCGGCTCGACCAGGAGTCGGTGATCGGGCCGCTCGCCGCCCGGGTCGGCCTCGCCGCCGACGACGTGGCGCTGAACGGCGACCTGACGCTCGACCCGGCGCCGCCGCCGCTGCAGGTGCCGATGACCCGCCCGGGCCGGCCGGTGCGCTTCGTCCCGTACAACGGGCCGGCCGTGGTGCCGCCCTGGCTGCGCCGCCCGGCGGACCGGCCCCGGGTCTGCGTCACGGCCGGCACCATGATGGCCGGCGTCGGGCTGCACGACCGGCTCGACCTGGCCCGGGTCCTCCGGTCCGTCGCCGAGCTGGACGTCGAGGTCGTGGTGGTGGTCGAGCCCCGCCAGCAGCGCGACCTGGGACCGCTGCCGGCCAACGTGCGGCTGGCCGACGCGCCGCTGGCGCTGCGGCTGGTGCTGCCGACCTGCGCCGCGCTCGTGCAACAGGGCGGCGCCGGCACCACCATGACGGCGCTCGCGTACGGCGTGCCGCAGCTCATCCTGCCGCAGGTGACCGACCATCACTTCAACGGCGAACGGCTGACCGTCACCGGCGCCGGCGCCTGCCTGCCGTCCGGGCACGCCCGAGGCGCCGCGGTGCGGGACGCCGTCGCGGACCTGATCGGCGACGGGCCCGCGCGGGCCGCGGCGGCGCTGATGCGGGACCGGATCGCCGCGCTGCCCAGCCCCGCCGACGTGGTGCCGGCGCTGGCCGCCCTCGCCGAGCGCACCCCGACCTGACCGCCACGAAGGAGTCGCAGATGACGCAGCAGCAGCCCGTCCCGTACCCGCTCGCTCCGGCTCCCACCATCTACCACCCGTCACCCGACTACACCCGGCTGCGCGAGACCTGCCCGGTGGCCCGCGTCGAGTTGCCCGACGGGGCGTCGGCCTATCTCGCCACCCGGCACGCCGACGTACGGCGGGTCTTCACCGACCACCGGTTCAGCCGGGCCGCCGCGGCCGGACCCAACCGGCCGACCCGGGAACTCGGCTCGCTCGCCGAGGACTCGCTCATCGGCATGGACCCGCCCCGGCACACCACGATGCGCCGGGCGGTGTCGCACGCCTTCACGGTCCGCCGGGTGGAGGAGCTGCGGCCCACGGTGGCCACGCTCGTGGACGGGATGATCGACCGGATGGAGGCGGCGGGACGCCCGGCCGACCTCATCACCCACCTGTCCGCGCCGCTGCCGATCTACGTGATCAGCAAGTTGTTCGGCATCCCGGAGGCGGACCAGGAGCGGGTGCGGGAGTGGTCCGACGCGCTCGTCGGCGACTGGGACGCCGACCCGGCCGCGCCGCAGGCCGCCCTCGACGCCTTCCGCGAGATGATCGTCGAGCGCCGCCGCCGGCCCGGCGACGACCTGATGAGCGCGCTCATCGCCGCCTGGGACGAGCACGACGACCTCACCGAACGGGAGCTGGTGTCGGTCACCGCCGGCATCTTCGTCGGCGGGCACGAGACCACCACCAACCAGCTCAACCTGTTCCTGCTCGTGCTGGCCCGCCACCCCGAGCAGTTGGCCGGGCTGCGCGGCGACGACCCGGCCGCGGTCGCCCGCGCGGTCGAGGAGCTGTCCCGCTTCATCCAGCTCGGCGACAACGGCGTGCTGCTGCCCCGGGTGACCACCGAGGAGGTGGAGCTGGGCGGCGTACGCCTGCCGGCCGGGTCGGCGGTGATGCCGGCGATCGCCTCGGCCAACCGGGACGCGACGGTGTTCCCCGGCGCGGACACGCTCGACCTGGACCGCGCGCACAACCCGCACCTGGCGTTCGGCGCCGGCCCGCACCACTGCCTCGGCGCGGCGCTGGCCCGGATGGAGTTACAGGAGGCGCTGGGCGCCCTGCTGCGCCGGCTGCCCGGCCTGCGGCTCGCGGTCGACGAGGCGGAGCTGCGGTTCCGGCCCGGCCTGGTGGTGCGCAGCCTGGAGTCGCTGCCGGTGACCTGGGACGACAGGTGAGCGGCGGACCGGCCGGTCAGCGCCGGCCGGCCGGTCAGCCGCCGGTCGACCCGGGGGTGACCCGGGTCGGCGCGGCGGCGTCGAACGCCGCCTCCACGGCCACCTCCTCCACGCCGCGCAGCAGCCGCTCCGCCCGCGCCTCGGTGAAACACGCGAAGTCGAAGATCACCTGAAGGAACACCGTGTCCGGCTGGTCCTCGACGGTGAGGAAAACCTGCTCGTGGAGGTGGTCCAGGGGACCGTCCCAGACCAGGAACGTCTCGTCCGCCTTACGCCGGACCGCCTCCACGGTCACCGGCTCGTCCCGGACGCCACCGTCGGCCGCCGCGCGGGTGGTCACCCGCCGGTCGTTGATCCGGCACGTCACCCGCGCCGGATAGCCGCGCTCGGCGTCCAGCCGGGCCTCCAGGTCGGTGAGCCCCACCGGGTCGTAGTAGGCGTACATGCCGGCGGTCACCGACGCCCGGCGGGCCCGGGCCACCACCTCGTCCACCGTGGCCCCGGCGGTGTCGACGGTCAGCACGCCGTTCTGGCTCAGCGGCGCGATCGCCTCGGCGAAGCCCGGCCGGAACCGGTTGCCGACGATGAGTTTCGCGGTGAGCGGGCTGACGCCGGTGGCCCGGCCGATCGCCACGGCGATGACCGCGAGCAGGACACGCGAGGTGTCCGTCCGGGTCCGCCGCGCGATGGCCCGCACCGCCAGGTACGCCGCGGGCGAGCTGAACCGGCCGTGCCAGTACCGGTGCCCCTGCCGGCCGCCCGCGGTGGGCGCGCCGAACGTCAGCGGCGGGATGGACCGCAGGTGCGCCGCCCAGTGCCGGACCGCGCGGTCGCTCACCCGTTGCAGCGGCGGCGTCGCCTCCCGCCGCCCCAGGTCGAGGATCTGCACGGTACGCGGGTCGCGGGCGCGGCGGACCGCCGGCTCGGCCAGCCCGAGGTCGGCCAGGAGCAGCGAGGTGGCGGTGCCGTCCACCACGAGGTGGTCGAACGTCAGCACCCGGTGCACGAGCGCGCCCCGGTGCCGGACCACCGCCATCCGCACCGACCAGTCCCGGTAGAGGTCGTACGGGGCCAGCAGGCGGGCGTGACCGAGCTGGTAGGCGAACGCGGCCACGTCGGCCGGGTCGGCGTCGTCGGGGACGTCCACCACGTCCAGGACCGTCTCGCCGGAGCCCGACACGACCTGGCACGGCCCGCCCCGGTCGTCGACGCCGAGCCGCATCCGCAGGGCCGGGTGCCGGGCCATCAGGTCGGCCAGCTCCGCCGCCATCTGCTCGACCGTGGCACCCGCCGGCACCGGGTGCGCGCCGGAGACGTTGTGCGTCCACCCGGTCTCCCGCATGTCCTGCATGATCGCCTTCTGTCCCCAGGTGAGGGGCGCGGCGCCGGCGCCCGCTCCGGCGAACGGAACGGGGACCTGCGCCTCGGCCGTCTGCGCGATCATCGGCCTATCAGAGCAACGCGCATCGGCCGGTGTCAACGTCCGACCGGAGCGGTTACGCTGCCGTCCATGCGGGACGCCGTACGGGTCTGGGTCCTTCCGGTCACGGCGCCGCCCGCCGAGGTGGCCCGGTGCCGGGCGGTGCTCGACCCGGCCGAGAAGGCCCGAGGCGCGAGGCTCGGCGACGAGGCGCTGCGGGACCGGTTCGCGGTCGCGCACGGCGCGCTGCGGATGCTCGCCGCGCGGACCGTGGGCGCGTCGCCGGAGGCGCTCACCTGGCGGCCCGGCCGGCACGGCAAGCCGGCGCTGACCGGGCCGTGGGCCGGCCTGCACACCAGCCTGTCCTACTCCGGCGACCTCGTCGCGGTGGCGATCAGCGCCGGCCGCCCGGTCGGGGTGGACCTCCAGCACCCGCCCGCCGGCCGGGACCCGGTGCCCCTGGCCGCGCGCTTCTTCCACCCCGGCGAGGCCCGGCACGTGGCCGGCGGGGCCGACGCCGCCGAGCGGGCGCACCGGTTCACCCGGCTGTGGGTCCGCAAGGAGGCGGCGGTCAAGGCCGCCGGGGGCCGGCTCTGGCCCAACCTGGCGGTGCCGGTGCACCCGGACGACGTGATCTCCTGCGTCGACGTGCCCGCCCGGCAGCGCCTGACCGACCTGGCCACGCCGGCCGCTTACCGGGCGGCGGTCGCGCTCGCCGGTGACGCGCCGTACCCGGTCGAGTTCCACCCGTTGACACTCACCGATCTTCTTTGCTCTGATGACTCCATGTTGGAGCGCACGCTCGATCCGCGGGGCCATCGGTGCTAGAGCACGACACGTCGACCACGTCCCCGTCGCGCGAGCGGATCGTCGCCAGCCTGACGGCGTTGTTGACCCGCATGCTCAGGCCGGACGCCCCGGTCACCGAGCGGACCCAGTTGATGGACGAGCTGGGCCTCAGCTCCTCGCTGGCGCTTGAGCTGCTGCTGGAGCTGGAGGACGAGTTGGAGATCCAGATCGACGTGGAGGATCTGGACGAGGACCAGATGGCCACGCTCGCCGACCTGGCGGACCACATCGTCGCCAACTCCACCCCGCGTTGAGCATGCCGGCCAGCCTGAGCGTGGTGGTGCCCGCGCACGACAACGGCGCCGCCCTCGACGCCACCCTCGACTCGCTCACCCGGCAGACCCTGCCCCGCGACGAGTTCGAGGTCGTCGTCGGCGACGACGGCTCCGCCATGCCGCTGCGCCCGGTCGCCGAGAAGTACGCCGACCGGCTCACCGTCGACTACGTCCGCAGCGAGCACAACCGGGGGCGCAGCGCCAACCGCAACGCCGCGGCGGCCCGGGCCCGCGCCGACACGCTGATGTTCCTGGACGCCGACACGGTGGCCCACCCCCGGCTGCTGGAGCGGCACCGGGACTTCCACGCCGCCCGTGCCGGCCGACCCGGGGTCCTGCTCGGGGCACGCCACGACCTGGACTGGGCGGGCGCGGACGCGCTGCGCCGGGGCGAGCCGGTCGAGCCGGCGATGCTGGACGCCGAGCGCGGCGACCCGCGTCTGGAGGACACCTCCCACCCGCAGCGGATGCGGGACTTCCCGAGCGCGCCCTGGGTGCTCGGGTTGACACACAACGCCTCCGTCGACCACGAGTCGTTCCGGCGGGTCGGCGGCTTCGACGAGGCCATGGTCAAGTGGGGCTTCGAGGACCTGGAGTTCTTCTACCGGGTCTTCCACCTGCACGGCGCCCCGCCCGAGCTGTTCCGGCTCGACGTCGACGCGCTCTCCTACCATCTTCCGCACTTCCGCCGGACCACAAACGGGCTGGCCTCGATGGACAACATGAAATACCTGCTGCGCAAACACCTGCGCTACGACGTCGAGGTGCTCTACGCGATCAACACGTTCGGCCGGCACCTGGGGCGCATCCGCCTCTACGGCGACGCGATCGACGCGTACCGCCGGGGTGGGCTGGGGCGACCGGAGGCGCTGCCCGCCGCGACCCGCGACGAGCTGGCGACCGCCCGGGCCCTGGTCGTCGGCAACGGCGTGTCCGCGCTGACGCTCGGCGCGGGCTCGCACACGTTCGACCACGCGGCGCCGCCCGGCGACACCAACTCCCACCTGCTCGGCACCGTCCTGCAACAGTTCAAGACCGGCTCGCTGGACCTGATCGTCAACGTGGACCTGTGGCGGTGCCTGCTCCCCGAGGACCTGCCGGCGTTCCTGACCCGGGGGCTGCTCAAGGCCGACCGGATCGAGCTGGTCGCCACCCACAGCGACCTCGACCAGCGGGCGCTGCTGCCGGTGCCGTTCGTCGCCGACCTCGACTACGTGGTCGACATGCTGACCCCCCACTTCACGCTCACCGCAACCACCCACCCCACCGCCACCGTCCTCACCCTCCGCTGACCCTCCCCCCTTCCCCGCCCCCACGGGCCGCTTTCACGGAAAGCGGGGCTATCACGCGCGGAATAGCCCCGCTTTCCGTGAATCAGCGCGGGAGGGGGGTGGGGTGGGGGTGGCCCAGGACGAGGCTCACGTTGTGGCCGCCGAAGCCGAACGAGTTGGACAGGACGGCGTCCACCGCGGCCTCCCGGGGCTTGCCGCGGATGTGGTCGAACTCGCCGGCCGGGTCCGGGTCGTCCAGGTTGTGCGTCGGCGGCAGCAGACCGCGCCGCAGCGCCTCGACGCCGATGGCCGCCTCGATCACGCCGGAGACGCCGAGCATGTGCCCGGTCACGCCCTTGGTCGAGCTGAGCGGCGGCGAGTGCGCGCCGTACACGTCGGCGAGCGCGGCCAACTCGGCCGCGTCGCCGGCCTTGGTGCTGGTGCCGTGCGCGTTGACGTACCCGATGTCGTCGGGACACAGGCCGGCGTCGCGGACGGCCATCCGCATGCAGTGCGCCGCGCCCGCGCCGTCGGGGCGCGGCGTGGTCGGATGGTACGCGTCGTTCGTCGCGCCCCAGCCGAGCACGTCGGCGTGGCGGCGGGCGCCCCGCGCGGCGGCGTGCGCGGCGCGCTCCAGCACCAGCACCCCGGCGCCCTCGCCGAGGACGAGGCCGTTGCGACGGCGGTCGAACGGCCGGCTCGCGACCGTCGGGTCGGCCCAGCCGCGGGCAAGCGCCCGCGCGTTGCCGAAGGCGTCGGCGAACGCCGGGAACAGCGGCGCCTCCGCGCATCCGCAGAGGACCACGTCCGCCTCGTCGGCGCGCAGGATCCGCAGCGCCTCGCCGACGGACTGGGCGCCGGCCGCGCACGCCGTGCCGATCGACGAGGTGTAGCCGCGGATGCCGTAGGTGATGGCGATGCGGGCCGCGCCCATGTTCGGCAGCGTGCCGGGCAGCATGTACGGGCTGACCCCGAACCGGCCCCGCCCGGCCCGGCTGAGCACCTGGTCGGCCAGGGTGGACAGGCCGCCGACGCCGGAGACGATGACCGCCGCCCGGTAGGGGTCCACGTCCCGGCCGATCCGCAGGCCCGCGTCGGCGAGCGCGTCGCCGGCCGCGCGCAGCGCCATCACGATCGAGCGGTCCACGACGCGGGACTCCGGGCCGGGCAGCACGCTCGCCGGGTCGATCGGCGGGGCGAACGCGGCGACGTCGACCACCCCGTGGACCGGGTGGTCGGCGGGCGGCCGGGACAGCCCGGACCGCCCGTCGCAGACCGCGTCGAACACCTCGTCCGAGGTCGCGCCGACCGGGCTCACCAGCCCGATGCCGGTGACCGTCACGCGCTCGCGCACGCCGCGACGCCCGATCAGTGCGCCGACGCCGGCTGGATGCGCTGGTCCACCGTCCGGCAGAACTCGGCGAGGGTCATCATCGCGAGCATCTCCGCCTCGTCGTCGTCGAACGCCACCCCGAACCGGTCCTCCACCCGCACCGCCAGCTCGGCCAGGCCGAGGGAGTCCACGTCGAGGCCGGCCGGGCCGAACACGGTGTCGTCGTCGACGTCACCGACGTCGTATTTCATCTCGGTCAGGGCGGCGAGCAGGAACGCGCGGATCTCATCGGTCATGGCCGGTGTGTCCTTTCCACAGCGTGAAATCGACCTTACTCAATCGGCATGGTTTGGCAAGGCGCCGATCGGCCGACGCGCGGTCGGCGCGGTCAACCGCACCGGCAGGCGGTCGTACCCGCGCAGCATGAGCTGGCGTCGCTCGCCGGGCTCGGCGGCGAGCGCCAGCGCCGGGAAGCGGTCGAGCAGGCGGGGCAGGACCAGCCGGCCCTCGGCCCGGGCCAGGGCGGCGCCGAAGCAGTGGTGCGGCCCGGCGCTGAACGCCAGGTGCCGGTTGTCCGGCCGGGACGGGTCGAACGAGTCGGGATCGGGGAACCGGCCCGGATCCCGGTTGGCGGCGCCGGTCAGCACCACCACCGTCGCGCCGGCCGGCACCGGCAGGCCGGCGACCTCGGTGTCGGCGGCGGCGTACCGGAGCGCGAAGTGCACCGGCGGCTCGTACCGCAGGATCTCCTCCACACAGGACGCGGCGAGCGACGGGTCGGCGCGCAGCGCGGCCACGGTGTCCGGACGCTCCAGCAGCAGGACCAGGCCGCTGCCGAGCAGGTTCGCGGTGGTGCGGAACCCGGCGTTGTACATGATGATCAGGTTGGCCAGCAGCTCGTCGGCGGAGAGCTGGTTGGGGTCGCGGTCGCGGATCCGCACCAGCGCCGAGACGAGGTCCTCGCGCGGGCGCGCCCGGCGCTCGGCCACCAACCCGGTGAAGTACGCGGTCAGCTCCGTCGCCGCGACGTTCGCGGCCCGCACCTCCCGCATCGAGCGGCGGCCGATCTCCAGCACCGCGTCGAACGTCCGGACCCGGGGCGGGAACCACGCCCGGTCCCGCTCCGGCACCCCCAGCAGCTCCCCGACCACGTCACTCGGCAGGCGCAGCGCGAACGCCTCCATGAAGTCGACCGGCCGCCCGCCCGCGCCCGCCGCGTCGAGCCCGTCGAGCAGTCCGTCGGCGATCCGCTCGATCGCCGGCTCCAGCGCGACCACCCGGCGCGGGGTCAACGCCTGGCTGAACAGTTGCCGGACCCGCAGGTGGTCGCCCGGCGCGGCGTTCAGCATCGACGTCTGGAGGATCCGGATCGCCGGGTGCGCGCGCCAGCGGGTGCCGGCCCGGTCCAGGTAGTCGGCGCCGAGCACCCGGAAGACCGGATCCCGCAGCACCCGGTTGACCGCCCGGTAGCCGTGCACGACCAGGGCGTGCGGGTCGTCGGGCCGCAGCGCGACCGCCTCACCCAGGTCGTGCAGCCGGGCGTAGAACGGGTAGGGGTCGCGCCGCACCTCCTCGCCGAGCAGGTCGTCGAGGGAGATGGAGACACCCATGGCCGCTCCTCGTGAGGCACCGACGTGACGTGACCCTAGAGTCACCGACACCGATGTGTCCACGGGGTCCCACGAACGGCCCGATGCCCGCCCGACCCGGGATCGGTCAGCCCGGCGGCCGGCCGATCGCCAGGGTGGCGAGCAACGCGGGATGGTCGGTCGACCCGCGCATGTCCACCGACCGGCGGCAGCAGATGGTCACGCCCCTTGTGGTCAGCAGATGCTGCCGGGCGCCGTCGTCGATCCGCCGGTAGTCCGGCGGCACGCACGCCCGCACGTCCGGCTCGCCGCCGGCCCGCAGGTTGAGGTCGCCACCGAACAGGCTCGGCGCGGGACCGGCGGCGCGGCGGATCGCCGTCGCCACCGCGCCGAGCAGGTGCCCGCACTGGGCCAGCGCGACCGCCCCGCTGGTGTTCGCCAGGTGGGTGGTGCAGGCGTGCAGCAGTCCCGCGGACCCGACGCACAGCCACACCCGCTCCTCCGGGTCGGCGCGGTCCTGCGTCGGATAGGTCCCGCGGCGCACCACCGGCCGGGCCCCGCCGGTGTCGAGGCGGGCCAGCACGCCGATCCCGTACGGCTCCCCGTTGTCGCAGCGGGTGGCGGCGCCGCTGGGCCGGTCGCCGGCCGCCTGGAACGCGGACACGACCGTGCCGCCACGGTGGACGGTGGCGAGCGACCGTGCCAGCGTGCCCACGTCGTCCCGGCAGATCTCGTTGAGGGTGACCACGTCGGGTCGTTCGGCGGCGATCACCTCGGCCGCCCGGGGCACCGCCCGGCCGGTCCAACAGCCGGCGCGCCCACTGTTGCAGAGGTTCATCTGGAGCACCCGGAGCGTCCCCGGGCCGGTGGCGCCGGCCGTCCCCGATCCGGCGGGCAGTCCGGCCACGACGAGCAGGCACACCACGGCAAGCGCCCGGCGGAAACGCCGGGAGGCGCGGGCGGTGGGCTGCTCGGACAGCGGGGCTCCGGCGGGTGGCGGTTCGGCGGGTGCCCATGATCCTACTGCCGGTCCTCGGCCCGCGCGGGTGCAGGTGCGCCGCGCGGGCCGACCGCACGCCCGGCTACTCGCGGACGCCGATGTCGTCGATCGGCGGGGTCCGCAGCATCCGCCGGACCGGCCACACGGTGGTCGCCAGCGCCAGCAGCGTCGCGCCGCCGAGCACCGCCACCACACCGAGCGGCGGCACGTACGGCACCGGGTTCCCGGTCAGCGCGTTGACGATCGCGCCGAGGGTCAGCGCCGCGATCGACGCGCCGACGAGCACCGCGGTGCCGAGCAGCCCGACCTGTTCGGCGTGCACCATCCGGCGGATCTGCCGGCGGGTCAGGCCGACCAGCCGCAACAGCGCCAGCTCGCGGCGGCGGGCCAGCGCGGCCAGCACCATCGTGGTGGCCGCGGCCAGCGCCGCGTAACCCACCATCACGCCGATGAGTAGCCGGTTCAACCAGGCGCCGAGCGCCAGATCGGTGCCGATCAGCCGGGTACGGGTGGCCGCGTCGCGCACCTCGCCGCCCGGGTGCCGGGCCGACCAGGCGGCCAGCGCGGCGTCGGCGTCCGGGCCGGCGCGGACCAGGATCTCGTCGACGGTGGCCCCGGCGGTGTGCCCGGCGACCGTCTCCGCCGCCAGCGTGACGTCGCCGAAGCCCAAATCGCGGCCGTAGACCGCGACGACCCGCAGCGTGACCGGCGTGCCGTCGCCCAGCCACAGGTCCACCCGGTCGCCGACGTGCCGGCCGGACGCGGACGCCTGCGTCGTGGACAACGCGACCGTGCCCGCGCCCAGCCCGGCGAGGTCGCCGTCGCGCACCGCGAGGTCCATGGTGGAGGTGAGCCCGGCCGGGTCGACCGCCTGGGCGGCGACCGGCTCGATCCCGTCGAACGCCCGCACCACCACCTGGGTCCGGCGTACCCCGGTGGCCGCCCGCACCCCCGCCAGCCCGCGGACCTCCCCGGCGGCGTCGGCCGGCAGGCCGCCCGGGGCGACGAGCACGCGCTCGGCGAGCGTGCCCGCGCCGCTCTGCGCGACGGTCTGCCGTTCCAGGTTGGTCTGGAGGAACCAGACCGAGCCGCCGAACCCGACCGACAGCACGAGCGCGGTCAGCACGGTCGCCATGCCCCGCGCGTTGGCGCGCAGGTTGGCGGCGGCCAGATAGCCGCTCACCCACGAGGCCCGCGCCAGCACCGGCGTCAGCAGGCGCGCCGCGTACGTGTTCAGCAACGGCGCGAGCAGCGCCACCGCGATGACGAACAGGTAGAGCATGCCGACCGCGCCGGTCAGCGCCGCCGTCGCCCCGGCGCCGCCGAGCGTGAACCCGCCGGCGGCGACGGCCGCCGCCAGCGTCAACCCGCCGGCGACCGGCCGGACCCGACCGACCGGGCGGGGCTCGACGGCGACCTCGCCGAGCGCCTCGACCGGTCTGATCGCGGCGACCCGACGCCCGGCGACGAGCGCGGCGAGCACCGCCACCAGAACCGCCGTGCCGACCGCGGCCGGCACCGCGACCAGGCCGCCGGTCATCGGGAAGCCGGCCGGGACGAACCCGCGGTCGACCAGTTCGCCCTGCACCCAGCCGGCGGCCAGCAGACCGGCCGGCGCGCCGAGGGCGGAGCCGACGAGCGCGAGCAGCGCGGCCTCGGCGACCAGCAGGCGGCGCACCTGGCCCGGCGTGGCGGCGACGGCGCGCAGCAGCGCCAGGTCGCGGCGGCGGTGCCGCACGGACAGCCCGATCAGGCCGGCCACCACGAAGACGATCAGCAGCACCACGTACCCGCCGAACGCCGCGCCGGCCGTGACCAGCAGGGACCGGGCCGCCAGGTTCGGGGTCTGCTCGGCCTCCCCGCGCGCCGCTCCGGCGTACGTCGTCGCGCCGCCCGCCGAGGCGATGCGGTGGACCGCGTCGCGGACCGTGCCGGGGTCGGCGCCCGGCGCCACCCGCACGCCGATCGCGTCCACCCGGCCGGGGCGCGCGGCCAGCCGGGCGGCCTGCGCGTCGGTGAAGAACACCGTGGCGGCACCGGTGTCGGCGACGGCGCTGACCCGGTACGACCGGGCGGTCCCGCCGACGACGAGGTCGAGGCGGTCGCCCGGGGTCACACCGAGCCGGGCGTCGGCGAGCACCTCGTCGTCGGCGCGGGGCGCGACGCCGGCGGCGATCGGAACGCCGGTGAAGGCGTACGTGGCCCAGCCGTGCCCCTCGGCCGGGGGCGCGCCGATCGGCACCCGGTCGTCGCCGGTCACCGCCGCCACGCCGGGCACCTGCCGGATCCGGTCCACCAGGGCGGCGTCCACCGTGCCGCCCTCGGGCAGCGCGACGGTGCTGGTGGCGGTGTCGCCACCGAACTCCTCGATCGTCTGACTGACCGTGCGGTGGGCGACGACCAGGTCGGCGCCCGCCCAGAGCCGGGGCTCGGGCCGGAAACGCAGCCCGGACTCCACGAGCGTGCCCATGGCGACCAGGATCATCACACCGGCGACCAGGGCGAGCAGGGTGGCGGCGGCCGGGCCGGCACGGTGCCGCAGCAGCCGGGCGGCGAGCGCGGTCATCGGGCGGCCCGCCGGTCCAGCGAGGCCAGGTGCTCGGCGATGCGGGCGGCGCCGAGCTGCGGCAGGTCGCCGACGATCCGGCCGTCGGCGAGCACGAGCACGCGATCGGCGTACGACGCGGCGACCGGGTCGTGGGTCACCATCACCACGGTCAGCCCGTGTTCGTCGACGACCGCGCGCAGCAGCGTCAGCACCTCCGCCGCGGTGTGGCTGTCGAGCGCGCCGGTCGGCTCGTCGCAGAAGATCACCTCGGGGCGGGTGGCGAGCGCCCGGGCGATCGCCACGCGCTGCTGCTGGCCGCCGGAGAGGGCCGCCGGCCGGTGGTGCAGCCGGTCGGCCAGCCCGACCCGCTCGACCACCCGCGCCAGCCAGTCCCGGTCCGGGCGGACGGCGGCCAGCCGCAGCGGCAGCACGATGTTCTCCTCGACGGTGAGCGCGCCGATCAGGTTGAACGCCTGGAAGACGAAGCCGATCCGGGTCCGCCGCAGTTCGGTGCGGCGGGTCTCGGACAGGCGCGTGAGGTCGGTGTCGCCGACGAGGACCCGCCCGGAGGTGGGCCGGTCGAGGCCGGCGGCGGTCTGCAACAGCGTGCTCTTGCCGGAGCCGGAGGGCCCCATCACCGCGGTGAAGGTGCCTCGGCCGAACCCGACGTCGACCCCGGCCAGCGCGTCGACCCGGCTGCGGCCGGTCTGGTAGACCCGGGTGAGCTGTTCGACGCGGACGGCCGCGTCGGTGGTCGTCATCGGACTTGTGGTCATCATCCTGGTGGCCTCTCTCCGTGTCCTCGCCGGTGGGGCGAGGACGCACCAGGAACGCTAGGCAGACGGCGGGCCGATCACGATCCCGTGAGCTGCCGGACCCGGGTACAGCCTGCGGTACCGCCGACTGTCGCGCCTGCGGGATCGTCCGCGCCGCGCGGCCGGCCTAGCGTCGACGGTGTCGTCCCGACATCACCGAGCAGGGAGGCCACCATGACTGATCCGTACCGCATCGCCGAGGCCCCGGACGCCACGCCCAGGAGGCCGGGCGGCCGGCTGCGCCCGCTGCTGTGGCTCGCGCTCTTCCTCAGCGCGGCGGCCAACGCGGTGCTGACCAGCACCCTCGACAGCCCGTGGGTGGGCTCCGGGTTCGGTCTGGTGGCGTTGCTCTGCGCGGCGGCGCTGATCGTGCACCACCGCCGGCACCGGTGACCGGTGGTCAGATCGGGAACCGGCCGGTGCACCAGCGCCAGTGCCGGCCGGCGGCCAGGTGGTCCACCACCGCGCGTTGGAGCGCGGTGTGCCGGGGCAGCCGGTGCAGCGGCGTGTCCAGGGTGCGGAACACGAACCGCACCACCTCGACGTCCGCGTCGATGCCCTCCGGCTCCTCGTAGGGATCCAGCGTGAACCGCCGCTGGAACCGGACGATGTTGGAGTCCTCCGGCAGGTATTCGCGGAGCTGCGGGTCGAGCAGCCAGGAGCCGCAGGAGAACTCCGTGTGCGACTCGTCGGGAAAGTGGCGCGGAAAGAACGCGCGGGCCTCGTCGAGCGACGCGTCGATCGCCTCGGGGGCCAACGGCCCCGCCTCGGGGATGTGCAGGCCGATGGTGTCGCCACGCTGGTGCTGCAACCGGCCCAGCTCGTAGATGCCGCCGCGCGCGTGCAGCGTCAACCAGCTCTGCATGACCGGCCAGCCCGCGCCGCCCATCCGCCGGTCGACGGCGAGGTTGCGGCCCAGGTCCGCGAGCGTGGCCCAGGACACCGCGTCCGGGACGCCGTGGTCGCGGTGGTAGGCCCGGACGACGTCGACCAGGGCCAGGTAGGCGTACACGTAGAGGTGCCGCCAGGCGGGACCGCGTTCGCGCGGCAGCGCCGGGCCGGGTGGCAGCCACTCGTGGCCCCCGAGGTCGGCGCGGACCAGGGCGATCGTGCGGTCGAGCAGCCAGCGCAGCTCCGGGGTCCACAGCGGGGAGTCGGGCTCCGGCCAGCCGGCCATGATCTCGTCGGCGTCGTCCGGCGGCACCGCGAGCCGGCGCAGGAGCGCGGGCGCGTCGGCGCGGTCGGGCAGCGGGGCCGACGGCCGGTCACCGGCGAGCCGGCGCACCCGGTCGACCTCCTCGACCGGCGCCCCGAGCCGGACGGCGGTGTCCTCGGCATCCACACCGACGACCCTACCGACGCCGGTGCCGCGGCCCGCCGGCCGGGGGGATCAGGGCCGGACGGCGTCGAGGAGATGCTCCGTCCGGGCCAGGGCCGCGGCCCCCAGCAGATGGGCGGACGCGCCCAGGGAACCGGAGGAGATCCGGACCGAGGCGGCCATCATCGGCGGGGTGTACTGGTCGACCGCCTCCCGGATCCCCGCCGCGATGATGTGCGAGGCGGCGCCCAGGGCGGCGTCGACGACGACGGCCTGGGGGTCGACGAACACCACGAAGTCGGCCACGCGACGGCCCAGGGCGCGGCCGAACCCGCGCAGCGCCCGGATGATCCCGAGTTCTCCGGCGGCGACCGCCGCGTCGAGGTCGCCCACGGTGAAGGTCCGGCCGTGGGCGGCGGCCAGTTCGCCGAGCAGCGCCGGGATGCTCGTGCTCTGCCAGAAGCAGCCGCGGGCCCCGCACTCGCAGAGCTGTCCGCCGTCGTCGGAGTGGAGGTGGCCGATCTCGCCGGCGAGGCGGGAGCCGCCCCGGTGCAGCCGGCCGCCGATGACCAGGCCGGCGCCGGTGCCGTTGGTCAGGGAGATGTGCAGCACGGTGTGCGCGCCGGCGCTGTCCCCGTGGACGGCCTCGCCGAGCGCGGCCAGGTTGGCGTCGTTCTCGCCGAAGACGGGCCGGCCGAGGTGCGCGGCGAGGACGTCCACGGCGGGTCGTCCGTCCCACTCGCGGAAGCGCCGCAGGTGCGACCCGCCGAGCGGGTCCGCGCCGGGCGGCGCGGCGAGCGGAGACCCGCCGGGCGGCGCGGCGAGCGGGGACGGACCGGGGAGGCCGAGAACCGCGAGCGCGATGTCGCGGGGCGTCACCCCGGCCTCGGCGAGGGCCTGATCGAGCAGGCTCAGGGCCGCGCCGGGCGGGGCGGCGTCGGCCGGGCCGGGTACGGCCGCCAGGACCTCGCCGTCGGGCCGCACGACCCCGCCGAGGAAGCCGTGCGCCGAGGCCACGACGACGGCGAGCAGGCCGGGTGAGGTGGCGAGCGACCACGCCCGCGCGGGCCGCCCGCGCGTCGCCCGCTGGACCGGATGTTCCACCACCAGGCCGGCCGTCCGCAGGCGGTGCAACGCGTGTACGGCGCTGCTGCGCGCGACCGGAAGCTCGGCGCAGAGCTCGGCGACGGTGCGTCGCCGGCCGTCGGACAGCGCCCGCAGGACCGCCCGCGCGGTGCCGGTGGCGCCACTGTCGAGGTCCGCGTCGGGGGTCAGTGCCACAGCCGCATTTATAGCTGCTCCACCGGAATGGCGCTATCACCAGCCTCCACTTACGACAACTTCGTCGTAAATAAAGCGCGATGACCAGGCTCTTTTCGTCTATTGATTGTTTCCAGGGTGTTGCGTACCGTCCCTGCCAGGGCGCCCCCTTTCCCAAGCGGCGCGCACCGATCGGAGGGACCAGCAGTGTCGAAGCGAGCATTCCTGAGCGGGGCGGCCGTCATCGCCGGCGTGGCCCTGATCGCCCCCGGCAGTGCCGTCGCCAAGCCGCCCGGCGGGCATGGCGACGGAGTCCGGAACGTCATCCCGATCACGCAGATCCTGTCCTACGGCCAGAAGGTCACGGCCGTCGCGGTCGAATACTCGGCCACGGTGAACCCACGGACGCTGGACGAGGACACCTACACCGTCTCGGACAGCCTCTACAACTTCCGCTTCGACCCGGTCGCGGACCTCACCGACCCGGCCAAGCGAGCGGACCGCACCATCACCGCCGTCTACACCAACGACACGCCGAGTTTGAACGCGGACCGGCAGTCCGACCGCGGCAGGTTCGTGGTCATCGAACTCGACCAGCGGGATCCGGGCGGGAACACCGTCATGGCGACCGGCAACTTCGTGACGATCAACAGCGACCTCCAGACGCGGGTCGTCCAGAACGAGGACGTCCACGCCCAGCCCGGAAAGGCCGGAAAGGGTCACGGCCCCCGGCTGGCCGCGGGCTCCGGCAAGGCGTACCGACCCACCCGACCCGCCGTCAACCTGCTGGCCGACGACTTCGTCTACAAGCGGTTCACCACCACCGGCGGCACGATGATCCCCTACGCCTACCACCTGCCCGAGGGCTACGACCCGGCCAAGCGGTATCCGGTCGTGGTGATCCTGCCCGGACAGGGCATGGGCTTCAACGGAAGCAACGAGGGCGTCCAGGTCGCCGCGGACATTCCCGCCACCGCCTGGCTCCAGGAGAAGTGGACCGGCAGCACCGAGGACGTCATCGTGCTGGCGCCGCAGAACCAGCGGGTCGGCACCGCCGCGGCCCAGGCGGAGGTCATGGTCGAGTTGCTCACCGCGTTCACCGGGCAGTTCGCGGTGGACCAGGACCGGATCTACGCGTCCACGGTGTCGTACGGCTCGACCCTCGCCTGGTCGGCGCTCGCCACCCACCCGGGGCTCTTCGACGGCGCGCTGATCACCGGCGGCTTCGCCGCCAGCGAGGCCCAGGCCACCGCCGTCGCCGCCTCGGCCACGCCGGTCTGGGTCACCCACGGCACCCACGACCACCTGCTCAACGTGGTCACCACCGGGCAGGCCTCCTACAACCGGATCTGGAACGCCTACGTCGCCCTGGGCAAGACCCCCGCCCAGGCCAACGCCCTGATCAAGTACACCGAGTACGCCGACTCGGCGTTCTACGAGCCGGATCACCACCTCGCCGCCGCGCCCACCTACGAGGACCGCACCATCCTGCGCTGGCTGCTCGCCCAGTGACCCCCCACGCCTGACCCGCACCACCACGCCGGCCCCGACCGCTCCCCCCGCGGTCGGGGCCGGCGTGTCACGTCAGCCGGCGGACGCCGCGGCGACCGGGGACCGGAGCACCGCGTCGAGCCAGCGCAGTTGGCGCCGGACGTGCACGGCCTCCCCACCCTCGTGGCCGTTGAACGGGTAGGTGTGCAGTTCCCGGGCCGGCCGGTCGGCCCGGCCGGCGGCGACGCCGTACTGGTCGTGAGCCGCGAGCCCGCCGGCCGGCGGGCAGACGGTGTCGCGCAGGCCGATCCCGAAGTGCGCCGGCGCGGTGGCCCGCCGGGCGAAGGTGACGCCGTCGACGTAGGACAGGGTGCGCCGGACCGCCTCCTCCGCCTCGCGGTGCACGGCGAGATACCGGCCGATCTCACCGTAGGGCGAGGCGTCGGTCAGCTCGATGGCCCGCTGGATGTCGCACAGGAACGGGGCGGTGACGAGGAGCGCGGCCAGGTCGTCGACGAGACCGGCCACCGCCAGCGCGAGCCCGCCGCCCTGGCTGTTGCCGACCGCGACGACGCGGGTCGGGTCGGCGCCGGGCAGCGCGCGGGCCGCGTCGACCGCGCGGACCGCGTCGGTGACCAGGCGGCGGTAGTGGTAGTCCTCGGGGGTCAGGATGCCCCGGGTGGCGATGGTGGGACCGCCGGGCGCGGCGTGCGGATCCGGGGTGTCCCCCGAGGCGTGGAGCCCGGCCTGGCCCCGGTTGTCCACGAGCAGGTGGGCGTATCCGGCCACCGGCCAGGTCAGCCGTTCGCCCGGTAGGCCCCGGCCGCGGCCGTAGCCGGCGTACTCGACCACCGTCGCCGGTGGCGCGGGCACGCCCGCGGGACGGGTGTACCAGGCCCGGACCGGTTCGCCCGCGAAGCCGGCGAATGTCACGTCCCACACGTCGACCAACCGCAGATCGGTGGGCTCCGGCCGGACGTCGACGAGAACCGGCGTGGTCGCCGCGGCGGCGAGGGTGGCTTCCCAGAACCGGTCGAAGTCGGCGGGCTCGACGACTGTCGGTGGGTGCCGTCGGAGGTGGGCCGGGGAAAGATCGATCGACGCTCTTGACACACCAACAACGATACCCATAAATTTCCGAAAGGCTTACGGGGCATTACCGGAAAGTATCGGTCGCGCGCTCCGGACAGGGAGGGTGCGGGTGTTGTCCGAAACCGTGCGGCCGGCGCCCGACGCGCGGCCCGGCACGTCGCCCCGGACGACGCGCGCCCCCGGCCGCCGGCCCGGACGTCCACCCTGGCGGCGGGCCCTGCGCCGGGACTGGCAGCTCTACTCGCTCGCGGTCGGGCCGCTGCTGTTCTTCCTGACGTTCCGCTACCTGCCGATGCTCGGCAACGTGATCGCCTTCCGGCGCTTCCAGCCCGGCGGCAGCCTCTTCGGCGAATACTGGACCGGCCTGCGCTACTTCCGGCTGTTCTTCACCGACCCGACGTTCTGGAGCGTCTTCACCAACACGCTCGTGCTGGGCGCGCTGACCCTGCTGTTCTGCTTCCCGCTGCCGATCGTGCTCGCGCTGCTGCTCAACGAGGTCCGCAGTCGCGTCCTCAAGCGATTCGTCCAGTCGGTGTCCTACCTGCCGCACTTCCTGTCGATCGTGATCGTGGCCGCCATGGTCATGCAGTTGCTGTCGGTGGACGGCACGGTCAACCAGATGGTCGGCGCCGTGGGCGGAAAACCGGTCCAGTTCCTCCAGCAGGCCGAGTGGTTCCGCACGATCTACGTGTCGTCCGAGGTCTGGCAGACCGTGGGTTGGGGCACCATCCTCTACCTCGCCGCACTCACCACCATCGACGGCGACCTCTACGAGGCGGCCCGGATCGACGGCGCCAACCGGTGGCGGCAGACCTGGCACGTCACGCTGCCCGGCATCCGGCCGACGATGATGACGCTGCTCATCCTCAACATCGGCACGTTCATGGCGGTCGGCTTCGAGAAGATCCTGTTGCTCTACAACCCGCTCACCTACCCGACGGCGGACGTGATCTCCACGTACCTCTACCGGGTGGGCATCGTCTCCGGCAACCTGAGCTACGCCGCCGCGATCGGCCTGTTCGAGGCCGTGATCGGGCTGACGCTCGTGCTGTCCGCGAACGCGATCTCGCGACGCACGGTGGGGACGAGCCTGTGGTGACCACGGCCGCCCGCGCACGGGGGCGGGCGAGCCGGCCGCGGGGTCCCCGACCCACCCGGGGCTACCGGATCTTCCAGGCGGTCAACGCCGTCGTCCTGACCGCCGTCGTGGTGGTGACGGTGTATCCGTTCCTCACCATCGTGGCCCGCTCGCTCAGCGACAACGCGTACATCGTCGCGGGTGAGGTCAATCTGGTGCCGCGCGGCTTCAACCTCACCGCCTACCGGGTGGTGATGTCCGACCCGACGTTCTGGATCAGCTACCGCAACACCGTCTTCTACACCGTGGTCGCCACGATCATCTCCGTCGTGCTGACCACCTGCTACGCGTACGTGCTGTCGAAGAAGCACCTGCGGGGCCGCACCGCGCTGGTCGGGATCGCCGTGTTCACCATGTTCTTCACCGGCGGCCTGATCCCCAACTACGTCCTGGTCACCAGCCTCGGGCTGAAGAACAGCGTCTGGGCGATCGCGCTGCCGAACGCCATCAACGTGTTCAACCTGCTGGTGATGAAGGCGTTCTTCGAGAGCCTGCCGGTCGAGTTGGAGGAGGCCGCCGCGGTCGACGGGCTGAACACCTACGGCACGCTGCTGCGGATCGTGCTGCCCCTGTCCAAGGCGATGGTCGCCACCATGGTCCTGTTCTACGCCGTCTCGTTCTGGAACTCCTGGTTCGCCGCGTTCCTCTACATGGACCGGCAGGACCTGCTCCCGGTGACCGTCTATCTCCGCAACCTGCTGGCCGGCGCGACCGACGCCACGCAGACCGGCGGCGGCCTCGGCAGCGCCAGCGACGTCGTGCAGTCCGCCGCCACCATCCAGTCCGTGACCATCGTGCTGACGGTCCTGCCGATCCTCGCGGTCTATCCGTTCATCCAGCGCTACTTCGTCTCCGGAATCATGCTCGGCGCCGTCAAGGGATAGCCGCGCACGCACCGCCTTACCACGGAAGGAACACCATGGTCCAGATGTCCCGACGCCAGGTGCTGTTCGCCACCGGCGCGGCCGCCGTCGTCTCCCTGGCCGGTTGCGGCGACGACGCCCCCGACAAGAAGGACCTCGACCGCAACCGCGCGGGCGCGATGGACAAGTACGGCGTCGGGGACCAGTTCACCGCCAGCGAGCCGCTCACCTTCTCGATCCTCTACAACAACCACCCGAACTATCCGCTCAAGACCGACTGGCTGTTCTGGAGCGAGCTGGCCAAGCGCACGAACGTCAAGCTGGACCCGGTGGCGGTCCCGCTCAGCGACTACGAGCAGAAGCGCAGCGTGCTCGTCGGCTCCGGCGACGCCCCGCTCATCATCCCGAAGACCTACCACCCGCAGGAGAACCAGTACGTCTCCTCGGGCGCCATCCTCCCGGTCAGCGACTACCTCGACCTGATGCCGCACTTCAAGGAAAAGCTGGAGAAGTGGAACCTCCAGCCGGAGATGGACACGCTTCGGCAGGAGGACGGCAAGTTCTACCTGCTGCCCGGCCTGCACGAGAAGCCGTGGCAGGACTACACGCTCGCGGTCCGCACCGACGTCCTGGAGGAGCTGAAGATCCCGTCGCCGACCACGTGGGACGAGGTCTACACGATGCTCAAGGCGATGAAGGCGGCCCATCCGGACCTCTATCCCTTCTCCGACCGGTTCGGCAAGCCCAACCCGGCCGGCAACCTGCTGAACATGCTCGCCCTCGCGTACGGCCTCCAGGGCGGCGGCTGGAACTACCAGCCGACGAGCTGGGACGACAGCGCGGGCAAGTACGTCTTCACCGGCGGCTCGGACCGGTGGCGTCAGGTGGTGGAGTATCTCCACAAGCTGGTCGCCGAGGGGCTGCTCGACCCCGAGACGTTCACCCAGACCGACGACCAGGCCCGCCAGAAGCTCGCCAGCGGCAAGTCGTTCGTGATCAGCGCCAACGCGCAGTCCATCGTGAACGACTACCGCCCGGACAGCGCGAAGCTCAACCCGAAGGCCCGCTTCGGGAAGATCATGTTCCCGATCGGCCCGGCCGGTCCGGTCAATCCGGCGAGCCGGCTGGAGAACGGCGTGATGATCTCCAGCAAGGCCCGGGACAGCAAGAACTTCGTGGCCATGATGCAGTTCATCGACTGGCTCTGGTATTCCGACGCCGGCGAGGAGTTCGCCAAGTGGGGCGTCGAGGGCACCACGTACTCCCGGGACGCCTCGGGCAAGCGCACGCTCGCGCCGGACGTCGACGTGCTCGGGCTCAACCCCACCGGCAGCAAGCACCTCCAGAAGGACTTCGGCTTCTACAACGGCGTCTTCGCCTACGGCGGCAAGCTCGATCTGGTGCAGTCGTTCTTCTCCCCCGAGGAACTGGAGTTCCAGAAGGAGATGAACGCCCGCAAGCCCGCGCCCTGGGTGACCCCGCCGCCCGCGCCGCTCAGCGACGAGGAGCGGGAGCAGACCACGCTGTGGGCCACCGCGCTCAAGGACCACGTCACCGCGAACACGCTGAAGTTCGCGCTCGGCCAACGGCCGCTGAGCGAATGGGACGCCTACGTCGCCGAACTGAAGGGCAAGAACGCGGAGGCGTACACCGAGTTGGTCAACAAGGCGTACGAGCGGTACCGCAAGAACCACGGCTGATGCGGGTCACCGTTCCCGAGCGGCCCACCGGTCGGCTGCCCGGAGCCTGGCGCGCGTGCGTCGGCACCGGGCGGTTCGACCTGGCCCTTCGGCGCGACTATCAGGACTCGCTGGCGCTCGTGCAGCGGGAGATCGGCTTCCGGCACATCCGCGGGCACGGCCTGCTCAGTGACGGCGTCGGGGTGCACCGCCCGTACGAGCACCGGGGCGAACGCCGGGTCCGGCACGCCTTCACGTACGTCGACCAGGTCGTCGACGCGTACCTCGACCTGGGCATCCGGCCGTTCGTGGAGCTGGGCTTCATGCCCTCGGCGCTCGCCTCCGGCGAGCAGACGGTGTTCTGGTGGCGGGGCAACGTCACGCCACCGCGCAGCCTCACCGAGTGGGGCGACCTGGTCCGGGCCACGGTGGCCCACCTGGTCGACAGGTACGGCCTCGACGAGGTACGCGGCTGGCCGATCGAGGTGTGGAACGAGCCCAACCTGACCGACTTCTGGCAGGACGCCGACCGGGCCGCCTACCACCGCCTGTACGAGGTGTCGGCGCACGCGGTCAAGGAGGTCGACGCGGCGCTCCAGGTCGGCGGCCCGGCCATCTCCCCCGGGGCCGACGAGTGGTGGGAACCGTTCGCCGAGTTCGTCACCGACCGCGGGGTGCCCGTCGACTTCGTCAGCCGGCACGCCTACACCTCGGGCCCGGCGCGGCACGTGCCGTTCGGCACCCGGCAGGCGTTGGCCCCGGCGACGGAGTTGCTCGACCAGTTCGCCGCGCCCCGCCGGCACCTGGCCGGGACCGCGCTCGCCGACCTCCCGGTGCACATCACCGAGTTCAACTCCTCCTACCGGCCGGACAACCCGATCCACGACACCGCCTTCCACGCCGCCTACCTCGCGCCGGTGCTGGCCGGCGGCGGGGACCTGGTCGACTCCTTCTCCTACTGGACCTTCAGCGACGTGTTCGAGGAGGCCGGGGTGCCCACCGCGCTGATGCACGGCGGCTTCGGCCTGCTCACCCATCGGCAGGTCAAGAAACCCACCTACCACCTGTACGCCTTCATGGCCCGGCTCGGCGACGCGGTGCTCGCCCGCGGGCCGGACCATCTCGTCACCCGGCACCCGGACGGCCGGGTCGCGGTGCTGGCCTGGGCGCCGGTGGACGTCACCGGCCGGGAGCCGTCGCCCGAGCGGCACACCCTCGCGCTGTCGGTGCCGCTCGGTCCGCCGGGCACCGCGTCGGCGTTCCAACTCCGCTCGTCGGTGAGCGAGGACGCCGGCAACGTCTGGGCGGCCTGGCGGGAGTTGGGCAGCCCGCAGTCGCCCCTCCCCCGGCAGCTCGACGTGTTGCGGGAGACCGCCGAGCCGGCCCGCAGTCACCGGGCCCTGCCGGTCACCGCCGGGCGGGTCGACCTCGACCTGACCCTCGGCCGGCACGAGGTGACCCTCGTCGAGCTGACCCCGGTGGTGGACGAGACCCCGCCGTGGTGGGACGACCGGCTGCTCGACCCGGCCGACGAGCCGGCCGGCGCGGCGCCCGAGGCGCGGCCGTGAGCGACGCGGTGGGGAGCCGGCGGGAGTTCGGCGACGGGCCGTTGTCGCGGGCCGCCGCGGTCGTCTACACGCTGCTCGCGGTGGAGCTGTGGCTGCTGCTCGGCGTGCTGCCCGGGCTGGTCGCGCTGGTGCTGCTCGACCGCGACGCCAGCAACCTTCCCCTGGTCGCGCTCGCGCTGCTGCCGGTCGGCCCGGCCGTCTCGGCCGCCCTGTACACCCTGCGCCACCAGCGCTCCGACCTGACCGACCTGCGCCCCGCCGCCGCGTTCCGCCGGGCCTACCGGGCCAACCTGCCGGGCGTGCTGCGGGTCTGGGCGCCGACGCTGCTGTGGCTGGCCGTCATCGCGGTGAACCTCGCCCACCTGCCCGCCGCGGCCGTACCGGGCTGGTGGGCGGCGCCGCTGGCGCTGGTCGGGGCGGGGGTGGTGCTGGCCGGGGTCAACGCCCTGGTGATCGTCTCGCTGTTCGACTTCCGCACCCGCGACGCGGTCCGGCTGGCCCTGTACTTCCTGGTCCGCCGGCCGGGCGTCACGTTCGGCAACGCCGTGCTGCTGGCCGCGGTCGCCGGCGTCACCGCGGTCCTGTCCGAGGCGGTGCTCGCGTTGCTCGCCGCGCTCGTCGTGCTGGCGCTGCTGCGGATCAACGAGCCGATGATCGACGACGTCCGGAGGGATTTCACCTCGTGAGCGTTCCCACCGGCCAGGCGTCCGCCGACCCCGGCGAGCTGACCTGGCACGCCGCCTGGCTGCCGCCGGAGGCGTTCCGGGCCCTCGGTTCGCGGGACGTGCTGGTGCACGGCGGCGGCCCGCTCGTCGACACCGTCCTCGACGAGGTGACGCGGGCCTGCGCCAGGTACGGCGGCCGGGTCTGGCACTCCCCGCCCTGGGACGTCGACGCCGACCTGGTGCTCGCGTCGCGCGACGACGGTCCGGTGGCGAACGCGGCGGCGGAGGCGGCCCGGCTCCGCGCGACGCCGGCCGTGGACGGCGTCGGCAACGGTTCCCTCGGCGACGAGGGCTTCCTGCTGGCCCGGGTGAACGGCGTGACGGTGGTGCTGGCCGACGCGCCGGCCGGCCTGCTGTACGGGCTGTTCCACGTGGTCCGGCTCGGCGCGGCGGCGTTCGACGACGACCGTCCCGCACGGCGGCACCAGCCCGCCCTGGCCCGGCGGATGCTCGACCACTGGGACAACGTGGCCGTGCACCCGGTGTCGGGTCAGATCGAGCGCGGCTACGCCGGCGGCTCGATCTTCTGGCGCGACGGCGCCGCCCGGCGCGACCCGGCCCGGCTGCGCGACTACGGGCGTCTGCTCGCCGCCTGCGGTGTCAACGCGATCTCGGTGAACAACGTCAACGTGCACGACACCGAGGCGCGGCTGCTGACCGACCGCCTCGACGACGTGGCCGAGATCGCGGACGTGCTCCGCCCGTACGGCGTCCGGGTGCACCTGGCGGTGACCTTCGCCGCCCCGGTGGTCCTCGGCGGCCTGCCCACCGCCGATCCGCTCGACGACCGGGTGCGGGCCTGGTGGGTCGCCGCCACCCAGCGGGTCTACCAGCGGATCCCGGACTTCGGCGGCTATCTGGTGAAGGCCGACTCCGAGGGCCGACCGGGACCGTTCACCTACGGGCGCGACCACGCCGAGGGCGCGAACCTGCTCGCCGACGCGCTCGCCCCGCACGGCGGCGTGGTGCGCTGGCGGGCGTTCGTCTACAACCACCACCAGGACTGGCGGGACCGGTCGACGGACCGGGCCCGGGCCGCCCACGACCACTTCACCCCGCTCGACGGGCGGTTCCGGGACAACGTGATCCTCCAGGTGAAGTTCGGTCCGGTGGACTTCCAGGTGCGCGAGCCGGTGTCACCGGTGATCGCCGCCATGCCGGCCACCCGGGTGGCGGTGGAGTTGCAGGTGACGCAGGAGTACACGGGCCAGCAGCGGCACGTCTGCCACCTCGGCCCGTGGTGGGCCGAGGTGTTGCGGTTCCCGCCGTGGGGCGAGGGCGGCGCAACGGTCGCCGACGTGGTCGCCGGGGACGCCGGTGGCGGCCTGGTCGCGGTCGCCAACGTGGGCGACGACCCGTTCTGGACCGGACATCCGCTGGCCCAGGCGAATCTGTACGCCTTCGGCCGGCTCGCCTGGGATCCCCGGCTGGACCCCGGCGCGATCCTCGACGAATGGATCGAGCTGACCTGGCTGCCGACGACCACCGGCGACCCGGAGCTGGTGCGCCGGACGCTGCACGAGATCATGGACGACTCCTGGCGCACCTACGAGCGCTACACCGCGCCGCTGGGCGTCGGGTTCATGGTCCGCCCCGGACACCACTACGGTCCGGACGTGGACGGGTACGAGTACACCGCGTGGGGCACCTACCACTTCGCCGACCGCGACGGCGTCGGGGTGGACCGCACCCGGGCGACCGGGACCGGGTTCACCGGCCAGTATCCGAAGCCGTGGTCGGACGTGTACGAGTCGCTCGAGCGGTGCCCGGACGAGCTGCTGCTCTTCTTCCACCACGTCCCCTACCGGCACGTCCTGCACAGCGGGCGCACCGTGATCCAGCACATCTACGACACGCACTTCGCCGGCGTCGAGGAGGTGGCGGCGATGCGCCGGCGGTGGCAGGCGCTCGCCGGGGCGGTCGCGCCGGCGGCGTACGAGCGGGTGGCCGAACGCCTCGACGAGCAGTTCCGCAGCGCCGTCGAGTGGCGGGACCAGGTCAACACGTACTTTTTCCGCAAGTCGGGGGTGCCGGACGCCCACGGTCGCCGTATCCACTGACCCCGGACGCGCTCACCAGGGGTGGACGGTGCCGTCGGTCAACCGGTTCACCGGCAGGTAGGCCGGCGCGTACGGGTAGCGGGCCGCGGCCTCCTCGTCGATGTCCACGCCGAGGCCGGGGGTCTCGGCGGGATGCAGGTAGCCGTCGTCGAAGTGGTAGCCGTGCGGGAAGACCTCGTCGGTGAGCGCGGTGTGCCGCATGTATTCCTGGAGGCCGAAGTTGGGGATGGCGAGGTCCAGGTGCAGCGCGGCGGCCATGCAGACCGGGGAGAGGTCGGTGGCGCCGTGCGAGCCGCTGCGGACGTGGTGCAGCGCGGCGAGGTCGAAGATGCGGCGCAGGTGGGTGAGACCGCCGGCGTGGACCACTGTCGTGCGGACGTAGTCGATGAGCTGTTCCCGGATGAGCTGGGCGGTGTCCCAGACGCTGTTGAAGACCTCGCCGACGGCGATCGGCGTGGTGGTGTGCTGCCGGATGAGCCGGAAGCCCTCCGGCAGGTCCGCCGGGACCGGGTCCTCCATCCAGGTCAGCGCGTACGGTTCCAGGCTCTTGCCGAGCCGGGCCGCCTCGATCGGGGTGAGCCGGTGGTGCACGTCGTGCAGCAGCCGGAGGGTGGGGCCGAACTCGTCGCGGACCCGGGCGAACACCGTCGGCACGTGCGCCAGGTACGCCTCGGTGGACCAGGTCGTCTCCGTCGGCAGCGCGGCGTCGGCCGGCTCGTAGAACATCTTGTCGGCGCTGACGCCGTAGGTGCGGGGCAGGCCGGGCACGCCGCACTGCACGCGCACCGCGCGGTAGCCGAGGTCGACGAAGCGGGCGACCTCGGTGAGCACCTCGTCGACGGTCTCCCCGTTGGCGTGGCCGTAGACCGTCACGCCCTCCCGGGACCGGCCGCCGAGGAGCTGGTAGACCGGCAGCCCGGCGACCTTGCCCTTGATGTCCCACAGCGCGGTGTCGACCGCCGCGATGGCGCTCATGGTGACCGGCCCGCGCCGCCAGTACGCTCCCTGGTAGAGGTATTGCCAGGTGTCCTCGATGCGGGCCGGGTCGCGCCCGATCAGCAGCGGCACGACGTGGTCGCGCAGGTAGGACGCGACGGCCAGTTCCCGGCCGTTGAGGGTGGCGTCGCCGACGCCGGTGACGCCGTCGTCGGTGAGGATCTTCAGGGTCACGAAGTTGCGGCCGGGGCAGGACACGATCACCCGTGCGTCGACGATCCTCATCCGTCCATTATCCCCGAGTGATCGGTCAAGGTCGATTCGGGCCGGGGAGCGGTCGTGGCGTTGCGCCGCGACCGCTCCCCCGCCCCCATCGGGTCAGGCGACGTCGCAGCTCTGGCCGTTGAGGGTGAACGCGGTCGGCTTGGCATTGCCGCCGGACCAGCCGGCGAGGAAGCCGAAGGTCACGGTGCCGCCCGGGCTGATGGCGCCGTTGTAGGCGACGTTCGTGGCGGTGACCTGCCCGCCGCTCTGGGTGTAGGTGGCGCCCCACGCCTGGTTGATCTGCTGGCCGTTGGCGAAGGACCACCGCAGGGTCCACCCGTTGACGGCGCTGGTTCCGGTGTTGCGGACCGTCACGTCGCCCTGGAACCCGTCCGGCCACTGGCCGGCGATCGCGTAGGTGACCTGGCAGGCGCCGGTGGGCGGCGGTGGGGTGGTCGGCGAGGCGGTGGGCGACGGGCTGGTGGTCGGCGTGGTGGTCGGGGTCGGCGTGGGGCTGGGGCTGCCGGACCCGCCGCTGACCCGGTAGACGACGGTGCCGTGGCCGGGCACGCTCGCCGAGATCGCGCCGGTGCTGCTGGAGGTGGTGTTGGTCCACGCGTCGCGCAGCGTGAAGGAGCTGCCCGACAGCCCGACGGCCGCCGCGGTGGTGGAGATCGTGGTGGTGCCACTGCCCTGGTTGAACAACGCCACCGCCACATCACCGTTGGCCAACCGCTTCGCCAACACCCGACGGGTACCGTCGAACGACACCTGCGCCGCCTGCAACGCCAACGCATCCTGACTGATCCCGATCAACGTCGGATTCTTCAGAATCGCCTGCGTCGCCGCGTTCATGTTCCGCAGATCATTACCCGCGATCAACGGCGACGCCATCACTGCCCACAACGCGAAATGACTCCGCATCTCCGTGTCGGTCATCCCACCCCGACCCACCTCCAACATGTCCATGTCGTTGAACGCCCCCGGCTTCGCCCGCCCCGCAAGCGGCACCGTCACGTCCACAATATTCTGAATCCCCATCGGATACCCGTTGGTCTGACCCGAGTTCCACGTGTTCGTGATGTCCTCCGTGGTCCGCCACATGTTCGCCACATCACCCCAGTCCCGCTGCGGACCCGTCTTCGAGTGCACACTGTTGGAGTTGATGCTGTACACGATCGGCCGACCCGTCCCCGCCAGAGCATCCCGCATCAGGTTGAACACCCGCACCTGCTCATCGATCGACCCCGACGGCGAACACCAGTCATACTTCAGATAATCCACCCCCCACGCCGCGAACTGCCGCGCGTCCTGCACCTCATGCCCCTGCGCCCCCGTCGACCCCGGATAACTGTTGAAATACTGCGCACACGTCTTCGTCAACGGACCCTGATAGATCCCGAACTTCAACCCCCGCGCATGAATGTAGTCACCCAGGGCCTTCATCCCCGACGGAAACCGACCCGGATCCCCCTGCAAATTCCCCGCCGAATCCCGATTCGGATTCATCCAACAATCATCCACCACCACATACTGATACCCGGCATCCCGCATCCCCGAACTGACCATCGCATCAGCCATCTGCCGGATCAACGACTCACTGATGTTGCAACCAAACGTGTTCCAACTGTTCCACCCCATCGGCGGCGTACGAGCCGCACCGTTGTCGAGGGCGAGCGCCTCGGGTGTGCGCAGCACGGTGGCGGCTCCGGCCGTCACCAGCAGCAGTCCGGCCGCGAGCGCGGTGGCCGTCCGGCGACCGCGAGCGAGCATCCTCATGCCTACCATCCCTTTCGGAGCAGGTGGCGCACCGCTCGCCGGGACGCACGTGAGGCGACAGGGCGCGCGAGCGCTGCGCTGTTAGCGCTAACAAGGTGCTGCCCGTCGCACCATGACGTTCGAGGTACCGCATGGGGTCGGCCACCGGACTCCCCGCGGTCGCCGTCCCAGGGCCATAGGGTTTCGTGGATGGGTCAGCGGCGTCAAGACGTCTGACGTTATCGTGAACATTTCGTCGGGGGTGGTCGCTCGTGTCCGCAGGCTCGTCCTACCGCAATCCGGTCGTGCCCGGCTTCTACCCCGACCCGAGCGTCTGCCGGGTCGGGGAGGACTACTACCTGGTCTGCTCCAGCTTCGAGTACGCCCCGGGGGTGCCGCTGCTGCACAGCCGGGATCTGGTCAACTGGCGGCAGATCGGCAACGTCCTGGACCGGCCGAGCCAGCTACCGCTCCCGCCGGACACCGTGGCGTCCCAGGGCATCTTCGCGCCCACCATCCGCCACCACGACGGCCGGTTCTGGGTGGTCACCACGAACGTCAGCGTGGGCCGGCACCTCATCGTCTCCGCGCCGGATCCCACCGGCCCCTGGTCCGAGCCGGTCTGGTTCGACCTGCCGCACGTCGACCCGTCGCTGGCCTGGGACGAGGAGGGCAACTGCTGGCTCACCACCTCGGGTGTCGACCTCTACCGGATCGACCCGGAGCGGGGCCGGGTCCTGGAGGGCCCGATCCACCTGTGGTCGGGCACCGGCGGCCAGTATCCGGAGGCCCCACACCTCTACCCGATCGACGGTTGGTGGTACCTGCTGCTCTCCGAGGGCGGCACGCACACCGGCCACGCCGTCTCGGTCGCCCGGTCGCGCAGCCCCCGGGGCCCGTTCGCGCCGGCGCCGGCCAACCCGATCCTCACCCACCGCGGCACCGACCGGCCGGTGCAGGCCACCGGGCACGCCGACCTGGTCCAGGCCGCCGACGGCAGTTGGTGGATGTTCCTGCTCGGCATCCGGGCCCGGGGGCAGTGGCCGCCCTACCACGTCCTCGGCCGGGAGACCTTCCTCGCGCCGGTGCGCTGGGTCGACGGCTGGCCGGTCGTCGACCCCGTCCAGGAGGTCAGCCCCGCGCCCGCCGGCACCGCCCCGGCCCGCGCGCCCCGGGCCGACGCCGGTCCACACCGCGACGACTTCGACTCGGCGGTCCTCGCCCCGGAGTGGATCTCGCCCCGCTCCCGGCCCGACGCGGCCTGGTCGCTCACCGACCGGCCCGGATGGCTGACCCTGCACGCCACCGGGACGACCCTCGACCGCGCCGGCGCGACGATCGTGGGAATGCGCCAGCGGCACCACGACTGCCGCGCCAGCGCACGCCTGGACCCGGGTGGCGGCACCGCCGGGCTCACCATCCGGATCGACGAGGCACACCACTACGACCTGGAGGTCCGGGACGGCACCGTGCGGGTCGTCGGCCGGGTCGGGCCGTTCCACCAGGTCTTCGCCACGCTCGCGGTCGACGCCGGTCCGCTCGTCCTGACCGTCGCCACCCGGACCCACGACCTCCGCCCGCCGACCGTGACCTCGGCCGCCGAGCCGGTGGCCGGCGCCGCGCCCCTCGGCGTACGGCCCGCCGGCTGCGACATGGTCACGTTCGAGGTGGCCACCGCCGACGGCACCCACCTGCTGGCCGAACTCGACGGCCGTTACCTGTCCACGGAGGTCGCGGCCGGCTTCACCGGGCGGGTCATCGGCATGTACGTGACGGCCGGCACCGCCGCGTTCGACTGGTTCGAGCAGCGGCCCTCGGCGTAGCGGGCGTGGTCGGCGGACCGGCGCGGGGCCGCCGGCCGCGGGTCAGGCCGGTTCGGGGACGCCTCCGGGCTCCCCGTCGTCGGGCATCGGCTCGACGGGCGCCTCCGGCAGCTCGTCGGGCGTCTCCGGAAGGAGCTCACCCGGATCGTCCGGCACGTCCTCGCGTGGGTCCAACGGCGGGTACACCTCGGGGTCGAGATCGGGATTCGTCATCGACCCATTATCGGACGAGACCACCGGCGTCGCCCGACGAGCAGGTTAGCGTGCCGGCGCAGGGGGTACCCGCCGAGCGCTCCGGCAGCCGCTCCCGAGGAGGCCAGATGACGTCGGCCGACGCCTTCTTCGACCAGTTGTCGGCGATGGGGTACGACACCCGGCTCGGCAAGGTCTGCGGAAGCGTCCGGATCGACATCCGCGGCGACGGCGGCCTGCGGCACTGGCGACTCGACATCGACCGGGGGCACCTTCGCGTCAGTCACGACGCCGGCCCCGCCTCGACGGTCATCACCACCTCGGAGCGGACCGCGGAGGCGATGGCGGCGGGCGGGATGAACGGGCTGGCCGCGATCGCCCGGGGCGAGATCCTGGTCGACGGGGATCTCGCCCTGGCCCTGCGGATCGGGCGGCTCTTCCCGTCGCGGGCGGAGGCGGGCGCCCGGCCGGACGGGCCCGACGGTGGTGCGGGATGAAGGACGTGCCGGGCACGGTGTCGTGCATCGACGGCAACACGTTCATCGTGTCGGACAGCTCCGGCGACATCGAGTCCTCGACGGCCGCGCCGGTCGGCCTGTTCACCGCCGACAGCCGCTACCTGTCGCACTGGGTGCTCACCGTGAACGGCGAGCGGATGACGGCCCTGTCGGTGGACGACAGCCACTATTTCGAGGCGGCGTTCTTCCTGGTCCCCGGCGGCCAGATGGACTACGTGCAGGCGGACGTGTCGGCCATCCGGCGACGGCGCATCGACGCCGACCTGACCGAGTCGATCACCGTCTTCAACTACGGCGAGCAACCGCGGGAGGTGGACGTCCGGCTGGAGGTGGCGGCCGACTTCGCCGACATCTTCGAGATCAAGTTCGCTGTCGGCGCCAAGACCGGCGAACTGTACACCGAGGTCGCGCCGGACGGGTTGCGGCTGGGCTACCGCCGCGACACCTTCCACCGGGAGGTCGTCATCACCGCCGACCGGCCGGCGACGTTCACCCCCGACGACATCCGGTTCACGGCCCGGCTGGAACCCGGCGCCGACTGGTCGGTCCGGCTGCGAGCGGAGATGCGGGCGTGGCGGCCCGACGGCGTCGACCTGCGGGCCGGGCTCCGCGCCCTGCGGTCGGACGCGTCCGTCCTGCCCGAGAGCGTGCGGGCCTGGCTGGCCGCGGCGCCGACCCTGGACACCGACAGCGCCACCCTGCGGCAGGTGTACCACCGCAGTCTGGTCGACCTGGCGGCGCTCCGCTTCGCGCCACTCTCGCTCGGCGGCGCCACCGTGCCGGCGGCCGGCCTGCCCTGGTTCATGACGCTGTTCGGCCGCGACAGCCTGCTCACCTGCCTCCAGAGCCTCCCGTTCACGCCGGCGCTGACCCCGCCGACGTTGCGCATCCTCGCCTCGCTCCAGGGCGCGCGGGACGACGACGTGCTGGAGGAGGACCCCGGGCGGATCCTGCACGAGCTGCGCTACGGCGAGTCCGCGGCGTTCGAGGAGCAGCCCCACTCGCCGTACTACGGGACGGTCGACGCGACCCCGCTGTTCGTGGTGCTGCTCGACGAGTACGAACGGTGGAGCGGGGACACCGCGCTGGTCCGGGAACTCGAACCCGAGACGCGCGCGGCGTTGGCCTGGATGGCTGGTCCCGCCGACCTCACCGGCGCCGGCTACCTGTCGTACCAGCGGCGCAACGTGGAGACGGGGTTGGAGAACCAGTGCTGGAAGGACTCCTGCGACAGCATCTCCTACGCCGACGGCCGGTTGCCGGGCTTCCCCCGGTCGACGTGCGAGGCCCAGGGGTACGCCTACGACGCGATGATCCGCGCGGCCCGGCTGGCGCGTGAGATCTGGCACGACGCGGCCTTCGCCGACCGGCTCGAACGGGAGGCGGCGGCGTTGTACGAGCGCTTCAACCGCGATTTCTGGCTGGAGGATCGCGGTTGGTACGCGGTGGCCCTCGGCCCGGACGGCACCCCGGTGGACAGCCTGACCTCCAACATCGGGCACCTGTTGTGGAGCGGGATCGTGCCATCGGAGCGGGCCGCGCGGGTGACCGAGCATCTGATGAGCCCGGCCCTGTTCTCCGGTTGGGGCGTCCGCACGCTGGCCGAGGGGCAAGGCCGCTACAACCCGCTGGGTTACCACACCGGCACCGTGTGGCCCTTCGACAACTCCTTCATCGCCTGGGGGCTGCGGCGCTACGGCTTCACCGACGAGGCCGGCCGCATCGCCGAGGGCATCATCTCCGCCGCGGCCTACTTCGATGGACGCCTGCCGGAGGCGTTCGGCGGCTTCGACCGCCGGACCACCCGCTACCCGGTCCGCTATCCGACCGCCGGCAGCCCGCAGGCCTGGTCCAGCGGGGCTCCGCTGCTGCTGCTGCGCACCCTGCTCGGCCTCGATCCACACGAGGACCATCTCGCCACGATCCCGGCGCTGCCGGCGATGTTCGACCACATCGCCCTGCTGGACGTGCCCGGCCGCTGGGGCCGGATGGACGCCTTCGCCCGGCACCGGCCGGACAATTCGCCGGAAACGTATTGACAAACATTGTTTCCAGATAGACGCTGAGAGAGCGCTCTCCGCCGCTCTCCGCCACCAACGAGGTGTCCCATGCGTCTTCGGAAACGGCTGCTCGCCGCCGCGTCAACCCTGCTCGTCGCGCTGGGCAGCGGCCCGCCCCTGGCCGCGCCCGCGCAGGCGGTCGGCCCGAGCCTGCTGCCCGTCACCGTCACCAACACCACCGGTCGCGCCGACGCCGTGCACCTGTACGTCATCGGCACCCAACTGTCCACCGGCCGGCTCGGCTACGTGACCGCGTCCGGCGCGTTCGTGGCCTGGACCGGCGGGCAGATCCCGCCGTCGCCGGCGCCGGACGCCTCCATCCCCGGCCCCGGCAACGGCGGCAGCACCACCCTCCGGTTCCCGCGCGGCTTCTCCGGCCGCGTCTACTTCGCGCTCGGGCAGAAGCTGACGTTCCTCCTCACGCCCGACGGCCTCGTGCAGCCCGCGCCGTGGGCGGCCGGCGACGCCAACCGCGACATCCTCTTCGACTGGAGCGAGTTCACCTACAACGACTCGGGCCTGTGGCTGAACAGCTCGCAGGTCGACATGTTCGCGGTGCCGCACGCGGTGACCGTGACCGGGTCCAACGGCGTCACCCGGCGGACCGGCGACGTGGTGGCGAACGGGCGCAACGCGGTCATCGACGGGATCCGGGCCCAGTCCGGCTGGGCCAACACCGTCCAGACCCGCTCGGACGGCACCGTGTTGCGAGTGCTCGCCCCCGGCAAGGCGGCCGGCGCCGGCCTGCTCAGCGCCACCTACCTCGACTCCTACATCGCCGCCGCGTGGAACGCGTACACCACGAAGACGCTCACCGTGGCGCCCTTCGCCGACCAGCCGTCCGTCCGCTACTACGGCCGCACCTCGGGCACCACCATGACGTTCACCAACGGCAGCGGTCAGGTGGTCGCCTCGTTCACGCGCCCCTCGTCGGCGAGCGTGTGGGGCTGCGACGGCGACCTGCCCGCGCCGAACGACCAGGTCGTCGGCCCGATCTCGCGTACGCTCTGCGCCGCGCTGAACCGCGGCACGCTCGGCACGGTCGACACCCAGCCCAGCACCGACGCCGCCGCCTTCTACCGCAACTCCCCCACCAACCAGTACGCCCGGTTGATCCACGCCAACATGGCCGACGGCAAGGCGTACGCGTTCGCCTTCGACGACGTCGGCGCGTTCGAGTCGCTCGTGCACGACGGCGACCCCCGCTCCGCCGGACTGATCCTCAGCCCGTTCGGCGGCGGCTCGACGAGCACCGCGACCGCGCTGGTGAGCAGCCTCAACAACAAGTGCGTCGACGTGCCCAGCTCGAACTTCGTCGACCGCGCCCCGCTGCAGATGTGGAACTGCAACAACACCAACGCGCAGAAGTGGACGTTCAGCGGTTCGGCGCTGCGCAGCCAGAACGGCAAGTGCATGGACGTCGACGGCGGCTCGACCGCCAACGGCGCGGTCGTCCAGCTCTATGCCTGCAACGGCACCGGGGCCCAGCAGTTCACCCTCACCGCCGCCGGTGACCTGGTCAACCCCCAGGCCAACAGGTGCGTCGACATCAAGGACCGCAACACCGCCGACGGGGCCCGGCTCCAGTTGTGGGACTGCAACGGCACCACCGGCCAGAAGTGGCGCAAGGGCTGACCGCACCCGGCACGACGGACGGGGCTCGGCCGGCGGCCGGGCCCCGTCCGCGTGTCAGTGCGCGACCACGACCCCCGGGGCGGGCTCCAGGTCGGCGAGCCGGGACGGCCGCACCACGACCAGCAGCACCGCCAGCGCCGCCACCATGCCACCGGTCACCACCAGGGCCATCGCCACCGCGCCGGTGCCCAGCACGCCGACCAGCGGCGCAGCCACCGCGCCCACCCCGAACTGCACGGCGCCGAGCAGCGCGGACGCCGTGCCGGCCGCCTCGCCGTGCCGGGACAGCGCCAGCGCCGGGGCGTTCGGCATCGCCAGGCCGGCTGCCGCCAGCACCACCCACAACGACACCAGCAGGGCGGGCAGCCCACCGACGTTCGTCGCGGCGAAGGCCAGCAGGGCCAGCCCGGCCAGGGTCCCCACGCCCAGCGAGACCACGAGGATGCGCTGCGGCGGGAAGCGGCGCAGCAACCGCACGTTGTACTGGGTCGCCCCGATCAGGCCCACCGCGCCCGCGCCGAACGCCAGCGCGAACTGCTGCTCGTCGAGCCCGTACCCCTGCTGGAGCACGAACGACGAGCCGGCCACGTACGCGAACAGCGCTGCCATGGCCAGGCCGGCGACCAGGACCAGGCCCACGAACGCGCGGTCGCGCAGCAGCGAGCCGTAGAGGAGGACGGTGTCGACCACGCCGCCGCGACGGCGGCGCCCGGGCGGGAGCGTCTCCGGCAGGCCGAACGCGGCGACCACGGCCAGCAGCACACCGAAGACCGCCAGGACGACGAAGACCCCCGGCCAGTCCGTCCAGCGCAGCACGGCCCCGCCCAGGGTGGGGGCGAGGATCGGCGCCGCGCCCATCACCAGCAGCAGCCGGGAGAGCAGGGTGGCGAACGCCGCGCCGCTGAACAGGTCGCGGACCACCGCCATCGCGACCACCGCGGTGGCGGCGACGCCGAGGCCCTGCACCACGCGCAGCGCCCCGAGGACGGCGACGTTCGGCGCGACGACGCAGAGCGACGACGCCACGACGTGCAGCACGAGGCCGGCGATCAGCGGACGACGCCGCCCGACCGCGTCCGACAGCGGGCCGATCAGCAGTTGGCCGACGGCGAGCCCGGCCAGCGTACCGGTGAGGGTGAGCTGGACCGCCGCCGAGGTGGTCGCGAAGTCCGCGACGATGGCGGGCAACGCGGGCAGGTACATGTCGATGGTCAGCGGACCCACCGCGATCAGCGAACCGAGGACCAGCACGAGCCGCAGCCGCTGCCCCCGGCCCATCAGGTCCCCGGGCATGGAGGTGGCGGTCGACCGCCGGTCGGTGGCGACATCGGTCATCGGGGTGGCCTCCGCCCGGTCAGGGCGCGGCCGGGCGGGATTCGGTGCGACAGTCACACCTGGGTTCAGGTCCCGTCCCGCCGGCCCCATTCCCGTCTGCGCGAGAGGTTACCCGGCTCACAGGCAGTCGCGCACCGCCGCGCTGAGCAGGTTGGCCCGCTCGTCGTCGATGCCGCCCATCTGGTTCACCACGTAGCCGAAGCCGAGCTGGTGGGTGTCGTCGGCGAAGGCCAGGTGCCCGCCGGCGCCGTCGTGGCCGAAGCTGCGTACCCCGAGCATCGGGCGCGGCGCCGCGTGCACCAGGAAGCCGGTGCCCCAGCGGTGGCCGGCGTCCGGCAGCCCGTACACCTGCTGGCCGGCGGCGCGGACGGCGAGGGCGTCGTCGACGGACGCGGGGGTGAGCAGGCGCGGGCCGGCGGCGGACCCGGCGACGCAGGCGGCGTAGAGGCGGGCCAGGCTCTCGGCGGTGCTGACCGCGCCCGCGCCCGGGACCTGCGCGGCCTGGATGGCCGGGTCGTTGAAGCTGACCAGGCCGCTGTCGTCGGCGGGGAAGGCGAACGCGCCGCCCATCGTGATGCCGCGTTGGGCGACCGGATGGTCGGCCGGACCGGGCTCACCGGTCGGGGCCAGCATCCAGGCGACCCTGTCGCGCTCGGCGGCCGGCAGGCCGATCCAGGTACGCAGGCCGAGCGGCTCGCCGATGGTGCGGGCGAACCAGGCGCCGGGCAACTCCCCGGTGATCCGGCGGATCACCTCGCCGACAAGCCAGCCGTAGGTCATCGCGTGGTAGCTGTGCGCCGTGCCCGGCCGCCACAGCGGGGTCTGCGCCTCGATCGCCTCGATCACCGGGTCCCAGGCGAGCACCTCGTCGAGGGTGAAGGACCGGTCCAGCGCCGGCAGGCCGGCCTGGTGGGTGAGCAGCCAGCGGACCGGGATCTCGTCCTTGCCGTGCCGGCCGAACCCGGGCCAGTAGCGGACGACGGGCGCGTCCAGGTCGAGCCGGCCCTCCTGCACCAGCCGGTACGCGCAGATCGCCATGATCCCCTTGGTGACGGAGAAGACGACCGCCGGCGTGTCGGCGGTCCACGGCCGGCCGGAGCGGGGGTCGGCCGTCCCGCCGTACAGGTCGACGACCGTGCGGCCGGCGACGTGGACGGCGACCGCGGCGCCCACCTCCCCGCGGCGGGCGAAGTTGGCCCGGAACACGTCGGCGACCCGGCCGAAGCCGTCGTCGGCGTGCCCGTGGATCTGCGGGTCGGTCACCTCGTCATCCCTTCACGGAGCCCTGAAGGAGGGCCTTGATGAACTGACGCTGGAAGATCACGAACACGATGAGGGTCGGGGTCATGATGAGCAGCGAGCCGGCGCAGAGCAACACCAGGTCGGTCCCCCACTGTCCCTGGAAGGCGCCGAGCGCGCCGGCCATCGTCCGCTTGGTGGCGTCGTCCACCAGGACGATGGCGAGCAGGAACTGGTTCCAGGTCCAGAGGAACAGCAGGATGGTCAGCGACGCGACGGCCGGGCGGGCCAGCGGCACGTGCACCCGCCAGAAGAGCTGCCAGGTGTTGCTGCCGTCGACCCGGGCCGCCTCGGACAGCTCCCGTGGCACGTTGATGAAGTGCGCCCGCATCCAGAACACCGCGAACGGCATGTAGAGGCCGACCAGCGGCAGGATGATCGCCCATCGGGTGTTGAGCAGGCCCAGGTCGCGGATCTGGTAGTAGAGCGGGGTGACCACGGCCTCGAAGGGCAGGGTGAGGCCGAGCAGCAGCAGGCCGAAGGCGAGGTGGCCGCCGGGCACCCGCAGGTGGCCGAGGCCGAAGCCGGCCATGGTCGCGATGAGCACCGCGAACGGCACCACCCCGGCCACGATCAGCATGCTGGATTTCAGCAGGGCGCCCATGTTCGCGGCGGTGAAGGCGTCGGCGAAGTTGCCCCACTGCGGGTCCGACGGCCAGGCCAGGCCGGTGGGCACGGTGCCGCGCGGTTGCAGGGCCGCGGACAGCATGCTGAGGAACGGCAGCAGGGTGACGACCACGAGCGCGATCAGGAAGATCCGCCCGGTCAGCCGCTCACCACGACCGGTCAGGTTCATGGTTTCTCTCCCCGGGTCAGCCGTTGGATCGGCAGCACGCACACCAGGACCAGCAGCATCAGCACCACGCCCAGGGCCGAGGCGAGCCCGACCTGCCGCTGGGAGAAGGCGAGCCGGTAGATCTCCAGGCCCGGCACGGTCGTCTCGATGCCCGGGCCGCCGCTGGTGGAGATGTAGACGATGTCGAAGCTGGCGAGCGCCGCGATGACGGTCACCGTGAGGCAGATGCCGATCTCCTGGCGCAGGCTGGGCAGGGTCACCGCGAAGAACTCCCGGATCGAGCCGGCGCCGTCCATCCGGGCCGCCTCGTAGAGCGACGGGTCGATCTTGCTCATGCCGGTGACCAGCAGGATGGTGCAGAGGCCGAGCATCACCCAGGCCCCGATCACGCCCACGGCCGGCAGCGCGGTGTCGAACTCGCCGAGCCAGGGCCGGGTGACCGAGCCCAGTCCGACGGCCCGCAGCGCCTGGTTGACCAGGCCGCTGGAGGACATCATCCAGCTCCACGCGATGCCGGCCGCCACCAGGGGGATCACCTGGGGCAGGAAGAGCACGGTACGCACCATCGCGCCGGCCGGCCCGGTGGCGATCCGCCGGACCAGGCTGGCGACCACCAGGCCCAGCGCCACCGGGACGAAGCTGAAGAAGATGATCAGGATGAACGCGTTCCCAATGATCTTGAGCAGGTCCCGGTCGGTGAAGACGGTGACGTAGTTGTCGAGCCCCGCCCAGGTCGCCGCGCCGATGCCGTTCCAGCGGTAGAACGAGTACTGCACGGTGAGCAGGAGCGGGCGCAGCACGAAGAACCCGTACATGAGCAGCGCGGGCAGGACCCACAGCCAGCCGCTCCACCGGGCCGCGCGGCCCCACCGCTTCCGGTGGGGCCGCGCGGGTGAGCCGAGGGCGGTGGTCACCGGGACAGTTCCTTCTCGTACTCGGCCTGGACCGCCTTCACGTACCCCTCGGGCGTCTGCTGGCCGGCGACCAGCTTCTGCATCTCGGGCGTGATGGCCGCGGCGAAGATGCCACCGGTCGCGTTGGCGGTGAAGTCGACCGCGCCGTTGTCGGCCCCGAGCTGCTGCGACGCCTTCAGCGTCTCGGCCAGCACGGTGCCGTCCTGCACCGGCGGCAGGGACAGCTCGGCCGGGCCACCCGGGGACGAGCCGCCGACGTTCACCGAGATCTCCCGGGCCTTGTCGTTCGTGTGCACCCAGTTGAGGAAGAACGCCGCGGCGTCGGGGTGCTTGGCCTTGGCGCCGACCCCGAAGGTGTTCGGCGCCGACATCGCCACCCGCTTGGCGTCGGCGGTCTCACCCGGGAAGAGGAAGAATCCGACCTTGCCGGGGAGCTGCTTGTCCAGGTTCGCCGACTCCCAGTCGCCGTTGAACATGAACGTGCCGTTGCCCTTGCCGAACTCGCCCATCATCGCGGTGTAGTCGATGGCGTTCGCGTCCTTCGGGAAGTAGCCCGCCTGGGCCCACTTCTGGATGGTCTGGGTGGCCTTCAACGCCGCCGGGGTGTCGAAGGTGGCACCCGGCTTCTGGAAGATCCAGTCGGCGATCCGGGCCGGGTCGCCGTACTGGTTCTGCAGCGCCTGGTGCGGGAAGTTGATGCCGGCGGTGTTCTTGTTGAACTGCATGATCGGCTGGAGGTTCGCCGCCTTCGCCTTGGCCAGCAGGTCCTCGAACTCGGCGACGGTGGCCGGCGGCCGGGTCATGCCGATCTTCGCGGCCTGGTCCTTGTGGTAGAACACGCCCGTCACGCTGTAGCCCAGCCCCATGCCGTACAGGGAGCCCTCGCCCCGGACGCCACCCTCGCCGATCCGTAGCTGGACCAGTTGCGAGGCCGGGAACCTGTCCCACCCGTACGCCTCGAAGTAGGGGTCCATGTTCTTCAGCAGCCCGTCCTTGACCAGGTCGGCCATGGTGGGCAGCCGGATGATGTCGGGCGCGTTGTCCGAGGCGAGGACCCGGGGCGCGTTCTCCACGATGACGGTGAACTGGTCCTCGCGGACGTTGAACGTGACGTTCGGGTGCTGCTTGGTGAACTCGTCGGCGAGCGCCTTGGCCAGCGGGAAGCCGGTTTCGGCGTACATCTCCAGGGTGATCTTCTCCGACCCCAGCTCGGTGCTGACCTTGGCGTCGGCGTCGTTCGACGTCGTCTGCTCCCCGCCGGGCGGGCTGCAGGCGGTGGCGGCCAGGCCGGCGGCGAGCAGTGACGCCAGCACTGCGAACCGGCGGCGGGTCATCCTCGGGAACTCCGGCACGTCGGGCCTCCTATGTCGCGGCGGAACGGCTTCGCTAAACTGATTTAGCAGAGCATGCGCGGGTGAGCTGAGGCTGTCAAGAAGCAGTTGGCAACGGTCCGGAAACGACACGTTCACGGATCGGGCCGCCGGGAGACCGGCGTCGGGTGCCGCGACCGGACGCATCATGATGGGCAGCAGCGGCGGACGGATCGCCGGGATCGGAGGACTGATGGGCCGCAACCGCGCCACCCTGGCCGACGTCGCCGAGCGCGCCGGGCTGTCCAAGACCGCCGCGTCGATGGTGCTCAACGGCCGGGAGGGCACCCGACTCTCCGCCGAGGCGCACCAGCGGGTCTTCGCGGCGGCCGAGGAACTCGGTTACCGGCCCAACGTGGCCGCCCGCAGCCTGCGTACCCGCAAGACCGCCACCATCGCGTTCGTCTCCGACATCGTCGCCACCACCCGCTTCGCCGGCGGCCTGATCCGGGGCGCGCTGGACGCGGCCCGCGAGCGCGACCACGTCCTGCTCATCACCGAGACCCAGGGCGACGCGGCCTTCGAGCGGTACGCGATCGAGGCGATCCTGGACCGCCAGGTCGACGGCGTGATCTACGCCGCCATGGCGACCCGCCGGCTGACGGTGCCGCCGGCGATCCTCGGGGGCCGGGTGGTGCTGCTCAACGCCACGAGCGCGGAGCCACTGCCGTGCGTGCTGCCGGACGACGAACAGGCCGGCGCCGCGATCGCCGAGACCCTGCTCGGGCTCGGTCACCGGGACCGGATCGCGCTCATCGGCCGCAACCGGCAGAAGGAGAACGACCCGGAGATCTCGCTGGCCGCCGCCGCCCGGCTGCGCGGCATCCGGGGCGCCCTCGCCGCCGCCGGCGTGTCGCTGCTGACCGAGGGCTTCTGCCCGGAGTGGCAGCCGGAGCACGGCCACACCGCGACCCGCGCGCTGCTGCGGCAGCCGGTCCGGCCGAGCGCGGTCATCTGCATGAACGACCGGCTCGCCTTCGGCGCCTACCAGGCGCTCGGCGAGGCCGGCCTGCGCGTCCCGGACGACCTCTCGGTGATCTCCTTCGACGACGATCCGATCGCCACCTGGCTGCGCCCGAAGCTGTCCACCGCCGCGCTGCCGCACGAGCAGATGGGACGCCGGGCGGTGGAGTCGCTGCTGGACGGCGACGGGCACGAGCCGGCGTACGTGCCGATGCCGCTGCGCCGCCGCCGGTCCGTCGCCGCGCCGGCCGGCTGACCACCGGCCGGCTGACCACCGGGCGGCGGGCCACCGGGCGGTGGCCGCTAAACCGATTCACTGATAGCTTTCCCGCCATGTTACGTCTGCCCGACCACTGGGTGTGGGACAGCTGGTACGCCCAGGACGACGACGGTTCGTGGCACGTGTTCTTCCTGCGTGCCTCCCGGGCCCTGCTCGACCCGCACCGCCGTCACCGGCGCGCCTCGATCGGCCACGCCGTCTCCACCGACCTGCGCTCCTGGCGGCTGGTCGCGGACGCGCTCGTGCCCGCGGAGGAGCCCGGCTGGGACGACCTGGCCACCTGGACCGGGTGCACGGTCCGCGGCCCGGACGGACGCTGGCACCTGTTCTACACCGGCGTCGGGCGGGCCGAGGACGGGCTGGTCCAGCGGATCGGGCTGGCCGTCTCCGACGACCTGGTCACCTGGCGGCGGCACGGCGACGCGCCGATCGTGGAGGCCGACCCCACCTGGTACGAGGTGCTCGACCGGGAGATGTGGTACGAGCAGGCGTGGCGCGACCCGTGGGTCTTCCCCGACCCCGATGGCGACGGCTGGCACATGCTCGTCACCGCCCGCGCCAACCAGGGCCCCGCCGGCGAGCGGGGCGTCATCGGCCACGCCACCTCACCGGACCTGCTCGACTGGACCGTCCGGCCCCCGCTGTCCGCGCCGGCCGGCTTCGGGCACCTGGAGGTGCCGCAGGTCGCCGTGGTGGACGGGCAGCCGCTGCTGCTGTTCTGCACCAACGCGGTCGCCGCCGGCCGGGGACCGGCGCACCAGCTCTGGGTGGCCGGCGCGCCGACCGTCCGCGGGCCCTGGGACGTGCCGGCGGCCCGGCCGGTGGAGCTGCCGCACCTGTACGCGCCGCGGCTGGTCCCGGACGCCGGCGGCTGGTCCCTGATCGGGTTCGTCGACCAGGTCGACGGCGCGTTCGTCGGCGAGCTCAGCGACCCGATCCCGGTCCGCCACGACCCGGCCGCCGGGCTGGTCACCCGGTGACGGCCCCGGCCGCCGCCGAGGCCGGGCCCGGACCGGCCCGCAGATCCTCCTCGATCCGCCTCGCCGCGGCCAGCAGCGGCGGGAGCAGATCCCGCCGGATCACCTCGAAGGACCCCCGGGTGGCGTGCGCGGACACGTTCACCGCCGCCACCACCGACCCGTCCTCGCCGTGGATCGGCGCGGCCAGCGACCGCAGCCCCTCCTCCAGCTCCTGGTCCACGATCGCGTACCCCTGGGCGGCGACCCGGGTCAGCACGGCGCGCAGCTTCGCCGGGTCGGTGACGGTGCGCCGGGTCAACGGACGCAGCTCCGCGGTGGCCAGGTAGTCGCCCAGCCAGTCCGCCGGTTGCGCGGCGAGCAGCACCCGGCCCATGGACGTGGCGTACGCGGGGAAGCGGGTCCCGACGCTGATCCCCACCGTCATGATCCGCTTGGTCGGCACGCGGGCGACGTAGACCACCTCGCCGCCGTCGAGCACCGACACCGAGCAGGACTCGCGCACCTGCGCGACGAGCGCCTCCATGTGCCGGCGGGCGATGTCGGGCAGGCCCAGGCCGGACAGGTAGGCGTAGCCGAGGTCGAGGATCCGCGCCCGCAGCGAGAAGAGACGGCCGTCGGTGTGCACATAGCCCAACTCGACCAGGGTGAGCAGGAACCGGCGCGCCGCGGCCCGGGTCAGACCGGTCCGGCGGGCCACCTCGCTGAGCGTCAGCCGCGGATGGTCGGCGTCGAACGCCCGGATCACCGCGAGGCCACGCTCCAGCGACTGGACGAACTCCGGCGACCTCGCCGCCTCGCCGCTCACGCTCACCCGGCCTCCCGCCGCAGGGTCTCCCGGGCCACCGTGAACGCCCGGTTCGCCGCCGGTACGCCAGCGTAGACGCCGACCTGGAGCAGGACCTCCGCCACCTCCTGCTCGCTCAGCCCGTTGCGCAGCGCGGCCCGGACGTGCATCGCCAACTCCTCGTCGTGGCGCAGGGTGGCGAGCACGGCGAGGGTCACGCAACTGCGGGTACGCCGGTCGAGACCCGGCCGGCTCCACACCTCGCCCCAGGCGTAGCGGGTGATGAAGTCCTGGAAGTCGGCGGTGAACCCGTCCGTGCCGGCGACCGCGCGGTCGACGTGCGGATCACCGAGCACCTGCCGGCGTACCGTCATGCCCTGCTCGTGCCGCTCGCGGTCGTTCATCGCTCATCCGGCCTCTCGTCGAAGTGGTCCAGCAGGAGCCGGCACACCCGCTCCGGCTGCCCGACGTTGGCCAGGTGCGCCGCCTCGCCGACGACTTCCAGCCGGGCCCCGGGGATCCGCCCGGCGATGTCGCGGGCGTGCCCGACCGGCGTGGCCGCGTCGTCCGCGCCCGCGATCACAAGCGTCGGCGCGCCGATCCGGCCGAGGACGGGGCGCAGGTCCATCGCGGCGATCGCCTCGCAGCAGGCGGCGTACCCGGCGGGGGGCGTCGCGGTCAGCATGGCCCGGAACGCGGCGACCACGTCCGGCCGGGCGGCGACGAAACCCGGGGTGAACCAGCGCGCCACCACCGCGTCGGCGATCGCCGGCAGGCCGGCGGCCCGGACCGTCGCCGCCCGTTCCCGCCACGGCCCGGGCGGGCCGAGCGACGCCGACGTGCACAGCAGCGCCAGCCGCCGCAACCGGTCGGGCGCGTACGCGGCGAGCCACATGCCGACCATGCCGCCGAGCGACAGCCCCGCGTAGTGGACCCACGGCACGCCGAGGCCGTCGAGCGTCCGCAGCAGCTCCCGGCCCAGGAGATCCAGCGAGTACGGGCCCGGCGGCACCGCCGAGCGACCGTGGCCCAGGTGGTCGTACCGGATCACCCGGAACCGGCCGGCGAGCGCGGCCACCTGGGGTTCCCACATCGCGCCGGCAGTGCCGAGGGAGCTGCCAAGCAGCAGCACCGGCGCGCCGGCCGGCCCGTCCGACGTGGTGTGCAGCCGGGCGGTCACCGTGGCGCGTCCCGGGCGGCGGCCAGGGCCCGGTCGACGAAGTGGCCGGCCGAGCCGAGCCAGCGGAACGGGTCGAGCGCCTCGTCGACCTGCGCCTCGGACAGGTGGGCGCGGATCTCGGGGTCGGCGAGCAGCGCGGCCCGGAACGACGGCGCGGCGGCGGCGCGGGTGACCAGGTCGTGCGCGACGCCGCGACCGACGGCGGGGGCCAGCCGCGCGGCGACGGCCTCGGCGAGCACGAGGCCGCCGGTCGCGTCCAGGTTCGCCCGCATCCGCTCCGGACGCACCCGCAACCCGGCGAGCATCCGGGCGCACCGGGCGGCGGCGCCGCCGGCGATGTGCAGCAGGTCGAGCAGGGGCTCCCACTCGGCGTGCCAGCCGCCGGCGGCCCGCTCGTGCTCCTGCGCCGCCGCGGCGAACAGGGTGGCGACGAGACCCGGGCCGCGCCGGGCCGCGGCGGTGACCAGGATCGAGTCCACCGGGTTGCGTTTGTGCGGCATGGCCGAGGAGCCGCCCCGCCCGTCGCCGCCCTCGGTGACCTCGCCGATCTCGGTCTGGGCGAGCAGCCCGACGTCGAGCGCGACCTTGCCGGCGGCCACCAGGAGCCCACCCAGTGCGGCGGCCAGGTCGAGCCGGGGTTGGCGGCGGGTGTGCCAGGGCAGCGGACTCGCGGGCAGGCCCAGGCGCGCCGCGAACCGCTCGGCGACCTCCGGACCGGCCGGGCCGAACGCGGCCAGGGTGCCGACCGCGCCACCGAGTTGCGCGGGTTGCGCGACGCCCGCCTGCCGCAGCCGGTCCCGGGCCCCGACCAGACCGGTCAGCCAGCCGGCGGCCTTCAGCCCGAACGTGGTGGGCGCCGCCTGTTGCCCGAGGGTCCGGCCGACCATCACGGCGTCCCGGTGCGTGTCGGCCAACCGGGCGGCGGCGGCGAGCGCGGCGTCGAGGTGACCCGACAGCGGTCCGAGCGCCCGCACGGTGACCAGGACCAGCGCGGTGTCCAGGACGTCCTGACTGGTCGCGCCGGTGTGCACCCAGGCCCGGGCGTGCTCGGGCACCGCGGCGGTCAGCTCGCGGACCAGCGGGACGACCGGGTTGCCGGCGGCCTCGGCGGCCCGGCCGAGCGCCGCCGGGTCGAACCGCTCGGCGTGGCACCGCCCGACGATCGCCTCCGCCGCCGCGGGCGGCGCGATGCCGGCGTCGGCGGCGGCCCCGGCGAGCGCGGCCTCCACGTCGAGCATCGCCTGGAGCAGGGACACGTCGCCGAGTTCCGCGTCCACGTCCGGGGCGCCGGAGAGACCGCCGAGCAGGCCGTCAGACGGCGAAGAAGACGGTCTCACGGTCACCCTGGAGGTGGATGTCGAAGCGGAACCCGTCCGGCGCGGCGCTCGCCAGCAGCGTGTCCCGGCGGTCCGCGTCGACGCCGCGCAGCACGGGATCGGCGGCGTTCGCCGCCGGCTCGTCGGGAAAGTAGAGCCGGGTGACGAGACGGTGCAGCAGTCCCCGGCCCAGCACCGACAGGGTCAGGTGGGGGGCCTCGACACCGCCGTCCGGGTCGGGCAGCGCACCGGGCCTGACGGTCAGCAGCCGATAGCAGCCCTGCTCGTCGGTCTCGCTGCGGCCGAACCCCCGGAAACCCGGGAGCGCGGGTGGCCGGGCTCCGCGCGGGTCGTCCGGGTGGTCGAACCGGCCGTCCGGGTCGGCCTGCCAGCTCTCCACCAGCGCGTCGACCACCGGCGCGCCGGCGCCGTCGACGATCCGGCCCCGGATCCAGAACGCGCCGGGCGTGCCCTCGGGCACCACGTACGGGCCGTCGGGCCAGCGCAGACCGATGTGCAGGTACGGCCCGACCGTCTGCGCGGGCGTGACGCCGAGCCGCTCACTCATCGTCGTCACCGTCCTCGAAGGGAGTGCCCTCCCGGCCCCGCAGCACGATGTCGAACTCATAGGCCAGAGCCCACTCGGGCACCGTGGCGGCGTGGTCGTACCGGGCGACCATCCGTTGCCGGGCGGCCGGGTCGCGGACCGCGTTGAAGATCGGGTCCTGGACGAACAACGGGTCGCCCGGGAAGTACATCTGGGTCACCAGCCGCTGGGTGAACGCCCGGCCGAAGAGGGAGAAGTGGATGTGCGCCGGCCGCCAGGCGTTGTCGTGGTTGCGCCAGGGGTAGGCGCCGGGTTGCACGGTGACGAACCGGTAGCGCCCCTGGCCGTCGGTGAGCGCCCGGCCCACCCCGTCGAAGTGCGGGTCGAGCGGCGCCGGCCAGGTGTCCGCCGCGTGACGGTACCGGCCGGCGGCGTTGGCCTGCCAGATCTCCACGAGCGTGCCGGCCACCGGCCGGCCGTCGCCGTCGCGGACCCGGCCGTGCACGACGATCCGCTGGCCCTGCGGCTCGCCGTCGTGCTGGCGGGTCAGGTCGTGGTCGAGCGCGCCGAGACGCCCCTCCCCCAGCAGCGGCCCGGTGACCTCGGTCAGGCGCTGCGGCAGGTAGGCGAGCGGCTGCCGCGGCGCCCGCGCCACGGTGGACCCGTAGCCGGGACTGAGCAGGGGTGGATGGACGTCGACGTCGTCCCGCCGGTAGCGCGGCAGCACCAGGCCGCGGCCGGTCTGGTGGGCGGTGTCGTGGGTCATGGTCCTCTCCCGTCCGGCGCGGGTCGCCCGACCCTGGTCGCCTCCAACGCCCGCAGCACGTCGAGCTCGTGTGCCGTCGGTGGCTCCCCGGTGACCAGCCGTTCGGCGACGGCCAGGTCCCAGCCGGTGGCCGCCCGGGCCCGCTCCGGGGTCACGCCGGGATGCAGCCGGGTCAGTGTCAGCTCGCAGGTGACCGGGTCCGGTTCGAGGACGCCGAGGTCGGTGATCACCAGTCGGGGACCTCCGCCGCGCAGGCCGAGCCGCTCCCGGTCGCCCGGGCCCGAGCCGTAGCCGACCGAGGTGACGAAGTCGACCCGCGCGGTGAACGTCCGCGGGTTCTGCCGGACGATCACCACGACCTCGCCGCAGGAGGCGGCGATCTCCGGTGCGCCACCGGCGCCGGGCAGGCGGACCTCGGGAGCGTCGTAGTCACCGCCGATGACCGTGGTGTTGATGTTGCCGTACCGGTCGAGCTGCGCGGCGCCGAGGAAGCCGACGTCGATCCGGCCGGGTTGGAGCCAGTAGTTGAACACCTCGGGCACCGACACCACCGCGTCGGCCGTGTCGGCGAGGACACCGTCCCCGATGGACAGCGGCAGCCGGTCCGGTTTCGCGCCGAGGCAACCGGACTCGTAGACGAGCACCAGGTTCGGGGCGTGGGTGGCCCGGGCCAGGTTCGCCGCGGTGCTCGGCAGCCCGATCCCGACGAAGCAGGCGGCGCCGTCGCGCAGTTGCCGGGCGGCGGCGACGGTCATCATCTCGTCCGCCGTCCACTCCGCCGCGCTCACGGGGTGCCGACCAGGCGCACGTGCCGGTCCAGCCAGGCGCGGAAGGTGTCCCGGTCCCGGCTGACCGCGTCCCAGGCCCGGTAGAAGTCGTTGTCCCGCGTCGAGTAGCCCTGGGCGTAGGAGGGGTGCGCGCCACCGGGCGCCTCGGCCACCGCGGTGACCGCCCACCCGGGCAGGACGACCTGACCGGGCACGGGTGACAGCTCGTCCACGACCTCCTCGACGGTGACGAGCGACCGGTGGGCGGCGAGCACCGCCTCCTTCTGCACGCCGGTGATGCCCCACATCTGCACGTTGCCGGCCCGGTCGGCGCGCTGGGCGTGCACCACCGTCACGTCGGGACGCAGGGCGGGCACGGCGGTCAGGGTCTCCCCGGTGAAGGGGCAGGTGATCGGCCGGATGTTCGCGGTGTGCCGGGACAGGTCGGTGCCGGTGTAGCCGCGCAGGACGGCGAACGGCAGCCCGGACGCCCCGGCCACGTAACGGTTCGCCATGCCCGCGTGGCTGTGCTCCTCCAGCTCGAGCGGACCCGGCCAGGCGTGCCGCACCGCGTCCCGGAAGCGGTGCAGCGACCCGACACCCGGGTTGCCGCCCCAGGAGAACACCAGGCGGCGGGCGCACCCGGCGCCGATGAGCTGGTCGTAGATAACGTCGGGAGTCATCCGCACCAGGGTCAGGTCGCGCCGCCCCTGCCGGATGATCTCGTGCCCGGCGGCGAACGGAATGAGGTGGGTGAACCCCTCCAGGGCCACCACGTCGCCGTCGCGGACCAGGTCGGCCACACCGTCGGCCAGCGGGACCAGCTTCGCCATGAGCCTCCCCCGCCCTGTTCGCCATGCGGACTGTCGTGCTGAGAACGAACGTACGACGGACAGCGACATCCGTCAACGCCGTTGACGCGGGCCGGACCACGTGCCAACGTTCAGAACGAGAACAGCCGTTCGGTCAGCGAACATGTCGACGGCCCTGACCGATCGGATCCCACCCGTCCTGACCTGTGCGGAGGCGCCCGAGATGCGTACCCAGATCGGTATCGTCGGCGCCGGGCCGGCGGGACTCATGCTGTCGCACCTGCTGCACCTGCGCGGGATCGAGTCGGTGGTGCTGGAGAGCCGCAGCCGGGACCACGTCGAGCACCGGGTCCGGGCGGGAGTCCTCGAACAGGGCTCGGTCGACCTGCTGTGCCGCACCGGCCTCGGCGATCGGCTCAGCCGGGAGGGGCTGCGGCACGAGGGCATCGAGCTGCGCTTCGCCGGGGAGTCGCACCGGGTGCCGATGACGGAGCTGACCGGGCGGGCGATCACCGTCTACGGGCAGCAGGAGGTGGTCAAGGACCTGATCGCGGCCCGACTCGCGGCCGGCGGCGCGATCCACTTCGAGGCCGAGGCGGTACGCCTGGACGGCCTGGACACGGACGCCCCGACCGTCCACTTCCGCCGGAACGGGCGGGACGAGACGCTGCGGTGCGACTTCGTGGCCGGCTGCGACGGCTTCCACGGGGTCAGCCGCGCCGCGGTGCCCGACGGGGTGCTGAGCACGTACGAGCGGACGTACCCGTTCGCCTGGCTGGGCGTGCTCGCCGCCGCCGCGCCCGCGGTGGAGGAACTCGTCTACGCCCACCACGACCGCGGTTTCGCCCTCTACAGCATGCGCTCACCGGAGATCTCCCGGCTCTATCTTCAGGTGGCTCCGGACGAGGACATCGCCGCGTGGCCGGACGAGCGGATCTGGGCGGAGTTGCGGACGCGGCTGGAGACGGTGCCGGGCTGGTCGCTCAACGAGGGGCCGGTCCGGGAGAAGTCGATCACGCCGATGCGGAGCTTCGTGGTCGAGCCGATGCGGTGGGAGCGGCTGTTCCTGGCCGGGGACGCGGTGCACATCGTGCCGCCGACCGGCGCGAAGGGCATGAACCTGGCCCTCGCCGACGTCGCGCTGCTCGGGGACGCCTTCGCCGCGTGGTACGACCGGGGGCGCACGGACCTCCTGGCGGGCTACTCGGCGACGGCGCTGCGCCGGGTCTGGCGGGCGCAGCACTTCTCCTGGTGGATGACCTCGATGCTGCACCGGTTGGAGCGGGACGACCCGTACGAGGCGAAGCTCCAGACCGCCACGCTGCGATACGTCGCCACCTCCCGCGCCTACGCCACCAGCCTGGCCGAGAACTACGTGGGACTGCCCGTCGTTTAACTTATCCATGACGGGCGTCAGATTTTCTTGACTTTCGATATCGACGTGACTGACCATTTCCACCACAGCGGCGTGCCCCCACCCAGCGGTAGTGCACCTGTAGGCCCCGAGGCATCCGCCGGCTTTCGACGCACCCACCACCCCCGCCCAGGAAGGGTCTCGTCAATGAAGAAGGTCATGGCTCTCGGGCTGATCGCCGCCACCGTGATCGCCCTCACCGGATGCACCGACTCCGACGCGCAATCCCCGTCCGACCAGGGCTCGGGCGAGTTGCGCCAGGTCCGGGTCGCGGCGCTGCCCATCACCGAGACCGCCGCGCTGTGGGGCGGCATCAAGGCGGGCATCTTCGCCGAGCACGGCCTCAAGGTCGAGGTGCTGCCCGCCCAGGGCGGCGCGCAGGCCATTCCCGCCCTGACCAACGGCGACATCGACTTCGCGATCGGCCAGCCCTTCGGCCCGTTCCGGGCCGACCTGGGCAATCTCGGCGTCGTCATCATCGGCAACTACGCCTCCTCGTACGCCGACGGCGACGACATCAACGCCGTGGTGGCCTCGGCGAAGTCCGGCATCAAGCAACCGGCCGAACTCGCCGGCAAGCGGGTCGCGGTCAACAGCCTCGGCGCCGCCGGCGACGTGACGATCATGGCGGCGGTGGAGAAGGACGGCGGCGACCCATCCAAGGTCAAGTTCGTCGAGGTCGCCTTCCCGGACACCCCGGCCCAACTCCAGGCCGGCAACATCGACGCCGCGTGGGTGCCGGAGCCCTTCGTCACGCAGTTGAAGAACCGGGGCGACACCGTGGTCGTCGAGCCCTACCAGGCGGTCGTGCCCGGCCTGGCCACCCTCACCACGATCACCACGAAGGAACGCACCGAGAAGGACGCCAAGCTGATCGCGGACTTCTCGGCCGCGATGAAGGAGACGCTCGCGTGGGCCGAGGACCCGGCCAACGAGCCGGCCGTCCGGCAGGCCATCAAGGACAACCTCGAACTGCCCCCGCCGGTCGCGGAGTCGGTGCGGCTCCCGGCGTTCGGGTGGGAGGTCGACCGGGCGAGCCTGCGCACGCTCGCCGAGCTGGCACAGAAATACAAGGTGCTCGACAGGCAGCCCGACTTCGACCGCCTCATCCAGCAGCAGTAGCCGGCGTGGGCGTCCTCTCCGGCCGGGGCCGGCGCGCGTCACGCAGGGCGGTGCTGGGCGTCGCCGGCCTGGCCGGGTTCCTCGCCCTCTGGCAGTCGATCCCCGCGCTGGGCCTGATCGACCCGCAGTATCTGCCGTACGTGACCGACGTGCTGGCGCGGTTGTCCGAACAACTCGTCGACCTCGCCTTCTGGCGTCGGCTGGGCAGCACCATGACGTCCTGGGCGATCGGCCTGAGCCTGGCGACGGTCGCCGCCGTCGTCCTCGGCACGGTCGTCGGCCTGGTGCCGCCCCTGCGGCGCGCCACCCACACCACCGTCGAGTTCCTGCGACCGATCCCGTCGGTCGCCCTCATCCCGCTCGCCGTGCTGATGTTCGGCATCCAGATGCGGGCCGCCCTCGTCATCATCGTCTACGCGTCGTTCTGGCAGGTGTTCGTGCAGGTGATCTACGGGGTGGCCGACGTCGACGCGGTCGCCCGCGACACCGCCCGCAGCTTCGGCCTGACCCGGCGGGAGCAGTTGTCCCACCTCGTCCTGCCGACCGCCCTGCCCTACCTCATGACGGGTCTGCGGCTCGCGGCGGCGGTCGCGCTGATCCTCGCCGTCACCGCCGAGATGGTGATCGGGAACCCCGGCCTCGGGCGCATGATCGAGCTGTCCCGGTCCGCCGGGGACGCCACCGGGCTGTACGCCCTGGTCGTGGTCACCGGCCTGCTCGGGCTCGCGGTGAACCTGGTCTTCCGGTTCGTCGAACGCCTGACACTGTCCTGGCACCAGTCGGTACGCGGCGAGGAGGCGCGGTGACCGCGTACCCCGGCCGGATCGCCGCCGCGCCGCGCGGCCCGGGCGTCGGCGCCCGGATCGGGGCGGGCCTGCTCCACGCGCTCGGGCTGCCGATGCTGCTCCTGGTGGGCTGGGCGCTGGTGGCGACCAGGGCGACGAGCGGGTTCTTCCCCGGCCCGGCCGAGATCGCCCGAGCCTTCGTGGACACCTGGGTCGGCCCGGCCTTCGTCGAGGACGTGCTGCCGAGTCTCTGCCGCCTCGGCCTCGGTGTCACCGGGTCGATCGTGCTCGGCGTCGCCGCCGGCACGGTGATCGGCCTGTTCCCGTGGCTGCGCGACCTCCTCGAACCGCTGCTGGAGTTCTTCCGGGCCATCCCGCCGCCGGTGCTGATCCCGGTGGTCATGCTCCTGCTCGGCATCACCGACACGATGAAGGTGGCGGTGATCGTCTCCGGCGCGCTCTGGCCGATCCTGCTGAACACGATCGAGGGGGTCCGGGCGACCGACAGCGTCATGACCGAGACCGCGGCCTCGTTCCGGATCACCTGGTGGGAGCGGTTGTGGTTCCTCGTGCTGCCCGCCGCCGGCCCCCGCATCATGACCGGTGTCCGGCAGGCCCTGTCGGTCGCGCTCATCCTCATGGTGATCTCCGAGATGTTCGCCTCGTCGTCGGGGCTCGGCTACCGGATCGCCTACTTCCAGCGCAACTACCTCATCGCCGAGATGTGGAGCGGCATCCTCCTGCTCGGCCTCGTCGGCGTTCTCCTCGCCGTCGTGTTCGGTCTCGTCGAACGGCGCGTCCTGCGCTGGTACCACGGAGTCAGGGAGGCCAGCCGTGCCTGATCGGAGCACTCTGCTGCGGGTGGAACACCTGCGGAAGGTCTACGGGTCCACGACCGGGGACGTGGAGGCGATCGGCGACCTGAGCTTCACCATGGACGCCGGTGAGCTGGTCTGCATCGTCGGGCCGTCCGGGTGCGGCAAGACCACGCTGCTGAAGTGCCTCGCCGGCCTGCTGCGCCCCACGAGCGGCCTGGTCGAGATGGACGGCGCGCCGGTGACCGGGCCGAGTCCCGCCATGGCCGTCGTGTTCCAGGAGTACGGCCGCAGCCTCTACCCGTGGCTGACCGTGCGCGGCAACGTCGAGCTTCCGCTGCGGCACAAGAAGCTGCCCCGGGCCCGACGGGACACGCTGGTCGCCGACGCGATCGACGCGGTCGGCCTCGCGCACGCCACGCGCAGCCACCCGTGGCAGCTCTCCGGCGGGATGCAGCAGCGGGTGGCGATCGCGCGGGCCATCGCGTACGAGCCGGAGATCCTGATCATGGACGAGCCGTTCGCCGCGGTCGACGCCCAGACCCGCGCGGACCTGGAGGACCTGGTCCGCGAGCTGCACGCCAGCCGCCGGATCTCGACGCTGTTCGTCACCCACGACATCGACGAGGCGGTGTATCTCGGTCAGCGGGTTCTAGTATTGTCCACCTCGCCGACCCGGGTCCGGGAGGACCTGGCGATCGACCTGCCGCCGGAGCGCGACCAGATCACGACCCGCGCCCTGCCCCGTTTCACGGAGCTGCGGACGCACGTCTACGACCAGATCCAGCGGGCCCGGCGCGGACCGGCGGTGGCCCCGCGATCCGCTCGGTGACCGGGGCCGCCACACCGGCATCGCCGAGAGGGAGGGCTGTGCGTAGTCGTCAACCGAAGCAACTGCTGCTCGCGTTCTTCGGCGAGCACGTCGTCGACGGCGCCACCGGGCCGATCCGGGCGAGCGTGCTGATCGGCGTGCTGGAGGGCGCCGGCGTCGCCGCGCCGGCGACCCGCGCCACCCTCGACCGCCTCGTGCACAGCGGCATCCTCGCCCGCGCCCGCAGCGGCCGGGAGACCCTGTTCTCGCTGACCGAGCACGGGGCCGCGGTGCTGCGCGAGGCGAAGGACCGGGTCCGCGGGCCGCGGCCGTTCGACCCCCAGGGCAGCGGGTGGACGCTTGTCACCTTCACCATCCCGGAGGGCCAGCGGATGCTGCGGCACCGGCTGCGCTCGACCCTGACCTGGGAGGGCTTCGCGCCGCTGCGGGACGGGCTCTGGCTGGCGCCCGGCGAGGTCGACCTCGCCGGGTCGTTGGAGCCGCTGCGGCAGGACCTCCCGCCGCACTCGGTGGTGGCGTTCCACGCCCGCGAACTCGACGGGTTCCCGATCGGCGAGAGCGTGCGCGCGGCGTGGGACATCGAGGCGATCCGGCGTCAGCACCTCGCGTTCATCGAGGTGTGGGACGACCCGGCCGCGACGACGATGGCGCCCGGCGCGCTGACCGTGCGGACGATGCTCGTGGCGGACTGGCTCGCGCTGCTGCGCGCCGACCCGAGGCTGCCGGCCGAGTTCATGGACGCGCAGTGGCCGGCGACCCGCTCGGCGGAGACCTACCGGCGCACGCACGAGAAGCTGGCCGAGGCGTCCGCCGCCGAGTTCGCCGACCTCGTCGCGGCCCCGGGCGGGGTCAGGCGCCGAAGCGGGCCCGCAGCTCGGCCTTCCGCACCTTCCCCGACGCGGTCCGCGGCAACTCGTCCACGATGACGACGTTCTTCGGCAGCTTGTAGCGCGCGAGCCGCCCGTCGAGGTGGTCGCGTACGGCGTCGGTGTCCAGGGACGCCCCCGGGCGTACGGTCACGACCGCCCACGGCACCTCCCCCCACCGCTCGTCCGGCACCCCGATGACCGCCGCCGAGGTCACCCCGTCGATCTCGGCGAGCAACTGTTCGAGTTCGGCCGGGTAGATGTTCTCGCCCCCCGAAATGATCATGTCCTTGAGCCGGCCGGAGATGTGGAGGTAGCCGTCGGCGTCCAGGTGGCCCAGGTCGCCGGAGCGGAACCACCCGTCGGCCGTGAACACCTCGGCGGTCACCTCCGGCAGCCCGTGATAGCCGGGGAAGACGTTGGGGCCGGCGATCTCGATCTCACCGACCTCACCGGCGGGCGCCACGGCGCCCGTCCCGTCGGTGATCCGCACGTCGGTGAAGAAGTGCGGCAGGCCGACGCTGCCCTGCTTGGCGCGGGTCATCGCCGGCGGCAACGCGGTGACGCCCGGCGCGGCCTCGGTCATGCCGTAACCCTGCGAGAACGACAACCCCCGCGCCTCGTACGCGTCGAGGACGCGGGTCGGCACCGCCGAGCCGCCGCAGGTGAGCTTCGCCAGCGTGGACAGGTCGGTCGCGGCCCACGCCGGGTGGTCGGCCATGAGCTGGTAGGTGGTCGGCACCCCGCTGAGCATGGTCACCCCGTGCCGCTCGATCCGGGCCAGCGCCCGGCCCGGCTCGAAGCCCTTCTCGAGGACCATGGTGGCGCCCTTGAGGAAGACGGGCAGGGCGCCCATGCCGAGCGAGGCGACGTGGAACAGCGGCGAGATCATCAGCGCCACGTCGGTCGAGACGACGTCGTAGTCGACCACGCAGTTGAGCGCGACCCAGGTGAGGTTCCCGTGGGTCAGCACCGCGCCCTTGGCCCGACCGGTCGTGCCCGAGGTGTAGATGATCGCCGCCGGGTCGTGGTGGTCGGTGCGGACCGGGCCGGCGAAACCGGCGGCGGCCCGCGCCAGCCGGGCGAGCCCCGGCCGGTCCGCGGTCCCCGCACCGGTGACGATGACGTGCCGGTTCCCGGCGGCGAGCCCGGCGGCGGCCACCGGCCCGGCGAACTCCGGGTCGTGGATGAGCACCCGCGTGCCGGAGTCCGTGACGACGTGGGCGATCTCGGGCGGCGCGAGCCGGGTGTTGACCGGCACGAAGACGGCGCCGAGCTGGGCCGCGCCGAACATCACCTGGAGGAACTCCGGGCTGTTCTCGCCGAGGTAGGCGACCGCGTCGCCGACGCCGACGCCCCGCTCCCGCAGCGTCGCCGAGACCCGGTCCACGGCGTCGGCGAACTGGCCGTACGTCATGGTCGACAGGTCGCCGTGGATGAGGGCGACCTTGTCCGGGGACCTGAGCCGGCGCCTGGCCACCCAGGCGCCGATGCCGTGCTGACGCATCGTCGCCTCCGGCTCAGGCGTGGAAGCGGTACAGCCCGCGCGCGACGACCGCGGGCTTGGTCCCGCCCTCGATCTCGATGGTCTGGTCGACGGCGAGCTGGTAGCCGCCGCGGACCTCGGTGACCTCGACGACGGTGGCCCGCATGCGCACCCGGGAGCCGACCATGACCGGCGCCGGGAAGCGCACCCGGTCGAGGCCGTAGTTCAGCTTGGTGGACACGCCCTTGACCTCGAGCAGCTCGGTCCAGAGGGGTACGGCGAGCGAGAGGGTGAGGAAGCCGTGCGCGATCGGCGCGCCGAACGGGCCGCTCCTGGCCCGCTCGGGGTCGACGTGGATCCACTGGTGGTCGTCGGTGGCGTCGGCGAACAGGTTCACCTGGCCCTGGGTGACGGTCCGGTAGGCGGTGTGACCGAGGTCGGCGCCGGCCAGGTCGGCCAGCTGGTCGTAGGCGATGGTGGTCGTCATGGCGCTTCCTCTCGTCGTCAGCGGGCGAGGCCCAGCAGCCGGACCGCGTTGTCCTTCAGGATGCCGGGGAGCACGTCCGGCTTCAGGTCGGTGGCGGCCACGTCGCGCAGCCACCGGTCGGGGGTGAGCAACGGGTAGTCGGTGCCGAAGAGCACCCGCTGCCGGAGCAGGGAGTTGGCGTGCCGCACCAGCTCGGCCGGGAAGTATTTCGGGCTCCAGCCGGACAGGTCGATCCAGGTGTTGTGCTTGTGCGTGGCCACCGAGAGCGCCTCGTCCTGCCAGGGCACCGACGGGTGCGCCATGATGATCTGCAACTCCGGGAAGTCGGCCGCGACCGGGTCGAGCAGCATCGGGTTGGACAGGCCGAGCCGCAGGCCGTAGCCGCCCGGGAGACCCGCGCCGATCCCGGTCTGTCCGGTGTGGAACAGCGCCGGGACGCCGGCCCGTTCGAGCAGGCCCCACAGCGGCGCGTACTCGTCGTGGCTCGGGTCGAACCCCTGCACCGTCGGGTGGAACTTGAAGCCGCGTACGCCCTCCTCCTCGATCAGCCGGGCGGCGAGGTCGAGGGCCGCCGCGCCGGTGCGCGGGTCGACCGAGCCGAAGGGGATGAGCACGTCGGCGTGCTCGGCCGCCGCGCGGGCGATGTCCACGCTGGACAGCGGCGGATGCCTCAACTGCGTGCCCGCGTCCACGGTGAAGACGACAGCGGCCATGTCGCGCTCGCGGTAGTACCGCGCCACCGCGTCCACCGCCGGCCGGGGCCCGTCCGTGCGGAAGTATCTCGACACCGCGGCGACGAGCGGCTCGGGCAGGGAGGCGTGACCGTGGTCGTCGACCTCGATGTGCACGTGCATGTCGATCGCCGTGACGGTGTCGAGGTCGATCGCGGGTCGGTACATGGGCGGCAACCTCCGTCGGCCGGGCCGGTCGGCCGGGTCAGGAGGTCGCCGGCGCGAACTCCGCGGGGAGTTCCGGGAAGTGTTCCCCGACGCTCTGGGTGGCGCCGGCGAAGGTCGTCGGCCACGCCTCGACCAGGGCGTCGTAGGTCCAGCCGCCCTCGCGGTGGGCGGTCAGCGCCGCCTCCGGGTGGGTCCACACCTGGAGCCGGTCACCGCCCACGCCGATCACCTGCCCGGTCACCGAGGCCGCCGCGTCGGAGCCGAGGAACGCGATCAGCCCGGCCACGTCGTCCGCCGTGCCGAAGCCGAGATCGCGCCGGAAGAACGCCGGCATCGGCTCGCCGTCCGCCTCGGCCCGCACCGCCGCCGCGAAGTAGGGAACGGTGGCGGTCATCGCGGTCGCGGCGACCGGTACGACGGTGTTGGCGGTGATGCCGGCCCGCGCGAGTTCGAGCGCCCAGGTGCGGACCATGCCGACGATGCCCGCCTTGGCCGCCGCGTAGTTGGTCTGCCCGATGTTGCCCCGCTGCCCGGTGGGCGACCCGACGCAGATGATCCGCCCGCCCGCACCGGCGGGGCGCATGTGCCGCACCGCCTCGCGCACGGTGGTGAACGTGCCGCGCAGGTGCACCTCGATGACCGTGTCGAAGTCGTCGTCGGTCATCTTCCACAGCATGGTGTCGCGCAGGACACCGGCGTTGGTGACGAGGATGTCCAGCCGCCCGAAGTGCTCGACCGCCGTGCTGACGAGTTCCTTCGCGGTTTCGGTCGGGCCGACCGGTGCGACCACCGCGACGGCCCGGCCGCCGGTCTCCTGAACGGCGGCGACGGCGTCGGCGGCGGCCTGCTCGTCGACGTCGTTGACCACGACCGCCGCGCCGCGCCGCGCCAGCTCCCGCGCGTAGGCGAGGCCGAGGCCCCGGCCGGATCCGGTGACGATGGCGACCTTGCCGTCCAGTGACATGGGTGCTCCCTTTCGTCGATGCCGATCTGAGCACGAGCCGTGGCGGCGCAGGGGAAACGTAATGCAAATTCTGGCCGGGCGTCAACGTTTTGCAATATGTCTATGTCGCCGGCCACCCGGCGCGGCGGGAGTCGCCGAGCGCCCGGGACAGCGCCCGGCCGGCGGCCTGGACCAGCGGCGCCAGGGCCACCGGATCCGCCCGGTCGTGCGCCACCACGAGCGAGATCGCCGCCACCACGCCCTGCGGGCCGTGGATCGGCGCGGCCACCGAGAGGGCGTCCGTGGTGACCTGACGGTCGCTCACCGCGTACCCGGTCCGGCGCACGTCGGCGAGGCAGCGGCGCAGCCGACCCGGGTCGGTCACGGTCAGCTCGGTGTACCGCTCCAGCGGCGCGGCCAGCACCTGCTCCTGGACCTCGGCGGGCGCGTGGGCGAGCAGGACCAGCCCGACGCCCGTGGCGTGCAACGCGAAGCGGCCCCCCACCCGGGTGAGCACCGGCACCGCGTCCCGTCCGGCGAGGCGTTCGATGAAGACGACCTCCAGGTCCTGCCGGACGGCGAGCTGGACGTTCTCGTGGGTCACCTCGTACAGGTCCTCCATCACCGGCAGGGCCAGTTCCCGCAGCCCGAGGCCCCTCGGCGCGAGCGAACCCACCTCCCACAACCGCAGGCCGATCCGGTAGCGCCCGTCGTCGCCACGCTCCAACGCCCCCCACGCGACGAGTTCCGCCGCCCGCCGGTGGGCGGTGGGCAGCGGCAGCCCGGCGCGCCGGGCCAGCTCGCTCAGGGTCAGCGCCGGCACGGCCGGACTGAACGCGCCGAGCAGCGCCAGCACCTTGCTGGTGACCGACCGCCCCGGCTCCGCGCGCACCCCACCATCATCGCCGTCCACGCCGGCCGGTCACAGCTCCAGTACGAGCCGGGGCGTACGGGCCCGGGAGACACAGATCATCATGGTGTCCCCGGCGGCCCGCTCCTGCTCGGTGAGCAGGCTGTCGCGGTGCTCCGGCGCACCGGCGAGCACCGGGGTCTCGCAGGTGCCGCAGGTGCCCTCCCGACACGACGAGAGGACCGACACGCCGGCCTCCTCCACCGCCCGCAGGATCGACGTGCCCGGCGGCACGGTCACCGTCCGCCCGGAGCGGACCAGCTCGACCTCGAAGGCCGTCTCCGCGCCGCCGGGGCTGGCCGCCGGCGTGAAGCGCTCGACGTGCAGGCGGCCCGGCGGCCAGCCACGACAGTGCTCCGCCACGGCGTCGACGAGCGACTCCGGGCCGCAGCAGTAGACGACCCGGTCGTCGGGCCGACCCAGCAGCCCGGAGAGGTCGGGCAGCCCGGTCTCGTCCCGCGGGTGCAGGCTCACCCGGTCGCCGTACCGCTCCCGCAGGGTGCTGGCGAAGGCCATGGTGGCGCGGCTGCGTCCCCCGTACACCAGTCGCCAGTCCGCGCCGGCGGCGTCGGCGGCGGCGACCATCGGCCGGATCGGGGTGATGCCGATGCCCCCGGCGACGAAGAGATAACGCGCCGCCGCGACCAACGGGAAGGTGTTGCGGGGCCCGCGCGTCCGGACCGTCGCGCCGACGGTCAGCCGCTCGTGCACCAGCCGCGAGCCGCCGCGCCCGTCCGGTTCCCGCTGCACGGCGATCCGCAGCGCGGACCGGTCCGCCGGGTCGCCGCAGAGCGAGTACTGGCGGATCAGCCCGGCGCCCAGCTCCAGGTCGATGTGCGCGCCCGGCGTCCAGTCGGGCAGGTCGCCACCGCCCGGACGGCACAGGCGCAGCTCGACGACCCCGGCCGCCACCGGGTCCCGGCCCGCGACCAGCAGCTCGACCCCGACCTGTTCCGCCCCGGTCACACCGGCACCGCCGGCCGGCTCGCCGGCCCGGGCGTCGGCGCGGTCGTGGCCCGGTGGCCGCGCGGGTGGGCGAGCAGCCACTCCCACAGCTCGACCGGCTCCTCGGCGACGCGCTCGGCCCCGCAGTGGCAGACCCCGCGCAGGGTGTCCGTGCCGGGCATCCAGTGGATCCGGTAGACCCGGTCCCCGGGGCTGGCGCTCACCGCGCCGCTCCCGCCTTCCCCGACTCGACCAGCCGGGCCAGCAGCCGCCGGGCGGCCAGGCCACCGGTGTCGATGTTGATGCTCAACTCCTGGTACCGGTCCGGTTCGGCGGCGATCACCCGCTCCAGGATGTCGAGCGCCGCCACGTCCTGCATGACCACGGTGTGGTTGCTCCGGTGGAGATAGTCGCTCACCGACTCGTCGTCGATCGCGAAGTCACGCGCCACCGCCCAGAAGTCGTACGTGGTGTGCTCCGTCGACGGGGTGATGGCGTACACGATCTCGGCGTGGAAGGCTCCGCTGTCCTCGCCCTCGGCGGGCGGGTAGTGGCCCTGCGGCGCGATCCGGCTGTGCAGGAGATAGAGGCAGGGCGGGTGGTACTCGATGTCCTGCCACCTGGTGATCCGGCCGGTGATCCCGGTCGAACGCGCGTAGAACGGCGGACACTCGGCGTCGTCCATGTGCCGGCTCACGTGGACGACGCCCCGCTCGTCGTCCACCTCGGTGGTGATCGGGGTGTTCGCCACCTCGGGCGTGCCGATGTAGCCGCCGTGCAGGTAGGTCTCGTGGGACAGGTCCATGAGGTTGTCCACCAGCAGGCCGTACCGCGCGTTCAGCGGCGCCATCCCCCGCACCACCGCGTACCGCGGGTCGGCCAGCCACGGCGCGCGGGGAATCGCGGCCGGGTCGGCCCGGTCCCGGTCGCCGATCCACACCCAGACGAGGGAGTCCTGTTCCACCACCGGATACGACGCGACCCGGGCGGTGCGCGGGATGCGCTGCTGCCCGGGTACGAAGACGCACGCGCCGGTCGGGTCGTAGGTGAAGCCGTGGTAGCCGCAGACGATCGTGTCGCCGTCGAGCCGGCTCTCGGACAGCGGGTAGCGGCGGTGCACGCACCGGTCGGCGAGCGCCACCGCCGCCCCGGCGCCGGTGCGGTAGAGCACGAGCGGCTCACCGAGCACCGTGCGGGCGAGCAGGTCCCGCCCGACCTCGTTGCCGTAGGCCGCCACGTACCACTGGTTGCGCGCGAACACCATGCGGTCGACCTCCTCGCGGACGAACGTCGATGTGTTCGCGGATCCTCCCGCGCGGCGGCGCCGACCGGGAGCCGGGCTTTCACTGAGTGGAAGGTAGACACTGTCTACCGACCGTGGTAGACACTGTCCATGCCGCCGCCGGACAGCAGCCTCCGCACCCGCCTGGTCTCCGTCGGCGTGGACCTGCTCGCCCGCGAGGGCGCCGAGGCGCTGACGCTGCGCGCGATCGCCCGCCGGGCCGGTGTCTCCCACGGCGCGCCACGTCGCCACTTCCCGACCCACCTCGCCCTGCTGGCGGCCATCGCGCAGGAGGGCTACCAGCAGCTCGGCCGCGAGGTCGCCGAGACGCTCGCCCGCCAGGGCGACGCGGATCCACACCGGCAACTGCTCGCCCTGGGCCGGCTCTACCTGACGTTCGCGCGCACCCACCGCGGCATGTTCGAGCTGATGTTCCGGCACGACCTGCTCCGGGGCAACGGCGTCGGGCTGCGGGAGGCCAGCGAGGGACTCTTCGGCGTCCTGGTCGACCTGGTCACCCGGGCCCGGCCCGACGGTCCGGGCTCCCCCGCGCCACCGGTCGTCGCCGGCGCGCTCTGGGCCAACCTGCACGGCATCGCCGAGCTGGGGCAGTGGGGCAGTCTCCAGCTCGTGGTGCGCGACGACGATCTCGAACCGCTGCTGCGGGCCGCGCTGGCGGCCCACCTCGGGCGCGCCGCGCCCGTGGACTGACCGGGAGGATCACGTGCTGGTGCAGACGGGCACCCGAAAGGTGCTGGCGCCGCTGGCCCGGCTGGCCTTCCGGCCGGTGGTGGAGGGCCGGGACAACGTCCCGAGGCACGGCCCGGTGATCCTGGCCGCCAACCACCTGTCCTTTCTCGACAGTGTGGTGATCCCGCTGGTGGCGCCCCGACCGGTCGCCTTCCTGGCCAAGGCCGAATATTTCCGGCAGCCCGGCGTGAAGGGGTGGCTGACCCGCACCTGCCTCACCGGGATCGACGCCATTCCGGTGGAGCGGGGCGGCCACCGCTCGGCGCAGGAGTCGCTGCGGGTGGCGCTCGACGTGCTCGCCGCCGGGCGCGCGTTCGGCATCCACCCGGAGGGCAGCCGGTCCCGCGACGGGCGGCTCTACCGCGGCCGGACCGGCGTCGCCTGGCTCGCGCTCGCCTCCGGCGCGCCCGTGGTCCCGGTCGCCGTGCTGGGCACCGACCGGATCCAACCCGTCGGCGCCCGGCTGCCCCGGCCCGGGCGGATCACGGTGCGGTTCGGCACGCCACTGCGCTTCACCCGGCCGGCAGGCGGCAGCGACGGGCAGGCCCGCCGGGCGGTCACCGACGAGATCATGGCCGCCATCCAGGCGATGTCCGGTCAGGAGCCCGCCGGCCGGTATCTGGAGCCGGTGGCATAGGACCCGGCCGGGTCAGTCGACTGTGCTCATCGACCTGATGCCGCTGCTCAGCGTCGCGGTGACCGCCGAGACCCCGACCAGCCCGGCGAAGACCAGCATCGTCACGGCGGCCGGGAAGTGGGCCAGCAGCAGCCCCGCCAGGCCGGGCGCGAGCGCGGCGGCGGAGGTGGCGGCCAGGAAGATGACACTCACGACCCGCCCCTGGAGCCGGTCCGGGGTGATCGCCGCCTGATAGCCGAAGAGCACCGCGTTGGCGGTCGGGCCGAGGAACACCGCCGCCGCCAGCGGCACCGCGGCCAGCACGCTTGTCGACACCAGCGCGCTGCTCGCCATCAACGCGGTGGTGGCCCAGCACAGCACGATCACCAGCGCGGGCAGTCGCAGCCAACGCTGCACCGCCGGCGCGGCGAGCGCGCCCAGGAAGCCGCCCAGCCCGAAGATCGTGCTGGCCAGGCCGACCAGGACCGAGGGGGTGCCGGAGCGCTGGAGGGACACGATGATCGTGAAGATCATCCCGGTGAAGGCCATGTTCAGCGGCGCGGCGATCACCAGCAGCGCCCGCAGGAACGGGTTGGCCAGCACGAACCGGACGCCCTCGGCCGCCGCCGCGCCACCGGACTGACGGACCTGCTCGGTGCGGGGCTGCTCCATCGGCCGGCGGATGAGCAGCACCGCCAGCAGGGAGAGCAGGTAGGACAGCGCGTTGCCGACGAACGGCAGGGACCGGCCGAGCCCGTAGAGCAGGCCGCCCAGCGGCGGCCCGGCGAGCTGGGTGCCGTAGGAGCGGGCCTCGTTGCGCGCGACGGCGGTGGACAGTTGCGCACCCGGCACGAGGTTGCGCACCGCGGCGTGCTCCGCGGTGCCGAAGACCGCGTTGGCGCCGGCGCCGATCACGGTGACCACGAGGACCAGCGGCAGGTTGGCGATCCCGGCGAGCACCGCGCCGGCCAGCGCCAGGTAGACCACCAGCCGGATCACGTCACAGGCCACCAGCAGCGTACGGCGGGAGAAGCGGTCGGCCACGACGCCGGCCGGCAACCGGCAGGCGAGCGTGGTGAGCAGCCCCGCGCTGCCGACCAGACCGGCCTGGGCGGCCGAGCCGGTGAGGAAGAGCACCAGCAGCGGCATCGCCAGATTCGACATGGCGGCGCCGAGGTCGGAGAAGCACTGGCTGATCCAGAGCAGGTTGAAGTCGCGGTTGCGCCAGAGGCTGGCCGGGCGCTCGGCGCCCGGCACCGGCGGATCGGTGACGGTGGCCATCGGCTCCTCGTCGGATGTGGTCGGGGCCGGCTGCGTGGCGGCGCTCATGCCGGCCACCAGGAGCCGTGCGGGGGACGCAGGTCGTCGAACCATTCCGCGGCCGGATCGTACCGGGCGAAGAACTGCCGACCCACGTGGGCCGCGTCGCGGGCCTGGATCATGCGCAGGCTGAACAGGTCGGCCCCGCCGACCCGCACCACGCCGTCGACGAGCACCTTGCCCGGCGCGGCCGACATGACCGGGCCGCGCGCGGTGCGGGCCAGCCCGGAGACCGACCGGACCGCGTCGGTGTAGACCTGCCAGGCCCGCTCCAGCGGCACGCTGAAGTAGCTGCGCGCCCCGGTGTCCCGCTCCACGAACATGTAGTACGGGACCATGCCCAGCTCCACCGAGCGCTGCCACATCGCCGCCCAGTCCCCCGCCCGGTCGTTGACGTGCGCGATCAGCGGGGCCTGGGTGCGGATCACCGCGCCGGTGGCCCGGATCCGGGCGATGGCCCGGCGCACCTCGTCGGTGTCCAGCTCCCGGGGGTGGGAGAAGTGGGCCATCACGGCGACGTGGCGGCCACCGGCCACGATCCGCTCGAAGAGGCGCAGCAGGTCGTCGGCGTCCGGGTCGGTGGTGAACCGGGCCGGCCAGTACGACAGCGCCTTGGTGCCGAAGCGCAGCGTGCGGATCCGTTCCAGCGCCGGGTCCAGCAGCGGGGACACCCACCGGTCCAGCACCGCCGCGCTCATGATCATCGGGTCGCCGCCGGTGAACAGGACGTCGGTCACGCCCGGATGGTCGGCGAGATACCCGGCGACGTCCGCGACGTCCGAGGCGGCCTGCCGGATCTCCGCGTTACCGACGAACTGGGCCCAGCGGAAGCAGTAGCCGCAGTACGAGTGGCAGGTCTGCCCCTGCGACGGGAAGACGAGCACGGTCTCGGCGTACTTGTGTTGCAGGCCGAGCAGCCGGCGTCCCCGGTGGATCGGCACGTTGGCCTCCAACTGGTCGCCCGGATTCGGGTTGAGCCGCGCGTGGGCGTCCCGGGCCGCCTTGCGGATCACCCCCGGATCGGCCGCGGACAGGTGCAGCGCCGACAGGTGGTCGTAGAGATCCGGCGGCAGCATGTCCCGGTGCGGGAAGGTGAGCCGGAAGATGGGATCGTCCGGGACGGCCGACCAGTCGATGAGCTCGTCCACGACGTACTGGTTGACCTTGAACGGCAGCACCGAGGAGACGACCCGCAGGTCGTGCACGTACTCCTCGGGCATGCCCCGGACGCCGGCGAGCCGTGCCAGGCGTTCGTGGGAGTAGACCTTCATCACCGTCGCCTCGTTGTCAGCGGGATGGGACAGGAACGGCCGCCGTCGGACGGCCGGGTCGGGACGGTTACCCGGACCGCCCCGACCCCGGTACGGGTCAGCCCCGCGCGGCGGCCATCCGCTCGCGCAGGCTCTTCGGCCGCATGTCGGTCCACACCTCGTCGATGTGGGCCAGGCAGTCCGCCCGGGCGCCGGAGAAGCCGGTGGCGGTCCAGCCCGCCGGCAGCTCACGGTCGGCGAACCAGATCGAGTACTGCTCCTCGTGGTTCGTCACGACCCGGTAGGTGCGGTCATCGTCATCGACGGCCATCGCCGTTCTCCTTCTCGTTCGGTTCGGACCCCGGTCGGGTGACCGGGAGGTGTGCGGCGCGGGCGGCCCGGCGGTGGGCCCCCGCGGGAACTACAGGCGGACCGGCAGCGCCTGGAGGCTGCGGTTGAGCAGCGAGGGCTGCCAGCGCGCCTCGGCCGTGGCCAGCGCCAGCCCGGGCGCGGCGGCCAGCAGGTCGGTGAGCGCCGCGCCGGCCACCAGCCGGGCCAGCGGCGCGCCCAGGCAGAAGTGCCCGCCCTGCCCGAAGCCCAGGTGCGGGTTCGGCTGCCGGCGCAGGTCCAGCTCGTCGGGGCGGTCGAAGCGGGACGGGTCCCGGTTCGCCCCGGCGGTGACCACGTAGAGCCGCTGCCCGGCCCGCAGCCGCGCACCGGCCAGCTCGACGTCGTCCCGGACGTGCCGGATGGACATCTTGGACGGTCCGTCGAAGCGCAGCAGCTCCTCCACGGCCACCGGCGCCAGCTCCGGATCGGCCCGCAGCAGGGCGAGCTGGTCGGGGTGGCGCAGCAGGTTCCAGGTGCCCACGGCGATCAGGTTGCTGGTGGTCTCGCCGCCGGCGAACGCGACGTGGGTGAGCATGGCGACGAACTCGTCCTCGCTCACCGACTCGCCCACCAGGCCGTTGGCGAGCGCGGCGCTGATCAGGTCCTCGCGGGGCGCGGCCCGGCGGGCCCGGACCAGCGCCCGCAGGTAGTCGAAGAGGTCCAGCAGGGCCCGCTGCGAGCGGTCGTTCTCCTCTGGCGACTGCACCGCGCCCAGGGCCAGGTCACCGACCTGGATCGCCCAGCGCTGGAACATCGCGGTGTCCTCGACCGGCACGCCCATCCAGGCCGCCGCGACGGTCGCCGGAAGCGGCCGGGCGAACTCGGTGACCAGGTCGATGACGTCACCGGCGCCGGCCCGGACGGCGAGCCGGGTCACCGCCTCCTGCACCATCGGGCGGTTGCGACGCACCTGCCGGGCCCCGAACGCGCCCCGGAAGACGGCGCGCAGCCGACGGTGCTCGGGCGGGTCGACGAAGACCATCCACCCCGCCATGATCGAGAAGGCGCGGGCGGCCTCCGGGCTGAGCAGGTCCGGCGGGGTCTGGGCCAGCATCGGCCCGATCCGGTCCGCGGAGATCGCCGGCTCGGTGTAGCACGCCGTCGCCGCGTCGTAGCCGGTCACCAGCCAGGCCCGGTGCACCGGGCTCCAGTGCACCGGCTCGGCGGCCCGCAGCTCCGCCAGGTACGGGTACGGGTCGGCGACGAGGTCGTCGTCGAGCAGGTAACGGTCGGTCAGAATGGCGGTCGTCACGTGGTACGCTCCAGCAGCTCGGCGGCGAGGTCGGCGACGGCCGCCACGCCCGGGTCGGTGACCATGCTCCGGTGGGTGCCGGGCAGGTGGTGCACGGTGAGCGCGTCCGGGAACATCTCCCGGCAGCGCTGTTCGTAGGCGGGCCCGTCCTCCCCGGCGACCACCGACGGGCGGCCCGGACCGGCGGTGGTCGCCTCGGCGGTGACCAGCAGGTGCGCCGGCCCCCGGTAGGGCCGCGGGCGGTAGCCGGCGGCGGCGCGCAGGAGCGCCGTCCACATCGCCACCGGCCAGTCCGCGCCGAGTTCCGCCTCGGCCTCGTTGACCCCGGCCGCCACCAGCGTGGTGACCAGTTCCCGTTCCTGGCTGAGCCGGGCCGGGGTGCCCGGGGTCAGCTCGCGGATCGCCGCGCGCATCGCCACCGCCCGGTCCAGCAGGTCCAGCGCCTCGGTGACCGCGAACGTCCCGGCCTCGTCGGGCACCGCCGGTTCGAGCAGCAGCAGCACGTCCACCCGCTCGCCGGCGGCGGTCAGCCGGACCGCCATCTCCTGGGCGATGTTCGCCCCCATCGACCAGCCGAGCAGGGCGTACGGGCCGTGCGGCTGGTGCGCTCGCAGCTCCCGCAGATAGTCGTCGGCCAGCCCGGTCATGGTGTCGGCGTCCACGCCGCCGTCGATGCCCCGGGCCTGGAGGCCGCGCACCGGCCGGCCGGCGGGCAGCGCCTGGGCCAGCGGCAGGTACCAGGCGACGCTGCCGCCGCTGGGGTGCACGCACCAGAGCGGACGTCGGTCGGCGTCCCCGTCGCGCAGGGTCACCACCACGCCGGCGTCGCGGTGGGCCGCCGTGCCGGCCGGGCCGGGTCGCCGGGTGGCGAGCACGTCGGCCAGCGCCGCCACCGTCGGGTGCTCCACCAGGTCGGCCACCCCGACCGGCAGGCCCAGGTCGCAGGCGCGGGCGGCGAGCCGCACGATGGCCAGCGAGTGCCCGCCGAGGTCGAAGAAGTCGTCGTGCACGCCGACCCGGTCCAGCCGCAGCGTCTCCGCCCACAGCTTGGCCAGCGTCGCCTCGACCTCGGTCCGCGGCTCCAGGTACGGGCGGTCCGGCTCGCTCGCCGCCGTCGGCGCCGGCAGCGCCGCCCGGTCGAGCTTGCCGTTGCCGGTCACCGGCAGCGCGTCGAGCGTGACGAACGCGGCCGGCACCAGGTAGGCGGGCAGCCGGTCCCGCAGCCAGCGGCGCAGTTCGGCGGCGTCGGGCAGGTCCAGCCCGGCCACCGGCACCAGGTAGGCGACGAGGCGGGCGTCGCCCGGCCGGTCGGCGTCGGCGGCGTGGGCGGCCACCGCGGCCACCGCCACGTCCGGCCGGGCGGACAGCACCGCCTCGATCTCGCCCGGTTCGATCCGCCGGCCCCGGATCTTCACCTGCCCGTCGACCCGGCCGCCGAAGTCGAGGCTCCCGTCGGCCCGCCACCGCCCCCGGTCACCGGTGCGGTACAGCCGACGTCCGCCGCCGGCCGGGTCGGGCACGAACCGGTCCGCGGTCAGCCCGGGCTGCCCGAGGTAGCCCCGGGCCAGGCACTCCCCGCCGAGGTAGATCTCACCGGCCACGCCGACCGGCGCGGGGCGCAGCGCCTCGTCGAGCACGAGGACCGTGGTCCGGGCCAGCGGCCGGCCGATCGGCACGCTCACCGCGTCGACCGGCAGGTCCCGGACCTGGTGCGCGGTGACCACGAAGATCGCCTCGACCGGCCCGTACCCGTTGACGACGCGCAGGTGCGGCCAGCGGGCGGCCACGTCCCGGCAGTGCGGCGCGGACGCCGCCTCCCCGCCGAAGACGAGCTGCCGCAGCTCGCCCAGCTCGTCCGGCGCCTCCTCGACCGTCAGGTTGAACAGCGTGGTGGTGAGGAACGCGGTGGTCACGCCGTGGCGGCGGATCGCCGCGCCGATGCCCGCGGGGGTGACCGGCTCGGCCGGGTAGAGCGCGCAGGTGCCGCCGTGCAGCAGCGGGCCGAAGATCTCGAAGATCGCCGCGTCCCAGTTGACGCTGCTCAGGTGCAGCACGGTCTCGTCCGCGCCGAGGTGGGCGAAGTCCTGCCGCAGCAGCGAGTCGACGACGGACCGGTGGGTCACCGCGATGCCCTTGGGCCGCCCGGTGGAGCCCGACGTGTAGAGCACGCACGCCAGGGCGTCGGCGTCCGGCGCCGACGCCGGCGGGTCCGCCGGCTCGGCGGCGAAGGTCTCCTCCGCGAGCGTGAGCACGGTGGAGATCCGCGCGGGCACCTGGTGCCGCCAGGCGGGCTGCGCCAGGACCAGGTCGACGCCGGCGTCCGCCGCGAGCAGGTCGAGCCGGCGGCGCGGGTCCCGCGGGTCCATCGGCAGGTACGCCGCGCCGGCCTTGAGGATGCCGAGCATGCCGACGATCAGGTCCACCGACCGCTCGGCGCAGAGCCCGACCACCCGCTCCGGCCCGACGCCGTGGCGGCGCAGGTGGTGGGCGACCCGGTTGGCCCGTGCGTCCAGCTCGGCGTAGCTGACCGGGCCGTCCGGGGTGGCCAGCGCGACCCGCCCCGGCCGGTCGGCGACCTGGGCGGCCAGGACGTCGACCAGGCTGCGCGGGTCGTGCGTGGCGGCGGCGACCCGGGGTCGGGTCCGCTCGGTCGGGGTGGGCGCGCCGGGCGGCGCGTCCGGGTCGTCGACCATCCGCGCCAGCAGCGCGCAGTACGCGTCGGCCAGCCGCGCCACCTCACCGGGGGACATCCGGCCGGCGTCGGCCTCGAAGGAGACCCCCTGCGGGCCGGTGGTGACCATCAGCCCGAAGTTGGTCCGGGCGATCTCCTCGATCTCCTCCTTGTGCTCGCTGCCCAGGGCGTGGAAGTGCACGTAGTTGAAGGCGGTGTCGACGAGCACCTCCCCGGCCCACCGGCCCCGTTGCAGCTCGGCGAGGGGGAACCGCCGGTGCGGCAGGAGGTCCCGCTCGGCGGCGAAGACGTCGCGCAGCAGCCCCACCCAGCTCGTGGCGGACGACCGCAGCCCGAACGGCACCACGTTGAGGAAGAGCCCGCGCATGCCCTCCGCGCCGGCCCGCTCCAGCCGCCCGTTGGTGGCGAAGCCGGTGGCGTACGCCGGGCCGTCGGCGAGCTGCCCCATCAGGTGGTGGTAGGCGGTGAACAGGACCGTCTTGCGGGGCACCCCGGCGCGGGCGGCCAGCGCGTCGATGCCGGCCGTCAGGTGCCGGTAGTCGCGCAGCACCTCGCAGGTGGACTTGTCGGCCGGCTCCGCGCCGACCGAACGCGGCACCCGCACCGGCGGGAACTGCTCCACCATGGCGTCCCAGAACGCCCGGGCGGCCGGGTCGGCGACCGCGGCCCGTTCGAGCGCCACGTACTCGGCGAAGCGGGGCACCGGACCGGACGGTGGCTCCTGACCCACGCCGGTGACCGACCGGCGGTGCCGGTCGACCAGCTCGGCGATGAGCGAGGTCAGGCTCCAGCCGTCCAGCACGGCGTGGCAGTCGGTGATGGTGAGCCGGTACTCGGCGTCGTTGAGCACGTGCACGTGCAGCCGGATCAGCGGCGGCTCGGCCAGCTCGAACCAGCGCACCGACTCGGCGTGCAGATGCTCCCGGACCCGCCGGAGCTGGACCTCCTCCGGCAGGCCGCGCAGGTCGTCCACCCCGACCGGCAGCGTGGCCCGCTCGTGCACCAGTTGCAGCGGCTCCTCGTAGGAACCCCAGTCGAACCCGGTACGCAGGATCTCGTACCGGTCGACGACCGCGTCCGCCGCCGCGCGCATGGCGGTGGCGTCGAAGCCGGCCGGCTCCTGCACCCGGAAGCTCGTCACGTTGTGGTAGGCGCCCTTGCCGGCGTCGGCGAGCAGCTCGTAGAGCATGCCCTGCTGCATCCGGGTCAACGGGTAGGCGTCCGCGAGGCCGGCCGGCAGCCGGTCCCGGTCGGCGGGCGCGACCATCGCGAACCGCTCCACCGACGGCGTCCCGGCCGGGTCCGCGGCGCGCCGGTCGGCGGCGGCGTCGACGGCCCGGGCCAGCTCGCCGAGCGCCTGGTGGGCGAAGACGTCACGCAGCGACACGGGAACGCCGCGCCGCTCGGCGAGCCCCACCACGCGCAACGCGAGGATCGAGTCGCCACCGAGGTCGAAGAAGCGGTCGCCGACGCCGACCCGGTCGACGCCGAGGGCCGTGCACCACACCTCGGCCAGCAGCCGCTCGGTCGGGGTGGCCGGCGGCACGTGCGCACGCGCGGCCCCGAGGGTGGCGCCGTCGGGGTCCGGCAGCGCCCGCCGGTCCACCTTGCCGTTGGCCGTCAACGGCAGCGCCGGCAGCACGGTGAAGGTCGCCGGCACCATCGCCTCCGGCAGCCGCTCCCGCAGCCGGCGCCGCAGCTCGTCGCCGGTCAGCTCGCCGTCGACGACCAGGTAGGCGTGCAGCCGGTGCTCGCCGCTGCGGTCCCCGCGGGCCACCACGGCGGCCTGGCCCACCGCGTCGTGGCGCAGCAGGGCGGCCTCCACCTCGCCCAACTCGATCCGGTGCCCGCGGATCTTCACCTGGTCGTCGGCGCGGCCCCGGTACTCCAGCTCGCCGTCGGGCAGGTGGCGGGCCCGGTCGCCGGTGCGGTAGAGCCGGGCGCCGGGGACGGCGGAGAACGGGTCCGGCACGAACCGGTCCGCGGTCAGCCCCGGTCGGCCGAGGTAACCGCGGGCCAGGCCGGCGCCGCCGACGTACATCTCGCCGGTGGCGCCGACCGGGACCGGCCGCAGGTGCCGGTCGAGCACGTGCACGGTCAGGTCGCCCAGCGGCCGGCCGATCGGGGAGGTGGCGTCACCGGCCAGGTCGTCGGCGGTGACCAGGCGGTGCGTGACGTGCACGGTGGTCTCGGTGATGCCGTACATGTTGACCACCCGCACGCCCGCGCCGGGGCCGTCCAGCCAGCCGTCCAGCTCGGGCAGGTCGAGCTTCTCGCCGCCGAGCACCACGTGCCGCACGCCGAGGTCGGCCAACGGCCGGTCGCCGAGCGCGGCCCGCAGGTTGCGGAACGCGCCGGGGGTCTGGCTGAGCATCGTCACCCGCTCGTCGGCGAGCAGCCCGGCGAACCGCCGCGGGTCGCGGGCGGTGGCCTTGTCCACCACGACGACCGTGCCGCCGCGGGTCAGCGCGCCCCACAGCTCCCACACCGAGAAGTCGAAGGCGTACGAGTGGAACAGGCTCCACACCCCGCCGGGCGGCAGGTCGAGCGCGTCCACGCAGGAGTCCAGCAGACGGACCACCTGCCGGTGCGCGACCCCCACGCCCTTGGGCCGGCCGGTGGAACCGGAGGTGTAGATGACGTAGGCGAGATGGTCGGCGTCGGTGACCGGCGACGGGTCCTCGGTGGAGGCGGAGGCGAGGGCCGGATCGTCCAGGCGCAGCAGCCCGGCCGGCGCCACGGGCACCCGGTCGGCGAGGTCCGGCGAGACCACGGCCAGGCGTACCCCGGCGTCGTCGACCACGTAGGACAGCCGGTCGCGCGGGTGCTCCGGGTCCAGCGGCACGTACGTCCCGCCGGCCTTGAGGATGCCGAGGATTCCGACCGCCAGGTCGGCGTCGCGGCGCACGCAGAGCGCCACCGGGGTCTCCGGCCCGACGCCGGCCGCGCGCAGCCGGTGGGCGAGCTGGTTGGCCCGCGCGTTGAGGGTGCCGTAGTCGACGCGCCGCCCGCCGGCCACCACGGCGACGGCGTCCGGCGCGGCGGCGACGTGCCGGGCGAACCGTTCGTGCAGCAGGTCCGCCGAGGGGTAGTCGCCCGCCGGGGCGCCCCAGGCGGCGAGCTGCCGGCGCTCCTCGTCCGGCAGCAGGTCCAGGTCGGCCAGCGGGGTGTCCGGGTACGCGACGACCTGCTCCAGCAGCCGCCGGTACTGCGCCGCCCACCGCCGGACCGTCGCCGGCCGCCACAGGTCCGACCGGTGGAAGAACGCGGCGGCCAGCCCGTCCGGGCGGCGCGCGGCCTGCAGGATCAGGTCGAACTTGACCGCGTCGAGGTCCAGGTCGAACCGCGCCCCGGTGACCTCGCCGAGGCGTACCGGCCGGTCGTCGTCGGCGTCGTCGAGGCTGAACATGGCCTGGAACAGCGGGGTCCGGTCCAGGCTGCGGTCCGGGGCGAGCAGGTCGACGACCCGCTCGAACGGCGTCTCCTGGTGGTCGTACGCGCCGAGCGCGTCGGCGCGGACCCGGTCGAGCAGGTCGGTGAAGGACGGGTTCCCGGCCAGGTCGGCGCGCAGCACCAGGGTGTTCACGAAGAAGCCGACCACCTGCTCCACCTCGGGCCGGTCGCGGCCGGCGACAGGCGTGCCGACGCCGAAGTCGACCTGACCGGCGAGCCGGCCCAGCACCGCCTGGAACGCCGCGAGCAGCGCCATGTAGAGGGTCGCGCCGCGCTGCCGGGCGAACCGCTCCAGCGCGTCGACCAGCTCCGCCGGCACGGTGACGTCGCAGGCCGCACCGGTGGTGGAGCGGTGGGCCGGACGCTCGCCGTCGGTGGGCAGTTCCAGCGGCGGCAGCCCGCCCAGCCGGTCCCGCCAGTAGGCCAGGTCCCGGTCCCGGCGTCCCTCGCTGGCGGTGCGACGTTGCCAGGCGGCGTAGTCGGCGTACCGCACCGGCGGCTCGGGCGTGGGCGTCCCGGCGTAGCCCGCCTCCAGGTCACGCACCAGCACACCCGTCGACGCCCCGTCCGCGACGACGTGGTGCAGGGTCAGCAGGACCACGTGGTCGGTCGGCGTGAGCCGCCACCCGGTGACCCGGAACAGCGGCCCGGTCTCCAGGTCGAACGGCTCCGCCGCCACCTGCCGGGCCGCCTCGGCGACCTCGGCGGCGTCGTCCGCGTCCCGCCAGTCGACGCCCGGCCAACCGGTCACGATCTCCTGCCGGACCACGCCGTCGTCGACGCTGAACCGGGTCCGCAGCGACTCGTGCCGCCGCACCAGGGCGGCGAACGCCGCGTCGAGCCGGTCGCGGTCCAGCGGCCCGGTCAGCCGCCACGCCACCGGGATGGTGTACGCCGCGCCGGCGCCGTCGAGCCGGTCCAGGAACACCAGCCGTTCCTGCCCGAACGACACCGGCAGGTCGCGGGTGCCGTCGCCGCGGGTGATCCCCGCCGGGGCGGCACGCCCGGCGTCTCCGGCGAGCCGCCGGCGGAGCAGCTCCTGCTGGGCGGGGGTGAGCGCGGTCATCGGGTTTCCTCCAGTTTCCGGGCGAGCCGGGCGATGGTGCGGGCCTCGAAGAAGATGCGCAGGGTCAGCGGGCCGGTCAGCCGGTCGCGCAGCCGGGAGATGACCCGCAGCGCGGTGAGCGAGTGGCCGCCGAGGGCGAAGAAGTCGTCCTCGACGCCGACGTCGGGCCGGTCCAGCAGCTCGGCCCAGACCTCGGCGATGGCCCGCTCGGTGTCGGTGCGCGGGGCGACCCGGATCGCGCCGGTCGGCCCGGCACCGACCTCGGGCAGCGCCGACCGGTCCACCTTGCCGTTGCCGAGCAGCGGCAGCGCGTCCAAGACCAGCAGCTCGGCCGGGATCATCGCGTACGGCAGCGCGGCCTCCAGGTGTCGGCGTAGGTCCGCCTCGGTGACACCGTTGCCGGGGGCGCGTTGGGCGTAGCCGGCGAGCCGCCAGCCGTTCGGCCCGTCCGGGCGGGCCACCACGGCCGCCGCGCCGACCGCCGGGTGGCCGGCGAGCGCGGCCTCCACCTCGGCCGGTTCCACCCGGACGCCACGCACCTTGACCTGCCGGTCCAGCCGGCCCCGGAACTCCAGCGTCCCGTCGGCCAGCCAGCGCGCCGCGTCGCCGGTGCGGTACATCCGCGCGCCGGGCGGTCCGGCCGGGTCCGGCAGGTAGGCGGCGGCGGTGAGGCCGGGCCGGTTGCGGTAGCCGCGGCTGACCCCGGACCCGCCGATGTGCACCTCGCCGAAGACGCCCACCGGCGTCGGGCGCAGCGCCGCGTCGAGCACCCGCACGGTGGTCCCCGGCATCGGTACGCCGATGCCGACCGACTCGTACCGCCGGCCGGGGTCGAGGTCGGCGACGGTGGTGGTGACGGTCGCCTCGGTGGGGCCGTACTGGTTGACCACCCGACGCAGGCCGGGCAGCGCCTCGTGCACCCGGGCCAGCAGCGCCGGTGTGCACGGCTCCCCGCTGAGCACCAGCAGCCGCAGCGCGGGCAGGGTCGCCGCGCCGACGTCACCGGCGTCGAGGAGCTGGTGCAGCAGCGACGGGACCATGCTCAGCAGCGCGGTGGGCGCGGGCCGGCCGGGCAGGTCGGCGGCGAGCGTGGACAGGTCGGACCGTCCGGCCATCAGCACTGTCGCGCCGACGGTGAGCGGGCCGACGCAGTCGCGCAGGAACGCGTCGAAGCTGGGCGAGGCGCGTTGCAGGACCACGTCGTCGGCGTCCAGCCGGTAGTGGGCGGCGATGGTGTCGAGGTAGGCGGTGACGCCGCCGTGCTCGGCCAGCACGCCCTTCGGCTCGCCGGTGGAGCCGGAGGTGTAGACGACGTAGGCGAGCTGCTCGGGCCGGGTGTCGACGTCCGGCGGGGTGGCCGGCCGGTCGGCGAGCGCCGCGCCGGCGACGGTCTCCGGGTCGAGCACCAGCCGCACCCCGGCGTCCCGCTCCAGGTGGGCCAGGCGGCGCGCCGGCAGCTCCGGGTCGAGCCCGACGAACGCCCCGCCGGCCTTCCACACGCCGAGCACGGCGACCACGGTGTCGACGCACCGGGGCAGCCGCAGCCCGACCCGGTCCTCCGCGCCGATCCCCCGCTCCCGCAGGTGGTGGGCGAGCCGGTTGGACCGCCGGTCCAGCTCGGCGTAGGTCAGCTCGCCGCCGGGGCCGACCACCGCCACCGCGTCCGGGGTGGCCCGCACCTGACCGGCGATCCGGTCGAGCAGTGAACGGAACGGCTCGGCCGGCCGGACCGCCGCCGGGGCGGTGGTGGCCTCGACCAGCGGCAGGTCGTCGATCCGGGCCGCCGGGTCGGCGGCGACCGCCCGCAACAGCCGGACGTACGCGCCGGCCATCCGCTCGATCGTGGCGGCGTCGAAGATGTCGGTGGTGTAGTCGAGCGCGCCGGCCAACCCGTCCGGGCCGTGCACCAACTCCAGCGTCAGGTCGAGCTTGGCGGCGCCCCGGTCCACCGGCTGGGCGACACCGGTCGTGGCGCCGAGCCGCAGCGTGTCCAGCGTCCAGTCGTTGTAGCTGAACAGCGCCTGGAACAGCGGGGAGCGGCTGAGGTCGCGGTCCGGGCTCAACTCCTCGACGAGCCGGCCGAACGGGAGCTCCTGGTGCTCGTACGCGGCGAGCGCGTCGTCCCGCACCCGGTCGAGCAGGGCGGCGAAGGTGGGCCGGCCGGACAGGTCGGCGCGCAGCACGAGCGTGTTGAGGAAGAACCCGACCACGTCGCGGACCTCCGGGCGGCCCCGACCGGCGACGGGCGTGCCGACCGCGAAGTCGGTCTGCCCGCTCCACCGGCCCAGCAGCGCCTGGTAGGCGGCGAGCAGCGTCATGAACAGCGTCGCGCCGTGGGCCCGGCTGAGTCGTTCCAGCGCGGCGAGCAGGTCCGGTTCGACGGTGAACCCGACGCTCGCCCCGGCGCCGCCGCGCGCCGACGGGCGGGGCCGGTCGGTGGGCAGCTCCAGGGTGGGCAGGTCGGCCAGCCGCCGGCGCCAGTGGTCCAGCTCGCCGGCCAGGCGGTCGCCGGCCAGGCGGTCACGCTGCCAGGCGGCGAAGTCGGCGTAGCGCACCGGCGGGCGGGGCACGTCCACCCCGTCGTAGCCGGCCTCCAGCTCGCGCACCAGCACTGCCGCCGACCAGCCGTCGGAGACCGCGTGGTGCATGGTGAGCAGCAGCAGGTGGGCGTCGCCGGCCCGCCACAGCACGGCCCGGAACAACGGCCCGGTGGTCAGGTCGAACGGCCGCCGGGCCTCGTCGGCCAGGTCGGCCTCCGCGGCGGCCATGGTGGCCGCGTCGCGCCGGTCCAGGCCGGCCCAGCCGGGTGTGACGTCCTGCCGGACCACGCCGTCGACCAGGGTGAACCGGGTACGCAGCGACTCGTGCCGGTCGACCAGCGCGTCCAGCGCGGCGGCCAGCCGGTCGGCGTCCACCGGCCCGGTCAGCCGCCAGGCCAGCGGAATGGTGTACGCGGCTCCGGCGCCCTCCAGCCGGTCGAGGAACACCAGCCGTTCCTGTCCGAAGGAGACGGGCAGCCCGGCGGTCTCCCGGCCCCGGGTGATCGGGGCGAGCACCGGGTCGGCGTCGGCGAGCAGGCGGGCCAGCCCGGCGATGCTGCGGGCGGTGAACAGGTCCCGGAAGGTGATCTCCCGGCCGGTGCGGGCGGCCACCGCGCCGACCACCTTGATGGCCAGCAGCGAGTGCCCGCCGAGGGCGAAGAAGTCGTCGTCCATGCCCGGGTCGGCGACGCCGAGCACCTCGGTGAAGATCTCCGCGAGCTGGCGTTCCCGCTCCGTCGCCGGCTCCCGCCGCCCCGCCCCGGTGGCGTAGGTCGGCTCGGGCAGGGCGGCCCGGTCGAGCTTGCCGTTGCCGGTCAGCGGCAGCTCGTCGAGGACCACCACGGCGGCCGGCACCAGGTACGCCGGCAGGGTCCGCCCCAGGTACGCCCGCAGGTCGCCCAGCTCCGTCGGGTCGGCGGCGACGTACGCGACGAGGCTCAGCGCGCCGGCGCGGTCCCGGCGGGCGAGCACCACCGCGTCCCGGACCGCCGGGTGGCGGCGGGCCGCCGCCTCGACCTCGCCCGGCTCCACCCGGAAACCGCGGACCTTCACCTGCCCGTCGGCGCGGCCGACGAACTCCAGCACCCCGTCGGCGGTCCACCGCACCAGGTCACCGGTGCGGTAGACCCGGCCGCCCGGCGCGCCGAACGGGTCGGGCAGGAACCGCTCGGCGGTGCGGGCCGGCGCGCCGACGTACCCCCGGGCCAGTCCGGCGCCGCCGAGCAGCAGCTCGCCGACCACCCCGACCGGGACGGGCCGCAGCTCCCGGTCCACCACGTAGGCCGTGGTGTGGTGGGTCGGCCGGCCGATCGGCACCCGGCCGGCGTCGCCGGCCGGCGCGGTCACCGGGTGCCAGGTGGCGAACGTGGTGCACTCGGCCGGGCCGTACATGTGCCGCAGCCGGTCGGGACCGACGTGGGCGAGCAGCCCGTCCACGGTGGCCGGGTCGGCGGCCTCGCCGCCGAACAGCACGTGCCGCAGCCCGCGCAGCGCGTCCGGGCGTTCCCGGGCGACCTGGTGGAACAGCGCGGTGGTGAGGAACAGCGTGGTGACCCGGTGCCGCGTCAGGTGCTCGGCCAGCGCGGCGGTGGAGAGCGCCACGTCGGGCGGGGTGACCACGATCGTCGCGCCGGCGACCAGGGTGGCCCAGACCTCGAACGTGGCCGCGTCGAAGATCGGGTTGGCGGCGAACGCCACCCGGTCGTCCGGCGTCAGGTCCAGGTATCCGCCGTCGTGGACGGTGCGGACCAGGTTGCGGTGGGTGATGCCGATGCCCTTCGGGCGGCCGGTGGAGCCGGAGGTGTGCACCACGAAACCGAGTTGCCCGGGGTCGACCGGGACCGCCGGGTCGGTGGCCGGACGCCGGTCCAGGTCGGCGGCGTCCCGGGCCAGGTCGACGACGCGGCAGTCCAGCCCCGCGCCGTCGTGGTGCCCGGCGGCGGTGACCAGCAGGGTGGCGCCGGCGCCGGCGACCATGTGCCGGCTGCGCTCGGCCGGCTGGTCGGCGTCCAGCGGCAGGTAGGCGCCGCCGGCCCGGAGCACGGCGAGTTGGGCGCGGACCAGCTCGGCCCCGCGAGGCAGGCTCACCGCCACCACGGTTTCCGGGCCCACCCCGAGGTCGACCAGGTGGTGGGCGAGCTGGTTGGCCCGCCGGTCCAGCTCCGCGTACGTCCAGACGGTCGCGCCGTCGACCACGGCGGGTCGGGCCGGGTCGGCGGTGACCCGGTCGGCGACGAGGTGGTGCAGCGGTCGGGCGGGCAACGCCGGTGTCGCCGCGGTGCCCGCCGCCAGCAGCGCGTCCCGCCGGGCGGGGTCGAGCACCGGCCAGTCGCCGAACCGGGCGCCGACGTCGCCGGCCAGCGCGTCGAGCAGCCGGACGTACGCCTCGGCGAGACGCGCCACGGTGTCCGGGCCGAACAGGTCGGTGGCGTACTCGAACAGGCCGGTCCGGGTCCCGTCCGGCGCCTCGTCGACGAAGAGGGTGAGGTCGAACTTGGCGGTCCGCCACCCCAGCGGCAGCTCGGTGACGGTCCGGCCGGGCAGCCGCAGCGCGGTGACCGCGGTGTCCCGCAACGCGAACATGGTCTGGTAGACCGGCGTCCGGCTCAGGTCGCGCTCGGGGCGCAGCTCCGCGACCACCTGCTCGAACGGCACGTCCTGGTGTTCGTAGGCGCCGAGGGTGGCCTCGCGGACCCGCCCGACCAGCTCGGTCAGGGTGGGGTCGCCGGTCAGGTCGGCCCGCACCGCGAGCGTGTTGACGAAGAAGCCGACCACGTTCTCCACCTCGGCGCGGGACCGGCCGGCCACCGGCGTGCCGACGGCGAAGTCGTGCTGCCCGCTCCACCGGCCCAGCAGCGCCTGGAACACCGCCAGCAGCACCGTGTGCAGAGTGGTCCGCTGCTCCTGGGCGAACGCGGCGAGCCGGCGCAGCGCGTCCGGCGGCAGCGCGAAGCGGTGGGTGGCGCCGTCCGCGCCGAGCACCGCCGGCCGGGGCCGGTCGGTGGGCAGCTCCAGCGGCGGTACGCCGGCCAGGGCGTCCCGCCACCAGTCCAGCTCGGCGGCGAGCCGGTCCGGGCCGAGGTCGGCGCGCTGCCAGCGGGCGAAGTCGGCGTACCGCACCGGCGGCGCGGGTGGCGTCGCGCCGGCGTAGAGGTCGCCGAGTTCGCGGGCGACGACGCCGAGCGACCAGCCGTCGGCGACGACGTGGTGCAGCACCAGCAGCAGCACGTCGTGGTCGGGCAGGCGGACCAGCGTGGCCCGCCACAGCGGGCCGGTGGCCAGGTCGAACGGCTCGCGGATGCGCGCCGCCGCCACCTCCTCGGTCCAGGCGTCGGCGTCGACCCGGGCCAGCTCCACCGCCGGCTCCGGGTCCACCACCGGCACGTCCCCGGGGAACCGGGTCCGCAGCGCGTCGTGCCGCGCGGCGAGCCGGTTCAGGGCCCGGCGCAGGGTGGCCTCGTCGAGGTGACCGTCGACCCGCCAGGCGACCGGGATGACGTAGCTGGGGCTGTCCGGGTGGATCCGCTGGAGGAACAGCAGCCGTTCCTGGCCGAACGAGGCCACCGCGGGCGCGTCGTCGCCGCCGGCCACGAGCGCCGGCGCGGTGCCCCCGTCGGGCGCGGCGGTGACGGCCTCGGCCAGGTCGGCGACGGTCAGCCCGCCGAACAGGTCCCGGATGGACACCTCGACGCCCAGTTCCTCGCGGAGGCGGGCGATCAGGCGCACGGCCAGCAGCGAGTGCCCGCCGAGGGCGAAGAAGGTGTCGTCGACACCGACCCGGGCGACCCCGAAGACGTCGGTCCAGACCTTGGCGAGGCGTTCCTGCGCCGGGTTCTCCGGGGCCCGGTACGCCACGGCCAGGTCGGGCCGGTCCGGCGCGGGCAGCGCCTTGCGGTCCAGCTTCCCGCTCGGGGTCAGCGGCAGCTCGGCCAGCGGCACGAACGTCGACGGCACCATGTAGCCGGGCAGCCGCTCGGCCAGCCGCTCGCGCAGCGCGTCCAGGTCCGGCCGGTCCCCCACGACGTACGCGACGAGCCGCTTCTCGGCGGCCTCGCCGGTGGCCACCACCACCGAGGCGCGGACGCCCGGCTGGTCGTCGAGCACCGCCTGGATCTCACCCAGCTCCACCCGGTTGCCGGCGAGCTTGAGCTGCTCGTCGACCCGGCCGAGGTAGTCGACCACGCCGGGGCGGTGCCAGCCGGCCAGGTCGCCGCTGCGGTACATCCGCCCGCCCGGCTCGCCGTACGGGTCGGGCAGGAACCGCTCGGCGGTCAGGCCCGGCTGGCCGAGGTAGCCGCGCGCGAGCTGCACCCCGGCCAGGTACAGCTCCCCCGGGCCGTCGCCCGGTGCCGGGCGCAGCTCGGCGTCGAGGATGTGCAACTGGGTGTGGTCGACCGCCGCGCCGATCGGCACGCTCGCGCCGGACCACTCCGGTTGGCAGGCCCACGCGCTCACCTCGATGGAGGCTTCGGTCGGGCCGTAGAGGTTGTGCAACTCCACGTCGGGCAGGGCGCGCAGCACCCGGTTCTGCAGGTCGGTGGGGAGCGCCTCGCCGCTGGCCAGGATCCGGCGCAGGCTGTGGCAGTCGCCGACGCCGGGTTCGCCGACGAACAGGGCCAGCATGGTCGGGATGAAGTGCGCGCTGGTGATGCCGCGCCGCCTGATGGTCTCCACCAGGTAGCGGGTGTCCCGGTGCCCGCCGGGCCGGGCGATGACCAGCCGGGCGCCGACCATCAGCGGCCAGAACAGCTCGTGCACCGACACGTCGAAGGCGTACGGGGTCTTCTGGAGCACCCGCTCGTCGGAGGTCATGCCGTACTCGTGCTGGCCCCACCGCAGCCGGTTGACCACGCCCCGGTGCTCGACGACCACGCCCTTGGGCCGGCCGGTCGAACCGGAGGTGTACATGACGTAGCAGGCGTTGCGCCCGTCGACGGCGACGTCGCACGGCTCGTCGGACTCCGCGTCGGTGTCGGCGAGCGTCAGCTCGGGCAGGCCGGGCAGGCCCAGGTCGACGTCCATGCCGGGGCCGCGGACCAGGACCTTCGCGCCGCCCTGACCGGCCATGTAGCTCAGCCGGTCGGTGGGCAGCTCCAGGTCCAGCGGCAGGTAGGCGGCGCCGCTCTTGAGCACGCCGAGCAGCGTGACGAGCAGGTCCAGGGACCGCTGGGCGCCGACGGCGACCACCGTCTCCGGGCCGGCGCCGGCCCGGCGCAGGGCGTGGGCGAGCCGGTTGGCCCGCCGGTCCAGGTCGCGGTAGGTCAGCTCCGCGCCCTCGAACTCCAGGGCGACCGCGTCCGGGGTACGCCGGACCTGCGCCTCGACCAGAGCGTGGATCGTGCTCATAGGTTCTGCTCCTTCAGTGCCTGCTCGACGTCCTCGCTGCTCATCGCCGCGATCTCGGCCATCAGCCGGTCCTCCACGGCGGCGGCGAGGCGGGCCACGGTGGGCTCCTCGAAGAGGGTGCGGACGGCCACCTCGCAGCCGAAGGCCGCGCGCAGCCGGATGGCGACCCGGGTGGCGAGCAGGGAGTGGCCGCCCAGGTGGAAGAAGTTGTCGTGGATGCCGATCCGGTCGACCCGCAGGACCTGCCGCCAGATGTCGGCGACCGTCTCCTCGGTCGGGGTGCGCGGCGGTTCCGCGTCGGCGGCGGGCGCCGGCCGGTGTCCGGCCGGGTCGGGCAGCCGGTCCCGGTCGACCTTGCCGCCGACCGTGCGCGGCAGCTCGTCGAGGACGATCAGCACGGCCGGCACCATGAACCCGGGCAGCCGCTGCGCCAGCCGGTCGCGCAGCTCGTCGACGGTCACCCCGGCGCCGGTCAGGTAGGCCACCAGCCGGTCCTGCCAGGCGACCACCACGGCGTCGCGGACGCCCGGGTGCTCCCGCAGCCGGGCCTCGACCTCGCCCACCTCGACCCGGAACCCGCGCACCTTCACCTGGCCGTCGGCCCGGCCGTGGAACTCCACCTGCCCGTCGGCCCGCCAGCGGACCAGGTCCCCGGTCCGGTACAGCCGGCCGCCGGGCTCCGGCCCGTACGGGTCCGGCACGAACCGCTCGGCGGTCAGCCCCGGGCGGCCCAGATAGCCGCGGGCCAGTTGGGTGCCGCCGACGAACAGCTCACCGACCGCGCCGACGGGCACCTCGGCGAGGTCACCGTCGAGCACGTACAGCGCCCGGTCGCCCACCGCGCGGCCGATCGGCACGACGCCGTCCACGTCGGCCGGCACGTCGTAGACGGTGGCGCTGATCGTGGTCTCGGTCGGGCCGTACGTGTTGACCACGGACACGTCCGGGTGGTGCCGGCGCCACCACGCCAGGTCGGCGGGGCGGACCGCGTCCCCGCCGAGCACCAGCAGCCGCAGCCGGGCCGGACTCCAGGTGGGCGCGGTGGTGCCGTCGCCGGTGACCTCGGCGATCAGCTCGGTGAGGTAGCCGGGGACCACCTCCATCACGGTCACCCGGTGGCGTTCCACGTCGGCGACGATCTGGGCCGGCGCGACCAGCCCGTGCTCGGGCAGCACCAGCGCCGCGCCGCAGGACAGCGCCGGGAAGATCTGCTCGATCGAGGCGTCGAACGCCAGCGCGGCGAACTGCAACACCCGGTCGTCCGGACCGAGCCCGAACCGCCGCCGCATCCGCGACACGTGCGCCGCCATCGCCCCCCGCGACACCCCGACCCCCTTCGGCCGACCCGTCGACCCCGACGTGTAGATCACGTACGCGAGCTGCGCCGGATCCACCGCCACCTGAAGGTCGTCGTCCCGGCCACCGTCCGGCAGCGGCCCGTCCAGCACCACGGACGCCCCCACGTCGGCGGTGACCAGGTCGGCCCGCTCGGCCGGCCACGCCGGGTCGACGGGCACGTACGCCCCGCCGGCCTTCAGCACCCCCAGTACGGCGGCGAGCATGTCCACCCCGCGCGGCAGCCGGACCACCACCGGCGTCTCCGCCCGCACGCCCCGCTCCCGCAGCCCCCACGCGACCCGGTTGGCCCGCGCGTTCAGCTCCGCGTACGACAGCACGCCGTCGGCGGCGATCGCGGCGAGCGCGCCCGGATCCCGGCGGGCCCGGCCCTCGAAGGCCACCACCGGGTCGGTCACCCGGCCGGGCGTCTCGGCCGCGCCGAACCGCCGCAGCAGGGCGGTCTCGGTGGCCGGCAGCGCGGTCGCGCCGATCCGGGTGTCCGGCGCGGCGGCCACCACGGCGAGCAGCTCCTGACACCGCCGCACCAGCCGGTCGATGGTGGCCGCGTCGAACAGGTCCGTGCGGTACTGCACGAACCCGCCGGCCGCGCCGGGTTCGGTGGTGAACGTGACCATCAGGTCGAACTTGGTGACGTCGAACGGGATCTCGGCGGGACGCAGCCGGGCGGCGCCGAGCCGCGGCGCGGCGATCGCCCGCGCCTCCAGGTCGAACATGACCTGGAACAGCGGGGACCGGCCCGACTCCCGGTCGGGGCGCAGTTCCTCCACCACCCGCTCGAAGGGCAGCTCCTGGTACTGGTAGGCGTCGAGCGCCCGGTCCCGCACCCGGCCCAGCAGCTCGGCGAAGGTCGGGTCGCCGCCGGTGTCGGCGCGCATGACGAGGGTGTTGACGAAGAACCCGATGACGTTCTCCACCTCGGGCCGGGTACGCCCGGCCACCGGCACCCCGACGCCGAAGTCGTCCTGCCCGGTCCACCGGGACAGCAGCGCCTGGAACGCGGCCAGCAGCGTCATGTAGAGCGTCGCGCCGTGCCGGCGGCCCAGCCGTTCCAGCCCGGCCACCAGCTCCGGGTCCAGGGTGAACTCGTGGGTCGCGCCGGCCCAGGAGGGGTGGGCGGGCCGGGGACGGTCGGTGGGCAGTTCGAGCGCCGGCAGTCCGGCCAGCCGCTCGCGCCAGTGCCCCAGCTCGGCGTCGAGGCGGTCACCGGTGAGTTCCCGACGCTGCCAGCCGGCATAGTCGGCGTACTGCACCGGCAGCTCCGGCAGGGCCTCGCCGGCGTACGCGGCGCCCAGCTCGCGCACCAGCACGCCCATCGACCAGCCGTCGGAGACGATGTGGTGCATGGCCAGCACGAGCAGGTGGTCCTCCGGCCCGAGACGCCAGACCAGGGCCCGGAACAGCGGGCCGGCGGCCAGGTCGAACGGGCGGTGCAGCTCCGCCCCGGCCCGGGCCACGGCGGTGGCGTACGGGTCGACGGTCGCGGTCACGTCGTGCCAGTCGGCGGTCACCTCGCCGGCCGCGGCGACCCGCTGCGTCGGCGACGTGCCGACCACCGGGAAGGTGGTCCGCAGCGACTCGTGCCGGTCGACGAGCTGGCGCAGGGCCCGGTCGAGCCGGCTCCGGTCGAGCGGCCCGTCCACCCGCCAGGCCAGCGCCGCCATGTAGTCGGGCGCGTCCGGCTCCAGCCGGTTGAGGAACCACATCCGTTCCTGGGCGAAGGAGAGCGGGAAGTCGCCGCTGCGGCGCAGCCGGGTGATCGCGGACGCGGGCGCGGACGCGGGGTCGGCGGCGGCCGGCGGCAGGGCGGCGGCGAACTCGGCGATGGTCGGGTGGGCGAAGAACGACCGGACGTCGACCGGCCGGTCGAGCGCCTTCACCAGCCGGGCCACCGCGAGCGTGGCGAGCAGCGAGTGGCCGCCCAGGTCGAAGAAGTTGTCGTGGACGCCGATCCGGTCGACCCGCAGGACCTGCCGCCACACGTCGGCGATCGTCTCCTCGGTCGGGGTACGCGGCTCGGCGAAGCCGTCGGTCACCTCCGGGCGGTGTCCCTCCGGGTCGGGCAGCCGGTCCCGGTCGACCTTGCCGCCCACGGTGCGCGGCAACTCGTCGAGCACCACCACCACGGCCGGCACCATGAACTCCGGCAGCCGCTGCGCCAGCCGCTCCCGCACCTGCGCGCCGGTGACGCCGGCGCCGGCCAGGTAGGCCACCAGCCGGTCCTGCCCGGCGACCACCACGGCGTCGCGGACGCCCGGGTGCTCCCGCAGCCGGGCCTCGACCTCACCGATCTCGACCCGGAACCCGCGCACCTTCACCTGGCCGTCGGCCCGGCCGTGGAACTCCACCTGCCCGTCCGGCCGCCACCGCACCAGGTCCCCGGTCCGGTACAACCGGCCGCCGGGCGTCCGCCCGAACGGGTCCGGCACGAACCGCTCGCCGGTCAGCCCCGGCCGGCCCAGATAGCCGCGCGCGAGCTGCGTGCCGCCGACGAACAGCTCACCCACCGCGCCCACCGGCACGTCGCGCAGCGCGGCGTCGAGCACGTACAGGTCGCGGTCGGCGAGGGCGCGGCCGATCGGCACGGCGCCGGTGAGGCCGCGCGGGACCTCGGCGACCGTCGTGGTGACGGTGGTCTCGGTCGGCCCGTACGCGTTGAGCACCGCCACGTCGGGGCAGCACGTGCCGAAGCGGTCCACGTCGGCGGGTCGGACCACGTCGCCGCCGAGCACCACCGTCCGCAGCGCGCGCGGCCCGGTCCCGCCCCGCTCGGTCAGCTCGGCGACCAGTTGGCCGAAGTACGCCGGGGGCAGGTTGACGAGCGTGACGCCGTGCCGGTCCAGCAGCGGCAGCAGCGTGGCGGGCGCGACGAGGCCGTGCTCGGGCAGCACGAGCGCCGCGCCGCTGGACAGCGCCGGGAAGATCTGGTCGATCGAGGCGTCGAACGCGAGCGCGGCGAACTGCAACACCCGGTCGTCCGGACCGAGCCCGAACCGCCGCCGCATCCGCGACACGTGCGCCGCCATCGCCCCCCGCGACACCCCGACCCCCTTCGGCCGACCCGTCGACCCCGACGTGTAGATCACGTACGCGAGCTGCGCCGGATCCACCGCCACCTGAAGGTCGTCGTCCCGGCCACCGTCCGGCAGCGGCCCGTCGAGCAGGATGTCGAGGCCGGCGTCGGCGCGGACGACGTCGACGCGCTCGGCCGGCCAGGCCGGGTCCAGCGGCACGTACGCCCCGCCGGCCTTCAGCACACCGAGCACGGCGGCGAGCATGTCCACCCCGCGCGGCAACCGGATCCCGACCGGGCGCTCCGGTCCCACGCCCCGCTCCCGCAGCCACCACGCCACCCGGTTGGCCCGCGCGTTCAGCTCCGCGTAGCTGACCGTCGCGTCGCCGGTCAGGGCGGCAGCGGCGGCGCCGTCCCGGCGGACCCGGTCGGTGAGCGCGTCCACCGGGTCGACCACCCGGCCGGTCACCTCGGCCGCGCCGAACCGCCGCAGCGCCGCCGTCTCGTCCGCCGGCAGTTCCACCGCCCCGACCCGGATCCCCGGATCGGCCACCACGGCCGCCAGCAGCTCCCGGCACCGCCGCGCCAGCCGGTCGATGGTCGCCGCGTCGAACAGGTCCGAGCGGTAGACGACGGTCATCGCCAGCTCGTCACCGCGAGGCTGGGCGAACAGCGACACCGCGAACAGCGCCTTGGGCCGGTCGACCTCGAAGTCGGTGAAGCGCAACGGGCCGGCCGACGGGCCGTCGCCGGGCACGTTCTGCATGGCGAACCAGGCGTCGATGAGCGAGTCGGTGTCCGGCCGGTCGGGGCGCAGCTCCTGGACCACCCGTTCGTACGGGACCTCCTGGTGGTCGAGGGCGTCGAGGGCGTCGTCGCGGACCCGGGCGAGCAACTCGGCGAAGGTCGGGTCGCCGGCCAGCCGGGCGCGCAGGACCACGGTGTTGACGAACAGTCCGATCAGGTTCTCCACCTCCGGGGAGTTCCGGCCGGCCACCGGCGAGCCGATGCCGAAGTCCCGCTGCCCGCTCCACCGGGACAGCAGCACCTGGAAGGCGGCCAGCAGCGTCATGTAGAGCGTCACGCCGTGCTCCCGGCCGAGCCGGTGCAGCCCGGCCACCAGGTCCGGGCCGAGGACGAACTCGGTCGTCGCCGCCGCGTGGGAGGGGTGCTCCGGGCGCGGCCGGTCGGTGGGCAGGGTCAGCGCGGGCAGGCCGGCGAGCTGGCGCCGCCAGTGGTCCAAGTCGGCGGCGAGCCGGTCGCCGTCGAGTTCCCGACGCTGCGACTGCGCGAAGTCGACGTACCGGACGGGTAGGTCGGGCAGCGGTTCCCCGGCGTACGCGGCGGCCAGCTCGCGGGCCAGCAGGCCCACCGACCAGCCGTCGGAGACGATGTGGTGCATCGCGGCCAGCAGCACGTGCTCGGTGTCGGTGAGCCGCCAGGCGACCACCCGCAGCAGCGGGCCGGTGGTCAGGTCGAACGGCCGGTCGGCCTCGGCGTCGGCCTGCCGGGCGATCTCGTCGGCCGAGGTGGCGTCCCGCCAGTCGATGGTGAGGTCGACCGACGGGGTCAGGACGACCCGGGGCGTGCCGTCGCTTTCCCGGAAGACCGCGCGCAGCACGTCGTGCCGGGCGACCACCGTGTCGAGCGCGGCCTGGAGTCGCGCCCGGTCGAGCGGGCCGTGCACGCGCCACATCGGGGTGGTGACGTACGCGGTGCCGTGGCCTGAGTCCAACCGATCCAGGAACCACATACGATGCTGGGAGAACGACGCAGCGTATTCATTCTGGACGCAGTTCGCTAGCTGTCGCAATTCAAATTCCCCTCGGCTGGAAACTGGCAGGCGACGGGCCTGTTCACGATCCGACAGAGCAGCCCGGCGCACTATTCAGCCGGGCACAGAAGCCCAATGCCGCCCATTCACCATGAGGCAGGAGGTGTGGCGAAGCGGAAGCTGCCACACGAGCAACTCACCCCGCCGATCAGATTGATCTAGTAAGTGGCCAGGTCACACACCATGTTGTGTCACCAAGTGTCGGGATTTGCCCCGCTACGACCACACCGTAGAGATCATTTACCCACTCCCCCAAGACCTTTACGATCATTAAGTTCGTCGGCCGCAGTGGATCCCCCGACATCTGCGGACAGCACTCATTCTGCAACGACCGACAGCCATTCCGCAAATCCTCGGCTGTCGGGAAGCGGATGATCAGGACGCCGATCGGGCGCGTCCGGGCGCTAATGACGGAGCCCTATTCAGGGTCAGATTCCCACCGTTGCACCAGTTGAGCGGCGGGATCCGGACGACGTGGGCGGCGGCGGCCCCCGGCCGCGACGACGGGGCCGCCGGACGAAAAATTTCTTCGCGTTCGGCGTGTCGCACGGCGCTCAGGAACACCGTCCCCGCGACCGCCCGACGGCGACGACCGCCAGCCGCCCGCGCCGCTCGTCGCCATGGTCGTGGTGATGGTCGCGGTGCTGCTCGTCGTCGCCGCGGGGGCCGGGCACCGGCTTCCCGTGTCAATGTCGACCCTCGTCGTTCCGCTCGGCGGAACTAACCGAGCACGCCGCGCTCCCGCAGGGCCGCCAGCTCCGCCGCCGACAGACCCAACTCCTCGCCGACCACCGCGTCGGTGTCGGCGCCCAGCGCCCGCCCGGTGAACCGGATCCGGCCCGGCGTACGGCTCATCCGCCACAGCGCGTTCTGCATCCGGATCGGGCCCAGGTCCGGGTCGTCCACGGTGGTCACCAGCTCCAACGCCCGCACCTGCGGATCGTCGAGCAGCTCGCTCGGCGCGTAGACCGGCCCCACCGCCGCCCCCGCCTCCGCGAACCCGCGCAGCACCTCGTCGCGGGTCCGCGCCCCGATCCACTCCCCCACGTAACCGTCGAGCAGGTCGGCGTGCTGGGCCCGCTGGCGGCCGGTGGCGAACCACGGCTCGTCGATCACCTCGGGGTGGCCGACGAGCGTCAGCACCCGCCGTGCGATGCTGCCGGCGCTGGTGGACACGGCCACCCAGTGCCCGTCGGCGGTGCGGTAGGTGTTGCGCGGGGCGTTGTTCGCCGACCGGTTGCCGGTGCGCTGCTGGTCGACGCCGAGCTGGTCGGCGTAGATCACGCCCGGCCCGACCGCGGTCATGATCGGACTGAGCAGGTCGAGGTCGATCTCCTGCCCGCGACCGTCCTTCGACCGCTGGAACAGCGCCATCGAGACCGCCGCCGCGCCCGCCATGCCGGCGATCGAGTCGGCCAGGCCGAACGCCGGCAGCGTCGGCGGGCCGTCCGGCTCGCCGGTCAGGTGGGCGAACCCGCTCATCGACTCGACAAGCGTGCCGAACGCCGGCCGCGCCGCGTACGGGCCGGACTGGCCGAAGCCGGTGACCCGCAGCAGGACCAGCCCCGGGTTGTCGGCCGAGAGCACGTCGTAGCCGAGTCCCCAGCGTTCCAGCGTGCCGGGCCGGAAGTTCTCGATCACCACGTCGGCGGTGGCCGCGAGCTTCCGGAAGATCTCCGCTCCGGCCGGATCGCCGAGATAGAGCCCGACGGTCCGCTTGTTGCGGGCGATCATCTTCCACCACAGCGGCTGGTCGTCCTTGGCCAGCCCGTGCCCGCGCATGCCGTCGCCCCGACCCGGATGCTCGATCTTGATCACCTCGGCGCCGAAGTCGCCGAGCACCTGCGCCACGAGCGGACCGGCCAGGATCGTCGACACGTCGAGCACGCGCAGGCCGGCGAGCGGCCCGTCGGTTCCGTCGGACATGGTCACCCCTGGTACGGACGGTGGACGTAACGGCCGCTCGGCGGGCCGACGACGGTGCCGGCGTCGAGCACCCGCCGCCCCCGGACCCACGTGTCGGTGACCCGCGCGCCGATCTCGAACCCCTCGAACGGCGTGTACTCCTGGGTCGACGCCGAGTCGGCCGCGCGCACGGTCCAACTGGCGTTCTCCACCAGGCACAGGTCGGCGTCGAAGCCGACCCCGATGGTGCCCTTGCCCGGCAGGCCGTAGCGGCGGGCCGGGTTCCACGCGATGAGCTGGGCGATCCGCTGGTGCGACAGGCCCCGCCGGCGCCCCTCGGAGACCAGGCCGGGCACCAGGTACTCGGCGCCGCCGAAGCCGGACTTCGCGGCGAAGACGTCGTCGCGCGGGTCGCCGAACTTCATCTCGTCCTTGCAGCAGGCGTGGTCGCTGACCACCCAGTCGACGCTGCCGTCGAGCACGTACTCCCAGAGCGCCTCCACGTCCTCCCGCGGGCGCAGCGGCGGGTTCACCTTGCCGCCCAGCCCGTGCGCGGTGTCCACGTCGGCCAGCAGGTGACCGATCGTCACCTCGCGGCGGAAGTCGACGTGCGGGAACGTCTTCGCCATCAGCATCGCGGCCCGCAGCGCCTTGCGCGAGGACAGGTGCAGCAGGTTGATGGTGGGCAGTCCGGTCTCGTCGGCCAGGAACGCCGCGATCGACACCGCGAGCCCTTCCGAGTGCGGCGGTCGGGACGCGCTGTAGGCGGCCAGGCCGGACAGCGACGGGTCCTGCTCGACCAGCCTGGTGTAGGCGGTCATGATCTCCGCGGTCTCGCAGTGCAGCGACAGCGACACGTGCGGGGCGGCCTCGGTCAGCTTCTCCCGCGCCGCCTGCACGCCGCGCATCACGAACTCGAAGTGCGCCAGGTCGTAGCGCTCCTCCGGCGGGATCATCAGGAACGAACTCTGGTCGGTGGAACGCCCGTGCAGCCCGTGGCTGCCGTAGAACATGAAGATCTTGAAGGAGGTGACGCCGAAGTTCTCCACGATCGACGGGATCTCGTCGATGTGCTCCCGCATCATCGGCGCGAGGTGGAAACCGTAGTCGATGAACGACCGGCCCTCCGACGCGGCGAGCACGTGCGGGAAGAACTCCGCGTACGAGCCGCCCCGGTTCAGGTAGTACTGCCCGGTCCGCATGTAGGTCAGCCCGGTGGTCACACCGCCCTGCGCGCTGGCGCGGCTCTCCGTGGCGGTGTCCTCGGCCAGCGGGTTGTAGATCCCCCAGTGCTGGTGCGCGTCGACCGCGCCCGGGTACGCGAACCGGCCGCGACCGTCCACCACGACCTGCGCCTCGTCGGCCGGGATGTCGGCCGCCAACCGCACCACCTTGCCACCGGCGAGGCCGATGTCGAGCCGGTCGCCCTCCGGCGAGCCGGCGTCGGGGCGTACCACGGTGACGTTCTTGATCAAAGTCTCCAGCGGTTTCATGCGGTTCCTTCCGTGGTTCAGGCGTGCGTGGTGCGGGACCGCCCGGTGGCGGCGACGTGGTTCGCCGCGAGGTAGGCGAGGCCGAGCGCGGGCAGCAGGCCGTTGCCGGCGAGGTAACCGGCCGCGCCGTGACCGGAGATGCCGGCCGCGGCGCCGCCCGAGGCGTACAGCCCGGGGATCGGCCCGCCGTCCGCGCGCAGCACCCGGGCGTGCTCGTCGACCACCAGGCCGCCCTGGGTGTGGAAGAGCGCCGGCACCACCCGGGCGACGAGGTACGGCGGTTCCAGCGGGGCCTCGAAGACGGCGCGGCCGAACCGGTCGGCGCGCTCGCCCCGGGCCACCGCGGCGGTCTCGGCGAGTTCCGCGTCCACCGCCTCGGCCGGCAGCCCGGTCACCGACGCCAGGGCGGCGGCGTCGGGGGCCTCCCGCAGCGCGCCCGACTCCACGCTCTGCCGGAAGTCGGTGAACGCCAGGCAGGCGTCGTGGATCCGGCGGTCGAGCACCAGCCAGCCGGCCGCGTCCGGGCGGGCCGCGAGCGCGGCGGCGTACTCGGAGTAGCCGGTGGTCTCGTCGCCGAACCGCCGGCCGGTGGCGTCCAGCAGGAAGCCGCCGTGCATCACGGTCGCCCAGCCGACGAGCGTCGCGGCGCTCGCCGAGAGCGCGGCGTGCCCCTGGTAGGCGTCGAGGAAGGCGCTCTGCGCGCCGAGCGCGGCCCCGATCCGCAGCGCGTCGCCGCGGGACGTCTCGCTGCCGTGGTAGACCGCCCGGGCGATCTCCGGCAGGTGCTCGGCGACGAGTGCCCGGTCCGCGCCGTAGCCGTTCGTGGCCAGCAGCACCGCCCGGGTCGGGATCTCCTCCCGGGCGCCGTCCGGCCGCTCGACCACGGCGGCGGACACCCCGTCGCCGTCCACCAGCACGTCGACCAGGCGGGCCGGCACCAGCAGGTCGATGCCGGCCCGGCTCACCCGCTGGACCAGGTGGTCGAGCAGGACGGTGCCGTGCCGGCCCTCGACGGTGTGGCAGCGGTCGACCGAGTGACCCGGGTAGTGGAAGTCGGTGACCAGGGACAGCTCCAGCCCGACGTGGTCGGTCAGCCACTCGACCAGCTCGGCGCTCACCGCGCCGAGCGCGCGGGCGAGCCGCTCGTCGCCCTGGCCCTTGGTCTTGCCGGCGACGTCCGCGGCGAACATCTCGGCCGAGTCGTCAATGCCGGCCGCCCGCTGCCAGCGCGAGCCGGCGCCCGGGATCATCGCGGTCGACATCGAGGTGTTGTTGCCCCGGCGGAAGTGCTCGCTGGCCTCCACCACCAGCACGTCGAGGCCGAGCTGGGCGGCGCGCAGCGCGGCCACCAGGCCGCCGCCGGCGCCGGCGACCACGAGGTCGGGCCCGGGCGGCCCGGTCACGGGGTCCCCTGGGCCACGATGGTGGCGAGCGGCGCGACGAGCGTGCCGGCGGGTCCCGACCCGCCGAATACGGCGAGGGCCAGCGGCAGGCTCAGGGTCCTGGTCTTCCTCATGGCGCCAGCTCCCGGGGGTGACCGCGTTCCGCAGCACGGAACATCGTATGGGGCATGATGTTGGCACTGCCCGTCTACCTGGTCAAGGGCTAGCCTATTTATCTTCCTCATTGCAGCTTGGAGGCGTTTTTGGGGGTTGACCATCCACTCAGCCGGTGCTGAAATTGTGTTCCGCTGACGGGAACAGCGCACCGGGAGATGGCACGTGGCAGAGAGTCAGGGCACCGAGACGGCGACCGTGTCGCTGGGCTGGTCCGGCGGGCTGCCCGAGTGACCCCACGATCCTGGCTCTACGTGCCCGGCCACCGCGCCGACCGGGTGGCGAAGGCGCTCGCCGCCGGCGCCGACGCGGTGGTCGTCGACCTGGAGGACGCGGTGCCGCCGGCGGCGAAGGCGGCGGCCCGGGACACGGCGCTGCGGCTGGCCGCCCAGGGCGCCCACGAGCGGCAGGTGTGGGTGCGGGTGAACGACCCGGCCGGGCCCTGGGGCGAGGCCGACATCGACGCGCTGGCCGGGCTCCGCCTGGCCGGTCTGCGGGTGCCGCGCTGCGAGGACCCGGAGGTGATCCGCCAGGCCGCCAGCCGCGCGGGGCTGCCGCTGCAACTCCTCCTGGAGAGCGCCGCCGGGCTGGCCCGGGCCGCCGAGCTGGCCACCGCGCACCCCCTGGTCGCGGGACTCGGGCTGGGCGAGGCCGATCTCTCGGCCGACCTGCGGGTGACCGGCGACGACGGGTTGGCCTGGGCGCGCGGCTGGGTGGTGGTCACGGCCCGGGCCGCCGGGCTCCCCTCGCCCGTGCAGAGCGTCTACACCGACGTCGCCGACCTCGCCGGCCTGCGCGCCAGCACCGAACGGGCCCGGGCCGCCGGCTTCGTCGGCCGCTCGGTGGTCCATCCCCGACAGATCCCGGTCGTGCACGAGGTCTTCACCCCGACCGCCGCCGAGGTGACGGCCGCGCGGGCCGTCGTGTCCGCCGCCGCGCACGCCGAGGAAGCCGGCGAGGTGGCCGTGCTCGACGCCGACGGCCGGTTCGTCGACCCCGCGGTGGTACGCCGGGCCCGGCTCGTCCTCGACATGGTCGAACCGACCGCACCGCCACCAGGAGGAACAAGGTGACCACACGTCACGGGCATGCCGTGCTCGCCGAACCACCCCCGGTTTCCGGATGAGCCTGATCGCCGGCACCGCGACATGGTCCGCCCGGCCGGCCTCACGGCGTCGGCCACGGTCCGCACCGCGCGGGGTAATCCGAGCGACCCGCTGACCGTCGACGCGGCGACACCCTGACCCGGGTGGCCGCCGAGGTCGTCGGCACGTTCTGCCCCTGACCGCCGGCCCTGCTGTCGGTACCGTCCTGTCTAATGGCTGAGCCACCCTGTCCCCTGGGGTGACGCCGGAGAGGACGCGCGTGAGCAGCCTGGAGTCGCTGCGGCAGTTGCTGCAGCAGTCGCACCACGCCCGCCCGGACGACCTCCCGGAGATGGCGATGCGGGCCGCGCCCCTGCTGGACGCGCGGGTGCTGGTGATCTACCTGGTCGACCACCAGCAGCGGCTGCTGCTGCCGCTGCTGGGCGGCAGCGCACCGGCCCGCGAGCCGATCGACGTCGACGGCACCCTCGCCGGACGCGCCTTCAGCACCGCGTCGACGTACGTCGGCGGCAGCGGCGACGACGGCGTACGGGTCTGGGTGCCGGTGGTCGACGGCAGCGAACGCATGGGCGTGCTCGAGGTCGTCGCCGACGCCCCGTTGAGCGACGACGGTCTCGACGACTGCGGCGCGGTCGCGACGTTGCTCGCCGAACTGATCACCACGCGCAGCCTGTACAGCGACCGGATCGAGCTGATCCGACGGCGGCAACCGATGCAGCTTGCGGCGGAGATGCTCCGCGCGCAACTGCCGCCGCTGACCTTCTCCACCGGGCATTTGATCATCAGCGGCATCCTCGAACCGTGCTACGACGTGGGTGGTGACGCGTTCGACTACGCGGTCAACGGCGACACCGCGCACCTGGCGCTCTTCGACGCCGCCGGCCACGGCTCCAGTGGTGGGATGCGCGCGGTGGTGCTCGTGTCCATCGCCCTGGCCGCCTACCGCAACGCCCGCCGGACCGGCCTGGACCTGACCGACACCTACCACCTCATCGACGACACGGTCCGGGCCCACGACCGGTACGGCATGATCACCGCAGTGCTCGCCGAACTCGACCAGCGCAGCGGCGTCCTCCGGGTCATCTCGGCGGGTCACCCGAGCGGCATCGTGCTGCGCGACGGCCGGGTCGCCAAGGTCCTCCCCACCCCGACCGCCCTACCGGTCACCCTCGGCGACCGCCGTCCGCCGGTGGTCGTCGAGGAGCCCCTCGAGCCCGGCGACCACGTGCTGCTCTACACCGACGGCATCATCGAGGCCCGCACACCCGACGGCGAGGCCTTCGGCATGGAGCGGCTGGTGCAGTTCACCACCAAGGCGTTCGCCGACCACCTCCCGCTGCCCGAGACCGCCCGCCGGCTCGTGCACGCGATCCTCGAACATCAGGACGACTGCCTCCAGGACGACGCGACCGTGCTGCTCGCCGAATGGCGCAGCCCGGCGCCCGACCGCTCGGACCTGGAGCCGCTGGCCGCGACGGCGCGTCACCCGTTGCTGACGGAGTCGTGACCGGGGGCGGCCGTGCTGCTCCGCGTGGTGAGCGTGGTCGCCAGCTCGATCCCGGTGCTCGGCGTCCGCTCGCCGCGCCCGAGTGCGAGCGCCAGCTCGGTCGCGGCCACCGCCATCTGGGCCAGCGGCTGGTGGACCGTGGTCAAGGGCGGATCGACGAGCGCGGCGATGGGCAGGTCGTCGAAGCCCACCACGCTCAGGTCGGCCGGGATCCGCAGCCCGAGCTGGCGCGCGGCGTGGTAGACGCCCACCGCCTGGAGGTCGTTGCTGGCGAAGATCGCCGTCGGGCGGTCGGTGCGGCCGAGTAGACGCAGCGCGGCGACCCGGCCGCCCTCGACGGTCAGCTCGGCCCGCTCCACCAGGTCGGCGCCGACCGGCAGCTCGGCCGCCTCCATCGCGGAGCGGTAGCCGTCGAGGCGCGCGCGGCAGCACAGGATCCGGTCCCGGCCGACGATCATCCCGATCCGGCGGTGTCCCAGGTGGATCAGGTGCCGGGTGGCCGACCGGCCACCCGCCCAGTTCGTCGCTCCGACGAAGGGGACGCCGTCGGGCAGCTCGCCGGTGGGATCGAAGACGACGAAGGGGATGCCCCGGGCGCGGAGCTGGTCGCGTTGCTCGCTGGAGAGCTGGGCGACGGAGATGACGCAGTCCGGCCGGCGGGCCAGGGTGTCGTCGATCCAGTAGCGGACCGCGCTGCGCCCCGGCCCGAACTCGGTCAGCACGACGCCCACCCGGTTCTCCCGGGCGACCCGCTCCACGCCGCGGATGACCTCGACGCCCCACATGTGTTCCAACTGGTCGAAGACCAGCTCGACCAGGTTGCTGCGGGTGGACGCGGTCGGCCGGCGGTAGCCGTACCGGTTGATCAGCGCCTCGACGCGGGCCCGCGTCTCGGAGGCCACACCGGAACGCCCGTTGATGACCTTCGATACGGTCGGGACCGACACCCCGGCGGTCTCCGCGATATAGGAGATCGTCACCGGTCGGCCGGGGGCGCCGCTCGCGTCGGCCCGCTCGGCGACCGCCTTGTCCGGCTCGGCGTGCGACAACCTGACTCCTCCCACGCCGGTCCCGGCGGGTCGGCGTCGCAAGGATATCGCCCTGTCCGGTCTGCGCGCCGCACCGCCGCCGGCCGTGCCCGGAAACTTTCTCGGCGGGGATGACGGCTTTTCCGGTCCGCGGGCCAGGGGAGTCACGCATTGACGCTCATCAGGGAGGGGCGTAGCGTTCGGGCCGAAACTTTCGCTCCATGATGGAAAGTTTCTTCGGCTGCGGGAGCCGTGCGGCGTTTCGGCGGAGGCAGAGGGCAGCGTCCGCGAGAACCACCCTGCGCGCGTCGCGCGCGTCTCCGCTCGCGTCCGGGCGGAGACCGCCACGGCACCGCAACCGAACCGCGCCGCCCGGGCCGGCGATCGACCCGTGGCGCCGCCCACAACGGCAAGAGAGAACGCGATGAGTCTGCAGCGCATACGAAGAACTCGCCTCCGTGTCGGCATGCTCGCCGGCAGCGTGGCAGCGGTGCTTGTGGCATCGATCATGGTGCCGGTCGGCGCCCAGGCAGCCGCTGGCTGCCGGGTGTCGTACGCGGTGTCGTCCCAGTGGCCGGGCGGGTTCACCGCCGCGGTGGACGTGACGAACCTCGGCGACCCGGTCAACGGCTGGCGGGTGGGGTGGACGTTTCCGTCCGGGCAGCGGGTGACCCAGGCGTGGAACACCACGGTCACCTCGTCGGGCAGCCAGGTCACCGCGACCAACGTCAGCTACAACGCCGCCATCGGCACGAACGCCACCGTGTCGTTCGGCTTCAACGGGTCGTGGTCGGGCAGCAACACCGCGCCGGCCGCCTTCACCCTCAACGGCGTCGCCTGCACCGGCACCGGGGGCACGCCGTCACCGACCGCGAGCCCGTCGTCGACGCCCTCCCCCACCCCGACGCCCACGACCTCGCCGTCGACGCCACCGACCACGCCGCCCCCGACCGGCGACCCGATGGCCACGGTGGCCGCGATGCAACCCGGCTGGAACCTCGGCAACACCCTCGACGCCATCCCGGACGAGACCGCCTGGGGCAACCCCCTGACCACCCAGGCGCTCCTGCGACACGTACGGTCCCAGGGCTACCGCAGCATCCGGCTCCCGATCACGTGGAGCAACCACCACGGCCCGGCGCCCGACTACACCATCGACGCGACGTGGCTGAACCGCGTCCGCCAGATCGTCGACTGGTCCCTCGCCGAGGACCTCTACGTGATGATCAACCTGCACCACGACTCCTGGCAGTGGATCAACACCTATCCCGCCGACCGGACGGGCGTGACGAACCGCTACCGGGCGCTCTGGACGCAGCTCGCCACGACGTTCCGCGGCTACTCACCGAAGCTGGTCTTCGAGAGCGTCAACGAGCCGCAGTTCGCCGACATCACCGACGAGCAGGGTGACACCGCGACGCGGGAACTCAACGCCGAGTTCGTCCGCCTCGTGCGCGCGACCGGCGGCAACAACGCCACCCGGCTGCTGGTCCTGCCCACCCTGCACACGAGCGGCGAGCAGGCCCGACTGGACGCGCTCGCCGCCGGCATCGACCAGCTCAACGACCCCAACCTCGCCGCCACCGTGCACTTCTACGGATGGTGGCCGTTCAGCGTGAACATCGCCGGCGGCACCCGCTACGACACGAACGTGGAGCAGGACCTCGTCGGCACGTTCGACCGGGTCCACGACACCTTCGTCGCCCACGGCATCCCGGTCATCATCGGCGAGTGGGCGTTGCTCGCCTGGGACCACACCCGACCCGGCATCATCGAACGGGGTGAGTTCCTGAAATACCTCGAAGCGGTCGGCTACCACGCCCGCACGCGCAACCTGACCACGATGCTGTGGGACGCCGGCCAGTTCCTGAACCGCGCCGAGCTGCGCTGGCGCGACCAGGGCGTGTACGACATGCTCAAGGCGAGCTGGACCACCCGCTCCGGCACCGCCTCCACCGACCAGGTGTACGTGCCGCGCACCGGCACGATCAGCGCCAGGTCGGTCACGCTCAACCTCAACGGCCTGACGTTCCGCGGTCTCTGGCAGGGCGGCACGCAGTTGGCCAACGGCGCCGACTACACCGTCTCCGGCAACACCGTCACGCTCACGTCGGCGGCGCTGACCCGCCTGGCCGGCAACCGGGCGTACGGCGTCAACTCCAGCATCGAGGCCCGCTTCTCCCAGGGCGTGCCCTGGCGGATCGACATCATCAGCTCCGAGCCGCCCACCCAGTCCGCCGCCACCGGCACGACCAGCTCCTTCGCCATCCCCACCCAGTTCCGCGGCGACCAGCTCGCCACCATGGAGGCCACCTACGCCGACGGCAGCCCCGCCGGCCCGGCCAACTGGACGCCGTACAAGGAGTTCTGGAGCAACTTCCAACCCGACTACACCGCCGGCACCATCATCCTGAAGCCGGAGTTCTTCGCCGAGGTGAACGACGGCACCGTCACCCTCACCTTCCACTTCTGGAGCGGCACGAAGATCTCGTACCGCATCACCAAGGCCGGCACGACCGTGACCGGCGCCGCCACCTGATGCCCGGCGGTGCCGCGGAATTGTCCCGCCGCGGCACCGCCGTCGGCGGGCCCCACGGCATCGGGATCCCTGTATGCTTCCCTCGGCCGACCCACCAGCCGTGGCAGAGAAGCAGTGAGCGGACCAGCAGCGAGCAGCAAGTCAGTCGTTCTCGACGCGATCCGGGCGGCCGGCACGATCAGTCGGGTCGGCCTGATCAAGACCACCGGCTTCACCGCGCCGACGATCTCCAACCTGGTCCGGAAGCTGATCGACGAGGGCCTGGTGGTCGAGACCGGTCATGCGAAGTCGACCGGGGGCAAGCGGCCGGTCCTGCTCCAGCTCGACCACACGTCCCGGTACGCCGTCGGCGTGCACCTGGACCACGGCGTCATCACGTACGCCCTGACCAACCTCGGCGGCACGGTGGTGGCCCGGATCTCCCGCCCGGGCGCCGGCGCCGAGAAACCCGCGGTCGTCGTCGCACGGATCGCCGCCGAGATCGCCGCGCTGATCGACGGCGTCGGCGTGGAACCGGCCCGGATCCTCGGTGTCGGCCTGGTGTTTCCCGGCCCGGTCGACGCCGCCCGGGGCATCGGCGGCCCGCCGGACGCGGGCCCGGCCCCGGCCATGCGGCAGTGGACCGGGTTTCCGCTGGCTTCGGCGCTGGGGCAGGTGACGGCGCTGCCGGTGGTGCTGGACAACGACTCGACCGCGGCGGCGCTCGGCGAGCACTGGACGGGCGGGTTCGGCGCCGCCACCTCGGCCGCCGCGCTCTACATGGGCACCGGCATCGGCGCCGGACTGGTCATCGGCGGCGTCACCTACCGGGGGCCGAGCGGCAACGTCGGCGAGTTGGGGCACGTGTGCGTGGCCGCCGACGGACCACGGTGCTGGTGCGGCGCCCAGGGGTGCGTGGAGGCGCTGGCCGGGCCGGCCGCGGTGGTCGCCGCCGCCCGGTCGGACCCGGCGGCGGCCCGCGCGACGGGTCTCGCCGTCCCGGCCCGGCGGCCCTCGGTGGTCGCCGACTTCGCCGCGATCAGCCGCGCCGCGCGACGGGGCGAGCCGCACGCGCTGGCGTTGCTGGAGCGGTCCGCCCGGCACGTCGGCGTGGCCGCCCGGACCCTGGCGAACCTGATCGACCTGGAGGTGCTCGTGTTGACCGGGCCGAGCCTGGCCGCCGCCGGGTCGGTGTATCTCCCGATCGTCCGGCACGAGCTGCGCGCCTCCTTCTCCCGGGGCACGCACACCGTCGACGTCCGCCTCTCCCGGTCCGCCGCCACCGCGTCGGCCGTCGGAGCCGCCGCCCTGGTCCTCGAATCCGAACTCGTCCCGCTGGGTTATGGTCCACGCCCGCCGGAGCGGGGCCGACCGACCGAGTCGGCGAGCTGACGAACCGGGAGGCGCGCGGAATGGACGACGTGTGGCGGACGAGCGCGGTGGGCCTGGTGCTCGCCCGGCCGCCCCGCCTGCTCGGCGCCGAGCCGTTCTTCATGGAGTTCATCGCGGGCATCGAGGAACGGCTCGCCGAGCACGGGCGATCGGTGTTGCTGCACGTCGTCGCGCACCACGCCGCCGAGATCGAGGCCTACCGCAGGTGGGCACGGCAGCGCCTGGTCGACGCGGTGGTGCTGGTGAACCCGTCGGCCGACGACACCCGGCCGGGGGTGCTGCGGGACCTCCGCCTGCCCGTCGTGGTGGCGGGTGAGCCGACCCCCGACACCCCGGCGGTACGCCGGGACGACGTCGGATCGATGCGGGCGGCCCTGGCGCACCTGGTCGACCTCGGGCACCGCCGGATCGCCCGGGTCACCGGGCCCGGCGCCCTCCTGCACACCCGCACCCGCACGGCCGCCATGCGCTCGGCTGCGGCGGGGGCCGCGGTCGACGTCGTCGTCGTGGAGGGCGACTACTCGGAGGAGTCCGGGGCGACGTGGACCGCCCGGTTGATGGACGCCCCCGAGCCACCCACCGCGATCATCTACGACAACGACCTGATGGCGGTCGCGGGCCTGCGCGCGGCCACCGAGTCGGGCCGTCGGGTGCCCCACGACGTCAGCCTCATCGCCTGGGACGACTCCAGCCTCTGCCGCCTGGCCTCGCCCGCGCTCACCACGATGAGCCTGGACGTGCACACGTTCGGCGGGTTGGTGGGCGAGTCCGTGTTGCGGCTCGTCGGCGGCGAGGCGGTGCCGCAACGGTGGTGCGACACCGAGACCGTGGTCGCCCGGGGGACGACCGCCGCGCCCCGGCCAGCACATTGATCAGCTTGACTTAGTGAGGTTAATAAACAAAGCTCCGAGACGCGCTCCCATCGACGCTCCCCTCTAGCACTCAGGAGAGCATCAATGACACGTCGTCATGCCCTGCTGGCATCGGCCGCCGCCGGCACGCTTGTCGCCGCCAGCATGGTCGCGGTCACCCTGCCCGCCTCGGCCGCGACCACCGGATGCACGGTCGCCTACACCGTGCAGAGCCAGTGGACCGGCGGATTCACCGGCAACGTCGCCATCACCAACCTCGGCTCCGCGCTCACGAGCTGGACCCTGACGTTCGACTTCCCCACCGCCACCCAGCGGGTCACCCAGGGCTGGAGCGCCACCTGGTCCCAGTCCGGCGCGCGGGTCTCGGCGGCCAGCCTGAGCTGGAACGGCTCCCTGGCCACCGGCGCTTCGACCACCATCGGCTTCAACGGATCGTGGAGCGGCGCCAACCCCGTACCCACCTCGTTCGCGCTCAACGGCACGACCTGCACCGGCTCGGTCAGCCCGTCCCCGACGACGACGCCCACCGGCCCACCGACCACGACGCCGCCGACCACCACCCCGCCCACGACCACGCCGCCGACCACCACTCCCCCGACCACCACCCCGCCGGGCGGGGCCGCGCCGAGCCTGCGCGTCTCCGGCAACCGGCTGGAGACGGCGGGCGGCGCCACCTACCGCCTGCTCGGCGTCAACCGGTCCAGCGGTGAGTTCGCCTGCGTACAGGGCAAGGGCATGTGGGACAGCGGGCCGGTCGACCAGGCGTCCGTCGACGCGATGAAGGCGTGGCACATCCGCGCGGTCCGGATCCCGCTCAACGAGGACTGCTGGCTGGGTCTCTCCGGCTCACCCAGCGGCGCCACCTACCAGCAGGCGGTCAAGGACTACGCGAAGCTGCTCGTCGCCAACGGGATCAACCCGATCCTCGACCTGCACTGGACCCACGGCCAGTACACCGGCAACATCTCGGCCTGCTCCGACGTGAACGCCACCTGCCAGAAGCCGATGCCGAGCCGGCAGTACACGCCGCAGTTCTGGACCGGCGTGGCGAACGCGTTCAAGGGCAACGACGCGGTGCTGTTCGACCTGTTCAACGAGCCCTACCCGGACGCCGCCAACAACTGGTCCGACATGACCGCCGCCTGGAAGTGCCTGCGCGACGGCGGCACGTGCACCGGCATCACCTACCCGGTCGCCGGCATGCAGGAACTGGTCGACGCGGTACGCGCCACCGGCGCCACCAACGTGCTGCTGGTGCCCGGCCTGACCTGGACCAACGACCTGTCCCAGTGGCTGACCTACAAGCCGACGGACCCGCGCGACAACATCGTGGCCTCGTGGCACTCGTACAACTTCAACGCCTGCGTCACCGAGACCTGCTGGGACAGCCAGATCGGCGCGGTGGCCGCGCAGGTGCCGGTGCACGCCGGTGAGATCGGCCAGGACACGTGCGCCCACGACTACATCGACCGGCTGATGACCTGGCTGGACCGCAACCGGCTGGGCTACACCGCGTGGACCTGGAACCCGTGGGGTTGCAGCGGCGGCAACGTGCTGATCGAGGACTACACCGGCACCCCGACGAAGAGCTACGGCGAGGGCTACCGCGCTCACCTGCTCACCGTGACCCCGTAGGGAAACCTCATCCGTGGGGGTGGGTACGGCGACGCCGCGCCCACCCCCGCAGCCGGTCAGGGCGTCCAGCGCACGTTCGGGTTGATCCGGCCGGACCAGTCGAAAACGGCCATGTTGTCCCACTGGTTCCCGGTGCCGTTGATGTTCGCCGGGTCCCAGCCGTTACCCCGGACGGCGTACCAGGTCGGCTCCCAGTAGAAGACGCCGATGGCCCCGGCGTTGCGGGCCGTGTTCTGGACCCAGTCGAACTCCTGGGCCTGCCCGGTCCAGGTCGCCCCGATGCCGTCGCAGGTGGCGTCGCCGATGGCGTTCGGCTCGCTGTCCGCGTTGGCCCGGGTGAAGGGGTACGCGGTCTCCACGATCACCACCGGCCTGCCGTAGCGCCCGCGCAGGTCGACGATGTTGTTGTAGAGGTTCGCGAGGCTGCCGTGCCACATGCAGTAGTACGACAGGGCGGTGATGTCCCACTGCACGCCCTGGGCCCGGATGCCGTCGTAGAACCAGCGGGCGTTGGCGTTGCTGTCGGCGTCGGCGGTGTGGATCATCACCGGGATGCCGCCGCCGCACGCCTTGGTCGCGTTGTAGCCCTGCTTCAGCAGGCCGGCCAACGGGGCGAAGTCGTTGTTCACGACCTTGCCCTCGTTCCACAGCATCCCGACGTTGATCTCGTTGCCGATCTGCACGCTGTCCGGTGGGGTGCCCTGCCCGCTGAGGCTGGCGCAGACGTCGTAGGTGAAGTTGTACACGTCGGTACGGAGCTGGCTCAGGTTGTGCCCGGCCCAGGCGGCCGGCTTGTACTGCTTGCCGGGGTCGGCCCAGGTGTCGGAGTAGTGGAAGTCGATGAGCACCTTCAGGCCCTTCGCCCGGGCCGCCCTCGCCTGGACCAACACCTTGCTCTTGTTGTTGTAGCCGCTGACCGGGTTGTTCCAGACGCGCAGCCGCACGTAGTTGACGCCGACGGACCTCAGGATGTCCAGCGGGTCACGGGCGACGCCGCCGGCGTCGTAGTATCTCGCGCCGAGATCCAGGCTGCGCTGCAACGAGGAGACGTCGGCACCCCGCATGCTGAGCGTGTTCGCGGCGGAGACGGGCGCGGGCGTGCCGCCGAGCGTGGCGCAGACGGCAAGGACGCCGGCCGTGACGGCCCCGATCAGGGCCCGGGGGTGGCGTGTGCGCACCGGAACTCCTTCTTGGACAGGACTCAGCCCACGACGCAGGGAGCGCCGTTGAGCGTGAAGGCGGTCGGCGGCGCGTCGCTGGCGCCCCACCGTCCCTGGAAGCCGAAGCTCGCGGAGCCGTTCGACGCGAGCACGCGGTTCCAGTCGACGTTCCGGGCGGTGACGGCGGCGCCGGTCTGTCCGACCGTGGCGTTCCACGCGGAGGTGACCTGCTGGTCGCCCGGGAAGCCGAAGCTGACGATCCAGCCGTCGATCGGTGCCGCCCCGGTGTTCTCGACCGTCACCGTGGCCACGAAACCGCCCGGCCACTCGGACTGGTTCCGGTAGGTCACCCGGCAGGTCGAGGGCGGCGGTGGCGACGGGGTGGACGTCGTCGGCAGGGAGACGGTGTTGGACGCGATCGACACGTTGCCCGCCGCGTCCCGCGCCCGGACGTAGTACAGGTTCCGCAGCGGCGTCGACGGTGGCAGCGACGCCGTGTACGTCGTTCCCGGCACGGTGGCGATCAGCGTGGAGGTGAACCAGCCGTCGAACCGGTAGACGTTGTATCCGAGCACGCCGACGTTGTCCGTCGACGGCGACCAGGACAGCGTGCCGGTCGAGGCGGTCACCTCGCCGACGGTCAGGTTCTGCGGCGCGCTCGGCGGCGTGGTGTCCGGGCCGGTGTCCGTCACCGGGGTGACCACGGTGAGCGTGTCCGTCCAGGCCGAGCGGTGTCCCAGGCTGTCCCGGGCGGCCACCCGGAACGAGAACTGCCGGCCCGGCCCGACGTAGTTGCTGATCGTGGTGGTGGTGACGTTCCCGATGCTGGCGCTGTAGATGACGTCGCTGAACACCTGGTAATACGTGATGTCGTAGCCGACGACGGCGCAGCAGCCGGGCTTGGCGGCCGTCCAGGTGAGGGTGACGGATCCGGTCCGTACCTCGCTCGCGGTCAGGTTCGTGGGCGCGGTCGGCGGGAACGGCGACGTGTTCGGCGTGCTGGGCGCCGTGGTCGGCGTCGACGGCGGGGTTCCGCTCGGGTCCGCGACGGACACCGCGGCCCCGCCGGGGGCCGGGGCGACCCCGGGGTACGCGGCGGACGCCACGGTGCCGGCGGACGCCGCCGGCACGACGCCGAGGGCGGTGCCGAGGACCGCCGCCGACAGCACGACGGCGGCCAGCGGGCCCGGCCGCAGGCGACGGAGCAGTGTGGACGGAGAGACGCCTGTCATACCTCGACGATGCCGGTATTACATCGATGATCGCCAACGTATCTCACGCCTCGGTCAGCACGGCGCCTCGATTGTCGAGCAGCGCTGCGGGACTGTTCATCGCGGCGACACGGCGAAAGAACATCCAGGCGGTTGAATACTGCCGTGCAGAAGCTTCGGTTCGCGATATCCATCCTGCTCTCCGTGGCGATGGTGGTGGCCGTCGGCGCCGCGCCCGCACGGGCCGCCACCGACCTCACGCTCACCCTCACCGCGTCGGACATGGGGCTGGACCCGGCGGTCATCCGTCAGGTCGTACCGCAGATCCAGGCGGAGATCCGCCAGGACGGCGGGCTCGGCGCGTCGATCAAGAAGGATCTGCGGGATCATCCGCCCGGCGGGGTGGCCACCCTGGACATCTCCTCGGTGCCGGATTTCGACGGCGCGCTGACCCTGACCCCGGACGGTGCCGGGATGACGATCACGGTGCCGGCCGCGGAGGTGCGGTCGTCGTCGTGGTGGAGCCAGCTCGTCGCGCTGACGGTCGGCGCTCTCGCCGGCTACGGGCTGCGGGTGCTGTGCATCGGATGGCTCACGGCCTCCGGGGTGGGCGCGGCGACCGTGCCGCTGGTCTGCACCCCGATGCAGGGGGCCATGACCGGTTTCGTCAGCGGCCTGATCGCGCACGCCTTCGCGGGCGACCTGGCGACCGGCGGGGCGTGGGTGGACATCATCATTCGCACGATCGTCGGCCTGATCGTCGGCTTCGTCTGGGAGAAGTGGGCGTCCGGCTTCGCGAAGAACTATCTGCCGGGCGCGCTGAAGAACATCGGCCAGTGGATCCTCACCAAGGTCCCCGCGCTCCAGGCGGTCTTCGGCGCGCCGATCGCGGTGGCGGCGGAGGAGGCCGCCGAGCTGGCGATCGAGTTGGAGGAGCAGCTCGCCTGGGAGATGCGCGGCTGGAACGTCGAAGGCCGGCCGCTTCCGGACATGCTGCCGCCGCCCACCCCGGGGCGGCTGTTCGTGCGGGGCGCCGACCCGAGCGTGATCCGGGTCGGCAACACCTACCACTCGGTGGAGTCTGGTGGCGACGGCCTCTACACGAGGTCGGCGCCGAGCCTGGCCGGGCTGGGCGACGTGCCGCCCCGCAAGGTCTGGAGCAACCCGGGCCTGGCCGAGCTGTGGGCGCCGCAACTCGTCGCCGTCGGTGGCCGCTACCACATCTACTTCTCCGCCGGGGCGGGCGCCGCCCACCGGATGTACGTCATCAGCTCGTCGTCACCCACAAGCGGCTACGGCGCCCACCAGAAGCTGAGCCTGCCCGACGACAGGTGGGCGATCGACGGGGCGCCGTTCACCTTCGACAACCAGCTGTGGTTCGTGTGGTCGGGCTGGGAGGGCACCGCGAACGTCGAGCAGAATCTCTACCTCGCCCGGATGAGCAACCCCACCACCCCGACCGGGCCGCGGTACCGGATCTCGCAGCCGCGGGAGTCGTGGGAGCGGGTCGTCGGTGAGCCCTTCGTCAACGAGGGGCCGGAGCCGATCGTCGACCCGAACGGCCAGTTGCACATCGTGTACTCGGCCAACGGCTCGTGGAGCGACCAGTACTGCCTCGGTGACCTGCGGCTGCGCACGGGCGGCGACCCGACGTACGTGTGGGACTGGTACAAGTCGAACGGTTGCGTGCTCGGTTCGAACGCGGCGACCATGATGTCCGGGTCCCGTGCCATGCGCAACGCCGACGGGCCCGGCCACCACAGCTTCGCGCTGCCCGGCGGCGACGCGCGCAACGGGGTGCCGGCCGGGTCGAGGGGCCGGTTCCTCTATCACGGCGTGCCGGCGGGCATGACCTACAAATGGGACAACCGGGTCTGGTACGAAGGTGCCTTCACCTGGTGGAACGCCATCCCCTACGCCCGGCAGAACGTGCCGGGCGCCACTGTCGACACCGGGTACAGCCTCGGGATGACCGAGGATCCGGACGGCCCGTTGCCGGCGCCGCCGCCGGTGCCGACGCCGGCGCCGGGCAACGTGGACCTGCGTGTGCTTCCCCTCGGTGACTCCATCACCTTCGGGGTCGGTGGCACCCCGGCCGGGACCGGTTACCGGGCCCGCCTGTGGGACCAACTGGCGGCCAAGCCCGGTGCGCTGGACTTCGTCGGGTCGGTGGACTCCGGAGAACTGCCCGACACCGACCACGAAGGGCACCCGAGGTGGCGGATCAGCCAGATCGACGAGCTCGTCGGCGACTGCACGGTGCGCCGCTACCGGCCCAACGTGGTAACGCTGCACATCGGCACCAACGACATGGCGTACGGCGTCGACCTCGCCGCGGCGCCGGCGCGGCTCAAGGCGCTCATCGAGCACATCCTCCGGCTGGCTCCGGAGACCACGGTGCTGGTGGCCACGCTCGTGCCGTCGTCGACGAGCGTGACGAACAGCCGGATCCAGCAGTACAACGCCCGCATCCCCGGCATCGTCGACGAGCTGCGCGCCGAAGGACGGGCGGTACGGCTGGTCAGCATGAACGCGGTGACCACCGCGGACCTGACCGACTCGTTACACCCGAACAACACCGGCTACCGCAAGATGGCCGACGCGTTCGGGCGGGCCGTCACCGACGCCCTGGCCGAAGGGCTCATCCGGCCCCCGGTCGCCGGCGACTCCTCCCCGTGCGGCAGCCCGGCCGGCAACCCGCCCGAGGGGCCCCGCCCGCCCGGCTGGAACTGGGTGGGTGAGATCGCCTCGGGCACCGGCCCCCGCGAGGAGGTCCGCTTCGCCGACCTCAACGGTGACGGCCGCGACGACTACCTGCTCGTCGGCGAGCAGGGACAGGTCCGGTTGTGGCTGAACCGGCGTAGCGGTGACGGCTTCGGCTGGCAGTTCCGGGGCGAGGTCGCCGCGGGCGCTGGCGCCCGCGCCCAGGTCCGGTTCGCCGATCTCGACGGCGACGGCCGCGACGACTACCTGGTCCTCGGCGACCAGGGCCAGGTGCAGGCGTGGCTCAACACCGGCACCGGCGACGCGGTGTCCTGGACGGCCGTGGGTACGGTCGCCCCCGGGGTCGGCGCCACCCGTGACCAGGTCCGCTTCGCCGACATCGACGTGGACGGCCGCGCGGACTACCTCGTGGTCGGTGATCAGGGCCAGGTGCGGGCCTGGCTGAACGCGTACGGCGCCGGCGGCTGGGGGTGGAGTTACCAGGGCGAGGTCGCCTCCGGAGTGAACTCGACCCGGGACCGGGTCCGGTTCGCCGACCTCGACGGCGACGGCCGCGACGACTACCTGACGGTCAGCGACCAGGCGCAGATCCGTGGCTGGTTGAACGACGTCGGCGGCGCGCGGCCGTGGATCTATCAGGGCGACGTCGCCGGCGGCGTCGGCGCGACGAGCGCCGAACTCGTCCTGGCCGACGTCAACGGCGACGGCCGCGACGACTACCTCGTCGTCGGCGAGCAGGGGCAGGTCCGCGCCTGGCTCAACGACAGGTACGGCCGCCCGGACCCGTGGGACTGGCAGGGCCTGATCGCGACCAGCGGCGTCGGCCGGGAGCAGGTACGCCTGGCCGACCTCAACGGCGACGGCCGCGACGACTACCTCGCGGTGGGTGCGCAGGGCCAGGTGCGGGCCTGGCTCAACGTGCGCGACGGTGACCGGGTCGGCTGGGACTGGCGGGACGAGGTCGCCGCCGGCGCCGGCCCACGCGAGCAGGTGCGGTTCGCCGACCTGAACGGCGACGGCCGCGACGACTACCTGCTCGTCGGCGACCAGGGGCAGGTCCGGTTGTGGCTGAACACGGGCACCGGCAACGGCGTGGCCTGGACGTCAGCGGGTCAGGTCGCCACCGGCGCCGGCGCCCGCGACCGGGTGCGGTTCGCCGACCTCAACGGCGACGGCCGCGACGACTACCTGGTCCTCGGCGACCTCGGGCAGGTCCAGGGCTGGCTGAACACCGGCACCGGCAACGCCGTGGCCTGGACGGCACAGGGTGAGGTGGCCGCCGGTGTCGGCGCGGCCGGAGACACCGTCACCTTCGCCGACCTCGACGGTGACCGCCGCGACGACTACCTCGTCATCGGCGCGTACGGGCAGATCCGCGCCTGGGTCAACAACCGGGGTGGACCCGGCTCGGCCTGGCTGTCGCTCGGTGAGGTCGCCTCGGGGGCCGGCTACCCGGGTAGCCGGGTGGAACTCGCCGAGATCAACGGCGACCGCCGGGCCGACTACCTGGTCCTCGACGACCAGGGCGGCATCCGGGCCTGGTTCAACGACGGTGCGGCCGGCGGGCCCGCGCCCGGCAACCCGACCCCGCTGCCGGGCGACCCGAGCCCGCCGATCCCCGGCGACGGCTCGGACCCGCCGCTCTGCGTCGCCAACCGCTGTTCCTGACCGACCACGCCGGCGGGGCGGGCACGGAGACGATCCGTGCCCGCCCCGGGCTCAGCAGCCGAGCCGCTTGCTGGACAGGGCGATGTCGTCGATCCAGAGGTCGAACGCGCCGGGCGTCGTGCCGCCCTGGTAGAGCTGCCAGCCGATCTTCACCGTGTCGACGGTCGGCAGGACGAAGGGCACGTCGTTGCCGCCGTGCTCGGTCGTCGAGGCGGTCAGCTCCGGGTTCGCCACGCCGTCGATCCACACCGCGACGCGGTTGTCCGCCGCGTCGAGCTTCCACTCGACGCACTGCCAGGTGTCCTCGGTGACCGGGGCGGACTCCCGCCAGTTGGTCCAGTCGCCGGTCGGGCCGCCGTCGGCGCCGATCCCCCAGAAGGTGCCGGGGACGGTGGGCGCGTACTGGCCACCGATCGGACGGACCACCTCCGCGCTGCCCGCGCCGGTCGCCTCCACGAGGGTGAAGTGCGCCCAGTCCGGGGCGGTGGGGAAGGCGTCGACGCGCAGCCGCATCCGCCCGTAGAAGCGGTTGCCGGGCGCGGCGAAGTCGTCGACCCGCAGGAAGGCGCGTCCGTTGTCGACCGTATGGACGTGCAGCACCTGGTTGCCACGGCGGGCACGCTCGACGGTGAGCGTGCCGTGGCGGGTGTCGACGCCCCACCTCAGCGTGCTGGGCCCCCCGGGCGGCAGCCGCTCGAAGTCCTCACAGAAGAGCACGCCGCGGGGGCAGGAGCGGGGGGAGGCACCGGACGCGCCGGCCGGAACGCTGCCGGCCGCGGTGCCGAGGATCAGGGCGGCGCCGAGCACCGCGAGGAAACTACGCATGGTCGTCCTCCATGGGTTGACGGCCGGTCGCACACCCGGGCCCGGAGCCGGTGGCTCCGGGCCCGGTCCGCGTCCCGGCACGGGGCGCTGGTGCGTGTCGTCGGTCAGGGGCTGGTGCAGGAGAGGTTGCCGGGCGCCGCGTTGCTGCTGCCGTTGACCAGGAAGCCGAAGGTGGTCGAGGCGTTCCCGCCGAGAGACCCGTTGTAGTCGGCGTTACGGACGCTCACCGTCCCGCTGGTGCCGGTGTTGATGCCGTTCCAGATGTTGGCGAGCGTCTGCCCACCGGCAAGCGTCAGCCGCACGGTCCAGCCGTTGAGGGTGGCGGAGCCGTTGTTGGCCACGGTGACCTCGCCCTGGAAGCCGCCGCCCCAACTGTTGACCGTCCGGTACGTCGCGGTGCAGGCGCCCGGCGGCGTGCTGGTCGGCGGGGTGCTGGTCGGCGGGGTGCTCGTGGGTGGCGTGCTGGTCGGCGGCGTGCTCGTCGGCGGGGTGGTGGTCGGCGGGGTGGTCGTGCCCGGCACGGTGGTGGAGGCGGAGTTGAGCGCGTTGAGGACCGCCGTGTACGCCGCCTTGGGGTTGCTGTTGCGGTCGAACAGCAGCGGGTTCTCGTTGCCGCGCCACGAGTCGCTGTCCCGGATGCCCCAGGTGGTGATGCCGACGCAGCGGGGGACACTCGCGCATGCCTGGGTCAGGCCCTGGTACTGGCTGGTCGAGGCGTTGGTGACGTCGGCCTCGGTCAACGCCACGTCGACGCCGAGGTCGGCGAAGCTCGACAGCGTCTGCTGGAAGTTGCCCGGCAACGAGCTGCCGCCGGTGAAGTGGGTCTGCAGACCGACGCAGTCGATCGGGACGCCACGGGCCTTGAAGTCCTTGATCATGTTGTAGACGCCCTGCGTCTTGCCGTACGTCCAGTTCTCGATGTTGTAGTCGTTGTAGCAGAGCTTCACGCTCGGGTCGGCGGCGCGCGCGGTCCGGAACGCCACCTCGATCCAGTCGTTTCCGGTGGACTGCAGGTTCGACGACCGCCGGCTGCCGTTCTCGGCGAACGCCTCGTTCACCACGTCCCAGTAGGCCAACTTGCCCTTGTAGTGGGCCATCACGCCGTTGATGTGGTCGATCATCGCGGTCCGCAGGGCGCTGCCGCTGAGACTGCCCCAGAACCTCGGCTGCTGGGCGTGCCAGGCCAGGGTGTGGCCACGGACCCGCATGCCGTGCTGGACGGCCCAGTTGTAGATCGCGTCACCGGCGCGGAAGTCGAACTGACCCCGGTTGGGCTCGGTCGCGTCGGGCTTCATCTCGTTGACGGCGGTCATCATGTCGAACTCGCGGTTCGCGATGGTCAGGAAGCCCTGGTCGTTGAGCCGGTCTCCCCCCATGGCGGCGCCGAAGTACCGGCCACTGCGTTCGGCGGCGGCCTTCAGCGTGGTCCCGGGCGGTCCGCTGAGGTCGGCGCTGGCGAAGGTCGCCACGGCCATCGAGGACACGGTGATCGCCAGCGCGCAGGCCCCGCCCAGAAGCAGCCTGGTGGCGGCCCTGGTGCGGCGTTTCGGTCGAGCGGGTACGTCGTTCATCTGTGCTTTCTCCTCGGTGTTCTGTCCGGTCCGCTCGCGCTGGACCGGCAGGCCGCAGGGGACGTCGAGCCGGCATGACCCGGCCGCGTCCGAATCGGTGGCCACCGGCCGGCTACCCGGTCCGTCCGGTGGATGGCGAGCACTCCGCGTGGTACGCCCGGGCGGAGTGACGCTGCCCTGTCGCGATGCTATATCGAATCAATTCGATCTGCGACGGGTGTCCCCGATCGCGCGACGACCGCCTGGCCCTGTCAGCCCTGGCCGGCGGCATGAACCGGTGCAGGGCGACCGGAATGTTGAGATCCCGATCGCCGAACACGAACCAGGACGTAACGGTCTTCCAGGCGGGCTTCTCGGCGGCCAGGCCGGCGGGGAGCGGGGTACGCGGCGAGCACGTCGCCGAGAGTGGACGAGTTCGACCGGAGGGGCCCGCCCGTTCGCCGAAGCGGCCCGGGACCACCTGCGCGCGTCCGGGGAACCGAGTGGCCGGCCGCACCGGCACCCCAGCGGGGGCAGATGCCCGCCCAGGAGTTGCAGATCGCGATCCTGGCCGGGCAGGGCAGGGCATGAGCAACCAGGAGATCGCGCAGCGCTTGTTCATCTCCCACCGGTCCGTCGGCTCCCACCTGGACCACCTCTGAGAGGGTGAGATCGCCGATCGCCGCCCTGTTCCACAGTCATCGTGCGGTTGGCGTCGTCGTCGGACAGCCAGGGCTCCGGGTCGGTGGCATCGGCGAGCCGGAGCACCACGGCGGCCCACAGGCGGGGCAGTCCGGGCCGGGCCGGCGACGGCAGGCCCACGTGCGCCAGCCCGAAGATCAGTTCCTGCACCTCCGGCGGGTACGGGTGCTGGGCGACCTGCACCACGGGCGCATCCCGGCCGGCGCGGTCTACATCGGCCGCGCCGCGCCCGGCCTGCGAGCCAACCCGTACGCCAACCCGCACCGCGCCGGCATCTGCCGCAGCGAACAGGACCAAGCCGACGCGGTCACCGCGTACGCCGTCGACTCGACGGGCAACCGGACCTGGCCGCCGCCGCACGCCGCGACGTTGCCAGCGTCGACCTCGTCTGTTGGTGCTCCGCGCGAGCTTAGCGCGGTGCGGGCAGTAGCGATCATGAACAAAAATTTGCAAATCGGATGAAGGCTAGCTTTTACCTATTTACATCGATAAGTTGGGTTGCTGGAGTAGCGCGGCTTCTTAGGCGTACACGTACGCGCCGGCCCCGCTTGCTGCATAGCCGGAATAGCCGGGGGAGGCGACGCTGGCGATGACGAACGGCATAGACGAGGTGGAGTTCGAAGGTTTTGTCCGTTCGATCCAATATTGGCTACGGCGTGAGGCCTATGACATCTGCGGCGACTGGCACGAGGCGGAGGATCTTGTTCAGGCGACGCTGTTCAGGGTGTACCAGCGCTGGAGCCGTCTGGATCGGAGAGCAGGACTCGGCGCCTAGGGCCTGTGTCGAAGTCGGTGCCAGGGCTTGAGTTGTTGGGTGAGGGTCTTGGCGTGTCGGTGTTCGAGATGTAGCGAGGTCTCCGGTATCTGGTTCAGCGACCAAGCAGAACCCGAACACCGGAGACCTCGTGGACACCCTAGCGGTGACGAGGCGGCATGACCTGACCGACGCACAGTGGGCGGCGCTGGAGCCGTTGCTGCCTGCGGGGCGTCGGCCGGGTCGGCCGTCGACATGGACGAAACGGCAGCTCATTGATGGGATTCGGTGGCGGGTACGGGTTGGTGCCCCGTGGCGGGACGTCCCGGAGTGTTACGGGTCCTGGGCGGCGGTGTACGCGCTGTTCCGGCGTTGGCAGCGCGATGGGACCTGGGCGACGATCCTGACCGTGTTACAGGCCCTGGCTGACGGGGGCGGACGCGTCGTGTGGGACGTGTCGGTGGACTCGACGGTCGCTCGGGCGCATCAGCACGCCGCTGGGGCGCGTAAAAGGGGGATCTGCAGGTCGAGCCGCCGGGCGGGGTCACGGTCGAGCCGGACGACCATGCGCTCGGTCGCTCGCGCGGTGGGCTGACCACGAAGGTGCACCTGGCATGTGAGCAGGGGCAGAAGCCGCTGTCGATCGTGTTGACCGCCGGGCAGCGCGGGGACAGCCCGCAGTTCATCCCGGTGCTTGACGGGATCCGGGTGCCCCGTCTCGGCGGTGGCCGGCCCCGGACCCGCCCGGACCGGGTCCTGGCTGATAAGGCGTACACGTCGAAGGCCAACCGCCGCTATCTGCGTCGACGTGGGATCGCCGCGACGATCCCGTCGAAGGCCGATCAGGACGCGAACCGGCGTAAGAAGGGGTCCAAGGGCGGCCGGCCACCGGCCTTCGACCCCCAGCGGTACCGGCAGCGTCACGCCGTGGAGTGCGGCATCAACCGCCTCAAACGCCACCGTGCCGTGGCCACCCGCTTCGACAAACTCGCCGTCCGCTACGAGGCCACCGTGCACATCGCCGCGATCAACGAGTGGCTGTGACCGACTTCGACACAGTCCCTACGCCCACCGTGTCCTTGTCCGCAACTTTCTGACTGAACGTCGTCGGTCGCGCTGGCGACACGAGAGCACCACAATGTCCATCACTGCAACAGATACCCTGCTGGCCCCTGCATCGCACAACGCCGTCGATGATCGCCGATCCCTGCTGCCCGTCTTGCAGCGACTAGGTCCGCGCCAGCGGGCCGTTATCGCCCTGCGCTTCTTTGGTGATCTCAGCGTCACGCAGACCGCGCAGGTGCTCGGGTGCACGACGGGAACGGTGACCAGCCAGACGGCACGAGCACTCAAGGCTCTGCGCCGCGATCTGGAAAGTCGACCGCCGCCGCGTGCAGCATGCGACGCCCGACCTCGCGTGTACGTAGCAACATTCATCGATGGTTAATGGAGGAGCCAGTCAATGAAGTTGCATCGCACACTCGCCACCGTGACCGCCGCACTATTAGCCGGTCCGATGCTGATGGCGGTAGCGGCGCAGGCCGCACAAGCGGACGAAGAGAAGGCTTGGAGCCCTGCACTGCTGTCTACCGAGCCGCTGTACAGCGGCTCGGCCGTCCGCCTGCGCTATACCGAAGGGATCACTGTCGTCGCGTCCGCCGGCGCGAAGGTGATCTTCACGGGTTCCATGTCTCCCACCACAACGCAGGACGGTCGGCGCGTTTACGACCGTGAGGTGCATATCGTAGACCCGCAGGGCTTAGGCCAGTCCTCGGCCGAGGCCGCCGCATACTCGGCTGCGGGCCGCAGCGTCTATGCCGACGCACTCGCTGCGGGATTCAGCCCTGCCAGGGCGCGACAGGAGGCACAACCACAGGGCGTCGCACTCCTGGACGAGCCACCGATTGCGGCCTCCGGCTGCGTCTACAGCGAGACAAACACCCCGGACCCCGATTTCGAGTGGTCCGGCTGCTACAAGCTGTACAACGTGGATGATGCAGACGCCTCAGCTTGGTACGGGGCGGGCTCCGGGACAGCGCACGGCTGGGGCACCGGCGTGCTCGGCGGCGGCAAGGAACTGCAGAAGGGATCCACCGAGATCACCTGGTCCGGTTCCGGCGTTGAGATCATCGAGGCATCACCGTCGGCCAACCAGAACGGGATCAACTGCGGCCAATTCACCGTCGGTCTGAGCCAGGTCGTCGAACTCTCCTACCAGGTGCCGCTTTGCAACGACGGCTGGAACGTGACCTGGAACCAGACGGTCCACAAGGTGGAATGGCACGGCGGGAGCGCCGGCGGTTCCAACGACAGCCGCAGCGCGTCGGGTGCCAGCACGGTGCGGCTGCCGTGGAGCACTCCCACCGTGTACATGAACTACCGCATCGGCTGGCAATACGCCTGCTTCTGCTGACCTGACAACTTCGTCCCCGCGGCGGCTATTGGTCGCCGCGGGGACATCTAGCCGGAATACTTAAGACATGCGCACTCGCATCATCGCGATCGTCGTAGCCGGCCTGCTCGCCGTGCAGGGTTGCGCTGCCGGGCATCCCGCCCCCGCCAGGCGTCCGCCGACCACGGGCCGCCCCGTGGTGTTGGACGCGCGTATACCCGGCTGGGAGACCTCCGCCTGGTTGGCCGAGGGCGCGTTCTGTGTACGTGCGGCCCGCGCCGGAGGGCAGCACGAAAAAGGCAAGGAGAACGAGAGCGTCTTCTGCGACCCCGCGCCCTCGGCGCTGGACAGCAAGGGTCCACCGCTGCTGCCCGCCAAGCCGCTGCCCTACCCCGCGCCGTTGGACCCACAATCGCGGGAGATCATTCTGGTTGGAGCCGTGCGCGGTGCTGTCAACAGCGTCTCCGTGACCATGTTCGGCGAGACTGCCACGGCCGCTGTCCATCCGCTGCCCGCGACGGACGGTCGCCAGGTCGGCGCCTATGCGGTCTGGCTTCCCCGCGGCGACGCCAAGCCCGACGGGATGGACCTCGCCGATATCACCGCCGTTGTCGGCCGCGACACCACTGGCCAGATCGTAACCCAGATCGACTGACAGTCCCTTGTCCGAGCGCACCCTCGACGGCCTCGCCGGCGCCCGCGGGCGCCGGCGGCCAGAAACCTAAACTCTGCTCGCGCCGAGTGGTCCGGACCACGCCCGGTCCGCCCTCAGTAATCATTCGGTTCCTGGGCAACGAGTTGCGCATCCCCCTGGTCGGGGTCGGCGCTCATGAGGCGTACCTGGCGATCTGTTCCGACGACCACCTGGAGAACCGGTTCGAGCCGTTCCCCCGGCCGCGGTGGGAGCCGAACGCAGAGGCGTGCTCGCTGCTGGCCATCTCGCCACCTCGTTCCCGCTGCGCCGCCCTCACCGATCGCCACCGAGGATATGGCTGCCTACCTGCTGACTCGCAGCGAAGGCACGATCGGTGAGCTGGCCCGGCTGCTGACGGATGCGGCGATCGCCGCGATCGACTCCGGCGAGGAAGCCATCAACCAACGCACCCTGCTGCTGGTTTCCTACCTTGGGCCTACCGAGCGGCGCCGCCTGTTCGAGCGGGAGTTGGTGTGACGCTTCGGTGGCCGCTGCATCCGCAGCCCGGCCCGCTGGAGGCGTTGTCCGTGCCGGAGCGCGGCCTGCCCCGGCGTGCGGCGTCGGTCCTAGCGGGCCAGCCAGTCCCGGTAGGTGGTGGTGGCGAGGACGGCGTCGCGCGGGGCGATCAGGACGTCACCGGGCACCGCGCCGAACATGCCCGCGGCACCGTCGGTGACGACGGTACGGGGGTCGTCCTTGGCCGCCAGGGTGATCCGGCCAAGTTCGTCGAGCGGGAAGACCTCAGGGCCGGCCACGTTACGAACGCCGTTCAGCGGCTGCCCCACGGCGACCTCGGCCACCCCGCGCCACGTCGGCCGAGGCCATCGGCTGCACAGGGGCGCCGGGCAGTCGTACCGTCTCTCCCCCGGTGGTCGACGGCCGCGGCCACCGGCCCGGCAGCGAGCCGCCGGCCCGCACCCTAGGACGGCGGGCGCCGTCCCCATGCCGAGATCAGCGGCGCGAGCGTCAGGTCGAGCTCGCCGGCGTCGACGGCGGCCAGGTGCGCGTCGATCTCGGCGTCGTCGGCCAGCCCCGCCGCGAGCAGGTCGGCGCGGACCATGCGCACCGTCGCGGCCTCCAGCCGGTCGCAGGCCACCCCGCCGACCGGGAAGCACCCGGCCGCCGCCACGTCGACCAGGCCCGCCGCGCGCAACGCCCGGGGCAGCGTCCGGCCGAAGCGCAGGTCGGCGCCGCGGCGGGTCATCAACTCCCGGACCGCGCGCCGCAACCGGTTGGCGCGCCGCTGCGCCGGGCCGACCTCGTCGAGGCAGGCCAGCGGCTGCAACTCGGTGTCGGCGTCCTCCACCAGCAGCCAACCGCCGGGCCGCAGCGCCGCCGCCATCGTCGCCAACGCCCGGGCGCGGTCGGGCAGGTGGACGAGGACGAGCCGGGCGTGCACCAGGTCGAACGTGCCCGGCTGCGGCGGTGGGTCCGCGACGACGTCGTGCCGGCGCACCTCGTACCCGCCGTGCGGGTCCAACCAGGCCGGGTCGATGTCGGTGGCCAGCACGTGGCCGGTCGGCCCGACGGCCGTGGCGAGCGCCTCGGGAATGCCGGGGCCGCCGGCGCCGACCTCCCAGCAGCGCCAGCCCGGTCGCGCGCCGAGCCGGTCGACGTGCCCCCGGGTGACGCCGTCGAACAGTTCGGCCAGCCAGGTGAACCGTTCGCCCGCCTCCGCCCGGGCGTTGTCGAGCAGGTAGCGGTGGTCCGCGGTCGGGTCCGGCCCGGGGTCGACGCCGGGCTGCGATGAACTCATGACCGCATTCTCCCGCCGACCGCCGCGGCGAGGGGAAATGCGACCGGCCACCCCTCGCACACCCGCGGGCATGTTCGATAGCATCGAACATCTCGGGCGGGCTCCCCGCCACCGGTGACAGGAGGTCCACGTGCGGTCCATGGACACCCGGCCGCAGCCGGCCGGCGCCGGTGGCGCCGGGGACGAGAGCACCCCGGCCGGCGTGGTCGGGGCCCGGATCCGGCGCTACCGCAAGGAGCGCGGTCTCACCCTGCGCGGCCTCGCCTCCCGCGCCGGCCTGTCGATCGGCTTCCTGTCCCAGGTCGAGCGGGGGATCTCCTCGATCGGCCTGACCGCGCTCGGCAGCGTCGCCAAGGCGCTGGACCGTTCGGTGGCCGACTTCTTCGACGCCGGCACCGGCGCGTCGGACAGCAACGTCTCCCCGCTTCCCCGGCATTTCACGTTGACCAGGGCGGAAACGCCGGCCACGCAGTACGTGTCCGGGCAGCAGACCTATCGCATGCTCTCCGACCGGGGGCCGGACCTGGTGCTGGAGCCGATGCTCGTGCACATCGCGCCGGGCGGGCGGCGGGAGAACGCGTACGGGCACCGGGGCGAGGAGTTCGCCTACGTCATCTCCGGTGAGCTGCTCTACGAGGTGGAGGGCGTGGAGCACCGGCTGCGCCCGGGCGACAGCGTGCACCTGCGTTCGTCGGTGCCGCACCAGATGTACAACGACACCGACTCGGTGACCACGGTGGTCTCGGTGGTCACGCCCCGCCTGTTCTGAGGCACGCCGAACTCCACGTTTGTTCACGTTGGTGAACACGGAGGGCGATTCGGCACCGGGCCCGGTGTCAGCGACCCAGGTGGGCGTCCACGGCGGCCATGGTGTCCTGCCAGATGTCCGCGCCGCTGTCGATGACGGCGAAGTGGTCCCCGGGCTGTTCGAGATGGCGGACGGCGTCGCCCGCCTCGGCCGCCGCCACGGCGTAGCGACGGTTCGCGTCGACCAGGTCGGGGCTGTCCGCCGTCCCCTGCACGAGGAGGGTGGGCACGCCGACCGGCAACCGCAGCATCGGGTCGCTCTCGGCGTACCGCCGGGGCGCGGTCGCCGGTGAGCCGCCCAGGGCCGCGGAGATCGCGCCGTCGCCGAGGTGGCGTCGCTCGCCCTCGGTGAGGTCGAGCACCCCGGCCAGCGACACCGCCAGGGCGACACGTGGCCCGCCCGCGCGGCCGGCCAGGTCCGCCGCGGCCCGCAGGGCGAGCTGCCCGCCGGCCGAGTGGCCCAGGACCACGACCCGCCCCAGGTCCAGCGGCCGGTCGGCGGCGAGGTCACGCAGCGCGGCGAGGCCCGCCTCGACGTCCCGCGTGGTCGCGTCCCAGCCGTGCCGGTCCGGGCGGCGGTACTCCACGTTCCAGGAGGCGTAGCCGCGGTCGGCCAGGTCGACGGCGAGGGCGTCCATCAGGTCCGCGCCCCAGACCGACCGCCAGAAACCGCCGTGCAGCAGCACCGCGACCGGCGCGGGCGTGTCGTGCGGTACCGGCAGCCGCAGGTCACCCCACTGCTCCGGGTGGGACCCGTAGGCGACCCGGGTCGCGGGCGCGCGGAAGCGGTGCACGGCGTGCCGGACCGCCCACACCACGCCCCACGCTCCCCGGCCGGCCAGGTGGACCGCGCCGGGCACCGGCGGCTCGACGGTGAGGTCGTACCAGACCGCGTGCGGCGGCTGCGCGCCGATCAGCGCGCGGGCCGGCGGGGTGGGGCCGGGCAGCACCACCACCGGCCCCTCCGGCGCGGCGAGCCGCGACCGCAGTTCGTCGGTCGAGGCGGCGGCCACGACCTCGCCGGTGACGTCCAGTTCGGCGCAGGCGCCGGCGACGAGGGACGTCAGCAACGCGGTGTCGGCCACCAGGCCCGGACCGATCACGACGGTGAGCAGCACCGGGCTCACCTGCGCAGCAGGGGCAGGACGGCGGAGCCGAGCAGGTCCACGCCGCGTTCGTCGGTCAGGCCGTGCGGCGTGCCGAACTCGACCCGGCGGACACCGGCGTCGATGAGCGCCTGCGCCTGCGCGGCGACCTGCTCGGGGGTGCCGGAGAAGGCGAACCGGTCCAGCACGTCGTCCGGGATCGACCGGCCGGCGGCCTCGTGCTCGCCCGCGTCGACCAGCTCGCCGACCCGCTTCACCAGGTCGTCGGGGAGCGCCACGGTCGGGTCCAGCTCCGCCACGACCGCCAGGTACATCGCCACCTCGGTGCGGGCCTTCGCCCGGGCCGCCGCGCCGTCGGTGTCGACCACGGTCACCGCGCCGAGCACGATGCCGACGTCGGCGACGTCGCGCCCGGCCCGCTCCGCGCCGGCCCGGAGCCGCTCGCGGATCACCGGCACCATGTCGGGGTTGGCGCTGCCACCCACCTTGATCTCGTCGGCGATCCGGCCGGCCAGGGCCGCGCCCTGCGGGCCCCAGGCGCCGAGCAGCAGCGGCGGGTCGGGCCGGTGCACGGCGTACCGCAGGGCGGTGCCGGCCGCCAGCGAGAAGACCCGGCCGTCGAACCCGCTCCGGTCGCCGCGCAGCAGGCGGCGGACGACCTCGACGGCCTCCTCGATCGTGGTCAGCGGTCGCGGCTGCGGTAGGCCGACCGCGCCGAGCCAGGTCCCCCGGGCCAGCCCCAGGTAGGCCCGTCCGTGCGAGGCCAGGTCCAGGGCGGCGAGCTGGCCGGCGATCTCGTACGGGGCCATCGAGTACGGGTTCAGGCAGGCCGTGCCGAGGCGTACCCGTTCGGTCGCCTGGGCCATCTCCAGCAGCGGGAAGATCGGCGGCTGGTACATCAGGTCGCCGAAGACGGTGAGCACGTCGAAGCCGTGCGACTCGGCGGCGCGGGCCAGCCGGGCGTAGACGCCGGCGGGCTTGTCGCTCTGCAGGCCGAGTCCGATCTCGACGGTCACGTCAGCTCCGCCGAGTTCATCCGTCGCCGGCACGTCCGTTCCACCTTCATGACCAGCCGCTCCTCCGGATCGGGGCAGATGAAGTGGGAGTCCTGGTCCAGCCAGTCCCCCGGCGCCAGGTCACGCTGCTTGGCGGCGAGGAAGGGCAGCACCGACGCGAGCGCGTACACGCAGAAGTGCTTTCCCTCGGGGATCCGCAGGTGGGCGCTGTTGGTCAGGTCGAAGTGGTCGCCGACGGCCATGCCGCACACCGACCGGCCCTCGATCCGGTCGACCGTCACCCGCAGGTCGTAGATCTCCATGTCGCCGTCCGCGGTGTCGCTCACGGCCCCTCCCCTTCGTCGATCCGCACGATGATCTTGCCGGTGGTCCGGCGTTCGGCCAGTTCGGTGAGCGCCGCGGGCGTCTCCTCCAGCGACACCACGCGGCTGACCGGCGGCCGGACCGCGCCGGAGGCGCACATGTCGAACAGCTCCTGATAGGCGGACTCGACCGCGGACGGCCGCTGCCACGGATACTGCGACCCCCAGGAGAGGCCGACGAGCGTCGCGTTCGCCGCCATCAGCCGCAGCGGGTCGACCGCCGGCGGCGCGCCGCCGGCCGCGCCGACCGCGACGAGGCGGCCCTCGAAGGCGAGGCAGTCCCAGGAGCGGGCGAACACGTCGCCGCCCACCGGGTCCACCACGACGTCCACGCCCCGGCCGCCGGTGGCCTCCCGCACGGCGGGCACGAAGTCCCCGGCGGTGTAGTCGACGGCCACCTCGGCGCCGTGGTCGCGGCAGATCGCCGTCTTGGCCGGGCCGCCGGCGGTGGCGAGGACCCGGGCGCCGCGCGCCACTGCGAGCTGGACGACGGCGATGCCGACACCGCCCGCGCCGGCGTGCACCAGGACGGTCTGCCCGGCGGTGACGCCGGCCCGTTCCAGCGCGAACCACGCCGTCTGGTAGGTGACCGGCAACGCCGCCGCGGTCACCGGGTCGACCGTGGACGGTCGCGGCACCACCACGGCGGCGTCCACCGTGACCGTGGTGCCGAGCGCGCCGCGCGGCAGCGCCGGGCAGGCGAGCACCTCCCGGCCCAGCAGGTGCTCCGCCCCGGCGCCGGCGGCGACGACCCGCCCGGCCACCTCCACGCCGGGCGTCATCGGCGGGTCCGGCCGCACCGGATACTCGCCCCGGCACAGCATCACGTCGAGGAAGTTCAGGCCCACCGTCCGCACCGCGAGCCGCACCTCGCCGGGGCCGGGCGGCGGGTCGTCGGGCAGGTCGGCGACCGACAGCACGTCCGCCGGCTCGCCGGTCCGCTCCGCCACCAGCCGGCGGATCATGCCGCGCCCACCGGATCGCGCACCAGCTCGGCGTGATGGTGCACGATCACCCAGCGGCCGTCGATCCGGCGCACCACGTCGGTGACCCGGGTCAGCTCCGGCGCGTCGTCCGGCCCGGGCTGCGAGACCAGCACGTACCGGGCGACGCCGCAGTCACCCCAGACGTCGATGCGCTTGTCCCGCGCGGCGAGCACCGCCAGCCGGGGCCGCTGACCCGCGGCGTCCCGCCGCGCGCGGTAGTCGTCCAGCTCGGCCCGGGTCCGCAGCGGCCCCGGCAGGTGCGTCTCCCAGGTGGTCACCTCGGGATGCAGGTGCGCGTCGAACCGCTGCCGGTCCCCGGCGAGGAACGCGGCGTACATGTCATCGATGCCGGCGGCGATCTCCGCCGCGCCCGCCTCCGCGAACGTCATCGCGTCTCCTCCTGGTTGCGGTCGTCGCGGGCGATCTGCCCGCCCTTCATCACCCACCGCACGTCGCGGAACGCCGAGGTGTCGGCAAGCGGGTCGGCGTCCGTGGCGATCAGGTCGGCCAGCTTGCCGGCCTCGACCGTGCCGAGGTCGGACTCCGCGCCGAGCCACCGGATCGGGCCGAGCGTGCCGGCGTGCAGCGCCCGCGCGGTGCCGATCCGCTCGGCCATGAACTCCAGCTCCCGGACCGAGGCGGTGGTGCCCTCGAACCGCCAGAACGGGGGCATGTCGCTGCCGAGCAGCACCTCCACCCCGGCGGCGACGGCCAGGTCGAAGCTCTCCAGGTGCCGGGGACCGGCGCCGAGCGACCGGCACTGCATCCACTCCGGCACGCCCAACTCGTCGAAGAACTCCTTGCAGCGGGTCACCAGCAGCGTCGGTACGAGCGCGGTGCCCCGCTCCGCCATCCGCGCCGCGACCTGCGGGGTGAGCTGGTAGCCGTGCTCCACGCAGTCCAGCCCCAGCTCCACCGCCGCGCCGATCACCTCGGCCGGCCCGGCGTGCGCGGTCACCTTGCGACCCCACGCGTGCGCGGTCTCGATCACTGCGGTCATCTCGTCGGCGAAGAGCTGGGGCGTGTGGATGCTCTCGTGCTCGCCGGCGATGCCACCCGAGATCATCACCTTGATCAGGTCGGCGCCGGCCTTGATCTGGCTGCGGACGCCCTGGCGGAACCCCACCGGGCCGTCGCATTCGAGCGTGTCGTTGCTCTCGTGGCCGTGCCCGCCGGTGCAGACGAGCGCCCGGCCGGCGGTGTGGATGCGCGGGCCCGGGGTGCGGCCGGCGGTGATCGCCCGCCGCAACGCGAAGTCGGCGTGGTCCTTCTCCGCCACGCAGCGCACCGTGGTCACGCCGGAGTGCAGGGTGCGCCGCGCCCCGTCGGCCATGTAGTGGGCCAGGTCGTACGGGCCCATCCCCTTGACGTTGTCGCCGCCCGCGCCGGGCAGCGACAACGAGAAGTGGGTGTGCATGTTGACCAGACCGGGCGTCAGGTACGCGCCGTCGAGGTCCACCTCCGTCAGCCGGCCGGCGGTCCGCGCCTCGGCGGCCACCTCGGCGTACGGCCCGACGGCGGCGATCCGGTCGCCGCGGACCCACACCCCGGCCCCGGTCACGGGCGTCATGCCGGTCACCACGCGGGCGTCGAGCACGGTGCAGTTGCCGAGCAGCAGGCTCGACGGCTCGGGGGAATAGGCGGCACTCACGCGATCACTCCATAGACGTCTCGGGCGGCCCGCGGGGAGACGTAGCCCTCGGCCACGTCCCGCCGTACCGCCTCCGGATCCCTCGACCCCGGGTCGCCGTGCCCGCCGCCACCGGCGGTCAGCACCGTCACCCGGTCCCCCACCGCCACCGGGGTACGCCTGGTGCTCACCCGGTGCTCCCGGTCCGTACCGGGGAAGACGATCACCTGGTTCGGCTCCGGCTGCGCGCCGCCGGCCAGCGCCCACGGCGCGCTCTTCGTCTTCTTGACCACCATCAGGAACTCGCCGGGCGTCACGAACCGGATGTCCCGCCGCAGGCCGCAACCACCCCGGAACCGGCCGGCGCCGCCGGAGTCGGTGCGGATCTCCACCCGCTCGAAGAACATCCCGGTCTTCGCCTCCAGCACCTCGACGGGTGTGTTGCGCGCCTGGGTCTGACACAGGTGGTTCGCCGGTCCGATCCCGTCGTGCCCGGGCGTGCCGCCCCACCCGACCGGGTCGTTGTTGCTGACGGCGAACATCTGCCCGGTGTCCGGGTGCCGGCCGACCATCATGAAACCGGGCACGTCGCCGCCGGAGGAGGCGGCCAGCCGGTCCGGCATGCCCTGCGCCAACGCCTTGAGGATCAACTCCACCGCGACCGTGCCGGTCCACTGGGTGAACGTGGCGGCCGGATATTCCGCGTGGAACAGCGAGCCGGGTTCGGCGCGTACCCGCAGCGGCGCGAAGTGCCCGGCGTTCGTCTGCTCGTGGGGCGTGGTGACGCCCTTGAACGCGACCCGGCAGGTGGCGATGGTGGCGCCCAGCGGCAGGTTCACCGGCCCGGGCACCGCCGGCGACGACCCGGCGAAGTCCACCGTGAACTCGCCGTCGGCGACCGTGACGGTGACCCGCATCCGGATCGGCTCGTCGGAGACGCCGTCGTCGTCGAGCCAGTCCTCGGCGGTCCAGGTGCCCTGCGGCAGGGCGGCCACCGCCTCGGCGGCCTGTTCGGCGGCGACGTCGATCACCCGGTCGACCACCGCGTCCACCACGGCCGGGCCGTAGTCGCGGTACAGTTCGGTGATCCGCCGCTCACCGGTGCGCAGCGCGGCGATCTGCGCGTTGAGGTCGCCGAGCACGAGGTCCGGCATCCGCGAGTTGAAGCGGATCAGCTCGTGGATCTCGGGCACCGGCTCGCCCCGGGCATACACCTTCGTGCCGGGGAAGACGATCCCCTCCTGGTGCATGTCGGTGGAGTCGAGCACGTAACCGGGATCCTTGGCGCCCAGGTCCATCCAGTGCGCGCGGATGCACAGGAAGCCGATCAGCTCCTCGCCGCCCGGCAGCACGACCGGCGCGAACATGGTCGCGTCGTAGGTGTGCGCCGCGTTCCAGTACGGGTAGTTGAGCAGCACCACGTCGCCGCGGTGCAGGTTCTCCCGGCCCACGTACTCCACGCCCCGGCGCAGCGAGTAGTCGTTGGCGCCGAGGAAGCGGGACAGCCCGGTCGACTCCGCGACCAGCCGCAGGTGCCGGTCGTAGATGGAGATGCCGAAGTCGTACACCTCGTAGATGACCGGGTTGAACGCGGTGCGCACGAGCGCGGCCCGCATCTCCTCGGCGGCCGAGACGAGGTGGCTGCGGACGACCTCGACGGTCGCCCCGTCGACCGTCGGCTCACCCATCGACGTCCACCCCGTAGACGTCCCGGGCCGCCTCCGGCGAGACGTAGCCCTCGGCCACGTCCCGCCGTACCGCCTCGGGGTCACGGCTGCGCACGTCGCCGTGCCCGCCGCCACCTGCGGTCAGCAGCGTCACCCGGTCCCCCACCGCGACCGTGGTGCGCTTGGTGCTCACCCGGTGCTCGCGGTCGGTGCCCGGGAACAGCACCACCTGGTTCGGCTCCGGCTGCGCGCCGCCGGCCAGCGCCCACGGCGCGCTCTTCGTCTTCTTGATCACCGTGAGGAACTCGCCGGGCGTCACGAACCGGATGTCCCGCCGCAGCCCGCAACCGCCCCGGAAGCGGCCCGCGCCGCCGGAGTCGGTGCGGATCTCCCAGCGCTCGAAGAACATCCCCGTCTTGGCCTCCATCACCTCGATCGGGGTGCCCCGGCCGGTGCTGCCGGAGACGTGGGTGGCGGCGTCCATCCCGTCGTGCCGCGCGGTGCCGCCCCAGCCCACCAGGTCGTTGTTGCTGACCGCGAACATCTGCCCGGTGTCCGGGTGCAGGCCGACCATCATGAAACCGGGCACGTCGCCGCCGGAGGAGGCGGGCAGCAGGTCCGGCATGCCCTGCGCCAACGCCTTGAGGATCAGCTCCACCGCGACGATGCCGGTCCACAGCGTGAACGTGGGCTGCGGATAGACGGCGTGGAACAGGCTGCCCGGCTCGGCCCGCACCTCGATCGGCGCGACCGTGCCGGCGTTCGACGGCTCGTCGCGCGAGGTGAGCGACTTCAGCACGACCTTGCAGATCGCCTCGGTCGCGCCGAACGGCATGTTGATCGGCCCGCGGGTGGCGGCGGCCGAGCCGGCGAAGTCGACCACGAAGCGCCCGTCGGCGATGGTCACGGTGACGCGCATCTTCACCGGGTCGTCGGTGATGCCGTCGTCGTCCACCCAGTCCTCGGCGGTCCAGGTGCCCTGTGGGAGGGTCGCCAGCGCCGCGCGGGTTCGGGTCTCCCCGTCGGCGATGATGCGGTCGATCGCCTGGTCGACGCTGTCCCGGCCGAACTTCTCGACGATCTCCAACATCCGGCGCTCGCCGGTACGCAGCGCGGCGATCTGCGCGTGTAGGTCACCGAGCACCGCGTCGGGCATCCGCGAGTTGAACCGGATCAGCTCCTGGATCTCCCGCACCGGCCGCCCCCGGGAGACGACCTTGGTGCCCGGGAAGATCAATCCCTCCTGGTGCATGTCGGTCGAGTCGAGCACGTAACCCGGGTCCTTGGCGCCCAGGTCCATCCAGTGCGCGCGGACGCAGAGGAAACCGACCAGGTCGCCGTCCGCGTCCGGGTCCGCCGGGTCGGGCCGGAACACCGGGGCGAACAGCGTCGCGTCGTACGCGTGCGCCGCGTTCCAGTACGGGTAGTTGAGCAGCACCACGTCGCCGCGGTGCAGGTTCTCCCGGCCCACGTACTCCACGCCCTTGCGCAGCGAGAAGTCGTTCGCGCCGAGGAAGAACGTCAACCCGGTGGCCTCGGCGACCAGCCGCAGGTCGGCGTCGTACATCGACAGGCCGAAGTCGTGCACCTCGTAGATGACCGGGTTGAACGAGGTGCGGATGAGCGTGGCCCGCATCTCCTCGGCCGCCGACAACAGATAGCTGCGGACGACCTCGACCTGGGCTCCGTCGAGCGTGGTCATGCGGCCTCCTCCAGGGTGACGAGCAGGTATCCGTGGTCGTCGACGGTGACCCGCTGGCCGCTCGGCACCACGGTGGTGGAGGTGCCCTCGTCGATCAGCGCCGGCCCGCCGAAGGTGTCGCCCGGCTCCAGGCCGGCCCGGTCGTAGACGGCGAACGGCACCACCGCGTGCCGCCCGAAGTCGTAGGCGTCCCGGTGCGTCAGCAACGCCTGCGACGGGTCGCCGTCCCCGCGCGGGAGGGTCGGCAACTCGGGCCGGTCGGTGCGGCCGATGCCCCGCACCCGCAGGTTGAGGATCTGCAACGGGTTGCCCATGGTGTGGCCGTACCGGGCGCGGTGCGTCTCGTCGAACGCGGCGCGGACCGCGTCGCGGTCCAGCTCGCGCCCGACGGTCACCATCAGGCTGTGTTCCTGGCCGAGGTAGCGCAGCTCGAACTGCCGCTCCAGCACCGCCTCACCGGCCGGCACGCCCTGCGCCCCGAGCGACGCCACCGCCTCGGCCTCGACCGCCTTGAACAGTTGCTCCAACTCCGCCAGGTCCGCGTCGTCGAGCGTGGCCATCACGGTACGGCTGAAGTCGTTGACGATGTCGGCCGAGAGCATGCCCCACGCGGAGAAGCCGGACGGCGCGAACGGCACGATCACCTCGCCGATGCCCATCTCCCGCGCCAGCAACGGGGCCAGCAGCGGCCCGGCGCCGCCGAACGCGAGCAACGCGAACCGCCGGGGGTCGTGGCCCCGCTCGACGGTGATCTGCCGGACCGCGCCGACGGTGCGGGCCAGCAGCACGTCGAACACGCCGGCCGCCGCGTTCTCCACGCTCAGGCCGAGCGGCTCGGCGAGCTGCTCGGCGATGGCGGCGCGCGCCTCGGCGTCCCGCAGCCCCATGGTGCCGGCGAGGAAACGCTCCGGGTCGACGTAGCCGAGCACCACCGCCGCGTCGGTGACGGTCGGCTTCGTGCCGCCGCGGCCGTAGCAGACCGGCCCGGGGTCGGCCCCGGCGCTCTGCGGGCCGACCTTGAGCAGCCCGTGGTCGAGCCAGGCGATCGAACCGCCGCCGGCGCCGATGGTCCGGATGTCGTACGTGGGGATGAGCAGCGGGAAGTGCTCCAACTGGGCCTCGTACGCGGCCACCGGGCTGCCGCGCTCGATCACGCAGGCGTCGAGCGAGGTGCCGCCGATGTCGAACGTGAGCACGTTGTCCCGGCCCAGTTCGGCGGCGACGTAGGCGGCGCCGACGATGCCGCCGGCCGGGCCGGAGAGCACGGTGTGGGTGGGTGCGGTCTTGGCCACCGCGCTCGTCATCGAGCCGCCGCCGGACCGCATGATCAGGAAGCGTCCGGCGAAGCCGCGCCCGGCCAGCCCGGCCTCCAGCTCGTCCACGTACCGCTCGAAGATCGGCCGGATGTACGCCTCCAGCACGGTGGTGCTGGTCCGCTCGTACTCCCGGTACTCGCGCACGATGTCAGTCGACAGCGACAGGCTGACCTCCGGGAACTCCTCGTGGATGAGGCGTGCCGCCGCCCGCTCGTGGCTCGGGTCGAGGAACGAGTGCAGGAAGCAGATGGCGATCGAGGTGACCTGCTGGTCCACCACGAGCGTGCGGGCGGCGGCCCGGACGCTCTCCGGGTCCAGCGGCTCCACCTCCTGCCCCCGGTGGTCGAGCCGGCCCCGCACCCCGGCGGTGAACCGGCGCCGCACCAGGCTTTCCGGCCGCTGGTACTGGAAGTCGTACATGTGCTCGGACGGCACGTTGCCGCGACCGATCAGGAAGATGTCCCGAAAACCCTCGTTGGTGATGATGCCGGTGCGACCGCCCCGGCGTTCCAGCACCGCGTTGAGTCCGAGCGTGGTGCCGTGGATGAACAGCTCCACCTCGGACAGGTCGGTGCCGAGCGCGGTGATCGCGGCGAGCACACCGTCCGCGGGCCGGGCCGGGGTGGTCGCCGCCTTGCGGAAGCGGACCCGGTTGGTGCGCGTGTCGAGTTCCATGGCGTCCACGAACGTCCCGCCGATGTCGACGGCGAGCCGGATGGGGCGACGGGTCATGGCGTGCGGGCCTGCCTTCCGATGAGGGCGGGAAGCTCGGGTACGCGCCAGCAGGCGGCCCGGCTCTCGCCGTACGACTGAAGCTCCTGCCGCTCCGATCGGCACCGGTCGGTGACGAACGGGCACCGGGCCGCGAGCGGGCATCCGGTGGCGGCGTCGGCTTCTTCCAGGTCCTTGACCAGTTCCACGGCCCCGCCGTCGCCGGCCGTCCCGGCGAGGCGGGGGGCGCTGTTCAGCAGCGCCCGGGTGTACGGGTGCCGGGGCGTGTCGAAGACGACGTCCACCGGCCCCTCCTCGACGACCCGGCCGAGGTAGAGCACCACGACGCGGTCGGCAAATCCCCGCACCGTCGCCAGGTCGTGGGAGATGAACACCGAGGCGCGGTCCGCGTCGGCGGCCACGTCGGCGATCACGTCGAGGATCTGCGCCTGGACGGTGACGTCCAGGGCCGAGGTCGGCTCGTCGAAGACGATCAGGTCCGGCTCGCCGACCAGGGCGCGGGCGATGCCGATCCGCTGGGCCTGGCCGCCGGACAGCTCGTGCGGATACCGCTGGAGGACCGCGCGGTCCAGTTCCATCCGGTCCAGCACGGCGGCGACCCGCGCGGTGCGCTCCGCCGGGGACAGGCCCGCGGCCCGCAGCGGCTCGGCGATGGCGTCGCCGACGGTACGGCGCGGGCTCAGCGAGCCGATCGGGTCCTGGAACACGAGCTGGGCCCGGGTGCGCGCCCGGCGCAACGCCCGGCCGCGCGGCCGGGACCGACCGGCCTGCTTGACCAGGGCCTGCCCGGCGACGGTGACCGTGCCGGACGTGGGCGCGACCAGGCCCATGACGAGCTTCGCGAGGGTGCTCTTGCCGCAGCCGCTCTCGCCCACCACGCCGAGTGTCTCGCCCGGGCCGAGCCGCAGCGTGACGCCGCGCAGCGCGTGGTGCCCGCCGGAGCCGAACCGGCTGCGGTAGACGACGTGCGCGTCCTCGATCTCCAGCACGGCGGGCTTCGGGTCCGGTCCGGCCGGTGCCCCGACGGCCGGCGGCGTGACCGGTCCCGACGGCTGGTCCGCGTCGAGCGGCCGGGTCTGCGGGTGGAAGCACGCGAGCGACCAGTCGCCGGCGAGCGGCCGGGTGGCCGGACGCTCGGCCGAGCAGGTGCCGTCGGCGTGCGCGCAGCGGGCGACGAACGGGCAGTTCTCCGGTGGCCGGGTCAGCAGGGGCATGGCGCCGGGGGTGGCGACGACCGGCCGCCCGCCGACGTCCGGCACCGAGCGCAGCAGGGCCCGGGTGTACGGGTGCGCGGGCTCCCGCAGCACCTGCGCGGCCGGTCCGCTCTCCACCACCGTGCCGGCGTAGAGCACCACCACCCGGTCGCAGACCTCGGCGATCGAGGCGAGGTCGTGGGAGATCAGCAGCACGCCCCGGCCGTCGGCGTCCGCCGCCTGCCGGAACTGGCGCAGGATCTCCCGGGTCAGCGTCACGTCCAGGCCGGTGGTCGGCTCGTCGGCGATCAGCAGGTCCGGGGCGCAGCCGGTGGCCAGCGAGATCATCACCCGCTGGGCCATGCCGCCGGACAGCTCGTGGGCGTACGCGTCGAGCCGCCGCCGCGCGCTGCGGATGCCCACCGACTCGAACAGCTCGCGCGCCGCCTCCCGGGCCCGGTCGCCGGACATCTCCTGGTGGGTGGCGAGCCGGTCGACGAGCTGCTTGCCGACGGTGCGGGTGGGACTGAGCGCGCCGCGCGGGTTCTGGAAGCAGATCGCCGCCCCCCGCCCGCGGTGGGCGGCGAGCGCGGTGTCGTCCATGCGCAGCACGTCCGCGTCACCGACGAGCACCCGGCCGGTGGCGTGCGAGCCGCCGGGCAGCAGCCCCACGACGGCGCGGGCCACCATGCTCTTGCCGCCGCCGCTCTCGCCGACCAGGCCGACGACCTCGCCGGGGCGCACGGCGAAGGTCACGCCGCTGAGCGCGGCGACCTGCCGGCCGGGTCGCCGGATGGTCACGGAGAGGTTCTCGATCGACAGCATGGTCACCGCCGCTTCGCGTTGGCGCGGTCCTGCAGGCCTTCGCCGAGCAGGCTGAACCCGAGGACGCAGACGAACAGGGCCAGGCCGGGTGGGACCGAGGTCCACCACCGGCCGCCGACCACGTCCGCGGCGCCCAGGCTGATCATCGCGCCCCACTCCGCCTCGGGGATGTTCACGCCCAGGCCGAGGAAGGAGAGACCGGCCAGGGTGAGCATCGCCCAGCCGCAGTTCAGCGGCGCGATCACCCGCACCGGGGTGAGGCTGTTGGGGAGCAGGTGCCGCCAGAGCACACCCACCGGCGACGCCCCGGAGGTGATCGCGGCGTCCACGAACGGCAGTTCCCGCAGCGACCGCACCTCGGCGCGGACCAGCCGGGCGTACGCCGGCGCGTTCACCGCCGCGATCGTGATGATCAGGTTGATCGTGCCGTTGCCGAGCAGGGCGGCCACCGCCAGCGCCAGGATGAACGTGGGGAACGACTGGAAGATGTCGACCACCCGCATCAGCACGTCGTCGAGCCAGCCGCCGACGTAGCCGGCGACCAGGCCGAGCAGGGTGCCCACGACCACGGCGAGCGCGACCGCGGCCAGCGCGATGCCCAGGTCGAGCCGGGCGGCGTAGAGCATCCGGCTCCAGACGTCCATGCCGTTGCCGTCGGTGCCGAGCAGGTGGCCGCCGCCCGGGGCGACCAGGGTGTTCGCCGGGTCGATCTCGGTCTCGCCCCAGGTGCTGAGCAGCGGCGCGAACACCGCCACCACCGCCACCACCGCGAGGATGGTCGCCCCGACGATGATCATGCGGCGGGCGAACCGGCTGTCCCGCTCACCGCCGGCGACGACCGTCGGCGCGGCTGCGGCCCCGCCGTCCGCGACGGTGCGCAACTCGGCCATCAGAGCCTCACTCTCGGGTCGAGGATCGCGTGGACCACGTCGGCGATGAGGAACACCAGCACGTAGCACAACGCGATGACCAGCACCGACGCCTGCACCACCGGGTAGTCCCGGTAGAGCAGGCCGCGCAGGGCCCACTGGCCGAAGCCCTGCCACGAGAACACGTACTCGACGAGCACGGTGGAGCCGATCGCCGTGCCGAAGACCAGCGCCGCCAGCGACGGCAGCCGGACCAGCGTCGCCCGCAGCAGGTAGCCGCGGTGCAGCGTCCGGTCGCGCAGCCCGTGCGCCTTCGCCGCGGTGTACGGCTCGGAGTGCAGCACCTCCAGCGCGGAGGCGCGGACGCTGCGCAGCAACGGCGCGACCACGCCGACGACGAGGGTGAGCACCGGCAGCACCAGGTACGCCGCGGCCGAGGCGATCGCCGGACCGTTGGCGGTGAGGACGGCGTCGACCAGGTCCGCCCCGGTGAGCGGCGTGAGGCCGGTGTCCGGATCGACCCGCCCGCTCGGCGCCGGGAACCAGCCGAGCACGCTGTAGCCGACGAGCACCAGCACCAGGCCGAGCCAGAACTCCGGGACGGAGTTGCCGGCCAGGGCGAACATCCGGACGCTGTGGTCGCCGACCCGGTTGGCCCGCTTCGCCGACCAGATCCCCAGCACGGTGGCCACCACGAGCGCGATGGTCACCGAGATGACGACGAGTTCCAGGGTCGGCCCCACCCGCAGCGCCATCTCCGAGCCCACGGAGCCGCCGCTCTGGATCGAGGTGCCGAAGTCACCGGTGAGCAGTCCCCGGAGGTAGTCCAGGAACTGCTGCCACAGGGACTGGTCCAGCCCGAAGCGGGCGCGGGCCGCGGCGGCGTCCTCCTCGGTGGCGTTCGGCCCGAGGATGCTGCGGACCGGGTCGCCGGGCAGCACCCGGACCAGGAGGAACGCCAGGACGACCACACCGAGCAGAACGGGGATCAGTTGGAGTAGCCGCCTGACGACAAACCGGAGGATTCGCATGGGTGGGTGACGTTCCTAGGCCGATGCGCTCAGGTAGCGCAGGCGGGCGAGGCCGTCCATCGGCTGCACCCAGCCGGCGACGGACTCCCGGACGGGCAGGTTGAAGTTGGGCTGGCAGATCACCACCCACGGCACGTCGGCGGCGAGGATCTCCTGGACCCGCTTCCACAGCGCGTTGCGGGCGCCCGTCTCGACGGTGGTGTGCGACTTCTCGTAGATCTGCTCGATCTCCGGGTTGCTGTAGTTGGAGTAGTTGAGGTTGGCGCCCTTGACGAAGCTCGTGGCGAGCATGTATTCGACGTCGTCCACCCAGAGCTGCCCGGAGGTGAGTTGCAGCGGGATGTTCTTCTTCGTCCGCCGCTCGCCGAGCGTGGCCGGGTCCAGCGGGGTCAGCTTGAGCCGGATGCCCGCCTTCGCCGCCTCGCCCTGCACCTGCACGGCGATCTTCTGCTGCTCCTCGTTGTCGGCCTCGAAGACCAGCTCGGAGTCGATCGACGCCTGACCGGCGGCGGCCATGGCGGCCTTCGCCTTGTCCAGGTCGTGGGTGAACGGGTAGCCGACCTCGTCGTACCCGGGCATGTCCAGCGGCACCGGGCTCTTGGCCGCGCGGGCGTCACCGCCGTACACGTTGGTGATGATCTGCTCGTACGGCACCGCCCAGGCGAGCGCCTTACGCACGTTCACGTTGTTGAACGGCGCGGCGGTGACCGACATCTGGATGGCGACCTGGCGGTTGCTGGCCGCCGAGATGACCTTGATGCCGGCCGCCTTCTTGAGGTCCTGGATGTCGCGCTGGCTGATGCCGAGCGCGATGTCGATGTCGCCGGCCTGCAACTGCAACCGCTGGTTGGACGCGGCCGGCACGACCGAGATCCGGATGGTCGACGTCTTGGCCGGGTCCGGGCCCGGGTAGCCGGTGTTCGCGCTGAGTTCGATCTCCTGGCCCTGGGTGGCCTTCGCGACGTTGAAATAGCCGCCGGTGGGCGGGTTCTTCGCGAACCACTCCTTGGCCCAGGGGTCGCTGGCGCCGGCGCGCTTCTTGGCCTCGACGGAGTCGAAGACGTACAGCGAGATCGCCTGGATCTGCCGGGTGAGGGCGCTGGGGAACGCCTGGTGGAACTCGACCGTGTAGTCGTCGACGACCTTGACCTGGTCGGCCTCGGTCAGGCCGATGGTGCGGTAGATGCCCGCGACGTTGGCCTGGGCGGCGAACGCGCGGTCCTTCGACCACTTCACGTCGGCGGCCGTCATCTCGTTGCCGCTGGCGAACTTCACGCCGCGACGCAGCTTGAGCGTCCAGACCTTCTGCTCGGCGTCGGGCTCGAACGACTCGGCGAACGTCGGGATGACGTTCTGGGTGTCGAGGATCTTGCTGCCGCCGGCGTCGGTGACCCCGTAGTCGATTAGGTAGGGGAAGACGTTCTTGTAGAGCATCAACGCGGTCAGGTCGAAGCCGACGAAGTCCTGGTCCCAGCTCGACAGGTAGCTGGAGACGGCGATGCGCAGCGTCGTGGCGGTGGCGCCGCCGGACTTGCCGTCGCGTGACGTGTCGCCGCTGTCCGCGGCGCAGGCGCCGGTGGCGAAGAGGAGCGCGACGCCGCCACCCAACTGCAGGACGCCGCGGCGGGAGAGCGCGGGCGAGGAGGCGCCCGGACGAGGTGAACGAGCCATGAGTAGTCCTCCCGGAAGCACGAGGCAGACGGCCCGAGCTGCGGACCTTCCTGGTGTTCTACCGGATTTAGCAGCAGTGAACAAGAGGGTGAACGGCGTTCACCGAGACGTCTACCGAATCGACATCTCAACCCGCTCGAACTGCGGGATAACCCGCGCACCCGGTGTTCACCAAAGTTCACACAATCGTTACCCGCCGCGGTCGGATCCCGTCAGCCGGGACAAAATATTGACACTTGTCTCTGTCGCGGGGATGGTGGCCGCATCCCGTTCCCGCCGGCGCACATGTGGGTGGCCCACGTCGGTCGAGGCGCGAACGGCCAACCGCCACCGGCCCGCAGGCAGCGCCGTGGCGACACCCGCGGGAGGACGTATGAGACGGACATCGAAGATCTGGGCGGGGCTGGCAGCCGCCGTTCTTCCGGTCACCGCCGTGGTCATGGCGCTCGGCGGGACGCCGGCCGACGCGGCGGTCGGCGGCTCCGGCCCCTATCCCGCCGACTACGAGACCTCGGCCACCCTGGCCAACCACACCATCTTCCGACCCCAGACGCTCCCGTCCGAGCGCCTTCCCATCCTCGTGTGGGGCAACGGCGGCTGTTCGGCCAACGGGCTCTCCCAGGGCAACTTCCTCCGCGAGATCGCCTCCCACGGCTTCCTCGCCATCGCCAACGGCGCGCCGAACGGGTCCGGCTCCACCACCTCCCAGATGCTCACCCAGTCCATCGACTGGGCGGTCGCGGAGAACTCCCGGACGGGCAGCAAGTACTACAACCGGCTCGACACCTCCAAGATCGCGGTAGCCGGCTTCTCCTGCGGCGGGCTGGAGGCGTACGCCGTCTCCGCCGACCCACGGATCACCACGACCGGCATCTTCAGCAGCGGCCTGCTGAACGACGCCGACGACTACCAGCTCCGGAGACTGACCAAGCCGATCGCCTACTTCATGGGCGGGCCCAGCGACATCGCCTACCCGAACGGCATGGACGACTGGGGCAAGCTGCCGGCCGGACTGCCCGCGTTCATGGGCAACCTCAACGTCGGACACGGCGGCACCTACGACCAGCCCAACGGCGGCGAGTTCGGCCGGGTGGCCGTGCTCTACCTCAAGTGGCGCCTCAAGGGCGACACCACGGCCGGGCGCACCTTCGTCGGCCCCGACTGCGGCCTGTGCCACACCCAGTGGACCGTGCAACAGAAGAACCTGACGCTCGACGACGACCCGCCGCCCACCAGCCCGCCGCCGACCACGCCCCCGCCCACCACGCCTCCGCCCACCACGCCGCCGCCCACCACTCCCCCGCCCGGCGGCGGGAGCTGCGCCGCGGTCTACTCCGTCCAGGACCAGTGGAACGGCGGATTCGTCGCCAACGTCACCGTCACCGCCGGCGCCGCCGCGCTCACCGGTTGGCGGGTGACGCTCAATCTGCCCGGCGGAGCGTCGATCACCTCGATGTGGAACGGCGTCGCCAGCGGCGCCAGCGGGACGGTCACCGTCACGAACCAGAGCTACAACGGACGAATCGCCGCCGGTCAGTCCACCAGCTTCGGGTTCCAGGGCACCGGAAACGGCAGCGGAGCCACCGCCACCTGCGCCGGAAGTTGACGCCCGGCGACACCGACCACCGACGACGCCGTACCGGTCCGGCAGAGCGCCCGGACCGGTACGGCTCCTCGGCCGGCCGGGCTACGCGGAGTTACGCCATCTGCGGCCGTGCCGGCCGATGAGCCGGTCGGCGTCGGTCGGGCCCCAGGAGGCGGCCTCGTAGGTGGGAATCGGCGAGTGGTCCTTCGCCCAGTTCTCGATGATCGGGTCGACGATCCGCCAGCACTGCTGCACCTCGTCGCTGCGGATGAAGAGCGAGGCGTCACCGACGAGCGAGTCCAGGAGCAGGCGCTCGTACGCCTCCGGGGACTCCTCGGCGAACGTCTGGTCGTACGAGAACTCCATGGTGGCCGTGCGGACCCGGAAGGAGTGACCCGGCACCTTGGCACCGAAACGCAGCGAAATGCCCTCGTTCGGCTGGATCCGCAGGATCAGCGCGTCCGCGTCGAGGCCGGTGAGCTGGTCGGTCGGGATCGGCAGGTGCGGCGGGCGCTGGAACTGCAGCGCCACCTCGGTGAGCCGGGCCGGCAGGCGCTTGCCGGTGCGCACGTAGAACGGCACCCCGGCCCACCGCCAGTTGTCCACGTTGAGCCGCATCGCGGCGTACGTCTCCGTCCGCGACAACGGGTCGACGCCGGGCTCCTCCCGGTAGCCGGCCATCAGCTCCTCCCGGGTGCCGCCCCGGGTGTACTGCCCACGGACCGCGGCCTCGGCGATGTCCCGGTCCGTGGGGAGCCGGATGGCCTGCAACAGCTTCACCTTCTCGTTGCGCAGGCCCTCGGCCTCGAACGAGGCCGGCGGCTCCATCAGCGCCAGCGCGAGGACCTGGAGCACGTGGTTCTGCACGATGTCCCGCATCGCGCCGGCGTCCTCGTAGAAGCCGCCGCGAGCGCCCACGCCGAGCGTCTCGGCGACGGTGATCTGCACGTGGTCGACCCAGGAGCGGTCCCAGATCGGCTGGAAGATCGAGTTCGCGAAGCGCAGCGCCAACACGTTCTGGACGGTGTCCTTGCCCAGATAGTGATCGATCCGGAAAACCTGGTGCTCGCCGAACGCGCCGTGCACGACGCCGTCGAGCTCGCGGGCCGTGACCAGGTCGCGCCCGTACGGCTTCTCGATGACCAGGCGGGAGAAGGAGCCCTCGCGCGGCTGGTTGAGCCCGACACCGGCCAACCCGTTGATCACCGGCTCGAAGGCCCCGGCCGGCGTCGACAGGTAGAACAACCGGTTGCCGGAGGTGCCCCGCTGCGCGTCCAGCTCGTCGAGGGTGGCCACGAGCCGCTTGTAGGTCTCCGGGTCGTCGTAGCCGCCGGCCACGTACCGGACGCCGCCTCGGAGCTGGCGTCTGCTGGCGAGGGTGCGCCCGCCGAGGGCGCTCTCGGCGAACTGCTCGTCGGTCATCGGCGTACGCGCGACGCCGACCAGCGCGAACTGGTCCGGAAGCCGCTCGTGCCGCGCCAGGCTCTCGACCGCGGGCAGGAGCTTACGCCGGGTCAGATCACCGGAGGCGCCGAAGATCACCAGCGTGGCCGGTGGGGCACTCCGCTCCTGGATGAGCTGCGGTGCGTGGTCCATGGTCTGCGTTCCTCCGGGCATCGGGGGTGTCGGGTCGGGTGGTGACGGTCGAACCGGCCCGGAACGTGACGCGGTCACGGATCAGGTGATCGGTGCCGCGCGGCAGTGTCCGTGCCAGCGCTCGTACGTCAGCCACGGCGACCATGGTGCAACCGTACGCATGAGGCCCGGCCTCGCGCTGCACCGGCCGGTGGACATGCCCGGATGACAGACCACCCGGCGTAGCCGGCGACGATGACGATCGGCGGCTACGTCGCGACGGCCTACGGCTTGCGGGCGAGCAGCCCGACGAAGGTGTGGTAGGTGTCGGTCTGCTTCGGCGCGGGCGTGCCCGGATCCGGACGCCACTCGGCCAGCGGCACCAGGCCCGGCTCCAGCAGCGTCAGCCCGTCGGCGAAGGAGAGGATCTCCTCGTCGGTGCGCCAGCGACCGGTGCCCAGCGACTCGTTGAAGACCCGCTCGACCTCGCGGGCCTTACGGGAGCCCTCCGGGTCCCGCTCACCCGGATCACGGAAGTGCGAGATCGCCACGTAGCTGCCCGACGGCAACGCCTCGATCAGCTCCGCCGCCACCGCGCGCGGATCCTCGTCGTCGCCGAGGTGGTGCAGGATCGCGAAGAGCAACAACCCGATCGGCCGGTCGAGGTCGAGGAACCGGCGGACATCCGGATCGTCGAGGATCTCCTGCGGTCGCCGGACGTCGGCCTGAATCACCGTCGCCGTGCCCTCCGCGGCGAGCAGCGCCCGCCCGTGCGACAGGACGATCGGGTCGTTGTCCACGTACACCACCCGGGCGCCCGGGTTGTGCTCGGTGGCCACCTCGTGCACGTTGCCCTGAGTGGGCAGCCCGGACCCGATGTCGAGGAACTGGTCGATGCCGGCCTCGGCGACGAGGAACCGGATTACCCGGCGCAGGAAGGCCCGGTTCGCCCGGCCGGCGGCCGGCCCGTCCGGCGTGATCCGCAAGGCGTGCTCGGCGACCTTCCGGTCGACCTCGAAGTTGTCCTTGCCGCCCAGGAAGTAGTCGTAGACCCGGGCCACGCTGGGAACGGTCAGGTCGATTCCGGGGGGTGCGGCCTTGTCGCGGGTCAACTGCGTCTCCATCCGATTTTCATCAGCGCACCGGGTTCGGTCGGCGGGCGCTTCCGGACCTTGCCCGAGAGTGTAGCGACCGGCCGGTGTGGACTGTCGCCCCGCTGGTACCGCTCCCAGCGCATCCGCCCGGTGACCAGGGAGCACCCCGAACGGCTCGGGCCGGCGTGTCGGGCCGGGCGAACGGTCCGGAGCGGCCTCGGCGGCACGAGGAGGCACGGGAAGCACTCCTTCGGACACGATGAGCTACATCTCTCTATGTCGATGAATGCCTGAGGTCGATCGATGACCGCTACCGGCGGAAGCTCGGGATGGGCCGGGAAACCCCATACAAACCCATAACCGGGTTCTCTCACCCCGTCAGCGGCCGGTGCTCTCCCGCTCGACGAGGTGGAATGCGGGCTGCACGTGCGTCGGCGGGCCCTCCTCACCCTCGATCCGGGCCACCAACCGCCGGACCGCCAACCGGCCGATCCCCCGCTTGTCCGGGGCGACGGTGGTCAGCGTGGGGTTGCTGAAGCGCCCCTCCTCGATGTCGTCGATGCCGGCCACCGCCACGTCGTCGGGCACGCTCCGGCCGGCCCGGGCGAGCGCGTGAAGGGCGCCGACGGCGATCAGGTCGTTGTACGCGAGCACGGCGTCGGGAGGACTGTCCAGGGTCAGCAGGTGGCGCACGGCGTGCTCACCGTCCGCCCGGCCGAAGCGCTCCGTGGGTGCGACGAGGCGGACGTCGTACGGGATCCCCGCCGCGTCGAGCGCCTCCCGGTAGCCACGGATGCGCAGGTGCGCGGACTGCCGGTCGTCCACCGGCGACGCGCCGACGAACGCGATCCGCCGCCGGCCCAGCGCGACCAGGTGCGCGGTCGCCGTCCGACTCGCCGCGACGTTGTCGATCGCGACGTGGTCGTACGGCACGTCGTAGACCCCCTCCCCGATCAGCACCAGCGGCATCCGGGCCCGCCGGGCCAGCACCTCCGCCCGCCCGATCGCCACCGGGCTGAGGATGAGGCCGTCGATGACGTGCCGCTGCGCTCCGTCCAGGAGCGTCAACTCCTCGCCGCGCCGGGCCGCGGTGTTCTCCATCAGCAGCGTGTACCCGAGATCGGCGGCCTCGCGGATGGCCACCTCGGCCAGTTCGGCGAAGTACGGGTTGGTCAGCTCGGGAATGGCGAGCGCGATCAACCCGGTGCGCCCGCGGCGCAGGTGCCGCGCGCTCAGGTTGGGGGTGTAGCCCAACTCGTCGACGGCTCGCTGCACCCGCCGCCGGGTCTGCTCCCCCACCGGCCGATAGCCGTTGACCACGTTGGAGACGGTGGCGAGTGAGACGCCCGCCCGCTCGGCGATGTCCTTCAGGCTGACCCCCATGGGCCGTCCCTCCCGTGCGGGGATGAGGTGGGTGACGCGACGCAATATATCGATGGGTGAGGATTGACGGGCTGCCCGCCGGGGCTCTATAACGTTATACGAACGGCACGATCGGCCACCCCGACACCCACCGCCCGCCGCCAGCGGCGCAGCTCGGCCCTGACGGCCCGTTCGATGGAGACGGCATGACACGTCCCGGTCCCGTCCGCCTCACCGTCCCCCTACTGGCCCTTCTCACCCTGGTCGCCGGCCTGCTCACGGTGCCGGCCGCACCGGCGCGCGCCGTGCCGGCCGCGACTCCGCCTCTGACCACCCCCTGGACCGCCCAGGCGCTCACCGGGCAGCCGCTGCCGGACTACCCGCGACCGCAGATGACCCGGCCGGACTGGCTCAACCTGAACGGCGAATGGCAGCTACGCCAATCCGCCACCGACGACGCCCCCCGGTTCGACACCGATCTGCCCGAGCGGATCAACGTGCCGTTCCCGGTGGAGAGCGCGCTGTCCGGGGTGCGGCGCGCCGCCGGCGACAACCGCAACTACCTGTTCTACCGGCGGACCGTGACCGTGCCCACGAGCTGGAACGGACGCCGGGTGCTGCTCCACTTCGGCGCCGTCGACTGGCAGACCACCGTCTGGGTCAACGGCGTCGCGGTCGGCGGCCACACCGGCGGCTACGACGCCTTCACCTTCGATGTCACCGGGCAGTTGCGGGGCGGCGCGAACGAGATCGTGGTGAAGGTGTGGGACCCGACGGACAGCCGGCAGAACGGGAGTCTGCCGCCGATCGGCAAGCAGACCAAGCAGCCCGGCGGCATCTTCTACACGCCGAGTTCGGGCATCTGGCAGACGGTGTGGCTGGAACCGGTGCCGACGGCCTCGATCAGCCGGGTCGACCTCTCGCCGAGCCTGGCCGACAACACCCTCCGGGTCCGGGTTCTCACCCGCGGGGACGTCAGCGGTCACCGTGTGCTCGCCGAAGCGCTCGACGGCGCCGCCGTGGTCGGCTCCGCCACCGGCGGCTTCACCGAGTTCAAGGTCCCGGTGCCGAACGCCCGTCGCTGGTCGCCCGACGACCCGTTCCTCTACCACCTGCGAATCACGCTGCGTGACGCCGCAGGCGGTCAGGTCGACCGGACCACGCACTACTTCGGCATGCGCGAGATCACCACCGGCGTGGTCAACGGCGTCCTACGGCCCAAGCTCAACGGCCAGTTCGTCTTCCAGACCGGCACCCTGGACCAGGGATTCTGGCCGGACGGGCTCTACACCGCGCCCACCGACGCCGCGCTCGCCTTCGACCTGCAGAAGCACAAGGACCTCGGCTTCAACATGGTGCGCAAGCACATCAAGGTCGAACCGCAGCGCTGGTTCTACCACGCCGACCGGCTCGGGCTGCTCGTGTGGCAGGACGTCCCGTCACTCACCGCGCAGGACATCAACGCGACGGACGCGCAGCAGGCGCAGCTCGAGATCGAGGCCCGCGAGATCGTGGACGAGCATCGCAGCTCGCCGGCTGTGGTCACCTACACCGTCTACAACGAGGGGTGGGGGGAACGCGCGCTTTCCGACACCCGCCGGGTCGCCCAGAACGTCAAGAACCAGGACCCGACCCGGCTGGTCAACGCCCACAGCGGCCACAACTGCTGCCAGTCGTTGGGCGATCCCGGCAACGGCGACATCGACGACTGGCACGTCTACCTGGGGCCGGACTCGCCGGTGCCGTCGAGCAGCCGGATCGCCGTGCTCGGCGAGTTCGGCGGCCTGGGCCTGCGCGCGCCCGGACACGAGTGGAGCCCGAACGGCAGCTTCTTCGCCTACGAGTGGCAACCGAACTCCACCGCGCTCACCGACCGCTACGTCGGCCTGGTGCAGGGTACGCAGAACCTGATGCTCGGCAAGGGGCTGAGCGCATCGGTCTACACCGAGATCGCCGACCAGGAGGGTGAGCTGAACGGGTTCCTCACCTACGACCGGCAGGTGGTCAAGATGGACCAGGCCCGGGTACGGGCCGCCAACCTGGCCCTCATCACCGCGTCGAGGTCGGTCGGCAGTTCGGCGCCGGTGGCGCTGCCGCTGAACACCAGGCGTTCCTTCCAGGTGACGACTCCCGGGTTCACCAACCGGTTCCTGCGGCATCGGAACAGCCTCGCCTACACGGAAATCGTGGACGGGAACAGCCCGGCGTTGCTCAGGAACGACGCGACGTACACGGTCCGGTCGGGCCTGGCCGACGCGGCGTGCTATTCGTTCGAGTCGGTCAACTTTCCCGGGCAGTTCCTCCGGCACCAGGACTCGCGCGTACGCAACTCGCCGAACGACGGCTCGGCGCTCCTACGCGCGGATGCCACCTGGTGCGCCCGGGTGGGGGTCACCGGAAGCGGGGTCTCGTTGGAGTCCTACAACTTCCGCGGCAGGTACCTGCGGCACTACAACTCCGAGGTCTGGCTGAGCGACGGCACCGGCGGGCAGGCGTGGAACTCGCCCGCGCTGTGGGCCGCGGACAGCACCTGGAACATCACCACGCCCTGGGCGCCCTGAGCGGCGCGGTCCGGGCGCCGGCACCGCGTCGGCGTCCCGGACCGGCACGCTGATCGAGAAGTATCTATTGACAAAGAATGTTTACTGTTTAACCCTGAGAGCGCTCTCTCGCGCCCTCTGGCACGGCGCGACGCCGCACCTACCGGAAGGAGTTCGATGATCAGGACAATGGCGCTGCTCACCGCCGCGACGCTCGCGCTGCCGATGCACGCCGCCGCACCACAGGCGGCTTCCCCCGCCCCTCGGGTGGGCACGCAGGTGTCCGGCCTGCCGGCCGAGATGGCCGCGGCGATGCGCCGCGATCTGCACCTGACCGACGACCAACTCACCACCCGCCTCACCAGCGAGGCCGCCGCGGCGGTGGTCGACCGACGGCTGCGCGCCCGCCTCGGCGCCCGGTACGCCGGCTCGTGGCTGGACCCGGACGGCCCGCTCACCGTCGCCGTCACCGACGAATCCGCCGCCACCACGGTACGGGCCGAGGGCGCCCGGCCCCGGCTCGTCTCCCGGACGCTCACGACTCTCACCTCGGCCCGCACCACACTGGACCGGCACGCGCGCCGCCATCCGCCCGGCGCCGCCGTGCGCGGCTGGTACGTGGACGCCGCCGCCAACGAGGTCGTGGTGCGGGTCGCGCCGGGCCAGGAGCACACCGCCCGGGCGTTCGTCGGCGGCAGCGGCCTCGCCGGCACGCCCGTCCGCTACGCGACGGCTCCCGACGCGCCACGCCCCCTGTACGACATCCGGGGCGGCGACCAGTTCCTCATCAACGGCAACGTGCTCTGCTCGGTGGGCTTCGCCGTCACCGGCGGCTTCGTCACGGCCGGACACTGCGGGGCGACCGGCAGCCCCACCCGCGGGTTCAACAACGTGGCGCAGGGCACCTTCGCCGGCTCGTCGTTCCCGGGCAACGACTATGCCTGGGTGCGCACCAACGGAGACTGGACGCCACGCCCCTGGGTGAACAACTACGCCGGGGGCAACGCTCCCGTCGCCGGCTCCCGGGACGCGGTCATCGGCAGCTCGGTGTGCCGGTCCGGACGGACGACCGGCTGGCGCTGCGGCACCCTCCTGGGCCGGAACGAGACGGTCAACTACGCGCAGGGCGCGGTCTACGGCCTCAGCCGCAGCAACGCCTGCGCCGAGGGAGGCGACTCCGGCGGCGCCTGGCTCTCCGGCGACCAGGCCCAGGGGGTGACCTCGGGCGGATCCGGCAACTGCTCCTCCGGCGGCACCATGTGGTTCCAGCCGGTCAACGAGATCCTCGGCGCCTACGGGCTGAACCTGGTCACCACCGGCGGTGGCGGCGCCGGAACCCGGATCATCAGCAACTGGAACAACAAGTGCATCGACGTGCCGAACTCGAACTTCTCCGACGGCGTCCCCCTGCAGACCTGGAACTGCAACGGCACCGCGGCGCAGAGCTGGACCTTCACCGGCGGTAGCCTGCGCACGCAGAACAACAAGTGCATGGATGTCGCCTGGGGCTCCCGGGACAACGGCGCGGTCATCCAGATCGCCAACTGCAGCGGCAACGCCGCGCAGCAGTTCGTGTTGTCCGCCGCCGGGGACCTGGTCAACCCGCAGGCCAACAAGTGTGTCGACATCAAGGACTGGAACGGCAACGACGGCGCGCGGTTGCACCTGTGGGAGTGCGGCGGCACCGCCAACCAGAAGTGGCGCACCGGCTGAGTCGCCAGCCTCCCGACGGCGTCCCGTCCGGCCGATCCGAGGACCGGGCGGGACGCCGTGCCGCGCCGCTCAGGTGATGCGACTCCCGCAGACGTACGCCAAAGGCACCGGCCGCAGGTCAGGGCAGCGCCCTGAGGAACGGGCCGTGGTTGGGCCGGAACTCCCAGGCGTCGTGGCGGTCCCAGTTGACGGACCAGGTCATCAGGCCCCGGAAGGTGGGATTGGTTCCGCTGCGGGGGTGTACGCGCCACGGTTCTGGCCCCGGACCGGGCAGGTCACCGCCTGTTGCTCGCTCAGGGCCGCTGGCTGGCCAGCTTGCCCTCGAAGAACTCGTCGGCGAGATACTGGTCGGCGGAGAAGTGCCGGCCGGAGGCGAGCTTGCCGTCCTCGAAGGACCAGAGCACGGTCCAGCCCATGACGACCTCCGCACCGTCCCGGTCGCCGTGCACCCACTGGGTCTCCACCACGTGGTCGTCGTTGGCGCCGGTGATCAGCTTCTCCGGGCGGAAGCCCATGCCGCCCATCCGGTCGAAGAACGCCACCACCTCCTCGCGGCCCCGCTTCACACCGGACATCGGGTTGCGGCCCGGAAAGAACCAGGACACGTCATCCGTGGTCACCTTGGCCAGGGCGGCCATGTCACGCTTCGAATACGCCTCGAAGAAGCGTTGGATGATGTCCAGGTTGGGATGCGTCACGGACCTGCCTCCAGGTGACACGGATCAGAACGGGCACGCGGGCCGGGATCCGGGCCGAGGTCGCCGCCCAGGGCCGGCGCACTATACCTATCACAACCGCGGCAATCGGGTCGGGTGACGGGGACAGCGCGTGTCAGCCGGTCGCACCCGCCTTGTCGCCGCTCTCGACGCACTCCCGGAGGTTGTCCGGGATCGGCGTCCACCCGGTCACCGGCCAGCCGCGTCAGGGTGAAGGCGATCCGGGCGTACGGGCGGAACGCCGCGCCCTCCCCCGCTCGTGCCGGACCGTGGAGGACAGCAGCCCGGGGCGGCTCGTGGACCGGTCACGACGCCCCCGGCGCGGACCGCCGGGGACGTGCGTGGTCGTCCGACGCCTCAGAAGCCGGCGGTGATCCGGCTGAACTCCCAGTCGCTCTGGGCGATGCCGCTGCAGTTCGACACCACGCCGCCGCCGGCGCAGCCGCGGTCCCGGTTCACCGCCCAGAAGGTGAACCGGGCGAGCCCGCTGTTCTTGGCGTAGTCCCGGATCCGCGTCCAGGTCTGCGGGGTGGTGACCTCCTGCTGGTCGGACAGACCGTTCATGCCGGAGATGCCCATGTGCGCGTACGCCGTCTTGTCGCTCCAGCCGAACGTGGACTTGAGCTGGTTCTTCAGGCCCTCCGCGGCGTTGCGGGTGCTGGTGTACATGTCGCTGCCGCCGCCGAAGTCGAACGGCATGATGGTGAAGATGTCCACGTTGGCGTTCAACGCCCGGGCCTGGTTGATAAGCCGGACGCCGTGCGCGTTGGGGCCGCTCGTGGTCGTGCCGAAGGTCAGGATCGTGGTGACGCCCGGGTTGTTGCGCTTGATGATGCCCAGGGCACTGACGATCCGGTCGGCGACCGTGTAGTTCTCGAACTCGTCGTAGTTCTCGATGTCGATGTCGATGGCCTTCAGGCCGAAGGTGTTGATCACCTTCTGGTACGCGCCGGCGAGGGCCTCCGGGGTGGAGCAGTTCGGGCCGAGCTTGTTGCCCTGCCAGCCGCCGATCGACGGGACGATGCTCGCGCCGGCCGCCTTGGCCTGGTTGATCCAAGACTCGTGGACGCCGCCGGTCAGCCCGCCCTCACCGTCCCAGACCGGGTTGCAGCCGTTCGCCAGCACGAACGCGACGGTGAACGCGCGGACCCCCTGGCCGGTGATCGTCGACGGGGCCGGCGGGTTGCCCCAGCCGGGGTAGACGTACGGCGCCGCCGCCATCTTGCCGGCCGGCGGCGGGTTCGTCGGCCCGGTGGGCGGCGGGGTGGTCGGGGTGGTGCCGCCACAGGCGCCCTGGTTGGCCCAGACGTCCCACTGGCCGCTGTGCGTGGCCGGGTTCTCGTTCTGGGTCCACCACTTGGCCTGGTAGTTGACGCCCTGGTAGGAAGCCTGACCGCCGCCGACGTACACGGCGGACGACGACCAGGCCGGGTAGCAGGCCGCAGCCGCGCTGGACGTGGTCATCGGGGCGATCGCGAGCGCGGTGGCGGTGACCGTGACGGCGGCCAGGGACAGGATCTTCTGCCTGAGTTTCATGACACTCTCCTGCGGGGGTTCAGGGAAGGGTGGTGAGGTGGGGCCGGATGGTGGTGGCGAATCCGTTGCCGTTGGTGACGTCCCAGTTGACCGACCACGTCATGGCGCCACGGATTCCGGGATAGGTGCGCGGCGGCCTGAAGGAGCCGCAGTTGGTGCCCTTGGCGAGACAGTCGAGGGCCTGGTTGACCACCGACGGGTTGACGTAGCCGCCACCGGCGGCGCTCGGCGCGGCCGGCAGGCCGAGGGAGACCTGGTCCGGCCGGAGCCCGTTCTCGAGCTGGATGCAGGCGAGCGCGACGAGGAAGTTGACCGATCCCTGGCCGTACGCGGCGTTGTTGTCGCAGCCGAGCATCGCACCGGAGTTGTAGAACTGGGTGTGGACGACGGTCAGGATGTCCTTGATGCTCAGCGCCAGTTGGAAGTACTGACCGCCGGTGCTCTGCATGTCGATGGTCTGCGGCGCCATCGTGATGATCAGATTCGGGTTCGTCCGGCTGCGGATGTCCCGCAGCGCCTGGGCCATGTACGTCGCGTTGACGCCGTTCTCCAGGTCGATGTCGACGCCGTCGAACCCGTAGGCGCCGATGAGGTTGACGATCGAGGTGGCGAAGTTCGTGGCGGCGCTGGAACTGGCCACCGAGATGGTGCCGCGCTCGCCGCCGACCGAGATGACGACCTTCTTGCCACGCGCGTGCAGGGTGGCGACGTCGGCCTTGAAGTCGGCGTTGGTGTAGCCGCCGAGTGAGGCGCTCAGACCCGCGTCGATGGTGAAGGACACCGCGCCGGGCGTGCTCGTGGCGTCGGCGAAGGCGACCGCGACCAGGTCGTAGTTGGCCGGTACGTCGCGGAGCCGGATCTCCCGGGCCGGGTTGTCGAAGTTCTGCCAGTAACCGGTGAGGAAGTGCTTCGGCAGTTGGCCGTTGCCGGTCGGTGGGGGCGTGGTGGCCGACGGGGTGGTCGTGGGCGGTGGGGTGGTCGGGGGTCGGGTGGTCGGCGTCGTCGTGGTCGGCGGTGGCGTGGTCGGCGGGGTGGTGCCGCCGCAGGCGCCCTGGTTGGCCCAGACGTCCCACTGGCCGCTGTGGGTGGCCGGGTTCTCGTTCTGGGTCCACCACTTGGCCTGGTAGTTGACGCCCTGGTAGGAAGCCTGTCCCCCACCGACGTACACGGCGGACGACGACCAGGTGGGGTAGCAGGCGGCGGACGCGGAGGCGGACGACGCCAGATGGACGGTGGCGCCACCGGCGGCCAGCACGGCGGCCAGGGCGAGGAGGGCGGGGCGACGCATGGGGGTGGGCCTTCCGGATCGGATCGGGACCGGCGCCCTATTATTAAGACTCCTAACAGTAAAGGTCCATAGTTAGACCACCGTGGATTTTTATCGACGCCGCCCCGCACCCCACCGCAGGCCGGCGTCACCCACACCCGGGGTCCCCTGGGTCAGCGCTCCACCAGGTTGGCCCGCAGCGCCGTGATCTCGTCGGCGCCGAAGCCCTCCGTCGTCAACCAGGCGGCGACGCCGCCGTGCCGCTGCTGGACCCGCGCCAGGAAGTGCCGCATCGTGGCGGGCTCCGCGGTGTGCGCCTCCTCGGGCAGCGACGCGATCCGCTTCTCCCAGGCCGGCAGCGCCCGCGTCTGGTTCCGGATGGCCACCAGATGTTCCCGCGAGCGCGCGTAGTCCTCGATCACGTCACCGGGACGCACTCCGAGCGCGGCGAGCAGCACGGCGACGACCACGCCGGTGCGGTCCTTGCCCGCGGTGCAGTGCACCAGCAGCGGCTGGTCGCGGGCGTCCACCGCGTGCCGGACCGCCGCGATGATCGTCCGGGCGGACACGACGAGCATGTCGGCGTAGTGCTCGGCCAGGCGCACGCTGGGGTCCGGATGCACCGGCCGCAGGCTCGACCGGCCGAACGGCAGGTGCATGACCCGCAGCCCGCTGGTGAGCCGGTCCCGTTCGCTGGTCTCCGCGATCTCCCGGCGGCCACGCAGGTCGATCCGGATCCGGATGCCCGTCGCCGCGCGGAAGACCTCCGCCTCGTCCGGGCCGAGGAAGACCGGGGTGGCGCTGCGGTAGAGCGCGCCGGAGCGTACCCGCCCGCCCTGGACGGTCGGCAGGCCGCCGAGGTCCCGGAAGTTCAGCGGGGCGGGGCGGCTCATCGGGCGGCGAGCAGAAGGTCGGCGAGATCCTCCCGCTGGGTCGCCGGCCCGTCGAACAGCAGCTCGCTGCTCTTGGCGCGCTTGAAGTAGAGGCCGATCGGGTGCTCCCAGGTGAAGCCGATGCCGCCGTGCACCTGCACGGCGGTGGCGGTGACCCGGAAGTACGCCGCGGAACAGAACGCCCGCACGGTCCGGGCCTGGACGGCGAAGGCGTCGTCGTCCAGGGTGTCGTCCACCGCGAGCACGAGCGACCGCATCGACTCGACGTCGAGCAGGCGCTCGGCGCACAGGTGCTTGACCGCCTGGAAGCCCCCGACCGGCCGGCCGAACTGCTCCCGGGTCAACGCGTGCTCGACCGTCAGCTCCAGCGCGCGGGCCGCGCCGCCGGCCTGCTCCGCGGCCAGCGCGACCAGCGCCTGGTCGCGTACCCGGGCCACCACCGCGGCCGACTGCCCGGGCCGGCCGAGCCGCCGGGCCCGGACGTTGTCGAACCGCACCACCGCCTGCCGGCGGGTCGGGTCCAGCACGGGTGACGGCTGCACGGTCACCCCCGCCTCGGCCGGGTCCACGGCCAGCACGTCGACACCGTCGGCGGTCCCGGCGACCACGAGCAGGAGCGACGCCGCCCCGGCGTCGACGACGTGCGGCGCGGTGCCGTCGACCACCCAGGCGCCGTCGGCGCCGGCCCGGCCGCGCAGGTCACCCCGGAGCGCGACGGCCGTACGCAGGGACCCGTCGGCGATCCGCGGCAGCCAGCCGGCGCGGGCCCGTTCGTCGCCGAGGCGCAGCACCAGCTCGGCGCCGAGGGCCACGGTGGCGAAGTACGGGCCGCCGTACAGCACCCGGCCGAGTTCCTCGAACACGAGCCGCGACTCCGCGCCGCCGAACCCCTGCCCGCCGTACGCCTCGGGGATGGCCACGCCGGGTAGTCCCAGCTCGTCCGCCATCCGGTGCCAGGTCGCCGGGTCGAAGCCCACCGGATCCGTCATGAGCCGTCGTACCTCGGACTCCGGCGACACCTTCGTCAGGAAGCGGCGCAGCGAGTGGCGGAAGTCGTCCTGGTCGTCGGTCACCGGGTCGCCTCCCAGGTGTCCCAGTAGACGACGGACTCCAGCGGACGCCGCCGCGCCTCGCCCCAGCGGCCGGTCGGCACGCCGATCGGGATCAGCGCCCAGGTGATCGCGTCCGAGGGCAGGCCGAGCACCTCGCGCACCTCGTCGGCGGCGTGCCGGTGCGTGGTGGTCAGTGTCGTGCCCAGGCCCAGCGCCCGCGCCGCCAGCATCAGGTTCTGCACCGCCGGGTACACCGACGACGGCTCGTCCACGGTGGTCACCGGAACGATCAGGGCCGGCGCCTCCCCCATGTGCTCGGCCAGGTGATCCGCCGAGCGCAGCATCCGGGCCTGCCGCTCGGCCGCCTCCGGGTCGGCCGGCACGCGGTCGTCGTACCGCCGGCGGACCGGCGCCCAGCAGGCCCGGTAGATCTCACCGAGGCGGGCACGGCGCGCGGCGTCGGTGACCACCACCCAGCGCAACCATTGGGCGTCGCCGCCGGACGGCGCGCAGTGGGCCGCGCCCAGGATGGTCCACAGTTGTTCGTCGGTGACCGGCGCGGTGGGATCCAGCCGGCGCATCGCGCGCGTGGTCCGGATCGCCTCGAAGACGTCCATGGGTCAGGCTCCTTCGGCGGAGTGCATCAGGCGGCGTTCCAGGCTGGGGGTCGCCGAGATCAGGGCACGGGTGTAGTCCGACTCGGGCCGGTGGAGGACCCGGTCGGTCGGCCCGTGTTCCATCACCGTGCCGTGACTCAGCACCAGGACCCGGTCGGCCAGGTGGCTCACCACGGCGATGTCGTGCGAGATGAAGATGATCGCGATGCCGAGGTCGGCCCGGACCCGGTTGAGCAGGTTGAGCACGGTGGCGCGGACCGACACGTCGAGCGAGGACACGGCCTCGTCGCAGACCAGCACCTTCGGTCCGGCCGCCAGGGCGCGGGCGATCGAGACACGTTGGCGCTGGCCGCCGGAGAGCTGGGTCGGGCGGCGGTCCGCGTCGGCCTCGCTGAGCCCGACGTAGCGGACGTACTCCATCGACGGTTCGCGGAGCCGACGCGACAGCCGGCGGTTGACCGCGCTCACCTCGGCCATCGACCGCCAGACCGGCAGCCGCGGGTTCAGCGCCCCGGCCGACTCCTGCACGATCATCTGCACCGACCGCGGTCCGCCGGCGAGGTGCTCGACCGTGCCCTCGGTGGGCGGCAGGAAGCCGGCGATGATCCGGCCGAGGGTGGACTTGCCCGAACCGGACTCGCCGACGACGCCGAGCACCTCGCCGCGCGCCACCTCCAGGCTGACGTCGGAGAGCACCCGGTGGGCCCGGCGGCCCGTACCGTAGTCCTTGGACACGTGGGAGACCCGCAGCACCTCGCTCATCGACACACCTCCGCCCGGTCGGCGCCGGTGGCCACGGTGGTCCCGCCGAGCGGGTGCCGGCACCGCACCAGGCTCTCCTCGACGGTCCGCAGCTCGGGGTGCTCCCGGCAGTCGTCGGCGGCCCGGTCGCACCGGGCCGCGTAGTTGCACCCGCCGCCGGTCCAGTCGCCCGGCCGTTCGGCGGTGATCTCCGGGAAGGTCCGCAGCCGGTCGCCGCCGAGTCTCGGCACGCAGTCGAGCAGCGCCTGCGAATAGGGGTGCCGTGGCCGGCTCAGCATCGCGTCCACCGCGCCGACCTCCTTCACCTCGCCGCGGTAGAGCACCATCACCCGGTCGCTGACGTCACCGAGGACGCCGAGATCGTGGCTGATGAAGACGGCGCTCAGTCCACGTGCGGCGACCAGCTCCCGGATCAGGACGAGGATCTCCTTCTGCAGCGAGACGTCCAGCGCCGTGGTGGGTTCGTCGGCGAGGACCACGTCGGCCCCGCAACTGAGCGCCATCGCGATCATCACCCGCTGGCACATGCCCCCGGAGAGCTGATGCGGGTAGCTGTCCAGGACCCGGTCGGGGTCGAGCCGGACGTCGCGCAGCGCTCCCGCCGCCCGCGTCCGGGCCTCGGTCCGGTCGCCGGGCAGGTGCGCCCGGATCACCCGGACGATCTGGTCACCCACCCGGCGCATCGGGTGCAGCGCCGAGACGCTCTCCTGGAAGATCATCGCGATTCTCCGGCCGCGGATCGCGCGGAGCCGGCGGCCCCGGAGCCCGACCAGTTCCTGGTCGCCGAGGCGGATGCTTCCGGTCACCTCGGCGTCCGGCGGCAGCAGGCCCAGTGCGGCGAGGGCGATGGAGGACTTGCCGCTGCCGGACTCCCCCGCCACGCCGAGGACCTCACCGCGGCCGACCGTGAAGGAGACGTTCCGCACCGCGGGCTCGGGGCTCCCCGCGAACCTGACGCTCAGGTCGCGGATCGTCAGGGCCGCCGGCTCCGCGCCGGTCACTTGCGGGTCACCGTCGACATGTCCGGACGGCCGCTGGCGTTCGGCTCGTAGCCGGTCACCTGGTCGGACAGGCCGACGATCATGGGTACGGTGAACAGCGGCGCGAACGGCGCGACCTCGACCACCTTCTTGGCCAGTTCGGTCGCGGCGGCCTTGCGCGGCTCGAAGTCGAAGGTGGTCAGCAGCTTCTCCTGGAGCTGCGCGGTGCCGAAGTCGGTCTTGCCGGCGTTGTAGAAGGAGTCCGGGTTGAGCAGGCGACCGTAGGTGATCGCCGGGTCGGCGTGGCCGGTCCAGCCGGACAGGAAGCACGGCGCCTGGTCCTTGGTCCAGAACGCCTCGGTCGCCGCGGCGGCGGTCTCGGACTGGATGGTGACGTCGATGCCGATCTTCTTCAGCGAGTCGATGATGATCGGGCCGCTGGTCTCGTAGTTCAGGCCCGGGAAGGTCAGGCACTTCATCGCCACCCGCTTGCCGCCGGTGGCCTGGGTGACAAGCGCCTTGGCCTTCGCCTCGTCGTAGGCGTAGGTGGGCGTCATCGACGCGTCGTGGTAGGGGTGGGTCGGCGGCAACGCCGTCCAGGTCACCTCGGCGGCCTCACCGCTGGCGGCCTTGCGGATGACATCCCGGTCGAGCGCGTAGTTGATCGCCTGCCGGATCTCGACCTTGTCGGTCGGCGGCAGCTTCGCGTTGAAGTTGATCATCGTTTCGGAGTAGGCCGGACCGACCACCACCTGCTTGCCCGGCACCGTCTTCAGTTTGTCCACGCTCAGCGGCGGCACCGAGATCGCCACGTCGACGACGTTGCTCTGGAACGCCGTGACCATGGCCTGCGGATCCTTGAACACCTGCCAGTTCAGCGTGGGCGCCGCGCCCTTGTCACCCCAGTACCCGTCGTTGCGCTTGTAGTTGACCGCGCTGCCGGTCTGCAGGCTCTCCAGCGTGTACTTCCCCGCCCCGACCGGCCGGGCGGCGAAGTCCTTGCCCTCCTTCTCGACGGCGGTCGGGGACACGATCATGCCGGCCCGGTCACTCAACGCCGTCGGGATGGAGGAGTCCGGCCTGCTCATCGCGAGCAGCACGGTGTTCGCGCCCTCGGTCGTGATGGTGGAGACGCTGGCGATGTCCTTGCCGTTGGCGGACGCCTTGAACCGCTCCAGGCTCGCCTTCACGGCGGCGGCGTCCAGCGTCGTGCCGTCGGAGAACGTGACGCCCTCACGCAGCACGAGCGTGATCGAGGCGCCGTCGTCCGCGACCTTCCAGGAGGTGGCCAGGCCCGGGCCGAGCTCACCGGTCTTGGGGTCGCCGACCAGCAGCCGGTCGTAGACCAGGTTCAGGTGCGGGTAGTCGTAGCCCGACGAGCTGACGGTCGGGTCCAGCGAGGTCGGGAAGTTCACGGTGCCGATCTTCACGGGCCCGGCGGTGGACGAGTCGTTCCCGGAACCACCGGACCCGCAGGCGGACAGGGTGCCGAGGACGAGGACGCCGACGGCGAGGACGGTGGTCGGTGGGCGGCGGTCGAATATGGTCATTGCTGCTCCTCATCGACGGGACGGGTGAGAGGGGTGGACCGGACGACGGGACGACTCATCCGATCCGTAGGCGGTCGCGCAGGCCGTCGCCGAACTGGCTGATCGCGAACGCGGTGACGGTGATCAGCAGGCCGGGTGCGACGGTGAGCAGGGGGGTGACGTAGAAGTCGGCGTAGGCGCGGGCCAGGTCCGGCCCCCAACTGGGCGCCGGCGGCTGCACGCCCAGGCCGAGGAATCCGAGGGCGGCCTCGATGATCAGCGCGGTGCTGGCCAGGCCGCAGAGTTGCACGACGACCGGCCCCATCGCGTTGGGCAGCACGTGCCGCACCGCGATCCGCCAGCCGCTCACGCCCAGCGAGCGGGCCACCAGCACGAACTCCGCCTGCCGAAGCGCCAGCACCTGGGCGCGCAGCAGCCGCGCGACGACGGGCGCGAAGACCACGCCGACCGAGAGCATCGCGGTGACCAGGCTGGGCCCGAGCGCGCCGGTGATCGCGATGGCCAGCACGATGCCCGGGAAGGAGATCACGGCGTCGGCGAGGCGCATCAGGATCTCGTCGACCGGCCCGCCGAGATAGCCGGCGACCAGACCCCAGAGGCTGCCGACGACGCCGGCCACCCCGACGGTGATGGCGATCCCGCGGAAGCTGGCGGCCGAGCCGTGCATCAGCCGGGACAACACGTCGCGGCCGTTCGCGTCGGTGCCGAGCCAGTGCGCCCCGGACGGCCCGGCGTACGGGTTCGCCGGGTCGATGGCCAACGGGTCGTACGGCGCCAGCCAGTGCGCGAACAGCCCGGCCAGCAGCACCAGCAGGACGACCGCGCCGCCGAGCCAGAAGGCGACGGCGCGCGAGCCACCGGCCCGCCGCGACCGCCGGGCGGGCAGCCAGGTGCGGGCCCGGAGCGGCGTGGCCGCGGTGCGCGGGTCCGTCGAGGTGGTCATCGGTGTGCCTCCCGCGGTCGCGCTGCCGGACTGGCCGACCCGCGGTCGGCCAGGTTCTGCCGCTGGTGCGCAGGGAGCCCGAGTTCGGCCAGGATCTCCGCGGTGTGTTCGCCGGTCCGCGGCACGGTGAGCGCGCCGGGGCGGGTGGTGAGGCCGACCCGCACCGGCCGGCCCGGGACCCGCACCGGGTGGCCGTCGGGTCCGTCCACGGTCAGCACCATGTCCGTGTCGGCCATCGCCGCGACCGCCTCGCCCACCGAGCGCACCGGCCCCGCCGCGACGCCCGCCGCCTGCATCGCCGCCAGCACCTCGGCGACGGTGCGGTCGGAGGTCCAGTCGCTGACCACCTGTTCCAGGCGGTGCCGCGCCGGGCCGGTGGAATCGTCGTAGCCGACCTCCCCGGCGCCGCCGAGGACGGCCCAGAAACGTCGCCAGGCGGCGTCGCCGAGGGGGGCCAGGAAGATCTGCCCGTCCCGCGCCGGGAAGACGTTCGCGAACGCGGTCTGGACCTGGTTGCCCCAGCGCCCGCGGGGGACTCCGGCGGCGGCCAGGCCGACCTCGTGCGCCAGCATGGCGGTGTACGAGTCGAGCATGCTCACGTCGACGTGGGTGCCGACGCCTGTGACGTCCCGCTCGCGCAGGGCCATCAGCACCGCGATGGTGGCGTGGTACGCGGCCACGTGGTCGGCCACGAAGGCTCCGACGAACGTCGGCTCCCCGCCGGGCTGCCCGGTGAGGTCGGCGATCCCGCCCATGGCCTGGATCACCCCGTCGTACGCGGCCCGCGGCGCGTCGGCCGCCCCGGAGCCGAACCCGGTGATGTGCACCATCACCAGTCGCGGGTTACGGGCTCGGAGCACGTCGTAGGACCACCCGAGCCGCTGCGGCACGCCGACGCCGTAGTTGGTGAGCACCACGTCGGCGGTGTCGCAGAGCCGCAGCAGCGCCCGCAGACCCGCCGAGGTCTTGAGATCCAGGCAGACGCTGCGCTTGCCCCGGTTGTGCGAGGCGAAGTAGATGCTGCGGCCGTCCACGACCGGCAGCGCGTTGCGGGACATCTCCCCCGCCGGCGGCTCGATCTTGACCACGTCCGCGCCGTGGTCGGCGAGCATCTGCGCGCAGTGCGGCCCGGCGATCGCGTGGCCGAGTTCGAGCACCCGGACGCCGGCCAGCGCGCCGGGCATGCGCTCGCTCATGCGGCCACCCGCCGATCGAGCCGGGCCAGGAGGAGGTCGGCGAAGAAGTTGAGCAGGAGCACGAGCAGCGCCATCAGCAGCACCGTGCCCTGCAACGTCGCGTAGTCCCGGTTGTCGACCGAGGACACGATCAGGCTCCCCAGGCCGGGGATCGCGAAGACGTTCTCGACCACCACGGAGGCCCCCACCAGCGTGGCCACCAGCAGCGGCACGAGGGTCACCACGGCGGGCGCCGCCGAGCGCAGCGCGTCACCGAGGTAGACCTGTCGGGGTGAGAGGCCCATCGCCCAGGCCGTGCGGACGTGCGGGCTCTCCAACGCCTGACCGACCGCGCTGCGGACGTGCCGGCAGACCAGCGCGCCGGTGGCGAAGGAGAGCACCAGCACCGGGAGCACGATCGAGCGGATCGTCTGCACCCAGTCGTCGCCCAGCGGCGTGTAGCCGACGGCCGGCAGGAGGGCCAGGTCGAGGCCGATGAAGCCGGCGGCGACCGTCGCCAGCCAGAAGTCCGGCACGGCGAGGCCGATGCCGGAGACCGCGAGGACCGAGCGGCCGTCGAGGTGGCGACGCCGGGCCGCCGACCACAGCCCCGCGCCGCCGCCGATCAGCAGGGCGAGCACCAGCGCCGAGACCACCACCAGCACGGTCGGTTCGAGCCGGCGCGCGAGCAGGGTGCCGACCGGTTCCCGACTGAAGTACGAGGTGCCGAGGTCGCCGCGCACGAGATTGCCGATCCAGGAGGCGTACTGCTCGACGAGCGGCCGGTCCAGCCCGAGCTGCCGGTTGATCGCGTCGATCGACTCCTGGGTCGAGCCGGCCCCGGCGATCGCCTCGGCGGGCCCACCCGGCACGATCTGCTGCAACCCGAAGACCATCAGGGTGATCAGCAGGAGCGTGGGCACGAAGGTGGCCAGTCTGCGGACCAGGAAAGCGCGCATGCCGTCACCTCTCACCCGGGGAGGCCGGTGGAACGAGCCCCACCAGCGGGTCTATTGTTGACACTGACGTCGGCGTCAGAATCATGGGAAGGACGTTAAGACCAGGGAGGACCCGGTGTCTAGGTTTTTTTATGATTCGGTTCACACGGCCGACCAACCCCGGCCGACCAGGCGGCATGAGATCGAATGGGGCGACGAGTGAGCGACAGGACCACCACGCCGGCGAGGCCGGACGGTGCGGCAACCCAGTCGAAGCGCTACCGCGAGCGCCGCGCCAAGCTGGTGGAGGGCGCCCACCGGGTCTTCGAACGGGACGGGTTCATCGATGCCCGGATCACCGACATCGCCAAGGAGGTCGGCTACGCGCACGGCTCGTTCTACACGTACTTCTCCTCCAAGGAGGAGATCTTCCGGGTCGTCGCGGAACAGATCCAGGCCGAGATGTTCGACGGCCAGCGCAGCGGTTCGGCGGACCTCACGCCGTACCAGCGGATCGAGGCCGCGAACCGCCGTTACCTGGAGTCCTACCGCCGGCACAGCCGGATCATGGCGATCATCGAGCAGGTCTCGACGTTCAACGACGACATCCACGCGATCCGCGAGTCCCGCGCCCAGCAGACCACCAGCCGGACCGAGCGGTCGATCCGCCGGTTGCAGGCCGAAGGTCTCGCCGACGCGGACCTCGACCCACACCTGAGCGCGGTCGCCCTCACCTCGATGCTCAGCCGGTTCGCGTACCTGTGGATGGGCGCCGACACCGGCCCGGACTACGAGTTCGACCTCGACGCCGCGGTCGACGGCCTGACCCGGCTGTGGGCCAACGCGATCGGGCTCAGGCGGGACTGACCCTCAGGTGGGACCGGCCGGTCGCACCTCCTTCGGCATCCCGAGCAGACGCTCGGCCACGACGTTGCGCAGCACCTGGGTGGTGCCGGCGTAGATGGTCCCCGGCCGGGCGTTGTAGAAGATGTCGACCCACGAGGCCGAGGTGATCGGCGCACCGGCCGCGTCCGGTCCCCCGTAACCCAACTCCAGCACGCGCCCGGTCGGCGTGGTGGCCTCCGGTCCGAGGATCTCCAGGGCGAGTTCGGTGACCGCCTGGTGGTGCGCGCTCCAGTGCAGCTTGAACAGGGCGGCGTCGCCCGCCGCGTCGGTGCCGGTGAGCCCGCCGCCGGCCAATCGCCGTCCCAGCGCGTCCATCACCTCGATCCGGACGTGCGCGTCGGCCAGTCCGTCGCGCACCCAGGACCGCTCCAGCATGCCGTTCTCGCGGGCGGTCCGGACCAACCGTTCCCACTCGGCGCGGTACCGGATGGCCTGGGTGGTGGCGGACTGCCCCCGCTCGTGGCCGAGCAGCGCCATGGCCACCGACCACCCCGACCCGACGGCGCCCACCACGTCCGCGGCCACCGCGTCGGTGAAGAACACCTCGTTGAAGTGGGAGGCGCCGGAGAGCTGCCGGATCGGGCGGACCTCGACGCCCGGCTGGTCCAGCGGCACGAGCAGGAAGGTCAGGCCCCGGTGCCGCTCGGCCCGGGTCCCGGTACGGGCCAGCACGAAGATCCAGGACGCGAGGTGGGCGTTGGAGGTCCAGATCTTCTGCCCGGTGAGCCGCCAGCGTCCGTCCGCGCCGAGCACCGCACGGGTCCGCACCGCGGCCAGGTCGGATCCGGCGCCCGGTTCGGAGAAGCCCTGGCACCACACGTCGGTGCCGTCGAGGATCCGGGGCAGGTGGTGGGCCCGCTGCTCCGGGGTGCCGACGGCGAGCAGCGTGTTGCCCAGCATGTCGATGCCGAACGGGTCGTTGCCGCTGCCGCTCGGCACGCCGGCGCGGGCGAACTCCTCCTGGAGCACCACCTGCCGGGCCGGGTCCAGGCCGAGCCCACCGTGCTCGACCGGCCAGCCGGGAGCGAGCAGCCGGTGCCGGGCCAACACCGTGCGCCACCGCGCGATCCAGGGGTGCAGTTCGTCGTCCCCGAGCGCCCCGAGGCCGCCCCAGCCGGGCGGCAGCTCCCGGTCCAGCAACGCACGGACGGCGGCCCGGAACTCCCGCGGCTCCCGGACGGTCTCCAGGCCACGGTCGGGCAGGTAGCGCTCGCGCAGGCGGTTCTTGGCGAGCTTGCCGGTGGGCAGCCTCGGCAGGGCCTCCACCACGAACATCGAACGCGGAACCTTGTGCCGGGCCAGTCGCCCGGCCAGGTGGTCGCGCAACCCGGCCACCAACTCGTCCCGGTCGGCCGCCGGATCGGCCGGTTGGACCACCGCCACGACCTGCTCCCCCAGTTCCTCGTCCGGGATGCCGAACACGGCGACGTCGACCACCGGCTCGTAGCCGAGCACCGCGTTCTCGATCTCCTGCGGCGAGATGTTGACGCCGCCGGAGATGATCAGATAGTCCCGCCGGTCGGTGAGGTAGAGGTAGCCCTCGTCGTCGAGGTGGCCGATGTCGCCGAGCGTGGACCAGCCGGGGCGCGTCGGATGCCGGGCCGCGGCGCTGTCCGCCCCGCCGACGTACTCGAACTCGGACCGGCCGCCCTCGGACTCGAAGTACACCAGCCCGTCCTGCCCGGAGGGAAGCTCGTCGCCCTCGGGATCGCAGATGCGCATGCGACAGCCGGCGATCGCCCGACCCACCGAGCCGGGGTGCGTCAGCCACTCCCGCGAGTCGATGAAGGTGGTGCCGTTGTCCTCGCTGCCGGCGTAGTACTCCAGCAGGATCGGCCCCAGCCAGTCGATCATCTGGCGCTTGACGTCGACGGCGCACGGTCCGGCTCCGTGGATCACCACGGAGAGCGAGTCGAGCACGGCGGCCCGACGCCGCTCGGCAGGCAGCCGCAGCAGCCGGACGAACATCGTGGGCACCATCAGCACGTGCGTGATGCCGTACCGCTCGATCGCGCGCAGCGCGCCGTCGGCGTCGAACCTGCGCATCAGCACGACGGTGCCGCCGGCCGCCGTGACGGTGCTGGCGAACGACAGCGGCGCGGCGTGGTAGAGCGGGGCCGGGGTGAGGAAGACCGAGTCGTCGGTGAACCGCCACAACTCACGCAACCAGCGCAGGAAGTGCGGGTGCCCCTCCTGCACGGTGCGCCCGGACAGCTCGCGCCGGACGCCCTTGGGCCGCCCGGTGCTGCCGGAGCTGTAGACCATCGCCACGCCCAGCGGCTCGTGCTCCAGCGGATCGGCCGACGACGCGGCGAGCGTCCCGGCGTAGTCGTCGAAGCCCGCCAGCGGGCCACCGACGGCCAGCCTGAGCACGGGTCCCGGCGCGGCGGCGAGCGGGCCCGCGGCCGGCGCCGCCGCGTCCACCACCAGGGCCTTGGCCTGGCAGCTACCGACGATCCAGGACGCCTCCTCGGCGGTCAGCGACGTGCCGACCGGGGTGAGGAGGAGCCCGGAGCGCATCGCGGCCCAGTACACCTCCAGGAAGCTGAGGTGGTTCGCCATCATCAGGGCGACATGGTCGCCGGGGCGCAGCCCGGCGTCCCACATCGCCCGCGCCAGGCGGCGGGAGGCGTCATCGAGCTGGCCGTAGGTCAGGGTCTCGCCGGTCTCGGCGATCACGACGGCCGGCCGGTCCGGGCACCGCAGCGCGTGCGCCGTGGGATAGGTCATCGTCGTCACGCCAGCCGCTCGACAGCCATGGCCATCCCCTGTCCGCCGCCGACGCACATCGTCTCGACCCCGACCGTACCGCCGGTTGTCGCCAGGCCGTTCAGCAGCGTGGTCATGATCCGGGCGCCGGTCATGCCGAACGGATGACCCAACGCGATCGCGCCACCGTGCGGGTTGAGCTGGTCCTCCACGGAGATCTTCAGGGTGTCCACGACGGCCAGCACCTGCGCCGCGAACGCCTCGTTGAGCTCCAGCACGTCGACGTCGCGGACGGTCAGGCCGGTGCGGTCGAGCACCCGGCGCACCGCCTCGATCGGGCCGACCCCCATGATCTCCGGCTCCAGGCCGGTGACCGCGAAGCCCATGATCCGCGCCAGGGGTGCGATGCCGAGGTTGCGGGCGCGCTCGGCGGACATCACCACGACCGCCGCCGCCCCGTCGTTCAGCGGGCAGGAGTTGCCGGCGGTGACCCGCCCGTCGGCCCGGAACGGCGTGGGCAGGCCGGCCAGCACGTCGAGGTCGACGTTGGCGCGGGGGCAGTCGTCCTGTGCCACGACGGTGCCGTCGGCCAGCGGGTACGGGCTGATCTCCCGGGCGAAGAACCCCTGGTCGCGGGCGGCGATCGCGCGGTCCTGGGAGAGTTTGGCGTACTCGTCCATCCGGGCGCGGGAGATGTCGAAGCGCTCCGCCACGTTCTCCGCCGTGCGCCCCATGGTGATGTAGGCGTCCGGCAGGGGGCCGGCGCCGAACCGAGGGTTCATCGCCGCGTCGTCGATGTGCGCGCTGGGGGTACGGGAGACGCTCTCCACGCCGCCCGCGACGTACACGTCGCCCTCGCCCGCCATGATCGCGTTGGCCGCGATCCGGATGGCGTCCAGCGAGGAGGCGCAGCCCCGGCTGACGGTGGTCCCGGTGACGGTGTCGGGCAGCCCGGCGAGCAGCGCCGCCAACCGGCCGATGTTCAGGCCCTGCTCCCCCGCCGGGTTCGCGGTGCCGACGATGACGTCGCCGATCTGGTCGGGGGTGACCGCCGGGACCTGCTCCAGAGCCCGCGCGATCGCGAAACCGGCCAGGTCGTCCGGCCGCGCCTGGCGGAGCGACCCCTTGTACGCACGACCGATGGGCGTCCGTGCGGTGGCCACGATGACTGCTTCCCGGGCTGGCGTCACGTCGTCTCCTTCGTCCTGGCGAGATCCGCGGACGGACCCGTCCATTTTCTTGACGCCGACGTCGACGTCGGATCTAATTTGAGCACCGTCACCGGGCCGACGCAACCACCCGGATCGCCAGCGACCCGGACCCACCTCCACTTCCGGCCGGTCCGATCGACCCTTGGAGCTCCCCATGGACTTCGCCTACTCGCCGACCTCCGCCGCGCTGCGCCAGACCCTGCAGACGTTCATGGACGAGTGCGTCTATCCGGCCGAGCCGGTGTACCAGCGACAGCTCGCGGACAGCGGCGACCCGCACTTCTTCCCTCCGGTGATGGAGGAGCTGAAGCGCGAGGCGCGCGCCCGCGGGCTCTGGAACCTGTTCCTGCCGCACAAGACCCAGTGGACCGAGGGGCTGTCCAACCTCGACTACGCGCCACTGGCCGAGATCCTGGGCCGCTCGCACATCGCGTCGCAGGCGCTGAACTGCTCCGCGCCGGACACCGGGAACATGGAACTGCTCACCATGTTCGGCACCGACGAGCAGAAGGAGCAGTGGCTCCACCCGCTGCTGGAGGGCGAGATCCGGTCCTGCTTCGCGATGACCGAGCCGGCCGTGGCCAGCTCCGACGCCCGCAACATCACGTGTTCGATCGTCCGCGACGGCGACGAGTACGTGATCAACGGCCACAAGTGGTGGATCTCCGGCGCCGGCGACGCCCGTTGCCGGCTCGCCATCGTGATGGGCAAGACCGACCCGGACGGCCCCACCTACCGGCAGCAGAGCATGGTCCTCGTGCCGCTCGACACCCCCGGCGTCACCATCGTCCGCAGCCTCACCGTGCTGGGCTACCAGGACCAGGAGGGGCACTGCGAGATCACGTTCGACAACGTCCGGGTGCCGGCGACCAACCTCCTGGGCGAGGAGGGCGGCGGCTTCGCGATCGCGCAGGCGCGACTCGGCCCGGGTCGGATCCACCACTGCATGCGGTCGATCGGGGCGGCCGAACGTGCCCTGGAGCTGCTCTGCCAGCGGGTGACGTCCCGGGTGGCCTTCGGCGGCCCGCTGTCCGAGCAGGGCCAGATCCAGCGGTGGATCGCCGACGCGCGGATCGAGATCGACCAGGCGCGGCTCTACACGCTCTACACCGCCTGGCTGATGGACACCCAGGGCAACAAGGCCGCCCGGACCCAGATCTCCGGCATCAAGGTCATCGCGCCGAACGTCGCGCTCCGCGTGCTCGACTACGCCATCCAGTCGTACGGCGCCGCCGGGCTCGGGCCGGACACCCCGCTGGCCAGCATGTACGCCCACCAGCGCACCCTGCGCTTCGCCGACGGCCCGGACGAGGTGCACCGGCGCTCGATCGCGCGCGCGGAACTGCGGGCGCAGACGTCGGCCTGAGCGGCACGATGGCGGCGGACGTGACGAGGCGGAGGAGCTGACCGTGGGGACCTACCCGGACCGCGTGCTGGTGGCCAACCGGGGCGAGGTGGCCGTCCGCGTCCTGCGGACGCTCGCCGACCTCGCCGTGTCGTCGGTGGCCGTGTACGCCGCCGACGACGACCGCTGCCTGCACGTACGCCGGGCGGACCGGGCCGTGCCGCTGCCCGGCGCCGGGGTCGCCGCGTACCTCGACCAGAGCGCGCTGATCGAGGCCGCCCGGTCGGTCGGGGCCACCGCCCTGCACCCCGGCTGGGGGTTCCTCAGCGAGAACGCCGACTTCGCGAGTCGGTGCGCCGACGCCGGGCTGACGTTCGTCGGCCCGGCCCCGCAGGTGCTGCGGGTGCTCGGCGACAAGACCGCGGCCCGCGCGGCGGCGGAGTCCGCCGGCCTTCCCGTCGTGCCGGCGACCGGACCGGCCACGGCGCGGGAGGCGATGGAGTTCCTGACCGCCGCCCCGGAGGGCATCATGCTCAAGGCGGTGGCCGGGGGCGGCGGGCGTGGCATGCGGCCGGTCACCGACCCGGCGGAGCTGACCGCCGCGTTCGAGCGCTGCCGGTCCGAGGCGCTCGGCGCGTTCGGCGACGGCGCCCTGTACGCCGAGCGGCTGCTCACCGGCCGCCGGCACATCGAGGTCCAGATCGTCGGCGACGGCACCGGAGCGGCCACCGCCCTCGGCGACCGGGACTGCAGCCTCCAACGCCGCCGGCAGAAGGTGGTCGAACTCGCCCCGGCGCCCGCGCTGGCCCCGGAGCTGCGCACCGCCCTGCACCGCGCGGCGGTCCGCCTGGCCGCCGGTCTCCGCTACCGCGGGGTCGGCACGGTCGAGTTCCTGGTGGGCGCCGACGACTTCGTCTTCCTGGAGGCCAATCCGCGGTTGCAGGTGGAGCACACCGTGACCGAGCAGGTGTTCGGCGTCGACCTCGTGGAGATCCAGTTGCGCCTGGCGGCCGGCGCGGACCTCGCCGCGCTCGGGCTGGCCGGTCCCGCGCCGGAGCCGGCCGGAACGGCGATCCAGCTACGGGTGACCACCGAGACGGTCCGCGCCGACGGCGGCAGCCTGCCCGCCACCGGCGTCCTCACCGCCTTCGACCCGCCGGCCGGGCGGGGCGTGCGCACCGACACCCACGGCTACGCCGGCTACCGCGTCGGCACCGGGTACGACTCGATGCTCGCCAAGGTGGTCGTGCACGAACCCGGTGGCGACCCGGTCGTCCTGCGGCGCAGGGCGTCCCGGGCGCTCGCGGAGTTCCGCGTCGAGGGGGTGGACACGAACCTCGGCGTCCTGGCGCGGCTGCTGGCGCGCCCGGAGGCGACCGACGGCAGCGCCACCACCGCCTTCCTCGACGAGCATGCCGCCGCCCTGGCCGCCGCGCCGGACGTCGAGCCGCTGTGGTTCCCCGGCGTCGACGTCGATCCGCTCGCCGCCGCCGAGCCGGAGCCGGACGACGGCACGCTCGCCGTCCGGACCCCGATGGAGGCCACGGTCATCGCGGTCCCCGCCGGCGAGGGCGACCGGGTGACCGCGACGTCGGTCCTCGTCGTGCTCGAGGCGATGAAGATGGAACACCAGGTCGAGGCCGGCGTCAGCGGCGTGGTGGACCGGCTGCCGGTGAGTGTCGGACAAACCGTGCGGGCCGGCACGCTGCTCGCCTCGCTGCTGGTCGCCGACGTCACCGCCACGACGCGGGAGACCGTCGCCGAGTCCGACCCCGACCTGATCCGCCCCGACCTGCGGCGCGTCCTGGACCGGCAGCGCAAGACCCGCGACGAGGCGCGGCCGGAGGCGGTGGCGAAGCGGCACGACCGCGGGCACCGCACCGCCCGGGAGAACCTGGCCGACCTCTGCGACCCCGGCAGCTTCACCGAGTACGGCTCGCTGGTCCTGGCCGGCCAGCGTGCCCGGCGCAGCCTCGACGACCTGATCGACCGGACGCCCGCCGACGGCCTGGTGGCCGGCGTCGGCCGGATCGACCGCACCGGCTGCGTGGTGATGGCCTACGACTACACCGTGCTGGCCGGCACCCAGGGCTACAACGGGCACCGCAAGAAGGACCGCCTCTTCGAACTGGCCGAACGACACCGCTGGCCGGTCGTCATGTTCGCCGAGGGCGGCGGCGGCCGGCCCGGCGACACCGAGAACCCGGGCGTGGCGAACCTGGACACCCGGGCGTTCGCGCTGCTCGCCCGGCTCAGCGGGCTCGTGCCGACGGTGTCGGTGGTGACCGGCAGGTGCTTCGCCGGCAACGCGGCCCTGGTCGCGTGCAGCGACTTCATCGTCGCCACCCCGGACGCCAACATCGGGATGGCCGGGCCGGCGATGATCGAGGGCGGCGGCCTGGGCGTGTACCGGCCGGAGGACATCGGCCCGACGTCGGTGCACGCCGCCAACGGCGTGGTCGACCTGGTGGTTCCCGACGACGCGGCGGCCGTGCGCGCCACCCGCCGCTACCTCGCCTACTTCCAGGGCCGGACCGAGGACTGGGAAGCGCCGGACCAGCGTCCGCTGCGGCACGCGGTGCCGGAGAACCGGCGGCGTACCTACGACGTCCGCGCCGTGATCGACACGCTCGCCGACCGGGACTCGGTGCTGGAACTGCGGCGCGAGCACGGCGTCGGCATGATCACCGCGCTGGTCCGGGTGGCGGGCCGCCCGGTGGGGCTCATCGCCAACAACCCGCGCCACCTCGGCGGCGCGATCGACGCCGAGGGCGGCAGCAAGGCGGCCCGGTTCATGGAGCTGTGCGACGCGTTCGACCTGCCGATCGTCTCGCTCTGCGACACACCCGGCTTCATGGTCGGCCCGGCGGCCGAGGAGAGCGCGCAGGTGCGGCACTTCGGCCGGATGTTCCTGGCCGGGGCCAGCCTGACCGTGCCGATGGTCACCGTGGTGCTGCGCAAGGGGTACGGACTCGGCGCGCAGGCCATGGCCCGGGGCGGCTTCTACGAGCCGGAGCTGACACTGTCCTGGCCCACCGGCGAGTTCGGCGGGATGGGCCTGGAGGGCGCGGTGCGGCTCGGCTTCCGCAAGGAACTGGACGCGGTCACCGACGCGGGCGAGCGCGAGGCGCTCTACCAGCGGCTGGTGGCGCAGATGTACGAACGCGGCAGCGCGCTTAACATCGCCAGCGTGTTCGAGGTCGACGACGTGATCGACCCGGCCGATACGCGGTCCCGGATCACCGGTGTGCTGGACGCGGCCCCGCCGCCCGCGCCCCGGGCCGGGAAGAAGCGCCCCCTGGTCCCGGCCTGGTGACCGGGTCGACAGAAGGAGGAGTCGCATGAAGGCGTGGCAGGTGACCCGGCTGGGTGAGCCGGTGGATGTCCTGGAGTGGACCGACGTGCCGGCGCCGCCGGCGACCGACGGGGCCCTGCGGGTCGCGGTCGAGGCGGTGGCCCTGAACTTCCCCGACGTCCTGCTCTGCCGGGGCGAATACCAGGACAAGCCGGAACTGCCGTTCACCCCCGGCGCGGAGGTGTGCGGGCGCATCGTGGACGGGCCGCGGGCCGGCGAACGGGTCCTGGCCGCGCCCCAGATGCCCCACGGCGGGCTCGCCGAACAGGTGGTCGTCGCGCCGCACCGGGTGTTCGCGATCCCCGACGACCTGCCCGCCGAGAAGGCAGCGTCCATGCTGATCACCTACCAGACCGGGTACGTCGGCCTGCACACCCGCGCCCGTCTGGAGGCCGGCGAGTGGCTGCTGGTGCACGCCGGCGCCGGGGGCGTGGGGTCCGCGGCGATCCAGATCGGCAAGGCGGCGGGCGCCCGGGTGATCGCCACGGCGGGCGGACCGGACAAGGTGCGGGTCTGCCGGGACCTCGGCGCGGACGTCGTCGTCGACTACCTGGCCGACGACTTCGTGCCGGTGGTCAAGGAGGTCACCGGCGGGGCCGGCGCCGACGTCGTCTACGACTCGGTCGGCGGCGACGTCTTCGACAAGAGCCGCAAATGCGTCGCTTTCGAGGGCCGGATCGTGGTGGTCGGCTTCGCCGGCGGCCGGATCGCCCAGGCCCCGACGAACCACGCCCTGATCAAGAACTACAGCGTGGTCGGCCTCTACTGGGGGCTGTACCACGTCAAGAAACCGGCCGTGATCGCCCGGACCCACGAGCGGCTGGTCGAGCTGTGGCACGAGGGAAAGGTCGACCCCCTGGTCAGTGAGGTGCTCCCGATGAGCGCCGCCCCGTCCGCCCTGGCCAGTCTCGGCGACCGCCGCACCGTCGGCAAGGTCGTGCTGGTCAACAACCCCTCCTGAGGACGTACGCATGAGTGAACAGGATCTGGTCCGCGACCGGCGCGTGGTGGTCACCGGCGGCGGCAACGGCATCGGCCGGGCGATCGCCCGGAAAATGGCCGCCCAGGGCGCCCACGTCGTCGTCGGCGACCTGGACCCGGACGCGGCCGAACGGGTCGCGACCGAGGTCGGTGGCGTGCCGGTGGGCGCGGACACGTCGACCGACGAGGGCGTCGCGCGGTTGCTGAGCGCCGCCGGCCACGTCGACATCTTCTTCGCCAACGCCGGCTCCGGCGTCGGCCGGGGCATCGAGACACCGGACGCCGACTGGCACACCGCGCTCGAGGTCAACGTCATGGCCCACGTCCGCGCGGCCCGCGCGCTGATCCCCGGCTGGCTGGAATCCGGCGGCGGCCGGTTCGTGGTGACCGCCTCCGCGGCGGGACTGCTCACCATGCTCGGCAGCGCGCCGTACTCGGTGTCGAAACACGCGGCCGTCGCGTTCGCGGAGTGGCTGGCGGTCACCTACGGACATCGCGGCGTGACCGTGCAGGCGATCTGCCCGCAGGGGGTGCGGACGAAGATGCTCGACGACTCGGGCGGGTTCCGGGACCTGCTCAGCCACGACGCCGCGCTGGAGCCCGAGCAGGTCGCCGAGGTGGTCTGGGAGGCGTTGCACGACGACCGGTTCCTGATCCTCCCGCACCCCGAGGTGCAGCGGTACTACGAGACCCGGGCGGGCCGCACCGACGCCTGGCTGAGCGGCATGCGCAAGCTCCAGAAGCGCTTCGACGACGCGGAGATGGCGGTCCGGAATGACTGAGCGCAAGGTGGCCGTGGTCACCGGAGCGGCGCGCGGCATCGGGGCGGCCGTGGCCGCCCGCCTCGGCGCGGACGGCTACGCCGTGGCCGTCTGGGACCTCGACGCCGAGGGCTGCCAGCGGGCGGTGGCCGACCTGGGCGAGCGGGGCGTTCCGGCGTACCCGGTGGTCGCGGACGTGTCCGACGAGGCCGCCGTCGAGGCCGGTGTCGAGCAGGTCGCGCAGCGGCTGGGCCCACCGGTGGCGCTCGTGAACAACGCCGGCGTCCTCCGCGACAACCTGCTGTTCAAGATGTCGACCGCGGACTGGGACACCGTCCTCGGGGTGCACGCCCGGGGCGCCTTCCTGATGAGCCGGGCGGTCCAGGCGCACATGGTCCGGCAACGGTGGGGGCGGATCGTCTCGCTGTCGAGCACCTCGGCGTACGGCAACCGAGGTCAGGCGAACTATTCGGCGGCGAAGGCGGCGTTGCAGGGACTGACCAGGACGCTCGCCGTCGAACTCGGACCGTTCGGGATCACCGCGAACGCGGTCGCGCCGGGCTTCGTGCAGACCGAGATGACCGCGGCCACCGCCCGCCGGATCGGCCGCCCGTTCGACGAGTTGATCGCCGACGCGGCTGCCGGCATCCCGGTGCGCCGGGTGGGACAGCCGCAGGACGTCGCCGAGGCGGTCTCGTTCTTCCTGGGCGAGCGGGCCGGTTACATCAGCGGTCAGGTGCTCGACGTGGCGGGTGGGCCGCAACGATGAGGGTCTTCACCGGCATCGACGAGCTGCGCGCGGCCGTCGGCGAGCACCTGGGTCACAGCGACTGGCACCCCGTCACGCAGCGGCAGGTCGACACGTTCGCCGAGGCCACCGGCGACCACCAGTGGATCCACGTCGACGCGGAACGGGCCGCCGCCGGGCCCTTCGGCGCCACCATCGCGCACGGCTTCCTCACCCTGTCGCTGATCCCCACGCTGGTCGCCCAGGTGTACCGGGTGGACGGGATGAGCATGGGCGTGAACTACGGCGCGGACCGGCTGCGGTTCCCCGCCCCCGTCCCCGTCGGCTCGCGGATCCGCGCCGGGGTCACCCTCACCGGGGTACGCGAGGCCCGCCGGGGCTTCCAGGCCACCTCGGACATCCAGATCGACCTGGAGACGGGGGGACCGCCGGCGTGCGTGGTCGCCGCCATCTCCCTGCTCGTCCCCTGATCCGGCGGACCCGAAGAACAAGGAGCGATCGCGTGCAGGATTCTTTCGAGGGCCGGACCGCCGTGGTCACCGGCGCGTCCCGCGGCATCGGTCTCGCGGTCGCCCGCCACTGGCACGACCGGGGCGGGAACGTGGTGCTCACCGCCCGCACCGCCGAGGCCGCCGAGGCCGCCGCCGCCACGCTCGGCGAGCGGGCGCTCGGCTTCGGCGCGCACGTCACCTCCGAGGAACGGGCCCACGCCTGCCTGGAGGCCACCCTGGCCCGCTTCGGACGGATCGACGTGCTGGTGAACAACGCCGGGACCAACCCGGCGTTCGGCCCGGTGGTCGAGCAGGACCACGGCCGGTTCACCAAGCTGGTGGACGTCAACCTGTGGGGTCCACTGCTGTGGACCTCGCTGGCCTGGCGGCTGTGGATGCGCGAGCACGGCGGCGCGGTCGTCAACGTGGCGTCGTTGGGTGGGCTGTCGGTGAGCCCCGATCTCGGCCTCTACCACGTCTCGAAGGCGGCGTTGATCCACCTGACCCGGCAGTTGGCCCTGGAGTTGGCGCCCGGCGTGCGGGTCAACGCCGTCGCGCCCGGCGTGGTCCGGACCCGGCTGGCCGAGGCGTTGTGGAAGGAGAACGAGACCGGCGTGAACGCGGCGACCCCGCTCGGGCGGATCGGCGAACCCCACGACGTCGCGGAGTTGGTGGCGTTCCTGGCCTCCCGCGCGGCGTCCTGGATCACCGGGGAGACGGTCCTCGTCGACGGTGGGCAACTGCTCACCGGCGCCGCCGTCGAGCCGGTCGGCGTCTGAGATGGCGCTCGACGTCACCGCACTCGGCCACTGGCTGCGGCGGTCCGGACAGCAGGTGGTCGAGCCGTTGACCGCGAACCGGATCGGCCTCGGCCAGTCCAACCTCACCTATCTGCTGACCGATGCGGCGGGCTGGCGCGGGGTGGCCCGCCGCCCGCCGCTCGGGCACCTGCTCGCCTCGGCGCACGACGTCGCCCGCGAGCATCGCATCCTGACCGCCCTGGGCCGGACCGGCGTACCGGTCCCCGGCGTGCTGGGCCTGTGCCGCGACGAGCGGGTCGCGGACGTTCCGGTGCTGGTCGTCGAGCACGTCGACGGCCTCGTGGTGGACCGGCTGGAGACCGCCGAGGCGATGCCCCCCGGCCTGCGCCGCGCCGTCGGCCTGGAACTGGGCCGCGTCCTCGCCGACCTGCACGCCGTCGACCCGGCCGAGGTCGGCCTGCACGACCTGGCCAGCCACGCCCCGTACGCGCAGCGGCAGTTGCGGCGGTGGTCCCGGCAGTGGGCCGAGAGCCGCACCCGCGAGCTGCCCGAGCTGGAGAAGCTGACCGACCTGCTCCGGGATCGGGCTCCGGAACCCGGTGACCTGGTGCTCGTGCACGGCGACTTCCACCTGGTCAACCTGATCGTGGACCCCTCCTCCGGCGCCGTCCGCGCGGTGCTGGACTGGGAACTCTCCACGCTCGGCGACCCGCTGGCCGACCTGGGCAGCCTGCTGGCCTACTGGCAGGAGCCGGGCGACCCGCCGCTGGGCCTGTTCAACGCCGCCCGCCTGCCCGGCTTCCCGTCCCGGGCCGAGATCAGCGCGGCCTACGCCGAGCGCTCCGGCCGGGACCTGGCGGCGCTCCCCTTCTGGCACGTGCTCGGCCTGTGGAAGGTCGCCATCATCCTGGAGGGCGTGTACCGCCGCGCGCTCGACACACCCGCGAACGCGGCGCGACCCGGCACCCTCCCGGACCGCGACGTCGTCGACCGTCTCGTCGCCCAGGCCTGGTCCGTCGCCCGGCACACCGGCCTCGACCGTTAGGCGGGCACGGGAAGACCTCGTTCCACACTGGAGTCAGCGTTCGGTCACGCTCCGTGCATGTGTCAGCATTTGTCTTGTTGGCGCTTGCGTCTGCGACACTGTCGTTCAGTCGCTGGAGGGTGATGAGTCATGGTCGATGATCGGCATCTGGAGCAGGAGTTGCCATCCCTCGACACCCTGGCCGCCCGGCTGGAATACCTGTTCGACCGGATCCGGCCGGTCCCCGCGGAACTCGGCGAGTCCGACGAGCCCGGTCGGCGGTACACCAACAAGGAGATCGCCGACAAGATCAACGCGACCGCGCCCGAGACCGGCGTCTCGATCAGCGCGGCCTACATCGGGGAGCTGCGCCGCGGCGTGGCAAGCGATCCCCGCACCTCCCACGTACGCGCCCTGGCCGCCGCCTTCGGCGTCAGCTCCGGCTACTTCGTCGACGACGCGGCGGCACGGCGGATACAGGAACAGATCACGCTGCTCAGCGAGCTGCGCCGGATGGACGTCAAGCAGGTGGCGCTGCGCCAGGTGCTCGTCGACAACGGATTGTCCGCGCGGGACACGCAGCTCGTCGAGCAGATGGTCGCCCGACTGCGCGCTGTCACCGACGCGGGCGGCCCGGGCGGGACGAGCACCGCACCAGACGATCTCCGATAGCCGTGTTGATCCTTCGGTGGCAGTACGCCGACGAGCGGGGGAACCCAGACGTGACGTTGCACCGACTGCGCAAGCGCTGCGAGCAGATAGCCGGGGAGGTGGAGATACCGCAGCCGTTCGACATCCAGCGGCTGTGCGACCTGCTCGGGGAACGGCGTGGCCGGCCCATCCATCTGATGCCGATCCGGCTGCCGGCCCTCACGGTGTGCGGCATGTACGTGCCGACCGGGGAGTTCGACGCCATCTTCTTCGAGCAGGACACCTCGCCCCTGCACCAACTGCTGATCATCGGTCACGAGCTGGGTCACCTGCTCGCCGGTCACCGGACCACCCAGGTCCTGGACCCGGAGGCATCCCGGCTGCTCCTGCCCGACCTGGACCCGCGGCTGGTCCAGCGCAGCCTCAGCCGGAGCAACTACGCGGCCGCGGAGGAGCGCGAGGCCGAGATGATCGGCTCACTGCTGCTGCGCCGGGCCCGCGCCGGCCGCGTCGTCGAACCGGAATCGCCGCTGGACAGCCGACACACCGAGTTGTACAGCCGACTCCGCCACTCGCTGGAACACCCCGACTGGTAGCCGAGATGGACACCATCCTCTACACCGTGTGCGCGGTCGCCGGCTGGTTCGCGGCCGGCTACATGCTGCGGCTCCAGCGGCGGCAGCCGAGCCCGGCCCGGGGCGCGATCTGCGTGGCGCTCGGCGCCTTCGCCGCCGGCATCACGATCGCCATCCCACCCGTCGCGGCCGGCATCGACGACGTGTCCGGGCTGCCGAACCTCGCCAAGGTCGTGTCCCACGGCTGTGCCATGACCATCGCCGCGAGCGCCGAGCACATGCTGCTGCACCTCTCCCTCCCTCCGGCGAAGGCGGCGGCCCGCAGCCGGATCTGGGTGTGGGTCACCAGTGGCGCCTTCCTCGCCATGGTCGCCCTGTTCGCCTACACGCTCACCTACGACCAGCCGGTGCTCCTGACCGTCGAATACGCGCGGGATCCCGCCGTCACCGCGTACCTGCTGATCTTCATGCTGGTCGGCTTCTTCGCCTACTGCACCGACATCTCCCGGCTGTGCTGGCGATTCGCCCGCATCTGCGGGCGACCGTGGCTGCGCCGAGGTCTCCGCCTCACCGCCGTCGGCGCCGCGTTCGCGCTGCTCTACAGCACCAACAAGATCGTCTACCTGGTCGCCTACTGGTCCGGCCACCGGCCGGGCGGCGAACGGCAGATCGCCGCCGTCCTGGTCACCATCGGCGCGCTGCTCATGATGACCGGCCTCACCATGCCCGCGTGGGGCCCGATCCTCACCATCACCCGACGCTGGGACGACTACCGCTCGTACCGGCAGCTCGAACCGCTGTGGCGGGACCTCGTCGCCGCCCTGCCGGAACTCGAACTCGACCCCAGCCTGCGCCGACCCCTCGGCGCCGTCCGCGACATCGACTACGCCCTGACCCGCCGGGTGGCCGAGATCCGCGATGGCCGCCTCGCCCTGCGCCCGTACACCGACGTCCGGGTGACCGAGCTGGCCGGGCAGTTCGCCGAGCAGGCCGGCCTCACCGCCGACGAGCAGCGGGCCAACGTCGAGGCGGCCCACCTCGCCTGCGCCCTGCGGCGCCACCGGGCCGGGCGCGTCGCCCCGGTCCCCCAGCCGGCGGACGAGTTGCACCGCCCCGAAGGCGGCTACGCCGGCGAGATCGGGTGGCTGGCCCAGGTCACCACCGCCTACACCCGGTCCCCCGTGGTGGCCCGGACGCTCGTCGCGGCCCGCCTCGCCGCCGCCCAGGACACCCCGAACCGGGTTGGAGACGCCCCACGATGAGACAGCGCTACGCCAACCTGACCCGCATCCGCGCGCTGGACCCCGAGCACGACTGGCTGGACATCTACCAGACCATGCTGCGGTCGGAGTTCCCGTGGGACATGAAGCTGGGGCTCAACCTCGCGTTCAACCGGTCCTTCTCCATCCCGGCCATCGCCGCGGTGCACACCGGCACCGGCGAGCTGACCGAACGCACCCAGAAACGCATCGACGACACCGGGCTGCTGATGTACGAGATGGTGCTCAACGGCTTCGACCAGCCACGCGGCCGGGAGGCGCTGCGCCGGGTCAACCAGATCCACCGCCCGTACGACATCCCCAACGAGGACTACCTCTACGTCCTCGGCTGCCTCGTGGTCGTCCCCACCCGGTGGCTCCAGCGCTACGGCTGGCGCCGGCCGTGCTGCCACGAGCGGCGGGCGACCCACCTGTTCTACCGGGAGCTGGGCCGGCGGATGGGCATCACCGGCATTCCGGGCTCCTACGAGGAGTTCGAGACCTGGTTCGACGCCTACGACGCCGCTCACCTCACGCCCAACGACGACGCCGCCGCCATCGAGCGCGCCACCCGGTCGTTGCTGCTCGGACGGATCCCCCGGCCGCTCGCGCCGCTGGGCGACGGGCTGGTCAGCGCTATGTACGACGAGCGACTGCGGCAGGCGACGCGGGTCGACGCACCGGCGTGGCCGGTCCGGGTCGGCCTGCACGTGGCGCTCACGCTGCGGGCTCGGCGGCAACGGTGGCTCGGGGCCCCGCGGAAGACACCGCTGTTCGCCGACGGGATCAGGACGAAAACGTATCCGGATGCGTACGAGATCAGCAAGCTCGGGCCGCAGCCGAGCGGGACGGCCGAGCGACCCGGCACCTGAGCGTCCGAGGTCGACCCGGGCCGGGCCCGGCGCGGGTCCGGCGCGGGTCCGGACGACACCCGCGCCGTCCAGCAGGGAAAACGGCGGAACGGCCGCGTCGACGCGCCGTTGCGGTGACGTCCCGCCAGCGAGACAGATCCTGGCCGACGCCGTCGCCTTCTCCTATTCTCGACCCGGCCCGGCCGCGGTGGAAAAGCGCGTCGACGAATGCGCGACATTGCCCGGCGGACCGCCCCGACGCACTATGTGCGCAATTGGCGAGGGCGGTGACGGATCGGGCCCACGCCGGCTCGATCTCGACCGACACTCCGAAGGAGAAATCATGCGCGTGCTGGTGACGTCCTGTTCCGAGCGCACATTCCTCCAGATGATGGCGCCCGTCGCCTGGGCCCTGCGCACCGCCGGGCACGAGGTCTGCTTCGCCAGCCAACCCGAGCTGACCGAACAGATCACCCGCACCGGCCTGGCCGCGGTGCCGATCGGCCGCAACCGGGGCGCCTGGCGCATCGCCGCGCTGCACGTCGACGAACGGGAGGCCGGCCGTCCCGACCTGCCGGCGCCCTACGACGCGCCGGTCCTGCCGCCGGACGAGCGGGACTGGGCGACGATGCGCGACGGCTACGAGGCGTTCACCACCCGCTACCACGGCGGCGGCTGGCACGTCACCGACAACTTCCCGATGATCGCCGACCTGGTGGCGTACGCCCGGCAGTGGCAACCCGACCTGGTGCTGTGGGAGCCGACCACCTACGCCGGCGGCCTCGCCGCGCAGGCGTGCGGCGCGGCACACGGCCGGCTGCTGTGGAGCATCGACGTGTTCGGCGCGGCCCGGGAGATCTACCTCGACCTCGCCGCGCGGCGACCGGCGACCGACCGGGAGGACCCGATGGCCCGCTGGCTCGGCGGGTTCGCGCGCAAGCACGGCTTCGAGTTCTCCGAGGAACTCATCACCGGCCAGTTCTCCATCGACCAGCTCCCCGGTTCGCTGAGCCTGGGCGCCGACGGCCACGACTACCTGCCGGTGCAGTACATCCCCTACGCGAGCGCCACGGTCGTGCCGAAGTGGCTGTGGGAGAAGCCCGAACGCCCGCGCATCGCCGTCACCCTCGGCATCACCGCGACCGACCGGTTCAACGGCTACGCCGTCGACCTGCAGGACGTGCTGAACGCGCTGGCAGACCTCGACGTCGAGGTGGTCGCCACCGTGCCGGCGAAGAACCAGGCGGAGCTGACCTCGGTGCCGGCGAACGTCCGGCTGGTCGACTGGGCGCCGCTGCACGCCCTGGTGTCGACCTGCGCCGCGGTGATCAACCACGCCGGCCCGGGAACGCTGCTGACCTGCGCGGTCGCCGGTGTCCCGCAGTTGACCCTGCCGTTCGACTTCGACGAGCCGGAACTCGCCCGCCGCGCCGCCGAGCAGGGCGCCGCCCTGGTCGTCCGGCCGCAGGAGGCGACCCCCGAGGCGATCCGGGCGGCGGTGCGGCGGCTGCTCGACGAGCCCCGGTTCGCGTCCCGGGCGGTCGCGCTACGGGACGAGATCCGGGCGTTGCCCTCGCCCAACGACCTCGTGGCGGAGCTGGAACGGCGGGTCGAGCGCCACCGCGCCACGCGGGAGCAGCGATGCGCGTCCTGATCACCTCGATCCCCGAGCCGACCCACGTGCTCAAACTCGTGCCGCTGGCGTGGGCGCTGCGCGCCGCCGGCCACGAGGTGCGGGTCGCCAGCCTGCCGCGGCTCACCACGCTTGTCGAGGAGGCCGGCCTGACCGCCGTCCCGGTGGGGCGCGACGTCGAGGTCAACCGGGCGATCAGCGCGGACGAGCGGGAGGAGCACCGGCGCGGGCTGCCGCCGCCGTACCACATCGCCGAGCACGGCCCGGACGACAGCCGGTGGGCCGAGGACCTCGAGGCGTACCGGCTCTTCGTCCGTTGGGAGTTCCAACTCCAGAACCAGCCGCTCGTCGGCGGCCTGGTCGACTTCTGCCGGCAGTGGCGCCCGGACCTGGTGCTGTGGGAGCCGAACACCTACGCCGGCCCGATCGCCGCCCGCGCCTGCGGTGCCCGGCACGGCCGGGTCCTGTTCACCACCGACGTGTACGGCGTCACCCATGAGCACGTCCGGCAGCGGCTCCGGACCGGCCCGGACGGTGCGTCCGACCCGTTGGCGGACTGGCTGGGCGGCTACTGCCGGCGCTACGGCCTGGACTTCGCCGAGGACCTGGTGCACGGCGAGTTCACCGTGGACCAGTCGCCGCCGTCGCTGCGCCTGCGCGCGCCCGGCGTGGACTACCTGCCGATGCAGTACGTGCCCTACGGCGGACGCGCGGCCGTCCCGGCCTGGCTGTGGCAGCGGCCGAGCCGCCCCCGGGTGGCCCTGACGCTGGGCCTGAGCGCCACCGAGCACTTCGGCGGCTACACCTTCGCCGTCGGCGAGGTGCTGGACGCCCTGGCCGACCTGGACGTCGAGATCGTCGCCACCGTCGCCGGGGCGGCGGCGCCGGCCGGACCCGTGCCGGCGAACGTCCGGCTGACCGGGTTCGCCCCGCTGCACGCCCTCGCGCCCACGTGCGCCGTCGTGGTCAACCACGGCGGGTTCGGCACGGTGAGCACGGTCGCGCGCTACGGCGTGCCGCAACTGGTCCTGCCGTACCACTTCGAGGGGCCGCTGCTCGCCGGCCGGCTGGCCGCGCGCGGCGCCGCCGTGGTCCTGGGCCCCGACGAGGTCGGCGGCGCCGCCGTCCGGCGGCAGGTGGCGCGGCTGCTCGACGAGGACGGTTTCCGGGCCGGCGCGGCGGCGTTGCGCGACGAGATCCTGGCGCAGCCCACGCCCGCCGGCGTCGTACCCCGGCTGGAGGAGCGGGTGCGCGGCTGAGCGAGGTCGGCCCGGCCGCCGCGGCGGCCGGGCCGCCGCGTCAGGAGGAGACGGCGGGCGGGGACTCGATCTGGGTGGCCGCCGCGCGGTCCAGGCTGTCGACGATCCACACCATCAGGTCCTGCTGGGTCACCTCCGCGGCCTGCTGCCAGAGCTGGCGGCGGTCGGCGATGAGGTTGAGCTGGATCTGCACGACCGGGTCGGCCGGCTCACCGCCGTTCCTGCTGGCCCGGATCTGGCGGCGCAACTCGTTGCGCGACCAGGTGAACTGCTCGGCGCGGGTCAGCCAGAGGTCCTGCTGGTCGGTGTCGAGGCTGGCCACCTCGGCGTGGTGCTGGAAGCTGAGCCGCTCGCGACGGCGTTCCGGGGCGAACTGCCGGGCGACCCAGGCGTAGTTGCGCAGCGTCTGGTAGTCCAACGAGGTCTCGGCGATGGCCCGCTTGTAGCGGTCCGGGAAGTTCGCCTGGCCGAAGATCAGCCAGTCCCCCAGCCACCAGCCGGAGGAGTCCGTGATGACGAATATCTGGCGGCCCAGGTTACGCCACACATCAATGGGCATGTCCTGTGGAATGGTGAGCGCGGTGCGCCTGGTCATCGCTTTTCCGTCGATCGCGAGCCGACCCCGCCCAGCGACCGCACCAGATGGCTTATGTGATGTGTTCATCGAATTGACCATTCCCGTTCCCCCGTCATAAAAATGCTCCGACGTGAACTAGGCCGGAAGTATGCCGGAGGCGAACGCGACTCGTCTACACGCCGTCTAAACGCGAGATTGATACAAAATGGTGAACTCGTCTAGCCGACTCAGCCGCGCGCTTCGTGGACCAGGATCGCCACCTGCACCCGGTTGGCGCAGCCCAGCTTCGTCATCAGCCGTGACACGTACGTCTTCACCGTCGCCACGCTCATGAACAACTCGCCGCTGATCTCCGCGTTGGACTTACCGGCGGCCACCGCCCGGGCCACCTCCCGCTCCCGGTCGGTCAGCCCCTCGACCGCCCGCCGCGCGGCGGTCACCCGGACCTGCTGCTCGTCCTGGTCCTCCACCCGCACCACGTAGTCGATGAGCCGTCCCACCACCGCCGGCGAGAGCATCGACTCCCCCGCCGCCACCGCCCGGACCGAGTCCTGGATCTGGCGGGGCGGCATGTCCTTGAGCAGGAAGCCGTTCGCGCCGGCCCGCAACGCGCGCAGGATGTGGTCGTCGGTGTCGAAGGTGGTCAGCACGATCACCGCGGGCGGCTGCGCCAGCGCCCGCACCTCGGCCGTGGCGGAGAGCCCGTCCAGACCGGGCATCCGGATGTCCATCAGCACCACGTCCGGACGCAGGTCCCGCACCGCGGTCACCACCTCGGCGCCGTCCGCCGCCTCGCCGACCACCTCGATGTCGGCCGCGGCGCCCAGCACCGCGCAGAGCCCCGCCCGCACCAACGCGTTGTCGTCGACCACCAGAACTCTGATCACGTCGGCCACGGTAGCCAGGCTTCCAGTTGGAAGACCACGCCGCCTTCCGGGACACGCTGCACGCCGTACGAGAGGCGACCGCCGGCCAGCTCGACCCGCTCGGCGAGGCCGAGCAGACCGGAGTGGCTGCCCGGAACCCCCGTCCCGGGCCCGCTGACCAACGGGTTGCGCAGCCGCACCCACAGCTCGCCGGTCCCGGCACGGTCCACCAGCACGTCCACCGGCGCGCCCGGGGCGTGTTTGCGCGCGTTGGTCAGGCCCTCCTGCACGAGCCGGTAGACCGTCCGTCCGACCACGTCCGACGGCTCCCCGGTGACCCGCCGGTCGACGTGCACGACGGCGCCGACACTGCGGCCCTCGGCGAAGAGCCGGTCCAGGTCGGCCAGGCCGGGCTGCGGACGCAGGCCGGCCCCGTCACCACCGGCCCGCAACACGTCCAGGATCCCCCGCAGGTCCTCCAGCGCGTCGTGTGACTGCTGCCAGATGGCCGCGACCGCCCCGGTCACCTCGGCCGGCAGGTCGGTGCGGACCTCCAGGGCGCTGGCCTGCAGGCTGACCAGCGAGATCCGGTGGGCCAGCACGTCGTGCATCTCGCCGGCGATGCGGTGCCGCTCCTGCACGCGCAGACGCTCGGCCCGCTCGTTCGCCTCGGCCTCGGCGCGCTCGGCCCGCTCGCGCAGCACCCCGATCGCCTCCCGCCGGATCCGCGCGGTGCTGCCCGCCGCCAGCGCGACGAGGATCAACGCCAGGTAGAGCACGTTGGCGTCGAAGGCGCTCAGGTCCGGGGCGGGCCGCACCACCGAGTAGGGGACGTAGACCAGCAGACCGACGCCGACGGTCGTCGCGGCGACGGACCAGCTCCGGTGCGCGCTCACCGTCCAGACCGCGACCAGGACCGCGACGACGGCCAGGTCGGTGCCGGCCAGCACCAGCGTCAGCAGCACCGCGACGGCGACCGGGAAGCGGCGACGCCACCACAGCGCCACCGCGCCGAGCACGGCCAGGCCCAGCGCCGCGGCCAGCGCGTCCCCGGCCAGCCGCCCGCTCTCCTCGGCCTCACCGGCGATGACCAGGGCGGCGAGCGCGGCAGCCGCCACGAGACCGAGGTCGACGAGGCGGCTGCGCACCGGTCCGCTCAGGCGGGGACGGATCACGACTTGACGAGCGGACGCCAGAACTGCCGCGTGCCCTCGTCCCGCACCACGTACCCCATCTTCTCCAACGTCGCGGCCAGGCTGCGGACCTCCGGCTGGGCCTTGGTCCGCAGCGCCGACTGCCGGGCCGCGAGCACGTCGTCGGCCGTCTCGGGCAGCTCCGCGGAGCCGGCACTCCACGGCCGGAACAGATCGGCGTACGGGTCGCTGTCGTGCCACGGGTAGCCGTGCCGGCGGAAGCCCTCGGCGAGCGTCGACCGCGACGCCTCGTGGGTGTCGCGCAGCAACTGGCGGGAGTGCTGGTCGAGCACCACGAGCTTCTTGCCGTCGAGGAAGACCGCGGACACGTCGTCACGGGCGAACGTGCGGACCTGGTCGTCCTTGTCCACCCGCATGTCGGCGTCGGTGACGGTGACCCGCATCGACTCGCGCGCGGCGGTGAACACCACCACCAGCGCCAGCAGGAGCCAGATGGTCAGGTTCACCGCGATCTCCCACGGCTTGTCGATCGCGCCGACGAACCGGAACACCGGCTTGAACGGCAGTGCCGTGTCCCAGCTCAGCGCCCAGCGGGCCAGCGCCGGCAGCCCCAGGCCCAGCAGCAGGACCAGCAGCGGGATGCCGACGAACATCACCAGGCGGTCGGCGAACGGCACCGCCAGCACGGTCTGCCCGGCGGCGGTGTCCGAACCCGACCGAGGGCCTTCGCGGAACTCCTTGGTGGCCATGAGGTACACCTTCCGACTCGTTCGGGCACCCCGCACGCGGCCCGGCTCGACCCCTACGCTAATTGCCCGACAATGCACGGCGCCAGTCATCGAAAGTCGTTGCCGCAGCGGTCGCCCGAATCGCCACGGCGACCCACCGAAACGCCCCTGTGCTGCGCTTTTCCGCGCTCGGCCGCCCCGTGCGGTCGAACGCGCCGGCACCGGCGGAATACTTTTGGCTAATCCCTTGTCAACTTCGGGCGCTAAAGACCGCGTGCGTGTTCCGCGTCCTCGTGCACGCGCTGCGGCGGTGAAATACTCGGGCCGGACGAGTGGCGCGCCGATTCGCTTTCGCCTCGACGACGGCGACACCGCCACAGCTCGCGGAAAGCCCCGTGACCGCCGATCCGTTCCGTTGCCAGGGCGCGCCCACGCGCCCGCCAGTGACAGGGAGCCGTCATGACCAGCAACACCGCCGTGCCCGACACCGGCACCGCCGACCCGGAGACCGGCGAGGTCGCCGCCCGCACCGAGGAGATCACCAAGGTGTACGGCACGGGCGACGCCCGGGTCGTCGCCCTGGACGCGGTGTCCCTGACCATTCCCCGGGGCCGGTTCACCGGCATCATGGGGCCCTCCGGCTCCGGCAAGTCGACCCTGATGCACTGCCTCGCCGGGCTCGACGTGGTCGACTCCGGTCGCATCCTGATCGGCGACCAGGACGTCACCCGGCTCAACGACAAGCAGCTCACGGCGCTGCGCCGGGACCGGGTCGGGTTCATCTTCCAGTCGTTCAACCTGATCCCCACGCTCACCGCGCTGGAGAACATCGTCCTGCCGTTGCGCATCGCCGGCCGTCACCCGGACCAGCAGTGGTTGGACAAGGTGGTGGACACCGTCGGCCTGCGCGACCGGCTGCACCACCGGCCGACACAGCTCTCCGGCGGCCAGCAGCAGCGCGTCGCGTGCGCCCGGGCGCTGGTCAGCAAGCCGGACGTGATCTTCGCCGACGAGCCGACCGGCAACCTGGACTCGCGGTCCGGCGCGGAGGTGCTCGCCTTCCTCCGCGACTCCGCGCGCACCACCGGCCAGACCATCGTCATGGTCACGCACGACCCGGTGGCCGCCGGCTACACCGACAACGTGGTGTTCCTGGCCGACGGCCGGGTCGTGGACCGGATGGTCGACCCGACCGCCGACCGGGTCCTGGACCGGATGAAGCGCCTGGAGCACGCGCCGGCCGGCGGCGAGGAGCTGGCCCGATGATGGCGAGACTCGCGCTGCGCAACCTGTCCGCGCACCGGCTGCGGCTGCTGTTCACCGCGGTCGCGGTGGTGCTCGGCGTCTCGTTCGCCGCCGGCACCATGATCTTCCGGGACACCGCGTCCCGCGCGTTCGAGGACGCCTTCGGCGACCGCTCCCAGGCCCGCGAGGTGTCCGTCGCGCCCAAGCAGCCGTTCACCGGCGAGGGCGCCCAGCCGCGCCTGATCGACGCCGCGACGGTGGAGTCGCTCAAGGGCAAGGTGCCCGGCGCCGACCAGTTCCGCAGCGTCGTCGAGGGCTACGCGGTGGTGATCGACCGCAACGGCGAGGTGGTCGGCGGCGACGGCGTGGCACACCGGGGCCGCGCGTACGTCGAGGGCGGGCCGGAGTCGAAGATGCGCATCGTCACCGGTCGGGCCCCGACCGCGGAGAACGACCTCGTGGTGGAGGAGCAGACCGCGGCGGAGGGCGGCATCGCCGTCGGCGACTCCGTGCCGGTGGTGACCCGCAGCGGCCAGCGCACGATGACCGTGGTGGGCGTGTTCACCCTGGGCGAGGAACGCATCGGCGACGTCGTCACCTACGTCGGCTTCTCCCCCGCCGTGGCCGAACAGCTACTCACCCGCCCCGGCCACTACTCGGCCGTGTGGGTGCGCCCCAAGGCGGGCGTCTCCCAGGAGCAACTGGCCGCCCAGCTCACCGCCGCGCTGCCGGCCGACTACGAGGTGAGCACCGCGCAGCAACTGGTGGCGGACGCGCGGGAGCGGATCAAGTCCTTCTTCGGCCTGCTGAGCGCGTTCCTGCTCGCCTTCGCGGGCGTCTCCGTCCTGGTCGGCTCCTTCATCATCTTCAACACGTTCACCATGCTCGTCGCGCAGCGCACCCGGGAGATGGCGCTGCTACGGGCGGTCGGCGCCAGCCGGCGGCAGGTGACCCGGGCGGTGATCGTCGAGGCGCTCGTCGTCGGCGTCGTCGGGTCCACCGGCGGTATCGGCGTCGGCGTCGGCATCGCGCTCGCGCTACGGGCCCTGTTCTCGCGGTTCGGCACGGAGCTGCCGAGCGGCTCACCCGTCGTCACGCCGGCGACCGTGCTGTGGGCGTACGCCATCGGCACGCTCGTCACCGTGGCCGCCGCCTACCTGCCGGCCCGCCGGGCGGCGCGGATCCCGCCGATCGCCGCGCTGCGCGACGAGGTGGCGCTGCCGACCCGCTCGCGCCGGATCCGGCTGGTGTTCGGGGTGCTGGTGGCCGTCGTCGGCGGGCTGGTCGTGGCCCTGTCGTTCGGGTCCGAGCGCGACGAGGCGCCGATCCTGCTGGCCCTCGGCGGCATCCTGCTGCTGTTCGCCCTCGTCCTGCTCGGGCCGGTGCTCAGCCGCCCGGTGGTCCGGCTGGTCGGCTGGCCGGTCGCCCGGCTCGGCGGCATCGCCGGGCAACTCAGCCGGCGCAACGCCCACCGCGACCCGCGCCGCACGGCGGCGACCGCCTCCGCCCTGATGATCGGGCTGGCCATGGTCTCGGTCGCCACGGTCGTGTCCAGCTCGCTGAGCGCCTCCGCCGACCGCCGGCTCGACCGCGAGTTCGGCGCCGACTTCTCGCTGGACTCCCGCGGCCTGACCGGGTTCGGCCCGCAGGCCGCCGACCAGGTCGCCGCCGTGCCCGGGGTGCGTGCGGTCACGCCGGTGCGGCTGGGCACCATGCGCATCGACGGGGAGGAGGCGCCGGTCACCGTGGCCGACCCCGCCGCGCTCGTCACGCCGGTCAACCTGCGGATCGAGACCGGCCGGGCGACGCTCGGCGCCGACGAGATCCTGGTCGAGCGCAGCGCCGCCGACGAGCTGGGGCTGAAGGTGGGCAGCACGACGCCGGCACAGTATCCGGACGGCGCCCGCGTCACGCTGCGGGTGGTCGGCGTCTTCGCCGACAACCAGGTCCTCGACCGGCCGTACCTGGTCGGCACCGCCGGCTACCTGGCGCACTCCGACACCGACCAGTTGCAACGCGCGTACGTCGACGTGGACGACGCGCAGCAGGCCGCCGCCACCGAGCGGATCAGGTCGGTGCTGCGCGCCTACCCGGCGGTGCAACTGCGGGACCGGCAGGACGCCAAGGACGACGCCCGGGCCGAGATCGAGCAGGTGCTCAACGCCATCCTGGCGCTGCTGGTGCTGTCCATCCTGGTCGCCGCGATCGGCATCGTGAACACGCTCGGCCTGTCGGTGGTGGAACGGACCCGGGAGATCGGGCTGCTGCGCGCCGTCGGCATGGGCCGCGGGCAGGTCCGGGCGATGATCCGCTACGAGTCGGTCGTCATCGCGCTGTTCGGCACCGCGCTGGGCCTGGCCCTCGGGGTGGGGCTCGGCGTCGCCGCGCAGCGCGCGTTGTCGTCGAACGGCATCGAGGTGCTCGACCTCTCCGTCGGCCGGTTGGCGCTCTATCTGCTCGCCGCGATCGGCATCGGCGTGCTGGCCGCGCTCTGGCCGGCCTGGCGGGCGGCGCGGATGAACGTGCTGGACGCCATCTCCCAGCGCTGATCGACACGGCTGCGGCCGGCGCCGTCGTCCCGCCAGCGAGACAACGGCGCCGGCCACGCTTGACGGCCGGCGTCGTTTGCGCAAATCTGCACCGAGCCTGGCCGCGCCATTTCGCGTCGGTGTCGGCTCTCCTTTTTCACCAGTGATTCACCGAGGCCATCGTGGCGCACCGGAGATCAGTGATGCAGCCTTACCCGAATACCGAGACATTGCGTCCGCCGACCGAAGCGACGTCCCGCCCCGAGCGGTGGAAACTCCGCCCGCCCCGCAATCGCATCGAGAAGAGAGCAATCATTCTCTGGATGCTGCACGCCGCACTCACCGCCATTGTGGTGCTCGGCGGATGCGGCATCGCCTATGCGACGGCGGAATCATCGCGGCCGTATCTGGGTCCGGTCATCGCGGTGCTCGCGGCCTTCTACGTCGTCTACATCCCGCTCATGCCGACCTGGCGTTACCTGGTGCACCGGTGGGAGGTCACCGACGAGGCCGTGTACGCCCTCAGCGGCTGGTTCGAGCGCGAGTGGCGCATCGTCCCGATCTCGCGGATCCAGAGCATCAACACCGTCAAGGGGCCGCTGCAGCAACTGCTCCGCGTGGCCACCATCCGGGTCACCACGGCGTCACGCGAGGGCAGCATCTCCATCCGGGGCCTGGACGCCGAGGTCGCCGAGACCGCCGCGCACCGGCTCACCGAGATCACCGAGTTGACGCCCGGGGACGCGACATGAGCGGTTCCCCGACCGCGGTGACCGCGCCGGAGCCGGCCGGTACGGCGGATGCGGCGGGCACGGCGGCGGAGCCGTCCGCCGAGCCGCCGTGGCGCCGGCTCGACCGGCGGGTGATCTGGCTGGACCTGGTCATGTTCCTGCTCTCGCTCACCCCGTCGTTCGTGGCGCTCGTCGTGCTCGACGTGGACTTCTCCGACGGCGCGTTCGGCATCTGGCCGCTGGCGGTGGCGACCTTCCTCGGCGTGACCGGCGCCGTCCGCGACCTGCTGCGGTGGATGAAGACCCGCTACCGGATCACCGACGAGCGGGTGGAGTTGCGCGTCGGCTGGTTGCACCGCAGATACCGCTACGTGCCCCGCGACCGGGTCCGCAGCGTGGACGCCACCGCGCGGCTCCGGCACCGCCTCGCCGGGCTGCGCATCGTGCACATCGGCACCGGCGAGGCCCAGCCGGCGCTGCGGCTCAACGCCGTGTCGGTGGCGGCCGTGGCCGGCTTCCGCCGGGAGCTGCTGGTGGCGGCCGGCACCCGCCCCACCGCAACCGACACCGCCGACACCGCCGACGCGGCGGACGGCACCGACGCCCCGGCCGCCACCACCCCGGAGACACCGATCGCCGAGCTGCGCTGGTCGTGGCTGCTCTACAACCTGGTCAACATCTGGGCGTTCCTGGCCGCGGGTTTCCTGCTCTGGTCCCTGTTCTGGCTCCTGCAACTGGTCAACGTCGACCTGCGCGACGTCGTCGGCGGGCTCGTCGACTGGCGGGAACTGGGCACCGGTTGGTCCGCCGTGATCATCATGGCCGGGTCGTTCCTGCTGGGCGTGATCGGTCTCGGTCTCGGCTTCGTCACCGAGAACTGGAACTTCCGGCTGGTGCGCGCCACCACCGAGAACGGCACCGCGCTGCTGACCCGGCGCGGGCTGACCCAGACCCGGGAGATCTACCGCGACGACCGGCGCCTGCGCGGCGTGCACACGAGCGAGCCGCTGTTCTGGCGGTGGCTCGGCCTCGCCGAGACCGAGGTGGTCTCCACCGGGCTGGCCGGGTGGACCGCCGGGCAGGAGTCGGCGAGCGTCATCCTGCCGCGTACCCGGATCGGGTACGCCCGGCGGGTGGCCGCCGACGTCCTCGCCGACGGGGTCCGCCCGCTGGACGTGCCCACCCGGGCGCACCCGCGGGCGGCGCTGTACCGGCGGCTGCTCTGGGCGGTCGGGCTCCCGGGCGGGCTCGCCGCCGCGCTGGCCTGGCTCGCCCCGACCAGCACGGTGCCCGACCGGCTCTGGCTGTACGCGCTGGCGGCGACGCCGGTCACCCTCGTGCTGGCGGTGATCGCCCACCGGTCGCTGGGCCACACGCTCGTCGAGCCGTACGTGGTCACCCGCTACGGGCTGGCCCGGCGTTACACCACCGCGTTGCAGCGGCGGGCCGTCATCGGGTGGAAGTTCCGGCAGTCGCTGCTGCAGCGGATCTTCGGTCTGACCACCCTGGGCATCGCCACGGCCGCCGGCGCCCGCCACTACGAGGTGCCGGACCTCGGCGCGGCACAGGCGGTCGCGTTCGCCCACGAGACCACTCCGGACCTGCTGGCCGCCTTCGTGGTCCGGACCGAGCCGACGCCCGTCGCGGCAGCCGAGGACCCGCAGCCCCCGGCCGCCGCGCCGGGCAGTGAAGGGTGGGAGCAGGAATGCGACAGACCGAGCTAGCGCCGGGGCTCACCTCCAGCGCCATCGGCCTGGGGTGCAGCTCCATGTCGCACGGCTACAGCCCGGGCGAGCGTGACGACCGGGAGTCGGCGCGGGTGATCGCGCGCGCCGTCGACCTGGGCGTCACGTTGTTCGACACCGCCGACGTCTACGGGCCGTTCCGCAACGAGGAGCTGCTCGGCGCGACCCTGCGGCCGTACCGGGACCGGGTCCGCGTCACCACCAAGTGCGGCCTGACCGCCGGGCCGGACGGGCGGTTCCGGCGCAACGGCCGACCCGACTACCTGCGCTCGGCGTGCGAGGGGTCGCTGCGCCGCCTGCAGGTGGAGGCGATCGACGTCTACCAGTTGCACCGGGTCGACCCGGCCGTGCCGCTGGCCGAGACGTGGGGCGCGCTGGGCGCGCTCGTCGCCGAGGGCAAGGTACGCCACCTGGGCATCTCCCACGCCACGGTGGAGGAGCTGGACCTGGTGCACGCGGTGTGCCCGCTGAGCGTGGTGCAGTACGAGCTGTCCGTCTGGTGCGCCCAGTCGTTGCAGGACGTGATCCCGTGGTGCCGGCGCAACGGGGTGGGATTCCTCGCCTTCGCGCCGCTCGGCCGCGGCTACCTGTCCGGCACGGTGCGGCCCAGCTCGCTCAGCGACGGTGACTCCCGGATCCGCGACCCACGTTTCCAGCCCGCCGCGATGCGGGCGAACCAGGCCATCGTCGACGGTCTGACGGCCGTCGGCGCCCGCCACGGGGCCACCGCGGCCCAGGTGGCGATCGCCTGGACGCTGGCGTTGGGCGAGGGCATCGTGCCGATCCCGGGCACCCGCCACCGCCGCTGGCTGGAGGACAACGTCGCCGCCGCGCATCTGCGCCTGACCGGCGACGACCTGCGGGACATCGCCGCGTTGCCGGTCGCCACCGGCCGCATGCGCTGGGACGACGACAGGTACGCCGACCGGGCCCGGCCGGCGGTCACCACCGGCTGACCCGCCGACGAACAGAGAGGGATCGACTCCGTGATCTTCCCGCACACCGAGTCCCGCCGGATCGCGCTCCAGCCGGCCAGCACCGGGGACTCGTCGCTGTTCATGCAGACCCTGCTGCGTACCGGGTTGGAGAGTTTCCGGCCGGCCGCGTCGACGGTCGGCATGTTCAAGATCCTCAACGCCGCGTTCCTGGTGCTCAACCGCAGCAGCGACGACGTGCTCGGCTTCGCCACCCTGCACGGCCTGGACCCGGCCGGGCACCTGCGGTGCGGCATCTACCTGGACCCGCCGAAGACCCGCTTCGGCATCGGCGCCGAGGCCACCAACCTGCTGCTCAACTACGCGTTCGCCTGCTTCAACATCGACCGGGTCGTCGCGCAGACCACCGAGGCCAGCTTCGACGCGTTCGGCCTCGGCCGGGGCGACGGGCGCGAGCGGCAGGTGCTGGCCGAACACCTGTGGTTCCGCGGCCAACTGTGGGATCTGCACACCTTCCAGATCCGGCGCGACGAGTGGGAGGAGCACGTCGACCTCCGGCTCGACGGCATCCTGCCGGCCCCGCTCGACTGGCGTACCGCCCCGCGGTGACCGCCGCCGGCCCGCACCGCCCGACCGTTCGCACCACCACGCGACCCGAAGGAGCTTGCCGTGTCAGGTGAGGCATCGAAACAGTTGGTCACCGTGCTCGGCGCCTCCGGCCTGCTCGGCACGGCCATCACCCGGCAGTTGGCCCGGCGTCCGGTCCGGCTGCGGCTCGTCGGCCGGCGCTGCCCGGTGGCGCCGGCCGGGCACCGGGGCGAGGTCGAGACGCGGGCGGTCGACCTGACCGAACCGGGCGCCGTCGCGGACGCGGTGGCCGGCGCGGACGTGGTCGTCCACCTGGTCGCCCACATGGGCGGCGCCGGCACCTGGCGGGTGGCCGCCACCGACCCGACCGCCGAACGGGTCAACCTGGGCCTGGTGCACGACCTGATCGGCGCGGTCCGCGCGCAGCGCCCCCACACCCCGCCGGTGGTGCTGTTCGCCGGGTCGATGTCGCAGGCCGGTCGCAGCGCCGGCCGGCTCGACGGCACCGAGCCGGACCGCCCGCTGACCGCCTACGACCGGCACAAGCTGGCCGCCGAGCAGGCGATCGAGGAAGCCCACCGGGAGGGGCTGCTGCGCGGCGCGACCCTGCGCCTGGCCACGCTCTACAGCCAGGGCAGCGACGCGAGCGCCCTCGACCGGGGCGTGGTGGCCTCGATGACCCGCCGCGCGTTCGCCGGCCAACCGTTGACCATGTGGCACGACGGCAGCGTGACGCGCGACCTGCTCTGCGTCGACGACGCCGCCGCCGCGTTCCTCGCCGCGATGGACCGCCCGGAGCCGGTCGTCGGGCGGCACTGGCTCGTCGGCACCGGCCAGGCCACGAGCGTCGCCGAACTGTTCCGGGCGATCGCCGCGGCGGTGGCCCGGCAGAGCGGCCGAGACCAGGTGCCGGTGGTGTCGGTGCCGCCGGCCGAGCACTCCATGCCCACCGACCTGCTCGACTTCGTCCTCGACCCGTCCGCCTTCCAGCGGGCCACCGGCTGGCGACCGGCCGTCGCGCTGCCCGACGGACTGCGCGGCATGGCCGCCGCCGTCGGGCGGGAACTCGCCGCCGCCGACGCGGCGTGACGGGGGCGTCCGCGATGCGCGTCCTCTTCGTCACCTACGCCGAACGGACGCACTTCCTGGCGATGGCGCCGCTCGCCTGGGCGCTGCGCACCGCCGGCCACGAGGTGCGGTTCGCCAGCCAGCCCGCGTTCGTCGACGAGATCACCCAGGCCGGGCTGACCGCCGTGCCGGTGGGCCGCTACCGCGATCCCGGGCGGGCGCTCGAACTCACCCCCGGGTGGCAGACCGCCGGGCGGGCGGGACTGCCCCGCCCGTACGACGTGGCGCAGCGGCACCCGGACGACATCGGCTGGCCGTACCTGCGCGACGAGTTCGCCCGGCAGGTCAAGGACTGGCACAAGTACGAGAACGTGCCGATGATCCCGGACCTGGTGGCGTTCGCCCGGGCCTGGCGGCCGGACCTGGTGATCTGGGAGCCCACCACCTACGCCGGGCCGATCGCGGCGAAGGCGTGTGGCGCCCGGCACGGCCGGGTCATGTTCAGCCTCGACATCTACGGTGTCACCCGCGACCACTACCGCCGGCTGCGGGCCCAGCAGCCGCCGCACGACCGGGGCGACGCGCTGGCCGAGTGGCTCGACGCCTACGCCCGCCGCCACGGCGGGGAGTTCACCGAGGACATGATCACCGGCGAGTTCACCATCGACCAGTTTCCGCGCTCGTTGCGGATGGAAGCGGACCTGACCTACCTGCCGATGCGCTACGTGCCCTACGGCGGGCCGGCCGTCGTGCCGCAGTGGCTGCGGGACGCGCCCCGTCGACCCCGGGTGGCGATCACCATGGGCCTGGTCGCCACCGAACGCTTCGACGGCTACGCGGTGAACCTCCAGGACATCCTCGACTCGCTTGCCGACCTGGAGATCGAGGTCGTCGCGACCGTCGCCGAGGCGGAGCAGCGGCGGCTGGCCCGGATCCCGGACAACGCCCGGCTGGTGCCGTTCGTGCCGCTGCACGCGCTGGTTCCCACCTGCGCCGCGGTGATCCACCACGGCGGGTTCGGCACGCTCTCCACCACCGCGCTGCACGCGGTGCCGCAGCTTGTCCTCCCGCTGCACTTCGACGAGCCGGCCCTGGCCGAGGGGCTGGCCCGGCAGGGCTGCGCCATCCACCTGCCGGCCGAGCGGGCCACCGGCCCGGCGGTCCGGGACGCCCTGCTGCGCCTGCTGGGCGAGCCCGCCTTCGCCGACGGCGCGCACCGGATGCGCGAGCAGATGCGGGCGCTGCCCACCCCCAACGAGATGGCCCGCCGGCTGGCGGCGATGGTCGCCGACCGCCGGCCGGTCACCACCGGCTGAGAGGAGACCGACGTGCGCGTGCTGTTCGCGGTCAACCCGGAGAAGACCATCTTCCAGTACCTGGTGCCGATGGCGTGGGCGCTGCGGACCGCCGGCCACGACGTGCGCGTCGCCAGCCAGCCGGCCTTCGCGCAGGTCATCACCCAGGCCGGGCTGACCGCCGTGCCGATGGGCAGCGACCGCAACCCGTGGCGGGTGACCACCCACCGCCGGCACACGCGGGAGGCGATGCGCGAGGGCTTCATGGTCCCCTACGACGCGTTCGACGACCCGGCCAAGGCGACCTGGGAGCACCTGTCCAGCGGGTACGCCGAGGCGATCCGGATGTGGCACAAGCCGCAGAACTTCCCGATGATCGCGGCGTTGGTGGACTACGCCCGCTACTGGAAACCCGACCTGGTCATCTGGGAACCCATGACCTTCGCCGGATCCATCGCCGCCAAAGCCTGCGGCGCCGCCCACGCCCGCCTCCTGTTCGGCCTCGACGTCTTCGGCGGCGTCCGCCAAACCTTCCTCGACCTACACCGCCAACAACCCCCCGACCAGGCCACCGACCCCCTCATGACCTGGTTCGACGGCTACGCCCGCCGCTACGGCTTCGACCTCACCGAAGACCTCGCCACCGGCCACTTCACCATCGACCAGTTCCCCGCCACCCTCCAGACCGAAGCACCCGGCCTGCACTACCTCCGCATGCAATACATCCCCTACGGCGGCCCCGCCACCATCCCCGAATGGCTCACCACACCACCCACCCGACCCCGCGTCGCCCTCACCATGGGCCTCAGCGCCACCGAAATCTACGACGGCTACACCCTCGACATCGGCGACCTCATCCACACCCTCGCCGAACTCGACATCGAACTCGTCGCCACCATCGCCGAACACGAACAACCCGCCCTCGGCACCCTCCCACCCAACGTCCGCGTCGTCCCCTACGTCCCCTGGCACGCCCTCGCCCCCACCTGCGCCGCCGTCATCCACCACGCCGGCGCCGCCACCCTCGCCACCACCAGCCGCCACCCCGTCCCCCAACTCGCCCTGCACTACCACTTCGACCAACCCCAACTCGCCCACAAACTCGCCACCCACGGCGCCGGCCTCCAAATCCACACCAGCAACGCCACCGGACCCACCGTCCGCGACGCCGTCCACCGCCTCCTCACCGAACCCCACTTCCACACACGCGCCACCGACCTCGCCCACGAAATCACCACCCTCCCCTCCCCCAACCAGATCGTCCCCCACCTCGAAACCCTCACCGCCCACCACCACACCCCCTGACCCACCAGGAGAACCCCCATGCGCGTCCTGTTCGCGGTCAACCCGGAGAAGAGCATCTTCCAGTACCTGGTGCCGATGGCGTGGGCGCTGCGGACCGCCGGGCACGAGGTGCACGTCGCCGGCCGACCCGCGTTCGCGAAGATCGTCATGCAGGCCGGGCTGACCGCCGTGCCGATCGGTCACGACCGGGACAACTGGCGGGTGGCGAAGATGGCCCCGGACGCCCACGCCAAGGTGCGGGCCGGCATCCCCGCGCCCTACGACGCGTTCGACGACCCGGCGAAACAGACCTGGGACTACCTGGCGCCCGGGCTGGCCCAGGCCGTGTCCGGCTGGCACCGCGGCAGCAACTTCCCGATGATCGCGGCGTTGGTGGACTACGCCCGCTACTGGAAACCCGACCTGGTCATCTGGGAACCCATGACCTTCGCCGGATCCATCGCCGCCAAAGCCTGCGGCGCCGCCCACGCCCGCCTCCTGTTCGGCCTCGACGTCTTCGGCGGCGTCCGCCAAACCTTCCTCGACCTACACCGCCAACAACCCCCCGACCAGGCCACCGACCCCCTCATGACCTGGTTCGACGGCTACGCCCGCCGCTACGGCTTCGACCTCACCGAAGACCTCGCCACCGGCCACTTCACCATCGACCAGTTCCCCGCCACCCTCCAGACCGAAGCACCCGGCCTGCACTACCTCCGCATGCAATACATCCCCTACGGCGGCCCCGCCACCATCCCCGAATGGCTCACCACACCACCCACCCGACCCCGCGTCGCCCTCACCATGGGCCTCAGCGCCACCGAAATCTACGACGGCTACACCCTCGACATCGGCGACCTCATCCACACCCTCGCCGAACTCGACATCGAACTCGTCGCCACCATCGCCGAACACGAACAACCCGCCCTCGGCACCCTCCCACCCAACGTCCGCGTCGTCCCCTACGTCCCCTGGCACGCCCTCGCCCCCACCTGCGCCGCCGTCATCCACCACGCCGGCGCCGCCACCCTCGCCACCACCAGCCGCCACCCCGTCCCCCAACTCGCCCTGCACTACCACTTCGACCAACCCCAACTCGCCCACAAACTCGCCACCCACGGCGCCGGCCTCCAAATCCACACCAGCAACGCCACCGGACCCACCGTCCGCGACGCCGTCCACCGCCTCCTCACCGAACCCCACTTCCACACACGCGCCACCGACCTCGCCCACGAAATCACCACCCTCCCCTCCCCCAACCAGATCGTCCCCCACCTCGAAACCCTCACCGCCCACCACCACACCCCCTGACCCACCAGGAGAACCCCCATGCGCGTCCTGCTGTGCACGCTCCCGCAACGCACGCACTTCCTGACGATGGTGCCGCTGGCGTGGGCGTTGCGGACCGCCGGCCACGAGGTCCGGGTGGCCAGCCTGCCCCGGCTCACCGACCTGATCACCGACGCCGGCCTGACCGCGGTGCCGGTCGGGCGGGACGTCGACGTCGAGCGGATGGACCGCCCGGAGGACCGGGCACAGTGGCGGCGCGGGCTACCCAAGCCGTACGACCTCGCCGAGGTCGGCGCGGAGAACGTCGACTGGGCCGAGCTGACCGAGTCGCACCGGGCCTTCACCCAGTGGGGCCACCGGCTGCACAACCAGCCGATGATGGCCGACCTGGTGCGCCTCGCGCAGCAGTGGCGCCCCGACCTGGTCCTGTGGGAGCCGAACACGTTCGCCGGCGCGATCGCCGCGAAGGCGTGCGGCGCGGCGCACGGCCGCCTGCTGTTCACCATGGACGTGTACGGCGTGACGCACGCCCACATCCGCCAGGTCAACAGCCGGCTCGTGCCGCCGGAGCGGGACGACGCGCTCGCCGAGTGGCTCGAGTCCTACGCCCGGCGGTACGGCTTCGCGTTCACCGAGGACCTGGTGTCCGGCCAGTTCACCGTCGACCAGCTCAGCCCGTCGCTGCGGATCGGGGCGCCGCTGCACTACGTGCCGATGCGCCACATCCCCTACGGCGGTCGTGCCGTCGTACCGCCGTGGGTGTGGGCGCCGCGGTCACGGCCGCGGGTGGCGCTGACCCTGGGCCTGAGCGCCACCGACCACTTCGACGGCTACACGCTCAACGTCGCCGACGTGCTCGACTCCCTCGCCGACCTGGACGTCGAGGTGGTCGCCACCATCGCGGCGGCCGAGCAGCCGAAGCTGCCCCGGGTGCCGGACAACGTCCGGGTGGTCGACTACGTGCCGCTGCACGCGCTGGCGCCGACCTGCGCCGCGGTGGTCAACCACGGCGGGTTCGGGACGTTGAGCACGGTCGCGCGCTACGGCGTGCCGCAGCTCGTCCTGCCGTTCCACTTCGAGGGTCCGCTGCTGGCCGGCAAGCTGGCCGCGCAGGGCGCCGGCCTGGTGGTCCAGCCCGGCGCCGCCACCGGCGCGACCGTCCGGGAGCAGCTCGGGCGTCTGCTGGACGAGCCGGTCTTCCGGGAGCGGGCCGAGGCCCTGCGGGCGGAGATCGAGGCGTTGCCCACGCCCAACGAGGTCGCCGGGCAACTGGTCGAGCTGACCGCCAAGTACCGGGCCGGCTGACCGCGCCGCACGCGAGGGGGCGCCCGTGCCGGCCGGCACGGGCGCCCCGTCGCGTGGGTGGGACCGGTCAGGCAGCGTCCGGCCGGTGCGCCACCACCACGACCACGCCCTCGCTGACGTGGTCGGGCTCGACGTCCCAGCCGTCGTCGACCGGGTCGGCCACCAAGCGGGCCAGGTCCTCGGGCAGGTCGTCGTGGGTCTTGGCGTACTCGTGCATGGCCATGTGCGTCTGCTGGTAGGTGCGCATGGTCTGCGCGGTGATGTCGACGATCTCGTCGAGCACCAGACCGGCCTCCGCGACGAAGCGCGGATAGTCCTCGACCCGCACCAGGGGCGCGGCCCGCCACGCGGCGAGCGCCTCCGCCACCGCCTGGCGGGTCTCCTCGTCCTGCTCGATGATCTCCCCGCGCAGGACGAAGTCGGTGAGCGCCAACCGGCCGCCCGGGCGCAGCACCCGGGCCGCCTGCGTCAACGCCCGCGTCCGGTCCGGGATGTGCACGATCGACTCCAGCATCAGCACCGCGTCGAAGGAGTCGGGCGGAAACGGCAGCGCGGTGGCGTCCGCCACCTGGAACACGGCGCGGTCGGCGACCCCCTCGGCGTGGGCACGCTCGTTGGCCAGCTCGACGTCGCGGGTGCTGACCGAGATGCCGACCAGGTCGGCCCCGGTGCGGCGGACCAGGTGCACCCCGGGCTTGCCCGGGCCGCAGCCGACGTCGAGCACCCGGTCGCCGGCGGCCGGCGCCAACTTGTCGATGAGCAGGTCGGTCAGGCGCTGGCCGGCCACCTCGAAGCTGCTGTCGTCGTCCGGCCCGGTCCAGTAGCCGTAGTGCATGTTGCCGCCCTGGAACCGGGTGATGAGCAGGTTGGCCCGGTCGTAGAACGCGCCGACCTCCTGCGGCGTCGGCAGCACGAAGTCGGTGCTCATCGCGCCGCTTCCGGCCGGTCGACGAGCAGTTGCGCCGCGTGCCGCCGCATCAGGTCGCGGGCCGCGCGCACCTCCGGGCCCATCGGCCGGTCCTCCGCCAGCGGCGGCGACACGCGGGCCAGCTCCGCCCAGACGCCGTCGACGTCGGGGCCCGGCTGCGTCATCGCGGTCAGTTGGGCCACGCCCAGGGCCAGCGAGCCGACCGTCAGCCAGGCCAGGTCGAGCGCCTCGGACACGCCGTTCGCGCCGTTGAGCGCCATCGGCACGTGGTCCTGGTTCCACCCGTTGGTGGGCAGCGTGGTCAGCGACGCCGGATAGACCAGCTGCCGGATCCGGGAGATGAACGAGGTGGCGCTGATCTGCACACCGGCCAGGCCGCAGCCGCGACCGGCCCGGGGGGTGAGCATCGGCGGCAGGTCACCGTTGGTGACCGGGTTGACGATCAGCCCGAGTTGCCGCTCCGCCAGGTACGCCGCCATGTGCACGGCGAGCCCGAGCTGGTCGGAGGCGAAGCCCACCGGCATGGCGTGGAAGTTGCCCGCGTGCAGCACCCGACCCCGCACGGTGATCGGGTTGTCGGTGCAGCCACGCGCCTCCCGGGCGAGCAGGTCCGCGGCGCCGGACACCTGGTCCAGGACCGCGCCGAGCACCTGCGGCGCGCAGCGCAGGCTGTACGGCTCCTGAAGTGGCCGGCTCGGGTCGCGGCGGGCGTCCACCGGCATCGCCCCGGTGATCCAGCGGGCCACGGTGATCTGCCCGGCCTGCCCGCGGGCGAACCCCACCCCGTCGTCGTAGTGCTCCGGATTCGCGCCCAGCAGGGTCGCGAGCCGGGCCGACAGCTCCGCCACGGCCCGCACCAACTGGAGCGCCGAGCGGTGGTTGAGGATGGACAGGGCCAGGCCGACGCCGGTGCCGTTGACGAACGCGAGCGCCTCGCGCACCGGCCACCGCACCGGCTCGGCGCCGATCGCGGCGAGCGCCTCGCCGGCCGGCCGGACCACCCAGTCGCCGCGCTCACGCACCCACGCCTCGCCGTGACCGGTGCAGGCAAGCGCCGCGTGGGCCAGCGGCTGGAGGTCGCCGCTCGCGCTCACCGTGCCGTCGCGCGGGATGCACGGCGTGAAGCCGGCGTTCCACAGGTCGGCGATGCGCTGCCAGAACCGCGGCGACACCGCCGAGAACCCCTTGCGCATGCTGGCCAGCCGCAGCCACAGCACCAGCCGGCTCACCTCCGGGGCCAGCGGCTGGCCCTGACCGGTGCCCAGGTGCGAGATCAGCGAGGTGCCCTGCTCCATCTCGGACTCCGCCGGGTAGAGCACAAGTGGGCCGAATCCCTGGGTGAGGCCGTAGATCGGCTCCCCGGCGGCCAGGTGCTTGTCGATCGTGGCAGCGCTGGACTCCATCCGGGCCACGTCGGCGTCGTCGCACGGCGGCAGGGTGGTGTCCCAGTCGGCGGCGCCGGTGATCGCCGCCAGGTACGCCGTGCCGTCCCCGGCGGGCATCGGCGCGCCGTGGTCGCCGTCCATGACGGCGCTTGTCGAACTGTGGGCGATCATGGTCACGTCGCTACCTCCGCGTCGGCGGTGATTGTCGGCTGGCGGTACCGCAGCTTGCCGGTCTCGGACCGGTCGATCCCGGGCACCAGATGAACCTTGCGGGGACGCATCCCCATGGCGGCGAACCCGGCGGCGAGGTCGAGGTCGGCGAGCGTCCGCCCGGGCGCGACGACCAGCAGGTCGACGTGCTCGCCGATCACCGGGTCGGCCACCGGCACGAGCGCCAGGTCGGCGCAGTCGATCGCGGCGCGCAGCACCCGTTCCCGGTCGTCGAGGTTGACCCGGCGGCCGTTCACCTTCACCAGCCGGCTGCTGCGGCCGACCAGGTCGAACGTCCGGTCGTCGCGGCGCCGGACCAGGTCGCCGGTGCCCGCCTGGCGGGGCGGCGCCGCACCCGGCCGGTACGCCAGGCGCGGGCTGCGTACGACAAGCGGGCTGTCCTTCCCCGCCCCGGCGCCCTCGGGTGGGTCCGCGAACGTGACGTCCGGGAAGAGCGTCCACGGGCCGGGCGCGCCGGTGGCCCACCGGCGGGTGGCGATCCCCCCGGTCTCGGTCGAGCCGAGGATCTCCACCACGCCCAACCGGTCCCCGCCCACCTCGGCCCGCAACTGACCCGCGGTGTCCGGCAGCATGGCGCTGCTGTGCAGCACGGTCACCCGCTCGAAGCGGCGCACCCAGTCGAGGTGCTGCAACAGCAGGGTGAAGATCCACGGCGTGGCGACCACGAGCACCCGCGACGACTCCACCTCGGGCATCGGCCCGAAGAACGACTTGCGGTACCAGACCGGCGCGCCGAGGCGGGCCGGCAGCAACAGCGTGGCCAACGCGCCGTAGATGTGCACCGGCGGCACGAAGGACACCACCGCGCCGGGCCGGTCCTCGGCGACCAGGTCGGCGAGCAGGCCCGCCTCCCGCCAGGCCGCCTCGCGGCCACGCCGCCAGCAGAGGCTCTCCCCGGTGCTGCCGGAGGTGTGGAAGTCGAGGTCCGGCGCCATGTGGCCGCGCACCAACTCCCCCGGGTCGCCGGCCACGCGGTCCCACCGGACCCGCCAGGCCCCCTCGGTCACCTCGTGGTCCGCCGGGCCCCGGGCCAGCAGGCTCCCCGGCGCGACGTCGACGTAGCTCATCCGACCGTCTCCGCGAGCTCCAGCAGGTAACGCCCGTAGTCGGAGTTGCGGGCCTCCACCCCGAGCCGGTGGCACGCCTCCGCGTCGATGTAGCCCATCCGCAGGGCGATCTCCTCCAGGCACGCCACCCGTACGCCCTGGCGCTTCTCGATCACCTGCACGTACTGGCTGGCGGCGAGCATCGAGTCGTGCGTGCCGGCATCCAGCCAGGTGAAACCACGCCCGAGGCGTTGCAGCCGGGCCCGGCCCTGCTTGAGGTAGGCCAGGTTGACGTCGGTGATCTCCAGCTCGCCACGGGGCGAGGGCACCAGCTCGCGGGCGATCTCGACGACGTCGGAGTCGTAGAAGTACAGCCCGGTGATCGCGTTGTCCGAGCGCGGGTGGGCCGGCTTCTCCTCGATCGAGACCAGGGCGCCGGAGGCGTCGACCTCGCCGATGCCGTAGCGGTAGGGGTCGGACACCGGGTAGCCGAACAGCATGCAGCCGTCCAGTTCCTCCCGCGAGGAGCGCAGCAACTGCGGGAACCCCGCGCCGTGGAAGATGTTGTCGCCGAGGACGAGCGCGCACGGCTCGTCGGCGACGTGGTCGGCACCGATCAGGAACGCCTCGGCGATGCCCCGGGGCTCCTGCTGCTCGGCGTAGGTGATGTGCAGGCCCAGGTGCGAGCCGTCGCCGAACAACGCCCGCAGCGCCGGGATGCTGGGTGGGTTGGAGATGATCAGGATGTCGCGGATGCCGGCCAGCATCAGCACCGACAGCGGGTAGTAGACCATCGGCTTGTCGTAGACCGCGAGCAGTTGCTTGGACGTCGCCAGGGTGAGCGGGTAGAGCCGGGTTCCGCTCCCGCCGGCGAGCACTATTCCATTCATCGACCTGTCCGTTCGTGGAGTCTGTCAGAGGGGCCGACCGGATCGGCCGACGCGGCGTCGCCGCGGGCCAGCGCGCGGGCCAGCGGCGCCGTCATCGCGGTGGTCACCACGGCGGTGAGCACCAGGATGGTGAAGCCCAGCTCGTTGATCAGGCCGGACCGCAGGCCGATGCTGGCGATGACCAGCTCGGTGACGCCCCGGCAGTTCATCAGCACGCCGACCCGCAGCGCGTCGCGCGCCGGCAGGCCGGCGAGCCGGGCGCCACCGCCGGCGCCGGCGACCTTCGTCGCCATCGCGACCGCGAGGACGCCGAGGAAGAGCAGCCAGTGGCCGAGGTCGCCGCCGAGCAGGCCCACCGAGGCGGCCAGGCCGACCCCGGCGAAGAACAGCGGCAGCAGGATCGTCAGGGTGAAGCCCTGGAGCTGGTGGTTGATCCGCTCCACCACCGGTGACCGGCGCGGCACCGCGACGCCGAAGAGGAAGGCGCCGACGAACGGGTGCAGGCCGACGAGCTGGGTCAGCGCCGCGAACGCGATGGCGCCGACGACCAGGACGACGACGAGCATCCGCTCGGAGCCGGCACGCCGCACGATCGCCGCCAGCACCGGCCGCAGGCAGAGGAAGAGCACGAGCACCAGGGCGAGGTGGACCGCCGCCCCGGTCACCGACCGCACGTCGGCGCCGGCGGTCGCCGCCGCGAGGATCACCGTCAGCGCCAGCCAGGCGACGCCGTCGCCGGCCGCCGCCGACGACAGGGCCAGCGCCCCCGTGCGGCTGCGGTCCAGTCGCAGGTCGACCAGGATGCGGGCCAGCACGGGCAACGCGGTGATGGCGAGCGCGAGGCCGAGGAAGAGCGCGTACGCCGGCACCGGCGCGCCGGCTCCGCGCAGCACCGGCTCGGCCGCGAGGGCCAGGCCGAAGCCCGCGACCACCGGCAGGCCCATGCCGCCGAGCACCACCAGGCCGATGGCGCGTGGTCGCCGCGCCCCGCCGGTGTGCAGCTCGCAGCCGAGCAGGAACATGAACACGACCAGCCCGAGCTGGGCCATCCGGTCCAGGTCGACAAGCACGTCCGGCGGGAAGAGCCACCGGTGCAGGCCGGGGTTGAGCAGGCCCAGCGCCGACGGGCCGAGCAGCAGGCCGGCGAGGATCTCGCCGAGCACCGCGGGCTGCCCCAGCCGGCGCATCAACTCGCCCAGCAGGTGACTGCCGGCGAGGATCACGGCGACGGCGAGCAGGAACCGGGTGACCGGGTCGACCGGCCCGACGTCGACCAGGTCGGTGCCCCACAGCGCCCCGATGCCGGCGAGCACCGCGGCCCCGGCGGCGACGACCAGCCGGCTGCCGCCGACGGTCCGCGCGCCGTCGTTCACGGCTGGGTCTCCAGGTAGGAGCGGCGGCCGTAGAGCAGCGGCCGGCCGTCGCCGCCGGTGACCTCGACCACCCGACCGAAGACGACGACGTGGTCGCCGACGGTGCGCAGGTCGACCGCGTCGCACTCGGCGGCGGCGAACGAGTCCTCGGCCAGCCAGGGCAGCGCGCGCCGCGGCGACAGCCGCCACGCCACCGCGCCGAAGCGGTCCGGCCGCGGCGCGGCGAACAGCTCCGCCGTCTGCCGGGCCGCGGCGTGCAGCAGGTTGACCATGAAGCTGCCGCGCTGACGGATGGCCGCCAGGGTGCCGCTGCACGTGTCGAGGCAGACCAGCAGCGTGGGCGGGTCCATCGTCACGCTGGCCAACGAGGTGCAGGTCAGCCCGTGCGGCCGGTCGTCGGCGCCGGTCGAGGTGACGACCGCGACGCCGGTGACGTAGCCGCGCATGAAGGTGCGGAACCCGGGTTGCGGGTCCGGGTGGCCGGATTGCGCCGCGGTCGACACGTCGTCGGACGAAAGGGTGGTCATCGGTGGCCCTCCGCTGCGGTCGGAGATCAGGCGTTGAGCCCGGCGAGGTACTCGTAACAGCTGGGCAGCGCGGCCACGAGCGCCTCGCCCTCGGCGCGGAGCCGTGCGAACTCGGCGTGGGCGCGGGCCGGGTCGAGGTGCCGCAGGGCCGGCGCCGGCGTCGCCGGGACGTGCCCCAGCCCGAGGTTCATCGCGTTCCAGGAGTAGCTCTCGAACCCGTGGTAGTACGGGTAGATCGTCTCCTCGTCGAGCAGGCGCGAGCCGGCGAGCTCCATCCGCTCGGCCAGGCCGTCGGGCAGCCGGCGTCGCTTGGCCTCCTTCCAGTACGGCGTGTCCTCGCGCTGGGCGGCCCGGTAGTGCAGGACCAGGAACTCCTTGACCCCGTCGACGGCCCGCCCGATCCGGTCGTTGTAGGCGGCGATCTGCACCGGGTCCCAGCGCTCGTCCGGGAAGTAGCGCACCAACTGCTCGATGCCGTGCTGGATGAAGAAGATCCCGGTGGACTCCAGCGGCTCCACGAACGCGCTGGACAGGCCGATGGCGACGCAGTTGTGCACCCAGGACTCCCGGTTGCGGCCGATGCGCATCCGGATGTGGTTGGCCGGCACGTCGTCGCGGCCGGGGGCGACGGCGGCGCGCAGTTCCTTCTCCGCCTCCTCCGGGCTGATGAACTCGTCGGAGTAGACGTAGCCGTTGCCGTTGCGGCGGAACAACGGGATGGTCCACATCCAGCCGGCGTTCATCGCGGTCGCCGTGGTGTAGGGGCTCATCTCGGTCGCGTCCTCGCGGGGCACCCGCACCGCGACCGCGCGGTTGTTGGGCAGCACGTCCTGGAACGACTCGAACGGGGTGCCGAGCGTCTGGTTGATCAGCAGGCCGCGGAATCCGGTGCAGTCGACGAAGAGGTCGCCGGTGACGGTCCCGTGCTCGTCGGTGACCACGTGGTCGATCCAGCCGCGCTCGTCGCGGGCCACGTGCGCCACGTTGTCGACCACGTGCCGCACGCCGCGCGCCGTGGCGTACCCGGCGAGGTAGCGGGCCACCTCGTCGGCGTCGAAGTGGTAGGCGTACGGGAACTGGGCACGCTGCTCGTCCAGGGTGGACCGGCCGAGTCGGCCGTCGAGGCCGGCGGTGAACAGCGAGCCGTCACGCATCCGCGGGGAGCGTTTCGCCTCGCAGAGGGCCCGGGTGAGGAAACACGCCTCGTCGAAGGGCCGGCTGCGGTCGCCCAGCGCGAGCCACCAGTCGGCGAGCGAGAACCCGTCGACCATCCGCAGGCGCTCGAACGGGTGGTAGAAGTGCTCGCCCGGGCGGTTCCAGTTCTCGAACCGGATGCCCAGCTTGTAGCCGCCGGCGCAGCGGGGCAGCCAGTCCGCCTCGTCCAGGCCCAGGTAGTCGAAGAAGTGCCGCAGGGTGCTGAAGGTCGCCTCGCCCACGCCGATGCGCGAGACCTGGGCGGACTCGACGAGCGTCACGTCGACGCGGTCGGCGAACGCCGCCTTGAGGTAGCTGGCCGTCATCCATCCGGCCGTCCCGCCGCCGACGATGACCACGTTTCGGATCATGTGCTCTGTCTCCCTGACGTCTGGTCGGGACGGCCGAGCCGTGCCCGTGGGGTGGTGTGCCGGGGCCGGTCAGTCGATCCGCACCTCGGGGACGTACCGGATCCAGCGGCCACCGGCCGCCCGGAACCCCTGTTCCTTGGCCTGGATCTCGTCGGCGTGGTTCCACGCGAACAGCAGCGCGTAGTCCGGGTAGGGGTCGGCGAAGGCCGCCGCGTCGACCACCGGGATGTGCGCCCCGGGGGTGAGCCGGTTCTGCTTCGCCGGGGTGGTGTCGACGACCGTCGACACCAGGTCCGGGCCGATGCCGCAGAAGTTGGTCACGGTCGCGCTCTTGGCGGTGGCGCCGTAGCCGACGACCCGCTTGCCCTCGGCCCGCAGCCGGCGCAGCAGCGCGGTCAGGTCGTCCCGGATCCGCAGCACCCGCTCGCCGAAGCCGTCCAGGGTGGCCCGGTCGGCGAGCCCGCGCGCCCGCTCCTCGGCGAGCAGGTCGGCGACGGCCGGTGTGGGCGTGCGGGCGCCGGCGACCGCGAGCGTGTAGCGCACCTCGCCGCCGTGCACCGGCAGCCGCTCCACGTCGACCAGCTCCAGGTCGTGCCGCTGCGCCATCTGCTGCACCGAACGGGCGGTGAAGAAGAAGAAGTGCTCGTCGTAGATCTGGTCGAACGAGGCCCGCTCGACGATGTCGCCCAGGTAGGGGTCCTCGAACACGAACACGCCGGTGGGGGCGAGCAGCGCCCGCACCCCGGTCAGGATCGACCCGATGTACGGGATGTGGCACAGCGTGTTGGCGGCGTAGATGACGTCGGCCGGCCCGTCGGCGTCGCGGATCTCACGCGCCGTCGACTCCTCGAAGAACGACTTGCGGACCCGGATCCCCTTCGCCGCGGCCACGTCGGCCACGCCGCCGGAGGGCTCCACGCCGAGGTGGCGGATGCCGGACTCGGCGAGCGTCCGCAGCATCACCCCGTCGTTGCAGCCGACCTCCACGACGAACGGGTCGTCGCCGGTCAGCTCCGTGGTGAGCAGCCGCTTGGCCAGGCCCTCGAAATGCGACCGCATGTAGGCGGATCCGGACGAGTGGTACGGGTACGCCTCGTGGAACATCCGGTCGCGGGGCACCTCCTCCATCAGTTGCACCATCGTGCAGTCCGCGCAGAGCCCGGTGGCGAGCCGGAAGAAGAACTCGCCGTCGAGGTCGGCGTCGGGCGCGAGGAAGGCATCCGACAGCGGCTGACGCCCGAAGTCGAAGAACTCGTTGACCGTGCCGCCGCACACGCGGCATTGGGACGTGCTCGACATGACAACTCCTGACTAGACCGATCGACGTCGAATGCGGCGCGAAGAGGCCGCGGCGTGATGAGAGAACCAGATACGTGCCGGCACATCACGACACCTGGAAGCGATCCGGCGCGACGCTACCGCACGAATGGGAGTGTGCCCCGACATTCGTGCCCGGCAGAAGAGCGCACCGACCCGCGTCGCTGCCCGGGTCGCGTCGCGACGGCCACCGGGGATGTCCCGCCAGCGGGACGTACGCGCCGGTCCCGCCGGGCCGTCGTTGACCGGCGGACGGCCCGCTCGTTAGCTTTCGGGCGCCTCCCCGGGCCGCTCGCCGGACGCCCACCCGACGTCGGCGTCGACGTCTCGCCCCGTCGGCTCGCCAACTGGAGGACACATCTCGGCCGTACGCCGACGGGAGGAACAGTCGTGATCGTCGCAGGGCTCAAGCTGACCGGCAGAGGTGGTCTCGCGCTGATTCGCAACGGCCGGATCGAATTCGCCTCGGCATTGTCGGCAATCGATGCGGAAGGGTCCGCCGAGGCCACCGTCGACCGGGTCGCGGAAACCCTCGGCGCGAACCGGCGCACAGTCGACACCGTCGACGCCTGGGTGGTCGACGGCGGGCCCGGCACCACCGACGGCCGGCTCCGGCTGGGGCCGCCGGACGCGCCGGTGGAGCTGGCCGTCGCCGGGCACCTGGACACCCATCCGCCGGTGCGGGCCGAGGGCACGCTCACGGTCGGCGGCACCCCCGTCCCGTACGTCAGCCACGCCCACCTCGCCGGGCACGTCGCCGCCGCGTACTGCACCAGCCCGTTCGCCCGCGACGGCGCCGGCGCGACGGTGCTGGTGTGGGACGCGGACAGCTTCCCGCGCCTGACCCGGGTCGACGGGCGGGGGCGCGGCGAGTCGCGGGGCGAGCTGTTCCCGATCACCGGCATGGTCCTGGACATGGCCGCGCGGATGCTCGGACCCGCCGGTCAGGGCCGCGAGCCGGCACCCGGCGCGACCGGCGCGGCGCTGGCCGACCTGGCCGGGTCCGGGACGGTACGCACCGAGGTGACCACGCTCGTCGGCAGGCTCGTGGACGAGCACTTCGAGGCGGACACCGCGGCGGCCAAGGAGTACCGCGCGAGCGTCCTCGGCCGCGGGCGGTCCGTCGAGCCGTCGGTGTGGCACACCACCGCGTTCCTGACCGACCTGCGCCGGGCCGCCGACCGGCGGGGCGTCGACGCGGCCGACCTGGCCGCCGGCCTCCAGCGCTTCCTCGGCGACCGGCTCGCCGACCGACTGGCCGACCTGCTGGCCGGCGACGGCCCGGTCGACCTCTGCTTCACCGGCAGCGCCGCCGGCTCGCCGGCGCTGACCGCCGCCCTGCGGGCGCACCCCCTGGTGCGGCGGATGTGGGTGCCGCCGTACCCGGACGGCGCCGCCGGCGCGGTCGGCGCGGCTGCGCTGGGCCTCGGTGACGGCCTGCGCTGGCTGCCGTGGGACCTGCGGCTCGGACCCCTGCCCGGGCGCACGCCGCACGTGCCGCCGGGATGGTCGACCGCGCCGTGCCGCCCGGAGGAGCTGGCCCGGCTGATCCACCGCACCGGCCGGCCCGCCGTGGTGCTGCGCGGTCGGCTCTACGCCGGTCCGGGCCCGGTCGGTTCCCGGGCGATCCTCGCGCCCGCCACCGCGCCGGCCACGCGCGACCTGCTCAACCGGCTCGCCGACCGCCCGGCGTACCGGCGCGCCGCCGCGTTGTGCCTGCGGGACCGGGCCGCGACCGTGTTCCGGCCCGACGCCGCCGACCCGCACGCCGGGTACGACACGCAGCTCGTGCCCGCCTGGCGCTCCCGGCTGCCGGTCGTCACCCGCGCCGACGGCACGGCCCGGGTGAGCGCGGCCGACGACGACGCCGTCCTGCGGACGATCCTGCGCGAGTACCGCACGTGGAGCGACGTACCGGTGCTGGCCGTCCTCGGCGAGGTCGACGTGCCGCCCGGCGTGCTGGACACGGTGGAGGCCGCGCTGCGGTGGGGCGGGGTCGAACTGGTCTGGGCCGACGGCGTGCTGCACCGTCGGGTCCACCCCGGCGGGCAGCGGCGGAGCACGACGTGACGACAGGAGCCGGATCGATGAGCCACGCACCGCGCACCATGGTCATCTCGTTCCAGAAGTCAGGCACCCACCTGATGCAGGAACTGATGCTGGAGATGGGTTACCGCATCGTCGGCGTGCCCCGTCCCGGCCCGCGTACGGTGCCGGAGTTCGACGACGAGCAGCGCGCCGCGATCGCCGCCCTGGTGCTGGCGAAGGGCGACCACGACGACCTGCTGGCGCTGCGCGGCACCGCCCGGTTCGCCGACGTCACCGACCAGGCGTGGTCGGCGCTGACGTGGCACTGGCAGCAGCGACTCGGGCAGCAGTTGGTCAACCGGTACGGTCAGACCCGCCTCGACGTGGCCGAGGACTTCGTCACCAACCCCTACCTGCCGTACACCCGGTTCGCCGACACCCCCGACGGGCTGTGCTGGATCCTGCACGAACTCGACATCCACCGGGTGGACGGCAGTTTCCTCAGCGAGTGGGTGGAGACCGCGTCGCCGCCGCTGATCCTCAACTACCGGGATCCGCGCGACACGGTCGTCTCCATGATCAATTTCCTGGAGGGGCGCACCCGCGAGGGGTACGGCAACTTCTACGAGGCCGACATCTTCAGCCGGATCCTGGCCAGCAAGAACACCTGGGAAGAGAAGATCGACTACGCGCTGCGCGACCCGTCCTTCCTGGCCCGCGACCAGTTCGAGAAGGCGCTCTGGATGCTCCACCACCCCGGCGTGTGCAAGGTCCGCTACGAGGACCTGATCGGCCCCCGCGGCGGCGGCACCCGGGAGCGGCAGGTCGCCGCCGTCAGCGACGTGCTGCGGCACATCGGGTCCGACAGCGACGCCGAGGCGATCGCCGACCGGGTCTACAACCCCGACGCGTGGAGCTTCCACCAGGGCCGCAGCGGCGGCTGGCGGGACCGGTTCACCGCCCGGAACCTGGCCCGGTTCACCGAGCAGTTCGGCGACATCCTCCAGCAGTACGGCTACGAGTGAACGCCGAGCCCGCGCCCCCCGCCGCCGACGGCCACCGGACCCCGGCGGTCTGCCCGGTGGCCCACCCCGCCCCCCACTACCGGATCAGCCGCGAACGCGACGTGCGGGCGGTGCTCACCGACGACACGACCTGGCCGTCGCGCCTCGGCCCCGGCCTGGTCCACGCCCAGCCCGGCGGCGTCCTGGTCGCCAGCGACCCGCCGCTGCACACCCGCCAGCGGGCGCTGCTCGCCCCGGCGTTCCGCCCGACCGCCGTCGCCGGCCTCGGCGGCTCCGTCCAGGAACTGGTCGACGACCTGGTGGACGGCCTCGCCCCGCGCGGCCACGCCGACCTGATGGCCGACCTGGCGGTACCCCTGTCGATGACGGTGACCTGCCGGATGCTCGGCGCCGAGGTCGAGCACGCCCCGCGGTACTGGTCGTGGGTGCTGGCGCTGGCCGAGGGGCTGAGCCGCCCGCGCGGGTCGCTCGACCATCGGGTCGCGCCCGCCTACCGGTCGTTCCACCTGCACTTCGACGCGCACCTGCGGCGGCGCCGCGCCCATCTGGACGGCGGTGGCACGCCCCCGCCGGACCTGCTGACCACCCTGATGACCGCCGAGCCCGACGGCCGCCCGCTCCGCCACGCCGAACTGCTCGGCTTCTGCCAGTTCCTGCTGGTCGCCGGCAGCTCCACCACGGCGCTGCTCATCGGCAACGTGGTGCACCGGCTGCTCACCAGCCCCGACCAGCTCGACCTGGTGCGCCGCGACCCGGGCCTGGTGGCCGCCGCCGTGGAGGAGAGCCTGCGGGTCGACGCGCCGCTGCGCGGCCTGTTCCGCACCGCCGGCCGCGCCACCGACCTGGCCGGCGTCGCCATCCCCGAGCGGGCCAAGGTGCTGCCGCTGCTCGCCGCGGCCAACCGCGACCCGGACCACTGGCCCGACCCGGACCGGTTCGACATCACCCGCCCGCCCGCGCAACTGCGCCGGCACCTCGCCTTCGGCCACGGCGTCCACTACTGCCTGGGCGCGTCGCTGGCCCGGCTGGAGGCCACCACCGCGGTGCGCGCGGTCCTCGAGGGGCTGCCCGGCCTGCGCCCGGACGGCGTACCCGACCGGGTCCGCGCCGAGTTGCTCAACGGCTTCGAACGGCTGCCGGTGGCCTGGCGGGTCTGAGCCGCCGGGCCACCCGGCCGGCGGCTCGACCGCCCCGGCGGACCCGGCCCTAGATGTCGACCACGAGCGCGGCCTCACGCACCCGGTCCATCAGGTCGGCCTGCTGCAACGTCCACTCCTGCTGCGCCCGCAGGTCGTCGCCGTCGAGCACCGCCCGGGCGAACTCGCGCACCACGTTGGCGAACTGGTGGTCCACCGGCAGGACGAACTCCTCGCGGTGGTCCTGGCGCTCGATCCGCAGCACCGGCTGGTAGGTCTCCGGCGGCGTGAACACCCGGTCCAGCAGGATCCGGCCGGTGCTGCCGGCGAGGCTGTAGCTGTTGCGGTACGAGTGCTCCATGCCGAAGCTCAACTGCGCGGCGATGCCGTCGGAGGTGCACAGCAGCACGTGGCCGGACATCACCACGTCGTGTCGCGGGTCGCGGCGGAACATCGCGCCGACGATCCGCAGGTCGCCGCCGAGGAACTGCAACGCCGCCCGGATCGGGTAACCGCCGAAGTCGAGGAACGCCCCACCGCCGACCTTCTGCTGGTAGCGGATGTCGCCGACCGGCTTGGGCGGGATGGTGAAGGCGCTGCTGAAGGCGCGCAGCTCGCCGATGGCGCCGTCGGCGACGAGCTTGCGCACCGCCGAGTGCTGCGAGTGGTAGAGGAACATGAAGTTCTCCAGCAGCACCAGGTGCCGGGCGCGGGCCAGCTCGACGAGTCGCCCGGTGGCCGGGCGGCTGTCCGTCATCGGCTTCTCGACCAGGACGTGCTTGCCGGCGGCGAGCGAACGCTCGATCCACTCGGCGTGCAGCCGCGCCGGCAACGGCAGGTAGACGGCGTCCACGTCGTCCCGGTCGAGCAGGGCCTGGTAACCCTCCACCGCCGCGCCGGCGAACCGGTCGGCGAAGACGGCGGCCTTGTCCCGGTCGCGGCTGGCGATCGCGGTGACCTGGATCGCCGGCTCCGCCAGCATCGCCGGCAGGGTCTTGCGCCAGGCGATGTCCGCGCAGCCCATCACCCCCATGCGGACCCGGTCGGTCGTGCTGCGGCTCATCATCGGCAAGGACTCCGCTCGGCAGTGGGCTGGACAGGGGGACGGTGACGTCGGGCGCTCAGCTCGGCACCGGGCTCGCCTTCAGCGCCGCGTAGTGCGTGCGGCACTCGTCGTAGCTCGGCAGCCTGCCGGCCGCCGCCGCCTCGGCCAACGACGGCGCGGCGGCGTCCTTGTCGGACATGATCGGCTCCTCGGTCAGCGACCAGGTGATGCCGATCTCCGGATCCAACGGGTTGATCTCGATCATCGTGCCGGGCACGAACTCCTCGGAGCACAGGTAGCTCATGACCGCGTCGTCGGTCAGCGCCAGGAAGGCGTGCCCCAGGCCGTCGGCCAGGTACACCGCCGTGCCGGAGTCCGCCTCCTGGTGGGTGACCTCGAACCGGCCGTACGTCGGCGACCCGATCCGCAGGTCCACCACCACGTCGAGCACCGCGCCGCGCACACAGGTGACCAGCTTGGCCTGCCCCGGCGGCAGCGACGTGCCGTGGATGCCCCGCACCGTGTTGCGGCGACTCGACGAGTAGTTGACCTGCCCCAGCCGGAACGGGTAGCCGATCGTGGCGGAGAGCTGTTCCTCCCGCAACGCCTCGAAGAAGTAACCGCGCCGGTCGAGGTGCCGCTCCGGCTGGATCCGGTAGGCGTTCGGGATCTCCATCTCGGTGATCGTCATCTTCGACACAGTCATCAACCTCGCTTCGGCAACGGACCGGACCTCATGGCGCCCCCGCCGGGCGCCGCCAACTTCACCAACTCGTCGGAGACCTCGACCGGCGACGGATGCGTCGCGATCTCGGCGGCGATCCGCCGCGCCTCACGGACGTGACGGGAGTCGTGCAGGAGCCGACGGCCGAGCTCGGTGACCGCCTCCGGCGTCGCCTCCCCCGGTTGCAGCGTCAGCCCGGCGCCCGCCCGGGTCACGGCCCGGGCGTTGTCGAACTGATCGTCGAACTGCGGCAGGCACAACTGGGGGCAGCCGGCCCCGAGCGCGGCCAGCACCGTGCCCTGGCCGCCGTGGTTCACCAGCACGTCGCACTCCGGCAGCACCTGCCCGAGCGGCAACCGGCCGACGCGCACACCGTCGGGCAGCGGCCCCCACGCCGCGGCCGTCCCCTCGTCGGCCGCGACCAGCACCTCGACGTCGAGCCCGGCCAGCCCACGCACCCACCCCGCCACGTCCGGGCCGGTCGCGCCGCCCAGCCGGGGCACCAGGGTGCCCAGGGTCACGCAGATCCGGGGCCGGGTGCGCGGTCGCAGCAGCCACTGCGGCAGGAACGCCGCGCCGTTGTACGCCACGTCCCGGATGCTGCGCGCCGCCGGCCGGGCCGGCCGCAGCGTCGCCGGCCACGGACTGAACACCTCGACCGGGTCCGGCGGCGCGCCGGCGCCGGCGCGGGCCAGCTCGGTCACCGCCCCGGCCCGGTACTCCACGAGCGGCGCGACGCCCCACCGGTACTCCACGTGCGTGATGCCGGCGGCCACCGCGGCCAACGGCCCGGCGAACTCGGTCCGCTCGCTGACCACCAGGTCCGGCGCCCAGTGCGTCACCACGTCCGTCATGCCGGGCAGCGACGCCGCCGCCACCCGGCCCAGCGCCCGGCCGGTGGCGTACCGCCGCTCGGCGCTGCCGTGCGGCGGCGCGTCGGGCGCCGCGAGCCGACCGGCCAGGTCCGCCGCCGGACCGCAGGACGCCACCGGCAGCCCGGCCGCGAGCGCCGTCGCGACGAAGTCGTCCGGCACGGCCACGAGCACCTCGTGCCCGCTGGCCCGGGCCGCCCAGGCCACCTGCGCCAGCGGATAGAAGTGCCCGTGCAGGGGCGCGGTGGTGAAAAGCAGGCGCACAGTCGCTCCTTCGTCCCGGCCGGTGCTCAGCACATGCTGGGCAGGCAGGCCAGCAGGCTACGCGCTTCGATGTTGAGGTAGTGGCCGTGCCGGAGCAGGTCGGTGAGCTGACGGACGGTCATCCAGCAGTACTGCGGCGGCACGTCCAGCGGCACGTCCTCGCCCACCTCGATGATCTGGTAGCGGGTCAGGGCGTGGTGGAACCGCCCGCCCTCCTCCGACAGGAGGTTGTCGTAACGCACCCGGGCCGTCCCGGCGGCCATCAGGTCACGCGGGAACGGGTCGGCGATCTCCCCCGCCGGGGAGTCCGACAGCAACTGCACCGTCGGGGCCATCTCCACCATGTCCATCAGCCCGTACTCGGGTCGGGCCTGCACCAGCAGGTGCAGCACCCCCTGGATCGGGCGGACCAGGAACACCGCGCGGCCCTGGCCACGCGGGCTCAGCAGCGGCTGGGTCCACTGGCGTACCTCGCGGGTGCCGGCCTCCACCCGCACCGCGATGATGCCGAAGTGCCGGCCCTCGTCGTGCCGGATCTCGTCGGCGGTGCGGGACCACCGCGCCACCTCGCCCAGCGGCACCAGCCGGGCCGTCCAGTCGCACCGGGTCTTCGCCTCGGTGAACCAACTGAGGATCGCGCCGGGGTTGTGCAACGGCCCGACCGGCGCGGCCTGCGGCTGGTATTGATAGGAGCGGACCAGCGCGTCGCGGAACTCGTCGCCGGTGACCGCCTCGTCCTCCCGCGGCTGCGCGAACGGCATGCACGACAGCACCGTGCGGGCGTCCATGTTGACCAGGTTGTCGACGCCCATCAGCTCGCGGATCTGGGCCGGCGTCAACCAGCAGTAGTCCTCGTGCACCGGCACGTCGCCGGTCACCAGCACCACCATGTTGCGGTTGCGCTTGCGCCAGAACCAGGCCCCCTGCTCGGACTGCAACACGTCGACGAGAACCTGGCCGCGCTGCGCCCCGACGAAGTGCTCCAGGTAGCGGGTGCCGGTGCCGCGGTGCACCTGGGTGTAGTTGCTCCGGGTGGCCTGCACCGTCGGCGACAGTTGCAGGGTGTTGACGTTCCCGGGCTCCATCTTCGCCTGCATGAGGCAGTGCAGGACGCCGTTGAACTCCTTGACGACGATGCCGAGGATGCCGATCTCCGGCTGGTTGATGACCGGTTGGGACCAGCCGTCGACGCCGCCGTCGCGGACCCGCAGGCCCTCGATGGTGAAGAACCGGCCGCTGGCGTGCCCGAGGTTGCCGGTGCGGGGCTCGAACGACCAGGAGTCGAGCGCGTCGAACGGGATCCGGTCGACCCGGAACCGCCCGGCGCGGTGGCGCTCGTCCCACCACGCGGCGAACTGCCGCAGGGACACCAGCGCCCCGTCGTCGGCGGCGCCCGCGTCCGGCCAGGTCCGGCCGGCGCCGGCGGTACGGTCACGGGCAACCGCGAGCCGCGTCATCTCCGCTCCTCCTGTCCTCGTCGCCCGGGCCGGCTCAAATCCGCGCCAGCACCGTCTTGAACGTGTCGATGAACCGTTCCTGCTCGTCGACGCCGAGCGACGGGAACATGGGCAGCGAGAAGATCTCGTCGGCGAGCGCCTCGGTCACCGGCAGCGCCCCGGGGCGCACCCCGAGGTGGGCGAAGCCGGTCTGGGTGTGCACCGGCCAGCGGTAGCTGACGTTCAGCGCGACGTCGTGGGCCTGCATCGCCTCGATGATCTTGTCGCGCCGGGGGTGCCGGACCACGTAGACGTAGTACACGTGCTCGTTGCCCGGCGCGGTCACCGGCACCACGACGTCGGTGTCGGCGAGCGCCTCGGCGTACCGGTCGGCGATCGCCCGCCGGCCGGCGACGTAGTCGTCGAGCCGGGTCAGCTTGCGGCGCAGGATCTCCGCCTGCACCGCGTCCAGCCGGCTGTTGTAGCCGGGCGTGGAGGTGACGTGGTACTGGCGCTCCATCCCGTAGTAGCGCAGCCGCCGCAGCGCGGCGTCGGTCTCCGCGTCGGTGGTGAGGACCGCGCCGCCGTCACCGTAGGCGCCGAGGACCTTCGTGGGATAGAAGGAGAACGCGGCGGCCAACCCGGTCGAGCCGGCGAGCCGGCCGTGCTGGCGGGCGCCGTGCGCCTGCGCGCAGTCCTCCAGGATCGGCAGGCCGTGGCGGGCCGCGATCGTCTCCAGCGGGGCCAGGTCGACGCACTGGCCGTAGAGGTGCACCGGCAGCAGGCAGCGGGTCCGTGCGGTCACCACGGCGTCGACCTGTGCCACGTCCATCAGGTAGGTGTCCGGGTCCACGTCGACGAAGACCGGGGTGGCCCCGACCGCGTCGATCGCCACCACGGTCGGCGCCGCGGTGTTCGACACCGTCACCACCTCGTCGCCGGGCCCGACGCCCAGGGCGCGCAGGCCCAGGACGATCGCGTTGGTGCCGTTGTCCACACCCACGCAGTGCGGCACCCCGTGGTAGGCGGCGAACTCCTGCTCGAAGGCGGCGACGCTCGGCCCGAGCACAAGCGTGCCGGAGCTGAACACCGTGTCGACGGCGTTCAGGATGTCGTCGCGCTCCTTCTCGTACTCCGACAAGTAACCCCACACATTAAGGGTCATCTCGGCGCTTCACCTCCAGGCCGGGAGTCCCGCGTCGGCACTCCGATGGGCGGATCGAACGGGTCAGACGAGCTGCTTGAGCAGGTCCACGCCGGTGGTGTCCCACTGCTCGCGGTGGACCGCGAACACGTGGACGTCCCACAGCCGGCCCTGGCCGAACGTGTGCTTCTCCAGCACCGCCTCGGCCCGGGCCAACGCGGCGTGCTCCCCGCCGAAGCCGACGCTCGCCGGGTCGGCGTCGGTCGCGTGCAGGTACACCTTGCGGGTACGCCACATCGCGAAGGCGAAGTTGACGATCAACGCGCTCGCCTCGCCGAGCAGCTCCTCCGGCTGGCCCGGGGTCAGCACCACCTCGGCGCGCAGGTGGCCCGCCGGGCTGAGATCCGACAGCGTGCCCAGCCCGATCGGCGCGTCGTCGCCGTCGACGCGGTGGATGAGGAAACAGGCGGCGAGCCGGCGGCCGAAGCTCTCACAGAACTGGTCGAGCAGCGGCAGGCCCGCGCGCCCGGCCCGGAAAAGGACCCGGTACGCCTGGGGCCCGTCGGCGGCGCCCGCCGGCCGTAACGCTATTCGTCGCGATTCGGTGTAGGGAAACAGCACGGTTCCGTCCTCGTTTCACGCGGTGACTTCGACCCGGCGCGGATTCCATTCCGCACAAAGGCGCGGGCCACTGAGCCCCTCCCGTCGGGCGACGGCTCGCAACGCCGTCGAGGAGGTGTCCGGGTGCCGCGAAGCTAGCCACACCGCGGCCGGCGCAGTCAAGCAACGCGACGTGGGATCCGCCGCCGTGCCAGGCGTCGCGGCGGTCCGCCCGTCCCGCCAGCGAGACATCCGGACCGGGTGCCCGGCGGGCGCCGCGACCGGTGGCGGGCGCCATTCCACAATTGACCCTGCCGCAAGGCCGTGCTTAACATCGCCCCCGCTTGATCTGCGGCGCCTCGAGGTGAGCCGCGGCCGACCCGGGACCTGGGTGACGGCCATCTCCCATCACCGCGGCACGGCGATGCGATTACTGTTCCGGCCGCGTCTCGAATCAATTCCGCAGGAATGGAAAGGGCGAAGACATGGCGGCAGAGGAAATGACCGTGGACCTGGATCGGGAGACCGCCGAGGAGCTGACGAAGGCCGTCGACGAGCTGACCGACGTGGTCACCGGGACCGCCCGGATGATCTGCGCCGAGCAGCCGGACGTGCCCGAGCCGGGCAGCCTGCAGGACATGGACTCGTTCTCCATGGTCCAGATGCTGCTGGAGCTGGAGAACGGGCTGGACATGAAGCTGCTGGAGAAGATGGAGGGATTCCGGGGCGAGAGCTTCCGGGACCTGGCCCAGTTCATCGTCCGGGTGCGCGGCGAGGAGCAGGCCGCGGCCGAGGCCGGGCCGTCGGCGCAGCCCGGCGCCGCCGACGGCCCGGCCCCGGCGTGACGCACCGCCGGCGCCGATGATCGGGATGCCACCCCGGGACGGGATCCTCTCCGCCGTCGGGGGCACACCGCTGGTCCGACTCGACCGCCTCTTCCCCGGCTCGCCGGCCCGGTTCTACGCCAAGCTCGAGGCGTTGAACCCGGGCGGCAGCATGAAGGACAGGTCCGCCGTCGCGATGGTGCTCGGCGCCGTCGACAGCGGTGAGCTGGTCCCCGGCCGCTCGACGGTGGTGGAGTCCAGCTCCGGCAACCTCGGCATCGGGCTCGCCCAGGTGTGCCGCTGGCTCGACCTGCGCTTCGTCTGCGTGATCGACCCGAAGACGACCGCGCAGAACTGCGCGATCATGTCGGCGTACGGCGCGGAGCTGGACCGGGTCACCGAGCCGGACAACGAGCTGGGCGACTTCCTCGCCGCCCGCCTGCGCCGGGTCCGGGAACTGCTCGACGACGAACCGGACGCGTACTGGCCCAACCAGTACGCGAACCCGCTCAACGGGCGCGCGCAGGAAGCGATCATGCGGGAGGTCGTGACCGCGCTCGACGAACCGGTGGACCACCTGTTCGTGGCGACCGGCTCGTGCGGCACGATCCACGGCTGCGCCCGCTACAAGGCCGCGCACGGCCTGCGGACCCGGATCACCGCGGTCGACGCCGAGGGCAGCGCGATCTTCGGCGGCTCGACCTGCCGCCGGCTCATCCCCGGGCACGGCGCGGCCATCCGGCCCGGCCTCTACCACGACGGCATCGCCGACTCCGTGGTGCGGGTGACCGACCAGGACTGCGTCGTGGGATGCCGCCGGCTGGTGGGCGCCGAGGCGATCCTCAGCGGCGGCTCGTCCGGCGCCGTCGTCAGCGCCGTCGCCGGGCGGCTGGACACGCTGGCGGCCGGCAGCACCTGCGTGCTGATCCTGCCCGACCGGGGTGAGCGCTACCTCGACACGATCTACGACGACACCTGGGTCCGCGCGAAGTTCGGCGAGATCGGCCACCTGTGGAAGGAGAAGGCACGGTGTTGATCCTGCGACGCGCCGACGTCCTGGCGGTCCTCGACGGCGACGAGCCGGCCGTCTGCCGGCTGGTCCGCGACGCGTACGTCCACCACGCGGACGGCGCCACCGCCGTGCCCCACTCGGTCTTCCTGCGCTTCCCCGACGACGAGCGCAACCGCGTCATCGCCCTGCCCGCCTACGTCGGTGGCGCGCGTCCGGTCGCCTCGCTGAAGTGGATCGCCTCCTTCCCGGGCAACGTCGACCGGGGCCGGGAGCGGGCCTCGGCCGCCATCCTGCTCAGCTCGGTCGCGGACGGCCGGACCGAGGCGCTGCTGGAAGGGTCGGTCATCTCGGCGCGCCGCACCGCCGCGTCCGCCGCCGTGGCCGCCGGCGCCCTGACCGCCGGGGCGCCCGCCGACGTCACCGCCGGCGTCGCCCTGATCGGCGCCGGGCTGATCAACGTCGAGGTCCTGCGGTTCCTGCACGCGCATCTGCCGCGGCTGCGCGTGGTCACCGTGTTCGACCTCGACCCGGGCCGGGCCGCCCGGTTCGCCGAGCGCGCCACCGCGACCTGGCCGCGGCTCGCGGTGCGGGTGGCGGAGTCGATGACCGACGCGCTCGCCGCGCACCGGCTGGTCTGCTTCGCCACCACCGCCGCCCGACCGCACACCGACGCCGGAGCGTGCCGGCCGGGCACGGTCGTGCTGCACCTGTCGCTGCGCGACCTGACCGCACCGGCGGTCCTGGGCGCCCGCAACGTGGTCGACGACGCCGACCACGTGTGCCGGGCGGCGACCTCGCTGGAGCTGGCCGAGACGGTCGCCGGTGACCGCCGGTTCATCACCGCCGAGGTGGGCGACCTGCTCGCCGGGCGGGTCCGGGTGCCCTACGACGAGACCGCCCTCACCGTCTTCTCCCCGTTCGGCCTGGGCGCGCTCGACGCCGCCCTCGCCGCGCACGTACGCGACGCCGCCGTCGACCGCGGCCTCGGCGTGCGCGTCCCGGACTTCGCCGCCGACAACCGCTGAAGGGAAACCGATGACGCAGCACGAATCCCCCACCGACCGGTCGTTCCTCGTGGTGGTGAACCACGAGGAGCAGTACTCGGTGTGGGCCGCCGACCGGCAGGTGCCCGACGGGTGGCGCGCCGAGGGCTTCGCCGGCACCCGCGAGCAGTGCCTCGACCACGTCGAACGGATCTGGACCGACATGCGCCCGCTGAGCCTGCGGCGGCGGATGGCCGAACAGGACAGTTGAGCCGGTAGCGAGCGAGTCGAGGTGACGATGAGCGCAACCCCCGCATCGGCCCAGGTCCCCCCGTCGGGGCCGGGCCGGGCCGACGAACCGGACCGGCTCGACGTCGCCCTGCCGATGCCCGCGCCGACGACCCGCCGCCGGCCGGTCGACCGGCCGGCGGTCGCGGGCGCCGTGCCGTTCGCGGTGCCCGGGTCGCTGGGCGGGCGGGACCGCGCCGCGACCGGCGCGGTGGCCGCCGTCGCGGTGCACACCCTGCTCGCCCGGCACGCCGGCCGGTGGGCCGGCACGCTCGCGCTGCGCACCGGGGACCGTCGCCTGTCGCTCGCCCTCGACCTGCCCCGCCGGCTGCCGTTCGCGGAGGCCGTCCGGCGGGCCGGGGAGGCGGCGCGCCGGGCGACCGACGACACCGCCGGGGTGGGGGTGCTCGTCGACGTGACCGACGGGCCCGGCGCCGCGCCGGTGGACCGGTACGACCTCGTGGTGCGCCTGCGGCGCCACGACGGCCGGCCTGCCGGCGAGCTGGCGTACCCGCGGGGGTTGTTCACCGCCGAGGACGCCGCGCGCCTCGCGGCCCGCCTGTCCACGCTGTTGCACGACGCCGACGCGCGTCCCGACGCGCCGCTGGGCGGGCTCGCGCTGCTGCCGGAGGCGGAGCGACGCGCCCTGGTCGCGCCGACGGCCGGCACGCCGGTGCCGGAGCGGACCCTGCCCGAGCTGGTCGCCGGGCAGGCCGCCGACACGCCGGACGCGGTGGCGGTCGACGACGGCGCGCGGCGGCTGACGTACCGCGAGTTGGTGGCCCGCAGCCGGGCGCTCGCCGCGCGCCTGCGCGGACTCGGCGTGCGTCGGGGGGACCGGGTCGGCGTCGCCGTGCCCCGCGACGCGGACCTGGTCCCGGCGTTGCTGGGCGTGTTGTGGGCGGGCGCCGCCTACGTCCCCCTGGACCCCGAGCACCCGGCGGAGCGGCTGGCTCACATCCTCGGCGACGCGGGCGTCGGCGTCCTGGTCACCGCCGGCCCGGACGGCGTGCGCGCCGCGCCCGGGACGGTCGAGGTCCGCCTGGACCGGCTGCCGGCGGCCGGCGACGCCGACGCGGGCCCGGGACCGGGGCCGGACGACGCGGCCTACGTCGTCTACACCTCCGGGTCGACCGGCCGGCCCAAGGGCGTGCTGGTGACCCACCGCTGCCTGACCAACTTCCTGTGGTCCATGCGCGAGCGCCCCGGGCTGCCGTCCGGGGCGGTCCTGCCGGCCGTCACCACGGTGTCGTTCGACATCGCCGTGCTGGAGCTGTTCCTGCCCCTGCTCGTCGGCGGCCGGGTGCGGGTCGCCAGCGGTGCCGACGCCCGCGACCCGCAGCGCCTGGCCGCGCTGCTGGCGCGCGCCGACGCGCGCGTCATGCAGGCCACCCCGATCACCTGGCGGCTCCTGCTGGACGCCGGCTGGACGCCGCCCGCCGGCTTCACCGCGCTCTGCGGCGGCGAACGGCTCCCCGTCGAGCTGGCCCGCCGGCTGCTCGACGCCGGTGTCGACCTGTGGGACCTCTACGGGCCGACCGAGACGACCGTGTGGTCGTCGGCGGCCCGCCTCACCGGCCCGGCCGCGCGGGAGTTCGCCCCGGTCGCCAACACCAGCCTGTACGTGCTCGACGACGACCTCGAGCCGGTGCCCACCGGCGCGCCCGGCGAGCTGTACGTCGGCGGCCGGGGCGTGGCCGCCGGCTACGTCGGCCGGCCCGCGCTGACCGCCGACCGGTTCCTGCCGGACCGGTACGCCGCCGAGCCGGGCGCCCGCCTCTACCGCACCGGGGACGTGGCCCGGCGGCGGGTCGACGGGAGCGTCGAGATCCTCGGTCGCACCGACGACCAACTGAAGATCCGCGGGTTCCGGATCGAACCGGCCGAGGTGGAGAACGTCCTGGTCGACCAGCCGGGCGTGGCGGCGGCCGTGGTCGGCGCGGTCGACGACGACGCCGGCGGCCCCCGGCTGGTCGCCTGGCTGCGCCCGACCGACCCGGCCGACCCGCCCGGCCCGCGCGCGCTGCGCCGGCACTGCGCCCGGCTGCTGCCGCCCTACCTGGTCCCCACCCGGTTCGTTCTGCTCGACCGCTTCCCCACCACCGCCAACGGCAAGATCGACCGCTCGGCGCTGACCGTGCCGGCGGACCCGGAGGCGGACGACCACGACGACCGCGCCGACGACGCCCCGGGTCGGTCCCCGGCCGACGCCGCCGAACGACTTGTCGCCCGGGTCTTCGCCGAGACGCTCGGCCGCCCGGTCACCGACGCCGACGCCGACTTCTTCGCCCTGGGCGGGCACTCCCTGCTCGCCACCCGGGCCGCCGGCCGGCTGCGGGCCGAGACCGGCGCCGACGTGCCGGTCGCGGCGCTGTTCGACGGCCGCACGGTCGCCGAGGTGGCGCGCCGGCTGGCGACGGCCGGCCCGCTCCCGGCCACCGACGCGCCGCCGGCCGGGCCGACTGCCGGGCCGGCGACCGGGCCCGCGCCGCTGTCGTTCGCGCAACGCGGCATGTGGCTGCTGCACCAGCGGGACCCGGACGGCAGCGCCTACCACGAGCCGCTGGCGATCCCGCTGCCCGCCGGCGTGGACGCCGACCGGGTGGAGCGCGTCGTCACGTCCGCGGTCGCGCGGCACGAGATCCTGCGGACCCGCTACGTCGTGGCCGACGCCGAACCGGTCCAGGTGGTCGACCCGCCGACGCCGGTGCGCCTGCGCGCCGAGCGCGCCGACCCGGTCGACGTCCTCGCCGAGGAGACGGCCCGCCCGTTCGACCTGGCCGCCGCCGCGCCGGTGCGGTGGCGGCTGCTCACCGACCCGGCGGGCCGGCACACGCTGCTCGTGGTGCTGCACCACATCGCCGTGGACGACCGGAGCGCCCGGCTGCTCGCCGACGAGATCGTCGACGGCTGCGCGGGCCGCAGCCGGCCCGCGCCGGCGCTGCGCTACGCCGAGCACGCCCGCCGCGAGCAGGCCGCGGCCCGGGGCGAGCGCGCCGCGCGGCACCTCGACTTCTGGCGACGGCGGTTGGCCGGGGCCCGGGCGACGGAACTGCCCGCCGACCGGCGCCGGCCGGCCGACCGCAGCGGCGCCGGCGTGCGCTTCGAGGTCCCGGCGTCGGTGGTCGCCCGCCTCGACGAGGTCGCCGCCGGGCAACGCGCCACCCGGTTCCATGTCCTGCTGGCCGGCTTCTTCGCCGTCCTGGCCCGGCACAGCGGCCGTACCGACGTGACCGTGGGCGTGCCCGTCTCGCTCCGCGACCGCCCCGAGCTGGACGACGTGCTCGGGTTGTTCGTCAACACCGTCGTGCTCCGCGCCGACCTGGACCGCGCGCCGGCCTTCACCGACCTGGTGACGGCCGTACGCGACGAGACGCTCGCCGCCCGGGCGCACGCCGACGTGCCGTTCGAGCAGGTGGTGGCGGGCCGGGCCACCGGCGTCGACCCGCTGCGCAACCCACTGTTCACGGTGCTGTTCACGATGCACGACGAGGCGTTGCCGGCGGGCTCCGAGCCGCCGCCGCACCGCGAGGTGAAGGCGGAACAGAGCTGGCACCTCACCCCGCGCCCCGACGGCGGCCTCGCCGGCCGGGTCGACGTGGCGGCGGCCCGGTTCGACCCGGACCTCGTCGCCGCCCTCGCCGCCGGGTACGTCCGGGCGCTGGCGACCGTCGCCGACGCCCCGGCCACCCCGGTCGACCGGCTGGCGCCGGGGCAGCCGACCCCCGCGGCCACCCCGTGGCCCGAGCCGGACGACACCGCCGTGACGGTGGCCCAGCTCGTCACGGGCCGCGCCGAACCGGACGCCGTGGCGGTCACCGGCAACGGCCCGAGCCTCACCTTCGCCGAGCTGGACCGCCGGGCAAACCGGTTGGCGCATCGGCTGGTCGGGCTGGGCGTCGGGCCGGACCGGATCGTCGCGGTGCGGCTGCCCCGGACCCCGGACCTGGTGGTGGCGCTGCTGGCCGTCGTCAAGGCCGGCGGCGCGTACCTGCCGCTGGACCCGCGCGACCCGGGGCCGCGGCAGGCCCGCGCGCTCGCCGACGCCCGGCCGGCGGTGTTCCTCGGCGCCGCCGACGAGCGGCTGCCGCTGCCCGCCGGCGTCCGGCTGCTCGACCCGGCCGCGCCGGCCGAACAGGCCGCCCTGCGGCGTCTGCCGGACACCGCCGTGCCGGTCACCGTCGACCCGGACGACCTGGCCTACGTGGTCTACACCTCCGGCTCGACCGGGCAGCCCAAGGGCGTGCTGGTCACCCACCGCGGCCTGACCGCCTACACCCGCTGGGCGAGCGCCGCGCTGCTGCCGCCGGGCGGCGGCGGCTCGCCGCTGCACACCTCGATCGCGTACGACCTGGCGGTGACCTCGCTGTTCCCGGTGCTGGCGGCCGGCGAGCCGGTGCGCCTGCTCGCCGAGGAACCGGGCGTGGACGCCCTCGCGCCGGCGCTGGCCGAGGCGGCCACCGGCACCCCGTACGCGATGGTCAAGCTGACGCCCACCCACCTGGACCTGCTGGCCACGGCCGCGCCCGGGGCGACCGGCGGGGCCCGCTGCCTGGTGATCGGCGGCGAGCCGCTGCACGGCGACCGGCTCGCGTCCTGGGCGGCGCAGGCCCCGGCGACCCGGATCGTGAACAGCTACGGGCCGAGCGAGACGGCGGTCGCCTGCTCCGCGCACGTCACCACCGCCGGCGAGGTCGGCGACGGGCCGGTGCCGATCGGCGAGCCGCTGCCCGGTGTCACCGTCCACCTGCTGGACGAGGCGCTGCGGCCGGTGCCGGCCGGCGCGGTCGGCGAGATCCACGTGGGCGGCTGCGGGGTGGGCCGCGGCTACCTGGGCCGCGCCCGGGCGACCGCCGACCGGTTCGGGCCCGACCCGTGGGCCGCGCGACCCGGCGCGCGGCTCTACCGCACGGGTGACCTGGCCCGACGGCGTGGCGACGGGACGATCGAGTACGTCGGCCGGCGCGACGACCAGGTGAAGATCAACGGGTACCGGGTGGAGCCGGGCGAGGCCCAGGCCGTCCTCGCCGCGCATCCGGCGGTCCGCGCCGCCGCCGTGGTGGCCGACCACCGGGATCCGCGCGCGCCCCGGCTCGCCGCCTACGTGGTCCCCGCCACCGCCGACGCCACCCCCGCGCGGCTGCGCGCCCACCTGGCCGACCGCCTCCCCGCCCACCTGGTGCCGACGCTCTGGGGCACCGTGCCCGCACTGCCGCTGCTGGGCAGCGGCAAGGTGGACCGGCAGGCCCTGCCGCACCTGGCCACGCCGCAGGAGGCCGGCACGCGGTACGAACCGCCGGCCTCCCCCGCCGAGCGGGTGATCGCCGCCGTCTGGGCCGAGGTGCTCGGGGTCGCGCGGGTGGGCCGGCACGACCGGTTCCTCGACCTCGGCGGGCAGTCCCTGCTGGCCACCCGGCTGGCGGCCCGGCTGCGCGACCGCCTGCCCGCCCCGGTGACGGTGCGCGACGTGTTCGCCGCGCAGACCGTCGCCGCGCTCGCCACCGTCGTGGCCGAGCGGGCCCGGGCCCTGGTCGAGCGGATGTTCGACGACGACGACGGCGCGGCCGGGCAGCAGACGCCGCCGATCGCGGCCGGGCCGCAGGCGCCGCCGGTCGCGGTCGACCGGGCGCTGCCCCGCGCCGACCGGTCGAGGCCGCTGCCGCTGTCCTTCGCGCAGCGGCGGCTGTGGTTCCTCGACCAGGTCGGCGACGGCGTCGACTACCTGGTGCCGACCGCGCTGCGCCTGCGCGGCGACCTGGACCCCGACGCGCTGTCCGCCGCGCTGACCCGGGTCGTCGCCCGGCACGAGGTGCTACGCACCCGCTACGTCGCCGGACCCGACGGCGAACCGGCCCAGGTGGTGGACCCGCCACCGGCGCGGATCGCGCTGACGCCCGAGGACGCCGACCCGGCCGCCGTGCTGCGCGCCGAGGTGGAGATCCCGGTCGACCTGGCCGCCGGGCCGGTGCTGCGGGCGCGGCTGCTGCGGGTCACCCCGCGGGAGCACGTGCTGCTGCTCGTCATCCACCACATCGCGGTCGACGGGCTGTCGATGGGGCTGATCGCCGAGGAGCTGGCGGACGCCTGCCGGGGGGTGACGCGGGCGCCGCTGCCCGCCCAGTACGCCGACTTCGCCGCCGGGCAGCGCGACCGGCTCACCGGGCCGGAGCTGGACCGGCTGCTCGACTACTGGCGGCAGCGGCTCGCCGGGTCGGAGCCGACCCACCTGCCGGCCGACCGGCCCCGACCGGCGCTGCGCGACGCGCACGGCGACCTGGTGCGGTTCACCGTGCCGGCGGCGGTCGTCCGGCGGCTCGACGAGGCTGGCCGCCGCGCCGGCGCCACCGGCTTCATGACCTGCCTGACCGTCTTCCTCACCCTGCTCGCCCGCCACACCGGACGGACCGACCTGACCGTCGGCGTGCCCACCTCCGGGCGCACCACGGCCCAGGTGGAGCAGCTCGTCGGCTTCTTCGTCAACACGGTGGTGCTGCGCGCCGACCTCGCCGGTGACCCGTCGTTCGCCGGGCTGCTCGGCCGGGTCGCGGACCTCGCCGCCGAGGCGTTCGCGCACGAGGAGCTGCCGTTCGACCGGCTGGTGGAGGAGCTGGCGCCGCAGCGGGACCGCTCCGGCAACCCGCTGTTCGACCTCCTGTTCGCCTACCGGGAGGCCGGCGACGAGCGGTTCGCGCTGCCCGGCCTGGACGTCACCGTCGAACCGACGCCCACCCACACCGCGAAGTTCGACCTCACCCTGGAGGTGACCCGCCGGCCCGACGGCGGCCTGACCGGTGAGATCGAGTACGCGACCGCGCTGTTCGACCGGAGCACCGTGGAGCGGATCGCCGGGCACTTCGGCCGCCTCCTGGCCGGCGCGGCCGACGCGCCCCACCTGCCGATCAGCCGGCTGCCGATGCTCGACGCCGCCGAACACCGGGCCCTCGTCGCGCACGGTCACGGGCCGGACCGGCCCCGCCCCGACGCCGGCCTGCCCGAACTCGTCGCCGAACAGGCGGCCCGTACGCCCGGGGCGGTCGCGGTCGAGTACGGCGACGAGCGGATGCGCTACGGCGACCTCGACGCCGCCGCCAACCGGCTCGCCCGGCACCTGCGGGCGGCGGGCATCGGCCGCGACGACGTCGTCGGGCTGTGCCTGCCCCGCCGGCCCGACCTGGTCGTGGCGCTGCTCGGCGTGCTGCGGGCCGGCGCGGCGTTCCTGCCGCTGGACCCGGCGCACCCGCCCCAGCGGCAGGCCCTGATGCTGCGCGACGCCGGCGCCCGGCTGCTGCTCACCGCGGACGGGTCGCCGCCCGGCCTGGCCGCGACGCTCGGCGCCGAGGTGCCCACCCTGGACCTGACCGCCGAACACGCGCAGATCCGGGCCCGAGCGGCGACCGCCCCGGACCGTACCGACCCCGACTCGATCGCGTACGTCATCTACACCTCCGGCTCGACCGGCGAGCCGAAGGGGGTGGCGGTCCCGCACCGCGGCATCCGCAACCGGGTGCTCTGGGCGGTGCGGCGGTACGGTTTCGGGCCGGACGACCGGATGCTGCAGAAGACGTCGGTCAGCTTCGACGCCAGTGTGTGGGAGTTCCTCGCGCCGCTGGTCAGCGGTGGCGCGGTCGTCCTGGCCCCGGCCGGCGCCGAGCGCGACCCGGCGGCCGTCGTCGACCTGGTGGCGCGGCACCGGGTCACCGTGTTGCAGGGGGTCCCGTCGTTCCTGCGACCGCTGGCCGACGAGCCGACCCTGGACCGGTGCGTCAGCCTGCGGCTGCTCTTCTCGGCCGGGGAGCCGCTCGCCGACGACCTGGCCCGCCGGCTCACCGGCCGGCTGCCGGTCACCCTGGTCAACACGTACGGGCCGACCGAGGCGTCGATCGACGTCACCGCGTGGCAGTACGACGACGCCGGGCCGGCCGGCGGGCCGGTGCCGATCGGCACGCCGCTCGACAACACCCGCGCGTTCGTCCTCGCCGGCGACGGGTCGGTCGCGCCGTTCGGCGTACCCGGTGAGCTGCACGTGGCCGGCGAGGGACTGGCCCGCGGCTACCTCGGCCGGCCCCGGCTGACCGCGCAGCGGTTCGTGCCGGACCCGTACGGGCCGCCCGGGTCGCGGGCCTACCGCACCGGGGACCTGGCCCGGCGGCGCGCCGACGGCGCCCTGGAGTTCCTCGGGCGCACCGACCAGCAGGTCAAGATCCGTGGCGTCCGGGTGGAGCCGGGCGAGGTGGAGACCGTGCTCGCCCGGCACCCGGCGGTGTCGACCGCGGTGGTGGTCGCCCGGCCGGGGCCGGACGGGCAGGCCCGGCTCGCCGCCTACCTGGTGACGCGGGGCGCGCCGCCGGCGCACACCGAGATCCGCGCGTTCCTGCTGGCCCGGCTGCCGGAGCCGTACGTGCCGTCGGTGTTCGTGCCGGTGGACCGGATGCCGCTGACCACCAGCGGCAAGGTGGACCGGGCCGCGCTCCCGGAGCCCGGCTTCGACCGGCGTGGCGAGCTGGTCGCGCCGCGCACCCCCACCGAGCGGACGGTCGCGGCGATCCTCGCCGAGGTGCTCGGGCTGGACGCGGTGGGCGTCACCGACGACTTCTTCGAGCTGGGCGGCCACTCGCTGCTGGCGATCCGGTTCGCCGGCCGGCTGCGGGCGGCCCTCGGCGCCGCCGTCTCGGTGCGCGCGGTGCTCGAGGACCGCACCGTCGCGGCCGTGGCGGCCCGCTACGCCGACCGGGCCGCGCCCGCCGTCGACGGCGGCATCGCCGGCGCGGCGGCGGACGGGCCGGCCGCGTTGTCCCACGCCCAGCAGCGGCTGTGGTTCCTGCACCGGCTGGACCCGGACGGCACGCAGTACCACGTGACCTGGGCGGTGCGGCTCGCCGGCCGGCTCGACCCGGACGCGCTGGCGGCGGCGCTCACCGACGTCGTCGCCCGCCACGACGTGCTGCGCACCCGCTACCCGGCCGGCCCGGACGGCACGCCGGCGCAGGTCGTCGAGCCGGCCCGGCCGGTGCGCCTCCCGGTGACCGGGGCGCCGCCGGCCGCCGACCGCGTCGAGCGTGCCGACCGGCTCGCCGCGCTGGTCCGTTCCCTGGCCGACCGGCCGTTCGACCTGGAGTCGGCGCCGCCGGTGTCGCCGCACCTGATCCGGCTCGGCCCGGACGACCACGTGTTCGTCCTCGTCATGCACCACATCGCCGGCGACGGCTGGTCGGACCGGGTGCTGGCCCGCGACCTGTCCGCCGCGTACCGGTCCCGGCTCGCCGGCCGCCCGGCGGCGCTGCCGCCGGCCGCGGTGCGCTACGCCGACGTCGCGGCGTGGCAGCGGGCGCGGCTGACCGACGAGACGGTCACCGCCGAGGTGGCGTTCTGGCGGGAGCGGCTGGCCGGGCTGTCCCCGCTCGCGCTGCCGACCGACCGGCCGCGCCCGCCGGTCCGCGACGGCCGCGGCGCCACGGTGGACACCCGGCTGCCCGCCGAGGTGGCGCGCCCGCTGCTGGCCGTGGGCCGGCGCTGCGGCGCGACCCCGTTCGTGACCTTCCTCGCCGTCTTCGCCACGCTGCTGGGCCGGCACGCCGGGACCGCCGACGTGCCGATCGGCACCGTCGTCGCCGGGCGTCACCGCCCCGAGCTGGAGGACCTGGTCGGCCTGCTGGTCAACACCGTGGTGCTCCGCGTCGACCTCGACGGCGACCCGGACTTCACCACGCTCCTCGGCCGGGTCCGGCGGCACGCCGGGGACGCGTTCGCCCACGACGAGCTGCCGTTCGACCGGCTGGTGGAGGAGCTGGCACCGCCGCGGGACCTGTCCCGCTCGCCGCTGTGCGACGTGATGATGGTGGTCGACGACGCGGCGGGCGACGGGCTCCGGCTCGCCGGCCTGCGCGCGGACCGCCTGGACACCGGGCGCCGGACCGCGAAGTTCGACCTCACCCTGACCCTGACCGCCGAGCCGGACGGCGGGTACCGCCTGGAACTGGAGTACGCGACCGCGCTGTTCGACGCGGACACCGCCCGCCGGATGACCGCGCAGTTCGGTGTCCTGGCGGCGGGCGCGGCGGCGGCGCCGGGAACGCCCGTCGGCCGGCTGCCGCTGCTCGGCGAGCGGGAGGGGCGGGAGCTGGCCCGGCGCTGGAACCCGCCGGCCGAGCCGGTCGACCGGGAGTGCCTGCACGAGGCGTTCGCGGCGCAGGTGCGGCGCACCCCGGACGCGGTCGCCGTGGAGAGCCCCGCCGGCCGGTTGACCTACGCCGAGCTGGACCGGCAGGCCACCGCCCTGGCGCACCGGCTGCGCGCCGCCGGCGTGGCGCCGGAGCGACCGGTCGCCGTCCTGCTCGACCGGTCGCTCGCGGTGCCGGTGGTGCTGTTCGCCGTGCTGCGCGCCGGCGGGGTGTACGTGCCGCTGGGCACCGGTCAGCCGCCGGAGCGGTTGGCCGTCCTGCTGCGTGACCTGCGCCCGGCGGCCGTGGTCGCCGGCAAGCGGGTCGCCGACCGGATCGACGTCGACGGCACGCCGGTGGTGGTCGTCGGCGAGACCGGGTCGGCGGAGGACGCCGCTCCCGGCCCCGGGTCGGGCGACCTGCCGGCCGGCGACCCGGACCGGCTCGCCTACATGATCTACACGTCGGGCTCCACCGGCCGGCCGAAGGCGGTGATGGTGTCGCACGCCTCGTACACCCACCACTGCCGGATGATCGCCGAGGTCAGCGAGCTTCGCGACACCGACCGGGCGGTCCTGCTCTCGGCGCTCACCTTCGACCTGGCGATGGAGCAGCTCGGGGCGATCCTGCTGGTCGGCGGCACCGTGGTGATCAGCGACGCCCAGTTCTGGGCGCCGTCGGAGCTGCCCGACCGGTTCGCCGCCGCCGGGATCACCCACGTCCTGCTCACCCCGGCCTACTACCGCGAGGTGATGGCCGGGGTGCGGCCCCGGGATCCGCGGTTGAGCCGCCTGCGGCTGGTGCACGTCGGCGGCGAGGTGGTCACCCACGAGGACGCCCGCCTGTGGCACGCGGCGCGGCTTCCCGGCCGGTTCGTCTGCGCGTACGGGCCCACCGAGGCCACCATCGTCTCGCTCACCCATCCGGTGTCGGCGGCGGAGGTGACCCCGGCCCGGACGCCGCTGCCGATCGGCCGGCCGGTCCCCGGCACCCGCGCGTACGTGCTCGACGACGACCTGCGGCCGGTGCCCACCGGCTTCGTCGGTGAGCTGTGCCTGGGCGGCGAGCGGGTCAGCCGCGGCTACCACGACCGGCCGCGACTGACCGCCGACCGGTTCGTGCCCGACCCCTTCGGCGAGCTGCCCGGGCAGCGGCTGTACCGCACCGGTGACCACGTGCGGCAGGCCGCCGACGGCACGGTGGAGTTCGTCGGCCGCGTCGACGGCCAGGTCAAGCTGCGCGGCCTGCGGATCGAGCTGGGCGAGATCGAGGCGGCGCTCGTCACCCACCCCGAGGTGCGGGCCGCCGCCGCGGCGGTGCACGGCGACGGCGGCGACCGGCGGCTGGTCGCCTACGTGGTGCCGCACGCGGACGCCACGCCCAGCCCGGCGCTGCTGCGCCGCCACCTCGCCGACCGGGTGCCGGACTACATGCTCCCGGGCGCCTGGGTGACGTTGGACCGGCTGCCGCTCAACGCGAGCAAGAAGGTGGACCGGGCGGCGCTGCCGCCACCGTCGGCCGCCGACGTGGACGACTCCGCCGCGGAGGTGGCCCCGCGCACCGAGGTCGAGCAGGCCATCGCCGGCGCGTGGGCGCAGGTGCTGGGGCTGCCGTCGGTCGGCGTCGAGCACGACTTCTTCGCGGTCGGCGGGCACTCGCTGCTGGCCACCCGCCTGCTGGCCCGGCTGCGCGACCTGTTCGGCCTGGAGATCCCGCTGCGGGCGCTGTTCGAGGCGACCACCGTCAGCGCGCAGGCGGCCATGTTGGAACGGCTGGCCGAGAGTCTGGACGGCGACACCGGGGCGACCGACGCCGGGATGGGAGTGAGTGGAGCATGAGTGCTGAGGCGATCCGCCCGCCGCAGGGGGCCGGCGCCCGGCTGCTGCGGGACCGGCTGCGGGCCCGCGCGTCCGACCCGACGCCCGACGGTGACCGGCTGCCCGACGTGGTCGCGGTCCCCCGCGACGGTGTGCTCCCGCTGTCCTTCGCCCAGCGCCGGCTCTGGGTGCTCGACCGGATCCGTCCCGGCGGCGCCGACTACGTGGTGCCGATCGCGCTGCGCCTGCACGGCGACCTGTCCCGGATCGACCTCGCAGACGCGCTGCGCCGCCTCGTCGCCCGGCACGAGATCCTGCGGACCCGCTACGTCGAGGGCGCCGACGGCGAGCCGGTGCAGCGCATCGACCCGCCCGGCCCGGTGCCGCTGGAGTTCGTCGACCTCGGCGGCGCGCCGGAGTCCGCGCTCGACTCGTTGCTCGAGGCCGAGGCGCTGCGGCCGTTCGACCTGGCGAACGGACCGGTCCTGCGGGCCCGGCTGATCCGCTCCGGGCCGCGCACGCACGTGCTCGCCGTCCTGCTGCACCACATCGCCATCGACGGTTGGTCCTGCGACCTGCTGGTCCGCGACCTCGCCGCGCTGTGCGCCGGCGCGGACCCGCCGCCACCCGCGTTGCAGTACGCCGACTTCGCCGCCTGGCAGCGCCGGCACCCCACCGATCCCGACGGCGTCGCCTACTGGACCCGGCAGCTCCGCGACCTGCCGGCACCGGAGCTGCCCACCGACCGTCCCCGCCCGGCGGTGTGGGACGACACCGGCGGCACGGTGCGCTTCGACGTGCCGGCCGAGCTGGCCCGCCGGGCGGGGGTCGTCGCCCGCGAGCACCGGGCCACCCCCTTCATGCTCCACCTGGCGGTGCTCTGGACGCTGCTGGCCCGCTGCACCGGGCAGACCGACTTCGCGGTGAGCACCCCGATCGCCGGCCGTACCCGCCGGCAGACGCACGACCTGATCGGTCACTTCGTCAACATGCTCGTGCTGCGCGCCGACCTGGCCGGCGACCCGACCTTCGCCGAGCTGCTCGACCGGGCCCGGAGCACCGCGATCGACGCCTACAGCCACCAGGAGGTGCCGTTCGAGCAGATCGTCGACGCCCTCGCCGTCGACCGCGACCTGGCCACCCATCCGCTGACCGGGGTCAACCTGACGTTGCAGAACAACGAGCCGGCCCGGTTCGAGGCCCCCGGCGTCGCCGGCGAACTGGTCCCGGTCCGGTCCCGGCGCGCGAAGTTCGACCTGGGCTGGACGTTCGAGGAGCGCCCGGACGGCTCGTTCGGCGGCGAGGTGACCTACCCGCACGCGCTGTTCGACGAACCGACGATCCACCGGATGACCCGGATCTACCTGCGGCTGCTGGAGGCGGCGGTCGCCGACCCGGGCCGCCCGGTCGGCGCCCTGCCGGTGCTCGACGGCTCGGCGCTGGCCGAGGTGGTCCGGCCGCCGGCGGGCGCCGCGCCGTCCGGGCCGTGCCTGCACGAGCGCTTCGGCGAGCAGGCCCGCCGCCGCGGCGACGCGGTCGCGCTGACCGCGGGCACGGACCGGCTGACCTACCGCGAGCTGGACGAGCGCGCCAACCGGCTGGCCCACCGGCTGCGCGGGGCCGGCGTCGGGCGGGAGCACCTGGTGGGCATCTGCCTGCCCCGCGGCCTCGACCTGGTGGTGGCCGTGCTCGGCGTGCTCAAGGCCGGCGCCGCCTACCTGCCGCTGGACCCGGACCACCCGCAGGAGCGGCTGGGCTTCCTGCTGCGCGACGCGGACGCGCACGTCCTCGTCACCGACCGCGCCCTGGCCACCCGGGCGCCGACGGAACCGGACGACGAGGTGATCGTCCTCGACGACCCCGCCGAGGCGGCCCGGATCGCCGCGCTGCCGGGCGACCCGCCGCCGGTGCCGGCCCACCCCGACGACCTGGCCTACGTCATCTACACCTCCGGGTCGACCGGGCAGCCCAAGGGGGTGCAGGTCACGCACGGCAACGTGGTGCGGCTGCTGACCGGCACCGAGTCGGAGTACCGGTTCGGGCCGGACGACGTGTGGGCGCTGTTCCACTCGTACGCGTTCGACGTCTCGGTGTGGGAGATCTGGGGCGCCCTGCTGCACGGCGGCCGGCTCGTGGTGGTGCCGTACCCGGTCTCCCGGTCGCCGTGGGAGCTGGCGGACCTGCTCGCCACCGAACGGGTCACCGTGCTCAACCAGACCCAGTCGGCGTTCCGCTCCCTGGTCCAGCTCGCCGAGCGGGGCGAGGGCGACCTGGACCGGCTCCGGCTGCGCCTGGTGATCCTCGCCGGCGAGGCCGTCGACGTGGAGTCCCTGCGCCCCTGGTGGCAGCGGTTCGGCGACGAGACGCCCCGAGTGGTCAACATGTACGGCATCACCGAGACCACGGTGCACAGCACCTACCGCCCCCTGACCGTCGCCGACCTCGACCGGCGGCGCAGCCCGATCGGGCGTCCCCTCACCGACCTGACCGTCCACCTTTTGGACGACCGGTTGCAGCCGGTGCCGCTCGGCGTGCCCGGGGAGATCTGCGTCGGCGGGCCGGGGGTCACCCGCGGCTACCTCAACCGGCCGGCGTTGACCGCCCGGCGGTACGTGCCGGACCCGTTCGGCGCGCCGGGCGCCCGCCTGTACCGCTCCGGCGACAAGGCGCGCATGGTGCCCGGCGGTGAGCTGGAGTTCCTGGGCCGGTTCGACGACCAGGTGAAGATCCGCGGCTTCCGGGTCGAGCTGGGTGAGGTCGAGGCGTGCCTGGGCGCGCACCCCGACCTGAAGGCGGCGGTGGTCACCGTGCAGCAGACCGGCCCGGGCGAGCACCGGCTGGTCGGCTACCTGGTGCCGCGCACCGACACCGTGACCGTGCCGCAGGTGCGGGCCCACCTGTCCCAGCGGCTGCCCGCCTACATGGTGCCGGCGGTGCTGACGGTGCTGCCGGAGCTGCCGCTGACCGTCAACGGCAAGGTCGACCGGCGGGCCCTGCCGGCGCCGGACGAGGCCCGCCCGGAGCAGCGGCAGGAGTACCGGCCGCCGGCCACCGCCGCGGAGATGGCGATGGCCGGGCTGTGGGCCCAGGTCCTGGGCGTCGACCTGGTCGGGGTCCGGGACAACTTCTTCGCCCTCGGCGGCGACTCCATCCGGGCGGTACGCCTCGTCGGCCTGCTGCGGGACCGGGGCTTCGGCTACTCGGTGCAGGACCTGTTCCGCCACCAGAGCATCGCCGAGCTGCTCGCCGGCGGGCCCGGCCAGCACGCCGCCGAGCGGGTGGGCACCCCGCCGTTCGCGCTGCTCGACCCGGACGACCGGGCCCGGGTGCCGGCGGGCGTCGTCGACGCGTACCCGATGGCGCGGGCCCAGGCCGGCATGGTCTACGAGTTGCTGGCCGACCCGGAGAACCGGCCCTACCAGAACGTCACCAGCTACCTGGTGCGCGACACCGGCGACTTCGACCCGGCAGCGCTGCGGGCGGCCGTCGACGGCGCGGTGGCCGCGCACGAGATCCTGCGCACCTCGTTCGACCTGGCCGGCTTCGCCGAGCCGGTGCAGCTCGTGCACCACGCCGCGACGCCCGAGTGCGCGCACCACGACCTGCGCGGGATGCCGGCCGACGAGCAGCGGGCCCACCTGGACCGGTTCCGCCGGCGGGAACGGGTCCGGGTCTTCGACCTCGGCCGGGCCCCGCTGATCCGGGTGCACGCGCACCGGGTCACCGACCACCGCTGGTACCTGTCGCTCACCGAATGCCACGCGATCCTCGACGGGTGGAGCCACAACTCTCTGGTCTCGGAGCTGCTGGCGGGCTACCGGGCGCACCGGGCGGGGCATCCGCCGCCCGCGCCCGAGGCGACCACCGTCCGGTTCGCCGACTTCGTCGCCCAGGAACGGCACAGCGTCACCGACCCGGCCGACCGGGGTTTCTGGGCCGGGCGGCTGGCCGGCGTGGAGCGGCTCACCATCCCGGCGGCCTGGGGCGACCCGGCCGCGACCGGGACGTGCGCGGTGCACGTGCCCTACCGGGACGTCGAGGCGGGCCTGCGCGAGCTGGCGAAGCGGGCCGGCGCCTCGCTCAAGAGCGTGCTGCTCGCCGCGCACCTCACGGTGTGGCGGCAGGCCGCCGGCGCGACCGCGTTCCACGGCGCGTTGGTCAGCAACGGCCGCACCGAGGCGCAGGGCGGCGACCTGGTCCGGGGGATGTTCCTCAACCCGGTGCCCGTGGTGGCGCCGCCGGCCGCCGGCAGTTGGCGGGACCTGGTCCGGGCGGTCTTCGCCGAGGAGGTGGCGCTCTGGCCGCACCGCCGCTATCCGCTCGCCGAGATGCAGCGGCTCTTCGGCGCCGGCGGCCGGCTGCACGAGGTCGCGTTCAACTACCTCGACTTCCACGTGCTGGACCGGGTCACGGTGGACACCGAGGCGAGCACCGACGTCAGCCCCAACGAGTTCCCGTTCGCGGTGTCCACGCTGGGCGGCGCGCTGGTCATGATGGCCCAGGCCGCGCGGATCGACAGGCGGCACTGCGACCTGCTGGCCGGCATGTACCGGGCGGCGCTGACCGCCATGGCGACCGACCCGGACGGCCCGTCGACCCGGCCCCTGCTGCCGGCGGCGACCCGGGCGCGGCTGCTGTCGGCCGGCGTCGGGCCGACCACGCCGGTCACCGTCCGCGGCCTCCACCAGCTCGTCGCCGAGCAGGCCGGCGAGCGGCCGTACGCCGTCGCGGTGCGCACCGCCGACGACCGGCTGACCTATCGCGACCTGCACCGCCGGGCCCGGACGTGGGCGGCGCGGCTGCGGGCCGGCGGGGTACGCCCCGGCGACCGGGTCGGCGTCTGCCTGCCCCGGTCACCGGAGCTGCTGGCGGCGATCGCCGGCATCGCCGCGGCCGGCGCCGCCTGGGTGCCGGTCGACCGTCGCGATCCCCTGCCCCGGCTCACCGCCGTCCTGGCCGACGCCGACGTCCGGGCGGTCGTCGCCGGCCCGGAGCACGTCGGCCGGCACGGCGGGCGGCCGGTCCTGACGCCCGACCCGGACGAGCGCGGCGACGACGGCGCGCCGCTCCGGCAGCCGCACCCGGACGACGTGGCGTACGTGGTGCACACCTCCGGCTCCACCGGCCGCCCGATGGGCGTGGTGGCGACCCACGGCGCGCTCGCCGACCGGGCCGCCGCGATGCGCCGCAACCTGCGGCTGACCGCCGCCGACGTGGTGCTCGGGGTGGTGCCCGTCTCCACCGACGTGGCGCAGCTCGCGCTCGCCGTCACGCTCGGCTGCGGCGGTCAGCTCGTGCTCGCCAGCGAGGACGACGCCCGCGACCCGGTGTCCCTGGCCGACCTGCTGCGCCGCACCGGGGCCACCGTCATGCAGGCGTCCCCGACGACGTGGCGGATGCTGCTGGAGTCGGGCTGGACGCCGCCGGCCGGGTTCCGGGTGCTCTCCGGTGGGGAGGCCGTCGACGCCGGGCTGGTGGGCCGGCTGGCCGCCGACGGCGCCGAGGTCTGGGACAACTACGGCCCGAGCGAGGCGACCGTCTTCTGCTTCGGCTCCCGGCTCTCCGGCCCCGACGCGCCGGTGTGGACGCCGGCCGCGAACACCACCGTCCACCTGCTCGACGACGACCTCACGCCGGTGCTGCCCGGGGTGCCGGGGCAGATCTTCGTCGGCGGCGACGGGCTGGCGCAGGGCTACCTCGGCCGGCCCCGGGCCACCGCCGGCGCGTTCCTGCCCGACCCGTACGCCGCGACGCCCGGCGCACGGCTCTACGCCACCGGCGACATCGGCAGGTGGGACCGGGACGGCCGGATCGTGGTGCTCGGCCGGCGCGACCACCAGGTGAAGATCCGCGGCTTCCGGATCGAGCTGGGCGAGGTCGAGCACGTCCTGCTGTCCCAGCCGGGGGTGCGCGGCGCGGTGGTGCACCCGGTGTCGGGCGGCGACGGCGACCGGCGGCTCGCCGCGTACCTGGTCCTGGACGCCGGGGGCACGGCCGCGGAGGTGCGGCGGCGGGCGGGCGCCGTGCTGCCGGACCACATGGTGCCGGCCACGTTCACCGTGCTGCCGGCGTTCCCGCGCCTTCCCAACGGCAAGATCGATCGGGGTGCCCTGCCGGCGCCGGCGCCGGACGAGACCGCGCCGGCGCTCCCCTACCGTGCGCCGCGCGGGCCGGTGGAGCAGGCCATCGCCGCGACCTGGGCCGACCTGCTCGACCGGGGCCGGGTCGGCCGCGACGACGACTTCTTCGCCATCGGCGGCCACTCGCTGCTGATGCTGCGGGTCATCGCGCGGCTGCGCCGGGCCGACGGGATCGACCTGAGCTTCCGGGACTTCCTGACCCACCGCACCGTACGCGGCATCGCGACCGCCGCCGGCGCCCCGGACCGGTCGCCCGCCTCGGCGTTGCTGTGGCTGCGCCGCGACGGCGCGGGGACGCCGCTGTTCTGCCTGCACCCGGGCGGTGGCAGCGCGCACTGGTACCGGGAGCTGGCCGCGGTCGCCGAGCAGCCGGTCGCCGCGTTCGAGTGGCCCGGGCTGCACGACGGCACGGTGGCGGCCACGGACGTCCCGGCCATCGCCGGGCGTTACCTCGACGAGCTGCGGGCGGCCCGCCCGGGCGGGCCCTACCACCTGCTCGGCTGGTGCGCCTCCAGCGGGATCGCCTGGGAGATGGCCCGCCGGCTGCGCGCCGACGGCGAGCGGGTCCGGCTGATCCTGCTGGATCCGGTGAACGACGACGCGGCGGCGGACCGGGAGGCGCACCGGGCGCGCGTCGGCGCGCGGCTCGCCCGGCTGCGCGACGCCGAGCGGGCCTGCACCGCCGGGGCCGCCGACCCGGCCCGCCGGGCGGACCTCCTGGCCACGATCCGGGAGCTTGTCGACGACGCCGACGCCTGGGTCGACGACGCCGACCTGGGCGACGTGTGGGCGCACCGCCTGCGGGCCTGGCGGCACCTGCTCCAGGCCCGGCTCGACTACCGGTTCCCGACCTACGCCGGCAGCGTCGACGTGCTGCTCAGCGACGAGGTGGCGGCCGGGGAGCACGAGTCGGCGCTGGACCTGCGGCCGGCGGAGTACGTACGGCGGTGGCGCGGGGCCGCCGCCGGGGACGTCCGGGTGCACCGGGTCGCCGGCGACCACCTGGGCGTGCTGCGACCGCCGCGGGTCGCCGCGTTGGCGGCGCTGCTGGCCGCCGTGACCGGGGACACGACGACGACCGACGGGGGACGGAAGTGACTGACGGGCGCGGGCGCCACCTGATCTCGCTGCGGGACCTGACCGACGAGCAGCTCACCGAGCTGGTGCGGCGCAGCGTCGACTTCGCCACCGGCCGTCGGGATCCGGCCGGGGCGTTGCGCGGGCGGATCGTCGGCGTGCTGTTCACCAAGACGTCCACCCGCACCCGGACGGCGTTCACGGCGGGCGCCCTGCGGCTGGGCGCGCAGGTGGTCACGTACGGGCCGGGCGACCTTCAGCTCAACACCGGCGAGACGATGGCCGACACGGCGCGGGTGCTGGGCGGGATGCTCGACGCGCTGGTGGCGCGCACCGCCGGCCCGGAGGCCGAGCTGCGCACCCTGTCCCGGCACCTCGGCACGGTGATCAACGCGATGAGCGCGCAGGAGCACCCCACCCAGGCGTTGGCCGACCTCAGCACGATGCGGGCGCGCTTCGGCGACCTGACCGGGCTGCGGGTGCTCTACGTCGGCGAGGGCAACAACACGGCGTCCGCGCTGGCGCTCGCGCTGCCCCGGCTCGGGATCGACCTGGAGCTGCGCACCCCGCCGGGGTACGGCCTGCCGCCCGCGCTCGTCGACGAGGCGCGGGCGCTCGGCGCCCGGTCCGGGGGGCGGATCCGGCAGCGGCACGACATGGCGGCGCTGCCGGCGAGGGTCGACGTGGTCTACACCACCCGGTGGCAGACGACCGGCACCACGAAGCCGGACCCGCGGTGGCGTCGCGTGTTCGCGCCGTTCGCGGTGGACGCGGCGCTGATGGCGCGCTGCCCCGACGCCGTGTTCCTGCACGACCTGCCGGCGCACCGGGGTGAGGAGGTCGCCGCCGAGGTCCTCGACGGCCCGGCCAGCCTGGCCTTCGAGCAGGCCCGACACAAGCTGCACAGCGCCATGGCGGCGCTGCACTGGGCGCTCGGTGAGTGAACGGCCCGGCCCGGGGATGCACGCGAACGGGGACTTTCCCGGCGCCGGCCGGTCCGCCGCCGGGCCGGGGCTGGTCGCGCGCCTGCTGCCGGCCGGGATCTGCGTGGTCGAGGAGACCTCACGGGACATCGTCGACGTCCCGCTGTTCCCGCAGGAACAGGCGGTGATCCGCAACGTCGTCCGGCGGCGCCGGGAGGAGTTCACCACGGTGCGGGTGTGCGCCCGGCGGGCCCTGGCCCGGCTCGGCATCTCCCCGGTGCCGGTGCTGCCGGGCCCGCACGGCGCGCCGATGTGGCCGCCGGGCGTCGTGGGCAGCATCACCCACTGCCGGGGTCACCGTGCCTGCGTGGTGGCGCTGGACAGCGAGGTCGCCGCGGTGGGCATCGACGCCGAGCCGAACCAGGTCCTGCCCTACGACATGCTGGAGGCGATCTCGCTGCCGTCGGAGCGGGCGGTGATCCGCCGGCTGCCGGTCACCACCCCGGCCGTGCACTGGGACCGGTTGCTGTTCAGCGCCAAGGAGGCGATCTACAAGGTCTGGTTCCCGCTGACCGGCCGCTGGCTCGACTTCGGCCAGGCCGAGGTGGCGTTGCGCGCCGACGGCCGGTTCACCGCCCGGCTGCTCGTCGACGGGGCCCGGGTCGGGTCCCGGCCGGTGGTGGGGCTCGCCGGCCGCTGGGGGGCGACGAGTTCCGTCCTCGCGACCGGCATCGTCGTCCCCGCCGTCGGATCGCCAGGCGGGTGAGGCGTGCCGGCGTCCCCGGACGGCCGCGCCCGGCCCGGTCAGCCCCGGTCGGCGCCGGCGCGCTCCACCGCGTACGCGTGGACCAGCGGGTTGATCTCGTAGCGGTCCCAGTCCCGCTGCTCGACCAGGTTGCTGTCGACGAGGGCGCCGATGGCCCACCACGCCTGCCGGACGGAGGTGCGGGCCAGCGTGGCGGCCGTCTCGAGGTCGAAGGCCGACCCCGCGTGGCGTCCCAGCGCGTCGAACATGGCGGCGGCGTCGGGGGACAGCGCCCGGTACGACCAGTGCAGCACCTCCCGCATGCACGACTGGGGGTCACCCGGCGTCTCCAGCACGTCCAGCAGCTCGCCGGGCGTGCTGGCCTCGGCGAACGCCACGGCCGGCAGCCGGGCCGTGCTGATCCGCTCGGCGGCGATCCGCACCGCCAGCGGCAGGTGGCCGCAGGCGGCCACCACCGTGCGCAGCACCGACCGGTCCTCCACCGTCGCGCCGCCGATGACGCACTGGATGAGGCCGAGCAGGTCGTCGTCGCACATGGGGGCGAGATTCACCCGGCGGGCGCCGTCGCGGGCGGTCAGCCCGGACAGCCGGTTACGGCTGGTCACCAGCACCAGGCAGGACCGGCTGGGCGGTAGCAGCGGTCGCACCTGCTCGATCCCGCGCGCGTTGTCGATCAGCAGGATCATCCGTCGTCCGGCCATCAGGCTGCGGTAGAGACCGGCCCGCCGGTCCACGTCCGAGGGCTGGCCGGGCTCGACGCCGAGCCCGGCCAGCAGGTGACCGAGGGCCTCGGCCGACGACATCGGCTCGGGCTCCCGGGCGAAGCCACGCAGGTCGAGGTGGAGCTGCCCGTCGGGATACCGGTCGGCGATCTGGTGCGCGAAGTGGACCGCCAGGGTCGACTTGCCGACGCCGGGTGGGCCGCCGATGAGGATCACCGGGGGCGCGCCCTCCGCCTCCGCCTCGCACACCGACTTGTGGAGGCCGGCGAGCTCGCAGTGCCGGCCGAGGAAGCCCGGCACGTCGCGCGGCAGTTGGGCGGGGTTCACCGGCAACGCCGCGGGGGTGCCCGCGGACGGCGGCGGCGAGCCCGACCCGACGGCGCCGGGCCGGGCGGTGTCCGCGTCGGGAGCCGGCCCGAGGCCACCGGTGTCGGTGGCGGGGACCTCGCCGCGCAGGATCTGCTCCTGGAGTCGCCGCATCGCCGCCGGCGGGTCGAGACCCAGCTCGGTGCTCAACGTCTCGCGCAGGTCCCGGATCTCGGCGAGGGCCTCGGCCCGGCTGCCGAGCCGGGCGTAGCTGAGCACGAGCAGGTGCCGCAGGCGCTCCCGCAGCGGGTGCAGGCGGACCAGCGGCACCAGTTCGCCGACCGCCTCCATCTGCCGGCCCAGCTCCAGCAGCATCTCGGCCCGGTCCTCGAGCGCGGCCAGCCGCAGCTCGTCGAGCCGGGCGCGTTCGGTCTCGACGAACGGGCCGTGGGTGCCGTCGAGGGCGACCCCGCGCCACAGGGCCAGGCCCTGGGACAGCTCCGTGACGGCCCGGTCCACGTCGCCGGCCGCGCGGAGCTGCCGGGCCCGCTCGACGTGCTGGACGAACGCGCAGGAGTCGACCTGGGTCGGGTGCAAACGCAGCACGTAGCTGGATCCCTCGGAGAGCAGCACCTGGGACGGCGCGCGGTGCGGGCGGTGCGGTTCGAGGAGTCGACGCAGCCGGTTGACGTAGGTGTAGATGCTGTTGGTGACCGTGAGCGGCGCGTCGAGTCCCCACACCCCGTCGATCAGGTCGTCGCGTCGGACCCGCTGGTTGGGGCGGGCGGCGAGCGTCGCGAACAGCGCGCGCTGTCGCGGCGACCCGAGATCGGAGTCGGCGCCGTCGACGACGGCCGAGACGGGTCCGAGCAGGGTGACCTGCAATGCCTTTCCCACTTGGTCGAAACCCCGTATCTCTGTCGGCGGGAGACGCATACCACGCAGAAAGCAGACAGGCTCGTGGACGGTGGCTGTCGGTGTCGGTGTCGGCGAGCGGTGGCGCCGGTCAGCGCCCCAGGCTGCGGTAGCGCGCCTCGGTGCGCTCCTTGTGCGGCTTCCACCACCACTCGTTGGCCCGGTACCAGTCGACGGTGGCGGCCAGGCCGGCCCGCAGCTCGACGTACCTCGGCCGCCAGCCCAGCTCGGTACGCAACTTGGTGCTGTCGTTGGCGTACCGCAGATCGTGGCCCGGCCGGTCGGAGACGTGCTCGTACGCGTCGCGCGGCTGGCCCATCACCTCAAGGACGAGTTCGAGGATCTCCCGGTTGCTGCGCTCGTCACCGGACCCGATGAGATAGGTCTCGCCGATGCGGCCACGCTCGAGAATGGCGTGCACCGCGTCGTTGTGGTCCTCGACGTGGGTCCACTCCCGCACGTTGAGCCCGGCGCCGTAGAGCTTCGGTCGGGCGCCGACCAGCAGGTTCGTCACCTGTCGCGGAATGAACTTCTCCACGTGCTGGTAGGGGCCGTAGTTGTTGGCGCAGTTCGACAGCGTGGCCCGGACGCCGTACGAGCGGACCCACGCGCGGACCAGCATGTCCGAGGCCGCCTTGGTGGCCGAGTAGGGGCTCGACGGGTCGTAGCGGGTCTCCTCGGTGAACTTCTGTTCCGCGTCCAGGGCGAGGTCGCCGAACACCTCGTCGGTGGAGACGTGGTGGAATCGACGGTCGTGCCGCCGCACCGCCTCGAGCAGCGTGAACGTGCCCGTCACGTTGGTCCGTACGAACGGGGCGGGATCGTGCAGCGAGTTGTCGACGTGGGACTCGGCGGCGAAGTGCACCACCACGTCGCACTCGGCGACCAGTCGGTCGACCAGGTCGGTGTCGCAGATGTCGCCCTGGACGAACCGCACCCGGTCGGCGACCGGCTCCAGGGCCCGTCGGTCGCCGGCGTAGGTGAGCGCGTCGAGCACGGTGACGTCATACGTCGGATGGTTGCGGAGCGTGTGCTGGACGAAGTTGGCGCCGATGAATCCGGCGCCTCCGGTGACCAGCATCCGCGCTGTGTCGAGCATCCTCTTCACATCCCCCAGGATTCATCCCCCCTCGGACGGCACCACGACCGAGGTCAATCCGTCAGCGCCCGTCGGCGCCGGCCGCCGAGTGTGTCGCCCCACACCTCGACCCAGGGCCGGTCCGCCCGTGAGCGTGGCGGTCGCGCGCCTTCCTGCCCCCGCAGGAAAGCGCGCGTCGCCGAACTGACATCCCCCTGTCCGAGCGGCCGAGATCGCGCCCACAGCGCGGGTGCGGGCGCTTTTCACGCCGCACCGCGCTCGATCTCCGTCGCCCCGGACAGGAGGGAGCATACGCTGTCGCTCGCCGCATGTGTCAACATCTGTTTCGTCAGCGCTGGTATCTGCGACACTGTTGTTTAGTCGCTGGAGGGTTGGAAGTCATGGCCGACGATCGGCACGCGGAGCGGGAGCAACCGTCGCTCGACACACTGGCCGCGCGGCTCGACTACCTGTTCGACCGGATCCGGCCGACGCCGGAGGAACTGGGCGAGTCCGACGAGCCCGGCCGCCGCTACACCAACCGGGAGATCGCCGACCGGATCAACGCCAGCGCGTCCGAGACCGGCGTCTCGATCAGCGCGGCCTACATCGGCGAGCTGCGCCGGGGCGTGGCGAGCGATCCGCGTACCTCCCACGTGCGCGCGTTGGCCGCCGCGTTCGGGGTGAGTTCGGGCTACTTCGTCGACGACGCGGCGGCCCGACGGATCCAGGAGCAGATCACCCTGCTGCGGGAGCTGCGCCGGATGGACGTCAAGCAGGTGGCGCTGCGTCAGGTGCTGGCCGACAGCGGCCTCTCCGCGGGGGACACGCAGCTCGTCGAGCAGATGGTGGCCCGGCTGCGGGCGGTGGCCCGGGGCGCCGAAGCGGGGGCCGCCGCGTCGAACGGTCGCGGCCAGCCGCGATGATCCTGGCGTCGCCGGGACGGTGACCGGAAACCGGTTGAGCCGCTCCCGGTTCCCGCCGGCGAATTCGTGGCGACGCCGACCGGCCCGGCCCGCGTGGGGGTAGCCGTTCGGGCGCTCGGTTGGCCCCGGCTCCACACCGGCCCCATGTCTACGGTGTAGACATGGGATCGACCGCCGACCGTCTGGTATGCATCGCCCGCGACATCGTCATCGCCGAGGGCCCCGCCTCGGTGACCATGCGCCGGGTGGCCGCCGCAGCCGGAATCACCCCGATGGCGATCTATCGCCACTACGCCAACCGGGAGGCGTTGCTGCGGCGCGTCGCCGACGAGACGTTCGCCGACATCTCGAAGCGGTGGGCCGACCGCCAACCGGGTCCCGGCAATCTCATCGCCGACCACCTCGACGATCACCTCGACTTCGCGCTCGGCCAGCCGAAGCTGTACGACTTCGTCTTCACCGACCCACGCGAGGGCGCACGTCGGTTCCCCGACGACTTCCGCGACGGCGGCTCGCCGTCACTGTCCCTGGTCGCCGACGCGCTGCGGAACCAGGGCCTCGGCGAGGACGGCGGCGACGATCTCCTGGAACTGGCACTGGCCGTCGGAGCCCTGATCCACGGCCTGGTGCGGCTCTACCACGGCGGCCGGATCGCCATGTCCCCGGCCGATTTCCGCGCGCTCTGCCACCGACTAGTAGGGAGGACGTTCGATGTCCACAACTGAGCCCGCGTCGACACCGGTGCGGGTGTCGACGCCGGACCCTGCCCGCGACGGCCGCCCGGCAGGTGACCGATGACCGCGGCGCGCTATGTGACCAGCATGATCGACGCGTTCGACCGGTACGGCGAGCGGACCGCGTTGGTATCGGCGGACCGGGGCATCGGATACCGGGAGCTGCTGGCCGTCACCTACCGGCTGGCCCGGGCGCTGCGGGCACAGGGAGTGGAGCGCGGCAGCGGCGTCGTCTGCCTCGTCACCAACACCCCGGAGGCGCTCTACCTGCGGTTCGCGTGCCACGTGCTCGGCGCCCGGTACGTCGCCGTCCAGCTCGATGCCCTGACCGAGGACCTCGACCACATTCTCGCCGACGCCGACCCGGCCGTCGTCGTGTTCGACCCCCGGGGCACCCCGCCGGACCAGCCCGTGCCGCTGGTCGCGGAACGCGCCGGCGTGCGGCGCGTCCTCGCGCTCGGTCCGGCCGCGCCGACGACCGACCTCCTGGCGCTGGCGGCGGCGCAGCCGGCGACGCCGGTCGCCGTCGCGGCCGAGGAGGACGACGTCGCCGGCATCTGCTACACCGGCGGGACGACCGGCGTCCCCAAGGGGGTGGCGTGCACCTTCGCGGCCCTCGCGGCGGCGTCCGAGGCCAGCGCCCGGACGGCGGCCGGCCTCCCGCTGCCGGACGGGCTCCGGTTCGTCGCCGCCACCTCCATCGCCTACGCGGTCGGTGATCTCGCCGTGCAGATGCTCGTCCTCGGCATCGCGGTGGAGTTGCACGAGGTGTTCGACGCGGGCGCGTTCTGGGCCGCCGTACGACGGTCGGGTCCGGTCGCCACCTTCCTGTACCCGCCCCAGATCTACCAGTTGCTCGACCATCCGGCCGCACCCACCGGGCCCGGCAGCAACCTCGCCCTGGTCGTGTACGGCAGCTCCCCCGTCGCGCCCCGCCGGCTGCGCCAGGCGATCGAGCTGCTCGGCCCGATCTTCCTCCAGGGGTACGCGCAGACCGAGGTCACCTCGGTCACCATCCTGACGCCCGAGGACCACCTGGCGGCGGTGACCGACCGGCCACAGCTCCTGGCGTCGGTCGGCCGTCCGGTGCCCGGCTGCACGGTCTCCGTCGTGGACCAGCAGGGACGCGACCGGCCGCCGGGAGAGGTCGGTGAGGTCTGCGTGCGCTCGGCGTCGGTGATGACCGGCTACTGGCGGCAGCCGGAGCTGACCGCCCAGGTCCTCCGGGACGGCCGACTGCACACCGGTGACCTCGGCTACCTCGACGACGACGGCTACCTCTACCTGGTCGGCCGGCTCCGGGACATGATCATCGTCAACGGCCGGAACTGCCACGCGGCGCCCATCGAGGCCGTCCTGACCGGTCATCCGCAGGTGCGGCAGGCGGCCGTGGTCGGCGTGCCCAGCGACCAGACGGGTGAGGCGGTCCACGCGTTCGTCGTACGCGCGCCGGGCCGTCCGACCGGCCCGGGCACCCAGGCGGAGCCGGTCGACGCGGAGCGACTGCGCGCCCTCGTCACGGACCAACTCGGCGTGCTCCGTGCGCCGGCAGCGGTCACGTTCGTCGACGACATACCGCTCACCGCCGCCGGCAAGCCGGACAAGAAGGCCCTGCGGGCCAGCCTGGACGCGACGCCGGCGGGTGCGCGGTGACGACCTCGTCGGCAGTCGAGACTTCGGCGGTACGACGGCTCCGGCTCACGGAGGCGGAGCGCGACGCGCTCGGCCGGCTCGTCGACTCGTTCACCGCCACCGACCGCTCGGCGGATCCGCTCAGCTTCGCCGAGCGGGCGACCGCGTACGCCGTCCGGCTGCCGGAGCGGGTGCGGGAGTTCCTGGGGCAGGTTCGCGCGGACGAGGCGCCGGTGTCCGTGATATCCGGACTTCCGCTCCAGGCCCTTCCGCCGACGCCGCTCGACTGGACGGCGGCGGCGGCCGGCGTCGGCCGGCGGGAGGAGCTGTTGCTCGTGCTGTGCGGTCTGCCGCTCGGCGAGCCGTTCGGCTGGGCGGCGCAGCAGGGCGGACGGCTCGTCCACGATGTCTGTCCGTCCCCGGCGATGGAACAGTCGCTGACCAGCGCGTGCAGCGCGGCCCCGCTGACGCTGCACACCGAGGACGGGTTCCATCCGTGCCGCGGCGACTACGTCTCCCTGCTGTGCCTGCGCAACCCCGACGCGGTACGGACGACGTTCGTCCGGCTCGGCTCCCTCGGCCTGCCCGAGAAGCTCCAGAAGATCCTCCAGGATTCCCGCTTCCGTTTCCTGCCGGACGACGCACACGTGGGCGGCGCCTACGCCGAACGTCTTCGCGCCGCCCCGGACGGCACCGGGCTCGACCCGATCATCTTCGGGCCACCGGAGCACCCGTACCTGCGGTTCGACGCGGACTTCACCGCGGTCTCCGACGGCGACGACGAGGCAGCCGCGGCGATGGCGGACCTGGACCAGCAGCTCAACGCCGCGACGGAGTCCATCGCGCTGGCCCCCGGCGACCTGCTGTTCATCGACAACTACCAGGTCGTGCACGGCCGGGCCCCGTTCCGGGCCCGTTACGACGGCACCGACCGCTGGCTCAAGCGGCTGAATCTGATCCGGGACCTCCGCCGGATCTACGCCACCGCCGACACCCGTTCCCGGATCATCCGATGACCGCCGCCCGGCCGACCAGCGACGTGACCGCCATGGAGCTGCGCGCCGTGCCCTACGACCATCCGGACGCCGTCGCGCTGGTGTCCCTGCTGCAACGTCACTACCTGGCGGTCTACGGCGAGGAGGATCCCCGGCACGGGGATCCCGGCGAATACCGGCCCCCGCGCGGTCTCTTCCTGGTCGGCTACCTCGACGGCCGTCCCGTGGCCTGTGGCGGGTGGCGCGCGAAGGACGCCGGCGCGTGGGGCTTCCAGGACGGCGACGCCGAGCTCAAGCGCGCCTACGTCGTCGAGGAACTGGCCGGCCTGCAGATGCTGGGCGCCGCCCACCGCATCCTCACGGCGGTGGAGAGCGCGGCGGTCCGCGCCGGACGCCGGCGCGCGATCCTCGACGCCGGCGTCAAACAGGTCACCGCGATGAGGTTCTTCGAGCGGGCCGGATACACCCGGATCCCGAACTACGGGGTCTACCGCGACGACCCGCAGACCGTCTGCTACGCCAAGGATCTGCGATGAGCGCCCCCGGCCCGGGTGCCGCCGCCGCGCCGGCAGCGGTGACCGGGCTCGTCTTCCGGCCGCTGGCGACCTTGCGGTCGTTGGCCCGGTACGGCGACGCCGTGGAGCTGCCCCTCTATCCGGGGCACCGGCTCTTCGTCCTGAGCGGCCCCCGGCACGCCGAACACGTCCTGGCCCGCCATCAGGACAACTACCTGAAGGCCTTCACCTACCGGTCGATGCGGGCGGTCCTCGGCACCGGGCTGCTGTCCGGTGAGGGCGAGACCTGGCGCCGCCACCGCCGACTGCTGCAACCGGTGTTCACCCGCCGCAACGTCGCGGGCTTCACACCGCAGATCGTCGAGGCGACCCGGCGGATGCTGGACTCCTGGGACCGACACCCCGACGGCACCCGGATCGAGGTGTCCGGCGAGGTGAGCGCGCTGGCCCTGGACATCGTCGGCCGGGTCCTGTTCGGCGCCGACATGACCGGCCGCACCGGCCAGATCGCCCGCGCCCTCACCCTCCTGCTGCCCGCCGTCGCGATCGGCACCTTCCTGCCGTTCCTCTGGGGGCCGCGCAGCACCCGGGCGATCCGGGCGGCCAGCGAACGCTTCGGCGGACCGCTCGCCGCGATCGACCGGCCGGTGCGCCAGCTCATCGCCGAGCGGCGGGCGACGCCCACCGTCGACGGGCCACCCGACCTGCTGGACCGCCTGCTCACCGCGCGGGACGAGGAGGACCGGACGCGACTGACCGATGCGGAGATCCGCGATGAGGTGACCACGTTCATGCTGGCCGGGCATGAGACGACAGCGACGACGCTCAGTTGGTGCCTGGCGCTGCTGTCGGCCCACCCGGCCGTCCGGGACCGCCTGGAACAGGAGGTGGACGCGGTCCTCGCCGGCCGCGAGCCACAGGCCGCCGACGTCGAGAAGCTGCGGTGGACCACCGCCGTGGTGAACGAGGCGTGGCGGTTGTACCCACCGGTGTGGACCATCGAGCGGGAGGCCGTCCGGTCCGACGTCATCGAGGGGATACCGATCCCGGTGGGCAGCACCGTCGCGGTGCCCGCCTATCTGGTGCACCGCAACCCCGCCGTCTGGCCCGACCCCGAGCGCTACGACCCCACCCGCTTCCTGTCCGACGCCGACCGCGACCGCTACGCCCACATCCCGTTCGGCGGCGGCAGACGCGCCTGCATCGGCGCCGGCTTCGCGCAACTGGAGGCGGTGCTGGTGCTCGCGATGATGACCCAACGCTACCGGCTGGAGCTGACCGCCGGGCTGCCCCGCCCACTGGCCAGCGCCACCCTTCGCCCAGGTCGACGGCTGCCGATGCGTCTGACGTGTCGGCCATGACCCCTGACACCGGCCCGACCGTTGGAAAGGACGAACCCAGATGAGCAGCCTTGCCGTCAGCCGGGACCTGCTTCTCGGCTGGCTTGACGCTCCGTCGACCGAGCGTGGCGTACGGTTCCACGTGGAGGGACCGGACTGGTCGCGCCACACCTACGAGGATCTGGCCGAACGCGCGTTGCGCGCCGGCGCCGCCCTGGCCGACGCCGGGGTACGCCGCGGCGAGGTGGTGCCACTGGTGCTGCCGTCCGGCCCGGACTTCGTCGCCTGCTTCTTCGGACTCCTCGCCATCGGCGCCACCCCGTCGGTGCTGCCGCTGCCTGCCGCGCTCCAGGACACGACGGGCTACGAGACGCAACTGCGGGCGATCGCCGCCGCGGTGCGACCCCGGTTCGCGATCGCGTCGGACGACCACCGCGACGTGTTGCTGGCCGGCGTGCGCCAGGCCGGTCAGCAGACGACCATCCTGGCGCCCGCCTACGGCGACGTCGGGGCGGCACCGCGTGCGCACGGCGAACTGGCCGTCCTACAGTTCACCTCGGGCTCGCTGGGACGCCCGCAGGGCGTACGGATCACCGTCGACAACCTGGCGGCGAACCTCCGGATGATCCAGCGCTGGCTGGGCATCACGGATCGCGGCGGGGTCTCCTGGCTGCCGCTCTATCACGACATGGGTCTCGTCGGTGGGCTGCTCACCCTGGTGACCCTGCAGACGGAACACGCGATGATGCGGCCCCAGCAGTTCGTCCGCGACACCCGGGGCTGGCTCGCCGAGTACGGCAGTGGCCGGTACGCCCAGATCTTCATGCCGAACTTCGGCTTCGAGCGTGTCGTCGACCGGGTCACCCCGGACGATCTGGTCGGGCTCGACTTCTCCGGCGTCACGTCGGTGGTCAGCGGGGCCGAACGGATCAACCCGGCGGCGCTGGCGCGGTTCGCCGCGCTGCTGCAACCGCACGGCTTCGACAGCCGCGCGCTGACCCCCGCCTACGGGCTCGCCGAGGGCACCCTCGCGGTCACCGGCGTACCCCGGCACGAGCCGGTGCGGATGGTCCGCACCAACGCCCCGGGCCGGAGCCTGGACGACAAGGTCGAGGTGACCGGGAAGGCGGTCCTCACCACCGACCCGGTGTCGGAGCCGTGGGGCTGGCAGGTGAGCTGCGGTCGCCCGCTCGACGGCCTGCGGGTGGACGTGGTCGACGAGGACGGGCAGCCCCAGCCCGACGGTGTGTTCGGGGAGATCTCGGTACAGGGCCCCTCGATAACCGCCGGCTACGCCGACGGCACGTCGCGGGACGGCGCCCGACTGGTCGGCGGGTCGCTGCGCACGGGCGACGCCGGTTTCTTCCACGACGGCGACCTGTACGTGGTCGGCCGCCTCGGTGACAGCGTCAAACTCCGCGGGCGCAGCATCTTCGTCGAGGACGTGGAGCTGGATCTGCGTGCCCGTACCGGAATCGCGCCCCGCCACCTCGTCGTGGCCGGCGGCGTCGTCGACGGCCGGCCGACGTTGCTGGTGGTGGCGGAGCGGGACCTGGGCGACCATCTCGACGTGGTCGTCGAGGCGGTCCGCGCGTTCACCGGGTCCGCCGTCCGGGTGCTGATCCTGCGGGCCAGGCGCGGCACCATCCCCCTGACCTCCAGCGGCAAGCCCCGCCGGCGCCTGCTGTGGCGCCGGCACCTCGCCGGGCAGTTGACCGGGGAGTGGCTCGGCGACCCTCCGGCACCGAGCGACACCGACACCGACACCGACGAGCAGATCCGGGAGGCAGGCCGTGAGCCCGTCGTACGCTAGCGCCCCCGCCGCCGTGTCCCGGCCCGGCGAGGCGTCGGACCGGCCGCTGTTCGCGGATGGTCCCTTCGGCCCGCGCGTGGACGCCGCCCGCGCCCGGGTCGCGGAGTCGATCGGCGCCGCTTTCGCCCCGCACGCGGCGGCCGACGAGCGCGGGGTGTTTCCCCGTGAGGTGCTTGCCGACCTCGGGCGCAGCCGGTTGTTGCGGCAACGCTGGCACCCCGGCCCGTTCGGTGACGCCGGCCTCGGCGTGATCATCGCGGAGGAGAGCGGCCGGTGCGGTCATGCGGGCCTGTCGGTCGGCGTGAGTCTCTGCCTGGAGACGGTCGGTTCGATCCTCGTGCGCTACGGCGACTCACCACTGTTGCAGGAATATCTCGACGGGCTCCTCGACGGGAGGCTGGTCGGGTGCTTCGGGGCCTCCGAGCCGACCGGCGGTTCGGATCTCACCGGCATGCGCACCGCCGCCCGGCGGGTGCCCGGCGGCTGGCGGGTGACAGGTGAGAAGCGGTACCTGTCACTGGGTCTGGTGTGCGACTTCGCGCTGCTGCTGTGCCGGATCGAGAACGACAGGGGCGAGGCCGACGGCGGCCTCGGCGTGTTCGCCGTACCCGCCTCGGCGCTGTCGGTCCGCAAACGGCTGCGCAAGGTCGGCACCTCGGCGCTCGACACCACCTGGATGACGATCGACGCCGTGGTGCCGGACGAGGCGCTCGTCGGTCGGCCCGGCGCGGGTCTGCTCGTGGCGACCTGGGGGCTGAGCCACGAGCGGCTGTCCATCGCCGGGCAGACCGTCGGCGGGGTCGCCGCGGCCACCGGCCTCGCCGCCGCGCATCTGCACCGGCGGGAACAGTTCGGCCGTCCGTTGCTCCAGCACCAGGCGCTCCGGCTGCGGCTGGCCGACCTGTCCGCGCGGCTGCTGTCGTTGCGGTTCGCCGTCTACTCGGCGGCGCAGGGCATACCTGTCACCGGCGCCTGTGGGCCTCGGGAGACCGCCGCGCTCAAGGTCACCGCCACCCGCTTCGCGGAAGAGGCGATAAGTGAGTGCATGCACCTGTTCGGCGGCGCCGGTTACCTCGAGGACGAGACCCCGCTCGGCCGGATGTGGCGGGACACCCGGCTGGGCCGGATCGGTGCCGGCACCGACGAGATGATGTGGGAGCTGGTAGCCAGCGGCATGGTTCCCGACTTCGTCGGCTACGACGAACTGGTCGACCTCGGGTGAGGACGTACGCCTTCTTCCGCGCCCAACCATCAACCTCCGAAAGGTGAAGGACATGACCACACATGCCGTTCCGGTGACCGAGGCCGACGTCATGTCGGCGCTCGACGCGGTGTTCCTGGAGATCAAGCGCGTCCGCCGGGAACTACGACCGGAGGACCACCTGGTCCAGGACCTGGACATCGATTCGCTCGCCGCGCTGGAGCTGTTGATCGCGCTGGAGGCCCGCTTCAGCGTCAACCTCCTGAACGACCCCCGCGCATCCACCGTGGCCACGGTCGGCGAGCTGGTCGACGTCATCTGCCACCAGGCCGCGTCACGAAAGCCCGTGGCACCACGTGCCGCCGGAAAAGACGCACCGATTGCACGATTGATCCCTTGACGCCAGACATCCGGCGATATGTCGCCGGATCAGCGACGACCGGGAGGGCTGAGAGTTAGGCCGTACGACGCACCACGACGAGACGTGACGTCTTTTCGACATCAACTATTGACGCCGCCGTAACAGGGGGCCTAGCGTCTGTCGAACCGCTTCGTCGAAGCGGTTCGACGAGCGGTCGGATCCGTTCCCGCCAGGCCCGAGGGAGGTGCGCGGTGGCCACCATGCATGATGTCGCCCGCCTGGCCCAGGTCTCGGTCAGCACCGTCTCCTACGTGCTCACCGGCACCCGGCCGATCTCCGGGGCCACCCGGGCCAAGGTGCTCGCCGCCATGACCGAGCTCGACTACCAGCCCAACGCCATGGCCCGCGGCCTGGCCAGTCGACGCAGCCGCATCCTGGGCCTGCTGCTGCCGATGGACGAGCGCGGCCTCGGCGCGACCGAGACGGCGTTCGTCACCGGAGCCGCCGCGGCGGCCAGCGCCGTCGGCTACCACCTGGTGTTGTCCCCCGTCGGCGGTGGCGGCGACCTCGACGCCCTGCGCCGGCTGGCCAGCCAGCGGATGTTCGACGGCGTCGTGCTGATGGAGGTCCAGCTCGCCGACGAGCGGGTCGCCGCGCTCCAGCAGGCCGGTGTGCCGCTGGTGCTGATCGGGCGCACCGGCGACACCGGCGGGCTCTCCTACGTCGACATCGACTTCGAGCAGACCGTGCGGGAGGCGGTGGCGCACCTGGTCGGCCTGGGGCACCGGCAGATCGTCTACGTCAACCACTCGGCCGAGACCCTGGCCAGCGGTTACGGGCCGGCTCTGCGTACCCGGGACGCCTTCGTCACCGCCATGACCGGCCACGGCCTGGAACCGGTCATGATCCCGGCCGAGGACAGCGCCACCGGCGGCCGGGCGGCGCTTGCCACCGCCTTCACGCGGACGCCGGACCTGACCGCCGTGCTGGCCATGAACGAGGCGGCGACCTTCGGCATCCTCGGCGAGCTGACCGCGCGCGGGCGGTCCGTGCCCGACGACGTCTCGGTGGTGTCGATGGTCACCTCGCCGCAGGTCGCCGAACTGGCCACCCCGGCGCTGACCGCGATGACGTCGCCCGGCTCGGCGATGGGGCGGATCGCCGTCGAGGCGCTGGTGCGCCACCTGGACGGGTCCGGGGACGAGCGCCACCAGCAACTGCTGCCGTGCGCGCTGGAGATCCGGGGGTCCACCGCGGCACCACGGGGCCGCCAACCGATGGCGGCTGACAAGGAAGGAACGGCCCGCCGCCGCGCGGCAACGCGACGACGGGCCCAGTGAAGTACCGGGCACGATACTCGACGAGGAGGATAGCAATGCAGCGATACCGTCGGATCGTCGCCGCGATCGCCCTGGCGGCGACCGCGACGACCACCGTAGCCGCCTGCGGCGGTGACGACAGCGGTGACGACAGCGGGGCCAAGACCCTCAAGCTCTGGCACTACGAGAGCGAGAACAGCGCGATGGGGATCGGCTGGGACCGCGCCATCGAGATATTCAAGACCGAGCACCCGGGCGTCGAGGTGCGCTTCGAGCGCAAGGCGTTCGAGCAGATCCAGCAGAACGCCGGCATGATCATCAACTCGTCCGAGGGCCCGGACGTCATGGAGTACAACAAGGGCAACGCGACGGCCGGCCTGCTGTCGTCCCAGGGCCTGCTCACCGACCTCAGCGAGGAGGCCGAGAAGCGCGGTTGGGCCGACAAGCTCAGCCCCAGCCTCCAGACCACCGCCCGCTACAGCGACAAGGGCGTGATGGGGTCGGGCAACTGGTTCGGCGTGCCGAACTACGGCGAGTACGTCACGGTCTACTACAACAAGGACCTGTTCGACCGCAACGGCGTCAAGGTGCCCACCACCATGGCGGAGATGACCGCCGCGATGGACACCTTCGTCGGCAAGGACATCACCCCGCTCGGCATGGCCGGCGCCGAGTACCCGGCCGGGCAGCTCTTCTACCAGTTGGCCCTGTCGAAGGCCGACCGGCAGTTCGTCGACAACTACCAGCTCTACAAGAACCCGGTCGACTTCCACGCCGACCCGCTGAAGTACGGCGCGGAGACCTTCGCCGACTGGGTGCGGAAGGGCTACGTGGCCAAGAACTCGGCGAGTCTCAAGGCCGAGGACATGGGCACCGCGTTCATCGCGGGCAAGACGCCGATGATCGTCTCGGGCAGTTGGTGGTACGGCCGCTTCAAGGCCGAGATGAAGGCCAACTGGGACACCTTCCTGTTCCCCGGCAACACCCTCAACGCCGGCTCCTCCGGCAACATCTGGGTGGTCCCGACGAACAGCAAGGCCAAGAGCCTGGCGTCGGACTTCATCGACATCACCCTGCGCCCGGAGATCCAGGACCTCATCGGCAACAACGGTGGCGTCCCGGTGGCCGGCGACCCCGCCAAGATCAAGGACGCGAAGGACCGCAAGCTGATCGAGGACTTCAACACGGTCAGCGAGCAGGACGGCCTGGCCTTCTATCCGGACTGGCCGGTGCCCGGCTACTACGACGTGCTGGTCGGCGGATTCCAGAGCCTGATCAACGGGTCCAAGTCCCCCGACCAGGTGCTCGACACGATCGCCAAGCCGTACGCCGACGGCGTCAAGGAGATCACCGGCAAGTGACGCGGCGCGCGGCGGGCGCCACCGGTACGACCGGCGCGCCCGCCGCCCCCGCCGGGAAGGATCTTCCATGGCAGTCTCCGACACCGTCGCCGCCACCCCGTCGGCGGAACCCCCCACTCCCGCGTCCCCGTCCCGCCGCCGGCCGCGTGGCCGCGACGCGGCGTACTGGCTCTACCTGCTCCCCGGAGCGGCGCTGTTCGTCCTGGTCATCGGCGCGCCGCTGGTCGGCACCGGCTACCTGTCGCTGACCCGGTGGTCGGGCGTCGGTGACCCCACATTCGTCGGGCTGGACAACTACCAGCGGTTGCTGCACGACGACGTGTTCTGGGCGTCGTTCCGCAACACCGTGGCGATGATCGTCGCGATGGTGGTGGTGCCGACCCTGCTCGGGCTGCTGCTCGCCTCGGTGCTCTTCGACGTCATCGGGCGTCGCTTCAGGCCGCGTACGGCGGCGGCGTTGCGGGCCGCGTTCTATCTGCCGCAGGTGCTGCCCGTGGTGGTGGCCGGCATCGTCTGGGGCTGGATCCTGCGCCCCGACGGCGCGTTCAACAGCCTGCTCGACGCGGTCGGTCTCGGTGCGCTGCGCCACGACTGGCTGGGCGACCCGGACACCGCGCTGCCGGCGGTGATGGCGGTGATGATCTGGGTGCAGATCGGCTATCCGGTGGTCGTGTTCATGGCGGCGTTGCAGCGGGTCGACCCGGAGCTGTACGAGGCGGCCGAGGTCGACGGGGCGAACTGGCTGCACCGGTTCCGGGCGATCACGCTCCCGCAGATCCGGCCGGAGACCTTCGTGGTGGCCCTGACCTGCACCATCGCCGCGCTGAAGGTGTTCGGGCCGATCTTCGCGCTGACCCGGGGCGGCCCGGCGAACGCCACGAACGTGCCGTCGTACTTCGCGTACTACACGTTCTTCAAGAAGCTCCAGGTCGGGTACGGCTCCGCGATCTCCACCGTGCTCACGGTGATCATCGTGGTGGTGGCCGTGGTCTTCATCTGGACGCAGGCCCGAAGCGAGCGCCGGGACCGGGGGTTCTGAGATGGCCGTCACGATCACCGACGCGCCGGTCCGCCGACCGGCGCGCGACCGGCACCACCGCGGCGTCAGCCGCTGGCTGGTGCTCGCCGGAGTCACCGCAGCCGCGCTCGCCATGCTCGTGCCGTTCGCGTTCATGCTGCTCAACGCCTTCAAATCGCCGGGTGACTACTCGTCGGCCGGGCCGCTGAGCTGGCCGACGGACTTCTACACCCGGGGGCTGCGGACGTACTGGTCCGAGGTGAACTTTCCGCTCAAGCTGTGGAACTCGACGCTCATCGCCGGCTCGGTGGCGGTCCTCGGCGTCGTCGTGTCGCTGCTCAACGCGTACGCCCTGGGTGTCGGCCGGGTCCGCGGCCGGCTGTGGATCGTCGGGTTGTTCCTGCTGGCCAACATGTTGCCGCAGGAGGCGTTGATCTACCCGCTGTACTACGTCGCCAAGGAGATCGGCCTCTACAACACCCGGCTGTCGGTGATCATCATCTTCACCGTCGTCCAGAGCGCGTTCGGCACCTACCTGCTCGCCTCGGTGCTCGGCACGTTCCCGCGCTCGCTGCTGGAGGCCGCGGCGCTCGACGGCGCCGGCAAGTGGACGGTGCTGTGGCGGGTGGTCTTCCCCAACCTGCGGCCGACCCTCGCCGTCCTGCTCATCTTCTTCTTCATCTGGACCTGGAACGAGTTCCTCATCCCGCTGGTCATGCTGATCGACAACCAGACGCAGACCATCCCGGTCGCGCTCGCGTCGTTGCAGGGTGACCGCCTGATGGACGCCCCGACGACGAACGCCGGCGCGCTGCTCAGCCTGGTGCCGGCCATCCTCTTCTTCCTCATCTTCCAGCGCACCCTGGCGCGCGGCATCACCGCAGGAGCCGAGAAGTGAAATTCACCGACGGATACTGGCAACTACGCCCGGGGGTCAGCGTCCTGCGCCCCGGCACGGTGGAGTCGGTCGAGCCGGACGACCGCGGCTTCACCGTGTTCGCGCCGGCCGGTCAGATCAACGGTCGCGGTGACACGCTCAACCGGCCCGTCGTCACCGTCCGCTTCTTCTCCCCCGCACCCGGGGTGGTCGGGGTCACCATCGGCCACCACAGCGGCGGGTTGCCCCGCGAACCCCACTTCGGGTTGCACACCGACGACACGCACCCGGTCACCGTCGACATCACCGGGCTCAGCGCGTCCCTGACCACAGGGGAGCTGACCGTCCGGGTCGCGCTCGTCGACGGGTGGCGGGTCGAGTTCCGGCACGGCGACCGGCTCGTCACCGCGTCCACCGGACGCAGCGTCGGCATCGTCACCGACGGCGCGGGTCGCCGCTACGTGCACGAACGGCTCGCCCTCGGCGTCGGCGAGACGTTGTACGGGTTGGGTGAACGGTTCGGCCCGTTCGTCAAGAACGGTCAGACGGTCGACGTCTGGAACGCCGACGGCGGCACCGCCAGCGAGCAGGCGTACAAGAACGTGCCGTTCTACCTCAGCAGCGCCGGCTACGGCGTGTTCGTGGACCACCCGGAGCACGTGTCGTTCGAGGTCGGCTCGGAGGTCGTCACGCAGACCCAGTTCAGCGTCGAGGGCCAGTCGCTCACGTACCACGTCGTCGACGGACCCACCCCCAAGGACGTGCTGCGCCGATACACGGCGCTGACCGGCCGGCCGGCCCGGGTGCCCGCCTGGTCGTACGGGCTGTGGCTGTCCACGTCGTTCACCACGTCGTACGACGAGAAGACGGTGGCCGAGTTCGTCGACGGGATGGCCGAGCGGAACCTGCCGCTGTCGGTGTTCCACTTCGACTGCTTCTGGATGCGCCAGTTCCACTGGGTCGACTTCGTCTGGGACCCGGCGACCTTCCCCGACCCGGAGGGCATGCTGCGCCGGCTGCACGAGCGCGGCCTGAAGGTGTGCGTGTGGATCAACCCGTACATCGCGCAGCGCTCCTACCTCTTCGAGGAGGGCCGCCGGGCCGGCTACCTGGTGCGCAACCCGGACGGGTCGGTGTGGCAGTGGGACAAGTGGCAGGCCGGCATGGCGCTCGTCGACTTCACCGACCCGGACGCGGTGGCCTGGTTCACCGGCAAGCTCAAGGCGCTGCTGGACATGGGCGTCGACTGCTTCAAGACCGACTTCGGTGAGCGCATCCCGACCGACGTGGTGTGGCACGACGGGTCGGACCCGCAACGCATGCACAACTACTACTCCTACCTCTACAACAAGGCGGTCTTCGACCTGCTGGAAGCCGAGCGGGGCGAGGGTGAGGCGGTGCTGTTCGCCCGCTCGGCCACCGCCGGCGGCCAGCAGTTCCCGGTCCACTGGGGCGGCGACTGCGAGTCGACGTTCGTCGCGATGGCCGAGTCGCTGCGCGGCGGGCTGTCCCTGGCGTCCTCCGGCTTCGGCTACTGGAGCCACGACATCGGCGGCTTCGAGGGCACCCCCGACCCGGCGGTGTTCAAACGGTGGATCGCGTTCGGTCTGCTCTCCTCGCACTCGCGGCTGCACGGCTCCGGCTCGTACCGGGTGCCGTGGGCGTACGACGACGAGGCCGTGGACGTGCTGCGCCAGTTCACCCGGCTGAAGCTGCGCCTCATGCCCTACCTGGCGGCGACGGCCGAGGAGGCGCACCGCGACGGCGTCCCGATGATGCGTCCGATGATCGTGGAGTTCCCGGACGATCCGGCCGTGGCGCACCTCGACCGGCAGTACATGCTCGGCCCGGACGTGCTCGTCGCGCCGGTGCTCAGCGCCGACGGGCAGGTCACCTTCTACGTGCCCGCCGGCACGTGGACCCACCTGCTCACCGGCGCGCAGCTCACCGGCCCGGCGTGGGTGACCGAGAAGCACGGGTACGACAGCCTGCCGGTGCTCGCCCGGCCCGGCGCGGTCATCGGGTTCGGGGCGCGCTCCGACCGGCCCGACTACCCCTGGCCCGACGGGGTGGAACTGCGCCTCTACGCCCCGGCGGAGGGGCAGCGGCAGCGGGTGCGGATCCCGGTGCCCGACGACGGGCCGGGCGCCGAGTTCGAGGTGGGCTTCCACGACGGGGTGGGGACCGCCGAGCTGGTGGCGGGCGAGTCGTCGGCGTACCACTGCGTGGTGGTCGGCAGGGAGAGGTCGGGACGATGACGGCACACAGCTTCCCGGAGAGCTTCGTCTGGGGATCGGCCACGGCGGCGTACCAGATCGAGGGCGCGGCCACCGAGGACGGCCGTGGTCCGTCCATCTGGGACACCTACAGCCACACCCCCGGGCGGACGTTGAACGGCGACACCGGCGACGTGGCCGCCGACCACTACCACAGGTGGTCGCAGGACCTGGACCACCTCGCCGAGCTGGGGCTCGGCGCGTACCGTTTCTCGATCTCCTGGCCCCGGGTGCAGCCGGGCGGCTCCGGGCGGTTCAACGCCGCCGGCCTCGACTTCTACGCCCGGCTGGTCGACGGCCTGCGGGAGCGCGGCATCCGACCGGTGGCGACCATGTACCACTGGGACCTGCCGCAGGAGCTGGAGGACGCCGGTGGATGGCCGGCACGGGACACGGCGCTGCGCTTCCAGGAGTACGCGGCGGGGATCGTCGGCGCGCTCGGCGACCGGGTGCACACCTGGACCACGCTCAACGAACCGTGGTGCTCGGCGTACCTGGGTTACGGCTCCGGGGTGCACGCGCCCGGTCGGACCGAACCGGCGGCGGCGCTGGCGGCGGTGCACCACCTGAACCTGGCGCACGGCCTGGCCGGGCGGGTGGTGCGGGAGCTGACGCCGAGCGCCGAGCTGTCGGTGACGTTGAACCTGCACGTCGTGCGGGGCGCGTCCGGGTCGGCCGCCGACTCCGACGCGGTCCGGCGGATCGACGCCCTCGCGAACCGGGCGTTCCTCGGCCCGATGCTCGACGGGGCGTACCCGGCCGACCTGCTGGCCGACACCGCCTCCGTCACCGACTGGTCGTTCGTGCGCCCGGGTGACGAGAGGCTGATCGCGGTGCCGCTGGACGTGCTCGGCGTCAACTACTACGCCAGCACCCTGGTCCGCGCCGGGGACGGGCACTCGGCCCGCTCCGACGCCGACGGGCACGGCGCCTCGGCCCACTCGCCGTGGGTGGCCGCCGACGACGTCGACTTCCTGCCGCAGCCGGGCCCGCACACGGCGATGGGGTGGAACATCGACCCACCGGCCCTGACCGAGCTGCTGCTGCGGCTGCGTCACGAATACCCGGGCCAGCCGTTGATGATCACCGAGAACGGCGCGGCGTTCGACGACGTGGTCTCGGCCGACGGACGGATCCACGACGACCGGCGGATCGACTACCTGCGCCGGCACATCGGCGCGACGGCGGACGCCCGCGCCCGGGGCGCGGACGTCCGCGGCTACTTCGTCTGGTCGCTGCTGGACAACTTCGAGTGGGGCTACGGCTACGACCGCCGCTTCGGCATCATCCGCGTCGACTACGACACCCAGGAGCGCACCTGGAAGGACAGCGCCCACTGGTACCGCCGCCTGGCCACCACGGGTCAACTCGACGGATAGGTCAGGTGGCGTGCCCCGCCCCCGGTCACCGGCGCAGGTGGCCGATGCCGTGCTGGTCGAGCCAGGTGACGGTCCGGCGCACGAACGTCGGCGCCGCCGGGCCGGCGCTGACGTCGGTGGCGACCAGCGGGACCTGGGCGGCGACCGGGAGCAGGGTGGACTGCCAGCAGGCCGGCGTGGCGCAGGCCGAGCGGTCGTCGACGCGCCAGGCGGCGGCCACGCTGCGGCCGTCCGGGTCGGCCGGGCGGTATTCCCGCCACCGGCTCAGGTCGTTGCCGCCGTCGATCCCGGCGGCGAGGACCAGGTTGAACGAGCCTTGGACGCGCAGCAGGCGGATCTGCTCCTGCACGCCGAAGGGCGGCAGGCCGGTGCCCGCGCACGCGGGGCCGCCGTCGCGCCAGCAGGTCCAGACCACCGCGGGATCGGCGCCGCCGGCCGCCGGGAAGGTGTCGGGCGAGATGTCGAGGACCACCGCGTTGTCGTCGCCGAACACCTCCGCCACCGCGCTCCAGAAGGTGCGGGCGGCGGAGGTGTCGCTCTGGCGCAGCGACACGACGGGGGTGATGCCGGCCCGGGCGAGCCGGTCGACGTACCGGGCCGCCTCGTCGAGGTAGCCGACGCGGTCCTGCCTGCTGGTGCCGGGGTAGGCGTAGCAGGCGTCGGTCAGCACGACCCGCACCGCGTTGACGCCGCGGGCCCGCAGCGCGGCCACGGACGCCTCGTCGACCGGGCCGTCCCAGCGGATCGGTCCCCACGCGCACCCGTCGGACACGTCCGACCGGACGACTCCGCGCGGCCGGTACGACCTCGGGTCGGGTGTGACCGTGCGGATGCGGTTGCCGAACGCCTTCAGCGCGGGCGCGGCGCCGGGCGCCGGCGGTGGGAGCACCCGGACGCCGCGGACCTCGGCGGTGGCCTGGGCGCCGCTGCTGTCGTAGGCGGTGGCGGTGATGCGGGTACCGGTGTTCGGCGGCACGCCGCGCCAGTCGAACGCGTACGGCGCGGTGGTGTCCACGGCGAGCAGCCTGCCGCGCTCCCGGAACTCGACCCGCTCGATTCGCCGGCCGGCCGTCGCCGCCGTGGCCTCGGCGCGGATCGGGATGACGCCCGGCGCGGCGAAGAAGTCGTTGGGCAGGGGCGAGGTGAGCGCCACCGACGGCCCGCCCGGCAGTGGGCTGGGGGTGGGGCTGGGGCTGGGCTGCGCGCTCCCCGAGGCCGGCGGCGACGAGGGGGCCGGGCCGCCGACGTCTCCGTCGCACGGCTGGCCGCTCAACAGCCAGTCGGTCGGCACGGGGTCCGTGCCCCGGTAGTTGCCGCCGAACCGCACCGTCACCGACCCGCCGGTCGGCAGCGTGGATCCGGCCGGTGGACGGAGCGTGGTCAGCGGGTACATCTCGCCGCTGCCGAGCGTGTATCCGTCCGGGAGCCGGTCGAGACCCATGGTGATCATTTGGTTGTTGGCCGCCCGGAACCGCAGCCACCAGTCGGTGACCGGAGCGCCGAGGTTGGTGACGGTGAGCTCGGCCCAGAAGCCGGTCGACCACTCCCGGGTGATCGTGTAGTCCACCGTGCACGTCGCCGCGGCGTAGGCCGGCGGCAGCACCATCGTGATGGCCCCGCCGACGACGACCGCGGCGGCCGTGGCCAGCGCGAGGATCCTGTGTCGCATCATGCCCCCGTAAGTATCGACAGATGTCGCTTAACACAGCGTCAACGTTCGGGACACGGCCTGTCAATACCGTGGCATCCGCCGGGCCGCCGGGACGCCACCGTCAGCCGGCCCCGAAGCAGACGAAGGCCGCCGCGGTGGCCCGGGCGGGACCGTCGCCCGTCGCGGCGAACGCCCGCTGCGCGTCAGCGAGGGCGCCCGCCGGGCCGGCACCCGCCCGCATCCGCGCGTGCAGGTCCAGCATCAGTGCCGTGGTGGGCTCGGCCGGCACGGGCAACACGGTCGCGATCAGGCACCGGGTGCCGAGCGCCAGGAGCACCGCGGTGAACCCCATGACCTCGTCGCCGGGGCGGAGCCCGGTCAGGCCGGAGTCACAGGCGGAGAGCACCACGCAGCCGGGCGGCCGGGCGACCGCCTCCCACTCGTGGGCGAACAGCGGCCCGTCGGCCAGTTCCAGGCTGGAGAACTGGGGGTTGTCCGCGCGGAACGTGCCGTGGGCGGCGATGTGTACCAGCCCCGCCCCGTCGAGCGCGGCGGTCAACGCCGCGGCGGTGGCGTCCGGCCCGGTGAGTCGCCGCGCCCCGGGCAGGACCTGGGCGAGCCGGCGCACCTCGGTGTGCCCGGCCGGCAGGCGCGGGCCGGCGGCCAGGACCGGTGGCCCGGCCGGCAGCTCCCGCCGGTCCGCCCCGAGCCAGGCGGTGGCCGAGGGGGCGACGGTCACCGGACGACCCGCGCAGGTGGGCAGCGCCGACCAGGGCACCGCGTGCAGCGCCCCGACCGGGACGATCACCAGGGCCCGGTCGGCCAGCCGCCGCAGCGGGGCGAACAGCAGCCGGTCCAGGGCGGCTGCGGCGTGGACGGCCCCCGCCCGCGCGGCGGCCGTGTCGCCGGTGGTGACCAGCCGGCGCAGGGCGAACCGGTGCCGGCGGGCCAGGTCCGCCGCGACGGCGAGCGGGCCCAGGTCGTGCAGGCTGGCCCGGCCGTCGCGGACCAGCACCGCCCGGATCCGGTCGCCGTGGGCCACCAGCTCGACCAGCACCCGGGAGCCGAGCTGCGCGGCCAGCGCTCCCACCCCGGGCGGGGCCAGCACGGCGCCCTCACCGGGCACCCGCCGGGCGAGGTCCCGGATGCGCTGTTCCAGCCGGGCCTGCCGGCCGCGCAGGGCGGTCGCCGGGCGGCCGGCCAGCACCTCGTCTTCGAGCAGACCGCTGACCAGTCGGAGCTCGGCGAGCGCCGCCACCAGTTCGGGGTCGGCCGGGGGCCGCGCCGGCCGGGCCCGCAGCGCATTGGCCCGCCACCGCTCCGCCCACGCCAGGACCCGCGCCGGCGCGCCCGCCCGGACCGCGATGTCGAGGCCCTCGGCCGCCAGTTCCTGACCGTTCGCTCCACTGTGGGCACGCAGCTCCGTGGCGCCGAGCGACATGCGGTGCCGGTCGAGCACGGCCAGCCCGCGGCGCAGCGCCCGGGCGGCACCGGGTTCGTCCCCGCCGAGACGGCGCGACAGGGCCAGGGCGTACCAACCCTGCGCCCGCCGGTCGGCGGTGCCGCGACGGCGGGCCCGGGCGGCGACCGCCAGCAGGTTCCGGGCCCGGCCCGACCGCCCCAGCGCGGCGGCCACCAGGCCGGCCTCGATCCGGGTGGTCAGCGCCGGACCCGGCCACCCGGTGGCGTCGAGTTGGTCGGCGGTACGGGCCATGGCGCTGAGCAGGGGCGCCGAGCGGGTGCCCCGGCGATACTCGGCGCGCAGCTCGACGTGCCGGGCGAAGACGGCCCAGGTGCGCCGGCCCTGGCGACGGAACCGAGCCCGGGCCGCGGCGGCGGCGTCGGTCGCGGTGTCCAGGTCCGCGGCGAGCAGCGCCGCGCGGGCCCGGGCGAGCAGCGCCTCGGCGAAGTCGGAGGCCATGCCCCGGCGCCCGAGTTCCCGGACCGCCGCCGTCGCCACCACCACCGCCTCGTCGACGAGCGGCACCGACAGCAGCAGTTCGACGCGGTCCAGCAGCAGCGCCGGCCGGGGCACGGCGAGCCGCCGGTACTCCTCGTCGGCGGTGGCGAAGGAGCGCAGCGCGCCGGCGATGTCGCCGCGCTGGCCGGCCGCGATGCCGCAGTTCCACCGGGCGTCGGCCGCCGCGAGGTCGAGGCCCAACCGCTGGAAGGTGGCTGCCGCACGGGACAGGTCGTCGTGGGTGCCGTTGGCGGCGCCCCGGTGGGCGTTGAGCAGCCCCCGGTTGTTGCGCGCCCGCGCCTCCAGCAACAGATCACCCTCGCGCAGGGCGATGTCGACGGCCAGGCCGTAGTCGCGGACCGCCTCGTCGTAGCGACCCCGGTAGTGCAGCACCACGCCCCGCTGCATCCGGGCCCGCCCCGCGTCGGCGCCGACGAGCTGCGGCAGCGCGGCGGTCACGGCGCGCAGCGCGGCGGCGGTGTGGCCGGCGTTGGCCAGCACGTAGCCCTGGCTCATCCGGGCCAACGCCCGGGTCCGGGGCGTGCCGGCGGCCCGGACCGCGCGGCGCAGGTGGCGCAGCGCGCCGGGCAGGTCGTTGAGCTCCCGCAGAGCCAGGCCGACGGCCCGCTCGGCGGTGGAGCGCTCGTCGGCCCCGGCCGCGGACCCGGCGGCCAGCACCCGCTGGGCGATCGCGATCGCCTCGTGCGGATAGCGCTGCACGGCGTCGAGCGCCGCCTGGGCCGTGCCGGCACCGGAACCGGTGCTGTCGGGCATGCCTCACAGAGTCCCCGAACCGGTGCCCGGCCGTCAATGTCTTCGGGGCCTGTCGGGATTCCGCACCAACCCTTAACGTCATTGACATACGACTATGCTTTGGAAGAATCGGCGACAACCCGGGAAACATGGCCACGCCGGCCAGTGGCGGGCGCTTGTGCCGACCGCATGGAGGACCCGTGTCGCCTGACCGTCCCGCCGAGCCGCGCCCGGCCGGCCAACTGTCCCGACGGCGACTGCTGGCCACGGCCGCGCTGGCCGCCGCAGCGTCGTTCGCCACCGCATCCCGTGCGACCCCGGCCCGCGCCGGGGGCGCGGACGACGTCGCCTACCAGCGCGCCTTCGACGAGGCGCTGGCTGCCGACAAGAACGTCCGCCGGCACACCACGCCGGGCCGGGAGTTCCTCTACCGGCCACGGCAGGTGCTCGCCGCCGACGCCGACGCCCAGCGGGTCACCGCCTGGTTGCGTGCCCACGGTCAGGTGGTGGCCGCCGGCGGCGGCTTCGCCGGGGTCACCCGGCTGCTCTTCGACCGGGAGACCGACGTACCCGCGATCGTCACCAAGCTGCGCGACCCCCAGCAGTGGCCGGGGCAGCCGGTGCCGAAGGTGCAACCGCACCACGTGCTGCTGGGCTTCGGCAACATCATGGGCAACCCGGGCAGCCCGCCCGCGACGGTCGCCGCGCTGTCGCCGCCGGACCCGGCCCGGCTGGGCGAGGGCGCCGGGGTGACCGTCGGGATCTGCGACACCGGCATGTGGCGGCAGGCCGGCAGCTATCACCCGCAGTGGCTCGGCGGGGCGTACCTGCCGGAGGTCGACGACGAGGACCCGCTCTACGTGTACACAGACGTGCTCGCCCCGCAGGGCGGGCACGGCACCTTCGTCGCCGGGGTGGTGCGGCAGGCCGCGCCCGGGGTCCGGGTCGACCCGGAGCAGGCGCTGAACGCCACCGGCCTCGGCGACGAGGCGTCGGTGGTGGCCGCGATGGCCCGACTCGCGCCGGCGGTGTCCGTGATCAACCTGTCCCTGGGCGGGTTCACCCAGGACGACCAGCCGTCGCTGCCCCTGGCCAACGCCGTGGCCGCGCTACCCGGGACGAGCGCCGTGGTCGCGGCGGCCGGCAACGCCGGCACCAACCGGCCGACCTGGCCCGCCGCGCTGGGCCGGGTCGTCGCGGTGGCGGCGGTCAGCCAGGGCGCCGGCGGCACGGTGCCGGCCACCTACAGCGGCTACGGACCATGGGTCGACGTCTGTGCCGTCGGCGAGCGCCACAGCACGTACGTCGAGGGGCAGTTGCCGCTGCCGGGCCGGCCGACCCAGGTGTTCCACGGCTTCGCCGCCTGGGCGGGCACCTCGTTCGCCACGGCGCACGTCTCCGGTCGGCTCGCCGCCCTGATGACCGCCGGCGGCCTGACCGCCGACGCGGCCCGGCTGGCGCTGCTCGCGGCGCCGCGCTGGCACCCCGACTACGGCGTGCTCGTCGGATGAGCGAGCGGACCGCGAACGACGCCGCAGCGCCGCGCCGGCCGGCGGACGGCGTCGCCGGGACCGACCCGAGCGCGACCGACCTGGTGACCGCCGCGGCGGGCGGGGACGAGTCGGCGTGGGTGGAGCTGGTCCGCCGGTACACCCCGCTCGTCTACTCGGTGATCCGGTCGTACGACCTGAGCCGCGCCGACGCCGCCGACGTCAACCAGACCGTCTGGCTGCGTCTCGTCGAGCATCTGGGCCGGGTACGTGACCCGCAGGCCCTCGCCTCCTGGCTGGCGACCACGGCCCGGCGCGAGTGCTACCGGCTGTCCCGCCTCGGCCGCCGCACCCAGCTCTTCGACCCGTACGACGACGCGCTTGACGCGTACCACGGCTTCTCCCGCTCGGCGGAGGTCGCGGCCCCCGACGAGGAGCTGCTACGCGCGGAGCGGCGGCAGGCCCTGCGGGAGGGCTTCGCGCAGTTGCCGCCGCGCTGCCAGCAACTGCTGGCCCTGTTGACCGCCGACCCGCCGGCCAGTTACCGGGAGATCGCCGAACGGCTGGGCATGCCGATCGGCAGCATCGGGCCGACCCAGGCCAGATGCCTGCGCCGGCTACGGGACTGCCCGGCGCTCGCCGCGTTCCTCGGAACCGCCGCGACCCGGACGCACGGAGGTGAACGCGATGGAGCCGTTGCCGCCGGCCGATGACGCGGCCCTGACCGCCGAGCTGGGTGCGGCGCTGCGGGAGGTCGGGTCGGTCCCGGAGGAGTTCCTGACCGCCGCGCGGGCGGCGTTCGCCTGGCGGGGCGTCGACGCGGAGGTGGCCCTCGCCGAGCTGACGTTCGACTCGGCGTGCGACGCGGTGCCGGCGCTGACCCGGTCGGCCGGGTCGACGCGGACGCTGTCGTTCCGCAGCGCGGCGGTGGTGCTGGAGATCGAAGTGACCGACGCCGGCATCGTCGGTCAGCTCTCCCCGCCCGGGGGTGGGCGGGTGTCCGCACAGACCGCCGCGGGCACGTACGCGGAGGCGCCGGTCGACGCGGTGGGCTTCTTCTCGCTCGGCGCTCCCCCGCCCGGCCCGGTCCGGCTGCGCGCCCACACCGGCGGCTACGCGGTGGCCACCACCTGGGTCTCGCTGCGCTGACCCACCGTCGGCCGGGCCGGCGGCGCTCGCGGGACGCCCGGACCGTCCCGCGAGCGCCCGGCGGCGGGGGCCATGGGCTGCCCGGGCCCACGACCCCCGCCGCTGGCCGGGCTACTGCCGCCCGACGCTGATCAGGTACTCCACCCCACCGAGGTCGGTCCGCTCCGCACCGCTCGTGTCCGGACCGAACTGGGTCACGTCGAGCGCGATCTCCTTGTCCGAGACGGTCTCGGCCGCGAAGGCGAGGGAGAACTCGACCCGCTCACCCGGCTTCAGCACCAGGTTGCCGAGGCTGGCCTTCGCCGGCTCGACGACCTCCACCTGGGTCTTGCCGACCTCGCGTACGCCGGTGCCGACCTTGCCGCCGGCCTGCCACCGCTCGAACAGGGTCGGCCCGAGGTCGACGACGACCCGGCCGCCCACACGCTGGATCGACTCGCCCGGCTGCGTGAAGACCAGGTCGTTCTTGGTCTCCACCGTGAGCGAGTTGCCGATGGCGAACGGCCGCACGATCGCCGGCCCGCCCGCGACGAGCCGCACCGAGTCGACGTTGCGCCAGGCGATGTTGTTGTTGTTGCGGGTGTTGGTGCCGATGTCCGGACCCTCGAAGGTCATCGGATCGGTGGCCGACACCCACCTGGCCAGCAGGCAGAAGTGGCCCGGCCCGGGCACCCCGTTCCACGGGATCGTCACGGTCGTGGTGCCGGCGAAGGCGGTCACGTTCATCGCGCCGATCTGGGTCCAGTGCGTCGGCCAGACGGCACCGCCACCCGGCGTCGTCCGGTAGACCCGCAGAACGCCGCTGCTGGTGCCGGTGCCGTACGGGCCGGGGTTACGCAGCTTGACGAAGATGTAGTTGGTGACGCCGACGATCGGGTTCTGGCTGACGGCACACTCGACGGCGGTCGGGCAGACCTTGATGTCGGGGCTGGCCCACAGCGGGTTGAGCGAGTGGGGCTGGATGCCGACATCGGCGGCGACGTCCCGGATGTAGACGTCGGTGCGGGCCGCCGCGGCGTTGTCCGGCCGCGCCACGACCGGCGCGGCGGCTGCCGTGGTGACCGCCAGCAGTGCGGCCAGCGCCGTGCCGGTGAGCACGGCCAGCGCCGAGCGGCGGACACGTCTTCCTACGTTGCCCATGACAGGCTTCTCCCATCGTCGAGGAACCGCCGACCGGTCGCCTACCCGGCCGACGCGATGACGTTGTTCAGGAGCGCGGCGCGGCGGGGCTGATACGTCCGGTGGGAGCGGTGACGGTCAGATGGAGCGAGCACCGACGAATTAGACAGACGTCGATGCTATTGCGGGATGCCCGCGGTCCGCGGCGGGCGCCTACGTGAGCGCGTGCACCAGTGCGGTCGCCGCTCCGGCCAGGAGGGCCACGCCCGTGCCGGCACCGACGACGGCGCTGGGGGCGAGGTGGAACCGTCGGGCGACGGGGGCGCCGACGAGCGCGACCAGGGTGACGAGCGCGGCCCAGACCGCGAGGACCGGATAGCCCAGAAGTGGCGCAAGCGGAAAGAAGTGCAGGCCGACGATCAGGGCGATCCAGACCGGCACCAGGGACGAGCGGCCGATCCGCCGGAGCCAGATCGCGCCGGCGGCACAGAGGACCACCTCGATCAGGACGATCACCCCGAAGACCGGCCCCGTCCGCTCGTCCACGGAATTGCCCTCGTCCCAGGTGCGTACCGTGACGATGCCGCCGGCGATCGCCGCGACCAGGGACAGCACCGAGCCGATGCCGAGCCACGGGCGCCACCCCCTGGGCGGCGCCTCCTGCGCCCAGCCGAACCAGACGGTCCCGAAGACTCCGAAGATCGCGGCGGTGGCGGCGGCGTTGGCGGCGAACTCAGCATCCATCGGCGCAGTCTAGGGGTGGATGATCGTCACCCCGGACGGTGGCCGCGCGGGCGGAGTACGCGATGCCGCTCACCGTCAGACCGCGAGGGCCGCCCGCACCTCCCGCTCCGCCGTGACTCCCCCGTCGCCGTGCGAGGTGACCCGGCCGGACTCGAGGACGTGGTAGCGGTTCGCCACCCGCAGCGCGAACCCCAGGTGCTGCTCGACGAGCAGCACGCTGAAGCCGGACTGCCGGGTCAGCTCGACGACCCGCTCCTGGATCTCGGCGACCACCGATGGCTGGATGCCCTCGGTCGGCTCGTCGAGCATGAGCAGCCGCGGCCGGGTGATCAACGCGCGGGCGATGGCGAGTTGCTGGCGCTGACCGCCGGAGAGCAACCCGGCCCGTCGCCGCAGCAGCGGACGCAGCGCCGGGAACAGGTCCAGCACCTCCGCCGTCGCCACCGCGCCGTCGCGCCGGCCGTCGGCGACCAGGCGCAGGTTCTCCGCCGCCGTCAGGTGCGGGAAACACTGCTGGCCCTGCGGGACGTACGCCATGCCGCGCGCCACCCGCTCGTGCGGCGCGAGCCGGGTGACGTCCTCGCCGTCCAGCTCGACGGTGCCGGCGGTCGGGCGCAGCAGGCCCGCCGCGACCCGCAGCAGGGTGCTCTTGCCGGCGCCGTTGTGCCCGAGCACCGCGGCCACCCCGTCGGGCGGGACGGCGAGGTCCACGCCGTGCAGCACCCGGGAACGCCCGTATCCGGCGTGCACCCCACGCAGGGTCAGCATCATGCCTCCAGACCGCTGGGGACCGACCCGGCGTCGACCGGGTGGCCAAGGTAGACCTCCTGCACGCGCGGGTCCGCCTGGACCTGCGCGACCGTCCCCTCGCTGAGCACCTTGCCCGCGTGCAGCACGGTGACGCTGCGCGCGAAGCGACGCAGGAAGTCCATGTCGTGCTCGATCACCACCACCGTGCGATCCCGACTCACCGTCTCCAGCAGGGCGCCGGTGGCGTCGCGCTCCTCGTGGCTCATCCCGGCGACCGGCTCGTCGAGCAGCAGCAGCCGCGCGTCCTGCACCAGCAGCATGCCGATCTCCAACCACTGCTTCTGGCCGTGCGCGAGCGTGCCGGCGAGCTGGTCGGCCCGGCCGGTCAGCCCGATGGTCTCCAGCGCGGCGGCCACCTCGTCGGGGATCCCCCGCCGGCGTCGGGCCAGGGTGGCCCAGCTCCGGCGGGCGCCCGCCGCGATGTCGAGGTTCTGCACGACCGACAGCTCCTCGAAGACCGTCGACGTCTGGAACGTCCGGCCGATGCCGAGCCGGCTGATCCGGTGCACCGGGCGACCCAGCAGCTCCTGGTCGCCGAAGCACACCGAGCCGGTGGCCCGCACCAGACCGGTGATCGCGTCGACCAGGGTGGTCTTGCCGGCGCCGTTCGGCCCGATCAGGAACCGGATGTCACCGGCGGGCACCTCCAGCGAGACGCCGTCGACGGCGGTGAAGCCGTCGAAACTGACCCGCACGTCGCGGACGGACAGCCCGTCCAGTCGATCGTCGCTCATGAAGGGACCTCCGCCCGTTCGGCGCGTCGGCGGGCCAGCGCCCACAGCGAGGCCAGGCCGCCGGGAAGGAACGCCACCACCACCACGAAGAGCAGACCCTGCAGGTACGTCCAGGTGCCCGGGAAACGTTCGGAGAGGGCGGTACGCGCCCAGGCGACCGCCACCGCGCCGAGCACCGGCCCGAGCAGCGTGGCCCGACCGCCCACCGCCACCCCGATGACGAACTCGATCGACGGGACGATGCCGATGAGGGCGGGCGAGATGATGCCCACCGCCGGCACGAACAGCGCGCCGGCGAGGCCCGCCATACCCGCCGCCACCACGTAGGCGACGAGCTTGACCGAGGCCGGGTCGTAGCCGAGGAAACGGACCCGCTCCTCGCTGTCCCGCACCGCCACCAGCAGTTCCCCGTAGCGGCTGTGGATGAGCTGGCGGGTCAGCGCGAGCAGCGCGAGCAGGACGCCGGCGATGATGAAGTAGACCATCCGCTGGTTGACCGGGTCATCCAGGTCGTAACCGAAGAAGCCCTGGATGTCGGTGAGCCCGTTGGTGCCGCCCGTGGTGCCCTGCTGGCCGATCAACAGGATCACCATGGCGGCGGCGAGAGCCTGGCTCAGGATGGCGAAGTACGCGCCCCGCACCCGGCGGCGGAACACGAGCGAGCCGAGCCCGAAGGCGACGGCCATCGGCAGCAGCACCGTGGCCGGCAGCGCGAACCACGGGCTGGCGAACGGCCGCCACCAGACGGGGAGTTCGTCGAGCTGCCCGTACAACTGCATGAAGTCGGGCATCCCACCGGGACCCGCGTCGGCAAGCTTGAGATGCATGGCCATCGCGTAGCCGCCCAGGCCGAAGAAGACGCCCTGGCCGAGGGTGAGCATGCCGCCGCGCCCCCAGGCGATGCCGATGCCGACGGCCACCATGGCGACGCAGAGATACTTGGCGAGCAGGGCCAGCCGGAAGTCCGACAGCGCCAGCGGCGCGACGGCGAACAGCAGCGCCGCGCCGAACGCGAACCCGGCCGCCGCGCGCAGCCGGGACCGACCACCGGAGCGGCTCGGCGGCGCGGTGTCGGCCGGGGCACCGGCGGTGCCCGGTGGCGCGGGTGTCACGGCGGTCATGCGAGGCTCCTGGTCCGCAGGGTGAACAGGCCCTGTGGCCGCCACTGGAGGAACGCGACGATCGCCACGAAGACGATCACCTTGGCGACGCTGAGGGTGGTGAGGTACTCCCCGGTGGCCTGGAGGACCCCGAGGGCGAAGGCGACGATCACGCTGCCCTTGAGTTGACCGATCCCGCCGACCACGACGACCAGGAAGGCGTCGATGATCAGGTTGGTGCCCATGGTCGGGCCGATCGGGCCGAGCAGGGTGAGCGCCACCCCGGCGAGCCCGGCCAGGCCCGAGCCGAGAAAGAAGGTCGTCCGGTCGACCCGGGCGGTGGGGATGCCGGACACCGCGGCGAGGTCGCGGTTCTGCACGACCGCGCGGATCCGCCGCCCCAACGGGGTGAGCCGCAACGCCAGGGTGAGGGCGGCGACGGCGGCCAGGGCCAGGGCCAGGATGAACAGCCGGTTGTTGGCGACCGTCAGCCCGCCGGGCAGGGCCACGTTGCCGGTGAGCAGGTCCGGCGCGCGGGTCTGCACGTTCGGGCTGCCGAAGACGTCCCGGGCGAGCTGTTGCAGCATCAGGGACACGCCCCAGGTGACCAGCAGGGTGTCCAGGGGACGGGCGTAGAGCCGGCGGATCAGCAGGATCTCCAGCAGCACCCCCATGGCGCCGGCGACCACGAACGCCACCGGCAGCGCGACGAGCAGCGACAGGCCGGCGCCGGTGATGCTCTGTTGCAGCACGTACGTGGTGTATGCGCCGGCCATGATGAACTCGCCGTGCGCCATGTTGATGACGTTCATCTGGCCGAAGGTCAGCGCCAGCCCGAGCGCGATGAGCAGCAGCACCGCGCCGATGCTGATGCCGGTGAAGAGTTGACCGAAGAGGACTGTCACGGTGGGTACTCCCGTACTGCTGGTCGGGGCCCGGGCGGGCGCGTCGTCGCGGCGCCCGCCCGGGCCGGCGTCGTCAGCTCAGGCCGCTCGCCCACGGATAGGTCTTGAGGTACGGGTCCGGCGCGACCGGCTTGCCGGAGTTCCACACCTCGGTGATCAGGCCGTCCGCGCCGATCTTGCCGATGCGGGCGGTCTTGGCGATGTGCTGGGTCTTGCCGTCGACCGTGACCAGGCCCTCCGGCGCGTCGAAGGTGATGCCGTCGGAGGCGCCGCGGACCTTCTCGACGTCGAACGCGCCGGCCTTCTCGACCATCGCCTTCCACAGGTAGACGCTGACGTAGGCGGCCTCCATCGGGTCGCTCGTCGGCTTGTCCGCGCCGTACTTCGCCTTGTACGCGGCCACGAACTTGCTGTTCGCCGCGCCGGGCGTGGTCTGGTAGTAGTTCCAGGCGGTGAGCTGACCCTCCAGGTACTGGGTGCCGATGCCCTTGACCTCCTCCTCGGCGATGGACACCGACACCACGGGCATCGCGGCGGCGGTCAGCCCGGCCGACTTGTACTCCTTGAAGAACGCCACATTGCTGTCGCCGTTCAGGGTGTTGAAGACCGCCTTCGCGCCGGACGACTTGACCTTGTTGACGATGGTGCCGAATTCGGTGGACCCGAGCGGCGCGTAATCCTCACCGACCACGGTCATCCCGTTCGCCGCCGCGTACGCCTTGATGATTTTGTTGGCCGTCCGGGGGAAGACGTAGTCGCTGCCGACCAGGTAGACCGATTTCGTTCCCTGGGCCTTGAGGTAGTCGAGCCCGGGCACGATCTGCTGGTTGGTCGTCGCGCCCGTGTAGAAGATGTAGGGCGACTGTTCCAGGCCCTCGTACTGCACCGGGTAGAACAGCAGCGCCTTGTTCTTCTCGAACACCGGCTTGACCGCCTTGCGGCTGGCCGACGTCCAGCAGCCGAAAACGGCGGCCACCCGGTCCTCGGAGATGAGCTTCTCGGCCTTCTCCGCGAAGGTGGGCCAGTCCGAGGCGCCGTCCTCCCCGATCGGCTGGATCTTCTTGCCGAGGACGCCGCCGGCCGCGTTGATCTCCTCGACGGCGAGCATGATGGAGTCGCGGACGGTGACCTCGCTGATCGCCATGGTGCCGGAGAGCGAGTTGAGCAGGCCCACCTTGACGGTGTCGCCGGAGACGTCGGCGGTGACGCCGGCCGCGCCGCCCTCGTCACTGGTCTTGCTGCCGCACGCGGTCATGGCCGCCGCGGCGACGAGGGTCATGGCACCCGCCAGGATGCGGCGGCTCCAAAGAAGTGTCATCCAAATCTCCCTGCGGTGCACTCAAGTAGCGAAAGGACGGTCGGTGCGGTCCGGTGGAGCTGATGTTGGCGGCGCCGAGGTCGACGGGTGGACGTCGCCTGTGGTCACCGCATCGGCTACGGGCACGCAAAGCGTCGACCGGCATGATTGCGCGGACGTTTCCCAGTCCTTAATTGACTGTTTCCCACGCCCATGGAGAGAGCGCATGCCACAACGGCTGGAACCGTCTCGCGTGTGACGGTTCCAGCCGTGACAAATGAGGTGATGAATTGCCACCACAATGGTCGGCGGACAGATTCCGCCGACGGTGGACAGGCATTCGCGGTATCCGCCCCGGGGGGAGATACTTCACGCAGGAAGTATCTTAGGGCCGGGTCGGGTGGCCCTGTCAAGGGTCGCCGGGCGCTCAGAGCTGGGCGAGCACGGTGAAGTCGAGACCGTCGGCCTCGGCGAGGTAGATCCGCTGGCGCACGTGCCGACGACGCAGCCGCAGCCGACCGCGCGGCCCGTGGTACGCCACCGTGTCGGCAGCCGTCTCGATCGCCCGTACGTCGAGGGTGCGGGCCTGCCCGATCAGGGCGGCGAGCAGCATCACGCCCTCGTAGCAGGACTCCCCCAGGCTGCCCAGCGGCGGCGCCTCCACCCCGAACCGGCGGGCGAACTCGCCGTGGAAGTCGAGGTTCTCCTGGGTCACCAGACCGGCGAAGAAGCCCGCCGTGCTGTAGAGCCGCCGCGTCGCGCCCGGCCCGCTCGCCAGCAGCATGTTCTCGTCCATCAGGGTGCTCAGCCGCAGGCACCGCTGGTCCATCCCGGCACGCCCGAACGCCCGGTTGAACCGCACCGCGTCCGCGCCGACGAGCAGCATCACCACCGCGTCGGCCTCGCTGCGCTCGATCCGGCGCAACACGTCGTCGAAGTCGTACGTCTCCAGCGGCAGGAACGCCTGCCCCACCACCCGACCGCCGCCGCGCAGCGCGTACCGCTGGGCCGCCCGCGCGGTCCGCCGGGGCCACACGTAGTCGTTGCCGACCACGAACCAGCGGCGCACGCCCTGCTCCCCCGCGAGCAGCCGCATCGCCGGCCACAACTGGGCATCCGGCGTCTCGCTCGTCAGATAGACCCCCTCGGTACGCTCACCGCCCTCGTACAGGGCGGTGTAGACGTACGGCACGCGGTGCGCGACCCGGGGCGCCAGCGCCTGCCGCACCGAGGAGATGTGCCAACCGGTCACGCCCTGCACGGCGCCCACCGACACCAGCGCCTCCACCTGGGCGGCCACCTCGGCCGGCGGGGCGCCACCGTCGACCGGCACCAGCCGCACCTCGCGGCCCAGCACCCCGCCACCGGCGTTGATCTCCTCGACCGCGAGCTGGGCGCAGAGTTCGCAGGTCGGGCCGAACATTCCCGCCGGCCCGCGCATCGGGTACACGAGCGCGATGCTGACCACGGCCCGATCGACGGTGAGCCACGGCGGTGCCGGCGCGGACATAGGCCCATGATTGCCCGGCCGACGTGGGAAAACCATAGCTCTCCACGGAGCGGGACGAGTCGCTACGATGACAGGGCCCACCGGCCCAGGGAGTTCCATGTCAGAGTTGCCCGGGACGCCAGCCGACCTGCTGCGCTCGCTCACCCGCGCCGAACGGCTGCTCTCCCGCCGGTTGGCCGCCGTGCTGGCCGACGACGACCTGACCACCGAGGCGTGGCGGGTGCTCTGCCTGCTCGCCGACGGTCAGGGCCACCCGATGAGCGAGGTGTCCGCCGAGGCGTCGTTGCCGCCGGGGACCCTCACCAAGCTGGTCGACCAGCTCGTCGACCGCAACCTGGTGTTCCGGCGGATCGACCCGCTGGACCGCCGGCGGATCCGGGCCTACCTGACCGCCCGGGGCCGCCGCGAGCACGCCCGCCTCGACGAGCGGGTCCGGACCAGCCTCGCCGAGGCGGGCGTTCCGGCCGACACCGCGCTGCTCGACCACCTCGCCGACCTGATCGCCCGACTCGACCCGGCGGGTCGCCGCGACCACGCCGAGGCGGCCGTCCTTCACCGCTGACCCCCGCCTCACCCCACCTTGGTGAGCAGCGGCTTGCCCTTCTCGACGACGTACGTGGCCAGCTCGACGGCCACCCCGTCGCCGACGTTGCGGGCCTGTTGGTGGACGCCGTACGGCACAGTCAGGGCGTCACCGACGTGGCACACCACCGGCGGCTGACCTTCGAGGGTGTACTCCAGCGACCCCTGAAGCACGCAGATGATCTCCTCGCCGGGGTGGAAGTGCATGAACGGTGGCGAGTCCGGCTCGAACTCGACCCGACTCTGGATGACCTCACGGCCCTCGATGCTGAGATCGTGCCGCTGGAGGTCGACTCGCCACAGCCCGGGAGCGCCCGGCACGGCTGTCGGACTGATGCCCTCGGGTCGAGCCCTGCCACTCATCACGGCCTCCTGTGGGCCATCCGGCGATCGCACGTCCTCACAGGATAGGACCGTCCCGACCGGCGGGGGCCGAGATGCCGCACAACGGCGTACCGGATCCGGCGCCCACCTCGGCGAGGGCCGCGTCGCCGAGGTGGGCGCGCAGCGTGTGCGCGTCGGGCGCGGTGGCGGTCCACAGTGTCGCCGGGCCACCGGCCAGGGGCAGCCGGGCGAGGGTGCCCTCGACCGTCGCGCGCCCCTGGGGCAGCGACGGGTCCACCACCAGCAGCGACCCGGTGGCCGGCGCGCCGCCCAGCACCGCGGGGCCGGCCCAGCCGGGCGCGCCCGGCCCGACGGCCAGCGACTGGCGCAGCAGCGGCCGGCCGTCGTAGTCGACCCGGGTGTGCACGACCGCGCCGCCCGGCGCCTCGCCGTACCGGCCGCAGATCACCTCGTCGCGCCAGGTCAGCCTCGCCCCGGCGGCCAGCTCGACCCGGGACTCGGCGAGGTGGGCGCAGCCGGCCGCCGCGACCAGTTGCTCCGGCAGCCAGTGCAGCGCCCCCTCGTCGTGCACCACGGCGTGGACCGCCATCCGCGACACCGCGTCCGGCCGGCCGGGCAGGGCGACCGAGGCGGCGACGGTGTGCACCCGCACCGCCGCCCCCGGCCCCACGTCGATCTCCAGCCGCAGGTCGTCGCCGGCGAGCGGACCGGCCGCCCCGCCGACGACGTACACGGTCGCGACCCGGCCGCTGCCGGGCGTCTGTCGCAGCAGCAGCGGCGTCTCACCGCGCAGCTCGGCCAGGACCGTGCCGCCCCGGCCGTCGGCCCGGGCCACCAGCCGGGCGTACGCGCGCATCAGGCCGGGCCGACCCGCGCGGCGCTCGGGTGCCGGTCCGCGTGGTGGGCCAGTTCGTGGCGGATCCAGTCGGCGACCCGCCCCGCCGTCGGGTCGCCGACGATCGACAGGAACACGGTCGGCAGGTCGCCGCGTCGGGCCCGCGCGTCCCGGTCCATGACGGACAGGTCCGCGCCCACCATCGGGGCCAGGTCGGTCTTGTTGATCACGAGGAGGTCGGCGGACGTCACCCCGGGTCCGCCCTTGCGCGGCACCTTGTCCCCGCCGGCCACGTCGACCACGAATATCTGCCGGTCCACCAGGCCCCGGCTGAACGTGGCGGTCAGGTTGTCCCCGCCGCTCTCGACGAGCACCAGGTCCAGCGGGCCGACCGCCTCGGCCAACTCGTCCACGGCGTCGAGGTTGGGCCCGATGTCGTCCCGGATCGCGGTGTGCGGGCAGCAGCCGGTCTCCACGGCGCGGATCCGGCTCGGGTCCAGCACGCCGGCCCGCTTGAGGAAGTCGGCGTCCTCCGTCGTGTAGATGTCGTTGGTGACCACGCCGAGTCGCAGCTCGCCGGCGAACGCCCGGCACAGGGCCGCCACCAGTGCGGTCTTGCCGGACCCGACCGGCCCGCCGATGCCGACGCGCAGCGCCCGGCCGGCTCGGGCCAGCGGCGGATGCGGGTCCACCCCCGGTTCGGGGTGGGTGTGCGGAACGGTCTCGTCGTGCGGGGCAGGATTCCGGTCGGCCTCGGGCGCAACGGTGTCAGGACGCAAAGAGACGCACCTCCCAGGTGGCATGAGCTTCGGCATGGATGTCGGCAAGGGGAGCGGCTGCCGCGGGCAGCCGCTCGGGTGGGTCGTCGGCGGCCCGGGCCGCCTCCGCGGCGGTGCCGTCGCACCGGCCGGCGAGACCGACCAGCAGGGCCTGGACCTGGTACGGGTCGAGGCCGAGCAGGCGTACGCCGGCACTCGCCGCACCGGTCACCGTCCCGTGGGCGGCGACCGTGGCGGTTTCGGCGCGGCTCAGGCCGGCGGCGGCGCAGAGCAGCCCGAGCACCAGTGGCTGGTGCGCGCCGCCGGCAGTGGCGGGCAGATCGTCGAAGGACGCCGCCGGCCAGATGGCCCGGCCCGCGCGCAGCAGGGCCCGGCCCTGGCGACGGGACACCGTGCGCAGCGCCGGTGCCGCCGTCCGGGCGTCCAGCTCCGCGTCGAGCAACGCCAGCGTGGACCCGCGGACGGCGGCGCCGGCCGAGGTCACCGCCCGGTGCGCCGCCGCCGCGAACGCCGCGCCGACCAGCCCGGCGGTGGCCAGCCGACCGGCCAGGAACGCCTCCAACGAGGCCAGGTCGGTGACCCGGCCGGCGGCGACGGCCGCCTCCAGGCCGCCGGAGTGGGCGTGCGCGCCGGCCGGGAAGCGGCCGTCGGCAAGCAGCAGGAGCAGGCTCGACGTCGCCATCAGAACAGGAAGTACCGCTGGGCCATCGGCAGGCGGGGCACCGGGTCCGGCTCCACCACCTCACCGTCGATCCGGACGGTGAACGTGTCCGGGTCCACCTCGATCCGGGGCATCGCGTCGTTCTCCGGCAGGTCGGCCTTGCCCCGCGAGCGCACGTCCGCGACGGGCACCACCCGTCGCCGCACGTCCAGGCGCAGCCCGGCGTCGAGGGCGGCCGGCGCGACGAACGCCAGGCTGGTGGCCGACGCCGCGGCGCCGTACGCCCCGAACATCGGGCGCGGCAGCATCGGCTGCGGCGTCGGGATGGAGGCGTTCGCGTCACCCATCTGGGCGTACGCGATCATGCCGCCCTTGAGCACCAGGTGCGGTCGTACGCCGAAGAACGCCGGATCCCACAGCACCAGGTCGGCCAGCTTGCCCGGCTCGACCGAGCCGATCTCGGCGTCCAGCCCGTTCGCCATCGCCGCGCAGATGGTGTACTTCGCCACGTACCGGCGGGCCCGGTGGTTGTCGGCCGCGCCGTCGCCGGGCAGCGCGCCGACCCGCTCCTTCATGACGTGCGCGCTCTGCCAGGTCCGCAGGATCACCTCGCCCACCCGGCCCATCGCCTGGGCGTCGGAGCCGATGATGGAGATCGCGCCGAGGTCGTGCAGCAGGTCCTCGGCGGCCATGGTGGAGGGTCGGATGCGGCTCTCGGCGAAGGCCAGGTCCTCCGGCACGGACGGGTGGAGATGGTGGCAGACCATCAGCATGTCCAGGTGCTCGGCGAGGGTGTTGGCGGTGTACGGCCGGGTCGGGTTGGTCGACGACGGCAGCACGTTGGGCTCGCCGGCCACCGTGATGATGTCCGGCGCGTGCCCGCCTCCCGCGCCCTCGGTGTGGTACGAGTGGATGGCCCGGCCGGCGATCGCCCGCAGCGTGTCGGCCACGAAACCGGCCTCGTTGAGGGTGTCGGTGTGGATGGACACCTGCACCCCGGAGGCGTCCGCCACCCGCAGGCAGGCGTCGATCGCCGCCGGGGTGGTGCCCCAGTCCTCGTGCAGCTTGAAACCGCCCGCGCCGGCGCGCAACTGCTCCCACAGCGCCTCCGGCGAGACGGTGTTGCCCTTGCCGAGCAGCAGCACGTTGACCGGCAGCGTGTCCAGCGCCTCGTGCATGCGGGCCAGATGCCAGGCGTTCGGGGTGACCGTGGTGGCCCGGGTGCCCTCGGCGGGGCCGGTGCCGCCGCCGACCAGTGTGGTGATGCCGCTGGCGAGCGCCTCGGTGACGATCTGCGGGCAGATGAAGTGCACGTGGGTGTCGACGGCGCCGGCGGTGAGGATCCGGCCGTTGCCGGCGATGACCTCGGTGGCCGGGCCGATGACCAGCTCGGGGTGGACGCCGGGCATGGTGTCCGGGTTGCCGGCCCGGCCCAGCGCGACGATCCGCCCGTCGCGCAGACCCACGTCGGCCTTGACCACGCCCCAGTGGTCGAGCACCACGGCGCCGGTGATGACGGTGTCGAGGGCGCCCTCGGCGCGGGTCGCCCGCGACTGGCCCATCGACTCGCGGATCACCTTCCCACCGCCGAAGACCGCCTCGTCGCCGCCCGCGCAGTGGTCGGTCTCCACCTCGATCAGCAGGCTCGTGTCGGCCAGCCGGATGCGGTCGCCGGTGGTCGGCCCGTACAGGTCGATGTAGCGGTCCCGCCGCACGGCGCTCACCGCGCCGGCCCGTCGCTCGTCGGTGCGGCTGTTCCGGGCGCGGTCGGTGCGGCGTCGTCGAGCGGTCCGGCGCACTCGCCGCGCAGGCCGGGCACGACGCGCGCGCCGCCGAGCGGGACCAGCTCGACGGTGCGGCTCACGCCCGGCTCGAACCGGACCGAGGTGCCCGCCGGAACGGCGAGACGCTGCCCCCAGGCGACGGCCCGGTCGAACATCAGGGCCGGGTTGGCCTCGGCGAAGTGGTAGTGCGAGCCGACCTGCACCGGCCGGTCGGCGGTGTTGACCACGACCAGGGTGGTCACCGGCCGACCCACGTTGATCTCGACCGGGCCGGCTGCCGGCAGGATCTCCCCGGGGATCACGGGATCGGGTGGTGCACCGTCACGAGCTTGGTGCCGTCCGGGAACGTCGCCTCCACCTGCACCTCCCTCAGCAGCTCGGGGATGCCGTCCTGGACGTCCTCGCGGCCGAGCACCGTCCGGCCGGCCGACATGAGGTCGACCACCGACCGTCCGTCACGGGCCCCTTCGAGCAGGAAGGCGGTGATGATCGCGACGGCTTCGGGATAGTTGAGTCGCAGGCCGCGCTCGCGGCGGCGGCGAGCGACGTCGGCCGCGACGTGGACGAGCAGGCGGTCCTGCTCGTGCGGGCTGAGGAACACGGGATTCTCCGGTGGGGATCGGCGTGGCCCGCTCGCCGTCGGCTCCGCGCGGAACCGCGCCGGGCAGCACCACCCGGAGGACGAGCTGGAGTCACACGACCGCCGCGACGACCGCCGACGGGGTGGCCCGGGACTCCACCATCCCGGCCCGCGTGACGGGCGCCCGGCGGTGTCGGTCGGATGCGGACCGCACCGCCCACCGCTTCAGCAGACCGTAGAGGATCGCCACCGGCGGGGGCAACAGCCGGCCCGGGATGAGGGACCCTCAACGGCGAGACCCGTGGCGGGACTGGACCAGATACAGCACGCCGGCCAGCAGGGACAGGACACCGGACAGGACGATGGCGGCCGGGTAGTGCCCGGCCGCCATCAGGGTGCCGTAGGCGAGGGAGGCCACGGCGCTTCCGGTGAAGATGCCCATCCGCTGGACACCGTTGACGAAGGCGCGGGTGCCGTGCGCGGCCCGGCTGTTGGCGAAACTGTCAAGGACCGGCATCTGGGCGTAATGGGCCCCCTGGCGCAGCAGATACCAGAGGACGAAGAGGCTGGCCGTGCCGGCGGTGGCGCTCAGGAACTGCAGGAACAGCGCCGCGATCATGGCAAGTCCGGCCACGCGGAGGGCCCCGCCGCGCTTCATCAGGGGAAACAGGACGAAGATGCCCAGGACGCTGGCCAGGCGGTCCGCGACCAGGAGCCAGCCCAGCGACTCGGTGGCCAGGTGCAGGTAGTTGACCGCCACCAGGTTGATGAAGCGGATGGCGAGGACGCCGGCGCCGCCGACGAGGACGGCCAGCGCGAACAGGCCGGCGAGGTGGGCGGCGTCGGCGCGCAGCGCCGGCAGCACCCGCGGGCGGGGCTCGCCCGGGGCGAGGGCCGGCCGGGCGCCGCGGTTCCACATGGCGATGCGGGAGATCCCGATCAGCAGGGCCAGCACGGCTGAGCACAGCAGGTCGAAGCGGTACCAGCCGGCGCTCTCGTCGCCGAAGCGGGCGAGCAACACGCCGACCACGTTGCCGACCGCGGAAGCGGTGAGGAAGGCGACGAAGCCGGTGCGGAACACCGCGAAGCGCGCCTGCTCGTCGTCGATGGCCGAGGCGAGCACCGCGTTGACGCTCACCAGCATCAGAGCGGAGCAGACGCTGTTGAGTCCGAACAGCACCAGGTGCGCGGAGAGGCTGTCGACGAACGGGATCGCCAGCATCGTGCCGGCGAAGCCGAAGCTGCTGAGCAGCATCATCGGTTCGAGGCCGAGCCGGTCGGTGAACGCGCTCAGCGGCAGCACGATCACCGCCATGACGGTGAAACCGACCGAGAAGACCTGCCCCGCGCCGGCCGGCGAAATGCCCACCTGCCCGAGGAACAGCGCGTAGTACATGTCGAACAGGCTTGTCGCCAGGCCGAAGAAGACCTGGCTGAGCACGAAGCCGGTGCGGACCCGCCGCAGGTGGTGCTCGCGGCGGGTCGCGGAACCGAGGTCCGGAAGCAGAGTCACCGGGCGTTGTCTCCGGTCAGCGGCGTGCGCGCGGGATGGGACGCGCTGAGTTCCCGCCCGGACTTGGTCACCAGGAGCCCGTCGAGGTAGAGGTGGTCGAGTTCGGTGCGGACGAACGTGCAGAGGGCGTGCAGCGGTGTCTCGACGATCGGCTCGCCGGCGTCGTTGTACGACGTGTTCAACACGATCGGCACCCCGGTCAGCTCGTGGAAGGCGGAGATCACCGCGTGGTAGGCCGGGTTGTCGGCCGCCGAGACCGTCTGCAGGCGGGCGGTGCCGTCGACATGGGTGATGCTCGGGACGCTCTCCCGGCGGGCCGCGTTCACCTGCGGGACGAGCAGCATGAACGGGCTCTCGCCGGTGAGGTCGAACCAGCCGCCCGCGTGCTCGACGAGCGCGGACGGAGCGTACGGGCGGAACGGCTCCCGGTGCTTGACCACGGTGTTCAGGTAGTCGCGCATCGCGGGGTGCCGCGGGTCCGCCAGCATGCTGCGGTTACCAAGCGCCCGCGGGCCGATCTCGGAACCGCCGCTGAACCAGCCGACGACCCGGTGCGCGGCGAGCAACTCGGCGACGTCACGGGGGCCGGCCTCCCGCCAGGTCAGCTCGACTCCGGTGTGCTCGCCGACCGTGCGCAGCGCGTCCAGCACCTCGTCCCGCGTGTACGACCGCCCGAAGGACGCCGTCCGCATCACCGCGGGACGCCGGGCGCCGAGCAGCTCGACGCTGCCGTAGAGGGCCGCGCCGATCGCGACACCCGAGTCGCCGGCCGCCGGCGGGATGAAGACCTCGCGGAACGGTGACTCCGCACGCACCCGTTCGTTGGCGACCGAGTTGAGCATGACGCCGCCGGCCATGCAGAGGCGGTCCGACCCGGTCAGCTCGTGCGCCACCCCGGCGAGGTGCAGCATCGCCCGCTCCAGCTCGGCCTGCACGTGGTAGGCGACGTCCTCCGCGAACGGCGACTGCCAGCGCAGCGGATCCGCCGGGTCGTAGTCGGCGCCCTCCTCGGCGAGCAGCCGTTGCCAGATGCCCTCCAGGTCCTTCTGCGAGGAGCGGATGTCGAAACCGTCGAACGTGAGCCAGTCACCCCAGTCGGGACGCGGCCGGCCGTAGGGTGCAAGCCCCATGGTCTTGCCCGCCTCCGGATAGCCGCCGCAGCCGAACACGCCGAAGTCGGGGGTGCCGTACCTGGTGACGAAGCCCAACCTGGTGGTGAAGAAGTCGTAGAACAGGCCGAGGCTCAGGTCGGAGTAGTCGGCCGGGTAGCGGCAGGCGGCCACCGGTTCCAACCGGTCGCCGGTCCCCCGGAACAGCGTGTGCTTCTCGATGGTGCTGTCCGGGAACCGGGCGCCGGCCTGGTCCACGACGAGGACGGCCGCCTCGTCGTACCCGGAGGGGTAGTAGGCGACGGCGGCGTGTGCGCGGTGGTGGCCGGGCAGCGGCAGCGCGCGGACCTTGCTCTTGTCCCTGATGGGCAGCTCACGCAGGATGCGGCGGACGGACCCGTCGCCCAGCGGGCGGTTGCCGACCACCAGGTCCACGTCGTCGATGCCGGCGCCGACCGCGTCGAGGCAGTAGGTCACCGCCTTCATCGGCAGGGTCTTGGTGATGCGCTCGAAGTGTCCCTGCACGAGGAACCCTTCGGAGTGCTTGATGCGGTCCAGGCGCTCCTCTTCGACGGCAACGGCGATCTCGCCGTCACGCACCAGGCAGGCAGAGCGGTCGTGGCTGAGGTTCAGGCCGAGCACGAGAGACATCGGACTCCATTTCCTTCGTCGGAGCGGTACGGGCGGGTCAGGGCGTCCTCCGGGCCCGGTCCATCGCCTCGGCGAGGCCGTCGAGGATCCGGAGCGCGTCGTCGCGCAGCGTCAGCGGGTCGGTGGTCCGCAGGAAGAGCAGGCCGGCGTAGCCGAGCACGCCGGTGTTCGGGTGGTAGCGGGGCATCGGCGTGCCCGGCTCCTGGGACTGGCCGCGCACCAGCTCGACCGTGGTGGCGGGCGACACCAGGGACGACCAGTCGACCCGGTCGGGGTCGAAGGGAGGCAGCACGGGCCAGGGCTTACCCGACGAGTCGGACGCGATGACCGAGAGGGACGCGGCGGCGCAGGTGGCGTCCGAGGGCAGCAGCAGCCGACCCGGCACGTCGGGCGCCTCGCCGAGCGCGGCGGCGTGCTGGAGGGCGATGAGGTCGACGCCGTAGACCTCCAGCAGTTCGCGGGTGACGGCCGCACCACCGGCGCGGGCCGCCGACTCCAGCAGCCGCACCGAGCCGTCGGCCATCAGCTTGAACTCGGTGTGCGTGGCGCAGGTGTCCAGATCGAGCGCGTCGACGGCGCGGCGGGCGACGTCGGCGATGCGCTGTTGCAGCGCCGGCGCCAGCACACACGGCGCCTGGTTGCTCAGCTCCACGTACACCGGGATCGTGGGCAGCCGGGCGGTGATCGCCAACGGGTGGTAGGTGCCACCCGCCACCAGCCCTTCCACGCTGAGGTAGTCGCCGAAGCCGGGCTCGGTGTACCAGCCCTCCGTGCTCGCGTCGATGACCTCCTCGGCCACGAAGCGGGGTCCGTCGGCGCTGCCGTGCTCGGACATGCCCGACTCCCGCGCGGCGTCGACGGCCGCCGCGAGGTCCCGCCACACCGGCTCGGGATCGTCGCCGGGCTGGATCGTGGCCTGCCCGATCGAACCGGCGCCCAGGACCGACTTGACGATCACGGGGCCGTCCAGCTCGGCGCAGGCCGCGGCCAGGTCGTCGAGCGAGTCGACCGGACGGAACGCCGGATTCGGCACCCCCGCCGCCTCCCAGGCGCGCCGCATGAGCAGCTTGTTGCGGGAGGTCGCCGCGCCCGGGCCGGGCCCGGGCAGGCCGAGCCGCAGGCAGGCCGCCGCGGTGGGCACCACGCAGAACTCGGAGAAGGTGAGCACGGCGTCGGCGCGTACGGCTCTGGCGTGTTCGACGATCTCGTCGGCCAGTGGGGCGTCGGGCCGGGCGTGGCGCAGTTGTCGGCACAGGCGGAACAGGAGTTCGCGCTGCCAGGGCAAGGGCTCGCCGACCAGCAGGACGTCGACGACGGCCCGGCTGGTGAGTCTCGGCAGCAGGTATTCCAGCGCGGGACCGCCCTTGCCGTACACCAGCAGGGTCACCGGTTGCATGCGTCATCGCTCCTGTTCGCGGAGGGCCGGCCGGGGTCTGCCGGCCGGGGTCTGCCAGAGGTAGGTACGCAGGGACATGCGCATGGCGCGCAGTTGCCCGTCGATGGCGTCGAGGTCGTCGCGGGTGGGACGCCGCGGCGCCGGCCCGAGCAGGGGCAGCAGTGTCTCCACCGCTTCCAGCAGGCACAGCACCGCGTCCCGCTCGGCCGTGGCCGGCCCGGCGTGCACCGCGACGGTCAGGTGGCTCAGGTGCCCCAGAAGGTCTGCAGGATCGCCGTCGCGCTGTCCAGTTTCATCCGCGCCTGCTGCCACACCAGGCTCCGCGGCGAGTCGAGGACGGCCGCGGAAACCTCCTCCCCTCGGTGCGCCGGCAGATCGTGCAGGAACACCGCTTGCGGCCAGCGACTCAGGAAGTCCTCGTCGATGTGGAAGGGCCGGAAGGTCTGTCGCCACAGCGGGTCCTCCTTGACGGTTCCGGTGGTCTGCCACCGCGTGGTGTAAACGCAGTCGGCGGCGTCCGGGAGCGCGTCCCGTTCGTGGGTCTGTCGCACGCGGGCGCCGGGCACGGCGTCCTTCTCCGCCGCGGCCAGGCTGGCGGCGTCGAGGCCGTAGCCCGGCGGGGTGTAGAGGGTCAGCTCGGCACCCGGGATCCGGGCCAGCGCATACGCCAGCGCGGAGGCGGTGTTGTTGCCCTCACCGACGTAGAGCACCCGGATGCCGTCCAGGGCGCCGAGATGCCGTCGCAACGTGGCCAGGTCGCACACCGCCTGCGTGGGGTGCTCCTCCCGGGCCATCGCGTTGATCAGCGGCAGGTTCCCGGCGTCCCGCATCCGGCCCAGCTCGGCGACGGTGCGGGTGCTGCGGATCACCACCCCGTCGAGCATCAGGCCGAGGATCCGCGCGGTGTCCTCGGCGGATTCGCCGGTGTTCGTCTGCAGGCTCGCCGGCCCGTAGTCGAGCACCTGGGCGCCGAGTCGGAGCGCCGCCACGCCGAACGCGGTGCGGGTCCGGGTCGACGTGCGTTCGAAGAGTGTCGCCACCACCGCGCCGGTCAGGCTCGGCGGCACCGCGCCCGGGTCGTCGGCGACCCGGACGGCGGCCTCGACCAGGCCGGTGAGCTGGGCGGCGGTGAGATCACGCAGGGAGATCAGGCTGCGCCGGGTCCCGGTCATCCGAGGTCCACCGCCGTCCCGAGGCCCGCGGCGGCGGCGTGGCGGCGTACCTCCTCGATCAGGGCGACGTCGAGCACGCCCATGCCGAACGGATTCACCACGGTGTAGGAGCGTGTCGGCACGCGCCGGTGCCGGCCGGTGACCAGGCCGCCGATCGTGCCGTCGATCGCCCGGCCGGTGGCCGACCCGGGGCGGGTCACCCGGCCGTGTGCCATGAGTTCGCCGAGCGGGCGTCTGGGGTTCTCCGCGACCAGGTCGACGTCGTCGACGTAGAGGGCGCCGGCGGCGAGCAGCGCCTCGGCGGTCAGGTCGGCCAGCGACACGTTGACGACCAGGGCGCCGGCGGGAATCCACTCCGGCGGCAGGTAGCCCTCGTCCGCCGTGGTCGTGGCGATGATGACCTGCCCGGCCGCGACGGCCGGGGCCGCCTCGGCGGCGACGCGTACGTCCAGCCCGGGGCGGAGCCGGCGCAGGCGTTCCGCGAGGCCGCGGGCGGCGGCGTCCACGCGGTCGTGGAGCGTGACCCGGGACAGGCACGGCAGGGTCTCGAGGAACAGGGCCGCATGGGTGCCGCCCTGCGCTCCGCAGCCGAGCACGGTCAGGCTCTCCGCGTCCGTGTGCCCGGTGAGGTCGACGGCGACGGCGGAGACGGCGGCGGTGCGGACGGCGCTGATGATCCCGACCTCCACGACGGCCGTGATCCGGGCGGTCTCCGGGTCGAAGCAGAGCCCCACCCCGCCGGCGCGCTCCAGCCCGGCCGCCGGGTTCGAGACGCTGGCGTTGATGATCTTCATCCCGTAGGCGCCCGGCACCGCCCCCGGCATCCCGATGGACCGGGTGTACGCGCCCCGGCCGTTGTCCCAGCGCAGGTATGCCTCGCCGGGCAGCACGCAGCGTCCCGCGTCGTGGTCGGCGAGGGTGCGCCGGACCAGCGCCACCACGTCGAGCGCGTCGAGGCAGCGCAGGACGTCCGCGCGGGACAGCACCGCGACGCTGCCCGGGCCGCGCAGCCCGGGCAGCCCGGCCGTGAACCATCGGCCGACTGAGGTGGTCACAGGAGTCCCTCCTCGTGAAAGGCGTCGAGCCCCTCGGGCAGGTCGAGCACACCGCAGGAGCGGAACAGTTTGACGGATTGGACGGCCTGCTCGCGCGCGCCCCGCCGGACGGAATCCGGGTGGTAGACGTCACTCACCACCTCTTCGACCTGTGCGGGGGTGAGTCCCGCGGCGGCGAGGTTGGCCCGTGCGGGCCGCAGGTCCGGCCGCAGGCTGTGGCCGATCAACCGGGGCAGGCACCGGGCGGTCTCCCGGCGTGCGCCCGGGTCGAGCCCCGCCCACAACTCGCGGAACAGGTGGGCGAAGAAGACGTGGTGCCTACCCTCGTCCCGGGCGTGGTCGCGGACCGTCTCGCGAACGACCCCGACCAGGTCGGGGTCGTTCGGCAGCTCGGCAAGCAGGGTGGTCACCAGCGTCTCGAAGACGACGACCTGCAACAGTTGCGGCAGCGTCCCGCGGTGCGGCATCGCGCCGGACGCGATGCCGTCGAGGCGGTTCAGGAACGGGGTGAAGTCGTACGGCAGCGCCGCGACCCGGCTCGCCGCCTCCAACTGCCGCACCACGTCGAACGAGTAGAGCGCGTGGTACGCCTCGTCACAGTAGATCTTGTAGGCGTCGAACCGGACGTCCCGGCGCAACGGCACGTCCACCCGGCCGTTCGCGAGCATCTCCGTGGCCCGGTTGACGACCCTCGTCTCGAAGTGGGCCGTGAACGCGAAGTAGTGGTAGGTGTGCCGGGCGACAAGTGCCGCCCGGGCCCCGTCGTCCAAGCCGTCCAGCAGTCGGTGGCCGAGGTAGGGGATCAGCCGGGCCGGGAAGAGCACCTTTCCGCCGCCCAGCTCGTCGGTGAGCACCCGGCGCGGATCAACGCGCACGCCCGCGCGGTCGAACCAGTCCCGCATCGGTTCCGCGTTCACGCGCTGCTCCATTCCACCGGACCGCAGACGGCGGCCGGCGGGTCCGCGCGGAGCCCCTGCGCCGACCGCCAGGCCGGCGAGTAGACCGTGTCCAGGTAGTTGCCGGCGCCGTCGGCGCAGACGCAGACGACGTCGGTCAGCCGGTCCCGCTCGATCAGCCGCAGGGCCGCCGCCACCAGCGCGCCCGAGCTGGCGCCCACCCCGATGCCGGTCTGCTCCAACAGCCAGACGCAGGCGGCGACCGCGTCGGCGGGACGGACCCGCTCGATCGGCCCGTCGCCCGCCGAGACGAAACCGGAGTGCTTGCTGGAGCCGATGCCGGACAGCAGCCGCGGACCCTCGGTGTGCCCGACCGCGTACGAGCCCGGCACGTCGACACCGACGACCGTCCACTTCGTCGCGCGGGCGGCGTAGCTGCGCATGCCGGCCAGGGTGCCGCCGGTGGAGACGGCGACCAGGACGACGGTGTCGGCGGGCACCTGCCGGGCCAGTTCCGGCGCGGTCCCGCCCTCGTGGGCAGCCGGGTTGGCGGGATTCTCGTACTGGTTGGTCCAGCGCAGGGCGGGCCGCTCGGCGAGCATCCGTTTGACCGACTCGAGCCGGCTGAGCAGGTAACCACCCCGGCCGTCCTTGTCGGTGGCCACCACCACCGAGGCGCCGAGGCGGCGCAGTTGGCGGACCGCGTAGGCCGGGGTGCGCGGGTCGACGACCGCGGTGAACGGCACGTTCGCGGCCGACGACAGCGCGGCCAGGGCCACGCCGAGATTGCCCGACGTGGACTCGACGATGCCGTTGAGCGGGTCGAGCTGGTCGGCGACGGAGTCGAACAGGGCGACGGCGGTGCGGTCCTTGATCGAACCGCACGGGTTGAACGACTCGAGTTTGAGCCGCAGCATCCCCGCGCGGCCCCCGGCCGTCACCGGCACGGAGGCCACGGGGGTGTCGCCCACCAGCAGCGGGACCAGCGCGGTGCGCGGTGTCGGGGTGGCGAGTCCGGGACCGGTCATTCGGTCACCGCGCCCCGACCGGCTCGGCGGCGTCCGGCTCCGGCACCCCGGCCGACCGGCGGTGCCGGGCGTGGACCGCGTACGCCACCAGGACCGCCAGCAGCAGCGGCGCCCCGCTGAGCACCGGCACGCTGAAGGCGTCGCTGACCGCCATGGTCACCAGCACCGCGGCCAGGACGACGATGGCCAGCACCACCGCCCCGGCCAGCACACGGTCCGCCGGGCGTTCCGCACGCCGGTAGGCGAGGTAGGTGGCCAGGATGAGGATCCAGGTCAGCACCGCACCGGACAGTGAGAGCCCGACCAGCGCGAGGAAGGCCCGCTCCGGAACGACCGCCGCGAGCAGGGCGGCCAGCAGCAGCCCGGCGCCGGAGACCAGCAGCGCGGGAAGCGGAACGCCGCGCCTGTTGACCCGGCCGAACACCCGCGGGGCCTGGCCGCTGCCGGCCAGGCCGTACAGCGTGCGGCTGGCGACGTAGACGTTCGTGTTCATCGCGGACAGCGCGGCGGTCAGCACCACGAGGTTCATGACGTGCACCGCGGCCGGGAGACCGGCGATGTCGAACAGCCGGACGAACGGGCTGGCGTCGACCGAACCGCCCGCCGCCGCCTCGGTCCACGGCACGATCGAGACGACGACCGCGGTGCCGAGGACGTAGAACAGCAGCAGCCGCAGCACCACGCCGCGGGTGGCGGAGACGACGTCCCGGCCGGCCGTGCGCGCCTCGCCCGCGGCCACGGCGAGCGCCTCGGTGCCCATGTAGCTGAAGGTCACCAGCACCATGCCGAGCCAGATGCCGCTCACGCCGTGCGGCGCGAAGCCGCCGTGGTCGGTCCAGGCCGACAACCCGGTCGCCGGCCGACCGCCGAGGCCGACGAAGACGGCGACGGCGCCCAGGCCGACGAAGACGACGATCGCGATCACCTTGATCATCGCGAACCAGTACTCGAACTCGCCGAACACCCCGACGGTGAACGAGTTGACCACCAGCACCAGCGTCGCGAACAGCACCGCGGGCACCCACAGGGGCAGCCCCGGCCACCACAGCTTCAGGTAGATGCCGACCGCGAGCGCCTCACCGCCGATGTTGACGACCTGGGCGATCCAGTACCACCAGCGCTGGGTGAAGGCGGGACCACGGCCCAGGTACCGCTCGGCCAGCCCACCGAACCCGCCCACCTCCGGATGCGCGGCGATCATGCGGGCGAGCGCGTAGGCGAGGGTCACGGCGACGGCGCCGCCGATGACGTAGGCGATGGTGACCGCCGGGCCGGCGGTCGAGATCGCCTGTCCGGATCCGAGAAAGAGGCCGGTGCCGATCGCGCCGCCGAGGCCGAGCATTCTCAACTGGCGTCCGGAGAGGTCCCGGCGCAGCGACGCGCCACCGGGTCGGGATGGGGTGTCCATGCTCTAGCGCTCGACCGTCAGCGGCAGTGGGCGGCGGCCGGCGGTGGACACTCCGGCGCCGACGGGATCGCGTTCCAGCGGTGAGAAGTCGTACCGGTCGAGCGGGTCCCGCTTGAGGTCGACGATCCGGGAGTTGGCGTCCTGGACCCGGGCCAGGACCTGCGGGCTCACCATCCGCAGGGCGATGCTGTCGGCCACCGGTACGCCGTTGTCGGTCAGCCGGATGGCGTCGTCGTCGATCCGGATCAGGCCGTGCTCCCGGTAGGGCGCCAGCTCCGCGGCGAAGTGCTCGGCGGGGTCGACGCCGTAGCGGCGGCGGAAGTCCTCCCGCCCGACGCCGCGCGAGCGCAGGTTGAACATGACCGCGCGGCGCATCCGCTCGTCGGCCGACAGGTGCACGCCGTGCCAGACCGAGGGTTGGCCCGCCTCCACCCGCCGCATGTAGCCGTCCATGGTGCAGTCGTTGTAGTACTGCGTGTTCCCGACGTAGCCGAATCCGGAGACGCCGAACGGCAGCAGGTTGGTGTCCTCGATGGAGTCGTACTTGTTCTCCTGCTGGCGCGAGTGGGTGGACGCCTTCGAGTAGTAGAAGAGGGGGCCCCGCCGGAAGCCGAGCCTGCGGGTCAGCGCCTCGGTCATGAAGTGCATGAGCAGCCGACGCCGCAGGTCGGGGAAGATCCCGGGCTCGTTGCGGTAGTGCGCCGAGATCGGATCGGCCTGCTTGAACATCAGCGGGAAGATGTTGAACTTCTCGACGCCGTACTCGATCAGGCTGGTCAGCGTCGTGTACCAGTTCTCCTCGGTCTGGTACGGCAGACCGAAGATCAGGTCGACCGAGTGGTTGTCCAGGCCCCGCTCGTGCAGCAGGTCGAGCAGCCGGTAGACGTGGGACGACTCGTGGCCGCGGTTGAGCTTGCGCAGCACCCGGTCGTCCATGGACTGCACTCCGAAGACCCACCGGTTCACCCCGGAGTCGCGCAGCGCGTCGAGCCGGTCGGTGTAGTCGGGGGCGTCGATGACCGACGGGTGCAGCTCGAAGGTGACCTCGGCGGTGTCCGGCAGGTCGATGTGCCGCCGGAGCTGGGCGAAGAGTGCCGTGATCTGCGGGGCGGACAGGTAGGACGGGGTGCCGCCGCCGAAGTACACGGTTTCCGCGGTGACCGGGTGCGGGAGCATGCCGGTCACGAGCGCGATCTCGCGGTGCAGCGCGGCGAGGTAGCGGGTCACCCGCGGGGAGTCCGGCCGGATCTCCTTGGCGAAGTGGCAGAACGTGCAGCGCTGTTCGCAGAACGGCAGGTGCAGGTAGACATTCGCGTTCCGGGTCAGGCCGGCGAAGGTCTCGGCCGGCGTGATCTCGGCCATCGCCTTCAGGGGCGGGTACGTCCCGACCAGGTAGTAGTTCTCCACCGGCTGCAGAATGCCGATCTCGGCGAGCTCGGTGATCGGCATCGCGTCCAGGCTCTTCTGGGCCTCGGCGAGAATTTCCCCAAAGGGCGGAAAGGATTGAGCCATGAGTCAGCCTCCAGTGGTCCCGGGGCGGGCGAACGGCAGGTGTCGCGGCTGCGGGCGTGCGGATGCCACCACCGCGGTGTGGTGGCCGCGCGCACGGAGCAGCAGGAACAGGACCTGGCCACGACGTGGCGCAGGGTGATGTCAGCAGGTCAACGGATAGATCAGGTCCGCCGATGGGCGTGGCTCATGCGCGATTAACTCCCCGTGTCAGCGCTGCGTCGAGTTACCGCGAGGGTTCAGCGGATCACTCTTTGTGGCCGGAAGACAGTTAACTCACGCCCGAGGGGTGATGTCAATGGAACTTTCGTGATCATCTTTGTCGGCGGTGGTCGGCGCCCCGCGGCGCGACGTGCCCCACCACGCCATCCACGTCGGACGTTGTCCTGATTGCCGGCCCCGGACCGGTAGTGTCGGCGGAATGACACGGTCCAGCGAGGCGGTGCCCACCCCGATGCGGATTCTCGACCAGGCCGGGGCGGCCTACGCGGTGACCGAGCACCGGGCCATCCGCACCGCGGACGACGTGGCGACGTGGCTCGAGCTGCCGGTGGAGCGGTCCGTGAAGACCCTGGCCTTCGAGGGCGCGCGGGACGGGCTGGTGCTGGCGGTGCTGCCCGGGCCCGCCCGGCTCGACTACCGGGGCCTCGCGGAGGCGGTCGGCACCTCCCGCTCGCGGCTGCGCCCCGCGGACCCGGCCGTGCTCGACGCGCTCGACATGGAGCCGGGCGGAGCCAGCCCGCTCAGCGACGCCGAGGGCGTCATCACCGTCTTCGATGTCGCGGTCGCGGGCATGGGCCCCGTCTACTGCGGCAGCGGACGCAACGACCGCACCCTGCGGGTCGACGGTCGCGACCTGCTCAGGCTCGCCCGCAACCCCCGCGAGGCGCGCATCGCCCGCCCGGCGGGCTGACCTCACCCGAGCCGGGCGGAAGCCGTCCGCCGGACCACCGCGCCCCGCAGGGCGACGGCCGCGGCAGCCGCCGCGACGCCGGCCGCGGCACAGGTCACCCAGAGCGCCGTCGGCCCCGCCGCGTCCAGCACCGCGGCGCCGACGAGCGGCCCGACCAGGCTGGAGGCGCCGTACGCCATGCCGAACAGGCCGCTGTAGCGCCCCTCGGACCCCGGCCTCGCGATCTCGGTCACCAGGGTCGGCCCGACCGTCGCCACGCCGATCTCCCCCACCGTCCAGACCAGGACCGCGAGCACGTAGACGGGCACGTCCCGCGCGGCGGCGAGCAGCCCGAAGCCCACCCCCGTGACAGCCAGGCTGCCGGCGTAGACGGGCATCCGCGGCCAACTGGCCAGCCGCCCGACGAGCAGCGGCTGCACCACCAGGATCACGATCGGGTTCACCGCGATGACCAGCCCGTACGCCGTGGCGGGCAGCCCCTGGTCGAGCATGATCAGGGGCATCGTCACATACGCCTGCACGAGCAGCACCGCGAAGACGAGGAACGTGCCGGTCACCGCCCACAACAGGGCGTCGGAGACCGGGCCCGCGCCGCCCCGGCCGCCGTCGCGGGCCCCCGCCCGCCGGTCGGGCGGCAGAAGCCGCACCGCGACCAGCGCGAAGATCACGCAACTCGCCGCGTCGGCCGCGAACAGCAGCACGAAGCCGCGCTCCGCCATGACGCCACCGGCCAGTCCCGCGACCGCGCTGCCCAGGTTGACCGCCCAGAAGATCAGGCCGAAGGCCCGCGCCCGGTGCTCGCCGGGGACCGTGGCGACGACGAGAGCGGCCAGGGCGGGCCGGTAGAGGTCGACGGTGAGGCCGTAGAGCACCACCGCGCCGACCAGGGTGGGCAGGGTGCCGGCCCAGGGAATGGTCATCGCCGTCGCCGCGGTGGCCAGCAGCCCGGCGACGAGCGTGCGCCGCCCGCCCCACCGGTCCGCCAGCCAGCCGCCGAGCGGCTGCGACACCACGGCCCCGGCGCCGAAGCTGGCCAGGACCAGACCGACGGTGCCGGGTGACAGGTGCCATCGACCCGACAGGAACAGCGCGAGGAACGGTTGGATCAGGTAGCCGAGCCGATTCAGCAGGCTGCCGGTCCACAGCGCCCAGAAGGCGCGCGGCATCCGCTGCCGCCCGGTGGCGGAACTCTCCTGGACCAGGTCCGTCATCGCCGCACGGTCACCCGGTGGCCGCCGGTGGACTCCAGCTCGCCGATCACCCGGTCGAAGAAGTCGCGCAGTGCGGCGCGCATCGGCGCGAACACGGCGGGGTCGGCTCCGGACACGCCGCCGATGTGGTTGGCCAGCAGGTGGTAGGTGTTCGCCCCGACGTCGAGCTTCTTGACCTCGTTGCCGCGTCCGAGGCTGAAGACACCCACGCCGTGGCCCTCGCCCCAGCGGTAGATCTCGTAGAACGCGGCGCGGTAGACGTTCTGACCGGGCGACACCAGGGCGGCGTCGATGCCCTGGGCGAGGATGGTCAGCTCGGTCCCGGTCGGGTCGAGGAAGCAGAGCACGACCTGCACGGTCGCGCCGTCGGCACGCGACTGCCGCAGGAAGAGCCGCATGCGGTCGCGCAGCGGCGAGTCCAGGACCAGTTCGAGGGCGGTGGCCGACAGGTGGTTGTAGCGGTGTCCGTACTTGGCCAGGTTGAGCGCGTGCAACCGGTCGAAGTCCTTGAGCGCCGCGGGGTCGGCCGCCGCCTCGGCGCCGTCGAGGACGCGGTAGTCGTACTCGCCGGCCGCGCGGCGCACCAACCGGCGCAGGTCGCGGTAGCGGGAGTTGCCCAGGTGGGCCCGCAGGTCGTCGTCGACGCCGGCGCGCACCCGGTACTGCGCCTCGATGAACCAGGGCAGGTCGAGGAAGCCGTCCGCGGCGAGCGCGGCGGTGTCGACGGTGGTGCGGATCTGCGGGTAGAGCAACCAGTCCGCGCCGGCCCGCCGGGCGCGCTCGCGGTCGGCCCGGCGCCGCTCGTCGGCGGGCGCCGGGATGTGCATCTCGTAGAAATGTCCGGCCGGCACGAAAGCCGTGCCGCGATTGCAGTCGTCATCCTGCATTCCGACGTCGGCGGTGACGGCTCGCCAGTGGATTATCTTACTGAGCGGCACCGCCGGCTCGGCGACCTCGTACATCCTGCAGAACATTTCCTGGAACGTCGCCTCGGCCGTTTTCCACATGGTCGAACTTCCCTTTCCCGCACGCTTTTCCGTGACGCCCCCGTCACGTGTCCCGCGCCCCATGATGTCAAACCGCACGACGACGCGTGCACCCGAGAACGACGACCATATCGGCTTTTATGGTTGTTTCACGCTCACCGGGCGGGGTGATCCGATCACTCAGGCGAGAGCAAACCGGCGTTGGCCGGGCCGCCCTGAGCTGCGCACATCACTTCTGCATTGATCAACGACTAACTGGTCCACGACTATCAGGGTGGACGGCGATGCCCGTGCGTGTCAGGATGGGCGAGCCTTCGCGGCGTCAGACCGGCGTGGGACACAAGGACGTTCCCCCCGGTTCCGCGGAGCCAGATTCCTCGTTCCGGCGGCCAGCCCTGTCGCCGAGCGCGGCAGTCACCACGGGGAGGGCGTCATCGTCATTCGACGTGTCCGCGGAATCCGGTACGACGAGGTGCAGGCCTGCTGGCCGGCGACCGGAGATGTCATCACGCAAGCCGACGTCGACGCCGTCGTCGAACAGGTCACGAGCGAGCCGGGCGCCGAGTGCCTGCGCGTCGTGGTCTTCGGTGACGTCGATCTGGCACCCGACGGGGACCGGCCGCTGCGCCCGCTGACCGCCGGGCGCCAGTACGCGGCCACCGGACGGCCCGGCGTCGAGGTCACCGCGATCGTCCCGCTGCCCGGCGCCGAGGTGGAGGTCGTGGCGCTCGGCCCCGGCACCCGCCTGGTCCGCACCCACGAGGACGGCGTCGAGGTCCGGCGGCTGGCGCACGTCGCCGCGCCCAGCCGCGAGGGGTCCACGTTCGAGCAGTCGATGGCGGCCCTGCACGGGCTGGAGGCGGCGCTCACCCAGGCCGGCATGGAGCCCCGCCACCTCGACCGCACCTGGTATTTCCTCGCCGACATCGAGGAGACCTACGCCGAGCTGAACAAGGCGCGCGACGCCACCTTCGACAGGTGGAAGCTGACCACCTACCCGGCCAGCACCGGCATCGGCGCCGGACTGCCGCCCGGCCAGGCGGTGGCCGTGATGGCCGAGGCGGTCGCGCGGGACGGTGAGCCGGCGGCGACCCCGTTCGGCACCGAGCTGCAGTGCGCGCCCTACGACTACGGCCCCCGCTTCGTGCGCGCCAACCGGTCGCACCGCAACGGCTGCGAGGTGGTGCACGTCTCCGGCATCTCCAGCATCGACCAGCGCGGCGTGTCCCTGCCGCAGGATGACGTGCGGGCCGCCGTGGACTACGCGATGGCCAGCTTCACCGACCTGCTCGCCGGCGCGGACCTCACCCCGGAGGACGTGGTGAGCTGCTACGTCTACTGCAAGGACGCGGAGGCGAGAAGCGCCTTCGAGGCACACTGTTCGGACGCCGGCTTCACCGTGCCGTACCTGCTGAACACCGTGGACGTCTGCCGTCCGGAACTGCGCTTCGAGATCGAGGGCCGGGCCGTGCGGAGGCAGCCGACATGAGCCGTCGCGTCGTCGTGCTGGACAACTTCGACTCGTTCACCTACAACCTGGTGCAATATCTGGCCGTCGCCGGCGCGCGACCGACGGTCCTGCGCAACACCGCGGCGCTCGACGAGATCGCCGCACAGCACCCCACCCACCTGGTGCTGTCGCCCGGACCGGGCTCCGTCGACAATCCCGGTTCCTACGGCGTCTGCCTGGCCGCCCTCGCCCACTACGCCGGCCGGGTCCCGGTGCTGGGCGTCTGTCTCGGGCACCAGGCCATCGGCCGGTTCTACGGGGCGCGCACGGCGCGCCTCGCGAGCGTGCGGCACGGCCACGTGTCGACGATCCGGCTGCGCCGCAGCAGCCGGATCTTCGCCGGGGTGCCCAGCGGCTTCCCCGCCATGCGTTACCACAGCCTGGCGGTCACCGCGGCCACCCTCCCGGCCGACCTGCGGCTCGTGGCGAGCGCCGACGACGACGAGTGCGTGATGGCCGTCGAGCACGCCCGGCAGCCGGTGTACGGAGTCCAGTTCCATCCGGAGTCGATCGGCACGCCGGCCGGGCAGCTGATCATCGACAACTTCCTGTCCGTGACAGGTTCGAGGAGCGACAGTGGCTGAGGAATTCATCTTCGATCTGGCAGACGCCGGCCGGTCGGACGTCGTCGACCAGCTCATCGAGGCCGACGACCACATACCGGGGCTGGTGTTCACCTATCCGCCGATCTCCCTGTGGGAGCCGCGGGACGCCACCGCCTCCGACCCCGACACCCTCTGGGCCGGCAGCGACACCTTCTCCTACAACCTCTACATCCACATCCCGTTCTGCCGCCAGAAGTGCAGCTTCTGCTACTACAGCGTGGCCGTCGTCCAGGACGACACCCAGGTGATCTGGGACTACCTGCACTGCCTCGAGAAGGAGGCGTTGCAATACCTGCCGATGATGCGGAGCAAGAAGATCGAGACCGTGTTCATCGGTGGGGGTACACCCAGCCGGCTCAACCCCGCGCAGATCGAATTCCTCTTCGAGCGGGTCATCCGACGGTTCGACCTGTCCGAATGCCGCGAGATCACCTACGAGTGCTCGCCGGACTCGGCCACCGAGGACCGCATCGCGGTCATGGCGGCCAACGGGACCAACCGCCTGTCCATGGGAGTGCAGTCGCTCGACCCGGAGATCCTGCGCAAGTCGCGCCGCTCCGACACCCCGTCCAGCGTGGTGCGCACCTATTACCACATGGCCGACAGCGGCGTGCCGAACGTCAACATCGACCTCATCGCGGGCATCGAGCGCGAGGCCTTCGACAACATGCAGCGGACCATGGACGCGGTCACCGCGCTGGACCCGATGCCCACCCAGATCACCCTCTTCACGCTCTCCGTGCGCAAGGGCGCGATCAACAACACCACGTTGCGCGAGGAGGACCACGCCAAGCTCTTCCGGCGCAGCCTCGCGTTGTTCCGGTACGCCAAGCGCCGGATGCGGGAGAACGGCTACTGGCAGTACTCCCGCAACCTCTTCCCGCGCGAGAACTGGATCTTCCACTACCAGGACAACCACTGGGGCAACAACGGCTACGTCCTCGGGCTCGGCGCCAGCTCCTACAGCCATTCGCACGGCTACACGTACAGCAACGCCTTCACCTTCCGCGAGTACATGCGCCGGATCCAGGCCGGCGGGTCGGCGGTGGAGAAGGCCTTCCCACTCTCGGCGGACGAGTCGCTGCGCCGGCACCTCGTGCTCGCCATGAAGCACCGCGAGCTGGACGTCGCGCGGTTCAACTCCTTCTACCCGGCGGGCTCCGAGCCGCTGCGGCAGTTCCAGTCGGTCTTCGACGCGCTCGCCGCGATGGGCATCGTCACCGTCCAGGACGGGCGGATCGCGTACACGGAGGACTATGCCGACGTCAGCGACCGCTACACCCGGCTGTTCTACTCCGACGGGGTCAGCGACGCGGTCAGGCGCGGCGTCGGGCAGCTCACCGGGGCCGGCAGCAACGCCTTCAACTTCACCCTCTAGGGCGCCGATGTCGGCGCCCGCACCCGCTGCCACCACCGCCCGCGTACCCTTCGCCGGCGACCCGCACGACCTCGTCGAGCCGCTCGCGGAGCTGTTCGGACCGCTGTTCTGCTACCGCCTGCCCGGGCGGGAGCGGCGCACCCTCCTCGCGTCGCTCGCCGACGTGTGGCGGATCACGACCGACGGGATCGAGCGGGGCGGCGAACGCTTCGACGGCGACGTCGCCGCCCTGCTCGACCACCTGCTAGCCGAGGCCCGGCGCGGTCCGGGCGCCGACGTCGCCTTCGCCCTCTCCTACGACCTGTCCCTGCGGCTGCGGGCGGAGGCCGGCATCCCGGGCGGGCCGCCGCCGACCACGGCCCCCGGACGGCTGCTCGGCTTCGCCGGGCCGCTGCGACGCGCGGTGGTCCACGACCCCGCCACCGGCACCCTGAGCTGCGCCGGGGAGGACCGGGCCGACGTCATGTCGGCCTGCGCCCGCACCGCTGCCCGGACCGCGCCGCCGCCGACGGCCCCGCTGACCGAGGTCGTGACCGACATCGACCCGCACCGGTACGCCGACCAGCTCGCCCGAGCGCGCGAGCACCTGCTGGCCGGCGACATCTACCAGGTCGTCCTCTCGGTGCCGGTGCGGGTACGCCCGCGCACGTCGCTGCCGCGCTACTACGCCGACGTCGCCGACCGGTACGCCACGGCCGACTACTCCTACTGGTTCAGCCTCGACGGGGCCACGGTGTTCGGCAACTGCTCCCTGCCGCACGTGCTGGCGCGCGACGGGCGGGTGCGCAGCCGCGTCTTCGCCGGCACCCAGCCGGCCGCGCGGGACGAGCGGGAACGGCAGGAGCGGGGCGCGTCGCTGCGCGACGACCCGAAGTACTTCGCCGAGCACATCATGCTTGTCGACCTGGAGCGCAACGACCTCGGCTCGTACTGCGAGCCCGGCACGGTGGTGGTCGACCGGTTGTGCGAGCCGCTGGTGATCGGTCCCACGACGTATCTCGCCAGCGACGTCTCGGGCGCGTACGACACGGCGCGGGGGCTCGGCGGTGTCGTGCTGGCGAGTTTCCCGCGCGGGGTGGTGGTCGGCGCGCCGAAGCTGCGCGCCCAGGAGGTGCTGGCCGACCTCGAGGGCGAGCCGCGCGGGTTCTTCGCGGGCGCGGTGGGGATCTACGACGCGGCCCGCGACGCGCTGACCTCCAACACGATCGTCACGTGTGCCGAGCGGGACGGGCCGGACGTGCTGCTGCGCTGCGGCGGCGGCGTGGTCGCGGGCTCGGACGTCACGCAGGAGCTGGCGGAGTTGGACCTCAAACTGCGGTATCTGCGATAGCGGGGTGATGGGCATGATCGTTGTCGGCTTCAACGGTTTCACGCGGTCCGCGGAGCTGTTCGGCCGCCTGTTCCGGCGTTCGGGCCTCGACCGGCACCGGGTGCTGGGGCACGACGCGGCCGTCGCCGTGGTGGTCGACGGCGAGCTGGTCGCCGCCGTGGAGGAGGAGCGGCTCAGCCGGGTCAAGAAGACGTCCGACCTGCCGGTCAACGCGCTTCGCTGGGCGCTGGGAGAGGCGGGCGTCGGGCTGGCCGACGTCGACTGCTTCGCCTTCCCCTGGAGTTTCACCCCCGAGGTCTGGGCGGCGGAGCGGGCCGGGATCGCCCGGTCGGCGGTGCCGGAGCCGGAGCGGGCCGACCGCCTGGCCCGGCTGGAGGAGCTGCGCACGACGCTGCTCACGCCGGAGGCGATCCGGGCGGACTTCGCCGCGCGCACCGGTTTCACCATCCCGGCCGACCGGCTCCGGCTCGTCCCGCACCACCTGGCCCACCTGTCGTGCGGCTACCACACGGCCGGCTGGCGGGACGCGGCGTTCCTGGTCAGCGACGGCCGCGCGGAGCGCTACTCGTCGATCATGGGAGAGATCCGCGACGGCGAGGTGACGATCCTTCCGGACGCCACCGTCGACATCACCAACAGTCTCGCGCTGCTCTACAGCAAGGTCACCCGCTACCTCGGCTTCGTGCCGAACAACGACGAGTACAAGGTGATGGGGCTCAGCGGCTTCCATCCGCCGCTCGGCGCGGACAATCCGCTCCTGCGCGAGGTGATCACGCTGGAGGAGGCCGGCGGCTATCGGCTGCGGGTCGGCAACCCGCTGCTGGACACCCAGGCGTACTACTCCTACTTCGATGAGATCTTCGGGCGCACCGGCGACCGCACCGACTGGGACTTCCGGTGCCGGGTGGCCCGGGCGGTCCAGGACGCGGTCGAGGTGGTCACCCGGCACCAGGTGTCGGTGCTGGAGCGGCGCACCTCCGCGCGTAACCTGATCATCGAGGGTGGCCTGGCGCTGAACTGCGTGAACAACACCAAGCTGCTGGAGGGCTCCCGGTTCGAGGACGCGTCGGTCAGCTTCGGCGCGAGCGACCCGGGCGTGACGATCGGCGCGGCGGTGTACGCGTCACGCGAGCTGGGCCGCCCGGTGCGCCCGTCGCCCGGCCCGTACCTGGGACCGAGTTACACCGACGACGACGTCCGCGCGGCCCTCGCCGCGGTGGGTGACCGGGTCGAGTGGCGCGAGTTGGCCGAGGACGAGTTGCTCACCGAGGTGGCCAAGCTGCTCGTCGACCCGGTGGTGATCGGCTGGTTCCAGGGCGCCGTCGAGTACGGCCCGCGCGCTCTCGGCAATCGCAGCATCCTGGCCAACCCCGCGTTTCCCGATATTCAGGACGTCATCAACATCCGCGTCAAGCGGCGGGAGCCGTTCCGGCCTTTCGCGCCGGTGCTGCCCGCAGCGTCGGCGCAGGTGGTCCTCGAAATGGGCAAGAAGAGGTCGTCGCCCTACATGACATTCGTCTTCCCGGTACGATCCGAATACCAGAAGCTCGTTCCGGGCGCCGTCCACGTCGACGGCACCGCCCGGGCCCAGACGGTCGACGAGGCGGACAATCCCCTGCTGGCGGGGCTGCTTCGAGCCTTCGAGCAGGTCACCGGCGTGCCCTGCCTGATCAACACTTCCTTCAACGTCGCGGGGCAGCCAATCGTCGGGTCACCCGCCGATGGGCTAAGCTGCTTCCTCGATACGGAAATCGATTACCTGGTGCTACACCACTTTCTGATCAGCAAGGTGGCCTCCGGTGAGTCTTGACTTCGCTAGCCCCTATTGCCTCGTCCATTCCGAGGGTCGGGTCAACTACGCTCGCGGCGAGACCGTGCGGTCCTGGTCGCTCGCCGAGGTGCCCCGCCCGGCCGCCCACCCGGTGCTGACCATGGTGCCCTACGCGCAGTTGCGTGAGCGCGGCTACGTCTGCCACGACGACGACGAGCCCCTCATCTCGTTGGTGCCCAGCGAGTTCCGCGAGGTCGAGTTGGAGTCGTTCGCCGACGTGCGCGCCGACGTCCGGGTGGTCTCCGAGCCCGTGCACACTCCGGACGACGAGGAGTTCGCCGCCCGCATCGACCGGGTGATCAAGGAGGAGATCCAGCGCGGTGAGGGCTCCAACTTCCTCATCTCGCGGCGGTGCGACGTCACCATCGGTGACTTCGGGCCCGAGGTCGCGCACACGATCTTCGCCCGGCTCGCCCGCAACGAGATCGGGGCGTACCTCACCTTCTGCTTCTTCGACGGGGAGCGCTACTTCATCGGGTCCTCGCCCGAACGGCACCTGACCTACCGCCGCGGCACGGTCACGATGAACCCGATCTGCGGCACGCTGCCGCGCGCGGCGTTGCAGAAGCGGGCCGACCTCATCGAGTTCCTCTCCGACCGCAAGGAGGTGAACGAGCTCTTCCAGGTGGTCGACGAGGAGCTCAAGATGATGTCGCGGATCTGCGGCGAGGGCGGCGTCGTGCGCGGACCCTACCTCAAGGAGATGAGCGCGCTCGTCCACACCGAGTACGTGCTCGAGGGCAGCGCCACCATGAGCCCGCTCGACGCGTTCCGGGAGTCGATGTTCGCCGCGACCATGGTCGGCAGCCCGCTGGAGAACGCCGCCCGGGTCATCCACCGCCACGAGTCCGAGTCCCGCGGCTACTACTCGTCCGCCCTGATGATCCGCGGCCTGGAGGACGACGGGCAGGAGTGGCTGGACAGCGCCATCACGATCCGGACGATGGCGGTGGACGTCGAGGGGCACGCCGTGATCCGCAGCGGCGCCAGCGTCGTCCGCGACTCGGTGCCCGCCAAGGAGTGCCGTGAGGTGCGCACCAAGGCCGAGGGGCTGCTGAAGGCGATCACCACCGCCGAACCGCCCGGCCCCTTCCTCGACCGGTTCGTGGACGACAAGGTCGTCGAGGTGCTGAACGGGCGCAACCGCTACCTGTCCCGGTTCTGGATCAACAGGCAGGTCGACGACAGGTACGCCGCGCCCGAACTCATCGGCCGCTCGGTGCTGATCGTCGACAACGAGGACCAGTTCACCGAGATGCTCAAGCACATCCTCGAACACCTCGGGTTCAAGGTCACCATGCGCGACTACCGGGAGTCCGGCATCGGCCTGACCGGTTACGACCTGGTGCTCGTCGGGCCCGGTCCCGGCGACCCGAACGAGATGAACGACCCGAAGATCGCCCAACTGCACCGCATCGTGGGCGAGCTGATGAAGGCCGGCACGCCGTTCCTCGCCGTCTGCCTCGGCCACCAGATCCTCTGCCGTCTGCTCGGCATGACCGTGCACCCGGTGGACCCCCCGTTGCAGGGCGTGCAGGAGACCGTCGACCTGTTCGGCCGGGCCGAGCCGGTCGGCTTCTACAACACCTTCTTCGCCGACGCCCCGGCCGAGGCCCCCGCCGGGGTGACCGTGGCCGTGGAGCCCGACGGCCGGGTGGTGGCGCTGCGTTCCGAACGGTTCACCAGCTTCCAGTTCCATGTCGAGTCCGTCCTCACCACCAACTGCATCACCATCCTCCGGGAGGCGCTGTTGTGGCTGTTGAAATGAGCCTGCCGACGTCGGCGGGGTACGGCGACCTGACGCTCCTGGTCTGCGGGTTGTCCGCGGACGGCACCCACGAGCGATACCTCTTCCTCGACGTGGGCGCCCGGACCGTGCGGGAGACCACCATCGACATCGGTGACCTGCGGGCCCGGCAGTTGGCGGTGCTGCGGGAGCGGCTCAGCGACGGCCCGGTGCCCTACGGGCTGGGCCGGCTTGAGGACCTGCTCCCCTACTTCCTGCACCCGCACAGCTTCGTGCAGACCGGGGACGGCGAGGTCGTCGTCTCCTTCAAGCAGGCGCCCTACCTGCGTCGCCTCGGCCGCGACGGCGGCTCGCACCTGTGGCCGCCGGCGGCCGAGCTGGACTTCGCCGCGATGCAGAGTTCCACCAAGTGCGAGGTCGAACCCGGCGTGATCGCCTTCGCGATGACCGACACCGACGACCGCCTGCGCCGCTACCACGACCCGGACCAGCCGTTGCGCAGCAGCGCCTGGCGCTACGACCTGCGCACCGGCGCGGCGACCCGGCTGGGCGACCTGCCCGCGTTCGCCTGCGACACCATCCACGAGTTGGAGGCGTCGCCGAACGGGTTCATGGTCGGTGTCGACATGGACCTGTCGGTGCGTCCCGGCGTCGACGGCCGGGTGCGGGGCACCGACGGGGGCGTCCTCGACGTCGCGCGGTACGCGGCCAACGAGTTCCCCACCGGCCGGTTCGTCGTGGCGGACGAGAAGCTGACCCGCGCCTCGGTGCACACCACCGGCGCGAGCTGCTCCGCGCACGTCGACTTCGACCTGGACGACCCGGACGTCTTCTACGTCTCATGCAACAACATCTCCAAGTGGCAGAACAACGTCGTCGTGCACGGGCCGGGTGTGCTCGAACGGTGGCGCTACCGGGGCGGTCACGCGGTCCGGGAGGCCACCCACACCGGGCCGACCTTCCTGCGCATCACCTCGCAGCAGTTGTTCCACCGCGACGGCCGGCAGCTCATCGCGGTCACCGGCTTCCCGAACCGGCTGTTCGTCCTCGACCCGGCCGACATGTCCACGGTGTTCGACCTGGAGCTGTTCGCGCACGAGCCGGTCCGGCCGCCCTTCACCTGCGCCAAGAACAGCCAGTCGCCGCTCTACCTGGCGGTCGAGCCCACCGGCCGGTACGTCTTCATGACCGGCGCCTCGACCCTGTTCGTCGTGGACCTCGACGAGGGCCGCGTCGTCGAGCGGGTGCCGTTCTGCGAGCCCGGCTCGCTGATGGCCACCGCCCACATCGGTTTCGTGCGCTGACTAGCGCCTGCGTCGCGGGGGCTCCGGCAGCGCCGTGCGATCCAGCTTGCCGTTCGCGGTGAGGGGGAAGGCCGCCAGGCGCACCAGCCGGGCCGGCACCATCGGCGCGGGCAGCCGGTCGGCCAGGTAGGCCCGCAGTTCCCGCTCACCGGGGCCGTCGGGCGGCCCCACCACATAACCGACCAGGCGGTCGGCGCGTCCCTCGTCGCGGCGCAGCACGACGACGGCGCCGGTCACGCCCGGATGCCGGCGCAGCGTCTCCTCGATCTCGCCCGGCTCGATCCGCTGCCCGCGCAGCTTGATCTGGTGATCGAGGCGGCCGAGGAACTCCAGCACCCCGCCGGGCAGCCACCGGACCAGGTCGCCGGTCCGGTACAACCGGGCGCCGGTGGCGAAGGGGTCCGGGACGAACCGCTCCGCGGTGAGACCGGGCCGGCCGAGATACCCCCGCGCCAGCGCGTGGTCGCCACCGAGGTGAAGCTCCCCCGGCACGCCCTCGCGCACCGGGTTCCCGTCCGCGTCGAGCACCCGCACCACCACGTTCGCGATCGGCCTGCCGATCGGCACCGAGTCGCCGTCCTCCACCGGACGGCAGGGCCACCAGGTGACGTCGATCGAGGCCTCGGTCGGCCCGTACAGGTTGTCGATCCGCGCCCGGCTCCGCTCCCGGAACCGACGCACCGCGGCCGGTGGGAGCGCCTCGCCGCTGCAGACCACGAGCCGCAGCGCGTCGCACCCGTCCCAACCGGGCTCGTCGAGGACGGACTCCAGCATGGACGGCACGAAGTGGACCACGGTGATCCGCTCCCGCCGCATGACGGCCATCAGGTATTCCGGGTCGCGCTGCCCGCCGGGCCGGGCCAGCACCAGGCGGGCGCCCTGCGCGAGCGGCCAGAACAGCTCCCACACCGACACGTCGAACGTGGCGGGCGTCTTCTGGAGGACGGCGTCGGCGCTGGTCAGGGCGTACTCGTCCTGCATCCAGCGCAGCCGGTTGACGATGCCGCGGTGCCCCACGCCGACGGCCTTGGGACGCCCGGTGGAGCCCGAGGTGAACAGGACGTAGGCCAACCCCAGGTCCGAGGCGGGCGGCACCGGCGCGGCCGGGACGCCCGCGCGCAGCTCACCGGCGGCGACGGCGAGCACCTGACGGCTCCCGGCGACGGCCTCGGCGGCGGCCTTCAGCTCCGGCTCGGTCAGGACGAGGACCGCGCCGGCGTCGTCGAGCATGCCGGCGAGGCGGGGCACGGGGTCGCCCGGTTCCAGGGGGAGGTACGCCGCCCCGCTCAGCAGCACTCCGAGCAGCAGCACCGGGAAGCGGGCCGACCGTTCGGCGTAGACCGCCACCACGGCGTCCCGCTCCACCCCCGCCGCGACGAGCAGTCCGGCCACCACGCCGGCCTGCCGGACCAGTTCCGCGTACGTCAGCGACTCCCGCTCGTCCACGACGGCGCACGCCCCGGGCGTCCGGGCCGCCTGCGCCAGCACCAGTTCGGGCAGGTACGCCGTCACCGGAGTGCCGCCGTCGGGTCGACAAGCGCGATCAGGGCGGCCCGGGTCACCGGCGCGGTCGGCATCTCACCGGCGGGCAGGTCGAGCCGGAGCGTCTCGACGCCCGGGTGCTCGGCCGCGTAGTCGCGGCTGGCCAGCACCACGTCGGCGGGCCGGGGCGGCACCGGGTCGGCGGACGCCGAGAGCAGCACGTGCAGCCAGGCGACGTACCTGTCGACGAGCTGCTCGCGGGTGTCCTGCCGTTCGTCGTCGGGCAGATCGTTCGCGCGGGCGAACACGTCGAGGTCGCCGTCCAGGGTCCGCGCCATCGCGGACAGGGCCCGTGCCGGGTCGGCGTCGAGGGGCACCGTCGCCGGCTCGTCCTCGCGCAGGGCGGCGCGGAAGCCGCGGAAGTCGTGGTCCGCGGCGGCCCGGTCGGGCCAGGTCGGCTCGACCAGGGCGAGCGGCACTCCGGCCAGCTCGGCGGTGCGGATGGCCACCGGCGCCGCGCTGCAGTAGCCCACGATCAGGGCCGGGCGCACGCGGTGTACGGCCGCGGCGTACTCCTCGGCGAGGTCGGTGGCGCTGCGGAACCGGTCGGCGCGCAGAAGCGTCTCGACCGGGTCGGCGCGGTAGACGGGCCGGTCGGCGGGCGCCGAGGCCAGCAGCTCGCCGAGCCCGGCGCCGGCGGAGATGCGGATGAAGTCGATGATCACGAGCGGTACGCCCGGGCCGTCCGCGAGGACTTCCAGGGCCGGCGCCGATGCGGACACGGTCTCTCCCTGCGTCGCTAGTTGACGGGGGCCGGCAGGCGGTCGAGGGCCGCCCGCGTCAGCCCGCGCACGGTGGGGTCCTGCGCCAGGATCCGCAGGGGTACGCGGACGCCGCACCGCTGTCGCAGCCGGCTGAGCATCCGCACGGCGACCAACGACTCCCCGCCCAGCGCGAAGAAGTCGGATTCGGGCACCACGTCGGTCGCCCCGAGCAGGTCCCGCCACGCCGCGATGATCTCCCGTTCCAGGGCGGCGGCGGGAGTCTCGGGCTCGGCGGGCTCGGCCGGGACCTCCGCCTTCGCCTCCTCCGCCTTCGCCTCCTCCTCCGCCGCCGCCCCGGGCGGGGTGAGGTCGACCCAGTGCCGGGCGCGTTCGAAGGGGTACGCCGGCAGCGGCACCCGCCGGGCGGCCGGGTCGAGCCGGAACGCGGCCCAGTCCGGTTCGACGCCCGCGCTCCACGCCGTCGCGACAGCCCGCAGCAGCACCGGCAGCGCGTCGGGGCCCGCCGCGGCCGGCATCGTGGGCGCCACCGGGACACGCCCGCCGCCCGCCGCGCGGACCAGCGCGGTCAGTGCCCGGCCCGGTCCGACCTCCAGGACGACCGGGTGACGCACGGTCAGCAGCTCGGCGGCGGCCTCCCGGAACCGTACCGGCTCGCACATCTGCCGCACCCAGTGCTCGGCGGGGCGGGTCGTGCCCTCGACCACCGGTTGCCCGGTCAGACCACAGAGGACGGTGGTGGTGACCGGGTGGTGCGGCACCGAGGTCACGGCCGTGCGGAAGTCGTCGCGGATGCTGTCGAGCAGGCTGGAGTGGAAGCCGTGCGCGGCGGGCACGGGGCGCATCCGGATGCCGGCGGTGGCGCACCGGTCGGACAGCTCCCGCACCCCGGCCGGCGGGCCGGAGACCACGGTGACGCCGGGAGCGTTGTCGGCGGCCACCTGCACGCCGGGCGGCAGCAGCGCGGCCACCCGGTCCCGGTCGGCCAGCACGGCGGCCATCCGGCCGGGCGGGGTGCGCTCCACCAACCGCCCGCGTTCGGTGAGCAGGGCCAGGGCGTCGGCCGGGCGCAGGCCACCGGCCAGGCAGAACGCGGCGTACTCGCCGACGCTGTGCCCGATCAGCCGCTGCGGTCGCAGGCCCCAGTCGAGGAGTTGGCCGCCGAGCGCGTACTCCAGCAGGAAGAGGGCGGGCTGGGCGATCGACGGGCGGGCCGCCTGCGCCGCGGCGGACGGGTCGAGGAGCACGGCGCGCACCGGATCGGCGCTGCCCGCCGGCAGCGCGTCCAGGCCCGCGTCGATCCGCTCGCGGACGCCGGGCAGCCGCGCGTGCAGGCCGGCGGCCATGCCGGGAAACTGGCTGCCCTGCCCCGGGAAGGCGAACGCGAGCGTCGCCCGGCGGGGCACGGCGACCGGCTCCGCCTCGGTGCCGAGCTGCCGCAGCAGGTCGGCGCGGTCGGTGGCGACGATCGCCCGCCGGACCGGCCAGGCGGTACGGCCGGCGCGGCTGGTGTGCGCGACGTCGGCGAGTTCCCACCGGGGCGTGTTCGCGAGGTGGTCGGCGAGCCGCCGCGCCGCCGCCCGTACCGCCTGTGGGGTGCGTCCGCTCAGCACGACGAGATCGGCGTCCGCCGCCCTCGGTGTGGCCGGGGTCGGGGGCGCCTCCTGGAGGACGACGTGGGCGTTGGTGCCGCCGATGCCGAACGAGCTGACGCAGCCCCGGCGCGGGCCGCCGCGCGCCGGCCAGGGCTCGGCCGTCGTGTTGACGCGCAGGCCGGCCTCGGCGAACGGGATGCCGGGGTGGGGCCGGTCGTGGTTCACGGTGGGCGGCACGATCCCGTGGCGCAGGGCGAGCAGCATCTTGATCATCCCGGTGATGCCCGCGGCGGCGTCGAGGTGGCCGAGGTTCGGCTTCACCGACCCCAGCAGGCGTACGCCCGCCGGCCCGCCCCGCCCCAGCGCCTCACCGAGGCCGGCGACCTCGATGGCATCGCCGACCTCGGTGCCCGTGCCGTGTGCCTCCACCACGTCGACGCTCGCCGGGTCGACGCCGGCCCGGGCCCAGGCCATGCCGATCACCTCGGCCTGACCGGCGACCCCGGGCGCGGTGTAACCCACCTTCGCGGCCCCGTCGTTGTTGACCGCGGAGCCGAGCACCAGGCCGAGGACCGGATCGCCGTCGGCCACCGCGTCGCACAGGCGCCGCAGCACGACGATCCCGGCGCCGTTGCCGGCCACCGTCCCGGCGGCGTCGGCGGCGAAGGCCCGGCAGTGCCCGTCCGGCGCGCCGATGCCGTTCGGCTCGTGGCGGTAGCCGCGCTGCTGGGGCGTGCTGACCGTCGCGCCGCCCGCGAGGGCGATGTCGGTGTCCCCGCTGTGCAGGCTCTCGCAGGCCAGGTGCACCGCGACGAGCGAGGTCGAGCAGGCCGTCTGCACGCCGATCGCGGCGCCGCGCAGGCCGAGACGGTAGGCGATCCGGGTCGCCGCGTGGTCCTTCTCGTTGCCGATGAGGATCGGGAGCGGGCCGAGCTCGGCGAGCAGGTCCGGCCGCCCGAGCAGGTGGTTCGCCAGGTAGGTGTTGACGCCGGTGCCCACGAAGACGCCGATCCGGCCCGGTTCCCGACTCGGCGGGTGGCCCGCGTACTCGAGAGCCTCCCACGCGCACTCCAGCAGCAGCCGGTGCTGCGGATCGGTGATCATGGCCTCCCGGGGGGAGAGGCCGAAGAAGGCGGCGTCGAAGTCCTCGATGCCGTCGAGCGTGCCCCGCACGGGCACGTAGTCCACGTCGTCGCGCTCCCGCTCGGTGACACCGGCGGCGGCGAGCTGCTCCGGCGTGAACCGGGTGAGCAGCTCCCGGCCCTCGACCAGCGCGTCCCACAGCTCGTCGAGCCCCGCGACCCCGGGAAAGCGGCCGGCGACGCCCACCACGGCGATCGGTTCGCGTCCGGCCGTCACCGGGTCACCCCGGCGGCCGTCCGATCCGCACCGCGCAGCCACGCGGCGAGCGAATCCACGGTGGGGTGCCGGTAGAGGTCCAGCAGCACGAGGGTCCGGCCGGGCAACCTGTCCCGCAGCAGTCGGTGCACCTTGGCCAACTGCAACGAGTCGCCGCCCACCTCGAAGAACGGCTCGTCGAAGCCGAAGTCGTCGTCGCCGAGCACGGCGGTCCACGCCTCGGCGATCAGTGACTCCAGATCCGCTGTCGACGGGCCGGGCGGCGTCGGGGCCGGGGGCGCGGCGTGCCCCTCCTCGCTCAGACGCAGGATCGCCCGGGCGTCGACCTTGCCGTTGGCGGTGAGGGGAAGGGCGTCGAGCACCACCCAGCGTTTCGGCACCGCGTACGCCGGCAGGCTCCGCGCGGCGAGCGCGCGCACCTCACCGACCAGACCGGCCTCCGGCGGGGCGACAAGCGCCGCCACCAGGAACCGGCCGCTCTCCGCGTCGCCGGCGACCACCACCGCCGCGTCGCTGACCCGTGGGTGCTCCAGCAGCCGGTGGGTGACCTCGTCCCGCTCGACCCGGTGCCCGTCCAGCTTGACCTGCTGGTCGCGGCGGCCCAGGAAGCGCAGTCGTCCGTGTTCGTCCCAGCGCACCAGATCGCCGGTCCGGTAGTAGCGGGTGCCGTCGCCGAGCCGCCGGAACGCCTCGGCGGTGCGCTCGGGATCGTCCAGGTAGTCGCGTGCCAACCCGGTGCCGGCGGCGCACAGCTCCCCCACCGCGCCGGGCGGCAGCAGCTCGCCGCGCTCGTCGAGGACCAGCAGGCGGGTGCCGCACACGGGCCGGCCGATCGGGACGTCGGCGTCCAGCTCGCACGGGTCGTCGACGTGGTGCACGGTGGTGAAGACGGTGTTCTCGGTGGGGCCGTAACCGTTGGTGACCCGCAGACCCGGGCAGTGCCGCAGCACGGCGGCGACCTGGCGGGCCGGGACCACGTCGCCACCGGTGAGCAACTGCCGGAGCCCCCGGAACGCCGCCGGGTCGTAGTCGGCGAGCACCCGGAACAGACCGGCGGTGAGCCAGGCGACGGTGACCTCGCGCTCGGCCAGGAACCGGGCCAGCTCGCCGGGGTGCGGCACCGGGCCGGGGAAGATCTCGACCCGCCCGCCGGTGAGCAGCGGGACGAACAGCTCCATCGTGGAGGCGTCGAAGGCCAGCGGCGCGAGCCGCAGGAAACCGGCGTCCGGCCCGTGCCGGAACACGTCGGGGTCGTGCACGAGGCGCCGCACCGCGGCGTGGGTGATCCGGGCGGCCTTGGGCTCACCCGTCGACCCGGAGGTGAACGCCAGGCAGGCGACCCGCTGCGGATCGGCCGGCGCGGCGGCGGGCGGGGTGTCGCCGGTGCGCGCCGGCCGGGGCTGCCCGGTGCGGACCGCGCAGACCCCCGGGGCGAGCCGGGCGACCCGCGGGTCACCCACGACGGCGGCCGGGCGGCACCGGGCGAGCTGCGTCGCCACCCGCTCGTCCGGGGCGTCGGCGTCAATGCCGACGTACGCCGCCCCCAGCCGCAGCGTCGCCAGCACGGCCACCACCTCGGTGGTGGTGCCCGGAGCGGCCACGACCACCGTCGAGCCGGTCGTCACCCCGGCGTCGGCCAGCTCGGCGGAGAGCCGCTCGGCGAGGTCGTGCAGCTCGGCGTACGTGGTGCTGCCCTCGGGGCCGCGCACGGCGACCGCTCCGGGCCGGAGGCACACCTGCTCCGCGAACGCCTGCCACAGCCCGGCGCCCGGGCCGGCGTCCGGCCCCCGGCCCCATTCGCCGAGCCGGGCGCGCTGCCGCTCGGACATGCCCCGAACGGTTCTCAGCGGCAGGTCGCGGGCGTGTGCGAGCGCCACGAGGGTCGCCTCGAACGCCTCGGCCAGCTCCGCCGCGCCGGCCGGGGAGAGCGCGGCCAGCCGGTGCTCCAGCGCGAACCGGGGCCGCTCCCCCCACGCCTGGAGATAGAGCATCGCGTCGAAGACCGCGCCGCCGTCGTGGCCCTCGTGGACGGTCGCCGTCCCGGCGGGGCCGGACAGCTCGGCGGGGATCAGCTCGTCGTGGGCGGCGAACCCGATCTGGACCAGCGGGTTGCGGTCGATCGCCCCGGCGGCGCCCAGCTCCGTCACGAGCGCCTCGAACGGCAGGTCGGCGGCGGCCACCGCGTCGGCGAGGGCGTCGGCCACGGCGGGGGCCAGCGTGCCCGCGGGCGCGTCGTCGTCCCATCGGCAGCGCACCGGCACGACGCGGGTCGCGAGCCCGACCATCTCGCTCAGCTCGGCGGTCGGGCGCCCGGCGGCCGGCACCCCGACGAGCAGGTCGTCGACCCCGCACCGGCGGGCCGCGACAAGCGCCCACGCGGCCAGCAGCACCGCGGTGCGACTCACGGCGGCGCCGCGCGCCAGGTCGCCACACGCCTCGGCGGCCTCGGGTCCGAGCGTGAAGGTCAGCCGCGAGCCCGGACGCCCCGGCCGGTCGGTGGCGGCGGGCCGGCCGGGCAGCTCCACCACCTGCGGCGCCCCGGCCAACTGGGCGGCGCGACGTCTCCGCAGGTGGTCGTCGGGGCGGGCGGAGCGGAGCAGGACGTCGGGGGGTACGCCCGGCTCGGCCGGCGGCACGGTGCCGCCGAGGTACGCCGCGGCCAGCTCCCGCAGCACCAGCCCGACCGCCCAGCCGTCGAGCAGAGCGTGGTGGGCCAGCAGCGAGACGACGTGGCTCTCGTCCCCGGGCAGCTCGGTCAGCAGCCACTCGGCGGCCGGCCGGCGGAACGGGTCCAGGCCGGGCGCCAGGTCGGCGAGGTGCGCGTGGGCGACGTCGACCGGGTCGCCGCCGGGGGTGACCCGCCCCTGCTCCCGCAGCACCGGGCGCCACCGGCGCAGGACGCGGCGTCCCGGTTGGTCGCCGTCGGCGTCGAACACGGTACGCAGGGTCTCGTGCCGGGCGGTCAGCGCGTCCAGGCAGTCGCGGAGGTGCCGGGCGCGGGCGGGCCCCGGACAGCGGAGGCTGAACAGCAGGCGGTAACCGGTGCCCGGCCACTGCTGCTCGTGCACCAGCATGGCGTGCTGCGCGGGCAGCAGGGGACGTCGGTCCGACGCCGGGCGGTCCCGGTGCTCGGCCCGGTCCAGCGGGCCGCCGCGGCGCAGCGCCGCGGTGAGCGGCCCGGGACGCAACAGGTCGGCGAGGTCGATCCGGAGACCGAGTTCGCGCTCGGCCCGGGCGACCAGCCGCATCGCCCGCAGCGAGGTGCCGCCCAGGGCGGCAAAGGATTCCTGCGAATCTACCCGGAACTGCTTCTCGGAAATGTCGAGAACATCGCGGGAAAGCTGAACAAGAGCAGGGGAAATCGCATTTTCCAAGACGTCAAAACCCCCGTTAAGACGACGCCCGCGCGGGCACGCGGCTCTCAGTGAGAGACGGCATCGCACCCTAGCACGGGGCGACATTCCTGGCAATCCACAAAGATCATTCCCCGTGACACCCTGTACCAGCGCTGTTAGAATCGCTCGCGTCAATGCGGCCGTCGGGCGTCCCGGGCCGGAAGCACAAAGATCAACCACTCGGGAAACGCCGGCTCACACGCCGCACGCGCAGGTCAAACGGGGGAACGGCATGGCGCCACCGCAGTCCACCATGTCCGGACGCGGAAGCGGAACCGCAGACGGCACGGGGGCGCACGGGCGGCTGACGTCCGTGCTCGACACGCTCGTACCGGTGACCGGCCCCGCCCGCCGACTCGCCGCCGCGCAGCTCGCCGGCAGCGTCGGCGCCGGTCTCTACCTGGCCGGCGCGCCGGTCTACTTCCTCCGGACCGGTGACCTGACCGTCGCCCAGGTGGGCGCCGGGCTCTCCGCCGCCGCGTTCGCCGGCATCCTGGCGAGCGTCCCCGCCGGCCGGCTGGCGGATCGCTACGGCGCCCGCCGGATGTCCATCGTGTTCGTGCTGCTCCAGGCGCTCTTCGTGCTCCTGCTGCTGGCGGCCGGCCGGTTCTGGGCCTTCGTGCCGCTCGTCGCGCTCGTCGCCGTCGCCGAGCAGTCCTGGGACGTCAGCCGCGACGGCATGATCGCCGCCGCGGTCGCCGGGAGCGACCGGGTGCGCGTCTCGGCGTACCTGCGGAGCGTGTTCAACGCCGGCTTCGCGGTCGGGACCCTGGCCGCCGGCCTGGTGCTCGCCGTCGACTCGCGGGGGGCGTACGTCGGAATGCTCGCGGCCGTGGCCGCGTGCTGGGTCGCGGTCGCCGGCCTCTACCTGCTGCTGCCGGCCTGGCCGAGGCCGGCCCCGCCGGAGGGCGCGCGGCAGCGCGTGCGACCCCTCGCCGACCTGCCCTACCTGCTCGTGGCGCAGGTGAGCTGCCTCACCCGGATCGGCGAGACGATCCTGCTGGTCGGGCTGCCCCTCTGGATCGTCTCCGCCACCGACGTGCCCCGCCCGCTCGCGGCGTGGCTGACCGGCATCAACACCCTGCTGGTCGTGCTGCTCCAGGTCCGGGTGTCGCGGGCCGGCGACACCATTCCGGCCGCCGCGCGCCTCCAGCGGCTGGCGTTCCTGCTGCTCGCCGTCGCCTGCCCGGTGGCCGCGCTCACCGGCTGGCTGCCGGCGGTGCCCGCGATCGCGGTGCTGGTGCTGGTCGCGGTCCTGCTGACCTTCGCCGAACTCGGCGGTGAGACGGCGCGGTGGACCATGCAGTTCGGTCTCGCCCCGGAGCACGCGCAGGCCCGCTACGCCGGGGTCTTCCGACTCGGCCAGGCGGTCCCGGCGGTGGCGGGCCCCGCCCTGGTGACCGGCCTGACCGGCGGCCTGGGCGCCGCCGGCTGGCTCGTCCTCGCCGTGATCCCGCTGGTCGGCGCGGCCGTCAACGGCCCCGCCGTCGCCTGGGCGCGCCGCACCCGCCCGGAGCCTGCCCCCGCCTGACCCCGACCGTCACGAGGGAACCGGAATGACAGATACGACCGAGGCCGTCCGGGACGGCCGACCACGCGACGCCATCGAACTGGTGCTGCTGCACATCTGGCGCGACCACCTCCGCAACCCCGCCCTCGGCGTCGACGACGACTACTTCGCCCAGGGTGGCACCTCCCTCCAGGCCGTGCGCACCCTGTCGGAGATCCGCCGGCGCACCGGGGTGTCCCTGCCGCTGCCGGCGATGGCGCGGGCCGGCAGCGTCACCGCGATGGCCCGGCTGCTGCGCGACGGGTACGCGGACACGCCCACCCCCCTCGTGCCGATCCGCCCCGGGAGCCCCGGCGGCCCGGTGGTCGCCTGCGTGCACCCGCTCGGCGGCAGCGTCCTGTGGTACCGACACCTCGCCGACGCGCTGCCGCGCGGTCACACCTGCGTCGGGCTGCAGGCGCGGGCGCTCGACCCGCGGCTGTCACCGGACCACACCATCGGCGAGATGGCCGCCGCCTACCGGGCGGAACTGGCGTGCGCCTACCGACCCGAACAACTCGTCCTGGTCGGCTACTCGTTCGGCGGGCTGGTCGCGTACGAGATGGCGAGCCGGATGGCGGACGACGGCGAGCGGCCCGCCGCGGTGGTGCTCCTCGACACCGCCGTCACCCGCCGCGAACAACCGCCGGCCTCCCGTGCCCGCCTGCTCTGGTCCCTGGTCAACCACAACTTCGGCCTCGACCTGTCGGCGGACGAGCTGGCCGCCCTCTCCCCCGACGCGATCTGCGCGCGCATCCTCGACGAAGCGATCACCCGTGGTGTCCTGCCCCCCGGCTTCGGCCCCGACCGGCTGCGTCGCCTCGTCGAGATCTACCCGATCAACGCCGAGGCGGAGCGTCTCTACCGCCTGCCGACCTATCCCTGGCCACTGGACCTGGTCCGCCCTCGGGAGCCGCGCGTGGACGCCGAGAGCCTGGAGATCTGGTCGGAACAATGCCCGGCCGGTGTGCGCGTCCACCGCGTCCCCGGCTCCCATCTGGACCTGCTCGCCCCGTCCCACGCGCCGGCGGTCGCCGAGGTGATCGCCGGGCTGCCGTCGGAGTAGGCCACCACGCGCTCGCCTCGCACCCGTTCCTGCTCCGCGAATTGGCATCGACTGTCCTCAATGGATAACCCACTGACCTGCGGAATTGCCGTTCCCGCATTTCCGCGGGCCGGCGTGAATCGTATTCACGCCGCACCCCGAGGACGGGCGCGGGCGCGCCAACCGCGTCGAACGGCAAGAAAGTGCAGCTCAACAGGCAAGAATTGGCGTGAAGCGGCGGCCCGTCATGGCGGCTGCCACGGACATCATCGGGGCACGACGAGTTCTCTTGCCATTCGCTCCACATCGGTGTAGGAAATGTAGTGCGTTGGCGTGAATGTGGCCTGTCGCGGCTGTCGGGAAGGTTTCGGTGGCCGATCTCGATAGTGAGACGCGTGCCTTCGATATGGGAGGCCTTGACGCTCTGAGAGGAGCAGCGACGCGATGTCACACACCAGTGGCCCCCGAATGACCAGCCTCGTCACAGCCGCGGCTTTGGTGGTGGTGTCAGTCATCGCGACCGCCCCGACGGCTGCCGCGACCGACACGTGGCATTCGCACGACGACGTCTATCACTACTTCACGGTGCCGCAGTCGCAGGTCAGCGGCATCGTCGGCGGCACGCCGGCAACGCTCGAACTGGAGGCGAACATCGGCCCGAGCGGCACCTGGTCGGCGCTCGCGCTCGACCCGAGCGGTTCGAACTACGCCGCGAACGTCGGTCCGCTCGATCCCGGGCTGTACTACTACCAGTACACCGCGACCATGCAGGACAGGTCGAAGGTGTCCTTCCGCCAGCCGGACAGTCCGGTGGCGGTGACGTCGAAGCCGAACTGGAACACGTTCTTCGTGCCGGGTGAGTCGGTCGCGTGGATGGACGACATCGCCGCGGGCGGGGCGGTGGAGGAGCTGTCCTACCCGAGCGCGGCGGCGGCGGAGGACCGCACCGCCCTGGTGTGGACGCCGCCCGGCTACGACTCCGCCCGGGCCGAGGCGTACCCGGTCCTGTACCTGCTGAGCAGCGAGGGTCAGACCGCTCGTGAGTGGCTGGAACTGGGCCGGGCGAAGCAGATCCTCGACAACCTGGTCGCGGGCGGGGACGCCAAGCCGATGGTGGTCGTCATGGCTGACGTCAATTCCGCCGACCCCCGCGCCGAGCTGCTCGACGCCATCGTCCCGGCGGCACGGGCCGCCTACCACATCTCGTCCCGGCCAAGGAGTCAGGCGCTGGCCGGTGTCGCCACGGGTGCCGAGCAGGCGATGAGCATCCTCCGCAGCGATCCCGGCGCGTTCGCCTACGTCGGCTCCTTCTCCGGCTCTGTCGACGGCCCGATCACCAGGGCGGAGGCCAAGGCGATCAACAGGGGCACCACACTGTTGCGGGTATACGTCGGCAACACGCTCGATCCGTCCTACAACGACAACTACGACCTGCTGGTAAACCTGAAGAAGTCCGGAGCGAAGTTCGAGTTCGACGGCGTCAACCCCGACGACGGCGCCACCTGGGACGCGTGGCGGGAAAACCTGCGAGACTTCGCCGCTCGGCTCTTCGGACAGAAGGTCGTCCGCCACGGCGCCAGCACGGGACACCGCGCGCTGACCCGGCCGTATGACCCCCCTCGCGCCGGGTCGATCACGACCCCGCACATCGACCCGCACGGCATCGTCACGTTCGAGACCGGCACCCAGTGGGCTGACGCCAGGGACGTCACGATCTGGGGCAACTGGGCGCCGAACGGCCAATGGTTCCGGATCCCGATGAACAAGCAGCCCGACGGCCGCTGGCGAACGACGATCGGACCGCTCGACGGCTACTACTACTACCGGTACGTGGTCGACGGCGTCGACATGAAGGACCCGGCCGACACCGTCAACACCCACGTGATGGAGTCGCAGCTTTTCGTGCCGGGCAGGTCCGACGCGATGCTGGCCGATGTCCCCGAAGGCCGGGGCGGCACGGTCTCGCTGATGACCTACGACGGAGGCCAGGGCGCGGAGCGCTACGCGTACGTCTGGACGCCGCCTGGCTACGATGCCGACCGCGAAGCTGCCTACCCCGTGCTGTACCTGTACCACGGCGGGGGCCAGAACTACGGCAGCTGGCTCGAAACCGGGCGTGCGAAGCAGATTCTCGACAACAGCTACCGCAACGGGACGATGGCGCCGATGGTGGTGGTCATGCCCGATCAGAACGGCGTCGACTTCTGGACCGACCTCAGCCAGCACGTGATGCCGACCGCGGCGGAGAAGTACCACATCTCGACCGATCCGAACGAACAGGCGCTCGCCGGTCTGTCGTGGGGAGCCATGAACACCCTGGGCACCTGGCTCGGCCACCCCGGCGAGTTCGCCTACATCGGCGCCTTCTCGGGAGGTCTGCTCTCCTACCCCACCGTCGACGTCCAGGCGGTCAACGACAGCACCAGGCTGGTGCGGCTCTACTCCGGTGACGTCGACTTCACGTACACCTTCACCCAGGACTCGATGCGGTGGCTGACCTCCCAGGGCATCGAATACGAGTACGCCGGCACCTGGGTCGGACCGCACGGCTTCGACACCTGGATGGCGGATCTGATCGACTTCGTGCCGCGGATCTTCGCGCCCGGGTACCGGGTCGGCGAGGTGCGGCCACCGCTGACCGGCGACGGCTCCGACATCGTCACAGCCGGACACCCCGTGCCGGTCACGTTCACCGTGACCGACGCGGACGACGAGCCGGTCACCGACGCCCGGCCGCGCCTCTATCTCGTGCGGAAGACCGACGGTGTGGCCGGCAACCGCGTTCCGGCCACACCTGTCCGGAAGAAGGCCGACAACACCGCACGCTACAGCCCCGCAAGAAACCGGTACGTCTTCCACTGGGACACCACCGGGCTCACCCCGGGTGCCTACGACCTGCAGATCGACCCGGTCCGCGGCTCCGTTCACACCATCGCCCTGACCATCGACTGACCCCGCGTCACGCGGCCGGCGCGGGTGGGCAGCGGACGGGGAGCGGTGGTCAGTCGGGCGGGGCCATCCGGCGACGCAGTTCCCGCTTGAGCACCTTGTGGCTCGGCCCGAGCGGCAGGTCGTCGACATACCGGACCTGCCGCGGGTACTTGTGCCGGCCCAGATGCTCCCGCGACCAGTCGATCATCTCCTGCTCGTCGGGCAGGCCCGGGCCGGCCGGGTCCGCCACCACCACCGCGCAGACCTCCTCGCCGTGGCGCGGGTCGGGCACCCCGATCACCGCCACCTGGCCGACCGCCGGGTGCCGGGCAAGGACCTCCTCCACCTCGCGTGGGTAGACGTTGAAGCCACCCCGGATGATCATGTCTTTCTTCCGGTCGACGATGGTGATGAACCCGTCGGCGTCCTTGCGTCCCAGGTCACCGCTACGGAACCAGCCGTCCACCACCGCCTCCGCGGTCGCCTCGGGCCGCCCCAGGTAACCGGCGAAGACGTTGTGCCCCCGGATGACGATCTCGCCGAGCTCCCCGGTCGGCAGCAGCTCGACCCGCTCGTCCACCTCCGCGCGGGCGATCTCCACCTCCACGCCCCAGACCGGGTGCCCGATGGTCCCGGCTCGGGTGCCGAAGTGCGGCTGGTTGGTGGTGGCGGTGGGTGAGGTCTCGGAGAGCCCGTACCCTTCGAAGACCGTCGTCCGGAAGGCGGCGTGGAACCGTTCCAGCACGGCCACCGGCAGCGACGCCCCGCCGGAGACGCAGAGCCGCAGCCGGGGCAGGTCGTCCCGGTCCCGGGCGGCGTCGAGCAGCGCCACGTACATGGTGGGCACGCCGTGGAAGACGTCCACCCCCTCGCGCAGCATCAGGTCGATGGCGGCTGGCCCGGTGAACCGGCTCAGCAGCACCAGCGTCGCGCCGATCCGGAAGGTGCCGTTCATCGCCACCGTCTGGCCGAAGCTGTGGAACAGCGGCAGGCAACCGAGCACGATGTCCGTGCTGCGCGTGTCGTTGGCGTCGAAGACGTTCACGGTGGCGTTCATGACCAGGTTGAGGTGGGTGAGCACGGCGCCCTTGGGCACCCCGGTGGTGCCGCTGGTGTAGAGCACCACCGCCGGGTCCTCCGCCGACCGGGTGACGTACGACGGCAGCGGTGGCAGCGGGTGGCTCAGGTCCTCCAGGCGGGGCGCGACCGCGCCGGAGGCCGCCGGCCCGACGGTCACCAGCGGCACGCCGGCCGCCGCCGCGGCGGCGGCGCCCAGGGCGAGCTGGGAGCTGTGGCACACCAGCAGCTTCGTGCCGCTGTCGGTCAGCACGTGCGCCGCCTCGTCCACGGTCAGCAGCAGGTGCACCGGGACGAGCACCGCGCCGGCGGCGAGGCCCCCGTAGTAGACCCGGGGGAAGTCCACCACGTTCGGGGCCAGCAGGGCCACCTTGTCGCCGGGGCCGACCCCCAGCTCCCGCAGCCCGGCGGCGTAGCTGCGCGCCTCCAGCCACAGCTCGGCGTACGTCACCCGGATGTCACCGTCGACCACGGCGACCGTGTCGGCGTGCCGGCGGGCGGACTCGGCCAGCACCATGGCCAGCGACAGCGCGGTCATCGGGCCGCGCCCCGCACCAGGCGGCTGACCGTCTCGGCGACGCAGACCGGCTTGCCGCCGGCGTCGCTCTCCACGGTGACCGCGGTGACCACCTGCACGCCGCCGTCCACAGGCGACACCTCGGCCGGGGTCGCGGTGGCGCGGACCGCGCTGCCGACCCGGAGCGGGGCCGGGAAGCGCACCCGGTTGAGGCCGTAGTTGACCCCCATGGCCACCCCCTCGACCCGGTACAGGCCACCGGCCAGCGCCGGCAGCAGGGACAGCGTGAGGTAGCCGTGCGCGATGGTGCCGCCGAACGGGCCGGACGCGGCCCGTCGCGGGTCGATGTGGATCCACTGGCGGTCGTCGGTGGCGTCGGCGAACCGGTCGACCCGGTGCTGGTCGATCCGGAACCAGGGGCCGGGGCCCAGGGTCTCGCCGGTCGCCTCGGCGAACTCCTCGATGGACGCGAAGACCCTCATGCCAGGTGCCCTCCCAGCTTCGTGTAGCCGCGCAGCAGGTCGCGGGAGATGATCAGTCGCTGCATCTCGTCGGTGCCCTCGAAGATCCGGTACAGCCGGACCTGCCGGTACCAGCGCTCGATCGGCAGCTCGCGGGTGTAGCCCATGCCGCCGTGGATCTGTAGGACGCGGTCGACCACCCGGTTGACCATGCCCGCCCCGTAGAGCTTCGCCATCGAGGAGGCGTGCCGGGGGTCCATGCCCTGGTCGACGGTCCAGGCGGCACGCAGGATGAGCCAGCGGGCCGCCTCCAGCTCGGTCTCCGAGTCGGCGATCATCCACTGGACGGCCTGGTTGGTGCCGATCTTCGCGCCGAAGGTCTCCCGGGTGTTGGCGTAGTCGACGGCCATCGACAACGCCCGCTCGGCGATGCCGACGGCGTGCGACGGGATGATGTAGCGGCCCTTGCCGATCCACTCCATGCCGAGGCTGAAGCCCTGCCCGGGCTCGCCGAGGATGTTGCGCCCGGGCACCCGGACGTCGTCGAAGACCAGCGAGGCGGGGCCACCCTCGCCCATCGTCTGGATGAACTCCGAGCGCCAGCCCATCGACCGGTCCACCAGGAAAGCGGTGGCGCCGCCGTGGCGGGCGCCCTTCTCCCGGTCGGTCACCGCGATCACGATGGCGAAGTCGGCGTCGTGACCGCCGGTGATGAAGGTCTTCTCGCCGTTGAGGATCCAGTCGTCGCCGTCGCGGCGGGCGCTGAGCTTGATGTTGGCCGCGTCGGAGCCGGCGCCGGGCTCGGTGATCGCGAAGCAGCTTCGCCGCTCCCCCTCGATGGTCGGGACCAGGTACTCGCGCTTCTGCTCGTCGTTGGCGTGGAACAGGATGTTGTCGGCCTCACCGCCGAACCGGAACGGCACGAACGAGCGGCCGAGTTCGGTCCAGATCAGGGACTGGGTGACGGCCGGCAGGTCCATGCCGCCGTACTCCTCCGGGGTGGCCAGCCCCCAGAACCCGAACTTGCGCGCCTTGAGTTGCAGCTCGCGCAGCTCGCTGTGCTCCAGTCCGGGCCGGTGCGCCCGCTCCCGCCGCAGCAGTTCCTGCTCCAGCGGCATGACCTCCCTGGCGATGAAGTCGCGGGCGGTGTCGCGGATCGCCCGCTCGGTGTCGGAAAGCGCGAAGTCCATGTTTCCTCCGGGTGCTGGTCCGCCGGCGCGCCTCAGCGCGCGCCGCCATTGACGTACAGGGTCTGCCCGCTGACGTACGACGCGTCGTCGCTGGACAGGAAGGCGATCACCGAAGCGATCTCGGTCGGCTGGGCGACCCGGCGCAGCGGGGTGTGCTCGGCGACCATCCGCTGATGCTCCTCCGGGCTGCTGCCGACCCGCTGCGCGGTGGCGGCGGTCATCGCGGTGGCCACGTAGCCCGGTGCGACGGCGTTGACCGTGATGTTGTACGGGCCGAGCTCGATGGCGAGGGTGGCGGTCAGGCCCTGCACCCCCGCCTTGGCCGCCGCGTAGTTGACCTGCCCCCGGTTGCCGAGGGCGGAGCGGCTGCTCAGGTTGACGATCCGGCCGTAGCGGGCCGCGACCATGTGCTGTTGGGCGGCCTGGCTGCAGAGGAACATGCTGGTCAGGTTGGTGGTCAGCACCGCCTCCCAGTGTGGCAGGGGCATCTTGAACAGCAGCTCGTCACGGGTGATGCCGGCGTTGTTCACCAGCACGTGCAAGCCGCCGTACGCCTGCGCCACCCGGTCGGTCATCGCGGCCACCGCCGCGGGGTCGGTCACGTCGCAGCCGATGCCGACGGCCCGGCCGCCGGCCGCGGTGATCTCGCCGGCGACCGCCCGGCTGCGCTCCTCGTCGAGGTCGACCACGGCGACGGCGGCGCCCTCGGCGGCCAGCCGGTGCGCGGTCGCCGCGCCGATGCCCTGCCCGGCGCCGGTGACGACGGCCACCCGGTCGGCGAATCTGGTCACGGGTTCTCCCCTTGGCTAGAAGGCGTTGACGCCGGTGAGCGCGCGCCCGATGAGCAGTTGCTGGATCTGGCTGGTGCCCTCGTAGAGGGTGGCGACCCGGGCGTCGCGCAGGTACTTGCCGACCGGGTACTCGTCGATGTAGCCGTACCCGCCGAAGACCTGGACGGCGTTGTTGGCCGCCCGGACCGCGGCCTCGCTGGCGAAGAGCTTGGCCATCGAGGCCTCGGTGGCGAACGGCTCGCCCCGGTCCACGAGGTCGGCCACCCGCCACACCAGCAGCCGGGCGGCGGCGGTGTCCACGGCGATGGCGGCGAGCAACTGCTGCACCAGTTGGTGCCCGGCGATCGGCTTGCCGAACTGGCTGCGCTGCCCGGCGTAGCCGACCGCCGCGTCGAGGCAGCCCTGGGCGATGCCGACGCAGCCGGCGGCCACCGACATCCGGCCCTTGGCCAGGGTGGCCAGCGCCAGCCGGAACCCGCCGCCGGCCGGGCCGAGCCGCGCCGAGTCGGGCACCCGGACGGCGTCGAAGCGCAGCTCACCCGTGGCCTGCCCGCGCAGCCCGAGCTTGCCGTGGATCTCTTTGCGGGTGAGCCCGGCGACGGTGGTGGGCACCAGGAACGCGGTGATGCCCCGGTGGCCGGGCCCGCCGGTGCGGGCGAAGAGCAGGACCACGTCGGCCACGGTGCCGTTGGTGATGAACGTCTTCGCGCCGGTGATCAGCCAGTCGCCGCCGTCGCGGGTCGCCCGGGTGGTCAGCGCCGCCGCGTCCGAGCCGCTGTCCGGTTCGGTCAGGGCGAAGCAGCCGAGCGCGGTGCCGGCGCAGAGCCGGGGCAGCCACTCGGCCCGCTGCGCGGCGGACCCGTGCGCGGCGATGGCCTTGGCGACCAGCCCGAGCGACACCGAGACGATGCCCCGCACGGCGGAGTCGCCCCGGCCGAGTTCCTCCAGCACCAGGCAGTAGGAGAGGTGGTCGCCGCCGGACCCGCCGTCCTCCTCGGGGATGGTCAGCCCGAGGAAGCCCAGCCGGCCGAGCTTGTCCACGATCTCCGGGTCGACCGACTCGCGCCGGTCCCAGGCCGCGGCGTGCGGGACCACCTCACGGCCGACGAACTCGGCGGCGAGCTGACGAACCGCCGCCTGCTCCGCGGAGAGCTGAAGGTCCATACGGCATAAACTAGCGCTGCAAGTTTAAGTACGTCCAGACCCGGTTGTGGCAGAGTTGCCGCGACCGACGAGTGAGCGAGGGAGGCGTAGATGCCCCGGCCGAGGCAGGCGCTGCTCAGCCGGCAGCGGATCGTCGATGCCGCCGCCGCGCTGATCGACGCGGACGGGCTGGAGGCGTTCTCCACCCGGCGGCTCGCCGCCGAACTCGGCGTACGCGGGCCCTCGCTCTACAACCACTTCGCCACCAAGGACGAGATTCTCGACGCGGTGGCCGACAGCGTCACCGCCCAGGTGGACGTCTCCTTCTTCGGCCGCCTCGACTGGCGCGAGGCGCTACGCCGGTGGGGGCACTCCTACCGGGCGGCACTGGCCGCGCACCCGAACATCGTGCCGTACCTGGCCCGCGGGCCGGGCCGGCGGCCGGCGGCGCTGGCCATGGCCGACGCGGTCTACGGCGGACTCGCCGCCGCCGGCTGGCCGCCCGCGCGCGCGACGCACATCGGCGCGCTGATGCGCTATCTCGTGGCGGGCTCCGCGCTCGGATCGTTCGCCCGTGGCTTCGTCGAGGACCCGGGCCTGTACGGCGAGCGGTATCCGCACCTGACCCAGGCGCACCGGCTCGCCGAGCATCAGCAACGGGTGGACGAGGGCGCCTTCGCGCTCGGCCTCGACGCGCTCATCCACGGGCTCTCCCGCACCTACGAGGAGCACATCGGGCCGCTCCCACCCCTCCCGCCGGCCGATCCGGGGCACTAGAGTCAAAACTTGCAGCGCTAGTTTTCGACCACGGTAAGGGGCGCGATGGATCTCGCACGAACCGACATCTATCTCGACGGAGCCTGGGTCGCCCCCTCGTCCGGGCACACCATCCCGGTGCACAACCCGGCGACCGAGGAGCTCCTGGCCCGGGTGCCGGCCGGCACGGCCGCCGACGTCGACCGGGCCGTCGCGGCGGCCCGCGCCGCCTTCCCCGGCTGGGCCGCCACCACCCCGGCGCAGCGGGCCGCCGCCCTGGACCGCCTGCACGCGGCGCTGGCCGGCCGGGCCGCGATCGCCGCGGAGACGGTCGCGCTGGAGCTGGGCACCCCACTCAGGGTCGCCACCCGGGTGCAGGTCGGCCTGCCGCTGACGGTACTGCGCAGCTACGTCGACCTGGCCGCCCGGCCGCCCGCCGAGGAGACCGTCGGCAACTCGCTCGTGGTCCGCGAACCGGTCGGCGTGGTCGGGGCGATCACCCCGTGGAACTACCCGCTGCACCAGGTGATGGCGAAGGTGGCGCCCGCGCTGGCCGCCGGGTGCACGGTGGTGCTCAAGCCCAGCGAGCTGACCCCGCTGACCGCGTACCTGCTCGTCGACGCGATCCACGAGGCCGGCTTCCCGCCGGGGGTGGTCAACCTGGTGCCCGGCACCGGCGCCGAGGTGGGCGAGGCCATCGCCGCCCACCCGGACGTCGACATGGTCTCCTTCACCGGCTCGACCGCCACCGGCCGGCGGATCTCGCACCTGGCCGCGGACCGGATCGCCCGGGTGGCGCTGGAGCTCGGCGGCAAGTCCGCCAACGTGATCCTCGACGACGCCGACCTGGCCACCGCGGTGAAGGTCGGCGTGGGCAACGCCTTCCTCAACTCCGGCCAGACCTGCACCGCCTGGACCCGGATGCTGGTGCACCGGGACCGCTACGACGAGGCGTTGAACCTGGTCGCCAAGGCCGCCGACGGCTACCGGACCGGCGACCCGTTCGCGCCGGACACCCGGCTCGGCCCGCTGGTCTCCGCGGCGCAGCGGGACCGGGTGACCGGCCACGTGACCAGGGCGCTCACCGACGGCGGCCGGCTGATCGCCGGCGGCCCGGACGCGGTGCTGCCCGAGCGGGGCTGGTTCGTCGCCCCGACCGTGCTCGCCGACGTCGACCCGGGCAGCGCGCTGGCCCAGGAGGAGGTCTTCGGACCGGTGCTCGCCGTCATCCCGGTCGACGACGAGGAGGCGGCGGTGGCCGTCGCGAACGACTCCCGGTACGGCCTGGCCGGCGCCGTCTGGTCCGCCGACGAGGAGCGGGCCGTGCGGATCGCCCGGCGGATCCGCACCGGAGCCGTCGACATCAACGGCGCGCCGTTCAACCCGCTCGCCCCGTTCGGCGGCTACAAACAGTCCGGCCTCGGCCGGGAACTGGGTCGCTACGGGCTCGACGAGTTCCTCCAGACCAAGGCGATCCAGCGGTGAGGGCGCTGATCGCCCGAGGCGTGAACCAGCCGCTGACGGTGGAGGAGGTGGAGCTGGCGGACCCCGGGCCGGGTGAGGTACGGGTGCGGGTACGGGCCGCCGGGGTCTGCCACTCGGACCTGTCCATGGTCAACGGCACGGTCACGCCGCCGTACCCGCTGGTGCTCGGGCACGAGGCGGCGGGCGAGGTGGTCGAGGTCGGCCCCGGCGTCGACCGGGTCCGGCCCGGCGCGCACGTGGTGCTGAACTGGGCGCCGCCCTGCCGCAGGTGCTGGTACTGCGGTCGCGGCGAGCCGTGGTTCTGCGAGCGGACGGGCTCCCCCGCGACCGCCCGGGGCCGGACCTCGTCCGGCGCGCCGCTGCACGTCGCCCTCGGCCTCGGCGCGCTGGCCGAGGAGGTGGTGGTGCCGCAGGAGGCGGTGATCGACGTTCCGGCGCAGCTACCGTTCGCCACCGCGGCCCTGCTGGGGTGCGCCGTGCTCACCGGGGTCGGCGCGGTACGCCGGACCGCCCGGGTGGCGCCCGGCGAGTCGGTGGCGGTGATCGGTCTCGGCGGGGTGGGCCTGTCGGTGGTCTCCGCCGCCCGGGCCGCCGGCGCCGACCCGATCCTCGCCGTCGACGTGTCACCCGCCAAGGCCGAACTGGCCGCTGCCGCCGGGGCCACCGACTTCCTCGCCGCCGACGACGCGCTGAGCCGGGCGGTCCGGGAGCGCACCCACGGGCGTGGCGTCGACCACGCCCTGGAGTGCGTCGGCCGCGGCGTGACCATCCGCGCCGCCTGGCGGGCCGCCCGGCGCGGCGGCCACGTCACCGTCGTGGGAATGGGCGCGCGGGACGACCTGGTCAGCCTGAGCGCGCTGGACATCTTCCACTCCGGGCGGACGCTGCGTTCCTCGGTGTACGGCTCGTCCGACCCGGACCGGGACGTGCCCGAGCTGGCCCGCGCCGTGCTCGACGGCACCCTGGACCCGGCCGCCCTGATCACCGACCGGACCGGTCTCGACGGCGCCGCGGCGGCGTTCGACCGGATGGCCCGCGGCGAGGGCGCCCGTACCGTCGTGCTGCCCTGACCGCCGTCGCGCCGGGTTCAGTGCAGCGCGCGGGCGAGTTCGGTGCGGGACCGGATGCCGAGCCGGTGGAAGATGTTACGCAGGTGGTGGTCGACGGTCCGGGTGGAGAGGAACATCCGGGTGGCGATCTCCCGGTTGGTGGCGCCCTCGGCGACCAACTGCGCGATCCGTAGCTGCTGCCCGGTGAGCAGCCGGGCGGCCGGCAGCTCCGGGGTGCCAACCGACTCGCCGGCCGCCCGCAGCTCGGTGGTGGCCTGCTCGGCCCAGACGGTCAGCCCGAGCAGGCCGAAGGTTTCCCGGGCGTCGTGCAGGTGCTCCCGGGCGTCCCGGGGGCGGCGGCTGCGGCGCAGTTCCCGGCCGAGGAGCAGCTCGGTGCGGGCCCGTTCGAACGCCCCCGCGTCCGCCGGGTGCAGCCGCAGCGCGGCGCGGAAGCCGCGTTCGGCGTCGGCGCTGCCGCGCGCGGCCAGCAGCGCGTGGCAGCGCGCGGAGAGCGCCCGCCGGGACGGGCTGGCGGTGCTGCTGGCCCACCTGTCGAAGACGGCGAGCGCGGCGGTGGCGGCCGGTCGCCGGTCCGCGCCGGCGGCGGCCTCGACCAGGTACGGGGTGGCCATCACCTGGATCAGCACCTGTCCTCGGCCGGTGCCGGGGCGGGCCAGCGCGGCCAGTCGGGCGGCAGCCGCCTCGTGCCGCCCGTCGACCAGGTCGAGCACCGCGAGCGCCCACTGGGCGAGCGCGCGCGGGCGGCTGTGCGGGGCGGGCGCCTCGCCGATCTCGCGGATCCGGCACAGGCTGGTCTCCCGGTCGGCCCGCACCGCCGCCAGCACCGCCAGCATGCCCAGGTGCACCCCGGCGGAGTTGACCTGTCCGGTGTCCCGGGCGACCCGCAACCCCTCGCGGGAGGTATCCGCCGCCGCCTCGTGCCGGCCCAGCCAGTACTCCGCGATCGCGCGCAGTTCCAGCGCCCGGGGCAGCGCGGACACCTCGCCGCGGGCACGCGCCAGCTCGACGGCCCGCTCGGCGAGCCGGTGGGCGGCGCTGTCGACCGCGACCAGCAGGCCCGCGACCGCCGCGCCGGTCAGCGCGGCGGGGGTGAGCGCCGGCCCGGTCAGCCGGTTGCCGAGCACGACCGCCCGGCGCAGGGCCGGGCCGCCCCGCTCGTGGTCACCGCGCAGCGTCGCCGCCACCCCGGCGGCCAGCGCAGTCAGCAACTCCGCGTCGGGCGGGTCCTCGGGCCGGCCCAGGACCGCCGCTCGGCGCGCCACCTCGGCGTAGCGGAACTGGTCGCCGGTGTAGCAGGCCGCCTCACCGGCCCGGACCAGCGCGCCGAGGGCGGCGACGCGGTCGACCCCGGACACCGCCCGGGCGGCGGCGAGCAGGGTGGTCGAGGCCGTCGACGGCGAGCCGCAGCGCAGTTCCATCTCGCCGCGGAGCAGCTCGGCCCGGCCGGCCGCGACCGGGTCGAGCGGTCCGGCCGCGGCGGCCTCGGCGAGCAGCCGCCCGGCACGCCGCGGCTGCCCCGCCGCCCAGGCGCGACCGGCGGCGGCGACCAGCCGGGCGCTGGCCTGCCGCGGCTCGCCGCTGAGTGCGGCGGCCCGGTGCAGGGCGGCCACCCCGTCGTCCCCGCCGGCCCCGTCCGCTACGGCCTCCAGTTCCGCCGCCAGCGCCGGGTCCGGCCCCTCCGCCGCGGCGGCGCGGTGCAGCGTCCGGCGCAGGTGCTGTCCGGGGCCGTCGAGCACGCCGGCGAGCAGCAGGTGGGCGGCGCGCCGCTCGGCCAGCGGCGCGTCCGCCACGACGACGGCCCGGGCCAGCGGTTGCGCCAGAGCCACCCGCTCCGGGCCGACCCGGACCAGCCCGGCTGCCTCGGCCGGGGCGAGCGCCTCGATCGCCGTGCCGTCGGCGCGGGCGGCCCGGACCAGGGTGGCCGGATCGCCGTCGGAGTCGAGCGCGGCGAGCAGCAGCACGCGCCGGGTGTCGGCGGGCAGCCGGGCCAGCCGGCTCCGGTACCCGCGACCCAGCGCGCCGTCGAGGGGCGGCCCGTCGGGCAGTGCCTCCTCACCGCGGCACTGGCCCGGGGTCAGCACCTCGGCGAGGTCGGCCAGGGCCTGCGGGTTGCCGCCGGCGACCGCGGTCAACTCCCGGGCCACCCGGGGGGCCAGCCCGGGCAGCCGGTCGGTGAGCAACGCGGCGCCGGCCCGGTCGTCGAGGGGTCGCAGCCGGTGCCGGGGCACGCCGGCGGCGACCGCGTCGGTGCCGGCGGTGAGCAGCATGGCGACCGGCAGGTGACGCAGCCGGCGGGCCACGAAGCCGAGCACCTCCGCGGTCGGCGGGTCGCCGCGGTCGACGTCGTCGACCGTGCAGAGCAGCGGGCGGTCCCGGGCGGCGGCGGCGAGCAGCCCCAGCACCGCCATCGACAGGGCGAGCCGGTGGTCGGCCGGGCAGCCCGCGCCGGCCAGCGTCCGCCGCAGCACCCCGCGCTGCGGCTCGGGCAGGGCGTCGGCCCGGTCGAGCAGCGGGTCGAGCAGGCGTTGCAGGCCCGCGTACGGCAGCGCGGCCTCGTCGGCCAGGCCAGCGCCGGCCAGCCGGTGACAGCGGGTGGCGTACCGGTGGGCGTAGCCGAGGAGGACGCTGCGGCCGGCGCCCGGTTCGCCCCACACCAGCAGCGCTCCCCCGGCGTCCGGCAGTCCGTCGGCCAGCCGCCGGACGGCCGCGCACTCGGTGTCCCGACCCGGCAGCCCAGTTATTTGCACTGACGATGCAGCAACCATGCATCGAGTGTTACCTATCGGAAACCGGATGGAAAGAGTTCGGACCGGTCAGCGGGGGGGGGCGCCGGCCAGCAGGGCGGCCACCGTCCGGGCCATCACCGCCCGCGCCTGGTCCACGCCCAGCCCCAGCCCGTCGCGCAGCATCGACCAGGCCGGCCACATGCTCGCCGCGACCACCCCGTGCAGCACCTGCTCCCGACCGGACCCGGCCTGTGTCAGCTCGGCCGCGAAGAGCTGCTCGACCTCCTCGCGGACCCGCGAGATGTGCACCAGCCGGTTGCGGTGCAGTTGGTCGGAGACCGGCTCCCGCATCTGCGCCGCCCGCGCGGAGGGCGCGATGAGCTGCAACAGCCGCGCCCGCTGCCGGCAGTACGCATCGACCCGCTTGGCCAACGGCAGCGTCGGCGAGATCGGCCGGTGCGCGGCGTCCTGCTGGCGGAGCACCTCCGCCCCGCTGGCCTCGAAGAGCGTCTCCATGTCCTTGAAGTTCGTCCAGAGCGTGCGCAGCGAGATACCGGCCCGCTCCGCGATGCGCTCGCCGGTCGGCCGCAGGTCCCCCTCGGAGATGAGCGCGAGGTGGGCCTCGACGATCGCCGCCCGGGTCCGCGCGGCCCGGGCCGTCCGCCCGTCCACCCGGCCGGGCGCCTGCACCCCACCCATCCGCGCTGCCCCCCTCGACGCTGTCACGCCTCACTGCCCGCCGAGTCTAGACGCGCGCCGTCGGCGCAGCGCCGAACGTGTGCCGGTCACTCGGCGGCCCGGCCGGCCAGGGTGACCCCACCGTCGAGGACGAGGGTCCGCCCGGTGATCCAGGCCGCGTCGGGGCCGGCGAGGAAGGCGACCGCGCCGGCGACGTCCTCGGGTACGCCGAGGCGCCCCAGCGGGTACGCCCCGGGCGGCCTGCTCGATGTCCACTCGGCCGAGAGCAATCTGCATTCACGATGCAAACAGTATGAGGGTGTTCGGCGAACGTCAACGACGGATCTCGCTCAACATCTCACATTCCGTTGACACGGGCCCAACCTTAATCGCACCGTCAGTGCAAATAAAATGTGCACCCCGGAGAGGACACCGTCATGCCGGAAGCCGTCATCGTCGCCGCCGCGCGATCCCCGATCGGCCGCGCCAACAAGGGCTCCCTGCGCGATCTACGCGCGGACGACCTGGCCGCCACCATCGTCCGGGCCGCCCTCGACCAGGTGCCGCAGCTCGACCCCCGGGAACTCGACGACCTGATGCTCGGCTGCGGCCAGCCCGCCGGCGAGCAGGGCCACAACCTCGCCCGGGTGGTGGCGGTCCTGCTCGGACTGGACCACCTGCCCGGCACCACGGTGAACCGGTACTGCTCGTCGTCGCTGCAGACCACCCGGATGGCGCTGCACGCCATCCGGGCCGGCGAGGGCCACGCCTTCGTCTCCGCCGGGGTCGAGTGCGTCTCCCGGTACGACCGGGGCCGCAGCGACGGGCACCCGGGCAGCGCCAACCCGCGGTTCGCCGACGCGGTGGCCCGGACCGCCGACCGGGCCGCCGGCGGGGCGCCCCACTGGCACGACCCCCGCGACGACGGCCACCTGCCCGACGTCTACGTCGCCATGGGACAGACCGCGGAGAACGTGGCCCGGCTGCGCGGCGTCTCCCGCGACAGTCAGGACGAATTCGCCGTACGGTCGCAGAACCTCGCCGAGAAGGCCGTCGCCGACGGCTTCTGGGCCCGGGAGATCACCCCGGTCACCCTGCCCGGCGGCGGGGTGGTCACCGCCGACGACGGGCCACGTCCCGGGGTGACCCTGGCGGCGGTGAGCGCGCTGGCACCGGTGTTCCGGCCGGACGGCACGGTGACCGCGGGCAACTGCTGCCCGCTCAACGACGGGGCCGCCGCGCTGGTGGTGATGTCCGACGTCCGGGCCCGGGAACTCGGGGTCACCCCGCTGGCCCGGATCGTGGCCACCGGGCTGAGCGCGCTCTCCCCCGAGGTGATGGGGCTCGGCCCGGTCGAGGCGTCCCGGCAGGCGCTGCGCCGCGCCGGGATGTCCGTCGCCGACGTCGACCTGGTCGAGATCAACGAGGCGTTCGCCGCGCAGGTGGTGCCCAGCGCGCACGAGCTGGGCGTCGACTGGGACCGGCTCAACGTCAACGGCGGCGCGATCGCGATCGGCCACCCGTTCGGGATGACCGGCGCCCGGATCACCACCACGTTGCTCAACTCGCTGCGCTGGCACGACCGGCAGGTCGGGCTGGCCACCATGTGCGTCGGCGGCGGCCAGGGGATGGCGATGATCGTCGAGCGGCTGAGCTGACCGGACCGCCCGGCCGAGGCGGCCACGGCACCGGCCGGGCGGGGCCGTGGGAAACCCCGCCCGGCCGGTGGCTCAGGACGCGGTCGGGATCCCGTTGGCCGGCGGGGTCACCGGCTCGGCGGTGTACTCACGCACCGGCCCGTCGCCCTCGTCCGTCTCGTACGTCGGCCCGAAGTAGGCCTGCACGCCCCCGCTGACCCGGGTCAACCGCTCCCCGCCATAGCCGGAGTGGTCGCTGTCGGAGTAGCGCAGCGGTGCCAGCCCGGGACCCTGGAAGCCGCCCTTGGCCACCGCCTTGAGCAGGGACTCCCGGGTGAGGTCCTGGCCGGCGGCCTGGAGCGCCTGCACGAAGAGGTAGCCGACCGACATCCCGTAGACGGTGTTGCCGTCGAACGGCGCGTCCCCGTTGTGTTCCTTGTTCACCTTGGTGAAGAGCTGGATCCACGGGTTGGCCGCGTCGTTCTGCATCGGCAGGTAGTTGGCGCCGACCATGCCCTCCAGCAGGCCGGACGCCGCGCCGAGCTGTTTGGCCAGCGTGGGGTGGTCGGCGCCCACGTTGGAGACCAGCCACTGCGGTTTGAAGCCGAGCCGGGCGGCGGTGCCGATCGACAGCGCGGTGAAGCCGGGCACGGTGGCCAGGACGACCACCTGGCAGTTGGCCGCCTTGAACGCGCCGATCTGCGGCGCCACGTTCGTGTTGCTGGTGACGTACGTCTGCTTGACCGCCACCGCGTCCGCGCCGAGCACCTGTTCCACCCCGGCGAGGCTGTCCCGGCCGAAGTCGTCGTCCTGGCCGAGGAAGCACACCTTCCGGCCGGGCAGCGCGGTCTTCACGTGGTTGGCCAGGATCTTGCCCTCCACCGTGTAGTCGGGGTTGAAGCCGAACGAGCCCGGATACTTGTCCGGCTGGTCCCAGCTACGGCTGCCGGAGGCGATGAAGAGGTCCGGGACACGGTTGCTCTTGAGAAAGTCGAGCACGCCGGTGTGGGTCGGCGTGCCGAGCCCGTTGAGCACGGCGAAAACCTTGTCCTGCAACACCAGTTGGCGGACCACCTGCTGGGTGTTCGCCGGGTTGTAGCCGTCGTCCATGATCTTGTAGGTGATCTTCCGGCCGTGCACCCCGCCGTTGGCGTTGACATAGTCGAAGTACGCCTTGGTGGCCGGGGCGATCTTCGAGTAGCCGGCCGAGGCCGGCCCGGTCAGCGGCATGTGGGTGCCGACCACGATCTCGGTGTCGGTGACGCCGGGCGCCGCCCCGCGCCCGGCGCCGCCCGGGCCCTCGTCGTCACCGCACCCCGCGGCGGCGACGAGCAGGGCGATGGTGCTGACGACCGCGAGACCACGTCGTGTCGTACGGTGCATGTGGAACACCGACCTTTCTTCGGTCCGGTTCTCCTGAATCGGGTGGTGGGTGGGGTGCCGGCGGGCCGCGCCGCCGGCGCTTGCTAGGACCGCCGCCCCGGCCACCGGGCCAGTAGCTCCCGGCCGAGCCGGGACAGCAGTCCCTGCACGCCGCCGGGCGCGGCGATCATGACGACGACCAGGGTGATCCCGAAGATCGCCAACGGCAGGTTGCCCTCCAGCCGCTGCGCCACCGCCGGTGAGACGGTGAACAGGTCGGTCACGGAGTGCGTCAGGTCGGGCAGGGCGACCAGCAGGACCGCTCCCCAGAGCGCCCCGGCGAGGCGGCCGAGACCGCCGATCACCACGGCCATGAGCAGGAAGAGCGACAGGGTCAGCGAGAACGCCCCGGGCGAGACGCTCTGCGCGAGCACCGCGAGCAGCGCGCCGCCGAGCCCGGCGCCGGCCGCGCTGACCACGAAGGCGAGCACCTGGGTACGGGCCACGTGGATGCCGGCGAGGCGGGCCGCCACCTCGTCGTCCCGGACCGCCCGGAAGGTGCGGCCGTACCGGCTGCGGACCAGGTTGGCCAGCAGCACCAGGGCGACCAGGGTCGCCGCCGTGGCGATCCAGAGCTGCCACCGCTCGTACGGGAAGTAGGCCCCGAGCGCCAGCGGCGGTGGCTCGACCGGCACGGAGAGCCCCTGGTCGCCGTTGAAGACGTCGTCGAAGGTGACCGTGAGGGCGGGCACCACGACCGCGACGGCCAGCGTCACGCCGGCGAGGTACGGACCGCGCAGGCGGGCGGCGGCCGTCCCGACCACGGCACCGACGCCCACCGTGACCAGGACCGCCGCGACCAGCGACAGCGGGAGCAGCCAGCCGCCGGTCATCCCCTGGTCGGCGAACGCGCCCTGGCAGAGCGCCACCGTGTAGGCGCCGACCGCCATCAGCGCGCCGTGCCCGAGCGAGAGCTGACCGTTGAGTCCGGTCAGGACGGTCAGCCCGGCGGTCGCGCAGAGGTAGGCGGCCACCGTGGCGAGCTGGAAGTTGCGGAACGGCGCCAGGCCGTAGCTCGCCGCCAGCACCAGCAGCGCCACGACGGCCGCCACCGCCAGGTGCCGCAGCAGGGTGGATCCGCGACGGTCGTCGGCGCGCGGGCCGGTGGCCGCCCGCTGCGGCGGCGCAGCCGCCCGGGTGGCGCTCACACCCGCCTCGCGGCGACCGAGGCGAACAGCCCGCCGGGCCGGACCAGCAGCACGGCCAGCAGCAGGACCAGCACCGCGAGCGGGGTGAGGTCGCTGCCGGCGTATCCGCTGACGTAGGAGAGCAGCAGCCCCACCACCAGTCCGCCGACCACCGCCCCCGGCGGGCTGTCCAGTCCGCCGACCACCGCCGCGGTGAACGCCGAGACGAAGACCAGGTCCATGGCGTTCGGGTGCAGGCCCAGTTCGGTGGGGATCACCAGCATGGCGGCCAGGGCCCCCACCCCCGAGGCGAGGGCCCAGCCGAGGGCGAGCATGCCGCCCACGTTGACCCCGAGCAGGCGGGAGACCTCCGGGGCGAAGGCCGCCGCGCGCATCCGCAGGCCGACCGGGGTACGCGCGAAGATCCAGGCGAGCGCCACCATGACCACCCCCACCGTGACGAAGACGAACAGGTCGTACGGTGAGCCGACGGCGAACCCGCCGACGGTGAGCGCGGCGCGGCTGAACGGCGTCCCGGCGGGGCGGAACTCGTTACCGTAGATCATGCCGAGGACGGCCTGGATCAGCAGGACCAGCCCGAGCGCGACGATCACCGGGTTGAGCGGTGAGGCGTGGTCGACGAAGCGCATCACCGCCCGGTCCACGACCGCGCCGAGCAGCAGCCCGGCGGCGAGCGCGGCCAGGAAGCCCAACCAGTAGGAGCCGGTCGACGCGGACACGCTGTAGGCGACGTACGCGGTGGCGACGGCCATCGCGCCCTGGGCGAAGTTGACGATCCGCGCGGCCCGCCAGATGAGCACCAGCGCCAGCGCGAACGCCGCGTAGACGGCGCCCCGGGAGAGGCCGTCGAAGGTGAGGAAGACGAAGCGCTCCACAGTCCTCCTTCCGGAGCAGACGAGGGTTCAGAATCCGAGGTACGCGTGCCGCAGGTCGACGTCGTCGCGCAGCCGCTGCGCCGGGGCGGCGCGGACCACCCGGCCGAGGGACATCACGATCCCCTGGTCGGCGACGGAGAGCGCGCTGCGGACGTTCTGCTCGACCAGCAGCACGGTCAGCCCGGTGCCGTCGCGCAGGTGGCGCAGCAGGGCCATGATCTGGGCGACCACCCGCGGCGCCAGGCCGAGCGACGGCTCGTCGAGCAGCAGCAGGCGGGGCCGGCCGACCAGGGCCCGACCGAGGGCGAGCATCTGCCGTTCGCCGCCGGAGAGCTGGTGGCCGAGGTGGCCACGGCGGCGGGCCAGCGGCTCGAAGAGCTGGTACACCTCGTCCCGGGCGCGCGCGGCGTCGGCCTTGTCGCGGCGCCACAGCCCGCCCAGCCGCAGGTTCTCGTCCACGGTCAGCTCGCCGATCACCCCGCGTCCCTCGGGGACGTGCGCCATCCCCCGGCGCACCAGTTGCTCCACCGGAGTGCCGCGCAGGTCCTCCCCGGCGAGCACGACCTGGCCGGCCAGCGGGCGCAGCATGCCGGACAGGGCGCGCAGCAGGGTGGTCTTGCCGGCGCCGTTCGCCCCGACCACCGCCGCGATGGTGCCGGCGGGGACGGCGAGGTCGACCTCGTGCAGCACCGGCGCGGCGCCGTAGCCGGCCACCAGCCCCCGCACGGTGAGCAGGTCGCCGCCGCTCGCGCCACCGCCGTGCGGGGCCGGCGCGTCGAGCCGGCCGATTCGCCCGCTCATGCGGCGGCCTCGTCCACGGCCGCGCCCAGGTAGGCGTCGGCGACCGCCGGGTCGTCGCGCACCTCGTCCGGCGTGCCGGCGGCGATCACCCGCCCGAAGTCGAGCACCACGATGTCGTCGCAGACGGACATCACCAGATCCATGTGATGCTCGACGAGCAGCACCGCGCAGGGGTCCGGGTCACGACCGGGCAGCTCGCGGATCAGCTCCGCGAGCTCGGCGATGTCCTCGGCGCCGAGGCCCCCGGCGGGCTCGTCGAGCAGGAGCAGGCGGGGCCGGGCCACCAGGGCGCGGGCCAGGGCGGCCCGCTGCCGTACGGCGAAGGGCAGCGTGCCCGGCGCGGCGGCGGCGTACCCGGCGATGCCCAGCCGGTCGAGCACGTCGAGGGCGTCCCGGCGCAGCCGGTGCTCGTCGCGGTCGCTGGCGGGCAGGCCGAGCAGCGCCGGCAGGAAACCGGCACGGGCGGTGTGGGTGGCGCCGGCCATCACGTTCTCCAGCACGGTGAGCCCGGCGAAGAGCCCGGTGCCCTGCAGCGTCCGGGCGATGCCCAGCCGGGTCAGCCGGTGCGGCCGGGGCCGCAGTGGGCGGCCGTCGAGGGTGAGGGCGCCCGCGTCCGGGGCGACGAAGCCGCAGATGACGTTGAACAGGGTGGTCTTCCCCGCGCCGTTGGGGCCGATCACGCCGACCACCCGGCCGGCGGGCACCCGCAGCGAGACGTCGTCGAGGGCGGTGAGACCACCGAAGCGCACCCCGATGTGGTGCAGCGCGAGCCCTTGCTCCATTGGCCCATCCCTCGGTCCGGCGGGACGCGATATTTACACTGGGAGTGTACGTTTCTCGCCTCCGGCGTCAATACCTCCGCCCAGCGCCCGCGCCGGCGACGCTCTCGGACCCGCCCTGGCACGGCGCACCGGGGAGCGGACGGCAGCCGGCCCGCCGTCGCCCGGGGCGACGGGGGCCGGCCGACGGGGTCAGGCACTCGGGCAGGTGTTGCGGTACTCCTCGATCGCCAGGCCGGTCGGTCCCGGGCAGAGGAACTGCTCGTACCGGGTGTCGTTGTCGACGAACCGCTTCAGCCAGGCCACCATCTGCCGGGCGGTGGGCGTGTTCACCGTCTGCGGGAAGAAGTGGCTGGCCCCGTTCAACTCCAGGTACGCCTTCTCGGCCGAGCTCGGGATGCTGTTGTAGAAGGGCTCGGAGTGCGTCGCGACCGGGGCGATGATGTCCGCCTCGCCACCGACGATCAGGGTCGGCACCCGCAGCCCGGACCAGGTCTTGTCCAGGTTCCACGGTGCCAGCGGCACGGCGGCCTGCAGCGACGGGCGCGACGCGGCGGCCTCCAGCGTCCCGCCGCCGCCCATCGAGTGGCCGGCGACCGCGAGCCGGGTGGCGTCGATCCGGCCCCGCACCGAGCTGCGCTGGGTCAGGTAGTCCAGCGCCGCCAGCAACTGCCGCCCCCGGCTGTCCGGCTGGTCCAGACGGGTGATCGTCTCGATGCCGATCACCACGAAGCCGTGTGAGGCGATCCGGGGCCCGAGCCAGTCGATGCTGGACCAGGCGGCGGTGTAGCCGGGCGAGATGGCGATGGCGCCGAACGTGCCCTCGCTCGTGCTGGTCGGGTAGTAGATGACTCCCCCGCCGAAGCCGGTGACCCTCAGCGAGGAGACGTATTCCGTGGCGACGGAGAACGGGCCTCGGCTGGCTTCCAGGATCGCCACGGTGGGGTCGGGGCCACGCTCATACGGGTTGTCCGCGGCCTGCGCGGCGCCGGACGACGCGCCGAGCACGCCGCCGGCGGCCAGGACGGCGGCCAGCGCCATCCCGACGGCACGAGCAGCGAAGGAACGGGGATGGGTGGTGGTTGGTGATGACACGCCGGGCACTCCCTACGGGTGGGGTTACATCGACAGATGTCATCCTTTTCCCTGCCCGCCCCCGTCCGCATCGGCAAAATCGCCGGTACCGACGCACCACGCACACCGTGCGACCCCGGCTGCCGGCGACGCTGGCGGCCGGCTGGTCACCGTGCTGAACGAGCCGACCCGGAAGCCGTCACCCCGGCGCCAGGCGCGGGCCGCGCCGCCGTACCGAGCCGGGCCGTGTGCTCACCACGGCCGGCTACGCCTGGCAGCAGCCCTGGCACGATCGACACTTCGGCCCGGTCACCCGGCGAAGCTTTCACGCGGCGCAGATGATCTGGGCCTGCGCCGAGAAGAAGTTGGGCATCGGCTGAGTCACCCAGGACGCCCCGTTGACACACTGGATGAACGGCTCCGGATAGCCCGCGGCATAGGCCAGGTTACGGGCCTGGTTCTGGGCGTTCATCAACGCGAACTGCGGGATCGAGCTGATGCCGTAGCCGGTGAAGATCTGCACTCCCGGCGGCGGGGCAGCCGAAGCCGGCGAGGCCGCGGTGAGGCTCGATGCCAGCATCGCCGTGGCGAGCGCCGCAGCGGCGGTGAGTCGTCGGACCGTGGACATGACGTCAGCTCCTCGGATAGGTGGCGGTCGGTTGCCAAAGGGTCTCCGGCGGTCCCGGAACACGGTGGGGTCGAGCGATCGCTGCGTGACGACCTGGGGGTTGAGGTAGGTCGATCGAATGACTACGCGCGGGTGACCCCGTACGCCGGCGCGGGACGCTCTACTGCCAGGGCCCGCTGCGGCAGATGAACTGGGTGGTGCCGCTGTACTGGGTCGTGCTGCCGTCGAAGTAGCTGTAGCTGGCCCGCACGGGGTGACCGAGGTTGCTGGCCGGGCAGGCGGCGAAGAGGGTCGGCCCGGCGGTCGTGAAGGTGCCGACGCTGCCGGAGTACCAGGTGATGCTCCAGGTCGTCGTGCCGGTGCTGCTGCCGTCGCAGTAGAACTGCGAGGCGCCGGACTCGCAGAAGGGCGCCGGGGCGGCGGCGAGGGCCGGGGTGGCGCCGGCGGCGACGAGGCCCAGAGCGGCAAGCGCGGACGTGGCAAGGGCCTTGACGGTGGTACGCATGGAACTCTCCCAACGTAGCCAAGCGATGACTCGGTGCAATGCCAGCCTAGCCATCGCATAGACGAATCTGGATTAGCCGTTCGGTCGATCAATCACCCGTGCGACCCGCAGCCGGGCAACCGCAACGACACCATCGCTACCGCACCTCGGGCATCGCCGAGAAGCTGGACGGGAGACCGGTGACGGCCGACGGCGGCTACCGAGCTACGTGCGGCCGGATGTGCACAGTTCCCGCGCACCGGACGAGGTTGGCCTCCACGATCTTTGTGCTGTTGGACAGACCCGGATGCGTCCGAGGCGGTGCGGTGCGTACAGTTCCGGGTCGGACGTGGGGTGGGCCGGTAGATTCGGCGCAGGAAAACGGGACGAGACAGCGACGCATGACGGCGGACAACATTACCGAAACCGGTCACGACGGCATTGACCGCGGACGGCTGGAGACCTGTCTCAGCGTCTTCGAGGCGTTGGAGAAACTGCCTCCCGATCATCCCGACGTGGTGCGGGTGCAACGGGCCACCGCGAAGCTCTACAAGGTGATCAAGCAGCGGCGACGCGAGGAACGGCGGGATGCCATCGCGGCGGCCGACCGCGCGGTAACGGCGGCCACCGCCACCGGCGCCCCGGGCCGGATCGACGACGAGACCCAGGGCATCCCGCTCGCCTCCCCCACCGTCGGTACCACGGCCGGCTTCCTGCACAATCCGCGCGGCTGCTACGTCTGCAAGCAGCGCTACCACGAGGTGGACGCCTTCTACCATCAGCTCTGCCCGCCCTGCGCCGCGCTCAACCGGGAGCGCCGGAACGCCCGCACCGACCTGACTGGCCGGCGCGCGCTGCTCACCGGCGGCCGAGCCAAGATCGGCATGTACATCGCGCTGCGGTTGCTGCGCGACGGCGCGCACACCACGGTGACCACGCGGTTTCCCCACGACGCGGTCCGCCGATTCGCCGCGATGCCGGACAGCGGGGACTGGCTGCACCGCCTGCGGATCGTCGGGATCGACCTGCGCGACCCCGCCCAGGTCATCGCCCTCGCTGACTCGGTCAGCGCCCAGGGACCACTCGACATCCTGATCAACAATGCGGCGCAGACGGTCCGCCGCACGCCGGGGGCGTACGCGCAGCTCGTCGCCGCGGAGGCGGCGGCCCTGCCGGACGGTCCCCTGCCGGAGCTGATCACGTTCGCCAAATCTTCCGGCCAGGACCACCCGGCGGGCCGTATCGCCCCGCCGCAGCCGGCCACGGTCACCCCGCAGGCGCTCACCGCGTTGGCGCTGACCGGCGGCTCCGCCTCGCCGGAACGGATCGCGGCGGCCACGGCCATCGACGCCGGCGGTCTGGTGCCGGACCTCGACCCGGTCAACAGTTGGGTGCAACGGGTGCACGAGGTGGACCCGGTCGAGCTGCTCGAAGTGCAACTGTGCAACGTGACCGCGCCGTTCGTGCTGGTCAGCCGACTGCGACCGGCGATGGCCGCAGCGACCGCCCGGCGGAAGTACGTGGTGAACGTGTCGGCGATGGAGGGCCAGTTCGCCCGCGGCTACAAGGGGCCGGGGCACCCGCACACCAACATGGCCAAGGCCGCGCTGAACATGCTCACCCGGACCAGCGCCCAGGAGATGCTGGCCGACGGCATCCTCATGACAAGCGTCGACACCGGCTGGATCACCGACGAGCGACCCCACCCGACGAAGATGCGGCTGGCGGACGCCGGCTTCCACGCCCCGCTGGACCTGGTCGACGGTGCGGCCCGGGTCTACGACCCGATCGTCCGCGGCGAACAGGGCGAAGACCTCTACGGCTGCTTCCTGAAGGACTACGCGCCCTGCGCCTGGTGATCAGCGCGCCGGATCATGTTCTTCGAGGGCGCGGGTTCCAGGTCGCAGCGTGCTCAGGTGTCCCGTTGCTCACCACCGAAAGTGAGACAGGGCGGTTGTTGTCTCTACAGTCCCTTCGCCGGTGGAGCGGGCGGCCGGGGTCGGTCCGGAGGCATCCGGAGCAGGGCGCCCGCCGAGAGGGCGAGCAGCGCGCCGACCGCCCAGAACACGCCGGCCGCGCCGGCGGAGAAGGCGCCCACCGCGACCGGCAGCGCGGTCTGGGCGAGGCGGTTCGCGGTCAGCCGCAGGCCCATCGCGGCGCCCCGGGTGCCGGGGCGGGCGGCGTCGGCCACCCAGGACATCGCCAGCGGTTGCGCCACGCCCAGCCCGATCCCGAGGAACAGCATGATCACGGCGGCGCCGGGGAGCTGGACCAGCGGCAGCACCAGCAGGCCGAGCCCGGCGACGGCGATCGAGACCACCATGGTCAGCCGGCGGCCGGCGCGGGCCACCACCCGGTCGACGACCAGCCGGGCGAGCAGGGTGACCGCGGCCCGCAGCGCGAGCAGCCCGCCCACCGCCGCGACCGGGACGCCGCGTTCGTCGGCCCAGGCCGGCAGGAAGACAGAGAGCAGGTCGAGCGCTGCCAGCACCACGCCGCCGGCGACCAGAGTCGCGGTCATCCCGGGTACGCCGACCATGCCGGCCGCCACCCGCCAGGACGACCGGGGGGCCGGGGCGCGGGACCGGGGCGCGGCCCGCAGCAATGGTCTCAGGCAAAGCGCCGAGGCGGCGCAGATCGCCGTGCCGACGGCCAGCCCGACGGCCCCCGGTGACGGGCCGACGCCCGGGACGCTCGCCGCCCCGGCAGCCAGCAGCGGGCCGACCGCCTGCCCGACGGCCCCGGCCGCGGTGAGCAGGCCGAAACCACGGTCGAGGTTCGCCGTGGCGCTCACCGCCACGGTGGCCTGCTGGCCGACGACGCTGACGAGTTGGCCGAGACCGAGCAGCGCGCTGGCCACCAGCAGCACCGGCAGGCTGCCGGCCAGCATGGCGAGCACTCCCGCCCCGGTGAACAGCACGACGCCGACCACCATCAGCCGGGCCGGGCCGAACCGGTCGGCCTGCCGGCCCACCGGGTACGCGAGCAGCAAAGGCAGTACCGAGAAGCTGGCCGCGAGCAGCCCGATGCCGGTGTTGCCGGCCTGCAACTCGATGGCCCGGTACCCGGTCATCGGGCGGACGGCCGCGTACCCGCCCAGCACCAGGCCGGCCTGGACGAGCAGCGGCCACCCGACGGCCCGGCGGGTCACCCCTTGTAGCTGACGACCCGGCCCCAGAGGCCCTTGGTGCCCCAGATACCGGAGCGGAGGCATTCGAGCTGGTAGACCTGGCTGTGGTCGATGAAGACGTTGACCTCGGGGCCGTAGTTCTTCACGTACCACTCGAAGACCGGCGGGTCGGCGGCCTCGAACATCACCGACTCCAGGCCGAACTCGGCGATGAACAGCGCCGGCACGTCGGTGCGCCAGGCGCGGACCTGCTCGGTGATCCCCTCGGACTCCAGCATGACCAGGTTCGCGCCGGCGTCGAACGCGCGGCGGGCGCGTTGCACCGCGTAGCTCGGGTCGCCGGTGCCCTCGGCGGCGAGCTCCTCCACCGACGAGGTGCCGCCGGCCCCGAACTGGATGCCGACCTCGGCCTTCACCTTGAGTCCGGCTTTGCGTCCGCGTTCGATCAGCCGCAGGTAGTCGGAGGCGGCGATGGCCAGCATGCCGACGGAGATCTCCACGATGTCGAACTCGTACCGGGCGATGGCCTGGAAGTACTGTTCCACCGCGTCGGGGCCCCGGGTCAGCACGAACTCGATGAGCCCGCCGGTGGAGACCTCGACGTTGTGGTCGTGGCAGACGTCGATGAACTTCTTCAGGGTCGCCTCAGACATCAGCGGCATCGAGGCGCCGGGGAACTTGAACGAGTCCACGTGCGGGCCGACGGACTCCAGCAGGTCACGCAGGTGGTCCGGGCCGAACGAGGTGTAGTAGGGACCGCGGATCTCGGTAAGCCCGACGGTGCGCGGCTTGCCCGGCCGCTCGTTGAGGCGCAGGAACGGGAAGGACCGCTCGGGGGTGGTGCTCATCAGGATGGATCTCCTCGTCAGCTCGACTCGAACTCGATGTCTTCGACCTGGTGGCGGTGTCCGGCGGTGAGCCGGTCCACCTCGGTCCACACGTCGTCGGGCAGCTCCAGCTCCAGCGCGTCGGTGACCGCGTCGAGCTGGTCGACCCGGCTCACCCCGACGATCGGCGCGGTCACGTCCGGGTGGCGCAGCCCCCAGGCGGTGGCCAGCACGGCGAGCGTGCTCCCGGCCCGCGCGGCCACCGCCGACAGGGCGTCGACGGTGGCGAACGTGGTGTCGTTCCAGTACCGCTCGGTGTAGCGGCGGCCGGCCGCGCCCACCGCGAACCGGCTGCCCGCCGGTGGTGGCCGGTCGCGGTCGTACCGGCCGGTCAGAATGCCGCCGGCGAGCAGGTTGAACGCGAGCACGGCGACCCGCTGCTCCCGGCACAGCCGGAACGCCTCGATCTCCGCGCCGCGCCGCACCAGGCTGTACCGCAGTTGCGCGGTGCGCAGCCGGGGCAGCCCGGCCAGCTCGCCGAGGGTGAGCGCCTGGGCGAGCTGGTACGCCAGGAAGTTGCAGCAGCCCACGTACCGGACCTTGCCGGCGCGGACCAGCGTGTCCAACGCGGCCAGGGTCTCCTCGATCGGCGTCGATCGGTCGTACCGGTGCAGTTGCAGCAGGTCGATGTGATCGGTGCCGAGTCGGGCCAGCGACCCGTCGACGGCGGCCAGCAGGTGTTTGCGGGACAGGCCGAGCTGCCAGGGGGCGGGCCCGGTCCGGTTGTAGACCTTGGTGGCCAGGAAGACCTGGTCGCGCCGGCCGGGCAGCCACCGGCCGAGCAGCTCCTCGGTGCCGCCGACGGCGTCCGCGCCGCTGCCCAGCGGATAGCTGGTCGCGGTGTCCAGCCAGGACATGCCCCGCTCCAGCGCCCGGTCCAGGATGTCCCGGGAGGTCGCCTCGTCGCACTGCGCGCCGAAGGTGGCGGTGCCCAGGACGACCCGGGGCGCCCGTACCCCGGTGTCGCCGAGCAGGACGGTGGCCGGTCCGGTCATCCCCGGTCCCGGCTGTGCCGGGCGGCGGTCCGGCCGGCCCGGCGGCCGAAGACCGCGCCGGACATCAGCCCGCTGCCGCCGGGATAGTTGTCGTAGAAGAGGCCCCCGACCACCTCGCCGGCCGCGTGCAGGCCGGGGATCGGCTGGTCGGCCTGGTTGAGCACCCGGGCGTCCTCGTCGACGCGGACTCCACCGTACGTAAAGGTGATCGCGCAGCCGACCGGGAACGCGACGTACGGGGGCCGGTCGATCGGTTGGGCCCAGTTGCTCTTGGGTGGTTCGAGGCCGCTGGTGGCCAGCCCGTCCAGCACCGTCGGGTCGAACGGTCGGTCACCGACCGACTCGTTGTACCCGGTGATCGTCCGCTCCAGCCGGCCCGGGTTCAGGTCGAGCTTCTCGGCCAGCTCGCGGATCGAGTCGGCGACGACCTGGCTGGCCCCCTCGTGGCCGTAGTCGGTGCGAAGCAGGCCGACGCCGCGCTGGTCGAAGATCTGGTACGCGAGGCCGCCGGTCTGCCGCAGGATCGCCGACCCGATCTTGGCGTACGTGTAGTTGCGGAAGTCCGCCCCCTCGTCGACGAACCGGTCGCCCTCCACGTTGACGGTGATCCCGAACGGGTACGAGTGCCGTTGCAGCTTGTTGGTGAGCACCCGGTTGCCGTACGGGCCGGCGTTGATGTCCCAGGCCACCGCGTGCGCGCCGGACCAGTTGCCGTACGCCTGCGCGCCGATGCCGAGCGCGCTCATCAGGCCCTCGCCGGTGTTGTGCCGGCTGCCGCGCACCTTGGCGGTGTCCCAGCCGGGGCCGAGGTGCACCGCTCGCAGCCGGGCGTCGGCCTCGAAGCCGCCGGAGGCGAGCACCACCGCGCGGGCCCGGATCTGCCGTTCGCCCTGTGGGGTGCGGCACACCACGCCTTCCACGGCCCCGGTCGGGCCGACCAGGAAGCCGGTCATCTGGTGTTCGGCGCGCACGTCGATGCCGGTGGCCTTGGCGGCGGCGAGGTGCTGCTCGATGAGCCCGATGCCGCCGCCGACGGTGGCGATGGTGCCGCCGCCCCAGAACTTCTTCCGGCCGTTGACCTCGAAGACCTGGTTGTCGGACTGGAGCTTGAACTTGACCCCGTGCCCGTGCAGCCACCGGAGGGTGGGGAAGGAGTCCTCGACGAGGATCCGCATCAGGGTCGGGTCGGTCCGGCCCCGGGTGAGCCGGAGCATGTCGGCGGCGAAGCTCTCCACCGGGTACGGGTCCAGGTCGTACCGGTCGGCCTCGCGCTCGTCGAGCTCGCTGAGGATCGGGCGCAGGTCGTCGAGGCCGTGGTAGGTGGCCCGGAAGGATCCGAGCGTGAAGTAGGAGTTTCCGCCGAGTTCCGCCATGGTCGCCTTCTCCAGCATGCCGACCCGGGAAACCTGCTCCCGGGCGGCGTGCGCGGCGGAGAAGGCGGCGTTGCCGGCCCCGACGACGAGGACGTCGTAGTCGTAGTCGCTCATGGTTCTCCCTGGTTCGTGGGCGGGGTTCACGGCTGGAGGATGCGGACGTCGGCCGCGTCGACGGTGACCTCGACGGTGGCGCCCTCCGGCAGCTCGGTGCGGATGTTGCTCCAGACCCGCAGCACGTGCTCACCGCAGGCCACGGTGTACTCGGTGTGCGGGCCGAGGAACAGCGCCGCCTTGAGCGTCCCGGTGAAGGTGGCCGCGCCGTCGTTCCCGGCGGAAGCGCCGGTGGCGGGGGCGATGTGGGCCCGTTCGGGACGGAACAGCGCGATCGCCTGGTCGCCGTCGCGGAGCTGGTCGGAGGCCAACCGGCCGCGTACCGGGCCAAGGGCGGTGCGGACGGCGGCCAGCCCGGCGCCGTCCGGCCCGGTGACGGGGCCCGGCAGCTCGTTGCTGGTGCCGACGAAGTTGGCCACGTACCGGGACGTCGCGTCGTGGTAGATGTCGCGGGGGCCGCCGAGCTGGGCGAACCGTCCCTCCCCCATCACCGCGATGCGGTGCGCCAGCCCCATCGCCTCGTGCTGGTCGTGGGTGACGTAGACGGCCGCGAAGCCCAGCTCCCGTTGCATGGAGACGAGTTCGGTGCGCAACTGCTCCCGGACCTTGGCGTCGACGTTGGACAGCGGCTCGTCGAAGAGAATGAGGTCGTTGCCGGCTACCAGAGCCCGGGCCAGCGCCACCCGCTGCTGCTGGCCGCCGCTCATCTGGCCGGGGTACTGCCGGCCCAGCTCGCCGATGTGCACCTGGTCGAGGCTGACCTGGACCCGGGCGGCGATCTCCGGGCGCGTCAGTTTCCGCGCCCGGTTCTCCAGCGGATACGCGACGTTCTGCGCCACCGTCATGTGTGGCCACAGCGCGTACGACTGGAAGATCATGCTGATCCGCCGTTTCTCCGGCGGGACGACCAGACGTCGGCTGTGGTCGTACACCGGTTGGCCGTCGATCTCGACGGTGCCGGCGTCCGGCGTCTCCAGTCCGGCGATCATGCGCAGCAGGGTGGTCTTGCCGCAGCCGCTCGGGCCGAGCAGGACCAGGAACTCGCCGCGCGCCACATCGAACGAGACGTCGTCGACGGCTTTCGTCTCGGCGCCGTCGGCGCGGCGGAACCGCTTGGACAGGTCCCGCACCCGCACGATGGGGCCCGCCGGTGGGGTAACCGTGCTGGCGGTGGTGCTCTCGACCTGGGCGGGTGCGACCATGCCCCTGTCACCTCCGGTGTCGTGGGTTGTCATCGGTTGCCCTTGGTCCGCCCGCCGGTGCCCTGCCAACGGCCCTGCCAGCGGGAGTAGGCGAGGCAGAGACCGACGACCAGCGCGGTGACGGCGGTCAGGACGACGGACAGCGAGGCGAGTTCCGCGTAGGAGCCGTTCTCGAAGATCTGCAGGATGCGGAAACCGACCACCATGTTCGTGGTGCCGGCGAGCACCGCCGTGGCGGTGAGGTCGCCGACCATCCGGGCGAACAGGAAGGCCCAGCCGGCGACCAGGCCGGGCACCATCAGCGGCAGGTACACCCGGCGGAAGGTCTTTCCGCCGCCGGCACCGCTGATCTGGGAGGCTTCCGCCAGGTCACCGCCGACCTGGCTGGCCGCCGAGTCGGCGGCGACCGAGCCCTGCGGCAGGTAGATGCTGATGTACGCGAGCAGCAGGATCATCGTGGTGCCGCCGAGGTAGAACGGCGGGCCGCCGAACGCGAGGATCATCCCGACCGCGATCACCAGGTGCGAGAAGACCGAGGGCAGTTTGATCGCGCCGTCCAGCGCCCGTACCGCCCGCCGCTTGGACCGGACCACGAGCAGGGCGACCAGCGCGGCGGCGACCATGCCGATGGTCGCTCCGGCGATGCCGAGCCAGAGGCTGTTCTGCACGGCGGTCAGCGTCTGTCCGTCCTCGAAGACCGACTCGCGGACCGAGTCGAGGCTCAGCCCGGTCCAGTTGATCTTCGGGGTCCAGAAGCCGTTCAGCGAGACCAGCAGCAGTCCGATCGCCGGCAGCACCACGGCGAGCGCGCCGTAGCCGAGGATGAGCAGTCGGGCCGGCCACTTCCAGCCGCCCAGCTCCTGCCGGGTGAAACGCTGCCCCTTGCCGCCGACGGTGGCGTGCCGGCCGCTGCGCAGCATCCGCGACTGGAGGTACCACATCACGCCGACGAACAGCAGCACGATGAAGCTCAGCCCGACGGCGGTCGCGGTCTCCGGCGGGTACGTGAACGACAGCAGGTCCACGATCCGTACCGAGATCACGTCGATGCCCGCGCCCGAGCCGATAATCACCGGCACCGAGTAGAGCGAGAAGCCCTGCCAGCACATCAGCAGGATCGCCCCGCCGATGCTGGGCCGGATCGCGGGAAGGGTGACCCTCCACAGCGTCTTCAGCCGACCGGCCCCGCTGATCCGGGACTGCTCGTCGAGACTCGCGTCGGCGTTGCGCAGCCCGCTGGTGACCAGCATGAACACGTACGGGACCTGGTAGAGCGTGTAGACGAAGATCAGGCCGGGCCAGGAGAAGATGTCGAAGGGGCCCTCGGTCAGCCGGATGCCGACCCCGCCGAGCACCCAGCGGATGAACGCGTTGAGCAGACCCGCGTTGGTGGAGAGCAGCAGCACCCAGCCGACCGCGCCGGCGATCGGCGGCAGCAGGAACGGGATCATCGGCATCGAGTCGGTCAGCCCGGCCACCCGGGCGTCGGTCCGCTCGTTGAGCCAGGCCAGGATCGACCCGACGACCAGCGCGACCACGCCGCTCACCACGACCGCGACCAGGGTGTTGACGATCAGCGTCACCAGATCGGGGATGGCCAGGACGTCCCGGATCGGCTCCACGGTGAGCCGACCGTCGACGTAGACCAGCCCGACCGCGACCCGCAGGATCGGATAGGTGGCGAGGACCGCGAGCACCGTCGCCACCGTGACCGCGATCGTGGTGAACGGGGTGATCCGGCGGCGGGCCGCCCGGGCCGGCGCGGAGCTCTCCGGCTCGGCGTCCGGCCCGGGCGGAGCGAGCATCACCATCGGCGCGCTCCCATCAGCTCAGCCCGAGGTCGGCGATGACCTGCGCCTGCTTGGTCTTGGCGCCGGCCAGGTCGGGCGAGACGTATTCGGTCGGCAGGTTGGTGGTGTCGTACGGGGAGACCGCGCCGGCCGCGTCGGCGAGGACCTTGCTGCCCTCGGCGGAGAGCGCGTACTGGATGAGCAGCCGGGCCGCGTTCGGGTGTCTGCTGTTGGCCGCCACCCCCGGGACGACCTCCGCGCCGCTGGTCAGCGGCGGGGCGAGGAACTCGATCGGCGCGCCCTTGGCCTTCGGGTCCACGATGTGCGAGGCGAGACCCATCACGCAGAACGCCGCCTCGCCGGCGGCCACCGCCGCCGCGGCCGGCACCCCGCTGGCGTACTTCTTGAGGTCCTGGGCGGCGAAGCGCTGGAGGAAGTCGGGTCCGCTGGCCTCCGCCACCACCAGCCACTCCCCGATGTACGACGCGGACGACGCCGGGTCGGGAATGGCGATCCGGCCCTTCCACTTCGGGTCGAGCAGGTCCTCCCAGGTCTTCGGGGCCTCGGCGGCCGGCACCAGGTCGGTGTTGTAGGCGATCCCGGCCGGTTGGATGATCGAGATGGCGGTGCCCTCGTCGGGCAGCACGAACCGCTTGTCCAGCTTGCCGGGGAAGTCGGGCAGCCCCGCGTCAGCCAGCGGCACCAGCCAGCCGCTCTCGATCGCGTCGGCGGTGAAGCCGGTACGCGAGATCAGCAGCGCGTCGGCGGCCGGTGCCCCGGCCTGCGCCTCGGCGGCGAACCGCTGGGCGAGCTGGGCGCTGGTCAGCCGGACGACCTGCACCTCGACGTCGTACCTGTCGGTGAAGGACTTGGCGAACGCGGCGGTGGCGTCCTCCTCCACGGAGCTGTAGAGGGTGACGGTGCCCTCTTCCTTGGCGGCGCTCTCCAGTCCGTCGGGGGCGGCGACCTCAGCGGCCTCACCACCGCGGTCGCCGCAGCCGGTGATCGCGAGCAGGACGACGGCGGCAGCCGCCAGATATCTACGACGAGGGTGTGGCATCAGCGTGGACCTCTCTATCGGTGGTGGCGGTGGGTGACGGGGAGCGGGCGGCGGCGAGCGCCACGGCGACGTCGATCAGGAGGTCCTCCTGACCACCCACGTACCGGCGTCGACCGGCCTCGCGGAGGATCTCGTGGCTGGGCACGCCGTACCGCCGGGCGGCCCGTTCGGCGTGCAGCAGGAAACTGGAGTAGACGCCGGCGTAGCCCATGACGATCGAGGCCCGGTCCATCACCGGCTCCCGGTCGACGTACGGCAGGACCACGTCCTCGGCGGCGTCCAGGATCGCGCCCAGGTCGACCCCGGTGACGATGCCCAGCCGGTCGAAGACGGCGGTGAGCACCTCGGTCGGTGAGTTGCCGGCGCCCGCGCCGAGAGCCCGGGTCGCGCCGTCGATCTGCCGGGCGCCGGCCCGGACGGCGGCCACCGAGTTGGCCACCCCCATGGCCAGGTTGTTGTGCCCGTGGAAGCCGACCTGGGCGTGGTCGCCCAGCTCGGCGTGCAGGGCGGCGACCCGGGCGGCGGCGTCGTCGGGGAGCAGCGCGCCGGCGGAGTCGACGACGTAGACGCACTGCGCGCCGGCGTCCGCCATGATCCGGGCCTGCCGGGCGAGCTGCTCCGGCCCGATCATGTGCGACATCATCAGGAAGCCGACCGTCTCGGCCCCCAGCGAGCGGGCCAGCCCGAGATGCTGGGCGGCGATGTCCGCCTCGGTGCAGTGGGTGGCCACCCGGACCAGGTCGACCCCGTGGTCGACGGCGGCGCGCAGCTCGTCGGCGGTGCCCACCCCGGGCAGCAGCAGCGCGGCGATCGTGGCCGGGCCGGCCTCGGCGACGGCGACGTCGATCAGGTCGAGTTCCGGGGTGGCGGAGAAGCCGTAGTTGAACGAGGACCCGGCCAGGCCGTCGCCGTGGGTGACCTCGATGACCGGCACGTGCGCCGCGCGCAGCGCCCGGACCGTCGCCCGGACGTGTGCGGGCCGGAACTGGTGGCGCATGGCGTGGCTGCCGTCGCGCAGCGTGGTGTCGGTGATCCGGATCCGGGTGCCGCTCACGACGCCACCTCCGCCCGCGCGGCGGCGATCCGCTCACCGACCCGGGTGGCGGCGGCGGTCATGATGTCGAGGTTTCCCGCGTACGGCGGCAGGTGGTCGCCGCGTCCCTCGACCTCCAGCAGGACGGTCACCCGCGCCTGCCCCTGCCAGTCGGGGCGCGGGTCGTCGAACTGCGGCTCGGCGACCAGGCGGTAGCCCGGCACGTAGCCGGCGACCCGGTCCACCATCGACCGGATCGACCCGGTCACCCGGTCCCGGTCGGCGTCCGGGTCGATCGCGCAGAACACCGTGTCCCGCATGATCATCGGCGGGCTCACCGGGTTGAGGACGATGATCGCCTTACCGGCGGCGGCCCCGCCGATGGTCTCGACGCCCCGGGCGGTGGTGGCCGTGAACTCGTCGATGTTGGCCCGGGTGCCGGGTCCGGCCGAGCGGGACGCGATGGACGCGACGATCTCCGCGTAACTGACCGGGGTGACCGCCGAGACGGCGGCGACGATCGGAATGGTGGCCTGCCCGCCGCAGGTGATCATGTTGACGTTCGGGGCGCTCAGATGCTGGTCGAGGTTGACCGAGGGGACGACGAACGGGCCCACCGCCGCCGGGGTGAGGTCCACCGCCGGGATGCCCGCCTCGGCGTACCGGGCGTGGTGGGCCAGGTGCGCCGCCGCCGACGTCGCCTCGAAGACCAGGTCCGGCAGCGGATAACGGCGCAGCAGCCAGTCCACCCCCTCGGCGGAGGCGGGCACGCCCGCCCGGCGGGCCCGGGCCAGCCCCTCGGAGGCCGGGTCCACGCCGACCATGGCGACCAGCTCCAGCCCGGCGGACCGCTGGATCTTGACCATGAGGTCGGTGCCGATGTTCCCCGACCCGACGATGGCGACGGCGAGGCTCATGAGGCCAGGCCCCCGTTACCGGCCACGGCCTCGTTCCCGCCGTCGGTCGCGGCCCGGTTCCCGTCGTCGAGGTTGCCGGGGATCTGGAAGGGCTCCGCCATGGCCGGGCGCATCCGCTCGTCGACCCAGGTCCGGCCATAGAGGATCTCCAGCGGCAGATCCTCGTCCTGGACGTCCTGCTTCTGCTGCTCCTCCATCCGCAGGCGGGCCTCGGCCGCCTCCGCCACCTGCTCGGCGACGCCGCGCGGGACCACCACCACGCCGTCCTCGTCGCCGACGATCACGTCGCCCGGGCTGACCACGACACCGCCGCAGGTCACCGGCACGTTGACCGAGCCGACCGAGTGCTTCACCGCCGACCGGGGCACGATGCCGACGCAGAACACCGGGAACGGGATCGCCATGATCCCGGACCGGTCCCGGACGCTGCCGTCGATCACCGCGCCGACGAACCCGACCCGGTGCGCGAAGAGCGACATGTTCCGGCCCAGCACGGTGGCGTCGTAGGTCCCGCCGGTGTCCACCACCAGCACGTCACCGGGCTCGCCGAGCTGCAGCGCCTTGTGCACCATCAGGTTGTCGCCCTCCGGGCAGTGCGCCGTGACGGCGGTGCCGACGAGCTTGCTGTCGAGGTCGAGCGGTCGCATCCGGTGTGACATCGCTCCGTGACGACCCATCGCGTCGGAGAGCGTGGCCGTGTCGATCCGCCCGAGTCGGTCGCGCACGCTGGGTGACACTCGTTCCGGTACGCGGTTGATGCTCTTGAACATTCAATCCCCCTCAGGGCCTGCTTCCGGCCGCGGCGCCTGACCGGGACTATGGCCCTGAACTGGGCTCGACGTACACGACGATGTATCGGATTACGAGATGCCTGTAGTAAATTCCGCGTTACCCGCGTCACCTCCTTCCCCCAGCCAATCACCCTCCGTAGTCGGCTCCCCCTGAAGGAAGAGGTACGAGATGAGCACCGATCCGTCACTGACCGTGCTGAAGGCGTTCCGTGTCCTCGACCTGTTCCGGACCCACCGTCAGGTCGGAGTCAGCCAGTGCGCGGAGCTGCTCGGCCTGACCAGGGCGAACGCGCACCGACTCCTGGTCAGCCTCACCGCCGCCGGAGCGGTCGAACGGACCGACAGCGGGCAGTACCGGCTCTCGATCTGGATGTTCGAGGTGGGCGCCCAGGTGCCACTACTGCGCGCGCTCACCGAGCAGGCACAGGTGCCGATGGAACGGCTCGTAGCGGAGACCGGCTTCCAAGCCCATCTCGCAGTGCGTGACGGCACCGAGCTGATCTACCTGTTGAAGATCAGTCACGTTGACGGGCGGGTCCGGACCCGCCCCGGCACCCGCAACCCGCTCTACGCCACCAGCCTCGGCAAGATCCTCCTGGCCGGTGCGCCCGAGTCGTTGATCGAAGAGGTCATCGCGCAGGGGCTGAAGCCGCTGACCAGGTACACCCGTACCTCACCGGCGCTGCTGCGCGCCGAGCTTGCCGACGTGCGCCGCACCGGCTTCGCGTACGACCGGGAGGAACGGCAGATCGGGGTCTCCTGCGTCGCCACCGGCCTGCACGACCACACCGGACGGGTGATCGCGGCGATCTCCGTCCCGTCCAACTCGGAACACCGCGACCTCGACCAGGGGCGGTTGCAGGCGCCGCTGCGCAAGGCGGCGCAGACCATCGAGGCCCGACTCGACCGCCGCGCCGCCAACCTCCCCTGACCGGGCGACCCCGCCCGGCCCACAGGCGTGTCCCCGGCTAGCTGCGCGGTGTGGTCGGTGAGGGTGGGCAGTCCGAGCAGATGGATGCTCCACAAGACGTCGACGCTACCGTTGCCAGGCAACCGCGCACGGGCACGGACTTCCAAGGTCGAGGCCACAACCCGAGGGCTTCGACGACGCCGTCGCGGCGGCGACAACTGCGTAGCCACGAGATCGGCCCCGCGCTACGAGGGCATCTGGAACAGCAGGGCGGCAAATGCGGCTCCCTCGAACCGATTCGACGAATCAGTTCGGACGACAGGTCCCTTCGGGCGCACTGATTGAGCAAGTCACCGGCACGCTCTCGCTGGCAGGCGAAACCCCGGTTTACCGCCCGCGACTTCATTGACAATCTTAACTCCCCGGTCCTACGATCCGTTCGAATCGATTCGCCGGTACAACCCTCCGCGAGCGTCCCCCGCGCCGCATGCGGTGTAGATCAGCCTGACATCCGTCCCGATCCCGGCAGAGGCGGCACCACCAGCCTCGATCCGCCACCGCCCCATCCCACCGCCGCCGCACCAGGAGTGGATTCGATGAGTGTGAAGAGAAGGCTGAGTCGCGTCATGGCAGCGGCGGGCGTCACGTTGGTCCTCGCCGTCGGTGCCGGGGCCTATGTGGTCTCGGCCGCGCCGGGCGTCGCCCACGCCGCCGGCACCGGCCCGTGTGACATCTACGCCTCCGGCGGCACGCCGTGCGTGGCCGCGCACAGCACCACCCGCGCCCTGTACGGGACGTACAGCGGTCCGCTCTACCAGGTCCGACGCTCGTCGGACAACACCACCCGCGACGTCGGCGTTCTGAGCGCGGGTGGTGTGGTCAACGCCGCCACCCAGGACACGTTCTGCGCCAACACCACATGCGTCATCACGATCATCTACGACCAGTCCGGCCGCAACAACCGCCTCACCCAGGCGCCTCCCGGCTACTGGCCCGGTCCCGCGCCGGGCGGATGGGACAACCTCGCCGACGCGAAGGCGGCCCCGATCACCATCGGCGGCCAGAAGGCGTACGGCGTGTACATCGCCCCCGGCACCGGCTACCGCAACAACAACACCAACGGCGTCGCGACCGGCGACCAGCCGGAGGGCATCTACGCGGTCGTCGACGGCACGCACTACAACCAGTGGTGCTGCTTCGACTACGGCAATGCGCAGACCGACGGCCAGGCCGACGCGCCCGCCATCATGGAGACCGTCTACTTCGGTGCCGACAAGCAGTGGGGCTACGGTGCGGGGGCCGGCCCGTGGATCATGGCCGACCTGGAGTGGGGGCTGTTCTCCGGGGTGAACGCGGGCTACAACAACATCGCGCCGATCAACCACCGCTTCGTGACCGCCATGGTCAAGGGTGAGTCGAACCACTGGGCGATCCGTGGCGGGAACGGCCAGTCAGGTGCTCTGACGACCTACTTCGACGGGCGACGTCCGAACGGGTACCACCCGATGAAGAAGGAGGGTGCGATCCTGCTCGGCATCGGCGGCGACAACAGCGTCTCCGGCCGGGGGACCTTCTACGAGGGTGTGCTGACCTCCGGCTACCCGACCGCGGCCACCGAGAACGCCGTACAGGCCAACATCGCCGCCGCCGGCTACGCCACCGCCGCAGGAGGCAACCCGCAACAGAACGTCCAGATCGTCGGCGGGCAGTCCGGCCGCTGCATCGACGTACCCAACGCCACCACCACCAACGGCACCCAGGTCCAACTCTGGGACTGCCTCGGCAACACCGCACAACGCTGGACCTACACCGCCAACAAGCAACTCCAGATACTCGGCAACAAATGCCTCGACGCCAGCGGCGCAGGCACGACCAACGGCACCCAAGCCATCATCTGGGACTGCAACGGCCAAACCAACCAACAATGGAACCTCAACGCCAACGGCACCATCACCGGCGTCCAATCCGGACTCTGCCTCGACGCCAGCGCCTACGGCACCGCCAACGGCACCAAGATCCACCTCTGGGCCTGCCACGGCGGCACCAACCAACAGTGGTCCACCCGCACCTGACCACACCCGCACACCACACACCGGCCATGCCGCCCCCGCTGAGAGCGGCCTCGAACGTGAGCGCGGCGCCGTAAACGCCGCGCTCACGTTCCCCTACAGCAACGGCCCCACCGAAGGCGTCAACACCAAGACCAAACGAATCGCACGTCAAATGCACGGACGAGCCGGCTTCACCCCTGCTCCGCCACCGCATCCTCCTCGGATAGCAGCACCCTCCGTCACCATGGCGCGGCCCGGGGACGGTGAGCAGTCCCACGCGCTCACTGCCACCGTTTATCAGGAACACCACGTCCTTCTCGCGCGAATCCTCGGTGCTCACCGGCTCTGAACCCGCATGGCCCGGCATCCCGGGTCGGCAATGATCGTGCCGCCTCGCTGCCTCTTGCAGGGCAGCTCAGATGGAGCCACGCCTACCCGCCAGATGGCGCCGCCACAAGGTCAGCACCGGGCCCGCCGCAGCAGCCGATGTGAGCCACCCCGTCAGCGTCATTCGTGGAGCTGCCACTTTCGATCTCGTCAACGGGGACGTGCTCCTTGCGGACGCAGCGCAGCTCGTCGCTGGCATCAAAGATCCCGTCGAGGTTCTCCACCGTCGAGTCGTGATGGTGGTCAGGCACCTCAGCGTTCAACGCCTCCAAGCTCCACCACGCGGCGTTCGTTTCCATGCTGGCACAGAGTACGGGCAGCAACGAGACGGGTCTCGCGAGGCGGCAACCACATTGCAGGGTGATGGTTCTGCTCGGCACAACGTCTACAGCGTCCTAGGACAGGAGGGTCAGTTGATGATTTCCCTGTGCGACCCCAATCTTGTTCAAGCCGGAGGTCTAGCTGCCGCTGGCAGGGCCCTCGTCGTCGATGGGTGCGGGCGTCGAGGACCCTGCTCTCAGCGTCGGGGTGGCGCGGCAACGTTCGGGGTGGCCGACCTGCCGCACCATCACGCGGTGTGCCAGAGCTGCGACGGCATGCGGCAGTTGACGGCCTCAGCGGTAGCGGGCACGGTCCACGGCGGCCCGGGCGGTCGACATCGAGGTGGATCCGGACGGGGGTAACGGCGGGGTGGTCGTGTACGGGCGGTGCGCGCCGTGCCGCGGCAGGACCACCTGACCGCAGCGGCCGGTCAACGGCCGCCCCACCAGGTGACGGCATGTCAGCCAACGGCCAACCGGACGCCGAGTGCGATGAACGCGACCGCACAGAGCCGGTTGATCCGCCGCGACCACCGCCGGTCGGCCAGCCGGCGGGCGAGCCGGCCGGCGCCCGCGCCGAGGGTGACGTCCACGGCGAGTTGCACGGTGACGAACAGGGCGCCGAGCAGGACGAGCTGCGCCGTGGCGTTGCCGGTTCGGGGGTCGACGAACTGGGGCAGGAACGCCACGCTGAACAGGATCATCTTGGGGTTGAGCAGGTTCGTCACCAGACCCCGCAGGAAGGCCCGACCGGGCGACGCGCCACGGTCCGGACCGGTGACGGCCACCGGATCGCGGTGGCGCGCGGCCCGGACACCCAACACGATCAGGTACGCGGCGCCGGCCCATCGGATGGCGGTGAACAGGACCGGTGAGGCGCTGATCAGCGTGGCCAGTCCCCCGACCACCGCCGCCACGTGCACGGCCTCCCCCGCGGCGACGCCCAGCGCGGCGACGACGCCCGACCGGGTGCCGTAGCGGGTGGCGTTGGCCAGCACGAACATCATGTCCGGGCCGGGGGTGACCATGAGGACGACGATCGCGACGAGGTAGCCGGCGAGGGCCGCCACGGACAGTCCGAGCATCGTTCAGCCCTCCCCGGCGCCGTCGAGCAGGGCTCGGCGCAGCGCCAGCCGGTGTTCTCGCCGGATCTGCGCCTCCCGGTAGCGTCGCCGGTCACCGTCGGTCTGCGGCAGCAGCGGCGGGACGGCGCGGGGGTCGCCGTGGTCGTCGACGGCCACCATCACCAGGTGTGCCGTCGCCACGTCGACCGGCGGCACCGCCCGGTCCCACCGGTCCGCGCTGACCTTTACCGCCACCTCCATCGAGCTGCGGCCGGCCCAGGTGATCCGGGCGTCGACGTGGACCACGTCGCCCACCCGGACCGCGCGCAGGAAGGCGGTCTCGTCGATGGCGGCGGTGACCGCCGGGCCGTCGGAGTGGCGCGCGGCGACCACCCCGGCGACCGAGTCGATCAGGTTGAGGATCCGGCCGCCGTGCACCGTACCCATCAGGTTGGTGTGGTGCTGGTCCATGATCTGCGACAGGGTCAGGTGCGACGCCGACGGTGGTCGTCCGGCGAGCGTGGTGGTGTCGGGCACTGTGCGGGTCCGTCCTCGATGCAGCGGACCGCCGACCGGAGGGCGCGCGTCGAGGGCACGCCGACGGATCGCGTACGACGTGTCACCCGCCCGGCCCACCCGCGAGGTCGACGGCAGCGCGCACCGGTGGTGCGCGCGGCGCGGGCAGGTCTTCGGACTCGCGGGCATGACCGGTCCCGGTCACCTACTTGCCGTCGCTTCCCAGGCCGGTGGCCCAGTGCTTCGTTGACGGCGGTCGTTCCCACTCACCGCTGCGGGGCAGTCCCGGACTTCCACCGGGTTCCCTCTTACGACACCCGGCCGTCGCCGACCGGATGAACCAACGCTACCGCCATCGTAGCCAGTCGTCCGAACGCGACCGGTGTGGCAGGTCGGGGCGGGTGACGCCGGTCTCGTCGCGTCCTGATCGGTGCCGTCGAGGTGTCCCGCGACTCGGACACGCCGCTCACCCGCCGCACCGTCGGCGTACGATCGTGCGCGGTGCTGGTTCGCCTTCCCGCTTTGGCGGGTGGGCGTCGTAAGAGGGAACCCGGTGCGAGACCGGGACTGCCCCGCAGCGGTGAGTGGGAACGACCGCCGTCATCGAAGCACTGGACCGCAGGGTCCGGGAAGCGACGGCCAGTAGGCGACCTCGTGTCATGCCCGCGAGTCCGAAGACCTGCCAGCGCTGCGTGCACCGTCCGGTGCGCGCCGTCGGCGGCCTCTCGGGAGGGCCAGGGCGGAAAGCCGGTACGCCCGTCGTATCCGCTTCTCCCTCCCGAGAGGTCGCCAGGCACCTCGAGGGAAGGACCACCCGTGACAACCTCATTCGGCCAGAGCACCGTGCCCGGCTACCCGCGCATCGGCGCGCGCCGCGAGCTGAAGAAGGCGGTCGAGGCCTACTGGGCCGGCACGCTCGACGCCGCCGGCCTGCACGAGACCGCCGCCGAGCTACGGGCGCAGGTGTGGCGGACACTGCGCGACGCCCGCCTGGACGCGATCCCGTCGAACACCTTCTCCTACTACGACCAGATGCTCGACACCGCCGTCGCCCTCGGCGCCGTCCCCCACCGGTTCGCCCGCCTCGGTCTCGACGAACTCGACACCTACTTCGCGATGGCCCGCGGCGTCGACACCGAACCGGCGCTGGAGCTGACCAAGTGGTTCGACACCAACTACCACTACCTGGTGCCGGAAATCGACCCCGACACCTCCTTCACCGCCCGACCGGCCAAGGCGCTGAGCGAGTACGCCGAGGCCCGCACCCTCGGCATCACCACCCGCCCGGTGCTGATCGGTCCGGCCACGTTCCTGCTGCTGGCCAAGGGCGTCGACCCGTTCGCCCGCCTCGACGACCTGGTCGACACCTACGCCGACCTCCTCGCCGCGCTCGCCGGGGCGGGTGTGCCGTGGGTGCAGCTCGACGAGCCCGCCTACGTCGCCGACCGCGCCGCGGCCGAGATCGACGGTCTCCACCGCGCCTACCGGCGCCTCGGTGACCTGCCGAACCGGCCGCGGATCTTCGTCGCCACCTACTTCGGTGAGCTCGCCGACGCCCTCCCGGCGCTGCTCGACACCCCGGTCGACGCCATCGGGGTCGACCTCGTCGCCGGTCCGGGAAACCTCGAACGACTGGCCGGCGTCGGCCCGCTGGGCGGGAAGACGATCGTCGCCGGGCTCGTCGACGGCCGCAACATCTGGCGTACCGATCTGCGGACCGCCGTCGCCGCCGGGGCCACCGTCGCCGCGCTGGCCGACCACGTCGCGGTGTCCACGTCCTGCTCCCTGCTGCACGTCCCGGTCGACCTGGCCGCGGAAACCCACCTGGACCCCCGGCTGTCCGCACGGCTCGCGTTCGCCCGGCAGAAGCTCGACGAGGTCGTCCTGCTCGGCCGCGCGCTGCGCGACGGCACCACCGTCCTGCCGGCGCCGCTGCCGGCCGCACCGGCGTCGTGGCGCCACGACGAGATCCGCGGCCGTCTCGCCGCGCTGCGCCCCGACGACCGCAGCCGCGGCACCTACCCCGACCGGGCCGCCCGCCAGCAGCACCGCCTCGCCCTGCCCGCGCTGCCCACCACCACGATCGGCTCCTTCCCCCAGACCCCCGAGCTACGCGCGGCACGCGCCGCCCACCGGGCCGGCACCCTCGACGACGCCGGCTACACCGCGCGGATGCGCGCCGAGGTCGCCCACGTCATCCAACTACAGGAGAACCTGGGCCTGGACGTCCTCGTGCACGGCGAGCCGGAACGCAACGACATGGTCCAGTACTTCGCCGAGCAGCTCGACGGGTTCGCCGCCACCGACCACGGCTGGGTGCAGTCCTACGGCACCCGCTGCGTACGCCCACCCGTCATCCACGGCGACGTCGCCCGCCGGGCGCCGATGACCGTCGCCTGGTCCACCTACGCCCAATCCCTGACCAGCAAACCGGTCAAGGGCATGCTCACCGGCCCGGTCACCATCCTCGCCTGGTCCTTCGTCCGCGACGACCAGCCGCTCGCCGCCACCGCCGACCAGGTCGCCCTCGCCCTGCGCGACGAGTGCCGCGACCTGGAGGCCGCCGGCATCCGCGTCATCCAGGTCGACGAACCCGCGCTGCGGGAAACCCTGCCGCTGCGCCGCGCCCACCAGCAGACCTACCTGGACTGGGCGGTCGGCGCGTTCCGGCTGGCCACCAGCGGCGTCGCCGACGACACCCAGATCCACACCCACCTGTGCTACTCCGAGTTCGGGGAGGTCATCGCCGCCATCGACGCCCTCGACGCCGACGTCACCAGCATCGAGGCGTCCCGCTCCAAGATGGAGATCCTCGACGACCTCGCCACCATCGGCTACCACCGCGGCGTCGGACCCGGCGTCTGGGACATCCACTCCCCCCGCGTACCGCCGCACGACGAGGTCGCCGACGCGCTGCGCCGCGCCGTCGCCGCGGTGCCCGCCCACCGGCTCTGGGTAAACCCCGACTGCGGCCTGAAGACCCGCGCCTACCCCGAGGTCGAGGCGTCCCTACGGCGCCTCGTCGCGGCGGCGGCCGAGGTACGGCAGGGCTGACGTCGTCGCCGGGTGGCCACGCGCGTCAGCGGTCACCCGGCCCGGCCGTTGGGCGACGTCCGGGCTCACCGCGATCCCCGTGCCGCGTCGCCGACAGCAGCACAGCCCACCGCCCGCGCGGTCGACGGACAGCCGAGAACAAACCGACACGACGCCGGGCAGCAGTCACCACAGGTCCCCTGTTGATCACCTGATGAAGTCGCCGAACTGTAGGGACCCGGATCAACAGAGGTAAAGATCCCTCACAAACTGTGGGGACGAATCGGGCAACAGGCTGCGGGACCCGGCAGGCGTCTCACTCATCGTGAGCAGAATGCAGCATCGGTGGACAGGGATTACCGCCGCATCAGCGGGTCGTGCATACTGCGCGCCGACAGCCGTACCGAACGTCCGCTGGAGTCCGCCTTGCCGACCATCGTGCCCGTCGCCGCTCTCCGCCAGCCCGGCGGCGCGCCGTCCGCCTGCGTCAGACACGCCGCCCCCGCCACCCGGCGAAAGTCGGTGCTGTTCCGCTCCACTCCCCCGACCTGGTCGTTCCTACTCATCCTGCTCGGCGTGCTGCCCTTCGCGATCGTCGCCACGATCACGCAAAAGCGCGTCACTATGCCGAATTGGCCGTTCTGCCACGCCTGCACACGACTGCGCCTTCGTCGGCTACTCGGCGGAATCGGCGTGGCCCTGCTCGGCTTCATCGCCGTCATCGGCTTCTCCGCGACCATGCCACCATCGAGCAACCTGACCGCCGTTGTCGTCACCCTCAGCTTCGCCGGGCTTCTCACCGGCGTAGCCTTCGCCAGCACCAGCGGATGGGCCACCATCGCCGCGGCGAAACTCACCTCCGACGGCACCAGCCTGCGCCTACCCACGGCGCGGTCTCTTCGGCGGTCTTGACGACCGGCGCACATTGGGACGGCATCGGTGGACGGGCTCCCAGTCCTTTCCATAGATATGGATGGGTGACCGCTGATCCGTACGGCCACGAGCCGATGGGGCCAGCGCTGCGACGGCTACGACAAGCCGCAGAGCTGTCGCTGGCCGCGCTGGCGCGTCAGGTGCATTACAGCAAGGGGTATCTCAGCAAGGTCGAGACTGGCCAGGCGCGCGGCACGTTGCAGCTGGCCGTGCTCTGTGACGTCGTCCTCGACACTGGCGGGGAGCTTGCCGCCTGCATGGAAGGGGACGACCGGACGGCCGAGGGGCGGGGACTGCGGGCAAGCGCCGACCCGTCCAGCCTCATGATCCAGTGCGGGATCGACCTGCTGATCGCGATGGACCTGGCGCACAACAGGCTTCGGCACCTCGCTCGCGCCGATGCCGACGCCGAGCGCCGGGGCGTGGAATCGCTGCGGAGCATGCAGGACTCAGGGCTCTACAGCGCACGTGAGCGTCTGCTCGTATCCGGGTCTGCGGCGCTAGTCACGGCCGGTGAGTTCGTGTTCCGCAGACTCGTCGACATCCGCAACGAGGTGCGCAACGGCGCCGATCTGGATTCGACCGAGTACCACCGCGCCTATCACGCTTTCGCTGCCGCCTTGTGGGCTTATCGGATGACGATACGGGTCGAACTGGGCCAGCCAGCAATCACCCCGGCGCAGCTCGATCTCATCGACTGGTCGGACCGAGACACCTGTCCGGCGTGCCGTTGAGCCGTCATGGCGGACGGTTCGAACGACCGAGGCCGCCGCGCCGCCAGTAGCATCGGATGCCGTGAACAACGCTGGCATCGCGCCGCGCCAGCTGTCCGTGCTGGCCTTGGATACCGACTGGTTTTCGGCGCACGGCGGGATCACCACGATCAACCGCCATCTGTGCGTCGCGCTTGCCGCAGCCGGCGCGCGGGTCTTTTGCGCTGTGCCTGGCATGACTGTCGAGGAGGCAAAGGCGGCCGCGGCGGTCGGCGTCGAGTTGGTGGCGGTACCACCGACACCCGGCGTCGAGGGTCATAATCAGATGTTGCGCCGGCCCAGACTGCCCGATGACATCAAGCCCGACCTCATCATTGGGCACGGGCGGATTACCGGGCCGGCAGCACGTGCTCTCGTCGAGGATCACTACCCGGCCGCCGCCCGCCTGCATGTCATTCACACCTCCCCGGACGAGACCGAGTGGGCACGGATCGAACAGATTCCAGATGCCGGTGAGCGCGCGCAGCCAAGGTATGAGGCCGAGATGGCACTGGCAACGACGGCGACCCGCGTGGCCGCGGTCGGACCACGGCTGCACGAGGAAGCGATCCGCAACCTCTCTACCTATCACGGCGTGCCAACGCCGCTGCGACTCGATCCCGGCTTCGACGGGACCGACGCACGGCCACGGCAGCCACCACCGGGCCGACCCGCGCAGATCCTCATCCTCGGTCGGCTTGAAGATGCCGGCATCAAGGGCTTGAAGATCGCCGCCGCCGCAATCGGACACGCCGTCGAAAATGGCTGCATCCGTGTCGACGAAATCGAGGTGCTATTACGGGGTGCCCTATCAGCCACGCAATCGCAGGTGCGGGATGACTTTCGCAGCGCCGCCGGCCAGTTGGCCTTGCGGGTCACGCCGCGCCGGTACACCACCAACAGTGACGATCTCGGCCACGACATGCGCCGCGCAAGCGTGATGCTCATGCCATCGCGGGCCGAAGCGTTCGGGCTCGTCGGCGCCGAGGCCATCATGGCCGGCACGCCAGTCCTGGTGAGCGGACGCAGCGGACTTGGCATGCTCCTGACAGAGGTGCTGGAACCAGGCGACGCGGCCAAGCTGGTCGTGCCCGTCACCGACGAGCCGGAGCTCGACGCACAGCGGTGGGGGGAAGCCCTAGCCGGGGTGCTCAACGACCTCAACACCGCTTTCGCACGTGCCGACCGGGTTCGCCGTCTGCTTGCCACCCGGATCAGCTGGGCGAAAGCCGCCGCTGACGTCCTATCGGTCTGCACCGCGTCGCACAGCGACGCCGCCATCAGCGACCGCCACTGGATTGATAGCGTCCAGGTTACGCTCCCGAACGGCACGGTTGGCCGGCTGTTCAGCGGTCGAACCGCAGTGCTTGGGGCCATCTCGGAGTGGCTCGCGGACACGACCGGGACCACGGGCGCGATCGTCACCGGCGATCCCGGATCCGGCAAGTCCGCGGTCCTCGCCTGGTTCGCGTTATCCGACGACCGGGAGACTCGGTCCTGGCTGCATGACAGGTCGACGGTGCCGGTACCGACCGGCGTTCGGTGGATCCCCGTACACGCGCGTGGCCGCGAGCTCGCCGAGATCGTCGCGGCGATCGCCGAGCAGGCCGGCGTGCCCGCCACCGGTGCGCTAGCGCTCGTCGAGCGGCTGACGGAGCTACCCGGCCAAACCTGCGTCGTGATCGACGCCGCCGACGAGGCGAGCGAAGTCGAGGCGCTGATCGGCGACCTCATCCAACCGCTGTGTCGCCGGCGGGGCGGGGCCCGGGTCCTGATCGGCGGGCGCCGCCACGTCGCCAACCGGCTCGACCAGATGGCTAAAACCTTCGACCTCGACAGCGACGCCTACGCCGACCAGGACGGTATCGCGGAGTACGCCTATGGCCTACTGACGCAGCGGCTCAGCCTGGAACGGTCATTCCAGGCATCCTCCGAGCGGATCCGGCGGGTGGCCCGGACCGTGGCGCAGGCGGCCCGCCGCTCATTCCTCGTGGCGCAGCTCGCCTCCGTGGCCATCGTCGCCCGTGGCGAACTACCGTCCCGCGAGCACCGGTTCCCGCACGAAGTCGGACAGGCGATGGCCGACTACCTCGATGCCGTGACCGACGACCGCGCACGTGCCGAAGAGTTGCTGCGACCACTCGCATTCGCCTGCGGGCAGGGCCTCCCGGCCGGTCTATGGGCCCGGCTAGCCGGCGCACTCGCCGGTACACCAGGCGAATACAAGGACACGGACCTGGCCGCACTGTTCCGGACACCGCTGGCGTCGCTGCTGTCGGTCTCCCGCCGACCGGGCAGCACCGGCAAAGCGATCGGCCGGTCGTCGTACCGACTCTTTCACGACGCGCTGGCCGAGCACCTGGCAAGCGTTGCCGCGCCTTTCCCTGAAGCACCTCAGGACGCTGCGGAAACCCGGGACAAGATCGTGGAGACGCTGCTGCTGACGGTACCCACCAGCGGTGATGGCATCCGCAACTGGGAGCAGGCCGATCCGTATCTCCTCGATTACGTCCTCGAACACGCCCTGAGTACGGCCGCGCTGCCCGAGCTCCTGCACGATCCGGTACTGCTGGCGACGGCCGGAGGACGGGCGGTCCGACGGGTGCTGACCCGGATACCGGAGCCGATGCAGGTCGTGGTCCGAGCGTACGAGTCGGTGTCACAGCAGCAGGCGGCTTCCACTCCACCACCCCTTCGGGCCGCCTACCTCGCGCTTGCGGCCCTTCGCGCGGCAGACCCCGAGCTCGTCAAATTCTGGTGCCGCAGGAACGGGTACGCCGCAGGCGCCGGTTGGTGGCCTCGGACGGCATGGTGGCGCTCACCGACGTCGCATCGAGTGGTACGTGAACACGCCCGCACCGTCAACCAAATCGCCATCGCCACTACGATCAACGAGACGGTGGCGATCAGCGGCAGCGACGACCAGACGATCGGCTTGACGTCGATCGGCGCTCCCACCGTCGCCGGGGTCGACCTGGCACCTGTCGACGTCAGTGTCCGGTTGCCGGCGCCCGTGCTTGCCCTCACGGTCGTTCACCTTGACAGCATGCCGCTCGTCGTCGTGGGCACCGATGACGGCAGCCTGAACCTCGTTGACCTACCGGGCGGGCGCCTCAGCGAGCGGACACTGCCGTCGGACTCACCAGTCATGGCCCTGGCCACGGTGCCGGATCCGGAGGTGCCAAAGGTGCTGGCCGGGCATGAGGACGGCGTCGTGCGCACGTGGAGTGTGCTGCCGACGGAGCTGCTCGCTGATGAGCAAATCACTGACACCGAGATCTTCGCCATCGCAGCCGCAGCCTCAGGCGCATACTTCGCCGCCACCGGCGGCGGCGAACTTTGGTACCGGGATATGCGACGCGGAACCCGAGCGATGCACGACGGTTGTCCCGCCGTGTCGGCCCTCGCCCCCGCCACAGGTCTCAGAGCCGACGCGGAAGTGATCACCGGGCACACCGATGGAACCATCAGACTTTGGACCGCCGACCCGGACCACGCTCCGCATGTGACACAACTGCCCGACGCGGATACCGTCACCGCCATCGTCGCCACCAGAATCGGCGAGCTGGACCTAGTCATCGCTGCTACCGAGACCGCCGACGAGGTGCATGTCGTAGACGTTGCCCGCGGCATCGTGCTGCCGGCCGGACTCACCGGCCACCACGACCCGCTGTGGAGCCTTACGGTCGGCCACGTCGACGGGCGGCCGGTCGTGCTCGGCGCCGGCGGCGACGACCAAGTACACCTGTGGTCACTTGGCGGGCTCACAGACGGGCGGCCCAGCGCAGCGACGCCGCACTGGCACCCGTCGCGGCTCACCTACGCCGGGTCCCGGCTGCTCACCGTCGCGATCAACGAAGCGCGCGACCTGGCGGTCCTGAACGCCGCGACCGGCGACGTGGTCCACGGACCGCACGGCGTGCCTGGTGGCAGGGACATCTGCACCACCGCGATCGACACCGACGGTGCGCAAGTCTGTTACGCGGCGGCGACCCACGAAGAGCTCATCGGGCTGGCCTGCGGCGATGCCCCACCGACCTGGGTATCCACCGGCGTTCCCGGCTGGGTGCAGGGAATGGCATACACCACGATCGCCGGCTCGCTGACCCTGGTATGTGTGACCACCGAAGGTAAAGTCCTGCTGCTCGATCCCGCCACTCTCGCCGCGCCGCGACTACTCACGCTACCCGAGCCCTTCGGACCAGTAACAGCGATGACCGTCACGACCGGGGCTTCCGGCGGTGCGCTGCTGGTACTGGGTGACCGGAACGGCAGAGCGGGCGTGTGGCAACTACCCGATCTTCTCCCAGCAATTCCGGTGCAAGCACTCGCCGGGGAGCCGCTTACGAGCGTGGCGCTCATCTCCCATCGAGTGATTGCCGGGACACTCTCTGGCGCCGTGCGCCTCGGCACGGGCGCAGCACAGCCAACTGTTGCGGCCCACCAACAGCCCGTGCGCCGGCTCCTTCACATCCACGGCCAGACGGTCAGCGGCGGCGACGACGGGAAAGTCTTCGTCTGGGCTGGCGGCAGCGTTCCCGCGGCCGCCATCGACATCGGCGCACCAGTGACCGATCTGGCGATCCTCGCCGACGGCCGGCTCGCCATCAGCACGCTGCACGGCGTCGCTACCTTCGAGCTTAGGGAAGCGTGACGTTTCCTCCTCATACAGGCAACAGGAAACACCTTCAGGACACCCATGCGAACAACCATGCTGGGACTGCGATCGATCGTTGTCATGATGACCGACGGAAAGAGCAGACCCATGAACATTCAGCTCAAACGGCTCGTCGCCGTCGCCGGCGCCCTCGCCGCGACGACCGCCGTGAGCCTCACCGCCACCGCGGCACCGGCCAGCGCCGACGCTTGCCCGTCGACCAAACTCTGCGCATACCTGTCGACCAACTACGGCGGAGTGCCGGGCACTGTCGCCGGCAACAACACCAACCTGTTGCAATACTCCAAGTTCGACAATGCCGCCTCGGTCTTCAACAACGGCGCGTCATGCGGTGTGACGATCTGGAACGGCACCGGCTACAGCGGCACCAGCGTATACCTGCCGCGCGGCACCGGATACTCGAACCTTGCCTCTCAGAACCCGCCGTTCTACCTGAACGTCGCCTCCAACATCTGGTGCTAAGCATGTTCCGGCGAGGAACGCTCACATCCTTGCTGGGGCTGCTGCTGGTGGGGGGATGCGTTGCGTCTCCCCACCCCACGCCCCCTCCCATCGGGTACCCGTTCGGCGGTGCGGGACATGTCCCCGCCGACGAGCAGGCACTCCTGGCAAGCGCCGAGGACCGGCTCGTGGCGGACTGCATGGCGGGCCGCGGGCTGGCGTACCTGAGCCGGTTGGTGGTCATCGGCCCGGTCCCGAATAACCCCTACGGCCTGCTCACGGTTACCGACGCTCGCGCAGTCGGATACGGAATCGCCGACGTCGCGGCGCGCCGCAAGGACCATGACCCGAATGCCGACTCCGTGAACCGAATGCCACCGAGCGAACGCGACCGCTGGTATCAGGCGCTGCTCGGCACCGACCGCAACCGGCTCGACATCGTGCTGGATGACGGCGGTGTCTTCACCTACCGATCCGATGCCTGCACTTACCAGGCACACGTACAGGTGGTCGGTAGCAGCTGGGACCGGACGTATATGCAGGTCAACGCAGATAGCACAGCGCTGGTTCGGACGGTGCAGGGCGATCCGGGCGTCGGCGCGGCCCAGAGTAGATGGTCAGAATGCATGCGCGACCGCGGTCACCCAGCCGTCCAGCTCACCGACGCCCGCGCGACAGCCGTGGGTCTGCCAGCCCCGCAGGAGCGGGAGATCGCCACGACCGACGCCGAATGCCAGCAGGTTGCCGGGCTGGGGCCGGCTATCGCGAGAGCGGCCAGTGCCGTGCAGGCAGCCGCCGCAGCACCAGTGCAGGAACGCGCGCTGCAACTCCGCGAACTCCGCGCGGCCGCCGTTATCAAAGCCAGGGCCGTCCTCAGTCGCGGCTCCGGCTAGAGACGGGGAGAACCCGTTGTGCGTAGACGAGCACGACTGGTTCGGCGAGCGACCTGGAGAACGGGACCAGCGGCAACGCCAGCACCGCCCTCCTCATGGTCATCTCGGAGATATTCGCTTCCTCGGCCGGCCTCGGCTAACGGATCGCCTACTTCCAGCGCAACTACCTCATCGCCGAGATGTGGAGCGGCATCCTCCTGCTCGGCCTCATCGGCGTTTTCCTCGCCGTGGTCTTCGGCGTCGTCGAACGCCGTGTCCTGCGCTGGTACCACGGAATGAGGGAGGTCACCCGTGCCTGACGCAAGTCCGCTGCTGCGGGTCGAGTACCTGCGGAAGGTCTATGCGGCCGGCCGGGGCGAGGTCGAGACGATCGGGGATCTCAGTTTCACCATGATGCCCGGCGAACTGCTGTGCGTCGTCGGCCCGTCGGGCTGCGGAAAGACCACCCTCCTGAAATGCCTCGCCGGGCTGCTCCGGCCCACCAGCGGCCTCGTCGAGATGGAGGGATCTCCGGTGACGGGCCCGAGCCCGGCGATGGCGGTGGTTTCCAGGAGTACGGCCGCAGCCTCTATCCCTGGCTGACGGTCCGGGGCAATGTGGATCTCCCCCTTCGACACAAGAAGCTCTCCCGCGCCGAACGCGACCGGAGGCTCGCCGACGCCCTCGACGCGGTCGGGCTGCCGTAGTCGGCACGCAGCCATCCGTGGCAGCTCTCCGGCGGGATGCAGCAACGGGTGGCCCTCGCGCGCGCCATAGCGCGCCGGCCCGAAATGCTGATCATGGATGAGCCGTTCGCGGCGGTGGACGCGCAACCACGCGCGGACCTGGAGGACCTCGTACGCGACCCGCACCGCAACCGCGGCATCTCCACCGTCTTCGTGACGCACGACATCGACGAGTCCGTGTACCTGGGCCGGCACATCGGGTGGTCGTGGTGGTGTCCTTCCGCAGCCATCGGGCGATGGCGCGGTAGTCGGCGTCGGTGAGGCCGTGACCCGCTCCACCTGGTGCGCCAGGCGGTAGGCCGTCGCCACCCGCGCCCGGTCCGCGTGCGTGATCTCGTCGTCCACCCAGACGAAGCGGTGTCCTGCGGCCGATTCGACGAGGCGGCGCGTCTTCCGGTGCAGCCGATCGACGTCGTCGTCCGGCCAGTCGACGATGGGAAGCTGACGCAGGCCGAGCCGGGCTGTGAGTATCTCGTTCGTTTCACCCATCCAGGTCGTCGCCCGTTCCATTGCGGGATGGTGAGGTCGGCGTGCGTCACGGCGCAAGGATTGCGGAGGTGCCGGCCGCGCGGATCCGACCGTTGCGGGGCTGCATTCTCCACCAGCAATAGACCGGCACTCCAGCACCCGCTGCCTACGCTGGGTCGCCGCATTCGACCACGGCCCGTTCGTGAGGTGATGAGCATGTCGACCGCCCGAGCTGTACAGCGTTTCTACGACACGATCAGCGACCCGTACGCAGACGCCTGGGACCACAATTTCCACCTCGGATACTGCGACGACCCGCAGAGGCCGGGCGCCATCGGCGATTCCACCGAACGCCTCACCGACGAGGTCCTCCGCCGGCTCCCGACCCGGGCCGGAGACAAGGTCCTCGATGTCGGCTGCGGGATAGGAAAGCCGGCCCTTCGACTCGCCGGCTCCCGCGAGGTGAGCGTCACCGGGATCTCGATCAGTGACGAGCAGATCGGCATCGCCACCGGCGCGGCCCAGGCTCAGGGCGTCACGAACCGGGTCGGCTTCGCCCTCGCCGACATGACGTCGATCCCCTATCCGGACGGCTCGTTCGACGCCGCGATGGCACTTGAGTGCCTGCACCACGTGGCGGAGCGGGACCGCGCCCTGCGCCAGATCCGTCGGGTGCTGCGGCCGGGTGGTTCGTTCGTGCTCGCTGACTACGCGCTGCGGCACGAGCCGGCTGAGGCCGACCGACCGGTGGTCGACGAGTTCCGCAGTGCGTGCTACCTGGCCACGTTGACCACCATCGACGACTACGTGAGATCAGTGACCGGCGCCGGTTTCACGGTCACGGAGTCCGTCGACGTCAGCGAGAACGTGCGGCCGACGCTGCACCAGCATGCCGCCGCCATGCGTGCCTCCCGGGAGGAGTTGATCCGGTTCCTGCCCGCGGCGAAGCTCGACGCGATGATCGAGGCCAGCGAGCGGTACGGAGTGCTCTCCGTCGCCGGTTACGTCATCATCGTCGCGCGCGCCGAAGGCAACGCTGGTAATGGGTGACGCGAACCCGGCGGAGTGGCGTGTCACGGTGGCCATCGGTGGCATCGGGCTCCTGCTCGTCGTCGTGACGTTGTTCGTCACGCTCGGCCGCCGTCTTCGCCAACCCGCCGTCGTCGGCGAGATGACCGCGGGCATCGTGCTCGGCCCGAGCGTGCTCGGCCTGGTCAGCGGTGATCTGCCGGAGACGCTGTTTCCCCTTTCGGTACGCCCCTACCTGCACGTGGTCTCCCAGATCGGTGTCCTGCTGTTCATGTTCGTCATCGGGTGGGAATTCGACCGAGCGCTGTTCGCCACCCACCGGAGACGAGCGGCGCTGGTCTGGGTGATCTCGCTGCTGGTTCCCATGTCCCTGGGGGTGATCCTGGCCCTCCTGCTGTACCGGCACAGCGCTCTGGCGGCGCCGGACGGTACCCCCCTCCTCGGGTTCGTGGTCTTTATAGGCGTTGCCATGTCGATCACCGCCTTTCCCGTCCTCGCGCGCATCATCGTCGACCGGGGACTTCAGGGACACACCATCGGCCCGCTGGCCCTGGCCCTGGCCGCGGCCGACGACGTCCTGGCCTGGTGCGCGCTCGCTGTCTCGGTGGCCCTGGTGACCTTCAGCGGAATCGCCGGCTACCTCTCCGTCGTCGGCTGGACCCTGCTCTATCTCGCGGTGCTGGTGACGGTGGTCCGGCCACTGGCGAAGTGGGCGGCCCGTCGCCTGCCCAGCACGGCGGCGCCGTATGTCGGGGCAGTGCTGGCCGGCGCCGTCTTCCTGTCGGCGTTCGCTACCTCCGCCATCGGCATCCACGCCATCTTCGGCGCGTTCTGCCTGGGGCTCATGATGCCGAGGGAGTCCGACGCCGGTGTGCTTCGGCAGGCCATCGTGCCGTTGCGGCAGATCGGCCTGGTGCTGATGCCCGTCTTCTTCATCGTCACCGGGCTCTCGGTCGACCTCACCACGCTCAGCGGACCCGCCCTGTTGCTGACCGTTGTCATCGTCGTCGTTGCCTGTGTGGGCAAGCTGGGCGGCGTCGGCCTGTCCGCGCGCCTGTCCGGAATGAGCGCACGGGAGTCGATCGCTCTCGGCCTACTCATGAACACCCGTGGGCTCACCGAGCTGGTGGTCCTCAACGTGGGCTTCTCACTGGGGCTGCTGACGGTACAGCTCTTCAGCGCGATGGTGGTCATGGCGTTGTTCACCACGGCCATGACGACCCCGCTGATCGGTGCGGTCCTGCGGGGCGGCGCCGTCGCACGCGCGTTGCCGTCGGTCGGGAAGGACCGCGTCGAACGGCCCACGTCCGCACTCAAGTAGGCGATCCGGAGGCGACATGGACTTCCGTTGGAGCAAGGACCAGATCGAACGGTACGACACCGTACTGCGCCAGGCACGCGAGCGGTTGGCGTCGACGTCGGGCATCGGTACCGGGGAACACCAGATGAAGGGCTGGCGGTTGCTGGCCGACCTCGGCACCCACGGCTGGTGTGTGCCGGCCGAGTACGGCGGATCCGGTCTTGGCGCGCTCGACACGGCCCGGTTGGTGGAGGCCCTCGGTCGGGGCTGTCCGGACACCGGGTTGGTCTTCGGTGCCAGCGCGCAGAGTTTCTCCTGCACGATGCCCCTCGTACGTTTCGGGCGGGCTGCCCTTCGTGATCGGTTGCTGCCCGGGATCTGCGCCGGGGACGTCGTCCTGGGCCACGCCATGACGGAGGCCGACTCCGGGTCGGACGTCTCCCGGCTAGCGGTCACCGCGCGCCGGGTGCCCGAGGGCTGGGTCCTTGACGGTGAGAAGACGTTCGTCAGCAACGGACCGGTCGCCGACATGTTCATCGTCTACGCCACCACCGATCCGGCGGCGGGGCATCTCGGGATCTCGGCCTTCGTCGTCGATCGCGGAACCGCCGGTGTCACGCCCGGTCCGGCGCACCGCAAGATGGGGCTGGAGGGCTGCCTGGCCGGCGGACTCCGTCTCGACGGCTGCTTCGTGCCCGACGAACAGGTGCTCGGCGTGCCGGGCCAGGGAACATCGATCTTCAAGTACGGCATGGCCTGGGAACGGACCTGCTTGTTCGCCGGATATCTCGGGCTGGGCGACCGCGTGTTGCAGCGTGCCATCGAGCACGCCCGCGACCGACGCCAGTTCGGAAGGCCGCTGTCGGGTTTCCAGGCGGTCACCCACCGCATCGCCGACATGGCGGTCCACCTGGAGAGCGCACGGCTGCTGCTCTACCGGGCCTGCTGGTGCCTCGACGAGGGACAGCCCGCGACGATCGAGGTGGCGATGGCCAAGCTGGCGGTTTCCGAGAACGTTCTGGCCACCACGCTGAGCGCGGTACGGCTCTTCGGCGCACGGGGCTACACGCGCGACGACGGCATCGAGGCCGCCCTGCGCGACACCGTGCCGGGCACCATCTTCTCCGGGACCTCGGACATCCAGCGCGAGATCATCACCAAGGAGTTGGGGCTGTGAGACTTCACGACCTGATCCGGTCCGCAGCGATGCGGCGCCCTGGTTCGACCGCGGTCGTCGATGCCGGCGGAGCGACGACGTACCGGGATCTCGACCGCCGAGCCGCGCGCTACGCCGCCGCGCTGGTCGCCCGGGGTGTGGCCCCGGGGGACCGGGTCGTCCTCTGGGGCGAGAAGTCAGCGGACGTCGTCGCGCTGATGCAGGCGGTCCTGCGCGTCGGGGGCGTGTACGTCCCGGTCGGGCCGAGCAACCCGTTGTCGCGGGTGGCGGTGATCGCCGAGGACTGCGACGCCGCCTTGATCATCGCCGGGCGGGTCGTGGACGGTGACAGCAACCGCACGGTGCGGACCACCGTGACCAGTGCGACCGAGCTGACGTCCGCCCTGCCCGCCGCCCCGATCCACCACCCGACCGGGTCCGACGACCCCGCCTACATCCTCTACACCTCCGGCTCGACCGGGCGGCCGAAGGGCGTCTGCATCAGCCATGGCAACGCTCTGGCCTTCGTAGAATGGGCGGTACGCACCGTCGGAGTCGGCCCGGATGACCGGCTCTCCAATCATGCGCCGTTCAACTTCGACCTGTCGGTCTTCGACCTCTACGCGGCGTTCTGGGCGCAGGCGTCGGTGCACATCGTCCCAGCCGAATATGCCTACGTTCCGGAGCGGATGACCAGGTTCCTGCACGAGCAGGGCATCACCGTGTGGTATTCGGTTCCCTCGGCGCTGATCCTCATGATGCGCCAAGGCGGCCTCCTGAACTCCTCTCCTCCCCCAGGGCTGCGAGCGTTGATCTTCGCCGGTGAGGTGTTCCCCCCGCGGTACCTCGGCCGGTTGCGACGCGCGTGGCCCGCCATCCGGTTCTGGAACTGGTTCGGCCCGACGGAGACGAACGTGTGCACCTCCTACGAGGTCGTCGACGGGAACGCAGCCGACCTGACCCCACCCCCGATCGGCACGGCGAGTTGCGGGAACACCGTCCTGCTCGACGAACTCGACGATGACGGCACCGGTGAGATCGTCGTCTCCGGGCCGACCGTCATGCTCGGATACTGGGGCAGGGCGCCCCAGTCGGGGCCCTACCGGACCGGTGATCTCGGCCGGCACGACACCGACGGCACGTTGCGCTACCTCGGGCGGCGCGACGACCAGGTGAAGATCAGAGGTCATCGCGTCGAGCTCGGCGAGGTGGAGGCCGTCATCGCCTCGCATCCTGACGTCGCCGAGGTCGCCGTGCTGGCCCTGGGTGACGGCCTCGACCAGTCGCTGCACGCATTCGTCATCCCCGCGGCGGACCGGCGTCCAGACATGCTGGGCATTCGGCGGCGGTGCGCGGAGCGACTGCCCACGTACATGATCGTCGACCACCTGCACGCGCTCGACATGCTGCCGCGCACGTCCAACGGGAAGGTGGATCGGCAGGCCCTGAGCACTCGAGCTCTCGCCGGAGGCGGAAAATGAGCGATCTCGTCATGGTTTCTCCCCCTTCCGTGGACCTATCCACCTTCCGATCCATCATGGCCTCGTTCGCCAGCGGCATCTGCGTGGTGACGACGATCGACGTGGACGCACGGCCGCGTGGCTTCACCTGCTCTGCGTTCTGCAGCGTCTCCGCTGATCCGCCGCTGCTGCTGGTCAGCGTCAGCAACCTGAGCGCCACCCTGACGGCTGTGGCCGCCACCAGGCACTTCGCCGTCAATATGCTGGGACGGGAAGGTCGTGAGGTGTCCCAGCTGTTCGCATCGCCGCTGAAGGACAAGTTCGACCGCGCTCGGTGGCAGCGGGGGCCGGCGGCCGGCATGCCGCTGCTGGCCGACACGGTGGCTCACGCGGAGTGCGAGCTTCACGCGGCCGTGCCCGTCGGGGACCACACGCTGCTCGTGGGCCGCGTGATCGGTGGCGGGGCGCGGGCGGACCACTATCCGTTGGCGTACTGGCGCGGCGGATACGCCGAGGTGCTTCGCTGACGAAACGCGGCTCAGGGCGGAAGCCCTGAGCCGCGTTCCCGTGTGCGGGTCTCAGTGGACCGGGGCGGGTGGAACGTTCGTCAGATTCTCCGTGGAGATCGCCCGCCGCAGTTCCGGCGGGGCGGACGTGCGCGCCCACATCAGCATCCGCAGCCGGTTGGCGAAGCGGAAGTGGTAGTACCGTGCCTTCGGATCGGCGAACCGGTAGACCGGCGGCACGAAGTCCGCCCGACGTAGCGCACCGAAGATGCGATCGGCCGCGGTCACCGACGCCAACGAACCCGCCCGCACCTCGTCGAGAAGGTCGAACATCATGTTCAGCAGCTCAGGCAGACCGCGGGGCACATCGAACCACCACGGACCACCCGCCTGCGGAGCGAGGCGGTCCCACGAACCGGCGGCCAGCGAGTCGTTGCGGGCAGCCTTGAGCGAGAGCGCGGAAAGCATCGACCACAGCAGCCACACTCTCGAGTAGGCGTTCCACAGGCGAAAGTCGGACGCCGCGACCCGGGCCGAGGCGAGCAGCCGGTCGTGGAACCCGATGAGCTGGTTCTGAAAGGACGCCACGGGGCTCAGTCGCGACTGCGACCAGTCGTCGAGCTCGGCCGCCCGCAGCAGCACCGGGGCGAGCACGTTGATCATCTCAGCGCTCATCGTCAGGTCGCGGGAGAGAAAGAGGTCGTTACGGCTGGCCGATCGATCGAACAGGAGCCATCGGTCGCCGGCCGTCTGCCGAACCGTACGCTGAAAGCGCCGGTCGGTGTGCCAGCGTCCACTGACCGCGGCGCCTCGGAAGGAACGCTCGATCGAGGGGAACCGCCCGACCAGGGCACGAAACGCACGCTCCGGGTCGGCCGGGAGGTCCGCGAACCGCTCGGCGTCGAAACTGGCCACCACGCTCGTCAGCGGATTCAACGACGATCCGGTGGCGAAGTGCGCGACCTGGAGCCAGCCTCCCTCGAACAGGTGGCTGAGCGTGCCCGCCGACCAGGGCGTGGCGCTGTCGTACCGGTCGAGCGGGGTGTGCTCCTCGAACGGTGTGACGCCGAGCATGTGCGAGGCGAGCACACGCGAGCGGGACACCAGGCGCGGCTCGGCGTCCAGCAGTCCCAGGCGGCGCACCAGCGGGGAGTCCGTCCCGCTGCCGTCGATGACACAACGTGCCCGGTAGAGGGAGCCGTCGTCGGCCAGGATCGTCACATCCTCGGCCGACACCTGCACATCGGTCACACACGGACGGCCGTCGGGCAGGACGGCGCCGTATCGGCGCGCGACGTCGACCACGTACTGGTCGACGAACGGCCGGTACGGATGCCACTCGGCATGCTCGCCCGGGACGTTGAACTGCACCGACCGGCGCGGATCGTGCTCCGCGCCGGCCGTGTGGTGCAGGAACCCGAGGCTCCGCTTGACGCCGCTGGTCAACCGGACCGGGTCGGGAAGCCCGCTGGTCAGTCCGAAGCCCGCAATCTCCGGGACGCCGAACCGGCGGGCCAGAGTGAAGAACGCCTCTGCCGTGTACGGCACGGTGGTCTCACCGCCGAGTTCCTCGCCCTGGTCGCTGTCGAACAGGACCACCCGCAGGTGGTGCCGGGCCAGCACGGCAGCGAGCAGGCCGCAGGACAGATGGGTACCGAGTATCGCCACGTCGAACTTCACCGCGCGATGCACGTCTGGGAACCTCCGTTTCGCCGATGTGGTGCTTAGAACAGCTTTCGGCCCTTGAGCACGCGCGACTTGATGGCCTCACGGCCGGTTTCGAGCATGAGCCGGCCGAGCTCAGGATCGGCTTCGGTGCGCGCCCAGCGAGCCATGCGGAGGAACGTCTTCGGGTTCGGGCTGATGAACCGGATGTCGCGCTCGGCGAACCCGAAGCCCTTCGGCCAGAAGTCCGCCGCCTCGATCTGCCCGTAGAGGTCGTCGGCGACGTCGGCCGCGTCCGCCCGCCCGGCCTCGACGGCGTCGACCTGCTCGACCATGCTGTCGTACGCCTTGGCGAAGCCGTCGTTGAAGCCCCAGTAGTGGCCGAGATGCGGCACGTCCTCCAACTCTTTGAAGTGCCGGTCGTCCCCGTCCTGCGCGAATCGGGTCAGGGCCCGTTGGATCTGGTAACAGCCGGCATTGGCCCCCCAGGCCCAGAACCGGAAGACCGCGGTCCACAGGTCGTAGTCGCACCAGGATATGAACGCCGCGTTGACCAGCGAGTCGTTGTAGTCGAAAAGGCGCTGTTGCAGCCGGTCCACGAACTCGAAGCGGTCGAGGGAGAAGTCATCGTCGCGCACCGCCGCCAGCAGCCGCCACGCGAGGGCGTTGACGGACTCCGCGGTGTTCGACAGACCTCGGGAGAACAGCGGATCGATGAACCCCGCCGCGTGGGAGAGGAGGAACCACCGCTCCCCCGAACAGTGGGTTGACGAGTACTGCAGACGCGAGGTGGACACCCATTCCCGGACGGGCTTGCCGGTCTCGAACTGCCGGGCGATGTCGGGATACGGCGCCGCCAAGCGGTAGAAGTCCTCCTCGGGGGTCAGATCCTCCGGCTTCGGGTACCGCCGCGGGTCGACAGTGATGCCGACACTGCACAACGGATTGGTCGACCACTTGTTGTTGTCGAAGGCGATCACCCACGCCCAGCCCCGCTCGAACATGTGGTGGACCGTTCCCTCGTACCACGGGAACGGGGGTCGGTTCGCGGGAGAATGCTGGAACAGCTCGTCGGTCGGAGTGACCTCCAGCATGTGGTTCCAGATCGACCGGGAGTGGTGCTTGAGCCGGGTCGGGTTCTCCCGCAACTGCAGCTTCTCAGCCAACGGAGAACGGAAACCGCTGGCGTCGACGACGTACCGGGCCCGGTACTGGGCGTCGCGGCCGGTCAGAGTGACTCCCGAGCCGTCGAAGTCGACGTCGCTGACCGGGAAGTTCTGCCGGAACTTGCACCCGTACTTGACCGCGACGTGGAAGAGATACGAGTCCGTGTCCTGCCGGAACAGGTGGGCCGCCTCGTTCAACAGGTTCTTCGGCGTATTGAACTCGTTGGTCTCGCGGGGGTTCTGCGGCTGGCCCTCGTGGTGCAGCAGGAAGCCGAAGTGACGTTTCACCCCGAATCGTTCACCAAGTGTCTTGCGGGTCTGTGTGAAGGTGGCCAGCGACTTGATCTCCGGCACGTCGTACCGGTCGGCCAGCGTCCGCAGGTACAGCAACGTGTACGGGATGGTCGACTCACCGATCGCGAAGCGGGGATGCGACGCCGCATCGAGCAGCAGGACCTTCGCCCCGTGTCGGGCCAGGATGGCACCGAGCAGAGAGCCCGCCACCCCTGAGCCAAGGATCGCTACGTCGTAGGTCTCTTTTTCCAACTGACTCTGTCGCACGAGATCCTCTCCAGCACGAATCGGGAAATGCCAACGGACGTACGGCGGTGGTCGTCAGTGCGGGCGGAGACGCGAACGCGCGAAACCGCCGATGGCGCCGCGAATGGTCCGCCCGACCTCCGGCGGCGCCTGGGACCGGCTCCACAGCACCGCGCCGAGCATCTTGGGCGGCGTGGCGTGGAACCAGTGGTTCGCCGGATCGGCGAGGTTGAAGACCGGCGGGATGAAGTCGGCGTCACGCAGCTGGTTGAACAGGCGGTCGGCCGCCGCCTCCGGCGTGACGGCCCCCTCCTCGACGGACATGCAGATGTCGCGGGTGAACGGGCCGAGCTGGTTGAACTGCTCGCTCACCGGAAAGGGTGAACCCGGATGGCGGGTCTGCTCCAGCTCGCGAAAGATCCCGTCGTCTCCACTTCGCAGATACGAGAAGTACGCGTTCTCCAGCACCATCGTGCCGAGCACGGCGCCGATCTTCCAGGTCCGATACGTCGCATTCCAGAGCCGGTAGTCGCGGAATGCCACGAACGAGCTGTAGGCGAGATCGTCGTGCACGTCGAACAGCCCTTGCTGCAGCGATTCGAGGTAGTCGTACCGCTCGGTGGACCAGACGCCGTCGCGTGCGGACATGATCAGCCGCCAGGCGAGCGCGTTGACGACGTCGAGCGAGTTCGTCAGCCCTCGGGAGTAGAGAGCGTCGATGAACCCCGCCGCGTGCGAGGTGAGACAGAACCGGTCACCGACCACCTGCTTCACCGAGTACTGCAGGCGGTTGGTGGACACCCACGGCCGCACGGCGACGGCGTCGCGGAACTGCCAGGCGATCTCCGGGAACCGTTGCAGGAAGTCGTCGAAGTCCTGCTGCGGCGTGCGGTCGTCCTTGGGGAACCGGCGCGGGTCCAAGGTCAGGCCGACGCTGCACAGCGGGTTGGTCGACTCCCGGTGGTTGTCGAACGGGATCACCCAGATCCAGCCCCCGTCGAACACGTGGTGCAGCGTGCCGTTGTGCCACGGGCTCGGCTGACGGTGCAGCCGGGCGGTGGGTGACCGGTCGAACGGCCGGACTCCGACCATGTGCGTGAACAGACTGCGCGAGTGGTGCCGAGCGCGAGGTGGCGTCTCCCTCAGGCCGTACTGATCGGCGATGGGTGACTGGTGGCCGCTGGCATCGACGACGTAACTGGCCCGTACCTGCTGGCCGTCGTCGGTGTGAAGCGTGACGCCCCGCTCGGGGTCGATGTCGATCTCACGCACCCGGGTGCCCGGCATGGGCCGGGCCCCGTACCTGACGGCGACCGCGTGCAGGTACGCGTCGACGTCCTGGCGGAACAGGTGCGACTCGGTGCGTAGCGCGGCCGGGATGACCAACTGGTTGATCTCCTCCGGGTTCTGCAGTTGTCCCTCACGGTGGTAGACGAACCCGAAGTTCTGCTTGATTCCGGAGTTGTGGGAGATCCGCTTCTGGATGCCCGCGAAGGACGCCAACGGCTTGATCTCGGGGACGTCGTACCGATCGGCGATGATCCGCGTCATCGCCGACGTGTAGGGGATGGTCGACTCGCCGACCGCGAACCTCGGATGGGCCCCCGCGTCGATCAGCACCACCTTCACACCGTTGCGCGCGAGCACCGCCGCCAGGATCGAGCCCGCCATCCCACTGCCGAGGATGGCCACGTCGAATGTCATTGCCTCCACCTCCTGAAGATCGAGTTGCACCTGTGTCTCAGTCGTCGAGGTCCGCGTCGGGGCTGGACGCCGAGATGGCGTCGAGGATGAATTCGTCCCATGACCCCGCGTCCGTGGCGAAGAAGTCCCGACTGGTGAAGTCGACTCCCACGTCCTGCCGGATGCGGCTGATGAGCTCCATCACCATCAGCGAGTCGATGCCCATCTCGAGGAGGTTGAACGGGCCGTCCAACGTCTGTCGATCCAGGCGCATGATCTGCGCCAACTCGTCACGGAGGTACGCAGCCACCAGATCCCGCCGCCGCGACGGCTCGGCTGCGACAACCCGGTCCCGCAACGGGGTGCCGCCGTCGCCACCGGAGGTCACCCGCGCGCCGTCGTCCACCAGGGCTAGCATCGGCCGTACCGCCCTCGACTCGAGGACCGCCTTGTACTTCGTCCAGTCCGCCGCACAGACGACCCGCTGCACGTCGTCGCCGGCGAGCAGCGCGCCGAGCAGACGCAGGCACTGGCCCGGCGCGAGAGGCTGGAGCCCGGTGCCGGCCAGAAAGTCGCGGACATCGGATCCGTACAGATTCGAGCCGAGATCCCACTGTCCCCAGTCGATGCTCAGCCCCGCGTGGCCGAGGCTGCGGCGGTGGTGGGCCAGCCCGTCCAGGAACGCGTTTCCCGCCGCGTAGCTCGCCAGGAAGCGAGAACCCCAGACGCCCGCGATCGAGGAGAACCCGAGCATGAAGTCGAGAGGGTGATCGACCGTCGCGCGGTGCAGGGCGAAGGCGCCGAGCACCTTCGGACGCCACGCCGCGTCGTACCCGTCGCGGTTCACCTCGCGCAGCAACTGCGGACGCGACACACCGGCGGCATGGATGACACCCCGCAGGCGGCGAGGTCCACCGGCCAGCCGGCGTACGAGACGGCCGACCGCGTCGACATCCGAGACGTCGAGCGCCACGGCCTCCACCTCGACGCCCCGGGCCCGCAACTCACTCACGAGCTTCGTGCGCGAGCGGTCCCCCGGGACGTCCGAGATCGGCGTCCGGCTCGCCAGGACGATTCCACCTGCGCCCTGCTCGGCCAGCCAGGTCGCGATCGTCGAACCGATGCCGCCGAACCCGCCGGTGATCAGGTACGTCGCATCCGCCCGGACGTCAGCCCCGCGGTCACGCCCGGACGGCGCGAGGTCGCGGCGCACGAGACGGGCCCCGAGGGTACGTCCACCGCGGATGGCCAACTGGTCCTCCGCCGGCTGCCCGCCGAGCGCCGAGGCGAGCAGCGCGACGTCGATCGGCGCGTCCGGATCCAGGTCGACGGCGCCACCCCACAACTCCGGGTGCTCCAGCGCGACAACCCGCCCCAGACCCCACAGCGGGGACGCCGCGGCGGCGTGCAGCCGCTGCTCGGGCACGGCGGCCACCGCTCCCCGGGTGACCAGATGCACCCGCGTGGGGACAGCACGGGGCCGCTCACACAGCGCTTGCACCAGCCGGACCGCGCCGAGTTCCGCCCGGTCCCGGAACTCCACGAGTTCGGCGACCTCCGCCGTGCTCAGGTCGGGAGCGTTCACTCCGGTGAGCAGCACGACATGAGCGGAGTCCCCCAGGCGGTCGAGGGCAGCCTCGACGGAGTGCTCGACGAGGCACGGCGCGCCGGAGCCGCGCAGCACGGCGGCCACGTCCTCGGCCAGCCCGTCGCCGTCCGACACCAGCAGCCATCCGCCGCCCGCGTCGGCGGCGCTGCCCGGCGGCTCGACGGGATGCCACCGCAGGTCGAAGAGGATCTCCCCCGGGTCCCGCCAGGGCGCGGCCGGTTCCCGCTCGACCGGCGAACCGACGTGCACCTCGCGCAGGGCCCCCACCACCGTGCCGTCCTCCGCCCGGAAGACCAGAGCACCCGCGTCGTCCGACTCGATGGTCGCGGCCGCCCGGCGTGGGGTCCACGTCAGGCCCGCGAGCCGACGTACCGGCTCGTCGTTGCCCGCGACGAGCGAGACGGCCTCGCGGACCAGGCCGCCGGGGCCCGCGCCGGGACGCACGTCGCGCCGTTTGCCCGCCTCCGGCGCCTCGTCGGGCAGCGGCGCGGCCCGGCGCAGCACTCCACGGGCGGCCACCGTCCACGGCGCGCCGGCGACCTCCTCCACCGGCGTACGCCCCCGGCACACGAACTCGGCGCGGTCGTCCTCCACCCTCTCCAGGCTCAGGTACCAGTCGCGTCGCTGATCGCCGGCGGCGAAGGCCTCGGCCTCCTCGACTGCCGTCCACCCGAAGCCGGTGACCTCCTCCATCGCGCGCGCCGACAGCTCCACAAGGTCCGCCAGGTGCGGGAGTTCGCGCAGCCGGTAGACGGGGACCGGCCCTGGCAGCCGGGTCGCGGGAGCATCGACGGCGGGCATCGCCCGCTCGTCGGGCTGTCCCTGGTCGAACCAGTGGCGCTCTCCCTCCCACGGGTAGGTGGGCAGGGGCACCCGGCGCGGAGCGTCCGGCCCGTCGTAGGCACGCCAGTCCACGGACATGCCCCGCAGGTGCAGCGCGCCGGCCGCGCTGACCATCTGCGCGGTGGCGTCCCGCCCGCGCCGCAGGGACGGAATCCACAGGCAGCGGGGGTCGTCGACCGTACGCGCCGCCAGGCCGAGCAGGACGGGCGCGGGACCGACCTCGAGGAACGTTTCGACGCCGCTCTCGTGCAGGTTACGGATACCGTCGGCGAACCGGACCGGCGCGGCGGCGTGCTCCACCCAGTACCGGGGAGTGCCCTGCCGCTCCGACCAGTCCTCGCCGGTGACGTTGGAGATCAGACGCAATTCCGGCACGTGGTGCGTCAGGCCCTCGGCCACCGCGGCGAGGCCGGGCAGGACGGGGTGCAGCAGCGGCGAGTGGAACGCGTGCGAGACCCGCAGGTAGCGCGCCTTGATGCCCTCCCCCAGCAGTTCGGCGACGATATCTGCCACGGCCGGGGCCGCTCCGGCGATGACCGTGTCGGCGGGACCGTTCACCGCGGCGACGGCCACCTCGCCGGTACGGTCGCCGATCGCCCGCCTAGCGCGGGCCTCGTCGCAGACCACCGTCGCCATCACTCCGCCGGGCGGCAGTGACTGCATGAGGCGGCCTCGTTCGACGACCAGCCGGACGGCGTCGGGCAGGGTGAGGACGCCGGCCACGCACGCCGCCGTGATCTCGCCAACGCTGTGCCCGAGGACGGCGTCCGGGCGGATCCCCCACGACTGCCAGAGCCGAGCCAGGGCGTACTCCACCGCGAAGATCGACGGCTGCGTGTTACGTGTCTGGTCCAGTGGTGAGTCGGGGCCCTCGGGCAACTCCAGGATGTCGAGCAGGGGACGGTCCAGCAGGGGGTCCGCCAGCGTGGCCACCTCGTCGAGCGCCTCCCGGTACGCCGGCTCGCCTCGCAGGTCCTGTCCCATCCGGCTGTACTGTGCTCCCTGCCCGGTGAAGAGCCAGGCCAGCTTCCGGCGGCGGTGCGGGACCGCCTCCACGGCAGTGACCATGTCGCTCCGGCGGCCGCTGACGTAGCTGTCGAGCGCGTCGGCCAGATCCCGCGCCGTACCTCCCTCGACGGCGAGCCCGAAGCTCATGCGCGCGCGGCCGGTCCGGGACGTGCCGCAGAGATCCCGGATCGGGCCCGACGGTTGCCGACGGAGCTGATCGCGGTACGCCGCCGCCAGCGCATTCAGCGCGGGCTGACTGCGGGCGGAGATGGTCAACACGTCGGCCGACCGCCGTGCGGCACCGGTCCCCGTGTCGTTCGGCGCTGGTGGCGCATCCGTCACGATCACGTGTGCGTTCGTTCCGCTCGCCCCGAAGCTGCTGATTCCACCGGCCCGGATCGCCCCACGGGCGGGCCACGGAAGGAGCTCGTCGGCGACCGTGATCCGCAGCCGGTCCCAGTCGACGTTCGGGTTCGGCTCCTGGAAGTGCAGTTGCGGCGGCACCGATCGGCGTTGCAGGGCCAACACGAGCTTGAGAAGACCGGCGATGCCGGCAGCCGCCTCCAGGTGGCCGATGTTGGTCTTGACAGATCCGACCAGCAGCCGTGAGCCCGCCGGCCGACTCCCACCGAGCACCGCGTCCAGGGCACGCAGTTCGATGGGATCGCCGAGGGCGGTGCCCGTGCCGTGCGCCTCGACGTAGTCGATCTCGGCCGGTTCGAGGCGTGCCATTCGGAGCGCGGCCTCGATCACCTTGCGCTGCGAGGCTGGATTCGGCACCGTCAGCCCGCTGCTGCGCCCGTCGTGGGCCACCGCCGAGCCCCGGATCACCGCCATCACCGTGTCGCCGTCGCGATGGGCGTCGGCGAGCCGCTTGAGTACGACGATGCCGGCTCCCTCGCCGCGGCCGTACCCGTCGGCCGAGGCGTCGAACGTCTTGCAACGCCCGTCCGGCGCCAGCGCCCGGAACTTGCTCAGGAGCACGAAGGAGTACGGGCTCAGCATGACGTTCACCCCACCGGCCAGGGCCAGGTCGCACTCGCCGAGCCGCAGCGTCCGGCAGGCGTCGTGGACCGCGACCAGCGATGACGAACACGCGGTGTCGACCACCTGGCTCGGGCCCATGAGACCCAGCGCGAACGACAGCCGCCCGGCGGTGAAGCTCGGCTCGCCCATCAGCTGGTACGCGTCCACGTCGTGGACATCTCCGGTTTGCTGGCGCAGCCGTACGTAGTCAGTGGTGCTGACACCGAGGTAGACGCCGGTCGCCGATCCCGCGAGCGAGTCCGGCGCGTACCCGGCATGCTCGATGGCCTCCCAGGCGACCTCCATGACCATGCGCTGCTGAGGGTCCATCCCCACGGCCTCGCGGGGGGAGATGCCGAAGACGCCCGCGTCGAAGCGGCTCACGTCGTCGACGAAACCGCCGTGCTTGACGTAGGTGCGCCCCGGAACGTCCGGGTCCGGGTCGTACCAGCGCGCAATGTCCCCCCGGTCGCTCGGATACTCCCGAATCGCATCGACGCCACCGGTCAGCAACTCCCAGTACTCGTCTGGGCCCCGCACCCCGCCCGGAAGTCTGCATCCCATGCCGATGACCGCGACGGGGCCGTCCCCGGCCGGTTCCGCGCCAGCCTGTCGTTGGAGCCGCTCGATGAGGCGCAGCGCGTTGACAAGTTGGGCATGCAGGTCTGTTTGGGCCATGGTGATCCCTTCCGCGCCGTGAGACTCAGCTAACCGTGGCGGCCTCTACCACCACTCGCACGTCACTCGACATGCGACTCGGCCGCCGCGAGCACCGCGGCCAGCCGTTGCGACAGGGCGTCCTCGCTGAGAGAGTCGAGCTCGTCCGCGTCATGCGTTGGTTGCTCGGCCACGGCGAGCACCTCGGCGTCGATGAACCGGGCCAGGGCCGCCGTGTTGGGGCATTCGAACAGCACCGTCTTCGGCAGATCCACCCGCAGCGCCTGCTCGGCGCGCCGCTTCAGTTTCACGGACAGGATCGAGTCGAAGCCGAGGTCGAAGAATCCGCGATGGGGGTCGATCTCGTCGGTGGTCCCGAGGATCTCCGCCACCAGCGGCAGCAGCAGGTCCACGAGTGCCGGGACCCGTCGGTCGGCGGGAAGCGCGGTGATCGCCGGCAGCGAAACCTCGACGTCGGGGGCAGGGTGGTCCCGCCCCACTTCGGCAGGCGGCCCGGAACGGGGATCCCGGGCGTCGACCCAGTGACGTGACCGCTGCCACGGATACGAGGGCAACGAGACGACACGCCCGCCCGCCGGCAGCAACGCCGTCCAGTCAACGACGACCCCGTGGACGTGCAGCGCGGCGATGACGTTGAGCATCGCCTCGGCGGTGGTGGGCCCGTCGGGCATGCGGTGCACCGCCCGTCCCGCCAGCCACACCGTCGCGGGGCCGGCGCTCAGGTCGAGGACCACGCCGGGCTCCTCCGGCGCCGTCCCGGCCGCCGGCGACTCCACGGTCGGCAGGTGTCGCAACGCGTCCTGGGGCGTCAGCTCGCCGGACAGGCAGGAGGCCACGAGCGCGCCGTACGGTTCGCCCGTCACCGACGTCGGTATCAGACCCACGGCACGCCACACGGTCGCAGTGGCCAACTGGGACACGAACGCCTCGGCCGGATCTTCGGGACCCGCTTGCGGCAGGGACCCGACCCGGGTACGCAGCGCCGCCGCCGCATCCGGTTCCCAGCCCGGCAACACGGACGCGGCCTCCGCCAGGTCGCGCCAGGGCAGCACGCGCGATCCGAGGCGCATCGTCAGCGGCAGTGGTTCACCGGCCGTCACCGAGCCGGCATGATGCGGCCGGCGCAGCGCCCTCGCCAGATCGCGTCCGGTGGAGGCCACCACAGCGGCCCGGTGCTCAAGGTGGCCGCGCCGCGCGAGGCTGGTCCACACCAGGTCGGCCAGGTCGCTCTCGTCGGTGAAGGAGATCTGGCCAGCGAGTCGGGTCGCGGCCTCGGCGAGGGCCCTCCCGTCGGCCGCCGACACCGCGACCAGATAGGGGCCTCCGTCCTGCGCCGTGGGCGCGGCCTCCCGGGGTGGCTCCTCGACGATCAGGTGAGCGTTCGTGCCGGTGAAACCGAACGCGCTGATCCCGGCGATGCGGCGCCGCCGGCCCCGCCGCCACGGGGTGTGCCGCCGCACCGGCGCGACGCCCGAAGCCTCCCAGTCGAACGCACGGGTGGGAACCTCCAGGTGGAGCTGGGCAGGAAGACACTCATGCCGGAGCGACAGGACCACCTTGATCAAACCGACCACGCCGGCGGCCGCCTCCAGGTGCCCGATGTTGCTCTTCACCGAACCGACCAGCAGTGGTTGGGCCAGCGGGGCCGCGTCTCGCAGCACGTCCGCGATGGCCCGCAGTTCGACCGCGTCACCCAGCGGTGTGCCGGTCCCGTGCGCCTCCAGGTAGTTCAGGTCGGCTGCGGTGACACCGGCGCGATCGAGCGCGGTCGTGATGACGGCCTGTTGCGCGGCACCGCTCGGCACCGTCAGACCGCCGCTGGCACCGTCCTGGTTCACCGCGCTGCCGCGGATGACGGCGTGGACGCGGTCCCCGTCGGACAGCGCGGCGGACAGCGGTTTGAGGACGACGACCCCGGCTCCCTCACCTCGGCCGTAGCCGTCCGCCCCCTCGGCGAAGGTCTTGCACCGGCCGTCCCGGGAGAGGGCACCCGCGGCTGACATCACCTCAAAGACCGTCGACGTGGCCATGATGTTGGCACCCCCGGCCACGGCCACCCGGCACTCCCCCGCCCGCAACGCCTGGCAGGCGAGGTGCACCGACGTGAGCGAGGACGAGCAGGCCGTGTCCACCGCCATGCTGGGCCCACGCAGGCCGAGCAGGTACGAAAGCCGACCGGCCGCCCCGGAGAAGCAGTTGCCGGTGCCGTAGTAGAGGGAAAGCTCCGGTTCACCCGCCAGCACGAGCTGCTGGTAGTCGGTGGTGTTGAGACCCACGTACACGGCGGTCTCGCTGTCGCGCAGGGCAGCGGCCGCCAAGCCCGCATCCTCCAGGGCCTCCCAGGCGACCTCCAGGAAGAGTCGCTGCTGGGGGTCCATGCTCCTGGCCTCGCGAGGTGAGACCCGGAAGAACTGATGATCGAAGCCGTCGATCGCGGGCAGGAACGATCCCCGGTGCGTTCCGTCCCACCGGTCGGGTGGGACATCGGCGCTCGGGTCGAGGCCCTGCTCCAGTAGCTGCCAGAAACCGTTCGCGTCCGAGCCGCCGGGCACGCGGCAGGCGAGGCCGACGACGGCGATCGGCTGGGAGGCCGGGTCGGGCGCCGGGGAGACCACCCGCACGGTGCGCGTCGAGGAGGAGGACGACAGCCGCTCGGCCAACGCGCCGATCGTCCCGCACCTGAGCACGTCGGCACCGTCGACGGCCAGGCCGGTGCCGACGCGGAGCCGATCGGCCAGCTCGACGGCGGAAATCGAATCCAGTCCCAGTTCGAAGAACCCGCGATGAACGTTGAGGGTGCCGCCGTCGGGCTGCCCGAGGATGTCGGCGACCGCGCGTTGGATGGTTCCCACCAACGCCGGACGGTCCCCAGCCGGACTCGCGGGGATCGGCTCGGTCCCCGTCGCCGTCATCGCCGGCGCCCCGCCCTGCGCGCCCCGGACGACACCCGGCAACCAGTAGGTGCTGCGCCCCCACCGCTCGGGCGGCAACGCGACGGCGGCGACGGGACGGCCCCAGACCGCGTCCCAGCGCACCGGTACGCCGGATACGTGCAACTCCGCACGGGATTTGGCCAGAACCGGTGACGCGTCCTCTCCCCGGACGAGGGACGCGACCACCGGTCCCGTCCGGCTCCGGTGGTTCATCGCCGCCCGTAGGGCCCGGTGGAGAACCGGGTGCGGCCCCATCTCCACGACGGCGCAGTCCTCGTCCGCCAGCAGCCGGTCCACCGCAGGCCAGAACAGCACGGGCTGCCGCAGGTTGAGGGCCCAGTACTCCGGATCGAGCGGCCGACCCTCCAGATACCCGCCCAGGGTGGTGGAGAGGAAGGGTACGTCCGGACCGCGCGTCGCCAGCCCGTCGAGCAGCTCGCGGAGCTGATCCGCGTACGTCTGCATCAGCGGACCGTGGGACGGGTACTCCACGGACAGCTCGACGGCGGTGACGTCCCGTTCCTGCAGGCGTGCGACGAGCCGCCGAAGGGGCTCGGCGGGGCCGCTGAGGACCACCGCTCCGGGCGAGTTGACCGCGGCGATCGTGACTCCCGGATACTCGTCTCCGAGCCAGGTTCGCATCTCGTCGGCTCCCAGGTCGACCGACGCCATCCGGCCGGTACCGCTGGCCCGCTCGCAGGCCCGGCTACGGACCACCATCAGCCAGGCCGCGTCCGGCAGCGTCAACGCACCGGCGATGTGGGCCGCCGCGATCTCGCCCATGCTGTGGCCCACGACCGCGTCGGGCCGTACACCCCACGACATCCACAGCCGGCTCAGCGCCACCTGCAACGCGAACAGGACCGGCTGCCCCGTCTCCGTGGACCGCAGCGCCGCGTCGTCGCGGGCCTGCAGCACCGCCGAGGCCGACCAGCCGCTGTGAGCCGCCAGGGCCCGGTCGCACTCGTCGAACACGGTCCGGAAGTCCGGCTCGGACGCGTAGAGATCGAGAGCCATCCCGGGCCACTGGGCTCCGTGTCCCGAGAAGGCGAAGACGGTACGCGGTACGGCGTCGCCGGTACCGGCGTGGACGTTCGGGTGGGGTTGGCGGGCGGCGAACGCGTCGAGCCCGGCGACCAATTCGCCGGTCGTGTCGCCGACCACTGCGAGCCGATGGACGTGATGGGTACGGCGTACCGCCGCCGCCGCGACGATCTCGTCCGCCATCACCTCGTCCGCCGGCCGCTCGGACAGCGCCCGCGCGAAGTCGCCCGACAGTTCCCGCAGTCCGAGGGGCGTGCTCGCGGAGACCAGCAGCGTCCTCGGACCGGCGGGGGCGCCACCGGCGGGGGCGGGGCGGGGCGGCGGCGCGCCGAGCACCACGTGCACGTTGGTGCCGGACAGGCCGAAGGCGCTCACTCCGGCGATCAGCGGCCGGCCGGCGTCAAGGATCATGTCCTCGGCAGCCACCACGACTCCGCATTCCTCCCAGGGGATGTGCGGCGACGGCGTGGTGAGGTGAACCTGCTGGGGCACCCGTCCGTGCCGGAGCACGAGCGCCGCCTTCACCAGACCGGCGACGCCGGCGGTGGCGTCCATGTGCCCGAAGTTGGCCTTGAGGGAGCCGATGATGAGCGGCCGGTCGCCAGTGCGGCCCTTGCCCATGACCTCGGCGAGCGACGACACTTCCAGTGGGTCGCCCAGAGGCGTGCCGGTGCCGTGGGCCTCCACGTACGCGACGTCGTGCCCACCTACATCGGCATGCGACAGCGCCTCACGCAGCAGCGCCTGCTGAGCCGCCGCGTTGGGGACGGTCAACCCGGCGCTCTGGCCGTCGTGGTTGATCGCGCCGCCGAGGACAAGGCCGTACACCTGGTCGTTGTCCCGTACCGCGTCGGCGTATCGCTTGAGGACGACCACGGCACAACCCTCTCCGCGGACGATCCCGTCGGCACCGGCGTCGAACGGCCGGCACCGGCCAGTAGGGGACATGGCCTGCACCTTGCTCATGAAGATGGACAGCTCCGGCGCGACCAGCACGTTGACGCCGCCGGCGATCGCCGTGTCGGCGGTGCCGTCACGCAGTCCCTGGCATGCGAGCTGGACGGCGGCCAGCGAGGACGAGCAGGCGGTCGTGACCGTCATGCAGGCGCCGTGCAGTCCGAAGGTGTACGCGATCCGGCCGGCCGCGAAACTGAACTCCTTACCGCTGGCGTAGTACGGCCCGATGGCCTCGGTTCCCGAGGTCTTCGCATGCAGCAGCGAATAGTCCGATCCCAGCATGCCGATGTGCACGCTGGTCCGCGACCCGACCCAGTCCGGCATCGGCCGCCCAGCATCCTGCATCGCCTCGAACGTGGTTTCGAGCAGGATCCGCTGCTGGGGGTCCATGTCCGCCGCTTCGCGGGGGCTCACCGAGAAAAAATTGCCGTCGAAGCGGTCGATGTCGTCGAGAAAACCTCCGAGTGCGCTGGAAATGGCGCCGTCAGCGTGGAACCGGCTGTCCCACCTGTCGGACGGCACCTCGCCTATAACATCGACACCGTCCAACAGCGCCCGCCAAAACTGGTCGGCGGTGCGAACTCCGCCGGGAAACCGGCAGCCGATCCCCACGATGGCGATGGCGTCGCTCATCTGAACTCCTTCGGGCTCGTCCGGCCAAATTCCGCGTACTGTGGGGCCTGGATGCGCGCCAGAACCATGTCGACAGTCCCCCGGATCACTCGGGGATCGCTCAAGCAACGACAGTCCTGCAAAGGCAGAGAGGCATGGCATGGAATCACGCGCGCGGGGGCGCCTCGCCCCGATCCGGCTGCATTGCTTTCCCCACGCGGGAGGCGGCGCCGCATTCTATGGTCGCTGGCGACGTCACCTTCCGGACGATGTCGTGGTCGCGCCCATGGAGCTACCGGGTCACGGGAGCCGCCTTCAGGAACCGCCCTTTGCCGACTTCGAACCGCTCGTCGCGCAGGTGGCCCGGCGGGTACGGGCCGACGACGGACACCGTGTGGTCCTCCTCGGACACAGCTTCGGGGCCCTGTTGGCCTTCGAGGTCGCCCGGCTGCTGACGGCCGCCGGTCGCCCACCGGCGGCGCTGATCGTCTGCGGCCGCGACGCGCCGACCGTACGATCACCGACGCCGGCACCGCATGAGCTGCCGGACGACGCCTTCCTGGCCGCGATCCGCAGGCTGGGCGGAATCCCCGCCGAACTCGACGACCAGCTCGACATCGTCCGCGCCTACCTTCCTGCCCTGCGCGCCGACCTGCTCATGGCGGATCGGTACCGACGCGGCCAGGGACCGGCGCTCGACCTGCCGCTGCTGGCCTTCGGGGCTGTGAACGACGGCTTGACCAGCTCCGACGGAATGGCCGCCTGGCGGCACGAGACGACCTCGACATTCGAGTTGACGATCCTCGCAGGCGGCCACTTCTTCGTCCGGGACATGGCGTTTCTCGACATTCTGCGCCACCGCCTCGATCGATTCGGCACCGAGCCCCAGCCATAGTCGGGAATGAGTCGCGCTCCACCACGGCCTCGTACGGTTCGGGTCATCGCACCGGCTAGGCGAAGGGGACACAACCGTGCCGCGAATCGAGAGGACAGCGATACAGGCGGATCTGGATCGCTACATCACCGGCAACTTCCTCGGTGACGCAGCTACCGCTCAACTGGCTGTCGACACACCGTTGTTGGAGTGGGGCGTGTTGAACAGTCTGAACTTGCTGCAGCTCATCACACACATCAAGGAGACGTTCGGGGTGGTGGTTTCCCCGATCGACGTCACCGGCAGCCATTTCAAGAACCTGGGCACCATCACCGACCTGGTCTACAAGCTGTTGCTGCAACCCGCCTGACCAGCCGTCAAGGAAGGAGGATCCCGCCGTGGAAGCCGAGTACGACGTAGGCATCATCGGCGCGGGCCCCGCCGGGTCCGCCGCCGCCGCGTACCTCGCCAAGGCCGGACTGTCGGTCGCGATGTTCGAAAGGGCGAACTTCCCGCGTGAGCATGTGGGTGAGTCCCTGGTGCCGGCGACGACGCCGGTTCTGCTCGAGATCGGGTGCATGAACGCGGTCGAGGCGGCCGGGTTCCCGAAGAAGTACGGAGCCGCGTGGACCTCGGCCGAGGACCGCGAGATCGACCACCTCGGGTTCCGGAACCTGACCAACGGGTTCCGGACCGCCGAGATCCGGTTCGACGAGCGTGACCAGCCGGGGGTCGACCGGGCATACACGTACCATGTGGACCGCGGGCTCTTCGACCAGATCCTGCTCAAGAACGCCGAGGCATCCGGCGCGCAGGTGTTCCAGGGTGTGCCGGTCGGCCAGGTGGACTTCTCCGGCGAGATTCCCCGCATCGAGGCCAGGCTGGGCGGTCGGAGCGTCGACATCCCGGTCGCGATGGTGGTCGACGCCAGCGGTCGCCGCACCCAACTCGGTACTCAGCTTGGCGTCAAACGCCCGGACCCGGTCTTCAACCAGTACGCGGTGCACAGCTGGTTCGAGGACTTCGACCGCAAGGCCTTCGCAACCGACCCGGAGCGGATGGACTACATCTACATCCACTTCCTGCCGGTCGTGGACACGTGGGTGTGGCAGATCCCGATCACAGAAACGATCACGTCGATCGGAGTCGTCAGCCAGAGGCGGAGGCTTCGTGACTTCGCCGGCGACACCGAGCGGTTTTTCTGGGAAACCCTGGCCAGCCGACCCGAGCTGTTCGACGTTCTCAAGAACGCACGGCAGCTCCGGCCGCTGAAGACCGAGGGCGACTACAGCTATGCGATGTCGCAGATCACGGGCGACAACTACGTGCTCATCGGGGACGCCGCGCGCTTCGTCGACCCGATCTTCTCCAGCGGGGTCAGCGTCGCGCTCAACAGCGCCCGGATCGCCTGTCAGGACATCGTCGCCGCCGCCGCTGCCGGGGACTTCACGAGACACCGGTTCCAGGGATACGAGACGAAGCTCCGACGCGGGGTACGCAACTGGTACGAGTTCATCTCGATGTACTACCGGCTCAACATCCTCTTCACGGCGTTCGTGCAGGACGACCGGTACCGGCTTGACGTGTTGAAGATGTTGCAGGGCGACGTGTACGACGAGGAGGAGCCGAAGGCACTCGGCGCAATGCGGGAGATCGTGCGGGCGGTGGAGAACGACCCGTCGCATCTCTGGCATCCGTTTCTCGGCAGTCTGCGCGCGCCCTCCGCGATGCCGGCTTTCTGATGAACACCCTGTCCCACCGCCGCTCAACGCGGCGGTGGGACAGGGCCGCCCAGCTCCGGCTACGGGATCAGCTCGAACTCGGGGCTCCCGGTCCCGACAGCCAACTCCAGGTCGGGCGAGGCGGAGAGCACGGCTTGGTGCAGCCGACGCATGCGCGGGGAAGGCTCCAGCCCGAGTTCCTCGACCATCGTCGAGCGCAGACGCTGGTACGTCAGCAGGGCGTCGTACGTCCGTCCCGAGCGATGCAACGCGATGATGAACTGGGCGTGCAGATTCTCGTGCATGGGATGCCGCGCGGTCAGCGACGCGAGGCTGCTCAGCAGCTCCGCGTGCCGGCCCAGGCGCAGGTCGACCGCGTTTTTGCCCTCGATCGCACCGATCCAGGCCTCCTCGAGCCTCACCATGTCGGGTGCCAGGGCCCGGCCGACCGGCACATCGACGAGGGCGGGACCACGCCACAGCGCGAGCGCCGCCCGGTACCGGTCGGACGCCGTCGCGGCGTCGTGCGGCGTCGCGGCACGCGCCGCCGCCACCAACTGCTCGAACCTCAGCACGTCGACGCTCTCCGGGGGTATCGCCAGCAGATATCCCCCGTGATGCGTCACCAGCACGTTCTTGGGTACCAACGGCTCGCGTGAACAACCCGCGAGGCCGATCTTGCGCCGTAGTTGCATCACATAGGTCTGCAGGGTCGTGGCGGTACTGCGCGGTGGCTGGTCACCCCAGAGCTCCTCGATCAGCAGCCGAAGCGGCACGACAGTGTTCGCGTTGAGGGCCAGCATCGCGAGCACCTGCCGAGGCTTGTCCGCGTTCGGCAGGATCGACGTTCCCTCGTGGTGCACTTCGAACGGTCCAAGCAACTGCGCTTCCACCTGTTTTCCCCTCGTTACGGGCGTCCATCACACATCATCGATGGTCTCAGTCATCCGATCCGGTCAGCAGTACCGTCGTCATGGCGCCGACAGGAATCCGGCACTGCCGCCCGTGACGGACTCACGCGTGCGACGTGAGTCCCTGTCCTTCGCCGAGTGCACGCAGGCGGGCGGCCGCCTGCTCGGGTGAGATCTCGTTGATGGAGACGCCCATGACGTGCTCGGAGCCGGCCAGGTGCTTCACCTTTGTCGCGGATCGACGAGCGGTGAACACCTCGAGATGCAGCGCGAATTCGTCCCGGCCGACTCGACGCGGCGCCTGCAACCACGCGGAGATGTAGGGCGTCGGAGAGGCTGATCCGTCGAACAGGGCGTCGAAGCGACGCAGCACCTCCTGATAGACGACGGGAAACTCGTCACGGGCGGGCCCGGCGAGTGCGCCGAGGTCCGCGACGCGCTGGCGCGGATAGAGGTGCACCTCATACGGCCACCGCGCCGTGTACGGCACGAACGCCACCCAGTGCTCGGTCTCGAGTACCAGGCGCACGCTCTCGGCACATTCTCGGGCGACCAGGTCGTCGAAGATGTTCCGGTTCGTTCGCGCACGATGCTTGAGGGCGGATTCGAGCACACGGGCCACCCTCGGCACCACGAACGGGTATCCGTAGATCTGACCGTGCGGATGGACCAGGGTCCGCTCCTCACCTCGGTCCTCGAAGAGGAACACCTGCTCGATGTCGTCGCGCTGATACAGCTCCGTCGTGCGGTCGGCCCATGCCTCGAGGACCAGCGCGGCCTGCGAGGCCGGCAGCTGCGCGAACGACCGGTCGTGGTCGGAGCTGAAGCAGATGACCTCGCAGCGGCCACCCGGGCGGCCTTTGGGGGTGGGTTCACCAGCCAGCGCGGGGAACCGGTTCTCGAAGACCACCACGTCGTAGTCGCCGGCGGGGATCTCGCTGTACCGCCCGGCGTCGGACGGGCACAGCGGACACTCGTCCGCCGGTGGGTGGAACGTGCGGTTCTGCCGGTGTGCCGCGACGACCATCCAGTCGGCATGCAGCGGGTCGTAGCGCGTCTCCGACCCACGGGGGACGGGCTGCAGCGTGCGTCGGTCCACCGCGTCGCGGACCGCGCTGTCGTCGATGTCGTAGAAGATCAGCTCTCGGCCATCGGACAGTTGCGTGAGGGATTTCTTCACTGACGCGTTTCCCTTCTCAGTCAGGTGTCAGCGACGGTTGCCGAGCCGGGCTGTCAACTACCGATGTGGCCGGGCTGTCCGGCGAGTTGGGCGATCAGTTCGGCCGCCCGCCGTGGCGCGTCGTGACGCTCGTACTCGTTGCGCAGATCCGTGGCTCGTGCGCGGAAGCTGGGGTCACGGAGCACCGTGCGGATCGCGGTCCGAAGATGACTGGGCGACGGCATGCGCCGCCTCACCGCGACCCCCACACCTGACCAGGCGACCCTTGCCGCCACCTCATGCTTCTCCTCGCTCGCGGGCACCACCACGAGAGGGACCCCGTACGACAGGGCGGTGTTCACTCCCCCGTAGCCACCGTTGGTCACCATGGCGTCCACGTGCGGCAGCAGCGCGCTGTGCGGGATGAACGACTCGACGCGCACGTTCGACGGGACCGGCCCGAGATCGGCGATCGCCTGCTGCCTGCCGGTCGTCACGACGACCAGCACGTCGTCGTCGGCCATCGCGTCCATGGTGGGGCGGAGCAGACGCTGCGCGTCGTGGGCCACGGTGCCCTGCGTGACGTGCACGACGGGACGTCCCTCCTCGATCTCCGGCCACCAGCGCGGCGCGTCGAACTCCGTCGGCGGCGGATTGGTGAACGGCCCGACGAAACGGGTCTGCGGCAGCAGGTCGGTTCGGGGGTACTCGAACGAGGGGACGGTCCCCATGAGGTAGAGGGCGGGATGCGGAACGATGTTCTCGAATGGTCCGCGGTCGATCGGCGTCAAACCTGCCCGCCGACGTGCGGCGTCGGCCCGTTGCCTCACGTCCCGCAGCGCCGGGACCAGAGACCGTGTCGCCCGGCGCAGCGCGGAGTTGCGCAGTCGCCCCACCGGTGTGGTGGACGGAGGCAGGGCCAGCCCCAGCGGTGCGGTGTCTCGGCTGCTGAACACGTAGATCGAGGTGGCCACCCAGGCAGTGGGCAGTCCGCGGTGTTCGGCCGCGAAGCCGGCTCCGTACATCGTCTCGCCCGTGACCACGACGTCGGCCGGGAAACGCTCGAGCAGGGCCAGCAGGTCCAGCATCTGCTCGTACGCGGCGCCGATGAAGATGTCCCGGAAGGCCGCCACCATCGAGCCGAGACCGGTCAGGCCGGTGTGACTGGGGAACGCCTCCTCCCGCGACTTGCCGCCCCAGTCGTAGGCCCGCTGCATGGGCTCGAACACGGCGCCGATTCGCTCCACCTTCGGGGCGAACGCACGACCGGTGTACCAGTGAACGTCGTGCCCGTCCTCGACCAGCGCCCGGGCGGCCTGAATCATGCCGTTGACATGTCCGTCGCCGGGCGTCGTCGCTACCAGAATTCGTGCCATGCGGGTCATCTCCCTCGCTGCGCGTCAGTCACTGATGCTGCCGGGATCCCCCGCAGGGGAAACGGAAGCGTCGCTATCTGGTGTGTAACGGAGGGCGCTCAAACCGCAGTGGATTCGGCTTCGGAGCGGATGCGAGGATTGGACCGTTCGCCGCACCGACCGGCCGCGGATCGCGCGTCGGGTTCGTCCACGCCACGCGGACGAGACCGCGCTCGCTGGCGATCCGGATGGCGTCGATGCGGTTTCGTGCCCCCAGTTTGGTGACGGCCGCTGACAGATAGTTGCGGACGGTGCCGACTCCAATCCGCAGGTGTCTCGCGATCTCGACCGGTTCGTTGCCCTCGGCCGCCAGCCGCAGGACGTCCACCTCCCGTGGGGTGAGCGGGCTGGTCTTGTTGCTGACCATCTGCAACGCCAGGTACGGATCGAGCACCCGTTCGCCCGCCGCGACCTTGCGAATGGAGTCTTCGAGCGCCGTCACCGGGGCCTGCTTCATCAGTAGGCCCGTCACCCGTACCGCCACCGCCTCGACGACGAGTTCGGCGGGGCTGTTGGCGGCCAGCATGAGGATGCCGCAGTCGGGCAGCCGACGCATGAGGTCGGTCGCCACGTCCATCACCGGTCGGCCGGGAAGGTCGATGTCGAGAATCACCACGTGCGGCCGCGTTCGGACCGCGCTGGGCACCACATCGTCCGCGTGGGACACCTTCGCCACCACGGCGATGTCCTCCTCGAGTTCGAGCGTCGTGGCGAGCGCGTCGCGGAGGAGACGCATCTCCTCGGCAATCATGATCTTTAGCACGAGTCACCCCCATGTGGACACGGCCGTCACTTCCGCGCATCGCCGCCGGCATTGCGTCTGCTTCGCAAACCGTCACTCGCCGCCCCCTGATGCCGGGGCCGGCGCACCCGCCGACGGACTGCGGGCGCGGCAGTCGTCATCGCGCATAGGACCGTCGGTCCGGCTATCGACCAACGGTCCGTTAGGTAACGACGTCACCCAAACGACTCAATTCATCACACCCTGTTAGCCGTCAGGGGTCAAGCGCTGACTGGAATTTCACAGCTGAACATCTTGACGCCGACGTCGCGATAGCGGTCCCCGGCCAGGTTTCAGGCATGATGACGGTAGTCAATGTGACTTTCGTTACTAAACCCTCCGGGTCATCGGCCGGCGTTTCGCGCGGTTCGTCGCGAAGATCGCATACGGCCGGAGCGTCGAGCGGAAACAGCAGACCTCACCGGGACCTCTTCCGGATCTCACCGGTAGGGCTCGGTAGCGGCGGCTCCGCCGCTGGCGGCGCAGCCCTCTCGCAGTTGACCTCCGCTGGCGGTCGCCGGTCAGTTCGACGCCGAAACCGGACCTCGGTGCCCTGGCACCACCTAGCGGGCTCCGTCGACCGAACGGAAACTCCGCTCGTACAGCGCGAGCGCCGACAACGAGAGAGAGTCGACGAACTCCCCACGCCGCACCATGTCGTCCAACTCGGCACGGGTCACCCAACGCTGCCTCATGTCCTGCTCCGTCGCCTCGCGGGCAGGGTGCCCGCGGCGCAGGTCACTCGCAACGAAGACGACACACCCCTGGTTGGAGTAGCCGTGGGCGACGTTCACCCGGCCCAGCATCGCCCATCGGGTGGCCTCCAGCCCGGTCTCCTCCCGGAGCTCCGCCTGAGCCAAGGCCACCGCGCCATTGTCCAGGGTCGCATCCTGTGCACTTCCCGAGAATCCCGCCGGAGTGTCGGCGGACGCCCAGGATCCCTGCGGAAACTCCCACTGGCGCCGCCCGACCGGATAACGGAACTGCTCGACGAGGTGAAATCCGTCGTCGACCGGCATGATCAATGCGCAATCGGGCTTGTCCACCACGCCGTAAACGCCAAGGGTGCCGTCCCATCGCTCCACTTGGTCTTCACGGACTTCCATCCAGGCATTGCGATAGACCGTCCGGGAATGTACGCGTCGCAATGCAGTACCTCCCGGCGCGGGATCACCTTCTGTAACGGGCAAAGTCACACGTTACCAGGGTGCACGACGCTCGTCGGCCAGGAACGCGCGAGCCGTCTCGACGACTCCACGAAGACGAATGTGGCGCAGCGTGGGATGTCTACCCAGGACCGTACTCGTCAGACACGAGTTGCGGGGACGGGACGCGTATCGGGTGCGGGCCCTCGGCACCGGCACCACCAAGCCGGGATCGGCGCCGAGTTCGCGGGCGATCAGCGATGCCCAGTCCGCCCTGGAAATCCGGTCGGGGCCGCCCAGGTGCACGAGGCCACCGACCGGGTCCCGCACGAGCGCGCAGGCCACCAGCGCGACGTCGTCCGCCACGACCGGCGTGTTCCACAGGTCCGCCGGGGCCTCCACCATCCGGCCGGCCCGCAGCCGCCGCACACATGCGGCGAAGAAGTTGTACCACTTCGCCGGCTCCACCGGCTCCCAGCCGTAGACGAGACTCACCCGTAGCACGGTGGCACCGGGGGCCCGCGACCGCACGGTCTCCTCAGCACGCAGCTTCGCCCGACCATAGGCGTTGGCCGCCATGGGCGCCGCGCTCTCGTCATATGTCGGCGCCGTCCCGTCGAACACGTTGTCGGTCGAGATCAGCAGGACACCAACATCGCGTCCGACCGCGGTCAGGTTCTCCGCAGCGGCGACGTGGTCCCGCAGCGCCGACTCCGGGTGTTCCTCGCACCACGTCACATCGGACGGCCCGTGCACGAGCACCACCGCGTCGGGCTCTACGGCGCGAACCGCCGCCGCGCACTGCGCCCGGTCGGTCGCGTCGAGGCGGATCCACGGCAAAGAGCCCGGGTGCCGGCCAGCCGGCTCGTGCCGGGAGGCGAGGACCGGTGAACAGCGGGCCGCCAGCAGCGCTGCCCCGATCCGGGCACCGATCAGGCCGCTACCCACGACCAGGACACGCATGTCGAACCCCCTGCCGGTCGATGGCGGGCGATACCTGGGAGAGCATTCGCCCCATTCCGATCAGCGCGTGGTCGTCGTCCGGCGCCCCCATCTCGATCATCGAGCGCGCCTGGTCATCGCTCAGCCCGAAGCATCCGAAGCCCGCTAGCTGATCCCCGAGGTGATGGGCGAACCGCTCGCCGACCGCCGTGGCGAATCCGCCGATGATCACATAGCGGCCGATTCCGATCGCGCTGTGCACAGCGGCGATGGCTTGCGCGAGGGGCCGTAGCGCGGCGCGGAGCACGGAGAGGGCGAAGTCGTCGCCGGACCGGATCGCCCGAACCAGGTCCTCGTTGGTCAACATGGCCGGATCCGCCGCAAACCATTCACCGAGCAACGAGTCCCGGAAGGCGCGGGGATCCCGGCCGCCCGCGAGCCGGGCGGCCCTCAGGATGCCCCGTCCGGAGGCGATCGCACCGAGGTGCCCACGTCCGCCGCAGTCGCAGACCACATCCTCGGCGGTCGGGTCCGCAGGCCAATGGCCCATCTCGCCGCCGGCGCCGCTGCGGTCGACCAGCACCACTCCGTCCCGGTAGACCTTGTTGCCGATCCCGGAGCTGACCGTGATGAGACAGAAGTCCGCGTCCGCTGAACCCGGACACGCGTACCGCCAAACGGACGCGGTCATGTCGTTCACCACATGTGTCGGCATCGCCAGCCGACGGCGCAGCCAGGCCTCGACCTCCACTGCGGACCCACCGCCACCCCAGACGGTCGGGGCCGCGGTCACCACGCCGTCGGCGGTGACTGGTCCGGCGAAGGCGGTGCCGACGGCCGAGGCGCCCTCACCCGCCGGTGAGCCGAGATAGCTCTCGACGGTCTGCGCCACCTGCGTCAGCACGCGCCGTTGCAGCACGGCCGCCGGTGCGTCCGGATACCGCCCCAGCCCATCCAACGGCGTTCGGATCACCCGGGCGAGGCACTGCCCGTCCTCCTCGTACCGGCCGACGCGCAGGGTGGTGCCGCCGACGTCGACCACGACGAAGGCCCTACCGGTCGGGCCGCCGGTCATGCGAGCTGTCCCGAGGTCAAGCTGGCCCGGTCGGCCAGCTCAGCCAGCGCCAGGTGCAGCTCCCGCACCGTGACGTCGTCGACGAAACGCACCCTGCCGATCCCGTCGAGAAGAGGCATCTGCTGCCGGCCGTTACGGTGCCGGACGACGTCAGCCAGCGCCGCCGTCATGAGGTCCAGCCGGCAGACCCGATGCCACACCGGCAGTTCCAGATCGCGCAGCACGGCGAAGATCCGGTCGTCCTCGGCCGCCGAGATGAGACCGCGCTGCCTGGCCAGGATCGTGGTGCACGCCATGTCGATGGCGACCGCCTCGCCGTGCAGCAGGTCCGGCAGGGCCTGCATCTCGATCGCAGGCGAGAACGAGTGGCCGTAGTCGACACAGCGGTGCAGCCGTTCCTCCCACAGGTTGGGCTGGAGTTCGGCCAGCATCCCGTCGATGGCGCGATAGATCACCTCGGCCGCCACTCCGGCGTCCGAGCTGCCCGGTACGGGCTGGAGCCGCTCGTCGATCAGGCGGCGACCGTGCTCGGCGAGCAGGTCGAACAGCGCGGAATCGGCAACCGTGGCCATCTTGAGCACCTCGGCGAGCCCGTTGCTGATGTGCCGCCGGTCCAGCGTCCGCAGGAAGACGCAGTCGATCAGCGTGGCCGTGGACGGGTGGTAGCTGCCGAGTCTGTTCTTCTTGCCGTCGTGATTGACCCCGGTCTTCGCGCCGATCGCCGCGTCCACCATGCCGATCAGGGTGGTCGGTACCCGCACGTACGGAGTCGAGCGCCGGTACAGGCTCGCCGCGAACCCGACGATGTCGGTGAGCACACCGCCGCCGATCGCGATGACCGGCTCGGAGCGGCGGGAGATCCCGAACCGGTCCATCGCTGCCACCACCAGCAGCGCTGACGCCACCGACTTCGCCTGCTCACTGGTGTCGAGCAGGCAGACCGTGCTGGCTACGCCGTGCGCGTCGAAGTAGGCGCTGACGGCGTCCCCGTAGAGCTCCTGGATGCGACGTTCCATCACGACCAGCCGCCGACCGCCGGCGGCGTCGACCCCGCCGGCGCGCACCAGGGAGGAGTCGTCCGGATCGAGGATGCCGGATCGGAATTCCACGTCGTAGGCCACCGGTTTCGCTGTGGTGACCCGCCAGGACGATTGATACGAACGCCCACCGGTACGGGTGAGGCCGGAAGTCATCGCCATCGTGGCGCCAGCTGTCATCGCCGAACCTCCAGGCGTTGGATCCGCGAGTGCATAGTGTGTACCGCCCTCCCAGCAGTCGGACAGGTTCGGCCATTCCCACATTGTCCGGCTCCAGGGTGACGCCTTCGGCTCGAAAAGCACTCGACCCCGCATACCCCACGACTCGATCGCACCATCCCTCCACCGGAATGCATTCGAGCCTTGGTCTAGTCACGCCATATCGAAACTCTCCACGGTGGACCCATGACCGATACGAACAGCACCATACGACGCCACCGACGAGGGATTCCCACCGCCCGCCGAGTCGACCATGTGGCGATCACCGTGCCGAGCCTCGATGAGGCGATACGGATGCTGACCGACGTACTCGGCGGCGAACTCGTCTACCGGCTCCCCCCGTTGTCACGGGACGATGATTACATGGCGGAGCGCCTCGATGTACACCCACGGGCGACCGCCACGATCGCAATGGTCAGACTCGGACTCTTCACCAACATCGAACTGTTCGAGTACACCGCACCGGACCAGCTACGCACGCCGCCTCGGCCCGTCGACGCCGGATACCAGCGCCTCGGTCTCGGCGTTGACGACGTCGACCGGGCACTGGCCGCCCTCGAACAGCACGGCGTACGTCCTGCCGGCCCCGTCTGGACCGCGCCGCCCGACCATCCCGACGCCGGCACCCGACTGGTCCGCCTCCACGGCTGCGCGGGGGTGAACCTGGAACTGGGTTCCGCGCCGGCGGACCGCCACTTCGGAGCCGCCGTCGCATGGTCGAACCGGGATGACGGGCTTCCGGCCGCCACCGCCGTACCCGGGCTGCGGAGTGTCGACCACGTCGGGTACACCGTGGACGACCTCGACGTGGCCGTGGCGTTCTTCGTCGATGTGATCGGCGCGGAGCCGCTCTCGCGTACCGGTGCGCGGGAGCCAGGTGAGCACGGGCTCCCCGAACTCCCCGCCCGCGTGCGGACCGACCGCGCCACGCTCCGACTGGGCCCGACCGACAAGCTCGAACTCTGGCGGTTCGCCGCCGGCGACGCACGTCGCCGGCGACCACGCAACAGCGACATCGGCGGCTGTCACCTGGCGATAGCCGTGGACGACGTCGACGCCGCCGCCGCGTACCTCACGGCCGTGGGCGGCTGCACCCAGCTCGGCGCACCGGAGACACTCCACTCAGGACCGCTGACCGGGGACCGGTGGGTCTACCTGCGGTCTCCCATCGGCTTGTATCTGGAAGTGGTGAACATGCCGGACGGTGCCCTGCCGTACGAACAGACGACGTCCGCCCGGCGGCGGTCCGCCGCCGGTTTCCACTGGTGGGACCGTTGACTCAACGCACCCGGTCGACACGCCCCTCGGTCCAGACCGGCTCGTCCGACTCGTAGATCCGGCCGTCCGCACTGAAGATGAAGTACCGATCAAAATCGGACGCGAACCAGCGGTCGTGGGTGACGGCGAGGACCGTTCCGGAAAAGCCTTCCAGCCCATCCTGAAGCGCTTCCGCACTTGCGATGTCAAGGTTGTCCGTAGGCTCGTCCAGCAGCAGGAGATTGGCGCCGGACAGTTCGAGGAGCAGAATCTGGAGCCTCGCCTGTTGACCGCCGGAGAGCGTCTCAAACAATTGATTTCCGGCCGGCGCCAACTCGTATCTGGCCAACGCCGACATAGCGTCGTTGAGGGTCTGTGGTTTCGCTGACAGAACGACTTCGGTGGCGGTCCGGCCGATCAAATCGGGACGGGCGTGCGTCTGCACGAAGTGACCGGGGACAACGCGGGAACCGAGCTTCACCTCCCCCCGATACGGAATGGTCACCGGGGCGTCACCGCCACACTCCGCCAGAAGCCGCAGGAACGTCGACTTGCCGGACCCGTTCGAGCCCAGAACGGCGACCCGCTCGCCGTACCAGATTTCGGTGTCGAACGGTTGCATCAGTCCGACGAGCTCCATTCCGGTGCACACGACGGCACGTTTGCCGGTTCGACCGCCACGCAGCCGGATGCGTACGTTCTGCTCCTTCGGCGGCAGTTCCGGCGGGCCGAGTTCCTCGAAACGCCGCAGCCTGGTCTGGGCCGCACGGTAGGGCGACGCCATCGCGTCGCTGTTCGTGGCGCTCTGTCGGAGCCGGTGGACGATCTGCCGTAGCCGTGCGCGCTCCTCCTCCCAACGCTTGCGGCGGTCGAGGAGCCGGTCTCGCCGGTTCTGTTTGGCCTCGGCGTACGAGGCGAACCCGCCGCCGTGAATCCAGACCGTACGACCCTCGACGGTGACGATCCGGTCGGCGACGTCCGCGATGAGCTGCCGGTCGTGCGACACCAGAAGGACGGTCTTCGAGGTCGAGCGCAGCTGATCGGAGAGCCACTCCTTGGCGGGCACGTCCAGGTAGTTGTCCGGCTCGTCGAGCAGCAGGACCCGATCCGGGCCGCGCAGCAGCACCTCCAGCACCAGACGCTTCTGCTCGCCTCCGGACAGCGTGGTCACCGGCCGGTCCCGCACACTCTCGTAGGTGGAGCCGAGCGAGAGCATGCACACCGCGTCCCAGACAACTTCCATCTCGTAGCCACCGACGTCGGCATAGTCGCCCATCGCCTGCGCGTACCGCATCTGCGAGGACTCGTCTTCGTGCTCCGCCATCGCGCGCTCAGCCTGGCGGAGACACGCGGTCGCCTCCCGTACTGCTTCGGGGGCCACGGAAAGCAGGAGATCGTAGATCGTCCGACCGTCGCGGATGTCCCCGATGAACTGTCGCATCACCCCAAGGCCGCCCACCTGCGTGACGCGTCCGTCGACCGGCGAGATGTCACCCGCGATCAGGCGCACGAGCGTCGTCTTGCCGGCGCCGTTGGGACCGACCAGTGCGGACGTCGCGCCGTCCTCCACGCGGAACGACACGTCGTTGAGCAGCAGTCGTCCGTCCGGGAGCACATACGTCAGGTGACTCACGTCGATGTATCCCATGGGACATCACCTCTCGAACATTGATCCATCTACTCGCTCAATGTTCTAGTGAACATTGAATATACTAGACTCCCGGCATGTCAGACAACAGCACTGCTGATCAAGCGCAGCGGTTCTCCGACAAGTCACGTGCGTCAGACGGACGCGCGGGCGATGTATGGCTACGTCCCCAGCGAGTCGTCCGCGACGCACCTCCGCTGTCGCGGAGACGCATCGTCACCGCCGCAATCGAACTGCTCGACGAGCAAGGCGTCGAGCGGCTGACCATGCGGCGGCTCGCCCAGCGGCTCGGCACCGGGTCGACGACGCTGTACTGGCACGTCGACACCAAGAACGACGTCCTCGATCTGGTGCTGGACGAACTCTTCGCGGAGGTCGACCTCCCGGAGCCGGCCGCAGGGCAGGAGTGGACGGAGACGATCGTCGCGCTGCTCACCGGCTGGCGGGCCGCGATGCTCCGGCATCCATGGTCGGCAACCCTGCTCGGCCGTCCGATGTTGGGGCCGAACGTGCTCGCCCGTACCGAGTTTCTGCACGCCACGCTGGCCAACGCCGATTTCACACCGCCTGACCTCAACTCCGCCGCTTACGCCCTCGCCAACTACGTGACCGGCGCCGTGCTGAGCCAGACCGCGTGGCAGAACCACACCGGACGGGAGATCTACGAGCCGGCGAACCATCTGCTGCGGGAGCGCAGTGACAGCTACCCGGTCCTGGCGGGGTTGGGTTTCATGGCCGAGAACGACTGGGACGGCAACTTCGCAGTCGGCCTGCGGTACCTGCTGGACGGCATAGCGGCTGCGAGGTCCGCTGGCTCGCCCCCGGTCAGCCGGCATTGAACCTGGCCAGATTCGGCACCTGGGTACCCGCCCCCGCGGCCTCGCTCTCCTGCTCACGCCGCCCACCCGGCATGATCAGGGCGACAGTGACGGCGGCGAGCAGAAGAAGACCCACGGCGGTCAGCAGAGCGGCGTCGAAGCCCGCGACGGTCGCGGGTTCGGGCCTGGCAGGTGTCTCGCGCAGCGTGGCCGCCGTCACGGTGGCCGCGATGCTGTTGAGCAGCGCCGTACCGATGGATCCCCCGAGCTGCGTCACAGCGTTGACCCCGGCCGACGCGGCTCCCGTGTCCTCCTCCCGCACGCCACCCGTCGCTGCCGCGATCGCGGGGCTCAATGCGCAGCCGAGCCCCAGGCCGATCAGGATCTCAGCAGGGAGGAACCGGGACAGGTAGGGGTTCGGTGTGCCGGGCGTGAGCCCCACCAGCAGCATCATGCCCGCCGCCATCACGAGCAACGCGGGCACGATCATCTGACGCTCGCTCAGCCGGGCTCCGAGCAGGCCGGCAATCATGGTGGAGCCGACGGCGACGGCCACGGCCAAGGGAAGGAACGCCAGGCCGGCCTGGACCGGCGAGTATCCGAGCAACTGCTGGAACCAGTAGGTCAGGACGAGGAAGAACCCGAAGAGCGCCAACTGCGGCAGCCCCACCGCCAAAAAGGCACCGCCACGCCGACGGTCCAGCAGCACGCGTAGCGGCAGCAACGGCCGGGCAGCGGATCGCTGAGAGAGCGCGAAGACCGCCAACGACAACGCGCCCACCACCAGCAGGACGAGCACGAGCGGGTCGCTCCATCCCCTGACGGCCACCTCGGCGAGCGCGAAGACCAGCGCGGTCATCCCCGCCACACTGCTGACCGTGCCGACCGGATCCAGCCGCACCCGATTCGGCCGCGTGGTGTGGAGCAGCCTCATCCCGAGCAGAGTGACTGCACCAATCGGTACGTTGATCAGAAGGCACCACCGCCAGCTGACGTACTCGGTCAACGCGCCGCCGATCAGCAACCCGAGCACGGCGCCGGCCCCGGTCAGCGCCCCGTAGACGCCGAAGGCGATCCCCCGCTCGCGCGGTTCGACGAACGTCATCGAGATGATCGCCAACGCGGCCGGTGCCAGTAGAGCGGCGAACAGCCCCTGCCCCGCGCGACCGGCGAAGAGCAGGCCCGCGTGCGGAGTCAGGCCGGCGACCGCCGACGTCAGCAGGAACCCTGCGAGGCCGATGCCGAACGCCCGCCGGGCGCCGACGGCGTCGGTGATCCGGCCGCCGAGCAGCAGCAGCCCTCCGAACACCAGCGCGTAGGCAGCGACCACCCATCCCCTGGCCGCGTCGCTGATTCCCAGGTCGGCCTGGATCGAGGGCAACGCGATCGTCACCACCGTCGAGTCGAGAACCACCATGAGCTGCGCGGACCCTGCCGTCGCGAGGATCCACGAACGACGATTCGATGCGCTCACATCGCACTCCTGCACCATAAGATTTCCTACACAGTGACAACCCAGCTTACCGCTGTTAAGTCCGTGAGCATCGTACTAGGCTACGGCTCATGAGGTCGACTGAACGGAGCGCTGAGTCCTCGGAACGGGGTCACGACGGGACCGTCGACTCGATCTGGCTCCGTCCGGAGCCGGAACGAGCGACCCGCGGCATGCCACTGACCCGCGAACGGATCGTCGCCCAGGCGGTCGCGCTCCTCAACGAGAGCGGCACCGAGGGCCTGACCATGCGCCGCCTCGCACAGCGCCTCAATGTCACTCCCACGGCGCTGTACTGGCACGTGCGCACCAAAGACGACATCCTCGACCTGGCCGTCGACCAGGTCTTCGCAGACGTGCTCCTGCCCGAGCCGAGCGAGAACTGGCAGGACGACGTACGGCTGCTTACTCACCGGTGGCGCGAGGTCATGCTGCGACACCCCTGGGCGGCCGGCCTCATCGGACGCCCGATGCTCGGCCCGAACGTCCTCGCCCGCACCGAATTTCTCCAGTCGGCGCTGGTCCGGGGCGGCCTCACCGGCGTGCGGCTGGCGGTCTCCACCCGGATGATCGCGAATTTCGTGATCGGGGCCGCGCTCACCGAGGCGACCTGGCGGCAGGTGTCCCCCGACCGAACCCGCAACCAGGCCCGCGAACACATCGCGGCACGGCCCGCCACGTACCCTACGCTCGTCGCCTCCGGCCACCTCGACAGCAGCCAGTGGGACGAGGACGACCTCTTCACCAGGGGCATCACCGAGCTTCTCAGTCGAGTCGACCACCAGGTCCGGCCGGAATAACCAAGGCAGCGGGTCCACGACGGGGTCATCACGCCCTGCGGCGTCAGACAAAGGATTCCTGCTCGGGAGGCTACGGGTGGCTGGGCTGGTCGCGTCCCGTGTGGCCTCGTCTCCTACTCGTTCGAGCCCGCGGTGCTCCTGGCTCTCGGCGCCCGGTGCCTGATCGCGACCGTGTTGTCCGTGCCGGCCAGGCCCACCACGGCGCTGATGTTGGACCTGCACGCGCGGATGCGGGCGGGTGCTGGCGGGGCCCTCGCCGACGCGCAGCGGCGATTGCCGTCTTGCGAGTACGAAGACGGACGCCTCCTCGACGGAGGCAAATTCGCCAACGCTCGTTCGCAAACAGGCGTTGGTAAGGTGACGGGGTGGCATTCACCGAACGCTCGGCCAAGGCACGGAACGCGATCCTGGAGGCAGCCGCCCGGCGGTTCGCAGCGGACGGCTACGACCGCACGACGATCCGCGCCATCGCTCGCGACGCCGGCGTGGACGCCTCGATGGTCATCCGCTACTTCGCCAGCAAGGCCGACCTCTTCTACGCCTCGGCCTGGACCGCCGCGCCCGCGCGCGTCGACCTCCCCGGGAGCGGCGACTTCGCCGAACGGTACGCGGAAGTCTTCCTCGAGGTCTGGGAGAGCAGCGGGTCGGCGCTGGTCGCGCTCCTTCGCGCGGCACCGACGCGCCCGGAGGCCGTCGCGCAGCTCCAAGGGGTCCTCGACCGCCAGTTCCTGCCGGTGTTCCACCAGGAGTTCCCCGACAGGGCCGACATCGGCCAGCGGGCGGCACTGATCCTCAGCCAAACCCTCGGCCTGGCCTACTGCCGCTACCTGCTACGACTCGAACCGCTCGCCTCGATGGACCGGGCCCAGCTTCAGCACGCCTTCACCGGCACCGTCCGCCGGTACCTTGAGGAGCCGATCGCGCCCTGATCCCACGGCCGCAAGAAGGCCTGACCGCGCGTCGCCATACCAGAGGCCGCCCCTCCGGTGCTCAAACGCTGTGTCCGAGAGGCGACACGAACCAATGCCTCCGCCGCCGCTGACCATCAGCGCGACGTTGAAGCTCGCACAAGTGTAGTCCTCTTGTGTCGACGCCGCCTCAAACAGGGCTCTGGGCGCACCCGCACGCTGTCGCCGAACCCGTCACCGAGCGGCAGGTAGGGGCCCAGGTCCTGGTTGAAGACGTCAAAGTCGGTGGCGACGTCCAGGTCAGTGCCCTCGTAGTCCGCGGCGATCTGCATCAGTCCGTCAGCCGTGCGCTCCATCTCGGCTCTCACCTGCCGGGCCAGCGACTCGTCCGTGTGCCGGTGCAGCCCGTCGACCGCGACCGCGATATCCCCCGACTGGACGCGGCGATGCGAACGGACCGGTCAGGCGAACACACATCCACGTCACGGCGGTGGCCGGCAGCCTCGGGAACAGAGGGCCCTCGCGACCCGGGAATCATCGGACTCGTCCTCTCCGGCCGGTCAAGTGAACCACCGAACTCAGATCGTCCAGGCGCCCGATGGAGGCATGCTCCCACCGCAACGCCGTCACGGCAGCGACCCTACCAACGGGCGTCACCAGCCTGCCGCCCTCAGTGTTCCAGCCGACGCCCACCTCACCGACCAGGTCCGGGTCCGCCGAGAGCGTCACCTCGCGCACGGCTCCCACGTACCAGCCATCGCCGTCCCTCTCAGCCCGGAGGGGAAGGAGTAGCTCCGGACCCACCGCAGCGACGGCGCGGAGCAGCGCGAAGCACGGCCGCGGCACGGGATGAAGTTGCACCACTGGACGCCCTCTCGGAGTGTCCACATCCCAGGGGGAGCCCAAGCAACCAAGCATAGATGGCGGCAAGTCAGTAGGTTGTCAAGCATGGCCAAGCCCCGCCTGCTCGTCCTGACCCCTGGCATCCGCGCGTACCGGGAGTACCTCCTGCGGTCGATCGGTCTCGCGTACCGGGTTCACCTGATCCTCACCGAGTCGCCAACGTGGGAGCGGACGTACCTGGACGGGTGGACCGTGGTGGCTGACCTCGCCGACACCGACGACCTGGTTCGTGTCACCACCGGTCTGGCCGGGGAAACCCGCTTCGACGGGGTGCTCTGCTGGGACGAGACATGGATCGTGCAGGCGGCCCGGGTGGCAGCGGCGCTCGGGCTGCCCGGCGACCCCACAGTGATCGAACGGTGCCGGGACAAGCACCACACCCGCGCCGCGCTGGACGCGAATCACGTCGCCCAGCCGGGTTCCCGGCTGGTCGGCGACGAGGGCACAGCGCTGTCGGCGGCCCAGGAGATCGGCTTTCCAGTGGTGCTCAAACCCCGGGCTATGGCCGGTAGCTTCGGCGTAGTGAAGGCCGCCGACGAGGCAGAGGTGCGCCGGTTTGTCGCCTTCACTAACCAAAGCTGGCGGATGGCCCCAGAGCTGCCCCGTCACGTTCGCAACATCCTTGTCGAGGAGTACGCCGAGGGCCCGGAGATCAGCGTCGACTCGGTCGTGTTCCAGGGCGAGGTGACCCCGGTGTGCATCGCCCGCAAGGAACTCGGCTTCGCGCCGTACTTCGAGGAGATGGGGCACGTGGTCGACCCCGGGGACCCGCTCTGGCACGAGCCGACACTGACGAGCCTCGTCGAGGACGCGCACGCCGCGCTGGGCTTCACCGACGGGGTGACCCACACCGAGATCAGGCTGACCCGCCAGGGCCCGAAGATCATCGAGGTCAACGCCCGGATCGGCGGCGGGCTCATTCCGTACCTTAACGTGCTCGGTGGGGGTGCCGACCTGGGCCTGGCGGCAGCGGCCGTAGCGTGCGGCCGCCGGCCGACGGTCGATGTCGCGCTGCGGCGGCGGCCCACCGCCATCCGCTTCTACCACCCGGCCCACGACAACAGCGTCATCGACGAAATCACCTTCGACCCCGCAGGGCTGCCTCCGCAGGTCGTGGAGCACGGGCCGTTGGCGGAGCCGGGCGAGGTCAAGTCACCGCCGCCCCGGATGCTGATGGACGGCCGAGTCGCGTACGCAATCGCGGTGGGTGAGCGGGCCGACGACTGCCGCGCCGCGTTGGACGCGGCCGGCCGCGCGCTGCGGATCAGCATCAGGTGACGCCCCCGCCGGGACCGGCGCGCCGCGCGGGGCGTCAGCGGGCCGGCTCGGGCATCCGCTCCTCGGGGACGAGGCTGCTCAGCGTCCTGACTCTGCGCAGCGGGGAGAGGATCAGGAACAGGCTGGTGCTCAGCAGCCCGAGGGTGCCGACGACCAGCGTGGCGCGGGGGCCGGCCACGGTGCCAAGCCAGCCGCCGAGCAGCGCGCCGACCGGCTTGACGCCCATCGCCACGAACAGGTAGGCCGCGTTGGTTCGGCCGAGCACCCGCTGCGGGGTGATGGTCTGCCGGATGGTCATGGAGTGCACGTTGCACCCGGTGATCCCGAAGCCCTGGATGAAGAACGCCACCGCGAACAGCGGGGCGGCCCAGGCGCCCCGCTGTGCCACCGGCAGCAGCAGCGGCGCGATGTCGCCGATCACCGCGGCGGCCAGCAGGGTCCGGGCCAGGCCGACCCGGTGGGCGACGCGGCCGGTGAGCGCCGCACCCAGCAACGCGCCCACCGCGCCGATCGACATCACCAGGCCGAGCGTGCCCGGGCTCATGTCCAACTCGCGGACGGCGAACAGCGCCAGGATCGTCAGCACCGCCTGCCAGCAGAGGTTGTAGCTGGCCGCCTCACCGAGGAAGGCGCGCAGGTACGGGTTGGTGAAGATGCACCGGAAGCCCTCGGCGACCTGGGAGCGCAGCGGCGTCGGGTCGGCCGGGACCGACTTCTCCCGCTGGCGCACCGCCGTGAATCCGGCCGCCGAGGCCAGGTAGGAAACAGCGTCGACGAGCAGGGCGAACGGCGCCCCGATCACCTGCACGAGCAGGCCGCCGAGGCCCGGACCGCCGATCTCGGCCACCGACTCGCTGGCGGTCAGTCGGGAGTTGGCCCCGGTGAGCTGCTCGGGCGGGACGATCGCCGGCAGGTAGGACCGGTAGGCGATGTTGAAGAAGACCCGGGCCACCCCAGCGAGCAGGGCCATCGTGAGCAGCCAGGCGAAGGTCAGCCGGCCGAGTGCGGCCAGCAGCGGGATGCCGCCGATCGCGGCGGCCTGACCGAGGCTCGACAGGATCAGCACGCCTCGCCGTTGCCACCGGTCCACCAGCACCCCGGCCGGCAGGCCGAGCAGCACGTACGGGGTGAAGGTGGCGGCACCGAGCAGGCCGAGCTGCCCGGGGGTGGCGTCCAGCGTCAGGACCGCGGTCAGCGGCATGGCCAGCTGGAACACCTGTGTGCCGACGAGGGAGGCACTCTCCCCTGCCCAGACGAACCGAAAGTCCCTACGCCAAACCTCTGCCACGATGCTCCCTCACGGCGTCTGGGTTACCTCGACCACCCACCGGCCCCTCCTCACGGTGGCGTGTCGCACACGGTGAGCAGCGGTTCACTGCCCCGGATCGACGTCGTAGAAACCGAATCCGTCCAGATAGCCGATCGTGGCCAGATCGTGCAGGACGACCGAAAGGTCCCGGTGGACGAGACCCACCGTCACTGGTTCGCTCTCGTCGTCGACCGTCCGGACCAGGCGCTCGCCGGGCTTGAACCGCAGCGTCACACCCTGGCAGCTCTCCAGCTCCTCGATCAGGTGCACGCGCGGGTAACCGCGCAGCACGCCTTCGACCGGAGAGGCGAGGAAGGCCATGCCCCCGTGGTTGTCGAGCGCGTACGGCTTGCGGTGCTCGGCCACGAACCGCTCCGGGTCGGCGTACGCCTGGGCCGTCCGGTCGATCTGGGACTCGCCGGTCAGCAGCACCGCGTACCGGGCGACGTCCGCCCCGCACAGCCGGGCGCCGGCCTCGACCAGCCGGGGTCCGGCCGCGGTCAGCATCACCTCCAGGTGGACCGGTCCGATTTCGATGCCCAGCCCGTCAAGCACCGCGTACGAGTACTCGGCGACGGCCGTCCGGTCCGGGTCGTCCGGCGCGACGGAGGTCATGCCGTTGATCCGGTCGCGGACGCCGTTGACGGTGATCTTCTGGTACCGCCACATGTCGGTGATCCGGTGGTGGCCCCGGCAGCTCACGGTGTTGACCACGTACTCGGTCCCCCGCAGGTACTCCTGCGCGACGACGCCCTCGTTGGGCACGTCGAAGACGCTGTCGCGGGACATGATGTGGTGGTAGGCGGCGATCGACTGCTCGGGGGTGTCGCAGAAGCTCACCCCGTCGTTGCGGGCGCTGCGCACGGGCTTGACGACGATCCGGCCACCGACGGACTGGTGCCAGTGCGCCAACTGCTCTGGGTCGGTCACCCGTAGCTGGCGGGTGGTCGGCAGGCCGGTGGCGCGCAGCGCCTCGATCTGGACGTACTTGTCCCGCCGGGCCTCGCTCAACGCTGTGCCGTTGCCTGGCAGGCCGAGCGCCTCGTTGAGCCGGTCGGTGAACTCCACGCCCAGCTCGCTGCCGACCACCGCCGCGATCGGCCGCACCGCTGCCAAGCGGGCCACCATGGCGTCGAAGTCGCCGTCGTGGACCAGGTTGGCGGTGTACCCGGACAGGTCGGCCGGCCCGTACGAGGGGGGCACCTGCGGGGTGGACTGCACCCGTACGCAGTCCAGGCCCGCCGCGCGGAACGCGCCGCCCAGCTTGTTGACCGCGCCGTACGGGTCGACGAGGGCGATCGTGCGCCGCTCACCCATAGTGGGCTTCCTCCAGTTCGTAGAATCCGTGGCCGTCCAGGTAGCAGACGGTCAGGAAGTCCTTCTCAACGGTCGCGGCGTCGGCGTGCGCCAACCCGATGGCCAGCGGCTCGGAGCTGTCGTCGACCGTCCGGTGCAGCCGCTGTCCGGGGGCCACGTTGACCGACCGCCCCCGGTAGCTCTCCAGCCGCTCGACCTGGTCGAGCAGCGGGTACGCCCGGAGCGTGCCCGCCACCGGCGAGGCGAGGAACGCCATGGCCGCGTGGGCGTCGCGCCGGTAGGGCGCGTCCAGGTCGGCGAGGAAGCCGGCGCTGTCGACGTACGCCTGGACCGTCCGGTCGACCTGGGACTCGCCGGTGGCCAGCACGGCGTACCGGGCGACGTCCGCCCCGCACAGCCGGGCACCGACCTCGACCAGCCGGGGGCCGGCCGGGGTGAGGACGATCTCCAGGTGGGCGGGGCCGTGGCGGATCTCCAGCGCGTCGAGGACGGCGCGCGCGTACCTCCGCAGCTGCGGCCAGCGGGTATCGGCCGGCGGCAGGGAGAGGATGCCGTTGATCCGGTCCCGCACCCCGTTGACGTTGATCTTCGTGTACCGCCACATGTCCGTCACCCGGTGGCTGCCGTCCCAGCTCACCGTGTTGACCACGTACTCGACGCCGGTCAGGTACTCCTGCGCCACGACGCCCTCGTTGGGCTGGTCGAAGTTGTTGCGCGCGTGGCGGAGGCGTCGGTACGCGGCCACCGATTCCTCCGGCGTGTCGCAGAACGTCACGCCGTCGTTGCGGGCGCTGCGGGTCGGTTTGACCACGATCCGGCCGCCGACGCGGCGGTGCCACGCCGCCAGCTCGGCGGCGTCGCGCACCGACAGCTGCCGGGCCATGGGCATGCCCGCCGCCGCCAAGGCGGCCAGTTGGGCGTCCTTGGTCCGCCGCGCGTAGCTGAGCCGGGTGCCGTTGCCGGGCAGCCCGGCCGCCTCGCCCAGCGTGTCGGCGAGCTCGACCCCCTGCTCGGAGCCGGGGATCACGGCCAGCGGCCGGTACGGTGCCAGCGCGGCGACCGTCGCCGCCACGTCGCCGTCGTGGACGATGTTGTCGACGTAGCGGCTCAGGTCGAGGTCCTCGCGGTAGTGCTCCGGGATCTCCGGGGTGCTCTGCACGCGTACGCTGTCGTACCCCGCCGCGCGGAACTCCTGGGTCAGCCGGTTCGCCGAGGCGAAGCCGTCGACCAGGGCGACGGTGGCCCGCCCGCTCACGGCCACTCCGGCGTGCTGGACGCTTCGGGCCGGGGCCCGTCGCCCGCGACCCGGGCCAGCGCCGCCCCCAGCCGGTTGACGATCTCGTCGGCCTCGGTCTCGGTCAGCATCAGCGGTGGCATCAGCACCACGGTGTTGTTCGTGGTGGTCAGTAGCAGGCCGGCCTCCTGACAGGCCAGGCGGACCGCCGTCATGGTCTGCGCGCCCGGCCGCTCGTCGCCGTCGCGCAACTCGACGCCGATCATGAGGCCCTCGCCGCGCACGTCGTGGATCAGGCGGTGGGTGGCTGCCAGCTCCCGCAGCCGTCCCCGCAGGCGCTCGCCGACCGCCCGCACGTGGGCGAAGAGTGACCCGTCGGCCAGTTCGTCGAGGACGGCCAGCCCGGCGGCCATCCCGACCGGGTGGCCGTCGGCGGTGCAGCCGTGCGGGAAGACGTACTCCGGTCGGGAGATCGCCTCGTCGAAGATGGCGTCGGTGGCGACCAGCGCGGCCAGCGGGAAGTAGCCGGAGGTGATGCCCTTGCCGAGGATCAGCAGGTCGGGCAGGACAGCCTGGGCGGCCATCACCGACATAGCCCCGGTCCGGCCGAACCCGGTCGTCACCTCGTCGGCGATCAGGTGGATGCCGTGCCGGTCGCACAGGTCGCGCAGCCGCCGCAGCGCGCCCTCGGGGGCGGCCAGCACGTCGGTTCCCATGATCGGCTCGACGATGACCGCGGTGATCTTCTCGGGGCCGTGCCGGTCCACCATCGCGGCCAGTGCGTCGAGGTTCCACGGCTTGACGTGGTGCACGTCCGGGGCGAGCGGGGCTTGGAGGGCGTGCGCCTGGCGTTCCCCGGTCAGCGCGCTGGCGATGCCCCCGGTGCCGTGGTAGCCGTTGGTGAACGCGATGACCTTGGTGCGGCCCGGTTCGCCGCGCACCTTGCGCACGAACCGTGACAGCAGCACCGCCGCGCTGGTCAACTGCGATCCGGTGCTGCCGAACCGTACGTGGTTGAGCGGGTCGGGCAGCGTGGCCACCAGCCGCCGGGCATACTCCAACCCGACGTCGGGCGGCTCCTGGTAGCGGATCACCTGGGCGACGGGCAGCCGGCGCAGCTGCGCGCACATCGCCTCGACCACCCGCTCGGCCTGGTAGCCGAGGGTGGTGTTCCACATGCCGGCGCGGGCGTCCAGATACCAGGTGCCGGTGCCGTCCTGCACCCAGCAGCCCTTGCCCTGGGTGACGGCGGTCCGCGCGATGCGGCCGTCGGCGACGGCCTCGGCGGTGATCGAGTTGTACCAGAGCGCGTCGTGCGGATCTCTCAACACGCCAGGGCCTCCAGCTTCCTCCGGTCGAGCTTGCCGTTGTCGTTGAGGGGGAACAGCTCCAGCCGGGTAAAACGGCCCGGGATCATGTACCCCGGCAGGCGGCTGGCCACCCAGCCGGCCAGTTCCTCGGGGGACAGGCTCGCGCCGACGTACAGCGCCCGCAGGTCGGCGCCGTCGAAGAGCACGGCGGCGTCGGTCACGTCCGGGTGGGCGCGCAGCGCGGCCTCGACCTCGCCCAGCTCGACCCGGTAGCCGTGCACCTGGACCTGCGAGTCGAGCCGGCCCAGGTGGGTCAGCACGCCGTCGGCGTCGAGCACCCGGTCGCCCGTGCGGTACCACAGTTGCGGCGGGGCGGCGGTGTCGGCGCAGACGGTCGCGGTGCCGCCCGGGGCCCACCGCACGAACCGGTCGGCGTTGTTGGCCGGGTCGAGGTAACCGCCGAACCGCTGCGGTCCGCGTACGCACAGCTCGCCCTCGTCGGCGGCGCGGCCCTGTTCGTCGAGGACGACGTACTCCAGGTGCGGCAGGCAGCCTCCGATGGGGACCGTCCCGTTGCGGGTGTCCGGCCAGTGCGCGGGGTCGGCCGGGAGCCGGTGCACGGTGCAGGTCACGGTCAGCTCGGTCGGGCCGTACAGGTTCTCGATGGTCGCGTTCGGCGCGGCTCGGTGCCAGGCCGCGGCCTGGTCCAGCGTCAGCTGCTCCCCGGCGAACAGGCCCCAGCGCAGGTCGGGCAGGCAGCCGGCAGGCAGCCGCCGCATCCGCTTGGCCAGGGACACCACCGACGGCACGGAGAACCAGTGGGTCAGCCGGTGCCGGTCGACGAACCCGGCCGGGTCGGCCAGGTCCTCGCGTTGCGGCACCACGAGCGTGCCGCCGCCGCCCCAGGTGACGAACATGTCGAACACCGACGGGTCGAAGGTCAGGTCGAAGGTCTGGCTGGTCCGGCTGCCCGGGGCGATGCCGTACCGGGCCACGTTGTACGCCAGGTACGGCGTGACGTTGTCGTGCCGGATCGGCAGCCCCTTCGGCACCCCGGTGGACCCGGAGGTGAACAGGATGTACGCGGGCGGCTCGCCGGACAGCGCCGGGGCGGCCGCGCGGGACGGCGCGCCGCTGCGCCCGACCACCGTCCCGCCGGGGTCGGCGTGGATCAGGGGAACCGGCGTCTCGGCCAGCGCCGACCGCAGCGTCGTGTCCACCAGGACGGCGCTCAGGCCGGCCCGGCCGGCGATGGTCGCGTTGCGCTCCGGAGGGAACGCCGGGTTCAGCGGCACGACCGTCGCGCCGGCCCGCAGGATCGCCAGATAGCCGGCGTACGCCAGCGGGCTGCGGGCAGCGAGCAGCCCGATCCGCGCCCCGGCCGTCGTGCGCCCGAGGTCGCGGGCCAGTCGGTCGGCCGCGGCCGAGAGCTCCCGGTAGCTGAGCGTGGCCCCGGCGACGTGCAGCGCCGGGTGGTCGGGGTGGCGGCGGACGCTGTCGGCGAACCAGCCGTGGAGGGTGTCAGACATGGCGCACCTCGCGGTCCATCAGCACCAGCGCCCCGTCGGCGGCGTGCAGCCGGTCGTTGCTGTAATTCAGCGGCGCCGACCGCAGGTCCCGCAGCGCCCGTTCCAGGGCGAGGTCCGAGTCGCGCAGGTAGCCGTGCCGCATGCCGAGCAGCTCGACCAGTTCGTCCACCGCCGCCGGGCACTGCTCCGAGGCGGTCAGCTTCACCGCGTTGACCAGCAACTGCACGGCGACCGCGGTCGGGTCCGGGGTCCGGTCCAGCACCGCGACGGTGTGGCTGATCAGCGCGTGCACGGTGTCCAGCCGCTGGCGGGCCCGGGACAGCCGGCGCAGCAGCAGCTCCGAGTCGAGGTCGCGTCGCCGCCGCTCGGCCCGCAGCAGCGCCACCGTGCGGCTCAGCGCGCCGTCGGCCGCGCCGAGCCAGCACGCCGCCCAGCCCAGGTGCGCCAGGGGCGCGAAGGTGCGCACGGCGATGTCCCGGAAGGCACCGTGCTCGCCGACGACCTGCCCGACGGGCACGTCCCCGGCGAGGTGCAGCGGCGCGCTGTGCGTCGCCCGCATGCCCAGCGGGTTCCAGCCGCCCCTGACGGTGATCTTTAGCTGGTCCCGGTCGGCGTAGATCAACGACAGTTGGGCCGGCGAGTCGGCGTCCGGCGCCTGCATGGTGATAAGGAACCCGTCGGCGTGCTGGCCGCCGGTGACGATCGGCGCGAACCGGTCCACATGCACCACCGCGCCGTCCCCGGTGGACGCGGTGCCCGAGGAGAGCAGGTGGCCACCGGTGGCGGCCTCGGTGGTCACCGACGCCAGATACAGCTCGCCCCGGGCGATGCGGGGCAGCAGCCCGTCCCGCAGCGCGCCGCCGTCGGCGACGATCGCCGCCACCTGCTGGCAGTGCATCGTGAAGATCATCCCGACGGACATGCAGGCCCGGGAGAGGTGGTTGCTGATCCGGACCAGGTCGGCCAGGTCGCCGCCCGGCCCGCCGTACTCGACGGGCACCATGAGGCCGAGCAGCCCGGTGGCGCGCAGCGCCGCCAGCGCCTCCTCGGGGAAGCGGGCGTCCCGGTCGCATTCGGCCGCGTGCCGGGCGGCAACGGCCGCCACCTCGGCGACCGCACGGTCTAGGCCGGGGCCGGGCCGGACGGTTCGGAGTGCGGTGCCCGCCGTGCGGGTGTCGGTGATGGTCATGCCGGCGTCCCCAGTGCGGTCCGCTCGAACAGCGCGGTCAGGGTATCCAGCCGGGTCAGGTTGTCCGGGGTGAGGTCGGCGGGGTCCACCTCCACCTCGAGCCGCTCCTCAACCCGTTCGACGATCTCCACGATCCGGAACGAGTTGAAGGTGGGCAGGTCGGTCAGGGCGGGCGTGGCGCGCAGAGTGGTCGGGTCGACACCGAGGATCTCGGCGGCGATGTCGACGACGGTGTCGCGGACGGCGGGGTTGTCCATGTCTGCTCCCGGGAGTGAGGTCAGGCGGCGAGCTTGGCGAAGCCCTCTTCGACGCGGATGAGGTTGTCGGCGACGTGCGGCAGGGCGAGCGGGTCGGCGGCGGCGAGCGCGGCCTCCTGCTCCTCGTCGGTGTCGCCGTAGAGCATGCTGGTTGCGGCCTTGAAGCGCAGCGCCACCGGATCGTCGCCGAGCAGGTGCCCGGCGAGCACGGCTAGGCCGAGCTCGTCGAGCAGGTGCCGGGCCAGCGACGCGGAGTCGGTCACGCCCCGCAGGCGCAGCGGCTCCCGCAGCGGCGCGAAGTCCGGGTAGACGTAGAACGCCCCGGTCGGCGGACGGCAGGTCGCGCCGGCGGCCACCGCCGAGCGGTGCACCGCCCGGGCGACCGCGCCGTGCAGGCGGGCGCTGGCGGCCAGCCGGTCCCGGATCTCCGGCGGCTCGGCGAACGCGTACGCCGACACCTGCTGCATCGGTCCGGGCAGGGTGGACCACATGTCGCTGGCGATGCTGACCAGGCGGTCGCGCAGCCGCCGGCCGGCGTGGTCCGCCGGTGTCCGCAGCGCCCCGATCCGCCAGCCGCCGACGGCGAGCGACTTGGACAGGCCGGTGGTGATCACCGTGCGGTGACCGACGACCTCGGCGGGGCTGAGGAACGGCGTGGCCGGGTCGTGCAGCACGTCGCGGTAGATCTCGTCGGAGACGACCGTCAGGTCCTCCGCCTCCGCGACCGCGCACACCTCCCGGATCAGGTCCGCCCCGGCGAGCGTGCCGGTGGGGTTGTCTGGAAGCGTGAGCACGACGATGCGGGGGTCGCCGCCTGCAGCGCGGGCCGCCGCGATCGTCTCCCGCAGGGCCGCCGGTTCGGGGACGCCGCCGCAGGTGTCGGGGATCGGCACGGCCCAGACCCGCTTGCCGGCCAGCCGGGCCTGGGGCGCGTACGAGTTCCAGCAGGGCCGGGGCAGCAGCACGTCGCCGGGCAGGGCCAGGTTCAGCGCCATGAGCAGCGGCTTGCTGCCCGGCCCCAGCATCACCTGGTCCGGCTCGGTGGGTAGGCGTCGCCGATCGAAGTAGCCGGCGACGGCGGCCCGCGCGTCGGGCGCCCCGGCGACCGGGCCGTAGCCGTTGCGGTGGGCACCGCGGCACAACTGCTCCACCATCGGCGCGAACGCGGGCAGCCGGGACTCACCGAAGCCCAGGTGGACGATGGAGCGCCCCTCGGCGCGCAGCCGGGCGACGCACTCGTTGAGGGCCAGATTCGGCGACATCGCGGTCACGGCCGCACCGCCTGCCGGATGTCCTGCGGCACCTCGGGGGCCAGCTCCAGCTCGCTGAGCCAGGCGGCGGAGGTGTCGTAGTAGGCCCGGAATGGCCGACCGACCAGGGCGGGGTTGCGGGCCTGCACCATGCGCAGCACGAAGTAGCGGCCGTCGGCGCGGCTCTCGACGCCGTCGACGATCACCTTGCCGGGCGTGGTCGACATCACCGGGCCGCGCACGGTGCGCGCCAGCCCCGGCAGCACGCGGTACGCGGCGTGGAAGATCTCGACCGCGCGGGCCAGCGGCACCTTGAAGTAGTCGTACGGGCCGGTGTCGCGCTCGACGAACATGTAGTACGGCACCGCGCCGGCGGCCAGTTCGGCCCGCCACAGCTGCGTCCAGGTGTCGGCCTGGTCGTTGACGTGCGCGACCATCGGCGCCTGGCAGTAGACCACCGCGCCGGTGGCCCGGATGCGCCGCAGCGCGGTGTCCACCACGGGGGTCCGCAGTTCCCGGGGGTGGGTGAAGTGCGCCATCACCGCGACCTGCTTGCCGGCCGCGACCACCCGCTCGAACAGCCGCAGCAGCTCGTCGGCGTCGGGGTCGGTCACGTAGCGGTGAGGCCAGTACGCCAGGGACTTGGTCCCGATCCGGATGGTGTCGACGGTGTCCACGTCGAGCAGCGGTTCGAGGTGGCCGCGCAGCCGTTCGGTGCTCATCACCATCGGGTCGCCGCCGGTGACCAGCACGTCGCTGACCTCGCGGTGGGCCCGCAGGTAGTCGACGAGCTGGTGCGGGTCAGGGGCGGCGAACCGCAGGGCAGGGTCGCCGACGAACTGCGCCCAGCGGAAGCAGTAGGTGCAGTAGGAGTGGCAGGACTGCCCCTGCGTCGGGAAGTACAGCACGGTCTCCCGGTACTTGTGCTGCAGGCCGGGCAGGCGCTCGCCTCGGTGCACCGGCACGTTGTACTCCCGCTGCCCGGACGGGTGCGGGTTGAGGCCGGCCCGGATGCGGTGCACCACGGCGGCGATCTCCGGCGCGGCCGCCCCGGTACGCACCAGCGTCGCCAGCGTCCGCTCGTCCTCGGCGGCGAGCATGCCGCGCTGCGGGAAGATCAGCCGGAACATGGGATCCGTCTCGGGCCGGGACCAGTCGATCAGCTCGTCGAGTACGTACTGGTTGGTCCGGAACGGCAGGACCTTCGCCAACAGGGAGATCCCGTCGCGCAGGGACGGGTCCAGCCCGTACCGCTGGGCGATGTCGTCGATCTGACGGGGGCCGAACGCCCGGAAACGGGGGGTGGCGGTCCCCGCGGGTTGATCGAGCAGCAGTGTCATACGACTTCCTTCAGGTAAGGCGCGGCGGAACTCCTGTGCCACGAATGGATCGGATGGCCTCGGCCTGGGCCGGCATGACGTCTACCGCCAACTACCCCGCCGCCGGTCGCCCAATCGATCGAATCGAACTACTTTATCGACGTTCGTCATGCTCTTAATAAGGTCCACTAATCGCAGGCACGCGAACTGCGGCGATAGCTATCCCGACACCGCCCATAAGATTTCCTCATCACCGATGAATAGACCTCGGTTTATCGCCACCGAAATCACGGAAATAGACCGTTGTCTCGTTGTAATCAGTGGAGGAGCGTGCCGGTCATGAACCATGCCAAGCCGCCCGGGTCGGCGCTGTGAAGGGCGTCGACATGGAGCAACCGATGCTGCTGCCGATGGGCCGGCCCCGACCCGGCGAGTGCAGCGTCCTGATCCACCCCGCCGGTGGTGGACTCGGCGTCTACGCAGGGGTCGGCCTCAAGCTGGGCCGACGGGGCCCGACGTTCGGCGTACGCGGACACGGGCTCACCGCCGGCGAGACCCCCGACCGCACGGTCGCCGCGATGACGGACCGCTACCTGGACCTGCTGGCCGCGCTGCCGAAGCCACCGGACCTGCTGTTCGGCTGGTCCCTCGGCGGGGTGGTCGCCTGGGAGCTGGCGGCCCGGTTGTCGACGGCCGGGCACCGCCCCCGGGTCGTCATGATCGACAGTCCGGCGGCCGGCATCGACCGGGACCCGGCGGCGGCCGCGCGCTGGCGGAAACGGGTCCGGGCGTCGCTCACCACCGGCGGTGGGCTTGGCGGCGACGGCGGGCTCGACGGCGACGCCGTCGCCCGGACGGTCGAGGCGCACCTGGACGCGATCACCGCCTACCGGGTCACCGGCCGCCACGACTGCCCTACGCTGCTGCTGCCCTGCGCCGACGAGGACAACGCGGCGCACCTCGCGGCGTGGGGGTCGGCCACGCCCCGGCTAACCGTCCGGCCCCTGCCCGGCGGGCACTTCACCGCCTTCGACCGCGAGCGGCTGCCGCTGCTGCTCGGCCACCTCGACGACTTCCTGACCGCCACGGAGGCGAGTCATGCCTGACGACCTGCTGGCCCGCGCCCGGTCGGCGTACGCCGCCGCGCCGCCGGTCGGCGACCCCGCCTACCCGCGCTACTGCGACGCGCTCGCCCGGCAGCTCGTCGCCCGCTGGCCGCAGCTCGTCGCGGCGAACGCCGTCGACGTCGCGGCGGCCGAACGGGCCGGCATGTCGCCGACCCTGGTGGACCGGCTGCGGCTCACCGACGCCCACCTCGACCGGATGGTGGCGCTGACCGCACAGACCCGCCGGGAGCTCGCCGCCGTGGTCGAGGTGGAGGTCCCGGTCCGCGGCGCGGCCCGCGCGGTCCACCGGGTCCCTCGCCCGCTCGGCGTGGTGATGATGGTGTACGAGGCTCGGCCGACCGTCACCGTGGACGGGGCGCTGCTGCCGGTGGCCGTCGGTAACGCCGTGCTGCTGCGCGGCGGCAAGGAGAACGCCGCCACCAACGCGGCGCTCGAACTCGCCGCGCACGCCGCCCTCGCCGAGGCCGGGCTGCCGGCGGGGCTGGTGACCGTCCTGGACGACCCGCAACGGCGGCTGCTGCGCGCACTGCTCAAGCGCCCCGACCAGGTGGACGTGCTGATCCCCCGGGGCAGCCCGGCGCTGGTCGACTACTGCCGCACCAGCGCCATCCCCCTGATCGCCAGCGGCGGCGGGGTCAACCACCTCTACGTCGACCGCTACGCCGACCTCGACCTGGCCGCCCGGGTCACGCTCGACAGCAAGGTGCCCGAGCCGGCCGGCTGCACCTCCGTCGAGACGGTCCTCGTGCACCGGGCCGTCGCCGAGGCGTACCTGGAGGCGCTGGCCCGACAGGTCAAGGAGCAGGACACGGCCCTCACCGTCCGGCTGGACCCCCGGATCGTCGGCCCGGCCGGGCTGCGGGTCGAACCGCTCGCCCCCCACGACCTCGGCCGGGAGTTCCTCGGCCCGGTGATCGCGGTGATGCCCGTCGACGATCCGGACGCGGCCCTGGACCACATCCGCCGGCACGGCTCCGGCCACACCGAGGGGGTCCTCACCGGCGACGCGGCCGTCGCCGAGGTGTTCCGGCGGCGGGTCGACGCGGCCATGGTCGTCGTCAACGGCTCGCTGCGCCTGCACGACGGCCCCACGCTCGGCCTGGGCGCCGAGATCGCCATCGCCACCGGGCGGCTGCACGTCCGTGGCCCGGTGACCCTCGCCGACCTGGTCACCTACAGCTACGTCACCGACGCGGCGGGAGCGCTGCGCGGCTGACCCGTCCCCGTCCACCCAACCCTGGAGAGGGAAACCATGCCTCCGAACCTGTCGCTCGACCGGTCAGCCGTCGCCACCGTGGTGAAGAACGTCGTCGTCGCCGAGTCCCGGCTGTCCATCCCGCCGGAGAGCATCGCCGACGACGAACTGCTCGTCGGCGACCTGCTGAACGTCAACTCCCTCGGCTTCGTCGGCATGCTCGTCCGTATCGAGGACGAGCTGGACACCACGCTCCCCGACGACCTGTTCGTGGGCCGCAGCTTCCGCACCGTCGGTGACCTCGTCGACGTGGTGACCACCGCGGAGGCGCAGCGATGACCGCGACGGTGCCCACCCGCTGGCGCAGCGTACTGCCCTACCTCGCCGAGCCGCTGCCGCCGGACGTCACCCCGCCCAGCGCCGACGGCGAAGTGAAGATCAACCTGCCGGTGGAGCTGGTCCGGCACAGCGTCTCCACCACCCGCGAGTTCTGGGACATCCCCGAGCCGGTGATCGAGCGGTACCGGCAGTACCGGCCGACGCCGCTGTGGCGGGCCCGGGGCTTCGAGGAGGCGGTCGGCGCGCGGGTGCCGATCTACGTCAAGAACGAGGGCGTCAACATCTCCGGCAGCCACAAGCTGAACACCGCCCTCGCCCAGGCGTACTACTACCACCGGGCGGGCGTTCAGGAGCTCGTCACCGGCACCGGCGCCGGCCAGTGGGGCACCGCCATGGCGGCGGCCTGCGCCCTGTTCGGCCTGCGCTGCCGGGTGTTCATGGTCGAGTCGAGCCTGCGCCGCAAGCCGTACCGGGGGGTGCTGATGCGGATGCTCGGCGCCGAGGTGCACGCCAGCCCCAGCGGGCTGACCAAGGTATCCACCCGGGAGGATCTCGCCGCCGGCAACAGCCTCTCCCTCGCCATCGGCGAGGCCGTCGAGTACGCCGCGAGCCACGACCAGGTGGCGTTCTGCATCGGCAGCGGGGAGACGTACAGCATCCTGCACCAGTCGGTGATCGGCCTGGAGGCGGCCGACCAGCTCGCCGCCCTCGACGCCCGGATCGGCACGGTGGTCGGCTGCGTCGGCGCGGGCTCCAACTTCGGTGGCATCGCGTTGCCGTTCCACGCCGCCGCGCGGGCGGCCGGCGTCGACGGGCCCCGGCTGGTGGCCGCCGAGTCCAGCAGCACCCCGAAGCTCACCCGGGGCGTGTACGCCTACGACAAGACCGACGCCACCGGCAGCGGCCCGATGGAGGCGATGTACACCATTGGCAGCGACTACCAGATCCCCGACGCGCACACCGCCGGGCTGCGGTTCCACGGCGCGGCCAAGCTCGTCTCGGCGCTGCGGCACAGCGGCGACGTCGACGCGGTGGCGGTCAGCCAGGCCGACGCGCTCGACGCCGGGCGGCTGCTGACCCGGCACGAGAGCGTCCTGCCGGCGCCCGAGTCGGGGCACGCGCTGGCCGCCGCCGCCCGGATCGCCGCGTCCGGCGACGCCCGCGACGGCGTCCTGGTCTGCGTCAGCGGACACGGCTACCTCGACCTGGCCGCCTACGAGCACTTCCTCGACGGCGGAGTGGAGGACCAGTCCCCGCCCGACGAGGCCCTGGCCCGCGCGGTGGCCGGCCTACGCACGGTCGGAGCATCCCGATGACCACCACCCTCGCCGTCCCCGCCACCACTGCGACCGACGTCACCGGAGCCGCCGGGGTCCGCACCGAACTGCTCGACTGCATCCAGGTCAACCTCGCCGTCCTCGCCGACCGCTGGGGCGAGCCGCTGCGGCACCTCGCGCTCGGCGCGGCGCTGCGCTTCCAGCCCCGTCCCGGGCCGGCCGGGCTGCCTACCGTGGACCCGCCGGCGCAGGCCCATCTGGCCGACGCGAGCCGGCAGGTCGGTCTCGTCGCCGAGAGCCACCACCGCGACCTCGGCCCGGCAGGGCTGCGCGCCCTCGCCGACCGGTCGGCGGTGGTGTACGCCATCGGCGACAGCTACGCCATGCCGTGGCTGCCCTACCTCGGCCACGCCCACATGGACCACAGTTTCCTGGTCGCCAGCGACGGCACGGAGGCGCTGGTCGGCGACGCCTACGACAACGAGACGGCGTGGGGGCCGGCCCGCCCCGGTCAGTGGCGGCTGCCGTGGGACCGGCTGCCCGCCGTCTCCGTCGCCGCCGTGCTCCGGGTCGCGGACCCGCACCGGCCGCCCGCGCCGTCGCTGTGCCTGGACGACGCCGCGGACTACCTGGAGGCGTACGCCCGACACGGCGACCAGGTGGCCGCCCTGCGCCAGCTCACCGCCGAGACGTGGCTGATGACCCGGGCCCGGCGGCTGCACGCCGCGTACCGCGCCCACCGGGGCGAGGCCCTCGACGCGGACGCCCACCTGCGCCGCTGGGACCAGCTCACCTCCGCCGCCTTCATCGCGCAACGCCGGGTGGAACGGGGCCGACCCGCCCCCGGCTCGCTGCTGACCGACCTGGCCGCAGCACTCGCCGCCGACCGGGACGTCTTCGCGACCCGGCCCGACCCGTTGGAGATCCCGTGAACCAGACCTTCCAGAACCTGCTCATGCCGTTCCTGCCGTACCTCAACGGCCGACCGATCACCGAGGACACCCGGCTGCACGACCTCGGGCTGAACTCGATGAAGGCCATCGACCTGCTCTTCACCATCGAGGACGAGCTGGGGGTGTCGCTGCCCGACGAGGACCTCAACGACTCCACCTTCGCCACCGCCGGCAGCCTGTGGCAGGCGGTGCAGCGGGCCGGCGCCGCAGCGCCGGACCAGCGGGTCTCGGCATGACGACCACCCTGCTGGACCGGGACGCGCCGGCCGCGTACCCGATGCTCGACGAGCTGCCGCCCGGGTCGACCGGACCGGACGTGTGGCGGGCGTTGGGTGCCGGGGGCGGTCTCGCGCGGGCGTACCGGGACGGGGATCCGCGTCGAGGGGTCGACCCGGCCGGACTGGGCGCCCTGCTGGCGGCAGTCGACCTGCGCTGTTCCCTGGGGACGACGCTCGCAGTGTGCGTGCCGCTGGCGACCTGCCTGCCGCTGCTGGCCGGCGGCACCGGGCCCGCCGCCCGGACGGCGGCGGACGCGCTGCGCGGAACGGCCGTGGTCGCCCTGGCCGCCACCGACGACGGCGCCGGCTGCGACCTGTCCGCGCTGACCACGCAGGTCGTCCTGGACGACGATGTGGTGGAGGTCAGCGGTACCAAACGGTGGATCACCAACGCCACCTGGTGCGACGCCGTCCTGGTCCTCGCCCGACACCGGCCCGGCCCGCACTTCACCAACTTCACCTGGGTGCTGGTGCCGGCGGACGCCCCCGGCGTACGTGTCGAGCCGGCCGACACCGACCTGTTCGGCGGCTCCGGCACCGGTCACCTGACCTTCGACCGGGTTCGGCTCGGCCGGGACCACGTCGTCGGCGGCGTCGGCCGGGGAATGGCCGGCTTCGCGGCGCACATCGCCGTGGAACGGCTGGCCGGGGCGCTGTGGGCGGTCGCGCTGTGCCGGCGGGTGCTGGCCGACACCTGGCGGCACCTCCAGGACCGCCGGTACGCCGACGGCACCCTGTGGCACCTGGAGGGCATCCGGCAGCGGTACGCCGCCGCCCTGCTGCGGGCCCGGCAGCACCAGGCGCTCACCGACGGCCTCGCCGACGCGGTCGCCTCCCGGCGGGACGCCGCGGCGGCGGCGCTGCTCAAGGCGAGCGCCGCCCACACCGTGGAGCGGGTCCTCGACGAGTGCGCCCACCTCCAGGGCGCATACGGCTTCCGCACCGGCGGGCCGCAGCGGCTGCGCGCCGAGGCCGCGTTGTTCGGCATCGGCGGCGGCACCACCGAGGTGGTGCTCTCCGTCGTGGCCGGCGCGACCGCCGACATCCTCGCGGAGCTGGGCCGATGAGAACCCGCGAGATCGTCTCCGGGGTGTGGGTCGCGGTCGGCATCGAGCCGGCGTCCCGCCGGACGCCGTTCGGGGTCGCCACCACCGGCCCGGGGCGGCCCGATGCCGCGGGCCCGACGTCGACCGGGGCCGTCGGCCTCGGCGCGGTGACGCCGGCCGACCGCCTCGCCGCCCGGGGCGCACCGCCCTGGCGAGCCCGGCAGATCCTCGCCGGGCGGGCGTTGCTGCGGGCGCTGCTGGCCCGGGTCGCGCCGGAGGCGGTTGACGCGCGGGTGGTCGCCTCCGGCAACGGGAAGCCGGCCCTCGTTGGCTGGCCCCGGCTCGGCGTCAGCGTCTCCCACGACGGGGGACGCCTGGCGGTGGGCGTGGCGTCGGGCCGCCGGATCGGGGTGGACGTGCAGGCGCCCCCGGACCCGGTCGCCGAACCGCTGCTGCGCCGGTGCGCCGCCCCGCACCTGGACCGGCTGGCCCAATTGCCGCGCCGGCAACGCGACACCGCCTTCGCCGAGATCTGGACCGTCCAGGAGGCCTGCGTGAAGGTCGACGGCTCCGGCATCGGCGGGCTTCCGTGGACCATCGACGTTCCGCCGGACACCGACACGGGCCGCTGGCGTGGGCGGCGGTGGCAGAAGGTACGCGGCCTGACAGACCTGCCCGTGGCCTGCGCGTGGGACGAGGAGCCCCGATGACACCCCCACTGTCCTGTTACACCACCGCCCTGGTGGACCACCTCGGGCCGGCCGCCGCCGACCGGCTCGCGGACGCCGTCCACCTGTGGGTCCGCTTCGACGCCCCGGACGGCGCGCTGGCGTTCTCCCACCACGACCGGATCGACGGCGGGAGCCTGGCCTGGCACGGCGTGGCCGATTGGCCGACGGCGCGGGCCGAACTGGCCGACCAGCTCGCCGAGCACGGCTCGGTGGTCGTCGTCGGCAACGCCTTCCACCTGCCCTGGTCGCCGCACCACCGGTCGCAGCCGGTCACCCACTGGTTCCTGCTGCGGGGCCGGCACGACGGCGGATGGCGGGTCAGCGACCGGTTCGCGGCGCTGATGCCCGGCGGGGAGCAGCAGCCCTTCGAGGGTTGGCTCGACGACGCCGGGCTGCGGGCCGCGATGACGCCGCTCGGCTGGCTCGACCCGCCCCGCTGGAATCGGGACGTCCACGCGCTGGGCGCGCCGGCGGACGTGGGCGACCCGGAGCGCTACCGGTGGCTGCGGCCCACCGGGAACGAGCCGTCGCTCCATTCCGACGGGCCGGCCACCTGGCCGGGGCGTTGGCTGACCGATCCGTCGACGGTGCTGACCGCGCTGCGCGACCGGTTCCTCGTCGACGAACAGGCCCTGCACTGGCACGCCGACGACCTGTGGGCCGCCGCGCGGCACCACGGCCACCGGCTCGCCCGCCGGGGCGACCCCCCTCTGGCCGCACAGTGGGCCCAGGTGCCGAAGGCCCTGCGGTTCGCCGCCGACTCCGCTCGGCGCGGTCGCCGCCGGACCGGCGTCGTCGCGGAGGCGTTCGACAGGCTCATCGCGCTGACCCCCGCCACCGGACCACGCGACCGGGTGGTCCCCAACAGGACAGGGACCGAGGTACGTCATGATCAGCCTTGAGGCGACGGTCGACGAGCGGATGTTCCGCCAGGCCATGACGCGGCTGGCCAAGTGCGTCGCGGTGACCACCGCGCTCGGCCCCGCCGGGCCGGTGGGCTGCACCACCACGTCGCTCATGTCGCTCTCCGTCGCCCCGCCGAGCGTGCTGCTGGCCTTCCACTCCGGCGGCCGGACCCTGGCAGACCTGCTCGCCGCCGGCCGGTTCGCCGTCAACGTCCTCTCCTGCGAGCAGGACGACCTGGTCCGCCGCTTCGCCACCGGCCCGGCGGCCGACCGCTTTCAGGGCGTGGCGTACACGATCGACGACGGCGTCCCGGTCCTCGCCGACGCGGCGGTCCGGATGACCTGTCACGTGCGGGAGACACTCACCGCCGTCGACCACACCCTGGTCGTGGGGACCGTGTGCGACCTGCGGGTCGGCCCCACGGCGCCGCTGGTGCTCGTTACCGGCCAGCCACACACCACGGTGCCCACCGTCCCCGCGCCGGCGACGGCCGACGCCTACCGCTGAACCGGAGGCCCGATGTCCCCCGACCGATTCCGCGTCCCGCACCTGCCCGACGAACGGTTCGACGAGTTCCTGCTCGCGGCGGCCCACCACCGGCCGGAGTCCCCGGCAGTCGTCGAGTACGCCGACGGCGGCGTGCGCACGACGACCTTCCGTGAGTTGCGGGCCGCGGCCGACCGGTACGCCGCCGACCTGGACCGGTACGGACTCGACGTCGGCGACCGTGTGATGATCGTTTCGGACACCACCCGGGACGCGATCGCCCTCCTGCTGGCCTGTTCCTCCCGGGGGCTGCCATTCGTGCCGGTCAGCCCGGAGATGCCGGCCGAGCGGCGGGCGGCCATCGGGGAATTGGCCGAGCCCGCGCTCTGCCTGACCGCCGACCCGGGTGCCGAACTGCCGGCCGGGTGGGGCCGGTTCGGCCCGGAGGGCATCGAGGTGCCGGAACCGCCGGCGCCCCGGATCCGCCGCCGGCGCACGGTCACCCCCACCGACACCGCGTACATGATCTTCACCTCGGGGACGACGGGACGGCCCAAGGGGGTGGTGATGAGCCATCGGGCCGTGGTGTCGTTCTACCGGGGCATGCTGGCCGAGGAGATCGTCGGCAGCGACGACCGGGTCGCCTCGACCTCCCCGCTCCAGTTCGACTTCTCGCTGCTGGACATCGGTCTCGCGCTGGGCAGCGGGGCCGCCGTGGCACCGGTGCCCCGGGCGCTGCTGCGCTGGCCGACCCGGTTCGTCAAGGTCCTGCGGGCCACCCGGGCCACCCACGTCAACGGCGTGCCGTCGATCTGGCGGCAGGCGCTGCGGCACATCCCCGACCAGGTCGCCGGCCTGTCCGACCTGCGCGGGGTGCTGTTCTGCGGCGAGGACTTCCCGCTGCCCGAGCTGCGCCATCTGCAACGGCTACGCCCACAGGCCCGGTTGGTCAACTGTTACGGCGCGACCGAGTCCATGGCGGCCAGCTTCGCCGACGTGCCGAACCCGCTGCCAGAAGGGCTCGACCGGCTCTCCATCGGCCGGGGCCACACCGGGGCCGAGTTGCTGGTGGTGGATGACCGGGGCGCGGTCGTGACAGAGCCGGGCATCGTCGGCGAGATGTACCTGCATAGCCCGGCGCTGTTCTCCGGCTACTGGGCGGACCCCGAGGCGACGGCCGCCGCCCTCGTCCCCGACCCGGTCGACCCGCGCTCCGGCCAGCGGGTACTGCGCACCGGCGACCTGGCGTACCGGGGGGAGGATGGCCAGTTGCGGTTCTGTGGCCGGGTGGACTCCCAGGTGCAGATCCGGGGCAACCGGGTCGAACTGGCCGAGGTGCAGCGCCGCCTCCTGGAGTTCCCGGGCGTCGCCGAGGCCGCCGCGGTCGTGGTGACGCCGCCTGACCGGGATCCGGAGCTGGCCGCGTTCGTAGTGCTCGCCGCAGACGCCCCGCCGGTGGACGAGAGCGCCATCCTGGCGTTCTGCCTGCGGTCGATGCCGGCCTACATGGCACCGAGCCGGATGCGCGTGACGGACTCATTGCCAGTGAACCACCATGGCAAGACCGACCACCGCCGGCTGCTCGCCGCGCTCGACAGCGAGTAGCCGGGCGGCCGACAGGCTGACCGGGACGGATCCGACTCCGCCCCGGCCAGCCCGGTCAGTCCTCGCGGACGACCTTCCGCGCCGCCGCGAGCACCACCTCCAGTGCCGGGTCTGGTGCCTTGCTGCGCCGCCAGACCGCCTGGGTGTACGTCCGTTCCGGGGCCTCCCAGTCGACCCTCCGCAGGGTGCCCTCCGCGATCTCTCGGGCGACCGCCACCTCCGGCAGAAGGGCGACGCCGATCCCGTTGGCCGCGCTGTGCTTGGCCGCCTCGATCGAGTTCAACTTGAGCGTGCGGCGGTGTCGGGTCGCACCGGCCACTGCCTGGGATGCGACCAGCTTGCAGAAGCTGACGTCCACGTCGGAGCAGAGCAACACGGTGCCGAAGGACGGCCCCGTCCCCTCCGCACCGGCGGCTCCGGTTGAAGCCGGATGGCACCCGGTCACCAGCGCCAACGGTTCGGGGCAGAGGAGCCCGACCTCCAGGTCGTCGTGCTGCAGGGCCGCCCCGATCAGGAAAGCGCAGTCCAGCTGCCCGCTGCGGACCCGGCTGACCGAGTCCCAGGGGTCCGAGGCGTGCAGCGAGAACTCGATGCCCGGATACCGGACGTGGAGATACTCGATCAGCGGCAGCAGGCGGTGGTTGGTCAAGCTCTCCAGCGACCCCACGGCCACCCGACCGCGCGGCTCTCCCGGCGCGGTGACCGCATGCTCCATCTCCGCGCTGAGCCGGACGATCTCGCGGGCGTAGGGCAACACGGCCTGCCCGCTGCGGGTCGGCCGGACACCGCCGGGCAGGCGCTCCAGCAGAATCGTGTCGAGCGCCTGCTCCAATGCCTTTATCCGGTTCGTGATCGTCGGTTGGGTCACCCCGAGCCGAGCCGCCGCTCTCGTGAAACTTCCGACGTCCGCTGTCATCAGCAATGCCTGCAACTGCCGTGCGTCCACCCTGCCCCCACCGGGAATGACCTGCAACCGGACACTCCGGCGCGGAAAGCCCACGACAGGTGCAGCGATTCTCGAAATGCGGCCGCATCCACCCGAGGTGGTCGACTAATCATCGGAAACAACTCCAACAATTGTCACACGTCAATCGAATTACCAGCGACGCTATCATCGTTGCACCTTGACAAGCAAGCAAGAGCGCAGGTTTAGGAGCCGAAAACGAGGGTAAGTACGCGCGGTTGATCTTCAGATAGATCATTGAGCGGTGGTTGATTCAGCAATAGGCGCCTGACGATCAATTAAGTTGGTGGTCCCGCGTGGCCACACCCGCCGTCGGGTTTCGGCTTCGGGACACATCCCGGGCCCCGCGCATCGCCGGTCGCAGGCGTGAACGGCCGCCGGGTTGTGGCACCGGTTGCGCATCGCCGGACCCGGGCCACCGGCGCCACCTACGTGAGGATGGGAAGGGAGCGTCGGCGAACCACCAGGAGGCGGTGTCCGGCCAACCCTCGTCGCGTCCCGCCGCCGTACCCCCATTGTCGAACGGGCAGCACGCTCGGTCGGCCCGTTTCCGACCGATCACTTCTGGGAAGCAGGACTTCCGGAGGTGACCAACGTGGTCGAACGGAACAACGGTCCCAGACTGTGCCAGGTGGTGCTCGACTGCACCGATGCCCGGCAACTGGCGGAGTTCTACCGCGCGCTGCTCGGCCTGACCTATCGCCCCGGCGACGAGCCGCCAGCACCTGGACAACCGGACCGCACGGATCGGAGCTGGCTGGTGCTTCAGACCTCGGACGGCACTCCTCAACTCGCCTTCCAGCAGGTTGCCGAGCTATCGCCACCCACATGGCCGAACGGCCCCGTACCCCAACAGCTGCACCTAGACCTGAGCGTGAGCTCGGTCGAGGAGCTAAGGGCCCAGCACGCTCGCGTGCTCGACCTCGGCGGCCGGGCACTGCCGGACCGCAGCGACGACTCGGACGAGCCATACCGCGTCTACGCCGACCCAGCCGGACACCCGTTCTGCATCTTCGTCGACTGACCAGAACACGAAGCGCGGGATTGCGCAGGTCGATTGACTTGTACGGTGCCTGACCCCACGGCGGCACCGGTCGCCCCTGGCCGACGGCGCCTACCGCAGCAGCTCCGAGGTGACCTGAATTCCCCACACCGGCGGGAATCGAGGGCGACCGGATCGGTGGTGAAGTCACGCCCTCGTAGCTGAGCTGCTTCTTGTCCTGCGGGTTCGATGTACTCTGCGACGCTCACCGTCGATCGTTACCACCCGCCGAGTCCACGGCACTTCCTGGAAAGCGTTCCACGAACGTGCGATACACGGGTGTGCCCGGCAGGCCGTCGCGGATGGCGAACACCACGTGGTCGAGTTGGTCGACCGCGATATCCCCCCGACTGGACGCGGCGATGCGAACGGACCGGTCAGGCGAACACACATCCACGTCACGACGGTGGCCGGCAGCCTCGGGAACAGAGGGCCCTCGCGACCCGGGAATCATCGGACTCGTCCTCTCCGGCCGGTCAAGTGAGCCACCGAGCTCAGATCGTCCAGGCGCCCGATGGAGGCATGCTCCCACCGCAACGCCGTCACGGCAGCGACCCTACCAACGGGCGTCACCAGCCTGCCGCCCTCAGTGATCACGACAAACCGGCCCTACCGATACCGTCGAAGCATCGACGCCCTTCCCCAGCCGACGCTCGACGAAATCGAGGATCGGCTCGTCGCGGTTACCGAGGGTCGACTCAGCCGGGACGAGGCCGACCGCTGGGCCGCGCGCTGGGTGACGGCGGCCCCGGTCGTGACCGGTCGCGCCGCCGCAGGCCGGGCCGGGCGGTCCCCCCGGGGGTCGGGACCGCCCGGCCCGCCCGGCGCGCTACGACGGCGCGGACGGGGGCCGGATCAGACGCTGATCCGGCCGGCCCCGGCACCGGCCGTGACGATGGACTTGACGGTGCAGGCGGTGTCGAGCTGGTACGCGTACGGGATGCTGGCCACGCTGCCGCCGGCCTGCCCGCTGCCCGAGTTGACGAAGCAGTTGTCGCGGGCGACAAGCGACCCGGGACCGGACGCTGCCTCGCCGCGATGGTAGGGGTCGGCGGTGTTCTCGAAGTAGTTCCCCTCGACCAGCACCCCGGCGTTCATCGTCGAGGCGACGCCGTAGCCGCCGACGTTGCTGTACAGGTTGTTGTAGACGTGCACCGGGTTGCCGAAGCGGACCCGCGGGTGGCGCTGGTTGGAGCCGTCGAACCAGTTGTGGTGGTAGGTGACCCGGAGGTGTCCGATGTCCTGGCTGCCGTTGCTGTCACTGTGGCCGAGCAGCATCGACTTGTCGTGGCCGTAGATACGGTTCCAGGACACGGTGACGAAGTCGGAGCCGCGCTTGATGTCGATCGCGCCGTCGTAGCCGTTGGTGAAGCTGTTGTGGTCGACCCAGATGTTGGTGGCCGACTGTTCCACGTTTATCGCGTCGTCGCTCCAGTTGCGGAAGTTCAGGTTGCGGATGATGACGTTGCGGTCACCGTTGACGGTGAAGCCGCAACCGAAGATCGTCGCGCCGGCGTTGCCGAGGATCGTCTTGTTGGACCGGACCCGCAGCATGCCGGAGCAGGAGATGGTGCCGGACACCCGGATGACCGCGGCGCTGGACGAGCCGACCGCACTGGAGAGCGCGGAGGCGGTGGTCACCGTGGTGGTCGCGGCGTTACCGCCGCCGGTGGTGCCGCCGTTCTGGGTGGCCCAGCCGACCAGACCGGTCTGCGGCGTACCGGGAGAACTGCCCCCGATCGGGACGAGCTGCCACTGTTGGTTCCATCCGTTCAGGTCGGCGTACTGGGAGATCCGACCGCCGTCGGCGGTGGACCACTCCCACACCTCCATGGCCTTGTTCGAGTGCCGGTTGATCAGACGGACGTAACCGCCGTCCGAGTCGAGGACCCGGAACTGCTGGTTGGTCCCGTTGAGGTCGGGCCACTGCCGGTATTCGGCGCCGTCGGCGGTGGACCACTCCCACAGGTCGACCACCTTGCCGCTGTTGCGGTTCTGCAACCGGTAGTAGCCGCTGCCGGAGCTGACGAACCGGAACTGCTGCCAGGCGCCGTCGTTGCGGGACCACTGTTGCAGGGGTGCGCCGTCGGCGGTCGACGTGTCGGTGACGTCGAGAACCTTGCCGCTGTTCCGGTTGACCAGCACGTAGTAGGCGTTGGTGTCGATGGATGCGGCCTGCGCCGAGGGCGACGCGACCACCACGCCGGCCATGCCGACGACGAGGGCACCGACGGCGGCGATCAGGGACCGCCGGCGTCGCCCGCGCCCGATCGGGGGGCTGGTGAGGGTCTGTGTCACGGAAATCCTCCTAGGGGACGGTGGCTGGTGGCGCCACGATTGGGGTTGTCGCCTTGTGGCCGGGCGCACCGCGGCGCCCAGCCGCTCAACACCACGTCAGGGTCGAGTTGACCCGGGTGACGTTGCTGATCGTGTTGTTCGACCCGCCACAGGGGCTCTGGGTGATGTTGGTGTTGGTGACGGTCAGGTTCTGGAAGCGGATGCCGGAGGAGATCGGGAACTCGCTCCGCGCGGCGATCCGCACCTCGCCGCCGCCCGTCACCGAGCCGGACACGCCGGCGATGGTGACGTTGTAGCAGTTCTCCACGAGGATCGAGTTGTTTCCGGTGTTGGCGATCGTCACCCGGTCGATGACCGCGCCACCGGACTCCGAGACGCAGAAGATCCCCCGGCCGCCGCCGGAGGCGATCACGGTGCCGACCCGGATGTTCGTCGGGTAAGAGTTGCCCATCCGGCCGTTGCGGTTGGCCATCCGGAACGCCGCGTATCCGGTCCCGGTCCCGGCGCCCTGCGCGTCGACCGTGCCCACGGTGGCGTTGATCGTGTCGTTGAGCAGCAGGCCGGAGTAGCCGGTGTTCCGCGCCGTGACCGTTCCGATCGTCAACCCGTCCACCCCGTACGTCTCCACCCCGTGCGCGCCGGTGCCGGACACGTAGACGTTGTCGATCCGCACGTTGCGCACCTTGACCGCCCGGTCGCCGCCGTGGTTGTCGATCCGCACCCCCAGGCCGCCCGAGAGCCGCATGTCGATCTGGCCCAGGGTCAGGTTGTTCACGTTGCGCATGAAGATCCCGTAGAGCGGCGAGCCGGTGAGGGTCAGGTTCTGCACCTCGACGTCGGTGGTGCCGCGCGAGTAGACCGGCGCGTAGTCGCCGGATCCCGAACCGGTCACGTTGATCGTGCCGCAGACCGCGAGCGTCGTGTACGACGGCAGCGACAACCGCGATCCCGCGCTCATCGAGCCGGAGCCGCGCACCACCACCCGCTGCTTGGCGGTGCGTCCCGCCGACAGCGAGTTCACCGCGGCCTGCATCGCCGACAGCATGTCCGCGCCCGAGTAGACGGTCGACGACCCGTTGCGCGCCGTCCAGGTGCCGCCGTTCAACACCGCCTCGGCCTGGTACGACCCGCTGCCGCACCCGGTGCCCGGCGGCGGGGTGGTCGGCGTGCCCCCGCCACCGACCCGCACCATCTGCCACTGCTGGTTGGCGCCGTTGAGGTCGGCGTACTGGCTGATCCGGGCCCCGTCCGCGGTCGACCACTCCCAGACCTCCAGGGCCTTCCCGGAGTGCCGGTTGAGCAGCCGGACGTAGCCGCCGTCGGAGTCGAGGACCCGGAACTGCTGGTTGGCGCCGTTGAGGTCGGGCCACTGCCGGAACTCCGCGCCGTCCTCGGTGTTCCACTCCCACAGGTCCACCACCTTGCCGCTGTGGCGGGCGCGGAGGCGGTAGTAGCCGCTGCCGGAGGAGACGAACTGAAACTGCTGCCACTCGCCGTCGTTGCGGGACCACTGCTGGATCACCGCGCCGTCGCTGGTGGAGGTGTCCCGCACGTCGAGGACCTTGCCGCTGTTGCGGTTGACCAGCACGTAGTAGGCGCTGGTGTCGATGGTGGCCGCGTGCGCCGGTGGCGCGGCCACCACGGCGACGCCGGTCGCGCCGGCCAGCGCCGCCACCAGGGCCAGTACCAGGCCGGCACGCCGGCCCCGGCGAGGCGGTGCCCCTGGGGGCGACGTCACTGAGGGGTCGAACATGGTGGAACCTTCCGGTAGGGCCGGCACGCCGGGCCCGGCGTCGGGTGGCGCGTCGGCGGGGCGAACGGGGTGACTCGCGTGACCGCTATTCGAGGTGGAAGGTGGCGGAGGCGCGGTCGGTGTTCGAGGTGACCGTTTCGAGGTAGAGCAGGCCGTCGCGGTGGCGGACGTACCGTCCGGGATAGTTCTGTGACTCCAGGGAGAGTCCGGCGCTGTCGGCCAGGCCGCCCTGCCGGTGGAAACTCGCGTCGCTGTCGAACAGGGTCGATCCGTCGTCGCGTTCGACGTAGAGGGCGAAGCCACGGTGGCGCAGGAAGTAGCCGGGGAAGTTGGCCGACTCCCACGACACCGTCCCGGCGCCGGCGAGACCGGGGACGATGCGGAACTGCGAGTCGGCCAGGTTCGTCACGTTCGGCTCGACCCGGGCGCGATAGTCGTAGTGGCGGATGTAGCTGTCGGTCAGGTCGTGTGCCCGCAGCCGGACCGGCGTGAACGCCGTCAGGTAGTAGTAGCCGTCGCTGTGCCGGACGATGTGCGGATCGGCCCGCTGGTTGACCACCGGGTTGGTGTGATTCACCGCGGGCGCGGCCTGCGCGGGCCCGCCCACCGGCAGACCGGCCGACACGGCGAGCACCGCGAGCAGCGCGGCCAGGATCGATCGGAGCCGCCAGGAGGCGGGGACGGTGACGGGCGGCGGGTCGACCGCCCGGTCGGCCACGTGGACAGGATGCTGGTGCGACATACGCACTCCCGATTGGTCGAGATCCTCGTCGGAGGAGGTGGCGTACCGGCGGCCCGGTGCGCGTGGCCCGGTCCCGGTCCCGGTGGTGGGCTCGCGTCCACCACCGGGACCCGCCAGCTCAGTAGACGTACGGCCAGGCGGCGGCGTCGTAGCCGATGTGGTTGATGCCGAGCAGCGATGTGCCGTTGTCGGCGTAGTAGTGGTAGAAGAGGAGGTCGCCGTCGGTGTCGGCGAGGACCGCCTGGTGGCCGGGTCCGTGCACGCTGCCGTGCGAGGCCAGGATCTCGGTGCCGCCGCCGGAGAGCATGTCCCGGCCGGCGCGGTCGACGAACGGCCCGGTCGGGTTCGCCGACCGGCCGACCATCACCCGATAGGTGCTGGCGGCGCCCTGACAGCAGCGGTCGAACGAGACGTACAGGTAGTACCACGAGCCGCGCTTGACCAGGACGGGCGCCTCAATGCCCGGACTGTAGGCCGCGAGGCTGTGCATCGCGCCGCCGAGCCGGCGTCCGGTGCCCGGATCGATCTCGATCACCTTGATGCCGGACCAGAACGAGCCGAAGGTCAGCCACCAGCGGCCCTGGTCGTCCACGAACAGATTCGGGTCGATGGCGTTGAAGGTGTCCGAGGCCCGCGACTCGATGACCAGCCCCTCGTTGGTCCAGCTCCCCGAGGCCCCGGTGGCACTGGTGGCCAGGAAGATCGCCGAACGGTTCGAACCGAAGGTCGACGCCGAGTAATACAGGAGGTAGCGCCCGTTGCGGTAGGACAGATCCGGAGCCCACAGGTTGCGCGCGCCGCCGGTGTACGTGGCGGTCCACGGCGCGCCGCCGGGGAAGACGGTGCCCGCGTTGCGGTAGGCGACCCGATCGGTGGAAGTCTTCAAGGCGATGTTGTCACCGGTGTGCGCGACGAGGTAGGTGCCGTCGGGTCGTTTCACCACCGTCGGGTCGTGGACGCCGCTGTCCCCGGAAACCGTCATGGGCCGCGGGTAGGCCGGCGGCGGGGTGCTCGGCGTCCCGCCGCCGAGGCGGATGAGCTGCCACTGCTGGTTGGCGCCGTCGAGATCGGAGTAACTGGCCAACCGTCCGCCGTCGGCCGTCGACCACTCCCACACGTCGATGACCTTGTTCCACTGCCGGTTCACGAACCGCACGAACCCACCGGCGGAATCCTGCAACCGGAACTGCTGCGTCGCCGACGACCGGTCGGTGCTCTGCACCAGAGTGATGCCGTCGCCGCCGCCGGGCAACTCCAACACCTTCCCGCTGTGCCGCGACCGCACCTTGTAGAACCCGCCACCGGCGTCGACGAACTGCCACTGCTGCACCGCGAGGTCGTTACGTGCCCACTGCTTGACCGGCGCGTTCTCCGCCGTCGACCAGTCGTAGAGATCCATCGCCTTACCACTGTGGCGATTCACGAACACGTACGACGCCGACGTGTCCACCGTCGCCGCCGACGCCGACGGCAGCCCGTGGGCCATCCCGGCGCCGAGCAGGAGCACCGCGGCGCCCGCGACCGTCCCCACCCGCCAACCCCGCGACCGCGACCTGAGCCGCGGCACTTGATCTATTCCTGTCGTCGTCATCGGATCCTCCTGTGACTGGCCCTCTCCGGCTCGCGACACGCGGTTCCGTAGGCCGGCCGAGCGGTGTGCGGTAACGGACATGCGATTGCCCGCTCCGGCAGCTCGGACGGCGCGACGCCTACCTGACCGGCGTGGGCAAACGCTAGCCACAACCATGGCATCCGTGTTACATCCGAGTTACTCATCGATGTTCACGCTAACAACGTGTGCTCGTCAAGACAACCAAGGCATCGAATGTTATCGAAATATTTCCGGTAAACAGCCGAGGCACCCTGCCGGTTCATGCACGAGGCGCCGATCTCACTCGCCCGGAACGCGGGGTTGCCGGGGGCGCTCCCCCGAGCCGCCACCTAACTTGCGGCCTAAATGTTAGCGATAACATCAAGCTCTCATGGTCTGTAGCCAAGTCCATGCCAACCAGCCGAGTCGCACACTTGCGTCACGCGGTCGTCGTCGCACGGGCAGCCCTCGACGTCGGAGCCGACCCCTCGATCGTCAGCAAGTGGATAGCCCAGACACAAGCCGAACGGACCCGGGCAGAAACCGAGCTGCACGCCGGGAGCTCCGCCGCACCACGCCGGATGACCCAGGCGGAGATCACCACGCTGGTCGAGGCCCTTGGAACATCGTCACCGCGCTCCGCGACGCGGACCCCGCCGACAAAGCCGAGGTCTACCGCCAGCTCGGCCTGCGGCTGACATACCACCCTGAAGCGCAAACGGTGCACGCCGAAACCGATCTCAGCGCGCACCGTGGGCCTATGGGTCGTGTCCGAGGGGGGACTTGAACCCCCACGCCCTATACGGGCACTAGCACCTCAAGCTAGCGCGTCTGCCATTCCGCCACCCGGACCTGCCATCCAGCCTACCTGGTCGGCCCCAGTGACTTTCACACCGGATGGGCCGGCCCGGCGGGCCGCACGGGGCATTACTGTACACGGCTCCAAACGATCATGCACATCACCATCAGAGCCCCATGTTTCCGCAGCTCACACCCCTCGCCTACCGGACGGGTAGCGCGCAACCGACGATTCCGGGCAGCATTGCTCCCGTGTCCCACCCCGCCCCGCTGACCGCCGCGCAACACCAGGCCCTGGCCCTCCGCGCCGCGGGCGACCTGACCAGTGCCCGCCGCCTGCTCGCCGACGCGATCACCGCGGCCCGACCGGCGTACGGCGAGGATCACCAGGACGTCCTGACCACCGGCCACCTGCTGGCCCGCCTGCATCGTGAGGCCGACGAGCCGGCCGCCGCCCGCCGGGTCCTGGAAGAGGCGTACGCAGCCGGCGAGCGCCGTCGCGGTGACGCCGACCCGGTGATGCTCGCCCTCAGCTTCGACCTCGCCGGGGTGGCGGAGGAGTTGGGCAACCGGCACGAGGCCCGCCGCAACTACCGCCGCGTGGCCACCGCCGGGCCCGCCGTGCTCGGTCCGGACCACCCGGCGGTACGCGCAGCCCGCCAGTACCTCGGCGGCTCCGCCGCCGCTCCCGCCGGTTATGGACCCCCTCCCGGCGGCTTCGCCCCCGCTGCCGGCGAGCACTCCGATCCGGCGCTGTCCGGGCCCACCGTGTCGCTGCCGGCGGTCCCGCCGTCGTACCCTCCCCAGCCCACCGTGCCGCCACCCGCTGCCTTCACGGCACCCGCCGCCGCGCCGGTGCCCGGCGCCGAATGGGCGCCGCAGCCGAGGCCGGCGTCCCGGGCGCCGTGGCCGGGGACCGCGTCCGACCCGGCAGCCCACCCCGCTCCGCCCCCGCTCCCCCAGAGCGACCCGACGTCGCTGCCCCGAAGCGCCCCGGCGTCGCTGCCCCGGAGCGGGCCGACGCCGCTGCCGCCTCCTCCGGTGGTCCCCACCTCGGCGCCTCCGGTCCGGCCCACCGGTTCGGACCGGCCGGCCAGTCCCTGGGCGCCCCCTCCGCCGCCGGTCGCCGACGCGGCCGGCGGTTCGTCGACGCCGCCCGGACAGGCCACCGCACGCTTCCCGGCGCCGCCGGCCACCGGCACCGTCCACCCGCAGCCGGTGCCCGCTCCCGGCGTGACGCCGGTGCCGCCCCGGCCGTCAATCGTTCCACCGCCGCCTCCCGGCCCGCCTGCCGCTCCCGGCCCGGCGGCGCGTCCCGGCCCGGCGGCGCATCCCGGTCCGCCTGCTCCTCCCGGTCCGCCTGCTCCTCCCGGCCCGGCGGCGCATCCCGGTTTACCGACGCCGATCGTCGGGGCGGGTCCACTGCCACCCCCGCCGGTCATCCCGCCGACCCGTCGGCCGTCGTCGCTCGACGGTTCCGGCGCACCTTCCCGGGCGGCGGCCCCGCTGTCTCCCGGGTCGACGCCGACCGCCCCGACGGCGTCGCCGTCTCCGCCCTCCGTGCCGCCCGCGCCGCGCGTCCCGACGCCGATCTCCGGTCCACCGGGGAGTGGAGTCCTGCAGCCTCCCCCGCCCGTTTCGGCCGCCCGACCGTTCCCGAACCCACCGGTCCCAGGCCCGATCCCAGCCGCGCCGATCCCAGGCCCGCCGATCCCAGCCGCGCCGATCCCAGGCCCGTCGATCTCAGATGCGCCGATCTCAAGCCCGCCCGTCTCGGGACCGCCCGTCTCAGGACCGCCGATCCCAGGGCCGCCCGGCTCAAGCCCACCGATCTCAGGGACACCGATCTCAGGGCCACCGATCCCCAGCCCGCCGGCGACCGGGGCGCTGCCGCCACCCGCCCCACCGGTCTCCCGTCCGCCCGTCCCGGCGCCGGCATCGGTCCCGCCACCTGATCGGACCGGCGTACCGCCCGGGCCGGAGACCGCCACGGGGCATCGGCCCGCGGTTCCGGCCGTCACGTCGCCGTCGCGCCCGGCCGACCAGCCCGCCGGCCCGGAGGTGGGTGGCCCCGGCCCCGGCCCCGGCCCCGGATCGGCAACGCCTGCCCCGGGCTGGGACAAGCCGACCATTCAGGTGCAGCAGATCGGCCCGTTGCTGCGGGAGGAAGCGGAGCGGCAGGCCGCCGCCTCGCCCATGATCGGCGCGACGAGCGAAGCGCACGCCGCCGGCGCACCGCCGGTCGGCGCACCGCCGGTGAGTGGACGCCCGACCCCGGTCAGCGGACCGCCCGTGAGCGGACCGCCGAGCAGCGCGCCTGCCGCCGCCCACCCGGTGAGCGGCACGCCGAGCAGCGCATCTGCCGCAGAAGCGCCGCCGGCCGGCTCCGCGGGCGCACCGCCTCCGCACCCCGTGGGCGAGCCACCCGGACCACCACCGGCCAGCGGCACCCCTGGGTATCCCGTCAGCGCACCGCCCGTCACCCCGCCCCCTGGACATCCCGTGAGCGGGCCACCCGCCGCACCCGCCAGCGCCGCGCCCGCCAGCGGCACGCCCATCAGCGGCACACCCGCGCCGCCGTGGGGCATGGTCGCGCCGCCGTGGAGCAGCGTGGCGCCGTCGCAGCCGGTCGGCGTCGAGCCGGCGTCGGACCTCACCCCGCCGGCGGACGACGAGGACGGCAGCACCACCGAGCAGGACCGGAGCCCCACCGGGTGGGACCCCGCCGTCGGGGCGAACGGCGACGACGGCGACCAGCACCGGAACGTCGAGGGCCGGGACGGGAGCGCCACCGGGGCGGACCGTCACCCCGGCGGGGACGTCCCGGACGAGGGTCGGGCGTTACCGGTCCACGACGGGTTGCTGGACGTTCCCGGACCGGCACGGCCGGAGCCGGCGGCGTACCCGGAGAAGGGCGCCTGGCCGGCGGTGCCGCAGGCGTTCCACCAGAGCGCCGCGTACCCGGTGGCGGAGGAGCCGGAGCGGCGCGGCCGTGACCGGACGATGCTGGCCGTGGTGGTCGGTGGTGCGGCGGTCGCGTTGGTGGCCGTGGTCGCCGGGGGCGCGGTGTGGCTGGGCCGGGACGCGCCGCCGCCCGCGCCGGCGCCCAGCGTGGCCAAGCCGAAGGTGACCGGGCCGCCCCCGGGTGACCTGCGGTTGCGGGACGACACCACCACGATCACGGTGACCTGGACCGATCCGACGGACGGCGGGGTGCCGTTCGTGGTCGCCGGTGGGCGGGCCGGGCAGAAGCTCGGGGTGATGGCCACCGTGGACGCCGGGCAGACCCGCTACACGGTGAACGGGTTGAGCGCGAAGCTTGACTACTGTTTCACGGTGCTCGCGGTCTACTCGACCGATTCGTACGCCACCTCGGGTCAGGTGTGCACGGACCGCGAGGGCGGTGCCACGCCGAACTGACCGACCACCTGCGACACGCTCGGTGTCCACAGGGAGACGGTGCGGGTTTCCCCTGCCCCGGCCGGCACCTATGATGGCTCCCGGCTCTGGGGAGGGTCGACCACGTGTGGCGTCCTCCCCCACCGACGCGGGGAGGCAGCCGGCTGTGACCACCATTGAGGACGTCACGACCACCGCCGGGCCGGAGGCGGCCCGCCCCCGGAAGCGGTTGCGTGGCGGGCTCGTCACCATCGGCACCGTGGCGGCGTTGCTGGCCGCGATGGGGTTGACGGTGCTCGGGCTGGGCGCCGCCGACAACGCGGTGGCCAACTTCGACTCCTCGTCCTGGCTGTGGAGCACGACGCGCAGCGAGCTGGCCCGGGTCAACGGCATCACCGCGCGGGTGGACACCCGGATGGAGGTGCCCGGCGGGCGGCGGCACCAGATGCTGGTGGCGCAGACCGACCGGCTGCTGATCCTGCGCGACCTCCACACCGGCCAGGTCAGCTCGCTCGACCTGGCGACGCTCCAGATCACCGCGACCACCCCGACCGCTCCGGGGCTCGGGGTCAGCGTGGCGTTGCACGAGGACGCGGCGTTCGTGGTGGACGCGGTGCAGGGCATCGTGCGGCAGCTCGACCCGCGGGCGTTGACGCCGGTGGGCGAGCCGGTCCGCTATCCGCCGGGCATCACCGGCGGGGCGTTCGACGGCGACGGGAAGCTGTGGGTCGCGGTGCCGAGCGAGGGCACCGTCTCGGCGGTCACGGCCGCCGACCTGCCGGCCACGCCGGGTGACGCGCCGCCCGCCGGGCTCAGCCCGAAGCGGGTGGAGACGTACGACGTGGCCGAGCCAGCGCACGAGCTGGTGGTGTCCACGCTCGACGAGGGTGTGGCGGTGCTCGATCGCACGTCGGCGTCGTTGGTGACGATCGTCGGCGGCCGGACCCAGCGGGCCGACCTGACGGTGACCGCCCCCGGCATCCTGCCGACCCGCAGCAGCGGCCCGCAGGTGCCGGTGACCGTAGCCGGTGACCGGTCGGTGCACGTGGTCCAGGACGGCCACGAGGTGCGGACGTTCACGGTGCCGGGCGCGGGCGTCCGGCTGACCCCGGCCGTGGCCTGGGCGGGGCGGTTCTACTGCGCCGACGAGGACACCGGGGCGGTCTACTCGTTCGACGCCGCCGGCCGGTTGGTGGAGACCATCGAGGGCTCCGGCCGGCCCGGGCCGATGGAGCTGGAGGTCCGCGAGAACCACCTGTTCATCAACCCGCCGGACTCGTCCACCGCGCAGGTGGTCGACGACCGGAACCGGGTCCGTGAGGTCAACAAGTACGCGAACGACGTGCTCGGCGGCGACCCGCCGCCGGCTCCCCCGCCGCCGCCCCCGCCGAAGAAGCCGAAGGTGAGCAGGCCGGGCGCGCCGAAGTCGGTCCGCGCCGCCGCCGGCGACGCCTCGGCCCGGGTGAGCTGGCAGCCCGCCGCGTCCAACGGCGCCGAGATCACCAGGTACGTGGTGGAGGGCGGCGGTCAGACCCACCAGGTGGGCGCGAACCAGCGGGCGCTGGAGGTGACCGGGCTGACCAACGGCGAGTCGTACACGTTCGCGGTGCACGCGGTGAACGCGAAGGGCGACGGGCCGGCGCGGCGCAGCAACCCGGTCGTGCCGACGGCCGAGGTGCCGGACCCGCCGGCGTCGGTGACCGCCGAGGCGCGACCGGACGGGACGGTCGTCGTGAGCTGGCCGGAGGCCGACGGGCAGGGCAACAAGGTGGCGCGGTACGCGGTGACCGCGACGTCCGCCGGGGCGAGCGCGCCGGCCGGCGAGTCGCCGAAGACGGAGCTGGTGGTGCCGGCGGGCCAGTTGGAGTACGGCACGCAGTACGCGTTCACGGTGACCGCGGTCAGCGACAAGGGCGCCGGATCGAAGGCGTCGCCGGTGAGCAACACGGTGGTGCCGTTCACGACGCCGAACGCGCCGACCGAGCTGCGCGCGTCCACGGTGGCCGACCAGCCCGGCACCGTCGCGGTGCAGTGGTCGCCGGCGGTGGAGAACGGCCGCCCGGTGACGGGGTACGTCGTGGAGGCGGCCGGGAAGACGGTCGAGGTGACCGATGTCAAGGCCACGGTGGGCGGGCTCGGCAACGGCCAGAACGTGACGGTGAAGGTGAAGGCGCTGAACGAGGCCGGTCCCGGCGCGGAGGCCACCACGACCGCCCGTACGGTGGCCGCGCCCCGGGTCACGGTGACCGGTTCGTCGGCGGACGCCACCTCGGTGACGGTGACGGTCACCGTGGACGCCGGCGGCGGAAAGGCCACCTGCACGGCGGCCACCGGCGGGAAGACGGCCAGCGGTGGCTGTTCCAGCCTGCGGGTGACCGGGTTGTCGCCGGGCACGGCCTACACGGTGACGGTGACCGCGACCAACGCGGCCGGCAGCGGTACGGCCAAACGAGCCCAGACCACCGACGCGCTCTACGGGATCGCGACCTGCCGCAACGGCTCCTCCGGCGCCGAGGCCACCTACTGCTCCCGGGATGTGCCGGGTGAGCGCAACGGCAACGAGATCTTCTCGGTGGCGGAGCAGGACAACAGCAAGCAGAAGGGCTGGGAGCCCAACGGTGCCCGACTCAAGGCCTACTGCAAGAAGAAGGGCGAAGAGGTCTACGCCTACATCTACAACAACGACAAGAAGAGCACCTGGTGGGTGCGCGTGGACCACAGCAAGGGCCGCGACTACATTCCGTGGGCCTGGCTCAACCTGGAGGGCGGCGACGACCTCGACCTGCTGCCCACCTGCTGACCGCGCCGGAGTCGAAAGGCACACCCCGTGAACACGCACGAACCGCTGAGCCAGCCGGAGGTGCAGGGCTTCGCCGCCCTGGCCGCCCGGTTGGCCGACAACGTCAACGCGGTCGTGCTGGGCAAGCCGCAGGTGGTCCGGCTGGCGCTCACCGCGCTGTTCGCCCAGGGGCACGTGCTGCTGGAGGACGTGCCCGGGGTCGGCAAGACCACTCTCGCGCGGGCGGTGGCGGCCACCGTCAAGGGTGAGTGGCGGCGGATCCAGTTCACCCCGGACCTGCTGCCCTCGGACGTGTCCGGGGTGACGATCTTCAACCAGGCCAGCCGCGGGTTCGAGTTCCACCCGGGGCCGGTGTTCGCGAACATCGTGATCGCCGACGAGATCAACCGGGCGTCGCCGAAGACCCAGTCGGCGCTGCTGGAGGTGATGGAGGAGCGGACCGTCACCGTGGACGGCGTACGCCATCCGGTGCCGCAGCCGTTCCTGGTGGTGGCCACGCAGAACCCGGTGGAGATGGACGGCACCTACCGGCTGCCGGAGGCGCAGCTCGACCGGTTCCTGGTGAAGCTCTCGGTGGGCTACCCGGACGAGGCGGTCGAGGTGGAGGTGTTGCGCGGCGCCACGGTCCGCTCCCCCGACTCGCTGACCGCGGTCACCGACACCGCCACGGTCGGCGAGATGGTGAAGATGGCCCGGCGGGTGCACATCGCCGAGCCGCTGTACGCGTACGCGGTGCGGCTGGCCGTGGCGACGCGGACCCATCCGCAGGTGCGGGTCGGGGTGAGTCCGCGCGGGGTGATCGCGTTGACCCGGGCGGCGTGCGCGTACGCGCTGATCGACGGGCGGGGCTGGATCATGCCGGAGGACCTGAAGGCGCTCGTCGAGCCGGTCTTCGCGCACCGGCTGCTGTTGACGCCGGACGCGCAGGTGCGGGGCGTCACGCCGGCCGAGGTGCTGCGTCAGGCGGTCGCCTCGGTGCCGGTGCCGCTGCCGTCGGGCCAGCCCGCCCCGGTGCACGGCTGAGCGTGGGGATCACCGCCCGTGGTGTCGGGTTGCTCGTCGCCGCCCTGGTGCTGCTCGGGGTGGGTTTCCGGTTCGCGTACCCGGAGCTGACCGTGCTCGGCGCGGCGGCCGGGGTGGCGGTGGCCTACGCCGGGGTGACGGCTGCCTGGCGGCCCCGCTTGGCGGTGGCGCGTCGGGCCGACCCGGACCGGGTGGCCCGGGGCGAGCCGGCGGCGATGGAGCTGGCGGTGCGCAACACGGGCCGGTTGCGGGCGGCGAACCTGGTGGCGGAGGACCGCTGCGCGGGCGCGCCGGTGCCGGTGCCGCTGCTGCGGTTGCGTCCGGGGCGGGACACGCGGGTGCGGTACGCGGTGCCGACGCACCGCCGGGGTGTGGTGCCGGTGGGGCCGCTGCGGGTGGTCCGCCGGGATCCCCTCGGGCTGGTGGCGTTGACCCGCGGCTACGGCGGCACGGTCGCGGTGTGGGTGTACCCGCGGATCCACCCGTTGTCCGCGGTGCCGACCGGGGCGGGGCGCAGCCTGGACGGGCGCGTCGACAGCGTGCCGCACGGGTCGATCACGTTCGACTCGTTGCGCGAGTACGTGGTCGGCGACGAGTTGCGCCGGGTGCACTGGCGGACCAGCGCCCGGGTGGGTGAGCTGATGGTGCGGGAGAACGTGGACACCAGCCTGCCGCGTCTGGTGGTGGTGCTCGACAACCGGTCGGCGGCCCATCCGGGGCGGGTGGCCGGGGTGGCGGAGTCGTTCGAGTCGGCGTGTGAGGCGGCGGCGTCGGTGGTGGCCGCGGCGGTGCGGGAGGACCTGCCGGTGCACCTGCTGCTTGTCGCGCCGGCCGAGGTGGAGCCGGCGGGGGCGGCCGGGCCGCTGGACCGGCTCGCCGCGGTCGAGTTGGCCGGTGGCGGGGTGGAGGTGCTGTCGGCGGCGACGGGCCGGCTGCGGCAGGACCGGCTCGGTGACACGCTCGTCTTCCTCACCGGGCCGGGCGCCGCCGGGGAGTTGGGGCACGTGGGCGCGCTGCGCGGGGCGTACCCATCGGTGGTGGTGGGGATATTCGGCGGGTCCGCGCCGACGGCGGCCGGCGCGTCGGGCCTGGTGGTGCTGGACGCGGCGGACGGCGCGGCGTTCGCCGCGGAGTGGGACGGGATCCGCCGGTGGTGACCGTGTCGCCGCCGCGCCCGGCCGCGGGGCCGCCGCCGACCCCGACGCGGGGGTGGGCGGCGCGGGCGCTGCGGGCGGCGCCGGTGCCGGTGGCGCTCGTGGCGCTGGTCGCGCTGTCCGCCGTGGTGCTGGGCCGGGTGTACGCGGATCCGCTGCTGACCCGGCTGATGGTCGGCGCGGCGGCCGGTTCGGTGCTGGTGAGCGTGGCCGCCCGGCGGTTGCCGTCGTGGCAGGTGGCGCCGTTGTCGGTGGCCGCCCTGGCCGGTTGGACGCTGCTGTCGCTGCGGCTGGCGGCCAGCCACGCGGCGCTGCCCGGCGGGCTCGGCGAGGTGGCCGCGGACGCCGCCGGCAACGCGATCCCCCGGCTGCTGACCGCGATGATCCCGGTGGAGCCGACCCCGGACACCGTGCTGCTCCCGGTGGTGGCGGCGTGGCTGGCCGGGCTGACCGCCGCCGAGGTGGCGCTGCGGGCCGGCCGGGTGTTGCTGGGCTACCTGCCGCCGGCGCTGCTCTACGCCGGCGCGCTCTACGTGGTCGGGCCGAACGCGGCGCCGGCGGTGGGCCCGACGGTGCTGTTCGCGGCCGTCGCGGCGGCCGGCCTGGCGGCCACCGGACGACCGGCCGGTCCGGATGCCGCCGATCCGGTCACCGGGGGAACCCCGGCGGTACGCGCGGCGGTGCGGCTGCGGCCGGCGGTGGCGAGCGCGGGCGGGTTGGCCGTGGTGGTGGCGCTCGCCGCGCTGCTCGCCCCGGTGGTCGCCGGTCAGGTCGACGACCACCCGGTCGACCCGCGCCGCTATGTGGAGCCGCCGCGGGTGGAGTCGCTTGACGAGAATCCGCTGATCCGCATCTCCGGCTGGGCGTTGAACCCGGACCAGCGGCTGCTCGACGTGCGTACCGTCGCCGGTTCGACCGGGGGCGGGCCGCCGCGGATCCGGCTGGCGGTGCTCAGCGACTACGACGGGGTGACGTGGCGGGTGGGTGCCACGTACCGCAACGCGGGGCGGATCCTGCCGGCCGTCGAGCCGCCCCCGGGCGCCACGACCGACGTGGTGCGCCAGGAGATCACGGTGGCGGACCTGACCGGGCGGCTGCTGCCGGCCGTGCCGACGCCGCGTGAGGTGGGCGGCGCGCGGGTGGCGTACGACCCGGCGAGCGGAACGCTGATCCGGCCGGAGGGGCTCGCCCCGGGGCTGCGGTACGACGTGTCGTCGGTGCGGGAGCGCCCGGACCCGAACCTGGTCGCCACCGCGGACGTGCCGGCCGGGGACGCGGTGGCCCGGGTGCTGCGGGTGCCGGACGGGGCGCCGGAGCAGGTGCGCCGGCTGGCCACCCAGCTCGCCGAGGAGAACGGGGCGCCGTACGCGCGGGCGGACGCGATCGCCACGTTCCTCGCCGAGCACTATCGGGTGACCGCCGACGCGCCGAGCGGCCACGCCTACCCGAACCTGACGTTCTTCCTGTTCGGTCCGCGCAACGGTGGCGGGCAGCGGGGCACCTCGGAGCAGTTCGCGGCGTCGTTCGCGGTGCTCGGCCGGCTCGCCGGGCTGCCCACCCGGGTGGTGGTCGGGTTCGCGCCGGAGGCGGACGGGCCGGTGCGGGCCGCCGACGCGTACGCCTGGCCGGAGGTGCTGTTCGAGGGTGTCGGCTGGGTGCCGTTCGACCCGATGCCGCGCCCGGACTCCGAGCCCCGGCCGGTGGAGGAGGACTTCCGGCCGCAGCCGGAGGATCCGCCGCCGTCGGAGGTGCCGGCGCCGACCGGGGAGCCCACGGCCACTCCCCCGGCCACCGGGTCCGCGCCGGACCGGGCCCGTGGCGGTCCGGGTACGCCGGTGCTTGTCGGCGGCGGCGCTGGCGGCCTGCTGGTGCTGGTGGGCGCGGTGCTGGCGGCGTTGGCCGCGATGCGCCGCCGGTTGAGCCGGTCCCGGCTGGAGCGGGGTGATCCCGGCGGGCGGGTCGCCGGCGCCTGGCGGGAGGTGACCGACGCGCTGCGCCTGGCGGGCCGCCCGGTGGGCGACGACCTGGCGGCGGCGGAGGTGGCCGAGCGGGCCCGTCGTGCGCTCGCCGATGCCGGGGCCGGTGCGGCGGCGGGCGGCGCGGTCGGCGAACTCGCCGGACTGGTGAACCAGTCGGCCTTCGCGCCCGGAAGCATGACTCCCGGACAGGCGGACCGGGCGACGGCGCTCGCCTCGGCGTACGGCGACGCGCTGCGCGACGCGCGGCCCCGCTGGCGGCGGATGTGGTGGCGGGTGCACCCCGGCCCGCTGCGCTGGCGGCGCTGACCGGTCGGGGCACGCGGGCGCGTCGGAGCACGATCGCCGGGGCGATCCGCGCGATCCGCACCGCGAGGCCGGGCAGGAGTGTTACGACTGCCGGGTGGATGCGACCGGGGGCGGGCGACGGCGGTGAGGATCGCCGAGCCCGGCGCGCTGCGCGCCACCGACGACGACGGGGAGCGGGCCACGTTCCTGGAGCTCTTCTTCGACCTGGTCTACGTGTTCGCGCTGACCCGGATCTCCGCGCGCGCGTACGAGGACCTGGCGTTGCAGGGGGGCCAGAGCAACTGGTCGGCGGTGACCGGCGCCGGCAAGACGCTGCTGTTGCTGCTCGCGCTCTGGATGCTCTGGCAGGGCACCGCGTGGACCACCAGCCGCTACGACCCGTACCACCTCTGGCTCCAGGTCATCGTGGTCACCGCGTTGGTGGCGGCGATGGTGATGGGGGTGGCCGTCCCGCGCGCGTTCACCGGCGGGGCCGGCCTGACCTTCGCCGTCGCGTACGTGGTGGGGCAGGTGGGCCGTTCGGTGATCCTGCTGCTGGTGCTGCGCCGGCAGCAGTACCGCCGGCTGAAGCTGCGGATGTTGCTCACGTACAGCGTGTGCGGGGTGTTCTGGCTGGCCGGCGCGGGGGTGTCGACGAATGCCCGGGTGGTGCTCTGGAGCACCGCGCTGGTGATCGAGTATCTCGGCAACCGGTTCGGCTGGCCGGTGCCGGGGCTCGGTCGCTCCACCATCTCCCGGTGGGACATCCACGGCAAACATCTGGCCGAGCGGTACCAGCAGATCTTCCTCGTGGCGATCGGCGAGACCATCCTGGTCGCCGGGCTGACCTACACCCGCTCGACCGCCGGCTGGCCCAGCACCGTGGCGTTCGCCGCCGCCCTGGCCACGTCCGTGCTGATGTGGCGGATCTACGTGCAGCGGGCCGGGCAGATCCTGGGCGAGGCGGTGACCGGGGCCGAGCATCCGGCCACCGTCGGCCGCTCCGCCGCCGACACCCACATGGTCATGGTGATCGGCGTGGTGGCCACCGCGATCGGTTACGAGCTGTCCATCGAGCACCCCGCCGGGCACAACGAGTTGCCGTGGCTGGCCATGGTCCTGGGCGGGCCGGCGCTGTTCCTGGCCGGCCGGGCCCGCTTCGAGTACGAGGTGTTCGGCCGGGTCTCCCCGTCCCGGCTGCTGGCGATCGCCGCGCTGCTGCTGCCGGTGCCGCTGCTGACGCAGGTCGCGCCGCCGCTCGCGGCGAGCTGGGCGGTCGTGGTGCTGGCGGCGGTGGCCGTGGCCGACCTGCGGCGGGCCTGGGGCCGTCCACCGGAGGCCCACGCGACCCCGTTCTAAGCCCCGCCGGCGGCCCCGGGCCCGGGCTACGATCCGCGCGTGACCTTCTCGCTCGTCGCCCGTTCCGCCGACGGGCACCTGCACGGCGTGGCCGTGGCCAGCCGGTTCCTCGCCGCCGGGGCGTTGGTGCCGGCCGCCGAGGCGCGGGTCGGGGCGGTCGCCACCCAGGCGCACGCCAACCTCGCCTACCGGGCGCAGGCGCTCGCGCTGCTGCGCACCGGCGTCACCGCCGCCGACGCGGTGGCCGGGCTGGTCGCCGCCGACCCCGGGCGCGACGACCGGCAGCTCGCCGTGGTCGGCGTCGCGGGCGCGGGGGCCACCTGGACCGGGCCGCGCTGCCATCCGTGGGCCGGCGGCCAGGCCGGCGACGGCTGGGCCGCGCAGGGCAACATCCTGACCGGCCCGCAGGTGATCGACGCGCTGCGCGACGCCTGGCTCACCGGCACCGACCTGCCGTTCCCGCAGCGGATGCTGGCCGCGCTCGTGGCCGGCGACCGGGCCGGCGGCGACCGGCGCGGCCGGCAGAGCGCCGCGCTACTCGTGGTGCGACGCCACGGCGGCTACGCCGGCACCGGGGACGAGTTGGTGGACCTGCGGGTGGACGACCACGCCGACCCGGTCGCCGAGCTGCGCCGCCTGCTCGACCTGCACACCATGATCTTCGGTCGCCCCGACCCGGCCACTCTGCGCGACCTGACCGGCCCGCTCGCCGTCGAGGTGGCGGAGCTGCTCGCCGCCGCCGGGCACCCGGTCGGCCCGGCCGGCCTGGACGACGCGCTCGCCGCCTGGTCCGGCCTGGAGAACCTGGAGGAACGCTTCGTGCCCGGCCGGATCGACCCGATCGTGCTGGACCACCTGCGTCGTGCCGCGGCGGGCTGACTCCGGCTCAGCCGCCGAAGGCGAGCCGGCGGATGCCGGCCGCCGCCAGCGCCGCCGGCTCCGCGCCGGTCAGCGGCAGCCGGCCGGTGGCCTTGCGCAACACGGTGAGCGCGTCCCAGCCGAGCCGGTCCGGCAGCGGCCGTCCGGTGGTGAGCACGTCGACCACCACGGCCGCCGCGGCCGGCGTCGTCCAGGGCGGCCGGTCCAGCGCGTCGGCCAGGTCCAGGCCGTGCACCGTCACCTCCACCACCCGGGTACGCAGGAACTCGGTCAACGCCATCGCGTCGCCGTGCCGGGTGCGCACCACCCGGCCCGGCGGCTCGGCGGCCACCGCCGCGTCGGTGGCCCGCCAGGCCCGCCCGAACTCCCGTGCCACCTCGACCGCGCCGGGATGTTCCCGCGCCGCCGCCCGGGCCCCGTCGATGCGTTCCCGGTCGACCGCCGACGCGAACTTGGCCGCGCCGAAGTAGCCGGACGCGGTCACCTCCGGCCGTGGCGGCGCGGGTTCGGCGAGCATCGCGACCAGCCGGCCGGCGCCGGTGTGGACGTGCGCGAGCAGGTCGCGTACCCGCCACGGTGGGCACGGCGTCGGCCGGTCCAGGGCCGACCCGTCGAGCCCGTGCAGGATCCGCTCCAGCCGCTCGCACTCGACGCGGAACGCCGCCCGGACCGGCTCCATCGCGGCTCGCTCAGCCCTTCCAGCGGGGCACCAGCCGGTGCACCACGGCGAGGACCAGCGCGGCCACCACGGCGATCGTGCCGGCGATGCCGGCCGCGCTGCCGGCGTACCCGATGAAGAGCGGACGGCGGCCGAGCGCGTCGACGGCGACCGTGGAGTGGTCGACCAGCCAGGACAGTGCCAGCGCGGAGACCAGCAGGGCCAGCGCGCCGCCACCGCCGAGCACGGCGGCGGCCAGCCGGTGCGCGTCGCCCGGCTCCACCACGGCCCGCTCCCGCTGGAAGACCAGCAGCACCAGCCCGGCGGCGGCGGCCCAGGCGCCGACCAGCAGGTACGCGGCGACCGCGTCGCTGGGCCGGTGCCAGCCGGCGGAGAGCGTGGCCACGCCGGCGGCGGCGGCGTAGCCGGCGCCGAGGAACGCGCCCGCCACCCGCACCTGCCGGGGCAGCACCAGGATCAGCGCGATCGCCACCGAGGCCGCCACCGTGGTGTGGCCGCTGGGCAGGCTGTTGCCGGCGGCGGCCCGTTCCGGGTCGATGCCGAAGTCCGGTCGGGTCAGGAACTGTTTGAGCACCTGCGTGCTGAGGTTCGCGCCGGCGATCAGCAGCGTCGCGGTGACGGCGAGCGCCTTGCGGCCCCGGATCAGCGCGATGAAGCCGATCACCGCGGTCGCGGCCAGCAGCGACACCACCGACATGGCGTTGAGGAGGATGTCCACCGGACCGTCGACCCGGTCCTGGCCGATCTGGTTGCCGGTCAACGCGACCGTGTCCAGCCACTGGCCCAGGTCGGTGTGCACGGCGAAGCGCCACACCATCAGGAACGCGGCCGTCTGGGCCAGGGCCAGTACGACCAACCAGACTGCCGTCCACCCTCTTGCCGTCTCCCGCACCCGGACAACTTAGCGGTCGGGCCGGTGCGGCGCGCGTCGGAGCGCCTCGGCAAGGGTGGGCGGTCCCGAAAAAAATAGTGGAGAGGCCGCCACGGGGGGAGCGGCCTCTCCGTCAATTACGTTACTCCGTCCGCGCCACGGATGTGATCCCGTGGAGCGCTGAATTTTCCGTGCCTTTTCGCGTCATGGGTCGCCCCGCGCGGAGTGGTGGGCCGGTCCGTCCGCTGCGTCGGCCGGACGGCCGGCCCACCCGGCCTGACCGTGGGTGTCAGGCCGTCCGCCGGCCCGGCCGCTCCGTTCCCCCATCGGCCGGGTCGACCTCCCCCGTGGACGGGTCCTCACCCGCCCACGGAGGAGTTGTCACCTATCCCTGCGGGAAGTAGGTGCCGTAGTCGGCGTACGCCATGGCGACGTCCGCCTGCGCCCAGAACCGGTGGTAGTTGAAGACCGGCTCCGCTCCGCCGTCCAGGTACGCCTGGACCTTCGGCCACTCCGGGTCGTTCTTGTAGAAGGACCGGATGTCCAGGAAGCTCTTGCCCGGGGCGATCACGTCGCCGTTCGGCATCTTCCCGGTCCAGCCCGGCGGGATGTAGAGACCCTGGCCGTCGGAGGCGTTGTAGACGTCGTCGAACCGCTTGTAGTCGCCACGGGTCTCCGGCATCGAGACGCCCTTGCTGTCGGCGGCGGCCGAAAGCGCGTCCAGCAGACCCTTGGCGGTGGTCTTCGCCGCGGTGTTGCCGGACTTGGCCGCGTACGCGATGAGGGTGCGGGCGTAGGCCGCGGCGACGCCGACGTCCTGGCCCTTGACCGTCACCTCGACGTGCAGGTTGGTGTTCGGCTGCGGGCTGCTCGGGTTCCAGTTGGCCGGCTGGCCGGTCCACTTCATGTCCGACGGGATGGACCAGTTGGCGCCGGTGGTGGTGTTGGCGATCGCCCACGGCACCCACTTGTCGAGCAGGGCCTTGGCCTTGGCGTTGCCGGTCTGCAGGTACAGCTCGGCGATGCGCTCCATCGACCACGCCTGCATGCCGAACCACTGGTTCGACGGCGGGTCGTTGTAGACCGGGTCGACGTCGTAGAACATGCCGTAGAAGGTGGCGGTGCCGGCCGGCGGGGTGCCGTAGTTGCCGTCCCAGCTGTTGGTGGCGCCACCGGCGATGCCGCCCTCGGCGGACTGCAGCCAGGTGTAGAACTCCAACTGCCGGTCCATGCTCTTCTGCCAGTCGGAGACCGCGGTCGGCGACTTCGGCTTCAGCTCCGAGATGTTCGTCATCGCCCAGGCCGCGAACGGGTTCTGGTAGCCGAAGTGGCTGTGGCTGGAGCCGATCCGCCACGACCAGTTCTGCGACGTGTCGTACGCGCCACCCCAGGCGTAGTACCAGGAGAGCAGGTAGTGCGCCGAGTCACGGCCGCTGGCGGCCGGGCAGGACGACGCGCCCACGCAGTTGCCGATCTTCTTGAAGTACTTGTCGAACAGCGCGTAGCGCAGGTAGTCGCCCATCTTGGCGGCCTTCGCCACGGTGGCCGCGACGTCGGCCTCCTTGCCCTGCGCCTTGGCCCAGGTCAGCGCCCAGTAGGCGGCCTGGACGGCACGCGCGTCGGCGTCCGGCGCGTTCGTGTACTTCCACTGCTTGGCCGGGGCGCTGGACTCCTTGACGAACAGGTCGAGGTAGCCGTTCGGGCCGCCGTGCTTGAACGTGTCGCAGGACGGCTGCGGCACGGTCTCCCACACCGACTCCTGGGTGCCCCGCTGGAACGTGTTGATGTAGGCCGGCTTGGTGGTGCCGTCGCCGCAGCGACCGAAGCCGTAGGTGTTGTCGACGTCCATCAGCCAGTGCATGCCGTAGATGTCGCCGGTGCCGTAGGTGGACTGCAACTCCGAGCGCAGCGGGTCCTGGCCGACCGGGACGCTCGCCTCCAGGGCGGACGGGTACTGGCTGGGCAGGTTGTGCTCGGCCGCGTACTGCGGGGTGCCGGGAGCGCCCGCGGTGGGCTGGTCGGCGTGCGACGGGATGATGTACTTCTCCATCACCGTCCAGGAGTTGTTGAACGGGCTCCAGTTCTGGGTGATCCGGCCGTACTGGGCCTCCAGCCAGATCCAGAAGCTGAACGCCTCCGAGGTGGTCTCGTGCCCGTGGTCGGGCGCCTCGACGATGAGCGTCTCGATCGAGTGGTACGGCACGCCCTCGGGGCTGAAGTAGCCCGAGTTCTTGATCTTGCCGTACTGGTCGAGGAACTTCTTGATGTAGGCGTTGTCACCGCCCGGGCTGTCGTTGTCGACCTCCGTGGCGACGACCGAGACCGAAGCGACGCCGGTGGCCGACGCGGCGATGGTGGCAGTGCCACTGACCGTGTCGGCGTCCTCCGCGGCGGAGACGGTGGCGGTGACGCCGGTGCTCCAGTTGCTCGGGGTGAGCGTCAGCGTCGACGGCGAGACGGTGATGTCGCTGTCACCGGTGACGGCGAGGGTCACCGGGACGTTGCCGCTGGGCGCCGCGCTGAGCGTGTACCGGACCGTGGCGCTGCCGCCCTCGTCGACGCTCACCGCCGACGGCGTGGCGACCAGCTTCGGCCCGGTGGCCGCGCCGACCGTGAACGACTTCTCCGCGGTCGCGGTACCGCCGGCGTTGTCGTACGCCTTGGCCTGCACGGTGTAGCTGCCGGCGGGAAGGCCCTGCAGGTCGTAGCCGTACGGGGCGGTGGTGTCGGTGTTGACGAGCATCCCGTTGCGGTAGAACTCGACCTTGCTGATGGTGCCGTCGGGGTCGCTGGCGGTCGCCGTGAGCGGCACGTCCGCCGGGGCGGTGAACGGGCCGGCCGGCACGCCGAGGGAGACCGTCGGCGGCTGGTTGGTGGAGGCGCCGTTGCAGGCGACGCCGTTGAGCGTGAACGAGGTGGGCTTCGGGTTGCTGCCGCTGAACGAGCCGTTGAAGCCGATGTTCGTGGAGGCGCCGCTGGGCAGGCTGCCGTTCCACGACTCGTTCGTCGCGGTCACGTCGCTGCCGGACTGGCTCCACTTGGCGGACCAGCCCTGGGTCACCCGCTGGCTGCTGTTCGGGAAGGCGAACTTCAGCGACCAGTTGTTCAGCGCGTCACCCAGGTTCTTGATGGTGACGTTGGCGGTGAAGCCGGTGCTCCAGTCGCTGGTCGCGTAGGTCACGTCGCAGGCGGGGGCGGCCTGCGCGGCGCTCGCGGGCAGGCTCACCCCACCGATGGCGAGGGCGGTGGCGGCGAGCATCGCTATGCGGCGACGCCTGGCCATGAGTCTCATCTGGGCGGTGTCTCCTCGGACCGGGCCGGGACTCTCGGGTCCCGGCTGGGCGCCTCCACGCGCCGACAGGCGTACGCGGGGGGACGGAGGCGTCCGGAAAGGTGGTCGTCCCGGCCGTGCCGGGGATCGGGGCGCCGCACCGGTTTGTCACCGGGTGCCCTCGGCGGCCCGTGCTCGCGCGAGCTGGCTCCGCGTCGCGTATCGAAAGTCTGCCATGGAAGCGCTCCCACCACAATGGCCAGGGCGGACGCCCACTTCCATGTTTCGATCTCGTTTAGGGGCTTTCACAAAGCCGTGACGGGCGTTACAGTCGCAGCATCGCCGATGGGAGCGCTTCCATCGACGGAGATTGTAAGTACTGAATAGCCGGGGACACCCGTTCCCGGCGTATCGGCCCAGTGGCCGACGGCGATACCAGCCCGGACGCCGCCGCCGGCCATCACCCGCCAGACGGAGGGAGGTGGAACCAGAGCCACTCGCGTGGCCCGGCTCCCGCGCGACACGCACGACGGACGCCAATTCCATGTCGTGTGTGTGTGCATCTCGGTGGGGACGGGGGTTGCCCTCCCCCGTCCCCACACTAAACCCCCGTTGTCGACGGCAAAAGAGGCCGACGGGACAGGCGTGTGACGCCACCCGGACGGCCTTTCTCGCTATCTGCCCCACCTCGCCGCTCGCCCCAGCCCCCCGAGCGACACCCGCCCACCAACTCCGGCCGCCCGCCGGCCGCGCCGCGCCATGCGCCGCGACCGCCGGATCGAGGCCGGCCGCCTCCGGCCTATGCTGGGAGCGCTCCCGGCCCTCGGGCGGCCCGTCACTCCGAGGAGAGACCTCATGTCGTTACTCACCCGACGGCGCCTGCTCCGCCGCGCCGCCCTGTCCGCGACCGCCGCCGGCGCGGTCCGGACCGGGCTCGTCGGCGCCACCGCGGCCGGGATCGCGGCCTCCGCCACCGCCCTCGGCGGCTGCGACTCGTCGCCCGAGCGCCGCACCGACCAGGAGTCGGACGCGGGACTGCGTTTTCCGCCCGACTTCGGCTGGGGCGCGGCGACCTCGGCGTACCAGATCGAGGGGGCCGCCAAGGAGGACGGGCGGGGTGAGTCCGTCTGGGACACCTTCAGCCACACCCCGGGGCGCACCCGCAACGGCGACACCGGCGACGTCGCGGCCGACCACTACCACCGCTACGCCGAAGACCTCGACCTGATGCGCGAGCTGGGGCTGCGCAGCTACCGGTTCTCCATCGCCTGGCCCCGGATCCAGGCCGACGGCTCGGGCCGCCCGAACCAGCGCGGCCTGGACTTCTACCGCCGGCTGGTGGACGGCCTGCACGAGCGGGGCATCGCGCCGATGGCCACCCTGTTCCACTGGGATCTCCCCCAGGCCCTCCAGGACGACGGCGGCTGGGAGAACCGCGACACCGCCGAACGTTTCGCCGACTACGCCGACGTCGTGTTCCGCGCCCTCGGCGACCAGGTGCCGGTGTGGCTGACCATCAACGAGCCGAAGACCGTGGTGCAGAACGGGTACATCTGGGGACACCACGCGCCCGGCCACCAGGACGAGGCGGCGGCCTATCTGGTGGCCCACCACCTTCAGCTCGGCCACGGCCTCGCCGTGCAGGCGCTGCGCGCCTCGGGGGTGTCCGGACGCATCGGCCCGGCGCTCAACCTGCACCCCTGCTATCCCGCCGACGACACCGCCGAGGCCGCCACCGCGACCCGCCTCTACGACGGCTACGAGAACCGCCTCTATCTCGACTCCATCTTCAAGGGCGCGTACCCGCAGGACGTGCTGGCCGACCTGGGCCCGGACAGCCGGATGGTCCGTGCCGTCCGAGACGGCGACCTGAAGATCATCTCCAGTCCGGTGGACCTGCTCGCGGTGCAGTACTACACCCCGATCTACGTCACCGGCGGCGGCAGCACGGTCCAAAAGCTGCCCACCACCGAGGCGGAGTGGCAGCAGATCTACCCGGAGGGCATGTACGACGTCCTGACCCGGGTCACCCGCGACTACGGCCCGGTGCCGATCACCGTCACCGAGAACGGCCTGCCCTGCCCGGACGTCCCCGGACCGGACGGCACCATCGACGACGCCGGCCGGGTCTCGTTCCTGCGCGACCACTTCGCCGCCGCGCACCGCGCGATCCGCGACGGGGTGCCGCTGAAGAGCTACCACGTCTGGTCCCTGCTCGACAACTTCGAGTGGGACCAGGGTTTCGAGCAGCGCTGGGGCCTGGTCTACGTGGACTACCGGAGCCAGCGACGGGTGTTCAAGCGCAGCGCCCACTGGTACCGCGACGTGATCCACCGCAACGGGCTCTGAGGGTCGGCCCCGGCCGGCGACACCGCCGGCCGGGCACCCGCTCAGCGCGGCAGCGCCTGTTGCAGTTCGGCCCGCAGCGCCGGGGTGAGCATTTCGCCGGCCTGCTTGGCCAGCCGCGCCATCTCGTAGCCGACCACGCCGATGTCGGCGTCCGCGGCGGCGAGCGTGGCCAGGATCGAGCCGTCCCGGATCTGCATGACCAGGAAGTAACCCCGACCCATCTCGACCACGGTCTGCTTGACGATGTCGCCGTCGAACATCTGGGCCGCGCCCGCGGTGATGCTCATCAGGCCCGAGGTGACCGCGGCCAGCTTGTCGGCGTGGTCGCGGGGCAGGTGTGCGGAGATCGCCACCAGCAGCCCGTCGGAGGACACCACCACGGCGTGCGCCACACCGGGAACCCGCTCGGCGAACCCATTCACCAGCCAGCTCAGGTCCCGTGCTTCCTGGCTCAACGTCGTCACTGTCGTTCCCCTTCGTCGCGCGGCAGGTACATCACGGTGGTCTCCTCGGTCTCGGCCCGCCGCACGCCGCCGTAGAAGCGGGAGAGCATGCCGCCGACCGCCTCCGGGTCCGGTTCGTGCCGCACCACCGCCCGGTGCGGCCGGTCCGCCGGCGAGACGGCGGCGAGCTGGGCCATCGGCACGCGCACCGGCAGGCCGCGTTCGTTCGTCCCGCCGGTCACCGGCGTCCGTGCCGGCGGGGGCGTCACACCGAGCACCGACGACGTGGGCCCCTGCCGGGAGAACCAGCCGCCACCGGCGGACGGGCCGGCGACCGGGGCGAGCACGTGCTCGGCCCGACCGGCCGCCGGTCGGGGACGCGGAACGGCGCCGGGCGCACCGGCGGGCACGGTCGGGCCGGTCGGCGCGGCCTCCGTCGCGTCGCCGAGCGGCCGGCCGGTCAGTGGCGACACCGGCAGCGCCGGCGTCATCTGCGGCGGGGCCGGCTGCGGCCGGGCCGGGTGCCGGCCGGCCACCGGCAGCTCGGCGGTGGCCACGCCGAGCCCCCGGGACCCCGCGGCCACCCGGTCGGGCAGCGTCCGCGCCGGCATCGCCGGGTCCAGGTCCGGCGCGAACGCCTCCGCCAGCAGGCCGGACGGGATCCGGACCCGGGTGACCAGGCCCTCCCGGCCGGGACGTAACTGCACCCACACCCCGTGCCGGGCGCCCAGGTGGCTCACCACGAACAGGCCCATCCGCTCGGAGACGCCCACGTCGGCCGCCGGCGGCTCGGCCAGCACCGCGTTCGCCTCGGCGAGCGCGGCCGGGCCCATGCCGATCCCCTGGTCGATGATCTCCACCAGCGCACCCGGACCGTCCGCCCGGACCACCACCCGCACCGCCGTCTCCGGGCGGGAGAAGGTGGTGGCGTTCTCCAGCAGCTCCGCGAACAGGTGCACCAGGTCGCCCACGGCGTGCCCCACCACGTGCAGGTCGGCGCGGCTCTCGTGGCGTATCCGCTGATATTGCTCGATCTCCGCGCTGGCCGCGAGCAGCACCGCGCCCAGCCCCACCGGGCGGTTCCACCGCCGGGTGGACTCGGTGCCGGCGAGCACCAGCAGGCTCTCGTCGTTACGGCGCATCCGGGCCGCGAGGTGGTCCAGCTTGAACAGGTTCTCCAACTGGTCCGGGTCGCTCTCCTCGCGTTCCAGGTCGTCGAGAAGCTCCAACTGCCGCTCGACGAGCACCTGGCTGCGCCGGGCCAGGTTGACGAACATGGCGTTGACGTTCTGGCGCATCGTCGCCTGCTCGACCGCGACGCCGACGGCGCTGCGGTGCACCGCCACGAACGCCTCCGCCAGCTCGCCGATCTCGTCCTGCGAATTGATCACCGCCGGGGGTACGGCGATCGTGCCCACCGGCCGGTCCACCGCGCGCAGCCGCTCCAGCGTCATCGGCAACTCCACCTGCGCGATGCGCAGCGCCTGGCCGCGCAGTTGGCGCATGGCGCGGGCCACCGACCGGCCCACCAGCAGCGAGATGAGCACCGCCACCAGGAGCACCGTCACGATGCCGCCGGCCACCAGCAGCGTCTCGCGCAACTGCCGGGCGCTCGCGTCGTCGGCCCGGCCCACCGCGTCGTCGACGATCTCGCCCTCGATCTGGCCGAACAGCGCCTGCCGCTGCTCGGTGGCCGCCCACCACTGCGGCGCGGACGGCAGCACCGGCTTCGCGTCGCCGACCGGCAGGGCCCGCTCCTCCAACCGGGTGGCCGCGACGAACGCCGGGTCCACCGACGTCCGGTCGTAGCGGCGGACCTGCTCGTCGGTGGCCGCCACCCGGAACGCGCCGAGCGCGGTGAGCTGCTGGGCCCGCAGGTCGCTCAGGGTCACCTGGTTGTCCGAGGTGTACCGGCCGGAGCGGGCGACGGCGTAGAGCTCGCCGCGGATCCGCGAGGACAGCTCCTTGACCCGGGCCAACTGCACGTACCGCAGCACCGCCTCGGTCAGCTCCTGCCGGCCGCCGCCGGGCGACGGCTCGGCGAGGAGGCTGATCAGCGCCGCGACGGAGCGGTGGTAGTTGCTGAGGATGGTGTCGCTGGAGAGCAACACGGCTGGCACCGCCGCCCGGATGCCCACCACCTGGTCGTACGCCTCCAGCGCCTCGGAGTAGGAGATCCGCCAGGCGGCGTCGGCGTCGGCCAGCGGCGCGGCAGCGGTCCGTAGCTCGTCCACCGCCCGGTCGGTGGCCTCCTGGAACGGCCGTAGCGCGACCACCGCGGCATCCCGGTCGGCGCGCGCGCCGGCCCGGCGCAGCGCGGCCAACTCGCCGGCGGAGCGGTCCCGCTCCTGCTGGAGCCGGTCGATCACGGTGGTGACCTGGCGACCGATGCCGACCTGCCCGGCGAAGTCGCTCAATGTGGTGGTCCTACCCACCAGACTCCGGGTCTGCACGCCGGCCAGAACCAGGAACGCCAGCGTCGGGATCACCAGCACGGTGGCCAGTTTGGTCCCCATCCGCCAGTCCCGCAGCCGGAACCCCGAGCGCCGCCGGTGCGGCGCCGGGGCCGCGCCGCGGGCCGGGTCGGGACCTGCGCCCACACTCGCCTCCTCGGTCCGCTCCACCACGTCGGGGAGCGGCTCCATCCAACCAGGCCAGCGGGCGGTGTCAACGGCCGCCCGGACGGCATGAGCAGGACGGTCAGCGTTTACCCGTCCGCCGCGGCGTCCTCGTCGGTGCGGCCGACGCCGCCGATGTCGGCCGCCTCCGGCACCCGGCCGAGCGCCACCAGAGCGGCCCCGGTCGCCCCGATCTCCGGGTTCCGTTGCCACCGCACCGTACGCGGGACGAGCGCGTCGGCGAAGGCCGCGCGCCACCACGGCGAGGCGGCCAGCGCCCCGCCGCCGAGCACCACCTCCATCGGGTCGCCGACGCCGGCTTCGAGCAGCGCCAGGTCGTCGGCGACGAGCCGGCACAGCCCGTCCATCAGCCCGGCCAGGATGTCGACCCCGGTGGTGCCGAAGCCCAACCCGCGCAGCTCGCCCGAGCCGGCCGGGGCGATGCCCGGGGGCCGGTCGCCACCGAAGCGGGGATCGGCCCGCACCGACCGGGAGGCGCTCGCCCGGCGCAGCGCGGCCTCCAGCTCCGCGTCCTTCGGCAGCCGCAACTCGCGGGCGGCCCACGCGAACAGGTTCCCGCCGTTGGAATACGCCGCCCCGGTGACCACGTGGTCGTGGTCGACCCGATAGCGCCAGAGCTGGTGGGGCAGCGGCGGCAACTCCGCGCCGGCCGGAACCGCCTGGATCACACGGACCGCGGCGGAGGTGCCGACGGTGATCGCGGCCCGGGACTCGTCGACGCAGCCGGAGCCCACGTTCGACGCGGCCCCGTCGCCGACCGGCGCCGCCCACCGCGCGTCGGCGAGCGCCGGCCAGCGCCGGGCGTGTTCGGCGTTCAGCCGGCCGTGCCAGCCCTCCGGCGCCAGCGGCGGCAGCCGCCGCAGGGACAGACCGGCAAGCGCCAACGCCTCCGCGTCCCAGTCGAGGCGACGCAGGTCGAGCAGCCCGGTGCCGGAGGCCAGCGACGCCGACATCGGCGCGTCGTCGAGCAGCGCGCCGAGGACGTACTCGGCCAGGCCGACGAAGCGGGCCGCCGCGTCGCCGCCGCGCTCCCGCATCCAGGGCAGCCGCACCGACCAGTAGCAGCGGTGCCACCAGGTGCCGGTCCGCCGGTGGTAGTCGTCCGGGTCGGCCGGGCCGACCGCGCCGGTGGGCGGCGCCGCCCGGGTGTCCAGCCAGGTCAGCACCGGGCCGGACGGGGTGCCGTCGGGGGCCAGCGGCAGCACCGAGTGCCACTGCCCGGACGTCGCCACCAGCCCGACCTGCCGCAGGTGCCCGCCGGCGGCCAACTCGTCCAGGCACTCCACCAGGCATGCCAGGTAGCCGGGGCCGTCAAGCGTCCCGGTGCCGTCGTCGCCGGTGAGCAGGCGCACCTTCCGCCGGGCCAGCGCACCCGGGCGCGGCACCGCGTCCGCGTCCAGCACCAGCGCGCGTACCGAGGAGGTGCCCAGGTCCAGAGCGAGAATGTCCATCGCCGGTCAACCTACCCGGCGTGGGCGGCGGCCCTGATCGGCTTCCGCGCCGGCCGCGTCAGCCGACCATGCCCCGCTTGAGCGCCGCGCCCGTCAGCACCGCCCGCTTCGCGGTCAGCGCGGTGGCGGCCAACGCGACGTGGTCCGGGGCGATCTCGCCGTTGTTGCTCGTGTGCGACGCGCCGTACGGGTTGCCGGCGACGAACTGGCTGGGGTCGGTGTAGCCGGGGGTCACCACGATGCCGCCCCAGTGGTAGAAGACCGTGTACAGCGACAGCAGCGTGGCCTCCTGGCCGCCGTGCGAGGTCGCGGTCGAGGTGAATCCGGTGTAGACCTTGTCGGCCAGCAGACCGTTGGCCCACAGCGGGCCGGTGGTGTCGATGAACTGCTTGAGCTGCGCGGCGATCATGCCGTACCGGGTGGGCGATCCCATCATCACGACGTCGGCCCAGGACAGGTCGTCCGGTTCGGCCTCCATCACGTCCTGCGTCTCCAACCGGTGCGCCTGCCAGCCCGAGTTGGAGCGGATCGCCTCGTCGGGCGCCAGCTCACGCACCTTGCGCAGGCGGACCTCGGCGCCGGCCTCCCCCGCCGCCTCGACCGCCGACTGCGCCATCTGGTAGGTGATACCGGTCGCGCTGTAGTAGATCACCGCGACCTTGACCTGGCCATCCATCAGACGTTCTCCTCCTCGAATCGGGGCAGGCTCCGGCGACTACCCGTTAGTTGCCGGCACAAACGCCGCTCAAGATTTGCGCAAGTTCGGCCGGCAACCGCTCGCCCGACCGCGCGCACCGAGGATCCTGTTCACACCGGCGCCGGCCGATCGCCGCCGCCCCTGCGCCGGGAACCTGAACGGGGGATCGCGCTCCGTCGGCATCGGCGCCGGCGTAGCGCGATCAGGGGTCGCTCCCGCCCGGCACTGTCGGCGTCCGGCCCTATGCTGACCGTCCAGCCGCTGACGGGAGGCCGCCGTGACCGTACGCCTCGATCGTGCAGAGGCCCTCGCGCTCCGCATGACCAGCCTGCTGCTGCGTCCGCACCCGGCCGCCCGGCCGCGGAGCGTGTCCGACGTGGTGGAGTGGTTCGGCGCCATGCAGTCGCAGGACGCGGCAAGCGGGCTGTGGTCGCTCGGCGTACGCCTGCCCGGCCGCACCCGGGGCGACGTCCACGCGGCGCTGGAACGACGCGAGGCGCTGCGGACCTGGCCGATGCGGGGCACGGTGCACCTGGTGCCGCCGCGGGACGCGCACTGGATGCTCGCCGTGACCGGGGTCCGCGCGCTGGGCGGGTTGGCCGCCAGGTGGCGGCAGCTCGGGCTCACCCTCACCGACGGTGACCGCGCCGGTGACGTGCTCGGCGCGGCGCTGAGCGGCGGCGGTCGGCTCACCCGCGCCGAGTGCCTGGCCGCGCTGCGGGCCGCCGGGCTGGACACCGCCGGCCAGCGCGGCTACCACCTGCTCTGGTACGCCAGCCAGCGCGGCATCACCTGCATCGCCCCGCAGGTGCGCAACGAGCAGACGTTCGCGCTGCTCGACGAATGGGTGCCCGACCCGCACCGCCCGGAGCGCGACGAGGCCCTGGCGATCCTGGCCCACCGCTACGTGCGCGGCCACGGGCCGGTGACCCGGCACGAGCTGGCCCGGTGGAGCGGGCTGACCGTCACCGACGCGAGCCGGGCCCTCACCCTGGCCGGTGACCTGCTCGCCCCGGTCGAGGTCGACGACGAGCCGGCGCTCGTCGACGCCGCGCTGCTCGACGCGCCCCGTGCCCCCGTCGACGACCTGCACATGCTGCCCGGCTTCGACGAATACCTGCTGGGCTTCAAGGACCGTTCGCTGATGCTCGACCCGGCGCACGCCGCCGCCGTGGTGCCCGGCAACAACGGGATGTTCCAGGCCACGGTGGTGCGCGGCGGCCGGGTGGTCGGCACCTGGAAGCGGACGCTCACGGCGAAGGCGGTGACGGTGACCGTGCGGCAGCTCGTGCCGTTCGACGCCGGGCTGCGCGCCCGGGTCGACGCGGCGCTGGCCGGTTACGCCCGCTTCCTCGGGCTGGAGCTGCGTCACTCCTGGTGACACGGTGGGGCCGGCGGCCGTCCGGCCACCGGCCCCGTCGTGCGGCTGCGCTCAGTCGGCGAGCGCGCCGGCCGACCGCCCCTCGTGCAGGGTCAGGTTGCGGCCACTGCCCGGGTCGAACAGGTGGATCTTCTCCAGGTTGAACCACACCCGGCGCGACTCGCCCTCCCGCGCCGGCGACTCCGCCGACAGCCGGGTGACCAGGCTGGACCCGCCACCGGCGAAGTCGGCGGCCCCCGCGTCGGCGGCCAACTCCTCCAACTCGGCGGCGGTGGCCCGCTCCCCCTCGACGGTGAAGTAGACGTACTTGTCCGAGCCCATCGACTCGACGATGTCGACAGGCGCCTCGAACTCCACGCCCCGGCGACGGGTGTCGTCGTCGATGAGCGCGGCGTCCTCGAAGTGCTCCGGGCGGACGCCGAGAATCAGCTCGCGCGGCGCGTCGCCGGCCTCCAACTCGCGGCGGATCCGCTCGCCGATCGGCACGTCGCCCAGCGCGGTCCGCAGCTTCCCCTCCTCCACCTTGGCATGCAGGAAGTTCATCGACGGCGAGCCGATGAACCCGGCGACGAAGAGGTTGCGCGGGTGGTCGTACAGCTCCTGCGGCGGGCCGACCTGCTGCACCGCGCCGCCGCGCATGATGACCACCCGGTCGCCGAGCGTCATCGCCTCGGTCTGGTCGTGGGTGACGTAGACGGTGGTGGTGCCGAGCTGCTTCTGCAACCGGGACACCACCGTGCGCATCTGCACCCGCAGCTTGGCGTCCAGGTTGGACAGCGGCTCGTCCATCAGGAACGCCTTGGGCTGGCGGACGATCGCCCGCCCCATCGCCACCCGCTGCCGCTGGCCGCCGGACAGGTTGGCCGGCTTGCGGTCCAGCAGCGCGGTCAGCTCCAGCACCTTGGCGGCCTCGTCCACCTTCTGGTTGATGGTTTCCTTGTCCATCTTCGCCAGCCGCAGCGGGAAGGCCATGTTCTCCCGCACCGTCATGTTCGGATAGAGCGCGTACGACTGGAAGACCATGGCGATGTCCCGGTCCCGGGGCGCCTTGTCGTTGACCCGCTCCCCCGCGATACGCAGCTCACCGGCGCTGATGTCCTCCAGCCCGGCGATCATGTTGAGGGTGGTGGACTTCCCGCAGCCCGACGGGCCGACGAGGATGACGAACTCACCGTCGGCGATCTCCAGGTCGACGTCCTGCACGGCGGTGGTCCCGTCCGGGAACCGCTTGCTCACCTTGTCCAGCACGATGTCAGCCACTGTTACCACCTATCCCTTGACTGCGCCGGAGGTCAGGCCGGAGACGATGCGGCGCTGGAAGAAGAGCACGAACAGGATGATCGGTACGGTGATCACCACCGCGGCGGCGCAGATCGCCCCGGTCGGGTCCTCGAACTGCGACTCGCCGGTGAAGAACTGCAACGCCACCGGGACCGTGCGGGAGCGCTCGGTCGAGGTGAGCGTGATCGCGAACAGGAAGTCGTTCCAGCAGAAGATGAAGACCAGGATGGCCGTGGTGAACACGCCCGGCGCGGCCAGCGGGGCGATCACCCGCCGGAACGCCTGGCCCTGGGTCGCGCCGTCCATCTTCGCGGCCTTCTCCAGGTCCCACGGGATCTGCTTGAAGAACGCCGACAGCGTGTAGATGGCCAACGGCAGCGCGAACGTGATGTACGGCAGGATCAGGCCCGGCCAGGTGTCGAAGAGGCCGAGCTGCCGCTCGATCTCGAACAGCGGCGACACCAGCGACACCTGGGGAAACATCGCGATCAGCAGGGAGACCCCGACCAGCAGCTTCTTACCCGGGAAGTCCAGCCGGGAGATCGCGTACGCGGCCATCGTGCCGAGCACCACCGCGATCGCGGTGGCGATCAGCGCGATGCCGATCGAGTTGATCAGGGCCCGGACGAACTGGTCGGTGTCGAAGATCGTCCGGTAGTTGTCGAGCGTCCACTCCCGCGGCCAGAACTTGCCGTCGGTGAGCGTGGCCGGGGTCTTGAACGACAGCGAGGCGATCCAGAGCACCGGGACGAGGGCGAAGACGACGACCACGACGTCCAACACGCCCCAGCGCAGCCTCGCCCGTGTGGTGGTTTCCACGGCCATGTCAGCGCCTCTCCCCATCGTCGCTGCCGGGGGCAGCGGTGCCGAACAGCTTCACGAAGACGAAGGCGATGATCGCCACGGTGATGAAGATGAGCACCGACATCGTGGAGCCGATGCCGAGGTTCAAGCCCCGGATCAGGTTGTTGTAGGCGAGCATCGACACCGACGAGGTCTCGTTGCCGCCGTTGGTGAGCACGAAGATGTTGTCGAAGACCCGGAACGCGTCGAGCGTGCGGAACAGCAGCGCGACCAGGATCGCCGGCTTCATCACCGGCAGCATCACCTTGGTGAACCGCTGCCACGCCGTCGCCCCGTCGGTGGAGGCCGCCTTGAGCAGGTCCTCCGGCACCAGCGCCAGCCCGGCCATCAGCAGCAACGCCATGAACGGGGTGGTCTTCCAGATCTCCGCCAGCATGATGATCGCCAGCGAGCTGGCCCGTTCGGTGAGCGGCGCGCTGCCGTCGAACAGGTTCGCCAGATAGCCGGTGCCGGGCGTCCAGGCGTACCGCCAGGAGAACGCCGCGACCACGGTGACGATGCCGTACGGAATCAGCGCCGCGGTGCGCACGATGCCCCGGCCGACGAGCGTCCGGTGCATGATCAGCGCCAGGCCCATGCCGAGCACCAGCTCGACCGCGACGGTCACCACCGTGATCAGTACGGTCACCCCGAACGCGGTCCACCAGAACTGGTTGCTCAGCACGGTGACGTAGTTGTCCAGCCCGACGAACCGCCGCTCGTCGGGGAAGCGCAGGTCGAACCGTTGCAGCGAGAGCCAGATCGAATACAGGATCGGGTACGCGGTGACCAGCACCATGACCAGCGCGGCGGGCGCGCACAGCAGCCAGCCGAGGCGGCGCTCGGCGCGCTTGTTGTCGCTCAGCGGGGCGCCGGAGCCACGGCGGGCCCGTTGGGCGGGGACCGCGGCGTGCCGGCCGGTCGACTCCTCGGCCTCGGCGGCGGACTCCGCGCCGGCCGGAGTGGCGTTCACGCTCACGGCAACACCCCCTTCGACTCCAGCGCGTCGGCGATCGCCTTGCGCAGCTCGTCCGCGGTCTTCTCGGGGTCGATCCCCGACGGCGGCGACAGGATCGCCGACATCACCGTGGAGATGCTCTGGTAGGCGGGGGTCAGCGGACGCACCGCCGGCTCCTTCAGCTCCTCCAGGATGGTTTCCTTCATCGGGTACGCCTCGGTCATCTCCGGGTCGTCGAAGACCGACTCGATGGTCGGCGGCACGCCGTCGTTGACCGCGGAGAACTTCTGGTGCTCCGCGTCGCGCAGGCACCGGGCCGCCTCGAACGCCTCCCTCGGGTGCTTCGAGTAGGTGCTCACCGCCAGGTTGATCCCGCCGATGGTGACCTTGCTCGGGGTGTTCGCGTCGATGCCGGGCACCCGCGCCCACTTGACGTCCTTGGCCAACTCCGGGCTGGCCTCCTGCATCGCCGGGTAGACGAACGGCCAGTTCACCTGGAACGCGCCGCCGCCGGACTGGAACTCCAGCCGCACCGGGTCCTCGACCGCGTTGCTGAACGACGGCGACGTCACGCCCGACGTGGCGAACGTCTTGAGCTGTTCCAGCGCGCGCACGGTGCCGGCGTCCATCACCGCCTTCTTGCCGTCGTCGCTGAGGATCCTGCCGCCGGCGCTCTCGGCCAGCGTGTTGTAGAGCACCACCAGGCCCTCGTACTGGGCGCCCATGGTGAGCACCCGGTAGGGCTTGTCCTGCTCCTTCAGCCGCTGGGCCGCCGAGATCATCTCGTCCCAGGTCTTCGGCGGCTCGGACACCAGGTCGGCGCGGTACCACAGCAGTTGCACGTTGGTGTGCTTCGGCGCGGCATAGAGCTTGTCCTCGTACCGGGCGGTGTCCAGCGGGCCGGGGAGCGTCCCCTGCTCCGCCTCGGCCTTGTCCTGCCCGGTCCACTCCCGGATCCACTCGGCGCTGGCGAACTCCTGGGTCCAGGTCACGTCCAGGCCGAGCACGTCCATGCCGGAGTCCTGCGCGGCGAGCCGCCGCACCATCTGCACCCGCTGCTCGTCGGCCTGACGCGGCAGCACCCGGTAGCTGATCCGGTACCGCCCCTGGGCCTGCGTGTTGCAGTCGTCGACCACCTTCTGCAGGTTCTGCTCGGGCGGGTAGTACAGGTTGATCGTCGGCGGGCCACCGTCGCCGCCGGACCCGCAGGCGGCCAGCGGCGCCACGAGCGCGAGCGCCGCGACTGCCGCCGCCGCGCGTACCGCCGGCCGGCGCGCGGCCGTGTCGGGGACTGTCGTCATCACCCTCCCCCTCTCTTCGGCGAGAGCCGGGGAGATCACCCGCGCCCCGGCGCACGGCGAGACGGCGAGGCACCGGCCCGTGCGCCCGACGCCTCGGGCGTTTCGTGCGGCTGAACGTGCCCGACCCGCCACGACGCGAAACATCACGGTCACGTGACGGTCACGCCGCCCTGCGCGCCGGCGCGACCGCGCCTAGGTTGGGGCGATGGACGCCACCTTCTTCTTCGACCCCGTCTGCCCCTGGACCTGGCGCACCTCCCGCTGGCTCGTCGCGGTCGCGCAGGCGCGCGGGCTGCGCGTGCAGTGGCGGGCGTTCAGCCTGGCCATCCTCAACGACGGTCAGGTCTCCCCGGAGTTCGCCGAGCCGATGGCCGCCTCCCACCGCGTGCTGCGGCTGGTGGAGGCGCTGCGCGCGCAGGGCCGGCACGACGACGCGGGCCGCCTCTACACCGAGGTGGGGGCGCGCAGCCACGACGCCGGCAACCCGCTCGGCGACACGATCGTCGCGGCGGCGGTGGAGGCGGCCGGGCTGGCGGACGCGGCGCCGGCGCTCGACGACGAACGCTGGGACGCCGCGGTGCACGAGTCGCACGCCCTGGCGTACGGCTCGGCCGGACCGGACATCGGCTCGCCGGTGCTGATGGTGCCGGACGCCTCCCGGGGCATCCACGGCCCGATCATCACCGAGGTCCCCGGCACCGAGGACGCGCTGACGATCTGGGACTCGATGCTGCCGCTGATGCGCCTGGACACCTTCCACGAACTCAAGCGCGCCCGCCGCTGACGACTGGCGTTTTACGCGGTCGAGGCGCTCTACTCACCGCAACGAATCGAGAACCACATCGGTACCTTGCTGCTGGCCGTGGCCGGCTTGGCGGACACCGCCCGAGTGATCATGGTTCTCTGCGAGCGGATCGGAAAGGTCAACAGCTACGGGATCCTCGCCGTGCGGTTGGCCACCCCCGATGAAGTCAAGCAGTGGATGGAGGGAACGCGATGAGCGCTGACCGTGATCCGCGGATGATGAGCCGCGAGGAGTTGGTGGCCTATTTCGACCGGGGCGGCGACATCTCCGTGCTGCTGCGGGACGCGACCCGCGGGCCCGACCTCGGGCCGGCGCCCGCGCCGGAGACCGTGCCGATGGTGGTGACCGGCGTCAGGCTTCCCTCGACGATCGTCCGGCGGCTCGACGAACTTGCCGGCAACGACAAGGGTGGCCGTTCCGGCCTGATCCGCAGGGCGATCGACGAGTACCTGGCCCGGCACGCCGGAGAGGCGGCGTGAGCGTCGTCCCATCAGGTGAACAGTGAGACTACCCAGCGTCAACGGACTGGACTAGCGTTTCCCTCACTCCGTGGCCAGCGCGTCGCCGCCGATGTCGATACGCCGCCGGCTGTCCCCCACAGCCCGCTCGATCGGTTGGTTCTCCCCGGAACCTCCGCCTGCGCGCGTACCGGTTGGGCAGGATTCTCCCCAGAGGAGGTGCCGTCGTGCAGGATACCCGCGTTCTCACCCTGACGTTCGAGGTGAGCGGCCTGCCCCCGGTCAAGACCGAGGCCCTGTCCATCTTCGCCGCCGGGCACCGGCAGGCGACGAGGGTCCGCACCCTGCTCCAGGCCGCCTGCACGGCGGCCCAGCGCACCGGGTGGACCCCGCTCGCCGGGCCGGTCGAGGTGGACCTGACCCTGCGGTGCCCGCCCGGGCACCGCACCTCCGACGCCAGCACCCTGCTCGGCGGCGTCTGCGCGGTGCTCCAGGACAAGAAGCGGGTGGCGAACATCGGCCTCGCCCACCTCGGGGTGCTCGTCGACGTCGCCCTCTGGTCCGACGACCGGCAGATCCGCCGGCTGTCGTACGCGGAGGAACCGGCGGAGGAATTCTCGTACCTGGTCCGGGTGGCGGCCGTACCCACGATGGTTTGACCGACGTTCGCGGTGGGGTACCGCGCACGCCGACGAAGGGAGCGCCGATGTCGGAGCCACATGTCACGCTCGATCCGAGCGGGCTCGATCCGGTGCAGCAGAAGCTGCGCGGCCCGCTTGAGGATCAGCTGACCTCGGCCCTGCAGGCGGCCACCGAGCGGGTGCGCGCCAGCTATGCGGGCGAGCCCGTGGAGGACGTCTGCCGTCGGCTGCTCGACGAGACCCGCTCCGGCCTGCACCCGGACATCGCCGCCGGGTTCACGCCGGACATGGACGAGTTCTGCCGGGTGGCGGTGGCGATCGTCCGCGGCGAGGTCAACTGAGTTCGCCCGCACCGGGCGGCGGTCAATCCCGTCGGACGTCGACGGAGACGACGTGGGCGCCGTCCGGGCGGGTGGACTCGGCCAACCGCACCGGCAGCAGCTCGCCCTCCGGCACCCGCAGGCCGAGCCCGAAGCTCAGGTGTCCCTCGAAATCGCCGGCGGCGGCCCAGCCGAGCAGGGTCGGATAGTCGATGACCGCCGGCGGTACGCGGGCGGTCCCGCCGCCACGCGCGTCGTGCGCCTGCGCCGGGGAGAACCGCACCGACAGGAACGCCGTGCCGGGCAGCTCGACGGGCGCGCCCCGCCCCTCGGTCACCACCCGCGCCACGTATCCGACCCGGTAGGACGGGGTGGGCCCGCGGAAGGCGAAGGTGATCCGGCTGAACCCCTCCGCCGGGTGGTCCCCGGTCTCCACCGCCACCAGGACCGGCAGCGGCTGCCCCGGGGTGACCGGCACCCGCACCGGATGCGTCACCCGGGCGGGCCGGTCGGGCACCGCCCAGCCCCAGGTCACCCGCCAGGACGCGGCGGGCGCGGCGACGCCGGTCGGCACCGGCGGGGCGGTGGCGGAGGGCGGCGCGCCGGTCGTCGTGACCGCGGCGGCGGGCGCCGAGGTCGCGGGCGGCGCGCCGTCGTGGCCGGTCGTCGTGCAGGCCGCCGCGAGCAGCACGACCAGGCCGGCGAGCAGCGGTACGCGCGGAAGTGCCATGCCTCAGTGTCACTCCGTGACGACCGGTGCACCAGAGGGTCACGCCCGGCGTTGGCCGGACGGGGCAGGACCGGGTCCGCAACTCCCCGGCCCTGCCCCCGGCCGTCCGACGTGGTATCGGCCTGCGCCGTGGGGACGCGGCGGGCGGGGCACGCCGCCCACGCCGGACCCGCACGGCGAGCCGGTCTGCCCGCACTCAGCTCCACGGTGCTGTCACCACCGGACTCCGGTGCGCCCCCGACTCACCCCGACGAGGCGTGGACGCCGGCCCACATTAAGCGGGTCCGCGCAGGTCGGACAAGCGTCGGCCGGCAGCACGCGACTGTGATTGATGTCTATGCCGAAAGGCGGCATGTCGACGTAACAGGGTCAACAGATCGGGCGCTGTTCGTGATCGGGACGGTGGTCCCGGTCGGCCTCCCGGGGCGGCGCGGACCGGGCCGCGGCGGCGCCGGCGATGAGCGCCAACGCGCCGAGGTGCAGCACGCGCACGCCGGCGGGCGCGGGGACGGTGGCCGACGGCAACCCCGGCAGCAGCAGCGCGCCGAGGCCGGTGACCGCCAGCGTCACCCGCCAGAACACGAGCGGGTTCGCCGCCGGGGCGGGCGGGCGGGGCCCGTCGAAGACCGCGCCACGCCGGGCCGCGCCCAGCGCCAGGGCGAGCACCAGCAGCCCGCCGCCGAGACTGGCGAACACGTCCGCGAACTGCCACCAGTACAGCCCGGTCAGGGCGTGGAAGTCGGCGATGCCGAGCAGCCGCGGCAGGCGTTCGCTGTGGCTGACCCGGTCCCAACCGACGTGGCTGAACGCGCCGATCAGCGCCGAGCAGACGGTGACCTGCCACGGGTGCCGCACCCTGGCCAGCGCGGCGTACTGCGGCCAGCCGAACAGCCGCGGCGCGGGCAGGTGCACGGCGATGCCGGCGACCACCCGACGGACCACCCAGGCGTACCCGAGCGCCACCGGCAGGCACCACCAGAGCAACCCGCCGAGCGTGTGTGTGCGCATCCCGGGCTCGAAGCGGGTGCCGTGGAACAGGTAGCCGACGTCCGGCGCCACCGCGCCGGTGGCCAGTGCCACCCCGTCGAACCAGTGCGGTCGCCACCGCTTCAGCGGCAGCACCGGCGCCAGATGCGAAGGAAAGGTGAGCGGCACATTCCGGACGTTACCGGCCGGCTCAGAAGTGCCGGAGCAGGTCGGGAAACGCGGCGAGCCGGATCACGCCCTCGTCGGACGGGTCCAGCTCCTCGTGCTCCAGCACCCAGGTGTTCTCGTTGGGGATGAAGACCGCGTTCATCCCGGCGGCCCGGGCCGGCAGGATGTCCGAACGCGGAGAGTTGCCGATCATCCAAGCGTCGGCCGGGTCGAAGGCGTGCTCGCGGGCCAGCCAGCGGTAGGTGTCCGCGTCCTTCTCCGGCACGATGTGCGCCGCGTGGAAGTGGTGCAGCAGCCCGCAGGCGTCGAGCTTGCGCTGCTGCTCCTCACGCTCACCCTTGGTGAGCAACAGCAGGTCGTGGCGGGTGCCGAGGTCGTCGAGCGTCTCCGCGACCCCCGGCATCAACTCGACCTGGTGCCCGACCAACGCGGCTGCGAGTCCCTCGATGTCGGCGCGTTCGGCCTCGGTGGCGGGACGCTCGCGCAGCTTCTCCAGGCACTCGCCCAGACTGCGCAGGAAGATCTTGCTGCCGTAGCCGTGCGCCACGGCGTTGGCCCGCTCGACGTCGTCGAGGACGGCCCGGATCTGCGCCCGGTCCAGCGTCGGATGGTCGAGCCAGGTGAGGAAGTCCTCGATCACCCGCTCGAAGAGGACGTTGTTCTCCCAGAGCGTGTCGTCGGCGTCGAAGACCAGAACGGATCGCATCGCACTCCTCCCAGAACCCCGCACACCCTATGTGTAAGGCGGGGGCCCCGCTTAACGCATTTGGTAGAGGAACGGCACCCGCTTACCGCGAGGTTGTTAAGCGGGGCCCCCGCCTAACCGCCGGACGGACCGCACGGGCACGGACCGCACGGACCGCACGGACCGGCCGGTCGGCGGGCGGAAAGAGGCGGCTACCCGACTGCGGAATTCCTACTCGATCAGCATGCTTTGGCCATGACTCCCGCACCCGCCCCACCCTCTGCGAAGCGGGCCCGGCACCGGAGGCACGCGGCCATCGCCGTGGCCGCCGCGCTCGCCACCACCGCCGGCGCGTTCTCCGCGTCCCCGGCTCTCGCCGTCAACGCCACGCACGCCACTGTGGTCAGCACGAAGCCCGTGGCCTGGACCCCGCACGCCCTCGACGGCACGGTCTACCGGATCCTCCAGATCGGCAACCGGGTCTACGTCGGCGGCTCGTTCACCAAGGTACGCAACGCGAACAGCACCGCGCAGCTCGCGATGCCCCGCCTGGTGGCGTTCGACGCCACCACCGGCCGGATCGACACCACGTTCAAGCCCGCGGTCAACGGCACGGTGAAGGCGCTCGCCGCCGCCGCCGACGGCCGCTCGATCTACCTCGGCGGCGCGTTCACCACGGTCAACGGCGTCGCCGCGCCCCGGGTGGCCCGGATCGACGCGGCCACCGGCGCCCGCGTCGCCGGGTTCGCCCCCGCGGCGCTCAACAACCAGGTGAACGACATGCGGCTGGTCGGCACGCGGTTGCTCGTGGGCGGGGCGTTCCAGACCGTCGGCGGGGTGACCCGCCGCGCCCTGGCCGCCCTGGACGCGACCACCGGCGCCGCCGACACGTCGGTGAACCTGCGTCTGGAAGGCCCCCGGGTCACCGCCACCGGGGTCACCGCCCCGGTCAAGATCGAGGCGCTGGACGTCTCGGCCGACGGCCGGCGGCTGGTCTTCGTGGGCAACTTCAGCTCGGTCGCCGGGCAGGTCCGGCACCAGCTCGCGGTGGCGGACCTGAGCGGCGCGGGCGCCGCCCTGTCCGGCTGGTCGACGACCCGCTACCAGCCGCAGTGCGCCCGGACCATGCCCACCTACATGCGCGGGGTGGACATCTCCGCGGACGGCGCCTGGTTCGTGGTCGTCACCACCGGCGCGGCGTTCCCGGGGACGCTGTGCGACACGGCGTCCCGCTTCGATTTCGGCACCGAGACCGCCGGCAAGCAGCCGACCTGGGCGAACTACACCGGCGGCGACACCCTGCTCTCGGTGGCGGTCACCGGGGCGGCGGTGTACGTGGGCGGTCACCAGCGCTGGCTGGACAACCCGCTGGGCCGGGACTCGGCCGGCGCGGGTGCGGTGTCCCGACCCGGCATCGGCGCGATCCACCCGACCACCGGCAAGGCGTTGGCCTGGAACCCGACCAAGGACCGCGGGGTCGGCACCGGCGAGCTGTACGCCACCGACCGGGGTCTGTGGGTCGGCAGCGACACCGTGACGGTGGCCGGCGAATATCACGCCCGGCTGGCGTTCCTGCCGCTGGCCTGACCGGCACGGGGCACGGCGGCAACCCGCCGTGCCCCGCGACCGGGCGGCAGGACTCCACGACCAGGCGGCAGGACTCCACGACCGGCGGCGGAACTCCACGACCGGCGGCAGGACTCCGCGACCGGCAGCGGGACCAAACGACCGGCGGTGGGTCAGCGGCGCCGGGTGAGGATCAGATCGGCGACCAGGGCCGTCCACCCGGTCTGGTGCCAGGCGCCCAGCCCGGCGCCGTTGTCGCCGTGGAAATACTCCGGGAAGCAGATCAGGTCCCGCCAGTCCGGATGGGTCTGGAACAGTTGCGCGGCGCCGTAGATCGGCCGCCGTCCCCACCCGTCCCGGGTGAACAGCGAGATCAGCCGGGCGGAGAGGTCGTCGGCGATCTCGTCCAGGGTGCGCTTGACCCCGGAGCGGGTCGGATACTCGACCTGGAGGTCGTCGCCGAAGAACGCGGCGTGGTCGCGCAACGCGCTGATCAGCAGGAAGTTCGTCGGCATCCAGATCGGACCGCGCCAGTTGGAGTTGCCGCCGAACAGGCCGCTCGTCGACTCGGCCGGCTCGTAGCCGACGCTGAACTCCTGCCCGCCGAACGTGACCGTGAACGGCTTGTCCAGGTGGGCGCGGGACAGTGTCCGCAGGCCGTACTCGGAGAGGAACTCGTCGGGGTCGAGCATCCGGGCCAGCAGCCGCACCACCTGCTCCGGGCCGACCATGGACAGCAGCCGCTGCTGGCGGCCGTCGGGGCCGAGCCGCCGGGCGCCGATCACGTCGGCGTACTCGGGGCGGTTGGTGAGGAACCAGCGCAGCCGGGCCCCCAGCTCCGGCAGGCGGCGCAGCGTCCGCGCGGTGAGGCGGGTGACCGCCGCCAGCGGCAGCAGCCCGACCACCGAGCGGACCTTCAACGGCACCTTCGTGCCGTCGGCCAGCCGCAGCACGTCGTAGAAGAAGGCGTCGTCGGCGTCCCACAACCCCTGGGAGTACGCCGCCGCGGCGATGTACGCGAAGTGCTCGAAGAACTTCGTCGCGGTGTCCACGTAGGCGTGGTCGTGCTCGGCCAGCACGACGGCCATGTCGAGCATGTTCAACGCGTACATGGCCATCCAGCCGGTGCCGTCGGACTGCTCCAACGTCCCGGCCACCGGCAGCGCCGCCGAGCGGTCGAACGGGCCGACGTTGTCCAGCCCGAGGAAACCGCCCTCGAAGACGTTGTTGCCGCCGGTGTCCTTGCGGTTGACCCACCAGGTGAAGTTGAGCAGCAGCTTGTGCATCACGCGGGCGAGGAACTCGTGGTCCCGGCCGCCGTCGATCTCGAAGACCTTCAACGCGGCCCAGGCGTGCACCGGCGGGTTCACGTCCCCGAACGCCCACTCGTACGCCGGGATCTGCCCGTTCGGGTGCAGGTACCACTCGCGGAGCAGGAGCAGCAGTTGCTCCTTGGCGAACCCCGGATCGACCCGGGCGATGGTCACGCAGTGGAAGGCCAGGTCCCAGGCGGCGTACCAGGGATATTCCCACGGGTCCGGCATGGAGAACACGTCGAAGCTGGTCATGTGCCACCAGGCGCTGTTGCGCCCGTGCCGGCGCCCGGCCGGCGGCGGCGCCGAGCCGGGATCGCCCTCCAGCCAGCGTTTGACGTCGAAGTGGTAGAACTGCTTGCCCCACATCAGCCCGGCGATCGCCTGGCGGGCGACCATCGCCTCGTCGGCGGTGGCCGCGTCCGGGATGACGCTGTCGAAGAACCGGTTCGCCTCGGCGCGGCGGGCCCAGAGCACGGTGTCGAACCCGTCCCCGAGGTCGGCCGGCGGGGGCGCGACGGCGGCCGGCGGCGGCGCGGTGCGGGTCAGCCGCAGCCGGATCTGCCGCCGTCCGCCGGCCGGCACGTCGAGCACGTAGTGCAGCGCGCCCTTGGTGCCGACGCGGTCCGGGTTGACGGTGTCGGCGCCAGCCACCACGTGGTCGTTGATCCCGTCCTTCGGGTACGCGGACCGGCCGGGCAGCCCCCACAGCCGTTCCGCGTTGGTCTCGTTGTCGCACAGCAGCGGCGTCGGGTCGCCGTCGCCCTCCAGCAGCAGTTGACCGAGCACCCAGTGGTCACCGACCAGCCGGGAGCCCGCGCCGTGGATCGTCGGGACCCGGTCGGCGCCGGGCAGCCCCCACGCCCAGGTGTTGCGGAACCACAGTGTGGGCAGCACGTGCAGGGTGGCGTCCCGGTCGCCCTGGTTCGCGACGGTGACGAGCAGGCACATGTCGGTCGGGGACGCCTTGGCGTAGTCGACGGTCACCGCCCAGTAGCGGTCGTCGTCGAAGATGCCGGTGTCCACCAGCTCGTACTCGGTGTCGTCCCGGCCGCGCAGCGCGTTGACCGCGACGAGTTCGTCGTACGGGAAGGATGCCTGCGGGTAGTGGTAGCGCCAGCGCATCCACGAGTGCGTGGGGGTGCTGTCGAGATACCACCAGTATTCCTTGGCGTCCTCGCCGTGGTTGCCGCCGTCGCCGCCGAGGCCGAACATGCGTTCCTTGAGGATCGGGTCCCGCCCGTTCCACAGCGCCAGCGCGAAGCAGAACGTCTGCCGGTCGTCGCAGACGCCCGCCATGCCGTCGTCGTTCCACCGGTAGGCTCGGGACCGCGCGTGATCGTGGGGGAAGTAGTCCCACGCCGTGCCGTGTTCGCTGTAGTCCTCCCGTACCGTCCCCCACGCCCGCTCGGACAGATAGGGGCCCCATGCGCGCCAGTCCTGCTCCCCGGCATCGGCCTGGGCGAGCCGGTGCCGCTCGGGGTCGGGGGCCGCGGAGGTCGGGTGGTCGGTGATCACCGGAACATCTTCGACGCCGCCGGGGTACATCTCCACAGCGGCCATTGTCGTCGTGGCATGTCACACCTCGCTGCCGGTGGAGGAAAGTTGATCGACATCCGTTTCGGTCCGCGGTTCTGCGCGGATCTGTCCACCGCCGCCGAGCGGGAATGGCTGGTCACGGACGGGCGCGGCGGTTACGCCATGGGCACCGTGGCCGGGCTGCGCACCCGCCGCTACCACGGGTTGCTCGTGGTGTCGGGCGACACGCCGGCGTCCCGCAAGGTGGGACTCGTGAGTCTCGACCCGGCGGTGACCCTGCCGTCGGGGACGCGGGTCCGGCTCGGCGCGCACGAGTGGTCCTCCGGTGTGGTGGACCCGCGCGGCTTCGAGCTGTTGGAGCGCTTCGACCTGACCGACGGGGTGCCGCGCTGGCGGTGGCGGATCGGCGACGTGGTGATCGAGCGGGAGATCGCCATGGCGTACGACCGGTCCTGTGTCGCCGTGGTCCACCGCCTGGTCTCCGGCGGCCCGGTCCGGCTGGACCTGGCCGCGGCCTGCACCTGGCGGGACGCGCACGGCGAGCGGCGGGCCGACGGTCCCGCGCCCCGGCTGGAGCCGGTGGCCGGTGGCGCGATCGTCGACGGCGCGTTCCGGCTCGCCGGGCCGGACTGGACCCCGGAGGGCCAGTGGTGGCTCGGGGTCCGCCACCGCGCGGAGGCGGACCGCGGCCTGAACCCGGACGAGGACCTCTGGTACGCGGGCCGCTTCTCCGGCGCGCTCGACGAGCCGGGCGCGACGGTGACGGTGCTGGCCTGGGCGGACGACCTGGGCGCGGAGCCGCCACCGGCGACCGCCGTGGTCGAGGCGGCCCGGCGGCGCAACCGGGCGGTGGTGTCCGCCGCCAAGCCCGACGACGCGGTCTCCGCGACGCTCGCGCTGGCCGCCGACGCGTTCGTGGTCCGCACCGCCACCGGGCCGGACGTGGTGGCCGGCTACCCCTGGTTCGGCGCCTGGTCGCGGGACACCATGATCTCCTACGAGGGGCTGTTCCTCTGCACGAACCGGGCCGACGAGGGCCGGGAGCTGCTGCGGGCGTACGCGGGCACGCTGTCCGAGGGCATGCTGGCGAACACCGCCGACACCGGCCGGGTCGAGCACAACACGGTCGACGCCACGCTGTGGTTCCTGCACGCGGTGTCCCGGCACGTCACCGTCACCGGCGACACCGACCTCGGCGACGAGCTGCTGCCGGCGCTGCACGGCGTGGTCGAGGCGCACGTGGCCGGCACCCGGTACGGCATCGGCGTCGACCCGGCCGACGGGCTGCTCACCCAGGGCGGCCCGCCGGATGTGGCGCTGACCTGGATGGACGCCCGGGTGTACGGCGTGCCGGTGACCCCGCGCACCGGCAAGCCGGTCGAGGTGAACGCGCTGTGGATCAACGGGTTGGCCGGGCTCGCCGAGCTGACCGAGCTGGCCGGCCGGGACGCCACCGGCCTGTGGGACCTGCACGGCCGGGCCACGACCGCGTTCCGCGACCGGTTCCCGGCGCCGGCCGGCTGGCTGCACGACGTGGTCGACGCCCCGGCGCCCGCGTACCCGCTCGGCGGCGCCCCGCACCACGACGACGATCTGCTGCGCCCCAACCAACTGCTCGCCTGGTCGCTGCCGCACGCCCCGCTGGAGCCGGACGAGGTCACGCTGCGCCGGCTCACCGAGGCGTTGGTCACCCCGCTGGGCCCGCGCAGTCTCGCCCCCGGGTCGCCCGGCTTCACCGGCCGGCACCGGGGCGGCCCGGCCGAGCGGGACTCCGCCTACCACCAGGGCACGGTGTGGCCGTGGCTGACCGGGCCGCTCGTCGACGCCTACCGCCGGGCCGGGATGCCCACCGACGACCTGCTGGTGGGGTTGGCCGGTCACCTGGTCGAGGACGGCCTCGGCTCGGTGAGCGAGACCGCCGACGGGCTCGCCCCGCACGCCGCCACCGGCTGCCCGTTCCAGGCCTGGTCGGTGGCCGAGCTGCTGCGCGCGCGGCGAGGCCGCCGGTAACGCGTTACAGACCGGCAACCGGCGTGTCGCCGCCGGTTATCGACACCTGGGCAGGATGGGTGCCGACCCCCCGTGGTGACCTCGGGCGGGACGACCACAACTCAAAGGGGGCCGCGTGTCAGCTGACGCCGAAGTGATCGACATCCAGCCCGCCCGGCGCCTGCGGGTGCTGCTGCTCTCCTGGGAGTACCCACCCGTGCTCGTCGGTGGCCTCGGCCGCCACGTGCACGCGCTCTCCGTCGCCCTGGCCGCCGCCGGGCACGAGGTCACCGTCGTCACCCGGCACGCCGAGGGCACACCCATGGAGGAGTACGCCGACGGCGTGCGGATCGTCCGCGCCGCCGAGGACCCGGTGCGTTTCCCCCTCGCCACCGACTCCCTGCTGGCCTGGACCATGGCGTTCAACCACACCCTCACCCGCACCGCCCTGCGCGCCGCCGGCTCCGGCGCGTACGACGTGATCCACGCCCACGACTGGCTCGTCGCACACACCGCGGTGACCCTGGCCGAGCACCTGGACGTGCCGCTGGTGACCACCATCCACGCCACCGAGGCGGGCCGGCACCAGGGCTGGCTGCCCGGGGAGATGAACCGCACCATCCACGGCGTCGAGCACTGGCTGAGCAACGCCTCGGCCCGGGTGATCGCCTGCTCCGGATACATGCGCGACCAGGTGGTCCGGCTGTTCGACGTGCCGGCCGGGCGCATCGACGTGGTGGCCAACGGCGTCGACGACCGGGCCTGGCGGGCCCGCCCGCACGCGGTCGCCTCCGCCCGCGCCCGCTTCGCCGGGGACGGGCCGCTGATCGGGTACGCCGGCCGGCTGGTCTACGAAAAGGGCGTGCAGCACCTGGTGCACGCGGTGCCGCACCTGGCCGACCGGCACCCCGGCCTGCGAGTGGTGATCGCCGGGGACGGCCCGTACAAGAACGAGCTGGTGGACCAGGCACACCGGTTGCGCCTGCACGACACCGTCCGGTTCGCCGGTTTCATGGATGCCACCCAGCTCCCCGCGGTGCTCGCCGCCACCGACGCCACCGTGATCCCCAGCCTCTACGAGCCGTTCGGCATGATCGCCCTGGAGGCGGCTGCCGCCGGGGCGCCGCTCGCGGTGGCCCGCACCGGCGGGTTGGCCGAGATCGTCGAGCCCGGGGTGACCGGGGTGACGTTCCCGCACGGCGACCCGGCCGCGCTCGCCGGCGCCGTCGACCGGCTGCTCGGCGACGAGGTCTTCGCCCGCCGGGTGGCGCGCAAGGCGCGCGCCATGGTGACCCGGCGGTACGCCTGGTCCGCCATCGCGGCCCGGACCGTCGCCAGCTACGCCGCCGCCCGCCGGGAGCACCACTCGTTCCAGGCCCGGCGGGCCGCCGCCATGCTGGTCGGGGGTCGGCCGGCGATCACCATTCCGGAAGGAAACCTGCTGGCCGGGGCGGCGAGCTGAGGTCTGCTGCCCCGAGAGGATAGGTACCGTCCGATCCGTTGGCTATTGTGGACCACGACCAGCGGTGAGGAGTGCGGTGCGTAAGGTTGTGATCGCCGGACGGTACCGCCTGATCGAGCTGGTCGGCCGCGGTGGGATGGGCCAGGTCTGGCTCGCCCGGGACGAGGAGCTCGAACGCGAGGTCGCGGTCAAGCAGGTGCTGCCGCCCAACTGGCTGGCCGAGAACGAGCGGGACGAGCTGCGTGCCCGCACGTTGCGCGAGGCGCGGACGGCCGCGCGGCTCAACCACCCGAACGTGGTGCGGGTCTACGACGTGGTCCGGGTCCAGGGCGACCCGTGGCTGATCATGGAGTACGTCCCGTCCCGCTCGCTCCAGGAGATCATCGAGGCGGACGGTCCGCTGCCGCCCCGGCGGGCCGCCGAGATCGGGCGGGCGGTGCACGCCGCGCTGCGCGCCGCCCACCGGGCCGGTGTGCTGCACCGGGACGTGAAACCCGCGAACGTGCTGCTGGCCCGGGACGGGCGGGTGCTCCTCACCGACTTCGGGCTGGCCGTGTTCGAGGGCGGTGACGGCGCGATGACCCGTCCCGGCCTGGTCCTCGGCTCCCCGCAGTACGTCGCGCCGGAACGCGCCGCCGAGGGGGTGTCAAGCGTCGAGGCGGACCTGTGGTCGCTCGGCGCCACGCTGCACGCCGCCGTGGAGGGCCGCTCGCCGTACGCCCGCAGCACCGCGATGGCCACGCTCGCCGCGCTGGCCAGCCAGCCGCCGGACCCGGCGCCGCACGCCGGCCCGCTGATGCCGGTGCTGGTCGGGTTGCTGCGCCGCGACCCGCGCAACCGGCTCGGCCACGACGACATCGCCCGGCTCCTCGCCTCCGCCGCCACACCGGCCACGGACGCGCCGGACCGCCCGGCGTCCGGCACGGCCGGACATGGCCGCTCCGGCCGGAACGCGCCACCCGGGCACGCGGTCGGGTCCACCGGCGGGCCGGTGAGCGGCACCGACCCACCGGTCCCCCGGCCCACGCCCACCGTCCCGCCGTTGAGCGGCTCCCACATCGCCGTCCCGCCGGTCCCCCGGTCCGCCGCACCCACCGTTGCGCCGCCGAGCGGCGCCAGCATCGCCGTCCCACCGGTACACCGCCCCGGACCCGACGTCCCGCCCGCGACCGGGCCCGGACCCGACACCTCGCCCAGGACCGCGACCGGACGCGCCGCGGTGTCGGGCGGCGTCTCCGGCGGGAGCGCCGGGCACCCGACCCCGGACGCGCCGGCCCGACCCGGCCCGGCCGAACGGCACGGCTGGGACGGCCGGAACGGCCCGGGCGGTGGGGACGGCGACGACGACACGGGCGACGGGGACGGCCCGGGTGCGTCGGACCGGCCGACCGTCGGCTACCCGGACATGATGCCGCCGGCCGCCGCCGCGAGGGCGTGGAGTCGGGCGGCGCGGCGCAGCGAGTGGGCGCGGCCGACCGAGGACGACCGGACGCCGCCGGCCGACCCGGCGGACGAGCGCCACCCCGACGAACCGGACCAGCCGGAGCACGATTCGGTCCGGGGCACCCCCGACCGCCCGGTCGGCGTGTTCGGCCCCACGGTTCTGACCAGCTTCGTCGACCCGGGCAGCCCCACCGGTCCCGAGGGTCCGGCGCCCCGGGCCGACGCCGTCAGCCCGGTGCACCTCCCCGGGCCCGGCGGCGCCCCCGCCGCGACCCCACCGCCCATCACCTCAAGCGGTCCGGTCGACTCCGGTTCGCTGCGCGGCGCGACGGGCAGCGGCGCGCTCCACGACGACCCCGTGCGGGGCGGCGCGCCGCACGGCGTACCCCATCGAAGCGGGACCGCCCACGGCGGCGCGGAGCACGGCCTGCGCGCTCCGCACGGCGACGGCCACCGGAAGACCGACCACGGGGAGACCGACCACGGGGAGACCGACCACGGGGAGACCGGTCGCGACGGCGACCCACCGGGTGACGAGTGGAGGCGGGCGGCGCTACGGCGCTGGGGCCCGGCCGCGACGGTCGCGGTGCTGGCGCTGGCCGCCGGCGTCGGGACCGCCCTCGCCGTCGACAGCGACCCTCCCGCGAGCGGCGACGGAGACGGCACGGCCATCGGCCGGCCCTGGGAGCGTCCGCCCGGCCCGCCTCCCGGCGTGCCACCGCCGCCGTTCCCGTGCATCCGGCCGGACGTGGCCGGCACGCCGGTGCGGAAGGGTCCGCCACCTGCCGATCCGGCGACCGTGCCGGCCGACTGGATCTGGCCCGCCGACACCGGCGGGTTCCACATCGCCCTGCCCGCCGGCTGGCTCCAGCTCCGCTCCGGCGACACCACCTGCTTCCAGGACCCGACCACCCGGCGCATCCTGGGCGTCGAGCCCTACCCGGGCGGGGATCCGGTCGGCCGGCTGAAGTCCGCCGAGCGGGACCTCCGCGACGCCGGCCGGCTGCCCGGGTACGACAAGGTGCGGCTCGCCGCCGCCGGCGAGGGCGCCGAGTGGGAATGCCGCTGGACGGCCCCGACCGGCGAACGGCTGCGCGCCCTGCGGGTGCTGCCCGGCGAGGAGTCCGGGTGGACGCTGGGCTGGACCACCTCGGACGCCGACTGGGCCGCCGCCAGCGGGCAGTTCGCTCTGATCCGGGACAGCATCCGTCCGATTCGGCCCACCCGCACCGCGGGCTGACACCGCCGGCGTCCCATCGCCGACAGACGGCACGCCGCGCCCGCCTGGGCCGACATACTTCCTGATGCCCACCGTCGCACCGACTGACTACAGTGGCGTAGTTTGTCGATCAAGATCTTTGGGGAGGGCGAGCCGAGATGATGGGACCGTCCCATGCGCTGTCCGGCGCGGCCGTGTGGCTGACCGGCTCATGGGCGCTGGACCAGTTCGCCGACTACCACCAGACGCCGCTGGCGCTCGCCGTCGGCACCGCGGTCTGCGCGGGCGGGGCGCTCTTTCCCGACCTCGACCTCTCCGGCAAGGTCACCCGCAACCAGGGTGGCGCCACCGTGGCCCGCACCTTCGGCGTGGTCAGCCTCTTCGTCGCCGAGGTGGTGGAGAAGATCTCGCTCGGCGTCTACTACGCCACCAAGCTGAGCAAGGACCCGCGCCGCAACAACGGGCACCGCACGCTCACCCACACGGTCCCGTTCACCGTGCTCGTCGGGTGGGGCACCACGGCGCTCTGCGCCCACTACGGCAAGTGGGCCGTGGTCAGCATCCTGTTCTTCATGATCGGCCTGGCGCTGCGGGGGCTCTTCGACGAGTGGGCCGAACGGGCCGGCTGGGTGGTCATCACGCTGGTGTCCGCCGCCGCGGCCTGGTTCACGTTCGCCAACCTGCCCGGCGACCGCGGCTATCCGATGATCGGCCTCGCCGTCGGCGTGGGCTGCTTCGTACACATCCTCGGTGACATGATCACCCGAGCCGGCGTGCCGATCCTCTGGCCGATTCCGATCAAACGGCGGATGTGGACGATGATCGGGCTGCCCAACCGCATCGCGCTGCGCACCGGCAGCAAGGCGGAGACGGTCGTGCTGCGCACCGCGATGACCGTGGTGGCCGTGCTCGCCGCGCTGGGCCTGGTCGCGCCCTCGGTGCTGCAACGCTTCGACATCCAGGTGTGAGGGCGCCCGGGGCGCGGTCGGCGTGCTGCCCAGGCTGGCCCGGAAGGTGTTCAGCAGGCGCCGACAAACTTGATGACGTGAACGACTCACGCCGCGTGCCGGCCCTGAACCGTCCACACCGCGCTGGCGACTCGACCGGCCACCACCTCCGCCACCGGAGTCACCGCGTCCGGAGACTTGATCGACTCCACCTCGCCGAAGTGGCGGTATCCTGCGGCTTGATCGACTCCACTACGCCGAAGTGGTGGTATCCCGGCGGCCCCGACCCCGCCACTTCGGCGAGGTGGAGTCGATCAAAGATATGTTCTCGAATCCCGGGATCGTTTTTCCACTTCCTGGGACAACGTAGATCTTGGTACGCGAACGCCCCTCTGAGGGCCGTTCCGTACCAAGATTCAGGCGGCTCCGGCTCGCGGACGGGGAACCACCCGCCGACCGACTTCGCCGACAGGCACTTCGATCGGTGTCCTCGGATCGGGTCCGGATCGGGGCGGCGTCCGCCGGCGCAAGGGGCCGCTACCGGGGCGTCAGCACGCAGAACTCGGTGCCGTCGGGGTCGGCCAGCACCACGTCGTCGGCGGTGTGCCGGCCCGCGCCGACCCGGGTCGCGCCGAGCGAGAGCAGCCGGTCGACCTCCGCCTCCCGGTCCGCGCCAACAGGCGGCGCGAGGTCCAGGTGTACGCGGTCCCGGCCGTGCCTCGGCATCAACGGCGGACCGCTCCAGGTGACCTTCGCCCCACCGCGCGGGGACTGGATCGCGGTCTCCTCATCCTGGTCCCAGACCAGCGGCCAGCCCAGCGCCTCGCTCCAGAAGTAGCCGACCGCCTGCGAGCCGTCGCAGTTGACCGCGCCGACGAGCCCGCAGCCGGCGAGGAACCTGTTGCCCGCCTCGACGACGCAGAACTCGTTGCCCTCCGGGTCGGCGAGCACCACGTGCCCCTCGTCGCCCTTCTGGCCGACGTCGGCGTGCCGCCCGCCCCGCTCAATCGCCCGGGCCACCGTTTCCCGCTGCCCCTGCGGCGTCGCGCTGGTCAGGTCGAAGTGGATCCGGTTCTGCCCGACCTTCGGCGACTCGGTCGGCAGGAACCGGATGCGGAAGCCCGGGTCACCGTCGGGCCGGAGCGCGACCCCCTCGTGCAAGTCGTCAACCACCTCGCGGCCGAGCACCGCCGCCCAGAAGCGTGCGAGCCGCAGTGGCTCCGCCGCGTCGACACTTATCGCATAGAGGTTGATCGTCATCGCGGTGCTCATCTCCAACCCGCCGGCCCGGCCCGGCCCGGTCTGACTGGTGGCCGAGCCTAGGGCGGAGGAGACCTGCCCGCAGCCGATTATCGGTGCGTCACTTCGCCGGTAGACCGGCCGCGTAGCGGACGCCACGGTCGACCCACCGGGCCAGGTCCGCGTCCCGCTCGCAGGCCGCGGGCTCCACCGTGACCCAGCCGCGCATCGCCCGCCCGCGCATCGTCGTCGTCTCGGCGCCGGGCTCGGCCAGCGCCCGCTCGGACTCCGCCGGGTCGACGCGGACCATCAAGCCCCCCGCGCCGCGGACAACCACGGCCATGTTGCCGCGCAGCATCATCGCCAGGCCGCCGAACATGCGCCGCTCGGCGATGCCGGGCTCGCGCCCGACAAGCTCCCGTACCCGGTTCGCCAGGTCCTCGTCATACGCCACGACGGCATCCTGGCACCCCGGTACGACAACCTCCGTGACAATCCGGTCAGGCGCCGACGCGCGTTACTCGAGGACGGACCGCGGTGGAACAGGACCCGACGGCGTCAGTGCTCGGGCTCCCCGCCGAGCCGCTCGATGATGTCGGCGCGGATCTGCCGGGCGTCGGACAGATAGTCGGCGAACACCTGCGGCAACTGCCGCGCCAAGGGCTCATAGAGGACTGCCGCCTCCGTGACCGCGGCCAAGGCCCCGGTCATGTCGGCATCCACGCTGACGCACACCCGTGCGTACGCCGACAGCGATCTCGCGAGGAAGGGCAGGTAGGCGACGGGGTTGACCTCCGCCAACCGGCGGCGGATGGTCACGGCCTCCTCCGCCGCAGCCAGCGCCTCCTCCCGACGCCCCACCCTGGACAGCCGCTCGCTGACGTTGGTCAACGACATCGCGAGGTGGGGCAGGTAGGCGGCCGGGTTGTCTCCGGCCAACCGGCGGTGGATGGCAGTGGCCTCCTCCGCCGCGGCCAGGGCCTGCTCCTGCTGCTCCGACTCGGACAGGAGGACGCCGAGATTGTTCAACGAGAGTGCAAGCTCGGGTAGGTGGGCGGCGGGGTTGGCATCAGCCAGCCGCCGGTACACACCGACGGCCTCCTCCGCCAGTGACAGTGCCTCGTCCCGGCACCCCGCCGTGAACAGGAGAGCGCCGCGGTTGGACAACGAGATCGCGAGGTGGGACAGGTAGACGGCGGGATTGACCTCCGCCAGGTGGCGGCGGATGGTCATGGCCTCCTCCGCCGGGACCAGCGCCTCCTCCCGACCCACCTCTGCCAGCCGGCTACCGAGGTTGTCCAACGACCCGGCGAGCTGGGGCAGGTAGGCGGCCGGGTTGGCCTCGGCCAACCGGCGCCAGATGCCGGTAGCCTCCTCCGCCGGGACCAGCGCCTCCTCCCGACGCCCCACCTGGGACAGCCGCTCGCTGAAATTCAGCAACGACGTCGCGAGGTCGGGCAGGTGGGCGGCCGGGTTCGCTTCGGCCAACCGGCGCCAGATGCCGGCGGCCTCCTCCGCCAGCGCCAGCGCCTCCTCCCGACGCCCCACCTCCGCCAGGAAGACGCCGAGATTGTTCAACGATGTCGCGAGGTCGGGCAGGTGGGCGGCAGGATTGGCCTCCGCCAACCGGCGACGGATGGCGACGGCCTCCTCCGCCGGGGCCAGCGCCTCCTCCCGACGCCCCAGCGCCAACAGGCGAGCCCCCAAGCCGGTCAACGACATCGCGAGGTCGGGCAGGTGAGCGGCGGGATTGGCCTCCGCCAACCGGCGACGAATGGTCACGGCCTCCTCCGCCGGGGCCAGCGCCTCCTCCCGACGCCCCACCCCCGACAGCTCGTTGCCGAGGTTGTGCAGCGAGGTCGCGAAATCGGGCAGGTGGGCGGCCGGGTCGGCCTCCGCCAGCCGTCGGTAGACGCCGGCGGCTTCCTCCGTCGGGGCCAGCGCCTCCTCCCGACGCCCCACCTCCGCCAACCGGCTACCGAGGTTGGCCAACGACCCCGCGAGGTCGGGCAGGTACGCCTCCGGGTCGGCCTTTGCCAGCCGGCGGCGAATGGCGACGGCCTCCTCAGCCGGGGCCAGCGCCTCCTCCCGACGCCCCACCCCCGACAGGTGGTTGCCGAGGTTGTTCAACGCCCCCGAGAGGTGCGGCAGGTAGACGGCCGGGTTGACCATCGCCAACCGGCGCCAGATGCCGGCGGCTTCCTCCGTCGGGGCCAGCGCCTCCTTTCGACGCCCCGCCCCCGACAGGTGGTTGCCGAGGTTGTTCAACGACATCGCGAGGCCGGGCAGGGAGCCCGGGTTGGCCTCCGCCAACCGCCGGTAGATGCCGACGGCCTCCTGCGCCGAGGCCAGCGCGGCGATGTGTTGCCCGGCGTTGGCCAGCCGCCAGGCGTGGATGACGTGCAGCCGGGCACGCTCCGCGTCGTCGGTGGCGTGGGCCAGGCGGTGCCGGGTGAGATGGCCGGTGATCGCGGCGGCGGCGATGTCGAGATCGATGTGCCTGCCCTGGGGCAGCAGGGGTTCGAGGATCTCCAGGACGGCGGGGTCGACGTCGGGAACGGCCGCCAGGCGGGTGAGGGTGGCCCCGCCCGCGGCGACAACCAGCTCGGGACGGCGACGGATCAACGGGTACAGCACGTCGGTGGCGATGTGTGGCCAGCGGCATGCGGTCTCGACGAGAGTGGTGACCGCGGCCGTGGTCCATGCCGGCGGCTGTGGCCCGTCGGCGGTGAGCAGGTCGGCGACCGCGATGGGCGCCCAGTCCTTCTCCAGGGTCACGCGCCCGCCGTGACCCGGGGTGGACAGGGCGATGAGGTCCTCACCGAGCCGGTCGGGGTGCAGCGGCTCGAACACGAGTCGGGTGTCGGTCGGCGGATAGCAGGTCGTGTGATCGTCGATGATCCGGTCCGCGGCGGTGCTGTCGGCGGCGAACGCGGCCTGGGTGAGCGCCCGCCGGGCGGCGGATCGGGGCTGGGCCCCGATCAGGGTCGCGGTGTAGACGGCCCGGTGCATCACCGCGGGCGGGGTCGTCAAGGGACCCTCCGGTCCGGTGCATAGCTCGTGCCAGTACGCCTCCTCCCGCACCAGCAGATAAGCCGAGACGGCGTCCCCTCGTACGGGTGGGACATCGCCGTGCCGAATCGCGTCGACGGTGGCCAGAGCAGCCATGTGCACGGCCAGGACCTGCGCGAAGGCGGGTCCGGTCAGATCCGGTACCGGCCAGCCGACCCGCTCGATGTTCATGGCCGCGGCGAAGCGATCCGCCGCGGTGGTGAACAGCGTCGGCCGATCGTCGTCGCTGTCGGCGGCCAGCGGCGGCAACACCACCTGGCCGGTGTCGATGCCGAGGTCGCTCTCGGCCCGGTTGGCCACCGCCGGCCACCAGTAGCCGTCCGAGCGGGCCAGCATCAGCACCCGCACCCGCGCGCCGGTCCGCGTGTACAGGTCCCGTAGCTGAATGAGCAGGGCCAACAACGCTGAGGCCGGCCACCGGTCGGCGTAGTCCACGACCGCCAGCACCGCGCCGCCGGGTAACTCGACCCGGGACACCGGCGCGGTTCCGGGCACGGGGGTCGGTGTGTGCACCACCTTCCACACCGCCCACCCCGCCTCTGCGCACCGTGCGGCGACCTCAGCGGCGAGACGGGTCTTGCCCTGCCCACCCGCACCGTGGACCAGCAACGCCGCGACCGGCTCGCCACCGCGCACCCACTCGGCCAGCGCGTCCAGGGTCCGCTCGCGACCGGTGAACGGCACCACCTGATGGCGGGCCAGCAACAGGCAGCTCGGATGTGATCGGGCCTTCGGCACACCCACCGGCACCGGGCAACTGTCGGCCGTGCTCACCCGGTAGGGCGGTCGATCCGGGCTGATGACGGTGACGTCTCCGTCGATGTGGGAGATCTGGATGACGTCCCCGAAGACCACACTGCCGGTCACCACCTGACCCGCCGCCGGTTGCGGACACCACCGCCGGTTCACCTGTCGATGTCCACGTCACCGCCGACACCGTCGACCTGCCGTACCGGCCCCGCCGCCCACGACCGCGTCACCGACTGCCCGTCCCCGGCCGGTACGCCGCCGGCCCCCACCCCGGCGGCAGACGGCGGCGGCGCGGTCGGTGCCGACGGTGACCCGGTCGCCGGTGCGGACCGGCCGATGCGCACGTCACCGCGCACCCCACGGACCTGGGTCACCCCACCACCGACGACACTCCCGTCCACCGACTGCCCGTTCGCCGCCCGCCGGGCACCGAACAGCCCGTACGCGGAGAGACCCACACCGGCAAGCGTGAGGAACAGCCCGAGCACGCCGGACCACTTGTTCGCCCGGTCGAGGTCCTGGACGGCCAGGAACGCCCCCAGGCCGGCGCCCACCACCCCGACGAGGACCACCGTCGCCCACCTGCGCGTCTGATCACCTGCTGTCATGGGGCCATTGTGGGCTGTCACGGCCAGCGGCGAGATCCACCGCACCGCCCCCACACGGCGGCCAGCGTCAATGCGTGTCGGATGCCTGACATCCACCCGGACCGTTCATGTCCACCGAGAAACTTCCGGCAGTTCTCAGTGCGGGAGTAAGGCCGGCCTACCGGTCCGACGCGGCCTTGAGGCCGGTCAGGAAGCTGGCCCAGGATCCGCTGTCGAAGGCGAGCGTCGGGCCGGTGCGGTCCTTGGTGTCGCGGACGTCCACCGCGCCACCGGCGAACCGCACCTCGACGCAGTTGGCGTTGTCCGAACTGCGGGAGGACTTGAACCAACCCTGCCCGGGGAGGCGGTGCGACGAGGTCACGTCATCTCCTTGGCGATCCGGCGGATCAGGTCGAGCGAGTCCTCCGAGCGTAACGCGCGTTCCCGCGCCTCGGCGAACGTCACCTGGTAGTCGGTGACCCGGATGGACTGGTCGATGATGTCGATCGACGTCAGCACCTCCTGCCAGACCAGGTCGGGCAGTCGTGGCGACGGGAACGACAGGATCTGGAACGACCCGCCAAGCGCCGGGTGCGCTCCGGCGGTGAACGGCAGCACGCGGATCTCGACCTGCTCCGGCCGCTCGGTCGCCAGCCGGACGAGGTGATCGAGTTGGGCCCGCATCACCGCCGGCCCGCCGACCTGCTGGCGCAGTACGCCCTCGCCGAGCAACGCGGTCAGCCGGAGCGGGTCGGCGGCGTCGAGTCGCGCCTGCCGGGCCATCCGGGCGGCGACCCGCCGCTCGACCTCGGTGAGCCGGATCGTTGTGGTGCCGCCGGCGATGACCGCCCGCGCATAGTCCTCGGTCTGCATCAGACCGGGCACCAGCTCGTTACCGTAGAAACGGATGTGCCCGGCGCCGGCCTCGTAGCCCAGGAACCGGATGAACTCGGCCGGGAAGAGCTGGACATACTCGTGCCACCACCCGCGCCTGCTGGCGCCGACGCGCAGGTGTTCCAGCTCGGCCGCCTCCTCCGGCTCCAACTCGTAGACCTCGACGATCTGCGCCAGCCGGGCGGCGGGAAGCTTGACCTTCCCGGTCTCCACCCCGGTGACGTACGCCTGGATGATGCCGATCGCGCGACCGGCCGCCGTCGCGGTGAAACCGATCTCCTCGCGGCGCTGGCGCAGCCGCATTCCGAGTTCCCACGCCTGCACGACCGGTGAACCCTCCGCCGGTGCTGGAGATCGGGATGGCACAGACATGGACTCTCCTCCGACTCGTCACGACAACCAGGAGTATCCATCTCGGCACCCTTGATATCAAGTGCGGCCTGATGCATCCTCTCAGGAGCGAGCCACTTCAGTGATGAGCTTGGAGGCACCATGCGCAATCAGGTCACGTGGATCGACCCGGAGCCGCCGGTGCGGCACGCGTTCTCGCTCTGCCGGGTGGTCGACGCCGGCACGGCCGACGAGTGGTACGACCTGCTCGGCGTCGTCCGGGTGCCGGTCGATCGGCGTGCGCCGGACAAGCTGCGCGACCAGTTGCGGCCGTGGGCCCTCGCGACGTTGAAGGCCGGCGGGTACGGCTTCGGCCGCTACCTCGCGGACTACTCCACCCTGGACGAGGACGACGAGCCCGACAAGGCCATCTCGCACGAGGACATCAACTGGTCCGGCAGCGACGTCCTGGTCCCGGCCGCCCCGTCGCCACTGTCGTTGTTCTGACCCCGGCCGGTGCGGAAGTTGCGCCCCGGGCAAGGCCGAAGAAGACTGCTCGTGCCGCGCTGCCACAGTGGGCAGTCGATGGTTACGTGCCGGTCCGGCGGAGCGGAAGGGGCTGCGGGTGCATGCAGGGCAGGGGCGGGTGGCGCGGGTCGAGGCCGGCGGGACCGAGTTCTTCGTCAAGCTCACCGACGGCGGTGGCCCGCAGACCGTCACTCTGGACCGGGCGTTGTCGTTCGACGGCGTCCGGGAGACCGTGGAAGCCGTCGCCGGCGAGTTGGCGCAGGTGTGGGAGCAGGTCAAACCGTCCGAGGCGACGGTCGCGTTCGGACTCGCGTTGACTGCCAAGTCCGGCAAGCTGACCGGCCTGCTCGTCGAGGCCGACGGTCAGGCGAGTCTGACGGTCACCCTCACCTGGAAGCGGCCCGAGTCGACCTGAGACCCGGGCAGGCGGCATGCGCACACGAGTCGACTCGCGGCACCTACGCCGCCACGTCGTACGCGTCGAGCGGGCGGACGATCGGGCGGTGCTGGGCACGGGGTTCTTTGTCGCGCCCGGTTGGGTGCTCACCGCGGCGCACGTCGTCCACGACGCCGCCGAGGGAGTGGCCCTCGGCCGGGTGATGGTGGTGCCCGCCGACGCGGGTGTCGGCGTCGAGGCGGTGCCTGCGGATGTGCTGGCCCGATCGGCGCCGCCGGTCGACACGGCGCTGTGGCCGTACCCCGACCTGGCGCTGCTGCGTCTGCGTCGCACGGCCGCGTGGGTCGACACTCATCCGTGTGTGTGGCTGGCCGGGGTCCAGCCGCAGGCCGGGCAGTGTCACGCGTACGGATTCCCGCCCCGGGAGGAGGGCGCGGTGCCGGTGGGAGCGCCGGCGTCGTTCGTGTTCGAGGGCGTCACCGGTGACGAGTTCTTCCAGTTGAAGGCGGGGCAGGCCGCGCCGGGGCTGTCGGGGGCGCCGCTGGTGTGTCCGACGCGCAGGGCGGTGGTGGGAGTGGTCACCGCCACCCGTGACCGCGACAGCGACCTCGGCGGCTGGGCCGCGCCGGTCGCCGCCCTGTTGTCGGGCGGGCCGGGTGTGCCCGAGGACCTGACCGCGTACGGCGAGCAGGTCGCGGCGGCGGGCGCGGCGGCGGTGCTGGCCGACCGGGCCGGCTGGCACGCCGTGTTGCCCGTTGACGGCGCCGACGATCTGGTCGAGCAACCCTGGACCGACGCGCGCGTGCAGCCCGGAACGGGCCAGCCCTCGACGATGCTGCGCCCCGAGTTCGCCGTGGTGGACTACCTGTTCCGCGACGGCATCCTGGCGACCGTTCGCGACTGGTGCGACCGGCCGGAACGGTTATCGATGCGTTACATCGAAGCCGGCGGCGGCGCCGGCAAGACCCGCTTCGCGGTGGAGGCGTGCCGGGCACAGCGGGCACGCGGATGGGTGGCGGGGCTGCTGCCCGCCGACGACAGTGGCGTCGACCGGCTGCCCGTACCCCGGCTGCTCGTGGTGGACTACGTCGAGGAACGCGACGCCGTGGTGCTGGCCGCCCGGCTCGCCGCGCTGACCCGTTCGGCGTCGCCGCTGGCACCGGTACGCGTGTTGCTGCTCGGCCGTCCCTCCGCCACCGCGCTGGCCGGGCAGGCGTTGGCGCCGTTGGCCGAGGTCGCTACCGGTGCCACGCTCAGCGCGTTGGACAGCGCGGTGGACACCTCCACCGCCGTGGCCGACCTGACCGGCCCGCAGCGGGACACGCTGTTCACTGCCGGGCTGACCGCGTTCGGCCGCACCTGGAACGGTCCGAGTTGGGCTGCTCCACGGGTGGAGGTGGACCTGTCCGACCCCCGCTACAGCCATCCGCTGGACGTGTTGTTGGAGGCGTTCGACGCGGCGCTGTCCGGGCCGGACTGGCGATCCGGGCAGCGGCCTCCGGTGGATCGGGCGCTCGACCACGAGGCGCGGCGCTGGTATTACCGGATGCCGGACCTCGACCAGCCGACGGTACGCCTCTGCGTGGCCCTGTCCACCCTCGCGGGAGCCCGCGACGACGCCGAGGCAACAGCGTTGCTGGACCTGGTGGCCGACGCCACCTCTGCGCCCGTACGTGCTCGGATCGACCGATGGCTGCGCGACCTGTACGACGGGCCGGACCGATGGAATCCGCTGCGCCCCGATCGTCTCGGTGAAGCCCTCGTGGCCAGGGTCCTGGGCGAGCACGACGACAAAGGTTTGACGCTGCTGAGCGGGGTGCTGGCCATGCGCTCCGACGCGCAGGTCGAACGGGTCCTCGACGTGCTGATCCGGCTGGCCGGCACCCCGTCCGTCGCCGATGTCGCCGCGGTCGCTCTCGCCGGCAGCTACACCGGCCTGGTGCGGCGGTGCGCTGGCCGGGCCAGGTCAACGGATCAAAGCTCGCCCGCCGTTCACCAGCCGTCGCAGGGGGTACGGGTCAGCCTCCTCGACGGCCTGTGCCGCGCCCACACCGCGCTGCTGACCGCTGACCGGGTCGCCGGCCTGCCGCTCGTTGTCCAGACTGAGCTGAGTGTCACCGGCGACGCGCTCGGCGCACTCGCCCGTGATCACGGCCGCTCGGCCGACGCCCGCAGCATCTTGACCACCTGTCTGGCTGTCAATCAACGCAGGCACGAACTGGAACCGGACGACACCGGCTACGCCCGCGACCTGTCGGTCTCGTACAACAGGTTGGGTGACCTGGCCCGTGACAGCGGGCAAAGCGAAACGGCCCGACAGCTCTACCACCAGGCACTGACCATCGCCGAACAATTGGCCACCGCCGAACCAGACAACACCACCTACGCCAGCGACCTATCGATCTCCTACGAACGGCTAGGTGACCTGGCCCGCGACAGCGGGCAGAGCGAGACAGCCCGACAGCTCTACCACCAGGCGTCGACCATCCGCGAGCGGTTGGCCACCGCCGAACCAGACAACACCACCTACGCCGGCGACCTGTCGATCTCCTACAACAAGCTGGGCGACCTAGCCCGCGACAGCGGGCAGAGCGAGACCGCCCGACAGCTCTACCACCAGGCACTGACCATCGCCGAACGGCTGACCGCTACCGAACCAGACAACACCACCTACGCCCGCGACCTGTCGATCTCCTACAACAAGCTGGGCGACCTAGCCCGCGACAGCGGGCAGAGCGAGACCGCCCGACAGCTCTACCACCAGGCACTGACCATCGCCGAACGGCTGACCGCTACCGAACCAGACAACACCACCTACGCCCGCGACCTGTCGATCTCCTACAACAAGCTGGGCGACCTAGCCCGCGACAGCGGGCAGAGCGAGACCGCCCGACAGCTCTACCACCAGGCACTGACCATCGCCGAACGGCTGACCGCTACCGAACCAGACAACACCACCTACGCCCGCGACCTATCGATCTCCTACAACAACCTGGGCGACCTAGCCCGCGCCAGCGGACAGAGCGAGACCGCCCAACAGCTCTACCACCAGGCACTGACCATCCGCGAGCGGTTGGCCACCGCCGAACCAGACAACACCACCTACGCCCGTAACCTGTCGATCTCCTACAACAGGTTGGGTGACCTAGCCCGCGACAGCGGGCAGAGCGAGACCGCCCAACAGCTCTACCACCAGACGCTGACCATCGCCGAACGGCTGACCGCTACCGAACCAGACAACACCACCTACGCCCGCGACCTATCAATCTCCTACAACAAGCTGGGCGACCTCGCCCACGCCAGCGGACAGAGCGAGACCGCCCAACAGCTCTACCACCAGGCACTGACCATCGCCGAACGGCTGACCGCTACCGAACCAGACAACACCACCTACGCCCGCGACCTATCAATCTCCTACAACAAGCTGGGCGACCTCGCCCACGCCAGCGGACAGAGCGAGACCGCCCAACAGCTCTACCACCAGGCACTGACCATCGCCGAACGGCTGACCACCGCCGAACCAGACAACACCACCTACGCCCGCGACCTATCAATCTCCTACAACAAGCTGGGCGACCTCGCCCACGCCAGCGGACAGAGCGAGACCGCCCAACAGCTCTACCACCAGGCACTGACCATCGCCGAACGGCTGACCACCGCCGAACCAGACAACACCACCTACGCCCGCGACCTATCGATCTCCTACGAACGGCTGGGTGACCTGGCCCGCGACAGCGGACAAGCCGAGACCGCCCAACAGCTCTACCACCAGTCGTCGGCCATCCGCGAGCGGTTGGCCACCGCCGAACCAGACAACACCACCTACGCCCGTAACCTGTCGATCTCCTACAACAAGCTGGGCGACCTCGCCCACGCCAGCGGACAGAGCGAGACCGCCCAACAGCTCTACCACCAGGCACTGACCATCGCCGAACGGCTGACCGCTACCGAACCGGACAACACCACCTATGCCCGCGACCTGTCAGTTTCCTACAACAGGTTGGGTGACCTGGCCCGCGACAGCGGACAGAGTGAGACCGCCCGACAGCTCTACCAACAGACAATGACCATCGCCGAACGGCTGACCACCGCCGAACCGGACAACACCACCTACGCCCGCGACCTGTCGATCTCCTACGAACGGCTGGGTGACCTGGCGCGCCAAGCTGAAGACACCGAGACCGCGAAGAGGCTCCTGACCATGGCAACCCTCATCCGCCGGGCGCTTCATCGCCAAGAGCCGAATCGCGTTGACCTCGCCGAGGAGTTGGGCGTCACGCTCACCCAACTGAGCAGCGTGTTCAACGACGATGATCAGGTTGCCTTGACGACGGAGATCGTGGAACTACTCGAACCCTTCGAGCGGGCCGGCACCACGACACCGAAAGGCGCCGCAGTGCTCCATTGGGCACGGCGATAGCAACACACGCCAAACCGGCCCGTTCGATTCCCCGCCCGGCCTTACGCGCCGATGCGCTGCTCGGGCACCGACAGGCCGTAGAGCGCCATCAACTCCGGACTGTCGATCCGGCTGCCGTCGGCGACCGAGTCGCAGGAGATGTCGACGATCTGGTCCTTGTGCGCCAGCAGGTAGGGCCGCGCGCCGACGTCGGCGCTCGCCAGCGTGGCGATGCCGGGCCAGTGCCGGCGGCCGAAGAGCATCGGGTAGTTGCGCAGCCCCTCGTAGGTGGCGCAGACGAGCGCGTCCGGATACGGCAGTGCGGCCACCCGGCGTACCGCCGCCGCGGTGAGCCCGGGCATGTCCACCGGCACCACGACGACCGCCTCGACGGTGTCGTCGGTGAGCGCCGCGAGCCCGGCCCGGATCGACGAGCCGACCCCGGTCCCCCAGGCCCGGTTGACCACGACGGTGGCGCCGCTCAGGTCGGTGGTCCGCCGCACCTGCTCGGCCGCCGCGCCCAGCACGACCACGACCTGCGCGCAGCCCGCGTCGGCCATCGTGTCGATCATCCGGCTCACCAGCGGCTTCTCGCCCAGGTGCAGCAGCGCCTCGGGTCCGCCGATGCGGCGGCCCCCACCAGCGGCGATGATCATTGCAGCGATCCGGTTCAGCGGTGCCCCCTCGACCAGGGGGACGGACCGGGCACAGCAGCGCCCGGTCCGTCCCGTCGTACGCACACCGGGCCCAACGAGCGCGCTCGGGGCCGGGTAGCGGGGCAAAACGGAAAATTGCGTGACTATGCCGCATCTGCGTAGCAGGCCACCGTGGACAGGTCGAGCGGGAAGCGGACCGGGGTGTCGCCGAACAACAGCGTGGTGGCCCGCTCCCCGGCTGCGGTCACCGCCTCGGCGACCGCGCCGGCCTGGTCGGCCGGGCAGTGCACCACCACCTCGTCGTGCTGGAAGAAGACCAACTCGGCCTCGGTGCCGGCCAGCGCGGTGCGGAGCGTGGCCAGCAGCGTCGAGGCCCACTCCGCGGCGGTGGCCTGGATGACGAAGTTGCGGGTGAACCGCCCCCGCGAGCGGGCCGCCCGCGCCGACGGGCTACGCGGATCCGCGTCGACGTCCGGCGGCACCTCGTCCGCGTCGGCGAACCCGACCGCGCCCGGCGGGCAGGTGCGCCCCAGCCACGACCGGACCAGCCCACCCGCCTCACCGGTGCGCGCCGCCGCCTCGACGTAGCCGAACGCGGTCGGATAGCTCTTTCGCAGCACCGCCAGTGCCGGCACCGCCGCGCCGCCGGTCTGCCCGTACATCGCGCCGAGCAACGCCACCTTGGCCCGGGTCCGGTCACCGGCGAACGCATCCCGGGCCAGCGCGGCGTACAGGTCACCGGCGCCACCGGCGGCGGCCAGCCGCTCGTCGCCGGAGACCGCGGCCAGCACCCGCGGTTCGAGCTGGCCGGCGTCGGCCACCACGAACGTCCAGCCCGGATCGGCCACCACCGCCCGCCGGATCACCTTCGGGATCTGCAACGCCCCGCCGCCCCGGGTCGCCCACCGGCCGGAGACCACACCGCCGGGCACGTACTCCGGACGGAACCGGCCGCCGGACACCCAGGCGTCGCGCCAGGCCCACCCGTGCGCCGTCCAGATCCGGTAGAGCTCCTTGTATTCCAGGACCAGCGGCACCGCCGGGTGCTCCACCCCGCGCAGCACCCACGCCCGGGTGTTCGGCAACTCCACCCCCGCCCGGGCGAACGCCCGCAACAGCTCCGCGGGCGAGTCGGCGTGCAGATGGCGTACGCCGAACGCGGCGGCGATCCGCGCCTGGAGGTCGGCCAGCCGGCGGGGCGGCCCGCCCACCGGGGACGCCTCCCCGAGCAGCTCGGCCAGGATCGCGTCATGCACGTCGACGCGCCAGGGCAGGCCGGCCGCGCCCATCTCGGTGCCGACCAGCACACCTGCCGACTCGGCGGCCACCAGCAGCCGGAACCGGCCGGGGTGGGTGGTCGCCGCGACCCGGGCGAGCTGGTCGGCGTACACCCGGGTCAATGCCGTGAGGCCGGGGCCCGGCGGGCCGGACGGCGGGTCGAAGAGCGCGCCCTGGCCGTGGCCGGGCGGCTCCGGCGGGCGGGGCGTCGGGTCCGGTGGGACCGGCGCCCCGGTCAGCCGGGCCCAGGCGGCGGGCAGCGCGCGCGGCTCGCCCCAGCGGCCGGCGTGCCCGAGCAGCAACGCCTCGGTCAACTCGACGTCGTGGCAGCGGTCGAGCCGGACCCCGGCGCGCAACAGTGCCGGGTAGACGCCCGCGCCGGTGGCCCACACCCAGCGGGGCCGCTCGGCCGCCTCGCGGGCGGCGACGGCGGCGGCCAGGTCGGCCACCTCTTCGGCCGGGCCGGTCGGGCGGCCGTCGACGTCGAGCGGTTGCAGCGTCCCGCCGCCCCGCTCCCCCGCCACCACCGCCACCACCCGCACAAACGCGATTCTGCCTCCCCCCACCGACAGGGTGAGGTGTAAGGCGGGGGCCCCGCTTAACGTTTTCTGCATAGGCGGGGGCCCCGCTTAACACCAGGTGTTAAGCGGGGCCCCCGCCTAACGCGCGGCCCGGCCCGGGCCGGCCCGACCGCCAGGCACGTGGCGCGTGCGGTTACTTGCTGACGCCGGCGGTGAGGCCGGACTGGACCTGGCGCTGGAAGACGATGTACACGATCAGCACCGGCAGCATCGCCATGGTGACGCCGGCGAACAGACCGGACCAGTCGGACTTGTAGCCCTGGTTGACCGACAGCTCGATCAGCCCCTGCGCGATGACCTGGTGCTTCGGCTCACCGGCGACCGACTGCATGAGCAGGGTCGGCAGGTACCACTGGTTCCACTGGCCGAGCACGTTGAAGATGCCGATGCTGATCAGGCCGGGCTTGGCCATCGGCAGCATCACGCTGAAGAACGTGCGCGTGTGCGAGGCCCCGTCGACCGAGGCCGCCTCCGCGATCGACTCGGGCAGCGTCCGGAAGAACGAGTGCATGAAGAAGATCGTGAACGACAGCGACCAGGCCACGTAGACCAGGATCAGCATCGCGTGCTTGTTCGGGCCGAGCAGCGGGAAGCTGACCCCGGTGTTGTAGACGCCCTTGAACAGCGGCACCGCGGCCAGGTAGATCGGCAGCGTCAGCCCGGACAGGAACATCCAGTAGATCGGCCGGTTGCCGCGGAACTCGAACCGCGCCAGCGCGTACGCGGCCATCGAGCCGAGCAGCATCGTCAGGGACACGCTGAAGACGAGCACGACCAGCGTGTTGAGGAAGAAGCTGTCGATCCCGGCCGTCCAGGCCCGGGCGAAGTTGTCCCACTGGAGCGCGGCGGGGATCAACGACAGCGGCTCGCGGATCACCTCCGAGTCGGTCTTGAGCGCCGACATCACCACCCAGAGCAGCGGGTAGACCACCATGACCGCCCAGACGGCGAGGAAGAGGTGGGAGAAGCCGTTGAAGATCCGGCCGCCGAGGCCGTTGCCGATGCCCTGGGTCCGCCGGCCCGCGGAGGGCCCGGACGGCGGCTCCGTGTCGGGTCGGGCCCGGCCGGAGGTGTCTGTCACCGTGCTCATCGTCCAAACCTCCTTAGAACTCGATCCGCTCACGGCGGGTGATTCGTAGCTGGAGGGCGGCCAGCAGGATGGTGAAGATGGCCAGTGCCACGGCGATCGCGCAGGCGTAGCCGAACTGGCCCTTCTGGAACGCGTTGAACTGGATCACCGACGCGAAGATCTCGCTGGCGTGGTTCGGCCCGCCCTGGCTCGGCGTCATGACGAAGACCAGGGCGTACATGTCCAGCGCGATGAAGCCGAGGTAGACCCAGGCGACCGAGATGCTGTCCCGCAGCAGCGGCAGGGTCACCCGGAAGAAGGTGTGGAACCGGCCCGCGCCGTCGAGGATCGCGGCCTCGTAGATGTCCTTCGGGATCGACTGCATGGCGGCGGAGAAGAGCACCATGTAGAAGCCGGCGCCGCTCCACACCGCGATGAGCAGCAGCCACCACAGCACCGCCGGCACGCCGAGGAACGGTTCCGGGTCGGCGGTGAAGGCGATCGGGTTGTCCGCGTCCACCAGGCCGATCTTGATCAGCATTCCGTTGATCAGGCCCTGCCCGTCGGTGCGGTAGATCTGCTGCCACATGACGGCGATGACCACCAGCGACAACACCTGCGGGAAGAAGAAGATGACCTTGTAGAGGCCGGAGCCGAACACCCCGCGGATGCCGGCCCTGTCCTCGCGTCCGCCCACGTTGAGCAGGAACGCGAGGAACAGGGCCAGCGCGATCGTGAACAGCGGCACGGTGACCAGGAAGAACACGTTGTGCCAGAACGCCTTCCGGATCAGCTCGTCGGAGAACAGCCGGACGTAGTTGTCCAGCCCGACGAAGTGCTGGGAATCCGAGTACCCACCCCAGTCGGTGAGCGAGTAGCCCGCCGCCTGGGCGAACGGCCACACCACGTAGAACAGGTACAGCGCGACGGGCAGGGCCAGGAAGCCCGTGACGAAACGCGCGACTCCGTGCCGCATTGAACTCACTTCCTCGACAGCGTCAGGCGGTGCGGGTCTGCTTCTTGATCGACGAGTCCTTGGCGACCTTGTCGGCAGCCGCCTGCATTTTGTCGACGAACTGCGCCGCGGTGAGCCGGCCGGCCATCAGCTCCTCGGAGAGGTTCTGGCTCTCCTTGTCCAGGTCGGCGTAGAAGTCCGGGAACTTCACCGAGATGAGATCCCCGCTGCCGCCCTTGACCAGGGCGTTCGCGCTGGCCAGCGCGCTGTCCTGGACGTTGTCGCCGGAGCCCTTGGTGGATGCCAGCGACTTGGTCAGCTCGGCGAACTTCGCCGACCCGGTCTTGGACAGGATGGCCCGCAGGAACTCCTTCGCGGCCTCCTTGTTCGGCGCCTTGCTGGGCACCACGAAGCCCTCGCCGGAGGACGCGAAGACGTCCTTGGCGGCCTTGTCGCCGGGCTTGCTCCAGTAGTCGGAGATGGTCAGCTCGAAGCCCGGCGGGATGGTCGCCGCCATCTCGTTCTTCAGCCACGTGCCGACCTGGATGAACGCCGCCTTGCCGTCCAGCCACGCCTGCTGCGACTGGGTGTGGTCGAGCTTGCCCGGCAGCAGCAGCTTGTCCTTGACCAGCTTCTCCCACGGCTCCAGCGCGGCGACGACGCCGTCGACCTTCCAGGCCCCGTCCTTGAGGTTGTCGATGTCGACGACGGCCTGCTTGCCGACCGCCTTCCAGATGCTGGCGAACAGCGCCCAGCGCGGGTAGTAGCCGTGCGCCGCGTCGTGCACGTACGGCGCCATGCCCTTGGCCTTGATCTTCGGCGCCAGGGCGAAGAACTCGTCCCAGGTGGTCGGCGGCGTCCACCCCTCCTTCTTGAACAGGGCGGCGTTGTACCAGTTGCCCCAGACCGTGTAGGCGACGTTCACCACGTAGAACTTGCCGTTCTGGGTGCCGTCGGCGACGGTGCCCGGCAGCAGCGAGTCGGCGACCGTGCCCTCGCCGTCCCAGGCCGGCGCGGTGAGCAGGTCGTCGAGCGGCTCGATGGCGCCCTCGTTGATCAGCGTGCTGCGGTCCATCATGTCGGCGCCCGAGTTCATCACCAGGTCGCTCGGCTGGGTCGCCATCTTGGGCTGCTCTTCGGTCTTGATCTTCTGGGTGGAAGACATGTTGACCGTGACGTTCGGGTGCTTGGCGTTGAAGACGACCTTGTCCTCCTTCGCCCACTGGTCGCCCAGGCCGCCGTTGAACACGACCACCTTGACGGCGCTGCCGTCCTTGACACCGAACGGGTTGTCGTCGCTCTTGGCCGCGCCGCCGCTGTCGGACTTGCTCGGCTCGCTGCCGGCGCAGGCGCTGAGCAGACCGGCCGCCGGGATGGCCATCAGGCCGGCCGCGCCGGCGCGCTGGAGCAGGGTCCGACGGCTGAGGTCGGACTTCTCGGGGGTAACCGACATCTTGTCTCTCCTTGTGGTGTCGGGTCAGGCGGTCCGCCGGAGACGCCCGGCGTACCGCGACTCGAGGGCGAGGTTGTGCTCGTCCCCACCGGGGACGTTGGCGGAGAGGTAGATAGGGGGCACCTCTCCGGCCTGGTGGAACCGTCGTACGACCTCGGCGGTCAGGAGCTGCGCCAGCAGCGCCGCGGTGACCGACGAGACCGCACAGACCGCGCCGCCGCCCTCGAGCGGCAGCAGTGCGTCACCGTACGGCGCGCCGTTGTCCAGCACGACGTCGGCAAGGTCGACGAGCCGGCGACCGGAGGGGTGCCGAGGGGCGACCCGGGCCGTGTGCTCGACCGACGTGACCGCGATCAGGGGGTGGCCGCCCCGCTTGACGAGCGTCGCCAACTCGACCACCGAGCCGTTGATGCCGGACTGCGAGGCGACGACGAACACGTCCTCCGGTTGCGGCGCCGCCAGGGCGAGCAGATCGTGCGCCACCGCCGGGTCGCGTTCCAGCTTGGGATCGGCGAGCACGTCGCGGGGCGCGTCGCCGTGCAGCACGAGGTCGTGCAGGGAGAGTCGGTTGGCGGGGACCAGGCCGCCGGCCCGCGCCACCAGCTCGGCGGCGAACGCCTCCGAGTGGCCGGCGCCGAACGCCTGGAGCACGCCGCCGGCGCGCAGGCCGCCGGCGATCAGGTCCGCCGCGCGGTCCACCGCCGTCGCCTGGCTGTCCACCAGCCGGTCGAGCACCGGACGGACGGCGTCGGCGTACCCCTGGGCGCTGATCATGAGAGGGCCCCCTTCGCGGCCTTGTGCCCGTCGACGGCCTGGGCGGTACGCCGGAAGGCCGCGTGGGCGCGGTCGTGGGTGCGCTGCGCCACCGCGATGTAGAGCAGGTCGAGCACGACGAGCTGCGGGTGCCGGGCGGAGAGCGCGTCCGGCCGGAACGTGGTGGCCTGGCTGGCGGTGACCAGGACGATGTCGGCCAGCTCGGCGAGCGGCGAACGGGGGAAGCCGGTCAGCGCGACGGTGGTGGCCCCACGGCTGCCCGCCTCGGCGAGCAGCTCGATGGTCTCCCGGGTCTGACCGGTGTGGGAGATGCCGAGCGCGACGTCACCGGCGCTCAGCAGCGCGGCGCTGGCCAGTCCCTCGTGCACGTCGCTCCACGCCCAGGCGGCCACCCCGATGCGGTGCAGGCTGAACTGCATCTCCTCGCCGACCAGGGCGCTTCCGCTGGCGCCGAAGATGTTCACCCGGTTGGCGCCGGCGATGGCGACCGCGGCGCGTTCCACCTCGGCCAGGTCGAGCAGCGCGGCGGTGTCGTGCATGGCCCGGGTGTCGGCGGCCATGATCTGGTCGAGCACCCGGGACAGCGGGTCGCCCGGTTGGATCTCGCGGCCGATGTCGACGGTCCAGCCGGCGGAGCGGGCCCGGCCGGTTTCGGCGGCGATGCCGAGTCGCAGGTCGGCGTAGCCCTCGAAGCCCATCGCCCGGCAGAACCGGGTGATGGTCGCCGGTGAGGTGCCGCTCCGCTCGGCCAGCTCGACGATCGTCGCGCGGGCCGCTGCCTCCGGGTCGCTGAGCACGTGCTCAGCGACCCGGCGCAGGGCTCCCGTCAGCTCCGCCGCGCCGGCCCGGACCCTGGCCAGCACCCCGTCGACGCCCCGCCGATCGGTCGGAGCGGCGTCGACCACCGCGGTCCCCGCGGAAGTCTCGACCTCGTGCTCGACCATCGGCGGAAGCCTTTCGGAAAGGAGTGTTAACTGTTAGTGGTAAAAGTTCTTACTGAAGGCCCCTCCGTGTCAAGACCGTGGGCGAAGTTTTCAAACTGTTACCTGACGCATGGCCCCGATCTTGCGCCGGGCGGACCGGCCCGACCAGCATGGTGACCATGTCGGACACCGTCGTGGTCGGCCTCGACGTCGGGGGTACGTCCACCCGCGCCACCGCCCTGAGCCTCGACGGCGTACGTCTGGGCTCCGGCCGCGCGGGCGGCGGCAACCCGACCAGTCACGGCGCCGAGCGGGCCGCCGCCGAGCTGCTGTCCGCCCTGCGCGCGGCGCTCGCCGGCATCGATCCGACCCGGGTACGCGCCGGCGTGATCGGCCTCGCCGGCGCCGGCCGCCTCCTCGCTGACCCGACCGGCCGCGCCGCCTTCGACCGGGCCTGGTCCGAGGCGGGGCTCCGGTGCCCGTACGCGGTGCACGGCGACGCCCTGGTCGCCTACGCCTCCGGCACCGCCGCCCCGGACGGCACGGTGCTCATCGCCGGCACCGGCGCGATCGCCGCCCAGGTGCGCGCGCTACGCCTGGACCGCACCGCCGACGGTCACGGCTGGCTGCTCGGCGACGCGGGCTCCGGGTTCTGGCTCGGCCGGGAGGCGGTCCGCCGGCTCCTGGCCGTCCTGGACCGCGCCGACGCGCCGGGCGAACTGGGCCGGCGCGTGCTGGCGGAGCTGACCGGCAGCAGCGAGACGGCCGCCCGCCCCCGAGCGACAGTCGACGCCGTGGTGCAGGCGGTGACCCGACGCCCGCCGGTGGAGCTGGCCCGGCTGGCGCCGCTCGTCGTCGCGGCGGCCCGCGAGGGTGAGCCGACCGGCGGCGCGCTGATCGCGGAGGCCGCCGCGCTGCTGGCGGAGAGCGTGTCCCGGATCCGCCCCACCCGCGCGTCCGACCCGCTGGTGCTCGGCGGTGGTCTGCTCACCGGCGACACCCCGCTCGCCGACGCCGTCCGCGCCGAGCTGGCCCGCCGTTGGCCGGGCGCCCCGGTCCCCACCGCCGGTGACGGCGCGGCGGCAGCCGCCTGGCTCGCCGCCCGCGACCTGCCCGAGGTGTCCGACCCGGCCGCACTGCACGCCCGACTCGTCCCGCCGCCGGCGTAACCCGCACCGCCCTCCGTGCACCCCGCACGCCCTCCGCGCACCCCGCACGCCCTCCGCGCGGACGGCGCGGACGGATGGTGGCCTCCACGCCCTCTTTGGAGCCGAAGCAACCACGACTCAGCACCATCGAAAGCGATGGCCGGTTGAGCGAGTCGTTCCTGCCCCCAGCTCGGCGAGGCACCCGTGAGCGACCCCGGCCGCGTCGCCGAGCGCCCCAGGCGGGAACGCCCTCGGGTGCCTAGAAACTTGATGACGTAGATGGTTCACCGACGTCGGCTGCTCCGATCCGTCCGCGTCATCAAGTTTCTAGCCGCCGATCGGCCACCTCCTCCGCCGACGGCCACGCCGTGGCGGGGCACAGCCGTGGCGGGGCACAGCCGTGGCGGGGCACAGCCGTGGCGGGGCACAGCCGTGGCGGGGCACAGCCGTGGAGCGTGCGCCGTTACGGGCGCGGCAGGTCCAGGGTGCCGTGCCAGCAGAACACCTCGGGGATCGCGGCGTCTTCAGCCGGCACCGGGCGCGAGGCCGCTGCGGTCGGCACCGTGGCGCGGGGACCGCACAGCCGGGCCCGCCGAACCGTTCGGCGCGCCAGGCGGCGGACGGCACGGCGGGCCACGGGACACGGGCCACGGGCACGGGGCACGGGGCACGGGGCACGGGGGACGGGGCACGGGGCACGGGCCACGGGGCACGGGCAACGGGCCAGGCCGGGACGGCTCAGGGCAGGGCGGCCAGCGTGTCGGCGAGCCGGGTCCAGACCTTGGTGCGCCAGCCGCCGTCGAGCAGCGTGAAGGTACGTCGCTGGAGCGGGTCGTCCGGGTCGAAGCCGGCGTGTTCCAGGAACAGGCGGGTGCCCCGGCCCTCGGGCGCCAGCGTCCAGGTCACCACCGTGTCGAGCGTGCCGCCGCGCCAGGCCCACCGCATCCGGTGTGGCTCGTCGAGTTCCAGCACCTCGCAGTGGACCGTCCCGTCGAAGCCCTGCCCGGGGCGCGGGACGGTCCGCAGGGTGAACCGGTGCCCACGGGCCGGCCGGAAGTCGTTCGGCATGAGCCACCGGCCGATCAGATCGGAATCGGTCAGGGCGCGCCATACCTTTGCCGGCGGATGGGGCAGGAACTGGTCCACCGCGATGCGGGTCGGCTCACCCATCCGGCATCCCGTCCAACACCTCGCGCAGGCCCGCCAGGCGGGACCGCCAGAACCGCTCGTACGGGGTGAGCCAGTCGGCCACCTCGCGCAGCGGCTCGGGGCGCAGCGCGTAGAAGCGCTGCCGGCCGATCGGCTGCTCGGTGACCAGCCCGGCCTCCTTGAGCACCCGCAGGTGCTCGGACAGGCTGGGGCGGCGCATGTCGAAGCGGTCGGCGAGGCGCCGCACCGGCTGCTCCCCCTCCTCGCGGAGCAGCCGCAGCAGCTCCCGCCGGGTGGGGTTGGCGAGGGCCGCGAACACGTCCGGCTCAGACACGGGTCTCCTGGAGCACGATGCCGTTGCCGTCCGGGTCGGCGAACGTGACGTAGCGACCCCAGGGCGCGACCTGGACGCCGTCCTCGGCGAACGTCAGGCCCCGCTCGCGCAGCCGGGTGACGTCGGTGTCGAGGTCGTCGGTCTCCAGCACCAGGCCGCGCAGGGAACCGGGCGGCATGCTGTCGAACCAGGTGACGAGCGTCAACGTGGTCGCGGCACCCTTCGGGGCGACCTGGACCCAGCGGCCACCGGGCCCCATCGGATTGTCCCGGACCAGGTCGAGCCCGAGGACGTCGACGTAGAAGTCGCGGGCCCGGTCCTGGTCGCCGACGGGGACGGAAACGATCTGCACGTGGGTGACGGACATGGCCGTCAGCATAGGTAGGAAATTTCCTACCAGTCAAGCCACTTCATTATCCATATCGGTCGTCGATCGCTGGCATAGCCTCGGATGATGCGCCGCCTGCGGCAGCTCGCCGAGCGCACGCCGCCGGAGCGGGAGCGCTACGTCGACCTGCTCCGGGCGCTGGCGATCACCCTGGTCATGCTCGGCCACTGGGGCGTGACCGCGATCGGGTACGACCACGGCCGTCCGTCTGGTCACTCGGCGCTGGCCGACCTGCCCTGGGCCTGGCCGGTGACCTGGCTGGCCCAGGTGATGCCGGTGTTCTTCCTGGTCGGTGGCTACGCCAACGCGGCCTCCCTCACCGCCCTCCGGGGCCGGGGCGGGACCGCGACCGGCTGGCTGGCGGACCGCAGCGCCCCGGCTGGTCCGACCGACCACCATGCTGGTGCTGGTGCTGACCGCCGGCGCCGCGGTCGCCACCGTGCGCGGCGCCGAGCCGGCCGAGGTCCGTACCGTGGTCTGGTTCGCCACCATCCCGCTCTGGTTCCTGATCGCCTACTTCGTGGCGGTGGCGCTGACCCCGCCGATGTACGCGCTGCACCGCCGGTGCGGGCTGGCCGTGCCGGTGGTGCTGGTCGGTCTCGTGGCGCTCGGTGACCTGGGCCGGCTACTCGGTCCGGGCGAACTGGCCGGCGGCAACTACCTGTTCGCCTGGTTGGCCCTGCACCAGCTCGGCTTCGCCTGGTACGACGCCCGCGTACCCGAGCTTCCCCGCCGTCGTCGGCTGCCGCTGTCCCGCCGGGCCGGCGCGACCCTGCTCACCGGCGGCGTGGCCGCGTTGGTCCTGTTGACCGTGGTCGGGCCGTACCCGGTGGCGATGCTGCGCGTGCCGGGCGAGCGGCTGGACAACGCCGCGCCGCCGAGCCTGGCGCTGCTCGCCGCCGCCACCACCCAGCTCGGGTTGATCCTGCTGCTGCGCCGACCGGCCGGGCGCTGGCTGCGCCGGCCCGGCCCGTGGCAGGCGGTGATCGCGGTGAACGCGGTGGTGCTCACCGTCTTCCTGTGGCATTTGACCGCCGTGATCCTGCTGATCGGCCTGCTGGACGCGCTCGGCGTGCTACCCACTCCCCCGGTCGGCTCGTCGGCGTGGTGGGCCTGGCGGATCCCGTGGCTGCTGGCCCTTGCGGTGGTGCTCTCGGCCCTGGTCGCCGTCTTCGGCCCGGTCGAGGTCCGCACCCGCCGCCCGGCCGGCTCGCACCGCCCGGACACGACCGGTGGCCCGCCGGCCGGCAGCCCCGACACGACCGCTCGCCCGCCGGCCGGCAGCCCCGACGCGACCGCTGGGCGCGGGCGGGCGGGTCCGCCCGACGGTGGACACGGTGCGGCCTCGACCGCGCTGGCCGTCGCCGGGTACGCCGGGCTGGTCACCGGGCTGATGCTGAACAGCCTCGCGCCGAAGCGCGCGCCGGAACCGCTCGGCCTGCCCGTACCGACGCTTGTGGCGTACCTGGCCGGCGCGGGACTGCTGCGGCTGCTCAGATGGCGCGCCGCCCGCGGAGTCGGAGCCGACCGCCGGGTGGCTCAGCGGGCGGTGTCGGCCACCGCCCGCGCGAACACCTCCGAACGGTGCTCGAAGTTGCGGAACCGGCCGTAGCTCGGCGCGGCCGGGGACAGCAGCACCACCCCGCCGGCCGGGGTGAGCTTGCGCGCCAGCCCGACGGCGGCGACCAGGTCCTCGGCCAGCTCGGTGCGCACCGCCGGCAGCCCGGCCAGCGCCTCCACGATGCGGGGGCCGCTGTCCGGGATGCCGATCACGGTGATCTCCCGCTCGGCGAGATGCTCCCGCAGCGGCGCGTAGTCGAGCCCCCGGTCGGTGCCGCCGACGATCACGGTCAACGGCCGCCCCTCGTACGCGTCGATCGCGTGCATGGCCGCGTACGGGCTGGTCGCGAGCGTGTCGTCGACGAAGGTCAGCCCGGACGGGTCGGGGATCTCGGTGAGCCGGTGGGCCAGCCCCTGGAACTCGGCGACCGCCACGGCCAGGGTGTCCCGCCGCGCCACCACGTCCACGCCCAGCGCGTCCAGCACGGCCAGCGCGACACACAGGTTGCCCTCGTTGTGCCGGCCGACCAGCGGCAGCACCGCGCGCGGGAAGAGCGGCGCGTCGCGCAGGTGGAACCACGGCGTGCCGTCCGGGCCGCTGGCCACGTGGGTGGTGTCCGGTGCGCCGGCCCGGACCGCGGCCCGGTCGCCCAACTCCACGGCCAGCCGCGGGTCGGCGCCGTTGACCACCACCGTGTGCGGGCCGTGCGCGACCAGGTTCAGCTTGTCCCGGTAGTACTCCCGCTCGCCGCCGTGCGCGTCCAGGTGCTCGGGGAAGAGCGCGGTCACCACCGCCACCCGGGGCGAGTCGGTCAGGTCGGCGCACTGGTAGCTGGACAGCTCCAGCACGTACAGCTCCGCCTCGGGCAGGTCGAGCAGCGGCACCCCGATGTTGCCGCCGAACACGTTCGGCCGGTCCATCGCGGTGAGCAGGTGACTGATCAGGCTGGACGTGGTGCTCTTGCCCTTGCTACCGGTCACCCCGACGGTCCGGTCCGCGTGGTCGGCCATCCAGAGCGCGCTGCCCTGGGTCACGGGGACGGACCGGCGGCGCAGCTCCCCCATCCACGGGTGGGTGTTCGGCACCCCCGGCGAGCGGACCACCACGTCGGCGGCGGCCAGCCGCTCGAAGCCCTCCTCGCCGGTCACCAGCGGCGCCGCCGCCGCGAGCGGACCCTCCCAGGGCAGGGTGAGGAAGTTCGCGCTGTCGTCGACGGCGACCAGACCGGCCGGGCCGTGCGCGGCGATCGCGGTCACCGCGGCCCGGCCCTCACGGCCGGCGCCCCAGACGGCGACATGACGTCCGCGCAGATCAGACAGGCGCACGGGCTCTCCTCGGACTCGGTCGGTGCTCGGCGGGCGGGGTCCGGCCCAGCCGGACACGGGCGGACGAACCAGGGCCTAGTATGGCGTGTGCCCAACGAGCAGCTCCGGCGGATGGACGCCTTCACCTTCCCGTCCTACTCGATCGACTTCGCCACCGGCGAGGTCCTGTTCGACTACGCCCTGACCGGTCCCGACGGCGAGCGGCGGTTCACCGAGGTGATCACGCTCCCGCTGCCGGCCGAGCCGGTCTCCGACGCCACCGCGGCCACCCTCGGACGGGTGCTGGAGCTGCTGCACGTGGTCGCCGGCGTCAGCTACTACAAGGCCGCCGCGCCGCCCCGGCTGGTGCTGCCCGCGCCGCTGGGCGCCGCCGCCGTCGAGCTGGTCACCGCCGTCTACACCAAGGGCCTCGCCGAGTACGCCTACCGCAACGACCTGCCGTACGTGCTGACGTTGCGCCCCGAGGTGCCGGCCGGCTCGGTCGAGGCGGCTGCCCCGCTCGACAACTCCGACCGCCGTCCGCTGTCCGCCGTCGGCGGCGGCAAGGACTCCATCGTCACGCTGGAGGCGCTGCGCCGGGCCGGGTTCGACCCGGTGCCCTTCTCGGTCAACCCCAACCACGTGATCGTCTCCGTCAACGAGGCGTCCGACCTGGTGCCGCTCGCCGCCCGGCGCCGGCTCGACCCGGTGCTGTTCGAGCTGAACGCGGCCGGCGCGCGTAACGGGCACATCCCGGTCACCGCGATCAACTCCCTGATCGCGGTCGCCACCGCCGTGCTGCACGGGCTCGGGCCGGTGGTGATGTCGAACGAGCGTTCCGCGTCCGACCCGAACCTCATCTGGCAGGGCCACGAGATCAACCACCAGTGGTCCAAGGGCGTCGAGGCGGAGGGGTTGCTGCGTGCCGCGCTGGCCGAGCACGCCGGGCTCACCGAGCCGTACTTCTCGCTCCTGCGCTCCCTGTCCGAGCTGCACATCGCCCGGCTGTTCGCCGAGATCGACCGGTACGACGCGGTGGTGACCAGTTGCAACGCCGCGTTCAAGCTGCGCGACGCGAGCGAGCGGTGGTGCCGCGACTGCCCGAAGTGCCGGTTCGTCTTCCTGGCGATGGCGCCGTTCATGCCCCGCGAGCGGCTCACCGGCATCTTCGGCGGCGACCTGCTGGCCGACGGGTCCCAGCTCCCCGGCTACCGGGAGTTGCTCGGCATCGACGGGCACAAGCCGTTCGAGTGCGTCGGCGAGGTGGAGGAGTCGGTGGTCGCGCTGAGCCTGCTCGCCGAGCAGGCTCAGTGGCGGGACGCCCCGGTGGTCCGTGCCCTGGTCGCGGAGCTGCCCGACACCGCCTGGCAGGCGGCGTCCACCTCCGACGTCTTCACCCCCGCCGGCCCGAACTTCGTCCCCGCCCCCTACGCCAAGGCCCTCACCGCCCTGACCTGACCGGCCCCGCGCCGCACGCCCCACGGCCGCGCTTTCACGGAAAGCGTGGCCCTGTCACGCTTCACAGCCCCAGTTTCCGTGAAAGCGCGGCCGGGGGCGGGCGGTCAGATGGGGCGGACGGCGTCCAGGGCCAGCAGGGCCACGTGCAGGGAGAGGCACTGGTCGACCGAGTCGAGATCGGCGTCGAGGATGCGGCCGATGCGCGCCAGCCGCTCGTAGAAGGCCGGGCGGGACAGGTGCGCCGCCGACGCCGCCGCCGACTTGTTCCGCCCCCGCTCCAGATATGCGCGCAGGGTGCCGAGGAGCTGCTCGCGGGGGTGCTGGGCGTCGTAGGCGAGCAGCGCGCCGAGTTCCCGTTCGACGAACGTCTGCAATCGGGGCTCGTCGCGCAGCAGGTGCAGCAGTCCGGCCAGCCCGACGTGCGGCAGCCGGAAGCAGGGCAGGTCCCGCGGGTCGCGCCGGGCCGCCTCGGCGATCTGCCGCGCCTCGACAAGTGACCGGCGTGCCTCCCGCAGGCTGCCCACCCCGGAGCCGGCCGCGACGATGATCGCCGGACGGACCGCACCGTCGACCGGCCGCGCCGGGCGGGGTGCCGACGGGCGGGCCGGGGCGGCGTCGAGGCGTACCCGACGCAACGCCGTGGCGAACGCGGCGAGCGACTTCTCCTCGGCGGCCGGGTCGGGCAGCGCCAGCAGCGCGCCCACGGCCTGGTCGTCGACGGCGCTGGTCAGCGCCGTGAGCTTGGCGTCCCGCACGGCCTGGCCCACGGCTTCGGCGAGGTCGCGCAGCCGGGCCGGGCCGGCCTCCGGGCCGGTGTCGGCGCCCGGCGCGGCGGCGTCGCCGGCCGGGTCGTCGCTGCGGTGCCGGACGACCACGCCGACCAGGTGCCGCCGGTCCAGGGTGACGCCGAGCGCCTTGGCGCGCAGCGCCACCTCGTCCACCGGGCGGGAGTGGTCGATCAGCGCGGTCAGCAGCGTCCGGTGGATCTGCCGTTCCAGGCCCTCGGCGTCGCGGCGGATCAGCCGGCCCAGGGCCAGCGTGGAGGCGGCCCGTTCGATCAGGATGGTGAGCCGGGTCGGTGGGGCGGCCTCGGCCGCCGGCCAGCGCAGCAGCAGCCGTCCCCAGTCCTGCCCGCGCGCGCCGACGGTGGTGACCAGCCAGCCGCTGTCCGGGTCGTACGCGGTGCGCCCGGCCGGGCGGATCCGCCGGGAGTGCTGTTCCCAGCCGTCCAGCAGCAGCTCCGCGTTCTCCCCCGCCGGGTCGTACGCGAGCACCTGCCGGGACAGGTTCTCCAGCACCACCGGGCAGCCGGCCAGCTCGGCGGCCTGGCGCAGCACCTCGGCCGGTTCGGCGCCCTCCACGGACAGTTCGGTGAACCGCTGGTGGATCTCCTCGGTGGCGCGCAGCTCGGTGAGCTGGGCGTCCACGATCAGCGCGTGCACCGCCTCGGTGATCCGGACGAACGGCGTGCCCCGGCGCAGCTCGACCAGGGGCAGCCCGCGCCGTTCGGCGGCGGCGGCCATCACCCGGGGCACCCCGCTGACGTAGCGGCGGCCCAGCTCGACGACCAGCCCGGAGACGCCGACGCCGGCCAGGTCGCCGACGAACGCGCGCAGGCCGGCGTCGTCGGCGGGCAGCCCGATCCCGGTGGTGAGCACCAGCTCCCCGCCGCCGAGCAGGGTGGCGATGTCGGGCACCTCGGCCACGTGTACCCAGCGCACCGGGCGGTCCAGCCCGGCGTCGCCGGCGACGAGGCGCGGCGCGCCGTGGCGTACCGGCTCCAGGGCGAGCACCTCACGCACGGTAGGGAACACGGGCGACACGCTACCGTGCGTCACAACGGTGCCGGATGGGCTGCCCCGGTTCAGTCGACGCCGAACTCCATCGCGGCCCGGTCGAGCAGCTCGTCCTCGGCGGAGGGGACGCCCCGGGAGGCGATGGCCTCCGCGCCGCCCTGCGGCATCGCGCCGATCAGCCCGGTCGAGGCCGCCTGCGCGGCGCCGACCATCCGCTGCGGGGCGGCGCCGCCGACGATGCCGAGCGAGGCGTACTGCTCCAGTTTCGCCCGCGAGTCGGCGATGTCCAGGTTGCGCATGGTGAGCTGGCCGATCCGGTCGGACGGGCCGAACGCGGAGTCCTCGGTGCGTTCCATCGACAGCTTGTCCGGGTGGTAGCTGAACGCCGGGCCGCATGTGTCCAGGATCGAGTAGTCCTCGCCCCGGCGCAGCCGCAGCGTCACCTCGCCGGTGACGGCGGTGCCGACCCAGCGCTGCAACGACTCGCGCAGCATCAGCGCCTGCGGGTCGAGCCAGCGTCCCTCGTACATCAGCCGGCCCAGGCGGCGGCCCTCGGTGTGGTAGTTGGCCAGGGTGTCCTCGTTGTGGATGGCGTTGACCAGCCGCTCGTAGGCGGCGTGCAGCAGCGCCATGCCGGGCGCCTCGTAGATGCCCCGGCTCTTGGCCTCGATGATCCGGTTCTCGATCTGGTCGGACATGCCCAGGCCGTGCCGGCCGCCGATGGCGTTGGCCTCCAGCACCAGGTCGACCGGGCTGCCGAACTCCTTGCCGTTGATCGTCACCGGGCGGCCCTGGTCGAAGCCGATGGTGACGTCCTCGGTGGGGATCTCCACGGCCGGGTCCCAGAACCGGACGCCCATGATCGGACTGACCGTCTCGATGCCGGTGTCGAGGTGTTCGAGCGTCTTCGCCTCGTGGGTCGCGCCCCAGATGTTGGCGTCGGTGGAGTATGCCTTCTCGGTGCTGTCCCGGTAGGGCAGGTCACGGTCGAGCAGCCACTCCGACATCTCCTTGCGCCCACCCAGCTCGGTGACGAAGGCGGTGTCCAGCCACGGCTTGTAGATCCGCAGTTGCGGGTTGGCCAGCAGGCCGTACCGGTAGAACCGCTCGATGTCGTTGCCCTTGAAGGTCGAGCCGTCGCCCCAGATCTGGACGTCGTCGGAGATCATCGCCCGCACCAGCAGGGTGCCGGTCACGGCGCGGCCCAGCGGGGTGGTGTTGAAGTAGGCCCGCCCGCCGGAGCGGATGTGGAAGGCCCCGCAGGTCAGCGCCGCGAGGCCCTCCTCGACCAGGGCGGCGCGGCAGTCGACCAGCCGGGCGACCTCGGCGCCGTAGCTGAGCGCGCGGCCCGGCACGGAGGCGATGTCGGGCTCGTCGTACTGGCCGATGTCGGCGGTGTAGGCGCAGGGCACGGCACCCTTGTCGCGCATCCAGGCGACCGCGACAGAGGTGTCGAGGCCGCCGGAGAAGGCGATGCCGACGCGTTCGCCGATGGGCAGGGAGGTGAGAACCTTGGACACAAGGAAGATTATGCGTCAACGCGCATGGTCATGCAAGCGGATCGTCCCGACCGAGTTCCCAGCAGGCCACCGCCGTGGCCGCGGCCACGTTCAACGAGTCGACCCCCCGGCGCATCGGGATCACCACCCGCACGTCGCTGGCCGCCATCGCCGCCCGGGTCAGCCCGGCGCCCTCCGCGCCCAGCAACAACGCCGCCCGAGCCCGCTGGTCGCCGGTGAGCCGCTGGATCGGTACGGCGTCCGGCGCCGGCGTCATCGCGAGCACGGTGAAGCCCGCCGCCCGCACCTGCTCCAGGCCCGCCGGCCAGCTCTCCAGCTTCGCGTACGGCACCGCGAACACCTCGCCCATGCTGACCCGGACACTGCGCCGGTAGAGCGGGTCGGCGCAGGTCGGCGACAACAGCACGGCGTCCACCCCGAGCGCCGCCACGGCCCGGAAGATCGCGCCCAGGTTGGTGTGGTTGTTGACGTCCTCCAGGATCACCACCCGCCCGGCGGCGGACAGCACCTCGGCCGCCGCCGGCACCGGCTTGCGGTGGAACGACGCGAGCACGCCCCGGTGCACGTGGAAACCGGTGGCCCGCTGGAGCACGTCCGGCGTGGCCGCGTACACCGGGGTCTCGCCGGTGTCGAGGTCGGCGAGCTGGTCCGCGCGCTTCGCGTCGACCAGGTACGACCGGGCCGGGTAGCCGGCCCGCAGCGCCCGCCGCAGCACCAGCTCCCCCTCGGCGATGAACAGCCCGTGCGGGGGCTCCCAGCGGGTCCGCAGCTCCACGTCGGTCAACGCGCGGTAGTCGGCGATCCGGTCGTCGTCGGGGTCGGTGATCTCGTGGACGGGCACCGCACGATTCTGCCGTACCCCTGGCTGCCGACCTGCCGCACCCGCCGCCGGCCGGTCATGCCCGCCCGTAACGCAGCAGCACCGCGCGGCCGTCGAACGGGCGCGTCTCGACCAGCTCGAGTTCCTGGCGGGCCAGGTCGGGCAGCACCCGCTTTCCGCCGCCGAGCAGCACCGGGTGCACGACCACCTGGTATTCGTCGACCAGCCCGAGCGCGGCCAGCGCGGTGGCCGCGCCGGTCCCGCCGGTGACCAGCAGATCCCCGCCGAACCGCGCGCGCACCTCGGCCCACTCCGCCGCGAGGTCGCCGCCGCCGACCACCCGGGCCCCGTGGTCGGCCCCGGCGAGCGTGCGGGAGACGACCACCTTCGGGGTACGCCGCCAGATCGGCGCGAACGCCAGGTCGTGCGGGTGGTCGGAGATCGACTCGACCGCCGGCCAGTAGGACGACATCATCTCCCACACCCGCCGCCCGTAGACGAAGGCGTCGGCCCGCTCGGACAACCCGATGGAGTACGCGGACAGCTCGTCCCCCATCGCCGGCCAGTCGAACTCGCCGTTCACCCTGCCGCGAGTATCCGGGGAAAGTGTTAGGCGGGGCCCCCGCCTATACCGAAAGCGTTAAGCGGGGGCCCCGCCTTATCCCCGGCCCTGGAGCCAGCGGAGGAGGTCGGAGGGGAGGTCGCGGTTGTCGGGGCGGGGCGGGGTGGGCTGCTCGGGTCGCGGGCGCGGCTGCGGGCGCTGCGGGTTGCCGGCCAGCTCTCGGCTCGGCGCGGTGAAGTCCTTCACCGGCTTGCCGGCGACCGCCGTCTTGATCACCCGGGCCACCGCGTCGATCACCTTCGTCTGCACCGCGGAGCCGACCAGGTCGGTCGCGTCGTCCGGGTTGGCCGCGATGCCGGCGACGGCGACCTGCGGGGTGAACCCGACGAACGTCTCGGTGGCGTTCCGCTCCGAGCTGCCCGTCTTGCCGGCCACCGGCCGACCGACGATCCCGTCGACGCCGGTGGCGGTGCCGCCGTTGCACTGCCCGTACGCCGACTGCTGGCCCACCGGGCAGCGGGCCGCGTCGGTGGCCGCCCGGGCCACGTCCGGCTCCAGCACCTGCTTGCAGTCCGGCTGCCCGACGTCGACCGTCGCGCCGTCGGACCCGGTGACCGAGACCACCGGCAGCGGCGAGCAGTACGTGCCCTCGGCGGCCACCGTCGCGTAGGCGTTCGCCAGGTCGAGCGGGGTGGTGGCGGCCACGCCGAGGGTGAACGCGCCCCAGTTGGCGGCGTTGTCGCGGGCGAACGCGGCGTCCGATTCGGCCCGGAAGGTGATGCCGAGGCGCTGCGCCATCTCCACCACCTTGTCCTCGCCGACCTGCTCGGCCAGCCACACGAAGTACGTGTTGACGGAGCGGCCGAAGCCGTCCCACATCATCCGGTAGCCGTCCATCCACTCGGGGTTGGCGTTGCCCGGGCACCACGTGCCGTCGCAGTTGCCCTCGTCGTCGGAGGCGTAGCGGGTGGGCAGCTTGGCCGGCGCGTCGAAGCCGGTGGCGAGCGGCTTGCCCGCCTCCAGCGCGGCCAGCATGGTGAACAGCTTGAACGTGGAACCGGCCTGGTAGCCGTCGACGCTGGCGCCGCCGGAGATCAACGGGTTGACCGTGTTCGGGTGGTTGCCCTGCCCGCCGGGGTTGTCGGCCAGGCTGTAGTGCCGGTTGACCGCCATGGCGAGCACCCGGCCGGTGCCGGGCTCGACCGCCGCGATCGGCAGCGCGCGCTTGTCGTCGTACCCGTAGACCTTGGTGGCCTGCGCCTGCGCGGTCTGCTGGATCTTCGGGTCGAGCGTGGTGACCACCCGGTAGCCGCCGCGGCGCAGCGCCTGCTCGCGCTCCTTCGGGGTGTCGCCGAAAGCCGGCTGGGTGAGCCACCACTGGCGCAGGTAGTCGCAGAAGAAGCCCCAGTCGTCGTGGCCCTGCGCGGTCGCGGTGCAGCCGTTGGGCTGCGCGGTCGGGCGCAACGTGAGCGGTTCGGCCTTCGCCGCCGCGGCCTGCCCGGCGGTGATCGCGCCGGTCTCGGCCATCGAGTCGAGCACGTACGCCCGGCGGGCGAGCGCCTGGTCCTTGTCGCCGTCGATCGGGCTGTACTCGTCCGGCGACTGGACCAGGCCGGCGAGCAGCGCCGCCTCGCCCAGGGTCAGGTCGGCCGGGGAGGTGCCGAAGTAGCGCTGGCTGGCGGCGGCGACGCCGTACGCGCCGGAACCGAAGTACGCGATGTTGAGGTAGCGGTTGAGGATCTCGTCCTTGCTGAGCGAGCGCTCCAGCGCGTTCGCGTACCGGATCTCCTGGAGCTTGCGCCCGACGGTCTGCTCGGTGGCGGCCTGCCGTTCCTCGGCGGTGCGGTTCGGGTCGGTCTTGAGCACGTTGCGGACGTACTGCATGGTGAGCGTGGAGCCGCCCTGCTCGGTGCCGCCGCCTCTGACGTTGGCCACCAGCGCGCGGGCGATGCCGCGCAGGTCGGCGCCGCCGTGGGAGTAGAACCGCCGGTCCTCGGCCGAGACGATCGCCTGGCGCATCACCGGGGCGATCTCGGCCAGCGGCACGTCGGTGCGGTTGACGTCGTAGAACGTGGTGAGCAGCGTCTTGCCGTCGTTGGCGTAGAGGTAGGAGCGCTGCGGCTGCGCGGGGGTCCGCAGCGCGTCGGGCAACTCCGCGTACGCGCCGAGGCCCGCCTTGACGACGAACCCGCCGAGCAGGCCGGTCGGGAGCGCGGCGAGCGCGAGGACGAGCCCGGCGAGCAGGCCCGCGAGCAGCACGGTGAGGAGCCGCGCGAGCGGCGAGCGGGAAGACGGCATGGACTCCAGGATTGCCGCGAAAGCGGCGTTCCGACCACCCTCGGCGGCGGGTTGTCAGCAAGTTCACCGGTAACCGCCGGGCGCCCGGCACCCGATCGTCCCGCGCGTCCCGCCCTGTCCGTCGTGCGCGTGACGGACGCAACATGATTGACACATAGCTATGTTAACGCTAACAATAACCAGGTTCCCCCAACCCACCCCGAACCGGAAGGAACGTCCGATGAGAGGTCCGATCGAGCGGGTCGTGACGGCCGTGGCCCTCGCCCTGGCCGCCACGGCGGTCGCGCCGACGCCGGCCGGGGCGACCGCGGCGGAGGCGACCGCGACCGAGGAGGCGACCGAGGCGGCAGCCGTGGCACCCGAGCCGGTGGTGAGCCGGCCGCCGATGGGGTGGGCGTCGTGGAACACGTTCGCCGCGAAGATCAACTACAACGTGATCAAGGCGCAGGTCGACAGCCTCGTGTCCAGCGGCCTGGCCGCCGCCGGCTACGAGTACGTCAACATCGACGAGGGCTGGTGGCAGGGCACCCGGGACGCCGCCGGCAACATCACCGTGGACACCGCCGAGTGGCCCGGCGGGATGAGCGCCATCGCGGACTACATCCACAGCAAGGGCCTGAAGGCGGGCATCTACACCGACGCCGGCCGCGACGGCTGCGGCTACTACTACCCGACCGGCCGGCCGGCGGCGCCCGGATCGGGCAGCGAGGGCCACTACGACCAGGACTTCCTGGCGTTCTCCCGGTGGGGCTTCGACTTCGTCAAGGTCGACTGGTGCGGCGGCTCCGCCGAGGGGCTCAACCCCCGCACCGCCTACCAGGCCATCAGCGACTCGATCGCCCGCGCCACCGCGCAGACCGGCCGGCCGATGGTGCTGTCGGTCTGCAACTGGGGCGTGCAGAGCCCGTGGGACTGGGCGCCCGGCATGTCCACCATGTGGCGCACCAGCGGCGACATCATCTACTACGGCCAACAGCCGTCCATGGACCGCGTGCTGGCGAACTTCGACTCCGCGCAGCACCCCGCCGCGCAGAGCGTCGGCCACTACAACGACCCGGACATGCTCGTCGCCGGCATGCCCGGCTTCAGCGCGGCGCAGAACCGCACCCACCTGAGCCTGTGGGCGATCTCCGGGGCCCCGCTGCTCGCCGGCAACAACCTCACCACCATGTCCGCGGAGACCCGGGCCATCCTCGGCAACCCGGAGGTCGTCGCCATCGACCAGGACCCGCTGGGCCGGCAGGGCGTCAAGGTCGCCGAGGACGCCGCCGGGCTCCAGGTCTACAGCAAGGTGCTCGCCACCGGCGGCCGGCGGGCGGTGGTGCTGCTCAACCGCACCGGCTCGACGGCGAACGTCACGGTCCGCTTCGCCGACCTCGGGCTGGGCGCGAACGCGACCGTGCGCAACGTGTGGAGCGCCACCGACCTCGGCACCCGGACCACCGGCTACACGACGAGCGTGCCCGCCCGCGAGGCCGTCCTGCTCGTGGTCAGCGGCACCGAGAACCCCGGCGGCGGCGCGCGCACCGGTTCGCTCGTCGGCCGGCAGTCCGGCCGATGCCTGGACATCAACAACTTCGCCACCACGAACGGCACCCAGGCCCAACTCTGGGACTGCACCGGGGCGAGCAACCAGACCTGGACGTACACCGCCGGCCGGCAGCTCATGATCTACGGCAACAAGTGCCTCGACGCGTACAACGCCGGCACCACGAACGGCACGAGAGTGATCATCTGGGACTGCAACGGTCAGGCCAACCAGCAGTGGAACGTCAACTCCGACGGGACGATCCGGGGCGCGCAGTCCGGCCTGTGCGTCGACGCCTCCGGAGCGGCCACCGCGAACGGCACGAAGATCCTGCTCTGGACGTGTGGAACGGCCGACAACCAGAGATGGAACTGGCGGTAGGGACCTCCGGTCAGCCGGCGGCGAGCGGACCGCCGCCGGCACCGGGAGTCGCGCCGCCGGACGGCCCGACGGGCGTCGCGACGCTGGCGCTCGCCGCGTCCCGGGCGATGGTCTCGGGCACGAGGCGACCGCTGCGGTAGCCGATGCCGATGCCGGCGACCAGCACGAAGATCGCGCCGAACGTCTGCAACGACCCGATCAACGCGCCGCCCAACCCGAGCAGCGGCGCGGCGATCATCAGCATGATCCCGTCGCCGTAGGAGAACATGCCCGACCGGCCCACCGACCAGCCGGTGAGGAACCAGCCCACGCTGTAGCAGGTCGCCCCGAACAGCACGATGCCGCGCGCGGTGAGCCCGAACACCGGCGTCTGCTCGGCCAGCCCGGCGAACGGCAGCATCAGCACCATCCCGCCGATGCTGGCGAGCAGCCCGGCCAGTGCCACCCGCCGGCAGCGGGTGGCCGCGAGCAGGCCGGTGAGCGCGAGCAGGGCGAGCAGGCCGAGCCAGATCGACGCCACCCAGCCGACCAGGTAGAGCGGCTGGCCGTCGGCCGGGTACGGGTCGTTGCCCACCCCGCCGTCGCTCGCCATCGCCACCACGCCGTAGAGGATCGCGTACGCCGGCAGCAGCCACACCGCCGCGCGGGCGAACCGGCGGACCGACCAGGCCCAGGTCGCGTCCGTGGCCGGCGCGCCCGGCCCCGGCTCGGAGACGAACGGCAGGACCACGAACCCCCCGCCGGTACGCCGGGAGCCGAGCGGTCCGCCGGGATCGTGCGCGCCGGGGACCGGGGTCCCGGAGAAGAGCCGGTTCGCCGGTTCCTTCATGCGTCACCTCGCTCGCCTCGGGGGCGGCCCGGACCACGCGACGGCGCCCCGGCCCTGCTCACCACCGTCCTTCAGACCGATGGTGGCAGGCGCCGGGGCGCCGGATGAGCGATTCTCGGATTTGCCGGTCAGCCCCGCTCGCGCTGGTCCGCCAGGTCGGTGAGCAGCGTCTCCGGGGACACCGGCTCCGGGGCCGGCAGGCCCTTCGCCGTGTTGCCGCCGGTGGCCTGCGCCTCGGCCACCCGTACCTCGTCGTGGATCTCCTGCGCCGCGACGGCCGCGGCCTGGGCCGCCTCGGCGGCCTCCCGCTCGACCTCGGTGGCGCTCTTGCTCGCCTCCGACGTCGGGGCGTCGCCGACCATTCCGGCCAGCCCGCCCAGCGCGCCGCCCATGCCCTCCAGGGCCTTGGTCAGCTCGGCCGGCACGATCCAGACCTTGTTGGCCGTGCCGTTGGCGATCTGCGGCAGCGCCTGGAGGTATTGGTAGGCGAGCACCTTCTGGCTCGGGTTGGCCTGGTGGATCGCGTCGAAGACGGTCCGGACCGCCTTGGCCTGCCCCTCCGCCTGGAGGATCCGGGCCTGCCGGTCACCGTCGGCGCGCAGCACCGCGGCCTGCTTCTCACCCTCGGCGGTGAGGATCTGCGACTGCTTGTGCCCCTCGGCGTTGAGGATCGCGGCACGGCGGTCCCGCTCGGCGCGCATCTGCTTCTCCATCGAGTCGCGGATGCTCGGCGGCGGCTCGATGGCCTTGATCTCGACCCGGGTCACCTTGATGCCCCACCGTCCGGTGGTCTCGTCCAGCACGCCGGACAGGTGCCTGTTGATCTCCTCGCGGCTGGTCAACGCGCGCTCCAGATCCAGCGAGCCGATCACGTTACGCAACGTCGTGACGGTGAGCTGCTCGATCGCCTGGAGGAAGTTGGAGATCTCGTAGGTGGCGCGCACCGAGTCGACCACCTTGAAGTAGAGCACCGTGTCGATCGAGACGACCAGGTTGTCCGAGGTGATCACCGGCTGGGGCGGGAAGCTGACCACCTGCTCCCGCAGGTCGACCTTGGTGCGCACCGCGTCGACGAACGGCACCAGCAGGTTGAGCCCGGGGTTCAAGGTGCGCTTGTACTTACCCAGCCGCTCCACCACGTCCTGGCGCTGCTGCGGCACGATCCGCACCGCCTTGGCCAGTGTCACCACGACGATCACCGCCACGGCGATCAGAAGGATCGCTGCAAACTCCATATGGTTCACCCTCTCGCTTCGGGCAGCTCGCCCGGGGCGGAAATGTCGTCCTGCCAAACCAGAGCGGTCGCGCCCCGGACCTTTATCACCTGCACCCGCTCGCCCGCCGCGTAGCGCTGCGTCGCGTCGAACGGCCGGGCCGTCCACAGCTCACCATCGATCTTGACCATGCCGTGCTCGGCGTCCACCGGCTCCAGGACCACCGCGGTGGACCCCTCGATCGCCTCGACGCCGAACGGCTGCTCCCCGCTCTCCAGCGCCGACCGGGCGTTCCGGCGGATCACCGGCCGGGCCAGCGCCAGGGAGAGCGCCGACACCACCGCGAAGATCACCGCCTGGAGCGCCACCGGCGCGCCGAGCGCCGCGGCCCCCGCGGCGGCGAACGCCCCAACCCCGAACATGATCAGGAACAGCGTCGTCGTGAAGATCTCGGCGACGGCCAATACCACACCCAGAACGATCCAGAACACGGCGTCCACGTGACCAATCGTGACACGTCCTGTCACGTGTCATCGAACTGTCATGATCGCTAGGCTCGATTCCACCGTACGGCGACGAGGAGGACGAGATGGCGCTACTGCCGGAGACCGCACGCCAGGTGGACCTGCTGGTCGCCCGCGCCCAGGCGGAGGGACGCGGCCCCTCGCTGACCCTCGGCGTGGTCCGCGACGGTGACCTGGCGCACCTGGCGGTCGCCGGCGAGCAGCCCCGGCCCGACGGCGACCTCCAGTACCGGATCGGCTCGATCACCAAGACCATGACCGCGGTGCTGGTGATGCAGCAACGCGACGCGGGGCGGCTGGCCCTCGACGACCCGCTCGACCGGCACCTGCCCGGCACCCCGGTCGGCGCGCTCACCGTCCGTCACCTGCTCGGGCACGCCAGCGGCCTGCAACGCGAGCCGGACGGCGGGTGGTGGGAACGCGCGGCGGGCATGGACCTGGACGCCCTGCTCGCCGGCCTGACCCCGGACAAGATCGCCTACCCGCCGCACCACGTCTACCACTACTCCAACCTGGCGTACGGGCTGCTCGGCGCCGCGCTGGAGCGGATCACCGGCACGCCCTGGATCGAGCTGCTGACCGACCGGCTGATGGAGCCGCTCGGCATGCGCCGCACCACCTTCGCCCCGAGCGAGCCGTTCGCCCGGGGCTTCGTCGTCCATCCCTGGCACGAGACGCTGCGCGCGGAGCCGTTGACCGAGACCGGGGCGATGGCGCCGGCCGGGCAGCTCTGGTCGACAGTCGAGGATCTGGCGCGCTGGGCGGCGTTCCTCGCCGACCCGGACCCGGCGCTGCTCGACCCGGCGACGCTCACCGAGATGTGCGCGCCGGTGGTGATCAACGACCTCGACTCGTGGACCGGCGGGCACGGCCTCGGCATCGAGCTGTACCGGGTCGGCGACCGGGTGTACGTCGGCCACGGCGGCTCGATGCCCGGCTACGTCGCCGGCCTGGTCGTGCACCGCCCCACCCGGACCGCGGTGGTGGACTTCGCCAACTCGTACGGGCTGCGCGGCGGCCACCACATCTCCGGGCTCGCCCGCGACGTGCTCACCCGGGTGCTGGACGCCGAGCCGGCCGCGCCCGCACCGTGGCGACCGGCCGACCCACCCGCCGCCGAGCTGGCCGAACTGACCGGTCGCTGGTGGTTCATGGGCGGGGAGTACGAGTTCCGCGCCGACCCCGCCGGCCATCTCGTCGGCGGGCAGGTGGGCCGGCCGGCGCACCGCTTCACCCCGGAGGGGCCGGACCGCTGGCGGGGCCGGTCCGGTCCGCAGGACGGCGAGATCCTCACCGTCGTCCGCGACGCCTCCGGCACGGCGGTGGCGCTCGACATCGCCACCTTCCTGCTCACCCGCACCCCCGACGAGGCCCCCTGACCCCCTCACGCCGGCCGCCCCGCGCCACCAGACCCGTAGCACCCCGACAGCTCCACCTCACCGCGGTCGGAACCGAGCCGCGAACCCAGCACACGACGGGGCCGGGGGCGACCGTGACCGGCGCAGGGATCAAGCCTGACCGCCCGGAGCCGGGCACGGTCGCCCCCCGGCCCTCAACCGCAACCACTAGGGCCTGTGTCGAAGTCGGTGCCAGGGCTTGAGCCGGCTTGAGGATCTTCGGCGTGTCGGAGATCGAAAGTAGGCGAGGTCTCCGGTAGATGGTTCAGCGACCAAGCAGAACCTGAAAACCGGAGACCTCGTGGACACCCTAGCGGTGACGAGGCGGTTCGACCTGAGCGACGTGCAGTGGGCGGTGCTGGAGCCGTTGCTGCCGGCGCCGAAGCGGCCGGGTCGACCGTCGTTGTGGAGTAGGCGGCAGTTGATTGATGGGATCCGGTGGCGGATCCGGGTGGGCGCGCCGTGGCGGGACGTGCCACCGCAGTACGGATCTTGGTCGGCGGTGTATGCCCTGTTCCGGCGGTGGCAGCGCGACGGGACCTGGAAGCAGGTGCTCACCGCGTTGCAGGCCCTCGCCGACGCAGCCGGCAGGATCACCTGGGATGTGTCGGTGGATTCGACCAGCGCCCGCGCCCACCAGCATGCGGCTGGGGCGAGGAAAAGGGGGATCTACAGGCCGAGCCACCCGGCGGCGTCAGCGTTGAGCCGACCGACCATGCGCTCGGCCGGTCCCGCGGTGGGTTGACCACGAAGCTGCATCTGGGCTGCGAGCAAGGCCAGAAACCCCTCGCCATCGTGCTGACTGCCGGGCAGCGCGGCGACAGCCCTCAGTTCATCCCGGTCCTGACCGCCATCCGCGTTCCCCGCCTGATCCCCGGCCGGCCGAGAACACGACCGGACCGGGTCCTGGCCGACAAGGCGTACACCTCGAAGGCCAACCGGGCTTACCTGCGCCGGCGGGGCATCGCCGCGACGATCCCGAGCAAGGCCGACCAGGACGCGAACCGGCGGGCAAAGGGATCCAAAGGCGGTCGGCCGCCGGCCTTCGACCCGCACATCTACCAGCAACGTCACGCCGTGGAGTGCGGCATCAACCGCCTCAAGCGCAACCGAGCCGTGGCCACCCGCTTCGACAAACTCGCCGTCCGCTACGAGGCCACCATCCACCTCGCCGCCATCAACGAGTGGCTGTGACCGACTTCGACACAGGCCCTAGGGCGAGGTGACGAAGTCGATCAACCGCTCCATGGCGTTGATCAACGGCGTCTCCACGTCGGCGAAACTGTCCACCCGGGACAGGATGTGCCGCCACATGTCCGCCGGCTCGGCCACCCCGAGCGCGGCGCAGACGCCCTCCTTCCACGGCCGTCCGGGCGGCACCACCGGCCACGCCGCGATGCCCAGCGCCGACGGCCGCACCGCCTGCCACACGTCCACGTAGGGATGACCCGTGACCAGCACGTGCGGCGAGGTCACCTGGGCCACGATCCGGCTCTCCTTCGAGCCGGGCACGAGGTGGTCGACGAGCACGCCGAGCCGCCGGCCCGGGGCGGGGGCGAACGCGCGCACCTCGGCGGCGAGCGCGTCGATGCCGTCCAGCGGCTCCACCACCACGCCCTCGATCCGCAGGTCGTCGCCCCAGATCCGCTCGACGAGCGCGGCGTCGTGCACGCCCTCCACCCAGATCCGGCTGGCCTTGGCGACCTGCGCGCGTACGTCGTGCACGGCGATCGAGCCCGACGCGGTGCGGCGGCGGGCGGCGGGGGCCGGCGCGCGGACCGGGCGGCGCAGCGTGACCGGCCGGCCGTCGAGCAGGAACGCGGCGGGCAGCAGCGGGAAGTTGCGCCGTCGCCCGTGCCGGTCCTCCAGCACCACGGCGCCGGAGTCGAACCCGACCACCGCGCCGCAGAACCCGGAGTCGGCGTCCTCGACCACCAGGTCGGGCTCGGCGTCGACCTCGGGGGTCACCTTCCGCCGTCGCCAGTCGCCCGCCAGCACATCCCCGTCGTATCGCCCTGCCATGGCGGCCACGCTAGCCACCGCACCCGGCGTGTCGCTCGCCGACGCGCCAGGCGAGCCCGCATCCGTCGCCACGAAATGGTGCGAAGGGGGTAGTTGGGGGCAGGCCACGCCACTGGAGCGGCAGCCGAGACAGCGGCGGCGGCCACCACGTACCCTTTCCGCATGTCCTCCCCCGCAACGGGCGCGGCCACGCTGGCTGCCCGCCGGTCGAGCCGGTTCGTCGCCTGGGTGCGTGCCTGGCGCGCCGGCCTGGTGCCGTTCGACGAGGTCGCCGACGCCATCGCCGGCGACGAGGAGCACCTCGTCGCGGACGCCCCCGGCACCTGGACCGACGTGTCCCTGCGGGAGGCGTTGCCCAGCCTGGCCAAGCACTCGCCGGACGAGATCCGCCTGGTGCTGCCGGCGCCGGGCGACCCGCGCGGGCTGCCCGGGCCCGGCGAGTTCGCCGGGGCCGCGCTGGTGGCCGGCGAGGCCGTGGTGGCCAGCGGGCTCGGGCTTGTGCCCGAGGTCCGCACGCACACCTCGGGCTCGGGCATGACCTGGGAGACCGTGCTCTGGCGGGTCCACCCGCTGCCGGCCGACGCGCCGAAGGCGTCCCTGACCACGCCGGGCGCGGCGGAGGCCGAGGCCGAGCTGGCCGTCGCGCTGGCCGAGACGACCGCGGCGCTGACCCGGCTGGACGTCGCCCAGTGGCGGCCCGAGCTTGCCGGCGCGCTCGCCGAGCTGCGCCGCCCCGACGGCGGCACCGACCTTCCCCCCGGTTTCGACCCGCGGGCGCGTCGCCTGTTCGCCCGCGCCGCCGTGCTGGACCGGGTGCTCGCCCTGGCCGGGGAGAGCGCGCCGGGCGGCGCGGTGAACACCTACGAGGCGCAGCAGCGGGACGCCGCGCTGCGACCGCTGACCACCGCCTGCCGGCAGGCCCTGGTGGCCGCCTGCAACGCGCCGCTGCGGCCGTAGCGGACCGGCTCAAACCTCGTCGATCAGGTCGGCCACCGAGCCGACGATCCGGGACGGCCGGTACGGGTACCGCTCGGCCTCGGCCCGGCTGCTGATCCCGGTGAGCACCAGGATCGTCTCCAGCCCGGCCTCCAGCCCGCAGAGGATGTCGGTGTCCATCCGGTCGCCGATCATCGCGGTCGACTCGGAGTGCGCGTCGATGGTGTTCAACGCGGAGCGCATCATCATCGGGTTGGGCTTGCCGACGAAGTAGGGGTCCACGCCTGTCGCCTTGGAGATCATCGCCGCCACCGAGCCGGCCGCCGGCAGGGCGCCCTCGACCGAGGGGCCGGTGGCGTCCGGGTTGGTGCAGATGAACCGGGCGCCGTCGTCGATCAGCCGGATCGCCTTGGTGATCGCCTCGAAGCTGTAGGTGCGCGTCTCCCCCAGCACCACGTAGTCCGGGGCGAAGTCGCTCAGCACGTATCCCACCGCGTGCAACGCCGTGGTCAGGCCGGCCTCGCCGATCACGTACGCGGTCCCGCCCGGCCGCTGGTCGGCCAGGAACTGGGCGGTGGCCAGCGCGGACGACCAGATCGCCTCCTCCGGCACGTCCAGCCCCATCCGGGCCAGCCGGGCCTGGAGGTCACGCGGGGTGTAGATGGAGTTGTTCGTCAGCACCAGGAACGGCTTGCCCGAGGCGCGCAGCCGCTTGACGAACTCCGGCGCGCCGGGCACCGGCTGCCCCTCGTGCACCAGCACGCCGTCCATGTCGGTGAGCCAGCTCTGCACCGGCTTGCGGTCATGCATCGTGTCCGTCCCTGGGATGTCGGTGGTCGGTCGGGCTTCAGGGCCGGCGAGCCGGGGGTACGCAGCACAGCGCCGGGCAGGTGTCCCAGGCGGGCAGCTCCCCGAGCCGGCGGCGCAGTCGCTCCCCGTCCGGCGCGATGCGCTCCCGCACCAGCTCGCGGACCATCGCCACGAACCGCGGGTCGGTGCCCGGGGTGCCGGCGCGGACGAAGTCCAGGCCGAGCTGCTTCGCCGTCTCCAACGCCTCGGTGTCCAGGTCCCACACCACCTCCAGGTGGTCGGAGACGAAGCCGATCGGGCTCACCACCACACCTGTCACGCCCTGCTCGGCCAGGCCGGTCAGGTGGTCGTTGATGTCCGGTTCCAGCCACGGCACCTGCGGCGGGCCGGACCGGCTCTGCCACACCAGGTCGTACGCCAGGTCCGGAGCGGCGGCGGCGTGGACCAGCCGGGCGGTCTCCTCGAGCTGGGCGGTGTACCGCCCGCCGTGCGGGCCGGCGGTGGCGGCGGCCGACGCCGGGATCGAGTGCGCGGTGAAGACCAGCCGGGTGGTGTCCCGCCGCGCCGGGTCGAGCTGGGCCAACGCGCCACGGACCGCGTCGACGTGCGGCTCGACGAAGCCGGGGTGGTCCCAGAACTGACGCAGCTTCTCGATCGACGGCGCGTCCGGACCGACCGCGGCCCGGGCGGTGGCGATGTCCTCCTGGTATTGCCGGCAGGAGGAGTAGCCGCCGTACGCGCTGGTGACGAACGCCAGCGCCCGGGTGACCCCGTCGTCGCGCATCCGCGCCACCGTGTCGGCGAGCATCGGGTCCCAGTTGCGGTTGCCCCAGTAGACCGGCAGGTCGACGCCGTTGGCGGCGAAGTCGTCACGGATCGCCGCGAGCAGGTCGCGGCACTGCTGGTTGATCGGGGACACGCCGCCGAAGTGCAGGTAGTGCTCCGCGACCTCGGCCAGCCGTTCCGGTGGCACGCCCCGGCCCCGGGTCACGTTCTGGAGGAACGGGAGCACGTCCTCGGGCCGCTCCGGGCCACCGAACGAGACCAGCACCAACGCGTCGTACGCCATGGCCCCTATTCTTCCCCGCCCGCCGTGACGCCCGTGCGACGCCCCCTGCTCAGCGCGGTAACACCCCCGCTGCCGGGTGTTAAGCGGGGCCCCTTCCTATACCGAAAACGTTAAGAAGGGGCCCCGCCTTACACCTCAGGCGCCGATGGCGTGGTAGCCGCCGTCGACGTGGACGATCTCGCCGGTGGTGGCCGGGAACCAGTCGGACAGCAGCGCCAGGCACGCCCGGGCGGCCGGCTCGGAGTCGGTGAGGTTCCAGCCCAGCGGGGCGCGTTCGGTCCAGGCGTCCTCGAACTGGTCGAAGCCGGGGATGGACTTGGCCGCGATGGTGCGCAGCGGGCCGGCGGCCACCAGGTTGCTGCGGATCCCCTGCTTGCCCAGGTGCAACGCGAGATAGCGGGAGGCGGACTCCAGCCCGGCCTTCGCCACGCCCATCCAGTCGTAGACCGGCCACGCCTTGCTGGCGTCGAACGTGAGGCCCACCACGGCGCCGCCCGCGGACATCAGCGGCAGCGCCGCCATGGCCAGGGACTTGTAGGAGTAGGTGGACACCTGCAACGCGGTCGCCACGTCCGCCCACGGCGCGTCGAGGAAGCCGCCGCCGAGGCAGCTCTGCGGGGCGAACCCGATCGAGTGCACCACCCCGTCCAGGCCGTCGACATGCTCGCGGACCCGGTCGGCCAGGCCGGCCAGGTGCTCGTCGTTGCTGACGTCCAGCTCGATCACGGGCGCCGGCTCGGGCAGCCGCTTGGCGATCCGCTCCACCAGGGAGAGGCGGCCGTAGCCGGTCAGCACGACCTGGGCGCCGTTCTCCTGGGCGAGCTTCGCCACGGAGAACGCGATCGAGGCGTCGGTGATGACGCCGGTGACCAGCAGCCGCTTACCGGCGAGAAGTCCGGACATTGCGCAGTTCCTCCGTGCTCGTGATCAGTGGCCCATGCCGAGGCCGCCGTCGACCGGGATGACGGCGCCGGTGATGTAGCCGGCGGCGTCCGAGGCGAGCCAGGTGACGACCGCGGCCACCTCCTCCGGCTCGGCGAACCGGCCGGCCGGGATGGCCTTGCGGTATGCGGTGCGGCGGTCCTCGGGCAACGCCGCGGTCATGTCGGTGTCGATGAAGCCGGGCGCCACCACGTTCGCGGTGATGTTGCGCCCGCCCAGCTCACGGGTGATCGAGCGGGCCACGCCGACCAGGCCGGCCTTGCTCGCGGCGTAGTTGACCTGGCCGGCGCCGCCGTAGAGGCCGATCACCGACGAAATGAAGATCATCCGGCCCCACTTCGCCCGCAGCATCTTCGGCGACGCCCGCTTGGCGACCCGGAACGAGCCGGTCAGGTTGGTGTCGAGCACCCGGGTGAACTGCTCCTCGGACATCCGCATGAGCAGCGTGTCGTCGGTGATGCCGGCGTTGGCGACGAGCACCTCGACCGGACCCAGCTCGGCCTCCACGGCGGCGAACGCGGCGTCCACCGACTCCGCGTCGGTCACGTCGCACCGCACCCCGAACAGCCCCTCCGGCGCGTCCCCGCCGCGATGGGTGACGGCCACCCGGTCGCCCTGCTTGGCGAAGGCCTGCGCGATGGACAGGCCGATCCCCCGGTTGCCGCCGGTCACCAGCACGGTACGGGCCACGGGTCCCCCTCTGCTCAGCGATCTCCCAGTCGGTCGGAGCCTAGGGGTTACCGACAGGTAAGCGCTAACCCGACCAGGCCCGCCGTCCCCCGTCGACCAGGGCCGCCGTCGACCGGTCGGCCGCGCGCGCGGCGCGTCCGTCCCCGGTGTACGATGATCGCGTCTGCGGGCCGGTCTGCGCCCGCGTTCCGGGCCCCGCCGACCGCAGGAGGTGATCGCTGTGCGAGATAGCGATCCTCCCAGTCGTGGCCGGGCCCACCGTCAGCCCCGCTGAGCCACGGCTCGGTCGACGCGGCTGACCCGCTTCCCGCCCTCCGCACCGCATCCACTCCCCGGCGAGCACCGCCGGCGGTGGCCCTGCCGCGCGGCGGAGCACCCGGTCACGACTTCGTGTGCGTTTCCCGCGTCCCCCCTCGCGGCCCGCCTCACCGGGCCGACCGTCGCCACGGAGCACAACCATGAGCCGTTACGCCGCACCACTGGGATTCACCCTCGCCGCCGTCTGGGTGGCGGTCCTGTTCGTGCTGGCCGGCGGCGGTCACTGACCGCCACCGGCCCCGGCCCGCCTCAGATCAGGCGGGACGTCCAGAGCAGACTCAGCCCGCCGGCGCAGAGCGCCAGCAGCAACGCGATCCCCGCGTACCAGTGGGTGATCTCGCGCGGTTCCGTGCGGTAGCCGATCGAGCTGCCCATGTCCTGATAGACCTGCTTCAGCTCGTTCACCGAGGCGGCCTCGTAGAAGAAGCCCTGGGTGGTCTCCGCCAACTGGGACAACGCGGTGCGGTCCACCGGCACCCGCTGGAGCTGACCGCCGATGTCCACCTGGCCCGAGTCGGTGCCGAACGCGATGGTGGAGACCGGCACGTTCGCCGCCTGCGCCGACGCCGCCGCCTCCTCCACCGAGCGGCCGGAGGTGCGGTAGCCGTCGGAGAGCAGCACGATCCGGGCCGGCGGGATGCCCGCCGCGCCGTCGGCCGGCACCGACCGGATCGCCTCCAGGCAGGTGAACACCGCCTCGCCGGTGGCGGTGGCCTCGGCCAGCACCAGACCGTCGATGGCGGTGATCACCGCGCCCCGGTCCTTGGTCGGCGGCACCAGCACGTTCGCCGACTTGGCGAACGACACCAGCCCCAGGTTGTAGCTCTCCGGCAACTCGCCGACGAACTGCTTGGCCGCCTCCTGCGCCGCCTCCAGCCGGTTCGGCGCCACGTCGTCGGCCTGCATGGACAGTGACACGTCGATGGCGAGCATCACGGTCGCCCGTTCCAGCGGCTCCCGGGTGTCGATCGCCGGCCGGGCCAGCCCGGTGGCCAGCACCAGCAGGCAGAGCAGGAACGCGGTCGCCGCCGCGTGCCGGCGCCAGCCGAGCCCCTTGGGCGCGACGGTGCGCAGCAGGTCGACGTTGGTGAAACGCAGGGCGTACTGCCGGCGGTGCAACTGCCGCCAGACGTACGCGGCGGCGAGGGCGAGCACCGGCAGCACGGCCAGCAGCCACCACGGTTGCAGAAAACGGATCATCGGGTCGTCCCTCGGGTGCGGGCGTGCCGCTGCGCGGCGACGAAACGCACCATGTCCAGCAGCCAGTCTCGGTCGGTACGCAGGCGCAGGTGGGCCGCGCCCGCGGCGCGCAGTTCGGCGGAGATCGCCCCACGCTGGGCGGTCGCCGCCTCGGCGTACCGGCGGCGCAGCTCCGGATCGGCGGTCTGCACCTCGTGCAGCTCGCCGCTCTCCGGATCGACCACCGGCAGCACCCCCACATCGGGCAGTTCCAACTCTCGCGGGTCGACCACCTCGACGGCCAGCACGTCGTGGCGGACCCGCAGCTTACGCAGCGGACGGCCCCACTGCGCCGGCGGCGAGAGGAAATCGGAGATCACCACCGCCACGCCGCGCCGCCGCGGTGGCCGGTTGAGCATGTCCACGAGCGCGCCGAGGTCACCGCGACCGGGCCGGATCTCGGCGCCGGCGACGGCCCGCAGCAGCCCCTGTGCCTCCTTGCGGCCGGCCCGGGCGGGCAGCCGCAGCATCCGCCCCGGCCCACCGGCCGTCGCGCCGGTGCCGACCACCGCGCCGATCCGGTTGCCGCCCCGCACCGTGAGGTGGGCCAGCGCGGCCACGGCGGCGACCGCCACGTCCCGCTTGAGCCACCGACCGGTGCCGAAGTCGAGGCTTGCCGACAGGTCGACCGCCAGCCACGTCTCCAACTCCCGGTCGGCCACCGTACGCCGCACGTGCGGCATGGTGGTGCGGGCGGTCACCGGCCAGTCCATCCGCCGCACGTCGTCGCCGGGGCGGTATTCGCGGGACTCCCCCGCCTCGCTGCCCGGGCCGGGCAGCAGGCCGGCGTAGTCGCCCTGGAGCAGCCCGTCGAGCTTGCGGGTGACCATGAGCTGGAGCCGGGCCAGCGCGGCGCCCGAACGGTCACCGGTGGCCGGCAGCCGGGTGGGCGGGCTCACGGTCGCTGCCCGGGCCACCCGTTGTGCGGCACCGCCGGTGGCGGCGGTGTGGCCTGCTGGCGGGGCGCGACCGCGGGCAACGGGATGGTCGACATCACCCGGTGTACGACGTGGTCGGCCGGCACGTCGTCGGCGAGCGCGTCATAGCTGAGCACCAGCCGGTGGCGCAGGATGTCCGGCGCGATGTCCTGCACGTCCTGCGGCAGCGCGTAGTCCCGGCCGCGCAGCAGCGCCAACGCGCGGGTGGCGCGGACCAGGCCGAGCGAGGCGCGCGGGCTCGCGCCGTACTGGATGAGCTGGGCCACGTCGGGCATGCCGTGCTCGGCCGGGGCGCGGGTGGCGAGCACCAGCCGGACCGCGTAGTCGACGAGCGCGTTGTGCACGAAGACCTGGTCGGCCTTGCGCTGGAGCGCGATCAGCTCGGGGGTGTCGAACACCCGGGCCGGCGCGGGCGGGGCCACGCCCATCCGGTAGACGATCTCCCGTTCCTCGGCGTCGGTCGGGTAACCCACCACGATCTTCATCAGGAACCGGTCCCGCTGCGCCTCCGGCAGCGGGTAGACGCCCTCCTGCTCGATCGGGTTCTGGGTGGCCATCACCAGGAACGGGTCGGGCACCCGGTGGGTCTCACCGCCGATGGAGACCTGCCGCTCGCTCATCACCTCCAGCAGCGCCGACTGCACCTTGGCCGGGGCCCGGTTGATCTCGTCGGCGAGCAGGAAGTTGACGAAGACCGGGCCCAGCTCGACGTCGAACTTCTCGCTCGACTGCCGATAGATCCGGGTGCCCATGATGTCGGCGGGCACCAGGTCCGGGGTGAACTGGACCCGGGCGAAGGAACCGCCGACGACCTGGGCGAGCGTCTCCACGGCGAGGGTCTTGGCCACCCCGGGCACCCCCTCCAGCAGGCAGTGCCCCCGGGCCAGCAGCGCGACGAACATCCGCTCGACCATCCGGTCCTGGCCGACGATCACCCGTTTGATCTCGAAGAGCGCCCGTTCCAGCAGCGTGGCGTCCTGCGCCGGGGTGGTGCCCGCCGGGGGTACGGCGTCCGGCGCCGCCTCGGTCGAGTTCGGCACGTCGGGCGTGGTCGGCTGGGCCACCGGTCCTCCACATCTGGGTCGTCGTCGCGTCGTGGTGCGTATCAAGACTGTCATGCCTCCCTGAGAGCCGAGGGTGGGAGAGGCACGTTTTCCGCCACGCCCGGCAGCCGCGCGGAAAACGCTGAACACGGGTGGACAAAATGGGGTCCGGCGCGTGTACGATTCACCCCGTCGCCGGGCGGCTCCCCCCGTGGCCGCCCGGCGCTAAACTCCCGGCGTGCGGCCTAGACTCGCTCCGGTGAACACTCCCACCCCGGACGACGACGCGCTTGTCTGCTCGGCGCGGGGGTGTCGTGCCCCCGCGACGTTCCAGTTGCGTTGGCAGAACCCTCGGCTGCACAATCCCGACCGGCGCAAGACCTGGCTGGCCTGCCCGACGCACCGCACCTCCCTGGGCGACTTCCTCGACGCGCGCGGCTTCCTGCGCGAGGTGGTGCCGCTGCCCGGATCGCCTACGCTCGAATCGTGAGCGAACAGACGATCAGGCCCCGCGCCGGCGAACACGGCGGTCCCCCTCGGTGAACGGCGACGACCTCGCCGGCCGGCCGACCACCCCGACCGGCCCCTCCAGCCCGCTGGAGCCCTGGCCGGAGACGGTTCCCTGGCAGTCGATCTCCCGCGACCTGATCTGGGTGGAGCTGATCCGGCTCGGCATCGGTCTCGCCGTGGCGCTTGTGGTGCTCGGCGCCGCCTGGGCGCTCTCCGGGCACTGGCTGCTCGGCGCCGCCGTCGGCGTGGCGCTGCTGCTGTCCGCCTGGCGGACGATCACCATCGTGCGCGCGGTCCGCGCCTGGGGGTACGCCGAACGCGCGGACGACCTCCTGGTGCGCCACGGCCTGCTGGTGCGGCGGCTCTCCATCGTGCCGTACTCGCGGATGCAGTTCGTCGACGTGAGCGCCGGTCCGCTGGAACGCGCCTTCGACCTGGCCACCGTGCAGCTACACACCGCCGCGGCGGCAAGCGACGCCCGGGTGCCCGGCCTGCGCCCGGCCGAGGCGTCGCGACTGCGCGACCGGCTCACCGCCCTGGGCGAAGACCGGGCGGAGGGCCTGTGAGCGCGAGGAGCGAGCCGGGGTTGCGAGCCCCGCAGTCGCGAACGGGGGTTCTCCGGTGAGCGCTCCGGGTGTGCCACCGCCGCCGGAGGAACGACCGCTCCCGCCGGCCGTCCCGGGACCGGTGACGAACGGGCAACCGTGGCCGCCGGCACCGGGATACGGCCCGCCCGGTTCCGCCCCACCGCCGGATTTCCCCCCGCAGGGCTACGGGCCCCCGCCCGGCTACGGGCCGCCGTCCGGCCCGCAGGCGCAGCCGTGGCCCGGCCCGGTGCCGGCCGGCGCCTGGGGGCCACCGCCGGGCCCGCAGGCTCAGCCGTGGGGACCGCCGGGCGGGGAGGAGCCCCGGCAGCGGCTGCACCCGTTGAGTCCGGCGCTGCACGGCGCGAAGTCGCTGGTCGTGGTGATCGCCGGGCTCTCCTGGTCGACCCTGTCCCGGGTCGGGTTCGGCTGGTTCGCCGTGCTCGTCGCGGTCTTCGTCCTCGGTGCCACCGTGCTGTCGGTGATCAGTTGGTGGAACACCGGATACCACGTGGTCGGGCGGGAGTTGCGGGTGCACGAGGGGCTGCTGTGGCGGCGTACCCGGGCCATCCCGCTGGAGCGGTTGCAGGCGGTGGAGGTGGTCCGGCCGCTGCTGGCCCAGCTCACCGGGCTGGCGGAGCTGCGGCTGGAGGTGGTCGGTGGCGGCAAGACCGAGGCGCCGCTGGCGTACCTCGGGGTGGCCGAGGCGACCGCGCTGCGACAGCGACTGCTCGCCGTGGCCGGCCAGGCCCCGGCGCCCACGACCGCACCCACCGACGGCGGCGTGCCGGCCGCGCCCGCCCCGGCCGGGCGCGAGCTGCACGTCGTACGCAACCAGGATCTGCTGGTCAGCCAGTTGCTCACGCCGCAGGCGTTCCTGCTGCCGGTCGGCGTGGCCTTCGTGGTGGCGCAGTTCCTGTCCGAGGGCTCGTGGTCGTTCATCGCGGTGGCCAGCACGCTCACCGCGATGGCCGGCGTGGTGCTGCAACCGGTCCGCCGGGTGCTCGACGACTGGAGCTTCCGGCTCGACCGGGACGGCGACACGCTGCGGGTGCACAACGGGCTGCTGGAGACGCGGGTACAGACGGTGCCGCTGCACCGGGTGCAGACCGTCGGGGTGACCTGGCCGCTGCTCTGGCGGGTCAAGGGCTGGCTGCGGCTGCGCCTGGAGGTGGCCGGCTACTCGGCCGGCGAGCCGGACGACCGGAACCGCCCGGACCGGCTGCTGCCGGTCGGCGACGCCGGCACCGGGGAGTTGGTGGTGGCGGAGGTGCTGCCCGGCGTACGGCTGGATGCGCTGCCCGGCACGCCGCCGCCGCCGCGGGCCCGCTGGCTGCGCCCACTGAGCCGGGCGGCGGTCGGCGCCGGACTGGACGAGCGGGTCTTCGTGGCCCGCTCCGGGCTGCTGACCCGCCGGTTGACGCTGGTGCCGTACGCCCGGATCCAGAGCGTGCGGGTCACCCAGGGCCCGGCGCAGCGGCGCCTGCGGCTGGCCACGGTGCACGCCGACACCGCAGGCGGGTCCGGGGCGGCGGCGGTCGACCGGGACCTGGCCGACGCATGGGAGCTGGCCGCGGAGCTGACCGCCCGGTCCCGGTCCGCGCGCCGCTCCGCGTAAGGCGGGGCCCCTTCTTAACGCCTCCGGTATAGGCGGGGCCCCTTCTTAACCACCCGCCGCCCGCCGCCCGCACCGCCGCGCGCGGGGGCGCGGGCGGGTCAGCGGCGGTCGGCGGGGATCGCGTCCTGGTCGGCGGTCAACTCCGTGTCCGGGCCGGCGGCGGGGGCGGTGACGCCGGTCACGGCGGCCGGCCTGCCGTCCCGGCGGGCGCGGCGCGCCCGCCACCAGCGCTCGGCCAGGCCGACCACCAGGAACGTCATCCCCACGTACGCCCAGCCGACCAGCACGTCGATCAGGTAGTGCTCGCCGCTGTAGATCAGGGTGAACGTCATGGCCAGCGGGTAGGCCAGCAGCAGCGGCCACCACCGCCTGCGCACCGAACGCAGGAAGAACAGCACCACGAACAACGCGAACGCGGTGTGCAGCGACGGCATCGCGGCCACCGGGTTGGAGGCGATCTGCCCGGCGTTGAGCAGGTTGCCCGCGCCGTGCATGCCGATCTCCTTCCAGCCCCGGGTGGAGATCCGGGCCACCTCGGTGAGCAGCCCGTTCTGTGCCGCCCACCACGGCGGGGCGGCCGGGTAGGCGAAGTAGGTGACCAGACCGGCCGCGCAGAGGAAGCCCCACCGGGCCATGTAGCCGACCCAGCGGGCCCGGTTGCGCATCCACAGCACCGCGGCGGCGGCAAGCGTGGCCACGAAGTGCGAGAAGTAGATCCAGCTCACCAGCACGTCCCACCAGCGCACCTGGTCGGGGTCGTAGAGGTGCTGCTGGAGCCAGACGGTCGGCACCTCACCGCCGGTGGCCCACCCGGTCAGGAACCGGTCGGCGACGATCAGCTCCATGGCATGCGGGGTGGCGCCGTTGTCGGCGAACCCGCGGGACAGGTTGTACGCGGCGAGCAGCAGCACGACCGGAATCCAGTCCCGGGCGAAGCGCAGGTGACTGCGCCACGGCCGGGCCGAGTTCCAGGCGACCGTGCCGGCCCAGATCCACAGGAACGCGTACGCCGGGTCGGTGGGTAGCCCGATGGCGAACCAGGCGGCCACGAACGCGATGCCCCAGACGGTCATCGCGATCACGCGGCGACGCCCGCCGTCGGGGGACGCGGTCGGTCCGGCGGGGGCGGGGGGCGGAGGATCTGTCAGCACGGCCATCGCGAACTAGGTTAACGGCGGGCGACGGGCGGGCCGACGCCGACCGTCGGAGCGTCGGCGCGCGCCGGGCCGGAGGTCGAACGCCCCCCGTCTCGCTGCACTAGGCTCGGGCGCATGCAGGAGCAGCCGGAGTCGCCCGTCGCACCGGGGCTGACCGCCCGGGTCGAGCTGACCGTGACCGACGCGGACACCGCCCTGGCGCTGGGCTCCGGGGACGTGCCGGTGCTCGGCACTCCCCGGGTGGTGGCGCTGGCCGAGGCGGCGACGGTGGCGGCCGTCGCGACCCGGTTGCCGTCCGGGTCCACCACCGTCGGCGTCCGGGTCGAGCTGGAGCACCGCACGGCCACCCCGGTCGGGCGGACCGTGGCCGCCCAGGCCGAGCTGGTCAAGGTGGACGGCCGCCGGCTGGTCTTCGAGGTGACCGTCACGGACGGGCACGCGGTGGCCGCGCAGGGGCGCGTCGAGCGGGCGCTCGTCGACCGGCAGCGCTTCGTCGAGCGGGCCGTGCGGGCGTCATGACCGCCGGTTTCGTCGAGATCGCCGCCGGCGTACATCTGCTGCGTGAACCGCTGCTGCACGTCAACGTGGTGCTGGTGGTCGGCGACGGCGCCGCGCTGCTGGTGGACACGCTCTCCACCGCCGGCCAGGCGCGGGAGCTGTCGGCCGCCGCGCGGGCGGTGACGCCGCACCCGTGGACGATCGTCAACACCCACCACCACTTCGACCACTGTTTCGGCAACGCCACGCTGGCCGCCGAGCCGGGCACGCGGATCTACGCGCATGCCCAGGCCGCGGCCGTGCTGCGGGATCATCCCGACGAGCTGCGCCGGGCGGCGTACGAGGAGATGCGCGCCGAGCAGCCGGCGCTGGCCGAGGAGTTGGCGCACACCGAGCTGGGGGCGCCGACCGACGAGGTGTACGAGGAGACGGTGCTCGACGTCGGCGGCCGGCGGGTGGTGCTGCGCCATCCCGGGCACGGGCACACCGACGCCGACCTGGTGGTGCAGGTGCCGGACGCGGACGTGCTGGTCGCCGGTGACCTGGTGGAGCAGAGCGGGCCGCCGGCGTTCGAGGAGTCGTACCCGTTGCGGTGGCCGGACGCGGTGGCCGACCTGCTGCGGCTGACCACGCCGACCACGGTGGTGGTGCCGGGGCACGGCGAGCCGGTCGACGCGGCGTTCGTCCGGGAGCAGCACGCGCAGCTCGCGCGGCAGGCGTGGCTGATCCGCGCCGGCCACACCGGCAGCGCCCCGCCGGAGCGGGTGGCCGCCGAGTCGCCGTTCGGGGCCCGGCCCGGCCTGATCGCGGCCCGCCGCGGCTACGCGGAGCTCGACGGCACGGCGTGAGCGGCCGGCCGGCTCAGTCGGCGTCGGCCACGATCGACCGCAGCCGGGCGCGGCACTCGGCGACGAACGTCGGGAAGGTGTGCCAGTAGTACGAGACGCCGCCGGCCGCCGCGGCGATCGCCCAGGCCCGGGCCCGCGCCCAGGTCTCGTCGTCCACGCCGAGCGCCTCCCGGTAGGCGTGCCGGGCCCCGGGCGGCAGGTCCCAGGTCGGGGCGTGTTCCGCGTCGGGATGCCCGACGGTCAGGCCCCCGAAGTCGATGACCGCGTGCAGCCGGCCCTCGCGGACGAGGAGGTTGGTGGGCTTCAGGTCGCTGTGCAGCCAGACGTGCGGGCCGGGCGGCTCGGGCCGGGCGAGGCCGTCGCGCCACAGCCGTTCCAACAGGTCGACGTCCACCTCGTCGGAGATGGTGCGCCGGCAGTCGTCGAGCGCCCCGCTGATCCACTCGTCGCACGGGTGCAGGCTGCCGCCGCGGTAGCCGCTCAACTCGCCCGCGCGGGTCGCGCCGGCGAGGTCGAGCGCGTGCAGCTCCCGGACCGCGGCGGCCAGGTCGGCGCCGAGGGCGGCCCAGTCGGTGACGGTGTCGGGCCTGACCTCGTCGCCGTCGATCCAGCGGTAGACCGACCAGGGCAGCGGAAACGCGGCGGACGGCGCGCCGGCGTGCCTCGGCTGCGGCACCGGGTACGACAGTCGCGGCGCCAGGCGCGGCAGCCATCGCTGCTCCTTGCGCAGGGAGGCGGCCTTCTCGGCGGTGCGGGGTAGGCGGACGAGCAGGTCGTCGCCGAGCCGGTACATGGTGTTGTCGGTGCCGGCGCCGGCGGGACGCAACGGCAGCGCGGCCCATGCCGGGCACTGCTCCGCCAGCAGCGACCGGACCACCGACTCGTCGGCCGGTACCTCGTCCTGGTGCAACGTCACGTGGTGATCATCGGGTCGGGGCCGGCCGGGGGCCACCGATTTCCGCGCCCGCGCCGGTCAGGGCGCGCGCAGCGCGGTGAGCAGCGCGTCCAGGTGCGGGGCGGCGGCGAGCACGGCGGCCCGGGCCGGCGGGTCGAGGCGGGCCAGCGCCTCGGTGAGCAGCGCGGCGCGATGGACCTCGTAGTCGGTCATCCGCCGGTGGGCGGCGTCGGTGAGGCGTAGCCGGATCACCCGGCGGTCGGCGGGGTCGCGGTCGCGGACCAGCAGTCCGGCGTCGGTGAGGTCGCGCACCAGCGTGCTGACCGTGTTGGGCGCGGTGCCGAGACGGGCGGCCACGTCCTTGCCGCTGATCCCGGGCGCGGCGCGCACCAGCAGGAGCACCTCCACCTGGGCCTCGGGCAGCGGCTCCCGGTCGGCGCGGGCGTGGGTCCGGCGGCGCAGCAGGCGGTGCAGCTCCCCCAGCCTCGCCCCGAGCCGGGCGATCTCCTCGTCGGTCGGCACCCGGGTCACCTGCTTCACATCGCAATAGTTCTGACTACAGAGATAAGGTAACCCGGACCGCCGATCCTGGGAGACCCCTCGTGAGCCACACCGTGCGGACCGCCGCGCGCCCGTCCGCCGACCGCCACACCCCGCCCGGCGGCGGCGTGGGCCTGCTGGTGCTGCTCGGGACGCTCACCGCGATCGGCCCGCTCTCGCTCGACATGTACCTGCCGGCGTTCCCGGCGATGGCCCGCGAGCTTCACGCCGACCAGGCCGGCATCCAGCTCTCGCTGACCACCTGCCTGGTCGGCCTGGCGCTGGGTCAACTGGTCACCGGCCCGCTCAGCGACCGCTGGGGGCGACGCCGTCCGGTCCTGGTCGGCGTCGTCGCGTACGCGGTGCTCGCGCTCGCGTGCGCCGCCGCGCCGAACGCCCCGTTGCTGGCCGCCGCGCGGTTCGCGCAGGGGCTGGCCGGCGGTATGGGCGTGGTGGTCGCCCGCGCGGTGGTCCGCGACCTCTACGCCGGCCGGGACGCGGCGAAGTACTTCTCCCGGCTCACCCTGGTCTTCGGCGTGGCGCCGGTGGCCGCGCCGAGCGTCGGCAGCCTGGTGCTCCGGGTCGGCTCCTGGCGGGCGGTCTTCGTCACCCTCGCCGTCATCGGGGCGCTGCTGGCCGTCGCGGTCGCGCTGCGCCTGCCGGAGACGCTGCCGGCCGAACGCCGCAGCACCGGCGGCCTGGCCACCACCGCCCGGACCATGCGGTCGCTTGTCGCCGACCGGGTCTACCTGGGGTACGCGCTGACCCAGGGCTTCGCGTTCGCCGGGCTGTTCGCGTACATCTCGGGGTCGTCCTTCGTCTTTCAGGACGTCTTCGGCGTCTCGGCGGCCGTGTTCAGCGTGGTCTTCGGGGTGAACGCGCTCGCGCTGGTGGCCACCGGCCAGCCGGCGTTAACAAGGGGCCCCGCCTCTACCGAATGCGTTAACAGGGGCCCCCGCCTTTCATCCGAAGCGGGCGGTTACGGCGGGGCGGGTGGGCATGGCGGTGGCGCCGCCGGGTGACTCGCACACGAGGGCGGCCACCCGCAACGCGAACGCGACCCGGTCCCGCCAGCCGGCGGCGTCGGCCGGCTCGCCGACGGCGAGCAGGTCGGCCACGAGCGCGCCCATCACCGAGTCACCGGCGCCGGTGGCGTCCACCGCGTCGACCTTCGGCGCGGGCACGCGGACCACGTCGTCGGCAGCCGCGACCAGGGCGCCGTCCGCGCCGAGCGTGACCACCACGGTGGCCGCGCCCAACTCCCGCAGGTACGCGGCGGCGCCCTCGACCGGCTCGTCCGGGTAGAGCACCCGGGCGTCCACCGCGCTCAGCTTGACCAGGTGGGCGGCGGCGGCGAACTCGGCGACCACGGCCCGCAGCCCGTCCAGCGCGCCCGGCGCGGTGAGCAGGTTCGGGCGCACGTTCGGGTCGAACACCCGCAGCCCGCCGGCGATCGACCAGGCCCGGCGGGCGGCGGCCAGCACCGGCGGGTCGAGCAGCACGATCGAGCCGCAGTAGAGCACGTCCGCGCCCTCGATCAGCGCCACGTCGAGGTCGTCCGGGCCGAGCAGGGCGTACGAGCGCGGCTCGCCGTAGAAGCGGAACTCCGGCTCCGGGCCGGCGAAGGTGGCCACGGCCAGTGCGGTCGGGGCGGGCACGGTCACCGCCCCGGCCAGCCCCACGCCGGCGTCGGTGAGGAAGCCGCGGATCCGGGCGGCGAGCGCGTCGTCGCCGAGCGACCCGACGAACTGCACGTCACCGCCGAGGCGGGCGACGGCCACCGACACGTTGAGCGGCCCGCCACCGATCGCCTGCCGGTAGACGGGTTCCCCGTCGTGCTCGGCGTCGAGCAGGTCGACCAACGCCTCACCGAGCACCACCGCGTACCCCATGCCCGCTCCCTCCGGTTGTCCCGCCGTCGATCCTGGCGCATCCGTGCGGACCGATGTGACGCGACCCGGGGCATCGACTCGCGGCTATTGCGTGCGGCGGCCGGACGTGGTGGGATTGTCCTACCGGGAAGGGCGCGGGGGGCTGCCGCGTCGCCGGGTCGAGCCGACGCGAGGGCATCCACGGTCCGTGACACGGACCGCAGGCGGTGCGCGTCCCCGAAGGCCCCGGCCGACCGCCGGGCGCGGGCACCGCGATCGTCGCATCCGCTCATCGCAGCGGGGCGGACCGCAGGTTGGGTCACGCTCCGCGAGTCAGGAGATCCCCGTGCACCGATCCCGTACGGCCGCGCTGGTCACCGCGGCCCTCACCCTGGCCCTGGGCGCGTTCGCCCTGGCCTCCAGTCCCGACCCGGCCGCCGCGCACGGCGCGGCGATGACGCCGGGCGCCCGCACCTACCTGTGTTGGAAGGACGGCCTCACCGGCAGCGGCGAGATCCGGCCGAACAACCCGGCCTGCGCGTCGGCCGTCGCGGAGAACGGCCCGAACTCGCTCTACAACTGGTTCAGCGTGCTGCGCTCCGACGCGGGTGGCCGGACCACCGGGTTCATCCCGGACGGCAAGCTGTGCAGCGGCGGCAACCCGAACTTCAGCGGCTACGACGCCGCCCGCAACGACTGGCCGATCACGCACCTGACGGCCGGCCGGACGATGGAGTTCCGCTACAGCAACTGGGCCCACCACCCGGGCACGTTCTACTTCTACGTGACCAAGGACAGTTGGAGCCCGACCCGGCCGCTGGCCTGGAGCGACCTGGAGCAGCAGCCGTTCCTCCAGGTGACCAACCCGCCGCAGAGCGGCGCGGTCGGCACCAACGAGGGCCACTACTACTTCAACGGCACCCTGCCGTCGAACAAGAGCGGCCGGCACATCATCTACTCGCGGTGGGTCCGCTCGGACAGCCAGGAGAACTTCTTCGGCTGCTCCGACGTGACGTTCGACGGCGGCAACGGCGAGGTGACCGGGATCGGTTCGGGCAACGGCAACCCGACCCCCACGCCGACCACCCCGACCCCGACGCCCACCAACCCGACGCCGACGCCCACCAACCCGACCCCCACGCCGACCGACCCGACCCCCACGCCGACCATGCCGGCCGGCAACTGCATGGCGGTCTACAAGGTGGTCAGCTCCTGGGGCAGTGGTTTCCAGGGCGAGGTCATGATCATGAACCACAGCAGCCGGACGTACTCCGGATGGACCGCGAACTGGACCTGGCCGAGCGGCCAGACCATCAACCAGGTGTGGAACGGCACGCTGAGCGGCAGCGGCTCGTCGGTGACGGTCACCAACGCCTCCTACAACGGCAGCGTCGCACCGGAGGGCACCACCACGTTCGGCTTCACCGCGAACATCTCCGGCCAGAACACGCTACCCACGGTCACCTGCACCGGCAGGTGACACCGCACTGAGAAGGGCCCCCGGCAGCGCGCCGGGGGCCCTTCGTCACGCCGTGGGTCAGCGCACCATGCTGCCGACGACCGGCTTGGTGAGCAGCGCCGACTGGTTGCGCTGGATGCCCGGGTCGAGGGTCTTCGCCACGAAGATCGCGTGCCAGATGCAGAAGATCAGCACGGTCCACACCTTGCGGGAGTGGTCGGCCTCCTCCCGCTTGTGCTCGTCGAGCAGCCGCAGCGCGTACGACAGGTCGACCAGGTCACCGGCGCCCGAGGTGGACAGCACGTGCCGGGCCCACTCGTACATCTCGCCACGCAGCCACACCCGGGTCGGGGTCGGGAAGCCCAGCTTCTTGCGGTTGACGATGGCCGGCGGCACCACGCCCTGCAACGCCTGGCGCATGGCGTACTTGGTGGCCTCGGAGCGGGGCGGCAGCTTCAGGTCGACCGGGATGCCGGCGGCGACGTTGAACACCTCCCGGTCGAGGAACGGCACCCGGACCTCCAGCGAGTGCGCCATCGAGATCCGGTCCGCCTTGACCAGGATGTCGCCGCGCAACCAGGTGTAGAGGTCGACGTACTGCATCTTGGTGACGTCGTCCAGCTCGGCGCACTCGGCGTAGATCGGCGCGGTCACGTCGGTGTAGCGCACCGAGGGGTCGTAACGGCGCAGCAGGTGCTGCTTCTCCTCCTCGGTGAACATCCGGGCGTTGCCGTAGTAGCGCTGCTCGATCGGGGTGGTGCCGCGCTCCAGGAAACTCTTGCCCTTGACCCCCTGCGGGATGGCCTTGGAGACGGCCCGCAGGCCCTTCTGCACGCCGTCCGGCAGCCCGTTGACCGAGCTGAGCGACAGCGGCTCCCGGTAGATCGTGTAACCGCCGAAGAACTCGTCCGCGCCCTCGCCGGAGAGGACCACGGTGACGTGCTCGGCGGCCTTCTTCGCCACGAAGTAGAGCGGCACCAGGGCCGGGTCGGCGACCGGGTCGTCCAGGTGCCAGACGATCTTCGGCAGCGCCTCGATCATGTCCTGCGGACCGATCTTGGTCGGGATGGTGGTCACGTCGAGGTGCCGGGCCGACTCCTGGGCCACGTCGATCTCGGAGTAGCCGGGCACGTCGTAGCCGACGGTGAAGGTGAGGATGTTCGGGTTGAACTCGCGCGCGAGGGCCACCACGGCGGTCGAGTCGATGCCGCTGGACAGGAACGAGCCGACCGGCACGTCCGAGCGCATGTGCATCCGGACGCTCTCCCGCAGCGTCTCCCGGATCTCGTGGTAGAGCTTCTGCTCGTCGGAGACCGACGCCGGGCGGAACACCGGCCGGTACCAGCGGCGTACGTCGATCCGGCCGTCCGGGCTCCAGGTCAGGTACTCCCCCGACCCGATCCGGCTGATGCCCTTGTGCAGCGTGCCCGGCTCCGGGACGTACTGGAGGGTCAGGTAGTGGCTCAGGTTGGCGGTGTCGATCCCCGCGTCGCCCTGGTAGGCGGAGTGCGCGAACGGCAGCAGCGCCTTCTTCTCCGAGGCGAGATAGAGACCGTCCTGCGTCTGGAGGTAGTGCAGCGGCTTGATGCCGAAGTAGTCCCGGGCGCCGAAGGCCCGCCGCTCCTGCCGGTCCCAGATCACGAACGCGAACATGCCGCGCAGCTTGGTGAGCACCTGCTCACCCCAGTAGTGGTAGCCGGCGACGATCACCTCGCCGTCGCCGTTGGTGGCGAACTGGGCGCCGAAGTCGCGGATCAGCTCGTCGCGCAGCTCGATGTAGTTGTAGATCTCGCCGTTGAAGGTGAGCAGGTAGCGCCCGCCCGCGTACGGCAGGGGCTCGTGGCTGAGCGCCACGTCGATGATCGCCAACCGCTTGTGCGCGAACACGCCGTCCGCGTACCGGCCGGAGGCGTCGCCGACCACCTCGACCCCGGTCTCGTCCGGGCCACGGTGGTGCAGGCACTCCAGTGCGCCGGCGATGTGGTCGCGGTGGGCGGCGGCGTCGCCGCGCGCGCTGAAGAAGGCCAGGAGTCCGCACATGGGGGCCATCTTTCCACGCGCCGGAAGCCACCGTCGCGGCACCGCAGGCACTCCCCGCCGTCGTGCGCGCGGTACCGTCGGGACCAGCGACGAGGCTCAGGGAGGGGCGGGATCATGGCCGAGGATCAGGCGCGGCAGGGCAAGCCGGCGGACGGCACGGAGTCGCACGACCCCGACTTCCCGGAGGCGTTCCTGTCGTTCATGCGGCAGGGCTGGCGGGACACCGAGCTGTCGGTCACCCCCCGCCCGGAGGTGCCCAACCACGCCAAGCGGCGGGCCGCGCTGTCCGCGCTGTTCCCGGACGAGACGCTCGTCATCCCCACGGGCAACGAGAAGGTACGCGCCAACGACACCGAGCACCGGTTCCGGCCGGGCAGCGACTTCGCGTACCTGACCGGGGACCACGCGCCGGACAGCGTGCTCGTGCTGCGCCCGGGCGGCGAGGCCACACTCTTCATGCGGCCCCGGTCGTCCCGGGCCACCGACGAGTTCTTCCGCAGCCGCCACGGCGAGCTGTGGGTGGGTCGCCGGCCGACGCTGCGCGAGACGTCGACCGAGCTGGGCCTGCCGACGGCCGACCTGAGCGAGCTGGACGCGGCGCTGGCCGGGCTGGCCCCGGCACGGACCCGGGTGCTGCGCGGCTTCGACGCCCGGGTGGACGCCGCGGTGCGCCGCTACGACGGGCCGCGCGCCGAGGACCAGCCGCCCCGAGACCGGGAGCTGGCCATCGCGATCTCCGAGCTGAAGCTGGTCAAGGACGAGTGGGAGATCGCGCAGCTCCAGGAGGCGTGCGACGCCACGGTGCGCGGCTTCGAGGACGTGGCCCGGGCGCTGCCGGCCGACCGGGTGATCTCGGAGCGGCTGCTGGAGGGGCTGTTCGCGCTGCGGGCCCGGCACGACGGCAACGACGTCGGCTACGGCTCGATCGTCGGGGCCGGCGAGCACGCGACGGTCCTGCACTGGGTGCACAACCACGGCGTCACCCGTCCGGGTGACCTGCTGCTCATGGACATGGGTGTGGAGAACCGCAACCTCTACACCGCCGACGTCACCCGGGTGCTGCCGGTCGACGGCCGGTTCACCCCGCTCCAGCGTCAGGTCTACGACGCGGTCCACGCCGCCCAGCAGGCCGGCATCGACATGTGCAAGCCGGGGGTGGGCTTCCGCGACGTCCACCTGGCCTCGATGCGGGTGCTCGCCGAGGCGCTCAAGGACCTCGGGCTGCTGCCGGTGAGCGTGGACGAGGCGATGGATCCGGCCTCCACGGTCTACCGTCGCTGGACGCTGCACGGCACCAGCCACATGCTCGGCATCGACGTGCACGACTGCGCCAACGCGCGGAAGGAAAACTACCGCGAGGGCTCGCTGGGTGAGGGCTACGTGCTGACCGTCGAGCCCGGGCTCTACTTCCAGCCGGAGGACGAGCTGGTCCCCGAGGAGCTGCGGGGCATCGGTGTCCGGATCGAGGACGACATCCTGGTCACCGCCGACGGCCCGGTGAACCTCTCGGCCGGGTTGCCGCGCCGCTCGGACGAGGTGGAGACCTGGCTGGCCGAGCAGCGTGAGGCCGGCCCCCGCCTCCCCGGCTGACCCACCCCCGCCCCGCCCGCTGCCACGGAGATCTTGGAAGCAAATGGCCCTCATAGGGGCCATTTCCCACCAAGGTCTTCGCTTGTCTTGAATTCCGGAACACTGATCCCGTAATGCGGGACGGCAGTCGACTCTTGGCGCATGCCGGGGTGGGGTCTTCTGGACCTTATGTGGGGGTTTTTCGGATAAGCGTCCCTCGCGAAGATCTCTCTTTTACGGTGCACATCGGAGGCCGCGTCGTTTGCGGCTTCTCGTGCGGCCCGTGGCCGTATGACCGTTTGAGACGGATCGAAGGGCGGAACGCGCGCATGTCCGACGACGTGACGACTCCCGACGACGGGGCACCGATGGTGCCGCCGCGGACGAGCAGGCGGCGAGGGCTCTGGGTAGCCACCGGCGTGGCCGGGCTGACCGGCATCGTCGGCCTGGCGGCGCTGGGCGGGCTCGCCGCCCGCCACGACAGGGCCGGCGACCCGGAGCGGGTGGCGGACAACCGGGCGACCGCGCCACCGAACGCCGGCGACGACTCCCCCGAGGACGGCCGGACGAGCGAGGACGGCGCCGGCCACGACCCGAAGGGCGAGGACCTCTCCGACGCCGGCCCGGGTCGGGACGACGCCCACGGTCGGGAAGGCCCGGAGTGGGGCGCCCGGGGCGGCGCGGAGGATCACGACGACGTCCGCGAGGTGCCCTGCGACGACGACGCCCTGGTCGACGCGATCGAACTGGCCAACCGCGACCACGGCGGCACACTGAAGCTCGCCGAGAAGTGCACCTACGAACTCGACGTCAAGGACCGCAAGATCGGCGGCGCCCTGCCCGAGATCAAGCAGGACGTCACCATCAAGGGCAACGGCTCCACCATCACCCGCGACGCCGAAGACTCCTTCCGGATCTTCCGCGTCGTCGACGGCGGCGCCCTCACCCTCAAGGACCTCACCATCTCCGGCGGCAACGCCTCCGAGGTCACGGACCCGGGCGGATCGGTGCGGTCGACCCCGGCGGGCGGCGGCGGAAAGCGGTACGAGGGTGACGGCGGCGCGCTGCTGGTCGAGCGCGGCGGCAAGGCCCGCCTCGCGCAGGTGACGCTCGCCGGCAACAACGCCGGAGGTGACGGCGGCGCGGTGGCGAACTTCGGCCGCGTGTGGCTGGAGGACAGCAGGGTCGTCAACAACCACGCCCGGGGCGACGGCGGCGGCGTGTTCAACCGCGGCATCCTCAAGGTCGAGGAGACCAAGGTCGACGACAACACCGCAGGCGGCAACGGCGGCGGCATCGCCAACGGCAGCGGCGGACGTCGCACCGGTGTCGGGCAGGTCGCCGGCACCGTGGAGATCACCGGGGGCTGGGCGGGCAAGGACACCTCGCCGAGCACCCTCAGCCGCAACCGTGCCGGGCGCGACGGTGGCGGGCTGTTCAGCGGCGGCGGGTACGTCACCGTCTCCTTCACCGCGATCACCGGCAACACCGCCTGCGAGAACGGCGGCGGCATCGACGCGGAGAACACCGATCTCGACGTCGGAAAGGTCATCATCGCCGGCAACCACGCCGGCCACGACGGCGGCGGCATGGACACCGGCGAGGGCTTCGCCACCGTCGCCGACAGCGTCATCGTCGACAACACCGCCAACCGCTTCGGCGGCGGCATCTACAACGGCCAGTGGCTCATCAAGATCGAAGACGGCTTCCTCACCCGCCCGCAGGACGAAGACGACAACGCCGCCCTCACCCTGCGCAACACCGTCATCAAGGGCAACACCGCCCTCAACGGCGGCGGCATCTTCAACAACAAAGCGAAGATCACCCTGACCAAGACCCACGTCACCGAGAACACCGCCACCGACACCGCAAAGCTCCACCGCGTCGCCGGCGGCATCCTCAACCACGAAGGACACGTCACGCTCGACGACGAATCCCTCATCAGCAATAACGACCCCACCAACTGCGCCAACACCGTCGAGGACTGCTTCAACTGACCCGACGACCCCGGCGAGCCCTCCTTCCGCCGACCCCGGGCGGGAGGAGGGCTCCCACTTCGGGGCACGGTGTGCCCGGCCGGGGCATCCCGCCCCCGCTGCGCCGGCCGGACCCACCCGCACCCTTATGCGGGTTTTTTTCGTATATGGCCACGAGGCGAAGAACGTTCTCATAAGTTCGTTCTCAGCAGCTACAACCGATTTGTAGCGAAGGCCGCCTCGCTGTGGCGAAGCGACCTTGTCAGGTACAAGGAGAGGGCAGAGAGCTCCGATGTCCAACTACCTTCGCAACAACGATGACGCCACCACTCGCGAGACCGTCTCCCCCTTCCGGCGTCGCCGGCTCTGGCTCGCCACGGGCGTTGTGGGACTGACCGGAGCGGTCAGCCTCGCCGGCGTGGCGTACGCGACCACCGGGGCGACCGGTCCACACCGGCTCGCCGACGTGAAGTGGTCGACCGCGCAGCAGCTCAACGACGGCGACCACGACGCCGAGGCCACCGAGGACGAGCACGGCAAGGGCGAGTACGGCGAGGACGAACACGGCAAGGACGGCAAGGAGGGCCGGGACGAGGGCGAGTGGGGCCGGGGCCACGGCGAGTGGGGCCCCGAGGGCGACCACGGCAAGGCCCGCGAGGTGCCCTGCGACGACGACGCCCTGGTCGACGCGATCGAACTGGCCAACCGCGACCACGGCGGCACACTGAAGCTCGCCGAGAAGTGCACCTACGAACTCGACGTCAAGGACCGCAAGATCGGCGGCGCCCTGCCCGAGATCAAGCAGGACGTCACCATCAAGGGCAACGGCTCCACCATCACCCGCGACGCCGAAGACTCCTTCCGGATCTTCCGCGTCGTCGACGGCGGCGCCCTCACCCTCAAGGACCTCACCATCTCCGGCGGCAACGCCTCCGAGTTCAAGTACCTGGGAGAGCCCGAGATGGTGGCGCCCGCCGTGGCGAACGGCACGGCTGCCCTGCCGGCCCCCGCCGCCCCGGCCCAGCCGGCGGTCGCGGGCGCGGCGGCCACCACCGCGGCCCGGTCCGCCACCGCACCCGTGCTTGCCACACCCGCCGCTCCGGCAGCCGTGAAGGCCGCTCCGGTCGCGGCGCAGGCCACCACGGCGACGGCCACCGCGGCGCAGGCCACCACGGCGACGGCCACCACGGCCAAGGCCACCACGGCGACGGCGGCGACGACAGTGACGACGGCTGCCGTCGAGAAGCGGGAGGGCGACGGTGACGGCGGCGCGCTGCTGGTCGAGCGCGGCGGCAGCGCCCACCTGTCAAACGTCAAGCTCACCGACAACAGCGCCGAGCACAACGGCGGCGCGGTGGCGAACTTCGGCCGCGTGTGGCTGGAGGAGAGCAAGGTCGTCAACAACCACGCCCAGGGCGACGGCGGCGGCGTGTTCAACCGCGGCATCCTCAAGGTCGAGGAGACCAAGGTCGACGACAACACCGCGGGCGGCAACGGCGGCGGCATCGCCAACGGCAGCGGCCTCTCCGGCAAGCACGGCGCCGACGCCTCGAAGCTGAAGAGCTACGTCCCGACCGGCAAGCACGACGAGGCCGGCACGGTCGAGATCATCGGTTCCGACCACGGCAAGGACGGCGGCAAGGACGGCGAGAAGTCCTCGCTGTCGAACAACCACGCCGGCAAGAACGGCGGCGGGTTGTTCAGCAGCGGCGGGTACGTCACCGTCTCCTTCACCCACATCACCGGCAACACCGCCTGCGAGAACGGCGGCGGCATCTACGCCGAGAACACCGACCTCGACGTCGACCACGCCGTCATCGCCAAGAACCACGCCGACGGCGACGGCGGTGGCGTGGTCACCACCGGCGGCAAGCACTGGGGCTACCCGAACACCAAGGACGAGGGCAGCGCCACCATCGCCGACAGCGTCATCGTCGACAACACCGCCAACCGCTTCGGCGGCGGCATCTACAACGGCCAGTGGCTCATCAAGATCGAAGACGGCTTCCTCACCCGCCCGCAGGACGAAGACGACAACGCCGCCCTCACCCTGCGCAACACCGTCATCAAGGGCAACACCGCCCTCAACGGCGGCGGCATCTTCAACAACAAAGCGAAGATCACCCTGACCAAGACCCACGTCACCGAGAACACCGCCACCGACACCGCAAAGCTCCACCGCGTCGCCGGCGGCATCCTCAACCACGAAGGACACGTCACGCTCGACGACGAATCCCTCATCAGCAACAACGACCCCACCAACTGCGCCAACACCGTCGAGGACTGCTTCAACTGACCCGACGACCCCGGGGTACGCACCGGCCCCCTGCCACGGACGTGGCAGGGGGCCGGTGTCGTCGCGCGGTCAGCTCTGGACGAAGACCGCCACGCTGCGCGCCGGCACGGTGAACGTGCCGCCCGCCCGGTCGAACGAGGCCGTCCGCAGCGCCGGGTCGGCCGAGTCGCGCAGCACCGGGTGCAGCGCCACGTTCGCCCCGCGCAGGCCGGCGACCGTCTGCGTCGCCGTCTCCGGGGTGGCGTTGAAGACGACGGTCACCGACTTCCACGTCCCGCCCAGACCCCGGGCGTCCAGGGTCATGGTGAGTACGCCGGGGGTCTCCGTCGCCCCGGACAGCGGGAACGCGACCCGTTTCTGCACCTCCCGAGCGGTGGGCAGCCCGAACACCGGCGAGGACCGGCGGATCCGCAGCAGTTCCGCGTACCGGGCGTCGGTCAGGTCGATCGCCGCGCAGTCCGGCACCAGCGCCGGGTCGGCGAGCAGCGGCTTCGCGTACGGCCACTTGTCCTTGTTGTCCGGCTCCGGTGGCAGTCCGGCACCGAACCCGTTGCCCTGGGCGCAGTCCCAGCGGATCTGGTTGAACCAGTCGCCGGAGTTGAACGAGTTGCGGTCCAGCGACTTCGAGCGCAGCCGCTCCGAGCCGGCGGTCACGAAGCCGGCGCCCTGCCCGAGCGCGGTGGTCGCCAGCGCGAGCACCTGCATCCGGGCCCGGTCCTGCGCCGAGGTGCCCGCCGGCAGCTTGTACGCCAGCGCGTCGTACAGGATCTCGTTGTCGTGCGCGTCGACGTACGTGACCGCCTCGCCCGGCGCGGCGGTGTAGCCGGCCGGCGCGCCGTTGTAGTCGACCTGGGCACCGGTGACCCGCCTGCCGGAGGAGTCGGTGAACCGGTAGTCGCGCAGGTTGCCGGTGAGCCCCACCTTGATCAGGTCGTGGGAGTGCAGCAGCCGGGCCTTCTGCTCGGCCGCCGAGCCGTTGACCTCGTCGCCGTTCGGGTCGGTGAAGAGGCCGGAGGCGAAGCCCTGCACCCGGGGATTGGCGTCGAAGGGTCCGCCGCCGCGCACCGCGTCGCGGAGCCGGTCGTTGAACGTGCCGATGCCGGTGCCGGCCATGTTGGCCTGGGTGGCCTGCACGAACCGGGCGTCGTCGGCGACCTCGCCGAAGTTCCAGCCCTCGCCGTAGAGCAGGATCTTCCGGCCGTCCACGCCGTCGCGGGCGGGCGTGAGCTTGTCGAGCGCGGCCCGCACGGCCAGGATGTTCGCCTTCGGGTGGTGGCCCATCAGGTCGAACCGGAAGCCGTCCACCTTGTACGCCGTGGCCCAGGTGACGAGCGAGTCCACCACGAGCTTGCCCATCATGGCGTGTTCCGGGGCGGTGTTGGCGCAGCACGTCGAGTTGGCGATGGTGCCGTCGTCCAGCAGCCGGTGGTAGTAGCCCGGCACCACCTGGTCGAGCACCGACTTTCCGTCGGTACCGGCGGCCGAGGTGTGGTTGTAGACCACGTCCATGACCACCCGCATGCCGGCCTGGTTGATCCCGGCGACCATCTGCCGGAACTCGGTGGTGCGCTTCGCGCCGTTCGGGTCGACCGCGTAACCGCCCTCCGGCACGGTGTAGTGCAGCGGGTCGTACCCCCAGTTGTAGCCGTCGGTGTCGGCGACCGCCGCGACGCACGCCTGCTGCTGGTCGGAGTCCGGCGGCAGCGTCGCCAGGTCACAGTCGGGCTGGGCCTGGTCGGCCCGCCGCTCCGGGATGGTGGCGAAGTCGAACGCCGGCAGCAGGTGCAGGTAGTTGACCCCGGCGTCGCCGAGCGCCCGCAGGTGCCTCATCCCGGCGGTGTCCGGATTGGTGAAGGCGAGGTAGGTGCCCCGCTTCTCCGCCGGCACGGTGCTGTCGGCGATCGAGAAGTCGCGTACCGACAGCTCGGAGATCTGCGCCTTCGCCGCCGCCACGGGCGTCGGCTTGCGCAGCTTCGCCCAGCCGGCCGGCGCGAGCGCCGGGTCGGTCAGGTCGACGATCTGGCTGTGCGTCGAGTTCGGCGCAAGCGCCACCGAGTAGGGGTCGGTCACCGACGCGGTGACCACCTTCTGCGCCGCCGGCTGCCAGGCTTCGACCTGGTAGCGGTAGTAACGGCCGGTCCACGCCTTCGTGCCGCGCACCGACCAGACACCGGTGCGGTCGTTGCGGGTCATCGCCACCGTGCTCGGCTGCGCGGTGGGCGAGTCGAACAGTTGCAGCGACACCGTCCGCGCGGTCGGCGCCCACACGGAGAGGGTGGGCACGCGGCCGGCGAACGTCGGGCCGAGCTTCGCCGAGGTGGCCGCCGCGTACACGTCGTCGAGCACGCCCGGGATCTGCACTCCGGTGGCGCGCAGCAGCGCGCCACCGGCGTCCCGTTCGGTCACCACGAGTTGCCCGCGCAGCGCCGCCGGCACCTTGGCCAGGTCGGCGCGGTCAAGCGCGAAGGCGCGATGGGCCCAGAGCTGGGGGTACGCCTGCCGTTGCGGCTCGGTCAGCCCGTTGCGCCGCGCCCGCAGCGGGAGCGTGGTGTACGTGCCGGTCAACTCCCCGTCGGTGACGCCGATCCCGCCGGCCGGGGCGGCGACCAGCGCGTACTTCTTGCCGTCGGTCGGCCCGGTGGCCCAGGCGACGGTGGACCTGTCGATCCACTGCGCCTTCTGCTTGGTGAGGTCGACGTCGGTGGCGGCGCCGGTGGCGGCGGCCGGCAGCAGCCGGCCCGGGACGCCGGCGAGCAGCCACACCTCGTGCCCGACGCCGGTCAGGTCGAGCCGCTGGTCGTCCGGCTGATCCTTCTCGTCGCCGCGGTGGATGATGTAGCTCAGCCCGGTCGCGCCGGCGGCCAGGGGCACCCGGAACACCGCGCCGTAGGCGTCGATCTTCTCCGGCTTCAGCGGGGCGGCCCAGTCGGTCGGGTTGGCCGCGCCGTCCCACAGGTGCAGGCCCCAGCCGTCGTAGTCGCCGTCGGCCTTGCGCCAGTGGATGACCGCGGTGTCCTCGTCGACGGGTGGGTCCGGCTCGCCGGTGGCCGCCTCGCGGGTCGGGTAGAGCGCCGGATCGCCCTGCTTGACCCAGACCTCGCCGGCCTGCGTCACGTCGATGGTGCGGTCGTTCGCCACGTCCTTGGTGCCGTCGGAGTCGACCACCAGGAAGCCGACCGACGTCGCGCCGGGCTTGAGCTTCACCCAGGCGAACCGGCCGTACGAGTCCTCGCCGGCGAACGGCTGCCCCTTCGGCCACTCGGTGGCGTACGCCGGGTCGATGTCGCCCCAGGCGTAGAGCCCCCAGTCGGCGTACCCGCCGGCCGGACGCTGGTAGTGCACGATGGCCCAGTCCCGCGACGCGCCCTGCGCCGGGGTGCCGACCGTGCCGGTGGCGCGGGCGGTGGCGGTGCGTCCCCGGCCGTCGCGGACCACCGCCTTGTATTCGACCTCGGTGCCGCCGGCCAGGCCGGTCAGGTCGTGGTGGACGGTGTACGGGGCCCGGTGTGCGCTGCCCAGCAGCGTCCACTTTCCGCCGGGTACCCGCGCGGCGAACGTGACGGAGGCGAGCGGGTCGCCGGTGACCTGGGCGGTGATCGCGGTGGTCGTGGCGACCGGGTCGGCGCCCGGCTCGGTGAGCGTGACGCGGGGAGCCGCGCCGGCGGCCGGGATGGTCCGGTCGGCCTTGAGCACCACCGCCGACATGGCCGGTACGGTGATGCTCAGCTTGCCGTCGGCGCCGGCCGTCGCGGTCGCGGCGTCGCCGTAGATGCCGGTGAAGCGGGTGTCGGCCGACCAGGTGTCCACGGTGACAGTCTGCGGGGTCGGCGCGTTGTTCACCGCCGCGACGTGTTCCACCCGTTCGGCGGGCAGGACGCGGGAGAACGCGAACACGCCCGGGCCGTCGGCCGCGTACCGGGTGACCTGGACGCCGTCGCGCAGCGCGGGGTGCGCCGCTCGCAGCTTGCCCAGCTCGGCGATGGTCCGGTAGAGCGGGTGCCGGGTGTCGTACTGGTCGACGGCGTGGGTGCGGGTGGTGCCGATCAGGTCGTCGTCGAGGTAGTCCGCGGTCCGCGAGGCGAACATGTCCTGGCGGGCGTCCTTGTCCCCGCCGGGGCCGGTGAAGCCCTGCTCGTCGCCGGAGTAGACCACCGGCTGGCCGCGGGTGAGGAACATGAGCTGGTGGGCGAGCTGGTCGCGGCGCAGTTGGGTGGCGTCGTCACCGCCGGCCGCGGCGATGAACGAGCCGATCCGGCCCATGTCGTGGTTGCCGAGGAACGTGGTGAGCCGGTTCGCGTCGGTGTCCCGCGCCGCGTACAGGTCGTCCTTGGCGTAGACGTCGGCGAGCGCCTTGGCCGAGCCGTCGGCGGCGGTGTAGCCGCGCGCCGCCTCCTGGAACGAGAAGTCGAGCGTGGCGGGCAGGCCGCCCTGCCGCACGTAGGTCGACTCGATCGCCTGGTCGGCGCTGTAGACCTCGCCGAACATGAAGAAGTCCTTCTTGCCGGCCTTGGCCGCGGCGGCGTCGATGCCCCGGGTGAACTGCGGCCAGAAGTCGAGGTTGGCGTGCTTGACCGTGTCGAGCCGGAAGCCGTCGACGCCGGCCTTGCCGATCCACTGGCCGTAGATGTCGGTCATGCCCCGGACCACCTCGGGACGTTCGGTCCACAGGTCGTCCAGGCCGAAGAAGTCGCCGTACTCGCTGTTCTCCCCGGCGAAGGTGGAGTCACCGCGGTTGTGGTACATGGTCGGGTCGTTGAGCCACGCCGGGACCTTGACCTTCGCGTCGGCCGGGCTGGCGAACGTCGGGGTGTACGGGAACGACTGCGCGTTCACCGCCGGGAACCTGCGCGTGCCGTCGGCGTAGTTGCGGTCCTCGAACGCCCGCCCCTGCGCGTCGGTGTAGGGCGCGGTCTTCTTGTCCACGTAGCCGTACCTGTCCTCCGCGTAGCGGATGATGTCGGCCGTGTGGTTGACGATGATGTCGAGGTAGACCTTGATGCCGCGCCGGTGCGCGAGGTCCACCAGCTTCGTCAGCTCGGCGTTCGTGCCGAAGTGCGGGTCGACCTGGGTGAAGTCGGTGATCCAGTAGCCGTGGTAGCCGGCCGAGACGTCCGCGCCGGTGCCCTGCACGGGCCGGTTCTTGAAGATCGGGGCGAGCCAGATGGCGGTGGTGCCCATCCCCTGGATGTAGTCCATCTTGTCGATGACGCCCTTGAGGTCACCGCCGTGGTAGAAGCCCTTGTCCGTCGGGTCGAGGCCGGTGGTGAGCCGGTCGCCGCGCAGGCCGCCGGTGTCGTTGCGCCTGTCGCCGTTGGCGAAGCGGTCCGGCAGCACGAAGTAGAACTGTTCCGCCTTCGCGGTGCGGGTCCCGGCCTTGAGCAGCGTCTCGGCGGACGGCTCCCGGCTCCACTGGGGCGCGTTGCCGGCCGCCAGGACGTCGGGGGTGGCGGCGCGGTCGGAGCCGGCGGCGTTCACCTGGTGGAGGGCCACCGGGACGCCGACGAGGGTGAGGACGAGGGCGGAGACCAGGGCGAGCAACGCCTTGGGGGATATCGGCGTCGGTTTCATCGACGGCCTTTCTCTGGTCGCTGATTCGCCCGCACGCTAGCCCTTGCCGAAAGATTCTGCAATGCCTTGCAAACGTCGTCGTAACACGGCAGTCATCTTGCAAACGCGCGCCCGGGTGCCCCTGGCCGGCGGGCGGAGCGACTCAGAGACCGGCGCAGGTCACCCCGTCGACCGTGCAACTGTCCGGACGGGTGGTGCCGGTCTGCTCGAAGTGGAACCGCACCGGCACCGACGCGCCCGCGCCCAGGTCGACCCCGCTGCGGTAGGTGAACACCCGGCCGTCGAAGCCGAACGGGCCCTGCTCGGCGCCCTCCACCCACGCGGTGACCAACCGGCCGCGCGGAAACGTCAGCCGCACCGTCCAGCCGTGCGCCGACCGGCCGGCGTTGACAAGCAGCACCTCGCCGATGAAGCCGCCGTCGAAGGTGTTCACCACGCCGTACCGGCCGGTCACCGCGGACCGCGGGGCCGGCGGCGGAGGCGACGGAGGCGCGGACGGAGCCGGTCGGACGTCACCGCGCGGGCTGCCGGTCGACGCGGCCGGCGTCGGCCGGGCGGGCAGCACCGTCGACCGGGGCGACAACCCGGGCGCCACCGGACGCGACGCCGCGCCCGGCGCCCCACCGGTCACCGATGGACCGGTCGCCGACGCGACCGGGAGACCCGGCAACGACATGGCCGGGTCCGTCGGCCCCTGCGTCGGGAACGTCCGCCGCCCGCGCACCGAGCCGAGCGCCACCACCAGCAGCACCACCATCACGACCACCCCGATGGCGACCAGGACCCAGGGGGACGAGGTGACGGCGGAGGCGGGCGACGGGGCGGCGCGACGCGAGCGGGACATGTTCCTCCTGTCGGCGGGCGAGGAACGCCCGGCTGCCCTCCCCCGTTGGCGGACCGCGCCAGCCTAGCCAGAAGGACCGGTCTGCGGCGACTGTCCGATCCGCGGCCCTGCCGCGCGGCGCAGCCACCTGATACGTTGCACGCCGATCGATGACCACAGTGGCTCGTGCAGCGGCAGGACGGGTGGCCAATGACTGAGTGGCAGGGCAACATCCGGCGTGCGTCCACAGCGGACCACGCCGTCGTGACCGGCATCCTCGCCGAGGCGTTCATGCGCGACCCGGTGAGCGGCTGGATCTTCCCGGCGGACGACCACCGGGCGCGGGTCCACCCCGCCTTCTTCGGGCCGTTCGTCGCGCTGGCGCTGCGCACCGGGGAGGTGCATGTGGCCGGCGACGGGCTGGGCGCCACGCTCTGGCTGCCGGTCGACGGCGACCACGACGGCGACGAGGGCGACGAGCTGGCCGAGTTGGAGTCCGCGATCGGCGCGGAGGCGATGAAACGGTTCGCCGTGCTCGACGAGTTGATGGCCGCGAACCACCCCGGCGAGCCGCACTGGTACCTACCGTTCATCGCGGTGCGCCCCGAGCACCACGGCACCGGCGTCGGCTCGGCGCTGCTGCGCGACAGGTTGACCGATTTGGATCAGTCAGGGACGGCCGCGTACCTGGAGGCCAGCACGCCCCGCAACGCCGCGTTGTACGAGCGGCTCGGCTTCCGGCGCCGCCCCGTCACGCTCGACCTGCCCGGTGGCCCCAGCCTCTACCCGATGTGGCGCGAACCCGCCTGAGCGTGCCCGTCCCGCCCCGGTCCGCCGGGGCGGGACCGCCTCAGCGGCGTACCGTCGTGGTGCTGACGTCGAGCGCGCCCACCACCGCGGCGAGCAACCCGTCGAGCTGCGCCGGCAGGAACCGGCGACAGTCCCGCATCCGGCCGCCGACCTGCGGGTCGAAGATGTGCGCGGCCAGCCCGACCGCCTCGGCGAGACTCGCCAGCAGCAGCGTGCCCGGGTCCAGCTCGGCCGGGGACGAGTGCATCAGCATGGCGGTCAACCGGACCCGCGGCGAGGCCGCCTGGTTCGGGTCGATCGCCGGCCACCGCACCTGACGGCCGATCAGCTTGCCCTGCTCCCGGCGGAGGACACCGGCGGTGACCAGCCGGGTGCCGACCCGCTCGTTGATGTTGAGCTGGCTTCGCAGGTAGCGGATCCACAGCCGGGCGGGATGCGCGCCCTCCCGGCGCAGGATCTCGGTGATCAGCAGGTCGGTCAGCGGCTCCTGCCAGAGCCGCGGGTCGACCGCGGCGATGCCGCCACCGTCGAGGGCGATCCGGCCCTCGAACATCAGCTCGGCGAGCGCGGCGCCGGCCAGCCCGCACTCCAACCGGTCGACGGCGACGTGCGGCTTTCCGCTGAACTCGTCATGTCCGATGAGGAACAGCGCATCGGCGAGCCGGTACGTGGCTTGTGCCCCGGGGTAGGTCATGGTCCATCCTCGAACGGTGGCCGTGATCGTCGACACGGGACGGTACGGCATGACCACGCACAGCTCAATTCCGGTCTGACACGCGCATCCCAATCGATATCGAAGTGGGGTTGTCACGATCCGTGATCACCAATAGCCTGCTTCAGGCTGTTCCTCAATAGACACCTCAAACCCCCTTCCCCTCCCCCTGGAGAAGCCTTGTCCTCCGATCCGTTCTTCTCCGACGGTGGGCTGCGCCGTGGCCGTCTCGGCACCGCCCACCTCGTCTTCTTCACCGTCGCCGCGTCGGCCCCGCTGACCGTCCTCGGTGGTGGTGTCACCACCATGTACGCGGTCAGCGGCAACATCGGCGCAGCGCTCGGCTATGTGCTGCTCGCGGCCGTCCTCGCCGTGTTCGCCACCGGCTACGCCGCGATGAGCCGGCACGTCGCGAACGCCGGCGCGTTCTACGCGTACATCGCCAACGGCCTCGGTCGAGCCGGCGGGGTGGCCGGCTCGGCGGTCGCCCTGGCCGCCTACAACGCGATCCAGATCGGTCTTTACGGGCTGTTCGGCGCGATCATGAAGGACTTCATGACGGCCAAGGCCGGGCTCACCCTCGACTGGTGGGTCTGGGCGCTCCTGGCCTGGGTCTTCATCGGCCTGCTCGGCGTGCTGCGGATCGACCTGAACGCCAGCGTGCTCGCGGTGCTGCTCGTCCTCGAGTGCGTGGCGGTGCTGATCTTCGACCTGGTCGCGTTCGCCCACCCGGACGGCGGCAGCGTCACCACCGCCGGGATCACCCCCGACCACCTGTTCGGGGCCGGGTTCGGGGCCGTGCTCGCGTTCACCATCGCCTCGTTCACCGGCTTCGAGAGCGGTGCCATCTACAGCGAGGAGGTCAAGGACCCGCGGCGCACCGTGGCCCGGGCCACCTACATCGCGGTCGCGTTCACCGGCCTGTTCTACGCCTTCTCCGCCTGGGCGCTCACCGTGCTGACCGGGCCGGAGAACGCGCCGCAGGCAAGCGCCGAGGCGGGCCCGGGCTTGATCTTCGGCGCCCTCGACCAGTACTCCGGCGCCGTCGTCGCGGACATCGCGAACGTCCTGTTCATCACCAGCGTGCTGGCCGCCCTGCTGTCGTTCCACAACGGCGTGGCCCGCTACCTGTTCGCGCTCGGCCGGGAGAACGTCCTGCCCCGCGTCCTCGGCGCGACGTCCAGCCGCAGCGGCGCCCCGATCGCCGGCTCGGTGGTGCAGAGCATCCTGGCCGTGATCGTCTTCCTGGGGTTCGCGATGACCGGCCGCGACCCGGTCATCGACCTGTTCACCTGGCTGTCCGGCGCCGCCGCGGTCGGCGTCGTCCTGCTGATGACGCTCACCTCGGCCGCCGTCGTCGGCTTCTTCCGGGGTCGCGGCGGCCCGGAGTCGGCCTGGCAGCGGGCGATCGCGCCGACGCTCGGCACGATCCTGCTCACCGCCGTGCTGCTGGTGCTGCTGTTCAACTTCGACGCGCTCCTCGCGCCGGACACCGCCAGCTATCTGAAGTGGCTGCTGCCGGCGATCCCGGTGGTCGCCGGTGTGCTCGGCCTGATCTGGGGCGCGGTGCTGCGGACCAGCCGGCCGGACACCTACCGCCGGATCGGCCAGCTCGACGAGGAGGGCCTGCACGAGCCCGGCCTCCACTCGGCCCCCGAGCCCGACCGCTGGGCCGCCAGCCACCGCTGAGCATGTAAGGCGGGGCCCCTTCTTAACGCATTCGGTAGAGGAGGGGCCCCTTCTTAACACCGTCAGGCGGTGCGGATGACGGTGCAGATGGCGGGGCCCTCGTCGGTCGCCCGCAGCAGATAGCGGTAACGCTCTCCGGGCACCGCGCCGCCCTGGCTGTCCAGGAACTCCCACCGCACCGCCACCTCGGTGAGCAGGGCGGACACCTGCTGCACGTCCTCGATCTGCGCGTTGGCGGCGACCAACTCCCGCTCCTGGTAGTCGGGGGCGGCGCCGACGAAGCTGAGCGCCACCGCCGCCGGCGAGGTGAACGAGAAGCTGTACGTGTCCGCGACGACCAGCCCGGGCAGCGCGTAGCAGCCGGCGATCGCCGGCACGTCGGCCGTGGTCAGCGCCACGCCGTACCGGTCGAAGAAGTCGGTGAGCGTCTCGAGGTCGGTGGAAGCCATCACGACGATCACCTTTACCGGCCCGCCACCGAGGCAAACCTGGTCACCGGGGCGGGATGCGCACCTCGATCTCCGCGCCGAGTCGCGCACCGCCGGTCAGCGCCAGGCCGTCGCCGCTCCAGAACCGGCCCGGGTCATACCAGTTGGGCCGTCGTCCGGCCGGCAGCAGCCCCATCGCCTCGTAGGTCACCGCCACCACCTCCGCGCAGTACGCCGTCTCCAGCGCCCGGTCACGCACCGGCGTCCCGCCGTGCCGCGGCCGGCCGGCGCCGGCCCGGTCGGCGTCCGGCGTCCCTCCACCGTCCGGCGTTCTTCCACTGTCCGGCGTTCTTCCGCCGTCCGGCGTTCTCCCGCCGTCCGGCCCGGATCCGCGTCGGCGCGGGTGCGGCACCCGGCCCCGGGCCCAGCGCCAGGCGAGCTGCGCGGTGGACGGGAACGGCGTGCCGTCGAGACGTGCCACGGTACGCAGCACCGCCTCCTCCATGGTGGCGTCGGCGGGCGGTTCGAGCTGGCGCAGCCAGCCGCGCTGGCCGTACCGGTTGGCCCACACGCAGACGGCGTCGCGCAGGTCGTGCAGTTGCACGCCGCGCTGGCGGGTGCCGGTCCACATGTCCGTCAGCGAGCGGCCCAACTCGGCGTGCCACATCAACGGCGGCATGTCGTCCAGCACCACCGCCATGCCCACGTGGTTGACCGGGCTGTTGGTGGTGAGCTGGATCGCGCGGTCGGGCACGCTGCGCCCGCGGAACACCCACAGGTCGCCGGTGCGGGTCAGCTCCACGGCCTCGTCCAGGCTGATGCTCATGGAGGACTACCCTAAGCCGATGCGGCAACGGATGCGGTGGTGGAAGGTGCTCGGCCTGGCCGGTCTCGCCGGCGTGGCGGCGACCGGCGTGGTGGTGGCCCGGGCGGAACGGCAGCGCCGGTCCTACACCCCGGAGGAGATCCGGGACCGGCTACGCGAGCGGCACGCCAAGGCTTCGCCCTCCTGAGTGGAGGGTTCAGGGGGCAGCGCGCGCTGCCCTAAGATCGGCGTCATGGCAAATAGCTTCTGGGAGACACAGTTTGTGCTCGATCCGGCACCCGCGCCGATCGAGCGACACGGTGACGTCGACCTGCACCTGCCGCACGGCGACGGCGGCCACCCCGCGATCGTGGTGGTGCACGGCGTTCCCGGACCACCGCACGCACCCGACGCCCGGGACTGGCCGCTCTACCGCGGCTACGGCGCGCTGCTCGCCGGAGGCGGCGCGGTCGTCGCCATCCCCCGGCTCACCGTGGCGAGCCCCGACGACCTGACCGTGGTCGCCGCCCGGGTCGCCGACACGGCCGACCTCGTCCGCGCCGACCCGCGCGTCGACCCCGAACGGGTGGCCCTCTGGTTCTTCTCCGGCGCCGGCCTGCTGATCGGCGACTGGCTACGCGATCCGCCCCGCTGGCTACGCGGGCTCGCCGCGACGTACCCCCTGCTGGCGCCGTTGCCCGGGTGGCCCCCGGTCGACCCGCGTTTCCATCCGCTCGACGCCCTCGCCACGGGCGGGACCGACCTGCCGCCGCTCGTGCTGAGCCGGGTCGGACGGGAACGGCCCGAGGTCACCCCCGGCGTCGCGGCGTTCACGGCTGCCGCCGGCCGGCGTGGCCTGCCGTTGCACGTGGTCGACGTGCCGAACGGGCAGCACGGGTTCGACGCCCTGGACCACAGCGAGGAGTCCCGCGCCGCCGTACGCGCCGCCCGCGACGCCCTGCTCCACCTGCTCACCACCCCCGACGGCCCTTGATCGACTCCATGTCGCCGAGGTGGCGGTGTCCCGGTCCTTAACCCCCGCCACTTCGGCGTTCTGAGGTCGAGCACCCAGCGTCGCTCGCACTCCGGAATCCGTATCCCGCCAACCGGGGCGGGCGGAGGTCGGCGGTCGGCGGTCGGCCGGGGATTTGGGTGCGGTTGTGGTTGCCAGGGCGACGACAACTGCACCCAAAGGTGAAGGACCCGGCGTGGGCTCGCGCGTGCATGGGCCCCAAAGGGGACATCCGGGCGTGAAGGTCCGACAGCCCTCGGCAGGCGTGGGGAGGATCGATGTCATCGACTGCCCGAATGGGCGGTATGGGTGGGTGGACGGGTTCCGTTGTCTTCGCTTTCGGGCGGTTCGGGGGTGGTGGGTGCCACCGCCAGCGCGGAATCGGTGCCGGGGGTCAGGCGTTATACCCGGCAGACCGCGTGGAGCCCGGCCCCCGCCGAGGCAGCCCCGGTCGCAATGACCGGCCACCGGCCGTCGTTACCCATACCCTCGGGCCGCCCGAGCAGGTCCCCCGATCGCCGGGCCCGCCCACAGTCTTCCCCCGCACGCGGCACCACCGCGTCATCCCCCACCCCCCTTTGGGAGGCACCCGTCATGGCTACCACCCTGCTGCGTAAGACCGTGCTCACCGCCGCCGGTATCGCCGCCACCACCGGCGGCATCGCCGCACCCGCCATCGCCGCCCACGCCACCCCCGCCCACACCACCACCGTGGTCGCCGACCGTAAGAACGGCGAGCGGGAACTCCACGTGCGCTACGAAGCCCAACCCAACTTCTACTACTGCGGCCCCGCCGCCGCCCGCAACGCCATCAGCGTCCTCGGCAAGAACATCGACGTCGACACCATGGCCAAGGAAATGGGCACCACCGAGAACGGCACCAACAGCATCAACGACATCACCCCCGTCCTGAACAAGGAAACCGGCAAAACCTACCGGTCCGTCGAAATCAAGACGCCCAAGGCCGACGACAAGCAGACCGACACCCTACGCACCGACATCGTCCGCACCGTCGACGACGGCCGCGCGGTCGTGGCCAACATCGCCGGCACCACCACCGACACCGACGGCAACCCCCACGCCTTCGAAGGCGGCCACTACATCAGCATCGTCGGCTACCAGAACAACGGCCACACCGTCACCATCGCCGACAGCGCCAACCCGAACACCGCCTCCTACCACATCACCGTCGACCACCTCGCCGACTGGATCGCCACCCGCGGCTACTCGACCTCCTGACCCACCACCAACGCCACAAGGGCCCGACCCCACGCGGGGTCGGGCCCTTCAGCGTTCCGACGCCCCGACCGGCTCGGCCCTGTCCGGCGCCTCGACCGGGGGCAGCCGCCGCGCGCGGCGGCGCAGCCACCATGTGCTGACCAGGCCGGCGAGCACGGCGAGCACCAGCCCGGCCCAGGAGATGTCCTTGAGCCAGTGCTCGGCGGCCCGCCCGACGTAGAACAGCAGGTACGTCGTGCCGAACGCCCAGACCAGGCCGCCGGCCGCGTTCGCCACCAGGAACCTGCGGTACGGCACGTGCAGCGCCCCCGCCAGCGGGCCGGCGAGGATGCGCAGCAGTGCGACGAACCGCCCGAAGAAGACTGCCCACACGCCGTGGCGGGCGAAGCTCTGCTCGGCGCGGGCCAGGTGCGCCGGGCCGAGGTGCTTGGGGAAGCGGCGGCCCAGCCGTTGCAGCAGCGGTCGGCCACCGCGGCGGCCCACGGCGTACCCGATGGAGTCGCCGACGATCGCGCCGGCCGCGGCGGCGGCGGCCACCCACTCGGGCTGGACGACTCCGGTGGCGGCGAGCAGCGCGGAGCTGACCAGCACGATCTCGCCGGGCAGCGGAACACCCATGCTCTCGACGCCGATCACCCCGGCGACGATCAGATAGATCACGCCCGGGGGTAGCGCGGAGAGCCAGTGCTGCACGTCGACCACCCCCCGACCCTACCCGCGCAAGCTCAGCCCGCGGGGGCCGTCACCGTCCAGGTCGGTGCGGAGCGGCGCCGGGTGGGCCTTGCGAGCAGGACGTGGTGGATCATGGTGGTGTCTCGTCGTCCCGGAGCGTGGCACGAGGTTGCGTGAATAGCAAGACGGACGTACGGTTTTGTAGATGCCGACGCAGGTAAGTGTCGCCTAAGCACGGCGGCGCCCCCGCCGGTGCGACAAACTGCTCAGGACTACTCACGGTCGCTGGTGTGAAGGAGTACGACGTGGCGAGCCTCGACACCTTCGGTGCGAAGACCCAGCTACGCGTCGGAGACGCGAGCTACGAGATTTTCAAGATCGGAAAGGTGGAGGGGCACGAACGGCTGCCCTACAGCCTCAAGATCCTGCTGGAGAACCTGCTGCGGACCGAGGACGGCGCGAACATCACCGCCGACCACATCCGGCAGCTCGGCGGGTGGGACCCCACCGCCGACCCGAGCGTGGAGATCCAGTTCACCCCGGCCCGGGTGCTGATGCAGGACTTCACCGGCGTGCCCTGCGTCGTCGACCTGGCGACCATGCGTGAGGCCGTGCGCGACCTCGGCGGCGACGCCACCAAGGTCAACCCGCTCGCGCCGGCCGAGCTGGTCATCGACCACTCGGTCATCGCCGACCTGTTCGGCCGCGAGGACGCCTTCGAGCGCAACGTCGAGCTGGAGTACGAGCGCAACAAGGAGCGCTACCAGTTCCTGCGCTGGGGCCAGAGCGCGTTCAACGAGTTCAAGGTCGTCCCGCCGGGCACCGGCATCGTGCACCAGGTCAACATCGAGTACCTGGCCCGTACGATCATGGAGCGCAACGGCCAGGCGTACCCGGACACCGTCGTCGGCACCGACTCGCACACCACCATGGTCAACGGCCTGGGCGTGCTGGGTTGGGGCGTCGGCGGCATCGAGGCCGAGGCCGCGATGCTCGGCCAGCCGGTCAGCATGCTGATCCCGCGGGTGGTCGGCTTCAAGCTCTCCGGCGAGATGCCGGCCGGCACCACCGCCACCGACCTGGTGCTGACCATCACCGAGATGCTGCGCAAGCACGGCGTGGTCGGCAAGTTCGTCGAGTTCTACGGCCCCGGCGTGAGCGCGGTGCCGCTGGCCAACCGCGCCACCATCGGCAACATGTCCCCGGAGTACGGCTCCACCGTGGCGATCTTCCCGATCGACGCCGAGACCGTGCGCTACCTGGAGCTGACCGGGCGCGACCCGCAGCAGGTGGCGCTGGTCGAGGCGTACGCCAAGGAGCAGGGCCTCTGGCACGACCCGGACCACGAGCCGGACTACTCCGAGCGCCTGGAGCTGGACCTGGGCACCATCGAACCGTCCCTGGCCGGCCCGAAGCGCCCGCAGGACCGGGTCCCGCTCGGCAGCGCCAAGACGCTGTTCCGCTCCGCGCTCACCGACTACGTGGCCGCCGACGAGACCGGCGGCGACCCGGCCCGCAAGCCGGGCGTGCCGCAGCAGCAGAAGCCGTTCGGCACCGACGGCCCGGCCGACGAGGCGAGCGCCGAGTCGTTCCCGGCCAGCGACGCCCCGGCCAACGGGGTGAACGACCCGGCGGACGCGCCGCGCGACCTGGAGACCGCCGCGGTGGGCGCGGGCGGCCGGGCCAGCAACCCGGTCCGGGTGACCAGCGCCGACGGCGTCGAGTACGAGCTGGACCACGGCGCGGTGGTGATCGCCGCGATCACCTCCTGCACCAACACCTCGAACCCGCAGGTGATGATCGGCGCGGCGCTGCTCGCCCGCAACGCGGTGGAGAAGGGCCTGGCCCGCAAGCCGTGGGTGAAGACCACCCTCGCCCCGGGCTCGAAGGTCGTCATGGACTACTACGACCGGTCCGGCCTCACGCCCTACCTGGAGAAGCTCGGCTTCAACCTGGTCGGCTACGGCTGCACCACCTGCATCGGCAACTCCGGCCCGCTGCCGGAGGAGGTCTCCGCCGCCGTGAACGACGGCGACCTGGCGGTCGTCTCGGTGCTCTCCGGCAACCGCAACTTCGAGGGCCGGATCAACCCGGACGTCAAGATGAACTACCTGGCGTCCCCGCCGCTGGTGGTCGCGTACGCGCTGGCCGGCACGATGGACATCGACCTGGCCAACGAGCCGATCGGTGAGGACTCGCAGGGCAACCCGGTGTTCCTGCGGGAGATCTGGCCCAACACCGCCGAGATCCAGGACGTCATCGCCTCCGCGATCGGCGCGACCGGCTTCAGCGCCGCGTACGCCGACGTGTTCGCCGGCGACGAGCGCTGGCAGTCGCTGCCGACCCCGACCGGCGACACGTTCTCCTGGGACGGCGACTCCACGTACGTGCGCAAGCCCCCGTACTTCGAGGGCATGCAGCAGGAGCCGACCCCGGTGCAGGACATCGCCGACGCGCGGGTGCTGGCGAAGCTGGGCGACTCGGTGACCACCGACCACATCTCCCCGGCCGGCTCGATCAAGGCGGACTCCCCCGCCGGCACCTACCTGGCCGAGCACGGCGTGGCCCGGCACGAGTTCAACTCGTACGGCTCCCGCCGGGGCAACCACGAGGTGATGATCCGGGGCACGTTCGCCAACATCCGGCTGCGCAACCAGCTCGTCCCGGGGGTGGAGGGCGGCTACACGGTCAACCACCTGACCGGCGAGCAGTCGTCGATCTACGACGCCTCGATGGCCTACCAGGAGGCGGGCGTCCCGCTGGTCATCCTGGCCGGCAAGGAGTACGGCTCGGGTTCGTCGCGTGACTGGGCGGCCAAGGGCACCATGCTGCTCGGGGTGAAGGCGGTCATCGCCGAGTCGTACGAGCGGATCCACCGCTCGAACCTGATCGGCATGGGTGTCCTGCCGCTCCAGTTCCCGGTGGACACCACCGCGGAGTCGCTGGGCCTGACCGGCACGGAGACGTTCTCGATCAGCGGTGTGACCGCGCTGAACGACGGCGACACGCCGCGCACGGTGACCGTCACCACCGACACCGGCGTGGAGTTCGACGCGGTGGTCCGCATCGACACTCCCGGTGAGGCGGACTACTACCGGCACGGCGGCATCCTCCAGTACGTGCTGCGCCGGATGATCGCGAGCTGATCGGCTGCTGCTGTTAGGCGGGGGCCCTTCTTAACACACGTGTGTTAAGAAGGGCCCCCGCCTTACATCTCAGCGGAGGCGGAGGGCTACGGCGCGCGCCTCGGCGTCGGTCAGCGGCATGAACCACAGGAAGCGCCGCACGATCGCGACCGGGTCCGGTCCGCCGGGCTGCCCGCGCAGGTCGCGGATGGCCTGGCGGGTGATCCGGGAGAACTCGGGGATCAGCGTCGCGCGCCGGGCCGCGTCGGTGGGCATGGCCCGCAGCGGCGGGCACGGCCAGGGCTCGCCGCAGCAGTCGCAGCGCCAGGCCGGACCGCACGCCCGGTGCGCGGGCAGCGGCAGCACCACCCGGGGGTACGCCGATCTCGGTGTCGGGTCAGTCATTCCTCCACCGTGCCGACGGTGGCCACACAATCACACAGCGTTGTGTAATCTCCTTCGGACGCTTCTTTTGCTCCGGGGAGGAACCGGCATGAACCATGCCTTCGTCACCGCGCTTGCCGGCTCGGGCCACACCGCCGAGAGCCTGGCGGAACGGCTCGGCCTGCACCCGAAGACGGTGGCCCGCTGGGCGAACCCGGGGCACATTCCGCAGAGCCGGCACCGTGCGACCGTCGCGAACCTGCTCGGCCTGCCGATGGAGGCGCTCTGGCCGGACGCGGGCCGCCGCCGCGAGCCGGTGTGGTTCCGCCCGTGGGTGGACATCGAACGCGAGGCGGTCGCCCTGCGCGCCTTCCAACTCGCCTGGGTGCCCGGCCTGTTGCAGACCGAGGCGTACGCCCGCGCCACGTTCCTCGGCCAGCCGCTCACCGCCGACGAGGTCACCGATCTGGTCGCCGCGCGGCTGGACCGGCAGGGCATCCTCAACCGGCAACGCGGGCCGCTGTACGTGGTAGTGCTCGACGAGCAGGTGCTGCGTCGCGCCGCCGCCGGCGACCGGGCGCTGATGGCCGCCCAGGTCGCCCACCTGGCCGCCTGCGCCGAGCTGCCGAACGTGCAGCTCCACGTGGTCCCCGCCGACACGCCCACCTATCCCGGGCTGGACGGTCCGTTCGTCATCGCCGAGCTGCGCGACGGCAGCCGGGTGGCGCATGTGGACAGCCAGGCGCAGGCGCAGATCATCGAGCAGCCCTCGGAGATTGCTACCCTGGAGCGTCGGTGGGAACGCATCCGGGGCGAGGCACTGCCCCGCGCGCGGACCCTGGAACTGTTGAGGGAAGTTGCGGCGGCATGGGCCTGAGCGGCGGCATTGACGTGAGCGGCGGCATCGGCCTGAGCGGCGCCCGGTGGCGCAAGAGCACCCGCAGCGGTGGCAACGGTGGCGACTGCGTCGAGGTCGCCGGCAACCTGCCCGGCGTGGTCGGCGTCCGCGACTCGAAGGATCCGGCCGGGCCGGTGCTCACCTTCACCCCGGCCGCGTGGACCCGGTTCGTGACGCTGACCCGCTCCTGAGCCGCCATCCCCCGCGGCTCGGCCCGGTCACGTGTCGGCGTGCTCCACCACGGCCTTGAGCCGGGCCAGGTCGCCCTCGACCAGCGCGGTGTCCCGCGCGAACTCCGCGTCGCTCATGCCCGGGCTCCGACGCAGGCTGAACACCACCTCGGTGCCGTCGCCGTCGGCGATGGCGCGCAACGGCACGTACACCGTCTCGCCGGACGGCGTCCGCACCTCGTGGTCGAGCACGCCGTAGTCGTTCGCCGGCGCGAACGTCAGCCGGGCCCGACCCTCGGACGTCTCCACGAACCAGTCGCCGCCCTCGCGCGTCACCGACCCGCCCAGGCCGGGCGCCCAGCGGGGCAGGTTGGCCGGGTCGGACGCGAACGCGTAGACCGTCGCGACCGGACGGTCGATGTGCACGCTGAGGTGCCGGGACTCGGTAGCCACGCCGCCGATGATGGCACGCCGGCCGGAACTGTCGGGGGTTGATGCGATCCTCTCCCCGCTGTCGGAAGACCGGACGGGGAGGTTCCACATGCCCGCACCACCGGATGCGGTGAACGACGCGCTTGCCGCCTTCGCCGCCGCGACGATGCCGGTGTTCGCGGCCCGGGTGCCCGTCCCGCCGGCGCGGCTGCTGGGGCGCCTGGCCGCGCCAGCGGAGGCGGATCCGCACGGGGCGCACCGCTGGCCGGTCCGGCCGCACGGCGACGAGCCGGACTGGATGGCCGAGATGCGCGCGCTCGGCCCGCTGCCGGTGGAGCGCCTGCTCGGCGCGCTCGAACTGGCCGTGGCCGAGCACGACTGGGATGGGGCGCCGGATCTGGTCGGCGACCTACCCCCGCCACCGGCCGGCCATTACGCGTGGCTGACCACCGGCGGCGGCAACGACAGCGCGGCGGCGTCCGCCGCGACCGTGCTGCACGCGCTGCGCCCCGGGCTGGGCGGCCGGGTGGTCGCCACGGTGCGGGCCCTGGTCCCGCATCCGGCGGTCGCGCCGCTGCTCGCCGGCACGCCGGCCGGGCCGGACGAGCCGTCGATCGCCGCCGCCCACGGCGCCGTCCACCTCGGCCTCGCCGTGGCGGTCGCCGGTGCCGTGGTGCACCAGGCGGATCCGCCGGTGATCGTGGAGCGCGCCGCCGCCGTCGTGGGCCTGGCCGTCGGCGCGGCAGCGCTCGTGCTGCGCGAGGTGCCACTGCCATCGACGTACGCGGCGGCGCTGCGGGAACGGATCCGCGCGGAATACCTGCTGCCGCAGCACCTGACCAGCACCCTGCACGTCGACGGCCACCGCTTCGGGCTGGCCGAGCACGGGCTCCCCGACGAGGTCGACGTCACGGGCAACGGGCTGGTCGCCGTGGTCGACGGTGGTGTGGCGGTGCGCACCGGCGTCGCGACGGGTCACGTGCGCGTGGAGCTTGTCGTGCGCGACGGGCCTCCGGACGAGGTGGAGTCGGGGTGGGAGGAGATCGTCGAGGTCAGTTGGCACGCCGCCACCGGCGACACGTCCTGGGTGCCGGGCGACGGCGGATCGTCGCGGCTCACCCCGCCGTGGCCGGGCGACTACCGGGTCCGGGTGCACGCCCGCGGGCGTGACGACAACGACGCCCAGTTGGAGGGCTACAAGCTCGTCGTCTGGTCGGCCCCGACCGCGCCGGAGGTGGTGCACCGGCGCTCCGATCAGCTCGGGCACCGGCTGCGCGGCGAACCCGAGCCGGTCCGGCCGCCCGAGCACGCGTACCGGTGGATCCGGTCGAGTCCGGTGTCGCAGGCGGCAACCGTCACCGTGGTCACCGGCGTCCCGGTCGATCAGGTGGTGCGCGCCTTCGGCGCGGATCCGGCCCGCCCGGAGCCGGTCGACGCCGTCCGCCGTGACCTGTCGCTGCGCGGGGCGGCCCACACGTGGATCGCCGCCGTGCTGGCCGACGACGACGCGGTGGTGGTCGTCGAGGACAACGGCTACCGGGGGTCGGACGGGCCGGTGCTCTGCGCCGCCTCGACCGGTGGCCGGGCAGCCAGCATGTTCTGGAACGTCAACGCCGTCACCCGGCTTTCCTTCGCCGAGGACGGCCGGCTGCTCGCCTCGTCCGAGCCGTGGGGGCATGACGTCTATCCGCCGGAGGTGTCGACCGCCGTCGCCGGCCTCGACTTCGCCGAGGCCGGCGACCGTGTGGAGAAGGGGCTGGTCGCGGTCGAGCGGTTCACCGGTCGCGGCCTGACCGCGGCCGACCTCGCCCGGATCGACACGGCGGCCGACGGCTACCGGATCACCCACTGAGGACGGCGGCGTTCCGTCGGGTGGGCCGCCGGCACGCCGTCGCCGCGCCGGCTCTACGCCGCGCCGGTGGCCACCGGCGACCCGGTGCTGTGGTGCTGATCGACGGCGGTCACCAGGGCACCACGCCGGCGTCCTCGAAAAATCCGCCGGTCGGCCCGTCGTCGGGCAGCGTGGCCAGCCGGATCGCGATCGCCGCGCCCTGCTGTGGCGTCCGCACCCCGCGGAAGGCGTTCAGGTCGGTCGCGGTGAAACCCGGGCAGGCGGCGTTGATCAGGATGTTCGTGTCGCCGAGCGCCCGGGCGTACTGGATGGTCACCGCGTTGAGCATCGACTTCGACGGCGTGTACGCCACGGACAGCGGCCCGGTCTGGTGCTCGCCGGCGGAGGCGCTCTGCCGGGTGAGGGAGCCGACGCCGCTCGACATGTTGACGATCCGGGGCGACGCCGAGCGGCGCAGCAACGGCAGCATCGCCTCGGTGACCCGGACGACACCGATCACGTTGACCTCGACCGCCGTCCGGACGGTCGCGAGGTCCACGCCGCCGGGCTGCTGCGGCATGCCGCCGGTGACGCCCGCGTTGTTGACCAGCACGTCGAGGCCGCCGGCCTGCTCCTCCAGCAGGCGGGCGGCGGCGGTCACGCTCGCGTCGTCGGTCACGTCCAGCGGTACGCCGAAGGCGTCCACGCCGTCCGCGCGCAGCTTCGCCACGGCGGCCTCCCGGCGCTGTTCGTCCCGGGCTCCGACGCCCACCCGCCAGCCCAGCGCGCCCAGGCCGGCCGCGATCTCGTACCCGATTCCCTTGTTCGCGCCGGTCACCAGCGCGATCCTGCGTTCGCTCATGTGATCGATCCTGTCCGGGTCGCCACCGGCGCTCCAACACCATCCGAGTAGCGTTCGATACCCGGCGGGTATCGGTCCGGCGGTACGGTGGTGGGATGGAGACGCGGGAGCTGCGCTACTTCGTCGCGGTGGCCGAGGAGTTGCACTTCGGCCGCGCCGCGCGACGCCTCGGCATCGCCCAGCCGCCGCTGTCCCGGGCGATCAGAGCGCTCGAACGGCGGCTCGGGGTGACGCTGCTGGAACGCGACAGCCGGACCGTGGCGTTGACCCCGGCCGGCGCGGTGCTGCTGCGGGAGGGGCGCGCCGCGCTCGACGCGGTGGCCGCCGCCGACCGGCGTACCCGCCGGGCCGCGTCCGCCGCGACCGGCGGCCCGGGTCTGGTGTTGGCCGCGAAGGCCGGCGCGTCGAGCGAGCTGCTGCCGAAACTGCTCGACGCGTACGCCGCCGAGCCGGACGCGGTCGCGGTGGACGTGCTGCTGTGCGGCATCGGCGAGCAGGGACGGCTGCTGCGCGACGGGCGGGCCGACGTGGCGCTGCTGCACCTGCCGTTCGACTCGACGGCCGGGCTGGACACCGAGGAGTTGGTGACGGAACAGCAGGTGGTGATCCTGCCGGCCACGCACCCGTTGGCCGGTCGGGCGCACCTGCGGACGGCAGACGTCGAGGCGCTGCCCGACCTGCCGATGCCGCGCTGGCCGCGCTCGGACGGCACGTATCCGGACGGCCCGGGCCCCGAGGTCCGCGACCACGCCCAACTGTTCCAGCTCATCGCGCTCGGCCGTGCCACGGCGGTGCTGCCCGAGTCGGCCCGGACGCTCCTGCTCCCCGACCTGGCCGCCGTGCCGGTGCCGGACGCGCCCGCGGTGACCACGGTGATCGCGTGGCCGCCGCACAGCCGGTCCCGGGCCCTCGCCGCCCTGGTCCGGACCGCCACCCGCCTCTGATGATCTCGGGCCGGTCGCGCGGGGACCGGCCCGGCCCGCCGGACCGGCCCTAGGCGGGCAGGTCCTTGCGCATCTGCTGGGTGACCACCCGGTAGCCGGACGTCTCGTACAGCTTGCGCGCCGTCTCGTTGGAGCCGAAGACGTTCAGCTCGAGCGCCTGCGCGCCCTGCTCCCGGGCTGCCCGCTCGCCCGCGGCGAGCAGCGCCCGCCCCAGACCTCGGCCCCGGTGCTCGGCGGCCACCTCGATGTCGTAGAGGAAGGCGCAGCCGGCGAGCCCGCGCGGATGGGTGAGGCCGAGCCACAGGCGCCCGACCGGCGAGCCGTCGGGCAGCACGCCGAGCAGGAACAGCATGCCGGGTGTGGCCATGCCCTGCGGCAGCAGGACGGCGCTCGCCTCCCGTGCGCGGTCGAGCGCCTCCTCCGGAGTCCAGTTGCCGGCGGCCACATGCTCCTGCGCGTAGCCAGCGGCGAGTTCGTCCTGCCAGCGCTCGAACTCCTCCGGGGACATCGCCCGGAGCGTCACCTCAGTCACCGGCGGCCCTCCGGCGGGCCTCGCGCAGCTTCATGGCGTGCTCCAGCAGCGTGATCAGCACCTCCTTGGCCGACTCCCGTCGCCGCGCGTCGCAGAGCACCACCGGCACGCCCGGGTCCAGGTCGAGCGCCGCCTGCACCTCGTCGAGCCGGAACTCGCGGGCGCCCTCGAAGCAGTTGACCGCCACCACGAAGGGCGTGCCCCGCCCCTCGAAGTAGTCGATCGACGGGAAGCAGTCGGCCAGCCGCCGGGTGTCGGCCAGCACCACCGCGCCGAGCGCGCCGAGCGCCAACTCGTCCCAGACGAACCAGAACCGGTCCTGCCCGGGCGTGCCGAACAAATAGAGCACCAGGTCGTCGCTGAGGGTGATCCGGCCGAAGTCCATCGCCACGGTGGTGGTCGACTTCTCCTCCACGCCGGACAGGTCGTCGATGCCGATCCCGGTCTCGGTCAGCACCTCTTCGGTACGCAGCGGGCGGGTCTCGCTGACCGCGCCGACCATCGTGGTCTTGCCGACGCCGAAGCCACCGGCGATCAGGATCTTGATCGCGGTGGGCAGCGGGGCCGCACCCGCCGGCCGCTCAGAGCGCCCGTAGTCCATTGATTACCGCCTCGAAAACGTGCTCGTCGGGAAGGCCGGCGGGGGTGGCGCGCGGCTCGCGTACCTGCACCAGGCTGCGGGCCGCCAGGTCTCCGAGGAGAACCCGGACGGTGCCCACGGGCAGGTCGAGATGGGCGGCGATCTCGGCCACGGACTGGATCCGCTGGCAGAGGCCGACGATCGCCACGTGCTCCGGGCCGAGCCCGGACTCCGACCCCACCTCGGTGCGGGTCGAGCTCACCAGGGAGATCAGGTCGAACGTGCCGGTCACCGGGCGGGCCCGGCCACCGGTCACCGCGTACGGGCGAACCACCGGACCCGCGTGGTCGTCGACCCACTCCTGCTCCGTGGGCTCCCCGTGGCTGTTCATCGTGCCGCGTTCTCGCCGGCGGGCTGTTCTCGGGTCGGTGAGGCGACGAACCGGCCGACCCGGGTGACAAGCATCGCCATCTCGTACGCGATCAAGCCCACGTCCGCGTCCTCCGACGCCAGCACCGCGAGGCAGGCGTTGCGTCCGGCCGCGGTGACGAAGAGGAAGGAGGACTGCATCTCGATGATGGTCTGCTGCACATGACCACCGCCGAACCGCTTGCCCGCGCCACGGGCGAGGCTCTGGATGCCCGCCGCCATCGCCGCCAGGTGCTCGCCGTCGTCCCGGCTCAATCCGCGGGACGAGGCCATCAGCAGTCCGTCGGTGGAGAGCGCCACGGCGTGTTCCGCCTGCTTGACCCGGCCGACCAGGTCATCCAGCAGCCACGCAAGATCCGCGCCCGAAGCCGTCTTCTGCGCCACTCGTCGTCCTCTTCTCCCCGGCTGGTGTGCCGTTCTCGTCCCGGATCCGTCGGCGTCGACGCCCGGTCAGGTGGCCTGCTCGTCTACGTCGGCCGGCCCGCCGCCGGCCCCGTGCGCCCCGCCGAGCAGTCGCGCCGCGTCGGTGCGACCGCGGCGGGTTCCACTCTGGTAGGAGCTCATCATCTGTCGCACCTGCTCCGGCGCGCGTGCCATGTCCCCCGCCTCGTCGTCGCCCGCGCCGGACGGCTCGTGCCGCAGTCCCGGGTTAAGACTGGCCTGGCGTACCCGGACCGGCAACCCCGCATCGGTCACCGGCGGGGTCTCGTCGGCCGCCGCCGGGGTGGCGCGGGGCTCGACCACGGCCAGCTCCGCGGTCGGCGCGGCGGTCGCCGACTGCCGTTTGCGGGTACGCGCCGGCAGCCCGGACGGGGTCAGCCGGGGCGTCTCCGGTTCCGGCTCGGTCTCGGGCGGGCCGGAACCGGCAGGCGTGGTCGTACCGGCGTCGCCGTCCTCGGCCGCCCGGACCGCGTCGGTGTCCTCGGCGGCGGCCGGCGTCTCCGCCGGCTCGTCGGCCGGCGGTGGCGCGGCGGCGGCGGGCTCACCGGCGTCCGTGGTGATCAGTTCGCGAGGGATCAGCACCACCGCCGTCGTGCCGCCGTACGCCGACTCTCTCAGTTGGACCTTCACGCCGTGCCGTTCGGTGAGCCGGCTGACCACGAACAGGCCGAGTCGGGCCGCGTCGGCCAGGTTCAGCTCGGACCGGTCCACGATGCGGCCGTTGGCGGCGGCCAGCTCGTCACCGCTCATGCCGAGGCCCCGGTCCTCGATCTCGATGGCGAAGCCGTTGGCGACGAGCTGGCCGCGCACCTCCACGGTGGTCTGCGGCGGCGAGAAGGAGAGGCCGTTCTCGATCAGCTCGGCCAGCAGGTGGATCACGTCACCGACGGCGCGGCCGGTCAGTGACACCGCGCCCAACGGCCGCACGGTCACCCGGGTGTAGTCCTCGACCTCGGCGACCGCGCCGCGCACCACGTCCACCATGGGCACGTTGCGTCGCCAGGCCCGTCCGGGCGTCGAGCCGGAGAGCACGATCAGGTTCTCCGCGTTGCGCCGCATCCGGGTGGCCAGGTGGTCGACCCGGAACAGGTCCTCCAGCTCCTCGGCGTCGTGCTCGCGGCGCTCCATCGCGTCGAGCAGGGTCAACTGCCGGTGCACGAGCGCCTGGGTGCGCCGGGCCAGGCTGAGGAACACGTCGCGGACGCTGCGACGCAGCTCGGCCTGCTCCACGGCGGTACGCACGGCGGTTTCCTGCACCGCGTTGAAGGCCCGGCCGACCTGGCCGATCTCGTCGTCGCCGAACTGCAGGGGTGGCGCCTCGCGGGCGACGTCCACCTCCTCGCCGCGACCTAGCCGCTCCACCACGCTGGGCAGCCGCTCCTCGGCCAGCCGCCGGGCCGCCTCGCGCAGCCGTTCGAGCTGCCGGACCAACGCCCGGGCCGTGGTGATCGAGACGATCACGGACGCGACGACGGCGATCAGACCGAGACCGGCCGCGAGCACCAGCCGGACGATGACGCCGACGGCGACCGGGGTGGCCCGGGACACGATGTCCTCACCACCGGCGAGGATCACCGCGCGCAGGTCGGCCATCGCCTGGTCGGCGGCGGCCCGCCAGGCCGCGGCGGTGACCGGCGGGCGTACGTCCTCGCCCTTGGCCGCGAGCACCCGGTCCTGGAGCGTACGGAGCTGGTTGAAGGTGTCGCCCTCAGTCATCCGCTGGTAGCGGGCCTGGTCGGTCGGGGCGAGTTCCCGGGCGGTGCGGTCGCCGAGGAACCACTGCGCGCCGACCAGCCGGGCGAACGCGGTCTGCTCGGCGACGGTCAGCCGGTTGGCCGAGACCGCGCCGGTGAGCAGGGCGTCCTGTTGGGACAGCAGCTCGCGGGAGCGGTTCAGGTCGATCAGCGCGGCGGTGTCCCGGGCGATCTGGTCGTCGTCGAGGCCGCCGAGCGCGTCGAAGACGGCGAAGATGCCGTCGACCGCCTCGTCGTACGCGACGAGCGTCGCGGTCCGGTCGATGGCCTTGCGGCCGACCTCGTCCCGCACCTGGGCGAGCTGGTCGATCTCGCTCTTCAGCTCGGCGAGGCGCTGCTCCAACTCGTCGCTGGCCGGGATCGTGGTGCGCCAGTCCCGCACGGACCGCCACAGCGTGCCGGCGGCCTCGTCGGTGCGTTCACGCTGGGCGCGCAACTCCGCCAACTGCCCGGGGTCGGACTCGCCCAGATAGCGCAGCGAGAGCCGGCGCTCGTTCTGCAACTCCAGCAGCAGCGGATCGCTCGGCTCGAAGACCCGGGCGTTGAGCGCCTGCACGCCAAGCAGGTTGAACCCGTCGCGCACGGTCACCCAGGCGGCGAACGCCCAGAGCGCGACCAACGACGCCAGCAGGGCGATGATCTTCGTACGGAGATTCGTACTGCGGGAACCCATCACACCGTCCTGGCCCGTTTTTCGGTCGGTCCGACATTCGATCGACTCCGGCGCACGCTAGCAGTCGTCGTGAACTCCGTTCAAGCGATCCTGATCATGGCAGGTAGGGGTTGCGTCGATGTCCAACCGGTGCGTCCCGAGGCGGCCAGCACCGCCGCGCGCACGATGAGCGTCGGGCGGTAGAGGTCCTTGTCGTGCCAGAGCGCCGGTCCCTCGTCGCAACTGTCCAGCTCGGACAGCCGGTCCCGGCCCCGCACCAGCGCCGCGGCGATCCGGGCGTCGCCCGGGCGGCCGGCGCGCGCCAGGGTGAGCACCGCGTACGCGGTCTCCTCGGCGGTGCCGTGCCAGCGGCCCCAGGAGCCGTCCGAACGCTGGGTGTCCAGCAGCCACCGCACGCCCCGCTCCACGGCGTCGCGGGCCGCGCCGTCGGGCGCGTGGTCGGCCAGGGCGAGCAGCACCGCGTACGTGGCGTAGTACGCCGAGGCGTGCCAGCGGTCGTCCCACCGCCCGTCCGGCTCCTGCCGTCGCACCAGCCAGGCGGTGACCCGGCGGCGGGCCGCGGTGACACCGGGCTGGCTCGGGTGCTCGCCGAGGGCGTCGAGCACGTGCGCGTTCGTGGTCAGCGACGCCCCGTCCTCCCCCGGCCAGGTGCAGAACTGGCGCCCGGTGTCGTAGCCGGCGAGCGGGGAGACGCAGAGCGGCCGGCCCAGCCGGGCCAGCGTGTAGAGCACGACCGAGGTGGTGTCGGCGTCGGCCGGCAACCCGGGCGCGGTGGCCGCGCCGGACGCGCCGACGGCCGCGCGCAGCTCGGTCAGCACCGGCTCGGGCACGCGCACCGAGACACCGGCCCGGATCAGGACGGCGAGCACCCAGGCCCGCTCGAAGACGGTGATCGGGCTGGCGCAGGGCACCGGCCCGGGACGGGCCACGGCCCGCAGGTAGTCGAGCGCGGGACCGGGTTCGGGTCGGCCGAGCCAGGCCGCCGTGGCCGCCGGGGAGGCGCCCACCGCACCGCTCACCGAGGGCCGGACCCCGGCCGCCCGGTACGCCAGGTCGCCGGCCACCTCCAGCGCGTGCGCCAGTTTCTCCGGCACCGGCCGTCCGGTGGCCAGCAGTCCGCGTACCCGGGTCAGTCGGCCCGGGTCGAGACCGGCCGGCAGCGGCAGGCGGGGCCGGTCCGCCCACTCGGCCAGCCCGGGCGGCGGACCCGCCGGCCCGGTGAGGTGCCGGTCGACGGCGGCGAGCAGCGCGGGCACGATCAGGTCGGTGGCCGGCAGGTCGGGCGGGGCGTCGCCACGCAGCGCGGCGGCCAGGAACGCCAGGCCCCGGCGCGCGGCGGCGGTCGGCACCGGCCCGGTGGACCCGCCCCGGTGCAGCTCGGCGAGCAGGGCGTCGACGGCGCTGAGCGTCGGCACCAGCGCGTAGCCGCCGGGACCACCCCAACCGCCGTCCGGGCGCTGCCGGTCGAGCAGCCAGGCCACCCGCGCGTGGTGACCGGGCAGCCAGGGCGCCAGCGCGGCCAGCCGGCCGGTCTCGTAGACCGACGGGGAGGTCTGCCCGGCCGGGTCACGGGCGAGCGCGTCGACGAGGTGCTGCGCGGCTCCGGCGGGGATCGTGGGCCGGGCGGTGCGGCTCACCGCACGCCCCAGAAGTCGGTGTGGCGGTAGAACCCGGTGGTGAAGCCGAGCTGCCGGGACAGGAAGTCGGCCTCCCGGGGCGCCTCGCCGGCCAGCTTCGCCAGCAGGACGCGGCAGTGGTCGACCTGCTCGGCGAACCGCCGCTCGACCTCCGCCGGGTCGTCCACCAGCAGCAGCGCGTTGAGGTCACCCGACGCCACGTCCCGTCGGTGGGTGCCGAGGTCGTTGACCAGCCGCAGGGCCCGCTGCACCTCGTCGCCGACCTCGATCAGCCGGTCCAGCACGGCGGCGTCGGTCACCGACCCGGTATGGATCCAGTGCGCCACGTCGACCACGGTGGCGGCGAGGTTGTCCGCGTTGGCCAGGTATTCGGCGAGCGTCGGGCGGTCGGTGCGTCGCCACGTCCACTCCCGGGCCATCGCGTCGAGCGTGCGCTCCATCGTGGCGCGCCAGCGTCCGCGCAACGCCGGGTAGGCGGGCGCAGCGGCGACGTCGTCGCGCAGCTCGGCGAGGAACCGCCCCAGCGGGTCGTCGGCGGCGGCGCCGTCGAGCACGTCCAGGCAGGTACGGGCGATCCGGTCCACCTCGGCGCGGCTGGTCGCCTCGTGGTCGACCAGCCAGTCGACGGCGAAGCCCCACAGCACCGCGCGGTTGGTGACCGCCAGCTCCGTGGCCGTGTGCCAGGGCGCGCTGAACGCCATGGCCGAGGCGATGCTGCTGAACAGCGTCGCGTCGAACGGGTCGCCGGGGAACAGGTCGGGGTGCGCGGCGGCGGCCCGGCGCAGCCCGCGCTGGCCGTGCGCGGCGAGCGCGCAGATCCGGCCCTGCTCCGCCGCCGCGGCGATCGGATCCGACGCCGGTAAGCCGGTCACGCCGCCTCCGCCCGGCCGGCGGCGAGCAGGGTCAGCTCGACCCGTTCGCGGGGCCGCAACGCGGCGGCCAGCCGCAACCCGGGCACGTCGGTGCGGTGCAGCCGGAAACGGTAGCGGCTGAGCATGGTGGCGAGGATGAGCTGGGCCTCCAGATAGAACAGGTGCATGCCGAGACACTGGTGCGGCCCGCCGCCGAACGGGAAGTGGGCGTACCGGTGGCGGGCGCGGACCCGCTCCGGCCGGAACCGCTCCGGGTCGAACTCGTCCGGGCGGTCCCAGAACTGCCGCATCCGCTGGGTGATCAGCGGGCTGACCGCCATGGTGGCCCCGGCCTCGATCGGCACGCCGTCGATGACGTCCCCGGCGACCGCGCGGCGCGGGATGATCCAGCCGATCGGATAGAGCCGCAGCAGCTCGTCGAGCACCATCCGGGTGTAGGTGAGCCGGTCGAGGTGCTCGCGGCGTACCGGCCCGCCGCCGACCACCTCGTCGATCTCGGCCTGGAGCCGCCCGGCGACCTCCGGGTGCTGGTGCAGGTGAGGCCAGGCCCAGGTGAGCACGTTGATGGTGGTCTCGGTGGTGGCCGCGAACATGGCCACGGTGTCGTTGCGGACCTGCCGCTCGTCGAGTCGCCGGCCGTCTTCGGTGCGGGCCCGCCAGAGCGTGGAGATGATGTCGTCGCCGGAGTCGGCGTCGTCGCGGGTCTGCCGGACGATCGGCACCAGCACGTCGTCGACGACACGCACCGCGCGGCGGAACGTGCGGTCCCCCGGCATGGGCAGCGACAGCGGCGCGAACGGCACCACGATCCGGGGGATGACCGCCGTGGCGATGCGGTCCTGGGCGTCGATCACGCGCATCGCGTCCGGCACCGAGATCCGGTCGGCGAAGAGCACCCTCATGATCGCTCGGCTGACGATGCGGGCCTGCTCGACGCCGATGTCGACCGGGCGGCCGGCGCGGTACGGCTCGTCCAGCTCGTCGACGGCGTCGGAGATGGCCTCCGCCATGCCGTCGATGAGCGCGTCCACCCGGCGGGCGGTGAACATCGGCTGCAACATCCGGCGGCTGGCCGACCACACCTGCCCCTCGCCGAGGATGCCCTCGCCGAACAGCCGCTTGACCGGGCGCCAGAACAGCCCGTCACCGGCGCGCTCGTAGTTGTCCGCCCGGTCCCGCAGCACGTGCTGCACGTGCCGGGGATGCGTGACCAGGTAGGGCCGGAACGAACCGAGGTTGAGCCGGACCAGGTCACCGCCGGTGCGGTTGCCGAGTTCGATGAGCGCGCCGGCCGGGTCTCGCAGAACCGCCGGCAGGATCCGGCGCAGCGGCACGGTGCGTGGCTTGCGGGGTGATGACGGCAGGGATGATGGGTCGGACGAATCGACCACCTGAACGCTCCCTCGGTATGACTGAGGGTCGTTACCCCGTCTCGACCCGTGAACCTTGCTCGTGAGCATGCCATCCTGAGCGGTGAATCAAAAGGCGGCACAGAGGATATTTCACGTAACAACAATCTCTTTGTCGAGAATGGAGCCGGTGGGATATACGCCGCGCCGCAAGCCTTCCGGCGTGCAAGGAGGGGGCCCCGCTTAACGCATTCGGTAGAGGAGGGGGCCCCTATTAACACGCGCCGCGCGTACGCGGAAACGCGGGGCGCGGGAACGCGGGCGGGGAAGCGTCGGCTGTGCCAAGCTTCGGGGATGGACGACAAGACCATCCTGAGCCGGATCTCGGAACTCGTCGACGAGGAGCATCGGCTGCGCGCCGGCGCGCAGGAGCACGAGGCCGGCACCGACGACGAGGCCCGCGAGCGGCTGCGGCACCTGGAGGAGTCCCTGGACCAGTGCTGGGACCTGCTCCGCCGCCGCCGGGCGGCCCGGCAGGCGCACGGCGACCCGGACGCGCAGGGCGAGCGCCCGGTGCCGGAGGTTGAGCGCTACCTCCAGTGAGCCGGCCACCCGTCCGCACGCCGCCGACCGGCGGTCCGGGCGACGCCCGACGCGCCGACGCGGTGACGCGGTGGCCCGGGCGGCGCCCGACGCGGCGGCCCGGGCGGCGGCCGACGCGGTGACCCGGGCGACGCCCGACACGCCGACGCGGTGGCCCGGGCGGGAGCGGACCCGCCCGGGACCACGGGACGCGGTCAGCGGATGCCCGCCTCCCGCAACAGCGTCTCGGTCAGCGCCGCCGGGTCGGTGGCGGCGGCCGGCAGACCCCGGGCGGTGAACCAGGCAGCGACCACCCGCACGTCCCGGGCCAGGAACTCCCCGCCCTGCGGGTTGGCCACCACGTCCACCACCTGCGGCAGGTCGATCATGACGAGCCGGCCGGCGTGCACCAGGAGGTTGTACGGCGACAGGTCGCCGTGGGCGTATCCCGCGCGGGCCAGCACCACCAACGCGTCGACCATCTGCTCCCAGAGGTCACGCAACTCGCCGTCGGTGGGTCGGACCTGGGCCAGCCGGGGTGCGGCCTCCCCCGCCTCGGCGTCGCCCACGAACTCCAGCATCAGCTCGGTGTCGCGCAGTTGCACCGGGTAGGGCACGGCGATCCGCCCGGAGGCGACGCCGATCTCCCAGAGGCGGGACAGCGCGGCGAACTCGGCCGCCGCCCACTGCCCGGCGATCACCTGCCGGCCGAACGCGGTCCGGCCGGCCATCGCCCGCATCTCCCGCGACCGGCGGACCCGCCGGCCTTCCAGATAGCCGGCGTCCCGGTGGAAGAGCCGGTGCTGGGCGTCCCGGTAGCGCTTGGCCGCCAGCAGGCAACTCCGGTCGGTGTCCGGCACGGCACGACGGACCAGGTGGACGTCCGCCTCCTTGCCGGTCTTGAGCACCCCGAGTTCGGTGTCCCGGGCGGCCAGTTCGGTGACCAGCCACGGGGGATGCGGCTCGGGACCGTGGACGGCCAGGTCCCAGGAGGACCAGCGGTCCTCGGTGTCGGGCTCGGCGTCCGGGTCGGCGAGGGTCGGCTGGGGCCGGCCCCGCTTCAGGAAGTGGGGTTCGTCGTCGTCGAAGCGGCTCTTGCCGCGGCCACGGCGCTGCGGCGCCGGGAGGTCGTGATCGCGCACGGGTGGATCTGTCCTTCGATCGAGGCTGGAAGAGGCAGGTGGAACGACCCTGCAAAGACGGCCATGACCGACCTCCTCTCCTCGACCGGGCGACACCCGGCTGCGCCCTCGCGCGGCACCATGCTCGTGCGCCGGACCCGGGCGGGTCAACCGATTTTCCCGCTCAGCCCGCCAGCACGGCGGCGACGGCCGGGATCAGCCCGTCCTCGACCCGGGTCGGCGCGAACCGCGGGTCCGACCAGCGGCGGCCCCGGTGCAGCCAGACACTCGGGAGGCCGACCGCGGTCGCGCCGCCGATGTCCGCCTCCGGGCTGTCGCCGACCACCCACGCGCCGCGCAGCGGCATCCGGGTCCGCTGGGCGGCGAGCGCGAAGATCCGCGGGTTGGGTTTGCTGACCCCGGCCTCCTCGGAGATCACCCAGTCGGCGATGTAGCGGTCCAGGCCGGTCCGCCGGATCTTGTCGTCCTGCTGGCGCGTCGCGCCGTTGGTGACCACGACGGGCACCCATCCGGCGTCGGCGGCGATCCGCAACGCGCAGGCCACGAGCGGGTCCAGTCGCATGTGCGCCACCACACCGTCGCGCAGCTCGTCGACCAGGTCGATGGAGGGGATGCGCAGGCCGTAGCGGTCACGGATGGCGTCGGCCACGTCCCAGCGGTCGGTCAACCCGTCGGCGTCGACGGAGACCAGCCAGTCGAGGTCGACGGTGGGCGCGCCGATGGTGTCCAGGAAGCGTGCTCCCCAGGCGCGGAACGACCCGTCGCGGTCCAGGAGGGTGTTGTCCAGATCAAGCAGGAGCAACGGCACCTGAGCACCCTACGGGAACGGCCGGGACACCGGCAGGGCCGAGGTGCCCGCGTGGGTGGTCACGCGATGAGCGTCGCGCGGGCGGCCCCGGCGTCGGGCAGCCGGTCGAGCAGCATGGTGTGCGCCGCGCGGGTGTCCGCCAGGACACCCGGGTCCAGTGCCGCCACCAGCACGTCCTCCCCGGTGTCCGCGCCCCGGGCCAGCGGCCGGCCCTCCGGGTCGTAGACCGCCGCGCCCCCGTTGAACCGCCAGGGATCCGCGCCGCCGACCGCGTTGGCGAAGACCACGAACATGGTGTTGTCCAGGGCGCGGGCCGCGTAGTAGAGGTTGCGGCGATGGGCCGAGCCGGCCAGGTAGCCGCTGGGACACAGATATCCGTGCGCGCCGTCGGCCGCCGCGGCCCGGCCGTGCTCGGGGAAGCAGCCGTCGTAGCAGATGCCGAGACCGAACCGCCACTCGTCGACCAGGAGGGTGGCGCCGCGCCGGCCGGCGTCGAACAGCTCGCGCTCGCCGCTCCAGAGCTGTTGCTTGTCGTACGCGGTGGTGACGGTGCCGGTGGGGTCGACGACGAGCGACGAGATGGTGCGCCGCCGGTCGGGGTGGCGGACCGCCGCCCCGATCACCACGGCGGTCCCGGCGTCCCGGGCGGCGGCGCGCAGCGGGTCCAGCCGCGGGTCGTCGACCCGCCCGTCCGGGTCGGCGGCCACGTCCGTCCCGGTCGGGTCCGCGCCGAGGGTCGGCGGGTGGTACGCCGGCAGGAACAGCTCGGGCAGTACGACGACGCGGGCGACGGCGGCCCGGTGGACCAGGCGGGCGGCGGCGCGGGCGTTGCCGGCGACGTCCCCGGGCACCGGCTCGGCCTGCACGGCGGCGACGGTGAGCGGTCGGGTGGGGAGGGACACGACCGGGATCGTAGCGAACCGTACGTACGGTTTGCGTCGGCCCCCTGCCACCTGGGACGATCGTGCCGTGCCCAGAGTAAGTCAGGACCAGCTCGACGCGCGCCGGCAGGAGATCCTCGCCGCGGCGCGGGCGTGTTTCGCCCGGCACGGCTACGAGGGCGCCACCGTGCGGCGGTTGGAGGAGGCCACCGGCCTCTCCCGGGGCGCGATCTTCCACCACTTCCGGGACAAGGACTCGCTCTTCCTCGCCGTCGCCGAGGACGACGCCGCCGCGATGGTGGAGACCGTGGCCCGCAACGGCCTGGTGCAGGTGATGCGCGACCTGCTGGCCCGGGCCGTCTCCCCGGACACCACCGGCTGGCTGGGCAGCCAGCTCGAGGTGTCCCGCCGGCTGCGCACCGACCCGGCGTTCGCCAGGCGCTGGTCCGAGCGGTCGGCGGCGATCGCCGAGGCGACCCGGGAACGGCTGCTGCGCCAGCGGGAGGCAGGCGTGCTCCGCGACGACGTGCCGATCGACGTGCTGGCCCAGTTCCTGGAGCTGGCCTACGACGGGCTGGTGCTGCACCTGGCGATGGGCCGTCCGGCCGGCGACCTGAGCCGCGTGCTCGACCTGGTCGAGGAGGCCGTCCGCCGGCCCTGAGTCTCGGTCCGGTAACTGCCCCCTTCCCAGAGATCGACGCTGGCACGTCTGCTCCACAATGAGCCGCGACCCCCTCGCGACAGGAGCAGACCATGACCGTCCTCGCGGCCGACACCTGGGGCGTACCCGGCCCCGTCTTCCTGCGCTGGTATCTCGTCGCGGCCGTCGTCCTGGTCGTCGGCACGGCGGTGTACCGGTTCCGCGCGCTCGCCGGCACCGCCGTGACCGAGCACGGCGCGCTCGGGCCGCAGCAGGTCGCGTACCTCAACGGGGGCGACCAGCTCGCGGTCTGGACCTCCCTCGGCGGGCTGCGCCGGGCCGGCGCGGTCGGCGCGCACCCGGACCGGCGGTTGGCGCCCGGCGGGCCGCTGCCGGCCGGCGTCACCCCGCTCGACCAGGCCGTCCACCACGCGGCCAGCCAGGGCCTGCGCTCCCGCGAACTGGTCCGCGACGAGTGGGTCCGGCGTGCCCTCGACGAGTTGCGGGACGGCCTGGTCCGCCGGGGCCTGGCCCTGGACCAGGAGCGCCGCCGGTCGCTGCGGCGCGGGTCCATGCTCGTCGGTTTCCTGCTGGCGATCGGCGTCGTGCGCGCCTTCGTCGGGCTGACCCACGGCCGCCCGGCCGGCTGGCTGCTGCTCACCCTGTTCCCGTTGTTCGCCGCGTTCCTGCTGCTCAACCGCGTGCCCTGGCGCACCCGGGCGGCCACCGCCGCGCTGCGCGACATGCGCCGCCGGCACGCCTGGCTGCGCCCGTCCGCCGCACCCGCGTACGCCACCTACGGCCCGTCGGACGCGGCCCTGGGCGTGGCGCTGTTCGGCACCGCGACGCTCTGGACCATGGACCCGGGCTTCGCGGAGCAGGCCGAGATCCAGCGCCAGGCGATGGGCACCGCCGGCGCCTCCGGCACCTCGTGCGGCGGCGGCAGCTCCTGCTCCGGGGGCAGCTCCTCCTCCTGCGGCGGCGGCAGTTCCTGCGGCGGGGGCGGCGGATGCGGGGGCGGCGGGTGCGGCGGATGAGCGGCCCGTCAGGTGTCGGCATCGGCTGGCGTCCCGAGATCGCCGGTTTCGTGGCCGGGCTGCCCGGGCTGCGCTTCGTCGAGGTGGTCGCGGAGACGGTCGCCCCGGCCGGGGCGCCGCCCGAGGGCCTGACCGAGCTGCGCGAGCGCGGCGTCACCGTCGTACCCCACGGGGTGCGGCTCTCGCTCGGCGGCGCGGAACCGGTCGACCCGGCCCGGGTGGCGCACCTGGCCGGGGTCGCCACGGCGCTGGCGGCGCCGCTGGTCAGCGAGCACATCGCGTTCGTGCGGGCCGGCGGGCTGGAGGCCGGTCACCTGCTGCCGCTGCCGCGCAGCCGGGAGGCGGTGGCCGCGGTGGTGGCGAACGTGCGACGGACGCAGGCGGAGCTGCCGGTGCCGCTGGCGCTGGAACCGATCGCGGCCCTCTTCGACTGGCCCGACGACGAGCTGGACGAGGCCGACTTCCTCACCGAGATCCTCGACGCCACCGGGGCGCTGCTGCTGCTCGACGTGGCAAACGTGCACGCCAACGCCCGCAACCGGGGCGGCGACGCCGCCGCGCTGCTGGACCGGCTGCCGCTGGAGCGGATCGCCTACGTCCACGTGGCCGGCGGCGCCGAGGCCGGCGGCTTCTACCACGACACGCACACCGACCCGGTGCCCGCCGAGGTGCTCGACCTGGTCCGCCGGCTCTGCGAGCGCCGTCGACCGCCGGCGCTGCTGCTGGAACGCGACGGCCACTATCCGCCCGCGGCCGAGCTGCGCGGCGAGTTGGACGCGCTGGCCGCCGCCTCCGGCCACCCGGTGGTCACGTGAGCGGCGACCTGGCGGCCCGGCAGGCCGAGCTGGTCGCGGCGCTGGTGGCCGGCGGGCCGCTGCCGCCCGGCTTCGCCCCGGCGCCGGTCGAGGCCGCCCGCCGGGCCCTGAGACGCAAACGGGCCGGCGACGTGGCCCGGCACTGGCCGCTGCTCGCCGCCGGACTCGGCGCCGACTGGCCGGCGGTCTTCACCGGCTGGGCGGCCGGCCGACCCACGAACGGTTCGCTGCGCGACGGCTGGGACCTGGCCCGCGAGCTGCGCGACGCGGGCACGCTGCCGCCGCTGGGCGCCGACGAGCTGGCCGGGCGCGAGGCCGCGAGCCGCTACGACGGCCGCGCCGCCCCTCGGCCCCGCCGCCTGCCGGCGCTCGCCCGCACCAACGGCGCCGTCGCGGTCCAGCTCGCCGGGCGGGTACGCCTGCTGCGGCCCGCCCCGCGCTGACAGGTTCCACCCGATACGGCAGGATCGGGCGCATGGATCTCGGACTCGCCGACCGGGTGTACGTGCTGACCGGCGCGTCCGGCGGCCTCGGTTTCGCCACCGCCCAGCAGCTCGTCGCGGACGGCGCCCGGGTGGTGCTCTCCGCCCGGGCCCCGGAACGGGTGGCCGCCGCGGTCGAGTCGCTCGGCGACCCGACACGGGCCATCGGGCTGGCCGCCGACCTGGCCGACCCCGGCACCCCGGCCCGCCTGGTCGCGGCGGCCCGTGAACACTTCGGCCGGCTCGACGGCGCGCTGGTCTCGGTCGGCGGCCCGCCCCGGGGCACCGCCGCCGAGGTCACCGACGAGCAGTGGCGGGAGTCGTTCGAGACCGTCTTCCTGGGCAGCGTCCGGGTCGCGCGCACGGTGGCCGGCGCGCTCACCGACGGCGGCGCGATCGCCCTGGTGCTGTCCACCTCGGTGCGTGGGCCGCTGACCGGGCTCGGCATCTCCAACGGCCTGCGACCCGGCCTGGCCGGCGTGGCGAAGGACATGGCCGACGAGTACGGTCCGCGCGGCGTACGGGTGCTCAGCCTGCTGCCCGGACGCATCATGACCGACCGGAACCGGGCGCTGCTGGCCGCCACCGGCGACGCCGACCGGGCCCGCGCCGAGGCGGAGGCGGCGATCCCGCTGGGCCGTACCGGCGAACCGGCCGAGTTCGGCCGGGTGGCCGCGTTCCTGCTCTCCCCCGCCGCCGGCTACGTCACCGGGGTGACCGTGCCGGTCGACGGCGGCGCGGTGCGCGGGCTGTGAGTGACCGACGCCGACCCGGAGGTGGGCGGCCCGAGGCCGCACCCGGCCCGGGCACGCCGGCCCGCCGTCATCCCCGGCCCAGCCGGGAGCAGCTCGCCGCCGCGGCCGACCGGCTGCTGCCCGACGTGCTCGCGCCCGGGCTGGACGTGCTCTTCGTCGGGATCAACCCGGGCCTGTGGTCGGCGGCCACCGGCTGGCACTTCGCCCGCCCCGGCAACCGGTTCTGGCCGGCGCTGCACCGCGGCGGGTTCACCCCGCGCCTGCTGCACCCCAGCGAACAGGACGAGCTGCCGGCGCTCGGGCTGGGCATCACGAACATGGTGGCCCGGGCGAGCGCCCGCGCCGACGAGTTGAGCGCGCAGGAGCTGGTCGACGGCGCCCGGGTGCTGACCGACAAGGTCGCGCGTCACCGGCCACGGTGGGTCGCGGTGGTCGGGGTGACCGCGTACCGGATCGGGTTCGCCCGGCCGAAGGCCGGTTTCGGGCCGCAGCCGGAGTCGCTCGGACCGGCCCGGCTCTGGGTACTGCCCAACCCGAGCGGACTGAACGCCCACTTCACGCCGGAGACGCTCGGCGCCGCGTTCGGCGAGCTGCGCGCGGCGGTCGTCGCCGATTAGCAGGTCGTGGGCGCGCTACGTCAGCCGTTCCATGCGGTTCCAACCGGACCAGCCGCGCTCGCGCATCAGCTCCACCAGACGTCGCATCCGCGGATCGGACTCGAAGGCGAGCGCATCCAGAAGGTCGTGCGGCATGTCCTCGTAGTCGACGCTGGTCTCGCCGTGGGCGCTGGCCTCCTCGGCCAGGCAGGCCATGATGTCGGCGGCCTCCGCCAACCGGGGGTCGTCGGCACCGTCACCGTCACCGTCACCGATCTCCGACAGGATCCGGTAGAGGCGAACGACGCGTGGGTCGCCGAGCTGCGCGATCTTGCCGGGGATGAAGTCGCGGACGCGATCCGGCCAGCGGGCGGCGAGCAGGATCCACCCGTCCCGCTCGCCCTCCAGCACCCGCTCCGACGCTCCGATCTCCCGGAGTCGATCAAGGTAGGCGGTGACCTCCGCCGGGAGGGCCAGCGCGTACCCGGCGGCGAGCTGGGCGACCTGCCGACGGCTGGTCTCGAGCCGTTCGATCTGCTCGCGGAGGCGGTCGTCGATCCGCCGGACCGCCCCGGCGAACGTCGCCGCGTCGGCCTCGAGCATCGTGCTGATCTCCGCCAGCGGCACCCCGGCGTCGGCGAGCGTGCGGATCCTGATGAGCGACGCCACCGCCTTGGCGCCGTACCGCCGGTAGCCGGAGACGTCGCGTTCCGGCTCGGGCAGCAGTCCGACCTGGTGGTAGTGCCGCACCGTCCGAACCGTGACGCCGGCATACGCCGCGAGTTGTCCGATCGTCAGCATCGTCTGATCCTGCCCTCGACGTGCCCGATCCCGTCGCCCCGACTCAGGAGGTCCGGCGGCGGTAGGAGAGGGTGGCGAACACGTAGGCCACCACGAGGAGGCCGACGCACCAGGCGAGCGCGGTCCAGATGCCGGTGCCGACGGGTTGCCGGGCGAACAGGGCGCGGATCGTGTCGACGATGGAGGTCACCGGCTGGTTCTCGGCGAAGGCACGGACCGGGCCGGGCATGGTGTCGGTCGGCACGAACGCCGAGCTGACGAATGGCAGGAGAATCAGCGGGTAGGAGAACGCGCTCGCACCGTCCGCGGACTTCGCGGCCAGGCCGGGGAGCACGGCGAGCCAGGTCAGCGCCAGCGTGAACAGGACCAGGATGCCGGCGACCGAGAGCCACCCCAGCACGTCCGCGCCCGTGCGGAACCCCATCACCAGGGCGACGAGGACGACCACCACGATCGAGACCAGGTTGGCGACCAGCGAGGTCAGGACGTGCGCCCACAGGACGGCGGACCGTGCGATCGGCATGGACTGGAACCGCTCCACCAGACCGCCCCGCATGTCGAGGAAGAGCCGGAAGGCGGTGTAGGAGATGCCTGACGCGATCGTGATCAGCAGGATTCCGGGCAGGAGGTAGTTCACGTACGAGTCGGCGCCGGTGTCGATGGCGCCGCCGAAGACGTAGACGAACAACAGCAGGAAGGCGATCGGCATGATCGCGGTCGTGATGATGGTGTCCGGGCTGCGGACGATGTGGCGCAGCGACCGCCCCAGGAGAACGGCGGTGTCGCCGAGGACGTGCCGGTTCATCGCTGGCCTCCGTCCGTGCCCGCCCCGACGAGGGTGAGGAAGACGTCCTCGAGGGTCGGCTGCTTCTCGACGTACTCGACCTCGGCGGGTGGCAGGAGCCGCTTGAGCTCCGGCACGGTGCCGTCCACGACGATCCGGCCCTCGTGCAGGATCGCGACCCGGTCGGCGAGATGTTCGGCCTCGTCGAGGTACTGCGTGGTGAGCAGCACCGTCGTGCCCCGCTCGGCCAGTTCCCGGACGGCTTCCCAGACCTCGATGCGCGCCTCCGGGTCCAGCCCGGTCGTCGGCTCGTCGAGGAAGATGACCGGCGGATCCCCGATGAGGCTCATCGCGATGTCCAGCCGCCGACGCATGCCACCGGAGTACGTCGCCACCCGCCGAGCGCCCGCCTCGGTCAGCGAGAACCGTCGCAGCAGGTCGTCCGCGATCACGCCCGGCGCCTTGAGATGCCGCAGCCGGGCGATCAGGATGAGGTTCTCCCGCCCGGTGAGGATCTCGTCGACCGCGGCGAACTGCCCGGTGAGGCTGATGGACTCCCGCACGTCGGCGGCTTGGGTCACGACGTCGAAGCCGTTGACCCGGGCGCTGCCGGCGTCGGCCTTGAGCAGCGTGGCGAGGATCTTCACCACCGTGGTCTTGCCCGCCCCGTTCGAGCCGAGCAGTGCGAAGATGCTGCCCCGCGCCACGTCGAGATCGACGCCGCGCAGCACCCTGAGCTGCTTGAACGATTTTTCCAGGCCCCGCACCTGGATGGCGGGATGCCCTGTCTGGTTGCTCATGACGGTCAGCATGAGGGGTTGACGCAGCGTCAGGGTCAAGCCCGCGAGGCGAACGGTCGGACTAGTTGGCCGTGGCCGGCGGCATGGTCTCCTGGGCGACGTAGGTGCCCATCGGCACGGTCGTCACCACCGGCTCGGGCTGCTCCGGCTCGGCGTAGGGAGCCGGGGAGTCGGTGACCGCGAACTGGGTGCGGTAGAGCTCGGCGTAGAGACCGCCGACCGCCACCAGCTCGTCGTGCCGACCGCGCTCGACGATCCGCCCCTCGTCGAGGACGAGGATCTGGTCGGCGTCGCGCACGGTGGAGAGCCGGTGCGCGATCACCAGCGCGGTACGCCCGGTCAACGCCACCGACAGCGCCCGCTGCACCGCCGCCTCGCTCTCCGAGTCGAGGTGCGCGGTGGCCTCGTCGAGGATCACGATCGACGGGGCCTTGAGCAGCAGCCGGGCGATGGCGATCCGTTGCTTCTCACCGCCGGAGAAGCGGTAGCCCCGCTCGCCGACCGTGGTGTCGAGCCCGTCGGGCGTGGACCGGACCAGGTCGGCGACCTGTGCGCCGGCCAGCGCCGCCCAGATCTCGTCGTCGGTGGCGTCGGGCTTGGCGTAGCGGAGGTTTTCCCGGATCGTCTCGTGGAACAGGTGCGAATCCTGGGTGACCATGCCGATCTCGTCGCGCAACGAGGCGAGCGTCGCGTCCCGGACGTCCACGCCGCCGACGAGCACCTGACCGTCGCTGACGTCGTAGATCCGCGAGACCAGCAAGGACAGCGTCGACTTGCCGGCGCCGGACGGACCGACCAGGGCGACCATCTGCCCCGGCTCGACGGCGAAGGAGACGCCCCGGAGCACCGGCTCGTTGACCGTCCGGTCGAGCGCGGCCACCTCCTCCAGCGAGGCCAGCGACACCTCGGCGGCGCTCGGGTAGCGGAAGCGCACGTCGCGGAACTCGACCCGGCCGTTGCGCGGCGGGACCGGCACCGCGTCGGGCTTCTCCGCGATGCCGGGGCGCAGGTCGAGCACCTCGAAGACCCGGTCGAAGGAAACCAACGCGCTCATCACGTCGACCCGGACGTTGGACAGCGCGGTGAGCGGGCCGTAGAGGCGGGTGAGCAGCAGCGCCAGCTTCACCACGGTGCCCGCGCTGACCGCGCCCGCGACGGCGAGCCAGCCGCCCAGCCCGTAGGTGAGCGCCTGGGCGAGCGAGGCGACGAGCAGCATCGCCACGAAGAAGGTGCGGGAGTACATCGCGGACTGGATGCCGATGTCGCGGACCCGCTCGGCCCGGCCGGCGAACCGCGTGGCCTCCACCTCGGGCGCGCCGAAGAGCTTGACCAGCAACGCGCCCGAGACGTTGAACCGCTCGGTCATGGTGGCGTTCATCTTGGCGTCGAGGTTGTAGGACTCTCGGGTGATCTCGGCCAGCCGCCGGCCGACCCGACGGGCCGGGATGATGAAGATCGGCAGCAGCACCAGCGCCAGCACGGTGATCTGCCAGGACAGCACGAGCATCGCCGCGGCGGTGAGCACGAGCTGGATGACGTTGCTGACCACCCCGGACAGGGTCGAGGTGAACGCCCGCTGGGCGCCGAGCACGTCGTTGTTGAGCCGGCTCACGAGCGCGCCGGTCTGGGTGCGGGTGAAGAACTGCAACGGCATCCGCTGGACGTGGTCGTAGACCCGGGTGCGCAGGTCGAGGATGATGCCCTCGCCGATGCGGGCGGAATACCACCGCTGGGCCAGCGAGAAGAGCGCGTCGGCCACGGCCAGCACGGCGATGATCAGGGCGAGCCGGACCACGGTGTCGCGGGCGTCGGAGCCGCCGTCGGCGATGGCGTCGATGACGTCACCGGCGAGCAGCGGGGTGGCCACGCCGATCACCGCGGCCACGATGACGGTGATCAGGAAGATGACGATGTCGCGCCGGTAGGGCTGGGCGAACGCGACGATCCGCCGGGCGGTGCCGCGCTTGAGCTGGTGGGCGGAGACCTCGTCGCGGTTACGCAGCGACCGGAGCATGCTCCAGCCGCCCATGCCGCCGCCGGCCATGTGGTTGGACACTCGTCACCTCCGGGTCGTCGGGCAACGGAGAACCGTCGGGGTCCATTCTCCCGACGCCTGTGACAACCTCGCGAGTAACCCGGATCTTCCCGTGCGGTCCTTACTGCTATTCGCCGCGGCCGGCCAGGTCACGGATCCGCCGGGTCTGCGCCTCCCGCTCGGCCCGCTGCTGCTCGGCGTGCGACCGCCCGACCGCGCCGGCGAGCAGCGCCTTGATCTCCACGATCGCGTCCCGGTTGCCGGCGAGCAGCCCGGCGGACAGGTCGCGCACCGCGCCGTCCAGCTCGTCGTTCGGCACCACCAGGGTGGCCAGGCCGACCCGGTCCGCCTCGGCGGCGTCCATCCGGCGGCCGGTGGCGCAGATCTCCAGCGCCCGGGAGTAGCCGACCAGGTCGACCAGTCGACGGGTGCCGGCCAGGTCGGGAACCAGGCCGAGCGTCACCTCGGCCATCGAGAGCCGGGCGTCGGCGGCGAGCACGCGCAGGTCACAGGCGAGGGCGAGCTGGAAACCGGCGCCGATGGCATGGCCCTGCACGGCGGCGATCGAGATGACGTCCGGCCGGTGCAGCCAGGTGAAGCCGCCCTGATAGTCGGCGATCCGGTCGGCGCACTCGCTCTCGGGGAGCGTGGCCAGCTCGGCGAAGGATCCCGGCCCGGACGCGCCGGCGACCGAAAGGTCCAGCCCGGCGGAGAAGGAACGCCCCTCGCCGCGTACGACGACGACCCGGACGTCACCGGGCAGGTCCCGGGAGAACTCGCTCATGGCACGCCACATCGCCGGGGTCTGGGCGTTGAGCACGTCGGGCCGGCACAACGTCACCGTCGCAACCGGCCCGTCGCAGTCGAATCGAACTCCGGTCGTCTCGGCGGTCACCGGACCACCCGGAGCGCGACGCTGATGGACGACGCTGGGGGGCGGGTCACGCCTTCTTGCGGCGCCGGGCGCCGCCGCGCTGCCGCAGCTGCACCCCGGACTCGGTGAGCACCCGGTGGATGAACCCGTAGGAACGGCCGGTCGAGGCCGCCAGCGCACGGATGCTCTCACCCCCGGTGTACCGCTTTACCAGGTCTTTGGCGAGCGTCTGACGCTCGGCCCCGACGATCCGGCGACCCTTCTCAGTGCTGGTGGCTGTGCCGGTGGCTGCCATGCTGATTCCTCACGTCCCAGACTGTGCGGTTCGGATACGGTCCCACCTATTAGACCGCCTCGGACGATCATGCGCCAGATATCAACTATTCGCCAACCGACACGCTACGCATTGTCAGGTTCCCGATAGAGTGATCCTCCCGACCGGCAGATCCGTACCGCAACTCGCCGTCACCCTCCGGGTCAGGCCAGCTCCACCAACTCGAGCAGGTCGTCGGACCAGGCGTCCTCGTCGCCGTCGGGGAGCAGGATGGCGCGGTCCGGCTTGAGCGCGGTGACCGCGCCCGGGTCGTGGGTGACAAGCACGATCGCGCCCGGGTACCGGGCGATCGCGTCCAGCACCTGCTCCCGGCTGACCGGGTCGAGGTTGTTCGTCGGCTCGTCCAGCAGCAGCACGTTGGCGCCGGAGCAGACCAGGGTGGCCAACGCCAACCGGGTCTTCTCACCGCCGGAGAGCACCCCGGCCGGCTTGTCCACGTCCTCCCCGGAGAACAGGAACGCACCGAGGATCTTGCGCAGGTCGGTGTCGGTCTGGTCCGAGGCGGCGCTGCGCATGTGCTCCAGGATCGTCCGCTCCACGTCGAGCGTCTCGTGCTCCTGGGCGTAGTAGCCGAGCCGCAGGCCGTGCCCGGGGCGCACCTCGCCGGTGTCCGGCTCCAGCAACCCACCGAGCATCCGCAGCAGGGTGGTCTTGCCGGCGCCGTTGAGGCCGAGGATGGCCACCCGGGAACCCCGGTCCACCGCGACGCTGACGTCGGTGAAGATCTCCAGCGACCCGTACGACTTGGACAGGCCGGCGGCGGTCAGCGGCGTCTTGCCGCACGGCGCCGGGTTGGGGAAGCGCACCTTGGCCACCTTGTCGGACACCCGGACCTCGTCGAGGCCGGAGAGCAGGCGCTCGGCGCGCCGGGCCATGTTCTGGGCGGCGACGGTCTTGGTGGCCTTGGCCCGCATCTTGTCCGCCTGCGCCATCAGCGCGCCGGCCTTCTTCTCGGCGTTGGCCCGCTCGCGGCGGCGGCGTCGCTCGTCGGTCTCCCGCGCCTCCAGGTACGCCTTCCAGCCGAGGTTGTAGGTGTCGACCACGGACCGGGTGGCGTCCAGGAACCACACCTTGTTGACCACGGACTCCAGCAGCGACCCGTCGTGGGAGATCACGATCAGGCCGCCCTTGTGGTTGGCGAGGAAGCCACGCAGCCAGGTGATCGAGTCGGCGTCGAGGTGGTTGGTGGGCTCGTCCAGCAGCAGGATGCCGCCGCCGTTCTCGCCCGCGTCGCGGAACAGGATCCGGGCCAGCTCGATGCGGCGGCGCTGACCGCCGGAGAGCGTCCCGATGGTCTGTGCCAGGGCGCGGTCGGGCAGGCCCAGGTTGGCGCAGATCCGGGCCGCCTCGGCCTCGGCCGCGTAGCCGCCGAGCGAGGCGAACTGGTCCTCCAGCGCGCCGTAGCGGCGGACCAGCTTCTCGTCGTCGGCCCCCTCGGCGAGTTTGTTCTCCAGCTCGGTCATCTGCGCCATCAGCACGTCCAGGCCGCGGGCGGAGAGCACCCGGTCCCGGCCGGTGACCTCCAGGTCGCCGGTACGCGGGTCCTGCGGCAGGTAGCCGATGGCGCTGCGCCGGTCGATCTGCCCGGCGTACGGCTGACCCTCCCCGGCGAGCACCTTGAGGGTGGTGGTCTTGCCGGCGCCGTTGCGCCCGACCAGGCCGATCCGGTCTCCCGGCTGCACCCGCAGGGTGGTGTCGGACAGCAGGATCCGGGAACCGGCGCGCAGTTCCAGGCCGGTGGCAGTGATCATTTCGGAAGACTCGCTCTCGGGTCCGGAAGGGCTGACTCAGGGCACGCGAAAGCGCCGGCGGGTCGTCTTCTCCCGTCGGCGCGGGGCCGTTCAGCCTTCGCAGCGCAGCACGGCACAAGTGTACCGGGCGCGTCGCACCCGTCCTGCCGGATTACCGCGCAAGATCATCGGGTACCGAATCCGCCGTCCGGACCCGGTCCGGTACCGCAACCACCACATACGGACACATCGGTGATCGGGGTCAACATGGAGCTGAATGAGAACGCGCAGGTCGACACCAGCCAGGTGGACGACCGGCGAGGGTCCGGCGGCGGAGGGGGCGGGATGGGCATCCCGATCCCGATCGGCGGTGGCCGGGGCGGAATCGTGGGCATCATCATCGCCGTGCTCGTCGCCCTCGTGGGCGGCGGTTTCGGCCTCAACGCGGCCACCAACGGCGGCGGAGACGAGCAGGGTGACAACGCCTCGCTGGAGCAGAAGTGCTCCGCGCAGGACGCGCTGGAGCAGCTCGACTGCCGCAACACGCTCTACGTCAACTCCATCCAGGCATACTGGCGCACCGCCATGCCGGAGGTGTTCGGCGAGCAGTACAAGCCGTCCAAGACGGTGTTCTTCAGCCAGAACGTCAGCACCGGCTGCGGCGCGGCGGACTCGGGCGTCGGGCCGTTCTACTGCCCGGCCGACGACCTGGTCTACATCGACCTCACGTTCTACAAGCTGCTCGCCGACCAGCTCGGCGCCGAGGGCGAGTTCGCCCAGCCGTACGTCCTGGCCCACGAGTACGGCCACCACGTGCAGGACCTGCTCGGCACCGAGGCGCAGATGCGCCGCCAGCAGCAGCGTGACCCGCAGAACGCCAACGCGCTCTCGGTGAAGCTGGAGTTGCAGGCCGACTGCTATGCGGGCGCCTGGGCCAAGAACGCCACCGGCACCGCCGACGACAAGGGCCAGAAGATCTTCAAGAGCATCACCGACCAGGACATCCAGCAGGCCGTCGACACCGCCGAGAAGATCGGTGACGACGCCATCCAGCAGCGCTCCGGCCGGCCGGTGAACCCGGACGAGTTCACCCACGGCACGTCCGAGCAGCGCCGGCAGTGGTTCACCAAGGGCTTCACCACCGGTGACCCGAAGGCGTGCGACACCTTCGGCGGCGGCCAGTAACACCCTCGGGGCCGTCGGCCCGCGCCGCGGAACGTCTCCGCGGCGCGGGCCGGCGGCCCCCTGTCGTCAGCCCAGCAGCACCTGGGCCGGGGTGGGCCGCTGGGTGGTGGTGCCGTCGCCCAACTGGCCCCCGCTGTTGTCGCCCCAGCACCACAGGCCGCCGTCGGTGCGGATCGCGCAGGCGTGGTCGGTGACCGCGAGGCCGCCGGTCCAGGTGGTGGCGTCACCGACGCGGGTCGGCGCGGACCGGTGGGTGGTGGTGCCGTCGCCCACCTGGCCCATCGAGTTCTTGCCCCAGCACCACAGGCTGCCGTCGGCGCGGGACGCGCAGGACGTGTCACCACTCGCGGCGACCCGGCTCCACGTGGTGGTCGAGCCGACCTGCACCGGCGAGGTCTGGAAACTGCCGCTCACACCGAGCTGCCCGTAGCCGTTCTCGCCCCAGCACCACAGGCTGCCGGACCGGATCCCGCAGGTGTGGACGTAGCCGGCGGTGACGCCGGTCCAGTTGTTCGCGGTGCCGACCTGCGCCGGCGTCGCCTGGGCGCTCAGGGTGCCGATACCGACCTGCCCGTCCGAGCTGAGACCCCAGCACCACAGCGTGCCGTCGGTACGGAGGCCGCAGGTGTGCGCGTAGCCGGTGGAGACGCTCGCCCAGTTGGTCGCGGTGCCGACCTGCAACGGGGTGGTCGCCACGTAGGGCGAGGCGCCGACGCCCAACTGGGTGGTCCGGTTGAAGCCCCAGCACCACAGCGTGCCGTCGGTGCGCACGCCGCAGGTGTGCAACGGCCCGGCGTCGACCGTGGCCCAGTTGGTGGCGGTGCCGACCTGCACCGGGGCGCTCCGGCTCGTGGTGGTGCCGTCACCGACCTGACCCCGGAAGTTCGAGCCCCAGCACCACAGCGTGCCGTCCGTCCGGACCGCGCAGGTGTGCCCGGTGCCGGCGTCGACCGCGGTCCAGGTGGCGGTGCCCACCCGCGCCGGAGTGTTCCGGTTCGTGGTGGTCCCGTCGCCGAGTTGGCCACCGTAGTTCGAGCCCCAGCACCACAGGCCCCCGTCGGTCACGATCGCGCAGGTGTGCGCGCCGCCCGTGGTGACGCTGGTGACCGTCGGGGCGGCGAGCGCGGCGGCGGAGCTGACGCTCGCGGCAGCCGTGCCGGCGGTGACCATGACGCTTCCGGCGCACATCGCCACCGCGACGGCGAGGAGCCTCGTCGCACGGCGCCACCGGGCCCGCAGCCGGCCGTCCTGTTGTCCGCTCATGAAATTGTTCTCTCCCAACGATGTCGGTGCTCGGATGGCGGAGGCGAAGCTGCCCCGGCGGGTCGCCCGGAGACCCACCGCTTCGTGACACCGACCTTAGGCATCGTCCTTGTTCGATGCACTATCGCTCAGTGGGATTGGCCTGCCTTGATGCGATCTTTCCCGTTCAGCGGACCAGGATGTGGACCGCACGGGCGGCGGCGACGGCGGCCACGAGCACCGCGTGCCGCGGCTCGGGCACGTCGAGCAGGCGCTCCGCGCGCAACGCCGCGAGCGGGGCCAGCCGCCGGTCGGCCAGCACCGTGTCGACCGCCCGCCGGTCACCGCCGCAGACAAGCGCCGCGAGCGTGCCCACGGCCGGCAACAGCAGGCGTACGGCGAGATCGGCCGCGTCGCCCAGGGCCGCCTTCGCCTGGTTGTCGCGCCGCCGGGCGAACCGCTGCTGGGACCAGCCACCCGCGGCGGTGCGGCCCTGCACGTACCGCGTGTCCACCTTGGAGACCATGAGGTCGGCGCCGTCCGCGACGCCGACCGCCACCGCGCCCTTGCGGGCCAGCAGCAGGCCGAGCCGGCGGGGAGCCGTGGCGACGCCGACAAACCCGGGCAGGTCCGGCGCCGGGCGGGCCCCGGGCGGGGAGTGCAACTCGGCGGTGGCGCCGTCCGGGGCGGTCAGCAGCAGCCCGTACCCCAGGGCGGTGATGGTGGGCGGGCCGTGCCGGTCGGCGAAGCCCTCGACCCAGCGGGTGACGCGGGCCGGGTCGACCTCGACCCACCGGCCGCCCCCGGCTGCGGGTCGGCTGCTCATGGCCCGACGGTACGCGGTTCAGCCGGACAGCAGGGTGCTGGCCGCGAGGGCGGCGATCAGCGCGCTCGACACCACGCCGGTGACCAGCCGCCCACGCGGACCGGCCAGCACGCGGCCGACCACGGAGCCGCCGCCGGCCACCAGTAGCTGCCAACTCGCCGAAGCCAGGAACGCGCCGGTCACGAACAGCGCCGCGGTGACCGGATCCGGGTCGGCGGCGTCCCGGCGACCGAGCACCAGGGCGGCGAAGTAGAGCACCGTCGCCGGGTTGAGCAGGGTCAGCCCGAGCAGCGCCGCGTACGCCCGGCCCGGGGTGCGCAGGCCGCGCCCGGCCGGCGCCTGCGGGGTCGCCCGCCGGCCGGACCAGGCGCGCCAGAGGCCGTGCCCGGCGATGCCGAGCAGGACCAGCGCGGCCACCACCCGCAGTGGCCCGGCGACCGGGGCGAGGACGCCGGCCAGCCCGGCGCCGCCCAGCGCGGCGACCGCGGCGTAGAGCCCGTCGGCGGTGGCCACGGCGAGCGCGGCGGCAGCGCCGACCCGGATCCCGTCGCGTGCGCTGAGCCCGAGGATGAGCACCGCGATCGAGCCGACCGGGATCGCGACGCCGTAACCGGCGACCAGCCCGGCCAGGAACGCGCCGGTCACGACGGCGGACGACGGGTCGAGACGGCCGGCAGGGCACGCTGTCGGCGCGCGCGGAAGCCCGCACGGACAGGAGCCTGCTTCGGGTACGCCTCGATCACCCGCTCATCCTGCGACCCGCCCCCACTCCCCCGCCACCCATTTCCCCACCCCGCGCCCACCCCACGAGCCGCTGATTCACGGAAAGAGTGGCTTCCCGCTCGCGGATAGCCACTCTTTCCGTGAATCAGCGCGCATCGAGGTGGGGGTGGGGTGGGGGGTGGGACGCGATGGGCGCGGCGCCCCGGTCGGGGTGCCGCGCCCATCGCGGTGAGTCGAGAGGGTCAGACGTTGAAGCCGAGCGAGCGGAGCTGGTCGCGGCCCTCGTCGGTGATCTTGTCGGGGCCCCACGGCGGCAACCAGACCCAGTTGATCCGGATGTCGTTCACCAGGCCGCCGCCCGGGCCGGTGGTCAGCGCCTGCCGGGCCTGGTCCTCGATCACGTCGGTGAGCGGGCAGGCCGCCGAGGTCAGCGTCATGTCCAGGGTGGCGACGTTCTCGTCGTCCACGTGCACGCCGTATACCAGACCCAGGTCGACCACGTTGATGCCCAACTCGGGGTCGACGACGTCCTTCATCGCCTCCTCGATGTCACCGACGGCGGCCTTGCCACCGCCCGACGTCACCGGGCTGTCGGTCGCCACCGCGCCGGTCTCCGGCGTCGTGGTGGTCTCGTCGTCGCTCATGCCTCCCCCTCGCTTCGCTCGGCGCCGGCATGGGACGCCGCCGCGCTGTGTTGGTGATTCGCCTTCGCCTCGGGGCTCACGCCCACCCCGGCGCGCGCCGCGGCGTCCTTGAACGCCATCCAGGACAGCAGCGCGCACTTGACCCGGGCCGGGTAGCGCGCGACACCCGCGAACGCCACCCCGTCCCCGAGCACGTCCTCGTCCGGCGTGACCTGGCCACGCCCGGACACCAACTCGACGAACGCCTCGTGCACCACGGCGGCGTCGCCCGCCGCCCGGCCGCGCAGCAGCTCGTGCAGGATGCTCGCCGACGCCTGGCTGATCGAGCAGCCCATCCCGTCGTACGAGATGTCGGTGAGCACCGTGCCGTCGGTCGCCACCCGCACGGTGATCTCGTCGCCGCAGGTCGGGTTGACGTGGTGCGCCTCGCCGACCGCCGCCGCCGGATCCACCGCGTCCCGCAGTCCGCGGCCGTGCGGGTGCTTGTAGTGATCGAGGATGATCTCCTGGTAGAGCGATTCGAGCTGCATCACCGGAACACCTTCCGCACCTGCTCCAGGCCCGCCACCAGCGCGTCGATCTCCGCCGTGGTGGTGTAGAGGTAGAACGACGCCCGCGTCATGGCCGGCACCCCGAAACGGGCGCACACCGGCTTGGCACAGTGGTGCCCGACGCGCACCTGCACGCCGAGCGAGTCGAGCACCTGCCCGACGTCGTGCGGGTGCACGTCGCCGAGGGCGAACGAGATCGTCCCGCCGCGGCCCACCGGCACGGACGGGCCGAAGATCCGCAGCCCGGGCACGGTGGCGAGGGCGTCGAGCGCGTACGCCGTCAGCTCCTTCTCGTGCCACCGGATCGCCGGCATGCCGACGCCGGTCAGGTAGTCCACCGCCGCGCCGAGCGCGACCGCCTCGGCGATCGGCGGCGTGCCCGCCTCGAACCGGGCCGGCGGCGCGGCGAACGTCGACCGCGCCATCGTCACCGTCTCGATCATCGAGCCGCCGCCCATCACCGGTGGCATCGCGGCGAGCAGCTCGCCCCGGCCCCAGAGCACGCCGATGCCGGTCGGGCCGCACATCTTGTGCCCGGTGAAGACGATGAAGTCGGCGTCCAGGTCGACCACGTTGATCGGCAGGTGCGGCACCGACTGGGAGCAGTCGAGCAGTAGCAGCGCCCCGACCTGGCGGACCCGCTCGGTGATCCGCGCGGTGGCGTTGACCGTGCCGAGGATGTTCGACACGTGCACCAGAGAGACGATCTTCGTCCGTTCGGTGACCAGGTCGTCCAGGCCCGACTCGTCCAGCCGGCCACCGTCGGTGAGCGGGAACCAGCGCAACGTCGCGCCGGTGCGCTCCGCCAGCAACTGCCACGGGACGATGTTCGAGTGGTGCTCCATCTCGGAGATCACGATCTCGTCGCCGGGGCCGAGTCGGAACCGGTCGTCGCCGCCCGCGCCCAGGGAGGCGTTGGAGAACGCGTACGCCACCAGGTTGATCGCCTCGGTGGAGTTCTTGGTGAACACCACCTCGTCCACGCTCGGCGCGTGGACGAACGCGGCGATCTTCGCCCGCGCCCCCTCGTACGCCCCGGTCGCCTCGGTGCCCAGCGTGTGCACCGAGCGTGACACGTTGGCGTTGTGCATCGCGTAGTGCTCGGCGAGCGTGTCGAGCACCTGCCGCGGCTTGTGCGAGGTGTTGGCGCTGTCCAGGTAGACGAGCGGGTGGCCGTTGACCTCCCGGTCCAGGATCGGGAAGTCGGCCCGCACCGCCGCCACGTCGAAGCGCGGCACGTCGTCGTACTGCGGCATGCCCGCCGGGATCGCGATGGAGGAGGTCATGTCAGGTCAGACCCGCGCCGCGCCGGCCCCGGCGGCGTACCGCTCGTAGCCCTCTTCCTCAAGCTTGTCGGCCAGCTCGCGACCGCCCTGCTCGACGATCCGGCCGGCGACGAAGACGTGCACGAAGTCCGGCTTGATGTAGCGCAGGATCCGGGTGTAGTGGGTGATCAGCAGCATGCCGGTGTCGCCGGTGTCGCGGACCCGGTTCACGCCCTCGCTGACCACGCGCAGCGCGTCCACGTCGAGGCCGGAGTCGGTCTCGTCGAGGATGGCGATCTTCGGCTTGAGCAGCTCAAGCTGCACGATCTCGTGCCGCTTCTTCTCGCCGCCGGAGAAGCCCTCGTTGACGTTGCGCTGGGCGAACGCCGGATCCATCTGGAGCTTCTCCATGGCGCCGCGCAGCTCGCCGGCCCAGGTGCGAAGCTTCGGCGCCTCGCCGTCCAGGGCGGTCTTCGCGGTCCGCAGGAAGTTGGCCACCGACACGCCGGGGACCTCGACCGGGTACTGCATGGCCAGGAAGAGGCCGGCGCGGGCCCGCTCGTCGACGGACATGGCGAGCACGTCCTCGCCGTCGAGGGTCACCTCGCCACCGGTGATCTCGTACTTGGGGTGGCCGGCGATCGAGTAGGCGAGCGTCGACTTGCCGGAGCCGTTCGGGCCCATGATGGCGTGCGTCTCTCCGGAGCGCACGGTCAGGTCGACCCCGTCCAGGATCGGCTTGAGCTCACCCTCGGGCAGCTTGACCGACACCTTCAGGTCGCGGATCTCCAGGGTGCTCATCAGCGGGTCACTCCATTGCTCGGCGTCAGACTGACAAAGATGTCGCCGTCGCGGACTTCGACGGGATAGACGGGTACGGGTTCGGTCGCGGGCAGCCCGGTGGGCTCACCGGTACGCATGTCGAAACGGGATCCGTGCAGCCAGCATTCCAGCGTGCAGCCCTCGACCTCGCCCTCGGAGAGCGCCACGGCGGCGTGCGAGCACTCGTCGTGCACGGCGTAGAACACGTCGTCCTCGCCGTGCACGACGGCGATCTGCACGCCGTCCACGTCGACGCTGATCGCCGTGCCCTTCGGCACGTCCTCGGTCGGACAGATCCGGATCATCAGGCGCCGGCCTTCGCGAGACGCGCCTCGATCGCGTCGCCGAGCCGCTCGCGCAACTCCTCGACCGGGATCTTGTTGATCAGCTCGGCGAAGAAGCCCCGCACCACCAGGCGCCGCGCCTCGGCCTCCGGGATGCCCCGGGCCATCAGGTAGAACAGTTGCTCGTCGTCGAACCGGCCGGTCGCGCTGGCGTGACCGGCGCCGGCGATCTCGCCGGTCTCGATCTCCAGGTTGGGCACCGAGTCGGCCCGGGCGCCGTCGCTGAGCAGCAGGTTCCGGTTGATCTCGTACGTGTCGGTGCCGGTCGCCTCGGCCCGGATCAGCACGTCGCCGACCCAGACCGTGTGCGCCTCGTCGCCCTGGAGCGCGCCCCGGTAGCCGACGTTGCTGCGGCAGTCCGGCACCCCGTGGTCGACCAACTGCCGGTGCTCCAGGTGCTGGCCGGAGTCGGCGAAGTAGAGGCCGTACAGCTCGGCCTCGCCGCCACGCTCGGTGTATTCCACGGTGGTGTGCTGCCGGACCAGGTCGCCGCCGAGGGTCACCTGCACGTGCACGATCCTGGCGTCGCGGCCCAGCCGCACCTTCAGGTGCTGCGCCTGGACCGCGTCGTCGGCCCAGTCGGCGACCGTGACCAGGGTCAGTTTCGCCCCGTCCGCCACCGTCACCTCGACGTTGTCGGCGAGCGTGGCCGAGCCGACGTGCTCCAGCACCACGGTCACCTCGGCGAACCGGCCCACCTCGACGAACGTGTGGCCGAACGCGAGCGCCCCGGCGCTCTCGCCGACCGCCCGCAGGCGCACCGGCGCGTCCACCACGGCATCGCGGGCGACCGCCACCAGCAGCGCGCCCTCGGCCCCGCCGTAGGCGAGCGCGCTGACCCGGTCGAACGGGGTGAGCACGCTGCCCATCCGCGGGTCGTCCCGGCCGATCCGGTCGACGGAGACGCCCTCGGGCAGGTCGGCGTACTCGTGCCGGACCGTGCCGCGCGGCGAGCCGGAGCCGTCACCCGTCAGGCCACGGAGGCGCTTGAGCGGGGTGAAGCGCCACTCCTCCTCCAGGCCGGTGAGGGCCGGGAAGTCGGCGACGTCGTACGAGCGGAGCGCCTGCGACTTGGTCGTGGGCGGCGCGGAAGCCTGGGTAGTCATCTCTTCCTTGGTCTGTTCAGCGACTGCGGTGTCAGTGGGTGCGGGGGGCCGCGGTCAGCCGACCGCGCCCTCCATCTGCAGCTCGATCAGGCGGTTGAGCTCCAGCGCGTACTCCATCGGGAGTTCCTTGGCGATCGGCTCGATGAAGCCGCGCACGATCATCGCCATCGCCTCGTCCTCGCTCAGGCCCCGGCTCATCAGGTAGAAGAGCTGGTCGTCGCTGACCTTGGAGACGGTCGCCTCGTGCCCCATCGACACGTCGTCCTCGCGGATGTCGACGTAGGGGTAGGTGTCGGAGCGGGAGATGGTGTCGACCAGCAGCGCGTCGCACTTGACCGTGCTGCGGCTGCTGTGCGAGCCCTCCAGCACCTGCACCAGGCCACGGTAGGAGGTGCGGCCACCACCGCGGGCGATCGACTTCGACACGATGGTGCTGCTCGTGTGCGGCGCCGCGTGCACCATCTTGGCGCCGGCGTCCTGGTGCTGACCCTCGCCGGCCATGGCCACCGAGAGCACCTCACCCTTGGCGTGCTCGCCGGTCATGTAGACCGCCGGGTACTTCATGGTGACCTTGGAACCGATGTTGCCGTCGACCCACTCCATGGTCGCGCCCTCGTGGCACACGGCGCGCTTGGTGACCAGGTTGTAGACGTTGTTCGACCAGTTCTGGATGGTCGTGTAGCGGCAGCGCGCGTTCTTCTTGACCACGATCTCCACGACCGCGCTGTGCAGCGAGTCGGAGGAGTAGAGCGGCGCGGTGCAGCCCTCGACGTAGTGCACGTACGCGCCCTCGTCGACGATGATCAGCGTCCGCTCGAACTGGCCCATGTTCTCGGTGTTGATCCGGAAGTAGGCCTGGAGCGGGATCTCCACGTGCACGCCCTTCGGCACGTAGATGAACGAGCCACCGGACCAGACGGAGGTGTTCAACGCGGCGAACTTGTTGTCGCCGACCGGGATGACGGTGCCGAAGTATTCCTTGAACAGGTCCTCGTGCTCCTTGAGGGCGGTGTCGGTGTCGAGGAAGACGACACCCTGCTCCTCAAGGTCCTCACGGATCTTGTGGTAGACGACCTCGGACTCGTACTGCGCCGCGACGCCGGCCACCAGCCGCTGCTTCTCCGCCTCCGGGATGCCCAGCCGGTCATAGGTGTTCTTGATGTCCTCGGGCAGGTCCTCCCAGCTCGTGGCCTGCTTCTCGGTGGACCGCACGAAGTACTTGATGTTGTCGAAGTCGATCCCGGTGAGGTCCGCGCCCCAGGCCGGCATCGGCTTGCGCCCGAACAGGCGCAGGCCCTTCAGGCGCAGGTCGAGCATCCAGGCCGGCTCGTTCTTCTTGGCCGAGATGTCCCGCACCACCGCCTCGTTCAGGCCACGCTGGGCGGCGGCGCCGGCGACGTCGGAGTCGGCCCAGCCGTACTCGTAACGACCGAGGGCGGCGAGCTGCTCCTCCTGGGTCAGGGGCTGGACGATCTGCTCGGTCATCTATCTGTCCTCACAGTGGTGACGGTGGAACCGGACTGGGCGGGAATGTGCGTGGTGCACACGCCGTCGCCGTGCGCGATGGTGGCCAGGCGCTGCACGTGGGTGCCGACCAGACGGGAGATCACCGCGGTCTCGGCCTCGCACAGCTGGGGAAACTCGGCGGCCACGTGCGCCACCGGGCAGTGGTGCTGGCAGAGCTGGCCGCCGGAGGCGATCGTGGACGCGTTGGCAGCGTAGCCCTCGGCGGTCAGCGCGCCGGCGAGCGCCTCGGCCCGCGCGAGCGGGGCGTCGCCGGCGTCCTCCATGGCGGACCGGCAGCGCGCCTCGAGCGCGGCGACCTGGTCGGCCGCGAACTCCGCGACCGCCTCGTCGCCGCCGGTGCGGGCGATCCACCGGAGCGCGGCGGTGGCCATGTTGTCGTAGTGGTGGGTGCCGCAGCGCACCCGGGCGGCGTCGGTGAGCACGAAGACCTTGGCCGGACGGCCCCGTCCCCGGCTGCCCCGCACCACCTGCTCGCGGGCGACCACGTCGCCGTCGGCGAGCATCGCGTCGAGGTGCCGGCGGATCGCCGCCGGGCTGAGGCCGAGCGCCGAGCCGAGCTGCGCGGCGGTGGTCGCGCCCCGCTCCAGCAGGAGCTGGGTGACCCGGTCCCGGGTCGGCGGGTCGGCAGGTGCCGTCGCGCCGGCGACCGAGCTGGTCACCGACCCTCCGGACAGCGCTGCCACGTTTTTCACAACGGCAACGTTACGTAATTCGCGCGGGGCCCGCAAACCCGGGGTCCGGTGATCCTGGCCACCGGAGCGGCGGAGTCACCCGATCGGGGTCCACTACGATGCGTAGGATTCGCGGGGTGAAGCGTTCCGTCCGGTTCCCGGTCTCCCCCACGCTGCTGCGCCGGCTCGCCTACACCTCGATCATCGCGAACGTGGCGATCGTGGTCACCGGCGGGGGTGTCCGTCTCACCGCGTCCGGCCTCGGTTGCCCCACCTGGCCCCGGTGCACCGACGAGTCCTACACCACCACGTCCGAGATGGGCGTGCACGGCGTGATCGAGTTCGGCAACCGGCTGCTGACGTTCGCGGTGGGGATCATCGCGCTCGCCGTGGTGCTGGCCGTGCTGGCCCAGCGCCCGCGCCGCCGGGGGCTGCTGCCGCTGGCCGTGGGCGTGCTGCTCGGCATCCCGGCCCAGGCGGTCATCGGCGGGATCACCGTGCTCACCAACCTCAACCCGTGGGTGGTCGGGCTGCACTTCCTCGCCTCGATGGCGGTGATCGCCGCCGCGTACGCGCTGTGGCGGCGCACCGGCGAGCCGGACGGCCCGGTGACGCCGACCGTGCCGGCGCCGCTGCGTACCCTCGCCTGGATCACCGCCGCGGTCACCGCGGCCGTGCTCGTGGTCGGCACCTGGGTGACCGGCAGCGGCCCGCACGCCGGCGACCACGGCGCGGCCCGCAACGGCCTGGACCCGGAGGCGATCTCCCAGGTCCACGCGGACGGCGTCTTCCTGCTGATCGGCCTCTCGGTGGCGCTGTTCTTCGCGTTCCGCGCGGTCGGCGCGCAGCGTGCCGCCCGGGCCGCCGGGGTGCTGCTCGCGGTCGAGCTGGGCCAGGGCCTGATCGGCTTCGTGCAGTACTTCACCCACCTGCCCGCGGTGCTGGTCGCCGCGCACATGCTCGGCTCCTGCCTGGTGCTGCTGGCGATGCTGGGCGTGCTCGGGGCCACCCGGGAGCGGCTCCCGGCCACCCCGCCGACCCCCGCCGCGCCCGCCGCCGAGCCGGTCGGCGCCACCGCCTGAGCCGCGCGTTACGGCGCGGCGGGAGCGGGAATACGGCCCGGACGACGGACCGTACGCCCGAGGGGAGCCACCGGTGCCGCGCAAGGGACTCGCCACGACCGCACCGCAGCGGCTGACCCCGGTGGCCGGCGCGCCGCTGTGGTGCGACGCCCGGGAGCACGGACTCACCGGGGACGGGGTGACGAACGACCAGCCGGCGCTGGCCGCGCTCGTGGACCGCCTCGGCGCGGGGTACGACGCCGACGGCCGGGCCCGGGTCATCCACTGCCCACCCGGCCTCTACTCGATCCGCGACGCCGGCACGATCTGGCGCAGCGGCGTCTCCCTGATCGGCGCCGGCCCGGCGGCGACCCGGTTCCTGCTCAGCAACGAGGGCAACCGCGCCGATCCGGTGCCGCTGGCCTTCTGGACCACCGTGCAGCACGGCGCGGACCGGGACCGGCACATCGCCGACTGCACCTTCGCCGACTTCGAGATCGACGGCTCCGGGGTGGCCCAGACCGCCTACGACTACCTGGCCAAGGGCCTGGGCCTGCAATACGTGGTGCGGGGCGTGTTCCGCAACCTCTACATCCACCACACCGGCGCGACCGGCCTCGGCTGCGACTTCCTCCAGGACAGCCTGATCGACGGCGTGGTCGTGGTGGGCTGCGGCCGGCTGGACAACGGCCGGCAGATGGGCGGCGCCGGGATCGGGGTGGGCATCGGCGGCTGGGGTGACGTGGAACGCCTCACCATCACCAACTGCACCACCATCGGCAACGGCACCAACGGCATCTTCCTGGAGTTGCAGAAGGACTACTGGACCCCGCCGCGCGGCATCCGCATCATCGGCTGCCACAGCCAGGCCAACCGGTTCGGCATCTCGGACTGGGGCGCGGACGGGCTGATCGTCTCCGGCTGCACCATGACCAACAACCTGGAGGCCGGTTTCGACGTCTCGGCCAACGGCACCGCCGGCGTCGCCGGACACGGCGGGCTGCTCACCGGCTGCGTGATCGACTGCAACGTCGGAAACGGGATCAGCATGGGCGACACCCCCGGGCCGTACGCCGTGCAGGCCAACCGGATCAGCCGCAACGGCGGGTACGGCTACCACGAGCACGACCTGGGCCGCGGCTACCGGGGCACGGCCGCGGACGTGGTGATCCAGGACAACGACATCCGGGAGAACGCGCTGGACGGGATCCGGATCGACCGGCCGATGCTCGACGCGTCGATCGTCGGCAACCGGATCCGGGACAACGGACGCCGCTCCGCGCCGCCGTACCGCGGCTCGGGTGACGCGGTGCGCTACGGCCCCCGGGAGGTCACCGACGGCGCGGCGGACTGGCCGACCGGCGGGCACCGGGGGAAGGTGGTCCGGGCCGGCACCCGGGAGGCGGTGGTCGCCGACAACACCAGCAACCGGCTCTCCCTGGCCGAGGTACGCCCCGACGGCGCCACCGGCTGGAACGAGGCCACCCCGGGCCCGGGCACCGCGTACGAGCTGCCGGACGGGCCGGCGGTGTGCGCCGGGATCACGATCGCCGCCCCGTTCGACTCGGCCACCGTGCGGGGCAACCGGATCTGGCAGCGGGACGCCGACACCCAGGCGTACGGCATCTGGGTCACCGAGTCGGGAAGCTGCGTCTCCTGCGCGGTGGAGGACAACGACCTGGCCGGGTCGTCGGCCGCGCTGCGGCTGGACACCCCGCCGATCGGCGGTCGCTGGGAACGCAACCACACCGACCGGGACTGAGGTTGCGCGGCCCAGCCGGCCCCGGCGGCGACGTCCGCGACCGTGACCGTGACCCGCCTCGCCGGGCGGCGGAGCGGACTGACCGGGCTGACCGGGCGCCGCGCATGCGCGGACGGTGGGCACGCGGTCGCCGCTCGGGCACCTCAGCAGGGCGCCCCCGCCGTGGGAACACCATCGGCGTGTCACTGCTCCGCAGACACCCCTGGCGTTCCACCCATCGGCCATGGACGTCACGGCTGGAACGCCACGGGTGCCTCAGACCCGCTCAGACACCCCTGGCGTTCCACCCATCGGCCACGGACGTCGCGGGTGGAACGCCATGGGTGCGTCGGCGGCGATCGGGCGGGCGCACGGGCGGAGGACCGCGTCGGGACAGCCATCGGGCCTCGTCGCGCGAGGGGTGGCGCTCTGGCGGGTGAAGGCGGTCGGGGCGGCGGGTTACGCCAGCGCGGCAGACCAGGCCGGTCAGAGCCGGAGCGGAGCCGGGCCGGAGCGGGCCGGAGCAGGGGGCAGACGGGACCGAACCGGAGGAGCGGGCGGGGCCGGTCAGCGGCGGTGGGCCAGGTGGGTCGTCACGGCATCGGCGAGGCGGTCCGGGGCGCCGTCGGCGTACCCGACGAACAGGCTCGGCTCGGTCAGCTCCAGCTCGACCAGCACCGGCGTGCCGTCCGGGCCGGGAATCAGGTCGACCCGGGCGTAGAGCAGCCGGTCGGCGCCGCCCGGCACGGCGGCGAGCACCCGCTCCGCGACGGCCCGCTGGCCCGGGGTGGCGGTGCGGGCCTCGATGCGCTCCTCCTTGTAGAGCGCGGCCTCGCCCAGGTCCGGGCCGGTCAGCATCGGCCCCTTGCGGATCGCGTGACTGAACGCCAGGCCGTCGGGGCCGGCCAGGAAGAGCAGCGCGGTCTCGCCGGCGGTGTCCACCGCGT